>NZ_JAHVJA010000001.1 GCF_019801465.1 Leisingera daeponensis
AACGACATCGTGAACCCTGCGGCGCAGGAGGACCCGAACTCGCCGATCGCCGGCATGCCGGTTCTGGAGTGCTGGAAGGCGAAACAGGTGTTCGTCTCCAAACGCGGCCAGGGCACGGGGTACTCGGGCATCGAGAACCCGCTGTTCTTCAAGGAGAACACCCGCATGTTCTACGGCGACGCAAAAGCAAGCCTCGACAACCTGCTGGGCCTGGTCCAGTAAGCGGGCAGTCAAACAATTGAAAAGGCGCTACATCCAGGGCGCCTTTTTTCATGTTGAGCCTTGGCGCGCTTAGGCTTGCTCCGGTCCGTTGTATGCCGTTGCATTCAGGTAACATGTTGAAATAAAACATTTCTGTACATGTTTTCTTGGCCGCAGTATGGTCGCCGGCATTGCCCCGGAGACCCAGAATGCCACCGATCCAAGATCATCCGCTGCGTTATCAGCTGACGAATGAGCTGCATGCCCGCCCGTTCCCGACTATGACCTCGCCCTGCACCGTGGCCTATCTGGCGGTGAAGCAGCCGCGCGAGGCAGTGCACCGAGACCGCATGCAGGACATGCAGCATCTGATCCAGCTCTTGGACCGCCACGGGGCGCCTCATCCGCAGCCTGGCGCGACCCACCACACCGCGCAGATCGGCCGCCATATGCTGAAGTGGGAGCAGCACACCGAGTTCGTGAGCTATACTGTCTACTACGACGGTGTCAGCGCACGGGCCTTTGATCCGGCTGATTTTGACATCTTTCCCGCGGACTGGCTGGCGGAGGCACCGGGCCAGCGGATCACTTCGGCGCTGATCCGGGTGGTGCCGCGCGCGGCACCCGCGGTGCTGAAAGCCACCATGCACGACTGGTTCGTGCCGGAAAGCCTGGCGGTCTCGCAGGTGCTGGACGACAGCGCCGTGGTCGCAGGCGACTTCCGCATCGACCCGGCGGGCCATGTGCGATTTGCCATTTTTCCAAATGCGGACACGGGCAGCCAGCGGGTGGGCCGGGTGGTGCAGCGGCTGTGCGAGATCGAGACCTACCGGGCAATGTCCATGCTGGGCTTCTCCCGCGCCCGCGGGCTGACGCCGGTAATCGGGAAGCTGGACACCCGCCTCTCCGAGATGATGGTGGAAATGACCGGCGGCACCAAACCGGCCGAGGAAATCCTCACCCAGCTGCTGGCGGTCTCAGCTGAGCTGGAGGCGATGGCGGCGCAGTCTGCCTTCCGCTTCGGCGCGACGGGGGCCTATGACGCGTTGGTCAGCCAGCGCATCAGCCTGTTGCGCGAGGAACGCCATGAGGGGTTCCAGACCTTTGCCGAGTTCATGCTGCGCCGGTTCGAACCTGCGATGCGGACGGTGAACTCCACCGAGAAACGGCTCGATACTCTCGCCATAAGGGCGCGCCGGGCAGGGGAGCTGCTGCGGACCCGGGTGGATGTGGAACGCTCGGCCCAGAACCAGGCGCTGCTCGCCAGTATGGATCGCCGCGCCGATATCGCCCTTCGCCTGCAGCACACGGTCGAAGGTCTGTCGGTGGTGGCTGTCAGCTATTATGCGATATCCTTGGTCTCCGACTTTCTGTTTCCGCTGGCAGAGCGCTACGGGATAACCAAGAAGGTGCTGATTGCAGCCGTCACCCTGCCGGTGATCGGGCTGGTGTGGCTGGGCATCCAGCGGATCCGGAAGAAGCTGCACTGAACACTGTGGCGCGTGTGCAAGTGAAAAGGGCCGCCTGACGGGGCGGCCCTCGATCGTTTCTGTGACGTTCGCTCAGCGGCCCCGGATCCGCGGGTCCAGCGCGTCGCGCAGACCGTCACCTAGGTAGTTCACGCTTAGGACCGTCAGCGAAATCGCCAGGCCGGGCCAGAACACCCGCTCAGGATACTGCTGCAGGTAGTCGGTGGCATCGAACAGCAGCCGCCCCCAGGTCGGGAAATCCGGCGGGAAGCCGAGGCCGAGGAAGGAGAGCGAGGATTCGGTGATGATCGCGGTGGCAATCCCCAGGGTGGCCGAGACCATGATCGGTGACAGCACGTTAGGCAGGATGTGCCGCGTGATCAGCCCGCTGTTTGTAGTGCCGATGGAGCGGGCCGCCATCACGAACTCGCGCTCCTTCAGCGCCAGCACATCCCCGCGCACGATGCGGGCGGTGGGCATCCAGCTGGTGACGCCGATCGAGACCACGATCAGGATGAAAATCCCTTGTTCCGGACCGAAGGCCGCATTCAGCGGCTCGCGGAACAGCAGCATCATCACCAGAAGCAGTGGCAGCAGCGGCAGGGCGAGGAACAGGTCGGTCAAGCGCATCAGCGGCCCGTCCAGCTTCTTGAAGAACCCCGCCAGCACCCCGAGAAGCGATCCCAGACCCAGCGCCAGCAGCATTGCCGTCAGGCCGACGGAAACAGAAGTCGCGCCGCCCGCCATCATCCGGGCCAGCATGTCCCGGCCCAGCTGGTCGGTGCCCAAGGGATGCGCCCAGCTGGGGCCCTGGTTGCGGGCCCGGATGTCGATCTTGGTGGCCTCGATGTCCCACACGAAGGGACCCAGATAGACTGCCAGGATGATAAACAGGAACAGAGCCCCGCCCATCAGCGCCCCGCGGTGGGATTTGAACTGATGCCAGACATTCAGCCACTGGCTGCGCGGCGGATTGTGCAGCTCCTCCAGCTGAGCGGCGCCGGGCACCGCGGTTGAGGCCGGAGCCATGCCTTCATCCGGCACGAAGCGTTCCTTGTCAGTCATAGCGGATCCTCGGGTCAAGAATGCCGTAAAGCACGTCGGCGATCAGGTTGAACAGCACGATCAGCACCGCGAAGATGAAGGTCAGCGTCTGCACCATCGGCAGGTCGTTGGCCTGGATGGCGCCGATCAAGAGCTGGCCGATGCCGTTCACCTTGAACACCTGCTCGGTGATGATGGCGCCGCCGAAGATAGACGGGATCCCCAGCGCGATCACGGTGACCACCGGGATCATCGAGTTGCGCAGGACATGGACCATGACCACGATATACTCGCTGAGGCCCTTGGCGCGGGCGGTACGGACGTAATCCTGGTTCAGGTTGTCCAGCATCGAGGCGCGCATGAACCGGCTCAGCTGCGCGGTGATCTGCAGCGCCAGCACCATCACCGGCATGATCATCTGCTTCAGCTGGTAGACAAAGCTGTCCCAGCTGTCGACCACATGGGTGGTGTCATAGATCGACGGGAACCAGCCCAGCTGCACCGAGAAGATCACGATCACCAGCACGCCGGAGAAGAACGGCGGCACCGAGAAGCCGACCATCGACACGAAGGTGCCCAGCTGGTCGAACCAGCTGTACTGGCGGTAGGCGGAATAGATGCCGATCGGCAGCGCGATCAGGATCGCGACAACATAAGCGGTGCCGACCACCCACAGGGTCTGCGGCATGCGCTGGATGACGATGTCCATCACCGGCGAGCGGGTCTGCCAGGAGATCACCCGCAGATCACCGGCCGAGAAGCTGGTGCCGAGGTAATGATCGATCATAACTTGCGGCTCGATCCAGAAGAACTGGACCAGCCACTTCCAGAAGCGGATGTGCATCGGCTGGCCGAGGCCAAGCGCCTCGCGCATCTTTTCTTTAACTTCGGGGGGGACGGTCAGGGGGACCTGCGCCATCGGATCGCCGGGGGCGAGCTCCAGCAGCAGGAAGATCACGAGGCTGATGAACAGCAGTGTCGGAACTGCCAGGATCAGCCGCCGGATTGTAAAGGTCAGCATCTGCTAAGCGCCTTTGCAACTTGTATTGAATTCGGATCAGGCGGGGCTCTGCATCCAGACCATGCGCAGCGCCGCAAGGCGGCCCCTGCAGATGGCAAGAGGCCCCGGCGCTGTGCCGGGGCCCCGGTAAAGCAAGCCAGGCTTACTTGATGCGGTACCAGTCAGCTGCGTTCCACAGCTCGCTGTCCCAGACGTTCAGATCAACGCCGCCCAGCGTGTTGGAATGCGCCGACAGGCGGCCGCGGTGCACCAGCGGGATCATGCCGCCGTTTTCGACCATGATGTCGTTCAGGCGCTTGGCGATCTCGGCACGGGCTTCCAGGCCGGCGGTCTTGGTCAGCTCGGCGTGCAGCTGGTCGAACTCCTCGTTGCAGAAGCGCGAAATGTTCTCACCCTGCCACTGCGACTCGGGCTTGGGCGCCTTGTCGCACAGCCCGTTCGCCAGATATGCCTGCGGGTCGGTGCCGTCGAAGTTGTTGGCGTACATTTCAACGTCGGCATAGAACTTCTGGAAGGTGTCGGGAGAACCCGGGTCGCCGCCGAAGAACACGCTGGCGTTGATGTTGCGCAGCTCGGATTCGATGCCGATCTGGCCCCACCATTCCTTGATCAGCGCCTGGAAGTCCTGGCGCACGGCGTTGGTCGAGGTCTGGTACAGGATCTTCATCGGCTTGCCGTCCGGGGTCTCCCGCACGCCGTCGCCATTGGTGTCCTTGTAGCCGGCTTCCTCAAGCATCGCCTTGGCGCCTTCGATGTCCTGGGTGGAGCAGTCAAAGGTGTCGGAGGCAAAGGCCGCCGGTGCAGGCACCCAGTTGCAGCCGACCTTGCCGGCCTTGCCATAGCCGATTTCCACCAGCAGCGGGCGGTCGATGGCCATCGACATCGCCTTGTAGACCGCCGGATCTTTCAGGAACGGATGCGGATGCTTGGCGGTGGAACGCTCGCCTTCCGGCAGGCTCGGCGACGGGTCGGTCTGGTTCAGCATGATGCGTTCGACCAGCGAACCGAAGCCCGCAACCGGTTTGCCCTTGCCGCCTGCTTCCATCTGGGCGATCACTTCCGGCGCCAGCTGCAGGTTCCAGGCATAGTCGAACTCGCCGGTTTCCATCACGGCACGGCCCGCTGCGGTCGCGTCACCGCCGCCCTTGAACAGAACCTTGGCAAAGGCCGGTTTGGCCGGGTCGCGGTAGTTCTGATTGGCCGACATGGTGATCACGTCGTTCGGCTTGAACTCATCGACCACAAACGGGCCGGTGCCGATCGGGCCGAAGTTTGCCTCGGTGCATTCCGGTGCCTTGGCGCCCATGCAGTTTTCGAACTGCGCTTTTTGCAGGATCGGGCTTTCACCGCCGGTGAACGGGCCGTAGGGGAAGGGGGTCGGCTTGTCGAAGGTGACCTTGACCGTCATGTCGTCGACCAGTTCGACGGAGCTGACGCCCTCGAACTTGGTCAGCTGGGCGCAGCCGCCTTCGGGGTGCATGCAGTAGTCGGCGGTGAACTTGACATCATGGCCGGTGAAGTCGGTGCCGTCGGACCATTTGATGCCCGGGGCGATCTTCCAGGTGATCGAGGTCAGGTCTTCGCTGACGCCGCCGTTTTCAACGGTCGGGATCTCGGTCGCCAGATAGGGGACCATGTTGCCGTCGGGGTCATAGCGGGCCAGCGGCTCGATCACCAGCGAGGCCGCCTGAATGTCCTTTGTGCCGCCGGACAGGAACGGGTTCAGGATCGACGGCGCCTGCCAGTAGATGATGTTGACCTGGCCGTCCGCACCGCGCTCGGCAAAGGCCGCAGGCGCCAGCGAGGCCGTGGCAACAGCACCCATCAATAGGGATTTCAGTTTCATCACACTCTCCTTGTCGGACACGTTTGGTGTCTTATTCGTTGGCCGGGCCTGTTGCGGCCCGGAAGATTGCCGCATTGCTGCGGAAGTGTGGCTCCGGGTCTGCAAGCAATGGGAAAACGCTGAAACTATAAACCCTTAACACTGCGCCGGACGCGCCGGCACGTGCAAGCCTGCAGGCAACCACAGGGGTATCGAAGCGCTTTTGTCGGGAAATTGCAAATTCCAATTTCGAAATGCCCATGCATTATTTGCATGAGCATTTTTGTGCAAAGTAGAGTTTACTCCGGAACCTGAGGCCGCCTTCTCTGGCGGGCCAGACAAGAAAAACAGGGAGCCGTCATGCTGGACAACGCCATTGCGTCCATAAGAAACCTGCGGGTGGAGTTTCAGACCAAGGACGGCCCGGTTGTCGGCGTCGAAGACGTCTCTTTTGATGTCAGTCCCGGGGAAACCGTTTGTATCGTGGGCGAATCCGGTTCCGGCAAATCGGTCTCCTCACTGTCGCTGATGCGGCTGGTGGAGTTCGGCGGCGGTGAAATCGCGGGCGGCGAGCTGCTGTTCAACCGCCGCGAGGGCGGGGAAACCAACCTTGCCACTTCAGAACAGGAGATGATGAAACAGATTCGCGGCAACGAGATCGGTATGATCTTTCAGGAGCCGATGACAGCGCTCAATCCGGTGTTCACCGTCGGCCGCCAGCTGACCGAGGGCCTCCGCATCCATAAGAACATGTCCAAGGCCCAGGCCGAGGAACGCGCGCTGGAACTGCTGCGTCAGGTGCGCATCCCGGAACCGGAGCGCCGCCTGAAGCAGTACCCGCACGAGCTGTCCGGCGGCATGCGCCAGCGGGTGGTGATCGCCATGGCAATGGCCTGCGAGCCGCGGCTTCTGATTGCTGATGAGCCAACAACCGCGCTCGACGTGACCATCCAGGCAGAAATCCTGGCACTGATGGACCGGCTGAAACGCGAAACCGGAACCGCAGTGATGTTCATCACCCACGACATGGCGGTGGTGGCGCAGATGGCCGACCGCGTCGTGGTTATGTTCCGCGGTAACAAGGTTGAGGAAGGCCCCGTCGAGGAAATTTTCGAAAACCCCAAGCACGACTACACCAAAGCGTTGCTCGCTGCGGTGCCTAAACTGGGTGAGATGCGCGGCAAAATGTACCCTGAGCCGATGAAGCTGATGGGCGTCGAAGACCAAAAGATCGAACCGATCAAGGGCACAGACGAGGTGCTGCTGGACGTGCAGAACCTGACCACCCGCTTCCCGGTCAAGGGCGGCCTGCTGCGCCGCACCATCTCCAACGTGCACGCGGTGGAAGATGTGTCCTTCAAGGTGTTCAAGGGGCAGACCCTGTCGCTGGTCGGCGAATCCGGCTGCGGCAAATCCTCGGCCGGCCGCTCGATCCTGCGGCTGGTGGAGCCGCTGTCGGGCAAGGTGAATTTCGAAGGCCGCGATGTGCTGAAATTCAGCGCCTCGGAAATGCACAAAGCCCGCCAGGACATGCAGATGATCTTTCAGGATCCCTTCGCGTCCTTGAACCCGCAGATGCAGCTGATCGACCAGGTGGCGGAACCGCTCAAGAACTACGGACTGGCCAAAGGATCGGAACTGCACGACCGGGTCGCCAGCCTGTTCGACCGGGTCCACCTGCCGCGCAGTTTCATGCGCCGCTACCCGCACGAAATGTCCGGCGGCCAGCGCCAGCGCATCGCCATCGCCCGCGCGCTCGCCCTGAACCCAAAGCTCATTGTCGCGGATGAGGCGGTCTCGGCGCTCGACGTGTCGGTGCAGGCGCAGGTGCTGAACCTGATGATGGAGCTTCAGGCGGAACTTGGCCTCTCGTTCCTGTTTATCAGCCACGACATGGCAGTGGTGGAGCGCGTCAGCCATCAGGTGGGCGTCATGTATTTGGGACGCATCGTCGAAATCGGTCCGCGCGACCGCGTATTCGAAAATCCCTTGCACGCCTATACCCAGGCGCTGATGAAGGCGGTCCCGATTGCAGACCCGCGCCAGCGCAAGTCGGAGAAGGAACTGAACTTCAAGCCGATCCCGTCGCCGATTCACGAGGTCGGCTACGAGCCTGCGCCATCGGAATACCTGGAACTCGAACCGGGCCATTTCGTGCTGACAACGGACAGCGGGTACTGACCATGAATGCTAAACTGACACCGCTGGAGATTATGGAAAGACTGGTCTCCTTTCCGACGGTGAGCCGGGACACCAATCTGCCGCTGGTCGATTGGGTGCAGGAATACCTGTCTTCCCACAGCATCGAAAACCATCGCTGGGTGGATCCGCACCAGCCGCACAAGGCCGCTGTCTTTGCCCACGTGGGACCGATGGAAGAAGGCGCCGTTGTGCTTTCGGGCCACACCGATGTGGTGCCGGTGGACGGCCAGCCCTGGGACACCGACCCCTTTTCGGTGGTGGAGAGGGACGGCAAATATTTCGGCCGCGGCACCTGCGACATGAAGGGATACGACGCGCTGGCGATCTGGGCGCTGGTCGAGGCGCATGAGCAAGGCGTCACGCGTCCGCTGCAGTTGGCGCTGAGCTTTGACGAGGAAATCGGCTGCACCGGCGCGCCGCCGATGATCGAAGCCATGCAGCCCGTGCTGCCCAAGGGCTCCGCCGTGATTGTGGGCGAGCCGTCGATGATGAAGGCGGTGACGGGCCACAAAGGCGGCACCGGATACGCCACCCATCTGATCGGGTTCGAGGTGCATTCCTCGCTCATGCATACCGGCGTCAGCGCCATCATGCATGGGGCAAAGATGATCGACTGGGCCAACCGGAAGAATGCGGAGAACATGGCCAAGGAGCCGGGTGAGGTGCAGGCGATGTTCACCCCGCCATGGACCACCTGCCATGTCGGCATGATCGAGGGCGGCACCGCCCATAACATCACCGCCAAGGACTGCCGCTTCATGATGGATTTCCGGGTGGTGCCGGGCGAGAATGCCGCCGACTGGGAAGCCGCCTATTTTGCCAAGGTGCGCGCGGTCGAGGCGGAGATGCAGGCCATCCACCCGGAGGCCCGCATTGACGTGTCCAAGCATTTCGACGTTCCTGGCCTGGTTCCGGAACAGGATGGCGAGGCAGAGGCCCTGGTTCGCGCCCTGACCGGCGACAATGGCTCCCATGTGGTAAGCTACGGCACCGAGGCGGGCCAGTTCCAGCAGGCGGGGTATTCCGCGGTGATCTGTGGCCCCGGGGATATCGCTCAGGCGCATCAGCCGAACGAGTATATCACTGTGGCGCAGTTCAACGCGGGCCATGCTTTCATGCGCGGGCTGGTGGAAAAGCTGCAGGAGTGATCCCCGCGCCTTGAAACCGGGCCTTTCGTGCTCAGATTGATGCCAGTGGGGCCTAAAGGAGATGCTCAAGAGGGGGCATGTCTCCCCCGCTTTGCCGGGTGCCGCCGCGTCCTGACGGCCCCGGATACTTGCGAAGCTAAGTTTTTTCGCGGACAGTCTGCCGCAACGGAACCTAAAACATAAAGGGGGAGGGGAAAATGCCGGCCAAGAACCGCTTTGCCGAGATGCATCAGGAGATCACAGCCTGGCGCCATCACCTGCACGAGAACCCCGAACTGATGTACGAGGTGCACGAGACCGCCGCCTTTGTGGCGGAACGGCTCAAGGAGTTCGGCATCACCGACATCACCACCGGCGTCGGCCGGACCGGCGTGGTGGCGGTGATTGAGGGCAAGACCAACACCTCGGGCCGAGCCATCGGCCTGCGCGCCGATATGGACGCGCTGCCGATCCCCGAGGCCTCGGGTGTGAATTATGCCTCCAAGACGCCCGGCATGATGCACGCCTGCGGCCATGACGGCCATACCTCGATCCTGCTGGGCGCGGCTAAGTACCTTGCAGAGACACGGAATTTCGACGGCAAGGCAGTGCTGATCTTCCAGCCGGCCGAGGAAGGCGGCGCAGGCGGCAAGGCGATGTGCGACGACGGGCTGATGGACCGCTGGGGCATTCAGGAGGTCTACGGCCTGCACAATATGCCCGGCCTTCCGGTCGGTGAATTTGCCATCCGCCCCGGTCCGCTGATGGCGTCCTCGGACGAGTTCATCATCACCGTCACTGGCAAGGGCGGCCACGCCGCCGCGCCGCATGAGGCGATTGATACAACGCTGGTGGCCTCGCAGATCGTGGTCTCGCTGCATTCGATCGTGTCGCGCAACGTGGACCCGGTCAAACGCGTGGTGCTGACCGTCGGCACCTTCGAGACCGACAGCACCGCGTCGAACGTGATTGCCCATACCGCCAAGCTTCAGGGCACCGTCCGCACGCTGGACCCGGAATACCGCGTCCAGGCCGAGGACTGGGTGCGCCGGGTCGCCGAAAGCACTGCTGCTGCCTTCGGCGCCACGGCTGAGGTCGAATGGCTGCCGGGCTATCCCGTTACAATCAATGATGAAAACGGAACCGCCCATGCGGTGGAGGCCGCGCAG
The DNA here is from genome assembly GCF_019801465.1 of Leisingera daeponensis. Lineage (GTDB taxonomy): Bacteria > Pseudomonadota > Alphaproteobacteria > Rhodobacterales > Rhodobacteraceae > Leisingera > Leisingera daeponensis_A. Next base: position 10,059 of record NZ_JAHVJA010000001.1, read on the forward strand.
GCGGTCTCTGCCAAGGTCGATGCCGAGACCCCGCCGATCATGCCGTCCGAGGATTTCTCCTACATGCTGGAGCAGCGCCCCGGCGCCTATATTTTCCTCGGTAACGGCGACACCCAGATGTGCCACCACCCGGCCTATGTCTTTGACGACGAAGCGATTCCCTTGGGATGCAGCTGGTTTGCCGAGCTGGTGGAACGAAGAATGCCCGCGGCCTGAGGCTGCGGGGAAAGACAACCAAAGGAGTGAGAAATGCCGGTCAAGAACCGCTTTGCCGAACTGCAGGATGAAATCACCGCCTGGCGCCGTGACATCCATGAAAACCCGGAAATCCTGTTCGAAACCCACCGCACCAGCGCGCTGGTGGCTCAGAAGCTGCAGGAGTTCGGCTGCGATGAGGTGGTGACCGGCATCGGCCGCACCGGTGTTGTCGGCGTGATCAAGGGCAAGGCGGACACCTCCGGCAAGGTGATTGGTCTGCGCGCCGACATGGATGCGCTGCCGATCCATGAACAGACCGGGCTGGACTATGCCTCCAAGACCCCCGGCGCGATGCATGCCTGCGGCCATGACGGCCATACCGCGATGCTGCTGGGCGCGGCCAAGTACCTGTCCGAGACCCGTAATTTCGACGGCACCGTGGTGGTGATCTTCCAGCCCGCCGAGGAAGGCGGCGGTGGCGCCAAGGTGATGTGCGACGACGGTCTGATGGACCGCTGGGGCGTGCAGGAGGTCTACGGCCTGCACAACTGGCCGGGCCAGCCGCTGGGCTCCTTTGCGATCCGCCCGGGTTCCTTTTTTGCCGCGACCGACCAGTTCGACATCACCTTCGAAGGCCGCGGCGGCCATGCTGCCAAGCCGCATGAGACCGTCGACACCACCGTTCTGGCGGCCCAGGCGGTGCTGGCGCTGCAGACCATCGCCTCGCGCAATGCCGACCCGGTGCACCAGATCGTGGTCTCGGTGACGTCCTTCGAAACCTCCTCCAAGGCGTTCAACGTGATCCCGCAGAAGGTGCAGATCAAGGGCACCGTGCGCACCATGTCCAAGGACATGCGCGATCTGGCTGAGAAGCGGATCAACGAGGTCTGCACGGGCATCGCTGCCACCTTTGGCGGCACTGCGGACATCACCTATCACCGCGGCTATCCGGTGATGGTGAACCACGAGGAGCAGACCGAGTTCGCCGCCAAGGTGGCAGCCAGCGTCTCCGGCTCCTGCGGGGATGCGCCGCTGGTGATGGGCGGCGAAGACTTTGCCTTCATGCTGGAAGAGCGCCCCGGCGCCTATATCCTGATGGGCAACGGCGACACAGCGATGGTGCATCACCCGGAGTACAACTTCAACGACGACGCTATTCCGGCTGGCTGCAGTTGGTGGGCGGAGATCGTTGAGCAGCGGATGCCTGCGGCCTGAATGATATCGGGGAGGGGGCTGCCTGCCCCCTCTTGCGCCTGCGGCACAATTCACCCCCGAGGATATTTCCGGCCAGATGAAGAAAGATCTGGTTGCGCTGTGGCGCTGGGGTCAGTGCTCCAGCAGTTCGCGGTAGATGGCGACCAGCGTTTCCGCCTCTTTCTCCAGCGCGAAATTAGTCATCGCGTGTTTGCGGGCCGCCGCGGACCACTCGGCCAGCCGGCCTTCGGTGGACAGGACTTCGTTGATCGCATCTACCATCTGGCGGGTTTCGCCCGGGTCGATCAGCAGGCCGGTTTCGCCCGGCGCAATCAGCTCCTCGAAAGCGCCGACACGGGTGGCCACGGCCGGCACGCCGCAGGACATCGCTTCGAGCGGGGTGAGGCCGAACCCTTCCCAGCGCTGCGGCGCGACATAGAGGTCCAGCGCCTGATACCAGCGGGACACCTCCCAGACCGGCACCTCCGGCGGGAACAGCAGCCGTTCCGACAGGTCTGCAGCCTCGACCTTGGCGCGCAGTTCCTTTTCGAACGCCACGTGTTTTTCGGTGGCGCGGCCCATCACCAGGCCCACCGCCCTGGGGTGGGCTTTCAGCACCTCCAGCATGGCATCGACAAAGACGTCGGTGCCTTTCTGCGCCCGGATGCGGCCATAACAGCCGATCAGGGTGGCGTCTTCCGGAAGTCCCAGCTCGCGCCGCAGTGCCGATTTGTCGGCGGGCGGTGCAAATTCCCCGGTGTTGATCCCGTGATGCACCACCTGCACCGGCTTTTCCAGATAGGCTGCGCCCTTGGCCGAGGTGGCAATCACCCGGTCCATCTGCGAGATCAGCCACTTGGTATAGCCGGAGTGATGGCGCTGCGAGGCGGAGGTGAACAACAGCTTCAGCCGCTTGCCCAAGAGGTATTTGAGCGCCAGCCCACCCAGCATTTCCACATTGCGACGGGCGTGCCAGACGCGGGCGCCTGCAGGGCCGTTGCGGGGCATGAGAATGAGCTGTGCCGCCGACAGATGCGGCATCTCCCCTGGCAGGCCGCTGCCTGCGGTGGCGATGGCAATATGCTGGCGCTGCAGCGGCACCAGCCGCACGATGGTGGATGTGACGCCGGACAGGCGGCGTTTGAAATTTGGCGCGATGACTTCGATTTTGTTGGCGTCAACCTGTGCCATCACGGTCTCCTATCAGGCAGAAGCGCCAGCAGGGCGTCCACCGTCTTGTCCAATTGATCCGACTGGCGGGAGATGAACTGCCCGGCAGCATCGCGGGCGGCCTGAAAGGCTTCCGGCTGCCCCAGCCACTTGGCAGCCTGTTCGGCCAGCTCCGCTGCCGATCGCACCTCCGCCGCGGCGCCAAGGGCGGTCAGCTCGGCATAGGTCTCGGCGAAATTGTAGTGGCCGGTGCCGGTGATCACGGCGGAGCCTGCCTGCATCGGCTCAAACGGGTTGTGGCCGCCGATTTCGCGCAGCGAGCCGCCGAGGAAGACCAGCGGGCAGAGCGCGTACCAGGTGCCGACCTCGCCCAGCGTGTCGGCCAGGTAGACCTGCGTTCGGGGGCCGGGCAGCACGCCCTTGCTGCGCCGGGCGCAGCTGAGCCCTGCATCCTTGATCAGTGCTTCAACCGCATCGCCGCGTTCCGGATGGCGGGGGGCAAGCAGCAGGCAGAGGTCCGGATGCTGTTTCAGCACAGCTTTATGGGCCTCCAGCACGGTTTCCTCTTCGCCCTCGTGGGTAGAAGAAGCGACCCAGACTGGGCGGTCGCCAATGCTGACGCGCACCTCGGCGAGGGCGTCCTGATCGACCGGCAGCGGCGCGGAGACGGCCTTGAGATTGCTGCCGGGGCGGATGCGGTCCGGGGCGGCCCCCATAGCCTGCAGGTTGGCGGCGGTCTTTTGGTTCTGAGTGACCAGCAGGGCGAACTGGTCGAGGATAAACCGCGCGGTGGCCGGGCGTTTTGTCCAGCCCGCCACCGATTTGTCCGACAGCCGGGCGTTCAGCAGCACCAGCGGGCAGCCGGCCGTGCGGGCCCGCACCAGCATCTGCGGCCACAGCTCGCTTTCCACGAACACCCCCAGATCGGGCTGCCAATGGGCCAGAAAGCGGTCCACCGCGGTACCGGTGTCCAGTGGCGGGAACTGGTGGCGGCAGCGCGGCGGCATCCGTTTGGCGATCAGCTCGGCGGACGTGGGCGTGCCGGAGGTGATCAGGAACTCAGCCGCGGGATCTCGTTCGCCCATGCGGGCAATCAGGGTCAGTACCGACAGGCTTTCGCCGACCGAGGCGGCGTGGAACCAGATCAGCCGACCCGCGGGGCGGGGCAGGGAGGCATGGCCCAGGCGCTCGCGCACCCGTTCCTCCGGCAGGCCGTAATCGCGCAGCTTACCCGCCACCTTGCGCCAGGCAAGGGGCGCAATCAAAGCGCTGACACCGCAGTAAAGGGAATAGAGCAGCGTCTTGGGCGCTGTTGATGCTCCCGACATGTTCAGCCGCCGGTGTGGCTCATGTGGCGGGAAATTTGGCCGCCGGCCTCTTGGCGCGAATAGTCGAAATCATGGCCCCGGGGCTTGTCGCCGATGGCAGCGCGGATTGCGGTTTCCAATACGCCGGTGCCTTCTTCATTGGCGCGCAGGGGGCCGCGCAGATCAGCTTTGCCCTCCTGGCCGAGGCAGGTGTAGATCTCGCCGGTGCAGGTCACGCGCACCCGGTTGCAGCTCTCGCAGAAGTTATGGGACAGAGGCGTGATGAAGCCAATCTTCTGCCCGGTTTCCTCCAGCCGCACATACCGCGCCGGCCCGCCGGTGCGTTCGGCGAGATCGGTAACGGAGTAGTGGTTTTCATATTCCGCGCGCACGTCCTTCAGCGACCAGTACTGGCCGATGCGTTCCATGGCGCCGATATCCTCGCCCATCGGCATAACCTCGATCCAAGTGAGGTCCATGTCCCGTTCGGCGCACCAGCGGGTGATGGCGGGCAGTTCTTCCTCGTTGAAGCCTTTCAGCGCCACAGCATTGATCTTGACGCGCAGGCCCGCCTTCTGGGCGGCGTCAATACCCCTCAGCACCTGCGGCAGGCGGCCCCAGCGGGTGACATCGGCGAATTTCTGTTCATCCAGGGTGTCGAGCGAGATGTTCACCCGGCGCACCCCGGCGGCATAAAGGTCGTCGGCGTATTTCACCAGCTGCGAGCCGTTGGTGGTCAGCGTCAGTTCCTTCAGGGCACCCGACTCCAGATGGCGGCTCATCGACTGGAAAAAGGTCATGATGCCCCGGCGCACCAGCGGTTCGCCGCCGGTGATGCGCAGCTTTTCCACCCCCAGCCGGATGAAGGTGGAGCAAAGCCGGTCCAGCTCCTCCAGCGTCAGCAGGTCCTTCTTGGGCAGAAAGGTCATGTTCTCGGACATGCAATAGACGCAGCGGAAGTCGCAGCGGTCGGTGACCGAGACACGCAGGTAAGTGATTGCGCGGGCGAAGGGATCAATAAGCGGAGCCGTCATGTCTCCTAGGTAAAGCGGGGCACCGCCCGCGGCAAGGGGCAGTCAGCATTTGTGTCTGGCAAAGAGTTTCGCCCGGAGCTAGGGTTTGCTCATGCGTATGATAGTCATTTCCCTCGCCTCGATTTCCCTGCTGGCGGCCTGCAACGGCATCCAGCTGAATTCTTCCATTCTGAACGGCTCCGGCAGCCCCGCCGCGGCGGAGCCGCAGGACCCCGTGCTGGAGCCTGCGCCGGGCGTCGACGTGGCGGAGGCGGAGCCGCTGGCGCCCACGTCTCCATCCGCGCCGTCATTCCGCGGTTCCGCGACCACGGTTGCCTCGCTGGGCGATCCGTCGCTGCCGGGCATGTGGATGGAAACGCCGCTGGTGGCGGCTGAGCAGCAGGCGCTGATCCGCTCCAGCCGCAATACCCAGGTCGTGGTGACGCTGAAGCCGGTTCCGGGCGAGGCCTCCGGCGGCAGCCGTCTTTCGATCGGCGCGATGCGGGCGCTGGGCCTGCCGCTGACCGAGCTGGCCGAGGTGCAGGTGCTGCCCGCGGGCTGAGGTTTGAGCTCCTGAAGGGGCAGATCAACCGCCTGCTTCGGCCGTGCGGGTGCTGCTCAGCTGTTCCCGACGGGTTCGTGGCTGAGTCAGGCGTCTTTCAGGTATTTTGCGGCTTCCTTGCGCGCAAACGCCTTCATGGCATCGCCATGTTCCGCCAGAAACGCGCGGGTGCGCTCGGCATCGTGCTTGCTGAGGTCGCGCAGCCACCAGGCGACGGCCTTTTGCATGAACCAGTCGCGGTCCGGCACATAGGACGCCGCCCAGTCCAGGATCCGCTCGCGGGCCTCCTGATCGGCAGGTTTCAGATTGTTCATCTTGGCCCAGGGCAGGGTGGCCACCAGCGCCGCGCGCCGGGTCCACATGTGGTCTGACCGGGACCACTCCTCCGCGGTGTCCAGCCGGGAAGGATCAGCCAGCAGCCGTTTCGAAATGGCGGAGCAGGCGTGATCGGCAATTGCCCAGCTGTCGAACTCCGGCACCCAGGATTGCAGCAGCTCCCAGATGGCCCCGTCGTCCTTGATCCGTGCCTGAGTGAGCAGTTTGGCGGCGGCAATGCGGGCCTCGAATATGTCGGTGCCCCAAAGGGCGCGCGCAAGGTCTGCGCGCTCAGCAACGCTCAAGCTCTGCCGCCAGGATTTGTTCAGATCATTGGTGGCCGGGTTGGGAACTCCCAGAACCCGACGGCTCTGCTTGTGGTACGCGGCCATTTGCTCTGCCCGGCCGGGATCTGCCTGTGCCTCCAGCTGCGCCAGTGCTTCTGCCAATTTCATGCTGGTCACTCGACTGTCACCGATTTTGCCAGGTTGCGCGGCTGGTCCACGTCGGTTCCCTTGGCCACCGCGGTGTGGTAGGCCAAGAGCTGCGCAGGGATTGCGTAGAGGATCGGCGACAGGGCCTCCTTGACGCGGGGCATCCGGATTGCGCACCAGACGTCGTCGCCCGCCTCGTCAATGCCATCCTGATCGGAGATCATCAGCACCTTCCCCTTTCGGGCCAGGACTTCCTGCATGTTGGAGACGGATTTGTCGAACAGCGAGTCCCGGGGGGTCAGCACCACCACAGGCATGTTTTTGTCGATCAGCGCGATGGGGCCGTGCTTCAGCTCGCCGGAGGCGTAAGCCTCGGCGTGTATGTAGCTGATTTCCTTCAGTTTCAAGGCGCCCTCCAGCGCCAGCGGGAACATCAGGCCACGGCCCAGGAAGAGGACGTCGCGGGCTTCGCTGACTTTCTGCGCCGCGAGGCGGATCGCCTCGTTCTGTTCCAGCGCCGAGGAGAGAACATTGGGCAGCCCGCGGATCGCAGTGGCGTATTCGGACATTTCTTCCGGGCTCAGGTGGCCGCGGTCGCAGGCGGCCTTCAGCGCCAGTGCCAGAAGAACCGTCAGCTGGCAAGTGAAGGCCTTGGTGGAGGCCACGCCGATTTCCGGCCCGGCAAAGATCGGCAAGGCCAGATCGCTTTCCCGCGCGATGGAGCTTTCGGGGACGTTGACCACCGACAGGATCTTGTCCGCCTTTTCCTGGCAATAGCGCAGCGCTGCCAGGGTGTCAGCGGTCTCGCCCGATTGGGATACAAACAGCGCCAGTGTCTTGCCCGGGATCGGTGGCTCGCGGTAACGGAATTCCGAGGCGATGTCGACCTCGACCGGCAGGCGGGCGATCTGCTCGAACCAGTATTTGGCAGTGACACAGGCATAATAGGCCGTGCCGCAGGCCACCATGGTCAGCCGCTCGACGCCTGAGAAATCCACCCCTTCGCCGGGCAGGCGCACGGCGTCTTCCTCGACCGGCAGGTAATGGCGGATGGCCTCGGCAATCACATGCGGCTGCTCAGCGATTTCCTTGGCCATGAAATGCTTGTGGCCGCCCTTGTCGACCTGGGTGGCGTCGATCTGGATGGTCTTGGTTTCCCGGTTCACCAATTCGCCGCGCGCATTGCGCAATTCAGCGCCGGCACGGGTGACAACGGCGCGGTCGCCTTCCTCCAGATAGGTTATCCGGTCGGTGAGCGGCGCCAGCGCAATGGCGTCCGAGCCCACGAACATTTCGCCGTCGCCGTGGCCGATTGCCAGCGGCGAGCCCTTACGGGCAGCGACGATCAGATCCTCCTCGCCGTCAAACAGAAAGGCCAGCGCAAAGGCGCCTTCCAGCTGGTCGAGCGTCCTGAAGGCCGCGTCAACAGGGGCGAGGCCTTCCTTCAGGTACCGCTCGGTCATCAGGGCGACGGTCTCAGTGTCGGTCTCGGTGCGGAATTCCATGCCGCAGTTCAGAAGCTCTGCGCGCAGTTCCTTGTAGTTTTCGATGATGCCGTTGTGCACCACCGCCACCGCGCCGGCCCGATGAGGGTGGGCGTTGCTGACCGAGGGCGCGCCGTGGGTGGCCCAGCGGGTGTGGCCAATGCCGGATTTCCCGGCCAGCGGCTCATGTACCAAAAGGTCGGACAGGTTCACCAGCTTGCCCACCGCACGGCGGCGGCGCAGGGCGCCGTTGTTCACGGTGGCAATGCCTGCGCTGTCATAGCCGCGGTATTCCAGCCGCTTCAGCGCTTCGACTAGGATCGGGGCGGCCTCGTGATTGCCCAGTACGCCGACAATTCCGCACATCACATGGCTCCCTTCTGCAGGCGGGCCTTTTTGGCGCGCAGCATATCCATCAGCTTGCGCGCGCGGCCCGGTTTGTTGGTTTGCTCGGCGCGGGCAATGGCCAGGTCGCCGTCTTCGACGTTCTTCGTGACGACGGCACCGGTTGCCGTCATCGCTTCGTTGCCGATCCGGACCGGGGCCACCAGCATGGTGTTCGACCCGATAAAGGCCCGCGCGCCGATCTCGGTGCGGTGCTTCATCACCCCGTCATAGTTGCAGGTTATCGTGCCTGCGCCAATATTTGCCGCTTCCCCGACCGTGGCGTCGCCGATATAGCTGAGGTGGTTCACCTTGGCACCCTCGGCAATCTCGGCGTTCTTGATCTCGACGAAATTGCCGATGTGGGTGTTCTCGGCCAGCTCCGCGCCGGGACGCAGGCGCGCATATGGCCCCACTTTGGCACCGCGGCTGACGTGGCAGCCCTCCAGATGCGAAAACGCGCGGATCAGCGCACCGCTTTCGACCGTGACGCCGGGGCCGAAGACCACGTTGGGTTCAATCACCGTGTCGCGGCCAATATGTGTGTCAAAGGCGAGGTAGACGGTTTCCGGCGCCATCAGGGTGACGCCCAGCTCCATCAGCTCTGAACGCGCGCGCGCCTGAAACAGCGCATCCGCCTGCGCCAGTTCGGCGCGGGAGTTGACGCCCAGCGTCTCGGATTCGTCGCAGGACACTGCGGTCACTTTCAGATCCTCGCGCCGGGCCAGTTCCACCAGATCGGTCAGGTAGTATTCGCCGGAGGCGTTTTCATTTCCGACCTTGGCGATCAGATCGAACATCGCGCTGGACTTGCCTGCCATCAGACCGGAGTTGCAGAACGAAATTGCGCGTTCGGCCTCGCCCGCATCCTTGAACTCGACAATCCGCTCCAAGCTGTCGCCCTCCATTACCAGGCGGCCATAGCGGCCCGGATCGGCGGCCTCGAACCCCAGTACCACCAGGTCAGCGCGCTGGCGGGCGTCGATCATGCGTTCCAGCGTTTCGGCGCTGACAAACGGGGTGTCGCCGTAAAGAACAACTACATCTCCTTCAAACCCGTCCAAAGCGCCGCGGGCCTGGTCCACCGCATGGGCCGTGCCAAGCTGCTCTTCCTGCAGGACAACCTCGGCCTCTTCGTCGATGCCGGCCACTGCCTTGCGGACCTCGTCAGACCCGTGCCCTGCCACGATGATAGTGCGCTCCGGCGCCAGCGCGCGGCCCGCGGCCATTGCATGCTCCAGCATCGGCGCCTGGGCAATCGGGTGCAGCACTTTCGGAAGGTCGGAGTTCATCCGCGTGCCTTTTCCGGCCGCCAGGATGACAAGGGCAATGCTCATAATCGCTTTTCTCTTTGTCTTTTTAGCGCTCCCGTTTTATCCGCTGAGGGGCGGGGCGCAAGAGATAGCGCCATCAAACAAGGTTGCGGCCTGCAACATCAGGCGGCGGAAAAGTGCCGAAAGGGCAGGGCATGCGAACGGTTATCTTCGATCTGGACGGCACGCTGGCAGATACTTCGGGCGACCTTCTGGCTGCGGCCAACGCCTGTTTCCGGCAAATGGGGCTGGGGGATGTGCTGAGCCACCCGCAGGATGCGGGGGTCGCCCTGCGCGGCGGCCGGATGATGCTCGCTCACGGCCTTAAGCGGGCAAACCAGTTCAGCGAGGCCACCGTGGATGAGTTCTATCCGGTGCTGCTGGCCGCTTACCGCGATGCTATCGATCTTCATTCGGTAATGTACCCCGGCGCGATGGAGGCGGTGGAGGTGCTGAAATCCGCCGGCTTCGGCGTCGGCATCTGCACCAACAAGCCCGAAGCGCTGGCCGACCAGCTGATGCGCAGCCTGGGCGTGCGCGATGCCTTTGCCTCTTTGGTGGGGGCGGACACCCTGCCGGTGCGCAAACCCGACCCGGAGCCGCTGTTCGAGGCTGCCCGGCGCGCAGGCGGCGACCCCGCGCGCACGCTTCTGGTGGGTGACAGCGACACCGACCGCACCACTTCAGCCAATGCCGGCGTGCCGTCTGTGCTGGTGACTTTCGGTCCATCCGGGGATGACATGGCGGTGCTGAAGCCGGAGGCTCTGCTGCACCGGTTCGAGGACCTGCCCGAGGTCGCGGAACGGCTGATTGCGTGATCCCGCAACTCGGTTTCGGGAAAACCGAGGCTCCAGCTTCCCTCTTGACCGTTGACCGGCTGCGGCCCACAAACGCCGCATGAGCGAAAAGTTTACCGGGTCTTTCACCCAGCAGGAACCCATCCCCGAAGACGCCATCGAAGCCGCGCTGGCGGTGCTCCGCCACGGGCGGCTGCACCGCTACAACGTGGCAGAGGGCGAGGCTGGCGAGACCGCGCTGCTGGAACAGGAGTTCGCGGCGCAGACGGGCGCAAAATACTGTCTGGCGGTGGCTTCGGGCGGCTATGCGCTGGCGACTTCGCTGCGGGCGGTCGGGGTCAAGCCCGGCGACAAAGTGCTGACCAACGCTTTCACGCTGGCGCCCGTGCCGGGGTCCATCGCCTCCGTCGGGGCGGAACCGGTGTTCGTCGAAGTGACCGAGAGCCTGACCATCGATCTGGATGACTTGGCCGCCAAGGCGGATATGGCCAAGGTGCTGATGCTGTCGCACATGCGCGGACACCTGTGCGACATGGATCGGCTGATGGAAATCTGCGATGCGGCCGGCATCACCGTGATCGAGGATTGCGCCCACACCATGGGGGCCGCCTGGAACGGGGTGCTGTCGGGCCGCCACGGCGCGGTCGGCTGCTATTCCTGCCAGACCTACAAGCATGTGAATTCGGGCGAGGGCGGGCTTCTGGTCACGGACGATGAAGAAATCGCCGCCCGCGCCATCATGATGTCCGGCTCCTACATGCTCTATGGCCGCCATCTGGCGGCGCCGGGGCCGGAGGTGTTCGAGCGGGTGAAATACGAGACGCCCAATATCTCGGGCCGGATGGACAACCTGCGTGCCGCCATCCTGCGGCCGCAGCTGCGCGATCTGGGCACGCAGGCGGAGCGCTGGAACGGCCGCTACCGCGCGGTGGAGGAGGGGCTGCGCGGCACGCCCGGCCTGACGGTGGTGGAGCGCCCCGCGCAGGAGGTTTATGTCGGCTCCTCGATCCAGTTCCTGCTTCTGGACTGGTCCGAGGAGGCCGTGCAGGAGGTGGTCCGCCGCTGCGGGGCCCGCGGAGTGGAACTGAAATGGTTCGGCACGCCGGAGCCGGTGGCCTTCACCTCCCGTTATGACAGCTGGCGCTATGCGGAGACGCCACGCCTGCCGCAAAGCGACCGGATCCTGGCGGGCATCATTGACATGAGGGTGCCGCTGACCTTCAGCCTGGAGGATTGCGCTCAGATCGCCCGCATCATCCGGGCCGAGGTCTCCGCCGTCTATCAGTCCGCCTGATAGAGCGGCACCGTCGAGATCGAGACCTTGGCCGACCCGTCCGTCAGTTCCGCCGCATGGGCGGCATAGATCAGCGTCTGGTTGGCCTCATCGAAAATGCGCTTCACCCGCAGCGATTTCAGAATGATGGAGCGGGAGGCGCGGAACACATCCTCGCCGTCTCGGCTGCGGTCAATGTCTCCAACAGTGATAGGTCCGGTCTGGCGGCAGGCGATCAAGGCATTCGAAGGATCCTCGAACCAGTTGCCTTTGGATAGCCGGTCAATCAGCCCGCGCTCGAAATAGGCGATGTGGCAGGTCACGCCCTGGACCTTGGGGTCGGCGATGGCCTCGATGACAATGTCATTTCCCACCCAGTCGACCCCGATCTTACCGACCTCCTCGGCAGCGGCGGGCAGGCTCAGCAGGCAGAAAGCGGCGGCCAGAGTGCGGTTCAATCGTGTCATGCAGTGCTCCTGTTGGCGTTGGGAAGCGGCTGTTTCCCGCTCATGGCAACTCTACGCGAAGTGGCGGCGAAAAGATCCTGGGAACCATTTTCGAAATGCGGACGTTGAGCACCCGCAACGGCGCAAGGAGGCGCCTTACACTAGAAACGGCATTGAGGAGAAAACGATGCATACGTCCAAAATCGCCCTGACCGCTTCCGCTCTGGCCCTGCTGGCCGCACCGGTCTGGGCCGGCGCCCAGGCGCAGGCCGTGACCGACCTGAACCTGCGCGCGGGTCCGGGGCCGCAGTACGACATCGTCGGTGTCATCGCCGCAGAAGGGGCCGTTGACCTCGAAGGCTGCATCGAAGAGAGCAACTGGTGCAAGGTCAGCTACGAAGGCGCTGACGGCTGGGCCTATGGCGAGTACCTGACCGGCAACGTGACGCAGGAATACATTCCGGTTGTCGCCAAGGAGAGCCCGGTTCAGATCAACACGGTGACCTATGAAAAAACCGGTGAAAACGATGCCGAACTGGGTGCCGTCGGCGGTGCCATTACCGGCGGCCTGATTGCAGGCCCGGCTGGCGTAGTGGCCGGCGCGATTGCAGGCGCTGCCGCGGGTGAAGTCGCGGTGCCGGACGAAGAGGTTGTGACCTATGTCCGCAGCCACGCGACCGAGCCGGTTTACGTGCAGGGCGAGGTTGTGACCGGTGTGATGATTCCGGAAGAGGTCGAGCTGACTCCGGTTCCGGAATCGGACTACCGCTATGTCTACCTGAACGGCCTGCCGGTGCTGGTTGAGGCCGACAGCCGCACGGTGATCCATGTGGTCCGCTAACGCGGTCTGAACCGAAAAAAGGCGGGCGGTCCCGGAAGGGGCCGCCCGTTGCCGTTTCCGGGGGGGGAAGGAAGCCGATTGACCCGAATCGGCCGCTCCTTTATTGAATTGAACAACTGTTCATATAATTGGCTCTGCCCTGGAGGAACCGCGGGATGTTCAACGCAAGCATGACTTTCGATCTTGGTGAGGATGTGAACGCGCTGCGCGACGTGGTTCACCGCTGGGCGCAGGACCGCGTCAAGCCGATGGCGCAGGAGATCGACCAGAAGAACGAATTCCCCGCAGAGCTGTGGAAGGAAATGGGCGAGCTGGGCCTATTGGGCATCACCGTGCCGGAGGAATTCGGCGGCGCCGGCATGTCCTATCTGGCCCACACTGTAGCGGTCGAGGAAATCGCCCGTGCCAGCGCCTCCGTGTCGCTGTCCTACGGCGCGCATTCCAACCTCTGTGTCAACCAGATCAAGCTGAACGGCAATGCGGAGCAGAAGGCGAAATACCTGCCGCGGCTGATCTCGGGCGAACATGTCGGCGCGCTGGCAATGTCCGAAGCGGGCGCCGGTTCCGATGTGGTCTCGATGTCGCTGCGGGCCGAAAAGCGCAACGACCATTTCCGTCTGAACGGCAACAAGTACTGGATCACCAACGGTCCTGACGCTGATACGCTGGTGGTTTATGCCAAGACTGATCCGGAAGCGGGCTCCAAGGGTATTACCGCCTTCCTGATCGAGAAAGAATTCAAGGGTTTCTCCACCTCCAAGCATTTCGACAAGCTGGGGATGCGCGGCTCCAACACCGCCGAGCTGGTGTTCGAGGATGTGGAGGTTCCGTTCGAGAATATCCTGGGCGAAGAGGGCAAGGGCGTGCGCGTGCTGATGTCCGGCCTGGACTATGAGCGCGTGGTTCTGGCAGGGATCGGCACCGGCATCATGGCGGCCTGCATGGACGAAATGATGCCCTACATGAAGGAGCGCAAGCAGTTCGGCCAGCCGATCGGGAATTTTCAGCTGATGCAGGCCAAGATCGCCGACATGTACACCGCGATGAACACCGCCCGCGCTTATGTCTATGAGGTCGCCAAGGCTTGCGACAAGGGCACCGTGACCCGTCAGGACGCTGCCGCCTGCTGCCTTTACGCTTCCGAGGTCGCCATGACCCAGGCGCATCAGGCAGTGCAGGCCTTTGGCGGTGCGGGCTACCTGTCCGACAACCCGGTCGGCCGCATCTTCCGCGATGCCAAGCTGATGGAGATCGGCGCCGGCACCAGCGAAATCCGCCGGATGCTGATTGGCCGCGAATTGATGGGCACCATGTAAGCCAAAGAAAACCCCGCGCACCCGAAGGGCGGCGCGGGGCTGAAACAGACCCGGCGGCACGAGGCCGGCCGCCAGGCCATAACCGGACCCTCGAAGGATCAGAAGCGGTGCACGTAAGCGAAGTTCACGACAACCGGATCGATCTCTGCGGTGCCGATGGCGGCGCCGTTCAGGGTCGCGTCGCTGTCGATGTCCATCCAGCGGACGTTGAACCGCAGCGCACCGTTGTCGGAGATCTGGTAGTCGGCGCCTGCGTTCACCGCGACGCCGAAGCTGTCGTCCAGCTTGAGCGTGCCAAGCGCGGTCTCTTCCTCGAAGAAGGTGGTGTAGTTCAGGCCAAGGCCGAGGAACGGCTTGATCACGCCCTGGGTGGGGAAGTGGTAGTTGACCGACAGGGTCGGCGGCAGCTGCTTGGCGGAGGCCACATAGGCGCCGTTCAGGTTGATGTCATGCTCAAACGGCGAGGCCGCCAGCAGTTCGACACCCCAGTTGTCGCGGAAGAAGTATTCAACGGTAAGCGACAGCGCGGTGCCGTCATCGATGTCAGCAAGCGCGCCCGCCAGGGTGCCGTTGCCGGATTTCGGGTTCACGTTGGCGATACCGACACCGACGGTCCAGTCGCCCTGCTCCTGGGCAAGGGCGGGGGCGGCCATTGCGGCCAGGGCAGAGGTCAGCGCAAGCGCGGAAACCATGCGTTTCATGGGGTGCGTCCCTTTTCTCGTGTTTACCCGGAAGTGATGCACCCGCAGGCGGCCGAAAACTCTGATCTGAGTCAAAACTGTCCGGTGCTACCTGTTGAAAATACAGCAAAATACCGCATAGCTGCTATGCGTTTCGGGAATGTCTAAAGATGCATGACAAGCGTAACATTCCGGGGCTTCGCGCAGATAGCAGCTGGGACCTGCCAGAGCATCTCAACATGGCGGCGCAATGCCTGGCGCAGCCTGCCGAGGCGCTGGCGCTGATCGACATGACCGGCCCCGCGCGCCGGGACATTTCCTACGGCGAGCTGGCCGCGATGACAGACGGGCTGGCGCGTTACCTGCTGACCCGCATCCAGCCGGGCGACCGGGTCGGGGTGCTGCTCAGCCAGTCGCCCTGGTGCGCCGCCGCGCATCTGGCGATCTGGAAGGCTGGTGGCATCTCGGTGCCGCTGTTCAAGCTGTTCAAACGCGATGCTTTGGCCTCGCGTGCTGGCGACGCCGGGGTGCGGTTTGTCTTCACCGATGCCGAGGGTGCGGACCTGCTGGGGGATCTGACCGAGGCAGTGATGGTTGAGGGCGCTGGAACGGACGGCGGCCCGGTGCCTTTCGCCGATACCACCCCGGAAACCCCTGCTGTTCTGATCTACACCTCCGGCACCACCGGCAGCCCTAAGGGCGCGCTGCACGGCCACCGGGTGCTGACCGGCCACTTGCCGGGCGTTGCCATCAGCCATGACCACTTGGGCCAGCCGGGTGATGTCCTGTGGACGCCCGCGGACTGGGCCTGGATCGGCGGGCTGTTCGACGTGCTGATGCCGGGCCTGGCGCTGGGCGTGCCGGTGGTGGCGGCGCGGCTGGACAAGTTCACGCCGGAGGCCTGCGCGGAACTGATTGCCGAGGCCGGCGTGCGCAACATCTTCTTCCCGCCCACCGCGCTGCGGATGCTGAAGGCAGCCGGGCAGGGGCTCGACGGCCTGCGCTCTGTTGCCAGCGGCGGAGAGCCCCTGGGCGCGGAGATGCTCGCCTGGGGCCGGCGGCGGCTGGGGGTGACCATCAACGAGTTTTACGGCCAGACCGAATGCAACATGGTGGCCTCCTCCTGCGCTGCGGATTTTGAGCCGCGCCCGGGCTGCATCGGCAAAGCGGTGCCGGGGCATGAGCTGGCGGTGATCGACGCGGCAGGCAACCCCACGGAGGATGAGGGCGACGTCGCCATCCGCCGCGGCTCTGCCTCGATGCTGCTGGAGTACTGGAACCGGCCTGAAGAAACCGCCGCCAAGTTCCGCGGAGACTGGCTGGTCACCGGCGACCGCGGCATCTGGGAGGGCGGCTACCTGCGCTTTGTCGGCCGCGAGGATGATGTGATCACCTCCGGCGGCTACCGCATCGGCCCGGCGGAGATCGAGGACTGCCTGATGACCCACCCGGCGGTGGCGACAGTTGGCGTGGTCGGCAAGCCCGACGCGCTGCGCACCGAAATCGTCAAGGCCTATGTGGTGCTGAAACCTGGGGCGGAGGCCTCGGAGCAGGAACTGCAGGACTACGTCAAGGAGCGTCTCGCGCATTACTCCTACCCGCGCGAGGTCGCGTTCCTGGACGCGCTGCCGATGACCGTGACCGGCAAGGTGATCCGCAAGGAGCTGAAAGCGCGGGCGGCGGAGGAAACCCAATGACTCAGGGTGTGGCATACACGGCGTACGCTGGCCCAACCGGATTAAAAGATCTCAACCCTATAACGGGAGAGTGGACATGAAACTCACATCCAAGGCGATGCCCTCCTCGGAAGGCTTCAAGCAGAACCGCGAGGCGCATCTGGACGCCCTCGCGCAGATCAGCGAGGCGGCAGAGGCCGCGCGAATGGGCGGCGGCGAGAAATCCCGCGCCCGGCACGAAAGCCGCGGCAAGATGCTGCCGCGCCGCCGGGTGGCGAACCTTCTGGATCCTGGCTCTCCGTTCCTGGAGATCGGCGCCACCGCGGCGCATGCCATGTATGACGGTGCCGCGCCCGCAGCGGGCGTGATCGCAGGCATCGGCCGGGTGCACGGGCAGGAGGTCATGGTGGTCTGCAATGACGCCACCGTGAAGGGCGGCACCTATTACCCGATGACCGTGAAGAAACACCTGCGCGCGCAGGAGATTGCGGAGGAAAACCGTCTCCCCTGCATCTATCTGGTCGACAGCGGCGGCGCCAACCTGCCCAACCAGGACGAGGTCTTCCCCGACCGCGACCATTTCGGGCGCATTTTCTACAACCAGGCCCGGATGTCGGCCAAGGGCATCCCGCAAATCGCGGTCGTCATGGGCTCCTGCACCGCGGGCGGCGCCTATGTGCCGGCGATGTCCGATGTCACCATCATCGTGAAGGAGCAGGGCACCATCTTCCTGGCCGGCCCGCCGCTGGTGAAGGCTGCCACGGGTGAAGTCGTCAGCGCCGAGGACCTGGGAGGCGGCGATGTTCACACACGCCTCTCCGGCGTGGCCGACTACCTGGCCGAGGATGACGCCCACGCGCTGGCGCTGGCCCGGCGCGCGGTGCAGTCGCTCAACATAACCAAACCGCTGACGGTGAACTGGGCCAGCCCGGAAGAGCCTGCTTACGACCCCGAAGAGATCCTCGGCGTGGTGCCCGGCGACCTGCGCACGCCCTATGACATCCGCGAAGTGATCGCGCGTCTGGTTGACGGCTCCCGCTTTGATGAGTTCAAGCCGCGCTTCGGCGAAACCCTGGTGACCGGCTTTGCCCACCTCAAGGGCTGCCCCATAGGCATCATCGCCAACAACGGGGTGCTGTTCTCCGAGGCCGCCCAGAAAGGCGCGCATTTCGTGGAGCTGTGCAGCCAGCGCAAGATCCCGCTGGTGTTCCTGCAGAACATCACCGGCTTCATGGTTGGCCGCAAATACGAGAACGAGGGCATCGCCCGCCACGGTGCCAAGATGGTGACGGCGGTGGCGACCACCAATGTGCCAAAAGTGACGATGCTGGTCGGCGGCTCCTTCGGGGCCGGCAACTACGGCATGTCGGGCCGCGCCTACTCCCCGCGCTTCCTGTGGACCTGGCCGAATTCCCGCATCTCGGTGATGGGCGGCGAGCAGGCCGCGGGCGTGCTGGCAACCGTGAAACGCGACGCCATCGAACGCCAGGGCGGCAGCTGGAGCACCGAGGAGGAAGCGGAGTTCAAGCGCCCCACCATCGAGATGTTCGAGGAGCAGAGCCACCCGCTTTATGCCTCCGCCCGCCTCTGGGATGACGGCATTATCGACCCGCGCAAATCCCGCGACGTGCTGGCCCTGTCGCTGAGCGCCGCCCTGAATGCCCCGATCGAAGACACGCGCTTCGGCGTCTTCCGGATGTGAGGATCTCCCATGTTTGACAAAATCCTGATTGCCAACCGCGGAGAGATTGCCTGCCGCGTGATGGAAACCGCCCGTGCCATGGGGGTGCGGACCGTGGCCGTTTACTCCGACGCCGATGCTGCCTCCAAACATGTCGCACTGGCGGATGAGGCCGTGCATATCGGCGGGCCGGCCCCGGCGGACAGCTATCTGAAGGGCGACGAGATCATCCGCGTCGCAAAGGAAACCGGCGCCCAGGCGATTCACCCGGGGTACGGCTTCCTGTCGGAAAACCCGAAATTCGTCGAGGCGGTGGAGGCCGCAGGCCTCACCTTCATCGGGCCGTCGGCTGACGCCATTCGCAAGATGGGCCTCAAGGACGCCGCCAAGGCGCTGATGGACGAGGCCGGTGTGCCGGTAGTGCCCGGCTACCACGGCAGCAACCAGGACCCGGAGTTCCTAGCCGGCGAGGCGGAGAAAATCGGCTATCCGGTGCTGATCAAGGCGGTTGCCGGCGGCGGCGGCAAGGGGATGCGGCTGGTTGAAAAGCCCGCCGAATTTGCTGACGCCCTGAGAAGCGCCCAGGGCGAGGCAACCACGGCCTTTGGCAACCCGGATGTGCTGATCGAGAAATACATCCAGCAACCGCGGCATATCGAGGTTCAGGTCTTCGGCGACGGCGAGACCGCGGTGCATCTGTTCGAGCGAGACTGCTCCTTGCAGCGCCGCCATCAAAAAGTGATCGAGGAGGCGCCTGCGCCGGGCATGACTGCGGAAATGCGCGAGGCGATGGGACAGGCCGGCGTGCGCGCGGCCGAGGCCATCGGCTACAAGGGCGCGGGCACGGTGGAGTTCATCGTCGACGGTTCTGACGGGCTGCGTACCGACGGGTTCTGGTTCATGGAAATGAACACCCGCCTGCAGGTGGAGCATCCGGTCACGGAGCTGATCACCGGCGTCGACCTGGTGGAATGGCAGTTGCGCGTCGCCTCTGGTGAGAGCCTGCCTGCCAAGCAGGAAGACCTCACCATCACCGGCCATTCGTTTGAGGCGCGGCTTTATGCGGAGGATGTGCCCAAGGGCTTCCTGCCTGCAACCGGCACGCTGACACATCTGTCCTTCCCGGCGGAGGCCCGTGCCGACAGCGGAGTGCGGGCAGGGGACACGATCAGCCCCTGGTACGATCCGATGATCGCCAAGGTGATCGTGCATGGCTCCACCCGCAAGGTGGCGCTGTCGCGGCTGGCCCGCGCGCTGGAGGAAACCCAGGTCGGCGGCACCGTCACCAACCTGGCCTTCCTTGGCGCATTGGCGGCGCATGAGGGGTTTGCCAATGGCGACGTGGACACCGGCCTGATTGCTCGCGATCTGGAAGCTCTGACCGCGGCGCCGGTGGTGGAGCTGCGCCACAAGGCGGCGGCTGGCATGGTGGCACTGGATCTGGTTGAAGCCGCGGTGGACACCGGCTTTACCCTTTGGGCGCCCTTGCACCGGGCCGTCACCCTTTCCCATGCGGGCGAGGAGTTCACCGCTGACGTGCAGGTGGACGGGCCGGACCGGCAGCTTTGGACCATTGACGGTGAAACTGTCGTGGCCGAACGCAGCCAGGGCCAGTGGCGCATTGATGAGCGCCGGATGCCCGCGGTGTCGCAGTCGGGAACCCTGATCACCGTGCATGATGCCTACGGTCTGGAGTTCACCGCAATTGACCCGCTGGACCGCGACGCGGCCGCGGGCGGCGACAGCAATGTGATCGAAGCGCCGATGCCGGGCCTCGTGAAGGCGGTCTTTGCCGAAGCAGGCCAGGCGGTGAAAGAGGGTGACCGCCTTGCCATTCTGGAAGCGATGAAGATGGAGCACTCGTTGCTGGCGGCCCGCGACGGGGTGGTGGCCGAGGTGCTGGCCGCGGCTGGCGACCAGGTCGAGGCTGGCGCAGCACTGGTGCGGCTGGAAGAAGAAGACGGCTGACCCGGGTCCGGGGCGGCGCGCCTGCCGCCCCCGCTGCGGTTTGAGTATTTTTGGAAAGATGAAGCCGGAGGGCATTCCATGGGCGAATTTGCCGAAATCTTCGAGGTTGGCCCGCGCGACGGGCTGCAGAATGAAAAGCGCGAGATTCCGGTGGCGGAAAAGGTGGCGCTGACCGACTGCCTGAGCCGCGCCGGGTTCAAGCGCATTGAGGTGGCGAGTTTCGTTTCGCCCAAATGGGTGCCGCAGATGGCGGGCAGCGCAGAGGTGCTGGCAGGCATTACCCGCGCGCCTGGCGTGCGCTATGCGGCGCTGACACCCAACATGCGCGGTTATGAGGACGCGGTGGCGGCCAAGGCCGATGAGATTGCGGTCTTTGCCTCGGCCTCCGAAGGGTTTTCCAAGGCCAACATCAACGCCACCATCGAGGAAAGCATCACCCGCTTCCTGCCCATTTTGGAGGCAGCCAAAGAGATCGGCTTGCCGGTCCGGGGCTATGTTTCCTGCGTGACCGACTGCCCCTATGACGGGGCCACCCCGCCTGAAAAGGTGGCACAGGTGGCCGAACGGCTGTTCTCGCTCGGCTGTTATGAGATCTCGCTGGGCGACACCATCGGGCAGGGCACCCCGGAGGCGATCACCGCGATGCTGCAGGCCGTCACCGCGCGGGTGCCTGCCCTACAGCTGGCAGGCCACTACCACGACACCGCGGGCCGGGCGCTCGACAATATCGAGGCTTCGCTGGCGCAGGGCGTGCGGGTGTTCGATGCGGCCGCCGGCGGTTTGGGCGGCTGCCCGTATGCGCCGGGCGCGGCGGGCAATGTGGCAACGGAAGCGGTGCACAAGCGCCTGACTGAACTGGGGTATGACACCGGTTTGGACGGTGGTGTTTTGGAAGAAGCTGCGGCGCTGGCCCGGGCCATGCGCGGCCTGCAATAAGATTTCAGCGGAGACACAAGATGTTCGAGACGATCACCCTGGACACCGACGCCCGCGGCGTCTGCACCCTGACTCTGAACCGGGCGGAAAAGCACAATGCCATGTCCGGCCAGATGCTGCAGGAACTGACCCTGGCGGCGAAACGGCTGGCGGAGGACGAGACCGTGCGCGTGGTGGTGCTGACAGGTGCCGGCAAGAGCTTTTGCGCGGGCGGCGACCTTGCTTGGATGCGGGCGCAGATGGATGCGGATGCTGACAGCCGCGCGCGCGAGGCGCGGGTGCTGGCGGAGATGCTGATGGCGCTCAACACATTGCCGAAACCGCTGATCGGCGCGGTGCAGGGCAATGCCTTCGGCGGCGGTGTCGGAATGGCGTCGGTTTGCGACGTGGCGATTGGCGCGGATCATCTGAAGATGGGCCTGACCGAGACCAAGCTGGGGCTGATTCCCGCCACCATCGGCCCCTATGTGATCGCCCGAATGGGCGAAGCCAAGGCGCGCCGGGTGTTCATGTCGGCCCGCCTGTTCGGCGCGCGGGAAGCGGTGGAGCTGGGGCTGCTGGCCAGGGCGGTTCCTGCGGACCGGCTGGCCGAGGCGGTCGAGGCGGAGGTCGCCCCCTATCTGAACTGCGCCCCCGGCGCTGTGGCGGCGGCCAAGAAGCTGGCCCGCGATCTGGGACCGAGGCTGGATGACAGCGTGATCGACCATACAATCAAGGCGCTTGTGGAGCGCTGGGAAGGGCCGGAAGCCGGCGAGGGCATCGCCGCGTTCTTTGAAAAACGCAAACCGGTCTGGCAAAGCTGAAAAACGGCATCATTGACTCACGTTTTCACGGCGGCCGCGGGTTTCCCTGCGGCCGCTTTTCTTATGAAAACGCTTGGGAATTATCCCTGTGTTGCAACAGTGCTTTTTCTATCCAAACCCCTGTGGATTAACGTCGCTTCAGTTGACGCTCCCCGGGCGCGGGGGTATGCACAGTCCAAATCAACACGCCAATTGACGCCGCGCGGAAATCCGCCCGGGGAAAGGAGCTGCTCTTGGAAGAGATGTTGAGGGAATACCTGCCGATCCTGGTCTTCCTGGCCGTCGCGGCAGGTCTGGGAACGGTCCTTATCCTGGCAGCAGTGGTGCTGGCGGTCCGCAATCCGGACCCGGAAAAGGTCAGCGCCTATGAATGCGGCTTCAACGCTTTTGACGATGCCCGCATGAAGTTCGATGTCCGGTTCTATCTGGTTTCGATTCTCTTCATCATTTTCGACCTTGAAATCGCCTTCCTGTTTCCCTGGGCCGTCGGTTTCAAGGACATTAGCGACCTCGGTTTCTGGTCGATGATGGTGTTCCTGGGCGTGCTGACCATCGGCTTTGCCTATGAGTGGAAGAAAGGGGCCCTGGAATGGCAGTGATGACCGGACCCAACACGGCGGGCGTGGACAAGGAAGTTGTCACCCGGGCCATCAATGCCGAGCTTCAGGACAAGGGGTTCCTGCTGACGTCGGCCGAGGATATCATCAACTGGGCGCGCACCGGCTCTTTGCACTGGATGACCTTCGGTCTGGCCTGCTGCGCGGTAGAGATGATGCACACCTCGATGCCGCGCTACGACGCCGAGCGCTTCGGCATCGCGCCGCGCGCCTCGCCGCGCCAGTCGGACGTGATGATCGTTGCGGGTACTCTCACCAACAAGATGGCGCCGGCCCTGCGCAAGGTCTACGACCAGATGCCCGAGCCGCGCTACGTGATCTCGATGGGCTCCTGCGCCAATGGCGGCGGCTACTACCACTACAGCTATTCCGTGGTGCGGGGCTGCGACCGGGTTGTGCCGGTTGACGTCTATGTGCCGGGCTGTCCGCCGACGGCTGAGGCGCTGCTTTACGGCCTGCTGCAGCTGCAGCGCAAGATCCGCCGCACCGGCACCCTGGTGCGCTGAGGAGGGGCGGAGACAATATGAGCGAAACACTGAAAGAACTGGGCGCCCAGATCGAAGCCAAGCGCCCCGATTGCGTCTTGGCCTGGGACGTGTCCTTTGATGAGCTGAACGTGGATGTGGCACCCGCCAATATCGTCGGGCTGGTGGAGTTCCTCAGGTCGGATCCGAACTGCAAGTTTTCAACCCTGGTGGACATCACCGCGGTGGATTACCCCGACCGGGCCAAGCGGTTCGATGTGGTCTACCACTTCCTGTCGATGTACCGGAACCAGCGCATCCGCCTGCGCGCCGCGGTGCGCGAAGATGAGATGGTGCCGTCAGTCGTGGACGTGCATCCTTCGGCCAACTGGTTCGAGCGGGAAGTCTACGACATGTTCGGCATCCTTTTCTCCGGCCACCCGGACCTGCGCCGGATCCTGACCGACTACGGCTTCCGCGGCTACCCGCTGCGCAAGGATTTTCCGACCACCGGCTATACCGAGGTCCGCTATGACGAGGCGCAGAAACGCGTGGTCTACGAGCCGGTGAAGCTGGTGCAGGAATACCGCCAGTTCGATTTCATGTCCCCTTGGGAAGGTGCCGAATACATCCTGCCCGGCGACGAGAAGGAGGGGGCGCAATGATGGACGGCTCCAAATTTGACGACGGCAGCGTTGACGCGCTGAGCGGCGAGCAGAAGATCCGCAACTTCAACATCAACTTCGGCCCGCAGCACCCTGCGGCGCATGGGGTTCTGCGTCTGGTGCTTGAACTTGACGGCGAGATCGTCGAGCGCTGCGACCCGCATATCGGCCTGCTGCACCGCGGCACTGAAAAGCTGATGGAAAGCCGCACCTACCTGCAGAACCTGCCGTATTTCGACCGCCTCGACTACGTGGCGCCGATGAACCAGGAACATGCTTGGTGCCTGGCCATTGAGAAGCTCACCGGCACCGAGGTGCCGCGCCGCGGCCAGCTGATCCGGGTGCTCTATTCGGAAATCGGCCGGGTGCTGAACCACCTCCTCAACGTCACCACGCAGGCAATGGATGTCGGCGCGCTGACTCCGCCGCTCTGGGGCTTTGAAGAACGCGAAAAGCTGATGATCTTCTACGAGCGGGCCTGCGGCGCGCGCCTGCACGCGGCCTACTTCCGCCCCGGCGGCGTGCATCAGGACCTTCCGGACGAGCTGCTGGACGATATCGACCTCTGGGCGATGGAATTCCCGAAGGTTCTGGACGACATAGACGGCCTGCTGACCGAAAACCGCATCTTCAAGCAGCGCAACTGCGATATCGGTGTGGTGACCGAGGAGGAGATCCAGCAATACGGCTTCTCCGGCGTCATGGTGCGCGGCTCCGGCCTCGCCTGGGACCTGCGCCGGGCGCAGCCCTACGAATGCTATGACGAGTTCGAGTTCCAGATCCCGGTCGGCAAGAACGGCGACTGCTACGACCGCTACCTCTGCCGGATGGAAGAGATGCGCCAGTCGACCTCGATCATCCGCCAGGCGATTGCAAAGCTGCGCGAAGCCACCGGCGACGTGCTGGCCCGCGGCAAGCTGTCCCCGCCCAAGCGCGGCGACATGAAGACCTCGATGGAAAGCCTGATCCACCACTTCAAGTTGTACACCGAAGGTTTCCACGTCCCGGCGGGCGAGGTTTACGCCGCCGTCGAGGCGCCCAAGGGCGAATTCGGCGTCTATCTGGTGGCGGACGGCACCAACAAGCCTTACCGCTCCAAGATCCGCGCGCCGGGCTTCCTGCACCTGCAGGCGATGGACCACGTTGCCAAGGGCCACCAGCTGGCCGACGTCGCCGCCATCATCGGCACCATGGACGTCGTATTTGGAGAGATTGACCGCTAATGCTTCGCCGTCTGCATTCCGAACAACCCGACAGCTTTGCCTTCACCCCGGCCAACCAGGCCTGGGCCGAGGCGCAGATCACCAAATACCCTGAGGGCCGCCAGGCCTCGGCGGTCATCCCGCTGCTGTGGCGCGCGCAGGAGCAGGAAGGCTGGGTCACCAAGCCCGCGATCGAAGCCATCGCCGACATGCTCGGCATGGCCTATATCCGGGTGCTGGAGGTTGCCTCCTTCTACTTCATGTTTCAGCTGCAACCGACGGGTTCCGTTGCCAATATCCAGATCTGCGGCACCACCTCCTGCATGATCTGCGGGGCAGAGGACCTGGTTGCGGTCTGCAAGGAAAAGATTGCCGAGAAGCCGCACACGCTGTCGGCGGACGGCAAGTTCACCTGGGAAGAGGTGGAGTGCCTGGGCGCCTGCACAAACGCCCCGATGGCTCAGATCGGCAAGGACTACTACGAGGATCTGACCGTCGAAAGCTTCACTAGGCTGCTGGACGACCTGGCCGCGGGCAAGCCAGTGGTGCCCGGCCCTCAGAACGGCCGTTATGCGGCGGAGCCGAAGTCGGGCCTGACCTCTCTGACCGATTTCGACAGCGGCAAGACCCAATACAATGCCTCTGTGCAGCTGGCGGTGGACCTCCATGATGGCGTCAAGCGCATCCAGGGCGATGAAGTGCCGCTGCTGACGCCGTGGATCGGCAAGGACGGCGTTGTCGCCGGCCGCGCCGCAGCGGATGCGCCGCCGAAGGCTCCGGAAGCGCCCAAACCTGCAGCGAAACAGGCTGAAGAAGCCGCCAAGGCCGCGCCGAAAAAGGCCGCTGCGGCCGAGCCCTCCTCACCCGAAGGCGCTGCGGCAAAGCCTCAGGAAGCCGACGCAAAGCCTCAGGAAACAGTGGCCAAGGCCCAGGAAGCCGCGGCCGAAGAAAGCCGGCCGGTGATCCTGAAGGAGGCTCTGGGCGGCCTGCCGGATGACCTGAAACTGCTGAAGGGGGTCGGCCCTAAACTGGAAGAGAAGCTCAACGGGCTGGGGATCTTCCATTTCGAGCAGATCGCCGAATGGACAGAGGCCGAGGTGGCCTGGGTCGACGCGCGGCTCCAGTTCAAAGGCCGGATCGAGCGGGACGGCTGGATTGAACAAGCCAAGCGCCTGCAGGTGGGCGACGAGACCGAGTTTGCCAAACGCGCCAAGGCGGAAGGCATTTACCAAGACGACGAATGACGGGCGGCGGCCGGAGGGGCCGCAGCTCTGGTGACAGGGAACGCATGAGCAAGGAACAGGACCAGGCTATTGCAGCGAAAGGCCGGCATATCGCGTTGGTGATTGCCGGGACCATTTCGCTATGGGTGGTGCTGTCGCTATTCATCGGCCCCATGCTGGGGCTGCCTGGGCGCTATGCGCTGCTGTTCGATTTCGCTGCGCTGGCGGGCATGATCTATGCCCTGGTCAACATATTTCAACTCTGGCGCATGCGCCAGGACAGCCAAAGGTAGGCACACATGCTGAAGGATCAGGACCGGATCTTTACCAACCTTTACGGGATGCACGAGCGCACGCTGGCAGGCGCCAAGGCGCGCGGCCAATGGGATGGCACTGCGGGGCTGATCGAAAAGGGCCGTGACTGGATCATTCAGACCATGAAGGACAGCGGTCTGCGCGGCCGCGGCGGCGCCGGATTTCCCACGGGTCTGAAATGGTCCTTCATGCCCAAGGAAAGCGACGGCCGCCCGGCGTATCTGGTCATCAACGCCGATGAATCCGAGCCCGGCACCTGCAAGGACCGGGAAATCATGCGCCACGATCCGCACACGCTGATCGAGGGCGCGCTGATCGCCTCCTTCGCGATGAACGCGCATACCTGCTACATCTACCTGCGCGGCGAATACATCCGCGAGCGCGAGGCGCTGCAGGCGGCAATCGACGAATGCTACGACAAGGGGCTTCTGGGCAGGAACGCAGCCGGTTCCGGCTGGGACTTCGACGTCTTCCTGCATCACGGGGCGGGGGCCTATATCTGCGGCGAGGAAACCGCACTTATCGAGAGCCTGGAAGGTAAAAAAGGCATGCCCCGGATGAAGCCGCCGTTCCCGGCGGGCGCGGGCCTCTACGGCTGCCCGACCACCGTGAACAACGTGGAATCCATTGCCGTCGTGCCGACCATCCTGCGCCGCGGCGCCGACTGGTTCGCCGGTTTCGGCCGCCAGAACAACGCAGGCACCAAACTGTTTGCCATCTCCGGCCACGTCAACAACCCTTGCGTGGTTGAAGAGGCGATGAGCATCTCCTTCGAGGAGCTGATCGAGAAGCATTGCGGCGGCATCCGCGGCGGCTGGGACAACCTGCTGGCGGTGATCCCCGGCGGCTCCTCGGTGCCGTGCGTGCGCGGCGAGAACATGCGCGACGCGATCATGGACTTTGACTACCTGCGCGGCGAGCTGGGGTCCGGCCTCGGCACTGCGGCGGTGATCGTGATGGACAAGCAAACCGACATCATCAAGGCGATCTGGCGCCTGTCCAAGTTCTACAAGCACGAAAGCTGCGGCCAATGCACCCCCTGCCGCGAAGGCACCGGCTGGATGATGCGCGTCATGGACCGCCTTGTGAAGGGCGAGGCCGAGCTGGAAGAGATCGACATGCTGTGGGACGTGACCAAGCAGGTTGAAGGCCACACCATCTGCGCCCTCGGCGACGCGGCGGCCTGGCCGATCCAGGGCCTGATCAAGAACTTCCGCGAGGAAATCGAAGACCGCATCCGGGCGCAGAAAACAGGCCGCATGGGCGCGATGGCCGCGGAGTAAGTCATGGAAGCTTTTGCCGCATATTCCCACGCTCTGGCCGCGCTTGTGGTCTTTACCCTGATCACCCTGGCGCTGTCGCCGTTTTCGGCGCTGGCCAAGCAGAAAGCGGGTCTGGCCCCGGGCGCCACGCCTGAACAGGACTATGCGAGCAAGGCTTACCGGCTGAACCGGGCCTACCTGAACGGCTGCGAGACGCTGCCCGCCTTCCTGACCGTGACACTTGCAGCCGTTCTGGCGGGCGCGGCGCCGTTCTGGGTGAATCTGCTGGCCTCGCTGGCGCTGGTGTCCCGGATCATCATGGTCTTCATCCACCTCCAGGGCATCGGCAAACCGCACAGCGGCCCGCGCTCTGTTTTCTACGTTATCGGCTGGGCCTGCATGGCAGGTCTGGCGATCCTGGCATTGGCGGCAGTATTTTGAGCATCATGAAGACATACCGTTTGGCCGTGCCTGCGGCCTGCCTGGCGGCGCTGGCGCTGGTTTCGGCCTGTGGCACCTCCACAACAAACAAGAACCGCGAGCTCTATGACGGCGTGCCGTTCAAGGCGAAGGCCAAGCCGGTGGACAAGAAGACCGATCCAGCGGTGTTCCAGATCGACATCAAGGGCGCCGAGCGGTCGGTCAAGGGCGCGCGCGAGGCGGCGGCTCATGGCGGCACCAAATACTGTGTGACCACCTATGGCTCCTCCGATATCGATTGGGCCAACGACCCGCGCAACGAGGAAATCCCTCTGACCATCACCGATGGCCGCGCAGTGTTCCAGGGGACCTGCACCCCGTGAGCGGATTTCCGGCATATCAGGGCCCTGCCGCCCGGCTGCTATTGAATAGCAGCGCTGTGCGCCTGCGCATGGGGGCTTCGAAATTGAAGGAGTCCCATGCCATGCGTTCCCTGATTGCCGTTGTTCTTTCCACTTGCATCGCCCTGCCTGCTGCGGCGCTGGCGAAACCGTCGCTGCGCGACGTGAAGGAAATCGAAGACCCGCTGTTTGCCGTCGCCGTTGCCAAGGAAGTCTCGGAGTACTGCGACGGAATTTCCCCCCGCTACCTGAAGGGACTGGGCGAGTTGCGCCGGCTCAAAGCGCGGGCAAACGCGCTGGGATACTCGGACGCGGAAATCCGCGACTACATCGAATCTGATGCCGAAAAGGCCCGGATGCGCGCCAAGGGGGAGAAGCTCCTGGCGCAGAACGGCGTCGACTACGGCAAACCCGAAACATTCTGCGCCTATGGCCGCGCGGAAATTGAGAAAAACAGCGCGATCGGCGTGTTACTGAGGGCGAAATAGACCATGTCTGACCTCCGCAAGATCAACATTGACGGAACCGAGATAGAGGTGGACGGGGCGATGACCCTGATCCAGGCCTGTGAGGAGGCCGGCGTCGAGATCCCGCGCTTCTGTTATCACGAGCGGCTGTCGATTGCCGGCAACTGCCGCATGTGCCTGGTTGAGGTTGTCGGCGGCCCGCCCAAGCCCGCGGCTTCCTGCGCGATGCAGGTGCGCGACCTGCGCCCCGGCCCCGAAGGCCAGGCGCCGCAGGTGAAAACCAACTCGCCCATGGTCAAGAAGGCCCGCGAAGGCGTGATGGAATTCATGCTGATCAACCATCCGCTGGACTGCCCGATCTGCGATCAGGGCGGCGAATGCGACCTGCAGGACCAGGCGATGGCCTATGGCCTGTCGGGCAGCCGTTTCAAGGAGGCCAAGCGCGCGGTGGATGATCTGGACCTCGGTCCGCTTGTGGACACCACCATGACCCGCTGCATCAGCTGCACTCGCTGCGTGCGCTTCACGACTGAGGTCGCGGGCATCACCCAGATGGGCCAGACCGGGCGCGGCGAGGATGCGGAGATTACCTCCTACCTGAACCAGACTCTGCAATCGAACCTGCAGGGCAACATCATCGACCTGTGCCCGGTCGGGGCGCTGACGTCGAAACCCTATGCCTTCACCGCCCGCCCGTGGGAGCTGACCAAGACCGAAACCATCGACGTGATGGACGCGCTGGGGTCGAACATCCGCGTTGACACCAAGGGCCGCGAAGTGATGCGGATCCTGCCGCGCAACCATGACGGCGTGAACGAGGAATGGATCAGCGACAAGACCCGCTTTGTCTGGGATGGTCTGCGCCGCCAGCGTCTTGACCGCCCCTATGTGCGCGTCGATGGCAAGCTGAAACCCGCCACCTGGGCCGAGGCGCTGTCTGCTGCGGCCGCGGCCATGAAAGGCAAGAAGGTTGCGGGCCTGATCGGCGATCTGGTGCCGGTTGAGGCGGCATTTGCGCTGAAGCAGCTGGTCGAGGGATTGGGCGGCAAGGTGGAATGCCGCACCGACAACGCCCGCCTGCCGATCGGCAACCGTGCAGGTTACGCCGGTACCGCAACCATCGAAGACCTCGAAGATGCGCAGATGATCCTGCTGATCGGCACCAACCCGCGCGACGAGGCACCGGTGCTGAATGCCCGCATCCGCAAGGCCTGGGCCAAAGGCGCCGAGGTGGCACTGATCGGGCCTGCCGCCGATCTGACCTACGAGTATTTCCACGCCGGCACCGGCCGTGATGCTCTCAGCGAGATGATCGCCAATGGCGTCTCGGAAGAGACCCGCGACAACAAGAAAACCGTGATCATCGTGGGGCAGGGCGCCCTGCGCGAGGCCGATGGCCTGGCGGTTATGGCTGCGGCCCAGAAGATGGCGGAGCTGTCCGGCTCCAAGCTGCTGGTGCTGCATACCGCGGCTTCCCGTGTCGGCGCGATGGATGTCGGCGCCGTGACCGAGGGCGGCATGGAAGCGGCCATCGACGGGGCGGAGGTGATCTATAACCTCGGCGCCGATGAGGTGGAAATCGACGCCGGCGCCTTTGTGATCTACCAGGGCAGCCACGGCGACCGCGGTGCGCACCGGGCCGATGTGATCCTGCCGGGCGCCGCCTACACCGAAGAAAACGGCTTGTTCGTCAACACTGAAGGCCGCCCTCAGCTGGCCATGCGCGCGAGCTTCGCGCCCGGCGAGGCCAAGGAAAACTGGGCCATCCTGCGTGCGCTCAGCGCCGAAGCGGGAGCCGCGCTCGGCTATGACTCGCTGGCCCAGCTGCGCCAGGCCCTGGTCGCCGAAGTGCCGCATCTGGGGCAGATCGACGAAGTGGCCGAGAAGAACGGCGGGCCGCTGAAACAGGACAAGCTCGGCAACGCCGACTTCCTGCCTGCGGTCAAGGATTTCTACCTGACAAACCCGATCGCGCGCGCTTCTCAGCTGATGGCGGAACTGTCGGCCGGTGCAAAGACCCGCGAAACCGGGAAACTTGCCGCCGAATGACGCGCTTTGCCCTCATAACGCCCCTCCTGCTGGCCGCCTGCGCCATGGCGCCCGGCAGCGGAGGCGAGCGGCCCGCCCCGATCTACGAGGGGGTGGAAACCAGCCTGCTGGAGGGCGATCTGGTGCAATTTCACGTCTCCATGCGCGGCGCTGCCGTGCCCGGGGACCTCGACAATTATGCGGAATGCGCCGCCGCGCAATACGCGCTGATCCGGGGCTACGGGTTTGCGCGCCATGTGCGCACGACAACGAAACAGGCAGGGGGCAGCCGGACCGCTGATGCGGTCTACCTGATTTCGCCCTCTCTGCCGCGCGGCCTGCGCACCATCGACGCCGAAGTCGTGGTTGCGGATTGCGCGGCGAACGGAATACCCACGGTGTGAGGACCTATGGCTGATTTCTTTAACACTCCAGGCGGCATCGCTGTTCTGATCCTGGCGCAAGTGCTTGCAGTTGTTGCCTTTGTGATGATCTCGCTCCTGTTCCTCGTCTACGGGGACCGCAAGATCTGGGCCGCGGTCCAGATGCGCCGGGGCCCGAACGTGGTGGGCGTCTACGGCCTGCTGCAATCGGTCGCCGACGCACTGAAATATGTGGTGAAAGAGGTGGTGATCCCCGCGGGCGCCGACCGCACTGTGTTCATTCTGGCGCCGATGACCTCCTTCGTGCTGGCGATGATCGCCTGGGCGGTGATCCCGTTCAACGACGGCTGGGTCCTCAGCGACATCAATGTCGCCATCCTCTATGTCTTCGCGGTCTCCAGCCTGGAGGTCTACGGTGTGATCATGGGCGGCTGGGCCTCGAACTCGAAATACCCGTTCCTCGGCTCCCTGCGCTCCGCCGCGCAGATGATCTCCTACGAGGTTTCGCTGGGCCTGATCATCATCGGTATCATCATTTCCACCGGATCGATGAATTTTGGCGACATCGTCCGCGCGCAGGACGGCGATCTGGGCCTGCTGAACTGGTACTGGATCCCGCATTTCCCGATGGTCTTCCTGTTCTTCATCTCGGCGCTGGCGGAAACCAACCGCCCGCCGTTCGACCTGCCGGAAGCGGAGTCGGAACTGGTGGCGGGCTATCAGGTGGAATATTCGGCGACCCCGTTCCTCTTGTTCATGGCCGGTGAATATATCGCCATCTTCCTGATGTGCGCGCTGACGACCCTGCTGTTCTTCGGCGGCTGGCTGTCGCCGATCCCGGGTCTGCCGGACGGCGTTCTGTGGATGGTCGCCAAGATGGCGTTCTTCTTCTTCCTCTTCGCAATGGTGAAGGCGATCACTCCGCGCTACCGCTATGACCAGCTGATGCGGCTGGGCTGGAAAGTGTTCCTGCCGTTCTCGCTGGCCTGGGTGGTCTTCGTGTCCTTCGCTGCAAAATTTGACTGGTTCTGGGGCATCTTCGCCCGCTGGACCGTGGGAGGCTAACTGATGGCGAACATCGACTACACCCGCGCGGCCAAATACTTCCTGCTGCAGGATTTCTGGGTCGGCTTCAAACTGGGGCTGAAGTATTTCTTCGCCCCCAAGGCCACCCTGAACTACCCGCACGAGAAGGGCCCGCTGTCGCCCCGCTTCCGCGGCGAACACGCGCTGCGCCGCTACCCGAACGGCGAGGAGCGCTGCATCGCCTGCAAGCTGTGCGAGGCGGTCTGCCCGGCGCAGGCGATCACCATCGACGCCGAGCCGCGCGAGGACGGCAGCCGCCGCACCACGCGCTATGACATCGACATGACCAAATGCATCTACTGCGGCTTCTGTCAGGAAGCCTGCCCGGTGGATGCGATCGTCGAAGGGCCGAACTTCGAATTCGCCACCGAGACCCGCGAGGAGCTGTTTTACGACAAGGATAAGCTTCTGGCCAACGGCGACCGCTGGGAAGCCGAGATCGCCCGCAACCTGGAAATCGACGCGCCGTACCGATGACCGATCCCAAGAACCCTTTCGAGGCCATGATGGCGCAGGCCCAGCAGATGGCCAAGGCGTTCAACCCGGCGCTGGAGAACTTCTCGCCTTCCGAGGCTTTCAAAGAGTTCGAGGCGCTGTGGCCCACCATGCCCAAAGAGGTCATGGAAATGATGTTCGGCAACACCGTCAACAAGGACGGGTTGGATGCCAAGACCCGGCTGCTGCTGACACTGGCCGGGCTGACGATGCAGGGCGCGCAGGCCGACAGTGCCGTGCGCCAGACCGTGCGCCACGCCCTCGCGGCCGGCGCCAAGAAACAAGAGATCGTGGAAACGATCGGACAGATGTCGGTGTTTGCCGGCATTCCGGCCATGAACCGGGCGCTGGATCTCGCGCAAGGCGTCATGGACGACAAAAGGGACGATGAGACATGAGCGTTTTTGCCTTCTACCTCTTCGCCATCAGCGCCATCACCGGCGGGCTGTTCACCGTGATCAGCCGCCAGCCGGTGCATTCGGTGCTGTGGCTGATCCTGGCCTTTCTTTCCTCGGCCGGGTTGTTTGTGCTGCTGGGGGCGGAGTTCGTCGCCATGCTGCTGGTCATCGTCTACGTGGGCGCGGTCGCGGTGCTGTTCCTGTTTGTGGTGATGATGCTGGATGTGGATTTTGCCGAGCTGAAGGCGGAGATGGCAAAATACATGCCGCTGGCGCTGCTCATTGGCCTAGTGATCCTGATGCAGTTCGTGATGGCCTTCGGCGTTTGGGAAACCGCGCATAAAGCGCCTGAGCTGCTGGCCAATCCGGTACCTGCGGACCGCCACAACACCGAGGCGCTCGGCCTCATCATCTATGATCAATATTTCCTTCTGTTCCAGCTGGCGGGCCTGATCCTGCTGGTGGCCATGATCGGCGCGATCGTGCTGACCCTGCGCCACCGCACCGACGTCAAGCGCCAGGACGTGGTTGCCCAGATGATGCGCGACCCGGCCGCCGCGATGGAGCTCAAGGACGTGAAACCGGGGCAGGGGCTGTGATCCAATGATCGGACTTGAACATTATCTGACCGTCGCGGCGACGCTGTTCGTCATCGGCATCTTCGGGCTCTTCCTGAACCGCAAGAACGTGATCATCCTCTTGATGAGCATTGAACTGATGCTCCTGGCGGTGAACATCAACCTGGTCGCATTCTCCAGCTTCCTGGGCGATCTGGTGGGGCAGGTCTTTACCTTGTTCGTGCTGACCGTGGCCGCGGCTGAGGCCGCCATCGGCCTGGCGATCTTGGTCTGCTTCTTCCGCAACCGCGGCACCATCGCCGTCGAAGACGTCAACGTGATGAAGGGCTGAAGAACCATGGAAACCATCCTCCTCTTTGCCCCGCTGGTGGGGGCGGTGATCTGCGGCTTCGGCCACAAGATGATCGGTGAGAAAGCCGCCACCGTGACCGCGACGGCGCTGCTGTTCCTGTCGGCGCTGCTCAGCTGGATCACCTTCCTGTCGTTTGACGGGGTGACCCAGAACATCGAGATCTTCCGCTGGATCGAAAGCGGCTCGCTGTCGACCTCCTGGGCGATCCGCTTGGACCGGCTGACCGCAATCATGCTGATCGTGATCACCACGGTGTCCTCGCTCGTGCACCTCTATTCCTTCGGCTACATGGACCATGACCCGCAGTGGAAAGAAGGCGAGAGCTACAAGCCGCGCTTCTTTGCCTACCTGTCGTTCTTCACCTTTGCGATGCTGATGCTGGTGACCTCCGACAACCTGGTGCAGATGTTCTTCGGCTGGGAAGGCGTGGGCGTGGCCTCTTACCTGCTGATCGGTTTTTACTACCGCAAGCCCAGCGCCAATGCGGCGGCGATGAAGGCGTTCATCGTCAACCGCGTCGGCGACTTCGGCTTCGCGCTGGGTATCTTCGGTCTCTTCTTCCTGACCGACAGCATCAACCTGTCTGACATCTTTGCTGCAGCCCCCACGCTGGCGGAAACCCAGGTCTCCTTCCTGTGGACCGAATGGAACGCGGCGAACCTCCTGGCCTTCCTGCTGTTTGTCGGCGCGATGGGCAAATCGGCGCAGCTCTTGCTGCACACCTGGCTGCCGGACGCGATGGAAGGCCCGACCCCGGTGTCGGCGCTGATCCACGCTGCAACCATGGTGACCGCGGGCGTGTTCCTGGTCTGCCGCATGTCGCCGCTGATCGAGTTCGCGCCTGAGGCCGCGGCCTTCATCACCGTGCTGGGCGCAGCAACCGCCTTCTTTGCCGCGACCGTGGGTCTGGTGCAGAACGACATCAAGCGCGTGATCGCCTATTCCACCTGCTCGCAGCTGGGCTACATGTTCGTGGCGGCTGGCGTTGGCATGTACTCGGCGGCGATGTTCCACCTGTTCACCCACGCTTTCTTCAAGGCGATGCTGTTCCTGGGTGCCGGTTCGGTGATCCACGCCATGCACCACGAGCAGGACATGCGGAACTACGGCGCGCTTCGCAAGAAGATCCCCTATACCTTCTGGGCGATGATGATCGGCACCCTGGCTATCACCGGCGTCGGTATCCCGCTCAGCGGCTGGGTTGGCTTTGCCGGCTTCGTCTCCAAGGACGCGATCATCGAAAGCGCCTATGCGGGCGGCTCGATGTTCGGCTTCTGGGCGCTGGTGATCGCGGCCTTCATGACATCGTTCTATTCCTGGCGCCTGATCTTCATGACCTTCTACGGCGAAGCGCGCGGCGACAAGCACACCCACGACCATGCTCATGAAAGCCCCTGGACCATGCTGGTGCCGCTGGGCGTGCTGGCGGTGGGTTCCGTCACCGCAGGCATGATCTGGTACAGCAGCTTCTTCGGCCACGTCGATCAGGTCGGCAAGTTCTACGGCATCCCAGTGGCGGAAGCGTCCGCTGCGGCGCATGGCGAAGAGGCTGGCCACGGCGAAGACGCGGCACATGGCGGCGAGCACCACTATGTGTTTGCCGGCAAGCCGGGCGAGGGCGCTCTGTACATCGCGCCGGACAACCACATCCTGGAGGATGCCCATGCGGCGCCGAAATGGGTGAAACTGTCCCCTTTCATGGCAATGCTGGGCGGCCTGGTGCTGGCGCTGTGGTTCTACATCTGGAACCCGTCGCTGCCCGCGCGTTTGGCGAAGCAGCAGCGCCCGCTGTACCTGTTCCTCCTGAACAAGTGGTACTTTGATGAGATCTATGACGTGATCTTCGTCAAGCCGGCCGTGGCCATTGGCCGCTTCTTCTGGAAGCGCGGCGATGGCAGCACCATCGACGGTTTCCTCAACGGTCTGGCCATGGGCGTTGTGCCCTTCTTCACCCGTCTCGCTGGACGCGCACAGTCCGGTTACATCTTCACTTATGCCTTCTGGATGGTGCTGGGCATTGCCGCCCTGGTCACCTGGATGTCGATCGGCGGAGGAGCGCACTGATGGACAATCTCCTTTCTATTGTCACCTTCATCCCGGCGCTCGCGGCGGCCATCCTGGCCCTGTTCCTGCGCGGCGAGGATAAGGCGGCGCAGCGCAACGCGAAGTTTGTTGCGCTCTTTGCCACCACGATCACCTTCCTG
The DNA here is from genome assembly GCF_019801465.1 of Leisingera daeponensis. Classification (GTDB taxonomy): domain Bacteria; phylum Pseudomonadota; class Alphaproteobacteria; order Rhodobacterales; family Rhodobacteraceae; genus Leisingera; species Leisingera daeponensis_A. Next base: position 46,410 of record NZ_JAHVJA010000001.1, read on the forward strand.
GTGAGCCTGGGGATCTACTCCCAGTTCGACCCGGCCAACACCGGCTTCCAGTTCGTCGAGGACCGGGCCTGGATCTTTGGGCTGAAGTACAAGATGGGCGTCGACGGCATCTCGGTTCTGTTCGTGCTGCTGACCACCTTCATCATGCCGCTGACCATCCTGGCCAGCTGGCCGGTCACCGACCGGGTCAAGGAGTACATGATCGCGTTCCTGCTCTTGGAGACCCTGATGCTGGGTGTCTTCATGGCGCTGGACCTGGTGCTGTTCTACCTGTTCTTCGAGGCAGGCCTCATTCCGATGTTCCTGATCATCGGCATCTGGGGCGGCAAGGAGCGGATCTACGCCTCCTTCAAGTTCTTCCTCTACACCTTCTTCGGCTCGGTGCTGATGCTGGTGGCGATGGTCTTCATGTATGTGGATGCCGGCACAACCGACATCGAGACCCTGCTGACCCACAGCTTCTCGGCGGCGTCCTTTGACGTGCTGGGCTTGCATATCGTGGGCGGCGCCCAGACGCTGATGTTCCTGGCGTTCTTTGCCTCCTTCGCGGTGAAGATGCCGATGTGGCCGGTGCACACCTGGCTTCCGGACGCGCACGTGCAGGCGCCGACCGCGGGTTCCGTGGTGCTGGCGGCGATCCTGCTGAAAATGGGCGGCTACGGCTTCCTGCGCTTCAGCTTGCCGATGTTCCCGGTGGGTGCGGATGTGATGACCGATGTGGTCCTGTGGATGTCCGCGATTGCGGTGGTCTACACCTCGCTGGTGGCGATGGTGCAGGAGGACATGAAAAAGCTTATCGCCTATTCCTCGGTTGCGCACATGGGTTTTGTCACCATGGGCATCTTTGCAGCCAACCAGCAAGGCATCGACGGCGCCATCTTCCAGATGCTGTCGCACGGTTTCATCTCCGCCGCGCTCTTCCTTTGCGTCGGTGTGATCTATGACCGCATGCACACTCGCGACATCGAGGCCTATGGCGGCCTGGTGATCCGGATGCCCGCCTATGCGCTGGTCTTCATGTTCTTCACCATGGGCAACGTCGGCCTGCCGGGCACGTCGGGTTTCATCGGTGAGTTCCTGACCCTGATGGGCACTTTCCAGAAGAACACCTGGGTCACCGCAGTGGCGGCGACCGGGGTGATTTTCTCGGCGGGTTATGCCCTGTGGCTCTACCGCCGCGTGGTGTTCGGCGACCTGATCAAGGGCAGCCTGATGGGCATCCGCGACATGTCCGCGCGTGAGCGCTTCGTCTTTGCGCCGCTGGTCGCCATGACCCTGATCTTGGGGGTCTACCCGGCGCTGGTCACCGACATCATCGGCCCCTCGACCGAGGCGCTGATTGCAAACTTCAACCAGTCTCTGGCTGCTGCGGACACCGCGCCCGCAGCCACCCAGATTGCTTCGCATTAAGGGAGCATCAGGCAGATGATCCAAGCTGATCTTACTGTAATCCTGCCGGAGATCGTTCTGGCGCTGTACGCCATGGCGGCGCTGATCGGCGCCGTCTACACCGGCAAGGACAAGCTGGCGGTTCCGATGGTCTGGGCCACCGCCGCCCTGCTGGCGCTGGTCGCCTTTTGGATCGCCTCCAGCCCGGACGGCACCCAGACAGCGTTCAATGGCATGTTCATCGACGACGGCTTCTCCCGCTTTGCCAAGGTGGCGTTGCTGCTGGGCGCCTCCGCCGTGCTGCTGATCGGCCAGGAGTACATGGCGCGCCGCGGCATCCTGCGGTTCGAATACCCGGTGCTGGTGGCGCTGGCCGCGGTCGGCATGATGATGATGGTCTCCGCAGGCGATCTGATGTCTCTCTACATGGGGCTGGAGCTGCAGTCGCTGTCGCTTTACGTCGTGGCCGCCATGCGCCGCGACAGCGTCAGGTCGACTGAAGCGGGCCTCAAGTATTTCGTGCTGGGCGCGCTGTCTTCGGGCTTGCTGCTTTATGGCGCCTCGCTGGTCTACGGTTTCGCCGGCACCACCCAGTTCGCGGGCATCATCCAGGTGGCGGAGCAGGGCCATATGTCCATCGGCATGCTGTTCGGCCTGGTCTTCATGATTTCCGGCATGGCGTTCAAGGTCTCGGCGGTTCCGTTTCACATGTGGACCCCGGACGTCTATGAGGGCTCGCCGACCCCGGTCACCGCTTTCTTTGCCACCGCCCCCAAGGTCGCGGCCATGGGCTTGTTCGCGCGGGTGCTGTTCGATGCCTTCGGCGGCGCTATCGCCGACTGGCAGCAGATCATCGTGGTGCTGTCGGTTCTGTCGATGTTCCTGGGCGCCATCGCGGCGATCGGCCAGCGCGACATCAAACGGCTGATGGCGTTCTCCTCCATCGCCCACATGGGCTATGCGATGATCGGCCTGGCTTCCGGCACCGAGCAGGGCATCACCGCGATGCTGGTCTACCTGGCGATCTACGTCACCATGAACATCGGCACCTTCTCCTTCATCCTGATGCTGGAAAAGGACGGCAAGCCGGTCACTGACATCCTGGCCCTGAACCAGTTCGCCGCGCGCGAGCCGGGCAAGGCGCTTGCGGTGCTGATCCTGATGTTCTCGCTGGCAGGCGTGCCGCCGATGCTGGGCTTCTTCGCCAAGCTGGGCGTGTGGCAGGCAGGTGTGGACGCAGGCCTGATGGGGCTGGTCATTGCTTCTGCCGTGGCCTCTGTTATCGGTGCGTTCTATTACCTGCGGATCGTTTTCTACATGTATTTCGGCACCGGCGAGGACGATGTGTCCGCCAAGGGCGCTCCGGTCCTGGGGCTGGCGCTGATGGCGTCCGCCGCGATGATGCTGGTGGGGGTGGTCTATCAGTTCGGCATCGACAGCGCCGCCGCTGCTGCAGCGGCAACCCTTGTAAATTGATCTGCTTTTCAGGCAGGCTGAAAAGGCCCGGTCGCGCGACCGGGCCTTTTCGCACTTTGTAAGGAATGCAGATGAGCTGGCCAGCAGGATACGGGAAACGGGTGCTTGACGAGGTGGACAGCACCCTGAACGAGGCCGCCCGCATTGCCGGGGAACTGGCGGGACCGGAATGGATCCTGGCATTGCGCCAGACCCAGGGCAGGGGGCGCCGCGGCCGCGACTGGAAGGATCCCAAGGGAAATTTTGCCGCCACCCTGGTGATGCGGCCGGAAGGCTCGCCGGACCAGGCCGCGCTGCGCAGCTTCGTCGCCGCGCTGGCGGTTTATGACGCCTGCGTTGCGGTGACCGGCCGCAGCGAAGGCCTGTCGCTGAAATGGCCTAATGATGTCCTGCTGAAGGGCGGTAAGCTGGCGGGTATCCTTTTGGAGAGCGCAGGCAACGGCAATGGCGTCAGCCACCTGTTTGTCGGGATCGGTGTCAATCTCGTGGAAACCCCGATGCAGGAATGGCTGGAACCCGGCGCGGTCTGGCCGGTATCGCTTTTGTCGGAGACCGGCGTGCAGGTCACGCCGGAGGAGTTTCTGGATGCCGTTGCCGGCGCCTTTGCCCGTTATGAACAGCAGTTCTCGACCTACGGGTTCGAGCCCATCCGCACTGAATGGCTCGCGCGGGCGGCAAAGCTGGGCGAGGTGATCACCGCCCGCACGGCGTCGTCGGAGACCGAAGGCACCTTTGAAACGGTGGACGCCAGCGGCAACCTTGTCCTAAACACCGCCAAGGGCCGCGTCAGCATTCCCGCGGCGGACATCTATTTCTAGGAAGGGGCAGCAATGCTTCTGGCAGTTGATTGCGGCAATACCAATACCGTCTTCTCGATCTATGACGGGGAGAAGTTCATCGGCATGTGGCGCACCGCCACCGACTGGCAGCGCACGGCAGACCAGTATTATGTCTGGCTCAACACGCTGATGCGGCTGCAGGGGATCGAGGCGGATATCACCGACATGATTATCTCCTCCACCGTGCCGCGGGTGGTGTTCAACTTGCGTGTGCTGGCGGACCGCTACTTCAACACGCGTCCCTTGGTGGTAGGCAAACCCGAATGCCTGCTGCCCGTCGCGGTGCGGGTGGACGAGGGCACTGCCGTAGGGCCTGACCGGCTGGTCAACACGGTTTCAGGGTTTGACACCTATGGCGGCAACCTGATCGTCGTGGATTTCGGCACTGCCACCACCTTTGACGTGGTAGCCGAGGACGGTGCATATGTCGGCGGGGTGATTGCACCGGGCGTGAACCTGAGCCTGGAGGCGCTGCACCAGGCCGCCGCCGCGCTGCCCCATGTGGACATCTCCAAGCCGCAGAACGTGATCGGCACCAATACCGTGGCCTGCATGCAATCGGGCGTGTTTTGGGGCTATGTCGGCCTCGTCCGCGAGATTTGCACCCGTATCAAGGCAGAGCGCGCTGTGCCGATGAAGGTTATCTCAACAGGCGGGCTGGCGCCTTTGTTTCAGCAATCCGCTGATCTGTTCGATGCATTTGAGGACGACCTCACCATGCACGGGCTGCAGATCATCCATAAATACAACAAGGAAAATGGTACTGACGCATGAGCAGTGATAGATTGATCTACCTGCCCCTCGGCGGGGCGGGTGAAATCGGCATGAACGCCTATGTTTACGGCTATGGCCCGCAGGGCAAGGAGCGGCTGGTCCTGGTGGATCTGGGTGTGACTTTCCCGGACATGGACACCACCCCAGGCGTTGACCTGATTATGCCGGACATCACTTGGCTGAAAGAACGCGCCGACCGGCTGGAAGGAATCTTCATCACCCACGGGCACGAGGACCACATCGGTGCCATCGCGCATCTTTATGCCCACCTGAACGTGCCGGTCTACGCCCGCGCCTTCACCGCCAACCTGGCGCGCCGCAAGATGGAGGAGGCCGGCCACGACCCGGCTAATGTGCACACCGTGCAGGCCTGGCCGGAAACCACCAAGCTCGGCCCCTTTGCCATCGGCGTTGCCCCGATGAGCCATTCGATCCCTGAAAGCGGCGCGCTGGTGATCGATAGCCCGGCAGGCCGCGTGGTGCACACCGGCGACTTCAAGCTGGACGCAAACCCGCTGGTTGGCGAACCCTTCGATCCGGAGATGTGGGCGGAGATCGCCAAGGATGGCATCCAGGCGCTGGTCTGCGACTCCACCAATGTGTTCTCGCAGCATCCGGGCCGCTCGGAATCCGAGCTGCCGGAAGAAATCACCAAGCTGTTTTCCGAAGCCAAGGGGCTGGTCGCCGCCACTACATTCGCTTCCAACGTGGCGCGGGTGAAAACCCTGGCCGAGGCTGGAGTGAAGGCGGGCCGTTCCGTGGTGCTGCTGGGCCGTGCCATGCGCCGCATGATTGAGGCAGCGGTGGAAACCGGTGTGCTAGTGGATTTCCCCAAGGTGATCAGCCCCGAGGACGCTGCCAATGTGCCGCGCGACAACCTGATGCTGATCACCACCGGAAGCCAGGGCGAGCGCCGCGCCGCCACCGCGCAACTGGCGCGCGGCAAGTACCGCGGGCTTGAGCTGAAGGAGGGCGATCTGTTCCTGTTCTCCTCCAAGACAATTCCGGGCAATGAAAAAGGCGTCATCCGCATCATCAATCAGTTCTCCGAAATGGGTGTCGATGTGGTCGATGACAGCTCCGGCCTCTACCATGTCTCCGGACACGCTAACGGCCCGGACCTGGAGGAAGTGCACAAGCTCTTGAAGCCGAAGATTCTGATCCCGATGCACGGCGAGCACCGCCACCTGCGCCAGCACGCCCGCCTGGGCGAGGAAAAGGGCATCGCCAGCGCCGTGGTGGTGAACGGCATGATGATGGACCTGACCGGCGATGCGCCCAAGGTGACCGAGTGGATCGAAACCGGCCGCACCTATCTGGATGGCACTGTCAAATACGGCGCAATGGACGGCATCGTGCGCGACCGCATCCGCATGGCGCTGAACGGCCATGTGCTGGTGACGGTGATCCTCGACGAGGAAGACGAGCCGCTGGGCGAACCCTGGTGCGACCTCAAGGGCCTGCCAGAAACCGGGACCTCCAATGCCGCTCTGGTGGAGGTTCTGGAGGAAGACCTGAACCAGTTCCTGATGCGGGCCGGCGCCAAGACCCTGCGCGATGACGACAAGCTGGAGCAGGAACTGCGCCGCATCGCCCGCCAGAGCGCCTTTAGCGAGATCGGCAAGAAGCCCGAGGTGACGGTGGTGGTCAGCCGCATGCGCTGACCCGCCGGACCCGGCTTTGCAGGGCAGGGTGGTGCTCCCGCCCGGCCCAAGCCGCATCAAAGATGCAGCAGGCCCCGTTGGGCCAGGCGCCGCGTGCCCTGACGGGCCCGCGGCGCTGTTGCGTCTGGCGGCGGGCCGATTGGACTGCCTCGGGAAGTGTTATCAAGGCGCAGATTTCATGACGGATAATAGAGTAGTCCAGCATCCCAGCTACAAGGTGCCCATGCTGACCTGGTGGGAAGGGATCTATGACCAAGTGTTTGTCGCGCTGCATCCCTTTTACCGGATCCGGAAAGCGGGGGTGTCGGTTTCTCCCGCCGGCAGCGAAATCTATGAAGATGTCCTTCCTTGCGATGACCGGCCGGAGAATTTCTGTGACATGATTAAGTCACGCGGAGAAGCGGTCTCCTGGGCGGAGGTTCATCAGGCTGTCGCGCCGGACCTGCCGAGGAGTGACGTTTACCTGGCGATCTGGCTGCTGGCTTGCATCGGCTATCAGGACCGCGCCGGCATTGATCTGCAGAAGCGGCTGGCCGTCTACTGCCAGGCAAACCGGCTGTATTTGCCGGAGGACGACGGGCTGGCCGCCATATTGCAGCCCGTTGTGCAGGAGTTCCTCTCCTGTTTCGGCTGCCGGGACGTCACGGCTTGGGACGAGTTCAGGCACCACAGCGAAACGGTGCCGCTTTCGGTATTCAGAAAAGCGGAGCCCTGCTACTGGCTGCCGCAAAGCATCACGAGTCCGGCCGTTTGGGGGCTGCACCTACCGAATCCCGGAATTCTGATGACCTGGGGCTTTGATGGCACAGAGGCCATTATTGCCATGACGAGCAGGACGCTGGAAATGGCCAGGCCCGAGAATTTCTTCGAGGGCTGGTACGCGGATGCCGGGACCTTTGCGGACGTGTTCAATCCCGTTGAGTTCCTGAAACGGGAGCAGTGACATAGGTTGCTAAAATGGAAACGCCGCGGCCCCCCAGGGGCGCGCGGCGTTTGCGATTCCATGCTTCTGCCAGAGTCCGGCAGGAGCGTCAGCCGTGCAGCGGGCGGGCGCAGCTGGGGCAGGAGACCACTTTGCGCGGGGCGCTGAACAGGGCGCGGAACAGGCTGCGCATCATGCTGGCGAAAGCCTGGGCGCGCAGCTCATGGGCGCGGGCCTCGATGGCCTGATACTGGGAAATGCTCAGGGTTTTGGTGTCGTTGGTGGTCATGGCGTGGCCCATCTCAAATGGCGCGTTTCAGTGTTTCGCCAGCAATACGCCGCTTTGCGGGGGATTACGCCAGCCAAGATCGAAAACCCGTTATGCTGCAACTGCAAAGGTCACTATGCTGCGAGTGCAAAGCAGCTGCGCAACGAAAAAGGCCGCCCCAGGGGGGCGGCCTGAAAACTGTCTGGTTCTGACGGATCAGCTGGCGCGGCGCTCGGCGAAGCTGAGCGCGATAAAGCTCGGCAGATGGTCTCCCATACCGACCACAGCCTTGTCGTCGCGCTTGCCGTGCTTGCCGCGGCCCGAGGAGCGCTCCACCTTCTGCGCAGGCTTCTCGTCCTTGCGGCGCTCACGGCTCTCGTCCTTGCGGTTTTCGTCCCTACGGCTCTCGCGGGTGTCCGTGTCCGGCTTGGCGGAACGGGCCGGCTTTTCCTTCTTGGGCTCCGGCTTGACCGGGTTCTCCAGCCGCGGGATTTCCTTCTGGATCAGCTTTTCCACCGCATCCAGCGCCTTGTCGTCCCGCGGGATGCAGATGGTGATCGCCTTGCCCTCGCGGCCTGCACGGCCGGTGCGTCCAATGCGGTGGACATAATCCTCGGCATGGCCTGGAACGTCGAAGTTGAACACATGGCTGACGCTCGGCACATCCAGACCGCGTGCGGCCACGTCAGAGGCCACCAGAATGCGCAGGCTGCCCTCACGGAAGGCATCCAGTGTCTTGGTGCGCTGGCTCTGGTCCAGGTCGCCATGGATCGCGGCGGCGTCATAGCCGTATTTCTTGAGCGATTTCGCGCAGATATCCACATCCGTCTTGCGGTTGCAGAAGATGATTCCGTTGGTCAGCTTGTCGCCTTCGGCGTCGATCAGGGCGCGCAGAACCTTCCGCTTCTCGCTGCCCTCGCGGTCGCGGCGCGATGCCTTGAACTGCACCACTGCCTGTTCGATGGTTTCCGACGCGGTGGCCTGGCGGGCCACTTCGATGCGGGCCGGACCCGACAGGAAAGTGTTGGTGATCCGCTCGATTTCCGGCGCCATGGTGGCCGAGAAGAACAGCGTCTGGCGGGTGAAAGGCGTCAGCGAGAAGATGCGCTCGATATCCGGGATGAAGCCCATGTCGAGCATCCGGTCGGCTTCGTCCACCACCATGATCTGCACGCCAGTGAGCAGTAGCTTGCCGCGTTCGAAATGGTCCAGCAGGCGGCCCGGGGTCGCGATCAGAACATCTACGCCCTTGTCGATCAGCGCGTCCTGCTCCTTGAAGGAAACGCCGCCGATCAGCAGCGCCTTGGTCAGCTTCACGTGTTTGGCGTAGGTGTCGAAGTTTTCCGCCACCTGGGCAGCCAGTTCGCGGGTGGGGCACAGCACCAGGCTGCGCGGCATCCGGGCTCGGGCGCGGCCGCGGGCCAGAAGCGTGATCATCGGCAGCGTGAACGACGCGGTCTTGCCGGTGCCGGTCTGGGCGATTCCCAGAACATCGCGCCCCTCCAGCGCCGGCGGGATGGCCCCTGCCTGAATCGGTGTGGGGGTTTCGTACCCGGCTTCCTCAATAGCTTTGAGGACCTTGGGATTAAGGTTCAGATCGGTGAATTTTGTCATATGCATCCGTCATTGCGGACACTGACCTGGCCCGCGCGTGTGTGTTGCAGCCGGCTCCGCAAAAGGTCATGCGGTGTGGCAGCTGCCGGCTCGAGGCGGGGCATAGCAAAATCCCATGCGCAGGTCAATTAATGCTGGATTTCGCAGGGTTTTCGCTCACCGGATTGGCAAAATGGAAACAAATCAGCCGAAACCGGGGAAGTGTTTTTGCCGTTTCTCCTCCAGGCCAAGGGGGCGATTCCTCAAAAGGCCGCGCTCCTGCAGCCTGCGGTAGACCGCCGGGTCCTTGGCGCTGATTTCGTCAAAGAAACTGCGCAGGCCGTTTTCACCGTGTTCCTCCTCAATCAGCGACAGCAGCTCATGCGTGTTGAGCCCGCCGATGATCCGGGCATAACCCGGACCAAGCTCTGGCCGGTAGGAGCCACGCTCAAGGCGGTAGCGGTAGACGGATTGCCAATGCTCCCAGCTGGCCGCATGGCAATGGCACAGGTCGGCCCGGACCAGTTCGTGGCTTTCAGCAACGGTCCCGCTCTCCTGAAACAGGTTATGAATCCGCAGTTCGGCGTTGGGCAGGCCTGTTCTTGCTATGACCTTGCCCGCGGTATGGCTCAGGAAACCGCCTTTCAGAAAACCGCCAAAAGCTGGGTAAACCGCCCGGACTTCCGCCTCCCGCTCCGGTCCCTTCGGAACCATCGCCTTGAATTCGTCCTCGCGTCCCGCCAAGGCCTCCAGCGGACGCACCCGGGCGCTTAGGACGCCCTGCGGCAGTGCAGCCAGCATCTGCCCCAGATCGCAGGACGGCCACAGGAATTCATCCACGTCAATATGTGCGATCCATTCCGTCTGGATTCGCTCATAAGCGTGGGTTGCATTCAGTGTCTGGCGGACCTGGTGCTTGACCGGACGGTGCTTCTTGAGCCGCTTCCAATGGCTGGCGTCACAGGTGGTGACCCTGACCTTGGGATGCTGTTTCAGGTGCGCATAGGCTTCCGGGTTCGGCTCATCCAGATAGATATGCAGCCGGTGGGCGCCCAGGTCGAGATGATAGGCGGCAAAATCCAGAATGGCCCTGGTGTCAGCCTTGATGGTGCTGACGATGCCCCATTTGACAGGCTCAGCCGTCATCGCGACCTGTCCTGTTCTTGTAGCGCTGGATACGGCCAAAGATGCTGCGCGGGTCGCTCATCACCATCCGCAGCATCTGCACACCCAAGGGGCGCAGAACCGCGTCATTCTCGGCATGGCGCCACAGCCGGGCGAGCAGGTTCATATCCAGGTCGCCCCGCTCCAGCGCGTAGGGGACCATGCCAAAGGCCAGATCGTCCGGTTTCGGACCGCCGCGCTGCCTGGGAAACCCGACGCTGTTCTTGCGGCGGCTTTCGCGGCGTTCGCTGTCGTGCAGCTTGATCAGGTCGAACAGCAGCATCAGCCCCTGGCCGCCCAGGCGCTGGTCGATGGTTTCCCCGTGATCGGCAAAGGTGGTTGCGGCGGCGATAAGCCAGCGCACCGGCAGCCCGGCGGCCAGGTCTTTGCCATGCTCTGTCCAGATGCGCAGGAACAGCTGCCGGGCCAGCGGGTGCGGCGGCTGCCGGCGCAGTATTGCTATGCATAGCGCGTGCAGCGCCCACAGCTCCGGCTGTCCGGAAAACTCCGCCCGCAGCAGAGCTTGCTTGCGCAGAGCGTTGCAGCGGTCCTCAGCCATGTCCGACGTGTCGGGAACCTCAGAAATCCGCTGTTCGAGGAGTGCCGTCAGGTCGCAATCTGCGGGCGGCAAGGCTGCAAGCGGGTTGTCAAACGGCCACTCCCGCTTTTCCAGCCGACGCATCAGGGTGAAGAACCCGCCAGGGTAGTTTTCTTGATCCAGGTCCATGGCGGGTTTCAATATTTTTGGGTCCAATGACTGCGCGGTTACACCATCATTTCCTTGGTCGCGGTCAGATTCAAGTCCGGATAATCGCGCACCACCCGGTCGATGTCCCATTGCAGCCGGGTCAAATAGACAATGTCGCCGTCGTGGTCATGGGCGATGTGCTGCTTATTGGCGTTGGTGAACTTCTCCACCGCCGCCTTGTCGCCGCTGACCCAGCGGGCCGAGGTGAACTGGCTGGCCTCGAAGCGCACCGGCAGCCCGTATTCCATCTCGATCCTGCTGGCCAGCACCTCGAACTGCAGCTGGCCGACCACGCCGACGATGAAACCGGAGCCGATCGAGGGTTTGAACACTTTGGCGGCGCCTTCCTCGGCAAACTGCATCAGCGCCTTTTCCAGGTGCTTCGCCTTCATCGGATCGCCTGCGCGCACGCCTTGCAGCAGTTCCGGCGCAAACGACGGGATGCCGGTCACCCGGATCGCCTCGCCCTCGGTCAGCGTGTCGCCGATGCGCAGCTGGCCGTGGTTCGGGATGCCGATGATATCACCGGCCCAGGCCTCCTCCGCCAGCTCCCGGTCAGAGGCCAGGAACAGCACCGGATTCGACACCGCCATCGGCTTCTTGGTGCGCACATGGGTCAGCTTCATCCCGCGCTTGAAATGGCCCGAGGCCATCCGCACGAATGCCACCCGGTCGCGGTGCTTGGGGTCCATATTGGCCTGCACCTTGAACACGAACCCGGCGACCTTTTTCTCATCCGGCGCCACCTGCCGCGGCTCGGCAGACTGGGGCTGCGGCTCGGGGCCGTATTTGCCGATACCGTCCATCAGCTCCTTGACGCCGAAGGAATTGATCGCGGAGCCGAACCAGATCGGGGTCATGTGGCCCTCGAGCACCGACTGCGGGTCCAAGGCGGGCAGCAGCTCACGGGCCATTTCGACCTCTTCCAGCAGCTTTTCCAGCAGGTGCGCGGGGACATGCTCGGCCAGCTTGGGGTCGTCCAGGCCGTTGATCTCGATGCTTTCCGCCACCTTGTTGCGGTCGGCGCGGTCCATCAGCTCCAGCCGGTCGCGCAGCATATCGTAGCAGCCGATGAAGTCGCGGCCGACACCGATGGGCCAGCTGGCCGGGGTCACGTCGATCGCCAGCATTTCCTGGATTTCGTCGATGATCTCAAAGGTGTCCCGGCTTTCGCGGTCCATCTTGTTACAGAAGGTGAGGATCGGCAGGTCACGCAGGCGGCAGACCTCGAACAGCTTCTGGGTCTGGCTTTCCACACCCTTGGCGCCGTCGATCACCATCACCGCCGCGTCCACCGCCGTCAGCGTGCGGTAGGTATCCTCGGAAAAATCCGAGTGGCCCGGCGTGTCCACCAGGTTGAAGCGGAAGCCGCTGAAATCGAAAGACATCGCCGAGGCCGAGACCGAGATCCCGCGGTCCTTTTCCATCTGCATGAAGTCCGAGCGCGTGCGCCGCGCCTCGCCCTTGGCGCGCACCTGTCCGGCCATCTGAATCGCGCCGCCGTACAAGAGAAACTTTTCAGTCAGCGTGGTCTTGCCGGCGTCCGGATGCGAGATGATCGCAAAGGTCCGGCGGCGGGCAATTTCGGGCGGCAGTTCGGGGCGGTTTGTGACGGAATCCAGCATGAGCGCGCGTATAGCAGGAATGCCGAAAGAGGCAAGAAAAACGGGGCGCGGCCCCGTGCTGGTTTGAAGGCTGGCAGGCACGGTTGAGGCACTAAAAACTACGCAGCTGCGCGCGCGCTGCGGCCACTCTTGCGCCGTGCCTTCTGGGACATGCGGCCGCGCGCACTCCGCTGCCGCAATTGATTTTTTCCGCCGTCTTTGCCTAGATGGCCGCAAGCCCTTGTTTGCAAACCACGGGAAAGAGGCGGGATGCTGCATCGATTTTGGCTGATCCGGGCCGCGGCCGCAGGCGCGGTCCTCGTTCTTGTCACGCTCGCCGGTGCGGCGGCCCGGGCCGGGGAGCGGATCGCGCTTGTCGTAGGCAATTCGAACTACGCCCATACCGCTCCGCTGGCCAATCCCGGCAATGACGCGCGGGTGATGGCTGGGGCACTGGAAGGGGCGGGATTCGAGGTGACCACGCTTTTGGACGCGGATCTGGGCGGCATGAAACAGGCGCTGTTGCGGTTCGGGCGGCGGCTGCGCGGCGACGGGGTGGAGGCCGGGCTGTTCTATTATGCCGGGCACGGCGTGCAAGTGGACGGGGAGAACTATCTGGTGCCGGTCAGCGCCGCCATCACCAGCGAGGATGAAATCGACCTGGAAGCGGTCAATGTGAACAGCTTTCTGCGGGTGATGAATTCATCGAATGCCAGCATCAACATCGTCATTCTGGATGCTTGCCGCAACAATCCCTTTGCCGCCTCTGCCCGATCGGCGGCGCGGGGGCTGGCACCGGTGGATGCGCCGCGCGGCACGCTGATCGCTTATGCCACTGCGCCGGGCGACGTGGCGCTCGATGGCAGCGGCGCGAACTCCCCCTATACCAAAGCGCTGGCCGGGGCGATATCGGCAGGCGGCGGCCGCACGATCGAGGCCGTGTTCAAGGCCGCGCGCAGCGAGGTGCTGGCTGCCACGCAGGAGCGGCAGGTGCCGTGGGAGACCAGCTCGATCACCGGGGACTTCTATTTCCACACCCGTCCGGCGGCGGCACAGACCGGCAGCGCACCGGCAGCCCTGCCGGCGGACAGCATCAGCCAGAAATACCGGCTGGCCGAGCGGATCAATACCCGGGCCGCCTGGCAGGCGTTTGTGGAGGCTCACCGGGAACAGCCGGAGAATTTCTATGTCATCCTGGCACTGGAGGCATTGGCCGGCCTTGATGCGCCGGTACCCCAGCCCCAACGGCATCTGCCGCTGCCCGCAACTCCGGCCTACAGCTGCCACCGGGGCCGCTTCGGCACCGTTGGCGGCGAGCTGTGCGTGTCCTCCCATCTGGCGCCCCAGGGGCGCAATGCCTACTCGGGGGCGATGCTGTCGGACGGCAGCGCCAGCACCGCCTGGGTAGAAGGCCGGGCGGATGACGGCGAAGGGGAGGTCCTTCGCTTTGCCTTTCCGGGGCCGCAGCAGGTCAGCCGGGTGCTGATCGCCAACGGCTATGGCAAGAGCCGGGATATCTTCCTGAAAAACAGCCGGGTCCGGTCGATGACGGTGCAGACCTCGGCCGGCTTCCGGGGCGAGGTGGAGCTGCAGGACCGGGACGGCCTGCAGGAGCTGAGCCTGCCGCCTTTGGGGCAGGTCACCTGGATCACCTTCACCCTGACCGGGGTGTACCACGGGACCAGGTACCGGGACACCGCGATCAGCGAGATACAATTCCGCTGACCCCGCCCGCCCAGCCGCTGCTGCGGCATGGCGCCCCGCCGGCCGCGCTGGTGTCAGCGGCCGGCGCTCTGGGGCGGGGTGCAGATTTCCCACATGTCCTGCAGAGCGCTCAGCACCTCCTTGGTGGCGGCTGAAGAGCTTGGCTTGACGATGTAGCCGCTGACATTGCGCTGATAGGCGCGGGCGATGTCATCGGGGTTGCCGGACGTCGAGAACATGAAGACGAAGCTGCTGGCGATCTCCTTCCTGGCGCGCAGCTCGTCCAGGAACTCATGCCCGTTCATGCGCGGCATGTTGATGTCCAGCAGGATGAAGAATGGCTGCGGCAGGATCTGGTCCTGCTCCGAGGTCAGGATTTCCAGCGCTTCCAGCCCGTCGCAGGCCCGGACAACCCTGGCGGAGGGGCTGTGTTTCTTCAGGATGCGCTCCATGATGAGCGCTTCCACGTCATTGTCCTCGACCAGAAGGATATTCATTCGGTGATCTCCACGTCAGGCGGCTTGGGCTTGCGGGGCGGCGGGGGCTCCGGCGCCGGCCTTTGGCCAGCTGAACCGGAAGTCGGCGCCTTTGCCGGTGTCTGAATGCAGGGTCACTTCAAAACCGTGCCGTTCGACCGATTTCTTCACGATGGCGAGGCCGATGCCGGTGCTTTCCGGCTGGCCCGGGCACCGCAGGGTCTGAAAGACCTCGAAAATCTTCCTGTGGTATTCCGGTGCGATGCCGGCGCCGTTGTCGCGGACCGAGACATCGTAGCGGAGGCCTGCATCCTCGACGCGGACGGTGATTTTCGCGGTGTCCGGCGACGGGTGGTACTTGACCGCATTGCCCACCAGGTTTTCCACCACGCGGGCAAAGTTGAACGTGTCTGCTGCAATCTGCGCCACGTTGCCGTGCAGTTCCAGCTGGCTGCCGGCCAGTCCGAAGTCGGAGCGGAGCGTTTCGGCCATCCTGCCCAGGCAGAGCGGTTTGTCCTCAGACGAGTGTTTGCCGGTGCGGGCATACTCCATGACCCCTTGGGTGAGCTCATTCATCCGGTCCACGCGTTCGCTTATGCGGGCCAGGTTGGCGGCCACTTCGGGGTCCGCATCAGCCGATCGGAAATAGTCTTCCAGGTCTTCCTGGATCATCTCCGTCAGCGTGCCGATGCTGCGCACCGGCGTCTTCAGGTCGTGGGAGGTGATATAGACAAACTGCTCCAACTCCTCGTTCGCCTTCTCAAGTTTCACGCTCTTTTCCTGCAGGTCGGTGGTAACCCGCGCTGCGTAGGCCCTGGCGCGCTGGCTGGAGCGGGCCATCATGAACAAAAGGGAGATCACCAGCGCTTCGATCACGAGGCCGCCAATCAGGATAAGTGTCGGCTGCGAGTAGGAATGCGCCTGGCGGAACCCGAGGGTGGTGCGGAAATCTATGGTCCAGGTGCGGCCGTAAACCTCCAGCTCAACTGTCTCAGTGAACTTGGGGGCCGGGTCGTGCTGAGGGTCCTCAGGATCATGTTCATTATAGATCAGTTGCCCCTGGTCGCTGATGCTGAAACGCACGTTCCTGAGTTCCTTGGACAGCAGGCCGGCCATCAGCTTGCGGACCACAAAAGGCGCGTAGACCAGGCCGTCAAAGCTTTGCTCGCGTTCGTGGCGGCCCGCGGTGTCACTGCCCGAGTAGAACGGAGCATAAAACAGGAACCCCGGCGTGCTGCTTTCGTCCTGCACCAGAACGATCGGGGCGGTGATCCGGGCCTCGCCGGTCGTGCTGCTGGCCAGGGCTGCCTTCCGCCGGTGGGATTCATGGGCGACGTCCAGGCCAACCGCTGCGGCATTCATATCCTCGGGTTCAATAAAGGAGATGGGCAGCCGGACGCTGTTGTCATGGGCCGGGTAAACTGAAAATTCCGGCCGTTCGCTGCGCCGGGTCCGCAGATAGGCATTATACTGGCCGGGACCGACATGATGGATGATGCCGATCCCATTGATGCCGGGATATCTTTGATCCACCCGCAGCGCGCGCGCGAAGTCCTTCCATTGCCGGTAGGTCATGTCGCCGCCATGGGACTGGACCGCGGAGACGCCGGCCCACAGGGCGTCCTCGTACTTTTCCATCCGGGCGGAAATCAGCCCGGCGGCCTGATCACGGGCGGCCTTAAAGGCGTTTTCGATGCGGGTGTCGGTCTGCGCGCTGGCATAGACATAGGCGCCAAGCGTCATCATCAGCGAGAGGCCGATGACAAGAGCATGAACCAGGGGCAGGTGGCTGTCCCGGAGGAGGCGGTGCCAGCTTCCGGTACCGGGGAAACTTTTCATCATCAAAATCACACCCTTTACGCAGCGGCTTTATTCTGCTTTGGCGCGATTTAATAAATGGTAAACGGCTGTAATGGTTGTGATGAAATAGTCCGGCGCAGATCCTGCGGGCCGTCAGCCGCGCGACAGGAACAGCCCCAGGTTCAGCCAGGCTGTTTGACGGACGCCCCGGCAGCATTGCAGCGGATCAATTGCTGGCGACCTGCAGTCCCGCTGCGCGGCTGACGGCCCGGGTGAAGGCATCGCCTGAGGGCGTCAGGGTCAGGTCGTCGCGCAAGAGATTGATTTGCGGCGCGCGGCCCTGCCAGGGGTAAGGGTTGGCTGCAAACCAGGCGTGGCGTTCGACAAAGGGCAGGCGCTCCATCATCGCAATTGCCTTGCGGGCAAAGGCGGCGTTGCCGGCGTGGCTGGCCGCAGCGGGGCGGGACCAATCGATATGGGCGAATTCAGTCACCCAAACCGGGCGGCCGTATTCGCGGTGCACGGCGCGCAGCCATCGCTCAAAATCGCCGACGTTGCCGTCTTCGGAGTAGTAGTGAACAGCGATGAAATCGACACGCAGCCCCTTGCCCTCGGCCTGGTCCATAAAGCGTCGCAGCCAGGAGTTGCGCCCCAGGGTTCCGGACTGGGTGGTGGCCGGGCTGCCCAGGCGCAGCCCATGGCGTTCCAGTTTCGGCCACAGTTTGACCGCCTTGTCCACGGTCATGCCGGCTTGGTGGCCTCCGGTATGCCCGTCGGGTTCGTTAAAGCCGAGCAGAGCAGTCACTTTCCGGTCCGACCGGATGCGCTTGTTGACATCGCCTGCGCCATGGATCATCGGCACAAATTCGACAGAGCGGTTCTGGCGGCCCCTGTGGTACATCTGGTCCGGCCGCCAGTTGTAGTACCAGCCGAGACCCGGCGTGTCCTCTATCCAGCTGAGGATGCTGTTGCTGGAATTCTCCCAGGCGCCGACGCCTGCTTTCTGCGCCGCGGCAGGCCATGCCAATAGCATGAGCCCCAACGTGAGGAAAATGTGCCTGATCATACTGCTCTCTTGTTGTTGCCAGCAGCATAGCAGGATCTGGTAGGTGTGTCAGGTCGATGCTACTAGATACAGATGCAATTGGCGGCAATTTGCCCGCATCTGTGCAACTGCCTGAGGTGAAAGGGAAACCGTTTGTCCGCCGCTGCGGCTGCGCGGCTCAGCGCAGCGATGCCCGCTTCAGGAGCCGCACCGCGTCCGGGCGGTCCAGCAGCGACCGGCTCACGTCCAGCCCGTAAGCACCGCGCCTGTGCGAATCGGGCAGGAAACCGGGGCGGGCGGTCCAGAACTCATCCGGCAGCACCGGGCGGGTCACGGGGTCGAGGAAGGTGCTCTCGGCCGCGATCCCTTCGGCGTAGATGATGTGGTGCTGGTCAAACAGGATCTGGAAATAGTCGGTGAACCCCCCGTCCAGCACCACCACGCTGCCGCCATTCACCAAATCGCGGGCGCGCACCAGCAGTTCCTGCGCGCCGGCACCGATCTCGTCCCGGCGCTGGTAGACCATCAGCCGGTGGCTGGGGCTGACGATCAGGTCGTTCGAGTTGTTCAGGGCGTCCTTGCGGATCAGGATCGGGGCGAGGTCGCCGACGGCGCGCAGGGTGGACTGGCCGACCCAGCGCACCTCCTGAATGCCGTCGTCGCGGGTCAGCACCCGGTCGCCGGGTCGCATGTCCTCAATCCGGCGCTGCTCTCCGGTCGACAGGGTGATGCGGGTGCCTCGGGTGAAGGAAACGCAGGCTGATTGCGCCAGCTTCCGCCGGGCCGGTTCACGTTCCGCCTTGACGAGGGTGTAAGGCATCTGCGCCTGCAGCGGCGCCAGCGGCACCAGGAAAATCGCGGCGATATAGCCCTCGGAGTCGGCTTCCACCATCACCAGAATCTCGGTGTTGGGCCCGCGGTCGGGCATCAGGGTGAGCAGGCAGTCCAGGTGCAGCACCGCGCCGGGGGTGCCGATGGCGGTGCCGTCGTCAATCGAAAGACTGCCGTCATGATGGGCGGCGATACCCAGGCGCCTCGGCGGCGCCGCGCTGTCCAGCAGATAGATGTCATCCAGCACCAGATCCTCAAGCACGCCAAGAGAGTCGCCCATGTTGGCGCCGTATTCCACGCGGAAACGCTCGGCCGGGTAGGCCTGGACGGAGGAAAGGCTGGCGGTCACTGTCTGTCCCATGCGGTTCTGCTGAGGTTCTTCATTCGGATATAGCCCCTGAAAAGCTTCCTGTCTGGTGAAATTGCTCTGAAATTGTGGCGAAACGGCGGAGGGAAGGCGCTGTTTTTCCGGCAGTTTAACCTTCGGGGCGGGTACTGCGGGGCTGGCCTTCGGGGAACGGCCGGTGCAATCTCTGCGACAACTGAGAAGATTCCCGAGGGAGGACAAAGATGGATCTGGGTATTTCGGGCAAGCGTGCGCTGGTCTGCGCCAGCAGCAAGGGGCTTGGGCTCGGCTGTGCCGAGGCACTGGCAGAGGCCGGGGTGAACCTGGTGATGAACGCCCGCGGCGCCGGGGCGCTGGAGGCATCCGCGCAGGCAATCCGTGATCGGTACGGCGTCGATGTGGCGACCGTTGCCGCCGATGTGACCACGCCGGAGGGCCAGAAGCAGGTGCTGGATGCAGCGAAGGGCGTGGACATCCTGGTGACCAACGCGGGCGGCCCGCCGCCGGGCATGTGGACTGACTGGGACCGCGAAGATTTCATCAAGGCGCTGGATGCAAACATGCTGACGCCGATCGCGCTGATCAAGGCGCTGGTGCCGGGCATGATGGAGCGCGGCTGGGGCCGGGTGGTCAACATCACCTCGGTCTCGGTGAAATCGCCAATCCCGGTGCTGGGGCTGTCGAACGCGGCACGCGCCGGGCTTACCGGCTATGTCGCGGGCACCGCGCGCCAGGTGGCCGGACAGGGCGTCATCATGAACAACCTGCAGCCGGGCATCCACGCCACCGACCGCGCCGTGTCGCTGGACGATGGCGCCGCCAAGGCGCAGGGCATCACCGCCGAAGAGGCCAAGGTGCAGCGCTGCGCCACCATTCCGGCAGGCCGCTACGGCACCCGCCAGGAATTCGGCGCCACCTGCGCCTTCCTCTGCTCGCAGCACGCGGGCTTCATGGTCGGCCAGAACATCCTGCTGGATGGCGGCGCCACCAACACCACGATGTAAGGAGCCGGGCATGGCCAGCGGGTTTTCCCTGAAAGACCAGCTGTTCAACCGCGACAAGGTCCGCTATCTGGCGGGCCTTTTTTCTGCGACTGACGCTGGATTTGATGCTGCCGCCTTCGAGGCGCAGGTGATGGCGGATCTGCCCGCGCTGGAGCTGAAGCAGCGCATCACGCTGATCGCCGGTGTGCTGGCAGAGCATCTGCCCGCCAGCCTCCCCGATGCGGCGCCGGTTCTGCTGCGCGCGCTGCCGCCTCCGCTGGACCCGTCGCTGAAGGATGGTGATTTCGGCGATTTTATCTTTGCCCCTTTGGGCGAATATGTCGCCCGCCGCGGGCTGGAGGATCACCGCGATCTGTCGCTGGACCTGCTGGAGGAGATCACCCAGCGCTTCTCGATGGAATGGGCCATCCGCCCCTTCCTGAACCGCTGGCCTGCTGAGGTGCTGGCGCGGATGGAGGGCTGGGCCGGGCATTCCAGCTATCACGTCCGCCGCCTGGTCAGCGAGGGCACACGGCCCAGGCTGCCCTGGGGCGAGGCGGTGGGGCTGGCGCTGGCCGATCCGCTGCCGCTGCTGGACCGGCTGCACGGCGACAACGCGCGCTTCGTGACGCGCTCGGTCGCCAATCACCTCAACGACATCGCCAAGAAGAAACCCGCTCTGGTGATGGACCGGCTGGAGCGCTGGCAGGCCGCCGGGGCGCAGACCCGAAGGGAGCTGGACTGGATCACCGCCCACGCCCTGCGCGGGTTGGTCAAGGCAGGCGATCCGCGGGCGATGAAAATGCTGGGCTATGACCCGGATCTGGAGCTGGACACCCGAATCCAGGCGCCGGGAGCGGTGCGCATCGGCGAGTCGCTGGATTTCTCCTGTCGACTGCAGGGTGCGGCAGGGGCGCCGGTACTGGTGGATTATATCCTGCATTTCCAGCGCCCTGCGGGCAGAACCTCAGCCAAGGTGTTCAAGCTGAAGCAGGCCAAGATCACCGGCGGCACACTGGAGCTGGCCAAGAAGCACAAGCTGAAGGGCGATGCCACGACCTTTCGGCTGGTGCCGGGTCCGCACCGGGTGGAGCTGATGGTCAACGGCCGCGTCCGCGCCGAAGCCGCCTTTGAGCTGCTGCCGGAGGCCTGAGGGCCGCGCGGCGGCGCAGCGGCTGACGCGGCATCACGTTCCTGTGCAAGATCTGGCAGCGGCCGGGCGCCGCTGCTAGTCCGGGGCGGGTCACATCACGGGAACCCGCCATGCAAGCCTTTGCCATCACCGCGCTCTTTGCGGCCGTCATTGCCCTCAGCCTGATTTTCGCGCCGCGCCGGGTGACCGTGGGCGGCTTCTTCGGCGGCGAGGCTGCCAGCGGCCGCGCACCGGGGCTGTGGACGCTGGTTCTGTCGCAGGTCACCACCTGGATCTTCGCGCGCTCGCTGATGAATGCGGCGATCCTGGGCTTCTACTACGGCATTGCCGGCACGCTGGCATATGCGGCCTACTACGGCTCATTCCTGACCGGCGGCTATATCGTCGGGCGGATGCGCGCGCAGGGGGCAGGGTCGGTTCAGGACTGGCTGGCGCAACGGTTCGGCGCTGTCGGCACCATGGCCTACAACCTGGTGATCGCGCTGCGGCTTCTGTCCGAGGTCTTTGCCAACCTCCTTGTGGTCGGGCTGATCTTCGCCGCCGCCCTGCCGCAGGTCCAGGGCGCCGAGACCATCGCCATCGTTGCCGTCGGGCTGCTGGCGCTGGGCTATTCCGCCTGGGGCGGGCTGTCGGCGGCGCTGCGCACCGATGTGATCCAGATGCTGGTGTTCCTAGCGGTGTTCGGCACGGCGCTGGCGGCGCTCATGCTGCGGCCGGGGTTTGACATCGGCGCGGTGCTGACCGCGCCGGGGGCTGCGGGGGCGCACAACGGCTGGGTGCTGCTGGCGGTTGCCGCGCTGCAGGTGTTCTCCTACCCGGTGCATGACCCGGTGATGATGGACCGCGGCTTCCTCGCCGATCCCGCCACCACCCGCAAAAGCTTCTTGCATGCCTTCTGGATTTCTGCGCTCTGCATCATCGGCTTCGGTTTCTTCGGCATCCAGGCCTCGCTCGAAGGCGCAGCTTACGAGGGGCAGCTTTTGGGCACCTGGGCCGCGATTCTGCCGGGCTGGGTCTATGTGCTGCTGATCGTCTCGCTGCTGGTCTCGGCGCTGTCGACGCTGGATTCGGCGCTCAGCAGTGCCGCGCGCCTGGTGACCGAGGAGCTGCGCCTGGCGCCGCGCACCCTGGCGGGCGGCCGGCTGGCAATGCTGGGCTTTGCCGCCGCAGGCGGCGCGCTGACGCTCTGGGGCAATCAGACGCTGTTCGACGCGGTGGCGGTCTCGGGCACGGCATCCATGTTCCTCACGCCGGTGCTGGCGGCGGCGCTGGCCGGGCGGCAGGTGGCGCTTTGGGCCTATCTTGCCAGCTTTGCCGCGGCGATGGCGGGGGCGGCGGCCTATATGCTGCGCGATCTGCCGGCCGTCGCGGCGCTGCTTTATGAGGGGCACAAATACGAACAGCTGCTGCAGATCTGCCTGGTTGTGCTGCTGGCCGGTTTTGCCGCCGCGGCGGCCGGCAGCCGCAGGGTTGAAGCAGGGCAGGCGGGCTGATAGAGCTTCGGCAAAACCCGACGGAAACCGTCTGGGACCGCAAGAGGCGACAGGTGCACGTGCAGAGCCAAACTCCAGCCCCCCGTCTTGAAATCCGCAACATCAAGCGCTTCTTCGAAGGCCGCGCAGTGGTGGATGACGTGTCGCTGCAGATCCAGGCCGGGCAGGTCACCTGCCTGCTTGGCCCGTCGGGCTGCGGCAAATCCACCACCCTGCGGATGATCGCCGGGGTGGAGATGCAGGACAGCGGCGAGATCTATGTCGACGGCAAGCTGATCTGCGACACCGTGTTCCGGGTGCCGCCGGAACGGCGCGAGATCGGGTTGATGTTTCAGGACTTTGCGCTGTTTCCGCATCTCAGCGTCGCCGACAACGTCGGGTTCGGGCTGAAGGGCAGCAAAGACGAGAAGCGGGCGCGGGTCGAAGAGCTCTTGAACCGGGTGTCGCTGAAGCGCTTCATCGACGGCTATCCGCACCAATTGTCGGGCGGCGAGCAGCAGCGGGTGGCCCTGGCCCGCGCGATTGCGCCCCGGCCGCGGATTATGCTGATGGATGAGCCGTTCTCCGGGCTCGACAATCGGCTGCGCGACGGCATCCGGGATGAAACGCTGAGCCTGCTGAAGGAAGAAGATACCGCTGTCCTGCTGGTCACTCATGAGCCTGAAGAGGCGATGCGGATGGCCGACGAGATTGCGCTGATGCGCGGCGGGCGGATCGTGCAGCAGGGCGCACCATATAACGTCTATACCCACCCGGTGGACAAGGCGGCGGTGGCGTTCTTCAGCGATGTGAACGTGCTGAAGGCGGAAGTGAACGGCGCGCTGGCGCGCACCGCCTTTGGCGAGTTCCTGGCACCGGGGGTGGCGGATGGCACCGCGGTGGAGATCGTGTTCCGCCCGCAGCACCTGCGCATCGACTTTGACCGCGGCGGCCAGGGGCCGCTGCCGACCCCCAGCGACGGGGTGCCGGCCCGGGCGGTGGTCGAGCGCGCGCGCTTTCTGGGCAGCGAAAGCCTGGTCGAGTTCCGGATGGATTTCGATGGCTCGGTTCTGAAGGCCACGGTGCCCAACGTCTTCCTGCCGGAACCCGGCCGGGTGATGTGGCTGACGGTGCGCCGAAACCGTTGTTTTGTCTTCCCCGCCTGAGCGTCAGGAGGCATTCTGCAGCCAGGGAAGCCGGAGGTGCGGATGCAGAACAGCTATCAGATCAGGCCGCTGACGCCCGCGGAGATCCTGACCGCGGTGGTTTGGGCGGCGCGCGAAGGCTGGAACCCCGGTTATCAGGATGCCGCCTGCTTTGCCTCACTTGACCCCGAAGGGTTCTGGGGCGGGTTTCTGGACGGGCAGATGATCGCCTGCATCTCGGTGGTGAACTACGGGCAGGCGTTCGCCTTCCTCGGCTTTTACATCGTGGCGCCGGAATTCCGCGGGCAGGGTTACGGGTATGCCTTGTGGCAGCAGGCGCTGGAGCATGCCGGGAGCCGGGTTGTCGGCCTAGATGGGGTGGTGGACCAGCAGGACAATTACCGACGGTCCGGCTTTGAGCTGGCGTACCGCAACATCCGCTTTGGCGGGGTGCCCTCTGGTGTGCTGGCGGCATCGCCTGAGTTCGATGTACAGATGCTGACTGCCCTCGCGGCTGAGCTGGATACGTTGGATGCGCGCGTCTTTCCGGAGGCGCGCCAGGCTTTCTGGCAGCAGTGGCTGGGGGCGGAGGGCCATCATTCCTTTGCCGCATACCGGGACGGCAGGCTGGCCGGGTTTGGCACCCTGCGGCCCTGCGGCAGCGGCTGCAAAATCGGGCCGCTGGTGGCGGTGTCCCGCCCGGCGGCCGAGGCGGTTCTGGCGCGGCTGCTGCAGGAACTGCCTGCGGGGCAGGAAGTGTTTCTGGATGTGCCGGAGCCCCATGCTGCGGCGGTTGAGATGGCGCGCGGCCTCGGGCTGGAACCGGTGTTTGAGACCGCCCGGATGTACCGCGGGCCTGCGCCGCAGCTGGAGACGGATTTGATCTATGGTGTCACCAGTTTTGAGCTGGGTTAGGGGCGCTGCCCCCGCCGCCGCTGGCGGCTCCCCCGGAGTATTTTGAGAAAGATGAAAAAGCTTAGCCAGAGTTCCCGTAAGGATCGTAGTCCTGCAGGCGCTTGCCGGGTTCGTCCACGAACAGCTCGGGCAGGGCAGAGGCGTCTTCGATCAGGTCGACCCGGAACACCCGGAAGGCGCTGCGGGTTTCGCACCAGGCGGTGAGGGTCCAGACCCGGCCCCAGTATTCCATGTGAAGGGGGCGGATTCTCCGCTCTGTCAGGGTGCCGTCGATGCGGCGGTAGCTGAGCTGCAGCTTCTGCCGGGCTTTGATCGCGGCCCTTAGCGCGGGCATGTGGGCAAAGGCTCGCGCCGCATCCGAAAAAGGGTAGACCGCAAATTTCCAGGCATCGGCCTCGGCAATGGTCTGCTCCGGCAGCACCGCGTCCACCTTGGCCGCCAGAGAAAGGGCAGCGGCCTTCAGGTCCGGGTCGGCGGCCTCCGCCACGATGGCCATGCCAAGGTTCAGCGCTTCCAGCTCCTCCGGCGTCAATGTCAGCGGCGGCAGGCTGATCTGCTCACGCACCATATAGCCGACGCCGCGCTCTCCCTCCACTGGCACGCCGGAGGCCACCAGCGTGTCCATATCGCGGTAGATGGTGCGGGTGGAAACCTCCAGCCGCTCGGCGATGTCCTGGGCACGGTGCAGTTTGCCGTCGCGCAGAATCTGGATGATCTCGAAAAGGCGGTCGGTGCGGCGCATGATCCAGCCTTCGCGCGGGGGAGGCGGGAGGTCAAGGGCTGCGCCTAGCCCGCAGGCGCAGCCCGGCACGCTTAGGGTGCCATCTGCCACAGCACCTCCTCATGGCGCATGCTGGCGCTGTCCGGGGCAAGCGCTGCCACAACTTCGGGGGCAAACTCCTGCTGCATGAAGGTCTTGGCCACTTTTTGCGCCGTCGCCATATCCTTCCACACCACATAGTCGGTCCAACTGCCATCCTCGCCCTGGCTCAGCTGCCGGGTGATAAAACCGTTCTGGGCGCGGACAAACCCTTCGGTGCGCTGCATTAGCGCTGTGAAATCTGCCGGACTCACTCCATCGGCCAGCTTGAAGGTCACGATTTCGGCGACATGTTTGCTCATCACGTTTCTCCTTGAATGATGCGATGGGCTGGATTTACCTCCCTGCAACTGACATAAACCTGTCAGTTGTATGCGGGCAGGCGGCAAAAACCGCGGAATCCGGGCTTTGCGGGGTGTTTCTGCCGGGCTTGTTGCTTCCGCTCAAAGCGGCCTGCGCGCTAAACCCGTAGAGAACAATTCTCCCGGCGCCGCCAACTTGCGCCGGATCACGCAAGGAGAGATACACATGCTCAACAACATCGGCCTGCCTGGCCTGCTGCTCATCGCCGTCGTGGTTCTGGTCCTGTTCGGCCGCGGCAAGATTTCCTCTCTGATGGGTGAAGTCGGCAAGGGCATCACCTCCTTCAAAAAGGGCATCAACGAAGGCTCCAAGGAGCTCGAGGAAGACGCTGCCGCATCGGCAAAGGACGTCACCCCCGAGACCGAAAAAGACAAGGCCTAAGCGGCCATGTTCGATCTTGGGTGGACCGAACTGCTGGTCATCGGCGTGGTTGCGCTGATCGTCGTCGGCCCCAAGGATCTGCCGGTGCTGTTCCGCAATGTCGGGCGGTTCGTCGGCAGGGCCAAGGGAATGGCACGCGAGTTCAGCAGCGCCATGCATCAGGCCGCGGATGAGGCTGGGGTGAATGAGGTCGCCAAGGGGCTGAAGGCTGCATCGAATCCGATGAGCACTGCCATGGACGGGGTCAAACAGGCCGCGCAGGAGATGGCAACGTCGATCGATCCCGCCAAATACGACCCCGACAGCGAAACCGGCAAGCTGGCAGCGCAGCGTGCCGAGGATGCCAAGAAAATTCAGGCGTCGACGGCGCGTGCCGCTGCCGAGCGCAAGGCGCGCGAGGCCGAGGAGGCGCTGGCCAAGGCGGAAGCTGCTGAAGCGGCGCTTAAGCCTGCGGCGCCCAGTGAAGAAGAGGCCAAGTCATGAGCAAGTCGGATGAGATCGACGACTCAACCGCGCCGCTGATCGAGCATCTGGCCGAGTTGCGCAACCGGCTGATCCATTCGGTTGCGGCCTTCATCGTCGGCATGGTGATCTGTTTCACCGTGGCGACGCCGGTGTTCAACTTCCTCACCGCGCCACTGTGCCAGGTGCTGGCCGAGGGCGGCCAGGACTGTGCGCTGATCTTCATCAGCCCGCAGGAGGGGTTCTTTGTCGCCATCAAGATCTCCTTCCTAGGCGGCTTCATCCTGGCGTTCCCCTACATCGGCTTCCAGATGTGGCGGTTCGTGGCACCGGGGCTTTATAAAAGCGAAAAGGGGGCGTTCCTGCCTTTCCTGATCGCATCGCCCTTTATGTTCCTCCTGGGCGCCAGTTTTGCCTTCTATGTGGTGACCCCGCTAGCCTATGACTTCTTCCTGGGCTTCCAGCAGTTCGGCTCCGGCGGCGAGGCCGTGGTCGGCGAGGAGGTGAACCAGGGGCTCAGCGTGGTGTTCCAGGGCTCTGCCCAGGAGTATCTGAACCTGACGATCAAGTTCATCGTGGCCTTCGGCCTCTGCTTCCAGCTGCCGGTTCTGCTGACGTTGATGGGCAAGGCCGGGCTGGTCAGCGCCGAGGGCCTGGGATCGGTCCGCAAGTATGCGGTGGTGGCGATCCTGGTGCTGGCAGCGCTTGTGACACCGCCGGACGTGATCACTCAGATCATCCTGTTTGTGGTGGTTTACGGGCTTTACGAAATCTCGATCTTCCTGGTGGGCCGTGTCGAGAAGAAGCGCGAGGCGCAGCTGCGGGCGGAAGGCTACTACGATGATGAGGAGATGGAAGCCCATCCCGACGATCCGGTGACCGCCGACACCGCCGGTGACGGAAAAGGCTGACGGGCCTGTGGAGACTTGAAATCGAATGGCGCGCCAAGGATGGCGCGCCTTTTTTACTCATCAATGCAGGGGGGAGTTGCTTCCGCCTTCGGCACAACGTTCAAGATTAGTCAAAGGTGATACTGGATGAAAATTTTTGGCTATGAACAAACAGACGGCAGCGAAAGGCTCTTGGAACTCGCTGCAGCGACCGTTTGCTTCGAATCCCCAGAGGAAGCGAGGAAATTTGCAGAGTTCGCAATGAAGTGTGCGGCGGATATGAAGGCTATGGGCACGGGGTATGACCATGAGCACTTGATCGATTTTGATGCGGAACAGTTTCCCTACGGCAAGCCGGACATCGTGATTGCACGCCTCATAGAGGAGAGCAAATAGTGCTTAAATCTGTCCGAGAGGCAAATCGGTCTCTTCAGCGCAAAAGTAAGCGACGGTAGTTGGAGCTTAGGCGTCCCTCTTAACACGCTTTCGTGAAACCCGCCCTCTGGCGTATCCTTGCCCGGTCCCATGCGGCATCCTGCACCCAGTCCTGGAGAATGGGAGGTTTCCATGAACAAGTTTCTCGCTGTCCTGACCTGCACCGCGGCCTGCGCGCTGGCATCGGTGTCGCAGGCGGAAGATCCGCCAATGGGATTCTTCGTCACGTCCTCCGGCCTGGGCGACGGCGGCAACCTTGGCGGGCTGGAGGGGGCGGATGCCCATTGCGCCAGCCTGGCAGAGGCGGCGGGCTCTACCGGGCGCACCTGGCGCGCGTACCTCAGTACCCAGGAAGAGGGCAAGCGCGGCATCTCCGCCCGCTCCCGCATCGGCACCGGCCCCTGGTACAACGCCAACGGCGAGCTGATTGCGGTGGACCTGGACCAGCTGCACATCATGCCCAACCTGTACCTGCGGACGGCGGTGGACGAGAACGGCAACCGCATCAAGGGGCGCGGCGACGACCCGAATGAGCATGACATCCTGACCGGCACTCAGGAGGACGGCACCGCCTATTTCCCCTGGCAGGAGGGCGACAAGACCTGCTCGAACTGGACTTCCAACGGCGAAGGCTCTGCAACGGTCGGCCACCATGATCGCCACGGCGGCGGCAACACGTCCTGGAACGCCGCCCATGACTCCCGCGGCTGCAGCGCCGAGAACCTGCGCTCCACAGGCGGCAACGGCTATTTCTATTGCTTCGCGGCGGATTGAGGCGGCCTCGGGGAAGGCGCCAGTGATTGGTAATGGCAGGGCGCGCCGGAAATGTCGCGCTTTGACACTTCGGTCGGCGGCGGCTGTGCGCGCTTGACTCTGGCAGTAAATAATAAAAGAATTTTTTTATTATTTATAATCGGAGGTCATTATGAAAAAGCTGATTCCCCCTGTACTCGTTCTGTTGCTGCTGGCGGCTCTGGTCCTGCTGGAAGCGTTGCACCCCCGGGCGCTGGCCATGCGTCCGGATGCGCCAATGCCTTGGGATTTTGCACTGATCCTGGGGCTGGCGGTGCTTTTCTGGGGCCGCTGGCATTTCAAGAGGAACAGTGCCGAGATCCACACCTTCAAGGCCCCCAAGGGCCTGTTGACGGACGGGCCGTTCCGGTACAGCCGGAACCCGATGTACCTTGGCTTCCTGCTGCTTCTCGTGGCGGCTGCGTTCTATGTCAACACCTGGTGCGCCCTGGCCGCGCCCTTGATCTTCCTGGCAGCCGCCAGTTTCTGGTATATACCGCATGAGGAGCACCGCCTGCGCAGCCTGTTCGGCGCCGCGTATGATAGCTACACCAAGCAAACACGCAGATGGATCTGAATGGCCCGACCCAAACCGGATATTCACGGGATACAGGCCCGTATTCTTGAAGAGGCCGAGCGGATGCTGGTGGAGAGCAACGGCCAGCGGCTGGTGCTCTCCGGTATCGCCCGGCGCATCGGGATGTCGCAGTCTTATCTGCACACGTTCTTCGCCAGCAAGTCGGACCTGGTCCGGGCGCTGGCGCAGCAATGGTTTGCCGAGGTGGAAAGCGTGTCGGCGGCCGCGGTTCAAAGCAGCCTGCCGCCGGCCGCCCGGCTGGAAACGTGGGTGCTTGGCACGCTGCATCTGAAACGGAAGCGTTACGACCGGAACCCGGATCTGTTCTTGGCCTATCTGCAACTGGCGGAGGGCCATGCGGACGTTGTTCAAGCGCATACGGACAGGCTGCGCCGGGACCTGAGAGAGATTGTCAGCGGTTTCAGCCCGTCCTGCGGGACCGACACCGCCGTGCAGCTGGCAGAGGATTGCACCTTGCTGTTCCGGACACCGCAGAATATCGTCCGCTTCCGCAGTTCTGCCACCGATGAGCGGGCTAAGGCGGTGTGCAAGTTTCTCGCCGCGGCATTCTCCGGTGCGGACAGGAATTGAAACTGGGCTGGCATGGCATTTCAGGCGGAGGCACATCGTTCATGCGGCACCCGCCCTCTTGCCGCCCCGCTGCGAACATGCTTTGAAATCCGGCGACTGACGGACGGAGGCACCCCATGGACCAGAACGCATTGACCCGAATTGCAGAGGCGCTGGAGCGGATGTCGCCTGCGCCTTTGGAAACACCCGATTTCAACGCTGCCAGTGCCTTTGTCTGGCATGTGGGGCCGGAGCGTCTGGAGCCGGTGGAGAGCGTGAACCGGATTGATCTGAACCTGCTGGTCGGCATCAACCGCTCCCGCGATACGCTGCTGGAGAACACCCGCCGGTTCGCACAGGGGTTCGCTGCCAACAACGCGCTTCTGTGGGGCGCGCGCGGCATGGGGAAATCGAGCCTTGTGAAAGCCGTGCACGGGGCGCTGGCGGCGGACCATACGGAGCTGAAACTGGTGGAGCTGCAGCGTGAGGATCTGCCGTCGGTGGCGCGGCTTTTGAACCATCTGCGCGGGTCGGAGCACCGGTTTATCCTGTTCTGCGATGACCTCTCCTTCAGCCATGACGACCAGCACTACAAGAGCCTCAAGGCGGTTCTGGACGGCGGTATCGAGGGGCGGCCGGAGAATGTGGTGTTCTATGCCACCTCCAACCGCCGCCACCTGATGCCGCGGGACATGATCGAGAACGAGCGCTCCAGCGCCATCAACCCGTCGGAGGCGGTGGAGGAGAAGGTGTCTCTGTCGGACCGTTTCGGCCTGTGGCTGGGCTTCCACCCCTGCGACCAGGACGAATATCTGGCGATGATCGAGGGCTATTGTGCAGCCTATGGCGTCCGGGTGGACGCGGATATCTTGCGCGCTGAGGCGGTAGAATGGCAGGCGACCCGCGGCGCCCGGTCAGGCCGGGTCGCGTGGCAGTTCTTCACCGATCTGGCCGGTCGCCACGGAGTGGCGCTGCGCTGACCGGGCGGAAGCCGGAAATGGAAAAGCCCGGCCAAACCGCCGGGCTTTTTTGTTGGTTGCTGGCTTTTGCCGCCGTCAGTTCAGGTAGTTCAGCGGATCGATGCTTTCGAACCCGTCGCGCACCTCGAAATGCACATAGGCGTCGTCGCCGCCGCGCAGCGAGGCAATCCGCTGGCCGCGGACCACGCTGTCGCCCTTGTTCACGGTGATGTTGCCGACGTTCTGGTAGACCGTCAGCAGCTTCTGGCTGTGGCGGATCACCACGATCGGCACATTGTTGGAATCTTTGGTGATCGCAGCCACGGTGCCGGCCTCGGCGGCATTGACCGGCGCGCCTGCGGGTCCGGCAATGTCGATACCGTCATTGCGGCCCTTGGAGTAGGTCTTGATGATCTTGCCCTGCACCGGATAAGCCATCGCGGCGCTGCTCTTGCGGGTGGGTTCCGGCAGCTCCGGTTTGGGCAGGCTTTCCGCCGCCGGCTTGACCGCGGCGGGTTCGACCTTCTCTTGCGGCAGCGGTTTGCTGGCGCTGGGCGGCACCGGGGTTTCGGAGCCTGCTCCCGGCTCTGTTACCACCACGGGCGCCGCTGCGGGCGCCACCGCGGCGGCCTTCTGTTCCTTCAGCGGGATCAGCAGGTACTGGCCTTCGCGCACCGCAAAATCGCTGCCCAGCCCGTTCCACTCCGCCAGCGATTTCACCGGGACCTGGTACAGCCGTGAGATGGTATAGGCGGTCTCGCCGCGCTTCACCTTGTGGCGCACCGGCTCCGGCCCGGATTGGACCTTGGCGGGCTGCGGTTTGGGGGCGGCCTGGATTTCGGTCGTGGTCACCGAACCGGGGTTCGGGGAGGTCAGTGGTGCGGTGTCGATGGCCTGGCCCGCCAATGCGGCAATATCGACTGAGCCGGGCGTGCTGCTTCCGGGCTGGCCGGCAGGCGCGCGCCGCGGCAGCGCCAATACCTCGCCCTGGCGCATCTTGTCGCCGGTCTGCATGCCGTTGAAACGGGCAATTTCGTCCGCCGGCAGGCCGATGCGGGCGGCCACATCCGCTACCGTGTCGCCGCGCTGGGCCACGGCCACCTGATAAGACGGGTAGGAGATCAGGCCGCGGGAATCCGGGGCGGGCCGGTTCGCGGTTGCCGACTGCGCCGCGCTTGCGGTGTTGAAGGCGCCGATCTGGCCGCGCAGGTCGTAGTCCAGAGGGCTCTGGCAGGCCGCCAGCATCCCAGCCAGCGGCAGCGCCGCCAGCAGCCGGGCGCGGGGCAGGCCGCAGAATATGGTCCGGGCGGGGGGGATCCGGGTCATTTTGCTCTCCTCAAAACACGCATCCCCTTTTTCGCGGGGATTCTCTCGCGTCAATCACTATAGCCCATGCCATTTGCGGCTCGGCTGGATTCCGCCGTTAGTTTACGTGTCTTTCCCCAGGCCCTCAAGCAGCGGAACGAAGCGCACCGGGCGCAATTCGTCATACTCCAGCCCCTCCTCCGTCCTGCGCACCCGGATCAGGGTCTGGACGTGGTCGGACTGGCCCACTGGCAGCACCATGATGCCGCCCACCTTCAGCTGCGCCAGCAGCGGCCCGGGAGGGTCCTCTGCCGCGGCGGTCACGATGATGCGGTCGAACGGGGCCTGTTCGCTGAGGCCGTGGCTGCCATCGCCCACCAGCGAGGTCACATTGGAGAGCTGCAGCTGCTCGAATACTGCCCGGGCTTCGCGCACCAGCCTTGCGTGGCGGTCGATCGTGTAGACCCGGCGCGCCAGTTTGGAGAGGATCGCCGCCTGGTAGCCGGAACCGGTGCCGACCTCCAGAACCGTGTCGCGGGGGCTGATCTGCAGGGCCTGTGTCATCATCCCCACCACCGACGGCTGCGAGATGGTCTGGCCGCAGGCAATCGGCAGCGGCACATCCTCATAGGCCCGTTTCGAGAAGATGCCGCGCACGAACAATCCGCGGTCGATTTCCTCTATCGCCTCCAGCACCTTCTGGTCGGTCACCCCGCGCGAGCGCACGGAGAACAGGAACTGCATCTTCGTTTCCGGATCGGGTCCGCTCATGTGCCGGTGCTCTCAATCGCCTTCAGGGCCGCCATTGCGTCCCGAGCTGTCAGGTCGGCGCGCATCGGAGTGACTGAGATATAGCCGTCGAGGTTCACCGCGGCGTCGGAGCCGGGCGTCGCCTCCACATGCTGGTTGCCGCCGCGGATCCACAGGCAGCGGCGGCCGGTGGGTGAAAGCTGCTCCACGGCGGAGAAATGGCTGCCGCGGCGGAAGCCCTGCGGGGCCACCCGTGTGCCCTTAACATCCACGGCCTGCACAGGCGGGAAGTTGATGTTGTAGAACAGTCGGTAATCCTGCTGGTCCCGCGGCTGGGCGGCCAGGATACTCTTTACCAGTGCGGCGCCATGCACTGCAGAGGCTTCGAACGGATTGCCCGTGTCGCGGTTGGCAGGGCCGAAATACTGCGACAGCGCCATCGCGGGTATGCCCTGAAGGGCGGCCTCCATCGCACCGCCAAGGGTGCCGGAATAAAGCGCGTTTTCAGC
The DNA here is from genome assembly GCF_019801465.1 of Leisingera daeponensis. GTDB lineage: Bacteria > Pseudomonadota > Alphaproteobacteria > Rhodobacterales > Rhodobacteraceae > Leisingera > Leisingera daeponensis_A. The sequence goes on from NZ_JAHVJA010000001.1 coordinate 79,534, forward strand.
CGAGTTGTTGCCGCGGTTCACACCCGACAGCACCAGATCGGGTTTCTGGTCATGCATCGCCACGTGGATGCCTGCCAGCACGCAGTCAGCAGGCGAGCCCTCGGCGGCAAACCGGCGCTCCCCCAGCTGGCTCAGCATGGTGGGGCGGGTATAGCTGATGCAATGGCCGACGCCGGACTGTTCGAATGCCGGAGCCACGGTCCAGACTTCGCCGCCGGGACCTGCGACCTCATGGGCGATGGCGTCCAGAACCTTCAGCCCTTCGGCACTGATGCCGTCGTCATTGGTGATCAGAATGCGCATGAGATGTCCGCCTGCCGTCTTCAACCGGGTTTTCGATTGAATAGGACCTGTGCCGGAACGGGGCAAGGTTTTCGCGGCCGGAAGCGGCATCCGCAGCAAAGCGGGGCAGGGAGGCAACAGCCGGGGCGGCCAGCGCGGGCTCCCGCGCCTTTCGCTTGCATCGAAGATGCCGCCCGAAGTCTTGGGCCGGGCGCCACGCCGCGCCGGGGCGCAGCGCGGGCACGCGGCAGACGTCAGTCCGCCAGGATTTGCGGCAGCAGGCGCTGGGCTTCGTCCTGAATGGTGGCAAGCGCTGCGCGGTCTTCGCCTGGATGGAAACGGGCCCGCAGGGCGGTGGCCATCGGCTTCGGCTCCAGGATCTTCACCTTGGGGCCGGTGCGCTCACTTTCGGCCTGCCAGCTACGGGCCAGCGCCATCTGCGCGGCCTTGGTGGCGCCATAAGTGCCATAGAACTTCCCCTCCGCCTTGGGGTCGTCAAAGAACACCGCGCGGCCCGACTGGCCCAGGAGCGGCGCAACATAGGGGATCAGCACCGAGGTGGCGGTGGCATTGACCGCCACGGCCTTGCTCCAGTCCTTGGGGGCCACCGAGGGTGCCGGGCACAGCGCAGTCGCGTGGATCGCGGTGTGCAGCCACAGGTCCAGCTTGCCCCAGCGGTCATGAATGCCGCGGCAGAGCGTCGCCATCGCCTCCGGCACGGTGATGTCCATCGGCGCCAGGGTGGCAGAGCCGCCCGCCGCCTTGATGCGGTCATCCAGCTCCTCCAGCGCGCCGGTGGTGCGGGCGACTGCAACAATGTGATGGGTGGGCGCAAGTGCCTCGGCCAGGGCGTAGCCCAAGCCGCGCGATGCACCGGTGATGAGAGCGATTTTATTTGTCATGGCCGTCTTCTTGGGCCGCCCGCGCGGGCAGGTCAAGGGGCGGCGGACAGGGCTGCCGCGCGAGCAGGAGTTTTCCGGAAACGCTTGCCAGAATTTCCGCTGAAACCTGCCCCGCCGCTGCAGCACAGCCCGGTTCAGCTGCCGGGCATCATCAGGCGTTTGGTCTCGCCGCGCTGGTTCAGCACTAGGCCATGGGCGTCGATGGCGATGATCTGGCCCTGCGACAGCCTGGTGCCGCGGGTCACCGTGCGGGTGCGGCCGGAAGGCAGGCGGATCAGCGCCGTCAGGCTGTCCTCCGGCCCGTAGACGCCCAGCAGGCTCAGGTTGTTGCGGTTCACTGCGTTGGTTAGGGTCGCCAGCCCCGCTACCTTGGCAGAGGTCTGCTCATTCGCCATCTCGTCCGTCCTTCGTTGATCCGGACGGTATCTGGCGCGCCGCCGCAGCCGCTGCAAGCGGGCAGGTCCGCCCTCGGCGGAAAGCTGCGTCAGGGTGAGTGGAAGCCTGCCGATGATCCGGCGTCAGGCGTCATAGACCAGCGACGGCAGATCGTGGCCATAGGCATACAGCAGTTCCAGAAGCTCCTCCAGCGCCGCGCCGTCCTTCTGCAGGGGATAGAGCGGATGGTTCTGCTCGGAAACCTTCAGCTCCGGGTACTGGCCGCCTGGGCGCATCTCCAGCATGCAGCCCGCCGGCATCGGCATATCCGGGGGAATCGCATTGGCCAGCCAGGCCGGGCGGTCGTCCAGCTTGTCGGTCTCGCGCATCTCGAACAGGTCGAGATAGGCATCGAAGTCATCACGGCTGAGGCTCGCCCAGGTGCCCAGGATGAACTCTTCGCCGCGGGTGCCGTTAAGCGGAATCGCCAGCACCGCGCGGACAAAGCGAAGATCGCCCAGGCGGCAGAAGTCTTCGGTCAGAATATCGCCGCGGGTGGCCAGGACGGCGGAGTTGTCCTCCACCTCCATATCCTCGGCGCAGATGTCGGGCCGGTCGCAGCTGAGGCTGAGCAACTGCGCGAAAGTCGCGCCGCAGCAGCGGCACTGGCGCGGAGAGGTCAGCATGCGGGCAAGATGCGCGTCCAAGGGGCGGCCTTTCGTCAGGAGCATAGGAAAAGGCGCGGGCCGTCATGGCCAGCGCCTTCCCATGCAAAGTTCCGGGTTCTCATACGCCGATGCAGGCCGAAGTTCAAACCCCTGTTGCGGCGGTGCCTCAGCCGGTGGCCAGCTTGGAGGCGTTCCAGGACGCGCCGGGCGCCGGCATGTCCTGGATCTTGGCGCTGACGCGGCTGCTGCTTTCCAGCGCATCCAGGTATTCGTCGGTGACGCCGGTGATGTAGTTGCCGTCAAAGCAGGAGCAGTCAAAGCCCTGGATGTCCGGGTTGCCTTCCTGCGCCGCCCAGATCAGGTCCTCGAGCTTCTGGTAGAACAGCGCATCCGCGCCCAGTTCTTCGCGGATTTCCTCGATGCTGAGGCCGTTTGCGATCAGCTCATGCTTGGTCGGCATGTCAATGCCGTAAACGTTGGGGAAAACCACCGGCGGCGAGGCAGAGGCGATATAGACCTTCTTGGCGCCGGCCTCGCGGCACATCTGCACGATTTTCTTGATGGTGTTGCCGCGCACGATGGAATCGTCGATCAGCAGCACGTTGCGGTCCTTGAACTCCAGCGGGATCGCGTTCAGCTTGCGGCGCACCGATTTCTGCCGCTCCGCCTGGCCCGGCATGATGAAGGTGCGGCCGACGTAGCGGTTCTTCACCAGACCCTCGCGGTAGCGGATGCCGGTGGAGTTGGCGACTTCCAGCGCCACGGGGCGGGCCGAATCAGGCACCGGGATGATGCTGTCGATTTCCAGACCCGACTCCTGGATCTGCTTGGCCAGCGCTTGGCCCATGCGCAGCTGGGTCTTGTAGACCGAGACGCCGTCCATCATCGAATCCGGGCGCGCCAGGTAGACATACTCAAAAATGCAGGGGGTCAGCTTGCCCTCGACGGCCTGGAAGGTATGCATGTTGCCGTCCAGATCGATCAGGATCGCCTCACCGGCCTTCACGTCGCGCAGCTTCTCGAACCCGTTGATGCCGAAGGCCACATCTTCGGAGGCGATGCAGTAGTCATCACCGTCGCCCTGCGCCGGGCGCTTGCCCAGCGACAGCGGCCGGATGCCGTGCGGGTCGCGGAAAGCCAGCATGCCGACACCGGCAATCATGCACAGCACCGAATAGGCGCCCTGCACCCGCTCCATGGTCATTTTCACGCCGGCAAAGATGTTGCGGATCGGCTCGGCGTTGCCGTTGACCTTGATCGCATCGGCCACCTTGTCGGCCAGGACATTCAGCAGGATTTCCGAGTCGGAGGTGGTGCGCAGGTGGCGGCTGTATTTGCCGGTCACCTTCTCGCGCTGCTCAGCGGTATTGGTGATATTTCCGTTGTGAACCAGATAGATGCCATAGGGCGCGTTGACAAAGAACGGCTGCGCCTCTGCCGCGCTCAGCGAGCCGGCGGTGGGGTAGCGCACATGGCCCATGCCGACGCGTCCGGTCAGGGTTTCCGCATCCGACGGGCCGAACACGTCCTTGACCAGCCCGTTGGCCTTGCGCTCGCGGAAGAACTCGCCGGTGTAGGTCACGATGCCCGAGGCGTCCTGGCCGCGGTGCTGCAGCATGAGAAGCCCGTCATAAATCTCCGCGAAGACTTCCGTGTCCCGGCTTGCGATCCCCAAAATCCCGCACATTGGCTGGCTCCAATCCCGATTAGGCTTTGCTGTTCGATGGCTGATGGAAGCGGTGCTGGCGGCAGTCTAGCGCATTTTTCCGTGCCTGCGCCAATCCTGCCGCGCCAAAGGTCCATGCCGGCAAAGCGTCCGGAGCCTGATGACCGGTTGCAGCCCTGCACCCCGGCGCCGCGCGCATCAGGTCAGGTCCACAAGGGCAGGCGGGCAGCGTCTGCAGCAGCGGCAAGGCGGTGTGGCTCCGAATCCGTTTCCTGTTCGCGCCCTCACATAGAGGCTTTCGCCGCTGCTGTCATCAAAGGATCACATTTCCCTTCTGCGCTGCGGCAATAGGGGTGGTTTGCCGAATGTGCGGGCAGGGCGCGCCACCGCAATCAATGCAGCGTCAGTAGCGACACCGCGCCGACCAGAACCAGGCTCAGCGCCCAGACCGCATCGAGGTTGAACCAGCCCTTGGACAGGAACTTCAGCCCCAGCCAGTGATAGATGCCAAAGGCCATGGCTCCGCCTGCGAGCGTCATCGCCAGCGTATGCGCCAGGGCCACCAGGGCGGCGATGCCCGCATTGCCTGTCATCAGCGCCCCGGCGGCGGCGTGGCCCGCGTCGGTCTGTACGGTGGCGCATATCCCTAGGTAGATTGGCACCAGCATCAGCCCGGCGCCATGCGCCATCGCAGCGAGAAACGACCATAGCGCTAGCCGCGACGGCGCCACCCGCGCCAGCACGCGCGGGTGGCGGCGGTTCCACAGCAGGTAGAGGCCAAGCGCAATAACCAAGCAGGCGGCCCCGGTCCGGATCTCCCGCTGCCATTCGACCAGCACCAGCAGCGCCGAGAACGGAAAAAGCACTGCCGCCATCGCCAGCAGATGCCCCGCGGCCAGCGCGGCCAAGGCTCGCCACAGGCTGCCCTGCGCGCGTTCCATCAGCGCAGCTGAGACCGCCAGCGGCCAGCCCATGCCGGGGTTCACACCGTGATACACACCCGAAAGCGTAACGGCCCCCCACAGGGCCGCTGCCGTGCTGATCTCTGCCACGCGTCAGGCGGAGGGGTAGCAGAAGCTATCGGTGGAGCAGTCGCCGCCCTCCAGCCGGATCTGGTGGCTGCGGTAGCCTTTGGGAAACTCGACATAGAAATCCTTGTCCAGCTCCAGCCCGCCATTTTCACCCGCTTTGGCCATCACCATCTGGCCGCCTTCGGCATCGGGGTAGAACTGGTCGTCCCAGGTGGAATAAAGCGAATTGGTCCAGTAGACCCGCTTGCCGTCGCGGCTGATCTCCACCATCTGCGGGCCATAGGCAAAATCCTTGCCGTTCGGATGCTTGGCATTCCGCGCAATGCCGCCGACCTCGACCTTGCCGGTCAGCTTGGGGTTCATCGGGTCGGAGACATCATACTGATGCATCTCGCCCAGCCCCCAGCAGGACACATAAAGGAACCTGTCGTCCATGCTCAGGTCGATGTCGGTGACCAAGGGCGGCACCGCCTCGAACCCCTGCAAGAGCGGCGGAAGGTTTTCCGGCTTCTCGGGCCGCGGGTCGATGGTGATGGTCTTCCTGGCCTCAAAAGTGCCGTCGTCCTTCTGCCACCAGGTGAAGATCGACCCTTGCAAATTGGTGGTGTCCACCACCACGCCGCAAAAACCGTAATCGCGCGAGGGATCGTGCGCGGGCCGGATTTCCAGCGCCATCTGGTGGTTTTCACCCAGGTCGATGGTCTGCACGTTCTTGCGCTGGCGCAGGTTCCAGAAGTGGATAGAATGACCGTACTTGTTGCTCAGCAGATCTTCCGGCACGATGCCGTTCTCGAACTGCGGCGGCAGCGCCCATTCCGAACTCACCATGTAGTCGCGCGGCAGGTTCCACCAGAAATCGTAATGCTTGTCCTGCTTGCCGCGGTCCATCTCGTAGCGCCCGAGGATATCGAAGGTTTCGCAATCCATGATGAAGATGCCCGGCGGTCCGTCGGTGCCGTCCTGGCCGCCGCCGCCCAGGGTCGAGACATAGATGCCCTCGGGGCCGCAATGGATGGTGTGCGGGCGGGAGTACCCGGTCTTGGCAAAAACCTCCTCCGGTTCGATGATCTTGTGGATCTTCGCCTTTAGCGGCTCCTTGACGTCGACCACATAGATCCGGCTGGAGCGGATGCCGGGAATGATCAGGTAGCGCCGTTCCAGGAACGCATGGCCCGACAGCGGCGACAGGGAGGAGGAACAGGCGTTCCAGCCGAAATGGTGAAACTCGTCGCCCTTGTTAGGCATGATCAGCTTATGCACGATCTGGCCGTATGTGTCCGACTGCGGATCGACGTCGACCACCGCCAGCCCGTCGGGCTGCGAGAAATCGGGGCTCAGCATCAGGGTGAAGGCCAGCTTCTCCGCTGGGGCCTCCATGGCAAGTTTGGGTGTTGCGTGAAATGTTGGGTCGGGCCGCAAGTTCATCGTCAAATCCTCCCTATGTACCGGGCGCAGGGTGTTCTGCTGCATGGTCCGCGCCTGCGGAGGATGCTGGCACACATCGAAATCACGGGCAATTTTTTTCGCGAAGCGGGTGGCGGGGGAACGCGCGTTCCGCTCAGGAGGCGGTCCTGCGTGCTTCGCAGGCATTTTTTTCTGGTCGGGGCCGTGCCTGCCGCTCCGCCAGCCGCCAAAGAAGGGGCCCGCGCAATGGCGGGCCTGAGGGGGGAGGAAACTGGTGCGGCGGGGATCAGGCCGCCAGGATACGGTCCAGCAGGTTGTCCAGCGGGCTGGGCAGGCGGGCGTCAACCGCGCCCATGCCGGTCTGCGACAGCGCACGGCCTTCGTCGCTGGCCAGAACCTGACGGGTCTCGGTTAGGGACAGCTGGTGAAAAGCGGAATCCTCGGCGGCGTCACCGGCGGGCAGCAGCATGCCGCTCTCGGCCCAGACCAGTTCTTCCTCTTCGAATTCGAAATGGATGCGGCCCAGACGCTCCGGCGCGGCTGCGGTAATGCCCTTGTAGCCGGCCAGCGCGATCAGCTTGGCGATGACAACCGGCAGGCCGAACAGGCGTTCCGCGGTGTCCATCTCCAGCGCCACTTTCTGGTCGGAGGGCAGCATCAGGTCGGTGTCATTGCCCAGGGCGCCAGCCGGGATGTGCATCAGCGTGGTCAGGCGCGGCACAGCGTGCTTCACCGCCTTCACTTCCTGGGCGCCGCCATCAAAGGTGAACACCATGTCGCCGGGTTTGACGTCGCGGGCCTGCTTGAAGCCCTCTGCGGTCTCCACCAGCGTGCCGGGCAGGAAGCCGCCACTGCGGATGCGGGCGCGCTTGGCGGCCGGTTTCGGGGACTGCGGCAGCGGATTGGTCAGCAGCAGCACATCAACCGGCAGGTAGTCGGCGAAATCTGTGGTGTGGTCCAGCTGCATTTTGATGTCCCTTCTGAGCGTCTTCGTCCCGGCGTCCTGCCGTTGAAGCCATATCGCCCCCGAATTGGGACCAAATTGGGGCAGGCTTGCGTCGCATTTCGGGATGGCGCGAAATTTTGGGGACAAAACCGGTTTTTTCCCGGGGATTGTTAACCTTTCCGCGGCGCGGGCTGAGGATTTGTTAAGACTCTCCGCAATTTTTGAGACACCAGAATGAGGGCCGAAATCCCCGATTCTCTTTGGTTAACAAAGTGTTAATTCGGGGTTGCGCTGTTAACTGCACCCGGCTGCATCCTGTGGATAACTGTGTGAACGCATTGAAACCAAAGCAAAACGGGCGCCCCTAGGGCGCCCGCGCTTCTGTCTCTTGGTGGTAATTCCTTGGAATTACTGCCCGCAGGCGCCGATCAGAGCTTCGTATTGCTCGGTGACCCAGCCCAGGGCCTGTTCCGGATTGCGTTCCTCGATCTTGCCGGTCAAGCGCGCAAACACCTCGGCAGAGCGGCTTTCGTCAACGATTGTGAAGCTCTGCCCGGTCATCACCACATCATAGAGGAAGAAGGCAATCGCAATCAGAAGAATACCGCGCAGCACCCCGAAGAAGAAGCCTGCGCCCTGATCCAGTCCGCCAAGCGCGGAGCGCTGCACCAGGGTGGAGAACAGCGGCGTGAAGAAGGAGACCACGATCAGCGCCAGCGCAAACACCGCCGCAAAGGCGGCAATGATCGACAATTCGCAGCTGTCGGCGATGAAGTCGCCAATGACCGGGATTTCCGCCATCAATGGCTCGACCTGCGGCGCAAAGATGAAGGCCAGCACACCCGCGGCGATCCAGCCGGCGATGGCCATCGCCTCGCGCACAAAACCGCGCGAATAGGCCAGCAGCGCCGATACCACGATGACCAGGGCCACGACCCCGTCGATGATTGTGAAACCTTCCATGTCCCTCGCCCGTTTGCCTGCGATCTCAAAATTTTTGCGACTTTAGCCGGCCCCGAAAAATTCGCCAACAAAACCTGCCAGATCGCCTGACTTTCTGAGGTTCAGGCCGTTCACGGACACGGTTTTGCTGCCGCCAGGGGCAATCGCCGCCGTGAAACCAAGTTTTTGCGCTTCTTTCAACCTGTTTTCGGTCTGCGGTGCAGGCCGGAGCGCGCCGGATAGCGAAATTTCTCCGAAAACCACCGTATCGGCGGGCAAGGCGACGTCTTCCCGCGCACTCAGCAGCGCTGCCGCCACGGCAAGGTCTGCCGCAGGTTCGGAGATCTTCATGCCGCCCGCCACGTTCAGGTACACGTCGAGGCCGGCAAAGGGGATGCCGCAGCGGGCCTCCAGCACCGCGAGGATCATCGCCAGCCGGGACGAGTCCCAGCCGACGACCGCGCGGCGCGGCTGCGAATGCGGCGACGGCGCGATCAGCGCCTGCATTTCCACCAGCACCGGCCGCGTGCCCTCGATCCCCGCAAACACCACCGACCCGGGCGAGGGTTCGCCGCGTTCCGACAGGAACAAAGCAGAGGGGTTGATCACCTCGCTGAGGCCGCTGCCGGTCATCTCAAAGACGCCGATCTCATCCGCGGGGCCGAAGCGGTTCTTGACCGCCCGCAGGATGCGGAACTGGTGGCCGCGCTCGCCTTCGAAATAGAGCACCGTGTCAACCATGTGCTCGACCACCCGCGGACCCGCGATCTGCCCCTCCTTAGTGACATGGCCGACCATGACCACCGAAATCCCGTGCCGCTTGGCAAAGGTGGTCAGCTCATGCGCCGCCGCCCGCACCTGGCTGACCGAGCCGGGCGCGCTGTCCACATGATCGGCCCACATGGTCTGGATCGAGTCGATGATGGCCAGCTGCGGCTTCTCCGCCTCCAGCGTGGTGAGGATGTCGCGCAGGTTGGTCTCCGCCGCCAGCTGCACAGGCGCATCCGCCAGTCCCAGCCGCTGCGCCCGCATCCGCACCTGGGCGGAGGCCTCCTCGCCGCTGACATAGACTGTCTTGACCCCGGACAGGGCAAACCGTGCCGCAGCCTGCAGCAGCAGGGTGGATTTGCCGATGCCGGGATCGCCGCCGACCAGAATGGCGGAGGCTTCGACCAGCCCGCCGCCCAGCACCCGGTCCAGTTCCCCCACGCCGCAGCAGGCGCGCGGCGGCGGGGTTTCCCGCGTGGACAGGTCGGTCAGCTGAATGGTGCGGCCGCGCTTGACGCCCAGCGACTTCTTGGCGGGACCGGAGCTGAGCCCCTGATCCTCGGAGATGGTGTTCCACTCGCCGCAGCCCTCGCAGCGGCCCGACCATTTGGAAAAGCTGGCTCCGCAGGCGGAGCAGGAGAAAGATGTTTTTGCCATGCTGGATCAGTGGCAGATGTTTCCGTTTTGTTCAAGGGGGGCTGCGCGTGCTGCGCCGGGGGATGCGAGGCTCTGCCTCGCGCTCCGGGATATTGGGGGCGAGGTGAAGGAAGGCTCCAATCTTCATCCGGCTGATTATCTTCCGAGAACGGCACGCCGCGGCCGGGGGCAGGGCCCCGGCCGCATAGCTGCTTCTGAAGCAAGCAGAGCGTTTCAGTCGGCGCGCCGCGGCGGCTGGATCGGGACCACGCTGCCCGCCTCGGGGTCGGAGCCGTCGGGCGGCGTCTGCAGCTGTGCCGACAGTTCCGGCAGCAGCTCAAACAGCTCGCTGCGGAGCCGGGTCAGGTGCGATTTGGCGATACTTTCCTCGACTTCGACATCGCGGGTCCACTGGCGCAGCTCCTGCTGGATCACCTTGGCGTCCTCCAGCCGGGCAGTGAAGGCTTCCAGCTCCTCCTGGCGCTGCTGCAGGAACTGGCGGGCGCGGGCCACCTTGGCATCGGAGTAGACCTCTGCCAGATCGCGGCTGACCTGGCTCATCTGGGCCGCCAGCTCCAGCACCTCCGGTTCCAGTTTGGCCAGGTCAGGATGGCTGCGCAGGTAGGTGATCCGCTGCTTCACCGAGTCGAATTCCGAGGCCAGCTTGAACGTGCCGGCACGGTCGGCGGCATGCGCGGTCTGATAGGCGCGCTGCACATCCTGCATCTGCAGGGCAAAGTTCCGGTGCGAGGTTTCCAGCGCCATTATCCGCTTGTTGGCGGGCAAGAAGAACGCCAGCATCACCAGCAGCGCGGTCAGGCCTGTCTGCGCGATCATGCCGGCCTGCGGCAGCGGTTCGCCGCCGATGCCCGCCTGCAGCGTCAGCCAGGGCCAGACCCCAAGCGCCGCCAGCAGGGTCGCCGTGAGCGCCGCCAGCGCCGCAGCGCAAATGGCAAGGAACGCAACCCGCAACAGCACGGTTTGCGCGGTGAACAGGATGGATTGAATGCCGGCCATTGGCCCCCTCCAGCAGGTGCGCATGCAGCCAAGGGGCCGGCGGGGCAGGGGGGAGGCCCGGTCTGGGCGCAGCTGGCCGGTCCCATGACGATGGTTTCTCTTGTCCGGCACTATGAAATGGAGCGGTTTTCCGCCGGATCAAGGGCTTAACGCATTTCCTGCTGTGCCTGAGCGGCGCGTTCCGTCAGCATCCCCAACACAATCGACGCCAGAATGCAGCCGGTGAACAGATAGAGCCCCCAGGCGGTTTCGACAGTCGCGAGGCCAATGCCCTTGGCCAGGGTTATGTAGAGCGCGATCAGGAAGATATCGGCCATCGCCAGCTTGCCCAGCACATGCAGCACCTTCTGCACCCGCGCGTCCATCAGCTCCCATTGCACCAGCGCGGTGCCGATGGTCTTGAGGTATGGGGCGAAGATCGCAAAGAAGGTGACGATCAGCGCCAGCACCGCGTCGCTGCTCCATAAGGATTGCAGGCCGGTGATCACCGAGATCTCGCTGAGCCCGAAAATGGGCAGCAGCCCCGCCCGCATCAAGGGCGCAAACCAGGCGACGGGGTAGAGGATCAGCAGCGACAGGGTGAGGAGGCGGAGGATCATGGCGGCTCGTTTTTTGCAGGTCCGCCAAGACTTGTGCGTTTGACGCCGGATTGGAAAGGGAAAACGGCCTGGATTTGCGGTGCGGCATGTTGTTTTGAAATGTTTGAAGATAGTACTCATCGCAACCAAGTTTGAAAGAGGAAGGCTACAGTGGATACAAAATTCTGGGTCGGGACATTCATAGCGACACTTGTTGTCGTGATCCCAGCAGCTTTAGCTGGAGGGTATAAGCTAGGCCAAGACACGTCGTCTTCGAAAGTTTCCGCCCTTGAAAAACTGTTGGACGCCGAAAAGAAGGCTAACGGTATTGATAGCAGATCATTTCTTTCTCGCTTGTTGGAACTCGATAGTTCCCTTGGCGAGAAAGAAGAGTTGCTGGTGTCTTTGCGCACACTGGAAGAAGAAGTCGCGCACCAACAGGGGGCCGCGGCCGACCTTAGACAGCAACTTAGGGAAGTTCAGGCAGAGCTTGCACAGGTGAGATCAGAGCGTGAAGAGTTGTCCGCAATAATTTCTAGCGACTTTGAAAAACTTGGAGAAGTTCTCATTCCTCAATACACATCGAAGGCTCTAGTGCCTGGGAAAGTGTTTGTGGCAGTCGGTACCGTTAGTACAGACTATGCGAGGCTAACGGTGACTGGAGGAGCAACCAATCAGCAATTGCAATTAGGGCAATCGCTGCCATTTATGAGCGGTGATAATACCTGTTCTTTGATTCTGACTGGAACGAATTACGGCACAGATGCTTCGATCACCTATAGTTGTCCAAACTAAAATCTCCTTCACCGCACCGCCTCGATAGGCCCCTCGGCGCGGCCGTGGATGAACTGCTCCATGTAGGGATCGCCCGAGGCGTCCATCTCGGCCACCGGGCCGGTCCACTGGATTACCCCGCCGTGCAGCATCGCCACATTGTCGGCAATCGCCCGGACCGAGGTCATGTCGTGGGTGATGGTCATGGCGGTGGCCCCCATCTCCACCACGATCTCGCGGATCAGGTCGTTGATCACGCCCGACATGATAGGGTCGAGGCCGGTGGTCGGCTCGTCAAAGAAGATGATCTCCGGCTCGGCGGCAATCGCGCGGGCGAGGCCGACGCGTTTCTGCATGCCGCCCGACAGCTCCGCCGGGAAACGGTCGGCAACATTCGCCTTCAGCCCCACCCGGCGCAGCTTCTCGATGGCGATATCCCGCGCTTCCTCTGCCGGGCGTTTCAGCGCGCCGCGCAGCAGGCGGAAGGCCACGTTCTGCCAGACCGGCAGCGAGTCAAACAGTGCGCCGCCCTGAAACAGCATGCCGAAGCGGGCCAGAAACTTGTCGCGGTCGCCTGATCCGGCGGGCTTGCCATCGACATAGATTTCACCGCTGTCGGGCTGGATCAGCCCGAGGATGCTTTTCAGCGCCACCGATTTGCCGGTGCCGGAACCGCCGATGATCACCATCGAGGTGCCCTTGGCGATCTCCAGGTTCATGCCGTTCAGCACGCGGTTATCACCAAAGGCCTTGTGGACGTTTTCCATGCGGATCATAGCGAGAAGAACACCCCTGTGAGGACAAAGTTGGCGGCCAGGATCAGGACGGCTGCGGATTCGACCGAGCCCTTAGTGGCGCGGCCCACGCCCTGCGCGCCGCGGCCCGACTGCATGCCGTAGTAGCAGCCCATCATCGCCGCGATGGTGCCAAAGGCCGCGCCTTTGACCAGCGAGGAGATGATGTCGAGCGCCTCCAGGAAGTCTACCGTGTTCTTGAGGTAGGCAGCCGGGTTGAAGCCAAGGTTCTGCACCGCCACCGTGTAACCGCCCATGATGCCAATGATGTCGCCGACACCGACCAGCACCGGCACGGTGATCAGCGCCGCCAGAACCCGCGGTGCCACCAGGTATTTCATCGGATGGGTGGAGAGCGTGACAAGGGCGTCGATCTGCTCGGTCACCTTCATGGTGGCAATCTCGGCAGCGATGGACGAGGTCACGCGCGCCGCAATCATCAGCCCGACCAGCACCGGGCCAAGTTCCCGCACCATGCCGATGGCAACGATCTGCGGCACCACGGCCTCGGCGTTGAAACGGGCGCCGCCGGCGTAGATCTGCAGCGCCAGCGCGCCGCCGGTGAAAATCGCGGTCAGGCCAACGACGGGCAGTGACAGCCAGCCGACGTTCAGCAGTGCCTGAAAGAACTCGCGCGGATAATAGGGAGGGCGGACCATGTGGCTGAAGGCGCTGAGCGCAAACAGGGCCGCCCGGCCGACAGCGGCCAGTCCGGCCAGTGCGGTGCGGCCCAGCCGGGCCAGGAGTGCGAGCGGATTCATCCCAGATAAGTCCGTGCGTAGCGGTGGCCGGTCGAGGTCAGGATCTCATAACCGATGGTGCCTGCAGCATCGGCCAGCGTGTCCACGGTCTGCTGCTCATTGAGGATCGCCAGCATATCCGGCACCTCCGCCAGCTCCGTCACATCGACGGTAATCAGGTCCATCGAGATGCGACCCACCACGGGGCAGGGGGTCCCGCCGGCATAAACCCGGATGCCGCCATTGCCCATCGCCCGGTGCAAGCCGTCCGCGTATCCGGCGGCCACGGTGGCGATGCGGCTGGGGCGCTTTGCAGTCCAGGTGTTGCCATAGCCTGCGGTCTCGCCCGGCTCCAGGTCGCGCACCTGGATCACCGGCAGGTCCAGCTGCACCACCGGCACCGCGTCCTTGAACGGCATCCCGCCATAGAGGCCGACGCCGGGGCGGCAGAGGTCGAAGTGATAGTCAGGGCCAAGCAGTATGCCGCCGGTGGCCGCCAGAGAGCGCGGCACCTCCAGCCCGTCGGTCATGCCGCGGAAGGTTTTCAGCTGTTGCGCGTTCATCGGGTGGTCCGGCTCATCCGCGCAGGCCAGGTGCGACATCAGCAGCACCGGGTTCTGGCCCAGGGCGATCTCCGCCACCGCGGCCCACTCGCCGTGCTCCATCCCCAGCCGGTTCATGCCGCTGTCCAGCTGCACCCCGAACGGATGGCCCGGCAGGCTTTCGAAATGGCGCAGCATCTGGTCCAGCGAATTCAGCATCGGCGTCAGCTGGAAATCCTTCAGGAGCTTGGTGTCGCCCTCCATGTGACCGGAGAACACCGAGATGCCGGGACCCGGCCCCAGCGCGCGGCGCAGCGCGCCGCCTTCCTCGGCCGCGGCCACAAAGAAGTTGCGGGCGCCTGCCTTGGCCAGCGCCTTGCCCACCCGGCCTGCATCCAGACCATAGCCGTTCGCCTTGACCACCGCGGCTGTCTCGCAGCGGGTCAGCGCATCCAGATTCCGCCAGTTGGTGACCAGCGCATCCAGGTTGATTGTCAATTTTGCCGTGCTCATGGCGTGTTCATGACACGGGGAGGGCGCACGTCAAGGGGGAAAACCGCCGCAAAGGGGCGAACCGGCAGCTGCATGCCGCAATCGCCGGATCACTCGGCCATGCGCCGCGGTTTTCAGGCCGGCATCTGCTGGGTGGCGCAATGGATGCCGCCGCCAAGCTCCGCCAGCAGATCGGTGTCCAGCATCACCAGCTCGCGCCCGGGGTAGTGGCGCCGCAGCGCCTCTGTCGCCAGCGCATCGGTGCGCTTGTCGCCGCTTTGCGGCGCAATCACTCCGCCGTTGCAGACGTAAAAATTCACATAGCTGCACTGGCTGTCCGGGTCTCTGATCCGACCGGCCTCAGGCCAGGGCAGAGTGTCCACCTGGAGGCCCGCGTCCAGCAGGCGCCGCTGCAACTGGCGGGCCGAGGCATCAAAGGGATCATCCGTCACAGGAGTCTCTGCCAGCATCATCAGCACGCGGCTGTCACCGGTGAATCGCGCCAGCCCGTCGATGTGGTCGTCGGTCACATCCTGGCCCTTGACCCCCTTGCCCCAGATCAACCGGTCCGCGCCATAAGCGGCCAGCAGGGCCACTTCGATTTCTGTGCGGCCCAGGCCGGGATTGCGGTTGCTGTTCACCCAGCTGCTTTCGTTGGCCATCAAGAGGCCATGCCCGTCCGCCTCGGCGCCGCCGGCCTCGCCTGTGATGCCGCTGTCGAACAGCGGCAGCCCCAGCCGCTCCGCCACCCGTGCGGCGATGCGCTCGTCATTGGGCAGATTGTAGCGGCCCCAGCCGTTGAAATTCAGCTGCCGCACCGACAATTTCCCGTTTCCGCCGCGCCCGAACAGCGGCCCGGAGTCGCGGCACCACAGGTCATCCGCCGGAATGTCCCACAACTCCACGCTGCCGGACAGCTTGCGCCGGGCGCGGGCGTGATCTTCCGGTGCGGCCAGCATGATCACCGGCTCGAACGCGGCCACCGTATTGGCAATTCGCGCAATCTGGTTCTGAACCTGCCTGCGGTAGCGCCCGGTGCCATAGACCTCAGGCGTCACCGGCCATTGCATGAATGTCAGCTGATGCGGCGCCTCCTCGGGCGGCACCCGGCACCCGTCCTGTGCCATGCCCGGACCTCCCGCAATGGACAGCGCGCCGGCGCCCGCGGCACCGGCCATTGAGCCGGCCAGAAACCGGCGGCGGTTAATAACCGCCGTCCTCATGGCCCTGCTGCCACGCCTTGGCGAGGTTGCCGAAGCGGGTGAACTGTGCCTCAAACGACAGCTCAACCGTGCCGATGGGGCCGTGACGCTGCTTGCCGACGATGACCTCGGCCTTGGCGTGCAGCCGCTCCATCGCCTGCTTCCACTCTTCCATCTTCTCCAGCTCGTGGTCGCCGGGCTTTTCCCGTTCCTTGTAGTATTCCTCGCGGAACACGAACATCACCACATCGGCGTCCTGTTCGATCGAGCCCGATTCCCGCAGGTCCGACAGCTGCGGGCGCTTGTCCTCGCGGTTTTCCACCTGACGCGACAGCTGCGACAGCGCGATCACCGGGATGTTCAGTTCCTTGGCAATCGCCTTCATCCCCATCGAAATTTCGGCGATCTCGTTGACCCGGTTGTCGGACATGCCGCGGCAAAGCTGCAGATAGTCGATCACCAGAAGGTCCAGCCCGTGGGTCCGCTTCAGGCGGCGGGCGCGCGCGGCCAGCTGCGAGATCGGGATCGCGGGCGTGTCGTCAATGAACAGCGGGCAGCTTTCCAGGTCCTTTGCCGCCTGCACAAAGCGGCGGAATTCGCTTTCGGTCATGTCGCCCTGGCGGATCTTGTGCGAGGAAATCTCTGACGCTTCCGCCAGAATACGCCCCGCCAGCTGCTCGGCGCTCATCTCGAGCGAAAAGAAGCCCACCACGCCGCCGTCCAGCGCGCCTTCCGATCCGTCGGGTTTCACCCCGCGTTTATATGCCTTGGCGACGTTGAAGGCGATGTTGGTCGCCAGCGACGTCTTCCCCATAGAGGGGCGGCCCGCAAGGATGAGGAGGTCCGAGGGATGCAGGCCGCCAAGTTGTTTGTCGAGGTCTACCAGGCCCGTCGAGATGCCGGCCATGCCGCCGCCCCGCTGGTACGCCTCGTTGGTCACATTGACCGCTTCTGTGACGGCCTTCAGGAATGATTTGAAGCCGCTCTCCGTCTGGCCCTGCTCTGCCAGCTGGTAAAGCGCCTGCTCTGCCTCAACGATCTGCTCTTTAGGTTCTGATGCCACGTCAACGCGGCGTGCCTTGTCCGAAATCGATTGGCCCAGGGCGATCAGCTCGCGCCGGATCGCCAGGTCGTAGATCATCTGCGCGTAATCCCGCACCGCAAAGGCGGAGATCGACGCGCCCGCGAGCTTGGCCAGATAGGCCGGCCCGCCCAGTTCCTTCAGCCCCTCGTGGTCCTCCAGAAACGCCTTCAGCGTCACCGGCGAGGCCAGCGCGTTCTTGGAGATCCGCGCCGCCGCCACCTCATAGATGCGGGCGTGGACCGGGTCGTAGAAATGCGACGAATCGATGATCAGCGCGATCTTGTCGTAGACCTCATTGTTGGTCAGGATCGCGCCCAGAAGCTGCTGCTCCGCCTCCACCGAATGCGGCAGTTCATTGTCCGGCATCGCGGTCTCGGCCGGGCTGGTTTCCGGCATCGGGGCGGGGGGCGGCATATCGCCGTCGAAAGGGGTAATCTCGTTCATCACTGCTCTCGTCGCTCGGCCCGCTTATAGGCCGCAAAGGGCGTTTTTCCTATCTGGGAATCTCTGTGGATCCCTTGTGGATAACCGCATGGGCACTGTGGGCCGTTTACCATAAAAGGCCAGTAAGCCTGTCCTGTTCAGGCTACATGATGGGGGCGGGCCTGGAAAGGCCCCTAGATCTGCGGGTGAGCCGAAGAGGGAAACGATTCGGGGCAGGCTTGTCCACAGCCCGCCCCGTAACGCTTCACTTCGCGTAAAGCGGATGTCCGCCGATCCGGCTTACGGCCTCGAAACAGCGGGCAATCTGCCCCCGCCCGAAGCCCTTGATCCGCCTCAAGCTTTATGTGCTTCCTGCCAGGCGCGCGGGTCTTTCAGGAACTTTTCCACCTCGGCCAGGGTCTCGTCGCTAAAGCTTTTCTGCGCTTTTGCTTCGGCCAGAACATCCCACCAGGTGCAGAGGTAATGCAGCTCAACGCCGTGGTCGCCCAGGCGTTTGGTGGTTTCTGGGAAGATGTCGTAATAGAAGATCACCGCGGTGTGGCCGCAGGAGGCGCCGGTTTCGCGGATCGCATCCACAAAGGACAGTTTGGAGCCGCCGTCGGTGGTCATGTCCTCCACCAGCAGCACCCGCTGATCCTCGGTCATCACCCCTTCGATGCGGGCATTGCGGCCATAGCCCTTGGGCTTCTTGCGCACATAGGTCATCGGCAGCGCCATGCGCTCGGCCACCAGGGCGCCGAAGGGGATGCCGGCCGTTTCGCCGCCCGCAACATTGTCAAACGCCTCGAAACCGGCGTTGCGCATCACGGTCACCGTGAGGAAATCCATCAGCGTAGTGCGGATGCGCGGAAAGGAGATCAGCTTGCGGCAGTCGATATAGCTGGGCGAGGGCAGGCCGGAGGCCAGCGTGTAAGGCTCATCCGTGTTGAAATTCACCGCGCCGATTTCCAGCAGCATCCGGGCCGACAGCCGGGCGATTTCTTCTGTCGAGGGGTAGGAGGAGGGGATCATGGCGTCAGGCATCCTTTTCGGCAGCGGTTTTGCAGTCCTTAGCCCGGAACGCCGCAAGAATGAAGCCCTGGAAACAGGCTGGGTCTACCCGGAGAAAGCCCAGCCCAATAATGTTTCAGAAAATAAAGTCACCGGCGTCCAAATCGGAAAGCTGAACACCTGTCAGGGTGATGGTGTTCCCGCTTCTATCGTCAATAATGACGTCATTGCCCGACTGGGTCATGTGATTGTTGCGCAGATCAGTCAAGCCGGTGATACTGCTCACGGCGCTGAGATTGATCTTCTCGTTATTGTCCAGCGCATTGAAACCGCCGATGGTGTCTTTGCCGAACCCGTTTGCAAAAACAAACGTATCAGAGCCGCCGTTGCCGAAAAGCCTGTCATTACCGGCCGCACCGATCATCCGGTCATTGCCAGTGCCGCCGAAGAGAGTGTCGTTGCCTCCTCCGCCATTTAGCGTGTCATTGCCTCCGGCGCCGGCCAGCCTGTCATTATGACGGCCGCCGAGCAGGAGGTCACGGCCAACGCCGCCATTCAGCGTATCGCGGCCATCGCCGCCGTTCAGCGTGTCATTCCCTCCGTCCCCTAACAGAAGGTCGTTTCCATTTCTGCCAAGCAACCGGTCAAATCCTGCTTCTCCGTCCAGTTTGTTGGCCGCGCTATTGCCAAAGATTCTGTCGCCCTTGGCAGAACCGCGCACGTCCTCAATGCTGAACACGCGGTCCGTGTCGCCAAAGCCATCGGTCGCCGTCTGCGTCGCCAGGTCAACCTCGACACCATTAGTGCCGCCGTAGCGTGCGTCGCGGTCATAGCGGACTTCGTCCCGGCCTGACCCGCCCCGGATGGTGTCATTGCCTTCAATACCGCGGAAATAGTTTCTGCCGCCATTGCCGATGAGCAGATCATTATGGGCAGAGCCGCGCAGCATCTCGATACTGAAAAGCCGGTCAGTCCGGCCCCAGCCATCGGTTGCCTGCCCGGTCGCCAGGTTTGCGGTCACGCCATTGGGATCCCAGGTAAAGGCGACCTGATCGAAACCGCCATTGCCGCCTCGGTAGGTGTCAGCGCCTGCCGAGCTGACGAAAAAGTCGTCGCCAGCATTGCCGAAATAGGTGTCGGCGCCCGGTGTGCCCCAGAATTCATCGTGCTCAGTGGTACCGGTATGGTCTAGCGAGGCCCAGGATATGACCCGGCCGGGAGCCAGTGCGCCAGTGGGATCGGTGAGGCCGGTGATCGAGGAGTCGAAGTTGTTCCAGTCAGCAACTGAGTCTACGTCCGGCAGCGGTGCGCCGTCTAGCACGAAATAAAACTCCGTGTCAGTGGCAGGGCCGGTTTCCAAGCTGACAATCAGCACCACGCTGGTACCACCGGACCATGTCACTTGCGTAATCAGGGTCTCTTCGGAATTCACTATGAAACCCGGGTTGTCCAGGTTGACACCTCCAATGATCGCCTGGATGACATTGTCATTCATGTCGATGATTGCGACACCATCATCGTAGCCGGTAATCGAGTAGGTGAAAGTCGCGGTGGCGTTCGGAACCGTCACGTCCGCTTCGATTGTGCTAACGGCCGACGGGTCACCGTCGACAAAGTCGACCCGCGCGCCGCTGAATGTAAAAGTAGTCATACCCTTGCCCCTTACCGGTATAAGGCCAGTTTCAATCACTGGCAGAAATCAATGGTCCGGAGGTTGAAACGGGCCGCTGATTCCCGGCAAGGGGCAGGGGGGAGTTCTTGCCAAATGGTTAACGTGTGTTGCTATTCGGCACTCCAATAGACCGGGAAGCCCGGATCAAACACGGTGACGGGCCCGTCTCCGCTCTCGATCTTCTCCGGGAATTGCACAGGCGCATCGCCCTTGGTCAGGGTCAGCGTCCCGCCGCTCACCGGCAGGCCGTAGAACGCCGGACCGTGTTCCGAGGCAAAGCCCGCCAGTTTGTCCAGCGCGCCCTCTTCCTCGAACACATGCGCCAGCAGGGGCATGGTGTTGGTGGCGGTGAAACAGCCCGCACAGCCGCAGGCGCTTTCCTTGTTGGGATCGGTGTGCGGCGCCGAGTCGGTGCCCAGGAAGAACCGTGCATCGCCCGAGACCGCGGCGGCGCGCAGGGCCAGCCGGTGCTCTTCGCGCTTGGCGACCGGCAGGCAGTAGTAATGCGGCTTGATGCCGCCGACCAGGATGTGGTTGCGGTTGATGATCAGATGGTGCGTGGTGATCGTCGCGCCCAGATCCTTGTCCTGGCTCGCCACATACTCCGCCGCGTTTTTGGTGGTGATATGCTCCATCACCACCCGCAGGCCGGGAGTCGCCGCGCGGATCGGGTCCAGCACCCGGTCGATGAACACCGCTTCGCGGTCGAAAATGTCGATGTCATGGTCGGTGACCTCGCCGTGGGTGCACAGCGGCAGGCCGATCTCGGCCATCTTCTCCAGCACCGGGCGCACCTTGTCGAAATCGCGTACACCGGAGGCGGAGTTGGTGGTGGCGCCCGCCGGGTAGAGTTTCACCGCCTTGACCAGCCCGCTGGCATGGGCTGCGGCCACATCCGCCGGATCGGTGTCCTCGGTCAGATACAGAGTCATCAGCGGCTCGAACGCCATCCCCTCCGGCAGCGCTGCCAGAATGCGGTCGCGGTAGGCAGCGGCCTGGGCGCCGGTCACCACCGGCGGCACCAGGTTCGGCATGATGATGGCACGGCCGAAATGGCGGGCGGTTTCGGGCAGTACGGCTTCCAGCATCGCGCCATCGCGCAGGTGCAGGTGCCAGTCGTCGGGGCGGGGGATGGTCAGCGTGTCGGTCATGCGCGTGCGTTAGCACATGGCGGCTGGGAAACAAAGCGGCTGAATGCGCGTGGCCGAAGCCCGCTCAGCGTTTGTCCGGAATCCTGAATTCGCCGCTTTCGGCGCGCTTCCTCATCTCCTCCAGACGGCGCCGGAACCGCGGCGCCCGCATCCGCTCCGTCACATTGCGGCACAGAAGCGCCATCAGCACCCCGCGGTCCTCCCGCTCCAGCCGGCCCAGCAGGTTGCGCAGGAAGAAGGAGTTGTTGCGGCGCGCCCGGAACAGCTTGTAAAAGGCCGCGTCTGACAGCTTGCCGCTGCCCGCCAGCGACAGGATGTGATAGAGCATCTCCATCTCGATCAGCCGTGTCTGCACCGCGCCGCCCATGTTGGCGGCCCGCAGCCGGGTGACGTTCTTGCGGGCGAACAGCGCCGCATGCATCGCGTCCAGCCGCTCGTAGGGGTCATAGATCACAAAGGCCTGAGCCGCCGCATCCAGCATATCAGGCGCATAGCCGTAGCGGTCGGTGAACGACAGGCGCCGGTTTTCGGTGAAGCGGTCGTCCCATTCGGTCATCCGCGGGTCCAGTGTCGCTTGCGGCTGCACCGCCACCACGGTGGCCCCCGGCGATGCCACCGAATAGGCCGCCGCCGCATAGCCGCAGGGGCCTGCGCCGTAAAAGATCACATTGTCGAACTCGTCAAAGAAGCCGTCGTCAATCAGCTGGTCGAAAAAGCCGTAGATCCGCCCCTCGCGGAACCAGGTGTCGCCGTCGGAGACCACGCACATATGCGACCAGCCCAGGTTCTTCACCAGATCGAATCCCAGCGGCTGCGCCTGATCCGACAGGTTGTGGATGCCCTGCATGGTTTCAAAGGTCACCAAGAGCGTGTTGCCCTGGTCGATGAAGGTGGCAAAATGCTTGTCGCCCAGCGGTTGGAACATGCCGTGCTCTTCCGCCAGCGCCGCCATCCGGGCCTTCCACTGGGCGGGTTTCAGACCGGAGAGGTCCTCTTCCAGATTTTCGAGTCCGTCCTGCATCGCTGCCACCTTTGATACCCCCGGTACGCTTTACGGCGCTTTTGTTAATTTACACTTAGGTGACAAATAAGGCTAAAATTAGAAAAACTCAGGCCGGTTTACGGTCCGGGCGGGGTGGCCGGCGGCCTGCCGCCTTCGGCCGCCAGACCCAGCATCGCATAGCGGCGCATCTCGGCGCCTTCCGCCGCCGTCAGGGGCCGCGCTGGCGGCGTCATCATCAGCCGGGCAAACAGTGCCCGGTTCTCCTCCGCCAGCATCAGCTCCCTGAACCGCGCCTTGCGCCAGTCCACCGACGCCCTGTGCAGCCGGGCCAGCTCCGCATCCGCCATCAGCCCTGCCTGCAAAGTGCCGCGCCGGGCGGCATAGCGGTCAATCGCATGGTCCTCGCAAGCGGCATAGTTGCGCTCCACCCAGTAATCCATGCCCAGCCCGGCCTGCCGGTTCACGCGGCCGCGGTCGGCCTTCAGCACATAGCTTTCCATTGCGCCCAGCGGATAGTGGTTCAGCTGCGCCAGCTGGGTGTTCGGCCGGCCGTAATCGGAAAACAGCCGCTTGGTCTTGAAGTCCCCGCCCAGCTCGCGTCCTTCGCAGTCGAACCAGCGGAACGTTTCCAGCCGCGCCTTGTCGCGGATGCTTCGGGGCCGGTGCACACCGCATTTCCCATATGTGCCGTCGTTGCGGTAAAGCGTCTTGAACATCACAGCCCGCCAGGGCCAGTGGATCACTTCCGGCGCGCAGCGGGTGAATTGCTCGGTCACCGGTCGGTCCTCGAACGCAACCGCGCCGCCATTGCCGAACAGCCGCCAGGTCAGGGTGACGGCATCCGCCTGCGGCAGTGCCGCCAGCAGGGCCGCCACCGTGCCATCGCCGGTCTTGATGCAGGGGAACTCGTCGATATCCGCTACCAGCACCCAATCGGCGGATTTCATCTGCGGGTGCTTGTCCGCCATTTTCAGCGCCGTGAACTGGATGCCTTCAGTGCCGTAAGGCCCGCCGTTGCGCACATGCGCCAGCTGCCCCATGCCCTGTAGGCGGTCCAGCATCGCATCGGTGCCGTCCTGGCAATCGTTTGAAAACACCAGGAAATCCGTAAAGCCGGCGGCCCGGTAATGGGCCAGCCATTCCAGCAGGAACGCGCCCTCGTTGCGCACGCAGAGGATGGCCAGAACCCGCATCGTCACTCCCGCCCGCAGCGCGGTGCTGCCGGTGAAAACCGCATCTGGGATGTGTCGCTCATGCCTCGGCCTTTTACTGCTTTGCCGCCAGTCTTACCCGAAGGCCGCTGCGATACAAACCCTCCAGAACAGCGCGCGCGCCGCAGCCGGGGCCGCAGCGTCGCGCCCCGCGCGGCTTGACCGATTGGCCTGCGCATGGCCTGTTGGGCGGGTCACAGCCGGGAGGTGAGCCATGCAGGCGCAGTCGATCGAACAGGTGCAGGAACTGCTGTCGCGGCAGGGCTATGTCTGCGGCCGGGCGCTCGCCACCGTGGTGTTCCTGTCGCTGAAACTCGGCCGCCCGCTGTTCCTGGAAGGCGAGGCCGGCACCGGCAAGACAGAGATCGCCAAGGCGCTGGCCGCAGGCCTCGGCCGCCGCCTGATCCGGCTGCAATGCTACGAGGGGCTGGATGCCGCCAGCGCCGTCTATGAATGGAACTTCGCTGCTCAGATGGTGGCGATCCGCACCGCCGAAGCCGCGGGTGAGGCCGCTGGCAGCGCCGGCCGCGCCGCCCTGCAAGACGAGTTGTTCTCGCAGGACTATCTGATCGAACGCCCGCTCTTGCAGGCGATGCGCCCGGACGAGCACGGCGCCCCTGTGCTGCTGATCGACGAACTGGACCGCACCGACGAACCCTTCGAGGCTTTCCTGCTGGAGGCGCTCAGCGACTTCCAGGTGACCATCCCCGAGCTTGGCACCATCCGCGCGCCGGAACCGCCGGTTGTGATCCTCACCTCCAACCGCACGCGGGAGGTGCATGATGCGCTGAAACGCCGCTGCCTCTATCACTGGGTCGACTACCCGGACTTCACCCGCGAGGTCGAAATCCTGAACGCCCGCGCGCCCGCGGCCAGCGAACAGCTCAGCCGCGAAATCGTCGCCTTTGTGCAATCCTTGCGCACCGAGGATCTGTTCAAGAAACCCGGCGTCGCCGAAACCATCGACTGGGCCAATTGCCTGCTGGCCCTCGACGTGATCGCCCTCAGCCCGGAGGTGATCGCCGACACCCTGGGCGCCATCCTCAAATACCAGGACGACATCGCCCGCCTGCACGGTTCCGAGGCCAAGCGCATCCTCGATCAGGCCAAGGCCAGCCTGGACGCGGCCTGATGCTTCACTTTTCCCAAAATACTCCGGGGGTATGGGGGCAGCGCCCCCATGAACGGTAGTGCCTGACTTTCCGCCGCTTTCCCTGCCGGACAATCCCAAGCTGGTCCGCAACCTCACCCATTTCGCCCGTGCCCTGCGCAAGGCCGGGCTTCCGATCGGCCCGGGCCGGGTGCTGGACGCGGTGGAGGCAGTGGCCGCTGCGGGCTTCACCAGCCGTCAGGATTTCTATTGGGCGCTGCACGCCTGTTTCGTCACCAAGCCGAAGCAGCGCACTGTCTTTGCCCAGGTCTTCCGCCTGTTCTGGCGCGATCCCAGATACCTTGAGCAGATGATGGCCGCGATGCTGCCGGCGATCCGCGGCGTGCAGCAGGACCGCCCCGCAAAGCCCGCCGAAAAACGCGCCGCCGAGGCGCTGCTTGACGGCATGCTGGAGCAGCCGGACCTCCCGGAAACGGAGCCGGAAGGTACCGAGATTGAGATAGACGCCTCCCGCACCATGTCGGCTGAGGAACGGCTGAGGACGCTGGATTTCGAACAGATGAGCACTGCGGAGATTGCCGCCGCCAAGCGTGTGCTTGCCCAACTGAAGCTGCCGGTGACACCCATCCAGTCCCGCCGCCTGATGGCAGCGCCGCGGGGGCACCGTGCGGATTGGCGCCGCACTTTGCGCAATGCCGCACGCCAGGGCGGCGATCTTCAAGCCATCGCCCGCGCCAAGCGCCGCATCCGCTGGCCCAATCTGGTGGTGCTCTGCGACATCTCCGGCTCGATGAGCCAGTACAGCCGCATCATCCTGCATTTCCTGCACGCCGCCGCCAATGCAAAGGGGCAGGGCTGGGCGCGGGTGCACGGCTTCACCTTCGGCACCCGCCTGACCAACATCACCCGACATCTGGCGCAGCGCGACGTGGACGCAGCACTGGCCGCCGCGGGGGCAGAGGCGCAGGACTGGGAGGGCGGCACCCGGATCGGCGATTGCCTGCATGCCTTCAACCGCGACTGGTCGCGGCGCGTCATGGGGCAGGGCGCGGTGGTGCTCTTGATCACCGACGGGCTGGACCGCGGCGGTCCCGAAGACCTCGCACGGGAAATGCAGCGCCTGCAGCTGTCCTCACGCCGCCTGATCTGGCTGAACCCGCTGCTGCGCTGGGAGGGGTTCGCCCCCAAGGCCACCGGCATCTGCGCCATGCTGCCCTATACCGACAGTTTCCGCGCCGGCCACTCCATCGCCTCGCTGCAGGATCTGGCGCAGGTGATCTCCAGCCCCTCCGACGCGGGTGAGAAGGCCCGGCTGATGGCACTGCTCTAGCCGCCGCCGCTTGCAATCCGGGGGGCAAGTGCCGATTTTGTCAGCAAACACCACCGGAACCCGGAAGGCCCGCCGATGCAGACCATGCCCCCCTTTGAACACGCCCCCGAAACCGCGCTGGAGTGGCACGCGGCCGGCACCGGCGCGGCGCTGGCCACCGTGGTGCAGACCTGGGGTTCCGCCCCGCGCCGCACCGGCGCGCAGCTGGTGGTGTCCGGCGAGGGGCAGATCGAGGGTTCAGTCTCCGGCGGCTGTGTCGAGGGTGCGGTGGTAGTGGAGGCGCTCGAAGCCTTGCAGGACGGCCGACACCGGCTGCTGGAATTCGGCGTCAGCGACGAGGACGCCTTTGCCGTCGGCCTGGCCTGCGGCGGCACCATCAAGGTGCTGGTGGAGCCGGTCGGTTCCGCGCTGCCTGCGGAACTGCTGGAAGAGCTGGTGGCCGCCCGTACCAGCCGTACCCCCGCGGCCTATGAAGTGAACCTCGCAACCGGCGCCCGGCGGCTCGCCCGCGCAGAGTATCCGGACCGTATGCGTATGGACCGCTCCGGGCTGGAAGACGACGGAGAGACCTTTGTGGCGGTCCACAACCCGCCTTTGCGGCTGGTCTGCGTCGGTGCGGTCCACATCACCCAGGCGCTGGTGCCGATGGCGCGGATTGCCGGCTATGACCCGGTGATCATCGACCCGCGCGCGGCTTTTGCCGCGCCGGAGCGTTTCCCCGGCGAGACCCTGATGGACGACTGGCCGGACGAAGCCGTCGAAAAGCTCGGCCTCGATACCCGCACCGCTCTGGTGCTGCTGACCCATGACCCCAAACTGGACGACCCGGCACTGCAGGCGGCGCTGGCCGCAGAGGTGTTTTACATCGGTGCGCTGGGCAGCAAGAAGACCCACGCCGCCCGCATCGCCCGCATGCAGGAGGCCGGGTTCACAACGGAACAGATCAACCGCATCCACGGCCCGGTCGGCCTGGACATAGGCGCCGCCAGCCCGGCGGAAATCGCCGTCTCTATCCTCGCGGAAATGACCGCCGTGCTGCGCGGCAAGCAGCCATGAGGTTCGGTGCAATTCCCCTGCAGGACGCCGAAGGCGCAATCCTTGCGCACTCCCTGCAAGGGGCCGGCCGCAAGGTGGCGAAGGGCACGGTGCTGCGGCCCGAAGACCTCGCAGCCCTGGCCGCCGCCGGCCATGAAGTGCTGACCGTTGCCCGGCTCGACCCCGCGGACATGCACGAGGACGCCGCCGCCGAAGCTCTGGCACAGGCGCTGGTGCCGGATCCGTCCGCGCAGGGCATCCGGATTTCCGGCGCCGGCACGGGGCGGGTGAACCTCTATGCCGCCCGCGCCGGGCTGGTGCGGCTGGACCGGGGCAGGCTGGAGGCGGTCAACGCGGTGGACCCGATGATCACCGTCGCCACCGTGCCGGACTATCACCGCGCCGATGCGGACGGGATGCTGGCAACGATCAAGATCATTTCCTACGGCGTGCCCGCCGACGCCATCCGCCGCGCCAGCGCGGGGGCAGGGGATGCGATCCGGGTGCTGCCGCCGGTCCTGTCCTCCGCCACGCTGATCGAAACGGCGGTCACGGAAGACACCCCTCCGGACAAGGGACGTGCCGCCATGGCGGGCCGCCTGCACCGGATGGGGATAACGCTTTCGCCGCGGGTGGTGGTGCCGCACCGCGAGGCGGAACTGGCCGAAGCCGTCGCAAACGCACCTGGGCAGCTGGTGCTGATCCTCACCGGTTCCGCCACCTCCGACCCTCACGACGTGGCGCCCCAGGGGCTGCGGCAGGCAGGCGGCACGGTGACCCGTTTCGGCATGCCCGTCGATCCCGGCAACCTGCTGTTTCTGGGCGCATTGCGTGGCAAGCCGGTGATCGGCCTGCCGGGCTGCGCCCGCTCCCCGGCGCTCAATGGCGCAGACTGGGTGCTGGAGCGGGTGATCTGCGGCATTCCCGTCCGCTCCGCCGATATTGCCGCAATGGGCGTCGGCGGGCTGCTGAAAGAGATTCCCACCCGGCCGATGCCGCGGCGCGACGCTGAAGGGTGATGCCGCGCCGCAGCGCGTGATTGATGACGCAAGGTCACAACCATAGGTAAGCGCTTCTGACGGGAAATTTCCCCACCGCGACCCTGTTAAAACACTTCGCGGATTGCGGTCTCCGTGTTTAACTCTCCCCAGCCAGACAAAAATCAAGCTTAGGGAGGGTACTATGGCCAAGGTCTCAATGACCGTGAACGGCAAGGCTGCCAGCGGCGAGGTCGAAGGGCGCACGCTGCTGTCATCATTCCTGCGCGACACGCTAAGGCTGACCGGCACCCATGTGGGCTGCGACACCAGCCAGTGCGGCGCCTGCGTGGTGCATGTGGACGGCAAAGCGGTGAAATCCTGCACCATGCTGGCGCTGGAAGCCGAAGGCGCCGAGGTCGCCACCATCGAGGGGCAGGCCAACGCCGACGGTTCTCTGAACGTGATCCAGCAGGCCTTCCAGGACCACCACGGACTGCAATGCGGCTTCTGCACGCCGGGCATGGTGATGTCGGCCGCAGCGCTCCTGAAGGACAACCCCAAGCCCAGCGAGCAGGAAGTCCGCGACTACCTCGAGGGCAACCTGTGCCGCTGCACCGGTTACCACAACATCGTCAAGGCGATCATGGCGGCCTCGGGCCAGGATGTCTCCTCCATTGCGGCGGAGTGAAATGACGACCCCAGGCCGGACCGCGGCCTGAGCTGAACAAGGAGAAGTTGACCAAGAGGTGCGCCACGGCAGCACCCTCCAGGGAGGAAGACCAGACATGCCCAAGGATAACGGCATCGGCGCCAGCCCCAAGCGGCGCGAGGACGTGCGGTTCCTGACAGGAGCCGGGAACTATACCGACGACATCAACGTGAACGGCCAGGCATACGTGCATTTCCTGCGCGCGGATGTGGCCCATGCAACCATCAATTCCATCGATACATCCGCGGCTGAGACAATGCCCGGCGTGGTGAAGATCTTCACCGGCGCCGATTTTGCCGAAGTGGGCGGCATCCCCTGCGGCTGGGGTGTGACCGACCGCCACGGCAACCCGCAGCAGGAGCCGCGCCACCCGATCATCGCGCATGATACCATCCGCCATGTGGGCGAAATCGTTGCCGCGGTGGTGGCCGACACGCTGGAACAGGCCCGCGACGCCGCCGAGGCCATCGACCTCGACCTGAGCGACAAACCAGCGGTGGTGGACATGACCAAGGCGCTGGCGGACGGCAGCCCCAAGGTGCATGAGGATCTGAGTTCAAACCTCTGTTATGACTGGGTGTTCGGCAATCCGGATGACGACGCGGTGCAGGCGGCCTTTGACAGTGCCGCCCATGTGACAACACTGGAACTGGTCAACAACCGCCTGGTTGCCAACCCGATGGAGCCGCGCGTGGCCATCGGCGATTACAGCCGCGGAACGGATGAATACACGCTCCACACCACCAGCCAGAACCCGCACGTGATCCGCCTGCTGATGTGCGCCTTTGTGCTGGGCCTGCCGGAGCACAAGGTGCGGGTGATCGCGCCGGATGTGGGCGGCGGCTTCGGCTCCAAGATCTTCCACTACGCCGAGGAAGCCTTCTGCACCTTCGCCGCCAAGGCCTGCGGCCGGGCAGTGAAATGGACCTCGACCCGGGCAGAGGCGTTCATCTCCGACGCCCATGGCCGCGACCACGTGACCAAGATCGAATTGGCGCTGGATGCAGACAACAATTTCACCGCGCTGCGCACCAATACGATGGCCAATATGGGTGCGTATCTGTCGACGTTTTCGACCTCGGTGCCCAGCTACCTGCATGGCACCCTGATGGCGGGGAACTACAAGACGCCGATCGTGCAGGTGAACGTCAAGACTGTGTTCACCAACACCGTGCCGGTGGATGCCTACCGCGGTGCCGGCCGGCCGGAGGCGACCTATCAGCTGGAGCGCGTGATCGACAAGGCCGCGCGCGAGCTGGACGCCGATCCGATTGCGCTGCGGCGTCAGAACTTCATCACCGAGTTTCCCTATGAAACCCCGGTGGCGCTGACCTATGACACCGGCGATTACGTGGCGACCATGGACAAGCTGGAACAAGTCGCCGATTTGGCAGGCTTTGCCGCCCGCCGCGCCGAGAGCGAGAAGAACGGCAAGCTGCGCGGTTTTGGCGTCAACTGCTATATCGAGGCCTGCGGAATTGCGCCTTCCAACATCGTGGGCATGCTGGGCGCGCGTGCCGGGCTTTATGACGCGGCCACTGTGCGGGTGAACGCGACTGGCACCATCAGCGTCTTTGTCGGGGCGCATAGCCACGGGCAGGGGCATGAAACCTCCTTTCCGCAGGTGGTGGCGGATATGATCGGCATCGACGAGGGCATGGTCGATATCGTGCATGGCGATACCGGGCGGGTTCCGTTCGGCATGGGCACCTACGGCTCGCGCTCCATCGCGGTCTGCGGCTCGGCCATGGTGCGGGCGACCGAGAAGATCATCGCCAAGGCCAAGAAGATCGCCGCCCATCTGATGGAGGCCTCGGATGCTGACATTGAGCTGAAGGACGGCCAGTTCACCGTCGCGGGCACCGACAAATCAGTGGCCTGGGGCGATGTCTGCCTGACGGCTTACGTCCCTCACAACTACCCGCTGGAGGAGCTGGAGCCGGGGCTGGAGGAAACCGCGTTTTATGACCCGGCGAACTTCACCTATCCGGCCGGCGCCTATGCCTGCGAAGTGGAGGTGGACCCGGACACCGGCAAGGTCACCATCGAACGGTTCTCGGCGGCGGATGACTTCGGCAATATCATCAACCCGATGATCGTCGACGGCCAGGTCCACGGCGGGCTGGGGCAGGGCATTGGCCAGGCGCTGCTGGAGAATGCGGCCTATGACGAGGATGGCCAGCTCTTGTCGGCCTCCTACATGGATTACGCGATGCCGCGGGCGGATGATGTGCCGTTCTACCAGGTGGACCATTCCTGCCAGACGCCCTGCACCCACAACCCGCTGGGGGTGAAGGGCTGCGGCGAGGCCGGCGCCATCGGGTCGCCGCCTGCGGTGGTCAACGCGGTGATCGACGCGCTGCAGTCGGGCGGCAAGAACGTCACCCATATTGACATGCCGCTGTCGCCGCCGCGGGTCTGGGCGGCGATGAACGGGTAAGGGTTCATGGGGGCGCTGCCCCCATACCCCCGGAGTATTTTCGGAAAGGATACGAAATGTATGAATTCGAATTCGTGAAACCCGCGACCGTGGCGGAGGCGGTAGCCGCGCTGGCGGAGGAGGACGCGCAGGCGCTGGGCGGCGGGCAGACACTGATCCCGACCCTGAAGCAGCGGCTGGCTATGCCGTCGAAACTGGTCTCCCTCACCGGCATTCCGCAGCTGAAGGAGATCGGCGACAATGACGGCGTGCTGACCATCGGCGGTGCCGTCACCCATGCCGCGGTGGCAGAGGCTGCGGCGGACAGCTATCCGGCGCTGGCGGATCTGGCCAGCCATATCGGCGACCCGGCGGTCAGGAACCGCGGCACCATCGGCGGCTCGCTTGCCAACAACGACCCGGCGGCCTGTTATCCGGCGGCGGCGCTGGGCAGCGGCGCCACCATCGTCACCAACAGGCGCGAGATCACCGCCGATGAGTACTTCCGCGGCCTGTTCGAGACGGCGCTGGAGGAGGGCGAGATCATCACCGCGGTGCGTTTCCCGGTGCCGGAAAAAGCCAACTACCAGAAGTTCCTGCAGCCGGCCTCGCGCTTTGCGCTGGTCGGCGTCTTTGTTGCGAAATACGCCGCGGGGGTGCGGGTGGCTGTGACCGGTGCCTCGGAGGAGGGCGTGTTCCGTTGGCGCGAGGCCGAGGCGGCGCTGGACGCCAGTTTTGCGCCGGATGCGCTGGACGGCCACAGCGTCGATGCGGCCGGTATGATCGGCGATCTGCACGGCACCCGGGAATACCGCGCCCATCTGGTCAAAGTGATGGCCAAACGCGCGGTTGCCGCCGCCTGACTGCGGCGTCAGCCGGACGGAAATCCAGCGCGCAAGGAAAGCCTTGCGCGCTGCCGTGTTCCGGAAGGCCGGGCGGTCAGACGAAGATGACGTCGCTGCCGTCGGTGCCGTTGATGTTGGTCATCGCTGTCAGGGTTTCATCCGCAATGCCGTCATTGTCGGTGTCGAAAGTTGCCGTTGCGGTGACGACATTGTTCGCCGTGTGGCTGTTGTCGAGCATCAGCAGCAAGCTATCCAGGTCGAAGGCGCCGCCGCCGAGCGGGTTCAAGTCCGTTTCGTCGAACAGAACCGGCCCGCCGTTCACCGACAATGCGAAGCTGATCAGGTCCGCCGGGAAGATCGGCGAGTCGGCGAAGACATCGCCCAGGGCGGCCGCATTGGCCACGACCTCGGAACCGCCGGTGTTGTCGATGGTATCCAGTGTGGCCTGGTTGGCGCCGCCAAATCCAACTGCGGTAATGCTGACGTTGCTGGCGTTCAGCGAAGTCACCTCATCGCCGAAGACAAAAGCATCGGGAATTGGCCGGTTCGGCTCCCCATCAGAGGTGAACAGCATGAAATTGTCTTCAGCCGCCTTTCCGCTGAAGAAGGCATCGGCAAGCTGCAGCGCTGCCTCGTAGTTTGTGAACCCGCCGAGCTGTGGTGAGAGCG
The DNA here is from genome assembly GCF_019801465.1 of Leisingera daeponensis. Lineage (GTDB taxonomy): Bacteria > Pseudomonadota > Alphaproteobacteria > Rhodobacterales > Rhodobacteraceae > Leisingera > Leisingera daeponensis_A. The sequence continues at coordinate 111,946 of NZ_JAHVJA010000001.1, forward strand.
GGGTTCCTCCGGTGATGTCGTCCAGCGTTGGCGAAAACAGATCGAAGGTGTTCTGCTGCGCGTTGAGCGAAAATTGCACCAGCTGCACGGTGACCGTGGCGGCAGAGCCGGTGTAAGCGGTGCGCAAATCGTCAATGGTATCCTGCACCGCAATCAGCTGCTGGGTGTATTCGCTGCTGCTGATCGAGCCGGAGCCATCGATGACAAAGGACACGTTCACATTCTGGCTGACGGCACCGGCGCCGATATCGACGCTGACAAAGCTGCTGTCGTTGAAGGTTCTGTCCTCGGTGCTGAGCGTCAGGCTGAGGGCCTGGCCGTTGCCGCCGGTCGCATCGTCGGTATTGGTCTCCACCAGCGGGTCGATCACATTGACCGTGACATTGGCCGGATTGCTGGTGGCGCCTTCGACGTCATCCACGGTGTAGACGAAGGTATCCGCCAGAGAGTCGTCGATGAGGTCGCCGCCGATGTCCTGAGCAGTGTATTTCAGCTCGCCGCTGTCATTGGCCGCGGTGCCGGAGGCGCCGGAGAACATCACCGTCGACGGATCGATCGCGCTGTCCACATCGGTGTCGTTGGCCAGCACCACGAAGTTGTCCATATCGTTGGATTCGATGAAGAACGGGCCGTCGTCCTCGGCCTTGGGCGCATCGTTCACGCCGACAATCTTGATGCAGATATTGGCCCAGTCGGTGCCGCCGTTGCCGTCGCTGATCTGGTACTTCAGTTCAACGGTGTCCATCTCGCCTTCGGCTAGGTCCTGGAAGTTGTCCTTGGGATTGAAGGTGAACGTGCCGTCCGCTTCCACCTTTACCTTGCCCTCGCGGCCGCCGTCGGTGGTCACGGCAAAGTAGGCGCCCACCGTGCCGCCGCTGATGTCGGTCACCGTCAGCGGATCGCCGTCCGGATCGCTGTCATTGTCCAGAATATTGATGGTCTTCTTGGTGTCCTCATCGGTGGTCAGGTGATCCTTGTTGGCCACCGGAGTGCCCTGCGATGAGCCGACGATCTTCAGCGAGTCCTCGCGCTCGCCCTCGGGACCGACCGAGGTGTAGCGCACCCCGAAGCGCACGTTGTCGAGCAGCGAAATGTCCAGATCAAGGCTGTCGTGCTTCAGAACGAACATGGTGCTGTCGATGTCGTCCTTGCCGATGCCCTGGGTGCCGAATTCCACCCCGGCGTCAAACCCGTTGCCCTTCTTGGTGATCGCGCCGTTCAGATTGGCGCCATTGCCCAGATCCTTGACCTTGTCGGTCTTGAACTGGGAATCCGTTACATCCGCGCCCATCACGCTGAGACCGTCAAGGAACCCCTGATCATCTAGGCCAAGGTCAAAGAACAGCCCGCGCAGATCGGCCTGCTGCAGGCTTTCGTCGGCATCGACCGAAATTTTCAGCGCGGTTTTCCCGTCCACAATGATTTCGCTGATGGTGATTTTGGTGTCGACTTCACCGGGAATAATAAACATCTGAGATTGTGCCATAGCAGGCTTCCCCCATGTACTGGTCAAGAACAAAGCCCTCTGCCCCGGCGGGGCAGCGGACCGGCTGCACTGGAGAAGAGGGAACGCACACCCCGGACTTTGGACAAATGAGGATGCATTGCGGCCAGCGGCCGGCGTGCGGTCAGCTCAAAAGCTGCGGAAACACGATGAAATCAGATGCAATCCCGGTCCAAAGGCCCCCCTTCCGGCTGCGCCGAAGGCGTCATGGAGCTGTGTGGAACTGCCATCAATCCCGGCGGCGGCTGGAACGGTTCCGCAACCAGTGTGCGCCTTTCTTGCAGAGTCGCACGGCGGGACTGTATGCGGGCAGGCGTTTTTCCGCAAGCTGGCGGCTGCTGGCTGGGCGGGGGTCCGCCGATGGCATGAAAAAGCCCCGCAGCGGCGGCTGCGGGGCGGTGTCTTTCACGATCGGCGCTGCGGCTTATTTCTTGGCCAGCGGGCCGATCATCATGATCATCTGGCGGCCTTCCATCTTCGGCATGTTTTCGACCTTGCCGATTTCCTTGACGTCCTCGGCGACCCGTTCCAGCAGCTCACGGCCGAGGTTCTGGTGCGCCATCTCGCGGCCGCGGAAGCGCAGGGTGACCTTCACCTTGTCGCCGTGTTCCAGGAACTTGACGACATTGCGCATCTTCACATCGTAGTCATGGGTGTCCGTGTTGGGACGGAACTTGACCTCTTTGACCTCGATGATCTTCTGCTTCTTGCGGGCTTCGCTCTCGCGCTTCTGCTGTTCGTATTTGAACTTGCCGAAGTCCATGATCTTGCACACGGGCGGGTTGGCATTGGGCGAGATTTCCACCAGATCAAGTCCGGCCTCTGCCGCCATGTCCATGGCCTTCGCCGGGTGCACAACCCCGACGTTCTCGCCATCGGCGCCGATCAGGCGGATTTCGGGGGCGCGGATTTTTTCGTTGACGCGCGGGCCGGTGTCACGTTGCGGCGGCGCGTTATGAGGTCTGCGGGCTATGACTGCGATCCTTCTGTCATTGCAAAAAGTGCGGGAACGCTACTGCCCCCGCGCGTGTGATTCAAGCGTTATGGGCGGTATGGCGGCAGGAAAGCCTCTTTTCAAGGCCGCATGTTGCAAATGGCCCTGAAAACGGCTGCCGGGGCGGTGCGGGGGCGGGCAGAACCGGCGGCGCAACAGTTTGAAAAGGCTGGATTGCGGCGGTGTTCCGCCAGTTTGGCGCGGAATGGCGTTCCTCCGCCGCCCGTGACGAAGATGTGGTAAACTTCCCCCTTGAGCTGTGCCGGTTGCATCGCCATCTGGCGGGGCAGATGCCGCAGCAGGAGCGGCCCCGGCCTGTGACGGGCCGGCAAGAGTGAGGAGAGATCTATGAAACAGTTGTTGATCGTGCTGGGACTGGGCGCCGCCGCGGTGGTGGCCTATCTGCTGGTGAGCGGCCAGGACGTGCAGGAACCGGCCCCGGCTGAGGCGCCGGCGGTGCAGGAAGAGCAGAGCAGCACCGCGCCGGTAACCTCGGAAGAGCCGGAAGCGGCTGCGGAAGAGGCGGCTCAGGACGCGGCCGAGGCGGTGGAAGAAGCCATTGAATCCGGCGCCGAAGCGGCCGGCGAGGCGGTGGAGGCCGTGCAGGATGCGGTGAATCAGGCCGCCGGTGCGGTTTCGGAAGCTGTGGACGATGCGCTTGAAGGCGCGTCCGAGGCGGCTGGAGACTCCGGCGGCACCGCGGTCGATGCCGCTGCCACTGCGATGGACAACGCCGCCGATGCAGCGGCCGGCGCGGCTGACGCCACCCAGGACGCCGCCACCGAGACGCTGGACAGCGCCACCACCACCGCAGAGGAACTGCTGAACCAGAGCGGTGCCGGTGCAACCGGTGCAACGGACGAGGCCGCCACCGCAGGCGAGTGACCGGGCCCGCTGGATGTGCGGACAAACAAAGGGCGGCCGGGATTTCCCGGCCGCCTTTTCTTCGGGCTGAGGGCTGAACGGGGCGGCCGCGCCGTCAGTTCGGCCGGGCCTGCGCTTGCTGGGCGAGGCGTGCCATATGATCCAGGGGCGCCTCGGCGGCGGCCTGCGCCGCGGGCGGCTCCGGCACCAGGAACGCCAGGAAGCTTTCCCAGCCGCCGCTGGCGCCGCCCTGCTTGCGGGCGCGCTGGATCTGCAGTTGCGCCACCGCGATCAGATCCAAAGTCCGGCCGCCGTCGTAATCCCTGCCGGACAGGCCTGAGAGATGGCTGCGGAAGCGCTCGCCCATCGAATTCAGCAGCAGCATCGGCGCTGTCATCGGGTGGCCGGCCTGCACCAGCGCGTCGAACATCCGGTCAATGTCCTGCGGCGCCATGGCGCGGGCGTCGAAGCGCGCCTTGATGGCGGCAATCTTTTCCGGGATCGACGGTTGCACCTGATCCGGGCGGTTCTGGAAGCTGGCCAGCGCCGCGTTGACACGGGCCTTGCCGGCTTCGCTGCGGACGGACTGGAAGACGGGGGTATGCCCGGGGGCCGTTTCGTTGTGCATCTGGTGCTGCTCCATTCTGGATCTCAGCCACAGAATTACGGAATCATCCCCAACAAATGATAAACGGGAGGCGGCAGCCTCCCGTCAAAACCGTGTCGAAAATGGGGCCGCCCGCAGGGCCAGCCCTGCGCCGGATCAGTCCAGGAACGCCTTTTCCACCACGAAATGCGCGGGCTTGGAGTTGGCGCCCTCTTCAAGCCCGTAGGTGTTCTCGAAGAGATCCTTGAGCTCGAGGTTGAAGGCCAGGTTGCCGCAGATCATCGCGCGGTCGCTGTCCGGGTTCAGCGGCGGCACACCGAGGTCGGCAAACGCCTCGCCGGAACGCATCAGGTCGGTGATGCGGCCCATCTTGGCGCTCTCCTCGCGGGTGGTGGTCGGGTAGTATTTGATCTTCTTCCAGAAGTCTTCGCCGATCACCTCGTTCAGCAGCTCGTCGTCCTTGAGGCTCTCGATCAGCTCGCGGCCATAGGATAGCTCGCCTGCTTCGCGGCAGGTGTGGGTGATGATGACCTCGTCGAATTTCTCATAGGTTTCCGGCTCGCGCAGCAGCGAGGCGAAGGGGGCAAAGCCGGTGCCGGTGGCAAAGAACCAGATCCGCTTGCCCGGAACCAGCGCGTCATGCACCAGGGTGCCGACCGGTTTCGGGCGCAGGATGATCTCGTCGCCTTCCTGGATGTGCTGCAGCTTGGAGGTCAGCGGGCCGTCCTGCACCTTGATCGAGTAGAACTCCATTTCCTCGTCCCAGGAGGGGGAGGCGATGGAGTAGGCGCGCAGCAGCGGCTTCTGCTTGCCGGTCTTGGGGTCCGGATCGTTCATCAGGCCGATCATCACGAACTCGCCGGAGCGGAAGCGCAGGGAGGCAGGCCGGGTGCAGCGGAAGGAGAACAGCCGGTCGGTCCAGTGTTTCACCTGGGTCACGGTTTGGGCGTCGGGCAGCGCCGGAACGGCCTTGGCCGGTTTCGGGTCGGTTGCGGTGTCGGTCACGGCGGTCATCTCATTCATCGGTTACTCTGCCGGAGGAGAAGCCGGCACCTCTGATTAGTCTTTGATACAGGTCAGGAAAACCCCCTGTTTTGCGAAACCGGCCCCGCGCGGGATGCAACGGAACCGGTCTCAGGGAGCGTCCCGGGTTCGGGGCTGGCTCAGCGGGCAGCGGTGCTGCCGCGCAGGCGGGCCTGGTAGCTGTGGGCCTTCCAGTTGGCGCGGGCCAGCCACTGGTCCTCGGGCTGGCGGGCGGCGAGCTCGTCGCTCAGCTCCACCTCGTCAAAGCCGGAGCGCCGCGCCATGGCGTACTGATCGGCGATCACATGGCCGAAGGCGCGCAGGCGGCCCTCAAAGCCTTTCAGCCGCAGCTGGCGGGCCAGGGTGAAGCCGCGGCCGTCGGCAAAGCTGGGGAATTGCACCCGCACCAGCTCCACGCCGTCCAGCGACACGTCGTTCAGATTGGCGTCCGAGGCCAGCTCCAGCACGTTGGCGCCGTCAAAGCCGCCGGTCCAGTCATCGGCAGCAAAGCCGGTGTCGGTCACGATAACAGTCATCTCACTCACGCTCCTGTGCGTACGAATTGGCCGTCCACCACGTGGATGCCGCATTCTTCCTTGTTTTCCCCGCGCCACCGGCCGGCGCGCGGGTCTTCGCCTTCCTTGACCGGGCTGGTGCAGGGCGCGCAGCCGATCGACGGGTAGCCCTTGGCCACCAGCGGATGGCGGGGCAGGCGGTTTTCATCCATATAGGCGCGCACGTCCTCGGGCGCCCAGTGGGCCAGCGGGTTGATCTTGAGCCGCCCGGTGCCGTCTTCGACCTCGAAGAACTCCAGCGCCGCGCGCGATCCCGACTGGAACCGCTTGCGGCCGGTGATCCAGCCGTCATAGTCCGCCAGCGCCTTTTGCAGCGGCACGGTTTTCCGCAGGGTGCAGCAGGCATCCTTGTCGCTGAACTTCAAGGCCCCGTAGGGGTCCTTCTCGGCGATATCGTCGGCGCGGATGATGCGCACATTGCGCAGGCCCAGCCGCTCGCTCACCTCCTGCTGATAGATCAGCGTCTCGGTGAACAGCAGTTCGGTGTCCACGAACACAACCGGCGTCATCGGGTCGATGACCGCGGCCATATGCAGGAGCACCACGGATTCCGCGCCGAAAGAGGAGACCAGGGCGATGTGCCCCGCGTCCCGCAATGCGCCCTCCATCACCGAGGTGGCCGAATGGTGGCGGAAGCGCGCGTTGAGCGCCTCCGCCTTGGCGGCCAGCTCCCGGTCCCGGAGAAGCTCGGCTTCCCCGGCGGGCTTGTTTCCGGCTGAATGGAACATCAGATCAGGCGACCTTTTTCTGAGCCTCGGGATACAGTGCTGCCTTGAACGGCTCCATGCCGATCCGGCGGTAGGTTTCGAGGAAGGTTTCCTCGGCGCTTTCACGCTGGGCCATGTAGACCTCGACAATCCGTTCCACGGCCGGAACAATCTCGTCATAGGCAAAGCCGGGGCCGGTGCGGGTGCCGATGGCAGCCGTCTCGGTGGCGTCGCCGCCCAGGGTGATCTGGTAGTTCTCGACGCCGGCGCGGTCCAGGCCCAGGATGCCGATATGGGCAACGTGGTGGTGGCCGCAGGCGTTGATGCAGCCCGAGATCTTGATCTGCAGATGGCCGATGTCGTGCTCCATCTTCAGCTCGTCAAAGCGGGTTGCGATCTCCTGTGCGACCGGGATCGAGCGGGCGGTCGCCAGCGCGCAGTAGTCCATGCCCGGGCAGGCGATGATGTCCGAGATCAGGCCGATGTTGGCGGTGGCCAGGCCATGCGCCTTCAGCGTGGCGTGGATCGCCGGCAGGTCGTTCTTGTGGACATGCGGCAGGATCACGTTCTGCTGGTGGCTGATGCGCAGCTCGCCATAGGCGTACTGCTCGGCCAGGTCGGCCATCACCCGCATCTGCTCAGCGGTTGCGTCGCCCGGGGTCTGGCCATGTGCCTTGATCGAGATGGTGGCAATGGCGTGGCCCTCGGCGCGGTGCGCGTGCAGGTTGGTGTCGGCCCAGGCGCGGAACACCGGGTCGTTTGCATAGGCCGCATCGAACGCATCGGTCGGGGCGGAACGGAACTCCGGCGCCCGGAAATGCGTCTTGATCTCTTCCAGCAACTGCTGATCGGTGCCGTCGTACTGGCCGCGGATCGCCATGAAGGCTTCCTCGGTCATCGCGCGGTAGGTGTCGATGCCGTTCTCGGAAACGGTGATCTTGATGCGCGCCTTGTATTTGTTGTCGCGGCGGCCCAGCACGTTGTAGACGGTCAGAACCGACTCCAGGTAGGGCAGCAGATCCGCCTGCGGCAGGAACTCGCGCAGTACCTGGCCGATCATCGGGGTGCGGCCCAGGCCGCCGCCGACGATGACCTTGAAGCCCACCTTGCCGTCCTGCTCCACCACCTGCAGGCCCACGTCATGCGCCTTGATCACGGCGCGGTCGGCGCTGCTGCCGGTGATGGCGATCTTGAACTTGCGGCCCAGGAACTGGAATTCCGGGTGGTCGGTCGACCACTGGCGGATCAGCTCGGCATAGGGGCGGGGATCGGTCAGCTCATCCGCAGCGGCGCCGGCGAAATGGTCGGCGGTGGTGTTGCGGATGGTGTTGCCCGAGGTCTGGATGGCGTGCAGCCCGACCTCACCCAGCGCGTCCAGCATGTCCGGCAGGTCGCGCAGCTTGGGCCAGTTGTACTGGATGTTCTGGCGGGTGGTGAAATGGCCGTAGCCCTTGTCCCACTTCTCGGCCAGCAGCGCGAGGGTGCGCATCTGGTTCGGGTTCAGGGTGCCGTAGGGGATCGCGACCCGCAGCATGTAGGCATGCAGCTGCAGGTAAACACCGTTCATCAGGCGTAGCGGCTTGAACTCGTCCTCGGTGAGGGAGCCGTCGATGCGGCGCTCGACCTGGGCGCGGAACTGGGCGTTGCGTTCGGCCAGGAAGGCTTCGTCGAATTCGTTGTACTTATACATTGGCTTCAGCCTCCTGTTTGCCGTGGAAGTAGTTGGAGGGGCCGGTGCGGCGGAATTCCTCGCGGAAATGGGTCGGCTCGGGGCCGTTCGGGCCGGCCTTGGCGTCGGCCAGATAGGCGCCGACGATCTTGATGTTCTGCTTCTCCGCCTCGATCAGGCGCAGCTGGGCTTCCGCCTCGTCGGTGATCAGCTCGGCCTCGGACAGGTTCCGGGTCCAGCTGCCGTCAGCGGTGAAATAGATCACGTCGCCCTCGAGCAGGTCGTTGGCGGTGATGACTTTGGGCGTAAAGGCGCGGGCCATTATGCAAGCTCCGTTTTGAGATCGTTCAGGGCTGCCGCCGCCTGGCGCGGGGCAAGACCCAGGAATGTGAGGGCAGGGCCGCCGAAACCGGCCGCATCCAGGTCGGCGGGCAGGCGGTCCAGCGTTGTTTCCAGCACCCGCTGATCGGGGCGCGAGGCGTTTTCGATGATGGTCACCGGAGTCGCGCGGTCGGCGCCATGCATGATCAGGCGGCCCTGCACGAAGCGGGCGGATTTCTTGCCCATGTAAACCGCAGCAACCTCGCCCGGGCGCGCCAGCGCGGCCCAGTCGTGATCGGCAAAGCCGCTCATCGCGTGACCGGTCAGGAACCGGACCGAAGTATTGCGGCCGCGCTGCGTCAGGCTCTGGCCGATGGCGGCGACGGCTGCGGAGGCGGCGGTGATGCCGGGAATAATGCTATAGGCGATGCCGGCTTGCTCGCAGGCGGTCAGCTCCTCGTCCAGGCGGGCAAAGATCGCCGGGTCGCCCCCCTTCAGCCGCAGCACCTTTTTGCCCTGCTTGGCCAGTTCGACCAGACGGGCGTTGATGTCCGCCTGGCTGACCTGGGCGCCGAAACCTTCCTTGCCGGCGTCTTCCAGCACCGCCTGCGGGCCCGCCAGCGCCAGGATTTCCGCGCTGACCAGGCGGTCGTGCAAAATCACGTCCGCGGTCTGCAGCGCGCGCAGGGCTTTCAGGGTCAGAAGCTCTGCATCGCCGGGGCCGGAGCCTGCAAAGGTCACCTGGCCCGCAACCATACAGTCCATGCCGCCACGGACGTGAGTGGTGGCATTGGCAGCATGTGTCGATGGTGCGGACATTCCTGTACCCTCTGCAGTGTGTTTGACTTGCGGTTAGATATAGGAAATATTCCCGGTATTGCGCTATATGGGCGCGGAAATAAGAACATTGGTTTTGCCGCGGCGGGACATCGGGCCGATTGGTCCTCACAAAAGGAGAAAACAGGAATGACGGTGCGGATCGACGGCACGGACCGGAAAATTCTGGCTGAGCTGCAGCGCGACGCCAGCCAGTCGCTGGATGAAATTGCCCGCCGGGTCGGGTCCTCCAAGACCCCGGTGTGGAATCGCATCCGCAAGCTGAAGGAGGCCGGGGTGATCGGCCAGCAGACGGTGCTGCTGGACCCGGAGGCGCTGGGGTTCGAGGCCTGTTTCTTCGTGCTCATCCGCACCTCGGAGCATGAGGCGGAATGGCAGGCCAAGTTCCTGCAAGCCTTGCGCGAACGCCCGGAGGTGCAGGAGGCGCACCGGCTGGCGGGCGACATTGACTATATCCTGAAAGTCCGGGTGCAGAACGCGCGCGCCTATGACGTGTTTTACCAGGCGCTGATCTCAGAGGTGAAGGTGCACAACGTCACCGCGCTGCTGTCGATGGAGGAGATCAAGTCGACCACCATGCTGCCGCTGGGCAGCTGAGGCCGCGCGGCCGGCGGTCTGCCGGCCGTTCCTTTCCGTCACAGCGGCGGGCGCAGCAGCAGATGCCGGCCGTCTTTCAGCCGCCAGGGGGATGCGTCCCCGGCAAAGGCGGCCCGTGCCACTCCAATATCGGCCAGCAGGTGCGGCGAAATCTGGTTCAGCCGCTCCAGTTCGCACAGCGGCACGTGCACCATGGCCTGTTCCTCTGCGGCCTGTTCCTCCGCGGATCGAGGCTCAGCTTTGCTTGGCCCAGGGCGGCCAGTAATCCACTGCAGGAAAACGTGGGCAAAGGGTGCGGGGGGCTGCATGCCCGTTTTTCTGGTTTCTGCAAACAAGGCGTCTACTCCATTCCGGCCCTCGAGGAATAGGGCCGGCGGGGGCTTGCGCGCAAACCAGTTATTCTCCACCTTGGATCAGGAAAGCTGATCCAAGGTGATGGTATGCGCCTGCCGCCCCTCAACGCTCTGCGCGCCTTCGAGGCCGCCGCCCGCCATCAGGGGTTCATTGCCGCTGCGGACGAACTGTTCGTCACGCGCGGCGCCATCAGCCGTCAGGTGAAGATCCTGGAGGAGCACATCGGCGTGCTGCTGTTCCACCGTAATGCCCGCGGGGTGGAGCTGACAACGGCGGGGCAGCGGCTTTACCCGGTGCTGACCGAGGCCTTCGCAAAGATGCTGCGCGAGGTGGAGCGGGTCGCCGCGGATGCGTCGGAGCTGCGGGTGATCTGCCCGCCGACGCTGTCGATCCGCTGGCTGCTGCCGCAGCTGGAGCAGTTCCGCGCCGCGCATCCGGAAATCAAGCTGAGGCTGACCACGGATTTTTACAGCTACAAAGGGTTTGAGGTTGCGGAATACGACCTCGGCATTTCCCTGCAGAACCGGCCCGGGCGGCCGCCGGACATCGAGGTGCTGCCGCTGTTCGAAATGGTGCTGGCCCCGGCCTGCGCGCCGTCGCTGCTGCCGGCGCTGGCGGATGGCCCGGCGGCACTGGCGGGCCAGCGGCTGCTGCATGAAAGCCCGCGCCGCGCCGACTGGGCGGCATGGGTGCAGCATTTCGGGGTGGAGCAGGTGGACGCCGGCAGCGGCGAGGTGTTCCCGAATCTCGACATGGCCACCCGCGCGGCGGTGATGGGGGCGGGGGTGGTGATGGCGGATCTGGCCCTGTGCCGGGAGGAACTGGCCCGTGGCGACCTGGTGCTGCCGTTCCCGGGCATGACCTGCGGCACCCCGGACGGCGCCTATGCGCTGATCGGCGAGCGGCAGAAATGGAACGACCCCAAGGTGGCCGCGTTCCGGGACTGGCTGCTGGACGGCCCCTGCATGTCGGCCCTGTCGGCTCTGCCGGAGTGACGTTGCGGCGAACGCAGGAGGGAAGAAGGGGGCGCTGTCCCCTCGGCGCCGGCGCGCCTCACCCCCGGAGTATTTGGCCAAAGGTGAATTAGGGGCGCCGCGCCGCGTCAGCGGCGCCCGGCCCAACCGCGCCAGGGGATCTTTGATCCCTGCCGCGCGGGCGGGAGCACCCCGGTTCTCAGGTGCGGGTGACAATCAGCCGCGTGAGCCCGTGGAAGTGGTACGTGTTGGAGTATTCCGGCGCGGCTGCCAGTTTCAGGCCCGGGCAGCGCTCGAACAGAACCGGCAGGGCGATCTGCATTTCCAGCCGCGCCAGCGGCGCGCCGACGCAGAAGTGCAGGCCGCCGCCGAAGCTCTTGTTCACCTTGGGCGGCCGGGCCGGGTCGAAACGGTGCGGATCGTCCAGCGCCTTCGGGTCGCGGTTGGCGGCGCCCAAAAGCAGCGCCACCTGGTCCCCGCGCCGGAAGGTGTGGCCGAAGACCTCCGCCTCCTCATAGGCGTAGCGGGTGAACATGTGCAGCGGCGGGTCGAAGCGGAGGATTTCCTCCACCAGCCCCTCGATGCCCTCCGGCGCCAGCCAGTCCGGTTGCCAGCCCTGCTGCAGCATCGTTTTCACGCCGTTGCCGAGCGAATGCACCGTGGCCTCGTGGCCTGCGTTCAGCAGCAGGATGCAGGTGCCGATCAGTTCATCAGTGGACAGGGCGTCGCCTTCCTCCTCCGCCGCGATCAGCCGGGTGATCAGGTCCTCGCGGGGATCGCTGCGGCGCTCCTCTATGTAGCCGCGCAGGAAGTCCGTGAATTCCTGCGACGCCTGCGCCGCGGCATGTTCGGTCGCCCCGGTGCGCGCCGCCTGATACATCGCCACCATCCTGTGCGACCAGTCCAGCAGCTGCGGCGCCATGTCCTCCGGCACGCCCAGCAGGCGGCAGATGGCAATGACCGGAACCTGGGTGCAATAGGCGTCCAGCAGGTCGAAGGGCCGGTCCGGGAAGGCATCGATCAGCTGGTGGCACAGGTCCCTGATGCCCGGTTCCAGCGCTGCGATCCCGCGCGAGGTGAAGGCGCGCATCACCAGCTTGCGCAAGCGGGTGTGGCGGGGCGGTTCGGCATCCAGCATCGAATGCGCTTCCGCAGCCAGGAACGGAGCAAGATGGGCGGGCGCCTCGGTGCGCAGCTCCTGCGGCACCTCACGGCCGAAGCGGCGGTCGCGCAGCAGCATGTGCACGGCGGAATGGCCGAAGGCGGCAACCATGCCGTAGTCCTGCCAGCGGTGCAGCTGGCCTGCGGCCTGGGCGGCGGCATAGAAGGGGTAGGGGTCCTGCACAAAGGCTGGATCGGTGGGGGATTGGATCAAGGTCTTCATATGCCGGTTGTTGCCGTTGCATCTGGCCAATGCAAGGGCCGCTTTGATAACGTGCCGCAATGAATACACATAAAGTTCTTCGCTGGAGCCTGCCGGCCGGGTTCCTGGTGGCCGTGGCGGCATTGGCGCTGATGGTCTGGTCTTACGGATACCGCCAGGCGCTGGACAGCCTGGCAGAGCGCAGCGCGGCGGATCTGGCGCTGGCCTCGGACCGGGTCAGCACCCAGCTGCAGGTCTACCAGGAGCTGGCGGTGCTGACGGCCGGGCACCCGGCGCTCACGGATTTATCCACCCCGGCGGCGCGGGAGCGGGCGGCGGAGCTGTTGCGGCAGGTGGCGGACAAGACGGCGGCGCTGGATGTGTTTTTTGCCGCCGCCGACGGCCGGGTGCTGGCCGCGGCCGAAGGGGTGACCGGCGCCAGCGTCGCGCAGGAAGAGTATTTCATCCGGGCCACGCAGGGGGCGCTGGGCACCGGCCACGGGGTGCTGCAGCCGGAAGGCAAGCGGTCCTATTTCTACGCCGCGCCGGCCTTTGCGGAGGACGGCCAGGTACGCGGCGCGCTGGTGGTGGTCGCGGATGTCGGCGATGTGGAACAGACCTGGCGCGGCTCCTTGCCGGCGGTCTTCTTCACCAACGGCAGCGGCGTGGTCTTTATCGCCAACCGCTCGGAACTGCTGTTCTGGCGGCGCGGCGCGGCGGGGGAGACCCCAAGGGTGACGGGAAGGGATTTCCACGGCGGGCATGAGATCTGGCGCCTGGAGGGCAGCCCCTATCTGCCCGCCCGGGCGCTGCATCTGTCGGTCGGGCTGCCGGTCATCGGCATGACCGGGGAGATCCTGGTCGATGTGGCCCCGGCCCGGCGGATTGCGGCGCTGCAGGCGGCAGCGCTGGCGGCGGTGTGCCTGGCGTTCGGCGCCCTTCTGTTCATCGTGATGGAGCGGCGGCGCACCCTGGCGGAGGCCAACGCGGTTCTGGAAAGCCGGGTCGAGCAGCGCACCCGCGACCTGTCTGCGGCCAACGCGCAATTGCGCCGTGAGGTGCACGAGCGGGAGGAGGCCGAGGCGGCCCTGAAACGGGCGCAGCAGGAGCTGGTGCAGGCGGGCAAGCTGTCGGCGCTGGGCCAGATGTCCGCAGGCATCAGCCATGAGCTGAACCAGCCGCTGATGGCGATTCAGCAGTATGCCGAGAACGGCGCCGCTTTCCTGGCGCGCGGAAAGGCGGAGCGGACCGGCGAGAACCTGGGCCGGATTGCCGACATGGCGGCGCGGATGGCGCGGATCATCAAGAATCTGCGCGCCTTTGCCCGCAATGAGAGCGAGCCGATGGGGCGGGTCGACCTGGTCAGGGTGATCGACGCCGCCGTGGAGCTGACGGCGCCGCGCCTGAAGGCGGATCATATCGACCTGCGCTGGGATGCCGCGGCCTGCAGCGGACCGGTCCATGCCTGGGGCGGCGAGGTGCGGCTGACGCAGGTCTTCGTGAACCTGATCAACAACGCAGCGGATGCGATGCAGGGGCAGATGGAGAAAGTGATCTCCATCTGCGTCGATACCGGTCCGCGCCTTCAGGTGCGGGTGCAGGACAGCGGCCCCGGCATCAAGGAGCCGGAGAAGATGTTCGACCCCTTTTATTCCACCAAGGCGGTGGGCAGCTCAGAGGGCATGGGGCTGGGGCTGTCGATCTCCTATGGCCTGGTGCAGAGCTTCGGCGGCAATATCCGCGGCGCCAACACCGGCGGCGGTGCCGTGTTCACGGTGGAGCTGGAGCCGTGGCGCGAAGGTGAAGAAAAGGGAGACGCCGCATGACCCGCAAGGTTCTCTTAGTGGATGATGACGCGGCGGTGCGCGAGGCGCTGGCGCAGACGCTGGAGCTGAATGATCTGGAGGTGGTGGTCTGCGGATCCTTCGTGGCGGCCAAGGACCACATCACCCCTGCGTTCGACGGCATTATCGTGTCCGACATCCGGATGCCGGGGCGGGACGGGTTCCACCTGCTGGACTATGCGCGGGGTGCCGACGATGAGCTGCCGGTGGTGCTGCTGACTGGCGAGGGCGACATTCCGATGGCGGTGAAGGCGATGTCGCAGGGGGCGTTTGATTTCCTCGAGAAACCCTGTGCGCCCGCCGATTTCCTGCCGGTGCTGGAGCGGGCGCTGAAGACCCGGGCGCTGGTGCTGGAGAACCGGCGCCTGAAGCACCAGCTGGAGAGCGGCGATCCGGCGGCGCGGCTGCTGTTCGGCACCTCGCCGCAGGCCCGGGAAATGCGTCAGCGGGTGCGGGCGGTGGCACCGACCGGCGCGGAGGTTCTGGTCACCGGCGCGCCGGGCAGCGGCATATCCAAGGTGGCGGAGGTCATCCACCTGATGTCGCCCGCGGGGCAGGGGCCGTTTGTGAAGCGCCCCGCCGCCGGGCTGGCAGCGGAGACGGTGGCGCAACTGTGCCAGGAGGCGGCGGGCGGGTCATTGTTCCTGGACGAGGTGCAGGCGCTGCCGGAGGCGGCGCAGTACGCGCTGCTGGCGCAGCTGGAACAGGGCGGCGGCGTGCGGATCATCGCGGGCTCCAGCGCCGATCTGGCGGGCAGGGCGGAGGCGGGCGCATTCAGCCCGGACCTGTTCTACCGGCTGGATGTGATGCGGGTGCGGATCCCGTCGCTGGCGGAGCGGCCGGGCGATATCCCGGTGCTGTTCCGCCATTACGTGGCGCAGGCGGCGGAGCAGGCGGGGATCGAGCCGCCGGAAATCAGCCAGGAGCATCTGGCGGCGCTGATGGCGCAGGACTGGCCGGGCAATGCGCGGTCGCTGATGTCTGCGGCGATGCGGTTTGTGCTGGGGATGCCGGAGGAGGCCTCGGCGGCAGCGGGTCTGGGGCTGGCGGAGCAGATGGCGCAGGTGGAGCGGTCGTTGCTGATCGCGGCGCTGGGCCGCGCCAACGGGCGCGCGGCTGCGGCCGCGGAAGCCCTGAAGCTGCCGCGCAAGACGTTTTATGACAAGCTGGCCCGCTATGGCATCCGGCCCGAGGATTACCGCCGCTGAGGGCGCTGGGCCTGGGAGCCTTGCGGTTCGTTCTGTCCGGCGCTGAAGCCGGGGTAGTCAAGGAGGCGGCGCCGCCGGAAAGCCCCGTTGGGGCCATGGGCGGAGGGAGGACGGGGGTCGCAAGCCCCCCTGTCCGCTGAAGCCTTCAGTGCGGGACGCCCCTGCACCCAACAAAGAGGTGGTCTCGGGGGCCCTGTGATCTCCTGGAGGTGCGGGGTGTCAGTCCGCACCGGTGTCGCGACGGGAAGCAGTATTGCAAGCCCGGGTTAAGGAGCGGCAAGCGGTGCGTGCGGTGGCTGCGCAACACCGTTTATGACCAAGCCGCTTGCGGCCCGGTTTGCAACTGCCTGTTTGTCAAACCAGCGGTGTGCCTCCGGCAGTGCGGCAGGCGTAGACGTGCCGGTTGAAAAAAGCCCTATGATTCCCGCAAGCCTGTCGGGCGCTAACATTTGTGCGGATTTCCGCACAAAGCCCGGAGTGCCCTGTGCGGGATTTCGCACAGCTTTTGCAGGGCGCGGCCTGATCGCCTTTGGGCCGCTCCGTAAGCCTATGCAAAACTGCGGAAAATCATGTTTCAATGTGATTCCCGAATCAATTGTTGAGCGGATTTCCGCAACTTGGGATGCTCTGGGCGGACCTCAGCCATGCGCTGGGATCGACATCGGATCAACAGACGATTTTTCTGGGAGGAAAAACCATGAAATTCCTGACCACTACCGCCGCCGCACTGGCACTGGCTGTAACCGCAGGCGCGGCAAGCGCTGCCTGTGACGACGGCGAGATCGTGGTGAAGTTCAGCCATGTCACCAACACCGACAAGCACCCCAAGGGGATCGCCGCGGCACTGCTGGAAAAGCGGGTGAATGAGGAAATGAATGGCACCATGTGCATGGAGGTCTATCCGAACTCCACGCTGTATAACGACAACAAGGTGCTGGAAGCGATGCTGCAGGGCGACGTGCAGCTGGCGGCGCCGAGCCTGTCGAAGTTTGAGAAGTTCACCAAGCAGTTCCGCCTGTTCGACCTGCCGTTCATGTTCAAGAGCATCGAAGCCGTGGATGCCTTCCAGGCCTCCGAAACCGGCCAGGAGATGCTGAACTCGATGCAGCGCCGGGGCCTGCAGGGCCTGGCCTACTGGCACAACGGCATGAAGCAGATGTCGGCCAACAAGCCGCTGGTGGAGCCGTCGGACGCCAACGGGCTGAAGTTCCGGGTGCAATCCTCGGACGTGCTGGTGGCGCAGATGGAAGCGATCGGCGGCTCGCCCCAGAAGATGGCGTTCTCGGAAGTCTACGGCGCGCTGCAGCAGGGAGTTGTGGACGGCCAGGAGAACACCTGGTCCAACATCTACGGCAAGAAGTTCTTTGAGGTGCAGGACGGCATCACCGAGACCAATCACGGCGCGCTGGATTACCTGGTGGTGACCTCCGTCGACTGGCTGGACAGCCTGGAGCCCGAGGTGCGCGACCAGTTCCTGACCATCCTGAACGAGGTGACCGCGGTGCGCAACGCCGAGTCGACCAAGGTGAACGGCGAGGCCAAGCAGGCGATCATCGATGCCGGCGGCGTGGTGCGCGAGCTGACCCCCGAGCAGCGCGCGGCCTGGGTCGAGGCGATGAAGCCGGTCTGGGAGAAATTCGCAGGCGACGTCGGCCAGGAAAAGATCGACGCCGCGCAAGCCATCAACGCGGGCCTGTAAACCGGGCCTATCCGGGGTGCCCCCATGGGCGCCCCGTATCCGCAGGCGGCGCGGGGATCCGCCGCCTGCACCCCTTTCCGCAAAATTTGGGAGGCAGCCATGGCGGGGTCCAGAACCGGCCCGAGCGGGCTTATCAACTCACTCGAAGAAACTCTGATCGCGCTCCTGCTGGGGCTGATGACGGCGATAACATTCGCCAATGTGATCGCGCGGTTTGTATTCAATTCCAACATCCTGTGGGCGCTTGAGCTCACCGTGTTCCTGTTTGCCTGGCTGGTGCTGCTGGGCGCGTCCTATGCGGTCAAGGCCCATGCGCATCTGGGTGTCGATGCCATCGTCAACATGCTGGCGCCCGGCGCGCGCATGGCGGTGGGCCTGTTTGCTGTGGCCTGCTGCCTGGTGT
Organism: Leisingera daeponensis; assembly: GCF_019801465.1. Lineage (GTDB taxonomy): Bacteria > Pseudomonadota > Alphaproteobacteria > Rhodobacterales > Rhodobacteraceae > Leisingera > Leisingera daeponensis_A. Next base: position 129,489 of record NZ_JAHVJA010000001.1, read on the forward strand.
TTTCGCTGCTGCTGCTGAAAGGCGCCTATGACTACTGGGCGGTGTTTGCCGACCTGCCGCCCACCTCGGGCCGCTGGTTCCCGACCGGGCTGGATTTCAAGGCGCGCTCGCAGAGCTTCTATGAAGTGCAGGACGTGCCGATGGTGGGGGTCTTCAAGTTCCTGGAAGACCTGATCAATTACGGCGACTCCTACGAGAAGCTGCCGAAAGTGGTGCCTTATGTGGTGCTGCCGGTGTCGATGCTGCTCCTGGTGTTCCGCTTCGCCCAGGCGGCGCTGCAGATTGCCCGCGGCGAGGCCGACCGGCTGGTCGCCAGCCATGAAGTTGAAGATGAAATTGCGGAAGTGCAGGCGCAGCGCGGGGAGCATGACTGATGGAAGTGGTAATCCTCTTTGCGATGGTGATCGGCCTGTTGCTGATCGGGGTACCGATTGCGGTCTCGCTGGGTCTCAGCTCCACCATCTTTCTGCTGATCTATTCTGACAGTTCGCTGGCCTCTGTTGCGGGCACGCTGTTTGAGGCCTTTGAAGGGCATTTCACCCTGCTGGCGATTCCGTTCTTCATCCTGGCGTCCAGTTTCATGACAACCGGCGGCGTGGCGCGGCGGATCATCCGCTTCTCCATCGCCTGCGTGGGCCATCTTCCCGGCGGTCTGGCAATTGCCGGCGTCTTTGCCTGTATGCTGTTTGCGGCGCTGTCCGGCTCCTCGCCTGCCACCGTTGTGGCCATCGGCTCCATCGTGATCGCGGGCATGCGGCAGGTGGGCTACACCAAGGAGTTCGCGGCCGGCGTGATCTGTAACGCAGGCACCCTGGGTATCCTGATCCCGCCGTCGATTGTGATGGTGGTCTATGCGGCGGCGGTTGAGGTTTCCGTCGGGCGGATGTTCCTGGCGGGCGTCATCCCGGGCCTGCTGGCAGGACTGTTCCTGATGGTCACCATCTACGTGATGGCCAAGGTCAAGAACCTGCCGAAGGGCGAGTGGAAGGGCTGGGGCGAGATCATCACCTCGGGCCGTGAGGCCGGCTGGGGCCTGTTCCTGATCGTGATCATCCTGGGCGGCATCTATGGCGGTATTTTCACCCCGACTGAAGCGGCAGCTGTGGCGGCGGTCTATGCCTTCCTGATCGCGTCTTTTGTGTACAAGGACATGGGGCCGCTGTCGAACGGCGAGGGTGAAGCGAAAACACCGCTGATCAAGAAGCCTTATGCGCTGGTCACGGCCATCTTCCACAGCGACACCAAGCACACGCTGTTCGAGGCGGGCAAGCTGACCGTGACGTTGATGTTCGTGATCGCCAACGCGCTGATCCTGAAGCATGTGCTGACCGATGAGCAGGTGCCGCAGCATATCGCCAACGCGATGCTGTCGGCGGGCTTCGGGCCGGTGATGTTCCTGATCGTCGTCAACGTGATCCTGCTGATCGGCGGCCAGTTCATGGAGCCCTCGGGCCTGCTGGTGATCGTGGCGCCGCTGGTGTTCCCGATTGCCATCGAGCTGGGCATCGACCCGATCCATCTGGGCATCATCATGGTGGTGAACATGGAGATCGGCATGATCACACCGCCGGTGGGCCTGAACCTGTTTGTGACCTCGGGCGTGGCGGGGATGCCGATGATGGGGGTGGTGCGCGCGGCGCTGCCGTTCCTGGCCGTGCTGTTCGTTTTCCTGATCCTGATCACCTATGTGCCCTGGCTGTCCACCGTGCTGCCAAATGCGGTGATGGGGCCGGAGATCATAACGAACTAGGAAAGTTCGCAAAAAGAAACGCCCCGGGACACCGGGGCGTTTTTCATTTCAGGGCAGGGGCGCTGCCCCTCTTGCCCCTTCGGGCCAATTCACCCCGGAGTATTTGGCAAAGGTGAAAACTGCCTGAGTTTCATCTTTCTGGAAATACTCAATCCCGAGGTTTGCGCCGCAGCGGTATGTCAGCTGTTTTCCAATGCGCTGATGATCGGGGAGAAATCTGCGGCCTTGAGGCTGGCGCCGCCCACAAGCGCACCGTCGACGTTGGAGACGGCGAAGATTTCAGCTGCGTTGGACGGCTTGACCGAGCCGCCGTAGAGCAGGCGGATGCTGTCTGCTGTTTCGGCACCGAAGCGGCTGGTGAGTTCGGCGCGCAGGAAATCGTGGACTTCGGCGATCTGTTCCAGCGTCGGGACCTTGCCGGTGCCGATGGCCCAGACCGGTTCATAGGCGATCACGGTGTTGGCGCCGGCGGCCGAGGCAGGGACGGAGCCTGCCAGCTGGGTGCCGGCCACTTTCAGCGTGTCGCCGGCCTCGCGTTCCGCCAGGGTTTCGCCGATGCAGATAACGGCAGTGAGGCCCTCGCCGATGGCGGCTTCTGCCTTGGCACAGATCTGGGCGTCTCTTTCGCCGTGGTCGGCGCGGCGCTCGGAGTGGCCGAGGATCACTGCGGAGGCGCCTGCATCCTTGAGCATGGCGGCCGACAGATCGCCGGTGTGGGCGCCGGAGGCGTTTGCGTGGCAGTCCTGGCCGCCGATGGCAACGGCGCTGCCCCGGGCGGTGTCCGCGGCGCGCGACAGCAGGGTGGCGGGCGGGCAGATCAGGATGTCGGCGGCGGGGGCGCCATGGCTTTCGGCCAGGGCCGCCAGTTCAGCCAGGCTGTCGCCAGTGCCGTTCATCTTCCAATTGCCTGCTGCCAGTTTCCGCCGCATGGGGGTGCCTCCGAATGTCCTGTTTGGGCGTGACTGGTAGCACCGGCAGCGGGGCGGCGCAATTCGCTTGCGCGCCCGCCGGGAACGCAAAAGGGCGGGGAAGCCCCCGCCCGCTGCTGTCTTCCCTGATGCGCCGGATCAGCTGCCGGGCACTTCCTTGAAGGAGATCGACTCGCCGCAGCCGCAGGCCTCGGCGACATTGGGGTTGTTAAACTTGAAGCCGCTTTCCAAGAGCGTCACCTCATAGTCGATCTCGGTGCCGAACAGGAACATCTGCGCCATCGGGGCGATCAGGATGCGGGCGCCGTCTTGCTCGACCACCTCGTCATTGGGGTCGGCCTGGTCGACATATTCCATGGTGTATTCCATGCCCGCGCAGCCGCCCTTCTTGACGCCGATGCGCAGGCCGGCGCGGCCGTCCTTTATCATCAGCTTGGCGATCTGGGCCGCAGCCTTGGGCGTCATGGTCACCGCCTGTTTGCCGGGAATGCCGAACATGTATGTCTCCTTGCGCTTCCCCTGTTATCTAGGGTGGCTGCGGGGGCGGCTCAACCCCCACATGCGGCGGGGCCGGAGAATAACATACACTTGTTATGCGGAAATAAAAGCGGCCGCCTCCTGGGCAGGGAGGCGGCCGGTGATGGGGGTGTCCGTCATTTGGGGAGGGACGGGCGTCAGAGCCCCATGCAGTTCGCGTAATAGGTGGTGGTGGCGGGCCAGTCGGAGAACACGCCCTCAACCCCCACATCCCGGGCCAGAACATCCAGCAGCTGGTAATACATGCTGTCATCGGTGGTCAGGCCGGAAACCGACTGGAAGTACCAGCCGCCGCCCGAGGCCAGCGGGCCGGAGCGTTCCAGGGTCCAGGTGATCAGCTTGAGGCCTGCCGCCTTGGCCGCCTTGGCGTAAGCCGAGGGCACGATCTTGCCGTCTTCCGAGGTGACCAGCATCCACATCGGCGGGGCGATGTAGTTGACGCCCTTGGCGTGCAGCTCCGCAAAGTCGTGCGGGAAGGTCGCCGGGTTGTTGTGGTCAAAGCCGTCGAGGTCGTAGCTGGCGTCGAGGAACACCGCCTGCTTGCCGAACTCCGGCTCGTTTTCAATCCAGTAGAGCACATCGTCGAGGTTGAAGCTTTGCGCCCAGACGTCCGAGGCCGGGATGCCGGCGGCCTTGTATTCGTCGATCAGCTTCTGGGCATAGTCAGCCTGGCTGAAGCCGTTGAAGGGCATTTCCACCGCGGGAGATTTCAGCTCCGGGGTGAACTTGGCGCCAAGCGATTTGAACAGCTCGATCGATTCCGCGTGGGTCATCGACGTGGCGTCATCCGCAAACAGGGTGGAGCGCCAGCCGGCGGTGCCGCCCTGATAGGCTGCGGCGGTCAGGGCAGTCTTGTCGGCGCTGTCCATCTTGGGCTGCAGGGTGCGGAACTCTGCCAGGGTGATTTCGGAGGTGCGGCACTCGGCAGCGGCGGGGGTCCCGCCGTCCGCCGGGGTGAAGGGGGTAATGCAAGTGTCCGCCAGGTCCGAGGTCAGGATGTTGGTGGTGGTGTGCAGGTCGTTCTGGGCGTGACGGCAGACCAGCTCCAGATCCTTGGTGAAGGTGACGTCGCATTCCAGGATGCCCGCGCCCATCTGGGCGGCGGCGATATTGGATTCGACGGTGTGCTCCGGGAACAGCAGCGGCGCGCCGCGGTGGCCGATGGAGAAATCCGTGCGCTGCGGCGTCTGGCCCAGGCAGGACTGCAGGTTGTCCTTGAGCGCGCCCTCGGGCAGCTTGGAGATCAGATAGGCGGGGCGGGGGCCGTAGCTGAGGCCCGCATCCGCCGCAGCCGGGGGATTGCCGGCGAAGGCGGCGGTGGACAAAAGCAGGGCAGCTGCCGCGGGCAGGGCAAGGCGCATGGAAAGGTCTCCGGTTGGTCACATTCGCGGCGAGAGTGGCGCGCAAATGTAACAGCCGGGTTGCGCCCGCATGACGGGCGCAAGAAGGTCTTGTAACACCTGAAGCGGAGTGGCGGCCGGGCTTACATGAAGCCCAGTTCGAGGCGGGCCTCGTCAGACATCATCTCCATGCCCCAGGGCGGCTCCCAGGTGAGCTCGACATCGACGCTCTTGATGCCGGGCACGGGGGAGATCGCATCGACCAGCCAGCCCGGCATCTCGCCGGCCACCGGGCAGCCCGGCGCGGTCAGAGTCATGATGATCTTCACGTCGTTCTCGTCAGTGATGTCGATGGTGTAGATCAGCCCCAGTTCATAGATGTTCACCGGGATTTCCGGGTCATACACGGTGCGGCAGGCGTCGACGACGGCTTCGTACAGCGGGTGGCTGACGGAGGAGGGCGCGATCAGAGGGGCGCCTTCGAGCGGTTCGGCAGGGTTGGTCATGAGGATCCCGGTTTGATTTTCCGACGGTTTATATAGGAAATATGCGGCCCGGCGTCCAGAGGCGGCGGGCGCTAAGCTGCCGCCCGGTTGCCTTGCCCTGGGAACGCAAATATTTGATTTGCACCCGGATTCGCGCTAAGTTGTGGCTCCCCCATAATGTTTTCGTGAAGGCTGCCATGCTGCAGCGGACCGGTGTGCGATTGCCGTCCGCACCGCGGTCCTTGGCGGGTCCGGGGAGGAGCCGTGCCTGAGCTGTTTGCATTCCGCCGCGCATCTGCACGCATTCTGCTGGCAGCTCTTGCGCTTTTAGCCGCTGCCGCTCTGGCCCGGGCCGAGGGCAGCTGGCAGTGGCAGCTGACCCCCTTTGTCCTGGCGCCTTCCATCGACAGCACCACTGAATTGGGCCGCAGCGGCGGAGATGTGGAGATTGATGCCGGTGATGCCTTTGACCAGCTGCAAGCCGGCGGGATGCTGCAGTTTGAGGGGGTTCACAGCAGCAATCTGGGGTTCCGCCTGCGGTATTCGATACTGGACGCCGATGCGGACGGGGCAACCGAAATGGGCCCGGCCTCTGTGCGCTATGACCAGAATCTGGGCGAGGCGGTGCTGACGTACAGGTTTGCCCGGGGCCGCAACCGGTTCGAGGTGTTCGGGGGGCTGCGCCACTGGGAGGTGGATGTGACCGCCGCCGTGCCGGGCGGCACCCTGCGGCGGGGCGCGGACTGGACAGATCCGATCGCGGGCTTCCGCTGGGAGCGCCGCCTGTCGGATGATATCAGCTTGGCGCTGGAGGCCGACATCGGTTTGGGCGGCGGCTCCGACAAAAGCTGGTCGGCCATGGGCGGCGTGATCTACGACCGCTGGGAGCGGGCCTCGATCTATGTCATGTACCGCGGGCTGGGGGTGGACTATCAGGAAGGCATCCGCGGCACCGGCAGCTTCTTCCGCCATGATGCAGTCACGCACAGCCTGCTGGCTGGGGTCGGGTTCCGGTTCTGACAGCCGGTCAAGGAGACCGGGCGCGCGCGGCTGCAGCACCCCCGGCCGGAAGATCAATCGTTGATATCGTGGTCGAAAGTCTTCACCTGGCCCTTGGGCAGGGCGAAGTAGCGGCGCATCACCAGCCAAGCGGTCAGCGACAGGGCGGCGAAGATTAGCAGCAGCGGCGGCAGGCTGATGCTGGCGCCTGCCAGCAGCAGCAGGGTGACGACCGCCGCGCCGATGGCAAAGCCCAGGAAAACGAAGCCCGGCACCAGCACCTCGAGGATGGCCAGGGCCAGGGCGGCTGCGCCCCAGACCCACCACAAGGCCCAGAAAGGGGCGTCCATCACTTTCCTCCCTTCAGCAGGTTGAAGGCGTTGCCGAAGGCCTCCAGTGCGTGGGCAGGAACCACGATGGTCTGCTTGCCCTCGCCCTTGCCAAGCGCGGTCAGCGATTCCACCTGTTTCAGCGCCACCTGATACTGCGCCGCCTCAAGCCCGTTTTCGGCAATGGCCTTGGCGACAACTTCGGTCGCGTAGGCTTCGGCCTCGGCCTGGATGCGGCGGGCCTTAGCGGTCTGTTCGGCGGCGTAGAGCTCGGCGTCGGCCTGCAGCTCCACGGCGCGCTTCTGACCCTCGGCCTTGGTCACCTCGGCCCGGCGGGCGCGCTCGGCATTGAGCTGTTGCAGCATGGCGTCGCGGGTCGCCTGGTCCAGGTTCACATCGAGGATCTCGGCGCGGGTCACCTCGATGCCCCAGTCGTCCACCGCGGTCTCGACCGCTTCCTGAATGCGGGTGATCAGCTGGGCGCGGTTCGATTGCACCTCGTCCAGATCCATCTTGCCGATCTCGGCGCGGACGATGCCGGCCACGGTGGTAGCGATGGCGCCGTCCACGTCACGGATCCGGTAGACGGTCTTTTCCGGCTCCAGGATGCGGTAGAACACCGAGGTGTCGATCTGTACCAGAACGTTGTCCTTGGTGATTGCGTCCTGGGTGGCGTTTGGGAGCTGGCGTTCCAGAATCGAGATCTTGTGGCGGGCCACATCCAGGAAGGGCACGATGAAGTTGATGCCCGGCCCCAGCACCGAGTGCAGGCGGCCGAAGCGTTCGACCACATATTTTTCCGATTGCGGCACGATCTTGATGCCCTTCAGGATCACGATGATCAGCAGAACGGCACCCAGCAGGTACAGAAGATTGCCGGACAGAAGGTCGAGGAACAGGTCTTCGTTCATGTAAAATTCCTTTGGTTGGTCAGCGGGGGCTGCAGGAGCCGGGGCACCCGGGTCCGGCGGCCCGCCGGGCAGGGGCTGTGCGCCGGAAGTCTTGTCCTTGTTCAATGACACGCCCCGTTGTGTGCAACGGTATACAAGTGGGTGTTAGCGGTGCCGGTTTCAAGAGTTTCCAAGCGTATATGACGCCCGGCAGTCCAGGCTGGCAAGCCCGGAGGGGCTTGCCGCGCGGTGTCAGCTGCTGGAGGGTTTGAGCCGCCGCATCGGCGCCGGGCGCACCCGGTCTTCGATTTCGCTGTAAATCAGCCCGGCAATGTTCTTGGAGGAGGTTTTTTCGATCCCCTCCAGCCCGGGGGAGGAGTTCACCTCAAGCACCTTGGGGCCGGTTTCCGAGCGCAGGAGGTCGACGCCCGCCACATTGAGCCCGAAGGCCTTGGCTGCGCGGACGGCGGTGGCGCGCTCCTCCTTGCTGATGCGGACTGACTCGGCGCTGCCGCCCAGATGCAGGTTGGACCGGAAGTCGCCTTCTGCACCGGAGCGTTTCATCGACGCAACCACCTTGGAGCCGACCACGAAGCAGCGGATGTCCACGCCCGCGGCCTCCTTGACGAATTGCTGCACCAGAAAGTTGGCCTTGAGCCCGCGGAAGGCGGTGATGACGCTTTCGGCGGCCTTCTTGGTTTCAGCCAGCACCACGCCTTTGCCTTGGGTGCTTTCCAGCAGCTTCACGATCAGCGGCGCGCCGCCCACGATATGGATCAGGCTGCCGGTGTCCTTGGGCGAGGCGGCGAAAGCGGTGGCAGGCATGCCGATCTTGTGACGCGCAAGGATCTGATGCGCGTGCAGCTTGTCGCGGCTGGCGGTGATGCCTTCGGATCCGTTGACGCAGAAGGTGCCCAGGGTTTCGAACTGGCGCAGCAGTGCGGTGCCGTACTGGGTGACAGAAGCGCCGATGCGCGGGATTACCGCATCATAGCGGGGCAGGCGCTTGCCATCGTAGTGGATCTCCGGCGCCAGCGCGTTCAGGGCCATGTAGCAGCGGGTGGTGTTGATCACCTCCACCGTGTGGCCGCGGAGTTCGCCCTCTTCCACCAGGCGGCGGGTGGAATAATTGTCTTCGCGGCTGAGCACGGCGATGCGCAGGGCGCGTTTGGGGGCGGATTTGCGGATGTTGGCGGAGGCGTAGACGGAATAGTCCAGCGCCGGCTGGCACATGCGCTCGCCGGGCACGACGGTCACGTTTTCGGTCAGCGCCTGGCGGCCCAGCAGCATGTGCTTGGCCATGCCGCGCCGGTCGGTCAGTGTCAGCTCCACCGGCCAGGACTGGCCGCCGATTTCCAGCGCGGTCTCGATCACAAAGCGCATCTCGCTTTCGCCGTTAGACGAGGTGACCTCGCGCCGGTCCTTGATCAGGGCGGAGCAGGGGATTTCCAGATCGTACTGGCCGGGAATGGGGTGCACCATGAAGCGCACCTTGGGGGCGCTTGCCGGGCCGAAGGTTTCGATCCCGGTGGCATGCAGCGACGATGTGCGGGCGCCGGTGTCGACCTTGACCCGCAGGGCGGGCAGGCCGAGGTCCGGCAGGCTGACCCATTCCTCCCAGCCGAGTTTCAATTTCGGTGCGGGGTCGGCTGTGGACATGCGCGGGGCTCCTTGGCATTAGGGGGAATCACCGGTGTGCCGGTTTGATTGTAACGGCAGGAATACGAGATGGCAGAGCTTTTCAACTTTGAACTGAAGGCAACCGACGGCAAGGCGCGCGCAGGTGTCATAAACACCCCGCGCGGTGAAATCCGCACCCCTGCCTTCATGCCGGTTGGGACGGCTGCGACGGTGAAGGCGATGATGCCGGAAAGCGTGCGCGCCACCGGTGCCGATATCCTGCTGGGCAACACCTACCATCTGATGCTGCGGCCGACGGCGGAGCGGATTGACCGGCTGGGCGGCTTGCACAAGTTCATGAACTGGGAGCGCCCGATCCTGACCGACAGCGGCGGCTTCCAGGTGATGTCGCTGGCGGGGCTCAGGAAGCTCACCGAGAAGGGTGTGACCTTTAAGTCCCACGTCGACGGCTCCAAACATGAGCTGACGCCGGAACGGTCGATGGAGATCCAGGGGCTCTTGGGGTCGGACATCGTGATGTGTTTCGATGAATGCCCGGCGCTGCCTGCGGACCGCGACCGGATTGCTGAATCGATGCGCCTGTCGATGCGCTGGGCGGAGCGGAGCCGCGAGGCTTTCGGCGACCGGCCGGGCCACGCGCTGTTCGGGATCATGCAGGGCGGGTTGGAGCAGGACCTGCGCGAGGAAAGCGCCGAGGCGCTGAAACAGATCGGGTTCGAGGGCTACGCGGTCGGCGGCCTGGCTGTCGGAGAGGGGCAGGCGGCGATGTTCGACTGCCTGGATTACGCCCCCGGTTTCCTGCCCGAGGACAAGCCGCGTTACCTGATGGGGGTGGGCAAGCCCGACGACATCGTCGGCGCGGTGGCGCGCGGCATCGATATGATGGACTGCGTGCTGCCGTCGCGTTCCGGCCGGACCGGCCAGGCGTTCACCCGCTACGGCGTCGTGAACATCAAGAACGCCCGCCACCAGGACGATCCGCGGCCGCTGGACGAGCACTGCAGCTGTCCGGCGTGCTCGAACTACTCCCGCGCTTACCTGCACCATGTGTTCCGGTCGAACGAGATGATTTCGGGCATGCTGCTGACCTGGCACAACCTGCATTATTTCCAGGAGATCATGCAGGGAATGCGTGATGCGATTGCTGCCGGGACGTTCGACGCCTGGCAGAAGGACTTTCACGACACCCGCGCGCAGGGGGATATTGAGCGGTTGTGACGCTGGGAGCAGCGGCGGGCGCACATCTTTTCGTGAACGATGTATGGGCTGCCCCTTGGGGCGGCCTTTTAACATTTTGACCGCAAGGCATTTTTTCTGCTTGGCCGGGGGGCGTCCGCTGCGCGGGCCGGGAAAAAGGCAGCCCGCGGTTAACATTCCTGAGACTGGAGGGTTGAAAGGGGCTGGCGGGATGCACAGCTCCTTCCGGGCAACATTCCTGTTGCTGGAAACTTTGACCGGAGGGAAATCCCCGTGACCCAAGAATTGTTTTCCGCCAGCGCCGCTGGCGCGATCGAGCTGAAGAACCGCATCGTGATGGCGCCCCTGACCCGCAACCGGGCCGACGACCAGACCGGCGAGGTGCTGGACCGGCATGTGGAATACTACGCCCAGCGGGCCGGCGCCGGGCTGATCATCACCGAGGGCAGCCAGATCAGCGCCGAGGCCAAGGGCTATATCCAGACCCCCGGCATCCACACGGCCGCGCAGGCCGCCGCCTGGCGCAAGGTCACCGATGCGGTTCATGCGAAGGGCGGCAAGATCGTCATCCAGCTGTGGCATGTGGGCCGGATCACCCATGACTCACTGCTGCCCGAAGGCACCAAGGCTGTGTCGTCCACCGATGCGGCGGCTGAGGCCCAGACCTTCACCCATGAGGGATTTGTGCCGACCTCCAAGCCGCAGGCGCTGAGCGCAGAGGGCATTCAGCGGGTCGTTGAGGACTATGTGCAGGCGGCGAAATACGCCAAGGACGCAGGCTTTGACGGGGTCGAGCTGCATGCCGCCAACGGCTACCTGCTGGAGCAGTTCCTGAAGGACGGGGTGAACACCCGCACCGACGGCTATGGCGGCTCGCCCAAGAACCGCGCCCGGATCGTGTTCGAGATCCTGGACGGGCTGCTGACGGTCTGGGAGGCTGGCCGCATCGGCCTGCGCCTGTCGCCCTTTGCCACCTTCAATGACGTGTCGGACAGCGATCCCATCGGCCTTTACACACCGCTTATCCAGCGGCTGAACAGCTACGGTCTGGCTTATCTGCACATGGTCGAGGGCGAGACCGGCGGTGCCCGCGAGGGCGATTTCGGGGCGCTGCGCAAGCTTTATACCGGCACCTATATGGCCAACAACGGCTATGACCGCAAAACCGCGCTGGCGCGGACAGCAGCCGGTGAGGCGGATCTGGTGGCCTTCGGCCGCCCGTTCATTGCCAACCCGGATCTGGCGGCCAGGCTGGCAGCGGACGCGCCGCTGAACGAGGGTAATCCGGATACCTACTACGGCGGAGGGGACGAAGGGTATACGGACTACCCGGCGCTGCAGCAGGCGGCTGAGTAGGTCCGGGCAGTCCGGATCAGGGCGGCGGGGCATTCTGCGCCTCGCCGCCGCAGCGTTCACGGGTTGTGAAGACCTCACGGCTACGCTTGCCCGAAAATGCGGGGAGGATGGCGATGATCCGGTATCAGGCATTGGCTGTTGCGGCTTTTCTGAGCGGCAGTTCCGGCGTTCTGGCGCAGACGGTGCAGACCGCACCGGGATCGCTTGCCGAAGCCTCCAGTTTCTTCAAGGCGCCGCGGCTGGATGGCTGCACGGTGCCGCTGGAGGACCTGGCCAAGGGCGGCGCGCAGGCGCTGCGCGGGCAGTGGGTCGTGCAGAAGGGGCCGGGCGAGGCCGGGCTGGCCGCGGGCGGGCGGATCGAGATGGTGCCGCTGCCGCAGCGCACGGGCGAGGTATTGTCGCTGCGATTCCGCAATGGGCGGCTGGTGGCCGATTCCGCCGCCTTGGGGTTCCTGCCCATCGGGGTGGAGGACCGGGCGCCATTGAAGCCCGGCACAGGCCTGAGGGCTGAAAGCGTGGGCCGCGGCGATCTGGCCGAAGGCACGGAGGTTTATCTCGATGAGCTGACGCTTGGGGCGCTGCCCTGCGGCGCCGACCGGATGCTGCGGCTGAACCTGCTGGCAGAACGCGAGTCCGGCACCGGAAAGGTGCTGCGGCAGGATATCCGCCTGTTCCTGGTCGACCAGGGCCGGATGAGCGGAACCTACCGCGAAACCGGGCCGGGCGGGCGGCTGGAGCGCGGCCTGATCACGCTGCTGCGGCGCTGATCGGTGCGGCAGAGTTATCCACAGGGGCGCCCGGCGCGGCCTTCATCATTTGCTCACCCTTCCTGCATTTGCGCCCTTGTGGTCCCGGCGCGCAGCGGGCAAGGTGAGCCCCAGCCTTGAGGTGCCGCGGTTGAAAACCCAAAACCGCCCCACCAAGTAAAGACATCCAATGAGGAGACGGGCCAAAGCTGCCAATACCGGGGCCGGGCCGTCTTGCCTAACCAAAGGACCGAGTATGCAAGAGCCACTCAATTCCTCCTACCCAGTCCTGCCGCTGCGCGACATCGTGGTGTTCCCCCACATGATCGTGCCGCTGTTCGTGGGCCGGGAAAAATCGGTGCGCGCCCTGGAAGAGGTGATGGCGGACGACAAGCAGATCCTGCTGTCGAGCCAGATCGACCCTTCCGAGGATGATCCCGATACCGATAGCATCTACACCGTCGGCGTGCTGGCCAATGTGCTGCAGCTGCTGAAGCTGCCCGACGGCACCGTCAAGGTGCTGGTCGAGGGCCAGAGCCGGGTGAAGATCACCGAGTTCCTGGAGAACGACAATTTCTTCGAGGCCAAGGCCGAGGAACTGGCCGAGATGCCGGGCGACGTCACCACCACCGAGGCGCTGGTGCGCACCGTCGGCGATGAGTTCGAGCGTTACGCCAAGGTGCGCAAGAACATCCCCGAAGAGGCGCTCTCCGCCGTGGGCGAGACCGCCGAGCCGGCCAAGCTGGCGGACCTGGTGGCAGGCCATCTGGGCATCGAGGTGGACCGCAAGCAGGAACTGCTGGAGACGCTCTCCGTCAGCGAGCGGCTGGAGAAGGTCTATGGCCTGATGCAGGGCGAAATGTCGGTCCTGCAGGTCGAGAAGAAGATCAAGACACGCGTCAAATCCCAAATGGAGAAGACCCAGCGCGAGTACTATCTGAATGAGCAGATGAAGGCCATTCAGAAGGAGCTGGGCGACGGCGAGGAAGGCGCCGGCGAAATCGCCGAGCTGGAAGAGAAGATCGCCGCCACCAAACTGTCGAAAGAGGCGCGCGAGAAGGCCGAGGCCGAGCTGAAGAAGCTCAAGAACATGTCGCCGATGTCGGCGGAAGCCACGGTTGTGCGCAACTACCTCGACTGGATGCTGTCGATCCCGTGGGGCAACAAGTCCCGCGTCAAGAAAGACCTGAACCGCGCGCAGGAAATCCTGGATGCGGATCACTACGGCCTGGAGAAGGTTAAGGAGCGGATCGTCGAATATCTGGCGGTGCAGCAGCGCTCGGCCAAGCTGAAGGGGCCGATCCTCTGCCTCGTCGGCCCGCCGGGCGTGGGTAAGACCAGCTTGGGCAAATCCGTGGCCAAGGCGACCGGCCGCGAGTTCATCCGCATTTCGCTGGGCGGCGTGCGCGATGAGAGCGAGATCCGCGGCCACCGCCGTACCTACATCGGCTCGATGCCCGGCAAGATCATCCAGGCGCTGAAAAAGGCGAAAACCACCAACCCGCTGATCCTGCTCGATGAAATCGACAAGATGGGCCAGGATTTCCGCGGCGACCCGGCCTCGGCGATGCTGGAGGTGCTGGACCCGGAACAGAACAACACCTTCATGGATCACTACCTGGAGGTGGAGTACGACCTGTCGAACGTGATGTTCCTCACCACTTCCAACAGCTACAACATGCCCGGGCCGCTGCTGGACCGGATGGAGATCATCCCTCTGTCCGGCTACACCGAGGATGAAAAGCGCGAGATCGCCAAGCAGCACCTGATTTCCAAGCAGGTGAAGAACCACGGCCTGAAGGCCAAGGAGTTCGAGCTGACCGATGATGCGGTGACCGAGATGATCCGCACCTACACCCGCGAGGCCGGTGTGCGGAACCTGGAGCGCGAAATCGCCAAGGTGGCGCGGAAGTCGCTGACCAAGATCGTCAAGAAAGAAGCCGAAAGCGTGACCGTGACGGCGGACAATCTGGATGATTTCCTGGGCGTCAAGAAGTACCGCTATGGCCTGGCCGAGCTGGAGGATCAGGTGGGTGTTGTTACCGGTCTCGCCTATACCTCTGTCGGCGGTGAACTGTTGTCGATCGAGGCGCTGCGGCTGCCGGGCAAGGGCCGGATGAAGACCACCGGCAAGCTGGGCGACGTGATGAAGGAATCGATTGAGGCGGCGTCGAGCTATGTGCGGTCGGTCAGCCCGCAGATCGGCATCAAGCCGCCGCAGTTCGACCGGCTGGATATCCACGTGCACGTGCCGGACGGCGCAACGCCGAAAGATGGCCCCAGCGCCGGCCTGGCGATGGTGACCGCGATTGTGTCAGTGCTGACCGGCATCCCGGTGCGCAAGGACATTGCGATGACCGGCGAAGTGACTTTGCGCGGCAATGCCAGCGCTATTGGCGGCCTCAAGGAAAAGCTGCTGGCGGCTCTGCGCGGCGGTATCAAGACGGTGCTGATCCCGCAGGAGAACGAAAAGGACCTGCCGGAAATCCCGGACAACGTGAAGGAGGGGCTGGAGATCATCCCCGTCAGCCATGTGTCCGAAGTTCTGGAGCACGCGCTGGTGTCCAAGCCCGAACCAATCGAATGGGATGAGGAGGCGGAAGAAGCCGCAGCCGCCAAGGCGGCGCTGAAAGGTTCCGGCGAAGGTGCAGGCGCGACCGCGCACTGATCCGCTGATCAAGCAATACGGCAAAAGGAAAGGGCGGTCCGAGGGGGCCGCCCTTTTCAGTTCTCTCTTCCGTTCTGGCCCTTCTTGCCGGGGCGTATGGTCCTTGGCGCCTGCGGGAGTGCGTCCGCGGCATTGCAGCCGGGAAGGTTCAGGCGGCCTTGCTGGCGTTCGCCATCTTGGCCTGAACGGTGGCAATTGCCATTTCCGCCGGGCTGACATCCGCCGCCTTGGCCTGGGTCAGGATTGCTGCCATGGTTTCATCCAGCGCCTGCAGCTTCTCGGCGACAAAGCCCTCGCGGTCCTTGATCTGCTGGATTTCGGTCGCGACGTTGATGATGCCGCCGCCGTTGGCAACGAAATCGGGCGCATAGAGGATGCCGCGGGCGTGCAGCGCCGCGCCGTCCTCCGCCGTTGCCAGCTGGTTGTTGGCGCCGCCTGCGACGATATCCGCCTTCAGCTGCGGGATTGTCCCGGCGTTCAGGATGCCGCCAATCGCACAGGGCGCGAACACGTCAGCTTCGGCGCTGTAGATGTCCGCCAGCGGCACCGCCTTTGCGCCGAAGGATTCGATGGCCTTTTCGACGCGGGTCTCGTCGATGTCGGTGACAACCAGCCTGGCGCCGGCCTCGTGCAGGAGCTGGCACAGATACCAGCCGACGTGGCCCAGGCCCTGCACCGATACGGTGACACCATCCAGGCTGCGGCTGCCGTGCTTGTGTGCGCGCGCGGTGCGGATCGCGTTGAAGATGCCGCGTGCGGTGATCGGGGAGGGGTCGCCGCTGGCAAACGCGCCGTCGGCCAGGCCGGCCACGAACCGGGTTTCCTCCGCCAGGACCGCCATGTCGGCGGGGCTCATGCCCATGTCCTCGGCGGTGATGTAGCGGCCGTCCAGGCTCTCGATGGCGCGGGCAAAGGCGCGCAGCAGCTCCGGCGACTTGTCCTTGGCCGGGTTGCCGATGATCACCGCCTTGCCGCCGCCGAGGGTCAGCCCGGCCGCCGCGTTCTTGTAGGTCATGCCCTCGCTGAGGCGCTTGACGTCGGTCAGCGCTTCTTCTTCGCTGGCATAGGGGCGCATGCGCAGGCCGCCTGCCGCCGGGCCCAGCTGGGTGGAGTGCACGGCAATAAAGCCGAGAAGGCCAACGGAGGGCTCCTCGACACGGTAAATTTCTTCGTGGCTGCTGGACGAAACGGCGGTCACTGTCATCTGGATGGCTCCTCCAAAACTTTTCCCGATACTACCAGCGCGCAAACGCCGGTTTTCACCAAAAAAGCCTGCCGGAAAGCTGCTGTTTGGTGGTAAACTGCCTTGGAGGCCGCCTGCGTTAGGGAAAAGCTCCATGGATTCGATTGACCGCAAGATTGTCGCCGCGCTCCAGCGCAACGGGCGGCTGAAGATTTCCGAACTGTCGGAGATGATCGGCCTGTCTCCGACCCCCTGTGCGCGGCGGGTCGCCAACCTCGAGGACAGCGGCGTCATCAGCGGCTATTCGGCGCGGGTGGACCAGGCCAAGCTGGGACTGCCGGTGACCATCTTTGTCGCGGTGGAACTGGAACGGCAGTCCACCGATGCGCTGCAGGCCTTCGAGAAGGCGGTGCGCAAGTTCGACCAGGTGATGGAATGCTACCTGATGACCGGCACCCGCGATATCCTGCTTCGGGTGGTGGCGGAGGACCTGCCGGATTTCGACCGCTTCCTGGAGGACCGGCTGATGCGGGTGCCAGGCATTCGCAATACCCGGTCCAGTTTCACCCTGAGGACAATGTTGCAACGCGACGCGCTGCCGTCCTGCTGACCGGTTCACGGCGGCGGGAAGGCTGTGGTAGGCTGGGGCACAGGATAAGCCTGCCCGCCGGGCTGCGGCCCCCGTTCCGGGCGGCCGGGCGCGGGCGAAGCGGGCGGGAAAACAGGCAGACGGGGCATAACATGGCACGAGCAACCAGCAAGAACAGTTCAGCCGCGCGTAAATCAGGCACGCGCAAAACCGCTGCGCGCAAGAGTGGCACGCTGACGGCTGCCGCGGCAAAACCTGCGGCGGTGAAACCGGCGCCGGTCGAGCTGCGAGCCGGTCAGGCGCCTGCGGCCGAGGCGCCCGCACCGGCCCCTGCGGTTCCGGCGGCGGAGCCGGCAGCCCCGGCGCCGGTTGTTGTCGCGGCCGCCGAACCGGTGGTGGCGGCGCCGGAGCTGGCCAAGAAGGAGCTGGTGGAACAGGCGGTCGAACGGTCCGGCATCAAGAAAAAGGACGCAAAACCGGTGGTCGAGGCGGTTCTGGCGCTGCTGGGAGAGGCCATTGCAGAGGGGCGTGAACTGAACCTGAAACCCTTTGGAAAGCTGCGTGTCAACCGCAGCCAGGAACGCAGCAACGGCAAGGTGTTCGTGTGCAAGCTGCGCCAGCCGGCGGCCGCCGCGGAAGCTGCTGAAGAAAATGGGCCGGAAGGTGAAAAATCTTCCAATGACCCTCTTGCGGAGGCCGCATCTGACGGTTAAAAGCCTGCCTCACGGGTGATTAGCTCAGTGGTAGAGCGCTTCGTTCACATCGAAGATGTCAGGAGTTCAAATCTCTTATCACCCACCATCTTTCCCGAAAGGCGCTCCCTGAAAAGGTTGAGCGCCTTTTGCGTTTCCGGGGTTCCTCAGGCGGCTGTGTGCCGTTACCACTTTGCCTGAAAAAAGACGGGCAGGGAGCATGTGATGCAATTTCCGAAAATCTGGCTGCTGCGCCACGGGCAGACCGAATGGAATGCCGAGCGGCGAATCCAGGGGCAGCTGGAATCGCCGCTGACGCCGCAGGGGGTGGAGCAGGCCCGCAGGCAGGCAACGCTGATGGCGCCCGTCATGGCGCAGAAACCGGCCTGTTATGCCTCGCCCCTGGGGCGGGCGCAGCAGACCGCGGACATTGCTTTGGGCGGTGCGCCTTTCGTGACTGACCCGCGCCTGGCAGAGGCCTATGCCGGTGCGTTTCAGGGCATGACTCTGGCGGAAGTGGCGGCAGAGTACCCGCAGATCCACAGGGCGAATCCGCGCAATCTGGACCTGTTCTGCGAAGCGCCGGGCGGCGAGGGCTACGGCAGTTTCCACGCCCGCATCCTGGATTTCATGCAGTCGCTGGCCGGGCCGTCGGTGGTGGTGGCGCACGGGCTGCTGGGACAGGTGATGCGCGGGATCGTCTGCGGCCTGCCGCGGGACCGGATGGCGGCGCTGCCGAACGGGCAGGGGTGCGTCTATGTGCTGGAAAACGGAGCGGAAACGGTCCTGGAGTAAGCCGGGCCGCAGGGGCGGCGGCCCGGCGCGAGGCTCAGAGGCCCGGCAGCTTGCTCACCAGCCCTCGGCGGCCGAAGGTGGTGCCGCGGTTGGCGCCGAAGTCCCACTTGAATCCGATGCCGACAAAGGCCTCGTTGCCGGACAGGTTCTGCGCGTCTGCGTTCAGTGAGCCGAGCTCGCCGTAGAACTTTGCGCCTTCGCCGATGTCATACTCGGCGCCTGCGGCAATCCGGGTGAGGTCGATGCTGCCAAGATCCAGATGGTCGAGGCCTGCGTTAATGGTGAATTGGCTGGTCACGTCCTTGCGGATGGCAATGCCGGCGATGGTGCCGGAAATTGCGCCGTCATCGCCTTCGCCCAAGTAGAATTCCGCGTCGGCAAAGCCGAATTCGTGCCCGGCCTCGATGCCATAGAAGTCGTATTCATCGTTGCCAGCTTCCTCGACGCCGTAGAACAAGCCCAGCGAGGTGCTGTCGCTGACGTGGGCAATACCGTGAAGGGTAGCATTGGCGCCTTCGAGGCGGGTGGCGTTGAAATCCGCGTAGAACAGGTCGAGCTGGGTGGAAAAACCGCGTGAAAACCCGAGTTCCAGCGCGCCGCCCACCGCCTTGCGCGCAAAATCCGTGTCGTCTGCAAAGGCGGAGGTCGAAAGGTCGAAGCTGCCGCCGGTGATTTCGGCGGCCTGCAGGCTGCCGGCCATTGCCGCTGCCGCGGCTGCTGCGCCAATTATGCGTTTCATGAAAACTGCTCCAGTCGTGTGGCGTGGGCCGTCCTCTGCAATTTCCGGGCCGGCTGGATAGGGTGCTAGGGGAGCGCCGCACCGGTTGGCAATAATGATCGGGCCGCGGCCTGGCGGCCGGATCGGAGTGTTGCGCGGCTGCACGGAAGGGGCGGGATGCGGCGGTGGAAAAACCGGAAAAAAAATCCTTCCGCCTCTTGCGCTGCCGGGCGGCATTCTCTAAATCCCCGCTCACCGGGTGATTAGCTCAGTTGGTAGAGCGCTTCGTTTACACCGAAGATGTCGGGAGTTCGAGTCTCTCATCACCCACCATTCCCCCTCAGACAGATACGTCGAACGAACTGCTGCGGCCACCTGTGCCGGGCTTGGTTTTATATATTTTTCAATGGCTTGCTGGCTGGAGATCATTTTTTTTCCGGAAACCTCCGAAAAAGGCAAAACACCGCTTGACGCTTTGGGGGGTGGAGAATATTACAGCCCAACATTCGGCAGCGATGCTGAATGCGCAGCGGGCGGTTGTAGCTCAGTTGGTTAGAGTACCGGCCTGTCACGCCGGGGGTCGCGGGTTCGAGCCCCGTCAACCGCGCCACTGCTGTACCTCATCCTGGGGTTAATCAGGATCCGCCCCGGAGGGGAACTGGACCGGAGACGGTCTGCCGCAAGGCGAAAATGCGGTTGTAGCTCAGTTGGTTAGAGTACCGGCCTGTCACGCCGGGGGTCGCGGGTTCGAGCCCCGTCAACCGCGCCACTTTCGCCCGCCGCCCTGGCGCTTCAGGGTCCGCCCCGGACGGGGACCATGGCCGAAAGGCCCATGCGCGGTTGTAGCTCAGTTGGTTAGAGTACCGGCCTGTCACGCCGGGGGTCGCGGGTTCGAGCCCCGTCAACCGCGCCACTTTCCTTTTCAGTCATGTTGGTGCCGCATACGCATGCGGCGCGTCTTATTCGTTTTCCGGGGTGTCCTGGCTGAAGCTGTTGCGCCAGCTCCCGGCGTCCTGTTCCCACAGGGATGAGATCAGCATCGTGCTCCATTCAGATCCCCCCGCAGCCAGGTAGGAGGCGCGGTAGCTGAGCAGCACGGCCTCAGCGGTGATGACTCTCAGCTGTGCATTGCTAAGGCGGTACGCACGCATCACCGGCCCGTCCTTCAGCTGATCGCAATGTCCCGATTTGTCCGAGAAACCGCTTGGGTATACGCCGAGGAAATCCTCTGTCAGCAGGCGCCCGTCGGCCACAGGATCGCCGGCGGCCAGCGCCTCCCAGACCTTGGTTTCCAGAGCCAGGATTTCGGCCAGTTGCGGGCCGTCTGTCAGAATCGCTGTCGTCATGCCGCCAGCCTGACTGCCGGAAACGGGTCAGGCAAGCCGTTTGGCGGCGGCCGCGGGCGGTCAGATGGCAGGCGGGTTCGGTGCCGCCTCAGTGTCGTGGCGCCAGCCGGTCAATTCCGCATTCACCCATGTCTTGAGGCGGTCGAGGTCGGGCTGGGGGTGGGATTCCAGGTAGCGCAGCAGCACCCGGGTGCCATGCTGATAGCCGGCGCGGTAGCTTTCCTCCGGATCGGTCTGGTTGCCCTCGAAGCCGGGCGGGCGTTTGAATCTGCTTTGTGCCATCGCTGCCTCCATCTGCAATGCTGGAAAGGGTAGGGCAAGAGCGATAAGCAAGCCTTAACCGGGTGCGTTAAACGCACGTGAAACCCGGGGCTTCGTCCCGGTTCAGGCACCGCTTCAGGGCGGCGGCAGGGGCGTGAGAAACTCCAGCAGCGCGGCGGCGGTTTCATCCGGGGCGCTGTCGATGAAGAAATGCCCGCCCGGCAGGCCCCGTGCCGTGATGTCCTGCAGGCAGGGCTCCCAGGTTGCAGCGACGTCATAGCCGCGGGCCATGGCGCCTTCGGCTCCGTAGAGCACCAGTGCCGGGCACCGGACCCGGCGACCCAGGTCGCGGGCGTCGTCGTGAAAGTCCACGTCGATCGCAGCGCGGTAATCGTTGCACATGGCGTGGATGCAGGCCGGATCCTGCCAGGCGCGGCGGTAGGCGGTCAAGGCGGCAGGCGGGAAGTCCGAAAGCGATGCGCGGCCCCAGCCCAATAGGCAGCTTTCGAAATAGGCCTGCGGAGCGGCGCCGATCATCCGTTCCGGCAGCGGCGCGGGCTGGGCCAGGAAGAACCAGTGGTAATAGGTGCGGGCGACCTGCTGCGTCAGCTTGTCCAGCAATGTGTGTGTTGGGATGATGTCCATCACGGTGAGGCTGGCGACGGCCTCTGGCGCATCCAGCGCCAGCCGGTGCGCGGTGCGCCCGCCGCGGTCGTGACCCGCCAGGTGGAACCGGGGAAACCCCAGCGCCTGCATCAGCGCCAGCTGGTCGGCGGCCATGCTGCGGAAACTCATTGCCTCCACGCCTTCGGGTTTGGAGCTGGCGCCGTAGCCGCGCAGGTCCGCTGTCACCACGGTGAAGCGGCGCGCAAGGGCAGGGGCGGTTTCCTCCCACATTTCCTTGGTCTGCGGAAAACCGTGCAGGAGGAGCAGCGGCGGCCCGCCGCCGCGCAGGGTGTAGGCGATCTGCTGGCCGTTCACCTGCAGGGTGCCGGATTGCTTGGATGCTGGCATGGACTTCTCCCTTGTCGGCGGCGCCTTACCGGGATTGGACCCTGAAGGCGGCAGAGGATCAAGTGTGCCGCTGTATTCTCGCAAGGGGAGCGGCTCCCGCGCCCTTGCGGCGCATCACAGATGCCCCGCAGAGCCTTGGGGCCGGCGCCGTGCTGCTGCACGGCGCGCGCCGCATCCGCGGCGCCGGGCCCAACGGGAAGAGGGCCTCGCCAGAGGCGTGATGACGGGCGGGAGTACGCCTGTGCCGGCGTGGGGCAGGGCAAGGGCCCTGCCAATGCTCGCATGGCCCGGCCACCGGAAGGCAGGCAAACGGGCAGAGCTTCGCGGAGCGTCCGCCCGCCGCCGGCTACTTGGCGGTCAGCGCATCCAGGATGCGGGCCCAGGAGCGGATGCCCTTGTGGAAGCTCTTCAGGTCATACTTTTCGTTCGGCGAATGAATGGCGTCGTCATCATTCGCGAAACCGGCCAGCATCGATTCCATGCCGAGGATCGATTTGAAGAAGCCCGCGATCGGGATCGAGCCGCCCATGCCGCAGAATACCGCCTCGCGCTGCCATTCGTCCGTCAGGGCGGCGCGGGCGGCGGTGAACTCGGGGCGGGTGATGTCCATGACGGAGGCTTTGGAGCCCTCCAGATCGTTGTCCCAGACCACCTTGCAGTCGGGTTTCAGCTGCGCCTCAACGTGTTTGCGGATCTTCACCCGCAGCGCGTCCGGGTCCATGTCGCCGACCAGGCGGCAGGTGATCTTGCAATGCGCCTCCGACGGGATCACGGTCTTGGAGCCTGCGCCGTTGTAGCCGCCCCAGAGACCGTTCACCTCCAGCGTCGGGCGGGCCCACTGCTGTTCCAGCACCGAACGGTCTTTTTCGCCGTGGGCCTGAGTGTAGCCTGCGTTGTCGAGATAGTCCTTCTCGTCGAAGCCGCAGCCCTCCCACTGGCGCAGCTGGTCCTCGGGCACCTCGTGCACGCCATCATAGAAGCCTTCGACGGCCACCTTTCCGGTTTCCTCGTCGTAGAAAGAGGCGACGATGCGGCTGAGCTCGCGCAGCGGGTTCAGGCCGGGGCCGCCGTAATGGCCGGAATGCAGGTCGATGCGCGGGCCGATCACGGTGAATTCATCCTTCAGCATGCCGCGCAGCTGCGAGGAGATCGACGGCACCCCGCGCGACACCATCGAAGTGTCGCAGATCAGCGCGATATCGGCCTTCAGCTCTTCGGCATTGGCCTCCATGAAGGGGATCAGCGACGGCGAGCCGGATTCTTCCTCGCCCTCGAAGAAGAAGGTGATGCGGCAGGGCAGGGAGCCGTTCACCGCCTTCCACGCGCGGCAGGCTTCGACGAAGGTCATCAGCTGGCCCTTGTCATCAGAGGCGCCGCGGCCGCGGAATACCGTGCCGTTCGGGGTGTCCTCCAGCTGCGGCTCGAACGGCGGCGTGTTCCAGAGGTTCAGCGGGTCCACCGGCTGCACATCATAATGGCCGTAGAACAGCACGTGCGGGGCATCGGTGTTTTCCTCGCCCACATGGCCGACCACCATCGGATGCCCCGGGGTGGCGCGTTTCTCCGCCTTGATGCCGATCGAGTTCAGGTCGGCGACCAGCCAGTCGGCAGCCTTGTCGCACTCTGCCTTGTAGGCCGGGTCTGTCGAAATCGACTGGATCCGCAGCAGCTCCATCAGCCGCCCGGTTGCGGCGTCCAGCTCTGCGTCGATCCGGTCCAGAACGTCATTCAATGCCATCTCTTGCTCTCCTGCATCTGCGGGGAAGGCCCCGGAAACCGGGCCGATTTGCCGCGGACCCTAGCAGTGAGCATCAAGAGGGGCCAGAGGTCATGGTGCCGGATTTCTCCTGCTATTCCAGGCGCCGGGGTTTCCGATCCTGAACTTCAGCCGCCGGAAGGCGCGGCAGATACGACGCAAACGGACACAGGTTGGCCGCAGCTGTCCTTGCCGGGGCATGGTTTAAGCTCTATTTGACCTGCATCAATGTTGCGCACCCCTGGCGGAGCGTATGCAGTTGATCGAAGGGGACGCCTGGGGTAACCATTCGCGAACGTGATTGCGGCCTAATCGTCAGAAGACCCGTGCCCTTTACACAGCCCGCGTGCTCCGCAGGAGCACAATTAGCTATGGAGATGCCGGTGGACTATACCGCGAAACTGGACGCAGCGATTGCCAGCCTTCACGAAGAGGGCCGTTACCGGACCTTCATCGACATCGAGCGCAAGAAGGGTCATTACCCGCATGCGGTCTGGACCCGGCCCGACGGAAGCCAGCAGGACATCACAGTCTGGTGCGGCAACGACTACCTTGGCATGGGGCAGAATCCGGTTGTGCTGGACGCGATGCATGGCGCCATCGACTCCACCGGCGCAGGTTCCGGCGGCACCCGCAACATCTCCGGCACCACGGTTTACCACAAGCAGCTTGAGGCCGAGCTGGCCGATCTGCACGGCAAGGAAGCGGCGCTGCTGTTCACCTCTGCCTATATCGCCAACGACGCGACTCTGAGCACCCTGCCCAAGCTGTTCCCGGGGCTGATCATCTTTTCCGACGCGCTGAACCATGCCTCGATGATCGAGGGCGTGCGCCGCAATGGCGGCGCCAAGCGTATCTTCCGCCACAACGACGTCGCCCATCTGCGCGAACTGCTGGAAGCCGACGATCCCAAAGCGCCCAAGCTGATCGCCTTCGAATCGGTCTATTCGATGGATGGCGACTTCGGACCAATTGCGGAAATCTGCGACCTGGCCGATGAATTCGGCGCCCTGACCTATATTGACGAGGTGCATGCGGTCGGCATGTACGGCCCCCGCGGCGGCGGCGTCACCGAGCGGGACCGGCTCGCCCACCGCATCGACATCATCAACGGCACCCTGGCCAAGGCCTACGGCGTGATGGGCGGCTACATCGCGGCTTCGGCCAAGATGTGCGACGCCATCCGCTCCTATGCGCCGGGCTTCATCTTCACCACCTCGCTGGCGCCTGCAGTGGCGGCCGGGGCGGCGGCCTCGGTGGCCTATCTGAAAGGCGCGCAGGACCTGCGCGACAAGCATCAGGACCAGGCCAAAGTGCTGAAACTGCGCCTCAAGGGGTTGGGTCTGCCGATCATCGACCACGGCAGCCACATTGTGCCGGTGATCGTCGGCAACCCCAAGCACACCAAGGTGCTGTCCGACCATTTGCTGGAGGACTACGGTATCTACGTGCAGCCGATCAACTTCCCCACTGTGCCGCGCGGCACCGAGCGGCTGCGCTTCACGCCGTCGCCGGTGCACGGTCCCAAGGAGATCGACGCGCTGGTCCACGCAATGGACGCATTGTGGTCGCATTGTGCGCTGAATCGTGCCGAACTTGCCGGGTAACATACTGATCAGTGTAAATTAACGCTGAGTGTGTTACGCTGTTGTCAATCAATGAGTGGATCTGAGTCGCAATTGTGATTCTTTCACCACTCTGGAACGATGGCGGCAGGCATTGATGGGACGGCAGGCATGATCGGGCGCTTCACCCAGCGCAAGCAAAATGAACATGACGGAACGGCAGAGCCGAAGGGTTTTGACGATTTCGAACTGAAGCTTGGCGACGTGATGCGCGGCGAACGGGCAACGATGGGCAAATCGCTGCTGGACGTTCAGCGGGAATTGCGGATCAAGGCCTCCTACATCGCAGCCATCGAAAATTCCGATCCCTCGGCCTTTGACACCCCCGGTTTCATCGCGGGGTATGTGCGCTCTTACGCACGTTATCTCAATATGGATGCGGAGCAGGCGTTTCAGGACTTCTGCAAGGAAAGCGGCTTCTCCGTGGCGCACGGCATGTCGGCCGAGGCATCCAGCCGCAGCAAATCCGGCAGCGCGCCGGCAGCGGCTTCCAAGGGGCTGGGCGGCGATGCCTTCGCCTCGCCGAACACGCCGTTCATTCCCGCTCCCAGCGGCATCCTGAGCCAGATCGAGCTGCGCGCCGTCGGGTCGCTGATGGTGCTGGCCGGGTTGATCGGCGGCATCACCTACGGCGGCTGGGCCGTGCTGAAAGAGGTTCAGCAGGTGCAGTTTGCACCGGTGGACCAGACCCCGGCGGTGCTGGCCGATCTCGATCCGCTCAGCGGCGCGGTGCTGGAAGTGGCCGAAGGCTCCCAGGATCCGGCAGCGGAGGCGCTGGACCGGCTGTACCGTCCGCAGGCGCTGGATGTACCGGTTCTGGTGGCGCGCGATGCACCGATCTCGACCATTGATCCGTCTACGCTGGGCAATTTCGCGGCACCGGACGTGCCATCGGTCAGCCTGGCGGGCGCCAGCCTGCCGTTTGACGGCGCGGGCCCGTTGCCGGCTGGCGAGCACGGGCCGCAAGTGCCGCAGGTGGTGGCAGAGGTTGCGCCGGGCGTCGAAATGGTTGCGGTGCGTCCCTCCTGGGTGCAGGTCACTGCAGCGGATGGCAGCGTGATCCTGGAAACCATCATGGATGCAGGCCAGCGGTTCCAGGTGCCAATGACCGAAGATGCGCCGAAACTGCGCACCGGCGAAAGCAGCGCCATCTACTTTGCTGTCAATGGTGAGCATTTCGGCCCGGTCGGCAAGCGCGGCCAGGTCACCAAGAACATCGAACTGTCGATCGACGCGATCACCGGCCGCTTTGAGCTGGCCGACCTGCAGGACGGCAAGAACGAGGCGCTGGCCACATTGGTCGCGCAGCTGCAGGCGGAACAGCAGCCCGCTGAATAATCCTGCCGCAGGAATTCGCACAAGACGCCTGGTGCCGCCATTGCAGCGCCGGGCGTCTGCACGTATCTAGGCGCTAACAGGATCCAGCCGGGACACGAACGCATGTCGATGAACCACATCCGCCCCTGGCGCCATATCGAGCGCCGCAAGAGCCGCCAGATCCACGTCGGCAACGTGCCGGTCGGCGGCGATGCCCCGATCGCGGTCCAGACCATGACCAACACGCTGACCACCGATGTGGCGGCGACAGTGGCGCAGGTGCAGGCGGCGGCTGAGGCCGGTGCCGATCTGGTGCGGGTCTCGGTGCCGGATGAGGCGTCCGCCAAGGCGCTGAAGGAGATCGTGCGCGAAAGCCCGGTGCCGATCGTCGCCGACATCCATTTCCACTACAAGCGCGGCATCGAGGCCGCCGAGGCCGGGGCTGCCTGCCTGCGCATCAACCCCGGCAACATCGGCGATGAAAAGCGCGTGGCCGAGGTGATCAAGGCCGCCCGCGACCACAATTGCTCCATCCGGATCGGGGTGAACGCAGGTTCCCTGGAAAAGCATCTGCTGGAAAAATACGGCGAACCCTGCCCGGAAGCGATGGTGGAGTCGGGCCTGGACCACATCCGCATCCTGCAGGATCACGACTTCCACGAGTTCAAGATCTCGGTGAAGGCGTCCGATGTCTTCATGTCGGCCGCGGCCTACCAGCAGTTGGCAGAGGCCACCGACGCGCCCATCCACCTCGGCATCACCGAGGCGGGGGGCTTTGTCTCAGGCACCATCAAATCCGCCATCGGCCTCGGCCAGTTGCTATGGATGGGCATCGGCGACACCCTGCGCGTCAGCCTGTCGGCCGATCCGGTGGAGGAAGTGAAGGTCGGCTTCGAGATCCTCAAATCCCTCGGCCTGCGCCACCGCGGCGTCAACATCATCTCCTGCCCGTCCTGCGCGCGGCAGGGGTTTGACGTAATCAAGACGGTGGAAAAGCTGGAGCGGCGGCTGGAGCATGTGAAGACCCCGATGAGCCTCAGCATCATCGGCTGCGTGGTGAACGGCCCCGGCGAGGCGCTGATGACCGATGTAGGCTTCACCGGCGGCGGCGCGGGGTCGGGCATGGTCTATCTGGCGGGCAAGGCCAGCCACAAGATGTCCAACGACCAGATGGTCGACCACATCGTTGAAGAGGTCGAGAAAAAGGCCGCCCAGATCGAGGCGGCCCAGGGCGCAGCGGAATAAGGCGTCTCAAGCGCTAAACCGGCTTCCTTTTTGTGAAAATACTCTGGGGTCCGGGGCAAAGCCCCGGTCCAGTGCTTTCGGATCAGCTCTGCTGCTCGCGGATCTCCGCCACCATGATCTCCATCTGATCGGCGGGCAGGTAGCCGCGCAGCAATTCCGTGCCCAGCACGAACGTCGGGGTGCCGGAGATCGCCATCTTCTGCGCCAGCGCGCGGGTCTGGCGCAGCTCGGCGGTCACCTCTTCGCTGTCCATCTTGGCGAAAATCGCGTCTGCATCCAGCGACAGCCCTTCGGCCAGGCGGCGCAGCGCTACCTCGTTCGGTTCGCCGCCGAACTCGATCAGCGCATCATGCACCTGCTTGTAGGCGTCATCGCCTGCCGCATGCTTGGTGGCGACGGCAAAGCGCGCGGACAGCACCGACGCATCCCCCAGGATTGGAAACTCCTTGATCACAAGGCGGATATTGCCGTCGCTTTCCAGCAGCTTGGCCACCTCAGGCGCGGCGCGGCGGCAGTAGCCGCAGCGGTAGTCCATGAACTCGACCAGGGTGATGTCGCCGTCCGGATTGCCGCCGACCCAGGAATAGCCGTCGTTCTGCAGCTCGGCCAGGTTCTCCTCCACCAGCACGTCATCGCGGGCCGCCTCGGCCTGCTGCTGGCGCTGCTCCAAAAGGTCGACTGCCTCCAGGATCAGTTCCGGGTTGGACAGGATGTATTCGCGCACCTCATTGCCGAAAGCCTCTCGTTCGTCCTCGGACATGGCGCTGATATCAAAGGCCTGCGCCGGCGCGCCGGCAAGGGCGAGGGCAGTGGCGGCCGCAGTGGCGGTGCGGGTGAAAAGGGTCATTTTCTTCTCTTTCTCTTCTGAGCTTGTTCATAGGCCGCCAGCACGTCCTGCGCCCGCCGGGCAGAGGGGGAGCCTGCTGGCAGCTGGGCGACCGCCCGTTTGGCGTGAATGCCGGCGTCATCCAGACGCCCCTGCAAGGCATAGCGTTCAGCAGTGACCAAGGCGGCCATGCCGGTCTGTCCGGTCTTGGCGTAGGCCAGCGACATGTCGCGCAGCAGCACCGTATTGCGGAAGTCGATAGCGCGGGCGCGTTCCATGGATTTGAGCGCCGCCTCGGGCTGGCCGGACGCCAGCTGGGCGCGGCCGTAGCCGGTCAGGACCAGCGGGTCCCCGGGGGCAAGGCTCACGGCCTTGCCGTAGGCGGCAAGCGCTGCGCTCCACTGGCGGTTCTCGATCAGGATCTGGCCTTTGAGTTCATGATAAAACGGGTCGGTAGGGCGCGCGGCCAAGGCGCCGTTGACCGCTTTCAGTGCCTTCTGGAGGCTGTTCTGGCGGTGGTAGGCGGCCGCCTCGCGCATCAGGCGCACGTCCTTGAACTGCTCCTCACGCACCCGGCGAAGGGTCCATTTCGGGGCGCGGGTAAAGGCAGACAGTTTGCCGCGGACGCGCGCAAACCAGTACTGCGCCTCGGCGTTCGTCCGGCCCTTGTCGCCATGGGCCGCCAGATAGGCCTGCGCGGCACGGATGCGGTCACGGCTCAAGGGGTGGGAGCGGGTGTAAGGATCCTGGGTGCCGGCGCTGAGCACTTCCTGGCCGGCAAAGGCCTTGTGCAGGTCGACCAGCTCCTGCGGGCTGATGCCGGCCCGGTTCAGGTAATCGGCAGCGGATCGGTCGGCAGAGCTTTCCTCCGCGCGGGTATGGGCAAGGAAGCTGCGCAAGGCGGAATTCTGGGTGCCGATGGCAACGCCTGCGGCCGCGTCACCGCCGCCGGCGGCAGCGGCCAGCGCTGCCAGCGCCAGGCCCAGCCCTGCGGCATTTCTGGCGGAGCGCAGGTTCTGCATCCGCCGCGCCAGATGCCCGTTGGTGATGTGGGCGGCCTCATGGGCCAGCACGGCCTGCAGCATCTCCGGCGAGGTGACCTTCAGGATCAGCCCGTAATTCACGAAAATCGTTCGGGAATCCAGGACGAAGGCATTGAAGGAACTGTCATTGACCATAAGGATGCGAACCCGGTTCGCGTTGAGTCCGGCGGCGCGCAGCACCGGCGCCGCCAGCCGGTTCAGCCCGTGTTCGATATCCGGATCGCGCAGCAATGAAATGGAGGCCGCTTGCGCTGCCGCTGCAAACTGAACCAGCGCGCAAAGCAAAAGAGCCGGGATTGACGCCAGCCGGAAGAAACGGTCAAAACTCATGCGCGCACATTGGGAGATTAGCATGCGAAACTCAACCCGGTCCGAGGTCGATCCCTTCATTGTGATGGATGTGATGGAAGCTGCCCGCAAGGCCGAGGAGGCAGGCCGCCATATTATCCATATGGAGGTGGGCCAGCCTTCGACCGGGGCGCCGTCAGGGGCGCTAAAGACGCTGGGGAATGCGCTGGAAAACAATGCCTTGGGCTACACGGTTGCTCTGGGGCTGCCGGAACTGCGCAAGCGGATCGCGAGGCTCTACGGGGACTGGTACAACGTCGATCTGAATCCGGAGCGGGTGATCGTGACACCGGGTTCTTCCGGCGCTTTTCTGCTCAGCTTTACCGCACTTTTCGACAGCGGCGACCGGGTCGGCATCGGCGCGCCGGGCTATCCTTCCTACCGGCAGATCCTGAAAGCGCTGGGGCTGACGCCGGTAGATATCCAGACCGCACCGGAAAACCGGCTGCAGCCGGTTGCGGCGGACCTGAAGGGGCAGGATCTGGCAGGGCTGATGGTGGCCTCGCCCGCCAACCCGACCGGCACCATGCTGGACCATGCGGCACTGGGCACGCTGATTGATGCGGCCCGGGCAGAAGGTGCCAGCTTCATCTCGGACGAGATCTATCACGGGCTGGAATATGAGGCGAAGGCAGTGACCGCGCTGGAGCTGACGGATGAATGCTACGTCATTAATTCCTTCTCCAAGTTCTTCTCGATGACCGGCTGGCGGGTCGGCTGGATGGTGGTGCCCGAGGACCATGTGCGGGTGGTGGAGCGTATCGCCCAGAACATGTTCATCTGCGCGCCGCACGCCAGCCAGGTGGCGGCGCTGGCCGCGCTGGACTGCGAGGATGAGATGCGGGAGAATCTGGCCGTTTACGCAAAGAACCGCCAGCTGATGCTGGAGGGGCTGCCCAAGGCCAGATTCACCAAAATCGCGCCGCCCGACGGGGCGTTCTATGTCTATGCAGATGTGTCGGACCTCACGGATGACAGCCGCAGTTTTGCCGCGGAACTCCTTGAAAAGGCAGGGGTTGCGGTGACGCCGGGGCTGGATTTCGATCCCGTGCGCGGCGCGGCCACGCTGCGGTTCTCCTATGCGCGCTCCACCGCGGATATCGAGGAAGGGCTGGCACGCCTGGCGCTGTACATGGCCTCGCGCGGGTAAGCCGGGGATATCCGCAGAAGGCGGATTTTCAAGTCTGCGCAAATTGCCTAGTCTGCCGGCCAAAAGACCGGGCAAGGGGCGAGCATGGGCAGAGTGATAATTCTTACCGCATTGATCTGGGCTGCGGCGGCGGGCGCCTGGGCGCAGTCGGGCAGCAGCGGCTTCAGCGGGCTTGCGCGGATTGATGCTGAAGCCAGCCGGGTGCGCGACGCCGGGCAGGGGGCCGAGATCTCACTGGGGCTCAGCCAAGGCGTGCCGTACCGCCTGTTTACCCTGGCGGAACCGCCGCGGCTGGTGCTGGACTTTCAGGAAGTCGACTGGACCGGGCTGACGGCGGATAAGCTGGTCCAGGGCGAACAGGTCTCTGCCGTGCAATTCGGGACCTATGTGCCCGGCTGGGCGCGGCTGGTGCTGCAGTTGGCGGAACCCATGAAAGTGGCTTCAGCCGCGATGTCGGTGGATCAGGTCACTGCCGCCGCCCGGCTGGCGGTGACGCTGGAGCCGGTCGCCGCAGAAGAGTTTGCCGCCAGCGCCGGGGCGCCGCAGGATCCGCGCTGGGACTTGCCCGCGCCGCAGGTGATGGAAGGCAAGACGGAGCGGGACGAGAACGCCCCGCTTCTGGTGATGCTGGATCCTGGCCACGGCGGCATTGATCCGGGTGCCGAGACTGAACATGGGATCATCGAAAAACACCTGATGCTGCAATTCGCGCGCGAACTGGGCGAGGCGCTGGTGCGCTCCGGCCAGTTCACCGTGATGATGACCCGGGACGGCGACTATTTTGTCTCTCTGGAGCGCCGTATCGCGATGGCGCATCAGGCCGGAGCTGATGTGTTCATATCCCTGCATGCCGACACCATCTCCGAGGGCCGCGCGCACGGCTCCACCGTCTATACATTGTCCAGGGAGGCCTCCGACCAGGCCTCTGCCAAACTGGCGGAACGGCATCTGCGCGGGGATCTTCTGTCCGGCACCGACCTGAGCCAAGCGGACGACCGGGTGACCGGCGTGATGCTGGACCTGGCCCGGCAGGAAACCCAGCCGCGCAGCGACGCGCTGGCTGCGGCGCTGATCGACGGCCTGCGCGGGCAGAAGCGCCCGATCAACAATCGTCCGCTGCGCTCTGCCGGGTTTTCGGTGCTGAAATCTGCCGATATCCCCTCGGTCCTGGTGGAGATCGGATTCCTGTCCAGCAAGCGCGACCTGAACAATCTGGTGGATGCTGAATGGCGCGCCAAGGCCGCCCGGGGCATTCTGAACGGATTGATCACCTGGCGCGCCCAGGACGATGCCCGCCGGGCGCTGGTGCGGCAGTAGGCATAATCGTGCCAGTTTTCCGGGGGCGGGGCGCTTTCCCGCCCGGGGTGCGGTGAAATCTGGCAGGATTTTCCCACCCCTCCCGGCGCTAACCCTCCCTTTCCCGTTTTGACGCGGGCGGTTGCCGCACCTATATAGGCGGCACCCCGCGTGAAAGGCCAACATCCGTGCTCAGGTTCATACTTTCTTTCTTCGGCTCTATTTTCAGCACCATCACCCTTGGCGTGGCGATGGTGGCGCTGACCATTGGGGCGGTGTTCTGGATTTACGGCCGCGACCTGCCAAGCCATGAGTCGCTGGCCCAGTACCAGCCGCCGACGATCAGCCGGATCTATTCAGGCGAAGGCCATCTAATCGATGAATTCGCCAAGGAGCGGCGCCTGTTCACCCCGTCGGCGGAAATCCCGGATCTGGTGAAGCAGGCCTTCATCTCGGCCGAGGACAAGAACTTCTACAGCCATTCAGGCTATGACGCCCGCGGCATCGCCGCCGCGGCGATCGAGGCGGTGCGCTCACGCGGGCAGAACGTGCGCGGCGCCTCCACCATCACCCAGCAGGTGATGAAGAACTTCCTGCTGTCCGGCGACCGACGGGCCGAGCGCAAGATCAAGGAAATCATCCTCGCCACCCGGCTCGAGGAAACGCTCGACAAGGAGCGGATCCTGGAATTGTACCTGAATGAGATTTTCCTCGGTCAGAACTCCTATGGCGTGACCGCCGCGGCGCAGACCTATTTCAACAAGACCCTGGGCGAGCTGGCCCCGCATGAGGCGGCGACCCTTGCCGCGATGCCCAAGGCGCCGTCCGACTACCATCCGGTGCGCCAGAAGGAGCGCCTGCTGGCGCGGCGCAACTACGTGCTGCGGGAGATGCGCGAGAACGGGTATATTTCCAAGGACGTTTATGAGGTTGAGGTGGCGCAGCCGCTGCGCTCGGTCCAGAACGGCGATTTCGAGGGCTTCCGAACCACGCTGCCGCCGCGCGACTACTTCACCGACGAAATCCGGCGGCAGCTGACTGAGGATTTCGGCGAGGGCGAGTTCTTCACCGGCGGCTTTACCGTGCGCGCCACCATCGACCACGAGATGCAGGCCGAAGCAGCGCTGGCGATGCGCGGCGGGCTGGAGAAATACGACCGCTCGCGCGGGAAATGGCGCGGCACCGGAGTGACGCTGTCCGAGGAGCAGCTGAAGGACGAGGCGGCCTGGCGCGCGGCGCTGGAAGCCGCCGATGTGCCGCGTGACATCGTTCTGGGCGGCCGCTGGTATCCGGCGGTGGTGCTGGAGGTCGGCAGCGAAAGCCTGACCGTCGGCGTCGAGAACAGCGAAGGCACCGGCTCTGTGCCTCGGTCCGACATCAAGTGGATGAAGGGCAGTTTCGCCGACAATTTCACACGCGGCGACGTGGTGCTGGTCAGGGCTGAAAAGAAGGACGATGCCTTCAGCCACTGGTCGCTGCGCCAGGTGCCGGAAGTGCAGGGCGGCTTTGTCGCGATGGACGTGAACTCCGGCCGGGTTCTGGCGATGCAGGGGGGCTTCTCCTACCAGCATTCGGTGTTCAACCGCGCCACCCAGGCGATGCGCCAGCCGGGCTCCAGCTTCAAACCTTTCGTCTATGCGGCGGCGCTGGACAGCGGCTACAGCCCGGCGACCATCGTCGTCGACGCCCCGATCGAGATCAACACGCCGCAGGGACTGTGGCGGCCCAAGAACTCCACCAACAAGTTCTACGGGCCGACGCCTTTGCGCACCGGCATCGAGATGAGCCGGAACCTGATGACCATCCGCCTGGCGCAGGAGGTCGGGATGCCGGTGGTGGCGGGCTACGCCGAGCGCTTTGGCGTTTATGACAACATGGGTCCGTTCCTGGCCAACTCGCTGGGGTCTGAGGAAACCACGCTCTACAAGATGGTGGCGGCCTATGCGATGTTCGCCAACGGCGGCGAGCGGGTGCAGCCGACACTGGTGGACCGGGTGCAGGACCGCTTCGGCAAGACCATCTACCGCCATGACGACCGCGACTGCGTGGATTGCTCGGACCCGGCATTGGCGCCCGGTCAGGCGCCGCGCATCGTCACAGATCGCGAGCAGGTGATGGACCCGATCACCGCCTATCAGCTGACTTCCATGATGAAGGGGGTGGTGGACCGCGGCACGGCGTCGAGCGTGATCAACCTGCCGGTGCCCACCGCGGGCAAGACCGGCACTACCAACGATTCCCGCGATGTCTGGTTTGTCGGCTTCACCTCTAACATCGTGGCAGGCTGCTACATGGGGTTCGACCAGCCCCGCCCGATGGGCCGCGGCGCCTATGGCGGGACCATGTGCGGTCCGGTGTTCCAGCAGTTCATGAAGAAGGCGACCGAGAAATTCGGCGGCGGCCCGTTCGAAGTGCCGGAGGGCGGCCATTTCATCAAGATCGACCGCTACACCGGCGCCCGGCTGCCGGACAATGCGTCCGGGCCCTATGTGGTGGCGGAGTATTTCCGGGATGGCGCGGAGCCGATCTTCGGCCTCACTTATGACGGCGGCTTTGCGATGGGATCGAACCTGCCGCTGATCGAAGAGGTGCAGCAATCGGGCCGCAAGGTCACCACCTCCAGCGGCGGCACTGCGGTGCTGGGGCCCAAGGCGACCTTCGGCACCGTTAGCTCCGGCGGGCTTTACTAACCTGCTTCTGCAAAGGCTCCCGTGCGCCGCTTGCCCGCGGCGCGCGGGTGGTTTATCACGCAAGCCTGACAAGAGATTTCAAGGAACTGAAATGCGCGCGGAAACCCAGAATATCGTCGCAGACATCGAGAAATCGCTGGAGCTTCTGGCCCAGCGAATGAACTGGGAAACCGCCGAATACCGGCTGGAGGAGTTCAACGCGCGCGTTGAGGATCCGAACCTGTGGGACGACCCGGAGGCGGCGCAGAAGCTGATGCGCGAGCGCCAGGCGCTGGTTGATTCGATTGAAACCTACAAGGGAATCCAGCAGGACCTGTCCGACAATATCGAGCTGATCGAGCTGGGCGAGATGGAAGACGACGCCGAGGTCATCAAGGACGCCGAGGCGGCCCTGGCGGCGCTGAAAGAGAAAGCGGCCGAGAAGGAGCTGGAAGCGCTGCTGGACGGTGAGGCCGATGCCAATGACACCTTCCTGGAGATCAACGCAGGCGCCGGCGGCACCGAAAGCTGCGACTGGGCCTCGATGCTGGCGCGGATGTACGTGCGCTGGGCCGAGAAGAAAGGCTACAAGGTCGAGCTGCAATCCGAGAGCGCGGGCGACGAGGCGGGCATCAAATCCGCCGCCTACAAGATTTCCGGCCACAACGCCTATGGCTGGCTGAAGTCCGAGAGCGGCGTGCACCGGCTGGTGCGGATCTCGCCCTACGACTCGGCGGCCAAGCGGCATACCTCGTTCAGCTCAGTCTGGGTCTACCCGGTGGTGGACGACAATATCGAGATCGAGGTGAACCCGGCCGACATCCGCGTCGACACCTACCGTTCCTCGGGCGCCGGCGGCCAGCACGTTAACACCACCGACTCGGCGGTGCGGATCACCCACATGCCGACCGGCATCGTGGTGACCTCGTCCGAGAAATCCCAGCACCAGAACCGCGATATTGCCATGAAGGCGCTGAAATCGCGCCTATACCAGATGGAACTGGACCGCCGCAACGCCGCCATCAACGAGGCGCATGAGGCCAAGGGCGATGCGGGCTGGGGCAACCAGATCCGCTCCTATGTGCTGCAGCCCTACCAGATGGTGAAAGACCTGCGCACCCAGCATGAGACTTCCGACACCAAGGGCGTTCTGGACGGCGACCTCGACGGTTTCATGGCCGCCACCCTGGCGCTGAATGTTTCCGGCAAAAGCCGCGCCGACGCGCAGGCCGAGGACTGACTCCGCCGCTGCCCGGGCGGGGCAGCCGGATTTCCGGTGAAATGCGTGAAAAGGGCTGCCGGTGCGGGCGGCCCTTTTCCGTATACCGGCACGGGCTGCCGCTAAATCATGCATCTGCAAGGCATTTTATAATCCTGGTTTCGCGGCTAGGCTGAACGGACTCATTTTGATTGCTGCAATCGGACACGAAGCCGAACAGCCGGGAGACGCCGGCGGGGCAGGCCTGCCAGAGGGGAGAACAGAGCGCGATGAGCACAGAAAAGCCGTTTGGCGTACCGCCGCTGCGGCCTGTCACGACGCAAATGCTGTTTGAGGCGCTGCGCCGCGGCTGGGAGGATTTCCGCAAGAAGCCGCTGTACGGGCTGTTCTTTGCGGCGGTTTATGTGCTGGCGGGCTGGGTAATGGCCTGGATCACCGTGCACACCGGCACCACGTACTGGCTGGTTCTGGCAGCTATCGGCTTCCCGCTGATCGGCCCCTTTGCCGCGGTCGGCCTCTATGAGGTGTCGCACCGGCTGGAGCAGGGTAGGGGAATTGCGGTCGGCCGGATTCTGGGTGTCGTGCTGCAGCAGAGCCGCCGCCAGCTGCCGTCGATCTGCGCCATCATCGTGGTGGTGTTCCTGTTCTGGTTCTTTCTGGGCCACATGATCTTTGCCCTGTTCATGGGGCACGCCACCATGACCAACATCTCGACCTCGGCCGAAGTGTTCCTGACCGTCAACGGCCTGGCCATGCTGACGGTCGGCACAGTTGTGGGAGCGCTGTTTGCGCTGTTGCTTTACATGATCACGGTGATCGCGCTGCCGCTGCTTCTGGATCGCGAGGTGGACTTCGTCACTGCCATGATCACCAGTTTCCAGTACGTGCAGCAGAATTTCATCGTGATGATGATCTGGGCCGCCACAATCGCCATTCTGACCTTTGCGGCGCTGCTGCCTTGGTTCCTGGGGCTGTTTCTTGTGCTGCCGCTGCTCGGCCACGCCACCTGGCACATCTACCGGCTGGCTGGCGCCAGTTAGCGTCAGCGGAAAGGCTGGCCGGTGTTCAGCAGGCGCCGGTGGAAGGGCAGAAGCGCATTTTCATCTGCAAAACCCGCGCTGCGGGCGGCCGCCAAAACCTGGCCGGTGTCACGGCCCAAATGCTCATAGACCATCCGCGTCACCCGTTCACCGGCGCCGTTTTCGCGGACGGTGCGGGCCACGTATCCGGACCAGAAGTTGTTCTCCAGCGATGCCGCCCGCGCCAGGTAGTTGAAAGAGTAGGTCATTGCCTTGCGCCGCGCGATGACAAAGGCGACACCATCCTCGTGGCCGCTGATGTAGCCGCGGAACTCCCGCACGCCGGGAGTGGCAGGAAGGCCCTGGCTCAGCATTGCCTCCTTGGCTTCGAACCCCTTGATATAGGTGACGCCCTCTGCCCGGAAGACGTAGACCAGGCCGATCACGAACTTCTCTTCGTTAATAAAACTGCGGCGGGTGAAGCGGTAGAAACCGGAGGGAAAGAACTCCTCCGTCAGCTGCTGCACGCCGTGGCCGAGGAAATCTGCCAGAAAGGCGCCGTTTACAACCTGGCCGGCCTTGGAAAGCGTGTCCACCGGGTCCAGAAGAATACGCGCATCGACGTCAAAGAAACGGCAGATGCGGTCCAGAACATCCGGCCGCGGAAAACTCTCGCCGGAGAGGTAGCGGTTGAATTGGGTGCGGTTGATGCCCAGCTGGCGAGACAGTTCCGAAATGGACGGGTATTGCCGCGCAAGCTGACGCAAATTTGCGCCAAACATGTTCCTCAAGTCGGCTGGGGAGCGGTTCTGGCTGTTCATTCCGGGTCCTGACGGTTCCGCTTTTACGTAGAATTTTCCCCTTTTGCCGGTAACTTATGCCAGTTTCCGGCATCGGCATAGCTGCCCTCGCAGCCCTTGTGCGTCAGGGGTGTCGCTAATTCACGTCAGGAGGCTAGTCAAACTGACACAAAATGCAATAGCGAAACCCGATTTTTGTCATGTTGGCGTCAGCTCAATTGGTCCAGAATTAACGTGCGGCAATACGAGGACTGGTATGATTGGAGTCATTTTATGGAGTGACGCCCCCCTGACCAAAGCCGTGATCTGGTGCGATGACCAGGGGGACCTTGCTTTTTTCTCAAACAAGGCCGGGGTCGACTTTCCGGAGTTGCATCCGGGGGACTGGGTTGAGTTTGATATAACCTTGAGTGGTAATATCAGGGTTGCGGAAAATCTTGCGATCGTGATGGAGCAGGGCAGCCCGGGTCTGGCAGACCGGCTGTGCGCCACCGCAGACTGCGGCGGATCGGCTGAAGAAGCCCGCGAGCAGGAGCAGAAGGTTGTTCTGTTCCCGCTGCAAGCAGCAAAAGAGCGGCGCGTATCCGCGCCGCTGCAGTTCGTTCAAATGTAGCGCCAGCCCGGTTCGGGGAGGCAGCAGGATCAGTTGCCGCGCAGCAGGGCGGCAACACCGGTGCGGGCGATCTCGCTCAGGCCGAGCGGGCGCATCAGATCGGCGAAGGCATCGATCTTTTCCGGCGCACCGGTGATTTCAAAGACAAAGCTGTTCAGGGTGCTGTCGACGACGTTGGCGCGGAAGATATCCGCCAGCCTCAGCGCTTCGACGCGCTTGTCGCCTTCACCGGCCACCTTCAGGATCGCCAGCTCGCGCTCCACGGCAGCGCCCTCGACCGTCAAGTCATGCACGTCGCGGACCGACACGATGCGGCCGAGCTGCGCCTTGATCTGTTCGATCACCTGCGGGGTGCCGGTGGTGACAATGGTGATGCGGCTGAGGTGGCCGGTATGGTCCACCTCCGCCACAGTCAGGCTTTCGATGTTGTAGCCGCGGCCGGAGAAAAGCCCGATGACGCGGGCGAGGACGCCGGGTTCGTTTTCCACCAGCACCGCAATGGTGTGCCGCTCCTGCACGTCCGAAAACGTCGGGCGCAGGTTGTAGGCGGAATGGCGGTTGGAGCCTTTTTTGATGTGTAGGGCAGACATTCGTGGTCTTCCTCTCGTATGTCGCTGCCTGAAGGACACGGGCTTTCAGGCGAATTCCTCGAAGAAACTTGCGGCGCTGCCGCGGTTACACCAGCACTGCGCCGCCGGCCTGGATGACGCCCTGCGTCTCGGCCTCGCCCAGCAGCATCTCGTTGTGCGCCTTGCCCGACGGGATCATCGGGAAGCAGTTCTCGTGCTTCTCCACCAGGCAGTCGAAGATCACCGGCCCGTCGTATTCGATCATTTCCATGATCGCATCATCCAGGTCCGCGGGATCGCTGACGCAAATGCCCTTGCAGCCGAAGGCTTCGGCGAGCTTCACGAAATCAGGCAGCGCCTCGGACCAGCTGTGGCTGTAGCGCTCGCCGTGCAGCAGCTCTTGCCACTGGCGCACCATTCCGAGGCGCTCGTTGTTGAGGATGAACTGCTTGACCGGCAAGCGGAACTGCACCGCGGTGCCCATCTCCTGCATGTTCATCAGCCAGGACGCCTCGCCCGCGACGTTGATGACCAGCGCGTCCGGATGCGCCATCTGGGCGCCGATCGAAGCCGGGAAGCCATAGCCCATGGTGCCGAGCCCTCCGGAAGTCATCCAGCGGTTCGGATCCTCGAAGTTCAGGTACTGCGCCGCCCACATCTGGTGCTGGCCGACTTCGGTGGTGACATAGCGGTCGCGGCCCTTGGTCAGTTCCTCCAGGCGCTGCAGCGCATACTGCGGCTTGATGGTCTTCTCGGAGTTCTTGAACGACAGGCAGTCCACCGCGCGCCATTCATC
Organism: Leisingera daeponensis; assembly: GCF_019801465.1. Lineage (GTDB taxonomy): Bacteria > Pseudomonadota > Alphaproteobacteria > Rhodobacterales > Rhodobacteraceae > Leisingera > Leisingera daeponensis_A. The sequence continues at coordinate 169,245 of NZ_JAHVJA010000001.1, forward strand.
GATCTGCTTGTGCCATTTCTGCAGCGCCTCGCGGTTCACTTTGCGGCCGCGCGATTTCCAGACCTTCAGCAGATCCTCCAGCACATGGGCGACATCGCCGACAATCGGAATGTCGACCCGGATCACCTTGTTGATCGAGGAGGGATCGATATCGATATGCGCCTTTTTCGACTTCGGGCTGAAGGCATCGATGCGGCCGGTGATCCGGTCATCGAAGCGGGCGCCGATGTTGATCATCAGGTCGCAGCCGTGCATCGCCATGTTGGCCTCGTAAAGCCCGTGCATGCCGAGCATCCCCAGCCAGTTCCTGCCGGACGCCGGATAGGCGCCAAGCCCCATCAGGGTCGAGGTGACCGGGATGCCGGTGGCGTCGACCAGTTCACGCAGCAGCTGGCTGGCCGCCGGGCCGGAGTTGATGACGCCGCCGCCGGTATAAAACACCGGGCGCTTGGCCTTCTCGATGGCCTCGACCAGTTCGGTGATCTCCTCCATGTCGCCCTTCAGCTGCGGCTGGTAATGCGAGGCCGAGGGTTTCGGCCCCTGATACTTGCCGCTTGCGAACTGCACGTCCTTGGGGATGTCGACCAGGACCGGGCCCGGGCGGCCGGATTTGGCGACATGGAAGGCCTCGTGCAGCGTTCCGGCCAGCGCTTCGGTGTCCTTGACCAGCCAGTTGTGCTTGGTGCAGGGGCGGGTGATGCCGACGGTATCCGCCTCCTGGAAGGCGTCCGAGCCGATCATGAAGGTCGGCACCTGGCCGGTCAGAACCACGATCGGGATCGAATCCAGCAGCGCATCGGTGAGGCCGGTGACCGCATTGGTGGCGCCGGGGCCGGACGTCACCAGCACAACGCCGGGCTTGCCGGTGGAGCGGGCATAGCCTTCGGCGGCGTGCACGGCGCCCTGTTCGTGCCGCACCAGAACATGGCGGATGTCATTCTGCAGAAAGATCTCGTCATAGATCGGCAGCACGGCGCCGCCTGGGTATCCGAAGACTACGTCCACACCCTGATCCTTCAGGGCTTGGACAACCATCTTTGCGCCGGTCATTTCACGTGTCATCTGCTTTTTGCTCCAATTGGCGGCATCGTCCGTTACGCATAAAAAAAGCCCCCGATTTCAGGTCGGAGGCGCATGGGTTCGATTATGGTCTACCGTTACCGGCCCATGCGCTTGGTTCCTACGATTACGACTAGGGTGGTCACGGCCACAGGCTCCTTTTTGCGTTGCGGGCGACATTATGTGTGCCGGGCAGGGGCGTCAACCGCGAAAGCTGTCAAAAAAGACCTGTTCAGGGACATTTTCTTGCTCCCGTCACGGGGTGGTGTGAAATATCCGCGAAAATGGCGGCGGTTTCGGGGGCGGAATCGTTCAAAACCGGCATGCCTGTGTCCCGTTTGTGCCAGATCAGCCCTCCTGCTGCGGGCAAGTTCAAGTGCAAAGAGGTGACAAGGAAGGACAAGGCATGGCGGATCTTGCAGAGGTTGTGGATCTTGGACGCTATCCAATCGACCGCCCGGGCTCGCAGGCTTATGCGCGGATGATGGAGGATTTGCAAAGCGAGCTGGAGACTGACGGCTGTGCGGTGCTTCCGGGATTCGCGCATTCGGACGGTATTGCCCGGCTGGCGGCAGAGGCCGAATCCGTGGCCAGCCAGGGACATAAGTCCTTCAGCCGCACCAATGCCTATTTCTCCAAGGACGATCCGTCCTTGCCGGAAACCCATCCCGTCCGCCAGTTCTACGACCGCTCCAACGCCTTCATCCCGGCGGACAACTTCGGTGCGGACGGCCCGCTGCGGGCGGTTTATGAATACCCTGGATTCATGCCGTTCATCCGTGAAGCCTTGGGGGAGCCGGAAGGCCGCTTCTTCCGCTATGACGACCCGCTGGCGGATGTGATCGTCAACATGGTGGAGGAAGGTCAGGGCTTCCCCTGGCATTTCGACACGAACAATTACACGGTGACGCTGGCCATCCAGAACGGCGAGGCGGGCGGCGAATTCGAATATGCACCGATGCTGCGCACCTCCACGGACGAAAATTATGACGGGGTGGCGCGGGTGCTGGCAGGCGGCTCGCCGCTGGTGCACAAGCTGGTGCTTCAGCCGGGGGACTTGCAGATTTTCCGCGGCCGCTATTCGCTTCACCGGGTGGCCCCGGTCGAAGGCCCGCGCAGGCGCTATGTCGGTATCTTCTCCTTTGCCGAGACCGAGGGGATGTGCGGCGGGGTGGAGCGCACCAGGCAGCTTTACGGCCGGGTTCTGCCGCGCCACTACGAGCGTGAAGGGCTCCGCGCCGACGCCCTGCGGGACTGAAACCGGCTTGACCGCGACGCAGGCCAGGCTGCAGATAAGCACAATGCAGATTTCGCCGCTGGTCAGAGGATACGCCGTTTGCCCAAGGTCATATTCCACCTGAAGAAACAGCAGATGGAAGGGTACACAAAAGGCCAAGGGCTTGAGCTTTTCCGGATCATTGAACGGATGCTGGCAGAAACCGGCAGCGAAGCAGAAAAGCGGGCCAAGGATCCAGACATCCGGATCGGCACCCAGCAGGTGGCGGATGGCCGGTTCGCGGACGGCAATCTGCATATCTTCAGCGACCATCACATGAAGATGCCCAACGTCCTGAACGCCGCTTCGGCTTATCTGCCCGGTTTCTGGCATCTGGATCCCAAGGGTATCCGCAGCTACAGCTCCATCGCTGACCGCCCGTTCAGCCCGGACATGGTGCCCTTCAAATATGCCAAACGGTTCTACGGGCGCCTGCAGCACCAATTCAGGGACAAGCGGCGCTCCCGCTATGGCCAGATGAAGGACAGGACCGAGGTGCCGGATGGCGCCATTGCTGTCTTCTTCCAGGGCCGGTATCCGCTGGACGCAGGCGCGACGACGTTTAGTGATATCGAGGTTCTGAAGGATGTGCTCGGCGGTGCAGGCAGCCGGCCGGTTCTGGTCAAGCCGCATCCTCTGACAGCCGACATCGACAGCCTGACCGCCTTGCTGGAAATCGCCGCGCAGGACGCCCGGGTCATCCCCACTCAGGCCAACGTCCATGACATTCTGGCGGCCTGCTGTGTTTGTGTCTCGGTGAATTCCGGAGTGGCCGCCGAAGGGTTTCTGCATCGCACCCCGGCGGTGTTCTACGGCGCTACCGACCTGCACCACATGGGGGAAACCATTGCCGCGCCGGGGCAGTTTGACGGAGCGCTGGAGCGTGCTCTGGCCCGCACCGGCGGGTATGCGCAATTCATGACCTGGTACTTCAGGAACAACTGCCTCGAAATCGGCGCGGCAGGGCTGGAACAGAAGATCTGGAACATCTTTGCCAGTGCCGGATTTCCGCCGGAACGGTTTGCCGGCGGCTGACAGGTCTTTCCGAGGCAACACCGGGCGCCCCGGGGCGGGGCGCCCGGCGCGCCGGGCACAACGTGTTTGCGGCAATGCTGAGGGTTACTCCGTCAGCGCGTTGTGCCCGAAATACAGGAACTCCTTGTCCATTCCCTGCACATCCGCTGCTGCCAGCGACAGGGAGGCGCCGTCGAGCATCCTGAAGCTGTTCTGCCCCTTCACCCAGCTGTCGGCAGGCTGCAGCGTCGACAGCGTGTAGGTGGTGGTCTCCGACAGGTAATGGGTGGGGATCACCGCCTTGGGCTGGATCCGCTCGACCAGCGCGTTGGCCTGTTCGTAGGACAGGATGTGCTCCGAACCGTCGACCGGCAGGGTCAGCACGTCGATGCGCCCGATGGCATCCCAGAACCCGTCCGCGGGATCGGGCCGGTTGTCGCCCCAGATCAGGGTGCGGATGCCGCCAGTTTCCACCACATATGTCACCATGTCCATATGGCCCGGGTTATTGGGCGGGCAGGCCTCGACCCCGAACTCGGCCAGCGCATCGGTCCAGGGATACCAGCCCGGTGCAACACAGGCGTGCTTGTCGGCATAGCCGGTGATCCTGAGGTCCGCGAATTCGAACGCGCCCGCCATCCGGTCCAGCACCATTGTCGATTGCGGCCGGTCAATGGCGTCGTGGTCGAAATGGGTGTGGGTGGACATGGTGATGTCCACCAGCACCTCCGGGAACTTCTGCTTGAACCACAGCCCCCAGGCGCCCGAGGGATCGTCGCGCCACGGGTCGAACAGGACCGAGGCGCCGCCGGGGGAGGTGATCTTGAGCGCGCAATGGCCGTAGAAATCGATCTTCACCTCGCCATCTGCAAAGGCGGACATGTTCTGCAGGTCGATCACATGGTTGTTGTTGCCGGGCTGCAGCCAGTCGGTCGATTGCGCCTGCGCGGTGGTGGTGCCCAGCAGGCTGGCGGCGGTTCCGACACCCGCAGCACCTGCCGCCGCAAAGAAGCTGCGACGTGACAGGCCGGGGGCCAGATCATCCTTGCGCCCATCGAGCCTGGCCGGTTTCAAGTCCTTCTTCTGCCCATCCATTGGTTGCGTCTCCCTGTTGTTGTCTGGCCGCCGCTTTGGCGCAGCGATGCAAACAGGCTAGGCGCGTAATGCTCCAAGGGGTGCCCCGGAAGATTATGGGGGGATTATGGGGGCAGTCCCCATAATCAGAGCGCGAAGGCGGGCGGCGGGGATTTGCTGCGGCGGAATTCCGGGTCTTGGCGGCAAGGATGGATTCTGGCAGCCTGTCCGGCAAAGGATCCGGCTGAAACCGGGCAGCAAAACACCTGATGGAAGAGGCAGAGAGCATGAGCATCACACGGCGTCACTTCGGATTTGGCCTGGCAGCCCTGGGGCTTGCCGCCTGCAGCGGCACAGTGCCCGCGGGCAGCGGCCCCAGCGGCGCCTCCGGCTTGCCTGCGGACCTGCAGCCCGTGCCCAATGCAGGGTATGACGCCTGGGTTGCTTCGTTCCGCAGCCGGGCCGAGGCGCAGGGCATTTCGGCGTCCACCCTGCGTGCGGTCTTCCGCGGGGCGGGGTATCTGCCCGGCGTCGTCACCCGCGACCGCAACCAGACCGAATTCAAGCGCTCGCTGGAGGATTACCTCTCCATCGCCGTCTCGGAAGAGCGTCTGAGCAAGGGGCGTGCCGCCTTTGCCCGCCACCAGTCCACCCTGCGCACTCTTGAGCGCAGCTATGGCGTCGATGCGGAAATCATTTGCGCGATCTGGGGGCTGGAGAGCTTTTTTGGCGAGCGCCGCGGCAATGTGCCGGTGATCTCTGCCACTTCAACGCTGGCCTATGACGGGCGGCGCGGGGCGTTCTTCGAAAAGCAGCTGCTGGCGGCTCTGAAGATCCTTCAGAACGGCGACATCACGCCCGACCGGATGACCGGGAGCTGGGCGGGAGCAATGGGGCATACCCAGTTCATCCCGACCTCCTACCAGGCCTTTGCGGTGGATTTCACCGGCGACGGGCGCCGAGATATTTGGTCCGAGGATCCGACCGACGCGCTGGCCTCCACCGCGGCTTACCTGCAAAGAAACGGCTGGACCCGCGGCCTGAAGTGGGGCGGCGAGGCCGGGGCGACCGGCACCCCGCCGGGGCGCAGCCTGCAGCCGCAGCAGGGCGGACCGGTATTCACTGTCACCAGCAACTTCAATGCGATCAAGCGCTACAACAACTCCGACTCCTACGCGATCGGTGTGGGCCACCTGGCCGACCGCATCGCCGGCGGCGGCCCGCTGCGCGCCAGCTTCCCGCCGGACAAATACGGGCTGACCAAGGACGACCGCATCCTGCTGCAGAAGCGCCTGACTGCGCGCGGCTTTGACACCGGCGGCGCCGACGGGGTGCTGGGACCGAAAAGTCGTGCCGCCATCAGCGATTACCAGTCCAGCCGCGGCCTGGCCGCAACCGGCGATCCGTCGCAGGCGCTGCTGAACAGCCTGAAATAGCGGCTACTCCGCCGAACTCAGCGCAATCAGGTGCTGGCGCAGGTTTTCGCGCCGGCTCAGCCCCAGTTTCTGGCGGATGTTGTTGCGGTGAAAATCGATGGTGCTGGTCCCGCGCCCCAGGGTGGCGGCGATCTCCTTGGTGGTGCGGCCCATCATGATCAGCTGCATGATCTCGGTTTCCGCAGGCGTCAGCCGTTCCAGCGTCTGCGCCAGCTTGGACGAGAGCGCCGAGGTGATGTTCTTCAGATTGTCCTCGATCATCATCAGATAGGCGCTCTGCAGTTCGCGGCCGGCATCCAGATGCCGCAGCTTGGCCACGTAGGGCAGCACCATTCCCTTGATCTGCTGCACGATCTGCTGCTCGCTTTCGTGGCGGGAGGCCTCCACATTGTCGATCAGCACCCGCAGCGCGGTATTGGCTTCCTCCAGCGCCTTGGTGCGGCGCCTGATGGTGTCTTCGCGGGCGCGCACGGTCTCGCGCAGCTCTGCCTGGGCCTGTTTGCGCTGGGCCACTTCCAGCAGCAGCGCCAGGTCGCCTTCGACCACCCGGCAGAACTCCTGCAGCCCTTTGCGGAACATCAGGGCGCGGTTGTTGCGCCGCGTGTCGAGAACGCAGATGGTGCCATAGACTTCACCGTCCGGCCATTTGATCGGATAGCCGATGTAAAAGGACATGGCGTGCTCCATGTCCTCATTGTTCTGCCAGCGCGGGTCGCATTGCGCGTCCTCGACCACCAGTTCGCCGTCGTTTTCAAAGACGCCGAAGCAATAGAGCTTTTCGTTCAGCCGGTATTTGCGGCCGGGGTAATAGGGATTGTTTTCCGCGGTATTGGAGACTTTGACGCGATGATCCAGATCCACCGTCGCCATGATCAGCGCTGCCGGAACATCGGTCAGTTCCGCCACCAGATCCACCACCCGCTGCCATTTGGCCTGGGTTTCCGGCGGGATCGGCGGTTTGTCGATGGTCATGGCGCAGCTCCTCGGCCCGAAGGCTAGGGCAGGGGCCAAGGATCGCAAAGACAATTCTGAAGGAGGTGTCAGAACCCGGCGCCGGTGCCCTGAAGCACGCCATGCTCAAGCGCATAGCGGGTGAGGCCGGCAGTGGAGGAAATGCCCAGCTTGCGTTTGATGTTCTTGCGGTGGGTCTCGACAGTCCTAACCGAGATATCAAGCGTTTGCGCGACTTCCTTGTTGGATTTGCCTTGTGCCAGCTCCAGCAGGATCGTCTGCTCCCGCCCGGTGAGCGCCTCGCGGGTGTCGCCAGCCTTGGGCTTGAGCGATCCGGCGGCACCGGTGCAGAGGTAGGTCTTGCCCTTCATCACCGCGTCAATGGCCTGCTTGATTTCCTCCGTCGGCACGTCTTTCAGAACATAGCCCATGGCGCCATGGCTGAGCGCGGTGGAGATATATTCGGCACTGTCATGCATCGACAGGATCAGGATGCGCGTGCCGGGGTGTTCTTCGAGAATGATCTCGGTGGCGCTGAGGCCGCCGAGCTTGGGCATGTTGAGGTCCATCAGCACCACATCCGGCCGCAGCGCCGCCATCCGCTCCACCGCGTCGCGCCCGTCAGTCAGGGAGCCGACGACCTCGATGTCATCATAGCTTTCAAGGATCGATTGGATGCCTTCGGCCACCATAGGGTGGTCATCCACGATCAGTACTTTCACCGGATCCGCCATCATCCCCCCAACGGCAGTTGTCGTTCATTCAATAGGCCGCGCAGGCCGCCGCATCCTCCCCCGGTCACGGCAATTGCACCGGTGTCCCTTCCTCGCCCGGCGGCAGCAGGTGGCTCAGAGGCAGGCTTGCCTCGATCACGGTGCCGCTTTGGGTGCCCCGTGATGACAGAATGCGCAAGGTTCCGTCAAGCTGCTCGATCCGCTCCTGCATGTTACGCAGGCCGATCCCCGGCCCGCTGCGGGCATCGCGCGGCGGCAGGCCGCGGCCGTTGTCGGAGATCCGCATGGTGGCGCCGCGGGTGTGGCCGCGCAGGTCGATGCTGACCTTGGTGGCTTCCGCGTGGCGCTCGATGTTGGTCAGTGCTTCCTGGGCGATGCGGTAGAGCGCGATCTTGGAATCCTGATCCAGCCGGTTGCGGAACACCACGGTGGAAAACTCGGTGTCAATTCCGGTGCGGACGGCGAAATCGTCGGTCAGCGCCTTCAGCGCCGGTCCCAGGCCCAGGTCGTCCAGCACGCCAGGGCGCAGGTCGCGGCTGATCCGGCGCACCTCGGTGATCGCGGTCAGCAGGTTTTCGGTGCCCTTCTCCAGCGGTGCTGCCGCACCCTCTCCGTCGCCGCGCGCCAGGCGGCGGCGGGCGTTGTCCAGAGCATAGCGGACACCCACCAGCAACTGGCTGATTCCGTCATGCAGCTCCCGCGCCACCCGGCCGCGCTCTTCCTCCTGTGCGTCGAACACCCGCTGGGTCAGCTCCTTCAGCTTGGCATCCGCCAGCCGCCGTTCGCGGATGTTCAGGAACATGCCGGAGGCAAAAACCAGCGCCAGCGAAATCAGGGTGATGCCGCCGATGTACAGGAAGGTGCGCTGCACCCGCGCCTCCACTTCGGCGCGCGAGGCCGCCACGGTCGCCAGCACATCGTCGATGAAAACGCCGGTGCCGATCGCCCATTGCCAGTCCTGCAGGCCCAGCACATAGGCGATCATCTGCGCTTCTTCGCCGGTCGAGGGTTTCTGCCAGGTGAAGCTGTGCCAGCCGGCCCCGTCGCGGGCGAGGCGGATGAACTCATCCACCACCGGCACGCCGGCACTGTCGGTGAGGCCCGCCCAGTTGCGGTTGATGTATTCGGTCTGCCGCGGGCTCACCAGATTGGTGCCGTCGTAGTCGTAGACGAAAAAGAACCCGTCCTTGCCGTAGATCATCGCGCTGAGAATCTGGGTCACCTGCTCCTTGGCCTGCGCATCATCGGGCGCTGCCAGGCCGTAGATGTGGGCAAACCCGTTGCGCGCCTGGGTGACGTAATTGCGCAGTTCCGCTTTTTTGGCCTCCAGCAGCTGGAGTTCCAGCGCTTGGATCTCGCGCTCCGCCAGGGCGCGGGACTGATAACCCACCACCAGCGCAATCGCGGTGCCCGCCACGATCAGCGGCAGGGTCATCAGAAGCGACAGCTTTTGCGCGTAGTCAGGGCGCAGCAGGGAGCGGAACAGGCGCATTGGCACTCCGTCGGAATTGGTAAGATTCGTGTACCGAATCATTGCCCGGCCGCCCAGAAGAATCAAAGGGGGCAGGATGGTTTGCACCTTGGGCGGGTGTTTCAGTTTTTATGTTCAAGTCAAAAATGCGCAACATTTGCTGTCAAACCCGGCAAAAACGTCCCGTTCTACGCAGTAGTAGGTATTCACATAAAATCCGCTGCCGCTAGGCTGACCGCACTCGAACCGATCCGCCCGGGAGACCTTCCGGGCAATCCGAATGATAATGGGAGGAATAATTTATGGATCGCCGTTCTTTCTTGAAAACGTCCGCACTGGGCGGCTCCGCCGCAGCAGCCGGCACTCTGGCTGCACCGGCTTATGCCCAGGGCAACCGCACCCTGACCATGGTGACCACCTGGGGCCGCGGCCTGGCGGGCGTGCATGATTCCGCGCAGTTCGTTGCCGACGCCATTACCTCCATGTCCGATGGCTCGCTGACCATCGACCTGAAAGCCGCAGGCGAACTGGTCGGCGCGTTCGAAGTGTTCGACGCCGTGACCGCAGGCCAGGCTGACATGTACCACGCCGCCGACTACTACTTCGTCAGCCAGCATCCGGGCTACGCCTATTTCACCGCCGTGCCGTTCGGCATGACCCCGCAGGAAATCACCAACTGGTACTACCACGGCGAAGGCCAGGCGCTGCATGACGAACTGGGCCAGATTTTCGGCCTCAAGTCCTTCATCGGCGGCAACACCGGCCCGCAGTCCGGCGGCTGGTTCAACAAGGAAATCAAAGGCCCCGAGGACTTCAATGGCCTCAAGTTCCGGATGCCGGGCCTGGGCGGCAAGGCGCTGGGCAAACTGGGCGCCTCCGTTCAGAACATCCCGGGCTCCGAAGTGTATCAGGCGCTGTCCTCCGGCGCGATCGACGGCACCGAATGGATCGGCCCCTGGGCCGACGAGAAGGCCGGTTTCCAGGAAATCACCAAGACCTACTACACCGCGGGCTTCCACGAGCCGGGTGCGGCACTGTCGGTTGCCACCAACCGCGAAGTGTTCGAGAGCCTGTCGCCTGCGCACCAGAAGATCATCGAGATGGCATCGGCTGCCGGCCACCAGTGGAGCCTGGCGCAGTTCATGAACAACAACGGTGCAGCGCTGCAGCGCCTGCAGTCCGGCGGCGTGAAGACCCTGGAATTCCCGGACAGCGTCTGGGACGCCTTCGGCCAGGCCACCAAGGAAACCCTGGACGAGTTCATGGGCGACGAGCTGTTCGCAAAAATCCGCGGCAGCGTCGAAGCATCTATGAAAGCCTCCTCCGGCTGGATCACCAAGTCCGAAGGCGCCTACCGCACTCAGCGCGACCGCGTCCTGGGCTGAACCGCCTGACCGGCATCAACCGGATCCCCCGCCGCTGTGCGGGGGATCCCTTTCCAGTTGCGTGACGCGGGCAACGGCCGGCCATAGGGCCGTGCGCCGGACCCGCCGCAGCAAAGACCCCCGGGGGAAACATGCAGGAAGAGAGTGGCCTCACCTTCTTCGGCGCCATAGCGGGCGGATTGCTCTGGCTTGTCCAGAACATCGCCGGCGCCTTTTATAATTTCGGCTATGCCGTCACCCATCCGCAGCTCTGGCTTGACTGGTCCGACAAGGCCTCGATCATGCGCTTCGTCTACTACGGCGGCTCGGTCGAGTTCTTCTTTGTCGTCTTCACCGCCTTCCTGGTGCTGACCGCCATCGGCATCTACTTCCGCGGTTTCATGTGGGGCATGGTCCGCGGGCTGGAGGGGCTGGCCAACATCACCGGCCGCTTCTTTGCCTGGGCGGGCCTGCTGATGGTTCTGCAGCAGATCATCATCGTCTTCATGCAGCGGGTGTTTGCCCGGCCCGACATCAGCTTCGGGTTCGGCATTCCGTTCAGCCAGGACATCAGCTGGTTTGCCGAGGAACTGAAGTTCTACAATGCCCTGGTGGTCTGCCTTTGCGTGACCTACACCTTCGTGCAGGGCGGCCATGTGCGGGTGGACTTGATCTATTCCGGCATCAGCTTCCGCGCCAAGCGGGTGGTCGACATGCTCGGCTCGCTACTGTTCATGATGCCCGCCGCGGTGCTGACATGGATGTACGGCTGGTTCTTCCTGTGGCGCCACCTGATCGTGCCGAAACCGTCGGCCTCGGACACGCTCGACCGGCTGGTGATGAAATCCCGCGCCCTGCGCTGGAACGTGGAAACGATCGGCTTCAGCCCCAACGGGTTCAACGCCTACTTCCTGTTCAAGATCCTCCTGATCGCCTTTGCAGGTCTCGTGTTCCTGCACGCCATCGCCTTCTTCTACCGCTCGTACCTCGAGTTCGTCGAAGGCCCCGGCAGCGAAAACAAATACCTCGACAAGGACAGTCTTGGAGAGGGTGAAGAAGCCTACGAAGGCACGCACTAAAGGGACGTCGGAAACATGCTATTTGGACTTGATGGCGTCGAAATCGGCCTGCTCATCGTATTTTTCTGCCTCTTCGGGGGCATTCTCTCCGGCTTTCCGGTGGCCTTTGCCATCGGCGGCGCCGGGATCATCTCCTTCGGGATCATCGCCGCGCTGGATAGCGCCGGCATCCTGATCCACCAGGCCATCGACACCTCGTCGCAGGCCTACCGGGACCTGGTGGGCTCGGGCGTCAGGCCCGACAAGATATCCACCTTCCGCTATCCGGATCTGCCAAGGGTGGCCGAAGCCGTGTTCCCGCTCGGATGGGAAACCGCGCTGGACCGCAACATTTCCTTCATCGTCAACCGGATGAACGAGCGGGTGCTGGCGGGCGCGTCGATTGAAACCCTTCTGGCGGTGCTGATGTTCGTGCTGATGGGCATCACCCTGGAGCGCTCCAAGATCGCCAACGACCTGCTGACCACCATGGCACGCGTCTTCGGGCCGCTGCCGGGCGGCCTGGCGGTGTCGATCGTGGTCGTGGGCGCCTTCCTGGCGGCCTCCACCGGCATCGTCGGCGCCACCGTGGTGACCATGGGCCTCTTGGCCCTGCCCACCATGCTGCGCAACAACTACTCGCCGGAGCTGGCGACCGGCGTGATCGCCGCCTCCGGCACGCTGGGGCAGATCATCCCGCCGTCGATCGTGATCGTTCTTCTGGGCACCCTGGCAGGCGACCTTTATTCCACTGCGCAGGAAACCCGCGCGATGGAGGCAGGCTGCTCCGATGCGCTTACCTATCTGGGCGAACCTGCGGTGGTCTCGGTCGGCACCCTGTTCCAGGCGGCACTGCTGCCGGGCATCCTGCTGGCGATCCTCTATGCCACCTATGCCTTCGGCTATGCGCTGCTGAACCCGCACAAGGCGCCCGCCGTGACGCTGGAAGGCGGCACCGGCGAGGTGATCACCCGCAACGAAGGGCTGATCTGGTTCCTGGGCGTGCCTGCGGCGCTGATCGGCGGCGCGGTCCTGCTCTCCAGCTTCAACGTGATCGGCAGCCAGAACATCACCGTCTCCACCTTCTCGGACGCCGGTGAAACCGCATCGCTGCGCACCAATGTCGGCGCGGACTGCAAGGCGGCAATGATCGACTTGCACGGGCAGGACGCCTGGGATGCCGCAGTGGAAGAGCAGAAGGCCATCAACGCGGCGGGGGGCGTGGCCCTGGCCAAGCGGCTGAGCGACGAGGAAATCGTCGCTGCCCGGGAGGCCAAGATCGCTGCTGCTGCACCCATCGGCACCGGCATTACCGTGATCATGGTCCTGCTCGGGCTGGTGCTGACCTTTGGCCGCGGCGTCGCGCCCTCGCGCGATCCCAAGCCGCTGATCCTGGGCGCCATCGGCATCCTGCTGATCGCACTGGTGGATCTGGCGGCGATTGCGCCGACCACCTCTGCCGGGATCACGGTGCTGTGGATCGCGCTGCCGCTGCTGCTGGCGCTTTACGGCTGCCGCGAGGCTGCCGCGCGCTGTGCCGGAAACGACCTGATCCGGGTGGTGTTCCCGCCGCTGGTGCTGATTGTTGCGGTGCTGGGTTCGATCCTCGGCGGCATCACCAACCCCACGCCGGCTGCGGCGCTCGGCGCGGGCGGTGCCATCATGCTGGCGGCCTACCGCAAGCTGCAGGACGAGGGTAAATCGGGCAGGATCATCATCTGGTCCACCTTTGCCGTCATGCTCTGCATCCTGATCGGCATGAACTTCGACCTGCGCATTAACCAGGGCGGGCTGACGGCGGAGACCATCATCGCCTTCGGCGTGGCCTATGCGATGTATCTCTATGCTCTGTTCGGTCTGCTCTATGGCTGCTGGGTCCTGTTCCGCTCCGGCGTGCTGACCCCGGTGGTGCGGGAAACCGCCAAGGTGACCTCGATGGTCTTCACCATCCTGATCGGCTCGCAGCTGCTGAACCTGGTGGTGATCTCCTTCGGCGGCGAGCACTACATCCAGCAGTTCCTGAAGAGCTTCGACAACGAGATGACGGTCTTCCTGATCGTGATGCTGGTGCTGTTCTTCCTGGGCTTCGTGCTGGACTTCCTGGAGATCATCTACATCGTGATCCCGATCGTGGGCCCGGTGATCTATGGCGGATCGTTCGATCCGAAATGGGTGACCATCATGGTGGCGGTGAACCTGCAGACCTCGTTCCTGACACCGCCGTTCGGATTCGCGCTGTTCTACCTGCGCGGGGTGGCGCCGAAGGAGGTCACGACGGCCCATATTTACCGCGGGATCGTGCCCTTCGTGCTGATCCAGGTGGTGGGTATCGGCATCCTCTGGGCATTCCCGTCGATTGTCACCATCGTGCCGGCGCTGATCCCGAACTGATCCGGGCGGCAGGACAAGAAACGAAGAGGGGCCCCAAGCGGGCCCCTTTCCATATCTGAACCGGGCAGGGGTTCTGCCCCGCAGGCAGGGATGAAGGAGGGGCGCTGCCCCTCTGCGCGCGGCGCGCGCATTCACCTCGGAGTATTTTCGGAAAGATGAAAAGGGGGCGGCGCGGGCCTCAGGCGAACTGGATCAGGTCCCAGCGGTTGCCGAAAGGATCGCGCCACACGGCGACGGTGCCATAGGGCTCATGCCGCGGCTCTTCCTCGAAGATCACTCCCTTGGCCAGCATCGCGGCATGATCGCGGGCGAAATCGTCAGTGGCGAGGAACAGGCCGACGCGGCCGCCGAACTGATTGCCGATCACAGCCTCCTGCGCCGCCCCTTCGGCGCGGGCCAGGATCAGGCTGCCCTGCTGCGCCCCGGGCGGCAGGATCCGAACCCAGCGCTTGCGGCCCTGGTCCACATCCTCTGCCAGCTGCCAGCCCAGCTGGCCGCAGTAAAATGCGATGGCGGCGTCATACTCCGGCACCACCAGCGACACGGCGTGGATGTACTGCATCAGCGCTTCTTGTGGATCGGATGCTCGGGCAGCTGGATGTTAGCGACCTGTTCGGCAATCGGGTCGGTCGACAGAGGGTGGCTGGCGGTCTCGAACTGCGCCGGGTCGGTCATCTTCTTCCATTCGCTCTGGTGATAGATTTCCAGACCCGAGAATTTGGCCTTGTAGCCCATCTTCTGGCTGCCGGGCACCCAGTAGCCGAGATAGACGTAAGGCAGCCCGGCCTCCTGCGCGATCTTGATATGGTCGAGGATCATGAAGGTTCCGAGCGAGTCCTGCGGCCGGTCCGGGGCGTAGAAGGAGTAGACCATGCTCAAGCCGTCCTCCAGCACATCGGTCAGAGACACAGCGGTCAGGTTGCTGCTGCCCGGCGCCGCATATTCCACCACCCGGCTGCGCACCGGGGTTTCCTCGATCATCGCAGCGTATTCGAACACATCCATGTCGGCCATGCCGCCGTCGGCATGCCTGCTGTCCAAGTAGCTGCGGAACAGGGCAAACTGGTCCTCGGTCGCCCAGGGCGAGGTGGCCCGACGCTCCAGATGCGCGTTGCGTTTGAGCGTGCGTTTCTGGCTGCGGCTGGGGCTGAAGGCCGCCACGTCGATCCGCGCCGACAGGCAGGCCGAACATTCCGAGCAGGACGGCCGGTAGAGCACATTCTGCGACCGGCGGAACCCCTGCTGGCTGAGGCTGTTGTTCAGCTGATCGACCCCGTCGCCCTGCAGCGCGGTGAACAGCTTGCGCTCCATCCGGCCCTCCAGATAGGGGCAGGGCTGCGGCGCAGTCACATAGAACTGCGGAGCAATGGGAAGAGTATGGCGCATCGGAACCCGTCAGCAGTTTCGCGGAACAGGCGGAACAGATCGCCTGCGGTCCCTTGGATGATAGCAACGCGGTTCCGGTGCGCCAAGCGGTCTTGTGGAAAATGGTTTAACGCTGTCTTGCCGGATTGGTTCAAACCCGCCGGTTCAGCATCACCGTGCCCAGGAAGTGGTCCGTCAGGCCCTGGCCGCGCGACGAGGTCAGCATCAGGATGACCGAGATCACCTGCAGAACCGGCAGCGCCAGCGACAGCGTATAACCGGCGGTGTGCAGGGCTGCCATGCCGCTGTCCATCCGGCGGCCTTCGCCGTCGCGCAGTTCGATACCCGCAAAACGCATGCCCCAGGTGGCGGAGCCGTTGGCGATGGTCACGGTCCGGTAGGCAAAGCCCACCGCCAGATACAGCAGCGGCCAGATCAAAAGTCCGGTGAAGGCGGTCAGCACCACGGCGCCGGCGCTGAGGGCAAAGATCAGGATGCTGTCGATAATCCAGGCGATCAGGCGCTTGGCGGGAACAGACGCATAGAATTCTGCCTGGTAGTCGGGATCGGGCAGGGCGGTCATCAAAGGGTCCTTTGCTGATAGGGTGCGGGGGAAGCCCCGCCTGGAGGGCGGGGCGGCCGGAGAGGGCTGGGATCAGTGGCGCTTGGGTTCGCCCTGGTCTTCGCCGCCGTCCTCCGGGTCTTCGCTGGCGGCGGCGCGGGCGCGCTCATTCATGAATTCGTCGAATTCGGCCTTGTCCTTAGCCTCGCGCAGGCGCTGCAGGAAGGCCTCGAAGTCATGCTGCTCCTGCTCCAGGCGGTGCAGGGTGTCGGCCTTGTAGGCGTCAAAGGCGCTGTTGCCCGAGGGTTTCATCGCCGAGTAGCCATGGCGGGCCCAGGACTTGCGGTGGCGGCAGGAGGATTTGCTGAACATGCGTTTGCTCCAGATCATGTAGAAGAGAAGGGCCAGGCCAACCGGCCAGAAGAACACAAAGCCCAGCACCATGGCGGCGATCCAGGCGCCCTTGCCCTTGCTGTCCAGCCAGGCTTCGCTGCGGGAAAACCAGCCCTGTACCGGGGCGGCAGGGGCGGTCGGGGTAAAACTCGTCATCGGGGTCCTCCAGGTTGCGGGTGAATGTAAATCCTTTTCACATGACTGCATATCGGAAGCGGTCCGGATGCTTTCAAGACCCCATGTAAATCTTTTTCACATTTTCCGCCGGCGCGCCGCGGACCCGCAGGCCTTGCGGAACCAAGGACCCACTGGAAGGCGCACTTGCACCGGGGAAAGGGGATGTCGAGGGAGAGGCGCGGTTATGCTCCGGTTGCGATGCCGGGAGGGGCGGTTGCAACGGAGGCGCCTCCGCTGCCGGGACCTGTCCGAAACAAAGACAGATCCGAGCGTCCCTTAAACAAATCACTCTTTACGCCGAAACAGCTCCGTAACGGGAGCATAACCGTGACGTTAACATTACCTTGAAAGTCGATCTTTACCTATTCGGGTATTCCTGACCCAGCGTAAGCTTGTGCGGCGGCGCGGCAATTCGGCCATTGACGCGCCCCGGCCCCCGGCACAGTCTCAGCTCATGACATCCGGCCTGACGATCACCCGCATTCCCCGCCCTTATGACCCGGACCTGGGCGCCGAGGCGCGCGCCCAGGTGCCGGGGCTGTCCGGCGATCAGGCGGCACTGGTGGCGGGCGCCTGCGGCTCCAGCCCCTACCTGAAGGAACTCACCGCACGCGAGGCGGACTGGCTGCCGGAGGCGCTGCACGATCCTGACGCGGCACTGCAGCAGGTTTTCGCGGAGTGCCGCCGCCTGGAGGCAGCACAGCTGAAGCCCGGATTGCGGCAGGCCAAGCGGAGGCTGGCGCTGCTGACCGCGCTCTGCGACCTCTCGGGCGGCTGGAGCCTGGAGCAGGTGACCGGGGCGCTGACCGATTTCGGGGCGCTGTGCGCCGATGTGGCCATCAAGGCGGAAATCGCCAGTCTGATCCGCCGAAAAAAGCTGCCGGGCCTGACCGAGGATGACGCGGAGACTGCGGGCGGACTCACCATCCTGGCGATGGGCAAGATGGGCGCGCATGAGCTGAACTACAGCTCCGACATCGACCTCATCTGCCTGTTCGACGAAACCCGCTTTGACCCGGATGACTTCTACGAGGCGCGCCAGGGCATGGTGCGCGCGACCAAGAACATGTGCGCAGCGCTCAGCGACCGGACCGGCGACGGCTATGTGTTCCGCACCGACCTGCGGCTGCGCCCGGACCCGGCGGTGACCCCCGTCTGCCTGGCGATGGAAGCGGCGGAGCGGTATTACGAAAGCCTGGGCCGCACCTGGGAGCGCGCGGCCTATATCAAGGCGTGCCCCTGCGCCGGCGACATCGGCGCGGGGGAGCGGTTCCTGAACACGCTGCGCCCTTTCGTCTGGCGGCGGCATCTGGACTTCGCCGCGATCCAGGACGCCCATGACATCCGCCTGCGCATCCGCGAGAACAAGGGCACCGGCGGCGCCCTGCAGGTGCCGGGCCACGATATGAAGCTGGGCCGCGGCGGCATCCGCGAGATTGAGTTCTTCACCCAGACCCGCCAGCTGATCGCGGGCGGGCGCGACGAGAGCCTGCGCCTGCGTGGCACTGTCGAGGGGCTGGCGGCGCTGGCCGGCAAGGGCTGGGTGCCACCGGAGGTGGCCGAAACGCTCAGCGCGCACTACCGCGCCCACCGCGAGGTGGAGCACCGTATCCAGATG
Source organism: Leisingera daeponensis (assembly GCF_019801465.1). Classification (GTDB taxonomy): domain Bacteria; phylum Pseudomonadota; class Alphaproteobacteria; order Rhodobacterales; family Rhodobacteraceae; genus Leisingera; species Leisingera daeponensis_A. The sequence continues at coordinate 187,188 of NZ_JAHVJA010000001.1, forward strand.
GTGCATGACGCCCAGACCCATAGGATGCCGAAATCCGAAGACGGCATCGCCCGTATTGCCTGCCTGATGGACCGCGGCCCGGGCGAGCTGCAGTCCGAAATCAGGGCCCGCCTGGAGGAGGTTCACGAACTGACCGAGGGCTTCTTCTCTCCCGGTGCCGCTCCGGCTCCGGCGCCATTGCCGGAGGAAACCGCCGAACTGGATGGCGCCATAATTGCCCGCTGGCCGACCTATCCGGCGCTGCGCTCGTCGCGCGGCGCCCGCATCTTCGAAGGGCTGAAGCCTGAGCTTTTGTCCCGCGTTGCCAAGACCGCCAAACCGGCGGAAACCCTGCTGGCGCTGGATGGGTTCCTGGCCGGTCTGCCCGCCGGTGTTCAGCTTTTCTCCTTGTTCGGCGCGAACCCCCAGCTGGTCGACCTGCTGATCGACATCGCCGGCACCTCGCGCGAACTGGCCAGTTTCCTGTCGCGGAACTCAAGCGTCTTTGATGCGGTGATCGGCGGCTCTTTCTTTGACCCCTGGCCGGGAACGGACCGGCTGCGGGCAGAATTGAAAGCGCGGCTGGAACAGGAACAGGATTATGAATCCCGGCTCGACGCCACCCGCCGCTGGTGCAAGGAATGGCACTTCCGCATCGGCGTGCATCACCTGCGCGGGCTAATCGACGGCCATCAGGCCGGCGCCCAGTATGCGGAACTGGCGGAAGTGGTGATTGCAGAAATCGTGCCGGAAGTGGTGGCGCATTTCTCCGCGAAACACGGGCCGCCGCCGGGACGCGGCGCGGCGGTCCTGGCGATGGGCTCGATGGGGGCAGGGCAGATCAACTCGCAGTCCGACCTCGACGTGATCGTGATCTACGACCCCGAGGGGGTGGAAATGTCCGACGGCAAGCGCCCGCTGGCCACGCGCCCCTATTTCGCGCGCCTGACCCAGGCCTTTGTCACCGCGCTGTCGGCGCCGATGGCACAGGGCCGTCTCTATGAGGTCGACATGCGCCTGCGGCCCTCCGGCACGCAGGGCCCTGTTGCGGTCAGCCTGGCGGGCTTCACGCTCTACCAGCAGAACGAGGCCTGGGTCTGGGAGCACCTGGCCCTCACCCGCGCCCGCACCATCGCAGGCGATGAAGGCCTGATGGCGGAGATTGAGGCGTTCCGCGCAGGCTTCCTGTCGGAGCCGCGCGAGCGGGGCAAGGTCCTGCGCGAGGTGGCGCAGATGCGCGAGCGGCTGGCGGCTGCCAAAGCGCCCGCGGGCGTCTTTGACGCCAAGAATGGTGGCGGCCGGATGATGGACATTGAACTGCTGTCGCAGGCCGGCGCGCTGACCTCCGGTTCCGCCGCCCGCGATGTGGCCTCGGGCCTTGCGGGCGCTGTCGCTGCAGGGTGGCTGAATGACGCGGATGCAGAATACCTCTCTGCCGCTTACCGGTTATTCTGGTCGGTGCAATGCGCAGCGCGGCTGCTCTCCGGAAAGGCCATTGAGGCCGGCACCATCGGGGAAGGCGGGGCGCAGTTTCTCTGCCGCACCACCGGCTATGCCCGGCTGGAAACGCTGGAGCAGGAGCTGCTGGACCGCTACGGCCGCTGCGCAGCGCTGATAAACGAAACCGTGGAAAGGGAAGCGGCGGATGAAAAAGGGCAGCACTGAACACGACCCGCGCGGTCTGATCTACGAAGCCTACCGGATCGAGGGCATCACCGATGCCCAGTGCCGCAGCATTTTCTTCGACTGGGCGCTGGGCATGGACGCCGCCCGCGACAGCCGCACCGACATTCAGGCGCTGCTGGAGCTCTACGGCAACGGCCAGCCGGAGCATCCGATGACTGCGGTGCTGCGCGACGGTCTGACAGGCGCGGAAAAGCCCCGCCGCCGCGGCGGCTGGCGCTCGCGCGACCGCTGAGACGCCACAGGCAAGCAGAGCACCGCCGGGCGCCGTCGGCCAGCCGCCGCCGGCGCTTGTTTCAGCGGTTCAGAGTTTCCACGGACAGGATCGTCGGCAGGTGCCGGGCGATCTCGCACCAGCTTTGGCCTTCGTCGAAGCTCGCGAAGACAGAGCCCGTATTGGTTCCGAAATAGACCCCTGCCGAGGCATCGGTGGCCATGGCCTGGCGCAGCACGGTGAAGAAACATGCCCCCTGCGGCAGCCCGTCCCGCATGGCCTGCCAGGTTCTGCCGCCATCGGCCGACTTCCAGACCGCCGCTGACGCATCCGGCGGAAACCGCCCGTCGGCGTCGCCGTTCAGCGGCAGCACCCAGACCGTATCCGGGTCGTCAGGATGCACCGCGATCGGGAAGCCGAAGGTGGAGGGCAGCCCGGCAGTAATGTCACTCCAGGTGCGGCCGCCATCGCTGCTGCGGTAGGTGCCATGGTGGTTCTGCTGGTAGAGCAGATCACCGGGGCCGCGCTGCATGTTGTGAACGCAATGGCCGGTTTCGCCGTTCCGCGGCGCGGCAGGGTGATGGTGCTCGGTGCAGACCGTGTCATTGGACAGACGGTTGCGCCGCTCCCAGCTTTTCCCGCCGTCCTCCGTGGCAAAGACCCCCGCGGCGGATATTCCCAGCCACAGCTTGTCCGCATTCTCGGGATCGCTCAGCAGCGTGTGCAGAACCAGCCCGGCCGCGCCGGGGTTCCAGCTTTCGCGCGACGGATGGCCGTCGAGCGCGGCATTTCTATTCCATGTCCTGCCGGCGTCGCTGCTGGACAGAAGCGCAGCCGGTTTGGCGCCGGCATACAGAACGCCATGCGCATAGTGCAGCGACCACACGGATGTGAGATCCCCGAAAGGGACCTCAACGGGTTCCCAGTTGAAGAAGGCCGCGGTTTCCGGATCCGACGCCGCCCATTCATCAATTTGGCCGTTCGACAGCTTGCTGAGCTCCCAGGTCTCACCATCGGCGGAGCGCCAGACCCCCGCACCGGGCCAGTCGCCTCCGCCGCCCGCCCACAGCATGCCGCTGCCGGCGTCGCCGATGACATGATTGATGCACCATCCGTCACAGTGCGGCCCGGAGACGGACCAGCTCCTGCCGTTCGAAGACAGCACAAAGGCGCCCTTTGTCGTGCCGAGAAGAAGTGTCGCGGAGTCTGTCATGATTGCCCCCGGCCCTGAGCATAACACAGGTCCGGCCGATGCCGAACCGGTGGCGGCTGCTGGACGCGCACCGGGTGCCGGCCCTGCCGCCGCAGACAGTAAACGGAGCGTCAACATTCGTTAATTTTTCGCTAAATTGGACGCAAAATGTCCCATTTCTGCCTGCATTGACCGGCACCTTGCCATGGACAGCGCCCTTCGGACCCTCACCCGGCGGTGCTGACCAACGGCGAGGATCTGACCTATGAAGTTTTTCCGCAGAATTGCTCTTGTTGCCCTGGGGCTGACGGTTTCCGCTTGCGCAACGGTGGACGTGCCGTCCCGCAACCTGCCATTCGAGCCGGTGCCAGACGCCGCCATCCGCGTGCCTGACGGCTATGAAGCGCTGCCGCAGACGGACCCGCTGCCTGCATTGCGGATCAGCCGTGTCGCCGTCACCGTGCCGCGCAGCCTCAAGGTCTCGGAATCCAACAGCTACCTGCCCAAGGGAGACATCGTCTGGCGCGAGGACCCCCATGGCGACCGCTATGCCCAGGTGCAGGCAATCGTGCAGGCTGCGATGGAGCAGGGCAGCGCCGGGCTGGACGGGCAGATCGGGGCGCATCTCAGCGTCGAGGTGCAGCGTTTCCACGCACTGACGCAAAAGGCGCGCTATACCACCGGCGGCATTCACGCCATCACCTTCAAGATGCGGCTGACCGATCCCGTCACCGGCGCGCTTCTGCGGCCTGAAAAGGTGATCGAGGCCGATCTCAAGGCCTTTGGCGGCGCCCGCGCTCTGGAAGCCATGGCGCGCGGCCAGACCCAGAAAGTGCGCATCACCGGCCATCTCGCCAGTGTGATCCGTCAGGAGCTGACCAAGCCCGGCAGCTACAAGAACCCCCGCCTAGGCCTGCTGCAGGCGCTGCAGTAAAGGCGGCTGCAAGCGCGAAAGTTCTGAGGAGAGGGGCCACGCGGCCCCTTTTCCTGTTCCGGGCTAACGGATAAGAGGAAGCCATGACAGCCTCCCCAGATGCGCTCCAGCGCCCCCGCGTGAAAATGAAGCCCAAGTCGAACGCCCGCGCCATCCGGCACGGGTTTCCCTGGGTCTATGCCAACGAACTGGTGACCGACCGGCGCACCCGCAAGCTGGCGCCCGGCACCCTGGCGGTGCTGGAGGATGAGGCGCAGCGCCCGCTGGGGCTGGTCTCGGTCAATCCGGACAGCAAGATCATCGCCCGGATGCTCGACCGCGACCCGGACGCGGTGATCGATCAGGCCTGGTTCGCAGCGCGTCTGTCCCGTGCGCTGGAGATGCGAGAACGGCTGTACGATGCGCCTTTCTACCGGCTGGTGCATGCCGAATCCGACGGCCTGCCGGGCGTGGTGATCGACCGGTTCGGCGCGGCCTGCGTGGTGCAGCCCAACGCGGCCTGGGCGGAAGTGCACCTGGACATGCTCACGGCGGCTCTCGCTGAGGTGACCGGCGCAGAGGTGATCCTGAAGAACGCTTCCGGCCGCACCCGCGGCCTGGAAGGGCTGGACGATATGAACCAGACCCTGCTGGGCGAGGCCCCCTGCGCACCGGTGCCGGTTGTGATGAACGGCGCCACCTATATGGCAGACCTCACAGGCGGCCAGAAAACCGGCCTGTTTTTCGATCAGCGCGAAAACCACGCCTTTGCCGCGCGGCTGACCGCACCCGGCGCCAGGGTGCTGGACGTGTTCTCTCACGTCGGCGGCTTTGGCCTTGCGATGCTGGCGGGCGGGGCCGGGCAGGCCACCTGCGTTGACGGTTCCGCCGCCGCGCTGGAACTGGCCGCCCAAGGCGCCGAGGCTGCCGGGTTCAAGGACAAGTTCACAGCCCGTCAGGGCGATGCCTTCGACGTGCTGGCCGCGCTGGGTGAGGAGGGTGAAAGCTTCGATGTGGTGATTTGCGACCCGCCCGCCTTCGCCCCCTCGAAACAGGCGCTGGAGGCCGGCCTGCGCGCCTATGAACGCGTCGCCAAACTGGCCGCGCCGCTGGTGAAACCCGGCGGCTATCTCGGCCTCTGCTCCTGTTCGCATGCGGCGGATCTTGCGAAATTCCGCAATGCCTCGGCCCGCGGCATCGGCAAGGCGGGCCGCCGCGGCGCGCTGATCCACACCGGCTACGCCGGCCCCGACCACCCGCAGCTGCCGCAGCTGGCCGAAAGCGGCTACCTGAAGGCCGTGTTCTTCCGGCTGGACTGACGCCGGTGAAGCTGCTGCTGGATACCTGCGTCCTTTATCCGACTGTGATGCGGGAGATGCTGCTGGGCGCCGCCAAGCGGGGCCATTTCACGCCGCTCTGGTCCGCCCGTATCTTAGGCGAATGGGAGCGCGCGGCGGAGAAACTCGGCCCGGAGGGGGCTGCCCAGGCCAAGGCGGAGATCGCCCTGGTCCGGGCCGGCTGGCCCAAGGCGGAAGTGCCCCCGTCGCCGGGCATCGAATCCCGCCTCTGGCTGCCCGACAGCGCCGACACCCATGTGCTGGCCGCCGCCATCGCAGGCCACGCCGAAGCTGTGGTGACGCTCAACAACAAGGACTTTCCGCGCCACACCCTGGCCGAGGAAGGCCTGGACCGCCTGGGCCCGGATGAGCTGCTCTACGGGATCTGGCTGCAGGACAGCACCGGCATGGAGACGCTGGGGGCAGAGGTTCTGGTCGAAGCCAACCGCCTGTCGGGCGGCAGCTGGGAAATCCGCCCGCTGCTGAAGAAAGCCCGGCTGCCGCGGCTCGCCAAGGCCCTCTCTTCTTCTTTGTGAAAATACTCGGGGGAGTTAGAGGGGCCGGCCCCTCAACTCCGCTGCGGCCTCAGCCCTTGGCCCATTTCGCTTCCAGCTGCTCCAGCGCCGCGATGCGCTCTTCGGTCTTGGGGTGGCTCATCAGCCATGCCGGCGCCATGCCGGCGCGCTGCTGGGTCAGCTCCTCCAGCTTGGCGAACAGGCTCTTTTGCGGCGCCACGCCGATGCCCGCCTTGGTCAGCAGTGCCGCGGCGTATTCGTCAGCCTCATATTCATCGCCGCGCGACAGCCGTGCCGCCAGCAGCGAGGTCAGCACTCCGGCGATCCACGGCCCGATAAAGGGGATATAGCGGCCCAGGATCATCATCAGCGCGGTGCGCAGCGCGTTCTGGCCGGAGAAATCAATCATTCGCTTGCGGGCGTGCCCCAGCGCCACATGGCCCAGCTCGTGGGCGATGACGCTGGCCATCTCCTCGGCGCTGACCTCGCCGTTCTGGTATTTGCGGTAGAACCCGCGGGTGATGAAGATCCGCCCGTCCGGCGCCGCCAGCCCGTTCACCGGGTCGACCTCGTAGATGTGCACCGGAATACGGGCAATGTTCAGCGCGGCCGCCAGCCGGTCGGTCAGCTGCTTCAGCCTAGGGTCGGCCAGCTCGGTCGAGCGCTGGTCAAGCTCCCGGTGAGTGCGCCAGATGGAAATCCGGTACATGACAAGGCCATAGGCGATGGCCAGCAGAATGGGCAAAAGGCGCAGCATGCTTCAGATATGGGCCGGAACGGGCGGCAGCGCAAGGCGTGCCGCCTGCCCGGAGCTTCAGGACGCCAGCCAGTTATAGAGCGGCAGCCCGACGGTGATGTTGAACGGGAAGGTCACCCCCAGCGACAGCGTCAGGTAGATGCCGGATTCCGCCTTGGGCAGGGCGATCTTCATCGCCGCTGGCACCGCGATGTAGGAGGCCGAGGCCGCCAGCACCATCAACAGGAACAGGCTGCCGCTGCCCAGCCCCACGGCCCAGCCGGCGCCATAGGCCAGCAGTGCGCCGGCCACCGGCATTGCCGCGCCGAAGAAGAACAGTCCCGGCGACAGCATCTCCCGGTTCCTGATCAGGCTGCGGCCCGCCGACAGGCCCATGTCCAGGAGGAACAGGCACAGGATGCCGGTGAAGGGGGTGACGATGAACGGGGCAATCAGCTCCATCCCTTTGCCGCCGGTGATCGCGCCGATGGCAAAGGCGCCCAAGAGCAGCACAACAGAGCCATTCGCCAGCAGCTCGCGCCAGAACCCTTCGGGCCGCTGGCCGTTGCTGCCGGTGCTGTGCGCCAGCCACAGCGCCGACAGGATCGCAGGTACCTCCATCGCCGCGGCCACCGCCACCATATAGCCGTCATAGGCGATTCCCGTCAGCTCCAGCAGGCTGGTTGCGGTGACAAAGGTCACGATGGAAATCGAGCCGTAGTGCCCGGCCACGGCGGCCGCGTTCAGGCAATCAAGCCGGGTCAGCATCCTGAGCAGCGCGAAGGCGATGAAGGGCAGCAGGAACGACAGCGCCACACCGGCCAGGATGGTGGCAAACAGATCCGGGCTCAGCCCGTGCTCCGCCAGGCTGGCCCCGCCCTTGAAGCCGATCGCCAGCAGCAGATACAGCGACATGAATTTGGCGGCGCCTTCTGGGATCGACAGGTCGCTTCGGGCAAAGGCGGCAATCAGGCCAAGGGCAAAGAACAGGATCGTTGGCACCAGCAAGCTGCTGGCAAGGGTTTCGAGGGCGGCGGGCATCTGTCTCTCCATTCCGGTTCTTGCCCTCATGAATTGCACTGCAGCATAGTTCCAATATATTGTATCTAATCTTCACATAGGTTCAGGTTATGTAATGCGCCCAACCCTGCGACAGCTCGAATACATCGTGGCGGTGGCCCGGCTGGGCCAGTTCGGCCTCGCGGCCGAGGCGCTGAACGTCAGTCAGCCCAGCCTGTCGGCGCAGATTTCCGCGGTGGAGGAGGATCTGGGCACCCGGCTGTTCAAGCGCGGCCGGGCCGGCGCCCAGCCCACCGCGATGGGCGCGGAGGTGATCCGGCGGGCGCACCGGATACTGGGGGAGGTCGAGGACCTGCGTGCGGCGGTCACCGGCGGCGTGCCGTTCGGCGGGCGGCTGCGGCTGGGGGTCCTGCCCTCGATCGGACCCTATCTGCTGCCCAAGGCGGTCAGCGCCATCCACCGCACCCAGCCCAGCCTGCGCGTGATCGTGCGCGAGGAGAACACCCGGGATCTGGAGCAGGGGCTGAAGGCGGGGCGGTTCGACATGATCATCTCGACGCCCGAGGACCACCCCAACACCCACCAGGTCCGCCTGTTCAGCGAACGCTTGTGGATCGCCGCGGCGCTGGATGATCCGCTGGCGGCGGAGACCGGTCCGGTCGACGGCAGCTCCTTGCGGGGGCGCAATTTCCTGACCCTGGACAGCGGCCACCGGCTGTCGCGCATCGTCTATGCGCTGGCCTCGGGCTTCGGCGGCGTGGTGGCCGATGATTACGAGGGCACCAGCCTCGATTCGATCCGCCTGATGGCGGCCTCCGGCGCGGGTGTCGCGGTGCTGCCGGAACTGTATACCCTGCGCCAGCCGCAGGGCCGCAGCGAGGTGATCCTCCGCCCGCTTGTTGCCGAGGGCGCCAGCCGCGACATCGCGCTGCTGCAGCGGGCCGGGGAGGAAAGCCAGGCCGGCACCGCCCTTGTCAGTGCCGCGCTCCTGGATGTGGTGCGCGGCTTCGGCCTCAGCACCGGGCAGGCGGAGGCCGGCGCTGAGACCCGGCCGCCCTGACCGCCTGTGATGGCAGACATGCAAAAACCGCACTCCCCGCCGGGCCCTGCATCCTGTAAGGGGGCCGGACCCTAAGGCAACTGAAAACAACGGCTTCCGGCACATGGCACCGCTCTCACAGCTCCGCAACATCGCCGACACCGGCGAGACCCTGCACCGCAGCGGCTGTGCGCCCTACAAGATCGAGAAGTACCTGCAGTTCTACGCCAGGAAACAGGGCATCAACGTGATCGTGCAGGCCACGCCCACGTCGATTTCCTGCCAGTTCCCGGACGAGGACAACCAGTTCATCATCCGCCGCCTGGAGCCTGCGCAGATCAACCTCAGCCTGCTGGCCCGCACCATCATCCGCATCAACGCGGTGGAGGACCCGGGTATCGAGGAGCCGGGCCGTTATCCCGGCTGGCTGATCATGCTGGCCAATATAGCCATCCCGCCCGCCTTTCTGACCCTGATCGGCAGCGCCCTGACCACCATTGCGCTGTCGGCGGTGCTGGGGTTTCTGGTCTGGCTGTGCCAGCTGTTCTGCCGCGGCGACCGGGTGATCTTGGTGGAATTCCTGTCGGCGCTGGTGGCGGGCCTCGCTGTCTCCCTGGTTAGCAGCATGGGGGTGGAGGTGCCGGTCTGGGGCACCTGCATCGCCGCCATCGTGCTGTTCGTGCCGGGGCTGTCGATTGCCAACTCGCTGGAATGCCTTGCCTTCAACGACGTGATCTCCGGTTCGAGCCTTTTTGCCCAGTCGATATTCGTCCTGATGAAACTGTTCATCGGCATCTACATCGGCGTCAGCATCGGTGCGGCGCTCTGGGGGACAGCGCCGCAGGTGGAAAACGTGAACGAAGTGCTGTGGTGGATGCCCTATCTGGCGCTGCCGGCGCTGTCGTTTTCGATCGGCGTGATCTTCAACGCCCGCTTGGCCGACATCGCCCGCGCGCTGCCGGTAACCGTACTGGGCATGTGGGGGCCGCTGTACCTGGGCTTCGGCGGCGGCTGGATCGTCGGCACCTGGGTCACCGCCATGTGCATCACCCTCTACGGCACCTGGCTTGCCAAAACGCTGAACCTGACCGGCGCCATCTATATCGTGCAGGGGATTCTGATCCTGGTGCCCGGCAGCCGGGTGCTGATGAGCGCGACGCAATCGCTGTTCAATGAAACCCTGATGGCGGATGCCAGCATCGGCCTGTCAGCGCTTCTGATGTTCTCGGCCATCGTTGCTGGGCAGGTGACCGCGCTGGCGCTCTATTCGCAGAAGAACCGCAACCTCGCCAGCTAGGCGTCAGGCGCTGCGCTGCGCCAGGGGCAGCTCCCATTCCCCGCCGGCCAAGGGCGCGTCCGAGGCCGCGGGCCAGCCGCTCGCCGTGACCGCGTCCTGCAGGGCGGCATAACACTCCGGATCGATGCCGGGGCCTGCCAGGTCATCCATGATCGCATAGGTCTTCTCCAGCGGCAGCGCGGCGCGGTAGGGGCGGTTGGCGGTCAGCGCGTCGAAGATATCGGCGACCGCCATTACCCGCATCTCCTGTGTCAGCCGGCTGGCGTCCAGCCCGTAAGGATAACCCTTGCCGTCAAGCCGCTCGTGATGCGCTGCGCTTACATCCGCCAGCTCGCGGAAGGCATTGATCCGGCTCAGCACAGCGTGGCCCAGCACCGGGTGCTGCTTCATCAGGGCAAATTCCCGGTCTGTCATCTTGCCGGGCTTATCCAGAATGGTGTTGGAGATCCCCAGTTTTCCGATGTCATGCAGCAGCGCCCCGCGCACCATCCAGCGGCGCCGCTCCGGCGTGTATCCCAGCTGGTCGCAGATCAGCCCGGTATAGCGTGCCACCCGTTGCGAGTGGCCGTGGGTGAAGGGGCTCTTGGCATCGATGACCAGCGAGAATGCCCGGGCGATTTCATCCAGGTAATCCTCGTCCACGGCCTGGATGTGCTGGGCTTGCGGCGTCGCGAACACCGCGGCCTCCAGTGCGGGGGCCTGCAGATCCGCCAAAAACCGCGGGCGGCGGATTACAGCGGTGAAAACCGGCACCAGATCCGGGTCGAACCAGCTGCCGGCGCGCCGCTCCAGCTCTTCGGCCGCGGCGTCGGCCCCAAGGTCGGCTGCAAACACATCCGTCACCTGCGCCATCAGGGCAATCCGCGAAAACAGCGGGATCGCTTCCCCCTGGATGCCCAGCGGCTGGCCGCCGCCGTCCCAATGCTCATCCAGGCAGGCGATGCCGTCGGCGACATCCTCGGAAAACCGCATCTGCCGGGCAATCGCCGCACCGCGGTTGCAGCGGGTCTCGATCAGCTCGCCGGCGATCTCGCTGTTCCTGGCCAGCACCTGCTTCAGGGTTTTCAGGCGGGTCCAGGGGGCCTCAGCGGCAGCGGTGTTGCGCCACAGGAACCCCAGGCCCTGGCGCGGGCCGCTGACAGTCTTGAAGTTACGTTTGAAGGACAGATCGTCGGCCAGGTAGAGCTGACAGATCCGCGCGGCGTTGGAGCTGCACCCGAGGTCCTTCATTAACAGCGTGAAATAGAGATCGGAGCGCGCCTGCTGGCCCAGCCCCAGTTCTGCCGCCACCTGCATGCCGATCCAGCAGCAGCGGACGCAATGGCCCTTTGGCTGGCCTTCGGTCAGGTCCAGCGCATGGCTGAGCGCACCCAGTAGTTCGGCCAGCCGCAGTCTGTCCTGCGGGGCGTCATCGGCGGCCGGTCCGGGTCCGGCGGGGGAAGGGTAATGCGTCATGGGCCTTCAGCAGGGAACTTGCGGAAGGCCCATGACAACACGGGCAGGTTAACCTGCCCTGATCCGGCGCAGGATAGGGGTGGGGATTCTGCGCCGGATTTTCGTAAAATTTCCGGGGCCGCCAGTCAGCAGCCCCGCGGGCCCCGGCCCTAGTTCACGCCCGGAGTTGCCGGGAACTCTATGTTGATCTCCAGGCTCGACAGCTCGTCGCCGCGCTCCATCCGGATGTCGATCGCTTCGTCGCCGACCTGCATGTGGCGGCGGATCACCTCCAGGATGTCGCGCTGCAACTGCGGCAGGCAGTCGGGGCGGGCGCCGCCGCTGCCGCTGCGCTCATGCGCCAGCAGGATCTGCAGCCGCTCCTTGGCGGTGCTGGCAGAGGCTTTGCGGGGGCGGAGGGAAAATCCGAACATCGCGCTTACACCGTCCGTCCGAACAGCCGCTGCAGCAGGCCGGGGCGGCGGTCCGCGGCGATCCGCATCTCGATCTGCTCGCCGATCAGCCGGCCCACGGCGTCCTCATAGGCGGTGCCCGCGGCCGAGGGCTCGTCCAGCACCACCGGCACGCCCAGATTGGAGGCGCGCAGCACCGCCGGGCTTTCGGGGATAATACCCAGCAGCGGCACCGCCAGCACTTCCAGCACGTCCTCCACCGTCATCATCTCGCCGCTGTCGATGCGGGACTTGTCGTGGCGGGTGATCAGCACCTGCGCCTTGACCGGCTCGGCACCGGACTTGCTGGCGCGCTCGGTGATGCTGTTCAGCAGCCCCAGCACCCGGTCGCTGTCACGCACCGAGGACACCTCGGGGTTGGTCACAACGATGGCTTCATCTGCAAAATGCATCGCCATCTGGGCGCCGCGCTCGATGCCGGCCGGGCTGTCGCAGATGATATAGTCGAATTCCTTGCGGAGCTCGTCCAGCACCTTCTCGACGCCGTCCTTGGTCAGCGCGTCCTTGTCGCGGGTCTGCGAAGTCGGCAGCACCGCCAGGTTCTCCAGCCGCCGGTCACGGATCAGCGCCTGCTTCAGCTTGGCGTCGCCCTGAATGACGTTGATGAAGTCGAACACCACCCGGCGCTCGCAGCCCATGATCATGTCGAGGTTGCGCAGGCCGACGTCAAAATCGATCACCACCGTCTTGTGCCCGCGCCGCGCCAGTTCGGCGCCGACGGCGGCAGAGGTCGTGGTCTTGCCAACGCCGCCCTTGCCCGAGGTGACGACAATCACCCGGCCCAGCGGCTCTTCCAGTTTCAGGTCCTTGCTCATTGTCCTGCCTTCCTTACCCCAGGGCTTCCACGCACAGCCGCCCGTCCTGCAGGAACACCTGCACCGGGCGGTTCAGAAGCTCCGGCTCCAAATTCTCGCTGGTCCGGTAGAGACCCGCCACCGCCAGCAGTTCCGCATCCAGGCTGTGGCAGAAGATGCGGGCGCTCTCGTCGCCCTCGGCGCCGGCCATTGCCCGGCCGCGCAGGCGCCCGTAGACGTGGATGCTGCCCCGCGCGATCAGCTCGGCGCCGGAGCTGACCGGCCCGACCACAACCAGATCGCCGCCTTCGGCCACCACCGTCTGACCGGACCGCACCGGCCGGTTGATCAGCACATTCTCCGGCGGCCGCAGTTTCCTGGGCGGTTCGCGGCGCGTGCCCGGGCCGGTGTTCAGCGGCGCGTCCTTGCCGCTGGCCAGCAGGATCAGCCCGGCGTCCTGCGCTGCGGCGGCCTGGGCGGGCGTGGCGTTCTGCACCCCGAAGACCGCCAGATCCCGGCTGCGCAGGCTGTCCGCCAGCGCCCGGATCTCGGCAGGCCGGCTCAGCCCCGGCGCCTGGGCCAGATCCAGAATCAGCGGCGCGCCGTCAAAGAAATGCGGGCTCCAGCGCAGCTGCGCGTCCAGGGCGGCGTAAAACGCCTGATCCAGCGGCCCGTCTTCCGGGCGCAGGGCGACGGCGGTGAAATACCGGCCGCGAATCTGGAACGGCTTCACGCTTGCGGCAGGCGCACTGCCACGGGGGGAAATGTCATGATGCGGCACGCTCACGCGATGCTCCTGCTCGGGATTGGCGGCCTTGTTGCGCCGCGCCTTTTTCCCTTGGGTACCGCCTGCCGGGCTCGCCGTTCAACCAAGGCAGGGCGGCCTCGGCGGACAAGCGCCTGCGAAGCGCCGGAGCGGCGGATTTCCGCAGATGATCATCCTGTGATTGTGCAAAAGAGGGTTGCCGAACCCGCCGCCGCCTGCGGCTAGAGGGGCAGCGGCTCTGACCGGCCCGAGGATTCCAGATCCCAGCTGGCCGACCATTCCCCGCCGCGCCGCTCCAGGACCAGATAGTTCCGCTCCGCAGCATAGCGCCCGGCCTGGCCGGGAATGCGGCGGATGCGGATGGGATGGCCCGCCAGCGGCGCATCGCCCAGCCAGGACAGCAGCCCCAGAACCTTTGCCCAGGCCCTGGGCGGCGCCCGGTGGGTGATGCCCGAGGCTACCAGCTGGTGCAGGGTCTTGCCGCCGCCAAGCGCCATTTCACCGCGCGCGGCCAGATGGATCTCGCCGGAGATGGCGGTCACCTGCTGGCCGTCCTGCGCCGCCATGTCCCGCAGCATACGCAGCATCCGCCGCCAGGAGGCCCGGTGCGCGCGGCTCTGCCACTGGTCACGCAGGTCGTCCTCGTATTTCTGCATCCTTGGCATCAGCACCATCAGCAGCTCCAGCAGCGACAGCCGCGGCCCCAGCAATGGCACGCTCGACAGGAGCAGGGTGCGCCCCGCAAAGCGCCGTTCCGCCTCGGCCTTCATCATCCGCCAGCCGCCCCGGGCCATCACCCGCCGGCGGCTGCGCTCGGAGCGCAGGTCGGGGGCCAGCAGCCGCAGCCCGGCGGCTTCGATGCGCCAGCCCAAGTGGCGGCCCTCCGGGTCGGCGAAGCGCGGCGGCAGGTCCCCGTCGCGGCAGCCGTGCTGGAACAGCAGCGCCGCCTCCCGCGCGGCGGCAAACAGGGTCTGGCCGACGGGGGAATAGGTGCGCGCCCGGCGCAGGCTGCCCCAGCCGTCGCAGATGTCGTGGTCGTCCCATTGCATCAGCGAAGGCACGCGGGCCGCGATCCAGGCAAATTCGGGAGCGCTGTAAACCGCCAGATAGCGCTGCAGGAAACGTTCGCGCAGATGGCGGCGCAGGTCCGCCAGATCCTCCCGGGTCGGCACGCGGGGGATGCGGTCCGGCCAGTCTTCGCTCAGGGGGTGGCCGCAGGTCGCCTCGTCCGCATAGACCTGATCGCCCCCATGCAGTAGCAGAGAGAAGGGGGCGGCGCGGTGTGCCGCGCCCATCCGCGCCCACATGGCGTTGCGCTCCGCGCCGTCACGCTCCAGATCGCCGTGCTCCTCGCCGTTGCAGGAGGCATAGGCGATCCGCAAGCCGCCGCTGAACCCGCCGGTGACCTCAAAGAGGGTGCCGTTCCACCGGTAGGCGGAGGCCGTCTCAGCCGGCAGGCTGAACCGTGCCCGCAGCACCGTATGGGATTCATAATCCGCCAGGGGTTCAGGCGTCACGCTGCCGCTTTCCAGCAGCAGCGGGGGCAGGGCAGTTCCCCTTTCCGCAATGAACAGGGCGGACAGATGCATCCGCCCGCCGCGCAGATCATCAAGGATCAGGATAGGGCCGGTGACCGGGCCAGGGGCTGGTCCGGTGCCGGGGCCTGCGTCGGGGGCGGGTGTTCGGGTTCTGCTGCTCATGCCGCCACAACACCTAGGTGCAGGCTGGGCTGCAATCAACCGCTGGCCGAAGCCTGGCCGGAATTTGCCGGTTTCTGCGGCAGGCCCGCCTGCGGTGCCGGCGCGGGAGAATTTACCGAGACAGCTCCCGCATGCCGCGCTCCAGACCGTCCAATGTCATCGGCACCATCCTGTTCTCGAAAATCTCGCGGATCATGCCGATCGAATGGGTGTAGTCCCAGTATTTCTCCGGCACCGGGTTGATCCACAGGTTCGACGCCCAGGCCTCGCGCGCGCGCTGCAGCCAGACCTGGCCCGCTTCCTCGTTCCAGTGCTCGTTGGCACCGCCGGGATAGGCGATCTCATAGGGGCTCATCGAAGCGTCACCCACGAAGATGCATTTATAGTCCGGCCCGTAGGTGCGCAGCACGTCGTGGGTCGGGGTCTTCTCGTTCCAGCGCCGCCGGTTGTCGCGCCACACGCCCTCGTACAGGCAGTTGTGGAAGTAGTAATATTCCAGGTGCTTGAACTCGGCGCGGGCGGCGGAGAACAGCTCCTCCACCACCTGGATATGCGGATCCATCGAGCCGCCCACGTCCAGAAACAGCAGCACCTTCACTGCATTGTGCCGTTCGGGGCGTGTTTTCACGTCCAGATAGCCGTGCTCGGCGGTGGAGCGGATGGTGCCATCCAGATCCAGCTCCTCCTGTGCGCCCTCGCGCACCCAGCGGCGCAGCCGTTTCAGCGCCACCTTGATGTTGCGGGTGCCGAGCTCGACATCACCGTCGAGGTTCCTGAACTCGCGCTTGTCCCAGACCTTCACCGCGCGCTGGTGGCGGCTCTTGTCCTGGCCGATGCGCACGCCCTCGGGGTTGTAGCCGTAGGCGCCGAAGGGGGAGGTGCCGGCGGTGCCGATCCACTTGTTGCCGCCCTGGTGGCGGCCCTGCTGCTCCTTCAGCCGCTCCTTCAGGGTTTCCATCAGCTTGTCGAAGCCGCCAAGCGCCTCGATCTCCGCTTTTTCCTCGGCGCTCAGGTGCTTCTCGGCCATCTTGCGCAGCCAGTTCTCTGGAATGTCCACGGCTTCCATCACGGCATCAGCAGGGATTGCCTCCAGCCCCTCGAAAGTGGCGGCAAAGGCGCGGTCGAACTTGTCGATGTTGCGCTCATCCTTCACCATCGCGGCGCGGGCGAGGAAGTAAAACGCTTCGATGTCATAGGTCGCCAGCCCTGCCTTCATCCCTTCAAGGAATGTCAGGTACTCGCGCAGGCTGACCGGAATGGCCGCTTTGCGCAGGTTTTCAAAGAACGGCTGGAACATCGCAGGCCTCTGTTTGCTGTTACGCCAGCACCCGGTGTGTCAGAATGGTTGCCAGCAGGCCGAGAATACCAAAAACGATGGCATAGACAGCCCCGTATTGCAGCATGTCCAGGGTGTTGCCGCCACGTTTGCGGGCCTTCAGGGCGCCAATCAGGCCGCCCAGCAGAACGGCGGTGATTACGATCATGGTTCTATCCGTCTCTTGTCTTTCAGGATCAGTTTCTTGCGGGCCGCGTCAGGAACCGGAAGGGCGCAGAGCGGCGATTTCCTCCAGCCGGGCTTCCACCACCCAATCCGGGCCGAACCCGTAGCGCGCCCAACCCAGGCTGTCCAGCCTGACCCGGCGCGCCTCCGCGATGCGGCCCTCCAGCTCCAGCGCCTCGGCCTGCAGCATCAGCAGGGTGGACAGCAGGGCAGCATTCTCATGGGATGCGGCGGCCTCAATCGCAGGCTTCAGCCGGGCCAGGGCCGAGGCGCCATTGCCGGTGGCAATGTCATAGGCGGCCAGCTGCACCGCCACCTTGGCCTGATGGATGCCGGTGCCAGGCAGCCCCTGCAGGAAGTCCCGCGCGGTCAGGAAATGCTGCAGCGCCAGCTCCGGCTCGCGGATGTGCAGCATCCGTCCCAGCGTATAGTGGCTCAGCGCCCGGCGGTGGTCGATCCAGCCCAGGTCGCGGGCGATCTCCGCTGCCTTGTTGGCGGCGCGCAGCCGTTCGCGCAGCGAGGCCTGCGGCCCCAGCGCCCGCTCGTAGGCCGCAGCCCAGGCCCGCGGCGTCTCCGGCAGCCCCTGGGCCGCGGCGCCTTCGCCGCGCGGGTTCAGCCGGGCCAGGATGGCGGGCAGGCGGGCGGCGACCTGATCGCGGCTCATGCCGGTTCTCAGCTCGGGCGCATAGGTTGCGCGCAGGATCAGCATGTCGAACCCGGTCAGCACCGCGTGCATGTTGTCGTCGTTGAAGACCGAATCCGGCAGCCGGTACAGGTCATTCAGCGGCCCGATCGCCTGCGCCAGCTCCTCGTGCAGGCAGTCGCGAACCTCCTGCGGACTGGTGTCGTTGGGAAGGAAGACCGCCAGCCGGTCCCGCTCGCGCAGCAGCGCCCAGTTGGTGCGCGGGCTGCGGCGGTTGCGCCGGTACTCAGCCAGCGAGGAGACATTGGGCACCACAAAGCAGGCCGCCTTGGGCAGGGCCTGGCGGATCTCATTGCGCGAGACCATCTGGATGGTGATGCTGGCGGTTTCGCCGGACACCCGGCGGATGGAAATTCCGGCCTCCGCGCGCAGCCGCGCCAGCAGCGCGTTCAGCTCGCGGGTGAAGCCCGGCGCCGGCGTGCCGGTCACGCGCAGCGTGATCGGGGTCTCGAACCGGGTGAACTGGGGCAGGGTGCTGCCGCCCTCCAGCTGGAAATGCAGGTCCAGAAAGTCGCGGGCGACCGCGGCATTCGAGCGCTGCGGTGGCTGCGGACGGGGCGCCGTGAACACCTTGACCGGCGGCAGCGCCAGCGGCGCGGCAGCAGCGCGGGTCGGAGCCTCGACGCGGGCAGCCGGCGCCGTGCAGGCCGCCAGCGCCAGCGCTGTCAGAGCACAGGCTGCCGTCCTGAACAGGCGCCGCCGGCTGCGGCGGGGGGATCGAATTAAGTCCAATGCTGCGTCCGCGGGCACTCAGGCGTCTCCTGCTGGCCCGGCTGTCTCAGCCCGGCCCTGTTTCCTCTGATAGGGGAATGCGGCAGCAATTTGAAGCGAAACAGGCAGGCGCCGGGAAATGCGCCTGCCGACTGTGCCGTGACCCTGTGCCGTCAGCGCCGCCCGCGCGCCATGAAGGCAAGGCGCTCGAACAGGTGCACGTCCTGTTCGTTCTTCAACAGCGCCCCGTGCAGTTTCGGCAAGGCGCTGGCGCCGTCCCGCGCGATATCCTCCGGGCTCAGATCCTCGGCCAGCAGAAGCTTCAGCCAGTCGATCACCTCCGAGGTGGAGGGTTTCTTCTTCAGCCCCTGCGTTTCGCGGATCTCGTAGAACTGGGTCAGCGCAGCGGTCAGCAGCGCGTCCTTGATGCCCGGATGATGCACCGCAACGATCTGCTTCATCGTTTCCGCGTCCGGGAAGCGGATGTAGTGGAAGAAGCAGCGGCGCAGGAAGGCGTCCGGCAGTTCCTTCTCGTTGTTGGAGGTGATGATCATGATCGGCCGGTGCTTCGCCCGGATCGTCTCGCCGGTCTCGTAGACATGGAACTCCATCTTGTCGAGTTCCTGCAGGAGGTCGTTGGGAAACTCGATGTCGGCCTTGTCGATCTCGTCGATCAGCAGCACAACCTTCTCGTCCGCCTCGAACGCTTCCCACAGCTTGCCCTTGCGGATGTAGTTCTTCACGTCATGCACGCGCTCTTCGCCCAGCTGGCTGTCGCGCAGGCGGCTGACGGCGTCATACTCGTAAAGCCCCTGCTGGGCGCGGGTTGTGGACTTCACGTTCCACTCGATCATCCGCAACCCCAGCGCCCCGGCAACCTGTTTTGCCAGCTCGGTTTTCCCTGTTCCGGGCTCGCCCTTGACCAGCAGCGGCCGCTCCAGCGTCACCGCCGCGTTCACCGCAACCTTCAGATCGTCCGTTGCAACATATTCCTTAGTGCCCTGAAATCGCATATCTTTCCCGTATCCGCCATGATTGATGCCGCGATGCCGCGTTGTTATCACGGTTTTAACCAAACGGCGCCACTATTGTGTAGTGACATTCCCTTCCGATAGGGATAAACGCTGCGGCAGAGGGGGAGCCACAATGTTCAGGTGCAAATTATGACCAGCATTATGGGCCAGACCGAAGGAGCCGAAATGAAGCAAGAAGTGTTTCTGCCGGACGACTACCGCCCGGCCGAAGATGAGCCGTTCATGAATGAGCGGCAGCTTGAGTATTTCCGACGCAAACTATTGGAATGGAAGCAGGATTTGCTGGCGGACAGCCGCGACACGATTGAGGGGCTGCAGGACAGCACCCGCAATATTCCCGATGTCGCCGACCGTGCAAGCGAAGAGACCGACCGCGCGCTGGAGCTGCGCACCCGCGACCGCCAGCGCAAGCTGGTTGCCAAGATCGACTCGGCGCTGCGCCGCATCGACGAAGGCGAATACGGCTATTGCGAAGTGACCGGCGACCCGATCTCGCTGAAGCGCCTGGATGCCCGCCCGATCGCAACCATGAGCCTGGAGGCGCAGGAGCGCCACGAGCGCCGCGAAAAGGTCCACCGTGACGATTAACCGCTGAATTTGGCGGTAAAATCGCAAGAAACATTAACGCCGGGGCCTTTTGCTCCGGCGTTTTTTGTTTCATTGGGGGCGGGCGGAGAATCTGCAGGAGCCCCATGGACCTCAAAGGCCTGAAAATAACCGTCATCGGCGCCGGCATCGGCGGCCTGGCCGCGGCGCTGGCGCTGCGCCGCTTCGGCGCCGCCGTCACCGTGCTGGAGCAGGCCGAAGCGATTTCCGAGGTCGGGGCAGGATTGCAGATCACCCCCAACGGCGTGGCAGTGCTGAAGGCGCTCGGGCTGGCGGATGATCTGGCCTGGTGCTCGCAGCGCGCCCGCGCGGTGGTGCTGCGCGGCCATCGCCGCGGCAAACAGGTGCTGCGGCTGGATCTGGATGAACACGCCGCTGGTTTGCGCTATTATTTCGTGCACCGCTCCGACCTCATCGGCATTCTGGCCGGAGCAGCGCGGCGCGAAGGCGTGCAGGTGCGGCTGCTGCAGAAAGCGGAGCGCGTGGTCCCCGGCGCGCGGCCTATCGTGCATCTGTGCAACGGCGCCCAATGCGGCGGCGATCTGGTGGTGGGCGCCGACGGGCTGCACTCGAAAACCCGCATTGCGCTCAATGGCGAACGCAAGCCGGCCTTTACCGGCCAGGTCGCCTGGCGCGCCACGGTGCCGAACAGCCTGAACCTGCCGCCCGAGGCGCAGCTGTTCATGGGGGCGGGGCGGCATCTGGTGGCCTACCCCCTGCGCGACGGCAGCCTGATGAACCTGGTCGCGGTGCAGGAGCGCCGCGCCTGGGCCGAGGAAGGCTGGAATTTCAAGGACGACCCGGCAAGCCTGCGCGCGGCTTTCAGCGGCTTCGGCGGCAGCGCCGCGGCGCTTCTGAACGCGGTGGAGGACGTGCTGCTCTGGGGGCTGTTCCGTCATCCGGTGGCGGAAAGCTGGCATGGCGAGAACACCGCAATCCTGGGCGATGCCGCGCATCCGACGCTGCCTTTCATGGCGCAGGGCGCAAATCTGGCGCTGGAGGATGCCTGGGTGCTGGCCCGCTCCCTGCAGGAAGCGGCGGGGATGAAGTCCGGCCTGGCGCTTTACCAGTCGCGCCGCCGCGAGCGGGCCGCGAAAGTTGTGCGGGCTGCCAGCAACAATGCCTGGAAGTACCACCTTCGCGCGCCGCTCAGCTGGCCCGCGCATCAGGTGCTGAAACTGGGCGGCCGCTTTGCGCCCGGCCGGATGGTCAGCCAGTTCGACTGGATCTACCGGCACGACGTCACCGCCTGACGCCCGGCAGCGGAGCGCGGCTCAAAACAGTGTGAAATTGAAAAAGGTCAGGGCTCCCGCCCCGTTCCGGTTCATTGAAATGAACCCCAACGGGTTGGGCGTGGCGCCGCGCTGGCGCGCGGCGCAAACGTCCCTCAGATGTCCAGTTCGACCCAGACCGGGACGTGGTCGGACGGCTTCTCCCGGCCGCGCACATCCTTGTCGATCCGGCAGTCCAGCAGCAGGTCCGCCGCCTGCGGCGTCAGCAGGAAATGGTCGATGCGGATGCCGTCGTCGCGGTTCCAGGCGCCGGCCTGGTAATCCCAGAAGGAATAATGCCCCGGACCCTGGTGGCGGGCGCGGAAGGCCTCGGTGAAGCCGAGGTTGACAATGCGCTGGAAGGCGGCGCGGCTTTCGGGGCGGAACAGCGCGTCGTCCAGCCAGGCCTCGGGGCGCTTGGCGTCCTCGGCCTGCGGGATGATGTTGTAATCGCCGGCCATCAGCGCGGGCATCTCGTCATCCAGCAGTGCCTGAGCACGGGCCTTCAGCCGCTCCATCCAGGCCAGTTTGTAGGCGTATTTACCGCCCGCAACCGGGCTGCCGTCCGCCGCCAGCTCCACCGGGTTGCCGTTGGGCAGGTACAGGCCGCAGATGCGGATCGCCTGCTTGCCGACCACCGTCGCCTCGATCCAGCGCGCCTGCTCATCGCTGTCATCGCCGGGCAGCCCTCGGCGCACATCCTCCAGCGGCAGTTTCGACAGGATGGCCACGCCATTGAAGCTCTTTTGCCCGTGGGTTTCGACATTGTAGCCGCGTTCCTCGAAGATCTCGCGCGGGAAAGCCTCGTCCACCGACTTGATCTCCTGCAGCACCGCCACGTCAGGCTGGGCTTCATCCAGCCAGTCCGGCAGCGCCTGCGCCCGGGCCTTGATGCCATTGATGTTGAATGTGGCGATTTTCATGGCTTGCCTCCGGCACAGATTGCTTTATTCGGGGCTGATCTATCGCTGAATCAGCGCTCCGGGGCAAGCCCGATGCGCGAATCGCGAATCACCCGGGCAGCTGCGGAACGCGATGCTTTGCAGGGGTGAAAAATACCCCTGGGGTTGAGTTTATTTATTTTGCAATAATATGCGTGTGAATAACGCGGTGAATAAGCTGTGGATGAATTGAAATAATTGAAATCGCGCAAAAAACAGCGGGTTGAAGTTAAAGTAATTGAAGCTGCAAAATGCAATGTGGAATTGCATTTTTTGTTTGCGCTGCGCGGCGGCCGTGCCAGCGTCAAGGAGCCTTTTGTCTCTAACGAATGGGGTTCCAAAATGACTGCTCAGCGCAATATCCAGACCGTCCAAGCAACCCGCCCAGCCGCGGGCGCCAGCCTGTTCGAAGGCGATGCAACAGAGATGTTCTCGTCCGGCTCCGCGCCCGCAACCTGCGCGGATCTCTCAGCGGGCGAAGGCCTTTCGCTCTACTCCTCGGGCTCCATGCCGCGGCTTTCAGGCAGCTGGGCCGGCGGCGAAACAGGGCTGTTCTCCAGCGGGTCGGCTCCCTCGGCCTGCAGTGAAACCGCAGCAGGCGACCTGGTGGACATGTTCTCCTCCGGCTCCGGTCCGGCGGCGCGCGCGGAGACGGCGGAGGGGGCTCTGGTGCAGATGTTTTCTTCCGGCTCTGCGCCAGTAATGCAATCCAAGGTTGTTGAAGGTGAGCTGACGGAAATGTATTCTTCCGGCTCTGCGCCCGCGGCGGAAAGTGAAACCGCGTCCGGCAGCCTGACGGAAATGTTCTCCTCCGGCTCCGCACCGGCGGCAGAGGCGCGCATCAGCGCAGGCGATGCAACCCGGCTGTTTTCCTCCGGCAGCTGACCGGGGCGGGGCCGGCCTCCCTCCCGGCTCCTGATCTTTGGCCGCCCCGCGTCCGGGGCCGCCTTTGCCGCGCCGCATCCATCCGCAGGAGGTTTTCATGGCCCAGATCATCCCGTTCTTTTCTCCAGCTGCCCGCCAGTCCCGGGCGGCTGCGCACAAAGCGCTGATCGGCGGCTTCGCCATGCACCGGCGAAGCCAGGATGACGTGTTCTGGCTCAAGGAAAACGCGGAGCTTCTGAACATTCTGGAATGCACCGGGGCGGATGTTGCCGCTGAGGCCCTGGCGCCGCTGCAGGGGTTCTACGAAGGCGCGGCGCGGCACATCAGTTTCTTCCGCCAGTATTACCGTTTCATCCTCTCGATCTGCCTGGACCTCGAGGACCTGGGCCTTCCGGGGGAGACCGGGACGGAGCTGGCCGCATGGGTCCAGGCTCAGGGGCTGGCGCAGGCAGAGCTCTCTGACCTGCAGCGCGCCGAGGCCCGCCGCCTGCTGGCGCGGCGGGGCGGGGAGCTGCGCGACGACGGTCTGGACGACCGGCTTCGCGCATTTGTCAGCCGCCCGCAAACCTTTGCCATACCGAACAAAAAGGCAGCTTACGAGCTGACCCACATCGTCTTTTACCTGTCGGAATACGGCCGCCGTGATCCGCAGTTGCCGCAGGCCGCTCTGATCAGTCTGGAGTTTGCCGGGCTTGTGGCATTTCTCGATCAGAACGCCGATCTTCTGGCCGAGATCTGCATTGCTCTGCGCTACGCCGGGCAGGTGCCGCCAGCCGCATGGGAGGGCTGGCTTGACAGGCAGGTTTCCGCTTTTACTCTATCAGAGGGAGAATTCTCTGGACTTCACGATTCTTATCACGAGTATTTTGTTGTTAACTGGCTCATGATCCTGTCCGGGCGCAAGGCCTTCCGGCAGGCGGTTCCCCCGGGGGGCATGCATGTGTCGGCTGTGCGGGGAGGAAGTATTTTGAAACGTCTTTCAGAAGCCGTCTTTGACGCCGGGGCAGCCAGGCCCGGCTGGGGGGCGGTCAAGGCGCAGGCCGAGAGCAGGCTGAACGAGGAGGAGCACGGGCTGCTCACCGCGGCAGAGCGCAGCTGCGCCAGGTTCGCCAGTTTCTTCGAGGGGTTCGCCCGCGCGGGCAGCGCAGGGGCGGCGTGATGGGCCGCGCGCGCGGCCAGGCGCTTGGCGGGGCGCTGCTTGCGGTGGCCTATACCGGGCTGATCGCCTCCGCCGACGGGATCACGAAATTGCTGGCAGGGCAGTATTCGGCGGCACAGCTGTATGCGCTGTCGGGCGCTATGGTGGCGGGGTTCTGCCTGCTGGCCGACCGGCTGCCCGCGCAGCGCGGCGGGTTCCGCACGACCTGCCCGCGGGCAATGGCGCTCAGGTCAGCGGCAACGCTGGTTGCGGCGGTCTGTTTCTTCTACGCTTTCCGGCTCCTGCCTTTTGCCGAGGTGTTTGTGTTCATCGGCCTGATGCCGCTGCTGGCGGGCGCCATGTCAGGGCTGGTGCTGAAGGAGCCGGTGCGCCCGGCGGCCTGGCTGGCGCTGGCGGCCGGCTTTGCCGGGGTGCTGTTTCTGCTGCCCGATGGCGGCGCCGGCGCCGGGTCTGGCTGGGGGCATCTGATTGCTTTCGGCGCGGTGGTGTCGGGCACGTTTTCGATGACCATGGCCCGGTTTATCGGCCGCTTCGAAACCAATGCGCTGGCGCAGGTGTTCTATCCGAACCTGGCTTTGTGCGGGGCGATGCTGCTGGTGCTGCCGTTTGTCTGGATGCCGATGCCCGTGGCGGATGTGGCCTGGGCGGCTGCCTATGCGTTCCTCCTGTTCGGGGCGCGCTGGCTGCTGGTGGTGGCGCTGCGGCTCCTGGCCTCCTATGCCGTCACCCCGCTGATGAACCTGCAGTTCATCTGGATGGCGGTCATCGGCGCGGTGTTCTTCGGGGAGTTCCCGCCGGCCTCCACCTATATCGGCGGTGCAATCGTGGTGGCCTCCGGCCTTTACCTGGTGTGGGACCAGTTTGCCCCGGCAATGCCGCGCTTGCGCAGTGCCGGTCGGCTGCAGACCGACCCTTAGCCCTTAAAGCCGGCTGTTGAGCTCCGCAAGGGGCGAAGCGCCCGTCCCCAGCTGAAGGGGCGGGTGCGGCCTTGCCTGACGCAAGGCCGGGGAGTGCGCCAGGGTGCCGTCAGATCGAAAACGAGGTGCCGCAGCCGCAACTGGAGGTGGCGTTGGGGTTCTCGATGGTGAAGCGGGCGCCGATCAGCTCTTCGGTGAAATCGATCACAGCGTTTTCCAGAAAGGGCAGGGAGACACTGTCGACCACCACCCTTTCGCCCTGGCCCTCAAGCACCAGGTCGTCGTCTTTCGCCTTGTCCAGCGCGATCTCGTACTGAAAGCCGGAGCAGCCTCCGCCCTCCACGGCGACCCGCAGCGCTTGGCCCTGATCCGCGGCGCCGATCTCGGCCAGCCGGGCAAAGGCGCGGTCGGTGACTTTCGGGGGCAGGTGCATCAGGTTTCTCCACGGGCGTAGGTTGCAGTGCAAAGCTTTATATAGAAAGGTGCAATTCAAGCGGCAAGATGTGGAGCCCCGGCTTTGGTTAAAAGATTTGAACTGCATGCGCCTTATGCCACGATGCCCGACCGCAGCCGCGGGCGGCAGGTGCCGGAGGAGGAAAGCTCCTTCCGCTCGCCCTATCAGCGCGACCGCGACCGCATCATTCACGCCAGCGCTTTCCGCAGGCTGAAGCACAAGACCCAGGTGTTCGTGGAGCATGAAGGCGACAATTACCGCACCCGGCTGACCCATTCGATCGAGGTCGGGCAGGTGGGCCGCACCATTGCCGGCGCCCTGGGGCTGAACCAGGAACTGACCGAGGCGGTGGCGCTGGCGCATGACCTTGGCCACACGCCGTTCGGCCACACCGGCGAGGACGCGCTGCATGCGCTTATGGCGCCCTACGGCGGCTTTGACCACAATGCCCAGGCGATCCGCATCGTGACCTGCCTGGAGCGTCACTATGCCGAGTTCGACGGTTTGAACCTCACCTGGGAAACCCTTGAAGCCATTGCCAAACACAATGGTCCGGTGGTGGGGGAACTGCCCTGGGCGCTGGCCGAGTGCAACGCAGCGGTGGACCTGGAGCTGCACACCCACGCCAGTGCCGAGGCGCAGGTGGCGGCGCTGTCGGATGACATCGCGTACAACAACCATGACCTCCATGATGCGCTGCGCGCCGGGCTGTTCACCGACGATGACTTGGCGCAATTGCCGCTGCTGGACAGGGCCTATGGCGAGGTGGACCGGAAGTATCCCGGTCTGGATGCGAACCGGCGGCGGCACGAGGCGCTGAGGCGGTTCTTTGGCTTCATGGTTGAGGATGTGATCAGCACCGCCCGCGGCCTGCTGGCGGACACCGGCGTGCAAAGCGTCGAAGACGTGCGCGGCCTGGGCCATCCGGTGGTGAAATTCTCCGATCCGCTGTGGCGCGACCTGAAGGACATTCGCGCCTTTCTGTTCACCCGCATGTACCGGGCGCCCTCGGTGATGGAGAAGCGTGCCAAGGTCGCCAAGGTGGTGGAGGCGCTGTTTCCCTATTTCCTGGACAACCCGCAGGACATGCCGGAGCGCTGGCACGCCGAGATCGCGGCCGCCGCGGACCGCACCGCACTGGCGCGGATCGTGTCGGACTATATCGCCGGCATGACCGACCGGTTTGCCCTGCAGCTGCATGAGCGGCTGATCGGGGTGAAGGTCGAGGTCTGAGGGCTTCTCACGCTGCGCTCTGTGCTGCTGTCCTTTGCGTTTTGCCTTCAGCGGGCGGGGTAGGGATGGCGCCGCCGCCACGGGGGCGGAGGGAAAGGCCGGAACGCCAGCGCGCCCCGGGTCCGGTCAAAAGCTTCGTCAGTCAGACGCCCCTGCACTTTTTGTTGAGGTGGTCTTCGGGGTCCTGGTCTTCTGTGCGCGGGGGGGCACACCCGCGCCATGTGCTGCAGCGGGGGTGATCATGGCATGTCCGGGTTAAGCCGGCGCAAGCGGCGCGTGCGCTGCGGCGGGCCTTTGCGCAGCGCCTTGAAGCGGCTTGTGCCTCACACAATGTTCACTTAATGTTCTCATTCGAAGTGTTTGATGAGAGGGATTGCAGGAATGATTGAGGGAAGCTGCTGTTGCGGCGCTGTGAAATTTGAATTGCTGGCGCAGCCGGCGCTGATGGGCACTTGCCATTGCTCACGCTGCCGCAAGGCTGGGGCCAGCACCATTGTCTTTGTCAAAAAGGACGACCTGCGCTGGGTGGCGGGCAGGGAGGACGTGGCGCTGTACCAGCCCGCGCCGCCCTATAAATACGGCCGCTGTTTCTGCCGGATCTGCGGCAGCTCGCTGGGGGAAATCCTGTCGGAGGAGGACAGCTTCCCGATCGCCGCAAACGCGCTGGACGGGGCGATTGAAGCGGCAAACAGTTTCCACGAGTTCGTGGGGGAGAAGCCCGGCTGGTATGAAATCTGCGACGGCGCAAAGCAGTCGCAGGGGCATCCGTCATGATCTGAAAGTCTATTGAGCCGGGGCGTTGTCCGCACCCCGGCTCCCGCGCCACGCTGCAAATTGGCCGTAAGCCGTGTTATGATCTGGCCCTATGATGCCGCGGGGCATCGGCGGTATCCGCAGGGGAGGCATTACGAGGGGAAAGCCATGGCACGCTGGACCGTCACATTCACGGACAAGCCGGACATGGACCGGGTTCGCAGCGACAGGAAGCGGCGCGAGGCGCATATCGCCTTTGTGCGGTCGCGGCCTGAGCTGCAGATCGGCGGTGCGCTGGCGATGCGGCCGATGCAGGACTTTCCCGGCGCGATCTGGAACGTGGAGGCCGAGACCCGCCAGGACGTGGAGCGGCTGATCCTGCAGGACCCCTATTACGTGGCGTCCCTGCGCACCTACAAGATCACCGAATGGGGCACCGCCTCGGCCATTCAGGGGATGTTCTCGTGACCGCTGCCAGTGAAGCCCGCAATTCCGCGCCGGCGATGACCCGCTGGGCGGTGCTGTTCCGCGATGCGCCGGCAATGATGGATATCCGTGCCGACACGGCCCGGCGCAATGCCCATGCGGCCTATGTTAAGGATCACCCGGAGCTGCGTATCGGCGGCGGGCTGAAGCCGGATACGGACGGCGACTTCTGCGGCGCGCTGTGGATCGTCGAGGCCGAGGACCGGATCGAGGTGGAGCATCTGATCCACAGGGACCCGTTCGATGTGCCCGCTTTCCGCTCCTGCGGGCAAGATCCTGGAAGGCCGCACCGCGGTTCTGTGAGCCACGCGCCGCCGCAGCGGTGCGATTTTCATGAGGAAGAGGACGGGCAGGAAAATCCGGATTTTCCGGTGCGCTGCGTCTGAGACCGCAGGCCGCCCCTGCAATCCTGTTGACCCTGCCTTTGGCCCCCGGTATCCGCAGTGCTGAACAGTTGGGACGCCAGATATGAACCTCTTTACCGATATCCGCACGCTTGTGATTGACAGCCTGACCGGCATGACCGGCGAAGGCGCGCTGCCCGAGGGGCTCGATTTTGCCAATGTCGCGGTGGAGCCGCCGCGCGATGCCGCCCATGGCGACATGGCAACCAATGCGGCGATGGTGCTGGCCAAGCCCGCCAAAATGAAGCCGCGCGACATTGCATTGAAGCTTGCGAACCGACTGATCCGAGACCCACGAATTGAGATGGGTATAGCCGATTTGTCTAGCGCGTCTGAGGCAGAGATAGAGGCTGCTGCCGCGAAAGCTGTTGCCGGGCCTGGGTTCATCAATCTGTGGCTTAAGAAGCATGTGTGGCAAGAGGTGCTTTCCGAGGTCCTGGACGCAGGCACGGATTTCGGCCGCTCGGACATGGGCGAAGGCAAGCGGGTCAATGTGGAATATGTCTCTGCCAACCCGACCGGGCCGCTGCACGTGGGCCATACCCGCGGCGCGGTGTTCGGCGATGCGCTGGCGGCGCTCCTGGCCTATGCCGGCTATGATGTCACCCGCGAATACTACATCAACGACGGCGGCGGCCAGGTCGACGTGCTGGCGCGCTCCGTCTACCTGCGCTACCTGGAGGCGCACGGGCAGGAGGTGGCCTTTGCCGACGGCACCTATCCGGGCGACTACCTGGTTCCCGTGGGCCAGGCGCTGAAGGACAAGGTCGGCGATGCCTATGTCGGCAAGGGCGAAGACGTCTGGCTGGCTGAGGTGCGTGAGTTCTCCACCGATGCGATGATGGAGCTGATCCGCGAGGATCTGGCCCAGCTCGGCATCAAGATGGACAAGTTCTATTCCGAGAAGTCGCTTTATGGCACCGGCAAGATTGAGGCGGCGCTGGCCAGCCTCGAGGCCAAGGGGCTGATCTACCAGGGCGTGCTGGAGCCGCCGAAGGGCAAGAAGCCCGACGACTGGGAGCCGCGCGAGCAGACCCTATTCAAGTCCACCGATCACGGCGACGACGTGGACCGGGCGGTGAAGAAATCCGACGGCTCCTGGACCTATTTCGCGCCCGACATCGCCTATCACTATGACAAGGTGGAGCGCGGCTTTGACGAGCTGATCGACATCTTCGGCGCCGACCACGGCGGTTACGTCAAGCGGATGAAGGCGGCGGTGTCGGCGCTGTCCGACGGCAAGGTGCCGCTCGACATCAAGCTGTGCCAGCTGGTGAAGCTGTTCAAGAACGGCCAGGAATTCAAGATGTCCAAGCGCGCGGGCACCTTTGTCACCCTGCGCGACGTGGTTGATGCGGTGGGCGCGGATGTCACCCGTTTCATGCTGCTGACGCGCAAGAACGACCAGGGCTTTGATTTCGACCTCGACAAGGCGCTGGAGCAGTCCAAGGACAACCCGGTGTTCTACGTGCAATACGCCAATGCGCGGATCTGCTCGACCCTGCGCAAGGCAGAGGAGCAGGGCATTGCGGCGGATGACGCCACCCTGAACGCCGCCGACCTCAGCCTGATCGCCGACCCGGCGCAGTTGGCGGTCGCCAAGAAGCTGGCCGAATGGCCGCGCCAGGTGGAAATCGCCGCCCGCACCCATGAGCCGCACCGGGTGGCTTTCTACCTCTACGACCTCGCCTCCGAGCTGCACGGGCTGTACCACCTGGGCAAATCGAACGAAGGTTTACGCTTTGTTAATGAGAGCAGCCAATTGGCAACACATGCAAATTTGGCGCTGGCGCGGGCCGTTTCCGTTGTCATTTCCGCTGGTCTTGGTATTCTTGGCGTGAAACCGGCAGAAGAGATGCGATAACCGAGGGGCTTGCCCCAAAGGGAACAAACCGCACATTTCGCCGGATTGAGGCAGTTCAAGAGATCTGGGAGTGCGGGGCCGATTGGCGCCGCCATACCGGGCAGTGAGGCGGACAATGGCGTATTTTGCGCAGGCGGGCCAGGGGCACGCCTATTCACAGGGCGGTGGCCGGCAGCAGGACACCGCAACTGGCGGCTCTTACGGGCAGCAGTACTCCGGTCAGCACTATGCAGGCCAGACCGGCGCGGGCCAGCAGTATACCGGGCCCGGGGCTGAGCCGAACTATGGCTACGAAGACCCGGCCTACGGCTATCAGCCGGAGGGGCAGGGCTACGGCGCTGACGACTACGCCGCCTATGCCGCAGCCCCGGCGGGCCTGCGGGCGCGGTTCTCCAAAACGCTGAGCATTCTGGGCGCGGTGGCCTCCATCGCGCTGGTCGCAGGCGTCGGCTACTGGGGCTACAAGCTGGTGATGCGCGACGTCAGCGGCGTGCCGGTGGTGCGTGCCGCCGAAGGCCCGATGCGCGAACAGCCGGAAAACCCCGGCGGCAGCCAGGCGGACCACCAGGGGCTGGCTGTGAACGCGGTGGCGGCCAGCGGCAGCGCCGCGGCGCCCGCCGACCGGCTGACCTTGGCACCGTCCGCAATTGAACTCACCGAAGACGACAAGCCTCTGCCGGAGCTTGCTGCGGAAGCTGCCGAGGCCGCGGCGCTGCCTGCCGCACCGGCGGAACCGGATATGCCGGCCGCACCCGGTGCGGAACCCGGTGTCAGCGACGAGGCAGTGGCCTCTTTCCAGAACGGCGACATCGACGCGCTGGTGGCGGAGCTTGCGCGCGAGGCGGAAGACGTCTCTGCCGCGGTGCCCGCCTCGGCAGCGGCGCCTGCGATCGTGCAGCCGGAACCGCTGCAGCCGGCGCTTGCCGCCGCCGTTTCCCCGGCACTGCTGAATGCGCCCGGCGTCAAGGTGTCGCTGCGGCCGTCGGCCCGGCCGGCAAGGTTCAGCCCGGCTCCGGCCTCTACCGCTCCGGCTTCCGCCGCCGCCCCGGCAGCCTATGCCGCGCCGGTGGATGTGGACCCGGACACCCTGGCGCCCGGCACCAGGCTGGCGCAACTGGGCGCTTATGAAAGCCCCGAAGTGGCACGGTCCGAATGGGACCGCATCAGCGCCCGATTCCCGGAATATCTGGGCACCAAGCAGCGGGTGATCCAGCGCGCTGAAAGCGGCGGCCGCACCTTCTACCGGCTGCGGGCCATGGGCTTTGACGGGCTCTCCGATACCCGCCGGTTCTGTTCGGCACTGGTGGCCGGCAATGCCGATTGCATTCCGGTGACCACACGGTAACTGTGGAGCAGCAAGCATCCGCTGCGCCTGTCCTGCCCCCATGGGCGGGCGCCGCCCCTCCCCGGCCAGGCCGGGGCGGTGTCGTCAGGAGTGACCGGGGGAGCGCGTACGCCAGGGGGCAATCATGACCTACGGAGCCACCATTCTTGATGCCGAGGGGCTGCGGCTGACCGCGGACGAAAAGGCGTTTTTCCGCGATGCCGACCCTTTCGGCTTTATCCTGTTCGCGCGAAACCTGGAGGACGTCGAGCAGATCCAGGCGCTGTGCGATGACTTCCGCGAGGCTGTGGGCCGCAATTGCCCCATTACCATCGACCAGGAGGGCGGACGGGTGCAGCGGCTGCGCAAGCCGCTGGCGCGCAACTGGCGCCCGCCGCTGGAGCATGTGCAGCTGGCAGGCGAGAACGCGGTCCGGGCAATGTATCTGCGCTACCGGCTGATCGCGCATGAGCTGCACGGGCTGGGCATCGACAGCAACTGTGCGCCGATTGCCGATATCGCCTTTGCGGAGACCCACGAATTTCTGCGCAACCGCTGTTATGGCACCAGTGCCGCAACCGTGTCGCGGATTGCCCGTGCGGTGGCGACCGCGCATCTGGACGGCGGCGTGCTGCCGGTGCTGAAACACATCCCCGGCCACGGCCGCGCCACCGCAGACAGCCACCTGGACCTGCCGCATGTGGCCAGCCATCCGGAGACGCTGGAGGAAGGCGATTTTGCCGCCTTTGCGGCACTCAATGACCTGCCGCTGGGGATGACCGCGCATTTGGTCTATGACGCCTATGATGACCGCCCGGCCACAACCTCTCCGGTGATGATGCGGCTGATCCGCGAACGCATCGGCTTTGACGGGCTGATCATGACCGACGATATCTCGATGAAGGCGCTGCAGGGCTCGCTGGCCGGCAACGCACGCGCCTCGATCGAGGCAGGGTGCGATGTGGTGCTGCTGTGCAATGCCTCGCTGGAGGAACGGATCGCCGTGGCCGAAGCCGCCGGCACCATGAGCGCAGCGGCACAGACCCGCGCAGAACGCGCCCTGGAGGCCCGCCGCACGCCTGTTGCCCTTGACATTATGAGCGCCGAAAGAGAACTTGCCGCCCTCATGGGCGGGCAGGTGTATGGCTGAGCAGACACTCTTTTCAGAAGCGGACACGACGGTAGAGGAACGGCTGGCGGCCGAGGCCCTGATCGTGGATGTGGACGGGTTCGAAGGCCCGCTTGACCTGCTGCTGACCCTGTCGCGCACCCAGAAGGTGGACCTGCGCAAGATTTCGGTCCTGGAGCTGGCCAAGCAGTACCTGGCCTTTGTCGAGAAGGCCAAGGAACTGCGGATCGAGCTGGCGGCCGACTATCTGGTGATGGCGGCCTGGCTTGCCTATCTGAAGTCCCGCCTGCTGCTGCCCCCGGACCCCGAAGAAGAGGGGCCGTCGGGCGAGGAACTGGCGGCGCACCTGGCGTTCCAGCTGGAGCGGCTGCAGGCGATGCGCGATGCGGCGGCGCGGCTGATGGGGCGTGACCGTCTGGGCCGCGACTTCTTTGCCCGCGGCGAGGTGGAGACCGTCGCCCGGATCAAGACCGTGACCTACACCGCCAACCTGCTGGACCTGATGCAGGCCTATGCCCGCATCCGCACCAAGGAGGATTTCCGCCCCTTCGTGATGGACCGGGACTCGGTCTTCACCATGGAGGAGGCGCTGGACCGGATGCGCCACCTGCTGGGTTTCACCGGCGACTGGACCGACCTGATCAGCTATCTGCCGGACGGCTGGCACAGCGACCCGGTGAAGCGGCGCTCGGCCACCGCGGCGACCTTTGCCGCCTCGCTGCAGCTGGTCAAGGAAGGCAAGGCCGAACTGCGCCAGAGCGAAACATTTGCGCCGATCCAGCTGCGCAGCCTGAACGAGGATACCTGATGGAAGATCAGATCATGGACGGCCAGAGCCATGGCGCTCCCATCCGCGACGGCAATGACACGCTGTTCGACGCGCCGCCGATGGCGGAGCAGGAGCGGATGGTGGAGGCGGTGCTGTTTGCCAGCGCCGAGCCGGTGACCCTGCGCGACCTCGAGGGGCGGATGCCGCATGGCTGCAACCCGCGCGAGGCGCTGGAGCATCTGCGCAAGCGCTATGAGGGACGCGGGGTGCGGGTGGTGCGGCTGGGCGATGCCTGGGCGATCCGCACCGCGCCGGATCTCGGTTTCCTGATGCAGAAAGAAACCACCGAGCTGCGCAAACTGAGCCGCGCCGCGATCGAGACCCTGGCCATCGTCGCCTATCACCAGCCGGTGACGCGGGCGGAGATCGAGGAGATCCGCGGCGTCTCGGTGTCGCGCGGCACCATCGACCAGCTGATGGAAATGGACTGGATCCGCCTCGGCCGCCGCCGGATGACGCCGGGCCGGCCGGTGACATTTGTGGTGACACCGGATTTCCTGGATCATTTCGGTCTGGAGAGCGCCCGCGATCTGCCGGGTCTCAAGGAACTGCGCGCCGCGGGCCTGCTGGAGAACCGGCCGCCGCCGGGCAGCCTGCCGATGGGCCAGGGCGGCGACGAGGACGACGAGCCGGAAGAACAGGCGGAACTGTTCGGGGAGTGATCCTGCCGCTGCGCCTGGCGCCCGGAAATTGCCGCATTACCCTGCTAAAGGAGCGGGCAGGGCTGAAAGAGGGCTGAGGACATGAACGCGAACTGGATCATCCGCATGGTGCTGCGCCGCCTGATCGGACGGGCGGTCAATGCCGGGCTGCGCTATGCCGCAGGGCGCGGCGCGCAGCGCCTGGGCAAGAGCCGGGGCCCGGCAGCGGCGCCGGGGGCAGGCCCTAGCCCGCAGCGCAAGCTGCGCAATGCAGCGTCGCGCATCCCCAAGGTCAAACCGGGGCGCTGGTAGCCTCTGCGCCGGGCTGCCGCCGCAGGCCAAGTGCCTCTGCCGCGCTGCCCAGGGCCAGCAGGGCCGAGAATGCCAGGCAGCCGGCCAGCCCCCAGGGGGCAAACAGCAGCCCGCCGGCAAAAGGCGCGGCGAAAACGCAGACATAGGTCACCGTGCTGTAAAGCCCCATGATGGCGCCGCGCTGCGCAGGGTCCAGCGCAGTCAGCCTTGCGACCAGCAGGTTCAGCGCCAGGTGCTGGAACACGCCCCAGGCCACCGCCGCGCCCAGAAGCAGCGGGTAGCGGCCGCCAGCGGCCATCATCAGCAGGTAGACCGCAGCCACCAGCAGAAGCACTGGCGCAGCGGCGCGTCCGGGCCCCAGCCGGTCCAGCAGCGGGTCGGCCAGCACCGCCAGGCCGAAGCCGGTGCCGTAGAACAGCGGCAGCAGCCCTGCCTGCGCTGTGGACAGGTTCAGCGTCAGCGTCACATGGGCGCCGGTAAAGAAATAGGTGGCGTAGAAACCCAGCATCAGCAGCGCCGTTGCCAGCAGCCCGCGGGTAATTCCCGGCACCCTGAGGGCGGTCAGCGGCGAGGTCGCCTGGCCGCCTGCCTGCCCCGAATGGCGCAGCCGCGCCGACAGAGCCCAGAGCAGCAGCGTCCCGCCGGCAAGCGCCGCATAGACAGCGCGCCAGCCCGCCAGGTCCGCTGCCCAGGCGCTGGCGCTGACACCCAGCACCAGCGACACGGTCCAGCCCGTCAGCACGGCGCCCAGGGTGCGGGATTCGCGGCCCTTGGGCGCGATCGCTGCTGCCAGTGTGTAGATCGAGGGCAGCGCGGCGCCGCCTGCCAGGCCGCAGACCGCCTGCGCCGCCATCAGCCCCCAGACCCCGGGGGCAGCGGCGCTGGCTCCCAGACCTGCGCCCAGCAGCAAAAGCGCGGCGCGCAGCAGCCGCCCGGCGCCGAAACGGTCGCCCAGCGGCGCCAGCAGCAGCGCCGCCGCCGCGACACCGAGGCCATAGGCGCTGGCCGCACGCATCACCTCGGCCGGGCTGGCGCCCAGGTCCCGGCCCACCGCTGCAACCAGCGGCGACAGCAGCAGCGAATTGGCACCAATCACGCCGATGGCGCTCATCAGAATCACGATGGAGGTGCGAAGAGACGGACGCATGGGGTTGCCCTCGAAAGATGTTCTGCCAAAACTGCTAGCGGCTGAATTAAATTCTGTGAAGGGCGGGGGGATATGGCGGCGGAAAAAACAGACAGCGTTCGGAAAAACGCGGGCACGGCACGGGTGCCGGACGCTTTGGACCGAAAAATATTAGGCGCGCTAAGCGTGGATGCGACGCTGTCCTATGCCGCCATCGGGCAGGACGTCGGACTGTCGGCACCGGCGGTGCATGAACGGGTGAAGCGGCTGCGCGCCTCCGGCGCGATCGAGGCAACGGTGGCGCGGCTCGATGGCGCCGCAGTGGGCAAACCGCTGCTGGCCTTTATCCATGTGGACACCGAGGGCTGGGGCGTGACCACCGACCTGCTGGCCTTGCAGGAGATGCCGGAACTTGAAGAGGTGCACAGCTCGGCCGGCGATACTAACCTGATCCTCAAGGTGCGGGTTGCCTCCCCCAGAGCGCTGGAGGGCCTGCTGGCGCGGATCTACGAGGTCGGCTGCGTGCGGGCCACCCGCACCTATACGGTGCTGTCAACGCATCTGGACCGGCCGGTGCAGGCGGGCACGACGGAGGATCTGGCACAGGGCGGGCCGGTGAAGTGATCACCCGCCCGGCCCTTGGGAAGCTTATGCAGGCGTCTTGAAGTGCTTTGACAGCTTCAGGCCCTGGCCCTGGTAGTTGGAGGCGATGCCGGCACCGTAAAGCTGCTCCGGCACCTCGGCCATCTTCTCATAAACCAGACGGCCCACGACCTGGCCGTGCTCCAGCACAAAGGGCGCCTCGTGGCAGCGCACCTCCAGCACCCCGCGCGAGCCGGTGCCGCCGGCCGCGTCATGGCCGAAGCCGGGGTCGAAGAAGCCTGCGTAATGCACCCGGAATTCGCCGACCATCGCCAGATAGGGGGCCATTTCTGCGGCATAGGCGGGCGGGATATGCACCGCCTCGCGGCTGACCAGAATATAGAACGCGCCGGGGTCCAGGATGATGCGGCCGTCCTTGGTGCGGACCTCTTCCCAGTATTCCTGCGGGTCATATTCGCCGATCCGGTCCAGATCGATGACGCCGGTGTGCGGCTTGGCGCGGTAGCCGACCAGATCGGTGCCGGGCAGTTTCAGGTCGACGGAGAAGCCGAGCCCGTCTTCGATCACCGCCTCGCCGTCCACCAGCGGGGTGCCCGCGTGCAGCATCTTGAGTTCCGCATCGGACAGGACCGCCTGGCCGGTGCGGAAGCGGATCTGGTTGAGCCGCATGCCCGGCCGCACCAGAACCGAGAAGGAGCGGGGGCAGATTTCGGCGTAAAGCGGGCCGGTGTAGCCGGGCTTGATGCGGTCGAATTCCTCGCCGCCGTCGGTGATGGTGCGGGTCAGCAGGTCCAGCCGCCCGGTGGAGCTTTTGGCGTTGGCGACGGCCGAGACATTATCCGGCAGCGCCAGGCCCTCCATCAGCGGCACCACATAGACGCAGCCCTTCTCCAGCACCGCGCCGTTGCTCAGGTCGATGCGGTGCATCTCGAACTCGGTCAGGCGGTCGGAAACGCTGCGGCCCTGGCCGGCCAGAAAAGACGCGCGCACCCGGTAGGCGACATGGCCCAGCCGCAGATCGAGGCTGGCAGGCTGCACCTGGCCGTCCACCAGCGGCGTGCTGACGGTGATCTCCCCGCGCTGCAGCATCATTTCAATGGTCTGGCCGGGCAATACGCCTGTCATGTCCTGTCCCCCTCCGCGCCGGTTTTCCGGCGATGCTGGCCCAAATGGACCCCGTGCGCAATCCCTGTGCGCAGCCGCCAAAGCCTTGCGCAGGATACGAAAACGCCCGGGTGCGTGAACACCCGGGCGTTTTTCATATGGTCGGGCTAGCAGGACTCGAACCTGCGACCTTCCGTCCCCCAGACGGACGCGCTACCAGGCTGCGCCATAGCCCGTTGCAAAGCCTTCTAACCGTTTTCGCGGCGGGGGCAAGAGGGGGCGGCAAGATTTTTTGTGCTGCCGCAAAGAAATTCAGCGGGCTGAGGCGGTTGCAGCGCCGCCCGCCTGCGTCTGCTGTTTTCCCGTGCCGGGACCGGTCCGGAAATCAGGGAAAGCGGGCCGGGCTGCGGACCGGATTCCGGTGCCTGGTTTACGGTTTGCCTGCGGCCAGCGCCCGCAGTTCTTCGGCGCAGGCGGCAACGCCGGCCACCGATTGCGGCGGCAGGCTGCTGGTCGCGGCCAGAAGCGCCAGGATGCCGGGCTGCGGCGGGGCCAGGGCAGGCACAGGCGCCTCCGCAAGCGCTTCCGCCGCGTCTTCGGAAAGCTGATCGGGAGTGGCACCAGCCACTGCCTCGGTCTCCGGCTGCATGTCCGGCTCCGATCCTGGAAGGGCGTCCGGCCGGATATCCTCTTCCTCGCCGCCGTTGAAGCCGCTGGCAAACTCGAGCGCGTCGACCTGGCGGGCGGCCTCGTCCAGATCATGCGGCGGAAAGGCTTCGGCGGGGTCGGAAGGCGTATCCGGCTCAGGATCAGGCTCCGTGTCCGGTTCTTCCCGCGCGGGAAAGGCGAAGTCCAGCGGTTCCTCGGGCTGCATCCCCGCGGCGGCGATCAGGGTGTCCTCTGCCGGGGACGGGTCTGCCGGACCCTCCGGCACCGGGTCCATTGCGGCGGTATCTGCGGTGAAGGAAGGAAGCTCTTCCGCGTCCGCATCAGCGGTGTCTTCTTCGCGTTCGCGCGCATCCGCGGCGGCGGGCTGCTCCGGTGCCTCCGCGGCTCCGGCAGCGGCATCCGGTTCCGGCAGGTGTTCCTGACCGGTCAGGGGCGCAAGCTCCTGCGGTGGCGCAGGCGGGGTCTCCGGGTCTGCATCGGGCGCATGGCCGGCCTCCGCTTGGGGTGCGTGCTCCGCCGCAGCCGGTTCCTGCACCTCTGCGTCCGCGGCAATGGGGGCTTCTGTGTCCGGTTCCGGCAGGTGTTCCTGTCCGGTCAGCGGCGCAAGCTCTTCCAGCGGCGCAGGCGGTGCCTGGGGGGCTGAATCCGTCTCAAGGTCGGCGGCGGTATCCGGCGCCTCGTCCGCCGGGGGTGCTGCGGGCTGCAGTTCTTCCCCAAAAGCGGCCTCTGCGGCGGCTGGCTGACCGGCAAGAAGCGGCAGTGCCTCATCCGCTTCGGGAGCGGCTTCCGGCGGCAGTGGCGTGTCCGTTTCGGCCTCTGCCAGCGGCGCGGACGGAGGACGCCCGGCCTCTGCAGCGGCTTCCCCGGCGGCATGCGCCAGCAATTCTTCAGCGCCGGAAGCAGCGGGCTGGTGTTCCTGCTCTGCCGATGGGGCAGGCTCCCCTGATTCCGGCTGGTCTTCCGGCGGTTCGGCGCTGGCAGGCTGCTCCAGGCTGCCCTCTTCTGCTGTGAAGGGCTCCGGGCCGGAGGGGGCGGGCTGCGAGCTTTCGGCTGCGGGGCATGCGGCGTCTTCGGCGGCTTCTGCAGCAGCGCCGGACGGTTCTTCCGCTGCGGGCGGCGCGTCACCGGCAGAATCGGCGCCGCCGGCCGGTGACGCGGGCGCGAGGTTCATCTGCATCTGCGGTGCGGCTGCAGCTTCCGGCCGCGGCGCGGCAGGGGAAGGGGTGGACAAGGATGGCGGGCGCGGGACATCTGCCATCGTCGGCTTCGGGAAGCCCAGGACGTTGCTGTCCTCCGCCGCTGCCTGCGGTGCGGCTTCCGCGCTCAGGTCCAGCGTCTCCTGCCAGTCCTTGCCCAGCGTGTCGGCAGGCGGTGCCTTGGCGGCGGGCGCTTCCTCGCCCTCCAGCGGGTGAGACAGGCCGACGACATGGGCCACGCCGTGCTCGCGCAGCAGCGCCTGCACCTCCTTGATGGACAGGCCGTCGTCGTGCAGCAGTTTCCTGATTCCGCCCAGCAGCTGCATGTCCGCAGGCCGGTAATAGCGCCGCCCGCCGGCGCGCTTCACAGGTTTGACCTGGGTGAACTTGCTCTCCCAGAAGCGCAGAACATGCGCTTGCACGTCCAGCCATTCCGCAACTTCGCTGATGGTGCGGAAGGCGTCCGGTGATTTCGACATGGCCTATTGGTCCCGTTTACTTACGGTTGCCGTCTGCCACGCGGTCTTTCATCAGGTGGGAGGGCCGGAAGGTCAGCACGCGGCGCGGCTGGATCGGCACTTCTTCGCCCGTTTTCGGGTTGCGCCCCACCCGGGCTGACTTGTCCCTTACGCTGAAGGTGCCGAACGAGGAGATTTTCACCTGTTCACCGCGCACCAGGGCATCCGACATATGCTGAAGCATGCTTTCCACCAGCTGTGCGCTTTCGTTGCGCGACAGGCCGACTTCCCGGAAAACAGCTTCACTCAAATCCATTCGTGTCAGTGTTTTTTCGCCCATACCAATCCCCGTTGTTTGCCAAAGCATAGGGCGGAGGGAATTTCCCTGTCAATATCAATGAATTGCGCCGGGGTATTCGGGCGGAAATTAGAGCTGCGCGGTCACCAGCGCAGCACAACAGCCCCCCAGGCCAGGCCGCCGCCGATGGCCTCAGTCACGATCAGATCGCCTTCCTTGATCTGGCCGCGTTCCTTGCCGACCGACAGGGCCAGCGGAATGGAGGCGGCGGAGGTGTTGCCGTGATCCTGCACGGTTACCACCACGTTGTCCATGCTGAGGCCCATTTTCTTGGCGGTGCCCTGGATGATGCGGATATTGGCCTGATGCGGCACGATCCAGTCGACATCCGAAGCCGAGAGGCCTGCGCGGTCCAGCGCGGTGTTGGCGGTGGAGGCAAGTTTTTCGACCGCGTGGCGGAACACCTGGTTGCCCTGCATCCGCAGGTGGCCGGTGGACTGGGTGGACACGCCGCCGTCGACGTAGAGCAGATCCTTGTAGCGGCCGTCCGAGTTGAGGTCGGTGGCCAGGATGCCGCGGTCCTTGTTGGTGCCGGGCTGTTCCTGGGCCTCCAGCAGCAGCGCGCCGGCGCCGTCGCCGAACAGCACGCAGGTTCCGCGGTCGGTCCAGTCCATGATCCGGCTGAAGGTTTCCGCGCCAATCACCATCACACGCGAGGCCTGGCCGGAGGCGATCAGCGCGCTGGCGTTGGAAAGCGCGTAGACAAATCCCGCGCAGACCGCCTGCACGTCGAAGGCAAAGC
Organism: Leisingera daeponensis; assembly: GCF_019801465.1. Lineage (GTDB taxonomy): Bacteria > Pseudomonadota > Alphaproteobacteria > Rhodobacterales > Rhodobacteraceae > Leisingera > Leisingera daeponensis_A. The sequence continues at coordinate 227,693 of NZ_JAHVJA010000001.1, forward strand.
CCTTAGTCATGCCCAGCTTGGACTGCACCATGGTGGCGGCAGAGGGGAAGGTGAGATCGGGGGTGGAGGTTGCCACCACGATGGCATCCACATCATCCGCGGTCAGTCCCGCGTCCGCCAAAGCGCGTTCAGCTGCCTTGGCGGCCATATCAGAAGTGGTCTCTCCCTCAGCGGCGAAATGGCGGCGTTCGATGCCAGACCGGGTGCGGATCCATTCATCCGATGTATCCAGCGTGGCCTCGAATTCCGCGTTTTCAACCACCCGTTCGGGAAGGTAATGGCCAGTGCCAACAACTACCGCACGTCGCGTCATCCGGAGCCTGCCTTGCTGTTATTCTTTGTCAGTGGCCGCCCGCACAGCGCGGGGGGCAGTATCATCTTGGGTATGCGCGCCGGCAGATGCAACCCGCGCCGCCAGCTTTTCGGCAAAACCGTGCTGAGCAAGCCGGAATGCGAGCTTCACCGCCGCCGAGACTCCGGTGGCGTCTGCCCCGCCGTGGGATTTGACCACAGTGCCGTTGAGGCCAAGGAACACGCCGCCGTTCACCCGCCGCGGGTCCATGCGTTTTGACAGCCTTTTCAAGGAGGTCATCGCCAGAAGCGCGGCAATTTTCGACAGAAAGGAATACTCGAACGCCTCGCGCAGGGCGGTGCGCATCACCCGGGCAGTGCCTTCGCCGGTCTTGATTGCCACGTTTCCGGTAAAGCCGTCGGTGACGATCACATCTACGGCATTACCGGGTATGTCGCTGCCTTCGACAAAGCCGACGAACTCGTAGCTTGCCTGCGCGGCATGCCCGGCAATCAGCGCGTAGGCCTCCTTCAGCTCCGCGCGGCCCTTGTGCTCCTCGGTGCCGACATTCAGCAGGCCGACGCGGGGGCGGGAGAGGTCCATCGAGTTGCGCACATAAGAGGTGCCCATCAGGGCATACTGCAGCAGGTCCTCGGCATCCGCCTTCACATCGGCGCCCACATCCAGCATCACGTTGAACCCCTGCGGGTTCAGCGACGGCCAGAGGATTGCAATAGCAGGGCGGTTGACGCCCGGCAGCTTGCGCAGCCGCAGCATGCTGAGCGCCATCAGCGCGCCGGTGTTGCCGCAGGACACCGCGCCGGCCGCCTCGCCGTTCTTGACTGCTTCCAGCGCCGACCACATCGAGGTGCCCTTGCCGTTGCGCATCACCTGGGAAGGCTTGTCCTCCATAGTGACCACTTCGCGGACATCGCGGATCTCGACGCGGCCTTTCAGCGCGCGCTTGCGGGCGACCAGGGGGGTCAGCTGTTCGGCAGGACCGTGCAGGATGAACCCGAGGTCCGGGTTCTTCTGTGCGGACATGGCAATGCCGGCCACCACAACTGCGGGGCCGGCGTCTCCGCCCATGGCGTCAACAGAAATGGTGATGCGGCCGGCTTTTGCCTGAATTTGATCGGGTTTACCCGTCATGCGAAAGCCTGCCTGGCATCAGGATCCTGTCCGTGGCTTACGCCGCGTCCTCGTCGATCTCGATCTCGTCAGCCGCTGCGACGATTTCCTTGTCGTCGTAATGGCCGCAGGAGGGGCACACGTGATGCGGGCGCTTCAGCTCGCCGCAGTTGCCGCATTCGTTCGGGTTCGCAGCAACCAGTGCATCGTGCGCGCGGCGGTTGTTGCGGCGCGATTTGGATACTTTGTTCTGTTGGACGGCCATGTCTCAACCTTTGTCTGTTTGGGCCTTGGGGGCAGCCCCGCGGCGCGATTGCATTCTGTTCGATCAGTCTGACGTGCGTTTAGGCGTCTGCCCAAGCATTGTCCAACCAAAAATTCCGATGAGCGCGCGAAAATACTGCGAATCTCCGCTGGCGCAAGCTGTTTTTTAGGGCAGGGGCGGGGGCGGCGCCAGAGGCGATTTTCTGCGCTGCAAAAAATCTGTCCTCAATCCTCATCCTTCAGCTGGCTGCGCAGCGCGGCCAGGCCGGCAAAGGGCCGGGTGTCCTCGTCCCGCATCGGCTGCACCCCGTCCTCGGCGTAGACCGCCTCGCCCAGCTCGGCGCCGGCCTTGCGCGGGTAGGCCGGGATGTGCAGCGCCAGCGCCTCGGCCATCACGGCGGCCGGATCGATATGGCTGCCCAGAGGTTCGATGCTGTCGTCCTCCGGCATTTCGACCTCAGCGCCTTCCGGGGTTTCGATGCGGGCCAGGTAGGTGATCTCGACCGGCTCCTCGATCCGTGTGGTCACCGGCTCCAGCGTCACCACGCAGTCCTGCACCACGGTGGCGCCCAGGCGCCCGGTCAGTTTCCAGTCCTTCTTGCCCATCGCCCTGATCTCGCCGGCGAAGCGGGCCTTGCGCAGGCTGTTCACGCCGAATTCCGCGGCCAGCGCGGCAAGGGCGTCCTTGCCCGGAGTTATTTCGAAGGCGGTCGGGGCGTTCTGCGGCAGGTCCGCCACCCGCAAAGCGGTGCTGTCAGACATAATCGGGGACTTTCGTTTCTTGAACCGGAGGCGGTCATTAGGTAATCGGGATGAAAGACGTATTCAAGCCGCCGGACATGGCGGCAGGCTGGGGGGCAGTCATGGTTGCAAAGGCATTTCACTTCAAGGCCGTTTTGCGCGGCGCAGTATTTGCGGCGGCAGGGCTGGCACTGGCGGCCTGCACGTCCGTCTACCGCAAGCATGGCTACGTGCCGACGCCGGACCAACTGGCCGAGGTGGTGCCGGGCATCGACACCCGGGATTCGGTGGCGGAGACCATCGGGCGGCCGTCCTCAACCGGCGTGTTGAACGAAAGCGGCTATTATTACGTCGCCACCCGGTTCCGCCATTATGGTGCCAAGGCGCCGGAACCGGTGGCACGCGATCTGGTGGCGATCAGCTTTGATGCCGCTGGCGTGGTGCAGGGGATTGAGCGCTACAGCCTGGAAGACGGCAAGGTGGTGCCGCTGGAGCGCCGGGTGACCAGCTCCGGGGTGCAGGACAACACCTTCCTGCGCCAGCTGCTGGGCAGCCTGGGCAACTTCGGTCCCGGCCAGATCCTGGATACCGAATAGGGCGGCTTCACTGCTCTGTCACAGCACGTATGCTATGGGCTGAGCCGGAGAATGGGGAGGCTGCGATGGCAGAGCAACGGGTGCTGCTGAGCAAGGGGCGTTACCGCGCCCGGCTGGCGTCGGGAGCCGCGGATGTGGCTGCTGCGCAGGCCTTGCGCACGCTGTGTTTCCAAACCGCCGGGACGGATTGCGATGCCTATGACGGCAGCTGCGAGCATGTGCTGCTGGAGGATCTGCGCAGCGGCACGCTGGTCTGCTGTTTCCGGCTGCTGGTGCTGGAGGGCGGCGAAGGGCTCTCGCGCAGCTACTCGGCGCAATTCTACGACCTGTCGGCGCTGCGGGCCTTTGAGGGGCGGATGGCGGAGATGGGCCGTTTCTGCATCCACCCGGACTGGCAGGACCCGGACATTCTGCGCATCGCCTGGGGGGCAATGACGGGGTTTGTCGATGCCGAGGGCGTGGAGATGCTGTTTGGCTGTTCCTCCTTTGCAGGCACCTCCTCCGAGGAATACCTGGACGCTTTCGCGATGCTCAAGCACCGCCACTTGGCGCCCCAGCGCTGGCTGCCGCGGGTGAAGGCGCCCGATGTGTTCCGCTTTGCCGCCCGGCTGCGGCGCAAGCCGGATGCAAAGAAGGCGATGCTGCGGATGCCGCCGCTGCTGCGCACCTATCTGATGATGGGCGGCTGGGTCAGCGATCATGCGGTGGTGGACAGCCATATGAACACGCTGCATGTGTTCACCGGGCTGGAGATCGGCGCGATTCCGGCGGCCCGCAAGCGGCTGCTCAGGGCGGTGGCCGGGTGAATTTGAGTATTTTCGGAAAGATGAACAGGGAGCGTTGACGCGATTTTGCCGCCGGGGTAGCTGGCTGGCATGGCACGTATTCCTCTTTTGCAGATGACCGGCATTTCCCTCACTTTCGGGGGCGATCCGGTTTTCGCCAACCTCGATCTGGTGGTGCAGCCAGGCGACCGGGTGGCGCTGGTGGGCCGTAACGGCTCGGGAAAATCCACCCTGATGAAGGTGATGGCGGGGATTGTTGAAGCCGACCAGGGCGACATCGTGGTGCCGCCGGGCAAATCCGTCGGCTACATGGAGCAGGACCCGAAGATGGAGGGGTTTGCGACGCTGGGCGATTTTGCCGCCAGCGAACTGGACCCGGGCGAGATGTACAAGGTGGAACGCGCGGGCGAGGGGCTGAAGTTCGATCCGGCGCGGCCGGTCGAGACCGCCTCGGGCGGCGAACGCCGCCGCGCCGCTCTGGCTAAGCTGATGGCCGAGGCACCGGACCTGATGCTGCTGGACGAGCCGACCAACCATCTGGATATCGAGGCGATCACCTGGCTGGAGAACGAACTGAAGGCCACCCGTGCGGCGTTTGTGCTGATCTCCCACGACCGCGCCTTCCTGCGGGCGCTGACCCGCGCCACCCTGTGGGTGGACCGCGGCGAGGTGCGCCGCCAGGAGAAGGGGTTCGAGCATTTCGAAGCCTGGCGCGACAAGATCTGGGAAGACGAGGACATGCAGCGCCACAAGCTGAACCGGCTGATCAAGTCGGAAAGCCGCTGGGCGGTGGAAGGCATCTCGGCCCGGCGCAAGCGCAACATGGGCCGGGTCAGGGCGCTGCAGGACCTGAAGGCGGAACGCGCGGGCCAGATCAAGCGCCAGGGCACCGCCGAGATGGCGCTGGAGGCCGGGCCGAAGTCCGGCCGCAAGGTGATCGAGGCGGAGGGGCTGAGCAAGGCGTTCGGCGGCAAAGAGATCGTCCGGGATTTCTCGCTGAAGGTGCAGCGCGGCGACCGGGTGGCCTTTGTCGGCCCCAACGGGGCGGGCAAGACGACGCTGCTGAAGATGCTGCTGGGCATGGAAGAGCCGGATGCGGGCGCGGTGCAGCTGGGCACCAACCTGGAGATTGCGCTGTTCGACCAGACCCGCGATCAGCTGGACGGCGATTCGACGCTGTGGGAGAACCTGACCGCAGACCCCTTGCTGGGGATTTCCGGCAAGGCGGATCAGGTGATGGTGCGCGGCCAGCCCAAGCATGTGGTGGGGTACCTCAAGGAATTCCTGTTCGATGAGCGCCAGGCGCGGGCGCCGGTGCGCTCGCTGTCGGGGGGCGAGAAGGCGCGGCTCTTGCTGGCGCGGCTGATGGCGCGGTCCTCGAACCTCTTGGTGCTGGACGAACCCACCAACGATCTGGACGTCGAGACGCTGGATCTGCTGCAGGAGCTGCTGGACAATTACGACGGCACCGTGCTGCTGGTCAGCCACGACCGGGATTTCCTGGACCGGGTGGCGACCACGACGATTGCGATGGAAGGCGACGGCAAGGCCACGGCCTATGCCGGCGGCTGGAGCGACTACATCGCGCAGCGCGGGCCGCTGGAGGCGGCGGAACGGCCCGAGAAGGTGAAACCCGCAAAGCCAAAGCCCAAGCAGGAGAGCCAGCCCAGGGACGGGCTTAGCTTCAAGGAGAAGCACCGGCTGGAAGCCTTGCCCGGCGAGATCGAACGGCTGGAAGCGGAGATCGGCAAGCTGCAGGAGCTGATGAGCGATCCGGAGCTGTTCACCCGCGAGCCGGTCAAGTTCAAGAAAGCCACCGAAGCGCTGGTCGAGCGGCAGGAAAAGCTGGCGGCGGCTGAGGAGGAATGGCTGCTGCTGGAGGAAAAGGCCGAAGGCTGAAGCGGCTCATTTCAATTAGGACAGAGAGGCTGACCAAATGTTTCACGCGCGAAACATTTTGTCAAAGTTTCTGCCGTAAAACTTTGAAATTCATCAGAAAATGTTAAGGGCTGGTTAAGGCGGCGGACGCAGGCTTTACGGTTTGATCACTGGCCGGACCACCCGTTCCGGGGGCGGGCCGGATTGCCCGCCACTGTTTGACCGGCGGCCACGCTGCGGGTGACGACGGCCCCGGCGCCGACAATGGCGCCATCACCGATGGTGACGCCGGGCAGAATGATGGCACCGCCGCCGATCCAGACATCTGAACCCAGGGTGACGGGATAGGCGATCTCCAGTCCCTGCGCCCGCAGCGCCCTGTCCTTGTGGTGCTGGGCGCAGTAGATCTGCACATTCGGCCCCAGCATGGTGCCGTCGCCGATGGTCACGGGCGCAGTGTCCAGAATGGTGCAGCCGGCGTTCAGGTAGACGCTGCTGCCGAGGCTGATGTTGAGGCCGTAGGCGCAGTGGAACGGCGCCTCGATCAGGCAGTTTTCGCCATGCCCGGCAAAGAGTGCGGCGAGCGGCGGGCTGAGGATTTCCGCCGGATCAGGAGGCGCGGTGTTGTGCTGATGCACTGCAACGCGGGCCTGGTGGCGCAACGCCGAGAGTTCGCTGTCCAGGCAACAGTACCACTCGCCCGCCTGCATCTTCTGCCGTTCGGTTTTTGTCATCGGTGCCTCCGTGCCGGGGGAGAGAACACCGGGTGCTGTGGCTTGTCAATTGGCGGAGGGCTCCCGCGCCCGCAGGTGCCCTGGCTGCGCCAAGGCACCTTTGTGCGGCCTTGGGCCGCGCGTTGCTGCGCAACGCCTATGTTTTCTGCTGAGAAGCGCTTGCGGGGCAAGTGTGCTCCGCAAGGCGCCATATCGAGTGTGTTTTCCGCTGATTGCGCGTCAAGGGTGAACCGTGCTGCGCACGGCGGTTTTGCCGCCCTTGACCCGCAACCCGCGTCAGCGCATGCGCAGGGCGCCGTCGATGCGGATGACCTCGCCGTTCAGATAGCCCATCTCGACGATGAAACCGGCGAGGCGGCCGTATTCGCGCGGATCGCCCAGGCGGGCCGGGTTGGGCACGTCGGCGGCGAGCTGCTGCTGCACCTCTTCCGGCAGGCCGGCCAGCATCGGGGTCATGAAGATGCCCGGCGCGATGGTCATCACCCGGATGCCCATCGAGGCCAGATCGCGCGCCATCGGCAGGCACATGCCGGCAACCCCGCCCTTGGAGGCGGCATAGGCGGCCTGGCCCTTTTGCCCGTCAAATGCGGCGATGGAGGCGGTGTTGATGATCACGCCGCGGGCCCCGTCTTCGTCCGGCGCGTTCTTGGCGATCTCGGCAGCGGCGAGGCGGGCGACGTTGAAAGTGCCGACGAGGTTGATGTCGATGGTCCGCTTGTAGGCGTCCAGCGGATGCGGGCCGTCCTTGCCCACGGTCTTGGCGCCGATGGCGATGCCCGCGCAGTTCACGCAGGCGGTGATCTTGCCCATCTTGTCCGCCGCGTGGGCGATGGCGGCGGCGACCGACTCCTCGCTGGTCACGTCTGTCTGGGCGAAGTGGCCGCCGATTTCTTCCGCCACCTGGGCGCCGCGCCCGGCGTCGCGGTCGAGGATGGTGACCTGGGCGCCCTGTTCCGCAAAGTAGCGCGCGGTGGCCTCCCCCAGGCCCGAAGCGCCGCCGGTGATGATGGCTGCGGTGTCTGCAAGTTTCATGAGCGGGGCTCCTCCCGGTTATCTGAACATGTGTTCATATAATGGAGGCGCCGGGCGCCTGTCCAGCGGGACGGGGCGTCGCGCGCGCCGGTCAGGTCATTTGCCGCCGGTCGAACACGGCGAGGGGGCGCAGCAGGCGGCCGAGCGGCGGCCAGAAACCCCAGGTGCCGCCCAGCCGGTGCAGTCGCGCACCGGTGCCGAGCTTGAACCGGGCAAGGCCCGCCGCGTCCTCGGTGTTGATCAGGCCGAGGTCGAGCTGGCAGATGCCCTTGGAGGAAAGCCAGCTGGCGGCCTCCCACAGCAAAAGCGGATGGGCGCTGAGGTATTTGCCGCGGGCGGTGGTGTGGGCAATGTGATAGGTGGCGGCGCCGCCGTGGGTCAGGATCAGGATGGCGGCCACCGCCTGCTTGCCCTCGAACGCCTGGAAGAGTTTCGCCTGGCCCTTGTTTTCGCGCGCATAGGCGAGGGTGAGACCGATGGGCCAGCTGCGGTAGCCGCGCGCGCTTTGCTGCCTGGCGTCGGCCTGGAACAGCCAGTGGCGCACGTCATGCGGCATAGTCTGGCGGGTCAGCCGGAGGTTCTGCGCCTCGCCGTGCTTCAGCCGGTTGCGCCATTTCTGGTGCAGGGCGGCGCGGCGCAGGTCCGGATCGCCGCTGAGGTCCCAGAGCGCGGTATGCGCGGGCGTGACCAGCGGCACCGCTCCCAAGCGGCACAGATGCGGGGAGGGCGCCTCCGGCGACAGGATCAGCGGGGTGCGCCCCAGACCGGCGGCGTGCAGGGCAGCCATCATCGGCGCTGGGCGGGAGAGGTCCGCCCGGTTCACCATTGCCAGGCGCAGGCCGCCGGGGAGGCGGCGGTGTAGCACCAGCGTGCCGTCGAGCATCAGCGGATCCTGGCCGCAGGCCATCAGCGCGCGGGCAAACTCCGGCGATTGCTGAAGGGGGCGGGGCTGGCAGCGGGGGGCTGCCGTCGCGGGCAAATCGGGATCGGGGGCGCTGTCGAACATGGGTCCATTAACGCGCTGGAAACCTAAATCATGGTTAACTTATCCCATGAAAGGGACAAAACAGATCATGGGGCAGGCGGCAAGGGCGCCGCGGATAACCAAGACGGCAGCGCTGCTGGTTGCTTTTGGCCTGTCGGTGCCGGTGTTCCTGGTGCTGACTTTGATTGAGGCGCTGTTTTTCTAGCGCTCGGAAAGGCTCCCGCGCCCGCAGGTGCATTGGCTGCGCCACTGCGCCACTGCGCGGCCTTGGGCCGGGCGCCGCTGCGCGGCGTGAAGGTTCCCTGAGAGGCGCTGCAGGGCAGGTCTGCCCCTGCGGCGCCGTAATCTGCCTGACTAGGCCGCCATCGCGCCAGCGGTAGACCACGCTGTGCGCGGCGGCGGTGCCGTCCTTGACCCGGCGCTGGCCGGTGAGCCGCGGGTTGCGTCCGAAGCGGTGCCGCAGCACGCGCCAGCGTACTGCACGGCCCAACCATGAAGGCCCATCTGTAATGGGGCTGGAATGGGCGGGAGTGCTTGCGGGCATGAAAAAAAGGAGCCCGGAGGCTCCCTTTTTTAGTTCATCTTCAGGCGGCTCAGCCGGCCAGCTGCACCAGCGCGTGGCGCTTTTTGCCCGCGCTCAGCTTGATCGGCGAGGACAGGGCGCCAGCGTCGATCATCAGCCCGGCATCCGTCAGCGGCTGGTCGTCCAGCTTGGCGCCGTTCTCGGCAATCAGGCGCTTGGCGTCCTTGCCGGATTTCGCCAAGCCGGATTTGACGATCAGCTGCACGATCGAGATGCCGTCGCCCAGGTCCGCAGAGGACAGGGTCAGGGTGGGCAGGTCGTCGCCGACGCCGCCCTTCTCGAACACCTCGCGGGCGGTGGCCTCGGCTGCGGCGGCGGCATCCGGGCCGTGCAGCAGCTTGGTCACCTCATTGGCGAGGATCACCTTGCCCTCGTTGATCTCGGAGCCCTGCAGCGCGCCGAGGCGTTCGCATTCGTCGACCGGCAGCTCGGTGTAGAGCTTGAGGAAGCGGCCGACGTCGGCGTCGGTGGTGTTGCGCCAGAACTGCCAGAACTCATAAGGCGAGAGCATCTCGCCATTGAGCCAGATCGCGCCGCCCTGCGACTTGCCCATCTTGCGGCCGTCCGAAGTGGTCAGCAGCGGCGAGGTCAGACCGTAGACCTCATGGTCGATCACCCTGCGGGTGAGGTCGATGCCGTTGACGATGTTGCCCCACTGGTCGGAACCGCCCATCTGCAGGATGCAGCCGTAGCGGCGGTTCAGCTCCATGAAGTCATAGGCCTGCAGGATCATGTAGTTGAATTCCAGGAACGACAGCGACTGCTCGCGGTCGAGGCGCGATTTCACGCTCTCGAACGACAGCATCCGGTTCACCGAGAAATGGCGGCCGATGTCGCGCAGGAACTCGAGGTAGTTCAGGTTGTCGAGCCATTCCGCGTTGTTCAGCATGATGGCGTCGTTTTCGCCCTCACCATAGGTGAGGTAATTCGCGAAGACTTTCTTCATGCCGGCGATGTTGGCGTCGATCTGTTCAGGGCCCAGCAGCGGGCGTTCGTCCGAGCGGAACGAAGGGTCGCCCACCTTGGTGGTGCCGCCGCCCATCAGGGTGATCGGCTTGTGGCCGGTCTTTTGCAGCCAGCGCAGCATCATGATGTTCAACAGGTGGCCCACGTGCAGCGACTGCGCGGTGGCGTCATAACCGATATAGGCAGGCTGAACCCCCTTCAGCAGCGCCTCGTCCAGGCCCTGGTAATCGGTGCAGTCGGCCAGATAGCCGCGTTCCATCATTACAGCGATGAAATCCGATTTGGGAGTGTAGGTCATGACATGCCTCGGTCTCTTGGTTTGCACCCAGCCCCTATAAATCGCATCGGGGCCGGTTGGAACCTGTTTTCCCGGCAATTTATGCGCTGTATTGTGGCGCACGAACGGGCGGCACGGCCCGGATGGTTGGAAGGGGCAGGGGCGATGAGCAAGGCCATTGCAAAAACGGGGGCGGTCAGGGCGCTGGGCGCGATGAGCGGCACCTCTCTGGACGGGGTGGATGCGGCTGTGGTGGTGACCGACGGCGCGCGCATTCACAAGTTCGGTGAGAGCGTTTACCGCGAGTATTCAGCAGAGGAGCGCAGTGTGCTGCGCGCAGGGCTGGGAAAATGGGCAGGGCCGGAGGTCGAGGCCGCGGCGGCGGTTTGCGATGCGGCCCATGCGGCGGCGCTGGCCGGGTTCGGGGATGTGGAGATCATCGGCTTTCACGGCCAGACCCTGGCCCATGCGCCGCGGCGGCAGGGTACTCTGCAAGTGGGCGACGGGGCGGCGCTGGCGGAACGGCTGGGCAAGCCGGTGGTCTGGGATTTCCGCTCTGACGATGTGGCGATGGGCGGCGAGGGCGCGCCGCTGGCGCCGTTTTTTCACTTTGCCTGCGCCAAATACATCGGCGCCGAACGTCCCCTGTGTTTCCTGAACTTGGGCGGGGTCGGCAACCTGACCTATGTGGATCCAAGGTTTGAGCGGCCCGAGCAGCCGGGCGCGCTGCTGGCATTCGACACCGGCCCGGCCAATGCGCCGGTCAATGATCTGGTGCAGGAGCGGCTGGGCATTCCCTGGGATGCGGACGGCAAGGTGGCGCGCTTGGGCAAAGTGGAAACCGGTGCGCTGGAGCTGTTCCTGGCCGAGCCGTATTTTGCCAGAATGCCGCCCAAGTCGCTGGACCGGAATGACTTTGCCGAGATGGTCGGGCTTGTGAACGAGTTGAGCGACGCGGATGCGGCAGCCACACTGATTGCCATGTGCGCGGCCGCCGTGGCGCAGGGGATGGAGCATTGCCCGGAGCCGCCGGAAGCGGTGCTGGTCACCGGCGGCGGGCGGCACAACCCGGTGCTGATGGAGATGCTGCGGGTGTCGCTGGACTGCCCGGTGAAACCGGTGGAGGACGCAGGGCTGGACGGCGACATGCTGGAGGCGCAGGCCTTTGCCCATCTGGCGGTGCGGGTGGCGCGGGGCATGCCGACCTCGGCGCCCGGAACGACGGGCGTGAGTGCCTGTGTCGGCGGCGGCGTGGTCAGCGTGCCGGGGGCGTGACCGGAGGCGTGGAAGCAAGAGGTCTTGAAACCCCTTGCCAATTTTCTTTTGAAGAATTGTTTCCTCTATGGCAGGCGGTTCAGTGGGAAAGCTGGCGGATGTAGTCTGCGGTGAACGCCCGGTATCCCCGTGACGTGGACTTCAGGTGCGCCTGGGTGATGGCATGGAAGGCAGGCAGCTGGTGGAAGGGCACATTCGGGAAGGAATGATGCTCGGCGTGGTAAGGCATGTTCCAGGCCACGAAGCGTACCAGCCGGCTGGTGAAGGTGGTGCGGGAATTTTCCAGCATGTTGGCCACGGCTGGGCACAGCCCGTGTTCTGCCAGCAGGTAGGCGCGCAGGACCGGCTGGCCGATCAGCAGCGGCGCGATCCACAGCCACAGGACCACAGGGGAGATCAGAAGCGTCAGCAGCGCGGCGGCGTAGATGGCCAGGAGCAGCCGCGCCTCCAGCCGCATGTCCGCATGGCGGCGCCCGGGCAAGTAGGGCGCGTTGATGGTGCCAAAAGCGTTGCGCCCAAGGGTTTGCAACATGCCTTTCCAGTAGCCCCAGCCGCTCAGATACAAGAGCCATTGGCCGAAGGTCTCGGGCCGTCCGCCGTGTTCCAGTTCAGGGTCGCGCTCCGGGTCGTTGGTGAATTTGTGGTGCGCCAGGTGGTAGTAGCGGAACCAGACAAAGGGCAGCGCGATGGCCAGGGCGCAGAAATGGCCCGCGGCCTCATTCAGCCACCTGCTGCGGAAAGGCGTCTGGTGGGTGCATTCGTGGCTGAGGGTGAAGAGGAACACCAGCAATATGCCCTGCGGCAGCATCAGCAGCGGCCAGAACGGCAGTTGCAGGGCGATCCCGGCGGTGCAGGCGGCAAGAGCCGCGAGATACAGCGCGAGATGCCGCAGGCCCGCCGCGTCGGAGCGGGCGGTCAGCGCCGCCTTTGTGTCCGGCGGCAGAGATTTGATCAGGGCGGTGTGATCCAGCGGGCGGTCCATATGCGCAGACATATGGACAGTCTTGTCCAGTCAAGTGATTCGCCGCAAGGGCCGGGTCAGCCGCGCGGGATATCGAAATCGGGGTCTGCAAGTTCAAACCCCTCGAACTGGAACCCCGGCGAAACCGTGCAGCTGACCAGTGTGTAGTCCCCGGTGCTGCGGGCAGCCTGCCAGTGGCCCTGAGGCACAATCAGCTGCGGCGCTCCCTTGGTGAGGTCAGGGGTGAGCAGGTGGTCCTGCGCCGGGCCTGCATCGGTCGCCGCCATCGACAGCACCAGCGGCGCGCCGGAGTGGTAGAGCCAGATTTCCGCCGCGTCGACGCGGTGCCAGTGGCTGCGCTCGCCAGCCTTCAAAAGAAAGTAAATACAGGTGCCTGCGGGGCGGCCTTCATTCTCCGCGCGCCAGGTTTCCTTGTACCAGCCGCCTTCGGGGTGCTGCTGCAGGCCCAGGTGCTGGATGATCCGGTCTGCGTCCATTGCTGCTCTCCCTGCTTTGGTGCTGGTAAATCTCTATTCCAGTCATATGTTTGGGCCATGACACTCATGATCCCCTTTGACAACACCTATGCCGCCCTGCCGGGGCAGTTCTACTCCAAACTGCCGCCGCAGGCGGTGAAGGCGCCCAGGCTGGTGGCCTTCAACGAGGATCTGGCGCGGATCATGGGGATCGCGCCCGGTGAGGCGGTGGAGATGGCCGAGGTGTTCAGCGGCAATCAGGTACCTGAGGGGGCCGATCCGCTGGCGCAGCTTTACTCCGGGCATCAGTTCGGGACCTACAATCCGCAGCTGGGCGACGGGCGCGCGATTCTGCTGGGCGAGACCGTCGGAACCGACGGCAAGCGCCGGGACATCCAGCTGAAGGGCTCGGGCCGCACGCCGTACTCGCGGGGCGGCGACGGGCGCGCCTGGCTGGGGCCGGTGCTGCGCGAATATGTGGTGAGCGAGGCGATGCACGCGCTTGGCATTCCCACCACGCGGGCGCTGGCGGCAGTGGAGACCGGCGAGACCGTCTGGCGCGAAGGCGGCCTGCCCGGTGCGGTGCTGACCCGGGTGGCGGCAAGCCATCTGCGCGTTGGCACCTTCCAAGTGTTCGCCGCGCGGGGCGACAAGGTTAGCCTGCAGCGGCTTACAGAATATGCCATCGCGCGCCACTACCCTGAGGCCGACGGGCCGATGGGGCTGCTGCGCGCCGTGCGCGATGCGCAATCACAGCTGATTGCTGCCTGGATGAGCGTGGGATTCATTCACGGGGTGATGAACACCGACAACTTCTCGATTTCCGGTGAGACCATCGATTACGGGCCGTGCGCCTTCATGGATGTCTACCACCCGCACACGGTGTTCTCCTCGATCGACCGCGGGCGGCGCTATGCCTATGCCAACCAGCCGACCATTGCGGTGTGGAACCTGGCGCAGCTGGCCACCGCGCTGATACAGCAGCTGGATGACCCGGAGGCGGGAGTGGAGGAAGCGACCGAAATTGTGCATGCGATGCCCGCGCTGACCGAGGCGGCCTGGCTGACCCGCTTCCGGGCCAAGCTGGGGATCACCTCGGCGCAGGACGGCGACCTGGAACTGGTCACTTCGCTGCTGGGGCGGATGGCAGAGAACCAGAGCGATTTCACCAATACCTTCCGCGCACTGGCGGAGGGCAAGGCACGGGACCAGTTCACCGATCCCGCAGCCTTCGATGCCTGGGAGAATGACTGGCAGGCGCGGCTGGCGGATGAACCGGATCCTGAGGCGGTGATGCGCGCTGCTAACCCGGCCTTCATCCCGCGCAACCACCGGATCGAGGAGATGATCGCAGGCGCGGTCGCGGGCGATTACGCGCTGTTCCACCGCCTGAGCGCGGTGCTGGCCGCCCCTTACCGGGATCAGCCGGAGCATAGCGACCTGCAGCGCCCGCCTTTGCCGGAAGAAGTGGTGCAGGCGACATTCTGCGGCACCTGATCCGCGGTTCATCCGGCTGGGTTTATGCCGCAGGTGAATTGAGCGGGGGCAGACCGCCCCCTGCTGCCGCTCTGCGGCGGGATGACTGTTGTGCCGGAGCGGTGTCCTGAGCCACACTCTGGTTGAGACCCGGGACAAGCAAATGCCAGAAAAATCCCTGCCTGACACGATGCGGATCGCCACCTACAACATTCAGAAGTGCGTCGGCATGGACCTGCGCCGGCGGCCGGAGCGCATCCTGCAGGTGCTGGAGGGGCTCAAGGCTGATGTGGCGGTGCTGCAGGAGGCCGACAAGCGGCTGCCGCCGCGGCCCGCGGCGCTGCCGCATTTCCTGGTCGAGGAAACCGGCTGGCAGGCGGCGGACCTTGGCGGCGCCGGCTCGCTGGGCTGGCATGGCAACGCGGTGCTGTACCGGAACGGGGTGCAACTGCGGGCCAAGGGCCATATCGCGCTGCCGGGGCTGGAGCCGCGCGGCGCCGTCTGGGTGGAGCTGGAGACGGCGCTGGGGCCGGTGCGGGTGATCGGCGCGCATCTGGGGCTGACCGGCCGGGCGCGGCGTGAGCAGATGCACACCCTGGCGCGGGCCGCGAAGCGCGATGACGCAGCCGTGGTGCTGGCGGGAGATTTCAACGAATGGTCGCGCACCCAGGTGCTGGAGCATATCGCCCCGGCGCTGACCTTTCTGCCGCCACGGCCCAGTTTTCCGGCGCTGCGTCCGCTGGGTCCGCTGGATAGGATTGCCCATTGCAAGCGGCTGAAAGCGGTGGCGCATGGGGTGCATGGCAAGCGGCCGGCGCATATCGCCTCGGACCATCTGCCGGTCTGGGCGGATTTGCGGGCTGTCTGACTGCCTTTGAAGAGTGAGCGCTCCCGCGTCCGCAGGTGCTTCAGGCTGCGCCTGCAGCCCCCTTGCGGCTTTGGGCCCGGCGCTGCTGCGCAGCGCTGTTTTCTGCTGAGAGGCGCTTAAGGGCAGGTTTGCCCTTAAGCGCCATTGCAAGTGTTTTATGTGCTGATCCGCGTCAAGGATGAACAGCGCTGGCGCGCTGCGGCTTTGCCGTCGTTGACCCGGGTCAGCACGGAGGGTTAGCGCGCGCGCTGCTTCTGGCTGCGGCGCTGGGCGTTGCCGGGCTTGCCGGCCTGCGGCTTGCCCTGGCTGTTGCCGCCGCCACCGCCACGGCGGCGCTGACCGCCGGGTTTGCCGCCGCGGCGCCCGCCGGGACGGCCGCCCGGTTTGCCTGCGGGGGCTGCCGGGTCGGGCATGGCTTCCCAGGCGCGGCCGGAGGCGACGGGGATGGAGATTTTCATCACTTTCTGGATCGCCTTCAGGTCGTCCATTTCATCCGGGGCGCAGAAGGCGACCGCCTGGCCGTCCTTGCCTGCGCGGGCGGTGCGGCCGATGCGGTGGACATAGGCGTCCGGCACATTCGGCAACTCGTAGTTGTACACGTATTTCACGTCCGGAATATCCAGGCCGCGCGCCGCCACGTCGGTGGCGACCAGCACCTTGATCTCGCCTTCCTTGAAGGCGGCCAGGGCGCGTTCGCGCTGGCCCTGGCTCTTGTTGCCGTGGATGGCAGCCGCCGAGAAACCCGCCTTGTCCAGCGTCTTCATCAGCTTTTCCATCCCCCATTTGGTGCGCCCGAAGACCAGGGTGCGCTCATCCTTGTGCTCGTTCAGCAGTTCCTTCAGCAGGTCCAGCTTGGCGGCCTTTGCGATGAAATGCACCGACTGGGTGATCTTGTCGGCGGCCTTGCCCGGAGGCGAGACCTCGATCCGGACCGGGCTTTGCAGATACGAATTTGCGATTTCGTTCATCTGCTTGGGCATGGTGGCCGAGAACAGCATGGTCTGGCGCTCGGCCGGGATCAGCGCCGCGATCTTGCGCAGGGTGTGGATGAAGCCGAGGTCCAGCATCTGGTCGGCCTCATCGAGCACCAGGAAGTCGCAGGAGCCGAGGTCCAGCGCGCCGCGGTCGAGGATGTCGATCAGGCGGCCCGGGGTGGCGACCAGGATGTCGGTGCCCTTGGCGATGCGGGCGATCTGCGGGTTGATGGAGACGCCGCCGACCACCAGGCCGACTTTCATCGGGGTGCCTTCGGTAAGGCCCTTCAGCGTGTCGGCGATCTGGTTTGCCAGTTCGCGGGTGGGGGCCAGCACAAGGCCGCGCACGGTCATCGCGGCAGGCTTGCGGCCGTATTCCAGCATCCGTGCAACCAGCGGCACGCCGAAGGCGGCGGTCTTGCCGGTGCCGGTCTGGGCCAGGCCCAGCACGTCCTTGCCGTTCAGGGCATGGGGAATGGCGCGGGCCTGGATCGGGGTGGGGTCATTGAGACCCATGTCCTTGAGGCGGGCGAGGAGCTTCTCAGGCAGCCCCATGGTCGAAAATTCAGTCACGTATCGTCCTTTCACGGCCCTGCGGTCTGCACTGGCCGGGTCCGCTGCACGGCAGCGGTTTCATGCGGGGCAGGGACCTCGGGCGCGCGCTGGCCGGATGCCAGGCCGCTGGCCTCTGCAATCCCCACGCGTGATTTTGGGAATGGCGGCATATCACTAGACCCCGGATGGTCTGTCACGCACAGGCGGTGCGTCCGGTTCTGGTCTCTGCTCACGCGGCAGGGAGGGATGCCTGGGAGCCAAATGGCTGTGGATAAGCCGTTTGTCAACTGCTGATGCAGGCGAAAAGCCGGTTTTCGCGGGCAAACGCATCCGTTAAAGAGGAACCCCAGAAAACCGCGAGGACGCCAATGGCAAAGACGATTATCGCCCGCTGCGAGCGCAAGGGGCTGCGCATGACCGGCCAGCGCCGGGTGATCGCCCAGGTGCTGCAGGACAGCGATGATCATCCGGATGTCGAAGAGCTGTATGCCCGAGCCAGCGCGATGGATGCAGGCATTTCGATCGCCACGGTCTACCGGACGGTAAAGCTGTTCGAGGAAGCGGGCATTCTGGAGCGGCTGGAGTTCGGTGACGGGCGCGCGCGCTACGAAGACGCGGAGCGGGAGCATCACGACCATCTGATCGACATGAATTCCGGTGAGGTGATCGAGTTCTGCGATCCCGAGATCGAAGAGCTGCAGGAACGGATTGCCCGCAAGCTGGGATATGAGCTGCGCGGTCACAAGCTGGAGCTTTACGGGGTGCCGCGCAAGGCGGATTGAACCCGCCGCAAGGACTGAGTTCTTGGAGAAAAGTGACAGCTCCGCAGGTTCGCGGGCAGGCGGCGCATCACAAGAATTGATGTGTGTGCTCACGACTTGTCATGTTTCGAGGTCGGAAACAGAGTTGCCGGCGCTTGGGCGCTGATGTCTTTTGCCCGGACGGACCGGCATTCTGGCGGTTTGAAAGACGGGACGCGCGAACATGAACAATCTGCACGGCATTCTGCTGGTCATCGCCTCCATGGCGGCCTTCACTCTTGAGGACATGTTTATCAAGCAGATGGCAGGCTCATTGCCGGTTGGCGAGATCCTGATCTGCCTGGGGCTGGGCTGCGGGCTGATCTTTGCGGTGATGGCCAAGCTGCAGGGCAACGCCCTGTTCGCGCCGCGGGCCTGGCGGTTGAAGCCGGTGCTGCGGGCGGGAACCGAGGCGGTTTCGGCGATGGGGTTTGCCTCGGCGCTGGCGCTTGTCGACATCTCCACCGTGGCCGCCGTGTTCCAGGCAACCCCGCTGGTGATCACCATGGGCGCGGCGCTGTTCCTGGGCGAAGATGTGGGCTGGCGGCGCTGGCTGGCGATCTGCACCGGCTTTGCCGGGGTGCTGCTGATTATCCGGCCCGGGCTGGACGGATTCGAGCCCGCGGCGCTGCTGGTGATTGTCGCCGTCCTGGGCGTGGCTGCACGCGATCTGATGACCCGGGTTATGGACAGCGCGGTGCCCTCCTCGGTGGTGAGCTTTCAGGCCTATCTGTCATTGGTTCTGGCGGGCGGCTTGCTGCTGGCCTTCACGCCGGGCGAGGCGCGGATGCTGGAGGGCGGCGAATACGGCATGATGCTGGGCGGCATCGTCTTTGGCGTCATGGGCTATTACGGCATCGTGGTGGCGATGCGGATCGGTGATGCTTCGGCGGTCACCCCGTTCCGCTACACGAGGCTGCTGTTTTCGATTCTCGTCGGTGTCATCGTCTTCGGCGAGCGGCCTGACACGCTGACCCTGGCCGGGGCCTCGCTGATCATCGGGTCCGGTCTGTACACATTTGTCCGGGAGCAGCGGCTGGCCCGGCGCGCCCGCAGGGCGACTGCGGCAGCGGCTGCGGCCTGAAGTCCCAGGGCGGCGGACGGCGGCAGGTTCTGCGGAGCTGTTGGCGCAAACAGGGCATTGTTAGCCCTAAACCGCCGCTTTTATGCGTGTTAGCGATAACGAGCCCGGTTTACTTTCCGGCAGCGGCTGGTATGACGCTGGCAACAGACCGCGCCGCTTTCAGGCACCAACCAAGGACGGACAGATGAGCACCATTATCGACATTCACGCCCGTGAAATCCTCGACAGCCGGGGCAACCCGACGGTTGAGGTTGACGTGATCCTGGAAGACGGCACCATGGGCCGCGCGGCGGTGCCCTCGGGCGCCTCGACCGGCGCCTACGAGGCGGTGGAGAAGCGTGACGGCGACAAGTCCCGTTATATGGGCAAGGGCGTGCTGGAAGCGGTGGCCGCGGTGAACGGCGAAATCGCCGAAGAACTGGTCGGCTTTGACGCGACCGAGCAGGTGGCCGTTGACCAGGCGATGATCGAGCTGGACGGCACCGACAACAAAGGCCGTCTGGGCGCCAATGCGATCCTGGGCGTGTCGATGGCAGTGGCCAAGGCCGCCGCCGATTTCACCACCCAGCCGCTCTACCGCTACATCGGCGGCACCTCGGCCCGCGTGCTGCCGGTGCCGATGATGAACATCATCAACGGCGGCGAGCATGCCGATAACCCGATCGACATCCAGGAATTCATGATCATGCCGGTGGCCGCGGATAACATCCGCGACGCGGTGCGCATGGGCTCCGAAGTGTTCCACACTCTGAAGAAAGAGCTGTCGGCGGCAGGCCTCAGCACCGGCATCGGCGACGAGGGCGGCTTTGCCCCGAACATCGGCTCCTCCCGCGAAGCGCTGGATTTCATCCTGAAGTCGATTGAGAAAGCAGGCTACAAGCCCGGCGAAGAGATCTACCTGGCGCTCGATTGCGCGGCGACCGAATACTACAAGGACGGCAAATATGTCCTGGCGGGTGAAGGCAAATCGCTGACCTCCGAGGAAAACGCCGACTATCTGGCGGCTCTGGTCAACGACTATCCGATCATCTCCATCGAAGACGGAATGTCCGAAGATGACTGGGACGGCTGGAAGCTGCTGACCGACAAAATCGGCAACTCTGTGCAGCTGGTGGGCGACGATCTGTTCGTGACCAACCCGGCCCGCCTGGCCGAGGGCATCGAGCGCGGTGTGGCCAACTCGATGCTGGTGAAGGTGAACCAGATCGGCTCCCTGACCGAGACCCTGAAGGCGGTCGATATGGCGCATCGCGCGCGCTACACCAACGTGATGTCGCACCGCTCGGGCGAAACCGAGGATGCCACCATTGCGGATCTGGCGGTTGCCACCAATTGCGGCCAGATCAAGACCGGCTCGCTGGCGCGCTCCGACCGGCTCGCGAAATACAACCAGCTGATCCGCATCGAGGAGGCGCTGGGCGAAGTGGCCGAATACGCGGGCCGCTCCATCCTCAAGTAAGGCGCCTGGCGCCCGCGGATGGCGGTACTCGCCTGCCTGAAAGCCCCGCCGCACGGCGGGGCTTTTGCTTTGCCCGCCAGGCTGAGTAAAGGCGGAGAGGCTGGCACAGGCAGCAGGTTTGGTCGAATGCCCTGCGAATACTGCCTAAGCCGGCAGCGGGATGCGATGTGTGCCGGGATGCGGGCCAAAGGGGCAAAAAGGTGTTCGCTGGTGCGGGGACCGGTGCCGCAGGGCGGCGGTTCGGGATCCGGGACATGGTGATCCGGCCGCAGCCGGGGCCGGGCTGGATGAAGCCGGGCGATGCGGCAAATTTCCGCAATTTTTCCCGTTTCTGTGAAAACCTATGCGGGTATCGCGCCGCAGGTGATAAGTCTGGGTTTGGGCGAAGCAAGGCAAGACGATGAAGACGGCCATTATCCTGACAGGCCTGCCAGCCAGCGGCAAAGCAGCGCTGGGGCATGCCCTGGCACGGCAGTTAAGCTGGCCCTGTCTGGTCCGGAACGATTTCCTGGAGGTTCTGTCCGCCCGTGCCGGAGAGGCCGGGCCGGAGCAGCTCAGGCAGCTGAACCGGGACAGCGACCGGTTGTTTCAGACGGCGGCGGAGGCGCTGGATTGCTGCGTGCTGGTGGCGCAGTGGCAGCCGCGCGGTGCGGGCGCTGGATCCGGGACACCGGCCGGATGGCTGCAGCGCTATGACACGGTGGTGGAGGTGCACTGCGCCTGCAGCGCTTCAGATGCGGCGGAAAGGTTCTGCGCCCGCATCGAACCGCAGGAAGGGCCGGACCATGCGCGCCGCTGTGCCGGTGTCCTGCAGCGGATGCGGGACCTGGAGGATGGATACCCCCTGCAGGCCGGCCGCCTGATCTCTGTGCCGTGCGGGCCGGGGTTTGATGCGGAACAGCTGGGGCGGGACGTGGCTGCGGAGATAGCGGAAGGCTAATAGCCAGCCACTGCCGGTTATGTGGCCCGGATCACAGACGCTTCCGCCTGCCTCATGTTACCCTTTCTCTGCGCGGCGCAGCAGGCGCTGCGGGAAAGGGGAACAGGCCATGACGATGCGGGCTTTGCGCACAGTGGCAATCTGTGCAGTTCTTTCAACTCTTCTGGGATGCAGCGAACCGGGAACCTATCCGTTCAGCGGGCAGGCCGCCTCGGCGGATGATCCGGTCAAACGGCTGAACCTTGGCGGGGAAATACGCTGAGTCCAGATAGGCGGCCTGATCTGACACCGGGCCGCATCTGAACATCTGGCGCCCTTGCCGGGGGAGGGCGCCAGATTGAATTCTGTTAGCACGGGGCGGTGTAATAGGTGCCGTCGCCGCGGGAATAGGCGCACTGCCGGGTCTGGTTGTTTTGCGCAACCAGAGTGCCTGCGGCGGCGCCGCCGAGGGCTGCAATCAGGCGCCAGTCATCGTCGGCCTTGAGTGCATCGGCAGCGATCAGACCGGCTGCGGCGCCGCCAGCAACACCGGCAACGGTGCGCTGTTCCGGGGTCAGGTTGGTGCAGGCGCCCAAACCAAGGACAGCAGAACTTGCAAGTGCAGGGATCCAGCGGAAAGTCATGTAATTTCTCCATTTTCAGGTTCGGGGCGGCCAGTTTGCGGGCCGCAGACGGTACTATAACGCCGGCTTCGGGGCGATGGTTCCGCATTCTTTACCCGGACCGCTGCCGCAGGCGCAGAACCGCCTGACGGGGGGGCTCGACGGCGGTCTTTTGCCGGACCTGGACCGTCTGGCGTCACCGGGCAAAAGGTGATGATTGCGTTCCGCCGGAAAAACAGCCGGGCTGCGTTAAAACCGGGGGAGGAGCGCTACAGGTTCTTGGACATCAGAATGTAGTTTTTGCGCGGCTGGAAGCGGGTCCGCAGATAGAGCCGCTGGGCGGTTTCGTTTTCCCGGCTCACTTCCAGGTGCAGGGCGCGCATGCCGGCAGTCGCCAGCGATTTCGGCAGCTCGGTCAGCACCTCGGTTGCGATGCCGCGTCCGCGCACGGCGGGGCGGATGTACAGCTCATCGACAAAACCGTCCATGCCGCCGAATTCCACCGACCAGCCGAAGGTGATGACGATATAGCCGATCGGTGCCCGGGTCGGGCCGATCAGGTAGACGGCGCCGTAGGGGTGGCCGTTCAAAAGCGGCTCGATCCCTGCGCGGCGGTGCTCGTCGCTGCTGTCCAGCCCGGTTTCGGCGTGGAAGGCGGCAACCAGGGCCAGCACGGTGTCCAGGTGTTCGGGTTTGGCCAGGTGCAGGGCAGCGCTCATAGGCGGGCGAGCCTTTCGGTGAGGAGTTTGAAGAAGCTATCCGCGTCGGCATCGCCGATGAACAGGGCATTGGGCTTGCGGTCTGTAACGCCCCACCAGTCGGCGACGGTCATGCCGAGCGTCAGATCCGATTTGGTTTCGATCTCGACATTCACATGGCGGCCGGAGAACAGCTCCGGCCTGAGCAGCCAGGCGATGACGCAGGGATCATGCAGCGGGCCGCCGTCGGAGCCGTATTTCTCCACATCGAAACGCTCAAAGAAATCCAGCATCTCCGCGGTGAAATGCCCGACGCGTGTACCGAGGGCACGGATCGCCTCGACGCGCGGTTTGGTGGCCAGAACCTTGTGGGTCACGTCCAGTGGCATCACGGTGACCGGGACACCGGACCTGAACACGGTTTCAGCGGCTTCCGGGTCGACATAGATGTTGAATTCGGCGGCCGGAGTGATGTTGCCGACCTCGAAATAGGCTCCGCCCATCATCACGATTTCCTGCACCCGTTCGATGACCGCGGGGGCCCTGCCGAAGGCGGCGGCGACGTTGGTGAGCGGACCCAGCGTGCACAGGGTGACGGTGCCCGGCTCGTGGCTGAGCAGGGTTTCGATGATGAAATCGACGCCGCAGCCTTCGGCCAGCGGCATTTCCGGTTCCCACAGCTGCGGTCCGTCGAGGCCGGTCTGGCCATGCACGTGTTCGGCTGTGATCAGCGGCCGGGCCAGCGGTGCCTTGCTGCCTGCGTAGACCGGCACATCCGTGCGGCCCGCCGCCTCGCAGACGATGCGGGCGTTCTTGCTGGTAAGGGAAAGCGGCACATTGCCTGCGACACAGGTGATGCCGAGCAGCTCCACCTCTTCGGGGCTGGCCAGCGCCAGCAGGATGGCGACCGCATCATCCTGTCCCGGGTCGGTGTCGATGATGATTTTTCTGGCGCTCATGGCTGACTCCGCTGATCGTGAGCCTGGAGACTACGCGCTGTTGCGCCGGGATTGAACCGCCACCGGGCAGGTCTGCTCAAATTTCGGGGGATTTTCTGCGACGGAAGTTTGCTGCGCCTGCGTTTGCTTTCTATAGTTGTCTTACGCAGCGTCACCGGCGGGATCCCGGCGGGCGCAGGCGGTGATTTTTCTGCCCGGTAAGGGTCTTATTGGTACGGCATTGGTTGGCCGGAAACACATTGATTTTGCGCGGGGAAAGCAAGACATGCCGAAAGAGCCCAAGGTTGTTGGCGATATCCTGAAAGACAAGAAAATGACCGCCGCCTACATGGATTACTGCAAGCGGCGCTATTGCCTGAACGAGTTCATGTTCACCCAGAACAAGGGCAACCCGGAATCGCTGTGGACCCGCTACATGGATCAGAAGAAGGGCAAGGAGCCGGTCAACATCACCTCCAAAACCCATCTTGCCGCAAAGGCGCTGGCCGACAAGGGCGACTTCAAGAGCGGTGACTGGAAGAAGATCATCGAGACCGGGAAGAAAGAAGTCGTGCTGATGCTGAACAAGGACGTGATGGGGTTCACCGGCAGCGACGAGTACAAGAAATATGTCGCGGAGAACGGCATGGGCGATCCCCAAAAGGCGGCCAAGCTTTTGGGCATCACCGATGTGAAGAAGCTGAAGGAAGTGATGGTGAACGTCGCCGTGGACGACAGGAAAACCGCCGAGAAGCTGTGGAAAGAGCTGGCGAAGAAGGAGAAGATCCTCGAGGACTACAAGGCGATTTCATCGTCCTTGAAAAAGGCCAACCTGGTCTGAACCGCCTGTCCGAAGTCCCCGGCGGCAGGGCCGCCGGGCTTTGAGTGTTCGGGCAAAGAAGAAGAGGCGGCGCCCATTCAGGCGCGCTCGTCTGCTTTCACTTCATCCCAGAGGGCGTCCATTTCGGCCAGATCGCTGTCTTCGGGGCGTTTGCCGCGGGCGGCGAGCTTGGCCTCCACGCCCTCGAAGCGGCGGGTGAATTTGGCGTTGGCGGCGCGCAGGGCGGCTTCGGGCTCAACCCCCAGATGGCGGCCCAGGTTGGCCATCACGAACAGCAGGTCGCCGAATTCTTCCTCGACTTCCGCTTGGGAGAGGCTGTCGCGGGCCTCGACCAGTTCGGCGCATTCCTCGGTGATCTTGGCGATGACATTGTCTGCCGACGGCCAGTCAAAGCCGACGCGGGCGGCACGTTTCTGCAGCTTGTAAGCGCGCAAGAGGGCGGGCAGGCCGACGGCGACCCCGTCCAGCGTGCCCTGCTGCTCCTTGCCGGCGCGCTCGGCGGCCTTGATCGCCTCCCAGTCCCGGGTCTGCTGTTCGGCGGATTTCTCACGGCTTTCGCCGCCGAACACATGCGGGTGGCGGGAGACCATCTTGTCCGACATGGTCCTGACCACGTCCTGGAAGGTGAAGTGGCCCGCCTCCTGCGCCATCCGGGCGTGGAACACGGACTGGAACAGCAGGTCGCCCAGCTCGCCCTTCAGCTCCTCCCAGGCTTCGCGTTCGATTGCGTCGGCAACTTCGTAAGCCTCTTCAATGGTGTAAGGCGCGATGCTGGCGAAATCCTGTTCGATGTCCCAGGGGCAGCCGGTTTCGGGGTCGCGCAGGCGTGCCATGATTTCCAGCAGGCGCTCGATGCCTGCGGTCTGGTCGTGGATCAGGTCTGTTTCTTGCATTGCGGCTGCTCTTGTTCCGGTGTCAGATGCATCATCCCGAGTCTGAAGCAGGAGTCCACCCCAATGCCCGTTGTGAACCGTATTGCCGATTATGCCGAGGAGATGAAAGCCTGGCGGCGGCATCTGCACCAGATCCCGGAACTGGCGCTGGACCTGCCCAAGACGGCAGCCTTCGTGGCGGAGCGGCTGCGGGAGTTCGGGGTGGATGAGCTGCACGAGGGCATCGCGCAGACCGGCATGGTGGCGATCATCAACGGGCAGGGAGAAGGGCCGACCATCGGCCTGCGCGCTGATATGGACGCGCTGCCGATCCCGGAGGAGACCGGGGTGGAATACGTCTCCGGCCATCCGGGCAACATGCACGCTTGCGGCCATGACGGCCATACCGCGATGCTGCTGGGGGCGGCGAAATATCTGGCGGAGACCCGCAATTTCCGGGGCCGGGCTGCGCTTATCTTCCAGCCGGCGGAGGAGGCCATCGGCGGCGCCCGCATCATGGTTGAGGAAGGCATCATGGACCGCTTCGATATCGGCGAGGTCTATGCGCTGCACAATGCGCCGGGGCTGCCCGAGGGTCATTTCCTGACCACGCCGGGCGCCCTGATGGCGGCGGTGGACACCTTCGATATCCATATCCAGGGCAAGGGCGGCCATGGCGCCATGCCGCA
The DNA here is from genome assembly GCF_019801465.1 of Leisingera daeponensis. Taxonomy (GTDB): domain Bacteria; phylum Pseudomonadota; class Alphaproteobacteria; order Rhodobacterales; family Rhodobacteraceae; genus Leisingera; species Leisingera daeponensis_A. Next base: position 253,465 of record NZ_JAHVJA010000001.1, read on the forward strand.
TGAGACCCGTGATCCGGTGATGGCGGCCTGCGGCATTGCGCAGGCGATCCAGACCATCGTCAGCCGCAATCACCACACACTGGAGGATCTGGTGGTTTCCGTCACCCAGATCCATACCGGCACCGTCGACAACGTGATCCCCGACACCGCCTACATCAACGGCACCGTGCGCACCTTCAACCCGGAGGTGCAGAAGATGGTGATGCGGCGGATGAAGGAGATCGTTGCGGGGCAGGCCGCAAGCTATGGCGTCGAGGCGGAACTGGACTACGAGGTCGGTTACCCCGCGACCTACAACGACGCGGAAAAAACGGCCTTTGCGGTGGAGGTTGCCCAGGAAATCTCCGGCGCGGGCAAAGTAGAGGCGGACGGCAGCCGCGAGATGGGGGCGGAGGACTTTGCCTATATGCTGCAGGCGCGGCCGGGTTCCTACCTGTTTCTGGGCCAGGGTGACAGCGCCGGGCTGCACCATCCGAAGTACGACTTCAATGACGGTATCGCCCCGGTGGGCGCATCCTTCTTCGCCCGGCTGGTGGAGCGGGCGCAGCCGCTGAACGCCTAGGGAGCCGCGCAGGCGCGGCGTGTCTGCACCAGTTCCGCGGCCGCTGGCGCAGCGGCCGCCTCCGCTCTTTGACACCGGCGGCGCAGGTGTTATTGCCGGGGACATGCGGCGGCGGAACTTTTCCGCCGTCTTGGCCGAAGCGTGAGAGACAATGACTGACTTCAATCAACCGATCAGCGGTAACGACCTGGCGCGGTTCTCCGGGCCGAACACTTACATGCGGCTGCCGCAGGCAACCTCGCTGGATGGATTGGATGTCGCTGTTCTGGGGGTGCCGATGGACATCGGCACATCCTGGCGGTCGGGCACTCGGTTCGGCCCCAAGCAGATCCGGGCCGAAAGCGCGATGCTGCGGCCCTACAACATGGCGACCGGGGCGGCGCCGTTTGACAGCCTGAACATCGCCGATATCGGCGATCTGGCGATCAACACGTTTTCGCTGCCGGATTCGCTGCGCATCATCGAAGACAGCTATGACGCGATCCTGTCCGGCGGGGTGATCCCGGTGGCGATGGGCGGCGATCATTCGATCACCCTGCCGATCCTGCGTGCGATTGCCAAGAAATACGGACCGGTGGCACTGGTGCATGTGGATGCTCATGCCGATGTGAACGACGAGATGTTCGGCGAGCGGGAGACCCATGGCACGGTGTTCCGCCGCGCCTACGAGGAAGGGCTGATCGTACCGGACAAGACCTATCAGATCGGCATCCGCGGCACCGGCTATGCCGCCACCGATTTTTCCGAGGCGCAGGGCTGGGGGTTCCAGCACTTCCCGGCGCAGGAGCTGTGGAACCGCTCGCTGCATCAGATGGGTGCGGAAATTCGCCGCGATATCGGCAATAGGCCGGTCTATGTCTCCTATGATATCGATAGTCTTGACCCGGCCTATGCGCCGGGCACCGGCACGCCGGAAATCGGCGGGCTGACAACGCCGCAGGCGCTGGAGCTGATCCGGTCGCTGAAGGGGGTCAACATCGTGGGCTGCGACCTGGTGGAGGTGTCGCCGCCTTATGATCCCTCGGGCAACACGGCTCTGGTGGGCGCCAACCTGCTCTATGAGCTGCTGTGCGTGCTGCCGGGCGTGGCAACGAGATAAGCGGTCCGGCCAGCGCGACAGGCCGGGGGAGGGCCGCGCGTGAGGAGGAGGAGGCAAGGTTTGACCTTGAAACCGCAATGAGGCGGATGATGCTGTTCGGCTGGCTGGTGCTGGCCGCAGCCATTGCCGCGCTGGGCTTCGTCCGGCTGGCGCCGAGCGATCCGCTGGACTGGAACACCCAGCCGGAGTTCACCGAGGACAAGGAGTTCCGCGGCGGCGTGTTCCGGGTGGTTCGGGCCGGGCCGGACGGGCTGGAGCGGTTTCACCGCATCGCCAGCACGGCGCCGCGCACCAGCGTGCTGGCGGGCGGGCCGGACGACGGGATGGTGACCTATATCACCCGCACCCAGGTGCTGGGCTTTCCCGACTACACCACCGCAGCGCAGGACGGCGATCTGCTGAAGGTCTATGCCCGGCTGCGGTTCGGCCGGTCCGACCTGGGCGCCAACAAGGAGCGGATCAACGGCTGGCTGGCGGAGATGGAGGACGGTCCGCAGGCTGCTTCCGCGGGGGAGTAGGCGGCGGCTCCCGCCTGCTCGCGGGCTTTTGAATGAAAGCCCTTCACAGTTGGGCCGGGCGCCGCGCGTTCGCGCGGCGCGGGCTCTTCCGCCTTTGGCGGCAGAGCCGTGGTTTGACGGGAAGCGCTTCAGGCGCAAATTGAATTGCACCAGCCAGGGAGGAAAGGCCGGTTGGAAAATATTGCAGTGCTCGACCTAGGCGACGGGCGGCGGATACACTGCAAGGGTGTTGACGCGGCAAAATCCATGTGGGCCCAGCACTATTCCCGCATCGACGACGCCACCATTGATGTTTTCTATCCGATCAGCCTCGGCGGTGTAGTGGTGACCTATCGCTACGACAGTGAACTGGAAAAATGGGTGAAGTCACAGTGACGGGCGTTTCCAGCAGGCCTGCTTTCCGCAGTCAAAACTGTCATGCAACTGGGATGCCGTAGATCACAGCCGCGGCAGCTCTGACGGGGCGCCTGAAGTGCCTGGAAGCGAACCCAGTGACGCCGACAGGCAGCTGCTTTGCACCTCGCGCCACATCGGCACGTTCAGCGACATCTGGCATTGCGCCATGAACATGCGGCCGTCCACCTGCAGGCAGCGCAGCTCTCCTAGTTCGACCCGGGCGCCGGACTTGTCGGTGCAGTAGCAGTCGATGGTCTTGCCGCCGGGCCCGGCCACATCCGCCAGCGCCGCGGCGGGCAGACTGAAGAGGATTGTGGCAATAAGGACTCTGGCATGTCGCATGGCTCTAGCATATCACATGGGGGTCAATCGGCCAAAACATGAACAAGAATAGGCGCACCCATGGTCCCCGAAGAACGGCTGGAACAGATCGTGCAGCGGTTTCAGTATCTTGAAGCCGCAATGGCGGATGGCGCCGGGGGCGGGGATATTGCTGCCCTGGCCAAGGAATATTCCGACCTGCGGCCGGTGGCGGAGCAGGTGACGGCCTACCGCAGGCTGCTGAGTGATCTGGAGGAGGCTGAGCTGATGCTGGCGGATCCGGACATGAAGGACCTGGCCGCGGAGGAGATCCCTGCGCTGAAGGCGGCGATCCCGGAAGCCGAGCACGCGCTGCAGCTGGCGCTGCTGCCCAGGGATGCCGCGGACAGCCGCCCGGCGATGCTGGAGATCCGCCCCGGCACCGGCGGTGATGAGGCGGCTTTGTTCGCGGGCGATCTGCTGCGCATGTACCAGCGCTATGCCGAGGGGCAGGGCTGGAAGTTCGACATCATCGAGGAGCAGGCAACCGAGCTGGGCGGCATCAAGGAAGTGGTTGCCCATATCAAAGGCGAGAACGTCTTTGCCCGGCTGAAGTATGAATCCGGCGTGCACCGGGTGCAGCGGGTGCCCGCGACTGAAAGCGGCGGGCGCATTCATACCTCGGCAGCCACCGTGGCGGTGCTGCCGGAGGCTGAGGATGTGGACATCCACATCGATCCGAATGACATCCGCATCGATACCATGCGGGCGTCGGGGGCCGGCGGGCAGCATGTGAACACCACCGATTCGGCGGTCAGGATCACCCACCTGCCGACGGGGCTGATCGTGACCTCGTCGGAGAAATCCCAGCACCGCAACCGCGAGATTGCGATGCAGGTGCTGAAGACCCGGCTTTATGATCTGGAGCGCCAGCGCATCGACAGCGAGCGGTCAGCCGACCGCGCGAGCCAAGTGGGCTCGGGCGACCGGTCCGAACGGATCCGCACCTACAACTTCCCGCAAGGGCGGATGACCGATCACCGCATCAACCTGACGCTTTACAAGCTGGACCAGGTGATGGGCGGCGACCTGGACGAAATCATCGACGCGCTGACGGCGGACAATCAGGCGCGGCTGCTGGCCGAGATGGGGCAATAGGCATGGCGGAGACCGCGGCACAGGCAATGGCGGCTGCAACGGCCAAGCTCCGGGCAGCCGGGGTGCCGGACCCGGCACGCGATGCGCGGGTGCTGCTGGCTCATGCAGCGAGGATCGAGGCCAGCCGGGTCACCCTGATAGCGCCGGAGGAGCTGGCCGCGGAAGTGGCGGAACGCTATGAGCAGCTGATTTCGCTGCGTGCCGTGCGGGTGCCGGTTTCGCATCTGATCGGCGAGCGGGAATTCTACGGCCGCCGGTTCAAGGTCTCGCGCGATGTCCTGGATCCGCGGCCCGAGACAGAGATCCTGATCGAGGCGGCGCTGGCGGAACCTTATGAAAGGGTGCTGGACCTCGGGGTCGGCTCCGGCTGCATTCTGGTGACTTTGCTTGCAGAGCGGCAGGAGGCCACCGGGCTGGGGGTCGACATCAGCGAGGCGGCCTGCCTGCAGGCCAGCGCCAATGCGGTGCTGCACCGGGTTCAGGCGCGTGCCGATATTCAGCAATCCGACTGGTTTGAAAACGTCAAAGACCAATTCGACCTGATCGTGTCCAACCCGCCCTATATCGCGCTGGACGAGATGGAGGGGCTGTCGGCCGAGGTGCGCGGGCATGAGCCAGGCATCGCCTTGACCGATGGCGGCGACGGGCTGGGGGCCTACCGGCAGATTGCTGCCAGGGCCGCCGAGCATCTGGCGCCAGGCGGCCGCGTGCTGCTGGAAATCGGCCCGACCCAGGGCCGGGCGGTCGGCGCTTTGCTGGAGGCGGCGGGTCTCAGCGGCATCGCGGTGCTGCCGGACCTCGACGGGCGCGACCGTGTGGTGCGGGCGCATTCCGTCTCAAATTGCGGATTTTGACGCGGGAAACCGCAGATTCGACCGAAAAAACAAAGAAAATCCCATTGGCCCCCTTGTCTGGGGCTCTGGAACATGGTTACTCAAGATGAGCCGTAAGAGGTGAACGCTTTTCAAGCATTCCCGCGGCATCAAGCCCAAAAAAGCTAACGATCCGGCGCTGAGGCGCGCTGCACAGGGTCAACGGCGCATTAACTCAAGGCTTATGATAGGCATATGAGATCGTCCAAATCACGTTCACGCTCCAAGTCGAACCGGAATCGTCCGAACGGCGCCAATGTTGTCAACCGGGTGTTCGACAGCTCCGGTCCCGAAGGCAAGGTGCGCGGAACCCCGCAGCAGATCATCGACAAGTACAATCAGCTGGCCCGCGACGCGCAGCTGAGCAATGACCGTGTCGCGGCAGAGAACTTTCAGCAGCACGCGGAGCATTACCTGCGGATGCTGAACGAGGCGCAGCGCGAGATCGAGGCGCGCCGCGAGGAGCAGGAACGCCAGAACCGCGAGCGCCAGGCTGAGCGCGACCGCGAGCGTGCCGAACGGCTGGAGCGCCAGGAGCGCGAGGCCGCGGCGTCGTCGGCGGCGGCAGAGGCCGACCCGGCCAGTGCACCGCAGCCGGAAGTGATCGACCCCCGCGGCGACAACGGCAACGGCCAGGACAGCGGCCTGGTCGAAACGCCCGAGAGCCAGAGCGCTGCTTCGGCGGAGGCAGGCGATGAGCCGGCCGCGAAAAAGGCGCCGGCCCGCAAGCCCCGCACCCGCAAGCCAGCGGCGAAAGCGGAGAGCGGCGACGCAGCAAGCGAGGGCGGTGACGCCCCGGCACCGAAGAAACCCGCCCGCGCGCGCGCCAAGCCCAAGCCGAAAGCCGAGGATGGTCCGGCAGAAGCGGCTGAGTAACGCGGCAGTCTGCATGTTATGAAGAAAACCCCCGGGCCAATGGCGCCGGGGGTTTTTCTTGAATGGGGGCGGAACTGGTTTGCAGGGGGCCGCGGGGTTACCAGTATACCGGGTTGTTCAATGCCGGGACGCAGCGCGAAGGACCGCGCAGCGGTGCAAGCTCCGCGCCAGTGAGGGATTGCGCCTGCCAGCCATGAGGGTGGCTGAGCGGCAGCGGAGCCGCTGCCTGGGATTCGGTGATCTGCCGGAAGCCCGTCTTGCCGTAATAGGACGGATCGCCATAGGTCACGGCAACATCAGCGCCATGCTGGCGCACTGCGGTCAGCCCGTGCCTGATCAGGGCCTGGCCGATGCCTTGCCCCTGCCTTTGCGTCCGGACAGCGACTGGCGACAGGAGAAACGCCGAGCGGCTGTCCTGTTCGTAGCTGAGCCTGGTGAACAGGATACAGCCTGCAATGCTGCCGTCTTCCAACGCCGTAAAAGCGGAAAGATCCGGATCAGCCGTGGAGGCAAACATCTCCTGAACCAGGGCAGCGATGAGATCGCCTTCGCTGTCTCCTTCCGACGCGGAAAACACCGCCCGGAAATGTTCGGCGATTTCCGGCAGGCGGCCGCTGTAGTCTGCGGAAAACTGCATTTGCTCCTTCAGTCCCGGTGATTGAGTGGCGCATTCCGATTAGGCTGCGTGAGCCGATGGCCGTCAAGATCCAGAGCAGAGAAGGATCAGAGCGCGTGGCCCAGCACCCGCAAGTAGCGCCGGACGGCTTCCGGGAAGCCCAGCATCAAGGCATCCGCGGTGAGGCCATGGCCGATCGAGACCTCGGCCAGATCGGGGATGGCCTGGCGCAGTCCGGGCAGGTTTTCCACGGTCAGATCGTGGCCTGCGTTCATCATCAGCGCGCCCTTGCCGTCCGCGGCCAGCGCGCGGGCGGCGTCGGCAGTGTCCTTAATCTTGCCAAGTTCCTGCGCAATGGCGCCGGGCGTGGTTTGTTCCGCATAGGGGCCTGTATAAAATTCGATCCGGTCGGCACCGGCCTGCCGTGCCAGCGCCGGATCAGACGGGTTTGCATCAACGAAGTAGGAGACCCGGATGCCCGCGGCCTTGAATTCTTCCGCGATAGGCAGGAGCATGCCGCCGTCAGCCGCAAAGTCCCAGCCGTGGTCAGAGGTCGACTGTTCCGGGGTGTCGGGCACCAGTGTCACCTGGTGCGGCTTATTCTCCAGCACCAGATCGATGAACTGGCGGGTCGGGTAACCTTCGATGTTGAATTCGGCCTGAGGGAATTCCTCTGCAATCAGGCGCGACAGGGCGGGCAGGTCGGAGAAGCGGATGTGACGTTCATCCGGCCGCGGGTGCACGGTGATGCCGTGAGCCCCGGCCTGCAGGATGGCGCGGGAGATGTCGATCAGGTCGGGCCAGGGCACCTCGCGCCGGTTGCGCAGATAGGCAACCGCATTGACGTTTACGGACAGCAGGGGCGGGCGCGAGGCAACTGATTGGGTCATTGGAAATTTCAGGCTCCAGCGGAAATGAAATGGGTCAGGCTTTGGCGACTTCGCGGGCCAGCGCGCAAAACGCCTCGAGGCTAACCTGTTCGGCGCGTTCGGTGGGCGGGATGCCGGCGGCGGTCAGATGCGCCTCGATTTCGGGGGAGATGCCCTTCAGCGAGGCGCGCAGCATCTTGCGGCGCTGGTTGAAGGCGGCGGCGACCACGCGCGACAGCACCGCGGCATCTGCCGGGAACCGCGGCTCGGGCAGGGCGTCCAGATGCACCACGGCGCTGGAGACCTTGGGCGGCGGGGTGAAGGCGCCGGGCGGCAACGACAGAACGATGCGCGCCTCTGCGCGCCATTGTGCAAGAATGGCAAGGCGGCCATAGGCCTTGGAGCCGGGCTGGGCCACGATGCGCTCGGCCACCTCGCGCTGGAACATAAGCGTGAGGCTCTGCCAGAACGGCGGCCACTCCCTGGGGGTCAGCCAGCGCACCAGAAGTTCGGTGCCGACGTTATAGGGCAGGTTGGCGGCGATGCGGATCGGCGGTGTGAGATGTGCGAGCGGGTCGATCTCAAGCGCGTCGCCGTTGATGACCTCGAAGCGGCCCGGGTAGGCGTCAGCGATCTCCTGCAGCGCGGGCAGGCAGCGCTGGTCCTTCTCCACAGCCAGCACGTGGCGGGCGCCTTCGGCCAGCAGGCCGCGCGTGAGGCCGCCGGGGCCAGGGCCGATCTCCAGCACGTCGCAGCCGGTGAGGTCGCCTGCCTGGCGCGCGATCTTGGCTGTGAGGTTCAGGTCCAGAAGGAAGTTCTGCCCCAAAGACTTGCGGGCCGACAGCTGGTGCGTCGCGATCACCTCGCGCAAGGGGGGAAGGCTGTCGATAGCGCTCATGTCATCTGAACCTTGCAGTAAGGCGCGGGCGGCGCGCCGGAACATTCATGCCTCCGGCGGGGATATTTGCCGCCCGGGGAAGAATCAAGTGCCGGCGGCCATGGTCTGCGCCAGCTTCAGCGCCTGGATCAGGCTGGAAGGGTTGGCCTGGCCGGTCCCCGCGATGTCAAAGGCGGTGCCGTGATCGGGCGAGGTGCGGATGAACGGCAGACCCAGGGTCACGTTGACGCCGCGGTCGAAATCCAGAGTCTTGATCGGGATCAGCGCCTGGTCGTGATACATGCAGACCGCCGCGTCATAGCGTGCGCGGGCCGCGGCGTGGAACATGGTGTCAGCCGGATGCGGCCCGGTGACGTTCAGTCCCTCGCCCTGCATCTGCACGATCAGGGCGTTGATCCAGTCGAGTTCCTCGCGGCCCATGGCGCCGCCTTCGCCGGCGTGCGGGTTAAGGCCAGCAACCGCAATGCGCGGGGAAGCGATGCCGAATTGGTCCCGCAGGCCTGCTGCGGTGATCCCAATGGTTTCGCGCAGCAGTTCCGGGGTGAGTGCGGCTGGCACGTCGGACAGGGCGATATGGATGGTGGCGGGCACGACGCGGAGCTGATCGCTGGCCAGCATCATCACCACCCGCTCACGGCCCGCCAGCGCCGCCAGAAACTCGGTATGGCCGGGATAGGCAAATCCCGCGCCGTCGATCAGGGCTTTCTTGTGGATCGGAGCGGTGCAGACGGCAGAAGCCTTGCCTGACCGGACCAGCTGCACAGCGGTCTCAATGGATTCAATCACCCCGGCGGCGTTGTCCGGGTCAGCCGTCCCCTTAGCTGTTCCGCCGCCGAAGGTGAGCGGCAGCACAGGGAAGCTGTCCGCGCAGGCTGCGGCTGCCGCGGCAGGGGAAGCGATTTCGGTGACCGGTGTGCCCGCGGGCAGATGCCGGGCGTCGCCGATCCAGAAGAACGGGCAGCTGTCCCGCAGCGCCTGCCAGGCCTTGACGGCGATTTCCGGGCCGATGCCTGCGGGCTCGCCGCAGCTCAGGGCGATGGGCCCGGGCTGGCTCATTTGATGTCGATCCGCGCATCCGCGCGCAGCTGCTCCAGGAAGCTGTCGGTGAGCGAGGTCATCCGCTGTGCGACAAGCGCATTGGCGACGGTTTCGCGGTTGGCGCCTTCGCCCAGGTCGGCAGTGCGGCCGCACAGCATCAGCACCATCAGGGTCTCGCCGTTGTTGCGGGTCAGCGTGGTGGAGGTTTCACCCGGGTCCAGCTTGGCCAGCTCCAGCGCGATGTCACGCGGGATATCGGCGGGCGGCAGGCTTTGCACGTCCAGCACCGAGGGATCCTGTCCCTGGGCCAGGCCGTAGAAGTCCTCGCAAGTGTCGACGCTGTTCACGACCTTCTGCGCCGCTGCCAGCCCTTCCGGTGTGCGGCCGCCGGGCACATAGTAGGTTGCGTATTCGATTGCGGCGTAGCGCGGGGCGGCGCCTTCGACTTCGCGCACGCCGCGCATCTGGAACAGGGCCACGGCGTTCTGCAGCGGCAGCGGTTCGGAAATCTCCCCCGGTTTCAGCGCCAGCACGATTTCCTGCAGCTGCGGCGGCAGCTTGGTCAGCGGCATCCACGGCAGGCGGCCGCCCTCGTTGCGGCTGGCTGCAGCGGAGTACTGGGAGGCCGCTGCGGCAAAGCTGTCATAGCTCTTGAGCCGGCTCACCTGTTCGATCAGTTCTTCGACCTGGGCGGCGTTCTGCTCATTGATCGGCACAATGAATTCGCTCAGCAGCACCTGGACGCTGCCGGTGCCGGCGCTGCCCATCGCGCGGTCGATTTCCTCGGGTGTGGGGCGGGCGCGGGACAGGAAACGGGCGCGGGTGTATTCGCGCCAGCCCAGGCCGATCTTGGTGAAGTCGCGCAGCGTCTGCGGGTCGACGCCCTGCTGCTGCAAGGCAGTCAGGAACTCGTTCAGAGACAGGTTGGCGCGCCCGGCAAGCTCTTCCATGCCGGCGGTGACATCCTCGTCGGACAGCTCAATCCCGGCCTGCTTCAGCACTTCCAGTTTGAGCCGGTCATTGATCAGCTCCTCGCGGGCGGTCTCCAGCGGGTCGCCCGGAACCCGCAGCGCCGCCTGGAAGCGGGCCCGCTGCTCCAGTTCGTAGCGGGTGATGACCTCGTCATTCACGGTGATTGCGGGAGCAAAAAGGTTCTGTGCCCCGGCCGGCAGGCCGGTCAGGGAAAGACCCGCGGCCAGCGCCAGTGCGGCTGCGGATTTGAGAGCACGGGAAAGGAAGGGAGCCGGGAACCGGGTATTCACGTCTTGCTGCATGACCGCCTGTACTGTTTGTTGCCGCTCTTCACGGAGAAACCGCTGAGCGAGATGGTAAAGCCGAAATCCGTTGTCGGCTCAACACTTGTTGTTGAGGTATAACGGCGGTTGACCGAAAGGTCGACCGTTACGCACTCGTTCTGATAGGCCACGCCGAGGCCGGCGCGGGTGGCGCGGGCGTCGGAAATGTCGTAGCGCAGCCGGGCGCTGGCGGACCAGGTGGGGTTGATATCATAGCGTCCGTCGACCCAGATTTCCGAGCTTTCCTCGGTCCGGTCCTCGTCCGGGTCAGTGCCAAGCCACAGGTAGGTGCCGGACAGGCTGGAGCGGTCTGTGCGCCATTCACCGCGGACTTCGGCCTTGGAGAAGTTCAGCGAGCCGTTCAGCAGCCCGCGGCTGGAGATCGCCAGCCCGTCGCCGAATTTGACCTGCCCGGCCAGCAGAAGGTCCGAAGAGGTGCCGCCGAGACCGGAGCTTTTGGTGAAGCGGGTGTCGCCGTCGCTGCGCAGGACCTGGCCGATCGTGGCGTAAGCCTGCCAGCCGTCCGGCGCATAGCGGGCCCAGTTGGCGCCATAGACCAGGGTGAAGCCGTCCTCGCGCGCATCGTTCGACGGAAAGCGGGACAGCGACAGCAGGTTGCCCTGATCGAATTCCACAAACCGGCTCTCCTCGCTGACGACCGTGCCGCCGCCTTCGTCCCGCCAGCCCAATTGCAGGATCGGCTCCAGGTACTGTGTCGCGCCGCCGGCCTCGCGCCGGGTCATCGGCAGCCGGAACGTCATGGCGCCGCGCGGCGTCAGACGGGTGACATCCTCGGTGAAAAAGGCGTCATCATAGGTCCGGAAGGCATCGGCCGCTGCGCCGAGCTCGGCCTCTGCCAGGACGCCGTAGCCAAGCGTCCAGGTGCGGGTCCAGCTGAGATCAGCCGTCAGCCGGGCCAGGTCGCGGCCGTTGCTGTCCGTGGTGGTGGCCTCGAGGCTGGAACTGCGGTGATGGCCGTGGCCCTGAAGAGTCAGACGCATTTCGCCGCCGGTCAGGGCAGGGAAGTAACGCTTCTGGTAGAAGGCTTCCGCGATGCCGGACGGGATGTCGCTCTGGCGCTCGCTGTCGCGCAGGGTCTTGTAATGGGTCAGTGACGTGCGGAACAGGCTGTCTCGGCGGGCCCGGGTCAGCTCCGCCCGCGACCGCAGGCGGTCAAGGTCCGGCAGGCCGTAGTCTTCGAGATAGGCATCATCGGAAACCGCCTTGACGTCGAAGGTGAAGCGGTAGCCGCGCGGCAGCTGGAATGCCCCCTCGCCAAAGAAATATCCGCGGTCCTGATCCGGATACAGGTCGTCCCTGGTGAAGGCGCCGTTAAGCTCGATACGGCCGCGCCGGAAGGCCTGGCGGTAGCGCAGGTCCAGTGTCCGGGTGCTGGAGGAAATGTAGGGCGCCAGCGTCAGGTCCTTGTGCGGGCCCAGGGTGAAGAAATACGGAACCTTGATCCCGGTGCCGAGGTTCGAGGTGGAGCGCACGGACGGGACCAGAAAGCCGCTGGCCCGCTCCAGCGAGGGATCCGGCAGGCGGATTGCCGGGAAATAGAAAACCGGCACGTCCAGCACCCGCAATTGGGCGCCTTCAAAATAGAGCTGGCGCTCCTGCTGATCGTGGGTCACCCGCTCCGCGCGGATTTGCCAGAGCGGCGGGCGGCCGTCCTCGCAAACATGGCAGGAGGTGACGGCAGTTTTGTAGAGCTGGGTATAGCGCCCGCCGACGCGGGTCATTTGCAGCGAAGCCAGCTGCAGCTGCTGCTGGAACACCATGCGGGCGCCGCTCAGCAGGCCGTTGCGCAAGTCCTGATCCAGTTCGGCGGCATTGGCCAGAATGGTGATGTCGCCGTTTTGGTCGATGCGGATCGGGCCTTCGATTTGCAGTGTGCCGGTGCTCTGGTCGAAGGTGATCTTTTTCGCGCGCAACCGGATATTGCCCTGAAAGGCTTCGACATTGCCTTCCGCCACCAGGGTGCGGTCGGGGGCGATGAACACCTGGTCGGCGACCAGCATTGCAGGCTGGGCCGGATCGGGCGGAGTGGCGGTCTGGGCATGCGGGGCTGGTGCGGTCAGCGCCAGCCAGGGCAGCACGGCGGAAAGCAGCAGCGCGCGGCGCAGATTACCCGTCTTCGGCATGGAGAAGCAGTCCCAAGGTCAAAAGTATTGCGGCGGCGGGCGGCGCCCAGGCGGCAAGCGCCACCGGTATTTGCCCGTTCTCGCCAAGGATTTGCGCGAAATTGCGGATGAAATAAAGCCCGAATCCCAGAAGCACTGCCATTAGCACCGCCAGGCCGGTGCCGCCGAAGCGGGCGTGCCGCATTGTAAAGGAGGCACCAACCAGGACCATGGCAATCAGGAACAGCGGCCGCGCCAGCTCTGCCTGGAGCTGGACCTCGTAACGCTTGGTGGTGAAGCCCGCGGCCGACAATTCGCGGATGGTGGAGGGCAGATCGTAGATTGAGATGCCGCTGGCGGAGCCGAGCGTGTCCCGGATGCGGTCGGTGGTCAGAGTGGTGGGCAGCCGCAGCTCGTCATGCTGGGCGGCCCCGGTTTCCGGATTGATCCCGGCTGCCAGCGGCCAGGCCTTGGCATTGGCCAGAACCCAGTTGCTGCCGTCCAGCCGGGCGCTGTCAGCGGTGATGCGGCGCACCGGGCCGCCCGCGTTGGTGTAGGCATGGATCGAGACGTCGTGCAGGGTGATGTCGGCGGCGTCGCCGCTGTAGCCCTTGGCGTGAATGACCGACTGGCCGCGGACGCCGCCCTGGCGGAGCCACAGGCCCTCGCCGCTCAGCGACAGCGCCGAGGGGCCGCCGTTGTGGTAGGTTTCCGCCAGGTCCTGATAGCGGTTGGCAGTGGCAGCCGCGATGGGGTTCAGCATGGTGACCGCTAGGCCGCCGATAGCGGCTGCCACCAGCACCGGCGCTGCCAGCGCGCGGATTCCGGAACGGCCGATGGCACGGGTCACAACCAGCTCGCTGCTGCGCGCGAGGCCGACGAACAGCACGATGGTGCTGAGGATCATGATCAGCGGCAGGAACTCGCTGAGCGCTGCCGGGATGTTCAGCAGCGTCAGGCCAACCAGCTGTGCCAGGCTGAGATCGGCGGCCTCGAACCGCCGGACCTGTTCGTTCAAGTCGATCAGCACCACCAGCGTCATCAGAACCGCAACGATTATGAGGAACCACTGCAAGAAGCGGCGGGCGTAGTAGATGTCCAGCTTCATGCCGCCGTCTCCGCTGCCGGTGCCCGGATCCGTTTCGGACGGCCGGACAGGATCAGGAAGACCAGCGCAACCGAAAGGCCAAGCAGGGCGGGCAGGTAGATCAGCGGCCAGAGGCTGGGATTCTGCAGAACCGGCTCAGTGACCACGCCGCGCAGGCCCTCGATGAAAATAAGCACCACAAAGGCCAGGAAGGCCTGCCGCCAGACCCCGAAGCGCGAGAAGGTGCCCAGCATCAGTGCGGAAAAGCCGATCAGCGTCACAGCAACACAGACCAGAGCGCGGGCAAACCGCAGATGCAGCTCTTCGGCCTGGGCGCCCGCGGAATAGCCATCGCTTCGGGTCACTGCCTCGGTGCTGTTCAAAAGCTCGAGGCTGGGAATGGCGCGGATGTTGCGGGAAGGGTTTTCAGCTTTGCGGGCGAGGGAGCTGATATCATAGGAAAAATCTGAGAAGAAGGTGGTGGAAAGGCGCTGAGTCTTGTGGTCCAGCCGCTGTGCCATGCCTTCCACCATGATCAGATGGGCGCTGGCGCCGTCGCGCACCAGAAAGGCGCGTGCGCCGGTATAGGTCACCGTCACCGCCGGGTCGCGGCGGTCCGACAGGAACACGTCGTTCAGGGTGCCGTCTGCATCGATCTGACGGATGTAGAAGGTGACGCCATCGGTGGGGTGCAGGAAATCGCCCTCGCTCAGCAGCTTGGCGGTGATGTTGCGGGAGACTTCGCTTTCACGCACGTCCAGCTGGCTGATCGAGGCGGGCAGCAGGTAATGGGTCAGCGCGGACATCATCAGCGCGGTGATGATGCCGAAGGCCAGTGCCGGGCGGGCCATTTGCCAGGGGCTGGTGCCGGTGGCGCGCAGCACGGTCAGCTCGCTTTCCCCGTTCAGCCGGTTGGTGACCCAGACCGCGGCGCCAAAGGCGGCGATCGGCAGCACCATCCGGATCAGGTTCGGCAAGGTGAGCGCGGTGAATTCCAGAAACACCAGTGCGGACTGCCCGTTGCCGATCAGCGTGTCGAACAGCACAACGGCCCGGTTGACCCAGAACACGGCCACCAGAATCAGGGCAAAGAAGCCGAAGAAGAGCAGATACTGTGACAGCACATATCTGTCGTAGCGTGACACCCGATCCCCCCAGATCTTGCCATTGTAATTTTGCCGGACCTTAGTGGATTTGATTGGCGGGGAAAACTGCATTCTCGCAAGCGCCGGCGATCGGCGGCGGTCCGCGGGCGGAAGCCGGGTCTTTCCAAGCGCTGCTGTGCAGGATACCTCTGGGGCCAACAATCAATGAAGTCAGCAGGAGCATATGTAAATGAGCAGCCTTACCCCGATCCGTTTTGCCGAGTATGACCCCAAAGCTCTGTCAGAAATGACCGGACGCGTTGCGGTTCTGGTGACTCCGGAAGGCAGCATGGATCAGGCTGCACGCAGTGCCAACCGTCTGGCCAAGGGTGCGATTGCCCGGCTGATCGACTCGGAAGGCTTCAAGAAGGCTAAGGCAGGCGATGTGATTTCGCTGGGCTGGCCTGCGGGCATGAAGGCTGAGGCGCTGGACGTGCTGGTGCTGCCGCGCAAGCTGACACCGGTGGAGGCACGGAAGGCCGGAGCCAGCTTGGTGAAGGGGGCCGCGGGCAAGCGGCTGACCGTCATGGCCGGCAGCATGAACAAGGCCGCGGATCTGACCCTGGGCATGGCGCTGCGGGATTACGCCTTCGACAATCACAAGTCGCCGAAGGACGACAAGCCCGAAGCAGAAGTGGTGATCGCCTCGAAATCTCCGTCGAACCTTGAAGCGGCCTGTGCGCCGCTGCTGGCGTTGGCCGAGGGCGTGCACATGACACGCGATCTGGTTAATGAGCCGGCCAATGTGCTGACCACCACGGAATTTGCCCGCCGCATTGAGGAAATGACGGAGATCGGCCTGGAGGTCGAAATCCTGGAAGAGGCAGAGCTGGAAAAACTGGGGATGCGCACGCTTCTCAGCGTCGGGCAAGGCTCCGACAGCCCGTCCAAAGTGGCGGTGATGCAGTGGAAGGGCGGCGCCAAGGATGCCGCACCGCTGGCGCTGGTCGGCAAGGGGGTGGTGTTCGACACTGGCGGCATCTCCCTGAAACCCGCCGCCGGCATGGAAGAGATGACCATGGACATGGGCGGCGCGGGGGTGGTGGCCGGCACCATGCGGGCGCTGGCGCTGCGCAAGGCCAAGGCCAATGTGGTCGGTCTGGTCGGTCTGGTCGAGAACATGCCCTCCGGCAATGCCACCCGTCCCGGAGATGTGGTGAAGTCCATGAAAGGCGACACGGTCGAGATCATCAACACCGACGCTGAAGGCCGCCTGGTTCTGTGCGACGTGCTCTGGTACGCGCAGGAGCGGTTCAAACCCGCGGGGGTGATTGACCTGGCAACGCTGACCGGTGCGATTATTATCGGGCTGGGACATGATAATGCCGGCGTGTTCTCCAATGACGATGATCTGTGCAACGCATTCCTGAAGGCCGCCAAGGCAGAAGATGAAGGCGCCTGGCGGATGCCCCTGGGCAAGGCGTATGACGAGCAACTGAAGTCCCGCATCGCCGATATGAAGAACGTGGGCGGCCGTCCCGCCGGCTCGATCACCGCGGCGCAGTTTCTGCAGCGGTTCATCAAGGACGATATGCCTTGGATTCACTTGGATATCGCCGGCGTTGCTTCTGTCAGCAAAGACACGGATTATGCGCCCAAAGGCGCCACCGGCTGGGGTGTGCTGGCGCTGAACCGGCTGGTCGCGGACAAGTTCGAGGCGGAATAAAACTTCATGGGGGCTGCCTATTTCTACCACCTGACCCGCAGGCCGCTTGAGGAGACCCTGCCGGTGCTTCTGGACAAGGCGCGCGGGGCGGGCTGGCGCATCGCCGTGCGCGGGCGCGATCCGGAACGCATGGCCTGGCTGGACGACCGGCTGTGGCAGGGGGCGGAAGAGAGCTTTCTGGCCCATGGCCTGGCGGGCGGCCCCCATGATGCGCTGCAGCCCATCCTGCTGACTACGGGGCCGGAGGCCGCCAACAACCCTGATTGCGTGATGGCGGTGGATGGTGCCGCCGTCAGCGCCGGGGAAGTGCAGGCGCTGAGCCGTGTCTGCATCCTGTTCGACGGCACCGACCCGGAAGCGGTTCAGCACGCCCGCAGCCAGTGGAAGGCGCTGACAGACGAAGGCTGTTCCGCCCAATACTGGTCCGAAGAAAGCGGGCGCTGGGAAAAAAAGGCCGAGAAATAGGCGGATTTCCGGCCGAAGCCTTCTGTATTGGCGAAAAGCTGCCGATGGCTTGTGTGATTTGTTTCACAAGGGCAACAATCTCTCGATTTTTAGTCACTCCCGCTTTATCCCTGCCGCCATCAACATTCCGGAAAACCGGAAGGCGCGACCAGGACACTGGGGGGACAGATGAATTTTCGATGTGCGGTCAAGCGGCTGCGGCTGCTTCCTATTGCCGGAGCCGGTCTCCTTTTACTCGCCAATTGCGGCGAAGTTCAGAACGGCTCGGTGAGCCGGGCAGAGGTTGAGGCGGAGCGGCTGGAGTTTGCCGTTCAGGAAGTTCAGTACCTGCAATCGAACGGCCGCCGGGTCTGGTGCGTGCCCTTCGCCCGCAATGCCAGCGGCATCGAAATCTTCGGCAATGCCAAGACCTGGTGGGAGCAGGCCAAAGGCCAGTTCGCCCGCAGCCGCGAACCGCAGCCCGGCGCCGTGATGGCGTTCAGCGCCACCCGCTCCAATCCGCTGGGCCATGTCGCCGTGGTGTCCAAGGTCGAAGACGCGCGCAGGATCCGGATCAATCATGCCAACTGGCACCGCAACAAGATCTCGCTGGGCATGGCTGTGATTGACGTTTCCGAAAACAACGACTGGTCCGCAGTCCGCCTGGAAAGCTATCCGGGCGCATTCGGGCGGGTCTATCCCGTCAATGGGTTCATAGCGGCCGAGCCTGGCAACGGGTAACGCCATCGCCGCGCGCCGGTTCAGCTGTTCGGGATACTGCCGCGCCGGATCATTTGGCCGGCAATTTCCTTGAACGCCTTCCGCCACAGTGCTTCCAGCTCCGGTGTCATCTCCTTGCCGAGCGCGTGGTGCAGGGTGTCGATCAGGGCGTCCTCCATCGGGGCAAAATGCGGGGCCAGAACTCCCAGGCTTGCATGGGTCCTGCCCAGTTCCTGAAATTGACTGGCCACCGCGGTTTCGTCCTTCAGTTTTGCAAGAATAACGCCCAGCGTGGTCATGAACTTCATGCCCTGGCCTTCCAGATCGTCCCGGAACAGCCGCCGCAGTTCCGGTGCATGGCGGAACAGCGCGTCATAAAAGAACGCTGGCGTCTGGGCGGCATCCTCCCGGAGCCTGCTGTAACTGTCCTGCAGTTGCTTAAGTTCATCATCGGTCACGGGATTCTCGTGCTCCTTTCTGATTGGAATGGTGGTTTCCAATCTAGGAGGCTGGCAGCCGCAAGTCCTTGATCCGGCTCAAGGTGCGGATCAGTCCGATTGCGCCCCGAGGCGGGGCTAGCGTGTCAGCACCAGTGCGCCGTTGCGGATTTCGATGCTGGACCAGCGCTGCAGGTAGCCCATGCCCAGAAGGGATTGTTCCAGCTCTCCCTGGTTGACCCAGACGCGGACATTCTTGTCGGTGATGCCGCCCAGTGAAATTTCGTCAACCCAGACAGAGGCGGTCCGCACCTCGCCGTTGGCGGTGCTGGCGCGGCCGAGGTAGGCGAGGCTGCCGGTGTCGATGCCCGCGCTGGTGGCGTCGCGTTCATTCAGCACGACCTGGCTGGCACCGGTATCGACCAGAAACTGGACCGGGGCGCCGTTCACCTCCAGCGTCAGGTAGTAATGGCCATCGGGAGAGCGGGGCACTTCAACCCGGCCCGCGTCAATGGCGACGCTTTGCTGCGGGCGGACGGTCTGGCGGATGTCCTCCCACAGGCCGTAGGAGGCGATCACCCCAAGGAAGATGAACCCCCAGACGGCAAACATCTGCAGCGTTTTTCCAATGCTTTGGCGGTTCTGGACAAAGACCCAGGACCCGACCGCAACCAGCAGTATGATCAGATAGATAAACCGCCCGGTTTCATATTCGCCCATACGCTCACCTCCTGATTACCATGTAGGCGGACCGGGGCGTTATACTAGCCTGCGAAGCCGAAAGCGCGCAGGCCGTCCAGCACAAACTGAACCGAAAGCGCAGCCAGCAGCATGCCCAGAAGCCGGGTGACAACGGTGATCCCGGTCTTGCCCAGCATCCGTTCGAACAAGCCGGAGAACAGGCACATCACCAGCAGGATCGCCAGCACCGCGATGACCACGCCCATGACCATGACGAAGCCGGCAATGCCGGGCTGCTGACCGGTCAGCAGGATCACGGTTGCGATCGAGCCGGGCCCCGCCATCAGCGGGATCGCCAGCGGGAAGACCGAGGGGTCGTCGAATTCATCCTCCTCGCTGCGGTCCTCGCGGCGCTTGTTGCGGCGCTCAAACAGCATGTCGAGCGCGGTCAGGAAAAGAAGCACGCCGCCGGCGACCCGGAATGCCGGCATTGAGATGCCGATGAAGCCCAGCACTGCTTCGCCAAAACCTGCAAATATTGCCAGCAGCACCGCTGACGTGATGGTTGCCCGCAGCGCGATGGAGCGGCGGCGGGCCGGCGGCATGCCCTGGGTCAGTGCAATGAAAATCGGGGTCAGGCCGATCGGGTCGACGATGACGAAAAGGGTGACGAAGGACGTGATCAGGAATGCGGTGTCGATCATTGCGCCTCGGCCTGCTCCAGTTTTTCCAGCGCCTCCATCCACAGGCCTTCTGCCCGTTCCAGCGCCTCGATGCACTCAGCGTGCTTTTTCTGCCAGACTGCCATGTCGGCCGCCTTGCCCGGTTCATACAGGCTAGGGTCGGCAAGCTTTTCGTCAAGCTTTTCACGCATTTCGCTGAGCTTCTCGACCCGTGTCTCGGATTTGCGGACCTCGGAACGCAGGGCGATCAGCACCTCGCGGGAGGCGCGCTTGGGCTTGGCGGGCTTAGGCGCGTCGGCTTTGGCGGCGGGCTTTTCACGCGCCAGCAGCAGGGTGCGGTAGCTTTCCAGATCGCCGTCATAGGGTTTCACCGTGCCGTCCGAGACCAGCCACAGCCGGTCCGCCACAAGGCTCAGCAGATGCATGTCGTGGCTCACCAGGATCACCGCGCCGGAATAGGCGGTCAGCGCCTCGACCAGCGCTTCGCGGCTTTCGATGTCCAGGTGGTTGGTCGGCTCGTCGAGGATCAGCATATGGGGCGCGTCGATGGTGGCGATCAGCAGGCTGAGGCGTGCTTTTTGGCCGCCGGACAGGCGCCCGACCTCGGTTTCGGCCTGCGCGGCTCCCAGGCCAAAGCCAGCCAGCCGCGAGCGCCAGCGGGCCGGTGCCTCATCCGGGCGCAGGCGGCGCAAATGGTCCAGCGGGGTTTCATCGATATAGAGTTCATCCACCTGATGCTGTGCGAAGTAGCCGATGCGCAGCTTGGAGGACCGGGTCAACTTGCCCGCCATCAGCGGCAGCCGGTCCGCCAGAAGTTTCGACAGCGTGGACTTGCCCTGACCATTTTTGCCCAGGAACGCAATGCGGTCGTCCTGGTCGATCCGCAGGTTCAGCCGCTTCAGGATTTCGGTTTCGCCATAGCCGGTGACGCCGCCCTCGATATGGATGATCGGCGGCGGCATTTCTTCCGGCTCGGGGAAGGTGAAGGCGCGCAGCGCGGCCTCCTGGGGGGTGGTGATCGGCTTCATCTTGGCGATCATCTTGAGCCGGGCCTGCGCCTGCACCGCCTTGGACGCCTTGGCGCGGAAGCGGTCGACGAAGCTTTGCAGGTGGGCGCGGCGGGCTTCCTGTTTCTTGGCTTCGGCCTGAGCCGCGAGGATGCGCGCAGCCCGGGTTTCGGCAAAGGTGTCATAGGGGCCCTGGTACAGGGTGAGCTTCTTGTCCTCCAGGTGCAGGATGGCGCCCACAGCCCGGTTCAGCAGCCCGCGGTCGTGGCTGACGATCAGCACCGTATGCGGGTATTTCGCCAGGTAGCTTTCCAGCCACAACGCGCCTTCGAGATCGAGGTAGTTGGTCGGCTCGTCCAGCAGCAGCAGGTCGGGCTGGGCAAACAGCACCGCAGCCAGCGCCACCCGCATCCGCCAGCCGCCGGAGAAGTCGGAGCAGGGGCGTTTCTGATCCTCGTCGTCAAAGCCCAGGCCCTTCAGGATGGAGGCGGCGCGCGCTTCGGCCGACCAGGCGTCGATATCGCTGAGCCGGGTCTGGATTTCGGCAATCCGTGCCGGGTCGGTGGCGCTGTCGGCTTCGGCCAGCAGGGCGGCGCGTTCGGTATCTGCAGCCAGAACCGTGTCGGTCAGCGACACATTGGACGACGGCACCTCCTGCGCGACACCGCCGATGCGGGCCTTGGAGGGCAGGGTGATGCTGCCGGTTTCCAGCGCCAGCTCGCCCCGGATCAGCCGGAACAGAGTGGTTTTACCGGTGCCGTTGCGCCCGACCAGGCCGACCTTGTGGCCGGTGGGAATGGTGGCGGAAGCGCTCTCGATCAGCGGGCGGCCTTCGACCGAATAGGTGATGTCCTGAATGCGTAACATGATCAGCGGTGTGGCGCAGCAGCCGGAGGCTGTCAATCGGCCTGCCGCCTTCCTCCTGCTGAAAATAGACCCGCCGCAGGCGCGTGCGCCTGCGCGCGGTCCGAAAACGGCTTCCCAAGCGCGCCAAGCCATGTTAGGCGGCGCGCGGAGTTTCCGGCCCGGGGATACGCCCTGCGGCCCATCAATCAGGAGAATGCCACATGGCACTGGAACGCACTTTCTCGATCATCAAGCCCGATGCAACCCGCCGCAACCTGACCGGTAAGATCAACGCCAAGTTCGAAGAAGCCGGCCTGCGCATCGTGGCGCAGAAGCGCATTCACATGACCAAAGAGCAGGCAGGCAAGTTCTACGAAGTGCACGCCGAGCGCCCGTTCTATGACGAACTGTGCGAGTTCATGTCCTCCGCTCCGGTGGTCGTGCAGGTTCTGGAAGGCGAAAACGCCATTGCCAAGAACCGTGAAGTGATGGGCGCCACCAATCCCGCTGATGCGGCCGCCGGCACCATTCGCGCCGAGTTCGCTGAATCGGTCGGCGAAAACTCCGTTCACGGTTCCGACGCGCCGGAAACCGCTGCGGTGGAAATCGCCTACTTCTTCTCCGGCATCGAGCTGGTCGGCTAAGCTTCAGGCTTAACTGCGCTAAGATACAAAGGGGCTGCAGCTTGGCGCTGGCAGCCCCTTTTTCATGATCAGTCCGGTTTCATGAATCGAGCGTCCGGTTCAGCGGATGCTGCCACGAAGCCTGTTTGTGCGGTTTCCGCCGATGGAGCGCACCGGGGTGGTGCGCGCCGACATAAGTGGGCGCCAGCCGCAGTTCGCGCGGCGCGGTCAGACTGGAAAAGCGCTTGCGACCGAGGCGTTTCGGCAGCGGCTCATCGCTGGCGGCCCGCTCCTCGAAATGGCGGCGGAGCAGGTCGGTGTTGCGGGTATTGGCCTTCCAGGCCACGTCGAACAGATCGCCGGCCAGCGGGATAGAGCCGATGAGGGCATCGACGCCGATATTGGCCGCCATCCGGGCCAGTATTGGAGCGGAAGCCCCCATGCGGTAGCCGGAATAGAGGATATACCCCGCAGGGATCAGCGCAATGGTGTCACCAACGCCGGGAACCAGGCCCGCAATGCTGTCCCAACCGATCCGCACCCCGATCAGCGGGATGCGGAAGGCACGGTCCATGCGATGCGCCAGGCGCTCCAGCGCCTGCAGCTGCTTGTGATGATGTTTGGCAAGATCAGGCATGTTCAGGCGTCCTTGCGATGATCCAGACCGCATGCACGATGCCCGGGATGTAGCCGAGAAGCGTCAGCAGAATGTTGAGCCAGAAATGCTTGCCAAGCCCCACCTGCAGGAACACGCCCAGCGGCGGCAGAATGACGGCGAAAATAATGCGGATCAGGTCCATGCCGGTACTCCTTGTGTCGAGCCAATCTCGGGGGCTCAACGCCTGAAGCCGGAAAATGGTTGCATCTGCGCCTGCGCTGCCGTCCGGGCGGCGGCAGCGCCCTGTGCCAAGACTCCCGGCCGGTCCGGCCGGGTCTGAAGCGGGGCGGTCAGAGCGCCTTGAGGTCCGCGGGGCTGGCCCGCACGCCGATCGCGTCCAGCTCTGCCAGCAGTTTGGAGCTGTGCTGCGGGCGGACCTCTGCCTTGATCGCGTCGAAACGTTTGCGCAGCTCTTCCTTTTCCTTGCCCTTGCAATCGTTCCAGGGCCGCCCCTGCAGCGCCATCACCAGCACGTAGTAGCCGATGAAATGCGGCCGGGTGCCGTGTTGCAGCAGCCTGGCATAAGCCGCATCGGCACCAATGGCGCGCAGCTCCTCGGCGGAGGCGATGCCGGCCCGGTGGCAGGCTTCCTCGTATGCGGGGCCGAGGTTGCGGATGGAGGAAATGGCAGTGTTCATGGTTTGTTTCTATCCGGAGCGCCCGCATTTGTCACGCGGAAATCCGCCGTGTTCGGAACCGCGGTTCTGGGTGTCTGACGCTGTGTTCCGCGCTGGATTGGGTGATTGACAGTCGCATTTGCGGGGGAAACCCTGCTGCAAAAGCCAGCAGGAGGGCGACGGATGAGCGATACGGTGCATGGGCCTGTGAATGTTGAGGGATTTGATCTGGCGGATCCGCCTGCCGGCTTTGCCGGCAATCCCTTCCCTTACTATGACGCGTTGCTGCGGGAGGCACCGGTGCTGCCGCAGCCGGACGGGTCGCTGCTGGTCTGCCGCCACGCCGACCTGGACCGGATTTACCGTGACACCGCCTTGTTTTCCTCGGACAAGAAACGGGTTTTCGGCCCCAAGTACGGCCCGGGCTCGCCGCTGTTTGAACATCACACGTCCTCTCTGGTTTTCTCTGACCCGCCGCTGCACACGCGGGTGCGCAAGATCATGACCTCGGCCTTGACGCCGCGGGCCATTGCAAAGATGGAGCCGGGACTGATTGAAACCGTCGACCATCTGCTGGAACGGATGGCGGGCCGGACCGAGGTGGACCTGATCGGCGACTTCGCTGCCTCTATCCCGGTTCAGATCATCGGTAACCTGCTTGATGTTCCGATGGAGGAACGGGCGCCGCTGCGCGACTGGTCGCTGGCAATCCTGGGGGCGCTGGAACCCGCGCTGAGCGAGGCGGAACTGGCCGCCGGCCACCGCGCGGTGGAGGAGTTCAAGGCATATCTGCGAGACCTGATTGCCCGGCGGCGGTCAAATCCGGGGGATATCGAAACCGACGTACTGACCCGGCTGATCAACGGCGTGGGCGCCGAGGGCACCCTCAGCGAGATCGAACTGATACAAAACTGCATCTTCATACTGAATGCGGGTCATGAGACCACCACCAATCTGATCGGAAACGGTTTGGCGCTGCTGCATGACCATCCGGAGCAAAGGCGGCGGCTGCTGGCGCAGCCGGAGCTGATCAAGCCCGCGGTGGAGGAAATGCTGCGGTTCCGCTCTCCGAACCAGCTGGGCAACCGCGAAACGACGGCAGAGGCCGAGATCGGCGGTGTCCGGGTTCCGGCAGGAACCAACCTGCATCTGGTGATCGGCGCGGCTAACCGTGATCCGGAGGTGTTCGAGAAACCCGGGGATTTCGACATCACCAGGACGCCGAACCGGCATCTGGCCTTTGCCGGCGGCCCGCATGTCTGTGTCGGGCTGACACTGGCGCGGCTGGAGGGAAGGATCGCCATTGAACGCCTGCTGCGCCGGTTTCCGGACTACCGTTTGCTGCAAGGGCGGCGGGTCCAGGGCGGACGGATCCGGTTCCGCGGCTATGCGGCGCTGCCTGCGAACCTTGGGGGATAAGGCAGCAGCCGCTTTTCTGAAGCCTCGGTCAGGCTGAGGGGGACTTGTACGAACTCGGCGGGGCGCCGGTCCAGCGGCGGAACGCCCGGTGAAAATTCGCCGCGGAGGAAAACCCGACGTCCTGCGATATTTCCTCGATGCTTTTCTTGCCGGTTTGCAGGTCTCGGATGGCAAGGTCGCGGCGCAGCCCGTCCTTGATGGCCTGAAACGAGGTTTCTTCCGCTTCCAGGCGCCGCATCAGCGTTCTGGGTGTGACGTTCAGCGCCTTCGCCGCGTCCGGCAGCTGGCAGCTCTCCCAGCTGGTCTGGAACAGGAACTCCCGCACCTTCAGCGACTGGGTGTGTTCGCGGAACCTGGTGAAGATCCAGTCGCGGGGCGCACGGGCCAGAAACGCGTTCAGTTCCGCGTTGCTGCGGAGGCCGGGGAGGCCTAGCTTCCCGGTTTCGAAGACAATAGCCGAACAGGGGGCCTCGAAGCGCACCGGGGCGGGAAAAATGGCCGCATAATCCTGCGCAAAGCCGGGCCGTTCAAAGGCAAAGTGCACCGCCCGGACCGGCACCTCATAGCCGGCCAGCCACGAGAGCAGCCCGTGTGCCAGTTTCAGGATCAGCATGTGGCCGAACCGCTGCACGGGCTGCGCGCCTTGTGGCACCAGCTGCAGGCCGGTGGTGGCATTGTCCTCAGTCAGATCGATCCGGTAGTCGTCCAGCAGCAGGTTCCAGAAAGTGGAAAAGCGGTGCAGGGCGGCGGGCAGCGTGCCGGCCTCGCGGACCGTCGTCAGCAGGTGCTGTAAGGCCC
Organism: Leisingera daeponensis; assembly: GCF_019801465.1. GTDB lineage: Bacteria > Pseudomonadota > Alphaproteobacteria > Rhodobacterales > Rhodobacteraceae > Leisingera > Leisingera daeponensis_A. The sequence goes on from NZ_JAHVJA010000001.1 coordinate 278,916, forward strand.
TGGGGCGTACCGGGCGGCTCCACAGGCCTGTCATCTCGTCCTTGGTTTCAACAGCGGCAATCTGATAGAGGCGGACGATCTGGTCCAAGGTGACCCGGTGCGACAGCTGCCCCGCGGACAGGTGCAGGCCAGCGCGCTGCAGGAAGGACTCCAGCTGGCCGTCCGTGCAGCAGCGCCGCAGTGCTGAGATCCAATCCCCGGCAAACTGCGGCGACACTGTTGCAAGGCTGGAAGAATCTGGTGCGGAGAGCTGCATGGCGTTCGAGCGGTTTGTCACTTTCTGATAGGATAATGTCTGTATTGAACGTGGGCCAGGCGTCTTGCAACGCGTATCTGGCATGAATGAACAATAATCCGGAGCGACGGAAATGACCTATCAGGCCCCCATTCGCGATATCATGTTCAACATCGAGCACCTGCCGGCAGCGCCGGAGGCGGCTTCGGCAGGCAGCGGCATTGAGCTTGCGGATATCGAGGCGGCACTGGAGGGGCTGGGGCGTTTCTGTTCAGATGTCATCGCGCCCCTGTCCAGAACCGGGGATGAGGCCGGTGCGCGGCTCGACGGTGCAGAGGCCGTGCTGCCGGACCCCTATGCACAGGCCTATGCGCAATTCGCAGAGATGGGATGGCAGAGCCTGCCGCACCCGGAGGAGTTCGGCGGCATGGGGCTGCCGCGGGCGGCTGCGGCGGCTGCAACGGAGATCCTGAATGCTTCCGACCTGAGCTTTGGCCTGTGCCCGCTGCTGACCGACGGCGCAGTGGAGGCGCTGCTGCTGACCGGATCGGATGCCCAGAAGCAGAAGTACCTGGAACCGATGATTTCCGGCCGCTGGTCGGGCACCATGAACCTGACAGAGCCGCAGGCCGGCAGTGATCTGGGGCGGGTGCGCTGCAAGGCGGAGCCTGCTGCGGACGGCACCTATGCAGTCAGCGGGACCAAGATTTTCATCACCTACGGAGAGCACGGGCTGACGGAAAACATCATCCACCTGGTGCTGGCCCGCACCCCGGACGCCCCGGCGGGCCCCAAGGGGCTGAGCCTGTTCATCGTGCCGAAGTTTCTGGTGGGGGAAGACGGCACGCCGGGCCGCCGCAATGCGGTGACTTGCGTCAGCCTGGAGCACAAGCTGGGCGTTCGCGCCAGCCCGACCGCGGTGCTGGAATACGACGGGGCAACCGGGTTTCTGGTGGGCGAGGAAAACCGCGGGCTCGAGTATATGTTCGTGATGATGCGCGCCGCGCGCTTTGCCGTTGGCGTGCAGGGGGTGGCGGTGTCCGAGCGGGCCTGCCAGCACGCGCTGGAATATGCGCAGGAACGGGTGCAGAGCCGTCCGGTGGATGGCAGCAGCAAGGACGCGGCTCCGATCATCCGGCACCCGGACGTCCAGCGGATGCTGCTGCGGATGCGGGCGCTGACCGAAGGCGGCCGGGCGCTGGCGATCGCCACCGCGGGCTGGCTGGACCTGGCCAAACAGGGCGGCATTGACGCTTTGGACATGGCCGAATTCCTGGTGCCGCTGGTCAAGGCCTTCTGCACCGAGCGCTCGCTGGAAGTCACCTCTCTCGGGGTGCAGGTCCATGGCGGCATGGGGTTCATTGAAGAAACCGGAGTTGCCCAGTTCTACCGGGATGCCCGGATCCTGCCGATCTATGAGGGCACCACTGCAATCCAGGCAAACGACCTGCTGGGCCGCAAGGTGCTGCGGGACGGCGGCGCAACCGCACGCCGCTTCGCCGGGCTGGTGCAGGAGACCGAACAGGCCCTGCTGCAGGGAAGCGAACCGGCGCAGGCCGTGGCGAAGCGCCTGGGCGATGCCCGCCAGGCGTTTGAGGACAGCCTCGCCTGGCTGCTGGACAATGCCGCGGCGGACCCGAATGCGGCCTATGGCGGCAGTGTTCCTTTCCTCATGCTGACTGGCAATCTGGCAGTGGCCTGGCAGCTTGGCAGGTCCGTTCTGGCGGCCAGCGCCAGGCTGGAGCAGGGGGAAGACACGGCCTTTATGACTCAGAAGATCGCCACGGCGGTGTTTTACGCGCAGCACATTCTGGTGGAGTGCGGCGCCGAACGCCTGCGCATCACCGAGGGCAGCGCGAGCCTGAGCGATGCCGCGCTCCATCTTTGAACATCAAGTCACGGCGGCACGGACAAGTGCCGGAAAATAAGGGAAGGGCCAGAACCATGACCCAAGCAGCAAATGCGCAATCTTTCGAAAACCTGGAGATCGAACAGCAGGACAACGGCGTCAGCATCGTCTGGCTGAACCGGCCGACCAAGCGCAACGCGCTGGATACCGCGACCATCGAGGAACTGGTCAGCTTCTTCAGCACTGCCCACCGCAACGGGGTGAAGGCCGTGGTGCTGGCGGGGAAGGGCGACCACTTCTGCGCTGGCCTCGACCTGGTCGAGCATTGGAAGGCGGACCGCAGCCCCGACGATTTCATGCATGTGTGCCTGCGCTGGCATGAAGCCTTCAACAAGATGGAATACGGCGGCGTCCCGGTTATCGCAGCGCTGCAAGGCGCGGTTGTCGGCGGCGGTCTGGAGCTTGCAAGTGCTGCCCATATCCGGGTGATCGATCAGAGCACCTATTTTGCGCTTCCCGAAGGCCAGCGCGGCATCTTCACCGGCGGCGGCGCCACCATCCGGGTCTCCGACATGATCGGAAAGTACCGGATGATCGACATGATTCTGACCGGCCGCGTCTATCAGGGCCAGGAAGCGGTAGAACTGGGGCTGGCACAGTACATCACCGAAGGCTCCAGTTTCGACAAGGCGCTGGAACTGGCCGACAAGATTGCCGAAAACCTGCCGCTGACCAACTACGCGATCTGCTCGGCGATCAGCCATCTGAACAACATGTCCGGCATGGATGCGGCTTATGCCGAGGCGGTTGTGGCAGGTGTGGTGAACACCCAGCCGGCCGCGCGCGAGCGCCTGGAGGCCTTTGCCAACAAGACCGCTGCACGGGTGCGTCCCAACAGCTGATCCTGCAAAGCGTGCCGCCAGGGGCGCAAGAAACCTGGCGGCCAGCTGCCTTTTCCCGGGTGCCGGGCCTGAACGGCGGATGCCCGGTCCGGGCCATTGTCCCAAAAGAAAAGGGCTTAGCGATTATTCGCTAAGCCCTTGAATTCTTTGGCTCCGGCGGTAGGGATCGAACCTACGACCAATTGATTAACAGTCAACTGCTCTACCGCTGAGCTACGCCGGAACATGTGGCGTCGTATAGGGTTTCCGATCTGCGGCGTCCAGAGGAAATTCTCATGCCGGAGAAATTTTTTCGAGGCGCCGAGCGGCATGCGGGCGCCGGCAGTGGAGAGAGGCAAAAATCCTCTCCTTTGCCTGCGGTCAAAGATGGGTCGTCATTCTGTAGCCGGGGGCAAAGAACAGTTTCGCAAGCGTCACGGGCTGCCCGCGCAGCCATGTGATGCGCTCTGCAGTAAAGATCGGTTCTCCTGCCTGAGTGTCCAGAAACTCAGCCACGGTCTGGTCAGCCTTGGTCGCCAGGAAGCTCAGCTCCAGATTCGTGAACGGCACCTTCTGCACCAGCCAGTCGTTGGGGCCGACGCTGGAGAAATCGGCATCGAGCACCTCTGGAATGCTGTCGGGAACGATCCAGCGCACTTCGTACTGAAAAGGCGCGTTATCCGTGTAGTGCATGCACCTGAGGTGCAGCACATCCCGGCCCTGCGGAATGTTCATTCTGGCAGACAGCCAGTGCGGCGCGGGCAAGACGTTTCTTTCGACAAGGGCGTAGCGGTATTCTGACCCGGTTTCCGTGATTTCATCGCGGACCAGAGGAATTGCGAATTGGGCCTTCCTGGCCGGGGCGTTCAGGACCCTGGTGCCTGCTTTGCGCTTGCGTTCCAGATAGCCTTCCTCAGCCAGTTCCCGCAGCGCCCGGTTCACTGTGGTGCGGGTGCTTGAAAACTCTTCGGCGAGGTCGGTTTCACTGGGAAGCAAACTGTCTGGCGCCCAGATCTTGTTGTGGATTCTGTCCAGCACCACCTGCTTGATATCGCGGTAGCTCATGTTTGCCCGGGGTGCGGCCATGCTGCCTCCAATAAAATGAGTTAATGACTATTTATATAGACATAAATGCCATTGCAAAGCGCGCATTGCAGACCGGGCTCTTCGGCTCAGGGAGATGGTACGTTGGCCGAGGATGCAAAAAAGCCCTCAAGCGTTGCCGCTTGAGGGCTTTTTATGGCTCCGGCGGTAGGGATCGAACCTACGACCAATTGATTAACAGTCAACTGCTCTACCGCTGAGCTACGCCGGAACGGTCCGTGCCGTATAGCGTTCCCCAGAATGGGCGTCCAGAGGGCAGCGGGCAATTTTTTGAAAAAAATCAGCAGCCCTTCAATGCAAAGACCGAGGGTGCGGAAAGAACACCCTGAGGGGCTGCCTTGCCCCGGCCAGTGAGGTCCACCAGATGGGCGAAAACATTGCGTTCCGCGGCTTTCAGCAGCGCGGCCGGGGTGTCGGTATAGATCAGTTCGGCCAGGCTGCGGGCGGTGGCCGGGGCCTGTGCCAAGGCTTCCAGAATCGCGGCTTCGCGCGATTCCCGGTGGGCAATCAGCCAGTCGAGCCGTCCGGCCGGATCGGTAATGGGCGCGCCGTGGCCGGCATGGAAGACCCGCCAGCTGCGCTGCCGCAGGCGGCGGCAGGAGGCCATGAAATCGGTCAGGTCGCCGTCCGGCGGCGACACCAAGGAACTGGCCCAGCCCATCACGTGATCGGCGGTGAAACAGGCATCCTTCCAGGCCAGCGCAATATGGTTGCCCAAGTGGCCGGGCGTGTGGATTACCTCCAGGTCCCAGCTGTCGCCGCTGATGACTTCGCCATCGGCCACGGTGACATCGGGGGAGAACTCTTTGTCGATGCCTTCGCCGCCGCCAGCCAGCCCGCCATCGGCGAGGCGGGACATCACCTCGCTGCGGCCCGCTTGCGGCCCGCCAAAGGCATGGACCGGCGCGCCTGTGGCCTTGCTCAGGCCGCGCGCAAGCGGCGAGTGGTCCAGGTGGCTGTGGGTGACGATGATATGGGTGATCTGCTGTCCGGGCTGCACAGCCTCCAGGATCGCCGCAAGATGCGCGTCCGAGTCCGGCCCCGGGTCGATCACCGCCAGCCCGCCGGTGCCCAGAATATAGGTGTTGGTGCCCCGATAGGTCATCGGAGAGGGGTTCGGCGCCAGGATGCGGCGCAAGCCCGGTTCCAGCACCTCGGCTGTTCCCGGCTGCGGGTTGAAATCATCTGGTGCTTGCATCGTCCTGCCCAATTGCTGTTTATCCGGCTGCCGCGGTGCGGGAAATCTTTTCTCTTTCTCCGCCGCCCTATAGGCTTACCCCATGTTCTTCCAATGGCTCAAACGATATATGCCGCGCAGCCTTTATGCCCGTGCGGCCCTGATCCTGGTGGTGCCGATTGTGGCGCTGCAGATCGTGATCTCCGTGGTGTTTATCAAGCGCGATCTTGAGGACGTGACGGTGCAGATGACGGCGACCATCCAGCGCGAAATGGAGTTGCTGCGCCAGTTCGCGGATGCCGCACCGGATCAGGAGACGGCGCTGGCGCAGATCGCGCCGTTACTGCAGCCGTTGCAGATGCAGGCCCGTTTCCTGCCGCCCGGTGCGCCGCTGCCGGAGGATGAGTTCAGCCTGATCGAGTTTTCCGGCCGGGTGGTGCGGGAGGAAATGGAAAAGACTTTCCCCGGGTTTCTGGCGGCACGGTTCCTGCCTGACAGGATGGTGCAGGTTTACTTCGGCACCGCGCATGGCTTGGTGGAACTCAGCTTTGACCGCCGCAGGCTGACTGCCGCGGCACCGCACCAGCTGATTGTCACCATGCTGCTGTTCGGTTTTCTGATGATGATGATCTCCTTCCTGTACATGCGCAACCAGCTGCGCCCGATCAAGCGGCTGGCCAATGCGGCAGAGGCCTTCGGGCGCGGGCGGGCAGTGCCCTATTCGCCTTCCGGCGCAACCGAGGTTCGGGCCGCGGGCAGCGCCTTTCTGGACATGCGCGCCCGGATTGAACGCCAGATCGAGCAGCGCACGCTGATGCTGTCGGGGGTGAGCCACGATCTGCGCACCCCGCTGACGCGGATGAAGCTGGAGCTGGCGATGCTGGACGAGGAGGACGCGGCGCCGATGCTGCGCGACGTGGATGAAATGCAGGCGCTTCTGGACGCGTTTCTCGATTTCTCCCGCGGCGCGGCGGTCAGCGAGCCTGAGCCGGTGGACCCGCAGGAACTGGTCCGCGGTATCATCAGCGACTGGCAACGTCAGGAGAAGCAGGTGGCGCTGGGCGAAATGACCGGGGCAGGGGAAGTGATGCTGCGCCGCCAGCCGATGCAGCGGGCGGTGTCGAACCTGATTTCCAATGCGGTGCGCTACGGCTCCAGGGCGCGGGTGTCGGTTGCGGTGACCGACAAATCCATGCGGATCCGGGTCGAGGATGACGGGCCGGGTATCCCGGCAGAGCAGCGCGGCGACGCCGTGCGCCCCTTCACCCGCCTGGACCCGGCCCGCAATCAGGACCGGGGGACTGGAGTGGGGCTGGGGCTGGCAATCGTGGCCGACACCGCGCGCGCCCACGGCGGCACCCTGCGGCTGGGTGAAAGTACCGATCTGGGCGGCCTGAAGGCGGATATCGTCATCGCCCGCTGATCCCGCCCCGGCCAAGTCAAACGGGCAGCCCCGAAGAGGCTGCCCGTTTGACTATCCAATGATCTGTGCCTGCTGGCCGGCTGTCAGGCAAATTCCTTGGACAGGGTATTGAACCCGGTTTCGATTGCCGAAGCAGCTTTGACCAGGTTCTCCCCGCCGGAGGCGATGCTGGTAACCGTGGTGCCGAGGCCCAGGCTGCCGACCCAGATCACCCACTTGGCCCACACCGGATCCTTGTGGCGCAGGGCGTCGACGGCTTTCTGCGAGTTGTCGCGGAACTTCTCGGCGGGCTTGATGCTGACGTGATAGGCTTCGATGCTCTTGATGAGCCGGGCGGTTTCCTTGCGGGCGGCCTCCATGGCGGTAAACAGCCCGTCCAACTTCTTGCTCTTGTAGCCCCGGTCCTTGGCCATCTTGCCCAGTTTCTTCTCGATCTCCTTGTCGAGCTTGCTCTGCTTGTCCAGAAGCTTGTTCAGCTCCTTCCCGAGGGCGGCAATTTCCAGGTCGATGTTCTTGAGCTTGGCCTTGTAGGTTTCCAGGTGCTTGTCGACCCGGTTGAAGCCTGCAGTCTCGACCATCAGGAAGTCGGCCAGGATCTCCTTGCCGATCTCCTTGGCTTTCACCTTGGCCTTGGACTGATTCTCATAGGCCGAGACCAGCTGCTTCAGCGCTTTCTCAAGTTCGCCATGGATCTTCACGATATCAGAGGTCACCTTCTGCACAGCGCGCGCGACCGAGACAATACTCTGCGCGATGCCATAGATGCTGGCGGCGATTGACGCGCCGCCGGTCACCGTACCGGCGGCCAGCGAGGCGGTGGAGCCAATGGCGCAGGCGCTGCCGAGCACAATCGCGCTGACCACCTTGATGCGGTACTTCTTGCGGTCCTTGTTGGCCTGTCTCCACTTGTCGAAATGCTTGGTCGCGACATGTTCAATCGACTTTTCATACTTGGAAAAGATCTTCTTGATGTCGGCGTCCAGCTCTTTGCATTCCTTGTCGGTCAGCGGCAGGACCGATCCCAGGTTGTTGGCTGCGTCCACCCGCAGGGTGCATTCGTTCAGCAGCTTTTTGTATTCCTTGGTGGCATCATCATAGAGCTTGGCGACAAAGCGGGCGTCAGTGTCGAGCTCCTTGGCAACACTCTTGTCCACCTCGACCGTGGCCGCAAAGTTCATATTGCCGAGTTGAACGAACTTCGGTTTCACCTTCTTGGTGACCTCGTTCTTCACGTCAGCCTTGATGATAGTGAGCTTTTCTGTCGCCATGACTCATTGCCTCTGAATTGATCTTGCGGCGGGGGCAACGCCTGAAAACAGTCTCGAAATTGCTACGGAAAAAGTGATTTGCCCTGTTCTTAGGCCACCCTACCGGACGTCGGGGATTATAAAAGCAAAATGCTTGCGGCCGGGTAACGGCAGCAAGGGACGGCGGCATTGTACGCGCGTTGCCTGTTCGGCTTCGTCTGGTGCCGCCGCAAAGAGCTGCCCCCTTCAGCAAACTGCAATGTGTTGCGCCGCGTGCCCGGGCAGCGAACGCCGGGTTTTCCGGATTTTGGTATTTTGCCGGTATCTCTCTGGTTTCGGGGAAGCAGACCTGAAGCGCAACACATCGGGGAATTATCTCATGCCACAGATCGACCCTTTCACCAGTTTCCGCCGCGGACTTGAAAGCCCGGCCACCCACCATATTGCAATTACACCGCAGGACGGCGTGGATCTGCCGGTAAGGCCGCGCGTCCTCAGGGTGCTGGCTTCTGGCGACCTCGCAATGCGCGACGAAGCCGGGACCGTGATTACCTATGCCGTCACGGCTGGCGAAACCATCGGCTTCTCAGCTGCAGGCATCGAGGCAACGGGCACCACCGCATCCGTTGCAGGGTGGTACTGATGCTGGGCCTGGGGTTTTCCGTCACGGGCGCAGGAGTGCAGGGGCCAGCCTCCCGTCCTGCCGTGAACGGCCTGATTGGATGGTACAGCGCCAAGGCAACGGGAACCATCACGCGCGGGGCGGGGGAGGAAGTCATCAGTGTCGCGAACCTGGTTCCCGGAGGCGCGGCTCTCGGCAGACTGTCGGGCGGGGGGCCAGTTTATGTGGCTTCAGCCCCCGTGGCAGGCGGGCGTCCGGCGCTGGTCTGGCCGGATGCGGCCAACGCCAGAGGTCTGACGCTTGCATCGGATGCTCTTGTCAGGGAAGTGTTTGCTGTCATGGCCTATGCCGACGGTGCGCGCAGCGCATTTGACACCTACAACACCCTCACGACCGACCTTGCGGGCCTCGATTCCAGCAGTGCCAACCGGGTTATGGGCCATGAGAATAACGCCGGCATCTTCACGGCTTCATTGCCGCCCGGGATGACAGTCCACCTGAACGGCGGAGGTGCCACGACCTCACTGCTGCCGATGCCATTGTCAGTGCTCCACATAAAATCCGCCTCCCCGTTTGCGCTGGCTTCAATCGGCGGGCGCAATAACGGGTCCAGCCGGGCGTGGCGCGGTCCGGTGTGCGAGGTGCTGGCCTATACTGACGCACTGGATGCAGCCGGGGTCAGCAGAAATGTCAGCTATCTGAAGGACGGCTGGGGAATCAGCTAGGCGCTTGAGCGCGCTGAGGGCTCCGGCCACCACGGCCGGGACACTCGAAGCCTTCAGCCTGGCAACAGGCGGGGCAGGCAGTGTTGAAGAATGGTAGGCCCGGCAGGATTCGAACCTGCAACCAAAGCGTTATGAGCGCTCTGCTCTAACCGTTGAGCTACAGGCCCGCCATGGATTTGTGGTTAGGAAATGAGACAGGCAAGGTCAAGCGGTGATTGCGGAAGGGGCAGGCAATTCCGCCGTCTGGTTCCGGTGCAGGGCGTCCAGCCGCGCAGCGGTGTGCTCGATCGTCAGGTCCCGGCGCCGGTCCGGCGCGCGGCGCGAAGGGTAGACGGCAAACACATCCTTCAAGGGTGCCTCGTAGCCGGGCAGCACCTGTTCATATTCTCCGCTGGCCAGCTGCTCCTCGACCATGAAGCGCGGCGCGCGGGTATATCCGGAACCGCTGCTGACAGCGTGCATGATCAGGTCGGGATCATCGGCGGTGAACCCCACCTGCACCGGCGCGGGATATTCCAGTGGGCCGCGGCGCAGAGGGAAGAACCCGCGGGTCTGATCCTCGTGGTGCTGTATGAACTTGAGCCGCTTCAGGTCCTCGGGCGTCTCCGGGCGGCCCTCGCGGTCCAGGTAATCCGGGGTGGCAAACAGCACTGTCTCCAGGGTGGAGATCTTGCGCCCGAAGCCATCGGTATCCCCCAGTTTTCCGGTGCGGATCGCCAGATCGTAGCCTTCGCGCACCACATCGACCAGCCGGTCCTCCAGCCGCATCACGATGTTGAGGTCCGGGTGCTCCCGGTTCAGGTCCAGCAGCATCGGCCCGATCACGCTGCGGCCCAGAAAGGAGTTCACGCTGATGCGGAAGGTGCCGGAAACGCTGCCCTCCAGCGCGTCGACTTCGGCTGTCATGCGGTTGTAGCCTGATAGCAGAGCTTGCGCGTGGCTGTTGACCAGAGCGCCTGCGCGGGTGGCGTGGATGCCCCTGGCGGTGCGGTGCAGCAGCTGCTGGCCCATCAGCGCCTCCAGCTGCTTGATCTGCTGGCTGACGGCCGACTGGGTGATGCCGCGGCGCTGGGCAGTGCGGTTCAGGCTGCCTTCGTCCAGAGCGATGGTGAACGTCTCCAGCAGGGTCAGCTTGTCCATGGAATGCCTATAAATGTTGCTAATAACCGTTATCGGTGCTTCGGGGCTGCAAGGCAGGGAAATGCCGCCTTATCTCCGGTGCACAGGAGTATTTCCTGAAACTGATATTGGAGTTTCTTATGACAATCAATCGCAGGGCATTTATGGGCGGGCTGGCGGCAGCCCCGGCGGCGGCACTGGCAAGCGGGGTGGCAGGCAGCAGCTGGGCATGGGCGGCTGAAAACACGGCGCAGGCAGTCCCGGCCACTCATTCCTTTACCTTGGGAGATGCCAGGATCACCGTGCTGCTGGACGGGCATCTGCCGCTGGGAACCGAGCTGTTCAATGATTTTGACCCGGCCAAGGCTGAAACCGTGCTGGCAAAGGGGCTGCACCGGCTGAAGGAGGGTGCGCTGCAAATTCCGGTCAACGGCTACCTGGTGGAGCGCAGCGGTCAGAAATTGCTGATCGACACCGGCACGGCGCAGCTGATGGGGCCGGGGCTGGGGGCGCTGGGCGCCGGGCTGGCCGCGGCGGGCGTTGCGCCTGAGAGCATCGATACAGTTCTGCTGACACATATCCACCCGGACCACTCCGGCGGGCTGATCACAGCGGACGGCGCGGCGGCTTTTGCCAATGCTGGGCTGGTTGTGGGGCAGCGGGAATGGGATTTCTGGCATGACGATGCCATCCTGGCGGGCGTGCGGGAAGGCAGCCGCGGCTTTTTTGACATGGCCCGCCGCTCGGTCGCGCCCTATGCGGACCGGCTGCACCTGCTGCAGGGGGAGAGTGAGGCCGCGCCCGGCTTCACCGCGGTGGAACTGCCGGGCCATACGCCGGGGCATACCGGCTTCATGCTGGATGCAGGCGGCGAGGGGCTGCTGTTCTGGGGCGACCTGATCCACAGCGCCGCGCTGCAGTTTGCGCTGCCGGAATGGACCATCGCCTTTGACACCGATCCGGCGCAGACCGCGCAGACCCGGCGCAAGATGATGGACAGGGCGGAGGCGGACAACCTGCTGGTCACCGGCGCGCATGTGGACTTTCCGGCGCTGGGCCGGGTGCTGCGGCAGGGCGGCGCCTATGCCTATCAGGCGGCCCCTTGGCAGTTTGGTATCTGAGGCCGCAGATATCCCCTGCTGCGCTGTCAGAGACGGCGCAGCGGATTCCCTAGTTCCCTTCTGATGCGCCTTGCGCTAAAGGCTGCGCAACCGATTTGAAGGAGCCATGTGATGACCAGCGGCAAGAACGGCCTGACCTATGCGGATGCAGGTGTGGACATTGATGCGGGCAACGCCCTGGTTGACCGGATCAAGCCGGCCGCCAAGCGCACCAACCGCCCCGGCGTGGCCAGCGGGCTGGGCGGTTTCGGCGCCTTGTTCGACCTGAAGGCCGCCGGCTACAACGATCCGATCCTGGTCGGCGCCACCGACGGCGTCGGCACCAAGCTGCGGATTGCCATCGACACCGGCGTGGTCGACGGTGTCGGCATCGACCTGGTGGCGATGTGCGTGAACGATTTGGTCTGCCAGGGCGCCGAGCCGCTGTTCTTCCTCGACTATTTCGCCACCGGGAAGCTGGAAACCGACATTGCCGCCCGCATCATCGAAGGCATCGCCGAGGGCTGCGTGCGCTCCGGCTGCGCGCTGATCGGCGGCGAGACCGCGGAGATGCCGGGTATGTACCCTGAGGGCGACTTTGATCTCGCAGGTTTTGCAGTGGGCGCGATGGAGCGCGGCTCGGCGCTGCCCGAAGGCGTGGCGGAAGGCGATGTGTTGCTGGGACTGGCCTCTGACGGTGTGCACTCCAACGGCTACTCTCTGGTGCGCAAGCTGGTGGAAGTCTCGGGCCTGGGCTGGGATGCGGATTGCCCGTTCGGCGAGGGCTCCCTGGGCGAGGCGCTGCTGACCCCGACCCGCTTGTACGTCAAACAGTGCCTGGCTGCGGTGCGGGCAGGGGGCGTGCACGCACTGGCCCATATCACCGGCGGCGGGCTGACCGAGAACCTGCCGCGGGTGCTGCCCGACGATCTGGGCGCCGACATCGACCTGAACGCCTGGGAGCTGCCGCCCGTGTTCAAATGGATGGCCGAAACCGGCGGTATCGCCGAAGCCGAAATGCTGAAGACCTTCAACTGCGGCATCGGCATGATCCTGTCGGTCTCCGCCGACCGCGCCGATGAGCTGGTGAAGGTGCTGGAAGGTGAAGGCGAAACCGTGGCCCGTCTGGGCACCGTCACCGCAGGCGCCGGCATGCGCTATTCGGGCAAGCTGCTGTGAGCCACAAGAAGGTCGCGATCCTGATTTCCGGCGGCGGCTCCAATATGGTGTCGCTGCTGGAAAGCATGACCGGCGACCACCCGGCACGCGCCTGCCTTGTGCTGTCCAATAATGCGGATGCCGGCGGGTTGGCCAAGGCCGCTGCGGCTGGTGTGGCAACCGCCGTGGTGGACCACCGCCCGTTCAAGGGCGACCGGGAAGCATTTGAGACTGAGCTGGTGAAACCCATCTTTGAAGCGGGGGCCGATATCGTCTGCCTGGCGGGGTTCATGCGGGTGCTGACAGCCGGGTTCGTCTCGCAGTTCGAGGGGCGGATGCTGAACATCCACCCCTCGCTGCTGCCGAAATACAAGGGGCTGCACACCCACGCCCGTGCGCTGGAAGCCGGCGACGCCGAGCATGGCTGCACTGTGCATGAGGTGACGCCGCTTCTGGATGATGGGCCGGTTCTGGGGCAGGCGCGGGTGCCGGTGCTGGCGGATGATACCCCGGATGCGCTGGCTGCGCGGGTGCTGGTGCAGGAGCACAAACTGTATCCCGCCGTGCTGCGCCGCTTTGCCGCGGGCGACAAGACGCCGGTGCAGCTGCCCTAGCGCGACGCCTGCGAGGCCGCGCTGTTTCCGCGCCAATCCAGCAGCTCTGATTGCGGCGCCGGTGCCATCAAAGCGGGCAGGCCGACCAGCGCCAGCAGCAATGCCGCCGCCAGGAGCGGAATCAGCCCGCGGGACAGGGTGAAACCACCGGTTTTCGCGGGGAAAAGATCAAGAACGGTCATCGTCTATCCTCCTGTGAAGGGTGTGCCCGCAATCTACGACTGCGGCGGGTATTATGAAAATGAATGTTTGCGGTAGGACACATCACGGAATGTGAACTGATGGGAGGCCCGTGTGCCGGGAGCCACAGCAGGGCCGTCAGAATGCCCGGCCCGGTCTGGCACCTGTTTGCATTGGCTGAAACAAGCGCGTATCACGGGCCGGTCATACCGATAAACAAAAAGCCGTAATTGATGAAAACTCTGACCTCTACCGAAGAACTGCAGGCCTTCTGCGAAGCTGCAGCGCAGCACGACTATGTCACGGTGGATACCGAGTTTCTGCGGGAACGGACCTATTACTCCAAGCTGTGCCTGATCCAGCTGGCCTTTGCCGGGGACGGCGAGGACGACGCGGTCCTGGTCGATCCGCTGGCCGACGGCATCTCATTGGAGCCGCTTTATGAGCTGTTCCGCAACGAGAATGTGGTCAAGGTGTTCCATGCCGCGCGCCAGGATCTGGAGATCTTCTGGGTCGACGCGCAGGTCTTTCCGAAGCCGCTGTTCGACACCCAGGTCGCGGCGATGGTCTGTGGCTTTGGCGAGCAGGCGGGCTATGAGACGCTGGTGCGCAAGATCGTCAAGCAGGGGCTGGACAAGACTTCCCGTTTCACAGATTGGTCGCGCCGCCCGCTGAGCGAGGCGCAGAAAACCTATGCGCTGGCGGATGTGACCCACCTGCGCAAGATCTATGAGTTCCTGGCGGCGGAACTGGACAAGAGCGGCCGTGCCCATTGGGTAACCGAGGAGCTGCAGGTGCTGACCGATCCGGCGACCTATGATATCCGGCCGGAGGATGCCTGGAAGCGGGTGAAAACCCGGACCAGCTCTGGCAAGTTCCTGGCGGTGGTCCGCGAACTGGCGGCCTTCCGCGAGACCTATGCGCAGACCAACAATGTGCCGCGCAACCGGGTGTTCAAGGATGACGCGCTGGTCGAGCTGGCCTCGACCAAGCCGCGAAATCCGGGTGATCTGGGCGGGTCCCGCCTTCTTTTGCGCGAGGCGCGCAAGGGGGCGATTGCCGAAGGCATCCTGGAGGCCGTGGCCAAGGGCGTTGCCTGTCCTCCCGAAAAGCATCCGAAGATGGATCGCAGCAAGGAGAAGCTGCAGGTGAATCCGGCGCTGGCCGACCTGCTGCGGGTGCTGCTGAAAGCCAAGACCGAGGCCGAAGGGGTCGCAGCGAAACTGATCGCGCCGAGCGCGGACCTGGACGCGATTGCGGCGGGCCTGCGCGATGTGCCGGCCCTCAGCGGCTGGCGCCGCGAGGTGTTCGGGGCCGATGCGCTGCGCCTGTGCGAAGGCAAGATCGGTCTTGCGGCCAAGGGGCAGGACGTGAAGGTTGTGGAATTGTAACTGCCGGAACGCTGCGGCAGCTGCCAGGATGCGAAAAGAAAAACGCCCGCGGAAGCGGGCGTTTTTTCCTTTTCGCTGCCGAGGGCTCAGCGGCGGCGGCTTTCCCGTGCGTTGGTCTCGCCGTTCACCCGCACGATGCGGACGTCCTGCAGGTCCTGGTTCGACAGGGTGCGGGCGGCGTGCAGTGTGCGGCTGAACTCGCTGCCGGTGATCGTCGGCTCCTCCGGATACACGATCCGGAAATCATAGGTCAGAACACCATCCTCAGTGCCCTCGGCCCGGCGCAGCTCCACGTCGAAGGCGCCCTGGCGCGCCGCAATGCCGGTTGCGTGGATGATGGCGCCGGTGCTGGTCCGCTCGATCTCGAGGCTGTCGATCCGGCTGATCAGGACGCTTTTGTCCTTGGGCGGCTTCTTGGCGAAGATGCCGCGGGCGTTGGTTTCCTGCGGCAGCAGAGGGTTGACGTTTCCGGCCACTTCAACCTCTGCCGGTTCGGAGCTGCCGAACCAGTTGGTCGGGTTCAGCCGTGAATCCCGCCAGCCGCACGCTGATAGCACCAGCGCGCAGGCCAATGTGAGAGCCAATGGTTTATGCATCCGTCCCCGCCCATTCAAAATGTCTTTGCAACGGATTACCCGATTGGCTGCGGCTTGAAAAGCGGTTGAAAAGCGGCGGGCAGGGGCTTAGGTGCTGATCTGCACCGGATGCGGTTTTTGAGGATAGACGGACAATGGCCACTGCCGCCTTTGAAGAGATCGTGGAAGACTTCGAGTTCATGGAGGACTGGGAGGACCGCTACCGGCATGTGATCGACCTGGGCAGGGCGATGGAGCCGCTGGACGATGCGCTGAAAGTACCCGCAACCAAAGTCGACGGCTGCGCCAGCCAGGTCTGGCTGCACGCCACCGTCGAGGGCGGTGCGTTCCGTTTTGACGGCGACAGCGACGCGATGATCGTGCGCGGCCTGATTGCGGTGCTGCGCTGCCTTTACAACGGGCTGCCGCTGGCCGAGGTGACAGCGGTGGATGCCAGGGCGGAATTGGGCAGGCTGGGCCTGAACGAGCATTTGTCCTCGCAGCGCTCGAACGGGCTGCGGGCGATGATCGAGCGGATCCGCGATACCGCGATGGCGCAGGCCTGAGGAGAGCGGGCGAGGGGCCGGTCCCTCGCGCTGCCTGGAGTATTTCCGAAACGATGAACGGCCTATTTGGCCCAACGCGAAATGGCGGTTTCCAGATCGCCGTAGCCGGTGTGGCGGTGCTCGAACGCCAGCCCCATGCGGTCCGCGCATTCGCGGGCCTTTTCCACCAGCCTGGGGTCGCTGACCTGAGACTGGTAGACCAGCTTGGTGTAATTGCCGAACACCATGTCCCGCAGCTCCGGGTTCTTGTCCAGGCCCATCGGGCGCCAGACAAAGGCGTCGAACTGCTTGACCAGGAAGTCGGTCAGGTAGAAGGCGGTGATTTCGCCCTCATCGGCATGTTTGGCAAAGGTGTCGTTGCCCTCGAAGAAGGAATAGCAATGCGGGCCCGCCACCATCTCGACGCCCAGCTCTGCGCATTTGCGCTCCAGCGCGCCGCCGGTGCCGCAGTCGGCGTAAACCACGTAGATCTTGTCATAGACCGCTGAATGCTTGGCCACGGCACCTTCAATGGCGTCGGTGATCTGCTCCGGGTAGAGGTGCAGCTTGGCAGGCAGGCAGGTGAGGTCGATGTGATCCAGGCCGTTTGTCTCCTTGATATCAAGGATTTCGCGCGCAAGCGCGCCGCAGGCGATCAGCAGGATGCGGCCGGTTTTTTTCTCAGGGGCAGCCAGACCCTGTTCGGTGAGGGAGTTTTCCTCAAGCGTCCGCCCGGTCGGCGGGCGGAAGGCAGCCCGCTCGGTCAAGCGGGCTGCACGTCCTTTGCGTGCCAAATCAGGCGCTCATCGAGTTGTGCTTGCGCGCAACGAAGTCCTTGGCCATTTCCACGGCCACGGCTGCGTCACGGCAATAGCCGTCAGCGCCGATGGCCTTGCCGAACTCTTCGTTCAGCGGCGCGCCGCCGACCAGCACGATGTAGTCGTCGCGCAGGCCCTGCTCGACCATGGTGTCGATGACCACCTTCATGTAGGGCATGGTGGTGGTCAGCAGAGCGGACATGCCGAGGATGTCGGGCTTGTGCTCTTCCATAGCTTCCAGGTAGTTCTCGACCGGGTTGTTGATGCCGATGTCGTAAACTTCGAAGCCTGCGCCTTCCATCATCATGGAAACCAGGTTCTTGCCGATGTCGTGGATGTCGCCCTTGACGGTGCCGATCACCATGGAGCCGACGCGCGGTGCGCCGGTTTCGGCCAGCAGCGGCTTCAGGATGGCCATGCCGCCCTTCATTGCGTTGGCTGCCAGCAGCACTTCCGGAACGAACAGGATGCCGTCGCGGAAATCGGCGCCGACGATGGTCATGCCGCCCACCAGAGCCTTGGTCAGGATGTCGTAGGGAACCCAGCCGCGCTCGAGAAGGATGTTCACCCCTTCTTCGATTTCTTCTTTGAGACCATCATAAAGGTCGTCAAACATCTGCTGAACAAGTTCCTCGTCATCGAGTTCCGAGAGGATGATGTCTTCTTCGTCCGACATGCGCCTAATCCTTGCTGACGGGGGAATCCCCGGTGTTGGCCTGTTTCAGAGGCTTTTGTGACAGAATGCTGCCCGCGGACTGCATTATTTGCGACATTGCCGCTGTTCTAACCGACGTATAGAGACAATTCCGGCGCAAGAATAATGAAGATTCCACATGGAAATCTTCGAAATTGCCCATTTGTTCTTTATTTGTTCCGCTGTGGCCGCTAGTTTGCGTCCATGCCGACGGAAAACACGCCACTTCCATTGCGCCGCAAAACGCGCGCCAGCCTCAGCAATGCGGCAGGCCGGTATGACATGGCGCGGGAGGCCGTGGACGACGGCTGGTTCCAGGAGATGCCGCAAGCGGTGATTCCCACCGAGGTGCGGCAGGAGACGGCGCGCACCTTGATCACGTACAACCGGTCTCCCGATCTGCCGTTCGACCGGTCCATCAACCCGTACCGGGGCTGCGAGCATGGCTGCATCTACTGCTTCGCACGGCCGACCCATGCCTATCTGGGGCTGTCGCCGGGGCTGGATTTCGAGACCCGGCTGGTGGCGCGTCCCAATGCCGCCGAAGTGCTGCGCAAGGAACTGGCGGCGCCGCGTTACAAGGCGGGCACGATTGCGCTTGGCACCAATACCGACCCGTACCAGCCCTGCGAGCGGGACCTGCGCATCACCCGCGGCTGCCTGGAGGTGATGAGCGAATTCAACCACCCTGTGGCAATCGTGACCAAGGGAGCAATGGTGGAGCGGGACCTGGACCTCCTCGCGCCGATGGCGGCCAGGGGGCTGGTGCGGGTGGGGGTTTCGGTGACCACGCTGGACCCGGATCTGTCCCGCCGGATGGAGCCGAGGGCGCCGCTGCCGGCCCGGCGCCTGGCCGCGATCCGGCGGCTGGCAGATGCCGGGGTGCCGGTGCGGGTGATGACCTCGCCGGTTGTTCCGGGGCTGACGGATCATGAACTGGAGGCGCTGCTCGCCGCCGGGGCGGAGGCCGGGGCGGATGCCGCCAGCTGGATCATGCTGCGGCTGCCGCGGGAGGTGTCGGAACTGTGGCAGGAGTGGCTGGCGGAACATGAACCTGGCCGCGCTGCCAAGGTGATGACGCGGCTGCGGGAAATGCATGGCGGACGCGACTATGACCCGCGATGGGGCCACCGGATGCGGGGCGAGGGGCGGTATGCCGAAATGATCGCGCAGCGGTTCAAGGCGGCGTGCAGGCGGCTGGGCCTGAAGGAGCGGACGGCGGCGCTGCGCTGCGATCTGTTTGCAAGACCGCCGCAGCCGGGCGACCAGATGGCCCTGTTCTGACTCTTTCTTGATCAGCGGCGGTGGCAATATGTGCTATGCTGGGGCCCTTCATGACGGAAAGGAAGGTGTCCAATGACTTCTGTTGCTGTAAAGGCGCGTGTCACGGGACGCGTGCAAGGCGTGGCCTTCCGCACCTGGGCGCGGGCGGAAGCGCTGCGCCACGGGCTGTCGGGCTGGGTGCGCAATGAGCCGGACGGTTCGGTCCGGGCTTTGCTGATGGGGCCGGCCGCCAGCGTTGCGGATATGGTGCGCAGGATGGGGCGCGGCCCGGGCGCTGCTTCAGTCAAGGATGTCCTCACCGAAAGGACCGAACCTGACCCCGCAATCCACGGTTTCAGCATCGTCGGTTAGCCTGGCTGAAGGACGCCGGGACGGCCGCCAGCGCGGCGGCTAATGAAACAGAAAATGGCGCCGCGTGTTCACCTGCGGCGCCATTTCGTGTGGATCAGTGCTTGCCTGCTGCGGCTGTCAGGCGCGGCGCCGTCCGCGACGTCCGCGGCGCTCTGCGCCGGCTCCGGCATCTTCTCCGGTGCCATCGCTGTCGGAGGTGAAGGGGCCGAGCACTTCAACGATTTTTTCCAGTGCCGGGCGGTCGCCGCGCGGGCGGCTGTCCAATGCGGCGCGCATGTGGCGCAGGTGATCGGGCATGGTGCCGCAGCAGCCGCCGATGATTTTGGCACCGGCGTCGCGGGCCATCACGGCGTATTCGCCCATCAGTTCCGGGGTGCCGTCATAATGGATGTGGCCGTCGACATATTTGGGAATGCCGGCATTGCCCTTGGAGATGATGGGGCGCTCGGTGCCTTGGGCGGCAAAGCCGAGGACGGTGCGCAGGATGTCTGAGGCGCCGGTGCCGCAGTTGGCGCCAAAGGCCAGCGGCGCATTTTCAAACTCTTCCACCAGCTGGGCCAGGTCCGAGGAGGTCACGCCCATCATGGTGCGGCCAGCGGTGTCAAAGCTCATGGTGCCGCACCAGGGCATGTCCGCCAGCTTGAAGGCCTCGGCTGCCGCGCGGAATTCCTCCGGCGCGGAAATGGTTTCCAGCCACAGCACGTCGGCGCCGCCCTCCTTCAGGGCATCGGCCTGCTCATGGAACATCTCGACTGCCAGCGCATGGGACATTTCGCCGACGGGCTCGAAAATCTCCCCGGTGGGGCCGACCGATCCTGCCACGGCAACTTTGCGGTCCGCCTTGTCCGCCACCTCGCGGCCGAGTTCGGCGGCGATGCGGTTCAGTTCCCGCACCCGTCCCTGCGCGTCGTGCAGCTTGAGCCGTGCGGCGGTGCCGCCGAAGCTGTTGGTCAGAAACAGGTCGCTGCCTGCATCAACGGACCCCTGGTACAGTGCCAGGATTTTCTTGGGCTCGTCGACGTTCCACAGCTCCGGCGCGTCGCCGGACTGCAGGCCCATGGCGAACAGGTTGGTTCCGGTCGCGCCATCCGCCAGAAGCACGTCCTTGGTTTCCAGCAGACGAGTGAAAGTGTTTGTCATCGATAAAGTTCCGTGTCAGCAGGCCGCCCCGGCGGGCCGGGCGGCAAATTGGTCTGCTTCCCCTGTCTCACGCCGGGCGCGCAAGGGCAATTTCATTTTCTTCATCTTCATTATGAGAGCGCCTCCCGGCTGCCGCAAAACGGGCGGCCTAGGGGAAATTGCGCCAGCGCGCGGAACTTATGCGGCCTAGATCGGCAGCGGCTGCTGCGGCCGCAGCAATCAGAAGGTGGAGCCCGCGCGCGGATGCGGGACGGCGGGCGTCAGCCGGCCTCCGTCAGGATTTGTGCTTTGGCCTGCGGCAGCAGTTCTGCACGCTTCATCCGGATGTCTTCGGCAGAGGTCCTGCCGTGCAGTTCCTTTTCCAGCTTGCGCACCACGTCTTCGTGGCCGGCTTCTTCCAGGTCCGCTGCGACGATCGTTCTGGCAAATGCTTCGGCGTCGCTGCCGCTCAATCCCAGCAGCCCGGCCGCCCACAGGCCCAGCAACTTGTTGCAGCGCGCCTCCGCATTGAACTGCATTTCCTCGTCATGCGCGAACTTTGCTTCGAAGGCCTGTTCGCGTTCGTCAAATGTTGTCATGTCGCGTCCTCATTAAACCTATTGTACCCCTTGTATGATAGGAGCATGATACCGGCTCAGGGCAAGAAAAAACTCTGTCTGGAAAGGCCTTTGAGCAATCATGCGAACGGGGCGGGCGGGTCTGCCCGGAGCGGCGGGCGCAGACAGGGGCGGTTGCGGCCGGGGATGCCGTTCACCCGGTCAGTGCAGCAAGCTTGCGGCTGAAGCCCCCTTGCACTATGAGAGCGGCACATCGCAGGCCGGATTCCCGGCATTGACCCGAAAGGTTCCCAATGGCGCGTCGCAAGAAGATTTATGAAGGCAAGGCCAAGACTCTGTACGAGGGCCCCGAGCCCGGCACCATCGTCCAGTATTTCAAGGACGACGCCACTGCTTTCAACGCCGAAAAACACGACGTGATCGAGGGCAAGGGTGTCCTGAACAACATCCTGAGCGAGTTCTTCATGCTGGGTCTGGCGCAGATCGGCGTACCGACCCACTTCCTGAAACGCCTGAACATGCGCGAACAGCTGGTGCGCAGCTGCGAGATCATTCCGCTGGAAGTGATCGTGCGCAACTACGCGGCCGGTTCGATCTCCAAGCGCCTGGGTATCGACGAGGGCACCCAGTTGCCGCGGCCGGTGGTGGAATACTGCTACAAGGATGATGCCCTGGGCGATCCGCTGGTCACTGAGGAACACATCGCAGCCTTCGGCTGGGCCAGCCAGCAGGACATGGACGACATCCTGAGCCTGGCGCTGCGGGTGAACGACTTCCTGTCGGGCGTGTTCCTGGCTGTCGGCATCCGCCTTGTCGACTTCAAAATCGAGATCGGCCGCATCTACGAGGGCGATTTCCAGCGCCTGGTGATCGCTGATGAGATCAGCCCGGACAGCTGCCGCCTGTGGGACATCAATACCGGTCAGAAGCTGGACAAGGACGTGTTCCGCCGCGATCTGGGCAGCCTGACCGACGCCTACAGCGAAGTGGCGCGCCGCCTGGGCGTGATGCCGAACAATCCGCCTGCGCCGGGCAAGCCGACGCTGGTCAACTGAGACAGGGACCCGCTGCGCCTGACCGCGCCGCGGGTCTTTGAGTATTTTTTGCAAAGAAGAAGCCCGCTTGGGGCTTCGCCATCGAAAACCTGAGGGATGACGCGATGAAGGCACGGGTGCATGTGATGCTGAAGAACGGGGTTCTGGATCCGCAGGGCGAGGCCGTGCGCCACGCGCTTGGCGCTCTGGGCTTTGACAAGGTCGAGGGCGTGCGTCAGGGCAAGGTGATCGACCTGGATCTGGCCGAAGGCGCAACCGAAGCCGACGTGACCGCGATGTGCGAGAAGCTGCTGGCCAACACCGTGATCGAATCCTACAGCATCGAGATGGCCTGATGAAAGCGGCGGTTGTTGTTTTCCCGGGTTCGAACTGCGACCGCGACCTTGCGGTGGCGTTCGAGCAGGCCGGTTTTGATGTGTCGATGGTCTGGCACAAGGACAGCGCGCTGCCCGAAGGCATCGACATCGTCGGGGTTCCGGGCGGGTTCTCCTATGGCGATTATCTGCGCTGCGGGGCCATCGCGGCCCAGTCTCCGATCTGCAAGGCTGTGATCGAACATGCCGACCGCGGCGGCTATGCCATCGGCGTCTGCAACGGATTCCAGATCCTGACCGAAACCGGCGTGCTGCCGGGGGCGCTGCTGCGCAATGCCGGCCTCAAGTACATCTGCCGCACTGTCGACCTGAAGGTCGCGACCTCTGACAGCGTGTTCACTCAGGGCTATGGCGCAGGCGACGTGATCGGGGTGCCGATTGCCCACCACGACGGCAACTATTTTGCCGATGCGGACACCGTCAAGGCGCTGCAGGATCAGGACCGGGTGGCCTTCACCTATGAGGAGAACCCCAACGGTTCGGTTGCGGACATCGCCGGCATCTTGTCGGAAAACCGCCGTGTTCTCGGGATGATGCCGCATCCGGAGCGGGCTGCTGACCAGGGCCATGGCGGCACCGATGGTGCGGCAGTGTTCCGCGCATTGGCCGGGATGGTCACCGCTGCGTGACTTGAGCAAGCGGAGCGGCCGCAATAGGTTTAGGGCATGACCGCCCCGCGCACCGATCCGAGCAAAAAAACACCCAAGGCGCGCTCGCGCACGATTTCGTGGCGGGCGCGTCTGGCGCTGGTTCTTTTTATGGCTGTGGCCGCGGTTACTGTCTGGACCACCAACCGGGCGCTGACCCACCGGTTCACCGAAAGCACCCGCAACCGCGCTGAACTGCGTCTGGCGCTTTATTCCGGCAACCTGCTGAGCGAGCTGCGCCAGCACGCCATCGTGCCGCAGCTGCTGGCGCGCGACCAGACGCTTATTTCGGCGCTGCAGTCGAGCGACTTTTCCCTCTCCACCCAGCGGCTGATCTCCTTTGTCGACGAGATCGGCGCAGCCTCTATCATGCTCCTGGCGCAGGACGGGCGCACGGTGGCGGCAACCGACCGCAACCGGCTGGGCGAGAGCCACCGCAACGCCGCCTATTTCGTCGATGCCGTGCGTGCGAAATCGACGGTGTTCTCCGTTATCCCGCGGGAGGTCGGCGGCTACCGGTTCACCTATTCGCGGCGCATAGTGGACGCGACCGGTGTGCTGGGCGCTATTGTTGTCGAGGTCGACCTGCAGAAGTTTGAACGCGCCTGGGCCGGCATTTCGGATGCCGTTCTGGTCACGGACAGCACCGGAAACATCATCCTGGCCACGGAAGCGCGCTGGCGCGGGCTGAAGGAGGCAGAGGCGCTGACGCTGCAGACGCCGGAAGGGGCCATTCAGCGCGCGATCCGTGCCACCACAGACTGGACGGCGCTGCCGCCGGATGCCTACCTGCAGGGTGAGGCGGTGATGCGGCTGGAAACCCGGGTGCCGTTCCAGGGCTGGCGGATGGCGACCTTCACCACCTATTCCTCGGTCCGCGAGCGTGTAAATGCTGTTCTGGCTCTGGAGATCATGGGATTCGCCATCCTTCTGGCGCTGGCTTTCTATTTTCTCAGCCGCAAGACGGCGCTTCGGATGGCGCTGTTCCAGCGCGAGTCGGCAGAGCTTCGCGTATTGAACGCTCGCCTTCAGCGGGAAATTGCCGAACGCGAGCGCATGCAAAAGACCCTTGCGGTGGCCGAGCAGAGCTTGGCGCAGAGCTCGAAACTGGCAGCCTTGGGCGAGATGTCTGCCGCCGTCAGCCATGAGCTGAACCAGCCGCTGGCGGCGATGAAAACCTATCTGGCCGGCGCCCGGCTGCTGCTGAACCGGAACCGTCCGGACGAGGCGCTGGCCTCCTTCGGGCGCATCGATGATCTGATTGAGCGGATGGGGGCGATCACCCGCCAGCTCAAATCCTACGCGCGCAAGGGCGGCGATGCGTTCAGCCCAGTAAATCTTGGCGATGCGCTGGCCTCAAGCCTGTCGATGATGGAGCCGCAACTGCGTCAGCGGCATGTGAAAATAACCCGCATCCTGCCGGAAGAACCTGTTATGGTGATGGGCGACCGGATGCGGCTGGAGCAGGTGATGGTCAACCTCTTGCGCAATGCGCTGGACGCCACCAAATCTGTGGACGACCCTGAGGTGGAAATCCTGCTGGCGGCCGGCGAGACTGCGACCCTGTCGGTGCGCGACAATGGGATGGGTATCAAGGACTTCGACAACCTGTTCGAGCCTTTTTACACCACCAAGCAGCCCGGTGACGGGGTTGGATTGGGGCTTGCCATCTCCTCGGGGATCGTCAACGACCTCGGGGGACGGCTGACCGCCCGCAACGGCCAGAACGGCGGCGCGGTCTTTGAGATGCAATTGCCGGTCCTGGTGGACGGTATCGAAGCTGCCGAATAGGGCAGCCAGGAGTGATTAGGAGAGAACGCGCATGGCCCAGGCTATGAAAATCGCGATCGTGGACGACGAACAGGATATGCGGCAGTCGATCAGCCAATGGCTGGCGCTGTCGGGGTATGACACGGAGACCTTCTCCAGCGCGGAAGAGGCGCTGAAGGTTCTGGGGCCGGATTATCCGGGCATTGTGATCTCCGACATCAAGATGCCGGGCATGGATGGCATGCAGTTCCTGAAGAAGCTGATGGGCAGCGACAGCGCATTGCCGGTGATCATGATCACCGGCCACGGCGATGTGCCGATGGCGGTTGAGGCGATGCGCGTGGGGGCCTTCGACTTCCTGGAGAAACCCTTCAACCCGGACCGGATGTCGGAGCTGGCCAAGCGCGCCACCGGCGCCCGCCGCCTGACGCTGGACAACCGGGCCCTGCGGCGCGAACTGTCTGACGGCGGCCAGATTATGAAAAAGCTGATCGGCCAGAGCCCGGTGATGGAGCGCCTGCGTGAGGATATCCTCGACCTTGGCCAGGCTGACGGTCATGTGCTGATCGACGGCGAGACCGGCACAGGCAAGACGCTGGTCGCGCATGCTCTGCACGCGGTCGGCAGCCGCGCGGGCAAGAAATTCGTGCTGATTTCCTGCGCTGCGCTGGAAGAGGAAGCGCTGGCAAAACGGCTGTTCGGCCCGATGCTGCCGGAAGACAGCATGCTGCCCGCGGTTGAAGAAGCCCGCGGCGGCACCCTGGTGCTGGAAGACATCGACGCGCTGTCGGAAACCTTGCAGGCGAAGCTGCTGAGCGTGATCAATGAGCAGGGCACGCCGGCAGAAACCCGGATCATCGCGATCTCCAACCTGCAGGAAGCGGGCAAGACCTGCGAGGACGCCCTGCGGCCGGACCTGTTCTACCGCTTGGCGGCCCTGCGCATTACCGTGCCGCCGCTGCGCCAGCGCGGCGAGGACATCCTGACCCTGTTCACCCGTCTTTCCGAACAGTTCTCCGAGGAATACGGTTGCGACGCGCCGCAAGTGAGCGCTCAGGAAGCCGCGCAACTGCTGCAGGCGCCATGGCCGGGCAACGTGCGTCAGCTGATCAATATTGCAGAACGCGCGGTGCTGCAGTCGCGCCGCGGCTCGGGCACCATTGCCTCGCTCTTGATGTCGGATCACGAGGAAATGCAGCCGGTGATGACCACCGAAGGCAAGCCGCTGAAGGAATACGTGGAAGCCTTTGAGCGGATGCTGATCGACAACACCATGCGCCGTCATAAGGGCTCGATCGCCAGCGTGATGGACGAGCTGTGCCTGCCGCGCCGGACTCTGAACGAGAAAATGGCGAAGTACGGCCTGCAACGCTCGGATTACCTGAGCTGAGCTTTCGGCAGACTGCTGCCGCCACGGCAAACGGTCCGGAAAATGAGTGAATTGCCCGGTTGTCTGTGCCGGGAACCGCTGTCCGGTGGGAAAGTCACCTGAAATGAACGGCTTGCCTGACAGGGGCGGGCCGTTTGCATTTTCAGGCCGGGCGGTGACGAATGTCCATTGTCATTACCTATCCACAGGCCTTATGCTGGCCCAACGGGCCGGAAACCGGCAAGTGGTTTCGCCCGTTCTGATGAGTTTCGCTGGCTCTGGCTTTTGTCCGGCATGATCCGAGAAAGCTGCAGCCAGACCGATTGGCCCTCTTGAAACAAGGGGGCAGTTTAGCGCCCGAACCGGACAGTAAACCGGTGAAGGGATAACAAGGCAGTGCCGGGCAGTCCCGGCTGCCGGAGAAGAACCGCGATGACGCGCGCGAGAGCGAAGAGCACTGAGGCAGGAAGGCCGGGCATCGAACCCGGGACCACCTGCTGCACCGCGCCGTCCGAGATCGCCCTGACAAGACACCACCCGAAACGCGCGCGGCCGCCTGGAAGCAGGAGGCTTGCGGGCGCACAGGGCAGGTGCACCAAGGACCCATGGCAAAGAAGATGCTTATTGACGCCACCCACGCGGAAGAGACCCGCGTTGTGGTGGTCGATGGAAACAAGGTTGAGGAATTTGACTTTGAATCCGAAAACAAACGCCAGCTTGCTGGCAACATTTACCTCGCAAAAGTAACCCGGGTTGAGCCCTCCCTGCAGGCGGCGTTTGTAGACTATGGCGGCAACCGCCATGGTTTCCTGGCGTTTTCGGAAATCCACCCGGATTATTACCAGATCCCCGTCGCGGACCGTGAGGCCCTGATGGAGGAAGAGCGCGCTTATGCCGAGGCAATGCGCGCCCGCGATGAGGACGAGGAAGAGAAACCGGCCAAGCCGAAGCGCTCGCGCCGCTCCAAGTCCTCTGCCAAGGCGGCCAAGGCATCGTCCAAAGATGCCGTGGAAACCAAGGAGGTTGAGACCTCCGACGCCGCCGGCGGCGAAATCGCCGGTATGGAAACGATCGACCTGACAGACAGCTCCGCGGCTGCGGACGTCCCGGCGGAACTGGCCGAGGTGCCGGAAGGCTCCTCGCCGATGGAGCGTGTTGCCGAGACCCCGGTGGAAGAGCCGGAAGAAACCGGCGCTTCGGAGGCAGGTGAAACTGCCTCTGCAGAAGCACTGGAGGCTGAGGAAGTTCCGGCTGAGGAAGCCGTGGCGGAAGTCTCCGGAGAGAGCGAAGCCGAGGCCGAGGCGGAAGCAGCATCTGCTGAGGCCGCGACTGAGGCTGAAGAAGCTAAAGCCGAAGTCGACGCTGAAGACGGTGACGAAGAAGGTGGCGACGAGCGCAAGGCCGGTCGGGCTGACGCCGCCACCAAGGACGAAAGCATCGAGTCGGTTGCCGACGAGGATGACAGCGAGGACATCCGTCCGCCGCGCAAACCGCGCCCGCGCCGCTACAAGATTCAGGAAGTGATCAAGGTGCGCCAGGTGCTGCTGGTGCAGGTCGTCAAGGAAGAGCGCGGCAACAAGGGCGCGGCGCTGACCACCTACCTGTCGCTGGCCGGGCGCTACTGCGTGCTGATGCCCAACACCGCCCGCGGCGGCGGCATCTCCCGCAAGATCACCAATGCAGCCGACCGCAAGAAACTGAAGGACATCGCAACCGAACTGGACGTGCCGACCGGCGCAGGCCTGATCGTGCGCACCGCCGGTGCCAAACGCACCAAGTCCGAGATCAAGCGCGACTATGAATACCTGCAGCGCCTGTGGGAGCAGATCCGCGAGCTGACGCTGAAATCCATCGCGCCCGCCAAGATCTATGAAGAGGGCGACCTGATCAAACGCTCGATCCGCGACCTTTACAGCCGCGAGATCGACGAGGTTCTGGTGGAAGGCGACCGCGGCTACCGCATCGCCAAGGACTTCATGAAGATGATCATGCCGTCCCACGCCAAGAACGTGAAGCACTACCAGGACGGGCTGCCGCTGTTCGCCCGCTTCCAGGTCGAAAGCTACCTGGGGGGCATGTTCAACCCGACCGTGCAGCTGAAGTCCGGCGGTTATATCGTCATCGGCGTGACCGAGGCTCTGGTGGCCATCGACGTGAACTCCGGCCGGGCGACCAAGGAAGGCTCGATCGAGGAAACCGCGCTTAAGACCAACCTGGAGGCTGCTGAAGAGGTGGCGCGCCAGCTGCGTCTGCGCGACCTGGCAGGTCTGATCGTCATCGACTTCATTGACATGGACGAGCGCAAGAACAACGCCGCCGTCGAAAAGCGCATGAAGGACAAGCTGAAGACCGACCGCGCCCGCATCCAGGTGGGCCGGATCTCGGGCTTCGGCCTGATGGAAATGTCGCGCCAGCGGCTGCGCCCCGGCATGATCGAGGCGACCACCGCGCCGTGCCCGCATTGCCACGGCACCGGGCTGATCCGCTCCGACGATTCCATGGCGCTGTCGATTCTGCGCCAGATCGAGGAAGAGGGCACCCGCCGCCGCTCCCGCGAGGTTCTGGTGCGCTGCCCGGTCTCCATCGCCAACTTCCTGATGAACCAGAAGCGCGAGCACATCGCCCAAATCGAGGCGCGTTACGGCCTGTCGGTGCGGATCGAAGGCGACGCGCATCTGGTGAGCCCGGACTTTGTTCTTGAGAAGTTCAAGACCGCGTCCCGCAACGTGCCTGCGG
Organism: Leisingera daeponensis; assembly: GCF_019801465.1. GTDB lineage: Bacteria > Pseudomonadota > Alphaproteobacteria > Rhodobacterales > Rhodobacteraceae > Leisingera > Leisingera daeponensis_A. Next base: position 307,656 of record NZ_JAHVJA010000001.1, read on the forward strand.
CCAGCGCGCCTGTGGTTTCGGTGGACACCTCGATCATGGATCAGGTGGACGCTGACGAGGCCATGCAGGACGAGGAAGAGGCTCCGGCGGCACCCGAGACCGCGGAAGAGGCGTCGGTGGATGATAAGCCCAAGCGCAAGCGCCGCCGCCGCCGCCGCCGCAAGTCCGGCAATGGCGAGCTGTCGCAGAACGGCGAGGCAGGCGATAACGGTGAAGAGGGCGGCGACGACCAGGAGCAGCCCAAGGAAGAGGCCGCTGAGCCTGCAGAACCCGCTGCGGAAGGTGAAGAGCCCGCTGTAGAAGAGGTGAAAGAGAAGAAACGCACCCGTACCCGCACCCGTTCGCGCAAGCCGAAGACCAAGTCGGCCGAGGCGGAAGCTGCGGTCGCTGAGGAAGCTGCAGCGGAGAAGGAAGGCGCAGAGGCGGCGGAGGTTGCGGCTGAATCTGCGGGCGAGTCCGTGCAGGCGTCGGAAGCGGAAGTTGCGGCGGAACAGCCGGATGCGGAAACCGAAGCTGAAGCCGCGGCCGTCCTGGCCGAAGCGCAGGCCGCAGACCCTGCAGAAGAAGGCCCGGCACAGGCAGACGCGGCAGAGGCTGACGCCGCAGCAGCTGCAGAATCCAAAGCGGTGGCAGAGGCCCCCGCAGCCGATGAGGAAACCGAAGCGGCAGAGCCTGAAGCTGTGGCAGAAGCTGTGGCGGAAGAGCCTGTCGCAGAGGAGGCGGCTGAAGAAGAAGCCTCAGATCCCGAGCTTGCGCCTGAAAGTGAAGAGAAGCAGCCGGAACCTGCCATGGCTGGAGCGGAAGCTGAGCCGGAACCGGCGGCCTCGCCGAAACCCAAGCGCCGCGGCTGGTGGTCAATGGGCAGCTGAGGCCGGAAAAACTCAAAAGAAAGGCAGGCCGGTTGGCCTGCCTTTCTTTTTTGCACTGGAATTTTCTGACGCTATGCGCGCCGATCGGCCGGTAAGGGCCGCAGGAAGTCAGCCGCCCTTGCGGATCAAGTAGATCTGATGGCCTGCGCCGGCACTGTGCCCCAGAAACTCGTGGCCAGATTCATTGCAGAAATGCGGCACGTCGATGACGGCTGCAGGGTCATCCGCCAGCAGTTCCAGAACCTGGCCGGGCTGCAGCGATTTCAGCCGCTTGCGTGCCTTTAGGACGGGCAGGGGACACAGCAGCCCGATGGCGTCCAATTTTTCATTGATCTCGGTCATGGTGTGCAGATAAGCGCGATGTTTCATGCTGTCCACAAGGATGTGACCAGCCGTCCCCGTGACCTTGGAGAAATGCTGGCATAAGTGTTGGGCATGTTTGGAATCGAGATCATCGACGCAGGGCTGCTCCCTGCCATGCTGGTGGCGCTGCTGGGCGGCGTGATCAGTTTCCTGTCGCCCTGCGTGCTGCCGATCGTGCCGCCTTATCTGGCCTACATGAGCGGAGTGACGATCGGCGAGATGCAAGGCACGGTTGCCGCGCGGCGCAAGGCCATCATTGCAGCGCTGTTCTTTGTTCTCGGGCTGTCCACCGTGTTTCTGCTGCTGGGTTTCACGGCCTCGGCCTTTGGCGCCTTTGTGCTGAAGAATCAGGAGCTTTTCGCGCAGATCTCAGGTGTGGTGGTGATCGTCTTCGGTCTCCATTTCCTGTCGGTCTTCCGGATACCGCTGCTGGACCGCGAAGCGCGGATGGAGGCCGGGGAATCCGGGGGCTCGGCGCTGGGGGCCTATGTGCTGGGGCTGGCCTTTGCCTTCGGCTGGACCCCCTGCATCGGGCCGCAGCTGGGGGCGATCCTGTCGCTGGCGGCGTCGGAGGCTTCAGTCAGCCGCGGCACCATCCTGCTGGGCGTTTATGCCGCGGGGCTGGGCGTGCCCTTCCTGCTGGCCGCGATGTTCCTCAACCGGTCGATGACGCTGATGAACAAGATGAAGCGGCACATGGGGCTGATCGAAAAGATTATGGGCGGCCTCCTGCTGTTCGTCGGCGTCATGCTGGTCACCGGGCTGTTCACCACTTTTTCGTGGTGGTTGCTGGAGACCTTTCCGGCCCTGGCAGCTCTGGGCTGAACCTGGATGGATCGAGGGGGCTGCCAGCCCCCTTTTTCTTGAACCATCCGGGCCTTACTCTCGCCGGATTGCACTGCTAACCTGCCTTCGGAAAGACAGAGCAGGTCAGCGTGGATCAATCCGTTTCCAAATCCCAGCAGGTGCACCGGCGGCGGGTGTTTTACATCCCCGGATATGACCCGATTCACCCACGCCGCTACCGTGAGCTTTACCGCAAGGAAGGCGCTGCACAGGCGGAGATTTCCGGCTACAGCCTGGCGCTTGCGCCGAAACGGACCCGAGGCCCCTATGGCTGGCACGCCGCTGCGGAAATGGACGGGCTGCGGAGCGAGGCCGATATCGAAGTTCTTGTCTGGTCCGACATTGTGCGCGGCAGCATGGAGGCGACGATTCCCGGCACTTACTGGCTGCTCCTGAAGACCGCCTGGGTTTATATTGCCACCGGAGCGCTGAGACGCCTGATGCGGTTGCGCAAAGGGCCGGTGATCGCTGCGCTTTATCCGGTGGGAATGCTGCTTTTGCAGGCGCTTCTGGCGCTTCTGCTGGCCTGGGGGCTGGCCCGTGCATTTGGCGTGCTGGCCGGGTTCGCAGGGGTGGGCGGCACGTTGGCCGCGAGCATCGGATGGGTCCTGGGCCTTGCTGCGGGCTACGCGCTGCTGCGGTGGTTCAAAAGGCGTGACGGCAAGTTTTTTGCCTATTACCTGATGCATGACTATGCCCATTCGGCAGCTTCGCGAGGCGCCATTCCACCGGAGATGGATGCCCGCATGGCGGAGTTTCGCACCCTGATCCGTGCGGCGATGGCGGACAACAGCCTGGATGAGGTGCTGGTTGTCGGCCATTCCTCCGGCGCGCATCTGGGGGTGTCCGTGCTGGCAGACCTGCTCCGCGAGGGGCTGCCTGCACAGCGTCCGGCGCTGGGGTTTCTTACATTGGGGCAGGTGGTGCCAATGGTCTCCTTCCTGCCGCGGGCCGGGCGCCTGCGGGCGGATTTGCGCTACCTGTCTCAGCAGGGGGAACTCGCCTGGGTGGATGTGACCGCGCCGGGTGACGGCTGCGCCTTCGCGCTGTGCGATCCGGTGGCGGTCAGCGGCGTCGCGCCGGAAGGCAAGCGCTGGCCGCTGGTGTTCTCCGCCGCTTTCACGCAGACGCTCAGTCCGGAACGATGGAAGCAGCTGCGCTGGCGGTTCTTCCGGCTGCATTTCCAGTATCTCTGCGCTTTCGACCGGCCCGGCGACTATGACTATTTCCGCATTACGGCCGGGCCGCTGACGCTGGAAGAACGCTACCGCGGCCGCAAACCCTCGCAGTCGCGGATTGACGTGCCTGTATCCAAGTTCACTTCGGTGGCGGCTGAATGACTCTGACTATTCCGCCAAAACCGCCTGCGCGGGCCAGCCGCGTGTCGCTGTGGCGCTATCTGCGGCTGTTCCGCCAGGACATTCTCTCGGCCCAGCCCGCAAAGCTGTACCGCGCCTGGATGGCAGAGTTCCGCACGCCGTTCTTCCGCTCCTTCCTGGTGAACCAGCCGGACCTGGTGAAGCTGCTGCTGAAGGACCGGCCGGATGATTTTCCAAAGTCGGACCGCATTGGAGAGGGGCTGAAGCCCTTGCTGGGCAATTCCGTGTTTCTGACCAATGGCGAAACCTGGAAGCGGCAGCGCCGGATCATTGATCCGGCTTTTGAGGGCGGGCGGCTGAAGGATACCTACCCGGCGATGCGAGCCGCAGCAGAGGCGGCAGTCAAGCGGCTGGAGGGCAGGCAGGGGCCGGTGGAGATTGAGGAAGAGACCTCGCACGCGGCAGCGGATGTGATCTTCCGCACGCTGTTTTCGATCCCGATCGAGCATGAGGTAGCGGGCCAAGTGTTCACCCGCTTCCGCGACTACCAGCGCAGCCAGCCGCTGCTGAACCTGGCTGCCTTCGTGCCGCTGCCGGGCTGGATGCCGCGGTTCTTCCGCCGCGGAACCCGCCGGAACGCAGCGGAAATCCGGGCGCTGATCGCAGAGCTGACCACGGAGCGGATGGCGGCGATCGGGGCGGGGACCGCGCCGGATGACCTGGCGACCAAGATCATGACAACACGGGACCCGCAGACCGGCAGCACGTTTGATACCGCCGAGATGGTGGATCAGGTGGCGATCTTCTTTCTCGCGGGCCATGAAACCAGCGCCTCCGCTTTGGCTTGGGCGCTTTATCTGATGGCGCTTTACCCGGAATGGCAGGAGAAGGTTGCGGCTGAAGCGGCTGCGCTGGAGGATGAGAGCTTTGCCTCGGTGTCCAAACTGAAAATCAGCCGGGATGTCTTTCGCGAAACCTTGCGGCTGTATCCGCCGGTGCCGATGATGGTGCGCCAGGCATCCTGCCCGGAACGCTTCCGCAACCGTGCCGTGCCCAAGGGCGCGCAGATGGTCCTCAGCCCTTGGCACCTGCACCGGCACGAGCGGCTGTGGGAGAACCCGGACGGGTTCGACCCGGCGCGCTGGGGGACGGAGAACGGCAAGCGATGCCAGCGGGAGGCATTTATCCCGTTTTCAGCAGGCTCCCGCGTTTGCACCGGAGCGGGCTTTGCCATGGTCGAGGGGCCGCTGATCCTCTCGATGATCCTGCGCCGGTTCCGCATTGAACCGGTGGCTGGCAAGGCACCGGTGCCGGTGGCGCATCTTACGGTGCGCTCCAAGAACGGGATCTGGTTGCAGCTGTCGAAACGGTAGTCAAAATTTTCAGAAAACTTTGGCGTCAGCACAACAGGCGAACGGGTTCATTATTGCAGAAGATGACGACCTGTTCGCCGTTTAACACCGTATGATCACCGCGGCGCAGCACCTGGGCTTGAAGCCGGGCCAGGCCGGCATTCCTTTCCACATCCCGCAGTTTGCGGCGCACCACCCCGCCATAGCGCGCGGATTTCACGTCAAAAATCTGCTGCAACCATAATTTGGTAGAGACCGTGCGAAACACTTGTGGCATGCGGCCACTGGCCGGGATCGTGGTTAACTTGCTTTCAAACTGCGCAAAACATACAGCCGGATCGCTGACGCCAGCCCGCAGTCCTCACCTCGGGTCTCGTCGATTTCTGCTGCCAAGTCATTGATTGCCCTGTCTTCCCGTGCGGCGATCTCACGGAAGGCATCCCAAAACTCATCCTCCAGCGACACCGAGGTCCGGTGTCCGCGCAGGGTCAGCGAATGCTTCTTGGGGCGGGAGTTCATTCGTCGCGCTTGTGCTCGTCCAGGCGGCGGGCGTCTTGCACGTTACGCGCCTTGTCCAGGTCCTTTTCAGCCTTGGTCCGCCCGAAAGTCACGGCGTTCCGGTCGGCGCGGGCCTTTTTCTCGGCCCGCGCCTTATCTTTCCGGTACCGGTTCAGATTGACCGGCTTGCCCATCAGTCCTTGGGACCGATCATTTCCTCGGGGCGCACCACCGCGTCGAACGTAGCCTCATCCACAAAGCCGAGCGCGATGGCCTCTTCCTTCAAGGTGGTTCCGTTCTTGTGCGCGGTCTTGGCCACTTTGGTGGCGTTGTCGTAGCCGATGGTCGGCGCCAGCGCGGTGACCAGCATCAGGCTCTCCTTCATCAGCTTGTCGATGCGCGGCTCGTTGGCCTGGATGCCGTTCAGCATCCGCTCGGTGAAGCTGTCCGCCGCATCGCCCAGAAGCTGGATCGACTGCAGCAGGTTGTAGGACATCATCGGGTTGTAGACGTTCAGCTCGAAATGGCCTTGCGAGCCTGCGAACTTGATCGCCGCGTCATTGCCCATCACATGCGCGGCCACCTGGGTCAGGGCTTCTGCCTGGGTCGGGTTCACCTTGCCCGGCATGATCGAGGAGCCCGGTTCGTTCTCCGGCAGGATCAGCTCGCCCAGACCGGAGCGCGGGCCGGAGCCGAGGAAGCGGATGTCGTTGGCGATCTTGTAGCAGCTGCCCGCAATGGTCGCGAGCGCGCCGGACAGGAACACCATGGCGTCATGGGCGGCCAGCGCCTCGAACTTGTTCGGCGCGGTGACAAAGGGCAGGCCGGTGATTTCCGCCATATTTGCCGCCACGGTCTCGCTCCAGCCCTTCTGGGTGTTGAGGCCGGTGCCGACCGCGGTGCCGCCCTGCGCCAGCTCGTAAATGCCGGGCATCGCCGCCTCGACCCGCGCCAGACCCTGGCGGATCTGGTGCGCGTAGCCGCCGAATTCCTGGCCCAGGGTCAGCGGGGTCGCGTCCTGGGTATGGGTGCGGCCGATCTTGATGATGTCTTTGAACTCTTCCGACTTGGCCTCCAGCCCTTCGGCCAGTTTGGTCAGGCCGGGCACCAGCACGTCGCGCACAGACATCGCGGTGGCGATATGCATGGCTGTGGGGAAGGTGTCGTTGGACGACTGGCCCATGTTGCAGTGATCGTTCGGGTGCACGGGATCCTTGGAGCCGATCACGCCGCCCAGGATCTCGATGGCGCGGTTTGCGATCACCTCGTTGGAGTTCATGTTGGACTGGGTGCCGGAGCCGGTCTGCCAGACCACCAGCGGAAAGTTGTCGTCGAACTTGCCCTCGATCACCTCGCCGGCCGCCTGGATCACGGCATCGGCGATTTTCGCGTCCAGCTTGCCCGAGGCTTTGTTGGCCATGGCGCAGGCCTTTTTGATCACGCCGAGCGCACGCACAATGGCCACCGGCTGTTTTTCCCAGCCGATCGGGAAGTTCATGATCGAGCGCTGGGTCTGCGCGCCCCAGTATTTCTCTGCCGGGACTTCAAGCGGGCCAAAACTGTCGGTTTCGGTGCGGGTTGCGGACATCCGTCTGTCTCTCCGTTGAGTATGCGATTGTATGCCGTTTAGCCTGTGCCGGAATGCGGCGCAATTGGCCAGTTGCGCGCAGCATAGCCAAAAGGGCCGCAAGGTATAGTGCCGAATTGGCGCATTCCGGGCGCTGTAAATATCCGGAACCGTGTTATGCTGGCACTACAAGGACTTGCGCCGCCATGCCGGAAAGGAGATGCGGGTGCCTATATACTTACGAACTGCTGCGCCGATGCGGGCCTTTTCCGCTGTGCTGCTGGCGGCGGGCCTTTCGGTGTTTGCTGCGGCGCAGGGGCTTGCGGCAGGAATTTCCGACTTTGCAGGCGAGTATTCCGGCAGCGTTGAAATCGTCAAGGCAGATGGCGACACCGATCCGAGGGACATGAGCGTGGTGATCCGCGAGATGAAGAAGGGGTTCACCATCAAGTGGACTTCCACCACGGAAAAGGACGACGGCCGCAGGAAGTCCAAGACTTACCAGATCGAATTTCAGAAAGCCGGGCGCAACGGCGTCTACACCTCTGCGATGACGCGCAATGTCTTCGGCCATTCGGTGCCTCTAGACCCGATGAAAGGGGAGCCCTTTGTCTGGGGCCGGATAACCGGTGACACGCTGACGGTCTTTTCGCTGTTCATTCACCCGAACGGCGACTACGAGATGCAGCAGTACGACCGCACATTGGCCGAGGGCGGGCTCGACCTGGTCTATGTTTCCCGCCTGAATGGCGAGCCGCAGCGGAAATTGGCGACCTTCCTGACCAAGCATTGACCGGAAAGAAAAAGGCAGCCCTGCAAGGCTGCCTGTCTACTGTGCGGGAGCGGCGCCGGGCCTACTTCCGGAAACTGTCAAGCGACACAACATCCGCGTCCTTTTTCTTGGGCTCCTGCGGCTCTTCAGCCATCTCCGGCTCGTCCTCCGGCTCCGGGGCAGAGGCGTAGCCGTCGGCCTCTTCGTCAGCGCTTTCGAACCGCAGCCCGAACTCCACCGAGGGGTCCACGAAAGTGCGGATCGCGTCATAGGGGATATAGAGCGGCTCCGGCGAGTCCCCGAAGTTCAGCGTGACCGCAAAGCCGTCTTCGTCCACGGTCAGATTGTCGAACCAATGCTGCATGACCACGGTCATCTCGCCGGGATAGCGGTCGGACAGCCAGTCGGCCAGTTCTACATCGGGGTGGGCCGTGTCGAAGGTGATGAAAAAGTGATGGTTGCCGGGCAAGCCGTTGTCGGAGATGTCCTGCAGCACGGTCCGGATCAGGCCGCGCATGGCAGTGTGCATCAGGTTGCCATAGTCAATTTCACGGGACATGCAGTCACCCTTTGTTCATTTGCCGTCAAGCATAGGAGATTTTGCCGGAAACAAAAGAGCAGCCTTGTTGGCCGCCCAAAAATTTTTTGCCGCAGGGGGCGGTGCCCAAGGCGTCTCAGTCAGCTGATTGCAAAAGGGAATTCGGCAATCAGCAAGCCTGCGGCTGCCATCACCGCAAGCAGCAGCAGCATATTGCCGCGTACTGCCCAGGCGGCCAGCGGGGCAAGCAGAACCAGCAGCGCGGCCGGAGTGATCATGCTGCTCCAGACCGGAAAAGGAACCTGCAGTATGCCAGTCTCAAAGGTGCCGGTTTCCGCAAAGGCAACATGCATCAAAAACCATGCCGACAGGTTCAGTATCACGCCGGCAACGGTGGCGGTCACTGCCTTCAGCGCCATGCCCAGCCTTGGGTGTGACGCGATGCGCTCCACATAGGGCGCCGCGGCAAAAATCCACAGGAAACAGGGCATGAAGGTGGCCCAAAGGGCCACGGCGCCGGCGGCCAGAAACAGTCCGAAACCGCCCTCCTGCAAACCCGACAGCATGGCGACAAACTGGGTGACCAGGATCAGCGGGCCGGGGGTGGTTTCGGCCAGGCCGAGGGCGTCGATCATCTGCCCGGCGCTGATCCAGCTGAACTGGGTGACCACTGTTTGGCTGATATAGGCCAGCACCGCGTAAGCGCCGCCGAAGGTGACGACCGCCAGCTTGGAAAAGAACCAGCCGATATCGGACAGGAACGACGCCCCGGCCAGGCTCAGTGCGATCAGCGGCAGCAGCCACAGCCCTCCCCAAACTGCAATGGTTCGCAGGGTGCTGCCGTCGCGCGCAGGCAGGGTGTGTGGCGGTGCAGCCCCGGCGGCATCCCTCTGCAGCAGTCCGATGCAGGCCGCAGCCAGCACCACAAGCGGGAACGGCAGGTTCAGCAGGAACAGCGCAGCAAACCCCAGGCCTGCCAGGACCCAATCCAGCGGTTTCTTCAAGGCTTTCCCCGCGAGCCGCCGCAGGGCTTGCAGAATGATGACGACCACGGCTGCCTTCACGCCCAGAAAGGCGGACTGGACCGCGGGCAGGGTGCCGAATTGCGCATAAAGCCAGACCAGCACCGCGATCACTGCGGCCCCCGGCAGCACGAACAGAAGCCCGGCCAGCAGCCCGCCGGCGGTGCCGCGCATACGCCAGCCGGTGTAGGTCGCCAGCTGCATGGCTTCAGGGCCCGGCAGCAGCATGCAAAAGGACAGCCCGCGCAGAAAGCTTTCCTCGCTCAGCCAGGGCCGGTCCTCCACCAGTTCCTTGTGCATCACTGCTATCTGCGCTGCGGGACCGCCGAAGCTGAGGATCCCGATGCGCCCGAATACGCGGATCATGTCCGCCCAGGGGGGCGGGATCATGATCTTCGGTCCGCGGGCCAGTCGTGGCCTTCGCCGCGACCGTCCCGGGCCCAGCGGTACAGCGCGTCGTATAGTGCCATGCCTGCCTCTAGCTGCTGATGGTCATCCTTGTGCTGGCGAGAGAGGCCGACGGAGATCGCCAGAAGACCCGCCGCCTCAGGTGCCAGATCGTGCCGGTTGGTGTCGGCGGCTCTCACAACCCGGGACAGGGTGTCAAGCGCGGGCGTGCGCAGCCCGAATGCATCCAGCATGGTATCAAACGTGCAGAATTCGCCTTGATGCGACCAGAACACGTTCTCCACATCAAAGGGGGTTGCGCCAAAGCGCTCCGCAACACCAGCGACCTCCGCAGGAGCGACAAATAAAAAGCGCGCTGCCGGGTCCGCGAAGCGGCGGATCAGCCAGGGGCAGGCGATACGGTCGATCTTCGGCCGGTGCCGGGTCACCCACAGAGTGCCGCCGCCGGCAGGTGCGGGAAGGGCGCCTGCAGGAAGGCGCGGCGCGCCTTTCAGGCAGCGCCAGCCCTGCATGCCGCCTTGCAGGAATTCGGCCTGGATCCCGTCGCTGCGCAACCAGGCCGCAACGCCCTGTGACAGTTTGAGGCCCTTCTGACAGATCACGACGCACGGCCGCCCTTGGAGGCGCGCCTTGAGGCTTTCAATTCCGGTATGCGGGTGCCGGAAGGAGCCCGGGATCAGAAAGGGATCAGCGTCAAAGTCGGCATCTGTGCGAATGTCCGCCAGAACCGGCGCATTCGGTGTGCCGATCAGGCGCAGGAGCTGGGCAGGGGTGATTTCATTCGGGGCAGGCATGAGCATGTCTCCTCGCAAGCGAAGGTTAACATGCGAACCTTGGGCTGTCGCCTCACGGGGCGTTCGCGGTGCTCCCCATAAGCTCTTACAAGCGCGTTTGTCCCCATTTGTCAAGCATTTGCAGGCGGAGGCTAGCGCAGCCGTTCCCCGGTCATACATATGGCCATTGCCTCATGCGGCAGCTGGCCAAGCTGCTCGAACATCTTGAAATAGTCCATGTTGGAATGCATCTCGGCGATCTTTCCGTCTTCGACGCGTGCCATCAATTGCCCGGTCATCTGAAAGCTGTTCCCGTCTTTGGGATCACTGGTATCAACCAGCAGCCGGACCGATACCCAGTCCCGGGTTTCCATTGCATGGCTGAAGGTCACTTTAATGGGGCCTAACAGATTGCGCAGGGCGGCGACCACCTCGCCATAGTCGCATTCCGGTTCGGCCAAGGCCGAGACGGCTCCGGAAATCAGCGTCTTTGATGTCATCACCTCGGCGACCGCATCCAGATTGCCCTTGCACCAGACCTCTTCGAACCAAAAATGAAGGAGACGAGTCAGGGGCATTTCTGCGCTGTTGTCCGGGTCAAACAGGATAGCCATTTTCGGGCATTCATCCGCCGCAGGCTGTGCCGTGCCGCCCGCCGGGGGCGCCCGGCGCGGGGAAATTTGTTGTGTTTTGGTAGGTCTTGCCATTCTTTTACTCTTCGGGCGCTGTTGTCCGGCTGAAGACGCGGCAGTATCCGGTAGGCCGTCAAGCAAGCATATTATTCCGGGAAAGGTAAAGTGCAGGTTTCTGTTGCCAGGTACCTGCGGACCCCGCCTTACGCGGCTAGGCGCAAGGACTTAGATTTCGATTCCTCGAACTGCTTACGCAGCCAGAGCAACCGGAGCACGATTGTCGTTTGCAATTGTACTGTTTGGGCCGGTACGGTGGCACCCCGCCGAGACAAAGCAAACCCCTTTAGACGTCCGTCGATCCTGTTTCGGCCCCATGATCCCCAAACGAAGGATGTTGGTGGAGCCGCCGGGTACCGCCCCCGGGTCCGATCCGCTTATTACGAGCGCGTTTATGTCCATAGTTCCACAAGGGAACAGCAGTTATATAATGCGCTTCTGAGCAGTTGCAAAGGGGGCAACCGGAATCCTGCGAGGAAAACCGGCACTTTTCCGCAAGCGGCGCCGCCAGAAATCCTCGCAGGATTTTCTGGCCGTTTTCCGCGCTGGAAAACCGCGGTGTCACACCAGTTTGCGGATCGGGGTGCTGTTGCAGAACACGACAACCTGCCCGCGATTCGTCACCACCTGAAAGCCGCGGCGCGGACCTTAGCCAGAAAGGCCTCGATCCCGGCATAGCGCTCGATATCGCGGATCTTGCGGCGCGGCACCTGGCCGTTCTGCACCGCGTTGCAGGCGGAGATATCGCGCAGCCAGATGCCGGATGAAAGGGCGAAGCCGGGTTTGATCATGACACAAATGGCCCGGCACATGGTTGGCAATGTGTTGATCCGTTACCTCTGCGCCCGCGCGGCAAAGACGTCAGAGGCCAGCTTGCGGGTTTCGCATTCCAGATCCTGCAGCCCAGCAGCGGCAGCACCGCCATCTCCCGCTTCGATGGCATCGGCAATCCGGGTATGAAGGCCAGTGATCACCGCACGGTCGCGTGCCGTGAAGGTGATCATGTTCATCAGCGGCTGCATTGCTTCGACTGCCCCGGCCAGCTGATAGGACAGCACCGGGTTGCGGGCACCGTCCACCAGCGCCCGGTGAAAGGCGACATCGGAGGCGCAGAAAGCCACATCGGTCAGCCCCGGCTGCCCCTGGCGGAAGATCTCTGCACGCATTGTTGCCAGATGATCGGCACTGCGCCGCTCCGCCGACAGCGGCGCGCAAGCGCGCTCCAGCGCATAGCGCGCCTCGCAGGCGGTATCAAAGCTCACTTCATTCATGCTGAGCAGAAGGGTCGAGGTGGTGACCTGCTGCGCATAGGCATCCTCGAAGCTCAGCCGGTTCACGAAGGCCCCGCCGGAGGCGCCGCGCTGCGTGCGGATCAGGGATTGCGCCGCCAGCCGTTTCAGCGCCTCGCGGACAGTCGGGCGGGACACCTGGAAATGATCCGACAGTTCTGCCTCGGACGGCAGCCGCTCATCCACGATCAATTCGCCCGAGATGATGGCATCCTTGATTGCCTGGGCTATCTGAACCGACAGATCAGCGGAACTATTGGGATCGATTTTCATGCCATTGGTCCTGTCAGTTGGCTGCGCCGGGCGCGGCCCCGGCAAAAAATCATTTGTCTGACATTTAAAAGTCTGACATTTAGAATCTAAGACTTGAGTCGGGAGAGGGCAATGCCTGGATCCTCTGTACGCAGGCTTTTGCGGCATTGGTTTTGCCGCGTGCAGCCAATTCATTGAAACGCTCAAATGGAGACTTGAGCATGGCAAGCATCTTTCCTTCCCGCCGCATCCGGCGCACCCCCTTTTCCCCCGGTGTCGAGGCCGCGGGTGTCAAGGGGTACACGGTTTATAACCACATGCTGCTGGCCACGGTGTTCGACAGCCTGGAGTACGACTGCGCCCACCTGAAAGAGCACGTGCAGGTCTGGGATGTGGCCTGCGAGCGCCAGGTGAGCATCAAGGGGCCGGACGCGCTGCGGCTGATGAAACTGATCAGCCCGCGCGACATGGACAAGATGGCGGACGACCAGTGCTACTACGTGCCGACGGTCGACCAGAACGGGGGGATGCTGAACGACCCGGTGGCCGTGAAACTGGCAGCGGACCACTACTGGCTGTCGCTGGCCGACGGCGACCTGCTGCAGTTCGCGCTGGGCATTGCCATCGCCAAAGGGTTTGATGTGGAGATCGTGGAGCCCGACGTCTCGCCGCTGGCTGTGCAGGGGCCCAAGGCGGACGAGCTGATGGCCCGCGTCTTTGGCGAGGCGGTGCGTGACATCCGTTTCTTCCGCTACAAGCGGCTGGCCTTTCAGGGCGTGGAGTTCGTGGTGGCCCGTTCCGGCTGGTCCAAGCAGGGCGGTTTCGAGGTTTATGTCGAGGGAGCGGACCTGGGCATGCCCCTGTGGGACGCGCTTTTCACGGCAGGCGGAGACCTGAACGTGCGGGCAGGCTGCCCGAACGCGATTGAGCGGATCGAGAGCGGGCTGCTCAGCTATGGCAATGACATGACCCGCGAAAACACGCCATATGAATGCGGGCTGGGCAAGTTCTGCAATTCGCCCGAGGACTACATCGGCAAGGCAGCTCTGGCGGAACAGGCCGCAAACGGCCCCGCCCGCCAGATCCGTCCGCTGGTTATCGATGGAGAAATCCCGCCCTGCCTGGACGCCTGGCCGCTGTATGCCGATGGCCTCCGGGTGGGGGAGATCGGGTCGGCCATCTTCTCACCGGAGTTCGGGGTGAATGCGGCGATCGGGATGGTCGGCCGGTCCCACTGGGCGCCGGGCACCGTGCTGGGAGTTGAAACTCCGGCGGGCATGCGCCCCGCGACGGTGCAGGAGCGGTTCTGGCGCTGAAGTGATGTGCGGGGGAGCCCTGGCTCCCCCAAGGAATTTCGGGCCAGGCCGGCACGGGATCTGGTCCGCGGTACAGGAAAGGATGGCACGATGTTCAATGCACTGGTTGTGAACAAGGATGAAGACAGCGGCAAGACCTCCGCCGCGGTGGAGCAGATCGGTCTGGATCAGCTGCCCGAGGGCGAGGTGACCGTGGCGGTGGAGTATTCCACGGTGAACTACAAGGACGGGCTTTGCATCGGGCCGGGCGGCGGATTGGTGCGGAAATACCCGCATGTGCCGGGGATCGATTTTGCCGGCACCGTCGAGACATCCTCCGATGGCCGCTATAAGCCGGGCGACAAGGTGGTGCTGACCGGCTGGCGTGTTGGGGAGGCCCACTGGGGCGGCTACAGCCAGAAGGCCAACGTGCGCGCCGACTGGCTGGTGCCGCTGCCCGACGGGCTGGACAGCCGTCAGGCAATGGCGGTTGGCACTGCAGGCTTTACCGCCATGCTGGCGGTTATGGCACTGGAGGATCATGGGCTGGAACCCGGCCATGGCCCGGTACTGGTCACCGGGGCTGCGGGCGGCGTCGGATCTGTGGCCACCGCGATCCTGGCAAACCTGGGGTATGAGGTGGCGGGGGTCACCGGCCGCCCGGAAACTGCGGACTATCTGAAATCCCTTGGAGCCACTCAGATCGTGGCGCGGGAGGAAATCAACGAAACCACCAAGCGCCCGCTGGAAAGCGAAACCTGGGCAGGCTGTGTCGATGCTGTTGGCGGCGCCATGCTGGCGCGCGTGCTGGGGCAGATGAAATACGGCGCCTCGGTTGCGGCCGTGGGCCTTGCTGGCGGCGCAGGCCTGCCTGCGACAGTCATCCCGTTCCTGCTGCGCGGTGTGAACCTTCTGGGGATCGATTCGGTCATGCAGCCTTATCAAAACCGCGTCCGCGCCTGGCAGCGCATCGCCAGCGACCTGCCCATGGACAAGCTAGAAGCGATGATCCGGCCCGCGGCTCTCAGCGATCTGCCCGCGCTGGGGGCGGATATCCTGAAGGGCCAGGTCAAAGGACGGGTCGTGGTGGATGTGAACGCCTGACCGGGGCCGAAATTGCCAAAACTGGAAAGGGCCGGAACTTCCGGCCCTTTTCCTGTTTTGAGCCCCCTCGCACCGCGCGGGCGCTGCATTCGCCGGGGCACCAGGAGACTTGTTTGCAATGCGGCGTTCCGGTTGATATCTGCGCCGCTCACCCTTGGCGCTCCTGTCACAAATATGTGGCAATGTCGGTTTCGGCCGATGAGGAGTCCATATTGCTGGCCCCCCGGCCGGCGATCCTGCGGATGACAAGCCCACTGACTATTCGGGGAGACACGTCATGACTACAGAAACCAACGAACCCGAGGCGGACTACGAGGTCGGCCAGGACAATATCCAGGTCATGGGCCTGGATGTGCACAACCCTGTTTTTGCAATTTCAGCCCTGACCATTGTTGCCTTTGTCTTCTTTGCCCTGGTGTTCAAGGAACAGGCAGCCGAGTTCTTTGGCTGGCTGCGTCCGGCGCTGACCAGCAACTTCGACTGGGTCTTCATGATTTCAACCAACATCTTCGTGCTGTTCGCACTGTTCCTGGTGGTGACGCCCTATGGCTCGATCCGTCTGGGCGGCGACGATGCGCGGCCGGACTATTCCTATGCCGGCTGGTTTGCGATGCTGTTTGCGGCCGGCATGGGGATCGGCCTGGTGTTCTGGGGCGTGGCTGAGCCGATCTCGCATTTCGGTGCCTCGCTGGGCGGCACGGCCGCCGGCGAAGACGGTATGCGCACCGATTGGGCGCCGCTGGGTGCAGCTGGCGGCGATGCGGCCGAAGCGCAGAGGCTGGCCATGGCTGCGACTATCTTCCACTGGGGGCTGCATCCCTGGGCGGTCTATGCAATCGTCGCTCTGGCGCTGGCCTTCTTCTCCTTCAACCGCGGCCTGCCGCTGACCATGCGCTCGGTGTTCTTCCCGCTGTTCGGCAATGCGACCTGGGGCGTGCTGGGCCATATCGTCGATGTGCTGGCAGTGTTTGCCACCATCTTCGGCCTGGCAACCTCGCTGGGGCTGGGCGCCAGCCAGGCGCTGGCCGGCCTGAACTACCTGTTCGGCGTGCCTGTCACTGACAGCATGAAAGTGTTCCTGATTGTTGCCATTACTCTGTTTGCGCTGGTCTCGGTTGTTGCGGGCCTGGAAAAGGGCGTGAAGCGGCTCTCCGAGGCCAACATGATCCTGGCTGCGCTGCTGCTGCTGCTGGTGTTGATTGTCGGCCCCACCATTGCCATCCTGTCCGGATTCTTCACCAATCTCGTTGACTACGCCGTGTTCCTGCCGGAGCTATCCAACTGGGTGGGGCGTGACGACACCAACTTCCTGCAGGGCTGGACCACCTTCTATTGGGCCTGGTGGATTTCCTGGTCGCCGTTTGTCGGCATGTTCATCGCCCGTATCTCCCGCGGGCGGACCGTGCGCGAGTTCGTGACCTGCGTGCTGCTGATCCCGACTGTGGTTGGCGCCCTGTGGATGAGCGTCTTTGGCGGTGCAGCGCTGGATCTGGTGGCGGGCGAGACCGGCCAGGCGCTGCAGGAGGCCGCGCTCGAGCTGAAGATGTTCAAGCTGTTCGAGACCTTCCCGCTGACCGGTATCCTGTCCTTTGTCGGCATCATCCTGGTGGTCGTGTTCTTCGTCACCTCGTCGGACTCCGGCTCGCTGGTGATCGACACCATCACCGCCGGCGGCAAGACCGACGCGCCGACCGCGCAGCGCGTGTTCTGGTGCATCCTGGAGGGCGCCATCGCCATCGTGCTGCTGCTCGGCGGCGGTCTCGGGGCATTGCAGGCGGCCGCCATCGCCACCGGCTTCCCCTTTGCGATCGTTCTGGTGCTGATGTGCGTGTCGGTATTCATCGGACTGGCGCGGGAGCGGCGCCGCGACTGAGCACGCCGCAGAACCTGAAGCAGGAAGGCCCCAGGATGTCCCCGGGGCCTTTTTGCGTCAGGCGTTGTACTTGAAGAACCCAAGCGAATTGCCATCGGGGTCGGTGGCAAAGAAGAACCGCCCGGGCGGGATGGAGATGGTTTCGGACACCACCTTGCCGCCAGCGTCAGTGACCCGTGCCATTACATCTTCCAGTTCCCCCTCGGCGGTCAGATGCAGGGTCGGTCCGCGGCCGTCGCCAGCGGGCCTGCCCGGGTAGAGGTGCAGGGCAATACCGTTGGCCTCATCTGCGGGTTTGAACATCGCGATGGGGTTCGGGCCGCTGTTGTCGATGCTCAGGCTGGCGCCAGTCACCGTGCTGTAAAACCGGACCGCCGCGTCCAGGTCGCTGACGGGAACTTCGCCCCAGACCAGAAAATCCTTTGGTGTAAACGCCATGTCTAATCCTCCGTGTTGTGATGCCGTCAGAGTGCCATGCCCTCATGACAGTTTCCGGCATCAGCCTTGGCGCTTGACCGGACCGCTGCCGGTACGCTACGACCTTAGCGTTCTGCTCGGCTTTTTCTGCCTTGCAGGGCTGCCTGCGATCCCTCAACCCTTGTGCGGGAGCGCGGCTCGGCTGGAAGACCTGCCATGTTCGGGGAGATCCCTGGCATGCGCCGGCCTTCCCATCGGACCGCAGCGATTGAGGAGAGATCTGTAATGACTGCATTGGATATCGATTTCGTCCGGGCCCAGTTCCCGGCCTTTGCCGAACCCAGCCTTGACGGGCAGGCGTTTTTTGAGAACGCGGGCGGGTCCTACACCTGCCGCCAGGTGATCGACCGGCTGACCCGTTTCTATACCCAGCGCAAGGTGCAGCCCTATGCCCCCTACGAAGCCTCCCGCCTCGGCGGCGAGGAGATGGACAAGGCCCGCGCGCGTCTGGCCGCGCTGATGGGGGTTGCCGCGGATGAGCTGAGCTTCGGCCCCTCGACCACGCAGAACACCTTTGTGCTGGCGCAGGCGTTCCGCAAGCTGATGAAACCGGGGGAGGCGATCATCGTCACCAATCAGGACCACGAGGCCAACAGCGGCCCCTGGCGGCGGCTGGCGGAGGAGGGGATCGAGATCCGCGAATGGCAGATTGACCCGCAAACCGGCCATCTTGACACCGCACAGCTGGAAAACCTGCTGGACGAAAACGTCCGCCTGGTCTGCTTCCCGCACTGCTCCAATGTGGTGGGAGAGATCAACCCGGTGGCGGAGATCACCGCAATGGCCCATGCCGCGGGCGCCTATGTCTGTGTTGACGGTGTCTCCTACGCGCCGCACGGGCTGCCCAACGTGGATGAGCTGGGGGCCGACATCTACCTGTTCTCCTCCTACAAGACCTACGGGCCGCATCAGGGCGTCATGGTGATCCGCCGGGCGCTGGGCGAGCTGCTGCCGAACCAGGCGCATTATTTCAACGCAGATAGCCTCTACAAGCGGTTCACCCCGGCAGGCCCGGATCACGCCCAGGTGGCGGCGTCGGCCGGCATGGCGGATTACTTCGAGGCGCTGGCATCCCATCACCGCCATTCAGGCACCGCTGCGGAAACCGGTGCCTTTGTCCATGACCTGATGCGCGCGCATGAGGTGAAACTGCTGCAGCCGCTGCTGGACGCGGTGAAGGACCGCAACGGCGTGCGCCTGCTGGGGCCGTCGCAAGCCGATACCCGCGCGCCGACGGTGGCCCTGGCCCTGAACCGCGCCGCGGAACCGGCGGCCGCGCAGTTGGCAGAATTTGGCATCATGGCCGGCGGCGGCGATTTTTATGCCGTCCGTGCGCTGGAGGCGATGGGCATTGATCCAGCCGAAGGCGTGCTGCGTATCAGCTTCACCCACTACACGTCCGAAGACGAGGTCGCGAAGCTGATCGAGGCGCTGGACAGGGTGCTGTAACGCGAACAGGACAAGGAGCACGACATGAGCAGCCGCAGCCCGGTAATCTGGTGGATCAGGCGGGACCTCCGCCTGGCAGACAACCCGGCGCTGACGGCTGCGGTGAACACCGGCGCGCCGGTGATTCCGGTCTATATCCTTGATGCGCAGGATGAGGCGCTGGGTGCCGCGCCCAAGTTCAGGCTTGGCTTGGGACTGGAGCATTTTTCCGGAGTTCTGGAGAAGGCCGGCTCCCGCCTGATCCTGCGCCGCGGCGGCGCGCTTGAGGTGCTTCGGGAACTGATCAGTGAAACCGGGGCAGGGGCTGTCCATTGGTCCCGCCTGTATGACCCGCAGGCCATTGCCCGCGACACGGAAGTCAAGCAGCAGCTGAAGGCGCAGGGGGCCGCCGCCCGGTCCCACGGCGGGCGGCTGCTGTTCGAGCCCTGGTCCGTCGAGACCAAAACCGGCGGCATGTACAAGGTGTTCACGCCGTTCTGGAAATCCGTGCGGGTGCGCGATGTCGACAGCCTGCGGCCCGCCCCCTCGGAAATTCCTGCGCCGGACACATGGCCTGCAAGCGAAGAAATCAGTGATTGGAAGATGGGCGCTGCCATGCGCCGGGGCGCGGATGTTGTGGCCCGCTATTGCCGCGTGGGCGAAGCTGCGGCGCAGGACCGGCTGGATGAGTTCCTGGAAGACAAGGTTTCCGCCTACAAGGAATGCCGCGACTTTCCGGGCGAGGACGCAACGTCCGGCCTCTCGGAAAACCTCGCCTGGGGGGAGATCAGCCCGCACCGCCTGTGGCACCTGGGCCGCGCTGCAATGGAGCAGGGCGGAAGTGGCGCAGAAACCTTCCTCAAGGAGGTGGTCTGGCGCGAGTTTGCCTACCACCTGGTGTACCACTCGCCGCATATCCTGACCGAAAGCTGGCGCCAGGAATGGCGGGATTTCCCTTGGTCGCATGAAGACACCCCGCAATTCCAGGCCTGGCAGCGCGGGCAGACCGGTTACGGCTTTGTCGATGCTGCCATGCGGGAGCTTTACGTGACTGGAAAGATGCACAACCGGGCCCGGATGATCGTGGCAAGTTTCCTCACCAAGCATTTGATGATTCACTGGAAGTGCGGGATGGACTGGTTCGCGGACACGCTGGTCGACTGGGACCCTGCCGCCAACGCTATGGGATGGCAATGGGTGGCGGGCTCCGGTCCCGACGCCGCCCCGTTTTTCCGTGTTTTCAATCCCAGCGGGCAACTGGACAAATTTGACCCGTCAGGGGTTTATACCCGCCGCTGGATTGCCGAAGGCCAGGGGCAGCCGCCCCGGTCCGCGCTTGATTTCTTCGATGCTGCTCCGCGGTCCTGGAACCTCGCCCCGGACATGCCGCGGGCGAATCCGGTCATAAGCCTGCAGGCCGGCCGGGACCGCGCCCTTGCGGCCTATCACGAAAGCCGTGAAAACGGCTAACGCACAGTTTTCTTGCCAGAAAGCCCCCTCCGGCCTAGCTTTTTCCCTGTAGCACGTCCGTATCTCGCACAGGGGGAAGCGAATGAAGCTCACGTCCGTTGACGGCCAGAAAAACCTGCCGCGCTACTTTCCGGCAGTGTTTGCCAAAGTGAAAGCCATGGAAGTCGGGCAGCTGGATATCCAACTGCCGGACGGGCGCGTATTCACGGCCAAGGGGCGCAACCCGGGGCCGGCTGCTGACCTGATCATCCACCACCCGGATTGTTTTTCCCGGCTGATCCGGGAAGGCGACCTGGGCTTCTCCGATGCCTATCTGGAAGGCTGGTGGAGCACCAGCGACCTCCAGGCCTTCATGGATCTGGTGCATATGGGGGCCAACACCGTCTATGACGGTTTTCCGGGGCAGGGGCTGGCGCGGGCGTATGAACGCTTCCGCTTCTGGCTGCACCGCAACCACCGGCGCCAGGCCAAGAAAAACATCTCTTACCACTACGACCTTGGAAATGAGTTCTACCGGCTGTGGCTGGACGACACGATGACCTACTCCAGCGCCCTGTTCCGCAGCGGCCAGGACAGTCTGGAGGCGGCGCAGACCGCAAAATACGCCTCCTTGGTCGACCAGATGGGGGTGCAGCCCGGCGATCATGTGCTGGAGGTCGGCTGCGGCTGGGGCGGCTTTGCCGAATACGCCGCCAAGGAGCGCGGGCTGAAGGTGACCGGCCTGACGATCAGTAAGGAGCAGTTAAGGTTTGCCCGCCAGCGCATTGAAAACGCAGGCCTCTCGGACCAGGTGGAGCTGCGCCTGCAGGACTACCGCGACTGCCGAGGCCAGTTCGACGGCATTGCCTCCATCGAGATGTTCGAGGCGGTGGGCGAGAAATACTGGCCCGCCTACTTCGGTGCCATCCACGACCGGCTGAAACCTGGCGGCAAGGCGACGCTGCAGATCATCACCGTCGCCGACCGGCGCTGGGAGATTTACCGCAAGGGCATCGATTTCATCCAGAAGCACATCTTCCCGGGCGGTATGCTGCCATCACCGGCTGTACTGCGTGACCAGGTGGAGAAAGCGGGTCTGGGGGTGGTGAGGTCGATCGAATTCGGCGGCAGCTACGAACAAACGCTCAAACGCTGGCACGAAACCTTCAACGCCCGCTGGGAGCAGATCGCCGGCCTCGGATTCGATGAGCGTTTCCATAAGATGTGGAACTTTTACCTCACTTCCTGCGCCGCCGCCTTTAAGACTGGAAATTGCGACGTGACGCAGATTACAGTTGCTCATCGCTGATTGAACTGTGCCACGGAACCAGACCGCTTATGCCCACCGGAGCCCGCCTGACCGCCGCTTTATCCCTGGCTTTGGTGGCGTTTCTCGCGTCCTTTCTGGTCATGCCGCAGATGCCGGAAGGCACCGACTTCGGATATTTCGTGCATGTCAATGTGGTGCTGGGGCTGCTGTGCGGCTGGATCTTCATGGGGCGGCGGGCAGGCGGCGGACTGGTGCCAGCGATCAATAACGGCCTTACCGGTATGGCGGTGATGGTGCTGTGGGCGCTGTTCGTCCAGGGCGCTTGGGAAATGTTCCGTCTGGCCATGCGGCACCGCTATGACGGCCCGTTTGAAGCGCTGTCGCAGATTTTTGTCATTGCGCTGGAATATTTCTTTGTTATCGCAGTGCCGTCGGTTTTGGTGCCGCTGGTGATCGGCGGCGTCCTGGCCGGCCTCGCGACCGAAAACGCCTCACGCCGCTGGCGCTGAAATCACATATTAATAACAGGTTACCTTCCGTGGCTGATCTCTTCTTCTTTGGCACGCTGCGCCATATCCCTTTGCTCGAACTGGTGCTGGGCCGGAGCGGTGACGCGCTGAAGGCCCGCTCTGCCCAACTGCCCGGCCACGGTGTCTACCAGGTGGTCGGACAGCCCTTTCCGGCAATCGAGGAACGCCAGGGCGCCACGGCAGACGGCGTTTTTGTGCAGGATCTGTCGGCGGCCGACCTGGATGCGCTGAACTTTTACGAAGGCGGTTTCGGCTATGAGCTGAAGCCTGTCGCCGTTCGGCTCGCGGATGGCAGCTATGCCGAGGCTGAGGTGTACTTTCCGGAACCGGGCATGTGGCAAACGGCCGATCCTTGGGATCTGGAGGTCTGGGCGGCTGAATGGGGCGCGCTTTCCCTGCGCGCTGCTGAGGAAGTCATGGCTTATTACGGCCGCAAATCGGCGGAGGAGATCGCAGAATCCTTTCCTGCGATCCGCCGCAGGGCCGCCAGCTGGCTGGCGGGGCAGGCACGGCCCGCTGACCCTGAACATGATCTGACCAAGGACGTGATTGTTCACAGCCACACCCGCGCCTACCTGAATTTCTTCGCAATGGAAGAAATGGAGCTGCAGTTCCGCCGCTATGACGGGTCCATGAGCCCGGTGGTGCACCGCAGTGCTGCGATGGCGGCGCTTGCATCCGTCGTGCTGCCCTATGACCCCAAGCGGGACCAGGTGCTGCTGGTGGAGCAATTCCGCGCACCTGTCTATATTTCCGGCGACAGCCGCCCCTGGATGTGGGAGCCGGTGGCAGGTTTGGTGGATCCGGGCGAAACGCCCGAGCAGGCCGCCGTGCGCGAGGCTCAGGAAGAGGCTGGCATTTCCGTGCAGCGGCTCGAGCCGGTGGCGCAAGTCTATCCTTCCAGTGGCTCCCTGACGGAATTTGTTCATATTTTCATTGGCATTGCCGATCTTTCTGATGTTAGCGGCGGCGGCGGCCTGGCGGGCGAGGGCGAAGACATCCGCAGCCGGATCATCAGTTATGACGCGCTAATGGAAGGCATTGACGCGCAGACCTATCAGGATATGCCGCTGGTGACTGCAGCCCTGTGGCTGTCACGGCACCGTGAGCGGCTGCGCGCCGGGCATTCCTGACCCGCTTCCCGCCTTGTGGTCGCCGGACCGCTTGGATACACCTTGGGGGAATGATCGAAAGGGATACCATGCGCATTGCACGCGATCTGGCTGATGCCGTCGGCCACACACCTCTTATCCGCCTGAACCGCGTCAGCGAAGAGACCGGCTGCGAGATCCTGGGCAAGGCGGAGTTCATGAACCCGGGCCAGTCGGTCAAGGACCGCGCAGCGCTCTATATCATCCGCGATGCCATTGCCCGCGGCGAGCTGAAGCCGGGCGGCACAATTGTCGAAGGCACCGCCGGCAACACCGGTATCGGCCTGGCGCTGGTCGGCGCCTCGATGGGCTTCAAGACGGTGATTGTGATCCCGGAAACCCAGTCCGAGGAAAAGAAGGACATGCTGCGCCTTGCGGGCGCCCAGCTGGTCCAGGTGCCAGCGGCGCCCTACAAGAATCCCAACAACTACGTGCGCTATTCCCAGCGCCTGGCAGAGAAACTGGCCAAGACCGAACCCAATGGGGCCGTCTGGGCCAATCAGTTCGACAACGTTGCGAACCGCCAGGCCCATGTGGAAACCACAGGCCCGGAAATCTGGGAACAGACCGGCGGTAAAGTCGACGGTTTCGTCAGCGCCGTTGGCTCCGGCGGCACCCTTGCAGGCGTTGCCGAGGCTCTGCAGCCCAAGGGCGTTAAAATTGCGCTGGCCGACCCGATGGGCGCGGCCCTGTATTCCTATTACACCACCGGCGAATTGGCGTCCGAGGGCAGCTCGATCACCGAGGGCATCGGCCAGGGCCGCATCACCAAGAACCTCGAGGGGTTCTCTCCGGATTACAGCTATCAGATTTCCGACGCAGAGGCTGTGCCCTACGTCTTCGACCTGCTGCACGACGAAGGCCTTGTCCTGGGCGGTTCCACTGCCATCAACATCGCAGGGGCCGTGCGCATGGCCAAGGACATGGGGCCGGGCAACACAATCGTGACCGTGCTGTGCGACTACGGCACCCGTTACCAGTCCAAGCTGTTCAACCCGGACTTCCTGCGTGAAAAGAACCTGCCGGTGCCGGAGTGGATGACCCACACGCCCGCGTCGATCCCAGGTGTTTTTGAGGACGTATGACACCTTTCATAACCGCTGTGCGGAACGTGCTGCTGGGGCTGGTCCTTGTGACCGGCCTCGTGATGCCTGCGCTGGCCCAGCTGAACGCTGAGTCCCGCGCCTATTATCAGGACTGGCTCAAGACCGCGAGCCGCGCGGAAGATGTGATTGATGCCAGGCGCGCGTCCAGCGCCGCACTGGAAACCCTGCGCAAGGAGCTGACCAGCTACCGCCAGCGGTTCATGCAGGCGCGGACCGAAAACGGCGACCGGATCAAGACCCTGGAAGGCCAGATCGGCGCTCTTGGCAAAGCGCCGGAGGAAGGCAGCAGCGAGCCGGAGGATATTGCCGAGCTGCGCGCCTCGCTGGAGCAGCAGCTTCGCGAACTGAAGGTGCCGCGCATCGTCTCGGAGGAGGCTTACAGCCGCGCCAACGGCCTGATCGCCGAAATCGACAAGATCATCCGCGAGCGCCGGACCCGCGAACTTCTGGAGCGCGGCCCCTCGCCTTTGAACCCGGAAAACTGGGCCGGTGCGCTGCGCACCCTGGGCCGCTCCGCCGGGTCTATCTGGAATGAAACCGCCTACCGGATCGGGAGTGCCACCACTGCCGAGCGTGTGCAGAACAGCTTGCCGGCGCTGCTGCTGCTCTTGGCAATCGCCGCTCTGCTGCTGCTGCGGGGACGGCCCTGGGCCCATGCGGCGGGTGATTACCTGCGGCAGTTCGGCAGCAGCGGCCGCGGCATTTGGGGCTTCGTCGTATCCCTTCTCGAAGTCATCCTGCCCTTCATCGGCATTATCTGCCTTGTTGCGGCAGTGGACTTGTCCGGCATCGCCGGCTTCCGCGGCTCTCTTCTGCTCGACAATGTGCCCGGCTGGGCGCTGGTCATGCTGTCCTTCCACTGGCTGGGCAACCAGCTCTTTTCCGGCCGGATCGAAAACGATCTGGTGCCGGTGCAGGAAGGGCGGCTGAATGAAACCCGGCTGATGGTCGACATCCTGGCGGTGATCCTGGTGCTGCAGGACGCGCTGGTGAAGCTGGAAAACATCGAAACCATTCCTGCGCCGGTCCATTCGGTTGCCAGTTTCCCGCTGATCACCGCGGCGGCGCTGGTGCTGCTGCGGCTGCACCGGATCGGTGCCAAACGGCGGCAGAGGCAGCCCGCGGATACCGAGGACGACGGGGCCATTGCTGCAGGTGCCAACCGCATTCTGACCCTGGTCCGGCGCGCCACCTATCTTTTGGGGTTCATCTCGCCGCTGCTCGCCGCGCTTGGCTATGTCAACGCGGCGGAGGCTCTGATCTACCCGGCGGTATCCACCCTGGCCCTGCTGGCCGCGCTTCTGGTGGTGCAGCGCTTCCTCGGCGATGTGTACGGCTGGCTGTCGGGCAAGGGCTCGGCCGCCCGTGATTCGCTGTTTGCGGTCCTGATCGGCTTCCTGCTGGCGGCGATGGCCCTGCCGCTCCTGGCGCTGATCTGGGGCGCGCGCGTGGCGGATATGACCGAGCTGTGGTCGCGCTTTCTGGAAGGCTTCCAGATCGGCGAAACCAGGATTTCTCCCACCGCCTTCCTGACCTTTGCCGTTGTCTTTGCCGCAGGCTATGCGCTGACCCGGCTGATTCAGGGCAGCCTGCGCAATTCGCTTCTGCCCAAGACTAGCATCGACCCGGGCGGCCAGAACGCCATCGTCTCGGGACTGGGCTATGTCGGGATTTTCCTGGCGGCGCTGGTCGCGATTTCGATGGCGGGTCTCGACCTGTCCTCTCTGGCCATCGTCGCGGGCGCATTGTCGGTCGGCATCGGTTTCGGCCTGCAGACCATCGTGTCGAATTTTGTGTCCGGCATCATTCTGCTGATCGAACGCCCGATCTCCAAGGGCGACTGGATCGAGGTCGGCGGGCTGATGGGCTATGTGCGCGATATCTCGGTGCGCTCCACCCGGATCGAGACCTTCGACCGCACCGATGTGATTGTGCCGAACTCCGACCTGATTTCAGGCACTGTCACCAACTACACCCGCGGCAACACCGTAGGGCGGGCGATCGTGCCGGTCGGCGTCGCCTATGGCACCGACCCGCGCAAGGTTGAGGCTATCCTGAGCGAGATTGCCAAGGACCACCCGATGGTGCTGCTGAACCCCGCGCCCTCGGTGGTGTTCCAGGGATTCGGCGCCGATTCCCTCAATTTCGAGATCCGCGCCATCCTGCGCGACGTCAACTGGGTGCTGTCGGTGAAATCCGACATGAACTACGAAATCGCGAAGCGGTTCCAGGAAGAGGGGATCGAGATCCCCTTCATGCAGCGCGACATCTGGATCCGCAATCCCGAGGCGCTGGCCCAGACCAAGGCGGCCTCCTCCGGGGAGCAGCCTGCCGGCATTCCGGCATCCGCCTCCGCGGCGGCCCCGCCCAAGCCGGACCTGGAAGATGTGCAGCAAAATCCTGACGATGATGCCGATGGAGATTCAGGTGCCGATAAGTGAGCCGCTGTTCCGCAAGGACGCCTATACCCGGATGACGGAGGCACAGGTGCTGGCCCATACCGAGCAGGGCGGGATCATCCTGGACCGTACATTGTTCTATGCCACCGGCGGGGGGCAGCCGGGCGACAGCGGCAAGCTGCTGTGGGGCGAAGGGCAGTGCGATGTCGCCACGACGGTCAAGGGCGAGGAGGGCGCCGTTGTTCTGGTCCCGGCGGAGGGCTCAGCCCTGCCGCCGGAAGGCGCCGCCGTGACCCAGGTGCTCGACTGGGACCGCCGCTATGGCCACATGCGCGTCCACACAGCGCTGCACCTCCTGTCTGTCGTGATTCCGCTGGAGGTGACCGGCGGTTCGATCAGCGCCGGGAAGGGGCGGCTGGATTTCAACATGCCGGAGACACCGGAAGACAAACAGGCGCTTCAGGATCAGCTGCAGGCGCTGATCGATCGCGATCTTGAAGTGACCGAGGACTGGATCACTGACGCCGAACTGGATGCCAATCCGCAGCTGGTCAAGACCATGTCGGTCTCACCGCCGCGCGGGGCGGGCCAGGTGCGGCTGGTGCGGATCGGCACTGCAGACGAGCAGGTGGATCTGCAGCCCTGCGGAGGAACCCATGTTAAACGCACCGGTGAAATCGGCCGCATCCGCCTTGGAAAGGTTGAGAAAAAGGGCAAGCTGAACCGCCGCGTCTACCTGCATTTGGAGGCCTGAAAAAGAATTGGGGGGTAAGTGAAGTTTTTGCAGTTTCAGCCCTTGCATTTCCCCGGCTGATCCTTCAAAAGCCCCCTCAACGGAGAGGTGGCCGAGTGGTCGAAGGCGCACGCCTGGAAAGTGTGTAGGCGGGAAACCGTCTCCAGGGTTCGAATCCCTGTCTCTCCGCCATAATCCCTTCAAGGTATTTGAATACGAGCGCTCAGGCATTCGTTTCCGGCAGGTGTTCTGCGGCAGAACATTTGCGGCTGAGCCGTGTTTGATTCAAATCCCTGGCACTATTTCCTTGTGGTTTTGCTTCCGCCGCGTGCCATCGGTCCGGTTCGATTCGCACTGTCAGGAACAGCGTTGCGCTGAGGGCGGGAACAATCTGGCCGAAAGTCCGGCATTGTTTTCAAAGCGGCTGCTAATTGCTCAGGGAAGCCTGAAGATTGCGGCACAGGGCGGCTGGCCCGCCTTGAAAATTCCATGTTTCGAAATTGGAAACTTAGCTGCATAAAAGACCGCTTTCTCATGAGGAGGGGGGATATTCCAGCCCTTTCAGACTGCGATTTGGGCCGGGAATTGGAAACAGTCCGCGGCCCGGCCACCCAGAGTGAACCGTATGTTCAGGGTGTTCCGGCGCAATGCGGGGAATTTTAGGCAATTTTTTGGCTTTGTGGCCCTCTGCACCTTAAGTATGCATGAAACAGCCCATTGGGGGGCAAGTTCTGCGAGCTGCTGGACTGTGGTGGACTGCTAAAATTTGATTCAAGTCTTCGTGCCGCGATGCGCGCACTCCACTGATCCGAAAAGCTTCTGCAAGTCGGCTGTGTGCTGTTTCAGCACGCAAACCAGATCGTCTGCGCGGTCTGTCCCTCTGCCTGTACGGGCTGGTGTTTTTGAAAACGGCATTCCGCGCGGCTGCCCGGCTGGTCCGAAACGATGGGGCTTGGGACCAGGCCGGTGAGGAGAGGGTAAAGACAATGAGTGACAACAATCCGAATCCGGCACTGGACGGAATTGTGGAAGGCACAGCAGGCAATGACCTGATTGACGGTGCCTACACCGGCGATCCCGAAGGCGACATGGTGGATAACGCGGATGCGATCGACCCGGCGGCGGGCCCGGATGACGATGTCATCGTTGCAGGCAGCGGCGATGACAGCGTCTACGCAGGCTCGGGCAGCGATACCGTGGATGGCGGCAGCGGTGATGATCTGATCCTGGGGGATGGCGTCTCTGGCAGCGGCGAGCCGGTGAAAATCACTATTTCTTCGACCAGCTCCGCCTTTGACAACAAGGTCTTTGCCTACACCATCGACCCGGCAACCGGCGAGATCAGCAATGTCGTCATGCTGTCCGAGGAGGCCAGTGCTGATGTTGGCGAGACCTACCTCTATCATGCCCCTGAGGGCGCTGTGGTCGGCGTGGGCATCGTCAGCCCGCAAGGAACCTTTTACTCTTCCGGCTATGGCAGCAATGCGGGCCTCAACCCGGACGGGCTGGACCACACTAAGGGGATCCATCAATTCCCGGATGGTTCCGTGCAGCTGGGGTTCGAGGACCTGCGCAACCTCGGCGACCGTGACTTCAATGACGTGAAGCTGATCATTGACCTGGGATCCTCCGGCACGACACTCGACAACGCGCATTACGATTATTCTTCCGATCCGCGGGACCCGGTCGTGCCGGGCGATGACAGCCTGACCGGCGGCGAGGGCGACGACACCATTCTGGGCGGCGGCGGCGACGACACAATCGACGGCGGCGACGGTTCTGACTCCGTGGACGGCGGCGACGGCGATGATGTGATCGACACCTCCAAGGACAGCGGCGTGCCGCTGCCGGACCGCGGCTTCCCGGGCTATACCGGCACCGACCCGGACATTCCGTTCATTCCGGCGGATCCGGACCCGTTCGATGACATGGACACCGTTTTCGGCGGCGCCGGAAACGATACCATCTCGACCGGGGATGACGCCGACCTGATCGGCGGCGGGGCCGGCATGGACGTGATCGACGGGGGCATCGACGACGATACCATCGACGGCGGCACCGGCGATGACCTTCTGATCGGCGGCGAGGGGGCAGACATGCTGGCTGGCGGCGCCGGAGATGATACTATCTACGGCGGCCTGGACCCGGCTTTCCCGGATGGGCTGAACATCACCGATGACGGCAGCGATGGCCGTCCCGCGGACCCCGACCCGACCAACGGCCGGGACACCATCTTTGGCGGTTCGGGCAATGATCTGATCTTTGGCCAGGATGACGACGATGTCATCAGCGGCGGCTCGGGCGATGACACCATCGACGCAGGCATCGACGATGACGAAGTGCGCGGCGGTTCCGGCAACGATGTGATCATCGGCGGCCATGGCGCCGACACCCTGCTGGGCGGGGCGGACCGGGACACCTTTATCGGCGGCAATGACGGCGACATCGTTGATGGCGGCTCCGACGGCGATGATTTCGACACCTTGGATATGCGCGGCTCCGGCCGGTTCGAGCTGAGCGGTGTCACCGTCGACCCGGATGGAAACAGCCTGTCGGGCACCGTCAACTTCCTGGACGGCGACGGGGAGGTGACCGGCTCGATGACCTTCGGCGAGATCGAGCAGATCATTCCTTGCTTCACGCCGGGCACGCTGATCGCCACTCCGCTGGGGGAGCGCAAGGTTGAGGACCTGCAGGCCGGCGACCGGGTGATCACCCGTGACAACGGCATCCAGGAAATCCGCTGGATCGGCACCCGCACGCTGGAGGCCGGCGATCTGAAGGGGGCTGCGCATCTTCAGCCGGTTCTGATCCGCCAAGGCGCCCTGGGCAACGGCCTGCCGGAGCGCGACATGATGGTCAGCCCGAACCACCGGGTGCTGGTCGCAAATGACAAGACCGCGCTTTACTTCGAGGACCGTGAAGTGCTGGTTGCAGCCAAGCATCTGACCGGTCTGGCGGGCGTCGACGCGGTGGAGGTTTCCAGTGTCACCTACATCCACTTCATGTTCGACCAGCATGAGGTCGTACTGTCCGACGGCGCCTGGACCGAGAGTTTCCAGCCCGGCGATCAGTCCCTGCGCGGGCTGGACAACGCGCAGCGCAACGAATTGTTCGAACTGTTCCCGGAACTGAAGTCGCAAAAGGGCCGGGCGGCCTACAGCGCAGCGCGCCGGTCACTGCGGAAACATGAGGCGCATCTGCTTGTGCACTGACAGGTGCAGCCGCCGTTTTGGGGGAAACGGCGGATAAGAGCGCAGCGCAGGAAGGCAGGGCCATGTGCCCTGCCTTCTTTGCTTTTGGGGAGTGTGTCAGCGGTGCTGGCGCCAGGCGGCCCAGTCTTCCGGCGTGTCCAGATCTGTCAGCGCGTGGCGGCCAGGCAGGGGAACTGTCCGGACCGTCTCTGCCGTTAGGATGCTGCGGGCGCCTTGATCGCCGCCGAGTGATTTCAGCGCCGCAAAGCAGCGCTGCGGAAACAGCACGGGGTGGCCCGGGGTGCCGTCCACAGCTGTGGCGCGCAGGATGGGGCTGTCCGGGCCGTGGAACTGCGCAGCAAGCTGCAGCATGTCCTGCGCCGTGATCTCCGGCATGTCGGCAGGCAGGATCATCACCGCCTCCGTTCCTTCAGGCAGCGCTGCGGTGCCGCGGCGGATCGAGGCAGCCATGCCTTCGGCGGCATCCGGCACCGGCACCTGGATTGCATCGCCTGTTGCTGTTGCCCGCGGATGAGACAGGCCGGGCAGGGTGATGTAAACCGGCAGCCCGGTCAGGGCGGCCCGCCGGCACATCAGGGATAGCAGGGGCAGACCGTCCACGTCCTCCAGCAGCTTGTCACGGCCTTGCATCCGGGAGGAGGCGCCTGCCGCGAGCAGGAGAATGGCGATGGCGGTCATGGGGTTCCGGGCCTTTGCACTGGGCCGCAAGGCCGGAGGCCTCCGGCGGGAGTATTTCAGGAAAGATGAAAACAGGAGCGGCCGCCCGGCGCAAGCGGGGAAACCGGCAGCTAGGTCAGCATGTGTGACCGAATGTTTCGCGCGCGAAACATTGGGGTAAGGGGGCTGACCCAACCGTTGCGGAAGCGACGCGGGGTCAGCGTGCGCAGGTATGGCAACAGGAGGCAGGCAGGTCAGGATTGCTGACCTGCCTGCCGGGTATCAGCCGCGCATCCGAGCGCCGTCGGCGTCGAACAATGGCTGGGTGATCAGGCGGGCCTTGTACATCTTGCCAAGGATTTCGATCTCTGCCTCCAACCCTTCCTTGGCTTTCTCGGTGGGGACAAACCCCAGCGCGATGGATTTCTCCGCGTGGTGCGAATAGCCGCCGGAGGTGCAGAAACCCACGACCGCGCCGTCGAGCCAGATCGGCTCATAGGCCACCACATCAGCGTCGTCTGCCGCGACTTCAAAAGCGCAGAGCTGGCGGGCGGGACCTGCGTCGCGTTCGGCCTCAGCGGCGGCGCGTCCAATGAAATCAACGGGTTTATTGAAGGAGATGAAGCGGTCCAGCCCGGTTTCCGCGGCGGTGTAGTCGGGCGAGAACTCGCGCAGCCAGGAGCCGAAGAACTTGTCCAGGCGCAGCGACATCATTGCCCGCATGCCAAACGGTTTCATGCCGTGGGGCTGACCGGCAGACCACAGGGCATCCCAGAGGGCGCGTTGGGAGGGCAGGTCGCAGTAGATCTCATATCCCAGATCGCCGGTGTAGCTGACACGCTGCACGATGCAGTCGGCCATGCCCACGGTCAGGCGGCGCACGTCCATGAAGCGCATGTCCGAGATGTCGGACCGGGTGCAGGCCTGCAGCACCTCGCGGGCCTTGGGGCCTGCGATCTGGAAGCCGTTGCGGGTGTCGGAGATGCTTTCGAGGTGAATGCCTGCGTCCAGGTTTTGCAGGAACCAGCGCATGTGGTAGGCCTGCGAGCCATAAGATGCGGTGAGCTGGAACTCGTCCTCTGACAGGCAGGAGATAGTGAAATCGCCGATCAGGCGGCCCTTGGGCGACAGCATCGGGGTTAGCGACAGGCGGCCGGGCTGCGGCACCCGGCCTGCCATGATGCGGTCGAGCCAGGCGCGGGCGCCGGTGCCTTTGACCAGGTACTTGCCGAAGTTGTGGACCTCGTTGATGCCCACGTTTTCGCGCACGGCTTTGACTTCGCGCGCGGTGGCCTCGAAGGCGTTGGAGCGGCGGAAGGACGGGGTCTCATACCGCGGCTCGTCCCCTTCGGCGAAGTAGTTCGGGACTTCCATGCCGTATTGCGCGCCCCAGACCGCGCCCATGCCATCGAAGATGTCATACATCGGAGTTGTGCGGAACGGGCGGGCGGCGGGCAGCTCCTCGTTCGGGTAGGCGATGGAGAAGCGTTTCTGATAGTTTTCAATAACTTTGGGCCGGGTGTAGCCCGGGGTGATCCAGTCGCCGAAGCGGGCGCAGTCCATCGCGAAGGTGTCGCGCTCGCATTCGCCCTCGACCATCCATTGGGCCAGCATCAGCCCGACACCGCCGCCCTGGGAGAAGCCGGCCATCACGGCGCAGGCGGACCAGTAGTTGCGCATGCCGGGCACTGGGCCGACCAGCGGGTTGCCGTCCGGGGCAAAGGTGAAGGGGCCGTGGATCACGGATTTGACGCCTGCGGCCTCCAGCGCAGGGAAGCGTTTGTAGGCGAAGGCGATGGAGTCCTCGATCTTGTCGAAGTCATCGGGCAGCAGCTCGTGGCCGAAGTCCCATGGGGTGCCGTCCACTGCCCAGGGTTTGCAGGGCTGTTCGTAGAAGCCGATGCAGAGGCCGCGGCCTTCCTGGCGCAGATAGCTTTCGCCGGCCGGGTCCATCACATGCGGATGTTCGCCGCCTGCGTCGATGATCTCGGCAATCATCGGCACCTCGTCGGTGACGATATACTGGTGCTCCATCGGGTGCAGCGGGAAGTAGACACCGGCCATGGCGCCGACCTCGCGCGCCCAGAGGCCGCCTGCGTTGACGACGTGTTCGGCGTGGATGGTGCCCTTGTTCGTCACCACATCCCAGGTGCCGTCCGGGCGCTGGTTGGTCTCGATCACCTTGCAATGGGTCTCAATCGTGGCGCCGCCCATGCGTGCGGCCTTGGCATAGGCATGGGTGGTGCCGGAGGGGTCAAGGTGGCCGTCGAGCGGGTCGTAGAGGCCGCCGATGATGCCGTCGACGTTGGTGACGGGGGCGATCTTCTTGATCTCTTCCGGGGAGACGATTTCGGTCTCCAGCCCCATGAAACGGTGCTTGGCGCGTTCGGCTTTCAGCATGTCGAAGCGTTCCTGGGTCTCGGCCAGGGTGACGCCGCCCACGTGGTGGAGGCCGCAGGACATGCCGGTGATCTCTTCCAGCTCTTTATAAAGCTTGATGGTGTAGCCCTGCAGTGCGGCCATGTTGGTGTCGCCGTTGAGCGTATGGAAACCGCCCGCCGCGTGCCAGGTGGAGCCTGAAGTGAGCTCCGAGCGTTCGATCAGCATGACGTCGGACCAGCCGAGCTTGGTGAGGTGGTAGAGGACAGAGCAGCCGACGACGCCGCCGCCGATCACTGCCACGCGGGTGGTGGTTTTCATGTGGGCCTCCCTGGATAGGTGTTTCCCGCATTCTGTACAGAAGTGAACAGTAGTCCAGAAGAAAAACGGCACGGCGTGCCGCTTATGGGCCTCTGGAGGGATCCGGGGTTACTCAGAAGTGCGGAAGCGGCTGTTCTCGATGAGGAAAATTGCCGTCAGCGGGGCGGCCAGGAGAATGACACCAACCGTGATCAGCAGCATTCCCAGCTGGGAATAGTCGGCGGGCGTGGTGATATTGCCTGCCGAATCTGTGACCTCGCGTGTGACCACGAAGATTTCGTTCAGGTATTTGGTGCCGAGGCTGGAGGCCGATAACGCCAGGTTGGTGAAGGAGGCCATGACCGCAAAGAAGGTGGCCTTGAGCCCCGAAGGCGCGTTGCGGGCGATCCAGGCGAGCATCGGGATCATCGCGACCTGGCCCAGCGGCGATTCCACTGCGGTGTCGACGATGGCGATGAAGCGGGCGTCGACAATGCCGCCGGTCATTTCGGAGGTCCAGTGGTGGGCGCCGTAGTAAAGCGCGATGTTGGGCAGGCTGAGCACGGCTTCGGTGATGGCGAGGAAGGCGACGATCCAGGCAATCGGGCGGCTCGCCATCATCGGCCGGAAGATCAGCATACCCGCCAGCGTGAGCAGCGAGGTGATGAGGGAGAGGACCGACAGGAACTGCTGGTCAAAGCCCAGCACGTCGATCTCGAACCAGGTGGCGCCGGGGCCGCGCAAGGGTGTGGCGCGGTAGACGAAGATGATGATAGCGGTGCCGATCAGCGCGCGGGCCTGGTCCGTCGGCAGCACGGCGACAAGCTGGCGCATCAGGAACAGCACGATGGCCATGGAGCCGGCAAAGACGATTTCCTGCGAGTAGGGCACATCGCCCAGCCCCACGGCGAGGGAGAGCGCGACAAAGGCGCCGCCGCCGAGGAAATACCAGTGGTTGGGCGTAACCGGCTCGCGCGGCAGGTCTATGCGGCTGCGGATTTCGGCTTCGTCCACACCTGCGCGGCGCAGCCGGGCGGCCTTGCGCCGTTTCTGCCAGATCGCCAGCGCCACGCCGGACAGCGAGATCACCGGGATCAACAGGGCGAGAGTGAAGACAAAGCCGTAGAGCGCGCCCTTTTCCGGCTGCGGCAGCGCGTCCGCGCCATCGAACAGGGCGACGTTCAGCGCGGCGGCGGCGCTGGAGCCGCCGATCAGGGCGATCCGCCCGAAGGTCTGCATGGTCGTATGCAGCGATTTTGTCTCGGCTTCGGGCAGAGTGTTTCCCTGCTCGTCGGTGTGGGGCACGGCCTCCACCGACATGGCATCGGCGACCACGTCCTGCAGCACGAAGCCGCAGGGCGCCAGCAGCGCCGAGGTGACGTACCAGGCATTGATCGGCATCACCGCGCCCATCATGGCTGGTTCCAGCACGATGGCGGCAAGGATGCCATAGCTGGCGGCCATCAGCGCCGCCCCCGCCAGGATCAGCAGGTATTTCCAGCGCCAGATCAGGTCGACCAGATGCCCTAGCGGCATCTTCAGCGCCCAGGGCAGGCCCACCCAGAATGCCAGCCCGGCCAGAAAGGCGGCGGAAAGGTCGAGGTATTCCTTGACGTAAAAGGACGCGGCAACGGTGCTGATGCCCTGCGCACCATAGGCGAAATAGATCAGGAGCGGCGGCAGGAAGGACCAGCGCAGCTGGCGGAACAGTTCCAGCACAATCCTGTCGAACCAGCCCCAGGCCAGCGCGGCAGCGCGGGTCATGGCCGCCCTCCGGTCAAGACAGCGGCCTGATCTTGAGCTCGGTCACCCGGTTGCCCTCGCGCGCGGTCACCTCGAACCGGAAGCCGTGGAAGGAGAACACCTGGCCCTTGACCGGGATCATCTGCGCCTCGTGAATGACCAGGCCTGCAATAGTGTTGGCCTCGTCATCCGGCAAGTTCCACTCGGTGGCCCGGTTCACGTCGCGGATGGTGGCTGCGCCCTCGACCAGATAGGAGCCGTCGGAGCTTTTCTTGACGATGTTCTCCTCGTGCGGGTCGAATTCATCGGTGATCTCACCGACGATCTCTTCCAGGATATCTTCCAGCGTGATCAGCCCCTGCAGGGCGCCGTATTCGTCCACCACCAATGCGAAGTGCGATCTCATCCGCAGGAACTGGCGCATCTGTTCGTCAAGCGTGGTGGTTTCAGGGATGAAATAGGGGGCTTTGGCGACCTGAGAGATGTCGAAAGACTGCAGGCGCCCGGAATCCCCGGCCGCACCGCCGGCCTGTTCATACATCGCCCTGAACAGGTCCTTGGCGTGGACGACGCCGATGATGTTCTCCTGTTCGCCGCGGAACACCGGCAGGCGGGTGTGCTGGCTTTGCAGGCACTGCTCCAGAATGGTTTCCGGCTCTGCATCGGCGTCGATCATTTCGATGTTGGAGCGGTGCAGCATCACTTCCTCGACAAACCGGTCGGAGAGGTCAAGCGCGCCCAGGATGCGGTCGCGGTCTTCCTTTTCGACCACGCCTTCGGAATGGCCAAGCTGCAGTGCGCCGGCGATCTCCTCGCGCACCGCCATGATGTGGCTGTCCGGGTCGATCTGGACGCCGAAGACACGCAGCACGCCGCGCACGAACAGCCGCACCGCGCCCACGATCGGTGACAGCAGCATAACGAGGATACTGATCGGCGCCGACACGGCCGAAGCGGCCTTCTCGGCATTGGAAATGGCATAAGTCTTGGGCAGAACTTCGGCAAAGACCAGCACCAGCAAGGTCATCACCAGCGTTGCCATCGCGACGCCGCCTTCTCCGAAGAGGCGGGTAAAGAGCGCGGTAGCGAGCGAGGCTGCGAGGATGTTGACGACGTTGTTACCCAGCAGGACCGATCCGATCAGGCGCTCGTTGTCTTCGGTAATGACCAGCGCGCGTTCTGCGCCGCGGGAGCCCTTGTCGGCCTGGGCGCGCAGCTTGCCGCGCGACGCGGCGGTCAGCGCGGTCTCGGACCCGGAGAAGAAGGCCGAAAGCACAAGGAGCAGGACAATGGCCCCGGCAGTAGTCCAGAAGGCGCTGTCGAGTACGGAGGTGGCGGTGTCCATGAGGGGTTCAGATGTCCGGTCTGTTGATTGTTCGCTGTATTTATGGGGCCTTAGCCCCGCCGCTTCAAGCGCTGCGGTTAACCGCGGCGTGCCAGAGGATGATGTTCCAGCACCAGTTCCTGCAGCCGGGCATCCAGCACATGGGTATAGATTTCGGTGGTGGCAATGTCGGCGTGGCCGAGCAGCGCCTGGATCGCGCGCAGGTCGGCACCGTTAGCCAGGAGATGGGTGGCAAAGGCGTGGCGCAGGGTGTGCGGCGTCACCTTGTCCGGGGAGATGCCGCCGGTCGCCGCCAGTTCCTTGATCAGCAGGTAGAACCGGTGCCGGGTCAGATGGCCGGACTTGCCGCGTGACGGGAACAGGAACCGCGAGGGCGGGTGGCCCTTGGCCTCCCGTTCGGCATCGGCCTTATCCCGCGCCAGCAGCCATTGCGCCAGCGCTTCGCGGGCGGGTGGAGACAGCGGCACCATGCGTTCCTTGCCGCCCTTGCCGAGGATCAGCAGCATCCGCGGGTCGCCGCGGGCCGCCGACACCGGCAGCGAGACCAGTTCGGTCACCCGCATCCCCGTGGCATAGAGCAGTTCCATCAGGCAGGTGTTGCGCAGCCTGTCGCTTTCACTTCGGCCGGTGTGGCGGGCTGCCTCGAGGAGCCGGTCGACTTCGATCACCTCAAGGGTTTTCGGCAGCCGCTTCTCGCGGCCCGGACCGCGGATCTGGATCGCTGGGTTGTCCACGCGCCAGCCTTCTTCAAATGCGAAACGGTAGATCTGCTTGACCGCAGACAGCCGCCGCGCCCGGGTGGAGCGGGCCAGTCCTTGCGCGTCGCAATCAATCAGGTAGGCCTCGATATCATCCTGGCTGGCGCTGAGGAAGCTGAGCTTGCGGTGCTCCAGCCAGGCGGTCAGGTCCTTGAGGTCGCGGCCATAGGCCAGCAGCGTGTTCTGCGAGGCGCCGGTCTCTGCCGCCTGGGCGTCCAGGAAGGTGGAAATCCATAGGAAATTGTCACGCGGTGCGGCCATGTCAGCCGTGCTCCAGCAGCATCAGCTGCAGCGATGCACGCCTGGCGGTATCCTCCAGCCCGACAGCGCGGAAGGCCGCGAGGGCCGCGGTGAGATCGTCAAGATTGCCGTCGGCGCCATGTGCAAACAGCACCATGCTGCGCAGGATCGCCTCGCCGAGCTGGCCGTTGTCCAGCAGCTGGCGTATGGCAGGCGGCACGCCCGTGTCCGCGGCGAAGCCCAGTGCAATGGCTTCCGCCAGCGGCGACGGCGCGGCAGCTTCGCCAGGGTGCCCCTGGGCCAGGGCCGCCAGGAAATGATCCGCGGCACCGGAAGCCTGCGCATCGTGGGCGGCAAGCTCATAGGCCGGCGACAGCAGCCGGATACGCCAGGCCAGGGCCGCAGCCGGTCCGGTGAGCGTTGTCCGCGCCAGAGGTTCCGCGAAGATATCCGCAAAGACGGTCTCTGTGCCGGCTTCCTGCATGGCCTCCCAGGCGCGGGGCAGGGACTTTGCGATCGCTTCGGCGCTGCCGGAGTTCAAATCGCTTTCCAGCCGCTGCACGGCGGCCACCCGGTCCCAGATGCCGCCGGACGCCGCCGGTTTGCGGGCGCTGAACAGGCCCAGGTACTGGTTCGGATTGAGCGCGCCGGCGCGGGCCAGCCGCTCCGCCGCCTCGAGCTGGGCCTTCCAGCCGGCAATGTCGCGCAGGTCGGCCGCAGCGAAGGCGGGCGGCAGCGGCGCGGTGGGCATGGTTTCGCCAATGGTTTCGAACAGCCGGAAGGTCAGCGGGTCCGGGTCCGAAGGACGGCGCAGCGGCGGAGCCAGCTCAAACAGGTCCGGGTTCAGGAACCGGTCGAGCAGGTCCATTTGTTCCTTCGGCAGAAGCTCAAGCGCGTAGGCGGTTTCCAGCATCAGCGCCGCGGTCGGCCAGTCGCCGCGCCGCGCTGCGCAGAAGATCCGGGCGGCATAGCTGTCCGAAAGATGCGGCGAAGCGGTCAGGGCAGCGCAGGAGGCATCCTCGCTGCCGGTGAGCAAGGTGGCGTCGAACCAGCGGGCGAAACGCTCTTTGCTGTTTGTCGGGCCCGCGTGCTCCACCAGCGCCTGCGAGGGGTCGGTAGCCCCCAGCGCCAGCAGCCGGTCGAGCCGGGCCAGAAGAATGCGGTCGCCGGTGGCGGCAGGGGGGCGGGTCTCTGACAGCAGCAGCGTGAACAGCAGCGCCTGCATAGCCGGGCTGCTGCGCACCGGCACGGTTTCGATCAGCCGGGCGATGTCATCGGCCGCGCTGCCGCGCCACAAATCCGCCGGCAGGCCGGTAGCGGCGGCCGGAACAAGCCCTATCGGCGGCAGAAGTGCCTCCAGCGGGGTGACCGACACCTGCGGCAGGGCTGCGGTCCCGGCGACCGGCGGCTCCAGCAGCACGGTGCCGGGCAGTCCGCTCCTGGGCTGGGGCTGGTTCAGCCAGTCGATTGCCGCCAGCGGCTCATTGGCAAGCGCGCTGCCTGCCAGCATCACACCGGCGGCAGCCGCCTTAATCCGCATTCAGCACCACAGGCTTGCGCACCTCGGTGCTGGGCGCGCTGAAATCGGCCCCGAACCAGGGGCCGACGTAGGCATAGCCCACCAGCCCGATTGCAGCCAGAACCGTCAAGTAGACCAAATACTTAATCAATCGCCCCATAGTGCATCCAATGCCTGTTTCCTGCTCTTTTGCTCAAGTTATATATTCCCTTTTCGGCAAGATCACGTCATTCACTGAAGAATGAGCGAAAAAGAGCAAATCAGCGGCCAGAAGGCAGCAGCGCCGGTGCCGGGGAAACTGAAGAAGACCATTGTGATGGTGGGCATGATGGGGGCCGGAAAGACCGCCGTGGGCCGCGCGCTGGCGGCCCGGCTGGGGGCGCCGTTCCTGGACAGCGATCATGAGATCGAAGCCGCCGCCAACATGACCATTCCTGAGATATTCGCCCGTGACGGCGAGCCCTTCTTCCGCCAGAAGGAGCGGCAGGTTATTGCCCGGCTTCTGGAGGAGGAGCGCGGCATACTGTCCACGGGCGGCGGGGCTTTCCTGGCGGAAGAGAATCGGCAGGTGATCACTGAAAAAGGCGTCTCTGTCTGGCTGAATGCCGACCTCGATGTGCTGTGGAACCGGGTCCGCCACCGGGATACACGGCCGTTGCTGCGCACGGCCGATCCGCGTGCGACACTCAGCAACCTGTATCACCAGCGGGTGCCATTATATGCCAAGGCCGATGTGTCAGTGGCCTCGGACGGGCAGGCCTCGATCGAAACCATGGTGGACCGCGTGCTTGATGCGCTGAAGGCCCGCCCCGATGTATTGGAGTGGAACTGATGGAGCGCACGGTTCATGTGCCCTTGGGCGATCGCGCCTATGATGTGGTGATTGGCCCGGGCCTGATGGCGCAGGCCGGAGAGCGGGTCCGGCCGCTGCTGAAACGGCCGCAGGTGGCCGTGCTGACCGATGAGACAGTGGCGGAGAAGCATCTGGACACCCTGCGTGCCGGGCTGGCCGCGGCCGGGGTGGAGATGACAGCGCTGGCACTGCCGCCGGGCGAGGCAACCAAGGGCTGGCCGCAGTTCACCCGCTCGGTGGAATGGCTGCTGGAGCAGAAGGTGGAGCGGGGCGATGTCGTCATCGCCTTCGGCGGCGGCGTCATCGGCGATCTGGCGGGTTTCGCCGCGGCAGTGCTGCGCCGGGGCGTGCGGTTCGTGCAGATCCCGACTTCGCTGCTGGCACAGGTCGACAGTTCGGTGGGCGGCAAGACCGGCATCAACGCTCCGCAGGGCAAGAACCTGATCGGCGCCTTCCATCAGCCCTCGCTGGTGCTGGCCGACACCTCGGTGCTGGAAACCCTGACGGCGCGCGATTTCCTGTCCGGCTATGGCGAGGTGGTGAAATACGGCCTGCTGGGTGATGCGGAGTTTTTTGCCTGGCTGGAACAGAACGGCCCGGCGCTGGCTGCAGGCAATGTGGCGGCGCGGGTCGAGGCGGTGGCGCGCTCGGTTCAGATGAAGGCTGGCATCGTGGTACGGGACGAGACCGAGCAGGGCGACCGGGCGCTGCTCAACCTGGGCCATACCTTCTGTCACGCGCTGGAGGCGGCGACAGGCTATTCCGACCGGCTGCTGCATGGCGAAGGCGTCGCGATCGGCTGCGCGCTGGCGTTTGAGCTGTCGTCGAAGCTCGGCCTGTGTTCGCAGGAGGATCCCAGCCGGGTGCGGGCGCATCTGAAGGCGATGGGCATGAAGACCGATCTCGCCGATATCCCCGGTGATCTGCCGGCCGCCGAAGCGCTGCTGGATCTGATGGGGCAGGACAAGAAGGTGGTAGCCGGTCAGCTGCGGTTTATTCTGGCCCGTGGCATCGGCGAGGCCTTTGTGACCGGGGACGTGCCGCCGGAAGCCGTTCTGGAAGTGCTGCGCAGCGCTGGAGCCTGAGGCGAACAGCAAAACTGCCGGCGCATCGCAGATTTTACCAAGGGGCAGCCGGGCAGGCTGCCCCTTTTTTGTGTTTGAGTGCGGGGGCAGCGGCGGTCGCACGCGCGGCCTGCCAGTTCCCCTTGTGCTTCCTGCGCTCCGCAGAACCAGAAAAGCCCCCTGGCCGGCGGGCCAGGAGGCTTTGCAATGTTTGACCCGGCGGCCGTATGCCAGGCTGGTCCGGTTCAGAACGGGATTTCGTCGTCGTCGATGTTGTGGGAGGCACCGCCGCCGAAGTTGCCGCCGCCGCCGCCCTGCGGGCCGCTGTCATAACCGCCGCCGTAGCCGCCGCCCTGATTGCCGCCGCCATAGCTGCCGCCGCCCTGGCCGCCGCCGTAGCCGCCACCGCCGCCGCCACCGCCGCCGCCTTCGCCGCGGCCGTCGAGCATGGTCAGGGTGGAGCCGAAGCCTTGCAGCACGATTTCAGTCGAATACCGGTCCTGGCCGCTCTGGTCCTGCCATTTGCGGGTTTGCAGCTGGCCTTCGATGTACACTTTGGAGCCTTTACGGAGATACTGTTCGCACACCCGCACCAAACCCTCGCTAAAGACAGCGACGGAATGCCATTCGGTCTTCTCGCGGCGCTCGCCGGTGTTGCGGTCCTTCCAGGT
Organism: Leisingera daeponensis; assembly: GCF_019801465.1. Taxonomy (GTDB): domain Bacteria; phylum Pseudomonadota; class Alphaproteobacteria; order Rhodobacterales; family Rhodobacteraceae; genus Leisingera; species Leisingera daeponensis_A. The sequence continues at coordinate 349,772 of NZ_JAHVJA010000001.1, forward strand.
TTCAGAGGTGGCAATGCGCAGGTTGCAGACCTTGCCGCCGTTCTGAAAGCTGCGCACCTCCGGGTCGCGGCCCAGGTTGCCGATGAGCATGACTTTGTTGAGTGAGCCGGCCATGAAGTTCCGTCCTTCCGTCCTGATTTTCTGTCCTGCAGCGGGACGGACGAATCCGGCCGCCGCCGCGTTTCAGGCACAGTATAGTTCTGTGCCGGGTGTGAAAAGCAGGCATCTGTGGATGGATTCTGCGGTTTTTGCGCCGGCGGCGCGGCTGTTCACGCCCGTGTTGCTTTAAATTTGCTCCGCATTGGCTATATTTGCGCAAAGTGGGACAGTGTCAGGACAGCGGATATGCGCATAGCCGTTGCGGGGTTGGTTATTGCCTTGGTCGGAGCAGGTCAGCCTGCGGCATCCGATATTCTCAGCAGCAAGAACAGGCGGGACTTGTTTGCCGCCCATACCAGGGTGCTGGATGGCCGGGCCTCCTCGCAGTACAAGAACTCTGTCCGGCTGCAGCCCAAGACCTATGGGATCCCGTCAGCTGCCGCCACTCTGCCTTACCGGGGCAAGTACCGGGGCCAGTATCTGGAAATGGCGCGCCATGCTGCCCGCCAGCACGGGGTGCCGGAGGATCTGTTCCTGCGCCTGGTTCAGCAGGAAAGCAACTGGAACCCGAATGCCAAGTCGCACAAGGGCGCCCTGGGGCTGGCGCAGCTGATGCCGGCCACGGCGCGGGCGCTGGGGGTCAATCCAGCGGTGCCGAAGCAGAACCTTGAAGGCGGCGCGCGGTATCTGGCGCGCCAGTTCCGCAAGTTCGGCTCCTGGCGCCTGGCGCTGGCGGCCTATAACGCCGGGCCGGAAGCGGTGCGGAAGTACGGCGGGGTGCCGCCTTACAAGGAAACCCAGCACTACGTGAAGACGATCTGGGGCAGCTGAGACTGCTGTCCGGTTAACCTGCGGGTAATTTCCCTTAATGCCCCGTTAACTCCGCTGAAGTGCCAAGCATTTGCCTTAATTTTTCGTGAATCTGCCCGCAGGTTCTGGAGGGAATGCATTGTATATCAACAGCTTCGACGAGCGCCTTGAGAGGATTGACTGGCAGCCGAGCGCGGTTCCAACCCGCCAGATGATCGACAGCGTGCTGGCCGGCCGCCTGCCGCTGCAGCCGCGCAGCGCGGTGCTGAGCCTGGCCGGGGCGGTCACCGGCATCCTGATCGGCGTCGGGCTGAAGGGCATGGGGGTTGCGGGGTCACCCTGGGGACCGGAAACCGGACTGGCCGGTCTGGTCGGCGGCGGACTGGCGCAGGCCGGTCTGGCGGCGTCTGTGGCGGCGGCTCTGCTGGCGGCAGCCAAAGGCAGCCGGGCGCCGCGCCTGATGCAGTTCGCCTCTATCAACCTGCTGATGATTGCGGTGCTGCTGCTCAGCTGAAATCAGCCTCCTGTGGGAGTGGGGAGTGCTGTGGAGCCCCATATGCCGCCGCAAGGCTGCGTATGGGGCATTGCTTTTGGCTGCCGCATCAGGCGGTTTGCAGGCGCCGCCGGATCGCGCTCCGCGGGCTCGCCCCAAAAAAAGAGGCCGGGGTGTTTCCCCCGGCCTTGCTGTTTCCGCCATGCTCAGGCCCGCAGCCCGGCGCTGCTATTCCGCAGCAACCTTGATCACCGGCTTCATGCGCGCCAGCACCTCGTCGCTGAGATGGCATTTGATCTGGTGGCCGCCTTCCAGCTGCCGGACCGGGGGCACCTCCTTTTCGCAGAGGCCGCCCGGTACTTCGGATTTCCAGCGGCAGCGGGTCTGGAAGGGGCAGCCCGGCGGCGGATTCATTGCCGAGGGAATGTCGCCTTCCAGCACGATGTGCTCCTTCTCCACCGAGGTATCGGCAATCGGCACCGCCGACAGAAGGGCCTCGGTATAGGGATGGTAAGGCGGCGAAAACACCTGATCGGTATCCCCCAGCTCCACCACATGGCCGAGATACATCACCATCACCCGGTCGGAGAGGTAGCGCACAATCGAAAGATCGTGGGAGATGAACAGCAGAGTCGTTTTCTCGTTCCGCTGGATTTCCATCAGGAGGTCGGTCACCGCCGCCTGGACTGACACGTCGAGCGCCGAGACGGGTTCGTCCGCCACCACGATGCGGGCGCCGCCGGCAAAGGCGCGGGCGATGCCGACACGCTGCTTCTGGCCGCCCGACAGCTGCCGCGGCATCCGGTCGGCAAAGGCGCGGGGCAGCTTCACCAGGTCCAGCAGTTCCAGCATCCGCTTGCGGCGCTCGGCCTCGGAGTTGCCGATGCCGAAGATTTCCAGCGCCCGCATGATCTGGCGGCCGACGGTCATCGAGGGGTTCAGCGTGTCGAACGGGTTCTGGAACACCATCTGCACGTCCGAGACGGTCCTGGTGTCGCGCTCCTCGATCGGGATCTGCTCGATATTGCGGTTGTCGAGCAGGATCTGGCCCTCGGTGGCGGTTTCCAGCCCCATCAGCACCTTGGCGAAGGTGGATTTGCCGCAGCCGGATTCGCCGACGATGGCCAGGGTTTCGGATTCGCGGGCTTCGAAGCTCAGCGTCTCGTTGGCCTTGACCACTTTGGTGTCGCCGCCCCCGAAAAGGGCGTTGGCAGCCACCTCGTAGTATTTCTTGAGGTTGTCCATCTTCAGGATGACCTTGCCGGGGGCGGTCTTTTCCTTCTGCTCGCCCACGGTGATCGGCGCATTCCAGTCGATTTCCTGGAATTTCAGGCAGCGGGTTTCGTGCCGGTCGTTGCCGTGCACGGGCGACATCGGGATCACCATGTCCTGATCGCAGCGGCCCGCTTCGAAGTAGTCGCAACGCGGGCCGAAGTTGCAGCCGGGCGGACGTTCGTGGGGCAGCGGGAAGTTGCCCGGGATTGCCACCAGCGGGCGCGAGTTCTTGTCAGCACCCGGCAGCGGGATCGAGCGGAACAGCGCCTGGGTATAGGGGTGCTGCATCTCGTCAAAGACGTCGTGGATCGAGCCGCGCTCCACCGCTTCGCCGGAATACATCACACAGAGCCGGTCACAGGTTTCCAGAACCAGGCCGAGGTTGTGCGAGATGAACAGCATCGAGGTGCCGTATTTCTTGCCCAGGTCCTTGACCAGCTCAACCACCGCGGCTTCCACCGTCACATCAAGGGCGGTGGTGGGCTCATCCAGGATCAGCAGGGATGGTTTCGACATCAGCGCCATCGCAATCACGATTCGCTGCTGCTGGCCGCCCGACAGCTGGTGCGGGAAGGAGTTCAGCATCCGCTCCGGGTCCGGAAGGCGCACGTCGGTTACCACTTCCAGCGCGCGCTGGTAGGCTTCCTTTTCGCTGACGCCCTCGTGGATCATCGGCACTTCCATCAGCTGCTTGCCGATCTTCATCGCCGGATTGAGCGAGGCCATCGGCTCCTGATAGATCATCGCGATCTCGTTGCCGCGGATGTCGCGCAGTTCTTCCTTGCTCATTTCCGCCAGGTCGCGGCCCTTGAACTTGATAGTGCCGCCGACGACACGGCCGTTTTTGCCAAGGTCCTGCATGACGCCAAGCGCAACCGTGGATTTGCCGCAGCCGGATTCACCGACCAGGCCCACGGCTTCGCCGGGCTGCACGGCAACCGAGAAATCCATCACCGCCGGGATTTCGCGCAAGCGGGTGAAGAAGGAGATCGACAGCTTGTTAATCTCGAGGATCGGGCCGTCGTAATCTGCCAGTTTGTTCATTGTCTTTTCTCCCTGTTGAGGCTGGAAGGGACAGGATCCCTTTCATCTGGCCTCAAGTATCCCGGGGGTCCGGGGGCTGGCCCCCGGTCCCGCCGGTTTGGATCAATCCTTCAGGCTTTCTTCGCGCAGGCCGTCGGCCAGCAGGTTCAGGCCTAGAACCAGCGTCAGCAGAGCAAAGGCAGGCGGCAGGGCCGGGTGCAGGTAGATCGACAGCAGCTTGCGGCCGTCATTGATGGTCGATCCCCAATCCGGGCTTTCCGGCGGCAGGCCGAGGCCGAAGAAGCCCAGGGTGCCCAGAAGAATGGTGGTGTAGCCGATGCGCAGGCAGAAATCGACGATCAGCGGCCCGCGTGCGTTGGGCAGGATTTCCCACAGCATGATGTACCAGGGGCCTTCGCCGCGGGTCTGCGCCGCCGCCACGTAGTCGCGGGTCTTGATGTCCAGCGTCAGGCCGCGGACGATACGGAACACCGTGGGCGAGTTGACGAAGACCACCGACACGAACACCACCAGGATGCCGCCGGGGATGTCGAAGAAATCCATCACGCGGGGCAGGCCCGGAATGGAATAGGCCGGGGTGTTGATCAGGTAACCGCCGTTGGAGACCAGCTGCAGGTAGAACCAGATGATGATCCCCAGGATCAGCGGCAGCACCAGGTTGCGCACCTTGGGCCGGGTGTAATAGCGCGAGTTCAGCAGCACCCCGACAAAGACAATCGGGAAGATGAACAGCACGATCGCCATGTAGTTCGGAACACCGGTGGCGACGATCTCGGGGGTGACCAGCAGGTAGAACAGCAGGATCACCGGGAAGGCCAGGATCAGGTTGGCGGCAAAGGACAGGGTGGTGTCCAGCCGGCCGCCATAATAGCCCGCAGGAAGGCCGAGTGTGATCCCCACCATGAAGGCAAAGACGGCCGCCATCGGAGCGATCTTGATGACCTCCCAGGCGCCTTTGACCAGGCGGCTGAACACGTCGCGTGCCAGATTGTCGCCGCCAAGAAGATAATAGGGGTAGTCTGCTTCGGAGGCGCCGCTCATCGGCGTGCCGGGCACCTTGTTCTTCATCCCCGAGACCTGAGTCAGCGGATCATGGGTGATGATCATGTCCATGGCGCCGTAAATGCCGGTGAACACCCAGAACATCACCAGACCGAAGCCGATCATGCCGATGGGACTGTCGAACAGCTTGCCGTAAAGGCCAAGCCGCCGTTTGAAGCCGATGGAGGCTGCGAAGAGGATTGCCAGCGAAAACCAGACCGGGGACAGCTGGTAGATGATGCGCCCCGCGATTTCGAGTGTGCTTAGAGGTTCCATGCTCTGCTGCCTTCCTTAAGAGATCCGGATACGCGGGTTCAGGTACACATAGCCGATGTCAGAGATCAGCTGGGTGACCAGCACCACGAAGACTGAGACCACGGATACGGCCAGCAGCAGTTCGATGTCGTTGTTGCCCGCGGCTTCCACCAGGATCCAGCCGAAGCCCTTGTAGTTGAACAGGGTCTCGACGATCACCACGCCGTTCAGCAGCCACGGGAACTGCAGCATGATGACGGTGAAGGGGGCAATCAGCGCGTTCCTCAGCGCGTGTTTCAGAACGATGTTGTGGAAGCTCACGCCCTTGAGGCGGGCGGTGCGGATGTATTGCGCGGTCATCACCTCGGTCATCGAGGCGCGGGTCATCCGGGCGATGTAGCCCATGCCGTAAAGCGCAATCGTCAGGACCGGCAGGAAGAAGTTCTCGAATGTCGGGTTGTCCATCGCCGAGGTGGCGGTGCCCTTGAACCATTTCAGGCCCACGGTGGAGGACGTGAACACAGCGATGAAGATCACGCCGGAGACGTATTCCGGTGTTGCAGTGGTCAGGATCGAGGCGGTCGACAGGCTCCGGTCGGTGACGGACCCTTCCCGCATCCCGGCCAGCACGCCGATAATCAGCGCCGACGGGACCATCAGCACCAGCACCCAGAACATCAGGCGGCCTGTGTTGCCAAGGCGTTCCGCGATGATGGTGGAGACGTCATCCTTGAAGCGGGTCGAATACCCCCAGTCGCCCTGCAGGATGCCGCAGAAGGTCGGCGCTTCGGCGGCCACCTCGGCGCTGACCGGGCCGTTCATGCAGCGGCCGGTGAACCCTTTTTCGGTTTCCCGGGTCCAGCCCGGCAGCACGCCCAGCCATTGCCCGTATTTGGAAACCATGGACCCGCCATAGCCGTTGGCGTCGAGCCAGCTTGCCACGGCCTCGTCCGACATGCGGAAGTTGCCCTGGGTCTTGGCGAGTTTTTCGAGGTTGGGATAGAGGTTCGTCAGGAAGAACACGATGAACGTCAGGCACAAGGCCGTCAGCAGCATCACGCCCGAACGGCGGAGAATGAAAAGTCCCATGGGGGGTTCCCTGTCAGTCTGGCGGATCGGACCCGGCTTGCGGGGCGGGTCTCTTATCTTTTGAGCTGGAGAGCACCGCCCCGAAGGGGACGGTGCAGAAGGCGGGAGCCTTTAGAGCTTAGGCCGCCCAGCCCCACTTGTAGTGGTGATGCTCGAAGGAGACGTGCATGTCGGCACCGACAACACCTTCGCGCATGTGGCGGTAGAGCGACCGCCAGTAGGGCTGGATGGTCACGCCTTCCTCCTGGATCAGGGCCTGGCCCTTGGCCGAGATTTCACGGCGCTTGTCGGCATCTGCGATCGACAGCGCCTCTTCCAGCAGTGCATCGAACTCCGGGTTCGACCAGCCGAATTCGTTCCAGGCTTCGCCCGACTTGTAGGCCAGCGCCCAAATCTGCACGCCCAGCGGGCGGTGGTTCCAGTTGGTCGAGGAGAACGGGTACTTCGCCCAGTCGTTCCAGAAGGTCGAGCCGGGCAGGACGGTCCGCTTCACCTTGAAGCCGGCGTCGCGCAGCTGCGCGGCCACGGCATCGGTGGTGTTCCGGCGCCAGTCGTCGTCGATCGACAGAAGCTCATGCTCGTAGTCCATCATGCCGGCCTCCTCCATCAGCGCGCGTGCGCCTTCGGGATCAACCTTCTGCGGCGGCAGCTCGGCGTATTCCGGGTGGATCGGGCCGACATGGTGGTTCTCTGCCGTCTCGCCGCGGCCGCCATAGCCGAGCTCCAGGCAAACCGAATTGTCGACCGCCATCTGGATCGCTTTGCGGACACGTTTGTCGGCATAGGGTTTCTTGCCGTCGATTTCCGCCAGCTGGTTGGGCCGGATCACGATCGAGGACATGGTGACAACTTCGGACTTCTTGTAGCCGAGACCGTCCATCACGTCGATGAATTCGCCAACCGATTCATAGAGCATGTCGACTTCGTCGGATTCCAGGGCCGCCAGCCAGGACGACGGGTCGGTGCCGAAATCGACGTATTCGATGGTGTCCAGCGCGGGCTTGCCATAGATGGCTTCGCCCCACCAGGCATGATCGCCGTTGCGCTGCAGCACTGCGCGCACACCAACTTCCAGTTCGCTCAGCAGATACGGGCCGGTGCCGACGTTCTGGGTGAAGTCGTTGGTCTGGAAGGAAGAGTGAACGATTGCCGCCGGATAGTCAGCCATGCCCGCAATCAGCGAAATATCGGAGGCCGGCAGGTTCAGCTTGACGGTATGGCTGTCGACCACCTCGATCGCGCCGTCGATTGCCTTGCCGGAGTCATTGTCGACCAGAGTGGCGAACCGTCCGGCCATCGAGTTGCCTTCCAGGCCCTTTTCGCACCAGCCGGCGATGTTGCGGGCCACGTCTTCGGCGGTGAAGTCGTCGCCGTTGTTCCACTTGACGCCCTGGCGGACATTCAGGGTGTAGACGGTGGCATCTTCATTGACTTCCCAGCTTTCCAGCAGCATGCCGGTGAAGGAGCCGTCGTTGTTGTATTCCACCAGGTATTCCTGGGTGCCGCGGCTCAGGTTGCCCATCTGCGACCAGTCATAGGTGCGCGGATCCTTCAGCGGACGGACTTCCTGCTGCACGCGCAGGGTGCCGCCCTGTTTCTTCTCTTCGGCGGCCTTCACCGGGGCAGCCAGGCCGATCATGCCATAGGCCGCTGCCGCGGTAACGCCCAGCGAGGTGGCGCGGGTCAGGAATTCCCGGCGGTCGAGCTTGCCGTCCAGCACTTCCTTGGCGTGCATCTTGGCTGCCCAATGGATCGGGGCTCCGTTGATGGTGTCTTTTGTCATTTAGGTCTCCCTGTCATACCGTTCGGTTATTTTTGTGCGAAACGGGTGTTGGCCCAGCCGTAAGCCGGGCGGTCATGGTTCGAGTTTTGGTTTAAAGTTTCCCCATGACTGTATTCGGGCAGAGATAGGGCGTTTCGTCAATGCACAGTTTCGTCGTTTCCGTGTAAAAATACGACATCTTCAGCGTCGCTTTTCTGATTGCAAGCGGCATGCCGCTGCATACTGTTCAAAACTGCCCAGTAATGCGCCCCAGTAAAACCGGAAATCCGGGAAGGGCAGGTTTGGTGCCGGGAAACTGCTGGCGGATCAAACTATTGCGATCTGCTGCGGGCGGTTTCGCGCAACTTGCTGGGGGGCTTGCCGGTGTGCTGGGAAATGAAGCGGGTGAAATAGGCCGCACTGCCGAAACCCAGCCTGGCGGCGATGTCGCGAACAGGCAAATCGGAGGTGATCAGCAGCGTGCGGGCGGCATGCAGCTGGCGCTCGGTCAGCAGTGCCGCTGCGGTCTTGCCGGCGGCGGCTTTGCAGACCCGGGTCAGGTGCGTCGGCGTCACCTTCAGGGCTTCGGCGTGTGCAGCCATGGTAGCCTGGCCGCCCTGCAATCCGGCGAGGCGCTGGCAGTAGGCCCGGCACAGGCGCCGTGCCGCGGGCTGGCCGGGCGGTTGCGCAGCCGTGCCGGGCTGCCGCTGCAGGGCAATTGCGGCGAGTTCGCACCGGGCTTGCACGGCGTGGTGCCAGTACGGCTCCCGGGCGGCCTGTTCGCGGCTGATCGCTTCAAAATGCCCAGCCAGCCTGGTCTGTTCCTGAAGACTGGTGAACCGTTTGTGCACCGGCTGCTCCGGAAACGGCGGGAGCAAGGGGCCGCTCATCATCAGGACCTGGCCCAGGCATTGGCGGCTGAATTCGGCGGACCAGAGTGTGCCGGCCGGAATGAAGACCACGCTGTGCAGTCCGAAACCGCGCTGCTCCCCGTTCAGGAAAATGCGGCCTTGGCCGCGGGTGATCCAGATCAGCAGGTGTTGGCAGCGGCTGTGCGCCAGTTCGGTCTGCCAGCCGCCGTCCGGCGCGAGCCGGGCCAGCGGCACGGTTTGAAACTCTCTGGAAGGGTCTGAATCAAAGGGCATCAGCAATATTAGGCAGCAGAACCGGTGTTGGTGGCCGCAACAGGTCACGGATCGCTGATTCTGGCAAGTTTCCGCCTGACCGAATGGAAAATGCTGAGAAATTGACGGGCCGGGGCAAAGGGGCGGGCACCCCGTCAGGTAAGGGAGACCTGATGCCACCCTTTCATCCGGGCGCGGAACCAGCTGCGCTGGCGCTTGGCGAACTGCCGGGTGGCCACGGCGGCGCGTTCCTCGGCTTCCTCCAGCGTGAGGCGGCCCTCGGCATAGCCCATCAGTTCCGGCACGCCGATCGCCTTGCAGGACGGCAGGTCTGGGTCATACCGGCCGCGCATCGCGTCGATCTCCGCCATGGCACCCCGATCCAGCATCATTCCGAAACGCTTGCGGATGCGCTCCTCCAGCCAGGTCTTGTCGGAATTCAGCACCATGGCGGTGCAGGCCGGCAGCGGCAATGCCGGAGCAGGGGTGTCGTCCTGCCAGCTGGCCAGCGGCCGGCCGGTGGCCTTCAGCACCTCCCAGGCGCGCTGCACCCGGGCGCGGTTCTGCAGATCGATGCGGCTGGCGGTTTCCGCATCAAGCCCGGACCTGAGCGCCTCGAGGGGCAAAGTGTCGCCTTCGGCGCGCACCGCAGGCGGGGTGGGGGGGATCTCTGCCATCCCTTCGGTCAGCGCGGTAAAGTAGAGGCCGGTGCCGCCGACGATGATCACCCGGTCAGGGCCGTTCAGCAGCGGCAGCACCTCGCGCAGCCAGTGGCCGGCCGAATATTCCGCATCATAAGGCACGTGGCCATACAGCGCGTGCGGCGCTTGCGCCTCTTCCTCCGCCGAGGGGCGGGCAGTGATAACCCGCCAGCAATCAAAGACCTGGCTGGCATCGGCGTTGACAATGATCCCGCCGTGGCGCGAGGCGATTTCCAGCGCCAGCGCGGATTTTCCCGAGGCCGTCGGGCCTGCAATCAGTACAGGTTTGCCGGGGGCGATGTCAGGCAGGTTCATTGAGGTTTGATCCGTCTCTTGGGTTAGTTCCGCAAAACTGTGCGGAAACCGCGCTGCGCGGATTGAAACCGGCAGCAATTTGCTCCATTTTGCCGCGCAAATTAACCCTCACATCTTCTGGAGCGCAACATGCCTCAACCGCAAGAAAAGCCGGAACTGGATCCGGCCGCCGCCTATAAACGCGTCATGCTGAAAATTTCGGGCGAGGCACTGATGGGCGATCAGGGGTTCGGCCTGCATCCGCCGACCGTGCAGCGCATCGCCCGCGAGGTAAAGTCGGTGCAGGAAATGGGGGTCGAGATCTGCATGGTGATCGGCGGCGGCAACATTTTCCGCGGGCTGTCGGGTTCGGCCCAGGGGATGGAGCGCACCACCGCCGACTACATGGGGATGCTGGCCACCGTGATGAACGCGCTGGCCATGCAGTCGGCGCTGGAAGGTCTGGGCGTGTTCACCCGAGTGATCTCAGCGATCCGGATGGATGAGGTCGCCGAGCCCTACATCCGCCGCCGCGCCGTGCGCCACCTGGAAAAGAAGCGGGTTTGCATTTTTGCCGCCGGCACCGGCAACCCCTATTTTACCACCGACACCGCGGCGACGCTGCGCGCCAATGAAATGGCTTGCGAGGCGATTTTCATGGGCAAGAACGGTGTGGACGGCGTCTATGACAAGGATCCCAAGGAGCATGCTGACGCGGTGCGTTATGACGAGGTCAGCTACGACGATGTCTTTGCCAAGCGCCTGAAGGTGATGGATGCCTCTGCCATTGCGCTGGCACGCGACAACAACCTGCCGCTAATCGTGTTCCCGCTGGATGAGCCGGGCGGCTTCCGCGGCATTCTGGCCGGCGAAGGGACCTATACCAAGGTCCACGGTTAATCCGCCCCGAAAGCAGGTGCAGCCGCGGGCCGCTGGCGGCCCGCGGTTTTTTTGCATCTTCGGCCAAGGCACCGGTGCGGCCCGCGGATCAAGGCCGTGAATTACGCCGCTGGCAGGCTAGATCTTGCTGCACGGGGGCTGGGACCGGGAGCGGGTCAGCCTTTGCGGCGGCGGCAAATCCTCCGCAACATCGCTATACATCAGCCTTCCAATGGCTTATGAGCCAATGGAAGACCGCCTCAGATAAGGGGAGAGAGCAGCATGTCTGATGATTTTGAACTGGATACCGACGATCTGAAACGCCGCATGGACGGCGCCATGGCCAACCTGCGCACCGAATTCGCGTCGCTGCGGACCGGCCGGGCTTCGGCTTCGATGCTGGAGCCGGTGATGGTGGACGCCTACGGCTCGCCGACGCCGATCAACCAGGTTGGCACCGTGAACGTGCCGGAGCCGCGGATGGTCACCATCAACGTCTGGGACAAGGCGCTGGTGGGCAAAGTGGAAAAGGCGATCCGCGAATCCGGCCTTGGCATCAACCCGCAGCTCAACGGCACCATCATCATGCTGCCGATCCCGGAGCTGAACGAAGAGCGCCGCCGCGAGCTGGGCAAGGTTGCCGGCCAGTACGCCGAGCACGCCCGCGTGTCGATCCGCAACGTCCGCCGCGACGGCATGGACCAGATCAAGAAGGCCAAGGCCGACGGCATGTCGGAAGACGATCAGAAGTTCTGGGAAGCCGAAGTGCAGGAGCTGACCGACAAGATGATCAAAGCGGTGGACGAGGCGCTTGAGACCAAGCAAGCCGAGATCATGCAGGTCTGACGGCGCAGAATGCCGGGAGACGCAAATCCGCAAGTGAGTGCTGCCGGAGAAGCTCCGGCGGCCCGCTCCGGCCCGCGCCATGTGGCCATCATCATGGACGGCAACGGCCGCTGGGCGCAGGCCCGCGGGCGGCCGCGGCTGTTCGGCCACCATGCCGGCGCGCGCCGGGTCCGTGAAGTTGTCGAGTGCTGCCCAGGTCTGGGCGTGGAATACCTGACCATTTTTGCCTTCTCGACCGAGAACTGGAAGCGCACACAGACCGAAGTTGCCGGTTTGATGAGCCTGTTCCGCCGCTATATATCCAAGGAAATGAATGCCTTGGCGGAAAAGAACGTCCGGGTGCGCTTTATCGGCGACCGGGTGCGGCTGGACGCCAAGCTGATTGGGCTGATGGACAAGCTGGAGCGCAAGACCGAAGGCAACACCGGCACCCAGCTGACCATCGCGCTGAATTATGGCGGCCGCGACGAGGTGGCGCGCGCGACGAAACGGCTGGCGCGGGATGTCGCTGAAGGCCGGCTGGATCCCGACAAGGTCGACGAGGAAACCCTGCCGCGCTACCTGGATACTCATGTGCTGCCGGACCCGGACCTGGTGATCCGCACCAGCGGCGAAGCCCGGATCTCGAACTTCCTGCTGTGGCAGTCGGCCTATGCGGAGTATGAGTTCATCGACACGCTGTGGCCTGATTTCACTGGCGAAGAGCTGGAACGGCTGTGCAACAGCTACGGCCGCCGCGACCGCCGGTTCGGGGCCGTCAAGACATGAGCGCTGCCAGGGACCGGTGGGCGGATCTGCTGCCGCGGGCGGTGTCTGCGGCAGTGATGATTGCCGCGGGCGGTTATGCCGTCTGGGCTGGCGGGGCGGTCTTCAACGTGATGATCGCACTGTGCTGCGGCGGCATGGTTTGGGAGCTGGTGCGGATGGTCGCGCCGGGGCGGCGCGGCACGGCGTTGCAGCTGGGCGCTATCGCCGCTGTTGCGGTGTTTCTGGCGTCGCTGCTGCCAGCCCTTGGGGTGCTGCCGGTCCTGGCGGCGCCTGTGGCGGCCGGGTTCAGCCAGATCAGTGAACGGCGGCAGTATTTCACCGGTTTTGGCCTGTGGGTGTTGCTGGCGGGTTTCGGATTCATCTGGCTGCGCGGCCAGATGGGGGTGGCCTGGATGCTGTGGCTGATCGGCATTGTGGTGGTCACCGATGTGGCGGGGTATTTTGCGGGCAAGGCGATTGGCGGGCCGAAATTCTGGCCCCGCGTGAGCCCCAAGAAAACCTGGAGCGGCACCGCGTCCGGCTGGCTGGCCGCTGCTGTCGTGGGCGCGGTCTTTGCCGGGCAGATGGGGCTGGGGTACGGCATCGTTGTCCTGTCGGTTCTGCTGTCGATGGCCAGCCAGGCCGGCGATGTGGCGGAGAGTGCCTTGAAGCGCAAGATGGGCGTCAAGGATTCCAGCGCGCTTATTCCCGGCCATGGCGGGCTGCTGGACCGCTTTGACGGGATGCTGGGCGCCGCGGCCATGTTCCTGGCCGTAACCGTCTTCTGGGGATAACCAGGCAGGAAGAGACATGCGGAAAATTTCGATCTTCGGCGCCACCGGGTCGATTGGTCAGAACACCATCGACCTGATCCGCCGCGCGCCTGAGGCCTATGACGTGGTGGCCCTGACCGGCGGCGCCAATGTTGCGCGGCTGGCAGCGGATGCCGTTTCCTTGCGGGCGGATGTGGCTGTCACCGCCTTTGAGGACCGCCTGCCGGATCTGCGGGCAGCGCTGGATGGCTCCGGCGTGGAGGCAGCAGCGGGGCAGGCGGCGCTGGTGGAAGCGGCCGCGCGGCCTGCGGACTGGATCATGTCGGCGATCGTCGGTGCCGCGGGGCTTGCGCCCGGCCTGGAAGCGCTGAAGCATGGCACCACGCTGGCGCTGGCCAACAAGGAGTCGCTGGTCTGCGCAGGTCGGCTGCTGCTGGAAACCGCCCGGAACCACGGCGCCCGGCTGCTGCCGGTCGACAGTGAGCATTCGGCGGTGTTCCAGGGGCTGGTGGGCGAGGACATCGAGGCCGTGGAGCGGATCGTCATCACCGCATCCGGCGGCGCCTTCCGTGACTGGCCGCTGCAGGACTTGCCGAAGGCAAGCCTGGCGCAGGCGTCTTCGCACCCCAATTGGGACATGGGCCAGCGGATCACAATCGACAGCGCATCGATGTTCAACAAGGCGCTGGAAGTTATTGAAACCCGTGAATATTTCGGTGTCAGGCCGGAGCAGATCGAGGTGCTGGTGCACCCCGAGTCCCTGGTCCATGCACTGGTTGGTTTCAACGACGGCGCGCTGATGGCGCATCTCGGCGCTGCCGACATGCGCCATGCCATCGGCTACGCGCTGCACTGGCCGGCGCGCCAGACCCTGCCGGTGGAACGGCTGGACCTTGCCCGTATCGGCCAGCTGAATTTCCGCGCACCGGACCCGGCCCGCTACCCGGCGCTGCGCCAGGCCTATGAGGTGATGGAACGCGGCGGCCTGATGGGGGCGGCCTTCAATGCGGCCAAGGAACAGGCACTGGATGAGTTCATCGCCGGGCGCATCCGGTTCACCGATATGGCCGCCGTGACGGCCGCCGTGCTGGACCGGATCGAGGCGGAACGGGACCTCATTGATGCCGCAATGACACTTGATAATGTGACCCGGGTTGACCATGTCGCCCGGCAACAGGCGGCGCGCGCCGCAGAAGAACGCATAGGGTAGATCTTTGGACGTACTTTCTTTTGTCCCGCAGTTCGGCGGTTTTCTGTATACAATCGCCAGCTTTGTCATTGCTCTGTCAGTGATCGTGGCGGTGCATGAATACGGCCATTACATCGTCGGGCGCTGGTCCGGCATCCACGCAGAGGTGTTCTCGCTTGGATTTGGCCCCGTGCTGTGGAGCCGGATGGACAAACGCGGCACCCGCTGGCAGGTGGCCGCGCTGCCCTTTGGCGGCTATGTGAAATTCCTGGGTGATGCCGATGCGGCTTCCGGCAAGGATACTGAAGCGATGGAGGCCGCAGCAGCGGATCCGGCAGCGCTGCGCCGGACCATGCATGGCGCCCCCCTGTGGGCGCGGGCGTCAACGGTTGCGGCAGGACCGGTGTTCAACTTCGTGATGTCGGCCATTATTTTCACCGCTGTCGCCCTGTCGCAGGGGAACATGCGCGAACCCCTGACCATTGGCGATCTGGCGCCGCTGCCTGGGCTCGAGAACGGCTTGCAGCAGGGAGATGAGCTGATCACCGCTGGCGGCATTCCGGTGCCGAACTATCAGGACGGTGAAGCGTGGGAGGCATTCCGGACCGCGCTACCGCAGCAGCAGCCGCTGGAATACGCCGTGCGCCGCAACGGTGAAGAGGTCGTGGTCAACGGGCCGTACCTGTACCCGCCATTTGTGCACGGCGTGGTGCCGCGCAGC
The DNA here is from genome assembly GCF_019801465.1 of Leisingera daeponensis. Taxonomy (GTDB): domain Bacteria; phylum Pseudomonadota; class Alphaproteobacteria; order Rhodobacterales; family Rhodobacteraceae; genus Leisingera; species Leisingera daeponensis_A. The sequence goes on from NZ_JAHVJA010000001.1 coordinate 364,914, forward strand.
GCTGCAGCTGACGCCGGTCTGCAGCCGGATGATGTGATTGTCGCGGTAGATGGCACCCCGCTGGTGTCTTTCGAGCAACTGAAAGACCTGGTTGAGGCCGCTGACGGCAAAGTGCTGGTGCTGGACGTCTGGCGCGGCGGTGAAACCGTCGAAATGGCGCTGGCGCCGCGCCGTACCGATGAGCCTTTGCCGGATGGCGGCTTTGCCACCCGCTGGCGGATCGGGATCGTGGGCGGGCTGGCCTTTTCCCCGGCGACTGAGGCTGCGGGGTTCGGCGAAGCGGTTGCCGCGGGCACCTATCAGGTGTGGGCCGTGGTGGAAACCTCGCTGTCGGGCTTGAAGCACATGATCACCGGCGCGATCAGCACTTGCAACCTGTCGGGGCCGATCGGCATCGCCGAAACTTCCGGCGCAATGGCGAGCCAGGGGGCCGAGAGCTTTATCCGCTTCATTGCGGTTCTGTCGACCGCAGTAGGCCTGCTGAACCTGTTCCCGGTTCCGGCATTGGACGGCGGCCACCTGATGTTTTACGCCTATGAGGCGGTCGCGGGCCGTCCGCCCAGCGACCGGGCGGTGAGGGTTCTGATGACCTTTGGCATCGCCGTGGTTCTGTCGCTGATGGTGTTTGCCCTCGGGAATGACCTGTTCTGCTGAGCTGATCCGGCTGCACCGGAGACAAAGGGCGGCCACAGTGCCGCCCAAGTGCTGCCACATTCGCCCGTTAACTTTTTCTCAATCCGTCGGCTGCGCGCGCATCGCGCCTGCCGTCGGATGGGTGAAGAACTGGGGGATATCCGATGCACACACTCTCGCGATCCTACCGCGGCCTAGGACTCTTGGTGCGGCTGAACTGGGACCGGGCTTTGACCGGTTTCGTCATTCTGGGCGCGCTGACCGCCGGCGCCTGGCTCGCCACCTTGTGATTCCCGGCGCCGGTGCGCCCGCCCGCTGCGCCGGAAGCCCTCAAGTTGCGCTCTAGTTGGTTTTGACAAGCGCTTTCAAACCCGGTACGCACGTCGCAAAGCTGCTATAAAAATCGGGTTCTGAAAAATGGTTTGGGGGAAAATCACAGGCAAGTCCTGTGTCGAGCGCAAGTCGGGCATCAATATCTTGTACCGGAAAGTTTCTGCTATTTCTCTGGCAGTTGCACTGGGTTACGCGCTGGCGCCGCTGCCGGCGGAGGCGCAGAGCTACCGGTTCAATTCGGTGCAGGTCGAGGGCAACCAGCGCATTCAAACGTCCACTGTTGTCGCCTACACCGGGATCGAGCGCGGCCAGACCGTCAGCGCGGGCGAGCTGAACGATGCCTACCAGCGTATTCTTGACAGTGGCGTATTTGAAACAGTGGAAATCGTGCCGCGCGGCAGCACGCTGGTGATCAAGGTCACCGAGTTCCCGACCATCAATCAGATCAGTTTCGAGGGCAACAAACGCCTCAAGGACGATGCGCTGGACCAGATCATCGAATCTGCCCCGCGCCGGGTGTTCAACCCCACCCAGGCAGAGCGGGACGCCGCGGCGATTGCCGAAGCCTACAGCGTGCAAGGGCGCCTGGCCTCGCGCGTGACGCCGCGCATCATCCGCCGCAGCAACAACCGCGTCGATCTGGTGTTCGAGATTTCCGAAGGCGACACCATTGAGGTGGAGCGTGTCTCCTTCACCGGCAACCGGGTTTATTCCGACCGCCGCCTGCGCCGGGTTCTGGAAACCAAACAGGCGGGCCTGCTGCGCGGCTTCATCCGGTCCGACACTCTGATCGAAGACCGTCTGGAATTCGACAAGCAGGTGCTGCGCGACTTCTATCTGTCACGCGGCTACGTTGATTTCCGGGTGAACAGCGCCAACGCGGAAGTGACCGAGGAACGGGATGCCGTGTTCCTGGTCGTAGATGTGACCGAAGGCCAGCAGTTCAAATTCGGCAACATCACCGTCACCAGCGAGATGCCGGAAGCGGACGCGGACCTTTTCGCTTCCACCCTCAAAATCAAACCGGGGGTGACATACACGCCGACTCTGGTCGAAAATGCGATTGATCGCATGGAAGGCCTGGCGGTTCGCAATGAAATTGACTTCCTGCGGGTTGAGCCGCGGGTCACCCGCAACGACCGTGACCTGACGCTGGATATCGAATTCGTGCTGACGCGCGGCCCGCGCGTCTTTGTCGAGCGGATCGATATCGAAGGCAATACCACCACGCTGGACCGGGTTGTCCGCCAGCAGTTCCAGTCTGTCGAGGGCGACCCCTTCAACCCGCGCTCCATCCGCAACAGCGCTGAGCGGATCCGCGCCTTGGGCTTTTTCGCCAATGCGGATGTCGAGACCCGCGAAGGCAGCTCTGCCGATCAGGTGATCGTCGACGTGGACGTTGAGGAACAGCCGACCGGCTCGTTGAACCTGGGCGGTGCATACTCGGTCACCGACGGCTTTGGTTTGAGCATCGGCCTGACCGAAAACAACTTCCTGGGCCGGGGCCAGCGGCTGTCGCTGAACATCGCAACCGCGACCGAATCCGATTCCTATGTGCTGGGCTTCACCGAGCCCTACCTGCTGGGCCGGAAGCTTCGGTTTGACCTTGACCTGGGATTGAACGAAACCGACTCCAGCTTCTCGGAGTACAAGACCAAGCGTGTCTTCTTCCAGCCTGCTCTGACGTTCGATACCGGCGAGGATACCTCGCTGCAGGTCCGCTACACTTGGGATGCGGACGAGATGCTGTTTGATGACGACGACACCAACCAGAACCTGGCAGGCCCGGTGGTTCGGAGAGAAATCGGGCAGGGGGAACGGAACGCCAGCGCGATCGGTTTCACCTACCGCTATGACAGCCGCTTGACAGGTCTTGATCCGACCGCCGGCTTCCTGGTCGAACTTGGCGCTGACTATGCCGGGATCGGCGGAGATTCCGAGTACATCAAGACAACGGCGAAACTGGTTGCCCAGAAGCAGATCCTGAACGAGGAAGTGACCCTTCGCGCCACTGTGGAAGCGGGGGCATTCCAATGGCAAGGCAGCGGTTTCAGCCGTTCGATCGACCGCTTCGTCCTGACGCCTTCGGTTCTCCGCGGCTTCGAACCCGGTGGTATCGGCCCGCGTGACCAAAGCGGCGGCCACCCGAACGGCGGCAACTATAATGACTTCCTGGGCGGCAATTACTATGCCGTCGCACGGTTCGAAGCTGAGTTCCCGCTCGGCCTGCCCGAAGAACTGGGCATGCGCGGCGGCCTGTTCTATGACGTAGGCAGCCTTTGGGGGCTGCAGGATGTTGACATCGCAGGGGTAAACACCGGGAACGGTATTGTTGGCGGGGGCAGATCCTTCCGCCACGTTGTCGGCGTTTCGCTGCTGTGGACTACCGGGTTCGGCCCGTTGCGCTTCAACTTCTCCAAAGCCCTCAAGAAAGAGGACTTCGACGAAGAGCAGAGCTTTGACCTGACCCTGCAGGCGAGGTTCTGATCTGTTGCGGAAGGCTAAGCCTGGTCTCTGGTCTGCGCTAGGGCTTGCCCTGGCGCTGTCCTGCACCGGCGCATTGTCTCTGCGCGCGCAAGAGATCCCGGCGATCGGCGGGGCTGATTTCCAGCTGGGGCTGCCGCAAAGCGGCATCCTCACCATCCAGCCCGACCGGTTGTTTTCCGAAAGTGCCTTCGGCCGCCGGGCCGAGCGCGAGATCGAAGCCGAAGGCGCGGTGCTGACCGCGGAGAACCGGCGGATTGAAGCGGAATTGCGCAGCGAAGAGCTGGAACTGACCGAACGGCGCAGCGAAATGGAACCGGAGGCGTTCCGTGCACTGGCAGATGCCTTCGATCAGAAAGTGCAGGAAACACGCCGCCGCCAGGATCAGAAGCTGCGTGAAATCACCCAGATGGGGGAAGAAGCCCGGAGGGAGTTCATCAAGGCGTCGCTGCCGGTGCTGCAGCAGATTATGCAGGAAGCCGGCGCTGGCGCGATCCTGGATCACTCTTCTGTCTTTCTGAGCGCCGAGGCCGCTGATATCACATCCCTGGCAATTGCCCGTATCGACGCTGTTCTGGGCGATGGTGCTGCGGATGAGGATGGCGAGCGCTGAGCGCGCGAACTTGCCCAACAGCTGTCCTCTTGCTAGGGACAGCGCAGTAATTCTGACGCAAATGGGAAACCAAGCATGACCACTGAGCTGCAAAGCGCTGACATTCAACTGATCCAGCGGATCCTGCCGCACCGCTATCCGTTCCTGCTGGTGGACAAAGTGGTCGATATCGACAGCTACAAGTCGGCGCGCGGCATCAAGAATGTCACCATGAACGAGCCGCACTTCCAAGGCCATTTCCCGGGCACCCCGATCATGCCGGGCGTCACCATTATTGAGGCGATGGCGCAGACCGCGGGGGTGATGCTGGGCGTCGGCATGGACATGGTCGACACTGATCTGCTGATATATTTCATGAACATCGACAAGTGCAAATTCCGCCGCAAGGTGGTGCCGGGCGATGTGCTGGAGATGCATGTGGAAACCCTGCGCGGCAAGCCGGGCGGCAAGATCTTCAAGTTCTCCGGACGCGCTACCGTTGATGGCGAAGTGGCGGCGGAGGCCGAATTCTCGGCCATGGTCGACGTGCAGAAGGACGATTGAGAATGAGCCGGATTCACCCCAGTGCCGTGATCGAAGAGGGCGCCAAGCTTGGAAAGGACTGCGAAATCGGCCCGTTCTGCGTGGTTGGCCCCGAAGTGGTGCTGGGGGACCGGGTTGTTCTGAAATCCCATGTCGTCGTGACCGGTGATACGGAAATCGGCGACGAAACCGTGGTCTTCCCCTTTGCCGTGCTGGGCGAAATCCCGCAGGACCTGAAGTTCAAGGGCGAAAAGTGCAAGACCGTGATCGGCAAGCGCAACCGCATCCGAGAGCATGTGACGGTGAATGCTGGCACCGAGGGCGGCGGCGGCCTGACCCGCATCGGCGATGACGGCTTGTTCATGGCAGGCTGCCACATCGCCCATGACGCTCAGGTGGGCGACCGGGTGATCGTTGTGAACTCCGCCGCGGTGGCAGGCCACTGCGTGCTGGAAGACGATGTGATCATCGGCGGCCTGTCGGGCATCCACCAGTGGGTGCGCATCGGCAAGGGCGCGATCATTGGTGCTGTCACCATGGTCACCAATGACGTGATCCCCTATGGCCTGGTGCAGGCGCAGCGCGGCGAGCTGGACGGGCTGAACCTTGTGGGCCTCAAGCGCCGCGGCGTGGCGCGCAGCGACATCACGGCATTGCGCGCGGCGTTCCAGATGCTTGCTCAGGGCGAGGGCACTTTTCAGGAACGCGCCAAGCGGCTTGGCGAAGAGACCGAAAGCCAGTACGTGCAGGAAATCGTTGCCTTTATCACCGGTGTAAGCGACCGCTCTTTCCTGACTCCTGGAGGTTAACCGCATGCTGGCTGTGATTGCAGGCTCCGGCGCGCTGCCGGCCGAAGTAGCGGCGCGGGCGCCGGGCCGTCCATTGATCTGTGCGATGGCGGGGGCGGAGCCGGATATGGTCGATCCCGAGATCACCTTCCGTTTTGAACAGCTCGGCACCTTTCTTGAGCGGCTGAAGGCGGCCGATGTGACCGAGATATGCATGGCTGGGGCAGTGCGCCGCCCGCAAATAGATCCCTCTGCTATCGACGCTGAAACATTGCCGCTGGTGCCGGTGCTGCAAGCCGCCCTGGCCGCAGGAGACGACGGTGCCCTGCGGGCCATCATCGGAATTTTCGAGCAGGCAGGCTTCGCCGTCCGCGCCGCCCATGAGGTGGCGCCGGATCTGCTGATGGCCGCGGGCGTTCCGACAAAGGTGCAGCCGGGCGAGCTGGACAAGACGGACGCTGAACGCGGCGCGGAAATCGTGGCCGCGATGTGTGCAGCAGACATTGGCCAGTCCTGCGCCGTGCGCAAGCGGCAGGCGATTGCGGTCGAGAACCTGTTTGGCACCGACTGGATGCTGAAGGCACTGCAGCAGCGTCCGGACGGGCAGGGCGGCCTGTTGTTCAAGGCGCCGAAGCCTGCGCAGGACCGCCGGGCTGACCTGCCAACGATCGGTGTGGAGACCGTGGAAGCCGCGGCCAGGGCCGGGCTGTCCGGCATCGTGCTGGAGGCAGGCGGGGTCATCGTTCTGGATCAGGACGCGGTGATTGCAGCTTGCGACCGGCTGGGACTGTTTCTCTGGCTGCGGGAGGCATGAGCCTGCGGATCTTCATCCTGGCGGGCGAGCCTTCGGGCGACCGGCTTGGCGGCGCGCTGATGGCGGGCTTGAAGCAGCTGGCACCTGGTGTGAGCTTTGATGGCGTCGGCGGCGCGCTGATGGCGGAGCAGGGGCTGGTCTCGCGCTTTCCAATGGATGAGCTCTCGGTGATGGGGCTGGCGGAGGTGCTGCCCAAATACCGCCATCTGAAGCGCCGGATCCGGGAAACGGCAGAGGCCGTCCTTGAGACAAGGCCGGACGTTCTGATCACCATCGACAGCCCGGATTTCTCCCTGCGTGTTGCGCGGCTGGTTAAGGAACAAAGCGGCGTCCGCACCGTCCACTATGTGGCGCCCTCGGTCTGGGCCTGGCGGCCCAAGCGGGCTGCGAGGATGGCCGAAGTGATCGACCATGTGCTGGCGCTGCTGCCGTTCGAGCCGCCCTATATGGAAGCGGCAGGCATGGCCTGTGATTTTGTCGGCCACCCGGTGGTTGCCGAGCCGCAGGCCACGCAAGCAGAAATTGCCGCCTTCCGGGAAGAATTCGATCTGGGCCAGTCGCCTTTCGTGCTGGCGCTGCCCGGCTCGAGGCGGTCGGAAGTGTCGCGGCTGGCGCCGGATTTCGGCGGCGCGCTGCAGCGGTTCACGGCGGCGCACCCGGAGTACCGTATCGTCGTGCCCGCTGCCGCGCCGGTGGCCGGACTGGTGCAGGACGCTTTGCAAAACTGGCCCGTGGGTACGGTTCTGGTCGATCCGAACCGGTTCGATCCCGCCACTACAAGGGCGCACAAGCGTGCCGCCTTTGCTGCGGCGGATCTGGCGCTGGCCGCCTCCGGCACCGTGTCGCTGGAGCTGGCCGCCGCCCGCACCCCGATGGTGATTGCCTACAAGTTTCAGTGGCTGACCTGGCAGATCATGAAGCGCATGGCGCTGATCGACACGGTGACGCTGGTCAACCTGGTGAGCGAGAGCCGTGTGGTGCCGGAATGCCTGGGGCCGGAGTGCACGCCAGAGGCCATTGCCGCCCGGCTGAACGCGCTGGCAGTGAACCCGAGCGCACAACTGGACGCGATGGAACTGACAATGGAGCGCCTTGGACAAGGCGGCGAAGAACCCGGGCTGTGCGCAGCGCGTGCGGTTCTGGACCGCCTGCCCGGGCGTTAAGGCAGAAGCGCGCCGGAGGCTGGAGCCTCCGGCGCGCGGCTTCTGGTGGCGCGGGCGCTGGCGCACCCGCGCGGAGCTTGCCGCACTGTTGCCGCGGAACACCAATGGTGGGCGCAAGACGCTGTTTTGGAGAGTATTTTTCTGAGAAGCGCCTAAGGGCAGGTCTGCCCTCAGGCGCCAATCCGATTTTGGTTTGAAGGTGCCGCGTCAAGGACAAGCCGCGCGTGCCGCGCGGAGGCTGCGCCTTCCTTGGCCCGGCGGGGAGGGGATCAGTATCCGCGCCAGATCCAGCCGCCGCCGAAGATGCGGGAGCCTTCGCTGGCATAGAACACGCAGGCCTGGCCGGGGGAGACGCCTTCCTCAGGGGTCAGCAGCTCAACCTCGGCGGTGGTGTCGCTGAGCGGCCGGATGATTGCCTCGCGCGGGGGGCGGGTGGAGCGGACCTTGACCTTCAGATGCCATTCCTCGCGAGAGGTGAACGGCTCATCGCCCAGCCAGTTGATCTCGCGCACCGGGATGGTGCGGGTTGCCAGCAGCTCCTTGGGGCCGACGACCACCTGCTTCTTGTCCACATCGAGCTTCACCACATAGAGCGGCTCTGACAGGCCGCCGATGCCGAGGCCGCGGCGCTGGCCGATGGTGTAGTGGATGACGCCCTCGTGGCTGCCCAGAACGCGGCCGTCCGAGTGCACGATCTCGCCGGGTTCCGCTGCGCCGGGGCGCAGCTTCTCGATCACGCTGGCATAATCGCCATTGGGCACAAAGCAGATGTCCTGGCTGTCGGGCTTGTCCGCCACCGCCAGCCCGTACTGGGCCGCCATCTCGCGGGTGGCGTCCTTGGAGGGCAGGTGCCCCAGCGGGAAGCGCAGGTAATCCAGCTGCTCCGGCGTGGTGGAGAACAGGAAATAGCTCTGGTCGCGGTTCGCATCCTCGGCCGAGTGCAGTTCCGGCCCGTGTTCGCCCATCTTGCGCTGGATGTAATGGCCTGTTGCCATGCAGTCGGCCTCCAGATCCTTGGCCGTTTCCAGGAGGTCTTTGAACTTCACCCGCTCGTTGCAGCGGATGCAGGGAACAGGAGTAGCTCCCGCCAGATAGCTGTCTGCGAACTCGTCGATCACCGCATCCTTAAAAATGTTCTCATAATCCAGAACGTAGTGCGGGAAGCCGCGCTCCTCGGCGACTCGCCGCGCGTCGTGGATATCGATGCCGGCACAGCAGGCGCCCTTCTTGGCCAGCGCTGCGCCGTGGTCGTAAAGCTGCAGCGTGACACCCACCACGTCATAGCCCTGATCGGCCAAATATGCAGCGACAACAGAGCTGTCGACGCCGCCGGACATGGCCACCACCACCCGGGTCTCCGAGGGCGGCTTGGCAAAGCCGAGCGAGTTCAGTTCCGGGTCTTGGTCCAGCGCCATGGGGCAGCTCCTAAAGGCAAGGGGGCAGGCGCCGCAGAATATAGGAAAATCCTAAGGACTCTCAAGGGGCGTGGTTCACGCGCCGTTAAGCCTGTTCGGAAATTCTGGTGTCAGACCCCAACGAACAAGATCTTCAGAGGGAAGAAGAATGTTTTTGAAGAAAGTCGATGGCCCGCGGGCTGTCACCCTGCCGGACGGCACCATCATGACCCGGGCGGATCTGCCGCCGGAAACCACCAAGCGCTGGGTGGCCTCGCGCAAGGCGGCGGTTGTGCGCGGTGTGCTTTACGGGCTGCTTCCCCAGAAGGAAGCGATGCGCCGCTACGGCCTGAGCGAGGAGGAGTTCCGCAGCTGGGTCGCGGCGGTTGCCGACCATGGCGAAGAGGCCCTGAAAACCACACGCCTCAAGAAATTCCGCGACCAGGACGCAAAATAGAAAGCGCCGCCCTTGAGTTGTATTTGGAAATTAACCATCATGGTAACGAGGCATTAACTTTTTTCCACCAAGGTTAACGCGACCTGAGGGAAACAGTGTACAGGCGGAGAAAATAATATGCGCATTCTGCTGGTTGAGGATGATCCGACCACGGCAAAAAGCATCGAACTGATGCTGACCCATGCCAACCTGAACGTTTACACGACGGATTTGGGGGAAGAAGGGATCGATCTGGCCAAACTTTATGACTACGACCTGATCCTGCTGGATCTGGGGCTGCCGGATATGAACGGCCATGAGGTGCTGCGCCAGCTGCGCATGTCCCGTATCGAAACACCGATCCTGATCCTGTCCGGTGCCGACGATACCGACAACAAGATCAAGGGCTTCGGCTTCGGGGCGGACGACTATCTGACCAAACCCTTCCACCGCGAGGAACTGGTGGCGCGGATCCATGCGATCATCCGCCGCTCCAAGGGCCATTCGCAGTCGATCATCAAGACCGGCAAGATCGCGGTCAACCTGGATGCCAAAACGGTGGAGGCCGGCGGCAAGGCGGTGCATCTGACCGGCAAGGAATACCAGATGCTGGAGCTTCTGTCGCTGCGCAAGGGCACGACGCTGACCAAGGAGATGTTCCTGAACCACCTCTATGGCGGCATGGACGAGCCGGAACTGAAGATTATCGACGTCTTCATCTGCAAGTTGCGCAAGAAACTCAGCAACGCAACGGACGGCGAAAACTATATCGAAACGGTTTGGGGCCGCGGCTATGTTCTGCGCGACCCGCAGGAGGATCATATGGCAGGCGGTCAGCGGATGGCTGTCGGCGCCTGAAAGGATGATCACCCGGGCGGCGCGTGAAACCGTGCCGCCGGTTGCAAAGACCTGCCTTCCGGCGGGTCTTTTCGTTTTTCTGCGCGTCCGGTGCGGACTGTCAGATGCGCTGGACGCGGCGCGCGCGGGGCCTTATCACCGGAGGGGAGAACGAAGAGGGACCGCGCGAGGCAGGAATGACAGAAAAAGACGTGGCCAGCCTGACGGCAGAAAACGCAGAAGCAGAATTTCTGAAGCTGGAGGAGCAGCTGCGGGCGGCGGATCTGGCTTACCATCAGGAAGACGCTCCGGAGATCAGCGACGCGGAATATGATTCGCTGAAGCGGCGCTACCGGGCACTGGCGGAAGCCTTTCCCGAACTGGCGGAAAAAGCCACTCAGCTGGATGCGGTCGGCGCGCCGGCGGCTTCCGGCTTCGGAAAGATCATTCATTCCGTCCGGATGCTGTCGCTGGGCAACGCCTTTGCGGATGAGGACGTCGCCGACTTCGACCGCAGCATCCGGAAATACCTTGGCCTCGGCCCGGCGGACGGGCTTTCATTCACTGCCGAGCCCAAGATCGACGGCCTGTCGCTGTCCCTTCGCTACGAGAACGGCACGCTGATCCAGGCGGCGACCCGCGGTGACGGCAGCGTCGGGGAAAACGTGACGGCCAACGCGCGCACGATCACCGATATTCCCAAGCATTTGGACGGTGCGCCGGAGGTGCTGGAGGTGCGGGGCGAAGTCTACATGAGCCATGCGGATTTTGAGGCGCTGAATGCCCGTCACGCAGAGCGCGGCGGCAAGACCTTTGCCAACCCGCGCAATGCGGCGGCAGGGTCGCTGCGGCAGCTGGACGCGGAGATCACCCGAGCCCGGCCCTTGCGGTTCTTCGCCTATAGCTGGGGGGAGCTGAGCGAGCCGCTGGCCGAAACCCAGATGGAAGCGATTGAACGGCTGAAGGCCCTTGGCTTCCAGACCAACCCGCTGACCCGGCTGTGTGCCTCGACCGAAGAAATGATCGCGCATTACCGCAGCATCGAGGCGCAGCGCGCGACGCTGGGCTATGACATCGATGGCGTGGTCTACAAGGTCAATGACCTGGCGCTGCAGGGGCGGCTGGGGTTCCGCTCCACCACGCCCCGCTGGGCGATTGCGCATAAGTTCCCGGCGGAGCTGGCCTGGACCCGGCTTGAGGCGATCGACATTCAGGTCGGTAGAACCGGCGCGCTGAGCCCGGTGGCGCGGCTCACTCCGGTCACCGTTGGCGGGGTGGTGGTGTCCAACGCCACGCTGCACAACGAAGACTACATTCAAGGACGTGATTCCAAGGGTGAGGAGATCCGCGGCGGCAAGGATATCCGCATTGGAGACTGGGTGCAGATCTATCGCGCCGGTGACGTGATCCCCAAGGTGGCGGATGTGGATCTGTCCAAACGGCCAAACAAGGCGGAACCCTACCAGTTCCCGCAGATCTGCCCGGAGTGCGGCAGCCCCGCAGTGCGGGAGGAGGGCGACGCCGTGCGGCGCTGTTCCGGCGGTTTGATCTGCCCGGCGCAGGCGGTGGAGAAGCTCAAGCATTTCGTCTCCCGCGCAGCCTTTGATATCGAGGGGCTGGGCGCCAAGCAGGTGGAGCAGTTCCACAGCGACGGCTGGATTAAGGAGCCCGCGGATACCTTTGATCTGCAGGAGAAATACGGATCCGGCCTGCAGCAGCTGAAAAACCGCGAAGGCTGGGGCGAGAAGTCCGCTGAGAACCTGTTTGCGGCGATCGAGGAAAAGCGCACGATCCCGCTGGCCAAGCTGATATTTGCCTTGGGGATCCGCCATGCAGGCGAGGTTGCAGGCCGCGACCTGGCGCTGCATTACCGGAATTGGCAGGCGATGGCGGATGCGATTGATGCAGCCCGTCCCGCCGCTCTGGCGCACCGGGCGGCGGATGAAGCCGAAGAGACGGAGCGTCAACTGGCCTCCGAAGAAGGCCGGCGCGCAAAGGTGTCGGAAACCCGGGCGGCAGCCTTGGCGGCCTGCGGCGTTCCGGCAGAAGCTTCTGCCGCCTGGGCGGACCTGATCGGGGTGGACGGGATCGGCGCGGTTCTGGGCCTGTCCCTGTCAGACGCTTTCGCCAACCCGGAGGAGCGGGCGGCGTTCGACCGGCTGGTTGCCAAGCTGACCATCGTGCCGCCGGACGCCCCCGCCGCCGACAGTCCGGTGGCCGGAAAGACCGTAGTCTTCACCGGAACTTTGGAGAAGATGACCCGTGCCGAGGCCAAGGCTCGGGCGGAGGCTCTGGGGGCCAAGGTTTCGGGCTCCGTTTCCAAGAAGACCGACATTCTGGTGGCCGGTCCCGGAGCGGGGTCCAAGGCCAAGAAGGCGGCGGAACTGGGCATCCAGACGCTGGACGAAGACGGTTGGCTGGAGTTGATTGCAGGAGCATGAGCGGGCGTCCGGAAATTCTGTTTCCGCTGTTTGCCGGTGCCGAGACCCTGCAGGGTATCGGCCCGAAAACCGCGCAGAGCCTTCTGCAGATCGATGTGGAAACGCCGCGTGACCTGTTGTTTTCACTGCCTTATTCTGTGGTGGATAGGCGCCGCCGGGACACAATCCGCGGGGTGGACTTGCCGGCTACGGTGACGGTTGAGGTGACCGTGGGCCGCCACCGGCCTGCACGGAATAAGGGCGGCGCCTACCGCATCCACGTTGAGGACGCGGAGACTGAGTTTCAGCTGGTCTTTTTCCACGGCCGCAGCCGCTATTTGGAGGCGCAGCTGCCGGAGGGCTCCCGCCGGGTGGTTTCGGGCAAGCTGGAGCTGTTTGACGGGCTGGCGCAGATGGTTCATCCGGACCACATGCTGCCGGTGGCAGAGGCGCATGACATTCCGGAATATGAGCCGGTCTACAGCCTGACCCACGGGGTCACGCAGAAAACCATGTACAAGGCAGCGCAAAGCGCTCTGTCGCGGATGCCGGAATTGGCGGAGTGGATCGATCCGGCGCAGATGCTGCGGGAAAACTGGCCTGCCTGGCACGAGGCGCTGCAGACCGCCCATGCGCCGCAAGGCCCGGATGACCTGGGCCCGCTGTCTCCCGCCCGGGCGCGGCTGGCCTATGACGAGCTGTTTTCGCATCAGCTGACTCTGGCGCTGGCGCGGCTAAGGGAACGCAAGGCCCGCGGGATCGAAAGCCATGCGACGGGCCGTCTCCAGTCGCGGGTTCTCAAGGCGCTGCCCTACAAACCGACCAACGCGCAGGCGCGGGCCATCGAGGAAATCTCAGCCGACATGGCTTCTGCCAAGCGCATGAACCGGCTCTTGCAGGGTGATGTAGGCGCCGGGAAAACCCTGGTTGCTTTCATGGCCTTGCTGGTGGCTGTTGAAGCTGGCGGTCAGGGGGTGATGATGGCGCCGACCGGCATTCTGGCGCAGCAGCATATGGAGGGTCTCGCGCCGCTTGCCGAAGATGCCGGGGTGGTGATCGAGATCCTGACAGGCCGCGACAAGGGGGCTGAGCGCAAGGCCAAGCTGGCGGCGTTGAAGCGCGGCGATATTCACATCCTGGTCGGCACCCACGCGGTGTTCCAGCAGGATGTCGAATTCCGCGACCTGCGCCTCGCGATTGTCGATGAACAGCACCGTTTTGGCGTTCGCCAGCGGATGGAGCTGGCCGAGAAAGGCAAGGGGGCCGATGTTCTGGTGATGACCGCAACGCCGATCCCGCGTTCGCTGGCTCTGGCGCAGTACGGCGACATGGATGTTTCGGTGCTGGATGAGAAGCCGCCGGGGCGCAAACCGGTTAAGACCGCGGTCATCAGCACGGAACGGATGCAGGAGGTGGTCGACCACTTGCGCAAGGCGATTGCCGAGGGGCGGCAGTGCTATTGGGTCTGCCCGCTAGTGGATGAATCAGAGTTGAGCGACCTGACCGCGGCGGAGGAGCGTTTCAAGCATCTGCGCGCGGTGCTGGGGGAGGGCGAAGCCGGTCTGGTGCACGGCCAGATGCCGCCCGCCGAAAAGGATGCGGCGATGGCTGCATTTGTGACAGGGGAAACCAAGGTCTTGGTCGCCACCACGGTGATCGAGGTCGGGGTGAACGTGCCCAATGCCTCGATCATGGTGATCGAACGGGCGGAAATCTTCGGCCTGGCGCAGCTGCATCAGCTGCGCGGACGGGTGGGGCGCGGCAGTGCCGACTCGACCTGCCTGCTGATGTACCAGCCGCCGCTGACCGAAGGCGCCCGCAAGCGGCTGGAGGTGCTGCGCGAAACCGAGGACGGCTTCCGGATATCGGAAACCGATCTGCAGATGCGCGGGGCGGGCGACGTGATCGGCACCGCGCAATCCGGCCTGCCGCGGTTCCGTATCGCAGACCTGGAACGCCAGGCCGGTCTGATGGCGGTGGCCCAAAGCGATGCGCGGGCGCTTCTGGCCGCTGATCCCAAGCTGGAAAGCGACCGTGGCATGGCGGCGCGTGTTCTCCTGTGGCTGATGAAGCAGGATCAGGCGATCCGTTTGATTTCAGTAGGTTGAGCGGATCTCGCGCGTTTGTTCTCTTGAGGTGTTCCTTTTCGTTCGCAAATGTTCTCAAAAAGTTCTTTACAGGTGCTCCAGAAAATGAGAACAAAGAGGCAACAAGATTGCCTGAGAGCAGCGACGCAGACTGGAGGAGGCCCGAGCCATGATTGCACAGATCAAGACCACCATTCAAAACGCCCATTCGACCCTGCTGCAGGACGCCATCGGCGCGGCCTCGCTGATGGTGATGCTGGTGGCGGCGCTGCATCTTCCGGGGCTGTTCTGACACCCGTACCGTATTCCTGAATGCCTCTGCTGTGCCGGGCCGGCCCTTTCCTGTCCCGGACTGTTTCCGGGGATCATCCGCCTGTCCCGATCCCCATTGGCCCGATCTTCGGCTGAATTGCCTGTAGATCCTGCCTGGCCCGCCCGGGTCCCGCACCGCAGAGCATGACTGCCGCCGCCATCTGCCCGGATGTGCGGCGGTTTTTTCATACTGGACAGGGGGATGCCGCCGATCGCCTCCGTCCGGAAACGGAATGGCGCGCTCTGCAGTTTGTTTCGTCTGTAATGGGGCTGGCTTTAAGCGCACTGCTCCTTGGCGGCGGTCTGCATGGCTTCCAGCGTCGCCTCCAGTGCCAGCATGATCGAGGCATGGCGGTTCTTAAATTCGCGCGCGGGCTGTAGCACTTCCAGGCCGTCAAACGGGGCCTCCGGCACCGGGCCGTCCTGGGTCAGCATGGCCTTCAGCTGATCGCGGGCCGTCTCCACCTCGGCCAGCGAACGGCCGATCACATTGGCGCCCACCACCGCCGCTGAAGCCTGACCCAGCGCACAGGCTTTCACGTCCTGACCGAACTCCGTGATCCGGCCGTCCTCAACTGTGATGTCGACGGTGACAGCAGAGCCGCAAAGCGGCGAACGCTTCTTGACCGTGGCGTCCGGCGCCTCGAGCCGGTCCAGATGCGGAATGTCGGCGGCCAGCGCCAGAATGCGCGAGGAATAAAGCTTGATCAGATCATTATCGCCAGACATCGCTTTCCCGGTCTTTCCCATTTTGCAGGTTCCCCATACATAGGGAGCCGAACAGCAGATGCAAAAGGTTTTTAGCCATGTCCTTTGATCCCGCCAGCCTGACTTACAATGACGCCGGGCTGATCCCCTGCATTGCTCAGGACGACACCTCCGGCGAGGTTCTGATGATGGCCTGGATGAATGCCGATGCCGTGGCGCGCACGCTGGAGACCGGGCGGGTTACCTATTGGTCGCGTTCACGCCAGTCGTTCTGGGTAAAGGGCGAGACGTCCGGCCATGTGCAGGAACTGATCGATTTGCGCGTCGACTGCGACCGCGATTGCCTTCTGGCGCTGGTGCGCCAGACCGGGGCGGCCTGCCACACCAACCGGCGGGCCTGTTTCTATACCGCGGTGCGGGACGGGGAAGAGGTCGAACTGATGAGGCCAATGGAATAACGGCCGTGGCGGGCCGTGCCTCCGGCGGGAATTTTTTCAGGAAGAAGAAGGCGGCAGGCCCACCATTTCGCGGATGTCTTGCGGGGTAGCGCCCTCGGCGCGGTACTTGGCAATGGCGCGGGCGTCATCGCGCTTGGCGAGGCGTCTGCCGCTTTCATCACGGATCAGGCGATGGTGGTGATAGACGGGCGCGGGCAGCCCCAGCAGGCTTTGCAGCAGCACGTGGATCTGGGTGGCTTCGAACAGGTCGGCACCGCGTACCGCGTGCGTGATTCCCTGGTCTGCGTCGTCGACCACCACGGACAGGTGGTAGGAACCGCCCATATTGCGGCGCACCAGGATGATGTCGCCAACGGCCGAGATCAGCTGTTCCGGATCCAGATGATGCGTGCCGTCATGATCCGGCCCGGTTTCGGTGAAGCTTCCCGGCTCTGCGGCCCGGACGGCCTTTTCCATATTCAGCCGGATCACGTCGCGGCCGGAAGCCGCGCCAGGCAGGCGGCCGCGGCAGGTGCCTGGATAGATGCGGCCGTCGGGGCCGAATTGCGGCATCCCTTCCTGCGGAGCCCCTGCAGCGGCCTCGATATCGGCGCGGTTGCAGCGGCAGGGGTAGGTGAGGCCCATGGCGGTCAGCTGCTCCATTGCTGCCTGATAGCGCGGCAGCCGGTCGGACTGGCGCATGACCGGTTGCGGCCACCGGAGTCCGAGCCACTCCAAATCCCCGTAAATCTGCGCCTCCCACTCCGGCCGCGCGCGTGACTGGTCGATATCCTCGATGCGCAGCAGAAAAGTGCCGCCTTCCGCCACGGCCATATCATGCGCCAGCAAGGCGGAATAGGCATGCCCCAGGTGCAGCGGTCCGGTTGGCGACGGTGCAAAACGTGTAGTGAATGTCACGCTTTCTCAATTACATAGACGGTGGACTTCAGGTTGATGCCGGGCAGGTGATCCCCGTGTTCCCGGAATAGCAGCCGTGCGGCCGAACAGTCCAGCCATTCATTGAGCTTGCCGGTGTAGGCCCGGTCCTCCAGCGCATGATCGTTGTAGGAAAAGGCAAACAGCCCCTTGCGGTCCAGCCCGCGCATGATCACGTCAAAGGCGGCGGGCGGTGCTGCGCCGGTGCCCAGTACGCCGCAGCCGACGATCGCGCGGTAGGTGCCGGGTTTGACCGGTGCTTTGTCGGTGACATCCAGTTCGGACAGGTTCCTGTAGGCCCCTTTGTTCCGTGCCTTGGCCAGCATCTCGGGGGACGGTTCCAGCCCGTCGACCACGTTGTAGCCGGCCGCGCGCAGCGCCAGGCCTGCAAGGCCGGTGCCGCAGCCGAAATCGAGGATCGGCGTGTCCGGCTCCGGCAGGTATTTCCACAGCGCCGCAGCGATCCGCGCCGGCGTTGCATAACCATTCTCCGCAATTTCAGCGTCATATGAGGCGGCCCAGCGGTCATAGTGGTCGCGGGTCGCCTCCTGGCTGGTAAGGCCGTAGGATTTACCGAGGAATTTTTCGCTCATGCAACAATTCTAGACACGCGGTTTGCGCAGCGTCTAGGAAAAGTTGCTGAGCCACTCCTGCCAGACCTGTTTTGCCCTGTCGGTATAGGCCTTGTAGCGGTCCTTGCGGCCGCGGCGGCCGCCCTTGAGGCCGTCGACCGGGCGGAACAGGCCGAAGTTCACGTTCATCGGCTGGAAGGTCTTGGCCTCGGCACCGCCGGTGATGTGGTGGATCAGCGCGCCCATGGCACTGTCCTGCGGCACTTCGGGAAGCTCCCGGCCGAGGATCTCAGCAGCGGCCAGACGGCCCGCCAGCAGGCCCATGGCAGCACTTTCAACATAGCCCTCAACCCCGGTGATCTGACCGGCAAAGCGGATGTTCGGCTTCGACTTCAGCCGCATCTGCGCGTCCAGCAGGGTGGGCGAGTTGATGAAGGTATTGCGGTGGATGCCGCCAAGCCGGGCAAAGCTGGCGTTCTCCAGCCCCGGGATCATCTTGAACACTTCGGTCTGGGCGCCGTATTTCATCTTGGTCTGGAAGCCAACGATGTTGAACAGCGTCCCCAGCGCGTTGTCGCGGCGCAGTTGCACCACCGCATGAGCCTTGACGTCCGGCTGGTGCGGATTGGTCAGTCCTACCGGCTTCATCGGCCCGTGGCGCAGGGTTTCGCGGCCGCGTTCCGCCATCACCTCGATCGGCAGGCAGCCGTCGAAATATCCAGCGGTCTCGCCCTCGTGGAATTCGGTCTTGTCGGCGGCCAGCAGGGCGTCGATGAAGGCCTCGTACTGGTCCTTCGTCATCGGGCAGTTGAGGTAGGCGGTGCGCTCTTCCTCGGTTTCGCCCTTGTCGTAGCGCGACTGCATCCAGGCTTGGCTCATGTCGATCGACTCGGCGTAGACGATCGGCGCAATAGCGTCGAAGAAGGCGAGCGCCTCGGCGCCGGTCTCGGCCTGGATCGCCTTGCCCAGTTCCGGCGAGGTCAGCGGGCCGGTGGCAAAGATCCAGTGGCCCTCCGCGGGCAATTCGGTGACCTCCTCATAAGAGACAGACACATTCGGATGCGCCTTCAGCTTGGCGGTCACGGATTCGGCGAAGGGTTCGCGGTCCACGGCCAAGGCGCCGCCGGCGGGCAGCCGGTGTTCATCCGCGGTGGTCATGATCAGCCCGTTGGCAGCACGCATTTCCCAGTGCAGCAGGCCGACCGCGTTCTGCTCGTCATCATCGGAGCGGAAGGAATTGGAGCAAACCATTTCACCCAGGTTGCCGGTCTGGTGGGCAAAGGTCTCCACTTTGGGGCGCATTTCGTGGATTACCACAGTGACGCCCATGTTTGCCGCCTGCCAGGCCGCTTCCGAGCCGGCCATGCCGCCGCCCACGATATGCAGTGTTTTTGCCGAATGATCTGTCATGCCCGCCACATAGGACAGGGGGCGGGCCGGTGCAACAGGGATGGGCGTTTCCGGCATGCTCTCAGGGGCGGCCGGATGCATAATTAGGGTTGCGGGTTTGAAGGTAAATTTGGGGCCGCCGCTGCGGGAATGGATCACCGGGGTGAGAGAGCCGGTTGGAGGGACCCTTCCGCAGCAGCAGCCCAAATTGTGCGGGCCGGTGACTGCTCAGCGGCCTTGCCCAATCTTTGCCATCTTTCCGCCCGAATTGAAAGGCGGTCGTTTGGCCCATTACGGAAACACTACGTTCCTATTGGTAAACAAAGGCTAAAGCTTTCCGTTAATTTTCGGAAAATTTCACTCCTGCCAGTCGGGCGCGCGTTTTTCAATGAAGGCGGCCATGCCTTCGATAGTGTCGCGGTACATCAGGTTCTCGACGATCACCCCGCTGGTATAGGCGTAGGCCTGATCCAGCGGCATCTGCAGCTGTTGATAAAACGCCTGCTTGCCGATCTTCACCGCAGCTCCCAGTTTCGAGGCAATGGTTTCGGCCAGCCGGTTGGTTTCCGCCTCCAGCTGGTCCAGCGGCACGGCGCGGTTGGCCAGCCCCAGTTCGACGGCGCGGGCGGCGTCGATGAACTCCCCCGTTGTCAGCAGCTCAAACGCCTGCTTGCGCGGGATGTTGCGCGACAGGGCCACCATTGGGGTGGAGCAGAACAGGCCGATGTTCACCCCGTTGACGCCAAACTTCGTGCCTTCCGCAGTCACCGCCAGATCGCAGGAGGCAACCAGCTGGCAGCCCGCTGCGGTGGCGATGCCGTGAACCTGGGCGATCACCGGCTGGGGCAGGGACTGCAGGCCGGTCATCACGCTGGTGCAGCGGGCAAACAGATCCTGGAAGTATGCCTTGCCGCCATCTGCGCCCGCACGGCCTGCAGTCATCTGCTTAATGTCATGGCCGGCGCAGAAACCTTTGCCGGTGCCGGACAGGATCACCACCTTGACGCTGCTGTCTTCGCGCAGCGCCTCGATCTGTTCCTGCAGCGCTGCCAGCATCTCATCCGACAGGGCGTTCAGCTTCTCCGGCGTGTTCATTGTCAGCCGGGCGATACTCCCAGTGTCGCAACGTTCCAGAATTGCCATCTTGCTCTCCTCCCAAGGGTTGCGGCAACTCTAATCAGCGTGAAAGGAAAGGAAAAGCATGGCTCTGGCATTTGATGTCGCAGGTCTGACGGAATACCTGCATGAGATTTTTCCGCAGGTGAAAGATGACTTTGCCATCGATGCGATGGATGAGCAGGGCTTGCGGATGCGCCTGCTGACGGCGGAGCGGCATTTGCGGCCGGGCGGCACCGTGTCGGGCCCGTCGATGTTTGCGCTGGCCGATTGCGCGATCTATGCGCTTATCCTGTCGCGGCTGGGCCAGGAGGCGCTGGCGGTGACCACCAATTGCTCGCTGGATTTCATGCGCAAACCGGTGGCAGGCGCGGATGTTATCGCCGAAGCGCGGCTGTTGAAGTTGGGCCGGGTTCTGGCGGTGGCCGATGTGCTGATGTATTCCGAAGGCCAGGCAGAACCGGTCGCCCGCGCGTCGATGACCTATTCGATCCCGCCCAAGCGTTAGAGCGCGGTGGCCAGCGGCTGACCGACCTTCACCAGCGTTTCCCGGCCTATCGCGCTGTTTGCCGCCAGATCCTTAGAGAACTGCACCTTTCCAGGCTCGAAAACCATCACCACAGTGGAGCCGCCGAACCTGAAATAGCCCTTTTCGTCCATCTTTTGCACTGCGCCGCTTGTGCGGGTGTTCACGATGGAGCCAACGCCGAAGGCGCCCACCTCGACAAAGCAATAGGTGCCCAGCGTCCCGGTTTCGATGAGCGTCCATGTCCGCTTGTTTTCGCCGAACACATCCGGCCCGGCGCCGAGTGCAATCGGGTTCACCGAATGGAGAGCGCCGGGAATGTCCTGTGATGCGGTAATCCTGCCCGCGGCAGGAAAGTGGTAGCGGTGGTAATCCGCGGGGCACAGCCGCACGATCGCCAGCGCGCCGCCGATGAAGCGGTCGGCTATGCCGGGCAGCATAGTGCGCACTGACATCGGGTGGCCCTTGACCGGGACAAAAACATCTTCGGCCAGCTGCGGAAACACAAGGACCCGGCCGTCGGCGGGGGAAACGATGTCCTTCGGATCCGGGCTGAAGGGGCGGGCCTCGGGCTTCAGGTGCCGGACAAAGAAGTCGTTGAAGCAGCCATAGCTTTCGGCCGGGGCAGTGGCCTCGCTCATGTCGATGGAGAGTGCGTCTATGACCGCGGCGATCTTGCCCCGGGAAAACCGCGAGTCGAACCATGCCCCCATCAGTCGGCTGACCAGGGCGGAGCGGAACAGCAGTTTCTCCACCGGCCGCGCGCTGGCATTCTGATAGGCCCAGCGGATCCATTTCTCGCCCAGCACGGCCTCCTCAAAGGTCTCGCCGGTCTCGCGGTCAACAACAAGAATGGGGTCGCGCTGCATCAAATCTGCCAATCTGGTTCCATCCCGCTGCGCCTAGCAAGAAGCCGCGGTCGCGCCAAGGCGCAATTTATCCGGCGCAACCTGAGCTGCGCATGTTCCGGGTGTCTAGCGAACCCGCTTCACCAGGACGGCACCGGTCCGGCGGGTGCAAAAAAAAGGCCGGGGCATGCCCCGGCCGTCAGGTTGTTCCTTTGCCCAGGGGATCACGGGCGCCAGAACGGAAGAGTGGCTTCATAATGGGCGTCCTCGCGGGAGAGCCCGATGTCCTTCAGCTGCGTATCGCTCAGACGTTTCAAATGGGTTCGGGTGCGATGGCGCAGGCTCCACTTGGTCACCAGCACGGCAAAGGAGACGGCCCACTGCGCCAGAACCGGCAGGGCCGGACGGCTGTTCAGATAGGACATGTTCGATTGTGCCATTTGCGTATGCTGTGCCATGGGAGGCTTCCTCTGTATTGTATTGATACAATCCTGTAGATTTGTCGTGGTGTTTTGATACAAAGAGGGTGCAATATTGTCCAAGGATGGATTGTAATGGGTACAATTTGGCCGCAGAGCTTGGGGGAGGCAAAAGGCCCCAAGTACAAAAAGGTTGCAGATACAATCCGGTCAGCCGTTGCGGCGGGAAGTTTGAAAACTGGTACAAAGCTGCCTCCGGTGCGCGATCTCGCGTACCAGTTGAGTATTACTCCTGGCACCGTGGCAAGGGCCTACAGCATCCTGACCGACGAAGGCGTGCTGCAGGCCGAAGTCGGGCGCGGCACCTTTGTAGCGGAAAAGAAAAACCCGGTGCCCGATGACGTATGGTCGCGGCAACTGCATCTGCTGGAGGCGCGCGATCCCGGCCATGTCAGCCTGTTCAGCCCGCGGATTGCCGACATGGGGCAGGTGGCCGCGGTGCGCGAGGCGCTGCATAAGGTGGCGGAAGGGGAAGCCTACCGTTTTCTCAACTATCCGACCCGCGATGCCTACCTGCCGGTGCGCCAGGCTGCTGCCGCTTGGGTGGGCCAGTCGCCAGTGGGAACCGTCAGTGAAAACGACATTGTCCTGACCCACGGCGGCCAGAACGGTATCATGGTGGTTCTGCAGGCAATCCTGGAGGGGCCGCAGCCGGTGATCATGGTCGAGGATCTGACCTATGCCGGCTTCCGGCGCGCGTCAGAGCTTCTGCGCGCGCAAGTGGTCGAGGTCGCCATGGATGAGCACGGCATCCTTCCGGACGCCATGGAGCTTGCGATCCGCAAATCCGGTGCAACGGTCATCTGCACCAGCCCGGAAGTGCAAAATCCCACCGGCCTGTTTACCCCTTTGGAGAGGCGCAAGGAAATTGTCCGCATCGCCCGCCGCCACGGTGTGCAGATTGTCGAGGATGACTGCTACCGCCTCGGAGAATCGCGGGCGCCCAGCTACCGGGCGCTGGCGCCGGAACTGGCCTGGCACGTTTCTTCGATCTCCAAGATCCTGACGCCAGCCCTGCGCGTCGGTTTCGCCCTGGCGCCGGAAGGGCGGGCAGCGGACCTGCGCCGGGTTGCGGAATACGGTTACTTCGGTCTGGCGCAGCCGCTGGCGGAAGTCGTGCGGATCCTGCTCTCCGATCCGCGGCTGCCCGGCTTGGTGCAGTCGGTCCGCAGTGAAATGGCCCGCTATGTGCGCGTGGCGGTCAATGCGCTCGGCGGTTTTGACCTGACCTGGAATCCGGAGGTTCCGTTCCTGTGGCTCAAACTGCCATCGGGCTGGCGCGCTGCCGCCTTCACCCGCGCGGCGGAGGCCAATGGTGTGCAGATCCGGTCAGCGGACGAATTTGCGCTGCGTGACGGCCGCGCGCCCCATGCGGTCCGCATCGCCATCAACGCGCATGTGCCCTTGAAGCAGTTTGAAGAGGCGATGCTGCGCCTGCGCGCCCTTCTGGACAATCCGCCGGAGCAGATCAGCGTTTAGAGGAAGTGTATAATGGGGCCCGGCGCCTGCGGGCCCCATTCCGGACGGGTTCGACCAGACGTTATTCAACCTGGATCGAAACGCCAGAGGTGTGATTGGCATTGAACGACCAGACGTCACGGCCTGCCGCGATCCCGGCGGTTACCGCTGCCGCCAGAAGCCCAGCAGCCGACGCGCCGCCAACGACAGTGCCGTTAAGCATCGGGGCCAAAGTGGCGTCTCCGGACTGGCTGCCGGTTGCGCATTTTACATACGCGTCCGTTGGCTGCCGTTTCAGCGTCGGGACGTTGACCTTGGCGGGGGTTATGAATGCCGCCTTGAATTCGGCGCTTTCGATGGTGCATTTTGCGCCGACGACTTCTTGCATGTTGTCGCTGCTGGGGTAGCCGCCTGTTTCTTCCAGCTTTTCCTTGTCAAGAATGACATGCGTCCGGAAGGTAAGCTCCTTGTAGCCTTGAACGCGGGGAGCAGTAATGCCTTCGTGCTTGAGGGCAGCTGTGACCGGTGGGGCGGAGACTTCGGCGTTCTGCATGCAGGCGCCGAGGATTACAGGAAGCGTGCAGGCAAAAGCTATTTTGCGAAACATGAGTGGCCATTCTCTTAAGTTGTTTTCCTGCGCGGGGGCTTAGCGCCCGGTTTCATGGGAGACCAACGGCGGCACCATGCGCTGGTGGGAATGTGTGCGGGTGTGCGTTATTGACAACACCGCAGTCTGAACAGGGAGGGAATTCTTGGGGTATTATTATACCTATTTTTTAACACCTTGATTTTAAACAGGTTAATGTTGTTTCCCGGTGTTGACTGGGGCCCGGGATGCCCGTAAACCCCGTCCATCGAATTCAGGCAGGGAACCACTGGGATTCTGCCTTCACGACAAACAGGATTGACCTGCCATGAAAACCTTCTCTGCTACACCGGCAGATATCGAGAAGAAGTGGATCCTGATCGACGCCGAGGGCGTTGTTCTGGGCCGTCTTGCCTCGATCGTTGCCATGCGCCTGCGTGGCAAGCACAAAGCGTCCTTCACTCCGCATATGGACATGGGCGACAACGTCATCATCATCAACGCCGACAAGGTGCAGATGACCGGCAAGAAGCGCGAAGAGCACTTCTACTGGCACACCGGCCACCCGGGCGGCATCAAGTCGCGCACCAAACAGGAAATCCTGGAAGGCGCGCACCCGGAGCGTGTCGTGTTCCAGGCCGTTAAGCGCATGCTGCCGGGCAACCGCCTGTCGCGCCAGCAGATGACCAACCTGCGTATCTATGCCGGCGCCGAGCACCCGCATGAAGCCCAGGCACCTGAAGTTCTGGACGTCAAATCCATGAACAAGAAAAACACCCGGAGCTGATACCGATGGCTGATCAGATCAACACTCTTGAAGAGCTCGCAGCTGCAACCGGTGTGGAAGCAGTGGCTGAAGAAACCATCGCGCGTGAGCCGGTTCGTGACGAACTGGGCCGCTCCTATGCCACCGGCAAGCGTAAAGACGCTGTTGCCCGCGTCTGGATCAAGCCGGGCTCCGGCAAGGTCGAGGTGAACGGCAAGGAAATCAACAAGTACTTCGCCCGTCCGGTGCTGCAGATGATCCTGCGCCAGCCGTTCACGGTTGCCGGCGTTGAAGACCAGTTCGACGTCTACGCCACCGTCAAAGGCGGCGGCCTGTCCGGTCAGGCCGGTGCGGTCAAGCACGGCATCTCCAAAGCGCTGCAGCTGTACGATCCGTCGCTGCGCGGCGCGCTGAAAGCGGCCGGCTTCCTGACCCGCGACAGCCGCGTTGTCGAACGTAAGAAATACGGTAAGGCCAAAGCCCGCCGTTCGTTCCAGTTCTCCAAGCGCTAAGCGTTTCGAGGGACAGTATTGCGAAAGGGCCGCCTGTTGGGCGGCCCTTTCCGTTGCTGGCGGTGCGTGCCGCTGCATCACTCCCAGAGCGCGTCCCTGTAGGCCTGTTTGGCATTCTGCAATGCGTCACCGGACCCCCGTTTTCCTCTGCGAATTCATTCAGCCGGACCGCCGGCTTCAGGTTGCGGGGCATGTGTTCCCCGGTTGACAGCTGCTTGGCCAAATTGGCTGCAGCCGGAAAGTATCCCGCTTCAGCAGACTTGATCGCCAGCTGGGCGCCGCGGCTCGGGTCTGTGCCCTCGCCAACGATCAGCATGTGGGCCAGGTTGCACATTGCAATCGGATACCCATGGGCTGCGGCGTGCAGGTTGAGCCGGTACTGAACTTTCTCCATATCGTCCGGTATGGGGTTTCCGCGGCAATCTTCATTGGTCATGATCCAGCCCAATGAAACGGCGGCCTGCGGGGGGAATGCGTCGATGGTGTTGCCGCGGGCCACCAACTCATCCCAGCGGCTGAGCTCGCCCTCGCAGACTTCATCGGCAACTTTGTTGAAATACTCCCGCTCTTCCAGAACCAGATGCATCGGTTTGGCGTCTTGCGCCAAGAGCGGACCAGCTGACGTCAGAACAGCAATCATCGTTTATAAAAGCTTGGTCATTGCAATCCTTTTTCCCTCCAGCCTGTGCAGTCAACCGCCGTTGCAATGAGGCTTAGAAGCGGGGCAGAGGCGGGGCAGAGGCTGGTAAGCGTACCTATGGCAATTGCTTGCGATGTTATCCATCAGCGCCTGCAGGTCACGGAATTTCTCGAAAGAATAGGCCTGTACGCCGCGCTGGCCCTGGCCCCGGTGCCGCATTTGAAAGAGGAGCATTCCATCGCCGTACCAGTATTCCGGTGATGTCGCGCTGCCTTCAGGGTTCCTTTAGAAAGATTTCCTAGGGTGTCCCGGAAATCCTAGGACGGGAACCGGAAGGCAGAACACCATGACATCACCGGAAAACTTTAAGACCGCCCCGATCGGCAATGGCCAGCTGGAAATCGGCCGCTTCACCCATGGCTACGAGGGCATGGAGATCGAGGGGCAGGGCGGCGGTGCCAATGTGGCGGTCGGCTCCTTCTGCTCGATCGGCCGTGGCGTGCGGGTGATGCTGGATCAGTCCCCGGCGCTGGACAGGATCACTGCTTTCCCCTTTGGCGAAGCTTTCACGGAGCATCTGGGCGGCGCTGAAACACATGCGCCGCAGCAGCGCGGGCGGGACGTGGTGATCGGCAACGATGTCTGGATCGGTGCAAACGCAACCCTTCTCGGAGGGGTGTCGATCGGCGACGGCGCCGTCATCAGCCCGAATGCCACCGTGACCGGAGATGTGGGCGCTTATGAAGTCTGGGCGGGCAACCCGGCGCAGCTTGTGCGCAAGCGCTTTGACGACGAGGTTTGCAGGAAGCTGCAAGCGCTTCGCTGGTGGGACCTGCCGCTGCCGCTGATCCAGGAAATGGCACCGCTGCTGGCAGCGCAGCCGACAGTGGATCTGATCGAAGGCCTGCAAGGGATTGTCAGCGATCTGGTGACCTTCTCGGACGCAGGTGCTGCCTGATCCCGGATGGCCCTCGGGCTTGCGGATTTTCCGGCCTGTTTCCGGCCCGGGCGGCACGTAATGACCCGGGCGTTAACTTTTCCGCAAAATTGGCGTAACATGATCGGACCGCTTCCCTTTGGGGGCCGCTGGCATGCCGCAAACAATCTACGAGAAATACGGCGGATTCAGCGCGATCAGCCGGGTCGTGATGACCTTTTATGAACTCGCGCTCGATTCCGATCAGATCGGCGACTATTTCGCCGACGTGGATATGGCGCGGCTGATCGACCATCAGACCAAATTCATTTCCTCTCTGCTGGGCGGACCGGCCTCCTTCAGCGACGAGCGGCTGGAGGCGGTGCACCGGGCCCTGGGCATCAGCCATGAGGATTTCGATGAAATGGGCGCGCTGCTGAAGAAAGCGCTGGAACAGCACGGCCTGTCGGAACCGGATATCCGCACCACGCTCAGCGCCATCGAGAACAAACGGAGCATCATCGTCACGCGGGACGCGGCATGAGCATCGCCGCCATCAACGAGCAGCTGCTGCGCGCGATCGGCGTCGGGGTGGCCGTGGTGCGCGCGTCTGACCTGGGGTTTGTCTTTCACAATCAGCCCTTTGCGGAATGGTTCGGCACGCCCGGCGAAGGTGCTGCGCTGACAGAGTCCATTGACGGACTCAGCCAGGAGGAGCTGGCACCGATTTGCGACGAGGGCCTGCGCTATTCGGCGGAGTTCAAGATCAAGCGCAAGCGCCGCACCCTGGTTTTTGCCATCAATATCTCCCAGGCCAGCCACCGGAACGAGGCGCTTCTGGTGGTGGAATGCCAGAACATCACCCGAATCCGCGAACTGGAAAGCATGATCGACAGCTATTCCGCGATGGTGGAGCGCAATACCCGCGAGCTGGAGCGCGAGAAGGAGCGGGTGGAGCGGCTGCTGCTGAACCTGATGCCGCGGACGGTTTACGAGGAGTTCAAGACCTTCGGCGTTGTCACCCCGCAGCTTTATCCTGCGGTGTCGGTTGTGATGCTGGACTTCGTGAACTTTACCGATTTCGCCTCCCGAACCGACCCGACGGTCACACTGGGCGAATTGAACGATATTTTCACCGCCTTCGACCGCATCGTCGAGCAATACGGCTGCGAGCGGATCAAGACCATCGGGGATGCCTATCTGGCGGTGTCCGGAATGCCGGAACCGGCGCCGGATCACGCCACCGCAGTGGCCCATTGCGCCACGCGGTTCCTGCGATACCTTGACCGGCGCAACCAAAGCCACCAGCACAAGTGGGAGGCCCGCATCGGCCTGGGCACCGGTTCTGCTGTCGGGTCGGTGGTCGGCATCCAGAAATACGTCTATGACGTGTTCGGCCCTGCGGTGAACCTTGCCTCCCGCCTGCAGGTCTTTGCGAACCCGATGAAAATCGTCGCCCCGGAGGAAATGAAGGACGCCCTGTCGGAGGAGTTCCGCGTCACCGATATCGGGCCGGAGACCATCAAGGGCATCGGCGAAGTGAACCTGGTCAATGTTGGCGATGAGTTGAGCACACCGCAGCCCAGCAGCCGGTTTTAACTGTCCGGTCCGATCAGCCCCAGTCCGCGCAGGTAAATGCCGATACCGCTTTCCAGCAGATCCTCGGGAGGAAAGGGGGAGGCGGCACCGGGGGAATTACGGGCGTAAAGCTCCACCACCCCGTGGCTCATTGCCAGGACGTGGGCTGAGAACATGGAGGCCGGCGGCCGTTTCTCGGCCGGGATATGCTGGCTGAGGTCCGCCGCGGCACGTTCCAGGATTTGCCGCGCGCGGGCGGCGGCATCGGCCAGCTCCGGCGTGCGGTTCACCGAGATGCCGCTTTCGAACATGGCGATATAGTGGCCCGGGTGTTTGCGGGCAAAGGCGAGGTAGGCCCGCCCGGTTGCCTCGAACGCCGCCAGCGCGGAAGGCTGGTACTTGTCATAGGCATGCTGCATCAGGTCGGCGAACATGATGTAGCCCTGCCGCGAAGCCTCCGCGATCAGGTCCTCGCGCCCTTCGAAATGCCGGTAGACCGCTGCCGGGGTGACGCCCGCCTGTTTTGCCGCTTCCGACAGGGTGAAACCCGTCGGCCCCTTGGCCTCGATCAGCTGCAGGGCGGCCTCCACCAGCGCCTGGCGCAGATTGCCGTGATGATAACCGCGTTTAGGCATCCCAGATATCAGGGCCTCCGCAAATCCTGGTGTCCAGAGCGCCGATCGCACTGCTGTCCTCGTTTTCGTACTCAATTGCGTGCAGCACGCTGCGGATCGCCGCCAGCCGTGCCCGCCGCTTGTCATCGGAGCGGATGACGGTCCAGGGCGCTTCGGCGCTATGGCTGCGTGTCAGGGTCTCGGCGATAGCAGCGGTGTACGCCTGCCATTTCTCCAGGCCCTTGACGTCGATCGGGCTCAGCTTCCATAGTTTCAGCGGGTCGCGCTCGCGGGACAGGAACCGGCGCAACTGCTCCGCGCGGCCGACGTTCAGCCAGAATTTGAACAGCCGCACGCCGTCCTCCGCCAGCGCCTGCTCGAATCCCGTGACCTGGTGAAAAAACCGCTCACGCTGCGCGTCGGTGCAAAAGCCGAAAACCTTTTCGACCACCCCCCGGTTGTACCAGCTGCGGTCGAAGAAAACGATCTCGCCGCCCGACGGAAGATGCTGGATGTAACGCTGGAAATACCATTGGCTTTGCTCCGCCTCAGTGGGTTTTGCCAAGGCCACCACCCGCGCGCCGCGGGGGTTCAGATTCTCGCGGAAGCGCTTGATGGTGCCACCCTTTCCTGCGGCATCGCGGCCTTCGAAGATGATTGCGATCCGCTCTCCCGTGGCCTTGACCCAGGCCTGCAGCTTGACCAGTTCGATCTGAAGCGCCGCGATCTCCTTGTCATAGTCCTTGCGGCCCATCCGTTCATCATGCGGGTAGGAGGGGTTCAGAATGTCATCCTTGCCGGCCGTTTCGATGGCCTTGCGGATGTCCTTCGGGGCTGCGTTTTCAAAGTAGGCGCTGATCGCGCCGTCAAACGGCCGCTGCATGTAAAACCCTCCTGTCCTCAAACCCTTATATGGGATGGCAGTATGGAATGTGAATCGGTTTAACGCAAATGCGCGCGGTCGGCAGCGCGGCGGACGGCGGCGGCGACCTCATCGGTTGCCACATGCTGCGGCATATGGCCGATCCCGTCCAGCAGGGTCAGCCGCGCGGTGGCCACGTGCCGCGCCAGCCCGCCGGCATGAAGATCGGGGCTGACCAGGTCATCCTCGCTGCCGTGGATGACCTCCAGCGGCACCGTGATGCCGCCATAGCGGCGGGACAGTTCGGTCACTTCCTCCAGCAGGTTCGCCCGCTGCCGTGCATTTGCCCGCAGGGAGCCGCGCCGCAGCGACAGGCCGGTTCCAAAATGCTCTGCATAGCCAGCCGGCACGGACTGCGGGGCGAAGATTTCCTGCAAGGAGCGGCTGACCACAAATTCCGGCACATAGGCCGCAAGCAAGGGCACGGCCACCGCACTGCCGAAGCGGGAGGACGTGACGCGGTACAGCGGATCCAGCGGCGTGGTCCAGGGGTAGGCAACACCGGACACCGACACCAGGGCCGCGACACTGTCGGGGTGATCCACCGCCCAGGCCAGCGCTACCGCGCCGCCGTAGCTTTGGCCCAGCACGACAGGTTTCCCGGCGCCCATCTGCGCCGCAGCCTGGCGCAGCACTTCGGCCTGCTGGCGGATGGTGGCTCCGCTGCCGTTCAGAGGGCTGGAATAGCCCAGGCCCGGGCGGTCGAAGATCAGGATGCGGAATTCGTTGGCCAGGGCAGGCGCCAGGCGGAAGGTCATGTCGCGGGTGTTGCCGCTGGAGCCGTGGAGCAGGACCAGATCCGGGGCGCTGCCCTTGGGCCGGCCCATTTCCACCACATGCACCCGGTGGCTGCCCACGACAAGGATCTCGCCCTGGGGCGGGTGGCGGGCCTCTGCCGCGGCCTCGCGCCGGGCCGCCTGCCAGGCGGTCAGCGCGGCGCCGGCCGCCATGGCGAAACCCGCCCAGATCAGCATCCTAGCGGCCAATCTCATCCAGATCATAAGGCGTCGTCTGGTAGATCTCATTGATCCAGTTGCCGTACAGAAGATGCGCATGGCTGCGCCAGCGGTTCTGCGGCTGACGGCTGGGATCATCGTCCGGGTAGTAATTGCCCGGAACATTGATCGGGGTGCCATTGGCCACGTCGCGGTCGTATTCCTGCTTCAGCGTATCGCTGTCGTATTCGAAATGGTTGAAGATATAGAGCGCGCGATGCGCCTTGTCCTCGATCAGGCAGGGGCCGACCTCATCGCTGCCCAGCAGCGTTGTCAGCCCCGGGACCGCGTCGACCTCTGCCTGCTTCATTTCCGTCCAGCGGCTGACAGGGATGACGAAATCATCCGAAAACCCGCGCAGATAAGGCGAGGCCGGCGCCAGGTTCCGGTGCCGGAAGCAGCCGAACGCCTTGTGGTCCAGCATGTGCTTCTTCACGCCGTGGAAATGGTTGATCATCGCCATCCCGCCCCAGCAGACGCCAAAGGTGGAATGCACGTTGGTCTGGGTCCATTCAAAGACTTCGCGCATCTCGTCCCAATAGGTCACCTCGGGAAACTCCAGATGCTCGATCGGCGCGCCAGTGATGATCAGCCCGTCGAACTTCTCGTGCTTCACTTCCTGGAAGGAGTGGTAGAACTCCTCCATGTGCTCAGCCGCGGTGTTCTTGGTCTGATGCTCGGTCATCCGGATCAGGCTCAGCTCGATCTGCAAGGGCGTGGCGCCGATCAGCCGGGCGAACTGGTTTTCCGTCTGGATCTTCTTGGGCATCAGATTGAGCAGCCCGATGCGCAGGGCCCGGATATCCTGACGCGCCGCCTGATCCGGCGACATGACCATCACGCCTTCGTTCGTCAGAACGTCATAGGCGGGGAGGTCTGCGGGGATCTTGATGGGCATGTCACTGTCCTGATTTGCGGAAGGTTGTGCGATATAGCGGAGGTTGTCAGATAAGCGGCCTAGCCGCGGGCCTCAAGGGCCGAGGCGATCAAATCCACGAAACCGGCCTCATCCTTGACGGCAGAGATCTGGTCGGCGGTTACGGTCACGCCCCAATTGTCCGCCATCGCCTGATAGCGCGGCTGGCGGTGCGCCAGCGCCTGGGCATAGGTCCAGCGGATGAACGCATCGGGGTCCACATCGCTTTCAGCTATGCCGTTTTCCTTGAGATACTCTTGCCAGACCCGGTCCAGGAACTCCGGCTGATAGGACATTGGCTTGGGCGCGCGGTCAAAGCGGCGCACCAGCTTCTCGGTATGGGCCTCGTCGCCCTTGATCCAGACCATCAGCGTGTGCTTGCTGAGTTCGGTCAGCACAGGGTCATTCGGGTTGCTCGCGTCGACCCATTCACAGATCGAACCGCCGGTGTCGCAGATGAAATTGGGGTAGCCGTAAAGCTGCTGGGCGCGGCCGGCAAAGTACTCCGTATCCAGCAGCGCGCGGATCTCGGCCACCCGGAACTGCTCCTGGCGCCGCTTGTATTCAAGGATGGGCAGGCCGCCTTTGGCTTCGTCTCCTGGTTTGCCGAGGTAGGCGGAAACCGGCGTCAGGTTCTCAAAGGTTATGTTGGAGCCGATGAAGATCGAATCCGACAGCAGCAGCTCGCGCAGAAACGGCACTTTCATCGCCTCGGCCTTGGCGTTGTCGGCGATGTACTCGCCCATGTAGCGGGTGCCGATGCGGTAATCGACCGAGTAGTGGAACCAGCTGCCGGCCCCGCGCAAAACGTTGCTGACATAGGTTTTTCCAAGCCCGGACATGCCAAAGAACAGCACCCGTTTGTTCGGCGCGCCGCGCCAGTCCTGTGCGGAAGAGTAAAGCATGAAAGTTCAAGTCCCTGAAGGTGTCACGCCTTGCTAGCCACCTGCGGGGCCTTGGTCAATTCCATGCGCGCTTGCGCCGCGGCAAAAGAAAACCCCGCCCCGGAAGGGGGCGGGGCATGCTGTCTGCTACGTGCCTTGATCAGAAGTGGAAGCCGACCTTCAGGCCGAAGCTGACGGCATCGTTGTCCTGAAAGTTGCTGACAGGGTTGCCGCCGGGCGAGGCAACCGCATCCCCCAGCTGGGTGTAGCGCACACCGGCGGAGACCGTCATGTTGTCCTGCTTGTATTGTACGCCCACGCGGATCGCCTCATAGCCGTGGGTCGGCGCCAGCGGCGAAACCAGGTCGTCCCCGTCCGCATCGGCGTAAATCAGAGCCACCGAGCCGGACCAGTTCTCGTTGAAGGCGCGGCCAACGCCCAATGTGTAGGTCACCGAGTCGTCCAGGTCGATCAGGTCGATTGACCGGCCGGCAAGGGTGCTCAGGCCAGGCACCACCAGATCGGTGACGCTGTGTTCCGCCCAGCGGATGCCGCCGAACAGCAGCGTGTCCTTGGCGATTCCGGTCTGGAAGTCCAGGTTCACCGACTGCGGCGTCTTGGTCTTGGTCGCGGTGGCGGCGGTTGCTGTTGTGGCGAAAGTTTCATTCAGATCGAAATCATGCTCAATCTCGGAGCTGTAAGTCAGTGCCGCGCGCAGGGCGATCTCGGGGATCTCGTAGGCCACGCCGGCCACCCAGCCAAAGGCGCCGTCCTTGTTCACCTTCACATTGTAAGAGCCGCCGATGGAGGTGTAGGCGCCCCCCTGCAGATTGATCTCACCGTCAATTTCCTGGTAGCGGATGCCGCCGTGGACGCTGAAGCGGTCATTGAACTTGTAGCGCAGCAGGGCGGTGAGGGCGTTGGAATCCGCCTGCGCTGTGGTGCCGCCAAGCAGCAGGGAGCCGCTGGTGGGATAGGCGATATCCACGCCCCACGGCTGATCGAAGATCAGCGCGAACGACAGCTGCTCGTTGATGTCGCGCTTGTAGCCCGCCCCGAACATGTTGAACCGGTCACCGACATCGCCGGTTGCAGAGCCAAGCGGATTCAGTGACGTGCGGTCATTGCCCGACAGGTCCACCGACGTTGTCGCGAACGAAAACTCCGCGTAGTTGCCGTCTTCGAAGATGAGACCGATGGGCTGGCCGGTGCGGTCCAGACCGCTCGCCATGGCAGACCCCGATACCAGCGCCAGTGCCGCTGAGGTTGCAAGATAGCGTTTCATTGTTCCTCCCTGAATTGCAGCTCCTCCAAGCCGCTTTACGCGAACGTAATCGGGCGGATTTCAGCAAATCAACATTAACCGCACGGCAACTAGCTGCTTTCCATCAGCTTTGAGGGGTTCCGTGGGGCGCTCTTGCAACTATGTTGAGGTAATTTGCGATGCAGATGATGGCAGCGCCGCCCAGCACCCAGGCATCCAGCGCCTCGCCATAGATCACCATGCCCAGGATGGCGATGGCGGGCAGGCGGGCAAAGTCCACCGGCACCACCACGCTGGCCGGCGCCAGCGACAGGGCGGTGGTCAGGCAGAAATGCGCTGTCAGGCCGGCGATTCCGATCAGCACCAGCCAGGGCAGGGTGGAAGCATCAGGCAGCGCCATATCGCCGTCCCATCCCGCCGCGATCAGCCCCATCGCCAGCTGCATCGTGGTCAGCCAGAACAGGATCGAGGCGGTGTGCTCATGCCGGGTCAGCCGCTTGGTCAGGATCGCGGTCAGTGCAAAGAAGACGGCGCAGCTGGCCGCCGCCGCGAGGCCGATGTTCAGCGTCTCCGGGCTGGGCCGCGCCACGATCAGAATGCCGGCAAAGCCAATTGCTGCAGCCAGCATCCGCCGCCGGGTCAGCGCCTCGCCCAGCAGCAGCGGCGACAGGATAATCACCCACAGCGGTGACGTGAACTCCAGTGCAAAGACCTGCGCCAGGGGAATCAGAGTCACAGCCAGGAACCACAGGTTCTGGCCGGTGAAGTGGAAGATATTGCGCAGCAGATGCACCCCCAGCCGCTGCCGCCGCACCTGGCGCCAGCGGCCCGTGGCAGTCAGGACGGCCAGCACGATCAGCACCCCCACCAGGCTGCGGTAGGCCATGATCTCAAAGGTGTCCAGCGTCAGCCCGGCCTCGCGTCCGGCAATGGCCATGGCAGAGAACGACACAATGGCGCCCACCATCCACAGCGCTGCCAGTCCCGCGCGCGTCTCGCCTTGTGCCATGCCTGCCCCCTTGATCAGCTGGGGAGAGAGAAGGCGGAATTTTCCTCCGGGGTCAAGCGCAACCGGGGGCGCCGGCTGCTCTCGGGGGAGGCCGCGCGCGGGATTCAGGCGGCCGCTCTGTGCGGGGAGCGCATATCCAGGGAACGTCCGGCCTCGATATAGGAGGCGGCAGCCGCCACCGGGTCGAAGTTCAGCCGGTCCAGCAGCGCGCGTATCTCTGCGGTGAGCTCCTCGGTGACCCCGGACGGATCCTGTGTGGCATTTTTCTTCTCCGGCAGCACGATCCGGCCGCTGTGGCCCAGATCCGCCAGCAGTTCGGCAGCTCCATGCGGTTTGACCGCCTCTTCGAGCCGGGCCTCCACGAAATTTATCTTCTGGCGGTATTTCAGCAGGTAGTAGGCATAGCGCGCTTCCATCTCCAGGGCGTACCAGATGGCCCAGCCGATTTGTCCCAGCTTCAAGTAAGCAGCGGGATCGACGATGACGTTTTCATAGCTCACGTCCAGATACCACTGCCAGATCAGGGTTAAGTTGCTGAAATCGCCACGGCCGGCGTAGCTGGCGCATTGCTTGGCCAGATCGCGGCGCAGGATGATAACGGTTGTGCGGTCGCAGATGCTGCTTTCCGCAAGCGCCTCGATCAGCCCGCATTTGCCCAGCGTGTGGTTGGATTCCGCATAAGGCGCTGCAAGAGCGCCCAGCTTGGTCCTCCAGAACTCTTGCATCCTTGGATTCATGCCAAGCGTGTTGAAGGTGCGCATGTGGCCGATTTCCGGCATGGCCGTGCCGAAATCCTCCACCCCCAGCGGCTCGTGCACCGAGTTGATCTGCAGGTTGCTCTGCAAAAACTCCGCCAGCCAGGCAGTGCCGGTGCGCCCGGCCGAAAGCGTGAACATGAAATCGCGTGTTCCGGCCAGCTCTTGCTTGGGGACGGCAGCCGGTGCGCCCGGGCACGTGTAGCCGAACTTGCGGATCTCCGCGGCACACCGATCAGCGACGATAGCGGCTGTGCCGGGATGCTGGGAATACAGCGTTTCCGGATCGGTGCCGGTGCGCGGGCGGATGTTGCCCTTGGCGCGCAAGCTTGAAAACCGGTCCCACAGACCGTTGATCCCAAGCGCCTTTATGTCTTCCTCCAGATGTTCGTAGCGGAGGAAAACGTCGGGCGCAGCCGGTCCTTCCAGCGGCGCGATTTCGCAGTTCTCCCTCAGCAGCCCGGGAAACCGGCGGACAAATTGCCCAAAGGGCATGCCGGCCGCATCCGCTTTTTCCCAGTAATAGCGCGAGATGATCGCGTCATAGGGATCGCGCCAGATGGTGACCTTGGTGTAGCTGTCCCAGATCTCCTTCGGGATGACAGTCTTGGCCTCCGCAGCGGGGATGTGGTGATAGAAATCTGCCTCTGATTCAGTGCCATCGGGCCAAACCTGGCGGCGGTGGTTCTGCGGGCCTGGATAGCCCAATTCCGCACGGGTGCGTTCATCTCCAGGGGTGATCGGCGTGATGATGCTCGCTTCGTCGCAGAAACTGGACAAGGCGATTTCAAAAGACGTGCCGCCCACCTTTTTGGTCTTGATGAAGATGAGTTTCAGGGGGTGGCAAATAATCATCAGTGTCTCCAAGCCTGCGGTGTCCGGCTTAGTGTCGCCAAAACACCTGACAGATTGATTAACCTGAGGCGGCAAGCCAGCGGCCGGCCAGCCAAGCCCGGACCCGGAAATACGGGCCGAAGCCGGGCAAGGCGGCCCGGTTCGTCATGGGATAGGGGGGAGGCCCTGTGCTTGGCGCTCAGTGCGGACTCGGTAACATGTGCGAAGTGCGGCAGAACGAAATTCTAATTGAAAACGGCCATCTTCCGCCTTCGCATATCTTGAAACAGATGGCCGCCGGTTTCAAACCGGCGGCCTGGTGTTCCGCTCAAGATGGAACAAATTTGCTTAAAGGTTGCCTGGAAAGGGCGCGGATGCCACCGCGGTTTCAAAGCGCTGGATTGGCCTTGATCATTCCCACTCGATGGTTCCCGGAGGCTTCGAGGTGATGTCGTAGGTGCAGCGGTTGATGCCCTTCACCTCGTTGATGATCCGGGTGGCGGTTTCGCCCAGGAATTCGTGGCTGAACGGGTAGTAATCCGCGGTCATGCCATCAACCGATGTCACTGCGCGCAGCGCACAGGCATAGTCATAGGTGCGGCCGTCGCCCATCACGCCGACGGTGCGGACCGGCAGGATCGCGACGAAGGCCTGCCAGATCTCGTCATAGAGGCCGTGCTTGCGGATCTGGTCGATATAGATCGCATCCGCTTCGCGCAGGATCTCCAGCTTCTCGCGGGTGATCTCGCCGGGGCAGCGGATCGCCAGACCCGGCCCGGGGAAGGGGTGGCGGCCGATGAAGCTTTGCGGCAGGCCCAGTTCGCGGCCCAAGGCGCGGACCTCGTCCTTGAACAGCTCGCGCAGCGGTTCCACCAGCTTGAGGCCCATCTTCTCCGGCAGGCCGCCGACGTTGTGGTGGCTTTTGATGGTGACCGAAGGCCCGCCCGAGAAGGACACGGATTCGATCACATCCGGGTACAGGGTGCCCTGGGCCAGGAACTCGGCGCCGTCGATGGTGTCGGCGTGTTTCTGGAACACGTCGATGAACAGCTTGCCGATGATCTTGCGCTTGGTTTCCGGGTCCGACTGGCCGTCCAGCTCGCCCAGGAAAAGATCGCTCTCATCCGCATGGATCAGCTGGATGTTGTAGTTGTCGCGGAACATCGAGACGACTTCTTCCGCCTCGTTCTTGCGCAAGAGGCCATGGTCCACGAAGACGCAGGTCAGCTGGTCGCCGATCGCCTCGTGGATCAGGATCGCAGCGACCGAAGAGTCGACGCCGCCGGACAGGCCGCAGATCACCTTCTTGTCGCCGACCTGCTCACGGATCTTCTCGATCATCTGCTCGCGGTAGGCGCCCATGGTCCAGTCGCCGCTGAAACCGGCCAAGCGCACGAAGTTCTCATAAAGCTTGGCGCCGTTCGGGGTGTGGTGCACCTCCGGATGGAACTGCACCGCATAGAAGTTGCGGCTGACATCGGCGGTGATGGCAAAGGGCGCATTGGGGGAGGTGCCGTAAACCTCGAACCCCGGGGCGATCCTGCTGACGTGGTCGCCGTGCGACATCCAGACCTGCTCGCGGTCGGCATCATCCGCGAACCAGCCGTCCAGCAGCTCCAGCCGCTCAACCGTCGGCGTCACGAAGGCGCGGCCGAATTCGGCGGTGCCGTGGCCGCTTTCCACCTTGCCGCCCAGCTGGTGCATCATCACCTGCTGGCCATAGCAAATGCCCAGAATCGGCACGCCGAGATCAAAAATCTCCTGGGGCGCACGGGGCGAGCCTTCGCGCGTCACGCTGTCCGGCCCGCCGGAGAAGATCACCGCCTTGGGCGCCATCTCGCGCACAAAGTCCATGGTGACATTCTGATAGGGGTGGATTTCGCAATAGACGTTCAGCTCGCGCAGGCGGCGCGCAATCAGCTGCGTGACCTGGCTGCCAAAGTCGATGATGAGAAGGCGGTCATGGGATGTCTCTGTCATGCACGCGCCATAGGGCAGGAACGCATTTTCTGCAAGAGGCTTTGGCCTTAAGCGCCGCCACGCGCCCGGATTTCCGGCCGCGGTCCGGCGGCGCGCGCCCCGAGGGTATGCCAAAGTCCACCGCGGCGGTGCAAAATGCCCTGCCAATGTCGCTTTTCAACTTGAATGGCCGCAATCCTGCGGCGGCGGGCCGCACGGGGGCTATAATACCCATCGCAATGAAATGCCTGTGGTGAGGATAAACCATGACAGAAGCAGCCCCGCGCCGCCGCGCCCGTGGAGCCGGCGGCGGTGCCGCCCGCCGCGCCGAGCGCACCAGCGTCAAGATCGAGACCGCCAAGTACATCGAGCGCAACATCCCGAACTTCGAGATCCTGAACGAGGAAGCGCTGGAAATCATCGAGTACAACGCGGACACGATTTTGGAAGAGGTCGGCGTCAATTTCGTTGACAATCCGGCGGCGCTGCAGCGCTGGCGCGATGCCGGCGCCGATGTCCAGGGCGAGCGCGTGCGCATCCCCCGCGGCCTGGCCCGCAAGCTGTGCGAAACCGCACCGGCCGAATTCACCCAGCACGCCCGCAACCCCGAGAAATCGGTGGTCATCGGCGGCCGCAACCTGGTTCTGGCACCGGTCTACGGCCCTCCCTTCGTGCGTGACCGCAACGGCGGCCGCCGCTACGCGACCATGGACGACTTCAACAAGTTCGTGAAGCTGGCGTACATGTCCAAGTGGCTGCACCACTCCGGCGGCACCGTCTGCGAGCCCACCGACATCCCGGTGAACAAGCGCCACCTGGACATGCTGATGGCGCATATGACCCTCAGCGACAAACCGTTCATGGGCTCCGTCACCGAACCCAGCCGCGCCCAGGACTCCGTCGACATGGCCGGCATCCTGTTCGGCAAGGAGTTCGTGCAGAACAACACCGTGATGACCTCGCTGACCAACATCAACTCGCCGATGACCTTCGACGACGTGATGATGGGCTCGCTGGAAGTCTACGCTCAAAACAACCAGGCCTGTATCATCTCGCCGTTCATCGTCGGCGGCGCCATGGCGCCGGTGTCGGTGGCA
This sequence comes from Leisingera daeponensis, assembly GCF_019801465.1. Lineage (GTDB taxonomy): Bacteria > Pseudomonadota > Alphaproteobacteria > Rhodobacterales > Rhodobacteraceae > Leisingera > Leisingera daeponensis_A. The sequence goes on from NZ_JAHVJA010000001.1 coordinate 404,466, forward strand.
GGCACCCTCACGCAGGTGCTGGCAGAGGTTCTGGCCGGTATCGCCTACAACCAGCTGTGCCGCCCCGGTGCGCCCGCGATCTTCGGCGCCTTCGTGTCGTCGATCGACATGAACTCCGGCGCGCCGACCTTCGGCACCCCCGAAGCGTCGCTGGTCACCTATGGCGCAGGCCAGCTGGCCCGGCGCCTGGGTGTGCCGTTCCGCTCGGCCGGCTCCTTCTGCGGCTCCAAGCTGCCGGATGCGCAGGCCGCCTATGAAACCGCCAACTCGCTCAACATGGGCCTGATGTCCGGCGTGAACTTCATGCTGCACTCCTGCGGCTGGCTCGAGGGCGGCCTGGTTGCCGACTTTGAGAAGTTCGTGATGGACGCCGACCAGCTGGGTGCGCTGCACGGTCTCGCCAAGGGCATTTCGGTGGACGAGAACGGCCAGGCGATGGAAGCCATCCGCGAGGTCGGCCCCGGCGGCCACTACCTCGGCTGCGCCCACACTCAGGCCAACTTCAAGTCGGCCTTCTGGAAATCCGACCTGCTCGACTACAAACCGTTCGAACAGTGGGAAGAAGAAGGCGCGCGCGACACTTATGCGCTGGCTTCGAACCGGGTTGAGAAGCTGCTGGCCACTTACGAGCAGCCCGCTCTGGATCCGTCGATCAAGATGGCGCTGGACGAGTATGTGGCCGAGAAGAAGGCCTCCATGCCCGACGCCTTCATGTGACCGCGCAGGCACAATTCAGGGGCAGGGGGGAACACCCGCTGCCGCAGCGAAACGGCGGTCCGCAGGGGCCGCCGTTTTTGCATTCGCGCGGGCGCCTAGATAGGCGGCCTCACCGGCCAGCGCGATCAGCACATCCACATGGCGGATGATCGAATACCCCGCTTCACCGGCTCTGCGCGCCGCATTCATTCCCTCTTCCAGCTCCAAGAGCCGCATCACGGCCGCCGCAGGCCGCGGCATGCCGCCATAACCCAGGATGCGGCGCAGGTCGCGCCGTCGGCAATAGTTCCGGGCGCCAAGCCGTGCGGCCCGCGCCAGGATCCGCGGGCGCCGAAGCAACGTGAGCCGGGTGAAAACATCCTGCATTGTGCTCTCCTTTCCTATCTCTGGACTGGCTCTGCTATAACACAACCCAGGGTGGTGTTGCGGAGATGGGGCGACCGGCGAACGGTGCGTTTTGTGATGATTATGTTTTTTCTGGAAACAATGATGTCCAATCCGCGCTTTTGTCCAATTGATGCCGGGCGCAAGGGGGGATGCCGCAGGCACCAGTGAGTGCGGCAGACTTTCCGGCCTGGCGCACGACCGGGGGTTAAGAATGCAAGACATGACACAGGCACCCTTTCCAGGCTGGGTGCCGCTGGAAACATGCCGCTATCTGCAGCACACCGAGGCAGGCCGCCCGATCCGGCAACTGGCCCGCAAGGCCGGTTGCCATCCCTCCACCATCCTGCGGCAGGTACGGCGGGTGGAGACGCTGCGGGATGACCCGCTGATTGACGAGGTGCTGACCTATCTGGCCGGGCGCTATAAATCCGCCTCGGCATCCCCGCGGCGGGAGGAGAGGCCATCCGCCGCGAGCCGCAGCCTCCGGTCGGGTTTCGAGCGGGAGGCTGCCAGCGTGCTCACTCTGCTCAGCCGCGGCGGCGCGGTTCTGGCTGCTGCCGAGGGCATGGAAATGGCCGTGGTGGTGCGCGAAGGCCGCGAGGCGGACGGGCAGAAGGTGGCGGTGTCGCGGCCTCTGGCAGGGGCGCTGGCGCTCAATGGCTGGATTGCCTGCTCGCGCCGGAGCCGGATCAGCCGCTACGCGATCACCGCCGCCGGACGCGCCGCGCTGAACCGGATCATTGCCGACCAGGAAAACCGCGCCCGCGCCCGGCTGGAAGGCGGTTTCGCCGAGGCGCAGGCGCCGTTTGAGCCCTCGCAGGCCGCAGAGCCAGGAGGCATGGGGCGGAAGGCGCGCTATGGCGGCGCTGAAACCCCGCTGGAGATGCTGGCCAGGCTGTCCGACAAGGATGGAAAGGCATTCCTGACCCAGCCCATGGTGCGGGCCGGGCGGCGCCTGCGCGAGGATTTCGAACTGGCGCAGATCAGCAGCCACCTGATGCAGGAAGAGCTGTACTTCGCCCAGGCGAGCCACCCCATGCGCAGCACCAGCCACCAGGCCGCCGCCACGGCACAGCAGCGGATGACCGGAGCGCTGCAGAAACTCGGGGCGGGCCTCAGCGATATCGCCCTGCGCTGCTGCTGCCACCTGGAAGGGCTGGAAACGGCAGAGCGCAACCTGGGCTGGCCCGCGCGCTCCGGCAAGGTGGTGCTGCGGATCGCCCTGCAGCATCTGGCGGACTACTACGGCGAAGCCAGTCCGCAGCAGGAGGAACTGATCGGCTGAAACGGCCGAAGCCGCAAACGAAAACGGGCCCGCACAAGGCGGACCCGTCTGAATGCCCGGATAGTCAAAGCCTTAGGCGGCGACTTCTGCCTTGGCTTCTTTCAGGTGCTTCAGCACAGTCTCCGGGGAGGAGACGCCATAGGGGTCTTCGCCGTGGTTGTCGGACAGGCCCGGCTCTTCGAACCATGCTTCGACCACGCCGTTGTTGACGATGGCCGCGTAGCGCCAGGAGCGGTTGCCGAAGCCCAGGTTGTCCTTGGCGACCAGCATGCCCATCTTGCGGGTGAACTCGCCGGAGCCGTCCGGGATCACCTGGACGTTTTCCAGCTTCTGGTCACGCGCCCAGGCATTCATCACGAAGCTGTCGTTCACCGACATGCAGTAGATCGCGTCGATGCCTTCGGCCTGGAAGTCGGCAAAGCCTTTTTCAAAGCCCGGCAGCTGGAAGGTGGAGCAGGTCGGGGTGAAGGCGCCCGGCAGCGAGAACAGCACAACGCGCTTGCCTGCAAAGTAATCCGCGGTGGTCTTGTCTTCCCAGCGGAACGGGTTCGGGCCCTCGATCGACTCGTCACGGACACGGGTGCGGAAGGTCACGTCGGGCAGCTTAACGCCAGCTTTCATCTCTGAATCTCCTGAAGGTGTATGCTCGTTCGGCGCGCAGGCTTAAAATGATTCTAAGCCGGTATCAACACGTCCATGAGTTCAGGATACAGGATATCTTGCTGCACTGCGGCGAACGGCGCAGATGCGCCCTCCAGGGCGCTGATCGCGGCACTTATCTGCTGACGGTCATTCTTTCCGGCCAGCAGGCGCGGCGCTAGGCCGCAGCCTTCATGATGGTCACTTTGGTGCCCCGCAGCTTGCGCTCGGAAGCAGCGGTCAGGTCGTTGAATTTCTTCAAAGTCGCCAGCAGCTTCTTCTTGTCCTTGGAATCCTCGATGGCGCCTGGGAACTTTTTCTTGGCGGTCTGGTACTGGTCGTTGATCTTCTTCAGATCGTTGAATTTCGCCATAGCCGCCTTCAGCTCTGGCACTGCTGCCTTCAGATCCTGTCCGGCCTTGTCGATGGCAGCAATGCAATGGGAGTTGATCGCTTTCACCAGCGCGCCGACCTGATTGGTGTATTTCTTCAGGTTGCGGTCCACCAGAAGCTGCGGCAGTTCGGTTGCGTCCTTCTTCTTGTCGTGGCTGTCAGGCTTTTCCTTCAGGATGGCGTTGACCTTCTTCTGGAAATTCGCAGCGTACAGTTTCTGCGCCGCGTTCAGCTTGCCCTCGTATTCCGAAGCCTTCTTGACCGCGGCGATCTCCTTGGCCAGCTCTCCCTGCAGCGCTTCGATGTCTTTCTTCGAGGCCGAGGTCTTGGAGCGTTTCTTCAGGTCCTTCTCTATGTCGGCGGCGAGTTTGCTCATCTTGGCCAAATGCGCCTTTGCCTCGGCGCAGAACCCCTTCATCGCATCGACTTCCTGCTGGTGGATGTCGACAGCCTTGTTCCAGGTGGTCAGCCCGTCCTTGAATTGCTTGTTTTTCTGGAAATCGGCCAGTTTCTCCGACTTCACCCCGTCAGCCCGCGCCTTGGCCAGGCTCTCGCGGAAGTAATCCTCGCCTTCCCAGGCGTTGCCCAGCGATATCCCGATCCGCTTTTTCAGTTTGTCGCCCTCGGCGGCGGTGAATCTCCTGGTGCCGGCTGCCAGCTTCTTGTGCTCTGCCTTGAACTTTTCCAGCTCCTTCGCCATTACGCCCTCCAGATACCAATTACGCCTGCACATTCCGTGCACAGCTTGACTATGTGCGCCGTAGCGGCAATTTGGCAAAGGAAAACGGCACCGGAACTGTCTCGTGAGCCATGTTGAGACAGCAAGGCAGGGTTGACGATATGCCCGTGCCAAGCCAGATCAGCTGTGTTAAACCGCTCAGAACGCCAAAGGCCGGAAGGGAAACCCACGTGAGAGACCTTAAGATCCCGGAGCAGCGCCACCCTGAGAAGGCGCATCGTCCCGATAACGCTCAGCCCAAGAAGCCAAGCTGGATCCGGGTCAAGGCGCCAGGCGGCAAGGGTTACGCCGAAACCCACAAGATCATGCGCGACAACAAGCTGACCACGGTTTGCGAGGAAGCGGGCTGCCCCAACGTTGGCGAATGCTGGAGCCAGGGCCACGCCACCATGATGATCATGGGCGAGATCTGCACCCGCGGCTGCACCTTCTGCAACATCGCCACTGGCCGCCCCGACGCGCTTGACGCCTTTGAGCCGGGGCGGGTGGCCCATGCGGTCGAAAAGCTTGGCCTCAACCACGTTGTGATCACCTCGGTTGACCGCGATGACCTGAAGGACGGCGGCGCCGAGCATTTTGCCCAGACCATCCGCGCGGTGCGCCACCGCAGCCCCAAGACCACCATCGAGATCCTGACGCCCGATTTCATCAAATGCGATGACAGCGCTTTGGAAAAGGTGGTGGAGGCCAAGCCCGATGTTTTCAACCACAATCTGGAAACCGTGCCTGGCCTGTACCCTGAGGTCCGCCCGGGCGCACGCTACTTCCATTCCCTGCGCCTGCTGCAGCGGGTGAAAGAACTGGATCCGTCCGTCTTCACCAAATCCGGCATCATGGTCGGCCTCGGTGAGGACGCACAGGCGGTGAAACAGGTGATGGACGACATGCGCGCCGCTGACGTTGATTTCCTGACCATCGGCCAGTACCTGCAGCCGACCCCGAAACACCATGCGGTTGACCGCTTTGTCACCCCGGATGAGTTCAAGACCTACGAGAAAGCCGCCTACGGCAAGGGCTTCCTGATGGTCTCGGCGACGCCGCTGACCCGCTCCTCCTACCATGCCGGCGACGATTTCGCCCGCCTGCGCGAGGCCCGCAACAAGAAGCTGGGCCTGGCATGACGCCTGAGCGTTTGGCGCAGCTGACCCGGCTGCGCCACGCCCTGCATCAGATCCCCGAAGTTTCCGGCGCCGAGGAAAAGACCGCCGCGATGGTGGCGGACCGCCTGCGCCAGCATCAGCCCGACCAGCTGCTGACCGGCCTTGGCGGCCACGGCGTCGCTGCCGTTTACGAGGGCAGGGCAGACGGCCCGACCGTTCTGATCCGCTGTGAACTCGACGGACTGCCGATCGAGGAACTGTCTGACCAGCCCTACCGCTCCGCCCATACCGGCCGCGGCCACCTCTGTGGCCACGACGGCCATATTACGATAGTGGCAGCGCTGGCCGAAGACCTTGCTGCCAGCCGTCCTGGCAAGGGCCGCGCGGTGCTGCTGTTCCAGCCCGCCGAGGAAACAGGCAAGGGCGCCGCGGCCGTGATCGCAGATCCCGCCTTTGCACAGATCGCCCCGGACTATGCTTTCTCCTTGCACAATCTGCCGGGGCTGCCGGTGGGGAAGACGGCCCTGTGCTCCGGCCCCGCAAACTGCGCTTCACGCGGGATGCGCATCAAGCTGACCGGAAAAACCTCCCACGCTGCCGCGCCGCAGGACGGGGTGTCGCCTGCCGGAGCCATTTCCCGGCTGCTGCCGGGCCTTGTTGCCCTGGGTAAGGGCGGCGATCTGGGGCCGGAGTTCGCACTGGTCACGCTGACCCATGCCCGGATGGGGGAACCGGCCTTCGGCATCGCACCGGGGCAGGCAGAGGTCTGGGCAACTTTGCGCACTGTCACCGATGCCCGCATGGATCAGCTCATCGCAGAAGCCACCTTTCTGGTGGATCAGGTCTGCGCGGCGGAAGGGCTGAGGTATTCAACCGAATTCGACGACGTCTTCGACGCCTGCACCAACCACCCGGAGGCGGTGGAGGTTTTGAAAGCCGCCTGCGCCGCAGCCGGGCATCCGGCGCAGATGAGGGGCTATCCGCAGCGCTGGTCCGAGGATTTCGGCCAGTTCGGCAAGCAGGCCAAGGCGGCGATGTTCTGGCTGGGCTCCGGCGAGACGCAGCCGCAACTGCACAATCCGGACTTCGATTTCCCGGATGCAGCAATCCCGGCCGGGGCCGGGATCTTTCTGCGGGCAATCAGAAACTTGTTGGGCTGACCCTTACTGGGTCAGCGCATTGACAACGGCGACGGCGCCGACAATCGCCAGCGTGTTCTTTACCACCTCAAAGATCTTGTCGCCCTGGCGTACATAGCGATGTCCCTCGCGCGGCGGGTTCAGGCCCCAGCGCCCGTAGTCATCGACATAGACCCAGTCGCCGCCCCGGATGCGGCCGTCGTAGCGGTCATGATCGTGATCGTGGTCGTCATCGTCATAGTGGCTGTGTTTCCGGTGGTGGCGCTTTTTCACTTGGCCGGGGGCGTAGTGGGCAGCGCTTTTGCTGTGTCCCGGCGCCCATTTCGGCGGCCCCGCGTGGGTGGCTGCGGGGGCAAGCGCGAGGCTCATCGCCGCGGCGGCGGCTGCCGTCAGAAATTTTTGCATTGCGGATCTCCCGTGATCGCTGCGTTCGGAAATCACATGGGCCAGACAGCCGGGAAAGGCAAATGCACTGCGCCGGAAAGCGCCGCCATCCGGGCAGGAACCGGCGGAGCGGCGCCGGTTCCGGTTTGCGGCACGTTTTCCGCGGCTTGTGGCAGTTTTGCACAGTCCGGGCCGGGCTGCACGGAAGAGGTGCAGGGGGCAGGCCCGGACCGCGGTGCCGCGGGCGGATTGCCTGTCCTGCAGGCGCGGTTCCTAACGGCAAAGGGCGATTCAGCCCTTGGCGGGTGCCTGGATCAGCCGTCCTCGGTGAACCGCACCTTGCCGATAAATGGCAGGTTCCGGTTGCGCTGCGCATAGTCGATGCCATAGCCGACGACGAATTCGTCCGGGATTTCGAAACCGATCCAGTCGGAGCGGAAATCAACCTCGCGCCGCGACGGCTTGTCGAGAAGCGCAATGGACTTCAGCCGCGCCGGGTTGCGGCTTTGCAGCAGGTGGGTGACGTGGTTCAGCGTATGTCCGGTGTCGACGATGTCTTCGACTACCAGCACGTCACGCCCTTCAATGGCGCCGCGCAAGTCTTTGAGAATGCGCACTTCCCGGCTGCTCTCCATGGCATCGCCATAAGAGGAGGCCTCGAGGAAGTCGACTTCGATCGGCAGGTCCAGCTCGCGGACCAGATCGGCGATGAACACGAAGCTGCCGCGCAACAGACCGACCACGACCAGCTTGTCGGTATTGCCGAATTCGGTCTGGATTTCCTCGCAAAGCTCCTCGATCCGCGCGGCGATTGCCTTGGCCGAGATCATCACATCAATGACATATGGACGCTGTGACATGGCTGCCCCCTTGAATTTCCCGCGCGTACATAGGACATGACGCGGCACAATTGTAGCAGAAAATCAGCGGACAGATGCCCACACACTCGGAAACCCGCCAGATGCCCTATTCGGCACAGCAGATGTACGATCTGGTGGCCGATGTCGCGCAGTACCCGAAATTCCTGCCCTGGTGCGCCGCTGCCCGCATCCGCAGCCGTGCGCCGCTCGGCGATTCAGAGGTGATGGAAGCGGATCTGGTGATTTCCTTCAAGGTCTTCCGCGAGCGGTTCGGCAGCCGGGTAACGCTTTATCCGGGCGAGAGAAAAATCGACACCGAGTATCTGGACGGCCCGTTCCGCTACATGAAGTCCCACTGGATTTTCAACCCGCGCGATGACGGCACCTGCGATGTATCATTCTTTGTCGACTTCGAGTTCAAGAACGCGGTGCTGCAGGGGATTATCGGGGTGGTCTTCAACGAAGCGATGCAGCGCATCGTGCGCGCTTTCGAGCGCCGGGCGGCGGAGCTGTACGGCTCCTGATCCCGGGCGCCGCTGGGCGCTGATAGCCCGTTAACACCTTGTTAACCAGTGTCTCCGAAACCCTGCCAGGGGGCGGGGCCGGCCTTTTTTGCGCCGTGTTTTATGTGTTTAGGTGAGGGTGTTAGTGTTTCGTTAGGAGTTATCGATGGTCGTCAGTCTCGTATTCCCGCCATCCCCACAACCTCAGCCCCAAGATCCGCCGCCGGAGACGGCCCAGGAAGAGCCGCAGGACACCGGCGAAACCGGCGGTTCAGGGGACGGCAGCAGCAGTGAAACTTCAACTTCCTCCGGCGCAGGACCTTCGGCCACGGCGCCGGGCAAAGGCGAAGCGCAGGCAGTTTCTGTCGCGTCTCAGCCGGCAATAGCCACGGCGGAAGAAGACGCGCCGCGCGCCGATCCGGACGAGGAGGCGCTGGCCCGTTCCCGGGCACAGGCGGCACTTGACGATGCCCGTGTGCAAGCTTTGCTCGACAGTGTCCGTGAAGCAGGCGAGGCTAAAGCCTATTTGCAGGTGCTGATGGGGGAGGGACAGGCCGCCGAGGCCACGGGTCAGAAAGGTCCCTATGCTGCGGTTTCTGCTTATGGCGCTGCAGCCATGGCGGTCGAGGAACCGCCAGCCAATGAGCTGGCTGCGGCTGTCTAAGTAAATTTTTAGGTTCTAAGAAAAAAGCGGCCCCGGAAGGGTCCGCTTTGTGTTTGCCTGCTGCACAAGGGCCGCAGGGCGTCCCGGCGGGATCAGCTGTTCATGTCATAGGCGCGTTCGCCGTGAACAGACAGATCAAGGCCGTTGGTCTCGCTTTCAAGGTCCACGCGCAGGGATGTGATCAAAGCGGAGATCTTCACCAGCGCGATGGTCACCACCACGGTGAAGATGCCGACGATCACCAGCGCACCCAGCTGCGCGGCCCAGGCCCCGGCGCCGAAGACGGCGATCATGATGGTGCCGAAGATGCCGCCGACGCCATGCACGGCAAACACATCGAGGGTGTCATCGATCTGCATCTTGTTGCGGATCAGGTTGACCATCTCCTGGCACAGCACGCCGGCAACGGCACCGATGATCAGCGCCTCAACGGGGCCGACAAAGCCGGAGGCGGGGGTGATCGAGGCGAGGCCCGCAATGGTGCCGGTCACCAGGCCCACCAGGGAGGCCTTGCCGTATTTGATCTTCTCCCACAGCGCCCAGGAGAGGGAGGCCGTCGCGGCGGAGATGTGGGTCACGGTCAGCGCCATCGCCGCGCCGCCGTCAGCCGCCAGCTGCGAGCCGCCGTTGAAGCCGAACCAGCCGACCCACAGCATCGCGGCGCCGATCATCACATAGCCGGGGTTGTGCGGCGGGATGGTGCGGTTCTTGCGCGGGCCCAGGAAGAAGGCGATGATCAAGGCTGCGAGGCCTGCGGTTTCATGCACAACGATGCCGCCGGCAAAGTCCTTCACGCCGGTGTCGCCGAAGATACCGCCGTCCGCCAGGAAGCCGCCGCCCCAGATCCAATGCACCACGGGCGCATAGCACAGCAGCATCCAGAGGCCGGAAAACACGAGAACGAAGCCAAAGCCCACGCGCTCCACATAGGCGCCGACGATCAGCGCGGGCGTGATGATGGCGAAGGTCATCTGAAAGGCGAAGAACAGCACCTCGGGCAGGGTGCCCGACAGGCTGTCGGCGGTAACGCCGTTCAGGAACATCTTGTCCAGACCGCCCCAGATGCCGGAGGTGCCGCTTCCGAAGGCAATCGTGTAGCCGAAAGCCAGCCACAGAACGCTCATCAAACAGGCAATGGCATAGCAATGCATGAAGACGCTGAGCACATTACGGGCCCGCACAAGGCCGCCGTAAAATAGGGCCAGCCCTGGCAGTGTCATGAAGAGGACCAGGGCCGTGGCCACAATGATCCATGCGGTATCCGCTCCGTTCATCCGATTGTTCCTTCCCCTCAAAAACCGGTTGGGTCAGGAGAAAGCGGAAAGCCTGCGCAGAAAAAAGCGGCAGGGGTGCGGAAAGCGCACAAAAACGGGGCTTTTTTGCAAGTGCTGAAAAAATGAGCGCTGCGGCGGGTCAGCTGCCCGTTTCGCGTTCGATTTCTAAAACCGCCTGCGCCAGCAGTTCCAGCGCGTGGTCACGGGTGGCGGCGCGGACATTTGCCCGGCCGATGGCGCCGAATTCCACGGTTTCTGTTTGGGCAGTCTGGCCTGCGCGGGCCAGGCCAAAGCAGACGCGGCCCTCAGGCTTGAACTCAGACCCGCCGGGGCCGGCGATGCCGGTGACGGAAACGGCCAGGGTGACGCCTGCGTTCTGCACGGCGCCTGCCGCCATTTCGGCGGCGACCTCCTCGCTGACAGCGCCCACGGCGTCCAGCGTTTCCGCCTTGACGCCCAGCATCTGCATCTTCGCGGCGTTGGAGTAGGTGACATAGCCGCGGTCGACCACGGCGGAGGATCCCGGGATGTCCGTCAGTGCGGCGGCAATCATGCCGCCGGTACAGCTCTCAGCCGTGGCGATGGTGATGCCGGCAGCCGTTGCGCGTCTGATCAGCTCGCCCGTGTCCATGCTCACATCCCCAACAGGCCATGCGACAGGAAGGCGAGCGCTGCGACGCAGATAGCGGCCAGGATGCCAGCGATAATGTCATCCATCATCACGCCTGTCGCGCCCTTCTGCCGGTCGGCCCAGCCGACGGGGCCGGGCTTCAGGATGTCGAACAGGCGGAACAGCACAAAGGCAGCGATCCAGCCCGGCCACAGTGCGGTGATCTCGATATCATGCGCCCAAGCGGGGTAGGAAACGGCCCAGAGCGCGGTGAACTGGCCGGCAACCTCGTCCAGAACAAATTCGGAAGGGTCCATGTTCTCGCGGTTGCGTGTCATGGCTTCCGCCGCCCAGACACCCACCACAATGCAGAGCACGGTCGCCAGGGCCAGGAGAAGAAACCCGCCCAGCTGATGAAGAGCATAAGCCATGGGGAGCGCGGCAAGCGAGCCCCAGGTGCCCGGAGCGGGGCGCAGGTAGCCCACGCCGCCGACGGTGCCGATCAGAAAGGCCAGGCGCGACTTCTTCATGCCTTCACCAGCGCGGCAGTGGCAATTGCCGCGATACCTTCGCCGCGGCCGGTGAAGCCCAGGCGCTCAGACGTTGTGGCCTTGATCGAGACACGGTCCGCATCAATGCCCAGGATCTCAGCCATGACGCCGCGCATCTTTGCCGCATGCGGGCCGACCTTGGGGTATTCGCAGACCAGGGTGCAGTCGACGTTCGACAGGGTGAACCCCAATTCGCGTGCCAGATTGGCGGCGTGGCGCAGGAAAACCTCGCTGGCGGCGCCTTTCCACTGCGGGTCCGAAGGCGGAAAGTGCTGGCCGATGTCGCCCTGTGCCAGCGCGCCATAGATCGCGTCCGTCACTGCATGCATGCCGACATCGGCGTCAGAGTGGCCCTGCAGCGTCTTCTCATGCGGAATTTCCACCCCGCACAGGATCACGCTGTCGCCGGGACCGAACCGGTGCACGTCGTAGCCGTTGCCAAGCCTGATATCCATGTCTGCTCCCAGAATGCGTTCCGCCCGGGCGAAATCCTCGGGGCGGGTGATTTTGATGTTGTCGGGCTCGCCCGGAATGATGCGGACGTCAAGCCCCGCGGCGCGGGCAGCTTCGACATCATCGGCGGCGCCGCCCGGGTGGGCAAGATGCGCGGCCAGAATGTCCTGATACCGGAACCCCTGCGGCGTTTGCGCCGCAAACAGCCCATTGCGGTTCTGTGTGCCTGTGACGGTGCCGTCTGCGCCGGTCCACAATGCGTCGGTCACTGCGAGAGCCGGAGCTGCCGTCGCCGTTTCGTCCAGTGCATCAAGAATGCGGTGAATCAAAGAGCGGCTGACACAGGGGCGGGCGGCGTCATGGATCAGAATCTTATCCGGGCTGTGCGGCGCCAGCTTCTTCAGCCCGTTCAGGACAGAGGCTGCCCGCTCCGCGCCGCCCTGAGCAAGGATCAGGCCGGGGCGGCCGGAAAATTCCTCCCAGGCGAAAGCGTCATCCGGTGAAAGCACCAGCACCGTGAGGTCCACTCCGGCCGTTTCAAAGGCATCCAGCGTCCAGTCGATCACCCGGCGGCCCTTCAGCGGCCGCCATTGTTTCGGCACGCCGCCGCCTGCGCGGGTGCCGCGGCCGGCGGCGACAATCAGGGCGGCTGTGGTCATGCGGTCCTCGTGCGGAAGTTCCTGCATTGTTTATGAGGTGGCGCGGGAAGTGGCAATCACCCGGCGGAATGTGCTTAAAAATTGGGCAAATGGCGACCGGAAGCCGCTTGCAGAGGCGCATTTCATTGCTGCATAGCAAGTGCTTCAGTTAAAAACCTCTCAGTTGCACAAGGATTAGGCAATTGTCCTTCACGCTTGGAACCACCCCCATGTCCCCGCCGATCGCTCTGGCGCCGATGGCTGGAATCACCGACCGGCCGTTCCGGGATCTGGTCCGCTCCTTTGGCGTGGGCCTGATGGTGAGCGAGATGGTGGCAAGCCAGGAGATGGTGCAGGCCAAGCCCGGGGTGCGCGAGCGGGCCGAGCTGAGCGCGGATGCCGAGAACACCGCGGTGCAGCTGGCCGGGCGTGACGAATATTGGATTGCCGAGGCCGCGAAACAGGTCGCCGGGCAGGGCGCACGGATCATCGACATCAACATGGGCTGCCCCGCCAAGAAGGTGACAAACGGCTATTCCGGCTCAGCCCTGCTGAAGACGCCGGACCATGCGCTGAAGCTGATCGAAGCCGTGGTGGCGGCGGTGGATGTGCCGGTGACGCTGAAGACGCGGCTGGGCTGGGACGGCAATTGCCTGAACGCGCCGGATGTGGCGCGCCGCGCCTGCGAGGCCGGGGTGCAGATGGTGACAATTCACGGACGCACCCGCTGCCAGTTCTACAAGGGGTCGGCCGACTGGGCGGCGATCCGGGCGGTGAAAGATGCTGTCAGCGTGCCGCTGCTGGCCAATGGCGATATCGTGGACACCGCGACGGCACGGCAGGCGCTGGATCTGTCCGGTGCAGATGGCGTGATGATCGGGCGCGGGGCTGAAGGAAAACCCTGGCTGCTGGCCGAAGTCGCGCATCACCTGTGGGGTACCCCGGCGCCCGAGGTTCCTCAAGGCGCCGCGTTTATCGAAATGGTTTCAGAGCATTACCGGGCAATGCTCGACTTCTACGGGCAGGAGCTGGGCGTGCGCGTCGCCCGCAAGCATCTGGGCTGGTACATGGATGAGGTTGGGACCGGACCCGCCGTGCGCCGCGCCGTGCTGACAGAGAAGAACCCGCAACAGGTGCTGGCCCTGCTGCCGGACGCGCTGGGCGCAGAGCACCCGGAGGCGGCCGCATGATGGATAGCGCCGCTCTTTGGGCCTCGTTGCCGGTGCCGGCGTTTCTGATCGATGCCTGGGACAGGATCGCTGACGTGAACGCCGCCAGCGAGGGGTTCCTGAACACCTCCCGCAAGGCGCTGACAGGGCAGCCGGTCTGGGACATTCTGGCAATCGACGCGCCGATCGAAGAAGCCTTTGCCCGCGCCCGGGTGCAGGGCACTCCCTTGTTCGTGAATGATATCGACGTCGGCTCCGGCAGCAGGGCGCCGCTGCAATGCGGGGTTCAGATCGCACCGCTGCAAGGGCAGGAGGGAGTGATGCTTCTGATGGTCACTCCGCGGGAGCTGGCGGGGCGGATGACACAGACCCACTCGGCCAAATCTGCCGCTGCCTCGGCCATCGGCATGGCGGAGATGCTGGCGCATGAAATCAAGAATCCGCTGGCGGGCATCACCGGCGCGGCGCAGCTGCTGAGTATGGGGCTCGGCCCGGAGGACCTGGAGCTGACCGACCTGATCGTCAGCGAAAGCCGCCGCATCGTGAAGCTCTTGGAACAGGTGGAGCAGTTCGGCAACCTGACCGAGCCCGACTTCAAGCCGGTAAACCTGCACGATGTGCTGGACCGCGCGCGGCGGTCGGCATTGCTGGGGTTCGGTGCCCATATGACCATCACCGAGGGTTACGATCCCTCCCTGCCGATGGCCTGGGGCGATGCGGACCAGTTGCTGCAGGTGATCCTCAATCTGTTGAGGAATGCTTCCGAAGCTGCTGATCCAAAAGGCGGAACCATTCACATCCGCACCTTCTATGAGCATTCCTTCCGGCTGCGCCGCAGCGACGGAACCGGCAAGCTGCTGCCCTTGCAGATCGAGATCTGCGACGACGGGCCGGGACTGCCGGACAAGATCAAGGATGACATATTCGACCCGTTTGTGTCGGGCCGCGAAAACGGCACCGGGCTGGGCCTTGCTTTGGTGAGCAAGATCGTCTCGGAGCATAATGGCTGGATATCCGTAAGCTCGGTTCCCGGGCGCACGGTGTTCCGGCTGTCGCTGTCGCGCGTGCCGCGTGACAGGAAACCGCAGGAGAGCTGATCCATGGACGGCACCGTTCTGGTCGCTGATGACGACCGCACCATCCGCACTGTTCTGACCCAGGCGCTGACCCGCGCGGGTTGCAAGGTGCATGCGACCTCCTCGCTGACAACGCTGATGCGCTGGGTGGGCGAGGGCAAGGGTGATGTGGTGATCTCGGACGTTATGATGCCGGACGGGAACGGGCTGGAAATGCTGCCCAAGATCCAGAGCGACCGGCCCGGGCTGCCGGTGATCGTGATCTCGGCGCAGAACACGATCATGACGGCGATCAAGGCAGAGGAGGCGGAGGCCTATGATTATCTGCCCAAGCCCTTTGACCTGCCGGAGCTGATGAAGCGCACCGCCAAGGCGCTGGCGGCCAAGCGGGTGGCGCCTGCCGCTGCCAAGGCGGAAGCCCACGAACGCCCTGAAGAACTGCCGCTGATCGGCCGCAGCGAGGTGATGCAAGCGCTGTACCGGTTGATTGCACGGGTGATGAACACTGATCTCCCCCTTTTGATCACTGGCGAAAGCGGCACGGGCAAGTCGCTGATAGCGCAGGCAATTCATGATTTTTCGGATCGAAGGACCTTGCCCTTTGTGCATGCGGATGCTGCCGCATTGATCGAACTGGAAGGCCCGTCCCGGCTGCTGGCGCAGGTCAAGGGGGGCACGCTGGTGATTGATGAGCTGGCCGACCTGCCCGAGGAGGCGCAGGCGCGGCTGGTGCGGATGATGGACGTGCCGGGCGATCATGCGCCGCGGTTCATTGCCTCCAGCCAGAAGGATCTGGCGGCGGCGATGGAGGGCGGCGGGCTGCGTCAGGATCTGTACTACCGGATCTGCGGATCCGAGCTGCACGTGCCGGCGCTGCGTGAACGGGTGGAGGATATTCCGCTGCTGGCAGAGCATTTCCTGATCAGGGCCGAGAACGAAGGCGCGCCGCACCGGGAGCTGAGCGAAAGCGCACGCGAGGTGCTGCGCCGTTTTGCCTGGCCCGGCAACGTGCGGCAGCTGGAAAACACCGTCCGGCGCCTGGCCCTGACGGCGCGAAGCGAGGAAATCACCCAAGCGGATGCCGAGGCTGTCCTGGGGCCGCAGACCGGTCCGCAGCCTGCTGTGGCGGGGCTGGCGAATGAAAAACTGTCGGAGGCGGTGGGGCGTCATTTGCAGCGCTACTTCGATCTGCACGGCGATATGCTGCCGCCGCCGGGCCTGTACATGCGGCTCTTGCGCGAAGTGGAAACACCGCTGATTGAAATTGCCCTGACGGCAACAGGCGGGAACCAGGCAAAATGCGCTGAATTGCTGGGGATAAACCGGAATACCTTGCGTAAGAAGATCACGGATCTGGATATTGAGGTGACACGCCGCCGCAAACTGATGTAATATCGCCACAGAAATGTGACCTTGTTGTGAATTTCCTAGGCAGGGCCACGAGATATGGCGGTGACTCGCAAAGAGTCGCACATCAGGATGAGGGCAGTAAGTGGCGCATAAGTCACATCTGAGGGCGGCGTACGGGCCGTTTGCGGCCTTGGACCGGTGGCGGAGGACCCGCCGGGCGCGCAATATCGGCACCATCGGCCTGGTTCTGCTGGGGCCGGTGCTGGCGCTGGCGACCTTTCTGATCATCGGCCCGCTGGGGCAGGGGGCCTCGTCCAGATCGCTGCGGCTGATTCTGCTGGCCGACCTTGTTTACATCCTGACCATTGCAGCCCTGGTGATGAACCAGATCGTGCGCCTGTTTGCGGCGCGGCGCTCGAAATCGGCTGGCTCGCGGCTGCACCTTCGGCTGATCGGGGCCTTCGGCTTTCTGGCGCTGATCCCCACGGTGATCGTGGCGGTCTTTGCAGTGCTGACGGTGAATGTCGGGCTTGAGGGCTGGTTCTCGCAGCGGGTGCGGCAGGTGATCGGCAGTTCTCTCGATGCGGCCGAAGCCTATCAGGCCCAGCAAAAGGACGATCTGACCGAAGATGCCCGTGCGCTGGCGCGCTATCTCGACAACAGCCGGGCACGCAGTTTCTTCATCAATGACGCCGAACTGCGGCTGGTGCTGGCACAGGGCCAGCTGCAAATCCAGCGGGGGCTTCGCGAAGCCTACATCGTTGACAGCGGGGGCCAGATCCGCGCCCGCGGCGAGCGGTCTTATGAATTCGATTTCGAAAAACCAAATGACCGGCAGATCGGTGTTGCCCGCGACGATGGCCTGATGTTGATCGAGGACTGGGACAACAGCGAGTTTCGCGCGCTGGTGCGTCTGGACGCCTTTGTTGACCGCTTCCTGTACATCAGCCGGGATGTGGACGGCGAGTTGCTGAACCTTTTGGATGATACCCAGGAGACGGCGCATCTTTATCAGCAGCTCGAGAGCGAACGCGGCCGGGTGCTGTTCGAATTTGCGCTGCTGTACATCGGTTTTGCGGTGATCCTGATACTGGCGGCAATGTGGCTGGGCATGTGGTTTGCCGAGCGGCTGTCGCGCCCGGTCGGACGGCTGACGGTGGCGGCGCAGCGGGTTGGCGCCGGCAATCTGGATGTTCAGGTGCCGGTGGACGACGGCGACGACGAAATTTCCCAGCTGGGCCAGTATTTCAACCAGATGACCCGGGAATTGAAAGCCCAGCACGGCAGGCTGCTGGACAACACCCGCCAGATTGAACGCCGGCGGCGGCTGTTCGACTCGGTGCTGTCGTCGGTGACGTCCGGTGTTGTCGGGCTGGATGCGGACGGGCGGGTGACCTTTGTGAACCGGTCCGCGGAGCGCCTGCTGGACTGGCAGGAGGACCAGCAGTCGCTGGCACTGGCCGTGGCGGTGCCGGAATTCGGGCCGCTGTTTGACGAGCTGATCGAAACCGGCGCCGAGGTGGTCCAGGAAGAGATCAAGGTGACACGTCAGGGGCAGCTGGAAAACCTGCTGGTGAGGATGTCGCCGCGCCGTTCCGGCGAGGGCGGGCTTGAAGGCTATGTGGTTGCCTTTGACGATGTGACCGATCTGGTCAGCGCCCAGCGGATGGCGGCCTGGGGCGACGTGGCCCGCCGCATCGCGCATGAGATCAAGAACCCGCTGACGCCGATCCAGCTGAGCGCGGAGCGGATCAAGCGCAAGTTCGCGCCCAAGCTGGGCGAGGAGAACAGCGATCAGCTGCAATCCATGACCGACGTGATCGTGCGCCAGACCAATGATCTGCGCCGGATCGTCGACGAATTCTCGAAATTCGCCCGGATGCCAGAACCGGAACGGCGCGAGGAGAATCTGGCCAAACTGGTGCGGGATGCAGTGGTCCTGCAGCAGCAGGGCCAGCCCGGTGTCCGGATCAAGGCAGAGCTGCAGCAGGCGGAGATGCCCTCTGATCTGGATGCCACCATGATTGGCCAGGCACTGACCAATCTGATCAAGAATGCGGGCGAAGCTATTGAAAGCCTGCAGCAAAAAGGCGCCCCGGAGGGGCTGGTTCCGGAAATCCGGGTGTCGGCTGAAAAGGCAGGCAATGCCTATGAAATCCGTATCGCCGACAATGGAATCGGTTTGCCCGAGGACAGGGCGCGGCTGTTCGAGCCTTACGTGACTACGCGGGATGCGGGCACCGGGCTGGGCCTGCCGATCGTCAAGAAAATCATCGAAGAGCACGGGGGCACGCTGACGCTGGAAGATGCCCCGGTGTTCGAGGGACACGCGCACAACGGCGCGATGGCGGTAATCCGCCTGCCCGCCGCAGCCCGGAAAGCGGCGGCGCCTAACAAGAGCACAGTGAAAGCAGGTCTGACATGAGTGACATTCTGATTGTAGATGACGAGCGCGACATCCGCGAACTGGTCTCGGACATTCTGGAGGACGAGGGCTATGCCACCCGCAAGGCGGGGAGTTCCGAGGAATGCATGGCCAGGCTGGAGGAAGCCCAGCCGGCGCTGATGATCCTGGATATCTGGCTCAAGGACAGCCAGATGGACGGGATCGACATCCTCAAAGCGGTGAAACGGGACACCCCGGATATCCCGGTGGTGATCATCTCCGGCCACGGCAACATCGAAATCGCGGTCGCCGCGATCAAGCAGGGCGCCTATGACTTCATCGAGAAGCCCTTCAACATCGACCAGCTGATGGTCGTGATCCGCCGCGCGATGGAAACCTCGCGCCTGCGCCGGGAGAACAGCGACCTCAAGCGCAAGGATACCGGCCCTGCCGAAATGATCGGCACTTCGGCTGCATTCCGCACCCTGGTCGGCCAGCTGGACAAGGTCACCAAGTCGAACGGCCGGGTTATGCTGACCGGCCCGGCGGGCAGCGGCAAGGAAATAGCCGCGCGTTATATTCACGCCAATTCGAACCGGGCGTCGGCCCCGTTTATTACCGTGAATTGCGCCAGCATCGAGCCCGACCGGATGGAAGAGGTGCTGTTCGGGCGCGAATCGTCCGAGCGCGGCGTCGAGCCGGGCCTGCTGGAACAGGCCCACGGCGGGGTGGTGTTCTTTGACGAAGTCGCCGACATGCCGCTGGGGACCCAGTCAAAAATCCTGCGGGTGCTGGTGGACCAGCAGTTCCAGCGCGTCGGCGGTTCCGACAAGATCCGGGTCGATCTGCGGGTGGTATCTTCCACCAACAAGGATCTGGACGCCGAGATCGAGGCAGGCACCTTCCGCCAGGAACTGTATCACCGCCTCAACGTGGTGCCGGTGGCGGTGCCGTCGCTGGCCGACCGGCGCGAGGATATCCCGCTGCTGGCAAATCATTTCATTGCCCAGTTCAACGAGGCTCAGGGCCTGCCTCTGCGCGAGCTGACGGATGAGGCGGTGGCCCTGATGCAGACAATGCTGTGGCCGGGCAACGTGCGGCAGCTGAAGAACCTGGTGGAACGGGTGCTGATCCTCGGCGATGGCAGCGGCCCGATCGAAGCCAAGGACCTGCCGCGCGAGGAGGAAAAACCGCAGGAGGAGGGGCGGGTCGTGCTCTCCGGCGCGCTGGCCACGCTGCCGCTGCGCGAAGCGCGGGAAGCGTTCGAGCGGGAATACCTGCTGACCCAGATCAACCGCTTTGGCGGCAATATCAGCCGGACGGCTTCCTTTGTCGGCATGGAGCGCTCGGCGCTGCACCGCAAGCTGAAATCGCTGGGGGTGGTGACGTCCAACAAGGCGGGCGCCCGGGTCGCGCATGTGGAGGCAGAGGAAGAACAGGCCTGATCAGGCCAGCGCGCGCCCGGATCAACCCGGGCGCTGCCGGATCAGAACAGGTCCTGGCGGATCGGGTTCAGCGCGAAATGAACCTGTGCGGCCAGCTGCAGCTGACTGATGGCATCCTCGGGCACTGTTGCCGGAAGGCCTGCTTCGCGGGCCCAGTTGCCCAGCTCCCGCCGCGAAGCCGGGCCGAACTGCCCGTCGATGGCAATGCCGGACCCGAGCTGGCGCAGAATGCTCTGGGTGCCGGCCGCCACATCCGTCTCAGGCATTGATTCCAGCAGGTCCTGCGCCGCTGCGCGGGCATCCGGATCATTCAGCGCCATGGCCTTGCCCGCCCGGGCGGCGGCGGCATGGGGCGGGATGCGGTCCGACAGCCGGTTCAAGGCAACCCAGGCCCCATTGGCGCCGCCCCAGGCATCGCCGCGGGCAAGTCCCATATCGTACCATTCCAGCGCTTCGGCGGCGTCGCTTCCGGGCAGGTCGCCGTTCATGATCATCCTGCCGATCTCACCCGGGGCGTGGGGGTGGCCCAGCTGGGCTGCCTCCGCGAACAGCGACCGGGCCTTTTCCTTGTCTACCGGCCTGCCCGCGCCGCCGTCCCGGTAGACATAGCCGAGGTTGGCGGTGCCGTAGATGTCGCCGCGTCCGGCGGAGGCTTCCAGATAGGACAGGCCGCGCGCCGGCTGCGCCAGTTCATCGCCGCTCCACAGGAAGAACACGCCCAGCTCGTTCAGCGCGTAGGTGTGGCCCAGCTCCACCGCGCGGCTGAGGAGGTCAAAGCCGCGCTGCTTTTCCTCTGGTGTGCCGTCTTTGCGCAGCAGCCGCTTGCCTCGGGCGTGCATCGAAAAAGGATCGCCGGCCTCGATCCCCTTGTCCCACAGGGCAAAGGCCTTGTCCAGGTTGTAGGGGATCGGCACGGTTTCGCGGTCCACATTCGGGGTGACATGCAGATACGCCACCGCGTTGTAAGCGCGGACATGGCCCAGTTCCGCGGCTTTTTCAAAGGCTTCATAGGCCTCCATCAGGCGGCCCTGTCCCTGCAGCGCGCGGCCGAGCTGATAGTGCAGCCGCCCGATGCCCGGCGCCGCCTCCACCGCCTCGCGGCAGGCCGTCTCGGCAGCCTTCAGGTCGATTTCATTGGGGTAGCGGTAAAGGCCGACGCCTTGAGGATCCAGCAGATCACCGGCTTCCAGGTCGCACTGGCGGGCGATCATTTCCAGGTTCACAGTCACGTCGCGCACAACATCCGCCTGGGCCAGCCGCAGCACCATCCGGTCCTTGCGGACCTGGCCGCCGTCCTTGCGGGCCGGCAGCTCAGACAGTTTGGGCGCATAGCTGAGACTGAGGGCGCTGCCGTCACCGGACTGCAGTGAAGTGACACCGGCTGAGGGGGTTTCCACAATCGAAACCGTGGTGCCGGCCTGAACGTAGGGGCTGATTTCCGGCGCCAGCTCCAGCGCCCGGCCAAGCGGCACCTTGACTGAAAGCTCGGCAGGAATCTGGCTGATGCCGGAGGATGAGGCCTCCATGGCGGTGTCCGGGTCCGCGGCGGCGATGTTCAGCGACCGCTCTGCCGGGCGCAGGTATATCTTCTGCATCAGCGTCGAGCTTTCCCAAGGCACCTGGGTGTTGCCGGTTGAGCTGTAGACATCGCTCCGGATGGCAGCGAGAACGGTCATCGCATCTTCGTCAGGGCTGGCCGGGAAATGCCGCACGACGGAGGCGGTGTAGGGGCTGTTGCCGCCTGGCTCGCCATCCAGCGCAGTGGCGCCGGGAGAGGTGGAGAAGGCCACCAGCGTATTGAGAGGCGGGCGGAACACGTCGAAGCCTTCGCGCGCCTCATAGAGCTGGGCGCCGACTTCGGCGTTGAGTTTGGCCTGCGGCACCGGATTGTCGCGGCAGGAATCCAGCATCAGGATCTGGCTGCCCGCCTTGCCGCCCAGAATGGCGGACACGCGATCAAGTGTGACCGACTGGAAGGGCAGGTCGTGAATGCCCGACAGCTCCGCGTCGCTGGTCAGCAGGTAATTGCGCCGGCCCAGCTGGATGCCATGGCCGGCGTAGTAAAAGAACACCTGGCTGCCGTCGCGGATATTGAGCGCCGCCTGGCGCAGCAGCGCCTCGAAGCCGCGCTTGTCGAGGTCGTAGCCTTCATAGACGGTATAGCCGAAGGACTTGAGCATTTCCGCCATCGCCTCGGCATCCTTGCGGGTGTTGGTCAGGTCGCTGACATGGTCATAGTCCTGAATGCCGATCACGATTGCGGTTTCCGGGGCGGCGCCCCGTTCGCTGGTTTCAAAGGCCGCCTGCGCTGCCGCGGCGGGCAGCAGAGCCAGGGCCAGCACTGCGGCTGCAAGAGCGGGACGTTTGGGGGGAAGGGCTGTCATGGCGTAGTCCGGGATCAGCCCCAGCCGCCGCCTTGACCCCCACCACCTTGAAATACCGGCTTGGTCGGCTGCTCAGCAGGAACTGGCGCAGGCGTAGTGGCTGCGGGAGCGGGCTTGGGAGTGGCGACAGACGCCGGGCGCGTGGCGGGGGCTCTGTAGGTCGTCTGTGCCGGAGCAGGAGCCGGTGCAGCAGCGGGCGGCGGTGCGATAGGCGCCGTTGGTTCGCAGGCTGCGGCAAAAGCCGCCAGGGGCAGCGCGGCAAACAGAAAATCTATCCGCATCGGGTACCTTTCTCTTTTGAGAATACTGGTCAAAACAATCGGTGTTCAGCTTACTTGATCTTAGGGCGCAAATCAAAACTGTCCCGCCGCATTTCTGCCGTCCGCGGCTGCGGACCGGCCGGTCTGTCAACCGCCGGTGCGGATGACGGTGCTGCCGTCCCGGTTGCGCTGCGCGCAGGAGGCCTCGGTCAAGGGGGCCAGCCGCGGTCCCGGCAAGGCCGCCGCGTCCTGCCGGGTGCAGCGTTTCAGCGCGATCTGCTGGTAGCCCTTGGCGGCCATGCAGGATTTCTCCAGCCGCTGGCGCAGCGGCTTGTTCACATCCACCGTGTAGATGCCGCCATCTGCCCAGTAACCGGGCCGGTAATAGCAGCCGCTGCCATGGCAGACCTGGCGGCCCGGGTAGTAGACCGGCGGGCGCTGGCGGACTTCATTGGCAACCGGGGCATCCTTCAGCGCTTGGGTGGCGCAGGTCAGCTCGTCCGATTGCAGTCGGGACACCGCAGCCCCCTGCTTGTAATAGACCGGCAGCGGTCCGCAGGCCGTTGTCAGAGCCAGCAGCACTGCGCCCGCCGCGATTGTCGAACTGCGTTGCATGCGCAAAGAATGGCCGCAAACTGAGGAAGTTACAATTAATTTGACCGTGAAAGCGGCTTCTGTCATTCACGTCGGGCAAATCTCCGCCCGAAACTCCGCCAAGGGACACGCATATGAAGGTCATTATCTGCGGCGCGGGCCAGGTCGGCTGGCAGATCGCCCGGCACCTGTCCGGTGAGCACAATGATGTCACTGTGGTCGACAACAACCCGGAACTGGTGCGCCGGGCGACGGATACCCTGGATGTGCAGGGGATCCATGGTTTTGCCTCTTACCCGGATGTGCTGGAGCGGGCCGGGGCGCGCGACGCTGATATGATCATTGCCGCCACGCACTCGGACGAGGTCAACATGGTGACCTGCCAGGTGGCGCATTCGGTGTTCAAGATCCAGCGCAAGATCGCGCGCCTGCGCGCAAAAAGCTACCTGACCGCGATCTATTCCGACCTGTACCAGCGCGAGCATCTGCCGATCGACGTGGTGATTAGTCCGGAACGCGAAGTGGCCGCAGCAGCGATGCAGCGGCTTTCGGCGCCGGCCGCCTTTGACACCGAGACCTTCATGGGCGGCAAGGCGCAGCTCCTGGGAATTCAGATCGATGCTGAATGCCCGGTGGTGAACACGCCGCTGCGCCAGCTGACGGACCTGTTTTCCACCCTGCGCGCGATTGTGGTGGGGGTCCGCCGTGACGGCACGCTGTTTGCGCCGGAGCCGGGCGATCAGCTGTTTGTCGGCGACAGCTGCTATGTGTTTTCGCATGTCGATGACGTGCCCCGGACAATCGAGGTTTTCGGCAAGAAGGAAAAACGCCAGGACCGGGTTGTTGTGGTTGGCGGCGGCAATGTCGGGCTGGAAGTTGCCAAAGCGCTGGAAAGCAGCACCTCCCGGATCCGCGCCAAGGTGATCGAGCGGGACCGGCGCTGTGCCGAACGCGCCGCCGAGGAGCTGGAGCGCACCATTGTGCTGAACGGCGACGGCCTGGACCGTTCGCTGATGATCGAGGCGGGCATCGACAAGGCAGATGCGATGCTGGCGGTCACCGACGACGATAAGACCAACATGCTGGCCGCGGTGCGCGCCAAGGCCGAGGGCTGCCCGCTGGCAATTGCTCTGATCAATGACCCGACCCTGGTGCCGCTTCTTCCGCACCTGGGGATTGACGCCTATATCAACCCGCGCTCCACCACTGTGAGCTCGATCTTGCGCCACATCCGCTACGGCCGGGTGCGTCAGGTCTACTCGCTGGGGGATGCAGAGGCAGAGATGATTGAGGCGGAGGTGCTGTCGACCTCGCCGATCACCGGGCAGATGATCCGGGAGACCGACTTCCCCGAAGGCGTTCTGGTCGGGGGTATTCTGAAAAACGGCGAGATGCTGCGCCCCTCCGGCGAGACCCGGATCGAGGAGGGCGATGTGATCGCGCTGTTCGCGATGGCCGATGACGTGCCCGAAGTGGAGCGGCTCCTGCAGGTGTCGATCGATTACTTCTGACATGCGCCGCGTGGTCCAAGCTCCCCTGGGCGTGCTGCGCCTGCCGCTGTTCCTGCTGATCTGGGGCATCGCCTCCTTGGCGATGTGGCTGCCGGCCGTGCATGCCTTGGTGCTGGACGATCACCACACGTCGCAGAGCTTTTTCTATGCCGGCCTCGCCGGGGTGATTCTGGTTGTTCTGATTGCTTTGTCGATGGGCAACCGTGTGCCGCGGTACGGCATGCCGGGGCAGCTTCTGTCGCTGCTGGCGACCTTCACCGTGCTGCCGCTGTTTCTGGCGGTGCCGGTTCAGGACGCGCTGGTGAGCACCCGTTTCGTGAATGCCTATTTCGACATGGTGAGCGCAATCACGACCACCGGCGCCGATATCTGGGCTGATCCCGGCCGCCTGCCGCCCAGCGTGCATCTGTGGCGGGCGATGGTCGGCTGGCTGGGCGGGCTGCTGATGTGGGTGGCGGCCTCGGCGGTGCTGGCGCCGATGTCGCTCGGCGGGTTCGAGGTCACCGCCAAGGGGCAGCCGGGCGGCGGCACTGCCGGACCGGGCCAAATGGAGAAGGCGGACCCGCGGCGGCAGCTGGTACTGGTGACCCGCACCCTGGCGCCGGTCTATGCCGGTCTGACCATGGTCCTGTGGATCCTGCTGATGATTACCGGCGAAAAGGCGCTGGCGGGCCTGTGCCATGCCATGTCGGTGATGGCGACCGCCGGCATTTCCGCAACCGGCGGGGTGGAGAATGCGGCCAGCGGCGTCGCCGGCGAAATGGTAATGTTCCTGTTCATGTTCTTTGCCCTGTCGCGGCTGACCTTCTCCAGCGATACCGTGACCTCCGGGCAGGGGCGTCTCGACAAGGATCCCGAATTCCGCACCGGCATGCTGATTGTCTTCGGGGTGCCGCTGCTGCTGTTCCTGCGGCACTGGTTCGCCGCCTATGAGGTGGACGCCGGCGAAGACCTGCTGCAGGCGCTGCGGGCGTTTTGGGGCACCCTGTTCACGGTCATGTCCTTCCTGTCCACCACCGGCTTCGAGAGTGTCCACTGGCAGGCGGCCCGCACCTGGTCTGGACTGGAAACGCCGGGCATGATCCTGCTGGGGCTTGCGGTGTTCGGCGGCGGGGTGGCGACCACTGCGGGCGGGGTCAAGCTGCTGCGGGTCTATGCGCTCTACCTCAATGGCTTGCGTGAAATGGAGCGGCTTGTGCATCCCAACTCGGTCAGCGGTGAAGGCGACCGGACCAAGCGGCTGCAGAAGAACGGCGCCTTTGTCGCCTGGGTGTTCTTCATGCTGTTTGCGTTGTCGCTGGCCCTGGTCAGCACCGCGCTGGCAGCGGTCGGATCAAGCTTCGAGCAATCCCTGGTGCTGGCAATTGCCGCGCTGTCCACCACCGGGCCGCTGACCGAAAGCGCCAGCAGTGCCCCGATCGTGCTCAATCTGCTGACCGACCCGGCCAAACTGATCCTGTGCATCGCGATGGTGCTGGGGCGGCTGGAGACGCTGGCCTTTATCGCGCTGCTGTCGCCCAACCTCTGGCGCAGCTGAGTGCCCTGCGGGTAAAAAGTGTTTTTCGGGTGGAAACTTATTTTTTCTTTCTCCATACTGAATTTTAACGTGCGTGCTGGTCCGCAGCGCGCAGCAAGAACAAAGGCGAGAAAACAAAAAATGGCTTCGGACAGACAGAATCTTCAGGATGCCTTCCTGAATCACGTTCGCAAAACCAAGGTTCCGGTAACAATCTTTCTGATCAACGGGGTCAAACTGCAGGGTGTCATCACCTGGTTCGACAATTTCTGCGTGCTGCTGCGCCGCGACGGACAGTCGCAGCTGGTCTACAAACACGCGATTTCGACCATCATGCCGGCCCAGCCGATCAGTCTCTATGAGGGTGAAGACTCCAATTGATGGAGCATGAAAGGAAGCAGACCCGCGCCTGGGTGCTGCATCCGGAAATCAAATCAGACAGCGGGCGCCGCGAAGCCGCACCCGCGCTTGACGAGGCCGTTGCGCTGGCAGCGGCCTTGCCCGATCTTGATGTAATCGGATCAAATGTGGTGCGCCTGCCCAAGGCGCATCCGGGCATGCTGTTCGGCTCCGGCAAGATCGAGGAACTGGCAGGCATCCTGAAGGCGAATGAAATTGAACTGGTCCTGATCGACGGGCCGGTTTCCCCCGTTCAGCAGCGCAACCTGGAGAAGGCTTGGAAGGTCAAGATCCTGGACCGGACCGGGCTGATCCTCGAGATATTCTCCGACCGGGCGGCGACTCGTGAAGGCGTGCTGCAGGTCGAGATGGCGGCGCTCAGCTATCAGCGCACCCGTCTGGTGCGGGCCTGGACCCACCTGGAGCGCCAGCGCGGCGGCCTGGGGTTTGTCGGCGGACCCGGTGAAACCCAGATCGAGGCCGACCGGCGCGCCATTGACGACCAGCTGGTGCGGCTGCGCCGGCAGCTGGACAAGGTGGTGAAGACCCGGACGCTGCACCGTGCCTCGCGCGCCAAGGTGCCGTACCCCATCGTGGCGCTGGTGGGTTATACCAACGCCGGCAAGTCAACGCTGTTCAACCGGCTGACCGGCGCCGAGGTGATGGCCAAGGACATGCTCTTTGCCACTCTGGATCCGACCATGCGCCGGGTGCAGATCCCCGACGGGCCGGAGGTGATCCTGTCCGACACGGTGGGTTTCATCTCGGACCTGCCGACGGAGCTGGTCGCCGCCTTCCGCGCCACGCTGGAAGAGGTGCTGGCGGCGGATGTGATCCTGCATGTGCGCGACATCAGCCATGACCAAAGTGAAGAGCAGGCTGAGGATGTGGAGGCGATCCTGGCCTCGCTGGGGGTGGACGAGCACCGCGCCCGGATCGAGGTCTGGAACAAGCTTGACCAGCTTCCGGCGGAAGACGCCGACGCCCGCCGCCAGCGCGCGGCCCGGGAGGACGGCATTCATGCGATTTCGGCTCTGACCGGTGAGGGGCTGGACGGCCTCCTGGCCGACATAGCCGAGAAGCTGCAGGGGGTGCGGCACGAGGATGTGCTGAACCTCACCTTTGCGCAGGGCAAGCAGCGCGCCTGGCTGTTCAAGGAGGACCTGGTGCAGCAAGAGGAGCAGACCGAGACCGGTTTCGAAATCACCGTGCTGTGGACCGACCGGCAGAAGGCGAAATTCGAGAGGCTGTGATTTTCATCAGCTCTGTAAAAGAAAAACGGGCGCCGCAGCGCCCGTTTTTTTATAGCCTGGGTGTGATCCGGGTGATGCCGACGGCCGCGGCGCGGGCGAGTTCCTCATCCAGCGACATCGGGATGTACTCGCCGCGGCGCCACAGCTGGGCCATGTCGTCGTAGTAGCGCGACAGCGGGTGGCCGGACTGGCCGGTGGCGGTGATGAAGACGGAGCTGTCAGGGTCGGCAAAATCATAGACCCCGCGGTAGCCGGCCGCGTGAATGTTCTGGTAGGGATCCGGGTCCTTGCCCGAGCTTTTGCCCCGCTGCAGGGTGTTGTCGCCGCCGCTGGTGGATTGGCGGATGTTCACGAAATAGCGCAGAAGCGGCACATCGCCCAGAACAGGATGGTCCTGCACGGCCTGGTGGGCGTCGCCCCAGCGCAGGGATTCCAGCGCGTTCCCGTAGCGCTCTTCGATCCAGACCAGCGCATCATCCAGCGCCAGCCGGGCCATGTCAGTGCAGCTTTCCTCGGGCGCGCTCTGGCGCACGTCGCACCAGGCGGAAGCGCCATCGACATCGCGGTAAACCCGCTCGATGAACAGCGGTTCGACATGGCGGAAGGATTTGGCTACAGGACCCAGTTCATCGGTAATCAGCCGGGCCTGCAGCGCCCTCAGCCAGGCGGCATAGATCAGCGGCTCCGGCAGGTGCTCGTTCATCTCGCCGTTCCACTCGGACAGCAGCGTCAGGGCAATCTGGCGCTGGCGCTCGCGGGTGCCGGCGGGCGCGGCCTCGCCTGTGAACCACAGGTTCGCCCCGATCAGCGGCAGCAGGGTGCGGGCGGTGTAAGAGACTGTGTCCAGCTGCGCTTCGATGAAACTGTCGCGGGTGTGGACTTCGCGGTTCTGCATCAGCTTTTCCCAGCGGTGGATGCGCTGGGTGTCGCCCCAGTCGAAGGAGACATGTTTTGGGAAGGGGCGGTCAAGGAGCTTATTGTTGGTGTTGCCCAAGATGCCGCCCGCGGGAGCAACAAATTCCGGGTTTTCGGCATAGGGAGCCTGGCCCTGCCATCGGTTTTCCGGGCGCCAGCCCTGGCTGGGCATCCGGCCTTTGCTTTGATGCGCCGCGTCGCGCAGCGGAAACGCTCCGACGGTCTTGAGCGCGATGGTGTCCCGGTCGGCCAGCGTCAGGTTTTGCGCCGGGGCGACAAAATCCTCGCCTGCAATGATTGCCTCCTGCACCGAGCCGCTGCGCATAAGGCTGATGGCGGCGCTCATTGAGGTGTCCCTGGGGCTGAGCACGGTCCAGCTGAGCGACACCACATGGCCCGGCGGCGTGATTTCCGCCAGGTTGAACATGGAGCCGGGCAGCACAGGGCCGTTGTCGCTCCAGCGCAGGGTCAGGGTGACCGGGGCCTCGTCCTTGATCTTAATGATCGAGGGGCGGGAAATGAACTTCTTGTAGCCGTCAACGCTCAGGTATTCCTGAGGGTTTTCCGGGTTCAGCTTTTCGATGAACAGGTCCTGGTCATCCATGTAAGAGGAGGTGACCCCCCATCCCAGCGCGTCGGAGCGCCCGGAGATCACTGCGGGAATGCCGGGGATGGTGCCGCCGATCACCCCGCCGGTGCCCAGTTCAAGCCGCGCCAGATACCAGATACCAGGGGCGCTGAGGCCGAGGTGCGGGTCGTTGGCCAGCAGAGTTCCGCCCGCTGCCGACCGGCTGGGCGCTGCGGCCCAGGCGTTGGAGGCACCGGCCAGACCGCGCGGCGCAACCGGGAACAACAGGCTGCTTTCCTCTTCAGACCCGGCATCGGCATACTGCCGGGCGCCAGGCACAAGTTCCGCGTATTCGGGCAGGGCCGTCAGCCCTTTGCCGGGTGCATCCGGCAGAATATCCTTGATGCGGTCTGCATCATTCAGCGCCAGCGAGGTGCGGGCGCGCAGGATCTCCTCCCTCATATGGCCGGACAATTGCAGCGCCATCAGCTTCATGATTGCGATGCTGTCTGCGGGCTGCCAGGGAGCCAGCGGCATCTGAAACAGGAACATTTCCGGCGCGCCGCGGCCCAGGGCGTCCTCGTTGATCTCCAGAAGCCTGGCGTTCACCCCCGCGGCATAGGCGGTGAGCGCCGCCATCGCCTCTGGCGACTGGACCTCTACCGACTGCTGCGCCAGCCGGTAGAGATCGAGGCGGCGCAAGTAGGTGTCCGTTTCAACGGTGCGGGTGCCGAAGATCTCCGACAGGCGGCCCTGGGCGGTGCGCCGCATGACCGCCATCTGCCACAGCCGGTCCTGGGCGTGGGCATAACCCAAGCCGAAATAGACATCCTCGTCGCTGGCGCCGAAACTGCCGAAAACATGCGGCACATTAGCATTGTCGCGCACAATCTCGACGGGGGAGGACAGGCCGGGAAGGGCGAGTTCCTTGTCGTACTCAGGCAGCGACTGCGAGGCGAGATAGTAGACCAGCGCGGCGGCCAGAACGCTCAGCAGAATCAGGCCCGCAGCAAGGCGCAGCAGCCAGCGGAAAAGAAGTCCCATCAGCGGTTGTTTTCCCTTGGTTTTTGTCGTTTCCAGCCGCTTGGCAGATTGCGCCCCGCGGCGGCGGTGGTAGGGTTGGCGCCAACATATGCGAAGACAGATCAGGGGAAAAGCAGATGGCAAAAATCGCGTTTTTGGGGCTTGGTGTCATGGGCTATCCGATGGCCGGGCACCTGCAGGCCGCGGGCCATGAGGTCACCGTCTACAACCGCACCGAAGCCAAGGCCAAGGCCTGGGCCAAGCAGCATGGCGGCCATTTCGCCGCCACCCCGCGGGCGGCGGCATCCGGCGCGGAATACGTGATGGCCTGTGTCGGCAATGACGACGATCTGCGCTCGGTGTGCCTTGGGGCCGACGGGGCTTTTGCCGGCATGGCCACGGGCACCGTGTTTACCGACCACACCACGGTTTCGGCCAAAGTCACCCGGGAGCTGTACGGCACTGCGGCGGAGCAGGGGATTGCCTTTGTCGATGCGCCGATCTCCGGCGGCCAGGCTGGGGCGGAGAACGGCGTGCTGTCAGTCATGTGCGGCGGCGATGAGGACGTCTATGCAAGGGTGGAGCCGGTGATCGATGCCTATGCCCGCATCTGCCGCCGGATCGGCGAGAGCGGTGCCGGGCAGATGACCAAGATGTGCAACCAGATCGCTATCGCGGGTCTCGTTCAGGGGCTAAGCGAGGCGCTGCATTTCGCAGAGAAGGCCGGTCTGGACGGGCGCGCGGTGGTTGAAGTGATCAGCCAGGGCGCGGCTGGCAGCTGGCAGATGGCCAACCGTTACGAGACCATGCTGGATGATCATTTCGAGCATGGCTTTGCTGTCGATTGGATGCGCAAGGATCTGGGCATCTGCCTGGATGCGGCGGATGAGACCGGCGCCAGCCTGCCGGTGACGGCGCTGGTCGATCAGTTCTACAAGGATGTTCAGAAAATGGGCGGCAGCCGCTGGGACACCTCGTCGCTGTTCAAGCGGCTGCGCCAGCTTGGCTGAGCGAAAATGAAAATGGCCTTTCCGGTTGGAAAGGCCATGCCTCCGGCGGGGATATTTCAAGCCAGAAGCAAAGGCGGTTTCTGCCGCCTGTTCTCACTCAGGGGATGATGCGGGTGTATTTGGTGCCTTCCAGGGTGGCGCCCACACGCAGGCCTGCCTGGGCAAAGACCACGGCCAGCACCGGCGACGTCAGGGTGTTGGTGTCGGCGCTCAGCGCGTTACCTTCGTCCTTGATCACATATTCCACGTCTGCTCCTGCCGCCCAGCCAGAGGAGCGGCGGAAGCCTGCCAGCGCGTCCTGGGTCATGAAGAACAGCACATGGGCGTACTGCTGGGCACCGATCTGAAGGCCGGCGTTGCCCTTGTAAGTGGCGTAGTAGTCGACGGTCACGCCATTGATCCGCAGCGCGCCGCGGCCGTAGGCGCCGCCAAAGACAAACCCGGCCTCTGTCACCAGCGGCATCACCAGCATCCCGGTGGCCTTGTCCGCCAGGGTGCGGGTGTTGGGGTACTGGCTGTACATCTGGTTCAGCGTGGCATCAACGCGGGCGTCGATGGTGGCGGCGTTGCTGTTGCCGACGCCGTTGCCGCAGGCCGCGGTGACGCCGGCGCCTGCCAGCGCGGTCAGGGCAAAGCCGCGTCGGGTCATGCGGGTAGAGGAAATATCGCTCATTTTTCAGGTGCCTGTAAAGAATTGCTCCAAGGCCGGTTTGGTCCGGCTCTGGTCAGGGTTATACGCGGAAAACCGCTGCATGTCATCCGCGGCCAGGCAGATATTGGCGGCTTCCCGCTGAAAGGATCCGCTGTGGCGGGGGAGGGGGCGTCAACCGTTCAGCAGCCGGGCGGCGTCGGGGGCGAAATATGTCAGGATACCGTTGCAGCCTGCGCGTTTGAAGGCCATCAGGCTTTCCATCATCACCTTGCCGCCATCGATCCAGCCGTTCTGCGCCGCGGCCTGGATCATCGCGTATTCACCGGAAACCTGATAAGCATAGGTCGGCACGCCAAAGGCGGATTTCACCCGGTGGCAGATGTCCAGATAGGCGATGCCGGGCTTTACCATGACCATGTCGGCGCCTTCCAGCAGGTCGCGCTCGATCAGCCGCAGAGCCTCGTCGCTGTTGGCGGGATCCATCTGGTAGGTCTTCTTGTCGCCCTTCAGCGCGCCCGAAGCGCCGACGGCATCGCGGAACGGCCCGTAATAGCCGGAGGCGTACTTGGCCGAATAGGACAGGATTGCCACATTGTGATGCCCGGCCTTTTCCAGTGCCGTGCGCATCGCGCCTATGCGCCCGTCCATCATGTCGGACGGTCCGATGATGTCGGCGCCGGCATCGGCCTGGGCCAGGGTCATCTTGACCAGCGCCTCGACAGTGGCGTCATTGACGATCTCGCCATCCACCACATAACCGTCGTGGCCGTTGATGTTGTAGGGATCAAGCGCCACATCGGTCATCACCGCGATCTCCGGCGCCGCGGCCTTGATGGCGCGAATGGCGCGGTTGGTCAGGTTGTCCGGGTTCCAGGCCTCTGCGCAATCTTCGGTCTTGAGCGAGGCATCGGTGTAGGGAAACAGGCAAATCGCGGGAATTCCCAGCGCCTGCGCCTCCACCGCGGCTTCGGCGATCCTGTCAACCGACCGGCGCATCACACCGGGCATGGATGCAATCGGCTCTTCCTGGCCTTCACCATCGCGGACAAACACCGGCCAGATGAAATCGGACGGGGTCAGGGTGTTTTCCTGCACCAGGTTGCGGATCGCCTGGCTGGAACGGGTGCGGCGCAGGCGGGCGGCGGGAAAGGGCGCGACGGTAGGCTTCATGGCAGTCTCTCGTTTGGGCTGGCCCATGGGTGGCATGGAAGCAGCCCCGGGAACAAGAGGCACATTCGCCGCGCCGGAAAACTTGTGTTCCCTGCGGGCTTGCCTGCGCGCCTTTCCCGGTTGATATAGGGCCGGTTAAAAAGTCAGGCCCCAAGGGCCGGCAGCGGCGGACGGGGGCTGGAGTGGATCTGCTTGAAATTATCTATGAGATGATTGACCTGCGGTCGTTCTCCAACCTGTGGTACTGGATTTCGCTTGCGGTGATGTGGTCCTCGGCCAGTCATTGGATCCTGGGTGTTCCCTACGATATGGTCTACCGGGCGCGCCGCCGCGGCGGCCAGGCAGAGCAGGATCTGGAGGATCTCACCCGGGTCAACGTCAACCGGATGCTCTATATCGCCGAGGTTTCAGGACCCTGGATCGTGGCGCTGGCCTGTTTTGTCCTGTCGGCCCTGGCCACCCTCGGGTTTGTTTATCTGGTGGAAATTGCTCAGGCCGTGTTCCTGATGGCCTTCCCGATGTCGGTTGTCGGGCTGATCAGCTTTTTCACCGCGCGCCGGATTGCCCGGGAACGGGCTGCAGGTGCGGAACTGCGCAGGCGGCTGGCCTTCTGCCGGCTGTGCATCCAGTTTGTCGGAACGGTTTCCATTCTGGTCACGGCGTTTTGGGGCATGTACCAGAACCTGGCGATTGGAGCTCTTTAAGCACCGGGCCGGCCCCGGAGGAAGTCCCGGAGAGGAGAACGCATGGCACAGCGTGCAATCACCATGGGCGGCGCGCCCGAAGGGTTTGACGCCCGCCTGATCCTGAAGGAAGTGCAGAAGTCCGGCACGCCGGTGCTGCATGTGGCGCGTGACGACAAACGGATGGAGGCGATGCGGGCCGCACTTGCCTTCTTCGCGCCTGACATGCCGGTGTTTGTGTTTCCGGGCTGGGATTGCCTGCCGTACGACCGGGTGTCGCCGAATGCGGACATCTCTGCGGCGCGAATGGCGACCCTGGCGGCTCTGGTGCATCAGATGCCCAGCCAGTTCGTGCTGTTGACCACGCTGAATGCCGCGAGCCAGAGGGTGCCGGCGCGCGAGGTGCTGCGCGAGGCTGCCTTTACCGCCCGCGTCGATCAAAGGGTGGATGAAGAATCGCTGCGTAACTTCCTGGTCCGCATGGGGTTTTCGCAAAGCCCGACGGTGATGGAACCCGGGGATTATGCAATCCGCGGCGGCATCATCGATATCTTCCCGCCGGGTGAAAGCGGCCCGGTGCGGCTGGATCTGTTCGGCGATGTGCTGGATGGCGCCCGCCGGTTCGACCCGGCCACCCAGCGCACCACCGAGAAGCTGGAGGTGGTGGAACTGGCGCCGGTCTCCGAAGTGATCCTGGATGAGGCGGCTGTCACCCGGTTCCGTCAGAACTACCGGATCGAATTCGGCGCCGCCGGTACCGATGATCCGCTGTACGAGGCCGTCAGCGCCGGGCGCAAGCATCAGGGGATTGAGCACTGGCTGCCGTTCTTCCATGAGAGGCTGGAGACGCTGTTCGACTACCTGCCGCAGGCAACCGTCACGCTGGATGACCAGCTGACACCGGCACGTCTGGCGCGTTGGGACAGCATCGAAGACCAGTACGGTACCCGCAAGCACGCGCTGGCGCAGAAGGGCCGCATCGACACGGTGTACAAACCGACGCCGCCGGGGCTTCTGTACCTGGATGACGCCGCCTGGGAAGCGGCGGTTGCTGATAAGCGTGTGGTGCAATTCCATCCTTTGCCACAGGCGTCCGGTCCCGGCGTGGCGGATGCCGGCGGGCGCATCGGGCGTAACTTTGCGCCGGAGCGGCAGCAGGAAAATATCAGCCTTTTCGGTGCTTTGGCGGCGCACATTAAGGCGCGGATGCAGGCGGGGCCTGTCCTCATCGCCTCTTACTCCGAAGGTGCGCGGGAGCGTCTGACCGGGCTGATTGAGGACGAAGGCCTGGCCGAGGCAATCCCGGTCATGGACGGCACCCGTATCGGCAAATCCGGCCTGCATCTGGCGGTCTGGGCGCTGGAGCACGGGTTCGAGGCGCCGGACATGACGGTGATTTCGGAGCAGGACGTGCTGGGCGACCGGCTGATCCGGGCGCCGAAAAAGCGCCGCAAGGCGGAGAACTTCCTGACCGAAACCCAATCGCTTAGCCACGGCGATCTGGTGGTGCATGTGGACCACGGCATCGGCCGCTACAAGGGGCTGGAGGTGGTCACGGCAGCGGGTGCCGCGCATGAATGCATCCTGCTGGAATACGCCGAACAGGCAAAGCTGTACCTGCCGGTCGAAAACATCGAGCTCTTGTCGAAATACGGCCACGAGGAAGGGCTGCTCGATCGGCTCGGCGGTGGCGCCTGGCAGGCCAAGAAGGCCAAGCTGAAGGAGCGCATCCGCGAGATGGCGGACAAGCTGATTCGCATCGCCGCCGAGCGCTCCCTGCGCAAGGCGCCGGTGATGGACCCGCCGCCGCACGCCTGGGAGGAGTTCTCGGCCCGCTTCCCCTATCAGGAGACCGACGACCAGCTGCGCGCCATCGAGGACGTGATGGAGGATCTGCACTCCGGTCAGCCGATGGACCGGCTGATCTGCGGGGACGTGGGCTTCGGCAAGACCGAGGTGGCGATGCGCGCGGCCTTCGTGGCGGCGATGTCGGGCTTGCAGGTCGCGGTG
The DNA here is from genome assembly GCF_019801465.1 of Leisingera daeponensis. Classification (GTDB taxonomy): domain Bacteria; phylum Pseudomonadota; class Alphaproteobacteria; order Rhodobacterales; family Rhodobacteraceae; genus Leisingera; species Leisingera daeponensis_A. The sequence continues at coordinate 440,176 of NZ_JAHVJA010000001.1, forward strand.
GTCGCGCCGACCACGCTGCTGGCGCGCCAGCACGCCGCCTCCTTCAAAGAGCGGTTCCGCGGCTTTCCCCTGCAAGTCAGGCAGTTGTCGCGCTTTGTTTCATCCAAGGAAGCCAGCCAGACCCGCGACGGGCTGGCCAAGGGCACTGTCGATATTGTGGTCGGCACTCATGCCGTTCTGGCCAAGAATATCAAGTTCCAGAACCTCGGCCTCCTGATCATCGACGAGGAGCAGCACTTTGGCGTTGCCCACAAGGAGCGGCTGAAACAGCTGCGCAGCGACATCCATGTGCTGACCCTGACCGCCACACCGATCCCGCGCACCTTGCAGCTGTCGCTGACCGGCGTGCGGGACCTCTCGATCATCGGCACACCCCCGGTGGACCGGCTGGCGATCCGCACCTACGTCAGCGAGTTCGATAGCGTCACCATCCGCGAGGCGCTGCTCCGTGAACATTACCGTGGCGGCCAGAGCTTCTATGTGGTGCCGCGCATCACTGATCTGCCGGAGGTCGAGGAGTTTCTGAAGGCGCAGCTGCCGGAGCTGACCTATGTGGTGGCGCACGGCCAGATGGCGGCGGGCGAGCTAGATGACCGGATGAATGCCTTCTACGACGGCAAATACGATGTGCTTCTGGCCACGACGATCGTGGAAAGCGGGCTGGATATCCCAACCGCCAATACAATGGTTGTGCACCGCGCCGACATGTTCGGCCTGTCGCAGCTTTATCAGATCCGCGGCCGGGTCGGGCGCTCGAAAACCCGCGCCTATGCCTATCTCACCACCAAGCCGCGCCAGCGGCTGACCCCGGCCGCGGAGAAGCGCCTGCGGGTGCTCGGCTCGCTGGATACGCTGGGCGCGGGCTTTACGCTCGCCTCGCAAGACCTTGATATCCGGGGCGCCGGCAACCTGTTGGGCGAGGAGCAGTCCGGCCAGATGCGTGATGTCGGCTATGAGCTCTACCAGTCGATGCTGGAGGAGGCGATTGCCAAGATCAAGGCCGGCGAGATGGAAGGCCTGTCTGACGCCGACGACCAGTGGGCGCCGCAGATCAACCTGGGCGTTCCTGTTCTGATACCAGAGGATTATGTGCCGGATCTGGACGTGCGGCTGGGCCTTTACCGCCGCCTGTCGTCGCTGACCACCAAGGTGGAGCTCGAGGGTTTTGCAGCGGAGCTGATCGACCGCTTCGGCAAGCTGCCCAAGGAAGTGAACACGCTGATGCTGGTCGTGCGGATCAAGGCGATGTGCAAACGCGCGGGCATCGCCAAGATGGATGGCGGGCCGAAAGGCGCGACGATCCAGTTCCACAACGACAAATTCGCTTCGCCTCAGGGGCTGGTAGAGTTCATCCAGGGCCAGAACGGCCTGGCGAAGGTGAAGGACAACAAGATTGTCGTGCGCCGCGACTGGAAAAAGGACGCGGACAAGATCAAGGGCGCCTTTGCCATCGCCCGCGATCTGGCAGAGAAAGTCGTGGCCGAGAAAAAGAAAGCGAAGGCCGGGTAAAAGGCAGCCGGAAAATTCTTGCTGCCTTGCCAGACCTGTTCGAAAAAATTTGCTCAGACGCAGCAGGGGCTCGGCGCCATCGCGGCCTGGGCGCAGAAACAGGAGGCGCCCACGGCCCGGTCCGCCCGCGCCAGGGCCAGGTCCAACTGCTGTTGAATGTGTCTGATTTCAACAGTTTCTCCGCGCGCCTTCAGGCAGTCGTGCAGCCCTTTCAGGCTCCAGATATTGCCGGGATGCACGGCGGCGCGCGACAGGGTGCCGTCCAGCCCAAGGTCGGCACGATAGACGGCTTCGGCTTCTGCGGCACGGCCCTGCTCGAACAGCAATGCCCCCAGCGCGTGGCGGGTGGGCTGCATCCAGCCCCAGGGTTCGTCATAGGGAAGGTTGTCGTCGAGCTCTGCCGACCGGCGCAGATGGGCAAAGGCCGCGTCATGGTTCCCCTTGCGGTATTCGATCTCGCCCCGGAGCATTTCCGTTGCGATGTCGAGCAGATCGACGACGCGGTTATTGTGCAGCAGACGGGTTTCGGGCACCCGGGCCTTAGCGGCCAGGAACAGCGTTTCCTCAGCCTCGGCTTCTGCAACGCGGCCAGTGGCGGCACAGGCGATGGCACGGGCGTAATGGGTATTGGCGGTCAGGGTGCAGTACAGGTCCTGATCCTCGGGCAGCTCCAGCGCCATCGCGTCCTCCCAGCGGCCGAAGCGGACCAGGATATGCGGGTGCATGGCCAGATAGCTTTCAAAGAAGTCTGCGATGGGCGGGCTTTCAACCAGCAGCATTTCCGGCGGGGTGGTGTCAAGAATGCCCTGGTTGGCCGCCAGCGCAGGTTCCAGCTGGCCCAGGAACATCGCACCGTAGATGACGAAATGGTAATTGTGCTGACGGTAGCCGGTATAGATGTTGAAGGCGCCTTCGCGCTCATAGAATTTGAGGTCCGCCTCGATCGCCTTCTGGTTCCAATGAACCACACTGCTGTAATCGCCGCACAGAATGTCAATATGGGTCGGCATATGCACAAGATGGCCCGCGTCCGGAACCAGTGTGCGCAGGGTGTCCGCGGCCTTCAGCGCCTTTTCGGGCACCGGCGACATTTCCATCAGATGCACGTAGAGATGCAGCAGCCCGGGATGCCGCATAGCGGTTGGATCGTTCTCCATTGCCCGCTCCAGAACCTCCTGCGCTTCCAGCGTAGCGGCGCCATCTGCTGGCAGGCCGGACTTAAGGTCCCACATCTGCCAAGGCGTCAGGTTCAGCAGGCTCTCGGCGTAAACCGTGCGCAGGTCCAGGTGATCCGGGCAGGCGGCAAAGGCGGCACGCATCGCGTCGGCAAAATCGTAGTCCCAGGCGTGCATATCCTCCACCGTCCCGCGCTGGGGGTAGCGGGCCTGAATGGCGCGGATCAGCTGCTGTTCAACCCCGGTGCAGCCTCCGATGCAGGCAAGCGCGGACTGCGCAGCGTCAAAGGCCTCGGCCAGCGCCTTGGCGCGGCCCTTCTCATCGCGCAGAACCCAGGGCAGGTTGTAGTTCGGCCCGGCGGCATAGGCGACGCCCCAATGGGCCATGGCACAGTCAGGGTCATGCTCCAGCGCGCGGCGGAAGCAGGCAACGGCTTCCTCGTGATTGTAGCCGTAGGTCCAGATCAGACCGCGGTCGAACCACAGCTGCGCCTCAGCCGATGCCGATGTCACCGGGCAGGAATAGCTGCCGAGGTCGTAGTCGTATGCCATGAAAAAACCTCCCCAGTTGCCTGGAGAGGTTATGAGCGCAGCCAGAGGCCGGCAAGGCGGTTATTCGGCGGGCAGGCGGGCTTCGGCCTTGGCCATTTGCAGCATCAGCAGGAACGCGATGCAGGCCATGATCAAAAGCCCTGCCGCCAGCGGCACCAGCGAACCGTCAAACAGCAGCCCGACAGGCGCGGCGATGGCGGCGGCCAGAACAGTCGAAATCGCCCCGATGACTGAAGCGGCCATGCCGGCGATATGGCCCATCGGCTCCATCGCCATGGCATTGAGGTTGCCGACGGTAGTGCCGACCATACAGAAAACGCTGGCCTGCCAGCCCACAAACAGGCCGAACATCCACGGGTCCGGCAGGCTCCAGCCGCTGATCAGCAGCATCGCGCCGGTGATCAGGATCTGGGCGGCCAGCGAAACGGTGACGATGCGGCGCATGCCGATCCGGACCACGATTGCGGCATTCAGCAGGCTGGCAGTGCCGGAAATCACCGCGACCAGCCCGAACCAGAAGGGGAAGCTTGCCGCGCGGCCAAAGATGATGTCGTAGACCTGCTGCACCATGGTCAGCATGGTGAACAGCATGCCCAGGCACAGCGTCTGCACCATGATCGACAGGCGTACCGTCGGGTGGCTGAGCATCTCTTTGACAGCCCCCATCAGCAGCGGCATGCGCATGGCGCGGCGGTCTTCACGCGCCAGTGTCTCCGGCAGGCGGAGGCTGGTCCACAGGACAATGACGGCGGCAAACAGCGCAAACAGCAGGAAGATGGCGCGCCAGCCGGACAGCGCGATGATGCCTGCGCCCATCAAGGGGGCAATGGCCGGAACAATCATGAAGATCATCATGGCAATCGACATCAGCCGCGCCATTTCACGACCCGAATAAAGGTCGCGGACAACAGCAACCCCCGCGACGCGCGGGCCGGCAGCACCAATTCCCATCAGCACGCGGGAGATCAGCAGAACCTCCAGCGACGGCGACAGCCACGCGGTCAGCGCGGAGAGGACATATAGGGCGCAGCCCGCGGCCACCACAGGCTTGCGTCCAAAAGCATCCGACAACGGGCCGGTGAAGAAAGTGCCAAGCCCCATGCCCAGCACAAAGGAGGTCAGCACCAGCTGCGCCCGGTTGATGTTGTCCGGGCTGAGCGTCTGGCCGATTTCCGGCAGGGCGGGCAGCATGGCGTCGATCGACAGTGCAATGGTGGCGAACATCATTGCAATCAGTGCAATGAATTCAGCCTTGGCCATGCCATGGTTGGGGGATTGTGACATTTGAAACCTCGATCGGCACTGCAGGCGGTCCCCCTGGATCGGGGCCGGTCTGGGAGCCGTCCGCTCCCGCTACCATAAACCTGCCTGCCGTGCCAGCGCCCGGCTGCACAGGGAACTGTGCATAGTTGCGATGCTAAGTAATTCGCGGCGGGCTATTCGGTCCCGGCTGCCTTCAGCTGCTGCAAAATGTCTTCAATCACTTGCTTCCACAGCTCCGGCGGCTGCGCACCCGGTACAGCGTGCTGGTTGGCGACGATGAAAGTCGGGACCGAGCTCACGCCCATCTTGCGGGAATGCGCGTCGCGGTCGCGGATCTCCTGCACATCGCTGTCGCCCTCCAGCAGGCGGGCGGCGACATCTGCCTCCATGCCTGCCTCCTGCGCGATTTCCGCCAGCACCGCATGGTCGCCAATGTCCTTGGCGTCCACGAAATAGGCTTGGAACAGGGCATCGACGACCTGCGTCTGCTTGCCCTCGATCCCGGCCCAATGGATCAGCCGGTGCGCATCCAGGGTGTTGGGGGTGCGCTGCATGGCTTCAAAATTGATCGTGAGACCGGCCTTCTCCGCGTGCTCCACCACCGGCGCATACGCTTTCACCGCGCCTTCCTTGCCGCCGAACTTGCGCTCCAGGTATTCTCGCCGGTCCATGCCTTCGCGTGGCATGTCGGGGTTCAGCTGGAACGGGTGCCATTCGGTGACGAAGGGGTGGTCCGGCACTTCCGCCAGCGCCTTGTCCAGATGGGTCTTGCCGATATAGCACCAGGGGCAGATCGGGTCGGACAGGATGTCGAGCTTGACGGTGGCCATTTGGGTCATCCTTTGAACAGGGCAGGCAGGGCGCGGCGCAGCAATTTTCCGTTGGCGCCGGTGGGCAGCGCGTCCAGATGCACATAGGCGCGGGGCTGCTTGTAGCGGGCCAGGCGCCGGGATGCAAAGGCCTGCAGTTCGTCCGTCTTCAACTCTTCGGGACCGGTGTAGAAGGCAGCGATGATATAGGTGTCCTCCTTCACCTCCACCGCGGCGGCACCGGCCTGGGTGATGCCGGGATGGGCGGCCAGCGCGGTTTCGACCTCGATCGGCGACACCCGGTAGCCGCCAGCGTTCATCATGTCGTCGCTGCGCCCGAGGTAGCGGATCTGCCCGTCCGCCGACATTGCCCCCTGGTCGCCGGTCAGAAACCAGTCGCCCTGATAGCGGGCCGCTGTTTCCTCCGGCGCGTTCAGATAGCCGAGCATCAGCCCCGGGTCAGCGCGGTGGATGGCGATGGTGCCTTCCTCGCCGATCGGAACCGGGCCTTCGGCGCCGACAATTGCCACCTTGCGGCCGGGCTGAGGCTGGCCCAGGCTGCCGTCCTGTGCGGGATGCGATGGCGAGGAGGAAATGAAGGTGGAGCATTCCGACATGCCGAATGCCTCGTACAGCCCGCAGCCGGCAGCAGCCTGCCACGCCTCGTGAAGGTGCCGTGAAAGCTTTTCACCAGCGCAAAGCCCGTGCCGCAGCTCCGGCAGTTCCAGCGCGCTGCCCTTCAGGAACTTACGGTAGACGCCGGGGGCCGCGGCAAAGATCGTCGCGCGGTGGCGCTGCAGCAGCGCGGGCAGGTCCTGCGGCGCCGTGCCGGGGGCCGGGATCAGCGCAGTGGCACCCGCCGCCCAGGGGTCCATCAGCCCGGTGCCCAGGGTGTAGGTCCAGTTGAAGGCGCCTGCATGCAGCAGCCGGTCGTCCTCTGTCAGCCCGTACCAGCCTTCCACCATCATCTGCCGCGCCCAGACCGCCCTGTGGGCATGCGCAACAGCACGCGGTTTCCCGCTGGTGCCAGAGGTGTAGACCACATAGGCAAGCCGCTCCGGGTCTCCTGCGGCGTAGCCGCATGGGGGGAGGCCGTGCATCTCCAGCAGCTCTGCCGTGCTGATCTGCCGGGGGTGACTCGCGCAGGCCACCGAGGGGTCGCGCAGCACCGCAGCCGGGCGCAGCTCCGCTATCATCCGGGCAGTCTCGGTCTCCGTCAGCTGGGCCGAGGTGGGCACCGGCACCAGCCCGGCGGCGATGGCGCCGAGGTAGGCAATTGGAAACTCGACCGTGTTGCCAAGGCGCATCAGGACGATGTCCCCTGGAACCAGGCCGGCCCGCAGCAGCCCGGTGCCGGTGCCGCGCACGGCGGCCTCCAGCCGGGCATAGCTCCAATCCGCGCTGGCGCCGCCGTCAAGCACCGACAAAGCGGTCTTGCCCGCCAGCCGCGCGGAATGGCGCAGCACATGGGCCGCAAGGTTGAAGGGTGAAGGGCAGGGCGCAAACGGCCCCTGATCGAAAATTGAAAGCATGGCAAATGGCTAGCCCTCTCTGTCCTGCGTTGCAAGGCGCGCAGGTGCGGCTTATAGATTGGCTATGAAGAACCGCGACCCGAAATCCCTGATTACCATCGCCCGCGCCAACGGCGGTGACGATCAAGCAGAACCCTTGGATCTGGGCGCCCGCGTGCGCGAACTGCGCAAGGCGCGGGACTGGACACTGGAGCATGCGGCCAATCAGGCAGGGCTGGCGCGGTCTACCCTGTCCAAGATCGAAAACGGCCAGATGTCACCGACTTACGAGGCGTTGAAGAAGCTGGCCGAAGGGTTGGAGATCTCGATTCCGCAGCTGTTCACCCCGCCGCAGCGGGATCAGGTGAACGGGCGGATGACGGTGACCAAATCCGGCGATGGCTCGGCCCACGCCACTGCGACATACGAGCATGAACTGCTGGCCGACGGGCTTACGCGCAAGCAGATGCTGCCCTACCGGGCGCGGGTCCGGGCGCGGTCGATGGAGGAATTTGACGGCTGGGTGCGCCATGACGGCGAGGAATTCCTCTATGTGCTGACCGGCGTGGTCAAGCTCTACACGGAATTCTACGAGCCGGTGGAAATGCGCCGCGGCGACAGCGCCTATTACGACGCCGCCATGGGGCATAACGTGATTTCTGTCAGCCCTGAGGACGCGATGATCCTCTGGGTGACGTCGCTGGCCTGAAACCGCGATCAGTGCGGGCGGCCGTCCAGCTCTCTCAGCAGGCTTTCGATATACAGGAAATCGTCCACCTCTTCCTTGGCTTCGTTCAGGGTGAGGTGATGGGTCCGTGCCAGATAGGCAACAAATCTGTCCCGGTCATCCAATATTGACGGCGCGTTGCTCGCTTTCAGATGCGGAAAGCGCTGTTTGATGCGGGGCATCCTGTCAATCCAGCTGGCAGCTGCTGCTTGTACAGGCATGGGGGCACTCCCTGACAAACGGTTTGATTATGGTTGGTGGACCCCCATGGTAACACTTTTTGCGGCATTTTGTAACGCCGGCCCCAAGCGGCCGGCACGGGGCGGCATTTTGAGCGGAATTCTGCTGATCGCTGGTGCGGCGGAAGCGGCCTTGCCTGTTCCGGGCTGCCGGTTCCTGCCCCGGTAAGTCATGCCGGAAGGTAGGCCGCCATGTGCCCGGCAAACTGCGCGCGGAGGTGCCGCTGCAGCCGTGCGCACTTGCAGCGGAGGCGGCAAATCTGGTCAAGAAACCTGGCCAAGGCGACGGGCAAGCACGCCCCGGTGCTGTGCATGCCAGCATGTGCATGCTTGCGCTGCGGGACAGGAGCACAGGCCGCCGAAGCGGCTGGGCAGCAGAGGGAAGCCGGCAAGCACTCCGGTTAGAGGATAGCGTGACAGAGTGTTGTTGTGCGGCCGGGCTTTGCAGGATTGCAAGGCCAAACATCCCAAAGCCGGTCCAGTCTATAAGGGATCCAAACCGGCAGTTTTTTTCCGCCGTTCTCACCTGCACGAAATTTTCGGCTTGTCCCCTCCGCCCGGCAATGCGCCTTGCCGGGCTGCACAGCGCGCGATCAGATCAGTCCGCCTGATACCACCAGACATCCGGCATGAACTCCGTACGGTCGCCGTAGATCGGAAGCTGGTCCGGGAACCGCATTTCCTTGATATGGGCAATGCGGCCGGTGTCGAAGCTCCAGAACGGAATGACATAACGCCCGGCGGTCAGCACCCGGTCCAGCGCCCGCACGGCGGCGGTGAAATCCTCCGGCTCCGTGGCGGTCAGCATCGCATCGATCATCGCCTCCGCTGCCGGGCTGTCCATACCCATCAGGTTGCGGCTGCCGGGCTGATCCACGCCTTCGCTGCCCCAGTAGTAGCGCTGCTCGTTACCGGGGCTCAGCGACAGTTCCCGGCGGAAGCGGGTGAGGTCGAAGTCATAGGCGTTTTCCCGTTCGGCGTATTGGGCGTTGTCCACGGTCTCGGCAGTCAGGGTAATCCCCAGCCGCTCTAGCGCGCGGGCGTAGATCTCGGTGACGGTTTTCATCTCGCCATCGCCTTGGCGGATCAGCACGTTCAGCGTCAGCCCGGCGCCGTCCGTGTTGCGCAGCACGCCGTCCGCAACAGTCCAGCCGGCCTCTTCCAGCAGCTTCATCGCCTTGCGCAGGTTGCCGCGGTTCCGCTTGCTGCCGTCGCCCTGGGGTAGGGTGTAACCCTCCAGCGTGCCGGGCAGCAGAGTGTCCGCATAGGGTTCCAGCAGCGCGCGCACCTTGCCCTCGGCAGCGCCGGGTCGCATCCCCAGCACCGAGCCGGAGAAATAGGAGGTGATCCGCTGCTGGGTGCCGCCGGTCACGGTGCCGTTGATGTATTCGAAGTTGAAGGCCAGCAGCAGCGCCTCGCGCACCCGCCAGTCATCCAGCGGTGCGCGGCGGGTGTTCATCACCAGGCCGGTCATGCCGGAAGGGCGCTGGTGCGGGATCTCGCTTTTGACCACATCGCCGCGGGTGATGGCCGGGAAATTGTAGACGCTGTCCCATTTGTCGGCATTGAACTCGCGCACCGCGCTCAGTTCCCCGGCCTTGAAGGCCTCGAACAGCACGGTTTCATCGCCAAAGAAATCGATGCGCAGCTCGTCGAAGTTCTGGGTGCCGCGGCGCAGGGGCAGGTCCTTGCCCCAATAGTCCGGATTGCGGGCGAAGGTTACAAAGCGCCCCGGCTCGTAGGCGCTGACCACATAGGCACCTGTCCCGATCGGGGCGCCTTCGATCTCGTCGCTGCCGAACGACTTGCCTGTCCATTGCGCCTTCTTGAGGATCGGACGCAGCCCGGCGATCAGCGCCAGCTCGCGGTCCTCGGTATTGAAGGCCAGGCGAATGCTGCGCGGCCCGGTTTGCTCGATTGTCTCCACCTTGGTCCAGAAACCGCGGTAGCGCGGATGGCCCTTCGTGCCCAGCGTCTCGTAGGACCAGATCACATCTTCGGCCGTGACCGGACTGCCGTCAGAGAATCGGGCCTCCTCCCGCAGGGTGAACTCGACCCAGGACCGGTCCTCCGGAACCTCAATCGATTCGGCCAGAAGACCGTAAAGGGTGAAGGGCTCGTCCCAGGAGCGGCCCATCAGACTCTCGTATCCCCAGAACCTCAGCTGCCACGGAGAGGTTCCTTTGAGGGTGAACGGATTGAGGCTGTCAAAGCCTCCGGTATTGCCGAACACCGCCTTTCCGCCTTTCGGGGCCTCCGGATTGGCATAGGGTAAAGACACAAAATCCGGTGGCAAGGCGGGGTCGCCGTACATAGCTATGCCATGGGCCGATTCTGCCTGCGCGAAATTCGCGGTGAATGCCAGGGTGATTCCAGCCAGTGCTGCGCGAAGACTCCGGAAATTTTCTTTTCGCTGTTTCACAACAATCCCGCTCTGCCCTTATTTTCTTGCTTCCGCACGCTACGTGCGCTTTTTCGTCTTTTCAAACTTTTAGCTTGGACGAAAGCCGGAAATTGCTTATAAAGGGGTCACTGCTCGATAGGTTTCTTGCCTGTATGAAACCTGCCTCAATAACTAACGCCCGCCTTGTGCGGGCGTTTTTTTCTGCCCGTTTCCCGCCCTTTTCGCCGGATGGTAATTCCGGTTTTCAGCCACCGCTGCATCCGTAGTCTTACGCGTTTCTTTTGCATCTGCAGCATGGCACAGTACCGGCAGTTTCAATCAGCCAAGGGGCAGGACGCGATGACATTGCAAGGCAAGACCGCCGTTATCACCGGATCGAATTCAGGGATTGGCCTGGGGGTCGCGCGCGAACTGGCGCGGGCGGGGGCCAATGTGGTGCTCAACTCCTTTACGGACCGGGAGGAGGATCACGCGCTGGCAGCGGACCTCGCCCGTGAGTTCAGCGTCAAGGCCCAGTATATCCAGGCCGATATGTCCAAAGGGGCGGACTGCCGCGCGCTGATCGAAAAAGCCGCCGCCTGCGATATCCTGGTGAACAACGCAGGCATTCAGCATGTGGCGCCGATCGACGAGTTCCCTGAAGAAAAATGGGATGCGATCATCGCGATCAACATGAATTCGAACTTCCACACGATGGCGGCTGCGCTTCCGAAAATGCGCGCGGCGGGCTGGGGCCGGATCGTGAATATTGCGTCAGCGCACGGGCTGACCGCCTCGCCGTTCAAAGCCGCCTATGTGGCGGCAAAGCACGGGGTGGTGGGCATGACCAAGACGGTGGCGCTGGAAACCGCGGAAGAGCCGATCACCTGCAACGCGATCTGCCCGGGCTATGTGCTGACGCCGCTGGTCGAGGCGCAGATCCCCGACACCATGGAGAAGTACGGAATGGGCCGGGAAGAGGTGATCAAGAAGGTGATGCTGGAGCGCCAGCCGAGCCGGGAGTTCGCCACTGTGGAGCAACTCGGCGGCACCACGGTGTTCCTGTGCTCGGATGCGGCGGCGCAGATCACCGGCACCACCATCAGCGTCGATGGCGGCTGGACCGCGCTGTAAGCGTTTGAAGCGGCGGCGGGAGGGGGCCAGCCCCCTCTTGCCCCTGGCGGGGCAATTCACCCCCGGAGTATTTTCACAAAGGTGAAACAGGCAGGTGGAAATTGACGGTACGGATTAACCTTGCCCTGCAGGGCGGCGGCGCGCATGGGGCGTTCACCTGGGGCGTGCTCGACCGGCTGCTGGAAGAGAAGGGGATCGAGGTTTCGGGCATTACCGGCACCTCCGCCGGGGCGCTGAACGGCGCCGCGTTCAAGTCCGGTATGGTGCGGGACGGGCGCGCAGGCGCCAAGGCCTCGCTGGACAGGCTGTGGGCGCGGATGGGCGCGGTGGGCGACATGCGCTTTACTCATTGGCTGACGCGATTTGATGCAGTGGCCTGGGCGGGAGTGCTGGAGGCTTCGATGCCGTTTTCGCCGCTGGAGAGCCTCAGCCAGGTGATTTCGCCCTATCACTACGGCCCGTTTTACCGGAACCCGCTGCGCGAGGTCGTGGAGCAGTTCAACTTTGCCGAGGTCCGTGCCGGCGACGGGCCGGAGCTGTTCATCTGCGCAACCTGCGTGCGGACCGGAAAGATTCGCATCTTCGAGGGGGAGGAGATCGGCACCGACGCGATTCTGGCTTCTGCCTGCCTGCCGGACCTGTTTCAGGCGGTGGAAATCGAGGATCCCGAAACCGGCCGCATGGAGGCCTATTGGGACGGCGGCTACACCGGCAACCCGGCGCTGTTTCCGCTGTTCCGGGAGGCGCTGCCCGGGGATGTGGTGATCGTGAACATCAACCCGCTTGAACGGGAGGAAATCCCCAGGACGCCGCAGCAGATCCGGAACCGGGTGAACGAGATCAGCTTCAACTCCTCATTGCTGCGGGAGCTGCGGGCGATCAATTTCGTGCAGCGCCTGCTGGCAGACGGAACCTTGCAGCAGGGCCGGATGAAACAGGTGCGGGTTCACATGATCGGTGACGATGATCTGATGACGCAGCTGTCTGTCACCACCAAACTGATCCCGGTGCCGCAGATTCTGGCGCGGCTCAAACAGGCGGGGCGGGACGCGGCAGACGGCTTTCTCGAACGGGACAGGGACAGTCTCGGCGTGCGTTCCTCGGCAGACCTGCCTGCGATGTTCGGCTAGGCGCTTTCCTTTTCCAGCACTTTGGTCTTCTTGCCGTTTTCCACCGGCTTGGTGGGATCCTTGGGGTTCGGGTAGACAAGGCCCGCCGAGATCACCAGCTTGGCCGAATCCTCCACCGTCATATCCAGCTCGATCACGTCTTCCTCCGGCACGAACAGCAGAAAGCCGGATGTCGGGTTCGGCGTGGTCGGAAGGAAGACGCTGACCAGCCCGCCGCTGGTTTCGGCGCGCTTGGCGATTTCCCCCTTGGCATTGGTGGAGATGAAGCCGATCGCCCAGATGCCCTTGCGCGGGTATTGCACCAGGCAGGCTTTTTCAAAGCTGCGCTCAGACTGGGCAAAGACGGTCTCGGAAATCTGTTTGATGCCGGAGTAGACCGTGCGCACCACCGGCATCCGGTCCACCAGGCTTTCGGCGAAGGTGATCAGCGAGCGGCCGATGATGCCCTTGGCGATCCAGCCCACGATGATGGTGAACAAGAGGAAGATGATCAGCCCGACGCCGCGCAGGTTGATGCCGATATACTGCTCCGGGCGGAAAGTGTGCGGCACCAGCGGCAGCACCACGCTGTCGATCCAGCCCATCACCGACCACAAGAGCCAGACCGTCAGCCCTACGGGGGCAATCACCACGATGCCGGTAAAGAAGGAAGCGCGCAGGCTGGCGAACAGGCCGCGGCGGCGTTGGGGTTCTTCGTCGAATGGCGTGGTCATAGGTCAGTTTTCCGGGAATACCGCGAGAAACCTAGGCACTGTTTTGGGGCGGAGCAATGGTTTCCGCCCCAAAAATCAACTCATTGTGCGAGATTGTTGAGTTCCTGTGCGATCTTTGCCGCGAGACGGGCATTGTTGCGCACCAAGGCGATGTTCGCGGTCAGTGAACGGCCCTCTGTCAGCTCGAAAATGCGGCTCAGCAGGAAGGGAGTCACATCCTTGCCGGCAATGCCCTGGGCGTCGGCTTCGGACTGGGCCTGGGCGATCACCGGCGCCAGATCCCCTGCCGCGATCTGAGCATCTGCCGGGATCGGGTTGGCCACCAGCTGGCCGCCGGGCAGGCCCATGGCCCGGCGGGCGGCATGGGCGCGGGCGATCTGGGCGGGCTCATCCATGCGCAGCGGTGCCTTCAGCTCCGACTGTGCCGACCAGAAGGCAGGGAAACTGTCCTGCCCGTAGGCGATCACCGGCACGCCCTGGGTTTCCAGAACTTCCAGCGTCTTGGGCAGGTCTAGGATCGCCTTGGCTCCCGCGGCCACCACGGTGACCGGGGTCTGCGCCAGCTCCATCAGGTCGGCGGAAATGTCGAAGGTGGTCTCGGCACCCTTGTGAACACCGCCGATGCCGCCGGTGGCGAAGACGGAAATGCCCGCAATCCGCGCTGCGATCATGGTTGCAGCGACAGTGGTGGCGCCGGTGCCGCCCATGGCGATGCAGGCCGGCATGTCGGCGCGGGAAATCTTGGCAACGCCCTTGGCCTGCCCAAGGGACTGCAGCTGCTCAGGCTCCAGCCCCACGTGCAGCACGCCGTCAATTACCGCCATTGTGGCCGGAACCGCTCCGGCGTCGCGGATGTCCTGTTCGACCTGCGCGGCCACCTCGACATTCTGCGGGTAGGGCATGCCGTGGGTGATGATGGTGCTTTCCAGCGCGACGATGGCGCGGCCTTCAGCCTTGGCGGCCTCGACTTCGGAGGAATACTGAATATCGATCAAAGCGGGGGTTCTCCTGAAACGTAGGTGGCGGCAGCCTTGAGGGCTGAGGCCAAAGCGGTCTTGCGGTCTTCGCCGCGTGCCTCGGCGACGATATGAGCGGCCATGAAGGTATCGCCGGCGCCGGTCACCCGGGCGACGGTGACGCGCGGCGGAACCAGGGTGATGGTGCCTTCGGAATCGGCCACGGTAGCGGAGGCGCCGCCGTCGGTGACCAGAACCCGCGCGGCACCGCGGTCCAGCATCGCCCTGGCAGCGGTTTCGCTGTCGGTGAACTCCGCCTGGCACAGGATGCCGGCCTCCTCCAGGTTCACATAAAGCGTGCCGCAGGTGCGGGTCAGGAAGGGGCGCAGCCGTTCTGCCTTGCCCGGCGAGGCGGGCGCCACCCGCAGGTCGGCCTTGGCAAAAGCGGGGCTGGCGGCGATGTCGTCCAGCAGGGACAGCGTCAGGTTGCCGTCCAGCGCGACCTGGCCGGCGTAAGGCGCGTCCTCGGTTCCGAGCGAGCCATCGGAGAGCGGCCGCAGGATCTTGTCGCCCGCGGCCTCCAGCGAATGCGCATCAGCGATAGCCGCGATCAGCCCGTTGGCGCCCTCCACCGCCATGTAGCGGTCGGTGGGCAGATCCTCGGAGCGGTAGATGTGATCGGTGATCAGGCCGAAGTGGCCGCAAGCATGGATCAGCTCGTCGCCCTCGGGGTCGCGGCCGACGGCGGTCAGCAGCGCCGGCTTCATGCCGAAGCGCGACAGTGTCATGGCGATGTTCATCGCCACGCCGCCGGGCAGCCGGGTGATGCGCCCGGGCATGTCTGATCCGCGCTGCATTTCACTGGTGCAGCGGCCGATGATGTCCCACAGGACCGACCCGATGCACAGGAGGGCGGGTGTCTGGGAGTGTGAGGATTGTGTCATAGTGTCCTATTGCCGCCTTTGGCCGGCCTCTGCAAGCGGCTTCACCGGGGCGGCACGGCGAATGTCAGATCGGCCCAAAGGCTTTCCCATGCGTAATCTTGGCCGACCGGGGCTGGGCGCAGAACCACGGCATCAAGGAGATACCGGTGCCCGGGAAGCACCGGGATGACGGCCTTGCCCTGTGCCTCGGCCGGCAAGGTCGTGACCGTGACGCCCGCGTCCGGCGCCTTGGCAAAGATTTCGATCTGAGCGTGCGGGCGCGGTCTGCCCTGATACAGAACCTGGACGGGCAGCCCCTGCGCCGGATTGCCGGTATAGGGATTGTCCAGGGCAACAATTTCGGTTTCCAGCCCAACGGGGAGATCGGAGCCCGCGCCCTGGCCGACCGCCACCAGCGCCTTGGCAAAGCGGGTGTATTGTTCGGCAAAGCCCGCCTCCGGCAGGCCAAGCGCGCGGTGGCGGGCAGGGATGTCGCCAAACCCCTTGTGGTCAGCAAAGGTCTGGAAATCCTCCCAGGTCTCGTAGACCAGCCGCTGCGGGCGGGTCTGGTGGATGATTACTGCCAGGCCGTCCTGCGCGATACCCGAAGTGAACGCAGGCATATCGCCCATGCGCCCGGCATACGGCGCCGCGGATCCGGCCTGCATCACTTCGAAACGGGCGATACGGTGATCCAGATAGGGCTGCTCGGCCCCCTTGAACAGCTCGCCGTTGCGCAGTCTTGCGGTTACGGGCTCCCCGGATTCCACTTGATATTTCTCCGGCTCAATCCAAAACTCGTGGGATAACGCCGGAGCTGCTGCGACTGCCAGCCCGGCACTGAGAAGTGAGCAGAACAGGCGGTATTGCATGAACGGGTCCTTGGCTGTCAGGCGTGGTGACACTTGGCTGCGGACACTATTTGCGCTCATGTTCTGTGTGGTGGCAATAGCCGCTGCCGCTGCCCGCGCGCATGAGGTCACCCCTGCCATTGCTGATTTCACGGTTCAGGACAGCCGGATCACTCTGAAACTGCGGCTTAACGCCGAGGCCTTTGTAGCCGGCATCAATCTGGACGGCCTGTCGGATACCAACCAGACCGCGCAGTCTGCCGATTATGATGAACTGCGCGCGCTGGGGCCGGCTGAACTGAAGCCGATGGTTCAGCTGTTTGCAGAGGAGTGGCTGGAGAGCTTTTCGGTTCAGGCCGGTGGTCCGGTTGCGCTGCGCGTCGGGCAGATCACCATTCCTGAAGCCGGAAACATCAGCCTGCCGCGGGCGTCCTTCCTGGAGCTGACCGGAGAGGTCCCCGCCGGGAGGGGCAGCCTGCGCATTGCCTGGCCGCTCGGCTCCGGCGGAGTAGTGCTCCGGCAGAACGGGGTGAAGGAACCCTATACCGGCTACTTGCAGGGCGGGGAGACCTCGCCGCCGATTCCGCTTGCAGGAGGCGCGGCCAAAACGCCGGTCGAGGCCTTCATGGAATATCTTCCGGTCGGCTTCACCCACATCCTGCCGAAGGGGCTGGATCATATCCTGTTTGTGCTGGGGCTGTTCTTCCTCAGCCCGCGGGTGAAGCCGCTGCTGTTGCAGGTGAGCCTGTTCACCGTCGCCCATACCATCACCCTGGCGCTGGGCGCGCTGGGCATGGTCAATGTGAACCCCGCCATCGTCGAACCGCTGATTGCGCTGTCGATTGTCTTTGTTGCGGTGGAAAACATCTTCGCCCGGAAGCTGCACGCATGGCGGAGTTTAGTCATCTTAGGCTTCGGCCTGCTGCACGGCCTGGGCTTTGCTACTGTGCTGGGGGAATTCGGCTTGCCTGCCAGCCAGTTCCTGCCTGCACTCATCGGCTTCAACGTTGGCGTGGAACTGGGCCAGCTGGCGGTGATTGCCGCCGCCTACCTCGGCGTGCGCCTGTGGTTCGGGCGGCATCCGAAATACCGCGGCCGGGTGGCGATCCCGGCCTCTGTCACCATCGCGATGATCGGCGGCTACTGGTTTGTGGAGCGGGTGTTTCTGTAAACACCTGCCAAATGCTCAGGAGCAGGTCAGCCCATCGCCCGCATCAGCACCTTGAGCGCCGCCAGCGGGTCTTCCGCGTGCCAGATCTCATCGCCGATGCCAAAGAAATCGGTATGGGGTGCGATGCCGCGCACCAGATCCTCGGTCAGACCGCCCTCGGCCACCACAGGGACCTCGATCATCTGCGACCACCACTGGAACAGATCGGCCTCTGCCTGCGCACCGTCACCCAGGCCGGAGGTGCCGACGGGGCCGAAACTCACGTAATCCGCGCCGGCCTCGCCTGCGACCATGCCGTCATGCTGCGACGCGCCGCAGAAAGTGCCGACAATCGCATCCGGACCCAGCGCCTTGCGGGCGGTGCGCACCGATTTGGACGCATCGGTCAGATGCACGCCGTCCAGCCCCAGCCGCTCGGCCAGGATCTGGTGATCCGAGATCACAAGTGCCACATCGCGCGCCATGGTCACTTCGCGCAGCGCGTCGCCCGCGCGGCTCAGGGTGTCCTCATCGCGGCTGAACAGGTCCAGGCGCACACAGGCGACGTCCACTTCATCCAGCACCCGTGCCAGCAGACCGGGGAATTTGCCCAGCTCGAAACTCGGCGGGGAGATCAGGTAGATCTGCGGCTGCTCGGGTGCGTCAGCAGGGCTTCCCATGATGGTGCTCCATTGTTCAGGCGATTGGACGGTGTTTAGCCGATTTGCTGCGGGACGCAAGGATTTGCGGCGGCGGAACCGCAGGAATCGCAGGCCAGAACCGCGCCGGACCTTGCCCCGCCGCCTTGCGGGCAGTACAGCAGTGCCGATTTTGCCGGAGAACACGATGCCCACCGATACGCCCCAGCCCGCCTTTGTCCTTGTCCGCCCGCAGATGGGCGAGAATATCGGTGCCGCCGCGCGGGCGATGTGGAACTTCGGCCTCGACCGGATGCGCATCGTGGCGCCGCGCGACGGCTGGCCGAACCCCAAAGCGGTGGCGATGTCTTCCGGCGCTGGACGCCTGCTGGACGAGGCGCAGCTCTGTGCTGACGTGCCGGAGGCGCTGGGCGACTGTACCTATGTCTTTGCCACCACCGCCCGCCAGCGCGGGCTGACCAAACCGGTCTACAGCCCTGAGCGCGCGATGCAGATCGCGGCACAGAAGATCGCGTCGGGCGAGAAGGTCGCGGTGATGTTCGGCCCCGAGCGCGCGGGCCTCGAGAACGAGGATATCGCCAAGGCCAATGCCATCATCTCGGTGCCTGTAAACCCGCTTTACGCCTCGCTGAACCTGGGTCAATGCGTGCTGCTGACCGGTTATGAATGGATGCGCCAGTCCGCGGAGGTGGTGCATGAAACCACCGATCTGGGCCGCAAGGGCGAATGGGCGAGCGGCGTTGAGGTCGAGAAGCTGGTGGAGCATTACGAGGAGCGGCTGGACGCCGCGGGTTTCTTCTTCCCGCCGGAGAAGGCCGAGGGCATGAAGACCAATCTGCGCAACTTGTGGTCGCGGATGCGGATGACCCGCTCCGATGTGCAGATGCTGCATGGCATCATGCGGCAGATGGTCCGCTGGAAAGAGCGCGGCGGCGAATAAGCCGCTCTGGACCATTTCTGAAACCGCCCCTAGCTTGGCAGCAGAAACAAAGAGGCAAGCATGAGCAAGCGCAGCATTTTCGAAGAGGTCGAGGGCGAGAAGAAGGATGCGCCCGCGGTGCAACCGGGGCTGATCGACCGCGGCCGCGGCGGCGCCCGCAAGGCGATCCGCGCCTGGCTGATGGTCCTGTTTGCGCTGGTGGTTGCGATGATCGTGGTGGGCGGGCTGACCCGGCTGACCGACAGCGGCCTGTCGATCACCGAATGGCGGCCGGTGACCGGGGCCATCCCGCCGATGTCGGAGGCCGAATGGCAGGCGGAGTTCGACAAGTACAAGGAAATCGACCAGTGGCGCATCCAGAACCAGTGGATGGAACTGTCTGATTTCAAATCGATCTATTGGTGGGAGTGGGGCCACCGCCAGCTGGGCCGTTTCATTGGCGTGGTCTGGGTGGTTGGGTTCCTCGGCTTTCTTGCAGCGCGCAAGATCCCGGCAGGCTGGACCGGCCGGCTGCTGCTGCCCGGTGTCCTCGGCGGCGTGCAGGGCGCCATCGGCTGGTGGATGGTGGCCTCTGGCGTGACCCTGGGCGAGGGGATGACTGCGGTGGCTTCCTACCGGCTGGCCGTGCATCTGGGGCTGGCGTTCGTGATCCTTGGCTTCATCGCCTGGTATGTGCTGATGCTGGGCCGCGAGGAGCGCGAGCTGATGCAGGCGCGCCGCGCCAAGGAGGCGAAGCTGTTCAGCCTGTCGACCGGCCTGATGCATTTCGCCTTCCTGCAGATCCTGCTGGGGGCGCTGGTGGCGGGTATCGACGCGGGCCGCTCCTACACCGACTGGCCGCTGATGGGCGGGCAGGTGATCCCGCCGAACCCCTTCATGATCGAGCCGGTCTGGAAAAACTTCTTTGAAAACCCCGGTCTGGTGCAGTTCATCCACCGGGTTGCGGGCTACCTGCTGTTTGCCTTTGGCGCGGTGGCCTGGCTGCGCGGCCGCGGCTCTGCCCATGCGCGGACACGCTTTGCTTTCAATACTGTGTTCGCGGCGCTGTCGGTGCAGGTGCTGCTGGGGATCATCACCGTGATCTACGCCGCGCCGCTGCACGCCGCGATCACCCATCAGCTGGTGGCAATCGGCGTCTGGGCGCTGATCCTGCGCGCGCGCTTCCTGTCTGCCTATCCCATTGCAACCTCGATCAAGGATCATTGACCCATGAGCGCATTTGACGAACTGATGGCCTTCCAGCGCGAAACCCAGGCGCTGGGGCAGATTGCAGGCCGTCTGGGCTGGGATCAGGAAACCATGATGCCGCGCGGGGCGGCGCCGCAGCGGGGCGAGGAGATGGCCGCGATGGAGGCGGTGCTGCACGCCCGCCGCAGCGACCCGCGGGTCGCGGAGTGGCTGGAGCAGGCGGTGGCCCCGAATGAGGCCGGCGAGGCGCAGCTGCGGGAGATCCGCCGCAGCTATGAGCGGACGGTCAAGGTTCCCGCCGATCTGGCCAAGAAGATTGCTCAGGTCACGTCTGTCGCGCAGGGCCAATGGGCCGCGGCGCGGGCGGATGAGGATGTGGCGGCTTTTGTGCCGGTGCTGGAGGAAGTGGTCGCGCTGAAACGCGAGGAAGGCCTGGCGCTGGCCGCGGGCGGCGACGTCTATGACGCCATGGTCGAGGATTATGAGCATGGCATGACCGGGGCCGCAATCGCGGAGATTTTCGATGCCATGCGCCCCGGATTGGTGGAGCTGCGCGCGAAAGTGCTGGCGAAGCCCGCGCCGAAGGGCCTGACTGGCACTTTTGACGAAGCCGCGCAGATGAAGCTGACCCGCAAGCTCGCCAAGCAGTTCGGCTATGACATGTCCCATGGCCGGGTCGACAAGGCGGTGCATCCGTTCTGTTCCGGCGCGGGCCTGGATGTGCGGATCACCACGCGGACAAGCGAGACTGATCCGTTTAACTGCTTCTATTCCACCATTCATGAGGTCGGCCACGCGGCCTATGAGCAGAACATCAGCCGCGATTATCTGCTGACCCCGTTGGGCCGCGGCGTGTCTATGGGTGTGCATGAAAGCCAGAGCCGGATCTATGAGAACCAGATCGGCCGCAGCCGTGCCTTTACCGGCTGGCTGTTCGGGGAGATGAAAGACGCCTTTGGAGATTTTGGTGTTGCGGATGCGGATGCCTTCTATGCTGCCGTCAACGCGGTGCATAAGGGCTATATCCGGACGGAAGCGGATGAGCTGCAATACAACCTCCATATCATGATGCGGTTCGGTCTGGAGCGCGCTCTGATGAGCGGCGATCTGGCGGTGAAGGATCTGGAAGCGGCCTGGAACGACCGGTTCGAGGCGGACTTTGGGTATGCCGTCGACAAACCGTCCAATGGCTGTTTGCAGGATGTGCACTGGTCGGTCGGCCTGTTCGGCTATTTCCCGACCTACACGCTGGGCAATGTCTATGCCGGCTGCCTGTATCAGGCGCTGCGCCGGGATGTGCCGGGGTTGGATGCAGAACTGGCTGATGGCAGCACCGAAGGCGCGACCAGCTGGCTGAAAGAGAACCTGCAGCAGCACGGCGGGTTGCGCAGCCCGCGCGACACCATCGTGCATGCGTCGGGCATGGAGCCAAGCCACGCGCCGCTGCTGGCCTATCTCGAAGAGAAGTTCAGCCTGCTCTACGATCTCTGAGTCGGCACTGCATAACGGCTAAGGCCTTCTGGCGGCAGCGGAAAACCCGCTGCCCCGGAAATGCCGTATTTTAACAGTATTCTCTTAATCCTTGGGGCGTGAGTAAGAGAGTAATCCGATGCATACAGCCGTCGCCTACCTGATTTTTGCCAGTTATGTACTGGGAGCCACCCTGGTCTGAGGCATATGCCCGTCAGATCAGCGCCATCCGCTCCGCCCGTTCCGGATCCGGGAAGGGCCGGTAAAGGCCGATGTCCGCTGCGGCGATCAATGCTCTGACATGGGAATAGAGTTTCTCGACTTCCTCGTCGTGCTCGCCCAGAACCCGGAATGCCTGATCCAGCTGGGTCATGTCCTTGAATTCTATTTCCAGGAGGAAGTCGCGGCAATTGTCGCTGGCCATGTCCAGCTTGCGGCGCAGCAGGCGCCAGCTTTGGATTGCGCCGCGTTCGTGCAGATATCCCATCCATTGATCGACCGCGCTGGCAAAACTCAGCGCCTTGGCCTCGTGATGCAGGTCGATGGAGCAGTGGTACAAGTTCATTGGGGTATTCCCTTCATGAGAAATCAGAACTTGACCGTAACAATACCTAAGATCCGTTAGGGGGCCGTTAACACTGCGAACGCCGCCCCGGCAACGGGACGGCGTTCAATCTGTTTATTCAGAAGGGGCTTATTCCTCGCCGCCGTCCTCATCTTCGCCGTTTTCGGCAATCCAGGCGACCGAGACGACCTCTTCGCCCTTGCCGGTGTTGAACACCCGCACGCCGCCGGCCGAACGCGACCGGAAGGAGATGCCGTCGACCGGCACCCGGATCGACTGGCCCTTGGAGGTGGCGAGCATGATCTGGTCATCCAGTTCGACCGGGAAGGAGGCAACGATCTCGCCGCCGCGCATCGCCTTGTCCATCGCGGTGACTCCCATGCCGCCGCGGCCGCGCACCGGGTAGTCGTGCGAGGACGACAGTTTGCCGGAGCCGCCGGTGGTGATGGTCAGGATCAGGTTCTCGGCTGCCGACATCTCTGCATAAAGCTCGGTCGAGAAGTTCGGATCCTCCGGCGCATCCTCATCCGAAGCCTCGGCCTCGTCGGTCAGACCGGCCATGGCCCGGCGCATCTTGAGGTAGGCGGTGCGCTGCTCCGGTGTGTATTTGGAGTGGCGGATCACCGACATCGACACAACGCTGTCCTCGCCGGTCAGCTTGATGCCGCGGACACCGGTGGATTCGCGCGAGTTGAACACGCGGACGTCGGTGGAGCGGAAGCGGATGGCGCGGCCCGAATTGGTGAACAGCATCACGTCGTCGTCTTCCGAGCAGATGCGCACGTTCACCAGCTGGACGGAGCCGTCCTCGGGCAGTTTCATCGCGATCTTGCCGTTGCGGCGGACGTTGGTGAAATCCGACAGCCGGTTGCGGCGCACGTCGCCGCCGGAGGTGGCAAAGACAACCTGCAGGTTTTCCCATTCCTCGTCCGGCACATCGACCGGCATGATGGCGGCAATCGACACGCCCGGCGGGATCGGCAGGATGTTGACGATCGCCTTGCCCTTGGAGGTGCGGCCGCCCTGCGGCAGGCGCCAGGTCTTCAGCTTGTAAACCATGCCGTCGGTGGTGAAGAATAGAAGCTGGGTATGGGTATTGGCCACGAAGAGGGTGGTGATCACGTCCTCTTCCTTGGTCTGCATCCCCGACACGCCTTTGCCGCCGCGTTTCTGGGCGCGGAAGTCGGCCAGCGGGGTGCGCTTGATGTAGCCGCCGGAGGTCACGGTCACCACCATGTCCTCGCGCTCGATCAGGTCCTCGTCCTCCATGTCGCCGGACCAGTCGACGATCTCGGTGCGGCGCGGCACGGCGAAATTGTCGCGCACTTCGCGCAGCTCATCGCCGATGATACCCATGATGCGCTCGCGCGAGGACAGGATCTCAAGGTATTCCTTGATCTTGCGGGCCAGCTCTTCCAGCTCGTCGGTGACTTCCTTCACGCCGATCTGGGTCAGGCGCTGCAGGCGCAGCTCGAGGATGGCGCGGGCCTGGGTTTCCGACAGGTTGTAGGTCCCGTCGTCGTTCATGGTGTGGGTCGGATCGTCGATCAGGCGGATGTAGGCCGCGATGTCGGAGGCCGGCCAGCGGCGGGTCATCAGCTTTTCGCGCGCCTCGGCGGCGTCGGCGGAGGAGCGGATGGTAGCGACGATTTCGTCGACGTTGGAGACGGCAACAGCCAGACCGCAGAGGATATGGCTGCGTTCGCGCGCCTTGCGCAGCTCATACGCGGTCCGCCGTGCCACCACATCTTCGCGGAAGTCGATGAAGGAGGTGAGGAACCTGCGCAGCGTCAGCTGTTCCGGCCGGCCGCCGTTGAGCGCCAGCATGTTGCAGCCGAAGGACGTCTGCATCGGGGTGAAGCGGAACAGCTGGTTCAGCACCACCTCGGGCGTTGCGTCGCGCTTCAGCTCGACAACCACCCGCACGCCGTTGCGGTCGGATTCGTCCTGCACATGGGCGACGCCTTCGATCTTCTTCTCGCGGACTTGTTCCGCGATCTTCTCGATCATCGCGGCCTTGTTCACCTGATAGGGAATCTCATCCACGACAATGGCATAACGGTCCTTGCGGATCTCCTCGACGCGGGTTTTCGAGCGGATGACCACGCTGCCGCGGCCCTCGAGATAGGCCTTGCGGGCGCCGGAGCGGCCCAGCATCACGCCGCCGGTCGGGAAATCGGGGCCGGGGATATACTCGATCAGCTGTTCGCTGGTCAGATCCGGGTCCTCGATCAGTGCCAGCGTTGCATCGACCACTTCGCCCAGGTTGTGCGGCGGGATGTTCGTCGCCATGCCGACGGCGATGCCGCCGGCGCCGTTGACCAGCATGTTCGGGAAGCGGGCCGGCAGCACGGTGGGCTCGCGGTCCTTGCCGTCGTAGTTGTCCTGGAAATCGACGGTTTCTTTCTCGATATCCGCCAGGATCGCCGCGGCGGGCTTGTCCATGCGCACCTCGGTGTAGCGCATCGCCGCCGGGTTGTCGCCGTCCATCGAGCCGAAGTTGCCCTGGCCGTCCAGCAGCGGCAGCGACATCGAGAAGTCCTGCGCCATCCGCACCAGCGCGTCGTAGATCGCGCTGTCCCCGTGCGGGTGGTATTTACCCATCACGTCGCCCACGGGGCGCGCCGACTTGCGGTAGGCCTTGTCGTGAGTGTTGCCGGATTCGTGCATCGCGTAAAGAATCCGGCGGTGCACCGGTTTCAGCCCGTCCCGCAGGTCCGGAATCGCGCGGCTGACGATGACCGACATCGCATAGTCGAGATACGAGTTGCGCATCTCGGTCTCGATGGAGACCGTCGGCCCATGATAAGCCGGGCGTTCCGGCTTGTTTTCTTCCATGTTTTCAGGAGTTTCCGGCGTATCGCTCACGTTGGCTGCCCGCTCTTTCTTCTGGGTCTATATATTGTGTTCGCACCCTATCAGATACCGTATATGGGGCGCAAGCACACAGCCCCGAAAGCCTCGATCCGCCGGCTCACGCAATGGTAACGCACTGTTTTTGAGGAAATTAACCAATTGCACTCTAGCATCATCAGAAGGGGGTAAAATTGGAGGCTAGAGATGGAGACCAGTGAAACCGAACTGATGCTCAAGGGATACGGGCTGACCACAGCAGAATTCACCTATCACATGCCGGATCATATCCATGTGCTGAACACCTTCGTGTGGCAGCAGTACGATCTGGCGCCGGACCACCCGAAGCTGTTCGAGTTCATCGAATTCTGGCAGCGCGAAATCGAGGGGCCGCTGCATTCGGTGCGGTTCAATCACCGAAAGATGATCGGCCCCGGAGAATGGCGCAATGTTGTCGGAGAGTTCCAGATCCACTGAGCGGGGTCAGCGCCAGGCATAGACCGCGCAGCCGGTGGAGCCGCTGGCGGTGAAACTGCGCCCGTCCGCGGCCAGCCGGCCGGGCCATGTCACGGTAATGCCCGGAAAATAGTCGGTGCCGTTGAGCTGCTGGCCGTTCAGGTAGACCTCGGTATTGGCATTCTGGCCCAGTGAATCGCTGAGGCGCCCGCCAGCGGAGCCGCTGCTGCTGCGGCAGGCGCCGGAGCGGAGGCGGGCGCGGGCTTGCAGTTCTTTCCGGATGTCCGGCGGTGTTCCTCCAGCGCATGCGCGGTGCCGAGTTCGCCAGCGCCAAGGCGGGTCTCTGCCGCGGCAAGATAGGCCGCAAAGGCGCTGCGGGTTCTTGGCCCGGCTATGCCATCCGGGCGCCCGGCCGGACGCCGTCCGGGCATCCGATGCTGTTCAGCGCCGCCTGTGTTTACCGCATCACTTCACGTGAGTCCGGTATGACCGGGACGGAAGGCATTTCCGAGGTTTGCCGGGCAGGAGCGTCCGGTCGCGGAAGAGATGTCTCCAAACCCTGTCTCAGTTGCAGCGCCACCGTGTAAGTGTATTCATCCTCGCGGCCTGTGTAGCCTTCCAGAAACCTGGATGTGCTGCACGGTCAGGGCCAGATCGCGCACCTCGCGCCGAAGGCCGGCGGCCAGAGTGCGCAGTTCGAGGCCCAGTTCGGACTGCAGCGGCAGCAACGCGCGGGTGAAATCCGAGTTTTCCGACGTGTCGTCCTCGTTACGCCGGTCCAGCGCCAGCCGGCCGGCCCCGGCGGAGAAGATCACGAACGTGCCCTGCGGGGCGGCGATCCGGCCCAAGCCGCGGGTGGTGCTGATGCTGCGGCCCTCGACCAGTTTGAACGGATTGTTGCGGCAGGCGTCGATGAACACCACGGCAGACCGGGTGCCGGTTTTGCGGACGCGGTCCAGAAGGTCCGAAAGCGCGATGGATTTGGATGTCGCAAAGGCGCTGCCACCGGCGCTGGGGGCCGCTATGTCCGTGGGCAGCAGGTAATTCTCGCCGTCGATCTCGACCCCGTGACTAGCGAAGAAGACAAAGGCCGCATCGCCGGGTTACAGCCGGGCGGTGAATTCGGAAATATCCCGGTTCAGACCGCGGCGGTCCTGATCCAGGGCCGCGGTGACGGTGAAGCCAAGCTCATTCAGCTTCGTGCCGATCGCCTGCGCATCCGCCCGCGCCTAGGCCAGAGCCGGAACATCGGAATAGTCGTTGTTGCCGATGATCAGGGCCATCCGGTTCTGTGCAATTGCAGAAACCGGCAGAAGGCAAGGCAGGAGAGAAAACAGGAAACGCATGACACAACACCACGGAAGACAAAACGGCTCATGGGGCCATCCTGCGCCGGAAAGGTCAAAACAGCTTTGCTCCGACCCGCGGCCCGGCCGGTTATGCTGAACAGCTGGCCCCGCCCAGGACGCAGAATTTGGCGCAATGGGGGTGGTTCAGCTGGACCGGCCGCTCGGCTTCTTCCAGGGTTTGCCCCAGCTCGAACTCCGGCGAATAGGGCAGCAGGGTGCAGGCCAGAACGGCCGGTGCGCCAGCCCCCTTGCGCTTTACCACCATGCGGGAGGACGCGCACATCACGCTGTCCGGGGATTTATTCAGAATGCCCCAGCAAGCGGTTGTAATTTCGGGCACTTCCACGGTTTCATCCATTTCCGGGAACAGCACGGTCTGGCCCGGATCCTGCGCGTCAATGGCAAAGCCGTGTTCGGCAAACAGCGCAGCATAGCCGGCGCGGGCCTCGGCATCTGTCTCGCCCCAGACGGTGCGGCCTGCCACGGCCATTGCAAAACCGTTGTCCTGCAGCCATTCCATGCCTTCGATGGTCTTGGCAAAGCTGCCCGCACCGCGCTCTTTGTCGTGCAGTTCGGCGCTGTGGTGGTCGACCGAGATCCGCAGGGTCAGCTTGTCCCCGAAGTCTTCCAGCAGGGCCAGCAAGCCCGCCTTGACCGTCTTGCGCATCATCGGGCGCATGGCATTGGTGAGGATCAGAACCTCAAAACCGCGCTCCAGCGCGGCACGGGCCATCGGGATCATCTCGGGGTTCATGAACGGCTCGCCGCCGGTGAAACCGATTTCCCGGACTGGCCAGTTTCGGTCCTCGATCTGGTCGAGATACCCCTTCACTTCGGCTTCGGTCAGGTAGACCAGCGCGTCATTGGTCGGGGAGCTCAGAATGTAGCAGTTGCTGCATTCGATATTGCACAGGGTGCCGGTGTTGAACCAAAGCGTTTCCGGATGGCTGAGCGGCACTGAGGCGCGCTGCTGACCGTCTGCCGTCACAAAGGCGTCTTGGAACTTGCCTAGGTTCGCGGCAGATTTTTGCAGGTCTTTCATGCGGATGTCCTTTGGGGCAGTTCCTTTCGCCGGAAGCTACCTTATACTGGGCAGGAAATGAAAGCAGCCGGGCGGGCACATGACAGGGATGTGAGCGGCAGTGTGCCGCGCCTGACCGGCGCAGACGGGAAGAATAAGAATGGTTTCGCGTGTGATACCGGTCGATCCGTTTGACCTGGTGATTTTTGGCGGTACTGGCGATCTTGCGCAGCGCAAGATCCTGCCGGCGCTGTTCCGCCGCCATTGCGCCGGTCAGCTGACCGGGGCAGAGCGGATCATCGGCGCCGCGCGCACCAGCCTGACAAGCGAGGAATACCGCACCGTCGTGGCCGAAGCGGTGCGCGCTCACGCCGGGCCAAAGGCCTGCGGCGGCGGCGCGCTGGAGGCCTTTCTGGAGCGGATAAGCTATGTCGCACTGGATGCCCTGGGCGAAGAGGGCTGGCAGGAGCTGAGCCGCCAGCTCCGCCCTTCAGATGATGTGCCGATCCGCATGTTCTATTTCTCGGTGGGGCCTGGCCTGTTCGGCCCGCTGGCGGAGCGGCTGCACCGGCACGGGCTGGCCAATGCGGATGCCCGGATCGTTGTAGAGAAACCCTTCGGCCATGACCTTGCCTCTGCGCGGGAGCTGAACCGGACGCTGGCAGGCCATTTCGGCGAAGGCCAGATCTACCGGATCGACCATTACCTGGGCAAGGAAACCGTGCAGAACCTGATGGCGGTCCGCTTCGGCAACATGCTGTTCGAGCCGCTGTGGAACAGCCAGTATGTCGACCACATCCAGATCACCGTGGCGGAAACCGTCGGTGTGGAGGGGCGCGAGGAATATTATGAGCGCGCCGGCGCCATGCGCGACATGATGCAGAACCACCTGATGCAGCTTCTCTGCCTGATCGCTATGGAGCCGCCGGCCAAGTTCGACCCGGATGCGGTGCGCGACGAAAAGCTCAAGGTGATCCGGGCGCTGGACCCGGTGGAGCCGCACCACATCGTGCGGGGCCAGTACCAGGCACGGCTGGATCCGGAGGCGCCGCACCCGTCCTACCGCGGCCTGGTCGGCAACCCGCGCAGCACGACTGAGAGCTATGTGGCGCTCAAGGCGCATATCAGCAACTGGCGGTGGGCGGGCACACCGTTCTATCTGCGCACGGGGAAGCGGCTGGTGAACCGGTCTTCGGTCATCAACGTGATGTTCAAGGATGCGCCGCATTCGATTTTCGGAGCAGAGGCCGGGCGCCATGCCAACCACTTGAAAATCCGCCTGCAGCCGAACGAGGGTATCACGCTCAGCGTGACCATCAAGGAGCCGGGGCAGGGCGGCATGCGGCTGATTGACGTGCCTCTGGACATGAGTTTTGCCGAGGCGCTGGGACCCGAGGGCGGCGATCCGCCGGATGCCTATGAACGGCTCATCATGGATGTTGTGCGCGGCAACCAGACGTTGTTTATGCGAGGCGATGAGGTCGAGGCCGCCTGGGGCTGGACGGATCCGGTTATTGCGGGCTGGAAGTCCCGGGGCGATGTGCCTAAACCCTATGAGAGCGGCAGCACCGGTCCCGGAGATGCCGATTTGCTGATGCGCCGTGACGGGCGGGAATGGAGGGGGATTAACCCATGAAATTCAACGAATACCCTGATCAGGACATGCTGGCGATTGAGGTTGCGAACGAGATCGCCGGGGATCTGAAGACCCATTTGCTGCATCAAGACACGGTGTCTTTTGCGGTTGCGGGCGGCACCACGCCGGGACTGATCTTCGACGACCTTTGCGCCGCTGATATCGATTGGGACCGGGTGCATGTGATGGCGACGGATGAGCGCTGGGTGCCGCAGGACAATGCCCGCTCCAACGCGGCGATGATCCGCAAGCGGCTGCTGCAGAACCGGGCCGCAGCGGCGCAGTTTCTGCCGTTCCATGTGCCGGGGCGCGAGCCCGAGGATGTTCTGGCTGAGCTGGAAAGCCGAGTGGTGCCTGAGCTGCCGCTGTCGGTGCTGCTGCTGGGCATGGGGGAGGATATGCACACCGCCTCGCTGTTTCCCGGTGCTGCCGGCATAGAGGCGGCGCTGGCGGCGGATGCACCGCCGCTGGCGGTGATGCGTCCGGACAGCCAGCCGGAAGCGCGGATCACTCTGACGGCAAGGGTCCTGGATGCGGCGATTGCCAAGCATCTGGTGATTTTCGGCGATGCCAAGCGCGAGGCGCTGGAACAGGCGATGGCTCTGCCGCCGGAAAACGCTCCGGTTCAGGCTGTTCTGTCCGAGGTGTCCGTCCATTGGGCGCCTTGAATTCTGGAAAGGTAAAAATGTTCACTGATTTGAAGTCGCTGCATTCCGAGATTTGCAGCGAAGATATTACCGATTTGTTTGATAGGGATCCGGACCGCGCCGCGACGTTCAGTGTGCGGCATGAAACATTGTTGTTCGACTATTCGAAGACCCGGATCACCTCCAGGGTCCGGACTGGCCTGACGTCCCTCTGCGAGGAGCGGGGCGTTGCTGCCAAGCGCGACGCCATGTTCCGGGGCGGCCGGATCAATGAAACCGAAAAGCGTGCGGTTCTGCATACCGCCTTGCGCGACCCAGAGGGGCCCGAGCTGCTGGTTGATGGTGAAGATATCCGCAGACCGCTGCGCGAAACGCTTGAGCGGATGGAAGACCTGGCCCGCCGGGTCCGTTCCGGTGCCATGCAGGGGCCGGGCGGCGCCTTTACCGATGTTGTCAACATCGGCATCGGCGGGTCCGACCTGGGGCCGGTGATGGCAACCTTGGCGCTGGCGCCGTATCATGACGGGCCGCGCTGCCACTTTGTTTCCAACGTTGACGGCGCACACATTCATGATATCCTGCAACGGATTGATCCTAGAACAACTTTGGTCATCGTTGCCTCCAAGACATTCACCACGGTTGAGACCATGACCAATGCCGGAACGGCGAGGCGCTGGGTCGAGGCCGGAGGCGGTGATCCGGCGCAGCAGTTTCTCGCCTTGTCCACTTCCGAGGAGGAAACCGAAGCCTTCGGCATTCCGCAGGAGCATGTATTCGGTTTCGAGGACTGGGTCGGCGGCCGCTATTCGGTCTGGGGACCGATCGGGCTGAGCGTTATGCTGGCCGTGGGGCCGGAGAACTTCCGCGCCTTTCTGGCGGGCGGCAAGGCGATGGACGACCATTTCCTCAGCGCCCCCTGGGAGCGGAACATGCCGGTGATGCTGGCCTTGACCGGGATTTGGCACAATCAGGTTTGCGGCTATCCGACCCGGGCAGTGCTGCCGTATGACCAGCGGCTGCGGCGGCTTCCGGCCTATCTGCAGCAGCTGGAAATGGAATCCAACGGCAAGTCGGTGGCAATGGACGGTTCTGCACTGCCGTTTCCGTCCGGTCCCGTCGTCTGGGGCGAGCCCGGCACCAACGGTCAGCACGCATTCTACCAGCTGCTGCATCAGGGCACCTCGGTCATTCCTGCCGAGTTTCTGGTGGCAGCGATGGGCCACGAGCCGGAGCTGGCGCATCATCATAAGCTGCTGGTGGCAAACTGTCTGGCCCAGTCCGAGGCGCTGATGCGCGGGCGCGGCCTGGACGAGGCCCGCGCGCGGATGCGGGCAGAGGGCTATGAAGGCGCAGAACTGGAGCGGCAGGCGCGGCACCGGGTGTTCCCCGGCAACCGGCCGTCCACCACGCTGATCTATCCGCAGCTGACACCGTATGTGCTGGGCCAGATCATTGCTCTTTATGAACACAGGGTGTTCGTTGAAGGCGTGATCCTGGGCATCAATTCCTTTGACCAGTGGGGCGTGGAACTGGGCAAGGAACTGGCCAATACGCTGGCTCCGCTGCTGGCAGGGGAGACGAACCCGGACGGCAAGGACGGATCCACCCGCGCCTTGTTGGACTATGTGCGTGGAACCAAGGGCTGACGGTGCCATCGGACGCGGCGGGGCGTCCCCGCCCCGCGGCCATGTCAGGGCAGTGTGACGCTGCTGGTGATGGTGTTGACGAACTTCCCTGTCGCCTGGTCGGTCAGGGAGGAGAAGGTTCCGCCGCCTTCGGCGCCATCCCAATGCCCGGTTCCGCCGCTCAGTTTCCAGCTGCCGGTCAGGGCGCCGGAGGCGTCCATGCCGTCGGCGTGCCAATGCAGCACGACCTTGTCGCCGGCGCTGTCGGTGAAGGCGCAGATGCCGCCGCCGGACACCGCGCTGGAGGAAACCTCAACCGCGCCGAAACAGGGGCCGGCCGCGCCGCTCATCGGGTGGCTTGCATCTTCCATTTCCACGTTTTCGTAAGAGCTGCTGATTTGCATGACCATATGGCCGTCGGCGATCTCAAAGGCTGAATTGGTTGAGATGCCGGTGCCAGTGCCGCCCTGATCCCATGTCGTGCTTGCTATTGCGGTCCCCGCGCTGAAGGCGCAAAGAAATGCGGCGGCTGAATAGTGTCTTGTCATACTGGTACACTCCCTTACTGGCAGCCCGTAACAATCGGATCTGCGCGGTCAGTCTACCATAAACTGGCGGCCCTTGCGCCACGCTGCGAGGATGCCCGGCGAAGCCTTGCCCGGGACGCAGAGAGCGAATGGCAAGTGTCTGGAAAACATGAGGATTGGAGCGGGTAGCGGGAATCGAACCCGCGCCTTAAGCTTGGGAAGCTCGCATGATACCATTTCACCATACCCGCTCGTGAAGGCAGGATTATGCCGCGGCGCCGGTAAGGTCAAGGGCGCCGCAGCGAAATTCTTGCCGGCCCCGGATCAGCCGCGGCGGCGGCGGCGGCGGCCGCCGCCGGCCCCGTCGCTGTCACCGCCGCCGGTGTTGAAGTTCACTTGCGGCAGGGTCACCACGGTTTCCAGGATTGGGAATGGTTCCGCCGAGTTCGGGATCGCCGAGGCGTTCACGAAATGCTCCTGGAACCGCGGCTCGACAGCGGTTTCGATCTTCTCAATCCGGCGCACGGTTTCCTCGATCTCGCCGCGGGCTTCGGTGTTCAGCAGCGCAATGCGGGCGCCGGTGCCTGCGGCGTTGCCGGCGGAAGTCACCTTGTCCAGCACGCAGTCGGGGATCATGCCCAGCACCATCGCGTGCTTGGCCGAGATATGCGCGCCAAAGGCGCCGGCCAGCACCACCCGGTCCACCTTGTCGACGCCGAATTTGTCCATCAGCAGGCGCGCGCCGGAGTAGAGCGCCGCCTTGGCCATCTGGATCGCCCGGATGTCTGGGTTGGTGACCGTGATCGTCGGGCCGCCTTCGGCGGAGCCGTCCCACAGCATATAGGCATTGGTGCGGCCGTCCTGGATGCAGCGGGCGGAACCGGTCTGCTCGGCCGAGCCGATGAGGCCGGAGGCATCCAGCACGCCGGCCAGGCGCATTTCGGCAATCGCCTCGATGATGCCGGAGCCGCAGATGCCGGTGATGCCGGTTGTGGCGATGGATTCGGCAAAACCCTCCTCGTCCGACCAGACGTCAGAGCCGATCACCCGGAAACGGGGTTCCTTTGTCTCCGGATTGATTTCGACACGTTCGATAGCGCCGGGTGCGGCCCGCTGGCCGCTGGAGATCTGCGCGCCCTCAAATGCCGGGCCGGTGGGGGAAGAGCAGGCCAGAACCTTTTCCTTGTTGCCCAGCAGGATCTCTGCGTTGGTGCCGACATCGACGACCAGAACCAGATCCTCGGATTTGTCGGGGGCTTCCGACAGCGCCACGGCAGCGGCGTCGGCGCCGACGTGGCCGGCAATGCAGGGCAGAAGGTAGACGCGGGCGGCCGGATGGATGTTCAGATCCAGCTCGCTTGCCCGCAATGCCAGCGCGTTGGAAGTTGCCAGCGCAAACGGCGCCTGGCCGAGTTCGAACGGGTCGATGCCGAGGAACAGGTGGTGCATCACCGGGTTGCAGACAAAGACCGCATCGACGATCAGCGCCTTGTCGATTCCGGCCTCGGCCGCGATCTGGGTGAACAGCGCGTTCATGCCCTCGCGCACCGCGCGGGTCATCTCCTGGTCGCCGCCCTTGTTCATCATCGAATAGGACACCCGGCTCATCAGGTCTTCGCCGAAACGGATCTGCGGGTTCATGATGCCCGAGGAGGCAACCACTTCGCCGGTGTGCAGGTCGCAGAGATGCGCGGCGATGGTGGTGGACCCGAGGTCGACCGCGAGGCCGTAGACCGAGCCCTCATAGTAGCCGGGCCAGATATGCATGATCTTCGGCGGATGGTTAGCGTCGCCAAGATGCACCGCAACGGTTGCTTTCCAGCCGCCCTTGCGGAGTGCCGGCTGCAGCACATGCAGGATGTGGAGGTCCGTCTTGACGCCCTTCAGGTCCCACTGGGTTTCCAGCGCCTCGATAAGCCGCTCAATATCCCCGGTCGGCTTGTGCATGTCGGGTTCTTCCACCTCGACATAGAACAGGCGGGTGGAGGGGTTCATGGTGATGTCGCGGGCCTCGGCGCGCTTGCGTACGACCTGACGGTGCACCTGGCTTTCCGGCGGCACGTCGATCACGATGTCGCCCTGCACGGTGGCCTGGCAGCCGAGGCGGCGGCCATCAATCAGGCCGCGCTTGTCCTTGTAGCGCTGCTCAACCTTGTTCCACTCGCTGAGCGCGCCTTCCTGCACAGTCACGCCGTGCTTGGGAAACTCGCCGAAGGAGGGCGTGATCTGGCATTTCGAGCAGATCCCGCGGCCGCCGCAGACCGAGTCGAGGTCGACCCCAAGCTGCCGGGCGGCAGTCAGGATCGGCGTTCCCACGGGAAAACGCCCGCGCTTGCCGGAGGGGGTAAACACAACGAGGGGTTCGTCAGTCATGCCTGTGGCCTTCTCATTCCGCAATTTAGGCGGAGCATATGGTCTTTTGCGGCAAGCGAAAGGCAATGGGCGGCATTTTCCCGTCCGGCGGCGGCATTTTTAAAGATTTGATGAGTCCGGGATGCGGGTTACCGGCGGCCGGGCGGTCTGCTGGCGCTTTGTGTCTCAACGTCCTCTAGCCATGCCAGAATCTCTTCCCGGTTGCCATCGAGCCGCGGGGCCGGGCGGCGGGTTTGCGGATCGGCGAGGCCGCTCATCTTGATGGGGTTGCCTGCGGCCAGGCTCTCCGGGCGGCCGTCCTCGCCCAGCACGTCGACAACCATGTTGCGCGCCAGGATCTGAGGATCGCGCAGCACCTGATCAACGGTTTGAATCGGTCCCGCCGGAATGCCTGCTTCTGCCAGCAGCGCGATCCAGTGATCCTTGGGGTGATCCAGCGTCACGGCCTCGATCAGGCGTTTCAGAAGGCGGGCGTTTTCGCAGCGCGCAGGGTTTGTGGCAAAGCGCGGGGCCGCGGCCAGCGGCAGCTGCAGGGCGTTGCACAGCCGGGCAAACAGCGTGTCATTGCCGGCGGCGATCACAAAGAGCCCGTCCGCGGCGTGGAAGGTTTCAAACGGGGTGATCGACGGATGCCGCGCGCCGGAGGGCTGCGGCGCCTCGCCGGTGACGGATGTGATGGCGATGGCGTGTTCCAGCAGTGCCAGCTGGCTGTCCAGCATGGCAACATCGATGAATCGGCCCTGGCCGGTCTTCCGCACGTCCAAGAGGGCGGCCAGAATACCATGGCCCAGGAACATGCCGGCAACGATATCGCCGATGGAGGCGCCGACCCGGACCGGCTCGCGGTTTTTCTCGCCGGTGACCGACATAACCCCGCCGCGCGCCTGCACCACCATGTCATAGGCTGGTTGCAGGGCATCCGGCCCGGTATGGCCGAACCCTGAGACGGCCCCGTAGATCAGCCTCGGAAACCGGGCGTGCAGGTCTTCCCAGCCGTAGCCCAGCCGCTGCATCACGCCGGGGCGGTAGTTTTCCAGGAGCACGTCCGCCCGGGCCAGAAGCCGTTCGAAGATTTCCCGGT
Organism: Leisingera daeponensis; assembly: GCF_019801465.1. Taxonomy (GTDB): domain Bacteria; phylum Pseudomonadota; class Alphaproteobacteria; order Rhodobacterales; family Rhodobacteraceae; genus Leisingera; species Leisingera daeponensis_A. The sequence continues at coordinate 475,591 of NZ_JAHVJA010000001.1, forward strand.
CCGCGGCCGCTTTCAGATCCAGCGCAATGCTCTTCTTGCCGTGGTTGATGGTCGCGAAATAGGCGCTTTGACCGTCCTTGAAGGGCGGGAAGGCGCGGGTGTCGTCGCCTTCGCCCGGGCGCTCGACCTTGATTACCATGGCACCGAGGCCGGACAGGATCATTGAGCAATAGGGACCTGCCAGAACATGGGTCAGGTCCAGGATAGTGAGGTCTTCCAAGGGGGCTGGCATGGCAAAATCCTGCATCATTTCCGCAGCTTTACCGATAGCCCCGACGGCGCGGCGCGCCTTGACCCAGATCAGCTGCCTGCCAAAGAATTGCTGCGGTGCAGGAATTCTTGCCCCGGGCCTCTTTCCACCCGCAAGGTTCTGTGCCATAGGGTCACCGCCAAACGGGGTTATGCATGAGGACGACCAATGCAGATTCGTGAGGCTCTCACCTTTGATGATGTTCTTCTGGTGCCAGGCGCGTCGAGCGTTCTGCCCAACACGGCGGATACGCGCACGCGGGTGACCAAGTCGATCGCCCTCAATATTCCGCTCCTGAGCTCGGCGATGGATACGGTGACCGAGTCGCGGATGGCGATTGCCATGGCGCAGGCCGGCGGCATGGGCGTCGTTCACAAGAACCTGAATACCGAGGAGCAGGCCCGCGAAGTGCGCCGGGTCAAGCGGTTCGTCTCCGGCATCGTTTACAACCCGATTACCCTGACCCCGGATCAGACCCTGGCGGATGCCCAGGCGCTGCAGGAGCGTTACCGGGTCACCGGTTTCCCGGTCGTTGATGGGGCAGGCCGCGTTGTCGGGATTGTCACCAACCGAGACATGCGCTTTGCCACCGACGACAGCACCCCGGTTTCGGTGATGATGACCTCGGAGAAGCTGGCAATGCTGCAGGAGCCGGCAGATCTGGAAGAAGCCAAATCTCTGATGAAGGCGCGCCGGATCGAGAAGCTGCTGGTCACCGACAAGAACGGCAAGCTGACCGGCCTGCTGACCCTCAAGGACACCGAACAGGCGGTTCTGAACCCCACCGCCTGCAAGGATGAACTGGGCCGCCTGCGGGTGGCTGCTGCCAGCTCTGTCGGCGACAGCGGTTTTGAACGCTCCGAAGCGCTGATTGATGCGGGCGTGGACGTTGTGGTGGTTGACACCGCGCACGGCCATTCCGCGGGTGTGATCGACGCCGTGAAACGTATCAAGGCGCAATACAGCGGAGTCCAGGTGATTGCGGGCAACGTGGCAACGGCCGAAGCCACACTGGCGCTGATCGATGCCGGTGCCGACGCTGTCAAGGTCGGCATCGGCCCGGGCTCCATCTGCACCACCCGCATGGTTGCGGGCGTGGGCGTGCCGCAGCTGACCGCGATCATGGACTGTGCCGGTGCCGCAGGCGACATTCCGGTGATTGCCGACGGCGGTATCAAGTTCTCGGGAGACTTCGCCAAGGCGATTGCTGCCGGTGCCTCCTGCGCCATGGTCGGTTCCATGATCGCAGGCACGGACGAATCCCCGGGCGAGGTGATCTTGTATCAGGGCCGTTCCTTCAAGTCCTACCGCGGCATGGGTTCGATGGGCGCGATGGCGCGGGGCTCGGCCGACCGCTACTTCCAGAAGGATGCGGCAAGCGACAAGCTGGTGCCGGAAGGGATCGAAGGCCAGGTGCCCTATAAAGGCGGTGCCAATGCCGTGATCCACCAGCTGGTGGGCGGGTTGCGCGCGGCGATGGGCTATACCGGCTGCGCCACTGTCGACGAGATGCGCAAGAACTGCAATTTCGTCCGCATCACCGGCGCCGGGCTCAAGGAGAGCCACGTGCATGACGTTCAAATCACCCGCGAAGCGCCGAACTACCGGGTGGGCTGAGCGGATGATGGCCGCATGTGACATCAGAGCAGGGGCATGACCCCCGCCGCCCGCCTGCAGGCGGCCATCGAAATCCTGGATCAGGTGCTGGCGGGGGACCCCGCGGAAAAGGCGCTGACCTCCTGGGGGCGCCGCAGCCGCTTTGCCGGGTCCAAAGACCGCGTAGCTGTGCGCGATCACGTGTTTGATGCGGTGCGCTGCATGCGCTCGCACGCCGCGCTTGGCGGTTCCCGCACGGGGCGCGGCTTGATCCTGGGCGCGCTTCGCGAGGCGGGGCAGGACGCAGAGGAATTCTTCACCGGTCAGGGCCATGCACCCGCGCCGCTGTCAGACGCGGAACGCGCGTTCCCGGAGCCGCCCGAGGGCGCTGAGGCGCTGGATATTCCTGATTGGCTGTGGCCGGAGTTCCGCGGCAGCCTCGGAGATCAGGCCGAGGCCGCGGCCCTAGCCCTGCGCAGCCGGGCGCCGGTGCATCTGCGGGTGAATGCTGCGCGCGGAACACCCGAGAAGGCCGTGAAGGCATTGGCTGCGGAGGGCATTGCGGCCCAGCCGCATCCGGCAGCGGAAACCGCGCTGGAGGTGACTGAAGGCGCGCGGAAGCTGCGCAACTCCAAACCCTATCAGGACGGTCTGGTCGAGCTTCAGGACGCAGCCAGCCAGGCCGTGACGGAGCAGCTGCCGTTGCAGGGCGGCATGAAGGTGCTGGACTATTGCGCCGGCGGCGGCGGCAAAACGCTGGCCATGGCGGCCCGGGCCGGTATCCAGTGTTTCGCCCATGATGCCGACCCCAAGCGGATGAAGGATCTGCCGGAGCGGGCAGCACGGGCAGGTGCAAAGGTCGCGTTGCTTCCGGCAGCGGATCTGGCCAGCAGCGCACCGTTTGATCTGGTTTTGTGCGATGTGCCTTGTTCCGGCTCCGGCTCGTGGCGGCGGGCGCCTGAAGGTAAATGGAACCTGACTCCCGGAAGGCTTGCGGGCCTGCAAAGGATCCAGGCGGAAATCCTGCGCAAGGCCGCCAGGCTGACTGCGCCGGAAGGAGTGCTGGCCTACGCGACCTGCTCCATGCTGGACGGAGAAAATATCGAGCAGGTCCGGCGATTTACGGATGAGAACCCGGAGTGGGAGCTGACCGGTCAGAAACGCTGGCAAGTACAGGACGGCACTGATGGCTTCTATGTTGCCGTGTTGACGCGCGCGAAACACGGTTGATAGGGTTCCCGCTGGAAGACCTGTGTGTTTCTTAACGTGGTTTTAACCTAAACCGCCGCGTTATGGCGGAAATCTCTACAGACCATGGAGCCGTAATGTCCGGTCGCCAAGACACCTCCGTTCCGGAACTGCGCGTTTACGCACCTGAGCACGCCAGGCTGGCGGCGACATTGCTGCTGGCGCTGATGCTGATGGCCGGGCCGTGGCTGCTGCCGCTGCCTGACTGGATGGGCCGCGGCTTCATCATGGTGGGGCTGACACTGGCGGCGGTCGCGGTGCTGATGGCGGTGCAGGCGCGGATGCGGCTGAACGCGCGCGCGATGGCGGCGGAACTGCTGACCGGCTTCATCGAAAAGGACGCGACCCCCAGCTTCGTCACGGATGACGAGGGCATGATCCACGCCTGCAACGGCGCCGCGGTCAAGCGGTTCGAGGATGCCAGCCGGGAAACGCTGGCGGGCACGCTACGCTCGATCCTGGCCAACCCCTCCGCGGTGCTCTACCGGCTGCAGTGCCGCGCCCGCGTGGATGGCGCGGCGCGGGAGGACATCGTTACCCGGCGCGGCCATGTGCGGCTGGCCGTGCACCAGATGAGCGGCGGCAGTTTCCTGTGGCGGGTTGAAGATATCCTAGACCGGGGCGGCAATGGCCGCGGCGCGGACGCGCTGCCGGTTCCGATGATCACTGTGGGCCGCACAGGTGCGGTCCTGTTCATGAATGAGGCTGCCCGCACTCTGATCGGCGAGCGGGTGAAATCCACTGACCGGCTGTTTCCGGCGCTGCCGGTGCTGCCGGGGCAGATCAACACGCTCAGCACCAAGAACGGGCCGGTGCAGGTTCTGGTCAGCGAAAAGAACCGCACCCAGGGCCGCAGCGAATTGTTCCTGATGGAGGTGGACGAAAGCAGTTTCGCTTCAGCCCAGGCCGGGTTTGAAGCCCTGCCGGTGCCGTTCCTGAAGGTTGCCCCGACCGGGGAGATCATGAGCAGCAACCGGATGGCGCTGCGGCTGCTGGGCGTCGAAAGCTGCGCCAATTTGAAACTGGGGCAGCTGATGGAGGGGCTGGGGCGTCCGATGTCGGATTGGCTGCGCGATACTGCGGACGGGCTGGCCCCGAACAAATCGGAATTCCTGCGGCTGTCGCGCTCCGACAAGGAGGTTTTTGTTCAGGTCACGCTGACTCGCGTTGTGGAGGAGGGGACGCCGCTGCTGATCGCCGTTCTGAACGACGCAACCGAGCTGAAGACCCTGGAAGCCCAATTCGTGCAAAGCCAGAAGATGCAGGCGATCGGCCAGCTGGCGGGCGGCGTTGCGCATGACTTCAACAACCTGCTGACAGCAATCTCCGGCCATTGCGACCTGCTGCTTTTGCGGCACGATCAGGGCGACCAGGATTACGGCGATCTGATCCAGATTCACGAGAACGCCAACCGCGCGGCCTCGCTGGTCAGCCAGCTGCTGGCGTTTTCGCGCAAACAGACCCTGCAGCCGGAAATCCTGGACGTGCGGGACACGCTGTCGGACCTGACGCATCTTCTTAACCGTCTGGTGGGGGAAAAGGTGACCCTGACCCTCAGCCACGACCCGGTGATGAAGGCGATCCGCGCCGACAAGCGGCAGCTGGAGCAGGTGCTGATGAACCTGGTCGTGAATGCCCGGGATGCCATGCCGCAGGGCGGCGAAATCCGAGTCGAGACCGAAGTTGTATCGCTGGATAAGCCGCTGGAGCGGAACCGGGCCACCGTGCCCGCCGGGGACTGGGTGACGGTGAAGGTGTCCGACGAGGGGGTCGGGATCGCACCGGACAAGCTGCAGAAAGTGTTCGAGCCCTTTTACACCACCAAGCGCACGGGCGAGGGGACCGGCCTGGGCCTGTCCACGGCCTATGGCATCATCAAGCAGACCGGCGGGTATATCTTTGTCGATTCGGTGAAAGGGCACGGCACCCAGTTCACCCTGTTCTTCCCCGTCTACAAGCAGCAGGCTGAACACCTGGCCGCAGAGAAACCTGAAGCGGCCGCTGACAAGGCAGCAGCCGCGCAGCATGGCGAGGGCGTGGTGCTGCTGGTCGAAGATGAGGCGCCGGTGCGCGCCTTTGCCTCCCGTGCGCTCAGGATGCGCGGCTACACAGTTCTGGAGGCCGAGTCTGCCGAGGATGCGCTGCGCACGCTGGAAGACCCCGGGCTGACAGTGGACGTCTTTGTGACAGACGTGGTGATGCCCGGCATGGACGGCCCCAGCTGGGTGCGTGAAGCACTGAAGGAGCGGCCGGAGACGCGCGTTGTCTTTGTTTCCGGCTATGCCGAAGGTGCTTTCGGCGAGGCGGAGCCGGACGTGCCGAACTCAGTCTTCCTGCCCAAGCCGTTCTCGCTCAACCAGTTGACCGAGACGGTGCACGCGCAATTGCATTAAGGCCTGAAATAGCCGGTGAAACGCCGCCCGACCCGGCGGCGTTTTGCTTTCAGCGCGAGGGAATGGAGCTGTAAAGCTCGAATTCGGCTGCGCGTTTGCGGCGGACATGCGCCTCTGCGCCCGGGCTGAGGGCAAGGTCCGCCTGAGGGCTGACGTTCTTGCGCTCCAGTTGGATTTCCGTGCCCAGGCGCAGCTCCAGGAACAGCTTCAAAGCCTGCTGATCCTCATAGCGGAACAGGTGGCTGACCTTGCAGCCGTTGGGCTGCGCTTCCAGAAATTTTGCCTGGCTGCCGACATTGGCGCAGGCGGGCGGCTTGCCCTTGCAATAGCCGTGCAGGAAGTCTTCGAAGCTGACGCCCTTGGTCGAATTGGGTTTGCCGTCCAGCGCGGGCCGCTGACGGTAACGGTACCAGCTGCCCAGCCAGCTGATCGGCTCCCGCATCACGGCCGCGACCTCCAGTTCCGCGCCGCAGACCTTTTCGAACATCGGGCGGATCCAGCGGTTGTAGCGGTAAAGCGGCGCGTGCTTCAGTTCCGGCGGGTCGGAAATCACCAGATCGGCGCGATCGCGCAGGGCCGCCTGAAACGCGGTGGTGCCGGTTTTGGGAACAGAGAGAAGCGCCAGCCGTTCCTTGAAAAATATCATCATTCCGTTAACTGCCCGGTAAAAATTCTTGCTGCGGATTAACCATAAACCAATCTTTAACACCCTGCTCCCGAAGTGGGTACACGAGAATTCTGTTGCAATGTTCTCTTTTTGATCTCATAAGGAACAAGAGGTGAACAAAGCAGTGATTGCCGCGCGCTCCGGTGTGTGACACAACGAGAAGGACAAGGGACTATGGCGGATCTTTTGACCATGAAAAATAAAGTAAGCGGTGACAAGCAAAAGGCGCTGGACAGCGCGCTTGCCCAGATTGAGCGGCAGTTCGGCAAAGGCTCCATCATGAAGCTTGGCGACGGCAGCGCCATGCAGGAGATCGAAGCCAGCTCGACCGGCTCCCTGGGCCTGGACATCGCGCTGGGGATCGGCGGACTGCCGATGGGCCGGATCATTGAAATCTACGGCCCGGAAAGCTCGGGCAAGACCACGCTGACGCTGCATTGCATTGCAGAGCAGCAGAAAAAGGGCGGCGTCTGCGCCTTTGTCGACGCGGAACACGCGCTGGACCCGCAATATGCAGCCAAGCTGGGTGTTGATCTGGACGAGCTGCTGATCTCCCAGCCCGACACCGGCGAGCAGGCGCTGGAAATCACCGACACGCTGGTGCGCTCCGGCGCGGTCAACATGGTGATCGTCGACTCGGTGGCGGCGCTGACCCCGAAATCGGAGCTTGAAGGCGACATGGGCGACAGCAACGTCGGCGTCCAGGCCCGCCTGATGAGCCAGGCGATGCGCAAGCTGACCGGCTCCATCAGCCGCTCCAAATGCATGGTGATCTTCATCAACCAGATCCGCATGAAGATCGGCGTGATGTTCGGCTCCCCTGAAACCACCACCGGCGGCAACGCGCTGAAGTTCTACTCCTCCGTCCGTCTGGACATCCGCCGCATCGGTTCGATCAAGGACCGCGACGAGGTGGTCGGCAACGCGACCCGCGTGAAAGTCGTCAAAAACAAGGTGGCGCCGCCGTTCAAGCAGGTGGAATTCGACATCATGTACGGCGAAGGCATTTCCAAGATGGGCGAGCTGCTGGATCTGGGCGTCGCGGCCGGTGTCGTGAACAAGTCCGGCGCCTGGTTCTCCTACGGGGATGAGCGGATCGGGCAGGGGCGGGAGAACGCCAAGACCTTCCTGAAGGAAAACCCGGCCATCGCCTTTGACATCGAGGACAAGATCCGCGCGTCGCACGGGTTGGAGTTCGAGCGCCCGGATATGGGCGACGCGGACGACATACTTGAGGCCTAAGCGCCGGTAAATCTGATCAAAACTCGAATCCGGAAGGGCGCGGCGCAGGCTGCGTCCTTTTTCGCTGGCCATGCCGCTTCCCGCTGTGGACAGTATGCAGGCTGACGGGTAAACCTGCCCGGAACGCTTGTTTTAAGCCCGCAAGAGATCCCGCACATGCCGACGCTCAACGATATCCGCTCAACCTTTCTGAACTACTTTGCCAAACAGGGGCATGAGGTGGTCGATTCCAGTCCGCTGGTGCCGCGCAACGACCCCACCCTGATGTTCACCAATTCGGGCATGGTTCAGTTCAAGAATTGCTTTACCGGCGTGGAAACCCGCGACTACAAGCGCGCGACCACCTCGCAGAAATGCGTGCGCGCCGGCGGCAAGCACAACGACCTCGACAACGTCGGCTACACCGCGCGCCACCACACGTTCTTCGAGATGCTCGGCAACTTTTCCTTTGGCGATTACTTCAAGCATGAGGCGATCCCCTTTGCCTGGGAGCTGATCACCAAGGAATTCGATATTCCGAAAGACCGGCTCTACACCACCGTCTATCATACTGATGACGAGGCCTTTGAAATCTGGAAGAAGATGGGCGTGCCGGAGGAGCGGATCATCCGGATCGCGACCTCGGACAACTTCTGGCAGATGGGTGATACCGGCCCCTGCGGGCCCTGCACCGAGATTTTCTATGACCACGGCGACCACATCTGGGGCGGCCCTCCGGGCTCGCCGGAGGAAGACGGCGACCGGTTCATCGAAATCTGGAACCTCGTCTTCATGCAGAACGAGAAGTTCGCGGACGGCTCCATGGTCGATCTGGACATGCAGTCCATTGACACCGGCATGGGGCTGGAGCGGATTGCAGCGCTGCTGCAGGGCACCCACGACAACTATGAGACCGACCTGTTCAAGTCGCTGATCGAAGCCTCGGCCAACGTGACGAACACCGATCCGTTCGGGGATCAGAACGTGCATCACCGGGTGATCGCCGATCACCTTCGCTCCTGCTCCTTCCTGATCGCTGAAGGCGTGCTGCCCTCGAACGAGGGCCGCGGATATGTTCTGCGCCGGATCATGCGCCGCGCGATGCGCCATGCCTCACTGCTGGGCGCCACCGATCCTGTCATGCACAAGCTGGTTCCGGCGCTCGTTCAGAAGATGGGCGCGGCCTATCCGGAACTTGGCCAGGGGCAGGCGCTGATCGAGGAAACCTTCGAGCAGGAGGAAACCCGTTTCCTCAGGACGCTGGACCGCGGTCTGAAGCTGCTGGATGAAGCCGCCGCCGATCTGGGCAAGGGCGACGTGCTGCCGGGTGAGACCGCCTTCAAACTGTACGACACCTACGGCTTCCCGCTCGACCTGACGCAGGACGCGCTGCGTGCCAAGGAGATCGAAGTCGACACCGATGGTTTCGATGCCGCCATGAAGGCACAGAAGGAGCAGTCCCGTGCCGGCGGAATCGGGCTGGGCGAAGCTGCGGATGTGAAGGTCTACTTCGACATTCTCGATGCAGCGGGCGCCACCGATTTCCTGGGGTATGAGACCGAAAAGGCCGAAGGCCAGATCGTTGCAATCGTCAAGGACGGCGCGCAACTGCAATCCGCGGCCAAGGGCGACACGGTGCAGGTGATCCTGAACCAGACACCGTTCTACGGCGAAAGCGGCGGCCAGGTCGGCGACACCGGTGTGCTGACCGTCGAAGGCGGCGCGGCCCGCATCACCGACACCAAAAAGGTGGAGGGGCTGTTTCTGCACATTGCCGAAGTGACCGAGGGCGAAATTGCCGTCGGCAAGGGCGCTGCGATGGAAGTGGATCACGCGCGCCGCAGCAAGATCCGTGCGAACCACTCCGCCACCCACTTGCTGCACGAAGCCCTGCGCAATGCGCTGGGGGAACATGTGGCGCAGAAAGGCTCGCTCAATGCTGAGGACCGGCTGCGGTTCGACTTCAGCCACAACAAGGCGATGAGCGCCGATGAACTGGCCAAGGTCGGTGCGGAGGTGAATGACTTCATCCGCCAGAACACGCCGGTTTCCACCCGGATCATGACCCCGGATGACGCGCGCGAGCTGGGTGCCCAGGCGCTTTTCGGCGAAAAATACGGCGAAGAGGTTCGGGTGGTCTCCATGGGACGCGCGCCGACCGGCAAGGGGCACGACGGCGACACCTACTCGATCGAGCTGTGCGGCGGCACCCATGTGAAGCAGACCGGTGACATCGGCACCTTCGTGATCCTGGGCGACAGCGCCTCCTCGGCCGGGGTGCGCCGGATCGAGGCGCTGACCGGCGCCGCTGCCGTTGAACACCTGGAGCGCGAAGCCGGCCGCATGGCCGAGGTTGCCGCGGCGCTGAAGGCGCAGCCTGCGGATGTCCTGGACCGTCTCAAGGCGATGATGGAGGAACGCAAGGCGCTGCAGAATGAGATCTCCAATCTCAAGCAGCAGATCGCGATGGGCGGCGGCTCCGGCGGCGGCGCCGAAGCCAAGGATGTGAATGGCAAGAAGTTTCTGGCCCAGGCGCTGCAGGGCGTGTCCGGCAAGGATCTGCGCGGCCTCATCGACAAGCACAAGCAGAATATCGGCTCAGGGGTGATCCTGTTGATCGCCGAGGAAGACGGCAAGGTGGCCGTGGCTGCGGGTGTTACAGATGATTTGACCGGTGAAATTTCAGCAGTGGACGTGCTGAAAGCGGCTGTTCCCGCTGTCGGGGGCAAGGGCGGCGGCGGCCGGCCGGATATGGCCCAGGGCGGCGGCAAGGATTTCTCTGGCGCCGAGGAAGCTATCAAGGCTGCCGAGGCCGTGCTGGCTGGCTGACCATTTGGTCAAAAAACACTTGGTCTTTCCGGCAAACTGCCTAAGCTGCCGGAAAATTCTTGAAACTGGGAGGCTGCGATGCCCGCACTTTGGATTGCACATGTGACCGTTACCGACGCCGATGCCTATGGCAAATATGCCGAGCTGGCAGGCCCGGCGATTGCCAAGCATGGCGGGGAATTCATCGCCCGCGGCGGGCGCTTTGTGCAGCTGGAAGGCAAGGAACGGCCGCGCAATGTGGTGGCCAGGTTCCCGAGCGTCGAAGCGGCAGTGGATTGCTACCACAGCCCGGAGTATCAGGAAGCACTGGACCATGCGCGCGGCGCCTCCGAGCGCGAACTGATGGTGGTGGAGACCAGCGAGTAGCAGGATTGCTACACTTTCGGCTGCGGCATGACAGAGTTTAGGCCCGCTTGAAGATCAAGAAAGGCGCGGCAAAGGCCGCGCCTTTTTCCATGCAGCTTTGCTTGTGTGGGACATGGAGGCCGTTTAACCCGATATACCAGCCCCGACGCCAGCGGAGACACCGCCTGCGCCAACCCCGGCGGAGACACCGCCGCCGCCAGTCGACGCGCCTGCGCCAACCCCGGCGGAGACACCGCCGCCGCCAGTGGACGCGCCTGCGCCAACCCCGGCGGAGACGCCGCCGCCAGTGGATGCGCCTGCGCCAACCCCGGCGGAGACACCGCCGCCGCCGGTGGACGCGCCCGCGCCAACCCCGGCGGAGATACCGCCGCCGCCAGTCGACGCGCCTGCGCCAACCCCGGCGGAAGCGCCGCCGCCGCCAGTGGATGCGCCTGCGCCAACCCCAGCGGAGATACCGCCGCCGCCAGTGGACGCGCCTGCGCCAACCCCAGCGGAAACGCCGCCGCCACCGGTGGACGCGCCTGCACCAGCGCCGGCGGAGGCAACTCCGCCGCCGGAGGCGCCTCCCGAGCCGGATCCGTTAGCGGCTCCGCCTGAAGAGCCGCCGCCAATTCCGTTCCCGGACCCGCTGCCGTTGCCAGGCGACGTGTTTGAAAGCGAGCCGCTTCTGTCTGCTCGGCCGGCGAAGGTTTGCTGTGCCGAGGCTGTCGGCATGATGATTTCATCCGAAAGAATTTTTCCTGTGCGCCTGTTCAATACAATCGCACGGTAATATCCGTCCTTATAGGCAGAGACTTCAATCCGGTTGAACATCAAGGGTTTGAGCTTGGAAACCGTAAAGCCCTCTTCCCGCATCAGCTCGATCGCGGGACTGGCAGCCTCAAGGACGGGTTTCTGATCGGCTGAACCGGGAGCTGCGGTTACCGAAAGCAGAAACACTGCAGGCAGGGCTCGGCTGGCTATGAACTTCGAAATTCGCATCGGTCCTCTCCTTGGATTGAAACTGTCATTAGAGGAGTGGTGCTTGAAAAAATCACTTCAAGGGTGTGTTATTGGATGAAATTAATACAATCCTAACCAATCTTCTCGCGCCATTTCGCCTGCAGATAGAAGCTGCGCGTTGAAAGTTCTCAGGCGATCCAGGGAGTTAGAGGGAGTAAGCCGCAGTAAGGCAAAGAGAGCTTCAGGAGTTCCAGGCGAAGTCGGATCTATAAAAAACTTGAGACTTTAGAGATCGAAGAGACCGCATGAGCTGGATGCACGGTTGACGCCGTTTCCATAAAAAAAGGCGCCCGCAGGCGCCTTTCTCTGATCAGCTGGCCGCTTTGGCCATCCGCTTGCGTTCATGCGGGTCCAGGTAGCGCTTGCGCAGGCGCACGTTGTTCGGCGTCACCTCAACCAGTTCGTCGTCGTTGATATACGCGATGGCCTCTTCCAGCGACAGCGTCATCGGCGTGGTCAGGCGCACGGCGTCGTCTGTACCGGAAGCCCGCACGTTGGTCAGTTTCTTGCCCTTCAGCGGGTTCACTTCCAGGTCGTTGTCGCGCGAATGCTCGCCGATGATCATGCCGGTGTAGATGTCGGCCTGGGCCCCGATCATCATTTTGCCGCGCTCTTCCAGGTTCCACAGCGCGTACGCCACCGACTGGCCGTTCTCCATCGAGATCAGCACGCCGGCGCGGCGGCCCGGGATTGCCCCCTTGTGCGGCGCCCAGCCGTGGAACACGCGGTTCAGCACGCCGGTGCCGCGGGTGTCGGTCAGGAATTCGCCGTGATAGCCGATCAGGCCGCGCGAGGGGACGTGGGCGATGATCCGGGTCTTGCCTGCGCCTGCGGGCTTCATCTCGACCAGTTCACCCTTGCGGGCGCCGGTCAGCTTTTCGATCACCGCGCCCGAGTACTCGTCATCCACGTCGATGGTGGCTTCCTCGATCGGCTCCATTTTGACGCCGTCGACTTCCTTCATGATCACCTGCGGGCGGGAAATCGACAGTTCGAAGCCCTCGCGGCGCATGTTTTCGATCAGAACGCCCATCTGCAGTTCGCCGCGGCCGGAAACCTCGAAAGCTTCGCCGCCGGGGGTGTCCTGGATCTTGATGGCGACGTTGCTTTCGGCCTCTTTCATCAGACGGTCGCGGATGACGCGGGACTGCACCTTCTTGCCGTCGCGGCCGGCCAGCGGGCTGTCGTTGATGCCGAAGGTCACGGTGATGGTCGGCGGGTCGATCGGCTGGGCGTCCAGCGGCTCATCCACAGCCAGGGCACAGATGGTGTCGGCAACGGTGGCCTTGGACATGCCGGCGATGGAGACGATGTCGCCAGCCTGGGCTTCCTCGATGTCCTGCTGGGCCAGGCCGCGGAAGGCCTGGATCTTGGTCACACGGAACTGTTCGATCTTCTGGCCGATGCGGGAAATCGCCTGCACGGTTGCGCCGACCTTAAGTTTGCCGGATTCGACGCGGCCGGTCAGGATGCGGCCGACGAACGGGTCGCTGCCCAGAGTGGTGGCCAGCATCCGGAAGTCGTCGTTCTGCTGCTTGATCTGCTTGGGTTCCGGCACGTGGTTCACGATCAGGTTGAACAGCGCGTGCAGGTCCTTGCGCGGGCCGTCCAGATCGGCATCGGCCCAGCCGGAGCGGCCGGAGGCATAAAGATGCGGGAAGTCCAGCTGGTCTTCGGTTGCGTCCAGCGAGGCAAACAGGTCAAAGCATTCGTCCAGCGCGCGGTCGGGCTCGGCGTCGGGCTTGTCGACCTTGTTCAGAACCACGATCGGGCGCAGGCCCAGGGCCAGCGCCTTGGAGGTCACGAATTTGGTTTGCGGCATCGGGCCTTCGGCGGCGTCGACCAGCAGCACTACGCCGTCCACCATCGACAGGATCCGCTCCACCTCGCCGCCAAAGTCGGCGTGGCCGGGGGTGTCGACGATGTTGATGCGGGTGCCGTGCCATTCCACCGAGGTGGGTTTGGCAAAAATGGTGATGCCGCGTTCGCGCTCCAGATCGTTGCTGTCCATGGCGCGTTCCGCCACAGCCTGATTTTCGCGGAAGGCGCCGGATTGTTTCAGCAGCTCGTCAACCAGGGTGGTCTTGCCGTGGTCAACGTGAGCAATAATCGCAATGTTGCGCATATCCATGACGTTCGCCTTTGTAAGGAAGTTGGGCCGCGCATAGCCCGAACCCCGCACAAAGGCCAGAGGAAAACGGCCGCGGGCGCCTGCAAATGCGGTTCAGTGGCCCGACGACTTGGAAAACAGGTGAATGATGACAATTCCTGACATGATCATCACCATGCCGATGACAGCAGGCAGATCCAGTTTCTGGCCGAAGACGATGAAGGCAATGACCGCGATCAGAAGAATGCCAAGGCCGGACCAGATGGCATAGACAATGCCGACTGGCATGAATTTTAGGGTCAGCCCCATCATGTAGAAGGAGAAGGCATAAGCGACCAGAACGATCAGTGACGGTCCCAGCTTGCTGAATTGCTGGCTGGCCTGCAGGGCTGTGGTGCCGATGGTTTCCGCTGCCACTGCAATGATCAGGTAGACGTAATGTACCGGCATCGCTGCCTCCGTTATCCGCGCTTTGCCCGGCGTGGCGGGCCTCTGCCAGTTCCTCCGCTACAGCATCCTGTCGGCGGGAGGAAGTCCCGATGCGTCACCGGGTGCTGCGTTTTCGCCTGCAGCGGAAATGAACATGCGGTTGTGCACGGATACGCTGGACTGTGAATTGGAGAAATCTTAGGACCCTGTTCCGATAATGAGGGGCAGGCGGAAACGCTGACCTGATTCCCGAAAACAGAATGGGGACTGCCATATGTGCCGCTGGGCCGCCTACACGGGTGCGGAGGTTTTTCTGGAAGACATCATCTCGACACCGGCCCATTCGCTGATTGCGCAAAGCCAGAAGGCAGTTAAATGCAAGACCGCGACCAATGGCGACGGTTTCGGCATTGCCTGGTATGGTAGGCGGCAGGAGCCGGGGCTGTACCGGGATGTCTATCCGGCGTGGTCCGACTGCAATCTGCGGGCGCTGGTGCACCAGGTGCAATCGCGCCTGTTTCTGGCGCATGTCCGGGCGTCCACCGGGTCCGCCACAAGCCGGAACAACTGTCATCCCTTTACCGCTGGCAAGTGGAGCTTCATGCACAACGGGCAGGTCGGCGGGTTCGAAAAGTTCCGCCGCCACGCGGATATGTGCATTCCGGACGAGCTGTATGAACACCGCAAGGGGGCGACTGACAGCGAGGTGCTGTTTTTGCTTGCCCTGCGCGAAGGCCTGGATGCGGACCCAAAGGGGGCGCTGGAACGGGCTGTTGCCCGGATGGAAGCCCTGTCCCGGGCGCGCGGATGCACACCGCATATGCGCTTGTCGGTGGCGATGTCTGACGGCAAGACACTTTTTGCTGCGCGCTATTCCTCTGACAGCATTGCGCCGTCAGTCTACTACCGGTGGAGCGAGAGCATGAAGGGCTGGGCAGTGGTGTCGGAACCGCTGGAAGACACAGGCGAGGCGTGGAATGAGCTGAAACCGGGTGAGTTTCTGACGCTGACGCCCAAGGGCGCTGAAACCCAGCCGTTTCTGCCAGTTACGGAGTGAGAAATTGCGGCGCCGCAGGGCGGGGAAGCTTCAGAGGCGTCCGGCCTTGCGGAACCAGGGTTCGATTTGAGCGCGGACATAGGTCCAGACCTCGGGCGCGCCGCGGTTGACCTTGCCGCCGACACGGGTGTCAAGCTGCGGCAGGCTGACGTTGTAATCCAGCCAGCTGCCGCCGCCGTTCAGCAGGTTCAAAAGCACGGGCTGCACCCGGTCAATGGATTTGGCATAGACGGCATCCGCGGTCTCGGCTGCCTCGAATTCTTCCCAGACCGCGCGCATCGGCGCACCTTGGTCCGAGGGGAGCATGCCGAACAGGCGGTCTGCGGCCTCTTCTTCCCTGACGGCCAGCGCAGCAAGAGCGGCCGGATCCGTGACACCGTGGATTGGGGCGTCGCCTGCGTCGATTTCCACCAAGTCATGCAGAAGCAGCATCTGCAGCACCCGGTCGGTGCTGACGGTGCTGGGGCTGTGTTCGGCCAGCACCCAGGCGTACAGCATGATGTGCCAGCTGTGCTCGGCAGAGTTCTCGTGGCGCGAGCCGTCGCCGAGCTTGGAAGCGCGGCTGACAAGTTTCAGCTTGTCTGCTTCATTCAGGAAGGGCAGGCGGGCGGTCAGGCGGCTGCAGTCGTATCCGGTGTCCTCGCCCAGCAGCGCCAGTGCGTGATGGAAGGCTTCGGGAAGATGTTGCTCCAAAGCGGCGGCGCGGCCCCCAAACAGGTTGTGCCGGACAACGTCGACATGCCAGTCGAGCGGGGTTGCGCCGTAAAGCGTCTGGAAAATCGGCTGGCAATGATCCACCCGCTTGGCAAACTGCGCGTCCGGGCTCTCGGACGCTTCGAACTCCCGCCACAAGGACAGGAACTCAGCGCCCTGATCCGGGGGTAGCAGACCGAATAGCCGCTTGGCGGCCGCCATTTCCGCTTTGGCCACTGCGTCCCAGTCAACTTCACTGGTGATCGGATGGTCGCCTGCGTCGATCTCAACCAGGTCGTGAAGCAGCAGCATGCGGATGGAGCGGAAAACATCCACCTCCGGCGCTGCAAAGGGGGCCAGCACCAGCGCATAAAGCGCCAGGTGCCAGCTGTGCTCAGCCGAGTTTTCGCAGCGGCTGCAATCAATAATCAGGTTTTGGCGCTCAACTCGGCGCAGCTTGTCTGCTTCCAGCAGAAAGGCAAACTGCGCCTCTAGGCGGGCGTTCACGCCTCACCTGAGGCGCCAAGCTGCGCCTGCAGCTCGGCAACTTTTTTGTTGAGGAAGTCGCGCGCCTTGCGTTCAGCCAGGCGCACGCGGATTTCCGTCAGAAAAGCTTCTTCAAGCGACTGGGACGCAGCGCCAAGAACTTGCCCCACCTCCACATACAGCCGCTCTTCACCGCTGGCGTCCTGCACCTTGAGGGTATCGACCGCCAGTTTTTGGGCCAGCGTTTCGATGGTGCCGCTCATCAGCGGGTGTTCTCCGTCAGACGGCGCTTCACGTAATCGGTCACACTGCCGATCATCGTGTCCATATGCGGCTCCTGGAAGAAATGGTCCGCGCCCTCCACCTCGGTGTGGGTGATGGTGATGCCCTTTTGCTCATGCAGCTTGCCGACCAGGCTGGCCGTGTCGGCAGGCGGCGCCACGCGGTCGGCGGTGCCGTTGATGATCAGGCCCGAGGACGGGCAGGGCGCCAGGAAGGAGAAGTCGTACATGTTGGCCGGCGGCGCGACCGAGATGAAGCCGGTGATCTCGGGCCGGCGCATCAAGAGCTGCATGCCGATCCAGGCGCCGAAGGAGAAGCCCGCAACCCAGCAATGCTTGGAGTTGGAGTTCATCGACTGCAGGTAATCCAGGGCCGAGGCGGCATCGGACAGCTCGCCCACGCCCTGGTCATATTCGCCCTGGCTGCGGCCGACGCCGCGGAAATTGAACCGCAGAACCGTGAAGCCCATGTTGTAGAACGCATAGTGGAGGTTGTAGACCACCTTGTTGTTCATGGTGCCGCCGAACTGCGGATGCGGGTGCAGCACGATGGCGATCGGGGCGTCTTTTTCTTTTTGCGGGTGATAGCGGCCTTCGAGGCGGCCTTCGGGTCCAGGAAAGATGACCTCGGGCATGGGCGGTTAAAATCCTACTCTCGTTGTCGGGTCTGCCGCAGAATACTTGACGGGTTCGGTCAGGCATCTTAGAACAGTTCTAATCAAAGGCGCTGGCCTCGCCATACACCGTCAGGCTGAGATACGCACAGTCGGAGGGAAGGTCAATGTTTTCGCACTCGCGCCCTGGTTTCGAGGGATAAATTATGAAGCTTTCCACCAAAGGGCGCTACGCGATGGTTGCGCTGGCGGATATCGCGCTGCAGCCGCAGGGCGATCTGGTGCCGCTGGGCGATATTTCCAAGCGCCAGGATATCTCGCTGCCGTATCTGGAGCAGTTGTTCGTCAAGCTGCGCCGGGCCGGGCTGGTCGAGTCGGTGCGCGGCCCCGGCGGCGGCTACCGCTTGGCCATGCCGCCGTCCGAAGTGCGGGTGGTGGACGTGCTTTCCGCCGTGGATGAAACAGTTGACGCCATGCACAAAGGAGCAGGGGCATCGGGCGCATTGTCCGGGAGCCGTGCGCAATCGCTGACCAACCGCCTGTGGGAAGGGCTGAGCGCGCATGTGTACGTGTTCCTGCACCAGACCCGGCTGTCGGATGTGATCAACAACGATCTGGCCCCATGCCCGGCAGTGCCCAATCTGTTTGCTGTTGTGGACGACTGATTTGGGGGGCGAGCAACCCGCATCATCCCGCCCCGCCAGGACGTATTCCGAACGGAATTTGCGCGGAACCTTTGCCAATTACCGCAAGGCGGCTTATGACGCGGCAGTGATCCGCAAAAAGATGTATCTATGAAGCGCGTTTATCTTGACCATAATGCCACCGCTCTCCTGCGCCCGGAGGCACAGGCCGCGATGATTGCGGCGATGGAGATCTGCGGCAACCCGTCTTCGGTGCATGCCGAGGGCCGGGCTGCCAAGGCTCTGGTTGAGAAGGCGCGGGCACAGGTGGCTGCCGCGTTCGGGGCGGACGGGGCGGATATCGTGTTCACCTCCGGCTCTACCGAAGGCGCGGCTCTGGCACTGGCCGGCCGCGGTCTGCATGGCGCACCTGTGGAGCATGACGCCGTGCGCGCCTGGATCACCAAGGACCTGCCCGTGACAAGCGAAGGCGCGGTTGAGATCAGCGACCCCGCTCAGTCCGCTCTGCAACTTGCGAACTCCGAAACCGGTATCATTCAGGCACTGCCGGAAGGTCTGGCCGTGACGGATGCGACCCAGGCTCTCGGCAAACTGCCGGTTGCCTTTAATTGGCTCGGCGCCCAAATGGCGCTGATTTCGGCCCATAAACTGGGCGGCCCCAAGGGTATCGGTGCGGTCGTTATGAAACGCGGCACCGATCTGACGGCCCGGATCAAGGGCGGCGGCCAGGAAATGGGACGCCGCTCTGGCACCGAAAATGTCATAGGAATCGCGGGCTTCGGCGCCGCAGCTGAAGCGGCGGCAAAAGATCTGGCAAATGGTGTCTGGGACAGGGTTGCAGAACTTAGAAATATTCTAGAAAAGGCGCTTGTGTCTGGCGTAAGCCATACTATTTTTGTCGGAAAGGATCAGAAGCGGCTGCCGAACACCCTGTGTTTCGCAACGCCGGGCTGGAAGGGCGAAACCCAGGTCATGCAGATGGACCTTGCGGGCTTCGCGATCAGCGCCGGCAGCGCCTGTTCCAGCGGCAAGGTGCGCGCCAGCGCGGTGCTGACCGCGATGGGATATGACGAGGCCACAGCCCAGGGCGCCGTGCGCGTGTCGCTGGGGCCCGAGACAACGGAAGAAGATGTGCTGCGCTTTGCCGAGGCGTGGCTGCAAAAAGAAAAGAAACATCGCGCCCGCGCGGCGTGAGTGAGGAGATGACGATGGCCGCTTTGGACCAGACCCAAGTCAAGGAAGGTGTTGACCAGGAAACCGTGGATGCGGTGCGCGAGGTTGGCGGTGCGTACAAATACGGCTGGGAAACCGATATCGAAATGGAATACGCGCCGAAGGGCGTGAACCCCGATATCGTGCGCCTGATCTCGGAAAAGAACGAAGAGCCCGAATGGATGACCGAGTGGCGCCTGAAGGCCTTTGAACGCTGGGAGCAGATGGACGAGCCGAAATGGGCAATGGTCAGCTATCCGGAGATCGATTTCCAGGATCAGTACTATTATGCCCGCCCGAAATCGATGGAAACCAAGCCCAAGTCGCTGGATGAAGTCGATCCAAAGCTGCTGGCGACCTACGAAAAGCTGGGTATCCCGCTGAAAGAACAGATGATCCTGGCAGGCGTCGAAGGCGCGGGCAACGCTCCTGAGGAAGGCCGCAAGGTCGCTGTGGATGCCGTGTTCGACTCGGTTTCCGTGGGCACCACATTCCAGAAGGAGCTTAAGGAAGCGGGCGTGATCTTTTGCTCGATTTCCGAGGCCATCCGCGAACACCCGGAGCTGGTGAAGAAGTACCTCGGCTCCGTGGTGCCTGTTTCCGACAACTTCTATGCGACGCTGAACTCTGCGGTGTTCTCGGACGGCTCTTTTGTCTATGTGCCGCCGGGCGTGCGCTGCCCGATGGAGCTGTCGACCTATTTCCGCATCAACGCGGAAAACACCGGCCAGTTCGAACGCACTCTGATCATCGCCGACAAGGGGTCCTACGTCTCCTACCTCGAAGGCTGCACCGCGCCGCAGCGCGACACCGCGCAGCTGCACGCCGCGGTGGTGGAGATCATCATCGAGGAAGACGCCGAGGTGAAATACTCCACCGTCCAGAACTGGTACCCGGGCGATGAGAACGGCAAGGGCGGCATCTACAACTTCGTGACCAAGCGCGCCGATTGCCGCGGCGACCGCGCCAAGGTGATGTGGACCCAGGTGGAGACCGGTTCCGCTGTGACCTGGAAATACCCCTCCTGCATCCTGCGTGGTGATGAAAGCCAGGGCGAGTTCTACTCGATCGCCATTGCCAACAACATGCAGCAGGCCGACACCGGCACCAAGATGGTGCACCTGGGCAAGAACACCAAGTCGCGCATCGTCTCCAAGGGGATCTCGGCCGGCAAGGCGCAGAACACCTACCGCGGCCTGGTGTCGATGCACCCCAAGGCCAAGAACTCGCGCAACTATACTCAGTGCGACAGCCTGCTGATCGGCGACAAATGCGGCGCCCACACGGTTCCCTACATCGAGGTCAAGAACAACTCCTCCCGCGTGGAGCATGAGGCGACCACCTCCAAGGTGGACGACGACCAGCTGTTCTACTGCCGTCAGCGCGGCATGGACGAGGAAGAAGCGGTGGCCCTGGTGGTCAACGGCTTCTGCAAGGACGTGCTGCAGGCGCTGCCGATGGAGTTCGCCATGGAAGCGCAGCAGCTGGTTGCGATCTCGCTGGAAGGGTCTGTCGGCTGATGGCAGGCCCCTGGGCATCAACTCAAGGAGGCAGCAGCATGATCGTTACCACCACCAACTCCGTCGAAGGCTATCAGATTGCCGAGTACAAGGGGATCGTGGTGGGCGAGGCGATCATGGGTGCCAATGTGGTGCGCGATGTCTTTGCCCAGATCACCGATATCGTCGGCGGCCGTTCCGGGGCTTATGAAAGCAAGCTGCAGGATGCCCGCGAAACGGCTCTGGCAGAGCTCGAGGACCGTGCCCGGGCCAAGGGCGCCAACGCCGTGGTCGGTGTCGATCTGGATTACGAAGTGGTCGGGCAGTCCATGCTGATGGTCTCGGCCAGCGGCACCGCAGTGGTGCTGGGATAGAAATGAAACGGCCCCGGTGGGCCATGGGAATATCGCGGGCGGCTTGCCCGCACGACATGTGAGACGAGGAAAAAATGCTCGAAATCAAAAACCTGCACGTCAAACTTGAAGACGAGGAAAAGCAGATCCTGAAAGGCGTCGATCTGAAGGTCGAGGCCGGCAAGGTGCACGCCATCATGGGGCCGAACGGTTCGGGCAAATCCACCCTGTCTTATGTGCTGTCCGGCCGCGACGGCTATGAAGTGACCGAAGGTTCTGCTGAACTGGAAGGCGAGGACATCTTGGAGCTGGAGCCGGAAGAGCGCGCCGCGGCGGGCATGTTCCTGGCATTCCAGTACCCGGTGGAAATCCCCGGCGTCGGCAACATGACCTTCCTGCGCACCGCAGTGAACGCACAGCGCAAGGCGCGCGGCGAGGAGGAGCTGTCGGCGTCCGATTTCCTTAAGGAAGTGCGCGCCAAGGCCAAGACCCTGAAGATCGACGCCGAGATGCTGAAGCGCCCGGTCAACGTCGGCTTCTCCGGCGGTGAGAAGAAGCGCAACGAGATCCTTCAGATGGCGATGCTGGAGCCGAAGCTGTGCATCCTGGATGAGACAGACTCCGGTCTCGACGTGGATGCGATGAAGCTGGTGGCCGATGGTGTGAACGCCCTGCGCGATGAAGGCCGCGGTTTCCTGGTGATCACCCACTATCAGCGCCTGCTGGACCACATCAAACCCGACGTGGTGCATATCCTGGCGAACGGCCGTATCGTCAAGACCGGCGGCCCCGAGCTGGCGCTGGAAGTCGAAAACAACGGTTACGCCGGCATTCTGGCAGAGGAGGCGTAAATGGCTCTGCCCGAAGTCAAGCAAAGCGCAACCGAGGCGCGGCTGTCGGCGCTCACCCTGCCCGAAGGCGGCTGCCTAAAGGCAGCCCGCCATGCGGCGCTGTCGCGGGTGCAAACCATGGGTTTGCCGTCGCGCCGGGACGAATACTGGAAATACACCAAGCCCGACACGCTGGTGCAGGCCGAGGCGTCCAAGGCCGCTGTCTTTGAGACCGGCGAAGCACCGATGTTTGACGGCTTTGACCGCTTGAAGGTTGTCTTTGTCGATGGCGTGTTTGACGCGGAAGCCTCCGACGACCTGTCGCTGGAGGGGATTTCCATCGAGCGCATCGCGGATATATGCGAGAAAGACATTCACTGGGCCAAGGACTTGTACGGGGTTCTTGAGGCGCGGGGCCAGACGCCGGTTGAACGGCCGCTGGCGGCCCTGAACACTGCCTTTGCTACCGATGGCGTGGTGATCCATGTGACCGGCACCCCTTCCAAGCCGGTGAACCTGGTCTACCGTCACGCGGACGAGAAGTCCGACGCTATCCTGCACCACGTCATCAAGGTCGATTCCGGAGCGTCGGCAACCATTCTGGAAAACGGTCCGGCTGCCGCGCGTTTCAACAAGTGCATGGAAATCGACGTGGCCGATGGCGGCGCTTTGCATCTGGTGCGGGCTCAGGGCCGCGACCACGAGCGCCGTGCCGCGACCCATCTTTTCGCGCGCCTCGGCAGTGAATCCGTGTTCAAGTCCTTCACCCTGACCGTGAACGGCGTGCTGACCCGCAACGAGGCGGTTGTCGAACTGACCGGCGACGATGCGGTTGCGCATATTGCAGGCGCCTGTGTCGGTGATGGCGATTTCCACCACGACGACACCGTGTTCATCACCCATGACGCAGTGAACTGCGAAAGCCGCCAGGTCTTCAAGAAGGTTCTGCGCAACGGCGCTACAGGCGTGTTTCAGGGCAAGATCCTTGTGAAGGAAGGCGCGCAGAAGACGGACGGCTACCAGATCTCCCAATCGCTGCTGCTGGACGACGACAGCCAGTTCCTGGCCAAGCCGGAACTGGAAATCTATGCCGATGACGTCGCCTGTTCGCATGGCTCGACTTCCGGTGCAATCGACGAGGAAGGCCTCTTCTACCTTCGTTCGCGCGGTGTGCCGAAGGCCGAGGCGACGGACCTGATGACGCTGGCCTTCCTGGCCGAAGCGGTGGACGAGATCGAGGACGCCGAGGTTGCCGCTGCAATCATCGGACGCCTCGAAGGCTGGCTGGCCCGGCGCCACTGATGTCTGTCACCACGGATATCCCGGCAACCTACAAGGGGCCGCGCAAGGTATTTGCGCGGCTTCTGAACATGGGTGCCCGAGAGGACCGGCTGCTGATTTTCCTCATCGCGGGCTGTGTGCTGACGTTTGTTGCGCAGATGCCGAGGCTGGCCCGCGAAGCGCATCTGAGCGGCCAGGAGCTGAACATGCTGCTCGGAAGTTCGCTGCTGGCCCTCGTCTTCATCGCGCCCTTGCTGCTTTACACGTTGGCGCTGGCAGCTCATTGGATCGCCCGGGCGGCGGGCGGGCAGGGCGACGCCTACCGTGCGCGCCTGGCGCTGTTTTGGGCTTTCCTGGCGGCCAGCCCGCTGATGCTTTTGAACGGCCTGGTGGCAGGGTTTATCGGCGCAGGCCCGGCCCTGAATCTGGTGGGCCTCCTGTGGTGCGCAGTCTTTTTCTGGTTCTGGGTGTCCGGAATGCTTCAGGGGTATTGGGCCAAGTCATGAATGCGCTGGCTGCCTTTGCACTGCTGACTCTCAAAGCGCCGCGGGATGCGGCGCAGCAAATCCTGGCACGGGAGTGGCCGCGAGAGGCGCTGTGGACCGCATTCCTGCTGTCAGTGGTGCTGAATACATGCGTCTATACCCTGCAACAGGTGCTGTTCCCGCTGCCGCCGGAGGTTCTGCTGCCGCGCTTTGCGCCAGGTGCCTATTTCGCGGTGGTTTTGGTGCTTCAGCTTTGCTTTATCGCCATGCTGTCCGCAACTGGCCGCTGGCTGGGCGGGCAGGGCGATCTGACGTCTCTTTTGGCGCTGATCACTTGGCTGCAGCTCTTGCAGGCGGGGCTGAACGGGGCCATCGTGGCAGCATTCCTGGTGATGCCCGCTGTGGCTGCGCTGCTCAACATCGCCGCCAATATCGTTGTGTTCTTTATCCTCTTGCATTTTGTCAACGCGGCGCACCGCTTCGGCTCCGTATGGCGCTCGCTCGGCGTCGTGTTGATGGCCAGCATGATCCTGGTTTTTGCCCTTCTCTTCATCGTGGGTCTGATCGGCCCTGCCAATCTGGGACTTCCCGACAATGTATGACCTGGAAAAAATCCGTGCCGACTTCCCGATCCTTTCACGTGAGGTGAACGGCAAGCCGCTGACCTATCTCGACAACGGCGCGTCGGCTCAAAAGCCGCAGGTGGTAATCGACGCGGTGACCAAGGCGTATGCTGAGGAATATTCCAACGTTCACCGCGGCTTGCACTTCCTTTCCAACCTGGCGACCGAGAAGTACGAGGCCGTCCGCGGCATCATCTCGCGGTTCCTGAATGCCGGGAATGAAGACACCATCGTATTGAATTCCGGCACCACCGAGGGCATCAACCTGGTCGCTTATGGCTGGGCGATGCCGCGGTTTGAAGCGGGCGACGAGATTGTTCTGTCAGTGATGGAACACCATGCCAACATCGTGCCCTGGCATTTCCTGCGCGAGCGTCAGGGCGTGGTTCTGAAATGGGTCGATGTTGCGGATGACGGCAGCCTGGACCCGCAGAAGGTGATTGACGCCATCGGTCCGAAGACCAAGCTGGTGGCGGTTACCCAGTGCTCTAATGTGCTGGGCACCGTGGTGGACGTGAAGGCTATCACAAGCGGCGCTCATGCCAAGGGCGTACCGGTGCTGGTCGACGGCTCGCAGGGGGCCGTGCATATGCCGGTGGACGTGCAGGACATCGGTTGCGATTTCTACGCGATCACCGGCCATAAGCTCTATGGCCCGTCCGGGTCCGGCGCGATCTACATCAAGCCGGAGCGGATGGCGGAAATGCGCCCCTTCATCGGCGGCGGCGACATGATCAAAGAAGTCTCCAAGGAGCAGATCATCTACAACGATCCGCCGATGAAGTTCGAAGCCGGGACACCGGGCATTGTGCAGACCATCGGCCTGGGGGTGGCGCTGGAGTACATGATGGCGCTTGGCCTGGACAACATCGCCAAGCACGAGGGCGGCTTGCGCGATTATGCGATGCAGCGTCTGACCGGACTGAACTGGATAAATGTGCAAGGGCAAGCACCTGGGAAGGCAGCGATTTTCAGCTTTACCATGGAAGGCGCGGCGCACGCGCATGACATCTCCACTATCCTTGACAAGAAAGGTGTGGCTGTGCGCGCCGGCCACCATTGCGCCGGGCCGTTGATGGATCACCTTGGTGTCTCTGCAACTTGCCGCGCGTCCTTTGGCCTCTATAACACCAAGGATGAGGTCGACACCCTGATCGACGCACTGGAGCTGGCACACGAATTGTTCGCCTGACGCTGGCCGTATGCGAAAAGAAAACGGCGCCCTATTGGGCGCCGTTTTTGATTCATGTGCAGAGTGTTAGCCTTGGATCTTGTCCGCCCGCAGCGGGCAGGAAAGGTAGACGCCGAATTCCTGCCCTACATCGCAGCTGACGCGCGCATGTACCTTGCCTTGACGGTCCAGGAAGCGCTGGCTGTCCTCCACCGGGAAGATGCCCTCGTGCCAGATATTCGGGTGGATATAGAGCCCCTTGGAGCCGTCACACCAAAAGGCCACCACCTTCTCGGGCTTCAGATCATCCCCCGGCAGGGCTGCAGGAATGATGAATGGCTTGTTGTCCAGCGGATAAAACAGCTGTCCGCCATCGGGGTGGTAGTTCATGTGCCACAGCAGCACTTGGTCCCGCGGTGCGGTCTGCGTCTCCACTTGCGCCTTTTGCGGGTCTGTGGACCAGCCCAGCACATAGTTGCCATTGACCGCTTCGTTCTCACCATAGAGCACGTCACCGCGCCAGTGGCCGCGGAAGATGCCCTCAACCCAGCCGGCTTCGTCACCTGTACCCTGATCAATCGGCCGCCAGCCCTGTGCGGGCCACTGCACGATCTCGATCTCGAAGTTTTCCGGATCATCCACCAGGCAGCCATAGCCCTTGACGCTTTCTTCGGTCGCACGGATCAGCGGAACCTCATGCCAGGGCAATGAGGGTTTTGTGCTGGCTTCAAAGATGTACTCCGGCGCGTTCATAGTACCGCCCCTCCCGCCTTGAGGTGTTTGTCGACCATCCGCTGCACCATCGGCGCAAAGTGCCAATAGTCAGGTGTTTCCATGTCCGCACGCTTTCCGGCCTCGTCCAGATAGCGTACCGCGATGATCTGCTTGAGGTTCGGGTTCCTTTCCATCTCGGCAACTTCCTCGGCGTTCATTGGGCCGCCTTGAAGGTTCAAAGAATGGATGGAAGCCTCTGACAACCGGTTGAAATATTCCGGTCTGGTGGCGCAGAGATAGCGTTTGGCCGCCACATGGTACCGCACGCAGTCGGTGATCACTGAAGGAAAGAACTGCTCCAATACTTCGGCGCCGGCTTCCTCGTGAAAGCGGTCCTCGGTGTCGTCCATGGAGAAAGTGCCGAACTCGCTGGTGAAATGGCCGATATCGTGGAGCAGCGCCCCCACAATGATCTCTTCCGGCTGGCCGTTCGCCTCGGCGATGGTGGCGCCCTGCAGCATGTGTTCGGTCATTGTGACAGGCTCGCCCAAATACTCCTCGTCGCCGCGCCGGTCGAAGATATCACCGATGAAGGCGACAATGTTGTCCTGGGTCAGCTTGCTGAAATCCGGCTTGCTCATGGTTCAGCCCTCCAGTTGGGCGTGCAGAACGTTCAGGGTCGAGAGCAGTCCGTCCTTGTCGGCGTAGCAGCCCTGCAGCCAGCGCGAGCCGGAACCGGAGTAGCCCAGGCGCGCGTGCATCACCCTCGTGTTATCGACGATGAAGCTCTCGCCCGGTTCAAGTTTGAAGGATACACCCATATCGGGGTCGTCGATGAACTCGCCCAGACGGCGGTAGGCGGCGTAATAGGATTCCATCTTGTCAAACGGGATGTCCACAAACGGGGCGGAGGAGCGGTTGTTGAACCGAATGCCGATCATCTCCCCGTCAGGGGACAGTTCGATCATCGGGCGGCGCGAGCGCAGGTGCACACCGTCGGAGCCCTTGTATTCAAACCGGGCCGGGTAGCCGGCCAGCAGCGCAAAGCCTTCCGGGTTCTCGTCACGCAGACGTTCGGCTGCGCGGAATCCGTCCACCACAATGCTTTCGCCGCCCTCGGCGGAGTTCTCCAGGCAATAGAGAATCTGCAAGGAGGGCACCGGGTCGCGGTAGGGGTTGTCAGTGTGCGCCTGCAGTCCCAGACCGGTGTAAGCCAGGTTGGTCGGGTTCACCTCGGTGCGGACTTCAAAAAACTTGCCGTAGTTGGTCTCGCGGATAAAGCCGAACATTTCGGCGCAGTCGACCAGCGCGCCCTCTTTGACCGGGCCGTTCACCAGTTTGGCAAAGCCGAGCCGGGCAATGGCGTCCAGCCAGTCGCGTTTGGCCTTAGGGCTCGATGTCACCTTGTTCCAGTCGAAGGCCGGTGCGGGCTGACTGCTGCTCCAAGTGTCGATCCCCGGGGCCACGCGGCCGAATTGCGAAGCCTGTTCAATGTCATAGGCGTGATCCCTCAACCATGCACCGGGAAAGCTAACGGTTTTGCCATCCGGGGCGAAGGTTACGGTCAATGCATCATTTTCCACCGAAGCGGTGCTGATTTTGGTGTCGGCCGGTATGTCGCCGATGGTGATCAGCCGCTGGCCATTGCCGGGTGAGCGGGTCTCGGGATCCAGCGCATTGTCGCGCAACCAGATCGCATGGAAACGGCGCTTGCTGCCGTCGTCGAATGTCAGGGTCAGGAAACTGCCGGATGCGTCGGCGGATACGGAACGGGGCATAAGGGTTTCTCCGGTTGGCCTGGTTCTTGCTTGCCTTGCTATCGCGACTGAGTCATCAAGAGAACGACGGAAAACGGGGTTCGAGAGTTAGGTTTTCTAATGTCTAGGAAAATCAGCAAACAGGGCTTGCCGCCACTGGACTGGCTTAAGGTGTTTGAGGCCGCAGGCCGCCACGGCAGCTTTACCGCTGCTGCAGAGGAATTCGGCGCAACGCAGGCTGCCGTAAGCCAGCGGATCCGCAACCTGGAATCCTGGCTCGGGCGGCAATTGTTCATCCGTTCGGCCCGCGGCGTTTCGCTGACAGTGGACGGTGAAAGCTATTTGCCGCTGGTGCATGATTCCCTGCGCGCCCTTGAGCAGGGGACCGAAAACCTGTTCGGACACAGCGTCAGGGAGCTGCGTATTGCCGCGCAGCCGTCCCATCTGGAAATGCTGCTGCTGCCGCGGCTTACTGTGTTTTCTGAAAGCTATCCTGACATGCGGATTGTCACGGAAACCGTGCCCAAGCGGCAGGACTTTGAGGCTGCCGACCGGGCTTTGCATATCCGCTACGGGCGCGGTGTTTGGGACGGGCGTGAAGGTGTGCTGCTGGCCAATGAGGTTCTGCAGCCGATGACGGCACCGGAACATGCGAAAGCCTGGCGCAGCCTTCCGGCGATCGAGCTGCGCGGCGAGCGGCCGGGCTGGTCCGAATGGGCACGTGTAACCGGCGAAGGCGAGCCGGAGATGGGGCCGGTCTCCGTCGATTCCATGGGGCACGCGCTGCGGGCGGCGCGGCGGGGCATTGGGGTGGTTCTGGGTTCCAGGGCTTTGGCATCCAGCCTGTTGCAGACCGGGCAGCTCGAATGTGCTGCGGCTCCGGAGCTGGCCACCATCGACGGCTACTGGATGACCTGGCCCGCCAGCCTGGGAAAATCCAAGCGGCAGGCTGAAGTTCTGGCATCACTCACCGCAGCGCTCCAGAACTTGTAAAGATTATTGGGAAGAATAACCGCCGGCGATGTCAGGTCGGGTACTCTCCAATTCCGGCAAAAAATTCATCCAGCACCGGACGGGCGCCGCGCTTGCTCAGAAATTTGAAGCCTATCCTGTCGTCCTTGCGCCAGCGGGCACATACCTCAAACTCGTCGATTTGCTCGATGGTCACAGACTTTAATTCAGCGAGAGGAAAAGTGTTTTGCCCTTCCGGCAGGCGGACAGCAAAGCCGCTGTAGCTGATGTTGTACAGCGCGGCGTCCAGTCTGGATCCGGAGAGATTGAGGGAACACCGCAAGTTCAGTCGAAGCCGGGGTTCTGTCGGTTCCGCTTCGCGGAATATAGAGTTTGAATGTACCATTCTGCCTCGCTGGCCGCACCAAGAACTGTAGCCAGTGTTGCTAACATCACGCCCTTTAAGAAGCCTTAAAGAGGCGAGACTTTTTGATGCTTTTTAGCAGAAAATGGCGCACCTGAGAGGATTCGAACCTCTGGCCTCTGCCTTCGGAGGGCAGCGCTCTATCCAGCTGAGCTACAGGTGCGTCGTTAGGCCGGGGTATACCCGTGCTTCGCCACCTCTGCAACGGGAAAAACTGCCTGTTTCCAATTTCCTGACTGCGGCCGAAAATCAGAGGAGCTGATCCGATACCCTGAAAAAGAAAAAGCCTGCACCAATCGGGCAGGCTTGCAAAATTGCGAATGGCAGAAGGTATTACCCGCGCCAGCTGCGGACTGCACCGCAATCCATATGCACAAAATTCGAACGCTGATATTTACCAACGCCGCCGGCGTGGCAAGCCTCGGCGGCTTGAGCCATCTGGGACACTGACCGGGATGAAAGGCGCAGGTCAGCGGCCTGGCCGCGCATATGCAGAGAGTTCTTCGCGACCCCGCGCGAACGGCTGCGCAGCATCGCGTTTGTCTTGGGGCTGCGGTAGCCGGACAGCAGCATATAGGGCTCGTTCACATCCAGAAGATTGTGCGAGGCCGCCATGATGTCGATGGTGCGCAGGTCGATATCCTTGACATCATCGGTGCGCCAGTCACGCATGAAGTGATTGATTTCCTTGACTGCATCCTTGATGTAGTCGCCGTCGATCCAATACACCATGTCCAGACGCTCGCCGGTGCGGCCTGAATACATGCGGATGCGCCTGATGTCGCCGCCGCCGCGGAGAAAGCCTGCTGCATTGGAGAAAGTCGGGGCTGCTGCTACTGCGGTTGCAGCAAACACACCCAAAATAGAACGCCGGGAGATCCCCGTGCCCGTGGTTTTTGCCATTGTCACTGCGCCGTCCCGTACGCTTTTAGTCCTGCCTAGTCGCCCGATGTTACGAGCTCGTTAACACTTAAGGTTAACGTGCGGCATGTATGGCACACTGAGAATCCTGTTCCAACATTTCTTTGCCGCGCTGTAACGGATAGCCCGGTTTTCGGCGATTTTTTGCGCATGCGGGGAGGGTGAGGGAACTTTTCCCCGAGACTGTTGCAGCCGGGTTTCATAGACGCGGCTTTGGTGCATCAAAGCTGACATTTCGCAATTGTGAGTGGACAACGGCGGCTGGCATTTACCAGAATTTCAGATAGGCACTGACACAATTGACAAAAATCGGCGCAAGGACCGGAAATTATGACGCGTGCTTCTGCAGGAAACTTCTTGCCAGGGATCAAGGCGGGGCTGTTTGCCCTGGCATTGGGCGGTTTGACCGCCGGGAGTGTTTCCAGTTCAGCACAGGCTGAGGTTTCGGCAGCGTTCCGCCAAGCCGTGGCCGAAGCTGCCTATGGCAGCGACGCGGTGGCGAAATTCTACCGGGAAAACGGCTACCAGGCGATCTGGACCGGACAGGATGAAGCTTCGCTCCAGCGCCGCAACGCCCTGCTGGCGGCCTTAAACGACACCCAGGCCCACGGGCTGCCGGACCGCTCAGCCGAGGTCAGCGCGCTGATGCAGCAGATGCGGGACGTGCGCACCACCCGTGATATCGGCAATGTAGAGGCCGCGCTGAGCCAGGCGCTGGTGGATTATGCCACCGATCTGCAGACTGGCCTGCTGGTTCCGTCGCGGATTGATGCGGGCATGGTGCGCAAGAAGCATACAGTCGACGGTGCAAGTTTTCTGGCGGGGATCCGCGATACCCAGCCGTATGCCTACATGCGCAGCCTGGTTCCCGCCTCGCCGCAATACCGCAGCCTGATGCGTGAGAAACTGCGTCTGGAGAAGGTCTTGGCGGCGGGCGGTTGGGGGCCAACGGTGAACGCGACGAAACTGGAAAGGGGGGATCAGGGGCCGACGGTCATTGCATTGCGCAACCGTCTGGTGCTGATGGGCTACCTTCCGCGCAGCGCGGCGCGCAGCTATGACACCGCTCTGGAAAAGGCAGTGCAAAGCTTTCAGTCCGATCACGGCCTGGAAACAGATGGCGTGGCCGGCCCCGGCACAATCGACGAGATCAACAAGCCTGTCAGCGCGCGCCTGAAATCCGTCATCATCGCGATGGAGCGCGAGCGCTGGCTGACCCCGGACCGCGGTGAACGCCACATTCTGGTCAACCAGACCGATTTCACAGCCCAGATCGTCGACAATGGCGATGTAACCTTTGAAACCCGTTCCGTCATCGGCAAGAACACCCATGACCGCCGCAGCCCGGAATTCTCGGACGAAATGGAACACATGGTGATCAATCCGAGCTGGTATGTGCCCCGCTCGATCATCACCAAGGAATATCTGCCCAAGCTGAAGAGCAACCCTAACGCTGTCGGCCATATCCAGATCACTGACCGGCGCGGCCGCGTGGTGAACCGCAGTTCGGCCGATTTCTCGCAGTATACAGCGCGGAACTTTCCCTATTCCATGCGCCAGCCTCCGAGCCGCAGCAATGCGCTGGGTCTGGTCAAGTTCATGTTCCCGAACAAATACAACATCTACCTGCACGATACGCCGCAAAAGAGCCTGTTTGCCCGCGAAGTGCGTGCCTTTTCGCACGGGTGCATCCGCCTGGCGCAGCCCTTTGAATTCGCCTATGCGCTGCTGGCCAAACAGACTGAGAATCCTAAGGAGTTCTTCCACCGCATCCTGAACAGCGGACGGGAAACCAAGGTCGAGCTGGAGCAGAAGGTGCCAGTGCATATCATTTACCGGACCGCAGTTGTTTCGGGCAAAGGCCGTGCCGAGTTCCGCCGCGATGTCTACGGCCGCGACGCCAAGGTCTGGGCCGCTCTGGAGCGGGCAGGGGTGGTGCTGCCCAGCGTTCAGGGGTAAATGTCAGGCCCATACAGGATTATTCTGAAAGGGCCTGACATGTTCACTATCCGCCAAATTGCTGAGGCCTTGGGCGCCGAGGCCCAGGGCGACCTGGACCTGCTGATAGCAGGTGCGGCGGAGCCGCAGGATGCCACGGCTGATCAGATCGCCATGGCGATGGCGCCAAAATATGCAGAAGGCCTGCAAGCCGGTCAGGCGCAGGCAGCTATTCTTTGGGAAAACGCCGATTGGCAGTCATTCGGCCTGAAGGCAGCGATCTTTGCCACACGGCCTCGGATGGCCATGTCCGGCGTGACCGGAATGCTGGACCGCGGCCAGGGTTTTGCCGGGGGAATCCACCCGGCTGCAGTCATTGATCCAACAGCGGAACTGGGTAAAGACGTTTCAGTCGGTCCGCTGTCCATCATCGGCGCCGGGGCCAGGATCGGCGCCCGCTCTGTTATCGGTCCGCATTGCTATGTCGGGTCTGAGGCGGTGATCGGCGCGGATGCGAATTTGCGTGAAATGGTTTCCATTGGCGCGCGGGCAACCATCGGCAACCGCTTCCGCGCCCAGCCCGGTGCACGCGTGGGCGGCGATGGGTTCTCCTATGTCACGCCAGAAGTTTCCGGCGCAGAGAACGCGCGCAAGACGATGGGCGACCAAGGCGAGGCCAAGGCTCAGTCCTGGGTTCGGATCCATTCGCTAGGGGCTGTCACCATTGGCGATGACGTCGAGATCGGCTCGAACTGCACAATCGATAACGGCACCATCCGCGACACGGTGATCGGAAGCGGCAGCAAGCTCGACAACCTCGTGCACGTCGGCCACAACACCCGCGTCGGAAATGACTGCCTTCTGTGCGGCCAGACCGGCGTGTCGGGCTCTGTCGATATCGGCAACAACGTGGTGCTGGGCGGCCAGTGCGGTGTGGTGGACAATATCTTCATCGGGGACGGGGTTATCGCGGGCGGCGGCACCAAGATCCTGTCCAATGTGCCCGCCGGGCGCGTGATCATGGGCTATCCCGGCGTCAAGATGGAGACCCACACTGAGATGTATAAAGCACAGCGCCGCCTGCCGCGTTTGATGCGTGACATCGAATTGTTAAAAAAGGCTGTTTTCAAGTAACCGACAAATACCTACATCAGCCTCAGCCAGAAACGATCGGGGGTCCCTACATGAGCACGCAGGACAAAGTCATTGCAATCATTGCCGAACAGGCGGTTCTGGAACCGTCGGATGTGACCCTCGACAGCACATTGGAAGACCTTGGGATCGACAGCCTTGGCCTGGTTGAAAGCATCTTTGCCATTGAAGAGGAATTCGACATTTCAATTCCCTTCAATGCCAACGCTCCAGAGCAAAGCGACTTCGATATTTCCAATGTCGCGGCGATCATCGCCGGGATCGACAAGCTGGTTCTGGAAAAAGCGTAAACCCGGATGAAACGAGTCGTTATCACCGGGGCAGGAACGATCAATGCCCTGGGCCATTCCGTGCCGGAAACGCTGGAAGCCATGCGTGAGGGCCGCTGCGGAATTGGCGAATTGGAGTTTCGCGACGTCGAGCGGCTGGCAATCAGGATCGGCGGTCAAGTCCGCGGGTTTGAGGCTGAGGGCCGCTTCAACCGCCAGCAAATGAGCCTGTATGACCGCTTCACCCAGTTCACCCTGACGGCAGCGAAAGAGGCAATTGAGCAGTCCGGGCTCGAGTTCCATGGCGACCTGTCGGCGAAGGCCGGGGTGGTGCTGGGCAATTCCGGCGGCGGTATGCAAACGCTCGATGAAAATTACCGGAGCGTCTACGAGGACGGGAAGAACCGGGTGCACCCGTTTGTGGTGCCGAAGCTGATGAACAATGCCGCAGCCGGCCATGTGTCGATGCAGTATAATCTCAAGGGGCCCAGCTTTACTGTCTCCACGGCATGTGCATCCTCCAACCATGCGATGGCGCAGGCCTTCCAGATGGTGCGCTCGGGCATGAGCCCGGCAATGATCACCGGCGGCTCCGAGTCCATGCTGTGCTTTGGCGGGGTCAAAGCCTGGGAAGGGCTGCGCGTCATGTCCAAGGACGCTTGCCGACCGTTCAGCGCCAACCGCAACGGTATGGTGCAGGGAGAAGGCGCAGGCATCTTCGTGTTCGAGGAATACGATCATGCAAGGGCCCGCGGGGCCGAAATTCTGTGTGAAGTCATCGGCTTTGCAATGTCCTCCGACGCGGCGGACATTGTGATGCCCAGCAAGCAGGGGGCGGCGCGTGCCATTTCCGGCGCGTTGCAGGATGCGCGCATCGCGGCGTCAGAAGTCGGCTATATCAACGCTCACGGCACCGGCACTGCTGCCAATGACAAAACCGAATGCGCTGCAGTGGCGGATGTGTTCGGGCCGCATGCCGACAGCCTGATGATCTCTTCCACCAAATCCATGCACGGACACCTTATCGGCGGCACCGGCGCGGTGGAGCTTTTGGCTTGCATCATGGCGCTGCGCGACGGGGTGGTTGCCCCGACCATCGGCTATGAAGAACCGGATCCGGAATGCAACTTGGATGTGGTGCCGAACGAGGCGCGCGAGGCAAAGGTCGACGTGGCGCTGTCCAACGCCTTTGCCTTTGGCGGGCTGAACGCGGTTCTGGCCCTGCGCAAGGTGTAATAATGCATCAACAAGAAACGCCGCGGGCCGTGGGCGCGCGGCGTTCTCTACGGCTAGTGCCGGTGCTTACTGTTTGACAACGTCCACGACGTCGTAGCCGGCAGTGAAACCGCTAAGCGAAAGCTTCATTTCCACCACCTGATCCGGAGCCGGTGCCGGGCGCAATGCCAGCACTGCTTCCTTGCCCTTTTTGAAGGCGTCGATATCGCCCTGGGTCAGGCCGATCTGCGCCACACAGCCGAGCTGGTTGCAGAAGGAATAGTTGTATCGCTTTGCCGGCGCGCCATCGATCGAGATGGTCAGCGCGGCGGGCAGAAGGGTTTCCAGCGGCACGATCACAGTGGCGCCCGCAACGGCCTGGCCGCCTTGCTGTTCGATACGGAACATCGAAACTTCGGCCATCGGATTGCCTTGCGGTCCGGTCAGAACCTGCAGCAGCGAACAGGGATCGGTTTCGGCTTCAGTTCTGATGCAAGCCAGATCCCAGTCGCCGTGCTTTTCCTTGGAGTAGCGTTCGCCCAGCTTGGGGCCGTCAGCGACAGGCTCTCCCAGGTCCAGCAGCTGATCCGCGGTGGATTCTTCCTGTTCGGTCTGCTCTCCGGTTTCCGCCCCGGCGGTCTCTTCGCTGGCGCCGGCTTCTTCTGCGGTGGTTTCCTGCGCCGCCAACGGCGCGGTCATGGCAAGCACCGCGGCAAGCGTGATCGGGGTCAGGGACTTCAACATGAATGCCTCATTTTTTTAAAGACGCTGCCAACGCGTTTATCACGCCGCCCCGGAAGTGTCAGGTCAATAACAAGGGCTCAGGGGGGAAATCCGCGCAAGGCGGCTCAGTCTTGGAAGATGCTGAAAAAATGCAAAAAAGGGAACCGGCTGGTCCCCTTTTTCGTGTTTGCATCTCCCCGTCGGACTGGCCGACTTAGTTATTGCGTAGGACGTTACGAAAGGGCTGGCCATCGGTCAACATGCAAGTTCAAAAAAAGACCCGGGGCTTCGGATTTCATGAAAATTGCATGCTTCGGGCTGTGCTGGCGGGCGGGTTTGCCCGTTTTACAGGCAAATTCCGCCTAAAAAGAAGGCCGTGCGCGAGGCACGGCCCAGTCTGACAGGGAGGAAATGTCCGCCACGGCAACCGCTTTTGCAGGGGCGGGCAAGATTGACTATCGCATCAAGTAGTTAACTTTGTATTGTTATCCACAGGGAAAGACAGGCAGGGGCAGATATGGCAGACAAGTTGTTTCTTGGCGGCGGCGGTGAAGGATACGGTGAACCGCAGAATTTAACCCTCAAATACGCCAACCGGCACGGACTCATCGCAGGCGCAACCGGAACCGGCAAGACCGTGACTCTTCAAATCCTGGCAGAGGGGTTCTCCAACGCCGGGGTGCCGGTGATCCTGGCGGATGTGAAGGGCGATCTGTCCGGCCTGGCGAAACCGGGTTCTGCAAGCCACAAGCTGCACGAGGCCTTCACTTCCCGCGCGGGCAAGATCGGCTTTGCAGACTTCTCCTACCATTCCTGTCCTGTCACCTTCTGGGATCTGTACGGTGAACAGGGCCATCCAGTGCGAACCACGGTTGCCGAAATGGGGCCGTTGCTTCTGGCGCGGCTGCTGGAGCTGAGCGAAGCTCAGGAAGGTATTCTGAACATTGCCTTCCGGCTCTCCGACGAAGAGGGCTTGCCGTTGCTTGACCTGAAAGACCTGCAGGCGCTGCTGGTCTGGTTGGGGGAGAACCGCAGCCAGCTTTCACTCCGTTACGGCAATGTCTCGACTGCATCGATTGGCGCCATTCAGCGCCGTTTGCTGGTGCTGGAGAACCAGGGCGGCGCCGGTTTGTTCGGGGAACCCGCCCTGGTTCTCAGCGATCTGATGCGCTGCGATGCCAGCGGCAAGGGAATGGTCAACATTCTGGCCGCCGACAAGCTGATGGCGGCGCCCGGACTGTATTCAACCTTTCTTCTGTGGCTCCTGAGCGAACTGTTTGAGGAACTGCCGGAGGTTGGAGACCCGGACAAGCCGCGTCTTGTGTTCTTCTTTGACGAGGCGCACCTGCTGTTCGAGGATGCGCCGAAGGCGCTGATTGACAAGGTGGAGCAAGTCGCCCGCCTGATCCGCTCCAAAGGCGTTGGAATTTATTTCATCACTCAAAACCCGGCGGATGTGCCGGAGGATATCCTGGGCCAGCTCGGCAACCGGATCCAGCATGCCTTGCGGGCCTTTACGGCCAAGGACCGGAAGAACCTGCGTCTAGCTGCAGAGACTTACCGTGAGAACCCGCGGTTCTCGACCGAAGACGCCATTCGCGAAGTGGGCGTTGGCGAAGCGGTGACGTCGATGCTTGAAACCAAAGGCGTGCCTGGCGTGGTGGAACGGACACTGATCCGGCCACCCAGTTCCCAGTTGGGGCCGGTCACGGCGGAAGAGCGCAAGAAGTTGCTGCAAACCTCGGACATGTCCGGGAAGTACGATGCGCCATTGGACCGGCGCTCAGCCTATGAAATTCTTGCCCAGAGGGCGCAGTCCGCAGCGCAGGAGGCGGAGGCTGCGGAGCAAGTTGCCGAAGCTGCACCGCAGCCGGCGGAACGGGAATTCAACGCCGCCCGGCGCTACTCCGGTTCCCGGGTCAGCCGCTCAACCTCCAAAGGCTACCGGCAGAAGGACACATTCACCTCCGCGATGTCGGAAGCGGTGATCAAGGAACTGAAGGGCACCACAGGGCGGCGCATCGTCCGCGGTATTCTTGGCAGCTTGTTCAAGGGCCGCTAGCGCTGAAGGACTGCGGACGGCTTGGCCTGACTCAGCCGCCGTCCTTTTGGCGCTGGCCTTCCTGCTTGCAAATGGCATCCGCGTCAGCAACCGACATTGAGCCGGGCCGGTCGATGGAGCGGTCCCACAGAACCCGGTCCCTCGTGTACAGCTGGCAGGTGACAATGCCTGAGCTGGTTCGAAGCTGCACAGGTGTTGTCTCGTAATTTTCCGGGCTGACGCAGCCAGTCAGCGTTGCCGCCATCCCTGCTGCAATCAGAACTTTGTGATGGGGTTTCACGGTGTGCTCTCCTCAGTATGTTTTGACCGACACTAACACGGCGATGAAAATAAACCATTAAAAACGGAGGGTTCGGCTTGGGCCTGTGCCAAATCTGAAACTGTCGCAGGAGTGCAAAACTGCCGCCCGGGAGGTCCTGAGCGGCAGTTTTCCGTTTCAGCTTTTCTGCTGCTTGCGCAGCCGAACGGCGGTTACTTCTCCGGGATCAGGCCGCGCGGGCTGAACCTCAGCACCAGGAGCAGTATCAGTCCCATGGTGAAAAGCCGCATGTGCGATGCGCTTTCAAGCAGATGCGCCTTCAGCGCGCTGCCTTCGGCCATTCCGGAGGTCACCAGTTCCATCAGCAGGATGCCCATCGGCTCCACCTTGATCCAGAAGAACCAGATCAGCATGCCGCCGAGCACCGCCCCGAAGTTGTTGCCGGAGCCGCCCACGATCACCATCACCCAGATCAGGAAGGTGAAGCGCAAGGGGTTGTAGCTGCCCGGCGTGAGCTGGCTGTCGAGTGTGGTCATCATTGCGCCGGCGATTCCGCAGATGGCGGAGCCCAGCACGAAGATCTGCAGATGGCGGCGGGTGACGTCTTTGCCCATCGCTTCGGCTGCGGTTTCATTGTCGCGGATCGCGCGCATCATCCGGCCCCAGGGGCTTTTCAGCGCCATCTGTGCCATCCACAGAAGCGCCAGCAGCACAACGGTGAACATCAGCGCATAGCCTGCCTTGACGTAAACGGTCGAGGCAGTGACCGGGTCCAGGCCCCAGCTGGCCGCACGCTCCACGAAGGACGGATCGTTCTGCAAATCCACTTCGTAGGGCAGCGGACGGGGCAGGCCGACCACGTTTTTCACGCCGCGCGACAGCCAGTCCTCGTTTTTCAGGACAGCGATGATGATCTCGGCAATGCCGAGGGTGGCAATCGCCAGGTAATCCGAACGCAGCCCCAGGGCCGTCTTGCCGATCAGCCATGCCGCGCCGGCCGCCAGCAGACCGCCCGCGGGCCACGCCAGCAGCACCGGAAGGCCAAGGCCGCCGATATTGCCCTGCAGGGCCGGGTTGATTGCCTCGACTGAGCTGACCGACGGATCGAAGATCGCTCTGTAGACGAAGAAGCCGGCAATCATCACAACGGCCAGCACCAGCGCGCGCAGTCTGCCCGCGGGCATGAACTTGGTGATCATCACCGCAGCCACAACCGTCAAGGCACCCATTACCAGCGCCATAACGATGCCAGCACCGCCCGACGACCAGGCTTCAGGGATCACCGGCGTCGACACCAGCACCACGGCCAGCCCGCCAAGCGCGGTAAAGCCCATGATGCCGACATTGAACAGCCCGGCAAAGCCCCACTGGATATTCACGCCGATCGCCATGATGGCCGAGATCAGCCCCATGTTCAGGATCACCAGCGCCGAGTTCCAGGAACCGGAGAAGAACAGGACGTCGGTCATGCCTTCCAGCAGGATCATCACGCCGACAAAGACGAAAAGAAGGGTATGTTTCATAGTATCGGTCATACCGCTTTCCCTTTGAAGAGGCCGGTGGGCTTGAACAGGAGGACGACAATCAGGATCGCGAAGGAAACCGCGAACTTGTAGTCGGTGCTGAGGAGCTGAACCAGCCCGTCAGGCGCCAGGCTGTCCGGCAGGCCGTAGGTCAGAACCTTTTTCCAAGCATAGGTGATCGTCACCTCGGAGAAGGCGATGATGAAACCGCCGGCAATGGCGCCAAGCGGGTTGCCGAGCCCGCCGACGATGGCAGAGGCAAAGATCGGCAGCAGCAGCTGGAAATAGGTGAAGGGTTTGAACGACTTGTCGAGGCCATAAAGAACCCCGGCAATGGTCGCCAGCGCCGCCACGATCATCCAGGTGTACATCACCACCCGTTCCGGGTTGATGCCGGACAGCAGCGCCAAGTCCTCGTTGTCGGAATAGGCGCGCATCGATTTGCCGGTGCGGGTCTTGTTCAGGAACCAGAACAGCACCGCCACCACGATCACCGCGGTGACCACGGTCAGCGCTTCGGTGGTCTTGATTGCCAGGCCCTCATCCAGCCCGGTGAGCTTCTTGAAGGTGCGGGCCGAGATCACGAAGCGTTCGCCATCGGTAAAGCGCTGGTCGCCTGGCCCGATGATGAAACGCACCAGGCCGTTCATGATGAACATCACGCCGAGCGAGACCATGACGAAGATAACCGGCTTCGCCTTCTGCTGACGGTAGAACCGGTAAACGGTCTTGTCCGTGAACAGCGCCAGCGCAATGGTGCCCAGAATGCCAAACGGCAGCGCCAGCAGCGCGGTCGGCAGCGGCCCTGCGCTCAGGCCAACCGACTGGAACAGCCAGGTGACCAGGATGGTGACCATCGCGCCGAACGCCATGGTGTCGCCATGGGCAAAGTTCGAAAACCGCAGGATCCCGTAGATCAGCGTCACCCCTAGCGCGCCAAGCGCCAGCTGGCTGCCATAGGCCAGTCCGGGGACAATAACAAAATTGGTAAGCGCCACGAGGGCGTTGAGAAGATCCATGCTTAGCCCCCCAGGAAAGATTTGCGCACTTCGGGATCGGCCAGCAGCTCCTTGCCGGTGCCGGTATAGGCATTGCGCCCCTGCACCAGAACATAGCCTTTGTCTGCGATCTCAAGCGCTTGCTTGGCGTTCTGTTCCACCATCAGGATCGGCAGCCCGGTGCGGGCGACCTCGATGATGCGGTCAAACAGCTCATCCATCACGATGGGGGAGACGCCGGCCGTCGGTTCGTCCAGCATCAGCACCTTGGGCTTGGTCATCAGCGCGCGGCCCACCGCCACCTGCTGGCGCTGGCCGCCGGACAGCTCACCGGCCGGCTGGTTGCGCTTGTCGCGCAGGATCGGGAACAGATCATAGACCTGCTCCATCGTGTCCCGGAAATCATCGGTGCGGATGAACGCGCCCATCTCCAGGTTTTCCTCGACCGTCATCGAGGTGAAGATATTGCTGGTCTGGGGCACAAACCCCATACCCTTGATCACCCGGTCCTGCGGGGTGAGCTGGGTGATGTCCTCACCGTCCAGCCGCACGGTGCCGGAGCGCACGTTCAGCATCCCGAAAACCGCCTTCATCGCGGTCGACTTGCCTGCGCCGTTGGGGCCGACGATCACCGCGATCTCACCCTTGTCAACGGCGATGGTGCAGTCATGCAGGATGTCCGGTCCCTTGCCGTAGCCGCCGGTCATGGTGTCGCCGATCAGGAACGGGCCGCCATCGACCTTGTGCGTCGGGCCGCTTTTCTGGTGGGCCGGCTGCATTGTGCCAGCACCTTTCAGGTTGGTGATCGAGGCGTCTTTGTTGCCGTGATCGTCCTGGTAGGGGTTGTCGCTCATGCGTCCGCCTCCAGCTTGTCCTTGTTTTTCAGACCGGTGCCCAGATAGGCCTCGATCACCTGCTCGTTTGCCTTGATCTCGTCCAGGGTGCCCTCGGCCAGTTTTTTGCCCTCGGCCATGCAGATCACCGGGTCGCACAGGCGGTCGATGAATTCCATGTCGTGCTCGATCACCACAAAGGTATAGCCGCGTTCCTCGTTCAAGCGCTTGATCGCGTCGGCGATGGTGTAAAGCAGGGTGCGGTTCACCCCGGCGCCAACCTCGTCCAGAAAGACGATCTTGGCGTCCACCATCATGGTGCGGCCCAGCTCCAGAAGCTTCTTCTGGCCGCCGGAGACCTGGCCGGCCTTCAAGTCGGCAATGTGGCTGATGGTCAGGAACTCCAGCACTTCATCCGCCTTGGCGCGCAGCGCGCGCTCCTCGTCGGCGATGCGCTTGCGGCCGAACCAGGTGTTCCACAGCGTTTCACCCGACTGGTTGCCCGGAACCATCATCAGATTTTCCCGGCAGGTCATCGAGGAAAACTCATGCGCGATCTGGAAGGTGCGCAGCAACCCCTTGTGGAACAGCTCATGCGGCGGCAGGCCGGTGATATCCTCACCGTCCATGGTGACCCGGCCTGAGGTCGGTTGCAGCACGCCTGCGATAACGTTGAATAAGGTGGTCTTTCCGGCACCGTTCGGGCCGATCAGACCGGTTATGGACCCCTTGGCGATTTCCAGCGAGGCGCCGTCAACCGCGTGGAACCCGCCGAAGTGCTTGTGCAAGTCCTCGACGACGATCATGTCATTTCATCCCCTGCCGCGTTTTCGCGGCATTTTTAATTCAGAACAGCCCGGGCGGAACCCGGGCTGTTCGTTTTCTGTTTATTTACACCTGGTTATCAGCGGTACTGAACAGTGGTGACTTTGCCGTCTTTGATTTCGATCTCGCGGTAAGAGCCTGCGCTCTCACCCGGACCGATCAGTTCCACGCCGGTTGCGCCCTGATAGTCGATGTCGCCGCCAGCAGCCAGAATCTCCAGCGCCTTGCCCAGTTCACCCGGGTTGATCGGCTCGCCCGGTGCGTTGGCGACCTCAAGAACCTTGGCCGCGTAGTCCGCTGGAGCAGTGGAGTTTGCCGCCTGCATCGCCAGCAGGATCAGCGCTGCCGCATCATAGGATTCCCCGACATAGGCCGAGGTGTGGTCGAAGTCCTTGCCGGCCGCCAGCTCGGCAAAGACTTCGGCGCCTTTGCTCTGCGAACCGGCGATCTGGCCGAAGGAGCCGTCCAGGTCCGGGCCGACGTTGGTCGGCAGCGAGTCGCCCACCATGCCGTCGGGCAGGCCGAAGGTGTCAAACGCGCCTGAATCCAATGCGCCTTGAATGATGCCAAGGCCGCCTTGGTCCAGATAGCCTGCGACCACCAGAACATCACCGCCTGCGGACGCCAGGGCGCCGACTTCTGCGGAGTAGTCGCCTTTGCCGTCTTCATGCGCGGCCACGATGGTCACTTCGCCGCCGACGGCTTCAAAGTTGCTCTTGATCGAGTCGGACAGGCCCTTGCCGTAGTCGTTGTTGGTGTAAGTCAGCGCGATGGAGTTCACGCCCCGGTCTTTCAGAACCTGCGCCATGACCTCGCCCTGGCGGGCATCCGACGGGGTGGTGCGGAAGAACAGGCCGTTGTCTTCCATGGTGGTCAGACCCGGAGAGCTTGCCGAGGGAGAAATCATCACCATCCCGTTGGGAACCGCAACGTTCTGCAGCACCGCACCGGTTACGCCCGAGCAGTCGGATCCCATAATGCCGTTGGCGCCTTCCGCCAGCAGCTTTTCGGCGCTGGCGATCGCGATGCCGTTGTCGACGCATGCGGAATCTGCGCGCATGGTGGTCACGGTTGCACTGTCCAGAAGCTTGCCCGACGCGGTAACTTCGGCGGCAGCCATTTCCGCGCCAGCCGCCATATGCGGTGTCAGTGATTCAATCGGGCCGGTAAAGCCGAGCAGAATGCCTAGTTTCACTTCCTTGGCGTGACCGTCGGCGTATGCGGTGCCAGCAGTCAGCGCAGCGGCCGCGGTGGCCATCAGCAGTTTCTTCATTTGAGAACTCCCATTGTTGGAACACGAAAAAATGTTCACATCGGACCCTAGGCAAGCCGTTTGGAAAAGAAAAGTCCTGTTAAGGCGTGAGATAGCAAAGAGTCCGTCCCGTTTTCTCCGCTATTATCAGATCAAGCGTTGCGGAGCTGTTTTTTGATTTAAGCTTAAAGCAACTTGAGGGGAAGCAAAATGTTGCATCGGTTATGCGTGTTGACGCTCACGGTCTTGCTGCTGCCGTTTTCCGCGCCAGTTCAGGCGGAGACTATGAGCAGCAGTCAGGGATTGCTCCGGGTGGAGGAAATGGCGGGCGGGTTTGAAGTTCCGTGGGGCTTTGACTTCCTCCCGGACGGAGGGCTTCTGGTGACGGAGCGGGGCGGCCTGCTTTTCTATGTGAAGGACGGCAGGAAGAATCGCGTCAGCGGCACGCCTGCAGTTGAGGCAGCGGGGCAGGGCGGCCTTCTGGACGTAATGATTCCGCGGGATTTCGAGCGCAGCCGCGAAGTCTTTCTGACATTCTCGAAGCGGCAGGGCCGCGGAGTCGGCACGGCACTGGCGTCAGGCCGCCTGAGCCGGGACAATGCCAGCCTGACGGATCTGCGTATCCTCTTCGAGGCCGCGCCCGGCGCATCCGGGGGGCGGCATTTCGGCTCCCGTGTGGTTGAGGCGCGGGATGGCTCGCTGTTCATTTCGCTTGGGGAACGCGGCGACCGGCCCAGCGCGCAGGATCTGACACGGCACCAGGGGTCTGTGGTCCGCATAAGCCGCAGCGGCACTGTTCCCGGAGACAATCCTTTCGCCGGCCAGGATGGCGCCCAGCCGGAAATCTGGTCATTCGGCCATCGCAATCCTCAGGGTATGGCGCTGGACTTGCGCGGCAATCTTTGGGTGGCAGAACATGGTGCCAAGGGCGGCGATGAGGTGAACAGGGTGCGCAAGGGGGCCAACTACGGCTGGCCGGTGATTTCCTATGGCCGCCACTACTCCGGTGCGAAGATCGGAGAAGGCACCGCGAAACCCGGCATGGAACAGCCTGAATGGCATTGGGATCCGTCGATCGCGCCTTCCGGGATGATGATCTATTCCGGCCGAATGTGGCCGCAGTGGCGCGGCCACATCTTTGTCGGTTCGCTGAAATTCGATTACATCTCCCGCCTGACCGGTTCTCCCTTGAAAGAGGCGGAGCAGTTGCGGAGTAGCCGGACCGGACGCATCCGCGATGTGCAGGAGGCGCCCGACGGCAGTATCTGGTTCGCGTCAGAGAGTGAGGGAGCGCTGTTCAGGGTTTCGCGCTAGCCAAACACGGGCCCCTCAGGTCATGCCTTGAAAGCTGCCGCCTTGCTGCCGCGCTCGCGGTAGGGGGTGGTGTCGTAGTGAGCGCGGTAGCATTTTGAGAAATGCGACGGCGACGCAAAGCCGCAGGCCAGCGCCACGTTGATCACGCTCATATCGGTCTGCATCAGCAGGTTGCGCGCTTTCTGAAGCCGCAGTTCCATATAATAACGCTTGGGCGAGCGGTTCAGGTAACGGCGGAACAGCCGCTCCAGCTGGCGGGTGGACATGCCAACATCCTGGGCAAGGATCGACGGGCTGATCGGCTCTTCGATATTGGCTTCCATCATCTGGATCACCATCGACAGCTTGGGGTGGCGCACGCCGATGCGGGTCGGGATCGACAGCCGCTGGGTGTCCTGGTCGGTGCGGATCGAGGAGTAGATCAGCTGGTCCGCCACCGCATTGGCGAGCTCCTCGCCCTGATCATTGGCAATCAGCTTAAGCATCAGGTCGATAGATGAAGTGCCGCCGGCCGTGGA
This sequence comes from Leisingera daeponensis, assembly GCF_019801465.1. Lineage (GTDB taxonomy): Bacteria > Pseudomonadota > Alphaproteobacteria > Rhodobacterales > Rhodobacteraceae > Leisingera > Leisingera daeponensis_A. Next base: position 520,579 of record NZ_JAHVJA010000001.1, read on the forward strand.
GAGCCGGTTGCCGTCGATGACGAACACTGATTTCGCCAGCTCTACCTCGTCGAACTCCTCGCCGAAGCTGTCGGCATTTTCCCAGTGAATGGTCGCCCGCTTGCCGTCCAGCAGGCCGGCCTTGGCCAGCGTGTAGGAGGCGGTGCACAAACCGCCGACCATCAGCCCTTTGCGGGCCTCGCGGCGCAGCCAGGACAGCATTTTCTTGGTAGACGCGTCCTGCACGTCAATTCCGCCGCACACCATGATGGTGTCGTCGCGCTGCAGCTCACTCAGATCGGAGTCGAGCTGAAAAACGGTGCCCGCAGAACAGCTTATCGTGTCGCCGCCTTCGCCCACCACGGTCCAGGTGTACAGTTCCCGCCCGGCCATGCGGTTTGCGATCCGCAGCGATTCCATTGCAGCCGAAAAGCAAAGCAGGGTAAATTTGTCGAGGAGTACAAAAACAAACCTCTTGGGCTGGCCGGCGGCGGTTCCAGAAACAGCAGGCTTGCGTGGCGTCTGCATGGCGGGCGTCCTTCAAGAAACAAGTCGGGCCGCGGGAGCACGCTCCGCGGCAAGTCAGGAAACCGTGCTCACAGCTTGGACCCGGGGTCAAGTGGCCGCAATTCTAAACTGGCCTCTCTCCAGCGGATTTTGTATAGAGCACACGACATATTCTAAAGACCTCTGATGCGGAGATAAAGTCATGAGCGAATGGCAAAAATCGGACTGGCGCAACAAGCCGCGGGTGCAGATGCCGGACTACACCGATGCCGCAGCGCTGAACGCTGTCGAGGCTCAGCTGTCCAAGTATCCTCCGCTAGTCTTCGCCGGAGAAGCGCGCCGCCTGAAACAGCATCTGGGCGCTGCCGGGCGCGGCGAGGCCTTCCTGCTGCAGGGCGGCGACTGCGCCGAGAGCTTTGACCAGTTCAGCGCCGACGGCATCCGCGACACGTTCAAGGTGATGCTGCAAATGGCGATGGTTCTGACCTACGGCGCCAAGGTGCCGGTGGTGAAGGTGGGCCGCATGGCCGGCCAATTCGCCAAACCGCGCAGCGCACCGACCGAGACCGTCAATGGCGTTGAACTGCCCAGCTACCGCGGCGACATCATCAATGAGCTGGATTTCACCGCCGACGCCCGCATCCCCAACCCTCAGAAGATGTTGCAGGCTTATACGCAGGCCGCCGCAACTTTGAACCTTCTGCGCGCCTTCTCTACCGGCGGCTTTGCTGACATGAGCCGGGTGCATTCCTGGACACTCGGCTTCACCGATGAGCAGGAAGTGCAGAAATACAGTGAGATCGCGACCCGCATTCAGGACACCATCGACTTCATGGGCGCGGCGGGCATCACGGCCGATACCACCCATGAGTTTTCCACCGTCGAGTTCTACACCAGCCACGAAGGGCTGCTGCTGGAATATGAAGAGGCACTGACCCGCCTTGATTCCACGTCCGGAAAATGGCTGGCGGGCTCGGGCCACATGATCTGGATCGGCGACCGCACCCGTCAGCCGGACGGTGCACATGTTGAATTCTGCCGCGGCGTGCTGAACCCCATCGGCCTGAAATGCGGCCCGACCACCACCGCCGAGGACCTGAAGGTGCTGATGTCGCGCCTGAACCCGGAAAACGAAGCCGGGAAGCTGACGCTGATCGCCCGTTTCGGCGCCGGCAAGGCGGGCGAACACCTGCCGCGGCTGATTAAGGCCGTGAAGGAGGAGGGCGCCAATGTGACTTGGGTTTGTGACCCGATGCACGGCAACACCATCAAGTCGTCCACCGGCTACAAAACCCGTCCCTTTGAAAGCGTCCTGCGCGAAGTTCGCGACTTCTTCGGCGTGCACAAGGCCGAGGGCACCATCCCCGGCGGCGTGCATTTCGAGATGACTGGCCAGGATGTGACTGAATGCACCGGCGGCGTGCGGGCGGTGACCGAAGAAGACCTGAGCGACCGCTACCACACCGCCTGCGATCCGCGCCTGAATGCCAGCCAGTCGCTGGAACTGGCCTTCCTGGTGGCAGAAGAGCTGTCAGCCCTGCGGGCAAGCCAATCGGCCCGTCAGGCAGGCTGAAACTGACCGGATTGCGCAGCCGTAGCCTGGAACCGGATCTTGACAGAAAAAAAAGCGCCCCGGGGTTCTCCTCCGGGGCGCAGTCAATTCAAGCAGCTATGACCTTGTACTTGAATCTCGAATTCTGCTTGCGGCGGCGCTGGATCAGTCGCGGCTGACCACCAGCCGCAGATGCGGCGCGCCTTTGTGCTTGGCAGGCGCTGGGTCTGCCGGGGTCCCCGCTTTGCCTGCCCGGCTGCGGTCCAGCAAGGCTCTGGCTTCCTCCAGCAGGGACCGCTCCGGCTTAAAGCGGGCCTGGGTCTCTGCGAATCCCGGATTGGGCTGGTTCACGTCCTTGCGCTCGTCCGTGGCCTCCGCCCGCGGCTTGGCCTTGAATTCAGCGGCTCCGGAAGGCTTTCCGATGGAGCGCATTGCAATCGAGGTGATCGAGAACCGTTGCGAGGTGGCGGTCTTGCCTTCATCGGCAACCAGAACCCCGAGCACCCGGCTGATGTCACCCAGATCGCTGCGCAGCGGCAGCAGCAGCATGCGGGCTTCGCGCGGCGAGCTCTGGCGCGGCGCTTCGATCTGCAGCTCCAGTTCAACAACCGCAGGTGTGTCGAACATATGCTCCATGGCACTGCTCAGCTGCTTGCGGGCATCGGCTGTAAAGAACGCCGTCACGGGCATGCCGCGCACCTCCATGCCGGCCATCTCGTTGACCAGGGACCCGGCCAGCCGGAAGCGGGCGATGCCAGGAGCGATCCGCTCCAGAATGAAAGTGTTGCTCAGGATGTTTTCCAGACCGCGCGGGTCGATTTGCGAGCGGCTGGGGACATCATCACCGCGGCGCAGCCCGGTCCAGTAGGCCTCGGCCTGACGCAGCGGCGACAGAGCGCCGCCTTTGCGGAAACGGGCCATTGATACGACGTTCTCCTGTCCGCCAGACAGGCCATCTCCACTGCGGCTGCCAAAAATCATCTCGTTTTCCCCTGCAACACCGGACATCCCTCGGTCCTGAGCAGCTCCTTGCTGCCTTAAGACTTAGGGCCGGCATGGTTACCCTGAAGTTAAGATGCCACAATCTAATTCAAATTTGGACTAATTCTTAAAGCAATGGTTAACGCCTCTGGCCGCGCCCGTTTTTGCAATTGCGCTTGCACCCTGTACTTTCAAGGCAGTAGAGCTGATCAATCACCAGCGACCAGGGGGCTCCCAATGACCATCCGCAGCATGACCGCCTTTGCCTCGGCACAGGGCAGCTCCGAACAGCACAGCTGGAGCTGGGAGCTGAGGTCAGTGAATGCCAAGGGGCTGGATATCCGGCTTCGGGTGCCGGACTGGCTAGAGGGCCTTGAAACCCTGACCCGATCGGTGCTGTCAAAATCACTCGCGCGTGGCAATGTCTCGCTTACCCTGCGCATCACCCGTTCCGAAGACAGCGCCGGGCAGGTGCAGGTGAACACCGCCGTGCTGCATTCGGTGGTGAAAGCGCTGGCAGAGGCGCAGTCCATAGCCAGGCAGAACAGGGTAGAGGTTAATCCCGCATCCGCAGCGGAACTTTTGTCCTTCAAGGGCGTGCTGGAGCAATCTGCAGGCGACGATGATCCGGCGCCGCTGGTCGCGACGCTCAGCAAGGAACTGGAAAGCCTTGTGGCCGAATTCGTTCAGATGCGCGAGGCGGAGGGTGCCGCGCTTGCCCAAATCCTTAACGCCCAGCTTGAGCAGGTTGCTGCGCTGACGGTCCGGGCCGGCGAGCGCGCCGGGGAGCGCAAGGAAAAAATGGCAGAGACGTTCAAGGCCAATCTGGCGCGGGTGCTGGACAACGCAGACGGCGCCGATCCGGACCGGGTGGCCCAGGAACTGGCGCTGATCGCCGTAAAGGCCGATGTGACCGAGGAGCTTGACCGCCTGGGAGCCCACATCGCCGCGGCGCGCGGTCTGTTGGTCAAGGGCGGCGCGGTGGGGCGAAAGCTTGATTTTCTGATGCAGGAATTCAACCGCGAAGCCAATACGCTGTGTTCCAAGGCTCAGCATGCTGGCTTGACTGCGGTGGGGCTAGAGCTGAAAACCGTGATCGACCAGATGCGCGAGCAGGTGCAGAACATAGAATAAGAAAAGGAGTGCCCATATGGCGGACCGCCGCGGCCTATTGATCATCCTCTCTTCGCCTTCGGGGGCAGGCAAATCCACGCTGGCCCGGCGTTTGATGGCTTGGGATCCGGGCCTGAAATTCTCGGTTTCTGCGACCACCCGCGCCCCGCGCCCGGGGGAGAAGCACGGACGCGAGTATTATTTCATGTCCGAAGAGGAGTTTAAGCAGAAGGTTGCGGAAGGCGGCATGCTGGAGCACGCCCACGTCTTCGGCAACTTCTACGGCTCGCCCGCAGGACCGGTGAAAGACACAATCGAGGCAGGCGAGGACGTTCTGTTCGACGTCGACTGGCAGGGCGAGATCCAGATCCGCAATTCCGACCTCGGCAAGCATGCGTTGTCGATCTTCATTCTGCCACCGTCTATCGCCGAATTGCGCCGCCGCCTTGAAACCCGCGCCCAGGACAGCGACGAGGTGATTGCCAAACGGATGATGAAAAGCTGGGACGAAATCAGCCACTGGGGCTATTATGACTATGTTCTGGTGAATGATGATCTGGACGAGACCGAGGCCAAGCTGAAGACCATCGTCGAGGCCGAACGCATGCGCCGCATCCAGCAGCCCAAGCTGCAGGAGCATGTGCGCGCTCTGCAAACCCAGTTCGAGGAACAGTCATGACTCTTTACGCTCTTGGCGCGCACCGGCCGCAAATCCACGAAGACACCTGGGTGGCACCCGATGCCAACCTGATCGGCAAAGTGGTGATGGAGGCGGGCTCCTCCGTCTGGTTCGGCGTCACTATCCGCGCCGACCACGAGGAAATCCGCGTCTGCGAAGGCACCAACGTGCAGGAAAACGTAGTGATGCACATCGATGCCGGCTATCCGCTGACCATCGGAAAGAACTGCACCATCGGCCACAAAGCGATGCTGCACGGCTGCACCATCGGTGAAAACACCCTGGTCGGCATGGGCGCAACCATCCTGAACGGTGCAAAGATCGGCAAGAACTGCCTGATCGGAGCGGGTGCGCTGATTACCGAGAACAAGGAAATTCCGGATAACTCGCTGGTGATGGGCAGCCCCGGCAAGGTGGTGCGCCAGGTGGACGAAGCGCTGGCCGAAAAGCTCACCCAAAGCGCGCTGCTCTATCAGGACAACATGCGCCGGTTCCGGAAGGACCTGAGGCCGCTTTGACCGCCGGTACGGCGCCGGTTTTGCGCTGTTTGCACGGTTGCTGCCACAACAGGTTTACACGGCGGAGTTAAGCAAGCCGGACCTTCAACCGCGGGGAACAGATGACAACCGAACTGATTGACGGATTTCTGGCAGCCCTTCCGATGCCGGCTGTGCTGGTGGACCAGACCGAACGGTTTATTGCGGTGAACAACGCCGCCGAAGCGCTGCTGGGGCAGGGGATCCAGGGGCGCCATTTTGCCACTATCCTGCGCCAGCCAAGTGTTGCCGCGGCCATTGAAGCGTGCCTTCATGACAGGGAATCCCGTTCTGCGCGGCACCTGTCCAACGACGGCGCCCAGGACACGACCTTTTCTGTTACCCTGCGCTACGTTCCCGGCATCGGCGCGGTGGCGGGCGGTGCGGTTCTGGCTTGTTTCGAAGATATCACGGAACGCGAGCAGGCCGGACAGATGCGCCGCGATTTCGTTGGCAACGTCAGCCACGAACTGCGCACTCCGCTTACCGCGCTCATCGGTTTCATCGAAACTCTGCGCGGCCCGGCCAAGGAAGACGCCGCCGCCCGCGACCGGTTCCTGACAATCATGGAGGGAGAGGCCAGCCGGATGAACCGCCTGGTCGGCGATCTCTTGTCGCTGAACCGGGTGGAAAGCGAAGAACGTGTGCGCCCCAGGGAAAAGGTGGATTTGACCGGCCATCTGGCCTCCACCCTCAAGACGCTGACACCGGTGGCAGAGGCCCGCGGTACCACGATGGTGCTGGAAGCGCCGGATGAGCCCGTATTTGTCACCGGTGATCCCGACCAGTTGCAGCAGGTGTTCACCAACTTGGTGGAGAATGCTGTGAAATACGGCGGCGACCAGGTTCGTGTGGTGCTGACCTATACCGAGCGCGATCCGGCGGTTCGCGCACCCGCTGCCCGCGTTCAGGTGATCGATAATGGTCCCGGTATCGACGCCATTCACCTGCCGCGTCTGACAGAACGGTTCTACCGTGCAGACAGTCACCGCTCCCGCGAAATGGGCGGCACCGGTCTGGGGCTGGCTATTGTCAAGCACATTGTCAACCGGCACCGTGGCCGGCTTCGGGTCGAAAGCGAATTGGGGCAAGGGGCGGTATTCACAGTTATTCTGCCAGAATGAGCTTGTTCCGGATTACAGATTTCCCTTCCTTGCAGTACCCGGAACAGCCGGGGCCGGTAAACCGGAGGCAGCCAGGCCGATTGTTTCAGATTTTTTTCGGCGATTTCCGGATTTGTCATGAAGCTGTTACATAGGTGTCACAAAAGCCACATCAGCGGCCCCTAGGAGAGGCAGCATGATCATCGAGGGGGTGATCGAACTATGAAACTCATGGAGACACAAATGTCCTTTGTGAAACTGACCGCTTCCACCCTGGCAATCGCCGCCGTTTCCGCCACCGCAGCCGCCGCGCGTGACCAGGTTCAGGTAGCCGGTTCGTCCACCGTTCTGCCCTACGCCTCCATCGTGGCAGAAGCCTTTGGCGAGAACTTTGACTTCCCGACCCCGGTTGTGGAATCCGGCGGCTCCTCCGCTGGCCTCAAGCGCTTCTGTGAAGGTGTCGGCGAAAACACCATCGACGTCGCCAACGCGTCGCGCAAAATCAAGGACAAGGAAATCGCCGCCTGCGCCGAAAACGGCGTAACCGACATCATCGAAGTCCGCATCGGCTATGATGGCATCGTGTTCGCGTCCGACAGCGGTGCAAATTCCTTCGAATTCACCCCGGCCGACTGGTTCCTGGCCTTGTCCGACAAAGTGCTGGTCGACGGTGAGCTGGTCGACAACCCGAACACCACCTGGGCTGACGTGAACGCCGACTTCCCGGCCGTCGACATCCAGGCCTTCGTTCCGGGCACCAAGCACGGTACCCGCGAAGTGTTCGAAGACAAGGTCATCCTGGCCGGCTGCGAGGAAACCGGCGCCTTTGAAGCCTTCAAAGAAGCCAGCGGCGGTGACAAGAAAGCTGCCGAGAAAGCCTGCATCGCCCTGCGCACCGACGGCAAGTCGGTCGACATCGACGGCGATTACACCGAAACCCTCGCCCGGATCGAATCCAACAAGGACGGCATCGGCGTCTTTGGCCTGGCGTTCTACGAGAACAACACCGACAAGCTGCAGGTCGCAACCATGTCCGGCGTTGTGCCCTCGACCGAGAGCATCGCGACCGGCGAATACCCGGTCTCCCGCCCGCTGTTCTTCTACGTCAAGAAAGCCCACATCGGCGTGATCCCGGGCCTGAAGGAATACGCGGAATTCTTCGTCGCTGACGAGGTTGCAGGCCCCGATGGCCCGCTGGCCGAGTACGGCCTGGTGGCGGATCCGGAACTGGCCGACACTCAGGAAGCCGTTTCCAGCGAAGCTGTGATGGGCGGCAACTCCTAATCGCCCCGCGCGTGACTTGAACAATGCCGGGGCGGAGAGATCCGCCCCGGCGCTTTCTTTCTGCGGCAGGGCTGCCGCAAAACCTACGCCACCGCCTAAACCGGAGCTTTTCATGCCCACTTTCTGGCTTGTCGCCCTCCTGCTTGCGCTCGCTGCTGTCGGCTTCTACGGCGGCCGCCGCCGCGCGGTCGTCTCCGCCGGGGGTGACGTCAAAAAACTGCATTCGCTGCCTGCATACTACGGCTATCATGTTTCGCTTGCAGCCTTTGTTCCGGCTGTCGGGGCGCTGGCGATCTGGCTGCTGGCGCAGCCGATGTTCATAGAAACCCGCGTCTCCGGCATGATTCCGGCTGAGGCGGTTCCGGAAACCTCCACGCTTGGCCTGGTGATGAGCGATGTGCGCCGCGTCGCCGAAGGGCTGGACCTGGCGGTGGAGCAGGGGCTGCTGACACCCAAGGAGGCCCGGAATGCCATCGCTGGCGAACAGGATCTGCGCGGGCTGATGGGCGAGGTCGGCGTGGCACTGGGCGATAGCGTGCGCCCCGAGGTGCTGAGCGCCGCTCAGGCCTACCGCAACCTGTCGAACACCAGCCGCACCATCATGACTGCGGTTGTGGCGCTGCTGGCATTTGGCGGTTTTTTCTGGGCTTACGCCCGCACTCACAAGGACTTCCGCGCCCGCAACGTGGTTGAGCGCGCGGTTTTGGCGCTGCTGATCCTGGCAGCTTCGCTGGCGATCCTCACCACCGTCGGCATCGTGCTGTCGATGCTTTTCGAAACCAGGAATTTCTTCGGCCTGCATTCCTGGACCGATTTCTTCTTCGGCTCCACCTGGGCGCCCAACTTCCGCGGTGACAGTGAACTGTCTATCCTGCCGCTGCTGTGGGGAACGCTCTACATCTCCTTCATCGCGCTTCTAGTGGCGGTGCCGGTGGGCCTGTTTGCCGCAATTTATCTCTCTGAATACGCCAGCGGCGCGGTGCGTTCTTTTGCCAAGCCACTGCTGGAAATCCTCGCGGGCATTCCGACTATCGTTTACGGCCTGTTTGCGCTGCTGACCGTGGGGCCGGCGCTGGCCAATCTGTTCGCCAAGGGCGGGCTGCTGGGCGTTGAATGGATGGCAGGCGCCACTTCGGTTCTGACCGCAGGGCTGGTGATGGGAATCATGCTGATCCCCTTTGTGTCCTCGCTGTCAGATGACATTATCAACGCAGTGCCGCAGGCGATGCGCGACGGCTCTCTGGGCCTTGGCGCCACAAAATCCGAAACCGTGCGGCAGGTCGTGATGCCGGCAGCCCTGCCGGGCATCGTTGGCGCGGTGCTGCTGGCCGCCTCGCGCGCCATCGGTGAGACCATGATCGTGGTGATGGGGGCAGGGGCGATCGCCAAGTTCTCGATCAACCCGCTGGATTCGATGACCACAATCACCACCCGCATCGTCAGCCAGCTGACCGGGGACACTGATTTTGCCAGCCCCGAAACCCTAGTTGCCTTTGCCCTGGGCCTGACTCTGTTTGTCCTGACCCTCGGCCTGAATGTCCTGGCGCTCTACATCGTGCGCAAATACCGGGAGCAGTATGAATAATGACTGACCTGAGCCAATCCCCCGCAGGCGCAGCCCCGCAGCCCCGCAAACACGGCGGTTCGCTGCTGGAGAAGACGCCGCGCACCAAGAAACGCAACGCGTCTGAGGCCCGGTTCAAGGCCTATGGCATCGCAGCCATTACCGCGGGCCTGATCATGCTGCTGATCCTGGTGACCACGATTGTTGGCAAGGGCACCGGTGCCTTCCAGCAGACCTTCGTGACCCTGAAGGTCGAGCTGCTGGAGGAAAAGCTTGACAAGAAAGGCAACCGCGACATCGAGGACATCAAGAAGGTCACCACCTTCGGCTATGCCCCGATCATCAAGGCCGCGATGGAGGCCGCAGTTGCGGAGTACGGCATTGAAACGAGCCTTAAGCCCAAGGAGCTGGCGGGCATCCTGTCAAAAGACGTCGCCGCCCAGTTGCGCGACTACGTGATCGCCAACCCGGACCAGATTGGCCAGACGGTGGAGTTCCGCTTCCTCGCCTCAGGCCGTGTGGATGGCTACATGAAAGGCCGTGTCAGCCGCGACAGCATCGAGAACGACAAGAATATCTCGCCCGCGCAGCTCGACCTGGTTGATGCGCTGGCAGCGGCTGGTGTGCTGGAGAAGACTTTCAACCTTGACTTCATCACCGGCGCTGACGCCTCCGACGCCCGCCCCGAGGCCGCCGGCATCGGCGTTTCCATGCTGGGCTCGCTGTTCATGATGCTGGTGGTTCTGGCGCTGGCCTTGCCGATCGGCGTCGCGGCCTCGATCTATCTTGAGGAATTCGCGCCGCAGAACTGGCTCACCGACCTGATCGAGGTGAACATCTCCAACCTCGCAGCGGTGCCGTCAATCGTGTTCGGTATCCTGGGCCTGGCGGTGTTCATCAACTACATGCACCTGCCGACCTCGGCACCGCTGGTGGGCGGACTGGTGCTGACGCTGATGACCCTGCCAACCATCATCATCTCCACCCGCGCCTCGCTGAAATCGGTGCCGCCTTCGATCCGCGACGCCGCCCTCGGTGTCGGCGCCTCCAAGATGCAGGCGGTGTTCCACCACGTGCTGCCGCTGGCCGCACCTGGAATCCTGACCGGCACCATCATCGGCCTGGCGCAGGCGCTGGGGGAAACTGCGCCGCTGCTCCTGATCGGTATGGTCGGCTTCATCGCCTCCAATGCGCCGGAAACCCTCGCTGACGGCCTGCTGGCGCCGAATTCAGCCATGCCCGCCCAAATCTACGAGTGGGCAAAACGTGCCGATCCGGCGTTCTATGAACGCGCCTGGGGCGGCATCATCATCCTTCTCATCTTCCTGGTGACCATGAACACGCTTGCCGTGATCCTGCGCCGCCGCTTTGAACGCCGCTGGTAAGGGGGCATACTCATGAACGACATGACCTTGATGGATAAGACCGTGGACACTCAGAAAATCAAAATCGCTGCCAAGGACGTGAACGTCTACTACGGCGACAGCCACGCGATCAAAGACGTGAACGTCGAGATCGAGGACAAGACCGTCACTGCCTTTATCGGCCCGTCGGGCTGCGGCAAGTCGACCTTCCTGCGCTGCCTGAACCGGATGAACGACACCATCGACATCTGCCGCGTGAAGGGCGACATCCTGCTGGACGGCGAGGACATCTACGACAAGCGCGTCGACCCGGTGCAGCTGCGCGCAAAGGTCGGCATGGTGTTCCAGAAGCCAAACCCGTTCCCCAAGTCGATCTATGACAATGTGGCCTACGGGCCGCGCATCCATGGTTTGGCGAAGAACAAGGCGGAACTGGATGAAATCGTTGAAAAATCCCTGCGCCGCGGTGCGATCTGGAATGAGGTGAAGGACCGTCTGGATGCACCCGGCACCGGCCTGTCCGGTGGCCAGCAGCAGCGTCTTTGCATTGCTCGCGCCGTCGCGACTGAGCCCGAGGTGTTGCTGATGGACGAACCCTGTTCGGCGCTGGATCCGATCGCCACCGCGCAGGTGGAAGAATTGATCGACGAGCTGCGCGCGTCCTATTCGGTTGTGATCGTCACGCACTCGATGCAGCAAGCCGCGCGGGTCAGCCAGAAAACAGCCTTTTTCCACTTGGGCAACTTGGTGGAATTCGGTCCCACAGGCCAGATCTTCACCAACCCTGAAGATTCGCGCACCGAAAGCTACATCACCGGCCGGATCGGCTGATCTATAGGAATATCAACATGGTAGAGCAGCATATTGCATCCGCATTCGACCGCGACCTGGAGGCAATTCAGGCACGGATCATGAAAATGGGCGGCATGGTCGAGGACGCCATCCGCGAAGCCGCCCGTGCGCTGGAAACCCGAGATGAGGAACTGGCGCTGACCGTGCGCCAGGGCGATAAGGCCATCGACGGGCTGGAGGAACTGATCAACGAGGAAACTGCGCGGCTGATCGCCCTGCGGTCGCCGACCGCCTCGGACCTGCGGCTGGTGCTGTCGGTGATGAAGATCGCCGGAAATCTGGAACGCATTGGCGACTATGCGAAAAACATGGCGAAGCGCACCGGCGTCCTGGCCCAGGGCCCGAACATCAGCGAAGGCGCCGCCGCTCTGCGCCGGATGGCGCGCGAAGTGGAGCTGATGCTGAAGGACGCCTTGGATTCCTACATCCAGCGTGATGCTGAGCTGGCTGCCGACGTGATTGCCCGCGACCGCGACGTGGACCAGATGTACAATGCCCTGTTCCGCGAATTCCTGACCCATATGATGGAGGATCCCCGCAACATTTCGGCCTGTATGCATTTGCATTTCATCGCAAAAAACACTGAGCGCATGGGCGATCACGTCACATCGATCGCCGAGCAGGTGATTTATCTGGTGACCGGCGAGAAGCCGGAGGAAGACCGCAAGAAAGCCGACACCACCTCGACCACACCGCAGGAGATCTGACCGATGGCTGCCGATCAGCCCACCGTTCTTGTTGTCGAAGACGAAATGGCGCAGCGGGAAGTGCTGGCCTACAATCTCGAAGCCGACGGCTTCCGCGTGCTCAAAGCCAAGGATGGCGAGGAAGCCCTGCTGCTCGTCGAAGAAGACATGCTTGATATCATCATCCTCGATTGGATGATGCCCAACCTCAGCGGCATCGAAGTCTGCCGCCGGCTCAAGACGCGTCCTGAGACCCGCAACATTCCTGTGATCATGCTGTCGGCCCGGTCAGAGGAAGTGGACAAGGTTCGCGGCCTGGAGACCGGCGCCGACGACTATGTGGTGAAACCGTATTCGGTGGTTGAGCTGATGGCCCGGGTTCGAACCCAGCTGCGCCGGGTGAGGCCGTCCACCGTCGGCATGCGGCTGGAGTATGACGACATCGTTCTGGATGCGGAAACCCACAAGGTGAGCCGCGCCGAAAATCCGCTGAAGCTGGGGCCGACGGAATTCCGTCTGCTCTCCACCTTCATGGAAAAACCGGGCCGGGTCTGGAGCCGCGAGCAGCTGCTGGACCGGGTCTGGGGCCGCGATATCTATGTCGATACCCGAACCGTGGATGTCCACATCGGCCGCTTGCGCAAGGCGCTGACCCAGCATGGCGGCAGCGATCCGGTGCGCACCGTGCGCGGGGCCGGCTACGCGCTCGGCTGACCAAGCAACACGGGGGACAGGCAGTGCGCGCGTGTCCCCTTGTTTCGCTGCCGCCGGTCAGCGCGGCAGCGGATCTTCCGGCTGAGCTTGACCCGCCAGCCACTCCCGGAACTTCAACAAACCCGGTGCGTCTGATTTCCGCTCCGGCCAGACCAGGTAATAGGCCCCGGCGGACTCCAGCGGCTCCGGGTGCAGCGCCACCAAGCGGCCCGTCGCCATATCCTGTTCCACCAGATAATCCGGCATCAGCGCCACCCCAAGGCCGTGCAGAGCGGCTTGTGTGATGGTTGCAAATTGATCATAGATCGTACCGCTCATTCCGTCGCCTTCAACGATCCCATTCCGGTTGAACCAGTCCCGCCAGGCGGAGGTCCGGGTTTGAATGTGCAGCAGCGGAAATTTCATTATGTCTTCAGGGCCTGAAACGGCACGGCCCTCTAGCATCTGCGGGGCGCAGACCGGCAACAGTTGCTCATGCTTGAGCAGAAGGGATTGTGTGCCGGGCCATTGAGCGTTCCCAAAATGAAGCGCAGCATCAAAGGGTTCCGTGGAGAAATTGAATGGCTCCAGCCGGGTTGCCATGTTGATCGTCACGTCGGGGTGCAGCCGGGAGAATTCCGGCAGCCTAGGCATCAGCCAGCGCATTCCGAAGGCAGGAAGAATGGCCAGGTTCAGCGTGCCGGCCAGCGGTGCGGCCTGCAGGCGCAGGGTGGATTGCACGATCTGGTTCAGCGCCTGCCGGATCTCCGTCGCGTAATCCTGCGCCTCGGCGGTCAGCAGCAGCCGCTTCTGGTCCCGCTGCACAAGTTCCATCCCCAATTGCCGTTCCAGCGTTTGGAGTTGACGGCTGACGGCACCTTGCGTGAGTGCAAGTTCCTCGGCCGCGGCGGAAGCGCTGCCCAAACGGTCGAGCGCTTCCAGCGCGCGCAGGGAGGAGATGGACGGGAGGAATTTGCGAGGCACGGACATGTATGAGTGTTTGTCATGTATTCTTGCGAAAGTCTCGCTGTTTTTTCCGTTCACCTGCCGTTAGGGTTTGGCGAAATCGAGAACCATTGAGGTGACATGATGACCGACAAACCCGCACTGCGCGCCAAAGATGCTCCTGACCTGGGCCGTTTTAACTGGGAGGATCCGTTGCGGCTCGAGGACCAGTTGACCGAAGACGAACGGATGATCTCTGCCTCCGCCCGCGCCTATGCCCAGGAAAAACTTCAGCCGCGTGTGCTAAGCGCTTATGAAAACGAGGAAACCGATCCGGAAATCTTCCGTGAAATGGGCGAAATGGGTCTGCTGGGTACCACTATTCCGGAGCAGTACGGCGGCCTCGGCGGCGGCTATGTTTCCTATGGGCTGGTGGCGCGCGAAGTGGAGCGCGTCGACAGTGGCTACCGTTCGATGATGTCGGTGCAAAGTTCACTGGTGATGTATCCCATTTACGCATACGGAAGCGAGGAGCAGCGCCAGAAATACCTGCCGAAACTGGCCACCGGCGAATGGATCGGCTGCTTTGGCCTGACCGAGCCGGATGCCGGTTCCGATCCTGCCAGCATGAAGACCCGGGCGGAAAAAACTGAAGGCGGCTATCGGCTTACGGGATCCAAGATGTGGATTTCCAATGCGCCGATCGCTGACGTATTTGTGGTCTGGGCCAAGTCAGAAGCGCATGGCGGCAAGATCCGCGGCTTCGTGCTGGACAAGGGGCTGAAGGGCCTGAGCGCGCCGAAGATCGAGAACAAGGCCTCCCTGCGCGCGTCGATCACGGGGGAGATCGTGATGGATGGCGTCGAGGTTGGCGAAGATGCGCTGCTGCCGCACGTGCAAGGGCTGAAAGGTCCGTTCGGCTGCTTAAACCGCGCCCGCTACGGCATCAGCTGGGGCGCCATGGGCGCGGCTGAGGCCTGCTGGCACGCCGCGCGGCAGTACGGGCTGGACCGCACCCAATTCGGCCGGCCGCTGGCAAACACCCAATTGTTCCAGCTGAAGCTAGCCAACATGCAAACCGAGATCACTCTGGGCTTGCAGGCCTCGCTGCGCGTCGGCCGCCTGATGGATGAGGCCAATGCGGCACCTGAGATGGTCTCGATCATCAAGCGCAACAACTGCGGCAAAGCGCTGGAGATTGCCCGGATGGCCCGCGACATGCACGGCGGCAACGGTATCAGCCTGGAGTTCAACGTGATCCGCCACATGGTGAACTTGGAGACCGTGAACACCTATGAGGGCACCCACGACGTCCATGCGCTGATCCTGGGCCGCGCTCAAACTGGGTTGCAGGCGTTTTTCTGATTTGAAACTGCAGCGCGGGAAGAATGTACCGCGCTGCAGTTTTGCAATATCGCTTTGCAAAGCTGCAGCAGTGGGGCAGAGAGTTAATTCCGCAAAGGATTGGAGCCTGCGCCCGCTTCTGAACTCACCGCCGGAGCCCGGGCGTTTCGTTAACACGGTTTCGGCTGGAGGTCTTGTTGCCTCAGCCCTGCTTGCCCCCGCCCTCCTGGGATTGGTTAACGGTTTCAGTTAATTTTGCTGATTTTCTTGCGCCGCGGATGATTTTTTGACGATCATCTTGCGAAATCGCAAAGCTTCAAAATCGGCCGTTGGTTGGGGCGGAGCTCAGCATTCCTGCAAAGCTGAACTGCCGCACGAAGTTCTGACCTGCAGTAATTTGCGAAAACGCAAAATGCGCTTGGCAAAAATGCGTACGCATAAACGCAAGGTGGCCGGTTGGTTTGGTCAGATAATCTTGCAATTGTTGATGTTTTACAATATGTTAACTTTTTGGTTCGGCGGGCGCAAGGTGCAGGTTAAGAAAATTTTCAGGATCTGCGTCCAGCGACCGCAGATGTCTCGGCAGGGAAGTGGCGGTCACAACAAAAAACGAAATCGGGCCGGAAATTCCGGCCCGATTCAGTTGTGCTTCTGCTGGTGTCAGGCCGGAAGGTGGATGTTGAACTTTTCACGGATGGCCATGTCGGTCGCGGCATCAAACCGTGCAGCAGCCCGCTGTGACAGGATTTCCTCCTTCTTCGCGGTGGCCTTGGCAATCAGATCAGGCTTGTCACGCTCCGCCCATTCCTTGGGGGAAGTACGGTCGCCGAGAGCCGGGTAGACATAGTCCACCTGCATCCGGCTGAGGGTCTGATCGGTGCCCAGGTAGTGGCCCGGTCCGCCCAGGCAAGTGGCGCGCATCTGGTCCAGGGCCAGGGTCTCGTCATTCACTTCGATGCCGCGGACACAGCGCTGCGCCTGGCCCAGAAGGTCGTTGTCCAGGATCAGCGATTCCAGGCAGAAGCCCAGCAGCGAGGCATGCATCCCCGCGGCCTCATAAACCATGTTCAGCCCTGAGAGGCCGGCCATAACCGCAGAGCACATCTGTTCCCAGCCGGCCTGCATGTCCGGCAATTTAGAATCCGAGGCGCCAGCCGCCGCGCCGCCCGGCAGATCGTAGAATTTGTGCATCTGCGCGCAGCCCGCGGACAGCAGCGCTTGTTCGCCGGAGCCGACTGTCATCGCTCCTGTGCGCAGGTCCAACCCGAAAGGCCAGGTTCCGAAAATCGCCGGTGCACCGGGCTTTACGGCGTTTACGTAAACCAATCCGGCGAGACATTCGGCAACCGCCTGGGTGATTGCGCCGGCGATGGTTGATGGTGCAGTGGCACCCGCCATACCTGCAGACAGCAACAAGACCGGCATGCCGCCTTTGATGCACTCCTCCATCACCTCGCAGGACTCGGTGGCGAATTTCATTGGCGGTACAACAAAGCAGTTGGAGTTCGAAACGAACGGCCGCTCGCGCCACTTGTCCTCGCCGCCGGCAATCATGTGCAGAAGCTCCAGGCCGGGCTTCACAAAGGCAGGCTCGGTAAAGGACACGCCAACATGCTTGGTGGTGCCGGCGGTGGTCGCGTAGATGGAGTTCAGGTCCATTTCCCTATTATCGGGAATATCGCGGCAGACCATCGGGCGCTGGACAAAATGGATATTGTCCAGCTGGTCGCAGATGCGGGCGGCGTCATGCAGATCCTGAACGGTGGAGTCGCGGTACACGCGGCCATGCACGTCCACCATGCTGACTGCGGCGCCGGCGGTGCCATAGTGCACTCGGCCGCCGGAGAGCTGCAGGTCGTTCTTTCCGTCGCGGCTGTACAGCGTCACGGAGCGGTTTGCCTTGGCAATGGTGTCCTCGACCAGCGCGCGGGGAAACCTGATGCGGCCGTCATCGCCCAGGATACAGCCGGCGGCGGTCAGGTAATCGATGCCGCTTTGCGGGGCGTCGGCCAGGCCGATCTCTTCCAGTGCCGTGAGTGCGGCCTCGTGGATCTTTTCCATATCTGCCTGGCTGAGAAGTTTCAGCGCGGTGGATTCCATGCCGGGGCGGACCGGGCGCAGGTGCTCCGGCAGGGCTGCGGCACGGGCGGCACGGCGCGCGTTGCGCCCGCCGCTGCGGGCTGCGCGGGTGGAGGAGGCTTGATCGTTCATTCAAGGAGCCTTTCAGGAGGTTGTGAGTGGAAATCTGGTAATTTCAACTCAGTGCGGCCGGCCCCTGGCTGCACGGCCCCGCGCCGCGCCAATGGTGCGGCAGATGAGGCTGACTAGGCTTCGTTCTTCCTGCATGCGGACTCCTGTGACTTTCCCGGCAGTGTGGCATGCGTTTGCGATGTTTCTAGCACGATAACGACCTGGGTGAAAAATGCGACATTTTTTTCACGATGCCTGAAGGGCGAGGGTTTTTGGTGCAGTGGATTGTTAAATTTTAGAAATTTTGACGCAACTGCCGCTGTAATTTACGGTTCACGCCTTGAAGGCCTGTTGGCAGTCTGACCCCGGGAACGAAATATTAAGCATTGTTGCTGATACTAGGGGGTAGGGGGATGGCGCGCTGAATGGTGCATTGCAGGAAGGCACAGCCATATGCCGATGGTTAGGAAGACCAAACTCTGCCAAGCAGTTGCTGCAGCGCTCACCTTTGCCGCATTCCCCGGAACACCCGTTGTTGCTGAAGATCCTGTGCAGCCCTTTATAACTTCCGTGTCGCATGTTTCACAAAATGCTTCTGGAAACGAGGCGCAGGCCTTTGAGTTCGGCTATGGCCTTGATTCCGACGGGGTCATTATCGGCGGCAGGCTGGCAACCGGGCAGAACGGACCGCTGACGCGCGCCGATCTGGCTGAAGAGACGCATCAGTTGCGCCTGCATGCTGGTTATGACTTTGGGCCTGCAACGGGATTTGTAACTGTCGGCGGGCTGCAGGCCGAGGCATCCAGCGGCCGCCGTCACGGGTCGCTGTTCGGTTTCGGGATGCGGGTGTCTTTGAACCGCGCACTGCAATTGACCGGAGAAATACTGCATCATGAGGCGGGAGCCAAGGATGGCAGCGTCAGTCTGCGCGGCCAAACTCTGGCCGTGAGTGCTGCGTTCCGCTTTTGACTGTCTCCCGCGTGGCAGAGTGGATGGTGCTAGGAAAGGCAGGACCTTTTTTCAATGGCTTGGCAAATTTCCGCCCGCGCATTCCGGCGGAAAAGCGCAAGCGGACGCGCGTTTTCGGCCAGTCACCGCCAAGTCAGAAGCTGTGAGTTCTGCGGTACTGGAAACTGCCAGACTAAAACCTTTTGTAGGCGTCAACGGCGCACAACTTGCGCCGGGACTGCAAAAGGAGAAGTCTAAATGACTCGTTTCGTAGCTATGACAGCCATCGCAACCGTAATGGGCAGTGCGGCCTTTGCCGGCAATCTGATTGAGCCGGTGGTCGAACCTGCGCCGGCACCCGCTCCGGTAGTGGTCAATGAGGGCGGCGATTGGACCGGTTTCTATCTGGGTGGTCAGGTTGGCCAATTGGACGCGGATGCCAGCAACGGTGCCTCCGGCGATGACACCGCTTATGGTGTTCATGCCGGGTATAATTATGATTTTGGCCGTTTTGTTTTGGGCGGCGAACTGGACTATGACGCGACAGACCTGGATCTGGGCGGCGGTGCAACAGTCGACTCGGTGGCCCGCGCCAAGGTGAAAGCCGGCTATGATTTCGGCCGGGTGCTGGCGTATGTGACCGGCGGTGTGGCTGAAGCTGACAGCTCGCTGGGCAGCGAAACCGGCGATTTCTACGGCGTCGGTGTGGCCTACCAGGTGACCGACCAGTGGCAGATCGGCGGTGAAGTGCTGGAGCACGACTTTGACCAGTTCGGCTCTTCAGGCGTCGGCGCGGACGCTACCTCTGTGTCGTTGCGTGCGTCCTTCAAGTTCTAAATGGACATAGACACCGGCGCGGCACTCCTGTTCCGCCGCGCCGCTGGCCGCCCGTTCTGTACCCAAGGCAGGCCGGGCGGCCTCTGCTGTTTGAAGGCTGCCAAAAGACTTGGCGGAGCCGTTGCCCCGTGCTAAGCAGCCTGCATGAGCCAAAAATGCACCGCCACTATCTGCTGCATTACCTGCTGACATATCAGCGGGCTGGTTTCTGTCGTTTTCATTTCCCTGACAAGTTGCTAAGCCCGCGCAGTGCGCAACGGGTGATGCCTGCCGTGTTCGGCTGGGCATGCGAAAGGAACCAGGCATGGGAACCATGGACAGAGTGATCAAGCTGCAGAACACGAAGACCCGCAAGAAAGAGGTCTTTGAGCCGGTCGACGCCAGCAACGTGCGGATGTATGTCTGCGGCCCCACTGTCTATGACCGGGCGCATCTGGGCAATGCGCGGCCGGTGGTGGTGTTCGATGTTCTCTACCGGTTGCTGCGCGAGGTTTATGGCGTTGAACAAGTGACTTACGCCCGGAACTTCACTGACGTCGACGACAAGATCAACGCCCGCGCAGCCGAGAGCGGTCGTGCGATCGGCGACATTACCGCCGAGACGACGCAGTGGTTTCTGGATGACATGGGCGAGCTTGGCGCGCTGGAGCCGAACCACATGCCGCGGGCAACCGAATTCATCCCGCAAATGGTGGCGATGATCGAGGATCTGATCGCGAGGGGACATGCCTATGCGGCGGAGGGCCACGTGCTGTTTGCCGTCGAAAGCTGGAAGGAGCTTTACGGCAAGCTGTCGGGGCGTTCCGTTGATGACATGATCGCCGGTGCCCGGGTCGAGGTGGCGCCTTACAAAAAAAATCCGATGGATTTCGTGCTGTGGAAACCTTCCACCGATGACCTGCCGGGCTGGGACAGCCCCTGGGGCCGCGGGCGTCCCGGCTGGCACATCGAATGCTCCGCAATGTCTTATGAACTGCTGGGCGAGACTTTCGATATTCACGGCGGCGGGAACGATCTCATGTTCCCGCACCATGAGAATGAAATCGCGCAAAGCTGCTGCGCACACCCGGAAGGAGAGTTTGCCCGTTTCTGGCTGCATAATGAGATGCTTCAGGTGGAAGGCAAAAAGATGTCCAAATCACTGGGCAACTTCTTCACCGTGCGCGACCTGCTGGACCAGGGCTACCCCGGTGAGGTGATCCGGCTGGTGTTCCTGCAAACTCACTACCGCAAGCCGATGGACTGGACCGACAAGAAGGCCAAGGAAGCTGAGGCGACGCTGCGCAAGTGGCGGGCGCTGACCGCGGGCATCGAACCCGCGCCCAGTGCTGCCGCCGCGGTGCTGGATGCACTGGCCGATGATCTGAACTCCGCGGGTGCAATCGCCGAGCTGCACAAGCTCGCAGCAGCGGGCGATGCCGCCGGGCTGCTGGCGTCGGCACAAATGCTGGGGCTGCTGACCGAAGACATGGGCGCGTGGGCGTCTGCACCTTCTATCGACCTTTCCGCATATGAGGCAAAGCTGTTCGAAGCCCGTCAGAAGGCTATGGAAAGCAAGAACTTTTCGGAAGTCGACGAGCTGAAGGCGGCCTTTGTCGAAGCGGGACTGGAAGTACGGATGAGCAAGGCCGGGGTGGAACTGGTGCCGGGCGCCGGGTTCGACCCCGACAGGCTGGAGGCGCTTTGATGGCCAAAGAGCGCCTCTATCTTTACGACACAACCCTGCGTGACGGGCAGCAAACTCAGGGCGTGCAATTCTCCACCGAAGAGAAAAAGCAGATCGCGCAGGCGCTGGACGGTCTGGGCATCGACTATATCGAGGGCGGCTGGCCGGGGGCCAACCCGACCGACAGCGCGTTCTTTGAGGAGGCGCCGCGGACCCGTGCCACCATGACCGCTTTCGGCATGACCAAGCGCGCAGGCCGGTCGGCGGAAAACGACGATGTGCTGGCCGCGGTGATGAACGCGGGAACCCGGGCTGTGTGCCTGGTCGGCAAGAGCCATGATTACCACGTGACCCATGCACTGGGGATCACGCTGGAAGAGAACCTAGAGAGCATCCGCGCTTCGGTCGCCCATATTGTGGCCCAGGGTCGCGAGGCGCTGTTTGATGCCGAGCATTTCTTTGACGGATATAAGGACAACCCGGAATACGCCCTTGCGGCCTGCCGAGCGGCGCTGGAGGCGGGGGCGCGCTGGGTGGTGCTGTGCGACACCAATGGCGGAGCGCTGCCGGCGGAGGTCCATCGGATCGTCGGCGAGGTGGTCGGATCCGGTATCTCAGGTGAGAAATTGGGCATACATACCCATAACGACACAGAAAATGCCGTGGCCTGCTCTTTGGCGGCGGTGGATGCCGGGGCGCGGCAGATCCAGGGTACTCTGAACGGTCTGGGTGAACGCTGCGGCAATGCAAACCTGACCGCTCTGATCCCGACGCTGCTTTTGAAAGAGCCCTATGCCAGCAAGTACGAAACCTGCGTAAGCCAAAAAGCCTTGGCCGGTCTGACCCGG
This sequence comes from Leisingera daeponensis, assembly GCF_019801465.1. Classification (GTDB taxonomy): domain Bacteria; phylum Pseudomonadota; class Alphaproteobacteria; order Rhodobacterales; family Rhodobacteraceae; genus Leisingera; species Leisingera daeponensis_A. The sequence continues at coordinate 542,250 of NZ_JAHVJA010000001.1, forward strand.
ACCAGCCGGATGCTGGATGATATCCTGAACCGGGTTCCAGTGCGGCAGGCAGCCTATGTGGGGGCCTCGGCTTTTGCCCATAAAGCAGGGCTGCATGCCAGTGCGATCCTGAAAGACCCGTCCACTTATGAGCACATCGAGCCTGGCAAGGTCGGCAATGCGCGGGTGATCCCGATGTCGAACCAGGCCGGGCAGTCGAACCTGCGCAAGCGTTTGACCGATGCAGGGCTGACCGTCGACAAAGGCAACCCGGCGCTGGCCCGGATCCTAGAGCGGATCAAGGAGCGCGAAGCGGAGGGGTATTCCTACGACACCGCGCAGGCCTCGTTCGAACTGCTGGCGCGCAAAGAGTTGGGCCAGTTGCCGGATTTTTTTGAGGTCAAGCGCTACAAGGTCACCGTTGAGCGGCGCAAGAACAAGTACAACCGGATGGTGAGCCTGTCCGAGGCGGTTGTGGTGGTGAAGGTTGACGGCGAAAAACGGTTGTCCGTCAGCGAGTCGCTGGACGAAACCGGCAGCGACCGCGGTCCGGTCAACGCGCTGGCCCGGGCGCTGAGCAAGGACCTTGGGCGCTATTCGGCGCAGCTCGAGGACATGCGGCTGGTGGACTTCAAGGTGCGTATCACACAGGGCGGCACGGAGGCGGTCACGCGGGTCATCATCGACAGTGAGGACAGCCAAGGCCATCGCTGGTCCACGGTCGGCGTCAGCCCGAACATAATAGATGCCTCTTTCGAGGCGCTGCTGGATGCAATCCGCTGGAAGCTGATCCATGACAGCGGAGCCGGGCAGGCGGATGCTGTTTGACACCGATCTGACCGCTTGCGCGGACCTGGTGCAGAAAAGCGATCCGGACCGGTTTCTTGCCACCATGGCTGCGCCGGTTCCGGCGCGGCCGCTGCTGTTTGCATTGTATGCCTTCAATATAGAACTGGCGCGGGCGCCCTGGGCCAGCCAGGAGAGCATGATTGCCGAGATGCGGGTGCAGTGGTGGCGCGATGTCGGGGCGGAGATCGCCGAGGGGAAGCCGGTCCGCCGCCACTATGTTGCGACGCCGCTTTCCCGGCTTCTGAGGCCCGAATTGGCCGCCTGTATCGATGGGATGGCAGAGGCGCGGCGCTGGGACATTTACAACGACCCTTTTGAAGATGAGACGGAGTTTGACCGCTACATCGACTTCACCAGCGGTTCTCTGATGTGGATGGCGGCAGCTTCCTTGGGGCCGGCGGAGGAAGCAGTGGTCAGGAATTTCGGCTATGGCGCGGGTGTTGCCAGCTGGCTGCGCGCGATCCCTGAACTGGAGGCGCAGAAGCGGGTTCCGCTTTTGGATGGCACCTTGGAAGGTGTGCAAGCTTTGGCGCGAAAGGGGTTGAAAAAACTAAAAGAAGCACGTTTTTCGAGGGCGGCTGTTTCGAAGCCAGCCGGGGCAGCGCTGCTCGCAGGCTGGCAGGCGGAAGCGGTTTTGAAACAGGCCATCCGAGAACCCGAGCGGGTTGCGCAGGGGGCCCTAGGATTGAGCGAGTTCCGGCGCCGCGCGGGTTTGATGCGGCGGGCGGTCTCTGGCCGCTGGTAAGGAGACGCCGTAAAGAAGGACGCCCGTTTGGGCGCTCTTTTTTGAATTTGTCCGTGTTTCCGGACTGGACCTGTCAGGCCTCCTTGGGCCGCATCACCAGCCACATCAGCGCGCCGCCTGCCAGCACAAGGAAGGGCGCCATCGCCATGTTGACCGCATTCCAGCCATCAACCGGATTGCCGCCGGAGCAGTTCATTAGACCGCCGGAGGCCAGAGAGGCCATGGTCACGCCGCCAAATACCAGAAGATCGTTCAGCCCTTGCATGCGGCCTTTCTCATGGCTGTCATGGGCACCCGCCAGCATCGTGGTAGCGCCGATAAAGCCGAAATTCCAACCAATGCCGAGCAGAACTAGGGCAATGAAGAAGTTTTCCAGTTCCACGCCCTGGAGCGCTACTGCGCCGGCGCCTGCGAGGATGACGAGACCCGCGGCGACAATTTTCTCCACTCCGAAGCGGGCGATCAGATGGCCGGTGAAGAACGATGGCACATACATTGCCAGGACGTGGAAAGTGACCACGTCGGCAGCGTTGCCCTCAGTGAAACCGCAGCCCATTACCGCAAGGGGGGTCGAAGTCATGACCAGGTTCATCAGCGCGTAAGAAACCATGGCGCAGATCACAGAGACAGCAATAACCGGCGTTTTCAGAAGCTCAAGGCGGCTGCGGCCCTGGGGGCTGTCCTGACTGGGTGCAGGCGGCCTTGGGATGTCCAGAAACAGGAACAGGGCTGCGCCCAGAACGTTCACGGCAATCACCGCCAAATACGTGCCAAGGAATGGAATAACAAAGGCTTGGCTGGTGGCCTTCACAATCTGCGGGCCAATGACAGCAGCCGCCAGCCCGCCGGCCATCACATAGGAAATCGCCTTGGGCCGGAATCCCTCGGACGCTGTATCGGCCGCCGCAAAGCGGTAAAAACCATGCGCGCTCATGTAGATGCCGGTCAGCAGACTGCCGAGAAGGAAGATTGGGAAGGAGCCGAGATACAGCCCGTATGCACCGATGAGCCCGCCAAGGGCGCCAAAGGCTGCGCCGGTGAAGAAACCGGCGCGGCGGCCCCAGCGTTGCATTATGGCCGAGATGGGCGTGGCCGCCAGCATCGAGCCGCCCACAATCAGCGAGATCGGCAGCGTTGCAAAGCAGGGGTTGGATGCAAGCGACTGGCCGGCCAGGCCGCCAACGATGAAAATCATCGGCATCTGCGCGCCGAGAATGGCCTGGGCCAGCACCAGGATGGCAACGTTTTTCTTGGCGACCGCGTCGCTGGGGGTGGTCATGGTCATGCTCATATGGGATGCGTAGCGGTGAACATGTGGCGGGGCAAGCCGCTTGCTGCACAGGAAGGCTCCCGTTTTGCCGGAGCCGGAGGGGGTGACGTGGCGTCAGATCAGCCAAAGTTTCTGCCCGGCGCAGGCCGTATCATCCAGTGCGACGCCTGCGTTTCTGAAGGCGCGGACTGGCTGGCCGCTTTGGACAGCCGGTTTGCCCGCGCGCTCGAGCTGACCGGGCCGCTTCCGCTGCGGCGCAAGCCGGAAGGTTTTGCCGAACTGCTGAGCGCAATTGTCAGCCAGCAGGTGAGCGTCGCTTCTGCCAATGCGATTTGGAAGCGGATGAAAGAAGCAAAACTGACCGGCCCGCGCAAGATTCAGTGGGCAACAGACGAAGACCTGCGCGCGGCCGGCCTCAGCCGCCAGAAAATCCGCTATGCCCGGGCGCTGGCGGAAGCACGAATTGATTTCAAGGCGTTGCGGAATACTCCTGATGCGGAGGTGATTGCTACGCTTGTCCAGGTGCCGGGGATCGGCGTCTGGACGGCGGAGATCTACGCGATGTTCTCGTTGGGCCGCGCGGATGTGTTTGCGCATGGCGATCTGGCGCTTCAGGAGGCCGCGCGGGTGCTGTTCGATCTGCCTGCGCGCCCGAAGGAGCGGGAGATGCGGCAAATCGCCGAGGCCTGGTCGCCGTGGCGCTCGGTTGCGGCGCGCATTCTGTGGGCCTATTACCGTGTGGCGAAGGACAGGGAAGGAATCCGATGACTCGTGTACTGAATGCTGGCCGCAAGGAGCCGCTCTCCGGCGAAACCCGTTCTGTTGTGGTGTTCCTGCATGGCTACGGAGCCAACGGCGCAGACCTTCTGGGTCTTGCGGATCCGCTGGGAGAGCACCTGCCGGATACCCTGTTTGTGGCACCTGACGCGCCGGAGGCCTGTGCCGGCGCTCCATTTGGTTTCCAGTGGTTTCCGATCCCGTGGATCGACGGTTCCTCGGAAGAGGAAAGCATGCGCGGAATGCAGGCGGCGGTTGAGGATTTGAACGCCTTCCTGGATGCGCTGATGGTGGACGAGGACGTATTGCCTGAGCAGGTGGTGCTGTTCGGGTTCAGTCAAGGCACGATGATGAGCCTGCATGTCGCACCACGGCGAGAGGATCCGGTGGCGGGGATCGTAGCCTTCTCCGGACGCTTGCTGGCACCGGAACTGCTGAAGGATGAGGCCGTGTCCAAGATGCCGGTGCTGCTGGTGCATGGCGATCAGGATGACGTTGTGCCGGTGCAGTCGCTGCCTGAAGCCGCTGAAGCGCTGCAGGAGGCCGGGTTCCAAGACGTGTTTGCCCACATCCAGAAAGGCACGGCCCATGGCATTGCCCCGGATGGGCTGAGCGTGGCGCTTGCCTTCATGCGCGATAAACTGGGGCTGTAACCGTCTGGTTCCGATAGGTTTTTGCTGAGCGAAGGGTCAAGGCGCCCAAAGGTGCGGCTCAGCGATTTCTACCGAATTCCCAGCCGGATCCCGGAAGTAAACAGACCGGGCACCGCTGGGCCAGTCGAATTCCGCCTCGATCTCAACACCTGCAGACTGCAGCCGCTTGCGCATTTGCAGCAGTTGCTCGCGGGATTGAGAAAAACAAACATGTCCCGGGCCCTTGGCACCATGCGGCGGAACCGGCAGGCGCGGGTTTCCTGGCGCTTTCACAGTTTCAGCAGCATTGAACAGCAGCAGAACTGAACTGCCGCAGCGGAAAAAAACATGCCTGTTGGCGACCCGCTGAATGGCCTCCAGTCCCAGTAGCCCGCCATAGAATGCTTCAGCTGCATCCAAATCGTCCACATAAAGGGACGCTTCCAGGATCGCTTCGGGGGCAGGGGATTCTGGTTGCATGAAAGCAGGCTATCAGCGGCGGCGCGGCCTGTCACCTTTGCCTTGGCGCGGGGATGCGGCCTTTTGTCTGCGCGGAGGCTTCTGCGAGGGTTTCGGCGGGCCCGGCACGCGGGGCGGTTCCAGATCCTCCCAGGCGCCTTGCGCAAGCCCGTCCAGGGTCCAAGCGCCGATGCTGTATCGGATCAACCGCAGCGTGGGATGGCCAACGGCTGCTGTCATCCGCCGGATCTGGCGGTTGCGGCCTTCGCGGATCGCCAGTTCGATCCAGCTGTCGGGAACGGTTTTGCGGACGCGTACCGGCGGAGTGCGCGCCCAGAGGCCCAGCGGTTCCGGGATCAGCCGGGCCTTGGCGGGTTTGGTCATTCCGTCCTTGAGTTCAACACCTTCGGACAGCATCCGCAGCGCCTCGGCGCCGGGGATGCCCTCCACCTGAACCCAATAAGTCTTTTCCATCTTGTGCTTGGGATCGGTGATCCAGGACTGGAGCCGCCCGTTGTCTGTCAGCAGCATCAGGCCCTCGCTGTCGCGGTCAAGCCGGCCGGCGGCATAAACCCCCGGGCTGTCGATGTATTTGCTGAGCGTGGCGCGCGGGCTGTCTTCGCTGCCGCGGTCGGTGAATTGCGGCAGCACGTCATAAGGCTTGTTGAAGCGGATCAGGCGGGTCATGGCAAGGCAATATGCGGCCGGACGCGCCAGGGCAAGGGACCGCACGCGCCGGACCTGTGGATAACTGTCACGGCCCTGTCACGGAATCAGCTTAGCCACTGGCCGAGATATTGTGGATCATTGGGGCTTGTCAGGTGCCAACCACGATATATAGTCAAAGTCAGGCTGGGGCGGGTTCCCCGCTCTGGTTCCGGGAAACGGAAGATCAGGGCGAGGAAGACGTTCAAAAATGGATGGCGATTTCAGGGCAGAGTTTGTCAGATCTCCAGGGGCGCTGAAACAGCACCCCGCGCTGGTGCTGAATGCGGATTACCGGCCGCTTTCATATTACCCGCTTTCTCTATGGTCCTGGCAGGATGCAGTGAAGGCAGCCTGGCTCGACCGGGTGGCCATCGTGGCGGAGTATGACGAGGTGGTGCACAGTCCGAGTACCGAGATCCGAATACCGTCTGTGGTGGTTCTGAAAGATTATGTGAAACCTCAAAAGCGCGTGGCCTTCACGCGCTTTAATTTGTTTTTGCGGGATGAATTCTGTTGCCAGTACTGCGGCAGCAAGGGCGAACTGACGTTCGACCATGTGGTGCCGCGTGCTGCTGGCGGGGTGACGAGCTGGGAAAACGTGGTCGCAGCCTGCAGCCCGTGCAATCTGAAGAAAGGATCCAAGTCACTGCACCGGGCAGGGATGTCGCTTCGCAAACCTCCGCGGCGGCCGGGGGCCGAAGAACTACGGAATACGGGGCGCAAGTTCCCGCCGAACCATCTGCATGAAAGCTGGATGGACTTCCTGTACTGGGATACCGAATTGGATGCCTAAGAAGGCTGAAACTATGCCTCCCGCCGGAGGGTTCCGGCCTTTCCACCTGCAAAGGGCGTCCCGCTGAGGGAGAGCAGCGGTTCCGATCCCCAGGAATGCCGCGTGTATGCCCAGTTAAACTGGTGCAGGTGAAAAGGCCGAAGGTGCTGGCGGCCTCATTTCGGCGGGCCGCCTTGCATTCCGCTAAGATGCTTTTCAGCCTTTGGCGCGCTGCAGCATGCCGAACAGATCGCGCGGGTCATCCGGGTCAGCCAGCATGTCCAGATCAATGAAGTAATCAGTCCCCTTGATGCGGTCGCGGATGTAACGCAGGGCCGAAAAGTCCTCGATAGCAAAACCGACGCTGTCGAACAGGGTAATCTGGCGGTCGGCGGTGCGCCCCTGTTTCTTGCCCGCAATCACTTCCCACAACTCAGTCACGGCGAAGTCTTCTGGCATCTGCTGTATTTCGCCTTCGATCCGGGTTTGAGGCGGGTATTCCACAAAAACATCGGATCGGCTGAGGATGCCTGCGGCCAATTCGGTCTTGCCGGGGCAGTCACCGCCGATCGCGTTGATATGCACACCGCTGCCGACCATGTTGTCGGTCAGGATCGTGGCATACTGCTTGTCCGCGGTGCAGGTGGTGAGAATTTGAGCGCCCTCTATGGCTTCTTCAGGCGTTTTGCAGGAAACGACTTCAATGCCCAGGCCTTGCAGGTTGCGGGCGCATTTCTCGGTGGCTGCGGAATCTTTGTCATAAAGGCGCACGGATTTCAGGCCGATAATCGCCTTCATGGCCAGCGTCTGAAACTCCGACTGGGCACCGTTTCCAATCATAGCCATTGTCGTTGCGCCTTTAGGCGCCAGATACTTGGCAGCCATAGCTGATGTCGCCGCGGTCCGCAGGGCGGTCAGCATTGTCATTTCGGTCAGAAGCACCGGGTATCCGGTGTAGACATCCGCCAGCAGGCCGAATGCTGTGACGGTCTGCAGCCCTTCGGAAGTGTTCTTGGGGTGGCCGTTCACGTACTTGAACCCATAAGCCTCGCCGTCGGAAGTCGGCATCAGCTCAATCACGCCGACATCCGAATGGCTGGCAACGCGAGGGGTCTTATCAAACAGCTCCCAGCGCTTGAAATCATCCTCCACATAGGCGGCCAGATCGCGCAGCATCTGCTCGATGCCGACATGATGAATGAGACGCATCATGTTGTCGACGCTGACAAAAGGCACCAGCGCCTTGTCCGAAGGCTGTGTCATGCTGTTTTCCTTTCACGGGGGCTGAGATGGATGCCTGCCAGCATGCAGCGCACCGACCCGCCGGCGGTTTCGATTGTGGGAATGGTGAGCGGGAGCAGCTCCGCGCTCTGTTCAATGATGGAGGTCTGGTCCGGGCGAAGCGCCTGCAATGCGGTGGCGGAGAGCGCCAGAAGGCGACTGCGGCCTGTCAGCTCCAAAGCGTTGCCCGCAAAACTGGAGATCTGTTCCGGTGTCAGGTCAATAACCCGGCGCCCGGTTTCTTCCAGCCGCGCGGAAACTTCAGCGCGGCGCACAGGATCGACGATCATGCCTAGGCAGATCAGCGCATATTCCGTACCGATCCCCATCAGGACATTGGTGTGATAAACGTCGCGGCCTGCATCATCTTTGGCTTCGAACACCATGGGTTCAAAGTTGAAATGGGTGCAGAAGCGCTCCAGCAGCACTGGGTCGGCGCGGTTGGATTTCACTGTGTAGGCAATTCGGCCGATATGGTCGAGCACCATGGCGCCGGTGCCCTCCAGCGACAAACCGTCCTGCTCCAGGCCTGAATAATCGATCACGTCCTGCACGCGGTAGTCGCGCTTTAGAAGTTCGATAACATCCCAGCGGCGCTCCTTGCGCCGGTTTTCGGCGTACATCGGATACACCGCAACGTGGCCGCCGGCATGAGTGGAGAACCAGTTGTTCGGGAACACGCTGTCCGGTGTCTCGGTGGTGGTGTCGTCGAACACATGCACTGTGACACCGGCGCCACGCAGAGTTTCCACCGCGCCGTCAAACTCAGCCAGCGCTTGGGCCGATGTTGCCTGGGCCGAAGTGGTTGCCAGCGTTTGAAAAGCGTTGTCGCCTTTTGTTTCGGGATTTGACCGAAAGTGGTGCGGCCGCACCATCACCACTGCGGAAGGGGCTTGCAGGCTGCTCACTGGTAGCTCCGGGTCGGGCGGTCAAACACGCGGCGCCCGAGGGCGGAGGCGCAGAGATCGACCATCAAATGGGCTGTGCGGCCGCGTTCGTCCAGGAAGGGGTTCAATTCGACCAGATCCAGCGAGGTCATCAGCGCGGAATCATGCAGGATCTCGCAAACCAGATGCGCCTCGCGCACGGTTGCGCCGCCGGGAACGGTTGTGCCGACTGCCGGCGCAACCGACGGGTCCAGAAAATCAACGTCCAGAGACACATGCAGCATTCCGTTGGCTTGCGAGACCTGCTCCAGGAACCGGTTCAGCGGGCCGGCAATTCCGTTTTCGTCGATATGGCGCATGTCATGGGTCCGGATGCTGCTGTCCTCCAGTGCAAGACGCTCCTGCGTGTCGACGGACCGCAGGCCGATCATGCAGACATTTTCCTGCGGCACCGGGTTGGAAACTTCAGGAAAGCCTTCGAACCCGTTGCGGCCGGTGAAGTATCCGACCGGCGTTCCGTGCAGGTTGCCACTGCCAGTCGTCTGCGGTGTATGGAAATCAGTGTGTGCGTCCAGCCACAAAACAAACAGCGGGCGGCCTGCCTTGGCGGCGTGGTTGGCGGCTCCTGTAACCGAACCTAGGGACAGAGAATGGTCGCCGCCCAGAAAGATCGGCGTGCCCCGTTCCAGCGCTTCCTCGGCAGCTTTGGCGAGCCGTGAGGTCCAGCCGATGGTTTCGTTGCGGGCATAGATCAGGCCGTCATTGGTGTCTTCGGAATAGGCATCGGGCGCCATGTTCCCGAGGTCTTCGACAGTGTGGCCGAGTCCTTGAAGGGCTTCCGTGATGCCGGCCGTGCGGTAGGCGTCGGGGCCCATCAGGCAGCCGGCCCTGCGTTTGCCGCTGTCTACCGGGGCTCCAATCAGGATGCAGTGTTGTGCTGTCACGAAGTTGCTCTCCCAAGTTCTCAGAACTAATACCAGAAACCTCCGATTTGTGATGGAATCCAGCATCCATTTTGCTCATAATGAGTGCTGTTTGTTCGAAGTGGGGAGAAATATGGATAAAACGGATGAGCGGCTGGTGTCGGCGCTCCGCCACAACGCACGGGCGTCGCTTTCGGATTTGGCGCTGGAGTTGAATCTGTCGCGGACTACGGTTCGTTCACGGATCGAGCGGCTGCAGGCGCGGGGTGATATCCTGGGATTCTCGGTTGTGCTGAAGGAGGATGTCTTGCGAGATCCGGTGCGCGGGCTGATGCTGATCGGGATCGAAGGGCGCGGCACCAGCCGCATCACGCGGCAGCTTCAGGGCCTTCCTGAAGTGCGCGCCATTCACACCACCAACGGGCGCTGGGACCTGATTGTGGAACTGGGCACTGAGACGCTGGAAACCCTGGATGCTGCGCTGGCCAAGATCCGGACGTTCGAAGGGGTTGTGAGCAGCGAAACAAATTTGCTTCTGGCGACCAAGAAGGACACTTGACCGGCTTTTGTTTTTGCAATGCTGCCAGCAAGTTGGCGGCCGCATTGCAATTTTCCCGACGGTTAACCCTGCTTGCGGATATGGTTGGCCGCTGCAATCCATATCAAAGCAAGGCCAAAAGATGCGATTGCGTTCCAGCTGGCCATGGAGAGTGAGAGCATTTCCCAGGGAACCTCATCGCAACGCACCAGCGGAGCCGCCATGATCTGATCCATCAGTTGATCCGGAGACAGCCCGCCAATAGGGCCGGAAGTGCAGGTGGAGGGGCCTTCCCACCAGCCGCGTTCCACCCCAGTGTGAAAAACGCCGACCCCAGCGGTGGCCAGTGCCGCGAGGGCGCCAAGATAAGGCAGTACGGCGGCCGGGAAGATCAGCGCAAGGATGCCGATCCCTGCAGCCGCCGCGTGGGGATAACGCTGCCAGTAGCACAGTTTGCAGGGGGCCATTTCGCCAAGGTACTGGAACCCGAGTGCGCCAAGCAGAAGCGCTGCTGAGCCGCCAGCGGCCAATACGATCAGAAACCGGTGCATAATCAGATGAACCTCACCATCAGGAAGCCGCCGAACAGGACCACCATGAAGGCAGTGAATACCAGCCCGAGACGGCGTTCAATGAAGTCGCGGACTGGTGCTCCAAATTGCCAAAGCAAGCCGGCAACAAAGAAAAAACGCAGCGCCCGTGCGAGGATAGAGGTTGCAATGAACGTGCCAACCGGCATCCCGGTCCAGCCCGACATGATGGTGATCACCTTGTAGGGAAACGGTGTCACGCCAGCCCCCAGCACGGCCCAGAAGCCAAAGTCATTGAAACGGGTGTTGAACTCCGCCATGGCATCGCCTTTGCCCATCGCCTCCAGCACCGGCTGGCCGATGCTGTCATAGAAGAATGCGCCGATGGCATAGCCCAAAACGCCCCCTGCAACCGACGCCACGAGGGCCACCAACGCAACCAGCCATGCACGCGAAGGCCGCGCCAGGATCATCGGGATCATCAGCACGTCGGGCGGAATCGGGAAAACCGAACTTTCGGCAAAGGCGACAATTGCGAGGCACCACAGCGCCTTGGGGTGATCGGCCAATGCCATCGTCCGGTCATATAGCGGTTTCAGCATCCTGCGGCCTGCTTCCTCAACGGCGTTTGCCAAGGGACGTGGCATGCGCGCGGCGCCCCGTCAACCTTTGCTGGTGGTGAATTTGCCAACGGCTGCATTTTCGGCAGCAGAGACCTGTTTTGCCTCTGGACCTTGGCCGATTGCTTGGCTAGGAACAGAGCGTGGCCCAAGTGGCGGAATGGTAGACGCAGGGGATTCAAAATCCCCCGATGGCAACATCGTGAGAGTTCGAGTCTCTCCTTGGGCACCACCGCAATCCCCTAAAAATCAGCGGCTTGCGTTGTGATGGTGGCGTGGATCCGCCATCAGCCCAATGTTTGCTCAAGCACGCGGAGCCAGTTTCCGTGGCAAAGTTTCGCCATTAGTTCGCGGCCGTAGCCGTGCGTCTGCATTGCCTTGCGCAATGCCGGCAGTCCCGCCACATCCTTTATCGCATCAGGCACCGTGGCCCCGTCGAAATCGGATCCCAGCCCAACACGGTCTTCCCCCAGGATATCGATCAGATAGTCCAGGTGCTCAAGCATTCGTGCGAGAGGCGTGTCCGCCTTCATCCGGCCATCCTTGCGCAGGAAAGCTACAGCGAAGTTCAACCCGACGATTCCATCACTGTCGCGAATGGCATGCAACTGCCGGTCGGTCAGGTTCCGGCTGTGCGGACAAAGCGCATGGGCGTTTGAGTGGGTCGCAACCAATGGTTTGGTGGAGTGCCTTGCAACATCCCAAAAACCAGCTTCATTCAGATGGGAGAGGTCAACCAGAATATTCATTTCATTGCACTTCTTAACCAGTCGCAGGCCATCGGCCGTGAGCCCGGGGCCGGTGTCGGGGCCGGACGGGAAACGGAACGGAACGCCGTGTCCATAGATCGTCGGGCGGCTCCAGACCGGACCCAGCGAGCGAAGGCCTGCCGCGTGAAGAACCTCCAGAGTCTCAAAGTCGGGATCAATCGCCTCGGCGCCTTCCATGTGCATGACGGCTGCCATGACGCCGGTTTCCATTGCGGAGCGGACGTCAGAGGCCGACCGGCAGATTTTCAGCGCGCCTTGCCTTTCCAGGCTGATAAGGGTCGCCGCCTGAGCGAGCGCGGTCTGCATTGCCTGCGGCCAGGCCACCGCAGGCGGCAGCGGCAGATCGTAACTCTCTGGCATCATCTCTTCGAGGAAGGACGCGTCGCCGCTATCCGGAACGAAGATTGCAAAGAAGCCTCCGGCAAAACCGCCAGTTCGTGCTTTGATCAGGTCGACGTGGCGGCCGCCGGCCCCCATAAAACCGGCTTCACCAGCGGAAACGCTGCCGCACTGGATTTGCAGAAGAAGGTCGTTGTGCCCGTCAAAGATCAGAGGGTGTTTCATTCCTGCTCCGGTTTGCAGAGATGCAAAGTCAGCGGCTGTCCTTAAGGCCGTAGTCCTTAAATGCCGCCTTCACGTCCTCGATTTCGCTGTCGCTCAGGATATGCGGCTCTCCAATGGTCAAGCTCGCCATATAACTCTTTGCCAGAGTTTCTAATTCAAGCATTCGCCACATGGCGCGGGACAGGCTGTCTCCGGTGGCGACGGCACCATGATTTGCCATCAGGCAGGCACTGCGGTCCCGCAAAGCCCGGATGATATTGTCTGACAGCTTCTGGCTGCCGAACAGCGCGTAATCGGCAACGGGAACATCGCAGCCGCCAAAGGCCGCGACCATATAGTGGCAGGCCGGGATAGCCTGACGGTTCATTGCCAGCGCACTGCAATAAACGGGGTGGGCGTGCACGACCGCGTTCACTCCGGTTTTTTCCCGGAGGATCGCGAAATGAAAGGGCCATTCGGTTGAGGGCTTCCGTTGGCCATTCTTCGGCGGGCTCCCATCCAGCGGCAGCGCCACCAAGTCTTCGGGTGCCATCTTTTCGTAGGGCAGGCCCGAGGGGGTAATCAGCATTTGGTCCCCCGCGCGAACCGAGATGTTGCCAGATGTGCCCTGATTGATGCCGTGAGCATTCATTTCCAGACAGGCACGGATGACCTCCTGGCGAAGCTCCAAGCAGTCCTGGTTCGGAGTTTTCATAGCCAAGTTTCCGGCATCACGCGGGTTCCACAGAAGCCATGTCCGGAAACAGGCCTGCAAGGCCCTCCTCGGTCGCGGAACAGATGCCGCGCTCGGTTATCAGCCCGGTCACAAGCCGGTTCGGCGTCACGTCGAACGCCGGGTTGCCGCCGGGTGTGCCGTCTGGAGTGACCTGAACGTTTGCGATGCCGCCATATTCGGTCTTGCCTTGGACATGAGTGATCTCGCGCTCGCCGCGTTCCTCAATCGGGATTCCGGAGATGCCATCAGACACCGTCCAGTCGATGGTCGGCGAGGGCAGGGCGACGTAGAAGGGCACCCCATTGTCCTTGGCGGCAAGCGCCTTCAGATAGGTGCCGATCTTGTTGCAGACGTCCCCTCGGCGGGTGGTGCGGTCGGTTCCGGTGATGACCAGATCGACCTGCCCGTGCTGCATCAGATGGCCGCCGGCGTTGTCGCTGATGTAGCTGTGGCTGATCCCATGGCTGCCCAGTTCCCAGGCGGTCAGCGCGCCCTGGTTGCGCGGGCGGGTTTCATCGACCCAGACATGAATCGGGATGCCTGCTTCATGTGCCTGGTACATCGGGCTGGTCGCAGTGCCCCAGTCCACGGTAGCCAGCCAGCCTGCGTTGCAGTGGGTCAGCAGCCGGACCGGCTCACCTGCGGATTTGCCGGCAGCTATCTTCCGGATCAGGTCCAGTCCGTGGGCGCCGATGCTGCGGTTGATTTCAACATCTTCGTCAGCAATTTCATGCGCAAGAGCCAGCGCGGCCGGGGCGCGCTGTTTTTGCTCGAGAGGCCGCAAATGAACGCGGCAGCGGTCCAGTGCCCAGCGCAGGTTTACCGCTGTCGGACGGGTGGCATTGAGGAAGCCCCAGGCCTGATCCATGGCCGCATCAGACGGGTCCAACCGCATCGCCAAGGCCATCCCGTAGGCGGCGGTCGCCCCGATCAAAGGCGCGCCGCGCACCCGCATTTCGACAATGGCATCGGCAAAATCCTGCAGTGTAACAACCTGCTGTATGCGGAAGTCATGCGGAAGCCAGCGCTGGTCGATGATTTGCAGCGCGTCCCGATCGTGGTCCCACCACAGGGACCGGTAGTGCGTCCCGTCAACTTTCATCCGGCTGCCTCCCATGCGTTGCTGCGGCACTGCGCAACCGGACAGGTGCGGTACGATCAACCTGCCCGGTGCGCTGCTGCCTCTGAGGCTACACAAACATCAAGCGCTAAAGACTTCAATGGCCTGCACAAGTGGCTTGTCACAGGTCGGCGGCAGAGAATGTGTCGCAAGCCTGAACTTCTCCGGTTTCAAAGCCGCGGGCGAACCAGGCCTGCCGCTGAGCGCTGGTGCCATGAGAAAACGTATGAGGCTGCGGCACCCGGCCGGCGTTGCGCTGCAGTGTGTCATCTCCGATCTGCTTTGCAGCGTTCATGGCCTCCTCGACATCACCAGGTTCGAGCGTGCCCAGCGCGTCCTGCGCATACCGTGCCCAGATTCCGGAGAAGCAATCGGCCTGCAACTCGGTTCGGACAGAAATCGCATTGGATTCGACTTCGCTGACCTGAGCCCGGACCCGCTGGGTTTCTTGCAGGATGCCGAGCTCGTTCTGCACATGGTGAGCGACCTCATGTGCAACCACGTAAGCGGCCGCAAAGTCCCCCCGTGCCCCCAATCTCTGGCTTAGCGTAGTAAAGAACGATGTGTCGAGGTAAACTTTTTCGTCCAGCGGGCAATAGAACGGTCCCGTGGCCCCGGAAGCTCCGCCACAGGGGGATTGAGTGACCCCCTTGAACAGCACCAGAACTGCCGGGTCGTATTGGCGCCCAAGCTGTTGCTCAAATATCGACGCCCACACATCCTCGGTGTCGGCAAGGGCGACGCTGACGAATTCCGCGGCTTCCTGATCAGCTGCAGTGACCGGGGCCGGGCTGCCGGACTGCGGGGCAGTGCCTTGAAGCAACGGAGTCAGGTCCACTCCGAAGAAGGCGCCTGCGACAACAATCAGCAGGATGCCGGCGCCACCGATCCCCGCGCTTCTGCCGGACATCCGGCGGCCTCGCCGGTCTTCGATATTCCGGCTTCCCCGCCGCCCTCTCCAACGCATGTCGATCTCCTTGCTTGCAAGCCAGGCGCCTTTGCCGGGACAAGGTAACTGCCCGGCACCTGATTTCAAATGCCGCAAGCTGTTTCTGTCCGTCTGCGCCATATCAGGAACGCTTCAATGCATCCCGCAGTTCCCGGGGTTCAATGTAGGCGCGCGCTGCGGGCAGCGACGGAAGTTTCAGTCTGAAGCGTGTGCAGCTTGCAGATGTGCGCTGGAGAAGTATTCAATAGGGAAACGATTTCTTTACCCGGCCGCAGGCTGGGCGCGGCTGCATGAAAAATTCGGTTTATTTGAAAGGCTCAGGAATGACGTGTTTTTGGAACAGGGGCCTGATCGGCCGCACTGCACTTGCGCTGATTGCGGCGGTTGGCCTGACAGCTGCTGACACAGCGTTTGCTCAGCAACAGGGCGCAGCCCCAAAGGTTTCGGTTGCTGAGGCGGAGATTAAACCGGTCAAGGACACGGCAACCTTTATCGGCCGGGGCGAGGCAATCGATAAGGCCGATATTATGGCTAGGGTGAACGGCTATCTGGAAGAGGTTCTGGTCAAGGACGGCGCGGAAGTTGAAAAGGGCGACGTTCTGTTCCGGATCGAACGCAGCGCGTATGAGGCGGTGCTTGAAACCCGCAGGGCGGAACTTGCCCAGGCGGAGGCAAATCTGGAACTGGCCTCCCTGGAACTGGCCCGAAAGCAGGAGCTGTTTGAGCGCGGATCGGTCCCGGAAACGGATCGCGACACCGCCCGGGCCAATGAACTGGTGGCTGAGGCGCAGGTGCGGGCTGCCCGGGCCGCCATCCAGCAGGCCGAACTGGATCTGAGCTACACTGAGGTTCACGCGCCGTTTTCCGGCCGTGTCGGGCGGGTTGCAGTCAGCCTCGGCGATGTGGTCAGCCCCAATGGATCGCCCTTGGTCAACATCGTGCGCGAGGCGCCGGTCTATGTGTCTTTTTCGTTGAATGAAAAGCAGTTTGTGGAAATCCTCCAAAGTTTGGAGGCTGAGGGCATCGACCGTTCCGATACCGGGACTGCGCCGGAAGTTTTTGTGGTGCTGCCCAATGGTTCAGAGCTGGAAGAGAAGGGCCGGATTGCCTTTGCCGGCAATAGGGTAGACCCCGCGACCGGTGCCGTCACGGTGCGCGCAGAATTCGAAAACAGCGGTCGGCTGATCCTGGACGGCGCTTTCCTGACCGTGGGCCTTCAGTCTCAGGAAGCGGTGGACCGCGTCATCATTAGCCAGGCGGCGATCCAGCGAGATCAGCAGGGTCCGTTTGTTCTGGTCGTGGATGAGAACAATCAGGTGCAGCAGCGTTACATCGTGACTGGCGACGCGCAAGGCACCGGGATCATTGTGCTCGACGGATTGATCAAAGGCGAGACCGTGGTGGTCGAAGGCCTGCAGAAAATCCGCCCAGGCGTCGAGGTGGACCCGGTCATGGCCGTGCAGGCTGGAGAATAAGCAATGTTTTCTTCCACCTTCATCAACCGGCCGAAGTTCGCAATCGTCATCTCCCTGGTGCTGACGGTAATGGGAGTGATCGGTTATTTCGCATTGCCGGTTGCGCAATTTCCGGAAATCACGCCCCCAGTGGTGAACGTCACCGCGAGTTACCCTGGCGCCAATGCCGAAACCGTCGAAAAGAGCGTCGCCGCACCGATCGAGGCGCAGGTCAACGGCGTGGACGGGATGCTCTACATGTCCTCGACCTCCGCTGACAACGGCAGCTATTCTCTCGCGGTTACATTCGAGGTCGGAACCGACCCGGATATCGCTTCGGTCAATGTGCAGAACCGCGTGGCGCAGGCGGTGGCTGCATTGCCCGCGGAGGTAACTGCCAACGGCGTCGTGACCCAGAAAAGCTCCACCAACATGCTGCTGGTGGCAGCCCTGACTTCGCCCAATGGCTCCTACGACAGCGTGTTCCTGTCTAACTATGCCGCGATCAACATCAAGGATGCACTGGCGCGTGTCGGCGGAGTAGGCAAGGCAGATATCCTGACCAATTTCGAATACGCGATGCGGGTCTGGCTGGATCCAAACAAGATGGCAGGACTGGGTATTTCCCCCGGCGACGTGATAAGTGCCGTGCGGGAGCAAAACATCGAGGTATCGGCCGGGCAGGTGGGGGCTCCGCCGGTACCGGGTGATCAGGTGTTTCAGTATACAATCAAATCCAAGGGCCGCCTGACCGAGGTCAGCGAGTTCAAGAATATCGTGATCCGAACCGGTGAAGGCGGCAGCACCGTTAGGCTTTCTGATATTGCCACGGTTGAGCTTGGAGCCTCGAACTATAGCGCATCAGGGTTTTATGACGGCGTGCCGTCCACCATTCTGGCAGTTTATCAGGCTCCCGGGGCCAATGCGCTGGCGGTGTCAGAGGCGGTTCTGGCGGAACTGGACCGGCTGTCAAATGATTTTCCGGAAGACGTCGCTTATTCGGTGCCGTTCAACACCACTGACTTCGTCGAGCAATCTCTGAACGATGTGATCTCCACTTTGATGATGACCTTTGTGCTGGTGATCTCGGTGGTGTTCATCTTTCTGGGATCATTCCGCGCGACGATTATTCCGGCCGTGGCAATTCCGGTCTCGCTGATCGGCACCTTCGCCTTCCTGCTGGCGCTTGGCATGTCGCTCAACACCATCTCGCTGTTTGCGCTGGTGCTGGCCATCGGCATCGTGGTGGACGACGCCATTGTGGTGGTTGAAAACGTCGAGCGCATCATCGCCGAGGAAGGGTTGCCTCCGGCAGAGGCAACCCGCAAGGCGATGGGGCAGATCACCGGCCCGGTGATTGCCACAACGCTGGTGCTGCTGGCGGTGTTTGTGCCTGTCACCTTCATGCCGGGGATTACCGGGCGGCTTTATTCGCAATTCGCGGTGACCATTTCGGTCGCGGTGGTCATCTCTTCGGTCAACGCTTTGACACTGTCTCCAGCGCTTTGCGCGATCGTTCTCAAACCCCGTTCGGGTCCGCCAAGGGGGCTGCTGGCGGTGTTCGAGAACATGATCGGCGGTGTGCGGACCGGTTATCTGAGCATCGTCACGCGCCTGCTGCGGTTGCCGGTGATCGGTCTCGCCATAATTGCCGCAGTGGCCTTCGGAACTGGAACAGTCTTCAGCACCACGTCAAAAGGGTTCCTGCCGCTGGAGGACAACGGCTATCTGTTTGTCGATGTTCAGCTGCCTGATGCGGCGGCTCTGGGGCGGACCGAGACCGTGACGGGGCGGATTGACGAGCAGATCCGTCAGATCCCCGGTGTCAAAGGCACTGTTCTCGTCAACGGGTTCAGCCTGCTGAACGGCGCCAGCGCCAATGGCGCGATGATCATTGCGAACCTCGATCCCTGGGATGAACGCAATGACGACAGCCTGCGGCCTGATGCGATCCTTGACCAGATTTACAGTATTGCCAATGGCGAGGCTGCGGCCAGCATCGTTGCCTTCAACCCGCCGCCGATCTCCGGCCTGGGCATGTCGGCCGGTGTTGAAATGGAGGTGCAGCAGACCGCCGGGGGCACCCCGCAAGACCTGGCGCAGTCAGTCGGCTCGCTGGTCTATTCTGCCAACCAGCGGCCCGAGATTGCCCAGTCCTACACCACGTTCCGGGCCAATGTACCCCAGGTGTTCGTTGATCTGGACCGGGAAAAGGCCAAAACGCTGAACGTACCGATTGCCGAAGTCTTCCAGACTATGCAGGCCCATCTGGGGTCTTACTATGTGAATGATTTCAACCTGTTCGGGCGTGTCTACAAGGTGCTTTTGCAGGCGGAGGGGTCTTACCGCGACAAAATCGAGGATATCGGAGGCTTGTATGTTCGGGCGCAATCCGGGGAGATGGTGCCACTGTCGACCCTGATCGACGTGGAGAACGTGCTGGGGCCGGTGCTTCTGAAACGGCACAACATTTTCCGTTCTGCAACCGTCACTGCTGTTCCTGCACCTGGCCTGTCCACGGGGGACGCGATCCGGGTGATGCAGGAGGAAGCCGCGACAGCGCTGCCGCCGGGCTATTCATTTGAATGGACTGGAACCGCACAGCAGCAGCTGGACTCTGCCGGTCTGGTCACCGTGATCCTGGGGATGGCCGTGCTGTTCGGCTATCTGTTCCTGGTCGGACAGTACGAAAGCTGGACCATGCCGGTTGCGATCCTGCTGTCGGTGATCGTGGCGCTTTTCGGTGCCGTGGCTGCGGTGGCGCTGGCGGGGAATGATATCAACCTCTACACCCAGATCGGGATGATCATGCTGATCGGCCTGGCGTCAAAAAACGCAATTCTGATTGTGGAGTTCGCGATGGAGCAACGGGCAGCTGGCCTGTCCATCCGTGAGGCTGCACAGGAAGCTGCCAAACAGCGTTTCCGGGCGGTGATGATGACCGCGCTGTCCTTCCTGCTGGGAGTGGTGCCGCTCATGATCGCGTCCGGTGCAGGGGCTGCCAGCCAGCGCGCGATCGGTATCGCGGTTTTCGGAGGCATGCTGGCAGCGACCGTGGTCGGCGTCATCGTCGTGCCGGTGTTATATGCGATGATGCAGGGCATGCGCGAGCGGATCAAAGGTCAGCTCAAAGGCAGCCCAACCGCATGATCGAAGCATCTCCGGCGGGCGTAGTTCGCCGGAGATTCGCCTTGAGAGTGTGCTTTCCTGAGCCGGAAATCAGGCAGCCTGCCGCGCCCTCAGGCCGCGCTCATGGGCCTCCGCCAGGATCAGTTCCCACTTTCGCGGCGTGCATCGGAATTCCGGCTCAACGTCACACGTCAGGGGCGCACAGATTTCCTTTGGAATTCTGCGGGCTTGGGCGGAGACACACCGTTCCAATGCCCAGAAATCCGTCAGGGACGGATTGTCACAAATTACTTGGCTCAGCAGCATTGCTGCAGGCTCCCTGTCTATTGTTGGTAATTGCCTCAGCTCTTTTGAACCGCGGCTCAAGTTTTTTAATTATGGCGGCTTGATATCCTTGTTGAAGCCGTTTGTCACCGGTTCGTTTTCTTTCATGGACTATGCCGCGGGAATTTTAGCGGAGGCAGGAAACAGGGCTGGGGCGGTCAGGAACGAGGGGCGCGGAGAATCGCGCCTAAGGCGGCTGCACGTGCAAGCGAAAAACATAGTGCAAGTTCAGTGGAAACAGGGTGGCGTTTGCGGGGAAAAATCTCTAACTGGCGTCAATACCGGGAAAAACGCGTCCAATGAGGGTGCGTCAATAAATAGCACCCTTGACTTGAGGAGGGGGCGGTGGAACCCTTCTGCGCGTGCAAAATAATCCGCACGCAGCTTGTCTGGCAGCCTGCAACTGACAGCCGCGCTTCGGCTTCAGAGCTGTGTTCCCGGCGGTGCTGGCCAAGCTGCAAATCATAAGACAAGTGGGAGAGACTTGATCATGAAACACACCAAACTGGCTATCGGTGCATTGGTGGCAGCGTCCTTTTCGGCGCCCGCAGCATTCGCTCAGGAATACATCACCATCGGCACCGGCGGCGTGACCGGCGTGTATTATCCGACCGGCGGTGCCATCTGCCGTCTGGTGAACAAGGGCCGCAAGGAGCACGGCTTCAAATGCGCCGTGGAATCCACTGGCGGCTCGGTCTACAACATCAACACCATCCGTGAAGGCGAACTGCAGTTCGGCGTGGCCCAGTCCGACTGGCAGTACCACGCCTACAACGGCTCCTCCAAGTTCGAGGAAGCAGGGCCGTTCGAGGGTCTGCGCGCCGTCTTCTCAGTCCACCCGGAACCTTTCACCGTTGTGGCACGTGCCGACTCCGGCATTTCCACCTTTGACGATCTCAAGGGTAAGCGCGTGAACATCGGCAACCCGGGTTCCGGCCAGCGCGGCACCATGGAGGTGCTGATGGAAGCCAAGGGCTGGGGCATGGAAGATTTCGCCCTGGCAACTGAGCTGAAGGCGGCAGAACAGTCCGCGGCACTGTGCGACAACCAGATTGATGCGATGATCTACACCGTCGGCCACCCGTCGGGTTCCATCCAGGAAGCCACCACCGCCTGTGACTCAGTCCTGGTGACTGTGGACGGCGAAGCGGTGGAGAAGCTGGTTGCAGACAATTCCTTCTACCGCACCGCCACCATTCCGGGCGGCATGTACCGGGGTACCGATGAAGACGTGCAGACCTTTGGGGTAGGCGCCACCTTCGTGACCTCGGCGGACGTTTCCGAAGACGCGGTTTATGCGGTTGTCAGCTCTGTCTTTGAAAACTTCGAGGCCTTCCAGAAGCTGCACCCGGCCTTCACCAACCTGAAACCGGAAGAGATGATCGCGGATGGCCTGTCGGCGCCTCTGCATCCGGGTGCAGAGAAATATTACAAGGAAAAGGGCTGGATCGAATAATCCGCCAGACAATGAGGGGCGGGGCGCATCAGGCGCCCCGTTTTCGCCTGAGGCCAAGGGCCCGGGCATGACTATTCCGGCCCCGGGAAACGGCGGCCGCAGGGGAGATTATCCATGACATCCGATGCTCAGGGAAATCGGCCGCTTAGCGAAGAAGAGCTTCAGGAACTGGTCGCGTCTTCCGACGCCGGCGCCCGCAACCCGGTAGGGAGCGTGGGGCTGTTCCTGGCAATCGTTGCCGTCATCTGGTCCGTGTTCCAAGTCATCCTGGCCTCACCGCTGGCCAACCAGCTGCTGCCTGGCAGCGTGATCAACAATTCGCGCCAAATCCATTTGGCTTTCGCCATTTTTCTGGCCTTTGCGGCATATCCCGCATTGAAGTCCAGCCCCCGCGGCTACATCCCGGTTCAGGATTGGGTCTTTGCCATCGCTGGCACTGTCATCGCGCTCTACGGCTATATTTTCTATCAGAAAATTGTCGATTCAGGAGGGCTTGCAGATGACGTGGACAAATGGTTCGCCCTCGCCGGTCTGATCCTGCTGTTCGAGGCTGCCCGCCGCGCTTTGGGTCCGGCAATGGCAATCATTGCGACGATCTTTCTGGCCTATGTGTTCTTCGGCTCCTCCGAATGGGTGCCTGAGGTTATCCGCTGGAAGGGCGCCAGCCTGAAAAAGGCTATGAGCCACATGTGGATCACTTCCGAAGGCGTGTTCGGCATTGCCCTTGGGGTCTCCACCAAGTTTGTCTTTCTCTTCGTGCTGTTCGGTGCGCTGCTCGATAAGGCAGGCGCCGGCAATTACTTCATCAAAATGGCCTTCGGCGCCCTCGGCCACCTGCGCGGCGGTCCGGCCAAGGCGGCCGTGGTCGGCTCCGCTGCAACCGGCCTGATTTCCGGGTCCTCCATCGCGAACGTGGTCACCACCGGCACATTCACCATCCCGCTGATGAAGCGTGTGGGCTTTACTTCCGAACAGGCAGGCTCGGTCGAGGTTGCTTCCTCGGTGAACGGCCAGATCATGCCGCCGGTGATGGGCGCTGCCGCCTTCCTGATGGTGGAATACGTCGGCATTTCCTACGTCGAGGTGATCACCCATGCTTTCCTGCCGGCCGCGATTTCCTATATCGCGCTGGTTTACATCGTGCATCTGGAGGCAGTGAAACGGAACATGCCGACGCTGGGCAACCGGGTCGTCTCCATGGGCCGGACCATCGGCGGAATGGCACTGTTCTTTGCCGGATTCGCGGCCCTTTGCTACGGTGTCCAATACCCGGTGAAATGGATCGTTGCCGCGATGCCTGATGCTTCGGGCCTGACTTTGTCGGCACTGGTTGTGCTGGCCTATGTCGCGCTGCTTTGGCTGGCTTCCGGCGTCGATGACCTGGTGCCCGACGACCCGAACGCCAAGGAAGTTGAGCTTCCAGTTGTTGCTGAAATCTATAAGGCTGGCCTGCATTACCTGCTGCCGATCATCGTTCTGGTCTATTTCCTGATGATCGAACAGAAGTCTCCCGGCCTTTCCGCCTTCTGGGCGACGGCACTGCTGTTCGTAATCTTGCTGACCCAAAAACCGCTCAAGGCGATTTTCCGTGGTCAAAGCAACATGGCAAATGCCTTCATGGCAGGTGTCAATGACCTGTGGCACGGGTTGATCGACGGCGCCCGCAACATGATCGGCATCGCACTGGCAACAGCCACCGCGGGCGTGATCGTGGGCACGGTAACGCTGACCGGTGTCGGGCAGGTGATGGCGGACCTGGTTGAATTCGTTTCGGGCGGTAACTTGATCCTGATGCTGGTGATGGTTGGCCTGTTGTCACTGGTACTGGGCATGGGCCTTCCGACCACAGCCAACTACATCGTCGTCAGCTCCCTGATGGCGGGGGTGGTGGTGGAGCTTGGCGCCCAGTCGGGCCTCATCGTGCCGCTGATCGCCGTGCACCTGTTCGTATTCTACTTCGGGATCATGGCCGACGTGACGCCGCCAGTGGGTCTTGCTAGTTTTGCGGCGGCGGCGGTTTCGGGCGGCGATGCGATCCGCACCGGCTTCACTGCTTTCTTCTACAGCTTGCGGACTGTGGCGCTGCCGTTTGTGTTCATCTTCAACACCGATCTGCTGCTGATCGATGTGAACTGGATGCAGGGCATACTGGTTGCTGTATCGGCCACGATCGCGATCCTGGTCTTCACCGCCGGCACCATGGGCTATTTCGTCAGCCGCAACCGGATCTACGAGAGCATCCTGCTGATCTTTGCAGCCTTTGCACTGTTCCGGCCGGACTTCTTCATGGACCGGGTGATGCCGCCTTTTGCTCAGGTACCGCCGGCCCAATTGGCACAGGCGCTGGAAGATGCGGAGCCAGGGGCGGAGCTGCGGATCACCGTGGAAGGTCCTGATTTCGACACTTCCGAAATCAAGAGCACCACGATGATCATGACCGCCGACGGCACCGATGGCCAGGCGGCGGTTGATGCCTACGGGCTGCTGCTGCTGGAGGAAGATGGTGCGGTCAAGCTGGAAGAGCCGATGTTCGGAACCCCGGCAGCACCGAACCTGGAAAGCTTTGATTTCTACGCCGACGAGCCGGTGCAGATCATCGCAATTCAGGCGCCCGCCAGCCAGCTTCCGAAGGAACTGATGTTCCTGCCTGCGCTCCTGCTGGTCGCGCTGGTGGCCCTGATGCAGCGCGGCCGCGATCGGGAAGAAGAAGGAGTAACAGCATGAGCAAACCGGTTCTTTGCGCATTGGAGCTGAATGATGAAGCTCTGGACGAAAAGGTTCTGGCTCAGGCCGCCCGGCTGGCGGCCCTGGACGGCGCCCAGCTTGACGTGGTGAATGTTTTACCCGACTTCGGTGAAAGCTGGGTCTCCGGGTTCTTCGAGGAGCATCACCACGAAAAAGCCGTGAAGGATACGACGCAGCGGCTTACCGGGCTTTGCGCCAAGGTGCTCGGGGACGAACGCAACGCCAAGGTGCGCCATCTGGTGGCAACCGGCACTGCCTATCAGGAGATACTGAAGGTTGCCGAAACAACCGGTTGCGGTCTGATCGTGATAGGGGCGCATAAACCCGACCTCAAGGACTACCTGCTGGGCCCGAACGCAGCCCGGGTCATCCGGCATTCCGACTGCTCGGTCTTTGTGGTTCGCTGAAACTGACAAGGGCGCTTTCGGGCGCCCTTATTCATAGCCGGTCATCTCCAGGTAGCCTGTGCCGCTGTGGCTGCCGGTGACCGTGACCGGGCCTTCCCAATAGGAAAATGTGGTTCCCATCCAGCTTTGCGGGTTAAGGGCTTGAATCTCGATGGAAACGCCCTTGGATGGCAGGTTGGCACGCCAGCGTGTAGGGACCGTGCGGCCTGCCACATTGGTGGTTTCCAAAGGTGCTGCCTGAAACGCTCCCGCTTCCAGAGGCTCGGCTGGGCCTTCCGCAGGTATCCAGGTTCCCGATGTGAAATCGCCGCTGTCGCCGCGCAGCAAAAATCCCATCAGCTTGTCACCGCTGTCAAAGCTGAGAGAAAACCAGTCCCAGCCCTTCTGATCCGGCGCCAGGGGCTGCGACGACCATTCCCGGTCAAGCCAGCCGTGGCCGGAGACGTCAACTGGCCCGTCCGGCAGCGTCAGAGTTCCAGTGACTTGGTAGTGCGGCTGGGAATAATAGTAGCTCGCCTGACCTTTGGCGGATTTTACCGAATATCCGTTGTCTCCGTGCAGCACAAGTGGGCCGCCCGAGGTTAATTCCAGGTCGTATGAAAAACGGCCGCCGTCAATGGATAGCTCTATGTTTTCAATGCTTTCCCTGTCTGAGTGGAACCTCCAGTCGTCGATCCAAGCAATAAAAGGATTGAGCCGGACGCCAGCCTGCCCGATCCCGCCACGGGCAATGCGTTCAGAAAAGACATGCTGCTTTTTGGAGGTCACGGCAGCATGCGCCATCCAAATTTGCGGGCTTTGCCATCCGTCCGTGTCTCCGGGGGCCAGCGCAGAGCGGAAAAGCGTCCACTGAATGCCGTAGGCCTTGCCATCCGGCCCCTCAAGATTGGCCGTCAAATACCACCATTCAATACGAAAATCAGGATGCGGGCCATGATCTCGAGGAAATATCAGCTGCGTTCCGGGTTTCGGGATGGCGAAGCCTTCAGCATCCGAACCCAGCCCTGCGTAGCCCTGCGGCTGAGCAGCGGTTGTCCAGCCGGCCGCAACGGCACAAAGCAAAAACCTAACGTTCATTTGCAAACACCTTTAACAGGTCCGCCGGGTCAATGCGGCTGAGACGCCGCGCCGGAAGGGCGGCGGCAATAACTGCTGCCAAGAGCGCCAGCAGGAACAGCCGCAGCCAGTCGCCGGGAAAGAGGAACATAGGCAGCTTCCAGCCAAAGGCCTCCACATTGATCACAGACAGCAGCGCCCAGGCCAGAACCAGGCCCAGCGGCAGCGCAAGCAGCGCAGTGAAGGCTGCAAGAAGCAGGCTGCGCAGCAGTTCCGTGGCGGCCAGCTGGCGGCGGGTCAGGCCCATGGCCCAAACCGGCGCCAGCTGCGGCAGGCGCTGGGTCCACAAGGTTAGCAGGCTGGTCAGCAGCGCAAATCCGGCCACGCCGAGCGTCAGCAGGTTGAGAGCGGCGGTAATGACAAATGTTCTCTCGAATACAGCCAGGGAGCGGGCCTTGGCCGTGGCTTGGTCAGTAATGTTTTGCCTTGGTATATCAATGTCCTGCCGGATTTTTCTAATCACCCCTGGAACCTCCTCAGGGGAAGTCCGCAGGCCAAACTGGCGGTTTGGTATGTCAGGTGCGCGGGCCAAAAGCGCCTGCATGGCAACCATCGCCTGGCCGCTGGGATTGCCGTAGTCGGAGTAGATCCCGGCGACCGGCAACCGCCATCCCGGTTCGAGTTCCACGAGACTGCCCGGGGCCAGATCGTACCGGCGCGCAAGCTGTTCATTGATCAGCACGCCGCCGCCGCTGGAAATCCGGTCCCAGACATCCGGAAGCGCGTCCAGCAACGGCCAGTTCTCCCGGTAGGCATCGTTGTCTTCATAGCCATAGATCCGCAGGGAAGTCCCCTTGAACCGGGTATCATAGTAGCGGCGCGGCAGAACCGTAATGCCCTGCTTGTCCGCCCATTGCTCCAGTTCGGCGCCCTGGGCGTCACTGATCGCGGTGACGTAGATCTCGGCAAACAGCCGCTGGTCCAGCCAGCCGGTAAAGGTCTGGCGGAAGCTGGACACCATGGTGCCGACGCCGACATTCGCCGCAAGCGCCAGCAAAAGCGCCATAAGGGCAAGCGACATACCTGGCAGCTGTGCTTTCGTATCCGCCCAAAGCCACTCAGCAAAAGCGCCCTCGGCCAGCCGCCCTCCCAGCGACAGCCCGGCGGAAATCAAAAGTGGAAGCATCAGCGCGGCTCCGAGCATGAGCGCGCCAAGGAATGCAAACCCAGCAATAAGACCTTGAAAAATTTGAAGTACAAGCACTCCGCCGGCGATTATGACAAAACCGGTCAAGGCTCCGGCCAAATGCGATCGTGTGGCTTGCTGGCCCCGGGCGCGGGTTGCCGGAGCGGCCAGCAACGGCATCCGGCAGAGCGAATAGAAAGCCTTCGCGCCGGCTAGGAAGGCTCCGACCAAAGTCATGGCCAGACCGGACAGCACCCAGCTTGGGCGCAGGGACAAGCTGCCATCCACTGGTACCCCATAAAGGCCGGCCAAGGTGGCACTGACCCCCGGTAGCAGCGCCGCCGCAACCGCATAGCCCCCGGCGAGCCCCACAGCACTGGAGATGAGTGCAATCACAGCCATCTCAGCAGCAAAAAGAGCTGTCAGAAGCCGCATCGGCACCCCAAGGCTGCGCAAGGTCCTGATCATCCCGCGCCGCTGCTCAAGGCTGAGGGCGATGGTACCTTGAACGATGAACAGGCCGACGGCAAAGGAAAGAAGGCCGAAAGCGGTCAGGTTCAGATGGAAGCTATCCGTCAGCCGCGCTGCGTCGGACCCGTCGGCTCTTGCAGGGACGAAGGTCAGTTCCGGCGCCAGTTCCTTAAGCGGTGCCAGACCCGGCCGCTGATCCGGCAGCACCAGCAGATAACTCAGGCTGTCGGGCCGCCGCAGCAGGCGGCTG
Organism: Leisingera daeponensis; assembly: GCF_019801465.1. Classification (GTDB taxonomy): domain Bacteria; phylum Pseudomonadota; class Alphaproteobacteria; order Rhodobacterales; family Rhodobacteraceae; genus Leisingera; species Leisingera daeponensis_A. The sequence goes on from NZ_JAHVJA010000001.1 coordinate 569,816, forward strand.
GCAAGGCTGAGATCCGCCAACGCCACGCCGCGTGGCAAGGCAGCCGTGGGCGTCACTGGGTGAACGGTTTGCGCCGCCTGCAATTGCACCGCCGTTTCCGGATGTGCAAAAAGCCTGCCAGGCGGCAGCAGCGCCTCCAAAGGACGCGCGGTGCCGTGCTCCGCGGCCGCCTGCAGTGCCGCTGCGCGGGGGTGCTGGAGTAGGTCCACCCCCATTAAATCAAACGTTTGCAGTTCGAACCTGACCACCCCCGTCAGCACCGGCGCCAGTTTCCAACCGGCGCGCCGCAGATCCGCATACCGGCCAAGCGGGATGGTTCCGGATTCGGGGTTAAGACGTGCGGAGTCCGCTGTGCCTAGTTGTTCTGCTGCCTGAGCATAACTAGCGCGCGCCTCTGCATTGATGGCCTGAACCGCTGACCACAATCCGGCTGCCAGTGCCAGTCCGGCAATCAGGGTCGCCAGTTGCAGCGGGTGGCGCCGCCAATGCGACAGGATCGCCTGCAATGCTGCGGGGGTCATGAAACTGTACCGTGCCGCAGATGCAGACGCCGGTCCAGCATTTGCGCAATGGCGTTTGAGTGGGTTACCAGAAACAGCGCCGTACCGCTTTCCCGGACGAGTTCCAGCATGAGCTCCATCACTGCCGTGCTGGCGGCTTCATCCAGGTTGCCGGTTGGTTCATCCGCCAGCAAAAGTTTGGGCCGCACGGCCAGAGCGCGTGCAATGGCGGCGCGCTGCTGCTGGCCGCCGGACAGCTGCTCTGGATAACGGCCCAACAGGCCGGACAAGCCGAGGCGGTCCGCCAGCCTTTGCCCCCAAGCCGCATCCCATGTGCCCCCGAGCCTGGCATGCAGCGCAATATTCTTCTCAATGTTAAGTGAAGGTATCAGGTTAAATTGCTGAAAAACCAGTGAAACGTGACGACGTCGCAGGGCGGCTTTCTGTCCGTCCCCAAGCTCCGACAGGCGGACACCATCAATCCCGATCTCTCCGCTGTCGAAATGATCCAGTGCCGCCGCCAGGTGCAGCAAGGTGCTCTTGCCGGAGCCGCTATCGCCTGTCAATGCCAGGCTGGTGCCTGCTGACAGGTCCAGCGAGACCCCGCGCAGCACAGCTGTCTCCACTGTTTGGCCCGGGTACGACTTGGTGACATCGCGGATCGTCAGAACCATTTACGGCAACCTTCCGGCCTTTGGTCTTGATGTGCTGCAAGGTAGTCAATACCGATGGCTGCAGGATGTCCAGCCGGACACATCCAGGACGCTGGTTCATTGGCGCAGCGGATTGCTGAAATCCCAGCCAGCTGGCATGATTTCCGAGGTGAAGCCGGGGGCGCCTAGGGTCGAAAAAAGAACAGGAGGTCCGGCATGACGCTGTGGAACCAGCTGCTGTGGGGATCCATAAATCTCAGTGCTTGCCTGATCCTGGAGATCACGATCCTCGTCTGGTGTGCGTCCGTCTTGAACAGGCTGTCAGAACGGTTCGGGAAACCCTACCGACGCTGGCAGCTGGCCCTGATGCTGGTGGTGGCCATCTTCATTATCCTTGGCAGCCATACGGCGCAGGTCTGGATCTGGTCCGCGGCATTTGTCCTGGTCGGGGCGATCGCGGACTGGAATACTTCGGTCTATTTTTCGCTGGCAACCTATACCACACTGGGCTACGGCGACGTCGTGCTAGGGCCCGCCTTGAGGATTTTCGCTGCCTTTGCAGCGGTAACGGGACTGTTCGGATTTGGAATCAGCACTGCCTTCCTTGTCAGCGCCATGAGCCGCCTTTTTTCATTGGACGGTCAGCACTCTGACAGCAGAAATTAAAGCACCGGAGCCAGCAGGCGGGCGGCCGGGGCCAACAGGCGGACCCTGAGTTTCTGCTGGACCAGCCCTTCCGTCAGGTCCCGGGCGTTTTGAAAATCCTTGGCGAGCATTTCAGCAATTTCGGCCGCCGGGCGCTCATCAAAAAACAAGGCCATGGTTTCAAAATTCAGCCGGAAAGAGCGGTTGTCCAAATTCGCTGTTCCAATCCCTGCGATTGTGTCGTCCGCTACAAAGCATTTCTGGTGCATAAAGCCGCCCTGATAGCGCAGGATGCGTACCCCGGCGTCGCGCAGTTCATCAAAAAATGCAAAGCTGGCGAGCCACGGCAGGTAGTGGTCGACCGTCTCCGGCAGCAGCAGCCTGACGTCGACGCCGCGCAGCCCGGCGTGTTTCAATGCCGCAAAAACATCCTGGTCAGGAACAAAGTAGGGGGACGCCAGCCAAATCCTGTGTTGGGCGGCGGTGATTGCAGAAAAGAAAAGCATCGAGCCGTTGCCGGTTGTGTCGCCGGGGCCGGTCGAGGCAATCAGGGCAGGCAGGTCTTGCGGCGAGGGTTCAGGCTCCCAGTTCAGAAGGTCCAGGACCGGTTCTTGGGTGCGCCAGTGCCAGTCCTCGGCAAAAGACAGCTGCAGCTGCTGGACAATTGGCCCGTTCAGGCGGACATGGGTATCTCTCCAGGGGCCGAAATGAGGATTCAGCCCCATGTACTCGTCCCCGACGTTGAGGCCACCTGTGAAGCCAGTGCGGCCATCGATGACCACGGTTTTCCTGTGGTTCCGGAAATTGATCCGCAAACGGTGCCAGGGGCCGCGCTGCACAGCCGGGTCAATCATGTTGACACCCGCTTCCTCAAGCGTCTGCTTGAAATCCCGGGACAGCTTGCGGCTGCCTACACTGTCGGTCACGAACCAAACCGTGACGCCGCGCTGTGCCGCGGCGATCAGCCGGGAATGGAACTGCCTACCCAGGCCGTCATCCCGCAGAATGTAATACTGGACTAGAATATAATCTTGCGCATTTTCAATGGCTTCAAATATTGAATTAAAAGTTTCCTCTCCGTTGACAAGAAGCTTCATGCCGTTGCCGCGGCATACTTTCAGGCCCGCGATCATTTCAAACGGGGCTGTGTTGATCCCCTTGGCCGCGGGCGCCTCCGTTTGAGAACTTGTATAGTTGCGTTTGGCAATGACCGCCTGCTCCGCCGCCCGGCGCGCTTTCCAGTAGCCTTTGAACCGGTGGTGGCCAAAGATCAGGTAGGCGGGCAGGGCAAGGAGAGGGGCCGCAAGCAGAAATACCACCCATCCTATAGCGCCTTGCGGCGTTCGTGCGGTCCGGGCGGCACTCAGCGCCGCCAGGCCGGCAGCCGTCCAGGTTGCAGCCAGGGCGGCCGTGCTGAAAACAATCCAGAACATCTAGGGCTCCAAAATCTGCCTTTGACTCAACCTAATGCGGAAAGGGGCAGCCCGCCATGCCAACTGCCGCTGCGTCCTTTCAGCTTTGATGGAGGAGGTGTTTTGGCGCTGGTATTTTCCCTGCAGTTGTGGGACCTTGCCGGTATGCCGATCCTGCCGCCCTTCCGAATGTGGCCTGCCGCATTGTTAACCGCCGCAAGCCGTTTTAACCGGAAGAACGGCTGGGTGATGAGCAGCCATATCGCGATGTCGATGATGCTGGCACTGTTTCCTTTTGTGCTGTTCACCGTGGCGCTGGCAGGCACTGTCGCCGGGTTCTTGTCCCAGGAGGTTGAGGTTGAGGCCATGACGGAGCAGGTGTTCAGCGTCTGGCCGGACGCGGTGGCACGGCCGATTCTGACAGAGCTGAAAGCGGTTCTGCGGACATCCAATACCCAGTTGGTGACGCTCGGCGGCTTGTTTGCGCTTTATTTCGCGTCAAACGGAGTCGACGCCGTGCGCACAGCCATGGTTCAAGCCTACCATGATACGGACAGCCGGCCTTTTTGGCGGTCGCGGGCGCTGTGCATTGCCCTGGTTATCCTCGGCGGGGCAGGCATTCTGGCCGCTGCGGTGTTCGAGGTGATCATGCCGCTGTATGTGCGCCATATCGCCAAACTCCTTCCGTTCGCCACCGTGCCGCATGGCTGGGAGCAGGGGTTGAGAGGCATCCTGGCGCTGGCGCTTCCGACCGGTGCGGTTCTGGCGTTCCATGTGTTGCTTCCGGGCCGCGTTCATCGTTTCCGGCGGATCCTTCCGGGCGCAGTGCTGACTCTGCTGCTTTGGCTTATCTGCGGCAGCGGTTTCGCCATCTATGTCGGGTCCTTTGCCCAGTATTCAGCCACCTATGCGGGCCTTGCCGGGGCCATGGCGGCGATGATCTTCCTTTACCTGAACTCCGCCATTCTGATCTTGGGCGCGGAATTTAACGGCGCTCTGATCGATATGGCAAACAGCATGGGCCGCACGTAGCACCTGCGGAACTGCCGCAACTGTTTCCGTTTGTTCAACAATTAGGCAGCTTTGCCACAATTGCGCCCAAGTTTCATCCCGGTCGCCCATTAGGACTGCAGCAAGGCAGCGGATCCAGAAGGGGCCATCATGACAGAACTGCAAACCAAACTGCGCCACATACGGCTGTTTGAGCTGATGCGGCAGCGCGGGATGGCCTGTCATACCGGCCGCAATCTGCGGGTCTCCCGGCTTTCAGATGAAGACGGAGAGGACGCAGCCCTGCTGCGCACCCTGGCAGCCCGGTCGCTGACAACGCCCCACAGCCGCCGGATCTGATCGGGATCAGCCGCGGAAACCCGTGGCTACCACAAATTTCTCAGAGCTGTCCGACCGCGAGGAGGGCGGCTTGATATTCATCACTTTGGTGAATTTCTGTTTCAGCAGTTTCTGCAGTTCACCCTCGGCACCTCCAGCGAGCACCTTGGCAACAAAGGTGCCGCCGTCCTCCAGCACGTCAAAGGCAAAATAGGCGGCGGTTTCGCACAGCGAGATAATGCGCAAATGGTCGGTCTGCTTATGGCCGGAGCTAGCTGCCGCCATATCAGACATAACAACATCCGCCTTGCCGCCCAGCCATTCCTTGACCTTGTCGTCGGCGCCGTCGTCCATGAAGTCCAGCTGGTGGAATTCCGCACCCGCCAGCGGTTCGACTTCTTGCAGGTCAACGCCAATGATACGGCCCACGGCCTTGCCCTGTTTTTCACCAAGTGCATTGATGCGCTTGACCGCGACCTGCGCCCAGCCGCCGGGCGCGCAGCCAAGGTCGACGACGCGGGCGCCGTTCACCAGAAAGCGGAATTTATCGTCCAGCTCCATGATCTTATACGCGGCGCGACCGCGGTAGCCTTCGGCCTGGGCGCGTTTGACATAAGGATCGTTCAGCTGCCGCTGCAGCCAGCGGGTCGAGCTGAGCTTGCGCCCGCGGGCGGTTTTCACATTGACCTTCAGATCCCGCTGCCCGCGGCCGGATGTGTTTTTACCAGTGGGGGTCTTTGCCATAAGCGTTTTCTCCGAAAGTGCCGGCTGCAGATAACCTCTTGCTCCTGCCGGATCAAGGCGATGCTTTTTTCCCCGGCAGCGCAAGATCAGGCCAGGGAGCGGAAATGCCAAGCACCAGATACCCTAGAAGGTTTGCAGCCTTGTCCCAAGGGCCATTCTTATCCTCTGCAGCGGGAGGGGCCTCGCCCCAAAAATCTTCAGTGGCCACTGGTCTCAGATGCCCTCTGTGAATAGCGCGAAGGTACTCAGAAGCCTCCGCTGCCTCTTCGGCCGGAACCCGGATCGGAACCCCGCCAAATGCCAGGCTGTGATGTGGCAGAAGCGTGATTGTGTTGATCCCCGGGCAGAATACCTGGAACCCGGCAGCCTCCAGGGCTGAAACCGTTACTGAGACTGTGCTGAGCCGGTAAGCTATGGCAATGGTCGAATACATGCATGGCACCTTGCAAATTCTGTAGAGCAGTCAGTACAGGCCGTCTTCCAGAACGCCATCCGCACTCATCTGCGCGTACAGCAGGCCTTCGCGCAAGCCGCGGTCCGCGACCGACAGCCGGTCGGTGGGCCAGCAGCGCAGCAGTGCCTGCAGGATCGCGGACCCGGACATGATCAGCGCCTGCCGGTCCTCTCCGATGCGGGGGTCGCGCCGGCGGCCTTGAGGGCCGAGTTCCAGGTAGCCGCGGATCACCTTGTCAATCTGGTCACTGGTCATCCGCAGGCCGTCGACCTTGGTCCGGTCATAGCGTTTGAGCCCCAGATGCGATGCCGCCACGGTTGTGACGGTGCCGGATGTGCCAACGATCTGGAACCCTTCCCGGGCTTGCTCATCTTTGTAGGGAGCAAAATCAGCAAGGTTCTCCTCAAAGAACCAACTCATCAGGGCGAAACGCGCGGCATCATCTTCCACATCGTTGAACTGGTCGCGCAGCGTAGCAACCCCCAGCGGCACGGAGATCCAGTCCACCACCCTGGCCGCGGGGAAGGGGCTTTCGGTCGGGTGAAACCCATTGTGCAGCCGCATGATTGCCGCCGGACGGTCCCGCCGCGGTACTGAGGAGATGTCGATCCACACCAGTTCAGTCGAGCCGCCGCCAATATCAACCACCAGAAGCTGCTCTGTCTTGGTGGACACCAGCGGCGCGCAGGAGATCACCGCCAGCCGGGCCTCTTCCTCCGGCTGGATTATCTCCAGCGTCAGCCCGGTTTCCCGTTTCACCTGGCGAATGAAGTCGCGCGCGTTCTTGGCCCGGCGGCAGGCTTCGGTTGCCACCAGACGCATCCGCTTGACCTTGTTGCGCTTGAGTTTTTGCTGGCAGATGCGCAGCGCCTGAATGGTGCGCGCCATCGAGGACCGCGACAGCCGCCCGGTCCGCTCCAGTCCGGCGCCCAATTGCACCGACTTGGAGAAGCTGTCGACCACATGGATACCGCTGCCCTTGGGCTGGGCGATCAGCATGCGGCAGCTATTTGTTCCCAAATCCAGCGCCGCATAGAGCGCATCAGGATCGGGACGGGCCGGTGCAGGGGTCTCAACCGCTTTGGGAAACGCGCCCGCACCTTTCGAGCGCCTGGGCGCCATGATTCACGCCCTCCGATTATCGTGTTAAGAATGACAATAGGTGCGCATGTGCGGCGGCGCAAGCGCCCCGGCAGGAGAAGTGAAGCAATTTCCGCCGCTTCCCGGAAATCTCATAATCCACATGAATATTTTGGCGGTTTTGCCCGGTGGCATTCGAAAGAGCACAAAGCTAGTGTCGCGGCAGCAAAACGTCGCTCAATCCCATCGTGTTGTCGAAATTCGACCAACCTGCGGCGCTCCACCGCACTAGAACGTGGTCTATCCAGGCTAGGAGGAAGACAAGCCATGCCCGACGTAACGATCGTTTACTGGCGCGATATCCCCGCGCAGGTCATCGTTGGCAAAGGCCGCCGTGGCGCCAAGCGTCAACTCGAAGAACGGTTCGAGCAGGCAATTGACCGCGCAGCCATGAAGGTGAACGCTAAGGATGCCGACGCCTACCTGGCTGAATGGCGCAAGGCACAGCCGTTTTCCGCTGACGGCGAGGCGGCTGACATTGCCGAGGCCGAAGCCAAGCGCCTGGAAGCTGAGTATGATCAGGACCGCCTGAAGGCGCTGATCGCGAATGACGGATGGGCATGACCCGTAGACCACTTTGGGAGGCCGTGATGGCTTTGCTGAACTTTAAAAAACGTGACTCTGGTGCGGCACAGACCGTCAATCCTCAGGTTGAAGCCTTTCTGCAGGGCTATTCGATCGAAGTCATGCCGCGCACCGCAGAAAAGGTCGAGGACTTCCGCGACCTGCTCCCGGCCGGCACCCGCGTCTACATCGCGCACATCGAAGGCACCCCGATCGAGGACATGGTTGCCACCGCCAAACGCCTGAACGACGAAGGCTTCCCGGTGATGCCGCACTTCCCGGCGCGTATCATCAAGGACGAGGCAACCCTGGCGGACTGGATTGCCCGCTACCAGGGGGAGGCCGACGTCAAACAGGCGCTGATGCTGGCCGGCGGCGTTGCCAAGCCGCACGGCGAATTCCACAGCTCGATGCAGCTGCTGGAAACAGGCCTGTTCGACAAGGCTGGCTTCACCAACCTGCACGTTGCCGGCCACCCGGAAGGCAACAAGGACATCGACCCGGACGGCTCTTCAAAGAACGTGTCCGAGGCACTGCAGTGGAAACAGAAATTTTCCGAGCGCACCGACGCCAGCATGGCGCTGGCCACCCAGTTCGCATTTGAGGCCAAGCCGATCATCGCCTGGGCGAACGGCCTGAAGGACGCGGGCGTGGATCTGCCGATCCATATCGGCATTGCCGGCCCGGCCAAGCTGCAGACCCTGATCAAATTCGCAATTGCTTGCGGTGTCGGCCCGTCGCTGAAAGTCCTGCAGAAGCGCGCGATGGATGTGTCCAAGCTGCTGCTGCCCTACGAACCGACCGACGTTGTCGCCGAACTGGCCGCATACAAGGCGGAAAATCCGGACTTCAACATCACCAACGTCCATTTCTTCCCGCTGGGCGGCATCAAGACCAATGCCACCTGGGCCATCAACAACGGCGGCGCCTCGGCAAAGCCGGTCAACTCCTAAGACCCTAAGGATCACCAATGACCCGTACAGTCGTAGAATCAAAAACCAAAACCGCGATCCTGGGCTTTGACCAGCCGTTCTGCGTTATCGGCGAGCGCATCAACCCGACCGGCCGCAAGAAACTGGCGGCCGAGCTGGAAGCCGGCGATTTCACCACCGTCGAGAAAGATGCCCTGGCGCAGGTCATGGCCGGCGCAAACATCCTCGATATCAACGCGGGCGTGGTCTACAACTCCAACCCGAACCCGAACGAGACCGAGCCGCCGCTGATGACCAAGATCGTCGAGCTGGTGCAGGGGCTGACCGATGTGCCGCTGTGCATCGACTCCTCGGTGCCCGGCGCACTGGAAGCCGGCCTGCAGGCAGCCGAAGGCCGTCCGCTGCTGAACTCCGTCACCGGCGAAGAAGAGCGCCTGGAGCACGTGCTGCCGCTGGTCAAGAAGTACAACGTTCCGGTTGTGGCGATCTCCAACGACGACACCGGCATCTCGGAAGATCCCGATGTCCGTTTCGCCGTGGCCAAGAAGATCGTCGAGCGCGCAGCTGATTTCGGCATTCCGGCGCATGACATCGTGGTTGACCCGCTGGTGATGCCAATCGGCGCAATGGCAACTGCCGGCCAGCAAGTGTTTGCCCTGGTGCGCCGCCTGCGCGAAGAACTGGGCGTGAACACCACCTGCGGCGCGTCCAACATCTCCTTCGGGCTGCCGAACCGCCACGGCATCAACAATGCCTTCCTGCCGATGGCCATGGGCGCGGGCATGACCTCTGCGATCATGAACCCGGTGGCGCTGCCGGTGACCCAGAAAGCCATTGCCGAGAAAAAGGCCATGGTAGAAGCCGCCGGCATCATCCTGCCGGACGGCATGGACGACGAAGCCTTCGTGACCATGTTCGGCCTGGGTTCCACCCAACCGCGCGCCGGCAAGGAAATGGAAGCCATCCGCGCCGCCAACCTGCTGACCAACAACGACCCGCACGGCGGCGACTGGATCAAGTTCAACAAGCCGCCGGCTGCCGAGGGCGAAGAGACCCGCGGCCGTGGCGGCCGGGCAGGCGGACGCCGCCGCCGCGCCTGATCCAGACGGAAAAATGCAGACAGGGGCCGGGCAGCAATGTCCGGCCTTTTTTGTTCAGGTCGTTTGCAGAATTCGGGAGGCTACGGAGTGCTGCGGAATGCGGGCTTATCTTCGAACCGGAGTATTTGAACGTCCCGGCGCTGCGCTAAGCGCATGATTTTAAGGCGGCCTGCGGGGGGAAGTGGCGGAGAGAAAGGGATTTGAACCCTGGGTGGGCTTGCACCCACAACGGATTTCGAGACCGTTTTCGGCTCAAGACGCTTGCTTGCGAGGCCTTATTTTATTGGCTTCTTAGCGAAGCAATACGCGGCTCCGGCGGCTTGAACGGGGCAGGGCGGCATAGTCGGACGGCATAGCTCCAGTGCTTCTGCCATCGTTCAAGGAAGTCCGGAGCGCCTGGTTGAAAACGGCAAAAAGTCTGAGGTTCGTTTGACCTCCTACGAGGCAGGTCAATTAGGCTTCGAAACTGGGCCGACAGCGGCATGTCAGATCGGGCAGGTGCATGCAGGGACCTCTGGCTCGTCGGCCTGGTCCTGAGCCGCCATTCACGAACTGTTCGGCAAGGGGCCGCTGGTCTCAAGAGTATTACTCATTGCCGGATTGCCGTTTCAAGATCGGTACTGAAACTTACATTCGTAAGTTGTTTTGGCGATGAGAAACGAATAGCCTTGGCAAGACCTCCAATGCGTATCGTGAAATTTTCCAATGAATACAGCCTTCTCCGAAGCCTTCACCAAAATATCCACACGCATACCGCACGCTGTGCGCGATTTCGAAATCCTGCGTGTGACAGCCCAGCTTGAAGGTGAAGACTACGCTGCCTCAGCTGAGGCTTCGCGGAAAGAAGCTCTGAAATGGGCAAAGAAGCGGGCGGGGCGAGCGCTACCTAAGGCCGCGTGGGAATTGCAGGACTTCGACCTCCTGGTGGGGGGGCGCAGCAGTACGGCGGTGCGTATCGAGAATGACGCGCTCGACCTCTGGGCGCTGCGGGCGGAAGACCCCGATAAGGACATAGCGGGGCGTATCTGGTCCACCGAAATCGTTATCGGCGGCGAAGTTGGTAGCCGTCCCCATGTCAGCCTTCGTTTGATCGTCAGCACGACCGAACCGGATTTCGCTGTCGAACCCCATGTACCTGGGCCTGTCTTACAAATGATCGAGACGCCAGGACTAATCAGGGGTGCTCGACGGCTCACCTCGAAGCCGGTCACGATCCAGACAGAAAACGATGCGGAAGACCTTTGCGACCATCTGGAAGATCCGGAGCGCCGTTTGCCGATCTTCGTCGCGGCCTTGCCGGATGGTGGCGGCAAACTCCAGTTCAATGCTGCGGTTTTGGCTAAGGCAGTCGCGGGCCTTGCCCGTATTGTACTGGTGCCCGCCGAGTTGACTTGGGTATTGACCGAGCGCTTCGGGAAATACCGCTCGGTGTTCAATGGTGGTGTGCGGGCCTATCTGCGTGGCTTCTCCGCGACCGATGACCCATTTCGGCACCGCCTATTTCTGGAAGCGGATTTGCGCAAAGTTGGTGGTGGGGCCACCTGTGTTCGAAGTCTACGTGCGCTGGCCGCCGAGGTCAGTATTTCCGAAACGCGGCTGGGCAAAGATGTGCTTGATTTCGCGTCGGTCCGTACTGCGAGCAGAAAACTTCGGAAGACTGATCTTTCGAACCAAGCCGCGCCAGACGACGAAGTTCTGAAGACTGCGGAAGAGTTGGTTGAAAGCTTGGAAAAGCAGATCGAAGAAAAAGACAAGGAGATCGACGGCTACATCGCGGAAGTTGAAGCTGTAGAGGATCGCGCTCAAGCTGCCGAGCAGGAAAACCGGTCTTTGTTGTTCCGCGTCAGACAGTTGCAGGCCGCGTTGGCCGAGGGAGGAGAGGTCCCAACAGAGGAGCCACCTTTACCGCAAGTCTGGTCAGAGTTCACCGATTGGCTCGACCAGACATATCCCGACAAAGTCTTGTTGACTCCTGCTGCGCGGAGAATGGCACGTTCCCCCGAGTTCGAAGATGTGACACTGGTGGCACGAGCAATCGCATGGCTGGCAACCGTTCAACATGACAGGCGTATCAATGGCGGTGGTAGCCTCCGGGATGTACCGGTCGAGAACGGTATTCTGAATTCGCCGTGTGGTGGGGATACCTATTCGACTGACTGGAAAGGTAGGCGCTATGAGGTTGATTGGCATGTTAAGAATGGCGGTAACGTACGCGATCCCAAAAGGTGCCTACGAATTTACTACTTCTGGGAGCCTGAAACCCAACAAACCGTCATTGACCATCTACCCGCACATCGCCGGACAAGTGCAACGTAAGCGGTGCCGGGACCATGGATTTCCCACTGGCATCCCGGCACTTACGAGTGAACGTGATCTTCAAGGCCCGGTAGCTCGGGTCCAGTCCCTACGGGTTATCAATTCTCTCTTCTTCAGACAAAAAAGGTGCCATCGTAGACGACCCCGACCGAAGGGCAGGGCGGCCGCGGAAAAAGGCGTCCTGGTGACCACTTCGAACAGTCCGTCACGACCTTTATGACAGCATAGATGATGCGGCTGGTATGCATGGTTGGAGCGCCTCGACCTGCAAGCGCTACCGCACCAGCCTCCTTCAGATCGGCCGGACGTTGGCGGATATCTTTGCTGAGCGGGATGAAGAAATTGAGGAAGTCGCCGCATGGGAAATCGGCTTGGCCGAGGTCACCGAGTTCGTCGAGCTGCGCAAGGATGCCGGTGTGTCCGTGGCGACCATCAACCGTGATTTGACAGCGTTCAACCATCTGATGTCCCACATCAAGAACAAGGGTTGGATCGAAATCAATCCGGTTCAGCTTTTCGAGAAGCAGGGCATGCGCGAAAAGCTTCCTCCGATTGTCCTGCCAACCGAACAGGCGATTACCCGGCTCTCGGAGCGCGCGCCAGGGACGCTCACGTTCTTGCCGGAGTTCTTGCATGAGACCGGGGGCCGGATCACCGAAACCACGATGATCAAGTGGAGCGACCTGGTTGGCATGGACCAGCCACTCGAAGGTCATGTGACACTTACATTGGAAAACACAAAAGGCGGAAAAGTCCGCACGATCGCTCTGCGCCAGCAAGCCATCGACATCCTGTTGAAGATTCCGCGTTCGAACCGGTCTCCCTATGTCTTCTGGAACAAGACCGACGAAGGATACTACCGGACCGCGGCCAACCTCTTCTGGGACTACGCGCAGGAAGTCGACTTCGGAGCCCGAATGCACGACCTGCGGCACAAGTTCGCGATCGAGCGGCTGAAGGAAGGCTGGTCGGTCTATCGCGTGCAGCGATACATTGGACACGGGTCAGTGAAGACCACCGAGCGCTACTATTTCCGCTATCTCACCCAGGAGCAGCAGGAGGTCGCCAACTCCGACGGCAACGTCGGCCTCTGATACTGAAAGCCATCAACGGCTACGAGCCATGCCCAGCCCGGCGGGGCTTCGTCATTTTGGGACATCCGAATGATCGGCTCCGACGGCATGGGCGAGGGCATCCTGGCATAGTCGGCACAGCTGACAGGGCAAAAAGTCGTCAAACTATGCCGAGATTGGCCAATAGCCTCGAGACCAGCCCATCCGGGCGGGGGCAGATGAATATCTATCGATATCAGGGGAATAGTGGCGGAGAGACAGGGATTCGAACCCTGGGTGGGCTTGCACCCACAACGGTTTTCGAGACCGCCCCGTTCGACCACTCCGGCACCTCTCCGCGGGGGGTGAGGCGCGGTTTAATGTTGATTCCGGACCGGCGCAAGGGGCGAATTGCAGCTTTGGCAAAAAAAGCCGGATTTCCGTTGCCCGACAAAGGTTTTTGCCTAGATTTGCACTATGCAGATGATCCTCCCAATCGCCGCACTCGTGATGCGTTCTCTGGCTTTGCTCTGCCTGGCCTGCTGGAGCATGTCCCAACCCGCCGCGGCGGCGGACCGTGAGCGGGTGGTGGCTTTCCTGGAAGTGACCGGCTTCGATGTTGCGCTCGACAGTATTGCCCTGTCTGCCTCCAGCGCACCGGATATGCTGGGTGTTGATGCGGGCGCCTTTGGCAGCCAATGGACGCGGCTGGCGGAAGACGTCTTTGACACGGACCGGATGCGAAGCCTTGCTCTGGATATCCTGGAAAACACGCTGGATGACGAGGCGCTGGAGCACGCCGCCGGTTTCTATGCCAGTGATCTTGGGAAACGGCTGGTGCGCGCCGAAAACGCTTCGCATCTGGTTGAGGATGATGAGGTGAAGCAACTGGCGGGCAACCGCATCATTTCCGATCTGGTCAAGGCGGGAAGCAAGCGTGTCGCGATGTATCAGCGGATGGGAAATGCCATCGACGCGGCGGGAACCGGGGTCAGGGCCCTGCAGCAGATCCAGTTCCGTTTTCTCATGGCGGCCTCCGCCGCAGGCGTAATCGAGATGGACCTGGACGCGGACGAACTGCGCGCGCTGATGAAGGAGCAGGAGGGGGAGCTGCGCCTCAGCCTGCAGGCCTCCAGTCTTGCAGCCTCCGCCTACACCTATCAGGAATTCTCGGACGCGGAGGTGCAGGCCTACGTCGAGGCCCTGGAGGAGGAGGCGATGCAGCGGGTCTATGAGCTTTTGAATGCGGTGCAATATGAAATCACCGCCAACAGGTTCGAAGAACTGGCGCACCGCATGGCGGAGCTGACGCCGGGGCAGGATATTTAAGTCTCCGGCGGCCCTTCCGGTGGCCGGCCGGGGAAAGCCTGTGGAAAACGGTTGACACACCGCTTGTTCCGAACCATAAGCCCGCATCCCGGCCCGGAATCCGTGCGCCGGGGTTTATTTGTCATACGCCCATCCAAGGGCGCGCTGTTCGAGGCGGCATCTGCCGAAACGCCCGCAAGGGGGCCGTAGGACGCGGTTAGAAAAGGAAAGACGCATATGTTTGCGGTCCTCAAGACTGGCGGCAAGCAGTACAAGGTTCAGGCGGGCGACGTGCTCCGCGTTGAGAAACTTGCTGCAGATGCCGGCGACACTATCCAATTCGACGAAGTTCTGATGCTGGGCGGCGACGCTCCGGTTGTCGGTGCTCCGCTGGTTGACGGCGCTGCCGTCAAGGCAGAAGTGATCGAGCAGATCAAAGGCGAGAAGCTGATCCACTTCGTGAAGCGCCGCCGGAAGCACTCCTCCAAGCGCACCAAAGGCCACCGTCAGAAACTGACCCTGGTCCGGATCACCGAGATTCTGGCTTCGGGCGCAACCAAAGCCGCTCCGAAAGCTGCTGCCAAAGCCAAAGCCGCTCCGGCTGCTGAAGCCGCTGCAGGTTCGGACGACCTGACCCAGCTGACCGGCGTCGGCCCCGCAGCTGCCAAGAAACTGGCGGAAGCAGGCCTCACCAGCTTTGCCCAGATCGCAGCCTTGTCCGAAGACGACATTGCTGGTATCGAGGCAATCAAAGTGAAGCCCGAGTGGGTTGAGCAGGCCAAAGAACTGGCTAAAGGCTAAGGAGAGACAGAATGGCACATAAAAAAGCTGGCGGTTCCTCCCGTAACGGCCGCGACTCCGCAGGTCGCCGCCTTGGCGTGAAACTCTACGGCGGCCAAGCGGCCATCGCAGGCAACATCATCGTGCGTCAGCGCGGCACCAAGTTCTGGCCGGGCGAAGGCGTGGGCATTGGCAAAGACCACACTCTCTTTGCGACTGCAGACGGTGCTGTGAGCTTCCGCAAAGGCCTGAAAGGCCGCACCTTTGTATCGGTTCTCCCAGTGGCGGAGGCCGCTGAGTAAGCCGACCCGAAGGGCAAAGATATCTTTTAGGGGGATCGGCTTCAGGGCCGGTCCCCCTTTTTCTGTTTTAGCCTGTGAGAATGTGATGAGTATTGCCGAAGGCATCTGTGCCGGAACGTGTGCAGCAGGCATTGATGCCGGTCAAACGGGAAATTTTGCACAATTTGAACACCGTAACTATTGCCGTTGCGGCAGCTCAGGCACATTTCAGGCTTGCAGCCGCATAAATACCGGCTGAGGAGGAGCAGAGACATGAACTTGGAGCAGATCGTATGCCAGCAGGTTATCGAAACCGAGCGTTTTGTCCTGCGGCCGCTGAGGAAGTCTGACGCCGGCCTGATTGAGCACTATGTCAGCGACGCCCGTGTCGCCCGCATGACCCGCTCAGTGCCGCATCCGTTGCCGCCCGGTGCGGCCGAGGCCTTTGTCGCCCGCGCCATGGCAGAGGAGCGGGATGAGGACGTCTGGGTTATCGATGGTACCATAGAGGGCGATTCCGAGTTGAAAGGCGTGATCGGGCTGAAGCGGATGGACCGCAACCAGTCGGAAGTCTCCTATTGGACTGCGCCTCCGTTTTGGAACACCGGGCTGGCGTCCGCGGCGCTGAAGGCGCTGGTTGACGCCAACCCGCAGAAGAACGATGCGATGTTTGCTTCCGTCTTTCAGGACAACCCGGCTTCGGCACGGGTTTTGATCCACTGCGGCTTTGATTACCTCGGCGATGCCGAAAGCTACTCGGTGGCGCGCGGCGCCTCCGTTCCAACCTGGACCTACAGCCGAAAACTGTGATTGGCGCGGCCTGCGCTTTGCGGTAAGGCAATCGAAACAGTCCCGCTAAGGCTTCGGGCCTTGGCGGGACACGTGTACTGCGCGGGCAGGAAATGTGTCCTGCCGCATTAAGGAGCTGTCATGAAATTCCTCGATCTGGCAAAGGTCTACATCCGCTCGGGCGCAGGCGGGAACGGCTGCGTCAGCTTCCGCCGTGAGAAATACATCGAATACGGCGGCCCGGACGGGGGCGACGGCGGCAAGGGCGGCTCTGTCTGGGCCGAAGTCACCGAAGGGCTGAACACCCTGATCGACTTCCGCTACCAGCAGCACTTCTTTGCCAGAAACGGCCAGTCCGGAATGGGCCGCCAGCGCACCGGCAAGGACGGTGATGACATCGTGCTGCGGGTGCCTGTCGGTACCGAGATCCTGGACGAGGATGAAGAAACCGTGCTGGCGGACCTGACCGAGGTCGGCCAGCGGGTTCTGCTGGCCAAAGGCGGTAACGGCGGTTTTGGCAACCTGCACTTCAAGTCTGCCACCAACCAGGCGCCGCGGCGTGCCAATCCGGGCCAGGAGGGCGTGGAGCGCACCATCTGGCTGCGGCTGAAGCTGATTGCGGATGCCGGCCTGCTGGGTCTGCCGAATGCAGGCAAATCGACTTTCCTGTCGGCGACTTCCAACGCCCGGCCCAAGATTGCGGATTACCCCTTTACCACGCTGCACCCGAACCTTGGCGTTGTCGGTATCGACAACACCGAATTTGTTGTGGCGGACATTCCCGGCCTGATCGAAGGCGCGCATGAGGGCAAGGGGATCGGCGACCGGTTCCTCGGCCATGTGGAACGCTGTGCAGTTTTGCTGCATCTGATCGACGGCACCTCCGATACTGTGGTCGAGGACTACGAGACCATCATTGGCGAACTGGAAGCTTATGGCGGCGTTCTGGCCACCAAGACCCGGATCACCGCGCTCAACAAGGTCGACGCCATTGATCCGGAGGAGCTGGACGAGAAGCGTGCTGCCCTGGAAGCGGCCAGCGGAGGCCCGGTGTATCTGATGTCCGGTGTCAGCCGGCAGGGTGTCAACGAGATCCTGCGCGCGCTGCGCAACGAGATCGACGATGACCGTCTGCGGTTGAAACCCTCTGAGGAGGAAGCGCCTTGGCAGCCCTGACGTCTGCAAAACGGATTGTCGTTAAGATCGGATCGGCGCTGCTGGTCGACCGGCAGACCGGCGAGCTGCGGGCAGGCTGGCTGCACTCACTCGCCAATGATGTTACCTGGCTGAAATCCCGTGGCACGGATGTGGTGCTGGTGTCCTCGGGCTCGATTGCCTTGGGTCGCGGCGTGCTGGGTCTGCCGCGCGCGGACCTGCCGCTGGAACAGTCCCAAGCCGCCGCTGCCGTAGGTCAAATCCGTCTGGCCCGCGCCTATGAGGAGGCGCTGGCGCCGCACCGGATCACCACCGCGCAGGTTCTGGTGACACTGGAAGACAGCGAAAACCGCCGCCGCTACCTGAACTCCCGCGCGACGCTCGAAACGCTGCTGGGATTGGGCGCCGTGCCGATCGTCAACGAAAACGACACCATTGCAACGGATGAGATCCGTTATGGCGACAACGACCGTCTTGCGGCGCAGGTGGCCGTGACCGTTGGGGCGGACGCGCTGATCCTTCTGTCCGATGTCGACGGTTTCTACAGCGCCAACCCGGCGCTGGACCCGGACGCAAAGCGCTTTGACCGGATTAACGAGATCACGCCGGAGATCGAAGCGATGGCCGGAGATGGTGTTTCCGGGCTGTCCAAGGGCGGCATGATTACCAAACTGCTGGCAGCCAAGATGGCGACCGCGGCGGGCTGCGCCATGGCGATCACTGAAGGTTCGCCGCTGAACCCTTTGAAAACGCTTCACGAAGGCGCTCCCTGCACCTGGTTCACTGGACAGGGCGATCCGCAGGCCGCGCGCAAGCGCTGGATCGCGGCGATGAAAACACGCGGGGTTCTGACCATCGACGAAGGCGCCGCCCGCGCGCTGATGTCCGGCAAAAGCCTGCTGCCCGCAGGCGTCCGTCATGTGGAGGGTGACTTCGGCCGCGGCGATCCGCTGGCCATCCTCGGCCCAGACGGCCGGAAGCTGGGCCAGGGGCTGTCTCGCTACACCGCCGATGAAGCCCGTGCCATTCAGGGGCGCCAATCGCAGGAGATCGAGGCCACGCTGGGCTATCCCGGCCGCGCCGCGCTGATTCACCGCGATGATATGGCGCTTTGACTGAACATTCTGATAGATTATCCCAGCCGGAACGGCATTCAATGCCGCACAGAGACCGGCAAGGGCGCGAGACATATGAGAGACAATGAAAACATTCCCGCCGTGATGGCGGAGCTTGGCAAACGTGCAAAGCAAGCGGCGCAAGTCCTGGCAACAGCCAGTGCGGAACGCAAACATGCAGCCTTGATCGGCACTGCGGAAGCGGTCTGGAGCCGCAGGGCAGAGATCATCGCAGCCAATGCGAAAGATTTGGAGTTCGGTCGCACCAAGGGCCTGTCGGACGCGATGATGGACCGGCTGATGCTGGATGAACCCCGTATCCAGGGCATCGTCGATGGACTGCGTGCAGTGGCGGAGCAGCGCGATCCGGTCGGCGAAGTGATGGAAGAGTGGGAACAGCCCACCGGGTTGAAAATCCAGCGTGTGCGCACCCCGCTGGGGGTGATCGGCGTGATCTATGAAAGCCGCCCCAACGTCACCGCCGATGCCGGCGCGCTGTGCCTGAAATCGGGCAATGCTGTGATCCTGCGCGGCGGCTCGGAAAGCTTCCACTCCAGCCAAGCAATCCATGCCTGTTTGGCGGAGGGGCTGAAATCCGCAGGCTTGCCGGAAGATGCTGTTCAACTGGTACCGACCCGCGACCGCGCCGCGGTGCAGGAACTTCTGACCATGACCGAATACGTCGACGTCATCGTGCCCCGCGGCGGCAAGGGGCTGGTCGGCCTGGTCCAGCGCGAGGCGCGGGTGCCTGTCTTTGCCCATCTTGAGGGCATCGTGCATATCTACCTCGACAAGGCTGCCGACCCGCAGAAGGCGCTGGATGTGGTGCTGAACGCCAAGACCCGCCGCACCGGTATCTGCGGCGCCGCCGAATGCCTGCTGATCCACCAGGATATTGCGCCGACGCTCGGCAAGGCGGTTCTGGAATCTCTTGCCGCTGCCGGCGTTGAAATCCGCGCCGAGGCAGGCCTGCCGGGCCCTGGCGGCATGACCGCCGCCACGGCTGAGGACTGGGGCAAGGAATATCTGGATTCCATCATCGCTGCCAAACAGGTAGCGGGCATAGATGAGGCGATCCAGCACATCCGCACGCATCATTCCCAGCACACCGACTGCATCGTCACTGAGGATGAGGATGCGGTTCAGAAATTCTTTGCCGAGCTCGACAGCGCCATCCTGATGCACAATGCCTCCACTCAGTTTGCCGACGGTGGCGAATTCGGCATGGGGGCGGAAATCGGCATCGCGACCGGCAAGATGCATGCGCGCGGTCCGGTGGGGGCTACCCAGCTCACCAGCTTCAAATACCTGGTGCGCGGCAATGGAACCACCCGCGCCTGATCCTCAGCAACGAAAAACGCCGGGCAGCCAGCCCGGCGTTTCCTTGAGCATGCCAGCGATCAGAACTGCAGTGTTATCTTTTCCAGATTCAGTTCCAACCGGACGGTGCGGCCAGCCTCTTTGGCAGCTTCCGGCAGCAACGCGAACTGAACCAGCGCCGGGGTGATCTCCGCGTTCGACCTGCCGCCGCTGATCCGCGCCCACAGCTCATCATCGACGGTCACCTTGCGGCCTTCGCCCATGACCGTCCATTTTCCGTCGGCAGAGAAGATCTTGACGGCGCCGCCATAGGGCAGGGCCGACTCCAGGCACAGCGCCGAAAGCAGTGCCAGCCGGGCCTCACTGCGGGTGCAGCCTTCGAGCGGCGACCATTGGTACTTGATGCGTCCGCCTTTGCTGATGTCCTCCAGCACCGATACGATCTCCGCCCGGGGAGTCTGCTGGTCGCCGGCTGCGCCGAAGGCGATGCGGAAGAAGCGGATGCGGGCATTTGCATTGGCGACGCTGTCGGAAATCAGTTCCAGTTCCGGACCGGACATGCTGCCGGCCATGCCCAGCAATTCAAGGCCGTTATTGATGGCGCCGACCGGGCTGATCAGATCATGACAGATCCGGGACCCTACCAATGCGGCCAGATTGGCGTTATCTACACCCATAACAAATACTTCCTCCAAACTGGGCCATCCGCAAATGAATGACCTCAACGCTATTTTAGCCCCCGGCATGTTTGTCCGGCACCCGGATCACCCTGAGTGGGGCGTGGGACAGGTCCAGTCAAACGCGGGCGGCAAGATCACTGTCAATTTTCCCGATCAGGGAAAGCTTGTGATTGACGGAGCGCGCGTCTCCCTTATTCCCGTCTTTGATCCATAACGGTTTATGAAGGGTTAACGAAGTCCCTCAAATTTTTACCAACTGCTGCGCGCTCTTTGCCTGAATGGCGAAAAGCGCTCAAGCCTGAACTATGCAAGGTGACCGAATGCCAGACATGTCCTCGCAGTTTTCCGTGAAAATTGCCGAAACGGAGGAAGACCTGCAGGCTGCCCAGGCGTTGCGCTATGATGTCTTCGTCCGCGAGCTGGGAGGCGGCGGCGAGATGGTGGATCACGATGCCGGCTTGGAACGGGACCGGTTCGACCCCTTTTTTGACCACATGCTGGTGACAGATGAAGCCAAAGGCATGGTGGTCGGTGTGTACCGGCTGCTGCGCGATGATCAGGCGGCCAGAGCAGGACAGTTTTATTCCGAGGACGAATACGATCTGAGCGTTCTAAAAACCTCCGGCCGCCGGCTGCTGGAACTGGGGCGTTCGTGCCTGCACGCCGACTACCGCGGCGGCATGGCGATGTTCCACCTCTGGTCTGGACTGGCGCAATATGTCGAGCGGCACGGGATAGAGATTCTTTTCGGCGTGGCCAGCTTCCACGGAACCGACCCGCATGCGCTGGCCAATCCTCTGGCGATGCTGCACCAAAACCATCTGGCGCCGCCGGACCTGCGGGTACGGTCGAAAATCCTTCAGTCCATGGACTTGGTGAGCGCGGATAGACTGGACCGCAAGCGGGCGATGGTGGAAACACCTGCGCTGATCAAGGCATATCTGCGGCTCGGCGGGTTTGTCGGAGAGGGCGCTTATATTGATCACGCGTTCAACACCACTGATGTCTGCTTGCTCCTGGACACCGAGCGGATGAACGAACGGCAGCGGAAGATCTACGCAGGAGGCCGGGGCAGGGAATGAACATCAGCTGGCAAAGTAAGGAGGCGCCCGATCCGGTCCGCATTGGCGCCCTGGGGTGGTGCCTGGCGCTGCTGCGCGGGATCCCGCTGGCGTTGCTGGTGTTTGGCGGGCTGCTGCTCCTGCTGACCCTGCGGGTGGTTGAGCGGCCGCTGTTCGGGCTCAAGCGGCCAGTCACGCCGTTCATCACTCAGTTCGTCTGCCGCAATGCCTTCCGGCTTATGGGAATCCGCTACAAAACCCGCGGCTCCCTCATGCAGCAGCGCGGGCCGGTTGTGGCGAACCACTCCTCCTGGCTGGACATTTTCGCCCTGAATGCGCGCAAGCGGATCTATTTCGTGTCAAAGGCTGAGGTCGCCGAATGGCCGGGCATCGGCTGGCTGGCGCGGGCCACCGGTACTGTGTTCATCGAACGCGACCCCAGAAAAGCGAGGGAGCAGGCGGACCTGTTCGAGCAGCGGCTGCGCGCCGGGCATAAACTGCTGTTTTTCCCGGAAGGCACGTCAACCGACGGGCTGCGGGTTTTGCGTTTTAAAACAACACTCTTCGCCGCATTTTTCACAGATCATCTACGGAACGGCCTGCACGTTCAGCCAGTGTCCGTGGTGTATCATGCACCAGACGGCGCGCCCGCCCGGTTCTATGGCTGGTGGGGGGACATGGATTTTGGCCCGCACCTTCTCAAGGTTCTGGCCGCCCCGCGCCAGGGAACGGTGGAGCTGGTCTATCATCCGCCTCTGAAAGTGGCGGATTTTCCGGACCGGAAGGCGCTGGCCGCCAGGGCGGAGCAATTAGTGCGCCGCGGGCATCAGGACGCACTGCAAGCCTGAAATCCGGGGCAGGGTGGCGTTTTCTGCGGGACGGGCCTTGCCAGCTGGCAATAACTGCTCTATAGGCGCGCATACGAACCCGCAGGCGGGGTTTGGCCTGATCAGGGGAGACATCCCTGACGGACCCCCGGTTGGAGCATCTGCTCTGAACCCCCGCCGAGGATAGAAACCGGAAAGGAAAGAATAGCATGGCTCTTCCCGAGTTCACCATGCGTCAGCTGCTGGAAGCTGGCGTTCACTTCGGCCACCAGACTCAGCGCTGGAACCCGCGCATGTCGCCCTTCATCTACGGCGCGCGCAACGGCATCCATATCATGGACCTCACCCAGACTGTTCCGATGCTGGACCAGGCGCTGCAGGTTGTCCGTGACACCGTTGCCAAGGGCGGCCGTATCTTGTTCGTCGGCACCAAACGCCAGGCCGCAGGCCCGATCGCCGAAGCTGCCGAGAAATCCGCTCAGTACTACATGAACCACCGCTGGCTGGGCGGCACTCTGACCAACTGGAAAACCGTTTCCCAGTCGATCAACCGCCTGAAGGAAATCGACGAGAAGATGTCCACCGGCGCTGAAGGCCTGACCAAGAAAGAGCGTCTGGGCATGGAACGCGACCAGGAGAAGCTGCAGGCCTCCCTGGGCGGCATCCGCGAAATGGGCGGCGTGCCGGACCTGCTGTTCGTCATCGACGTGAAAAAAGAAGCACTGGCCATCGCTGAAGCCAAGAAACTGGGCATCCCGGTTGTGGCTGTTGTCGACACCAACTGCTCCCCCGATGGCGTGGACTACATCATCCCGGGCAACGACGACGCATCGCGCGCCATCTCGCTGTACTGCGATCTGGTTGCCCGCGCGGCTCTGGACGGCATGTCGGCTCAGCTGGGCGCAGCAGGCGTTGACCTGGGCGCGCTGGAAGAGGCACCGGCAGAAGAAGCCGTGGCTGAAGAAGCCGCCGAAGCCTGATCCGTCCTGTCACGGAACTGACATGCGGGGCAGGGTATCACCTGCCCCAAATCTGTTTTTGAATTGAGGAGAGCCTAAGATGGCAATCACTGCAGCAATGGTGAAAGAACTGCGCGAATCCACCGGCGCAGGCATGATGGACGCGAAAAAAGCACTGGTCGAAAACAACGGCGACATGGAAGCCGCGGTTGACTGGCTGCGCACCAAGGGCCTGGCGAAAGCCGCCAAGAAATCCGGCCGCACCGCCGCAGAAGGACTGGTGGCCGTTGTCGTCGAAGGCGGCAAAGGCGTTGCTGTCGAGGTGAACTCCGAAACCGACTTCGTTGCCAAGAACGGCGAATTCCAGTCCATGGTGGCTGGCATCGCCAAGGCGGCCCTGAACGCCGACGACGTCGAAGCGCTGAAGGCGGCCGACCTGGGCGGCAAATCCGTTGCCGATACCCTGACCGACAAGATCGCCACCATCGGCGAGAACATGTCGCTGCGCCGCATGGAGAAGCTGGAAGGCGAGACCGTCATCTCCTACGTCCACAACGCCGCGGCCGAAGGCATGGGCAAGATCGGCGTTCTGGTCGCCATGACCGGCGGCGACGAAGCCATCGGCAAGCAGGTTGCAATGCACATTGCAGCCGTGAACCCGGCCGCGCTGTCTGCAGCTGACCTGGACGCCTCCGTGGTTGAAAAGGAAAAGCAGGTCCAGATGGACATCGCCCGCGAGTCCGGCAAGCCGGAGCAGGTGATCGAAAAGATGATCGAAGGCCGCATGAAGAAATTCGTGGCTGAATCGACCCTGCTGAACCAGCAGTTCGTGGTGAACCCGGACCTGACCGTGGAAGCCGCTGCCAAAGAAGCTGGCGCCACCATCACCGGCTTTGTCCGCGTTGAAGTTGGCGAAGGCATCGAAGTCGAGAAAGAAGACTTCGCAGCTGAAGTGGCCAAGGCTGCTCAGGGCTGATCGGCTCTTCTTACAGCTTGGAAATTTGAAGCCGGCGGGATCACCTCCTGCCGGTTTTCTTTTGCGCTGGGGGCGGTGGTTCAGTGCCCGGTCAGTGCGCTGCGGGCCTGGAGAAAACGACTGTCCGAAAATGCCCGGAGGCCTGCAAGGAAAGGTCGAGGGGCCCCGCTGATGGGGATGGGCAGGACCCCTCATGTATCGGGGCAGGACACGGATCTATACGTGCCTGCCCCCGATCAGGTAGGAGAGCCCTGTAATCGCAGGGGTCGATACCCAAAGTTCCTTGGCTAAAGCCACCACTCACGGAACATGTGCAAACTGCAATGAAATAACCTTTAACGGTAGTAGTGAAAACCATACTTTTGACGCCGTTTGGCGTCTGTGCGCGGTGGTTTGAAACGGAAACGGAGCCGGGATAAAATATGAGGCTGATTCAAATGTTTGCGGCGCTAAATTGAGGGGCAGGGCGGCGCCGGTCAGGCATCCATGACATACATCTGATTGTGCAGTGCCGCCTTCAGGACAGCCTGTGCAGTGGTCTCGACAGACAAGGTTTCCCGGGCCAGCCGGAGGTGCTTTTCAATCGTCGCGGGTGTCAGGCCCATCAGCAAGGCAATGTCCTGCGTGGTCTTGCCGTCTCCGACCCATTGCAGGACCTCCCGCTGCCGTTTGGTCAGGTTCCGTTTCCGGGCGGCGTAAGGCAGGGTTTGGATCTTCAGGTGCGCGACATTGTTCATCAGAACGATATCGTCTCCGGATTTCTCCCACAGCGCGTCCACAGCATCCTGGCTCAGGCCGCGCCGGGCTCCCAATGATATCGCGCCCTTGTAGCGCGGAGAGGCGGAGTAAAAGCTGACGGTGTAGCCGGCCGTTATGTCCAGGGCTTGGTTGAATTCAAGCACCTTGCGGGCCTCAGGCCCGAGGTCTCCGTTGGCTTCCATCTCCTGGACAATCCGCCAACTGCCGGCGCCTTCATTTTCCAGCGCCCAGCGAAGCATCGGCGCATGGAAATAGAGCCCCTTGTTCAGAAAGCCCTCAAGATAAGTTTCGTCATGGTTTGACAGAACAACAAAGTCTTCCGGGTCGCCCAAAGACGTCTCCGTCTTGTAGCGGGTGTAGCCATAGATCAGCCGGTCAAAACCAAACTCGCCCATTTGCTGGACATGGCCGTGCCACAACTCTTCGAGGCTCCGCGCGCCGCAGACGAAGTTCAGGTATTTCTTTATTTTCATGCCGCGCCGGCCTCACGCAGATGCGTGGCGAGTGCATCCAGTGCAAGCAAGTAGCCTTGGGCGCCAAAACCGCAGATCTGTCCCAGCGCCGCCTTGGAAATGTAAGAGGTGTGTCGAAAAGGCTCGCGTGCGTGAATATTGGAAAGATGCACTTCAACTGACGGGATTTCCACGGAAATCAGTGCGTCCATCAAGGCAATTGAAGTGTGGGTGTAAGCACCGGCGTTCAGGATAATTCCATCGTGCCGCCCTTTGGCGTCGTGGATGGCGTCAATCAGGGCGCCTTCGTGGTTTGACTGAAGGCAGGTCACGTCCAGGCCAAGCTTCTTGGCGTGGTCAGCACAGGCGTCTTCTACCATTGCCAGAGTAACTGATCCGTAGACTTCTGGCTGGCGGGTGCCCAGCAGGTTCAGATTTGGTCCGTTCAATACCAGAATACTCGCCATCAGATGTATGTCCTTGCCGTCTTTCCCATTGAACTACTAAGACAAATTTACTTCGAAAGCGAACAAACAAACGCATAAAGCTGAAAAAAAAGCCGCATAACCTGCTCTGGTTGAAGCCTTGAAATGCGGCGTTTCCGGCAATTTTGCCCGAAGAGAAAATCCGGGTCAGAGCCTCCTGGAAACACGAAAGCCGCTCGACCTCGCCGGTCATGCAACGCATTATTCCTGAAATTGCCGGTTATGAAAATAGCCGGGTACTGGCGGGAGGCGGCAATGGATACCGGACGGCTGGAAAGGATCAAATCCTGGCAGCAACGTTATGTGAATGAACAAAAATATCCAGGAAGCGCTGTGCTGGTCTGGCGCGGCGGTAAGGAGGTGTGCTTTCACGCCGCGGGACTGCGCAACATCGAGGAAGACCTGCCATTCACCCGCGACACGCTGGTGCGTCTCTACTCGATGACAAAGCCGGTCACCTCGGTGGCCATCATGATTTTGCTGGAGCGCGGGCTGTTTCATCTGGATGCGCCTGTCAGCGACTTTCTTCCGGAATTCAGCTGCATGGAGGCATTGGTACCAGGCGCAAGCGCCATTGATCAGACAGAGCCATGCCCGCCGCCGACACTGCATCAGCTACTGACCCATACCAGCGGTCTGAGCTATCCGTTCAATCCCGGTGTCCTGCCGGAAGCGATGGCGTCTAAGGATTTGATGTTCAAACCGGACCAGGGATCGCTGGACCGCATGGTTGAACGCCTGTCCCGGCTGCCGCTGGCCTTCCAGCCGGGAAACCGCTGGGAATATTCCGTGGCAGCCGACGTGCTGGGCCGTGTCATCGAAGTGGTGTCCGGCCGGCCGTTTGGCGATTTTTTGGCCGATGAGATCTTCGCACCACTCGGCATGACACAGACCGGATTTCGCGTGCCGGATGGGGCAGGGAACCGCTTTGCGTCTCTCTATACGCCTTTGGCCGGTGATGCGATGGCGTTGAATTCAGCAGTGACCAGCGGTGAGAGCCTGCGGCTGACGGACAGCTACGGGCGCTCTCCGTTTGAACATGCTGACATGCAATCCGGCGGCGGCGGTCTGGTTGGAAACATTGATGATTACATGAAATTCGCCGAAATGCTCCGGTGCCGCGGCAGGTTTGGAGATAGCTTTATTATCGGACCGCAAACTGCTGATTTCATGATGCAAAACCATCTTTCAGGCGAAATTGCCTCGATGGGGCCGCTCAGCTTCGCTGAACAGCCGATGCAGGGCATGGGGTTTGGTCTCGGCGGCGCCGTGGTGCTGAACCCGGTGCGTGCGCGCTGTCCGGGATCCATTGGGGATTTCTGCTGGGGCGGCATTGCCTCAACCTTCTTCTGGGTGGACCGCCAGCTGGATTTGTCGGTGGTGTTCCTCACGCAGCTTGCGCCGTCCAGCTCGTATCCGTCACGTCCTGAACTCAAGGCACTGGTGCATGCGGCAATCACGGATTAACGTCCAACCGATTGAAACCGCTAGGTTGCTCCCGGTAAAAGGAACACGTTGCACATGACTGATACCGCCAGAACCTTGCTGGATCTTCTGGACCTCGAAGAGCTGGATACCAATCTATTCCGGGGGTCCGGATCCGGCGGAGAAACTCCGACACGGATTTATGGAGGCCAGGTGATCGCGCAGGCGTTGACGGCGGCATATTCAACTGTTTCCAGCCGTTTGTGCCATTCTCTTCATGCCTATTTCATCCGGCCCGGAGACCCGTCACGCCCTGTGATCTACGAGGTCGATCCGGCCCGCGACGGCCGCAGTTTCACCACGCGCCGGGTGGTTGCGATGCAGAACGGCAAGCAGATCCTGAACCTGGCGGCATCCTTTCATGCACAGGAAGATGGCTTGGACCACCAGCACGGCATGCCTCGGGTTCCGGCGCCGGAAAGCCTGGAACCGCGCCACGAAATCCTGAAGCGCAACGCCAGCCGCTTTGCACCGGAAAAGCAGCCGGAACTGCTGCGCCCGCGGCCATTTGAAATCCGGGAAGTGGAACCGCGCGATCCCTTGGAGCCGGAAAAGACCAGTGATGCCAACCAGATGTGGATCCGAATGGAGGCGGCCAAGGACGCTGGCCCCGAACTGCAGCATGTTCTGCTGGCATACGTTTCCGATTTCGGGCTGCTGGGGTCCTCGATGCGACCGCACGGGCTGACATTTCACAAACCTGGCGCCATGACCGCCAGCCTGGATCACGCCATGTGGTTTCATTCACCGATACAATTGCAGAACTGGCACTTGTATTCCATGGACGCGCCGTTCACAGGCAACGGCCGCGGTTTCAATCGCGGATCTATCTATACTGAGGACGGGAAATTGGTCGCTAGCGTGGCCCAGGAAGGTTTGCTTCGCCCGTTAAGATTTTGATTTTTCGGAAAATAAACACTTTTTGGAGTGGCCTTGCACGCTTTCATTTAACATAATTCTGATTATAAGATATCTGTATGCACCTGAGCGATCAGCGTTCCGGAAAAGAAAATGGCTCCCTCTGATCCAGAGGAAGCCAGTTTTCACCGGTCAGGCTCCTTCATTGACTGCCCGAAAGTTTTTTCTTACCTGGGCCATCCCGGTGTTCAGAACGGGCGCACCCGTCCCTGATTTCGCTTGAAGCAGGTTCAGCCCCGCTTCCGGTGTTTGTTTGCGGCGCCGCCGGGGGTAATGCCGGCGCCGCAGGCAGAGGCCCTCAGCTGCAGCCAGAGGTTCCCCCGCAGGTGTTGCACTTCATGCAGGTGCCGTTTCGCACCAGCGTGTAATTACCGCATTCGCCGCAGGCTTCACCTTCGTATCCTTGCATTTTCGCCTTGGTACGCGCGTCCATGCCGCCTGTGGATTGCGCTGGTGCTTCGGTGGTTTCCGGCACCAGGGTTTGCAGCGCCGCCACCGGATCGGTGCCGGTGCCCAGCACGCCTGCGTCCATCTGGCCGCCCTGCAGCACAACCAGGTCCTGCGGCAGGCGTTTGCGCAGATAGCCCGTCGAGGAGATTTGCTTCAGCACTTCCAGTGACCGGGTTGCTGCGCTTTCGCTCAGCTCGGAGAGGTTCGAAACACCTTCTTCCTCGCCGCGGCCCAGATCGTCAAAGGTGGCGCCTTCCGGCTTCACATGCGCCAGGTCGGTGCGGTCCAAGTAGCTGACAGCAAGCTCACGGAAAACGTAGTCGAGGATCGAAGTCGCGTTTTTGATCGAGTCGTTGCCCTGGACCATGCCCGCGGGTTCGAATTTGGTGAAAGTGAAGGCGTCGACAAACTCCTCCAGCGGCACACCGTATTGCAAGCCGACCGACACCGCGATGGCGAAGTTGTTCATCATCGCCCGGAAGCCTGCGCCTTCCTTGTGCATGTCGATGAAGATCTCGCCGAGGTTGCCGTCCTCGTATTCGCCAGTGCGCAGATACACCTTGTGACCACCGACAACCGCCTTCTGTGTGTAGCCTTTACGCCGTTGCGGCATCTTGGTGCGGTGCGATTTAAGCACCTCCTTGATGACCACTTTCTCGACGATCTTCTCGGCCAGAACAGCTGCCTTTTCCTGGCTGGAACCGCTTTCCAGCACTTCCGCCGCATCGTCGTCGTCCTCGACCAGCGCCGCCGCCAGCGGCTGGCTCAGCTTGGAGCCGTCGCGGTAGAGCGCATTGGCCTTGATTCCCAGGCTCCAGCTCAGCTCATAGGCTTTCTGGCAGTCCTCGATGGTGGCCGAGTTCGGCATGTTGATGGTCTTGGAGATCGCGCCGGAGATGAAACTTTGCGCCGCCGCCATCATGTGGATGTGGCTGTCAACGTTCAGGAAACGCTTGCCTTTCTTGCCGCACGGGTTGGCGCAGTCAAAGATCGCGTAGTGCTCTTCCTGCAGATGCGGTGCGCCTTCCAGGGTCATGGTGCCGCAGACGTGGTCGTTGGCCGCCTCGATATCCGCCTTGGTGAAGCCCAGATGGCGAAGCAGGTCGAAGGTCGGGTCGTTCAGCTTGGTCGCTGGAATGCCCAGCACGCCGGTGCAGAAATCCTCGCCCAGGGTCCACTGGTTGAACACGAAGCGGATGTCGAAGGCGGATTCCAGTGCCGCATCGACCTTGGCCAGTTCATTGGGGCCGAAGCCGTGTCCCGCCAGCGAAGTGTGATTGATGCCCGGCGCATTGCCGATGGAACCGTGGCCGACCGCGTAGGACACGATTTCCTCGATCTGGGAAGAGCTGTAGCCCAGCCCCTCCAGCGCCGAAGGCACAGAGCGGTTGATGATCTTGAAGTAGCCGCCGCCTGCAAGTTTCTTGAACTTCACCAGGGCAAAATCCGGCTCGATGCCCGTGGTGTCGCAGTCCATCACCAAGCCGATGGTGCCGGTCGGCGCAATCACCGTGGTCTGGGCGTTGCGGTAGCCGTGCTTTTCCCCCAGTTCCAGCGCCTCGTCCCAAGCGCTCGCCGAGAGATCGGCCAGCAGCGCATCCGGGCAGTTGGCGATGTCCAGCGGCACCGGCTTCACAGACAGCGCCTCATAGCCGTCAGCATTGCCCTTTGCAGCATTGCGGTGGTTGCGGATAACACGCAGCATGTGATCTGCGTTCTTCGCGTACCCCGGGAAGGCACCCAGTTCTGAGGCAATCTCGGCCGAGGTGGCATAGGCCACACCAGTCATCAGTGCGGTCAGCGCACCGCAAAGCGCCCTGCCCTCATCCGAGTCGTAGCTGTAGCCCATGTTCATCAAGAGGCCGCCGATGTTGGCATAGCCCAGACCCAGGGTGCGGAAGTCGTAGGAGCGCTGCGCGATTTCCTTGGAAGGGAACTGCGCCATCATCACCGAGATTTCCAGCGTCAAAGTCCACAGGCGGCAGGAATGCATGAAGTCGTCCGCCTGAAACAGCCCGTCCTTGAGGAAGCTCAGCAGATTGAGCGAGGCCAGGTTGCAGGCAGTGTCGTCCAGGAACATGTATTCCGAGCAAGGGTTTGAACCGCGGATTTCACCGTCTTCCGGGCAGGTGTGCCACTCGTTCACGGTGTCGTGGAACTGGATTCCGGGATCGGCGCAGGCCCAGGCCGCATGGCCGACCTTCTCCCACAGGTCGCGGGCTTTCACCACCTTGGCAACTTTGCCGTCGGTGCGGTTGAACAGTTCCCAGTCGGCGTCCTTCTCGACCGCATGCAGGAAGGCGTTGGTCACCCGGATCGAATTGTTTGAGTTCTGCCCGGAAACAGAGCTGTAGGCCTCCGAATCCCAGTCGGTGTCATAGGTCGGGAACTCGATCGAGGTGTGTCCCTGCTTTGCGTAATCCAGAACCCGCTTGATGTAGGTTTCCGGGATCGCGACCTTCTTGGCTTCGCGGATCGCCTTCTTCAGCCCGTCGTTGACGGCCGGGTCATAGGCATCGGACTCCGCGCCGTCCCAGCTGCGGATCGCCTCGAAGATACCATTCAGCATCTTCTCGTGCATCTTGGAGCCCGCGACGATGGACGCGACCTTCTGCTCCTCGATAACTTTCCATTCGATGAACTGTTCGATATCCGGGTGATCGGCGTCCACGATCACCATTTTTGCTGCCCGACGGGTTGTGCCGCCTGATTTGATGGCGCCCGCCGCGCGGTCGCCGATTTTGAGGAACCCCATCAGGCCGGAGGATTTGCCGCCGCCGGACAGCGGCTCGCCCTCGGCGCGCAGATGGGAGAAGTTGGTGCCGGTGCCGGAGCCGTATTTGAACAGCCGCGCCTCGCGCACCCACAGGTCCATGATGCCGCCGTCCTTGACCAGGTCGTCAGAGACCGACTGGATGAAGCAGGCGTGCGGCTGGGGGTGCTCGTAAGCGCTGTCCGACTTGGTCAGCTTGCCGGTCTTGTAGTCGACATAGTGGTGGCCCTGCGCCGGGCCGTCGATGCCATAGGCCCAGTGCAGGCCGGTGTTGAACCACTGGGGAGAGTTCGGCGCAGAGCGCTGCGTCGCCAGCATGAAGCGCATCTCGTCGTAGTAGGCACGCGCGTCCTCCTCGGAGGAGAAATAGCCGCCTTTCCAGCCCCAGTAGGCCCAGGCGCCCGCCAAGCGGTCGAACACCTGCTTGGAGGATGTTTCACCGCCCAGGGCGGCGCCTTCTTCAGGGACAGAGCGCCACAGGAACTCGGGCACGCCCTTTTCGCGGACCTTCTTCAGCCGGGACGGCACGCCCGCCTTGCGAAAATACTTCTGGGCGATGACATCGCTGGCCACCTGGCTCCAGGAGGCGGGGATTTCAATATTGTCGAGACGGAAAACGATGGTCCCGTCCGGGTTGCGGATTTCCGAGGTGGCCGAGACAAAGGCCAGATCGGCATAGGCATCCTGTCCGGGTTTGGTGAATTTCCGTTCGATCTTCATGCTCTGCCCCTTCTCAAGCACACATCGGTCAAGTGTCACGGTGCCCCCGCACCAGCCAGCCCGGCCGCGCAACACGCAGATACCCGGCGCACGCCGCAGATGGCATGCTTGCGGCCCTCGCCGGCCTTTCTTCACTGGGCTGTCTGCTGTTTTCAGCGTTGTTGCTGCGGCCCTGTCACCCACCAGATTTAGTGCCATCGCAACCGGTGTCCACAATTTGGCGTATTAAGACACAAAGGGTCAATGTTAAATTTACCCCTTGGCAACGATCTTTGCTGTTGACGCTTTCCGTGGTTTGCAGGGTCGCCTTCCGGGCATTGATTCATCCACAGGCAATGGCGGGTATTGCCGTTCCGGCGCCCTTCGCGGGCAATCCCGATTTCTTATTCCCGGTGAGTAACTTGCCGCTTCGCAGAAAAACC
The DNA here is from genome assembly GCF_019801465.1 of Leisingera daeponensis. GTDB lineage: Bacteria > Pseudomonadota > Alphaproteobacteria > Rhodobacterales > Rhodobacteraceae > Leisingera > Leisingera daeponensis_A. Next base: position 602,372 of record NZ_JAHVJA010000001.1, read on the forward strand.
GGCCAACCAGCCGGTTCCTGCAGTGATGCACAGCTTACGGGACTGGCAGCGTCTCCTGGCTACCTAAACAACTTTTCGGTGATCTGTCGCAGCCATCACGCATCTTCAGCCCTTAAACATGCAACAGGCTTAACAAATTGATGCGGGTCAGAAGCAGAAGGTTAAGAGTGTGTTAACAAGGTGTTAAGAGAGCGTTAATGCTTTGGGTTGTGCAGGCCGCCATTCAGACTCCACAAGGGAGACTGGAACTCCAAAGCTGTTTCAAGCTGGCTTAGATTCGCTGAACCTTAATGGAAAGAAGTGGTCGGGGCGGCGAGATTCGAACTCACGACCCCCTGTACCCAAAACAGGTGCGCTACCAGACTGCGCCACGCCCCGGACCGTGCGCCTTCCTATCCCCGGCAGATTGATTTGAAAACCCCCTAACAGGGCCAAACTGCGCCGACAGCAGAAAAAATTTCGTGCCGCATCTGTGACCCGGCAGTAATACCGTATCGACCAGCAAGGCCGCCGTTGATTTCAAGCACTGCGTACACATGGTCGCCGCCCGGGATCGGTGTCAGGTCCCCCGGCTTGGCGTTCTGATGGACGGAAGTCACCTGGCCCAGCTCGTCCACAAAGATGATGTCCAATGGGATCAGCGTGTTCTTCATCCAGAAGGCGGCAGGCTGCGGGTGTTCATAGACAAAGAGCATTCCTGCCCCGCTGGGCATGCTGTCGCGGAACATCAGCCCGCGGGCGCGCTCCTGCTCGTCATCGGCGATTTCAACGGTGAAACCGGCCTGCCCCCAACTGCCGCGAAGATCTACCCGGTCCGGCTTGCAGTCTGCGGCCAACGCTGTTCCGCAAGCAGCAATCAGTGCAGCTGCAGCTCCTCTGAAAAGCAGGCGCCGCAGCATCTGGTTAGGCCTGTACAGCCGGCATCAGCGCGGCTTCCCAAGCCAGTACTTCAACCGCCATGCGGCCGCGCTTGCCATCAATCACCCGCATCGCCAAAGCCTCGCCCGGCTGCAGGTCCGCAAGGCCGGACTGGCGCAGCACCTCGACATGCAGGAACACATCCTCGCTGCGGCCGAAGACATTGGCAAAGCCGAAGCCCTTGCCCTTGTCGAACCACTTCACCCGCGCAGGCTCCAGCGGTTCGTTCTGCAGGCTGTCCATGTCCAGCTCAGCAAAATCGCTGAGCACGGGGGTATCTTCGCGTTCCGGCGGCTGGATCGAAATCACCTCGACCGCCTGAACGCCGCGGCCAGTCTGATGCGTCACGATCTCAATGCGTGCGCCGTCTGCGACAGAGCTTTGACCGAAATTCCGTAAGACATTCACATGCAGCAGAATGTCCGGGCCGCCAGTGTCGGAAACGACAAACCCGTAGCCTTTTGCCGGGTCAAACCATTTCACCAGCCCATGAACCTGCTGCAAGCTGCTGAGATCTTCTGCCACTGGATATTCCCTACCGCGTTTCTTGTTTTTTGATTGTGCTCTGATGCGCCAAATTGACCTTGGAATTCAAGCTAAAAAGTCTTGAAATCGTCATGAAAGGCTTCTTGACCCTAGGTAAGATGACGATTTTCGTCAGGGATTGAGGCGGTTGATCCGCCATGCCCCATTTGCGTCATCCCGGCGCCAGCGGAACCGGTCATGCAACCTGAAGGCGCCATCAGCCCAGAACTCGATCTCGACCGGCACCAGCCGGTAACCGCCCCAGAACGGGGGGCGGTCCGGGTTCGGCCCTTTCATGGCCGTGACCTTGGCAACTTCCGCCATCAGGGTGCCGCGGCTGTCCAGCGGCTGCGATTGCTTCGATGCCCAGGCGCCCAGCCGGCTCTTGAGCGAACGGGACCTGTAGTATTCGTCGGCCTTTGCCCCGTCCTCGCGGGTGACGGCGCCGCGCACCCGGATCTGGCGCCGCAGCGATTTCCAGTGCATCACAAACGCTGCCTTGCCCGCATGGTCCAGTTCCCGGGCCTTGGCGCTTTCGTAATTGGTGTAGAACACAAAGGCGTCGTCCTCGATCTCCTTCAGCAGCACCATGCGGCTGTTCGGAAGGCCGGTTTCATCTACCGTTGCCAGCGCAATTGCGTTGGGATCGTTGGGTTCGGATGCTTCCGCTTCCGTCAGCCAGGACCTGGCGATGGCAAAGGGATCGTCACCTGCAAAAATACCGGAACGGTCGGACATGGGCACCTCTTGTCGGATTTTGATGCAACCTATGCAGCTTCGTGGCCCTCGGCAAGGGCGTGAACCCTTGAAGCGCCCCGCGCAGCATATTAAACACCGCTAAATTATCAGATCACAGGCGGAGAACCTGCATGTCTAGTCAACTGATGGCCGGTAAGCGCGGCCTAATCATGGGCCTGGCCAACGACAAATCCATTGCTTGGGGCATTGCCAAGGCCTGCGCCGATGCCGGTGCCGAGCTTGCCTTTTCCTATCAGGGCGAAGCGCTGAAGAAGCGGGTCGACCCGCTGGCCGAACAGCTTGGCAGCAACATCGTCCTGCCGTGCGATGTGTCGGACGAAGCGTCCATCGACGCGCTGTTCGCCGAGCTGGAAGCCAAATGGGGGAAGCTGGACTTTGTCGTCCACGCCATCGGCTTCTCTGACAAGAACGAGCTTCGCGGCCGTTATGTCGACACCAGCCGCAGCAACTTCCAGATGACCATGGACATCTCGGTGTTTTCCTTCACCGCCGTCGCCAACCGCGCGGAAAAGATGATGTCCGAAGGCGGTTCCCTGCTGACCCTCACCTATTACGGCGCCGAGCAGGTGATGCCGCATTATAATGTGATGGGTGTCGCCAAGGCCGCGCTGGAGGCGTCTGTCAAATACCTGGCAGAGGATCTGGGCAAGGACGGCATCCGCGTCAACGCGATTTCCGCCGGTCCGATCAAGACGCTGGCTGCCTCCGGCATCGGTGATTTCCGCTACATCATGAAGTGGAACGAATACAACTCGCCGCTGCGCCGCAATGTGACCACCGATGATGTCGGCAAATCGGCTCTCTATCTGCTGTCCGATCTCAGCTCCGGCGTGACCGGGGAGAACCTGCATGTGGATGCGGGCTATCATGTCGTCGGCATGAAGGCCGTGGACGCGCCGGACATCACCAAGTAACACTGAAACAGCCACTCCAGCCGGATCCGGGATAACCCCCGGGTCCCGCACTCTGGCGCGATCTCGCGGGGAGCAAGAACCATGACCGACCGTCTGCCGCACGAAAAAGGCTTTCACATCAGCTGGGATCAGATCCACCGCGACAGCCGCGCGCTGGCCTGGCGTCTGGACGGGCAAGGCCCCGATGACGGCGCCTGGCGCGCTGTTGTGGCGATCACGCGCGGCGGCATGGCCCCGGCCATGATTGTCAGCCGGGAGCTGGACATCCGGACCGTCGACACAATTTCGGTGCGTTCCTACCACCATCAGGCCCAGGGGGAGGCGGAAGTGCTGAAATCCCCGGACGCAGGCCTGATGGGCGACGGTGAGGGCGTACTGATCATTGACGATCTGGTCGACAGCGGCAAAACCCTTGAGCTGGTGCGCGAGATGTACCCCAAGGCGCATTTCGCCACCGTCTACGCCAAACCCAAGGGCCGCCCGATGGTGGACACCTTCATCACCGAAGTCAGCCAGGACACCTGGATCTTCTTCCCCTGGGACATGGCGCTCCAGTATGTGGAGCCCTACCGCGGCAAGGACTGATCCGGTTCCGGCCGCATGACAGGAAAGGCGCGCCCCTTGGCGCGCCTTTTCCTTTTGCCCCGGCCCGGCAAAGCCGTTCCTGCTTGAGCCGCCGGGGATGGCATGCCAGACATGTCGCGCGCGCAATCGGACGTGCCTGAATTCACGCTGCAGCCCGGAGCCCTCCATGCCCCTGCCCCGCACACAAACGACCTTCGTTTCCCCCATCGTCGAATCGCGCCGCTGGGTGGCCGGGGCGGATTTCCCGCCGGACCGCCCGCTTCTGAACGTCAGCCAGGCCGCTCCGGCCGAGGCCCCGCCGCAAGGCTTGCGGCAAGCGCTGGCCGACGCCGCGCTGAATGACGTGAACGCGCATCTGTACGGTCCCGTTCTGGGAAACGGCCCGCTGCGCCAGGCGCTGGCCCGGCAGATGAGCCGCCACTATCAGGCTGACGTCAAACCGGAACAGGTTGGCATCACCTCCGGCTGCAACCAGGCCTTTGCTGCTGCCATTGCTGCACTTTGCGGCGAAGTCGATGAAGTGATCATCCCTGTTCCCTGGTACTTCAATCACAAAATGTGGCTGGATATGGCGGGCGTCGCCGCAGTGCCGTTGCATGTGGGCGAAGGCATGCTGCCGGATCCGGCCGAGGCCGAGGCGCTGATCACCGAGCGCACCCGTGCCATTGTGCTGGTGACCCCCAACAACCCCTGCGGCGTGGAGTACCCGGCCGGGCTGGTGCAGGCCTTCTTCACCCTCGCCCGAAACCGCGGCCTTGCCCTGATCGTTGATGAAACCTACCGCGACTTCGACAGCCGCACCGGTGCGCCTCACGGGCTGTTCCGGATGCCGGACTGGGACGCCACCCTGATACATCTCTATTCCTTTTCCAAGGCCTACCGCCTGACCGGCCACCGGGTCGGCGCTCTTGCCGCGTCTTCGGACCGCCTGTTTGAGATGGAGAAATTTCTCGACACCGTCACGATCTGCCCCTCGCAGCTGGGACAGGCCGGTGCTCTTTGGGGCATTGAAAATCTGCAGGACTGGCTCGCGGGCGAGCGCCAGGAAATCCTCGACCGGCGCCTGGCAATCGAGGAGGGTTTCCCGGTGCTCGCCGAAATGGGCTGGAAACTGCTCGGCTGCGGCGCCTATTTCGCCTATGTTGAACATCCTTTCGACCAGACGTCCGAGGAAATCGCCCGCAGGCTGGTGGACGAGGCGTCGATCCTGATGCTGCCGGGTTCGATGTTCATGCCGGCCGGTGCGCCGGACGGCGCCCGCCAGTTCCGGATTGCCTTTGCCAATGTGGACCGTGAAGGCATCCGCACGCTGTTTGACCGTCTGGCCGCCTTTAATCCCTGAACATCCAGCAGTTTGCTCCGCAACCATCTTGCCCCTGTGCGGGCAGCCGCGTATTCAGTCAGCGGCATTTCCCGCTGCCCGTGACCCGGTGCAGCAGAACAATAAAGAGGGCATCATGGCCGCAGGCATGAAACATCTATCCAAAACCTTTGTCTGGATCCTGATGGGGATGCTGATCGTCGGCCTTGCCGGGTTTGGCGCGGTGAACTTCACCAGTTCGTCCTCCTCGGTCGCAACCGTCGGCGACGAGGAAGTCAGCATCGGCAACTATGTGCGTGAGCTGCAGCGCGAACAGCGCGCCCTGCAGGCGCAGACCGGCCAGGCCATGCCGATGTCCCAGATGACTGCCTTCGGCCTTGACCGGGCGGTGCTTGGCCGCCTGATTTCGCTGGCAGCGCTGGATCACGAGGCAAAAAGCCTCGGGCTGTCGCTGGGCGATGAGAACCTGATTGATGAACTGGCTGCCATCGACGCCTTCCAGGGCGTGAACGGCCAGTTCGACCGCGAAGCCTACAGCTTTGCCCTGCGCAACGCGGGCCTTTCGGAAAAGGAGTTCGAAGAGGACCTGCGCCGCGAAGCGGCCCGCACCATCGTGCAGAATGCAATCCTGACCGGCACCAAAATGCCTGCCACGCTGACAGAAACGCTGACCGGCTACATCGGCGCCCGCCGCAGCTTCTCGTATGTGCAGCTGAACGCCGCGGATATTGCGCTGACCGCCGAAGCGCCTTCGGATTCGGACCTGAAGGCCTTCTACGAGGCCAACCAGGAGCGGTTCATGCTGCCGGAAACCAAGGTCATCACCTACGCCGCCCTGCGCCCGTCAGCGCTGCTGGATGAGATCGAGGTGGATGAAGCCCAGCTGCAGCGGCTGTTCGAGGACCGCGCAGATCAGTATCAGGTGCCGGAGCGCCGCCTTGTGGAACGCCTTGTGTTCGCCGATGAAGAGGCCGCCGCCAGCGCCAAGGCGCAGCTGGAAACCGGCGGTGCCACCTTCGAAAGCCTGGTTGAGGCCCGCGGCCTGACGCTGCAGGACATCGACATGGGCGACGTCACCATGGGCGACCTCGGAGCCGCGGCCAGCGACATCTTCGCTGCAGAGGTCGGCACCGTTGCAGGCCCCCTGCCCTCGGATCTCGGCCCCGCGCTCTACAGGGTAAACGGCCGTTTGGAGGCACAGATCACCGCCTTCGAAGACGCCAAGCCGGACCTGATCGAGGAACTCGCCTCCGACCGTGCCCGCCGTCTGGTGGAAACCCAGTCCGAGGACATTGACGATATGCTGGCCGGCGGCGCGACGCTGGAGGAGCTGGCAACCGAAAGCGGCCTGGAACTGGCCCAGATCAACTGGACCGAGGAAACCAGCGACGATATCGCCGCCTATGAAGGCTTTCGCGCTGCTGCGGCAGCGGTGACCGCCGATGACTTCCCGGAGGTCGCCTTCCTCGACGACGGCAGCCTCTTTGCCCTGCGTCTTGATGAGGTCCTGCCGGAACGCCCGGAACCCTTTGAAGAGGCCAAAGACAAGGTTTTGGAGGCCTGGCAGGCAGACCGGCTTGCCAACGCTCTGAAGGCGCAGGGCGAAGCGCTTCTTGCGCAGGCTGTGTCCGCAGGCGGCTTTGCCGAAGACGCGGAGGTGAGCACCGAGAGCGGCCTGACCCGCACCGCCTATATCGACACTGTGCCGGCCGATCTGGTCAGCCAGGTGTTTGAGCTGGAAGTCGGCGATTTCCGCCTGGTGCAGGACGCGGATTCCGCCGTGGTTGTCCGCCTCGACGCCATCCTGCCGCCGGAAGCAAGCGACGACATGGCCCTGCTCACCCAGGCTCTGCAGGCACAGCTGGACCAGTCGCTGGCCCAGGAACTGTTTCAGGCCTACGCGCAGGACGTCCAGACCCGCGCCGAACCCCGTGTTGACCAGCAGGCGCTCAATGCAGCGCAGGCAAACTTCCAGTAATCAAGGCGCGCACTCATGGCCCTGACCCCCGATTTCGACACTTTCGCCAAGGCATATGAGGCCGGCGAGAACCAGGTCGTCTACACCCGCCTTGCCGCTGACCTCGACACGCCGGTGTCGCTGATGCTCAAGCTGACCGGCGCCCAGAAGGACGCCTTCATGCTGGAGTCGGTCACCGGCGGCGAGGTGCGCGGGCGCTACTCGATCATCGGCATGAAACCGGATCTGGTCTGGCGCTGCCACGGCGAGCGGTCCGCGCTGAACCGCTCGGCGCGGTTCGACGCGGATGATTTCACGCCGCAGGACGGCAACCCGATGGACAACCTGCGGGCGCTGATTTCCGAAAGCAAAATCGACCTGCCCGACGATCTGCCCCAGGCCGCGGCCGGGCTATTCGGCTATCTCGGCTATGACATGATCCGCCTGGTGGAGCATCTGCCAGACGTAAACCCTGACCCGCTCGGGCTGCCCGACGCGCTGATGCTGCGCCCCTCCGTCATTGCCGTGCTGGACGGCGTCAAGGGCGAGGTTACCGTGGTGTCGCCGGTCTGGTCCAGCGACGGCCAGACGGCCAAGGCTGCCTATGCCCAGGCCGCCGAACGGGTGATGGATGCTGTGCGCGACCTGGAGCGCGCCATGCCCGCGGAAAGCCGCGATCTGGGCGAGGCGCACGAGGTCGCGCCGCCGGTGTCGAACTTCACCAAAGAGGGCTACATGGCCGCGGTGGAGAAGGCCAAGGAGTACATCCGCGCAGGCGACATCTTCCAGGTGGTGCCGGCACAGCGCTGGACCCAGGAATTCCGCCAGCCGCCGTTTGCGCTCTACCGCTCGCTGCGCCGCACCAACCCGTCGCCGTTCATGTTCTACTTCAACTTCGGCGGCTTCCAGGTGGTGGGCGCGAGCCCTGAAATCCTGGTGCGCGTGTTCGGGCAGGAGGTCACCATCCGCCCGATCGCCGGCACCCGCCCCCGCGGTGCCACACCCGAAGAGGACAAGGCACTGGAGGCCGACCTGCTGGCCGACAAAAAGGAACTGGCAGAGCACCTGATGCTGCTGGACCTTGGCCGCAACGACACCGGTCGGGTGGCCAAGATCGGCACCGTGCGCCCGACCGAGAAATTCATCATCGAGCGCTACAGCCACGTGATGCACATTGTCTCCAACGTCGTGGGCGAACTGGCCGAAGACAAGGACGCTCTTGATGCCTTCTTTGCCGGCATGCCCGCAGGCACTGTCTCCGGAGCGCCGAAGGTGCGCGCGATGGAGATCATTGACGAACTGGAGCCGGAGAAGCGCGGCATCTACGGCGGCGGCGTCGGCTATTTCTCTGCCGGCGGCGACATGGACATGTGCATTGCGCTGCGCACCGCCATCGTCAAGGACCAGAACCTCTACATCCAGGCCGGCGGCGGCGTTGTCTATGACAGCGACCCGGAGGCGGAATACATGGAGACTGTCCACAAATCCAACGCCATCCGCCGCGCTGCCGCGGACGCCGCCCGCTTCACTGGAAACGGCAACAGCTGAAGGTCGGCACGCAAGGCCTTATTTTCAGCATTCTCGCCCAAGTCAGCGGCGCCCGCACAGGGCGCCGTATTCACTTGGCCGGCAGCAGCGACTCGAGGCTGGCCGAAACCGGGGCCAGCGCCACCCGCTCGGCCCTGTCCTGCAGCCCCCACAGGAGCAGCGCCGTAATCGTGTCCGGGCGCAGGCGGCCCAGCATGATCACGGCCCCCTCCTGCCCGGCGCGGAACGCCGCCTGATCCAGGAACCGCCGGATGGCCCGCGGGTCCTGGCCGGCACCGTCGAAATCCCGGAACACCACACCGGCCGGCACGCCGTCACGCAGCGCCAGCTTCTGCACGGTGTTGAGGCCGCTGTCCTGCGTCACCAGGCCGTACCCGGCAGAGGCCGCAACCGCCGCCACCTGGTCCGCCAGCGGCCGGTTGCCCTGAACGCCGGTTTCCACGCCTTCCAGGATCGCAACCGCCTCCGGCAGCTTGCCGCGCCAGACTTCCAGTGCGGTCTCCGCGTCCTGCGGCGATGCCTGCCGCGGGAGGTCAGCCAGCATCAGCACCTCGAAACCGGCCTCCCGGCGCGCAGCCATCTTTGCCGCCGCATCCGGGTCATCCGGGTCAATGGCAAAGCTCAACGGGTAGGGAAATTCAGCCAGCGCCTCGGCCCCGATGGCACCGGCATCATCAATCAGAACGATCGACATCAAGGGGCGGTCTTCCGGGTTGAAAAACGGCTCGGAGTTGGCGGTGAAAGGCGTCATGTCCGGCCGGCTGCCGGAGGCCGGAAAACCTGTTTCCTGCTTGTCGCGCTCGGTGAGCGGCACCACCGGCGTGCCGATTCCGGGCGTCAGGGGGGCTGGATCCGCCGCTTCGGTGCCGCCAGCGGTGTCCCCGGCAGCGGCACCGGTCTCGGCACCGTTGCCCGCAGAACCGGCCGGCACGGCAGGTGCCGCACCGATCACCGGGAGCGTGATTGCCTGCGGCGCGCTGCCGATATCCGGGGCCTGCACCGCGCTGCTGTCCGGCGCGGCAACCGTCTTGGGGGCCTGTTCCGGCTCCGGCGGCTCTGCGGCAGCGATATCCTCTCCCGCGGAGCTGTCATCGGGCTCTAGCGCGGGTTCAGTCGCGGCCACGACGGCATTTTCGTTTCCCGGTGCGGCAGGGGGCGCAGGCTGCACCGCCTGAGGCTGCCGTCCGGCGGAGATCTCCATCGCTTCCGGTGCTGCCGGCGGCGCGAGCGTCCCGGCCTCTTCCGTGGCAGGCAACAGCCCGACCGCCGGCTTTTCCGCCGGGGATGTGTCGGTTTCCGCCAGAGCGCTCAGATCATCGCCTGCGGCCCCGGCACCGGGCGCTTCAGGCTGAACCTCGGCCAGATCCGCATCCCGGACCTGATCATTTTCGGGAACGTCCGTTTCTTTGGCTGCGCCATTGGGCATTTGCGGCGCCTCACCGGGATCATGCGCAACAGGTTCAGGAAGCTCGCCGGCGGCGTCCTGCTCCGGCACTTGCGCGGCGTTTTCCTCCGCAGGTTCCGGCACCAGGTCCGGCTGAGCCGCCTGTTCCGGCAGCGGCACCGACAAAGACAGCATCGCCAGCCCGCCCGCGGCCAGCAATGCCCCGACACTCACGCCGCCCAGAAATCCCCGCATGCCTGTTTTGCCTCTCAATCGTTTTTCCGTGCTGCGCCGTTCCGGCTTGCCCGGCGGAGACTGTCTCCGTTCCGCCTTGCATTCGCCTATCCTGCCCTTGACGCTGCCCCGTATCCCTGAACAAGTATGTTGCAACCACTATACTGCGGTGCGCACCCCGCCCGCCACCCTTAAAAGAGCCCGCAAGATGCTGCTGCTGATCGATAACTACGATTCCTTCACATACAACCTCGTCCATTACCTGGGGGAGCTTGGCGCTGAAATGGAAGTGCACCGCAACGACGCCATCAACGTGCAGGAAGCGATGGCGATGAAGCCTTCCGGCATCCTTCTGTCCCCCGGCCCCTGCGACCCGGATCAGGCCGGCATCTGCCTGGCGCTGACCGAAGCCGCGGCTGAAACCAGGACCCCGTTGATGGGCGTGTGCCTCGGCCACCAGACCATCGGCCAGGCCTTCGGCGGCAAGGTGGTGCGCTGCCACGAGATCGTGCACGGCAAGATGGGCATGATGCACCACAAGGACACCGGTGTTTTCAAAGGCTTGCCGACACCTTTTGAAGCGACCCGATATCATTCCCTGGTGGTTGAGCGCGAGAGCCTGCCGGATTGCCTGGAGATCACCGCCGAGCTGGAAGACGGTACAATCATGGGCCTCCAGCACAGGGAGCTGCCGATTCACGGCGTCCAGTTCCACCCGGAATCAATTGCCTCGGAACACGGCCATGCGCTGCTGAAGAACTTTCTCGACGTGATGCAGGTGCCGGCATGAGCGACCAGCTGAAAGCGCTGATCGGCGCTGCCGCAGAACGTTCGCTGTCCCGTGACGAGGCCGAAACCGCCTTCACCCTGCTGTTCGAGGGCGAGGCCACGCCGAGCCAGATCGGCGGCCTGCTGATGGCGATGCGCACCCGCGGTGAAAGTGTGGATGAATATGCCGCCGCCGCCGCCGTGATGCGCGCCAAATGCAACCCGGTGAAGGCACCCGCGGGCGCCATGGATATCGTCGGCACCGGCGGTGACGGCAAGAACACCCTGAACATCTCCACCGCCACCGCCTTTGTGGTCGCGGGTGCGGATGTGGTGGTGGCCAAACACGGGAACCGCAACCTCAGCTCGAAATCCGGCACCGCTGACCTGCAGTCCCAGATGGGAATCAACGTGATGGTCGGTCCTGGCGTGGTCGAAAGGGCGATCAATGAGGCCGGCATCGGTTTCATGATGGCGCCGATGCACCACCCGGCTGTCGCGCATGTGATGCCGACCCGCCAGGAGCTGGGCACCCGCACCATTTTCAACATCCTCGGCCCTCTCACCAACCCGGCCGGCGTGAAGCGCCAGCTGACCGGCGCCTTCAGCCGCGACCTGATCCGCCCGATGGCCGAGACGCTCAAGACGCTGGGGGCGGAGCGCGCCTGGCTGGTGCATGGCTCCGACGGCACCGATGAGCTGACCATCACCGGCGTCAGCTGGATTTCGGCGCTGGAGGAAGACGGCACCATCCGCGATATTGAATTGCACCCCGAGGACGCCGGCCTGCCGGTGCATTCCTTCGACAAGATCGTCGGCGGCACGCCTGAGGAAAACGCGATGGCCTTCCGCATGCTGCTGCAGGGAGCACCGTCGGCCTACCGTGACGCGGTGCTGCTGAACGCAGCTGCCGCGCTGGTGGTTGCCGGCAAGGCCCCGGACCTCAAGGATGGTGTGGCGCGGGCCGCGGAGTCGATCGACAGCGGTGCGGCCAAAGCCAAGGTTGAGGCACTGGCCCGGATCACCTCAGCCGCATGACCGAGTTGCCCGCAGGGCTGGGCGCCTGGTCCAGCCTGCCGTTTTTCACTGCCCATTGGCCCGACATCTCTGCGGCAATCGCGGAAGATGCGCGTGACATTCTGCCGCCCGCCGATCAGCGGTTTGCGGCGCTGGAACTGACACAGCCGCAGGACACCCGAGTGGTGATCCTGGGCCAGGACCCCTATCCGACCCCGGGACATGCCCACGGGCTTGCCTTCTCCGCGGAGCCTCACGTGCGCCCTTTGCCCCGCTCTTTGTCTAACATTTACAAGGAGCTGTCCGATGATCTTGGTGTCATCCGGCGCGATGCAGACCTGCGCGGCTGGGCGCGCCAGGGCGTGCTCCTGCTGAATACCGCGCTCTCGGTCCCGGCGGGAGAGGCAAACGGCCATAAGTCCTTCGGCTGGCACCATCTGGTGCATCAGGTGCTGGAACTGACGTCCAAAACCCCTACGGCCTACATTCTCTGGGGAAATGCGGCGCAAAAGCTTGAAAAACATATCAAACCGGGCGATCACCTGATCCTGAAAACCGCCCATCCTTCGCCCCTGTCGGCACGGCGCGGCTTCTTCGGGTCCCGGCCCTTTTCAAAAGTGAACAATTGGCTCGCCGCCCGCGGCGAAGATGCCATAGACTGGAACGCAGGAACGGAGGCACAGGCATGACCGAAAACGTGCTCGACAAGATCAAGGCCTACAAGCTTGAGGAAGTGGCCGCCGACAAGGCCGCCAAACCGCTGGAGGCGGTCGAGGCCGAGGCGCGCGAGGCCTCCCCGGTGCGCGGCTTTGCCGACAGCCTCATGAAGGCCAGCCGCGAAGGCTATGGCCTGATCGCGGAAATCAAGAAGGCCAGCCCCTCCAAGGGCCTGATCCGCGCCGATTTCGAGCCGGCGGAACTGGCCAAGGCCTATGAGGAAGGCGGCGCCGCTTGCCTGTCGGTACTTACCGACACCCCCAGCTTCCAGGGTGCCAAGGACTTCCTCACCCAGGCCCGCGATGCCTGTTCCCTGCCGGCGCTCCGCAAGGATTTCATGTATGACACCTATCAGGTGGCCGAAGCCCGCGCCCTGGGGGGCGACTGCATCCTGATCATCCTGGCCTCCGTCTCCGATGCCCAGGCGCAGGAGCTTGAGGAAAGCGCCTTCGAATGGGGCATGGACGTGCTTCTGGAAGTGCATGACGCCGACGAGCTGGAGCGTGCGTGCAACCTGAAGTCGCCGCTGATGGGCATCAACAACCGCAATCTCAAGACATTCGAAACCACGCTCGATACCACCCGTCAGCTGTCCCGCCTGGTGCCCGCAGACCGCACCATCGTCTGCGAAAGCGGACTGTTCACCCCCGGCGACCTCAGCGACATGGCCCGTTACGGCGCCCGCTCCTTCCTGATCGGCGAAAGCCTGATGCGTCAGGACGATGTGGCATCCGCCACCCGCGCACTTCTGGCCAACCCGCTGATGCCGGGAATGATGTAAGGAGGAGCGCCATGAGCCTCACGCATTTCGACACCAAGGGCGATGCCCATATGGTCGACGTCTCGGACAAGGCGGTGACATCGCGCATCGCCACCGCCGAGGGCCACATCGCCATGGCACAGGAAACCTTTGACATCATTGCCGAAGGCCGGGCCAAAAAGGGCGACGTGCTGTCAGTGGCCCGGCTGGCCGGCATCATGGGCGCCAAGAAGACCCCGGAGCTGATCCCGCTTTGCCATCCTCTGCCGGTGACCAAGGTTGCGGTGGAACTGACTCTGGACCCGGACCTGCCAGGCGTGCGCATCAAGGCGACGGTCAAGACCACCGGTCAGACCGGGGTCGAGATGGAGGCACTGACTGCGGTCTCCACCGCTGCACTGACCGTCTATGACATGGCCAAGGCCGTCGACAAGGCGATGCAGATCGGCGGCATCCGCGTAACGCTTAAAGACGGCGGAAAATCAGGCAGGTACGAGGCGTAAATGATCCCCGTCAGCGAAGCCCGCGCGCATTTACTGGATCTGGTTGTCAAGCTGGAAGCCGAAGAAGCCCCGTTGGCAGAGGCCGCGGGCCGGGTGCTAGCCCGGGATATGCAAGCGCGCCGCGACCAGCCGCCGTTCTCCGCCTCCGCGATGGACGGCTATGCGGTCAACGCTGCCGAGGTTGAACTGCACGCCATGTTCAAGGTGATTGGAGAGGCGGCCGCCGGCCACGCCTTCGTTGGCCGCGTCGGCGCTGGCCAGGCGGTGCGGATCTTCACAGGCGCCCCGGTGCCCGAAGGCGCAAGTTTCGTTGTCATCCAAGAAGATGTGACCCGCAGCGGCGATCTCATCACCATCACAGATGAGCCAGGCGGCAACCACAACATCCGCCCCCGCGGCGGCGACTTCACCGATGGCCAGACCGTCAGTGCGCCGCGGCTGCTGGCCCCGGCCGACATTGCGCTGCTGGCGGCTATGAACATCCCGACCGTCCCCGTCATCCGCCGCCCGGACGTCGCATTGATCTCCACCGGCGACGAGCTGGTGATGCCTGGCGGCACGCCCGGTCCGGACCAGATCATCGCCTCCAACACCTTCGGCCTCAAGGCGATGCTCGAAGGGTTCGGCGCCCGCGCCCGTATCCTGCCCATTGCCCGCGATACCGAGGGCTCGCTCCGCACGGCGTTCGAACTGGCAGAGGGCGCCGATCTTGTCGTTACCATCGGCGGCGCGTCTGTCGGCGACCATGATCTGGTCGGCAAGGTGGCGCAGGACCTCGGGTTGGAGCGCAGCTTCTACAAGGTCGCCATGCGCCCCGGCAAGCCGCTGATGGCGGGCCGAATGGGCGCCGCCGCGATGGTCGGCCTGCCTGGAAACCCCGTGTCTGCAATGGTGTGCGGCCATGTCTTTCTGGCGCCGATGATCCGCGCGATGCTGGGCCTTCCGGCGGAAACAGCGCAACTGCGGACAGCCGAATTGGCGGCTGCCCTTCCGGAAAACGGCCCGCGCGAGCACTACATGCGTGCACAGGCCGAAAGCGGCCGGCTGACCGCCTTTGACAATCAGGACAGCTCGCTGCTCACCGTCCTGGCAGAGGCCAACGCGCTGCTGGTCCGCCCGCCCCGGGACCGCGCCCGCGCCGCAGGCGAAAACGTGCAATACCTGCCGATCTGAAACTGCGCTCTTTTTGCACAATCACTCAAGGCCGCGGCGCGCGCCTATGGCAGCTTCCTTGCCTCCGTTCAAATACAGCCATGTTGACACAAAACGTGAACATGCGTAGAACAAAAGAAAACACGAGGCACGGAGGGAGCGGCGATGCTCACTAAGAAGCAACTTCAACTGCTGGAATTCATTCACAAACGCCTGCAGCGCGACGGCGTGCCCCCCAGTTTCGATGAAATGAAGGTTCATCTGGACCTCAGGTCGAAATCGGGCATCCACCGGCTGATCACGGCGCTGGAAGAACGCGGCTTCATCCGCCGCCTGCCGCACCGCGCCCGCGCCATTGAAATCACCCGCCTGCCCGAAAGCCTTGGCGGCACCGGCGAACCGCAGGGCTTCGCACCGAAGGTGATCGAGGGCGGCCAGGCAAGAACCACGGCTCCTGCCCCAGCGGCCGCGGACCCGCTGCGCCAGGCCGCTGTCGAACTGCCAGTGATGGGCCGCATCGCCGCTGGTGTCCCGATCGAAGCGATCAGCCAGGTCTCGCACCAGGTCGCGGTTCCGGGCGGCATGATCGCACCCACCGGCCAGCACTATGCGCTGGAGGTCAAGGGCGACTCGATGATCGAGGCGGGCATCAACGACGGCGACATCGTGGTGATCCGGGAAACCACCGCGGCGGACAACGGCGACATCGTGGTGGCGCTGGTCGAAGGCCAGGAAGCCACCCTGAAGCGCTACTACCGCGAGGGGTCGACGATCGCGCTGGAGGCTGCCAACCCGGCCTATGAAACCCGCCGGTATCCTGAGGACAAGGTCCAGGTTCAGGGCCGCCTGGTCGGTCTGATCCGCACCTACTGACTCTTCCCGCCGTTCAGCAGCAGCCGCAGGCGGCGGATTTCCGACCCTTCGGGCTGCCAGCCCGTCCAGGGGCGGTCGCCGGCTGCCTGCCGCGCTGTCAGCAGCTTGCCGTCCCGGGTCAGGGCGAGGCTTCCGGTCTGCCGCATCACCTCCGGCGTCAGCACCAGGCAGCCGTCTCCGCCGGGCACCGTGGAAATGACGATGTCTCCGCCGCTGCAGCCGTTTACTGCCGAAAGCTTACGTGCTCCCGGCGCATGGATCAGGCGGAAGTGCCCCCCATGCCAGACCGGCAGGGCCCCCCGGACTTCTGTCCAGCGGGAGGCCGCAACCGGCTGGGACGCGGCGTCGCCGTCGTTCTCCAGCCAGATCTCCGCGGTGAACGCCTGCCCCTTGGCGCGCGACAGCGCGCGGCCCCTGTCCTCCATCACTCCGACCAGCCCGCCGGAGTCGGCGATCAGAATGCCCGGACGCTCCGCCACGGCCCAGATCCCCAGCGCCGCTGCGGCAGGCAGCAGTCCCGCCAGCCGCAGCCGCCCGCGCCAGATCACCGCAAAGATCATGCCGCCGGCAAGCAGCGGCAGCACCCACGGGCCCGGCGCCGCCACATGCGACACCGCACCGTCAAAGCCGGAAACACCGCGCGCCACCCACAGGATCCAGTCCATGCCCCATTTCATCACCGACAGCCCGATCCATTCCAGCCCGAACGGCGCAAGGCACAGCGCCAGCACCGCGGCGGGGATCACGACCGATCCCATCACCGGCACCGACAGCAGGTTCGCAAGCAGCCCGTAGTGCGGAATGGTGTTGAAATGCGCCGCCGCAAAGGGGGCCGTGGCGGCCCCGGCCACGGCAGAGGATACCACCAGTGCCGCAACGGGCCGCAGCCAGCGCGGCCCCAGCGGCACCTCTCGGTCCCTGAGCGCGGCAAAAACGGCCACCAGCGCCGCGGTGGCGGCAAAGCTCATCTGGAAACCGGGGCTCAGCAGGCTTTCGGGCCGCCGCAGCAGCACGATCACCGCGGCAACGGCAACCGCGCGCAGAGTGATTGCGCGCCGGTCCAGAAGCACCGCGCCGAACATCACTGCCACCATGATAAATGCCCGTTCCGTCGCCACGCTGCCGCCAGACAGCAGCAGATAACCGGCTCCGGCTGACAGTGCTGCGACGGCGGCCAGCTTCTTGACCGGCCAGTGCAGCGCGATCCAGGGCACCAGGCACATCAGGCTGCGCAGCGCGGCAAAGACGAATCCGGTCAGCAACCCCATGTGCAGGCCGGAAATCGCCAGAAGATGCGCAAGGTTGCTTTGCCGCAGCGCTTCCAAAGTTTCCTGCGAAACGCCGCTGCGGTCGCCGGCAGTGACCGCAGCCGCAAAACCGCCGGTCTCTCCGGGAAGGCGCTGCTGCAGGTAACGGGCCAGCCCGCGGCGCAGCTGCTCGACCGGAACCGCAGCCCCGGGCGCCTCAGCAAGCAGAACGGGAACCCGGGTGTACCCCAGCCCGCCCAGCTGCTTGAACCAGGCGTGGCGGCGGAAGTCGAAGCCGCCGGGTTCGGCGGGCCCCTGCGGCGGCAGCAGATGCGCGGTGGTCATCACCCGCGCGCCGGGCGGCGGAATAACCGCCTGCCCCTTCAATGAAATCCGCACCCGCGCAGGTGTATCTTCCTGGGCCACCCGGCCCAGCCGCACTTGATCGAGGGTCAGCCGCAGCGCATCGGTAGGTGACCGGTCCAGCGCAATCACCCGGCCCTCGACCGGACCGTAAAAGCGGAAGTCCAGGACCGGGGCAGACACCGAATGCGTCCGTGCATAGGACAGGCAAAGGCCCGCAGCCACCAGCGCCGGCGCCCAGCACAAAAACGCCAGCGGCCGCCGCAGCACCGCGCAGGCGCCAGACAGCAGCGACAGGGCCGCCAGTCCGGCAATCACCGCGCCGGACGGTTCCGATTTGAGGCTGAAGTAGCCGCCGATCCCGGCCCCCAGCAACACCGGCACCCAGGGAAACAGGCTGCCGCGCTGTGCGTGCAGAATATCGCTGATCGCAGTCCCAAGGCGCATGCTTGCCCCCCGCCTTCTGGCCCGGTAGACAGGCGGAAACACTACGCCTCACATGGTTTCCAAAAGGTAAATCCTGCACATGACCCAACCGGTTGTCACCCGTTTCGCGCCTTCTCCCACCGGCTATCTGCACATCGGCGGCGCCCGCACCGCGCTGTTCAACTGGCTGTACGCCCGCGGCCGCGGCGGCAAATTCCTGCTGCGGATCGAGGATACCGACCGCGAACGCTCGACCCCGGAGGCCACTGCCGCCATCCTGCAGGGCATGGAATGGCTAGGCCTGGATCATGACGGCGAGGTGATCAGCCAGTTCGAGCGCGCGGACCGCCACGCCGAGGTGGCAAGGCAGTTGCTCGCCGAGGGCAAGGCCTACAAGTGCTTTGCCACCCAGGAGGAAATCGCCGCCTTCCGCGAACAGGCCAAGGCCGAGGGCAAATCCACCCTTTACCGATCCCCCTGGCGCGACGCGGCAGAGGCCAGTCATCCGGACGCGCCTTACGTGATCCGCATCAAGGCGCCGCAGGACGGAGCGACCGTGATCAAGGATGAGGTGCAGGGCGACGTCACCATCCGCAACGATCAGCTGGATGACATGATCCTGCTGCGCTCCGACGGCACCCCGGTCTACATGCTGGCGGTGGTGGTCGACGACCACGACATGGGGGTGACCCATGTGATCCGCGGCGACGACCACCTGAACAACGCTGCCCGTCAGATGATGATCTATCAGGCGATGGGCTGGGAGGTTCCGGTCTGGGCGCATATCCCGCTGATCCATGGCGCCGACGGCAAGAAGCTCAGCAAGCGCCACGGCGCCCTCGGCGCCCAGGAATACCAGGCGATGGGCTACCCGGCTGCGGGCATGCGAAACTATCTGGCGCGCCTCGGCTGGTCACATGGCGATGACGAGTTTTTTACGGACAGCCAGGCCAAAGAGTGGTTTAATCTCGCAGGCATCGGCAAAAGCCCCGCGCGGTTCGACACCAAGAAGCTGGAGAATCTCTGCGGCCAGCACATTGCCGTCAGCGACGATGCCGCGCTGCGGCAGGAAATCTGCGCCTATCTGGCGGCCGCCGGGGAACCGGCCCTGACTGACGCGCAGTCACAGGGGCTGGAGCGTGCGATGTATTGCCTCAAGGATCGGGCGCGCACGTTCCCTGAACTGCTTGAAAAGGCGCATTTTATCCTTGCCTCGCGGCCCCTGGAGCGGGATGCGAAGGCGGAAAAAGCCCTGTCTTCTGTATCCGATGGTATACTGGAGGAATTGACGCCGCAGCTGCAAAATGCTAGCTGGGTCCGTGACGATCTGGAGGCGCTTCTGAACGCATTTGCAGAAGCACATGATACCAAGTTCGGCAAGCTGGCCGGCCCGTTGCGGGCAGTTCTGGCGGGCCGGGCGGTAACGCCTTCGGTGTTCGACATGATGCTGATTCTGGGCCGCGAGGAAACTCTCGCCCGGCTTAAGGACGCAACAGGCTGACTTCGGTCCTCACCCGGGCAGGCCTGTTTTTTAGACGACGACACCTGCGCGGAAACGCGCAGGCGCTGCCCCGCATGAAGACGCCCGGACGGGGCCGCTTTCGTGCCTGCAACAGGAAGGGACATCTATGACCGAGACACAGAAATCTGCCACGCTCACGCTGAATGGCGAAAGTTACGAGCTGCCCATTTTCTCGCCAACGGCCGGGCCCGATGTTGTCGACATCCGCAAGCTCTATGCGCAGGCAGGTGTGTTCACGTACGACCCGGGCTTCACCTCCACCGCCAGCTGCGACAGCACCATAACCTACATCGATGGCGACAAGGGCGAGCTGCTGCACCGCGGCTACCCGATCGACCAGCTGGCCTCCAAGTCGCATTACCTCGAGGTCTGCTACCTGCTCCTGTACGGTGAGCTGCCGACCGCTGCTCAGCTCGAGGATTTCGAGACCCGTGTGACCCGTCACACCATGGTGCATGAGCAGATGCACAACTTCTTCCGCGGCTTCCGCCGCGACGCGCACCCGATGGCAACCCTGGTGGGTGTTGTTGGCGCGATGTCCGCCTTCTATCACGACTCGCTGGACGTCTCCGACCCCTGGCAGCGCGAGGTGGCCGCCGTGCGCCTGATCGCCAAACTGCCGACCATCGCCGCGATGGCCTACAAGTACTCGGTCGGCCAGCCGTTCGTGTATCCGCGCAACGATCTGGATTACGCCGCGAACTTCCTGCACATGTGCTTCTCGGTTCCGGCCGAGGAATACCACGTGAACCCGATCCTCAGCCGGGCGATGGACCGCATCCTGACCCTGCACGCGGATCACGAGCAGAACGCCTCAACCTCCACCGTGCGTCTGGCGTCCTCCTCCGGGGCGAACCCCTTTGCCTGCATCGCGGCCGGCATCGCGTGCCTCTGGGGTCCGGCCCACGGCGGCGCCAACCAGGCCTGCCTGGAAATGCTCAAGGAAATCGGCACCGTCGACCGCATTCCGGAATACATCGCCCGCGCCAAGGACAAGAACGACCCGTTCCGCCTGATGGGCTTCGGCCACCGCGTCTACAAGAACACCGACCCGCGCGCCAAGGTGCTGAAACAGTCCGCGGATGAGGTTCTGGAACTGCTGGGCGTCGAAGACAACCCGCTGCTGCAGGTCGCCAAGGAGCTGGAACAGACCGCACTGAACGATCCCTACTTTATCGAGAAGAAGCTGTTCCCGAACGTCGACTTCTACTCTGGCATCATTCTGGAGGCGATGGGCTTCCCGACCTCGATGTTCACCCCAATCTTCGCGCTATCGCGCACCGTCGGCTGGATCTCGCAGTGGAAAGAGATGATTGCCGATCCGCAAAACAAGATCGGCCGCCCGCGCCAGCTGTACCTGGGCGAGACCAAGCGCGACTACGTCGACATCGAACAGCGCTAAGTCCTGATCAGGACCATAGAAACGCCTCGCAACTGCGGGGCGTTTTCTTTTTCGATTGATTCAGAAGAACTCTGTCTGCGGCGGGAACTGATTAGGACCTTTCGGCATTGCCTTTTCCGCTTCAGAAACAAACTGCGCGCGTTTCACCGGACTGTCGCGAAACACACCTTTTTCAACTGTTTCAGATACAGTTTTACCCGTTGTTCCGGTCCCGGCTTTCAGCAACTTTATTAAAAGGTATGTAATGATGGGGTAACGCTATGCTCTGGCTCATAGCATTGGGATCAGCTCTGGCTGTTGGCGCTTTGATCGTGGATTCCGACGATGACGACGCCTTGGAGGCTGACACTACGGACAGCACAGAAAACACCGAAGGCGGCGGAAGCGAAGGAACCGGCGTCGGCGGCATCTTCTACGGGGACGGTGAGGATGACATTGTCAACGGTAACGAAGGCAATGACACAAGCTATGGCGGGTTCGGAAACGATCTGTTGAACGGCTTGGCCGGTGCTGACGGTCTTGACGGTGAGGATGGCGACGATACTCTCTCGGGTGGTGCAGGAAATGACGTCCTTCAGGGCGGTTTCGGCAATGACTTGCTCAGCGGCGGCATTGGAAATGACTTCCTTCAGGCTGAATCCAACGACGACACCCTCAGCGGCGGCGGCGGTGACGACGGGCTGCACGGCGGCAACGGAGCCGACACACTGAACGGTGGCAGTGGTAACGACCTGCTAAACGGAGCATCCGTTGATATTCCGGACCAGTTGCTTGAAGAGTGGCTGGCGGACTTTGAGAGCAGCAAGGAGCCGAACAGCATCGGCGGTAACAGCGACGCAATTGTAGACGATTATATCGGTGACAACTTGGATGGCGGTGCCGGCAACGATACGCTGATCGGCAGCGCGTTTGACACGCTCACGGGAGGCGAAGGGGCTGACGAGTTTGTAGCCGGTGCCTGGTCCACCAGTGGATTTGCCGCAGTCGTAACTGACTTTGACACCAGCGAAGACATGATTGTCTACCGGTACGACGAGGCGGGAGCGGATCCGGAGTTGACTTCAGAAACCATAAGCAATGCCGATGGGACCATCGATGTGCGCATCCTGGCGGACGGGCTTGCTGTCCTGCACCTCCAGGATGTCGGCACCGATTTCGATTTAGCAACGCATGTCAGTCTAGTGGCGTCACCTGTGGCGGCACTGCCCGAATAGAAGTTTTCTGCCACTCCGGGACCAGAGCGGCGGAACCACTTCAAACCGGCTTGCTAGGCGCCCCTCGAAATTCGCGGGGCGCTTTTCCATGAAGGCTTTCACCCTTTTCAGGAAATCTCGGGTCTTGCCGCATTCCCCCTGCAGATGCGCTTCCTCCGACAGCTGCCCTGCCGGGCTTCATCCACCGCGTCTAAAAGAGGCGCCAAGGTGCTGAAACAGTCCGCGGATGAGGCTCTGGAACTGCTCGGTGTCGAAGACAACCCGCTGCTGCAGATCGCCAAGGAGCTGGAGCAGGCCGCGCTGAACGATCCCTATTTCATCGGGAAGAAGCTGTTCCCGAACGCCGGCTTTTACTCCAGAATCATCCTGGAGGCGATGGGCTTCCCGACCTCGATGTTCACCCCGATCTTCGCGCTGTCGCGCACCGTCGGCTGGATCTCGCAGTGGAAAGAGATGATCGCCGATCCGCAGAACAAGATCGGCCGCCCGCGCCAGCTGTACCTGGGTGAGACCCTGCGCGACTACGTCGACATCGAACGGCGCTGAGCGCCGGTTCAAAGCATCCAGACGCCCCGCATTCTGCGGGGTGTTTTCGTTTGTGCCCCCCTGCACGCGGCTATCCCGAACTCTGCGGGGTAACCCGCGCAAATGGTGGCACTCCCGGACAATAGCCAGATTCCAGCCGGACTGTTTCTTTAGAAAATTCAATATTTAGGAGTATTTGACTAAACTCACACAACCCCATACTGAACTGGAGAGTTTACTCGATTTGGCAGACCGCACCGCGCGTGTATTAGCAGAATGCCGTCTGCCTGGCAGCTATGGGATTGATGACATGGAATTTTTGATCTTGCTCGGCATCGGCCTCACCATCGGCGGCGTGGCGATTGCGCTGGATGACGACGATGATGAGGCTGTCGACACCACTGGCGACACAATCACCGGAACCGAAGAACCGGACGTTCTGACCGGAACCGAGCTCGACGATACTATATCTGGTGAGGCTGGCGACGACGCAATAGCAGGTGCGGAAGGCGACGACTGGCTGCGCGGTGGCGGCGATCAGGACCTGCTTTCCGGCGGTGCGGGAAATGACTCCCTCGCTGGCAGCCTTGGTTCCGATTGGCTCCAGGGCGGGGAAGGCCAAGACACCCTTCTTGGCGGTTACGGAAACGATGCACTGAACGGCGGTGAAGGCGCTGACCTCATGGAGGGGGGCGAAGGCAGTGATGTGTTGTCGGGAGGATTGAGTTCCGAAGTAGATGACGATGAGCTTGAAGATGCATTGGACGATTATCTGTTCCGATCGAATTCGCGACTCAACCTAAGGTTTGACGAAATCGAAGACGATAATGCGGCCGACACGCTTTATGGCGGTGCAGGCCACGACACCCTCGTTGCCGGTGCAGGCGATGTTCTCTCTGGTGGCGGCGGGAGCAACGACTTTGTAACGGGATACTGGAGTGAGGCCGGTAATCCTGCGTCTGTGACCGACTTCAATTTGGACGAGGACCAGCTAGTCTATTACTATGATTTCGGCGAGACAGCTCCTGAATTGACGCTTGAGAGCGAAGATAACGAGACAGGCGGGCAGGATGCCATTCTATATGCCGATGGCGTTGCTGTTATGCGTGTGGCAGACGCCGGCGGCGAACTAACCCTGGCCACTCATGTCACGATGGTTGAATCTTACTTAGGTTAAAATTAGTGAAGCAGCCCAGCCCGACGAACAGGGTGAGCTGCTTAGCTGCCTCAGCGCCCCTCGAACTTCGCGGGGCGCTTTTCCATGAAGGCCGTCACGCCTTCCAGGAAATCCCGGGTCTTGCCGCACTGCCCCTGCAGATGCGCTTCCTCGGACAGCTGCTCTGCCAGGCTGCGGCCGAAGCTGTCCCGCAGCGCCGATTTTGTTGCGGCAAAGGCCTTGCTGGGGCCTTGGGCCAAAAACGCTGCCCGATCGCGCCAGTGGGCCTCGAAACCGGCATCCGGCACCGCTTCCCAGATCATCCCCCAGTCGCTGGCCTGCTGCGCGCTGATGCGGTCGGCAAACAGCGCCGCGCCCATGGCCTTGGCCAGTCCGATCTGACGCGGCAGGAACCAGGTGCCGCCGGCATCGGGGATCAGGCCGATCCTGGTGAAGGCTTGCATGAAGAATGCGCTGTCGCAGGCAATCACCACATCCGCCGCCAGCGCCAGGTTGGCGCCCGCCCCGGCCGCGGCGCCGTTGACCGCGGCCACCACCGGCACCGGACAGTCATAGATCGCCTGCAGCATCGGCAGGTATTCGTCGCGCAGCGTGCGCTCCAGGTCCAGCTTGCCGCCGGTGCTGCCCGCATCGCTCAGGTCCTGGCCGGAGCAGAAGGCGTCGCCAGCGCCCGTCAGCACTACCGCGCGTGCCTCGCCTGCGGCCAGCCGCATGGCATGGGTGATCTCCGACCGCATCCGGCTGGTCAGCGCGTTTTTGCGCGCCTCCCGGTTCAGCGTGATCACCGCGAGCCCGTCCTGCAGCGAAAACAGGATTTCTTTGTATTCCATCGGAGTGCCCTACCTAATTGAAGCCAAGGCCTGCGGGAACGGTTTTGCCGCCGCGGCCGGTTGGCGGGAATGGTGGCGCAAAGCGGGCGGGCCGGAAAGGCAGACCCGGCGTCAATCCTCCAGGATTTTCCGCAGCCGTTCTTGCTCCTCTGGGCTCAGGCTCTGCTCCGCCGCCTTGGGCGCACGGGCCCTTCCGCGGACATAGAAGACGCCGACACCCAGCGCCGCCAGCAGCATCAGCGGCCCGGCGGCCCACAACATCCAGTTGGCGCCGCTGGCAGTGGGGCGCAGCAGCACATATTCGCCGTAGCGGTCGACGATGAAATCCATCGCTTCGCGGTCGCTGTCGCCGGCCACCAGCCGCTCGCGCACCAGCACCCGCAGGTCGCGGGCCAGTTCGGCGTTGGATTCGTCAATGCTCTCATTGCGGCAGACCAGGCAGCGCAGGTCCTTGGACAGCTCGCGCGCGCGTGCCTCCAGCGCCGGATCCTCAAGCACCTCGTCCGGCTCCACCGCCAGCACAGGCGCCGGGACGAACACCGAAACGGCCATCAGCGCCGCAACGGCAAGGATCAGAAGACGCATCTGTTTCATTCCGCTGGCACTCCCGCCGATGGTGTCTTGCGCGCCCCTGCCGCCACCCGGAACCGGCGGTCGCTGAGGCTCAGGAGCCCGCCGATCGACATCAGGATGCAGCCGGCCCAGATCCAGTTGGCAAAGGGCTTGATATAGGTCCGCATGGTCCAGCTGCCGTCCGCCTGCTGATCGCCCAGCACCACGTAGAGATCGCGTGTCACACGGTAGTCGATCGCGGCCTCGGTTGTGGGCATCTTGGCCACCGGATAGTCGCGTTTCTCCGGGAACAACACCGCCTCGGGGCGGCCGTTGCGGGTAACTTCGACGCGGCCCTTTGTGGTGAAGTAATTCGGTCCCTGCTCGCGGCTGACGTCCTGCAGCACCAGGGTGAAGGCGCCCACCTCAAACGGCTTGCCGATGCGGGCAACCCGGATGTCCTCCTGCTCCCAGGCGGTCAGCCCCGCGATGGCAAAGATGGTGATGCCCAGCCCGCCATGGGCCACGGCCTTGCCCCAGTCCGCCCGCGGCAGCCGCAGCATCCGCTGCAAACGGTCCGATTTGCCGCTGCGCAGCCACAGGTCCGCCAGCGCGCCGAACACCATCCAGGAGCCGAGGAACAGCCCCACCGGCCCCAGCGCCGACTTGCCGGTCTGCATCGCCCAGGCCAGAACGCCCAGCGATACCGCCAGCAGGAACACATAGCGCAGCTGCCAGGCCACCCGGCGGATGCGTCCGCGCTTCCAGGGCAGGATCGCCCCGATCGGCATGATCAGCCCCAGCACCACCATGAACGGCGTGAAAGCGGAGTTGAAGAACGGCGGGCCGACGCTCAGCTTGCGGTCAAAGACCATCTCCGCGACGATCGGCCAGACGGTGCCGAAGAACACCACAAAGCAGCTCACGGCCAGCAAGATATTGTTGGCCACCAGCGCGGTTTCGCGGCTGACCATGCCGAACAGCCCTTTGGCCTCCATCGCCTGAGCGCGGGCCGCAAACAATGTCAGCGCGCCGCCGGTGAAGAAGGCCAGGATGAACAGGATGAAGACGCCGCGTTCCGGGTCGTTGGCAAAGGCGTGCACGCTGGTGATGATGCCGGAGCGCACAATGAAGGTGCCGATCAGCGAGAAGCCGAAGGCGAGGATCGCCAGCAGAATGGTCCAGCTTTTTAAGCTTTCGCGCTTCTCCACCACGATGGCGGAATGCAGCAGCGCCGCGGCCAGCAGCCAAGGCATGAAGGACGCGTTTTCCACCGGGTCCCAGAACCAGAAGCCGCCCCAGCCCAGCTCGTAATAGGCCCACCAGGACCCCAGTGCGATGCCGATGGTCAGGAAGATCCAGGCCGCCAGTGTCCAGGGCCGCACCCAGCGGCCCCAGGCGGCATCGACGCGGCCTTCAATCAGGGCGGCAACGGCAAAGGAGAACGCCATCGAAAGCCCCACATAGCCGAGGTAGAGGAACGGCGGGTGGAAGGCGAGGCCCGGGTCCTGCAGCAGCGGGTTGAGGTCCTGCCCGTCAAACGGCGGCACCGTCAGCCGCAGGAAGGGGTTGGAGGTGAACAGGATGAAGGCAAAGAAGGCCACGCCGATGGCCGCCTGCACCGACAGCACGCGGGCCTTGAGAGTCGGCGGCAGCCCGCCGCCAAAGACCGAGGCCATGGCCCCGAACAGGCTGACGATCAGCACCCACAACAGCATCGAGCCCTCATGGTTGCCCCAGGTGCCGGAGATTTTATACAGCATCGGCTTGGCCGAGTGGCTGTTCAGCGTCACCAGCTTCAGCGAGAAATCGGAGGTGATGAAGCCCCACATCAGCGCGCCGAAGGCAAAGGCGGTGAACAGGAACTGCGCCTGCGCCGCCGGTTCCGCCACGGCCATCCAGCCGGGCCAGCGCTTTTGGGCGCCGATCAGGGGAATTACGGCCTGCACAATGGCGATCATGAAGGCAAGAATTAGGGCGAAATGTCCGAGTTCTGTGATCATGTGCCGGTATGTCCATGCGCTGTAGAGGTGGGTTTTCCTATACGCCTGTCTGCCGGGAGGGCCAATGGCAAACGCCGTGCCATGCCGCCGCAGAAGACAAATTGTGATCAGCCGCGGCGGGTTTTCCAGGCCTCCAGCGCCGGATTGGCCTCGGTTTCGGTGGCATCCAGCCGGGCGGCTGCATAGGTGCCTGTGCCTGCAGCGGCAGGCGTGTCCGCCCGCAAGCGTTCCAGCGCCGCGATGTTCCGTGCCACGTGCGGCACCTGCGCCATGCTGGCGGCCAGCCCTTGCTGGAACTCCTGGCTTTTCATCTGGTGACGTGCTCCGAAATAGAAGGAGACAATGACGCCCAGAAGCCACCACAGCGGCTCCGGCACCAGCGCGAGGCCCTGCATCCGGGCGGCGAACCAGACCGGATCGCTGAGCGCAGAGATCAGCAGCGCCACGGTTCCCAGCGCCAGCATGGGCCGCGGCAGCCGGTTCACCCCGTCCATGAACCGGTCAAACCGGCTCTTACCGCCGTGCCGGAATTCTGCCGCCATCTGGCGCAGCGCCTCGGCCTGCATGTCATGCGCCCGCTGCGCGCCGGCTTCGGCGTTTTCCCGGAAAACCTCAACGGTTTCCCGCAAGGCATTGCGCTGCCCGCCAAAAACGAGGCTAAGGAATTCAGTAATCAGCCCCATGCCGCAGTCCTCCTCTGAAACGCCTGGCGGCTCAGATGGTAGCGGGCAGAGATGAATTCCTCGGCCCGTTTGATCCAGCCGCCCTTGGTGCCGTCGCGGGCGCGGGCGAACTTGCGGCTGGCGGCGCGGCGGTCGGCAAGGCGGAAGTAATAGTTCCGGCGGGCAATGCCATAGGCGTCGCGCAGGGCGTCCGCGTCCACCGATGCCGCCTGTTCTGCCGCTGATGCGGTCTGCGGGCCGATGGCGCCATCTACGGAAACTTCAAACCCCATTTCGTTCAGCAGCAGCTGCAGAATGCGCACCGCATTGCTGCCAGCATTCACATACATGTCGAACACCGATGGCTGCAGACAGGACGGCAGGCTGCCAATGCGGGGGGCTTCGTAGTAATGGCGGATGAAAATCTCCACCGCCTGCGCCCGGCTCAGCGCCTTGACGTCTTGCGCGTTCACATTTCCGTCGCCGGTCAGATCAAGCCCCAGCCTTCGCATTGTGCCAATGGTCACCCCGTGTTTGGTGGCGCCCCCCGGGTCATCCGGGTCATTCACAAAGCCGCCTTCGCGCGCCACGATCTGTTCTGCAATCTCGTTTACAATCTGCATGTCACCTCACCACTTCCGGTTCGGAACATGCTGCCGCAAAGGTGCTAACATCCGCTGAGACCGCCGTACGCTGCTTGCGCAACACCCCTGGGAGACGCCGCTGCGCCGCGCACTGCGCGGCGCCCGGCCCAACGCAAAACGCCTCCCCGAGGGGAGGCGTCTTTTGGGGCGGGAGGGCTCCAATCAAAGTGCTGGGCTCAGGAGCCGGGCTCCTGATAGACCCCCTGCTCCTTCAACGCGTCCATGACTTCCTTGGGCATGTAGGTCTCATCATGTTTGGCCAGGATTTCAGTGGCTTCGAAGACACCGTTCACGTAACGCCCGGTGCCAACCATGCCCTGGTTCTCCTCGAACAGGTCGGGCAGAACGCCGGTGTAGGCGACCTGCACAGTGGCGCCGCCGTCCGTCACCGCAAAGCGCACGGTTTCGCCCTGGCCGCGCTGCAGCGAGCCCTCGGCCACCAGCCCGCCGATCCGGAAAACTTCCGAAGGCTTCGGCGGCTCTTCCATCACCTGGCTGGGCGAGCGGAAATAGTTGATACCGTCGCGCATGGCATAGCCGATCAGGACGGTTGCCACGATCAGGGCCACCGCGGCGACCGCGATGACCTGTATACGGCGCTGTTTCTTCAGGTTCTTCATGGGGTCCTCAATTCAGGCCCAAGCCAGCGCCGCCCCGGTCAGGGGAACAGCGGCGCCATCATCAGCCCTTCGGTCTCGTTCTCACCTAACATCAGGTTTGCGTTCTGCAAGGCCTGGCCGCTGCTTCCTTTTGTCAGGTTATCCAGTGCCGCAAAGACAATCGCGCGGCCTTCGATCCGGTCCTGCGCAACACCGATATGACAGAAGTTGGAGCCGCGCACATGGTGGGTGCTGGGCGCCTCGCCAAAGGGCAGCAGCTCGATGAAGGGCTCACCGGCATATGCCTTGCCAAATGTGTCATGAATCGCCTTTGCGTCGCCCTTCACATAAACGGTCGCCAGGATACCCCGGTTCACGGGCAGCAGATGCGGGGTGAACTGCACCTTCACCGGCCGGCCAGCGATCCTGCTGAATTCCTGGTCGAATTCGCCCAGGTGCCGGTGGGTGCCGCCGATGGCATAGGCGTTGTAGCCTTCGCTCAGTTCCGCATGCAGCAGGTTTTCCTTGAGCGACCGGCCGGCGCCGGAGACGGCGCATTTCAGGTCCAGGATGATGTTATCCAGATCTATGACGCCCGCCGCGATCAGCGGCCGCAGAGCGAACTGGCCGGTGGCCGCGTTGCACCCCGTTCCAGCAACCAGACGGGCGGTTTTGATCTCTTCCCGGTAAAACTCGGTGAGGCCGTAAACCGCCTCTTCCTGCTGCTCCAGCGCGGCGTGGGCGTTGCCGTACCATTTCTTGTATTCCGCAGGGTCGCGCAGCCGGAAATCCGCCGACAAATCGACGATCTTCAGGTCCTTGGGCAGCGCCGCGATCACTTCCTGGCTTGTCTTGTGCGGCAGTGCGCAGAAGCAGAGGTCGATACCCGCAAAGTCGATCTCGTCGATCTTGCACAGCACCGGCAGCTCCATGTGGCGCAGGTGCGGGAACACCTCGGCCATGGTCATGCCTGCCTTGCGGTCGGCGGAAAGGGCCGCGATGTCGATGTTCGGGTGCTGGGCAATCAGCCGCACCAGTTCGGCGCCGGTGTAGCCGGAAGCTCCAAGGATAGCCACTTTATGGGTCATGTGAGACCTCGTCTTTCGATGTGATATGCCGGTTCCGCAGCCATCTGCGGAGAGAAATAGGGAAAACTGCGCCCGCGCACTTTGACCTAGAACAAGGTTCCGGGGCGATCGCGCTCAGGCCGCCTGAAAGGTGATTTCCCGTCGGAGAAACTGGGTCGCGCGGTCGCTGACGCGGCCCGGGTTGCCGGTGGTAAAGAACCCGCCGGCGCCGTTTCCGTACATTCCGGGATGGCGCTGCAGGTAGTCCGCCAGACTGTCAGCCACCAGCCGCCCCTGGCTGAACACCTTGACCTCCGGGCCCAAGGCGTCCTGGAAGGTCTGCTCCATCAGCGGGTAATGGGTGCAGCCGAGGATCGCGGCCTCCGGGTGCGGCATCTTGCGCTTCAGCGCGTCGACGTGGGAGCGCACCAGCGCCTCGGCCAGGATCATGTCGCCCTCCTCGATCGCGTCCACGACGCCGCCGCAGGCCTGCGCCTCGACATCGACGCCGATGGCGCGGAAGGCCAGTTCCCGCTGGAAGGCACGGCTGGCGACCGTGGCGGGGGTGGCAAAAAGCGCGACGTGCTGCACGGCGACTTCCCGCGGCGGCGAATTGTCGCCCCACTGCCGTTCGGTCAGCGCTTCGATCAGCGGCACGAAAACGCCCAGCACCCGCTTGCCCTGGGGCAATCCGCCCTCCTGCATCCGGCGCAGCGCGGCGGCCGAGGCGGTGTTGCAGGCAAGGATCACCAGGTCGCAGCCCTTGTCCCACATATCGGCGACGGCCGCCTTGGTCAGCTGATAGACATCTTCGGCATCGCGCACGCCGTAGGGCGCGCGCGCGTTGTCGCCGTAATAGAGGAAATCCACTTCCGGCAGGCGCTGCTGCGCCGCGTTCAGGACGGTCAGCCCGCCCAGGCCTGAATCAAAGATGCCAACAGCCATTAAGCTCTCTCACGCGCGGTGTTTCTCTTCGAACTCAAACCCGTAACCGTAGGATTTGAGCGGTACTGGAGAAAGCTCATACGTCGCTTTGCGCAAGAAATCCATAAGTGCTTTTGTATCACCCGCCAGCGGGTCAAGAACGCCGCGGCCGATTGGCTCGCCGATCACCACCTTTACCGGCGTGTCGATCCGTTTGCGAAATTCCTTGATCAGAAGCCCCATCCGCAGCGTGACGTGCAGGTGGCTGGCGATCTGGAACAGGCGGGAGGTGTGGCCGTCAAAGAACACCGGCACCACCACGGCGTCGGATTTGGCGATCATCCGCGCGGTAAAGCCGCGCCAGCCCGGATCCATCGGGCGGGCAAAGGGGCTGGCGGCGGTGGATACGGTGCCGCCGGGGAAGATGCCGATGGCCCCGCCCTGCCCCAGATAGCTGAGCGCCTCCTTGCGGGTGTTCAGATTGGTGCGCACGGCTTCCTTGGTGCCGTCAAAGGAGATCGGCAGGATAACCTGGTTCAGATCCTCAGCCTTGCGGAACACCTGATGCGCCAGGATGCGGAAATCGCCGCGCGCCTCGGACAGGATATGCCCCATCATCAGCCCGTCGAGGATGCCATAGGGGTGGTTGGCGATCAGGATCACCGGCGTGTCCCGCGGAATGTTGCTGAGCGCGCCGCCGATCACGTCAAGCGTCAGGCCATAGCGCTCCGCCATCACCGACCAGAAGCTGCGGCCGGCGGCCACCTCCTGCTCATAGCCGACGGCGCGGCGGATCAGTTTCAGCCGTCCGGTGGTGTTTTCCATCAGCCTGATCACCGCCCGGCCGGAACGGGTGGAGGCTGAATGCGCATAGGAGATATCGCGGGCTATGTGGCGCTGCGCGTGCATCTGGGGGAGGCTCCGTCTGAAATACACACCGGCGGTATCAGGCCGGAAGCGCATAGTGCAACACGCCTGTGACAGCAGCATGACGGAACAGGCTGCGCCGTTCACCGGACCGGGCAGGACGCCGCCGGCGCTGCGGGTCGGCAAGATGCAGGCAGCGCCCGGACCACCCGGGCGCTGCCGCAACAGGTCTGCGGGCCGGTTGCAGGGGCCGCGTTATTCCTCAGGCTCGGTGGCCGGCGGCAGTCCGTCTTCCAGATTCTGCATGGAGGTTTCGGTTTGGAACTCGATCTTCTGATCGCGCGCAGATTTGAATTCCGGCGAGGCCTCAAGCTCTTCGCGGGTGGCGTTCAGAATCAGAAGCATGCTGCCGTCGTCCCGGCTGCCGAGCTTGATCTTTTTCAGTTCAATGGCGACCTCTTTCTCGCCGATCCCCAGGAAGCCGCCAACGCCGACAACCACGCCTTCCACCGTGCCGTCAAAGTTGATGATCATATCATTGATGTCGCCGGCCACTTCGCCTTCGTGGGAGAACACGGTCCGCCCGATCAGATCCTTGGCGAGGATTGTATTCTCGCTCTGCAGGATGATCTGCCCTTCGATGGGGGCAATTGTCGGCTCCACGGCACCGGTTTCCAGGCCGGCCTGACCGGAAGTCTCCGGTTCTTCGGCCGGCTCTGCGGTCTGTGACAATGCAATTGCAGGGGCGCTTGTGAGGACGGACACAAGCGCAATCTGTTTGATGAGAGTACGCATAAGTTGTCTCCTTTTGAGTTCGCCGCCTTGCACGGGGGTGACTAAGCCGGCAAGGAATAAACGCAGGAGCAATATACGGGGTTCCCTCTGCCGGGCGCGCAAAGGCGTCCCCCGGCGGCTTTCCGCCCGAGAGTAACGCGTTGGCAAATAATTGGAAATTTCAATATGCCCGGAAGGAAAGCATCCGTCTGGCCGGGTCCGCGCTGCCAGGCCGCAACCGGGAAGCGGAAAGCGCCGCGCAGTTGCGCGACGCCCGGCCCAACGGCATTGGGCCTTTCCGTGAAAGGCGCAAGGCGGGCGGGAGTGCTCCGCCCTGCCCTGTTTACTCGGCTGCCTGCTTAAGCGGCGTTCCGCCTTGGCGGAGGGCTGCTAGCAGCTCCTCGCGGCGCTTGGCGGCTTTCCGCTCATTGGCCAGTTTGACCGGGCCGAATCCGCGGATCTGCAGCGGCAGTTCGGCCAACGCCAGCAGGGGCTCGATGTTCTCCGGCGCGGCCTGCGGCAGCCATTCCTTCATGTCCGCCTCGTACTGCTTGATCAGCGCGCGCTCCATCCTGCGCTCTTCTGTGTAGCCGAAGACGTCGAGCGGCGTGCCGCGCAGGGACTTCAGCCTGGCCAGCAGGCGGAAGCCGCGCTCGATGCCCGCCCCGAACTTGCGCTTTTTCGGGCGGCCGTCGGGATCGGTGCCGCTCAGCATCGGCGGCGCCAGGTGGTAGGACAGCTTGAGGTCGCCCTCGAACTCGGCCTCTGCCTTGGCGCGGCTTTCCAGCAGCAGCCGGGCGACTTCGTACTCGTCCTTGTAGGCAAGAAGCTTGTGATAGCCCTTGGCCACCGCTTCTTTCAGGGCCGGGTCGCTGATGCCTTCCAGCATTCTGGTGTAACGCTTGGCCAGCCCTTTGCCCTGATAGGCCACCAGATGATCGGCGCGGAAGGCGATTTTTTCGTCCAGCGACTTCGGCTTCTCAACCACATTGGGCTGGATCAGCTTGGCCGCTTCTTCCGGATGCAGCACGGCCCAGCGGCCGATGTCGAAGGCGCGCTTGTTTCGCTCCACTGCCGCGCCGTTCATCTCGATCGCTTGTTCGATGGCCTCACGGCTGACAGGCACCAGGCCCTTCTGCCAGGCGCCGCCGAACACCATCATGTTGGAGAAAATCGAGTCACCCATGGTGGCGCGGGCCAGTTCGGAGGCGTCGAACAGGTCCAGCCGGTCACGCAGCCGCGCCTGCAGGGCCACTTCCAGCCGGTCCGTCGGCACCTTGAACTCGGTATTCTTGGTGAATTCGCCGGTGATGATCTCGTGGCTGTTCACAACCGCGCCGGTCTGGCCGGTGGTGGTCAGGCCCAGGGTCTTGGATCCGGCGCTGACCACCAGGTCGCCGCCGATCAGCGCATGCGCTTCGCCGGTGGCGACGCGGATCGCCGAGATGTCCTCGGGCTTGTCGGCGATCCGGCAGTGGATGTGCACCGCGCCGCCCTTCTGGGCGAGGCCGGCCATTTCCATCAGCCCGGCGCCCTTGCCGTCGATCTGCGCCGCCTGTGCCAGCACCGCGCCGATGGTCACCACGCCGGTGCCGCCGACGCCGGTGATCACGACGTTATGGGTGCCGCGGATTTCCGGCAGCTCCGGCATCGGAAGCTGCGGCAGGTCGATGTCCGCGGTTGCCTCCTTGCGGATCTTGGCCCCTTCGACGGTCACGAAGGACGGGCAGAAGCCATTCAGGCAGGAGAAGTCCTTGTTACAGGAGGACTGGTCGATGGCCCGCTTGCGGCCCAGTTCGGTGTCCTTGGGCACGATCGAGACGCAGTTGGACTGCACGCCGCAATCGCCGCAGCCTTCGCAGACGTCGGTGTTGATGAAAACCCGCTGGTCCGGGTCCGGGAACTGGCCCTTCTTGCGGCGGCGGCGCTTTTCGGCGGCGCAGGTCTGGATGTAGATGATGGCGGAGACGCCTTCGACCTGCTCGAATTCGCGCTGGATCTTCATCATCTCGGCGCGCTCGTGCATGCGCATGCCGGACGGGAACAGGGAGGCGTCCACGTCTTCCTTGTCGTCATAGACCACGGCCATGGTCTTGACGCCCATCGCCTTCAGCTCATGCGCGATCTGCTGCGCGGTCAGCCCGCCCTCGGCCTGCTGGCCGCCGGTCATCGCCACCGCGTCATTGTAGAGGATCTTGTAGGTGATGTTGGTGCCTTCGGCGAGCGCCGCGCGGATCGCCTGAACGCCGGAGTGGTTGTAGGTGCCGTCGCCCAGGTTCTGGAACACATGCTTGCGCTTGGAGAACGGCGCCTCGCCGACCCAGTTGACGCCCTCGCCGCCCATGTGGGTGAAGCCGGTGGTTTCGCGGTCCATCCACTGCACCATGAAGTGGCAGCCGATGCCGGCATAGGCGCGGGAGCCGTCCGGCAGGCGGGTGGAGGTATTGTGCGGGCAGCCGGAACAGAAATACGGCAGCCGGGTTGCGATTTCCTCGGCATTGTCGGCGCGCCGGGCCTCCGCCAGCGCTTCCAGCCCGGCCCGGATCGCTTCGGTCTCGCGGCCCTCCTCGATCAGGATGCCGCCCAGCTTCTCGGCGATCATGATCGGGTCGAGCGCATATTTGGTCGGGAACAGCTCCTCGCGGTGCATGCCGCCGGCGCCGCCCTTGTACCAGCCGTAGACGCGGCGGCCCTGACGGTCGTCGAAGATTGCCTCCTTGATCTGGATCTCGATCAGCTTGCGCTTTTCCTCGACCACGACGATCAGGTCCAGCTCTTCGGCCCAGTCGTGGAAGCCCTTCATGTCCATCGGCCAGGTCTGGCCCACCTTGTAGGTGGTGATGCCCAGACGTTCGGCCATGTTCTCGTCGATGTTCAGAAGCTTCAGCGCGTGCACCAGGTCGAGCCAGTTCTTGCCCGCGGCGACAAAGCCGATCCTGGCGCCGGGCTTGCCCCACATGCGCTTGTCCATCTTGTTGGCGTGGCTGAAGGCCTCCGCCGCAAAGCGCTTGTAGTCGATGATGCGGTTTTCCTGACGGAACCGGTCATCGTCCAGGCGGATGTTGAGGCCATCGGCCGGCATGTCGAACTCAGGCTCGACCAGCTGGATCCGCTCCGGGCGGGCGTCGACGACCGACGTCACCTCGATGGTGTCCTTCATGGTCTTGAGGCCCACCCAAAGGCCCGAGAAGCGGCTGAGCGCGTAGCCGTAGATGCCGTAGTCCAGGATCTCCTGCACCCCAGCGGGGCTGACGATCGGCAGGTAGCAGTCCAGCAGCGACCATTCCGACTGGTGCAGCACGGTGGAGCTTTCGCCGGTGTGGTCGTCGCCCATTGCCAGCAGCACGCCGCCGTATTTGGAGGAGCCCGCCATATTGGCGTGGCGGATCGCGTCGCCGGAGCGGTCCACGCCCGGCCCCTTGCCGTACCACAGGCCGAAGACGCCGTCGTATTTGCCTTCGCCGCGCACTTCGGCCTGCTGCGCGCCCCAGAGGGCGGTGACGGCAAGGTCCTCGTTCAGGCCGTACTGGAAGGTGACATCCGCCGCCTTTAGCTGCTTTTCTGCGCGGGACATCTGCAGGTCCACTGCCCCCAGGGGCGAACCGCGGTAGCCGGTGACAAGCCCCGCGGTATTTAGGCCCGCCGCCATGTCGCGGTGCTTCTGCATCAGCATCAGCCGCACCAGCGCCTGGGTGCCATTCAGCAGCACCGGCGATTTGGTGAGGTCATACTTGTCATTGAGTGAGATTTTCGGCGTGCTCATCTTGGCCTCCTCAACCGGGATTAGCTTGCACTTTCTGCTCTCAAGAATAGGTCATAATTGCTGACCTGAATAGCCGTATTTTTTTGTTTTTTCCTCGCTTGCGCCGTGAAAACTGATACATAACTAAGATTTCATATAGTCGGCCCCGAACGGACAGAAAGTAACGTGTATGGATTGGGATAAGCTCAGAATATTTCACGCGGTGGCCGATGCGGGCAGCCTGACCCATGCGGGTGACAAGCTGAATTTGTCCCAGTCCGCGGTCAGCCGGCAGATTCGCGCCCTCGAGGAGAGTTTGAATGCGACGCTTTTCCACCGGCATGCCCGCGGACTGATTCTGACCGAGCAGGGCGAACTGCTGTTTGACGCCACGCAATCGATGTCAGCACGGCTGGAGGCGGCCTCTGCGCGCATCCGCGACAGCGAGGAAGAAGTATTCGGGGAGCTGCGCGTCACGACGACAGTCGGCTTCGGCACCCTGTGGCTGGCACCGCGGCTGACGAAACTCTATGAACAGTATCCCAACCTCAAGATCGACCTGATGCTGGAGGAACGGGTGCTCGACCTGCCGATGCGGGAAGCCGACGTGGCGATCCGCATGAAGGAGCCGAGCCAGGCTGATCTGGTGCGCAAGCGCCTGATGACGGTGCGGATGGGGCTTTATGCAACGCCGGCGTATCTGGAGAAGCACGGAACGCTGGAAACCGCCGCGGACATTTCCCAGCACCGGCTGATCTGTCAGAACCAGAGGTCGGCCCAGGTCGGCTCCGCGGCTGTGCTGGGCAAGAAGCTGATGGCGCAGGATCCGGGATCGCTGCTGACCGTCAACAATTACTTCGGGGTGCTGCAAGGGGTCATTCATAACCTCGGCATCGGCATTCTGCCGGACTATGTGACAGAGGAATTCCCGCAGCTGGTCGAACTGCTGCCGGAAGAGGTACTGAACGAGGTTCCCGTCTACCTCGCCTACCCGGAGGAGCTGCGCCATTCCCAAAGAGTCGGCGCCTTCCGCGACTTTGTGCAGTCGGAGATCATGGCTCACCGCAAGCACATGAAGGAGCTTGGCAAGCTCTGAGCGCCCGCCGGGTGCAAGAGGTCCTGTTTCCCCGTCCGGGTCGGTTGCACCGTCACGGATTTCCCATGGCCGCCGCACGCTTCCAGAGCCATGCAAAAACCGCATAGCAGCATTGACGGTCATTTAGCGTTAATCCTCTTGAAGGGCCGGGGCACGCGCCCTAAATGAACCTCATGAAGGCGGCGGCACAGCCCCTCCTTCATACCTCCCTGTTGGACTTCGGCCGAGCTTAGTGCTCGGCCTTTTTTTTGGCCGAACGCCTGCCTGTTCAAGTGCGGCGCGGATCTGCGCCCTGCGGAGCAGTCCTGTTTTTCTTTGACCTGAATACAACTCATCGGGTCAACTGGGCCAGTGTTCACCCGTACCCGGCCTTGATTTTTGGCGCAGGAGGTTCCGATGACGTCCTTATTTCAGCACTTCGCCCGGATTTTCAGCGTTTTCTTGACGGTTCTTGTTCTGGGAACCGCCTGGCAAACGCCGGCAGCCGCGCAAACCGGCGCGGCGCCTGCCCTGCCGGACCCTCTGACGGCAGACGCCATACATGAGATGGTTGCACGTATGTCCGACGACCAGGTCCGGGCCTTGCTGCTGGAGCGGCTGGATGCCGTGGCAGCCGGTCAGGAGGCAGCCGCTCCGCCTGCCACTCTGACAGGCCGGGCCGTACAACTGTGGACGGCCTTCACGCTGCCGGTCACCGATGCGGTGCGCAAGCTGCCCGCGCTCCCCGCCGGGCAGGCTCGCGCCATTTC
The DNA here is from genome assembly GCF_019801465.1 of Leisingera daeponensis. Classification (GTDB taxonomy): domain Bacteria; phylum Pseudomonadota; class Alphaproteobacteria; order Rhodobacterales; family Rhodobacteraceae; genus Leisingera; species Leisingera daeponensis_A. The sequence continues at coordinate 640,692 of NZ_JAHVJA010000001.1, forward strand.
AAATTTCGTCCGGAAACACGGCGGCATCGGCGGAGTGCTGGCAATGTTCGGGCTGATCGCCCTGACGCTTGCCGCCGGCCTGGCCGCGGAATTTGCCGTGCGCAAGCTGATTGCCCGCTGGCGCAACCTGGAGGCCGTCAGCGGCCAGGCCGACACGCTGGCCGGCGCGCTGAGCTTTCTCGGCCGGCGTTTCCTGCGCGAGATCTTCGGCCTGGTGGTCTTTTACATCGTGATCCGCGCGGTGGGCCGTGCCGTGCTGGACAGCCAGATGCTGCTTTTCGCGGCGCCGTTTGTCACCTACCTGATCTGGCTTCCGCGCGTCGGTGCGGCGGTTTCCCGCTTCATCATGGCACCGGAAAGGCCGGACCGCAGGCTGGTCAATGCCAGCGACCGCTGGGCCGATTTTCTGCACATTCACACCATCGGCCTTATCTTTCTTGCCGGGCTGACCATCTTCTCGGTCCGGTTCAACGCCGCCAACGGCGTCGCGCCGGAAACCATCCGCCTGGCTTACTGGCTCGACAGCCTGGTCTACGTCTACATCATCTGGATCGCCTGGACCGCGCGCGAAGGCCTGACCGACATGATGCGCGGCACCGATCCGGACCGGACCCGCTATGATGAGGCGGCGGCGCAGTATTACCCTTACTTCGCGATGGCGGTTGCTGCCCTGACCTGGGTGGTGGTCGGAACGCTGGCCGGCCTGGGCAAGACGGCGCAGCTGGTCCACGGCGCCCATTACATCACCATGTTCTGGCTGCTGGCGGCACCGGCGCTGGACACCGCCATCCGCGGGCTGGTCAAGCATCTGGTCCCGCCGATGTCCGGCGGGGGCAGACTGGCGGCGCAAGCCTACAGATCGACCAAGCGCAGCTACATCAGGATCGGCCGGGTGCTGGTGGCGGGTGTCGTGCTGTTGATCATTTCCAATGCCTGGGATGTCGACCTGATGGCCATTGCCTCGGGCGCGGAAGGCGTGGCGGACAATATTATCGGTTTCCTGATGACCCTCGCTGTCGGTTACGTCGTCTATGAAGGCGTGTCGCTGTGGATCAACCGCAGGCTCGCCAAGGAGCAGACAGCCGGCGGCGGGGCAGAGGCCGGCGGAGAAGGCGGCGGCGCGGGCGGTTCGCGGCTGGCCACGGTGCTGCCGCTGCTGCTGGTCACCGCGCAGGTCGCCATTGCCGTCATTTTCGGCCTGCTGGCGGTGGGGGCGCTGGGCATCGACATCACGCCGCTGCTGGCCGGTGCCGGGATCCTGGGCCTTGCCATCGGCTTTGGCGCGCAGAAGCTGGTATCGGACGTGGTGTCCGGCATCTTCTTCCTGGTCGACGATGCCTTTCGGGTCGGCGAGTATGTCGAGGTCGAGGGCACCCGCGGCACGGTCGAGAAGATCTCCATCCGCTCGATGCAGCTGCGCCACCACCGCGGGCCGGTCAACACCATCCCCTACGGCGAGATCCCCAAGCTGACCAACTACAGCCGCGACTGGGTCATCATGAAACTGCGCTTCACGGTGCCGTTCGATACCGATCCCAACAAGGTGAAGAAGATCTTCAAGAAGATCGGCGCCTCGATGATGGAGGATGAGCTTTATAAGGACGATTTCCTGCAGCCGTTCAAAAGCCAGGGCGTCTTTGACTTTGACGATGTCGGCATGATCATCCGCGGCAAGTTCATGGCCAAGCCGGGCACCCAATTCACCATCCGCAAGGAGATCTACAACCGCGTCAAGGCCGCCTTCGCCGAGAACGGCATCGACTTTGCCCGCCGTGAAGTGCGGGTGGCGATTCCGGGGCTGGAGGACGCCGACCAGCTGAACGACACCGAAAGGGCTGCGGTCGCCGCCGCCGCCGGCAGCGCCGTGCAGCAGCAGGCGGCCGAGGATCAGGCCGCCGCCACCGAAAGCAAGGGCAGACGATGACAGTTCGATGCCATCCGCCGGACAGCGGCTCCGGCGCAGGGGACCGGGCATAACCGGTGTTTGCGGCCCTGCGGCCAAGTTGCCTTCGCCCGATTGCGCAACCCCTCTTTCCCAATGGCAAAGCTTGCTCTAAAAGGCGCGCAATCGCAGCCATTGGGGACGTTTACGGATGCAGGAACCCGCCATCACGCCTGAACTGATTGCAAACCACGGGCTGAAGCCCGAGGAATACGATCTGATCCTCGAAATCATCGGGCGGGAGCCGACGTTCACTGAGCTGGGGATCTTCTCGGCCATGTGGAACGAGCACTGCTCCTACAAGTCCTCCAAGAAATGGCTGCGCACCCTTCCGACCGACGGCCCGCAGGTGATCTGCGGCCCCGGTGAAAACGCGGGCATCGTGGACATCGGCGACGGCGATGCCGTTGTTTTCAAAATGGAAAGCCACAACCACCCCTCCTACATCGAACCCTACCAGGGCGCGGCAACCGGGGTCGGCGGCATTCTGCGCGACGTCTTCACAATGGGCGCGCGGCCCATCGCCTCGATGAACTCGCTGTCCTTCGGCGAACCGTCCCACCCCAAGACCCGCCAGCTGGTCAACGGCGTGGTTGAGGGCATCGGCGGCTACGGCAACTGCTTTGGCGTGCCTTGCGCGGGCGGCGAAGTCCGCTTCCACCCCGCCTATAACGGCAACTGCCTGGTGAATGCCTTTGCGGCCGGCCTCGCGCGCACCGACTCGATCTTCTACTCCGCCGCATCGGGCGTCGGGATGCCGGTTGTGTACCTTGGCGCCAAAACGGGGCGTGACGGCGTTGGCGGTGCCACCATGGCGTCTGCAGAATTCGACGACACCATCGAGGAAAAACGCCCCACCGTTCAGGTCGGCGACCCCTTCACCGAAAAGCGCCTGATGGAAGCCACGCTGGAGCTGATGCAGACCGGCGCGGTGATCTCGATCCAGGACATGGGCGCAGCGGGCCTCACCTGCTCGGCCGTGGAAATGGGCGACAAGGGCAAGCTGGGCGTGCGCCTGGACCTGGAAAAGGTGCCGCAGCGCGAAGAGAACATGACCGCCTACGAGATGATGCTGTCTGAGTCCCAGGAGCGGATGCTGATGGTGCTGAAGCCGGAGCTGGAAGCCGAGGCGCGCGCGGTGTTCGAAAAGTGGGACCTCGACTTCGCCATTGTCGGCGAAACCATTGCCGAGGACCGCTTCCTGATCATGCACAACGGCGAAGTGAAAGCCGATCTGGTCCTGTCCAAGCTGTCCTCGACCGCGCCGGAATACGACCGCCCCTGGGTGCCGACCCCGGCCGCCGAGCCGCTGACCGACGCGGACGTGCCGACCATCGACCCGATCGACGGCCTGAAGGCGCTGATCTCCTCGCCGAACTATGCCGGCAAGCAGTGGGTTTACGAGCAGTACGACACCACGGTGATGGGCGACACCCAGCGCCGGCCGGGTGCCGGCTCCGGCATCGTGCGGGTGCACGGAACCGACAAGAAGCTGGCCTTCACCTCCGACGTGACCCCGCGCTACGTCAAGGCAAACCCGTTCGAGGGCGGCAAGCAGGCCGTGGCCGAGGCTTACCGCAACCTGACCGCCGTTGGTGCCAAGCCGTTGGCGACCACCGACAACCTGAACTTCGGCAACCCCGAAAAGCCCGAGATCATGGGCCAGTTCGTCGGCGCCATCAAAGGCATCGGCGAGGCGGTTGCGGCGCTCGACATGCCGATCGTTTCCGGCAACGTGTCGCTGTACAATGAGACCGACGGCAAGGGTATCCTGCCGACCCCGACCATCGGTGCCGTGGGCCTGATCGCCGCGGGCGAAGAGCCGATCATCGGTGAGGCCCGTGACGGCCATGTCGCTCTGCTGGTTGGGGAAACCACCGGCCACCTCGGCCAGTCGGCGCTGCTGGCCGAAGTTTTCAACCGCGAGGACGGCGACGCCCCGGCGGTGGACCTGGAAGCCGAGAAGCGCAACGGCGAGTTCATCCGCGCCAACCGCGAGCTGATCAAGGCCTGCACCGACCTCGGCGACGGCGGGCTGGCGCTGGCGGCGTTCGAGATGGCCGAAGAGGCCGGCGTCGGCGTGCAGATCGACGCAGGCGACACCCAGACGCTGTTCGGCGAAGACCAGGCGCGGTACCTGATCGCCTGCAACTTCGACCAGGCCGAAGCGCTGATGCTGGCGGCTGGCCAGGCGGGCGTGACCATCACCTCCGTGGGCAAGTTCGGCGGCGACACAGTGAAAATCGGCGGCTCCGAAGCGCCGCTGGCCGAGCTGAAGGAGATCTTCCGCTCCAGCTTCGCCGCTGCCGTGGCCTGACGCCCGGGCGCTGCCCTTCACGGGCGGCACCTCAGGCAATCCACCAAGGGCGGGATGGCACAGCCGTCCCGCCTTTTCCTTTGATCCGGGAGCCGGCCGATGACCCTTCCAGAGCTGACAGAGGATTGCAGCCGCTGCGCGGGCCTGTGCTGCGTCGCCTATCCGTTTGAAGCGCATGAGGATTTCGGTCTGCTCAAAGAGGCGGACACGCCCTGCCCCAACCTCGCCCCGGATTTCCGCTGCAGTATCCACGGCGATTTGGCCGCCTGCGGCTTCGGCGGCTGCGTCGCCTATTCCTGCGCCGGCGCCGGCCAGCGGGTGACGCAGGAGCTGTTCGACGGCGACACCTGGCGCGACGACCCCGATCTCCTCACCCATATGACCCATGCCCTGCGAGTGCTGCGGCCGATCCACGAGGCGCTGCTGGTGCTGCAGGAGGCCGCCGCGCTGCCGCTGCCGCACCACCTGCAGGACCGCTGCGCTGCCCTGACTGCTGCGCTCTGCCCCGCCAACCCCTCATCCATCTGGGATTTTGAGGACGACAGCCTGCAGGAGGCCCTGGCCGGGCTTCCGGAATTCGTTGAGACGCTTGCGCCATACGCGCGCATCCCCGGTTAATCCCGCTTGCACAGCCCCGAGCGGGCACTTACATTTTTGTCAAACAAGACAAAGGACTCCCCCCAGATGCCTATGCAAGCCCATGAAATTGAAGAACTGCTGCGCCAGAGCTTTCCCGACGCGGAAATTCAGGTCGGCGGCACCGATGGCGTGCACATGTCCGCCATGGTCATCGACGAAAGCTTCCGCGGGAAGAACCGCGTCCAGCAGCAGCGAGCCGTCTACGCCGCGCTGAAAGGCAAGATGGACGGCCCCGACGGCGAGTTGCACGCGCTGGCATTAACGACTAAAGCTCCTGAATGATAGAAGAGCTATGCTCTGGCGCAGTCGCCAAGGCTGCGGAAGTGGCAACTGATTTTGTGTCGTCTCTGCATGACGGCCCTTCGAAGCAAAAGGACTCGGTAATGACCGACGCAAAGACCCGCATCGACGAAACCGTAAAAGCCAACGACGTGGTGCTCTACATGAAAGGCACCAAGGAAATGCCGCAGTGCGGCTTCTCCTCGCGCGTGGCAGCGGTGCTGAACTACATCGGTGTGGATTACACCGACGTGAACGTGCTGGCGGATGAGGAAATCCGTTCCGGCATCAAGGAATACTCCGACTGGCCGACCATCCCGCAGCTCTATGTGAAGGGTGAATTCGTGGGCGGCTGCGACATCATCACCGAGATGGCCCTGTCGTCGGAACTGGACGCCCTGTTCGAGACCAACGGCATTGCCTTCAACAAGGAAGCGGCCGATAAGATCCGCGAAGCCAACGCCTGATCCCGGGCGCCATCCGCGGCAACAAAAAAGGCGCCCCTGCGGCGCCTTTTCCTTTATCCGCAAAGGTTTGGCGGGCAGGCGCTCAGCCCGCCGCCTGCTCCTCGATTTCCTGGGCCAGCGCCTCGGTGCGGGCGGCAAGCTCGGCCAGGCTCTCCGCCACCTGCGGCGGAACCACGGGGATCTCAATGCGCTCTGGCTCCGGCGGCGGGGCGTTCTTCAGCGCTTCCAGCTCCTGCTCGCGCTCGGCCAGCACCGCCTCGACTTCTTTGATGCGGTCCTCGACGGCGGCGGTCTTGTCCGCCAGCATCAGTCCGGCCATCAAGAGCATCCGCGCCTCGGGCATGCGGCCGATCTGGTCCGACAGCACCTGCGCCTCATCGTCCAGCATCTTGGCGGCGGAATGCAGGTAGCTTTCCTCGCCCTCCTGGCAGGAGACCTCAAAGCCGCGGCCGCCGATATGAATGGTCACTTCGGGCATCAGACTTCCTCTCCTTCAGGCAGGTTGCGGGCCGTGACCAGCAGCGGCTCCAGCTTGGCCAGCACTGCATTGACCTGCGCCTGATCGCTGGCCTGGGCTGCGCGCAGCCCTTCGATTTCTGCTTCCATGGCGGAATTGATCAGCCCGGCGTCCCCCAGGCCTTGCGCGTTCGCCTCGCGCAGGGAGGCATTGGACGCGCGCAGTTCCTCATTGGCCAGGCGCAGTTGCTGTAATTCGCTGTCCAGCCGCACCAGGGCCTGGTTCTGGCGTTCCAGTTCCGCGTCCATGTCGAAGGCCCCGGACTGTTCGGCCGGTGCCACGCTGCCGGCGGCCTGCGCCGCATCCAGCTGAGCTTTCAGGTCTTCGATGGCGGCCTGCGCTTCAGTGAGCTGATCCTCCAGCGCTTCCCTGGCGCTGGCGGCAGTGTTCGCGGCGGTTTCCAGCTCGCCTTTCAAACGCGCGACCTCAGCCCGCAGCGCCTGCTTCTCCGCCGGATCGCCGGCCTCGTTGCGCAACAGCTGCAATTCGGCTTCCATCGCGGCGACATCTGCGCTGCTGGCGGAACCGGCAGGCGCGCTGCTTTCGGCCTCCTTGAGACGGGCATGCAGCACCTTCACCCGCTCCTCGAGCTGCGCGTTGACAGTCCGCTCCTCGTCGAGCGCCTGCTCCAGTTCTGCATTGGCAGCCCCGGCAGCGGCGGCTTCAGCGGCCTTGACGGCTTCGGCAGTTGCTTCCTCCGCCTTGGCCCTGTCCGCCGCGCGCGCCTCCTGCAGCGCGGCAGAGCCTGCGCTGATGCGCTCCAGCGCGGCCTGGATGCGGCCCTGCAATTCTTCAATCTGGTTCATGCCTGTCCCTCACCCGCACCCCGCCGTTCCATTATTTCCCCGCTGCCTGCCCGAATCGAGCAGGCGCGGCCGGCATGGGCCAGTTCTTCCCTTTCAGGGATAAATCACCCCCCTTTGCGTTTCAACCACTTGCCGTGCCATCTTCGCGCAGAATGCCCGCGATCGGCGCAACCACGCTTGATCTTTGGCTCATCGCTGTTATTGAGCGCAGCAATTGCCTGTAACGCCAAAGGAACAATCCCAGTGGACCTGACAGCCCTGCGCACCGCCAACCCTGAGCATTGGAACAAGGCCGCCGCCATCCGCGCGCTCGCCCTCGACGCCGTTGCCGCCGCCAACTCCGGGCATACCGGCATGCCCATCGGCATGGCCGATGTGGCCACCGTGCTGTTCGAAAAACACCTCAAATTCGACGCATCCAACCCGGCCTGGCCGGACCGCGACCGGTTCATCCTGTCGGCGGGCCACGGCTCGATGCTGATCTACGCGCTGCTGTATCTCACCGGCGACAAGCAGGTCACGCTGGACCAGATCAAGAACTTCCGCCAGACCGGCGCCATCACCGCGGGCCACCCGGAGAACTTCCTGATCGACGCCGTCGAAGTCACCACCGGCCCGCTGGGCCAGGGCATCTCCAACGCCGTCGGCTTTGCCATGGCAGAGGAAATGCAACGCGCGCATTACGGCAAGAAAGTTGTCGATCACCACACCTATGTAATCGCCGGCGACGGCTGCCTGATGGAAGGCATCAGCCAGGAGGCCATCGGCCTGGCCGGCCGCCACCAACTGGGCAAGCTGATCGTGTTCTGGGACAACAACAACATCACCATCGACGGCACCGTTGACCTCAGCGACCGCACCAACCAGGTGCAGCGATTCAAGGCGTCGGGCTGGCAGGTGCTGGAAATCGACGGCCACGATCCCAAGGCCATCGACGAGGCGATCACCGCCGCGAAGAAGTCCAAGAAGCCGTCGATGATCGCCTGCAAGACCCACATCGCCCTGGGCCACGCCGCGCAAGACACCTCCAAGGGCCACGGCGCGCTGACCGACCCCGACCAGCTGAAGGCCGCCAAGGACGCCTATGGCTGGACCGGCGGCGCCTTTGAGGTTCCGGCCGAGATCAAGTCCCAGTGGGAAGAGATCGGCGCCCGCGGAAAATCCGAGCGCGAAGCCTGGGAAGCCCGCTTTGCCGAGCTGTCGCAGCAGAAGCAGGACCGCTTCAACCGCGCCTACAACCTGGACGCGCCCAAGAAGCTGTCGGCTGCCATCAAGGCGCTGAAAAAGCAGGTGAGCGAGGAGCAGCCCAAGGTTGCCACCCGCAAGTCGTCCGAGATGGCGCTGGCCGTCATAAACCCGCTGATGCCGGAAACCGTGGGCGGCTCCGCCGACCTCACCGGCTCCAACAACACCAAGACCGGCGACCTGGGCGTCTTTGACACCGACAACCGCAAGGGCCGCTACATCTACTGGGGCATCCGCGAGCACGGCATGGCCGCAGCTATGAACGGCATGGCACTGCACGGCGGCATGCGCCCCTACGGCGGCACCTTCTTCTGCTTCACCGACTACGCCCGCCCGGCGATGCGCCTGGCCGCGCTGTCGAAGATCCCGACCGTGTTCGTGATGACCCACGACTCGATCGGCGTCGGCGAAGACGGCCCGACCCACCAGCCGGTCGAACACCTGGCGATCTGCCGCGCGACCCCGAACACCTATGTGTTCCGCCCGGCCGATACCGTGGAAACCGCCGAAGCCTGGGAAATCGCCATTACTTCCAAGGAAACCCCCTCGGTGCTGGCCCTGACCCGTCAGAACCTGCCCACCGTGCGCACCGAGCACAAGCTGACCAACATGGTCGAAAAGGGCGCCTATGTGCTGGCCGAGGCCGAGAACAAGCGTCAGGTGATCCTGATCGCCACCGGCTCCGAGGTCTCCGTCGCCATGGAAGCTAAGGCCAAGCTGGAAGCCGAGGGCATCGGCACCCGCGTCGTCTCCATGCCCTGCATGGAGCTGTTTGCACAGCAGGACGAAGCCTACCGCCGCAAGGTCCTGCCCGCAGGCCCGGTGCGTGTGGGTATCGAAGCAGCCGTGCGCGACGGCGGCTGGGACCGCTGGCTTCTGGGCGAGCGCGGCCAGGAGAAGAAAGCCGGTTTCGTCGGCATGGACCGCTTCGGCGCCTCCGCCCCGGCAGGCGAGCTGTTCGAGCGCTTCGGCATCAACGCAGAGGGCACCGTGGCGAAGGTGAAAGAGCTGCTGGGCTGATTGAACAGTAATCTGCGATTTGAAAGGGGCAGCCAAGCGGTTGCCCCTTTTTCTTTTGGATGTGCTGAAACGCCGCGACCTAAGTTGTCCGCGCCCTCCCCGTTGGGTCGGTCCGGGCGCTGCCCGTGCTTTGCACGGACAATGCGTTCAATGGCTTGCCTTTTTCCCGGAAACAGCCGCAAACGCCGGCATGATCACCTTCGTGGCCAGCGGGATCAGCAGAAGCCCCATCACCACGCCGAACACCCCATCCATCGCCGCCTTGGCGCTCCATTCGGCAAAGCCCATCCAGCCTTCGGGAACCGCATGGCCCGCGGCATAGGCCCAGTCGTGGATGTGATGGCCCAGCCAGCCAAAACCCAGCACTTCCAGCCCGTGGATGATGATGGAGCCGCCGACCCACAGCATCGCCGCGGTGCCGACCACCGACAGGATCTTCATCAGAACCGGCATGAACTTCACCAGCCCGCGCCCAAGCCCGCGCCCCAGCCCGGTGCGGGCGTTCTCGGCCAGATACAGGCCGACGTCATCCATCTTCACGATCAGCGCGACAGAGCCGTAGACCGCCAGGGTCACTCCGATCGCCACCACCGCCAGGGTCGCCGCCTGCATCCAGACATTCGGCGCCTCGATCGCGGCCAGCGAAATGGTCATGATCTCGGCGGACAGGATGAAATCGGTCTTGATCGCCCCCTTGATCTTTTCCTCCTCCAGGTGGCCGGGGTCCTTGACGCTCATATCCTCGTCAATCGCGTGACTGGCATGGGGGAACAGCACATGGAAAATCTTCTCAGCGCCTTCAAAACACAGGTAGGCACCGCCCAGCATCAGCAGCGGCGTGATCGCCCAGGGCGCGAAGTTGGCCAGCAGCATGGCGACCGGCAGCAGCAGGATCAGCTTGTTGAACAGCGACCCGCGGGTGATGCGCCAGATGATCGGCAGCTCGCGCGCGGGCGCGAAGCCCTGCAGATATTTCGGCGTCACCGCGGCATCGTCGATGATCACGCCAGCGGTCTTGGCACCGGCCTTGCCCGCCGCCGCTGCCACATCGTCGACCGAGGCCGCCGCAACCTTGGCAATCCCCGCCACGTCGTCCAGAAGCGCCAGCAAACCGCTCATGCCAAATCCCTCAATCTCTGTCAGCCTTTGCGGGGCAATCTGCCCGCTTCCGCGCCGCAGCACAAGCGTTAGCGCCACCGCGCCCGGGGCCGGTTTTCTGTTACCGCCACCGCCGCATACCGTTAGCGCAACCGTGCGCTTTTTGCGCTAACAGTTTCATTTAATGACGCTTTTACCCCTTTAGACCACATCCGCGCCGGTCTATATGGCGGCCAAAGGTTTTTGCTCGCTTGGAGACGTAACTCATGACCATCAAAGTCGGGATCAACGGTTTTGGCCGCATCGGCCGCTGCACCCTGTCGCACATCGCCGCCTCGGGCCGCGACGACATCGAAGTGATCAAGGTGAACGCCACCGGCCCGCTGGAGACCGCGGCGCATCTGATCAAATACGACTCCGTGCATGGCCGTTTCCCGGGTGAAGTGACCATCGGCGACGGCACCATGAACCTGGGCCGCGGCGACATGCAGATGTTCTCGACCTACGACATGAACGAGCTGGACTGGTCGGGCTGCGACGTGGTTCTGGAGTGCACCGGCAAGTTCAACGACGGTGAAAAGGCCAAGGCGCACCTGGAACGCGGCGCCAAAAAAGTGCTGCTCTCCGCCCCCGGCAAGAACGTCGACAAGACCATCGTCTATGGCGTCAACGACGACCAGCTGGAAGCCGGCGACACCATGATCTCTAACGGCTCCTGCACCACCAACTGCCTGGCGCCGCTGGCCAAGGTTCTGGACGAGGCGTTCGGCATTGAGCACGGCATCATGACCACCATCCACGCCTACACCGGCGACCAGCCGACCCTGGACCGCCGCCACAAGGACCTGTACAGGGCCCGCGCTGCCGCCATGTCGATGATCCCGACCTCGACCGGCGCCGCCAAGGCCCTGGGCGAAGTGCTGCCGAACCTGAAAGGCCGCCTGGACGGTTCCGCCATCCGCGTGCCGACCCCGAACGTCTCCGCCGTGGACCTGACCTTCCGCGCCGGCCGCGACGTGACCGCCGAGCAAGTGAACGCTGCCGTCAAAGAAGCAGCCGAAGGCCCGATGAAGGGCGTGCTGGGCTTCGAGCCGGCGCCGCTGGTCTCCGTCGACTTCAACCACTCGCCGGAAAGCTCGATCTTCGCACCGGACCAGACCCGGGTGGTCGAGGACCGCATGGTGCGCGTGCTGGCCTGGTACGACAACGAGTGGGGCTTCTCGGTGCGCATGGCGGACGTCGCCGTGGCAATGGGCAAACTGGGCTGAGATTCAGCCTAACCCCTTGAGAATTCACGCCCGCTCAGGTTATCTGGGCGGGCGTTTTCCTTTGCGGCGGAGCTTTCATGACCAACCGGATAGCCATTTTCCTGGGCCTGTTCCTGATAGCCGCCGCGGCCATCGACATTGCCCTGTTCGGCGACGAGCACATGATCTTTCTCGGCAAGAAGCTGTTTGCGCTGATCGATTGGGCCGCCTTCTGGCGCTGACACGCCCCCGGCAAGACGTAAAAAAGCCGGGCACCCGGCCCGGCTCTGCCCCGCTGCCGCCGCGGCGGCCTTCAGCCGGTCTTGCCCAGGCGCGCCAGCAGCTTGTGCTTGACCAGCGGGGTGACGAATTTCGATACGTCGCCATCCAGCCGGGCGATTTCCTTGACCAGTTTGGAGGCGATCGCCTGGTGCCGCGCTTCGGCCATCAGGAACACGGTTTCGATCGAGCTGTCCAGCGCCCGGTTCATACCGACCATCTGGAACTCATACTCGAAATCGGCCACCGCGCGCAGCCCGCGGACGATGATCTGAGCGCCGACGTCGCGGGCGCAGTCGATCAGCAGGTTCTCGAACGGATGCGCCACGATCTCGGTGCCGGTCTCTTCGCTCAGCTTGGCGCATTCCGCCTCGATCATCCCGACCCGCTCTTCCAGATCGAACAGCGGACCCTTGTCGCGGTTGATGGCCACGCCGATCACCAGCTTGTCCACCAGGGCACTGGCGCGCCGGATGATGTCGATATGCCCGATAGTGATCGGATCAAAGGTACCGGGATACAGACCAACGCGCATGGGCGGCCTCCTGCCTTGTCAGAGTTTCTGCACACGCAAACATATTTGCTGCCGCCATTGCAAGAGGGCAGAAATACGGAGTGCCTGCCTGCGTCTCAGTGCCCCATGATCATGTCTTGCAGCGCGTCCTTTTCCATCGCCACCTGCGACAGCTGCGCCTTGACCGCATCGCCGAGGGTGATGATGCCGACCAGCTTGCCATCCTCCAGCACCGGCATGTGGCGGAAACGGCCGTCGGTCATCTGCTGCAGAACCTCGCCGACATTCGACTGGCTGGTGCAGGTGACCAGTTCCTTGGTCATGTATTTGCTGACCGGCTCGCTCAGGCAGCCGGATCCGGACCTGGCCAGTTCCCGGACGATATCGCGTTCCGACAGGATGCCCGCCGGCGTCTCGCCGTCGGCAGAGACCATCACGGTGCCGAACCGGTTGTCCGACATCACTTTTGCGGCCTCGGAAACGCTTGCATCAGGCTTGACTGTCACGACGCCGGTGCTGGCCTTCGACTTCAAAATCACTTGAACAAGCACGCTGGGCACCTCCGGAAAATTAATGCGTTACAAATTAAGTGTGCCGCAACGCAGCTTTAAGTCAAGGCTTCCAGCCGGGCCACCTCGTCGCGGATGCCTTTTGACAACGCCTGGGCAAAACGGTTCAGCCGCTCGCTGCGCTGGTCGCCCTGATGCCGCACCAGGTGGAAGCTCCGTGTCAGGCTCACCTTGTCGGTCAGAATCTTGCGCAGCATCCGGTGCGCCGGAAGCGAGAAATCATGCGCCACGCAGATCGCGGTGCCCTGCGCCGCCATCTTGATCTGCACCGAAACCGAGTTGGACGCCAGCGCCACCCGTTCGACGCCGATGTCATTGAGGTAATCCAGCTCCTTGTCGAAAATCATGTCGGGGATATAGCCGATCATCTTGTGGCCCTGCAGGTCCTCAAGCTTCTGGATCGGCGGATACTGCTTCAGGTAGTGGCGCGAGGCGACGAGGTGCAGCCTATAGTCGCAGATTTTCTGCACCAGCAGCTTGCCCGCTGTCGGCGCGCTGACCGTGACGGCCATGTCGGCCTCGCGGCGGCTCAGGTTGATGACCCGCGGCAAAGCCACGATCTGGATGTCCAGATCCGGGTTGTCCTCGGCAATCTGGGCGCAGACCTGCGGCAGGATGTAATTGGCGCTTCCGTCCGGCGCACCGATGCGGATCTGGCCGGACATGGTGTCGCTCGGCCCGCTCAGCGCTTCGGTGCCTGCCCGCATCGCCTGCTCCGCCGCCTCGGCATGAACCAGCAGCCGGTCGCCGGCAGCGCTCAGCGCGTATCCCTGCGGCGATTTCACGAACAAAGGCGTTTCCAGCACCGCCTCGAACCGGGCGATGCGGCGGCCGACGGTGGCGGGGTCCATTTTCAGGATGCGCCCGGCGCCCGACAGGCTCGCCTCCCGCGCCACCGCCAAAAACACTTTCATATCATCCCACTGCGGATCCATTGGCTCCGGGTCCTCCGTTCTTCTGTCAACGCGGCGTTAACCTTTTGCGTTCTTGCAAAGCCTCTTTGAAATGTTTCCTCTTTTCCGATGTTTTTTGCAAGCCTACGATGGAGGCAAGATGAACAGAGGAGGATCCGATGAAAGAACTCGGCCACTTTATCAACGGCAAACTGGTCTCCGGCACCTCGGGCCGCTTTGACGATGTTTTCAACCCCGCAACCGGCGAAGTGCAGTACCAGTGCCCGATGGCCAGCGCTGCCGAGACCACAGACGCGATCGAAAAGGCCGCTGCGGCGCAGCCCGCTTGGGGCGCCACCAACCCGCAGAAGCGCGCCCGCGTGATGATGGCGATGGTCGGCCTGATGAACCGCGACATGGACAAGCTGGCAGAGGCGCTGAGCCGCGAGCACGGCAAGACCATCCCGGACGCCAAGGGCGACCTGCAGCGCGGCCTGGAAGTGATCGAATACTGCGTCGGCGCGCCCCAGATGCTGAAGGGTGAATTCACCGACAGCGCAGGCCCCGGCATCGACATGTACTCCATGCGCCAGCCGCTGGGTGTTGTCGGCTCGATCATGCCGTTCAACTTCCCGGCCATGATGCCGCTGTGGCACGTCGGCCCGGCGCTGGCCTGCGGCAACGCCGTGGTGCTGAAACCCTCCGAGCGCGATCCCTCCGTGCCGCTGATGCTGGCGGAACTGTTCGTTGAGGCCGGCCTGCCCGAAGGTGTGTTCCAGGTGGTGAACGGCGACCGCGAAGCGGTTGATACCATTCTGGACAGCGAGATCATCCAGGGCGTGTCTTTCGTGGGCTCCACCCCGATCGCCCAGTACATCTATTCCCGCGCCACCGCCAACGGCAAGCGCGCCCAGTGCTTCGGCGGCGCCAAGAACCACATGATCATCATGCCCGATGCCGATCTGGACCAGGCCGCTGACGCGCTGGTCGGCGCAGGTTTCGGCGCGGCCGGCGAACGCTGCATGGCGATCTCGGTTGCGGTGCCGGTCGGCGAGGAGACCGCCGACAAGCTGATCGAAAAGCTGATTCCGCGCATCGAAACCCTGAAGGTCGGCCCCTACACTGCCGGCGACGACGTGGACCTGGGCCCGGTTGTGACCGCGGCCGCCAAGGAGCGCATCCTGGGCCTGATCCAGTCCGGCGTCGACCAGGGCGCCAAGCTGGTGGTCGACAACCGCGACTTCAAACTGCAGGGCTACGAGGACGGCTTCTTTGTCGGCGCCCACCTGTTCGACCATGTCACCCCCGACATGGACATCTACAAGCAGGAGATCTTCGGCCCTGTACTTTCCACTGTCCGTGCTGGTACTTACGAGGAAGCGTTGAAGCTGGCGATGGATCACGAGTACGGCAACGGCACCGCGATCTTCACCCGTGACGGCGACACCGCGCGTGACTTCGCCTCCCGCGTGAATATCGGCATGGTGGGCATCAACGTGCCGATCCCGGTGCCGCTGGCCTACCACACCTTCGGCGGCTGGAAGAAGTCGATGTTCGGCGACCTGAACCAGCACGGCCCGGACAGCTTCAAATTCTACACCCGCACCAAGACCGTGACCTCCCGCTGGCCCTCCGGCATCAAGGAAGGCGGCGAGTTCAACTTCAAGGCCATGGACTAACCAACTGGTCTGACAAACAGAAAGGCCCCGGAGCTACCGGGGCCTTTTTCTTTTGCGCTGTCATCCGGCAGCAGCCGGCCCGGCCAGGCCCCCTGCTCTCCTGCCAGCACACGGCCGGTTAAAATAGCCTTTGCAGGCAAAAACCGCTTGCTCCCTGCGGCAGGTCGTCTATCGGGTTTGCAACAGATTTATAAACGGCAGGCGCATGAGCAAGACGACCGAACCGAACCAGCCGCAGGCGGCGGCAAAATCCGCGCGCGATTGGGTCAAGATCCTGGCCCAGTACCGGGAACCGGACTTCAAGCGGAGCGCCTTCGAACTGGGGGTCACGGTGGTGCCGTTTGTACTGCTCTGGGCGCTGGCCTGGTGGTCCCTGTCCGTCAGCTACTGGCTGACCTTGGCGCTCTCCGTCTGCATTGCCGCCTTCCTGTTGCGCCTGTTCACCATCCAGCACGACTGCGGCCACGGGTCGTTCTTTTCCAACCGCCACCTCAGCGACTGGACCGGCCGGATCATCGGCGTGCTGACCCTGACGCCTTATGACGTCTGGCGCCGAACCCATTCGATCCACCACAGCACCCACGGCAACCTCGGAAAACGCGGCATGGGCGACATCCACACGATGACCGTTGCCGAATACCGCGCCGAAAGCCGCTGGGGCCGTCTGATGTACCGGCTGTACCGCCACCCGGTGACGCTGTTCGGCTTCGGCCCCGGTTACCTGTTCTTCCTGCAGAACCGCATTCCTTACGGCCTGACGGGCCAGGCCCGCTACTGGATCAGCGCGATGGGCACCAACGCCGCCATCCTCGCTGCGCTTGGCCTGATCTGGTTCTTCGGCGGGCTGATGCCGGTTCTGCTGATCTTCCTGCCTGCGACGCTGATCGCCGCCACCGCCGGCCTGTGGCTGTTTTATGTGCAGCACCAGTTCGAAACCACCCAGTGGGAACAGGACCAGGACTGGCAACTGCATGACGCCGCCCTGCACGGCAGCTCTCACTACGTGCTGCCGCCGGTGCTGCAATGGCTCAGCGCCAACATCGGCATCCACCATGTGCATCACCTCTACAGCCGCATCCCGTTCTACCGCCTGCCCGAAGTGCTGCGCGACCACGCCGAATTGGCCGAGGGCAACCGGATGACCATCCGCGAAAGCCTGGCCAACGCGCGGCTGCACCTTTGGGATGAAGACAGCAAGCGGCTCCTGTCTTTTGCCCAGGCCCGCAGCCTGGCGGCCTGACCTATGCGTGCCAGGCAGCGGCAATCTTCCGCCGCCCCGCACTACACAAGCTTGTGAGGCGCGGGTTTTCCGCTATTCCGGGCCTAGGAAAATCCGCAGCCATGCGTATCTTGCAGCGGAGATTTCGAGTAGCACGGTAGAGGCAACATGACCAAACTCCGCATCACCCGCCGCGCAACCCTGATGGGCCTTGGCGCGACCCTTGCCACCCCGGCCCTTCTGAGCGCCCAGTCCACCGACGCTTTCCCGCAGGACGAACCCGCCATCCGCGATGAGGTTGCGGTTCAGCGCAACACCTCCGCCTTCACCCAGCAGAACTGGCAGGACCATTTCGAATCCCTGGGCGTCGGCTGCCTGCTGGCCGACATCAACTCCCGCGCGCTGCACTACTGGGGCCCGGACGGCGAGACCTACCGGCTGTTCCCCTCGTCGGTGCCGATGAGCGAGGACCTGACCCGGCGCGGCTACAGCGAGATCGTGCGCAAGCGCGAGAATCCCAGCTGGACCCCGACCGCGTCCATGCGGGAACGCGATCCGAGCCTGCCGCAGCGCATTGAAGGCGGCGTCAAGGGCAACCCGCTGGGCACCCGCGCGATGTATCTGGACTGGCCCGCCTACCTGGTCCACGGAACCCATGACACCCGCAAGATCGGGCGGCAAAGCTCCTCCGGCTGCATCGGCCTTTACAACCAGCATGTCGAGGAACTGTACGAGCTGGTGCAGGTCGGCACCCAGGTGCGGCTGCTCTGACCAGGCGGCAACTTCCGGCAGCCTGTAACGGAAACGGGCGCGGGATTTTCCCGCGCCCTTCTTTTTTCGCCAGTCCGCGTTATTGCAGGCTGATGTGGTCCGGTTTCAGGCCTGCGTTGAAACGCTCCAGCGTCTTCTCCAGCAGCGCCTCGAAATTGCGGGTGAACCTTTCGGTGTCATAAAGCGGGCCGGTTTCGATCCCCGCTTTCACCCTCGCCTTCATTTCAGCCAGATATTCCCTGTCACGCGCCAGTTTCAGCGCCAGCGCCTGGTACTGCTGCGGCGTGCTGGTAACCAGCTCATCGGTGCCGACGGCGTGCAGCAGGCTGGCAGCCACCCGTGCCGCGAACTGCTTGCCGACTTTGGTGACAACCGGCACGCCCGCCCACAGCGCGTCACTGGCCGTGGTATGGGCGTTGACGAAGAAGGTATCCAGAAAGATGTCCGCCAGCGGCAGCCGGGCAAGGTGTTCCTCCTGTTTGGCGAACCCGGCGAAGATGATGCGCTCCCGGCCGATGCCGCGCCGCTTTGCCTCGGCCAGAACGTTCTCGCGGATATCGTCCTTGGCGGCGTAGAACCACAGCACGCTGTCCGGCACCAGCTTCAGAAGCTTCATCCAGATGTCGAACTCATCCGGCGACACCTTGTAGGGGCTGTTGAACGAGCAGAACACCAGCGCGTCCTCCGGCAGGCCCATGTCCGCGCGCGCGGGCACGTGGCAGGCGGCCTTGCGGCTGTCATCGTTCGACTGGTAGCAGTCCGGCATGTACAGCACTTTCTCGGTGTAATACTTGCGGTATTTCGGCGGCACCACAACCGGGTCCGCGACCATGTAGTCGATGGACTCCACGCCGGTGGTTCCGGGATAGCCGAGATAGGAGATCTGCACGGGCGCCATGCGGTAGTCGAACAGGTTGATCCGGTTGCCCTTGGTGTGCCCTTTCAGGTCGACCGCGATGTCGAGGCCGTCCTGACGCGCCTGTTCAACAATCGTTTCGCTGTCCACCCCGCCGACCTGGCGGTAGACATCCGCGGATTTCTCCGCCCGCAAGCGGCCCTCCTGGTTGGTCATCGCGCCGTAGTCATAAATGTAAATCTCGAACTTCTCCCGGTCGTGCAGTTCGAACATCCGGCCGATCAGGTACATCGTCGCGTGATCCAGGAAGTCGCAGGAGAAATAGCCGATCCGGATCTTGTCCTTCTTCGGCAGAGGGGCCGTGAACGCCGCGGTTTCCTTCTTGCTGACCTTGTTGGCGTTGGCGGCAAGAACCGAATACTGCATTTGCAGATCCGGATCGTCCGCGATGCTGAGGAAGGAGAAAGGGTCGATCGCCTTCATGACCTTGGTGAAGTTCTTGATCTTCTTGCGCGACTTGCCGAATTCGGACCAGTCGCATTTGCGCCGCTTGAGGTGCATCATGCGGGCAAAGACAACTTCATTCGACGGGGCGAACTTCAGCGTGTCCTGGAAATAGTTGATCGCCTCCTCATCCTGGCCGATCCGCATCAGGTAGCTGCCGATATAGGCCAGGCACTCCGGGTTCTGAGGTTCCAGCCGCAGCGCCTCGATATGGCACAGGAGCGCCTTGTCGCGCTTTTCCATCAGCTCGTAGATTTCGCCAAGCGCGGTATGGATCGACCGGTTCTTGGGGTCCAACTCCAGCGCCTGCTCCATCAGGTAGAGAGCATCGTCGAAGCTGCGTTCAACGGCTTTCTTGCGCGACATTTTCATCAGGCGCACGACCTGTTCCCGGACCGGAACATCGTTGGATTTCATCATCCCGTGCTTCAAGGCCATGGCAAAGTTAGCCCGCTGGTTGCTGACGACGGCACCAGGGAAGCCGGGTGTTTTTGCCGCCCCCTTGGCGGCCCCGCTGAGGTTGGATGCCAGAAAATGCTGAGCCCCAGAATTCGACACTGCGCCTGCTCCTTTTGGAATGCGTTTGGCAGGATTCACCTGCGCTTGACCGGTTTGAGACAGAGTTTCGCGCAAGTTTCTTAATTTTCTCCTGATCCCGTGACGGTATGGCGCGGCATTGCTGCACGGCGGCTTTGCATTTGCGCAGCTTGCCTCAACGCGTCCCGGCCGCTATTAAATTAACAACTGTTCAATTCATCTGATCGACGGGAGGAGCGGCATATGGATTTCGCACTGACAGAGGAACAGCAGGCCATCTTCGACATGGCCCATGCATTCGGCCAGGAAAACATCGCGCCGCATTCCCGCCAGTGGGAAAAGGACGGCACCATCCCCAAATCGCTCTGGCCGCAACTGGCAGAGCTGGGGTTTGGCGGGCTTTACGTCTCCGAGGAATACGGCGGCTCCGGCCTGTCCCGGCTCGACGCCACCCTGGTGTTCGAAGCGCTGGCAATGGCCGACCCCGCGGTTGGTTCCTTCCTGTCGATCCACAACATGTGCGGCGGCATGATCGACAAGTTCGGTTCGGAAGAGACCAAGCAGAAGTGGCTGCCGAGCCTCTGCACGATGGAGAAGATTTTCTCCTACTGCCTGACCGAACCGGGCTCCGGCTCCGATGCGGCGGCGCTGAAAACCCGCGCCGAGCGCAGCAATGAGGGCTATGTGCTGAACGGCACCAAGGCGTTCATCTCCGGCGGCTCCTACTCTGACGCCTATGTCGTGATGTGCCGCACCGGCGAAGACGGCCCCAAGGGGATTTCCACAGTGGTGGTCGAGGACGGCAACCCGGGCCTCTCCTTCGGTGCGCTGGAGGACAAGATGGGCTGGAAGGCGCAGCCGACCTCGCAGGTGCAGTTCGACGATTGCGCGATCCCCGCCGACAACCTGATCGGCGAGGAAGGCAAGGGCTTCTCCTATGCGATGGCGGGCCTTGACGGCGGCCGCCTGAACATCTCTGCCGGCGCGCTTGGCGGTGCCCAGGCGGCGCTGGATCAGACCGTGCAGTACATGTCGGAGCGCAAGGCCTTCGGCAAGTCCATCAACCAGTTCCAGGCGCTGCAGTTCCGGCTGGCGGAATACGAAACACGCCTGCAGGCCGCCCGCACCTTCCTGCGCCAGGCGGCGTGGAAGCTGGACACCGGCGCCCATGACGCCACAAAGTTCTGCGCCATGGCCAAGCTGATGGTCACCGACACCGCCTTTGACGTCGCCAACGGCTGCCTTCAGCTGCACGGCGGCTACGGCTATCTGGCAGACTACGGCGTCGAGAAGATCGTCCGCGATCTGCGGGTGCACCAGATCCTGGAAGGCACCAACGAGATCATGCGCCTGATTGTCGCGCGCCAGCTGATTGCGGAGTAATCTGCAATCAGCAGACTGTCCGCGGCGCAAAAACTGATGGAGCCCGCCCGATGAGTGATATCCATATCCGCAAATCCGGCCAGGCCGGCCGCATCACCTTCACCCGCCCCAAGGCGCTGAATGCGATGAGCTATGACATGTGCATGGCGATCGACGCCGCCATGCGCGACTGGGCCGCTGATGACAGCGTCAGGCTGGTGGTGATCGACGCCGAGGGCGACAAGGCGTTCTGCGCCGGCGGCGACATTGCCGAGCTGTATGACACCGGCACCAAGGGCGACTATTCCTATGGCCGCACCTTCTGGCGCGATGAATACCGGCTGAACGCCCGCATCTTCGAATACAGGAAGCCGGTGATCAGCTTCATGCAGGGCTTCACCATGGGCGGCGGCGTCGGCATCGGCTGCCACGGCACCCACCGGGTGGTCGGCGAAAGCAGCCAGATTGCCATGCCCGAAGTCGGCATCGGGCTGGTGCCGGATGTCGGCGGTTCGCTGATGCTGGCGCTGGCGCCGGATCATCTGGGCGAATACCTCGGCATGACCGCCGCGCGGATGGGGGCCGATGATGCGATCCTTGCAGGCTTTGCCGATTACTTCATCCCGCAGGACCAATGGCCCGCGCTGATTGCGGCGCTGGAGGAAACCGGCTCCGCCAAACTGGTGGAGGACGCCGCACGGCCCGCGCCGGAGGGCCAGCTGCGCGCGGTCCGCAAGGACACCGCTGCACATTTCGGCAAGGGCAGCCTCGAGAACATCCTCGCGGGCCTCGAGGCAGAGGTCAGCGAATTCACTGCTGCCGCGTTGAAGTCGCTGAAGCGCAACTCGCCGCTGTCTATGGCCTGCACGCTGGAGATGCTGCGCCGCTTGCGCGCCGACGGCCCTGCCATCCGCCGGGCGCTGGACCTGGAATACCGCTACACCTTCCGCGCCATGGAAAAGAGCGATTTCCTGGAGGGCATCCGCGCCCAGATCATTGACAAGGACCGCAATCCGCAATGGCAATATGCGGGCCAGCCGGTGCCTGCGCAGGCGGTTGACGACATGCTGGCGCCTTTGGGCGCTGATGCGCTGACATTTGAGGAGGAAGTGCAATGAAGATCGGATTTATCGGGCTCGGCAACATGGGCGGGCCGATGGCCGCCAACCTGGCCAAGGCCGGCCATGAGGTCACCGGCTTCGACATGGCCGATGTCAGCATCGAAGGCGTGAAAATGGCCGCTTCCGGCCCGGAGGCCGCGGCAGGAGCCGATGCCGTCATCACCATGCTGCCTAACGGCGCCATCCTGCGCCTTGTCGCGGCAGAAGTGATCCCGGCCATGACCAAGGGCGCCGCCTTCATCGATTGCTCCACCGTCGACGTCGACTCTGCCCGCGCAGTGGCCGAACAGGCCGAAGCCGCGGGGCTGCTTTCCGTCGATGCGCCGGTCTCGGGCGGCATCGGCGGCGCCGCCGGCGGCACGCTAACCTTCATGGCCGGCGGCTCGGCAGAGGCGTTCGCGGCCGCCGAGCCGCTGTTCGGCATCATGGGCCAGAAAGCCGTGCATTGCGGTGAGGCCGGCGCCGGCCAGGCCGCCAAGATCTGCAACAACATGATCCTCGGCGTCACCATGATCGCCACTTGCGAGGCCTTTGCGCTGGCCGACAAACTGGGCCTCGACCGGCAGAAGATGTTCGACGTGGTCTCCACCTCCTCCGGCTACAGCTGGACCATGAACGCCTATTGCCCGGCCCCCGGCGTCGGCCCGCAGTCGCCCGCCGACAACAACTACCAGCCCGGCTTCGCGGCAGAGCTGATGCTCAAGGATCTGGGTCTCAGCCAGCAGGCTGCGGAGAGCGCCGATGCCGATACCCCGATGGGTGAACTGGCGATGGCGCTCTACAAGAAATTCGTCGAAGACGAAGACGGAAAGGGGATGGATTTCTCCGCCATGCTGCCGCGGTTCGAAAAGCGCGCCCGCGGCGGCTGACCGGCCGGGTTGCAGCCGCGCAGCGCGCCCCGGCTCCCTATCGCACAGGGCCGGTCCCGCAAAGGGCCGGCCCTGTCCGTTACTGCCCCGTAAAGAATACCCGTAAAATTCGACTAAACTCCCGGATTTCGACCCCCGCCCGCCACAGTTCGGTCCAAGTTCAGAAGCATTCCGGTAAGCAATTTTTAAACTTTGCAACCGGATGGGACTGCCGAGATGGCCACCGCGACCGAGCTGAACATCAACACCAGCGCCACCGCCACACAGATGGCGGAGGAAATCTTCGGCGACGGCGTGGACGTCAGAAGCGCCAGCTACAGCGGCGACACCCTCTCCTCCGGGATTTACACCGGCGCCGACACCACCACCCCGGGCGTGGCGCCTGCGGACTCGGGGGTGATCCTGTCGACCGGCTATGCCCGCGACTTCACCAACAGCGACGGCAGCAGCAATACCAACGTCCGCACCAACACCAGCACCAACACCAGCGGCACAAACGGAGATTCCGATTTCAATGCCCTGGCCGGGGCCGCTACCTATGACGCCTCCTTCCTGGAGGTGGAATTCGTTCCCGACGGCGATGTCCTGACCATCGACTTTGTGCTTTCCTCCGAGGAATACCCCGAGTTCGCCAACTCCCAGTACAACGACGTCGTCGGCGTCTGGGTGAACGGGGTCGAGGCGCAGGTCTCCATCGGTGACGGCACCGCCTCGATCGGCAACATCAACGACGGCACCGAAAACGTCTATGTCGACAACACCGGCGACCAGTACAACACCGAGATGGACGGGTTCACCATTACCCTGACATTTGTCGCGCCGGTGAACGCGGGCGAGATCAACACGCTGAAGATCGGCGTCGCCGACACCGCCGACAGCAGCTATGACACCAACCTTCTGATTGCCGGCGGCTCGGTCCAGACCGCCGTGGTCGCACAGGACGACCAGGAAGATATCGCCATCAACAAGACCCGGGTGATCGATGTCCTGGAAAACGACACCACCACGGCCGGCACGCTGACCATCACGCATATCAACGAACAGGCGGTCTCTGCCGGCGATACCGTGACCCTGGCCACGGGCCAGCAGATCACCCTGAACGCCGACGGCACCCTGACCGTGGTCACCGACGGCGACCTCGAAACCGTCTATTTCAACTACACTGCGGACAACGGCCAGGGGAACTCCGACACCGGTCTGGTGGAGATCAATCAGACCGTGCCCTGTTTCCTGCGCGGCACCTTGATCCGCACCCCTGAGGGCGAGATCCCGGTCGAAGACCTGCGCCCGGGCATGGAGGTTCTGACCTACGATAACGGCCCGCAGGCGCTGCAATGGACCGGCAGCCGCCGCACCGCCTGCACGGACGCAACCGCTCCGATCCGCTTTGCCGCCGGCAGCTGCGGCAATTCGCGCGATCTCTATGTCTCGCCGCAGCACAGGATGGTGGTGTCCGGCCCGCTGGCCGCGCTGCTGTTCGGCGAGGAGGAAGTTCTGGTCAAGGCCAAGGATCTGGTCAACGACCGGACCATCCGCCCGGCTCAGGACATGCAGGAAGCCGAGTATTTTCACCTGCTGTTCGGCAGCCACCAGATTCTCTGGGCCAACGGCGCCCTCAGCGAAAGCTACCAGCCCGGCCCGGAAACCGCCGCCGGTTTCGACGCCGGCACACAGGCGGAAATCCGCGAATTGTTTCCTGAGCTGTGCGCTGAAACCGGCCGCGGCTACGGAAATTCCGCCCGGCTGTCCCTGCGCGGCTTCGAAGCGCGGGTTCTTGCCGCCGCCTGACCGGCAAATGGCGGCGCGCCGCCGCCCTTTCCGGACACTCTTGGCTTTGCCGCAGAGCCGTTTATGTGAAGGGCAGCGAAGAAAGGATCCGCTGTAAATGGTACCCCGTCATCTTGTTCCGATCACCGTTCTTGCCGCGGCCTGCGCGCTGGCGATTCCGCTGGCGGCAGGCAATGGCGGCGAAGATGAAGCTGCGCTGGAATGCCCGCAGGGCCTGGCGATGAAGGCGTCGCATTGCACGCCGGCCAGCGTGACCAAGAAATTCTACCGCCGCGGCGATCATATTCTGGACGATTACATCTGGATCAGTGATCCGGGCACATGGGCCCCCGATCCTTATGGCACCTACGTCCAGGCCGGCGGCTATATCTACCAGGTCAACCGGGAAACCCAGAAAGTGCTGCGCCTGATCGGCGCCAAGGCGAACCTGAACCAGTAATTGCGCTTGCGGCGGAAGGCCCAGGGCAGATTTGCTAGCGCCCGTGCACCGGCTGCGCAGCCGCTTGCGGGGCGCCGCAGCGCGGCAGGCGGACCCCTTCCGGGAACCGGGCATAGAACTGCCGCTTGTCTTCATACATCCGGGCATCGGCGGCGGCCATCAGCTGCGCCAGCGTGCCGCCATCCGCGCCCGGCACCGCCGAACCCGCGCTGATGCTGCACGGCAGCTGGACGCCCTGCCACGGCACCGGCCGGCCCAGCAGCCACCGCAGCACCGCCCCGAACTGCTGCAAATGCGTCTTCAGCAGCAGCACGAACTCATCGCCGCCCAGCCGTGCCGCGATGCCGTGTTTGCGCACCGCCGCCGCCAGCCGCTGCCCGGCCTGCGCGATCACCGTGTCGCCGGCCGCATGGCCCCAGCGGTCGTTGACCTCCTTCAGACCGTTGACATCCACCACCGTCAATGCGCCGCTGCAGCCCTCCCGCCGCCAGCGTCTGAACAGCGCTTCCGCCTCGCGGTCAAACCAGTGCCGGTTGGGCAGCCCCGTCAGCGGATCGCGCAGGGCGAGGTTCAGCATGTCCTGCTCCTGCGCCTTGCGCAGGGAGATGTCTTCCACCACCGACAGGAAGTGCAGCGGCGCGCCGCTGCTGCCGCGCACCAGCGACACCCTCAGCTGGGTCCAGAACGGCTCATCCGCTCCGTCAAAGAAGCGCTTTTCCATGCTGTAGCTGTCCGCATCGCCGCGCAGCAGACGCTCGACATTCTCCATATCGGGATCCAGATCGCGCAGATCGGTAATATCCTGAAACCTAAGCCGCTCCAGCGCGCCGGCGCTGCGCCGAAGTTCCGCTGCAAGCTGGTTGTTCACCTTCAGAAACCGCCCGTCGAGGCCAACTATACCGACACCAACCGGTGCATGATCAAGAACACTGTCCACGGATGCCAGACCTTAAGCGGCTTACTCTATAACATGATTGCAAAGACTACCTGCAACTTCAGGAAAATCAATAATCACAACCAGTGATTGCTTTTCGCAAGTCCGCTTCTCCAAGAAAATGAATACAACTTCCAGCCTTTATTGGCAGGAAGGCAGAACTGCAAAACCAGCGTCAATTCGAAAACCCGAACGATCGCAGTGCCGCGGCAGGCAACATGCAGCCGGCTGCAGCGGCCCTATTCCGCTGCCACCTTCCGGGCTGCCAGGATATCCTTCAGATAGCGCCCGGTATGGCTGCGCGGCTCATCCGCCACCGCTTCGGGCGTTCCCGCGGCGACAATCTCGCCGCCGCCGTCGCCGCCCTCGGGGCCGATATCGATAATCCAGTCGGCGGTCTTGATCACATCGAGGTTGTGCTCGATCACCACCACCGAATTGCCCTGCTCCACCAGTTCGTGCAGCACTTCCAGAAGCTTCTTCACATCTTCGAAATGCAGGCCGGTGGTCGGCTCGTCCAGAATATACAGCGTCCGGCCGGTCGAGCGTTTCGACAGCTCCTTCGACAGCTTCACCCGCTGCGCTTCGCCGCCCGACAGTGTCGTCGCCTGCTGGCCGACCTTGATGTAGCCCAGGCCGACCCGCATCAGAGCATCCATCTTGTCGCGGATCGCGGGCACCGCCTGGAAAAACTCCTGCGCGTCCTCTACCGTCATATCCAGCACATCGGCAATGCTCTTGCCCTTGAACTTGATCTCCAGCGTCTCGCGGTTATAGCGCGCGCCCTTGCAGGTCTCGCAGGTCACATAGACGTCGGGCAAAAAGTGCATCTCGATCTTGATGACGCCGTCGCCCTGGCAGGCCTCGCAGCGGCCGCCCTTGACGTTGAAGGAAAACCGCCCCGGCTTGTAGCCGCGCGCCTTGGCCTCCGGCAGGCCGGCGAACCAGTCACGGATCGGGGTGAAGGCGCCGGTATAGGTGGCCGGGTTCGACCGCGGCGTGCGGCCGATCGGGCGCTGGTCGATGTCGATCACCTTGTCCAGATGCTCCAGCCCCTTGATGCTCTCGCAGGGCGCCGGCGTCTGGCGCGCGCCATTGAGCCGCATCGAGGCGGTCTTGAACAGCGTCTCGATGGTCAGCGTCGACTTGCCGCCCCCCGATACGCCGGTGACGCAGACGAACTTGCCCAGCGGGAATTCCGCCGTCACCTCTTTCAGGTTGTTGCCGGTGGCCTTCACCACCTTGATCTTCTTCTTGTTGCCCTTGCGCCGCTTGCCCGGCACCGCGATCTCGCGCGTGCCCGCCAGATACTGGCCGGTGATCGAGTTGGTGTCGGAGGCAATAGCCTGCGGCGTGCCGTGACTCACCACTTCACCGCCATGCACACCGGCACCGGGACCGATGTCGAAGACATAATCCGCCTGGCGGATCATGTCCTCGTCATGCTCCACCACGATCACCGTGTTGCCCTGGTCGCGCAGGTTCTTCAGCGTTCCGATCAGCCGGTCATTGTCGCGCTGGTGCAACCCGATGGAGGGTTCGTCCAGCACATACAGAACGCCCGTCAGGCCGGAGCCGATCTGGCTCGCCAGACGGATCCGCTGGCTTTCGCCGCCGGACAGGGTGCCGCTTGAACGGGACAGCGTAAGGTACTCGAGACCCACATTATTCAGGAAACCCAGCCGCTCGCGGATCTCCTTCACGATGGCGCGGGCAATCTCCTGCTTCTGCTGGCTCAAGTGGTTCGGCACATCCTCGATCCAGGCCAGCGCCTCGCGGATCGACAACTGCACCACCTGGCCGACATGCACGCCGGCGATCTTCACCGCCAGCGCCTCATCGCGCAGCCGGTAGCCCTCGCAATGGTGGCACGGGCGGTTGTTCTGGTAGCGCTCGAACTCCTCGCGGATCCAGTTGGAATCGGTCTCGCGGTAGCGCCGCTCCATGTTCGGAATGACGCCCTCGAATGTGCGTTCCACCTGATAGACCCGCCCGCCCTCGTCATAGCGGAACAGTATCTCCTCCTCGCCGGAGCCATAGAGGAACACCTGCTGCACATGCGCGGGCAGGTCTTTCCAGACTGTGTTCTTGTCGAACTCGTAGTGCCGCGCGATGGCCTCGATCGTCTGCAGGAAATAGGGCGACTTGCCCTTGCGCCAGGGCGCCAGCGCCCCGTCATAGACCTTCAGGCTCTGGTCCGGCACCACCAGGCGTTCGTCAAAGAACAGCTCGACGCCCAGCCCGTCGCATTCCGGGCACGCCCCGAATGGCGCGTTGAAGGAAAACAGCCGCGGCTCGATCTCCGGGATGGTGAAGCCGCTGACCGGGCAGGCAAAATTTTCGCTGAAGGTAATCCGTTCCGGATCGCCCTCGCGCGGGGCGGTCTCCAGAATTGCGATGCCGTCGGCCAGGTCCAGCGCGGTGCGAAGCGAGTCCGCCAGCCGCGTCTCCATGCCTTCGCGCACCACCAGACGGTCGACCACCACGTCGATGTCATGGCGGAACTTCTTGTCCAGCACTGGAGGTTCATCCAGTTCATAGAACTCCCCGTCCACCTTCACCCGCTGAAAGCCCTGCTTGCGCAGCTCCAGGAATTCCTTCTTGTACTCGCCCTTGCGGTCGCGGACGATCGGCGCCAGCAGATAGCCGCGGGTGCCTTCCTCCATCTCCATGATCCGGTCGACCATGTCCTGCACCTGCTGCGCCTCGATCGGCAGCCCGGTGGCAGGGCTGTAGGGCGTGCCCGCGCGGGCAAACAGAAGGCGCAGATAATCATAGATTTCTGTCACCGTGCCCACGGTCGAGCGCGGGTTCTTCGACGTGGTCTTCTGCTCGATCGAAATCGCCGGGCTAAGGCCGCTGATGTGGTCCACATCCGGCTTTTCCATCATGTCGAGGAACTGGCGGGCATAGGCGCTGAGTGATTCCACATAGCGGCGCTGGCCCTCGGCGTAGATGGTGTCGAACGCCAGGGAGGATTTGCCCGAGCCCGAGAGGCCGGTGATCACCACCAGCTCATCGCGCGGAATATCCACGTCGATGCTCTTCAGATTGTGCTCGCGCGCGCCGCGCACTTCGATGGATTTCAGCTCAGCCATAACGCCCCCGTACCCGCGCCGCCGAACCCTTGGCGGACGCCCGCCCTACAGATAGGGAATGCTGTGGAAAACGCCAAGCCCCAAAAAAGAACATTGCGCGAACGGGAAGAAACTTGCTGAAAGCAGCTGGCAGCAGGCGGGAGATCCGGCAAGCGCGGGCGGTACCCCCCGGGCCTCCGGCCCGCCAGCCGCACTGATTGCGCCGTCCGACCCCGGCCTACCCCAGGGCCAGCCGGCGCCGCGCCGCCAGCAGCTGATGCACCAGGATGCCCGCCAGAAACAGCGCGCAGACCAGCAGCAGCATGCCGCCGTAGCCGCCAAGCCCCAGCACCGCCAGCAGCAGCGGCGTGCCGATCACATTGCCGGCGTTGCCGGCCTGCGACATGGCGCCGTTGGCCTCGGCCTGATCCGCTGCGGTGCTGTTGAGCTGCGGAACCGAGGCGAAGCTGCCGCTCTGTACCAGCCCAAAAGATGCGGCCAGCGCAAAACAGGCCAGCCAGTCCCCCGGCACGGCCCACAGCCACAGGCCCGCCGCGGCACAAAGGGCATAACCCAGCTGGGTCAGCTGCACCGCGGGCAGGAGCCGCAGCAGCGCCACCCCGAGGATCATGGAGGACGCGATGGAAATCAGCGGGAACGCCCCCATCACAAAGGCCCGCTGCCCCTCGGGCAGATGCGGCGGCAGCACCGTCAGCAGCGCCACGAAGCATGTGGTGTAAAACAGCCAGCCGGCGGCCGGCGCCAGCTTGAAGGGCGAGCGGTAGATGGTCCGGTGCAGCGCCGGCAGCATGGACAGCCTAGGCAGCGGCTGGCGCGGCGGCACCGGCAGGCCCTGCATCGCCCGCTGCAGCAGCAGCGCCAGCGCCGCCATCAGTAGCGCATGGGCGGCAAACAGCGCCAGCAGCCCGTGCGCCGCCACCAGCGGCAGCCCCAGCCAGTTCAGCAGCGCAAAAGCAACACCGAAGAACGTGCTCCACAGCGTCAGCGCCGTGCCCCGCTGCCGGCTGCTGGCCAGCAAGGCCATCAGCGTCGGACCCGCCACAACGATGCCCAGGTGCGACAGCCCCTCGACCACGCGGGAAGCCAGAAACAAGCCGTAGGGCAGATGCAGCGCCTGCACCGCAGACATTGCCGCCCCGCT
This sequence comes from Leisingera daeponensis, assembly GCF_019801465.1. Lineage (GTDB taxonomy): Bacteria > Pseudomonadota > Alphaproteobacteria > Rhodobacterales > Rhodobacteraceae > Leisingera > Leisingera daeponensis_A. The sequence goes on from NZ_JAHVJA010000001.1 coordinate 670,842, forward strand.
CCACAAGGCCCAGACCAGCGTGCGGCGGTATCCGAAGGCAGCCACGAACAGCCCGGCCGCCACCCCCAGCAGGATTCCCATCACGCCGGTCATGGAGACGCTCAGGCTCAAGGCCCCGCCCGCATCCGGATACAGCCCGCCAAGCTGGCCGAACACAACCGAAACCTTGCCGTATTGCGCCGCAGCCCCCAGCCCGGCGGCCCAGACAGCCAGGATCACGCCCCAGCGGGATTTTCCGGATGCCGTCATGGCCGCTGCCCTTTTTGCTCTTGCTCCGCCACTGGTTACCCCGGACCGGGTCCGGAGGCCAGAGCGGTGCGGAAGGCGGCAAGCCATCGGGCCGCTGGCAATCCCCGGCGCTGTTGCGCAAAAAAGGCGGCCCTCTCAGGCCGCCTTTCGGATTTTCTCTGCCGCGGGCAGCTTACATGTGGATCACACGCCCGTACGCGTCCAGCACGCTTTCATGCATCATCTCGGACAGGGTCGGATGCGGGAAGACGGTGTTCATCAGGTCTTCCTCGGTGGTCTCCAGCTGGCGGCCCACCACATAGCCCTGGATCATCTCGGTCACCTCCGCGCCGACCATATGCGCGCCCAGCAGTTCGCCGGTCTTGGCGTCAAAGATTGTTTTCACCATGCCCTCGGCCTCTCCCAGCGCGATCGCCTTGCCGTTGCCGATGAAGGGGAAGCGGCCGACCTTGATGTCATAGCCCAGCTCTTTCGCCTTCGCCTCGGTATAGCCGACGGAGGCCACCTGCGGCTGGCAGTAGGTGCAGCCTGCGATGCTTTCGGGCTTCACCGGATGCGCATGCTTGCCCGCGATCAGCTCAGCCACCATCACGCCCTCGTGGCTTGCCTTATGGGCCAGCCATGGCGCGCCGGCGATGTCGCCGATGGCATAAAGGCCATCCACACCGGTGCGGCAGTATGCATCGGTCACCACATGGGTGCGGTCGATCTTGACGCCCAGTTCTTCCAGCCCCAGCCCCTCGACATTGCCGACGATGCCCACGGCGGAGATCACGGTGTCGAATTCCTGCTTTTCCACCTTGCCGCCGGTCTCGATATGGGCGGTCACCTTGCCCTTGCCGCGGTCCAGCTGCTTGACCATGGCTTTCTCCATGATCTTCATGCCCTGTTTGACAAAAGCCTTCTTGGCAAAGGCGGAAATTTCCGCGTCTTCCACCGGCAGCACCCGGTCCATCACCTCGACCACCGTGGTGTCGGCGCCCAGGGTGTTGTAGAAGCTGGCAAATTCGATGCCGATGGCGCCGGAGCCGATGACCAGCAGCTTCTTCGGCATCCGTACCGGGTCCAGCGCGTGCTTGTAGGTCCAGACCAGATCGCCGTCAGCCTCCAGCCCCGGCAGTTCCCGCGCCCGCGCGCCGGTGGCCAGCACGATGTTCTTGGCGGTCAGCTCCTGGCTGCCCTTGTCGGTCTTGACGCTGACCTTGCCCTTGGCGGGGATCGCGGCCTCGCCCATGACGACGTCGATCTTGTTCTTCTTCATCAGGTGGCCGATGCCGGAGGACAGCTGTTTCGCCACCCCGCGCGAGCGTTTGACCACCGCATTCAGGTCATAGCCGACATTCTCAGCCTTCAGGCCGAAATCCTTGGCCCGTTCCATCAGGTGGAACACCTCCGAGGAGCGCAGCAGCGCCTTGGTCGGGATGCAGCCCCAGTTCAGGCAGATGCCGCCCAGATGCTCGCGCTCGACCACGCAGGTCTTCAGGCCCAGCTGCGCGGCACGGATGGCGGCAACATAGCCCCCCGGCCCTGCGCCGATTACGATCACGTCATAAGATTGTGCGGCCATGGTGCTCCCTCGCCCTCGAACAGGTTTCAAAAACTAGTTTACCGTTAAACTAAATATCCCCGCGCTGCAATCACCCTCTGCTGCGGCATAGCGGCCATGCGCAATCCGGCAGGTTTCCGCTTGGCAGCGCAACGGGTTCCGGGCCAGCATAGGCCGGAAGCCAGCCGCAATCCACAGCCCCGGACGGACCGCGCATGACACGCCCCCTGATTGATCTCGCCAAGGCACTCCTGAACGCAACCCTGATCCTGCTGGCGCTCTGCCTGTTCCTGGGATGGAAGCTGATGGCCGCAACAGAGGGCGTCACTGCCAATGCCGCGGCCATCGCGGACCGTGTGACGCCGCTGCACAGCGCCGTCGCTTCGCTGCAGGAGGAGGTTGCCAGCTTGCGCCGGACGATAGAGGACGGCGCAGAAACTGCGCCCCCTGCCCGCCTGGCAGCGCTGGAGGACCGCCTGGCCCGGCTGCAAACCGGTCTTTCGGAAATACGCCGCCTGCCGCAGCAGGCCGCGGCTGAAGCCGCCCGCGCGGGGGCCGCCGAACTGGCGGCCCGGCTGATCAGCGCGACGCCCGGGGTGAAGCCGGACGGCAGCTGCGCCCCGACCGGCGGCTGATCAGGTCTCAGCCCTTTGCGGCATAGGCCTCCAGCAGGGCGCCGAATTCCTCCATTGCCGGAAACTGCTCAAAGCTGTGCTCGGCAGCCACCGCGGCATAAGGGTGCCTGGCCTCGGTCCACGTCTCGATGAACGGGCTGAACCAGCCGGTGTCCGCAAACATCGTCGGCCGCACGTTCACAAATGCCTCCACTCCGGTGATCCGGGTGAACATCCAGGTCAGGCATCCGGGACAGAAATAATGGGTCAGCTCCTCCCCTTTGGCGCCGCCCGGCACCGGGCTGCCCTCGGTGACGCGGAACGCCTCGGCGGGGAACATCGCGGTCAGCGAGAAGGCGCTGGCGCTCATTTTCTGGCAGCCGCGGCAGTGGCATGCGGCGGTCAGCACCGGTGGCCGGGCAGCCTCGATCCGGGTTGCGCCGCAGCGGCAGCTGCCGGTTAACGGAAAAGCTGAAACAGTCATTGGGGGCCTCAAATGCGTATCTGGATCAATGGACCGCATTCCTGGCGCACAGCCGCCTCCGGCACAAGGCCGCTCCGACGAAAAACGCCGCGCCCGTGTCCGGGGCGCGGCGTCCTGATTTCCTGGCGGCTGCGGCGTCAGCCGGCCGCTTGCATCTGCCGAACGGTTTCGCCGTAGCCGCCCGCCTGGACGTAGTCCAGTTCGGGGGTCGTGCTGGCGCGGTGCAGCGCCTCGTTTCGGTAGGGGAAGCGGCCGAACTGGCGGATCACTTCGCGGTGGGCGCGGGCATGCAGCAGGTTGCCGCCGCCGGTCTCGGGCATCCGCTCCATCATCAGCCGGATGCAGCGTTCCTGGTCGCACAGGTTTTCCGAATGCATCAGCGGCAGATAAAAGAACTGCCGGGCCGGCTCGTTGATCTTCAGATCCCAGTTCTTGTTGATCGCGATCTTCGCCGCCGACAGCGCAGCGCGGTCGGAGGCAAAGGCCCGGGCATCGCCGCGGAACATGTTGCGCGGGAACTGGTCCATCAGAATGATGTAAGCCAGCGTGCCGCTCGGATAGGTGAGCCAGAAGGAGAACCTGCCCTCGCAGGCGGCCTCCCAGGTTGCCTGAAACGTCTCGCGGATCTCCTGATCCAGCGCCTCATCCTGCAGATACCATCCCTTCTCCCCGACTTTGTCGAGCCAGAATGCTAGTATCTCTTCGGGACCTGCCATCGGTCGTAACTCCAAGTTTCTCCTGACCCTGATTTCAGGCCATTTTGCATACTCTTTACAAGTAACCTTGGGTCACAAATTACGTCAGACAAGCCCTCTGTGTGAAATAATCCTCACAATTCCGGCTGGTTAGCGCAATCAGCCTGTTTCTTGGGCGGTTTCCTGCTCTTCCAGTTCGGACTCGATGGCATATTCCTGTGCGAACTCCACCGCCACCGGCGACACCGCCGGCGACATCACCGCATAGCTGCCGGTTTCCTCCACCGGAACCGAGGCCCGCTGCGTCGCGCGGTAGGCGGCATAGGCAGCCATGGCAAACATCAGCGCCCCGATGAAGGTGAAGAAGCCAGCCGGGCCGAACACCGCGTCCTCCATCAGCCAGCCGGTGATCAGCGGCCCGGCAATGGCGCCCAGGCCGTTGATGAAGATCAGCCCGCCGGAGGCCGCCGCCATGTCGTCATGCTCCAGGTAGTCGTTGGTATAGGCGATCAGCAGCGAATACAGCGGGTTCGACAGGCCGCCGATGAAGAAGGCCGCAACCAGCAGCATCCTGAACTCCATGCCGAACAGGAAGCCGGTCACGGCGCCGGCACCGCCGGCCAGCGCCGCCACCAGGATCAGGAAGCGGCGGTCCATGCGGTCCGACAGCCAGCCCAGCGGGTACTGCAGGATCATCGCACCGATATAGAAGGTGGAAACAAACACCGACAGCTGCCACAGCGTCAGCCCGGCGGCGGAGCCGTACACCGCGCTCATGCCGAACTGCGCGGAAAACACGCCGCCCAGAAGGAACATGCCGACGCAGCCCAGCGGCGAGGTTTCGAACAGCTTGCGCAGCGTCATCGGCTTGGTGGTGTCAAAGGCCGGGGTCGGCGAGATCGACAGCAGAATCGGCCCGAAGGACACCGAAACCAGGATCGACGCGATGATGAAGGCCTCATAGCCCGCGGGGTCGCCGATCTGGATCATCATCTGCGCGGCGATGATGCCGATGGTCTGCACGATCATGTAGAGCGACAGCGCCTTGCCGCGGTTGGTGTTGTCGGCGGCATTGTTCAGCCAGCTTTCGGCGGTGACATACACGCCCGAGAAGCAGAAGCCGATGATGATCCGCCCCAGCGCCCAGGCCACGGTATTGGGCAGCAACGGATACAGGATCATCACGGCAGAGATGAAGGAGGCCAGCGCTGCGAACACCCGCACGTGGCCGACCCGGCGGATCATTTCCGGCGCCAGCCGGGAACCGCCAAGGAAGCCCACGAAATAGGCCGCCATCACAATCGACATCTGGAAGGTGGAGAAACCCTCTAGCTCGCCGCGCACACCCAGCATGGTGCCCTGCAGGCCGTTGCCCACCATCAGCAAGCAAACCCCCAGCAGCAGCGCCCATGCGCTCGACAGCACCTGCAGCATTCTCATGCCTCCTTCGAAAGCAAAGCAGCCCTCCACAGGGGACGGGCTGCCAACACATTTGATTGTTATGTCCGGGCGATCAAGCCCGCGGGCCCGGTATCGCCGATTCCGTTTTCAGTTTCGTGAACCCGGCTTGCGCAGTCAGGGTCCGCAGCTGCGCCGCTTGTCTATCATTTTCCGCCGCATTTCTGAGATGTATTCGCCTCAGCCGGGATCAAAAGCGACGCATCGCCATAAGAGAAGAACCGGTAGCGGTTTTCAACCGCATGCGCATAGATGCGGCGGATCTCCTCCTGCCCCATCAAGGCGGAGACCAGCATCATCAGAGTCGATTTCGGCAGGTGGAAATTGGTCATCAGCGCGTCCGCCACCTGGAACACGAATCCCGGGTAGATAAAGATGTCGGTGTCGCCTTCCCAGGCGTGGATCTGCCCGTCCCTGGCGGCGCTCTCGATCAGCCGCAGCGCGGTGGTCCCGACGGGAATCACCCGCCCGCCTGCCGCTTTGGTGGCGGCGATCTGCGCCGCCGCCTCTTCGCTGACCTTGCCCCATTCCGCGTGCATCCGGTGGGTGGTCACATCCTCCACCTTGACCGGCAGGAAGGTGCCCGCGCCCACGTGCAGGGTGACATAGGAAATCTCCACCCCGCGGTTCTGCAGCGCGGCCAGCAGCGGCGCGTCGAAATGCAGCGACGCCGTCGGGGCCGCAACCGCGCCGGAATTCCTCGCCCAGACGGTCTGGTAATCGGTCTTGTCGCGCTCATCCGCCGCCCGCTTGGCGGCGATATAGGGCGGCAGCGGCATCGCGCCGGCCTCTGCCAGCGCGGCGTCGAAATCCGTGCCGCTCAGGTTGAAGCGCAGCTGCCCCTGGCCGTCCTCGACCGCCTCCAGCCGGGCGCTCAGATCCCCGGAGAAGACAATCTCCTCGCCGGTCCTGATTTTCTTCAGCGGTTTCAGCAGCGCCGCCCAGGTCCCGTCGGCGCGCGGCTCCAGCAGCGTCGCCTCGATCCTGGCCGCCACGGGGCCTTGCGCGCTGTCGCGGTGGCGCTGCCCGCTGAGCCGCGCCGGGATCACCTTCGTGTCGTTCAGCACCAGCCGGTCGCCGGGCTGCAGCCAATGCACCAGGTCGGTCACCCGGCCGTCATGCAGGGCGTTGCCATCGGCCACCAGCAGCCGCGCTGAGCTGCGCGGATTGGCGGGCCGGGTGGCAATCAGATCGTCGGGCAGGTCAAAGTCGAAATCGCTGAGTTTCATGGCGCGCGCTATAGGATGTGCTGAAGGGAAAATCTATGGCGATTTTTGCCGGCAGCCAGTTTACTTGTTGGCGCCCCGCGGGGTCCGGACCTGCTCTTCGCCCTCCTCCAGCTCCTGGCCGTCGGCGCTGAAAGCCCGGTTGTCACCGGGCACCTTCGGCGCCGGCCCGCGGAAGATTTCGCGCAGGAACCCGGGCGCCAGCCCGGCCAGCGGATTGACGGCAACCGAGGGATCGCCGGCGGTGCCGCGCAGGGTGAATGTGAAGCCGAACAGCCCCTCGCCGTCCCGCGGCGACAGCACCCGCCCGATGGCATTCAGCAGGTACACCGGCGAGATCACCCCGCGCATGTTCAGGCGGTTGCTGGTCAGGTCATAGTTCCCGTCCAGCGACAGCCCCATTGACGGGCCCACCGCGCTGCTCTGGTGCAGGATGAGATGCGAGTTCCCCAGCCGGAACCGCCCGTCCATGCTGGTGAACAGGATGCCCTGGCCCGTCATCTCGTCCAGCAGCCCGACCAGGCTGATCGCGTTCAGGATCGCCGCCATCGAAGGCGCGTTTTTCACCCGGATGTTGCGCACGTTGACCTTGCCGTCGTATTCGCCCGGGGTGCCGGCCGGAACCAGGGTCATGTCGAAACTGCCGCCGCGCCCGTGCTCGAACACCCCGGCCGAACGGAACACGCCGCCGGCGTCGTTGGACCGGATGCGCGAGGCGGTGCCGCCGTTCTGCGGCACCACCGTTCCGGCCACCGGCGTCTGGCCGTTCAACCGGGCCGTGAATTCCCCGTTCATGCCGCCGCGGGTGGAGAACCGCCCCCGGAAATCCTGCAGCCCGATGCTTTCGGTCACTTGCAGGTTCTGCAGGCGCAGGGAGATCGGAACATCACCGCCGCCGCCTCGACTGCCGCCTGCGCCGCTTGCGCTGTCCGAGAACGGCGACCGGTTCAGATCCAGCCGGCCGGAGGTCACCTCAATCGCCGGCGCCGCGCCGCCGCGGCCCTGGAACGTCACGGCGCCCTGAAACCAGTTTCCGGCCCGGGCAGAGGAAAACACCGCCTGATCCAGGCCGCCGCCCTTGCGCGTGCTCACCCGGCCCGTGGCCGACAAACCCGGCGCCTGCAGCTCCAGCCGGTCCACCGTGGCGCTCTCGCCCAGGGTTGCGGTCAGCGCCAGCTTGCCGGTTGCGCTTTCCGCCTTGCGCCAGCCGATCTCCGGGATCCTGAGTCCGGCGCCCTTCAAATCCGACTCCAGCTCCAGACGCGGCGGTTCCCCCGGTTTCAGGTCCACCGCATAGCGCCCCTGAGCGGCCCCGGAGACGGACCCGCGCGGCAGGCCGATGCTGAAGGCCTCCACCGCCGCCGCGGACAGTTCGATCCGGCCCTCGACGCGGCTGTCCGGCGCGGCGTCCTTGCCGATCTGCTGCTGCCAGCTGGCGCTCAGCGGCACGCCGGACAGGCTGCCATTGCCGCTGATCCGCACCTGCCCCTGGTCGCCTTCGACCTGCAGCAGCGGTGCTGCTGCGGAATGGCCCGGCACCAGCGCGGCGCTTTCCACTTCCCGCACTGTGCCGCGGTAGTGATAGCGGATCTGCTCCGCCGGAACTTCCTTCTGCAGGGGCAGCGCCAGGGTGCCTTCAGCCTCCACCTGCCCCTCGGCCAGATCCACCGGCAAACCGGCCTTGTCCATCACCCGCAAGGGCTCCCGGTTCAGCAGCGACAGCGCCGCTGTCACGGAGCCGCGCGCCTTGATCCTGGCAATGCCGGGGGTTCCGTCCTTGGCGGAAACATCCGGAATGATGAAGGAGGTTCCGGCAACCTCGACCTCGCCGCCCTGATCCGCGGTCACAGTGCCGCCGGATGCGGTCACGACAAAGCGCTGCCCGTACAGGCTCAGCTGCCCGGCGGCGCCGCGCACCGGCGGCATGAATTTCTGAAACAGCACCTCAGCGCCCTCGAACGCCAGGTCCAGGCTGACAAACGGCTTGCCGCTGCCGCGCCCGCGCATGTGGAACCCGACATCGCGCACCAGCCCGGCCCGCAGGTTGTCGCGCACCCACTCCCGCGGCTTCGGCGCCAGCACCGCAGGCCACAGCTCCTTGACCCGCGCCGCGCGCACCCGGTCAACGCTGCCGTTGAGATCATAGTCCCAGCCTTCGGGCCCTGCTCCGACGGTGCCGTCAAAATGTATGCGGCTGCTGCCGTCGCGCACCAGCATTTCGCCCAGGCGCAGCCGGAAGGGCCTCAGCCGCAGATCGAAATCGGCATCCAGCGCGGGGAACTTGACCGGGTTTTCGAACAGCCGCCGCGGGTTCAGCTCCAGATCGGAAAACCGCAGTTGCCCCACCAGACCGGTGAGCTGGCCGTTCTCGATGCCCGCGAGGCTGGCCTGCCCCTGCATCACCCCGGCCCCCCAGCCGGTCTCGACCCTGAGCTCGGAGAACTCCAGCAGCTCCCGCGCCGGATCATAGGAAAAATAGCTGCGCGCGCCCTGGATCGGCACCGGCCGGGTCTGCGCCGCCGGCTGGATCACGCCCTCGCCGATGCGCAGGCTGGCCTGCAGCGGCTGCAGCGCGCCGGCCGCGTCGATCCCGCCGCGCAGAGAGCCGGAAATCGGCGCCCGCAGCACCCCCAGCCAGCCAAGCGCCGGCGTCTGCAGCGCGATGTCCTCGCTGGCGATGTCCGACACCAGCACCCCGACATCCGCTTCCGGGCTGCCAATCTCGGAGGTGTAGCTGGCTTCGACCGTGCCGACCTCGCCGCGCCCGCTCAGAACCGAGAACACCGCCGACAGGGACACCGTGTCCCCGGCCCGCTGCAGGCCGATATTCCCGCCGTCCAGCGTCCAGCCGCGGCCCAGCCGGTCGTCGGTGTAGGACAGGGTCAGGGCGCTGGTTTCCACTTCCGTCAGCGCCGCCAGAACCGGCTTCTGCAGCTGGCTGTCCCATTGCTCGATCAGTTCGGCCAGATTCCCCGCCCGCCGGTACGGCAGGCCGCTGCTGGCAAAACTCAGCGCAAAGGAGCCGTCCTCATTGCGCCTGAGCGCCGCATAAAGACCGTTCAGGGAAATCCGCTTGGGCTGAATCCGGCCGCGCAGCAGCGGCCGCATCGCCAGGCTTGCCTGGGCGTCGGCCAGCTGCGCGAACACGCTGCCGTCGGGGTGGCGCAGAACCACGTCCTGCAGGCTCACCCGCGGCCGCCAGCCCTTGTTCACCACCACATGAATGGCGCCGAATTCGATCTGCAGCCCGTTCAGATGCCGTTCGATCCGGGTCTCCACCCGGCTGCGCACCCAGTCTGGCGCGTCCAGCCGGGTGCCGACCCCGAAATAAACCGCGCCCGCGCCCAGGAAGGACAGCAGCACCAGCACCCGGACCAGCCCGCGCAGCAGCCGCCACCGGCGCCGCAGCAGCCGGCGCGGGACGGCCTGCGCCTCCGCCTGCGCGCCCGGCGCCGGTCCGGGAACAGGCACCGCCTCTGCGGCGGCGCGGTTATTCTCGCCGGCGGGTTTGATCTCAGCTTTCCCTTTGCTGCTCATGGGTTATGTTCGCCGCGCAGTGAAATGCGCAAAAGACAGGAGACAGGCCAATGCTCGACGTTTCAGATCCCGCCCCTTCCTTTACCCTGCCCCGCGGCGGCGGCGGAGAGGTCACTTTGTCCAGCCTCAAGGGCGCGCCCGTGGTGCTGTTCTTCTATCCCCGCGATAATACCCCCGGCTGCACCAAAGAATCCATCGCCTTTTCAGAGGCTTTGCAGGCCTTCGCCGATGCCGGCGCTCACGTTTTCGGGATTTCCAGGGACAGCCTCAAGAAGCATGAGAATTTCACCGCGAAACACGGGCTGACTACGCCGCTTCTGTCGGACGCGGACAGCACCGTCTGCGAGGATTACGGAGTCTGGAAGGAAAAGAGCATGTACGGCAGGAAACATTGGGGCATTGAGCGCTCCACATTCCTGATCGATGCTGACGGCAGGATCGCCCGCGTCTGGCGCAAGGTGAAGGTCGACGGCCACGCCGAGGAAGTGCTGGAGGCGGTCCGCGCCCTCTGAGGCCGCCCTGCGGTCCTCCCGCTGGTTCCGCCCGCGCCCTGACGGGCGCAGGATTCCCTGTTGGCTCCGGCGTCGCCAGTGCGATCAGCCTGCTGATCGCCCGCAGGCGCGGGAGCATACCGGTTTCCGCTCTGGACTCCGCCGCTCAAATCAGATGAACCCGTCGTACCACGCCGCTTCAGGAGACCCGCATGACCGATCAGCCCCTTTCGCTTGCCGAACGCGCCGCCGAGGTGCTGACCACTGCCGACGGGCGCGCCAAGACCGCGCTGTCGCGCCGCCATGCCGCGGAATGGTTCGCCAGCCGCACGGGCGAGGCGCCGGAGATCGCCATCGGCACCGCCAGCCCGCCGATGCATCCCGCGCGGCCCGAAAAACCTGATCTGCTGAACCCGCGCGACGTGCCCAAGCGCAAACCGGGCTCGGAGGCAGGCCGCATCGCGCTCTTGCACGCGGTTGCCCATATCGAGCTCAACGCCGTCGACCTGCACTGGGATATCATTGCGCGGTTTTCCCATGTGCCGATGCCGCTCGGATTCTTCGACGACTGGGTCAAGGCCGCGGATGAGGAATCCAAGCATTTCAACCTGATGTGCGACTGTCTTGAAGCGCTCGGCAGCCATTACGGCGCCCTGCCGGCCCATGCCGGCATGTGGCGCGCCGCCGAGGACACGGCGGACGACCTGATGGGCCGCCTCGCCGTGGTGCCGATGGTGCTGGAGGCCCGCGGCCTCGACGTGACCCCCGGCATGATCGACGTCTTCCGCAAGGCGCAGCTGCCGCAGGCGGTTGCGGCGCTGGAGGTGATCTATGCCGAGGAAGTCAGCCATGTCGCCTATGGCTCCAAATGGTTCAACTTCCTGTGCGGCCGGGACAACCTGGACCCCAAGGAGGCGTTCCACGCGCTGGTGCGCAAGTATTTCCGCGGCGGTCTGAAGCCGCCCTTCAACGAGGAAAAGCGCGCCGATGCCGGCCTGCCGCCGGATTTCTACTGGCCGCTGGCGGATCAGGTGAAACCGCTGCCTGGCTGGTGAACCCGGCGGCCTTTCGTCCGGTGCCAGCCTTTACCTGACGGCCGCGGAGGCGTAGACTGACCGGACCCGGAACCCCGGCTGAACCCATGTTCGAAAACGACTTCCCACTGCTGAGCACCGCCAGCCTTGTCGCGCTGATCCTGCACAAGGCCGGCACCGGGCCGGTCACGCTGCACAGCTGCGAAGCCGCCCTTGCCGCCCTGTTCCGGCAGGCCAATGAGGTTCCCGGCCTGCCTCCGGAGGACCTGCGCGAGCGGCTCGCGGGCCATCTGGCGGACCTGGAGACCGCCGTTATTCTCGAACCGGTGCAGGGCGGCGGCTGGCAGCTGACGCCGCGCGGCCGCAGGGCGCTGCAGCAGCACCCCGAGGGCCTCGACCAGACCGATCTGGCCCGCTACCCGGAATTTGCCGCCCACCTGCGCGACACCGCTCACCAGCCCTGCGGCATGGACCCGCGCGGCGCGCATTTCGACGAGGGGTTCCGCGCCTGCATGAATGGCCAGCCGTTCACCGCCAACCCCTATGCGTTCGACAACGCCGACCATCAGGCCTGGGAACGCGGCTGGAGCGAGGCGCAGGAGGAGCGGCAGGGCTGACTGGCAGCCGCCGCGCCGCACCCGCCGCCCTGCTTCGGCAGGTTTCCGCCCATCTCCGGCCCGGACAAGCGCGTTCCGGAGCCGATGGGTCAACAGGCTTGCCCAATCGCGCCTCCCTGTCTATTGACTTCGCCCATGGTCCCGGACCCGCCCGGCGGCGCCGCACAGGACCAGACGGCAGGACTGCACAGGGACGGCACATTGCGCACACGGCTCGCGATCAGAATCCACAGTTTTCTCGAACGCCGCTTTCCGGAGCGGCGGGTGTTCCTGAAATCAGACACCGACACCCGCTTCATCCGGCTGCGCTCCGAAACCCAGCTGATCGCCGTGGCCGGCATCACCCTGTTCGTGGCCTGGTCCATTGTCGCCACCGCCATTGTGCTGATGGACAGCATCGGCTCCGGCAATTTCCGCGAGCTGGCCAAGCGCGACCAGCAGACCTACCGCGCCCGTCTCAACGCCATTTCCGATGAGCGCGACGCCCGCGCCGAAGAGGCGCTAGCCGCACAGGAGCGTTTCAACGCCGCACTGGCGCAGATCTCGGTGATGCAGTCGGAACTGCTGGCCTCGGAAACCCGCCGCCGCGAGCTGGAAACCGGCATCGAGGTGATCCAGACCACCCTGCGCGACACCATGACCCAGCGCGACGGCGCCAAAAAGGCGCTGGCGCAGCTCAAGCAGGATACCGAGGGCGGCGCCAGCCCGCAGGCCGCCATGGCCAGCGCCGAGGCGCAAATGGACCTGCTGGCCGATGTGCTGGCCGACACTGCAACCGAACGCGACCGGATCCTGGCCGACGCCCAGGGCGCGCTGCAGCAGCGCGACGAGCTGGAGCTGGAACTGCAGCTGATGAACGAACGCAACAGCCAGATCTTCCGGCAACTGGAAGAGGCAGTGGCGGTCTCCGTCACCCCGCTCGACAAGATGTTCCGCAGCGCCGGCATGCCGCCCGACCGCATTCTCGAACAAGTGCGCCGCGGCTACAACGGCCAGGGCGGCCCGCTCGAGCCGCTGGCGATGTCCACCCGCGGCGAGGAACCCAGCCCCGAAGCGCTGCGCGCCAATGCGATCCTGGCCAAGCTCGACCAGCTGAACCTCTACCGGCTGGCCGCCCAGCAGGCGCCCTTCGCCACGCCGGTCAACCTCGGCCGTGTGCGCCAGACCTCCGGTTTCGGCTACCGCCGCGATCCCAAGACCGGCGGCCGCCGCCTGCACAAAGGGTCTGATTTCGCAGGCAGCACCGGCACCGATATCTTTGCCACCGCTGACGGCGTCGTCACCCACGCCGGCTGGCAGTCGGGCTACGGCAAGATGGTCACCATCCGCCATGCTTTCGGCATCGAAACCAGATACGCCCATAACTCGAAACTCCGCGTGACAAAGGGCCAAAGGGTCTCGCGCGGCGATCACATTGCTGATATGGGTAACACCGGACGGTCCACCGGGACCCACCTCCATTACGAGGTCAGGGTCAACGGGCAACCTGTAAACCCCATGATCTACATCAAGGCTGCGAGAAATGTTTTCTAAGAGCAAAATCAACGAGCCCGGGCCGAAGCAGGCCGACGCAACCCCGGCACCCGCGGCAGCACCGGCAGCTGCACCTGCGGCCAGCGACTACACCTCCAGCATGCCCAAGGCCAAGCCCGCCGCATCGCTGCTGAGCTCGGACCTGCACATCACCGGCAACGTCAAAACCACCGGCGACATCCAGGTCGAAGGCACAGTTGAGGGCGACATCCGCGCGCATCTGCTGACCGTCGGCGAAACCGCCACCATCAAGGGCGAAATCACCGCCGATGACGTGGTCATCAACGGCCGCATCGTCGGCCGCGTGCGCGGTCTCAAGGTGCGCCTGACCTCCACCGCGCGGGTCGAGGGCGACATCATCCACAAGACCATCGCGATCGAAAGCGGCGCCCATTTCGAAGGCTCCGTGCAGCGCCAGGACGACCCGCTGAACCCGGGCGGCCGCAAGTCCGCCCCGACGGCGGCAGCAGCGCCCGCCGCAGCCCCGGCCCCGGCGCCGTCCGCCGCGGTCCAGGCCGCCACCAAGGCGCACAAGGCAGAGGGCTGAGCCGACATCCGGCAGGCCCTCTGAACGGCCGGGTCTGACAGGGACCCTTGAAACGCCGCGGGAAAACCCGCGGCGTTTTCTGTTTCGGCCAGCCGCACCCGTAAAAGCTGCAAAAAGATCACGTTTACCTAACGGCAAGAAACTCCCTGCCTTGAAATCCGGCTGGCGCTCCGGCATCAGGCCTCTGAATTGCATTTTCTTTCCGGGTTACAACCCAGGCATAGTTCAGACCAAGAGGCTGTCTCCATGGCGACTTTTACCGTAAACGACTCCAGCTACAGCTGGGATGTGGCCGATTTGAAAACCTACCGGATCTATAATTCCTCGGCGGGCACCGTCACAAACAGCCTCATTGTTGTTAATGGCACAAACTATGCCGGCCAGTCGCTCACAGTGACCTACACCGGCAGCTTCAATAACTATGGCGGAACACTCTATGGAACCATAAGCGGGATGACCGTCCAGGTTGGCGGAGCGACCGTCGTTTCGGTAAGCGGTATGGATGCTTCCGCCTACACTTACTCCTACGGCTACACGAGTTCCTTCGTTGATGACGCAACAGAAGGCCACGACCTGTTCACCATCAACTCAACCCGCGGCAGCACGTGGCAGCTCGGTACCGGCAATGACACCATCAATTCCGGCAGCGGCAATGACTACATCTATGGCGAGAGCGGCACCGACCGGCTGATTGTCGACGGCAGCTACAACCGCGCCAGCTTCACCTCCAGCTACGGCCGGACGATCTTGAACGGCCCCGACGGCCGCGATACCCTCAGCTCTATCGAGATCGTGCAATTCAGCGACCGCACGGTCGCTCTCAATGACGGCGGGTCTTATTCCGAGACGCTAAACGGCGACGAAGTTTCAGGCGTGCGCAACGACGTTCTGCTCGGCGGCGGCGGCAACGACAGCCTTAACGGCTATTCGGGCCGCGATCTGCTCCTGGGGGAATCCGGCAATGACCGGATCGTCGGCCACCGGGGCAATGACACGCTGCGAGGAGGCAGCGGCAATGACACGCTTCAAGGCGGTCAGGATTCAGACCGCCTGTTCGGCGACGGCGGTGACGACCAGCTGCACGGCGGCGACGGCCATGACACACTGACCGGCTGGAGCGGCAATGACACACTGAATGGCAACGGAGGCTACGACCATCTGAGCGGCGGTGAAGGAAATGACCGGCTGACCGGAGGCGCTTACCGCGATACCCTTCTGGGCGGCGATGGTAACGACTATCTTCATGGCGGAGGGGGCCTTGACCAGATCTTTGGCGGCACTGGCGCTGACCTGCTGACCGGCGGCTCGGCCAACGATACGCTCAATGGCGGGGCCGGCCGCGACACCTTGATCGGCCAAGGGGGAGACGATCTCTTGACCGGAGGCAATCATGCCGACACCTTCCTGTTCAACCGAGGCCATGGAAACGACACCATCGCGGATTTCAACGCGGGGCAGGACCTGATCCGTATCGGCAACGGCGCTTCCAGCATGAGCGACCTCGGCTTCCAGCGCCAGGGCGACGACGTGCTGGTCTCCTTTGACAATGTGACCATCCTTGTCGAAGACATTACCCTGGCTGAACTGCGGGACGCGGACAACTTCCTGTTCTGATGGAAATTACAGCGGCACTTCATGCCAAGGCACGCCCTTCCCGGCGCGCCTTTCGTTACTTGAGCATCCAGGTGCCGTCCGGCCAGAAGGCATGAAAGGCAAAGGCGAACATGACGTCATGGGCCACGTCCCGCCCCTGCGCGTCGCGCACCCGGACGCTGCCGATGTCGCGCCCCTGCGCCAGCCTGCCGGTGTCCAGCGCCGAAGCTTGGCCTGCCCGCCAGCTCAGCACCAGCCCCGCCTCGCGGATCTCGCCCGCCGCTGCCAGCCGCTCCAGCGGCCAGGCGCGATGTCCGGCGCGCACCACCCGTGCCATCGGCGCCACCCCGTGCGGCGGCGGGCTGCCATCATAAAGGAACGGCCATTTCGCGGTGTCATAGCCGCGGTAAGGGTTGCGTCCGTAATCCCGGTTCCAGCCCGGCTCCGCCATCACCAGGCCGTCCGGATTGCGGGCGGTGAACTCCTGCCAGCTTTCAACCCAGCTTGGCAGCGTCCGCAGTTCCATGCCGGCCATCCGCCCGACAATGCCGGTGCCGGTTGCCTGCTGCCACCAGCTCTGGGTCTCGCGGTCATACATCACCATGTCGGAATGGCGCAGCTTGCCGCTGACGCCAAAGCTCAGGGTGCCGGCCGCGGTGCGCCGGTCGAAGGTCACCGCCGAGTTGCATAAGGGGCAATAGGTCACCGCCACCGGCACCCCTGCCACCACATCGTTCACGATTTCATGCCAGGTCAGGTAGCGCAGCGGATAAGCCCGCGGCCGGACGCCCGCCATCTCCAGCGTGACCACCGGCTCCCGAGGCTTCAGCCGCCGCGCTTTGGCGGCCGCTACGAACTGCGGCGCGTCCAGCGCCGGAATGCCGTCCTTGGGCACGCCGCCGGAACGGATCTGCCGCCATTCCGGCACAGTGGTGCGGCTGAAATCGGTCTGCGGCCATTCCCGCTGCCAGGCCTGCGGGTCTGCCTGCGCGCTCCATGGCAGCAGCAGCCCCAGACACAACAGAACCCCCTTGAACATGACCAGCGCCTCCCGGCCCCAGTAAACGGCAGCAGGCAAGCACGGAACAGGGGCCGGCACGGTCTTGTTACCGCTTGTCATCCCCGCAACAGCAAAGGCCCGCCCCCGAAACACCGGGCGCGGGCCGTCTCCTTCCGGTAATCCGGTCCGGCTTACTCGGTCACGGTCACCTTGGTCATCGCATCGGGCTGGCCGATCACCGACCCGTTCTGCCCCGCGCCGCGCTTGATCGCGTCGACCACGTCCATGCCCCCGGTCACCTTGCCGACAACCGTGTACTGGCCGTTCAGGAAATGGCCGGCATCGAACATGATGAAGAACTGCGAGTTGGCGCTGTTCGGGCTTTGCGACCGCGCCATGCCGACCACGCCGCGGTCAAACGGCAGGTCCGAGAATTCGGCCGGCAGGTCGGGGCGAGCGGAGCCGCCGCGGCCGGCCATGCTCATGTCGCCGCCGGCCTTGCCGAATTCGACATCGCCTGTCTGCGCCATGAAGCCCTCGATCACCCGGTGGAACACCACTCCGTCATACTGGCCTTCGGCCGCCAGCGCGGTGATCTGCTCCACGTGCTTGGGCGCCACGTCCTCAAACAGGTCGATCTGGATGGTTCCGTTGGCCTCGCCCTCGACCTGGATCTCCAGGCCGGTGGCCAAGGCAGGCCCCGCCGCCAGCAGGGCCAGCGCGGTCAGCGTCTTACGCATCCGCAGCCACCTTGACCGAGATCATCCGGTCCGGGTTCGCAGGCGGCTCGCCGCGGGTGATCGCGTCGACATGCTCCATGCCTTCGATGACGCGGCCGTAAACGGTGTACTGGCCGTTCAGGAAGTGGTTGTCCTTGAAGTTGATGAAGAACTGCGAGTTTGCAGAATCCGGGTTGGCGGACCGCGCCGCGCCCAGGGTGCCGCGGTCATGCGGCAGCTTGGAGAACTCGGCCGGCAGGTTCGGCAGGCTGGAGCCGCCGGTGCCCGCCATGCGGATGTTGAAGCCGTCTTCCATGTCGCCGTTGGCCACATCGCCGGTCTGTGCCATGAAGCCGTCGATCACCCGGTGGAAGCAGACGTTGTCATATTCGCCGGCGCGGGCCAGCTCTTTCATCCGCTCAGCATGCTTCGGCGCCACGTCGGGCAGCAGCTCGATAACAACATTGCCATCCTTCAGTTCGATGATGACGGTGTTTTCGGGATCTTTAATCTCGGCCATCTGGCTCTCCTGTCGTCGAAATTTGCACAGATACCTACGCGCAGCGCTACCAAATGCCAAGGGAGCATTGACTGATGCGCAAAAACCCCCGAAACAGCGCCCGGATTTATCGGCATTTTCACCATACAAGGGGTCTCGCAGATGGGCTGGAAAACTCTCGACGACATGGATCTGAACGGCAAGCGCGTGCTGGTGCGCGTGGACATCAACGTGCCAATCGTCGACGGCGTGGTAACCGACTCCACCCGCATCCGCCGCATCGCCCCCACCGTGCGCGATATTCTGGCGGCGGGCGGCAAACCGATCCTGCTGGCGCACTTCGGCCGCCCCGGCGGCGAACGCCGCGAAAACCTGTCTCTCAATCAGCTGGTGCCGACGCTGGAGCGCGCCTTTGAAACCAAGGTGCTGTTTGCCGCCGATTGCGTCGGCGCCGGCGCCGAGGCCGCCGCAGACGCGCTGCAGCCCGGCGAGGTTCTGCTGCTGGAAAACACCCGCTTCCACGCCGCAGAGACCAAGAACGACCCGGAACTGGCCGCAGGCATGGCCCGCCTGGGCGAGGTCTACTGCAACGACGCCTTCTCCGCCGCGCACCGCGCGCACAGCTCCACCGAAGCCATCGCCCGCCTGCTGCCCGCCTGTGCCGGCCGCCTGATGCAGGCCGAGCTGGAAGCGCTGGAAAGCGCCCTGGGCCAGCCGCAGCGCCCGGTGACGGCTGTTGTCGGCGGTGCCAAGGTCTCCACCAAGCTGGAGCTTCTGGGCAACCTGATCGAGAAGGTCGACCACCTGGTGATCGGCGGCGGCATGGCGAACACCTTTCTGGTCGCCAAGGGCCTGCCGGTCGGCATCTCGCTGGCCGAGCGCATCATGAAGGACACCGCAGCCGAGATCCTCGCCAAGGCCGAAAAAGCGGGCTGCGAGATCATCCTGCCTTCCGACATCGTGGTCGCCAAGAAGTTCGAATCCAACGCCCCGCATGACATCCTGCCCGCCGACCAGTGCCCCGAGGACGGCATGATCCTGGACGCCGGCCCCGACAGTCTCGCCCGCATCACCGAAGTGTTTGCAAACAGCAAGACGCTGATCTGGAACGGCCCCCTCGGCGCCTTCGAACTGGAGCCGTTCGATGCCGCCACCAATGCCGCCGCGCTCAAGGCCGCGGCGCTGACCCGCTCCGGCCAGCTGATCTCGGTTGCCGGCGGCGGCGACACCGTGGCGGCGCTGAACGCTTCCGGCGCGGCCGGCGATTTCAGCTACATCTCCACCGCCGGCGGCGCCTTCCTGGAATGGATGGAAGGCAAGACCCTGCCCGGCGTCGCGGCGCTGGACCAGTAAGACCCGGTATCCCCGCCCGGCGCGCCGGGCGGGTCTCCACCCGCGGGCGCCTGCGGCCCGGCCTGCCATTTGCCGCCCCCGGATGAAGAGCCAAAAAACTTTCCCCTGCAGACAGATTTGGGATTCACAAGCCGATTCGGTTGTGGCATGGTTTCTTCAGACGCCGGCAAACGGCGCAAAATACAATATGAGCAGTAACATACAGGCACCTTCACAGTGACCCGAAGCACGCGGCCGTCTTTTGGCGCCATCGCCTTCTTTGCCATCGCCTTCGCGCTTAGCGCGTATTTTACCTTTGCGGCGGTGCAGGGCGATTTCGGGCTGTTCAGACGGGTTGAAATCCAAGCTGAGGCGGAAGAACTTCAGCAGGATCTCGACCGTCTTCAATCCCGCATCAGCGAGATGGAGAATCTGACACGCCGCCTGTCCGACGACTACCTCGACCTCGACCTCCTCGACGAACAGGCACGCACGGTTCTCGGTCTCGTCCGCGCGGACGAGATCGTGATCCGCTGACCGGCCCTCCTTCCGGGCCGGCGCGGTGCATCGGGTTCCCGCAGAATGAAACAGGTTGTCAACCGGCCCGCACGGCAGCCGGGATCTTTGCAATCGCCGCCGGCCGCAAAGCAGCCAGCGGCGGGGTTTTCAAAGCAAGCGGGCCGCAATACCGCCATCAACCGAAACCGGAGCGCCTGTCACGAAACTTGCCCGGTCCGACAGCAGGAACAGGGCTGACTGGGCAATCTCCCTGGGGTCCGCCATACGCTTGAGCGGGTGCAAACCGGCGATGAACTCATGCGTCGCGGGATCGTCGCCCGCCATCTCCGTCTTGGTGCCGCCCGGCAGGACCGCATTCACCCGAATACCTTCTGCCGCGTGCTCCGAAGCCAGTGACTGCGTCAATCCCAACAGCCCGGCTTTCGACGCGGCATAGGCCGCCATCCCCGGCATGCCGCCATTGCTGAACCCAACAAACGTCCCCGTGAACACAACCGATCCGCCGCCACATCTTTGCAGCGCGGGGATCTGCGCCCTGGCGGCGAAGAACGCGCTGGTGAGATTGGTTGCAAGGACGGAGTGCCAATTGCCCGGCTCCATCTCCGCAACGGGCCCAAGATCGCCCATGATGCCCGCATTGTTGAACGCGCCGTCAAGGCCGCCGAACCGCTGCTCCGCCAGATCGACAAGGCCCATCGCATAAGACTCGTCCCGCACGTCGCCGGCAAGGTACACGGCGCGTCCGTTGCTTTGCTCGATCTGCCCGGCAAGCGACTGCAGCCGCGCCTCCCGGCGCGCGCCCAGCACCACATTCGCGCCCTCGGAGGCAAACAGCAGCGCCGCGGCCGCGCCTATTCCGCTGCTCGCCCCGCTGATGATGATTGTCTTGTTCTTCAGTTCCATGGTCATGCCCTTCAGTTTTTGCATGCCCATCAGCAAAGAAGGAAAACCCGAACCGGGCGACCCGTTTCTTGCGGTTGAGGCGCAGCCCGGAAAAAAAGCGCAAGATCCGGGCCGGCGGAGCACCGCAAGCCGTGGCCTGCCCTGCCCCGCCGCCATTCCATCCGCCTTGCCATCCGCGCGGAGATTTTCCTGCGCCGTCGGCAGATCTTTACCCGGCGTCCGCCCCGCGTCAGAATAGCACTATTCAGCCGGGCCAAAACCCGCTATGAATTTGTTTAACACTAAACTATCTAGCCTTCAGGGGGAGCTGACCACCATGGCCGCTAGAAAAAGCGTAAAGAAACCAAACGTTTCTGCCGAAGAACTGACCAAACACTACCGCGAGATGCTGCTGATCCGCCGATTCGAGGAAAAATCGGGCCAGCTTTATGGCATGGGCCTGATCGGGGGCTTCTGCCACCTCTACATCGGCCAGGAAGCGGTGGTTGTCGGCCTCGAAGCGGCGGCTGAGGAAGGCGACAAGCGCGTCACCTCCTACCGCGACCACGGCCACATGCTGGCCTGCGGCATGGACCCGGACGGCGTCATGGCCGAGCTCACCGGCCGCGAGGGCGGCTACTCCAAGGGCAAGGGCGGCTCGATGCACATGTTCTCGAAAGAGAAGCATTTCTACGGCGGCCACGGCATTGTCGGTGCCCAGGTGCCGATCGGCGCCGGCCTCGCCTTTGCCGACAAGTACAAGGGCAACGGCCGCGTCACCTTCACCTATTTCGGCGACGGCGCCGCCAACCAGGGCCAGGTCTACGAGACCTTCAACATGGCCGCCCTGTGGAAACTGCCGGTGGTCTTCGTGATCGAGAACAACCAGTACGCCATGGGCACCGCGCAGCAGCGCTCCACCTCCAGCGCCGAGATCTGGGAACGCGGCAAGGCCTTCGGCATCCCGGGCGAAGCGGTGGACGGCATGAACGTGCTGTCAGTGAAGGAAGCCGGCGAGCGCGCCGTGGCCCACTGCCGCAGCGGCGACGGCCCCTACATCCTCGAGGTCAAGACCTACCGCTACCGCGGCCACTCGATGTCGGACCCGGCCAAGTACCGCACCCGCGAAGAGGTCCAGAAGATGCGCGAAGAGCGCGACCCCATCGAGCAGGTCCGCGAGATGCTGCTGACCGGCGGCCACGCCAGCGAAGAGGACCTCAAGGCGATCGACAAGGAAATCAAGGAGATCGTCAGCAAATCCGCAGAATTCGCCAAGGAAAGCCCGGAGCCGGCCCTGGACGAGCTCTGGACCGACATCTACGCGTAAGCTGCTGACCTGAAAGGGAAGAACAAGACATGGCAACTGAAATTCTGATGCCCGCCCTGTCGCCGACCATGGAGGAAGGCACCCTGGCCAAATGGCTGGTCAAGGAAGGCGATACCGTGAATTCCGGCGACATCCTCGCCGAGATCGAAACCGACAAGGCAACGATGGAATTCGAAGCCGTCGACGAAGGCACCGTCGGCAAGATCCTGATCGGTGAAGGCACCGAAGGCGTCAAGGTCAACACCCCGATCGCGGTGCTGGTCGAGGACGGCGAAAGCGCCGATGACTATGAGGCGTCCAGCGCCAGGGAAGAGGCCCCCTCCGGCGAGGCCCCCGCCGAGAAGGCGCCCACCGACAAACCCGCCGCCGCCGCCCCGGAAAAGGCCCCGGCGATGCCCGCCAAGGTGCTGGAGCCGGACTACCCGGAAGGCACCGAGATGGTGCAGACCACCGTCCGCGAAGCGCTGCGTGACGCCATGGCCGAGGAAATGCGCCGCGACGAGGACGTGTTCCTGATGGGCGAGGAAGTCGCCGAGTATCAGGGCGCCTACAAGGTCTCGCAAGGGCTGCTGGACGAATTCGGCTCCAAGCGGGTGATCGACACCCCGATCACCGAGCACGGCTTTGCCGGCATCGCCACCGGCGCGGCCTTCGGCGGCCTGCGCCCGATTGTCGAGTTCATGACCTTCAACTTCGCCATGCAGGCGATTGACCACATCATCAACTCGGCAGCCAAGACGCTGTACATGTCCGGCGGCCAGCTTGGCGCTCCGATGGTGTTCCGCGGCCCCAACGGCGCCGCCGCCCGCGTGGCTGCCCAGCACTCGCAGGACTACGCCGCCTGGTACATGCAGATCCCCGGCCTCAAGGTGGCAATGCCCTACTCCGCCGCCGACGCCAAGGGCCTGATGAAGACCGCGATCCGCGACAACAACCCGGTGATCTTCCTGGAGAACGAAATCCTCTACGGCCGCGCCTTCGACGTGCCGAAACTGGATGATTTCACCATCCCCTTCGGCAAGGCCCGGATCTGGCGCGAAGGCTCTGACGTCACCATCGTCTCCTTCGGCATCGGCATGCAATACGCGCTGGAAGCCGCCGACAAGCTGGCCCAGGACGGCATCAGCGCCGAGGTCATCGACCTGCGCACCCTGCGCCCGATGGACCTGCCCACGGTGATCGAGTCGGTCAAGAAGACCAACCGCCTGGTCACCGTCGAAGAAGGCTGGCCGCAGGGCTCCGTCGGCAGCTACATCGCCTCCGAGGTGATGCAGCAGGCGTTCGACTATCTCGACGCGCCGGTTGTCACCTGCACCGGCAAGGACGTCCCGATGCCCTATGCCGCCAACCTCGAGCGCCACGCGCTGATCACCACGGATGAGGTGGTCGAAGCGGTGAAGCAAGTCACCTACCGCTAAGGACGAAGATGGAAATCAGGGGCCGCGATCCCGAAACCGAATGCTACCGCGTCACGCTGACCGTCGACGGGCGCACAGTCACCGCACTGGTGCCCGAACGGCTGGCAGCGGACACACGGCTGATCGGTTCGCGGCCCTCCCATCAGGAGGCCTACGTCTGGATGGCCGAATACAAAGACAAGATCGAAGCCGCGATCACCCTGCTTGCCCGCGGCACCAGGCGCCCCAGGGCGCCCTATGACCAAATTGTTCTGATTGAGGAGCGCTGACATGCCCACCGAAATCCTGATGCCCGCGCTTTCTCCCACCATGGAGGAAGGCACCCTTGCCAAATGGCTGGTCAAGGAGGGCGACACCGTGTCCTCCGGCGACCTGATCGCCGAGATCGAAACCGACAAGGCCACCATGGAATTTGAAGCCGTGGACGAAGGCGTGGTCGGCAAGATCCTGGTCGCCGAAGGCTCCGAGGGCGTGAAGGTCAACACCCCCATCGCGGTGTTGCTGGAAGACGGCGAAAGCGCCGATGACATCCAGTCCTCCGCCGCCAACGGCACACCCGCACCGGCCGCAGAACCGGCCAAGGACGCGGCTGCCGCCAAAAGCGAAGCGCCCAAGGATGACGCCCCCAAAGCCGAAGCCAAAGCCGCTCCCGCCGCACCGCAGGGCGCTGACGGCAGCCGCATCTTCGCCTCGCCGCTGGCGCGGCGCATCGCCGCCGATAAGGGGCTGGACCTCGCGCAAATCACCGGCTCCGGCCCCAAGGGCCGCATCGTCAAGGCTGACGTGATCGACGCCAAACCGCAGGCCGCCGCCGCGCCCAAGGCGGAAGCCGCCGGGGCATCGCCCGCCGCAGCCGCTGCCGCCCCGGCCGGCCCGTCCGCCGATCAGGTGGCCCGCATGTACGAGGGCCGCGACTACGAGGAAGTCAAGCTGGACGGCATGCGCAAGACCATCGCCGCCCGCCTCACCGAGGCCAAGCAGCAGGTGCCGCATTTCTACCTGCGCCGCGACATTCAGCTGGATGCGCTGCTGAAGTTCCGCGGCGAGCTGAACAAGCAGCTCGAGGCCCGCGGCGTCAAGCTGTCGGTCAACGACTTCATCATCAAGGCCTGCGCCCTGGCGCTGCAGTCGGTGCCGGACGCCAACGCGGTCTGGGCAGGCGACCGGGTCTTGAAGATGAAAGCCTCCGACGTGGCGGTTGCCGTCGCCATTGAGGGCGGGCTGTTCACCCCGGTTCTGCAGGACAGCGACAGCAAATCGCTCTCGGCGCTGTCAGCGGAAATGAAGGACCTCGCCGCCCGCGCCCGCGACCGCAAGCTGGCGCCGCATGAATACCAGGGCGGCAGCTTCGCAATCTCCAACCTCGGCATGTTCGGCATCGAAAACTTCGACGCAGTGATCAACCCGCCGCACGGCGCGATCCTGGCGGTCGGCGCCGGCGTGAAAAAGCCGGTGGTGGGCAAGGACGGCGAACTGGCGGTGGCCACCGTGATGTCCGTCACCCTCTCGGTCGACCACCGGGTGATCGACGGTGCGCTCGGGGCAGAGCTCCTGAACGCGATCAAGGACAACCTGGAAAACCCGATGGTGATGCTGGCCTGATTGGCCGCCCCAGAAACACAGAAAGCCCCGGCGAAAACCGGGGCTTTTTCTTTGCCGGACCGACGCGGCGCCGGAAAAAAAGGGGCGGTCCCGCCCCCTTCTTCTTTGCCTGAATACTCAACCGCAGCAGCCGCCGCCGGAACCCGGCCAGCCGCGCCGCGCCGCTCAGTACTGAAACCCAGGGGTAGAGGCCGACAGCGCCGCCTCTTCGGCGTCCATCTCCGCTGCAATGTCCTCAAACAGCGGCGTCGACAAATAGCGCTCGCCGGTGTCCGGCAGCACCGCCAGCAGCACCGATCCCTCCGGCGCGGTCTCGGCGACCTTCATCGCCGCTGCCAGGCTGGCGCCGCTGGAAATCCCGGCGAGGATGCCCTCCTCCGCCGCCAGCCGCCGGGACCACCTGATGCTCTCTTCGCCGCTCACCGGCTCCAGCGCATCGAAATAGCCCTGGTCCAGCGCTTCCTGCAGAACAAGCGGGATGAAATCCGGGGTCCAGCCCTGGATCGGGTGCGGGTTGAAGGCCGGGTGCGTCGCCGCAGGCTCGCCCGCGCTGTTGCGCGCCTGCGCTTCGCCGGACTGCACCAGCGCTGCGTTGGACGGCTCGCTGAGAGTGATCTTCAGATCCGGCCGCGCGCCCTTCAGCACCCGGCCGAGGCCCGACACGGTGCCGCCGGTGCCGTAGCCCAGAACCACATGATCCAGCCGCGCGCCCTCGAAATCGCCCAGGATCTCCCGCGCGGTGGTGGCCTCGTGGATGTCGGCGTTGTCCTTGGTCTCGAACTGATGCGCCAGGAACCAGCCGTTCTGCTCGGCAAGCTCGCGGGCCTTCTTGACCATCCCGACTGCCTTGTCTTCCTTGCGGGTCAGCACCACCTTGGCGCCCAGCATCCGCATCAGCCGCCGCCGCTCGACCGAGAACCCGTCGTGCATGGTGATGACCAGCGGATATCCCTTGGCGGCGCAGACCATCGCCAGGCCAATGCCGGTATTGCCGCTGGTCGCCTCCACCACGGTCTGGCCGGGCTTCAGCCGGCCCTCGCGCTCGGCGGCCTCGATGATGTTCAGCGCCAGACGGTCCTTCACCGACCCCGCCGGATTGAACGCCTCGAATTTCACATACATGGTGACATGCCCGGGCGCGATCCGGTTCAGCCGGACCGCAGGCGTGTTCCCCACCGTTTCCAGGATCGAGCCATAGAGCCGCCCGCGGCCTTCGGTCGTGTAAATCATAGTTTTGCCCCCGTTCTTGAGCCGGTAAATCCGATCGCGTTTCCAGTAGCATATGCGCCCTGGACCGCGATCAATCAAGACGGCCCGGCCGCCGCTGTCCAGCGGCCAGGACCGCCGTTGGCCCAGCCCGCCCGCAACAGGAACCGCGGCTTGCGCGGCGGCGGCGATCCCGGACGCTCCGGCCTCTGCCGCCTCCCCGAACGGAAGGAAATTCTTTGCCCGGACCGGCCGAATGTAACGCCCGGATGAAGTTTTGGTGACATTCCGCCGCCGTCCGGCACCGGTTTACGCTCCGTTTATTCCCGCGGGATTACCGCAACGGCAACGATCACTTGCGGATGCAGAAATATGGCCCAGCCCGATCCTTCCCCCCGCCGCCGCCCGTTCCGTTCGCTGAACCTGCGGATAGCGCTGCTTGTCACCCTCTTCGCGCTGCTCACCGCGCTGCCGCTGGCCTTCCTCGCCGGGCAGCGGCTGCAGACCCAGGCGCTGGATGCCCTGCGGGTGCTGCAGCACGAGCTCACCACCATGGCCGCCAAGGAGATCGAGCAGCCGATGAAGCTGGGCTTTTCCGGCACCGTCGAAAACCAGATCCAGCATGTGATCGAACGCGCCGCTTCCAGCTTTGCCTATGCCAAGGCGATGAAATCCGACGGCGTGGTGATGGCGGAGGCCGGCCGCCTGCCGCAGGACCGCGCCGCCGCGCTGACGGACGCCGCGCTGCAGGTCATAGAAACCGGCAGTCCCTGGCGATCTGCGGACGGCTACACGCTGATTTACCCGGTGCTGTCAAAAAAGGGCTCCCTGCGCGGTGCCCTGATCATGTCCTGGGACCCGGCCCCGGTCCTCGCCGCCGTCAATGCCGGGCTGCGCCGCGACGCAGCCCTGGGCGCGCTGATCCTGGCCGCTGCGATGGCCAGCTGCCTGCTGATCCTGAAACGCCTGCTGGGCTGGCCGATGCAGGAGCTGGCGGCGGCGCTGGAACGGATCACCGGCGGCGACTACAGCACCGCGCTGCAGGCGGCATCCCGCCAGGACGAGCTGGGCCGCATTGCCCGCCGCATCGCCATGCTGCAGGACACCCTGGCCGAGGGCCGTGCCGCGGCCGAAGCCCGCGAGGCTGACCGCAAGGCCCAGGCCAAGGCGGTGGACCAGCTGCGCGCGGGCCTGGGTGCGCTGGCCCGGCGCGATCTGTCCTGCCGCATGGATCAGCCGCTTGCCGGAACCTACGAGCCGCTGCGCCGCGACTTCAACTCCGCGGTCTCCAGCCTGGCCGGGCTGCTGGCGCAGGTGCTGGGCACCGCCTCCGCGGTGCTGGCCCGCAGCGAGCGGATCGAGGCCGGGTCGGACGGCCTCTCGCGCCGCATCAGCAGCCAGTCGCAGGAGCTGGAAAGCCTGTCCCGGGCGCTCAGCACCCTGACGGTGTCCCTGTCCAGCGCCGCCGATGGCGTGCGCGAGGTGAACGGGCTGGCCTCCGGCGCGGTGCAGGAGGCCGGCGCCAGCGGCAGCGTGGTGAAAAACGCCGTTGCGGCGATGACCGGTATCGAGCAGAGCGCGGGCCGGATCGAAACCATCACCGGGGTGATCGACGACATCGCCTTTCAGACCAACCTGCTCGCGCTGAATGCCGGCGTCGAGGCCGCCCGTGCCGGAGAGGCGGGCAAGGGCTTTGCCGTGGTCGCCAGCGAGGTGCGCGCCCTGGCGCAGCGCAGCTCGCACGCCGCGACAGAGATCAAGGAGCTGATCACCAGCGCCACCCGCCACATCCAGAAAGGCGTCTCGGAGGTCAACAACACCGGCGAGGTGCTGACCCGGATCATCGCCCGGATAGACGGGATCTCCGCCCGCGTCGCCACCTCCGCCGAGCGTTTCACCCGCGACTCGCAGGCGCTGGAAGGTCTGTCCCGCAACCTCAGCTCGCTGGGTGCAACCACCCGGGACAACACCGGCATCGTTGCGCAGACCGTCCAGTCCGTCGGCGAGCTGCGCGGCGATGCCGGCGAGCTCCGGACCCTGGCCGCTGCCTTCCAGCTGCCCGAAAGCGGCGCGGACACGCCGCCCCAGGCCCCGCCGCGCGCTGCCTGAGGCTTCCGCAGAACATCAAGCGGCCACGCATCAAAAAAGGGGGCGCTGCCGCCCCCTACTTCTTTGCAGAAATGCTCAGAATCCCAAGGCCCGCGGCCCTGAGCCTCACTCCGATCCGTTGGGAAACCGCTGGTCCATGCTGACTGACGGCTGATCGCAGCCCGCTTCGCCGACGATGCGCGCCGGGATGCCCGCCACAGTCTTGCACGGCGGCACCTCCGCCAGCACCACCGATCCCGCGGCGATCCGGCTGCAATGGCCGACCTTGATGTTGCCCAGCACCTTGGCGCCGGCGCCGATCAGCACCCCGTTGCCGATTTTCGGATGCCGGTCTTCTTCCTCCTTGCCGGTGCCGCCCAGCGTCACCGAGTGCAGCATCGACACGTTATCGCCCACCACCGCGGTCTCGCCGATGACGATGGAATGGGCATGGTCGATCATGATCCCCTTGCCGATTTCCGCCGCCGGATGGATATCAACGCCGAAGATCTCGGAAATCCGCATCTGGAAGAAATACGCCAGATCCCAATCGCCCTGCTGCCACAGCCAATGGCCGATCCGGTAGGCCTGCACCGCCTGGTACCCCTTGAAGTAGAGGATCGGCTGCAGCAGCCGGTGGCAGGCCGGGTCGCGCTCATAAACCGCCATCAGGTCGGCGCGCGAGGCCTCGACGATGCCGGGGTCGGCCTCATAGGCCGCGTCGACAATCTCCCGCAGGATGGTCATCGACATCTCGTTCGAGCACAGCTTGGCCGAGATCCGGTAGGACAGCGCCTTCTGCAGCGACTTGTGGTGCAGGATACAGGCATGGATCAGCCCGCCCATCAGCGGCTGCGAGTCGACAGCCTCCTGCGCTTCCTTGGTAATCCGGTCCCAGACGGGATCCAGAGAGGCGACGGCTTGCTGCGTTTTGAACATGGCGATGCATCCTTTCTCCGCTCAAGATAGCCATCTAAGGTCTTTTTCGGCAAACGCAAACCCGTGATGGGGTACATTTTCGTTATGAATGGCCCGGGCCGGCAGCACCCGGGGGCGAAACCGGCGGCCCGTGCGGCGGCCGCGCTGCCTGCGCGGATCAGGGGGCCGGAGCCTCCAGCCGGCCCCCTGCCGCCGACGCCAGTTCCCGCAGCACCAGCCGGGTGCAGCTCAGGTAGTCCGGATCATCCAGAAACGGCTCGCAGGACAGATCATAGCGCCGCGCCGCCGCGCTCAGGCTGCCGTCGCCCCAGACCGGATGCAGGCGGCCCAGCACCCCGCAATGCGCCGCCGCCTCTGCGGCGCCGCCAAAAATCCGGCGGCATAAGGACAGGCGGCAGTCCTGCGGCACCGCCAGCAAAGCCCGCGCCACCGCGGACACATCGCCGGGCAGCACCGGCCGCCTCATCCCAGCACCCGCCGCGCCGCAGGCCCGGCGCCGAACCGGGCCGACCGCTGCGCCACTTCCAGCACATCCCCCGCCTGCACCCCGTCCGCGGCCTGCACCGCCGCCGGATAGCTCCAGGACGGCATTGCGGAAGTCTCCTCCCGCAGCACAGCGGGGCCGCGCATCACCCGGATGCGGTAGGATTCCAATTCCTCGCCCAGCGGCACCTCGTCCAGCTCCCAGCTGTCTCCCTCGATCCGGGTGCGCCGCACCCAGCCGGCAGTGATGTCCGCGCCCAAGCCCCCGTCGAGCCGCAGATGCACCGGCCCATAGGGGCGCAGGCCAATACCCTCAAAGGCTTCCTGCAGATGCAGGTAGGACGGATCCTCCAGCGCCCGCCGGGCAGGCCCGATCCGGTAGTGGCGCAACCTGCGGCGCTGCTCGGGCGCCAGGTCCAGCTGCACCGGCGTGCCGTCCAGCAGCACCACGTAGGAACCGGCAGGCCAGACATCCGGCATCACCGCATCCGTGCCTTGCTGGCCGCGCAACCGGCCGCGCAGAAGATAGGTCCGCGGCGCGATCAGTTCCGCCTCGCGGAACTGGAGCAATTCCCAATTGCCCGGCGTGCCGTCCCCGATGGCCGCGGCATTGGCGCCGTTCAGCACCGCCTCCGCCGTGCGGCTCTCCAGCGAACCGGAGATCAGCTTCACCTGCAGGTCCGCCCCCAGGTCCCAGCGCCCGGCGCCTGCGGCAAACAGCGGCGTTTCCGTGACGCCTACCACCTGCCGCGCCGCAACAACCTGCTCCAGGAGGTAATTCTCATCCGCTTCGGAGCCGTAGACCGCCACGCTTCCCGGCCAGGCTTGCGCAGTCAACGCCAGATGCGGCGCATGCGGCACCTCATCGCCGCGCATCAAGGGCAGGTCCAGGAACAGCGGCAGCACCGGCCCCGGCGCGGCAAAGGCATTACCCCCCGGCAGCTCCTCCGCCACCGCGGCAAGGTCATAGGTGCCGGGCTCGATCCGCACTGCTTCCACCATTTGCGCCTCGGCCTGCTCCACCCGGTCGATGCGGTAAAGCTGGTCCTTGCCCGCCACCGGCAGGGCGACAACATCGCCTGCGCCCAGCTGCAGCAGCGAGGGCGGCAGCACGAACCGCGCCGTATCGCGGGAGATCCGCGCCTCCGCCAGCCAGCGGCTGACGGTCTGGCGCGCCTCGGCCCGGGTCAGCGCCAGCGGCAGATCGTTCTGGCTGACGCTATGCGTTGCTTCATCCGGCAGCACCGCCTCCACCGAGGCCGCGGCATGGTCGCCGCCCCATTCGGTGAACCGCAGCCGCACCCGTCCCGCCAGCTCCGCTTCGCTGGCGCGGGACAATTCCAGGCTGCCGTCCATCTCGCCGCTATCAACCAGGTGCTCCGGTGTCAGCGCCTCGGCCCCGCTGCCCTTGCGCATCCGAAAGATCAGAATCCCGCCGCGCTCCACCGCATCAAACCCGTGCCGCAGCATCAGCGGCTGCAGCACCGCGCGGGCGTCCGTGACATCCGGGTTCACAAATCCATGCACCACGCCGTAAAGGCCGGAGACATCAATGTCATAAAGCCCGGTGCGGTGACATATTTCCTCCACCACGGAGGCCAGCGTCCGCTGCCCGGCCCGCCCGTTCAGCCAATGGCCCCGCAGGTAGTTCTCGCCATCGTTCCAGATCTCCGCCCGGCTCGGGAAGGCCGGAAACGGCCGTGCGTCCCAGGCCCAGACATAGGCGTTGGACATGTCCAGCATCCGCCCCGCGTATTCCTCGGAAACGGGGTTGTTGGCAGCCTCGCCCCAATGCCCCAGAAACGCGCGCAGATAGGCGATTTGCATCAGATCGTCCCGCAACCCGTTGGAATAGCGCGGCAGTTTTGATTCAGAGCTTTTCGGATCCAGGAACTTGTTCGGCTGATTGGTGCCCTTGTCGATCGCGGCGCAGCCCAGTTCGGTGAACCAGACGGGCTTCGATTGCGGCACCCAGTCTGTCGGCACCGCCTGCCTGACCCCGCCGATGCGCTCGTGGTGCTGATGCATCCACCAGCTGCGGATATCCTTATAGCGCCACACCCAGGGTTCATCATGCGCGCCGTCGGTGATCGGCGTCCTGATCTGCGCCTCGCGCGCCTCGGGCGAATGGTAATACCAGTCGAACCCCTCGCCGCCCTCCACATTGCCGCGCAGGTAATCGAGGTCATAGATCGACGGCACACCCGCCTGCGCGTCCAAGTGATCCTCCCCCTCGCGCCAGTCGCTCAGCGGCATGTAGTTGTCGATCCCGATGAAATCGATGTTTTCATCCGCCCACAGCGGGTCCAGGTGAAAGTACCTGTCGTCCTCCGGCGACTGGTAGCCCCAGTATTCCGACCAGTCGGCGGCATAGCCGATTTTGGTCTCCGCACCCAGAAGGCTGCGCACCTCTGCCGCCAGCGCCTTCAATGCCTGCACAGCCGGGAACCCGCTGGCGCCACGGATCTGCGTCAAGGCGCGCATCTCTGAACTGATGCAAAACGCCTTCACCCCGCCCGCCGCCGCACAGAGCGCCGCATTGTGCAGGATGAACCGGCTGAGGCTCCACTCATCAGGCCCACTGTAGGTGACGGTGCCGTCCCCAACAGTGAAATCCGCCGCTGTCACGGTGCCAAAGAACGCCGCCACTTCCGCATCCGCCGCCGCTGTGCCATCGGGTGAACCGTGCTGACCGGGTGCCACCGACAAGGTGATCCGCCCGCGCCAGGGCAGATGCGGCTGGCTGGCGCCTCCGGTCCAGGGATCAGCCAGCGCGTTGCCTTCGGCCTGGTCCATCAGGATAAACGGGTAGAACATCACTCTGAGGCCCCGCCCCTGCATTTCGCGGATCGACTGGATCACCGAGGCATCGGCGGGCGTGCCGCCATAAAGCGGCTCGCCGTCCGCATTCAGCACTTCCTCTGCCGCCGCGCGGGTGACGCCGCTGACGGTCCAGGCCAAGGTTCCCTCGGCGTCCTTATGCTCCACCTTGGGCCTCAGCGTGCAGCTGCCGCAGCGCAGGTCATCCCCGAACCACGACACGATCAGCGAGGCCGCGCCGCAAGACGGCAGCTCCGCCTCCAGCGCGTTCAGCGAGGTCTTGAGGTCGCTCAGCCCCGAGGACGTATGCTCATTGGCCGGTTTGGCATCGCCCGGCCCGCCGGAATACTGCACGGTATCGGCGGCCAGCGCGTATTCTCCGGTGCCGGGCATCAGCGCCACCCCCTGCACCAGCTGGCCCAGGTCCTGCGCAAAGGTGCTGCTGGCGGGCTGCTCCGGCCGCAGCACATCAAAGGAGAACTGCGGCACCCGGTTGCCGAACCGTCCAAGCTCCAGATTCTCCATCACCACATAAGCCGTGCCGCGGTAGGCCGGCACCAGCCCCGGCCCCTCGATCGCTTCCATCACCGGGTCCGGCAGCTGATCCGCCGTGCCGCGGTAGACGGTCATGTTCAAATCCTTCGGCGCCACTTCCTCGCCATCGGCCCAGACCCGCGAAACACTGGCGATCTCGCCCTCGCACAGCGCAATCGCCAGCGACACCGTATAGCTGTAGCTGGTCACCTGCGGCTGGCTTGGTCGCCCCTTGCCGCCGCCGCTGGTTTGGGAGGTTTCCAGAAAGCGCGAGGACCAGATCACCTGCCCGCCCAGCCGCATCCGGCCAAAGACCTGTGCCATGGGCGCGCCCTCGCTGGCCTGGGTCAGGTGGAAGCGGTCCACCTTGCCGGTCTCCACCGGATCGGCGCCGGACCCCAGCAGCCGTTCGTCGATCATCCGGCCCAGGGTGGCGCCCACCGCGCGGCCGATCACCGCCGAGGACAGCCCCGCCACGGTGCCGCCGATTGCGCCGCCAACCGCCGCGCCGGCGGCAGAGAGAAGTATGGTTGCCATCAGATCAGCTCCTTCGGGAATAGAAAGCGCGCCACGATGCGGCGCTGCCAGGGCGGGCTCAGCGGGCTTTCGACAACCCCGTGGCCGGCATAGGCGTGGATGAACGCTGGGCCTTCCGCCGGGCCGGGCGCTGCCCTCAAGCCTGTTACCGCCGATTGCACTCCCAGATGCTTCGCCACCGATCCCGGGCGCATCCGGAACAGGATCACATCGCCGGGCGCAGCCTCGGCCAAAGGTTTCGCCAGCAGATGCCGTGCCGCGGCCTGCCACAGCGCCTCGGCCCCCTGCGGTTCGGACCAGTCCATCGTATAGGCGGGCGGCGCCTCGGGCTCGGCGCCGTAAAGCTCGCGCCACAGGCCCCGGATCAGCCCCAGGCAGTCGCAGCCCGCGCCCTTGCAGGACGCCTGATGCACATAGGGCGTGCCGATCCAGCCCCGCGCGGCCTCGGCGACCCGGCTCACCGGCGGCTGCCGCCGGTGTTCATGCCGGACTGCCGCGGCACAGCCATGATCCAGTCCTCGCCGGGTATGTCCGGGAACCCCTGGTAGTTCACAAGGTTGTTGAATTTCAGCCGGCAGGTCTCCATGCGCTTGTCGCAGCCGGCCTGCAGCAGGACCAAATCCCCCGGCTGTACATCTGCGCGGACCGGCTCCCACAAAGTGATCCTGCGCCCGGCGGCATCGCTCTGATCCGCCTTGATGGCCGCCCAGAGACCCTCGGCGCCGCCGCTCAGCACCGTCAGGCGCCCGCCGGTAAACCAGCCCGGCTCGAACCCCGGCAGCGCGCCCCAGAGAAACTCCTCACTGCGATTCGATTTTTCCACAACAGTTTCAGATGCATAGCCAGGTGTGTTCATTTCAAATCCGCAAACCCCGTCGCCCAGAACCGCTGTGCAGGGCGACTGATAGATCCGCCCCAGCGGCTGGTTTAGCGCCTCAGTGAGCCCGCGCAACTCCGCTTCAAAAGCACCGCCCGCGCGGCGGATCTCGCCGATGGAGCCGCGGAACTGCAGCCAGCGCATCGAGACATCCTGCCAGTTGACCAGCCAGCAACGCACCCCGGCGCCGTCGAACCGGCCCGCCTCGATGTCCTCCTCGCGCACCGCGGCGTCGCTCAGCACCCCCAGCGCCTCGGTATTGTCGACCGAGAGGCCGGTGGCCTGTTGCACCGCCCGCGCGGTCAGCCCGCTGCCGGGCCGGAAATCGACGCCCTCGAACGACAGCACGCAGTCATGATCGGTGAACCCCAGCACTGCGCCGTCGCGCCGGTCCACCGCCCAGCACCGGCAGACGGTGGTGATGCCGGACTGAAGATGGGCCTGCAACTCATTGGAAAAGCGCGTCATACCCGCACCTCCACCACCGGAACGGCAGGTGCTTCACCGGCCTGGAAAGACGCCACGCTGGTCTGGATGCTGGCGGTATCAAAGCGCACGGGCACGTCGAATTCGAAGCCCGCATTGATGCTCAGGCCCTGCTCCGGCGGATGCGCGAGGGTGATCAGCCCGGTGGCGGTGTCGAGGCCGTAGTCGACGCCTTCGCGCAGTTCATCCTGCTCGACACCCACCCGCACGGTCCCCGCCACGGGCTTGGCGATGGGGCGCTGATAGGTGAACGCGCCGGACCGGTAGGTCTTGGTCAGCTGGAAGGTCACGGTGCTTCCGTCACCGGCCGCAATCACCTGATCGTCAAACGCCACTTCCGCGCTGGGCCGGGCGGATTTGTAATCGCTCCAGTCCTTCCAGCGGAAACCGTAAAGCTGGCCCTGGCGGGCCTCGAAGAAGGCGATCAGCACCTCGATATCCTCCAGCGCGCGCAGGCCGAGGCCCGCGTCATAGCGGCGGCGGGAGTGCGCCCAGGGGGTGTTGCGCTCCTCGAACCCGTTGGCGAGCGTCACCACATCGGTACGCCGCTCCGGGCCGCCGACGGAGCCGAAGCTGAGCGATGCGGGAAAGCGGACTTCATGGAAATTCATGGTGTTACCATCCTTCCTTAACGGTTGCGGCCGCCGCGCGACAGCGCACGGGAGAGCTGCGCGGCGATCTGGCTGCGGCTGCGTTCAAAGCCTTTGACGTCCGGCGTGCTGACATTCATCACCACATTCACGGCGCCGCTGCCCTGGCTGCGCACGCCCAGCGAGCCATCGGCGCCGCGGGTCAAGGGCAGGATCGCCTCCGGCCCCGCTTCGCCCATCAGTCCGGTGGCGCCGCGCATCGGGAAGGCTGTGGGGCCGGTCACGATGCCGCCCTTGGCAAACGGCATCACCTTGCCCTGGCTGAAGGCGGCGCCATTGGCAAAGGGCAGAATGTTTCCGATCAGCGAGGTCAGCCCGTCGGTAATCAGCCCGCCCGCGTGGTTCGTCACCGGCTTCATCGCGGCGTTGTAGGTGGTGCGGATCATCGAGCGCGCCAGGGTGTCCATTGCCTCCGACAGATTGGCGCCGTCGAACAGCAGATCGTCAAAAGCGCGGCGCAAGCCCTTGGAAAGACTGCGGTCCAGGATCTGGGCATCGCGGCCGGTCTCGGAGAAACCCTCCTTCACCCGCCCCAGCACATCTGCAAAGGCTGCGGCCATACCGGAGGCTCCGTCGAGCGCTTCCCCCAAAGCCTCGCCCTGCAATTCCAGTTCCGCCATCGAGGATGAGTCAGTCATCTGTTGTCTCCTTGTTCTTCGGGGCGGCGGCGTCCGGGAAGGCCGCCATCAGGGCCGCCAGCCGGTCCCGGGCCATCGGCTGCGGTGCGGCGGCATCGCCCAGCATCAGCCGCAGCTCCGCCGGGGTCAGCTGCCAGAAATCGCGCGGCAGCAGTTTCAGCCCCGCCATTCCGGCGCGCATCAGGGCGGGCCAGTCGAGGGCCGTCATGGACTCTCGGGCATGGCAAAGCTGCGCACCAGCAGTTCCGCCGCCACCCGTGCGGCCTGCATAGGGCCGCCAGTGATGGTGGCGGAGGCCAGCTCCTCGCGGCTGAGGTCATGGCCGCCGCCCTGCAGGCCGGCCGCCAGCAGCGCCAGCACGTCGCGGGCGGAGAACCGGCCCTGTTCGAACCGCTGCACCAGATCCACCAGCGTGCCTTCCTCCAGCGCGGCCTCAAGCCCCGCCAGCGCGCCGAGTGTCAGCTTCAGCGCGTAAGGCCTTCCGTTCACCAGCAATTCCGCCTCGCCTGCGTGGGGGTTCAGCATCGTCACACCGCCGCAAAGCTGAGCTGGCCGGCGCTGGCGAGCGACAGTTCATAGGTCGCCTCGCCGTTGTGGCTGCCGGCGTATTCCAGCGCGGTCACCTGAAACGGTCCCTGCACGATGCCGAAGTCGGGAATGATGACCTGGAACTCCGGCGTGAGACCGTCGAAGAACAGCTGCCGGGCGCGTTCGTCGGTGGCCTCGTCCCGGAAGATGCCGGAGCCGGAAATGCTGGCCGAGCGCACCCCGGCACCGGCCAGCAGCTCGCGCCAGCCGCCCTGGCTTTCGAGGCTGGTCACATCGACGCTTTCAGCATTGAAGCTGATCCTTGTGGCGCGCAGGCCGGCGATCGTCTCGAACAGGCCGGCGCCGTTCATGTCCACTTTGACCAGAAGGTCCTTGCCGTTTTGAACGGTCATGGGGATTCTCCATGTATTTCAATTGGTTTCGAGAAGTTTCAGAGGGTCAGGCATCATCCACCCGGGCCCGGAAGCGCAGGGTGATCTGGCGTCCGCCGGAGCTGAGACGCTCCGCCTTGGCCCGGTCGAACCACAGGCCGGTCAACTGCCCGCGCGGCAGCGGCACCGAAGCGCCCTCCAATGCATCGCAGACCGCCGCGGCGGCGGCCTTGGCACCTGCAAATCCGGCGGTGTCGGTGGTGACGGTGACAAAGAACCGGTGCTCGGCGCCGCCTGCGGTCTTGTCGGAACGGTCCAGCACCTCCTCGCTCCCAAGCGCCACGTAGGTCTGCGGCAAGGGGCCTGCGGGGATCGCGTCATAGATGGCGCTGCCAACCAGCGCAGCCAACGCCGCGTCGCCGATCAGATGGGTATAGACAGCGGATTGCAGCCCGCCTGCGATGGCATAGGTCATCTGCTCACCTCCTCAACCGCGAAACAGGTGAGGTAGCGGTCATCCGGGCCGTTTTCCGCAACCGCATCAATACGGTAGAGCCGGTTCCCGTCGCGGAGCCGCTGATCGGGACGCGGGCGGGACGCAAAACCATCCGGGCTCGCGCGCAAGGTGATGCGGTATTTCTGCAAGGACAAGCTGTCACTGTTCAGACGTCCGCTGAGCGATTTCACCTCAGCCCAGAGTGTGCCAAGCGCCACCCAGGTCTCCGTATAGCCGCCGGCGCCGTCGGGGGCGCGCTGGGGGTCTTCCAGCACCAGTTTCCGGGTCAGCTTCGGGGGCTGTTTCATGCCAGGCCTCCCAGGGTCAGCCGCAGGCTGCGGTAGCGTTCGATCAGGCTGGTGACGCCAAAGGGCATGCAGCCGCCGTGCAGGCCGGTGTCGGCCCGGTATTCGTAGTAATGCGCCGCCAGCAGCATCACCGCCTGGGCCAGATCGGCGGGCAATCCGCCCCAGTCCGCGGCCATGCCGGCCTGCAGGGTGATGCGCACCAGGCCGCCGGCCGGAACCGCGGGCAGCAGGCCGGCGGCCGGGATCAGGCTGGGGCGCTGGCTGTCGCGCTCCAGCCGGTAGGCGGAGGCATCCAGAACCGTCTCCGCGCCGTCGGCATCGCGGACGGCAACCGCTGTCACGTCCTGCACCGGGGCAATCGGAAGCACCATCCGGGCGCGGTCGCGCCAATGCATTAGCTCCAGTTCAAAATTCCGGATAATCAGTGCCTTGCCGGTCCTTCCTTCCACCGCTGCCAGGGCGGCGCGCAGGAAGCCAAACAGCACCTCGTCCTGCAGGCTGCCCTCGCCAAAGCCGGTGCCCAGGCGCAGGTGCGCCTTGAAGGGGGCCAGCGGCAGGGCGGCCTCGGGCACGGTGGTCACTTCGCTCAGCATCATCATCTCACTCCTGCGGGCCACCCCCTGAGCCGGCCCGGATCTGCTGTCCGTAGGAAGGTTCGGCCGGCACGCACCGTTCCCTGCCGCTCGGACGGAGGGGGAGCAGCTAGACGGCAAGGAACTATGGCGGTGCGTGCCGGCCGGCGGACCGGGCTGCCGGTCCGCCATCAGCGGTGAGCGGTCAGCTCACGCCGAATTTCATCAGCTTGATCGCGGCAAAGTCGCTGACGTCGCCGCCGACCCGCTTGGTCGCGTAGAACAGCACATGCGGCTTGGCGCTGAAGGGATCGCGCAGCACCCGCAGGTCGGGGCGTTCGGCAATGGTGTAGCCGGCCCGGAAATCGCCGAAGGCGATGGAAAAGCTGTTGGAGGCCGGGTCCGGCATGTCCTCGGCGATCAGCACCCGGTAGCCCATCAGCCGGGCGGGTTCGCCCGCGGCCAGCCCGTCGGTCCACAGGAAGCGGCCGTCGGCGTCCTTCAGTTTCCGCAGCATTCCCGCGGTTTTGGAGTTCAGGATGAATGTGGCGTTGGCGCGGTATTCCGCCCCCAGCGCATAGACCAGGTCGATGATGGCGTCGCCGTTGCCGACCTCGGCATCGGTGCCGGAGGCGATGTAACCGAGGTTGCCCCAGGTCCAGCTGCCGTTCTCGGCCACGGTGTAGTCGAGGAAGCCGCGTGGCTTGTCGGCGCCATCGCCGTTGATGAAGGCATCGGCTTCGGAGCGCGCGAACTTGTCAGCGATGCGGGCGGCCAGCCAGCCCTCGATATCAAAGGCGCTGTCATCCAGCAGCCGCTGCGACGCCTTGGGCAGCGCGCTCAGCTCGTGCAGCGGGATCGAAATGCGGTCGATGGAGCCGGTGGAGGTTTCCGTCGACGGACCGGTTTCATTGGCCCAGCCGGCGCCCATTTCGCTGTGGTCGATCAGCACGTCATAGGACGCGGCCTCCACATGCACCACGGAGGCCACGGCGCGGATCGAAGCGGAGGCGTTCAGCACCGCCTTGACGGTTTCCGAGGTCTGCGGGTCGACCAGGTAGCCGCCGTCGCTGCCCACGGCGGAGGACATCGCCTTGCCTTCCAGTTCGAGGCCGCGCAGGCCGTCGTCGTCGCCGCTGCGCAGGTAGGCGTTGAACGCCTTCTGGTGCGGCGCGCCGGCGTCCTGGCTGGCGGCCAGATGGGGGCGGTTCTGAGAGATTGTCTTACGGTCCAGCATGGTCACTCGCTCTTCTGCCTGTTTCAGCCTTGATTGCACGTCGTCCTGAAACCCCTTGAATTCATGAATAAAGCCTGTGATGGCCTGTTTCACTTCATGCGCCAGGGGCGCTGCGTCCCCGGTTCCGGCCGGGAGGTCTTGATTGCTCATGATCGGTGTCCTGTTTTGAGATCGCGGGTGATCTGGCGCAGGCCGGCGGCCAATGCGCGCAGCGCCCCGGCGCCTGCCTCAGCGCCGGAGGATTTGGCCGCCACCCGCGCCGCGGGCAGCATCGGGAAGGTGACCAGCGACACCTCCCACAGCTCCACCTGCGTGAGATGGCGGGTGCCGTCCGGGGCGCGGGTGGCCTTCAAAGTGCGGTAGCCGATCGAGAGGCCGTCAATGGCGCCGGCCCCGATCAGCGCCGCGGCTTCGGCGCCCTTCGGCGTGGCGGTGAGGATGCGGCCCTGGACGTACAGACCGCGCTTGTCCTCGCGCACCTCATCCCAGACGCCGATCGGCTGCGCCGGGTCGTGCTGCCACAGCATCTTGACCGTGCGGCCCTGATCCTTCAGCGCCTTGAGCGAGGCGGCATAGGCGCCGCGCTCGACCACGTCGCCGCCCTGATCAGTCTGGCCGAAGAGGCTGGCGTAGCCCTTGATCTCTGTTGCGTCCTTCAGCGAGAGATCCTCGCCGAAGCGTGCGAATTTATGTTCCAGACGGGGTGTTCCCTGCATCGTCTTTGCCTCGCAAATCATCGGTGTTACGGCAATTGCACCGCCAGGAAGGATTGGAAGGCCTGCGCCAGGATCACCGCGGCGACGCCGTAAACAGTGAGCCAAAGGCGTTTTTCCAGCCGTTCCATCATCTGCTCGATCCGGTCGAGGCGGCGGTTCACGGCCTCGTGCTGGATCTGGGCCACCCGCTCGTGCGCGGACAGGCGCAATCCCGGTGAACAGTCGAAGGCGTGCATCGGGTGCTCAGTCATCCTGTCCGCCCTCCGCCCGGGTCGCGGCCGGGGCCTGTTCGGGCAAGCCCAGCATCTGCCGCTTTTCCGCGGTGGTGAGGAAATCCGCCGAGGCGATCCGCCGCCACTGCGCCTCGCGCTCCGCCGCCAGGGCGGGCAGCTGGTCGAGATCGGGCTTCAGGCACAGTTCTTCGCCGGTCCAGCCTGCCAGCCAGTCCCCCAGCGCGGCGGTGACTTTTGAGACCAGCGGCAGCACGGTCAGCCGGTAGAAGGCGCGGTGGGCCTCCTGATAGTTGGCATAGGTCGCATCGCCCGGGATGCCGAGCAGCATCGGCGGCACCCCGAAGGCCAGCGCGATTTCGCGGGCGGCGGTGTCCTTGGTCTTCTGGAACTCCATGTCGGAGGGCGAGAAGCCCATCGGCTTCCAGTCCAGCCCGCCCTCCAGCACCATCGGGCGGCCGGCGTTCTGCGCACCCTGGAAATTTGTTTGAATCTCTTCACTTAGGTGGCGGAACTGATCGTCAGACATCTGGCCCTGGCCGTCGGAGCCGGTCCAGACCAGCGCGCCGGAGGGCCGGGCGGCATTGTCCAGGAGCGCCTTGGACCAGCGGGAGGCGGCGTTGTGCACGTCGATCGCCATTGCCGCCGACTGCAGGGCTGAGAGACCATAGTGGTCGTCCTGCGGGTGGAAGCTTTTGATATGGCAGACCGGGGATCTGACCGGTTCGGCGGCGAAGCGGTGCTTGCGCCCGCCGACCGCATAGTCGAAGCCGGCGGGCCA
The DNA here is from genome assembly GCF_019801465.1 of Leisingera daeponensis. Lineage (GTDB taxonomy): Bacteria > Pseudomonadota > Alphaproteobacteria > Rhodobacterales > Rhodobacteraceae > Leisingera > Leisingera daeponensis_A. The sequence goes on from NZ_JAHVJA010000001.1 coordinate 712,282, forward strand.
GCCGTCCGGGCCGGGAATGACGTTCATCCGGTCCGAGCGCAGCACATGCAGTTCCGCCGGGGTGCCGTCCTCCGCCGCGACCATCTCGACATAGGCGTTGCCGGAGAGGAGCAGGTGGCCGTAGAGCGCCTCCAGCAGTTCGGCCTGGGTCTGGGCCGGGTTGGGCCGCGCCAGCAGCGCCAGCCAGGGGTGGGCGCCGTAGCGCTGGCGGCTGTCCTGCAGCACCAGCGGCACCGCGGCGGCAGCCTCGGCGATCAGGCGGATCACCCGGTGGGTGACCGGATTGCCGGCAAAGCCGCTGCGGGTCAGGGAGACGGTGTCGCGCGGGCTCCAGGCGATGCGGCCTGCACCCTGCCAGGAGACCACGCGGGCGGTCTGCCTGGCCTTCTGTTCCAGGCCCGGTTTCCGGGGATCGGGCGATTTGCGCCGCAGCAGGTCAAAGACCATGGTCCGCTCCTCAATTGCTTGTGTCCGGCGCTGGCGGCCCGTGGGGCTGGTGCGCCTTTGCTGAGGATCATTAGGGACAGAAAGGCCTGAAGATTTGGCAAGCGGTGCGTGCGCAGGGTGCGCAACACCTTCCCATAAGACACTGAAACAACTTGATTTATGACGCATCCGAGGCGTGTTGCATCATGCTAAGGGCAGCGCCGGTCCCGGCGGGGTGAAAGCGAAGCGCCCGCCCCATCGTGCTGAAAGCACGCCTCCGGCATGACGGAGGGCGGGACGGGCGCTGCCCGGCGTGCCGCCGGGGGGTGTTTGCTGGCGGGTTACAGCACCCGCACCTGCGGCCGGCGCAGGTTTGCAGCCGGCTGGATGATCAGCTCATGCAAGGCCCAGACCAGCGCATCCACCCGGTCGGGCGAGCCGCTGCCGCGGTAGCCCTGCGGGGTCATCTGGCACATCTGGTCCTCCAGCTCTCCCAGCCCCGCAAGGTGGCGCACCCGGCCCTGTTCGTAGAGGGCGGCCACCGGCTCGGCGCGGGCGGATTTGCCCTTCCTTGCATGGAGCGCGCGGAACGGCACCAGCGGGTCGGCCTGGCGAAGCACGCTTTCGACCAGCGCGCCGCCCTGGTTGACCTCTGCCACCACGCGTTCGGCGCCAAAGCGGTCGCGGGCGGCGATCACCGCCTGTGCCCAGGCGAGCGGGCCAGCGCCTTGCACGGTGCAATCCGCCAGCACATAGGCCTGCCAGTCCTGCGGCGGGCCGTGGGTGACGGCGCCCGCCACCACGATGCCGCAGGCATCAGAGTTCTTGCCTGCACTGACCGCCGGGTCGACGGCCACCACCACCCGGTCCAGCGGCGGCGCCTCTGCAACCTGCGCCTCGACCAGAGCCGCGGTGGTCCAGAGCGCGCCCTGAATGTCCGACAGCATCACCCCGTCCAGCTCCTGGCGGCCCAGCCGGGTGCCGGCATAGCGCGCCCGCACCTCTGCCAGGAAGGAGGCGGCGAGGTTGGCGCGGTTGGCCTCTGTCGCGGCGTGGGTGGTGACGGTGCTGGGCGCGGCCAGCAGACGCTTCAGCACGGGCGCATTGCGCGGAGTGGTGGTGACGCAGGCACGGGGGGCCTGCCCAAGCCTGAGCGCAAACTGCAGCATGTCCCAGCTCTCCTGCCCCTTCTTCCACTTGGCCAGTTCATCCGCCCAGGCGGTATCGAACTGGGGGCCGCGCAGGGCCTCGGGGTCGTGGGCGGAGAAGGCCTGCGCCTCGGCGCCGTTGGGCCAGATCAGCTTGCGCTCCGACGCTTTCCACTTGGGCCGCCGGTCGGGCGGCGAGCAGGCCAGGATGCCGCTGTCGCCGTGGATCATCACGTCGCGCACCTGGTCATAGGTTTCGGCCACCAGCGCAATGCGGCGGGCGGTGCCGGGATCCTGCGGGCGCGGCCCCTCGGCCAGCGAGCGGACCCATTCGGCCCCTGCCCGCGTCTTGCCGGCCCCCCTGCCGCCCAGGATCACCCAGGCGCGCCAGTCCCCATCCGGCGGGCGCTGGTGGTCCAGCGCCCAGATGTCAAAGAGATGCGGCAGCGCGCAGAGGGTTTTGCGGTCCAGCTCATCCAAGAAGAAGCTCAGGAGCGAGGGCGGCACGCAGGCGAGAAAGCCCGCGCTCGACAGCTGCGCGCGCCGCGTGGAGATCGAGCTCGTGCCCGGATTTGAGCATGCGGGCGAATTCGGTGCTTTGTTCTGCAATGACTTTCTCCACTTTCTGGCAATCCCGGATCAGGCCTTCGAGCCTGCCGATTTGGGCCTTGGCGCCGGTGGCCTCGCCGCCGCCGGTGGTTTCAAGCTGCTCCCGGAGCTCCTCCGCCGCGTTGCGCAGGCGGTGCATGCTTTCCTGCAGCGAGCGCAGGAGATCGGCGGTGAGATGCACCTGCCGCTGCAGGACGGCGGCACCGTCCTGGTCTGGTGTCTGATCTGTCATGGATTGCTCTGCCTCATGCGTTTTTGTCCGCACGAGAGAAAGACACGACGGCCACCGGTGGAGGGGTCCGGGGCCGCCCATGTTTCTTCCAGCTGCATCACAACCTATACGTGAGTTAAGCGTGAAAGTCAAGGGTTATGGAGAGGGCTGCGTACGGTGGGTGCGCAACGGGGCAGCTTCAGATGCCAGTGCCGGTGTGGCCGGCGCGGGCCATGCCCCTGCTTTGCGCGGCATCTGCCGGCGCGGTCCGGTTTGACGCGCTGCTGCCCCTCAGGCAGAGTTCAATTATGGCACAAACCGTTCTGCTTGATGTGTCCGGCGTCCTGTACCAGGGCAGCACGGTCATCCCCGGGGCCATAGACGCCCTGTCGAAGCTCCGTTCTGCGGGATGGCAGGTGCGCTGCGTCACCAACTCAACCAGGCAGCCGAAGCGGCGTATCGTGGGCAAGCTTCAGGATATGGGGTTCAGCCTCCGGCCGGAGGAAGTGTTCACCCCCGTTGCTGCCGCGCTGGCCTGGCTGGACCGCACCGGCCACAGCCCGCATCTGCTGGTCCACCCGGCGCTTGAGGAAGAGTTCCGGGACTGCAAGACAGGCGGTCCGCCCGCGGTTGTGGTCGGGGATGCAGGACAGGCCTTCACCTATGAAAACATGAACCGCGCTTTCCGGCTGCTGAACGGCGGCGCGCCGCTGCTGGCCCTGGCAAACAACCGCATTTTCCTGAATGACGACGGGGAGCTGAGCCTTGATGCCGGGTCCTTCGTCAAGGCGCTGACGTTTGCCAGCGGCGCCGAGCCCAGGCTGTGCGGCAAGCCGGACCCGGAGTTTTTCCGCGCCGCTGCGGCTAGCGCCGGCTGCCCGCCGCAGCAGGCGGCAATGATCGGCGACGATGCGGAAAGCGATGTTGCAGGCGCCTTGGCAGCCGGGCTGGCGGCGGGCTATCTGGTGCGGACCGGAAAGTACCGCGACGGGGATGAGACCCGATATAACCCGGCACCGACCGCCCTGGCAGCGGACGTGCTGGAAGCCGTGGAGGGAATTCTGGAACGGAACGGCGCATGATCTGCAGGCCTTGTTGCGCCCCCTTAAAAAGGACAGGGCGCCAGCCGGCGCCCTTCCCTGTTTCTGCCCTGCCTTTGCAGCCTCAGTTGCTCTGCTGCTGCTCGGCTTCGATCTCGCGCCATTTGGCGACGTTCCGGTTGTGCTCGTCCAGCGTCTCGGCAAACGCATGGCCGCCGGTGCCGTCGGCGACGAAGAACACGTAATCGGTGCTCTCCGGGTTCACCGCAGCCTCGAGGCTCGCCATGCCTGGGTTGGCGATGGGCGTTGGCGGCAGGCCTTCGATCACATAGGTGTTCCAGGGGGTTGCCCTGCGCAGCTCGCTCTGGCGCAGGCCCCGGCCCAGCACGCCTTCGCCCTTGGTGACGCCGTAGATCACCGTCGGGTCGGTCTGCAGCCGCATGCCGCGGTTGAGGCGGTTGGTGAAGACCGAGGCGACCAGGCCGCGCTCCTCGGCGACGCCGGTTTCCTTCTCGATGATCGAGGCGAGGATCAGCATTTCCTCGGGGCTGTTGACGGCAGCATCTTCGGAGCGGCCTTCCCAGGCGGCGTTGATGCGCAGCTGCTGGCGCTCCTGCATTTCCGCAAGGACGGCGGCACGTTCGGTGCCGGGGGTGACCTCGTAGCTGTCGGGCGCCAGAAGGCCCTCGGCCGGGCGCGCGCCCGGGTCGCCGTCCAGCACGTCGATCGCCTTGAGCGCCTCGACCACCTGCCAGCTGGTCACGCCTTCGGCCAGCGCAATGCGGTAGCGGGTGTCGGCGTCCTGGCGGGTCTCGGTGTACTCCGCCGGAACCTCGTCCTCGCCGAGGGTGAAGTCGGCGATTTCCTCGAATTTGTTGGTCGACGGATCCAGTTCGCGCACCAGGGTCTGGGTGCGGGTCACGCCGACGCGGTAGACGATCTCGGTGCCGCAGGTGGAGGCGCCGGAATGGGTGATCTCGTCAACGATGCGCTCCATCGAGGCGCCCGGTTCCACCAGGAAGCTGCCGGCCTTCAGCTGGCCGGTCTTCTCGCTGTATCTGGCGCCGAGGCGGAAGATGGTGCCGGAGGACACCGCGCCTTGCGCCTGCAGATCGCGGCTGACGCGCGCCATGTTGGAGCCGCGTTCCACCCTGAGGCAGATGGCGGTGTCCAGCGGCCCCTCGGAGGTGTACTCCGATTTGCCCCACAGGATGAGGCCGCCCAGCAGGAACAGGGCGGCGATCAGGATTGTCAGCATATTGGAGGCGAGGCTGCGCCACATCACTTGGGTTTCCCGAAGATCACCGAAGCGTTGGTGCCGCCGAAGCCGAAGGAGTTCGACAGCGCCACGTCGATCTTGCGCTCGCGCTTGGCGTTGGGCGCCAGGTCAACCGGGGTTTCGACCGCCGGGTTGTCGAGGTTGATGGTCGGCGGCGCCACCTGGTCGCGGATCGCCAGGATCGAGAAGATCGCCTCGATCGCGCCGGCCGCGCCCAGCAGGTGGCCGGTTGCGGATTTGGTCGAGGACATGGTGACATTGGCGGCGTGGTTGCCCAGCAGCCGTTCCACCGCGCCCAGTTCGATGGTGTCGGCCATGGTCGAGGTGCCGTGGGCGTTGATGTAGTCGATGGCCGAAGGCTCCAGGCCCGCGTTTGCCAGGGCCGCCTTCATCGAGCGCTCTCCGCCTTCGCCGTCTTCAGACGGGGCGGTGATGTGGTAGGCGTCGCCGGACAGGCCGTAGCCCAGCACCTCGGCATAGATCTTGGCGCCGCGGGCCTTGGCGTGCTCGTAATCCTCCAGCACCACGATGCCGGCGCCCTCGCCCATGACAAAGCCGTCACGGTCGGCGTCATAGGGGCGCGAGGCCGCCTTGGGGTCGTCGGCGCGTTTGGTGGACAGCGCCTTGCAGGCGTTGAAGCCGGCGATGCCGATCTCGCAGATCGCCGCCTCGGCACCGCCCGCGATCATCACGTCGGCGTCGCCGGATTTGATCAGCCGGGCCGCGTCGCCGATGGCGTGGGCGCCGGTCGAGCAGGCGGTCACGACAGAATGGTTCGGACCCTTGAAGCCGAAGCGGATCGAGACCTGGCCGGAGATCAGGTTGATCAGCGCACCGGGGATAAAGAAGGGCGACACCCGGCGGGGGCCTTTTTCCTTGATCATCACCGCGGTGTCGGCGATCGAGCTGAGGCCGCCGATGCCGGAGCCGATCATCACGCCGGTGCGCAGGCGGCTTTCCTCATCCTCGGGCGTCCAGCCGGAGTCGCGCACGGCCATGTCGGCGGCTGCGATGCCGTAGAGGATGAAGTCGTCGATCTTCTTCTGCTCTTTCTTGATGACCCAGTCATCCGGGTTGAACGTGCCCTCGGAGCCGTCGCCGCGCGGAACTTCGCAGGCATAGGTCGTGGCGACGCCGCTTGCCTCGGCATCAAACAGGGTGATGGGGCCGGCACCCGACTGTCCATCCAGCAACCGGGACCAGGTTTCTTCGACTCCGCTGGCCAGCGGGGTGACCAGGCCCAGTCCGGTGACTACTACTCGGCGCATTCCTTGCTCTCCTATGCCTCGGCAATCCGTCCGTTCAAATAGCTTGGAATGGCAACCGGGTGCAAGAGCGGGCTGGCCGCCGGTGTGACGTGACGGAAAATGCGCCGCGCTGCCATTTGCAAAAGACGGGAACGTTTGGTTAACCACTCTCCTTTAGGATGAGATTATCAAGTAGCGAAACTCGGCATCCGTCCTCGTGGATTGCCAATGCGGGCTGGAGCTCTGGGCCAATTTGTCTCCAGCCCGCCTTTTTGCGTGCGGCCCGGCTTTGTCCCGGGCCGCGCGAATTTTCCCGCCGCAGCCGGGCCGCGTTAACCTCAAATTCGCATCTCTGAGTCAGCATCTCCTCCGGAGATACGTGAGGAATACCCCGCCATGCGCAAATGGCTTCCGACAGCTGCTGTTCTGCTGACCCTGTCCCTGATGGCCGGGCGCGCCGCCGCCTCGTGCCCTGTGCACCAGGATCTCTCCGACCTGAACCGGGCATCGGCCGGGTTTCTGTCCTACCTGGAGACCGGCCAAGGATCGTTCTACGTCCAGCAGCTGAACAGCTGGATCAGCACCAACCCGCCTGCCCCGCTGCGGCAGCGGATGCGGGCCGTCGGCATCCAGCAGGTTGAACCGGGCGCCGTCAGGCTGATCCAGCAGTCCTCGGTGCTGCTGAAAATGCTGTACAGCCAGGGCCGTCCGGCCGCGCTGGAAAGCGCCCGGCACATGGGGCTGTACGAGCTGCGGGCGGAATACGGCGCTCTGGTCGAGGCCCTGCCCTGCGATCAGATCAAGGAAGACGGCTTTGGCAGCAAGCTGGTGGCGATCAACGCCAATGATGCGCGGCAGCGCCAGCAGATCATCAACGCCGCGATTGCCTGGATTTCGTTTCTGGTGCTGGGCGGCAGCGTTCTGTATTTCCTGGACCGGATCGGCATCCGCAAGATCCGCCGCACCAAACGCTATCCCTGCGCGGTCCCTTGCGTGCTGCAGGCCGGGGGCAGAACCGTGCGCGCCCATCTCGTCGACCTGAGCCGGGCCGGCGCCAAGGTTCATCCGGACGCACAGTTCGACGCATCCGGCCGGGTGCGGCTGACCTTTGGCGGCTACACGGTGGACGCGCAGGTGCGCTGGAAGACCGCGGATTACATCGGCGTGCAGTTCACCAAGGAATTCAACTTCATGCAGCTTCACCGGCTGCTGGAAGAATTCCCGATGCAGGAAGGCGGCCTGCGCGAGGAAGTCAGGCTGGGCCTGTAACCCGGCCCAATGGGTCTCAGGCGCTGCGCGCAGCGCGGCCGCTTTCCTCAGGCTTGTTTGACCGCGGCCCGCCCCCGGCTTCCCCCCTGTCATTTTGCGACGCTTCCTGCGCTTTTGCGGCAGGACGGCTTCCTGCCGTTTCCAGGCCCGCGGCCGGGCCCCGCTTTTGCGGGGAATTAACGCCCGCAAAAGTCAGCGTTAACAACTGCTGATGCCACCTTTGGTAGATTGAAGGGAAGACAACCGCCCGCAAACGCGAGCTGACCTTCAGAGCGAGCCGAACATGAAGCACTGGCCCATCCTTCTGGCTTTACTTGCTGCACCTGCTGCACTGCTGACCGATGCAGGCGCCGCTGCGGCATCCCGGGCCACCTGCATGCTGCAATCCGATCTCGTGATGTTCCAGCATGAGGCGCGCGGGTTCCTTGAGCACCTGCGAACCGGCAATGACCCCGGCAAGGCCCGGCAGCTGCAGCATTGGCTGGAGGATCATCCGGTGGTGTCGCTGCGCATGAGCATGCGGCGGGCCGGGATGGAGATGTACGAACCGCTTGCGACGCGGCTGATCACCCAGCAGAAAGGTCTATTGGAGGTGTACCGGCGGCAGGGCCAGGCCAAGGCGGAGACCAGCGCGAAGCGGCTGGGGACCGCGGCGCTCTTGGAGGAGTTCGCCGCCAGGATCATTCCGCTGCCCTGCGATTTCTCGCCGGAGCGGGCGCAGACCGCAGACAGTGCCAGCGGCATGGGTCCGGTCCGGGGAATTTCGCAGGAAACCGCCGTCGTCAGCTCGCTTTCGGCGCTGCTTCTTGCCAGCGGCGGCCTGCTTCTGGCCGAGCGGCTGGCCCGCCGCCACCGGCGGCGGCGGCGGCGCTTTCCCTGCTCGCTGCCCTGCAGCCTGAAATCGGGGAGCCTTCTGCTGCGGGCGAAGTTGGTCGACATCAGCCGGATGGGGGCAAAGATAAGGGTCTGGCACTTGCCCGGAACCCCGTTGCCGGCCAGCAAATGCGAGGTCACGGTCACGTTCCCCGAACTGGGGGACATCCGCGCCCAGGTGACCTGGCAAAGCGCCGATTACGTCGGACTGAAGTTCAGCAGGCAGATAACGGGAGAGAATCTGCGGACCCTGCGCAGCTGGTCGAAACGCACCGAGACCGGGGCGCCAGCGGCAGAAGCCAACCCCGCCTGACCGCGGTGCGGGCCGTGGAGCCCGGTCCGCCCGCCGCTGCGGCCTGCCGCCCGTTCGGCCGGCCCCGGCGGCAGCCGGAGAAAGGGCGCCCGCACGCAGGCGCCCTGACGCTGTCTTTTACTGGAACTCGGCGACCGGCTCCGGTTCGGGGCGGGCCACCGCCAGCGCCTCCTCGACCGAGAGGGTCTTGCGGAACAGTGCCCGGCCGACCAAGGTGCCGGCAATGTTGTGGATGTACTTCAGCCGCGAGATGTCGTCGGCATTGCGCACCACGCCGCTGGCGATCACCGGCTGTTTCACCAGCGTGGCCAGATGCGAGATTAGCCCCATCTGCGCTTCTGTATCGGCAACATCCGCGTCGATGTCGGTGATGATGATGCCGGCAAACGGCGTGTCCTTGAAAGCCTCCAGATAGGCTTCCGGGGAAAAGGCGCCGGATTTGCGCCAGCCGTCCGTCATCACCTGGTCCTGCCAGATATCCACCGCCAGCACGATCTGGTCCGGGTGGTGTTCCGCCAGTTCGCGCACCAGATGCGGATCGCGGGCGGCCAGGGTGCCGATCACAATGCGCCCCGCTCCCTTGTCGATCCAGTGCTCGACCTGCTCGCGCGAGCGCATGCCGCCGCCCAGCTGCACCGGGATACCGGCGCCGCGGATGATTCTGGTGACCAGCTCCTCGTTGCTGTTATCGCCTTCCAGCGCGTTGAAGTCGGTCAGGTGCATCCATTCCGCCCCTGCCGCGGCAAATCCCTTGGCGGTTTCGACCGGATCCACATGCCAGATCTGCGGCTCATCCAGGCGGCCTTTTTCGAGGGTCACGCAGCGGCCGTTCTGAATTTCCATCGTCGGGTAGATCATCATAGTGCCAGTCTCCTCTGTTATGCCTCATGCGCTCAGAGTAGCACGGATTCCGCCCGGCGATACGCCGTATCGCAGCGATTTAGCGATCAATTGCGGCGCCGGCTCCGGCCCCGGGCGGTAGCGCAAACACCGCAGCGCACGGATCGCCGCGGAACCGGAATCGCGCAGCCCCCCGGCAAATGAAAACGGCGCCCTCCGCTGGGGAGGACGCCGCTTAATTCCGGTCATCCGGAAGCGTGGATCAGGACGCTTCGGAGATGAACTTGACCGCGTCGCCGAAGGTCTGGATGGTCTCGGCTGCGTCGTCCGGGATCTCGATGCCGAACTCTTCTTCAAACGCCATCACCAGCTCAACGGTGTCCAGGCTGTCTGCGCCCAGATCGTCGATGAAGGAGGCGTTTTCGGTGACCTTGTCCTCTTCAACACCCAGGTGCTCAACAACGATCTTTTTAACGCGATCTGCGACGTCGCTCATGTCTCTTCCTCGTTTTACAGGGCACTCTGCCCGGTTCTGCCCTGCCCGGTCGGGCGGCGTGGTTTTTGCCCGGAGCGGGCGGTGTGATCCCCGAGGTACGGGGACAGTGCGGCGTTTCCGTTAGGAAATACCGGCGGATATGGGCCGCCTATAGCATAGACCGCAGCCAAGGCAAACGGTTTCGCGCGGTCACGAAGCGGCAGCGCGGCTTGCCTGTGGCCGCTATGAAGCGTGCAGATGGCCTTGTAATCAAGTGGTTGCAAGACCTGTGCTGCATCTTTTTTGCTTTTTCACCGGATTTCAACCAGTTGGCGGCGGAAGCTGGCCCGGACTGCGGCCCCGGTTCCGGCGGGCGGGCGGGAAAAAGCCCCGCAGGCTGGCTGCGGGGCTTTCGGAACATGCAGCGCGGCGGGGCGTTCAGATCATTGCCATGCCGCCGTTCACATGCAGGGTGGTGCCGGTGACATAGCCCGCTTCCTGGCTGGCCAGATACAGCACCGCAGAGGCGATTTCCTTCGAATCTCCCATCCGGCCGGCCGGGATCTGGGTCAGGATCGCGTCTTTCTGATTGTCGTTCAGCTTGTCGGTCATGGCGGTGGCGATGAAGCCCGGCGCCACCGCGTTGACGGTGATGCCGCGGTTGGCGACCTCATAGGCCAGCGACTTGGACATGCCGACCATGCCGGCCTTGGAGGCGGCATAATTGCCCTGGCCCGGGTTGCCGGTGGCGCCGACAACGGAAGAGATGTTGATGATGCGGCCCCAGCGCGCCTTCATCATGCCGCGCAGAACGCCGCGGCACAGCCGCATGGTGGAGGTGAGGTTCACGTCCAGCACGCTCTGCCATTCCTCGTCCTTCATCCGCATGAACAGGTTGTCGCGGGTGATGCCCGCGTTGTTCACCAGGATATCAACCGAGCCCATTGCCTCGGCGGCCTGTTTCGGCAGCGCCTCGACGGCCTCGGCGTCGGAGAGGTTGCAGGGCAGCACATGGGCGCGCTCGCCCAGTTCTTCGGCCAGCGCCTTGAGCGGTTCCTCGCGGGTGCCCGACAGCGCCACGGTGGCGCCTGCGGCGTGCAGGGCGCGGGCGATGTCGCCGCCGATGCCGCCCGAAGCGCCGGTGATCAGCGCGTTCTTTCCTGTAAGATCAAACATGTTTTCTTGCCCTCTTGGCTTCTTAGTCCCGCAGGACCGGTTGTGTCAGAAGACCGTAGCGTTCTATCTCCGCCTCGGTCATTATATGCATTCCGTCGGCAGGTGCGGCATGGACGGTGAACCAGTAGAATTGCGCACTGCCCAGCATCCGGGTTGTATAGGCCACATAGGGGGCGTGCTCCGGATGCCAGCGCGGGTATTCGTCGGCGGCTCTGTCGCCCTCCCAGGCGTGCACGCCCAGAACCGCCCCTGCCTCCATGGTGCGCTCGGAGCCGGCCAGGAACAGCTCCACGGCGCCGGAGAAGATTTCACTGCGGGCGGTGACATGGGTGTCGAGACCCAGATCGCGCACCAGATGGCCGATTTTCAGGTTGGTCTCATCATCGTCGGATCCGGGCATGTCCATCAGCACCAGCCGCTGCGCGTCCGGGTGCTTTGCCATGAAGTCCCGGAACCGGCGCAGCGATTTGCCGTTGACGGTTCCGTTGACCAGAATGTCCTGCCCGCGGAGTTCGAAGCTGGCCGCCTGCGCCTGTTTGAGCATCAGCCCGCCGGCCACGGCTGCGGCAATGGCAAGGCTGAAACCCAGGAACGCGAGGCGGCGCTGCATGGATCAGGCCCCGGCGGCGGCCGCGGCGTCCTCTGGGGTGCCGACCTGGCGGCAGGCCAGGCTGCGGTCGATCTTGCGGATCATGCCCGACAGCGCCTTGCCCGCGCCGATTTCCCAGAACTCGGTGACGCCCTTGGCCGCCATCGCCTGCACGCTTTCGCGCCAGCGCACGGAGCCGGTCACCTGCTCGACCAGCAGCTGGCGGATTTCGTCCGGGCTGGTGACAGCGTCGGCGCGCACGTTGGCGATCAGCGGCACTGCCGGCGATTTGATATCGACGCCACGCAGCGCCTCGGCCATGGCGTCAGCGGCGGGCTGCATCAGGGCGCAGTGGAAGGGGGCGGACACCGGCAGCATCACCGCGCGCTTGGCGCCCTTCTCCTTGGCGATTTCTGCGGCGCGTTCGACCGCCGCCTTGGCGCCGGAGACCACCACCTGGGTGGGGTCGTTGTCGTTGGCGGCCTGGCAGACCTCGCCCTGGGCAGCTTCCTCGGCCACCGCGCGCACGGCATCCAGATCGAGGCCCAGGATCGCGGCCATGGCGCCCTCGCCCACCGGCACCGCGCTTTGCATCGCGAGGCCGCGGGTGCGCAGCAGGCGGGCGGTGTCGGCCACCGAGATGGCGCCGGCCGCGGCCAGCGCGGAGTATTCGCCCAAAGAGTGGCCGGCCACGAAGGCGGCCTTGCCGATGGTGACGCCTTCGGCCTCCAGCGCGCGCATGGCGGCCATAGAGGTGGCCATCAGCGCGGGCTGGGCGTTCTGGGTCAGGGTCAGGGTTTCGATCTCTCCCTCCCAGATCAGCCGGCTCAGGCTTTCCCCCAGCGCATCATCCACCTCGTCAAAGATGGCCTTGGCGGCGGGGTATGCCTCGGCCAGCGCCTTGCCCATGCCGATGGTCTGGGCGCCCTGCCCGGGGAACACAAATGCGATCGTCATTGATGACCTCGTCTGTTTCAGCGTTTTGCCTGATGTACCCGCCCTTTCCCCCGCGTACAAGCAAAGCCGCACCTGACGCACGAAACCTGTGCATGGGCGGACAGCCCCGTGCGTTGCATCCGGGGTAGCCATGGCTAGGTTAAGGTCAACCCGACGCCGACCAGGAACTGCGCCCCATGTCCCGCACCAACACGTTTTCCTCCTATGGCAGCATCGCCAAGAGCTTTCACTGGCTGACCGCGCTGCTGATCTTCACGGCCTTTCCGCTGGGCTATTTCGCCAATGAGATGGCGCATGACATCCAAAGCGCCGGATTTGACGGCAGCCCGGCGGTGATCGAACGCGCGACGCTGCTGTTTTCCCTGCACAAGACCATCGGGGTGGCGGTGTTCTTCACCGCGCTGCTGCGGATCCTGTGGGCGCTGAGCCAGCCGAAACCGGGCCTGCTGCACCCGGACCGCAAGGCGGAGGCGCTGGCGGCGGAAGTGGTGCATTGGCTGCTGTACGGCTCGCTGGTGGCGGTGCCGCTCACTGGCTGGATCCACCATGCGGCGACCACCGGCTTCGCGCCGATCTGGTGGCCGTTCGGGCAAAGCCTGCCGTTTGTGCCGAAATCCGACGCGGTGGCGGGGATCTTCGGCAGCCTGCACTGGCTGCTGGTCTGGACCCTGGCGGCAGCGCTGGGCCTGCATATTGCCGGCGCCCTGAAGCACCATGCGGTCGACCGCGACGCCACCCTGCGCCGGATGCTGCCGGGCAGCGGCACCCTGCCCAGGCCGCCGGCCCAGGCGCACAGCCTGCTGCCGCTGCTGGCAGCACTGCTGGTCTGGGGCGGCATCCTCGGCGGCGGCGCGGCGCTGGGCCTGGTCGGCGGCAAGCAGGCCGCCGGGACCGGCACGGCGGCCCCTGTTGTTGCCGCCGCGCCCTCCGCCGCCGCCGCGCCCGGCGGCTGGGCGGTTCAGTCGGGCACGCTGGGCCTTACCGTCACCCAGATGGGCAGTGCGGTGTCCGGCAGCTTCGGCGAGTGGGCCGCGGTCATCACTTTTGAAGAGCCCGAGGCGCCCGGCCCGGCAGGCGCGGTCGAAGTGACCATCGCGATCCCCTCGCTGGAACTGGGTTCGGTCGCCAGCCAGGCGATGGGCGCGGATTACTTCGACAGCGCGAACTTCCCCACCGCGCTGTTCCAGGCGGAAATCGAGAAGCTGGCGGAGGGCTATGAGGCCGTAGGCATGCTGACCATCAAGGACCAGACAGTGCCGGTTACCCTGCCCTTCGATCTGGAGCTGGAGGGGAATACCGCGAGGATGACCGGCGGCCTGACACTGAACCGGCTGGATTTCGGCATCGGCAAGAGCCTTCCGGACGAAAGCTCCTTGGGGTTCGCCGTGGATGTCGCGGTGGAGCTGGAAGCGGTGCGGACGGAGTGATCCCAGGCAGCGGAAGGCGAGCCCTCCCGCGCCTGCGGATACGCCGGCACCGCCGGCTTATCCTGACAGCCCTGGGCCTGGCGCCGCGCTGACGCGCGGCGCTTTTCGTTTCAGTGCCCGGCCGGGGCCCGCGGCCGCTCAGTGCCGGTGATAGTAGTACCCGCCATGGCGCGACCGGTGCCGGTGGCCGCCGTGGCGGCGGAAATGGTGCCGGTCGCGGCCCGCGTGGTGGTGGCGGCGGGCGCCGTGGTTGCCATAATACTGTCTGGGCTGGTGGTAGTAGACGCGGCCGCGGTGGCGGTCCCGGTCGTTATCCAGGCTCTTGAGGATGATGCCGAGCGCGACGATGCCTGCAAGGGCACGGGCTGCATCTGCGTCAGAACCATGGGCGGCAGCAGGCGGCGCGGCGGCCAGGTTTGCTGCAAGGGCCAGGGCCGCGGCGGCTGAGGTCAAAAAGCCGAAGCGGAACATGAAGCCTCCTTTCCGAAGTGGCCGGAGGGGCCGCCTTCAGTCTGCGCCGGTAGCGCCGGAAAGGCCAGTGCACCCCGGTCACAGTTTGGGGAGGCCTGCCGGCCCAGATCCGCTTGGGGAGGCCTGCGCCGGCGGCGCAAAGGAAAACCGCCGGCCCGTCAGGGGCCGGCGGCTGAAAGGCGGCTTGGGACGCTGAAGGATCAGCTGTCGGCTTTCATCGCTTCGATGGAAATCTTGATGTTGACTTCATCGCTGACGAAAGGCGCGAATTGGCCCAGATTGTAATCGGTGCGCAGGATCTGGGTGGTGGCGTCAAAGCCGGCCCAGGGTTTCTTGGCCATCGGATGCTCGCCCGCCTGGTTCAGCTTGGCGTCCAGCACCACCGGTTTGGTCACCCCGTTCAGGGTCAGGTCGCCGGTGATCTTGGCGGTATTGTCGCCGGTCACTTCGATGCCGGTGGAGGTGAAGCTGACGGTCTCATCCTCGGTGGCGTCGAAGAAATCCTTGGTCATGAAGTGGTCGAAGCGGGCTTGCCAGCCGGTGAACATCATGCTGAGCGGCATGGTCACGGAGACCGAGGAGTTCGCCGGGTTTTCCTGGTCGAACATGATTTCGCCTTCGAAGCCGGAGAACAGCCCGTAGGTGGTCGAATAGCCGAGGTGGTTGTAGTCGAACAGGATCTGGCTGTGGCCGGGATCCAGAACGTATTTCTCCGGTGCGGCAGCAGCGCCGGTTGCAGCGGCGGCAGCCAGGGCGGCGGCAAGCAGGGTCTTTTTCATTTCAAAGGCTCCGTCTGAAGAATTCATGTGGCAAAGGATGTGGCGGTTCGGGTCCCGAATGGAAGACCGCAAAAACCAACAGTATCTGTGAGCGCCTGAACACAAAACCCGGCTGCAGGCAGCCGGGCGGAGACTCGCGCGAATGTGATGGCGTGTTATGTCAGGATCCGCACCGCACCGCTGAGCTGGTCGCGCAGCTGGCTGCGGATGGCGGCGGAGCCCAGCGGCAGCTCGATCAGCAGGCTGCCGTCGCCTTCGAACAGTTGCACGGTGGCCGCGCTCAGCCGGGCACCGCCCAGCGTGTCGTAGCTGCGGCGCAGGACGGTGCGCGGGCGGCCCTGGGCGTCTCGCTTCAGCACCCGCAGCTCGCGGCGCACCGGATCAAAGCAGGCCTCGGGCTGGCCTTCGGGCTCATGCGCGGTCATCAGCACCAGGCCGGTCAAAAGGAAGGCGACCGAGATGCCGAACCGGATCAGGTTCATCTCCGCATCGGCGCCGGCGCCCTGCACCAGCCACAGGCCGGTGGCGCTGAGGATCATCGCGGCCCCCAGGAGCCGCAGCACCACCACCCGGAGCTTCCAGTTCGCCTCGAACCGCAAGCGGAGCGGCGACGCGGCGGCGATGGCGCCGAGCGCCCGGGCGCCCGACATCCTGGAAACCTGCGGCGGGGTGTGGTCTGTCACTGCCATTTGACTGCCCTTCTGCTGCTGTCCTGTCTCTGCTGCCTTGCTGCTGCGGCCCGGGGCCGCTGGTCTGGCGCCGCGGCGCCTGACCGCGTTAAGGCTTCTTTAACCAGTGAAGTGCCCGTTTGCGGCAGCATTTGGGCGGCCTTGCGGTTTTGCCGCGGCGTGCCGTTGCAGCCAGCGCAAAATACCCTTTTGCCTTGCTCTTTCGGCCGCAGCCTGTATAGGAGGCCCAGCTTCCGCGACATCTTCGATCCGCGCAGCCTCTCGTGACAGGGCAGCGGAAGCGTTACATGCCCCGTCTATGAAATGCGCCTAGACACAAACAGGAGTTCGCATGCCACTCTATGAGCATGTCATGATTGCGCGTCAGGACCTGTCCAACTCGCAAGCTGAAGGCCTCATCGAACATTTCGGTGCTGTTCTGTCCGACAACGGCGGCAAGCTGGTCGACCAGGAGTACTGGGGCGTCAAGACCATGGCCTACAAGATCAACAAGAACCGCAAGGGCCACTATGCCTTCCTGAAGACCGACGCACCGTCGTCTGCCGTTCAGGAAATGGAGCGCCTGATGCGTCTGCATGATGACGTGATGCGCGTCCTGACCATCAAGGTCGACGAGCACGCCGAGGGCCCTTCGGTCCAGATGCAGAAACGCGACGAACGCGACGGCCGTCGCGAGCGCCGCTGATCAACGCTTGAGAAAAGGACGCTAAATCATGGCAGCCAAACCGTTTTTCCGCCGCCGCAAGGTTTGCCCGTTCTCGGGTGAAAATGCGCCGAAGATCGACTACAAGGACACCCGTCTGCTGCAGCGCTACATCTCTGAGCGCGGCAAGATCGTGCCTTCGCGCATCACCGCCGTTTCGGCAAAGAAGCAGCGTGAGCTGGCCCGTGCTATCAAGCGCGCCCGCTTCCTCGCCCTGCTGCCCTACGCCGTGAAGTAAGGAGATAGGCAGATGCAAGTTATCCTTCTTGAGCGCGTTGCAAAGCTGGGCCAGATGGGCGACGTCGTCGACGTGAAGCCCGGTTTCGCCCGCAACTTCCTGCTGCCGCAGGGCAAGGCAAAAACCGCCTCCGAGTCCAACATCGCCGCCTTCGAGGCCCAGAAAGCGCAGCTGGAAGCGCGCAACCTGGAGACCAAGAAAGAGGCCGAGGCTCTGGCAGAAAAGCTGGACGGCCAGCAGTTCATCGTGATTCGCTCCGCATCGGACGCGGGCGCGCTGTACGGCTCGGTCACCCCGCGCGACGCGGCTGACGCTGCAACCGAAGCCGGCTTCTCGGTCGACAAGAAACAGGTCGCCCTGATCGCACCGATCAAGGAACTGGGCCTGCACGCGGTCGCCGTCAAGCTGCACCCGGAAGTGGAAGTCGAAATCAAGCTGAACGTGGCCCGCTCCCAAGAGGAAGCCGAGCTGCAGGCATCGGGCAAATCGATCCAGGAGCTGGCCGCCGAAGAGGAAGCCGCTGCTGAGTTCGAGATTTCCGAGCTGTTCGACGACATCGGCTCTGCCGCGTCCGACGACGACGAGGCACCGGCCGCCGAAGCCGCTGGCGAAGAAACCAACTGATCCCGTCCGGGACAGTGAAACATGGAAAAGGCCGCCCTCCGGGGCGGCCTTTTTCGTTGCCGGGGCCCAGTTTGAAAAGCTGAGGCAAATTGCGCGGAGATCCCCTGCCCCGGAATAACCATCTGTTTGCCGGAATTGGCCAGAATACTGGCGGAGTGGAGTAAAACGGGGGATGCGCCATGCAGGACGCATTTGATAGCGAGGAACTGGCATTGCGGCGGCGGCTGCTGTTCCGGCTGCTGCGCGGCCAGCGGGCCGACCGGCCGGCTTTCCGCACCGAGGCCATTTCAGAGCTGGTGCCGGCGGGGCTGATCGCGCCGGGCGAAAGCCTGTTCAAACCGCAGCCGCAGGCCGCGCGCAAGCCGGCCTGACGCGCGGAAACCGGCCTGAGGGCACGCGTCCGGGCGTCCGGTCTGCGCCCGTTTTTTGGCCGTTGAATGGCGGCTGCGCCGGGCTTCAACCGGGGTTGTAGGGACCGCGAAATTTTGGGAAACAGCCGCGGTCCCTTCTGCCCGATCCGGCCAGTTGCCCCACAGGCGTGAGGGGCAAACTGCCCTGAGGGTTGTTTCTGCCTCAATGCGCAACCCCAATATGTAGTGGGGGGCCATATTTAACAATTGCCTAATGATTAAAGTTTGACGGACCTCCCGGGGCCCGGCGCACAGGCGGTTTTCCCCAGCCTGAATGGCGGTTCCCCGCCGCCCTGCGGGGCGCGGCGCACTGACGGCATTGCAGACTGAGGCGAGGCGGCTAATCTGCCCGGCGTTAGAAACCGCTTTCGGAGGCCGCATGCCCCGCCGCATGACTTTGATCTTATTTTTCGCTGCCGCTGTGCTGTCCGCCTGCGCCAGCACCGCGTCCCCCCCGCAGGTGTCCAGAGCCGCCCCGCCGCTCCACCCGAACGAGACACCGGAACTGCGCCAGAAGATCAACTACTGGGCAGACCACTACGAGGTACCGCGCAGCCTGGTCCACCGGCTGGCGATCCGCGAAAGCACCCACAGGCCCAAGGCGGTGAACCGCCCCTACTACGGGCTGCTGCAGATCCTTCCCGCGACGGCGCGGTCGATGGGGTTCGATGGCGAGCCCAAGGAACTGCTGGATGCCGATACCAATCTGCAATTTGCCGTGAAATACCTGCGCGGCGCCTGGCTTCTGGCCGATGGCAGCCAGGACATGGCGGTGAAGCATTATTCCCGCGGCTACTACTACGAGGCCAAACGCCGCGGCATGCTGGTGGAAACCGGCCTGCGCCCCGGCGCCTGACAGGTGCAGCGCCCCTGCGGGGCGCTGCCCGGCCCAACGGGCCGCGGCGCGGTCCGCAGGACGGCGCCAAGAGCGGGCGGGAGGCCTGCCGGGCCGGCCCCAAACTCGGTGACAAGGCTGCCCTTAAATCCTGCACACCCATGCAAAAAAGGCCGCCCGTCCGGGCGGCCTTTCCGTCATTCATGAGGGCAGAGGATTACTCCTCGTCCAGCTCCTCAACGGCTTTCTGCAGCTCGTCCTTGGAGATCTCTTTCTCGGTGACTTTGGCCTGGCCGACGATGTGGTCGACAACCTTGTCCTCGAAGATCGGCGCGCGCAGCTGCTGCTGCATCTGGGCGTTCTGCTGGATGAACTCGAAGAACTGGCGCTCCTGGCCCGGGTACTGGCGGGCTTGCGCCATGATTGCCTGGGTCATTTCGGCGTCGGTCACTTCGACCTCGGCTTTCTGGCCCAGCTCGGCCAGCAGCAGTCCCAGGCGCACGCGGCGCTCGGCCAGCTTGGTGTGCTCCTCGGTGGTTTCGATCTCACCGTGGTCGTGGCCCTGCACCTCGGGGTTTTCCTCGTGCCACAGTTGGTGCGCGATCTGCTTGGCTTCGGCGTCGACCAGCGACGGCGGCAGGTCGAAGGAAACCAGGCTGTCCAGCTTGTCCAGCAGCGCGCGCTTCATCACCGCGCGGGCGGCACCGGCATATTCGGCTTCCAGGCGCTCGGTGATCTGAGCCTTCAGCGCGTCCAGGTCGTCGGCGCCGAATTTCTTGGCCAGCTCGTCATCGATCTCGGCCGCTTTCGGGGCCTTCACCTCTTTCACCTTGCAGGTGAAAACGGCTTCCTTGCCGGCCAGATGCTCCGCGCCGTATTCCTCGGGGAAGGACACGGTCACGTCTTTTTCCTCGCCGGCCTTGGTGCCGACCAGCTGCTCTTCAAAGCCGGGGATGAAGGAGTTGGAGCCCAGCACCAGCGGGTAGTCGTCGCCTGCGCCGCCGTCAAAGGCTTCGCCGTCGATCTTGCCGACGAAGTCGATCACGACCTGGTCGCCGTCTTCGGCTGCAGCGCCCTCTTCGCGGGCTTCGAATTCCTTGGCGGTTTCAGCCAGGTTGTTCAGCGCTTCGGTGACGGCTTCTTCTTCAGCCTTCACCACCAGCTTTTCCAGCTCGACGCCGGAGAAATCGACCTCGGGGATTTCCGGCAGTGCCTCGTAGGACATCTCGACGTTGACGTCGTCGCCTTCTTTCCAGTCATCGTTGGTCATCTTGACTTCGGGCTGCAGCGCCGGACGGTCGCCGCTGTCCTCGAAATGCTTGTTCATGGCGCCGTCGACGGCTTCCTGCATGGCTTCGCCCATCAGGCGCTGGCCGAACTGCTTCTTCAGCAGCGCCATCGGCACCTTGCCCTTGCGGAAGCCTTTCATTTCGATTTCCGGCTGGGCTTCGACCAGCTTTTCGTTGACCTTCTCGTCCAGCTCGGCGGCGGTGACGGTGATGGCGTAACCGCGTTTCAGACCTTCGTTCAGCGTCTCGGTGACCTGCATCCTATTCCCCATAGAGATTCGGGGCGCGTGCGCGCAGGCGCCCCCAGACAATTTGCGGTCTTCTATTTCCCCCGGCGCTCCGGCGCAAGGGGCATTGCCGGTTTGCAGGGTAATCCCGCGGATTTCCCGGCCCGCAAACGAAAAACACGCCCGCAAAGGGGCGTGTCTCCGTTCCGAAAACCGAGGGAATTGCGGTTCAGAACTTCCAGCGGGCACCGGCCAGGATCACGTTGGCGTCCTGGTAGGTGGTGGCGCTGGTATCCGCGTAGGAATAGTCGCGGTAGGCCAGATAGGTCTCGACGTTCAGCGCATCGATCTTCTGGACCGCGGCAACACCCCAGGATTCGGCGCTGTCGCCGGTGCTGACCATGTCGGAGCCGTCATAGTAGTCCACCGAGAAGGAGGTGGAGCCGGCCGAGATCAGGTCCGCCGTGTAGCCCAGCTTGGCATAGGCGTAGCTGCCCGCGATGTCGCGCTCGCCCGCGGCCAGGTTCAGCGACAGGCCGGTGGCCTTGTGCAGCACTGCGAAGGAGCCGGAAATGTCGCGATAGTCGGCCTGGCCGGTTTCCTCGGTCCAGGAGGCGCCGATGCCGGTGTCGATGGCGAAGCCTGCGGCGTCGTCATTGGCCCAGCGGACGGCCACGTCATAGCTTTCGCGGTCGTTGGCGTCCTTCAGGATATCGGTGCCCCAGGAGGTCGACAGGGTGAAGCCCGCCAGTTCCGGCGAATCGTAGCGGATGCGGCCCAGGCGGCTGCCGTCCAGGTCGCTGAAGGCATCGCCGATGTCGACGCTGCTGAGCGCGCCTGCACCGGTGCGGAAAGCATAGCCGCCGGCGGAGTCGGCCACCGCGTTGGAGGCGCCGAGACCGGTGCCCGAGAAGTCCGCTCCGGTGATGCCGTCGGTTGCCATCGAGCCCTGACCTGCGGAGAAGCGGCCGTAGCGCGCGGTGTCGAACTGGAAGTCAACGTGACGAATATTGGTGCGGTCCCAGCTCAGGTTGTCGCCTGTGGACAGCTGGCTCACCCCGTCCGAGGAGCGGAAGCCGAAGGCGGTTTCAAAGCGGAACCGCAGGGTGTTTTCGCCGTACTCCTGCGACAACTCAAAGCCGATGCGCGAGTTGGACGCCGCGTTGTCGGTCAGGCGGTTGAAGTCCTGCTCGCCGTCGTCAAAGGACTGGTAGGCGGGGTTGAACTGGCCGTACCAGCGGAAGCTGCCGCCGGTATCGTTTGTGTAGGTCGGGCCTGCAAATGCCGGGGCAGCAACTGCGGCTGCAAGAGTGGCTGCGCCGGCGCGGGCTGCAAATTTGGTTTTCATGTTCTGTCTCCTGTTCCGTCGCTTACGGCCGCCGTCCGGCACAAGCCAGCGCAGGAGCCGAGGGTGCCTCCGGGCGCTGGCATGAAGTCCGGGTCAGTTGACCGCTGCGACATTTTTGAAAATTTGCCCGTGGCAAAAAATCTCCTGCACCGTAGCGCCGCCGCGGGACGGCAGATGTGAAGACGATCACGTTTACGGCCCGCCTCACGCAAAGCAGCTATGCCTCACGCGCAACCCTGAACCGTGAATCCGCCGGGCGAACGGGACCGGAATTCAACTTCCAAAAAGAAACGCTCCGGCTGACCGGAGCGTTCTGTTCTTTCAGGAAACCTGGCCGTTGGTCAGAACCGCCAGCGGGCGCCCAGGACCCATGTCGTCAGGTCCTGGTAGGCCGCGGCAGCATCGCGGTATTCATACTCCTGGTAAGTCAGATAGATATCGGTGTTTATGCTCTCGACCTTCTGCACGGCGCCGATTCCCCAGCCCTTGGTGCTGGAGCCTGCAACGTTGAAGTCCTCGCCGTCATAATAGTGCACTCCGAAGCCGGTTTTGCCCCACGGCAGCCACTCGTTCTCATAGCCGATCTTGGCATAGTAATAGCTGGGATCGCTGGCGCCCGCCGCATCATTGTCACGGCTGCCGCCCGCCAGGGTGAAGCTCAGCCCGTTGTCGAGCAGCACCGAGGCCGAACCGATCACGTCCGACCGCTCCGCCCCGGCGTCGTCGCGCACCTGGTAGGCAAGCGAGGCAGCGAAATTGGCGGTGCCGAATTCCTGCCCGTAGAACAGGCCGATGTCATAGTAATCCGCGTCATCCGACGACGACAGAACGTTCTTGCCCCAGGCCACCCCGGCGGAGAAACCGTTGAAATCCGGGGTGTCATAGCGGATCCGGCCGCGGCGGGAGCCGTCGAGGTTGTCGAAGGCGGAAGCGACGGCCGGGCCGCTCAGCGCTCCGGCCGTGTCCCGGAACAGAAAGCCCGCGTTGGCGTCCGCGGTATAGGAGTAGAGCGCGGTGCCGACATAGGACAGGTCGGTTTCAGCGGCGCCGTCCGCCACCATGCTGCCCTGCCCGGCCGACAGCCTGCCCCAGCCGCCTTCCAGCCAGAAGTCCACATGGCGCAGGTCGGCGCGTGTCCAGCCGCTGTAGCTGGAGCCGAACTGGTTCACTTCGGTGGAATTCGGGAAGCCCAGCCCGGCTTCGAACCGGAACCCGAAGGTATTGGCCCCGATCGGCTGCATCAGCCGCAGACCGACGCGGGACCGGGACAGGTCGTAATCGAGCAGGTTGGTTTCGGTCTGCTGGCCGTCGTCGACCGAAATGATGGCCGGATTGAACTGGCCGTAGATTTCGACGTAGCCGCCGGAATTGTTGTCATACCGGAGTTCGGCTGAGGCCGGCAGGGCAAAGGCGCACAGCCCGACTGCAGCAGTGGAGATATTCAGAAGACGTTTCATGGCCATCCCCCATAGTTAACAATTTACTGATAAACGCTTGGGCCGGCCGCAGGCCGCCGCGGGCCAGCCGGGGCCCAGTATAGCATAAAGCGGCCGGAGCCGGGGAAATTGTTGCCCGAAGGGCCGGACCGGCCCGCAGCCGCCGCAACGGCGCTTCGGCGGCACAGGTCTGGGTTTGAAAGATGGTGCGGGTGAAGCACCTTTAATACCCGTCCAAAACCGTCCATGCCTGTATTGATGCGTTCAGCATCGCCAACATACTATAGCCCCCAGTGAAACAACGCCGCTCCGCACTGTCCCATCCCGTTCAGTGCAATCCGGGCGAAATGTGGCGGGCTAACTGGCGGGCTGAAAATGGGCAATCTTACAGCGGTGGGGATCAAGAAGGCAGGCGACGGCCGGCACGGCGACGGCGGCGGCCTGGAGCTCCACAAGAGCGGCGACGGCGGCAAGTGGATCTGGCGCTACTCCTTCGCCGGTAAGCGCCGCCAGATGGGACTGGGCTCCTATCCCGCCGTCAGCCTGGCAGGTGCCCGCAAAGAGCGCGACCGGTGGGCTCTGACAATCTCCCAAGGCCGGGATCCGATCACCGAGCGCGCCGCCGCCAAGGCCGCCGCCAAGGCCGAGATGGAGCGCCACGATCCGCCGCTTGAGCAGCTGGCCCTCGATGTTCTGGAAGCTAGGAAGGCAGGCCTGCGCCGGGAAGGCAAAAGCGCCCGCTGGCTTTCCCCTCTTGAGCGGCACGTCTTCCCGAAGATCGGGCGCAAGCCGGTCAGCACCATCCATCAGGCCGATGTAAAGGCCGCGCTGGCGCCGATATGGCGCACCAAGCACCCCACGGCAGAGAAGGCTATCCAGCGCCTGCGGATCATCTTCCGGCAAGGCAAGCTGATGGGTTTCGAGTGCGACCCGTTCACCATCGACGCCGCGCAGCACATGCTCGGCCAGGTCATCCATGAAGCCGAGCCGATCAGCGCAACACCCTGGCAGGAGCTGCCGGGCCTTTTCGAGCGTCTGGCCGACCGCGGCTCCGTGGCCTCCTGCCTGCAATTCATGGCCCTGACCGTCGTGCGCGCCTCCGGCTGCCGCGGTGCGCGTTTCGATGAGATCGAGGGGGATGTTTGGACCGTTCCCGCGGAGCGCATGAAAGGACAGGTCGGCAAGGTTCAGGATTTCAGGGTGCCGCTGTCTGCCGCCGCTCTGGATCTGGTGGAGCGCCGCCGAGCGCTTGGCGGGGAATTTCTGTTCGCAGGCCCGCGCGGAAAGCCCGTGACCGACGCCAGCCTGTCGAAGCACATGAGCGATATGGGGGAGGAAGGCCGGCCGCACGGGTTCCGCACCAGCTTCCGCACATGGGTGCAGGACACTGATGCCTGCCCTTGGGAAGTGTCGGAAACGATTCTCGCCCATACCATCGGCGGAAAGGTCGAAAGGGCCTATGCCCGGTCTGACCTTCTGGACCGGCGCCGCCCCGTCATGGAGGCATGGGGGCAGCATGTGACAGGAGCGCAGGCCAACGTCGTCCCTCTGCGCGGCCTGAAGTAGCCCCTTGCTCTCCATCCAGATCACATGCGCCTGCGGCCACTATGGAACCGTGACAGAGGAACAGGCGATAGAGCGCTGGATACGGATGGAGCCTATGCGGTTCCGTTGCTCACGCTGCGGGCAAGCCGGGCAGACAGAGGCGCGGCTGGGTTGGGATGCTGGCTTGAACCCGCTGGCGGAGGCTAAGGAGGAAGAGGCGTGAAGGCAGAGCGACTTGAGAACGGCCTAGCGTTCAGTTGAAGATCACATCCCGCGGATGGGTGCACTGCAACTGCAAAAAGGAAAGCCCCGCACAGCGGGCAAGCTGTGCGGGGCTTATACCTCTTGCGAGGCGGGTGGTTACCAGAGCTTCAAAATCTCATAGCCGAATCTGTTCCGCAAGAGCCTCGGCTATTCTTTCTTGGCATGACAAGCGTGCTTGACGCGCGCCGTCTTTCCCGCGATCTTAGCTCCGTTGTGCCGGGTGGTAACCAGACGCTGGCGGCATGATGATGACCGGATACCAGTGGGCGCAGCCAAATCCGAACCGCAGTCCGAAAGATCGAAGCGGGGTTGCCTGGAGCCAGGGAAGGCTCTTGCAAGTAGCGATCGACCGCAAGGCATTTCCCCTATGTGACCGGCGGGCCTCTGAGCCGAACGAGCGACCGACGCAATAACATCGGCTGAGGCTAGGAACCAGCCTCAGCACCCGCTGGGGCTGGTCGTCCTATGCCTCTTTCACCAAACTTCACAACCTCAACAATAACCCCTGTGGTCAAATTCCTTTTTTAGGTCATTTTCCTGGGACATATCCGTTTTACCGGAGTTCGGAGCAATAAGAGCGGAAGCCTCCTCCCCGGGCAAAAAACCTCCACCTGGATAAAGAAAACCATGGCCGCCGCAGCCTCCAGCCGCTCAACGAGTTTAGCCACCTCATCCTTTAGCGCCTGCGGTCTCATCCCGGTTTGCACCAGCTTCAGTCCGTTCGGCCACAACCCCGCGCCGCTGGGTTAGGTCTGCGGCGCTCTCCCCTTAGAGCTCCCGCATAATATTTCTCAGTATTTCGGAACTTCCTCCGGTCAGGAACCCAGACTCCTCTGGCGGGTGACCCCATGCGGCAGCATGATACAGCCTGCGTTTTCGCCCCGCCAGCGGGACAGCTCCACTATCGCCCCATTCGCGCTAACCACGGTCAGGGGTACAACCGATCCTCGCGCGCACGTATGGCACATCAAAGTAGGTGCGAGCCCGCCTCAATTTCTCCCCTGCAGGCCTTCCAGCTGACTTGGAAGTCGATCGAACTCCTCCGTATCATATACGAAGGCCAGTTCCTTGTCTTGTACTTCGAAGGGGCTCCACTGCTCATGCCCCCCTGCTATCACTCTGGATTCACGAGATGAATCCCTCGCGGGATTTGTGCAACAAAGCCGATCTGATCCACAAGCGCCCTCCATCTGTGGTAGCACAATCGGGGGTATGCACTGCGCGCTCTTTTTCGGTCCTGTCTATTTTTGAGTAGCTCAACCGTTCAAATGTGATTGCCAACTTGTTTGCGCGTTCTGAACTGGTTACGCCTCACGGATGAAGATACCGCCCAAAAGGCCGCGTCTGAAGGGTTTTCGTTTCCCGCGCGAGACTATCGCCTATGCCGTCTGGGTCTATCATCGTTTTGCGCTCAGCACTGCGGATGTCGAGGATCTTCTCGCCAAAAGTGGCGTGCTGGTCAGTCGGGAAACAATCCGGCAATGGGTGAACCGCTTTGGCCACCATTTTGCCGTTTCCATCCGGCGAGACAGGCCCGATACGACCGACAAATGGCAACTCGATGAGGTGGTCATCCCGATATGCGGCCGAAAATACTGACTCTGGCGGGCTGTCGACGCGAACAGGGATCTGCTTGACATCCTCGTATAGCCACAGCGGAATGCCAGGGCCGCACGGCGCTTTCTGGCAAGGCTGATCGCCCGTTTCGGCGAGCCGCGTGTCATGATCACTGACAAGCTGCGCAGCAATATCAAGCCTATCCGGGACCTTTGCATCGGGTTCCGATCATCATGCGCAAAAAGGGCCTGAACAACCGGATTGAGGGGTCGAACAGGCCAACCCGGAAACGCGAGAAATTGATGGGACGCTTCAAGTCATCCGGGCAATACCAGAGGCTCCGCGCCGCTCACGATCAGATCAACACAATCTTCCATCCCCGCCGCTATCGACTCTCCACCATCTCTTATCGCCACGCCAGGACCGATGCTTTCTACCTCTGGAGACGAATGCGGCCGAAATAGCCGCCTGACTGACAAGGGTCCCGCAACTTTGCAACTTTCCGAAAATAAGTTCGGCAATTCCCGCATCGGGGATCAATGGGATTTCATTGAAAAATCTGCTTCAAAATGGCATTGTTAACCGTGATGTTGAAGGTGTTCGCGATAACTTTGACCGTTCTAGCCGTGGCCGCCTTCTTTTCGCTGCGATCAGAATCTGGTTCGAAAACGAGCTACCAAACACACTCAGTGGAGCACGGTCCCTTGGTTGAGTTTGTAACTGCAACCGGCACACTGGATGCATTGGTGAAAGTCGATATCAGCTCGCAGGTTTCAGGCAGGATTGCCGAGGTCAAAGCCGGGTTCAACAGTCGTGTATATAAGGGCGAACCGCTGGCCATCATCGACCGCGAAGGGTTTCAGGCGCGGGTGGAAGAGGCTAAAGCCGCAGTGGAGATCGCTCTGGCGGCGGTAAATGTGCAAAGCGCAACAATGGAAAGAGCGGCTGTGGAGGTCGAGGCCGCCAAGCTGGAGAAGGAGGTCTTTCAGGCGCGGATTGATCAAGCCTCCGCCGACCTTTCCGTCGCACGCTCCCGCCTGGCTCGCAAGGAATCCCTGCGGAAGAATGGCACTGTCGCTGCCGCCGACGTAGAGGATTATCAAGGGGAAGTCTTACGAGCTGAAGCGCAGCTGCGAGAAGCGGAAGCTCAGCTGGCCGCAAGCAGCCAGCGGGTGGAAGCGGCCAAGGCAGAGCATGCCAGGGCTAAGGCGGAGCTTAGCGGCGCGCGGGCAAACGTGCCGCAGCGCAGAGCTGCTCTGCGGCTTGCGCTGGTTGAACTGGAACGCACGGCAATCCGCTCCCCGATAGATGGCGTAGTTATCGACCGTACTATTGATGAAGGGCAAACAGTTGCAGCGGCCCTGGAAGCGCCCAAGCTGTTCACGATTGCCGAAGAACTGAGCCGGATGGTAGTGCATGTCAGCGTGGACGAAACCGATATAGGGCGCATCCGGACTGGCCAGAAGGCAGAATTCTCCGTTGATGCCTATCCCGCCAAACGGTTCTCAGGCACCGTGAGCGAAATCCGGAAGTCGGCAAAGGTCCTTCAGAACATCGTCACCTACACAGTTGTTCTGGACACCGAAAACCCGGACGATCTGCTGTTTCCGGGAATGACAGCGCTAGTCGATATTGCCATCCGTGAAACCGAGCCGGTGCTTAAGGTGCCAACCAGTGTCCTGTCCTACCGCCCATCGCTGAAGGAACTGGCGGACAGCGCCGGCGGACAACCGGTTCTTTGGCGCCTGGACGGCTCCGGCAAGCCGGAAGCCGTTGAAGCCGGAATCGGTGGCCAGGACGCCAGCCATACCGCGATTCTATCCAACCATCTAAACGAAGGTGATCTGATCATAAGCGGCGAAATCGCTACCGCACCTGGGAACAGCTTCGCACAATTTCTCCGGAACTGGCGCTGAGACCATGCTGATCGAAGCTGAGAACATCTGCAGAAGCTACCGGAACGGCGGCTCCCGGATCGAGGCCGTGAAAGACTGCTCCTTCTCCGTCCGCGAAGGCGAATTTTTAGCCATCACCGGCCCAAGCGGTTCGGGAAAATCGACGCTAATGTCCATCCTCGGCCTCTTGGAGCGGCAAACCAGCGGGAAGTTCCGGATAGGCGGGCAGGACACCGGCCACATGTCCGCGGATATCAGGGCCGGACTTCGGAACCAGATACTTGGCTTCGTGTTCCAGTCCTACAACCTTCTCCCCCGGCTAACCGCGCAAGAAAATATCGAACTGCCAATGACCTATGCCGGTGTTCGGGCTGCCACGCGACGCACAAGGGCGGTTGAATTGCTGCGGAAGGTCGGACTGGAGGAGAGGCAGGCGCATTTCCCTAATCAGCTGTCAGGCGGCGAACAGCAGCGGATCGCCATTGCCCGGGCCTTGGCCAACAGCCCGCAGCTTATCCTTGCGGATGAGCCGACCGGGGCTCTGGACAGTGAAAAAGGCGCACAAATCCTGGACCTGTTCCAAGAGATCAACAAGGCTGGCCGTACCATTGTTGTTATCACCCACGACGAGGATGTCGCCTGCCGCGCGGACCGTATCCTGCGCATGAAAGACGGCTGCATCATCGAGGATGAATTGGTGCTCACACCGCATTACCAGGCGGATACTGCTAAGGCGGCCAGCTTTGTGCGCCACCCCGAGCTGCGTGGCACAGGCCTGCAGCCGCGGCGACCAGAATGACCTTGCTCGAAAGCCTTCGGATTGCGCTGCGGGCGCTGCGGGCCAATCTGCTGCGCAGTTTCCTGACCATGCTGGGAATCATCGTGGGGGTCACATCGGTTGTGGCGATGGTGGCATTCGCCGAAGGCGCGCAACGCGAGATCAGCCGCCAGATCAAGACGCTGGGCGCAAACGTGCTAATGATTGTCCCTGAGCTGAACCGCGGCGGCGATGACAATACAAATCTTTACCAGTCTGCAATCCTGCGGGAATCCGATGCTGCAGCGATTGGCGCAAATATAGCACAAGTGGTTGCCGCCGCGCCCTCGGTTCGGGAGGACTTACAGGTGATCAATAGGAACAAAAACACCTGGGTCACGGTTAACGGCACCACCTCCAGCTATTTCACCATCCGCGAATGGCCACTGAGCCGGGGGCGGATGTTCTCCGGCCAGGAGCAGCTCAGCAGCGGCAAGGTTGCATTGCTCGGCCAGGCCACCGCAGACAAGCTGTTCGGCGAAAGCGACCCGGTCGGTCAAACCATCCGTATCCAGTCGGTGCCGTTCGAGGTGATCGGCATTCTGGCGGAAAAGGGGGCCTCCGGCAGCGGGCGCGAACAGGATGACATCGTCTTCATCCCGATTGCCTCGGCGCAGAAACGGCTGTTCGGCAGCGCCAACCAGGTCCACCGGGGGTCAGTCGACTATATCCTCGCCAAAGCTTCGTCGCCCCAAACAGTATTCAGAGCAGAACAGGAAATCATCCGGCTGCTGCGGCAGCGGCACCGTATCCGCGAAAGCCGGGACAACGACTTCCGCGTGGTCGACCCGGCTGCGCTGATGGCGGCCCAGCACGCGGCGTCGCGCACCATCGGCTGGCTGCTGGCAGGAATCGCCGGCGTATCGCTGATAGTAGGCGGGATCAGCATCATGAACATCATGCTTGTGTCAGTGACAGAGCGGACCCGGGAAATCGGCCTGCGTGTTGCGGTCGGCGCCCGCACCCGGGACGTGCAATTCCAATTCCTGATGGAGGCGGTGCTGCTGTGTTTCCTGGGCGGACTGATCGGACTGTCGACCGGGGCTGGCCTCGCCTATGCCGCCAGCAGGATTGCCGGCTGGCCGGTTCACCTCAGCCCGCTGTCGCTGATCGGCGCGGTGGGGCTGGCGTCGGTTGTGGGGGTCATCTTCGGCTTCTTTCCGGCCCGGCGCGCCTCGCATCTGGATCCGGTGACGGCTCTGCGGATGGAGTGAACAAAAATGGCGCCCCAACGAGGAGGGGCGCCACGCTCTGCAACTCTATCCGGCCCTATAGCCAGAAGGGGGTGCATCAGTTGGGATCTACGTCTCTGGGGTGATCTTCATCCGGTTCAAAGTATGGCCCAGCGAAGTCCACATTTTTGATGCAGATCCAAGTTCCCTTCCTGTAACTGTATTTCAGAACTTCCGCATCGTTGCCTTCGCCATTGTTGCCGCAGCGGCGTTCAGCCAGTTCACGGTCACTTGGCTTGCCTCCGCCAGCCAAAACTGCAGGTGCGCTAAAGCTGATTGCAAGCGCGGTAACAACAAGAAGTTTCAACATAACAGCCTCCACTAATTAACGAACAGCTCCACTCAAGCAAAATCACAGAAGCACCGCATCGCTCACTTACGGGACAAATAGCCGACGAAACCTACCTCGTATGCGCGGCAGCCTCCCGCATACCGAGATCTGATAGTCATCGCTTCCCGTATAGCGCCCGTTGATATGCATCGTGTCAGGAATCAGTCAGCAAATCTGACGGGCTTGCTGCGCTGCAGGAGCAGAAGCTGCAGTGGCCGTAAAGGCTGGAGCCTAACTCTCGAAATGCGCCAACAGCGACACTAATTCCCCCTGCCGGTGAGTGTTGGTTTTCTGAAAAATCGAACGCAAATGGCTGCGGGCGGTCCAGATCGAAACTCCCAGCGTCCTGGCCGCCTGCTTGAGGCTGATCCCTTTGGAAAGCTGAATGGCCACCGCGGCTTCGGCGGGTGTCAGATGGAACTCCAGCTTTAGCAAGTCCGCATTTGTGTCCGACTGGTCTTCAACCTGCCGGATACTCAGCAGCGACTTCGCGCCATCCAGTTTCTCACGGAAAGCCACAGGCAAAGGAATGAGATCAATGTAGAAGGATTTATCATTTGAAATCTTGATCTTGACGGGCGGAGGTAGCGGCTGCCCGGAATTTTCGTCGTAGTCGATTCCGGCCCGGATCAGGCGCGACAGCTTTGCGTTCTGCAACGGGTCACTAACCCGGATGTTTTGCCAATGCACAACCAGCTGGCAGGCCGGGCTGCCGTTTAAAACAATGTCGAGAAAAGCAAGGTTGCCCGTCCCGTCCAACACCATCAGCCCATGACACTTGCCGCCGAGCAGATCGGTCCATTGTTCCAGCCATACAGAAGTCAACGCGTGCACCCCTCATCACGTTTCCAGTCGCCGTGACTGGCTCGACATGGCCTCGTGGGTGAAGTGCTATCGGGGTCCGCTGCGGCTGAAAATGTACTTGCAGTGAGATGTGTAATCTTTGCCCCTAAGCGCAATCAGCGGGCAGGTATTGGCACCAGCAGCACCACCCTGCAATCCATATGCACTTCTTACGCATTCAATACTTCATATGCGCCGGAAAGTAAATCACGAGAGCTGCCTGTACCGTTTCCGAGCCACGAATTGGAAATTTCACCAAATTTTTTCTCGTACTTAAATCCAGCCTGTCAATCGGCACGGAACTTTGGCCCCCTGTAGGGGCTTTGTTGCACAAAACCCGCGAGGGATTCATGTCGTGAATCCAGAGCGATAGCAGGGGAGCATGAGCAGTTGGGCCCCGACGAAGTACAATGCCAGGAACTGGCCTTCGTATAACGCAGCATTGAAGCAGCGCGGATCGCTGTCGATTTGGTTTGACCCAGAGATGATCTGGGAGCCACCACCGAGCGGCACGCGAGGTCGCCAGCAGCGTTTCAGCGGCTCTGCGGTCCAGACTTGCCTGACGCTGAAAGTGCTGTTCGGGATGCCGCTTCGGCAAACGACCGGGTTCGTGCAAAGCCTTCTGCGGCTGGTTGGACTGGACTGGACAGAGCCCGACTATAGCCCCCCGTGCCGCCGCCGGAAAACGCTGAACGTGAGCCGGCCATACGGCCCGAACCACCTAAGCAAGTTCGCGCGCGACGAGGCAAAGGTCGCCCTCGCCAAGCTGGAGAAGGAGGAAGGTAAGTGACGGACAACACATTGCCGCTGCTGCTGCGCGACACCCAGGTGGCGCATCTTCTGGGAATCGGGCGCACAACCGTGTGGAACCGAGCCAATTCCGGCAAGCTTCCGAAGCCGATCAAATGGGAGGGCGTGACCGTCTGGCGCCGCACCGAGATCGAGAAGTTTGTTGAAGAGCTGGCGGGCTAACTGGCGGGCTGAGAGCGGCCAACCAATCGCACCCCTTAAAAAACAGCGGCGTGCAGAAAAAGATGGTGCGGGTGAAGGGACTTGAACCCCCACGCCTTACGGCGCCAGAACCTAAAACTAATGAAGTTTCATTGTTTTCAGAGCGCTTAACGAGAAAAATTTACAGGACATTGCCAGAACGAAACATGAAACCGTAAAACAGGGTCAACGGCGCCACTTTGGGCCTATGTTGAGCCCACCTCTACTTGCGCAGCGGGATACATACACAAATGAAGGCAAGAGATTACCCGTTGCCAGTAGTCGAGATAGCCTGCGACCACTGTGGACGTTACGGGAAGTACCGAAAGAGCAGATTCATTGACCTGGTCGGTGAACACACAGAACTGCCTCAAGCTCTTTCGATCATCGCCGCCGATTGCCCTGAAGATCGAGTTTCGCCCGACAACATGCGCGGGCGCTGCCGCCCTTTCTATGCGCAGAACTGGTGGGGCGCTGCCAGTAAAGAGCCGAGCTAACCCCATCTCTCCCTTTCCAGACTACCCCGGGAGAGGCGCCAGCCCCCGCAACGCTTTGGTCATATCGAGGTAGCCGGTATAGCCATACTCGGCGTGCATCTGTTCATACCATGCCGCCCAGGGTTCCCGCCTATCTTCGGGGAAGACATCGAACCATGAGCCTTTTCGAACGCTAACCTGGCCATCAGGCAGCCGCTCAACCTTTATCTTGCTGACGCTCATCGCCTCTGCTCTTACTTGGACCGCTCGGATTATTCAGCTATAGCCTCCACATCCCAATCGCACCAGAGCGGGAAGGAACGGCCCGCAGCGCTCACCCCATCTGAGCGCTGCGGGCCGTTCATCCTAGGCACTAGCAACCGTTACGCCGGACTCTTGCGGCCGTCCGCTGCGTGTGCGGCCTCGACAAAGTTCCACGGCTGCTTCGCTGCAAAAGCGCCCTTTGCAAAGTCGGGGTGATCGGGCACGATCTCCGGCCGGACGCGGCCCACAGCGGCCTTTTGTCGATTGTACAATATGCTGTGATCGCATCCGGCTTTGCGGACATTGGCTTCCGTGATCAGTGCTTCTATCATCTGCGGCAAGCCAAAGAGGTATTCAGATGGAACGAGAACCCAATCTTGTCATTTCCAGCGCTTCGCAGCGCATTGTTGAGGATGGGATGCCATTCAAGGTGGACATCTACAAGCTCGAAGGCGGGGACGGTTGGTCGCTGGAAGTTGTGACAGAAGACGGGACATCCATTGTGTGGGACGATCTCTTTGAAGACGACCGAGCCGCCTTCGAAGAGGCAATTAGTACCATTCGCAACGAAGGCGCAGTCGCATTTTCGAACGGTGGTTCAAACGTCGTCCCGTTTAAGAAGTAGACGAACGACCCCAATCTGCCGTTTGCGCGATGGGATGATTAGAGGTGCGACTTCTCAATAGCGGGCTTAACTGCCTGAGCGCTCGAAATTCCCCTAATTAATGACAACACCAATTTCAAAAGTTGAGAAACCTTCAATGAATTTTGCATCATGGCGAAAATGTGATTTTCAGCTCCATACTCCAAGAGATCCCAACTGGAATGGAAAAAGGCCCATTGGTTTGGGCGATGAAACTGACAATGGCCCAGCAACACAAGCCGATGTAGATGCTGCTCGGCTAGCATGGGCGAATGATTTCATTAGGATTTGTCTAAAGAGAGACCTGCGAGCCGTAGCGATCACTGACCATCATGAAATGGTAATGATACCGTACGTGCAGCTGGCTATATCTCAACGGATTTCTGAGGAAGCCAACTTTGACCTATGGCTTTTTCCTGGAATGGAGCTGACCTGCCGCAATGGTGTGCAATGTTTGATCATTTTTGACGCTGATCTTTCGGATGAGTGGCGCATTGAAGCCCAATCTAAATTAGGGATTACAATACCTTCCTTGAATGTCAATGGAAAGCAAGGGCCTAAGGTCACGCAACTTGATTTCCCGTATCCTGAAATCTCTAAACGACTTGATGTAGTCCCGGAACTTCAGGGACGATATATTGTCCTGCCAAATGTCTCTCAGGGAGGCCAGCACACTGTCTTAACTGAAGGATCCCACGCGGACTTCAAGTCTATGTCTTATGTGGGGGGCTACCTCGATACAGGGCAGAATATTGAAACGATGAACGGAAAGAATAAGAGGCGCTTATCAGGTGAAGAAGACATCTGGGGAAAACGTTTCGTTTATCCTTTGCCCACATCAGATGGCCGGTCAGCGGACTTTTCCAAGGTGGGTACAAATAGCTGTTGGATTAAGCTTGCTGCACCTACCGCTGAGGCGATCAGGCAAGCGTTTTTGGGGCATCGATCTCGCATTTCGATCAAACCACCCCTAACACCTACGCTGAGTGTGAACTTCATTGAGGTCAGCGGGTCGGAAATATTTATTGATCGGCGGACAGACCTCAGCTCGGAACTGAACTCATTCATCGGCGGGAGAGGTAGTGGAAAAAGCACATTGCTCGAATATGTAGCTTTCGGACTGGGCCGCAGTTGCTACGATCTACCGAAAGATTCTTATTCTGGGGCAGGCCGACTAAAAGAACTCATATCTCAAACGCTCATCGCAAAAGGAGCAACACTAACCATTGGGGTTGTTCAAGATGGCGCGGAATTCACAATTCGCCGTAGCGGAGCAAACGCCTACCAGCCCGACATTACTTACCCAGACGGCTCGACCCAAAGGCTGAGCACTCAAGAGCTCCGAACTCTTTTTCCTTCTGTCGTTTACAGTCAGGGAGAGCTCTCTGAACTTGGAAAACAGGCCGGCAAGCGCACTCATATCTCGGACCTGCTGCAATTTGTTGACCAAGAATATAAACGTGAAGATGAGCGTCTTAATTCAGAAATAGACGGAGCGAAAACCCGCGTACGACAGGCCGTTCAAGGACTTTCGTCGGCATGGGCACTAGAAGCCAAGATTAGCAAGTACGCAGCCTCAAAGGCCTCACTAGAACAGCGCATTGCCGCATTGCAAAAGACGCTTCCTGAATTATCCGATGCCGACAAAGCAACCGTTGATAAATATAAAAACCTATCCGCTCTCGAGGCCAAGAGACAACAGGCGACGGCCCAAGTGGCTTCTGTCATGGAGGACGTTACCCAGCTTTGGCATACTTCCAGAAAGCCCGTAGACCTGAGCTCGGCGTTACCTGAAGCGGCAAAATTTCAGAAGGCATTCGCGGAATTTCACTC
Organism: Leisingera daeponensis; assembly: GCF_019801465.1. GTDB lineage: Bacteria > Pseudomonadota > Alphaproteobacteria > Rhodobacterales > Rhodobacteraceae > Leisingera > Leisingera daeponensis_A. The sequence goes on from NZ_JAHVJA010000001.1 coordinate 747,900, forward strand.
CGCCTTTTCGAGTGGTATCGAAGCGCTTGGAATTGAGCTTGGAAAACACCGCGATGCCATGGCTGAAGGCGGGGCAGATATAGACGGCGCTCTTGAAGCCGCGAAAGTCGAGCGCGATTTGGCTATGGAAAAACTCACTGAACACCGATCAGCTACGGCCCAGATTTCCAATCTCCAAGTTGAACTTCAAGGGGTTCTCAAGCAAATTGCTGAACTGTCGGTCACCACCAGTTCAGCTGATGAATGGTTTGAAAAGCTGAAATCGGCGGTTGATGATTTGAAACATACTGTCGAACTCAAGGGCGGCAAGACGAGAGAATGGGCCGACAAGATCGAGACATTATCTGGCAAAAGGATAGAGGCCCAGCTGAAGGCCGACGCAAACTGGTCCGGCATTCATGACGCTGTAGAGGTTTTAACGGCCAAGGCAGGCATCAAGGAAGCAACGAGAATTCAACGAACGGACGAGTGCTTAGAGAGGTCAGGTGTTTGGTCATCTCTCGACAGATTGAGGGCTGATGCCCTCGCCGCTCTTCGCTGGAATGTCCTTTCGCAATCTGAAAGCGGAAAGCCACCACAGATGGACGTACTAGCAGAAGCCACCGGTGCAACTCCAAGAGCTATTGAACGATGTGTTGAGTTGATGGATGTCCCGCGTGTTGAGGCTATAGCCACCGCGGTTCCAAGCGATGACATCTCTTTGCTTTACTGTGATGGAGATAGAAAAATATCATTTGAAAAAGCTTCGGAAGGCCAACGCGCAGCGGCACTCTTGTTCATGTTGCTAGAACAGCCGGGTGGACCACTTCTGGTCGACCAACCAGAAGGAGACCTCGACAATAAGATTGTGTCGGACCTTGCCGAAAAGCTTCACGATGCCAAAAAGAACAGACAGATCATATTTGCGAGCCACAATGCGAACATCGTTGTTAACGGTTCGTCGGAACTTGTTCTTGGCCTAGATGTAAGTCAAAACGCGAAAAGAGATGTCACCTGCGAAGGGGCAATCGACACAAAAGAGGTCTGCGATAAAATCACAGAAATTATGGAAGGTGGACCGCAAGCGTTTCGCGATAGAAAAGAAAAGTACGGCTACTGAATATGCTCTTTTTACCCGAGTAGATCTCGACACATTCTCCTGAAAATGTGCCGACCGCTCGACAGCGGTCTCTCGGGCTATTTCAAGGTCCGCTCTAGCGGCGCCATCAAATCCATGTTGCAAAGCGGAGAACGGTCGCTTACCCGCCCGACCTTGCGGGGCCGTCGGGCGCGAGCGGCGGTAGCGATCCCGTCCGCTTTAGGCTGAAACCGTCGGCTACACTCGCGGCGCCCCATGGTCGCGGCGATGTCAGCTGTTTGCTCTAAACCGCCATGCGGCAGTACAGCACCGAGCTCCAGCCTGCCCCAGGCCAGTTGAGATCGGCTTAAGCTAGCTCGAAGCCGACCTCCGGCTTGCCGCAAAGCCACGACGGATTCGTAAGCAGTCGGAGCGGAGGGCGGGAGTTTGCTGTACTCACACTGAATAAACGTCACTTTTCGAATAGCGACCGTTCACAACATAACAATCCTTGTTGCGTTTGAAGACACTCAGGGAACACCCGAAGATGAAGAATTCGAGCAACTTGTCGCAGCGCATTTCTTTCATTATATCACGCAGACCAGCGTTGCCCTGCAACAGGCTGATCGCCTGCTAGGTCGGGCTGCATTCAGACGCGGCAAGGCGGTGCCTAGACCGCCATCGGTGTAGGGCAGTAAAAGAGTAGCTTCCAACGAACTTCGATAGTCTGATTCTGCGATCAACATTCGGATATTTTTTGCCTACAAAGATGAACCAAAGGTAACAGGGGCACGATATGCGACCAATCGGTATCGACTTATTTGCAGGGGCGGGGGGCTTAAGCCTTGGGTTCGAGCAGGCCGGCTTCGATGTGAAGGCGGCGGTTGAGATCGACCCCGTACACTGCGCTGTCCACGAATTTAACTTCCCTGCCACGACAGTGATTCCAGCGTCGGTCGCAGACCTCTCTGGCAACGAAATCAAGCAGCGGGCAGGTTTGGTTGGCATGCAGATTGATTGTGTCTTTGGCGGAGCGCCTTGCCAGGGCTTTTCTATGATAGGCCAGCGAGTGCTCGACGACCCTAGAAACAAGTTGGTCTTGGAGTTTGTTCGCCTTGTGCGTGAGTTAGATGCTGAAAGTTTCGTGTTTGAAAACGTCAAAGGTCTGACAATTGGCAAACACAAAGCATTCTTAAAAGAGCTGGTAAACGCATTCGATGATGCAGGGTATGAATGCCGCTTGCCTTGGAAGGTGTTAAATGCAGCTCACTTTGGCACCCCGCAGTCGCGTGAGCGCTTTATTCTTATGGGCGTCAAGAAGGGCAATACTCTTCCTGACTATCCGGCGCCGAAAACAAATATTTCGGGAAGACCAAAACTCTACCCGGACCTGGAATTCGGGCCATCATGTGCTGATGCACTCGGGGATCTACCTGACGCAGACACCTTTGAGACTCTAAACGCAAGCGACGCAGTAAAAACAACTCGGTTTGGCAAGCCGTCTGACTACGCGGCCGAGCTGCGTTGCCTCAAAAACGACTCATGGCATTATGGGTATCCGAGGCAATGGTTGCCCAATGTCCTCACCTCCAGCGCGCGAACAGTACACACCGAGATATCTAAGAGGCGGTTTCGTGAAACTGAGGAGGGAACAGTTGAGCCTATCAGCCGCTTTTTCCGGCTCCCGAGCTGGGGTGTTTCGAATACACTGCGGGCCGGAACTGATGGGGCGCGAGGGGCATTCACAAGTCCGCGTCCAATCCACTATCTCTACGCACGCTGCATAACGGTACGTGAAATGGCACGGCTGCACGGGTTCCCCGACTGGTTCAGGTTTAACGCGACAAAGTGGCACGGAGCGAGACAGATCGGAAATTCAGTTCCCCCGCCATTGGCCATGGCAATCGCAGCCAAAGTGATTGAAGCTCTTGGCGCAACGCCATCGAGACCTGAAGAGGATATTCCTCTTGGCGATCCTAGACTATTGACACTCGATCTTTCTCAGGCGTCGCGCCACTTTGGGGTCAAGGCACCACAGAGCAAACGAGATCGGAAGAGTGGTGCTACGAAACGAAAACAGGAAGAGATCGAAGAAGCACTCAACTCGGCGAGGACGGCTCATGGCTAAAATCGCCAATCGCTATGGTGCTCTTATCGAGAAAATCTTCCTTGATCGCTACAGCACTGGACAAACCGAGCTCCACTTTGCACGAACGGATATTGAAGCCGCTGCCGAAGCGTTAAACATCAAGCTACCGAAGAACTTGGGGGATGTGCTGTATTCGTTTAGGTTTAGGGTCGCTTTGCCTGAGAGTATTCTTGAGACCCAACCTGCTGGTATGGAGTGGGTAATCGAGCTTGCTGGGAAGGCTGCCTACAGATTTCGCCTAGTCAAATTCAATCGTGTCCTACCTCGTGAAGACCTTATTCGGATCGATATTCCTGATGCAACTCCAGAGTTGATCCGTGCCTATGCGCTCGATGATGAGCAGGCCCTTTTGGCTATCGTTCGTTACAATCGGTTGATCGACACATTCCTAGGGCTCACGACGTACAGTTTGCAAAATCACCTTCGAACGACCGTGAAAGGGATTGGGCAGATAGAGATTGATGAGCTCTATGTCGGGCTCGACAAGCGTGGCTGCCACTACGTTATTCCAGTTCAGGCCAAGGGTGGGAAAGATCAGATTGGTATCGTTCAAATCTCCCAAGATATCCGCTTTGTTGAGGATAAGTTTCCGGGAATGCGATGCCGTGCGATCGCCGCACAATTCATGGAAGACCAAATTATTGCGCTATTTGAGCTTACGCTTCAGGACGACGAGATCAAGGTCGTCGAGGAGCGACACTACCGACTTGTCCCCGCGAAAGAGCTCGATCAAGCGACTATAAGAGACTACCGCGACTAAAAGCCGCCGCGGGGCCAAATGAAAAAAGTGATCTTTTACCTCGGCCTGGAAGTACGCCGCACGTTTGTTTTTGAACAAGCGGTAAAAGTCCGGTCCGGTGCAGTTGTGCTGCGGTGCTGTTCCAAGTTGCCAAGGGCTGGCCTAAAACGCTGTTCGCAAAGGCATCTTGGAGCGGCGAGTACCGCTATTCCAAGTCGGACTATGCTTTCAACCCATTCGACAACAGCGAAGAAGTAGCGACCTTTTGAAGCGCCATGCTGGAGGAGCTTGGCGTTGAAGCAGCGGCGGCCGCTATGGAGACGGCACGCGACCTGCGGAAGCAAGCAGACGAGAAAGCCGCACAAGCCGTTTCCGGCTGGGCCTAACAATCCAGAAACCGCCCGGTCGCCCAGGACGACACCCCCGAGCAAACCGGGGCTTTCATGTTTTAGATGTGACCTGCCCTAAGGCTGGGTCTCTGTATCGACGCGCAGTAGCCCGGCCGCCAAGTCGGCTGAGACAACGCCTTCGGGGTCCTGTCCCTGCCCCGCTGCGGTAAGCATGTCGAAAAAGCCCTGTGTCACTGCCGCGGAAAACCCCAATGGGTTGCCGTGAGAGTTGACTGGCCGCGCCACGCCCAACTCGTTGCTTCGACACCCCGACCCAATCGCAAGGCATAAAGAACCCCAGAGGTCACCAAGGACCCCCTGGTTTTATTGCGGCCCAACCGGGTGGAGGATTTCAGCGACAGAAGCCAGCTTGGCATTGGCGCACGCCCGCCCCCGGGCCTCCGCGACAAGCGCGTCGGAGTGCTGCCCTTCACTCTCCGGCAACGGGCCGACATAGCCCGGGCAGGGGGCGAGCAAATCGGCTGGCACTGTCGGCGGACCGGTCACCGGCTCAACGTTCCGGCCCATACAGCCGCTCAGCAGCAGCACGCAGAAAAGGCGACAAAGGCGCATCACGGCCCTCCATGGATTGCAGATCACGGGCCAATGCATCCCACCGCCAGGCCTGCTCCGCCGCCCGCGCCAGGTGCGCCCGGTGAACACGGGCAGCCTCATTAGCCCGGGCCAAATTCGCATTGGCCCGGCCAAGATCGTCATGCACAGCGGCAAGCTCCGCCCGCAGCGTCTCACGATCGGCCGTCAATTGGACCAGCCACCAGACCGCAGCTGCAAGAGCGGCAACACCGGCACCGGTCAGCATCGAGCGCAAAGACAGCATCATGCCGCTTCCAAGGCCTTCAAGCACATCGAGCGTTCAGATGCGCGGCGGTTTGACAGGCCGCGTATCACCCGCCCCCCTGCCCTGTTCCAGCGCGGCAGCTCTCGGCAGGCGCCCGCCAGGTCGCCAGCATTTGCCTTCTTCACCAGAGTTGAGCGGCAGGCCGCGCCCGGCCCGACGTTGTATGTCCAGGATACCAGCGCGATCTTCATTCCCACCGGCACAGAGGCAGTCAGACAGCGGTCAAGGTGCGCTTCATATCTGACAATCTCACTCGCCAGCATCTGATCGCATTCAGCCTTACTGTAGCTGTCCCCGGGTTCCACCCCCTTGGTTTCGCCGTAACAGACAGTCCAGACCCCGACGATATCGCGGTATGCCTCAGTCCGCAGGCCCTCCCACTGGCCGACGAAACCCACGGCAGAGGCAAGAGCGATCGACGAACCGGCGATCAACCCCACACCGCGCCGGGAAACAGCCCCGCCGGAATCGGCCCGGAAATTGCGCAAGCCCTCCTGCAGTACGATGCGCGCCGGTATCGCCAGAACTTGGAACAGAGCGGCGGCAGCCGCAAACCACACCGGGTTCCAGCCAAGTTGCTCCGCTGACACCAGGGCAAGGAAGAAACCAGCCAGGCATACCAGACCAGCAAAGATGAAAAGCACTGACCAAGAGCCCGTCAGCACCTCCCTCCAGTTCGAGATAAGTTTCATGATGTTCCCCACAAAAAAAGCCCCGCAGAAGCGGGGCCGGTTTCGGTAAGTGATGAAAATCAGCCTAAGGTGCTGATCTATTGAGCCACTTCGTAAGCAGAACTTCAGCGCCACGCGGGCCGATGTAAGCTGCCAACGCAACGATGCCCGTGCTGACCGTTGCGCCAGCATCAATGTATCTGGCGATTGCCTCGCCAATAATCGCCATCCCAAGGGCCACCGGAATTTCCCAAATCAACTCCGGGCCGACAAACCGCCGCTGCCCTTTTCGCACTTCGCTGGAGTGCCACATAAGCCGCCCCATTGCGGCTCCGAACAACGTTGTCGCCGCGCCCCCCATCACACTGGACAGCCAGCCCACAAACCCCGTCTCATCCATTCTCTGCCCTTTGCCCTCATGCCGTCCGGCTCGCTACAGCGGGGCCGGTGTTGCAATTGTTAGTCCTGCCTTTAACCCCTTGGGCCACCCGCCAATCCGACAAAGCCCAAAAGAAAACCCGGCGCCTTCATCCGCGCGCCGGGTCACATATCAAGTTATTAAAAGGTGCCGTGCTGAGCGCTGCGCCGGCCTACCGTTGCAGTGACCAAGCTTGTGCATCACAACGTCTGCAGGCTGCACGCCGCAGGAAAGGGTTCACTCCTGGGCCAGCTTCAGCAGAACCAGCAGATGATTGTGCGCCATCGCCATGCTGCGCAGCGCCATCGCCTTCTGCTGTTTCAGATCAATAATGCCGCTGTTCGCTGCATCGGGCATTTCGGAAACCCGCCGCATCAGTTCGAACAGCGGCTTAACTTCGGGATGCCTCTCATGAACGATAGCCAGTTTCGCTTCCGCTTCGGCGCGTTGCTCATCATTCATACGGGTGATCTGCGAGGGGTCCAGCACGGGTTTCTCCTGTCTGTTCGGTTTAGGGCCAGTATTTGTCATCGGTGAAATCCGAAGGCAGTGAACTTTCCGCCTTCAGTGTGAAATAGGCTTGGAAGATCGGCTGACGGAACAGCATTGCGGCAACCAGAACCTGCTGCCACTCCGCTGCCGTGACAGACACAGGACCCACTTCTGTCTTGAGATCTATGGTAGCGTCAGGCTGCCCGACATTGATCAGCGCCTGTGCGGCCGGTGAGACCTCATCAACCCAGCGCTTCATGTCGGCGGGCGTTGTACCAATCCGGTGCGTGCCGCGACTGTCGCCAAAATCATAGTCGAAGCCGACGGCCAAGCGCCGCTCCAGCTCATCAGTCAGCAAAACCTGCAAGCGGGCGTTGCGGTGCTCCTGATTGATCCCGATTTGGATGGGCATCAGACCGTCACCTCCACGTCAAAATCCAGATACGGAAATGGGCTGACCGACCGAAGCCGGTAGCTACCAGCGTCCACCAGCTCCAGTATGTCTTGCTGCGCCGACAGGACTGTCGAATACCCCTCTTCGTCGGTCACTGTCAGCTTTGCCCCGACAGGCAGCTGGGAAAGGTCGTAAACGGACCCTGCTGGCACAGGCACGGCTGGTCGCTCAGCAGCCGCCCCGCCGACAACATAATGGGTCTGCGGAGAATAAGCCCCGGTCACCCAGTCTTCACCGTCGCGCAGGCATTCGAGGATTTCGATCACGTCCTGCAGGTCGTTCGCCCGCAGGATTTCCCCGGTAGTCTTCAGGTAGAAGGTGGCCGTTGCGCTCATCGTTTCGTCTCCAATGCAATCAGGCTGGCTGACTGGGTCGGCGCACCACCGCCGCCGTTATGGTTCACCCATATTTCAGCCGTCACTTGCGCACCGCCGGTGGTGTTCATTTTCCAAACCGCCGTGCTTTTGGCTTCCGCAGTGCTGCCGTCTAACGCATGGTAGAGAACAACCCGCCGCCGGTTCGTCCCGTTGACGCGGAGCCAGATGTCCACACTCCGGGCTGCAGGCCAGGCGCCGATGCTGCTCTCAACGTCCAAAATGAACGTGGCTTCGCCTTTAATTGTAGGGGTCCATGTGATTGACGGGGAACTGCCGGTGGAAATACGGGACTTGGTCACGGCGTTAGCCTGCATTTTCTCGCCGCTCAGGGTGAGGTCTTCGACGTCCAGGTTCTTCACCGTGATGTTCAGCGATGCAAGGTCTGCGAAATTGGCCTTTGCCGCAGTGACCGATCCCGCCTTCAGGGCTTCCGTTGTCACACTGTCTGCCACCAAGCGGCCGCCGTCGATGTAGGTGCTGCCGCCCGGGGAGTAAGGCGACAACGCCGCGCCCTCTGACGTCTCGGCGAACATCGGGTGGAAGATGTGAACGTCCCGGATTTCCCCGTTCACGCCGCGGCTTGCGACAAGGCGAACTGTCGGGACAGCGTAGGCGGCATCACTGGGCGGTTGAGCCACCCCACCGCGTGCAGTCCAGCTGACAAGTGGACCCAGCGCATCCGCACCTGTCTGATTGTGATCCGGCGCCACTTGCGAATAGGGGGTGACGGCCGACGGGCTACCATCGTCCTGATACCAGTAGATGCGAACCGAAACCTGCGCGCGGCGCACGTTCAGTTTCGCGCTGAATTCGTAAAACTTGTTCGGGTCGACGGAATAGCCGACGCCCAGACTGCCATTATCCCGCACCGGCTTGAAAGAACAGCCGATCCAGCCGTTCCCTGAGTTCTCCGCGAACGTCTGCAGGCGCACTGACGGGTGGAACGGCTTGGAATAGCTGCTGTCGTCGGTTCGAATGGCAATATTCGCGCCGCTGCCGACTTCGTTGTTCGTGTCGAATTCAAACCCGACCTGACCCTGGGTGAAATCCGGGTTTTCGAGCAGGTTCTTCCCGATTCCGACCAGCAAACGGTTCGTCGCAAGACTGCCTTCGGCGATCACGTCGCCAAGCAATTCCAGCAGCGCGCCCCCCTCGCCATCAGGATCAATCCAGCTTGTGGCCTTCAGGCCCGCGATCTTGCCGCTGCTGGTGGTAACGGTCAGACCGGCGTGCGCCGCCGCAAAGCCGTCCATGTCGGCCACAGCGCTTGCGTGATCGGTGATAGTGGCAGACGTACCGCCCGCGTCGACTTGCAGCTGAGTGATCAGGGTCGCCAACGCGCTGCCGGTCATACCGCTTGCGTCCAGTTCGCGGATCGTTTCGATTTCCGCTTCCAACTGATCAGCAACCGTCAGGTCTTCAACCTGAACATAGGCGACTTCAAACGCCCCGTCGCCGGTATCCGCGGAATGCCGGAAGACGCCCAGACGCCAGAAGGCAGAGACATTGCCCGCGGTGCAGACAAAGTCCTTTACAAAATCCTGCCAAGTGCCGGTCGCCTCAAAACCTGTGCCGTCGTTGCTTACCCAGGCATAGGACGCATCAAGGCCGCGGCGGGTGATGTTGAAATTGCTGCCCGCGCCGCTAATCGTGCCGGTCAGCCGCACCCGTGTTGTGACCCGGTAGGTGCGCCCAACTTTCGGCACAAACACGCCGCGGGTGAACAGCCGATCCTCTACTGCGGCCTGCATGTCGGCGATCCGGGCAATCCGGCCCTCGGCCGGATCGTCGGCGAATGTCCAGCGGGCATCCAACGGGTTTACTCCGGGCGCGCCGCTCTCGGTACTGGTCCAATGCGCCCCATCTGCGGCAAAGTCAGAATGGATGATCCGGGACCGCACCGCGGCAATCTCCGCCTGGGCCGCCGCCGCATCAGTCAGCGCCTGGGTGGCATCCGCCGCCGCATTATCCGCCGCCGCCTGGGCCGCGTCCACCTCCAGCTGGATCTGCTCCTGCAAATCCAGATACCCCAGCCGCAGATCCGCGGTTGTGGCGCTGGCCCAGCCGGTCCAGATCCCGTCATTGCGCCCGCGTATCCGGCCCTTTGCCCGGTAGGCGGTTTGCGACAGGATGCCCGAGGCAAACACAACCTCGCCGCTCAGCGGGCCGGGCGCGCGGCCAGCGGCCACCAAGGTGCCATCCGCCAGCTGGATTTCCCATTCCACTACATCATCCGCCAGCAGATCCTGGGCGGACCAGACCAGCCGCAAGGCCGGGCGCCGCGCGGTTCCGGTGCCGTCCGGCAGGCTGTGCGGCAGCAGATTAAAGCCGGGCAGCGTCCTCGGCCCCAGCACGGTAACCGCAGTGCTGGGGTGGTCCACCGACACCTCATCGCTGCCGGGCACCCAGGTGAAATCCCCCGCATCCCGCTCCCGCAGCGCTAGGGTTTGCAGGCAGGCGGCCAGATCGTCGGTCAGTTCGCCCACCTCAAACAGCTTGGAAGTGTACCCTTCGCGCGCACTGGTCCAGGCCACAGTGTCCAGTGGCTCCAGCAGCGCCGCATCCGGCGGCAGGGTCAAGCTGTGGCGGCGGAACCGGCGCTCATCCTCGATCCAGGCTTTCATCAAACGCTGAACTTGGGTGACCGAGGCCACCGCGGGCAAATCCACCTCCGCCACCAGCTGACGGCCGCCATCCTCGGCTTCCCATCCGGCGTTATAGCGCGGCGGCGCATCTCGGCTTTCCCAGAGGCTTTCCGGGTCCGGGTGGCTGGCGTGGATGGCGTTATGAACCCCGTCCAGCCCCGGATAGGGCACCAGGCTTTGCGGCCGGTCGGCAATCACGTCCTCATCGGTGAAGAAATAGACCGGCAGCGCGGGCGGCCCCACCCGCACCTTGTAGGTGCCGCCCAGTTCGCTGATTTCCGCGGAACAGGCTTTCAGCAGCTGCTGGATCACCTCCGCAGGCTCATCATCCACCAGCACCTCCAGCCCGGCGCGATACTGCGCCTCGCTGCCGCCCGCGGCCAGGGAAACGGACACATCGCATTCATTCATCCCGGCAAACCAGTTGTCCAGCGGCAGCGCCGCAGCGGACGCCTGGCCACCCCAGCGCTGGCCGTCCGGCAGGGCGATGCCGCGCAGGATATTGTAAACCATCACAATGGGGTTTTCGGTGAATTCCCAGGTTGCGGGATCCGCCCAGCGGTGGGCGCCGGAGCCGCCCGCGGTGCTGTCCTTGCGCGGGTCATACAGCGGAATGCCCTTCACCTCAAACCGCACGCCGGGCAGCTGATTGAACAGCTTGCGGCTGTAATGGAAGGTCAGCACCGCATAGGCCACGCCGGTGCCGGTCATGTCCGCGCTCCAGGGCCGGTCCGGGTGATCGGCATATTCCTCCAGCATGAAGGCATCCGCCGCGGTCTGGGTGCCGTCGTGCCAGGTCAGGTACAAATAGGGGTGACCGTCATGCACCATGCCCGCCATGTCATGCGCCAGCGCCTGGGCGCCGGTCACGTTTTCGCGCAAGTCCAGGTCGGTGACATATTCCCCGCCCACCATCACCCGCGACAGCTGCACGCCAGGCACGTCGGACACATCCACCACATAGGTCAGCCATTTGTTGGGCAGATCGCCGCTGTTCGGATGCGAATAGGGCGGTGCCGCCATATTGCCCGCGGAGGCATAGGTGCCGAGGATGAAAGACTGCGGATTGCTGCCGCCGGAGGTGGTGCTTTCGGTCTTGATTCCCGGCTGCCGCGGCTGGCCCGGCTTCTTCCGCAACGCTGACGACAGAGACGACAGCACCAGGGAAATACCGATCCGCACGATAAAGGCCGCCGTGGCCGTGCTGACCGCCAGGGTGGTGGCCACCCAGGCAGTGATCGGATCCGCCGCAGCTGCTGCGGGCGCCAGCAGCGCCACCATCAGCACGGCCCAGAATGTCCGCTTGTCTTTCATACCCGGAACGCCCTTTGCATATGCAGGCGGCTGACCAGCGCCAGCCCCTCGGGCCGCAGCACATAGGCCGCGCCGCCCTGAACAATCCCTAGCGCCTGCCCGGCGCCGTCCGCTTCAAACACCGCCACATCCCCGGCCTGGGCAAAACTGGGCACCACCTCGGGAAACAGGCTGGCCGCAAGATCCACATGGCTGGCAAAGCCCGCCGCCTGGAGCGCGGCCTGGCCATCCTCCAGGCGCCGGTAGCGGCCGCGCCAGGCCGCCGCCAGGTCGGTGCCGGTCATGGCCTGCACCGCTCCCGCGGCGAACAGCGCGCAATCATGCTGGCCGGGCCGGTACGGCAGATGCGCCACGCGGGCAAGATATGCCCCCAGCCGCACCCGCCAGTCCGGCAGCCGCGGCGCGATTTCGGGAATGGCTGTCATTTGGTCGGCTCCCTCCTGTCCGGCACAGAGCTGCCCCCCGGCGCCGGATCCGCGGGCGCCTCCACCCGCAATTCGCCCCAGTAGACCGGCACCACGCCGGAAATATTGCCGTAACGCCGGAAGCGGTCGCCGCTGCGGCGCTGCTGGCTTTCATCAGATTTCTTGCTGGCCAGGCGGCGCGTCAGAACGCGCGTCTCGCTGACCAATTCCAGGGTGCAGGTGCCCAGGCCGCCCGGCTCCGCGGTGCCGAAGTCCAGACCGTTGATAAAGCCGGAAAACACCCGGTGCGGCTCGGCCAGCAGCGCCCGGCTGGCCGGATCGAACAGCGCCCGGTGGATTTCCACCGGGGCAAAGCGGGTTTCATAACCCTTTGCCAGATCCTCCACCTCGGGCGCCACCGCCGCCAGCCGCAGCCGATAGGTCCGCACCTCCAGCCCCGCCCCCGCGGTGACCGGCTCCGCCTCCAGCAGCGCCCCGGCGCCGGTATAGGTCCGGGCCTGGCCGCCGATGGTCACCGCCAGATCATCCTCGCCGCTCCACAGGCCGAGGGTTTCCAGCAGGCCGCTGGAGCGGTTGCGGGCGGTGATCCAGACCAGCCGGTGCGCCGCCAGCCCGTCACGGGCCGCAAAGGCCGCGCTTGTACCGCTGTCAAATACCCGCATGTCAGGCCCTCAGTTTCTGCCGCCAGGAAAACGCCACCCCGGAGGTGACACTGCCCCGGGTGCTGCCGCTGCTAACCGACCCCGGCACCAGAACACCGAGGCAAGCAGGCCGGACCAGCCTCACAGCTGCTCCAGCAGCGGCACCTGGCCGTACATATGGCACCACTTCGAACTCTCCGGTCCGATAGCCACTGAAGGCTGATAGAGTGGTTGCCGCCCGGTCCTCGACAACGCGGTGAAGAGCGCGCCGAGTTCCGGTTCCAGGGTCATAGTCGAAAGAAATCATGTCACCAGGAGACAGCGCATATCCCTGTGGCAAACCGCCAAGGCGCAGACTGAATGCGTTGGAGGGCACTGCCTCAATCACCGGCGCAAACCCTGACAGCGCCGCGCCCAGCGGATCCCCGGCCGGGCCGATCCGGTGCGGGTGGCAAACCTCAAATGCGCGCCCCGGAACGGACAGCGCTGCCAGTAGCGTCAAAACCTCATCCGCAGCCCGTGACGCCATCGGTGCCAGTGCGATTGAGCCGCGCCAGTAAGGTGGAGCCACCTCAGCTGTCAGCAACTCACCACCGTGCAGACTGTTCATCTGCAACGGGCGATCCAGATCCAATCGCACCTCTTGCACTCGCAAGAGGTCCATGAAACCGGATAGCGCCAAGGGGTACACCAAAGCCATCAGCTTATCCTCCGCGGGTCTTTGTTGATTTGCGCTACAGAGCGCGGCAGCTGGTGGCGGTCATACTGCTGCAAGCCCTGCCGCACTCCGCTTTCCACCATGCTTTCAATCTCGGCATTGCCGCGGGCCCCGGACACATTCACGTTGATTTCCACCCGGCCGCCGTTGCTGCTGGCAGGCATCCGCTGGCCCTTGCTGTGGTCAATCACGCTTTCATTCGGGTGGACCATGGCCAGATAACCGCCCTTGCCGTCCAATCCGCCGGACCGAGGGCCGCTGCCGGTGTAGCCGCCGCCGTCAAAACTCAGCAGATCACCCACACCGTCAAAAATGCCACTGTCCTTCATCACCCCCATAAAGGCGGCATTGGCAAACATCTGCGCCCAGCTGGACAGCAGGCTGGACAGCGCATCCTGGGCGCTTTGCGCCCCTGTAACAATGCTGGCAAAGGTGGAGGCCGCAGAGGATTTCAGACTGTCAGCCGCGGATTTAGCATCCCCGAACTTCTGTTCCACAGCGTCCAGCGCATCGGCATATTCTTCCTCCGACAGGATGCCCTGGCGCTTCATTGCCTCCAGCTTGGACAGCGTCTCCGCATAGCTGCCCCCAGCTGCGCCCGCCTCCCCGAAGGAAGCCTTTATGCGCTCCAAGACCTCGGCGTAATCGGACAGGTCCGGCACTGATGCCTTGGCCGCTTTGCCGGTGCCGCCAATCTCGGTGCGCAGTCCGGTTTCAATCGGGTTAACCGCTGCACCCTCCACCGACACCAGACCTCCGCCGGATTGCCCGATGGCCCCCTCCAGGATGGAGACATTGCTGCCGGTTCGGGCCAGCTGGGCCTCCAGTTCCTGGCCGGTTTTGAGCAAGTCCTGGCGGGTGATGATCAGGGACGCCAAGCGCTGCTGTTCTTCCTCATAGGCAGCCGCGTTGATTGCGCTGGACTTATCACCGTGAAACCCCGTGGCATTCAGAAGGCTTTGGGTGTCGGCAATCTGTGAGGTCAGACCGGCCCATTCCTCGCTGTTGAGAACCATAGCCTTATGCTCAGCCAGAGCAGCCTTGGCGTTTTCATGCCGGGTACGGGCCTCCTCCAGCTTGGCCCGCGCCGTGGCTTGGCTAAAGGTGATCCCCCGCCCCAAGGCCTGGTCCAGCAACTGGCTTTGGCGGATTTCATCACCCATGGCTGCCACAACATTGTCAGTGGCCAACTGCAATTGGGTCTGCGGGGTTAGAAAGCTCTGGATTGCATCAATACCCGCATTGAAACCGCGAGCGATATCCGCCAACGCCGTGGCCCCGGCCACCAAAAGCGGCGCAAGCTCAATCAGCGCAGAATTCAGCTGCGCGGAAATCACCCGGCCCATCAGGTCCAGCTTGGTCTGGGCATCTTCGGCGCCGCGGATCAGGCTTTCATCAATGATGATACCCAGATCCCGGGCCTCCTGGCGCATCTTTGCCATGCCGCCGCTGCCTTCGCGCAGCAGGTTGACCATGGCCACACCTTCACGGCCGAACAGGGCAGCGGCTGCCGCGGCGCGCTCGGTCGGGCTGGCAATCCCGGCGATTCTATCCGCGACCTGAGCCAGGGCATCATCCAGTCCCGCAGCCGCCAGCTTGTCCGCTTCCAGCCCCATACTTTTCAGCATCTTGGCAGCCGCGCCGCCGCCCAGCTGGGCCTCCCCCAAGCGCTTATTGAAGCGCTCCAGGCTGCTGTCCAGCGCCCCCTGCGATACGCCAGCGCTTTCTGCCACCGTGCGCAACTCTTGCAGCGCATCAGTGGAAAGCCCGATCTTATCAGCAGTCTTTCCAATGTCGTCCAGGGTAGACACAGTGCGCTGCACTTTGGCCAACACCGCCCCAGCACCCAGGGCTGCCATCACTGGCGCCAGCCGCTTGGCCGCAAATCCCAAAGCGTCAAAGGATTTAGACGTGCGCGACAGGTTGCGCTGCGACTGCTTGGAAAAGCGCTCCACCCGCCGGATATTGCGGTCCATCGCCTTGGCAAACTCGCGGTCGCGGGCCGCCAGGATGATGTTAAGCCGCTCCAGATCCGTGCCGCTCATAGTACAGCCTCACAAGTTCATCTGTTTCCGCCCGGCTCGGCGCATCCGCGCCCGGCTTGCCCGCCTTGGCCTGATCCGCGTAGCCGCGGGCAATCAGTATCCAATCCCGCGGGATCATCGCCCGCACCTGGTCAGGCAGGATCCCCAGCGGCGCAGCGCTGCGGATAATCCGCCTCACGCCCCAGGCGCGGGTCTCGTCTTTTTTTCGGAAGTCCCTGCGTCATCCCCGCCCGGATCCTCGCCGCCGCCCGGTCCTGCCATGTCCGGATAAAAGGCAATACCGACCAAGCCCTGCGCGACCTGATAGAGATGCGGGTTGTGCTCCGGGCCTAGAGCGGACACCAGCGCATCGGCCTTTTCGGCCTCCATCCCGTTGCCCACTAGGCCCAGGGCCACCAGGTCGCGCACCTCGCGGGCTGTTGGCTTTTGCGCCCGGCCGAAAAAACCGTCATGCAAATCAAAGATCCCGCGGTGCAGATCCTCGAAACGCTCGATTTCGCCATTGCCCAGCAACAGCGCATGGCGGGTTTGGCCCAGCTTTTCCGCCAGGCCGCCCCGTGGTGCGGCGACGGCAGCGCCGCCGTCCCGCTCCCCTACCTTCGCAATCGCCATGAGTTACGCCGCAGTGAAGGTCACAGCGCCGGAGCTGGCCAGCGAAATGGACCCAGTGCCCTTTCCGTCCTCCCCCAGCTGGAGGTTGACAAAGAACGTGCTTTCGAAAGTGCCGAGGCCCGGGAAGAACATCTGAAATTCCGCCGAAGGATTGTCTGCCATGGCGATTTCAATGGCCTTTGCCTGCGCGGCATCGCCGGTGATCAGAGCGTAATCACCACTGGCATCAACTGATTTGGTGCCCGCAAGCGATTCACGCCACTGCGCACCCTCGGGCGTGGCGGGATCCGGCGCCGTGGCGTCGATCTGCTCATTGTTGATGGACAGGCTTTTGCCTGTCAGCGATGCAAAGGGCACAAACGCCGCGTCGATTTTGACCAGCAGCAGAATTGCCCGGCCCAGAATTTTAGCCATAGCCGTTCCTTCCAAGTTGTCGGATTGCACAAAAAAAGCGCGCCCAAACGGGCACGCTCAAAAGCGGCGCCTATCCCCGCGCCTCAGGCGTCCAGATGAACCTGCAGGGCCAGGCGGCCCAGATGGTCCTTTCCGTTCCTGGCGCGCTCCACGTACCAGGTCTGGATTTCAACCTCAGTGACTGTGAAGCCCTCGGCGGCCACCACCTCCGGCCGCTTATGCAGGGCAGAGGAAACCGCCTCGCAGATGTGGGAAGCCTCCACCTTTCCCGCAGAACCGGCCCGCGAATGGACCTCCAGGCCGAACTGCACAATGGCGCCGCGGGTGGCGCCGGCATCATCTTCTGAAACCTCGCTGCGGCCAAAGCGGACGTAAGGCAGGTGGATCCCCTCCCCGGGTTCATCCACTACACGATCCCCGACCAGGGTGGCCACCCCGGGATCCGCCACCAGTGCCGCGCGCAACCCCACCTGGGCTGCGGTCAGGTATCCATCAGCCATTGCCAGCCACCTCTTTCGCCGCCTTCTTCACTGCGCGCTTGATCCGGTTCCGGTGCTTTTTGCCGAGATACTGACGGGTGCGATGCACATGGTGCGAACCTTCGGTGGTGCCGCGGTCGCCTCGCTTGCGGCCGTGCTCAATCGAATAGGCCCGGTCTTTTTCAGCCCGGGGCGCGTCCGAGGCGATAACCACCACCTCCCCGACCATGCCGCCATCATGATATTGCGTTGTGATCTGCTCCCGGGTTTCGCCAGTCACGTCGGGCGCCAGAACCCTCGCAACCCGGGCGCCTTCCTCAGTGGATTTCTGGATGGCGCCCGTAACGTGCTTTCGCTGGGCATCAGGCAGCTTCTCCAGTTGCCTGATCAGCCTTGTGCTTTCAACCTTCACTCGGCCGCCTCCCCGCGCTCCAGCAGAAACTCAACAGTTTCCCCCCGCCCATCGGGATCAATCGGCGCAGCCTTGATGTCCCAGGGCCACCCCCGCACACGCACCCGATCCCCGCCTTTGACACCCCAGGCAGGGCCGGAAAGGCTGGACCGCACCCGCAGGGTTGCAGTTGCGGTCGCTTCCAGGCGGCCCGCGGCAACCTGTTCCTTGCCCGGCGTCTGCCGCAGCCACCCACGGGCCTCGAACAGATCTTCCCAATCGCCCGAAAGATTACCGTATTGATCCCGGCCTCCGTCGCCGCCCTTGCGCTGGAATTCCACCAGATCGCGGTATTTTCCTGCAGCCATGGCTACGCCCCAAGATCGCGAAGCGGGGCCAAAAGCATTCGAACCCCCATTGGCAACTCCACTTGCCCCCCGGAGGTGACCGGCTCGCGGTTTTCATACCAATCCGCCACCAGCAGGCGCACAGCCTGCAGTGCGTCCGGCGGCCAGCCACCGGGAAAATCGACCTCCATGTCGCGCCGCAGATGGCGCGCCACGAAACTTTCGGCGGCCCCTATGTAGCCTTCAATCAGCCCATCATTGCCGCTGTCAGCGGCCGGAATGGACAAATGCAGCTTCATATCTGCGGCGCTGATCTGGGTCATTCGGAGCCGCTTCCCTCATCACCGTCCGCACCCTCATCGGTGGAACCTTCAGGAACCAGAGATTTGACCTTGGCCAATTCGGTCTCAGCCTGCTTTTTGGTCAACTTCACCACCGGCGGGTTTTCACCTTCCATCAGCGCCTCGACCACCTCGCGGCCCCTTTCCCCCAGAGGCGACACGTCCAGGACACCCGGTCGCAGGGTTCCGATTTTGGTGTGCCGGGTCTGCTTTACCTTCACAAACATGCGCTTGCCTTTCCATCATCATTGAAGGGATAGCCCGCCCGGATCAAACCGGGCGGGCCAGCTGCAGGATCACCCGCCAATTAGGCGAAGGTGAAATCCCCGGTGACCATGGCTGCAGCGCGCTTGATCGCCAGGGCGGCGCGCTTGCGGGCCTTCATGGTCAGCATGTCTTCGACAAAGTTCTGATCATGCTCCGAGGAAATGATTACCTCCGCATCGCTGCGGTCATAGTAGGTTGCTGCCATTTCCAGATCGCCAGCCAGCCATTCATTGGCGCTCATGGTGTTGCTTTCCACAACATCCTTACCCCACAAAACCGGTGTGGACTGCGCGCCAGGATTGCCAAAAACGAACCGGCCTGCGCTGTCTTTCAACAGGTCGATGGCCGCCCAGTCGAGCGGGTTCAGCACAAAGGCCGTGGGAATGTAATCCGCCAGCACAACCTGAAGAACCGCCAGGCGCAGACGGTCGATCCGGGTCTGGTTCGGAAGGCCGGCGGCCGCAGCAAAGGCGGTTGCATTCGGGATCAGGCCATGCAGATTTTCCCCGACACCATCACCGGCCAGGATCTGCTTTTCCTCCTCCAGATCCAGACCATAACGCAGATCCACGTCAATTTCGCTCTGCAGAAGATCCGCGTCCGCCATGGTTTCCTCGGTGATGTTGGTCACAGCACCGATTTTTTTGACCTGGGCCTGCGCCTTGGTCCAGCCGAACG
Organism: Leisingera daeponensis; assembly: GCF_019801465.1. Lineage (GTDB taxonomy): Bacteria > Pseudomonadota > Alphaproteobacteria > Rhodobacterales > Rhodobacteraceae > Leisingera > Leisingera daeponensis_A. The sequence continues at coordinate 766,822 of NZ_JAHVJA010000001.1, forward strand.
CCGACGCCGGATAGGTGCCGCCTTCAGCAATGGCCGCAGTGGCATCCGTGCGCAGGGTCTGCTTGCGGTACTTCACCAAGTCCGATCCGGTACGGCCACGGCTCAGCAGGCTGACGATCCGCAGGCGGCGGCGGGCCATGCTGACCGGAGCACGCTCCTCCTCGTGATAGATCAGGCCGCCGCCGGACCCGTCTGCCGTGGTGATCGCATTGGAAACCGGGATGCGCAGATTGCCGCGGGCGCCACTCTCCAGGAATGCCTTGATTTGCTCTCCGCCCTCGGCCAGTGCGGCCTGACCCATGGTCATGCGCGCCTCAGCGCCACCGCCTACACCTCCGGAAGCCAGCACCTGGGACACCTCCAGGATCTTTGCGTCCTGCCCCTCCAGCTGCTCGGTGATCTTGTCGGCGGTCTGCTTCAGGGTGTTCTGGGCGGTCAGAAGCTTGTCCGCCAGGTTTTTGGTCTCCTGGGAGACCTCGCCCGCCTTCTTGGCTTCTGCCAGCGCATTTTCAGCGGTCTGCTTCACCTCGCCGTTCAGCTGGCCGAGCTTCTGGCTGACCTCAGCCAGCAGCTTCTCGGGATCGGCCGAAGCGTCAGCCCGAACACCGCCAAACAGAACCACGTTTTGCGGCGCAGCCGCAGCCAGTGCCGCCACGGAAATGGCGGGCATATGTAGTTTCTTCATTTCGGAAATCTCCGGTTAGATGGAATTGAGTTTCGCCAGCGCATCCTGCGCCAGCTGGGTCACGGCAGCGCCAGACTTGCCGCTGTCAGGGGCAGCGCCAGACTTGCCCCCGCCTTTGAGCGCGGCCACCAGCTGGCGGCGCTCGGATTTCGATGCCCTGGCCCCGCTGGCCAGAAACAGATCAAGCTTTTTGGCTGCCGCCATGGGCGTGAATTCCGCAGCATTCTGCGCAGTCTCCACAGCATCGCTGTCAAGCAGACTGTCCGCAAACCCCTGGGAAACTGCGGCCTCACCGCCGATCCAGGTTTCACGGTCCAGCATGGCGGCAATTTCAGCCTCTGCCATACCGGTGCGTGCGGCGTAGATGGAGGCCGCAGCCTGATCAAAGGGCTCCAGCCAATCGGCGACATCGCGGAAAGCGTGCCGGTCGCCAGCAGCCACCACCCAAGTGTTATGGATCATCAGGAAGGCGGCCCGGCCGATCTGAACCTCATCACCGGCCATTGCGATGATGGAAGCGGCCGAGGCGGCAATGCCAAGGATCCGCACAGTCACCCTGCCCTTGTGCTCGCGCAGCAGGTTGTAAATCGCCAGACCCTCGAAATAGTCGCCCCCCGGGCTGTTGATATTCACCACCACATCACCGCTGCCGACGCTGCGCAGCACAGCCGCGATACGCTTGGCGGTCACACCATCCCCCCAGAAGTCGGCGCCAATGGGATCCAGCACTGAAATGGAGGTGGCGCCCTCATCATCGGCCGCCGCGCGAATGTCCGGGTTCCAGCGCTGCGCCGCGGTGGCGGTCACGTCGCTTTTGACGCCAGGGCGGCCAGGCACGGCCGCCTTGGGCAGATTGCTTTTGCTCATTGGCCCTATTCCTTTCCCAAGTCCTGGATTGGCAACATTGCGCCCTGGGCCAGCAGCTGTTCAGCTGATGGATCAGGATGCGGCGGCAAGTTGAGTTTCGCGCGCCGCTCATTGGCGGTCATGGTTGCGGAACTTGCCATTTTGCTGAGGAACTCAGCTTTCGACTTGCTGTCCATTTGCAGCAGCGCTTCGCGGTTGAACTCGACGAACCACCGGCGGCGGCGCTCCGGTGGGACCAGATCCTTTCGGGCCTGGGCCTCGATCTTCCGCAACGCCGGATTGATCCCCAGTGTCATCCAGGAAAGCATGATCGCCTCCACACCGCTGCCCCACATGGTCTGCCCCTGGGCCGCGTGACCAATCACCACCGGCGGCACCCCGAACCAGCGGCAAACGTCCTCGACATTGAACCGGCGGGTTTCCAGAAGCTGCACGTCCTCAGGGTTCATTTGCAGCCGCTGGAATTTCAGACCGGCCTCCAGTGTCATCAGCTTGCCGGAATTGGTGGACCCCCGGTATTCCTCCAGCATTTTCTGCAAAGCGGCCCTCTGCTCAGCGGTTAAGGTCTGTTCAGATGAAACAACCCCGCTGGCCATCAGGCCGGACTTGAAGACCTTGCCCGCGCTCTCATCGGCGGACAGCGCCGCGCCAAAGGCGTTTGCGCCATACTTGATGGCTGACAGCCCCAGGCCGTCACCGGCGCCAAAACCGCGCACATGGAAGACCTTGGATGCAGGCAGATACTCCCGCTTACCGCGGTCAATGAAGGAATACCGGAATCCCCCACCAGGCAGCCGCTGCGGGACAACTCCGTGCAACGGGCGCAACCCAACCAGGCGGCCGCCGGGAAGCTCCAGCTTTTCCGAATAGCCGTTGCCGCCCAGGATGGTTTGCGCCGCCATGCCCTCCCAATAGTCCAGACTGGTCTGGTTCTGGTTGGGCGTCATTGTCAGGATTTCCGCCAGATCAGGCTCGATCCGCTTCTTGGACCCGTCAGACTGGCGCTCATAAACCGCCAGCGGCAGACTAGCCACGGCCTGCGCGTGCTTCCGCACACAGTCAAACGCCGCGGAAATTGTCATGGCGGTGGAGTGACTGACGACAGCACCCGAGACAGAAACCACGCTCCCGGCCGAAGCCGCATCGGTCCAGCCGGATTGGCCCGCCGCCAGCTCATTCCGCACGCCGCGCACCGCGGCTTTGACAAGTCGTGAGATCATAGCGCCATCACCGGGTTGTTAAGGAAATCATCAAGGTTGTTGCCGCCCCGCGGCTGCGGGTTCCAGCTCATCATCTGGACCGTGTTGAACATGGCCATAAGCGGATCGATCTTTGCGGTGCCCGATTGCGCCTTGGTGACAATCACGGCATTCCCGCGCGCTTCCGTTTTTGCGTTCTCCACCGAAAAAGTCATGATCCGCTGGCCGCAATGGACAAGGGTGCCATTCTTCAATTTGACTGGCGCCGCCTTGATCGCCGCATTCAGCTTGTAGCCTTGGGAAATCGGCGTCATGTCCTCGATCACAAACCCGGCGTCGATCAGCGCATCAACGATTTTGGCTACCCCTTCCGGGTCCATGCCGATGCCGTTTTCTTCCGGCAGAAGGCCGAGATCCCGAAGCTGCACGCATAAATCCACAATTTCCGGGAACGCCTCCTCCTCCAGGTTGCCCACCAACGACAACTCCTTGGCATCCCGCAGCGCCTCCAGCTCCGGCTTGATTTCCTTGCGCAGCTCCAGGACCATCTCATCCGCCCAGGCTTTTGCCCAAAACTGCCAGCGCTTGGTTTCGCGGTGACGGCCCATGATGCCGAAGCCCAGAAGGTCATCCAGGCCGCCACCGTCCACCCCAGCCACGCACACATCCGAAGTGGCCAGGATATCCTCCAGCGTTATGTCCCGTGCGGCTTGCTCCCAGAACAAGGCGCCAACCCATTTGCCGGTGCCAAGACCGATAGACGGCTCGACATTCAGGTGCTGTGAGATGAACAGTGCGACGGCTTCCGGGCCTTCCCGCTCCGCCTTGCGCATGTCGTTTACCAGATCTTCCATGTGGACCGACCGGCCCATGTTCGGATTGACCAGCCCCCAGGTCTTGGGATCTCTCCAGGCTTTGCTCTCCAGCATGTCCTGGGGCAGCTCATACATCACCGACAGCATGGGCAGACGGATTTCGCCATCCCGAACAGCCCGGGCCGTCGCCAGCTCTTTTTCAAACTGCCCTTTCGGGCGGTCCTTTGACTGGGTGGTGATTTGCAGGAAGAACCCTTCAGGCCGGGATTTCAGCCCGCCGCGCAGCTCGATGAAGACCTCCGGCGCCTTGTGCTTGCTGCCCAGGACGTGGGTTTCATCCACCAGGATATAACACCCCTTGGATCCGGTAACCACGTCCCCATCCGCGGACAGGATCATGATCACCGCTTCCGTGGTCAGATGGGTGATGGTTTTCTGATGCGTCTGGATCTTGAAGATTTTGGACAGGGTTTCATCCAGCTGGATAATCCCCTTCGCTGTCTTGAAAGCGATATTGGCAATCTTCTGTGTTGGCGCAATCAGATACAGCTCAGCCTGGGGGCGCTCATTCATGATCGCCGCGGTGACAATGATGCCCGCGGAAATCGCTGACTTCCCGTTCTTCTTGGGCACCAGCAGGAAGAATTCCCGCAGCATCCGGCGCTTGGTTTCAGGGTTGTAGCTGCCAAATATGACGCGGACGAAATCCAGAACCCAATCGTCGCAGACCTCGCCGAAGGTTGGCGTGCCGGGCAGATCCGGGACTTTCAGCCGCCTGAAGATCCGCAGTGCCTTTTCCGCTGGTGCATCAAACAGCGGAAGGTCCGGAATCAGCGACAGCCCATTGAGAATCCGGTGCTCCCAGTCCGGAACCGACGTATCCCAGTCAGGATCCAGGCCGAAATCTTCATCACCTGAAAAATCAAGCACTAGTGCATTCCACTTCCTGGCTTGATGTCATCACCCCAGCCGCTATCCGCGTCTCCGCCGACAACGTTATGAGCGTCCAGCCTTTCCTGGGCTTTCTTGCCCGGCGTTTCCGGCTTGGCCGAAGACTTACGCTGCGCCTCATTGATCCGGCCTGTGGTCAGCGCCAAATCGCTCTTGGCAATCAGCTGTTCAAGCAAGCGCATCGCACCAACGTTCCCTTGCTCTGCAGCCTCGAACACCTGCATGTAACGCTTCAGGTCCAAGCGGTCCCGCTGGATATCCCGAGCCTTGAGTTCTGAAAAATAATACTTCCTCAGCGTCGGCTGTGTGATGCGAAGCGCCGCGGCAATGCGTTCATTACCCCATCCGAAAGCCAGTAACATTATGACTTTATTACGATTTTCTTGGGTGGCCACATGAGCAGGCCGACCACGCCTGCCATTGGCCAGCCGCACCGGGTCGCCAAACAGGTCAAATTCTTGCTCTGCCAAGAAAAAAATCTCCGAATGAGGGGGGGACGGGTCTGGGCGCGGCGGCCCTTCGGGACTTTTGCGCCACCCCCTCCCTTGCGCAGACCTCAGACCAGGCCGCGCTTTTCCATGCTTTGCTTTTCGCCATCGTGATAGCGCTTCGACACGGTCTGCAGGTTGTCCGGATCCCAGAACAGATCTGGATCACCGCGGTGCGGCTTGAGATGGTCAACAACCGGGCTGTTCAGCGCCGGATACTTGCCCACCAGCAGCTCCCCGGTTTGCTGGCACGTCCAGCCATCACGCTTCAGGACTTGCAGCCGCAGCTTCTGCCAGCGCGCCGTCTTGTACCATGCGCGCCAGGAATGCACGGCGTCCCGCTGTTGCGAACGCTGCCGTTCGCCGACAGGCGCACCAGCCAGCCGGGACCGGGCAGGCTGCAACCGGGGCTTAACCGCCCTGCCCTTCAGCTTGCCCATCGCGCACCCTCCAAACGCAAAGCGCCCGAGGCGGGGTCTCCGCTCCGGGCGCAATTCGGTCGCTTGCACTATGTCAACAGATTGAGATTTGCGTCAAGCCCCTTTCCACGGAGCACAAGGCGGCAGAGCGTCTATAACAGTGAAGGAGGTGAGGTGGCACGCCTTTTGGAAGATGAAGCGCAAATGGTGAATAGCCCTGTACCAGTCCAGATAACGGCGCCGCGCGGCCGCCATGTCCCGTGCCGTGTTGCTGTAGGACACCCGGCACCAGGAGCCATCCGCCTTCTTTCCCAGCTGATCGGCCGGCCAACGCTGGCCGGGCACCCTGCACACCTCAGTCGCAGCAAAGGAACCATGCTTGCAGCGGCGCCAGGCAACAGGCTCGCAGGCGGGCACGGCACCGCCCATCCAATCAGGCACCTCACCAGCCCGCGCCAGCTCAGCTATCTGAACCGCCATCCGCCGCCCGCCATAGACTTCCGGAAGGCTGGCAAGAGAGGCAGCAACCATATCGGCATCGTGGTGGCGGGGCGAGCTGCCGCCGCCCTGCACCCTGCAGCCCAGCTTGGCCCGCTCAACCATGATGTATTCCATCCCGATACCCGGCCGGGCGCCGGTTTCCTTCTCGATTTCGTCAAAGTCCAATCCGACCTTTTCCCGCTGAAAGGCCCATTCGATCAGCTGCAGCGCGCTAACGTCCATCTTGCCAGTGCGCAAAGCCTGCACCGCAGCTCGCTTTCCCTGCTGGCGCGGCGCCATGACGAACCGGCTTTGCGATGCCGCCACGTTCATGCCTGCACCTCCGGCCGCTGCGACCGCGCTTCATCGGCAATGTCCTGACACTTCTGCAGCGCCGCCCGGCGGCGGTCACGGAATACCGCTTCCTCCGCACTGACAGCGCCACCGCGCGCCAGCCGGGCCTCGATATCCTCCAGACGCCGCACAGGATCATCCGCGGCAGCCTTGATCTGGCTCAGTGTGAAATTGCCCGGCCATTCCCGGTTGCCCTTCAGCCAGGTCAGCAGCTCAGGCGACCAGCCCTTGGCAATCGCCTCCCGCCCCAAGGGGTGGCCGAACACCTTGAGCATGAGCGGCGACGGCCCGGTTTCCGGTGGCTCGATCCGGCGCGCCTGGTTCAGAATGTGCAGGGCAATGGGGAAGCGGTCCCGCTCTTTTCCGCCCGGATGCGCGGCGCACCACTCCCGCAGTTCTTCCAGGCTCTTGGGCTGCATATAGGCCAGCATCTGGCGCAGCTCTTTCTTCATGGTTTCGAACTGCTCTTTGCGCATGGTGCCGGGCTTGGTCAGCCCCAGCGCCTCCAGCGGCTCAATCAGTAATTCCTTGACCCGCTTTTCGCCTGCGGCCTGCTCTTTCTCATTCATTTCCGCAATCCCTCATTCTCAGCAATCCCACGTTTCCAACGGCTCTCCGGCCTGCGTTTGGTCCCTGTAAGGTGTTTTGTATTCTTCTGTTTTTTACTGTTCTGTCCTGTAGGGCAATTTCACTGAAAGGCCCGAAATAGGACTGAAATCCGGTGAAATCATTTCACTTCATTTCAGATGAATTTCACTTCCGTGCCGCGCTGATCGGGGTCACATCGCCGGTATATCCCAGCACCTCGATCATGGCGGCCCGCACGTTGTCCGGCGTGATGTACAGCTCCGAATGCTCGAAGTGCTCCGCCAGCGCCGTAATCGCGCGATCATCCTTGATGATGTGCTCCGGCACTCCCATTTCGTGCATCTTCTTGCGGATCTTGTGCTTTTTGAGCGCCAGCCGCCCGGCCTCACGCGCCGCATCCCTGCCGCGCTTTCGCTTGTACATATCCTGCACAATCTCCTCGATCAGCCCGGGGTGGCCCAGCCGCTCCTCGCACTCACCCGTGCGGGGGTCCTCAACCAACACCGTCTCCCAGCCATGCAGCACGGATTCCCGCACCTCTTGCCATTCACCCAAGGACCGGAAGCGCGCCATATCAGCCAGCTCCAGATCATCCACCGGCAGCGTGCCCGCGGGATCCTGGCGCATTGCCTCGGCCCACAGAATCAGCGCCGTCCCGATATCCGCACGGCGGCCGGTCATGACCGACTTGCTCAGGAACCGGGACGACAGGAACTTGTGCCCGAAGAACGGGAACCAGTCATGCGAGGACAGAGTTTCCCCGCGCTGCAAGGGCCAGGTATCGGGCATTCGCCCTCCTGGATCTTCGATCAAGTCTTTCACTGCCCTATCCTCCCGCTCCTAACCGGCGCGCCTGCGCACCGTTGAAAACGGGCGGCCATGCGCGGCTGCGTGGCGGATGAACTCCGCGCCGCCCGCACTGCCTGTCAGCCGCCGGTTTAATTCCTCGAAGTCCGCCTGCAGATGGGGGAACTCGCGACGCCGCGCGTTCACAGCCTTGAGGCCGTACAAAACTGAGGTGTGGCAATCCAACCCGAGGGCCGCCGCCATCTGCGTGGTGCTAAGTCTGGTCCGGTAGCGCATCAGCGCCATTGCCATCTGACGCGGCCAGGAAACGCGGCGGGTCTTGTCCCGGCCGGTCAACTCACCGCGCCCGAGCTTGTAATAATCCCTGACCACTTCGATGATTTCCGGGGCTCGCAGCGGACGCATGGGGGACGGAAGGATTTCAGCCATAGGCTTCCACCTCCTGGAACATATCCCCCTGAACGCACGGCAACAGATCAGCGCCAAGCTGCTGAACCGAAAGAACCGCCTTGCGAACTCGGCGGCAGGCCAGTGAGAAATATTCCGGGTTCTGCTCAATCCCTATGGCCCGACGCCCGGTCAGCGCTGCAGCGACCAGCGTGGTTCCGGATCCCGCAAAGGGGTCCGCCACTAGGTCGCCCGGCCGAGTGAAGTCAAACAGTAGTTCACGCATCAACCGCCAAGGCTTTTCCGTGGGGTGGCCGCCGGTGCGATCCTTAGGGCTGACCATTTCGGTATAAACCCCGCGCTTTCCCCCGGCATTCCAGCGCGAATGGCCTTTGCCCGCCCAGGCGCAAACGAAATTTTCAAACCCAGACGCTGGACCTTGCCCGTTGAATTGCGGCGGACTGTCCGGCTTGATCCAGGTGCAGGCGCGCTTGTATTTCATCGGACTGGCGTTGATCTCATCCGCCCAGGGACGCACTCCCTCTGGCGTACAGAACGCAATAAACCAGCCATCGCATTGTGTACCTAGCTCCACTACACGACCGCGGATCTCATCAATGGGCGCGAAGTCCAGCTCCTGCAGCTCTTTGCGGCCATCGGCACGCATATCCCTGCGAGCCCCACCCTTGGATTTAGCCGTATGGGTGATCTCTTCATATGGCGGGTCCATCATGAAATGATCAACGCTGCCTAGGCTCGGCATAACCTCCAGGCAGTCACCCAGGTACAGCTCGCAGCTGCCGATCACCACCTTGCGCACCCACGGATCAGCCATCGGCGCCACCGTTCAGCAGATACACCGGCTTGCTCAGCTCCAGCGCCAGAAAGGCCGCCCGCCAAACGCCCGGGCACTCCTGCCACCCGTCCAGCGGCGGGATGATCACCAGCTCCACGCGGGCCATAACCAGCTCCGGCTCAGGGGTAAGCAATTCAGCCTCTGCCGCCATGAACGCAGGCGCAACCGCCGGGATCCGAACCTTTGCCAGCAAGCCCAGCCAATTGAGCGCCATATCCGCAGCAATCACCGGCCCGCCACTGTGGGTGGCGTATGGAGTGGCCAGACAGGCAAGCCTGCCTGCTGCATCGTCCACCACATCCCCCAGCAGCACCCCCTCATGAAACAGTGCCGCCCGCCCGCGGGCTGGCCGCCTGTGCTGCTGGCGCAGTCTGCGCCAGTTCTCAGAAGGCGAAAAATCAAGCATTAACCTCCCCCTCAGAAAAAGGGGCGCGCAGCAAGGTCCGCGCCACGCGCCCAAAGTCAACAGGGAGGTATTCAGGGGCTTTCTGCAGGAACGCCTGCCCCCGGTCAGCGCGCATAACGGGGACAGTTGCCCGCCCTGCAGAAATTTCCGCACCTTGACACCGGCGCACAACTTTGAACCGATGCACTAATTCATCCACGCAACTTAAAAGGGGCCAAAACATGTTTCTTGCCATCTGGATCGGCTTTGCCGTGATTACTGCAATTGCTGCCAACGCCCGCGGGCGCAGTGGCATTGCCTGGCTGCTGATCGGCGCACTGACCGGCATTTTCGGCCTGATCGCCGTGCTGGTGATGAAAGACCTCAGCAGAGAACCCGCCGCCTGAGGCATATTTGCGGCGGCCGGGCCGTGTCCGCACCCCCGGCCGCCTGCTCCCGCCGCGCCACTGCTGGCATCGGTCGCAGAAGGCATTCCAAATTGGCCGTTTTCTGGACATTCGCCCGTTGATTGACCAACAGTCATATCGACCTCCGCAGCTCGGCAATGAGCCTCCGAATTAAGGAACAATCACTTTGGAAACACTTGCAGGCAAAGCCCTGAACGACCTTGCCAACCTTGCCGCCGATAAATGGTATGCGGGCCTTGGAGCGATCGGATTGATTGCTCTCCTGTGGGTCATGCTCAAAGGAACGCCGCATGATGATCTGCTGATCGGCTATATTTCCCTGACCATGATCGGCCTTGGTTTCGGTGAAGCTGAAACGCGCACCTTTAGGGAGCACATAGACCCGCTCGGTCGGTACAAACTCACAGGTCCGGCAAGGCGCTGGACCTTCATTGGGATCAGCCTCTATCTCGCCGGGGCAAGTGGGGCGGGTCTGGCCACACTGCGGGCAATAGACCTCAGCCGAGACGCCAGCTTGATGTAAGAAGGCCGCAAGGCCGTTTTCTGGACGGGCTTCAGCCATCACGCCGCCCTCACCAACTCATCTCCGAAGAACGCAACCGCGCCCGGATCAGTCAATATGACCAGCAGCGCGATGTGGCTGGCCGGCGCGGTCACTGCGCCCCACCAGTTCAGAGCGGTCTGAAAGCTCACATCGCAAAACAGCGCAACCTCGCGCGGGCTGCGGAATCTGGATCGGAAGTAGGCCGACCACAAGTCAGGGGCAGCAGCCTTCAGCGCATAAGGGTCAATCTGATTTGACCAAGATTTTTGACCGGCTTCCGCGCCAGGCTCACCGCATGGATCATTATTGTTTACAATCAAGGTCAGGCGGGGGCGGCTCATGCGGCGTCCTTTCCTCTTGCGTCCGGGTGCCCCTTGAAAAGATGTTCAGGGACCTCAATCCCATGCTTTTCACAGTAGCTCCGAACAGCCCAAAACCAGTGCGCGGGAAAGAGCCCCACACGTTTCGCGCGTGTCACCAACTGCACCGAGAACCCAGTTTCCTTTTGAAACTGCACCCGGTCGACGACATCAAGAAAGTTGGCAACTGTTTCTGTTCTGCTCTCAGCAATCATTTGCCAAGTAACTACGCATTTTGCGTAGGAAGTAAATACGCAAATTGCTCAGTGCTGCAATTCAGCTTCAACGGTAGAAACTGACCATGCTTGAAGATCAAGAAGACAACATTGAAGCAGTCGCAGCCCGGCTGAAACGCGTGCGCGAAATTCTCGGACTCACTAAGAAAGAGTTCGCAGAACGCGCAGGCATGACCGAACAGACGTACGGACCGTTTGAAAATGCGCGGCGGGAACTCTCCCTAAGCGCCGCAAAAAAACTTCGAAAGTGCTATAGCTTACCGCTTGAGTTCATGTACTTTGGAAAGATCGAGGATTTGCCCACCAGGATCTCGAGGGATTTGTAATCCAGTCCTTCTGTTACGTCCGCCCAGAAGTCCAACGGCAGGCCCGACTTGGCTCGCGCCTCTTTCAACAACCACAATAACTTTTCTTCGTTCATATTCATTTGCCTAAGTCCGCATAGATTGCGCGAAAGTCGGGGGACTTCATCAAATGAAGCCCTCGCCAGCAGGGCAGAATCCCCGACCTCAGAATCCCCCGCAGGCAATAGCCATGCACAATGGTAAACCTTGCGCTAATTCAAACTACGCATATTGCTTAGTTTTACTCTTGACCTACGCGTTTTGCTTAGTTTATCGATATCCCTATCAACCGATGGAGGATTGAATGCAAGACATGAACAACACCGCCCGACAGATCGTCGGTTCACCAGAACACTACCTGGATGATACCAGCTTGTTCACCCAGGCTTGGGCCGCCATGAAGGCTGCCCGCGGCCAGGGATTTGACCCGGCCCGCCTGCGGGCAGCCCACCTGATCGACCACCCCGAACCGGCGCCGGAACCGACCGACCAAACCCTTGCGCGCGTCGGCGCCAAGGTGCGCGCGCTCATCGCGGAGAAAAACATCCCGCTGCATCGCCGCAATGCAGCCTGACGCACAGACCGCATCCGCCAACGGAGCATCGTCCGATACCGGCAAAATCGGCAGAGCGCATCCAAGGGCACCGCCCCACCCCAAATAGCCAAAAGCGGCGCGTGACGGAGGATTGACGCGCCGTTTTTTATTGAGGTTTCGCGCCCGTCTTGCGGCGCGGATCAGCGCGGGCGGCGCAGTCCTCCAAACAATCCGCTGCCCGCGCACCTTTCTTCTAGGACACCCTATGCACAACACCAGCCCCTGCACCTCACAGGAACTCTATGCCGCTGAACGCAACATGCGCGCCCGCTGCCGGTTCGGCCAGGCGATGCTGCTGCAGGAACTCGGCGGCAAGGTCACCCCGGCCAGCACTGACGCCAGCGATCGCTTCGATTACGAAGCCACGCGCTGGCACGCTTCGCTAATGGGCGTTTGCGCCTCAGGTGATGACCTGCCCGAAACGCTGGACGCATGGATGCGAGCCGCACAAACGCGCCTCAAAAACGACAACACCCACCGCGCGACCGATGGCCGCCCGGACTGCCCGTACAACGGCGCTGCACTGCTGCCGCACGCAAACACGAGAGTTGCCGTGGCCACTTGAAACCTGCGCCTTAGCACACCGGCCGGGGGTCGCCGAAACGGCCACCGGCACTTTCCAGAAAACGAACCCCGTCAGATCCGCCGGGCGCGGCAAAGTCCACCACTCACAAACCCGCGCCGCGCCCAACCATGCAGAAAGGCAAGCCAATGCCCACGGAACAGAAACAGCGCTTTGACGATCTGCCGCCGTCTACACAGGGAGGCATCCTCTGCAATGACCCGCGGTTTCAGACCTTTGCAGCCCAACGCTGCGGCTACCCGGATAAGCAGTTCACCCAAGGCGGCGCAGCTGAATACATCCGCCAGATCTGTAAGGTAACTAGCCGCTGCGAACTGCTGCACGACCAAGCCGCCGCCGCTCGCTTCCAGGCCCTGCGTACCGAGTTCGACGCATGGACCGGCAAGCTCGCAACCCCCAACCGATGATCAGGACACCCATGCAGACCGCAACAGACACCGCCGCCCGTGTAGCTGGCACAGATACACAGACCGGATCAAAAGAGGTGCGCAAGCCGCTGGCAAAGGTCGAACTATTCGGCCTCAGGGCACTGTGGCTGCACTTCGCGGATGAAATGGACCTGCGCCGCCTCGCTAAGCTCCACGTCCGTATCCGGGTGAAAGAGCGCGCCCTGCACGACCTGAAAGAAGAACGCCGCCAGATCATGCGCAAATGCACCCGCCGGATGCAACGCGCCCAAGCCAAGAACTGATTTCTCTTTCTGCCTCTGGGCACCAGGGGCAGCGACGGAAACCAGGAGACAAAACCATGAAATCTCTGCGAGTCCTGATCGGCTGCGAAACTTCCGGTGCGGTGCGCCGGGCCTTCCTTGATCGTGGGCATGAAGCATGGTCCTGCGACCTGCTACCCGCTGACGACAGCAGCAACCGCCATATGCAGTGCGATATCCGCGAGGTTCTGGATATGGGGTGGGACCTGCTCGCCGTGATGCACCCTCCATGCACCCGTCTATGCAACAGTGGTGTGCGCTGGCTCAGCAGCCCGCCCAAAGGGCGGACTTTGCCGGAAATGTGGTCCGAGCTGGACGAAGGCGCCAAGCTGTTCTCCGACTGCTGGAACGCCCCGATCCCGCGCGTTGCAGTGGAAAACCCTGTGATGCACCGCCACGCGAAAGAGAGGATCGAGAACTACCAGCCCGCCGCACAGCATGTACAGCCTTGGTGGTTTGGTGATCCGGCCTTTAAGTCCACCGGCCTTTATCTGCGCGGGCTCCCGCCGCTTGAACCCACAAACCGCCTGACACCGCCCGAGAAGGGTTCCAAAGAGCATAAGCGCTGGTCAGCCATTCACCGCGCCAGCCCCGGACCCGATCGATGGAAGCTGCGCAGCAAGACCTTCCCCGGGATAGCTGCCGCCATGGCCAACCAGTGGGGCGGCTGGGCAACCGACCAGGAGGCCGCAGCATGAAGAAGCCTCACCGGAACAAAACGAACCCTTGCACCCGCATTCACGGCGAGATGGCACAGACCTGCTTTCTGATTGGCGAGGAAACGGACTTTGAGGCCCATTTCTCCTGGTCTGCGCACGTCAATCAGCTCGACGTCCATGTCACCCCCAACTGCGCGCGCAAATGTTCGCATTGAATGCGGAACTTATGCGCCGCGGCGAGAACTGAACCAGGAGACAGAATCCGTGGCTGCAGCAAACCAAATCCTAGCACGCGAAAGCACGGCAGCTAAGATGCTGGATATGCCGCTCAAGGAATTCCGCGCCCTGGTGGCAGCGGGCAGCCTGCCCAAGCCGGTCAAGATCGGCGGCAAGGTTGAGCGCTGGTCCGTGAAACAGCTTGAGGCAATCAGCTCAGGCACCATGCTAAGCGAAGATTTCGAATGGTAAAGAAGAACTCAAAACCCTATCTGGCCCGGATCCCGCGCAGCGGAAAGGACTACTGGTATTTTCGAAAGGGCAAAACCCTGATTCGCCTGCCCGACGATCCCGACAGCGAGGAATTTGACCGGGAATACTGGGCCATCAGGTCCGGCCAGCACAAGGCGACGGTTAAAACCACCTTTGAGGCACTGATCACAAGCTACTACCAGACGCCGCGCTTCAGGGGATTGAAGGCAAGCACCAAGGCAGAGTACCGCCGAACGCTGGAACTGCTCCGTGAAAAGAACGGGCCTAAGGACTTCACCAAACTGCGCCGCAAACACGTTATCGCAGCGCGGGACAAGTATGCAGACCAATGGCGCAAGGCGAATGCCATGGTCGAACAGTTGTCGATTCTGGCCCGTCACGCCATTGATCTGGAATGGATCACCGCCAACCCTGCCCAGGGCGTCGAAAAGCTGAAGGGCGGCAGCTATGAAGCTTGGCCGGAGACAAAGCTGGCCGCATATGAGCGCTATTGTGAACAGCACGGGCTGACGATTGAGCGCGCGATTTATGAGCTGTGCATCGGCACCGGACAGCGCATTGGTGATGTGGTCGCCATGGAATGGGCCCACTTCCTGGGCGGCTACATGGACGTTGTGCAGGAGAAGACCGGCGCCCGGCTTTCGATCTTCTGCCCGGATCGCCTCCAGACTTTCCTGGAGCGTTTGCCGCGCAACGGAAAACACATCCTGGCAAAGAACCTGACGCAGCACATCAGCAAACGGCGCGCTCAGAGCCTTGTGGCAGAAGTCCGCAAAAAGATCGAAGCCCAGGACTTTGTTATCCACGGCTGGCGCTACTCCGCCGCGAAAGAGCTGGCAGAGGCTGGCTGCTCAGACACAGAAATCCAGTCTGTGACCGGCCACAAATCGCTAGAAATGGTCAAGAAGTACCGCCAGCAGGCAAGGCAAAAACAGCTTTCAAAGACAGCCCAGCTGCGCCGGAACAGAACAAAAACAGAATAAGAACAGATTCCAGAGTGTAAAACAAAGTGTAAAACACTCTGGATCACAGGCGCAGCACCACCCTGCAATTAAGCGTATTTCTCTTTACAATCAGAATGGTGCGGGTGAGAGGACTTGAACCTCCACGCCTTGCGGCGCCAGAACCTAAATCTGGTGCGTCTACCAATTCCGCCACACCCGCACGGCACGAGGATCCGCCCCCGTGTGCGGCGCTGAATAGCAAAGCTTGGCGGGGGATGCGAGGGGAAATCGTGCGCCGGGCGCCTTTGTGCAAAACGGCAACAATCCGTCTGGAATATCGCAACAATGAGCGGGTTTTCGCGCAAAAGGGCTGGGCCTGGAATCCGGTTGTGCCGTAGTCTGGCGGAAAAAGTCTGAGGCAGACAAAGCGAGCAACAACATGAAACCGTTTGGAAATGCGGCCCTGCGCGCGCAAATGGCGATGCGCGGCCAGGCACAGCCCCGGCGGCTGTTTCAAGGCAGCCAGAATATCAGCCTCTTGCGCGGCACCATTGTGCTGACCCGCGTGGGAGAGCGCGCCGCTGAGGAAATCAAGGCCGGCGACAGCCTGATCACCCGCACCCAGGGCATGGCCCAGGTAGAGGACGTCCGCAGCCGCCGTGCAATGCTGCAGGCGGTGTGCATTGCCGCAGGCTCCTTGGGAGACATGCGCGCTGACAGCGATCTTGTGGTTCCGTGGGACCAGCGCATCCTGGTGCGCGACTGGCGCGCCAAGGCGATGTTCGGCCAGCCGCAGGCGGTGGTGCCGGCCTATGAGCTGGTGGACGGCGAGTTCATCCGCGACCTGGGCCTGCAGATGATGGAACTGACGGTGCTGGAGTTCTCCCGCCCGCATGTGATCTATGCAGGCGGATTGGAACTGGCCGCAGCCGCCGCACCGCAGGAGGACCTGCGCCCTGCGGCCTGAGCCAGGGCCTTACAGCCCCAGCTTGCGGAACACCGCGGGGATCTGCTCCGGCAGATCCTCGGCGATCAGGCCGGGGCCGAATTGCAGCGCGCATTCCACGTGGATATAGGCGGCGGTTTCCGCCGCCTGCATCGGGGAAAACCCGCGCGCCACCAGCCCGGTGATGAAGCCTGCCAGCACATCGCCCGATCCGGCGGTCGCCAGCCAGGGCGCGGAGCGGTCGTAATGGGCCGAGTTCACAGAGCAGCGCCCGTCCGGCGCGGCGATCACAGTGTCCGGCCCCTTGAACAATACCACGCAGCCTGCGCGTTTGGCCGCCTCGCGGGTGGCGTCCACCTTGGAATAGGCGGGGCCGGTGGTGGCGGGCGCGTTCAGTTTCTCCGCCAGGTCCGGGAACAGCTTGGCAAATTCGCCGCCATGCGGGGTGAGCACGCAGTTCTCATGCAGGATTTCGAACAGCGCTTGCGGCTTCAGCTCAAACCGGGTGAGCGCGTCGGCATCCAGCACGGTGGCCCGGTTTTCCTTCAGCACCGCCATCACCACCGCCTGGGTGTCCGCGCCGCGCCCCAGGCCGGGGCCAAGGCAGACGGCGTTAAAGCGTGTGTCCTCCAAGAGTTCGCTGACCCCATGCGCGCCGTCGATCTGGCGCAGCATGATGGCGGTCAGGTTGGCTGCATTTTCAAACATCGCCGAGCGCGGCGAGCCGACAGTGACCAGCCCTGCCCCGATCCGCAAAGCGCCGCGGGCGGCGAGCCGGGCGGCGCCGGTTTTGCCGTGGCCGCCGGAGAGGACGAGGGCATGGCCTTCATTGTACTTGTGCCCTCCGCCTGATTTCTCAAGCATCGGGTGAGGAAACCCCGGAGTTTTCAGAGGGCGCCAGCAGAACCGCGGTTCAAGCAGCCTGACACGTTCTACGTCCGGGTCCTGCGCGCAAGCCACGGTTCTTTCCATCGCATCGCCCCGGAGCCCTATGTCAACAACTTTGACGCGGGTTCCGTTTATAACAACGGCTCCCAGGAAGTGACTGGTTTTGGGGCTGTGAAAGGTAACCGTCAAATGAGCGTGGAAGACAGCCGACATAAAGTATGGCCATCCCCCTTCCGTGTCTGCAGCCTCTTCAGTCTCATCCGCCTCTGTGATGGGAAACCCAGTGTCCGACGAAAGACCAGAGGGAATGTCGACCGCAACTTTCCTTAGAGTTCGCCGCGTCTTTCCGCTAGGGCTTTCCTCCTTCCATTCCGGCCGAAACTTCAAAAGCCAGTGAAAGGTTTTCCGGATCTCATCAGGCAGCGGACGGGTAAGCCCCGTGCCAAACAGAGCATCGACCAAAAGGTCAGGCTCAATAACCGAGGCAAGGCAACCACTCGTAAGCGGTTCTTCACTGCCAATCTCCCTCCACCTCCTATAATTCACCTTCGCATCCGGCGGCAGCTTGTCCGGGTCGCCGTAGAGGAAAACCTCCACCTCCCAGCCGCGCTCCCTCAGCAACCGCGCCACCACAAACCCGTCGCCGCCGTTGTTGCCCGGACCGCACAGAACCACTGCCCGGTGCGCCTCTTCACCTTTCTCCAAATACTCCGGGGTGCGCGAGGGGCCGGCCCCTCGCCCGCCATCCGCAGGCTCTGCCAGCTCCGGCCATTCCTCGAAGATGGCCTCGACCACCCCCTGCCCGGCCCGCTCCATCAGCTCCAGCCCGGTCACCTCGCCGGATGCGATGGCGGCCTGTTCGATGGCCCGCATCTGGGCTGCGGTCAGCAGTTCGGTCATGTTTTGCCCTTCCCCGATTCAATTCTGCGCATTTTCCGGGCGCAGTGCTTAATTTTTAGGCAGATACGATCAAATCCTGCCCGCAATTGCCGCAGCCGCAGCCTCCTGCATTGCTGCCTTCATTTAGAAGTGAAATGACACCCCCAACAAGCTTGCGAGGAGCCAAAGCCGATGAAAAAGATCGAAGCCATCATCAAGCCTTTTAAACTGGATGAGGTGAAGGAAGCGTTGCAGGACGTTGGCGTCCAGGGCCTCTCCGTGATCGAGGTCAAGGGTTTCGGCCGTCAGAAGGGCCACACCGAGCTCTACCGCGGCGCCGAATACGTGGTCGACTTCCTGCCCAAGGTGAAAGTCGAGGTTGTGCTGGACGACGACCAGGTCGACCAGGCGATCGAAGCCATCGTCGATGCCGCCAAGACCGACAAGATCGGCGACGGCAAGATCTTTGTCTCGCCCGTCGAGCAGGCAATCCGCATCCGTACCGGCGAGACCGGCCCGGACGCGCTGTAAGAATTCAACGAATATCCTGACATCTAAATCAAAAGGACCGAGGGAATGAGCGCAGAAGCAGTTCTCAAGACACTCAAAGACGAAGACGTCGCTTATGTCGACATCCGCTTCACCGACGTGCGCGGCAGGCTGCAGCACGTGACCGTGGACGTGGACCTGGTCGACGAAGACTTCCTGGAAGAAGGCTTCATGTTCGACGGTTCCTCGATCGCCGGCTGGAAGTCGATCGAAAACTCCGACATGAAACTGATGGCGGACACCACCTCTGCCTACATCGACCCTTTCTATGCCGAGAAAACCCTCTGCATCCATTGCTCCATCGTCGAGCCCGACACCGGCGAAGCCTATGAGCGCGACCCGCGCGGCACCGCCCAGAAGGCCGAAGCCTACCTGAAGTCCTCCGGCATCGGCGATGTGGCCTACATGGGCCCGGAAGCGGAATTCTTCCTGTTCGACGACGTGCGCTTCTCCAACACCATCAACAAGGTGTCCTACGAGGTTGACGCGACCGACGGCTCCTGGAACACCGACGCCGAGTTCGAAATGGGCAACATGGGCCACCGCCCGGGCCTGAAGGGCGGCTACTTCCCGGTCAACCCGACCGACGAAGCGCAGGACCTGCGGTCTGAGATGCTGTCGACCATGAAGCGCCTGGGCATGAAGGTCGACAAGCACCACCACGAAGTGGCGTCCTGCCAGCACGAACTGGGCCTGATCTTCGACAGCCTGACCAAACAGGCTGACGAGCTGCAGAAGTACAAATACGTGATCCACAACGTGGCGCACGCCTATGGCAAGTCGGCGACCTTCATGCCGAAGCCGATCTATGGCGACAACGGCTCCGGCATGCACGTCAACATGTCGATCTGGAAGGACGGCAAGCCGCTGTTCGCGGGCGACAAATACGCTGACCTCAGCCAGGAAGCGCTGTACTTCATCGGCGGCATCCTGAAGCACGCGAAGACCCTGAACGCCTTCACCAACCCGTCCACCAACTCCTACAAGCGCCTGATCCCCGGCTTCGAAGCCCCGGTTCTGCGCGCCTACTCCGCCCGCAACCGCTCCGGCTGCGTGCGGATCCCGTGGACCGAAAGCCCGAAAGCCAAGCGCGTCGAGGCCCGCTTCCCCGATCCGGCGGCAAACCCCTACCTGTGCTTTGCGGCGCTGCTGATGGCCGGCCTGGACGGCATCAAGAACAAGATCGATCCGGGCGAAGCCATGGACAAGAACCTGTACGACCTGCCGGCCGAGGAGCTGGAAGGCATCCCGACCGTCTGCGGCTCGCTGCGCGAAGCCATGGACGCCCTGGCCGCCGACCACGACTTCCTGCTGCAGGGCGACGTGTTCACCAAGGACCAGATCGACGGCTACATCGAGCTGAAGATGGAAGAGGTCCACAAGTACGAGCACACCCCGCACCCGGTGGAATTCGGCATGTACTACAGCTGCTGATTGGCAGCAGTTGCAAGATTAAGGCGCTCCGTTCGGGGCGCCTTTTTTGTTGCCGCCCGAAGCCCGCTGCACAGCTGCTGCATCTGGCCGGTCTCACCGGTCCCAGGCGGCCCCTCCCTCGTGCCGTCTACAGCTTGCGGACATGATTGCCTGACGACGGCCAGCCATAGGAGCCGGCGGACTTCTTGTTGAAGCCTTTCTTCGACTGCGAGAACTCATAGACCGTGCCGTTTTTCACCGCGATGCAATGGGTCGACCACCAGGCGATATAGGTGCCGGTCTTGCCGTCCTTGCCGAAGAATTCCACCACCTTGTCCTTGCTCACGCCTTCCATGCCGACCTTGGAAGCCCCGAGATGGTCGGCCAGCCCGTCGCCGCGGCCGCTCATGCCGCGCATCGTCTTCATGGCGCTGCCGACAAAGGTAATGCAATCAAACCCGCGCATCTTCGGGTCGCGTTCGAAGTCGGGACCGTATTTCAGGAAGTACCAGCCGTTGATCGGCGCCGTGTAGAGGTAGCGCCCCTTGCCATTGCCGGTGTAGGTCATGCCGGTGTCCTTGCCGATGCCGTCCAGCGAGACGGTCCCCTTGAACGGTGCTACCGGCGTCGCCAGCACCACCGGCCTGGACATCGTGCACATGTCCAGCTTTCCGTCTGTGGTTTCCGCGGCATAGAAGGAAACCTTCTTGCCCCACAGCCCGCCCTGGTCCAGGAGCTTGAACAGCTCCACCATGGATTTCCTGGTCCAGCCCTTGGTGATATCCATCCTGAGGGGCGCCTTCCCGGCAATCAGGAAAACTTTGGCCTTCGGGTCCGGGCTGACGCCGCTGACCTTAAAGTCGAAGCACCCGCTTTTGATGTTCGTCGCTGAGCCTTTGAGGATCAATGGCACTTTGCTGCCCGGCTGCGACTGGCCGTTTTCCTCCAGAAGGCAGGCAAGGCTGGACAAGGCGTCCTTCCGCGCCTGCTCGGCGGTTTTGACCATGCATTTCTTGTCGGCAGGCCCGTTTTTCTCCTCCTTTCCCATATAAGCGAACCACTGCTCGGTCGCGTATTTTTCGAGGTCGGAGTAAAGCGACGCCCAGCTCTTGGAATCAACGCCCTGCTTCTTGGCCGCTTTCTCCGCCAGCTTTTTCACCGCTGCCATGGTCTTCTTGTGCTGATCCTCCTTGGCCTTTTCGTGCTTCTTCTCTGCCGCCTTCTGTTCGGAAGCCGCCTTGCCCGGCCCGGCGTTCAGCTTCTTCAGCGTGGTCTTTTTCGGATCGACCCTGTAATCCGGGCGGAATTTGCAAACCTCCTCCTGAAATTTTCCGATCGCGGTTTCCAGCGCCTTGCTGGGCTTGCCGTCGGTCTTGAGCTTGGAAAGTTTGAGCAGGCCGGCAAAGCCGTTCAGCAGCTTTTGCACGGCCCTGACGTCTTCCACGCCGTTCTTCCCCTTGCGCCCTACGGATCCGGCGAGTGTGACAACCATGGCGTCCCTCCAAAAACAGGGGATTGCACGGCGCAATTGGTGCCGCGTATCCCGATGACTGATGTGCCGGTTCTTGAAACGGCCGGTGCTTATTGAACTGCCCGGCGCGCCCTTTCGGGCGGGACCCTCCGCTGCAATATACCGCGACCCGCCGGTTCAGGGCAAACGCGCGGCCTTCCTGCTCCTCTTGCCTTCGCCTTCGACTGCCGGTAGTCAGGCCCGCTCCCGCAGCTGACAGGAGCCTCCCCATGACTGCCCCGAACACCCTCGGCATTGACTTCGGCACTTCCAATTCTGCGGCCGGGATCGCGGTTGCGGGCCGTCCCTGGCTGGTGGAAATGGAGCCGGGCGAGCAGACGCTGCCCACCGCGGTGTTCTTTGAGGAGGGCGCGCGGAGCATGCGGATCGGCCGCAGCGCGACACGGGCGCTGATCAACGGCGATGAGGGGCGGTTCATGCGGGCGCTGAAAAGCCTGCTGGGCACGCCGCTCTTGCAGGAGGAACGGCGGCTGGGCGGTGAGCGGATCAGCTTTGCCACCCTGATCGCGCGGTTCCTGGCGGAAATGAAGCACCGGGCGGAAGCGGCCACCCGGATGGAGTTCACCCATGCGCTGTCGGGGCGGCCGGTGCGGTTTCATTCCAGGGACGAGGACCGCAATGCGCAGGCGGAACGGGACCTGCGGGCCTGCTACCTGGAAGCCGGGTTTCAGGATGTGCTGTTCATGCATGAGCCCGAGGCCGCGCTGCGCGCCGCTGCCCCTGCCCCCGGAACCGGGCTGATTGTCGATATCGGCGGCGGCACCTCGGACTTCACCGCCTTTGAGCAGGACGCCGGTGGCGCAACCCGCATCCTCGCCTCTCATGGCGTCCGGCTGGGCGGCACCGATTTCGACCGTCAGCTGAGCATCCGCCATGTGATGCCACTGCTGGGCCGGGGCAGCCAGATCCGCAACGCCTTCGGCGGCGGCGCCCTGCCCGCGCCGAACCGGCTGTTCAACGATCTTGCGACCTGGCAGATGATCCCCTTTCTCTATGCGCCGGACAGCCGCCGGGCGGCACAGGATCTGGCTGCCAATGCGGTGGAGCCGGAAAAACTGGCCCGGCTGGTTTCCGTGCTGGAGGACGAGCTGGGCCATGAGCTGGCCTTTGCTGTGGAGCACGGCAAGATCCGCGCCAATGCCGGTGACGGGACCGCGCTCATCGATCTCAAGCTTCTGCAGCGCGGGCTATCGGTGCCGCTGGATGCTGCCGCCATGACACAAACGCTGGCGGAGCAGACTGCCGCGATTGGCGCCTGCGCCGCCGAGACACTGGCTCAGGCCGGGCTAGCGGCGGAAAAGGTGGATCGGATCGTCCTGGTCGGCGGCTCTTCGCTGCTGGCGTCGGTACAGGCGGAAATGCGGGCGCTGTGCCCAAATGCCCGTCTGGAAACGGAAAATGCCATGACGGCAGTTGCCGGCGGGCTGGCGCTGGCCTCCGCTGACGCCTTTGCCTAGGCAAATGGGAACCAATCGCGGCTTTTCCCGTTAGACATGAGGCGGCAGCGCGTTAGGCTGCAGGCCACGAGTCACATTCCGAGAGTTTGCTTCATGCGCCGCCTGCTGGCCCCTGCCCTGATTTCCGCCCTGCTTGCCTCCCCCGCCCTCGCTGCCACTTGCGGCAACAGCTCTGCCGGGTTTGATTCCTGGAAACAGGCATTCAGCGCCGAGGCCAAGCGAGCAGGCGTGCGCAAGGCGGGACTGCAGGCGCTGGCCAATGCTCAGTACGCCCGCCGGACCATTGCCGCCGACCGCAACCAGAAGAGCTTCAAATACTCGCTGGAGAAATTCATGCAGATCCGCGGGTCGGCAACCATCGTGGCGCAGGGCCGCAAGCGCAAGGCGCGCAACCCCGATTTCTATGCCGCACTGGAGCGCAAGTACGGTGTGCCCGCCGGTGTTCTGATCGCGATCCACGGCATGGAGACCGCCTTCGGCAACTATATGGGCGACAGCCAGGTGGTCTCCGCCATCGTGACGCTGACCTATGACTGCCGCCGTTCCGATTTCTTCCGCCCGCACGCGCTGGGCGCGCTGAAGCTGGTGGATCAGGGCGCCATTTCCGCGGCGACCCTGGGCGCCAAGCACGGGGAACTGGGTCATACCCAGTTCCTCCCGGGCAATGCATTGGAATACGGGCAGGACTGGGACGGCAATGGCAGGGTGGATTTCTACAACATGGGCGACGCGCTGGCCTCCACCGCCAATTACCTGCGGCAGAAGGGCTGGAAACCCGGCAAGGGGTATCAGCCCGGCGAGCCCAACTACCGCGTTCTGAAGGAATGGAATGCGGCCAGCGTCTATCAGCAGTCTCTGGCCATCATGGGCCGCCAGATCGACGGCTGATCCCCAGCCAGCGGAATGCGGGTTGCACGCCGGCCCGCCGGCCGGCGTATTTCGTTGCTGCCCGACAGGCAAAAACAGTCCGCGCGATTCCTCGGCGATTGTAGGCCTTGGGGCATCAATGTGTCCTCCAGCCGCCACAGTTGGGCCGCATTCTGGCCGCTGGAGTGCTGAACCTTCAACATAAACAATTAAAATCAATTACTTGCAGACCGCCCCATTTCACCGCGGCCTGCCGCGCCGTTTCCGCGGCAATTGGCCCGATCCGCCCCACTTTTAACTATTTCAAATTTTACTGTTTCTCTATCGGCACCCTGAATGGAGGATCCGGACAGTGGCAGAAACAGTGCAATATACAGGCCGGCTGGGGCTGGAAAACCGCGACAGCGGCACCCTCTCGGCTGCGGTGACCGCGGTTGTCGACACGCTCGAGGATTTCGGCCACCCTGCGGAAATGATCGCGGCCCGGGCGGAGAACACCGCCAGGCTGCAATGCGACCATTACCTTGTGACAGTGCGCCTGCGCCGGGTGCCCCTGCGGCGCACGAGCAAACTGCCTGGCAGCGTCATGCAGCCTTCGGCCCTGCTTGAGCTGTCCTTGTCGCCGGCCTACCCCGGCTATTGCGACCAGGAGATTTCCGAACTGCTGCTGGCGGAAATGCTGCGCCGCCTGCTGGATTCCGTGGAAGCAACCTCTGTCGAATGGCTGGACACCGAGGTTGCGCTGACCTGCGAGCAGTTTCTGAGCGTTTTCGATCCGCAAGCCGCTGAAAAGCAGCCTGACACGCGTCCAGCTGCCGCTGTTGCGCCCCGGGTAGCAAAGCCGGTTCAGGCTGCAGAAGCCCGTCCGCGCGGCCGGGATTGCTTCACGCCTGTCGATCAGACCGCACTGGCGCTTGACGCCCACTGCGACCGCGCCCTGCAGGAAGTGCAGATGCGCAAGGCGGCACGCGCCGCCGCCGCGGCGGCTGCCGCCACGCGGCCGTCAGGGCAACCGGCCGCCGACCTGCGCCGCGGCTGGGGCCGGCAGCTGCAGGCCACTGCCCTCGCTGCGCTGTCCCTGGGCGGCGCGCGCCGCCTGCGCTTCATCAGCCACGTTCTGCTGGTTTCCGCTCTGATGCTGTATCTGGAAAGCGCCGGCATGGTTCTCGCCGCCCGGCCGCTGGTGCCTTAGGGCCCGACCACTGCCCCGCTGCAAGGCGGGCTGCCCGCTGAACGCGCGGCCCCGGGTCAGAAACGACGGCCGAATCCGTCGCATTCAGCAGCGAATCTGCCCTCGTCCGGCTGCACATTGGACAGAACTGTGCAGCGAGGACTTCCCAGCATGAACGAGCATTACCGCGACACCCGCAAAATCGATCCGACCCGCGGCGCCACACTGGGCGACAACACCCCCAACGACAACAACCGGGTCGAGATCGGCCCGACCCAGCTGGCCTTTGCCGAATGGGCCAAGGCGGGGCTGCAGCTGCCGGATCTGCAGGCGCTGCGCAAATTCCGCTGGGAGCGGCTGGTCAGGCACATCAACGACCGCGGCTATGGCGGCCTGCTGGTGTTTGATCCGCTCAACATCCGTTACGCTACCGATTCCACCAACATGCAGCTCTGGAACACCCACAACCCGTTCCGCGCGCTGCTGATCTGCGCCGACGGCTACATGGTGCTGTGGGATTACAAGCAGTCGCCCTTCCTCAGCGAGTTCAACCCGCTGGTGCGCGAGCAGCGCGCAGGCGCCGACCTGTTCTATTTCGACCGCGGCGACAAGATCGACGTGGCCGCGGACAAATTCTCCAACGAAGTGCGGATCCTGCTGGAGGAGCACAGCGGCAGCAACAAGCGGCTGGCGGTGGACAAGGTGATGCTGCACGGGCTGCGGGCGCTGGAAGCGCAGGGGCTGGAGATCCTCCCAGGCGAGGAGCTGACCGAGAAATGCCGCGCGGTGAAAGGCCCGGATGAGATCCTGGCAATGCGCTGCGCCCATCACGCCTGCGAAACCGCGGTGGCGGCGATGGAGAAATTCGCCCGGGAAAACGTGCCTGGCGGCAATATCTCCGAAGACGACGTGTGGGCGGTGCTGCATGCCGAAAACATCCGCCGCGGCGGCGAATGGATCGAGACCCGCCTTCTCGCTTCCGGCCCGCGCACCAACCCGTGGTTCCAGGAATGCGGCCCCCGCATCATCCAGAACAACGAGATGATCAGTTTCGACACCGATCTGGTCGGCTCCTACGGCATTTGCATCGACATCTCCCGCAGCTGGTGGATCGGCGATGCAAAGCCGCGGCCCGACATGGTCTATGCCATGCAGCATGGGCTGGAGCACATCCGCCACAACATGGAGATGCTGAAGCCCGGCGTGAACATCCAGGAGCTTTCGCGCGGATGCCATGTGCTGGATGCGCAATTCCAGAAGCAGAAATACGGCTGCATGATGCACGGCGTCGGCCTGTGCGATGAATGGCCGCTGGTTGCCTACCCGGACCAGATGGTCGAGGGCGCCTTCGACTATGAACTGGAGCCGGGGATGGTGCTCTGCGTCGAGGCGCTGGTTTCACCGGAAGGCGGCGATTTCTCGATCAAGCTGGAGGATCAGGTGCTGATCACCGAGGACGGGTATGAGAACCTGACCAGCTACCCCTTCGACAAGGCACTGCTGGGCGGGGCCTGATTCCAATCAGCCGGTCCCTCCTGCCAGGAGGGGCCGGGACAGCCTGCGGCGCCGTCAGGCGCCACCGCTTATTGACAATGCTGCTTAAGGAACGGCGCCAGCTTGTCGCGCAGCACCAGCACGCCGGGCGAGCCCGTGACTTCTTCAAGCTGGCTCAGCGGCACCCAGGCCAGGGCATGAGATTCGCCGCTGGCAACAATCTCCCCCGCCACTGCTTGAAACAAGTAACGCACATCGTAATGCAGATGCGCGCATTCTTTCGCGTTCCCAGGGATTTCGTGGATGTCGACGTCAAAGATCTGCGCTGACAGCGGCCGGATCCTCTTGAGCCCGCTTTCCTCATAGGCTTCCTTCAGCGCTGTAAAGGGCACGTCGGCAATGCCGTCGCAATGACCGCCCAGCTGGAACCAGCGGTTGAGCTTTCTGTGGTGGGTCAGCAGCACGCTCTTCATGTCCTGCGACATCACAAAGGCGGAGCCGGTCACATGGCCGGTTTCCGGATTGCGGCCGAAGGCCTGCGGCTCGCTCGTGCAGAAGTCCTGCAGGCGCTGCCACATCTCCCGGTCCCGTGCGTCCTGCGGGCTGTAACATCCGATTTCCCTGATGGCGCTGCTGCTCATCTGCCTTCACCTTCCCGTGACGTTCCGGCACGCTGCCTTGTTCCGGCCGGGTTGAGCGCTCAATCTATGCGGAACACCCAACAAAGGCCACGCCCATGCCCACGGAACGGATTTCCTTTACCGGCCATGCCGGAAACACCCTTGCCGCCCGCCTCGACCTGCCCGAAGGGCCGGTGCTGGCCACCGCCCTGTTCGCCCACTGCTTCACCTGCTCCAAGGACATTCCGGCGGCGCGGCGGATTGCCGGGCGGCTGGCGGCGATGGGGATTGCGGTGCTGAGGTTCGATTTCACCGGGCTGGGGCATTCCGAAGGCGAGTTCGAGAACACCACCTTCAGCTCCAATGTGGCGGATCTGATCAAGGCGGCGCAGTATCTGGCCGGGTGCAACATGGCGCCTGCACTGCTGATCGGCCATTCCCTCGGCGGTGCCGCGGTTCTGCGGGCGCGCGCGGGCATTCCGTCGGTCAAGGGGGTGGTCACGCTGGGAGCGCCGTTTGATCCCGGCCATGTTTCACATCATTTCGACGATGCCCTGCCGGAGATCGAGGCGGAGGGCCGGGCCGAGGTCAGCCTCGGCGGACGGCCGTTTGTGATCGCCAGGGAATTTGTCGAGGACATCAAGGCTGAGGCGCTGGAGCCTGCGATTGCGGAGTTGAAGGCGGCGCTGCTGGTGCTGCATGCGCCGCGGGATGAGACCGTGAGCATCGACAATGCCGCCTTGATCTTCACCGCTGCGAAACACCCCAAGAGCTTTGTCACCCTGGATGATGCCGACCACCTGATATCAAACGCTGCAGATGCGGAATATGCTGCCGAGGTCATTGCCGCCTGGGCCGGGCGCTATGTCAGAATGACGCCGCCGGCTCCGCCGCCCGGTGCGCCTGAAGGCATCCTGCGGGTGACGGAAGCCGACCCGGAAGGGTTTCTGCAGGACGTGCAGTCCGGCCCCTACCACCACGCCTTGGCCGACGAACCGCTGGCCTATGGCGGCACCAACCGCGGCATGTCGCCTTACGGCTTCGTCGCTGCGGGGCTGGGCGCCTGCACCTCGATGACGCTCAGGATGTATGCGCGGCGCAAGGGCTGGCCGCTGGAAGGGATCAGCGTCGATGTCAGCCACGACAAGGTGCATGCACAGGACGCGCTGCCCTCCGGGCCTGCAAAGATCGATCAGTTCACCCGGGTCATACACCTGAGCGGCCCGCTGGATGACGCGCAGCGCGCCAGGCTGCTGGAGATTGCCGGTAAATGCCCGGTTCACAGGACCCTGGAAAGCGGTGCCCGTGTCGTGACGCGGCTGGACGGCTGACTGCACGCCGCCGCGGTTCAAAGGAAGGCGGGACGCTGCCGGACCGTCCGCTGCTGCGGTCTGCAACTGCTGCAGCCCGGAACCTGGCTCCTGCGGAACGGCCACCGTCACTGCCCGTGATAGCGGCCCGTCGTGATGCCGCCGCTTTCCCCGATGAAGCGCACGGCATCACCGTCACTTTCCAGCGCGTAGCAGGCCCAAAGATCCAACGGCGGCCAGCTGGAGCAGTATTTTCCGTCCCGGACACCCCAGTAGCCCCAGCTGTCCCTGCCGGCGTTGTAGAGCGTCCGGCCAAAGGCGCTGAACTCCTGCCAGGCGCCGCTGCCGTAGACCAGCCGCCGCCCTTCCAGTGCCGCCTGCACCTCGTCGCCGCTCAGGCGCTGCCATTCGCCGGCCGAAACCGGTGAAACCGCAGATGATAACGCAATCATCAGGGCAAACTGCCTCATGAGCCTCTCCCAGCCTTGCTGTCCTGCCTCCGCTGATCTAAGAGGCCGGGCATCTGCTGCGCAATCACATAAAGGTGCCTTCGCCCATGATCCCCCGCTATTCCCGCCCCGAGATGGTCGCCATCTGGTCTCCCGAGACCAAATTCAAGATCTGGTACGAGATCGAGGCCCACGCTTGTGAAGCCATGGCAAACCTGGGGGTGATCCCGCGCGAAAACGCCGACGCGGTATGGAAAGCCAAGGATGTGGAGTTCGACGTCGCGCGCATCGACGAGATCGAGGCGGTGACCAAGCACGACGTCATCGCCTTCCTGACCCACCTGGCCGAGCACGTGGGTTCCGAGGAAGCCCGGTTCGTGCACCAGGGCATGACCTCCTCGGACGTGCTGGACACCTGCCTGAACGTGCAGCTGGTGCGCGCCGCCGACATTCTGCTGGATGGCATGGACAAGGTGCTGGCCGCACTGAAGAAACGCGCGCTGGAGCACAAGAACACCGTGCGCGTCGGCCGCAGCCACGGCATCCACGCCGAGCCCACCACCATGGGCCTGACCTTTGCCCGCTTCTACGCGGAAATGGACCGCAACAAGAACCGCCTGGAAAAGGCCCGCTGGGAAGTCGCCACCGG
Organism: Leisingera daeponensis; assembly: GCF_019801465.1. Taxonomy (GTDB): domain Bacteria; phylum Pseudomonadota; class Alphaproteobacteria; order Rhodobacterales; family Rhodobacteraceae; genus Leisingera; species Leisingera daeponensis_A. The sequence goes on from NZ_JAHVJA010000001.1 coordinate 796,216, forward strand.
AGCGATCTCCGGTGCGGTCGGCACCTTCGCCAACATCGACCCGGCGGTTGAGGAACACGTCTGCGAGCAGCTGGGCCTGCGCCCCGAGCCGATCTCGACCCAGGTGATCCCGCGCGACCGCCACGCGATGTTCTTTGCCACCCTCGGCGTCATCGCCTCCTCGATTGAGAATGTCGCGGTGGAAATCCGCCACATGCAGCGCACCGAGGTGCTGGAAGGCGCGGAATTCTTCTCGATGGGCCAGAAAGGCTCCTCGGCGATGCCGCACAAGAAGAACCCGGTTCTGACCGAGAACCTCACCGGCCTGGCCCGCCTGGTGCGCATGGCAGTGATCCCGGCGATGGAGAACGTGGCGCTGTGGCATGAGCGCGATATCTCGCACTCCTCCGTCGAGCGCGGCATCGGCCCGGATGCGACCATCACCCTGGACTTCGCCCTGCACCGCCTGGCCGGCGTTGTCGACAAGATGCTGGTGTTCCCCGAGAACATGCTGGACAACATGAACAAATTCCCCGGCCTGGTGATGTCGCAGCGGGTGCTGCTGGCGCTCACGCAGGCAGGCGTCAGCCGCGAGGACGCCTATGCGATGGTGCAGCGCAACGCGCTGAAGGTCTGGGAGGAGCGCGTCGATTTCCGCGAGCTTCTGCTGGCCGACAAGGACGTGGTTGCGGCGCTCGGCGAAGAAGCGATCAACGAGAAGTTCGACATGGGGTACCACACCAAACATGTCGACACGATCTTCAAGCGGGTCTTTGGCGAGTAAGCCTGACCGAGGATGAAGCATCTGACGCCCCGCCTGGCCGGCGGGGCGTTTTTTTTTCATTCACAGTCCGGAAAACGCCTTTGTGAACAGAAATTCCAATTACTCACCGGTGTCTCAGGTTAGAGTGACCAAAACTTTGCATTTGGAGTTCTGAAGATGCGCATTATCGCCTTGGCTGCCGCCCTGACGCTGCCGGTTGCAGCGCTTGCCGCCAGCGGCAACGACTGGAACCCGCCGAAACCCACCGAGACCACCAAGACCTGCAAGGGCAAACGGGTCTGGGACGAGACCAAGAAACGCTGCGTAAGGCCGCGCAAGTCCTCGCTGGACCAGCAGGGCCTATTGGATGCGGCGCGGGAGCTTGCCTATGCCGGACGCCAGCAGGATGCGCAAGCAGTGCTGCGCGCGATGGCGGATCAGCAAGCCAGCATGGTGCTGACCTACTGGGGCTTCACCCACCGCAAGCTGGGCAATCTGAAGCTGGCGCAGGCCTATTACGAGCAGGCGCTGGCGCAGGACCCGGACAATATTCTGACCCGTTCCTACATGGGACAAGGCTTTGTCGAACAGGGAAAATACGGCGCAGCGCTGACCCAGTGGAAGGAAATCCGAGCCCGCGGCGGCGATGGCAGCTGGGCGGAGGCCTCCTTGCGCAGCGCGCTGGAAACGGGCACCTCCCACAGCTACTAGGCTTCAGCCTTTCTTTACGGCTTGCGGCCTATCCTGCCCTCCACGATTGAGAAGAATCTTTTGCTAGGGTGCGAGAATGCCTCAAGACAACATGCTGGCGCTTCCGATGGATTTAGGCGGGGGCGACATGGGCGGAATGGGCGGAATGGACATGGGCGATTTCGCCGCTCCCGCGCCGATGGGCGGTCTGGATGCAGGCGGCCTCGGCGGCGGTGCAATGGGCGGCGCGGTCGCGAACCCGGCCGCGGCCTCCGGCCTCAGCGGCAAGGCCAAGGCTGCCATCATCGTGCGGCTGCTGCTGAATGAAGGCGCCGAGATCCCGCTGGAGGAACTGCCCGACGACCTGCAGCTGGAGCTGACCCAGCAGATGGGCCGGATGCGGATCGTCGACCGCGAGACGCTGAATGCCGTTGCCGGTGAATTTGCCGATCTTCTGGACAATGTTGGCCTGCATTTCCCCAACGGCCTGGCCGGCGCGCTGAGCGCGATGGAAGGCAAGATCAGCCGCCACACCCACAGCCGCCTGCGCCGGGAGGCCGGCGTGCGCCAGTTCGGCGATCCCTGGGAACGGCTGAAGCAGCTTCCGCCCGAGGACCTGGCCGGGCTGGCCGAAGCCGAAAGCACCGAGGTGGCCGCCGTGCTGCTGTCCAAGCTCGACACGGCCAAGGCCGCCCAGATGCTGATCCACTTGCCCGGACCTGTGGCGCGCCGCATCACATTTGCGGTCAGCAAGACAGCAAATGTGACGCCGGACACGGTGGACCGCATCGGCCTGTCGCTTGCCGCCCAGGTGGAGGCGCGGCCGGACCTTGCGTTTGACCAGACACCGGGCCAGCGGCTCGGCGGCATTCTGACCGAGGCTGCTGCAGCCAAGCGCGACGAGGTCCTGACGGCATTGGACGAACAGGACGAGGATTTTGCCATCACCGTGCGCAAGGCAATCTTCACCTACGCGCTGATTGCCGAAAGGATGCAACCGCTGGATGTGCCCAAGCTGGTCCGCGTGCTGTCTCAGCCCGACCTGGTGACCGCGATCGCCTTTGCCACCGACGAGGAAGACGTCGCCACCTCCGAATTCCTGCTCAAGAACATGTCCAGCCGGATGGCCGACAACATCCGGGAGGAAGTGGCCGAACGCGGCAAGGTCAAGCGCAGCGACGGCGAGGCCGCCTTCAGCCTGATTATCTCTGCCATGCGCGATCTGGTTGCCACGGGCGAAATCGAGCTGAAGTCAGCGGAAGAAGACGATGAGGCGGACGCCGCCTGAATCCTGACGGGTCTGAATTGACCCTTGCGCCCGTTGCGGCGGCCCCGCCCGGCCGCCGATGATGCCCTGCCCGTTTGCCATTCCCAGCTGCTTGTGCCTGCCGCGGCAGCTGCGTATGATGCAGGCTTCCGGGCGCAGTTCCGCGCCGCAGCCATCCAGACGCCATGCCCGCAGATCCTTCCGAGCTCTCCACCTGGAGCCATGTCAAATACTTTGGCAGCAACCTTTTTCTGCGCGGTCTGCTGCAGGGCATGAAACTGGTGCCCTACCGGTACCGGGTGCCGATGATGGGCCGGCTGGTCACCGCCATGGGGCGGCTGGCAGGCTTTGACAAGCGGGTGCGCGACAATCTGAAACTGGTCAGCCCGGAGCTGTCGGATATGGATCCGGCAGAGCTGTACCGGGATGTCAGCGACAACGCGGGCCGGATGATCGCCGAAATCTATGCCGGGGCGCCGTTTCATGACCGTGCCATGGCCGCGCCGGTGACCGGCCCCGGCCTGAAGGCGCTGGAAGAGGCCCGCGCAGCGGGCCGTCCGGTGCTGCTGGCAACCGCTCATTTCGGCAATTATGACGCCGCCCGCGCGGCGCTGGTGGGCCGCGGCCACGCGATGGGCGCGCTGTACCGCCGGATGGCCAACCCCTATTTCAACGAACACTACGTCGAAGCGATCAAGCAGAACGGCGAGCCGATGTTCGAACAGGGCAAGCGCGGCATGGTGGAACTGGTGCGCCACCTGAAAAAGGGCGGCATCGCCGCCATCGTCACCGACCTGCATGCCCAGGGCGGCAAGCTAATAGACTTTTTCGGCAAACCCGCCGTGACCTCCACGGTGCCAGCGGAACTGGCGCTGAAATTCGGCGCGGCTTTGATCCCTGTTTACGCGGTGCGGCAGGAAAATGGCCTCGACTTCGAGATTGTGATGAATGCCGAAGTGCCGCCCTCCGATCCGCTGACGATGACCAGGGCGCTGAGCGCCGATCTGGAAGCCATTGTGCGCAAGCATACCGGCCAGTGGTTCTGGATCCACCGCCGCTGGAAACCCTATGTGCCGGTAGGAAAAGCTGCCCGTCAAAGCGGAGCGGAACCGGAGTGACCCGGCAGGTCAGTCCACGCGCGCCGCAGCAATGATCGGCCCGAACGGGGCCGTCTGCACCAGAACCGCAGCCGTTTTGCCGGCAGGAGACGGCACCGAGACCTCGAGATCGCCTGCCCCGTCCCACTCTGCCGCGGTCTGCCAGTCTTCGACGACATTGGCATAGCTGAGCGTCCGGCCGGCCAGTTCACCGCGTTTGATGCTGACGGTTCGCTCCGGCGTGTACCGCACCAGTTGCACCAGCAGGCGCCCCTTGGGCATCTGCGCCTTCGGCTTGAGCCGGACCAGCACATCCCCGCCGCGGCGGGCCACGGTCAGCGATACGGGCCGCGGCTGCTTCCTTTGCCTGGTGATGGCGTCCTCAACTTTCATCGCATCGGCGCCGACCACCTCGTCCTGCCCCATGATGATCATTTGCGGCGTGTAGATCATCCGCCGCCCGCCCCGGCGGGCATAGCCCTTCTGCCGCTTGGTGTGCGAGGGGATCGCAAACCTGTCCTTCCAGCCGATGTAGTCCCAATAGTCCACATGCAGCGCCAGGGCCAATACGTCCTCCCGCGCTGCCAGTTCATGCAGCAGCGCGTCGGCCGGCGGGCAGGAGGAACAGCCCTGAGAGGTGAACAGTTCGACCACTACGGGTTCCGCTGCGGACTGCCCGTAAGCCGGCAGGGCCAACCCCAGTACCAATGCAGCAGTCGCCAGAAGTCTCATGAATCGCCGTCTCCGTTTTCTAGGCTTCCGGTCTAAAGATGTACCGCCGAATTGGCCAATCAATCATTTTTGAGGCGGGTAAAGCCGGGCTTCGGGCGCGCCATCTGCAAAAAATGTGTACAATCGCATACAAAAGTGCGCCCTGCGGCGTTTGGGCTATTGAATGCTTCATCTTCCTCATGCATTTAGCAGGCAGCGAATTCCCCGGTTTCAAATTCTTGAGGGAGGCCAACCATGCCTATTACCGTCGGACAGGACAATGCCAAGGCGCGCAAAACGCTCAGCGTCAATGGCAAGTCGATCTCCTACTACTCCATTCCCGCAGCCACCGAAGCAGGCTTTGGCGACTTCTCCAAACTGCCCGCCGCGCTGAAAGTGGTGCTGGAAAACATGCTGCGGTTCGAGGACGGCGGCTTCTCCGTCTCCACCGACGACATCAAGGCCTTTGCCGAATGGGGGGCCAACGGCGGCAAGAACCCGCGCGAGATCGCCTACCGCCCGGCCCGCGTGCTGATGCAGGACTTCACCGGCGTTCCCGCCGTGGTCGATCTCGCCGCCATGCGCGACGGCATCGTCGGCCTGAAGGGCTCGGCGGCCAAGATTAACCCGCTGGTTCCCGTCGACCTGGTCATCGACCACTCCGTCATGATCGATGAGTTCGGCAACCCGCGCGCGTTCCAAATGAACGTGGACCGCGAGTATGAACGCAACATGGAGCGCTACCAGTTCCTGAAATGGGGCCAGAACGCCTTTGACAACTTCCGCGTGGTGCCGCCGGGCACCGGCATCTGCCACCAGGTGAACCTGGAATACCTGGCCCAGACCGTCTGGACCGACACCGACCAGAACGGCGAGGAAGTCGCCTACCCCGACACCTTGGTCGGCACCGACTCTCACACCACCATGGTCAACGGCGCTGCCGTCCTGGGCTGGGGCGTTGGCGGCATCGAGGCCGAAGCGGCAATGCTGGGCCAGCCGATCTCCATGCTGATCCCCGAGGTTGTCGGCTTTGAGCTCACGGGCGAGATGACCGAAGGCACCACCGGCACCGACCTGGTTCTGAAAGTGGTCGAAATGTTGCGTGCCAAAGGCGTCGTGGGCAAGTTTGTCGAATTCTACGGCGAAGGCCTGGACCGCCTGCCGCTGGCAGACCGCGCGACCATCGCCAATATGGCCCCGGAATACGGCGCCACCTGCGGCTTCTTCCCGATCGACGACGAAACCCTGCGCTACCTGCGCAACACCGGCCGCGACGAGGACCGCATCGCGCTGGTCGAAGCCTATGCCAAGGAAAACGGCTTCTGGCGCGACAGCAGCTACAACCCGGTCTACACTGACACGCTGCACCTGGACATGGGCACCATCGTGCCCGCGATTTCCGGCCCCAAGCGTCCGCAGGATTACATCGCACTGGACGCCGCCGCGGCCACCTTCCACAAATATGTCGAGGGCCAGCGCGCCGCCAAGGATGCGAGCGCGCGCGCCGAAGGCCGCTGGGAAGCGGAGGGCGGCCAGCCCGAACCGCAGGACATTCCCGGCAACGAAGGCCATCACAAGCTCGGCTTCGTTTCAACGGACGAGCACAACTACCAGCTGCATGACGGCTCCATCGTGATCGCTTCGATCACCTCTTGCACCAACACTTCGAACCCCTACGTGATGATCGGCGCAGGCCTGGTCGCCAAGAAAGCGCATGAGCGCGGGCTGACCCGCAAACCCTGGGTCAAGACCTCGCTGGCGCCGGGCTCGCAGGTGGTGTCCGAGTATCTCGAAGCGGCGGACCTGCAGAAGCACCTCGACGCCATCGGCTTCAACCTGGTCGGCTACGGCTGCACCACCTGCATCGGCAACTCCGGTCCGTTGGCCGAGGAGATTTCCAAGTGCATCAACGAACACGACCTGATCGGCGTTTCGGTGCTGTCTGGCAACCGCAACTTCGAAGGCCGGATTTCGCCCGACGTGCGCGCCAACTACCTGGCGTCGCCGCCTCTGGTGGTGGCTTATGCGCTGGCAGGCGACATGAACATTGACATCACCACTGCACCGCTGGGCCAGGACAAGGACGGCAATGACGTCTACCTGAAAGACATCTGGCCGACCCAGAAGGAAATCGCCGACCTGGTGGAGCAAACCGTGACCCGCGAGGCGTTCCAGTCGAAATACGCCGATGTGTTCAAGGGCGACGAGAAGTGGCAGGCGGTCGAGACCACCGATGCGGAAACCTATGACTGGCCCGCAGCCTCGACCTACATCCAGAACCCGCCTTACTTCCGGGGCATGGGTCACGAGCCGGGCACCATTTCGAACATCGAAAACGCCAAGGTTCTGGCGGTTCTGGGCGATATGGTCACCACCGACCACATCTCGCCCGCCGGTTCCTTTGCCACCACCTCGCCCGCAGGCCAGTACCTGCTGGAACGCCAGGTGCAGCCGCGCGACTTCAACTCCTACGGCTCGCGCCGCGGCAACCACGAGATCATGATGCGCGGCACCTTTGCCAACATCCGCATCAAGAACGAGATGCTGGACGGCGTCGAGGGCGGCTACACCAAAGGCCCGGATGGCGAACAGACCTCGATCTACGAGGCCTCGATGGCGCATCAGGCCAACGGCACCCCGCTGGTGGTGTTCGGCGGCGAGCAGTACGGCGCGGGCTCCTCGCGCGACTGGGCGGCCAAGGGCACTGCTCTGCTTGGCGTCAAGGCAGTGATCGCCGAGAGCTTCGAGCGCATCCACCGCTCCAACCTCGTCGGCATGGGTGTGATTCCGTTCGAATTCACCGGCGGCGACACCCGCAAAACGCTGGGTCTGACCGGGGAAGAGACCGTCTCGATCAGCGGGCTGGACACCATCCAGCCGCTGCAGGAGGTGCCCTGCTCGATCACTTTCGCAGACGGCTCGGTGAAGGAAATCACCCTGAAGTGCCGCATCGATACCGCGCCGGAGATCGAGTACATCGAACACGGCGGCGTGCTGCACTACGTGCTGCGCAACCTGGCTAAGTCGTAAGACCCGCCAGTTCGTGAACATTGAACATGCACCCTGCGGGGTGCATGTTTTTTTTGCAGCCGGGCCAAACCAATGGCAAACGCGTTCGGGCCGGGCTCCGCAGCACGAATTCACTTATTTGTGCAAACCGCCTTCCGGTTCCTGTCTGCGCGGCTAAGATCGCACATGCAGATGGAGTTCCTGGACGCATCTGACAACGCCGCGAAAAACTTTGAATAAGCTGGATGCAGAAGCATGAAAGAGGCTGCTATTACAGTCGTTTACCCGGACGTCGACACATTCGATGACCACGCCGAGGCGGTGCTGGCAATGCTGCCCGGAACACGGTCGTTTCCCGGCTGCATCCAGGCGCATGCCGGCATCAACCGGGAGCGCTGCGAAATCGCAATTTTCCACCTGTGGGAATCGCCGGACCATTTGAACCGCTACCTCGACTGGCGGGCGGAACGCGGCGATCTTGATGCCCGCAGTGCTACCATGCGGCGGGAACAGGACTTCCGCACCTATTCCGTGCCCTAGCAGGTGACGCACAGGGCCTGTTCATTTTCATTGCCTTGCCGGAGCGGTCCGCTTTGGTGACACTGCAGGCATGAAACAGACAGACAGCATCACGGGCTACCACGCCCATGTATACTTCGACGCCGCCACCGTGGCGCAGGCCCGAACGCTGTGCCAGCAGGCGGCCGCGCAATTCGATGTGGAGATGGGGCGCGTTCATGAGAAACCCGTTGGTCCGCATCCCATGTGGTCCTGCCAGCTGGCCGCAACACCGGAGCAATTCGCCCGGCTGCTGCCCTGGCTGGCACTGAACCGGAACGGGCTGGTTGTCTTTGCCCATCCCGAAACCGGAAACGCCCTGGAGGACCACAGCGATCACGGGATCTGGCTGGGCGCCGGGCTGAAGCTCGATCTGTCGGTGTTCGGCTGAGGCCGACCTCCAGCCGGCCTTACTGCGCTGCGGCCTTTTCCATCGCCGGGCGCAGTGTCTTGTCGATCACCCGCTGGGTGATCGGTCCGGCCCACCGCAGAACGATGTTGCCCTCGCCGTCCACCACATAGGTCTCCGGCACGCCGTAAAGGCCCCAGTCGATCGCCATGCGGCCCTTCTCGTCGCGTCCGATCGCGGTGTAAGGATCACCAAGCTCGTTCAGGAACGCCTCAGCATTGGCCAGCTGGTCCTTGTAGTTGATGCCATAGACCGGGATGCCCTCCTTGGACAGGGCCTCCAAATTCGGATGCTCCGCCCGGCAGGGCGCGCACCAGCTGGCCCAGTAGTTCACCAGCTTCACGGTGCCGTCGCGCAGGGTGGCGTCGCTGAACATCTGCTTGCCCGGAAATTCATCCAGCACCACCGGCGGCGCAGGCTGGCCCTCGCGGGCGGACGGCAGGCTGTCAGGATCCTCGCGGAACATGCCCACAAGCGCCAGGCCCACGAAGCCCGCGAACACCACACCGGGCACCGCCATCAGCGGAGATATCTTAGCCATTGCGTTTCATCCGGGTTTCCAGAGTTTCCATTTCCCGGCGCACCTTGCGGCCTCGCAGGATCGTCACCACCACCAGCGCCACCAGCAGCACCAGCGAGGCGCCGTAGGCCGACAGCACCGTATCGGCGTATTTTCCAAGATCGGGCATCAGGCCTCCAGCCGTTCGCGCGCCATCAGGGCCTTGATGCGGCGGGCGCGGATTTCAGTTCCGGTGCGGTAGAACACCAATGCAATGAACAGCAGAACAAAGCCTGCCATGCAGACATAGAGCGGGTTGGAGAACGCATCAGCCACGTTTTCCTTTTCATCGAGGCTCAGCGACGCGCCCTGGTGCAGTCCCTGGTTCCAGAAGTTCACCGCATAGCGGCTGAGCACCGCAAAGACCGAGCCGACCAGACAGAGGATCGAGGTCAGGTCGGCAGCGGTGTCGGGATTGTCGATCGCCTCCCAAAGGGCGATGTAGCCGAGGTAAAACAGGAACAGCACCAGGAAGGAGGTCAGCCGCGGATCCCAGGCCCACCAGGTGCCCCACATCGGCTGGCCCCAGATTGCACCGGTCACCAGCGCGATCACGGTCATCACGACACCGACCGGCGCCGCGGCACGCGCGGCCAAGGCGCTGACATGGTGTCGGCGGATCACCCAGACCAGCGATGTCACCAGCATCATGAACCAGGCGTTGATCGCCATCAGCGCCGATGGCACATGCAGGAAGATGATCTTGACGGTAGAGCCCTGCCGGTAGTCGTCAGGCGTGAAAAAGAAGCCCCAGACCAGGCCCACGGAAATCAGTACCGCAGAGCTGACCCACAGGGCCGGCATCACCTTTTCGGTGGTGGCCAGAAACTTTTTCGGGTTGGCGTATTCCCAGATCGACATGGTGGCTATTTAGCTCTTGTTCTCGGGTTTCTCAATTCACGGTCACGGGATGCGGTCAGCGCAAATTGACGCGCAGGACGGCGGCGCTGGCAAACGGCAGCAGGGCAATGGAGGCGGCAGAGATCCCGGCAAGAAGCAGCAGCGGTGTTTGCACCGCCATGCCCTCGGCCCCGCGGCGGGCAACTTCGGATCCGAAGATCAGCGTCGGCACGTAAAGCGGCATCACCAGCAGCGACATCAAAAGACCGCCGCGCTTCAGCCCCACGGTCAGCGCGGCCCCGAAGGTGCCGATGACGGACAGCGCGGGCGTCCCCAGCAGCAGCGAGACCACCAGCCACTGGAAGCCCTGAACCGGCAGGTTCAGAAGCACACCAAGCACCGGGGCCGCCATTACCAGCGGCAGCCCGGTGGTGATCCAATGCGCCAGCGCCTTGATCGAGACAGTGCTTTCCAAGGGCAGCGGCGCGGTGGCCAGGAGGTCGAGCGAGCCGTCCTCCCAATCCAGCGCCAGCAGCCGGTCGAGCGACAGCAGGCACGCCAGCAGCGCCCCCAGCCACAACACACCCGGGGCGATGCGGGCAAGCAACTCGGATTGCGGGCCGACGGAAAACGGCACCATCACGGTCACGATCAGAAAGAACGCAAGACCCAGCCCAAAGCCGCCGCCCGCCCGGAAGGCGAGCTTCAGATCCCGCAGGAGAAGCGCAATCACAGGAAGCCTCCGTCAAAATCGTCGATCTCCGGGGGCTTGGCCTTGTAGGGGCCGACCTCCAGAACATCGGCCTCAAGGCCCAGGTCGATGTGGGTAGCGATCAGCGCCGAACCGCCCTGCCCCAGATGCGCCCGCACGGCATCTGCGAACATCGCGACCGAGGTCTTGTCGAGGCTCACGGTCGGCTCATCCATGATCCAGACCGGGCGGCCAGTCACCAGCATCCGGCTCAGGCCCAGGCGGCGTTTCTGGCCCGCGGAAAGCGCACCCGCCTGCCGGTCCCGCAGGGCTTGCAGGTCGAACCCGTCCAGTGCCTGTTCTATGCCGTTGCGGCCAAACACACTGGCCCAGAAGATCAGGTTCTCCGCCACCGTCAGCGTCGGCTTCAACCCGTCGGAATGGGCGGCATAGGCGATCTGGTCCTCAGCGCCCTCAACCTGCCCCGTCAGCGGCGGCTGCAGGCCCGCGACGGTGCGCAGCAGGGTGGTCTTGCCAATGCCGTTGGGGCCGCGCAGGATCAGCGCCCTGCCGGGTGCCAGCGCAAAGCTCAGCCCCTCCAGCACCGGAATGCCGCCGCGCGCCACGCTCAGATCCGTCACAGTCAGTGTCATGGAGTTCGCTTATCCCATTGTGCCAGCGCATGAAAAGACCATTCAGCGGAGGCGCGCTTTGCGGCAGGTCAAATGACTTTCAGGAAATCAGACCGGCAGCGCCGCCATGGCAATCCGCCGCCCTTCCGACAGGAGCACATTGTAGGTCCGGCACGCCGCGGGGGAGTTCATTGTCTCCACACCCAGCCCGGCCTCCTCCAGCGCCTTGCGCAGTTCCGCCGGGATATGGGCGATCTCAGGCCCGGTGCCGATGAACAGAACGTCAATCTGGCCGGCCAGCGCCAGCAGCGGTTCGGCATCGCCCAGCCCGCCCCAAGACGCGGTGCCGGCAGTCGAAGTCAGCACCGCCCCCTGATGCACCTGCCCGCCGATCCGGAAGAAACCATCGCCATAGCCGTCAACCGGCTGCGCGTCGGAATAGTTCACTTCGTTCAGGCGCATGGGCGCTCCTTTCAGTCGAATACCGGGAGGCTGGATAGCACGGCCAGCGCGATCACGGAATAGGAGGCAAAACGGTAGAGCTTCTCCAGCTTGGGATCAAACAGCGCCTTGCCGGTGAGCGTGGTGACCAAATAGGGGATGCCCAGAAGCCCCGCCAGAATGAAGGCCTGAAGGCTGGCGAGTCCGCCGAAGATCAGATTTACCGCAATCACCACATCCAGCGCGGCCAGAAACACGATGGTGTTGGCCCGGACCCGCGCCACGTCGCGCACGTTGGCCAAGTAGAATACGATGACCACCGGCCCGGTCAGCCCGGTCATGCCGCCAACGATGCCGGCCGCGCCGCCGATGGCAAACCGCCCCGGCCAGCCCAGCTTGCCCTGCCAGCGCCAGCCGGAAATCACGGCCGCTAGCGTCACACCGATTACTCCGGCCGCAACCCAGCGCAGCGTCAGCGGGTCCATCTGCGACATGAGCCACAACCCCGCAGGCACGGTCACCGCTGCGGCCATGGACAAGGCCCCGACCTCTGCCCTGTCCGCCTGGCTCCAGGCCTGCGGAAACAGGGTGATGGTGGAAAATACCCCCATCAGCACCATCAGGAACACCACATCCGCCGAGGGCAGAAACTGCGCGCCGACCGGAACAAAAATCATCGCGGTGCCGAAACCAGTGAAGCCGCGGACAAGGCCCGCGGCTCCGATGGTGATCAGCAGCCAGAACAGCCCCGGCGTTTGCAGGGCTGCCTGAAACGACTCAAGCATCGATGTTGGAGAACTGGTTGCCGGTGGTGTTGGCCTGTTTCGACCAGTCGCGCTTGACCCCCAGCTTCAGCAGGATGGTGGACGCCACGAACACGGACGAGTAGGTCCCGACAATTACGCCCCAGATCATCGCAAAGACAAAGCCGCGGATCACATCGCCGCCCAGCACATACAGCGAAACCAGCGCCAGCAGCGTGGTGACAGAGGTCATCATGGTCCGGCTCAGGGTTTCGTTGATCGAGATGTTCAGAACTTCGGCCAGGTCCTTCTTCTTGTAGCGGCGCAGGTTCTCGCGCACCCGGTCGAACACGACCACGGTATCGTTCAGCGAGTAGCCCACAATGGTCAGAAGGGCCGCAATGATTGCCAGGTCGAACTTGATCTGCAGTTCCGAGAACACGCCGATGGTCAGCACCACGTCATGCAGCAGCGCCGCAACCGCACCCAGCGCAAACTGCCACTCGAAGCGCAGCCAGATGTAGATCAGCACCGCGCCAATCGCCAAGGCAACCGCAATCACCGCCGTGGTGATCAGCTCGCCCGAGACCTTGGGGCCGACGGATTCGACCGACACGAACTTGATGCCGGGCGCCACCGCGTCGAGCGAGGCTTTCAGCGTTTCGATCATCTCGCCGGAGATCGCCTCGCCGTCGTCCTGCGCCTGGATGCGGATCATGGCAACGTGCTGGTCGTCCTCGAACGACGGGTCGAACACCTCGGTGATCGACACATCGCCCAGTTCATGAACCGCCAGCGCATCGCGGTAGGCGCCCACGTCCACTGTTTCGGACGCCTCGGTGCGGATGGTGGTGCCGCCGCGGAAGTCGATGCCGAAATTAAGCCCCTGCAGCAGGAAGGAGGCCAGAGCCACCACCATCATCAGGGCCGAGATGCCCAGCCACAGCTTGGCGCGTTTGAAGAAATCGAATGAGGTTTCCTGGGGAACAAGTCTCAGCCGCATCTTACACCTCAATCGTTTTCGGACGGCGCCGTTCAAACCACATCACAATCATCAGCCGGGTCACGAAGATCGCGGTGAAAACCGAGGTCATGATGCCCAGCCCCAGGGTGATCGCAAAGCCGCGCACCGGGCCGGAGCCCATGGCGAACAGGATCACCGCGGTGATGAAGGTGGTGATATTGGCGTCGAGAATGGCGCTCAGCGCCTTGGAATAGCCTTCGTCGATGGCCTTGGCCGGGCCGCGGCCCGCCTTCAGCTCTTCGCGGATACGTTCAAAGATCAGCACGTTGGCATCCACCGCCATGCCGACGGTCAGCACGATGCCCGCGATGCCGGGCAGCGTCAGGGTGCCGCCGATGAGGCTGAGCATGCCGAAGATCAGTGCGATGTTCAGCACCAGCGCCACATTGGCGAACATGCCGAACATGCCATAGCTGCCGATCATGTAGACAAGCACGGCAATGAAAGCCACAGCGGTTGCCACCTTGCCGGCGTCAATGCTGTCCTGCCCCAGTTCCGGGCCGATGGTGCGCTCTTCCAGGAATTCCAGCCCCGCGGGCAGCGCGCCTGCGCGCAGCAGCACGGCCAGGTTGGTGCTTTCCTCGATGGTGAAATTGCCGGTGATGATGCCGGAGCCGCCCGGAATGTGCGACTGGATCACCGGAGCAGAAACCACCTCGTCATCCAGCACGATGGCAAAGGGAGAACCGATATTCTCGGCGGTATAGTCCCCGAACCGGCGCGCGCCGGAGGTGTTGAAGCGGAACGTCACCGCCGGGCGGCCGTTCTGGTCGTAGGAAGGCTGGGCATCCACCAGGTCCTCGCCGGTGACGACCGCAGCGGCCTCGATGGTGTAATAGACGCCTTCTTCATCCAGCGACGGAACGATCTTGTTGCCGATGCCAGGCGCCGCATCGGCATCGCTGCCGCGGCCCACAACCGGGTTGAAGGTCAGCTGCGCCGTGGTGCCGATGATCGCTTTCAGCTCGGAGGCGGAGCCGATGCCCGGCACCTGGATCAGGATGCGGTCGGCGCCCTGGCGCTGAATGGTTGGCTCGCGGGTGCCGACTTCGTCGATCCGGCGGCGCACGATCTCCAGCGACTGGCGCACGGTGCGGTCGTCGGACGCGAGCTTCTCTGCTTCGCTCAGCTGCACGACCAGAATATCGCCCTGCGACGAGACTTCGATATCAGTTGCGCCGGCGCCTGTCAGACTGGTCACCGGGTTGGCCAGGCCGCGCACGACTTCAAGCGCGCGGGACATGCCGTCGGGCTTGGAAATCTTCAGGCGAATCTGGTCAGCGGGACCCGGCTGGCGGCGGAAGGTGCCGACGGTGTCCCGTTCCGGCCGCAGCGCATCGCGCACCTCCGGCCACAAGGCATCCATCCGCGCCTCATAGACGTCTTCGACCTGCACTTCGGCCAGCAGATGCGCGCCGCCCCGCAGGTCGAGGCCAAGGTTCACCAGGCCCGACGGCAGGAACGACGGCCACTGGCCGGCTGTTTCCAGCCGTTCCGGGGTCTCGCCCTTGGCGATGATTTCAGCGGCCGCGTCATTGGCCTGTTCGACGCGGGTGTAAAATCCGTTTGGCAGGGCAAGCAGCAGGCCGGCCGCACAGACCAGCCAGATCAGCACCCTCTTCCAGAGATCGATTTGAAGCATTGCCCTGCCTTTTCAATTGGTTGTTAAGGGCGCTTAAGCTGCCGGCTCGGTCTTGTTCAGAACCTGGGCAATGGTCGCCTTGACCACGCGCACCTTGACGCCGTCCGCAATCTCGACCTCGATCTCGCCGTCTTCCTTGACCTTGGCCACCTTGCCGATGACGCCGCCCTGGGTCACCACCTGGTCGCCGCGGCGCAGGCCGTCCACCATCGCCTGATGCTGCTTCATCTTTTTCTGCTGCGGGCGGATCAGCAGGAAGTACATGATCGCGAAGATCAGGATAAGCGGGAGAAATTGGGCGATTGCGCCACCGTCCATGGGATATTCCTTCTGTCAAAGCGGCGCCGGTTTTAGCGCCGGAATTTTGCAGCGGAACCTATTCGCTGAACCGGGGGTTTGCAAGGGAACGCTGCGGTCCGGACAGCGCTGGATGCAGGCTGCGGCGGCCTCCCGTCCGGACAAGGCGGGAAGAAACTGCAAACGCCCACATCCGGCCTGCAGATTTTGATTGCAAAACAGCATGATTCGGCGCTTTGCTTTCCCTTGCGCAAGCCGCCAGGCGCGGGGCTATGCCCCCCATTCTCCGGTCCGGAAGGCGGCCCGGCCATTCCATTGAGAAGGAACAGGCGCATGATGATGGTGCGCTGCTATCTCGCCCCCTCGGCCATCGAAGGTCTGGGCGTATTTTGCCATGAGCACATCACCAAGGGAGACATCGTCTGGCGGCATGACAGAATGCTCGACACCACCTTCCCGGAAAGCAAGCTGGACAATGTGGAGCCGCACACCAAAGAGTTTCTGGAGCGATACTGCGTGCCGGATCCCACCCGACCGGGCTATCTTATCCTGCAATGCGACGAAGGGCGCTTCCTGAACCACTCGATGTACCCGAACCTCGATTTCTCGGACGGGGTCTGGGGCCGGGCGCTGTGCAACATCCCGGCCGGAACGGAACTGACCTACGATTACGCGGACTTCCTGACCGGCGAGATCCGGATGCAGCCGCCCCGGCATCAGGTGCATATGCTGCCGATGGCGGCGGAATGATTCAAATGACACCGGGACCGGCCCGCCGGTCCTGACCATTTTCTCAGCGAAAGGCGGGAGGCGCCTGTCCGCGCTGTACGGACGGGCACCTCCCGCCTTTTCTGCCGGGCCGCAAGCCGCGCGGACTGTGCCGGAAAAGCCCTTCCGGCGCACAGACCGCACGCCCCCCTTCCCCTTTGTTCACCCTTGCGTCATAGGATGGGCCTACTGATTCAATCGTTTCCAACGCTAGGAGAGACTCTCATGCATGACATCCGCGCTATCCGCGAAAATCCTGCCGCCTTCGACGCCGCTGTGGCGCGGCGCGGGGATGCGGGCGTGTCATCCGAGATCCTGGCGCTGGATGAGGCGCGCCGGGCCAAGATCCTGGCAGCGGAAACCGCCCAGGCAGAGCAGAACAAGGCATCCAAGGAAGTCGGCGCAGCCAAGGGCCGCGGTGACGAGGCCGAGTTCGAGCGTCTGCGCGCGCTGGTGGCCGAGAAGAAGGCCGAAGTGGCGGCCATGAACACCGAGGCCAAGGAGCTGGATCAGCAGCTGACCGATATGCTGATGACCATTCCGAACCTGGCGTTTGATGATGTGCCGGACGGCGCGGATGAGGACGACAATGTCGAGATCCGCCGCTGGGGCGAGCCGAAGGCGCTGGACTTCGAAGCCAAGGAGCATTTCGAAATCGAAGGCGTGAAGCCTGGAATGGATTTCGAAGTTGCGGCCAAACTCTCGGGCAGCCGTTTTGTGGTGCTGTCCGGTGCGGTTGCCCGCATCCACCGCGCCCTGGCACAGTTCATGATCAACACCCACGTCGACGAAAACGGCCTCACCGAAACCTGGACTCCGGTTCTGGTGCGTGAGGAGATGATGTACGGCACCGGGCAGCTGCCCAAGTTCGGCGAAGACAGCTACAAGACCACCAACGGCTGGTGGCTGGTGCCGACCGCCGAGGTCACGCTGACCAACATCGTCAACGGCCTCGTGGTTGAGGAAGGCTACCTGCCGCGCCGCTATGTGGCGCACACACAGTGCTTCCGTTCCGAGGCCGGATCGGCCGGCAAGGACACCGCCGGCATGCTGCGCCAGCACCAGTTCGAAAAGGTCGAGATGGTCTCCGTCACGCACCCGGACAAGAGCGTGGAGGAGCACGAGCGCATGACCCGCTGTGCAGAGGACATCCTGGAGCGCCTGGGCCTGCCCTACCGCACCATCGTCCTGTGCACCGGCGACATGGGCTTTGGCGCGCGCAAGACCCATGACATCGAGGTCTGGGTGCCCGGCCAGAAGACCTATCGCGAGATCTCCTCGGTCTCGGTCTGCGGCGACTTCCAAGCCCGCCGGATGAACGCGCGTTTCAAGCCCGCAGACGGCGGCAAGCCGCAGTTCGTGCACACTCTGAACGGCTCCGGCCTGGCGGTCGGCCGCTGCCTGATCGCAGTGCTGGAAAACGGCCAGCAGGCCGATGGTTCAGTCAAGCTGCCGGAAGTTCTGGCGCCTTACCTGGGCGGCAAGCTGACCCTGACGGCAGAAGGCAACCTGGCCTAAGCCGGACCCTAAAGACGGAACAAAAGAACCGGCGCTTGGCAGCGCCGGTTTTTCTTTGCGTCCGGACAGTTACAGCTACTTTTTCTTCTTCTTTTTCTTCGGGACGTCTTTGCCTTCCAGAATCGCCTGCGCCTTGGCCTTCTCCTTCTCGATGGCCTTCTTGGCCTTGGCTTTCATCTTCTTCGCCTTCAGCTTGGCCTTGACCTTGGCCTCGGCAAACTCCTCCAGCAGGTTTGCCGCCTTGCGCTTGGCCTTTGCGGCCTTGGCTACCGCCTTTTCAGCTTTGCTTTCAGCTGCGGCCCGTGCAGCCTCAGCCTCCGCCAGTCTGGCATCCATTTCCTCTTGAGAGGGTGAAACGCCGGATAATGCGCCGGCCCCGGCGCCCTGTTTCGCCAGCTGGCCGTTCATGCGCGCCGCAGCGGGAGAGGACACTTTGGCCGAGGGGTGCGCATCGGAATGCTCACGGGCATGCTCCCTGGCCGCACTTTTCAGGTTCGCTGCGCGGCTGGCGCCGATTCCTGGAATGCGCCGCAACTGGGCCTCGTCCAGCGCGGCCAGGGCCTCCACGGTATCGACCCCGCCTGCTTCCAGCATCCTGGCCAGCGCAGGCCCCACACCGCGCAGTTTCTGAATGGCTGTCATCGCTGCTTCATCCCCGAATTATGCATTTTCCTTGCCGGATCCCGTTAAAAGCATGGCACATAAACGCTCATGCCGGAAAGGGAACCAGGCATTTTTTATCTTCATCCCAAAGCTTTAGCGCCAGCGCCCGCACCGCCTCCGGGAACTTGATCCGGCGCAGGCCCAGTTCCGGCGGCAGGCTGTAATGGCACTGCCGCAACCGGTAGGATGGAATGCGGGCGTTGTAATGATGGATGTCATGCAGGGTTATGTTTGCCACTGCCATGTCAAAGAACCAGCCGAAATCCAGACAGGACGACCCCTGCAGCGCCGCCACTTGCGGGTTCAGGTCAGGGCGGCGATCCCAATAGGTATCCTCGAAGTTGTGCTGCAAGTAGACCAGGAATACCCCGATCATGCCGCCTAGGAAGGAAAATACCAGCCAGACCCAAATGCCGGTCATCCCCGCCACCCGGTAAAGAAGGCCCAGCATGGCGACGATCACCAGGTTATGCAGGATCACCCCGGCGGCGCCGAACCGCACCGTATTCTTGGGCCAGCGGTAGCGGATGAAATAGGTGAAGGCCGACCCCAGCGGCACCAAAACAAACGGATTGCGGTAAAGCCGGTAGCCCAGCCGCTGCCAGAACCCGGCAGCCTTCCACTCCCGGACCGTCATGGTGTGAATCTCACCGGTCTCGCGGTGCTCCAGGTTGCCGATATTGGAATGATGCAGGTTGTGATTCTGCTTCATCACCTCGAAGGGGGCAAATGTGAACGGCGACAGCACGTGGCCCGCGATCTCGTTCTGCAGCCGGGTTTCGAACAGCGAATGGTGGCCGGTGTCGTGCTGCAGCACATAAAGCCTTACTGCGGCAAAGGCGAAAACAATGCCTGCGGGCAGCATGACATACCAGCGGTCGGCATGGGCAATAGCCAGCCACAGCGCCGCGAAATAGACGGCGAATGTCCCGAAATAGCTGAGCGACGCCAGCCCGTTGTCTTTCTCGCAAAAAGCGCGCGTATGTGCCCTCAGATCCATAAGACACCTCATAAATGCGGAATATGACGGGCTGTTGAACCCAGGCCGTTCGAAATCTGCACTACAGGTAATTCTTGCCGGCAGAGCTGCAAGACGCAAGCGCCGCGGATATCGCGGCGCAGGCGCGGCTCAGAACGGGGCGGCGGCCAGTTTCAGAACACCGACCTGTTCCAGCCCTTGCAGCACCGCATCCACCGCCACGGTGGCCAGGATCAGCCCCATGACCCGGCTGACGACGCTGGCGCCAGTGCGGCCGATCAGCTTCACGATACGGCCTGCCAGCAGCAGGATCAGCAGGGTGATCAGCAGCACCACGGCAAGCAGGCCCGCGGTTGCCGCCTGTTCTGCGATGG
Organism: Leisingera daeponensis; assembly: GCF_019801465.1. Classification (GTDB taxonomy): domain Bacteria; phylum Pseudomonadota; class Alphaproteobacteria; order Rhodobacterales; family Rhodobacteraceae; genus Leisingera; species Leisingera daeponensis_A. The sequence goes on from NZ_JAHVJA010000001.1 coordinate 815,870, forward strand.
CCGTTTCATGGTTGTCGGTCAGGATCACCACGGCCAGGATCGCCCCCGGCGAGGCGATTGAGGGGATAGCCAGCGGGAACACCGCCCCCGAGAGATCCTCGTTCTCGGCTTCCTCGATTTCGGTTTCAGGCTTCGCCTCGCCGAAAATCATGCTCAGCGCGAACAGGAACAATACGATGCCGCCAGCGATCTGGAAGGCGCCCAGCCGCAGTCCGATCGCTTCCAGCAGCAGCTGGCCCGCAACCAGGAAAAAGGCCAGCACGGCCGCCGCAGCGAGGACCGCGCGCAGGGCAAAGGTCTTATGCAGGCGTTTCGGGATCGAAGCCGTCGCATACAGAAAGACAGGAATCGAGCCGACCGGGTCAATCACAACAAACAAGGTCACGAATTCCCGGACGAGGCTCTGCCAATCCATGGTTCCTGCTTTCCGCCTCTGACGGGCTGTCTCAGCTGCCGCGCTTTTTCAGGTGCTTTTCCAGCGCGCCTGCATTCTTGGCCCGCTTGCCCTTGTAAGGGTTTTTGTCGCCCTGCCCGCGCATATAGAGGCGGATCGGGGTGCCGGGCATGTCGAAATCCTCGCGCAGGCCGTTGACCAGATAGCGGGTATAGCTTTCCGGCAGCTTGTCGGGATGCGAGCACATCACCACAAACCCCGGCGGGCGGCTCTTGGCCTGGGTCATGTAGCGCAGCTTGATCCGCTTGCCTTGCGGGGCCGGCGGCGGGTGTTGTTCCAGCATGCCCACCAGCCAGCGGTTCAGCGCCGCGGTGGGGATACGCCGGTTCCAGGTGCCATAGGCGCGCATGATTGCCTCGTGCAGCCGGTCCAGCCCCTTGCCGGTCTTGGCGGACACTGTCACCAGAGGCGCGCCGCGCAGCTGCGGCAGCAGGCGGCCGAAGGCTTCCTTCAGGTCGCGCAGCTTTTCCTGCTTGTGCTCTTCGGCGTCCCATTTGTTGACCGCCACCACAACCGCGCGCCCCTCGCGCTCGGCCAGGTCGGCGATGCGCAGATCCTGCTGCTCGAACGGGATGCTGGCGTCCAGCAGCACCACGACGACCTCGGCGAATTTCACCGCGCGCAGGCCGTCGGACACAGAGAGCTTCTCCAGCTTCTCCTGCACCTTGGCCTTCTTTCGCATGCCCGCGGTGTCGAACACCCGCATCGGCACGTCTTTCCAGTTGATCTTCAGCGAGATCGCATCGCGGGTGATCCCGGCCTCCGGGCCGGTCAACAGCCGCTCCTCGCCAAGGATCTTGTTGATCAGGGTGGATTTGCCCGCGTTCGGGCGGCCGACCACAGCGACCTGCAGGGGCTTGGCATCGGTCGGGACCGGAATGATCTCTTCCTCGTCCTCGCCGATCTCTTCATAGAGTTCGACATCGGTGACCGGCGCATGCTCTTCGGCCGCGGCTTCGAATTTCTCCGCCAGCGGCTGCAGAATGCCATAAAGGTCCGGCATCCCTTCGCCGTGCTCGCCGGACAGACGCAGCGGTTCGCCCAGGCCCAGTCCGTAGGCTTCCAGCACCCCGGCCTCGGCAGCGTTGCCCTCGGCCTTGTTGGCGGCGAGGATCACATGCGCGGACTTGCGGCGCAGGATGTCGGCAAAGATCTCGTCAGTCGGGGTGACGCCGGTGCGCGCGTCGATCATGAACAGGCAGATGTCGGCCATGTCCACCGCCCGCTCGGTCAGGCGGCGCATGCGGCCTTCCAGCGAGTTGTCGGTGGCGTCCTCCAGACCCGCGGTGTCAATCACCGTGAAGCGCAGATCGCCCAGCCGCGCCGCGCCTTCGCGCAGATCGCGCGTCACGCCCGGCTGGTCGTCGACCAGGGCCAGCTTCTTGCCCACAAGGCGGTTGAACAGGGTGGACTTGCCCACGTTCGGGCGGCCCACGATGGCGAGGGTAAAGGACATCAGACCAGCTTTCTGCGATTCAGACGCGGCTCATAGCGCATCCGGGCGGCTTCCGCCACCCGGAAACACCTGTCAGCGGTATGCCAGCAAATCGCCCTTGGTGGAAACGACATAAAGCGTCCGCCCGGCAATAACCGGTGCCGTTGTGGCGCCGCCGGGCACTTCGACGGTGCGGGCCAGGCTGCCATCGGTGGGGTTGAAGAAGCGCAGGAGCCCGTCATTGGAGGCAAGGACCAGCTGACCGCCGGCCAGCACGGGGCCGTGGTGCACATGGATCTGGCCGCGCTTCCTGGGCTTGTCCTTCAGATAACCGGGCAGGTCCACCGCCCAGATCACCTCGCCGCTGGCTGCGTCCAGGCGCAGAAGCTGATTGAGGTCGCTGACCTGGAACAGGCTGCCGCCCGCAGGCCATGCGGTGCCGGCTGCGCCTTCTCGTGCGGTCCACAGCCGGTCGCCGGTCTCCAGGTCGATTGCCACAGTGCGGCCGGAGTTGTTGCCTGCGTACAGACGGCTGCCGGAGACCACCGGCGCGCCGGTGACGTCGCTGATCCGCGACAGGGTCCGGCCGGTGCGCTGGCCGGAAACCGAGGCGCTCCAGCGGCGCAGGCCGCCGCGGCGGAAAGTGGCAATCAGGTCGCCGGAACCGAAGGCAAAGACTGCGAGGTCATTGGTGACAACGGGAGCCGGGGCGCCCAAAACATTGGCCGGCGAAGGTGCGGCATCGATCTGCCAGGCAATGCGTCCGTCCTTTGTGTTCACCGCCCAGCCGGTGTCGTCACCTGCCACCAGGTAGACAAGACCGCCGCTGACCCGCGGCTGGCCCGAGCCGGTGGCTTCCAGTTCCTGCCGCCAGATCAGGCTTCCGTCCGCCGCATTCAGCGCCGTCAGCACACCGAAGCCGGACGAGACATACAGGACGCCGCCGTCGAAGGCCAAACCGCCGCCGGTGGCCTGCCCCTCATCATCGGCTGCCGGGATCAATTCGCTTTGCCACAGAACCTGCCCCTGGGGGGACACCGCGGACACCCTGGCGGAACTGTCGAGCGTGTAGATGCGCCCGCCGCCGACCACCGGGGTTGCGGTAATCCGCTGGCGGCGGCTGTCGCCGGCACCGATCGAAGCGGACCAGATCCTCTGCGGGGCCGCCGACAGCGCCGGGTGCGCGGTGCGCCCGGCCTCGGCTCCGTGCCCCTGTTCCCAGCTGGCGTTGGCAACCTGCTGCGGCAGGGAAATGGCACGGGACTGATTGACGATCTCCACAGCGGCCTCGGGCCGGATGTCCTCACGCTCTCCGCGCAGAATGACTTCCTCTTCCGCGCAGGCCGCCAGAACGGCCGCAGCTGCGGTTGTGCAAAGAAGAACCCGTGCCCGGGAGAAAGTTTTGTTTATTGTCATTGCCCTGCCCTGTCTGCCGTTCCTGGTCCGCAAATTCCCATCCGCGGAGCGCCTTACCCCTCAGGCGCAGCGTCCTCGTTGACCGTGCCGCCAAGCGCCACAATCACCTGAGACGCGCGGTCTTTCAAGTCTGCAGTGACCGTTGCATCCGCCACGATCTCCCGCAGCCGGGCAATGGCTGCCTCGGTGTTGCCTTCTTCGATATCGAGCAGCGCCAGCTGTTCCGCGGCCAGCAGCGCCAGCGGCGCGCCGGGCTGGGCCAGCGCCTCGTACTGCACCCGGCGGTCGGCAACGCTCAGGCTTTCGGTCTGCAGCGCCAGCGCCTTGAAGCCGGCGACATGCCGGTAAATCAGCGGCAGTTCGCCGTCGACGGCAACCGCCTCCAGCTGAGCAACCGCCTCAGCGGTTTTGCCAGCCTCCGCCAGCGCCCCCGCTTCGAGCATGTTCAGGATGGCTGCCCCGCCGGCACTGCTGGCCGGAACCGCGGCCAGCGCCTCTGCCTGGGCGTCGCTGTCTTCGGCTTCCAGTGCCGCAGTGATGCCGTCGCCCAGTTCCTGCGCCGCGGCCTGTTCCTGTGCCTTGGTGTATTCGCGGAACGCCGCCCCGCCGACGATCAGCGCGACAGCCACGCCGCCGATCCATCCGTAGCGCTTCAGCATCAGGAATAGCCGGTCACGGCGGACCTCTTCGGTCACCTCATCGATAAAGCTGTCGGTATCGCTCATGAAAAGCCCCTGATATGCGCGGCCCGGACCTTGGCCCGCGCCAGTATTGAATGCGTCGCGCCCCTCTTACCCCGGCACAAAGGCCAAGCCAAGTGGCCCGTTTGCACCAAAAACTTTGTCATTTCGGCCAGAAAAGCAAGAAATGTGAACTGAACTGCTTAGTTTAGAATGGACATCTCCTATATCAGGTCTATCACATACGCGCGATCCCCGTTTCGAACAGCTCCGGCCGCAACCGGTCTATGGCGGCTTTCACGGGGCTAAAAATGAGAACAGGAAAGAGCCGACATGCGCATTGTACCGATACTGACCGCAGTGGCGGTCACCGCGAGCCTCTATCTGGTGGTTATCGAGCGCGACGACCTGATGGCCTTTGCCCGCGGCGAGAGCGCTTCGGACGCCGGCCAGGCTGACCCGGCAGCCGCTGGCGGCCAGCAGACTGCCCAGGCAGAAGAATCGCGTGTCGGCGTTGTGGCGCTGCGCAGCAAGGCGCGCACCATCGGCAATGCCGTGATCCTGCGCGGACAAACCCAGGCCATACGGCAGGTGGAGGTGCGGGCCGAAACCACTTCGACGGTGATTTCCGAACCGCTGCGCAAGGGCGCCCACGTCAAAAAGGGCGACCTGCTGTGCGAGCTGGATCCAGGAACCCGGCCCGCCACCCTGCTGCAAGCGCAGGCGCAGCTGAAAGAGGCCGAAATCAACCTCACAGCCTCCTCGAAGCTGTCCGAGGGCGGGTATGCTTCTGAGACCCGGCTGGCCTCGTCCGAGGCTGCCCAGCGGTCGGCGCAAGCAGCCGTGGCTGCGGCTGAGCGGGAGATCGCGCTTCTGAAAATCACCGCTCCGTTTGACGGGCTGCTGGAAAGCGACACCGCAGAGCTCGGCAGCCTGCTGCAGCCGGGCAGCCTGTGCGGCACGGTGATCCAGCTCAACACGATCAAGCTGGTTGGCTATGTGCCCGAGGCCGAGGTCAACAAGGTGTCGCTCGGCGCCACTGCGGGCGCCAAGCTTTCCACCGGCCAGCAAGTCCAAGGCGAGGTCACATTCCTCAGCCGTTCCGCCGATCCCACAACCCGCACTTTTGAGGTGGAGATCACCGTGCCGAACCCGGACCTGAGCATCCGTGACGGCCAAACGGCAGACATCGCGATCTCTTCGGCAGGGTCGCTGGCGCACAAGCTGCCGCAATCGGCGCTGACCCTCAACAACGAGGGGCAGCTGGGCGTGCGCGTTGTCGGAGCCGACAGCACCGTGGTATTCTATCCCGTGCAGCTTCTGCGGGATGAAGCGGACGGCGTCTGGCTAAGCGGCCTTCCGGAAACCGCGGACGTGATCGTGGTGGGACAGGATTTCGTGACCGAAGGCGTCGCCGTGGCGGCCACCTACCGGGAGACTGAACAGTGATTGGCATCGTCGATTGGGCCGCCGGCCGCGCCCGGATGGTCCTCGCCTTCATCGCGATTTCGCTGCTTGTCGGCGGCTTTGCCTACTCGATGCTGCCCAAGGAGGGCGAGCCGGACATCGAAATCCCGGCCCTGTTCATTTCGGTCCCCTTCCCCGGCATCTCCGCCGAGGATTCGGAAACCCTGCTGGTCAAGGTGATGGAGACCGAGCTTGCCGACCTCGACGGGCTCGACAAGATGACCTCCACCGCCGCCGAAGGCTATGCCGGGGTGGCGCTGGAGTTCGAGTTCGGCTGGGACAAGACCGCCATCATGGCCGACGTGCGCGACGCCATGGACAAGGCCGAGGCCGAATTCCCGGAAGGCGCCGAGAAATACTCGATCACCGAGATCAACTTCTCCGAATTCCCGATTGTCATCGTGAACCTGACCGGCGCGGTGCCGGAACGCACGATGGCGCGCATTGCCAAGGACTTGCAGGACGACCTTGAAGCGCTGGATGCGGTGCTGGAGGCCGGGATCGCCGGCAACCGCGACGAGATGGTCGAGGTGCTGATCGACCCGCTGCGGCTGGAAGCCTATAACGTCACCGCGCTGGAGCTGATCAATGTTGTGCAAAACAACAACCAGCTGATTGCCGCCGGCGAGGTGGAAACAAGCCAAGGCGCGTTTTCGGTCAAGATCCCCTCTTCCTTCGATGATGTGAAGGACATCTACCAGCTGCCCATCAAGACCAACGGCGACCGGGTGGTGAAACTGGGTGAACTGGCGCAGATCAACTTCACTTTCGAAGACCGCGAGGGCACCGCCCGCTTCAACGGCGAAGATACGGTTGCCCTGCAGGTCGTGAAGCGGAAGGGCTACAACCTGATCGACACCGTGAACCTGGTGAAGGCGACCCTGGAAGATTCCAAGGCCAATTGGCCGCCCGAACTGCAGGCCGCGGTCGAGGTCGGCACCTCCAACGACCAGAGCCGCGTGGTCGGCTCGATGGTCAGCCAGCTGGAGGGGTCGGTGCTGACCGCCATCGCACTGGTGATGATCGTGGTGCTGTCCGCCCTTGGCAGCCGGGCTGCGCTGCTGGTTGGCTTTGCCATTCCAACATCATTCCTGCTGTGTTTCGCCTTGCTCGCCCTGATGGGCATCTCGATCTCAAACATCGTGATGTTCGGCCTGATCCTCGCCGTGGGGATGCTGGTCGACGGCGCCATCGTGGTGGTGGAATACGCCGACAAGCGGATCAAGGAAGGCACCGGCCCGATGCACGCATATGTCGAGGCGGCGCAGCGGATGTTCTGGCCCATCGTGTCGTCCACCGCGACCACGCTCTGCGCCTTCCTGCCGATGCTGTTCTGGCCCGGCGTGCCGGGCGAGTTCATGGGCATGCTGCCGGTGACCCTGATCTTCGTGCTGTCGGCCTCGCTGGTGGTGGCACTGATCTACCTGCCGGTCATGGGCGGTGTCACCGGCCGCATCAGCCGCACCTTCGAGGGCGCCTCCCGGGCCCTGCGCATGATCGCGCCCTGGTGGCTGCGCGCCTTGCTGGTGCCGGTCTCCATGTGGGGCATGTTTGCAGGTGCGATGCAGATGCTGAATCCATCATACCTGCTAGGCGACGGCACCGGCCCGATGGCAGGAGTGCTGTTCGGCGGGCTGGTGTTCACCCTCGCCGCCTTTGCCACCTCGATCACTCTCAGCTCGGTCAGGATCGAGCGTGAGGAAAAGGAGGTTGCCCCCGGTTACCATCACACGCCGTTTGGCCTGGTCATCAAGTTCATCGCCGGCAATCCCGTTATGCCGGTGGTCACGATCGCTGCTGTCGGCTTTGCCATCATGACCGTGTTCTCGATGTTCAGCGAGAACAACTATGGCGTCGAGTTTTTTGTGGATTCGGAACCGGAACAGGCCACCGCCTATATCCGCGCCCGGGGCAATATTTCGCTGCATGAAAAGGACGAGCTGGTCCGCGCCGCCGAAGAGATCATTCTGGACCATCACGCGGTGATCAATGTGTTCTCCTTTGCCGGTGATGGCGGCCTGAACACCGACGCATCGGGCGCGCAGCTGCCGCCGGACACCATCGGCCAGGTTCAGTTCGAGATCATCCCGTGGGAAGAACGCCCCACCGAGAGCGAGCCGCTGGGCGGCTGGCTGGGCGGGGTTCTGAGCCAATACCTGGGGTTCGAGAAGAAGGTGATCGCCGAAGAATATGACGGCAACACCGTAATCGAAGAGCTGAATGCCGTGCTCGGCAAGCTGCCCGGCTTCGAGGTCGAGGTCCGCGCCCTGGCGCAGGGTCCGGCTTCCGGCAAGCCGGTGCATCTGCGGCTGCGCGGCGACGGCTGGGAGGATCTGACCGCGGCAACCCTGGCCGCGCGGGAGAAGTTCGAGAATACCCCGGGCCTGATCCTGATCGAGGACAGCCTGCCGCTGCCCGGCATCGACTGGCAGATCAACGTGGATGTCGAGAAGGCCGGCCGCTACGGCGCCGACGTGGCGACCGTGGGCGCAATGGTGCAGCTGGTTACCCGCGGCATCCTGCTGGACACCATGCGGGTCGACAGTTCGGATGAAGAGATCGAGATCCGCGTCCGCCTGCCGGAGGCAGACCGGGTGCTGTCGACGCTGGACAACCTCAAGGTCCGCACCGCGGACGGGCTGGTGCCGCTGTCGAACTTCGTGACCCGCCACCCGGTGCCGAAGCTGGCGCAGATCAACCGCATCGGCCAGGAGCGTTTCTATGACGTCAAGGCGGACGTTGAGCCCGGACTGAGCAAGGTTGTGATCGAGAATGCCGATAGCGGGGAAATGACCCGCCTGGCGGTCCTGAAGGAGCTGCCCGAAGGCGCTTCCGCCTCGGGCGACACCTTGGTTGCGCCAAACGGCAAGACCATGCAGCTGGCACAGCTCACCGGAGCCGCAAGCTTTGAGGAGGTGCAGGCCGCACTGGAAAATGGCGCCAAGATCAGCCCCGTGAACCCGAACGAGCGGATTGGCCTCCTGACCGAGTGGCTGAAGACCGACCCCCTTCCCCGCAGCATCGGCTGGGAATGGACCGGCGACCAGGAGGAGCAGGAGGAATCCGGCGCCTTCCTGTCCAAGGCCTTTGCAGGCGCGCTGGCGCTGATGTTCGTGATCCTGCTGGCCCAGTTCAACAGCTTCTACAATTCGGTGCTGGTGCTGCTGGCCGTGGTGCTGTCCACGACCGGCGTGCTGATCGGGATGATGGTGATGCAGCAGCCGTTCTCGATCATCATGACCGGGACCGGCATTGTGGCGCTGGCGGGTATCGTGGTGAACAACAACATCGTGCTGATCGATACCTATCAGGAGTTCAGCCAGCAGATGCCGCGGATCGAGGCGATCATCCGCACCGCCGAGGCCCGCATCCGCCCGGTGCTGCTGACCACCATCACCACGATGGCGGGCCTGACGCCGATGATGTTCGGCGTCAGCCTGGACTTCATCAACGGCGGCTACTCCATCGACAGCCCCACCGCGCTGTGGTGGAAGCAGCTGGCAACCGCCGTGGTCTTTGGGCTGGGCATCGCAACGGTGCTGACTCTGGTGGTGACGCCGTCGCTGCTCGCGATCCGGGTATGGTTCTCGACCTACATGCGCGCCTTGGGCCGGATGCTGTCGCGGATCACCCGCGGCCGTTCCAGCCGAATCGCGCAGGATTCCAAGCTGTTCAAAAAGGCGCGCCATTTGCCCACCACGGAAATTCAATGGATCGAAGACAAGCTGCCCGAGACCGGCGAACGCGAGGCTGGAACAGAAGAGGACGAGCCGCAGCCCCCTGCCCCCCGGGGACGCCTGCGGGCCGCGGAGTAATCAAACAAGCAAAAGCCCCGCTGCCGCGGGGCTTTTTCGTTTGCGGACAGCAGGTCTGCCACAGCGCAGAAAGCCTGCCGGTGGCGGCACACAGGCCCGGTTTTCTCTCCACCTGGGTATCGTTGTCCTCGGGACAGAGGCAGCCAATGGCCGCATAATCCCGCAACCGGCGCGCTTTGAGGGTCCGCTTCATCCGTCATGAGGGGCGTCGGCTGGGGGCGGACCGCATGGCGGTCCCTTGCCAGGCCTCTCAGGCCGCGTCCTGGTCCGCCTGCTGGCCTTGCCACAGCCGGGCGTAGCGCCCTTCGCGTGCCAGAAGCTCCTCATGCGTGCCGGTTTCGGCGATCTCGCCCTGCTCCAGCACCACGATCCGGTCGGCCTCGGCAATGGTGGACAGGCGGTGCGCGATGGTGATCACCGTGCGTCCCTGCCCGGCCCGCGCCAGCGCCTCCTTGATCTCCTGCTCGGTGTCGGTGTCCAGCGCCGACGTTGCCTCGTCCAGGAGCAGCACCGGCGGGTTCTTCAGAAGCGTCCGGGCGATCCCCACCCTTTGCTTTTCACCGCCGGACAGTTTCAAGCCGCGTTCGCCCACTTGGGTGTCGTAGCCTTCCGGCAGCGCCATGATAAAGTCGTGGATCTGCGCATCGCGCGCCGCCTGCTCGACCTCTTCCTGGGTGGCACCGTCGCGGCCGTAGGCGATGTTGTAACGGATCGTGTCGTTGAACAGCACCGTGTCCTGCGGCACCACGCCGATGGCCTGATGCAGGCTTTTCTGGGTCACGCCGCGCACATCCTGCCCGTCGATCTTCAGCGCCCCGCCGGTCACGTCATAGAACCGGAACAGCAGCCGTCCGATGGTCGATTTGCCGGACCCGGTGGAGCCGACAATGGCCACCGTCTGCCCCGGCTCCGCCTCCAGCGAGATGCCCTTCAGGATCTCACGGCCCGCATCGTAGGAGAACCGCACATTCTCGAGCGTGATCCGGCCGCCATTGACCTGCAACTGCTGTGCGTCCGCCCGGTCGCTCACATCCGCGGGCTGTTCCAGCAGATCGAACATCTCCCCCATGTCCACCAGGCTTTGCCGGATCTCGCGGTAGACGGTGCCGAGGAAGTTCAACGGAACCGTGATCTGGATCATGTAGGCGTTGACCATGACAAAATCGCCAACGGTCAGATCGCCGCGTTCCACCCCGATCGCGGCCATCACCATGACACCGATCAGGCCGGCAGTGATGATCACGCTCTGGCCGAAGTTCAGAAAGGCCAGCGAATATGCGGTCTTGAGCGCGGCCTGGGCGTAGCCCCGCATGGCGCCGTCATAGCGCGCCGCCTCGCGCTCCTCGGCGACGAAATATTTGACCGTTTCGAAGTTCAGCAGGCTGTCGATTGCCTTCTGGTTGGCATCGGTGTCCTGCTTGTTCATCTCCCGGCGCAGCTTCACCCGCCACTCGGTGACCGCAAAGGTGAACCAGACATAGAGCCCGATGGTGACGGCCACGACAACCAGATACCAGGCGTCGAACAGCACTGTCAGGATGACTGCCACCAGCGTCAGTTCCAGGATCAGCGGCCCAATTGAGAACAGCATGAAGCGCAGCAGAAATTCGACGCCCTTCACCCCGCGCTCGATGATCCTGCTGAGGCCGCCGGTCTTGCGGGTGATGTGATAGCGCATCGACAGACGGTGGATATGGGTAAAGGTCTCCAGCGCCAGGCGGCGCAGGGCGCGCTGCCCCACCGGGGCAAAGACCGCATCGCGCAGCTGCTGGAAGCCGGTGGTCAGGATCCGCGACAGGCCATAGGCCACGGTGAGGCCGACGGCCCCCAGCGCCAGCGGCGGCACGCCCTCGCCTGCCAGGCTGTCCACCGCACCCTTGTAGAGCATTGGCGTGTAGACCGCGATCAGCTTTGCCAGCACCAGCACCGCAAGCGCCAGCACCACCCGCACCTTCACCGCCCGGTTGCCCGCGGGCCAAAGGTACGGCCCCACCTTGCGCAGGGTGCGCAGACCGGACCGGCGCTCGTCTCGGGCTATTTCGGCTTGGCGCGGCGCGGCGGCCTGATCTGTCTGGGTCATGGCGGTTCCTGGCTAGACACCTCCAGATATTCACCTGTTCACGGTTTTGCGAGGGTCGGGCAGAAAAAACGCGCCGCAGAGGCGCGTTTTAGAATGTTTATTCCGGAATGGTGAACACCTGCCCGGGGTAGATCAGATCCGGATCGCGGATCGCACTGCGGTTGGCCTCGAACACCCGGACGTACAGGAAGCCGCTGCCGTATTTCTGCTGCGATATGGCCCAGAGCGTATCGCCCTTCTGCACCGTAACCGCCCGTACCAGCGGTGCTGGCCGGTCCGGCTCCGCATCGCCTCCGGGCTGCGGCAGGACCTCCGGCGCTTCGCGCTTGAACGGCGTTTCCAGACGGCTGACCACCTTGCCGGAACCCAGTTCGACTTCGTCCAGCCGGAGGGTGTAAACCCCCGGCGCCACATCAGCCAGTTCCCCGGTCCAGCGGCCGTCCTCAGCCGCGTCCAGTTCGGCAACCGGCAGATTGTCCACGTAAACCCGCACCCGCGACTTCGGCCGTGACCGGCCCGCAAGTTCGACACCGCCGGTGCCGTTATAGCTGATCGAATCCAGCGCCACTTCCGCGCTCAGCTCCGGATCGGCGGGGATCGCGGGCTGAACCACTTCAACCCCGTCCTCGTCTGCGCGCAGCACGGCAACCGCCTGCCCTTGCGGCTGCGGAGCGGCCGGGTCAGCGGCAGGCGCCGCACTGCCGGGTGCCGTTTCAGATGCGGCGGGTTCGGCTGCATCCTGCCCGGTGTCAGATGCGCCCTGCGCGGATGGAACTGCTTCCTCCGTCCCGGCCGCGGCTGACTTTTCTTCCAGGGATTCCTGTTCCGCCGCCTGAGCGGGCTCCGGCAGCTTTGCTGCAGCGACTTCGGAACTCAGCGCTGCAAGCTGATCTGCCGGGCCTTCCGCAGCCGTTTCCGCCGCCTCCTGCGACAGAGCGGCAGCCACCGGGCTGGCCGGCGCCAGGATGAAAGAGGCGCCGGAAGCGCTTTGCTCGCCCCCATGTTCGGCCATCAGCGAAACCACCCGGGCATCCGCACTGGGCTCAATCGTGGTCAGAGAGACAAATTCGCCGCCTTCCGGCACCTCAAGCTGTTCCAGAATTTCACCGTCGAGCAGGACCGAGATTTGCACCCCTTCCTGCGCCCGGCCCGCAATCACGGCGGCCCCATCGCTGTCCACCCGCACCAGATCCAGTTCCGGCGCCTGCAGCACAAAAATATCCTCTTTTGCGGCTTCGGTTTCCGGCTCAGGCCGGGCGCCCGCTGCGGTGTCCCCAGGGGCGGTCAAAGCCGCCAGTTCAGTGCCTTGATCCGGTGCTTCCGCTCCGGCGTCATCCGCGCCGGCCTCTGCCGTTTCGCCGTCATCACCGGCACCTTCCGCTCCGCTGCCGTCAGGCACAGCTTCGGCCTGATCTCCAGCCGCGATGTCCGACCCGGCGCTTTCCTCCGCCGCCCCGGCTACCGGCTGCGGGCCGTCTTCAACCGCTTCAACCTGATTGCTTGCCGCTTCCTGAACAGCCCGGTTCTGCAGCGGCTGGCCGGATTCGCCGCCGGTGCCGGAAAACGCCCCGTTGCCGTCCGCCGCCTGTCCGGCGGTCTTTTCGGTCACCACCGCGCCGTCGGGTGCTACAGTGCCAAACATCCCCAGCTGGTAAAGCACCACGCCGCCCACGACCACCACCGCGCCGGCAATACCGCCAAGTGTGAGGGCCCCAAGACCCCCGCTTCCCGATGCATCCGCCATTTCTTTCCCTTCGGCAATTGCGGAATGTGTCCTTCCGCTTAGTTGAGGGAATCTAGCAATCCAGCTATCACGGGTCAAAACACCAATTGGTTTTCACCTTGATATTCCACGGAAAGGCTGGCCGATGAGCATCAAATCCGTCTGTGTCTACTGCGGATCCCGCGCCGGGGCGCTGCCTGCCTACGCCGAGGCGGCCCGCGCATTCGGCGCCGCGCTGGCCGAAAACGGCATGCGGCTGGTCTATGGCGCCGGCGATGTCGGGCTGATGGGCGAAGTGGCCCGGGCGGCGCAACAGGCCGGCGGCGAGACCTTCGGCGTGATCCCCAGCCACCTGGAACGGCGCGAGGCAGGGAAATCGGATCTCACCACCTATGTGGTGACGGAGACCATGCACGAGCGAAAGAAGGTGATGCTATGGAACGCCGACGCAGTCGTTGTGCTGCCGGGCGGCGCCGGATCTCTGGATGAACTGTTTGAAGCCCTGACCTGGCGCCAGCTGGGCCTGCACTCGAAACCGATCGTGATCCTGAACATCGAAGGCTACTGGGACAAGCTGCGCGACTTGCTCGGGCATGTCACCGGCCAGGGCTTTGCCGGCCGGGAAACCCTGGATTATCTGATTTGGGCCGATACGCCCGTCGCCGCCATCGCCGCCCTGCGCGACGCCCGCTCTTGACGCAGGGCCGAAAAGGAGAACACCGCAACCGCGCTCCAGATCAACGCAAAGGCGGTGCCATGCCAGGGCGTGAAGGGCTCAGCAAAGACCAGCACCGCCACCAGGAACTGCAGCGTCGGGTTCAGGTATTGCAGCACCCCGACGGTGCCCAGCCGCACGCGCCGCGCGGCATAGGCAAACAGGATCAGCGGCAAGCCGGTCAGGATGCCGGAGAACATCAGCATGGCGGCGTCCCCGGGACCGCCCAGGAAACCGGCCCCGCCGGTCATCCAAATGATGGCCAGCGCAACCGGAAGCAGCAGAGCGACCTCCGCTGTGACAGACACCACTGGCCCAAGTGGTAATTGTTTCTTAACAACACCATAGAGAGCAAAGCTGAAGCTGAGCGCCAAGGGGATCCAGGGCGCGGCACCAAGCCCGAAGGACAGGACCGCCACTGCAAGCCCTGCCAGGAAAACCGCCACCCCCTGCGCCCGCGTCAGCCGCTCACCGAAGGCCAGCCGCCCCAGAAGCACGCTCAGCAGCGGAAAGACGTAGTAGCCGAGGCTTGCCTCGGTGGCATAGCCCAGTTGCACGGCCGAAATGAAGATAAACCAATTGAGAGAGATCATCGCCGAGGCAAAGGCCAAAAGCAGCGCGCTGCGGCGGGTGGAGAGCGCTGCGCCAAGCGCGCTTATACGGCCCTGGAACAGCAGAACAATCGCGAAAAAGACAAACGACCACAGCGCCCGGTGCGACAGGACCTGCTCCGGCGGAACATGCGACAATGCCTTGTAATAAATGCCGGAATGCCCCCAGACGGTGCAGGAGGCACAGAGTGCCAGAACGCCTTTTTGTGCCTCGCCCATGGTGTGCTCCTGCCCGGCTTTTGTCTCACAGACACCGGGCAGGCGCGCGGGTCAAGTGCAGTCAGCTGTGACGCAGCGCGTCTTTGACCATTTCCTCGATCTTGCCGATCTCATGACCGGTCAGGTTCTTGCTGATCTCCCCGATCACGCAGTCGCTGACCTCCTTGTGCAGGTTCTTGCGCAATTCGCCCAGGACCTCCGGGGCGGCGACCAGAACCAGCTTCTCGAAATCGCCGCGGTGGGCCATTTCGTACAGTTTGTCCGACAGGTCCTTGGCGAACCGCTCCTTGGCCAGCTCGTGCCAGTCAGTGTCATCCACTGCCGAGCGGTGCACGCTTGGACCGTCGTTGAACCGCCCCGGCCGGTTGGCTGATTGCTCCCGGTCAGAGGGGTTCTCCTGTTCGTCCTTTCGCCGCACCTGCAGATTGGGATTCTGCGCATCCGTGGTATTCTCAAGGAACAGCGCTTTTTCGCTGTCTGCAACCAGCACCCAGGTGCCCTGCGTCAGAGATGTCATGGTGTCACTCCTGCTCCTTCGATTTGGTCACTCGGGTCGAACCGGCCGGGCGTTCCTTGGCCCGTTTCAGCTCGTCTTCCGAGGCAATATCGCGCTGCAGCGTGCCGCCGGTTCGGCCTTGCTGCGAGATGGTCCCTTTCGCACCCGGAATCTCTTCCGTCTCTCGGCGTCCGTCTTTCGATCGTTTGCGTTCAGCCATGGGAGCCTCCTTTCGTTGCGCATGTAGGAAATCAACGCGCACCCGGAGGCCATTGTTCCTGAAACGCCCATGAAAAAGCCCGCGCAGCGATACTGCGCGGGCAATCTGTTTAATCCGGAACTTTCAAAGGAACCGGCTGCCATTCAAGCTGTCTCAGCCCAGGCGGGAGGCGACGTTTTCCCAGTTCACCAGATTGTCCAGGAAGTTGGACAGATAGGCCGGGCGCTTGTTGCGGAAATCGATGTAGTAGGAGTGCTCCCACACGTCGCAGCCCAGCAGCGCGGTCTGGTTGAAGCACAGCGGGTTCACGCCGTTTTCGGTCTTGGTGACCTTCAGGCCGCCGTCGGTGTCCTTGACCAGCCAGGCCCAGCCGGAGCCGAACTGGCCCGCGCCTGCGGCGGAGAACTCTTCCTTGAACTTCTCGACGGAGCCGAAGCTGTCCACCAGGGCTTTTTCCAGCTCACCCGGCATCTTGCTTTCGCCCGGGCCCATCATTTCCCAGAACTGATTGTGGTTCCACAGCTGGGAAATGTTGTTGAAGATGCCGTTCTGGGCGACCGCGCTTGCGTCATAGGTGCCCTTGATGATCTCTTCCAGCGACTTGCCGTCCCACTCGGTTCCGGCGATCAGCTTGTTGCCGTTGTCGACATAGGCCTTGTGGTGCAGGTCGTGGTGGTATTCCAGGGTTTCCGCCGACATGCCTTTGGCGGCCAGTGCGTCGTGTGCATAAGGAAGATCGGGAAGTTCAAAAGCCATTTGGGCCCCCTGTGAAAAATGTTTGCGTTCCTGCGCAGATACATGCTGTTTGCGCGCTATCAGGTCAAGGGGCCACCGGTGCATTTCCGCGCAAGGCCCATGTGCAAAATCGCCGCCTCCGGCATGGCGGCACACCGTTTGTGCTCAAACCAGCCCTTGCCCCCTTTTACAGCCAGGGGACCTGATCCTGGCAAGATGGTAATCCAGGTTTCAGCAGCTCAACCTGCGTTCTGCGCCAGCAGCGGCAGGTCGTGTTCCCATTTGCACTGGCCGCTTCCGCGCGGCGGTGAGCCGCTTTGTCCCGCCCGCACCACCTGCAAGCTCATCTTCAGGTTGGCGGTGTTCAAGACCGCCCGGTACAGCGGCTGCGGACGCCCGGCATCTTCCGATACAGCGAGATGGGGCATTGTCCAGTTCAGCGCATAGGAGGTGCTGCTGTGCCGCACCACCCTGGCGCGGACTGGAACCTCAAAGGCCTTGTCAGTGACTTCGGCGGCCTTGAAGTCATCGGTGAATTGCAAACTGACCTGGCCAGGGATCCAGGCATCGCCGGAAAGCGGCTCAATACCGCAGTGAAAGCTGTGGCCCGCCACGACAGGCGCCCCTGAGAGCGTGAAAAAAAGTGCAAATATTCCGCTTGTCCGCAGACCCATTGGCAGCTCCCTGAAACCTCATCGCGCGGCCCCTCCCCCCAGAGGAAACAGCTTGAAATCAACCTCTTGCCAAATATGCAAAGGGAACCTTCCGGAGGCCAGAACCACAAAAAACGGTGCCCCGGAAGAACTCCAGGGCACCGTAAATGACGCGTAAAGGCGTCACAAGCATAAAGCGAGTGAAAATTTTAGTAAACACCCACTTTACTTTGCGGATGGGCCGCAGTGCTCAGCAGTTTGAACACATATTCACCGACCGAGCGGAAGCAGATGATGTAAAAGCTGCCGTCCTCGTTCAGCCAGAAGGCGCCGGCCACCTGCGCCAGGCGCGAGCGGCGGAACTGCCCGGGCTTGAAGGCCGCGGCGTCGAAGTCAACCGGGCTCACCTTGCCCAGCACTTCGCGCGCCCCTTCGCCAGACAGGCGGAAGAACCCGCGGGCGTCGGAGACGTTGACGGCGAGCGCGTGCTCGCCCTTCAAGGCTTCGGCCACCTCGGTGGTCTTGGCAACCGCGTCCTCGTAAGGCACCAGCAGCAGCAGCTCGTCCGGGGACATCCAGGCCGCGGCGCCGTTTTCGGCAACGGTGATGGCGCCCCGGGCCGGAACCTCGGCGCCGGTGGCAGCCTTGACGGCCGCCTTCAGCGCTTTGGAGTCCAGATCGCCGCGCAGGGTGATCATCCCCTGCAGGCCGGCATCCTCGACCTTGGCCAGCCCGGAATACTGGGCGCCGTTCAGTACGGAAACAGCCTTAGACATTCTGCTTCTCTCCATCCTTGTCGTAGAAGACCGGGTCAACGATCTTGGCTTTGTAGGTCTTGCCGTCAGTGCCCGGGAACTCGATCACTTCACCCATCCGCTTGGGACCGTGCTTGACCAGGCCCATGGCGATGCCGCGGCCCAGGGTCGCGGAATGATAGGTCGAGGTCACCCGGCCGATCATGTTGCGCTGGCCGTTGGCGTTGACGCCTTCACCCACCGCATAGGCGCCGTCCGGCAGCACCGAACCGTCCACGGTTTCCAGGCCAACCAGCTGCCAGCGGTCCGGGTCGACCATGTGCGAGCGCGCTTGCGCGCGTTTGCCCAGGTAGTCTTCCTTCTTCTTCGACAGCGCCCAATGCAGCCCCAGATCCTGCGGGATCACGGTGCCATCGGTCTCGTCGCCGATCATGATGAAGCCCTTCTCGGCGCGCAGGATGTGCAGGGTCTCGGTGCCGTAAGGCATGACGCCGAATTCCTTGCCCGCTTCCATCAGCGCATCCCAGAACGCCTGGCCCTCGGAGGCCGCAACCGCGATCTCGTAGGACAGTTCGCCCGAGAAGGAGATCCGGTAAGCCCGGGCGTCGAATTCGCCGATTTTGCCGTCGCGCCATTCCATGAACGGCAGCGCCTCTTTCGAGACGTCCATGCCGCCGCCAGCCGCCGCGTTCAGCTTCTCCAGCACCTTGCGGGCGTTGGGGCCGACCACCGCGATCTGAGCGTACTGCTCGGTCACGTTGGCAACATAGACTTTCCAGTCCCACCATTCGGTCTGCAGCCACTCTTCCATCCAGCCGTGGATGCGCTCGGCGCCGCCGGTGGTGGTGTGGCACAGCCAGGTGTCCTCGTCGATGCGGGCTACCACGCCATCGTCCATCAGGAAGCCGTTCTCGGTGCACATCAGGCCGTAGCGGCATTTGCCCGGCTTCAGCGTGGACATCATGTTGGTGTACATCATGTCCAGGAACTTGCCTGCGTCGGGGCCTTTCACGACCAGCTTGCCAAGGGTCGAGGCATCCAGCAGGCCGAGGTTCTCGCGGGTGTTCTTCACCTCGCGGTTCACCGCGGCATGACGGTCCTCGCCCGGCTTGTTGATGGAGAACGGACGGCGCCACTGGCCGACTGGCTCCCAATCCGCGCCGTTCTTGTCGAACCAGTCGTAGATCGGCGTCTTGCGCACCGGCTGGAAGATCTCGGCCCGTGCTTCACCCGCGATCGCGCCCAGCGAGATTGGGTGGTACGGCGGACGGAAGGTGGTGGTGCCCACCTGCGGGATTTCCGAGTTCAGGCTGTCGGCCAGAATGGCCAGGCCGTTGATGTTGGACAGTTTGCCCTGGTCGGTGGCCATGCCCAGCGTGGTGTAACGCTTGGTGTGCTCGACGCTCTCGTAGCCTTCGCGCGCAGCCAGTTGCACGTCCGACACTTTCACGTCGTTCTGATAGTCCAGCCAGGACTTCATGCGCAGCTTGACGTCTGCCTTTGCAGGCATCAGCCAGACCGCTTCCATGCGGGCTTCTTCCTCGGCTTCACCCTTGGCAGCCGTCACGGATTTTGCCGGGAAGCCAGCTGCTTCAGCCGCCTTGGCGCCAGCCGCGGCTGCGTCTTCCAGCAGCGCGCCCAGGCCGAACTCGCCATTGGCGGCACCGGCCGGCACCACAAAGCCCTGGCCGTTGTCGCCAAGCGGCGGACGGGAGGCGTCGGGGCGGAAGTTGGCGTTCACCTCGTCCCAGATCAGCTTGCCGCCGCAGTGGGACCACAGGTGGACCACCGGCGACCAGCCGCCGGACATGGCAACCGCATCGGCCTGCACGACTTCACGCGCGCCGCCCTCGCCGTTCTGGGCGCAGATGGCGACCTCGGTCACGCATTTGCCGTCCTTCACCTTGGCGATGGCGCGGCCCAGTTCGACCCGGATGCCCTTCTCGCGGACCGCTTCCATCAGCGCGCCGCCGCCGGTTTCGCGGGTGTCGACCACGCGGACCACTTCGACGCCTGCGTCATGCAGCACCAGAGCGGTGCGGTAGGCGTCGTCGTTGTTGGTGGCAACCACGACCTTCTGGCCCGGGTTGATGCCCCAGTTCACCACATAGTCGCGCATCGAGGCTGCCAGCATCACGCCGGGTACATCGTTGCCAGCAAAGGACAGCGGGCGCTCGATCGCACCGGTTGCGGTGACGATCTGGCTCGCACGGATCCGCCACAGGCGGTGGCGCGGCCCGCCCTGGCCCGGTGCATGGTCGGTCAGGCGCTCATAACCCAGGGCATAGCCGTGGTCATAGACGCCGGAGCCCATGCAGCGGTCGCGCAGGGTGACGTTGTCCATCGCGCGCAGCTCTGCCAGGGTCTTTTCGATCCAGACCTCGGGCGCATCGCCATCAATGGTGCCGCCGTCGACCGGTGCGCGGCCGCCCCAGTGGCCGTTCTGTTCCAGCACCAGAACCTTGGCGCCCGACGCCGCAGCCGCCTTGGCCGCCTGCAGGCCGGCAACGCCGCCGCCGATGACCAGAACGTCCGCGAAGAAGTAGAAGTGCTCGTAGGTGTCGGCGTCCTTCAGCTCCTTGTCGGGGGCTGCGCCCAGACCTGCGGACTTCCGGATGATCGGCTCGTAGACGTGTTTCCACAGCGGACGCGGGTGGATGAACATCTTGTAGTAGAAGCCGGCCGTCAGGAACCGGGACAGCTTGTTGTTGATCGACAGGACGTCGAACTCCAGGCTGGGCCAGTGGTTCTGCGACTGCGCGGTCAGGCCGGAAAACAATTCGGTGGTGGTGGCGCGCTGGTTCGGCTCGTAACGGTCGCCCACACCCAGCTGCATCAGCGCATTGGGCTCTTCCGAACCGGATGCGACAACGCCGCGCGGGCGGTGGTACTTGAACGAGCGGCCCATCATCACCTGGCCGTTAGCCAGAAGTGCGGAGGCCAGTGTATCGCCGGCAAAGCCCTTCATGGACTTTCCGTTGAAGGTGAAGGCGATCTGTTTGGAGCGGTCGATCAGCCGGCCGTGCTTGGCAAGACGCGTGCTCATGGGCGCAGACCTTTCAAAAGAAAAGCGGGTGTTTCAGTCAGGCGGCGGATCATTTCTGGCCGTCCGCAAATTCGCGCCAGGTCCAGCCCGGGCGTTTGGCAGCGATCTTGTCCTTGATCTCCTGCGTCGGCTCGCTGGTCTGGGCGGTGTAGGTGCCGAAGACCTCCAGCGTCATGGTGCAGCGGGCGGCATGGAACCACTTGCCGCAGCCGTTGGCATGGCGCCAGCGTTCGAAATGAACGCCTTTGGGGTTTTCGCGCATGAACAGGTAGTCATGGAAGTCATCATCCGAGGAGCCGGGGCCAAAACGCTTCAGATGCGCTTCGCCGCCTGCGGCCAGTTCGGTTTCTTCGGCTTTGACGCCGCAATAGGGGCATTCAAGGATCAGCATTTTGCATGCTCCATCGAGAGGAATTCAGCGGCGCCGGAGCGACAGCGCAGCCCCGGGACCGCGCGCGCAGGCGCAGCCCGGCGCGCAGATGCGGCGCCCTTGGCACGTTTATTCAGTTGTGGGTACAGACCCGCACTCTGCCGCAGAACGGCAGAAGCATCGGCAACAGGCACCATCCGGGCCGGAACGGTGCCGCCGGAAACCGGCGCGCCGCCGCAACGGGCGGCGCGCCCGATTGCGTTATTGACCGGAGCCTTCGACTTCGCCTTCGATGGCGCTACCGTCCGGCAGTTCGATGCGCAGGTCAGGCTCGTCGACCGGGTTTTCGCCGCCAAGGACGAACCACCCGATGACCGCGAGCGCGACGACCACGCCGCCAAGGATGAACGCGAGCGCACCGTTGCCGGAGCCGGAGCCGGACCCGGAATCGTTGTGAATTTCGTCAGACATGAGAACCTCCTGTGCAGATTGCAGTCCGGGGCCACAACGCCCGGACCTGCACGAAAGTTCCCCGCCGCAGCATGCCGCGCTGACGGCAAGCTGGACAGTGTCAGGTCGAGGTTCATCAGTGCGCCACCCCCGCGGCGACGCTCTCGTCGATGAACTTGCCTTCTTTGAAGCGGTTGATCGAGAACTCCTCGGTCAGCGGCGAATGGCCGGTGGCCATCAGCTCCGCCATCGCCCAGCCCGACCCCGGGATCGACTTGAAGCCGCCGGTGCCCCAGCCGCAGTTGATGAAGCAGTTCTGCACCGGAGTCTTCGAGATGATCGGAGAGCGGTCGCCGGTCACGTCCACGATACCGCCCCACTGGCGCAGCATCTTCAGGCGGCTGACCATCGGGAAGGTTTCTACCAGCGCGCGCACGGTTTCCTCGATGTGATGGAAGCTGCCGCGCTGGGTGTAGTTGTTGAACCCGTCGGTGCCGCCGCCGATCACCATCTCGCCCTTGTCGGACTGGGACATGTAGCCGTGCACGGTGTTGGCCATCACAACCACGTCCATGCAGGGCTTGATCGGCTCGGAAACCATCGCCTGCAGGGCCACGGATTCCATCGGCAGGCGGAAGCCCGCCATTTCCGACAGCACCGAAGCGTTGCCCGCAACGATCATACCGATCTTGTCGCAGTCGATCGGACCCTTGGTGGTGTCGACGCCCACGGTGCGGCCGTTCTCAACGCGGACGCCGGTGACTTCGCACTTCTGGATGATGTCCATGCCCATGTCGGAGCACGCGCGCGCATAGCCCCAGGCCACCGCATCGTGGCGGGCGGTGCCGCCGCGTTCCTGCCACAGGCCGCCCAGCACGGGGTAGCGGGGGCCGTGCAGGTTGATGATCGGCACCAGTTCCTTGACGCGCTCCGGGGTGATCCACTCGGTTTTCACGCCCTGCTGCTGGTTGGCATGCGCGGTGCGCTTGTAGCCGCGGATTTCATGCTCGGTCTGCGCCAGCATGATCACGCCGCGCGGGCTGAACATCACGTTGTAGTTCAGGTCCTGCGACATGGTCTCGTACAGGCTGCGCGCCTTTTCATAGATCGCAGCCGAGGGATCCTGCAGGTAGTTCGAGCGGATGATGGTGGTGTTCCGGCCCGTATTGCCGCCACCCAGCCAGCCTTTCTCGATAATTGCGACATTGGTAATGCCGAAGTTCTTACCCAGGTAGTAGGCAGTGGCGAGGCCATGCCCGCCCGCCCCGACGATGACAACATCGTAGTGGCGTTTGGGTTCCGGCGAGCGCCAGGCGCGCTCCCATCCGGTGTGATAGCGCAGGGCTTCCCGCGCAACAGCAAAGACTGAATAGCGTTTCATGAGCGAATCCGATGGTTCGTGTCTGTTAGCGGGTATGCCCGAAACGCATGGCAGCCCCGCGCCGTTTATCGCCCTGTTTCTGCGTTATTGCGACATATGTAACAGACGCTTTACGACAGGCCGCGGCAGATTGGCCCTTTTGTTCGCCGGTACCCGCATATAGATGAAAGCCAAACTTCGGAGACGGCATGGTTTTCTGGACAGTCACCGCCCTAATCGCTTTATCGGCAGCCCTGCTGCTGGCAATGATCCTCATCCGCGCCCGTGAGCAAGGCGAGCCGGCCGCGGCCTACGACCTGAGGGTCTACCGCCAGCAGCTGCGTGAAGTCGACAAGGATCTGGCCCGCGGCGTGATCGCCGAAGCCGACGCCGAACGCATCCGCACCGAGATCTCCCGCCGCATCCTGGCCGCAGACGCCCAGGTGCAAAAAAGAAAGTCCGGCCCGTCCCAGCCGCGGGGGCTGTCGCTGGGCTTTGCCATCGCTGCGGCTGTCTTGATCACCGGCGGAACCCTGGGCCTCTACTGGCAGCTGGGCGCGCCGGGCTACAGCGACCTGGGCCTGCAGGACCGCATCCGGATGGCAAGCGAACGCGCCGAGAACCGGCCCTCTCAGGCCGAGGCCGAGGCCGAAGTTCCGGCAATCGGGAAGCCGCAGGTGGAAGAAGGCTACATCAAGCTGGTCGAACAGTTGCGTAAGACCGCAGGCGAGCGCGAAGACGATGCCCAGGGCCAGGCCCTGCTGGCCCAGCACGAAGCCAATCTCGGCAACTTCAAGGCCGCCTATGAAGCCAAGACCAACTATATCCGGCTGGCCGGGGGCAAAGTGAACGCCCGCGACTTCACCGAGCTGGCCGAACTGAAGATCATGGCGGCCGGCGGCTATGTCTCCCCCGAGGCGCAGACCGACCTGCAGAAGGCCCGCGCAATAGACCCAGCACACGGCCCCGCCCGTTACTACTGGGGCCTGATGCTGGGCCAGATCGGCCGCCCCGACCTCGCCTATCGCGAATGGGCCGCGACCCTGCGCGACGGCCCGGCGGACGCGCCCTGGGTCAAGGGCATTCAGGGCCAGATCGAGGAAATGGCCTTCCGGGCCGGGGTCGAATACCGCCCCATCACCCCCGGCGGCGGCACTGCCCCCGCCCTGCCCGGCCCCAGCGCCGAAGACATGTCCTCTGCCACCGAGCTGTCCGCTGAGGAACAGCAGGAAATGATCCGCGGCATGGTCAGCCGGCTGTCAGACCGTCTCGCCAACGAGGGCGGCTCGGCCGAGGAATGGGCCCGCCTGATCGGCGCCCTGTCGGTGCTGGGCGAAACCGAACGCGCCCGCACCGTCTATGACGAGGCCCGCGGTGCGTTCGAAGCCGACACAGAGGCGCTGGCACTGCTGGAAACCATAGCTGCGCAGGCAGGACTTACAGAATGATCCACGACGCTTTCGAAGATTTCGCCGCCGCCCTGCCGCCGATGAGCGCGCTGATGGGGCTGGACCTCGGCACCAAGACCATCGGCGTTGCCGTCTCCGACCGTATCGGCGCGGTGGCGACGCCGCTGGAAACCGTGAAGCGCAAGAAGTTCTCAGCAGACGCCGCGCGCCTCTTGGAAATCATCCAAGCCCGCGACATCAGCGGCATCCTCCTCGGCCTGCCCCGCAACATGGACGGCACCGAGGGCCCGCGCTGCCAATCCACCCGCGCCTTTGCCCGCAATCTGATGCAACTGACCGATTTGCCGATCAGCTTCTGGGACGAGCGCCTCAGCACCGTGGCGGCAGAAAAAGCGCTTCTTGAGGCGGATACGACACGCAAACGCCGCGCAGAGGTTATCGACCACGTCGCGGCCTCCTATATCTTGCAAGGCGCATTGGACCGGATGCGGCATTTGAAGAACGGGTGAATGATGACTGACGACGTTTGGAAACGGGACGAGATCCAATCCCCCTGCATCAAGATCTGCGTCGTCCACCCCGAGGCCCGTATCTGCACCGGCTGCTACCGCTCCATCGACGAGATCCGCGACTGGTCCAAGATGACCAACGAGGAACGCGCAGGCATCATGAACGACCTGCCCGCCCGCGCCAGCAAACTGGTCAAGCGCCGCGGCGGACGTGGCGCGAGGTTAAAGCGCAGTTAAGCATGTCGCTCAAAAGTGGGAACCGGTTTTGAGCTTCTCGGACATGCGTAATCAAACAGCTAACGCGGCGAGCGGTGAGGTAACCGTTTGCAAACCATGCGGAATAAGCACTGACCCAATGTTTCGCGCGCGAAACATTGGGATAGGATTGCTGACCTATCTGCAGAGGGCGAAAGCCTAGCGGTTAAGTAACGCCGTAGCGGTGGAAACTAGCAGTTTTTCGCGGCCAATCTAGCCTCGGGAAACAAACCTCTTCACGTCATAGAAACCCACCCCTGCCAGCAAAGGCAGAAACGACCACACCAAGTATGGGACAAGATAACTTGATCTACTTTGCAGGTAGTAGTCAGGCTCATATACCACATAGTAAACCAAGCCAGCTTGGACAGCCGAAGCAATAACAAATAGCTTTGCAAGCCACGGCAGCCCTCCTTTGTTCTTTAAGTACTCAGCAAACTCTGCTTGGCTTGGCATTTGAAGAACCTCTACTTCCTAAGTCCGCCCAGTGTTGAAACAATCTCACGACACGCTCTGAATGTGCTTAGCAAGCGGCTGACTGTTGAGGCAAGAAACTACAACCTCACCCCTCCGCCAGCCACCCCTTGGTCCAATCCGCCAACTCCGGGCGGAAATAGGCGATCATCCGGCCCTCCACCGGCGCGCTTGCCCCCTCAGCCCAGGGCGCAACCCCGTGCAGGCACAGCCGGTGCATCAAATAGGATTCACCAGGCTTGGCGTGAACGGTGATCCGCGGGCAGGTCTCGAACACCTCGGCGCGGGCTGCCGTGTAGGCATCGGTCACATCCACGTCCGCCCAGTCCGCAGGCGATACCCCCTCGAACGCGGCGGCAAAGGCGCGCCGCATAATGCGGTGGCTGCCCTCCCAGACCGACAGCGGCGCCGCATCCGGGCTGCTGTCATTCAGCGGGATGCCCAGCACCCAGGCATGCGGCTCCTCCACCTTGCGGCGGCGGTGCTCGCCATACATCTTCACCCCGTCCACATGTGCCGCGTCGCGTTTGACTCGGTAGCGGAAGGCGGCCTCGCCCTCACCCGGGCGCGGGCGCGGATAGCCGGGAAAAACCGAGGACACCTGCGCCCGGTGCAGGTCCGGAATCGGGCCGTGGTTCTGCGTAATAAACTCAATCGGCACCCCCGCCAGCGGCGGCCCATCGGGCAAACGGCCCTGCGCATCATTCGGCAGTGCATCAACGCCGATGAACCAGGTGCGCTCGCACTGGAACCACTCGGCGCAGGCCGGATCCTCCAGCGAGGCCACTCCGTGCGGCAGGGCATCCGCCGCCCAGGCCGCGATCTGCGGATCATGGCCGAACCGCACCCAGCCCTTGTCCTGATACTGTGTAAACGGATCCTGCATCTTCACACCCTCAGTAGCCAAAGGCCTTGCGCAGCATGTTCAGCGCCACCAGCACCAGGAAGGCCCCGAACACCCGCTTCAAGGGCTTCGGATCCATCGCATGGGCCAGCTTCACCCCCCAGGGCGCGGTGATCAGCGTCATTGCAATCACGATGAAAAAGGCGACCAGATTGACCGCGCCGATGGTGAAGGGCGGCCGCGCGGACGGGTCCACCTCCAGCAGCAGGAAACCCGCCACCGACGGCACCGCGATGATCACGCCAAAGCCCGCAGCTGTGGCCACCGCCCGGTGCACCGCCACCCCGTGCAGGGTCATCAGCGGCACCCCGAAGCTGCCGCCGCCAATCCCCATCAGCACCGACAGGAACCCGACCGCAGGCGACAGCACCATCCGCTTGCCGCCCTTGGGCATGGCTTCCGCTAGCCGCCACTCGGACCGGCCCAGCCCAAGGTAGCAGCCAATGACCAGCGCCAGCCCCCCGAACACCCCTTGCAGCACGGTGGAGCGCAGGGCGGAGGCCGCAAGAACGCCCACCCCAGCCCCAAGGGCGATGCCAATCCCCCAGCCGCGCAAGATCTCCCAATCCACCGCGCCCTTCTTGTTGTGGCTCATGACAGAGCGCAGCGAGGTCACGATGATCGTTGCCAGAGAGGTCGCCAGGCAGATCTGCATCAGCTGATCGCCGCCATAGCCCAGCGTCTGGAACGCATAAAAGAAAGCAGGCACCAGCACGATGCCGCCGCCAACACCCAGGAGGCCGGCCAGCACGCCTGCGAAGGCGCCGATCACCACCAGAAGCCCGGCCATTTGCATCAGCAGGGCTGGTTCCGGCAGCAGGGCTGCGGTGATGGCAGGATCGGTCATGCGGGGTACCTCGGGCTTTGCTTCTCCGGCAAAGGGTTAGCGGCGGTTCCCCGCCTGCACAAGGCACTAGCGCGTGAGGCGTACAGTCACGCTGCGGCGCGGGTCTCCACCTGTGCCAGCGCCTCCTGCACCAGATCCGGACCGGCCCCGGCCCGGCAGGCGCCCTCGGACAGCTTCCGCCGCCATTGCCGCGCCCCTGGTTTGCCCGCAAACAGCCCCAGCATGTGGCGGGTGATCTGGTTGAGCTTGGCCCCCTCGCTGAGCCGCGCCTCGATATAGGGCAGCATCTGCCGCACGGCATCACCTGCATCGCTCAACGCGCCGGTGCCGTAAATTTCCGGGTCCGCCGCGCACAGCACATCGGCCGGCTGGTGATAGGCCGCCCGCCCCACCATGACCCCGTCCAAACCGCGGTCCAGATGCGCCTTGGCCTCTGCCAGCGTTGTTATGCCGCCGTTGATCGAGATGTGCAGATCCGGGAACGCCGCCTTCATCCGGTGCACCAGGTCATAATCCAGCGGCGGAATGTCCCGGTTCTCTTTTGGGGACAGCCCCTGCAGCCAGGCTTTTCGGGCGTGGATCGTCACCCGGATGCAGCCCGCCGCGCGGATCTTCTCCAGGAAATCCGGCAGCACCTCCTCCGGCTCCTGCTCATCGACGCCGATGCGGCATTTGACGGTCACTTCGGCGTCCACAGCCGCGCGCATCGCAGCGACGCAATCGGCGACCAGTTCCGGCGTCTGCATCAGCACCGCCCCGAAGGCGCCGGATTGCACCCGGTCGCTGGGGCAGCCGCAGTTGAGGTTGATCTCATCATAGCCTGCCTCGGCACCCAGCCGAGCCGCCTCTGCCAGCTCCTCCGGGTCCGAGCCGCCCAGCTGCAGCGCCACCGGATGCTCTTGCGGATTGAACTCCAGCAAATGCAGCGCGCCGCCGCGCACCAGCGCCGGCGCGGTCACCATCTCGGTATAGAGCAGCGCCTCGCGGCTCAGCAGCCGGTGCAGATAGCGGCAGTGCCGGTCGGTCCAGTCCATCATCGGCGCGACGCTCAAACGCGCGGCCTGGTGCAGTGGGGTAAAATCTTTCATGCCGCGCCATATAGGCCCTGAGCCGCCGCCTGCCAAGCCGATCTGCTTCGGAGCCGCCTTCGCGTGAGCACAAGCAGCCGGCGCCGGGCGCTGGCAGGCAGGAATCATGTGAAGACGGGTCTGACGCGTGCATCTGCTTTGGTGGACCCTGAGCGCCCTTCCCTACCCGGCCAGTGACGGCAGGTATAAAACAATCCCCGGAAAAGCAACAAGCAGCGCGATGGTCACCGCGTCCGCTACAAAAAACGGCATCACGCCGCGGAACACGTCCTGCACGCTCAGGTCAGGGCGCACGCCTGCCACGACGAAACAGTTCAACCCGATCGGCGGGGTGATCAGGCAGAACTCGGCCATTTTCACCACCAGGATACCGAACCAGATCGCGCACATGGTGCCGTTCATGCCAAAGGCGCTGTCGGCCGCGGCAACACTCTCGCCGCCGTTCAGCGCCATCACCGCCGGGTAAACCACCGGCAGGGTCAGCAGCAGCATCCCGATCGCGTCCATGAACATGCCCAAGACCGCATAGGCCAGCAGGATGCAGATCAGGATCACCATCGGGCTCATCTCCAAAGAGGTGGTCCAGTCCGAAAACGCTCCCGGCAGATCCGCAAAGCCGAGGAACCGCACATAGATCAGAACCCCCCAGATAATGGTGAAGATCATCACCGTCAGCTTCGCGGTTTCCAAGAGCGCCGATTTCAGCTCGGTCCACTTCATGCCTTCCTTCAGCGCGTAAAGAAACACGATGAAGGCACCGATGGCGCCGCCTTCGGTCGGGGTGCCCCAGGCGTCGCCGCCGAAGGGGTTGTAGACAAAGCAGATGATGATCACGACCACCAGGATGATCGGCAGCGCCCCGGGCAGCGAAGCGAACCGCTGGCCCCAGGTGAAGCCCTTGACCGGCGGGCCGACGGATTTGAATACCACCGCGATGCCGACGATCAAAAGGCCGTAGATCACTGCGGAAAACGCACCGGGTATGAAACCGGCCAGCAGGAGCTTGCCCACGTCCTGCTCGACGATGATGGCATAGATCACCAGGATCGCCGAGGGCGGGATCAGCGAGGCGAGCGTGCCGCCCGCCGCCACCACGCCTGCGGCAAAGCGCTTGTTGTAGCCGATCTCCAGCATCTCCGGGATAGCGATGCGGGCAAAAACGGCGGAGGTGGCCACGCTCGCGCCCGACACTGCCGCAAATCCCGCCGTCGCGAAAACAGTGGAGACCGCAAGCCCGCCGGGCAGCCAGGCAATCCAGCGCTTGGCGGCGGTGAACAGCGCGCGGGTCAGACCCGCATAATACGCCAGGTAGCCGATCAGGATGAAGGTTGGAATGAGGCTCAGAGCCTGGCTGGACACTTTGGAATGCGGCACCTGCCCTGCGGTCTTGACGGCAATGGTCAGCGCCTTCGCGAACCGGGCCGGATCATAGCCGAACTTGGCCCAGAAAATCCAAATGAGGCCGGCAAGCCCCGCAAGGCCGGCGGCAAAGGCCACCCGCATCCCCAGCACCACCATCGCCAGCAGGCCGCCTGTGACCCAGAGGCCGATTTCAATCGGTTCCATCTGACCTACCCTTGCCCGCTGCCATTGGTGTCATGCCCGGCCAGCTGCTCCGCCTCTGCCGCGGCCTGTTCCGCCGCGCTCTGAACCAACGGCACTGCCGGCGGTGTTTCCAGCCCCAGAACCAGCGCGCGGCCGTAGCCCCAGACCTGCAGAAGCAGCCGCAGCGCCAGCACCGCAAACGCCACCGGCGCCAGCAGCTTGGCAGGCCAGATCGGCAGGCCGATGTCGATGGAGCTGTCGCGGCTCCACAGCGGCGCAGCAAAGTCGAAGGAGCGCAGGAAATGCGACCAGCTGCCCCAGACCAGCGCGAGGATCAGCAGCAGGATCAGGAGCACCGAGACCAGCTCGAACAGCCACAGCGCCCGGCCGCGGAGCGCACCGATGAAAATGTCCATGCGGATATGGCCGCCCTCGCGCTGCACATAGGCGATGCCCATAAAGGCGATCAGCGGCATGATCTGTTCGATCCAGTCAACATAGCCGGGCAAGGGCGCGTTGATTGCATTGCGCCCGCCGACCGAAACCACCGCCAGGATCATCAGCGAAAACACCGCGAGGCCGCTGATCAGCGCCAGGAGTTTCTCCGCCTTCAGCAACCGCCTGTCCAGCCTGCTGACCAGGCTGCCATCTTCCAGCACCGCCGCGCTGCCTGCCATGCCCTGCCCCCGTCCTTTGTTTATACAGAAAGGGCCGGAACTGTACGTCCGGCCCTTTGGGTCGGTTCAGGCCTTAGCTGCCGGACCGGACGTCGTTCAGGGTTTTCTGCACAAGGTCATAAAGCTCCTGCGCCGGCAGCCCCTGCGCACTCATGTCCTTGATCCACTGCTCGCGGATCGGATCGGCGGCCACCTTGCGGAACTCGGCCAGCTGCTCGTCGGAGATCATCACCTTCTCGACGCCCTTTTCCTCCAGCACGCTGTCCCATTTGGTCAGCAGCGCGCCGTAGTTTTCCAGGTAATGGGCAATCGCCTCATCCACAGAGCTGTCCAGCGCTTCGCGCTCGGCATCGCTGAGGGCCTCATAGGCATCGGTGTTGACCACCACCGGGCAGTTCACGGTGCCGGGGTTCAGGTTTGCGGTCCACCAGTCGGCCTTGTTGATGGTGCCGAAGCTGAGATGCGCGTGCTGGGCAAAGGCGACGGTGTCGACGACGCCGGACTCCATGGCGTTATAGGCCTCCGTCGCGGTCACCGAAGTGGGCACCGCGCCCACGGCGGAGAACGCCTGGCCGATGCCGCCGGTGGCGCGCACCCGCATGTCCTTGAACTCTGCCAGCTCATCCCGCGGCTCGCCGGTGCCGACGATGTTGTACTGGGGCATCGGCGAGGTCATCAGCAGCTTGGCGTTCCAGCGGGCCAGATCCTCCTGCACTGCCGGATGGGCATAGACCGCGTGGCTGACCGCCACTTCCTCTTCCAGTGTGTTCACCCCCAGGAACGGCAGTTCCAGCACTGTGATGGTGGGGTTCTTGTCGCGGTGGTAGCCGGCGCAGAACTGCGCCATCTCGAAAGCGCCAATGGAGATGCCGTCGAGGTTCTCCTTGTTCTTCGACAGGCCGCCATAGCTGATGTTCAGGGTGAACTCGCCGTTGGTCTTCTCGCTGACCAGCTCGGCCAGCTTCTCGACATGTTCGGTGAAGGCGCGGCGTTTGCCCCACAGGGACACGTTCCACTCGGTGGCCGCAGCTTCCCCGGCGATGACAAAACCCGCGGCAGCCGCCACAGCGGCAGTCAGATATCTGTTCATGATGTAACTCTCCCGAATTGCGCCCTTGTCACTGCCGGGAAAGGCAAATCCGGCCTGGACGCTTGGCAGTCAGGCTAACGGTCCGATTGCGGCCTGCCAAGCCCCCCGGCAGCAAAGGTGACGCAGCGACTCGCACCGCCCCTCCGGGCAGCATTCTTGCTGCGGTGGCACAATATGCCGCAGGCGCAAAGCCGCTGCCGCCTGCGGCAGTACGCCGCCCCCGGGCTGCAAGATCGGAATGGGAGCGCAAACACCAGCCAGTCCGATTTACAGGAAAACCTGTTAAAACAAGCGGCAGAATGCCTGTGCATACAATTTTCTTTACAGGCACCTTGATCGTCTTGAAATTCATTTACAGATAAATCCTTTGGCCACAGCATTTTATTCACAAATTTTCAGACTGCGGTAATATCTGATCCCAGGAGGAAACGGTTTGACAGCCACGGCACAGCGTTGTCGTTTGTCTTGCCAACAGAATTCTGGGAGGAAACCGAATGAACGCGCTGCATGCAGACGCTGTCTATCCGCCGTCGGACGAAACCGTTGCCCGCGCGCATGTGAATGCCGCCAAGTATCAGGAGATGTACGCAGCCTCTCTGAAGGACCCCGAAGGATTCTGGGGCGAGCAAGGCAAGCGCATCGACTGGATCAAGCCCTTCACCCAGGTGAAGGACGTGAACTACAACTTCGGCAATGTCTCGATCAACTGGTATGCTGACGGCACTCTGAATGTCTCCGCCAATTGCATCGACCGCCACCTGGAGACCCGCGGCGATCAGACCGCGATCATCTGGGAGCCGGATGATCCGGAAGAGGCCGCGCAGCACATCACTTACAAGGAGCTGCACCGCCGCACCTGCCGGATGGCCAACATCCTGCGGGACATGGGGGTGCGCAAGGGTGACCGGGTGGTGATCTACCTGCCGATGATCCCCGAAGCGGCCTATGCCATGCTGGCCTGCGCCCGCATCGGAGCCATCCACTCCATTGTCTTTGCCGGGTTCTCTCCCGACGCGCTCGCCGCGCGGATCAACGGCTGCGACGCCAAGGTGATCATCACCGCGGACGAGGCGCCGCGCGGCGGCCGCAAGACCCCGCTGAAATCCAACGCCGACGCCGCCCTGCTGCACACCAAGGACAGCGTGAAATGCCTGGTGGTCAAGCGCACCGGCGGCCAGACCACCTGGGTGGACGGGCGCGACTACGACTATAACGAGATGGCGCTGGAGGCGGATGAAACCTGCGCGCCCGCCGAGATGAACGCCGAGGATCCGCTGTTCATCCTCTACACCTCCGGCTCCACCGGCCAGCCCAAGGGCGTGGTGCACACCTCCGGCGGCTACCTGACCTATGCCGCGATGACCCATGAGATCACCTTTGATTACCATGACGGCGATATCTACTGGTGCACCGCGGACGTAGGCTGGGTGACCGGCCACAGCTATATCGTCTACGGGCCGCTGGCCAATGGCGCCACCACGCTGATGTTCGAAGGCGTGCCGACCTACCCCGATGCCTCGCGTTTCTGGCAGGTCTGCGAAAAGCACAAGGTGAACCAATTCTACACCGCCCCCACCGCGCTGCGCGCGCTGATGGGACAGGGCGACAAATGGGTGGAAAGCTGCGATCTGAGCGCTCTCAAGGTGCTGGGCACCGTCGGCGAGCCGATCAACCCGGAAGCCTGGGAGTGGTACCACAACGTTGTCGGCAAAGGCACCGTTCCGATCGTCGATACCTGGTGGCAGACCGAGACCGGCGGCCATCTGATGACCCCGCTGCCGGGCGCCCACACGCTCAAACCTGGTGCGGCGATGAAACCGTTCTTCGGCATTCAGCCGGTGGTTCTGGACCCGCAGTCCGGTGTCGAGATCGAAGGCAACGGCGTTGAGGGCGTGCTTTGCATCAAGGACAGCTGGCCGGGCCAGATGCGCACGGTCTGGGGCGATCATGAGCGGTTCGAGAAGACCTATTTCTCCGACTACAAGGGCTACTACTTCACCGGCGACGGCTGCCGCCGCGACGAGGACGGCGACTACTGGATCACCGGCCGTGTCGATGACGTGATCAACGTCTCCGGCCACCGCATGGGCACCGCCGAGGTCGAAAGCGCACTGGTGGCCCATGCCGCCGTGGCCGAGGCCGCGGTGGTCGGCTACCCGCATGAGATCAAGGGCCAGGGCATCTACTGCTATGTGACCTTGATGAACGACCGCGAGCCGTCCGAGGACCTGCGCAAGGAGTTGCGCGCCTGGGTACGGACCGAGATCGGCCCGATTGCCTCCCCCGATGTGATCCAGTGGGCGCCCGGCCTGCCGAAAACCCGCTCCGGCAAGATCATGCGCCGCATCCTGCGCAAGATCGCCGAGAACGACTTCGGCTCCCTGGGCGACACCTCGACCCTCGCCGACCCTTCTGTGGTCGAGGACCTGATCGAAAACCGCGCGAACAAGGGGTGATTGAGAAATGAATATGGCAGTCATGACCCGTCCCGCCGTTCTGATCCTGCTGGGGCCTCCGGGCGCCGGCAAGGGCACCCAGGCGCGGATGCTGGAGGAAAAGTTCGGCTACGTGCAGCTCTCGACCGGCGACCTGCTGCGCGAGGCGGTTGCCGCAGGCACGCCCGCCGGCCTCGCCGCCAAGGCAGTGATGGAAGCGGGCCAGCTGGTCAGCGACGAGATCGTGATCAACATCCTGCGCGACCGTCTGGCAGAGCCGGACTGCGCCAAGGGCGTGATCCTCGACGGCTTTCCCCGCACCACTGTGCAGGCCGAGGCGCTGGACGAGCTGCTGGCGGAAACCCAGCAGAAGATCAACGCCGCGATCAGCCTTGAGGTGGACGATGCGGCCATGGTCGAGCGGATTTCCGGCCGCTACACCTGCGCAGGCTGCGGCGAGGGCTATCACGACAGCTTCAAGCAGCCCGCCGCGGCCGGCAAATGCGACAAGTGCGGCGGCACCGAAATGAAGCGCCGCGCCGATGACAATGCGGAAACCGTTGCCAGCCGGCTGGAAGCCTATCACGCGCAGACCGCGCCGCTGATCAGCTACTACGGCGGCAAGGATGTTCTGCAAAGCACCAATGCCATGGGCGGTATCGACGACATCGCCCAGGACATGGCGGCCATCGTGACCGAGGCCACCAGCTAACAACCAAGAAACGGGGCCTGCGCTGAACCCGCAGGACCCCGTCCCCCGGACATTGGAATACCCGACGGCACCGCCCTGGCGGACCGGAGGAGTCATGCCTGCGCGCCCTGATCCGGCAGCAGGCAAATGGAGAGAGTCCGCCCGGTTCCCCGCGGCGGCTCAGGAGGAAAAGGAGGAGGAGCCGCCATGGCGGATCAAACCACAAATGCGGCAAAAACCGCCGAAGCCGATAAAGGCTATTGGGCGGCGAACGTGCGCATCATTCTAGTCAGCCTTGTAATCTGGGCTGTTGTTTCATTCGGCTTCGGCATCCTGCTGCGCTCGATGCTCGCGGGCATCAAGGTCGGCGGCAGCGATCTGGGCTTCTGGTTCGCCCAGCAAGGCTCGATCCTGGTGTTCCTGGGGCTGATCTTTTTCTACGCGTTCCGGATGAACAAGCTGGACCGCGAATACGGCGTGGAGGAAGAATAAGATGGACCAGTTTACCATCAACCTGCTGTTTGTGGGCGCTTCTTTCGCGCTCTACATCGGCATCGCGATCTGGGCCCGCGCGGGTTCCACATCTGAATTCTATGCCGCGGGCCGGGGCGTTCACCCTGTCACCAACGGCATGGCAACCGCAGCCGACTGGATGTCGGCGGCCTCCTTCATCTCGATGGCGGGCCTCATTGCATTCACCGGCTATGACAACTCGACCTTCCTGATGGGCTGGACCGGCGGCTACGTGCTACTGGCGCTGCTGCTGGCCCCCTACCTGCGCAAATTCGGCAAGTTCACCGTCTCCGAGTTCATCGGCGACCGGTTCTACTCCCCGACCGCGCGCGTGGTGGCTGTAATCTGCCTGATCGTGGCTTCGACCACCTACGTGATCGGCCAGATGACCGGCGTCGGCGTGGCCTTCGGCCGCTTCCTCGAGGTCTCCAACACTGCGGGCCTGCTGATCGGCGCCTGTGTGGTCTTTGCCTACGCCGTGTTCGGCGGCATGAAGGGCGTGACCTACACCCAGGTGGCGCAGTACTGCGTGCTGATCATGGCCTATACCATCCCGGCCATCTTCATCTCGCTGCAGCTGACCGGCAACCCGATCCCGGCCCTGGGCCTGTTCGGCGACCACGCTGCAAGCGGCGAGCCGCTGCTGGCCAAGCTGGACGCCATCGTGACCGAGCTGGGCTTCAACGAGTACACCGCGCATCACGGCGACACCTTCAACATGGTGCTGTTCACCCTGTCGCTGATGATCGGCACCGCGGGCCTGCCGCATGTCATCATGCGCTTCTTCACCGTGCCGCGCGTGGCGGACGCCCGCTGGTCGGCCGGCTGGTCGCTGGTGTTCATCGCGCTGCTGTATCTGACCGCCCCGGCTGTCGGTGCCATGGCGCGTCTCAACATCACCGAGATGATGTGGCCCAACGGCGGCATCGAAGGCGGCGCCGTGACCGTGCAGCAGATCGAAGAAGATCCCAAGTACGACTGGATGGCGACCTGGCAGCAGACCGGCCTCTTGGGCTGGGAAGACAAAAACGGCGACGGTGCGATCCAGTACTACAACGACCAGAACGCCGATCTGCAGGCAACTGCCGCGGCAAACGGCTGGGCCGGCAATGAGCTGACCAACTTCAACCGCGACATCCTGGTTCTGGCCAACCCCGAGATTGCCAACCTGCCGGGCTGGGTGATCGGCCTGGTGGCGGCTGGCGGCCTGGCGGCTGCTCTGTCCACCGCTGCGGGCCTGCTGCTGGCGATCTCGTCCGCCGTGTCGCATGACCTGATCAAGGGCTCGATCAACCCGAACATCTCGGAAAAGGGCGAGCTCTTGTCGGCCCGGATCGCCATGGCCGTGGCCATCGGTGTGGCAACCTACCTGGGTCTGAACCCGCCGGGCTTTGCCGCGCAGACTGTTGCACTGGCCTTCGGCCTGGCTGCTGCCTCGATCTTCCCGGCGCTGATGATGGGCATCTTCACCAAGGTGAACAACAAGGGCGCCGTGGCCGGCATGCTGGCAGGCCTGATCGTGACCCTGGTCTACATCTTCCTGCACAAGGGCTGGCTGTTCATCCCGGACACCAACTCCTTCACCGATGCGGACCCGCTGCTGGGCACCGTCAAATCCACCTCCTTCGGTGCGATCGGCGCGATGGTGAATTTCGCGGTGGCCTACTTCGTGTCGAAATCGACCGAGGCGATCCCCGCCGAGATTGAGGAACTGGTGGAAAGCGTCCGCATCCCGCGCGGAGCCGGCGCCGCACAGGACCACTAAACTCCCCTGGGCGGGCTGCTTCCCGGCGGCCCGCCCCTTTCCTCATGGTCCCGTCCGGTTCACACTCGGCGGGACCATTTTTTCCTGATGCCACGCAGGTACGACCATGCCCCTCTCTGACGCCGCGCTGCTCCGCTTCCTGACCTCGGTCCACCCCTACGACAGCCTGGAACCGGCCCTGCTGCAGGAGCTGGCCCCCAAGTTCCGCATGATTGAGGCCGCTGCAGGCGACCCCGTCTATGCGCTGAACGAGGAGCTGCAGGGGCTTTACCTGGTCCACACCGGCGAAGTGGAAGTGACCGATGAGAACGGCATTCCCGTCTCCATTCTCGGCCCCCGCAATTCCTTCGCAGAGCGCGGACTGACCCGCGGCGGCCGGGCGGTGACCTCAGCTCAGGCCACAGCAGAGACGCTCTTGCTGCTTCTGCCCAAGGCGGACTTCGACGCCCTGATGGCCAGCCAGCCGAGTGTCGCAAAATTCTTCGACCGCCGCCGTCCCGGCAGCCGGGACAGCACCAGCCTCGCAACCACGCGGGTGGAAACCATCATGGCCCGCGATCCGGTCACCTGCTCCAGCGGCCTCACCTGCCAGGGTGCGGCGCAGCTGATGCGCGACCGCCGCATCTCCTCTGTCTGCGTCACCGACGGCGAAACGCTGCAAGGCATCCTCACTACCCGCGATCTGACAGGAAAAATCCTTGCTGCGGGCAAACCCATCTCCACCCCTGTCCACTCCGTGATGACACCGGCCCCGCTGACCTTGCCCCCGTCGGCCATCGGCTCCGACGTGCTGCACATGATGATGGAACATGGCATCGGCCACATCCCGGTGGTCGAGGCCGGGCGGCTGGCCGGCATCGTCACCCAGACCGACCTCACCCGCTTCCAGGCGGTCAGCTCGGGCGAGATGGTCTCCAGCATCGCCCGTGCCGACTCGGCTGAGGAAATGGCCAAAGTCACCGCTGAAATCCCCCGCCTGCTGGTGCAGCTGGTGGCGGGCGGCAACCGGCACGAGGTGGTCACCCGCCTGATCACCGACATCGCTGACACCGCGACCCGCCGCCTGCTGGCGCTGGCGGAGGATAAACTGGGACCCGCCCCGGTGCCCTACCTGTGGCTCGCCTGCGGCTCGCAAGGGCGGCGCGAGCAGACCGGCGTCTCCGATCAGGACAATTGCCTGATCCTGTCCGATGATCTGGCCGCGGGCGATGAGGCCTATTTCGAGCAGCTCGCCAAATTTGTCTGCGACGGGCTCAACACCTGCGGCTATGTCTATTGCCCCGGAGACATGATGGCCTCCAATCCCCGCTGGCGGCAGCCGCTGCAGGTCTGGCGCGACTATTTCCGCGGCTGGATCGCAAAGCCGGACCCGGAGGCGCAAATGCTGGCCTCGGTGATGTTCGACCTGCGGCCCATCGGCGGCGATGCCGCATTGTTTGCCGTTCTGCAGCAGGAGACCCTGGCAGCCGCCTGCGCCAATTCGATCTTCACCGCCCATATGACCGCCAACTCGCTGAAGCACGCACCGCCGCTGGGCCTGCTGCGCGGGCTGGCCACCATCCGCTCGGGCGAGCACCGCAACACGCTGGACATGAAGCACAACGGGGTTGTGCCCGTGGTTGATCTGGGCCGGATTTATGCCCTGCAGGGCCAGCTGGCCGGGGTCAACACCCGCGTCCGGCTGGAAGCGGCAGAGGCCGCAGGCGTACTCAGCCCCTCCGGTGCGCGGGACCTGCTGGACGCCTATGACCTGATCGCCCAGACCCGGCTTGAGCATCAGGCGGCACAGATCCGCAACGGCCAGGCGCCGGACAACTATCTGGCCCCTTCCGACCTGTCGGATTTTGAGAGAAGCCATCTGCGCGACGCCTTTGTTGTGGTAAAAACAATGCAATCCGCGGCGGGGCACGGTAAGGGAATGCTGAGCTGAGGGCTGCACTTGCAGAAAATCCGGGAGCCTGCGGCGTGAAAAATGTGAGAATGATGAATAGGCCGCGGGCCTGCGGGGAGAGCAAATGTTTCTGGAACTGATTGCGGTGATTTTTGCAGGCATTGCCGCGGCCGGCGTGGTGATGCTGCTGAACCGGGCTCTGAAAGGAAGGCTGCCGCGCTGGATAGCGCCGGTGGCGGCAGGCCTGGCGATGATCGCGGCCACCATTGCCTCCGAATACGGCTGGTACCCGCGCACCAAGGCCGCTCTGCCGAAGGGGCTGGTGGTGGCGGAAACGATCAGGAACCAGAGCTTCTACCGGCCCTGGACCCAGGTTGTCCCTTACATTGACCGCTTTGCCGCCGTCGATACCGCCACCATGAAGAGCCATCAGGCGCATCCCCAGGTGTTTCTGGCCGATCTCTATTTCTTCGGCCGCTGGGCACCGGTCAGCAAACGGCCCGCTGTCCTGGATTGCAACAAATGGCAGCGCGCGCTGGCGTCCGGCACCACCGTGTTTTCCGGCACCGGACTGCCCAAGGGGCTGGACTGGGTTGCCGGCGAGGCAGATGACGCGATTCTGACCATTGCCTGCGGAGGATAGCCATGCACTCGCGCCTCAGCCTGCGGCTCAGGATATTCCTGTTCTTCTGCCTGCTCGCCCTTGGCGGCATCGCCGTCACCACCGGCGCCTTGTGGCTGGGCTACAGCCGCGCAGACCGGCCGGAGCTGACGGATGCCTTCCTGTTCTCCGGGCTGCTCAGCAGCTTCGCCCTGCTCGGCCTCTGCGCTGCGGTCTGGCTGCTGTTCGACGAGAACGTCGCCAAACCAATTGAGCGTCTGGCCGCGGGCATGCGTGCCCGCGCCCATGCCGGAGTCAGCAAGGAACTGGACACCCACGGCGCGCGCTACCTGGGCGATCTCGCTGCTGCCGCGGAGGGGCTGGCCGGCAAGCTCGGCGCCTCGGCACTGGACGCGGCTGAGGCCATCGCCCGCGAAACCGAACACCTGGAAGCCGAGAAATCCCGCCTTGCAGCACTGCTGACCGACATTCCCATTGCCACCGTGATGGCCAGCCCGGCGCATCAGATCGTTCTGTATGACGGCCAGGCCGCCGCGGTGCTGGCCCAGGAAGCGCCGCCGCGGCTGAATGCCCCGCTGTCGGATTTTCTGGACCTCACAGGGCTGGAGGCCGCTTACGGCCGACTGGTGCGCAGCGGCAAGGAGGTCCGGGCCGAAGTCAAAAGCGCCAGCGGCGCCCAGGTCTTTGACCTGCTGCTGAAACCGCTGGGCGGCGCCCCGGGCTATATCATCCTGTTCGAAGGCGCCCATGCCGGGATTGCCCCCGCGGACGCCCGCCCGCTGGTGTATGACTTTGCCCTGCTCGACGGCGACCATACGGACCTGGGCAGCCGCAGTCTCTCGAACCTCAGCTACGTGGTGTTCGATACCGAAACAACAGGCCTTCTGCCGCACAAGGACGAGATCGTCCAGATCGGCGCCCTGCGGGTGGTGCGCGGGCGGATCATCGAGAGCGAATCCTTTGAGACCCTGGTGAACCCGGGCCGCCCCATTCCCGCCGCGTCCAGCAGGGTGCATGGCATCACCGATGTCATGGTGCGGGGGCGGCCGGGCATCGCCAACGCCGCCCGCGACTTCCACCGCTTTGCCTCGGATGCCGTGATCGTGGCGCATAACGCGCCCTTTGACATGGCATTCCTGCACCGCCATGCCAAGCGGTCCGGTGTCACCTGGGATCAGCCGGTTCTGGACACGGTGCTGCTGAGCGCCATTCTGTTCGGCGCCTCCCAGAACCACACGCTGGACGCGCTGTGCGACCGGCTGGATGTCGCCATTCCCCCTGCGCTGCGCCACACCGCCATGGGCGACGCCCGCGCCACTGCAGAAGTGTTCTGCAGGATGCTGCCGATGCTGGAAGCCCGCGGCCTGACCACCTTTGGCGCGGTTCTGGAACAAACCCGCAAACACGGCCGGCTCATTGAGGACATGAATTAGGGACCGGAGCGAGGCTAGACAATCGC
The DNA here is from genome assembly GCF_019801465.1 of Leisingera daeponensis. Classification (GTDB taxonomy): domain Bacteria; phylum Pseudomonadota; class Alphaproteobacteria; order Rhodobacterales; family Rhodobacteraceae; genus Leisingera; species Leisingera daeponensis_A. Next base: position 856,744 of record NZ_JAHVJA010000001.1, read on the forward strand.
GGCCATGCGTGGCAGGTCACGGCCCGGAACGAACAAAAGGCGCGCGAGATGGCCGACACCAGCTTTATTCCCGGGCCGGACACCGCCCGGGCCTACCGCGATGCGCTCGGCTGCTTTGGCACCGGGGTGACGGTTGTCACCACCCAGACGCCGCGCGGCCCGCTGGCCATCACCGTCAACAGCTTCACCTCCGTCTCCCTTGACCCGCCGCTGATGCTGTGGTGCCCGGCCAAGGCTTCGCTGCGCCATGATGCCTTTGCCGCGGCAGAGCATTTCGCCATTCATGTGATGGCGGAGGACCAGCTGAGCCTGGCAAAGCATTTTGCCGCCAACGGCGAAGATTTCAGTGATGCCGCCTGGCGGCCCAACGCCCTTGGCGCACCGGCGCTGGAGGGGGTGATCGCCCGGTTCGATTGCCGCCGCTACGCGGCCCATCCGGCAGGCGACCACACCATCATCATCGGCGAGGTGGCCCGTGTCACCACCCGTCCGGGGAAGGGCCTGATCTTCAAACGCGGCCTGTACGGCGGCTTTCTTGAACAGGGCTGAAGCCGGTCTCCTCGAAAGGCAGAGCTGCTTCACCTGCCTGATCAAAAACCGCGGCGCCACTCCCATCTGAGAACCGTCCCTCGGCCGGAGCCATAGTGCCTGCGTCCGGCCCTTCCGGCCCCTCCAGCAGATGCGGCAGTTCCGCATGGACCGTCAGATCCATGCCGGGTGCCAGGTTCAGGGCTCTTGGCGGGCAGATCGACACGCACAAGCCGCATTGAAAGCACAGGGAGCCTGTAAAACTGATTTCGCTTCCGCTTTCGGTCAGGCTCAGTGCGTCCGAGGGACAAACCCAGACACAGCTGTTGCAATGGGTGCACAGGTCTCCGCAGAGGTCGAGAGTGCCATAGGGGGCCTGTTCCGGCAGCGCCACATGGCCGATGCTGGGCGGCAGTAGCGCCGCGGCGCTGGCCCGTGCGGTATCGCGGCGGCTGCCCACCGCCAGCACCTCCGGCGCCACCGAGGGAAACGGCAGCAGCCGTGCTGCGAGCTGCCGGTCCACCCCGGCAGCACCATCAAACAGCAGGATGCGGCCCAGGCCGCCAAGCGCCTGAACCAGTTCCACTTCCAGGCTCTGCTGCTCCAGCCCCTTCGGCGCAGTGCAGGCCTTCAGGTAGATGACATCGAAACCGCCGGCCAAAGCATGCAACAGATCCGCATGTGTGATCTTCTCCAGACGGCAGACCGCAACCGGAACCACATCGCTGTGCAGCGCGCCGGCATCTTCCAGCCCGTGGGGCTCGACCTCGTAAAGCGCCAGTATCTGCGCCCGGCCGGTTTCCAGCTTGCGGCTGTGCGCGGCCTGGCACAACGGCATCAGCGGCAGTGTGCTGCTCCGGCTGGCGACATCCCGCAATGCGGAGCGCCCCTTGACTGCATATCTGGACCTGCAGTCGGCTGCTTCAGGCTGAGAACAAAGGCACAGATGCTGTGGCGTACAGCCAGCAGGCCCTTGCCGTTCAGAGATCTGTCCGCACAACTCTCCCATAAGACAACATTAACACATTTTTAAACACCTATAGCGAGTAATTTGAAAACACGGCCCTTTTGTTGCAGTTTTAACAAAACCAATCCCGATTCACGAAAACCCCGCCGGAGGATCATCCGGCGGGGCTGCAAGGTCTGCTTCAGTTTGGGCGCCTTACTTCAAAGCCGCATCCGTTATGACATGCGTCCAGGCACCTTCAGGCTCTTTCGTGATCACCGGATCAGAGCCGCCGCCCATGAGGGTCGACACGGTCCGCTCGTAGTCCGCAGGATCCAGCGCGCCATTACTGCCAGCGGTCAGCTTGGCGATCTCGCCCATCATCCGCTTCTGATGCTCTTCGGTCTGAGCCCCGGAGGCATCATTGTCCAGAACGATCTCCGCCGCTTCGTCGGGGTTCTCCTCGGCGTATTTCCAGCCCTTCATCGAGGCGCGCACAAAACGCTCCATCTTGTCCGCGAACTCAGGGTTCCCAAGGTTCTCCTCCAGCACATAAAGGCCATCCTCCAGCGTCGCGACGCCCTGGTCCTCATATTTGAAGGTGATCAGCTCGTCCGGCGACACGCCTGCGTCAATGACCTGCCAGTATTCATTATAGGTCATGGTCGAGATGCAGTCCGCCTGGCGCTGCAGCAGCGGATCGACGTTAAAGCCCTGTTTCAGCACCTCGACACCGTTTTCGTCCTTGCCATCGGTGCCGATGCCCAGCTGGCTCATCCAGCTCATGAAGGGGAATTCGTTGCCAAAGAACCAGACCCCCAGGGTGCGGTTCTTCAGGTCCTCGGGGCTTTCGATGCCGGCATCCTTCCAGCAGGTCAGCATCATGCCGGAGGATTTGAACGGCTGCGCGATATTGACCAGCGGCAGGCCCTTTTCACGGGCCGCCAGAGCCGCGGGCATCCATTCCACCGTCACATCGGCACCGCCGCCGGCGATCACCTGGGTCGGCGCAATATCCGGGCCGCCCGGCAGGATGGTGACATTCAGGTCCTCTTCCTCATAGAACCCCTTGTCCAGCGCCACGTAGTAGCCCGCGAACTGCGCCTGGGTCACCCATTTCAGCTGCAGCGTCACATCGTCCGCCGCCTGCGCCGCCCCGGTTGCCCCCAGCGCCAAAGCCGCCGCAGTCAAAATATGTTTCATGTCTCGTTCTCCCTATTGATTATGATGTGAAGCTTGCCCGGGTTCGGTCATTCGTTCAAAGTTTTTTCTTTATCAGGCCTGCCCTTGCGGGCGCCCCGCGCAAATTTCCGGCAAAGCCGCCCCGCACCTTGCGGGACGGCTTCTGCTTGTTATCCCCGCTGCGACGGGTGCCAGAAGGTGAAGCTCTTCTCAATGAGCGCCACCAGCCCGTAAAAGGCCGACCCGGCCAGCGCCGCCACCACGATTTCCGCCCAGACCATGTCCAGCGCAAGCTGGCCGACACTGGTGGAAATGCGGAAGCCCATGCCGACGGTGGGCGAGCCAAAGAACTCCGCCACGATCGCCCCGATCAGCGCCAGTGTGGTGGAGATCTTGAGGCCGTTGAACACAAACGGCAGCGCTGCCGGCAGCCGCAGCTTGAAGAAACTCTGCCAGTAGGTCGCCGCATAGGTCTGCATCAGATCGCGCTGCATGGCCGAGGTTTCGCGCAGGCCCGCCACCGTGTTCACCAGCATCGGAAAGAATACCATGACCACCACCACCGCGGCCTTGGACTGCCAGTCGAACCCGAACCACATCACCAGGATCGGCGCGGTGCCGACAATCGGCAGCGCGGCCACGAAATTCCCCACCGGCAGCAGCCCGCGGCGCAGGAAATCGCTGCGGTCCACCAGGATCGCGGTCAGGAAGGCCGCGCCGCAGCCGATCACATAGCCGCCAAGTGCGCCCTTCAGGATGGTCTGGGCAAAGTCCTCCCACAGGATCGGCAGGCTCGCCATGAACCGCTCCGCAATCACCGACGGCGCAGGCAGGATCACCAGCGACACCTCCAGCCCCCTGACCAGCAGCTCCCAGACCAGCAGCACGGTGATGCCGAAGATGGCCGGCACCAGCAGCTGCACCGCGCGGGTTTTCGAGGCCGGGCTGTTTGCCAGCCGGCTGTTCAGCCACCAGCCCAAACACCAAACAAGGATTGCAAGGATCACCAGTATCATGCCCGCACCCCCATCCGGTTCAGCACCAGTTTTTCGATCAGCCCCAGCAGCGCCACCAGCGCTGCCGCCAGGATCGCCGCTGCAAACAGTGCCGACCAGATCTGCACGGTCTGCCCATAGTAGCTGCCCGCCAAGAGCCGCGCGCCAAGGCCCGCAACCGCCCCGGTCGGCAGTTCACCCACGATGGCGCCCACCAGCGAGGCGGCAATGCCGATCTTCAGCGACGCGAACAGATAAGGCATCGAGGACGGCAGCCGCAGCTTCCAGAACCCCTGGTTGGTGTTGGCATTATAGGTTTTCAGCAAATCCAATTGCATCGCATCGGGCGCCCGAAGACCCTTCACCATGCCGACAACCACCGGGAAGAAACTGAGGTAGGCGGAGATCACCGCCTTCGGGATAATCCCCTGCACCCCGATGGAATAGAGCACCACGATGATCATCGGCGCCAGCGCGATGATCGGGATGGTCTGGCTGACAATCGCCCAGGGCATCACCGACATATCCATCACCCGGCTATGCACGATGCCCACCGCCAGCAGGATGCCCAGTCCGGTGCCGATGGCAAATCCCAGCAAAGTGGCGCTCAGCGTCACCTGCGCGTGATAGATCAGGCTGCGCTTGGAGGTGATCTTCTTCTCCACCGTGGTTTCCCACAGCTCCACCGCCACCTGATGCGGCGCGGGCAGCCGCGGGCGGTCCTGCACCCAGGTCTCATTGATGGCAAATGTGTTCTTCGCCACCAGCCCGATCTCGCTCATGTCCCGGCGCGCCTTGGCGGTGGCGGGGGTGACTTCGGCCCCTGCCCGCTCGGCCTGATCCAGCACCCCCTTGATGTTCATCGGCACACAGGCTGCGTACCAAAGGGCAATGATGGCGGCGAGGACAGTGAGAACAGCAATGAGGCTTTTCATGGCTGTGCCTCCCTCCGCGCAGAACGATTTTTGAAAGCCGCAACTACCAGACAGGCAATTCCTAGCCCAATTTGCATAAGCGCAAGCGTTTCTTTTCCAACGAAGAGGGTAGCAAGGCCCAACACCAGCCACATAACTCCCACAACAGAAAAATACTTTGGCCCGTTCTTCTTCATGACCGCGCTCCCCTCCGCATTTCCGTCAGAGTTTTAGCAGATTGATAGGCAAAGAACGGTGGCATCCATCCAAAAGCGAGAACGCCCCAATAATCACCATCATAGAAATCTGAAATCGTCAGATAGCTCCCTCCAAGGGCCCCGCAAAGCCAGAAAAACAGGCGTGTACGCACTCCCGAGAGTAGGTTTCGGGCAACGCTCTCCTCTGAACCGTCAACTTCAGTTACCGAAGATTTGTTTTGGTGGTTGTCCATGCGTTAGGATTCCCCAATCTGGCAGCCGCCCGGTGCACAGGGGATGTACAGGGGGTGAACGCATGCCGCCCCCGGGTTCCGGCGGGTCGTTCTGGCGAACTCAGTCATTGCCATGCCCCGCCCGCAGGCCCTCGCGCACCCGGTGGGCGATCTCGATGAACTCCGGACTGTCACGGATATCCAGCGGCCGCTCCTTGGGCAGCGTGCTGTCGATCACGTCATGGATCCGCCCGGGCCGCGGCGACATCACCACGATCTTGGTGGACAGATACACCGCCTCGGGGATCGAGTGGGTGACAAAGCCGATGGTCTTGTTGGTCCGCGCCCACAGCTTCAGGAGCTGCTCGTTCAGATGGTCGCGCACGATCTCGTCCAGTGCCCCGAAGGGCTCATCCATCAGCAGGATATCCGCGTCAAACGCCAGCGCCCGCGCGATACTCGCCCGCTGCTGCATCCCGCCCGACAGCTGCCAGGGAAACTTGCCGCCAAAGCCTGACAATTCAACAAGTTCCAGGACTTGGTTAACGCGCCTTTCCTGCTCCGCCTTGGAGTACCCCATGATCTCCAGCGGCAGCTTGATGTTCTTCGCAATGGTGCGCCACGGGTAAAGCCCTGCCGCCTGAAACACATAGCCATAAGCCCGGTTGCGCCGCGCCTCATCCGGGGTCATGCCATTTACGGACAGGCTGCCGCCGGTGGGTGTCTCCAGCGCCGCGATACAGCGCAGAAAGGTGGTCTTGCCGCAGCCCGAAGGCCCGATGAAGGAGACAAAGTCGCCCTTGTTGATCTCCAGGCTCACGTCCTTCAGCGCATGCACCGGCCCGTCGTTGGTCTGAAAGGTCAGGTCCAGGTTCCGGGCCTCGATCACGCAGTCTGCGGGGGCTGGTGCGGGCGCCGCGGCCTCGGGACGGATTGCCTGGGTGGTCGGTTCCATATTCATATCTTCGCCTTGATTTCACACAGGAAAACGGGCCGCCGTTACCGGCAGCCCGCTCCTGATTTACACGCCTGTTGCCGGAATACCGGTGCGCTCCACCGGGCGCGGCGCCGTCAGCTCCTTCCAGGTCGACAGCGCCTTGTTCACCGTGGTGTTGGCCTCCCGGGCGACGAACTTGCCGTGGCCCTCCTGGCACTTGATCTCGCCGTCATGCACCGCCACATGGCCGCGGGTCAGGGTAAAGCGCGGCAGGCCCTTCACCTCATGCCCCTCGAACACGTTGTAGTCGATCGAGGACTGCTGGGTATCCGCCGAAATTGTCTTGCGCTTTTCAGGGTCCCAGACCACCAGGTCGGCGTCGGCGCCGACCAGGACTGCGCCCTTTTTCGGATAGCAATTCAGGATCTTGGCGATGTTTGTTGAGGTAACGGCCACAAATTCGTTCGGGGTCAATCGGCCGGTTTCGACACCGTGGGTCCACAGCATCGGCATCCGGTCTTCCAGCCCGCCGGTGCCGTTCGGGATCTTGGTGAAATCGCCAACGCCAGTGCGCTTCTGCTCGGTGGTAAAGGCACAGTGGTCGGTCGCCACGACGGACAGGGAGCCCGATTGCAGACCGGCCCAAAGGCTGTCCTGATGCTGCTTGTTGCGGAATGGCGGCGACATCACCCGGCGGGCGGCGTGATCCCAATCCTTGTTGAAATACTCGCTCTCATCCAGGGTCAGGTGCTGGATCAGCGGCTCGCCCCAGACCCGCTTGCCCTGCATCCGGGCCCGGCGGATGGCCTCGTGGCTGTCCTCGCAGGAGGTGTGCACGACATAGAGCGGCACGCCCGCCATGTCAGCAATCATGATGGCCCGGTTGGTCGCCTCGCCCTCCACCTGCGGCGGACGGGAATAGGCATGCGCCTCGGGGCCGGTGTTGCCCTCCGCCATCAGCTTGGCCTGCAGTTCCGCCACCACATCGCCGTTTTCGGCATGCACGAGCGCGATGCCGCCCAATTCCGATAGGCGCTTGAACGAGGCGTAAAGCTCATCATCGTTCACCATCAGCGCGCCCTTGTAGGCCATGAAGTGCTTGAAGGTGTTGATGCCGCGCTCCTGGATCACGGTCTTGATGTCGTCAAAGACCTGCTCGCCCCACCAGGTGACCGCCATGTGGAAGGAATAGTCGCAGTTGGCGCGGGTCGACTTGTTGTCCCAGCGCTTCAGCGCGTCCAGCAGGCTCTCCCCCGGGTTCGGCAGCGCGAAATCCACCACCATGGTGGTGCCGCCCGCCAGGCCTGCGCGGGTGCCGCTCTCGAAATCGTCAGAGCTGTAGGTGCCCATGAAGGGCATCTCCAAGTGGGTATGCGGATCAATCCCGCCCGGCATCACATAGCAGCCGGTGGCGTCGAGCTCCTCATCACCTTTCAGGTTCGGGCCGATCTGGGTGATCACCCCGTTCTCAATCAGCACATCGGCCTTGTAAGTCAGATCGGCAGTCACGATTGTGCCGTTCCGGATGACTTTACTCATGGTTACAACTCCCTGAACCGGGGCGTATTTTCACGCCTCCACTTGTCTCTTCCGCTGTCTGGCGCAGCTTCATTCATCTTTCCGGAAATACTCCGGGGGAGCGGCCCAAAGGGCCGCGGGGGCAGCGCCCCCTATTCAACGATCTCCGCTGTTTCGACCACCGCGTGGAACAGCACATTGGCGCCGGCCTCGGCCCATTCCTTGCTGATCTCTTCCGCCTCGTTGTGGCTGAGCCCGTCAACGCAGGGGCACATCACCATCGCGGTCGGCGCCACCCGGTTGATCCAGCAGGCGTCATGCCCCGCGCCAGAGATGATATCCAAATGCGAGTAACCGAGCCGTTCGGCCGCATTGCGCACCGCGGCAATGCAGCCCTCGTCAAAGGCCACCGGGTCAAAGCCGCCGACCTTTTCGAACGCGATCTCAACCCCCATCGCCTCAGCGATCTCAGCGGCCTTCTCGCGCAAGCGGTTTTCCATATCGGTGATCACGCCCAGCTCCGGGCTGCGGAAATCAACGGTGAAGACCACCTTGCCCGGGATCACGTTGCGCGAATTCGGGTAGACGTCGATATGGCCTGCCGCTCCCACGGCATGGGGAGCATGCGACCAGGCGATCTTGTCGACTTCTTCCAGAATACGCGCCATCGCAAGGCCCGCATTGCGACGCATCGGCATCGGCGTGGAGCCTGTGTGCGCGTCCTTACCGGTGACCGTCACCTGGGTCCAGCTGAGGCCTTGGCCGTGGGTCACGACGCCGATGTCCTTGCCTTCGGCCTCCAGGATCGGCCCCTGCTCGATGTGCAGCTCAAAGAACGCGTGCATCTTGCGGGCACCGGTTTCCTCCTCGCCGCGCCAGCCGATGCGCTTCAGCTCATCGCCGAATTTCTTGCCTTCGGCATCCTCCCGACCGTAGGCCCAGTCCTGAGTATGCACGCCGGCGAACACGCCCGACGACAGCATCGCGGGGGCAAACCGCGTGCCTTCCTCATTGGTGAAGTTGGTGACCACGATCGGATGTTTGGTCCTGATGTTCATGTCATTCAGCGAGCGGATCAGTTCCAGCCCGCCCAGCACACCCAGAACCCCGTCATATTTGCCGCCGGTCGGCTGGGTATCCAAATGCGAGCCGACATAGACCGGCAGCGCCTCCGGGTCGTTGCCTGCGCGCATAGCAAACATGTTGCCCATCTGGTCCAGCCCCATGGTGCAGCCCGCCGCCTCACACCATTTCCGGAACAGCGCGCGGCCTTCGCCGTCTTCATCCGTCAGCGTCTGGCGGTTGTTGCCGCCCGCCACGCCGGGGCCGATCCTGGCCATCTCCATCAGGCTGTCCCACAGCCTGTCGCCATTGATTTTCAGATTCTGTCCAAGCGACGTCATCTCAGCTTCCTTCCCTGTGCGCCCGTCTTTGCAGGCTGGCTCCGGCTTGACGCCGTGTTGGGTGGCTTCGAATGCTGGTCCTTTACCAAGCCGGGCCGTGCGCAATCCGGACATTGATTTGACCAACTGGTCAAACTCACGCTATCACGGGTTCACCACCAGTCAAGAAATTGCCGCAAGACCCTTGCAAAAAACGGCACCTTTGCCGGAAACAGGTTAAATTCCGTGCTCTCACCGGCCGCAGGCGGCAGAACCAGACAAGGACGACCATGCCCGCAGACCGCGCGCCCACCCGCATTCAGAAGAAGAATCGCGCTGCCATCCTGGAAGCGGCGCTGGACGTGTTCTCCAGCCATGGTTTCCGAGGGTCGACCGTGGACCAGATCGCCAAGGCGGCCGGGTTGTCGAAGCCGAACCTGCTCTATTACTTCCCCTCCAAGGAAGCGATTTTCAACGAGCTGATGACGGCGCTGCTCGATACCTGGCTCGATCCGCTGCGCAGCCTGGACCCGGAGGGCGAGCCGCTGGAAGAAATCCTCGCCTATGTGCGGCGAAAGCTGCAGATGAGCCGGGATTTCCCGCGGGAAAGCCGCCTTTATGCCAACGAGATCGTGCAGGGGGCGCCACGCCTGCATGACGTGATCGCCACCGACCTGAACGTGCTGGTGGAGGAAAAGGCACAGCTGTTGCAAGGCTGGATGGATTCCGGGCGGATCAACCGGGCACACCCCAAACACCTGCTGTTCTCGATCTGGTCGCTGACGCAGCACTACGCGGATTTCGACGCCCAGGTCCGCACGCTGATGGGCGAGGAAGACCCGTTCGACGCCGCGCCGGAGTACCTGGAAACCCTGTACCGGCGGATGCTTACACCCAAACCCTGACACAGTAAGAGGCGGCCCTTCCGGACCGCCGTTTCGTCTTGCTCCAAATCCCCCGCCTGAGGCACGCGCCCTTCGGGGCGCGTATCAGGTCACTCCGCGGCCGTTGCCGACGGGTTGTTCGGATGCGTGGTCCAGTTGGCGTATTCGCCGGAGACCACTTCGCCGGTGCGTTCGTCGATCTGACCGGCCGGCACTTCTTCCATGGTGATGCAGCCCTCCACCGGGCAGACGTTCACGCAAAGATTGCAGGCGACGCATTCGTCGTCCTTCACGGTGAAAACCCGGTCCTCGCTCATCGCAATCGCCTGATGCGAGGTGTCCTCGCAGGCGGCGTAGCAGCGGCCGCACTTGATGCAGTCGTCCTGACTGATCCGCGCCTTGGTCACATAGTTGAGGTCGAGATACTGCCAGTCGGTCACATTCGGCACCGCCATGCCAATGAAGTCCTGTGTGGAGGTGTAGCCCTTCTCGTCCATCCAATTCGACAAGCCGGAGATCATCTCCTTCACCACATTGAAGCCATAAGTCATTGCCGCAGTGCAGACCTGCACGTTGCCCGCGCCCATCGCCATAAACTCAGCCGCATCGCGCCAGGTGGTCACCCCGCCGATGGCAGAGATCGGCAGGCCGCGCGTCTGCGGATCGCGGGCGATTTCCGCCACCATGTTCAATGCAATCGGCTTCACCGCCGGGCCGCAATAGCCGCCGTGGGTGCCCTTGCCGCCGATGGTCGGCTCCGGTGCCATATTGTCCAGATCGACCGAGGTGATCGAATTGATGGTGTTGATCAGGCTGACCGCATCGGCATGTCCCGCATGCGCCGCCCGTGCCGGGTGGCGGATGTCGGTGATGTTCGGGGTCAGCTTCACGATCACCGGCTTGGAGTAGTATTTCTTGCACCACTCTGTGACCATCTGGATATATTCCGGCACCTGCCCCACGGCAGAGCCCATGCCGCGTTCGGCCATGCCGTGCGGGCAGCCGAAATTCAGCTCGATCCCGTCGGCGCCGGTGGCTTCGACCTGCGGCAGGATATCCTTCCAGGCCTGTTCTTCGCAGGGCACCATGATCGAAACGATCACTGCGCGGTCCGGGTAGTCTTTCTTGACCCGGGTGATTTCCTCGAGGTTGGTCTGCAATGGCCGGTCAGTGATCAGCTCGATATTGTTTAGGCCCAGCAGGCGGCGGTCCGCCCCCCAGATCGCGCCGTAGCGGGGGCCGTTCACGTTGACCACCGGCGGGCCTTCCGCGCCGAGAGTCTTCCAAACCACGCCGCCCCAGCCGGCTTCGAAAGCGCGGCGGACGTTGTATTCCTTGTCGGTCGGCGGCGCCGACGCCAGCCAGAACGGGTTAGGGGATTTGATGCCCAGAAATTCTGTTGTCAGATCAGTCATTTGATCTCTCCTCTTAAGGCTAGCGCAGAGCGGTTCAACCGCTCCGCAGCTGGCTCAGCCCATCAGGCTGGAGTGAATGTCCATTGCAGCGTCGCGGCCCTCGGCCACAGCCGTTACGGTCAGGTCCTCGCCGCCCGAAGCGCAATCGCCCCCGGCCCAGACCCCGGCAACCGATGTGCGCCCGTTGGCATCGACCTTGATCTTGCGGCCCTCCAGCGCCAGCGCATCGGGCTGGCCTTCCAGCGTCTGGCCGATTGCCTTGAACACCTGATCCGCGGCCAGCCGCACCGTTTCGCCGGTGCCGGACACCTTGCCGTCCGTGACTTCAGTATACTCCAATTCGATCTCGGCTGCCGCACCGTTGCCATGCACCGCCTTTGGCATGACATTGAACATCAGCTTGACACCCTTGGAGGCCGCAAGATCCTGCTCGAACCGGCTCGCCCCCATCTCGTCGCGGCTGCGGCGGTAGGCGATGGTGACGTTTTCCGCACCCAGCAGTTTGGACTGCACCGCGGCATCCACTGCGGTCATGCCGCCGCCGATCACCACCACGTTGCGGCCCACCGGCAGCGCCGTCAGGTCGTCCGCCTGCCGCAGCTCGGCAATGAACTCCACCGCATCCCGCACGCCGTTCTTGTCCTCACCCGGCGCGCGCAGGGCGTTGACTCCGGCAAGCCCGATGGACAGGAACACCGCGTCACAGCTTGAGGTCAGCCCGTCCAGCGAAAGATCCGCACCCAGCTTCTTGCCGTATTCCATCGTGATGCCGCCGATCTTCAGCAGCCAATCGACCTCGCGCTGCGCGAAATCATTGGTGGACTTATAGGCGGCAATGCCGAATTCGTTGAGGCCGCCGGGTTTGGACTTGGCGTCATAAACCACCACGTCATGGCCCAGCATCGCCAGGCGGTGCGCCGCCGACAGCCCCGCAGGACCGGCTCCGACTACGGCAACCTTCTTGCCGGTGGATGCAGCGCGGGTGAAGGGATGCGTTCCCTTTTCCATCAGCGTGTCGGTGGCATAACGCTGAAGGCGGCCGATCTCGACCGGCTTGCCCTCGGCCGCCTCCCGAACGCAGGCCTCTTCGCACAGCGTCTCGGTCGGGCAGACACGGGCGCACATGCCGCCAAGGATATTCTGCTCCAGAATGGTCCTGGCCGCGCTTTCGGGGTGGCCTGCCTGAATTTCCCGGATGAACTGGGGGATATCGATGCTGGTCGGACATGCGGTCATGCAGGGCGCATCATAACAGAAATAGCAGCGGTCCGCCGCCACGGCGGCCTCATGCGCGTCATAGGCTGGGTGCAGGTCCGAGAAGTTCTCGGCAATGCCGACAGCGTCAAGCCGCGCTGCCTGAATGCCGGATGCCTGATGGCTGGAAGCCATTGGGTGTCTCCCTGATTTTCTGTTGTTATTGCTAACAGAGTGCCACAGTCGTATTTTTTATCAACTGGTAAAATTTCATGCAGCTGCACAGAAAATGGCCGCCCCGAAGGAGCGGCCAGCAACAAGTTGAAATTGCAACCTTATTCCGGATACGCCTTCAGCCAAAATCAGCCTGACTGGTTCGGCATGACCCGTGAAGTGCTGAAGTTCCCTGGAAACTGCGGGTTTGTTCAGCCCCTTTCAATGGCCAAGGGCCGCCGAAAACCGCCCTGCCCGCGCGCCAAGCGCGACGTCACGACGGCAGCACGGCTGTAGCTTCGATTTCCACCTTGGCGTCATCCTCTACCAGGGCGGAAACAACCACCATGGTCATCGCCGGGAAATGATAGCCCATCACTGCGCGGTAGGCTTTGCCCACTTCCGCCTGATGGGCCAGGTATTCTTCCTTGTCCGTCACAAACCAGGTGAGCCGGGTGATATCCTCAGCTGAACCGCCCGCGGCCTCGACCACCTCAAGAATGTTACGCAGTGCCTGGCTCATCTGCCCGATGAAGTCCTGAGCCTCAAACACCTGATCCGCGGTCCAACCGATCTGACCGCCGACGAACAGCAGCCTGCCCTCTGCCACCATGCCGTTGGCATAGCCTTTTGCGGGCTTCCACCCTTCGGGATGCACGCTGATGGCCGGCATGGCGGAACTCCTTTTCTGATAACTGCCTGGGCTGACCTTAGCGCCGCCGTCCCATTTATTTCAAGCTTAAAGTTTCCTGCCTGCAGGTCCCAAAAGACAAAGCCGCGCAGGTTCGGGACCTGCGCGGCTGATCAGTTCAACTTGAAAACGCAGCTTACATGCCGAGCGCTTCCTTGTACATTTCCAGCACCGCCTCTTCTTCTGCGATGTCGTTCTCGTCGCGTTTGCGCAGAGCGATGATTTTGCGCATCACTTTGGTGTCGTAGCCACGGCCCTTGGCTTCGGCCATCACCTCTTTCTGCTGTTCGGCGATGGTTTTCTTTTCTTCGTCCAGCCGCTCGAACCGTTCGATGAACTGGCGCAGTTCGCCAGCGGTCACGCGGTAGTTTTCGCTCTTTTCGTCTTCGGTGATATCCATCTGCGGCTCCGTCGGCACATGCTGTCAGTTGCTGTCAGCGCAAGGGGATAGCGCCCTGCCCGCCGCGCCGCAAGAAGGGAAAACGGCGGAGCCGGCACAAACGTGAAAAACCTCCGCCCAGCCACTGCCGCGGTTGCAGCGCTTGCGCGCGCAGGTCGGATCGGCTAGGCGCAACTCAGCCTTTACCCCGCGGGAGCACGCCAATGTTCGATCTCATTGTCTGGACCGGAGCCGCAGTTTCAGTTGCCGGCCTGCTGGGACTGATCTGGTGCATCTTCAAAGTCGCCCGCGCCCGCCGCCAAAACCTGGACGACAAGGCGCTGCGCGCCGCGGTGCAGTCGGTGCTGCCCTACAATCTTGGCGCACTGCTGCTTTCGGTTCTGGGTCTGATGCTGGTGATGGTCGGTATCTTTCTGGGCTGACCCGCCAGAGCCAGCCCAGACAGCCGGTCAGACCGGAACGTTGTCGAACATTTCCTCAACCGCTTCCTCGCACAGGGCTGCCTCCAGCCGGCGCAAGCGGCCGGGAACCTCCGCGCCGGTCCTGCGCATATAGTCCAGCAAACGGATGAACTCCGGCCGCATGGCCAGCCGGGCAGCGCCGCTTTCCTCGCGGATCCGGGTTTCCAGGTTTTCGACGGTGTGCAGCAGATCTTCTCGTGTCATTGGCGGACCTCCCTGTCTCATGATGAGGTTATCCCGGTTTTTCACAACAGGCGTGTGAACACCCGTAAAATTTAGGCGTACCGCCGCCGATTTGTGCAGAATTAACGGCCGTCTGCCGGTTTGCAGGCAGTCTTGTCACGTACTGCCCTTAGCATAGGCCGGATTCCCTGCGCCTTGACTTAAATCATCCGGAGCCGATGATTCCAAAACGCCTCAGGCGGCAGCCGCGCGCACGCTTGAAACACATTCTGAAATCGTTATATGAATTGCGAAACTAAGGGAGAGCACCTTATGACACCCGCAGTCAAAGCCTTCTTCGACGAAGCCACCAACACCGTTTCCTATGTGGTGCGCGAACCGGAAGGATCCGCCTGCGCCGTCATTGATTCGGTCCTGGATTATGACCAGGCCGCGGGGCGCACCTGCACCGCATCAGCGGATACGGTCATCGCCTGGATCAGGAAGGAAGGCCTGCGGGTGGAATGGATTCTGGAAAGCCACGTCCATGCCGACCACCTGTCCGCCGCGCCGTATCTGCAGGAGCAGCTCGGCGGCAGGATCGGGATCGGCGACCAGATCACGGTGGTTCAGGACACTTTCGGCAAAGTGTTCAATGAAGGCACCGAATTCAAGCGCGACGGCAGCCAGTTCGACAGGCTGTTCCGCGAGGGCGACAGTTTCATGATCGGCCAGATCAGGGGCGAAGTGCTGCACACGCCCGGGCATACCCCGGCCTGCCTCACCTATGTGATCGGCGATGCAGCCTTTGTCGGCGATACGCTGTTCATGCCGGATTTCGGCACCGCCCGCTGCGATTTCCCCGGCGGCTCGTCAGCGGATCTCTACAACTCGATCCAGAAGATCCTCGCGCTTCCGGATGAAACCCGCGTGTTTGTCGGCCACGACTACAAGGCCCCCGGGCGCGATGATTACGCCTGGGAAACAACCGTGGGCGAGCAGAAGGCTCTGAACGTGCATGTCGGCTCAGGCCGCAGCATCGAAGAATTCGTCGAGATGCGCGACGCCCGCGATGCAACTTTGGGCATGCCGCGTCTGATCCTGCCCTCGCTGCAGGTGAACATGCGCGCAGGCCAAATGCCGGAACCGGACGAACAGGGCGATGTGTTCCTGAAAATCCCGGTCAACAAGCTCTGACCGCGAAGATAACGGAGGCCACGCATGGAAGCAGATTGGATCTGGGGCTTGGGCGGCGGATTGCTGATCGGGCTTGGCGGAGCGGTATACCTGCTAGGCAATGGGCGTATCATGGGCGCCAGCGGCATTTTGGGCGGGCTGCTGGACGGCAGCGGCCGCAACACCGCAGCCGAACGGTCTGCTTTCATCGCCGGGGTGATCGGCGTGCCGCTGCTGATCGGGCTGCTGACAGGCAGCACGCCCGACACCCAAGTGACCGGAAATGCCGGGCTACTGGTGCTGGCCGGCCTGCTGGTGGGCGTTGGAACACGCGTCGCCAATGGCTGCACCTCGGGCCACGGGGTCTGCGGCATTTCCCGCCTGTCCCTGCGCGGGATTGCGGCCACCGCCGTCTTCATGCTGGCCGGCATCCTTACCTTGGCGGTGCTGCGCCAAATTCTGGGGGTGATCTGATGCTGCGGACTGTTTTGGCTCTTACCGCAGGCGGTTTGTTCGGCGCCGGGCTGATGGTGTCGGGGATGACCGATACCGCCAAGGTCCAGGGGTTTTTGGATATCTTTGGCAGCTGGGACCCGACTTTGGCCTTCGTGATGGGCGGCGCGCTGCTGCCGATGGCATTCGCCTGGCGGTTGACCGAAGGGCGCAAACCCGCCGCTGGCGGCAGCTTCCCTTCCCCTCCTTCGGCGGAGCTGGACAGGCGGCTTGCCGTTGGTTCGGTGCTGTTCGGCATCGGCTGGGGACTGGTGGGCCTCTGCCCCGGCCCGGCAATGGCCTCGCTCAGCTACAACGGCTGGCAGGGCGCGCTGTTCCTGGCGGCAATGGCCTGCGGCATGATAGCCGCTCCCAAACTCAGCCGGCATCTGGACCGGGGCGCAGCAAACGCGTAAAGACTCGCGCATGGATGCACGCGTAATCACCCCCCGCTATTCGGTCTCGCCTCAGATCTCGGCCGAGGACCTGCCCGCCATTGCCGCTGCCGGCTACAAAACGGTGATCTGCAACCGTCCGGACGAAGAAGTGCCGCCCAGCCATCAGGCCGAAGCAATCCGTGCCGCAACGGAGGCCGTCGGCCTGCGGTTCGAGGCTCTGCCCCTCACGCATCAGACGATGACGCCGGAGAACGTGGCCCTGCAGCGCGAACTGTATGAAGGCTGCGAAGGCCCGGTTCTGGCCTATTGCGCCTCCGGCACCCGCTGTTCGGTTGCGTGGGCCCTGAGCCAGGCCGGCGACATGGCCGCCGACGACATCCTGCAGAAAACCCAAGCCGCAGGATATCAGCTGGACGGGCTGCGTCCTGCGCTTGAATCACTGTCCGGCAGATAAGCAACGGCACGAAACCGCCGTCAGGCCCGGCCGCGCCCCGCGCTCTCCGGCAATTCTGAAAATGTTCGCAAACAAGGGCTTGCGCGACGCGCCTGACGCAACGCCGCGCAAGCCGTTTGCCTATTGCAGCCGCTGTTTGCCAAGTTCAGAAATGTTCAGCCCTGCACACAGCGGCACCAGCTTGGCGCCTCACGGCACTGCACCGGCCGCACCTGCAGGAGCAAAGAACCGGCGTTTGCATGGCCGCAACCCGGAACCGAAGGCAGCGGTTCATCCTTCCGGAAGCGCGCCGTCCAAACCGGCCAGCTGAGAGATCTCTTCCGGATCGCCCGCGGCGAAATCCCCCAGATCACCTCCGGGCAGATCCGGCAGGTCGGGAAGATCCGACAGGTCAGGCAAATCGGCAAAGCCGCCGTCCAATCCATCCATGCTCAGGCCGCCGCCGCTGTCGAATCCGCCTCCGGAATCTCCGCCGAAACCGGCCTCCAGCCCTTCGCCGTCAAGAGTGGGCAACTCCTCCCCGGCGCCCGCATCCAGCGCCGATGCGTCCATTGCCGCCCCGCCGTCCAGTCCGGGCATCCCCATGTCACCCATCGGATCCTGAAGCCCTTGCGCGGCAATCCCCATATCCATGCCAAGCGCCGGCGCCGAACCTGGCAGCGCTTCCATGCCGCCGCCTTCGGAAAACGCCATGGCTTCTGCAGCGGGGTTGCTTGCCTGTTTGGACTTGGGCGAGGTCAGACGCACCGCCCGCGCACCATTCATCTGGCCAAGTCGGCCCTGGGCAACAGACTTGCCGCCGATGGTCAGAAGATCCGTTTCATAGAGAAAGGCCGCGTCCAACGGGATGGTATCGCCAATCTGAAGACCGGCAAATTCCTGCAGCGGAACCCGCATCTTGCACAGCACCGCCGTCAGCTCCGCCCGAATGGAATCCAGATTGCTGCCCAAGGAGGGGCCGTTGCCGCTGCCCGGGCCGCCCTGCAGCTCCTCTGGCGTGGGCTCGGGCAGAATCAGCTTCATCACCCCCTGCATCGTGCCGCAGGCCAGATCCAGGTTCAGCTCGATCAGCCGGTAGTCATCCGCTTCCATGCCCAGCACCAGGCTGCGCACGGTTTCGACCTGAGCGCCAAAACGATACCCGGAAAACAGCGCCTGATCCGCATGCCCGTCAAGCATTGCCACCACCTTGGCAAAGCTGCGTTCCAGGAATTCGGAGGTCATCGCGGCGTCGGTCGGCGTGTAGTGGCGTTCATCCGGCGCCTTTCCGATCACGGCGCCGATGGTCTGCTGCTGGATCAGCGCAGTCACTGTGGCGGCATCCATGCTGGCTGCGCCAAGGCGGCCCTGCGGGCAATCCAGCACAACCAGAAGATCCTTATCCGAAAGCTGCCCGGCCAAGTCATCGGAATCCCGGTTGGACTGTCGCGCGGCCAGCACTGCCAGCGGCAGGTCGCACAGGTCCGCAGCCGCGCGCGCAACCGACCGGCGCAAGGCCTTCAGCGTCAGGGAACTGCTCAGCCCCCCGGCACCTTCCTTGGCCGCTGCCAGCTTGCGTGCAAGCACACTTTGCCTGCCGCTGCCCGCCTCTGCTGCTTCTGTCTCAGACATAGGCTGTTGTACCTGCCCCTTGCGCGTCCCGTTTCCCCGGTTTTAACCGAAAGGGGGTTAACAACTTCTGTATTCCGCTTCCGGTTAAGCAGCCTTTTCCCCTGCGGCAGGCAAGGAAACCCGGAAGGCACCTCCGCCGCGACCCGGCAGATAAGACACATCACCACCCAGCCGCTGCATGACTTCCCGGCAGATCGCCAGCCCCAGCCCGGCCCCGCCGGCCCGTTCCGGGCTGACCCTGGCAAATTTTTCAAAGATCATTTGCTGGGCATCCTGAGGCACACCGCTGCCGTTGTCGGTGAATTCGACATGCAGCCATCCGCCGGATGCCGACGCCGACACCGTCAGCTCCGGCTGATCCGCGTCACAGTATTTCTGGGCGTTGGCGATCAGATTGATGAACACTTGCGCCAGCCGGTCGAGATCGGACGAAATCCGGAAGCCTTCCGCATCCGGCCAGCGCTTGACCGTCAGCGGCCGCTCCGACCCGGCCAGCGCGGCAGAAACGGCGTGATCCAGCACCTCTGACAGGCCGCCAGCGGTGATGTTGAGGCTGACCTGGCCGCTTTCGAGCACGCTGAGGTCCAGCAGGTCATTCAGCAGCCGGGTCAGCCGCAGTGTTTCATCGTGAATGATCCCGGCATAACGCCGCTGCTCTTGCGCGCTCAGCTGCCCGGCGTCGCGCAGGATCTCGGAAAACGCGCGGATTGAGGTCATCGGCGTGCGCAGTTCGTGGCTGACCTGGCTCAGAAAGGCGTCCTTCTGCTCAGACAGCTGCGTCAGTTTTTCGTTTGTTTCCCTTAGCTTCCGAGCCGTTGCTGACAACTCCGCGGACTGCGCCTCCAAGCGGCTGGAATACTCCAGCATCTGCGCGGTCTCATCCGCAACCGCCAGCAAATCCGCCACCGAAACCGAAGAGCCGCCGGCGATCTGCCCAATCATCGCATGTGCCGCGGCCGCCCCGATCGAGGCGCTCAGCTCGCGTTCCAGCCGCTCCAGAAACGCAGGCGTAGGCTCCGGCAGCGGGCCGCGCCCGCCCTGGCGCTGCCGCTCGCGGTCAAAAAACGCCTGCGCCTCCGTGGCGCCCAGAATCCGCTGCGACATGATCATCAGGTCTTCGCACTGCGCCACCGAACCGGTCCAGCCGCGCGGCCCTGCGGAATGGTCAAACACATTGACGAACTGCGCCCCTTGCAGCCGCTCCAGCGGGCTGGGGAAACTCATTAGCGAAACCAGGCAGAACACCAGCGCATTGAGGCTCATCGACCACATCACCGCGTGGACCGTGGGATCCAGCCCCTCGATTCCGAACAGCGCCGACGGGCGCAGCCAGCTGAGCCCGAAAAGGCCGTGGCGCAGGATGTGCTCCGGCAGCAGGCCGCCCCCAAGGGCGGGCAGCAGCATCGTGTAAAGCCAGATCCCGAAGCCAACCGTCAGACCGGCCAATGCTCCGCTGCGGGTGGCGCCGCGCCAGAACAACCCGCCCACCAGCGCAGGCAGCAGTTGCGCCACCCCCGCAAAGGAGATGAGCCCGATGGCGGCCAGCGCCGCAACACCGCCGGAGAGGTGGTAGTAGAAATATCCCAGCGCCATGATCGCGGCGATCGACACCCGGCGCGATAGCAGCACGACGTCGCGCACATCACCCGAAACTGACGCCCGCCGGCTCTGCAGCCGCAGCCAGACCGGCATCACGATGTGGTTCGACACCATCGTCGACAACGCCATCGCCGCCACGATCACCATAGACGTGGCTGAGGAAAACCCGCCGAGGAACGACAGCATTGCCAGCCCTTGCTGGCCCTGCTGCAACGGAACCGTCAGCACGAACATGTCGGGATTCGATCCGGCAGGCAGCAAATCCAGCCCGACTACGGCAATCGGCACCACGAACATTGAAATGAGCAACAGATACAGGGGAAATGCCCAGGAGGCGATACGAAGGTGGCGTTCGTCCTCATTCTCCACCACCATCACCTGGAACATGCGCGGCAGGCAGATGAAGGCCGCGGCGGCCAGGAAAGTGATTGTGGCCCAGCGGCTTCCATCAACATTCCACTGGCCGATCTGCGAGGCGTCGATGCGGGCCAGGGTTTCGCCGACACCGCCGGCAACCCCCCAGACGACAAAAACCCCGACCGCCAGCAGCGCCGCCAGTTTGACGATCGCTTCGAGAGCAACCGCTGTCACCACGCCGTGATGGCGCTCGTTGGCGTTGAGGTTGCGGGTGCCGAAAAGAATCGCAAACACTGCCAGCCCGGCCGCCACCCAGAAAACAATCGAGGTTTCGTTGTACCCCCGCAGCGGATCGGCCTCGGCAAAGATGGCGAAAGACAGGGTAACCGACTGCAATTGCAACGAAATATAAGGGGTAACGCCAATCACCGCGAGAATGGTCACCCCTGCGGCCAGAAGATTGGACTTGCCATAGCGCGACGACAAGAGGTCAGCGATGGAGGTGATCCGCTGGCTGCGGCCGATCCGCACCAGCTTGCGAAGGCCCCACCACCAGCAGATCATCACAAGCGACGGCCCCAGGTAGATGGTCACATACTCCAGCCCCGAGCGCGCCGCATATCCAACAGCGCCGTAAAACGTCCAGGCAGTGCAGTAGATCGACAGCGACAGCGTGTAAATCAGCGGCGAGCGCATCCAGGCCGCGCTCTTGCCGCGCGTTGCCATGCGGTCCGCCCAGAACGCGATAAAGAACAGGAAGGCGACATAGGCCAGGCACACAAACGCAAGCACATTGAGCGAGGCCATCAGCCGTCCTCCGCCCCGCTTGCCTCATCCGGGCCGCCGGTCCAGTGATCCGCCCACCGCTGCACCGCCAGACTGAACACGAAGCAAGCTGCGATCAGGCCGATCCAGACGGCAAAGACATAAATGATGGCAGCTGACATGCTGACCCCGCCGCGCGCTGCCGGATGTGAGGACGCCTCGGGCCACAACAGCGGCAGCGCCAAAAGCAACGCCCCCAGAACCGGCAGCAACCGGGAAATGTCCATCAGCCGGCGGCGGCGGTAAGTCTGACGCTCCGAGCGGGTGCCCGCCTGTTCATCGCCGCTCCCCATGGCCATCGCGCCCTTATCCCTGCCCGGCCTGCGCGTGCAGGTCGCGCACCGCTGTCAGAACCTCGGCGTTGGAGAAGGGCTTTGTCATGAACCGGGTCACCCCCGCTTTCTCCGCCATCTCACGGTCCCGCATCTGTCCGCGGGCGGTCAGCATCAGCACAGGCAGGGCCTGCAAGCCCTCAACCGCGCGGACCTCCCGCACGATTTCCAAACCGCTTTTTCCCGGCAGCATCAAATCCAGAATCACCAGGTCTGGAGCGGCGTCACGGATCACCTCCACCGCGGTCGCGCCATCGCTGTGCGCATCAACACTCCAGCCGTCGCGCATCAGCAAAAACCGGATAGCCTCCGTGATATTCGGTTCATCTTCTATCAGAACTACATGCCTGCCCATCAGCAGTCTTTCCTCCCGGCGCGGCCCTGCAGCCTGGACAGCCCGGGCACGCGGTTATTTTTCCGCAGGTTAGCCGCCTGCCGGCATGAGTGTCAAAACTCTTCCTTCAGGATCGACGGTTCGCGCCGGGCCGGGCAGGCCTGGCGCGGGCAAATCCTGCAGCTGGCTCCGACCGGCTGCGGATCCTGAGCGTCCTTGGCACCGGGCAGGATCAGCATCACGGCCCGGTACAGGGGATCTTCTCCGAAATCGGGCTGTTTCTGCGGCCAGGCCACCGCCATGCAATCAAAGGCTGCCGCGTTGCGCCCGTGCTGCACGACATTGCGCCGCACCGGAACATTCGGGTTCACCAGCGCTGTGTAAAGCGGCCACAGCGGGCAGGACGCCCCGAAGCGCGGCATCGCAAAGCCGGTGACCGGCTTGCGGAACAGCAGCGTTCCCGACGCATCGCAAACCACCAGCCCGGCCTCCCGCCCCAGCACCTCCTCCGGCAGCGCGGCCAGCCGCCGCAGCACCGCTGGCAGGCCGCACCCGAAGTGCTGCGCCAGCGCCGCCGGGTCCAGCCCGCCGGCGCGGAGTTCGCGCTCCAGTGCCTGCAGCGGCATCGCGCGGGCGTCTGCCTGGTACTGCGCCAGCGCAGCGCGGGCCAGGCTGCGGGCCGCCTCGCTGACCAACTCCGGGGCCTCCCGCACCAGATCCTGCGGCTCCGCCCGTTCCTCCTCCAGCTCCGGGAAATGGAACCGGTTTGCCTGCAGGTAGGCTTCGGCTTCCTCCTGCGGCATGCCGCGGCGGTCGGCGCCGGCGGCGCCCTCATCCAGGAAACCCACCAGCGCCCGGCTGCTTTCCGACAGGCGCAGCGAATCTTCATTGAGATTCTTGTGAAACCGGTCGCGCCATTCCTGCTCCAGCTCGCCTGTTTCCGCCAGAATCGACGCTGTGGACCTGATCGCCGCCGCGGTCGACAGCACCTCATGCACGGATGCGGCCAGATTGGGGTCGTGGGTCAGCCGGTCCGAGAGCGTCTCCACCGTCCGCTCCAGGACGGCGATGCGGCGGTGGCCGGCTGCCAGCACCTCTGCCCAGCCTGGAAAGCGGCCGGCAAACTCATCTACCCGGTCCAGTTCCGCCACCGGCACACCACTGTCCGCCGCCGCCTCCCGCAGGGTCGAGATCAGCGCCGCCTCCGCGCCTTCGCTGAGCATCGACGGCTCCACCCCCAGCACACCGGCAATACCGACCAGCAGTTTACCGCCGATTCTGCGGCGGTTGTGCTCGATCAGGTTCAGATAGGAGGCAGAGATCCCCGCTTCCCGCGCAAGTTCGGCCTGGCGCATGCCCAGGATCAGCCTGCGCTCGCGGATCCGGCTGCCGGTCAGGGTGTCGCGTGCCATGCGTGCGGGCCTCTCAAAACACTTCCATTTCAAAGACTTTCTGCAACGCAAAATAAGTTTGTTTACAGATCACCCAAATTATCTGTTCAGTTATTTACAGAATTTTCAAGCTGTAAAAGGGTTTTATTGCCTGAATTTACATGAGCCTCCCATACTGATTTTGCACGCAAAGTGCTGGTACCGCGCAGAAGTGAGGAGCTGCAAGGCACCAATCTTATCAGGGAGGAATACATGACTAAATTTGACGTTTCGCGTCGCGGAGTCTTGAAGTCCGGCGCATTTGCCGGCGCCGGCGTGGCGCTGCCGACCATCTTTACCGCCTCTTCCGCGGCGGCCTTTACCAATGAACCGACCGGGAGCTCAGTGACCCTGGGCTTCAACGTCCCGCAGACCGGCCCCTACGCAGACGAGGGCGCCGACGAGCTGCGCGCCTATGAACTGGCGGTCGAGCATCTGAACGGCGGCGGCGACGGCGGCATGATGAACACCTTCAGCTCCAAGGCGCTGCAGGGCTCCGGCATCCTGGGCAAGAAGGTCGAATACGTCACCGGTGACACCCAGACCAAATCGGACGCCGCCCGCGCATCCGCCAAGTCGATGATCGAAAAGGACGGCGCGGTGATGATCACCGGCGGCTCGTCATCCGGTGTGGCGATCGCCGTTCAGGGCCTTTGCCAGGAGGCAGGCGTGATCTTCATGGCGGGCCTCACCCATTCCAACGACACCACCGGCAAGGACAAGAAAGCCAACGGCTTCCGCCATTTCTTCAACGCCTACATGTCCGGCGCGGCACTGGCGCCGGTGCTCAAGAACCTCTACGGCACCGACCGCAAGGCCTATCATCTGACTGCCGACTACACCTGGGGCTGGTCGCAGGAAGAATCGATCAAGGCCGCCACCGAAGCAATGGGCTGGCAGACGGTGAACACGGTGAAGACACCGCTGGCGGCAACCGACTTCTCCTCCTACATCGCCCCGGTTCTGAACTCCGGCGCCGACGTGCTGGTGCTGAACCACTACGGCGGCAACATGGTCAACTCGCTGACCAACGCGGTGCAGTTCGGCCTGCGCGACAAGCAGGTGAACGGCAAGAACTTCGAAATCGTGGTGCCGCTCTACTCGCGGCTGATGGCCAAGGGCGCGGGCGCCAACGTCAAGGGCATCCACGGCTCCACAAACTGGCACTGGACGCTGCAGGATGAGGGCTCCAAGGCCTTCGTGAAATCCTTCGGCACCAAATACGGGTTCCCGCCGAGCCAGGCTGCGCATACCTGCTATGTGCAGACCCTGCTTTATGCCGATGCGGTGGAACGGGCCGGCAGCTTCAACCCCTGTGCAGTGGCAGAGGCGCTCGAAGGCTACGAGTTCGACGGCCTCGGCAACGGCCCGACCCTTTACCGCGCCGAGGACCACCAGTGCTTCAAGGACGTTCTTGTGGTGCGCGGCAAGGAGAACCCGACCTCCGAGTTCGACCTGCTGGAAGTGGTCGAGGTCACCCCGCGGGCGCAGGTGGAATACGCACCGGACCATCCGATGTTCGCCGGCGGCAGCCTGGGCGAATGCAACCCGGGCGCTTAAGCCAGCAACCGGGCATTGGAACTTAAAAATATCCGGACCGGATTCCGGGCCGGATTCCGGCTGCCCGAACCGGCCCGTCCGCCCCCCGCCGGACGGGCCTCCCAAACCTGACGCACGGTGGGACCTATGGACGCCATTCTCCTGCAAATCCTGAACGGGCTGGACAAAGGCTCGGCCTATGCGCTGATCGCGCTGGGTTTGACACTCATTTTCGGCACGCTGGGCGTGGTGAACTTCGCCCACGGGGCGCTGTTCATGATCGGCGCCTTCTGCGCCGTCACCCTGCAGCGCATTCTGAACCTCAGCTTCGAAACCGTCGATGAAACGCAGACCGATTTCCTCGGCAACCCGCTGAAGGTGAAAACCCCCTATGTCGAGGCCTGGTTCGGCCCCGACATCGGCGGCTCCATCGTCGACTGGGCAGTGCCGCTGGCGATCCTCTTCGCCATCCCGATCATGATCGGCGTCGGCTATGTGATGGAGCGCGGCCTGATCAAGCATTTCTACAAGCGCCCCCATGCGGACCAGATCCTGGTGACCTTCGGCCTCGCCATCGTGCTGCAGGAAGTGGTCAAGTACTTCTACGGCGCCAACCCGATCCAGACCCCGGCGCCGGACGCGCTGAACGGGGTGATGAACCTCGGCGCCGTTATCGGCATGGACATCATCTACCCGGTCTGGCGGGTGGTGTATTTCGCCTTTGCCGTGCTGATCATCGGCGGCATCTTCTGTTTCCTGCAGTTCACCACATTCGGCATGGTGGTCCGGGCGGGCATGGCCGACCGCGAGACGGTCGGACTGCTGGGCATCAACATCGACCGCCGCTTCACCATCATGTTCGGCATCGCCGCCGCTGTCGCCGGACTGGCGGGGGTGATGTACACCCCGATCAACCCGCCGAACTACCACATGGGCATGGATTTCCTCGTTCTCAGCTTCGTCGTGGTCGTCGTCGGCGGCATGGGCTCCCTGCCCGGCGCCGTGCTGGCCGGCTTCCTGCTGGGCATCCTGGAAAGCTTTGCCTCCACCACCTGGGCCACCACCACCCTGCCCGGAATCAACCAGATCATCATCTATCTCGTCGCCATCGCCGTGCTGCTGACCAGACCGCGCGGGCTGATGGGGCGCAAAGGCGTGATGGAGGACTAAGGCCATGTTCGGATTAAACAAAAAAGACACCAGCGTTCTCATCATCGTGGCGGTTATGGTGATGCTCGCCCCCTTCCTGCTGAACCCCTTCCCCTCAGCCTCCGGGCTTGCGCAATTCAACGCCGGCTATCCGGACCTGATGCAGAAGTTCGTGATTTTCGGCATCTTCGCGATCGGTTTCAACATCCTGTTCGGCCTGACCGGCTACCTCAGCTTCGGCCACGCCGCCTTTCTCGGCGTCGGATCCTACTCCTGTGTCTGGATGTTCAAACTGCTGGGCTACAACGTGCTACCGGGCATCCTGCTGTCGATCGCCGTCTCCGGCGTCTTCGCTCTGCTCATCGGCTACGTCAGCCTGCGCCGCTCGGGAATTTATTTCTCCATCCTGACGCTTGCTTTTGCGCAGATGAGTTACGCGCTGGCCTATTCGGTTCTCTCCAACCCCAAATTCAACCTGACCAACGGCGAAACCGGGCTTCAGGTCTATGCCGACGATCCGCAATGGTTCCACAACCCCGACCGCCTGCCCGACCTGCCGCATCTTTTCGGGCTCAGCATGCGGGCGACCTACAAGCTGGATCTGGGCGCCTGGGAGTTCCAGTTCAACGCGGGCTACTACCTGTGCGCCGTGATCATGCTCGCCTGCTTCTACCTAGCCATCCGCATCTTCCGCTCCCCCTTCGGAATGATGCTGCGGGCGGTGAAATCGAACCAGCAGCGGATGAACTACACTGGCCTCAACAGCCGCCCCTACACGCTGGCCGCCTTTGTGATCTCCGGCATGTACGCCGGGCTGGCCGGCGGGCTTCTGTCTGCGGTGGATCCGCTGGCGGGCGCCGAGCGGATGCAATGGACCGCCTCCGGCGAGGTCGTGCTGATGACCATTCTGGGCGGCGCCGGCACTCTGATCGGCCCGGTCCTGGGCGCAGGCTTCATCAAGTACTTCGAAAACATCTTCTCCAAGATCAACGACTACGTGCTGCACAGCTGGTTCAGCTTCCTGCCGGATGGCATGGAGGACGCCGTGGTGTTCCTGATCCACCCCTTCATCGGCAAGGGCTGGCACCTGACGCTGGGCATCCTGTTCATGCTGGTGGTGATCTTCCTGCCCGGCGGGCTGGTCGAAGGCGGACAGCGGCTGGTGAACTGGATCCGCGGCCGCAAGGCCAAAAGCAGCACCGCCGCCCATGAAACCAACCCCGCGGAATAAGGAGACAGACCAATGGGTATCCTTGAAGTCAAAGACGTGGGGAAACGGTTCGGCGGCCTGCAAGCGCTGTCCGACGTGAACCTCAGCGTAAAGGAAAACTCGGTCCATGCGATCATCGGGCCGAACGGCGCAGGCAAGTCCACCCTGTTGAACTGCCTGGTCGGCAAGCTGATCCCCGACACCGGATCGGTGATGTTCGACGGCCAGTCCGTGCTGGGCCGCGCACCCTATGAGATCAACCAGATGGGCATTTCCCGCGTGTTCCAGACGCCTGAGATCTTCGGCGACCTGACCGTGCTGGAAAACATGATGATCCCCTGCTTCGCCAAGCGGGACGGCGCATTCGAGCTGAACGCGCTGTCCGCGGTTCTCAAGCAGAATGACATCCTGGAGCGTGCTGAGCACATGCTGGAAGAGATGAACATGGCGGACAAGCGCGGCATGCACGCCGCCGCGCTGTCCCGCGGCGACAAGCGGCGGCTGGAGATCGGCATGTGCCTGAGCCAGGAACCGCGCCTGCTGCTGCTGGATGAGCCCACTGCAGGCATGGCCCGGGCCGATACCAACAACACCATCGACCTGCTCAAGCAGATTTCCGAGGAGCGCGACATCACCATCGCCATCATCGAGCACGACATGCATGTGGTGTTCTCGCTGGCCAACCGGATCACTGTGCTGGCTCAGGGCACCCCCCTGGTCGAAGACGACCCGCAGAACATCCGCGGCAATCCGAAGGTGCGTGAAGCCTATCTGGGCGAGTCGGCGTAAGGAGGAACCACCATGAACGGCAAACCCGATTTCTCCAAGAACGCCAATGCGGCCTCCACCGCCCCGGCCTTCCTGTCGGTCTGGGATGTACATGCCTATTACGGCGAGAGCTACATCGTGCAGGGCATCAACTTCAACGTCCATGAGGGCGAGATCCTCGCGCTCCTGGGCCGCAACGGCGCGGGCAAGACCTCGACCCTGCGCTCAATCGCCCGCACAGGTTCCCCAATGGTGACCCGGGGCGAAATCTGGCTGGACCACAAGCCCCTGCACACCATGGAATCCTATGAGGCCGCAGCCGCGGGTCTGGGGCTGGTGCCGGAGGACCGCCGCATCATTCCCGGCCTGACGGTGGAGGAAAACCTGCAGCTGGCGCAGATCACGCCGCCGATCGGCTGGTCGCTGGAACGGCTCTATGACCTGTTCCCCCGCCTCGGCGAACGGCGCAAGCAGGAGGGCGTGACACTTTCGGGCGGCGAGCAGCAGATGCTGGCGATCGCCCGCGCGCTGGCCCGCGACATCAAGGTGCTGCTGCTGGATGAACCCTACGAGGGTCTCGCCCCGGTGATCGTCGACGAGATCGAAAAAACCCTCATCCACATCAAGGAACAGGGCATGACAACTATCATTGTCGAGCAGAATGCGGTCCGCGCCCTGGAACTGGCGGACCGTGCGGTGATCCTCGATACCGGCGGCATCGTCTTTGACGGCACCGCTGCCGAGGTTCTGGAAAACGAGGAGCTGCGCGCCGAGTACCTGGCGATTTGACAATGGCTCCAATGGCAGCGGCTCCCTGCCGCTGCTATCCGCCTAAGGCCGGCCCCGCCCAGGGCCGGCCTCTTTTTGCACGCTGTGGCCAGAAAAACGCTCCGGGCTCCGGTGTAGCTCTTGCCTGAAACATCCCCGGGGCTAGGGCAGCGCCCCGGGCTAACCCTGAAACTTGGCGCGCAGCTCGGTTTTCAGCACCTTGCCGTAGTTATTCTTGGGCAGCGTGTCGATGCGCAGATAGGCCTTGGGCCGCTTGAACCGGGCGATCCGGCTGTTGCAAAGGTCGTCCAGCTCCGCCTCCGGCGCGTCTCCCACGACAAAGGCCACCACCTCCTCGCCCCAGTCGGCATGGGGCCGGCCCACGACCGACACCTCTCGCACCTGAGGGTGCATCAGCAGCACTTCCTCCACCTCGCGCGGATAAACGTTGGAGCCGCCGGTGATGATCATGTCCTTGGACCGGTCCTGCAGGGTGAGGTAGCCGTCCCCGTCCAGCACCCCCATGTCGCCGGTCATCAGCCAGCCGTTGATCAGCGCCCCGGCGGTAGCCACCGGGTTGTCCCAATAGCCCGGCATCACCGCATCGCCGCGCACCATGATCTCTCCATGGCTGCCTGCGGGCAGGAACGCACCCTCCGGTGTGCCGATCCGCACCTCCACCACGCTCTGTGCCCGGCCGACGCTGGCCAGCCTTTCACGCCAGCGCGGATGCGTGCGGTCCTGCACGTCATGGCGCGGCAGCGCGGTAATCGCCATCGGGCATTCGCCCTGACCGTAGACCTGCACAAAGACCGGGCCGAAATGCGCCACTGCCTCCATGATATCCGCCACATACATCGGCCCGCCGGCATAGACGACGGTGCGCAGCCCCTCGCCCGTGCGGCCCAGCCGTTTGGCCTCCGAGGTCATCCGCGTGACCATGGTGGGCGCCGCAAACATGTGTACCCGCCCGAAATGCGCGGCCAGATCGAAAATCTCCGCCTCGTCAAAGCCGCCGGACACCGGGCAGATATGGCGCGCGCCAGCCAGAACATGCTGGATCGCATAGATCCCCGCGCCGTGGCTCATCGGTGCCGCATACAGCGCGTGGTCCTCTGCGCTCACCTGATCCACGTCGGCGAAATAGGCGATGGCCATGTTCATCAGCATCCGGTGGGTGATCATCACTCCCTTGGGACGCCCGGTGGTGCCGGAGGTGTAAAACAGCCAGGCCAGATCCCCCGGCTGGCGCGACGCGGGTTCCGCCACCGGATCAGCCTGCAAGGCGTCCGCATACTCCGTGCCGGTGATGTCAACGCAGCACACCTTGGCGTTTGTGTCCTCAACCGCCTCTGTCAGCCCCGGCGACGTGAACACCAGCCCGGCGCCGGAGTTTTCAAGGATAAACTCTGCCTCCCTGCCGTGCAGCTTGGCATTGATGGGCACTGCCGCCGCTCCGGCATACCAGATGGCGTAAAGCGCGATCAGGTAATCCGGGCAGTTCTTCATGAAAATGCCAACCCGGTCCCCGGGCGTGATGCCCTGCGCCTGCAGCCAGCCCGCGACCGAGGCCGCCCGCGCATGGAACCCCGCGTAATCCGCAACCGGTTCCCGCCCCAGGTACAGCGCCGGCCGCGCGCCCTCCGCCGCTGCCATCCTTGCCAGCCATTCCGCTACGTTCATCCGTTGCTCCTCTCCGGCTTGCGGCCGCGGCCTGAAACCGCCGCGCAAACCCAAGCCCCTTCAATTCCGCAGAAATACCTGCGTATTAGTAGCATATGAGCGATCTTGCCTTTGACCATGCCCCTGTGGGCCTTGCCGTTCTGGAACGCCGCGTCATCACCCGGTGCAACCTGCAATTCGCCGCCACCTTCGGCGGCACGCCGTCCGACTACGCCGGCATGCTGGTGGCGGAGCTCTATCCGAGCCAGGAGGATTTCAACCGCATCGGCGCCTTGCTGCAGCGGCCCGAAGCGCAGACCGGCAGCTACAGCGACGAACGGATCATGCGGCGGCGGTCCGGCGCCCTGTTCTGGTGCCGGGTGCGGGGCCGCTCGGTGACGCCGGAGGCGCCGTTTCAGACCGGGATCTGGTCATTTGCCGACATCTCCGAGGACCGCCCCGTGGTCTCCCTAACCCCGCGCGAGCGGGAGGTGGCAATTCTGACCTGCAAGGGGCTGTCCGCCAAGGAAATCGGCAAGCAGCTGGACCTGTCCTACCGCACCGTGGAAAGCCACCGGGCGCATCTTTTGCATAAATTCGGTGCCCGCAAACTGCCGGAACTGGTAGCGAAACTGTCCGGGATGCCCCTCTGACCAGGAATTTCCCGCCGGCGATTGCGAATCCGCGCCATAGCCCTCATGTTACGGCCCAGTTCAGGAGTGCTTTCCTTGCGGTAATCCTTGCCCTATAAGCGCCCTAATTTCCCGCCCGCCTTAACCGGCGGGCCTGTCGGAATTGGCTGAGGACAATATGACAAACAAAACTCACGAAGCTGACGTGGCATTCATCAAGGCGCTGGCGGAGCTGCTGCGCGAAAACGACCTGACCGAGCTGCAGGTCAAACGCGACTACGGCGATGATGACAGCCTGAACGTGCGCGTGTCGCGCCAGACCGCAATGGCAGCGGCCCCGATGCAGGTACAGGTTCCTGCTGCAGCCCCCGCGCCGGTTGCCGCCGCAGCCGCACCGGCTGCTGCCGCCCCCGCAGCCGCAAATGACGATCCGGCCAGCCACCCCGGCGCCGTGACTTCCCCGATGGTCGGCACCGTTTACCTGCAGCCGGAACCCGGCGCGCCCTCATTCATCTCGGTCGGTGCCAAAGTCAGCGAAGGCGACACCCTGCTTATCGTCGAAGCGATGAAGACCATGAACCACATTCCGGCGCCCAAGGCTGGCACCGTGAAGCGCATCCTGGTCGAAGACGGCGCCGCCGTGGAATTCGGGTCGCCCCTGGTCATCATCGAGTAAGGGTCTGCAATGTTTGACAAGATCCTGATTGCCAACCGCGGCGAAATCGCCCTGCGCGTGATCCGCGCCTGCCGCGAGATGGGCATCAAGTCCGTCGCGGTCCACTCCACCGCAGATGCCGATGCGATGCACGTCCGCATGGCCGATGAATCGGTCTGCATCGGCCCGCCTTCGGGCGCGCAGAGCTACCTGTCGATCCCGGCCATCATCTCGGCCTGCGAAATCACCGGCGCCCAGGCGATTCACCCGGGCTACGGCTTCCTGTCGGAAAACGCCAACTTCGTGCAGATCATCGAAGACCACGGCCTGACCTTCATCGGCCCCTCGGCGGCGCATATCCGCATCATGGGCGACAAGATCACCGCCAAGGAAACCGCCAAGAACCTCGGCATACCGGTGGTCCCCGGCTCCGAAGGCGGCGTGCCGGACATCGCGGCGGCCAAGAAGGCCGCTGCCGAGATGGGCTATCCGGTGATCATCAAGGCGACCGCCGGCGGCGGCGGCCGCGGCATGAAGGTGGCCAAGAACGAGAAAGAGCTGGTTTCAGCCTTCTCCACCGCCCGCTCCGAGGCCAAGGCCGCGTTCGGCAATGACGAAGTCTACATGGAGAAATACCTCCAGAAGCCGCGTCACATCGAAATCCAGGTCTTCGGCGACGGCAAAGGCACCGGCGTGCACCTGGCGGAACGCGACTGCTCGCTGCAGCGCCGCCACCAGAAGGTGTTCGAGGAGGCCCCTGGCCCCTGCATCACCCCGGAAGAGCGCGCCAAGATCGGCAAGATCTGCGCCGACGCCATCGGCAAAATGGGCTATTCCGGCGCCGGCACCGTCGAGTTCCTCTATGAGGACGGCGAGTTCTACTTCATCGAGATGAACACCCGCCTGCAGGTGGAGCACCCGGTGACCGAGGCCATCTTCGGCGTCGACCTGGTGCGCGAGCAGATCCGGGTGGCCGAAGGCCTGCCGATGTCCTTCACCCAGGACGATCTGGAAATCAACGGCCACGCCATCGAGGTGCGGATCAACGCCGAGAAGCTGCCGAACTTCTCGCCCTGCCCGGGCAAGATCACCCAGTACCACGCCCCCGGCGGCCTGGGTGTGCGGATGGATTCGGCGCTTTACGACGGCTACTCGATCCCGCCCTACTACGACTCGCTGATCGGCAAGCTGATCGTGCACGGCCGCGACCGGACCGAGGCGCTGGCACGCCTGAACCGCGCCCTGGGCGAGCTGATCATCGACGGCATCGACACCACCGTGCCGCTGTTCCATGCACTGCTGCAGGAGCAGGACATCCACACCGGCGACTACGGCATCCACTGGCTGGAACGCTGGCTGGAAGAGAACACGCCGGGCTGAAACCCGCGGGGCGCACCAGCAGGTTGCGCCCCGTTTTACTTTTCCCTGCCTTTGCCCTTTATACTGGCGTCACTATGAGCCTGACTGCCGATCTCCTGCTGCACGCCTATTCCGCCGGTGTCTTCCCTATGGCCGAACACCGCGACGACCCCGAAGTGTTCTGGGTCGACCCCAAACGGCGCGGGATCCTGCCGCTCGACGGCTTCCGCATTTCCCGGTCCCTCGCCAAGCGCATCCGCAACGGCGGCTTCGAGATCACTGTGAACCGGGATTTCGCTGGCGTGGTGGACGGCTGCGCCGACCGGGCCGAGACCTGGATCAACTCAGAAATCCGGGACCGCTACCTCGACCTGCACATGATGGGCAACGCCCATTCGCTGGAGGTCTGGCACGAGGGGGAACTGGCCGGCGGCACCTATGGCGTTTCGCTCGGCGGCGCCTTTTTTGGCGAGAGCATGTTTTCGCGCCGCCGCGATGCCTCCAAGGTGGCGCTGGCCTATCTCACCGACCGGCTGCGGCAGGCGGGCTTCACCTTGTGCGACACCCAGTTCCTGACCGCGCATCTGGCCTCAATGGGCGGGATCGAAATCACCCGTGCACGCTACCGCGCGCTGCTCCGCGAAGCCCTGAACAGGAAGGCGGATTTCTTGCAGCCGCCTGTGCCGGCGCCTCAGCTGCTTTTGCAGCGGATGACCCAGACGTCGTAGCGGTTGTGGTCCAGCGCGTTCAGCGCCGGGCTGGAGGCAATCATCCAGCCCTGGAAATGCTCGGCGCCGTTCTTCGGGTCCCGCACCGACAAATAGGCAAAAGCATCCCCGGTCGGGTTCTCCGCCGGATAACGGCAGTCGTGCACGCTTACTAGCAGGCCGAACATCTCGGCACTGCCGCCAATGGCAACTTCAGCATCCAGGGAATGCCCGTTGACCTTGTCCAGCGCCCGCAGCACCGCTGCCGTGCCCTGCTCGGCTTGCTCCTGCGCCCAGCCGGGCATGGCCAGCGCAAAAGCCGTCAGTGCTGCCGCAAGGCGCTTCACGAGTCGCCCTCGCCGCCGCCCGCGACGAATTTCACCAGCAGCGAGATCAGGCTGACCGCGCCTTGGGTGTCCTCGATCTCATCGCCGGGCTCAAAGGCGAAGGGCGAGCCCCCCGGCATGATCTCCACGAAATTGCCGCCCAGCAGGCCTTCGGAGGAAATCACCACCGCACTGTCATCGGGGATCTCGATGCCCTCCTTGACGGAAAACACGGTATCGGCGCGGAACGTTTCCGGGTTCAGCCCGACACCGGTGACGGTGCCGATCTTGACGCCTGCAAGACGCACATCGGTGCCAACGCTGACGCCTTCCAGCGAACGGAAAGAGGCGGTCAGATCATAGGTGGAGCCGGCGCGCGACAGGCCAGCAGCCTGCCCCGCATAAACGGCAAAGCCGATGGCCGCCGCCAGCACGATGCCGCCGGCAAAAACTTCAGTGGGATTATGGGACATGAAATCAGCCTTTTGGCAGATGTGTTTACTCGGGCACCCAGGCCTCGTAATCGCGGCGCTCTTTCGGCTCGCCGCCTTTGCGGATCGACCCCGCCGGCGCATAGGCCATCATGGTGCCGGTCAGGTTTTCCTGATGCGGCTTTTCCCAGGCCTTGTGCTTCAGCGGCTTTTCGCTCGGCACCTCGTCAAAGGTGCGGTGCAGCCAGCCGTGCCAGTCCGGGCTCACGCGGGAGGCCTCGGCCTCGCCATTGAAGATCACCCAGCGCTTGCTGTCGTCCGCATTGCGGTAGAAGACATTGCCCTGATCATCCTCGCCCACCTTGATCCCCTTGCGGGCGGTGAAAATCGCGGTGTTCAGGGTGGAACCGTTCCACCAGGTCACAGCGCGCAGAAGAGTGTTCAGGATTCCCATGGGTGCCTCCGGATTTTTCAGACTTGATATGGCCCAATTTCCCGCCAAGGTCCAGTCGCTTGCACCTTGCCAGGCTTAGACTTGGCGGGAAATGGCAGTTTTGCGTCAGCAGCTGATGCGCCGCCCCGCAGGTCAGCTGCCGGCCGGAGCCAGCGCGGTCAGCTCAATCTCAATCCGGAACTTGGGATCGATCAGGTTGCACTCCACCATGGTGGCCGCCGGTGGGTTGGCGCCGAAGGTTTCCGCCAGGACCGGCCAGCAGGGTTCGAACTCCGCTGCATCCGGAAGGTAGTAGTTCACCCGCACCGCATCGGCAAAGCTGGCACCGGCCTTCTCCAGCGCCGCGCCGATTGTCTCCAGCGCCGATCTGCACTGGGCGACAACATCGTCGCCCTGCCCGACGGTGCCCGCCACATGCACGAAGCCGCCCGCCACCACGGCGCGGCTGTAACCGATCTTTGCCTCGAACTCACCGCCCGAAGAAATCCGCTTGATCATGTTTCTCTCCTCAACATGAAAGCGGCGCGGAAATCACCGCGCCGCCCGATACAAACTTTCTGCCGCTCAGCCCGCTGACGCCGGCTCTTTCTCTGCATCCGCGTGGATCATCAGCGGCTGCGCTTCCGAGGTCACGGCCTCTTCGTTCACCACCACCTTGGTGACGCTGTCCATGCCGGGCAGGTCGAACATGGTATCCAGCAGGATATCCTCCATGATCGAGCGCAGGCCGCGGGCGCCGGTCTTGCGGTCGATGGCCTTCTTGGCAATCGCGCTCAGCGCCTCGTCGGTGAAGTCCAGCTCGGTGTCTTCCAGCTCGAACAGGCGCTGGTACTGCTTGACCAGGGCGTTCTTGGGCTGGGTCAGGATGGTGACCAGCGCGTCCTCATCCAGGTCTTCCAGCGTCGCCAGAACCGGCAGACGGCCGACAAATTCCGGGATCAGGCCGAATTTCAGCAGATCTTCCGGCTCCAGGTCCTTGAAGATCTCGCCGACGCCGCGCTCGTCATTGTCGCGCACATCGGCGCCAAAGCCCATCGCCGAGCCCTTGCCGCGCTGCGCGATGATCTTGTCGAGACCGGCAAAGGCGCCGCCGCAGATGAACAGGATGTTGGTGGTGTCCACCTGCAGGAATTCCTGCTGCGGATGCTTGCGGCCGCCCTGCGGCGGCACCGAAGCGACGGTGCCTTCCATCAGCTTCAGCAGCGCCTGCTGCACACCCTCGCCCGACACGTCGCGGGTGATCGAGGGGTTTTCCGACTTGCGGGTGATCTTGTCGACCTCGTCGATATAGACGATGCCGCGCTGCGCCCGCTCGACATTGTATTCCGACGCCTGCAGCAGCTTCAGAATGATGTTCTCGACATCCTCGCCCACATAACCGGCTTCGGTCAGCGTGGTGGCATCAGCCATGGTGAAGGGCACATCCAGAATCCGCGCCAGCGTCTGCGCCAGCAGCGTTTTGCCGCAGCCGGTGGGGCCGATCAGCAGGATGTTCGACTTCGCCAGTTCGATGTCCGAACCCGCCTTCTGGGCGTGGTTCAGGCGCTTGTAGTGATTGTGCACCGCAACCGACAGCACCCGCTTGGCGGTCGCCTGGCCGATCACATAGTCATCCAGCACCTGGCAGATGTCCTTGGGCGTCGGCACACCGTCGGTGGCCTTAAGGCCCGATGCCTTGGTTTCTTCACGGATGATGTCCATGCACAGTTCAACGCATTCATCGCAAATGAAGACGGTGGGGCCAGCGATCAGCTTGCGCACTTCATG
This sequence comes from Leisingera daeponensis, assembly GCF_019801465.1. GTDB lineage: Bacteria > Pseudomonadota > Alphaproteobacteria > Rhodobacterales > Rhodobacteraceae > Leisingera > Leisingera daeponensis_A. The sequence continues at coordinate 893,431 of NZ_JAHVJA010000001.1, forward strand.
CTGGCTCTTGCCGCAGAAGCTGCAATAGAGGGTGTTCTTGCTGTCGCCGCCTGAATTCGTCGCCATGGTCTACCTTTCAGTCCGCCCGGTCCGCTGCGCCCGCGCCGCGGGGCAATTCATCTTTTGGCCAGCTTAAGCCAGTGCTTAGGCCGCCACAATGTGAAAGTGCGCCCCATCTGAAACCCGGGGCACACCGCTGGTCACACGCGCAGGCCTCAGGCCTGCTCGTCGTCGCCCTTGGCGCGGTTTTCGACGATCTCGTCGATCAGGCCGAACTCCTTGGCCTCTTCCGGCGACATGAAATTGTCGCGCTCCAGCGCGTTGACGATGCTGTCGTAGTCCTGGCCGGTGTGCTTGACGTAGATCTCATTCAGGCGCTTCTTCAGCTTCAGGGTCTCTTCGGCGTGGATCATGATGTCGGTGGCCTGGCCCTGGAAGCCGCCGGAGGGCTGGTGCACCATCACGCGGGAGTTCGGCAGGGAGAAACGCATGCCCGGCTCGCCGGCGGTCAGCAAGAGCGACCCCATCGAAGCCGCCTGGCCGATCACCAGGGTCGAGACCTTGGGCTTGATGTACTGCATGGTGTCATAGATCGACAGGCCGCTGGTCACCACGCCGCCCGGGCTGTTGATGTACATGGAGATTTCCTTGGACGGGTTCTCCGCCTCAAGGTGCAAGAGCTGCGCCACGATCAAAGAGCTCATCCCGTCGTGCACCGGGCCGTTCAGGAAGATGATCCGCTCCTTCAGCAGGCGGGAAAAGATGTCATAGGCCCGCTCGCCCCGGCTGGTCTGCTCAACCACCATCGGGACCAGGGTATTCATGTATGTTTCTCTGGGATCAATCATTTCGACCTGCCTGCGTTGTTTATGTCCGGCACCATACCCGACAGTGTGTTACCCGAGTCTTAGTATCGCCCCTTTTGACCTGCAAGGGGCGGCGGTCATTTTCACGATGACGCAAACCTGTATCCGGTGTCGCAATCCGCTGGAACGCTGTCGCTATTCTCAGGCAGCGGCGCGCGGCAGAGCCGTAGGAAACACTCGCAAGTCTGATTTCCGCCCGGCGCATTGCACCGGGTGCCGCGCTGGGGTTCCGCCATGTCCGATGACAGTTTCGTTCAGAAAGGCGCCGCCGCCAATCTCGCCATCCCCTTCGAGGGCGAGCCGCAGGACTTCTATTTCCTGCTGCTGCCCAAGGCGACGATGCTGCCGGTGGCTGCAGCCATCGAGCCCCTGCGCATTGCCAACCAGGTCACCGGCACCCGGCTTTACCGCTGGTTCATCATGACAGAGGACGGCCAGCCGGTGCGCTGTTCCAACGGAATGGTGGTGACACCGGACACACCGCTGCAGCCGCTGCCTTCGGATTCGCTGGGCTTTGTCTGCGCCGGGGTGGAACCGCATGCCGCCGCCAGCGAGGTCACCCTGAACTGGCTGCGCCGCGAAAGCCGCTTCGGCCGCTCCATCGGCGGCATCTGCACCGGTGCTTTTGCGCTGGCGCAGGCCGGGCTGATCAAGAACCACAAGTTCACCCTGCACTGGGAAAACCAGCCGGGTTTTCTGGAGAGCTACCCGAGCCTGGAGCCCTCCCCCAATATTTTCGAGATCTCCGGCCCGCTGATGACCTGTGGCGGCGGCAATGCCGCAACCGACATGATGCTGCACCTTATCGAAGAACGCCACGGCAAGCAGCTGGCGATCATCGTCGCCGACATGTGCCTGCATGTCCGTTCCGGCGGCCAGGCGGCGCCGCAGAAATCCAACTACGCGGTCGCCATCGGCAGCCGCAACCAGCGTTTGCTCAATGCGCTGCAGCTGATGCAGGAATCGATTGAGGAGCCGCTGTCGATCGGCGAGCTCTGCGACCGGCTCGACATCTCCCGCCGCCAGCTGGAACGGCTGTTCTCGCGCTACCTGAATCAGAGCCCCATGCATGTCTATTTCGACATGCGCCTCAGCCACGCCTTTGCGCTGATGAACGAAACCTCGATGAGCGTGACGGAAATCGCCCTGGCCTCAGGCTTTAACTCTGCGACCCATTTTTCACGCCAGTTCAAGCGCAAGTTCGGCGCCTCGCCGCATTTCTTCCGCAAAGGCTGGAGCTGACCCGGCCTGACGGCGGCGGATACAGCACAACCCGGGACCCGCCCTGAACGTGTTCCGGCCTGTCAGCTCCTGTGCGGGTCGGCGGCCAGCGCCAAGAGCCTCTAAACACTTTTCTTTTGGCCGCTCTGTTCAGTTCTGGTAAGCGATCCTACATATTAAGCTGATAGAATGCGCGGATTGCGGCCATTCGCCGCCTGCGCAGATTTCATGTAAGGAGTAAGGCGCCCCGGTGCCACCTGGAGACGCGAGATGCCACTACCCCAGTTTTCAGCTGATATGGATCCTGAAAAGAAAGAGGAAATGGTCGCAAACGCGGCCAAGGCATCGGACTTCCTCAAGGCCATCAGCCACCCGGGACGGCTGATGATCCTGTGCCACCTTGTCTCCGGCGAAAAATCCGTAACAGCGCTTGAGGAACTTCTGTCCGCGCGTCAGGCCGCAGTCTCCCAGCAGCTCTCCCGCCTGCGCCTGGAAGGTCTGGTTGTTCCGCGCCGCGAAGGCAAAGCGATCTATTACCGGCTGGCGGATGACAAGCCCCGCCGTGTTCTTGAACTGGTTTACGAGCTGTTCTGCAAGGACGGCTGACACCCGAAAACGGCGGGATGCGCGGCCATCCGGCAGACCACATTCGCCTCCGCCATGCGGCGGGCTTACTGGAGACCGGAAATGCAGCGCAGGAAGTTCCTTGAAGCCCTGAAAGCCGGCAACAAGGCGGAAGCCTTCGAAGCGGCTGACGATATTCCTGCCAACCCCCTCCTGGACTGCACCATCGGCACGATGATCGCCGCCCGGTATGGCCGCAGGAATGTGCTGAAGGGAGCGCTGGGGGTTTCAGCCGCCGCATCTCTGTTCAGCGCCTCGGCCTTCACCGCCCCCCGTCACGCCCATGCGGCAGCTCCCACTGCGCAGAGCCGCTATGCTTTCGGCGAATTGGACTGGGGAATTGACGAGACCCACCACGTCGCTGCGGGCTATGATGCGCATATCCTGCTCCGCTGGGGGGATCCAGTCACTGCCGGCGCGCCGGAGTTCGACGTGATGAACCAGAGCGCCGAAGCCCAGTTGCAGCAATTCGGCTACAATAACGATTACATCGGTTTCCTGCCGCTGAACGCCGAGGGCACCCGCGGGCTGCTGTGCGTGAACCACGAATACACCAACGAAGAGGTGATGTTTCCCGGCCTTGGCCGCCAGGACAAGGCCGGGTTCGCCGGCATGACCCGGGAGCTTGCGGATATCGAAATGGCCGCCCACGGCGGCTCGGTGGTGGAAATCGCCCGCGGGACCGATGGCAAATGGACCGTCGTGCGCGGCAGCAGGTTGAACCGCCGCATCTCGCCGCTGAACACCGTGATGGCAGTTAGCGGCCCCGCAGCAGGCCATTCGCGGTTGCAAACCAGCGCGGACCCGTCCGGCCGTGAAATCATCGGCACCCTGAACAACTGCGCCGGCGGCATGACCCCATGGGGCACCTGGCTGATGGCCGAGGAGAATTTCCACGGATACTTCTGGTCGGATGAAACCGGCACTGACGGCGAGCCGGACGCTTCCGGCCACCCGGAGGCGCCGAAACTGCGGCGGTATGGCGCGCCGGGCAACTGGTACGCCTGGGGCAAGTACCACGACCGTTTCGACATCCGCAAAGAACCCAATGAAGTGAACCGCTTCGGCTGGGTTGTTGAGGTAGATCCGCTGGACCCGTTCTCCACGCCGGTGAAGCACACCGCACTTGGCCGGTTTGCGCATGAGGGCGCGGAAGCCACCTTGTCCGCCGACGGGCGCCTGGTGATCTACATGGGCGACGATGCCCGGTTCGAATATCTTTATAAATACGTTTCCAACGGATCAGTTTCGCAGGATCGCGCCGCCAACTCCCGGCTGCTCTCCGACGGCACACTCTATGCGGCCCGGTTCGGCCCGGAAGGCACCCTGCTCTGGCTGCCGCTGGTGCATGGGCAGGGTCCGCTGACAGCGGGAAACGGCTTTGCCGGCCAGGCCGATGTGCTGATCGACGCCCGCCTCGCCGCGGACGCCTTGGGAGCCACACCGATGGACCGGCCCGAGGATGTCTCGCCCCGCGGGGACGGTACCGCTTTTGTGATGCTGACCAATAATTCCAAGCGCACGCCCGGACAGACCGATGCCGCCAATCCGCGGCCGGGATCGGATTTCGGCCACATCATCGAAATCAAGGAAGACGGCGGCGACCACGCGGCAACCCGTGCCAGCTGGTCCATCCTGGTGCAATGCGGCAACCCCGCAATTGCCGCCGTGGGCGCCCAATGGAACCCGGAAACCTCGGAAAACGGCTGGTTCGGTTCCCCGGACAATTGCGCCTTTGACGCTGAAGGACGGCTTTGGGTCGCCACTGACCAGGGCCGCAAGTGGGACAGGACGGGTAAGTCGGACGGGCTCTACGGGCTGGAGACCGAAGGCGCCCTGCGCGGTCATTCCAAGCTGTTTTTCCGGTGCCCGGCCGGAGCCGAGCTCTGCGGCCCCTATTTCACCCCGGATAATGAAACCCTCTTCCTGGCGGTGCAGCACCCCGGCACAGACGGCACCCGAAACCTGCAAGGGTTTGAACGCGACTCCACATTCGAAGACCCGGCCACCCGCTGGCCTGATTTCAACCCGGCGATGCCGCCCCGCCCCTCGGTGGTCGTGGTGACCAGACAGGGCGGCGGCAAGATCGCGGTCTGATCTCGACGTCCGCTGCCCTGCCCGGGACGCGCGCAGCTTTCAGCCCCGGCAGGCGGCCTTCTGCCGGCCGCACGCGATTGTGAGCTTCAGGCCAGCTGCTTTGCCGTAGATGTTGAAGCCCAAATCTCAGGGAGCTGCCCGATGTCTTTCAAACGCCTCACCATTGCTTTCCTGCTTGCCGCGGTGCCCGCATCGGCCGGAAGCATTGCCCCGCGCGACGGCTGGGCGGTCCATCAAACCTCCAAACCTTACGAAGAGCTGATCCTGGACGTCAAAGCCGCCGCCAAGGCAGAAGGTTTGAATGTCGTCACTCAGGCCGGCCCCACCGGCGCGGCCGCCTCCCGCGGCATCACCATCCCCGGCAACCGAGTGATCGGCCTGTTCAACAATGAGTTCGCGGTGAAAATTCTGGCGCTCTCCACCGCTGCAATGATCGAGGCCCCGGTGCGGATGTATGTGACAGAGGAAGACGACGGAAGCGCCACCCTGTCCTACAAGCTGCCCTCGCATGTGCTCGCCCCCTATGCAGACGAGGGCGGCGCGGAACTGGCGGGGCTGGCAGACCAGCTCGACCGCCGCTTCGCACTGATTGCCGAACAGGCGCAAAAATAGCTTGCCGGCTTCTGTGCGGCGGAAAATACTCCTTTCCTGAACCTGCGCCGGAATCCGCCGCAGCAGTATTTCACACTGGCGTGAGAGGGCTTGCGCACAGGCGCAGCCTCGGCATTCTGGCGGCAAATCAAAGAATTGGACGGACAAGATGACAGAAACCCTCCGCGCAGCCGATGTTCTGGCCCGGCGGCTTCACGAGGTAGGCTGCCGCCACGCCTTCGGCATGCCCGGCGGCGAGGTGCTGACCCTGGTGGATGCGCTCACCAAGGCGGGCATTGCCTTCCACCTGGCCAAGCATGAAAACTGCGCCGGTTTCATGGGCGAAGGCGTGCATCACGCCGACGGCGCGCCGGTCATTCTCGTGGCCACCCTCGGCCCCGGAGCACTGAACGGTGTCAATGTGGTGGCCAATGCCCATCAGGACCGGGTGCCGATGCTGGTCCTGACCGGCTGCGTCGACGCGGCGGAGGAGCAGAGCTACACCCACCAGGTGCTCGATCACCGCGCCGTCTTTGCCCCGGTCACCAAGGCCAGCTTCCGCCTTGACGCCGAGGCCGCGGACCTGATCGCAGACAAAGCGGTTGCCATTGCAACCGAGCCCCGAAACGGTCCGGTGCATATCGACGTGCCGATCTCAGTGGCAGATACGCCGGCCAGGGACCGCGGCATCCGCCGCGCGCCTGCAAGTGCCAGCGCGCCAAGCGGCGAGGCGCTGGCGCAGGCGCGCTCCTGGCTTTCGGCGTCCGCGCGACCGGTGGCGATGATCGGCCTCGACGCCCTGCAGGAAAACGCGGGCCCCGCCCTGCGCGCCTTCCTCGAGAAGCACCGGATTCCCTTCGTGACCAGCTACAAAGCCAAGGGCATCATTCCGGAGGATCACCCGCTCTGCCTTGGCGGCGCGGGCCTGTCGCCCTTGGCGGACAAACACCTGCTGCCGCTGGTGCGGGAGGCCGATCTGGTGCTCTCCATCGGTTATGACCCGATTGAGATGCGCCCCGGCTGGCGCAACGTCTGGGATGTGGAGACCCAGAACGTCATCGACATCGCACCCGAAGCAAACACCCATTACATGCATCAGGCGGGCTTGAACTTCCTGACCGCGATTGCCCCCACGCTTGCGGCGCTTTCCGACGGCACCGACCCCGGTCCGGTTTGGAGCAACGGGAAGCCGGAGGCGGTCAAGCGCGCGCTGTCTGAGGCCTTCCCTCAAGACAACGACTGGGGCCCTGCGGGTGTCATCGCCGAATGCCGTGCCGTGCTGCCGCCGGAAACGCTGGCCACCGCCGACAGCGGCGCGCACCGGATCCTGCTCAGCCAGATGTGGGAGTGTTCCGAGCCGCGCGGGCTGGTTCAGTCCTCCGCGCTCTGCACCATGGGCTGCGCTGTGCCGATGGCGATCGGGCGCAAGCTGGCCCGGCCGGACCGCCCGGTGGTGAGTTTTTCCGGCGATGCCGGCTTCCTGATGGTGGCAGGCGAGCTTTCCACCGCCGCGGAGCTGGGGGTGGCGCCGGTCTTCGTGGTCTTCGCCGATGCCAGCCTGGCGCTGATCGAGCTCAAGCAGCGCCAGCGCCAGCTCGCCAACGGCGGGGTGGATTTCGCGGAACACGACTTCGCCGCGATGGGCCGCGCCTTTGGCGGCAACGGCGTGACGGTCACAAACCGCACCGAACTGCGCGCCGCCCTGCAGCACGCGCTGACAGCAGACACATTCACCGTCATCTCGGCCGTGATAGACCGCGGAGACTACGATGGCCGGATCTGATCTTCTCCCCCACGGCGCCCTGAAGGGCGTCAAGGTTCTCGACCTTTCCCGCATCCTGGCAGGCCCGACCTGCACCCAGCTGCTGGGCGATCTCGGCGCCACGGTGATCAAGGTGGAAAACCCCAAGACCGGCGGCGACGACACCCGCCAGTGGGGGCCGCCCTATGTAACCGATGCGGATGGCAACCGCTCCGATCTGTCGGCTTACTTCATGGCCGCCAACCGCAACAAGCGCTCGGTAGCCATTGATATTGCAACCGAAGAAGGTCAGCAGGCCATCCGCCGTCTGGCCGCAGGGGCCGATATCCTGATCGAGAACTTCAAGCCCGGCGGGCTGGCGAAATACGGCCTGGATTACGCCAGTCTCAAGGACGATCTCCCCGGTTTGATCTACTGCTCGATCTCCGGATACGGCCAGACCGGCCCCAACAGCCACAAGCCCGGCTATGACATCATGGCGCAGGGCTTCGGCGGCATCATGTCGCTGACCGGCGAGCCCGAGGGCCAGCCGATGAAGGCAGGCGTCGGGATCGCCGATGTGATGTGCGGCATGTATGCCTGCATCGGCATCCTGTCCGCCCTGCACCACCGGGAAAAGACCGGGGAGGGCCAGCAGATCGATCTGGCGCTGGTGGATGCCCAGATCGCCTGGCTGATCAACGAGGGCGTCGCTTACCTGAACACCGGCCAGATCCCCAAGCGCCGCGGCAACGAGCATCCCAGCATTATGCCCTATGGGGTCTACCGGACTTCGGACGGCCATGTGATCCTCGCGGTGGGCAATGACAGCCAGTTCCGCCGCTTCATGGAGTTCCTCAAGCTGGAGGGCCTGGCGGAGGATCCGCGCTTTGCCACCAACCCTGCCCGCCTGCAGAACCGCGATGCGCTGAATGAGATCCTGATCCCCTCGGTGCAGCGGTTCACCACGGATGAGGTGCTGGCCGCCATGGAAGCCCGCAAGGTCCCTGCGGGCCCGGTGCAGGATCTGGAGACCCTGTTCGCCAGCGATCAGGTCGAAGCCCGCAGCATGGCGATCGGCATGGACAGCGCTGCCGGGCCGGTCAGATTGCTGGGCAACCCGCTGAATTTCTCGCGCACGCCAGTCACATACCGGCATGCCCCGCCCCGGTGCGGTGAGGCAACCGAAGAGATTCTGGGCTCCGGCACCCCCTTCGGGCAGGCCTGACCGCTGCAATCCGCGGCGGCATTCCGCCAAGTGTTACAATTTCCGGCAAAACACCGCCAAACCGGCGGTGTTTTTGCAATCTATGGCGCCGGCCACTTGCGGAAATTTCCCCGGAAATCTTACACATCCGGCGAATTGCACATCCGGAGGCACACAGCCCATCACCAAACCGCGAGCGGGGTTCGCCCGGGTCATTCCCATGATCTACTCTACATTACTGAGATACGGCAAACCCGCACAGTTCAGAAACAAAGATTGGAATCCCATGACGCATGACATTTTCGGCCAGGACAGCAGCCTGACTGACGCAGCCGCGCTGCAGGATTGGAACGCCGTGCAGCTTGGGGTTCTGTCGCATGCCGCCGCCACAGCCGATCATCTGGGCGCGGTGCTGAAGGCGGCGCCGGATTTCGCCCTGGCCCATGCGATCAAGGGGCTGTCGCTTCTGATGCTCGGCCGGTCAGAACTGCTGCCGACGGCCCGCGAGGCTCTGCGCGACGCCAAGGCCCTTTATGACGGCGCCCTGCCGCGCGAGCGGAAGTACGTCGATGCGCTGGAAAACTGGCTGGCCGGCCGCCCCAGCCAAGCCATCCAGCGGATGGAGGAAGTGCTGGACATCTTCCCGCAGGACACCCTGGCGATGAAACTCAGCCACGGCATCCGCTTCATCATGGGCGACCCCGCAGGCATGCGCGCCTCGATCGAGCGGGTGCTGCCCTCCTACGATCCGGACCACGCGGGCCGCGGCTACCTGCTGGGCTGCCATTCCTTCTCGCTGGAGGAAACCGGCGAATACGAACGTGCGGCCAACGCCGGGCGCCAGGCTCTGTGGATGGCGCCGGACGATGCCTGGGGCCTGCACGCCGTTGCCCATGTCCATGACATGACCGGAAACGCCGAGGCCGGACTGGAATGGCTGGAGGGCCGCGAGGACGCCTGGGCCCATTGCAACAACTTCCGCTATCACGTCTGGTGGCACAAGGCGCTGATGCATCTGGACCTTGGCCAGATGGATGCGGCCATCGCGCTTTACGACACCGAGGTCCGCAAGGACAAGACCGACGACTACCGCGACATCTCCAACGCCACCTCGCTGCTGATGCGGCTGGAACTGGAAGGCGTCGATGTCGGCCCCCGGTGGGAAGAGCTCGCGAATCTCTGTGCTGCCCGGACCGAGGATGGAAGCCTGATTTTTGCCGATTTGCACTACCTCCTGGCCCTCACAGGCCACCGCAAGGAGGAGGCGCACAAGCTGGTTAAGCGGATTCACGCCGATGCCGGCGCCGGCGGCAGCGAGGCCAAAGAGCGGATGGCGGCCCCCGGCTGCGCTGCCGCCGACGGGCTGGAAGCCTTCGGAGACGGTAATTATAAGGCTGCTTTCGCAAATTTATCCACAGCCCGCGCCACGCTGCAGCTGGCCGGCGGCAGCCACGCGCAACGCGATGTTTTCGAACGGATAACCATAGACGCCGGCCTGCGTGCAGGACAGCTTGACGAAGCCGAAGCAATACTGGATGACCGCTGCGTCAAGCGCGGCGGCACCGAGGACAATTACGCCCTGGCCCGCCGCGCTCTGATCGCCGAAGGCCGGAACTCCCCCGACGCCAAAAGCGTTCCCGCCGAATAAGACTTCCAAGGACCCAAACAACCAATGTCCAGCGTTGCGCCCTTCCCCGGGCCTCAGAAAGATCCCAGTGCCGCCAACCGTGCAGCGCCCCCGCTGCAGGCGGCCCAGCAGCGTGTCCGCGACCCGCGGCTCGACTTCTACCGCGGCATCGCGATGTTCATCATTCTCGTCGCCCATATCCCGGGAAACCGCTGGGCCAGCTGGATTCCAGCCCGGTTCGGCTTTTCGGACGCAACCGAGATCTTCGTCTTCTGCTCCGGCATGGCCTCGGCCATCGCTTTCGGCAGCTCCTTTGCCCGGCAGGGCTGGTGGCTGGGCACCGCCCGCGTGATCTTCCGCTGCTGGCAGGTTTACTGGGCCCACATCGGCCTGTTCTTCTTCCTCGCTGCCTCGATGGCGGCGCTTGATCTCTACGGCAGCTTCGACAAAAGCTACATCGGCTCGCTGAACCTGCACTGGTTCTTCACCAACACCGTGCAGCAGCTTACCGGGCTGTTCACCCTCACCTATGTCCCGAACTACTTCGACATCCTGCCGATGTATCTGGTGGTGCTGCTGCTGATGCCGCTGATGATGGGGCTGGAAAAGGCGGGCCTTTGGACCGTGGCCGCCGCATCGGTGGCGATCTGGCTCACCGCCAACCCCTATATTATCGGTCTCGGCCCCAACGGCGTCTCCTTCCCGGCAGAACCCTGGTCCGACCGAGAGTGGTTCTTCAACCCGCTCGGCTGGCAGCTGCTGTTTTTCACCGGCTTTGCCTTCATGAAGGGCTGGCTGCCCGCCCCCCCGGTCTCCAAGGCGCTGGTGATCCTGGCGGCGGCATTTGTGATCCTGTCCGCCCCATTCGGTTCCTGGAAAGTCTTTCTCTGGGTGGAAGCCGCAAACAAGGATGTCGCCGGCCTGATCCGCCCCACCTGGGAGATCACCGCGCAGTGGCGGGAAAAGACCGACTTCGGCCTGCTGCGCTATACCCACTTCCTGTCGCTGGCCTATCTCGGCTGGGTTGCGGCGGGCACCGGCGGCAAGCGGCTCATTGCCTCGGGCCAGTCGCTGGCCGCTCGGATCTGGGCGGTCCTGCTGCAGCTGATCACCAAGGTCGGCCAGCAATCGCTTGCAGTGTTTGTGTTCTCGATGGCGCTGGCCCGGTTCATCGGCTTTGCGCTTGACCAGACCGACCGCGCGGTTATGACCACGGCATTCGCCAACCTGGTTGGCTTTTTCCTAATCATTGTCTGCGCTTACACTGCAGCCTGGTTCAAGTCTCAACCTTGGAGAGCCAAACGATGAGCTCTTTTACCCGCCGTTCCTTCCTGGCTGCCGTGCTTGGCAGCACCGCCTTGTCCGCCCTGCCGGGTCTGGCCAGCGAAGCCGTGCCCTTCAGCCGCAGCATGGTGATCGCCAAGGCCCGCGCTCTGGCCGCTGACGATTATGCCGAGCGCCCGACGGTGCCGCAGGACTGGCTGAAACAGTCCTATGACGACTACAAGGCGCGCTGGTTCCGCACCAAGGACGCGCTGTGGTCCAAGACCGACCGCAGCTACAACGTCGATTTCTTCCTGCCCGGCCTCTATTTCCCGCGCGCCATTCAGATCAACACCGTTGCGGACGGCGTCACCGAGCGCGTGCCCTTCGACATCAATCTGTTCGACAAGAACGAAAAGGCGCCCGACCTCAGCACCGAAGGCGAGCTCGGCTATTCCGGCCTCCGCCTGCGCACCGATCTGGACGACCCGACAAAAAAGACCGAGTTCTGCGTTTTCCAGGGCGCCAGCTACTTCCGCGCCATCGGCATCGGCAACGCCTATGGCCAGTCTGCCCGCGGCCTGGCGCTCAAGACCGCCGACCCCGAAGGCGAGGAATTCCCCGAATTCATCGAGTTCTGGCTGGAGGCGCCCGCCCCCGGCCAGCGTCACATGGTGGTGCATGCGCTGATGGACTCCCCGTCCGTCACCGGCGCCTACAGCTTCCTCATCACCCCTGGCAGCAGCACGGTGATGGAAGTGGAAGCGACGCTGTTCGCCCGCGAGGAACTGACCCATGCAGGGCTGGCGCCGCTCACCTCGATGTTCCTGTTCGACGCCACCAACCGCCACCGGTTCGACGATTTCCGCCCGGCGGTGCATGACACCGACGGCCTGCTGGTGCTGAACGGCAACGGCGAAACCCTGTGGCGGCCGCTGGCCAACCCGAAGCGGCTGCAGGTTTCCTCCTTTGTCGACGACAATCCGCGCGGTTTCGGCCTGATGCAGCGGTCGCGCAAACTTTCGGACTTCAACGACCTCGAAGCCTTCTACCACAACCGCCCCTGCCTGTGGGTCGAACCCAAGAAAGACTGGGGCAAAGGCGCCGTGACCCTTGTGGAAATTCCCGCCGACAAGGAGATCTATGACAACATCGTCGCCTACTGGCGCCCGCGCGAACCCTATGCGGCGGGATCGGAGATCAGCCTGAACTACCGCCTCACCTGGGGCGACGAGCCGGCCCTGCCGATGCCGCGGGTGATTGACACTGCCGAAGGCGCCCGGATCTTCGGCGGCCCGGGGCGGATCATGACCATCGACTTCGACAAGCATCCGCTGCTCGAAGCTGATCCGGAGACCCTTGACGTCCACATCCACTCTCCCCATGTGGCGACCAGCGAAGGCGTGCTGCAGCGCAACCCGGAAACCGGCGGCCTGCGGCTCGCCTTCTACTTCGATCCCGGCGACCGGGATCATGTCGAACTTCGCGCCCAGCTCAGGAAAGACGGCAACCCCGCCTCCGAAGTCTGGCTTTACAGGTGGACCGCATGACGGCATGTGATCTGATGCCCCCGGAACAGCCTCTGGCTATGCCGGAGCAGGACTTCAGCAAGGACTTCCGCGACGCGGAAGCCCCCGGCACTGCCGCGCCGCGCCAGGTGGCATTGTGGCGCCTGCTGGCCTTCTCGCCGGCCATGGCCGCCACCGGTGTCCTAACCTGGGTGATGGGCGGCTGGTTCACCGACGGCGGCTTTTCCGTGCTTGAGGTGATCCTGCTGGCGCTGATCGCCTTCAATTTCTTCTGGATCGCCTTCACCGTCTCCACCGTGCTGCTGGGCCTCTACGGCCTGTCGCGGCGCGAGCGCACCGTCGCCCGCGGCCCTGCCCGGCCGCTGAAAGTGGCGCTGCTGATGCCGGTCTACAACGAGGTGCCCTGGTATGTGCTGGGCAACGCCCAGACCATGCTGCAGGAACTGCACGGCCGCGGCGGCCAGCATGAGTACGCGATGTTCATCCTTTCGGACACCCGCGACGATGCGATTGCCGATCAGGAGCGCGCCAGCGTCGAGGCGCTGCGCAGCATGCTGCCGGAAGGCGCTGAGCTCTATTACCGCCGCCGCGCCGACAACGAAGGCCGCAAGGTCGGCAATATCGCCGACTGGGTGCGCCGCTGGGGCGCAGGCTATGAGGCGATGCTGGTGCTGGACGCCGACAGCCTGATGACCGGCCGCGCCATCGCCCGGCTGGCCGACGCGCTGGCCCGCGATCCCGGCGCCGGCCTGATCCAGAGCTACCCGCAGCTGATCGGCGCCCAGTCGGTGTTCGGCCGCATGCAGCAGTTCGCCAATGGCGTCTACGGCCTGGCGCTTGCCGAGGGCCTGGCCCGCTGGGCCGGCCACGAGGGCAACTACTGGGGCCACAACGCCATCATCCGCACCCGCGCCTTTGCCGCCTGCGCCGGCCTGCCGCTGCTGCGGTCGCGCTTCGGCGGCGGCGAAAAGCTGATCATGAGCCACGATTTCGTCGAGGCCGGGCTGTTGCGCCGGGCCGGCTGGTCGGTGCGTTTCCTGCCCCGCATCCGCGGCTCGTATGAAGAGACCCCAGCCACCCTGATCGACCACATCCTGCGCGACCGCCGCTGGTGCCAGGGCAACCTACAGCACCTCAACCTGCTGCACGCCAAGGGCTTCCGCGCGATTTCCCGCTTCCACCTTTTCGCCGGGGCGATCGGCTACCTGATGGCGCCGGTGTGGTTCGCACTGCTGGTGCTGTGGGCAATCATCGGCCGCAGCGAAGAGGCTTCGGTGATCAGCTACTTCAGTGAGGCCAACCCTTTCCGGCCCAGCTGGCCCGATATGTCCGAACCCAAGCATGTGCTGGTGATCATTCTGATCTACGCCATGCTGCTGGCGCCCAAGATGCTGGCCGCGGCGGCGCTGCCGCTCACCGGCAGCCGCTTCTCGGAATACGGCGGCCCGGTGCATTTCGCGCTGTCCTTCCTCTCTGAGGTGATTCTGGCGGTTCTCTACGCGCCGATCCTGATGGTGCAGCAGATGATCGCCGTGTTCCGCACCGCGCTCGGCCTGCAGCGCGGCTGGGCGCCGCAGGCGCGCGACGGCGGCAGCTATTCCCTGCGCACGCTGATCACCTGCCACGCGCTGGAAACCGTCAGCGGCGTCGCGCTATGGGCCGGGATCCTCAGCGGCACCGTGTCGCTGTGGCTGGCGCCGATTGCGCTGTCGCTGGTGCTGGCGGTGCCACTGTCGGCGCTGTCCGGCGTCAAGACGGTGAACCGCATCCGGCACTGGATGGCCACCCGCGAGGAATTCACCGAACCTCAGATCACCCGTGCCGCCCGCGCCGCACGGGCCGACCTGAAGGCGCTGCTGGACGGCAGCGCGCCCCGCGGCACCCCGGCGGAATAACCCGGCTCTCTGCAGCGGCTTTCCCGCGCCCGCCTCCCCCCGGGCACAGCCGGGATGCCCTTGGCGGCCTTGGGCCCTGCGCCGCGCAAAAGTGCGGCGCAAGGCGGCTCTGCGGACCCGGCTGCGGCGGGTCCGCAAGGGCGCGCCGCCTGGCCCAACGCTTTGCCGGAAATCTCTGATTTTCGCGCCAAAGGGGCGGGAGCCCCCTGTGAACCGCATGCTCCCGTGGCTTCAGCGCACCGCCGGTTCCGACTCGAACCAGTCCGCCATCCACTCCGGCCAGCCATCCGGCACCAAATGGCCGTCCTCATGCAGAACCAGTTCGATGCCGGCCCCCGCTCCGCACACCCAGCGGCGGCGCAGCACCCCGTCTTCCGCCATGGTCACGACGGGCGCGTGCGAGGCGCAGCCGTTGGTCCGGCGCCACAGCTCCAGCCCGGCAAAGACATCCCCCTGCTCGAACCGGCCGCCGCCCAGGATCCGCCCTTCCAGCGGCACCACGCCATCGGCCCAGCCGTGGCTGTGGAAGAGCCGCACCGGCCCGGCGCAATCCTCCGGCTGCGGCCGCCAGAAGGCGCCGGACACCGGCGCATAGGCTGCGAAGGCTTCGGGATGGCTGCAGGCCAGATAATTCACCATGAACGCACCCGAGGAGAACCCCGCCAGCACCGTCCGCTCCCGCGATGTGGCAAAGCGCGCCGCGGCATCGTCCAGCACATCCGCCAGAAAGGCCGCCTCATCGCGCCCCTGCCAAAACGGTCCGAACACCCAGGAGCGCCGGCTGCCGCCGCCGCGGGTGGTGCCGTCCGGCGCAATCACCGCGTACCCGCGGGCGGTCAGCCCCTCCACCAGCGCCGTATTGCCCATCACCCGGAGGCCCCCGCTGCCATACCCATGCAGAAAGACCACCACCGGCGCACCGGCGGCGTTGTCCGGAAGCGCAATGCGGTAGACGCCCTCCGCAACTTCGCAGATGCCAGCCTCCCCGCCGCAGCCTGCTGCTGCGGGGCTGCTCCAAAGTACAGCCAGCACAGCCAGAACGCCCGCCACTGTCGCCGTTGCCATCATTCCTCCCACCGGGCCACCGGCAGGTTGCCCGCTATCCAGCCCGCCCCGGCTGCAGACCCCAGCACCCCCTCGGGCACGTCGATCACATTGGTGAAACCGGCCTCCGCCAGCTTCAGCGTCATCCGGGCAGAGCGCACCCCGCGGGCGCAGATCAGCGCCACCGGCGCCGACAGGTCCGGCCCCGCCGCCGCCTGAAGCGCTTCAATGAAATCGCCGCGCCGCAGATCGATCTGGTGGCTGCCCACCGGGACGCCCGACGCGCGCCACTCCTGCGGCGTGCGGATGTCCACCAGGGTAATCACCCCGGCCCGCGCCTGGGCATAAGCTTCCGCAGCCGTCAGCCGGGGGTGATTGTGGTCCAGCGGCTGACGCCGCTGCCACCAGTATCCGAAACCCGCCGCAGCCGCCGCGCCGCCCAGCAGCATCAGCCGCCGGCCAGGCCTCGGGGCCGGTTTATCTGCCCAAGCCATCGCTCCTCCGCCGCCGCTCTTGCCCCTCCGGTCTATCAGGCCGCAGCGCGCCAATCACCAGAAACAGGCCGAATCCATTGGTCAAGTTCTTGTTATTGGCCGCCCGCTGCCCAAATATGCCCGAAACGAGCGTATGAGGCCCGGCCCCGGCCTGCGGCAATAGCGCCGCATCCGCGGCAGCGGGGCTGGTTCTGGGCTGAAAAATTGTTTAGCTCTGAACTAAAAAACGACGCGCCAACCCGACAGGAGACTTGCACGTGTCCCTATTCCTGATTGCGGCCCTGCCTTTCCTCGGAGCCGTCTTCCCCGCGCTGCTGATCCGCGCCGGACGCAATGCTGCGGCCTCTGCCGCCGGGCTGACCACGCTGCTCGCCTTCATCGGCCTGATGCTCCACATCCCCGCCGTGTTCCGCGGCGAGACGGTCTATTCTGCGGTCGACTGGCTGCCCGCCCTTGGCCTCAACGCGCATTTCTTCCTTGATGGCCTTGGCTTCCTGTTCGCGGCGATGATCCTGGGCATCGGCCTGCTGATCATCCTCTACGCCCGCTACTACCTGTCGCGCGAAGATCCGATGGGCCAGTTCTACAGCTACCTTCTGCTGTTCCAGGGCGCGATGGTCGGCATCGTTTTGTCCGACAACATCCTGCTTCTGCTGGTGTTCTGGGAGCTCACCTCGCTCAGCTCCTTCCTGCTGATCGGCTATTGGAAACACCTGCCCGAAGGCCGCCAGGGCGCGCGGATGGCGCTGACCGTCACCGGTTCCGGCGGGCTGGCGATGATCGCGGGCATGCTGATGCTGGGCCATATCGCGGGTTCCTATGACCTGAGCGTCATTCTCCAGAACAAGGAAGCGATCCAATCCTCGGATCTCTATCTGCCCGCACTGATCCTTATCCTGCTGGGCGCCTTCACCAAATCAGCCCAGTTTCCGTTCCACTTCTGGCTGCCGCATGCGATGGCAGCACCGACGCCGGTCTCCGCCTATCTGCACTCCGCCACCATGGTAAAGGCCGGATTGTTCCTGATGGCCCGCCTCTGGCCGGTTCTCGCAGGCACGCCGGAGTGGTTCTACATCGTCGCCACCACTGGCCTGGTCACCATGCTGGTCGGTGCGGTGATCGCGCTGTTCAAGGATGACCTCAAGGCGCTCTTGGCGTTCTCCACCGTCAGCCACCTCGGCCTGATCACCATGCTGCTGGGGTTCGGCACCAAGATCGCCGCGGTGGCCGCAGTTTTCCACATCATCAACCACGCCACCTTCAAGGCGGCGCTGTTCATGACCGCGGGCATTGTCGACCACGAGGCCGGCACCCGCGACATCAAACGCCTGGGCGGATTGCGGCACCTGATGCCCGTCACGTTCACCATCGGCACGGTGGCAGCGCTGTCGATGGCCGGCATCCCGCCCCTCAACGGCTTCCTGTCGAAGGAGATGATGCTGGAGGAAACCGCCCACACCATCTGGAACGGCTCGCATCTGATCGTGCCGGCCCTGGCCACGGTGGCGGCTCTGTTCTCCGCCGCCTATTCCTTCCGCTTCATTGCGCATGTCTTCCTCGGCCCCAAGCGCGAGGACTACCCCGGCCACCCGCATGACCCGAACACCGGCATGTGGATCGGCCCGGCCTTTCTGGTTTTGCTGGTGGTGCTGATCGGCTTCGCCTCGGCCAAGATCGCAGGCCCGATGGTCGCCACCGCTGCGGGCGCCGTGACCGGCGGCGGCGAACTGCCTTACTACTCGCTCAAACTCTGGCACGGGCTGACCCCGGCGCTCTACATGTCGATCGCCGCCACCATCGGCGGCCTGACCCTGCTGGCGCTGCACAAGCCCCTGCAGCGGGTCTGGAACGCGACGCCGCGGCCCGAGGCCAAGACCATCTTCGAGGCCCTGATCGGCGCCTTCACCCGTCTCAGCCAGGCCGTGACCGACGGCCTGCACAACGGTGTTCTCACCCGCTATGCCGCGATCATGGTCGCCTTCACCGTGGCGGTCGGCTATGCCGCTTACCGCGGCGGCTCCCTGGGGACCGCAACCCGCGAGATGCAGGACCCCGGCCTCCTGCCGGTGGTCGGCTGGTTCGCGCTGGTGGTGGCCACCCTGTTCATCGTCGCCAAGCACCGCAACCGCCTGCTAGCGCTGGTGCTGATCGGCGTGGTGGGGCTGGTTGTCTCCATGGCCTTCAACTACCTCTCCGCCCCCGACCTGGCGCTGACCCAGATCTCGGTGGAGGTGGTCACCATCATCCTGATGCTGCTGGCCCTGAATTTCATGCCCAAGGAAACCCCGGTCGAGACTCCTGCCCTTTTCCGCCTCCGCGACGGCGCGATTTCGGTGGTTGCGGGCCTGGGCGCGGGCGGGCTGATCTACGCGCTGCTGATGCGGGACTTCGCTTTCCCGACGATCTCTGATTTCCACCTCGCCAATTCCTACAAGGGCGGCGGCGGCACCAATGTGGTGAACGTGATCCTGGTCGACTTCCGCGGCTATGACACCTTCGGCGAGATCATCGTGCTGGGCATCGCTGCCATGGTGATCTTTGCCCTGACCGAAGCGGTGCTGGGGTCCAAGGTCCGCGCCTACCTCTTGAACCGCAAACCGGACCTGCCGCAGGCGGGCGATGCGCACCCGCTGATGATGGTGGTGGCAACGCGGGTGATGATGCCGCTGGCGCTGATGGTCGCGGCCTATATCTTCTTCCGCGGCCACAACCTGCCGGGCGGCGGCTTCATCGCCGGGCTGATCGCGGCGATCGCCATCATCATGCAGTACATGGCCTCCGGCTTTGCCTGGGCGACCGAGCGGCAGCGCTATCCCTACCACGCCATCATCGGCTCCGGCGTGCTGATCGCAGCGGCCACCGGCATGGGTGCCTGGTTCAACGGCATGCCCTTCCTCACCAGCGATTTCGGCTATATCCACTGGGAACCGCTGGAGGAGTTCGAATGGGCCACCGCTGCACTGTTTGACCTTGGCGTTTTCCTGGCGGTGGTCGGCGCGGTGCTGCTGGCGCTGGAAAGCCTGTCGCGCTTTGCCTGGCAGCCGGGGATGAGCACGGAACACGCAATGGACATCAACCCGGCACGCGACGAAGCGGCCAAGACCGGGACGGAGGGATAAGCATGGAACTTCTCGTTGCCTCGGCCGTCGGCATCCTGACGGCGGCCGGCATCTACCTGATCCTGCGCCGCCGCAGCTTCCCGGTGATCCTGGGCCTGTCGCTGCTGACCTATGCTGTGAACGTCTTCCTGTTCGCCACCGGGCGGCTGGTCACTGCGGCGCCGCCGATCCTGAACAAATACGAGGAGGTCGCCTATACCGACCCGCTGCCGCAGGCGCTGGTGCTGACCGCCATCGTGATCTCCTTTGGCATGACCGCCGTCGTTGTGATGATCGCCCTCGGAGCGTACCTCTCCTCGCTCGATGACAGAACCGCCATGCCGGCCGAACCCGAAGGCGCAGGAGACGACGCGTGATGGAGCATCTTCTGATTGCACCTGTGGTGCTGCCTGCCCTTGTTGCACCCTTCATCATCATGGTTCTGCGCCACCATCTGGACCTGCAGCGCATCTTCTCGCTGGCCAGCGCGGTTCTGCTCGCAGGCATCACCCTGGCGCTGGCCTCACAATCCGCGGACGGCACCGTCAAGGTCTATGAGCTCGGCGACTGGCCCGCGCCCTTCGGCATTGTGCTGGTGCTCGACCGGCTGTCCGCGATGATGATCGTGCTGACCTCGCTGCTGGCGCTGCCGGTGCTGCTCTATGCCATCGGTTCCGGCTGGGACACCCGCGGCAGCAACTTCCACGCGCTGTTCCAGTTCCAGCTGATGGGCATCATGGGCGCCTTCCTGACCGGCGACGCCTTCAACCTGTTCGTCTTCTTCGAGGTGCTGCTGATCGCCTCCTACGGGCTGATGATCCACTCCGGCGGCACCCGCCGGTTCCAGGCCGGCGTGCAGTATGTGGTGTTCAACCTTCTGGGCTCCACCCTGTTCCTGTTTGCGCTCGGCACGCTCTATGCGGTGACCGGCACCCTGAACATGGCCGACCTCGCGGTGAAAGTCGCCCAGATCCCGGCGGAGGACACCGCACTGCTGCGGGTCGGCGCGGTGATGCTCTTGCTGGTCTTTGCGATCAAGGCCTCGCTCCTGCCGCTGCACTTCTGGCTGCCCTCGGCCTATGCTAACGCGCCGATGCCGGTGGCGGCGCTCTTCGCCATCATGACCAAGGTCGGCGCCTATTCGATCCTGCGCATCTACACGCTGGTGTTCGGCCCCGAGGTCGAGGCCACCGCGGGGCTGACCGAAAGCTGGCTCCTGCCCGCCGCCCTGCTGACCCTCGGCGCCGGCGCCATCGGCGTCCTCGGCTCCAGGAAACTCGGCCGCCTGGCGGCCTTCGGCGCCATCGCCTCGATGGGCACGCTGCTGATCGCGATCTCACTGTTCACCGAGACCGCCGCGGCGGCCGCGCTATATTACCTCGTCCATTCCACCCTCGCCGCCGCGCTGCTGTTCCTGGTCGCCGACCTGGTGATCGAACGCCAGGGCCAGTGGATCCTGCCGCAGCTGCCAATGCCGCAGACCGGGCTGATTTCGGCGCTGTTCTTTGCTGCCGCCATCGCCCTTGCGGGGATGCCGCCGCTCTCGGGGTTCCTGGGCAAGCTGCTGGTGCTGGATGCCACCCGCGGCGCCGACCTGGCGCCCTGGATCTGGGGCGTGATCCTGCTGGGCTCCCTGATCACCATCATCGGCATGGCCCGTGCCGGCTCGCTGTTGTTCTGGAAGGGCCACGGCCTGCCCCAGCGCGCGGCCGAGGAACCCGGCTACACCGCCGCGGAAACCGCACCGCCGCCGGCGCTCGCCTTCGTGGCCTGTTTCGGCCTCCTTGCCGGGCTGGTGGCGCTCACCGTTTTTGCAGGTCCCGCCACCCGCTACGCCGAGGCGACGGCAGCCCAGCTCTATGCGCCCGCGGCCTATATCGACACCGTGCTTGGGAGGACAGCTGAATGAAACTGGTCTGGCGGCTCTTCCCGCACCCTCTGCTGACGCTTCTTCTGACCATCACCTGGCTGCTGCTGGTAAACCGCTGGTCACTGAATTCCCTGGTCTTCGGCTTCCTGCTGGGGGTGCTGATCCCCTTCGTGACCCAGCCGTTCTGGCCCAACCGCCCCAACCTGCGCCGCCCGCTGAAGGTGGCGGAGTACATCCTGGTGGTGCTGACGGACATCGTTCAGGCCAATATCATCGTGGCCCGCATCGTGCTGTTCAAACCCAACACCGACCGCCGCCCCAACTGGATCACGGTCCCGCTGGAGCTGAAGACGCCGGAGGCGATCACCGCTCTGGCAGGCACCATCACCATGACCCCGGGCACGCTCTCGGCGGATGTCTCGGATGAGGGCCACGCCCTGCTGGTCCACTGCCTTGACGCCCCCAACCCGGACGCGGTCCGGGATGAAATCAAACAGCGCTACGAGCGCCGGCTGATGGAGATTTTCGAATGATCGGAAGCGCCGCCACCTTCGCCTTTGGCTGCTTTGCGCTGGCCATGCTGATGAATCTGTGGAAGGTCGTCACCGCTCCCAATGTGGCCGACCGCATCCTGGCGCTCGACACTATGTTCATCAATGCCATCGCCCTGATGGTGCTGTATGGCCTGGCGCTGGGAACCGAGATCTTTTTCGAGGCCGCAATGATCATCGCCATGCTCGGCTTTGTCTCCACTGTGGCCTACGCGCGCTTCATCCTGCGCGGCAACATCATCGAGTAAGGGGAAAACAGATGGTAACCCTGCTGGAATTCCTTGTTGCCGCTCTGCTGGTGATTGGCGGCGTATTCGGCATCGTCGGCTCCTTTGGTCTGATCAAGCTCAACGATCCGATGTCACGGCTGCACGCGCCGACCAAGGCCACAACCCTGGGCGTCGGCGGCGTGCTGCTGGCCTCCATGCTGCATGCGGCAGCGTTCGAGAAATACTTCTCGTTTCACGAGCTGATGATCACCCTGTTCCTGTTCCTCACCGCGCCCATCACGGCAAATTTCATTGCCAAGGTGCACATCCACCGGCAGGAAACCCGCGACACCATGCCAGAAGCCGGCGGGGACGACCACTGGGCAACGCACGACACGCCCGAGGACGAGCAACGCCGGCAAGCAGCCCCGACCCCGCCCGCCGACGAGTAAGCGCGGCACAGACAGGAAGGCCGAAACAGTGATGGACACCTCCCGCTTGCCGCTGACACGCGACCTTGTGCTGGTGGGGGGCGGCCACACCCACGCGCTGGTGCTGCGCAAATGGGGGATGAAACCCCTCCCCGGCGCCCGGCTGACGGTGATCAACCCCGGCCCCGCCGCCCCTTATTCCGGCATGCTTCCCGGCTTCGCCGCAGGCCATTACACTCGGGACGAGCTGGACATCGACCTTGTCCGCCTCGCCCGTTTTGCCGGCGCCCGGCTGGTCCTCGGCGCCGCTGAGCACATCGACACCGCAGCCCGGCTGGTGCATGTGCCCGGCCGCCCGCCGATTGCCTACGACGTTGCCTCGATCGACATCGGCATCACCTCCGCCATGCCGGACCTGCCGGGCTTTGCCGCCCACGGCATCCCGGCGAAGCCTTTGGGGCGCTTTGCCGCCCGATGGGCTGCCTTCCGCGAAGGCGATGGCCCCGCCCATGTTGCCGTGATCGGCGGCGGCGTTGCCGGGGCGGAGCTGATTCTGGCGATGGCTCATGCGCTCAAATCGCGCGGGCGCCTGGCGCAGGCCACGCTGATCGACAGCGAAGAAGCCCTGCGCGCAATTGGCGAAACGGCCCGCAGGACGCTTCGGCGCGCCCTGACCGGCCACGGCGTGCGGCTGGAGGAAAACACCCGGATCGCCAGCATCGAAGACAGCTGCATCGTGCTGGAGGACGGACGCGAGATCCTCTCGGAGTTCACCACCGGCGCCGCCGGCGCCCGCCCCTACGGCTGGCTTGCGGACAGCGGCCTGGCGCTGCACGACGGTTTCATCCGGGTCGGCAAAACCCTGCAAAGCTCCGCCGCCGAGGTTTTTGCCGCCGGCGACTGCGCCCATATGGATTTCGCCCCGCGCCCCAAGGCCGGCGTCTATGCCGTCCGCCAGGCCCCGGTGCTCTATCACAACCTGCGCGCCTTGATGACCGGCGATCCGATGCGCAGGTACCGCCCGCAGAAGGACTACCTGAAGCTGATCTCCATGGGCTCCAGGGAAGCGCTTGGCGAGCGTTTCGGCACCGCCCTCGCAGGCCCGCTGATGTGGACCTGGAAGGACCGCATCGACCAGGCCTTCATGGAAAAATTCCGCGACCTGCCAGCGATGGAAGCCGCGCCGCTGCCTGCCGAACACACGCTGGATATGGAAGCGGCACTGGGGGACAAGCCCATGTGCGGCGGCTGCGGTGCGAAGGTGGGCCGCGACGCGCTGCTCGGCACGCTTGCGGGCCTCAGCACAGGCAATCGCGGCGATATCACCCCGCTGCCCGGCGATGACGCGGCGCTGCTGACCACCGGCGGCGTCAGACAGGTGATCAGCACCGACCATCTGCGCAGCTTCACAAACGACCCTGTGATGATGACCCGCATCGCCGCCGTCCATGCGCTCGGCGACATCTGGGCAATGGGGGCAGAGCCGCAGGCGGCCACCGCCAACCTGATCCTGCCGCGCATGTCGCCCGCGCTCCAGGCCCGCACCCTGCAGGAGATCATGGGAGCCGCCTCGGAGGTCCTGCAACAGGCCGGCGCCGCCATCATCGGCGGCCACACCTCCCTGGGGGATGAGCTGACCATAGGGTTCACGGTCACCGGCCTCTGCCCCCGCCCGGCGATCACCCTCACCGGCGCCAAGCCGGGCGATGCGCTGCTCCTGACCAAGCCTCTCGGCTCCGGCGTGCTGATGGCCGCCGAGATGGCCGGCGAAGCCAAAGGCGAATGGGTCGCGGCGGCGCTAGAGCAAATGTGCCAGCCTCAAGGTGCTGCCGCCCGCATCCTGCAGGACGCCCGCGCGATGACCGACGTGACAGGCTTCGGCCTGCTGGGCCATCTTCTCGGCATCTGCGAAGCCTCCGGTGCAGGCGCGGAACTGTTCACCGGCCGGATCCCCCTGATGCAAGGCGCTGCCGAGCTGGCAGACCGCGGCATCCGCTCGTCCCTGTTTGCCGCCAACCAGGCTGCGCTGCCGGAGCTGAAAACCTCCGGCTGGCAGGACCTGCTGTTCGACCCGCAAACCGCCGGCGGCCTCTTGGCAGCAGTCGCCGCTGACCAGGCCGGCGAGTTGCTCAAGCAGCTGCGCGCGGCCGGGTATCCGGCGGCCCTTGTCGGCAAAGTCACGGAAGGTTCCGGGGCGATCAGCCTCAGTGCTTGACCCGCTGCGCGCCAGCGCAGCGCTGCGCCCAACGGGAGCGGGGCATCGCAGATGCACCGGCACCGGGCGGGAGCGGCTCCGTCAGAGACCGGACATGACCTCCGCCACCCGCGCCGCGGCGGCATCCAGCCCCGCCTCATCCAGTGCCTCCGCGTCGACGGTGGCGGCGACCACCGCCCCGATCGCCGCGCGGGACTTGCGGTAAGCAGGGTCGTAGTGCTGCGCCATCAGCGCTTCGGTCAGACCGGCCTTGTCCCCTGCCTCGATGCTGGCAAACCAGCCATCCACCACCGCGCCGGAGCGGTGCGCGCGCAGCGGCCCCAGTTTCTCGCGCAGCCGGTCCGCATCCGACAGGATATCGTCATAAGCCGCCACCAGATAGCGGCAGCGGGCCGCCGCCGGCACCTGCAATTCGATCCGGGGGGCCTGTTTCATCGCGTCCCACACAGCCGGCGGGATGAAACGCTGGCCGATCTTGCTCGACTCTGCCTCCACCAGCACCGGACGGGCCGGATCCAGCCGCATCAAGGCGCCGGCCAGCGCGGACTCAAAGCCCTTCTGCGAAGGCTGCGGCGACGGCATTTCCCCCAGAAGCGAGCCGCGGTGATTGGCCAGCCCCTCCAGATCGAGCACCTGCACCCCCAGGCTACCTGCGCGCTTCAGCACCTCGGTCTTGGCCGAGCCGGTATAGCCGTCCAGCGCCACCAGCCGGTGCGGCAGTGCGCTCTGGTACAGCGCCGCGTTCACCAGGCGGCGGTAGGTCTGATAGCCGCCCTCCACCACCTCGGCGCGCCAGCCGATCTGTTGCAGCATCCATGTGAAGGACCCCGACCGCTGACCGCCGCGCCAGCAGTAGACCAGCGGCTTCCAGCTGCCTTCGTGGTGGCTCAGGCTTTGTTCGATGTGGTTGGCAGCATTGCGGAACACCAGTGCCGCGCCCAGCTTGCGCGCCCTGAACGGGCTGTCCTGCACGTAGATGGTGCCGACCTCGGCGCGCTCCTCATTGTTCAGCACCGGCAGGCTGATTGCACCGGGCACGTGGTCCTCGGCATATTCCGCCGGGCTGCGCACGTCGATCACAGTATCGAAACCGTGGGCATAGAACTCTTGCAGGGAGGTGAATTTCAGCGCCATGAACCATGCTCTACCCCGCTCCTTGCGCCAGGAAAAGCCGCAATTGCCGCAGCTGCTGCGATAAGTCTTGCGCGAAATGCGCACGGGGCGGTATGGCAGTCACTGCAAACAGACCGGCGCGGCACTGAATGCCCCGCCGCACCAGACCGCCAAGGACCAGACGGCCATGACCAGCGACCCTTTGGACATCCACACCCTGCCCGGCCACCTGATCCGGCGGCTGCACCAGATCTCCGTTGCCCAGTTCATGGACCACATGGCGGCAGAGGGCGTCGACCTGACGCCGGTGCAGTTTGCCGCCATGGCCGCCATCCACCGCCACCCCGGCATCGACCAGGCCTCGGTTGCGGGGCTCATCGCCTATGACCGCGCCACATTGGGCAAGGTGGTGGACCGGCTGGTGGACAAGGGCCTGGTGGAACGCCGCGTGTCCCAGGCCGACCGCCGCGCCCGCGAGGTCAGCCTGACCCGCGGCGGCGCCGCGCTTCTGGACCGGATCCTGCCCATCGTCCGCGCGTCGCAGCCCGGCATTCTGACCGGCCTTACGGAAGCGGAGCAGGAAACTTTCGTGGCCCTGCTGCAAAAGGCGACCCTGGCCGGCAACGACCTCAGCCGCGCGCCGCAGCGCGACCTGCCCGGACGCCACGCTGCCGAATAGCCTCAGATCAGCCGCCCGCGCGGGATATCCTCCTCGCCGAAGGGCTCAATCAGCTCCGCCCCCCCGGCGCGGTTGGAGTTCACCGCCGGATCGACACGGTGGAACTCCAGCAGGCCCTCTGCCCCCGGCCGCATCAGCCTGGCGGCGCCAAGGCCCTCCTCGCCCAGCCATTTGCCCCAGTCCTCCGGCTCCAGGATCAGCGGCATCCGGTGATGGATGGCCGACAGCTCCTCGTTGGCGGCAGTGGTGACAATGGCGCAGGTCTTGACGGGATCATCCGCCCCCCAGCTCCGCCAGACAGCGGCAAAGGCAATGGGGGCGCCGTCGCTGCGGCGGATGTACCAGGGCAGCCGGGCGCCGTCCGCCGATTTGGTCCATTCATAAAACCCGCTGGCCGGGATCAGGCAGCGCCGCTCGCGGCAGGATTTGGCAAAGGCAGGCTTCTCCGCAATCGTCTCTGCCCGGGCGTTGATCAGCAGCGGCCCGGCGCTCTCGCTCTTGTACCAATGCGGCAGGAAGCCCCAGCGCATGGCCGCCAGCTGCCGCCCGGCATCGCCCGCGTGCACCACATGCACCGGGTTGGTCGGGCAGACGTTGAAGTTCGGCACCTTGGGCAGATCGTTTGCAGGCTGCGCCGCAAACAGCTGCGCCATTGCATCCGTGGGCAGGGTTATGGCAAATCGTCCGCACATGCTGATTTCTAACCCGGGCCGGGGCGCAGATGCAAAGCCTGCCTTGGCCGAGGATTTTCAGCCGCCCTGACAGGATGATAGATAGGCCTCATGACTCTTCAGAATGATCTCCAGTCCGCCTTGGGCTTTCTCAACCAGGGCAAGTTCAAACAGGCGCTGAAACAGTCCAAGGGCGGCATGAAGCGGCACAAGAGCCACCCGGATTTTCCCAATATCGCCGGCATTTCGCTGTCGGGCCTGGGCAAGCACCGCGATGCCATTCCGTATTTCAAGAAGGCACTGGCGCTGGCCCCCGGCTTTCACGACGCCCGCAAGAACCTGGCGCAGACGCTGCTGTTCCTGCAGCAGGGCGAACCGGCGATGAAGCTGCTGGAGCGGGTGCTGAAGGACCAGCCCGGCGATCAGGCGGCGCTGTATCTGCAGGCGCAGGCGCATCTGGTGATGAACGCGCCCGAAGCCGCAATCGTAACCGCCACCGCAGCGCTGGCCCGCGATCCGCGCCAGCCGCGGATGCTGCGGCTGCGCGCCACGGCCTGGAACACGCTGGGCGACGAAAAGGCGGCGCTGGCCGACTATCAGGCCGCGGTCAAGGTGAACCCGAACGACGCCGACGCGCTGCAGAACGCCAGCCTGCTGCTGGCCCGGCTGATGCGTCAGGACGAAGCCACCGAGACCGCCCGGAAGGCCGTCGCCGTGGCCCCGCAGAACGTGGAGGCGCGCCGCCGCCTGGCCAGCCAGCTGATCTCCAACGGCGACTCCGCCGCTGCCCGCGGGCAATGCCTGGCGCTGATGGAACTGGACCCCAAGGACACCCAGGTGCTGGAGATGCTGGCCCGCATCAGCAGCCGCGACCAGAACGCGGAATTGCTGCCCGTCGCGCAGAAGGCGCTGAAAGCCGCAGCCCCGCGTTCACTTGACCGCGCCAATGTTAGTTTTGCCCTGGCCCGGATCGCCGATCAGGCCGGCGACAAGGAGGCTTTCGCCGCCCACAATGACGAGGCCAACGCCTGCATGGCGGCGCAGACCCCCTATGACTACGAGGGAAGCGAGCGCCAGTTCAGCCGCATCATGGCCGCCTTCCCGGATGTCATCACCCCGGCGGAAACCGCGCCGGAAGGCCCGCGCCCGATCTATGTGGTGGGGATGCCGCGCTCCGGCACCACCCTCACCGAAACCGTGATCGGCCTGCACCCCGATGTGTTCCCGCTGGGCGAGCGCGGCGTGCCGGCCTTCCTGCTGCATCCCTGTCTGGACAAGGATCAGGACTTCACCCCCGAAGCCGCCCGCGATTTCACGGCAGACGACATCAGCCGCCTGCCCGAAATGCCCAAGGGCACCCGCGCCTATGTCGACAAGATGCCCGACAACTACCGCCTCCTGGGCCACCTTGGCACCGCCTACCCGGATGCACAGTTTGTTCATCTTTGCCGCGATCCGCGCGATGTGGCGCTGTCGATCTGGCGCGGCTATTTCTCCGGCAGCTCGCTAACCTACGCCTACGACCTCAAGGCGATGGCGCACCGCTTCAACCTCTACGGGCGGCTGATGCAGCACTGGCGGCAGGTGATGCCGGGCCGGATCTATGACCTGCGCTACGAAACCTTCGTTGCCGACATCGAGGGTGAAAGCCGCAAGCTGGCGGACTTCTGCGGGCTTACTTGGGTCGAGGACATGGCCCACCCCGAGCGCCACGAAGGCCAGGTGCTGACGCTGTCGAACACGCAAGTCAGGCAGACGGCGCACACGCGTTCGATTGGCAAATGGGAGAAGTACGCCGATGTCCTGGCGCCCTTCATTGACGGGCTGAACCCGGAAATCTGGCCTGAAATCAAAGGTTAACGGACGTTACCTGGTGTAGGCCTTGCGCGCGATTTCGATCCGCGCATCCATCATCGACATTTCCTTCAGGATCTCCTGCCGGCGGCTGCGGTCGCCGGCCTCGCGCAGCTCCGCCCGCAGGCGCTGAAGCTCGCGCGAAAGGCTGACGAACTCCGGAACCCCGCCGCTTTCGCGCACCAGCCGGTTGACCAGTTCATTCTCCGGATCCTCGCATTTCGGCAGCGGCTTGCCAGCGCCTTGCAAGTTGTCAAAGGCGCCGTCCTTTTCGGCGGCTTCGATCCGGGCATTGATGAGGTCGATCAGCGGGTGGTCCATGGCTGCATTCTGCCACGCTGTTCAGCCCCCCGCCAGCCCGTTAACGAAGCGCCGGCCAAGGTTATCAAATTCCAAAAATAATGCGGCAGCCCTCCTGCCCGAATGTTTCGCGCGCGAAACATTGGGTCCGGTCCGGACCCATGTGACGCTGCCTATTTCACCTGCGCAATCCGCCCGTCGGTATAGGGCGTATAAGGCCCCTGCGCCGCCAGATACTCCGCCAGTACATCCGCCAGGTCCGGGCCAAAGTCATAGGCGTTCTTGTCGTTCCCTTCGAACATCGCATAGCCGTCGCCGCCTTTGCGCACATAATCGTTGGTGACCACCACATATGTCCTGGCCGGATCAATAGGCACAAAGCCGTCGCCCTCTGCCACCAGCACCTCGGTGACGCGGCCCGCGTTCGGCGCGGCAGAGCTGTCCCAGCTGAATTTCAGCCCTGCCACCTGCGGAAAGCGGCCCTTGACGTCCTCCACCTGGCTCACCCCGTTCTCCAGCGCCGCGACCAGCGTCTTGCCGTCAATCTGGAAGGTCGACAGCGTGTTCTGGAACGGCAGAATGGTCAGCACCTCGCCCATGGTGACCTCCCCCGCATCCAGGCTGGCGCGGATGCCGCCGGAGTTGGCAATGGCAATGGTCACGCCCTGGTCCTTGACCCGGTCCAGCATCGCATCGGCCACCAGGTTGCCCATCGGACACTCCTGCACCCGGCACACATCGCGGCTTCCCTCAACGGGTTCCGCGGCCTCCGCCACCACCTTGTTGCGGATCTCATCCAGCGGCTGGGCCAGCTCCGCGATCCGGTCCAGCGTCGCCGCGTCCTCGCTGACGGCCGCATCCATGATCAGCGGCTCGCCTTCCGCAAGGATTACATTGCCCGCATCATCAAAGGTCACGTTCAGCTCGCCCAGGAACTTGCCATAGGCATAGGCCTGCACGATCTGCACCCCGTTCACCACGGTCGGATACGGCCCCGCGGCCTTGTCCGAGGTGTTGGACAGGTAGGTGTTGCTGTGGCCGCCGACGATCACGTCCACACCGGAGGTCTCCGCCGCCACCCGCTGGTCAACGCCATAGCCTGAGTGGCTGAGCACCACGATCTTGTTGACGCCTTCCGCGGTCAGCCTGTCGACCTCCGCCTGCACCGCCGCAACAGGATCGGAGAAATGCACGTGTTTGCCTGGGCTTGCCAGCTCATGCGTATCCTCCGGCGTCAGGCCGATGAGGCCGATCTTTTCGCCGCCGCGCTCGATCACCGTGGATTTCTTCAGCACATCCGCCAGCGACGGCTCCTGTGACACATCCGCATTCGACATCAGCACCGGAAAGCCCGCCGCATCCATGAACCCGCGCAGAACCTCGGGCCCGTCGTCAAACTCGTGGTTGCCGACGGTCATCCCGTCATAGCCCAGCTGGTTCATGAATTCCGCCGCGGCCTTGCCCTTGTAATAGGTATAGAACAGCGAACCCTGAAACTGATCGCCGCCATCCACCAGGATCGAATTCGCCGCCCGCGCCCGCGCGGCTGCAATCGCCGTTACCAGCCGCGCGGTGCCGCCGAAACACTTGCCCTCGGCCTGATCCTCGGCGTCGCAGGTGCTGTCGTATTTGCTGATCGGCTCAAACCGCGAATGGAAATCGTTGGTGTGCAGGATCGTCAGCCTGTACTCAGCCGCCGCTGCTCCGGCGGTCAGGGCCAGGGCTGCAACCGACGAAAGAAACCGTGCAATCATGAGGAGCGCTCCCGTGTTCCGTTTCGGGCAAGCCTGCGCCCAAACCCCGCGCCGGTCAAAGGGGAAAAGCCGGGCCGGCGCCTCCCCTTGCGTCAGCTTTGCGCGCTCCGCCCCCGCCAATCCCCCTTGATTCCTTTGGCGGTGCAGGGCATCAGGCCGTCATGCTGATTTACAAGATTTTCCGGGCGGACGAATGGGCCGCACTGCAGGCCGCGGGCGAGACCCCGGGCGCACCAATTGATGTGGCGGACGGCTATGTCCATTTCTCCACCGCGAGCCAAGCCGCCGAGACCGCTGCCAAGCATTTTGCCGGCGCTGATGGGCTGACCCTGCTGGCCTGCGATGCCGATGCGATGGGCGATGACCTGAAGTGGGAAGTTTCCCGCGGCGGCGCAGAGTTCCCGCATCTCTACCGTAACATCCGCATGAGCGACGTGGTCTGGGCCAAGCCGCTGCCGCTGGTGAAGGGCTCCCATCAGTTCCCGGAGGAAATGGCATGAAGCTGACAGAGAAGCTTGCCCTTGCCGCCATGCACCGGATCGACCCGGAGGCGGCGCATGGGCTGTCGGTCAAGGCGCTGACCATGGGGCTGGCCCCTGCCCCCGGCCCGGTGACTTCGGCGCGGCTGAAGACCACGCTGGCAGGTATTGATCTGGCGAACCCGGTTGGTCTGGCCGCGGGCTATGACAAGAACGCCGAGGCGCTGGCGCCGCTGGCGAAGTCCGGCTTCGGCTTCATTGAGGTGGGCGCAGCTACGCCCCGCGCGCAGCCCGGCAATCCCAAGCCGCGCCTGTTCCGCCTGACCGAGGACAAGGCAGCGATCAACCGCTTCGGCTTCAACAACGAGGGCATGGAGGCGATTGGCATGCGCCTCTCCCAGCGGCCGCGCGACGCGGTGATCGGGCTGAACCTCGGCGCCAACAAGGACAGCGAAGACCGAGCCGCGGATTTCGCCAAGGTGCTGGCCCATTGCGGCGCGCATCTGGATTTTGCCACCGTCAACGTCTCCTCCCCCAACACCGAGAAGCTGCGCGACCTGCAGGGCAAGGCGGCGCTGTCGGCGCTGCTGGCGGGCGTGATCGAAACCCGCGACGGCCTCAGCCGCCGGGTGCCGGTGTTCCTGAAAATTGCCCCGGATCTGGACCGTGCAGGGATCGAGGACATTGCTGCAGTGGCGCTGGAGACCGGCATCGACGCGGTGATTGCCACCAACACCACCCTGTCCCGCGACGGCTTGCGCAGTGCCCACAAAGGCGAGGCCGGGGGCTTGTCCGGCGCGCCGCTGTTCGAGAAATCCACCCGGGTGCTGGCGCAGTTGTCGGAGCTGCTGGACGGCAAGGTGCCGCTGGTCGGCGTCGGCGGCATCAGCACGGCAGAGCAGGCCTATGCCAAAATCTGCGCCGGTGCCAGCGCCGTGCAATTTTACACCGCGATGGTCTATGGCGGTCTGTCGCTGGCGGGCGACATTGCCCGCGGGCTGGACGCGCTGCTGGCACGCGACGGCTTTGACAACGCCGCGCAAGCGGTTGGAAGCAAACGGAAGGATTGGCTGTGATCACCTATTGGCATAACCCGCGCTGCTCGAAATCCCGCGCAGGCCTCGCCTTGCTGGAAGAGCGCGGCGCGGAGGTTCAGCAGCGGCTGTACCTGCAGGACGCGCCCTCGCTCGAGGAGATCAAGACCGTTCAGGCGGCGCTTGGCGTTTCCGCGGTTGCGATGATGCGGACCGGGGAAAAGGTCTTCAAGGAGCTGGGCCTTGCGAAGGACAGCGCCGAGGAAGAGCTGCTGGCGGCAATGGCCACGCATCCGATCTTGATCGAGCGCCCGATTGCGATCAAGGACGGCAAGGCGGTGATCGGCCGTCCGACCGAGGCTCTCGAAACACTGCTGTAAGACGCCGGGCGGACGTCGCAGCCCGCCTGCCCCCTGCTATGCGCCCACCTGCGCCTCCAGCCGCGGGTAGCGCAGGCCCAGCGTCACGCCGCGGGCGATGTTGAGGACAATCAGCGCCCCCCACAGCCCGTGATTTCCAAAGGCCGGCACCAGCACCAGCAGTGCGGCCACATAGATGGCCACCGACTGCAGCATCGCCCACCGCATATCGCGGGTCCAGGTGGCGCCAATGTAGATGCCGTCGAACATGTAGCTGGCGACACTCAGGACCGGCAGCACCGCCGCCCAGATCAGGAACACCCGGCCCGCTTCGCGCACCTCAGGCGAGGTGGACATCAGGTCAATCAGCCAGGGGCCACCCGCGGCAAAGGCAATGCCGAGCAGAACCGCCCCGCCGACACCCCATTGCGAC
Source organism: Leisingera daeponensis (assembly GCF_019801465.1). GTDB lineage: Bacteria > Pseudomonadota > Alphaproteobacteria > Rhodobacterales > Rhodobacteraceae > Leisingera > Leisingera daeponensis_A. The sequence goes on from NZ_JAHVJA010000001.1 coordinate 926,680, forward strand.
GAGATGATGGAGGCGCGGCGCACGCGCTGCCGGGCCTTGGCGCCGACAGCACCGCCCACCAGCGCCTCGGCGGAGAAGGCGAAACCGTCCAGCGCAAAGGCTGTGATCTCGACAAACTGCAAGAGGATCTGATTGGCGGCGAGGTTCACATCGCCGATGCCGGACCCGATGAACAGGAAGGTGGTGAAGGACCCGGTGAGCAGCACAGAGCGCACCATGATGTCGCCGTTGACCTGCATCATCCGTTTCAGCCGCGCAGGGTCGAACACCCGCGCCCAGTCGCGCCATTGATCGCCGGCAAAGGCATCCCGGCAGAGGTAGAGCCCCAATGCCAGACCGGTCCATTCGGCAATCAGCGTGGCGATGGCAACGCCCTCCACGCCCCAGCCGAGGCCCAGCACGAACCACAGGTCCAGCACGATGTTCAGCCCGTTCATCCAGACCTGCAGCAGGAACACGCCGCGGGTGCGCTCCACCGCGATCAGCCAGCCGGTGACCGCATACAGCGCGATGGTGGCCGGCGCGCCCCAGATGCGGATTTCCAGGTAATCGCGGGCCAGGCTTTCAACCTCGGCACTGGCCGGCGCCAGCGCGAAGGCACCCCAGAACACCGCGCTCTGCGCAATGATGAACACGGCGCCGGCGGCAAAGGCCAGCAGCAGCCCGCGCATCAGCAGGGCACCGGTTTCAGCCCAATCCCCCGCCCCGCGGGCCTGTGCCGCCAGCCCGGTGGTGCCCATCCGCAGGAAGCCGAAGATCCAGTAGATCGTCGCCAGAATCACCGCGCCGATGCCCACCGCGCCGATCGGCGCCGCCTCGCCCATCTGGCCGACCACGCCGGTGTCCACGGCGCCCAGGATCGGCACCGTGGCGTTCGACAGCACAATCGGCAAAGCGATCCTGAGCACCCGTTTGTGGGTGATCTCCGTGTCCGCACTGGTCATCCGTTCAGCCTTCGCCGTTCTGGTCCTGCGGCATCAGGAAATGGCCGGTGGCCTGGGCAAACAGCTTGTCCTTGTGATCCTGCCAGGCCTCGACATGCACCGAGGCGTAGCGGCGGCCGGAGCGGTTCACCCGGGCGCGGGCATAGGCATCACGCGGCAGGCCGGAACGCAGGTAATCGACGGTGAAGTCGATGGTCTTGGGCTGGCGCGGCAGGTTGCCTTTGGCCATTTCCGCCGGATCCAGATCACCGGATTCAATGCGTTGCCACAGGTGCGACCAATTGAGCGTGATCATCGCAGTGATTTCCAGGAATGCTGCAGTCACCCCGCCGTGGATGGCAGGAAGAAACGGATTGCCGATCAGCTTGTCGTCGAAATTCAGCTGCGCCGTCAGCTCATCTCCGCGGCGCTCGAAGGTCACGTTCAGGAAGCGGATGTACGGCACCGAGTCGACCAGCGCCGACAGGGCTGCATCGCGGCGCTGCTTGACCACCTGGATCGGTTCTGGACGGGGGCGGCTCAAAACTTCTTCTCCACGGTAAAGGCGCCGGAGGCGGTGGCGACGGGCCGGTGCTCATCCTCATCCACGGCCACGGCGCGAACAAAGGCAACGGTGCGGGTGATCTGATGGCAGGTGGCGCGGGTGGTGATCGCCTGCCCCGGGGTTGCGGGGCGCATGTAGTCGATGCGCAGGTCGATGGTGGCAGTGCCGCCGGGGGCGGAGGGGTGGCTCATCACCGCTGCGCCGCAGCAGGTGTCCATCAGCGCCGACACCGCGCCGCCGTGAATGACGCCGGTGGCCGGGTCGCCGATCAGCTTCTTGTCGTAACCCATGCGGATTTCGGCGGTGCCGTCGCCGATCTCCGTCAGCTTCATGCCCAGTTGCTTGGCATGGGGGATCGCTTCGATGAACTGGCGCGCGAGCTCGGTCTTGTCGGCCATGGGGCTGTCCTTTGAAATCTCTGCCCCATCTTTGGCCGCCGCCAAGTGAAAGCGCAAGTGTGCCGCCACGGAGGTTGCACTGTTCGCTGCAAGTGCATAGGTTCCCGGCAAGGGAGACGACGGATGGCCGACAACAGATTGTCATTCAAGGAAATGTGCGCCGAGTTCGACGTTACGCCGCGGACGCTGCGCTACTATGAATACATTGAATTGCTGCAGCCGGACCGCGAAGGCCGGTCGCGGTTCTACGGAGCGCGGGAGCGCGCCCGGATGAAACTGATCCTGCGCGGGCGCAAGTTCGGCTTCCAGCTGGAAGAGATCCGCCAGTGGCTCTTGATCTATGAAAAAGAGGGCAATGACGCCCAGAACCACGCCTTCATGGAAATGGCCGACCGCCAGCTGGTGGAGCTGGAAAAGCAGCGTGAGCAGATCAATGAGGCCATTGAGGAACTGAGCGAACTGCGCGAAAGCACCCGGGCGCTGCTGAAATAGGCCCAACACATCTTAACGGAAATGCGACCCCGCCCTTGTGGCGGGGTTTTTCATTGGCGGAATCCGCAGGCCGGATTCGCCTGTTTCCGCGGCTGATCCGGTGCCGGAACCGGACTGCGGGCCGCCCTCGGACCAGTAACGTTACGTCATTTTTTGTTCGTTTTGCGAACTCGTAACGCCACCGAAAGTGACGCAACGTACAACTTACGTAAACGTAAAGTCAGTCTTGATCGGAATCCGAACTGCGCACAGCTTGGCCCTGCACCAAGCCGTAAGAGTGACGACGATGACCGAAGACACAATGACCATCCGACAGATGTGCGAGGCCTTTGACGTGACGCCCCGCACCCTGCGGTTCTACGAAGCCAAGGAACTGCTGTTCCCGATCCGCGACGGCCAGAAGCGGCTGTTCACCAAACGCGACCGCGCCCGGCTGAAGCTGATCCTGCGCGGCAAGCGGTTCGGGTTCAGCCTGGAGGAAATCCGCCAGCTGCTGGAGCTGTACCATGTCGGCGACCAGCAGGTGACCCAGCTCACCAAGACCTATGAGGTCGCGCGTGAACGGCTCGCCGATATGGAGCGCCAGCGCGAGGAGCTGACCGAGGCAATCGAGGACCTGAAGGACCAGCTGGCCTGGGGCGAGAAGATGATCGCCTCGATGAAAGCCAAGCAGGAGGCGGCCGAATAGGCCGCCGCCCCGCCCTATCCCGCCGGCCTGCCCGGCATTGACCACGATCACCAAGACCCTGAAGAGGACCGCAATGCCTTCCTATCGAGCCCCCGCCAAAGACGCCCAGTTCATTCTGCACGACGTGCTGAAGGTCTCCGGCCAGGACATTCCCGGATACAGCGAGCTGGAGCCGGACTTCACCGGTGCCGTGCTGGAAGAGGCAGGCAAGATCGCCAGCGAAGTGCTGCACCCGCTGAACACGGTGGGCGACCAGGAGGGCTGCCGCCTGGAGAACGGCGTGGTCTACACCCCCAAAGGATTCCTGGAAGCCTTCGAGCAGATGAAGGAAGGCGGCTGGACCGGGCTGGACATGCCGGAAGAGTTCGGCGGCCAGAACATGCCCTATGTGATGGGCACCGCGGTGGGCGAGTTCTTCTCGGCCGCCAACCAGGCCTTCACCATGTACCAGGGCCTGACCCACGGCGCGGCCTCGGCGATCCTGGCGCATGGCACGGAGGAGCAGAAGGCCACCTATCTGCCCAACATGATCAGCTGCCAGTGGACCGGCACCATGAACCTGACCGAACCGCATTGCGGCACCGACCTGGGCCTGATGCGCACCAAGGCGGAGCCGCAGCGCGACGGCAGCTTCCGCATCTCCGGGCAGAAGATCTTCATCTCCTCCGGCGACCATGACATGGCGGAAAACATCGTGCACCTGGTGCTGGCCAAGATCCCCGGCGGCCCCGAGGGCATCAAGGGTGTTTCCCTGTTCATCGTGCCGAAGTTCCTGGTGAACGAGGACGGCAGCCTGGGCGAGCGCAACGGCGTTTCGGTCGGCAAGATCGAGGAGAAGATGGGCATCCACGGCAACTCCACCTGCGTGATGAACTATGACGGCGCGACCGGCTGGCTGCTGGGCGAGGAGCACAAGGGCATGCGCGCCATGTTCACCATGATGAACGAGGCCCGGCTGGGCGTCGGCATGCAGGGCCTGGCGCAGGCCGAGGCCGCCTATCAGAACGCCGTGGAATACGCCAAGGACCGGCTGCAGGGCCGCGACGTGACCGGCGCCAAGAACCCGGACGGCCCTGCCGATCCGCTGATCGTGCACCCGGACATCCGCCGCTCCCTGATGGACCAGAAAAGCTTTGCCGAGGGCGCGCGCGCCTTCCTGTTGTGGGGCGCCACCCTGATCGATCAGGCGCACCGCGCCGGCGACAAGGACGCCGACGGGCTGATCTCGCTGATGACGCCGGTGATCAAGGGGTTCCTGACCGATCAGGGCTACGACATGACGGTGCTGGCGCAGCAGGTTTATGGCGGCCACGGCTACATCGAGGAATGGGGCATGTCGCAATACACCCGCGACGCCCGCATCGCGATGATCTACGAGGGCGCCAACGGCGTGCAGGCGCTGGATCTGGTGGGCCGCAAGCTGGGCCAGCACGGCGGTAAATACGTCCTCGCCTTCTTTGACATAGTGAAAACCTTCTGCCAGGAAAACAAAGAGATTTCAGCGGCTTTCACCAAGGACTTCATCAAGCCCCTGCAGGCAGCCTCCAAGGATCTGCAGGCCGCCGGCATGTTCTTCATGCAAAGCGGCATGAAGAACCCGAACCATGCGCTGGCGGGGTCTTATGACTTCATGCATCTGTTCGGCCAGGTCTGCCTGGGCCTGATGTGGGCCAAGATGGGCAAGGCGGCGCAGGAAGCGCTTGACGCCGGGGCCGATGACGCGGCGTTCTATGAGACGAAACTCGCAACCGGCCGGTACTACATGGCACGGCGGCTGCCCGCGACCAAGCTGCACCTGGCCCGCATCGAAAGCGGTGCGGACACGGTGATGGCGCTGGACGCGGACGCCTTCTGATGCCTGCGGGCGTCCCGTCATGGGGCGCCCGGTTCAGCCCCGGCCGGTGCCTTGACACACGAAGGACCACACTATGCCGAAACGATTCCGCCTGACCCGCCGCCTGCCGATCGCCATGACGGAGGACGGCTACCGCAGGCTGAAGAAGTTCGCCCAGGAGGCGGGGCTGGACGAGGGAGAAGCGCTGTCATTCCTGTTCGAGAATTTCGACAGCGTGACGGACTACGAGAACCTGAGCCACCGGCTGCGGCTGTTCAACGCCGAGCTGGAGGCGCGAAAGCGCTAGCAAAGCGCAGCAAAGGGAGAGAGATGACCGAGACGCACTCCGCATGGATGACGGAAGAGCATCAGATGCTTGGGGAGATGACCGCCCAGTTCATCACCAATGAATGGGCCCCCAGGTTCGAGACCTGGCGCAAGCAGGGCCTGATGGACCGGGAGACCTGGACCCAGGCCGGGGAGCTGGGGCTTCTCCTCCCCTCGATCCCCGAAGAATACGGCGGCGCCGGCGGCGATTTCGGCCATGAGGCGGTGATCCTGATGGAAGGCAGCCGCGCCAACCTGGCCAGCTGGGGCCATGGCATCCATTCCGGCATCGTCGGCCATTACATCCTGGCCTATGGCACCGAGGAGCAGAAAGCCCGCTGGCTGCCGAAGATGGTGACCGGCGAGCTGGTCGGCGCGCTGGCGATGACCGAGCCCTCCACCGGATCCGACGTGCAGGCGATCAAGACCAAAGCAGTGAAGGATGGCAACGCTTACCGGCTGTCGGGGCAGAAGACCTTCATCACCAATGGCCAGCACGCCAACCTGATCCTGGTGGCCGCCAAGACCGACCCCAGCCAAGGCGCCAAGGGCGTTTCGCTGGTGGCGGTGGAAACCGATGGCGCCGAGGGCTTCAGCCGCGGCCGTAACCTCGACAAGATCGGCTGCCACGCGGCGGACACGTCGGAGCTGTTCTTCAGCGATGTGGAGATCCCGCCGGAGAACATCTTGGGCGGCGCCGAGGGCCAGGGCTTCTACCAGATGATGCAGCAGCTGCCGCAGGAGCGGCTGATCATCGCTTGCGGCGCGGTTGGCGCGATGGAAGGCGCGGTGGAGCGCACTGTTGCCTATTGCAAGGAGCGCCAGGCCTTCGGCGGGCCGCTGACGCAGTTTCAGAACACCCGTTTCAAACTGGCCGAATGCCTGACCAAGACCAAGGTCGCGCGCGCCTTCCTGGATGAATGCATCACCGAACACCTGCAGGGCAAGCTGACCGTCGAAAAGGCTGCGATGGCGAAATACTGGATCACCGACACCCAGGGCGAAGTGCTGGATGAATGCCTGCAGCTGCACGGCGGCTACGGCTACATGCAGGAATATGCGGTGGGGGAAATGTGGGCCGATGCCCGGGTGCAGCGGATCTACGGCGGCACCAACGAAATCATGAAGGAGCTGATTGCGCGGTCGCTGTAACCGCAGGGGCCGTGGCGGCACCGCGGGAGGCAGATGATGAAAGGTGAGTATTTGGGGAAAGATGAAGCAAGGGATGTGTCCCTGCCCCCAAGCCTTCGCCAAATAAGCAGGGACGTCTTCACCTTTCACGGCCATCGGCTCTCCAGCCTGTACCGCAAGCCCAAGGTAACAAACCGAGCGATGAGGCGGGTTAATGCCCCATCATCTTTCCGAAAAATACTCCACGGGGGCGCGGGGGTGTGAAACCCCCGCTCCGCCATCCGAAACAGGGAGCAACAGATGACACTCAAACTGCATTGCTTTGGTGAAAGCGGTAACTCCTACAAAGCCGCGCTGGCGCTGGAGTTGGCCGGGCTGGACTGGGAACCGGTCTTTGTCGATTTCTTCGGCGGCGCTGCCCGCACGCCGGAGTTCCGGGAATTCTCTGCCATGGCCGAAGCGCCGGTTCTGGCAGACGGGGATGTAACGCTCAGCCAGTCGGGCGCGATCCAGCAGTACATCACCGACAAGACCGGCAAATTCGGCGGCCGCCCCGAGGACAAATACGAAGTGCTGCGCTGGGTGCTGTGGGACAATCACAAGATGTCCAGCCAGGCCGGCATGACCCGGTTTCTGATCAACTTCCTGCCGGAACAGCACCGCTCGCAAGAGGTGATCGACTTCATGCAAGGCCGCCTGAAGGCCGCCTATGCCACGCTGGAACACCATCTGGAGAGCCGCGAGTGGATTGTGGGCGATGGCCTCACCAATGCCGACATCAGCTGCTGCAGCTACCTCTACTACCCGGAACCCTTCGGCTTTGACCGGGCCGAGTGGCCCAATATCGACGCCTGGCTCACCCGCATCAGCGAACAGCCCGGCTGGAAACACCCCTATGATTTGATGCCCGGCAACCCGTCGGACCGGGCCTGAGGAGAGCAAGATGACAGACGCATACATCTATGACGCGCTGCGCACCCCGCGCGGCAAAGGACGCAAGGACGGCTCCCTGCATGAGGTGACCTCGGTCCGCCTGTCCGCCCTGACGCTGAACGCAATCAAGGAGCGCAACAACCTGGAGGGACACGCCGTCGAGGACGTGATCTGGGGCAACGTGACCCAGGTGATGGAACAGGGCGGCTGCCTGGCGCGCTCTGCCGTGCTGGCATCCGACCTCGATGAGCGCATTCCGGGCCTGGCGATCAACCGCTTCTGCGCCTCCGGCATGGAAGCCGTGAACCTGGCGGCAAACCAGGTGAAGGGCGGCGCGGGCGATGCCTATATCGCGGGCGGCGTCGAGATGATGGGCCGGGTGGCCATGGGCAGCGACGGGGCTGCGATTGCCGTAGATCCCTCCCTCGCAATGGAAACCTATTTCGTGCCGCAGGGCATCTCCGCCGATATCATCGCCACCGAATACGGCTTTACCCGCGACCAGGCGGATGCGCTGGCGATGGAGAGCCAGCGCCGCGCCGCCAAGGCCTGGGAAGAGAAGCGGTTTGAGAAGTCGGTGATTACCGTTCGTGACCAAAACGGCCTGCCGATCCTGAGCCATGACGAGTACATGCGCCCAGGCACGGATATGCAGGCGCTGGGCTCGCTGACACCTGCGTTCCAGATGATGGGCGAGCAGATGCCGGGCTTTGATAAGGTCGCGATGCTGAAATACCCGCACCTTGAGCGGATCAACCACATCCACCACGCGGGCAACTCCTCTGGCATCGTGGACGGCGCTGCGGCGCTGCTGATCGGCAACAAGGAGTTCGGCGAAAAGCACGGCCTGAAGCCGCGGGCGCGCATCAAGGCGACCGCCAAGATCGGCACCGATCCCACCATCATGCTGACCGGCCCGGTGCCGGTGACCGAGAAGATCCTGGCCGACAACGGCATGCAGATCGGCGACATCGACCTGTTCGAAGTCAACGAAGCCTTTGCCTCTGTCGTGCTGCGATTCCAGCAGGCGTTTGACGTCGACCCCGAGCTGGTGAACGTCAACGGCGGCTCCATCGCCATGGGCCACCCGCTGGGCGCCACCGGTGCGATCATCATCGGCACCCTGCTGGATGAGCTGGAGCGGCAGGACAAGGAAACCGGCCTCGCCACCCTGTGCATTGCATCCGGCATGGGTGCAGCCACCATCATCGAGCGGGTCTGATGCCGAAGCTGGACCTGTCCCAACTGCCATGGCGCACCGGCTCGGGCTATCCCGGCAAGCTGGCCGCCGAGGTGGGCGCGCGCAGCGTGCAGCCGCTGGGCGATCCGGGCGGGCTCAGCCAGTTCGGCGTCAACCTCGTGCGGCTGGAACCGGGCGCGATGTCGTCCCTGCGCCACTACCACATGGAGCAGGACGAGTTCGTGATGGTGACCGAGGGCACCTGCACCCTGATCGACAATCAGGGCGCGCACGAGATGATGCCCGGCGACTGCGCCGCCTTCCCGGCGGGGGACGAGAACGGCCACCATCTGGTGAACCGCTCGGACCGGCCTGCCGCCTTTCTGGTGGTGGGCACCCGCACCCCGACCGAGACCGGCTATTACAGCGATTTGGACATGATGGTGAAATTTGCCGAAGGGCAGTTCACCTTCACCCGTAAGGACGGCAGCCCGCTGACGGCTGACCAGACTGGAGAAGATACATGAGCGATTTCAAATACAACGTGGACGCGGACGGCGTCGCAATCATCACCTGGGACGCCGAGGGCAAGAGCATGAACGTGCTCACCCGCGAAGCCTTTGGCCTGGTGGAGGAATACGTGGACCGGGCGCTGGCAGATGACGCCGTCAAGGGCATCGTCATCACCTCCGGCAAGAAGGACTTTGCCGGTGGCATGGACCTGAACGTGCTGGCCACCATTCGCGAGGAGTCCGGCGACAACCCGGCCCAGGGCTTGTTCGACTTCACCATGGGCGGCCACCGCATCCTGCGCAAGCTGGAGCTGGCGGGCATGGACCCCAAGACCAAGAAGGGCGGCAAGCCGGTGGCCTGCGCCATCAACGGCACCTGCGCGGGCATCGGCACGGAAATTGCGCTCGCCTGCCACCACCGGGTGATGACGTCGAACCCGAAGGCGAAAATCGGCCTGCCGGAAATCATGATTGGCATCTTCCCCGGCGGCGGCGGCACCACGCGGTATTCCCGCATGGTGGGCGCGATGGCGGCGGCCCCTGTCCTGCTGGAAGGCAAGATGATGGACCCCAAGAAGGCCAAGGGCGCACAGCTGATCGACGCCGTGGCCGAGGATCCGCTGGCCGCGGCAAAGGAATGGGTTCTGAACGCCAAACCCGCCGATCTGGTGAAGCCTTGGGATGCCAAGGGCTACAAGATGCCCGGCGGCGCGCCCTATCACCCCGCGGGCTTCATGACCTTTGTCGGCGCCTCCGCCATGGTGCACGGAAAGACCCAAGGTGCCTTCCCGGCGGCCAAGGCGCTGCTCTCGTCGATCTATGAGGGCGCGCTGGTCGATTTCGACACTGCACTGAAGATCGAGGCGCGCTGGTTCACCAACGTGCTGATGAACCCCTCTTCCTCTGCCATGATCCGCAGCCTGTTCCTGAACAAGCAGGCGCTGGAAAAAGGCGCAGTGCGGCCCAAGAACGTGCCGGACCAGTCGGTGAAGAAAATCGGCGTGCTGGGTGCCGGCATGATGGGCGCGGGCATCGCGCTGGTCTCGGCCCAGGCCGGCATGGAGGTGGTGCTGATCGACCGCGATCAGGAGGCCGCCGACAAGGGCAAGGCCTATTCCGCTGCCTATATGGACAAGGGCATCAAGCGCGGCAAGGCGACCAAGGAGAAGAAAGAGGCGCTGCTGGCACAGATCACCGCGACCCCGGATCTGGACGCGCTGAAGGGCTGCGACCTGATCATCGAGGCGGTGTTCGAGGACCCGGGCGTCAAGGCCGAGATGACCCGAAAGGTCGAGGCGATCATCCCCGAGGACTGCATCTTCGCCTCCAACACCTCCACCCTGCCGATCACCGAACTGGCCAAGGCCTCCAGCCGTCCGGAGCAGTTCATCGGCATCCACTTCTTCTCCCCGGTTGAGAAGATGCTGCTGGTGGAGATCATCAAGGGCAAGGCAACCGGCGACCGCGCGGTGGCCAAGGCGCTGGATTACGTGCGCCAGATCCGCAAGACACCGATCGTGGTCAACGACGCGCGCTTCTTCTACGCCAACCGCTGCATCATTCCCTACATCAACGAAGGCATGCGGATGATCACCGAGGGCGTCTCTCCCGTCCTGATCGACAACGCCGCACGCCAGCTGGGCTTCCCGGTGGGACCGGTGCAGCTGACCGATGAGACCTCGATTGATCTGGGCGCCAAGATTGCCCGCGCCACCAAGGCGGCGATGGGCGATGCCTATCCGGAAAGCCCGGCGGACGATCTGATCTTCTGGATGGAGGAACAGGGCCGTCTGGGGCGCAAGTCCAACGCCGGCTTCTTCGAGTATGACGACAAGGGCAAGCGCGCCGGATACTGGAAGGGCCTGCAGGAGAAGTACCCGCCGGCGGCCGAACAGCCCGATCTGATCGAAGTGCAGGAACGGCTGATGTTTGCGCAGGTGCTGGAAGCGGTGCGGGCGCTGGAGGAAGGCGTGCTGATGGACATCCGCGAGGGCGACGTGGGCGCGATCCTCGCCTGGGGCTTTGCGCCCTGGTCCGGCGGCCCGCTCAGCTGGCTGGACATCCTCGGCACGCCTTATGCCGCGGAACGCTGCGACAGCCTGACGGAGCAGTTCGGCGAGCGTTTCACCTGCCCGGCGCTGCTGCGCGAGATGGCAGAAAAGGGCCAGAGCTTTTACGGGCGCTTCGCTCCGGAGACATCCGCAGCGGCCTGAAGACAGGCATGAAACGAGAAAAGGCCGGCGCACATACGCTGGCCTTTTTTCATTCAAATCAGGAAGTTGGCTTCCGAAGCTTACATACGGGCCTCGGGCTGCGACACGCCAGTGGCGGCACCTGCAGGCCAGAAATCTTCCTCGGCCATCATCGACAGTACCAGGCCGCGGGCCTCATCCGGGTCCAGCACGCGGTAGGCGCCCTGCTCGGAGAACACCCGGCCGCACATCAGGTTCGCCGGTGCCGCCGCATACCCCAGCATCCCGGCCTCCAGATAGATGACCTGATCCTCGGCAAAACGCGGCATCACCAGTTCCAGCTGGGCGCCCGGATGCATCCGGCGAATACCGCGGTAGCCTTCCAGGGCGCAGGCCGGAACGATGGCAAAGGGATCGCCCTGGGCGTCTTCCACCAGTTCGCTTTCCAGGAGTACCCCCTGATCCGGCATCAGCCACATCGGCACCCGGTTCATCAGCGCATCGCGCGGCACAAACAGCGGGCAGCGGGCGGGTTCCAGATCGCCCTCCGCCGGGATCATGACCTCGCGCTGCAGCTCCACCACGGTCTGCATGCCGTGATCAAAGGTCAGCACCTTGTCGCCAGGCGTCAGCGCCTCCACCGGGCGCCAGCCCAGGTTGGAGGCCACATGGGTGCCTGCCAGGAAACCGCCCTGACCCACGGGGATCAGGGGAAAGCCGCTGTTCATGACCCCGCCAGCCGGGGAGTTGGTGCGTTTCAGAAGCCAGTCCAGCATCCGCTTTCCTTTCCTCAGGCCAAGGCGCAGCACGTTTCGGCCGATCCGATCTTTTCTTTTGGTCCGCGCCGCTGATGGGCCGGAACTAAGGCAAAAACCGGGCTTTGTTCACGTTTGCGCGCCAATCTGCCGGACCGGTGCCGGATAAGCCCCCGGACAGGCACGCTCAGCGCTCTTCACGTTACCTGGATAGGAGAGAATCGTTAAAAGAGTATTCAAATTGCGCGATGTCCTGCGCGCAGGCGCTGGCAACGGCCTCAGCCGCGGCATCGTCGTAATAGCCCCGCCAGTCCCGCTTCCGGCCGCTCTCGTTGGCCACCGGCAACTGCAGGGAAAAGCCGAGGTGATCGAACAGGGGCTGCGCGTCGGTTTGAAAATGCTCCAGCCGGATATAGAGCCGGCACTGCTCGCTCCCGTCCGCATGGCGCATGTAGGACCGTGACGGGCTGCCGCGAAAGGCCCTGATGATCTCCGGATGCTGCACGAAGGCACAAAAGCCCAGCTCTTGCGAAAGCCGGATGGCCGGATGGTCAAAGCTCTGTTGCCGCAGCCAGTGATAATAGCTGACCGCCCGGTCCCAGGGATTACGCACCAGGGTGAAGGCAAAAAAGCTCTTCAGGACCTCCTCTGGCACCAGCCCTTCGATATCGGCCAGGGTGGAGTGCTTCCACAGCCGCCCGCGTGTTTCGGCATCCTTCAGGCGGCGGCGGCGCTTCAGCGCCTTCGGCGTGTCACCCAGCATCATGTCATCCGCCATGGCGCGCGCCTCCAGCGCCAGCGCGAGCGCGGTGCCGCCGGTTTTGGGAATATGGATAAAGACGTACCGGCGGCCCGGGGACAGGATCATGAGACGACCCTAGGCCATTGATGCGCGGTTGGAAATGCCCGGGAGCGCCGGGCGGCAGCGCAGGCACACCTGGCGAATGAGACTGGCCCCGGAGCCCTATCATTCACCTTTGCGCAAATACTCCGGGGTGAATTGGCCCGGAAGGGCCGAGAGGGCAGCGCCCCTTCGCTGTCACCTTGACCGCAGCGCAATCGTGGCGCCGGCCGCGATGATCAGGAGGATGCCCAGCATCTGCCAGATGTTCAGCGCCTGCCCCCAATAGGCCCAGGCGACCCCCGGCCCGACGATCATCACCGAGTATTCGAAGACGGCGACATAAGACGCCTCGCCCAGCTGGTAGGCCTTGGTGATCAGGAACACGCCGCCCACCGCGGCGCAGCCCTGCAGCAGGATCAGGTGGGAAATCTCCCACAGCGGCCAGACCCAGCCGCGGGTGACAAAGCCGTCGGAGCCCGCGGGCACTGCCTGCGGCCAAAGCTCCAGCCCAAGCAGCAGCATGGCCCCCAGCAGGCCCTGCACCAGCAGATAGATGAACAGCATCGCCACCGTGCTTTCGCCCTGGCAGTACAGCCCCGTTGCCAGCGAGCCAAGCGCGTAGAACAGCCCGCCCGCCACCGGCACCAGGATAAGCCAGTTGAAAGCGGCCGGATCCGGCTGCAGCACCATCAGAACCCCGGCAAAGCCGCACAGCACCGCCGCGATCCGGATCCAGCCGATCCGCATTTTCAGGAACAGCACCGAGATCACCACGATCAGGATCGGCGAGGTGAACAGCCCCGCCAGCGCCTGGGCAATCGGCATCAGCGCCACCGCGGAGAAGTAGAACACCATCGACACCGCCACCAGAACCGCCCGCAGCAGCACCGGGCCGAACCGGCGCGGTGCCAGGCCGCCCAGCCCGGCCCGCGCCATCAGCCACAGGAACGGAAGCGCGACAAATGTGCGCAGCAGGTAGAACTGGCCAAGCCCGATATGCTCGGCCATCAGCGGCACGGCGTTGTCTGTAATGCCGATAATCAGCATTGCGGCCAGCATGGACTGTGCGGCGGCGGCCTGGCTGCCGGTGGCGGTCGTGAGGGTTGCTGTTTGTTTCATACCCTTCCCATTGCCCGCAACTTTCCGCAATATCTGTTCTCTAAGCGACACCTAAAGTGATTCAGGGAGGAAACTGATGGGGTGGATGGCGGATGAAACCGGTCTGGAGAAGACCGCCGCAAATTATGTGCCGCTGACGCCGCTGTCGCATCTGCAGCGGGCGGCGCAGGTGTTTCCGGACCGTCTGGCGGTAAGTTACGGCAAGCACCGCAAGACCTATGCCGAATACCGCGAGCGCTGCACCCGGCTGGCGTCGGGCCTCGCAAAGCTGGGGGTGAAACCGGGCGACGTGGTGGCGACCCTGCTGCCGAACATTCCGGCGCAGGCAGAAGCGCATTTCGGCGTGCCGGCCTGCGGCGCCGTGCTGAACACCATCAACACCCGGCTGGATGTCGGCACGGTGGCTTATATTTTCGGCCACGGAGAGGCCAAAGCCGTGCTGGTCGACACGCAGTTCCTGGAACTGGCCGAGGCCGCAGTTCAGGAGATGGAAGGCCCTGCCCCGGTGCTCATCGAGGTGGCGGATGATCAGGCCGGCTGGCCCGCCGCCGGCAAACACATGGAATACGAGGCGCTGCTGGCCGGCGGCGACCCGGCGTTCCAGTGGATCATGCCAGAGGATGAGTGGGAAAGCCTGGCGCTGAACTATACCTCCGGCACCACCGGGCGGCCCAAGGGCGTGGTTTATCACCACCGCGGCGCCTACCTGATGACCATGGGCACGGTGGTGTCCTGGCGGATGGTGCTGCACCCGGTCTACCTGACCATCGTGCCGCTGTTCCACTGCAACGGCTGGAACCACACCTGGATGATGCCTCTGGTCGGCGGCACCGTGGTGTGCTGCCGCGATATCAGCGCACGGAACATCTACAACGCCATCCATGAAGAGGGCGTCACCCATTTCGGCGGAGCACCGATCGTGCTGAACATGCTGGTCAATGCCCCGGAGGAAGAGCGCAAACCCTTTGACCACACCGTCGAGGTGTTCACCGCAGGTGCCCCGCCTGCCCCGGCGACGCTGTCGAAGATCGAAAACCTTGGCTTCAACATCACCCATGTCTACGGGCTGACCGAAACCTTCGGCCATGTCACCGAATGCTACTGGAAGGCAGAGGAATGGGATGGCCTGGACAAGGCCGGGATTGCCGCCAAGAAGTCCCGCCAGGGCGTCGCGATGCCGATGCTGGAGCCTGTGGTGGTGCGCGACAGCGAGCACAGCATCCTGCCGATGGACGGCCAGAGCCAGGGTGAGATCGCACTGCGCGGCAATGTGGTGATGAAGGGCTACCTGAAGAACCCGGAGGCCACGGCCGAGGCGTTCAAGGGCGGCTATTTCAACTCCGGCGACCTCGCCGTGCAGCACCCCGACGGCTACATCCAGATTGCCGACCGGGCCAAGGACATCATCATCTCGGGGGGCGAGAACATCTCCTCTGTCGAGGTGGAAGGCGTGCTGATGGCGCATCCGGATGTGCTGCTGGCAGCCGTCGCGGCAATGCCGGACGAGCAATGGGGCGAGGTTCCCTGCGCCTTTGTCGAACTGAAACCGGGCGCCAAGGAGGACGCGGCGGCGCTGATCGCCTTCACCCGCGAAACGCTGGCAGGCTTCAAGGCCCCCAAGAAAGTGGTGTTCCAGGAGCTGCCCAAGACCTCCACCGGCAAGATCCAGAAGTTCGAACTGAGAAAAATCGCCAAGTCTCTGTAAGATTTTGCGGCGAAACGGCATCCGGGGCGGCAAAGCAAATTGCCGCCCCTGTTTTATGTGACTATTCTGGCGCCAAGGATACGGATGGGGACCGGGCAGGCTGCATGACGGCATTGAAGGAATTCGAGCGGCTGGAGGCTGCGGGCCTGTGGCGCGCAGATCCCGAGGCCCAGCGGCGGGATGTGATCATCTCGCTGGGCGATGCCACGCTGACCATTGCCAGCATGAACGACTTGCCGCTGGCGCATTGGTCGCTGGCAGCGGTGGAGCGCGCCAATCCGGGCGAGTTTCCGGCCCTGTTCCACCCCGATGGCGATCCCGGCGAGACGCTGGAGCTGGCGGAGGACGAAACCGCCATGCTGGAGGCCATCGCGCGGGTGCAGAACGCCATCGGCCGCTCCCGCCCGCGGCCGGGCAGGCTGCGGGCCGTCAGTGTGCTGGGCACCCTGGCACTGCTGCTGGCGCTGCTGCTGCTGTGGCTGCCGGGCGCCATCACCCGCCACACGGTCAGCGTGGTTCCGGACATCAAGCGCAAGGCCATCGGCCAGGCGCTGCTGGGGCGGATCGAGCGGGTGTCCGGCCCAGCCTGCGCCACGCCTGAGGCTGCGCCGATCCTGAAAAGCCTGGCGCAGCGCACCGGCGTCCGGCAGCTGGCGGTCCTGCGCTCCGGCATCCCCGGCAGCCTGCATCTGCCCGGCGGCATCGTGCTGCTGAACCGCTCCTTCGTGGAGGATTTCGAGGATCCGGCAGTCGCTGCCGGGGCCATCCTTGCGGAGCGCGCCCGCGCGGCCGCCAGCGACCCGATGCTGGAGCTTCTGGAGGCAGGCGGTTTTGGCGCCACGTTCAGGCTGCTGACCACGGGCGAGCTGGACCGCGCCGCGCTGGATGCCTATGCCGAAGCAACCCTGGCCAGCCCGCGGCCTCAGCTGCCCGACGAAGCGCTGCTGGCGGAGTTCGCGCGCGCCGCCCTGCCCTCCACCCCCTATGCCTATGCGCTGGATATCACCGGCGAGACAGTGCTGGGGCTGATCGAGGCCGACCCCATGGCCGGGCGCGTGCTGGAACCGGTCCTGAACGACCGCGACTGGGTGCAGCTGCAGAATATCTGCAGCTGATCCTGCCGCCCGGCGCCTCCCCCGGAACGCTCCGCGTTCGCGCGAGGACGCAGGATCTGCTATGATCCGCTGCATCTGCGCGAATGCATGTTCAGGGGGGATGAGCCATGCCAGAGACAGCAGCCAGTTTCACGGGGGATATTCCAAGCAAATATGACAGCGGCCTGGGGCCCGTAATCTTCTCAGGCTACGCGGACGAGATTGCCGGGCGCTGCCGCAGCCGCAAGCCGGCAGACGTGCTCGAACTGGCAGCCGGAACCGGGATCGTCTCGCTACGGCTTCGGCGCAGGCTGCCGCCCGAGTGCAAGCTGACTGTCACAGATCTGAATGAACCGATGCTGGAGCTGGCAAAGGCAAAGCTGTCCGGCGCCTCCAACGTCAGGGTTCGGGCGGCCGACGCGATGGAATTGCCCTTCGCCGATGGCAGCTTTGACCTGATCGTTTGCCAATTCGGTGTGATGTTCTTTCCCGACAAGGCCGCTGCATTCCGGGAGGCCGCACGGGTTCTGAAACCCGGCGGCCACTATATTTTCAGCGTCTGGGCGCCCCTGGCGCAGAACCCCTTTGCCGAAATCGCAGACGCCGAAGCGGCGCTGTTTTTCCCCGATGACCCTCCGGGATTCTACAAGGTTCCGTTCCACTATGGAGATCCTGAAGCGGTAAAGGCCGACCTGAACGGCGGAGACTGGTCAGCGGTCAGCCACGAGACGGTCACGCTGAACAAGACCATAGACGACCCGGAAGAATTTGCTGAGGCGCTGGTCTACGGCAACCCTATCAGCGAGGAAATCCGCGCCCGCGGCGGTGTTGATCCCGATGAGGTGGCCAGCGCCATCCTGGATGCCCTGCGGGCCCGCTTTGGACCGCCGCCTCTGCGGATGCCGCTGACGGCCGTTGTCTTCACTTGCCGCAGGCAGTAGCCGCCAGCCCCCCCGGCAATTGGCAGATCTGCGGTTAGGCGAAAGCAAACGGCCGGGCAATTGCCCGGCCGCCATGCCACCTTCCGGTTCCAAAACTATTTGCTGAGCCGGGCGCCGCTGAAACCGGCATGCTGCACCTTGCTCAGGGCCGCCGCCGCCTGGGCGTGCTCCCGGTAGGGCCCTGCCAGCACCACCTTATAGGGCTGGCCGTTGCGGCTGACCGTACCAAGGCGCACCGTCAGGCCCGAGGAGGCCAGCCTGCGGGCGGCAGCCTTGGCCTCTGCCGGATCGGCATAGGTCGCAGCCCGGACGTAACGGGCGGCGGTTGCCAGCTGATCAGGGCCGGCGGCACCCGGCGCCGAACGGGTGGACAGACGCAGGCCCTTGGGCTGCGCCTCAGCCGGGCTCACACGCGCGTTGCGCGGCAGCCTGACCGCCGGGCGGTCCAGCGGCAGCTGCACCAGATCGCGCGGCACACCATCGGTCCAGATCCGCGCCATCTGCGCATCGCCTTCCGGGGTGCGCACCCCGCGCATCGGGTTCATCCGGCCGTCGTCCCGCTCCACCACCTGATACCCTGCGGGGGCCTGGGAGAAGCTGGTCACAACCGCGGGCCGGACCGTGCGCTCCGCGCGCTGAGGATTCAGCCGTCCGTCGGTCCAGACCGGACGGTAGCCGTCCGGCACCGTGAAACTGTTGCTGAGGCGCCGGTCCTGATAGACGTGGGTCTGCACAATCCGGGTGTTCGGCGTGAGCCGGACCGAAGACTGCGGCCCGATCCCGCCCTGGCCGCCATAGGTCACCGGTCCCTCATCCTGCGGGCCGCAGCGCACCCCGGAGGAGTTGGTGTACTGGCGGCTGATATCGGACAGGCCCGCGCAGCCCGCCTGCGGCTGCGCGGCCGGGACAGGCTGCGGGGCAGGTTCGGGCGCAGCCTTCACGACAGGCTTGGCGACGGGTTTGGCCGCTGCAGGCGCCGCTGCGGCCGCGGCGGGCTGAACGCTGGTGGTTTTCGCCGTGCGGCGCGGCTTGGCGGTCGTGACCGCTGCGGGAGGCGCGCTCGCCGCGGCCGGCTGGGCCGGTGCCGCGGCAGGTCTGGCCGCAGCCGTTTCGGCCGCAGCCGTCTGCGCAGGCTGCTGGCTGGGCTCGAGGGTGATCAGTTCCGGCCCGGAAGCGGTCTGCGGCTGACGGGTGGCTCCGGCGACCTGTGTCGGGGCGTAACCGCAAATCTGCTTGCGGGAACGGGTAACCCGCGGCACCCAGCTGACATTCCCGTCGATGCCGGCCCGGATATAGATGCAGCCGCGGCTGTCCACATACTGCTTGCCCTTGTATGACGCAGGCGGATATTCGGCGGGCGGCCGGGTTTCACGCAGGGTTTGTGCCTGTATCCCTGCTGTGCCGGATGCCCCCGCGATGATGGCCAGTGCAATAATTCTAGTTATTTTCATTCCTGAGCCCCACAAAATATGGCTACAGGATGCCTGAAACGGGCCTGTGAGTAAAGATTCTGCGGCAACAATAAGGCTGCAATCCGGCAATTTTTGCGCGAATTGCAATCAATTCACCCCCTCCGGCACCGGCGGGCGGCCGAGGCGGATTTGCGCCGCCCCGGCGGGAAAAGGTCATTTTGTGCCGAACATCCGGTCGCCGGCATCGCCGAGACCCGGCAGGATATAGCCCTTGGCGTTGATCTCGCGGTCCAGCGAGGCAGTAACGATCGGCACGTCAGGATGGGATTCCTTCATCTTGGCGACCCCCTCGGGCGAGGCCAGCAGGCAGAGGAAACGGATGTTGTTGGCACCGGCCTCCTTCAGCAGATCAATCGCTGCAGCCGAGCTGTTGCCGGTCGCCAGCATCGGGTCGACCGCAATCACCAGACGGTCCTTCAGCCCCTCGGGTGCCTTGAAGTAGTACTGCACCGGCTGCAGGGTTTCCTCGTCGCGGTAGAGGCCGACAAAGCCGACGCGGGCGGAGGGGATCAGCTCCAGCACGCCGTCCAGCATGCCGTTGCCCGCGCGCAGGATCGACACCAGCGCCAGCTTCTTTCCGGCCAGGATCGGCGCGTCCATCTCCTCCATCGGGGTTTCGATGTTGGTGGTGGTCAGCGGCATCTCGCGGGTGATTTCATAGGCCAGCAGCTGGGTGATCTCGCGCAGCAGGCGGCGGAACCCCGCGGTGGAGGTGCCCTTGTCCCGCATCAGGGTCAGCTTGTGCTGCACAAGCGGGTGATCAACAACGGTCAGGTGGTCGGTCATAGGGCACTCCTCAGATTTGATTGCAGCGCTTTTACGGGCTTGGCCGCGGCAGGCAAGCGGGTTTTGACCATCGGGTCAAAGAAAACTCTTGCCCGGACCTTGGGCCGGGACATTCAAATGGGCCGCAATGGAGGCGCCCACATCCGCGAATTTGACCTGCCCGATGGTGCCCGCGTCAAGCCCTGCGATCAGAACCGGCACCTGTTCGCGGGTATGGTCGGAGCCGGGCCAGCTGGGATCGTTGCCATGATCGGCGGTCAGCACCAGCATGTCGCCCTGGCGCAGCATCGGCAGCAGGCGGCCGATTTCCGCATCGAACCACTCCAGCGCCCGGGCATAGCCGGAGATGTCGCGGGTATGCCCGTACATGCTGTCAAACTCGACGAAGTTGGCAAAGGTCAGGCTGCCGTCCTCCGCCGTTCCCACTGCGTCAAGAAGATGCTCCATCAGCTTGGTGTCAGAGCCTTTTTTGAGGGTGTCGATACCGGACATGGAGAAGATATCGCCGATCTTGCCGATCGCGTGGACCTTGCCGCCAGCCTCCTGCACCCAGTTGGTCAGCACCGGAGCCGGCGGGCTGATGGCGTAGTCGCGGCGGTTGGTGGTGCGGGTAAAGCCCTCCTCTGCGGAGCCGAGGAAGGGGCGCGCAATGACCCGCCCCACCTTCATCGCGTGCAGCCGCGGGGCAATGGCCTCGCAGAGCTTCAGAAGGCGGTCGAGGCCAAAGGTCTCCTCATGCGCGGCGATCTGGAAAACGCTGTCGGCGGAGGTGTAGCAGATAGGCTTGCCCGTCCGCATGTGTTCGGCGCCGAGATCGTCGAGGATCACCGTGCCGGAGGCGTGGCAATTGCCCAGGATGCCATCGGTGCCTGCCTGCTCCGCGACGATAGCGGAGAGATCCTCGGGAAAGGACGGCGCTTGATCGGGGAAGTAATGCCAGTCCCAGGGCACCGGCAGGCCCGCCAGCTCCCAATGGCCCGACGGCGTGTCCTTGCCGCGGCTGAGCTCCCGGGCGCAGCCCCACGGCCCCTGCGGTTCAGCGTCCAGCCCTGGAAACGGCACCGGGGACGCCAGCCGCATCGCCGCGCCAAGGCCCATCCGTTCCATGTTCGGCAGCTGCAGCGGACCGCTGCGGCCCTCTTCCGCCTCACCGGCGGCACAGGCCTGCGCGATATGGGCCAGCGTGTTGGCGCCAAGGTCCGGCAGATCGCCGTTAAAAAAGGTCCCGGCATCCGGCGCGCCGCCGATGCCAACGGAGTCCATCACCACAAGGAAGGCACGGGGCATCAGGAGATCCTTTCGTGAACCAGCGGCGGCAGGGCGGCCGGCGCCTCCCCGATTGCGACCGCAGCGAGGAAGGCCGCCTCCGCCTTCTCAGCTGCATCATCGCTGGCCGCGTGGATCCGGGCAAGCGTTTCCCCTGCCCCGACCTGCTGGCCCAGGCGGACAATGTCCGAGATCCCGACGCCCGGGTGGATGCGGTCGCTTTCCACCATGCGGCCGCCGCCGAGGCTGACAACCGCTAGCCCGAGCGCTTCGCCGTTCATGGCAGAGACATGCCCCGCCGTGGGGGCCTTGACCTCGCGGATAACTTCGGCGCCGGGCAGATGACCCTGCCATTGCGCGGCAAAGTCCGCGGGGCCGCCCAGGGCAGCGGTCATCCGGGCAAACCGGTCCGCCGCGCGGCCGTCGGAGAGCGTCGCGGTGATCTTGGCCGCGCCCTCTGCCGCGTCCGCGGCCAGCCCGGCATGGGCCAGCAGTTCGCCGCCCAATATTGCTGTGATCTCCGCCAGCGGGCCGCAGGCGCTGCTGGTCAGCACCCGCATCACCTCTGCCACCTCCAGAGCGTTGCCCAAGGCGGGCGCCAGCGGCTGGTTCATGTCGGTGATCAGCGCCGAGGTGCGGCAGCCTGCGGCATTGGCCGTATCGCACAGCGATTGCGCCAGCGCGCGGGCCTCACCTGCGGTCTTCATGAAGGCGCCGGAGCCGATTTTCACGTCCAGCACCAGCGCGTCCGGGGACGCGGCCAGCTTCTTGGACAGGATCGAGGCGGTGATCAGGTCGAGGCTCTCCACCGTGGCGGTCACGTCCCGGATCGCATAGAGCCGTTTGTCCGCCGGTGCGATCTGGGCGGTTGCGCCGACAATGGCGCAGCCCATGTCCTGCATCATCCGGCGCAGACGATCTTCGCTGACACTGGTGGAAACACCCGGGATCGCCTCCAGCTTGTCCAGTGTGCCGCCGGTATGGCCCAGCCCCCGGCCGGAGATCATCGGGACGTAGGCACCGCAGGCGGCCAGCGCCGGGGCCAGCAGCAGCGAGACGCAATCGCCCACGCCGCCGGTGGAATGCTTGTCCAGCACTGGGCCGTCCAGGTCCCAGGCCAGCACATCGCCGGTATCGCGCATCGCCAGCGTCAGGCCGCGGCGGCCCTCCACGCTGAGCCCCTGCAGACAGACAGCCATGGCAAAGGCCCCGGCCTGCGCGTCAGACACCGCACCGCTGGCCAGCCCTTCGGCAAACCAGCGCAGCGCCTCCTCGCCCGGCGTTTCGCCGCGGCGCAGGCTGGCGTTGATGGCGCGGGCGTCCATCAGCTGCGCTCCATATGGTCCGCGTCAAAGGCCCCGGGCAGCAGATCCGCAATGGTGGTTTCCTGCTCATCCCCGTCGGTGGTGGCCATGGTGACCTTCACATCGCCCTTGCCGAATTCCTTCAGTTTCTGGCGGCAGCCGCCGCAGGGCGGGATCGGCGTGGGGCAATCGGCAATCACATAGACCTCCGCCAGCACCTTCTCGCCCGCGGCCACCATGGCAGCGATGGCGCCGGCCTCGGCGCAGGTGCCTTCGGGGTAAGCAACGTTTTCGACGTTGCAGCCCACATAGATCTGGCCGGAGGCGGAACGCACTGCGGCGCCGACCTTGAAGTTGGAATATGGCGCGTGGGCGTTTTCGCGGACGGCGGCAGCAGCGGCTTTGAGGCTCATGGCGATTCCCCGTTTTTTATCATTTGGTCAAGATGCCGCAGGATAGCGGCTGGTGCGGCGGGAGGTGAAGCCCCATTCCGGTTTTGTCTGCGGCGGTTTGCGAATGGCACTTCCAGGAAAGAATGCTTGTGCGGCCGTCACGGCATGCGGCAGGATCTTTGCCGCGGCGGATCCTGATGCCGAATGCGGTGTCCGGCATGCCGCTGCCGCACCAGAGCCGCCGCCACCGCAGCCGGTGCGGCTTGCGCAGCGTGACACTGCTGTCATTCGGCAAATCCATCAGGATCTTTAGCCAGAATACGGCTAGTTCCGGGGTTCAGATAGCGCCCGGTACCGCAGCAGAGCCGCCGCCCGAAGCGGAAACAAACAGCACGGCACCGGGCGCAAGCTGCGGCAATCACGCCCCTGCTTGCGAATAAGGCATTCACAAAAAACGAATTTTCGCAGGGCGCCCCATCCGCCCGCGGACCGCGCCCGGCGATTGTGACGCGCATTTATTCACTTCCTGACCTGCTGGACTGAATAGGATGCGGCGCCGGGGATTATGCAAGAACCCGCCGCCCTGGCGGTCGCCGCGTTCCTTTGCGTCAGTTTGGGCTAGGTTTCCGTCAAAAAAAATGGTTTAACGCTAAACAATATAGTTTCCGAGGAGCGCCAGATGTCAGATTCACAGAGCACGCGCCAAGCCGCACTCAACTACCACGAGTTTCCCCGCCCCGGTAAGCTGGAGATCCGCGCAACCAAGCCAATGGCCAACGGGCGCGATCTGGCGCGCGCCTATTCCCCCGGCGTGGCGGAGGCCTGCGTGGAGATCAAGGCGGATGAGGCCAATGCCGCCCGCTACACCTCGCGCGGCAATCTGGTGGCGGTTGTGTCGAACGGCTCGGCGGTGCTGGGGCTGGGCAACATCGGCGCGCTGGCCTCCAAACCGGTGATGGAAGGCAAAGCGGTCCTGTTCAAGAACTTCGCGGGCATCGACTGCTTTGACCTCGAAGTGAATGAAAGCGACCCGGAGAAGCTGGCTGACATCGTCTGCTCGCTGGAGCCGACATTCGGCGCCATCAACCTCGAGGACATCAAGGCACCGGACTGCTTTGTGGTCGAGAAGCTGTGCCGCGAGCGGATGAACATCCCTGTGTTCCACGATGACCAGCATGGCACCGCGATTGTTGTGGGGGCCGCGGCAAAGAACGCGCTGCATGTGGCGGGCAAGTCGTTCGAGGACATCAAGATCGTTTCCACCGGCGGCGGCGCGGCGGGCATCGCCTGCCTCAACATGCTGGTGAAGCTGGGTGTGAAGCGCGAGAACATCTGGCTCTGCGACATTCACGGCCTGGTCTATGAAGGCCGCGAGGAGGACA
The DNA here is from genome assembly GCF_019801465.1 of Leisingera daeponensis. Taxonomy (GTDB): domain Bacteria; phylum Pseudomonadota; class Alphaproteobacteria; order Rhodobacterales; family Rhodobacteraceae; genus Leisingera; species Leisingera daeponensis_A. The sequence goes on from NZ_JAHVJA010000001.1 coordinate 950,915, forward strand.
TGAACCCGCAAAAGGCGGCCTTTGCCCAGGCCTCGGGGCTGCGCACGCTCGACGAGGTGATGGACGGTGCAGACATGTTCCTGGGCCTGTCCGGACCCAATGTGCTGTCGCCGGAATTGGTCAGCAAGATGACCGTGCGGCCGATCATCTTTGCGCTGGCCAACCCGACGCCGGAAATCATGCCGGAGGCCGCGCGCAAGGTGGCGCCGGATGCGATCATCGCCACCGGACGCAGTGATTTCCCCAACCAGGTCAACAACGTGCTGTGCTTCCCCTTCATCTTCCGCGGGGCGCTGGATGTGGGCGCAACGGAAATCAATGACGAGATGCAGATCGCCTGCGTCGACGGCATCGCCGAGCTGGCCCGCGCCACCACCTCGGCCGAGGCGGCAGCAGCCTACAAGGGCGAGCAGCTGACCTTCGGGGCTGACTACCTGATCCCGAAGCCGTTCGACCCGCGGCTGGTGGCGGTGGTCTCCTCCGCGGTGGCCAAGGCGGCAATGGACAGCGGCGTGGCGACCCGGCCGATCGAGGATATCGAGGCCTACAAGCAGAAGCTTAAACAGACTGTCTTCAAATCGGCTCTGCTGATGAAGCCGGTTTTCGAGGCCGCCCGCGCGGCCGCCCGCCGCATCGTGTTCAGCGAGGGCGAGGATGAGCGGGTGCTGCGCGCTGCGCAGGCGATCCTGGAAGAAACCACCGAAACCCCGATCCTGATCGGCCGCCCGGAGGTGATCGAGCGCCGCTGCGAGCGGCTGGGGCTGGACGTGCGGCCGGGCCGCGACTTCCAGCTGGTGAACCCGGAAAACGACCCGCGCTACTACGACTACTGGAACAGCTATCACAAGCTGATGCAGCGCCGCGGGGTCACGCCGGACCTGGCCAAGGCGATCATGCGCACCAACACCACGGCGATCGGCGCCATCATGGTGCACCGCGGCGAGGCGGATTCCCTGATCTGCGGCACCTTCGGCGAATACCGCTGGCATCTGAACTACGTCGATCAGGTTCTGGGCGGCGGCAGCTACTCGCCGCATGGCGCGCTGTCGATGATGATCCTGGAGGACGGCCCGCTGTTCATCGCCGACACCCATGTGCGGATCGAACCGACGCCGGCCCAGATCGCCGAAACCGTGCTGGGCGCGGCCCGGCATGTGCGCCGCTTCGGCCTGGCGCCGAAGATCGCGCTGTGCTCGCAATCGCAATTCGGCAATATCTCATGTGATACCGGCTCGCGCCTGCGGGACGCGCTGGAGATCCTTGACGACAAGCGCCGGGATTTCGCCTACGAAGGCGAGATGAACATCGACACCGCGCTGGACCCGGAGCTGCGCGCACGGATCTTCCCGAATTCCCGGCTGGACGGTCCGGCGAATGTGCTGATCTTCGCCCACGCCGATGCCGCCTCTGGCGTGCGCAACATCCTCAAGATGCGGGCCGGCGGGCTGGAGGTGGGGCCGATCCTGATGGGGATGGGGAACCGCGCCCATATCGTGTCGCCCTCGATCACCGCACGGGGGCTGCTGAACATGGCCGCCATTGCCGGCACCCCGGTCGCGCACTACGGTTAAGGCTGCGGCCGGGTATTGCTGCCGGCCGCCCTATCAGGGAGGCCGGACATGAAAGGGCATTGCCACTGCGGCGCAGTGCATTGGGAGAGCCGGGCAGAGGCAGCCTGGAGCTGTTACTGCCACTGCGCCGACTGCCGCCGCAATTGCGCGGCGCCTGTCACCGCTTTCTTCGGGCTGCCGCATGACGCGGTGGAATGGTCCGGGGCCGAACCCAGGGTCTACAACTCGTCAGAGGGGGTGGAACGGCTGTTCTGCGGCACCTGCGGCACCCAGATGGCCTACCGCACTGCGCGGGATGCTGTGAACATCCACCTCTACACCGCGACGCTGGAAAGCCCCAGCGCCATGCCGCCCAGGTTCCACGTCTTCCACTCCGACCATGTCAGCTGGCTGGAACTGAAGGACAGCCTGCCCCGCTATGCCAAATCCGCAGCCGGGTGATTCCCTCCCCCGGGCGCAGGCGCGTTGCCCGCATATTTGCAAGTTTGCAATCCCGCAGCGGCTATTCCTGAATTTTCTGCAGCAAACAGCGGTTTGCAAAGCAGCCGGTCTGCAAAGCGGCCGGAGTTTGTAAATTCAGTAAATACTCCCCGCGTATCCGGTCGGATTTTGTAAATTTCTTGACGAACCTTGCGTGTGGACACGGCAGAACTTGCCCGCCCTTCGGTTTCTCGCCTACGCAAATGGCAGGAGGAGATGAACACCATGGGATATCAGGATATTTATTCCGCCTGGAAACAGGATCCGGAAGCCTTCTGGATGGAGGCCGCGCAGGCGATCAGCTGGGACGAGGCCCCGAAGCAGGCGCTGTTTGATAAGGGCGAGGGCCTTTACGAATGGTTTGCCGATGCCAAGGTGAACACCTGCTACAACGCCGTCGACCGTCATGTCGAACAAGGGCGCGGCGAGCAGACCGCGATCATCTACGACAGCCCGGTCACCCATACCAAGCGTGAAATCTCCTATGTCGAATTGCGCAACCGGGTCGCCACCCTGGCCGGCGCCCTGCGCGCCAAGGGCGTGGAAAAAGGCGACCGCGTCATCATCTACATGCCGATGATCCCGGAGGCGCTTGAGGCGATGCTGGCCTGCGCCCGGATCGGTGCGGTGCATTCGGTTGTGTTCGGCGGCTTTGCCTCCAACGAACTGGCGGTGCGTATCGACGACGCCAAGCCCAAGGCGATCATCGCCGCCTCCTGCGGCATCGAGCCGGGCCGCATCGTGCATTACAAGCCCCTGCTGGACGGCGCCATGGACCTGGCCGCGCACAAGCCGGAGTTCTGCGTGATCTTCCAGCGCGAGCAGGAAGTGGCGGAGCTGATCCCGGGCCGCGACGTGAACTGGCACGGCTTCCAGTACGGCGTGGAGCCTGCCGAATGCGTGCCGGTCGAGGGCAACCACCCCTCCTACATCCTCTACACCTCCGGCACCACCGGCCAGCCCAAGGGGGTGATCCGCCACACCGCGGGTCAGCTGGTGGCGCTGAACTGGACGATGAAGAACATCTACAACGTCGATCCCGGCGATGTGTTCTGGGCGGCCTCGGACGTGGGCTGGGTCGTCGGCCACAGCTATATCTGCTACGGGCCGCTGATCCACGGCAACACCACCATCGTGTTCGAGGGCAAGCCGGTCGGAACGCCGGATGCGGGCACCTTCTGGCGGGTGATCTCCGAGCACAAGGTCAAGAGCTTCTTCACCGCCCCCACCGCCTTCCGCGCGGTGAAGCGGGAAGACCCCAAGGGCGAGTGCGTCAAAAAATACGACCTCAGCGGCCTCAAGCAGGTCTACCTGGCCGGTGAGCGTGCGGACCCCGACACCATCACCTGGGCGCAGGAGCAGCTGAAAGTGCCGGTGGTGGACCACTGGTGGCAGACCGAAACCGGCTGGTCGATTGCCGCCAACCCCCTGGGGATCGAGGAACTGCCGACCAAGCTCGGATCGCCTGCGGTGCCGATGCCGGGCTACGAGGTGGATATCCTCGACGAGGGCGGCAACCCGGTTGCAGCGGGCGAGCTGGGCGCGATTGCAGTGAAACTGCCGCTGCCGCCGGGCACCCTGCCGACGCTGTGGAATGCCGAGGAGCGTTTCAGGAAAAGCTACCTGACCACCTTCCCCGGCTATTATGAAACCGGGGACGCCGGCATGAAGGACGAGGACGGCTACCTCTACATCATGGCGCGCACCGACGACGTGATCAACGTCGCGGGCCACCGCCTGTCGACCGGCGGCATGGAGGAAGTTCTGGCAGGCCATCCGGATGTTGCCGAATGCGCGGTGATCGGCGTCGCGGACAGCCTCAAGGGCCAGATGCCGGTGGGTTTCCTCTGCCTCAACGCCGGCGCGGACCGCGATCATGGCGAAGTGGTGGCCGAGGTCGTCAAACTGGTGCGCGAGAAGATCGGCCCAGTCGCGGCCTTCAAGCTGGCGGTGGTGGTCGACCGTCTGCCCAAGACCCGCTCCGGCAAGATCCTGCGCGCCACAATGGTGAACATCGCCGACGGCACGCCCTGGAAGATGCCTGCCACCATCGACGATCCGGCCATCCTGGACGAGATCACGGCAGCACTGCAGACGATAGGCTACGCCAGGTAACCTCCCTCGTTTCCCGGCACGGGAGACGGTCAAAAACTCTGTGAGGGTTTTTGAAGGCTCCGCCAGCCGGCGGAGCCTGTTTTCCGTCCGGTTTCGCTTGCAACTCCGCCCTGCCGGCCTAGGCTGCGGCCAGGGAGGCCTGAGCATGACACAACCACAGATATGGCAACTGAGCGCCACCGAACTGACCGCACTGACCCGCGCCGGGGATCTGAGCGCAGAGGCTGCAGCCCAGGCTTCCATCGACCGGATGAACGCGGTGAACCCGGGCCTGAACGCAGTGGTAGAGGACCTCAGCAGCGAGGCGCTCGACCGCGCCCGCGCGCTGGACAAGGCGCGCAGCGGCGGCGCGGAGCCCGGCCCGCTGCACGGTGTGCCGGTCACCATCAAGATCAACATCGATCAGAAGGGCCACGCCACCTCCAACGGGGTGACAGCGCTGAAGGACCTGATTGCCCCGGCCGATGCACCCGTCGTTGAGAACCTGCAAAAGGCCGGCGCGGTGGTGATCGGCCGCACCAACACGCCGGAGTTCTCCTTCCGCGCAGACACCGACAACCCGCTGCACGGGCGCACCCATAACCCCTGGGGGCGGCATATCTCTCCGGGCGGTTCCTCCGGCGGCGCGGGGGCTGCGGTGATGGCCGGGATCGGCGCGCTGGCACACGGCAATGACATCGGCGGCAGCTTGCGCTTTCCCGCCGCGGCCAATGGCGCGGTCACCGTGAAGCCGGGGCTGGGCCGGGTGCCGGCCTGGAACCCCAGCCAAACGGCGGAACGCGGTCTGCTGGCGCAACTGATGTCGGTACAGGGGCTGATCACCCGCACCGCGGAGGACCTGCACCTGTCGATGCCCTCCCTGATTGCCGCCGATCCGCGCGATCCCTTTCACGTGCCGATGCCCTGGCGCGGCGAGGCGCTGGACCGCCCCATCAAGGTCGCCTTTACCAAAAACACTCACGGCTATGAGCTGCACCCGGAGGTCGAGGCCGCGCTGGACTTCGCCCGGGATGCGCTGGCGGATGCCGGCTATGCCGTCGAAGAGGCGGAGCCGCCGAATGCGTTCGAGGCCGGGCGCACAGGCTACCGGGCGCTGATGGGCGAGATCTATGCGCTGATGAAGGCGGATGTGGATGCGGCCGGCTCGCAGGCTGTGCGCGATATCTTCGCGGTCTACTTCCAGGAGTTTCCGCCCTTTGCCGGCGATGAGCTGCTGCAGATGATGGCCAAGCGCACCCATTACGCGCGCCAGTGGTCGCTGTTCATGGAAAACTACCCGCTGGTGCTGTCGCCCTTCCTGCCGCAGCCCTTCTTCAAACCGGACCGCGACACCGAAGGCGCGGAAGGCGTGCATGAGGTGCTGGGCTGCGCCGTCTATTCCTATGCGATGAATTTCCTGGGGCTTCCTGCGGCTTCGGTCCCGGCCCGGCTGGCACAGCTGCCGAAAGGTGCGCAACCCGTCAATGTGCAACTCGCCGCCCGCCGCTGGCGCGAAGACCTGGCAGTGGACGCCTGCGCCGCGATCGAGTCCCGCGCCGGCCGGATGTGCCTGCCGCTTTGGGAGAAGATGGCTGCAGGCGTATAACAGACGGTGCCCCGGCAGCGGCTGGCGCCGCAGGTCTCCGCGGCGGATGTCCGCTGCACCGGATTGCCCGGCCTGCATCGTTGGGGAGGAAGCCAGGGGGGCTGAGGACTGGGTTCAGCAGGCGGGCTTGGATCAATACCGCCATGCCTCCGGGACTTTCGGTTTCAGTGCCTCCGGGGGCAGGATGTCCCGTCCCCGGAGTCTTTTCCTGACCCGTTTCACTCACTACCAAAGCCGCCCCGCTCGCCCGAATACGCGGGCGCGGGTGGACCGGACCTGGCCGGCGGGGCACTCGGAACAGGAAAACAACAAAATCCGCCGGCACGGCTCCCGGCCTTGCAGCCGCAGGCAAACGCCACCAGCATCTGCCTGTGGATAAAGCATCACATGGAATGGTTACCGCAAAGTTCACAGTCTCGTGAACCAAACGTTAAAGCTTCAGGTAAACTGCTCTGAGATCAGTCTTTCCTCCAATCCGTGGCCGGGATCGAAGAGAATTTTATGACGGATCTGCGTGTCGGCGCGGATCTCCACCCAGTCGATGTCGGCCACAGAAATCGAATCCGCATCCGCCATAACCGGGCGCTTGTCCGCTTCCAGAACGTCAAACCGCACCATCGCGTTGCTGGGCAGCAGCGCGCCCCGCCAGCGCCGCGGCCGGAAGGCGGCAATTGCGGTGAGCGCCAGCACGTCGGCGCCGATCGGCAGGATCGGACCGTGAGCCGAGTAGTTGTAGGCGGTGGACCCCGCGGGCGTTGAAACCAGGGCGCCGTCGCAGACCAGCTCCTCCATCCGCACCCTTCCATCCACCGAAACCCTGAGACGCGCCGCCTGCGGGCCTGCCCGCAGCAGCGAAACCTCGTTGATCGCCAGCGCCTTGTGCACCTCGCCGCGGCGGTCCATCGCCGTCATTGACAGCGGGTTGATAATCTCCTGCACCGCTTCCTCGAGCCGTTCGATCAGACCGTCCTCGCGGTATTCGTTCATCAGGAAGCCGACGGTGCCGCGGTTCATGCCGTAGACCGGCGCCGGGTGATCGACCATGGTATGAAGGGTCCGCAGCATAAATCCGTCGCCGCCAAGGGCGACAATCACCTGCGCCTGCTCAGGCGGCACATGGCCGTAGCGGCGGCACAGCTCGTTCAGCGCATCCTGTGCGACGTCGACCTCGCTGGCCAGAAAGGCGATTCTCAAACTCATGAAATCTGTTTCCGGTATTAGCCATGTGGTTCCGAAACAATCACAGCTTTCCGCCGATGGCCATAGTTGCCGTTCTGTCGCAGGGATATGTCGCTTTACAGGCTTCCTGCGCAAGGAAGTTTCCGATAGGAAATCCCTCAATTCTGATCCCCAACTCCAACGGAGCCACCATGACTGAAGCGACCCGTGACCCCGGCTTTTTCACCCAAGCGCTGTCTGAGCGCGATCCTGAACTGTTCGGCGCGATCACGGCCGAGCTGGGCCGCCAGCGCGATGAGATCGAGCTGATCGCCTCCGAGAACATCGTCTCCGCCGC
>NZ_JAHVJA010000002.1 GCF_019801465.1 Leisingera daeponensis
TGATCGACGGGCTGGCGGCCAACGGTGAAGAAGGCAACGCCGACGTGGAAGCCGCGGTGCGCGCCAAGGTTGCGGACCTCTGCGCCCGCTTCCCGCTGTACCCCAACCTGTAAGCCGTATCGGCATTGAAGAAACCGAACCGCCGCGGCAGCCCAGCCGCGGCGGTTTTCTTTTGGCCCGATCAGGGGAGCGCCCGCAGAGCAAGCCGCACCACACCAATTCTGTTTACTCCGGACATCCGGTCCCGGCGGTAAGCCTCCCTGGCCGTGAGGCGGGTCAGAACCTCTGCGGCGGCGGCGCTGTGAAGCGGAAATTCAAACCAGGCCGCGCCAGCGCAGAACCACCACCAGCAGGATCAGCACGCAAAGGACGGAAAACGCCATGCTGCCCAGGACACCCAGCCAGAATCCCTTGCGGCGGTCCGCCAGATCGATCTGTTCCAGATGCGCCTTCACTTCCCGCGCAGCACCGCGCAGCGGCTTCTCGTCGACCGTCAGCCGCAGCTTCGGGTGATCCAGGAGCGGCAGGGCGGCGGCAAGCCTCATGCCCTGCTTGTAGACCCTGCGCGGCAGGCGGCGGCGGACATGCTTCAGGGCAGCGGCAAGATCGCCTGACGCGTGCTCGCGCTCTTTCAGGAGGGAACGGATGTCTTCGATGTCCTGGTCCAGACTGGCGGCCATTCAGGCACTCTCCCCTAGCTGCGGTGCCAGGCCACCCTAGCCTGCCCCTGCGGCTGCCTCAATGGGGGTGGCAAGCCTCCGCCTGCGACGCTATCAAGGCGGCATGCTGAACACGATCACTCATGGCTCCGCCACCGGAAAAACCCCGCTTCTGATTGCCCACGGGCTTTATGGCTCGGCCCGCAACTGGGGCGTCATCGCCAAGCGCCTGTCGGATGAGCGGCAGGTGGTTGCGGTGGACATGCGCAACCACGGCGACAGCCCGCGCGAGGACAGCCATACCTATCCGGAGCTGGCCGGGGACCTGGAGGAAGTGATCGGCGCCCATGGCGGCCGGATGGATGTGATCGGCCATTCGATGGGCGGCAAGGCGGCGATGATGCTAGCGCTGAACCATCCGGAGGCGGTGAGAAAGCTAGTGGTTGCCGACATCGCGCCGGTCGCCTACGGCCATACCCAGATCCAGTATATACACGCCATGAAGTCGCTGGACCTGGAGACCATCGAGCGCCGCCCCGAGGCCGCCGCAAAACTGGGCGAGGCCGGGGTGGAGCCTGCGCTGCAGAGCTTCTTCACCCAGTCGCTGGACCTGCCGAACAAGCGCTGGAAGCTGAACCTGGACACGCTGGCGGATCAAATGCCGAACATCATGTCGTTTCCGCAGACGGACGCCGCCTGGGAGGGCCCTGCCCTGTTCCTGTCAGGCTCCGAGTCGGATTACGTGCTGCCGGAGCACCGTGAGGAGATCCGCGCGCGGTTCCCCAATGCCCGCTTTGCCAAACTGCCCGGCGCGGGCCATTGGCTGCACGCGGAGAAGCCGCGGGAATTCGAGGCCGCCGCGCGGGTGTTCCTGAACGCCTGATCCGGGGCAGGCGCCGCGGGCATAGAGCTGTTTCGCCACCAGCCAGGCCACCGGCAGGGCCAGCACCGCGCCCGCTGCGGCGGCACCGATGATGGCCTGGGTGGTGACCAGCCCGGCGGCCAGCACCGCAATCACCCCGGCCCCTGCCAGGCTGCTGCCGATCAGTGAATACAGGATGGATGCAAGGCGCAACATGGGCTTTCTCCTATAGCTGCCGGGTCTCTTCGAATACAGGCATAGGGGGACCGGGCCATCGCTGCCTTGATCCGGATCAGATGGCAGCCCGCCAATATCAAACGGCCCCAAGGGGGCCGCCGGCCGCAGACTAATCCGGGAAGAGCCGGTCAGCCGGTATTCACAAAAACCCGGCCGCCCTCGACCTTCACCGGATAGGTTTTGAGGTCTTCATGCACCGGTGCCGACAGCGCCTTGCCGGTGCAGATGTCGAAGCGGCCGCCGTGCAGCGGGCATTCGATGACGCAGTCGATCACCAGACCGTCCTCCAGGCTCTGCTCCTCATGCGTGCACATCAGGCCGGAGGCAAAGAAGCCCCTTTCGGTGTTATAGATCGCATAGGATTTTCCGTCATGCTCCCAGGCAATCAGGTCTTCCTCGTCGATGTCATCAGTGGCGCAGGCGTCAATCCATTGGCTCATTCTTGCGGCTCCTGGTCTTGGGATCGGGCGGGAATTACATGGTCCGCTGCGCAACGCGCTGCATCGGACCACCGTCGGTAATCATATGCGGCGCCTGCCGGATGGTGGCGGCCTTGGTCGGGCGGCCCAGAGTGCGGCGCAGCACCACAGACAGCACCTCGAGGTTGGTCCTGAAGAACCCCGGGTCCGGTTCGGGAAGCTGGTCCTGCACCGCCTCGGCCAGTTTTGGCAGCGCGTGGAACGGCACCTGCGGATACAGATGGTGTTCAACGTGGTTGTTCATCTTCAAATAGAGGAACTCAGCCAGCCAGTTGCTGCGGAACGAGCGGGTGCTTTCCAGGATCGAGGGCGAGTTTTCCTGCAGCTCCACATGCTGGATCAGGGTGAACAGCAGCATGACAGGCGCGCCCAGCACCCGCGGGATGGCAATCAGCCAGACCGGCCACCAGACGCCGAAGAACGGTGCTGCGGCGATCAGCGCATAGATCATCAGCATGATGCGCGCGTTGCGGGTCATCTTGGCGAACTCGCCCTCGGGCGTGACCATCTTCATCGTGTCGGTGTAATGGCCCGCCGCCAGATGCACGAAGACCTGCATGTGGAAGCGCAAGAGCGCAAAGCCGGTGATTTCGGCCAGCCAGCCGCCAAAGCCCATCGGCGTGTCGAACGGCATCTGGCTGTCCCTGCCGACCCACCAGGTGTGGGTGTGGTGGTTGGTGTGGGTGTAGCGGCGGTGCAGCGGCTCCTCCATGTAGAGGAGCGAGGTGACCCACAGCACCGTCTCGTTCAGCCAGCGGCTGCGGAAGGCGGTGCCGTGCGCGGTCTCATGGCTGAAGGAATAGGCCGGAACGGTCAGGAAGATGCCGTGCAGCAGCATCGCGGGCCACATCCAGATGGTGCCGAGCGCGGCCCACACCAGGGTGCCGGTGGCGGTCAGGAAAGCAAGCCATTGCGCCAGGTAGATCAGCCCGGGCCTGTCGCTGCGGGCGGCGATGGATTTCAGCGTCTTCTTGTCGAGCTTCACACCCGAGGACGCAGCATTGGTGGGGACGTAATCAGGCATCTGGACCCTTCTGGATGGCTGAAGTGAAGTAACGATTGGATGCAGCAAACCGCCGGCAGCTGAATCAACTGCCCGTGGCGTCACTGCCTGGATTGAAAGCCTATTCAGCTGGCGTAATTGGAGCCTTCGCCGTCGAGGATCGCCTTCAGCTCCGCCAGGTGTCGCTCCGCCTGGTCCGGATAGTCCTCAAGCTCCTGCGCGGTCTTCTCGGCGATCTCATCGCTCAGCACCCGCAGCTTCTGGCCGGTTTGCAGCGCCCGGATATAGGTCTCTGCGGCACGCTCGAAATAGTAGAGGCGGTTGAAAGTGTCCGCGACTGTGTCGCCGATCACCAGCACGCCGTGGTTGCCCATGATCATCACTTTGACCTTCGGGTCGCTCAGCATCGAGGCGCAGCGCTCGCCTTCGCTTTCAAAGGCCAGTCCGCCGAACTCGCCGTCGACCACATAGCGGTTGTAGAAGGTGGCGGTGTTCTGGTCGATCGGCGGCAGGGTGCTGTCGGCGAGGCAGGCCAGCACGGTTGCATGAATCGAATGCACATGCATCACGCAGCGCGCATGCGGGCACAGGCGGTGGATCGAGCCATGCAGCCCCCAAGCGGTCGGATCCGGCGCGTCGGGGCGCTGCATCGTCTTGGGGTCGTTGGCGTCCAGGAACAGGAGATCCGAGGCTTTGACGCGGGCAAAATGCACCTGATTCGGGTTCATCAGGAACTGGCTGCCATCCTCGTTCACGGCTAGGCTGAAATGATTGGCCACGGCCTCATGCATGTTGAGCCGCGCGGTCCAGCGGAAGGCCGCGGCCATGTCCACCCGTTCCTGCCAATGGGTGAGGTTCGGGCTGAGTTCCGCTTGCTTGTTCATTCTGAAGCCTCCCATAAGTTGCTGCGCCATTAGTGCCAGCTGCATTCTTAGCTGACAAATGATTGATTCAGCCGTTATGCATTAAGCAAACTAATGCATAGGTCATGCGTCGATGTCTTCGCCCGGTTCCCCTTCGCCCTCCCTGCCCCCGCTCACCTGGCTGCGCGCCTTTGAGGCCAGCGCCCGGCATCTTTCATGCACCCGAGCGGCAGGCGAGCTGAACCTGACCCAATCAGCGATCAGCCAGCATGTGCGCAGCCTGGAGAACTTTCTGGGCCGGGAGCTGTTCATCCGCAAAACCCGCGCGCTGGAGCTGTCGGAGGCCGGAGCGAACTATCTTCCCATCGTGCGCGAGGCCTTTGACCTGATCGCCGCCGGCACCCAGGCTTTTACCGGCGGCGATCAGGGGCGGCATTTGGTTCTCCAGTGCAACATGGCGTTTTCAGTGTTCTGGCTATCACCGCGCCTGCCCCGGCTGTACGAGAAGTACCCCTGGCTGGTGCTGAACATCGTTACGCCGATTTGGGACCCGGAGCGCCACGCCAGTTCCGCCGGGACCGAGATCCGCTTTGGCCGCCCGAATGATATGTCGGCGGCAGCGGTGCGGCTGACCCGGGACCGGTTCTATCCTGTCTGCGCACCAGGCTACCAGGGCGGCACGGTGGACTTCAGCACCGCAACACTGCTGGATTGTGCTGGGGTAACGGGATCTTGGGGGGCTTGGTTCAAGTCGCGGGAGCTGCCGTTCGAGCGCAATCACGAGATCAATCTGGCCTCGACCTACGTGATCGCCATGACCGCGGCGGTGAACGGGGCTGGAATTTCCATGTCGCACGACACCCTCGCAGGCGGGCTGCTGAAAAGCGGCCAGCTGGTGCGGGCCAGCCAGCACTCGGCGGAACTGCTGGAGAACTACTTTCTGATGCCGCCGCCCAGCCATGCCAGCACCCCGGCGTCGCGGGCGTTTCTGGAGTGGCTAAAGGGGGAACTGCCTCCCGTTTAGGAAGCCCGGCCCGGCTAATTGCCACTTTCAAATTTCCCCAACAAGTCCTGCCAAATGTTCGCAATACGCCCGCAGCTTGCACCATTCCCGCCATGCTGCTAAACGCGCGGCACCGGTCGCAGCCTACCCGGTCACCAAAACAAGGGTTCAAAAATGAAAACTATCGTTATCTGCTCGGGCGGGCTGGATTCCGTTTCGCTTGCCCATATGGTCGCTGAGGAGCATCAGCTGACCCGTCTTGTCTCCTTCGATTACGGCCAACGCCACAAGAAGGAACTTGACTATGCCGCCGCCGCTGCCAAACGGCTGGGCGTGCCGCATGACATCATCGACATGAGAGGCATCGGCGCCGCGCTTTCCGGCTCGGCGCTCACCGATGACATCGACGTGCCGGACGGCCACTACGAGGAAGAGACCATGAAGGTCACCGTGGTGCCGAACCGGAACGCGATCATGCTGACCATCGCCTATGGCATTGCCGCTGCAAACGGCGATGAGGCCGTGGCAACGGCGGTGCATGGCGGCGACCACTTCATCTATCCGGACTGCCGCCCGGCCTTTACCGAGGCGTTTGATGCGATGCAGCGGGCGGCGCTGGACGGCTATGCCAACGTGCGGCTCTACACTCCGTTTGTGCACCGCACCAAGGGCGACATCGTCACCGCGGGCGCCAGGCACAACACCCCCTTTGCCGAGACCTGGTCCTGCTACAAGGGCGGCGAGAAGCACTGCGGCCGCTGCGGCACCTGCGTGGAGCGGCGCGAGGCCTTCCACCTGGCAGGCGTCGAAGACCCGACAGACTATGCCGACCCGGACTTCTGGAAAGCCGCCATTGCAGGCAAGGACGGCGCCTGATGTTCCGGATCACCAAGGAGTTTCATTTCTCCGCCTCGCATCAGCTGACTCATCTGCCATCCGACCACCAATGCGCCCGGCTGCACGGCCACAACTACATCGTGGTGGTGGAACTGGCAGCCAAGGAGCTGAACAGCGACGGGTTCGTGCGCGATTATCACGAACTGAAGCCGCTGAAGGATTACATCGACGGCACCTTCGACCACCGGCACCTGAACGACGTGCTGGAGGGTCATTCGACGGCGGAGAACATGGCCAGGCACTTCTATGACTGGTGCCATGCGCGCTGGCCGGAAGTGACTGCTGTGAAAGTCTCGGAGACGCCCAAGACCTGGGCAGAGTACCGGCCATGACCCTGCGCATTGCGGAAATCTTCGGCCCCACGATCCAAGGCGAAGGCGCCCTGATCGGGGAGCCCACGGTGTTTGTGCGCGCCGGCGGCTGCGATTACCGCTGCTCCTGGTGCGACAGCATGCATGCGGTCGACAGCGCCTACCGGCACAACTGGGCGGTGATGGCGCCAGAGGAAGTTATGGCAGAGGTGCGCCGCCTGTCGGGCGGCAAGCCGTTGACGGTGTCGATTTCCGGCGGCAACCCGGCGATCCAGGACTTCGCCCCGGTGATCGCCTATGGCAAGGCCGAGGGCTACCGGTTTGCCTGCGAGACTCAAGGATCGGTGAGCAAGCCCTGGTTTGCGGATCTCGACACGCTGGTGCTGAGCCCCAAGCCGCCCTCCAGCGGCGAAACCGTGGACTGGAAGGCCTTTGACCAATGCCTTGAAGCGGCCAAGGGCTGCGGCCAGGCGGTGATGAAGATCGTGATCTTCGACGACAAAGATTACGCCTGGGCCAAGGCCGCTGCCGAACGCCACACGGAGCTGCCGCTGTACCTGCAGCCCGGCAACCCTGAGGTCGACCCGGAGCTGCCGGTCGATCTGAACCAGGCCACCGAGCGCCTCCTGTGGCTCATCGAAAAAGTGACCGGCGACGGCTGGTTCACCCCCCGCGTCCTGCCGCAGCTGCATGTGCTGGTCTGGGGCAACAAGCGCGGCGTCTGACAACAAGGAACCCTGACATGTCCGACAGCATCTACAGCAACCTGAAACAGCTGGGCGGCGACACCATCGTGCCGCAAAACCCGGAAGAGGCGGAACTGGAGCGGGTGCAGAACCCGCAGTCCGACGTTGCCTACAACGTGCGTTTCACCGCGCCGGAATTCACCTCGCTCTGCCCGATGACCGGCCAGCCGGACTTTGCCCATCTGGTGATCGACTATGTGCCGGGCGAGTGGCTGGTGGAAAGCAAATCGCTGAAGCTGTTCCTCACCTCCTTCCGGAACCACGGCGCCTTCCACGAGGACTGCACCGTCTCCATCGCCCGCCGCCTGGCGGATTTCCTGGAGCCCAAATGGCTGCGCATCGGCGGCTACTGGTACCCGCGCGGCGGCATCCCGATCGACGTGTTCTGGCAGACCGGCCCGATGCCGGAGGGCGTCTGGATCCCGGACCAGGGCGTGCCGCCCTACCGCGGCCGCGGCTGACACAACCCTAAGCCACTCTGACACGACCAGGCCCGGCAGCATGTCTGCCGGGCTTTTTCTTTTCAAAACAACCCCTACCGCGGGCGGCCTGCGGCACTTTGCGATGCCGCGCTTGCACAGAGAAGAAAGCAATTTACCGCAAAGGTGGTTAGGATTTTATTCAATCTGCGCGCCATGGCGGTGTCAGCGGACAAACCGGAATATCCCGGAATGAATTATTTGAGACGGGGGGCTTAATGAACGCACTTGATTTGGGGAAGGCGCTTTCGGTCTACCTGCACGCGCTTTCGCAGGCAGGCCTGCAGGTCGAAATGTTCACGGACTTTGAAAGAATTCCCGAAACGGCCGCCGCAACCGGGCGGCCGTTTCAAATGCCCGGCTTTGCCATTGAGCGCGCCGACCATACTCAGAACTCAGCCTTCTGGCTGTTCCTGCGGGAGGGCGGAACCTATATCGGCGGCGCTGCCTCCATGCTGCAGGACCTTGGCCGCGAAACATTGGCGGATTACCTGATGCGCACGTCCCGCCATCAGTTCCCCAACAACAAGGGCGGCGGGGTGGAAAGCGTTGCGGAACCTTTGGCCCGCGAAGTGCGCGGCCGGCTGGCATACATCGGCGAGCTGACCTTCCTTCCCGGCCATCGCGGCAGGCGGGCCGAGCGTCTGGAACCCTTCATGCGGATCTTCCAGATCCTTGCGATCCAGAAGTGGGACGTAGACTGGATCTATGCCTTCATTCCGGACCGCCACATGCAGGCCCGCCTGGACCTTGTCTACGGCTTCACACGGGCAATCCCGCGGGCCCAGAAATGGCGCGCCCCGGAACCGGAGGTGCGCAGCAGCACGGAATGGTTTGTCGGCGCTCCCAGGCTGGAGATGGAGCACATGCTGCAAAGCGATCTAGCCAAATTTGATGTCCTGTGAAAAATTGACCACCAGCAGCTTGCCGTCAGGCAGATAGACCGGGGCCAGCACCCGCCGGTACTGGCGGGTGAAGCGGCGTCCGTTCAGCAGCTTCACGTCGATGGACGGATGCGTGATCACCGGCTCGCCCCGGCTGATCGCCTCGCTGTGCGCCATCACCAGATCGGCGTTCAGCTTGGCACTGAACCCGTTCAGCGTGCTCCGCAGCTGGTCACTGTCTGAAATTTCAAAGCAAATCGACGCCAGGCTGGCCGGGCCGGACCGGATCGGTTGGATGCGGTTTTGCTCCTGATCCGGCGGGTCGAATATGTCGACCGCGTGCTGCAAACGGTCAAACCCTTCCAGCCTGCCGCTGTTTGCAAACCACCAGTCCAGGAAGTCCTGCAGCGAAACATCGCAGCCGCTGTACTGCCGGGTCCGAGCCGCAGCCTGCAACCGGGCATCGAGTATCTCAAACGCCTTGCGTTCCGCCAGATCGTCGTGGAGTTTCGGCAGCAGCTCCAGTTCCGCAGTATCCGAAGAGAAGTAATGGAAGGAGACGCCAAGCCCGCGCGCCAAAGCATCCAGCATGCTCCAGCCGATTTCCCGCTCATGTTTCAAGGCACTGTTGAACGTCCCATAGGGAATGCCGCACCTCAGTGCGGCCTGCCGGTTGGACAGATTCTTGTCAGCGAGAAGAGCTGAAATTTTTTCGTGAATTAGCGCCATATTTGCAGGATCTTTCACATTTTGCGAAACATCTTGCACAAAACCACTATCACAGCAACGCAGACCCTGTGAGACGGGCCAGGTTGCTATCCCATAGGACTGCCAGTATGAGGCACTGGCTTTTACCAAGGGTAAACAAATGGCCGCTGTGGCAGCCTCCATCAGCAGAATTCAGGATCTGGTGCGGACGGCGGGACTCGAACCCGCACGGCCATACGGCCAGGAGATTTTAAGTCTCCGGTGTCTACCATTCCACCACGTCCGCACACGGCGCCGGCACAAGGCGCCCTGGCCGCAGGTCTAGCCTCCTGATTTCAGGCGGACAATCCGTTTTCGGTCAGAATGGCAAAATTTTCCCGCAGCGCAGGCTGCGCTACAACTTCATATCGCCGCCGCCGGGCGGCGCCAGGGGCCCGCCGGGCTCCGCCAGATAGCGCTCCGGCAGCCATGGGTTCAGCGCCAGCGCCTCTGCCAGCGCGGAGCGCGCTTCCTCCAGCCGGGACAGGCCGTAAAGCGACAGCGCCCGACCGCTCATCGCGGCGATATGGCGGGGCGACAGTTCCAAAGCGCGGTCCAGATCGGTCAGGGCAGATGAAAAATCACGGCGCAGGTAGTGCACAAATGCGCGCTGGTTGTAGCCCTCGGCATAGTCCGGGCAGTAGGCGATCAGCTGATCGAAGTCCTGTATCGCGCCGAGGAAATCGAAGGCGGAGCGCTTGGTCATGCCGCGGTCGAGAATAGCCTGCGCCTGCGCATTGGGGGCATCGGCCCAGTATTCCCACATGCGGTTGGCGATTTCCCGCGCCTGGGCTTCGGTTTCGGCTTCCTGCACTTCGGTTAGCAGCGCCTCCAAAGGTGTGCTGTGGTCGGGGGCGTCTGGGCAGTCCGACGCCTGCACCGGGAAAGAAGCGGCGGCGAGAACCGCAGCACAGGCGGCGGCGGGAAACGGGGCGCGAAGAAAGGCAAACAACATGCCCCATGCTCGCACAATTCCGGTTTCAATCAAGTCAACTGGGCGTGCGCCGCCCGTGCCCCTCTTAAAGCGGACCCAGTGCGCCGTCTTCCTTGACCGCCTGCATCGCCACGTAGGTAGAGGTGGAGGCGACATGCGGCAGCGAGGAGATCTTCTCCCCCAGCACCGCCCGGTAATCGGTCATCGAGCGGGTGCGCACCTTCAGCAGGTAGTCGAAATGCGAGGCCATCATATGCGCCTGCTCAATCTCCGGCAGCCGCGCCACGGCGGCATTGAACTTGGCCAACGCCGCCTCGCGGGTGTCGTCCAGCTTCACCTCGACAAAGGCGACATGGTCCAGCCCCAGCCGGATCGGATCCACCAGGGCGCGGTAGCCTGTGATGACCCCTTCCGCCTCGAGCCGCTTGAGCCGGGTCTGGGTCGGGGTTTTCGACAGACCGATCCGCCGCGCGAGGTCGGCAATCGAGATGCGGCCGTCCACGCTCAGCGCATTCAGAATCGCCCGGTCGAAGCGGTCGAGATCAATGGAGTTCATTTGGACCTTCCTGAGTTATTTTTTCACTCATTTGACCTGTATATATCACATCTTCAGGCGATTGTCCTTTCTGAAAGGGTGTATTCTCCACAAAAGCCCTGCACGCATTTTGTGGAGTTCCCTGCATGACCGCTCAAACCAAGCTGCGCTACCGGATTGACGCCGGCACCTATGCCGATCAAACCGCGATGCGCGACCAGCTGGTGGCCCAAGCCGCCCTCACCGACGCAGACCGCGAAAAAATCTGCGCCAACGCCGCTGCGCTGGTGCGTGATATCCGGGGCCATTCGGCACCGGGGCTGATGGAGGTGTTCCTGGCCGAATACGGGTTGTCCACCGACGAGGGCGTCGCGCTGATGTGCCTGGCCGAGGCGCTCTTGCGGGTGCCGGATGCCGATACCATTGACGCGCTGATCGAAGACAAGATCGCGCCCTCCGACTGGGGGAAGCATCTGGGCAAATCCACCTCCTCGCTGGTCAACGCCTCCACCTGGGCGCTGATGCTGACCGGCAAGGTGCTGGATGAGGAACGCAGCCCGATCGGCGCCCTGCGCGGCGCCATCAAACGCCTGGGCGAGCCGGTGATCCGCACCGCCGTCAGCCGCGCGATGAAGGAAATGGGCCGCCAGTTCGTGCTCGGCGAAACCATCGAAAGCGCGATGAACCGCGCCGCCGGGATGGAGGCCAAGGGTTACACCTATTCCTACGACATGCTGGGCGAGGCTGCCCGCACCGAGGCCGACGCATCGCGTTACCACCTTGCCTACTCCAAGGCGATCTCTGCAATTGCCGCCGCCTGCCACAGCGACGACATCCGCAAGAACCCCGGCATTTCGGTGAAACTGTCGGCGCTGCATCCGCGCTATGAGCTGGCTCATGAGCACAGCGTGATGGAATCGCTGGTGCCGCGCCTGAAGGCGCTGGCGCTGCTCGCCAAGGCCGCGAAGATGGGCCTGAACGTCGATGCCGAGGAGGCCGACCGTTTGTCGCTGTCGCTTGAGGTGATCGAGGCCGTGGTCTCCGACCCGGCACTGGCGGGCTGGGATGGTTTCGGCGTGGTGGTGCAGGCCTACGGACCGCGCACCGGGCTGGCGATTGATGCGCTGCACGAAATGGCCGAGAAATACGACCGCCGCTTCATGGTGCGGCTGGTGAAGGGCGCCTATTGGGACACAGAGATCAAACGCGCGCAGGTCGAGGGCGTGGATGGCTTCCCGGTCTACACCTCCAAGCCGCTGACCGATGTGTCTTACATCTCCAACGCCCGCAAGCTGCTGGGCATGACGGACCGGATCTATCCGCAGTTCGCCACCCACAACGCGCACACGGTTGCCGCCATCCTGCATATGGCCGAGGGCAAGGACAAAGCCGCGTATGAGTTCCAGCGCCTGCATGGCATGGGCGAAACACTGCATCAGATGGTGCTGGAGCAGAACAAGACCAACTGCCGGATCTACGCGCCCGTCGGCGCCCACCGCGACCTGCTGGCCTACCTGGTGCGCCGCCTGCTGGAAAACGGCGCCAATTCCTCCTTCGTGAACCAGATCGTAGACGAAAACGTGCCGCCGGAGGTGGTGGCCGCGGACCCGTTTGCTGCCGTTGCGGATGTGACCCGCAAGATCCCGACCGGGCCGGAGCTGTACGCGCCGGAGCGCCCGAATTCCAAAGGGTTCGATCTGGGCCACGCGCCGACCCTGGCAAGGATTGAAGAAGCCCGGGCGCCCTGGCGCGGTCACCAGTGGCAGGCCGCACCGTTGCTGGCCGGCGACGCCCAGCCGGAAGCTGCAAAGGACGTGACCAGCCCCACCGATCAGAGCGTGGTTGGCACCGTCAGCCAGTGCAGCCCCGAGGATATCGAGCTGGCGCTGGCGCTGGCCGATCCCTGGGACGCCTCCGCAGCGGAACGCGCCGCGATCCTGAACAAGGCCGCTGATCTTTACGAGGAAAACTTCGGCGAGCTGTTTGCCATCCTCGCCCGCGAGGCCGGCAAAACCATCCCGGATGCGGTCGCCGAACTGCGCGAGGCGGTGGATTTCCTGCGTTACTATGCGGCACGCATTCCCAGCGATCCGCCTGCAGGCATCTTCTCCTGCATTTCGCCCTGGAACTTTCCGCTTGCGATATTCACCGGCCAGGTCTCGGCCGCATTGGCTGCAGGAAACGCGGTGCTGGCGAAACCCGCCGACCAGACCCCGCTGATTGCCCATCGCGCCGTGCAGCTGATGCATGAGGCCGGGGTGCCGCGCAGCGCAATGCAGCTGGTGCCGGGCCGCGGCAGCGTGGTTGGTGCCGCCATCACTTCCGACCCGCGGGTGAATGGCGTTGCCTTCACCGGCTCCACCGCCACCGCCCTGCGTATCCGCAAGGCGATGGCCGAAAACCTGCAGCCGGGCGCGCCTCTGATTGCGGAAACCGGCGGGCTGAACGCGATGATCGTCGATTCCACAGCGCTGCCGGAACAGGCCGTGCAGGCAGTGATCGAAAGCGCCTTCCAGTCGGCCGGCCAGCGCTGCTCGGCGCTGCGCTGCCTGTATCTGCAGGACGATATTGCAGACAACGTGCTGAAGATGCTGAAGGGCGCGATGGACTGCCTGAATCTGGATGATCCCTGGCACCTGTCCACCGACAGCGGCCCGGTGATCGATGAAGGCGCCCGCGCGGGCATCCTGGCCCATATCGATAAAGCCCGCAGCGAGGGCCGGGTGCTGAAAGAAATGCGCGCCCCGCAGGGCGGCACCTTCGTCGCCCCCACGATGATCGAAGTCCCCGGCATCAGCGCGCTGGAGGAGGAAATCTTCGGGCCGGTGCTTCATGTTGCGCGGTTCAAGTCGCAGGACCTGGACAAGGTGATTTCCGATATCAACGCCACCGGCTACGGTTTGACCTTCGGACTGCACACCCGCATCGACGACCGGGTCCAGCATGTCTGCGACCGGGTCCATGCGGGCAACATCTATGTGAACCGCAACCAGATCGGCGCCATAGTCGGCAGCCAGCCCTTCGGCGGCGAAGGGCTTTCGGGCACCGGCCCCAAGGCCGGCGGCCCGTTCTACCTCAGCCGCTTCTGTGCGCCGGACCGCCAGTCCAGCAGCGGCAGCTGGGAGGCGAGCATCACGGAACTCAAGGCACCCAGCGGCGTGCCTTCCGGTCCGGTCACGACCTCCCTGCCCGGCCCGACCGGCGAGTCGAACCGCCTGACGGTGTCGGCGCGCCCGCCGCTCCTGTGCATGGGACCAGGGCCGGAGGCCGCCGCTGCGCAGGCCAGAGAGGTGATCAGCCTCGGCGGCACCGCGATTGAAGCGCACGGCCTTCTGGACCTGCGCCAGCTGGAAACGATCCAGGGCATCGGCGGCGTTCTGTGGTGGGGCGGCGAGGCGACGGGGCGGGAGATCGAGCAGAGCCTGGCCAAACGGGACGGCGCAATCGTGCCGCTGATCCCGGGCAAGCCCGACCGCGCCCGCGTGCTGGCCGAGCGCCACGTCTGCGTCGACACCACAGCCTCCGGCGGCAACGCGCAGCTGCTCGGCGGCATGGCCTAAGCTCCCGGTGCTAAGCACTTGACGCTGGGCCGTTTCCGGCCCAGCGTTCCCCCATGTTTCCGATCCGCGACCACAACCCGTCCGGCCAGAGGCCCTATGTCGTCTATGCGCTGATTGCCGCGAATATCCTGGCCCACATCTACTATTCCGCCAGCTACGCCTCGCCCCGCGCGCTTGCCTATTTCTATGACTCTTACGCGGTGGTTCCCGCCGAGATCAGCCACGGCTACGGCTACGAAACGCTGCTCACCTCGCTGTTCATTCACGGCGGGCTGATGCACCTGGGCGGCAACATGCTGTTCCTGTGGATCTTCGGCGACAATCTGGAGGAGGAGATGGGCCGCCTCCCCTTCTTCCTGTTCTACCTCCTCAGCGGCATCGGCGCCGGGCTGATCCATGTTCTGTCGGCGCCAGGGTCGATGGTGCCCACCGTCGGGGCCTCCGGCGCCATCGCCGGTGTGATGGGCGGCTACCTCTTGATGTTCCCCAAGGCGCGGGTCGATATCCTGCTGGTGCTGATCATCTATTTCCGCATCTTCACCATCCCCGCCTTTGTCATGCTGGGAGTCTGGCTGGCAATGCAGTTCTTCGGCGGCCTCGGCGCCGACCCCAACCAGGGCGGCGTTGCCTATTGGGCCCATGCCGGCGGTTTTGCGGTGGGGCTGGTCCTGTGCCTGCCCCTGTGGCTGCGCCGCGGCGGCCCGGCGTTCTGGGACCGGACACATGGCACCCCGCCGCATCCGCAAAGCGAGTATGAGATTTCTGCCAGCCGCATTCCGAAGCTGCCGAGGAAGAAGCGGAATCCGGGGCCTTGGGGGAAATAGTGTTAAAACTGGAAGCCAATGAATGAAGAACTATACCGCCCAGGAGGGGCATCAAAAACCTTTTCTCAGTAGGTTTTGGGCCGAGATTAAGAACGATTTTCCACTTGCGACGAGCTTGTGGGCAGTACTTTTTTACGGGGTAAATTACGTTCCCCTAAGCTCACCTGACTCCGGATACCGTCTACCGGTATTATTCTACATTTATTACGGATTTCCGATCGTTTTGATTCAAATTGTTTTTCAAGGAATTAGGAAAACTCGACGCCAGTAGAACCAGGAAGTCCTGCAGACAACTCAGAAAAGCCAAAGATTGGTTGGAGTCCCATGCCCCACTTGAAAGCCACCTGCCACTGCGGCGCCGTTGAGATCGAGGCGGAGTTCCCCGAGGGCCTCGCCTCTGCCGCGCGCTGCGACTGTTCCTTTTGCCGCCGCCGCGGGGCGGCGGCTGTCACCGCCATTGCCGCCAGCCTGAAGGTGCTCAAAGGAGCAGAGAACCTCAGCCTATACACCTGGGGTTCTCACACGGCGAAACATTACTTCTGCAAGACCTGCGGCATCTACACCCACCACCAGCGCCGCTCCGACCCCAAGGAATGCGGAGTCAACCTGGGCTGCATCGAGGGCGCCAACCCGCGGACGCATCCGGAAACCTACGGCGAGATCCCCTGGAACGACGGGGTGAACCATCCATCGGATCAGTAGTTTTGCACGCTGAGGGCAGCACCCAATTCTCGGGGCGGGTGCAATAGCGCCCTCCCCGTAGGGAGGGTCGGGCGCTGCCCCGCCTATCGGCCATGCGAAACAAAAAACGCGGCACAGCGGCCGCGTTTCCAACACTCAAAGCTCCGCGGTGATTCAGCCGCGGATCACCTTGGCAAAATTCTCGAAGATCGGCTCGTTGGAGCAAACCACGGACCCGCTGTCGATGATGCCCGCTTCCGGGTCGATCGCCTCGGCCAGGCCGCCGGCCTCCTTCACGATGATGATGCCTGCCGCCAGGTCCCAGGGGTTCAGGCGGCGTTCCCAGAAGCCCTCGTAGCGGCCTGCGGCCACATAAGCCATGTCCAGTGCAGCAGAGCCCCAGCGGCGCACGCCGGCGCAGGCGGGCATCAGGCGCGCCAGATCCTGCAGCGTCAGCGGCAGGTCGGCCCGGCCGCCGAACGGCACGCCGGTGGCAAAGATCGATTCAATCATCCGGTGGCGGCCCGAGACGCGGATACGAGTGTCGTTCATCCAGGCGCCCGCACCCTTTTCGGCAAAGAACATCTCGTCCTTGGCGGCGTCATAGACCACGCCCGCGACGATCTTGCCCTTGTGCTCCAGCGCGATGGAGATCGCCCAGTGCGGCAGCCCGTGCAGAAAGTTGGTGGTGCCGTCCAGCGGGTCGACGATCCAGCGGCGGGTCGGGTCTTCGCCTTCGATCTCACCGCCTTCTTCGGCGATCCAGCCATAGGTCGGGCGGGCGTTGCGCAGCTCTTCCTTGATGATCTTTTCGGCGGCGATGTCGGCTTTGGAAACGAAGTCGCCCGCGCCTTTCATCGAGACCTGCAGGTTTTCCACCTCGCGGAAGTCCTTCACCAGGGAACGGCCTGCCTTGCGGGCGGCCTTGATCATCACATTGAGGTTTGCGCTGCCAATCATATCTGCAGAATCCTGTCACGTCGGGGAGATGCCGGGGTCAATGCGTGCCTATACGCGCCCTGCCCCAGAATGCCAAGGGGTTATGCCGGAAACAGCATTTCTGTGCTGACGCCGCGGCGCCAGGCATCCGGGCGGTTGAAATCCGCCCGAACGCCCCCCAGACTTTGCTGCAAACAGAACAAGGAATGCCCCATGCCCGACCAGATGCAGCGTGTCGTCCTGGCCAGCCGCCCCGAAGCCCAGGCCAGCGAAGAGAACTTTCGCCTTGAAACCGTGGACCTGCCCCGGCCCGGCGCAGGGGAAGTGCTTGTAAAGGTGCACTATATGTCGCTGGACCCCTATATGCGCGGGCGCATGAACGCAGGCAAATCCTACGCTCCTCCGGTGGAAATCGGCGAGACGATGACCGCGGGCGGCGTGGGCGAAGTGATTGCCTCCAACAGCCCGGATTACCAGCCCGGCGACTTTGCCCTTGGCATGTTCGGCTGGGCCAGCCACGCTTGTGCGCAGGCCTCTGAAATCCGCAAACTGGACCCGGAGATGGCGCCGCTCACCACCGCGCTTGGCGTTCTTGGCATGCCGGGGTTTACCGCCTGGCATGGCTTGGACGCCTATGGCCGCCCGCAAGCGGGCGAAACCCTGGTGGTTGCCGCGGCGACCGGCCCGGTCGGCTCCTTGGTGGGGCAGCTGGCAAAACAGAAAGGCCTGCGCGTTGTCGGCATCGCGGGCGGTGCGGACAAGTGCAAGCTGGCAGTTGACACCTTCGGCTTTGACGCCTGCCTCGATCATCGCGCCCTGAACTCGGCGGAGGCTCTCAGCGCAGCGCTGGCGGCCGCCTGCCCGGACGGCATCGACATTTATTACGAGAACGTCGGCGGCAAAGTGCTGGAAGCGGTGCTGCCGCTGATGAACAACTTTGGCCGCATCCCGGTCTGCGGCATGATCGCCTGGTACAACAGCGCCGAAACCGGGCTGACCGCCCCGGCGATCTGGCGGTCGGTGCTGACCAGGTTCCTGTCGGTCAATGGCTTCATCATCTTTAACCATTACGACCGCTACCCGGCCTTCCTGCAGGACGTCGCGCCAAAGATTGCCAGCGGCGACATCAAGTATCTCGAGGACATCGCCGAAGGGCTGGAAAATGCCCCCAAGACCTTCCTGTCGATGATGCAGGGCGGCAATACCGGCAAGCAGATCGTCAAACTGGTCTGAGCCGCACTCCGGCACCCGCCGGATCACGCAACCGCGCGGAGCGGGCACTGGCGCCGGAACGGCGCGGGCCGTTCCGCGCCTGTCACACGTGCTGCAGCTTGCGGGCTTCGACCTTAGCCAGGCGGATCAATTCCTGCATGTACGGCTTCTCAAGATCTTCCGCCCGGATCGCCGCATAAAGCCTGCGGGTGATTCCGGACCTGGTCAGCGGCCGGGTCACATAGTCCGAAGAGTACTTCACCTCCCGCACCACCCAGTCCGGCAGCACTGACACACCGCGGTTGGAGGCAACCAGCAGCAGGATCACGGCGGTCAGCTCCACCTGCCGGATTGAGGCAGGCTCCACGCCCGCCGGAATCAGCAGCTGGCTGAATACATCCAGCCGGCTCCTTTCCACCGGGTAGGTAATGAGGTTTTGGCCGATGAAATCCTCGGCTTCCACATAAGGCTTCTCCGCCAGCGGATGCTGCGCCGAGGCGACAAAGACGGCATTGTAATCGAACAGCTCGATGAACTCGACGCCGTTGATATCCTCCGGGTCGGAAGAAACCACCAGATCCACTTCTTCCTTCAGCAAAGCCGGCAGTGCATCGAAGGCCAGGCCGGGGCGGATATCCACATCCACATCGCCCCAGTTCCGGCGGAAGCCCTCCAGCACCGGGAACAGCCACTCGAAACAGGCGTGGCATTCGATGGCGATATGCATCCTGCCGGTATTGCCGTCGCGCAGGGACGAGAATTCCGCTTGCGCCGCCTCCACTTGCGGCAATACCTGCTCTGCCAGCCGCAGCAGCCGAAGGCCCGCCGGCGACAGCTTCATCGGCTTGGACCGGCGGATGAACAGCTCCACGCCGGCCTGATCCTCCAGCCCCTTCACCTGATGGCTCAGCGCGCTTTGGGTGATGTTAAGCTGATCGGCAGCCCGGGCCAGACCGCCGGCCTCATGGATGGCCTTGATGGTGCGGAGATGGCGGAATTCGATATGCATTCTATCAGATCGCTCATGTTAATCTTGAGTATTATGAAATTGTCTCACATTGCTGCGCGTGCAACAAGAGCTGACATCAACCTAGCGAGAGACCTGAGATGACGACGCCCAAGATTTCCTTTGAATTCTTCCCGCCGCAAAATCTCGAAGCCTCCTTCCGGCTTTGGGACACCGTGCAGGTACTCGCCCCGATGAGCCCGCGCTTTGTTTCGGTGACCTATGGTGCCGGCGGCACCACCCGCACCCTGACCCGCGACGCGGTGTCGACGCTGCACAAAACCTCCGGTTTGAACGTGGCCGCGCATCTGACCTGCGTGAACGCCTCCAAGGCGGAGACGCTGGAGATCGCGGACCAGTTCGCCGAGGCCGGTGTGACCGAAATCGTTGCCCTGCGCGGCGACCCGCCCAAGGGGGAAGGCAAGTTCACGCCGCATCCCGACGGCTTTGCCAACTCGGTTGAGCTGATCAAGGGGCTGTCGGCACGCGGCAACTTCAATATCAAGGTCGGCGCCTACCCGGACCGCCATCCGGAAGCTGCCGATCAGGCTGCGGATGTGGAATGGCTGAAACGCAAGCTGGATGCCGGCGCCGACGAAGCCCTGACCCAGTTCTTCTTCGAGGCGGAGACCTTCTTCCGCTTCCGCGATGCCTGCGAGAAGGCCGGCATCGACGGCAGCAAGCTGACCCCCGGCATCCTGCCGATCGAGAACTGGAAGGGCGCACGCAACTTCGCCAGGCGCTGCGGCACCATCATTCCCGACTGGGTCGAGGACGCCTTTGACAAGGCGCTGCGCGACGGCCGCGAGGAACTGCTGGCGACCGCGCTGTGCACCGAACTGTGCTCGGACCTGCTGGAAGGCGGCGTTGACAAGCTGCACTTCTACACGCTGAACCGTCCGGAGCTGACCCGCGACGTCTGCTTCGCCCTGGGTGTCACCCCCAAGGTTGCGCTTCAGAACGTGGCGTAAGCGTTGCGCACACCGGCGCGCGGTTTCTAATGGCAGGGATTTCCCGCCAAGGACCCGCGCGCCATGTTTTATGCCAAACAGCCCTCCGACCTTCTGACGATCGATCAGATCACCCGGATTTCCGGACTTGATTTCATGCAGGGCATTCTCGACGGCCATCTGCCCGGCCCGCCGATTGCGGAGACTCTCGGCTATCACCTGCACAGCGTCGAAGACGGTGAGGTGGTGTTCCGCGGCACTCCGGAGTTCCATGTCTGCAATCCGATGGGCACCGTGCATGGCGGCTGGTACGGCACGCTTCTGGACAGCGCCATGGCCTGTGCAGTGATGACCAAAGTACCCTTGGGTGCGGTCTACACAACGCTGGAATACAAGATCAACATCCTTCGGCCGATTCCGCTGGGCACCACCATCGACTGCACCGGCAGCATCGACCACGTGGGCCGTTCAACAGGCGTGGCGCATGGCGAGATCCGCGGGCTGGAGGACGGCAAACTCTACGCCACCGGCTCCACCACCTGTATCGTGATGCAGATCGCTCCGCGCTGAGCACACGGCAGGCGGCCGCGGGCTTGCCACCTGCGGCTTTTCACCTAAGTCTGTGCAAGCATATGAAAAACAGCAGAAAGGCAGGCCATGCCGCCAAACAGCCTCGCCCGCGCCGCAACTGCCCGCATCCAGGTTCTGGCCCCTGTTGACAAGCTGGATTTCCTGGACACCCAATCGGCAGTTCTGCCGGTTCAGGTCACGCCGCTGGAAGCCTGGAACATCATGCACGCCACGCCGCTGCCCGGCCTGAAGCTGGCCTTCCGGCTGCGCGATGCCGTTTCCGCCTTGTTCGGGGTCAAGCGCATCGGAGGCTTCTCCGGCCGGGGCCGGCTGAATGTGGAGGCCGGGGAGAAACTGGATTTCTTCCTGGTTGAAGCTGTATCAGACGACGTTTTGACACTCACGGTCCGGGACAGGCATCTGGACGTGATGACCTGCGTCACCAGCAACAGCGGCGTGCTGAGCATCACCTCTTCTGTGAAAACCCATAACCTGTTCGGCCGGATCTACATGCTGCCGGTCCGCCCGGCGCACAAGCTGATCGTCGCGCTGTCTCTGAAACGGCTGCAGAAAGAATTGCAAAGGCGCCGCGCGGGCGGCCGGTAAAACCGGCTCAGAAATACGGTTTCAAGGTCTCCAGGCTGCCGGCGCCCCGCCCGGTCAGGTTTTCGAGAACCTGGCCAGCCATCCCCCGGCCGGCGAAGCGTCGGGGCGGACTGCATTTGCACTGCTGTGCAGACGCTCGCTGGGATCCAGCCCGACCCGCCTGCGGCTGCGCAGCAGAAAAATCTTGGCCCAGCCTTGCCAGGTTCCGACGGACGGCGCGTTCGGGTCCACAGGGAACCGCATGCGCCAGTCACTGGGCAGCGGGAGGCCGCGCTCCTCTGCCTTCTCCAGCATCCAGATCAGCGAGACATTGGCCAGCGGGCGCGCGTCTTCAAAGCCGCCAAGCTGACCGCCCACATCGCCGTGCGCGCCGCGGAACCAGACCTGCTCGACATGGCCGTTCCAGCCCTTCGGGCAGTCCCAAAGAACCGGTTTGAACACATCTCGTGTCTCATCCAGAGCCAAGGCGTGATAGCCGCTCTTGATATGCGGCCCCAGTGTATGGTTGTGGAAGTTGTGCTGCTTCTCCGCCCAGCGCCACAGAAGCGGCAGGCGAAGGCCCAGCGCCTTCACCGTATCCCAGGCGCCGACCATCTCGATTCCGACCTCTTCATGGCAATACGCCTTGCTGAACGCCGCACCCGTCTTGGACCGCCCGTTCAGCCGGTAGTGACGGTAGGCGGTGCGGATGTGGCGCACGGTGGCATGTTCGGGTTTCAGCAGGCCGATCCGGTCGATGACTCCGGCCAGTGACCGCACCGCATAGGCGCCGCGGGAATATCCGAACAAATAGATCCTGTCCCCGGGGCGGTACCGGGAGGCAAGGTAGCCATAGGCGCGGCGGATCTGCCGGTTGATGCCGCGCCCCATCATCACATCCGGTGCGCTGCCCCACCCTTTCCACTGCACCCCGGATTCATAGAAGACAGACACCTGGCCGCCCATTTCCCGGCACAGGCGGTAAAGCTGGCCGGCATGGGTTTCACGGCCGGTTTCCAGTGTCGACATGGTGCCATCCAGGATGATCACATGGGCCTGCGGCCCGCGCAGCTTGGTTTCGCCGGAATGCTCCGACCGAAGCGGCCGTCCCAGCCATTCTAAAACCCGTCTACTCAGCTGCCTCAGTAACATCCTTAAGCACTTCCCAAATCCTCAGCGGGGTGAACGGCATGTCCACTTGCCGCACGCCGCGGTCCCAGACCGCGTCCTGCACCGCGTTTGCAACTGCTGCCAGCGCGCCGACGGTGCCCGCCTCGCCGCAGCCTTTCATCCCCATCGGGTTTTGTGTCGAAGGCACCGGCTCGGAGGTGAATCCAATCATGGGAACGCCGCTTGCCCGCGGCAAGGCATAGTCCATGAACGAAGCTGTGAGCAGCTGTCCGTCCTCATCGTAGACAACGCGCTCCAGCATGGCCTGTCCCAGCCCCTGCGCCACCCCGCCATGCACCTGGCCTTCGGCCAGCATCGGGTTGATCAGATTACCGAAATCGTCAACTACAGTGTAGCGCTCCACATCCGCTTGCCCAGTCTCCGGATCGATAACAATTTCGGCAATATGCGCCCCATTCGGAAACGAACGGCCCGGCAGCCGGGCCCGCGCCGCGTGACGCAGCAAATCATGCCGCCCTTGCGCGCGGGCCATCTCTGCCGCCTCCAGCATGCCGGGGGTCATGTTCGACCCGGGCGCGCGGAATGTTTCGCCATCGAATTCAACAGCTTTCTCTTCCACCCCCATCTCCTGCGCCAGGAAGGGCTTGAAGGCCGCGATCATCTTTTCCACCGTCGCGAGGGCCGCATTGGCCTGCGTGGTGACAGAGCGCGAGCCGCCGGTGCCGCCGCCCTGGGCGATGCGGTCGCTGTCCCCCTGGATCACCTGGATGCTTTCCGCCGGAATCCCGCTCTGGTCGGCAAGAAACTGCGCATAGACCGTCTCATGGCCCTGCCCGTTGCTTTGGGTGCCGACATAGATGTTCACCCGGCCATCCTCCAGAAACTCCACTTCCGCGCCTTCTGAAGGATCGCCCAAAATGCTTTCGATATAGTAACAGACCCCGACGCCCCGGTACTTGCCGCGTTTACCGTCCGCTGCGCGGCGGGCCGCGAATCCCCCGAGGTCCGCCTCTTCAGCCGCCCGGCTCAGCACTTTGTCGAAATCGCCCACGTCATAGGTCTCCCCGGTCACGGTGCTATAGGGAAACGCCGCAGGCCTGATGAAGTTCCGCCGCCGCAGCTCAAGCGGATCAACGCCCAGCTCCCGCGCCGCGCGGTCCATCGCCCGCTCCAGCACATAGATCGCCTCCGGCCGCCCGGCGCCGCGATAGGCGTCCACCTGGGTGGTATTGGTATAGATCCCCTCCACCTGCAGCCAGGCGGTCCGGATGTCATAGACACCGGCCAGCACCCGGCTGAACAGCTGGGTCTGGATCGGCTGCCCGAAATGGGAGTTGTAAGCGCCGAGGTTGCAACGTGTGCTGACGCGGTAGGCCGTGATCTTCAAATTCTTGTCAAAGGCCAGCTCCGCCAGCGAGGTCAGGTCCCGTCCGCCGTTGTCGCTCAACATCGCCTCCGAGCGGTCCGACATCCAGAACACCGGGCGGCTCAGCACGGTGGCGGCGTGGGCCACGGCAAAATATTCCGGGTAGGCAAAAGCCTTCATGCCGAAGCCGCCGCCGACATCCGGCGTGCTGACTTTGATGTCATCTTCATTCAGCCCCAGCTTCGCCGCCAGTTGGGACTTCATGCCCCAGACGCCCTGACCGCCGAAGGTGAAGTGCAGCCGCCCCTGCTGCCATTCGGCAAAGCAGCCGCGCGGCTCCATGGTGCTGACCATGATCCGGTTGTCCTCGACCTGCAGTGCCACGGTATGGGCAGCGGAGCGGAATGCCTCTGCCGTTGCTGCCTCATCCCCCATGCCCCAGTCAAAGGCGCGGTTGTCCGGCACGCCGTCATGCAGCGGCTCGCCGCCGGGCACCAGGTCCAGTTTGATCGGCAGATCGTCAATATTCAGTTCGATCAGCTCACCCGCGTCGCGGGCCTGGTCCAGCGTTTCGGCCACGACAACCGCAACCGGCTCACCGACATAGCGCACCCGGTTGCGCGCCAGCATCGGGCGTTCCGGCGACGCGCCCTCCGACCCATCCCGGTTCTTCACCGTGGTGCCATCCATCGAAACATTGATGCCCGCCGCCTCAAGCTCCGCCAGGGTGATAACCGCATGGACCCCTTCGGCTTCCAGCGCATCCTCTGTGTGCAGCGCCGTAATCACCCCGTGCGCCACCGGACTGCGCAGCACCCATGCGCGCAGGGCGCCTGCCGGGGCAGCGTCTTCGATATAGTTACCCTGCCCGGTCAGGAACCGGATGTCCTCGACCCGTTTTACCGGCTGGCTTTTCCCGAACTTGTCCATGCTCGCCCCCCTGTCCGTGCTGACTGACCTTAAGGGGGCGAGAGTACCTTCAGCTGACGGCTTGTCCAGCCAGCTCAATGACCGTCGCCACGTCAGACAGGCCGTAACCGTTGAATTGCGTGCTCATGGCGGAAGAATAGGCGCCCAGTCCCGGGAACAGAACATAGTCCCCGGTCGCCGCATCGCACGGCAGCGGCAAGCCGTCCGGCAGCCGGTCGAGGCTGTCGCAGGTCGGGCCGAACACCACCCGCGGTTTGCGCTCGCCCCGGCGGAGCTTGCCGTCAGCGCCGACAACCTCGACCCGGCCCGGCAGACCCATATCGCGGATATCAACCAGCCCGCCATAGATGCCGTCGTTGAGGAACACCACCTCGCCCGCCTTGCGCATTCCCTTGATGCGCGCCGCCAGGGTGAAGCTTTCGGAGACCATTGCCCGGCCCGGTTCGCAGATCAGCCGGGGCTTGTCCGCACCAAAGGCCGCATCTGCGGCCGCGCCGATGGCAGCAAAGACCTTCTCAAGATCCGGCGCCACGCCATCGCGGTTGGCGGCAAAGCCGCCGCCGACGTTCAGCCGGGCGATCCGGACACCGGCCATATCAATGATCCGTTTGGCGGCGTGGACATATTCAACCCAAGCGCTTTCGTCCTCGCACTGGGTGCCGGGGTGGAAGCACAGCGCCGGGGTCCAGCCGCGGGCAGCCACTTGTTTCAGCAGGTCAACGGCCTCCTCCGGCGCAGCGCCGAACTTGCTGCCGAAGTCATAGGCCGCACCCGCCACGGGCAGGGCAAAGCGCACGGCGATTTCACAGGAGCGCGGCACCGCGTCCAGTTTTTCCAGTTCGCTCAGCTCATCCACCGACCAGCTGGCAACGCCGTATTCTATTCCGGCGGCGATCTCTGCCTCGGAGCGCATCGGGTTGTTGTAATGCATGACCGCATCGGGGCTGGCGGCGCGCACTGCCTCCATCTCAGCGGGCGAGGCCACGTCAAACGCCGTTATACCGGCAGCCACCAGATTGGACAGGACCGCCGGGTGCGGGTTTGCCTTCACCGCGTATGTCACCAGCCCCGGAAACCCCTCGCGGAACCGCCGCGCCACCTCATGCAGGACCCGCGGCGAGAAATACAGGATCGGATGATCCGGCGCGCTGCGGGAGAGGTGGGATTCAGGCGAAAGCCATAGCGGGGGAATCTGCTGCATCGTGTAACCCTCATTCGTTTTACACATTTTCCGAGAATATCTCGTCGATTCCGCCCGTCACATTGCCTATAGTGACGAAATCTTTCGGCAAATCGCAGGACACACATGCAAACCGACGAAACAGATCAGCGGCTTGTCATTCTGCTGCGGGAAAACGCCCGCCGCCCGGTGGCCGAACTTGCCCGCCACCTCGGTCTCGCCCGAACCACCGTGCAGGCACGGATAGAGCGGCTGGAAGCCACTGGGGTCATCGCGGGCTACACGCTTAAATCTTCCGCCGCGTCCCGCCCGCCTTTGCAGGCGACCGTTCTGATGTCGATCGAACCGCGTTCAGGGCCGGAGGTGCTTGCCCGCCTGCGCAGCCTGTCCGGCGTGGAAGTGGTGCACACGACGTCCGGCCGGTTCGACCTGCTGGCGCAGGTGGTGGCGCACAGCACCGCGGAACTGGACGATACCATCGACCGCATTGCCGAGGCCCGCGGCGTGCGCTCTTCCGAAAGCCTGATCCATCTCGCAACCAAGCTGGACCGGACCGGGCAATAGGCATCAGCCGGTTCTTACGTAGTCCAGCAGCCAGTCCCGGAACAGCCTCGCGGCTGGCCGCATGGCGCCGCGGTCCGGGTAGATCAAATGGTAAGCCTCCCGCCCCGGCACTTCGACCTCTGGCAGGCAGCGCACCAGCCCGCTGGCCCTGACCACTGCGTCTGATGCAGGCGCCCGCGCAAGCGCAATCCCCATTCCCTGAGCCGAAAGCTCAGCCGCCATCAGTGAGTTGTCGGCAAAGAAATAGCGTGCCTGCCTGTGGGACAGCCGCAGGTTTTCGAACAGCTGCACCCAGCTGGCCCGGTGGGTGGAGACTTCGATCAGCGGAAAGCGGAACAGATCCTGCGGCGACCGGATCTGCGCAGCAATCTCCGGCGGTGCCACCGGATAGAGCACCTCGCGCAGCAGCTCGTCGCCCTCGGTTCCGAACAGCGACGGATTGCCGAAAACGATCTGCAAGTCTGTGAACTGATTGGCAAAGTCCGCTGCCATATTGCCGGTGCTGAGCGCCAGGCTGACCTGCGGATGCCCGGCTTGGAACTGCGGCAGCCCGCGCGCCAGCACCCCGTGGGCAAACAGCAGCACCGACTGCACGAACAGCCGCTGCTCCCGGCTTTCTCCGAACAGACCGGTGGTGGCGGTCTCCAGCATCAGCAGCGACTGCTGCACCGAGGGCAGATAGGCCCGCCCGGCCTCTGTCAGCGTCACCGCATGGGCGTGACGGTGAAACAGCGGTGTGCCCAGCTGCGTCTCCAGCGCCTTCACCTGCTGGCTGACGGCGGCAGCCGACATGTTCAGCTGCGCCGCCGCACGGGCAAAGCTCTCGGTACGCGCCGCTGCTTCGAACACGCGCAGCCAGTTCAGGGACGGGATCCGGGTCGCCATGCAAAGCAGGCTAAGCAGAACTTAGCCTTACCGGCAAGACATACCGTGCTGGGAAATTCCGCCACTCGCCTAGGGTTCTCTGCAGCAAACACCCCGCCGCCACGGCGGCATATCCACCATCCAGATGAGAGACGAGACATGACAAGTCCCGCCAACACCCCGCGCCCCAAACGGAAGATTTGGAACTTCACCCCGCATCTGCCAATCCAGACCTCCCCCTATTGGGATTGGCCGATGAAACCCCTGGCCTCGATCAGGTACCTGCTGCAAAGCTGGAACCCGCTGGCACTACGGGCGCTCTTGCTGGTGTTTGCGACTATTACCTGGAATTTCTTCACCCCGTCACTGGACCGCATAGCCACCTTCAGCTGGCATTGGGTCGCTGAAATCTGGTTCCGCAATTTCTGCATCCTGATGGTGGTGGCCGGCGGGCTGCACCTGGCGCTGTGGAAGTTCCGGACGCAAGCGGATGAATACCGCTATGACATGCGCCCGATGATGAAGGGCGCCAAGGTCTTTACCTTCAGGAACCAGGTCTGGGACAACATGTTCTGGACCCTTGGGCCGTCGCTTACCTTCTGGACCTTCTGGGAAAGCCTGATCCTTTATGCCTATGCCAACGGATGGGTGACGATGATCTCGCTGGAAGACAACCCTGTCGCCTTCATCCTGATGACCATCTTCATCCCGATCTGGGCAGGCTTCCACTTCTACTGGCTGCACCGTCTTCTGCATGTTGGCGTTCTCTATACAAAAGTGCATGCCTGGCATCACCGCAACATCAACACCGGCCCCTGGTCCGGCCTGGCGATGCACCCGGTGGAGAGCTTCTTCCTGATGTTCGACACGATGATTTTCTTCCTGCTGCCCGGGCATCCGGTTCTGGCAATCTTCCTCCTGTTCCACCACGGCATCGGCGCGCCGACCTCGCATGCCGGGTTCGAGCATGTGAAAATCGGCAACACGGCCAAATTCCTGGTCGGCGATTTCTTCCACCAGCTCCACCACCGGTTCTTCGACTGCAACTACGGCACTTGGGAAACCCCGTGGGACGAATGGTTCAACACCTTCCACGACGGCACCGATGCGGGCAACGAAATGGTCAAGGAACGCCGCCGCAAGATCTGGAACACCGGCTGAACCGGTCAGCTTGCCATAGCACAATGAGTAAAATCGTGCGCCCGGCCCCTACCGCGGAAGCCGCGTCAGCAGGGGCCGGGCGTCTTTGATTGCGGCGCCGCTGCCGGACGCCTGAAACCGGATGCGCCACACCCGGCGGCGCAGCGCATAGTGCAGGGAAAACGCATCCGCCTGCATCCGGTTCCGGAAAATCACGCCCCGGCCCGCGGCGTGCCTGCCCCGGCGCGGCTGGGACTTTCCCTTTGCCGCCCCTTTCGGTAAGGGATAGCCCGACCCGAAATAACACGCACGCAGGATCGAGCGCATGGCGATGGAAAAGACATTCAACGCGGCCGAAGCCGAGAGCCGGCTTTACAAGGCCTGGGAAGAGGCTGGCTGCTTCAAGGCAGGCGCAAATGCCAAGCCCGAGGCCTCCACCTACTGCATCATGATCCCGCCGCCGAACGTGACCGGCGTGCTGCACATGGGCCATGCTTTCAACAACACCCTGCAGGACATTCTGATCCGCTGGAAGCGCATGCAGGGCTATGACACCCTGTGGCAGCCGGGCACCGACCACGCGGGCATCGCCACCCAAATGGTGGTGGAGCGCGAGCTGGCCAAGACCCAGCAGCCGTCGCGCCGCGAGCTGGGCCGCGAGAAATTCCTGGAGAAGGTCTGGGAGTGGAAAGAGAAATCCGGCGGCACCATCGTTGAGCAGCTGAAGCGCCTTGGCGCCTCCTGCGATTTCTCCCGCACCGCCTTCACCATGGCGGGCGCCCATGGCGACACCCGCGTGGGCCACGAGAACTCCCCCAATTTCCACGACGCCGTGATCAAGGTCTTCGTGGAGATGTACAACAAGGGGCTGATCTACCGCGGCAAGCGGCTGGTCAACTGGGACCCGCATTTCGAGACCGCGATCTCCGACCTTGAGGTCGAGAACATCGAGGTTGCGGGTCACATGTGGCACTTCAAATACCCGCTCGCAGGCGGCGCGACCTACACCTATGTGGAGAAGGACGCCGACGGCAACGTGATCCTCGAGGAAGAGCGCGATTACATCTCCATCGCCACCACCCGGCCCGAGACCATGCTGGGCGACGGCGCTGTGGCCGTGCATCCCTCGGATGAGCGCTATGCACCCATCGTCGGCAAGCTGTGCGAAATTCCGGTTGGCCCCAAGGAGCACCGCCGCCTGATCCCGATCATCACGGATGAGTACCCGGACAAGGACTTCGGCTCCGGCGCGGTGAAGATCACCGGCGCGCATGACTTCAACGACTACCAGGTTGCCAAGCGCGGCGGCATCCCGATGTACCGCCTGATGGACACCAAGGGCCAGATGCGGGCCGACGGCGCGCCTTATGCCGAG
Source organism: Leisingera daeponensis (assembly GCF_019801465.1). Taxonomy (GTDB): domain Bacteria; phylum Pseudomonadota; class Alphaproteobacteria; order Rhodobacterales; family Rhodobacteraceae; genus Leisingera; species Leisingera daeponensis_A. The sequence goes on from NZ_JAHVJA010000002.1 coordinate 29,517, forward strand.
GCCGCGGGCATTGCCATGGCCGCTGCCAAGGGCGAGCAGACCCTGAGTGAGAACGAAGCCGACGCCGTCAACCTGGTGCCGGACGACCTGCGCGGGCTGGACCGGTTCGAGGCGCGCAAACTGGTGGTCGAGCAGATCACCAGCGAAGGCCTGGCAGTGATGGTCAGCGAGACCAAGACCGTCAAGGGCGAGGACGGCGAGGAGACGCAGGTCACCGAGACTGTGCCGTATGTCGAGAACAAGCCGATCATGCAGCCCTTTGGCGACCGCTCCAAGGTTGTGATTGAGCCGATGCTTACAGACCAGTGGTTTGTGGACGCGGAAAAGGTGGTCGGCCCGGCGCTGGACGCTGTACGCAACGGCGATGTGAAGATCCTCCCGGAATCCGGTGAGAAGACCTATTACCACTGGTTGGAGAACATCGAGCCCTGGTGCATCTCGCGCCAGCTGTGGTGGGGCCACCAGATCCCGGTTTGGTATGGGCCGAGCCTTAAGATCGTTCACGAACCCGGCATGGCGCAGGGCGAAGCTGAAGACTGGGATAACCCAGTAAGCTTTTGCGGTGCTACCTTCAACGAAGTAAAAGAAAGGGCTCAAGCATACTACAATGAGCATTCGCACTTCCCTCTGACAGTTGCAGGTGAAGCAGAAAGCGCTCAAGACGCCATCGCCAAGAATGATGACGGGGATTATTCCGAAGGTGATCCCATTTATCTCTACCGCGACCCCGACGTGCTGGACACCTGGTTCTCCTCCGGTCTCTGGCCGATCGGCACGCTGGGCTGGCCGGACACCACTCCGGAAATGGAGAAGTACTTCCCGACCTCGACCCTGGTGACCGGTCAGGACATCCTGTTCTTCTGGGTCGCCCGGATGATGATGATGCAGCTGGCGGTTCTGGATGAGAACCTGCCGGTCAAGAAGCGCATCCCCTTTGACACCGTCTATCTGCATGGCCTTGTGCGCGACGCCAAGGGCAAGAAGATGTCTAAGTCCACCGGCAACGTGGTCGACCCGCTGGAGATCATCGAGGAATTCGGCGCCGACGCGCTGCGCTTCTCCTCCGCGGCGATGGCGGCCCTGGGCGGCGTGCTGAAGCTGGATATGGAGCGCCTGAAGGGCTACCGGAACTTTGGCACCAAACTGTGGAATGCGGTGAACTTTGCCCATTTCAACAACGTCTATGACGAAACCGTCCCGGCCTATGCCTGCCCGGATGCCAAGGCTGCGGTGAACCAGTGGATCATCGGCGAGACCGCCAAGGTGCGGGTCGAGGTGGACGCCGCACTGGAAGCCTACCGTTTCAACGATGCCGCCAATGCGCTTTATGCCTTTGTCTGGGGCAAGGTCTGCGACTGGTACATCGAGCTTTCGAAGCCGCTGTTCGGCTCCGAGGACGAGGCGGTGATCGCAGAGACCCGCCAGACCCTGGGCTGGGTTCTGGATCAGTGCATGATCCTGCTGCATCCGATCATGCCCTTCATCACCGAAGAGCTGTGGGGCAATACTGCCAGGCGCGAAAGCATGCTGGTGCATCAGGACTGGCCCGCCTACGGCACCGAACTGGTAAACCCAGAGGCCGACGCCGAAATGAACTGGGTGATCACCGCAATCGAGAACATCCGCTCCACCCGCGCGCAGATGCATGTGCCGGCCGGCGCCAAGATCCCGATGGTGGTGACCGAGTTCTCCGACCAAGCGCGCAGCGCCTGGGAGAAGAACGAGGCGATGATCCGGAAACTCGCCCGCATCACCTCGCTGGAGCAGGTGGAGAGCTTCCCCAAGGGCTGCGCGTCGGTCGCCGCCCCCGGCGCCTCCTTCGGCCTGCCGCTGGCGGATGTGATCGACGTGGACGCCGAAAAGGCGCGTCTGGAGAAAACCCTGGGCAAGCTGGCCAAAGAGCTGGGGGGGCTGCGCGGGCGGCTGAACAACCCGAAATTCGCGGCCTCCGCGCCGGAAGAGGTGGTGGCCGAAGCCCGCGAAAACCTCAGCCTCCGCGAGGAAGAGGAAGCTAAGGTCAAGGAAGCGCTGGCGCGGCTGGCCGAACTGGGCTGATCCTGCCTTTGACGATTACTGCAAACGCCCGCCCCTATGGCGGGCGTTTCGCTTTGCCCCGCAGCGCCATGAAACCATTCGGCTTTTCACGGGTACGGGAAAATTCCCGGTATCCGCCCCATTGTCTTTGCAGCGGTTTTGTATCAGCCTGCCCGCAACCATAATAAGACAGGAGGCTGCAGCCCATGCCCGATGGCTCCAGACCCAAGGGATACTGGGTGGCCCATGTGGATGTGCACGACATGGAGCGCTACAAGGATTATATCAACGCAAACGGGCCTGTCTTTGCCGAATACGGGGCTAAATTCCTGATCCGCGGCGGCGGCCGCGAAGTGCGTGAAGGCCAGTTCCGTGCCCGCACAGTGGTGATCGAATTCAAGGATTTCGAAACCGCAAAAGCCTGCTATGATTCAATGGCCTATCAGGACGCCAAGGCGCTTCGCGATCCGGTCTCGGCGGGTGATATGCAAATCATTGAGGGCTATGGCGGCTGACCCCGCCTGCCCTGCTGCTCTGCCTGAGGTCTGCCGATGCCCTTGCTCAAGAAGTTTTTCCAAGCCTTCCGCCCGTCCGAGCCGCCCGCTCTGCCGGATCCGGATGCCGAACTGGCGCTGGGGGCGCTTCTGGTCCGTGTCGCGCAGTCGGACCGGGAATATCAGCTGGAGGAGATCAGCCTGATCGACCGGATCCTGGCCCGGCTCTACCAGCACAATGCGATCGAAGCCGCCAAGGTGCGCGCCACCTGCGAGAAGCTGCATGCGGCGGCGCCGGAGACCGACACCTTCGGCCGCCTGATCCGCGAGACCACCGGACTGGAGGAACGCCTGGCCGCGCTCGATGCGCTGTGGGAGGTGGTGCTGGCAGACGGCAGCGCCCATGAGGGCGAGGTCACCATCGTCGAGGATGCACGCAAGGCCATGGGGCTGTCCTACTCCGACAGCGAAAAGGCCCGCGCCCGCGCGGCAGAAAAATTCGGCGGCACAGCGGAGGGCAGCTGATGTTCAAGGAACTTCTGAACCGGTTGCTGGAACCGGCGCCCGCACAGCTGGACGATGAAGGCGCCCGGCTGGCGCTGACGGCGCTTCTGGTGCGGATCGCCCGCTCTGACCACAATTATTCCGAGGTGGAAAAGGACCGCATCGACCGCATCCTGGCCGCCCGCTACCGGCTGGATACCGGCAGCGCGCTGATCCTGCGCGAACAGGCCGAGGCGATGGAAGCCGAGGCTCCCGATACCGTGCGCTTCACCCGTGCAATCAAGGATGCCGTCGCCTATGAGGACCGCGCCGGTGTGATCGAGGCATTGTGGCAGGTCGCTCTGGCGGACGGGCACCGGGACGCCAACGAGGATGCGCTGCTGCGGCTGTCCGCCAGCCTGCTGGGCGTTTCGGACGTGGACAGCGCCATGGCGCGCAAACGGGCAGAGGCCGCAAAATGATTGCACATCTTGGAATGTACGACCGCCCGGAAACCGCGGCGGCCAACGACAGGTTCTGGGCTGAGATCCGGAAGCATCTGACCGGCGGGCCCGAACAGCTGACCAGAGGCGCCGATTTCTGGGAAGTGTGGAAATCCCCGGACCTCTTGCTGTCGCAAACCTGCGGCTGCCCCTACCGCACCCGGCTCTATGGCGAAGTGGAGCTGGTAGGCACCCCAGATTACGGCCTGCCCGGCTGCCAGCCCGGCTATTACAACAGCGTCTTAGTTGCCCGCAGGGAAGATGCGGGCCAGCCCCTCTCAGCCTTTTCCGGACGTCGCTTTGCCTACAACGAACCGCTGTCGCAGTCGGGTTGGGCAGCGCCGATGGTTCATCTGCATGAGCGCTCCATCCTGCCCGGCACACTGCTGGAAACCGGCGGCCACCGGCTGTCCGCGCAGGCAGTCGCGGAAGGCCGCGCCGATTTTGCCTCGCTCGATGCACTGTCCTGGGAAATGATCCGGGAACACGACGGATTTGCAGCCGGCCTCTGCGAGATCGAACGCACCGAACCCACGCCGGCCCTGCCCTATATCTCAGCCCTCGGCAGGGACGCGGATGAACTGTTCAGCGCAATTGAAGCAGCCATCGGCGGCGTGGACGGGGACACAAGGGCGCAGCTGCACCTGAAAGGTCTGGTGCGGCTCACCCCCGGCGACTACCTGGCGGTGCCAACCCCGCCCGGACCGGTACTGACTGAACAACGCATCCGCGCCGCAGAGCTGACGTAACACCTCTTCCGGAATGGGCCTCCGAACCCGCCGATTTGACACCTGAAGCGCCAGCTTGTGCGGTTTGAACGTTGCATTCGGTCTTTTTTTCGGTCCAATAAGAACGAATTTCCACTCACAGGGACAAAGACACCTTGACCGATACAACGCCCGTTCTGCAAATCCGCGGCCTGCATAAATCCTATGGCGAGCTGGAAGTGATCAAAGGCGTCGACATCACCGCCAGGAAGGGCGATGTGGTGTCGCTGATCGGGTCCTCGGGGTCGGGCAAGTCAACGTTGCTGCGCTGCTGCAATCTGCTGGAGGACAGCCAGCAGGGCGAAATCCTGTTCAAGGGCGAGCCGATCACCTGGACCGGCCAGGGGCTGGCGCGCCGCCCTGCCGACGCCAAGCAGGTGCTGCGCATCCGCACCAACCTATCGATGGTGTTCCAGCAGTTCAACCTGTGGGCCCATATGACCATCCTGCAGAACGTGATGGAGGCCCCGGTCACGGTGCTCGGCCGCGACAAGGCCGAGGTCGAGGAAAAGGCCCGCCACTATCTGGCCAAGGTCGGCATCGGCGACAAATGCGACGTCTACCCGGCGCAGCTGTCGGGCGGCCAGCAGCAGCGCGCGGCAATCGCCCGCGGCCTCTGCATGGAGCCCGAGGCGCTGCTGTTCGACGAGCCCACCTCGGCGCTGGACCCCGAACTGGAGCAGGAAGTGGTCAAGGTGATCAAGGACCTGGCCGCCGAAGGCCGCACCATGCTGATCGTGACCCACGACATGAAAATGGCGGCGGACGTGTCCAGCCACGTGGTGTTCCTGCACCAGGGCCTGATCGAGGAAGAAGGCTCTCCTGACGAAGTCTTTGGCGGCACCCGCTCCGAACGGCTGCGCGCGTTCTTGTCATCGACCCGCCACGAGCAATAATAATGAAATTAATAACCAACCAAAATGGGAGTAACCTGATGAAATCACTGATCCTTGGCACCGCCGCCCTGGCGCTGACCGCGGGCATGGGCCTGGCGGAGACCGTTCGCCTGGGCACCGAGGGCGCCTATGCGCCGTGGAACTTCGTCAACGACGCCGGCGAAATCGACGGCTTCGAGCGCGAACTGGGCGATGAGCTGTGCAAGCGCGCCGAACTGACCTGCGAGTGGGTCAAGAACGACTGGGATTCGATCATTCCGAACCTGGTGTCCGGCAACTACGACACCATCATCGCCGGCATGTCGATCACCGACGAGCGTGACGAAGTCATCGACTTCACCCAGCCCTACACGCCGCCGGACCCGTCCGCTTATGTGGCACAGTCGGCTGACGTGGACCTGGAGAACGGCGTGATCGCGGCCCAGGCCACCACCATCCAGGCGGCCTTCGTGGCCGAGCAGGGCTGGACCCTGGTCGAGTTTGCGACCCCAGAAGAAACCGTCGCGGCCGTGCGCAACGGCGAAGCTGACGCGGTTCTGGCCGACAAGAGCTTCCTCGACACCGTGGTTGGCGACGGCCTGGTGATGCTGGAGAAATCCGAGTCGCTGGGCGGCGGCGTCGGCATGGGCTTCCGTGAATCGGACGCTGAACTGCGCGGCAAGTTCGACGCAGCCATCCAGTCGATGAAAGACGACGGTTCGCTGAATGAACTGATCGCCAAGTGGGAAGTTTCCTCCCAGTGGTAACCTGATCCTGGTTCAGGATCTTGCAGGCCCGCCGCCGCGGCGCGCGGGCCTCATTCATTCTCTTCCAGCGCGCACCGCGCCGGGCACGACCGGAGAAAGACAGGCTCAAACATGTTTTCCTACTGCACGGACCCATCAACGCTTGAGGGGCTGAGCTGGCTCAGCTGCTACCTGACCACCGGCAAGCATGTGAACCTCTACATCTCGGTCTTCGTGGTCTTGACCCTGCTGGCCATCACCGCGCCGACAGCCCTGGTGTTCGGCTTTGGCGCTGCCAGTGCCGCTCGCTCTAAATTCCTGCCGCTGCGCTGGTTCGGCAAAGGCTACACCAGCATCGTGCGCGGCGTTCCCGATATCGCCTTTTTCCTCTTCTTCGTCATCGCGCTTGACCAGGCGTTTGAGTGGATGCGCCACAAGGTGAAATGCCCCGACTGGGACCAGCCGATCCGCCAGGGCATCGACTTTGTGGTCTGCGACGCGGCCAAGCTGCCGCTCTCGACCTCGCCGCAGTGGGTGCATGAAACCTACGGCTTCTTCCTGGCGGTGCTGACCTTCTCCATCGTGTTCGGCGCCTTTGCGGCCAACGTCCTGTACGGGGCGATGCGCGCCGTGCCGCGTGCTCAGATTGAAACGGCTGAGGCCTATGGCATGACGCACCGCCAGGCGTTCTGGCGCATCCTGGTGCCGCAGATGTGGGTCTATGCCCTGCCCGGCCTGTCGAACCTGTGGATGGTGCTGATCAAATCCACGCCGCTGCTGTTCCTTTTGGGGGTTGAAGACATCGTCTATTGGGCCAAGGAACTCGGCGGCACCAAGACTGCGCGCTTCACCGACTACCCGCACCCGAACTGGCATGTTGAATACTTCTTCGCGCTGCTGGTGTTCTACCTCTGCTTCACCAAAGTATCTGAGGTTGTACTGGACCGTGTCATGACCCGCCTGACCAAGGGCCAGGCCACCGCAGCGGGCGAAGCACAAAGAAAGGCAGCGGCATGAGTTGCGTTGAAACCATCCAGGCCTATGCCTTCCGCTCCCTCGGCTTTGGCGAACGGCTGCTGCCGCGCGGCGAATATACCCTGTGCGAGCATTTCACCCTGATCGGATCGGGTCTGATCTGGAACGTCTACTTCGGCGCACTGGCGCTGATGACCGGCTTCTTCCTCGCGGTGGCGCTGGCAGTAGGGAAATCCAGCCCGAACCCTATGTTCCGCAAGCCCGCGGAGTGGTTCATCTTTGTGTTCCGCGGCAGCCCGCTGTTCATCCAGTTCTTCTTCGCCTACGCCTGCTTCCTCAGCCTGAAGGGCGTGTCCGGCTTCTTCGATCCATTCACCTCTGCCTGGCTGGGGGCGCTGATTGTGCTGTTCTGCAACACCGCGGCCTACTCGGGCGAGATCTTCTACGGCGCGCTGCTGTCGATTCCCAAGGGTGACATCGAGGCCGCCGACGCCTACGGCATGACCGGATGGAACCGGTTCCGCCGCATCACCTTCCCAACCATGCTGCGGCTGGCCTGGCCTGCCTATACCAACGAGGCGATCTTCCTGTTCCACGCCACCACGCTGGTGTTCTTTTCAGGCTTCCCGGCCTGGCGGCAGCAGGGCGACGCGCTCTACTATGCCAGTTATTTTGCGGACAAGACCTTCAATCCCTTCATCCCCTACCCGATCCTGGCCTTCTACTTCATCCTGCTGACACTGGTGATCATTTCCCTGTTCGGCGCAGTGAACCGACGGCTGAACCGGCACCTGCCGCAGGAACGGCGGCAAAGATTTCGCTTGCGTCCTAATCTGATCCGGTAGTATCCAATATTTGATCAAATTCAAAACGGCCTCCTGGAAACGCAATCTCAATGCTGTTCCTGATAAATCGGCGGCACCGAGAATTTATGATCAAATAGTGGAACAGGGGGCTTGCCCTACCCTGGCCTGATGCGCAACCCTTTGCGGGACGTGTGCGCGGGCCGCCGGCGCCCCGAAACCGTCAGGTGATTGGATGAAGAACTGGCTCAGGAAAAACCCGCATGTACGCACAATCCGCGTGGCAGCGGCAGACATCAACGGTCAGGCCCGGGGCAAGCGTGTCCCGGCGCGTTTCGCCGACAAGGCGGTTGAGGATGGCACAAGGTTCCCGCTGTCGGTCCTGAACCTGGACATCTGGGGCGAGGACATCGACGACAGCCCGCTGGTGTTTGAAAGCGGCGACGCCGATGGCGTGCTGAAGCCGACCGAGCGCGGCTTTGTACCGATGCCTTGGCTGGACGCGCCTTCTGCCCTGCTTCCGATCTGGATGTACCGCGAAGACGGCCGCGCCTACGAGGGCGATCCGCGGCATGCGCTGCGGGCGGTGGTGGACCGCTACAAAGCGCTGGGGCTGACCCCGGTTGTGGCGGTGGAACTGGAGTTTTTCCTGATCGACGACAGCGGCAAGAACCTGCAGGTGCCGACCTCGCCCCGTTCCGGGAAACGCCGCAAGGCGGCCGAGACCATGTCGATCCGGGCGCTCGACCAGTTCGACACCTTCTTCACGGATCTTTATGACGCCTGCGAGGAGATGGACATCCCCGCCGACACCGCCATCTCCGAGGCAGGCCTGGGCCAGTTCGAAATCAACCTGATGCACGGCCCGGACGCGCTGCGCGCTGCCGACGACGCCTGGCTGTTCAAGATGCTCGTCAAGGGCCTGGCCCGCCATCACGGTTTTGCCGCCAGCTTCATGGCAAAGCCATACGAGGATTATGCCGGCTCCGGTCTGCACACCCATTTCTCGGTGCTGGATCAGGACGGTAACAACATCTTTGACGATGGCGGCCCCAAGGGTACCGACGCGATGCGCCACGCCGTCGGCGGCTGCCTCAGCGCAATGAACGATTCAACGCTGGTCTTTGCCCCGCACGGTAACAGCTATGACCGGATGGTGCCGGGCGCCCACGCCCCCACTGGCGTCTGCTGGGCTTATGAAAACCGCACTGCCGCCATCCGCGTGCCCTCCGGCAGCCACAAGGCGCGCCGGATCGAACACCGCGTTGCGGGCGGCGACGTGAACCCCTACCTGATGCTGACCGCAATCCTGGGGTCCGCGCTGTACGGCATTGAGAACAAGATCGAGCCCCCGGCGCCAATCACCGGCAACGCCTACGCGCTGGACCTGCCGCAGGTTCCCAACACCTGGAAGGATGCCATCGACGCCTTTGAGGGATCCGAGGTGGTTCCGCATTTCTTCTCGGCGGAAATGATCCGCAACATGGTCCTGACCAAGCGGCAGGAGCTGCGCTACATGGAAGAACTCACCCCGGAAGAGCGGGTGGAGATCTATCTGGACACGGTCTGACACCGGCCCTTGCCCGCCGTCCCAGCGGCGGGCTACCTTCCGCGCAGCGAACTCTATCTATCTGGTGACTCATGAAAATCGGCATCCTGCAAACCGGCCATTCCCCCGAAGACCTGTTCGGCTCCTTTGGCGATTACGACGCCATGTTCCGCGATATGCTGGACGGCAACGGGTTCGAATTTCAGACTTGGGCCGTGGTGGACGGCATCCTTCCCGAAGGCCCTGAAGCGGCAGACGCCTGGCTGATCACCGGCTCCAAGCATGGCGCCTATGAGGGACACGCCTGGATTCCGCCGCTGGAAGACCTGATCCGCGCCATTCACGCGCGCAAGCAGCCGCTGGCCGGCATCTGTTTCGGCCACCAGATCATCGCCCAGGCGCTTGGCGGCAAGGTCGAGAAATATGAGGGGGGCTGGGCCGTGGGGCCCGTCACCTATCAGGTGGACGGCAAGGATCTGACATTGAACGCCTGGCACCAGGATCAGGTGGTGAAACTGCCCGAAGAGGCGCGGGTGCTCGGCGGCAACGATTTCTGCCGCAACGGCATCCTCGCCTATGGCGATCACATCATCTCCTGGCAGCCCCACCCCGAATTCCCCAATGCCTTTGTCGGCGGCCTGATTGAAAAACGCGGCCGCGGCGTGGTGCCGGACGACCTGCTGGACCGTGCAGCCGCTGAGCTGGACGCCCCCGTGGACAACCAAGAAATCGCAACCTTCCTCGCAGAGTTTTACAGGAAAGAGAGGACCTAATGTCAGCCTGGCTCGACGCCCTTCCCGAAGCAGCAAAAACCTATCTGGAGGGCCGTCGTCTCGACGAAGTTGAATGCGTTATCTCGGACCTTCCCGGTATCGCCCGCGGCAAGGCGGTACCGGCATCGAAATTCGCAAAAACCGACTATTTTCATCTGCCTGACAGCATCTTCTACCAGACCATCACCGGCGACTGGGCTGATGCGGCGGACGAAGACGGCTGGATCGAAAAGGACATGATCCTGCGGCCTGACATGTCCACAGCAACCGCCGCGCCCTGGACCGGCGACTGGACCCTGCAGGTGATCCACGATGCCTATGACAGGCACGAAAAGCCGATCCCCTACAGCCCGCGCAACGTCCTGAAGCGGGTGGTGCAGCTGTACCGCGACAAGGGCTGGAAGCCGGTCGTGGCGCCGGAAATGGAGTTCTTCCTGGTTGCCCGCAACATCGACCCGGCCAAGGAAATCGAGCCGATGATGGGCCGCTCCGGCCGCCCGGCCGCCGCACGCCAGGCCTATTCCATGACCGCCGTGGACGAATTCGGCCCGGTGATCGACGACATTTACGATTTTGCCGAGCATCAGGGCTTTGAGATCGACGGCATCACCCAGGAAGGCGGCGCCGGCCAGCTGGAGATCAACCTGCGCCACGGCGACCCTGTCAAGCTGGCGGACGAGGTGTTCTACTTCAAGCGCCTGATCCGCGAGGCAGCTCTGCGGCATGACTGCTTTGCCACCTTCATGGCCAAGCCGATCGAGGATGAGCCGGGTTCGGCCATGCACATACACCATTCGATCCTCGACATCGAAACCGGCCATAACATCTTCTCCGGCCCGCAGGGCGGCGAGACGGATGCGTTCTACAACTTCATTGCCGGTTTGCAGAACCACCTGCCTGCGGGCCTAGCGGTGATGGCGCCCTACGTGAACTCCTACCGCCGCTACGTGAAGGACCATGCCGCGCCGATCAATCTGGAATGGGCGCGCGACAACCGCACCACCGGTATCCGCGTTCCGCTGTCCGGGCCCGAGGCCCGGCGGGTGGAAAACCGCATCGCGGGCATGGACTGCAACCCCTATCTGGGCATCGCCCTGTCGCTGGCCTGCGGCTATCTTGGCCTGATCAACGAAGAACGTCCGCGCAAGCAATTCAAGGGCGACGCCTATGAAGGCGACGGCGATATCCCGCAAGTAATGGGCCAGGCGCTGGACCTGTTCGACGAGGCCAAGGAACTGCACGAAGTGCTTGGGCCGGACTTCGCCCGTGTCTATTCCGTCGTCAAGCGGGCGGAGTACGAGGAGTTCCTGCAGGTGATCTCCCCCTGGGAGCGCGAGCACCTGCTGATGAACGTGTAAGGCGTCCGGCGCTGCGCCCCGGTGCAGCGCCAGTGCAATTAGGTATTTACGGAAAGATGTAGTGCAGGCTGCCCAAGCGGGTGCCTGCAGTCAGAAGAGGTGCGTGATGGGCATGAACCTGCTCTATTCCAATGACCGCAAGGGCGAATACCCGGACAGCTGGTATGCCGCGACCGCCGCGCCGCTGGAGCGGTTCCCGGCACTGGACAGCGATGCAAAGGCAGATGTCTGCATCGTTGGCGGCGGCTACACCGGCCTGTCAGCCGCCCTGCATCTGGCGGAAGCCGGCCTGTCCGTCGTGCTGCTGGAAGCGCAGCGGGTGGGGTTCGGCGCCTCGGGCCGCAACGGCGGCCAGCTGGGCAGCGGCCAGCGGATGGAGCAGGACGGCCTGGAAAAGCTGGTCGGCCGGGATGATGCCCGCAAGCTCTGGGAGCTCGCAGAAGGTGCCAAGAACCTGGTGAAGCATTTGGTTGCCCGCCACGAGATCGACTGCCACCTGAAGCCTGGCGTCGCCCACGCCTGTTTCTCCAAGGGCGAAACGGCGCATGAGCACGCCTATGCGGAGCATCTGCAAAACCGGTACGGCTACGACCAGATCGAATTGCTGGACCGCGACGCGATGCAGGCCCTCTGCCCCTCCCCGGCCTATGTGGGCGGTTCCCTGGACATGGGGGCGGGCCATCTGCATCCGCTGGCCTATGTTCTGGGCCTGGCCCGTGCGGCTGCCGCGGCCGGTGCCAGGATCCATGAAGGCAGCGAGGTGCTGGACATCCAGGAAGGCGCCAAGCTGCGCATCCGCACCGCGGGCGGCACCGTTACCGCGGATCACCTGATCCTGGCCTGCAACGGCTATCTCGGCGGGCTGAACGGTCAGGTCGCAGCGCGGGTGATGCCGATCAACAACTTCGTGGTGGCCACCGAACCGCTGGGTGAGGACGCCGCCCGGGTGCTGACCCGCGACGTTGCTGTTGCGGACACCAAATTCGTGGTGAACTACTTCCGTCTCAGCCATGACAAACGGCTGCTGTTCGGCGGCGGCGAGAGCTATGGCTACCGCTTCCCGGCCGATATCTCCGCGACCGTGCGCAAGCCGATGACGGAGATCTTCCCGCACTTGAAAGACGTGAAGATCGATTACGCCTGGGGCGGCACCCTGGGCATCACCATGAAGCGGATGCCGTATCTGGCGCGGCTGTCGCCCAATGTGCTGACCGCCTCCGGCTACTCCGGCCACGGCGTCGGCACCGCCACTCATGCGGGCCAGCTGATGGCGCAGGCCATTCAGGGGCAGGCCGAGGGGTTCGAAACCCTGGCCCGCGTCCCCGCCCCGCGTTTTCCCGGCGGGCCGCGGATGCGCTCGCCGCTGCTGGTGCTGGCCATGACCTGGTTTGCCATGCGCGACCGGCTGGGGGTCTGACGCCCCCGCGAGGCCGGCTGGTTTCCGCGCAACTCCGCAACAGTTCTGTGAAATTTCGCCGGGCGCGGCAAATTCCGCCGCGTCCGGGCTTGGCATCCCGGAAAGTTAGTTTTAAATTTCTCAAAGAAACTATTCAGGATTTTGAAATATGGCCCTGCCGCCCAACGTTCATGACGCTGAACCCATCCCCGCAGCTGCCCGCGATGCCATCGACGCCCTGATGCAATCGGGCGACCTGTTCCGCTACACCGCGCCGGAAGATGCGCCAGTGACGCTGCTGGAACAGGAATACGCGGCGCTCCTGGGCAGCAAATACGCGCTGGCGGTCTCGTCCTGCTCGGCGGCGCTGTTTTTGTCGCTGAAGGCGCTTGGCCTGCCCCGCGACGCCCGGGTTCTGATCCCCGCCTTCACCTTTGCCGCGGTGCCCTCCTCGGTGGTGCATGCAGACTGCGTGCCGGTGCTGTGCGAGGTGGGCGAGAATTACCGCATCGACATGGACGATTTCGCGGCCAAGCTGGACAGCGTGCAGGCTGTGATCATCAGCCATATGCGCGGCCATACCTCCGACATGGACGCGATCATGGCGCTGTGCGACGCCCGCGGCATCCCGGTGGTCGAAGACGCGGCGCATTCGCTGGGCACCACCTGGCACGGCCGGAACATCGGCACTATCGGCAAGGTGGGCTGCTTTTCCTTCCAGTCCTACAAGATGGTCAACGCCGGCGAAGGCGGCATCCTGATCACCGACGACGCCGACCTGATCGCCCGCGCCGTGATCATGTCCGGCGCCTATGAGCACAACTGGAAAAAGCACAAGGGCCCGCACGGTGAAAACACTCCGGACCTTGAGCAGGCCTTTGCCAAGTGGCAGAACCAGCTGCCGCTGTATAACCTGCGGATGAGCAACCTCTCCGCCGCCGTGATCCGCCCGCAGCTGCCGGAGCTGGCGCGCCGGGTGCGAGACGGGCTCGCCAATCACGACTATGTGGGCGAACGGCTGAACGCCTCACCCTACTTTGACGTTCCAGCACCACTGGCTCCGGAACGCCGGGCGCCGGACTCGATCCAGTTCAACCTGGCGGACCTCAATGAGGCGCAGACCCGTGCTTTTGCCGCCGCGGCAGAGGCCAAGGGCGTCAAGGTGCAGGTCTTCGGACTGTCCACTGACAACGCCCGCGCCTTCTGGAACTGGCAGTTCCTGCGCGACATTCCCGACCTTCCGCAAACCCGCGCGATGCTGATGAAAGCCTGCGATGTGCGGCTTCCGGTGCGCCTGACCCGGGCTGAGCTGGACGTGATTGCCGACATCCTGCTGGCTGCGGCCGAGGAAACCATGGGCCTGGCCGCGGCCTGAGAATACCTGGCGCTTCAGAGAGACACAGCCCCGGCCCTGCGCCGGGGCTTTTTCATGATTGCAATCCAAGCTTGTGCCATCCACGGTGCCGCGCATGAAAGGCCCATTGAAATTCAAGCGGCGCCCGGCCACCGCGCTGGTTGCCATGGCAAACTCCCTGAGCATGGGGGACGCCGTCCCCGGGGACGACCTGGGCCAGATCATCGGCGCAGTGGTGACGGACCGGGCGGAACGGGCGGCGCTGCTGGCCGCCATCCGCGCCTCCAACGACCCGGACTGCGGCCTGGCGGTGGCCGACCTGCTGACTGCTTTTGCCGTTGAGGCAGCGGAGGCCGAGGCCCAGGCAAGCGACGCGGATCAGGTCATCGGCCAATGGGCCCAACGGCTCGCGGCCGGCGCGCTCCTGGCAAGCTTTGGCGCGGCGATTGCCGGAACGGTGACCGGCGGACTGGCCTTCGGCCTCACCCTCCTGTCGTTTTCAGGTTTTGTCTTCGCCACCGCCTCCCGGATCGGCGGCCGGGTCAAAATGCGCCACCGCGCCCAGGAACGCGAAAGCGCCGACACCCTGGCCCGCCACGTCCTGGAAGCCGGCAAACTCGGCGCTGACGGGAAGTGATATGGAATTTTCAGCTTTCCTCCCTTATATTGCCAATGCAACCGGAGAAACGCATGTTTGAAGCCATGGGACTTGAGACTGTCATCGTCAGCACGATCATCGGCGCCTGCGCCCTGTCTTTTGGCGCCAGTGCCTATCTGTTCATGCGCGCGCGTCCGGCGCCGGAGGCAAAGGACCTGGACAAGATCGTGAAGAACGCGCCCTATCACCGGCTGCACAATGTGCTGAAGGTCGAGGCCGGCTCCTGATCTTTAACTGCATGCGGTAACTGCATGCGGTTGCGCATCAAAAAAAGCCCCCGCCGAACCGGACAGGGGGCTTGTATGCGGGCTTCACTGCCAGCGCCAGGCGCCGGGCTTCACTTCATCTTCGACAGTTTTTCCTGCAGCGCAGCCAACTGTTTTTTGATGTCGTCCAGATCCTCGCCGCCGCCCTCGGACTTTTCGTCCTCCTGCGCGCCGCCGGTCCAGCCAGCAGCGCCAAAGCCGCCGGTCATCGCCTTCAGGAAAGCCTCCTGCTGCGCCTTCATCGCCTCGAAGCCCGGCATCTTGGACATCGGGTTCATCGCGTTCATGTTTTCCATCATCTTCGACTGGCTCTCGCGCAGCATGTCGAACGAAGACTGCAGGAACTGGGGCATCACCCCGCCGCCCGGCACCATGTAGCTGCGCACCAGATCATTCAGCACATTGACCGGCAGCACATTCTCGCCGCGGCTTTCGTGCTCGGCGATGATCTGCAGCAGATACTGGCGGGTCAGGTCATCGCCCGTTTTCAGGTCAACGATCTGAACTTCCCGCCCTTCCCGGATGAACCCCGCGATATCTTCCAGCGTGACATAATCGCTGGTCTCGGTGTTATAGAGCCTGCGGCTCGCATACCGTTTGATCAGCAAGGGTTTGTCCTGTTCTGCCATGTGATCCCTCCCCGGTCATGACGCATTGCAGCGAAGCCTATGCCACCGCAGAACAAAAGGGAAGCCTTGGCGTGTTTTCCGCAACAATTGTTCTGTACAGCCCTGCTGCATCTGCATCGGAAAGCGCTTGACCTGAACCAGGCTTGAGCTTTTATCAGTACGCCCGCACCAAAATTTGCAGCGGGAGACCCCATAGAAATGAACATACTGATCCTGGGCGGCACCGGCACGATCGGCACTGCGGTCACCCAAGAACTGCTCCGCCATGGCCATGACGTGACCGGCCTCAGCCGTTCAGACGCTTCGGACCGGAAACTGGAGGCGATGGGCGCCCGCCCCTTGCGCGAGGATCTGGCGCGAGCCTACCGGCTGCTGCTTGAGGCCCCCGGCCTCACCGGCCACTTCAATGCCAGCGCCGAAGCAGGCGTGCCGGTGGCGGACATCACCCGTGAGATTGCACGCCGCCACGGCCATGATGGCGGCTACGTGGTGCGCAGCCTGAAACATGTTCTGCTCAAGTACGGAGCTTGGGCGGAAGGCCCGGCTCTCGACCAGCAGATGGGGTCCGCAAAGCTGCGCAGCCTGACCGGCTGGCAGCCGCAATTTTCCAGCTTCCGGACCGCGCAGTTCTAATGCCGGAACGGAACCCATTGAGCCAAATAAATAATTTTTTGCATCTAAATTTCAGCAATAGATTCTCAATGTGATATAATGGGCGGCAAGTCTTTGAGTCTGTGGTGGCAGGAAAGATGGCTGACCAAGGGGACAGACAGAGACAAGCTGCCGTTCTGATTGCCGACGTGGCCGGGTTTTCCGCGATAGTGGAGACCGGAGAGGCCGAAGCTGTAGCCGCGGTCCGCAATCTGGCCGACCAGATCATCGTGCCTGCGGCGCAGCAGTATGCGGGCCAGCTTGTCAAAACGCTGGGGGACGGCTTTCTGCTGGAATTCCCCACAGCCGTGCAGGCGGTGAAAGCCGCCCTGCTGATTTCCAAGAAAACCGCGAACCGGAACGCCCTCCGGGCGCAACCGCGCCTGGCGCTGCGCATGGGCATCCACACAGGAAGCGTAATCTCTGCCGGTGACGATCTGTTCGGCAATTGCGTAAACATCGCGGCCCGTCTCGAAAGCCTGGCCGGGCCGGGCGAAATCTGCGTCTCGGGCACGGTGCAGGAACAGGTCAGGGGCCGGATCAATGCGGCCTTTGACGATCTAGGCCTGCAAGTCATCCGCAACATCTCGGACCCGGTGCGGATCTTCCGCATTGCCGAAAACCTCCTGCCCCGCCTGGAATCTGAAGGCCCTGCCTACGAGATCTCCGTCGCAGTCCTTCCCTTCGCCAGCAAATCCCCCGAGTCAGCGGCGGCGGCCAGCCTGGCGGAAACCCTGACTGAGGATATCACGATCGGCCTCTCCCGCTTCCGCGACCTGCGCGTCATCTCCCGCACCACCGCGCTCCGCTTTGCTGCCAGCGCGTCCGAAACATCCGTGGCGGCGGTGGAGCTGGGTGTCCGCTACCTGGTCGAAGGCACCGTGCGGCAATTGCCGGACAAGCTGCGGGTAAATCTTTCCCTGGCAGATGGCTGCAACGGCATATCGCTGATCAGCGAACAGTATGACTGGGACGACAGCGCCGGGTTTTCCCAGCAGGATGCGCTGGCCCGGCAAATCACACAAGTCCTGGCAGGGCAGCTTCAGGCCACCGCGAAACGCAAATCGGCGGAGCTTCTGGCCCGCGGCGGCCCGCTGACGTCCAAGGAGCTGGCCTTGCAAGCCAAAGCCCTCATCCTCGATACGCGGGAGACGCTGAACCAGTGCCGGGAGCTGTACCGCCAGGCCTGCGACAGCGATCCCGGCAACGCCTCTGCCTTTGCGGGACTTGCGCTCACCTATCTTGTGGAATGGATGAGCGGATGGGGCTCGTCCCCGGAGACGACCCTGGATATGGCCTTTCCGCTGCTGCGCCGCGCAGCCCGCATTGATCCGCTGGACAGCGTCGCGCAGCGCCGTCTCGCCGTCATGCATCTGTTCAAGGAGGAGTTTTCCCTGGCGGAGGAGCATTTCCAGCGCGCGCTTGCCCTGAACCCGAACGACACCGACGCCATGGCCTTCCGGGGCCTGTCATTCATCTATCAGGGGAAGCCGGAAAAGGCGCTTGCCGAGCTGCAGGAAGCCAGCGCCTGCAACCCGTTCCATCCGACCTATTTTCACTGGTTCAATGCACTGGCGCTGTACATGTGCCGGGAATACCTGCCGGGGATCACCGAAGTGAACAAGGCCATCGGCCTGTTTCCCGGCTTTCCGGCGCCGCGCCGCCATCTGGCAGCCTGCTACGGCCAACTGGGCGACAAGAAGGCTGCAGCCCAGGAATGCGGGCGCATTCTGCAACTGGAACCCGGGTTTTCAGTCAGCCGCATCCGCGAGACGCTGCCCTTTGCCAGGGAGGATGATCTGGAGCACTACTGCGAGGGCCTGAGGCGGGCCGGGCTGCCCGACTGATCCCTGAAACGCAAAAGGACAGGCCTCGCGGCCTGCCCTTCTTCACGTACCGGCTCCGTCAGGGAGGAGAGCGAGGGCCGGTTCGTGGTCGTTCTTACTTGGCGGCAGCCGAAGCTTTCTTCGCTGCGGAGGTTACCTCTTCGGTGGCCTTTTTCACGGCAGCGGTTGCTTCTTCGGTTGCGTCCTTGCCGGCAGCCATCAGCAGCTCAACGGTGTCCATCTGGACTTTCTTGGCGACTTCAGCAAAGGCAGCCAGGTTTTCGGCAGCCACTTCGGCGGAAGCGGAAGCGAAATCGGTTGCGGCTTTGGCGTAGTCTGCCGGCTCAGCCTTGACTTTGGAAACGTCGCCCAGCTTGGCGATGGTTTCTTTGGTCCACTTGTTCGAGATCTCGGCGGATTTGCCGGCAGCGTCCAGCGCAACGGCGGACAGCTTCTCGTTCAGGGCTGCGGTGTTCTTGAAAACGTCTTCCATCGCTTTGGTGTCGACCGGGAAGGCGCCCATGAAGTCTTTCATCATCGCGGTGAAGTCTTGGGTCTTTGCCATAGTTCTAATTCCTCAGAAAGCTGCGGCAGGACCATCCTGCGCTGTTCAGCATGAGAGGAATATGCGTGCTGCACCGCAGCATTTCAAGAGATTTGATGCTGCGGTGCAGAAAAAATTCACTCAGCCAGAAAAATCAACGGCTTGCCTTCACTTTCACATAGGAACCCGGAGCCGGCATCAAAGAGGGATAGCCCGAATCTCCGACATCGCGGGCAGGAACCTGTTTGCCGGAGCGCTTCTTCAGCCAGTCGTTCCAGCGCGGCCACCAGGAGCCTTCATGGAATTCCGCTCCTTCCAGCCAGGCTTCGCAATCGCCCTTAAGGTCATCGTTGGTGTAATGGCCGTACTTCTTTTTGCTGGGCGGGTTGACGATGCCGGCAATATGGCCGGACTCCGACACGATGAAGCACTTGCTGCGCGACCCCATCTGCTGCACCCCGCGATAACAGTCCTTCCAGCGCGCGATGTGGTCGGTCTCGCAGGTGATCGCCATCAGCGGCACATCCACATCCTTGATATGCAGCTTGTGCCCCATCAGCTCGAACCCGTCGCCGACAAACTCGTTGTTCTGGCACAGGCCCCGCAGATACTGCACCGCCATCCGGCCCGGCAGGTTGGCGCCATCGCCGTTCCAGTAGAGCAGGTCGAAGGCCGGCGGCGTCTCGCCCATCATGTAGCTTTTGACCGCTGGGCCATAGATCAGGTCCTTGGATCGCAGGAACGACATGGTGCGCGCAATCACCCAGGAGCGCAGCAGCCCCTCCTCCTCCACCTGCGCCTCGATCCCGTCGACGAAATCATTCTGCAGGAACGGTGTGAACTCACCCTGGTCGCCGAAATCTGTCAGCGTGGTGAAGAAAGTCGCCGACTTCACCGATTTGTCGCCGCGCTGTTTCAGCAGCGACAGCGTCAGGCTAAGCGTTGTGCCAGCGATGCAATAACCCACTGCATTAACCTGATCGGTCTTGCAGATCTCCTTGGCGGTCTCGATTGCGGTCAGGAAGCCCTCCTGTATGTAATCCTCCAACCCCACGTCGGCATGGCTGGCATCGGCGTTGACCCAGGAGACGACGAACAGGGTATAGCCCTGCTCGGTCACCCATTTGATCAGGCTGTTCTGCGCCTTGAGGTCGAGGATGTAGAACTTGTTGATCCAGGGCGGGAACAGAACAATCGGGGTTTCATGCACGGTTTCGGTCGCCGGCTTGTACTGGATCAGTTCCATCATCCGGTTGCGGAACACGACGTCGCCCGGCGTGGTGGCGATATTGCCGCCCAGCTCAAAGGCGCTCTCATCCGCCAGCCGCACCACCAGTTCGCCGTTGTTCGCCTCCAGATCGGTGACCAGGTTCTCCAAGCCGTCGATCAGCGACTGGCCTTCGGTCTCCACCGCCTTCTCCAGCGCGTCCGGATTGGTCGGCAGGAAATTGGTCGGCGCCATCATCTCAATGATTTGATCGGCAAAATACGTCAGCCGCTGCTTGTCCTTCCGGTCCAGATCAGCCGTTTCCTGCACGGCCTTGCGGATCGCGTCGGCGTTGGTCATGTACTGCTGCTTCACGAAGCTGAAGTAGGGGCTGCTCTCCCACAGCGGATTCGAAAAACGGCGGTCCTTGGGGCCGCCGTCATCCGTTCTTTCCTGTTTTCCAGCCATGGCTTTCTGCGCTTCGGCAAAATTCAGCACAGACTTGCTCCAGTATTCGACCTGCTGCTCCAGTATCTTGGCCGGGTTCTGCATGGCTTCCGCCCAATAGGCCGTTGCTGCACGCGCATAAAGCTCTTGATTCGGGCCGTCCAAAGCCGGGTTATGGGGCACCTTCCGGGACATGACATCGGCCAGACGCTTGCTTAGCTCTTCGACGCGGCTCATGTTTTCCTTAAGCTTTTCAATGCTCTCAGGATTGGCCGCGGCGGATAATTCGTCACTAGTTGTCATATAAAAGAATCCCTCATAGGCTTTCTGCTATGCAGAATACTCTTCTGCATTTTTCAGGGCAAAGCGGCGATTGGTCCGAAAGTCCGGATCTGCTGGTCCGATGACGCTGGGGCAAAGCCCGAAGGAGACGCGCATGCGATACATGATGACCTACGACCTGATGGAGACCGTCCGCAACACCAACCAATGGTTGGGCGCCACCGCCCTCTCCATGGCATCTTACCCGGTCTTTTCCGCCTTGCCAAACCCTGCGCTCAGCTGGATGGCCGCCTGGGGCGAAGTGACGGAACGTACTTACCAGCGCATGGTGGTGAAACCCGACTGGGGCATCCCTTCCTTCACCTGCGAGGATGGCAAGGACCATCTGGTCGAAATCGCCACTGTGGTCGAGCGCCCCTTCGGCGACCTTATCCATTTCAAGGTCAGCGGCCGCGAGGAACAGCCCCGCAAAGTGCTGCTCGTTGCCCCGATGTCCGGCCATTACGCGACCCTCCTGCGCTCCACCGTGCAAAGTCTGATCAGAAACTGTGAAGTCTATGTGACGGACTGGCACAACGCCCGCGACATCCCTGTTTCCGCTGGGAAATTCGACGTCGAGGATTACACGCTCTACCTCGTCGACTTCATGCGCGAGCTGGGCCCCGACACTCATGTGGTCGCGGTCTGCCAGCCGGTTCCGCTGACGCTGGCCGCAACCGCCTATCTGGCCGAGCAGGACCCCAAGGCACAGCCGTCGTCGCTGACCCTGATCGGCGGCCCGGTGGACCCGGATGCCACCCCGACCGAAGTCACCGATTTCGGCCGCCGCGTGACCATGGGCCAGCTGGAGGAAACCATGATCCAGCGCGTCGGCTTCAAGTACAAGGGCGTCGGCCGCAAGGTCTACCCGGGGCTGCTGCAGCTCGCCTCCTTCATGTCGATGAACGGCGAGCGCCATTCCAAGGCCTTCATGGACCAGATCCAGCGCGTCTCCCGCGGGGAGGCCTCGGACCACGACGCCCACAACCGCTTCTATGACGAATACCTGGCGGTGATGGACATGACCGCCGAGTTCTACCTGTCGACGGTGGAGCGCATCTTCAAGAAGCGCGAGATCGCCCGCAATGAGTTCGTCGTGAACGGCCACAGGGTTGATTTTTCCAAGATCACCGATGTGGCGGTCAAAACCGTCGAAGGCGCCAAGGACGACATCTCGGCCCCTGGCCAGTGCATTGCCGCGCTGGACCTCTGCACCGGCCTGCCTGAAGAGAAGAAAGCCAGCCATGTCGAGCCTGGCGCCGGTCATTACGGCATTTTCGCGGGCCGAAGCTGGCGCGACAATATCCGCCCTCTGGTGATCGATTTCATGAACGCCAACAGCCGCAGCAAGCCGGGCCGGAAACCGGCCAACAAGAATACGGCGGCCTGATTGCTTGGCGGAGGGGCTGGCGTTCTCCTGCAATTGCGGGGCCTTGCGCGGCGAAGTTGCCGCGCAAGGCATCAAGACCGGCACCCGAGTGGTGTGCTTTTGCGCCGACTGCCGCGCCAATGAGCTGTACCACGGCCGGCCTGACCCGGCCCCCGATCCGGTCGACCTGTTTCACCTGTCGCCCGATGCAATATCCATTACCCAAGGCTCGGAGCACCTGAAGGCGCTCCGCCTCGGCCCCCGCGGCCCCTTGCGCTGGTATGCATGCTGCTGCGGCACGCCGATTGCCAATACGCTGGCCAAACCCGGCCTGCCCTTTGCCGGGATGCGCTCCGATGTGTTCCTGGACAAAACCGCCCTGGGCAAGATCCGCGCCAGGGCCTTCATCCCGTCTCCTGGAAAACAGCCGCGCACCAAGGGCGGCGGTTCCATGGCGTGGAGCATCCTCAGCCGGATGATCACTGCACGGATCTCAGGGCGGTGGAAAGATACGCCGTTTTTCCTGCCCGAGACCGGCGAGCCGGTGGCAGAACCTCAGCTGATCAGCAAAACTGAGCGCGCCAGGCTTTATCCCTGAGCGCAAACCGCAGGCGGAGCTTCAGGTGCCGCCGCAGGCTCCGCCAGCCAGTGCAGCAGCGCGCGGTTAACCGCGTCGGGCTGCTCCAGCACCGGGAAATGCCCGGTCTCAGGCAGTATTTTCAGCTGCGCTCCCGGGATCAACTGCGCAAGCAGGTCCAGCTTGGACGCAGGCACCAGCGTGTCGTGCTCGCCGCCCAGAACCAGTGTCGGCACCTGAACCCTCCGCATCACGGCCTGCTGATCCGGCCGCCGCTGCAGGGCGCGGGCCTGAGCGACGTACATTTCCGGCCCCAGTTCCATCCCCATCCGGCAGAACAGCTTGTGCACCTCCAGCCGCAAGGGGCCCGGCGCAAGGGCTTCCATCGGCAGCGTTTCGCGCAAAACGTCCTCCAGCCGCCCGGCACGCGCCGCAACGATCTGCGGCTCCCGCCCGGCGGCCTGGTCCGGCGTCTCAGCCAGCGGGCTGGCGCCCATGATGCATAAGCGGCTGATCCGTTCCGGTGCCCGCCGCACCAGTTCCATTGCCAGAATGCCGCCCATCGATAGCCCGGCCAAGGCAAAACGCGGCGGCAGATGGTTCAGCATCCGGGCGGCGATCTTCTCCACCGTGTCGCCGCCAGCCAGCGGCAGCACCATCACCGGCATGCTGCCGGAAAACGTCCTGACCTGAGCATAAAATATCCGGCCGTCGCACATCATGCCCGGCAGCAGAACCAGGGGTTCGCGGCACGGTTGCTGGTCATAAGGCATGTCCTGCCCTCGCGGTTTGCCTCCCACCCGTCCCTCGACACTGAGGGCGGCATATGCCTCGATCAAGCAAAACCTCTCCGCGGCGGCGTTTTACCGAAGCCCTGCCGCCGCCGCGCCACGCTCAGTAGCCGTTCCAGCGGAACGCGCCGTTGTCTGCCAGCGGCGAAAACGGGTTGAAGGCAATCTCCCAAACATGCCCGTCCGGACTGCGGAAATAGCCGTGATGGCCGCCCCAGAATGCATCCTGCGCAGGCTTCAGAACCTCCGCCCCGGCGGCTTCGGCCGCGGACAGCAGCTCCGCCACCTCTTCCCTGCTGCGGGTATTGTGGCTCAGTGTCATGGCGCCGGTTCCCAGAGTGACTTCGGGAAGGCCGATATCCTCCGCCAGCGCCGCCAGCGGAAAGAGGCCAAGCGTCTGCGAAATCAGGTCGAAGGCGATCACCCCATCGGGGCTCTCGGCCCGCGTCCAGCCCAAAGCCTCGTAAAATGCGGCTGCCTTCTCCATGTCCGGCACACCCAGTGTAATCAGGCTTACCCTTTGTTCCATCACTCCAACCCTTGTGTTTTCAACCAATTCAAGATGCCATCGACCGTTGCCTGCGTCTGGCTGGGCGACACCACGTCACCGGCCAGAACATGCCCGTGCGCGTCGTCCGCCAGCCCCGGCGGCACCAGGTGTACCGCCACCGTGCCGCCCCATTGCGCGGCGATCCCGGCGGTAAGGTCCGGCCGCACCACCTTATCGCCATCCGAATACCAGAACAATACAGGAACATCTGTGCGGCTAAAATCCATACCCCGGACCGTTTTCAAGAGGGCAGCCAACGGCATAACGGCCGCTGAAGGGTAACGCGTGGTCCAGAACCGCCCATACTCCTCGCTGGGCACCGGCAGCTCGATCTCCTGCCCGGCCAGCGGCGCCAGCCAGTAGCGCGCAGCAGGCCAGGTCAGCAGCGGCGCAAAAACTGTATTCAACCCGAAATTCGGCGACATCAGCACCATTGCGTCGATAGGCTTCGACAGCTCCGCATCCAACGCCGCAACAGCGGCCAGGGTTGCCCCCGTGGAGTTGGCAATCACAACAACCCGCTCCCCCACCAGGGCCGCTGCAGCCAGCGCCTCGGCGGTGTCCTGCATCCAGGCCTTGGGCGAGCCGTCCAGCATCGCTGCACCGGACCGTCCGTGCCCGGTCAGCCGGGTAAAGACCAGATTGGCGCCCAGGGCCTGCGCCACACGGTCCGGCACCGGGCGGATTTCTTCCGAAGTCGCGGAAAACCCGTGGATGTAAAGGACGGACACAGGCGTGCGCGTTTCTGCCTGCCCGGCCCAGACCACCCGCTTCTCGACCCCAGGGGTAATGTCCTTGAACCGGCTCTCGACGCTTTCGAAATAGACCTCGACGCCTTCGCCGAACTTGCGCGCGTCGAAACTGGCGCCCAGGTCCACTTCCTCATAAGGGCCGAAGCCCCAGAGCCCTGCCGCCGTGAGGGCAAGCCCCAGCAGCCCTCGCCCCAAAGAGCGCCCGAACCGCCGCATCAGGCCCCGCCAAGAACGTCCAGCACCGCGTTTTCGATCATCTTCAGACAGGCCTCATCCGAGAACCGGTGATCAGCGTCCTTCACCAGGTTCAACCGCATGTCCGGGCAGGTCGCATGGTTCAAAAGCCTCAGCGCGGTCTCGGTGGACACAGCCGTGTCTGCCGTCCCTTGCAGGCAGCGGACCTTGAACGGCAGAAACAGCGGCGAGCGCAGCACCAGCCGCTTGCGGCCGTCCTCGATCATCCGCTTGGAGATATGGTAGGGCTCCATGTAATCGCTCGGCAGCTCCACATATCCCCTGGCGTCCAGCTCCGCCTTCTGCGCGTCCGAGAAATTGGCCCAGTAGCCGTCCTCGGTGAAATCCGGCGCCGCGGCGATGGTCACCAACCCCTTGATCCTCTCCGGCATCTCCCGCGCCAGCAAAAGCGCCTGCCAGCCGCCCATGGAGGATCCTACCGGCACGATCTCTCCTTCGGTCAGCTGCGCCACCGCCTCCAGCGTGTCCTCATGCCAGTCCCCGATGCAGCCTTCCTCAAACGTGCCGGAGCTTTCCCCGTGGCCGGAATAGTCAAACCGCAGAAACGCCTGGCCGCGGGTCTTGGCCCAGGCCTCCAGATGCACTGCCTTGGTGCCCTCCATGTCCGACTTCAGCCCGCCCAGGAACACCACGCACGGCCCCCGCCCCTCGCTCTTGTGATAGGCAATCCGGCGGCCCTGGGCGGTCTCTAGGTAAGATGCGGCTGGCATGTCTTTGCTCTCCTGTGCTTTTCCCCAGATGTGGCATGGCTCCGCCCGCCCCGCAAGCCGCAGCACAGCCTGCTTGCGACTCCCCCGCAGGCTTCCTTATGGTCCGCGAAAACTTTTATAGGGACCCGGGGCATGTTCAGACTCATCAAGGGCATTTTCACAGGCGCCGCCATTCTCGCGGTCGCGCTGGCCACGGCCTGGGCTGTGCTCGCACTGTGGTACCGGCTGCCGTTTGAGGCGCTGGGACGCGGCGCGCTGGCAGGCAGCTTTGCCTTGCTGGGCCTTGCCGTCATCGCGGGGCTGTTCCGCCGCCGGGCGCTGCGCGCGCTGACCACCTTCACCCTGGCGCTGGCCGCGGTGCTCCTGTGGTGGTCGACCCTCACCCCGCCCGCAGACCGCAACTGGGCTCCCGACGCGGCCCGCCAGGTGACCGGCACGGTCGAGGGCGACATCCTCACCCTCACAGATGTGCGCAACTTTGCTTGGGACAGCCCGGAAGAATTCACCGAAAGCTGGGAAACCCGCAGTTACGACCTGACCAAGCTGCAATCCACCGACCTGTTCATGTCCTACTGGGCCGGCCCGCAGATGGCGCATATGATTGTCAGCTTCGGTTTTGAAAGCGGCGATCATATCGCCTGGTCGGTTGAAGTGCGGCGCCAGGCGGGCGGAGGCTTCTCACCCATTGCCGATTTGTTCAAATCCAACACCCTGGTCCTGGTCGCCGCGGATGAGCGCGACGTGGTCGGCACCCGCACCAACGCCCGCGGCGAGGATGTGCAGTTGTTCCGCATTGGCATCAGCCCCGACACCGGCCGGGAACTGCTGCTGAAATATGTGGAGACCGCCAACAGCCTGGCCGCCCGGCCCGAGTGGTACAATTCACTGACCACCAATTGCACCACAGTAGTGATGACCCTGATCCGCAGTTTCGCCGAAGAGGTGCCGCTGGATTGGCGCGTGCTGGCCAACGGCTACCTGCCGGAATTTGCCTGGGAACAGGGCGTGCTGGACCAAAGCCGCAGCGTTGGCGAATTGCGCGCGCTCGGCAGCATCACCCCGATCGCACAGGCGCATGGGGTCGGTCCCGACTACTCCGCGATGATCCGCGAAGGCGTACCGGCACCTGCACAAGACTGATCGGCTTCGTACTGGGTCAAAGCACCCCGGGGAGCGCGAAGGACAGGCCCATCGCTTACCTGATGTCGGATCAGGACAGGCCGGCGGCAGGCGTCCCGCCGCCCTTCTGCATCTGCAACCGGCCCAGCAGGTTCTGGATCCGGCTCAGGGTCTCCCCGGTGCGCACCACCTTCTCCTGGTTCGCCCCGCCTTCGATATGCGCGCCATGCTCATATGAGAG
The DNA here is from genome assembly GCF_019801465.1 of Leisingera daeponensis. Classification (GTDB taxonomy): domain Bacteria; phylum Pseudomonadota; class Alphaproteobacteria; order Rhodobacterales; family Rhodobacteraceae; genus Leisingera; species Leisingera daeponensis_A. The sequence goes on from NZ_JAHVJA010000002.1 coordinate 56,540, forward strand.
GTGTCGCTGCGACAGGATCTTCTGTGACTGTGACAGCGCGGTTTCAATCAGATCCACATCTTCAACCGTCAGGTCAAAGCTCGGGTTCGGGCGGGTCATCGGAACACTCCTGGTATGTCCATCAGGCTAAAGTTCCGGCCACCCTGCCCCGGATCACCACCTAAGGCAAGATTTTTCTCGTTATTTTTCAGACGTTTACCAGTATACACATATGTGCAATCGCATGCGCAAGCACACATTCCGGTTTTCCGGCGCAATTACAATCACATGCAAAGCCGCCTTGACACCGCTCCTTGCTGGCCGCAAAACGCGCGGACCAACACATACCCGCAACCGGGCGTTCTGTGGGCGCCAAACCGACGAGGAGCAGCCAGACAATGGCCCAAATCTCTCTCACCTTCCCCGATGGCAATGCACGATCCTATGACGCAGGCGTGACCCCTGCGCAGGTGGCGTCCAGCATTTCCACCTCGCTGGCCAAGAAGGCCATCTCCGCCACCGTCAACGACAAGCACTGGGATCTGCAGTGGCCGATCGACGGCGACGCCACCATCGCCATCCACACCATGAAGGACGAGGTTCAGGCCAACGAGCTGATCCGCCACGACCTGGCGCACGTGATGGCCCGCGCGGTGCAGGAAATCTGGCCCGACACCAAGGTCACCATCGGCCCGGTGATCGAAAACGGCTGGTACTACGATTTCGACCGCGCCGAACCCTTCACCCCCGAAGACCTCGGCGCCATCGAGAAAAAGATGAAGGAAATCATCAACAAGCGGGATGAGGTCCGGACCGAGGTGTGGGAGCGCGACCGCGCGATCCAGCATTACACCGACAACAACGAGCCCTATAAGGTCGAGCTGATCGAGAGCATCCCCGGCGATGAGCCGCTGCGGATGTATTGGCACGGCGACTGGCAGGACCTCTGCCGCGGTCCGCACCTGCAGCACACCGGCCAGCTGCCGGGAGACGCCTTCAAGCTGATGTCGATTGCCGGCGCCTACTGGCGCGGCGACAGCTCCCGCGCCATGCTGCAGCGGATCTACGGCGTTGCCTTCACCGGCAAGGAGAAGCTGAAGGCCCACCTCACCATGCTGGAGGAAGCTGCCAAGCGCGACCACCGCAAGCTGGGCCGCGAGATGGACCTGTTCCACATGCAGGAAGAGGCACCGGGCCAGATCTTCTGGCACCCGAACGGCTGGAAAATCTACACCCAGTTGCAGGACTATATGCGCCGCCAGCAGGAGCGCGGCGGTTATGTCGAGGTGAACACCCCGCAGGTCGTGGACCGTAAACTGTGGGAAGCCTCCGGCCACTGGGAAAAGTACCAGGAGAACATGTTCATCGTTGAGGTCGACGAGGAGCACGCCCGCGAAAAGGCCGTAAACGCGCTGAAGCCGATGAACTGCCCCTGCCACGTGCAGATTTTCAACCAGGGCCTCAAGTCCTACCGCGACCTGCCGCTGCGCATGGCCGAATTCGGCTCTTGCAACCGTTACGAGCCCTCGGGCGCCCTGCACGGCATCATGAGGGTGCGCGGCTTCACCCAGGACGACGCGCATATCTTCTGCGCCGAAGACCAGATCGAGGCTGAAACCAAAAAGTTCATCGACTTCCTGTCGGTGATCTACAAGGACCTGGGCTTCGAGAAATTCTCGGTCAAGTTCTCCGACCGGCCGGAGAAGCGTTCCGGCTCGGATGAGGTCTGGGACAAGTCAGAGGCCGCACTGAAGGCCGCGACAGAGGCGGCAGGCTGCGCCTATGAGCTGAACCCCGGCGAAGGCGCCTTCTACGGGCCCAAGCTGGAGTTCGTGCTGACCGACGCCATCGGCCGCGATTGGCAGTGCGGCACCCTGCAGGTGGACTTCGTGCTGCCCGAACGCCTGGATGCCACCTACATCGGCGCGGATGGCGCCAAGCACCGCCCGGTCATGCTGCACCGCGCGACGCTGGGCTCCTTCGAGCGCTTCATCGGCATCCTGATCGAGGAGCACGCGGGCAAGCTGCCGTTCTGGCTGGCGCCGCGCCAGGTCGTGGTCGCCTCGATCACCTCCGACGCGGATGACTACGTGATGGAGGTCGTCGCCGAACTGAAGAAGGCAGGCGTGCGCGCCGAGGCCGACATCCGCAACGAGAAGATCAACTACAAGGTCCGCGAGCATTCGGTGGGCAAGGTTCCGGTCATACTCGCCGTCGGCCACCGCGAGGTCGAGGAACGCACCGTCTCCGTCCGCCGTCTTGGCGAAAAGCAGACCAAGGTGGAAAGCCTCGAAAATGTTACAAAGGCGCTGGCGGTGGAAGCCACCCCGCCGGACCTTCTGTAACAATCCGCCCCGAAAACAGCATCAGCGGCCCCCATTCGGGGGCCGTTTTGTTTCATGAACTGGTTAGACTCCATTATTTCAGGGCTTTGCGCAGCTTTCCGCTCTCACATGCACTGACGCGGGCGTGAGACACGGCCTCGTGACTTAATTTCCCGAAAACCTCGGGTTAGTGTTTTCCTGTCAACACGACACCGCACGTTTAACCGAAAGGAATTCACGAGATGTCGACCACCGCAAAATCCCTGGCCGTTGCCAGCGCCGTTGCTGCCGCTCTGACCGCTGCTTCGACCATCCCTGCTGCCGCTGCAACCAAGGAAAAATGCTACGGCGTGTCGCTGGCCGGCCAGAACGATTGCGCCGCTGGCCCCGGCACCACCTGCGCAGGCACCTCGACCGTCGATTACCAGGGCAACGCCTGGACCCTGGTGGACGCAGGCAGCTGCGAAGGCCTGGAACTGCCGGCCATGGCCGACGGCACCGAGCGCAAGGGCTCGCTGGAGCCGCTGGAACGCGACCTGCCTGCATAAGAACGGCTTGAATTCAGGGGCGGGAGTGCGAGTTCCCGCCCCTTTTGCACCCGGACCACAGGACCCGCCATGCTTGACACCGCTGCACATAACAGGCTGCCGGCCGCCCCCGGCGTCGGCTACAAGCCGCAGCACTTTGCCCAGATCACTGCAGATCCGGGCCGCGTCAAATGGCTGGAAATCCATGCGGAAAACTACATGGGCGACGGCGGGCGGCCGCTTGCGCAGCTGCGCCACCTGTCTGAGCGCTTTGCGATATCGGTGCACGGCGTCGGCCTCTCCATCGGCGGAGAGGACCCGCTTGATGCAGACCACCTTGCCCGGCTCAAACATCTGGTGGGATGGCTGAACCCCGCCAGCTTCTCCGAGCATCTGGCCTGGTCCACCCACGACAGCCATTTCTATAACGACCTGCTGCCGCTGCCTTACACGGTCGCCAGCCTGCAGCGGATCTGCGATCATATTGACGAACTGCAGGACACCATCGGCCGCCGGATGCTGCTGGAAAACCCCTCCAGCTATCTCGTCTTTGCAGAGAGCACCTGGTCCGAGCCGGAGTTCCTGGCAGAAATCTCCCGCCGCACCGGCTGCGGCCTGCTGCTGGACGTGAACAACGTCTTTGTCTCCGCCACCAACCTCGATTTCTCGCCGCAGGGCTACATCGACGCCTTCCCGCTGGACAAGGTCGGCGAAGTCCACCTTGGCGGCCATGACGAGGATGAGGACGACCACGGCCATCCGCTGCTGATCGACAGCCACGGGCGCGCTGTCGTGGACCCGGTCTGGGCGCTCTTGGACTATACGCTTGCCAAATCCGGCTCCAGGCCGGTGCTGATAGAATGGGACAACGACGTGCCGGACTGGCCGGTGCTGGAGGCCGAGGCCGCCCGCGCCGCAACCGCGCTGGAGCGCATTCCGGCATGAGCGTGAAACAGGCAGAGTTCACCCGCGCCATGATGGATGCGGGCCAGCCGGTGCCGGACGGCCTGATCGACCACCAGGCCCGGCCCGCCGGACGCCGCTTCAGCGTCTACCGCAATAACGTCGCCGTTTCCCTGACCGAGGCCATGCACAGCGCCTTCCCGGTGATCGCCAAGCTTCTGGGCAAGCAGAACATGGACGGGCTGGCCGGCATCTATCTGCGCCGGCACCCGCCCTCCTCGCCGCTGATGATGTTCTACGGCGAACAATTCCCCGCGTTCTTGGAAGGCATGGAGCAGCTCAGGCACCTGGGCTACCTGGGCGATGTGGCACGGCTGGAGCTGGCCCTGCGCCGCGCCTACCACGCAGCGGATGCAGACCCTATCGCACCGGAGGCGCTTGGCGCGCTGCCGCCGGACCAGCTGATGTGCACCCGCCTGGCGCTGGCGCCCGCCGTGCAGGTGCTGCGCTCGCCCTGGCCCGTTTACGCCATCTGGCGGTACAATACTGAAGACGGTGCGCCCAGGCCCCCGGCGGTGTCCCAGGATGTGCTGGTCACCCGCCTTGAATTCGACCCCATTCCCCAGGTCTTGCCGAGCGCGGGCGCCGATTGGATCCGCGCTCTGATGGCGGGCGCCACCATTGGCGAAGCCCTGGAACAGGCCGCCGCCGCAGACGAAACTTTCGACCTGGGCGCTACGCTGGCCCTGCTGCTGCAGAGCGGCGCTATCACCGGATTGGACATCAAAGGGTAAACCCATGCACGCACTTGTCTCCCTTCACGACGCCGTTTTCCACCAGGTGGAAAGGGCCGGTAACTGGCTGCTTCCGCTGGCGGCGCGCTTCGTCTTTGCCTCCACCCTGCTGCTCTATTTCTGGAATTCCGGCCTGACCAAGCTGGGCGGCGGCTTCACGGGCCTGTTCAGCCCCTCGATCGGCGCCTACAGCCAGATCTTCCCGAAACAGCTGGAGGCCGCCGGCTATGACGTCTCCCAGTTCGGCCTGTTCCACAAACTGGTCGTGCTGGCCGGCACCTACGCCGAATTCATTCTGCCGCTGATGATCGTGATCGGCCTACTGACCCGGCTCGCCGCGCTAGGCATGATCGGCTTTGTCATCGTGCAGTCGCTGACCGACATCTACGGCCACGGCGCCACCGATGACAAAACCCTCGGCGCCCTGTTCGACCGCTTCCCCGATGCTGTGATCCTCGATCAGCGCTTGTTCTGGGTCTTCCTGCTGGCGGTCCTGGTGGTTAAAGGCGCCGGCGCCCTGTCAGTGGATGCCCTGCTGCGCCACCGGATCGAGCCCGCAATGGCCTGACGCGACGGCCCCGCAAAGGAAAAGGCGCCCTGCCCCGGCAGCGGCGCCTTTTGGTTTTGGCCGTTCAAGGATCAGAAATGCGCTTTAGGCTCATCCGGTTTGCCGGCCGCCAGCGCCATCAGCCCGCCCGCGGCTGCAAAGCTGAGCGGAAAAATGGTGAAGACGTTGAGGCCGAACCCCGCATACATCCCCGCAGCCGACCCCAGCAGCAGGATCCCGCCCCACAAGGCCCGCGCCCGCGCCATCGCACCGCCGGCAATTGCCAAGAGCGGCGACAGCACCGCCAGCAGCCGCAGTTGTTCAACGTTCTCGACCTGCTCCGCCAGCCCTTCGACTTCGCCGAAATGCTCCACCGCGGCGGTGTAGCCATAGCCGAAGAACCCTACCACCATGCCGAAAACACCGGCGATGATCCCCAGAACAAGGGCTGCATTGCGCATTATCCGTCTCCCAAAATCTGCGGTAACGACATATGCGCCGCCTCAGGCTGCGCCAAGGGCCGACTTCGTGTTCTGATCCCACCCCAGGAATAATTCCCCGTCACGGTCGATGAGCGGCCGCTTCATCAGCGCAGGATGCGCACGCAGCAGCTGCAGCGGCTCGCCAGCGCGCTCCGCCTCGCTCAAGCCCCGCCAGGTGGTGGAGCGGGTATTGACCAGCTTGTCTCCGAATTGCGCATGCGCGGCCTCCAGCAGGCCGTCCGGCATGCCGTCCGCGCGGATATCGACCAGAACCGAATCCTGAAGCTGCTTCAATGCCTTGCGGCAGGTATCGCAGTTCTTGAGCCCGTAGATTTTCATGATGCCTTGATGCTCCCTAAGCGGATTTCACACAATTTATGGTAGAATCCACCAGTTTCTCTTGATTTTCGTTCAGCCCGTGCAAAACTCTAGGTTGTTCGGCTTCGCCGTGTTCCTTTGCGGACAGGGAACGGGCCGGATGCCCCGGGATGCCCCTGGGCAAAGTGCAAAGTAGAAGGAGACACGGGAAATGCCAAGCGGCACCGTGAAGTGGTTCAACACCACCAAAGGGTACGGGTTTATTGAACCCGATGAAGGCGGCAAGGATGTGTTTGTGCACATTTCAGCGGTGGAGCGCTCCGGCATGACCGGCCTCGCCGACAACATGAAAATCGGCTACGAGCTGGCCGAGGGCCGCGACGGCCGGAAAATGGCGGCTGACCTCAAGGCGATCTGAGACTTCGTTTCTGCGCTGCGCCCGGATCCACCTGGGCGCAGGCACATGCGCAGGCGCCAGCCTCAGGCCCGGCGCAGGTACTCCACCATCACACAGGCCGGATCGCTTTCGCGAAGCACCGTTTCTCCGGCCTTGCTCCAGTCGTCTGCCCGGAAATCCGGGAAATAGGCATCCGCATCCTCGATAGTCAGGTCCACCTCGGTCACCAGCAGCCTGTCCGCCATTGCCAGCATGCCGCGGTAAATCCTCTCGCCGCCGATGCCGTAAACGCGGCGGTATCCCTGCGAATAGGCCTCCTGCACCGCGGCCTCGATCGATGGCAGCACGGTCTCTGCCGCCTGCGGATTGGACGACACGACCAGGTTCAGCCGGTTTTTCAGAGGCTTTACTGGCAGGCTGTCCCAAGTGTTGCGGCCCATAATCAGGGCCCCGCCCAGGGTTTCGCGCTGAAACGCCTTCAAATCCTCCGGTGCGAACCAGGGGATATCATTGTCCTTGCCAATGGCCCCGTTGCGCGCCCGCGCAGCGATCAGCGTGATCATGCTTCAAATCCTTGCCTGTCATTAGTGCCTGTCAGACCGCAACCGGCGCTTTGATCGCCGGATCAGGGTCATAGTTCAGAATCTCGAAATCCTCGAACTTGAAGTCGAAAATCGAATTCACCTGCCGCTTGATCCGCAACTGCGGCAGCGGCTTGGGCGTGCGCGACAGCTGCAGCTGCACCTGCTCCACATGGTTGGAGTAGATATGCGCATCACCCATCGTATGCACGAAATCCCCGGCCTCGTATCCGGTCACATGCGCCAGCATCGCCAGCAGCAGCGAATAGGAGGCGATGTTGAACGGCACCCCCAGGAACATGTCCGCCGAACGCTGGTACAGCTGCAGATGCATTTTCCCGCCGGCAACCCGCACCTGCCACAGCGTATGGCACGGCGGCAGCGCCATGTCCGGCACATCCGCAGGGTTCCAGGCCGACACGATCAGGCGGCGGCTGTCGGGGCTTTTGCGGATCATGTCGACCAGACCGGCGATCTGATCGACACTGCCCGCACGGTAGAGCGGCTCATCCCCGGTGGTGCCTTCGGCCAGTTCCAGCTTGGGGAAGCGGCGCCACTGGTGGCCGTAGACCGGCCCAAGATCGCCATTCTCATCCGCCCATTCGTCCCAGATCGAAACGCCGTTTTCCTTCAGGTAGCGGATGTTCGTGTCTCCGGACAGGAACCACAACAGCTCATGAATGATCGAGCGCAGATGCAGCTTCTTGGTGGTCACCAGCGGAAACCCGTCCTTCAGGGAGTACCGCGCCTGCATGCCGAAGCATGACAGCGTGCCGGTGCCTGTCCGGTCGCCCGAAGTTTCGCCGTGATCCAGAATATACTGTAGCTGATCGAGATACTGCTGCACCGCCGCCCCCTGCCGCTGCCCGGAATTTTCCACCTTGGCATAGCCTCTGGAACGGCCGGGGCCAAGGGCGAAAATATTCCCTGTTTGACATGGCAACCCTACCATATGTGCCACTGCCAATCATACAGCAAACTACATGCAGGTAGCGTATCCGCCACGGTTGCGCCCAAAACCGCCCTGTTCAATTGACAACTGCAACGCCGCGGCCGAAGGTAGCGCAAAACGATAAAAGCACATTGAGGTAGAGGCAGATGAGGCGCTTTTGGCTAGGGCTCGCGGCGGCGTCCGTAGTGTCCGCATGCGGCGGGGGAAACCCCTTCACCACCACGACGGATGACGATACCGGCACGGATACCGGCTCCGGCAGCCGGGAAGGCCTGCCGCCGGGCACCGACAACCCGTCTGCCAATGCGGCCATATTCCGTTCTGAGCCCACCGAAGCGGACGGCGGCGAGCGCGGCGACGGTTACGCCACCGGCATCAGCTATGACGCGGACACCGATACTTTTACGGTCGACAACCTGGGTTTCGACGGTGACAACACCTACAGCAGGGGCACAGCCATCGCCTCGCTGGGACCGTATTCCGTGTATGAGGCCGACACGACCTTTCCGGATATCATCGACGGGCAGCTCATTAACCAGTTCGCTCACCGTGCGATTTATGGCGTCAGCACCTCCGGCAATACTGAATTTGCCATCGTCAGGACCGGCGACTACGTCGATTACGGCTTTGGCGGCTTCATCTATCAGCGCCATAACGGCGTGAGCCTACCCTCCAGCGGCCAGGCGGTTTACACGGGTTCGATGGCAGGCATCCGGGACTTCGATGGCGCAGGTGGCCTCGAATACTCCACCGCGGACGCGCAGATCGCGATCGACTTCGACGACTTCAATGACACCACTGGCACCCGCGGCGACGCCGTGCGCGGCGTTTTCAACAACCGGCGGATCTTTGACATCAACGGAAATGACATCACCAGCGACGTGATTTCCCGGATCGAAACCCAAAACAGCATCGATCTCAACGGTGAACTGCCGACACTGGTCTTCGATGTCGGACCGGGCGCGCTGGACGACAACGGCGAATTGGTGGGCACGCTGCACAGCAATTACATCAACAGCAGCGGCGCAATCTCAACCTTCGAGGAAGGCAACTACTACGCTGTCATGTCCGGCGACAACCCGGATGAGATTGTCGGGGTGATGGTTGTGACCACCGGGCTTGATCCTGCCGCAACTACTGTGCGGGAAACCGGCGGCTTCATCGTATACAACCCGGACTGATGACACCGGGGCGTGTCAGGTTCTGGCGCAGCGCCTTTCAGGCGCTGCTGCTTGCCGCGGTGCCGCTGGCCGCTGCTGCCTCGCCGCAGGGACAGCAGCCGGCAACCGCAAAGCAGGTTCGCGCGGCTGCAGCCGGCGCCCTGGAGGCAGGCGATTCCAAAACCGCCTACGCCTTTTCCAGCGCCCTGCTGCAGCGCGACCCCAATGACCGCACCGCCCTGCTCCTCAACGCTCAGGCCGCCCGGTCGCTCGGCAACTTCAAAACTGCCCGCCAATCCGCCCGGCGGGCGTGGCAGCTTGCCGACACTGGCGAGGACAAGTTCAATGCATCGCTGATCATGGCCCAGGCTCTGTCGTCCGGCGGACAGCGCAACCTGGCGCAGTTCTGGCTCCGGCGCGCGGCCCATCACGCGCCGAGCCGGCTGCACGAGCGGCGCGCAATCCGCGATTTCCAGTACTTGCGCGCCACAACCCCCTGGCATCACCGGCTTTCCTTCTCCATCACACCGGATTCCAACGTCAACAACGGCTCCAGCGAAACTTCGATATACGTGCCGCTCTATGGGCGCCGCTTCGGACTTTCGGGAAGCGCACAAGCCCTGTCCGGAATCGAGCACGCCGTGGAGTTGAATTCTCGCTACCGCTTCAAAGCCTCCGAAACCCGCGCCCACGACCTGCTGGTGTCGGCTGAATACCGCACCTACACCCTGTCGTCAGAGGCCAAGGCCCAGGCGCCCGGCACCAAGGGCAGCGATTTCGCCTTCGGATCACTGACCGCCGGATACGCTCACAAGGGACTGAACTTCGGCCGCCGCGGAGAGTACCGTCTGGGCATCGACACCGGCCAGAGCTGGTACGGCGGCGAGGAATACACCCGGTTTCTGCGGTTGAATGCCGGTCAAAGCTACAAGCTGACTCCTAACCGGACCCTGGGCGCCAAGGTGCTTGCCGAAAGCCATAACGGCCTGCGGGCAAACGATCTGGATACCCTGCGCGGCGATCTGTCTTACAGCTTCCGGACCAAGTCCGGGCTGTCTGTCTGGAGCAGCCTGTCGGTCGCGGAAGCAGACTCCAGCTCCGCGGTCGAGGACTTCACCGAACTTGGCCTGCAAGCGCAAATCACCCTGCCCAAGCCCGTCTTCGGCGCCATAGCGCGTTTCGGTTTCTCAGCCCGCAGCCGGGATTATCCGCTGTCAAGCTTCAGCCCGGCAGGCCGGCAGGACGACAAGTTCACTGCGGATTTCTCCCTGACCTTCCGACAGGTTGACTACTACGGCTTCAGCCCGACCCTGCGGCTGTCCGGCTCCACAACCGACAGCAACATCGACCTGTATAAGTCGAACCGCTTGGGTGTGAACTTCGGAATCCAGTCCGCTTTCTGACCCCTGCCTCTCGACATTGCTGCCCTCTGCAATAGGCTGCGGGCAAATTCAAACAGGAGACCGCCATGCCCCTCACATACCTGCACACCATGGTCCGGGTGAAGGACCTTGAGAAATCCATCGCCTTCTACCAACTTCTCGGCCTGCAGGAGACCCGCCGCTACGAGAACGAGCAGGGCCGCTTCACCCTGGTGTTCATGGCGCCTCCGGGCCAGGAGGAGGCGCCGGTTGAACTTACCTACAACTGGGACGGCGACGAAGGGCTGCCCAGCGACAGCCGCCACTTCGGCCATCTGGCCTATGGGGTGGATGACATCTATGCCGCCTGCCGGCACCTGATGGACAACGGCGTCACCATCAACCGGCCGCCGCGCGACGGCCGCATGGCCTTCGTGCGCTCACCCGACAACATCTCCATTGAACTGCTGCAGAACGGCGATGCCCTGCCCCCGGCAGAACCCTGGGCGAGCATGGAAAACACCGGCCACTGGTAAGGCCGGCAGCGGGCACCCTGGGCTTTCGCAAAGCGGGCCGGACCGCGCGCGGAACCGCTTCACAGGCGCGGCCGCGGGCACACGGCACCCGCTGCTCCCGCAGGCTTCGGGTTGCGTGCCATGCCGGCGGGTTTCCAGTCTGCTGTGCGAAGGCCTGCGGCGACACAAATAGCCGACTCAGCCCCTGGTGGGGGCTGCCGGTGATCTCCGCCAGTCTTCCATGAATGAAAACGCGGGAAAAGGGCGGCGCTTCTGCAGCCTTCTGCCGTGCCCCCGGCCGGGGCCCGGCGCATTACCCTTTGATACGGTCAGAGCATGGTTTCCCCTCATGCCCCGTCTGCGGCCAGCCGGTGTTTCCCCGGCTTGTCCGGCCATCGCCTTCTGGAACGGCTTGCCCCAGGCGGCGCCTCAGTAGATGTAGCGGATCTGGTCCGACCAGTAGCGCTCCATCCGCTTCAGCGAAGAGGTGATGTCCTCGATGCCTTCCGAGGTGATCACATTCTTGCCTTCCAGCCCTTCGGCATGGCGGGAGAACAGCGCCGACACGATGTCGCGGATCTCGCGGCCGCGCTGGGTCAGGCGGACCCGCACCGAGCGGCGGTCGATCTCGCAGCGCTGATGGTGCATATAGCCCATCTCGACCAGCTTCTTCAGGTTGTAGCTGACGTTGCTGCCCTGATAGTAGCCGCGGGTTTTCAGTTCCCCGGCAGTCACCTCATTGTCGCCGATGTTGAACAGCAGCAGCGCCTGGACCGCATTGATCTCCAGCACGCCGACGCGTTCGAATTCATCCTTGATGACGTCCAGCAGCAGGCGGTGGAGGCGCTCAAGCAGCCCCAGCGCCTCCAGGTAGCCAGTCATGAACCCTTTGCGGTCCGTCTGGCTGATTGGCAATTCCATACTCATTCGCATCTCCGACTCGAATTTGCTCCTGAGACAAGATGCCAACAATTCCCGAAAAATCGGTTAAGCTGGATTTTTATTATTTTTGGTGCGTTTGCGCTATATCCGCGATCAGGGCGCGGAACCGCTCCTGCGGTTCCGCCTGGCCGGTCACCCACTGGTACAGATCCTGGTCGTTTTCGTGCAGCAGCTGGTCATAAAGATCCAGCTGCGCCGCGTCCATCTGCTCCAGGCTGGCGGCGGCATAGGCCGACAGCAGGATATCCATTTCCTTGATACCCCGGCGCATCGATCGCATCTGCAGCCGCTTCAGGCGGGTGGCTCGGTCCTCTTGCATACTGCGGCCTCAGGCGGTTTCCGCCGCCGGGGCCTCATTGACCTGCAGCAGGGTCCGCAGCTTTTTCTCCAGCCGCGCCGCGCGTTCCGCGTTCTGGCGCATTTCGCTGCGCAGCGCGCGCAGTTCGTTCAGAACGCTGGTGAAATCACCCGCTTCCAGCTCCAGCGGCGCCGGTTCCGACATCCCCTCGCCTTCGCCGGTCAGCAGCCAGGACATCGACACGTTCAGCAGCCCGGCCAGCATGGTCAGCTTGTTGGCGCGCGGCTCCGACAGGTCCCGTTCCCAGGCGCTGAGCGTCGATTTCTTGACCCCGATCCGCCGCGCCAGCTGGCCCTGGGTCATCCCGGCGGCTTCCCGCGCAGCGGCGACACGGTCGCCGAAAGTTGCAGCATCGGGGCCGTACCAGTCAGTGGTCTGCTCAGTCATTGCCAGTTCTCCTACTCCAGAATCCAAGGCGGCTTGATCGCCGATTAGCCGCACCCTATGACAGTTGCAAGAAACATACAAACCGAGGCCCAGCCCCATGTCGTTCCTGTCGGAGACTCTATCCCGCGTAAAACCGTCACCCACCATTGCAATGACCGCAAAAGCGGCAGAGCTGAAGGCGGCAGGACGCGACGTCATCGGCCTCAGCGCCGGTGAGCCTGACTTTGACACGCCGCAGAACATCAAGGATGCCGCTGTTGCGGCCATAGCCGCGGGCAAGACCAAATACACCGCCCCCGATGGCATCCCGGAGCTGAAACAAGCGGTCTGCGCCAAGATGAAGCGCGATCACGGGCTGGAGTACACGCCCGCGCAGGTCTCGGTCGGCACCGGCGGCAAGCAGACGCTCTACAATGCGCTGATGGCGACGCTGAACCCGGGTGACGAGGTTGTGATTCCCGCTCCCTACTGGGTCAGCTACCCGGACATGGTGCTGCTGGCGGGCGGCACGCCGGTTGTTGTGGAAACGGCGCTGGAAAACAAGTTCAAGCTGACTGCGGACCAGCTGGAGGCCGCAATCACTCCGAAAACCAAATGGTTCATCTTCAATTCCCCGTCGAACCCGACCGGTGCTGGCTACAGCCGGGACGAGCTGAAGGCGCTGACCGGTGTGCTGCTGCGCCATCCGCATGTCTGGGTGATGACCGACGACATGTACGAACACCTGGCTTACGACGGTTTCGAGTTCTGCACGCCCGCGCAGGTGGAGCCGGGGCTTTACGAACGCACCCTCACCTGCAACGGCGTTTCCAAGGCCTACGCGATGACCGGCTGGCGCATCGGCTATGCCGCGGGCCCCGAGAAACTGATCGCCGCCATGCGCAAGGTGCAGTCGCAGTCGACTTCCAACCCCTGCTCGGTCAGCCAATGGGCCGCGGTGGAGGCGCTGAACGGCACCCAGGCGTTCCTGGCTCCCAACAACGAGACCTTCAAACGCCGCCGCGATCTGGTGGTCTCCATGCTCTCCGAAATCGAAGGCATCACCTGCCCCACGCCTGAGGGCGCGTTCTATGTCTACCCCTCCATCGCTGGGCTGATCGGCAAGACCACCCCTGCCGGCAAGCGGATCGAAACCGACGAGGACTTCGCCATCGCTTTGCTGGAAGAGGCCGATGTCGCCGTGGTTTTCGGTGCCGCTTTCGGGCTGTCGCCCAACTTCCGCGTCAGCTACGCCACCTCGGATGCCGCGCTGGAGGAGGCCTGCCGCCGCATTCAGGCCTTCTGCGCCGCGCTGACCTGACAGGAGACCAAGCATGAGCGCCGATCTGCCGGATTATTACTTCCGCGTCCGTGAGAACGGCGCCTTTGTCTTCCGCGTCGACACCGAGAACCGCAACCGGCGGATCGAGATGGACCAGATCGCCGTTGTGAACATCCGCAACGGCGAGATCAAACCGCACGGCCAGCGCCAGCTAACGGACCAGGACATCACCGAGATCAAATCCTGGATGGAGGCCCGCGCCGCCACCCTGGCGTCCCGCGACCTCGACGACATCCGCCGTGCCATCGACCACCTGAACCTGACGGCCCACTGGGCCAACAGCCGCGCCACCGATGAGCAGCTGGAGGACATCACCGATGAACTCCTGCTGGCAATGCACGACCTGCGCAGCGTGCTGGTGCGCAAAAAAGCCGACCGGCTGATGAAAGACCGCGGCGGTGAGTAGGTGCTTGCCGCCCCTTCAGCCGCAGTACAGCGACCGCACGGAGTAGGACCGGGACCGGGGCTCCGGCTGCAGTTCCGGTAAATCCGGGCTGAAGGCCTCCGGCCCCTGCCGGGGCAAATTCGGATGCCCCAGCACGAACAGGCTGCGCTGCCGCATCGCATCCGGCGTGCCGGGCTCCACCGGCGCCACTCCCAGCCGCCACCTCAGATGCAAGACCGCCCTGCCGTGAGGGCCGCCGCCCAGGGTGAACCCGCCGGGCAGCTCCGCCAGAGGCTGTGCCGGTGCCGGACTTTCCAGGCTGGCGATCTGGCAGACAAACTGGCCCTTCACCTCGGCCCGCAGCCCGCCGCCCCGCGGCTGCCGTGCCAGGGTCACCAGATGACCGGCCTTGATACCCGCGCCGCGGACCGCAAAGTCCAGGGGCTCCGGCATCTCGAACACCAGCGTTTCCGGCCCGAACAGCCGATCTTCGCTCTGCCAGCCGCTGCCGCTGGCAATGCGCAGCACATAGCGCCCCGGCGGCACCAGCACCTTGAAGAACGCGCCGCCCTCGATATAGGCCGCCAGCGCGTCGCCGCCGCTGCCGGACAGCACCAGGTAATAGTCCGCCCCTGCCGGGGTCTTGACCTGCAGCGGGAAAACCGCAGGCAGCCCCGTGCGGTTCCACATCAGCCCGGTCCGCGGCTGCTCCGCCAGCACCGGAGCAAGGCACAGGAGCAATCCCGCCAGCAGACCAGCCGCCAGCCGCCGCCATACCAGTTCTGCAGGCCTCCAAATCATGGCCTTCCGTTCCTGTCCGCCAAGGTCCTCCGGAACCCTACCACAGCCACCGCCGCTGCCGCACACCGCGATCAGCCGGAAGGCATGGCACAGCCCGGCTCAAGGCGTGATGTGAAAGCTACGGAGACAGCCTAATCACGGGCGGAAACACCGATACCGCTGGCAGGCCGCCAAGATCCCGGCCAGAATCAAGGCATAAAAACAAAACGATGAGGACCGGAGCACCACCCGCCCCGGCAGAGCAGATGCTAGAAGCGCAAAGACTTTGGCCTTACCGCCCGCGGCTGTTCGCCAAGGCGTTCCGCTACCAGTATGTGATTTCGCGCCAGGAAGAACAGATTCATTCCTTTTCCCATCACACCTGCGGCCAATGGCACATCCATGCCGGCAAGGACCTGCCGGCCTGTGCCCTGCATGATGCGTTGGGCCGCCCGTTCGGTGTCCTGCTGGGCATTGCGGTCGGGCCAACGGGCCTTCTGTCCGCACCGCTGCAGCACCTGCCGCTGGACAGCACTGCACCGGACTTCTGGGACCGGCTGGAAGACTTCATCGTGGACACGGCGGGCCGCTTCGCCCTTATCGCCGAAAGCGGCGGGCAGGCCCGGTTCTATACCGATCCGGTTGGCATGATCGGTGCCGTCTGCGACCCGCTGGCACGCCGCGTGGCAGCCTCGCCGCTGCTGGCGCTGGACCGGCCGGTGGTTCCCAACCCCAAGGTCGACCCGGAGATTGTCGCGCATCACGGCGGCAAGATTTCCCTGTTCCACACCGCCGACAAACACGTGCGGCGCCTCAACCCGAACTTCTATTTGGACCTGCGCACCTTCCGCGAGCACCGGTTCTGGCCGCGCGAAGATGACAGTCTGAACGCGCCCGCAGACCCGGTGGAAGCCTTTGACAGGATCTATGCCCAGGCCAGTTTCAACATCGGCGCCATTGCCGCCGCCCACCCGACAGCGCTGCCGCTGACCGGCGGTCAGGACAGCCGCCTGCTCCTGACCTTCGCCAAACCCCATGCGGACCGGATCAAGCACTATTTCTCGCATATCAACAACTACGCGACCCGCCGGGATGCAGCCATCGGCGGGATCCTGTGCCAGCGCCTGAACCTGCGCCACCAAGCGCTGGACAAGCGGGACTATTCCCTTCCAGAAGCGGAAATCGAAAAGCGGCGCAGCATCTATCACCTGACAACCGGCGCGCCCATGCCGCCGCCGCAGGAGCATCTCAACGGCACCGCCAACGGGCTGCCCGAAAACACCGTCATCCTGCGCGGGCACCTGACCGACCTGCTGCGCGCGGTCTTTGTCACCCGGCCGCAGGGGCTGTGGGATGTGGTGAACTGGCAGATCAAGAAGCTTCTGATCGTGCCCAACAGCATGTTCGGCCCCGAAACCGCATCGCTGTTCCGCGACGACTTCACCGCCTGGCAGAAGACGCTCAACACCCCGGCCCGCAGCAAGGCCGTCGATTTCCTGTTCCTGGAGGTCTACTACAGCTCCACCGTCGGCGCCGTCTTCCCGGCCCTCTGGCAGCATTTCTACCTGTCGCCCTTCAACAGCCGCAGACTGATCGCCCTGTCGCTCAGCTTCGCGGACAAGCACCGGGTGGAATCCGGACCGGTCTTCGGCATCATCGAACGCTTTGCCCCGGAACTGTCGGATGTCCCCTTCGACTTCGAGGCCCCCGCGGACCTGGGCACGCTGCACGGCTGCGAGGGCAGCTTCGGCAGCATGACCCGCGACCGCCGCCTGGCCGCCATTGCCCGCCTGGCCCGGACGCGGCCGGGCCCCGGTGCGGAACCGCAGCAGCAAGAAGATCTGCCAGCCGGAACAGTCTGAAGGCAGCGCGGACCGGCCCCGGCGCCGGGATCACGCCCGCCGCCGCATTGGCAAGGCTTCGCCGGTTCCTGCGCCGCCGGGCCGCCGCGGCTGGACGCGGCCGCCGCCGCATGATTGAGGGTATGGTGATCCCGCCGGACAAAAAACCGGCCACAGGCAGAATACGAGAACGCAAATGCGCCCCGGTTTCCTCCTCAGCACCCTTCCTTTTGTCTGCGCCCTGGCCCTGCCCCATCCCGCCGCTGCCGGCGGACCCTCGATTAAGGTTCAGGACAAAGGCAACCAGTACAAATACGAGTACAAGGACCACCGCTGCCAGTTCAAATACCACCTGAAATACGGCAAGGGTGACGCCAAGACCTCAACCAAGGGCGATTGCTCCCAAATCGCCCGCTTCCCGCAGTTTGCCCCGCCCGCGGCTTATGCCCGCGGCGGCAGGCGCCCGGCTCCGCAGCCCGCGTCCTGGCCATCCTGCAACTCGCAGGCCTTGGGACGGCTGCTCGGCGGCGCGGCCGGGACTGCGGCAGGCGCCCGGCTTGGCAATGGCGACACGGTGACAATTGCGGCCGGAACCGTGCTGGGCGCCCTGCTGGGCGGCGAGATCGGCCGCCGCCTGGGCGCCGATGACCACCGCTGCATCGGCTCGGCGCTGGAATACGCCGGCCCCGGCCAGGTCTTCGATTTCAGCAACCCGCAATCGGGCCTGGCCTATGCGCTGCGCCCGCTGGAGCGCAGCAGCCGGGGCGGCACCGCCTGCCGCAGCTTCGATGCCCGTTTCGACGGCGGCCACTGGCGCCGCGGCCTGGCCTGCCGTGAGGGCGGCGAATGGCGGATCGTCAGCCTGGACTGACGGCCCGCCCGGCGCCTCAGGACGCCTTGGCGCCTGCGGCGTCCTTCATGGCATCAACGCCCTTCTTCCACAGGTTGCCCTGCCACAGCTCCTCAAGGCCGGTTTCGCCGCTGGCCCCCTTGGTGGTCAGGTAATCATAGTAGGACGTCGGCTTGCGGCCGGTGATGTTGTAGAAGTCCGGGCTGCAACGGGTGTAGAAGCCATTGGTCAGATATTCGAAGAACTCCGCGCGGGTTGCCCCGAAATCCGCCTCGAACTGTTCCATGGATTGCGGGCGGTATTCGATCTCCCGGCCCATGGCGCGGCCCAGATCGGCGGCGATTTCCGCCATCGACTGCGGCACCGGGCCGGTGATGTCATAGAACTTGTTGCCGTGCCGCTCCGGCCCCTCGGCCAGCACCGCCGCCGCCGCCTCGGCAATGTCGCGGGTGGCGACAAAGGAATTGCGCATATCCCCCAGCGGGTTGGAGAACCAGCCTTCGTTTTCAATGGTGTCGCAGTCGGTCTTCAACAGGTGATTCATGAAGAAGTTGTTGCGCAGCGCAGTCACGGTCAGGCCCGCGTCGATCAGCGCCTTCTCACCCCACCAGTAGTGCTGCAGCATCAGCGGAATGCCGGCCCCCGGGCGCGAGGCATGGGTGTCCGCATCGTAGTCTGCGGTATTGGTGTCCGCGCCCATGCAGCTGACGCGCACCACATGTTTGATCTGGTCCTTGCGCGCCCCCAGCGCCTTGCAAAAGTTCAGATGCCCCTCCAGCATCGGGTCCAGCGAGGCGGAATAGACCGCCGACACGCCCTCCAGCGCGGCGTCCCACGTGGCCGGGTCCGACAGGTCGAACTTCACCGTTTCGTCGGCTCCCAGCGCCTTCAGCTGCTCCTCCTTGGAACCGCTGAAATAGCAGGCGCGGACGGTGAACCGGCCCTGTTGCGCCAGACGCGCCACCAGCTCGCGGCCGATACGGCCGGTGGCCGAGGTAATAAGAACGATGGGTTTGGACATGGAAGGGCCTCCTGATGCCGCGGACGGGCTGCCGCCCGCGCAAATGTTTCAATTCTGCGCGGACCCTACAGCCATGCCGCCCGCCGCAATCCCTGAAACCCGACTCAAAAGGCTGCGCATTCGTCACGCCGGCCCGCCGCGCCGCGGACGAACCCGGAACGTTTCCCCTGGTCCGGGCGTTATTTCCCTATCCACGCAAAGCAAGGGAGAAACACCATGCAACAGGTTCACAGCGAACCCGGCAGCAGTCTGGTCTCCACCAACGACGTGACCGGAACCGACGTTTATGACGAACGCGGAGAGAAGGCCGGAACCATCGACCACCTGATGATCGACAAGCAGTCCGGCAAGGCAGCCTATGCTATCATGAGCTTCGGCGGCTTCCTCGGTCTGGGCGAACGGCAGTTCACCATTCCCTGGGGGGCGCTCTCCTATGCGCCTGAGCTGGGCGGCTTCCGCACCAGTGTCACCCCGGAGCAGCTGAAAAGCGCCCCGGAGCAGCCCGAGGGCTGGCACCGCGACCGCAGGCACGAGGAGAGCATCTACGATCACTATCAGGTGCCGTATTACTGGTTCTGATCCGCTGCCATGCCGCTGCAAAGAAAGAGGCCCCGCAATTCTGCGGGGCCTTTTCGCCGGTCTGCCGCCACGCCGTGCGGTTGGAAGGGACTATAGGCCGCCCCCATCAGGATTTCGGGGGAGCGTGACGGCAGTCAGGCGTGACCCGGGGATCAGCCCGCCTGAGTCAGAACGCCGGCTTCGATTGCCGCGCTGACCTCTGCTGCATCGGCTTCACCGTCGGCATTGGCATCAACAGTGGCAAAGGTTTCCGCGGTCAGTTCCGGGAACGCCAGCTGAAGCTCTTCCAGCGAGAAAGTTCCGTTGCCGTCTGCGTCCAGCTCTGCGGCCAGGTCCTTTGCAGCCAGCGGGGATGCGAGCAGGGCAGCAACAGCGGTAGCGGTCATGGCAAACTTTTTCATGTGAGACACTCCAGTCATAATTTGGTTTGTTGCGGTCCGCGGCTTGTCCTGCGAACCGTGACAAACAGCTATGGCGTGCCCCGCCGCTCCGCCATCCCCTGACTGCTGCCGCCCGAAACCCCGGCACAATGGCGCCGGGTTTTCCCTTTCATGTAAGCAGGTTACCGCCACGACTGCGGGACCGGCCTTTGTCCGCGCAGCGCCGCTGCTAAATTCCGCGGCTTTCCGCCCTGCGATCGAAGGATGCAGCGGTGCAGGGAACCAATCAGCGTTTCAGGATTCCTGTGACGCCTGCAGCAGCAGCCGAATCCTACTCGGCGATATCCTCGGCCCACAGCTCCGGCTTTTCGCGGATAAACCGCTCCATCAGCGCGATACAGTCCGGATCCTCTGCAATCACCACCTCGACGCCGTGCTTGCGCAGAAACTCCTCGTTGCCGCCAAAATTTTGCGTGTCGCCGATCACCACCCGCGGGATGCCGAACTGCACGATGGTGCCGCTGCACATCATGCAGGGCGACAGCGAGGTATACAGCACCGTGTCCCGGTAGGTCTTCTGCCGCCCCGCCTTGCGCAGCGCGTCCATTTCGCCGTGGGCAATCGGGTCGCCCTTCTGGACCCGCTGGTTGCGCCCCTGCGCCACCACCTGGCCATCCCGCGCCAGCACCGATCCGATCGGGCAGCCGCCCTCGCCGAACCCGGCCTTAGCTTCCTCATAGGCAATGCGCAGCAGGCGCCTGTCATCGTCGGTCATCATAGGAAACGGCCTCTTTGTGAATGAATACAACGCTGTTGCGGAATCCTGCCTCCCGGTCGCAAGACGGTCAACCCCGCCCCCGCCGCACCGGCTCAGGGCTGGAGCGAAACGCGCCCCCGTGCCACACTTGCCAGGGCCGGGCGCCGCCCGGGCCGGAACCAGGGAGGCCTGCCATGTATGTCGCCGGATTTGTCATTCCCGTCCCCGCGGGCAATTTCGAAGCCTACAAGGCCTGGGCGGAAGCCAGCGCCGCGCTGTTCCGGGAGTACGGCTGCCTGGAAATCGTCGATTCCTGGGAAGACAATGTGCCGGACGGGCAGCAGACCGACTTCCGCCGCGCCGTCGCTGCCCGCCCCAACGAGCGGATCGTGTTCAGCTGGCAGATCTGGCCCAGCAAGGAAGACATGGAGGCCGCTGAGGCCCGGATCGCCAAGGACACCCGCTTTGACATCCCCGTCGAAATCCCCTTCGACCACCGGCGACTGATCCTTGGCGCCTTCACTCCGGTCCACATCCTGGGACGCCAGGCAGGGACGGGCTGACCGGTGCCGCTGCGCGGCCTGCCGGCATCAGGCAGGGGCGCCCACTGCCTTGATCGAGCGGCGCCAGAACCGCAGCATCAGGAACAGCCCGGCTGTGGTCAGTCCCGCAACCAGCCCCATCCAGACGCCGACACCGCCCCAGCCCAGCATGAAACCGAAGACATAGGACGCCGGAATGCCCACAGCCCAATAGCTGAGCGCGGCAATCACCATCGGCACGCCGGTGTCCTGCACCCCGCGCAACAGGCCCAGCGCAACCGCCTGCATCCCGTCCATCAGCTGGAACAGCGCGGCCGCCGCCAGCAGCACGCCGCCGATCAGCAGGATCGCGTCCTTCTGCGGGTCGTCCGCGTCCAGGAACAGCGACATCAGCGCATCCGGGATCGTCAGGAACAGCACAATTGCCACCGCCGACACCAGCAGCGACATTACCGTCACCACCTTGCCGCCGCGCGCCAGGTGCTCCCGGTCGCCGCGGCCAAAGGCATTGCCTGCCCGGATCGTGGCGGCATTGGACAGCCCAAGGTGCACCATGAAGGTAAGCCCGCCCAGCGAGATCGCGATCCCGTGCGCCGCCAGCGGCACCGTGCCCAGCCAGCCCATCATCATCGCCGAGGCCGCAAACAGGCTGGCTTCGGCCAGCGTCGTCAGGCCGATTGGCGTCCCCATGCGGAACACCTTGCCCAGCATCTCCCAGTCCGGGCGCTGGAAGTTCTTGAGCAGCTCATGCTGCGGCAGCGCCCGCAGCGCATAGGCCAGCACCAGCACGAAAGACACGCCATTGGTCACCAGCGAAGCAATTGCCGCGCCGGTAATGCCCAGTTCCGGCGCCCCCCAGTTGCCGAAAATCAGCGCATAGTTCACCAGCGCATTGATCACCGCCGCAAAGACCGACAGCCACAGCACGATCTGGGTCCGCTCCAGCGCCGCCAGGTAGGATTTCGCCACCATGTACAAAAGCGCCGGAAACAGCGCCCAGCCGGCAATCCGCAGATACTCTGCCGCGTCATGGGCCACCTGTGCCTCCTGCCCCAGGAGCAGAAGAATCGGTTCCGACCACCACAGCAGCGGCATCGCCGCCGCGCCATAGGCGAGCGACAGCCACAGCCCCATCCGGGTCGAGCGCCGGATCTGGCGCTCCTCGCCCGCGCCGGCCGCAGCCGCCACCATCGGCATCACCGCAAAGGCAAAGCCGGAGCCCAACAGGAAGATCGAGAAGAAATAGGACGAGCCCAGCGTCACCGCCGCCAGCTCCGCCACCCCGTACCAGCCCAGCATGACGGTATCGGTCAGCCCGATGGCAAACTGCGCCACATGGCCGCCGATCAGCGGCAGGCCAAGGACGGCAACCGCCCGCGCGTGGCCGCGCAGGGGCATCTCGGTGTGTCTGGTCGTTAACGTGCTCATGAAGTCAGCCTTAGGCCCCGCCGCGCATTCCGGCAAGGGCAGAGTTTCCTTGCCAGCGCACAGGCTCATGGTGGTATTCTGCACAGGCTGCCCCTTGACCGCAGGACCAAATGTAATGACCGATGCCTTCGCCCAGCTGATCCCCGACGCCCGCGCCTTTCTGGCGGATCTTGCAGAAAACAACAGCCGGGACTGGTTCACCGCGCACAATGACCGGTATGACGCGCAGCTGAAAGCCCCCGCGCTCCGTCTGATGGATGAGGTCGCACAGGCAATCACCCGGCGCCACGGCACGCAGGTCACAGGCAAACTGTTCCGCCCGCAGCGCGATGTGCGGTTTTCCAAGGACAAGACGCCCTACACCACCCATCTGCACATGATGTGGACACTGAACGGCGCCGGCTGCGCCCTGTTCTTCGGCATCGCGCCGGATTACTGCACCGCTGGCGGCGGCCTGATGGGGTTCAGCAATACGCAAATGCCGCGCTGGCGGCAGGCCATCGACGGCGCCTTCGGCGATGAAACCGCGGCGCTGGTGGACATCCTGGCGCTCAAGGGCTTTGCCGTCGGGGAACCGGAATTGAAACGCGTCCCCGCCCCCTACAGCAAGGCGCACCCGCACGGGGTGCTCCTGCAGCGCAAGTCGCTGACTTTCTGGCATGAGATGACCCCGCGCGAGCAAGCGGCCCCGATGGGGGCGCTGCTGTCGGCCTACCTCACGCAGGAGCCGATGTTCGCCCTGCTGGACAGCGCTTTGGCAGAGTGAGGCTTACAGCGCCCGCAGCATGATCTGGCTGGCCAGAACCGCCACCACCGCGCCCGCCAGGACCTCAAGCAGCGCAGCCGCACGCAAGGCGCCCGTGCCCTGCATCTGCGCCAGCGCGCCCTTGCGCATGGTGACCGCAGCAGCCGCCACCGCCACAGTCACCGTTGCGGTGCCAATCCCCATAGCAAAGGCGCCCGCGATCCCGGCCCACAGCACCCCCATGCGCCAGGTCAGGAGCAGCAGGAACACTGCCCCGGTGCAGGGCCTGAGCGCCACCGCCCCGATGATCGCCAGCGCATCGCGCAGCGAATGGACATCGGCGGCCTCTTCCGCCGTCGGCCCGTGCCGGTGGCCGCAGGAGGCGCAGACCTCCCCGTGCGCATGACCGTGATGAGCTTGGCGGGCCGCTGCCGCGGGCCGGCTCGCCAGCAGCCGCCGCACGCCCCGCGCCAGCAGCCAGACGCCCACCAGCGCAATCAGCCCGTAGGACACCGGCGCCAGCACATCCTCCGCTGCGCTGGTCAGCTGCTCGCGGCCCCAGTCCAGCAGCAGCAGCCCGCCTGCGACCAGCAGCACCGCCGTGGCTGCCTGCGCCAGGGACGACGCCAGCGCCAGCCCGGCCAGCCGCAGCAGCGGCACAGGCTTGCCCATGCCGTAGCCGCCGATGACCAGCTTGCCATGGCCCGGCCCGGCGGCATGAAAGAACCCGTAGGCAAAGCACAAGGACAGCAGCGCCATCAGCGCTCCCGGCTCGCCTGCGCGCAAGGCCCTGAGTCCCCGCGCCATCGCGTTCTGCGCCTCGCGCTGGCCCTCCGCAGCCCAGACAGACACTGCCCCGGCGCCGCCAAAGCCCCAAAGCCAGACTGCCAGGGCAGCCACGCCCAGCGCCGCTATTGTTAAGAAAACCCTCACCTTACGCGCCGCAGCTCAACCGCACGGTATCGGCAAAGGCTTCACCGACCTCCGGATAAGCCTCCTCTGCCTGGTCCGCTGGCATCGCATAAAGCAGTTCCTCCACCAGGGTATAAGCCTGATCCAGGTTGGGCGGGGTTATGCTGCCCTGGCAGCCGCCGGTGATGTCCAGTCCCTGGTTCATTGTATAGGCGGTGTAATAGGTCGGGTCATAGGCCTTGATCACCACTCCGTCCGCTGCCTGCGGCTGTGCCAGCACCCGCCGGTGCCGCGTGGTGATCCGCCCGTCCTGCACTTCGGTGGACAGATGTTCCGGCGCCCCGAGCTTCAGCAGCTCGCCGCCGAGCGTCAGATAGGTATCGCCCTGGAACCCCTCGCTCCAGGCCAGGTCGAAACCCTGAAGCTGCGCCAGTTCCGCCGCGGTGAGGGTGCCGTCGAAATCACCGTCCAGTCCCTTATCCTCGAAGATCAGCAGCGAGTAGAACTCATCATAGGCCCAGGTGATCTCCACCGCCTGCAGCTGCCCGTCGTCCGAGACCACAACCTTCATCCCGGTATCGACAAAGATATGCGGATGCGCCCCGGCGCCCTGCGGCGCCAGAAATGCAAGCGTGAGCAAAGGAACAAAACGTTTCATGCCCAAAGATCTAAGCCCTGCACCGCCGCCCCGCAACAGTCTAGACCCGCGCAGGCGGCGTTCAGCGCAGCTGCTTCTTTCCGGCCCCGAATATCCAGGGGTGAAGCCGCCAAAGCTGACGGGGAGCGCCCCTCCCGGCCGTCTTCAGCCCGCGGAGTTCAGCCCGCCGCTTCCCGCGCCACCGCGGCAATGGCCGCCTGCACATCCGCCTCGCGGCTGCGGTGATTGGTGATGGCCGCGCGCAGCATCACCCGGCCGCCTGCCCTCGTGGTCGAGAACACCGCCTCGCCGCTCTCCTGCAGGGTCTGGGCGATATGCGCGTTCAGCATTGACTGTGCCTCAGGTTCCAAATCACTGCGCGCGGTGAACACACAGACATTCGACACCACCGGCGCCCCCAGCGCCATATACGGCTGCGCCTCAACCTCGGCCGCCATGAAGGCCGCCAATGCGCAGTTGCCGGTGATCGCCTCGGAGAACGCCGCTTCGCCGTAGGTTTCCAGCGCCGTCCAGACCTTCAGCGCCCGGTTGCCGCGGCTGAGGTCGATGCCATAGTCGCAGAACCACGGCTCGCCGCCCGCCAGCCCGCGTTCGGCCCCTTCCAGGTAGGAGGGCCGCGCCGCAAAAGCCGCCCGGTGCTCGGCCTCGTTGCGCAGCAGCGCCATGCCGCAGTCATAGCCCACATACATCCACTTGTGGAAATCCAGCGCGATGCTGTCGGCCCGCCCGATCCCGTCGGACAAGGACCGGTAGGGCTCGGCCGCAATCCGGGTCCAGGCACCGAAGGCCCCGTCGACATGCAGCCACAGCCCCAGCGCCGCCGCTGCATCGGCCAGCGCATTCAGGTCGTCAAACAGGCCAAGGTCCACCGACCCCGCTGTGCCCACCACCAGGAACGGCAGCGCGCCTGCCGCCTTGTCCTCCGCCACCATCCGGGCCAGCGCCACGCAATCCATCCTGCCATCCGTCAAAGGCACCTTGCGCAGGTTGTCCGAACCGATGCCCAGAAGCTCCACCGCCTTCAGAGTCGCGTTATGCACGCCCTCGCCGGCATAGGCGGTCAGCCGCGCTTCGCCCTGCCCCTGCTTGCGCAGGTCCTTCAGCACCCGCAGCCGCGCCGCCTGAAAGGCAATCACCGTCGCCTGCGAGGTTCCGGTCACCAGCAATCCGCTGGCGCCTTCCGGCAGGTCCATCTTGCGGCGGGTCCAGTCCACCACCGCGCGCTCCATGTAATTCGCACCGTGATCGCGCCCGCCCATATTGGCATTGACCGCCGCCGCCGCGACCGAACTGATCAGGTCCGAAGCCAGCCCCGATCCCTGCACCCAGCCCCAAAACCGCGGATGGGTGTTGCCGCCGTGGTACGGCAGCACATCCGCAATGATCCGGTCCACGGTCTGCTGCGGCCCGCGCGCTTCGGCGGTCACCGCATAACGCGCGTCAATGTCTTCCGGCACCGGCTGCCAGGGACGCTCCGCCGCCTGCTGCATCTGATCCAGCGCCGCCTCCAGCATCCGCTGCGCCTCGGCCCTGAAGGCCGCCCAGTCCTGCGTCCTGATCCCTTTCTCAGCCATCCGCGTGCCCTCCTCCTGCCTGCCGGTGGCCGAGGTTTAGCCCGCTGGCGCGCGGACCGCACGGAGAATATCGCCGCACCCGGATTACCGGAACTTAGCTTCGATGGATTGAAAACTTGCCGGGCACGGAACGCCCGCCGCCGCCCAGCACCGCCTTGCCCCCCTGCAGCCTCTCGGCCCTATCCGTCCGTTTCCGCAGGCATTGCAAAGGCCTGCCCGCCTTATCCACAGCCCCTTGCGTCCCTCTTCCACCCGGCCCCAACACCTGCCATAATGGGCGGCAATCAACACCAAGGAAGAGCAGTTCCCGCACATGGCCGACGACCTCCTCAGCACGCCCGCAGCCGAGACCTATGACGCCTCCTCGATCGAGGTTCTCGAAGGTCTCGAACCGGTCCGCCAGCGCCCCGGCATGTACATCGGCGGCACCGATGAGCGCGCGCTGCACCACATGGTGGCGGAAATCCTCGACAACTCGATGGACGAGGCCGTCGCGGGCCACGCCAACCGCATCGAGGTGACGCTGCATTCCGACTACGCCGTCACCATCTCCGACAACGGCCGCGGCATCCCGATCGACCCGCACCCCAAGTTCCCGGACAAATCCGCGCTGGAGGTGATCCTCTGCACCCTGCACGCGGGCGGCAAGTTCTCCGGCAAGGCCTATCAAACCTCCGGCGGCCTGCACGGGGTCGGCTCCTCGGTGGTGAACGCGCTCAGCGATTCCATGGTGGTCCAGGTCGCCAAGAACAAGGAGCTGTTCGAACAGCGCTTCTCCCGCGGCCTGCCCCTCGGCCCGGTTGAAAAAATCGGCGCCGCCCCCAACAAGCGCGGCACCTTCGTGACCTTCCACGCCGACGAGCAGATCTTCGGCCACCACCGCTTCAAGCCCGCGCGCCTGTTCAAGCTGGTGCGCTCCAAGGCCTATCTGTTCTCCGGCGTCGAAATCCGCTGGAAATCTGAAATCGACGACGGCGAAACCCCGACTGAGGCCACCTTCCACTTCCCCGGCGGCCTCAAGGACTACCTGACCGAAGTCCTTGGAAAATCCTCCGTCTACGCAGACCAGCCCTTTGCCGGCAAGGTCGAGTTCCGCGAGAAATTCGGCGAGCCGGGCTACGTGGAATGGGCGATCAACTGGACCCCCTCGCGCGACGGCTTCACCCAGTCCTACTGTAACACCGTCCCCACGCCCGAGGGCGGCACCCATGTCACCGGCTTCTGGGCCGCCATCCTCAAGGGCATCAAGGCCTATGGCGAGCTAGTGAGCAACAAGAAGGCCGCCCAGATCACCCGCGACGACCTGATGGCGGGCGGCTGCGCGCTGGTCTCCTGTTTCATCGCCGACCCGGCCTTTGTCGGTCAGACCAAGGACCGCCTGTCGACCGAGGCCGCCAGCAAGATGGTGGAAAACTCGGTCCGCGACCATTTCGACAACTGGCTGGCCGCCGACACCAAATCGGCCGGCGCCATCCTCGACTTCCTGATCCTGCGCGCCGAAGAACGCCTGCGCCGCAAGCAGGAGAAAGAGACCCAGCGCAAATCCGCCACCAAGAAGCTGCGCCTGCCGGGCAAGCTCACCGACTGCACCTCCAAGGACCGCTCCGGCACCGAGCTGTTCATTGTCGAGGGCGACTCCGCGGGCGGCTCCGGCAAGGGCGCCCGCAACCGCGTGAACCAGGCGCTGCTGCCCCTCAAGGGCAAGATCCTCAACGTCCTTGGCGCCGCCTCCAACAAGCTCGGCTCCAACGCCGAGATCAACGACCTCTGCGAGGCGCTTGGCGTCGGCCTCGGCACCAAGTTCAACCTCGACGATCTGCGCTATGACAAGATCATCATCATGACCGACGCGGACGTCGACGGCGCCCATATCGCGTCGCTGCTGATGACCTTCTTCTTCACCCAGATGCGCCCGCTGATCGACGGCGGCCACCTCTACCTCGCCTGCCCGCCGCTGTTCCGCCTGACCCAAGGCGCCAAGCGCGTCTACTGCCTGGACGAGGCCGAGCGCGATAAATGGCTGGAGAAGGGCCTTGGCGGCAAGGGCAAGATCGACGTCTCCCGCTTCAAGGGTCTTGGCGAAATGGACGCCAAGGACCTGAAGGAGACCACGATGGACCCCACCACCCGGAAATTGATCCGGGTGACCATCGACGAGGACGAGCCCGGCGAGACCGGCGATCTGGTTGAACGTCTGATGGGGAAAAAACCCGAGCTTCGCTTCCAGTATATTCAGGAGAATGCGAAGTTTGTGGAGGAGTTGGATGTTTGAGGGGCTAACCGCACCCAATGAATGACGATGTTTTTCATGAGGTTACCCTACCTTTAGAGTTCATGGTCTCAGGAACACCTGTTTCACTTCAAGGCTCGCCAAAGTCGAAAAGTGCTTGGAAACAGGAAGTCCGCAAGGCAGTTCATGCTACTGTTCCTGAAGGTGCCTGGCTATTCGAGCACAAGATCTCAGTGACGATTTACGATTTCCCAGCTGATACACCGGCTGGAGACGTGGATAACATCGTGAAAGTAATCTTGGATGCCATGAACGGAACCGTATATGCTGATGACAACCAAGTTGCTCGTGTTGCGGTTCAGAGGTTTCTACCGGAAGAGGTGGCCAATTTCACAGATCCGCCTAACGTTGTTGCAAAGGCAATGGCGATTGGCGATCCACCTTTCGTATTCATTCGTGTCTCGGATGACCCTATTGGAGAAGCGCAATGATGGCATATGAACTGGAAAAAGAAGCGCTAGATCAAATTCGTAAAGAGTACGAAAGCCAGGAATACGAAGTATTTCTTGAACCTTATCGCTATAAGTTTGACACATACATTCCCGACTTGATCGCCAAGAAAGGCGACGAAGTTATTGCCGTGGAAGTCAAAACGAAACGTTTTCCTAGCGTTGAGAAACATCTAGAAGAACTTCGGCGAAAGTTGCTCGACGAAAAAGGATGGACCCTGATTGTACGTTACTTGGACGAAATGGCGTTACCTCTTGGGCCAAGAACACAAAGCAACCAAGAAATTGACGGCGCCATTCAAGAGGTTAAAAAGTCCTGCAATTTGGGCAACAAACGGGCTGCATTCTTGCTTTCTTGGGCTGCGCTCGAAGCCGCTGCTCGCAGGGTACCCGGCAACTTTTTCGCGAGACCTCAATCACCGGGACGTATTGTTACTGTGCTCGCCGAACATGGTATTGTTCTCCCAAGTGAAGCACGAGAACTTAGGGGCCTAATCGAAAAAAGGAACTCGCTTATTCATGGCGATGTTTCGGTTGAGATAAGCAAGGATGATCTTCAGAGGATGCTGAAGAGTATTGTAAGAGTTCAGCACTATTCAAGTCCACCAGAGGCTGGATAAGTTCTGACGCCAGATTTAGACCCTTTTTGTCGAACCAAGTACTAACAATCTATGTCCTCCTTAGAAGGAAGGAGCTAAAGGCGCGCTTGCCTGCCAATAACCCACACCACAAGGCCCGCGCCTGACCTTGGGAGGGCGCGAATGCGCCTTCCCGGGGGGAAGGTCAGGCGCGGGCCGTGCCGCTGCGCGCCACGTTCCAATCGGCACACTGCCCCTCCAATTCACCTTCCGCAAATACTCCCGCCGGAGGCATTCCAACGCTAGGTCTGCATCTGTCTGGGCGGGCGCGAATGCGCCTGCCCGTTTTGCCGGAGGCAAACCTACGGATTGACGGGCAGGCAGGCGCAGACCGGGCCGCAACCGCCCCGGTCGTAGGGTGGGCAATCTGCCCACCATTCCCCGGTCGCCACACCAAACCCCGCCAAACGGTGGGCGGAATCGACCACCCTACGCCGCCGCGCCCCCGTTGCGCCAAACCCCAATCCACCGCACGCCCCGCTTGCGCGCCCTTAACCCCGCCCTGCCATACTCCCATGCGTCGCGACACACCGGTGCGGACTGACACCCCGCACCGCCAGGAGATACGGGAGCCCCCAAGACCACCTCTTCATCAGGTGCAGGGGTTCTCCGCAGATGAGAGCTTTCGAGCGGACATGGGGGCTTGCGACCCCCTGCCCGGCCCTCCGCCCTCCAGCGGCGCCGCCTCCTCTTACCCGGCCACTGAACACCGGCCAGAAAACAATCCGGCCCCACAGCCATTTCCCCCGGACGGAGCCCCCTCCCGCCGGGCCAAACCCATGTGCCCGCATGACACCTGCGTGAAGCCGGTTGCCTGAAACCCCTTTCCCTTCCTAAGCTTAGGCCAGCATCCCCAACCAGGAGACCGGGCATGGCCTTCATCGCGGACAACCAGCTGCCCCTGCTCCTCTTGTTCTTCTTTGCCGGCCTCATCGGCACCGCCTTCCTGTTCCGCAAACCGGCAGGCCACCGTGCGTGGAAGCTGGCGGACCTCGTCTGGGTTGTCCTCGGCGGCTTCGGCGCACTGGTGGCGGTGATCTCCGGCATTTACGCCGCCGACTCATCCAAGCTCGAACGCCAGATCGACATCGCCTATGCCGCCACCGCGGCCTTCGACCGCGACGCCGCCCGCTTCCGCCTGCGTTTCTGCGATCCCGCCTATGACGCCGACATCGCGGTCTTGTGCGAAAAGGTCGAATTCCTCTCCGCGTCTACAGCGGGCAACGCCGAGCTGCCGCTGTTCATCGCCGTGACGGATGAGGTCGCCCCCTTGCAGGGCCTCAGCTTCCTGTTCGGCGGCAGCCGCACTGAGATGGACGAGATGAAGGACATGGAAGCCCAGGCCAGCGCCTTCGACCCGGAGGCCTTTCTGGTTTTCACCGCGCTTGACGCCCCAACGCAGGCCGCGGTCGACACCCTGCGCCGCAAGGTGCCCGCGATTGCCGGCGATTTCCTGATCATCGCCCGCGCCTATGACGACCTCATCGCTCATGTGTCAAAGCTCAAGGACGAATGGGAGTACCTGCAGGACAACGCCCATATCCTGGTCCTGCAGATCATCGCCCTTTGCCTCGTCAGCTTCGCCGCCCCCTTCCGCCTCGGCAAATCCATTGTCGAGCTGCGCCAGCGCCGCTAACCTGACCGGACCGCCAACAGGAACCCGCCATGCGCAGTTTCGACGAGATCCACGCCATTTCCGCAGACCGCCACGGCGGCCCCGCGGCGCTGGAGGAAAAGCTCACCAGACCCGACCCCAAGATCACGGAGCTGCCGGAAGACCGCTGGCTCTCGGTGATGACCAAATGCATCTTCCAGGCGGGCTTCAACTGGAAAGTGATCGAGGCGAAATGGGACGGCTTCGAGGAGGTCTTCCACGGCTTCGACCCGGGCGCCTGCGCCTTCATGCCAGAGGACGAGTTTGACCAGATCCTCAGCGACACCCGCGTGGTCCGCAACGGGGCCAAACTGGCGACCGTGCGCGCCAACGCCGCCTTCCTGATGGAGCTGCGCGACCAGGGCGGCGCAGGTCAGGTGCTGGGCGGCTGGCCCTCATCCGACTACATAGAGCTCCTGGAGATGCTGAAAAAACGCGGCGCCCGCCTCGGCGGCAATACCGGCCAATACGCCATGCGCTTTGCCGGCCGCGACAGTTTCATCCTCAGCCAGGACGTCACCGCCCGGCTGATCGCAGAAGGGGTGATCGACAAGCCCGCCGCTTCCAAGACCGCGCTGAAGGCGGTGCAGGCCGCGTTCAACACTTGGATGGAGCAATCGGGCCGCTCGCTCACCGAAATCAGCCGCGTGCTGGCGATGAGCTGCTAAGGCGGGGCCTGCGCATGATCCGCTGCCTGCTCCTCGCGCTGCTTCTCCTCGCCGCCTGCGGCCGTCCGCTGACAGAGACCGAACGCGCCTATCTCGGCACCCTTCACGGCACCAGCCTGAAGGCTGACAAGGTGCGCATCGTCGAGGGCGCACCGCTGGGGCCCGTCACCTTCCGCCGCATGCCGCGCCCGCGCGTCACCTGCCGCGAGCGCATCCTGCCGCCTGTCAAGGAAGAGATCGTCACCTCCAAACCCGCCGCCGTGGCGCTGTTCAACCGCATCTTCTTCACCCGCGACTGGTATGTGGACAACTACCTGCCGGAATACCCGGACCGTCTGCATCTGGTGGAGGCGATGCTGCTGGCGCATGAGGTGACGCATGTCTGGCAATGGCAGAACCGCCGGCAGACCGGCTACTCACCGCTGCGCGCCGCGGCAGAGCACGGCCAGAGCCGCGACCCGTACCTGTTCGACCTGGAAGGCGACCCGGATTTCCTCAGTTACGGGTTCGAGCAGCAGGGCGCCATTGTCGAGGAATACGTCTGCTGCCGCGCCCTTGCCCCCCAGGCGGCCCGCACCAAACGCCTGCACCTTATGCTGGCTGCGGCGATGCCTGTCAGCCCGCTGCCGCACAGCCGCGAAAGCGATGTTTACCTGCCCTGGAAGGATGCCCGCATCAAAGGGATTTGCGATTAGCTGCGGGCAGTTCCGCATCTCCCTGACCCGCTGCCTGACCGGCTTGCGCAGCGGAGCGCCGGCCTAGCACTCCGGCCACGGCGGCAGTCACGGCCGTCATCGCGGCGATCAGCAGCAGGTATCCCGTCAGGATTTGGGCGGCGGGAAGCGTGAAATTCAGCTGCGGGAACGCGCCCAGGGCCACCGGCATGTACCAGGACACCGCCGAAACCGCGCCCGAGGCCGCGAACAGCGTCCGCTGGGCCGCCCCCATGCCCTGGAACAGCGGCCGTCCCGTCTGCCTGCGCAGATGCGGCAGAACCACCGCATGGATAAACAGCCCGTTCAGTGTCAGCACCGCAACCACCAGAAGCTTGGCGTGAATCTTCGGGTTCTCCAGCTTCACCGGGTCGGCCAGCGCATAGTGCAGCAGGAAGCCGAAACCGGTCAGCCACAGCAGTTTCAACCCCGCATCAACCACCTTGGACGCGAACTCGAAAACCGCAACACGCTCGGCAGTAACCTCCCCGCGCAGGAAGAAGCGCAGCAGAAGCAGGTCCAGCAGCGTGGCGCTGCCCAGCCCGGCGGCAAGGCCGATGAAATGCAGGAACCTGAGGCCGGTTCTGGCAGCTTCGGCGGGATCATCAAGAAACAGGCTGGGCAGGCTGGATAGAGGCATCGGGACCTTCGGCGGGTTTGGGGTTGCAGATCATGCAGCCCCCCTTACATGCAATTGCGAGTCATTCGCAATAATAAAGTGAACGGCCCGCCCGCGCGGCTGCTCCGGGTGCAGGCCCGTCCCCCGCCGCCGCAACGTAGCTCTTGTTCTTCCAGGGGCATTCCGTCCACAACACTGCCAAGCAATCATCAGGAGCCGCCCCGTGTCCCAATACGCTCTCATCATGCTGGCCGCAGGCCTCGGCATCCCAGTTCTGGCCGCCTTGAACGCCGCCCTGGGCAAGCTGATCGGCTCCCCTGCCTCCGCCGCCGTGGTGCTGTTCCTGATCGCGCTGATCGCCACCGCCCTCTACGCGCTTTTTGCCGGGCCGCAAGCGCTCGCAAAGATCCCCGGCGCGCCCAAGCACCTGTTTCTGGCGGGCGTTCTGGTGGCCTTCTACGTGCTGTCGATCACCTATGTGGCGCCGCATTTCGGCGTCGGCAATGCGGTGTTCTTCGTGCTGATCGGCCAGCTGATTTCAGCCGCCGCCATCGACCACTTCGGACTGTTCGGCGCTCAGGTCAGCCCGCTGACGCTGACCCGCGCGGCCGGCATTTCGGTGATGGCGCTGGGAGTCTGGATCACCCAGATGGCCTGAGGCCGCCGCCCCGGCCTTACCCGCCGCGCTGCTGCGGAGTCTCGCGGTCGCGGCGGTAGCGCTTTTGCAGCGGAAACTCCGGCAGCCAGGATTCGCGGCGCTCGGTCCACAGCTCGTAGGTCGGCACCAGCTGATCCGGCGCGTCCAGCGCTCCCAGATGCAGCTCGATCTCATCGCCGCTGCATGAAAACACCGGCGAGCCGCAGCGCGGGCAGAAATGCCGCCCCTGATAGCTGGCGGTTTCGCCCTCGACAGCAACCGCGTCCTGCGGGAACACCGCCGAGGCATGAAACAGCGCTCCGTGATGCTTGCGGCAGTCCAGGCAGTGGCACAGCCCCACCCGGTACGGCCGGCCCGTTGCAATCATCCGCACTGCGCCGCACAGGCAGCCGCCGGAAATCCGCTCCATCATGCACCTCCCCTGGCACCGGCGGACGGCAGCACGGGTGCCTACCCCTTGCCGCTCACCTTGATATTGCCCTGCAGCTGGGCGCCGTTCTCGGTCGACATCGTCTGCGCCGAGACATCCGCCTTCACTTGGGAACTGGCTGCCAGCCGCAAATCCTCGCATTCGATCCTGCCGCTGTAGGCGCCTTCCACGGTCACCGATTTCGCGTTCAGCGCGCCGTCCACGGTGCCGCCTTCCAGCACGGTCACCGCCTGCGCCGACACATCGCCGACAACCCGGCCCCGGACCTCGACGCTGCCTTTGCTGGAGGTGATATTGCCTTCAACCGTCACATCTTTCTCGATTACCGAATTCACCACGTCTCAGCCCTTTCTGCGCATCCCCGGACAGCCTAGCCCGCCGGGTCGAATTTGAACAGCTGATAGCAAAGTGCCGCCCAAGCGCCAAAGCGGCCGCCGCCCGGGTGGCAAGGTTCCGCCGCTCCGCCCCCGGAAGCCGCCTGTCCCGCCGGCGGAACCGGCGCCGTGCAGCGGGCCGCCCGGTGCCCTTCTCCGCCGCGCTACACCGCTGCCAGCAGGCCGTTCTCCAGCTTCACCTGCCGGTCCATCCGCGCCGCCAGCTCCAGGTTGTGAGTGGCGATCAGCGCCGACAGGCCGGTGCCGCGCACCAGCTCCATCAGCGCTGCAAACACCTGGTCGGAGGTGCCGGGATCGAGGTTGCCTGTCGGCTCATCCGCCAAGAGAACCCGAGGGCTGTTGGCCAGCGCCCGGCAGAAGGCCACCCGCTGCTGCTCGCCGCCCGACAAGGCCGCAGGCCGGTGATCGGCTCGGCCCGCCAGCCCGACGGTGCCCAGCAGCTCCGCCGCCCGCGCCACCGCCGCCTTCTGCGAGGCGCCATTGGCAAGCTGCGGCAGCACGATGTTCTCCAGCGCGGTGAACTCCGGCAGAAGGTGGTGGAACTGGTAGACAAACCCGACTTCCTGGCGGCGCACACGGGTGCGGCGGCGGTCGCCCTTGCGGGTCACGTCCTCGCCCGCCACATGCACCTCGCCCGCGTCAGGCGTATCGAGCAGCCCCGCGATGTGCAGCAGCGTCGACTTGCCCGCGCCCGACGGCGCCACCAGCGCCACGACCTCACCTGCCTGCAGGCTCAGATCGGCGCCGCGCAGCACATCGACCTGGCCCGGCGTGCCTTTCAGGTAGGATTTGGTGATCCCCTTCAGCTCCAGCGTGATCTCACTCATAGCGCAGCGCCTCCACCGGGTTGAGGCGCGCCGCGCGGCGGGCCGGGAAAATGGTCACGAAGAACGACAGCCCCAGCGACAGCGCCGTCGCCGAGACCACATCGGCCAGCCGCAGCTCGGCCGGAAGCGCATAGATGCCGCGGATCGACGGATCCCAGACGCCGCCGCCCATGACGTAGTTCACGAAGGAGAAGATCGGATCGATGTAGAGCGCGAACAGGCAGCCCAGCACCACGCCGCAGATGGTGCCGATCACCCCGGTGAAAGCGCCGCAGATGAAAAACACCCGCATGACGGAACCCTCGCTGAGGCCGATGGTGCGCAGGATGCCGATATCGCGGCCCTTGTTCTTGACCAGCATGATCAGGCCGGAGACGATGTTCATCGCCGCGATCAGCACCAGGATCGACAGGATGATGAACATCACGTTGTCCTCGACCTCCAGCGCCCGCAGGAACCCGCCGGAGGCATCGCGCCAGGTCCACACCCCCGCGGCACCGCCCGCGGCGGTCAGGATCGGCAGCGCGATTTCGTCCACGTTCTCCGGGTCTTCCACCATCACCTCGATCTCATCCGCCGCCCCCTCGCGGTTGAAGAACGCCTGCGCCTCAGCAAAGGGCAGGTAGACGCGGGTGCGGTCTATGTCCCAGCGCCCGGCGGTGAACACATAGACCACCTCATAGGCGTTCACCCGCGGGCTGGTGCCAAAGGCGGTCTTCACCCCGTTGGGGGATATCAGCTTGATCTTGTCCCCCACTGTGACCCCCAGCTCCCGCGCCACTCCGGAGCCGATGGCAATCCCCTCCTCAAACCGCGCAAGGTCGCCTATGGCCTCCTCGCTTTGGGCGACGCCGGGAATGCCCTGGATGTCCTCGGCGGAGATCCCGAACACCTCGACGCCTGCATTGCGGTCGCGCAGGTTCGCCATCACCTGCCCTTTGACCAGCGGCGCGGCACGGGTGACGCCCGGCACTGCGGCGACTTTCTCAGCCAGCGCCTCATAGTCTTTCAAGGACCGGTCGAGCACGCCCGCCTCATTCACCTCGCCATAGGAATAGACGGTGACATGGGCATTGGCGCCCAGGATGGTGCCGACAAACTCCGAGCGGAAGCCGGAGCGCACCGCCAGCGTGGCAATCAGCGCAAACACCGCCAGGGTGATGCCGATCAGGCTGATCCAGGTCATCACGCTGACCCCGCCCTCGGCCTTGCGGGCGCGAAGGTAGCGCCAGGCGATGATCCATTCGAAACGTGAAAACGGCGGTGGTGTGGTGGCCATGTAGCGGTCCTGCCCGGAAATTTTGCCTGCAACCTGTGCTGCCGGACGCCCGGGGTCAAGGTGCGGTTGCCTTTCGGCCCGAAAATCCGCCTGCCGGCAGCCGCAACCGGCCGGCGCGGCGCTGCAAATCCCTTCTGAAAGGATTTGCCGGGAGTTTTTGAAAACTCTTGGGCGCAGGGGGCAACTGATCCGCCTGACGTCACCGCAATGTGACATGCCGTATTTGCCTATTCCCTTGCCTCCGCCCGGCGGTAAGGCTGTAACGGGCCGGTTCCGGTTACAGACAAGGGTGAGGTCGATATGGACAGGTATTTCAAACGCGCGCTGCCGAATCCGTCACCGCGCACGGTGATCACCGCTGGGCTCGGCGCCTTTCTGGCGATTGCGGCGCTGTCGCTGCTGACCACCCACGCCAATCTGCTGCTGCTGATGGCTCCCTTCGGGGCCAGCTGCGTGCTGCTGTTCTCGGTGCCCGCCAGCCCGCTGTCGCAGCCCGCGCATGTGGTCGGCGGCCATGTTCTGGCCACCGCCGTCGCGCTGACGCTGAACGCGCTGCTGCCCGATACCTGGTGGGCGCTGGCGCTGGCCGTGGGCCTGTCGATCGCCCTGATGGCGGCGCTGCGGCTGACGCACCCGCCCGCTGGCGCCGACCCGCTGGTGGTCTTTGCCACCGATCCCGGAATAACATTCCTGCTGTTCCCGGTGATGACCGGCGCGGTGGCGCTGGTGGTGATCGCCGCGGTGTTCCACCGCTGGTCCGGCCATGAATACCCGTTGAAACACGGCTGAGCGCCGCCGCGATTCAGAGCGCCAGCATCGCCGACACCGGTGCCCGCAGCGCTTCTCCCAGCGCCCGCGAATCCGCTGCCTCCAGGTGATAGCCATCGGCGGCGGAGGCCCGCGCCACCTGCGCCGCATCGAAGTAACCGCAGCCCAGGCGGTCCGCCAGCGGCTCGATCACCCCTGCCAGCGCCTCGGACTGCGCCACCATCTGAGGCGTGATGTCGGGATCATCGCACAGGCTCATCGGCGGCGGCGAGACCAGCAGCACCTGCGGCACCGCGGGCTGCGGCAGCCGCCAGGGGTGGTGGCGGATGATCTCCACCAGCCGCTCCAGCCCGTCGCGGACCAGATAGCCGGGGCGGCCCTCGTAGATGTCATTGGTGCCCAGCATGATCACTGCCAGGTCCAGCGGCGCATGGCTGTGCAGCAGCATCGGCAGCACCGCATCGCCGCGCATCTCGACGCAGGCCGAGTGGCGGGCATGCGCCGTGGTGCGGCCGCGCAAGCCTTCCGCAAAGACCACCGCATCCGCCAGCCCCGCGCCCAGCGCCGCCGGCCAGCGGTCGCCATAGGAATGCCGCCCGCCGCTGTGCGGGTCGCTGCCCCAGGTCAGGCTGTCGCCAAAAGCCAGGATCTGTTTCATGCCGTATCCTCCCGTTTCCGGCACCCTGCGGCGGACGGCGGGTTCGGGCAAGAAAAAAGGGAGCCGCCCGGCCCCCTTCTCTTGTTCTTCAGACAGTTGCGCAGCGAAGCTCAGAAGCCGCGGCCGGTCGGGTGCGCCTTGTAGACCTCGACCACCTTCTTCACCGCCTCTTCCGGGGACAGCTCCTCGCTCTCGCCGCTGCGGCGCGAGGTCAGCTCCACCACGCCGTTCTTCAACCCGCGCGGGCCGACGGTGATGCGCCAGGGCAGGCCGATCAGGTCCATGGTGGCAAACTTGCCGCCCGCACGCTCGTTGCGGTCGTCATAGAGCGGGTCCAGACCGGCAGCGGTCAACGCCGCATAAAGCTGGTTGCAGGCCGCATCCGCCTCATCATCGCCCTGCTTGAGGTTGACGATGCCGCAGTGGAACGGGGTCACGCCCTCGGGCCAGATGATGCCCTTGTCGTCGTGGCTGGCCTCGATGATCGCGCCCAGCAGACGGGAGACGCCGATGCCGTGGGAGCCCATATGGACCGGCACGTTCTTGCCGTCCGGGCCTTGCACGGTGGCGCCCATCGCGTCGGAGTACTTGGTGCCGAAGTAGAAGATCTGGCCGACCTCGATACCGCGGGCCACCCGGCGGCGCTCCTCGGGGATCTGGTTGAACAGCGCCTCGTCATGGGTCTCGTCGGTGCGGGCGTATTTGGAGGTGAACTCCTCCAGCACCGCCTGGCACTGCTCGACGCTGTCATAATCGATCTCACGGTCGCCGAAGGTCAGATCGGTGACGGCGCTGTCATAGAAGACCTCGGACTCGCCGGTGTCGGCCAGCACCAGGAACTCATGGGTGTCATCGCCGCCGATCGGGCCGGAGTCGGCGCGCATCGGGATCGCCTGCAGCCCCATCCGCTCATAGGTGCGCAGGTAGCTGACCAGATGGCGGTTGTAGGCGTGCAGCGCGTCTTCCTTGGTCAGGTCGAAGTTGTAGCCGTCCTTCATGTAGAATTCGCGGCCCCGCATCACGCCGAACCGCGGGCGGATCTCGTCGCGGAATTTCCACTGGATCTGGTACATGGTCAGCGGCAGGTCCTTGTAGCTGCTGACATGGGCGCGGAAGATGTCGGTGATCAGCTCTTCGGCGGTGGGGGTGAACAGCATGTCGCGGTCATGCCGGTCCTTCACCCGCAGCATCTCCTGGCCATAGGCCTCGTAGCGGCCCGACTCGCGCCACAGATCGGCGGACTGCATCGTCGGCATCTGCATCGGGATATGGCCCGCGCGGATCTGCTCGTCATGCACGATGCTTTCGATCTTTTTCAGCACCTTGAAGCCCAAGGGCAGCCAGGAATAGATCCCGGCGGCGGATTGCTTGATCATCCCGGCGCGCAGCATCAGCCGGTGGCTGACGATCTGGGCTTCCGAGGGGTTCTCTTTCAGAACCGGCAGAAAATAGCGGGACAGGCGCATCTTGGCTCCATCGGTGATGTGGGTTCGAGTTCCCGCCCGGTTTAGTGGGTGATGGGAGTGCGGGCAAGAGGTGGATCAAGTCCTTGTTCGCCCCGTATTGAACCCTATGCTCCGGATCACCGCATCAGCTGGTACCCCTTGTGTTGCGGCCTCTTTGCAAAACAGTGTCTCTGCGGGCGGCAGCACCGCCCGCAGCTCACTGAGGTCACATCTTCGCCCGTTCCGCGCGCAGCGCCAGCCACAGGCAGTAGCACATGATCAGCACCACCAGCGTGAACGGGATGCCGGTCGAAACCGCCGCGCCCTGCAGCGCCGTCAGGCCGCCGCCGAGCAAGAGCGCGATGGCCACCAGCCCTTCGAGGGTGCACCAGAACACCCGCTGGATCACCGGCGCGTCCATCTTGCCGCCTGCGGTGATCGTGTCGATCACCAGCGAGCCGGAGTCCGACGAGGTCACGAAGAAGATCACGATCAGCACCAAGGAGATCGGCGCCACGATCGAGTAAAGCGGCAGTTCCTTCAGGAAGCCGAACAGCGCGCCCTCGGGCTTGTAGCTGTCGATCACCGTGGCCTTGACGCCTTCGGCGCCGCCGGCGTTCAGCATGTCGATGGCGCCGCCGCCAAAGGTCGACATCCAAAGCGCGCAGACGGCTGTCGGGGCGATCAGCGCGCACAGCACGAACTCGCGCACCGTGCGGCCCTTGGAGATGCGGGCGATGAACATGCCGACAAAGGGCGACCAGGCGATCCACCAGGCCCAGTAGAAGGTGGTCCATCCGTGGAAGTAGCTGGTATCCTCGCGCCCGAAGGGATTGGAGAGCGCCGGAAGCAATTGAATATAGTCCGCCATCACGCTGAAATAGCGCGCAATTGCGGTGCCGATGCCGGTCACAAGGATCACGAAGATGAACAGGCCCACCGCCATCACCATGTTGATTTCCGACAGCCGCTTGACGCCCGCGTCCATGCCCAGCAGCACCGACCCCAGCGCAATCGCGGTGATGCCGATGATCAGCAGCACAACCACCGTGTTGGAGGGCTCGATCCCGAACACCTCATAAAGCCCGGCCGCAACCTGTTGCGCGCCC
Source organism: Leisingera daeponensis (assembly GCF_019801465.1). GTDB lineage: Bacteria > Pseudomonadota > Alphaproteobacteria > Rhodobacterales > Rhodobacteraceae > Leisingera > Leisingera daeponensis_A. Next base: position 97,440 of record NZ_JAHVJA010000002.1, read on the forward strand.
AGGCCCAGCGAGGTGGTCAGCCCGAACAGGGTGGCAAACACCGCCAGCGTGTCGATGGCATGGCCCCACCAGCCCCAGACCCGTTCGCCCAGCAAGGGATAGAAGGCCGAGCGCAGGGTCAGCGGCAGATCGAGGTTGTAGCAGAAGATCGCCAGCGACAGGCCGACCGCGGCATAGACCGCCCAGCCTTCCAGCCCCCAGTGGTGGATGGTGCCGACAATGCCGATGTATTCATTGCCCGGCTCATTGATGTCGATCCCCAGCGGCCGCGCTGCGCCGCCTTCGGAGAAATTGTAGTAGACCGGCTCCAGCACGCCGAAGAACAACAGGCCGATGCCGATGCCGGCCGCGAACATCATCGCGATCCACCCGGCATAGGAATAGTCCGGCCTGGCATCCTTGCCGCCGATCCGGACAGAGCCGACCGGCAGGACGATCAGCGCCAGGCAGAACAGGGTGATGGCATCCACCGACAGCACCAGGAACCAGTCGAAGGTGCTGGTCAGCCAGGGCCGCAGCCAGCCGAAGAAGGCCGCCGCGGCCTCCTGGTTGGCAAGCGCGATCAGCACGAAAGCGGCGATCAGGATACTGGAAATCAGGAAGACAGGATTATGGATATCCAGCCCCAGCGGCCGGATGTTGTCCTGTCCCAGTTCATACTCCGTCTCGAAGTCCATGACCCTCGGGTCCGGGTCGAGCATTTTTTTCGTTTCCGGCATGACGCCTCCCCTTACTCGCTAAATACCTCCCAAGTGTCGCATTAAATTCGGAAATCTCCTAATCCGGGCCGCCCGGCGGGGATATGCGGCGGGCCGCGCCGCCGTTTCCGGGCGCGGGCGGGAACGCCAAAGGGGGCGGTGCCGCTTTCTTGCACCCCCTTCCGCCCGGCCGGAAGACCGCTCCGCCGGGGGCGGAACACCGGCTCCTGCGGACAGGCGCATCATTTCCCTGACTTGCCCCCGCCCTTTTCCGCCTTATCCCCGCCTTGCCCACAGGGGAATCGCCCGCGCCCCTTGCATGCCCCAGCGGCTTCGGGGAAGACTGGCGCCAAGTTCCGGAACCAATGGACCAAGAACGGGCGCACGAGAGCATGGCATTACCGGCAAAACAGCAGCTGAAATACTGGGGCATTGCCGCCATTGTCTTTGCCGTGGTGATGTGGGCGCTGGGGAATGTGCTGATGCCCTTCATCCTCGGCGCCGCCATTGCCTACATGATCGATCCCATCGCCGACCGGCTGGAGGCCTGGGGCATGAGCCGCACCGGCGCCACCGCCGCAATTACCGTCGGCACGCTGCTGATCTTTCTCCTGCTGCTGGTTGTCGTGGTGCCGACGCTGGTTGCGCAGATGATCGACCTGGCCCAGGTGCTGCCTCAGCTGGTGCGCGACGCCCGCGCCTTTGCTTCTGAGCATTTCCCCTCGGTCTTCGAGGAGAACAGCCGCATTCACCAGGCGGTGACCTCCTTTGCGCAGACGCTGCAGTCGCGCGCGGTGGAGGTGCTGCAATCGGTGCTGGGCGGCGCAGCCTCCTTCCTCAACATCGTGATCCTGCTGGTGATCGTGCCGGTGGTGGCGGTCTATCTGCTGCTGGACTGGGACCGCATGGTCGCCCGCATTGACGAGCTGCTGCCGCGCGACCACCAGCCGGTGATCCGCCGCATCGCCAGCGAGATCGACGCGGTGCTGGCCTCCTTCATCCGCGGCATGGGCACCGTCTGCCTGATCCTTGGCACCTATTACGCGGTGGCGCTGATGCTGGTGGGTCTGAACTTCGGCCTGGCGGTGGGCTTCATCGCCGGGCTTGTCACCTTCATCCCCTACCTCGGCGCCCTGATCGGCGGCGCCCTGGCCATCGGCCTGGCGCTGTTCCAGTTCTGGGGCGACTGGGTGTCGATCGGGCTGGTCGCCATCATCTTTGCCATCGGCCAGGTGGCAGAGGGCAATTTCCTGACCCCCAAGCTGGTGGGCAGCTCCGTCGGCCTGCACCCGGTGTGGCTCTTGCTGGCGCTGTCGGTGTTCGGCGCCTTGTTCGGATTTGTCGGCATGCTGGTGGCGGTGCCGGTCGCGGCGGCGCTTGGCGTGATCGCACGGTTCCTGACCGAGCAGTACCTGGACAGCCGCCTCTATCAGGGCCAGAGCCACCGGGACGCGGGGGCGGAGTAAACCCATGGCGCAGCAGCTGAGCTTTGATCTCCCGGCGAAACCGGCGCTGGGGCGGGAGGATTTCTTTGTCGCGCCGTCCAATGCGATGGCGGTGGCGCTGCTGGACCCGCAGTTCGCCTGGCCCAGCGGCAAGCTGGTGCTGACCGGCCCCAAGGGCGCCGGAAAGACCCATCTGGCCCACGTCTGGGCCAGCCAGACAGGCGCCCGGATCATCCGCGCGGACAGGCTGACAGAGCATACCGTGCCGGAGCTGGCGCAGGGCCCGGTGGCGGTCGAGGATGTTCCCCAGATCGGCGGGCACTGCGGGCGGCAGAACGCCCTGTTCCACCTGCACAATCTGGTGCTGGCCAACGGCCATTCGCTGGTGATGACCGGCCAGGGCGCACCCAACCTCTGGGGGCTGAGCCTGCCCGATCTGCAAAGCCGGGTGCAGGCCGCCACCCATGCGGAGCTGCAGCCGCCGGACGACCAGCTGCTGGCGGTGGTGCTGGCCAAGCTGTTCAACGACCGCCAGATCACCCCGAAACCCGACGTGATTCCCTATCTGGTGGCGCATATGGACCGTTCCTTTGCCGCGGCGGCGCGGATCGTGCGGCGGCTGGACCAGCTGTCCCTGGCGGAAAAACGCAGCCTGACCCGGCCGCTGGCGGTGCGGGTGCTGTCGGAAGCGCGCGAAGAGGCCACGGAAAATGCCGCATCCGCAAGCGGTTGACCCCTGCCCTCCCATACCCCATCCTGACCCCGGATTGCCAGACGGAGCCCTCATGAACGTCACCCAGGACCCCGCCGCCGCCGCCACCGATTGGGGCCCCTTCGGGCGTCCGATCTTTGACGACCCCAAAGCCCGGGCGCTGTCGCGGGTGGGGGTGGTCGATGTCGGCTCCAACTCGGTCCGGCTGGTGGTGTTCGACGGCGCCGCCCGCAGCCCGGCCTATTTCTACAATGAAAAGATCATGTGCGCGCTGGGGGCCGGCCTGTCCGACAGCGGCCGCCTGAACCCCGAGGGCCGCGCCCGCGCGCTGTCGGCGCTGCGCCGGTTCCAGCATCTGGCCAGGGGCATGGGGCTGCCGCCCTTGTCCGCGGTGGCCACCGCCGCGGTGCGCGATGCCGAGGACGGGCCGGATTTCTGCGCCGAGGTGCTGCGCGAAACCGGGCTGAAGATCCACGTCATTGACGGCCGCGAAGAGGCCCGGCTGTCGGCGCAGGGGGTGCTCTTGGGCTGGCCCGGCGCCTATGGGCTGGTCTGTGATATCGGCGGCTCCTCGATGGAACTGGCGGAGATCCACGAAAACACCGTCGGGCGCCGGGTGACCTCGCCGTTGGGGCCGCTGAAGCTGCGCGACATCAAGGGCGGCCGCAAGGGCCGCAGGGACTACATCCGCGAGGTGATGGAGCAGCTGAAATCCGAAATGGGCACGCAGCGCGACCGCCTGTTCCTGGTCGGCGGCAGCTGGCGCGCCATTGCCCGCATCGACATGCACCGGCGCGGCTACCGGCTGAAGGTGCTGCATGAATACCGGATGTCGGCCAAGGACGTGCGCGAAACCGCGAAGTACATCGAGAAACGGGATATGGACAAGCTGCGCAGCGACTGCGGCATCTCCTCCACCCGGATGGCGCTGGTGCCCTATGCGATCGACGTGCTGACCCGGCTGATCCACACCTTCAAGCCCAAGGATATCGCGGTCTCCAGCTACGGCATCCGCGAGGGGCTGCTGTATGAGCAGATGCCGCAGCGGCTGCGCGCCCGCGACCCGCTGATCGAAGCGTCGCGCTTTGCCGAAATGAAGGACGCGCGGGTGCCGGGGTTCGGCAAGACGCTCTATGATTTCGTCAGCCCGCTGTTCAGCGGCGCCCGGCACAGCAAGCGGCGGCTGGTCAAGGCCGCCTGCCTGCTGCACGACGTCAGCTGGCGGGCGCATCCCGACTACCGCGCCGAGGTCTGTTTCGACAATGCCACCCGCGCCAACCTGGGCGGGCTCAAGCATTCCGAACGGGTGTTCCTGGGCCTGGCGCTGCTGCACCGCTACAGCAACAAGCGGCACGGCAGCTCCTTCGAATATCTCTATGATCTGCTGGACGAAAAGGGCCAGCACGAGGCCGAGGTGCTGGGCAAGGCGATGCGCTTCGGCGCGATGCTGATGGTGACCAGCAACGGCGAGATCGGCGATCTGCAGTGGCAGCCGCGCAAACGGGTGCTGCACGTGACGCTGCCCGATTCCGCGCGGCCGCTTTACGGCGAAGTGGCGGAATCGCGGCTGAAATCGCTGGCCAAGGCGCTGGATGCGTCGGTCGATCTGAAATTCAGCAAACCCGCGCCGGAGCCGGAACCGGAGCCCGAACAGGCGCCGGAGTGACGGCCGCGGGGCACGGGCAGACCCGTCAGGGCATCAGATTTCGGTGACGCCTTCCTCGCTGTCCTTGTCTTCCTTGGCAGGCGCGTTGTCCTTGGGCTTCTTGCGGATGATGATGTCGCCGTTGGGCAGGATTTCCGGCAGCTCATAGGCGCTCCAGTCCTCCACCTCCTTGGCGATATCCGCCAGGGCCGGCCCCATCTCGGCCAGGAAGGCGCCCATTGAGGGGCCGATCTCCTCCATCATGCCCTGCAGGTCTTCGAGCGCCGGCGCCATCTCCTGGCGCAGGCCTTCCCAGAACAGCTCCGCCCCGCGCTCCATCAGCGAGGGGCCGCTGCCCTCCTCTTCCGCTTCCTGGGCAGAAAGCGGCGCGGACATCAGGGCAATCAGGGCGGCAGGCAGGATGAGGTGTTTCATGACGGATAATATAGGGAGGACGGATGCGCGGGAACAGGGGGAACCACAGAGGCAAGCGCGGCGGGAAGTGTACCGGGGCGAAAGCTTGGCGGGTTCCCGGAATTTTCCGGCAATCACTCTTCAGGTTGAGGGCGGTCCTGGCGAGCAAAAAAGGCCGGCGCGCATATTGCACCGGCCTTCCTTGCCAAAGCAGTAGAGGCAACCTTTCTGAGTTCAGGCAGATGATGAAGCCCCGTTGCGTTCAGATGCAGGGGACCGGCTCCTAGCCGTGCGCCGATGTGTCCCACATTGCCGGCTGCATGAACTGAGGGACTGCCTTCGTCCTGCCGCTCAGTTTCCCGGCCGTTCCGGCTGTCAGCTCAAGCGCCATCCATGCCTCCGGCACCGTCAGCAGATCCGGGTAGGGCGTCTGCTTGCCGGTCGGGACAAAACCGTACCGGGGATAGAAGGCCGGGACGCCCAGCACGAAAACCGCGTCCATGCCAATGGACGTGAGGTGTTCGATGCTGGTTTCCATCAGTTCCTTGCCGACCCCATGGCCTTGATGCCCCGGCAACACGCCGCAGGGCGCGAGCAGGCAGCATTTTGCGTCCGGGTGGTCAAGGAAGACAAACGGTGTGAACAGCACGTTGCCGGCGATTTTGCCGTCCCGGCTGACACTGATCGAGATCGTGTCCGGGCGGCCAAGGAGGCTTTCCGCAAGTTGTGCGACTTCCGGTCCTTCCTCCGGGCCGAATGCCAGCCGGTGAACGTCTATGATGGTTTCTTTTTCAATGTGGTTCATTTCTGGTTTCCTTGTGATGAATTGCCGCGCCGGGCAAGAGCGTTGCATCCGGTGCGCGCCAGCCAGCTGCCCCCCCGCAAGGGACAGCCTGTTGAAAAAAGGTCAGGCACCGGGCATCGCCATTTTCCAGCTCACCTGCCCGGACGGTTCGTGAACCTCGTCCCCGGCAAACTCGAAGCCGCAGCGTTCATAGAACCGGCGCCCGATGGCGTTGTCGCGAAAGACCTCGACCTTCAACGGTCCCTTCAGGGCAACGGCATGATCAACGAGCGCCTTGCCGTATCCCCTGCCGTGCCTGGACGGATCCAGGAACAGGCCGCCGATTTCATTGCCGAGCAGGGCAATGAAACCGGTGACCGCGCTCGCTTCCTCCAGCACCCAGGTTTCCGCATTGGGCAGATAGATGCCGCGCAAGTCCTGCCGCACCTTTTCCACGAATGCCTGGGAGAGGAACGGATGAGCGAGCGCGTTGGCCTTTTGCCAGGCTGCTATCACCGCATCCGTGTCACCGGCCTGATAGGGGCGGATCAAAAATGCTTTGTCTGTCACTTCTTCTCTCCTATCGCTGGTTCATTTGCGCGCGCACGGATTGGTTCCCTAAATGCGTGATGCGATAGGGGCGGCCGTTCGTCGACTTGATGAAGCGCTTGTCCTTGAGGCGCTTGAACACGTCCATTGTGCAGGCTGAGAGGACAAAGCCGTCGCGTGTATAACACTGAACGGATCGTACTTTGCCGTTGCCGCCGCGCGCGTATTTAATCTCGCCGCCCAGGGCGAGTTCATGCAAAACACGTTGCTCGTGCTTTGAGATATTCATTGGGATGTCTCGTTTTATGAAAGCACAGAAAAAGGATCACTCAGCGTCGCGCGTGAGTGTGCCTATCTTTTCCGGTGTTCCTGAGAGTTTCGCCAGGAACGGGCGTTAGGCCCGGGGCTCTTTCATAAAATCTCCATTGCAAGAGGCATCACGCCCCTCGTGCGCCGGTCCTCTAATCTGCGAACCGGGACCTGTCAAGCCCGGCGGGGCCTGCAACTACCCTGACACGGCAGGAGGGCTTGGGAGTGCTGCAATTGAACGAGCCGGCCGAGGCCCTCACGCCAGCTCGAGATCCAGCGTGACCGGAAAATGGTCCGACGCATCCAGCAGCGCCTGGCGCATCTCCGCATCGGCGTAGCACTCGCCGTCCTCGAAAGGGTGCCAGATCCGCCACTCCGGGCGCAGCGCCATCAGGCTTTGCGAGATCATCACGTAGTCCAGCAGCGCCCGGGTGAAGCGCTTGCGTTCGGCGTTGTAGAAGCGCGAGGTGCTGGGCGGAATGTCCGGGCGGGACTGCAGCAGGCATTCCGCGTGCGGGTCGTGCAGCAGATCGCCCATCACGATCTCCACCGAGGACTTGCCGAACAGCCGTTCGTACTGGTCGAGGCCGGGTCCGTCGTTCATGTCGCCGAGCACGATCACATGATCGCCCGCCGCCGCGTGCTCCGCCACCCGGCGGTGCAGCCAGATCGCCTGCGCCAGCTGTTTGCGGCGGTTGGCGATCGCCAAGGCGGTGACCGCTTCCGGCGTTCTGGCCCCGTGCGGCGCCTTGGATTTCAGATGCGCCCCGATCATCCGCACGGAGGTGCCGCCCCTGGTTGTCACCGCCAGCTCCAGCGGCGGTTTGGAGAAGGCCACCTGGTCCAGCCGCTCATCCACGTCGAGGTCGATCTCGAACACCCCGTCAAAGCGCGGCGCGGAGGGGCTGGAGCGGGCATCATGCACCGCATCCAGCGCATCCGGGTCATAGAGCAGCGCAATTTCCTGGTGGGTGTCGTTCGGAAAGCCGCTGACCGCCTCGCGCGCCCGCAGCCCGGCCTCGGCGGCGAAGTTCTCCAAAGCGCGGGTGGTGCGCTGGCTGCGGCCGGTGTTGGGCGCCTCGATCACCATCACCGCATCGGCGTCGATGCGGCGCAGCACATGGGCGATGGCCCGCCCCTGGGTGTAGCGGTCAACACCGTGAACGCCGGACGGCTGGGCGTCCAGCATCAGCGTGTCGTCCTTGTCGAACAGATAGGCGAACCATTCGATGTTATAGGTTGCGATCCGCATGGGCACCGCATCCGCTGATTTCGTCCCAGGCGCGGTTGATGTCGATCATCCGCTTCTCCGCCAGGCGCACCGCCTCCTCCGGCACGCCGCGGGCGATCATCGCATCCGGGTGAGTGTCGCGGACCAGCTTGCGCCAGTGCTTGCGGATCTCTTCGCGGGTCATCTCCGGCGAGACGCCCAGCACCGTGTAGGGGTCCTTGGGCGCATCCGGCACAAAGCGCGCCCTGAGCGCCTGGAACTGCTGCGGGCTCTGGCCGAAAATGCGGCTCACCTCCTCCAGGAACTCGTTTTCGCCGGGATGGTAGAAGCCGTCGGCCATGGCGATGTGGAACAGCCCCTCCATCAGGTCGCACAGCGTGGTGGGATCGTTGGCGAACATGCTGTGGATGCGGCGGGCGTATTCCTGGTAGCCGGCCACATCGGTGCGCGCCATGTTGAAGACACGGGCGGCGCCGGCCTCGTCGTCCCGCGCGATCTGGAACACCTCGCGGAACGCGGTGACCTCGTCCCGCGTGACCTGGCCGTCGGCCTTGGCCATCTTGGCGCCAAGGGCAATGACGGCAATGGCGAAGGCCACGGTTTTCTCGGGCGGCGCGCGCAGTTTGTCGAACACTTCCGCCAGGCTTTCGCCTGCGGCAAGCGCCGACAGCGCGTCGGATATGCGGGTCCAGAGTGACATGGGCTCAGCCTATCCGGGTTCAGCGGCGCTGTCAGGGGCGGGAATACCCGGCGTCAGGATTTTCTGCATCAGAACAAGGTCCAGCCAGCGCCCCCATTTGCAGCCGACCTGCGGCAGGCGGCCGGTCTCGGCGTAGCCGCAGGCCCTGTGGAAATCCTGCGCCGCCTGGTTGGCGCTGCTGATGGCGGCCACAAGCACATGGATGCCCTGCTCCTGCGCCTGCTTTTCCAGCGCCGCCAGCAGCCGGCGCCCCAGCCCGCACCCGGCCGCAGCCTCGGTCAGGTAGATCGAATGTTCGGCGGTGCGGGCATAGCCGGGGCCGCCGCGGAAGCTGGTGAAATAGGCAAAGCCGAGGAAGCCGCCGCCCTCCTCCTCCGCCACCAGCAGCGGCGGGCTGAAGAGGATGTCGTCCTGCCAGTCGCCGAGGCTGCGCCGCTCGGTGGTGAAGGTGACCAGCGTGTGATCGACGAAATAATCGTGCAGCGCGGCCACGGCCTCGGTGTCGGCATCGCGGGCGGGGCGGATGATGACGCTCATCGCAGCACCCTCGCCCCGTGCGGGGTTGCAAACTCGGCCATCATCGCGGGCGCCCCCTGCTCCACCTTGATGCGGGGATCATCGAGGATGCGGTCCAGCGCTGCCTGCAGCGCGGCGGCCTGCGGGTGGGCAAGGACCAGGCGGCTGAGGCGGCACCCCGACTGCGGCAGTCTGGCCGCGGGCGGCTCCGCCTGCCACTGCAGGACCGCGGGAAACAGGTTGTCAAACGGCAGCAGCCCGTCCGCGGGAACCGTCATCAGCCAGCTGAGATCGCCGCGCTGCATCTGCACGTGCCGCTGCGCATGGGGCGGCAGCAGCGGTTTTTCCGCGTTCAGGTCTTCGCTGCGCAGGATCCAGTTGCTGAGCCGCGCGGGGCCTTGGAACCGGTCGAGATTGAACCAGCGCGGCTGCTCCTGCGGCTGGGCGTCCGGGTCAATGGCGATGGCCTCCAGGTAGAGGCCGTCCTCCAGCCCGGTCAGCCGGTTATGGGTGCCGTAGCGGGCATGGCAGCCGCCGCGGCCGAGAGGAATGCCGAGCGATTGCTCCGCATGCGCGACAGCGTCTTCAAGTGTTTCACCAGCCACCGCCAGGTGATCCAGTATCATGGCGCCCTCCCCTTTTGCGCGTGAGACTAGCGGGGCTGCGGCTGGGCGCAAGACGGGAATTTCAGGTGGGCAGGCAGACGCTTCAAAGCCAGAGCGCTGCCGCCCAGATACCGGCAATCACCGTCGGGTAGAACGTCCCGGCAAACCCCAGCGCCCGCAGCGGCAGCGACAGGTGGCAGCCTGCCCAGAACACAATCCGCATGCACGCGAAGGAAAGTCCGAGCGCGATCGCCACGGCGCCGCCCAGGGTGACGGCGGCAAACGGCCAGACGGCCAGCGCCAGCACCAGCTGCTCGACAGTGTTGGCCAGCACCCGCTGATCAGTGTCAGCTGCGGAGCCGGGGGCAAAGGGCTGCCCGCCGATGAGGGCATCATCAAAGAACCGCCTCTGCGCCAGCCGTCCGATCATCAGCGCCAGAACCAGCCCCGGAGCAAGGAAGGCGCCGGGCAAGGCGATGGGGGCCGGGATGTAGGGCAGGCCCAGCCATTGCGGCAGGCCGGTGACCAGCACGCCCCAGAGGGCGCCGAGGGCCATGCCGGCGAGGATTTGAGGGCGTTTGAAGCGCTGCATGGCGCCACTCAATCACCGCGCTGCCGGTTTGCCAAGCCGTAGCGCATCGGCTCCGGCGGAAAGCTGCGGCTGCCGGTGTCAGGGTCTGGAAAAACAAGCACTCCCGCCCGCTGCCGGCGGTGCCGGAGGCACATCCGCACCGGTTGGGCATGGCATCGCGCATCCGCGCGATGCAGGCAGCCCGCCCCATCGGGGCGGGCTGCCGGACCCAAAGCCGCCAAGGGGGCGGCCCGAAGGGCAGGCACCTGCGGGTGCGGGAGGGCCTCCCCTGCCCCGCAGGCGCCGTGTCCGCGTCAGGCGCGCGCTTCGCGGATCAGGCGCAGGATGTCCTGGGCCGCTTCCGGGATGTTGGTGCCCGGGCCGAAGATCGCCTTGACGCCTTTGCTGTACAGGAACTCGTAATCCTGCTGCGGGATCACGCCGCCGCAGATCACGATGATGTCGCCGGCGCCTTTCGCCTTCAGCGCCTCGACCAGCTGCGGCGCGAGGGTCTTGTGGCCAGCCGCCTGGGAGGAGATGCCGATCACGTGGACGTCGTTGTCGATGGCGTCCTGGGCGGCCTCTTCCGGGGTCTGGAACAGCGGGCCGACGTCGACGTCAAAACCGATGTCGGCAAAGGCGGTTGCGATCACCTTGGCGCCGCGGTCGTGACCGTCCTGGCCCATCTTCACCACCAGGAGGCGCGGGCGGCGGCCTTCTTCCTCGGCGAACTCCTCGATCGATTTCTGGATCGCGGCAAAGCCCTCGTCGCCCTCATACGCCGCGCCGTAGACGCCGGCCAGGGTTTTCACCTCGGCGCGGTGGCGGCCGAATTCCTTCTCCATCGCCATGCTGATCTCTCCAACTGAAGCACGGGCACGGGCCGCCTCAATTGCGGCCTCCAGCAGGTTGCCGCCTTCCTTGGCGCGGCGGGTGAGTTCATCGAGCGCGGCGGTGCAGGCCGCCTCGTCTCGGGTCTCGCGCATCTTCTGCAGACGGGCGATCTGGGCGTCGCGCACCGCGTGGTTGTCGACATCCAGGATGTCGATCGGGTCTTCCTTGTCCTTGCGGTACTTGTTGACGCCGACCACCACCTCGTCGCCGCGGTCGATCATCGCCTGGCGGCGGGCGGCCGATTCCTCGATGCGCAGCTTGGGCATGCCGCTTTCGACGGCCTTGGTCATGCCGCCCATTTCCTCGACCTCTTCCATCAGCGCCCAGGCTTTCTCGATCAGGTCGTTGGTCAGGCTTTCGACGTAGTAGGAGCCGGCCAGCGGGTCGACCACATTGGTCACGCCGGTTTCCTCCTGCAGCACCAGCTGGGTGTTGCGGGCGATGCGGGCGGAGAAATCGGTGGGCAGCGCGATGGCCTCATCCAGAGCGTTGGTGTGCAAGCTTTGGGTGCCTCCCAGAACCGCGCTCATCGCCTCATAGGCGGTGCGGATCACGTTGTTGTAGGGGTCCTGTTCCTGCAAGGAGACACCCGAGGTCTGGCAGTGGGTGCGCAGCATTTTTGAACGTTCGGATTTGGCGCCGAATTCGGTCATCACCCGGTGCCACAGGGTGCGGGCGGCGCGCAGCTTGGCGATTTCCATGAAGAAATTCATGCCGATCGCAAAGAAGAACGACAGACGGCCTGCGAATTTGTCCACGTCCATGCCGGCATCCAGCGCCGCACGCACATATTCGCGCCCGTCAGCGATGGTATAGGCCAGCTCCTGCACCAGGTTCGCGCCGGCCTCCTGCATGTGGTAGCCCGAGATCGAGATCGAGTTGAACTTGGGCATCTCGTTCGAGGTGTATTCGATGATGTCCGAGATGATCCGCATCGAGGGTTTCGGCGGATAAATATAGGTGTTGCGGACCATGAACTCCTTCAGGATGTCGTTCTGGATGGTGCCCGCCAGCAGCGACTTGTCGTGGCCCTGCTCCTCGCCTGCGACGATGAAGGACGCCAGCACCGGGATCACCGCACCGTTCATGGTCATCGAGACGGAGACCTTGTCGAGCGGGATGCCGTCGAACAGGATCTTCATGTCCTCGACAGAGTCGATGGCGACGCCGGCCTTGCCGACATCGCCGACCACGCGCGGGTGATCGCTGTCATAGCCGCGGTGGGTGGCGAGGTCGAAGGCGACCGAGACGCCCTGCTGGCCGGCGGCCAGGTTGCGGCGGTAGAAGGCGTTGGATTCCTCGGCCGTGGAGAAGCCCGCGTACTGGCGGATGGTCCAGGGGCGGCCCGCGTACATGGTGGCCTTCACCCCGCGGGTGAAGGGACCGAAACCGGGGAGCGTGCCCATGTGGGGCAGCTCTTTGGTGTCTTCTTCGGTATAGAGCGGCTTGACCTCGATGCCTTCCAGCGTCTGCCAATTGAGGTCGTCAACCGCCCGTCCGCGCAGCTCTTTCTCAGCCAGAGCCCGCCATTCGTCTTTGTTTGTCATCAGGTCTTCCTCTTGTCAGTCGGGTATGGGGCGGGTTCTGGCCCGCCGCCGGTTTGTCGGGATCATGCGCCAGCGCCGCGAGGCCGTCCGCCCCGGCTGCCAGCCACATCATGTCGTCGGCATAAGCTTCGCGCAGGGATGCGGCCTGCGCGTCGTTGAAGGGGCGCCAGCGGCCCGCCCCCTCCGGCAGTTCCGCGGCCGCGGAGGACGGCAGTCCGGCGCGCAGGTCCTGAAGGCAGAGCGAGGCATTGAGGCGCACCCGCGCGTGGGCACGCGGCGCCTCGGCGCCTGTGAGGGCGGCCAGCGCCGCCTCCGGCCTTGACCCGAAGGTTTCAAACGGCAGCACGTGCAGGCGCGCGTCCGGCATCGCCGCAGCGATGTCGGTGATCACGTCGCGCCAGCTGCGCGGCGACTGCGCCAGCCTGTCGAGGCTGGTTTCCGAAGGCAGCTTGTGGCCGCGCGCCACCGCGTAAGCCAGCGCCGAGGTCCAGTAGCTGTCGAGGCTGCGGATGCTGAGTGCAACATCCGTGACCGCACCGCCGAAGGCCTGGTAAAAGCGGGCCATCCGCTCCCCCACGCCGCCGTAGAGATCGCCGAGCCGCAGATTCTGCCGCACCGAGCCGATCATGTTCTCCTCGCTCACCAGCAGCTTATGCGTGCCGTTTTCGCGGCTGGCGGCCATCTGGATCTGCAAGCGGCCCCGGGCGCGCTGCACCAGATCGCGGCCGGACACCGGCGCAGGCCCCGGCTGGATGCCGTGGAACAGCCCGTTGCGGGTGCGGTACGGCCCCCAGAAGCCGATGCCCTGTTTTTCCAGGGCTTGCGCATTGTGGCGCATGTATTCCTGGAACGAGGTGGTCGCGCAGCGGTGCGCGCCGGTATGCAGGATGACTTTCATAGCGTTACGGGACCTCTGATGGAGGGCCGCAGGCCGCAGCCCGGTCAAGGGGAATGGCACGATCATGGCCGGTAACCCCTCATTATCCCGTTAACGTTTATGTTTTTTCGCCAAGTGGCGGTTTTCACAGTCGCATTTGCCGCCGGCGCGCATATATTCAACACAACAGGAGAGATCATGAGAGCAATCCTTAGCGTTGTTTTGGCAGGGTTCCTGCCGCTGGCGGCCGCCGCGGCGGATGGCAGTGCGCCGGAGCTGATCCAGCCCGGATATGATGGCGAGCTGGCGGAGTTCCAGTGGACGCACCGCCCGGTGGTGGTGTTTGCCGACAGTCCCGAGGACCCGCGGTTCCATGAGCAGATGGAGCGGCTGATGGACGGACTGGAGGCGCTGAAGACGCGTGATGTGGTGGTGCTGACCGATACCGATCCGGCAGCCAAGTCCGCGCTGCGCAAGAAGCTGCGGCCCCGCGGCTTCATGCTGGTGCTGGTGGGCAAGGACGGCGGCGTCAAGCTGAGGAAGCCGCATCCCTGGACGGTGCGGGAGCTGACCCGGACCATCGACAAATTCCCCGAGCGGCTGCGCGAAGTGGAAGAGCGGCGCGGCGGGTGAGCAGCCCGCCCAGCAGAGCCGGTCAGCCGTTGCCGCGGACGTAGATCAGCGCCATTGCCTGCTTGTCCAGCACCACCATGGCGCCGCTGTCCGGCACGAAGACCAGGCTGGACGCCGGGTTGCGGATCGCCTGATAATAAACGGATTTGACCAGATCGGTCATGCAGCTGACACCAGCCAGCCCGGAGTTCAGCACCCCCAGCCCCTGCGGCAGATCGCGGGACATGATGTCCTCCGTCACCGCGTTGGGGGATTTGCCGGAAACCGCAAACATCACCGGCTTGCCGGCCTCGAGCATTTTCATGCCGGTGTTGAGCGAGCGCGCGCGGTCCACCAGCGAGGTGATGCGCGGGTTTTCCCCCGTGTGGAACACCGCTGCAGTGCAGCTCATCGAGCTTTCGAAGAAGAACGTCTCCCCCAGCTCGACCCAGGCCGAAAGCTGGGCGCGCAGCGCCTCCTCCTTGTCGAGCGCGCAGCCGGACAGAAGCGCCAGGGCGGTCAGCAGGCAGGTAAGAAGACGGGTCATGCGGCACCTTGGGGTCGTCAAACCGCGTCAGTGTCGCCGGAATTCCTGAAGATTCGGTGCACGGCACCCTGAGCCGCGGGGCAGGCACGGCGCCGGGGGCGGGTGAACCCGCCTGCCCGGCCGCGTATGCGCCTGCCCCCAAGCGCATTACTCGAATTCCATGATCACATCGTCGACCGCCAGGCTGTCGCCCGCGCTCGCGTTGATCTTGGACACCACGCCCTTCTTCTCGGCGCGCAGGATGTTTTCCATCTTCATCGCCTCGACGGTGCAGAGCGCCTGCCCCTCCTGGACCTCCTGACCCACTTCGACATCCACCTTCACGATCAGGCCGGGCATCGGGCACAGCAGCATCTTGGAGGTGTCGGGCGGCAGCTTCTCGGGCATCAGCCGGGCCAGTTCAGCCTGGCGCGGGGTGCGCACCTTGACGGCCAGGTCGGCACCGCGGGAGCGGACGCGGAAGCCCTGGGTCACCTTGCCCACCTTCAGCACCAGGATTTCGCCGTTCACCTGCAGGGTGGCCAGCTGATCACCCGGGGTCCAGTCCGAGGTGACCCGGTAGCTGCCGCCGCCCTCGAAGTTGACGGTGGCGCCCTCGCGGTCGGCGTCGATCACCACGCTGAACGACTGGCCCTGCAGCGCAACGACCCACTCGGTGCCGACCTTGCGCTCGTGGTTGTCCATCCGGCCCGACACGCGGGTGCGGCGGATTTCGGCAACCCGGTGCATCGCGGCGCAGGCGGCGGCGATCTTGCGCAGGTCGTCGCTGTGCAGTTCGACGCCGTCGAAGCCGTCCGGGTATTCCTCGGCGATGAAGGCGGTGGTCATGTCGCCGGAGATGAATTTCGGGTGGTCCATTACCGCCGACAGGAACGGCAGGTTGTGGCCGATGCCCTCCACCTCGAAGCTGTCGAGCGCGGTGCGCATGGCGCCGATCGCCTCCTCGCGGGTCGGCGCCCAGGTGCAGAGCTTGGCGATCATCGGGTCGTAGTACATCGAGATCTCGCCGCCCTCGTAGACGCCGGTGTCGTTGCGCACGGCGGTTTCGCCTGCGGGCGCATCGCCCTGCCATTTGCCGTTGACCAGCATCGGGCCAGCCGCGGTTTCCGCTGGCGGGCGGTAGCGGGTCAGGCGGCCGATGGAGGGCAGGAAGCCGCGGTAGGGATCCTCGGCATAAAGCCGGTTTTCAATCGCCCAGCCGGTGAGTGTCACGTCCTCCTGGCGCATCGGCAGCTCGGCCCCGTCGGCGACGCGGATCATCTGCTCCACCAGGTCGACGCCGGTGATCAGCTCGGTGACCGGGTGCTCCACCTGCAGGCGGGTGTTCATTTCCAGGAAGTAGAAGTTCTTGTCGCCGTCGACGATGAATTCCACGGTTCCGGCAGAGGAGTAACCAACGGCCTTGGCCAGTGCCACGGCCTGCTCGCCCATCGCCTTGCGGGTTTCCTCATCAAGGAAGGGCGACGGCGCCTCTTCAACAACTTTCTGGTTGCGGCGCTGGATCGAGCATTCGCGCTCACCCAGGTAGATGCCGTTGCCGTGCTTGTCGCACAGGACCTGGATTTCGATGTGGCGCGGCTGGGTGACGAATTTCTCGATGAAGATCCGGTCGTCGCCGAAGGAGTTCGCGGCCTCGTTCTTGGAGGACTGGAAGCCTTCGCGGGCCTCCTCGTCGTTCCAGGCGATGCGCATGCCCTTGCCGCCGCCGCCGGCGGAGGCCTTGATCATCACCGGGTAGCCGATCTGGTTGGAGATCTTCACCGCCTCGTCAGCATCGGCAATCAGGCCCATGTAGCCGGGTACGGTGGACACACCAGCCTCCTGGGCGATCTTCTTGGAGGTGATCTTGTCGCCCATCGCCTCGATCGCGCCTTTCGGCGGACCGACGAAGGCAACGCCTTCGGCCTCGAGCGCCTCGGCGAACTTGGAGTTCTCGGAGAGGAAGCCGTAGCCCGGGTGCACCGCCTGGGCGCCGGTCTGACGGATCGCCTCCATCACCTTGTCAATGACGATATAGGACTGGTTGGCGGGCGGCGGGCCGATGTGGACTGCTTCGTCGGCCATCTGCACATGCAGGGCCTGCTTGTCGGCGTCGGAGTAGATGGCAACGGTCTTGATTCCCATCTTCCGCGCCGTCTTGATGACGCGGCAGGCGATCTCTCCCCGGTTGGCGATCAGGATCTTATCAAACATAGGCAGTCCCTTGTTCCTTGGTATTCCGGAATGCAAAACGCCGCGCCTGGGGCGAGCCCAGGCACGGCGTATGCGCGATGTCACCAGCGGCCCCTGCGGGCCGGCTGTTCAGAAAATGAGCGGCAGGCGACTCAGCACCGGCGCGGGTTTTCCTGGCAATAGACGAGGTTGGCCGCAGCGCCGATTGCAGCACCGGTGACCAGGTTGCCATTGAGCAGCGCCGAACCGGCGGCACCGGCGCCTGCGCCGTAGATGAGCCGCTCGCCGGTGGTGTCGCCGCAGGCGGCAACCAGGCCGCAGAGCGAGAGCGCCGCGATGAGAGATTTTGCCCGCATGTCCATGTTCCTTCTTCCGGGGACGTGAGTGTCCCTGCGGAATTTGCAGGCCGGCAAGCCCGGCGCAACGCTGCACGGAGACCGGGCTTCAGTTGAGCGGAGGCTTGCCGCACCCGGGGGGAGATGCGGCAAGCTTCCGCCAATGCCTGAAGGGGATAAAAGACGGGCAGGCCGCGGATGGGGTCGCGTACCTGCCCGTTCAGGCGAAGGGGCCGGAACAGATGCTCGGCACAGCAGCGTGGCTGCGCTGCTTGGCCCACGATGCACGGGGCGGCGGCGGCTGTAAGCCCCTGAGATTCAAGGCCGCCCGTTTGGGCAAATTCCTGCTGAATCGCGCGCGGCCTGTGCAAGTTCACGCCGAAACCGCGGCTTTGCGGACGCGGAGCCGCGCCCTGGCGCGCCGGACGCAGGGCGGGGCTGCGCGGCGCAAAGCGCACCGCCCTGCCCGTGATATGCGTCCGGAGCCCCGGCATCAGTCGAACGCCTCCGGGAAGGACGCGCGGGCGGCCGCCTCGTCGATGACCAGCAGCGCCTCATAGCTTTCGGGATCAAAGGGATCTTCGGCCGGCACCACTTCGCGGCCGAACAGCCAGCTGAGCCGGCCTGCGTCGAGATTGCCGCGCTCGAACGGCTGATCGCCGAAATGCTCCCACAGCGCCTGCATGAAGGTCAGGTCGACGCGCTTGTCGACGTTCTTGCGGTCGCGGAAGCGCTCGCGCCGGATCAGCGGTGTCACCCCCTTCGGGTTGGGGCGGCGGATGGTGAATTGGAAATCGGTGCCGGGCATGCGGCCCGGGAACCCGCGGTGTTTCAGCATTTGGGTGCCTCCGGTCCGGCACCCCACGGGGCGGCGGGGGCCGGCCGCAGGGCCGGACCCCTGGTGTGTTTAGTTGTACTTGCCGGTGAAGACGGGCTCTTCGGAGACCGGCTGCGGTTCGACAACGACAAATTCCTCTTCCTGCTGGGCGCAGGCGGTGACGGCGGCCAGCAGGCCGGCCAGGGCGATAAGCTTGATGCTCTTGGACATTTCTGTCTCCTGATAAAAATAGTGAAACCTGCGGCGGCTGCACCGTCCGCACGCCTCAACCTCAATGCGAAGGCAGCCTGATGGCTGCCCGCGCCGAGGATAGCCGGGTTTGCCGCCGAGTCACATGCAAATCGCGGCAACCGGCTGTTCTGTGGCTGCAATGCCGCAAGAATCCGCCGGTCCGCCCCCTGGTCCGCAAGATATTGTGGAAGCATCAGAAAGCCTCCCACGTGCAGGCCGCGCCCTCGGGGCGGTAGGCTTCGAAGAACTGGGTCGCCTCCGGGTCCTGGGCGCCGAAGGGCACCGCCCGGTCGGACAGCGAGATCACCACCCGCGCGGCCTCCAGCCCGTGTTCGGCCAGATAGGGCAGCGCCAGGGTGTCGCAGAGATGATCCATGTCGGGCGCCGCGGCCTCATACGTGACGCTGCCGGTGCCGCGGGCGATCTGCGGCGCCAGGAAGCGGAACCGCGCCCAGGTCTTGCCGGGCTGGCCAGGGGCATCGTCCAGCAGAACCTCGGCCAGGGTGACGGCCTGGCCCGAGGGCACGGAAATCGCATCCGCCGCAGTGGCGGAGAGGGCGAACAGGGCAATGGGAACCGCTGCCAGATATCCGCAGCCCCGGCCCCTGGCGGACCAGGCTCCTCCGGCCGGAGCTGCAGGCGCTGCGCAAGTGGCGCGCGCTGTCTGATATCGGCTGGCGCAGATCATGACGCTGATTCGGCCTCCATGTCAATTTTTGCCGCGAATCTGTGCGAATCCTTCGCATCTGCCCGGGAATCGGGCTGAGCAGCGCGCCGGCTGGCGTGGCGGATCCAGCGGGCGCGGCGGGCGGGATCTTCCAGCACATCCGCGATCAGCCCGGCGGCATTGGCGGGCAGCCGGCCCATCACCTGGCCGCCGGCACGCACCCGCAGCCCCTGCCCCGCTGCGGTGATTTCCACCACCGGGGCGAAGCCGCGCAAGCGCTGCAGCTTGCGCCACATGTCCTGACGGATCTGATGCGCCAGACGCAGGGGATCAGCGGCGGGCAGCACCGTTTCCGCCGCCACGTCGAAACGCGCAGGCAGGCGGCGCGACAGCGTTAGGACGCTGTCTGTGCGGGTGATATGCCAGGAGGTGCGGGTCATTCAGACACTTCAATCCGGTTCAGATCGGCGGTTTGCCAGCTTTCGTTATCGAGGCCAAAGACCACCCGCCGCGTTGGCGGAATGGTCCGGTAGTCTGCCTCAGGTCCGTCTGCCAGCTCCACGAAGTAGTCGTCAGGAAGGCCAGCGTCGGTCGTAGCGGCAAGCTGCACCATGAGAGAGACGGTTTGGCGTATCGACGCCGCTTCCTGCGGAGATGGCTCACGGGCATTCAGTTTGCTGCCGAGATCAGAGCGGAACACGGCAAGCATAGCTTCGCGTGCATCGGACCCGTTGGAAATCTCAAAGAAATCAAGATACTCCAGCGGCGCACGATCTGCACCGAAAGCCACAGACTCGATTTCGCTCTGATCCGTCATTTACCCACTCACAGCGGAATGTTGTCGTGCTTTTTCCACGGGTTCTTCAGCTGCTTGCCCCGCAGCGAGGCAAAGGCGCGGCTGACCCGTTTGCGGGTGGACTGGGGCATAATCACCTCGTCGATGAACCCGCGTTCGGCCGCCACGAAGGGGTTGGCAAAACGGTCTTCATAGTCCGCCGTGTGGGCCGCGATCTTGTCCGCATCGCCAAGGTCGGCGCGGTGGATGATCTCGGTGGCACCCTTGGCACCCATCACCGCGATTTCGGCGGTCGGCCAGGCATAGTTGAAGTCGCCCCGCAGGTGCTTGGAGGCCATAACGTCATAAGCGCCGCCGTAGGCCTTGCGGGTGATCACGGTGACCTTCGGCACGGTGGCCTCGCCGTAGGCGAACAGCAGCTTGGCGCCGTGCTTGATGACGCCGCCATATTCCTGGGAGGTGCCCGGCAGGAAGCCCGGCACGTCGACGAAGGTCAGGATCGGAATCTCGAAACAGTCGCAGAAGCGCACAAAGCGGGCGGCCTTGCGGCTGGAATCGATGTCGAGGCAGCCCGCCAGCACCATCGGCTGGTTGGCGACGACGCCGACGGTCTGGCCCTCAAGCCGGATGAATCCGGTGATGATGTTCTTGGCGAAATCCTCCTGGATCTCGTAGAAGTCGCCCTCATCCGCAACCTTGGTGATCAGCTCCTTCATGTCGTAAGGCGTGTTCGGGTTTTCCGGGATCAGGGTGTCCAGGCTTTCCTCGATCCGGCCGGGCTGGTCGAAGAACGGGCGCACCGGGGGCTTTTCGCGGTTGTTCAGCGGCAGGAAATCGACCAGGCGGCGGACCTCGGCCAGCGCCTCGACATCGTTTTCAAAGGCGCCGTCGGCGACCGAGGATTTGCGGGTGTGGGTGGAGGCGCCGCCCAGCTCCTCGGCGGTGACCACCTCGTTGGTCACGGTTTTCACCACATCCGGGCCGGTCACGAACATGTAGGAGGTGTCCTTGACCATGAAGATGAAGTCGGTCATCGCCGGTGAATAGACCGCGCCGCCCGCGCAGGGGCCCATGATGACCGAGATCTGCGGGATGACGCCGGAGGCCATGATGTTGCGCTGGAAGATCTCGGCGTAGCCGGCCAGCGCGTCGACGCCTTCCTGGATGCGGGCGCCGCCGGAATCGTTGATGCCGATCACCGGTGCGCCGTTCTGCACCGCCATATCCATGATCTTGCAGATTTTCTGGGCATGGGTGGCGGAGACCGAGCCGCCCAGCACGGTGAAGTCCTGGCTGAAGACATAGACCTGGCGGCCGTTGATGGTGCCCCAGCCGGTGACCACGCCGTCGCCGGCCGGCTTGTTGTTTTCCATGCCAAAGTCGGTGCAGCGGTGGGCGATGAACATGTCGAATTCTTCGAAACTGCCCTCGTCCAGCAGCAGTTCGATCCGTTCGCGGGCTGTCAGCTTGCCGCGCTCGTGCTGTGCGTCGATGCGGCGCTGGCCGCCGCCCAGCCGCGCGTCCTGGCGGCGGTCTTCCAGCTCGGAAAGGATGTCTTTCATGGCTCATGTCCCCTGTCAATTTCACCGCGACCATATATTGCGCTGCGGCGAAGCCAAAGGACATTATCGCAAATTTGCAAACCGTTTGCATACGAGGTTGGCAAAGTTGAAAATCAGCAAAGCCAGGGCGCGGATCCGGGCCTTGCTGCGGAGCCGGGACGGCAGGATCAGGCCGCTTTGGCGATTTCCGCGATCTGCCGCAGCGCGGTGCCCAGCGGCAGCTTCACCGGCGCGGAGATGCCGAAGGGGTTGTCCTCGACCAGGGCAATCACCGGATCGCTCTTGAGAAACTTGCCATAGGCGGCGACCTGCGCCAGCAGCGCCTGCGCCGCTTTCTTGCGGGCATCGCCGGTAGCCGATCTCATCTCGAACAGCGCCTTCATCAGGGCGGTCTGATTGCCGTCGGCGGCACCGGCCAGCCCGGCATCGGCGATCTGCGCCAGCACAGGGTGATTCTGCGAGCGCAGCGCCGCCTGCAATTCGGAGATGCCGCGGTCGACGTCCTCCTTGGCGGCCTGCCAGATCTCCATCACGTCCGGCAGCGGCGCCTCCGCCTCTGCCTCCGCCGGGGCATCCAAGGCCTTCATCAGCGCCTTGAGGCCCTCTGCGGCCTGCGGCAGCGCACCGGATTTGAGGCTGGCGGCAACGGCGCGGGCCTGCTCGGCCAGCGGCGCGGCCTGCTGCGGCGGCAGAACCTTGATCCTTGCCGCCTGAGCGGCCAGCAGCTTGGAGAGCTTCGCGGCCTGCTCCGGGTCGGCCGGGGCCGCTTCCGGCCGGCTTTGCAATTTGGCCAGCGCCGCCTCCAGCCGGTCGAGCCGGGCAGCGCAGCCGTCGAGGCCGCCTTGCCCGAGCAGCTTGGCGGCGGCCTTCACTTCCACCGCCAGCTTGCCTGCAAGCTCAGTGCTGCCCAGCGCCCTCACCGCCTCCGCGGCGGCGGCAATGCGCTGTTTCAAGTCATCCGCGGCACCGTCATCCGCCTGCGCGGGGGCAGCGGTTTCGAGGTCTTCCGCGTCATCATCCGGCAGGCTGTCCTCGTCGATGATGCTGCCGTCGGGGCCGACCAGCACCGGCTTGAACTTGACCATGCCCTCCGCCTTGAACTTCTTTTTCAGCTGCTTGACGATGCCCTTCAGCGGCTTCTCGGGCTGCAGGAAAACCTCGTTCTCCTCCACCCGCAGCGTGCCGAAACAGGTTTTCCTGATTCCCGGCATCTTTTTCAGCTCGCCGCGCAGCACCTTGCCGGGCTTGCGCAGATCGATCATCAGGCCGCAGTTTTCCGGTTTGGCCGCAAGGCCGAAGGCAAAGGGCAACTCGTTGCCGGACGCCTTGGATTTTTTGATGAGCTTCAGGACGGCATCAGCATCAAAAGCCTGGTCGGACATGGCATTTCCCTAGGCGCCGGTAAAGGCGTCCCACTCCTCTGCGCTCATTTCCACGAATTCCAGATCCGCCTCGTCACCGGGCTCGGACAGTGGCTGATCCGGCCAGATCATCCCGTAGGCTCGGCGGAACAGCGCCTCCAGTTCCCGGTCGCTGAACGGGTACTGCTGGCCCGCGAACTGGCTGATGCGGCCCTCCGGGCCGGCGATCAGGGAATCCAGCGCCAGGCGCAGCCAGTCCAGGTTGCCTTCCTTGTAAGCGCGCTTGTGCATGGCGCGGATGTCGGCGTCGAACTGGGACAGATCCGCCATCGGATCAGGCGCGTTCACTGCCCGGCCCATGGTCAGCAGCCGCGTGTAGCCTTCGATCAGTTCCTTGCGGATCTTCATGGGATCATGTTCCCCGGATTGCCATTGGTGTAGGTCTTGGTTTCATTGTCCCAGCCATCGGCGACCGGGTATTGCTGCATCATCACCCAGCGGCCCGGGATCTTGGCCGGAGCGGCGCCGTGGCGGGCCGTGTATTTCGCGACGTAGTCGGCGTTGTCCTGCGCCTTTTCCTCATCATGATGCGTGTTGGGAGCGGGATGATTGGTGGTCTCAGCCGGCAAAAGCTCCGGCTCCCAGATAAAGTTCACGTAGGCGCGGGTCAGCCCCTCGATCTCTTCGAAGGTTTCATAGGTCTTGTCCGGGATCGGCTCGCCGCTGTCGTCCAGCCGCACATGTTTCTTGTGGCCGATGTAAGCCTTGTCGATCGGGCGGCCGTGCTCGACGGTGAAATCGGCGTTTTCCTCCGGGTCTGCCAGCGGATCGCCGGTGAAGGTCATTTCCGTCTCGGTGATGTCGATGCCCTTGGCCAGTGCCGCCTGGGCGGCCAGTTCGCGCCCTGCGAGCCAGTCCTGCGGGCTGTGGAATTTGGAGGACGCCCCGGTGTAGGAGCGTTCGTCGTCGGAATGGGCGTTCGGAGGCTTGCCGGTCTTCAGGCGGGTGATCAGATCCTCGTCGCTGACGTCCGGGCCATGGCGGTCCAGCGAGTGGCCTGCATTGCTGCCCGCGCCATCCGCGGCCTCGCAGTCCAGCGCTGCGCTGGCGCAGAGCGCGCCGAGATCGGTTCTGATGCTGTCGAAATCAGTCCTGGCCTTGGCAAAGTCCGGTTTCCTGGCCTCACTTTCAGCGGCGGAGACCCTGTCCTCAAAAGGAACCAGCTTGTCCGGCCCGGTGCCTGCGCGCTTCAGCGCCTTGATGATCCCCTGCACCTGATAGCGGGCGGTGGCCATCGGCTTGGCCTCTGCCAGCAGCCTTTGGTGCGTATCGAGCATCAGGAAGGCGTCACCGTATTCCCTGTCATTGTCCGCCCGGTCCGTGGCGGTCTTCAGCGAGGCATCCAGTGCCGCTTCCGCCTCAGGCAGCTTCAGATACTTTTTGGCGCGGGCATGCTCCTTTCCGACCTTGGCAAGCTTGGCGCGGTAGTCGGTCATTTCCAGCATCAGATTCAGGTAGTCGGTGCCGTCCAGCACCGCCCGCAGGTCCGCCGTTGCCTTGACCGGATCGCCGCCGCGGGCGGTGAGTTCTGCCGCCTGGATCGCGCCGTCCAGCGTGCTGCGCAGATCCGCCGGATCGCCGGGCAGCGCAGCCAGCAGGTCCTGGGCGGCCTGGCGCAGGGCCAGATACTCCGGCACCGCCTGCAAAAGCGCCAGCGCCGCGGGTGCGGCCGCGACTGCCTGCGGGTAATTTGCGGCGGCAAGGGCATCGGCCACCGGCTTGTGGAAATCATACCCCGCCGCCGCTGGATGCTTGCGCAGGATCGCGTCCATTTCGCGGCGGCTGTCGGTGATGGCTTCCAGCTTGAACAGCAGATCGAGCTTGGCGTGGTGCTGCGGCGCGCCGGTGTCCATGTCGAAATTCCCGGCCTCGGCCAGCAGCCTGTGAGCATCCCAAGTGGCGTTGAGGTCGCTCAGCTCCGGCTCTTTCAGCACTTGCTTCAGCGCATCATAGCGTTTCTGCAGCGCCTTTAGGATCTGGGTCGAATAGCTTTGCCCCATGATCGCGGGATGCGCCTTGACCCAGGACTTCAGGTCCCTGAGCGCCCTTTTCGGATCATTGTCGCCTGCCGCCGCCTGCTTTGTCTGGGCGGCCAGCACAGCGGTGCGGAAGTCTGCATTTGACATCATCGACATGTCAAAGCCGCGCAGGAACTTGGCCAGTGCCGCGCGCTCTTTGGTGCCATAGGCAATGAGGGCGTTCAGTTTGGCCTCGGCCTCCGGGAACTTGCTGTCGGTATAGGCCAGTTTCTTGGCATCTTTCAGGTGGTCCCGGAAATCCCTGGCATCGCGCAGCTGGCTGCTGAGGATGTTCTGGCAGCGTTTGTGGTGATTGGCTTCGTAGCCGCACAGAAGATTGTCGAAACTGACGGCAGCAGCCAGGTGGTCCTCGGTATCAAGGCTGGACTTCCAGGCTTCCAGCGCGGCTTTGGCGCCATCGAAATCCCCCGCCTTCGAAAGCGCCGCCGCAGCAGCCATCTGTGCCGCGCGTGCCGTGGCGGCGGCTTCCTTGGCCGGATCTTCCATCCGCTTGATCAGCACAAGCGTGGCGCGGGTCCAGTTGTCGAAGAATACGCCATAGGCTTTGGCCCCCTCCGCCTTGACGGAGATGGCCTTGGCCTGCGTTTCCACCGCCCCAAAATCACCGTCCGAGACAGCCGCGGCCATGGCCTGCTGCGCGGCTTTGATCAGGGCTTCGAGATAGGTGAAGGCGCCCTGGTCGAGACTGCCGCGCTCCTCGGCAAATTTCTCCTCCGCGGCAGCCAGGGCGGCCTGCGCCTCGCCGCGGGCCGCGGCAATGGCCAATTGCGCGGCAATCTGATCCTTCAGGTCGCGGATTTCGCCGTCGATCTGTTCGAACGCCTCTGCCGCGGCGGCGCTGAGAATTTCCTTCTTCAGCGCCTTGCGTCCGCCCGCGAGGCTGCGCCGGGCCCCGGAACTGAGCGCCGCAGGAACGGATATCTTGCTCAGCTCCTCCAGCGCTGCGGCACGGCGCAGATCGAGTGCCGCATCCCCGGCTTCCGGCATGTCCGGCATGGACCAGGCCTTGACCGCATAAAAGCGTTCCGCCCATTGCCGGATGGCCGGGTTATTGGCAAGCGGATCGGGGGTGTTCGCCATATGTCACCTCGGCAGCAAATAAGGTCGGGCCTGAAAAACAAGAAAAAATGCTGATCTTGGCCCAGCATAGGCGGCGCCTTGTTTTCCGCGCAAGTCTCTTCTGACGCGGCGTCCCCCCTGTGCGCCGCTGCACATGCGGCAGATGGACAACGCGGGCGGACTGCTCTAACCGGATAATATGTCCACATATGATACCCGGGCCGCCGGCCAGCGGACGCCTCCGCGCATCTTCACTCTGATCCTGCTGGCAGGCTTGTCGGCGCTTGGCATGAACCTGCATCTGCCGTCGCTGGCGGGGATGGCCGACTACTATGCGGTCGACTACCGGGTAATGCAGCTGTCGGTGGCGCTGTACCTTGCGGGCAATGCGGTGGTGCAGATCTTCGTCGGGCCGATCTCCGACCAGATGGGGCGGCGGCCGGTCATTCTGGGCAGCATCGTGCTGTTCCTGCTGGCGACGCTTGGGTGCATCTATGCGCCGACCGCAGAGCTGTTCCTGATGTTCCGGGTGGCACAGACGGCGGTGGCCGCAACCATGGTGCTGAGCCGCGCCGCGGTGCGCGACATGTACGACACCAACGAGGCTGCCAGCATGATCGGCTATGTCACCATGGGCATGGCGGTTGTGCCGATGATCGGCCCGGCAATCGGCGGCTTCCTGGACCAGTGGATGGGCTGGACCGCCAATTTCTGGCTGCTGTTCCTGCTCGGTGCGGCAACGTTTTTCATCACCTTCACCGATTTCGGCGAGACCGCGCACAAAAGCGGCAAGACGCTGATGGCGCAATTCCGCGAATACCCGGAACTGCTGCGCTCGCCGCGGTTCTGGGGCTATTCCCTGTCCTCCGGCCTCGCCTCGGGCGCCTTCTTCGCCTATCTCGGCGGCGCGCCCTTTGTCGGCACCGAAGTCTACGGGCTGAGCACGGCGGAACTGGGCATCTACTTTTCTGCGCCGGCGGTGGGTTATTTTGCCGGCAACTTCCTCTCCGGCCGCTATTCCACCCGGCTCGGGATCAACCGAATGGTGCTGTGGGGCTGCGTCATCAATGGCGCCGGGGTGCTGCTGTCGCTGCTGATCGCGATGGCGGGCGCAGACACGGTGTGGACGTTTTTCGGCCTGATGTGCTTTGTCGGGCTGGGCAACGGCATGGCGATCCCCAATGCCACCGCGGGCGCCATTTCAGTGCGGCCGCATCTGGCGGGCACCGCCTCCGGCCTTAGCGGCGCCATCATGATCGGCGCGGGCGCCGCGCTCAGCGCCTTTGCAGGCATGCTGCTGGTGCCGGGGTCCACCGCGGTGCCGCTGCTGGCGATCATGTTCGGCACCGCCATGTGCGGGCTGGTGGCGATCCTGCTGGTGGTCCTGCGGGAGCGGCAGATCGGCGCATAGGACCAGAGGCGGGCTTGCGGGCGCAACTTTGCAATTATACCATTCGCAGGAATTGTATTTGCAAAGGCGCGCCCCATGGCCACCCAGAAACTATACGCCGGCGCCAAGCTGCGGGAGATGCGGCAGCGGCTGGAGCTGACGCAGAAGGATTTCGCCGCCAAGCTGGGCGTCTCGCTGCCCTATCTGAACCAGATGGAGAACAACAACCGCCCGGTGTCGACCAC
This sequence comes from Leisingera daeponensis, assembly GCF_019801465.1. GTDB lineage: Bacteria > Pseudomonadota > Alphaproteobacteria > Rhodobacterales > Rhodobacteraceae > Leisingera > Leisingera daeponensis_A. The sequence continues at coordinate 124,851 of NZ_JAHVJA010000002.1, forward strand.
GGTGGTTCTGGCGCTGGCGCAGGAATTCGGCATGGATGTGACCGAGCTGAGCGCAGGCGACAGCGAACGGCTGGTGAGCGATATGCGCGAGGCGATGGCGGACCCGGTGTTTGCCGATGATGCGCCGCCGCTGGCGGACCTGCGGCTGACCGCCTCGAACGCCCCGGCGCTGGCGCGCGCCTTCCTGTCCTTGCACCGGGCCTACCGGCAGACCCACGAGCGGCTGGCCTCATTGGATGAGGCGCTGGGGCGGGAGGACGCCCGCATTCAAGCCTCCCCCTGGGAGGAGGTGCGCGATTTCTTTCATTACTGCGACAACTACATCGACGCGGTGGACCATGCGGCGGAACGCTTTGCCTCCACCAGCGACATCCGCGCCGCCGCCGTTGCCGAGCTGGAGCGCGGCGGCATCAAGGTGCGGCAGACCGAGATGGAAGGCCTGCGCCATTACGATGCCGAGGCGCAGGTGCTGCACCTCTCGAACCGCTCTGCGCCGCAGACGCAGCTCTTTCAGATGCTATTGCAGGTGGCGCTTTTGCGGCAGAATACGCTGCTGGAAGCCACCCTCGATTTTGCAAAGTTCCAGAGCGATGAGGCCCGCGCCATCGCCAAGATCGGCCTAGCCAACTACTTCGCGGGCGCGGCGCTGATGCCCTATACGCGGTTCCTGGAGGCGGCGCAGGCCTGCCGCCACGACCTGGAGCTGCTGGCGATCCGCTTCGGCGCCTCGATCGAGCAGATCGCGCACCGGCTGTCGACGATGCAGCGGCCCGGCGCCAAGGGCGTGCCGTTCTTTTTCGTGCGGGTGGATCAGGCGGGCACCATCACCAAGCGCCACTCGGCCACGCGGCTGCAGTTTGCCCGCTTTGGCGGCGCCTGCCCGCTGTGGAACGTGCACCGGGCGTTCGAGACCCCTGGCCGGTTCCTGCGGCAGCTGGCGGAAACGCCGGACGGGGTGCGCTATATCTCGCTGGCGCGGGATGTGTCCAAGCCCGGCGGCTCCTTCGGCGCGCCGGTGCGCCGCTATGCGATTGCGCTGGGATGCGAGGTGCGCCATGCGGATGCGCTGGTCTATGCCGACGGGCTGGATGTGAGCCAGGACAGCGCCTATGAGCCGATCGGCATCTCCTGCCGGATCTGCGAGCGCAAGGACTGCCACCAGCGTTCGGTGCCGCCGCTGGAGCGGCGCCTGACCATCAACACCGACCAGCGCGGCGTGCTGCCCTACGAGGTGAGCTGAGGCTGGCCGGCGGCAGCCGGCTGTCCTAAGTTCGGACCCATGGCTGCATTTGAACAACTGGTCCTGTCCGGCGGCGGCTGCCGCTGCTTCTGGCAGGGCGGCTTTCTGCATGTTGTGAAGGATGCGCTGCCGCTGCGGCCCGCCCGTGTGACCGGGGTTTCCGGCGGCGCGCTGACGCTGGCCGGGTTCCTGGCGGGGCGCGGCGAGCGGGTGCTGGCGGAGATGAAACAGGCGTTCCGGGCGACCGGCAGCAATATCGACTGGCACCGGCCGGACGCTGGCAGGGTGACACCGCATCAGCGGATTTATGACGAAGTGGTTGCCCGGTCGCTGGACGGCGGTGCGCAGAACCGGGTGGCGGCGGGGCCGCAGGCGCAGATCCTGCTGGGCCACCCGCCGTCCGGACGCTGGGCGCGCCTGAGCGGCAGCCTGGCCGCCCTTGCCTACGAGGCCGAGCTGCACCTGATCGGATCGCCGCATTTCAACTGGGCGGAGCGGCTGGGCGTTTCTTCCAGCCTGGCGGATGCCCGCGCCGCTGCGCGGGACGGCAGGCTGGCTGACCTGGTACGGTTCGCCGCCGCTATTCCGCCGGTGTTCGAGCCGCCGCTCTGGAAGGGCCGCGCGGTGATTGACGGCGGCATGGCGGACCAGGCGCCGATGCCGGAACCCGACAATGGCCGCACGCTGGTGCTGCTGACCCGCCGTTACAAGCGCCTGCCGGAAGTGGCGGGGCGGCGCTATGTCTGGCCTGCGGAAGAGGTGCCTGCCGACAAGATCGACTTCACCGACCCCGAAAAGATCCAGGCAACCTGGGACGCCGGGCTGGCCGCTGGTGAAGCGTTTTTGCGAAAAAGCGCGGCGGAGTGACAGCCATCACTGGCAAACGCGGCAACCTGCGCATTCGGGTGAGCGGAGGGATGGCGGCGCGGAACCTGGCTGCCGTTCAGCCGCGCAAGCGGTCCAGCAGGCGGAGCATCAGTGCGCGTTCTGCCTTGGCGGCCGCTTCCGGCGGCTGTTTAGGCTGCCCTGCCGGAGCCGGCTGCCACTGGCTCACACGGGCGGGCGCCGGATCTTCCTGCGGCGCCGGGACCGCGGTTTCCGCCCGGACCACATTCCGGATCGCTGCAAGGATTTCGGAATCGGAGGCCTCTGACGGCACCCCTTCGATCTCCTGCCACCGGCCCGGCTGATAGATCTGTCCCATTGGGTTACTCCTTCGCTCACTACGCCGCAGCTTCTGGTCTGAGAACAATTTCAGGCTGCAGTCTGTAGATAGGGCGCCCGGCCACAATTTTGACGAATTTGCCTTAAATTCATCAAAATTACCCGGTTTCGCGGGGAAGCTCCTCAACAGTTTGGCGGGATGCGCAAAACCGTTTCCGGCTCAGGATCAATACGGCGACCGCGAATCCCTGTGCTGGCGGCACGCAAATGGGACGGCCCGCGTGCGGGATGCGAAAAAGGGGGCGCTGCCGGCCCCCTTCCCCGCCGCGCCTAAAGGCGGCGTCATGCCTTGGACAGGATCCCCCAGATCTCGTCCTTCAGCGCGGCGCGCTGTTTGCGCATTTCGGTCTCGGCCTGTGCGCTGACCGGCTCCACATTGGTTTCCGCCCGGTGCACGGCGCGGTTCACCGCGTGGTAGTCTTCCGACAGCTTGGCGAAATGCGCGTTAGACTGCTTCAGCCGGCTCATCAGCGCCGCTTTTTCCGGGAATTCCTCGGCCAGTTCATGGGGGGTATTGGACACCTGCTCGCTCCTTCTTCCTAGGGTCGGTTGCAGGGTATTGCCTTCCCTGCCCCGCCGCTTTGACGCGGATCAAAAGATGAGCGCGGCGGGAGGGTTTTCGCAAAGAAACCGGCAGAAAAAAGCCGCCCGCACAAAGGGGAGGTGGCGGGCGGCTTGCTGGCAGCGCAACAGGATCAGCGTTGCGCCTGGCGCCAGTTCGGGTTGAACCACGGCTCTGCGTTCGACGACGGCAGGCGGCGGCCCAGGATGTGGTCGGAGGCTTTCTCGCCGGTCATGATCGAGGGACCGTTGAGATTACCGTTGGTGATGCGCGGGAAGATCGAGCTGTCAGCGACCCGCAGGCCCTCGACACCGATCACCCGGCATTCCGGGTCCACAACGGACATCGGGTCCTCAACGGCGCCCATCTTGCAGGTGCCGCAGGGGTGATAGGCGCTTTCCACATGCTCGCGGATAAAGCCGTTCAGCTCTTCGTCGGACTGCAGCGCGTCGCCGGGCTGGATCTCGTGCTTGACGAAGGGCTTCATCGCATCCTGGTTAAAGATCTCGCGCGTCAGGCGGATGCATTTGCGGAAGTCTTCCCAGTCCTTCTCGGTCGACATGTAGTTGAACAGGATCTTGGGCGCGTCCTTGGGGTCGCTCGAAGCCAGGGTGATCTCGCCGCGCGAGTCCGAGCGCATCGGGCCGACATGGGCCTGGAAGCCATGGCCCTCTGCCGCCGCCTGGCCGTCGTAGCGCACCGCGATGGGCAGGAAATGGTACATGATGTCCGGGTAATCGACGCCTTTGTCAGAACGGATAAAGGCCGCGCTTTCGAACTGGTTGGAGGCGCCGAGGCCGGTCTTGGTGAACAGCCACTGCGCCCCCACCCAGGCCTTGCCGAACAGGTTCCAGTATTTGAACAGGGTGATCGGTTGCTTGGAAGCGAACTGGAAGTAGAATTCCAGATGGTCCTGCAGGTTCTGGCCGACGCCGGGGCGGTCTGCGACCACTTCGATGCCGTGCTCTGCCAGATGTTTTGCCGGACCGATGCCGGACAGCATCAGCAGCTTGGGCGAGTTGATGGAGGACGCCGCCAGGATCACTTCCACGTTGGCGCGGATCACTTCGATCTTGCCGCCGCGCTCCACTTCGACGCCCACGGCGCGGCCCTCTTCGATCACCACTTTGCGGGCGAAGGCGCGGATCAGGTTGCAGTTGTCGCGCTTCAGGGCCGGCTTCAGATAGGCATTGGCCGCTGACCATCGCTGGCCCTTGTAGACGGTCATTTCCATCGGGCCGAAGCCCTCTTGCTGCTCGCCGTTGTAGTCATCGGTGACCGGATAGCCGGCCTGCTCGCCCGCCTTGACGAAGGCGTCGTGCAGCGGGTTGTCGCGGGGGCCGCGGGTCACATGCAGCGGGCCGTCCTTGCCGCGCCAGTCCGGGTCGCCGCCATGGCCGCGGTCATTCCAGGTTTCCATGCGCTTGAAATAGGGCAGCACATCGGCATAGTCCCAGCCCTGCGCGCCGCTTTCGGCCCAGTGCTTGTAGTCGCCCGCGTGGCCGCGCACGTAAACCATGCCGTTGATCGAGGAGGAGCCGCCGATCACCTTGCCGCGCGGAGTGACCAGTTCACGGCCGCCCAGATGTGGTTCCGGCTGGGATTTATAGCCCCAGTCATAGAGCGGCATGTTCATCGGGTAGCTGAGCGCCCCCGGCATCTGGATCAGCGGCCCTGCATCGGTGCCGCCATGTTCGATCACCAGGACCGATCGGCCGGCCTCGGACAGCCGGTAGGCCATTGCACAGCCGGCTGACCCGGCCCCGACAATCACATAATCCGCGTTCATTTCTTCTCTCCATCCGGCAGCCGGAAGATCTGGACTGCTGCCGTTTTCTTCAGATGGGGCGGGCGCACGCGGCGCCCTGCCCGGCCGTTGCTTTCAGGCGGGTGCCGATCAGAACGCCGCTTCGACGTCGCCCATGCGGACGTAGACCGACTTCACCTGGCTGAAGTGCTTGATCGCCTCTTTCGAGTTTTCACGGCCAACACCCGATGCCTTGACCCCGCCGAACGGTGCTTCGACCGGCGCGTCGTTGTAGGAGTTGATGAAGCAGCTGCCCGCCTCCAGCTGGCCGATCACCCGGTGGGCACGGCTGAAGTCGTTGGTGAAGACGCCGGCCGAGAGGCCGAACTCGGTGTCATTGGCGCGGGCGATCACCTCCTCCTCGGTGTCGAAGTCGAGGACGGACATCACCGGGCCGAAGATTTCCTCGCGCGCGATGGTCATATCGTCGGTCACATCGGCGAACACGGTGGGTTCGATGAAGAAGCCGTTCTTGTCTGCGCGCTTGCCGCCGCAGATCAGGCGGGCGCCCTCTTCCTTGCCTTTCTCGATGTAGCCCAGCACGATGTTCATCTGGTTCTCCGACACCATCGGGCCAAAGCTGGTGGCCTCATCCATCGGGTCTCCGATGATGGCGTTGCCGGTGCGCTCCGCCAGGCGGGCGAGGAACTTTTCCTTGATGCCCTTCTGCACGAAGACGCGGGTGCCGTTGGAGCAGACCTGGCCGGAAGAGTAGAAGTTGCCGTTGATGGCGCCGCCAACGGCGTTGTCGATGTCGGCGTCGTCGAAGATGATCAGCGGCGACTTGCCGCCCAGCTCCATGGTGACGTGCTTCATGCCCTCGGCGGCGGCGGCATAGACCTTCTTGCCGGTCGGCACCGAGCCGGTCAGCGAGACCTTGTCGACGCGCGGGTCGGTGACCAGCGCGCTGCCGACCTCGCCCATGCCCTGAACGACGTTGTAAAGCCCCGCAGGCAGGCCGGCCTCATGCAGGACCTCGGCCACTTTCAGGGCGCAGAGCGGCGTGGTTTCCGAGGGTTTGAACACCATCGAGTTGCCGCAGGCCAGCGCCGGGGCGCCTTTCCAGCAGGCGATCTGGGTCGGGTAGTTCCAGGCGCCGATGCCGACGCAGAGGCCCAGTGCCTCGCGCACGGTGTAGACCCAGTCCTCGCCCATCGGGATGTGCTCGCCGGTCAGCGAGGCGGCGAGGCCACCGAAGTATTCCAGCGCGTCGGCGCCGGAGGTGGCGTCAGCGACCAGGGTTTCCTGCAGCGGTTTGCCGGTGTCGTAGGTTTCCAGCACGCTGAGTTCATGGTTGCGCTCGCGCATGATGTCGGCGGCGCGGCGCAGAATGCGGCCGCGCTCGGTGCCGGTCATTTTGGCCCAGGCCTTCTGCGCGGCTTTGGCGGTGGACAGTGCCTGTTCGACGATCGCGGGCGTTGCGGCGTGGACGGTGGCGATCTGCTCACCGGTGGCGGCGTAGATCACCGGGATCGGGGTGCCAGAGGTATCCTCGACGTATTCGCCGTTGATGAAGTGGCTGGCCTTGGGCTGTGCGGGATGTGTCATGTTGCGTGTCTCCAGCGGGGGTCTTCAGCAGGGGGAGATGCTGAGTGGTTGCTAAGGTTATTCGCCGCGGGGAAAGCGTTTGCTTTCCTCGAGGTTGTCGAGATTCATGTGGTTGCGCATGTAGCGCTCGGAGGCCTTTTGCAGCGGCTGGTAATCCCAGGGGTAATAGCCGCCCTGGCGCAGCGCCTCGTAGACGACCCAGCGGCGGGCCTGGCTGGCGCGCACCTCTGCGTCGAAGATTTCCAGGTTCCAGCGGGCCTCTGACTTGGCGCGCAGGGTCTGCAGGGTGCCGGCATGGGCCGGGTCGTCTGCCAGGTTGGTCAGCTCGTGCGGGTCGGACTCCAGATCGAACAGCTGATCGGGGTCCAGCGCGCAGCGGTTGTACTTCCACTTGCCATAGCGCAGCGACACCAGCGGCGCATAAGACGCCTCCGCCGCGTATTCCACGGCAACAGGTTCGGTGCGTTCCGTTCCGTTGGCCAGCGGCACCAGGTTCTGGCCGTCGGTCCAGGGTTCAATTTCAGCCATATCGACACCGGCCAGCGCACCCAGTGTCGGGGTCACGTCCAGCGTGGACACAGGCGTTTCGATGAGGCCGGCGGGCAGATCCGGCGACGAGATCATCAGCGGCACGCGGGAGGAGCCCTCAAAGAAGCTCATCTTGAACCACAGGCCCCGCTCACCCAGCATGTCGCCGTGGTCGGAGACAAACAGGATGATCGCCTCCTGCCGGGTGGTTTCCAGCACGTTCAGGATTTCGCCGATCTTGTCGTCCAAGTAGGAGATATTGGCGAAGTAGGCGCGCCGGGAGCGTTTGATGTTTTCTTCGGTGATGTCGAAGCTGCGCCAGTCGTTGGCGTCGAAGATCCGCTTGGCGTGGGGGTCGTGGTCCTCGTAGTCCATCGCAGGAACTTCAGGCAGCAGGTGCTCGCAGTCCTCATAGAGGTCCCAGTACTTGCGGCGCGCCACATAGGGGTCGTGCGGATGGGTGAAGGAAACGGTCACGCACCAGGGGCGGTCGTCCAGCCCGCGCGACAGCTCATAGAGCTTGGCGGTGGCGTTGTAGGCGACCTCATCGTCGTATTCCATCTGGTTGGAGGTTTCCGCCACCCCTGCCCCGGTGACGCTGCCCATGTTGTGATACCACCAGTCGATGCGCTCGCCCGGTTTGCGGTAATCCGGGGTCCAGCCGAAATCGGCCGGGTAGATGTCGGTGGTCAGCCGGTCCTCGAACCCGTGCAGCTGGTCGGGGCCGACGAAATGCATCTTGCCGCTGAGGCAGGTGTAATAGCCCGCGCGGCGCAGGTGGTGGGCGTACGTGGGAATGTCGCTGCGGAACTCGGCGGCGTTGTCATAGACGCCGGTGCGCGAAGGCAGCTGGCCGGACATGAAGGAGGCGCGGCCCGGCGCGCAGAGCGGCGACGCGGTATAGGCGTTTTTGAATCGGGTGGAGCGTTCCGCCAGCTTCTTCAGGTTCGGCGCGTGCAGCCAGTCGGCCGGGCCGTCCGGGAAGAGTGTCCCATTCAACTGGTCAACCATCAGGATCAGGATATTCGGGGCACTCATCGCGGACCTCCCAGTTTAGGCGATGTATCTCTGCAAAGGCGCCCGGCAGGCCCGAGGGCACCGCCAGGCAGTTAGTGGCTGGACCGACTATTCGGGGAAACAGGGGTCCAGCCGGGAGACCGCCCTTAGTGGGCTGTCTTGATCTTTTCGAAGTCGAGCGTGTTTTCCTCGGGCGAGGCGTCGATGCTCATCACTTCGCTGCGCTTGGCGATCAGGATGTAGGCCAGGCAGGCCACATAGATGGCGATCACGATGGTGCCGATCCACTGGATCTGCAGCCACTGGCTCTGGAAGGCCAGGGTCAGGCCGAACAGCACAACCGCGTTGCCCAGGACATAGGGGATGGTGCCGAAGCGTTTGACGGTCAGGTTCAGGTTGTCGGTGTAGAGCCGGATCAGCGAGTCAAACGAGTTGATCACGAAGATGATGCCCACCGCGACCATCGAGACGTTGATCAGCAGCGTCGTTTCGATGCTGTTCAGGTGGTAATAGTACAGGACCGAGAACCACACGCCCAGCGGGATCGACGGGAACACCAGCAGCGCTGCCAGGACCTGCCAGGTCTTGAGGCCGCCGACAAAGCGCGAGGTGAACTGGCCGATCATGATCGACCAGGCGAACCACCAGAACAGGTAGAACTCGTGGTAGTCGGTCAGCGGCAGGACGAATTTGTGGATGTTGGCGAAATAGCCGCCAATGTTGGAAGCGGTGTCCGCGAAGGCGCCCAGCCCCATGCCGGCATAGGCCCACATGCCCAGGATCAGCGCCGCGAACAGCACGGTGGATCCGATTGACAGGATGCGGACGTATTTGATGTCGGTGGAGGAGAAGGCGGCAAACAGGATCACCAGGAAGGTGATGACATAGAAGGCCGGGATCACGGTTTCACCGTCGCCCATGAAGGTGGCGTAATACGGCAGGTAGATCAGGAACAGCGCGCCGGTGAAGGCGCAGGTGCCGATGATCACGATGTTGTTGATCCATTTCACCAGCGGGATTTCAAAGAACTTCACCCGCGGCTCGATCACGCAGAAATAGAAGGTCGTCAGGAAATAGAAGCCCCAGATCAGGAAGCCCCAGAAGCCGAACTCCAGCGCCAGCGGGTTGGTGAAGCCATAGGCCGGTTCCGCCGCGGTGTCCGCATAAAGCGGGAAGTCCCAGGCCAGCGGGAACATGATCAGGCCCACGTCCAGACCGGAGGTGAACAGGATTGCGATGAAGGTGAAAAGGTGAACCGGGGTCACGCCGACGTTGCGGACGTTCCACCACTTGATCACGCAGAACGCCACCAGCGCAAAGGCCAGCAGAATCCCGAACGAGATGATTGTTGTCATATGTCCCTCCCATTTCCGGGCGCAGCGCGCCCATAGACATGGAATGAGGACATAACACATGCGGCTGATCGGCCAAACGATTTTTTAAACAGCCATTCAAGTTTTCATTTCGCGCTAACAGGAGTTGAAACGGCCGCCCAATTGCCGCACAACTTTGTCATGAGCAGGAAACGCATCCGGGACATCCGCAACGAAGAGCTGATCGAAGCCACCATCGTCGCCGTGCACAAGCGGGGCTATGGGGTTGTAACCATGGCGGAAATCGCGCGGGAGGCCGGGGCATCCGCGGCCTCGATCAACTACTATTTCGGCTCCAAGGAGGGGCTGATGGAAGCCACCATGCTGCATCTTCTGGGCAAGTTGCGGCAGGCGATGAGCGCAGGCTATGCCACCGCGGGCAGTCCGCGGGAACGGCTTTATGCGGTGATGGATGCGAACTTTGCCGATGATCTGTACACCGTTCCCCAGTGCAGCATCTGGATGCAATTCTGGGCAAATGCGCCTTATTCGCCGCGGCTGAGCCGCCTGCACCGAATCAACCGGGCCCGGGTGCGCAGCCATTTCCTGGCCGAACTGAAGGCGCTTCTGCCGCCGCAACGGATCGAGACCGCGCGCCAAGCGCTGCAATGCTACATGGACGGGGTATGGCTGCAGGCGGCGCAATCCGAAGAGCCGCTGGATCCGGAAGCCGCGCGCGCCGCGGCGCACCGGGTGGTGGATCTGGTGATCCCCTGACGATGCAACCGGCACCGGGCCTGCCCTGCCAGGCATCCGCTGCCCCATGAAGCTACGGCCAAGGGAAGCACAGCATCCGCATACAGGAGTTCCGGGGTTTCGCCCGGACTTCCGGCCCGGCCGCAAGCAGCTATACCTTCCGTCAAAAGCTCTCCTGCCGTCACGGCGCCGGCTAGTGCCGGAGCAGGAAGGCCCTCTATAGCCCGAGGAGCATCCGTATCCCGGTCAAAGACCGGATGCGTTTCCGGCCGGCGTAAGTGCTCTTTTCCTGATCCTGGCTTCACGCCAGGAAATGAAGCTCACCGCCGCCAGGATCAGCCCGCCGCCGGAGATCACCCAGATGTCGGCCGGCTCGCCGAAGGCCAGCGCCCCCAGCAAGGTGGCCCACAGCAGCTGCAGGAAAGTGACCGGCTGGGTGACCGCCACGGGCGCCGCGGCAAAGGCCAGTGTCATGGTGTAGTGCCCTGCGGTGGCGAAACAGGCGACGCCGAACAGGATCGCAATTTCCGCCGGTGTCGGGGTCACCCAGGCCGCCAGGGCAAAGGGTGCGAGGCCGATGGTGACGAAGACCGACAGCATCGCCACCACCACCGCCGGACTGTTGCTGCCGACGGTAAACTTGGCGATCAGGTAGGAGGCGCCGAAGGAGATTGCGGTGAACAGCATGGCGATATGGCCGGGAGAAACTTCGCGGAAGCCGGGACGCAGGATGATCAGCGCTCCCACCAGGGCGACGGCGATGGCGGAGATGCGGCGGAAGGCCAGCTTTTCGCCCAGGAACAGCGCCGCACCAAGGGTGACATAGACTGGCGACAGGTAATTCATCGCGGTGACCTCGGCCAGCGGGATCTGGGTCATGGCGTAGAACCACAGGATCACCCCTGCGGTGTGCACCACGCCGCGGCCGGCGAACAGCGCCCAGAGCCGCGGGGTCAGATGCGCCTTGCGCAGCGCGCCGGCCATCGGGATCAGGAACACCAGCCCCAGCAGGTAGCGCAGAAAGGCGCTTTCTGCGGGCGGGATGCGGGTGCCGAGCGATTTGACAAGCGCCGTCACCGCCACGAAGCAGAGGCCGGTCACAACCATCCAGAACACGCCCTTGAGCGGGTTCTGCGTTTGCGGGACGGGGGCGGCGGTCTGGCTCATGACGGTCACAGAACACCCGTTCGGGCGGCGGCACAAGAGTTCACATGTGAATTATTTTTAGGCGGACAGCTTTCTGTCCGGAAACGCTAAGGCGTCACGGCAGCGGGATGAACTCCTGATCATCGCCCGGCGGCAGCTGGAAGCGGCCGTGCTGCCAGTCGCCCGCGGCCCAGGAGGCCTTCGCATCCTCGATCCGGTCGCGGGAGGAGGCGACGAAATTCCACCAGATGTAGCGCGGCCCGTTCAGCGTCTCGCCGCCCAACGCCATCAGCCGGGCACCCTCAGGCCCTGCGGTCACGGTGATCTCATCGCCGGGGCGGAACACCATCATGCGGCCCGCTTCAAAGGTCTCACCCGCGATCTCCACCGAGCCTTGCGTGACATAGAGCCCGCGGTCCTCGTGGTCGGAAGGCAGCGGCAGCTTGGCGCCCGGGTGCAGCACCACATCGGCATAAAAGGTTTCGGAATAGAGGGTTGCGGGGGCTTTCTCACCCCAGGCGGAGCCAAGGATCAGGCGCACGGTCTTGCCCTCGCCCTCCAGCACCGGCAACGCCTCCTTGCCGTGGTGCTCAAAAGCCGCCGGAACATCCTCGTGGCTGTCGGGGAGCGCGATCCAGGTCTGGATGCCGAACAGGCTGCTTTTGCCCTGGCGGGTGGCGGCGGAGGTGCGCTCGGAATGGGTGACGCCCTGCCCGGCCACCATCCAGTTCACCTCGCCCGGGTAGATCATCTGGTGGGTTCCGAGGGAGTCGCGGTGTTCGAATTCGCCCTGGTACAGGTAGGTGACGGTGCCGAGACCGATGTGGGGATGCGGGCGCACGTCGATGCCCTGGCCGGTCAGGAATTCGGCAGGCCCGGCCTGGTCGAAGAAGATGAACGGCCCGACCATCTGACGGCGCGGCGCGGGCAGCGCACGGCGGACCTCAAAGCCGCCGAGGTCGCGGGCGCGCGGGATGATCACCGTTTCGATCGACTCAAGATCACCCGCATCGGGGCATTGCGGTTCCAGTGCCGGATTCCAGCTCATATTTCCCTCCTGTCTGCTGTCATGGGGGAAAGGTAGGGCATTTCTGCGCAGGCGATAGGCTTGCCTGCTCAAAACGCCCTTCGTCACATCAGCAGCAGCTTGGCGGCAATGGCCCACATGGTGAGGCCGACGATGGCATCCAGCACCTGCCAGGCGCGCGGGCGGGCAAAGACCGGGGCCAGCAGGCTGGCGCCGTAGCCCAGCGAGAAGAAGAAGGTGAAGCTGGCGATGGCGGCCCCGGCGGCAAAGATCAGCGGCTGCGGATACTGGGCGGAAATCGAGCCCAGCAGCACCACTGTGTCAAGATAGACATGCGGGTTCAGCCAGGTGAGCGCCAGAACCGTGGCCAGCACCGGCAACAGGGCAGCGCCTGCGCCTTCCTCCGCCGCTTGCAGCGCCTCCCCGCCCTGCCAAGCGGACCGCAGGGCGCGGGCGCCGTACCAGACCAGGAAGGCCGCGCCGCCCCAGCGCATCGCCTGTTCGAACCAGGGCAGCGCCAGAGCCAGCGAGCCAAAGCCGAAGACGCCCGCGGTGATCAGCACCGCGTCGGAGCCGGCGCAGGTGAGGCAGATCCAGAACACATGCTGGCGCCGCAGCCCTTGGCGCAGGACAAAGGCGTTCTGGGCGCCGATCGCCATGATCAGGCTGAGGCCCAGAGCAAATCCGGCAAGCAGGCTGGGGGGCATGGGGGTCTCCTCGTATCCGTTTGAGGTTTGACTAACGGCCGCCCAAGCATTAATCCAGTTAAAGAGGTTTAGCCTAGATTAGAGATACTAATGAGAATGGATCCCAGCCAGCTGGCAGCGCTGAGCGCGGTGCTGCGCCTTGGCACGTTTGAGGCGGCGGCGCATGCCCTGACGGTGACGCCGTCGGCCATCTCGCAGCGGATCAAGGCGCTGGAGGACCGGACCGGCACCGCGCTGGTGCTGCGGGGCTCCCCCTGCACCGGCACCGCCGCAGGCTTGAGAATCGCCAAGCACGCGGAGGATATTGGCCTGCTGGAGGCGCAGCTGGCGCGGGAACTGGCGCTGGAGGCGGATCACGGCCCGGTGCGGCTGCGGATCGCGGTCAATGCCGACAGCCTGGCGAGCTGGTTCATCGGGGCGATGGCAGAGGTGGAGGGGGTGCTGTTCGACCTCCTGGTGGACGATCAGGACCACAGCGCGGAATGGCTGAAACGCGGTGAGGTTTCCGCCGCAGTCACCGCCAGCTCCAAGCCGGTGACCGGGTTCGATGCCCATCCGCTGGGCAGGCTCGACTATGTGGCCACCGCCAGCCCCGGGTTCATGGCGCGCTGGTTTCGTGATGGGGTGACAGCAGAGGCGGCGGCCCGCGCGCCCTGCCTGATCTTCAACGCGAAGGACAACCTCCAGCGGCTGTGGCTGGAGCGGAACGTGGCGGCGGGACTGGCGCCGCCTGCGCATTACCTGCCTTCGGCCCAGGCGTTCATTGATGCCTCTGCCGCCGGCTTGGGCTGGGGGATGAACCCGCTGGCGATGGTGGAACAGGACATCCGCTCCGGCCGGCTGGTGCCGCTGGTCCCAAAGACCACGCTGCCGGTGCCGCTGACCTGGCAGGTGGCGCGGGTGATGGCCCCGGCCCTTGCCGAAGTGACCCGCGCCGTGCAGAAATCAGCGAGACAGTATTTGACGCAAGACTGATCCGACGCGCATGAAGGCCCGCACTGATGCTTCACCGCCCGCCTGCCCCGCCGCCCTCTCTGCCCCGCAGCCTGGCGCTGCAGGTGGTGCTGCCGCGGGCGGCCGTGTTGCTGGGGTGGCTGGCGCTCAACCACTGGATCCGGCTGCCGGTACCGCTGGTGTTTGCGCTGATCTCGGCGGACGGGCTGTTCCTGCTGTGGCAGTCGCGCGCCCTTCTGCGCAGCGCTGACGCCCATGTGCAAAGCACCGGGGCCATGGCCCCGGTCTGGGGCGGCTACCTGCTGATGCTGTTTGCAGGGTTCGCAGCGCTGACGCAGTGGTGGGACGCGCTGCTGATCGCCCGCGCCATTGAGGAGCCGGCCTATGCCGAGCAGCGGCGGATGGAGCGCGAAGCGCTCTACAGCCTGAGCGTTTCCGGGGATGGCCGCTCGCTCCGCCTTCGCGGCGAGATCACTTATGGCCTGACCAAGCGGCTGCGGCGGCTGGCAGCGGACAATCCGAGCCTGGTGCAGGTGGATCTGGCCGGCCCCGGCGGCCTGATCGCCGAGGCCCGCGGTGCAGCGCAGCTGATCCGGCAAAGGGGCTGGGACACCCGTGCGGACGGGCTGTGCGCCTCCGCCTGCACGCTGGTTTTTGCCGCTGGCCGCCGGCGCACATTGGGGTCCGGCGGTCAACTGGGGTTTCACAGCTATACCCTGATGTTCGGCAGCGGCCTGCCGCAGGTCGATCTGCAGCGGGAACAGGAGAAGGACCGCGCCTTTCTGCTGGGTCAAGGGGTGAGCGCGGAGTTCGCCGCCAGGATCTTTGCGGTGCCGGGCACCGAACTGTGGCTGCCCGGAAGAGACGAGCTGCTCGGCGCGGGGCTGATTGGACCGGAACCGCAGTAAGGGGCGCTGCCCTCTCGGCCCACGGAGCCTCACCTCCGGCATATCTCCGGCCAAATGAAGCGGTCACGTAATTGCAAACGAAGAAGGCCCGCCGGAATGGCGGGCCTTGATGGGACAGGCCGGACCGCGGCTCAGAGCTGCGCCATGACTTCGTCGGTGGCCTCGAAGTTGGTGGTGACGCGCTGCACGTCGTCGTCATCCTCCAGCGCATCGACCAGCTTCATCAGTTTCTGCATGCCCTCCAGGTCCAGCTCGGTGGTGGTGGTCGGCTTCCAGACCAGCTTGGTCGACTCGGATTCGCCCAGCTCCGCTTCCAGCGCGTTCGACACATCGTTGAGGTCGCTGTCGGCGCAATAGATGATGTGGCCGTCCTCGGAGCTTTCGACATCCTCGGCGCCGGCTTCGATCGCTGCCATCATCACAGTGTCGGCGTCGCCGACGGAGGCCGGGTAGGTCACTTCGCCCTTGCGGTCGAACATGAAGCCGACCGAGCCGGTCTCGCCCAGGTTGCCGCCGTTCTTGGAGAAGGTCGAGCGCACGTTGGAGGCGGTGCGGTTCTTGTTGTCGGTCATCGCCTCGACGATCACCGCAACGCCGTTGGGCCCATAGCCCTCGTAGCGGATTTCATCGTAGTTCTCGGCGTCGCCGCCGATGGCCTTCTTGATGGCGCGTTCGATCACGTCCTTGGGAACGGATTGCGACTTGGCTTCCTTGACGGCCAGGCGCAGGCGCGGGTTCTTGTCGGGATCGGGGTCGCCCATCTTGGCGGCCACGGTGATCTCCTTGGCCAGCTTGGAAAACAGTTTCGACCGCGCCGCGTCCTGACGGCCCTTGCGGTGCTGAATGTTAGCCCATTTTGAATGGCCTGCCATGGTGCATCCTTGCTGCTGTAACTTTGAATTGGCGCCCATATAGCCCCGCAAGGCGGGGGCTTTCAAGCGCCCTGCCCTGCTTTGCCCTTGTTCCGCAGGGTTTCGGAGCTAAGCTGGCGCCATGACATATGATCAAGCCGTTTTGTTTGCGTTATTTGCTGCCGTCTTTGCCCTGCTGCTGTGGGGGCGTTTCCGCTATGACCTGGTTGCCTTTGCCGCGCTGATGGCGGGCGTGGTGCTGGGGGTGGTGCCCGCCACGGACGCCTTTGCCGGCTTCGGCCACCCGGCGACGCTGGTGGTGGCGCTGGTGCTGGTCGTCTCGGCCGGGCTGGTGCGGTCAGGCGCGGTGTTCCTGATCACCCGAACGCTGGTCGACAGCGCCCGCGGCCTCGGCGGCCATATCGCGCTGATGGGCGGAGTTGGCGCGGTGCTGTCGGCCTTCATGAACAATGTGGCCGCGCTGGCTCTGCTGATGCCGGTGGACATCCAGACCGCGCGCAAGGCAGGCCGCGCGCCGGGGCTGAGCCTGATGCCCTTGTCCTTTGCCACCATTCTGGGCGGCATGGTGACCCTGATCGGCACCCCCCCGAATATCATCATCGCCGCGATCCGCGGCGAGACCCTGGGCGAGCCGTTCCGGATGTTCGACTTTGCCCCGGTGGGGGGGCTGGCTGCGCTTGCGGGCCTTGCCTTTGTGGCGCTCGTCGGCTGGCGGCTGATCCCAGCGCGGAAAAACGCGGCAGGCGCGTCGGAGGCGCAGCTGGCGCCTTATATTGCCGAACTGACGGTGGGCGAAGGATCGGAGCTGATCGGCAAGCGGCTGGGGGAACTGGACGAGGAAGCCGAGAAAGCGGATGTCGCCATCCTGGGCCTGATCCGGGACGGCAAGCGGCGTTACGGACGGGCCACCGCGGCGCTGCTGCGGGCCAGCGATACGCTGGTGATCGAGGCCGAACCGGAAGCGCTGGACGAGTTCCGCAGCGCGCTGAAGCTGGAGTTCGCCGATGCGGCCCGGCAGGAGAAGCTGACGGCGGCGGGCGAAGGGCTGGAGCTGACGGAGCTGGTGGTGCCCGAAACCGCCCGCATTCGGGGCCGGACGGCGCAGTCCATCGGCCTTGCCTGGCGCCAGAGCGCGGTGCTGCTTGGGATTTCCCGCCAGGGCACCCGGATCACCCGCCATATCCGCCAGACCGAAGTTCAGGCCGGCGACATCCTGCTGCTGCTGACCCCCCGCGGGCGCAGCGCCGATGTGGCCGAGTGGCTGGGTTGCCTGCCTCTGGCCGAGCGCGGACTGGCCGTGACCGCCAATGACAAAACCTGGGCCGCCATCGGCTTGTTTGCCGCCGCGGTGCTGGCCGCGTCGCTGGGGCTGATCTATTTGCCGGTCGCGCTGGGGCTGGTGGCCATCGGATATGTGCTGCTGAAAATCCTGCCGGTGGCGGAGATCTATGACCATGTGGAATGGCCGGTGGTGGTGCTGCTGGGGTCGATGATCCCGCTGGGGGCGGCGCTCGACAGTTCCGGCGGCACCGCGCTGATAGCGAACGCGCTGACGGGGCTGACAGCGGGTCTGCCTGCCTGGGCGGTGCTGACGGTGCTGATGGTGGTCACGATGACGCTGTCGGATGTGCTGAACAACACCGCAACCGCGATTGTGGCGGCGCCGGTGGGCATTCAGATGGCGGAGACGCTGGATGTCTCCCCCGACCCGTTCCTGATGGCGGTGGCGGTTGCCGCCTCCGCCGCGTTCCTGACGCCCATCGGCCATAAGAACAATACGCTGGTGCTGGGGCCGGGCGGCTACCATTTCGGGGATTACTGGCGCATGGGCCTGCCGCTGGAGGCGCTGGTCATCGCTGTTTCCATCCCGGCCATTCTGGTGTTCTGGCCGCTTTAACTGCCTGCCGCCGGAACCGCAGCGGACGGCCGCAGATGCCCCTTATCGCGGCTGATCCTGATACGCCGGCAGCGCGCGCGCCGCGCCGCTGGTCTGCACCTGGGACACCAGGGCAATCGCTGTCGAGCCTGCCAGGACAACGAACAAGAACGCTTTTCTGAAACTCATGGCCTTTGACCTTATGAAGAACCTGCTCTTCCTCATATGGGCGGCACTTTAACATTTTCATGTAACCGTGGCTTTTGAAGGCGGATTTTTGCCGGCCGCACCGGCTTTCCGCCTGCTCAGAGCGGCCAGAGGAAGGGGATTATCAGAGAGGCAACCATGCCGACCGTGAGGTTCAGCGGGATGCCGACACGGAGGAAGTCGGTGAATTTGTAGCCGCCGGGGCCGTAGACCAGCGTGTTGGTCTGATAGCCGATCGGCGTGGCGAAGGACGCCGAGGCCGCGACCATAACCGCCACCACCAGGGGGCGCGGGTCCACCCCCATCGCCTGGGCCAGGCCGATGGCTATCGGGGTGACAACCACTGCAACAGCGTTGTTTGACACCAGCTCCGTCAGCACCGAAGTCAGCAGGTAGACCGCCCAGACCAGCAGGAACGGCGGCAGCATCGACAGCGCCGGGGCGATGGCGTTGACAATCAGGCTGACGGCGCCGGAGCTTTCCAGCGCCGCGCCGATGGCCAGCATGGCGAAGATCAGGGCCAGAAGCCGCCCGTCGACAAATGAAAACGCCTCGTCCGCATCGATGCAGCGGGTGATGAAGACCAGCGACACCATCAGCAGGGACAGCATCAGAATCGGCGCGACGCCCAAGGCGGCCAGCAGCACGATGCCGAGCAGCGCGGCAACGGCGATCGGCGCATGACTGCGGCGGTAGGCGCGCTGTGTCGGCTGCGACACGTCAGCCAGGTCCATATCGGAGGCCAGCCGCTGGATATCGGCAGGCGCGCCCTCCAGCAGCAGGGTATCGCCGATGCGCACGACCAGGTCATCGAGCTGAACGCCAATGTTCTGGTTCCGCCGGTGCACCGCCAGCGTATAGACGCCGTAGCGGCGGCGCAGGCGCATGGCGCCGAGGCTGCGGCCCACCATGCGGCAGCCGGGGGTGATCAGCACCTCGACGGTCTGGGTTTCCACCGCGGAAACCTGATCGACCCGCTTTAGCTCCTTGTTCGACTGCAGGCTCAGAAGCTCGGTCATCCTGGTCCGCAGCACCACCCGGTCGCCGACCTGAAGCTCCACCCCCTCGAGGTTGCGGCGCAGCGAGGCATCGCCGCGGATCACGTCGATCAGCCGCACGCCAGGGCGCTTGAACAGCTGCACACCGGTCACCTCGCGGCCGATGAGGTTGCTTTCCGGCGGGATCACCGCCTCGGTGAAGAATTTCATCTTCGACTTATCGCTGAGCATCGCCGCCATGCTGTCACGCTCCGGCAGCAGCCGCGGCGCGATGAAGCGCAGATAGACCATGCCGTAGGCGACCAGGATCAGGCCCAGCGGGGTGACCTCGAAAATGGTGAAGGGCTGCAAGCCTTGGGCCCGTGCCACACCGTCCACCAGCAGGTTGGTCGAGGTGCCGATCAGCGTCAGCGTGCCGCCCAGGATTGCCGCGTAACTCAGCGGGATCAGCATCTTGGAAGCGGAGACATTCAGGGTCCGGGCAATCTGGATGAAGACCGGGATCATCACCACAACGACCGGCGTGTTGGAGACCACGGCTGAGGCCGTCACGACAAAGGCCATCAGCAGGGCGATGGCGAGCTTGGGGCTCACCTCCGCCTGCTTCTTGGCAATCTGGGTGAAGGCGTCCAGCGCGCCGGTGCGCACCAGCGCCCCCATGATGATGAACATCGCCGCAATGGTCCAGGGCGCCGGGTTGGCAAGCACCGGCAGCGCCTCATCATAGGGCAGTACGCCGGTTGCCAGCATCGCCGCAACGCCGGTGAGCGCCACGACTTCGGTCGGGTAGGTTTCCCGCAGGAACGCCACGAACATGGCCAGGACAATTGCCAGCGCCAGAAACGCGCTGCCGGTATCACCAAATTGGAAGTACTGCATATGCCGTGGTATTGCCCATATTGTTCAAGGCGGAGCCCGCGCCCCGCCATCGCGCAGTTTCCCTGAAACCGCCGGACACGGCAAGGTTCTTCGGAACCGCGCTGGCCAGGAGGTGCAGAAAGGGCGGTTTGCCCCGGCGACAGCAGCTTTGCGCGGCTGTTCTTCCATTTCACGGCGGCGTGCTGGGACCGCCGGCCCGGTTCAGGGAGCCGCCTCCTCCAGCAGCCCGCCATTGCGCACCATGCGAATCCGCTTGGCAGCGCCCGTGCGGTCGTCGGTTTCGACAAACACGCCGGACAGGGTAGCCTCTCCGTTCGCCGGGGTGAAGCGCGCTTTGGGCATGCCGGTCAGGAACCGGCGCATCGGCTCAGCCTTGTCCATGCCGATGACCGAGTTGTAATCGCCGCACATGCCCGCATCGGTCAGATATCCAGTGCCTTCGGACAGGATTTGCGCATCCGCGGTCGGGACATGGGTATGTGTGCCCGCGACCAGCGAGGCCCGGCCGTTGCAGAAATGGCCCATTGCCATTTTCTCGGAGGTGGCCTCGCAATGCATGTCGACGATGACCGCCTGCGCCAGCCCGCCGCGCGGGTGCGATTTCAGCACCGCCTCAACCGCACCGAACGGGTCGTCAAAGGCGCGCTTCATGAACACCTGGCCCAGCACCTGGACCACCAGCACCTTACGCCCGCCGGGAGCATCGAACAGCCGGTAGCCGCGGCCCGGCGCGCCCTTGGCAAAGTTCAGGGGCCGGATGATGCGCGGCTCCTTCTCGATGAACTGCAGCATGTCCTTTTGATCAAAGGCATGATCGCCCAGCGTCAGGCAGTCGACACCCGCATCCAGCAGCAGCTTGGCGTGCTCGCCGCTCAGTCCCATGCCGTTGGAGGCGTTTTCGCCGTTCACCACAACAAAATCGAGCCGCCACTCGTCACGCAGCCGCGGCAGGTTTTCGGTGACGGCGCGGCGCCCTGCGCGGCCCATCACATCGCCTAGAAACAGAATTCGCATTGCGGCGTGGTACCCGCAGGCGCGCTGCAGAACAAGTCCCGCCGCCGCCGGACAAAACTTTTCTGAAAAGTTTTGCCGGGATTTTTCAGAAAAATCTTGGGTCGGACCGCTGGCTTTAGCGGGTGAACTGCAGAATCCGGCTTTCCGTGACGATCATGTCGAGGGGCTGGTCGGTGGGCTCCAGCGGCAGGTCTTCGGCCTCTTGGGCGTCGAAGGCAAAGCCGATGGCCAGAGTGGCACGCTTGCCGCGCAACAGTTCCAGCGTGCGGTCATAAAACCCGCCGCCGTAACCCAGCCGGCCGCCGCCGGCATCAAAGGCAACCAGCGGCACAACCAGGATTTCCGGCTCGAAGAAATCATCCACCTCAGGCACCATGGCGCCGAAGGGGCCGTCGCGCAGCGGGCCTTCGGGCTGCCAGCGGCTGAACTTCAGCGGCTGGCCTGCTCCCATGATGACCGGCACCCCGACGGGGCCGTGCGCAGCGGCCTCGGCCATCGCGGGCACCGGATCAATCTCGGTGCGGATCGGCAGGAACCCCGACAGCGGCACGCCGCGGTAGCCAGCCAGAACCTCTGACAGGTGGCCTGCGGCGCCGGGGATGTTGCGGGCATGCGCCGCCTTGCGGCGGGCAAACGCGGCCTTGCGGGCGGCGGCCTTGATTTCAGTCAGATCCGTCATCGCGGTCTCCTACAACAGAACAATGGCCGCAAGGCCCAGGAAAGCGAAAAAGCCGACCACATCGGTCACCGTGGTCACGAAGGCGCCGGAGGCCAGCGCCGGGTCAATCCCGGCTTTCTCCAATAGAACCGGGATCACGGTTCCTGCCAGCCCGGCCACGACCAGATTGATCACCATCGCGACGGCGATCACCCCGCCCAGCGCCGGCGAGCCGAACCAGACGATGCCAACAACCGCCATCACCACCGCAAAGATCACCCCGTTGACCAGGCCCACCAGCACCTCGCGGCGGATCACCCGCCACACGTTGGAGCCGGTGAGGTCGCGGGTGGCGATCGCGCGCACTGCCACCGTCAGCGACTGGGTGCCGGCATTGCCGCCCATCGAGGCGACAATCGGCATCAGAACCGCCAGAGCGACGAACCGGGCAATGGTCTCTTCGAACAGCGCGATCACCAGCGAGGCCAGCACCGCCGTCACCAGGTTCACCGCCAGCCAGGGGAAGCGGCGTTTGGTGGTCTCGATCACCTTGTCGGCCAGCGAGCTTTCCTCGCCGACACCAGCCAGGCGCAGGATGTCCTCCTCGTGCTCCTCATCGAGCACGATCATGGCGTCGTCGATGGTGATGACCCCGACCAGGCGCCCTTCCCCGTCGACCACCGGCGCGGAAATCAGGTGGTACTGGTTGAAGGCATAGGCCACATCTTCCTCGTCCTGATCCGCCGGGATGACCTGAAAGGTGTCTTCCAGAAGATCGGTCAGCGGCACCTCGCGCCTGGAGGCCATGATCCGCCCAAGGGTGACATTGCCGATCGGATGCGCCCGCGGATCGACCACCACCACGTGGTAGAACTGTTCCGGCAGGTCCTCGGAAGCGCGCATGTAGTCAATGGCCTGGCCGACATTCCAATGCTCCGGCGCCATCACCACCTCGCGCTGCATCAGGCGGCCGGCGGAGCTTTCAGGATAGCTCAGCGACTGCTCGACCGCGACCCGGTCGGCGTCCTCCAGCACATCGAGGATGGCTTCCTGCTGCGGCTCCTCGAGATCTTCCAGCAGGTCGACGACGTCGTCGCTTTCCAGCTCCCGCACCGCCTCGGCCAGAACCGCGGGGTTGAGGATGGAGATCACTTCCTCGCGGATGCTTTCGTCCAGCTCCGACAGGATTTCGCCGTCGAATTCGCGGTCGTAGAGATGGATCAGCCGGGTGCGCTCAGTGGAATCGATTTGTTCCAGAAGGTCAGCGATATCGGCGGCATGCAGATCTTCCAGAAGCTCGGTCAGGGTCTGCTGGTCGCCCTGCTCCACGGCCTCCAGAATCTGGGCCACCAGCTTGCGGTCCAGGTCGTAGGCGTCGTCCTGAGGCAGTTCGCCGGTGATGTTGTCGCCGCTGCTCATGTGATGCCCCCGGTTTTTCTATGCGATTGCCTGCAAGTTAGAAGACGCCGCTACCGGAAAACAATGGCAATGCCGCAATTTACCAGCGCTGCTCCGGCGGGTATCCTGAGCCGAGCCATTTTGCAAGGAAAGGGTTGGAAGAATGAGCACCGGAATCATCCTGAAGGGGCAAGTGCTGTCCTTCAGCCGCTCTCCCTTTTCCGGGGGCCGGCCGGAAGAGGCCGCCCGGCTGCAGGAGGCGGTGGCAGTACGGGACGGCAAGGTTGCCGGCGCCGGAACGCTGGCGGAGATGCAAGCGCTGCTGCCGGCGGCCGAGGTCGCCGATCACGGCCGGAAGCTGATCCTGGCCGGATTTGTCGACGCCCATGTGCACTACCCGCAGACAGCGATTATCGCCAGCTGGGGCAAGCGGCTGATCGACTGGCTGAACAGCTACACCTTCCCGGAAGAGATTCGGTTCGGCGACCGGGCCTACGCGGATGAGATCGCCAACCGGTATCTGGACCTGACCGCGGCGCATGGCACAACCACGGTGTGCAGCTATTGCACCATCCACCCCGAAAGCGTGGATGCGTTTTTCGCCGCTGCGCAGGCGCGCGGGCAGCGGGTCGCGGCGGGCAAGACCTGCATGGACCGCAACGCGCCGGAGGAGCTTCGGGACACCGCGCAGTCGGCCTATGACGACAGCGAGGCGCTGATCACGCGCTGGCACGGGGTGGACCGGCTCGACTATGCGATCACCCCGCGGTTCTCGCCCACATCGACACCGGAACAACTGGAGGTGATGGGCGCGCTTTGGGCCAAGCACCCGGAATGCCTGATGCAGACGCATCTCAGCGAGCAGACCGATGAGATCGCCTGGGTGCGGGAGCTGTTCCCGCAGGCGCGGGACTATTTGGACACCTACGAGGAATTCGGACTGCTGGGGGCAAAGGGGCTGTACGGCCATGCCATCCACCTGGAGGAGCGCGAGCGGCACCGGCTGCGCGAATACGGCGCGGCGCTGATCCATTGCCCGACATCGAACACCTTCATCGGCTCCGGCCTGTTCGACATGGCCGGCCTGATGGCGGAGGGGCAGCGGATCGGGCTGGCCACCGATACCGGCGGCGGCTCCAGCTTTTCGATGCTGCGCACCATGGCCGCGGCCTATGAGGTCGGCCAGCTGCGCGGCACGCCGCTGCATGCGGCACAGCTGTTTTGGCTGGCGACCCAAGGCTCGGCAACGGCGCTGCGGATGCAGGACAAGATCGGCAATATCGCCCCCGGCATGGAGGCGGATCTGGTGGTGCTGGACCTCGCTTCGACCCCGGCGATCGCGCAACGCAGCGCACGCGCCGAGGATCTGTGGGAAGCGGTGTTTCCGACCATCATGATGGGCGACGACCGCGCGATTGCCGAGGTCTGGATCGGCGGTAAGCCGGTCACGGGCGGATAGCGGCGCGGCCTCAGCAGCCTGGACGCGCCAGCACCATCACCCAGAGGTTGCCTTTGCTGCGCGCCAGTGCAAATTCAGTGACTTTTCGGTGCAGCATATTCTTGCGGTGGCCACGCGACTCTTCCCAGCCGGTCATCACCTCCGCCAGGCTGCGCTGCCCCTTGGCAATGTTCTCGGCTGCGTTGCACCAATTGTATCCGGCGTATTTCAGCCGCTTGCCAACATTGCTGCCGTCGCTGCCGGTGTGTGAGAAGAACCCCTTGCGCCTCATATCCTCGGCATGCATCAGCGCGGCCTTTTCCAAATTGGCAGAGTAGCGCAACGGCGGCAGGTCGCGGCTGGCCCGCAGCGTGTTGATGCTCGCCAGGGCGGCGCGGCGGTCCACATTCGCAGCAAGGGCTTGCGTTCCGCACAGCAGGGTGCAGACCAAAAAGGCCAGCAGTCGTTTCATGCTCTCAGTCCTCAATCAATCCTCAATCAGCTTGCGCGCCAAACTGCGATGGCGCTCAAGCAGCCGGGGCAGATCAAGCGTGGTGACTTCACCATTGCGGACAATCTGCCTGCCCTCGACAAACAGATGCTTAACCTGAATCGGCCCTGCCAGCAACAGCGCCGCCGGATCCCAGCTGCCGCTCGAGGCGACGCCGGTGGTGTCCCAGATGGCGACGTCGGCGCGCTTGCCCGGTTCCAGCCGGCCGCAATCCGGCCGGCCCAGCACATCGGCGCCGCCGCGCGTAGCGATTTCCAATGCCTCATAAGCGCTCATTGCGTCGGCGCCGTTTGCAACCCGCTGCAGCAGCATCGCCTGGCGCGCCTCGGCGCTGAGGGTGGCCATGTCGTTGCTGGCGGAACCATCGACCCCGAGGCCCACCGGCACGCCTGCGTCGCGCATCGCGCGGACCGGCGCAATGCCGCTGCCCAGGCGGCAGTTGGAACAGGGGCAATGGGCAACCCCGGTGCGGGTTCTGGAAAATAGATCAATCTCTTGAGCGTCTAGCTTCACGCAATGGGCGTGCCAGACATCGTCCCCGGTCCAGCCCAATTCCTCGGCATACTGGCCGGGGCGACAGCCGAATTTCTCCTGTGAATAGGCAATGTCCTCATCGTTTTCAGCCAGGTGGGTGTGCAGCATCACGCCCTTGTCGCGCGCCAGCAGCGCCGCGTCGCGCATCAGCTCACGGCTGACTGAGAAGGGCGAACAGGGCGCGAGGCCGACCCGGCACATCGAGCCCTCGGACGCGTCGTGGAAGCCGTCCACCACCCGGATCATGTCGTCGAGGATGGCGCTTTCATTCTCGACAAGGCTGTCGGGCGGCAGGCCGCCGTCGCTTTCGCCGATGCTCATGGCGCCGCGGGTCGGGTGAAAGCGCAGGCCGATCTCGCGGGCGGCGTGAATGGTGTCCTCGAGCCTCGAGCCGTTTGGGTAAAGATACAGGTGGTCTGAGCTGAGCGTGCAGCCCGACAGCGCCAGTTCCGCCAGCCCCAGCTGCGCGGAGACGAACATCTCGTCCGGGGTGAAGCGCGCCCAGATCGGGTAGAGCCGCTGCAGCCAGCCGAACAGCAGCGCATCCTGTGCCCCCGGCACCGCACGGGTGAGATTCTGGTAGAGGTGATGGTGGGTGTTCACCAGCCCCGGGGTCAGAACGCAGCCGCGGCCGGAGACCACTTCTCCGCCGGTTTGCAGCCCCTGCCCGACCGCGGCAATCTCCCCGCCGCGGATCAGCACATCAGCACCGTGCAGCACACGCCGGTCGTCGTCCATGGTCAGGACGGTATCAGCATTTTGGATCAGGATCTCTGTCATATCCACACACTCCTTGAGACAGCCCGCTTCATAGGAATGTGTGATTGACCGATGGAAAACGGGCGAAGAACCGGCCTGCGGCGAACTTACAGGCCGGGACCGCCGATTTCAACCCGTCCGTGTCTGGCGCAGCAGCTCCAGCGCTGCGGCATGGAGGGTTGCATTGGCCGCCGCCAGAACACGGCCGCCGTTGTGGGCCGGGTTGCCCTGCCAGTCGGTGACAATACCGCCTGCCGCCTGGATCACCGCAATCGGCGCCTGGATGTCATAGGCGTTCAGCCCGGCCTCAATCACCAGATCCGCCTGCCCGGCCGCAACCAGCGCATAGGCGTAGCAGTCCATGCCGTAGCGGGTCAGCCGGGCGCGGGCTGCAACGCGTTCAAAACCGGCGCGCTCTTCTGCGGTACCGACCTCAGGGAAGGTTGTGAACAGGATTGAATCCGCCAACGCCGCGGTGCCGCGGGTCTGCAGAGGCTTCTTCCCGAGCGGCCCGGTCATGGCGGCGATCTCCGCCCCGCCCCAGAACCGTTCGCCGGTATAGGGCTGGTCGATCACGCCGAGGAAGGGGCCGGACTCATCCGACAGAGCGATCAGCACCCCCCAGGTCGGGGTGCCGCTGATGAAGCCGCGGGTGCCGTCGATCGGGTCCAGCACCCAGGTGCGGCCGGACCTGCCGGGATCCGCGCCGAATTCCTCGCCGAGGATACCGTCATCCGGGCGCAGTTCCGCCAGCACCGCGCGCATCGCCTGCTCGGCGGCGCGGTCGGCCACGGTTACCGGATCAAACCCGCCTGCGAGCTTGTTCTCGGCATTTAATGAAGGGGTTCTGAAATGCGGCAGGATGGCAGCGCGGGCCGCGTCTGCCATCCTGTTCGCTACGTCGAGATCCGTGAGTGCTGCCTGTGTCATACGTGAACGGGTGCCACCCGGACGCTTTCATTGCAAGCGCAAACCTCGCCATTCGCAGGGTCTGCGCTGCGACTTCCGGTCAGGCCCGGAAGTCGACCGGGGCCTGCCGCGGTCTTAGGCGACGTCGCTCAGCACCCGGGCCAGTTCGAACAGGCGCCGCCGCTGATTTTCCGGGATCGAGTAATAGGACCGCACCAGGTCCAGCGCTTCCTTGTCCCCCATCAGATCCTCCGGTACGGAGGCCTTCTCCGCCGGGGCCTTCCCCTCTTCCTGCAAGCCTTCGAAGAAGAAGCTCACCGGAACTTCCAGCGCGTCGGAAATGTCCCATAAGCGGGAGGCGCTGACCCGGTTGGCACCGGTTTCATACTTCTGAATTTGCTGGAACTTGATGCCGACCTGCTCGGCGAGCTGCTGCTGCGTCATGCCAATCAGCCACCGGCGGTGACGGATGCGCTTTCCCACATGCACGTCTACGGGATGAGCCATGCGTTTCTCCTAACTGTCATTGTGGCCAAACCCGGACCGCTCAACCAATAACCCGTTCCGGCAGCTGTAGATGCCTGCCGGAAACACGTTTCCCCATCAGAGCGATCAGACTTCAACCTCTGAGCAAAAGTGTACAACCCTTGCGGTTGATTGCAAGGCTGCCGTCGCCCCTGACGGGGCCTTGTAACCCAAGCGCATGATTTCGCGAAGCATTTTCCCAAACGTTTTATTGCCAATCAGCTGCGGATCGCGTACCTCCCCAGAAATAGCGAGGTGTAACCCCCGGCAGCACCCCGACAGTGTGGCAGCGCGAATCACGCTGATTCCCGCAAAAGGTGAGGAAAACACATGCAGGCCTTCCAAATCTCCGCTGCCGGCTGCGCGCCGGCCCTGACCGAAACGGACTGCCCGGCGCCCGGCCCGGGCGAAGCGGCCGTTGCCTTGCGCGCCTGCGGCCTGAACTTTGCCGATCTCCTGATGATGAAGGGGACTTACCAGGACACTCCCGAACCGCCGTTCACCCTGGGGCTGGAGGCCGCCGGGGTGGTAACTGCGCTCGGGGACGGCGCGGAAGGGTTTGCCGTTGGCGACCGGGTGGCGGTGTTCGGCGGCTCCGGCGGCCTGGCCGAGGCCGGGGTGTTCAGCACCGAGCGGCTGATCCGGATCCCGGATGCGATGAGTTTCGAACATGCCGCAGCCATGCAGATTGCCTACGGCACCAGCCACATGGCGCTGGATCACTGCGCCCGGCTGCAGCCCGGCGAGACCCTGCTGGTCACCGGCGCCGCTGGCGGCGTCGGACTGACGGCGGTGGAAATCGGCAAGCTGATGGGCGCAACGGTGATCGCCCAGGCCCGCGGTCAGGACAAGCTGGACGTGGCTGCGGCAGCCGGCGCAGATCATCTGATTGACGCCAGTGAGGATCTGCGCAGCGCGGTGAAGGCGCTTGGCGGCGCTGATGTGGTATATGATGCGATTGGCGGCGATGTGTGGAAAGCGGCCTTCCGCTCCGCCAACCCGGGCGCGCGGCTGCTGCCGGTGGGCTTTGCCGGAGGCGAGGTGCCGCAGATCCCGGCCAACCACCTGCTGGTCAAGAACCTGACGGTGATCGGCTTCTATCTGGGCGGCTACATGAAGTTCCGTCCCGAAGCGGTGCGCCGGTCCTTCGAGACGCTGTTCGCCTGGCACGGCGAAGGGCGCATCAAACCGCACATCAGCCACACACTTCCGCTGGCGCAGGCGGCAGAGGGGCTGGAGCTGCTGCGCAGCCGCAAATCCACCGGCAAGGTGGTGATCACCATGGGCGGCAGCTGACAGGCCGCCCCGCCCCGGCCCAAGGGCGCTTTCCAGGGGCGGCTTTCCCGCCTGCTTGTCAGCTGGCAGCGCGCAAAGGCGCAGCCCACAACCCCTGGAAGCCTTGCCGGATGAACTCGGCGAGTTCCTCGACATAGGGCGCCCGCACGCGCTCTGCCCCGTAGAGATTGATGTGCTGCATCGGCAGTTCAGGCAAGCCGCAGCCCTGGCCGATCAGCTCCTGGTATGACGGCTGGGTGCCTTCCAGCAGCACGCCCACCGCCAGATCGGCGCTGACGGTGGCCTCAACCGTTCGGTCGGAATCGCTGTCCAGCGCCATTTCCCACTCGATGCCCGCCTGATCCAGCGCCGCGGTCGCCACCGGGCGGAAGCTGCAGTTGCGGCAGAAGCCAAGCCGCAGGGGACGCTGCCGCCAGACCGCCCCGTCCGGCGCACCGACCCAGCGCAGCGGCATGCTATGGATCGTCTCACCACCCTCGCCCGCCCCGGTTTCTGTGGTCAGGATCAGGTCGAAGGCGCCGCGCGAGAACTCGGTCTTGAGGTCGCGGGTATTGGAGGTGCAGAGGTTCACGTTGACCCGCGGATAGCTGAGGCTGAACCGCTTCAGCACCTGCGGGATGACCGGGTGCACAACATCATGCGGCACTCCCAGCAGAACCTCGCCTTCAAACGCCTGATCGGTCAGCCGGCTGATCACCTCATCGTTCAGCGCCACCATCTTGCGGGCATAGCCCAGCATCTGCTCGCCCTCGGCCGTCAGCGCGATGGTGCGGCCCGAGCGGTCCAGCAGTTCCAGCCCCAAAAGCTCCTCCAGCCGCTTCATCTGCATGGAGACCGCCGACTGGGTGAGGTGCAGGAAACCGGCGGCGCGGGTCACGCCGCCGTATTCGGCCACCGCCACAAAAGAGCGGAGCGTGGTGATATCAAGATTTCTTACCATCACGGAACCTGATTCATTGGATCAAAAACATTCGTTTTCAAAATATGCCACACCGGTCCATATTCATCAACACAATTGATCGCCCAAAAGGGAAGCATCACAAACACAACTGAAGGACCACAGCCATGACCCTCGCAACCTCCTCCTGCTCCGCCCCCTGCGCCCCTGGCAAGCCGCAGCTGTCCCTGACCGCGCGCCTGAGCCTGCACCTGGCCGCCTGGCGCCAGCGCCGCCAGCTGGCGCGGCTGGATGCGCGCGCCCTGGAGGATATCGGCGTGACCCGCGCCCAGGCTGACGCGGAGGCCCGCGGCGGGTTCTGGAAAGCGCCGGATCACTGGCGCAGCTAAGGCAGCCCGGCCTCTCCCGGCAGCCACTTTCCGGACGGGCCGCCGCAGCGCGGCCCGTTTGGTTGTTTTTCATGCATTTCTTTGCTCGAAATACTTGAACCGAACTGCGCTTCACCCGATATTTGGCAGGAAAGCTGCGGCCCGCGGTCCCATTCGTGTGCCGGCAGCGAGGGAGTAGATTACGGAGACCATTCCAAATGGCACAATTCGACACCATCCGCTCTGCCGCAGGCGCCCGCGCTGCGCAGATTGATGAGGGCCTCCGCGCCCATATGAACAAAGTGTATGCCACCATGTCGGCAGGCACGTTCATCACCTTCCTGGCCGCCTGGGCGATTGCCGGGCTGTCGGTCACCTCGGACCCGGCCAATGCCGTGGCCCAGCTGAGCGCAGACAAGTATCTGACCAACGTCGGCTATGCGCTTTATGCCTCGCCGCTGAAGTGGGTCATCATGTTCGCACCGCTGGCCTTCATCTTTGGCATCGGCGCCGCCGCCAACCGCATGTCCGCGGCCGGCGTGCAGCTGCTGTTCTACGTCTTCGCGACCGTGATGGGCCTGTCGATCAGCTCGATCTTCCTGGTCTTCACCGGCGAGAGCATCGTGCAGGTGTTCCTGGTCACCTCCATCGCCTTTGCGGGCCTGTCGCTGGTGGGCTACACCACCAAGAAGGACCTCAGCGGCATGGGCTCCTTCCTGATCATGGGCCTGATCGGCCTGATCGTGGCGTCGATCGTCAACATCTTCCTGGCGTCTTCCGCCATGGCGTTTGCGATCTCCGTGATCGGCGTGCTGATCTTTGCGGGCCTGACCGCCTATGACACCCAGCGCATCAAGAACGACTACCTGCAGCACGCCCACATGGGCGACCAGGAGTGGCTGGCGAAATCCGCGATCATGGGCGCGCTGAGCCTGTATCTGGACTTCATCAACATGTTCATGATGCTGCTCCAGCTGCTTGGAAACCGCGAATAACCGCAGGCCACATTCCAAAACAGCGAGGGGCGGATCTCAACGATCCGCCCCTTTTCATTTGAACAACAATAACAGGGAAAGCACCCATGAAAATTATTGAGATTCCGGCGGCAGAGGCAGGCCGCCTGCTGCCGCTTCTGCAGGACCTGCACGCGCTGCACGCACAGCATCAGCCGGAGCGGCATATTCCAGCCCCGGGCAGCGACGATCTGGCCGCCTGGCTGCAGGACTGGCTGCAGGAGGACAACGTCTTCGCGCTGGCGGCAGAAAGCCCTCAGGGCGCACTGCTGGGCTATCTGATCTATGAGCTGCAGGACCGCCCGGCCCTGCCCGTCCGCCCGGCTGAAACCCGGGCCATGCTGCACCATATCTCGGTGACCGAAGCCTGGCGCCGGATGGGCGTCGGCAAGGCGCTGGTGGAGGCGATGAAGACGCGGGCGCTGGCGGCGGGCGCCACGGTGGTTGCGGCCACCTATGCGCCGTTCAACAGCGCCTCCGCCGCGCTGATGCAGGGCATGGGCATGTCGCCGGTGCTGACCATGGCGGAGTGGCGGGCCTAGGATCAGGAGCCTGAGCAGTCGAGGGCGGCGGAAACAGCGACCGCCCCCTGCCGGCCTGCAACCGTGCGGAAGCTTCCCTCCACGCGGCAGCCTGAGGCGCTGCGGAGCATCTCCAGCAGCTCAGCCCCGGCAATGTCGGGCAGGACGGGCACCAAGCTGGTTTCAGGCACGCTCAGCACCGCCACACCGGCACTCCCGGAGCGCACCAGGCTCAGCGCCAGCTTCCGGCCGTTCAGGCGCACAAATATTGCTTCGGCCGCCTCTGCCCGCCAAGAGGCCGCAGCCGCAGCCGGCAAAGGCTCAGAATGAACGGGCGGCGGCAGCGGCACGGCCACCTTAGCCTCATAGAAACCGGATACCGGCACCCCGGCCACTGACAGTACCGCTGCCAATACCAATACTCTCACAGCACATCCACCTGCTTTCATTGCAACCCACGGCTGTCAGGCTAGAAAGCAAATGGGGCGACAAGATGCCGGGCTGCCGGGTAATCCATGCGGCATTTTCGGACAATTGCGGACAGCGGGCAGAACCAGCCGTCCGGCCCCAAAAGAAAACGGGCCGCGCATTGCGCGACCCGTTTCCGGAATTCGGTCTGTAAGGAAGGCTTACTTGATTTTGCCTTCTTTGTACTCGACGTGCTTGCGCACGACCGGGTCGTATTTGCGCACGACCATTTTCTCGGTCATGGTGCGTGCGTTTTTCTTGGTCACATAGAAGTGGCCGGTGCCCGCGCTCGAGTTCAGGCGGATCTTGATGGTGGTCGGCTTCGCCATGGTGCTTCTCCTGCGTCCGAAAAGGCAGGGGCCTCTCGGTAAATTCCTATCTGAAGCCCGGCTTTTACCTGCCCTGCGCCCCAAGTCAACAGCAGAATTGCCCGGAAACCGCCCCGGAAGGCCAATTCGGCCAGCGAGGCGGCTGAACAGGGCCATTAAACCGCATTGCGCCCGGCAAGGCGCGGTGAAACGTAGCCTCAGCACCCGTTTGCCCCATTTCAATGCATGAACGCCCGCCCCTAGCCCGAAAGCCTGCCGATGCCCGAGAACAGGGAATCCAGCCGAGCCGAGCCGCAACCGAATCTTCTGGTGCGCGCGGTGGCCCGCCTGGCAGTTTCGTTGCGGTACAAGCTGCTGACAGCCTTCCTGACCGGGACGGGCCTTGTGATAGTGCTCGCCCTGCTGGGCCTGCAAACCCTACAGCAGGCGAATGAACGGACCCGGCAGCTGATCCGCGACCAGCAGCAGATCGCGGCCTATAACCGCATTTATCAGAGTGCAGGCGACGCCTTGGTATTTGCCATGGCCAGCATATCCGAAGCCCCGGGCCGCATGGGGCTGCCTTTGGCCCAGGCGCTGAATGAAGCCAATGACCTGACAGTCATTGTCGCCCGCTATGCCCGGCAGGTGGATCGGCAGAACCTGCCCAGGGATCCCCGGCTGGCCGCATTACAGCGGACTGTGGAACGGCTGCCGCCTGCCGCATCGGCCCTTGCACAGGCGCGGCAAAGCGGCGGCACCGCAGGTGTTGCCGAACTGGTAGAAAGGCAGTTCACCCCAATCGCCCTGAGCATTCAGCGCGACGCCTACACGATCGCCAAAGACATCGAAGCCCGGATGAACCTGCGCGCACAGGAGACCGCCCAGGCCTCCGTGCGCGCCCGCGCCCTGGTCATCGGGGCGAGCGTGGCGGCGGTTCTTCTGTCGTTGCTGGCCGGCTATGCAATTTCTTCCTCGGTGCTCTGGCCGGTGAAGCAAATCGGCAAGGCGGTCTCGTCTGTAGCCTCCGGAAACTTCCGCGCCAGAGCAAGCGTTCCCAACCGGGATGAATTCGGCGGGCTGGCACGGAACGTAAACAGCATGAGCCGGGAGCTGGGAGCGCTTTACGAGGAGGTCAATGCGCAGAAGGAGGAACTGCAATCCTGGAACAGCCAGCTGGAACGCAAGGTGGCGCAGCAGGTCGCCGAACTGGAACGGACCAACCGGCTGCGCCGCTTCCTGCCCGAGCCAGTGGCACAGATGATCGTGGAGGCGGGCAGCGGCAGCACCCTGCTGAACAGCCAGCGCCGCACCGTGACGGTCCTGTTTGCCGACCTGCGCGGCTTTACCGCCTTTGCCAGCGCCGTTGCCCCGGAACAGGTGATTGCCGCGCTCAACGCCTTCCACCGGGTTGCAGGGCCGCTGATTGAACAGGCTGGCGGCACGCTGGAGCGGTTTCTGGGCGATGGGCTTCTGGTGCTGTTTAACGCACCGCTGCCCTGCGATGACCCGGCCGGCCGGGCGCTGACGCTGGCGCAGCAAATGCAGGCAGCCTTTCCGGCCGCCGTGCAGCCGTTTCAAACCGGAAACAGCCGGATCGGGCTGGGAATCGGGATTGCCACCGGCGAGGCGACGCTGGGCCAGATCGGTTTCGAGGGGCGGCTGGACTATGCGGCAATCGGCGCAGCGCCAAATCTTGCTGCACGGCTTTGCGAGCAGGCGCAAAGCGGCCAGATCCTGCTGTGCGAAGCCACCGCCCTGGCCATTGGTGCCGGGTTGCAGAAAGCAGGCAGGTTCGAACTAAAGGGTATTCCCGGTCCAGCCATGGCCTATGAGCCTGTGTAACGCGCAGAAGGCCTGTAAGCCGGATCCTGTCCCCCCTGCCCCGAAAAGCAGGGATCGATGACCATTCATCTAGGCGGCGCATTGCTGCGCCGCTCAAGCTGCCAACCCGGTCCCTCTCGGCTGAAGCGAACCTAGCGGCGGTTTTCCGGCGGACCGGAACCTGCCCGCGCGGGGACCCTATTTGGCATTGCTCCCGGTGGGGCTTGCCGTGCCGCCCCTGTTGCCAGGGGCGCGGTGGGCTCTTACCCCACCGTTTCACCCTTACCAGCCCGGGGGCTGGCGGTCTGTTTTCTGTGGCGCTTTCCGTCGGGTTTCCCCGCCCGGGCGTTACCCGGCACCGCTGCCTCATGGAGTCCGGACTTTCCTCGCGGAGCTGACGCTCCCCGCGGCCATCCAGCCTTCTGCGCGAGGGGAGGCGTAGGAACAACTGGGGGCGGCGTCAAGCGGATAGTGCGGCGGCAGGGGGCCTTGCCCCTCTTGCTTCCCGCCCGATCCTCGGAAGGTGCCGCAGGCAAGAAGAACGGCAGCCGCGTCCTGTTGCCTCAGGCGCCCCGGAGCGAAAGGCAGATCCGCTCAGCCGTCCGGCCTCAGCAGCCGCGCGGGCGCAAAGCCGCAAAGTCCGCTGCCGAGAGCGGCCCGCGCGCCCAGGGCCGGAATCGCAGCCTGACCGCCGCCAGAAGCGTTGCGTCATCCGCGGGCGCCGTGAAGCCCGCGGCATGCGCAGCCTCGCGGAATCGGGCTGCAGAGGGCGCAACCGGCACGCCCCCTTCCCTGGCGCCGGCGGCCAGCCCCTGCCGGGCCAGGCGCGCCCAGTCAAACCGCGGTCCGGGATCAGATTTGCGCCCCGGCGCCATGCAGGAATGGCCGATGACCCCCTCTGACGGAATGCCCCAGCGCTGCATCGCGCCGCGCATCAGCGCCTCGAGCGACGTCATCAGTGGCGCGCTGAAAGGATGGGTGCCGCGGTTGTCGAGCTCAATACCAATGGAACGGGAGTTGATATCGCTCTGCCCGGCCCATTCGCCGGCGCCGGCGTGCCAGGCACGGTCGCTTTCCGCCACCATCTGCCACAGCGTTCCGTCCGCGCCGATCAGATAGTGGGCGGAAACCTCTGCCTGCGGATCGCACAGCCGTTCCAGCGCGGCTTCCGCATTGTCCATGGCCGTGTAGTGCAGAACAATCAGGGACGGCGTCAGACCGTCCCTGCGCGGCCCTGAATTCGGGCTGGGGTGCCAGATGGCCCCTGTCTGATCAGGCTTGCGCTGATCGGGCGCCATCAGTTCTGAACGGCCAGCCGGTAAGGCGCAGGGTCCCAGCCGCAGGCGAAACCGTCCCCATCGGGGTCCAGCGCCTTGCGGTCGCGCTCTGGCCCGCCGCTTTCGAGGAAGGCGGTCTGGGCCTGATCAGGCGACGCGAATTCGGCACAGTTGCGCGCGCTGCGCGCCTGCAGATTGATGCCCGCGCGGGTATAAAGGCGCACGCCTTTGGGGTTGGAGGTGCTGAGCGCGTATTTCACGATATTCGGCCCGGTGTCGACGGAGCGTTCCGGCACCGCGGTCGGCTGCACCATCT
Organism: Leisingera daeponensis; assembly: GCF_019801465.1. GTDB lineage: Bacteria > Pseudomonadota > Alphaproteobacteria > Rhodobacterales > Rhodobacteraceae > Leisingera > Leisingera daeponensis_A. Next base: position 160,455 of record NZ_JAHVJA010000002.1, read on the forward strand.
GGTATTGCGACCGCTGGCGCTGCAGCCGGGCGGCATCGCTTTCGATCGACTGTCGGGAAGATACCGCCTCAAAGTCGTTCTCGTCCGAGATGTCCGCGTTGCCGGTCATCTGCGGCGCCTGGTTGGACGGGCTGGCATCCACCGGCGCCGCGCCTGCGTCGGCGCGGGAGGCTGCCAGGGCCGCCTCGGTCTGCCGCGCGATGTCCGCATCGCTGGACGCGGCCGCGGCAGTGCTGAAGGCGCCGGCCGTGGCGGTGGAAGCGGCGCTGCGCGCTGCGGCCGGTGCCGGGTAGGACACGGGCTCAGTGGAGACCCGCGCCGGCGGCACCAGCGGATCGCCATTGATGGTGGTGCCCGCGGCGGGCGGCGGTGCGAAGGGGTCGCCGTCGATGCCAACGCCGGCGGCGCTGTCTGGAACCTGAGGGGAACAGGCAGCCATGACCAAAAGGCTGCCTGCGGCGGCGTAGGATGCGAATGCGCGCATGGGGTTACCTGTCTGCTCTGCTCAATTGCTGAGGCAGAGGTTTACCACCATTGCTGCGGCTTGGCTACAAAGCCGGCCGCATTCTCCAGCGCATAGGCAGTGTTCAGCAGATCGCCCTCTTCCCAGGGCTTGCCAATCAGCTGCAGACCCAGCGGCAGGCCCTGGGAATCCAGACCCGCAGGCACCGCAACCCCCGGCAGGCCTGCCAGATTCACGGTGACGGTGAAGACATCGTTCAGGTACATTTGCACCGGATCCGCCTCGGTCATCTCGCCCAGGCCAAAGGCCGCGGAGGGGGTGGCCGGGGTCAGGATCGCGTCGACACCCGCAGCAAAAGCGTCCTCGAAGTCCTTCTTGATCAGGGTGCGGACACGGCGGGCGCGGTTGTAGTAGGCGTCGTAGAAACCTGCCGACAGCACGTAGGTGCCGACCATCACGCGGCGCTGCACCTCGTGGCCGAAGCCCTCGGCGCGGGTCTTCTCGTACATCTCGGTGATACCGTCGCCCGCCTCCAGCGCGGCACGGCGGCCGTAGCGAACGCCGTCATAGCGCGCCAGGTTCGACGACGCCTCAGCCGGGGCAATCACGTAATAGGCGGGCAGCGCATATTTGGTGTGCGGCAGCGAGATATCGACGATCTCGGCGCCGGCGGCCTTCAGCATCTCGGCGCCATCGGCCCAGAGCTTGCTGATTTCCTCAGGCATGCCATCCATGCGGTATTCTTTCGGGATACCGATCTTCTTGCCGCGGATGTCGCCGGTCAGCATCGCCTCGAAATCCGGCACCGCCAGTTCGGCAGAGGTCGAATCCTTGGGGTCATGGCCGCACATGGCTTCCAGCATGATGGCGGCGTCGCGCACCGATTTGGTCATCGGGCCGGCCTGGTCCAGCGAGGAAGCAAAGGCGACAATGCCCCAGCGCGAGCAGCGGCCGTAGGTCGGCTTGATGCCGACGGTGCCGGTGAAGGCGGCAGGCTGGCGGATCGAGCCGCCGGTGTCGGTGCCGGTGGCCGCAAGGCAGAGATCGGCTGCCACAGCGGAAGCCGAGCCGCCGGAGGAGCCGCCCGGGGTCAGCTGGGCCTCGTCATTGCCGCGGCGCCAGGGGCTGACGGCATTGCCGTAGACGGAGGTTTCGTTGGAGGAGCCCATGGCGAACTCATCCATGTTCAGCTTGCCCAGCATGACGGAACCGGCATCGGCCAGCTTCTGGCTGACGGTGGATTCATACTCCGGCTTGAAGCCTTCGAGGATCTTCGAGGCCGCCTGCGACGGCACGCCTTTGGTGCAGAACAGGTCCTTGATGCCGATCGGCAGGCCGCACATCGAAGGCGCATCCCCCGCCTTGATGCGGTCGTCCGCGGCCTTGGCGCGTTCCATCGCAATGTCGGGCGTCTTGTGCACGAAGGCGTTCAGCGCATCAGCGGCGTCGATCGCCTTGAGGCAGGCCTCGGTCAGCTCGACGGAAGTGGTGTCACCCTTGCGCAGCGCGTCGCGGGCCTCTGCCAGGCCCAGTTTGTTCAGATCGCTCATGTCTCTTACTCCACGACTTTGGGCACTGCAAAGAAACCTTCGCGGGCGTCCGGCGCGTTGGCCAGCACCTTGTCCTGCTGGTTGCCGTCAGTGACTTCATCCACGCGGCGCTTCAGGCGCTGCGGGGTGACGGAGGTCATCGGCTCGACGCCCTCGACATCCACCTCGTTCAGCTGCTCGATGAAGCCCAGGATATTGTTGAACTCGTCTGCCAGCGCCGGCAGCGCGTCGTCCTCGACCTTGATCCGGGCCAGTTTGGCCACCTTGGCGGCGGTGCTTTGGTCAATCGACATGGAAACCCTCATCTGGTGTTGGGTAGGCATTTACCGCCGTGCCGCCTGCGCTGCAAGCCTGCAACGGGCGGGCGGCCTGCAATCGGGCCGGCAGGCATTTTTTCCGGCACCTCCGCATTCCTTTTCGCCCGCAGCCTGTTAGGCTGCCGCCTAGAACAACAGCAAGGCCAACGGGAGGAAAAACCGATGAAGGTCATTTGGCTGGGCCATGGCTCATTCCGCATCGAAACAAGCGGCCAGGTGCTGCTGTTGGACCCCTGGCTGAGCGGCAATCCGGTGCTGCCGGAAGAAAGCCACGAGGCCGCCATCGCCGGTGCCACCCACATCCTGCTGACCCATGTGCATTTCGACCATGTGGTGGACGTGCTGCCGCTGGCAAAGCGGCTTGAGGTGCCGGTGGTGGGGCAATACGACCTGATGGGGCTTTGGGGTGAAACCGAGGGCGTGCAGACCCTTGGCTTCAACAAGGGCGGCACCGTCGATCTGGGCGGGGTGAAGGTTGCGATGGTGCCCGCCTCGCACAGCTCCACCTTCAACACCCAGGACGGGCTGCGCACCGGTGGGTCAGAGGTCGGTTACATGCTGATGGCGGAAGGCAAGACGGTCTACCTGTCCGGCGACACCGCGATCATGGCGGACATGGAGTGGATGGGCGATTACTACAAACCGGACGTCGGCATCCTGTCGGCAGGCGGGCATTTCACCATGGACATGAAGCAGACGGCCTATGCGGCGAAGCGGTACTTCAATTTCAAAAAGGTGATTCCCTGCCATTACAAGAGCTTCCCGGTGCTGGAACAGGACGCCAAGGACCTGATCGAAGGACTGCCCGGGGTGGAGGTGATCGAGCCGGAAGTGATGATGGCGATCGAGATCTGATGCATCCAGGCCGGGCGGGGCCCCTCCCGCCCGTCGCCGGACCTGCCGGGCAGATCCGCTCCCGTTGGGCAGGGCGCCGGGCCTCCGGCCCGGCGCGGATTGCCATTAGGCCGCCGGATTCATCTGCGGCACGGTAAAAGCCTGCCGGGCGGCGGCCGCCTTCTCCCGGCAGATGCAGCCGCGGGCATGGTCATTGATCAGCCCCATCGCCTGCATGAAGGCAAAAACCGTGGTCGGGCCGACAAATTTCCAGCCGCGTTTCTTGAGCGCCTTGGACAGCGCCACGGATTCGGGACTGGTGGAGGCGGTCTGCGGCTCCGGCAAATCCTCCGGCTTTGGCTCATAGCTCCAGAAGAACGCCGCCAGCGACCCCGCCTCTGCCACCAGTTCCTGCGCGCGGGCAGCATTGTTGATCACCGCCTCGATCTTGCCGCGGTGGCGGATGATGCCCTTGTCCTGCAGCAAGCGCTCCACATCCGCCGCGCCGAATTTCGCCATTTCGTTGAAATCAAACCCGGCAAAGGCAGCGCGGAAGTTCTCGCGCTTGTCCAGAATGGTCCGCCAGCTGAGGCCGGACTGGAAGCTTTCCAGGCAGACCTTCTCGAACAGGCGGATCTCGTCGCCGACCGGGTAGCCCCATTCCTCGTCGTGGTAGCGCAGGAAATCGGGCGCCGAGGCGCTCCAGGCGCAGCGGGGGTAGCCATCAGCGGCTATTATAGCACCGCTCATTCGCCGCCCCTGAGGAAATCAAGGCGGGGGTCCATCATAGTGGGCGCCACGCCGATGATTTCCGGCTCCACCACACCGCCGGTCACAAAGGGGTCCTGCGCGACGCGGGCGGCCAGATCCTCTTCGCTTTCGCCTACCGCAAGGATCGCGCCGCCTTCGCCATCGGTCATCGTTCCTGCAGCAAGAAACACCCCGTCCTCAAATCCTTGCTGCAGCCAGACCTTGTGCCCCTCCAGAAACTCGGCCAGGCGGTCTTTCTGCGCCGCAAATGAAAGCAAAATAAAATACATGAGTGTCTCCTGTGATGTGTGTCAGGCTGGGCGGTCCATCGGCGGCTGATCGCGAAGCCAGTCCAGCATCAGCTCTACTTCCCGGTTGATGAAGTCGGCATCGCCGAACGCCTGCGCCAGCGTTGCCGCCCCCTGGCTGCGCGCCAGCAGGTGCATGGCCAGGGCGTCCGGTTCCGTGCCGCAGCCCAGCTCTTCGAACTGGCGGCGGAGCCAGGTCCGGAACAGGGTGAAGATGGCATTGGCCTGATCCTGCGCCGCATGGTCCAGTTTGCCCAGTTCCGCCACCAGCGTGCCGACCGGGCAGCCGTAGAGAGTGATCTTGGCCTGGTTGGCGATCAGGATCCGGATGAAGCAGATGATCCGCTGTTGCGGACTGCCGCCCTCTGCCTGCCAGCCGTTCAGCATGGCGCGTGTATTGGCCATGCGGCGCGCGATCACCGCTTCAAGGATCTCGTCTTTGGTCTTGAAATGATAGTAGAAATTGCCGCGTGAGATGCCGACAGCGCCAGCAATATCCGCAAAGGACGTGGCCTCGAACCCGCGCTCATAGAATAGCTGGTCGGCGGCTTCTGCGATCCGGTCTTTGGCAGTTTGCTGCGCCATCCGGCCCCTTTAGGACAATTGACCTACTGACACCTGTAGGACAATTGACCTAAACCTGCAACAGCAAAGTCTACCGCGGTGCATCACCTCAGCGCTCAGCGCTTCTGCGCGAAGAACTCCTTAAGCAGTGCGCTGGCCTCGCCTTCCGCAATCCCGTCATAGACTTCCGGCGCGTGATGCGCCTGCGGGTGGGAGAACACGCAGGCGCCATGCGCCACACCGCCGGACTTGGGGTCGGAAGCGCCGTAGTACACCCGGCGGATGCGGGCAGCGGCGATGGCGGCGGCACACATGGCGCAGGGCTCCAGCGTCACGTATAGATCAAAGCCGGTGAGCCGTTCGCTGCCCTGCCGCGCGCAAGCCTCCCGGATGGCCAGAATCTCGGCGTGGGCGGTGGGGTCGTTCAGCTCGCGGGTGCGGTTGCCCGCCAATGCCGCCACCTGCCCGTCCGGCGCGATCAGCGCGGCGCCCACGGGAACCTCGCCGCGCTCTGCGGCCGCCCGCGCCTGGTCCAGCGCCTTGTCCATATGCGATTTGAATGCCATGCCCCTTCCTGCCCGCGATTGCCCGCTTTCGCAAGGCAGCGGAATGCTCTATGGCACAGGCATGAGCAAAACACCCGCATCCCCCAAGGGCAAACCAGGCCCGAAATCCCAGCCCCGCAAGGCTGCCGCCAAACCAGAGGCTGGCGCCTCGCCTGAGGGCGACCGCATCGCCAAGGTCCTGTCGCGCGCGGGTGTTGCCTCGCGCCGTGAGGCTGAGCGCATGATCGCCGAGGGCCGCGTGTCGGTGAACGGCAAGAAGATCGACAGCCCGGCGCTGAACGTGACCGCCACGGACCGGATCAGCGTCGACGGCCAGCCGCTGCCGGAGGCCGAGGCGCCGCGGATGTGGCTGTATTACAAGCCCACCGGTCTGGTGACATCGAACAGCGACGAAAAGGGCCGCAAGACCATCTTCGACGAGCTGCCGGAGGACATGCCGCGGGTGATGACGGTGGGACGGCTCGACCTCAACTCCGAGGGTCTTTTGCTGCTGACCAATGACGGCGGCATAAAGCGCAAGCTGGAGCTGCCTTCGACCGGCTGGCTGCGCCGCTACCGGGTGCGCATCAACGGCCGCCCGAAGGACGAGGATTTTGCCCCGCTGCGCAAGGGCCTGGTGATCGAGGGCGAGAAGTTCCAGCCGATGACCGTGTCGCTGGACCGCCAGCAGGGTGCCAACGCCTGGCTGACCGTCGGCCTGCGCGAAGGCAAGAACCGAGAGATCCGCCGCGCGATGGAGGATATCGGCTTCACCGTGAACCGCCTGCTGCGGGTGTCCTACGGGCCGTTCCAGCTGGGCGACCTGAAACCGGGCGAGGTCGAGGAACTGCGTCCGCGTGTGGTGCGCGACCAGTTGGGGCTGGAGCCGGAAGAGGAAACACCGGCGGCCAGGCCCACCCGCTCCCGCGGCCGCAAGCCTGCTGGCAGGCCGATGGGCAAGCCGGCCGGAAAACCGTCAGGGAAGGCACCGGGAAGACCCGGCAAACCCGCCGGAAAACCTGCCGATCCGCGCGGCGGACGCCCCGCCCAGCGCGGCGGCGGCAAAGGCCCGGGCGGCAAGAATCCCCGCCGCTGAGCCGAATCCTGCAGACTTCCCCCTAGCAACGCAGCCAGCTATCCCCTAGATTTCCAATCAGTTAATCTTTGCTGGCGGTTTTGGGGGACCTAGCGTGCAGAAACTTGCCTTTGCCGCCCTATTGATCCTGATGCTGGGCCTCAGCACCGGCTGGATTGCGGGAGGCTGATTAATGGCGCAGCGGTATGGCGGCAAGTACAGCCCGGACGGCAACGGCGAGCGGCAGGACACGCCACCGCAGCAGTCTTTCCGGAATGCGCAGGTAGACCCAGTCGGCATCCGCGCCAACCTGATGTTCCTGCCGCCCGCCATTCTGACATTGCTGTCACTGAACGACGGCGCCACCGGGCTGGCGCTGGGGCTGATTGCGGCGGGCCTGTGGACCGGCGGCGCCTTTCTGCTGCGCGAGGGGCTGAAGGCCGAGGCCGCCTATGCGGCCCGCAAGGTGGCGCGCAAACCCGCCCTGCCCCGCAAGATCCTGGCCGCCCTGCTGGCGGGCGGCGGCGCGGCGCTGGCGGCGTGGAAGGCCGAACCCGGCATTCTGATTGCTGCCATCTATGGCGCCGCGGCAGCAGGGCTGCACATTACCGCCTTCGGCATCGACCCGCTGCGCGACAAGGGCGTGGAAGGGGTCGACGATTTCCAGCAGTCCCGGGTGGCCCGCGCCGTGGACGAGGCGGAACAGAGCCTTGCCGTCATGAAGGACGCCGCCCTGCGCGCCCGCGACCGCAGGGTCGAGGCGCGGGTGGAGCAATTCCAGGAGGTCGCGCGCGAGCTGTTCCGCACGGTGGAGGAAGACCCGCGCGACCTGACCGCCGCCCGCAAGTACCTGACCGTCTATCTGCAAGGCGCCCGCGATGCGACGGTCAAGTTCGCCGATATCTATGCCCGCAGCCAGGATACCCGGGCCCGCGCCGACTACCTGGCGCTGCTGGACGATCTGGAACAGAATTTTGCCGCGCGCACCCGCAAGATGCTGGTGGAGGACCGCACGGACCTGACCATTGAAATCGACGTGCTGCGCGACCGTTTGCAGCGTGAAGGGGTCCATCTGGACCGGAACTGATTAGCGAGGAAGCCGTTCATGTCTGAAGCGATCCAACAGAAAGCCGCCGAGACCCAAGCCCTGGTCACTGAGGTCACTGCCATCGAACTGCCTGAACCGGTGGCCGAAGTGCAGCCGCTGGAGCAGGCCGACGCGCCGACCAGCCAGGCAATCCGGCAGCGGATGGACCAGATCGACATAGCGGACACCAATTCGATCATCCACTTCGGGTCTGCCGCGCAGGCGGAGCTGCAAACCATCAGCCAGGCGATGCTCTCCGACGTGCGCAACAAGGATGTCGGGCCTGCGGGCGACAGCTTGCGTAATATCGTGGCCACGATCCGCGGCTTTTCCGTGTCCGAACTCGACACCCGCCGCAAACCGACCTTCTGGGAACGGCTTCTGGGCAAGGCAACGCCGTTCGTGAAATTCACCGCGCGGTATGAAAGCGTGCAAGATCAGATCGACCGGATCACCGACGACCTGCTGGGCCATGAACATACGCTCTTGAAGGACATCAAGTCGCTAGACCTGCTCTACGAAAAGACACTGCAGTTTTACGATGAACTCGCACTCTACATCGCGGCGGGCGAGGCCAAACTTGCGGAGCTGGACGGCACCGCCATCCCGGCAAAGGAAGCCGAGGTTCAGGCTGCCCCCGAGGGCGACCAGGTGATGAAGGCGCAGGAATTGCGCGACCTGCGCGCCGCCCGCGACGATCTGGAGCGCCGGGTGCATGATCTGAAACTGACCCGCCAGGTCACCATGCAGTCGCTGCCCTCGATCCGGCTTGTGCAGGAGAACGACAAATCGCTGGTGACCAAGATCAACTCGACCCTGGTCAACACCGTGCCCCTGTGGGAGACCCAGCTGGCGCAGGCGCTGACCATCCAGCGCTCCGCTCAAGCAGCGGCAGCGGTGCGCGACGCCAATGACCTCACCAACGAACTGCTGACCTCGAACGCCGCAAACCTGCGCCAGTCGAACGAGATGATCCGCCAGGAGATGGAGCGCGGGGTGTTTGACATTGAAGCGGTGAAACAGGCCAATGCGGATCTGATCGGCACCATTCAGGACAGCCTCAAGATTGCCGATGAGGGCAAGGCCAAACGCGCCGCAGCCGAGGAAGAGCTGCAGAAGATGGAAGCAGAGCTGCGCGACACGCTGGCCGCCGCCAAGGCGCGGCGCGACGGGGTTGGCGACACCGCCGGCACCGCAGTGCCGGGTTAAGAAAGGCAGCGGGAGTGCAGGCAGTCCGGATACTTTGGAAAAGCGCGGCGGCCCTTACCGGGCTGGCCGCTCTCACGGCCTGCCTGCCCTTTGACCAGGCGGAATCGCTGGTACCGCAAGCCCGCCCCGCGGCGCCGCAGCCGGCGGTCTACAAGCCCTCAGCCGACAGCGCCCAGCTGGCCTATTACTACAACGCCCTGCAGCGCGACCTGCTGACCCGCGGGCTGCTGCGCACCGATGGCGGCGGGCCGGACACGCCCTACGATGCCGAAGATCTGGCCCGCAGCTTTGAAGCGCTGGCGTTCTATGACGAGTACGGCGGCGCAGGCATTGCCGGCGGGCTTGGCCGCTGGGCCGGCCCGGTCAGGATCGCAGCCGAATTCGGCCCCTCGGTGCAGACGGAGCAGCGGGCGCAGGACCGGGAGACGGTTACCGAATATGCCGCGCGGCTGGCGCGGATCACCGGCCATTCCATCAGCACTGTCAGCGGACGGGCCAATTTTCACGTGATTTTTGCCGGCCTCGACGACAGCGCCTTCGTGGCGGAGCGCGTGCGCGAGCTGCTGCCCGCGATAAGCGCCCGAGACCTTTCTCTGCTGGCCGCGCCGCCGCGCAGCTATTACTGCCTGGTGGTGGCGGGCGGGCCGCAAGGCGATCCGCTGTCTTACACCCGCGGCGTGGCGCTGATCCGCGCCGAACACCCGGCCCTGGTGCGCAGGAGCTGCGTGCATGAGGAAGTGGCTCAGGGCCTGGGCCTGAGGAACGACAGCCCGCGGGCGCGACCCTCGATCTTCAACGACGACGACGAATTCGCACTGCTCACCAGCTTTGACGAAAAACTGCTGCAGATGCTGTATGATCCAAGACTGACAATAGGGATGAGCGCCGAGGAGGCCCGCCCCATCATCCGCATTCTCGCCCGCGAGGCGATGGGCCAGGAACTGTAGGCCGCCAATAGAAGAGGACCGGCACATGGGTATTTTTGATTTTCTCAAAGGCGAATTCATTGATGTCATTCACTGGGTCGACGACACCCATGACACCATGGTCTGGCGGTTCGAGCGCGAGGGCCATGAGATCAAATACGGCGCCAAGCTGACGGTGCGCGAGGGCCAGGCGGCGGTGTTCGTGCACGAGGGCCAACTGGCGGATGTGTTCACCCCCGGTCTCTACATGCTGGAGACCAACAACATGCCGGTCATGACCACCCTGCAGCACTGGGATCACGGGTTTCAGTCACCATTCAAGTCCGAGATCTATTTCGTCGACACCACCCGCTTCAGCGATCTGAAGTGGGGCACCAAGAACCCGATCATCTGCCGCGACCCGGAATTCGGCCCGGTGCGGCTCCGCGCCTATGGCACCTACACGATCAAAGTGGCGGACCCCGCCCGCTTCCTGACCGAAATCGTCGGCACCGACGGCGCGTTCACCATGGACGAAATCTCCTTCCAGATCCGCAACATCATCGTGCAGGAATTCTCCCGCGTCATTGCAGGCTCCGGCATTCCGGTGCTGGACATGGCCGCCAATACCGCTGACTTGGGCAAACTGGTCGCGGCGGAGATTTCCGGCACACTGGCGGAATACGGCCTGATGATGCCGGAACTTTACATCGAGAACATATCGCTGCCGCCCGCGGTGGAGGAGGCGATGGACAAGCGCACCCAGATGGGCGTGCTGGGCGATCTGGGCCGCTACACCCAATTCGCCGCCGCCGAGGCGATGACCGCAGCCGCCCGGACGCCGAACAGCGGCATGGGCGCCGGCATGGGAATGGGTATGGGGCTCGCGATGGCGCAGCAGATGGGCCAGGCCCTGCAGGGAGGCGCGGCCTCGCAGGCAGCGGGTCAGCCGTCCGGGCCATGGGGCGCGCGGCCCGAACCCGCTGCACCGCAGCCGGCAGCGCCCGTGGCGCCGCCACCGCCGCCTGTCGAGCATGTCTGGCACATCGCCGTGGACGGGCAGACCTCCGGCCCGTTCTCCAAGGCGCGGATGGGCCGGATGGCGCAGGACGGCACACTGACCCGCGACACCCATGTCTGGACACCGGGCCAGGACGGCTGGAAACGTGCGGGCGAGGTCACAGAACTGGCGCAGTTGTTCACCATCCTTCCGCCGCCCCCGCCTCCCCCGCCGCCGGCCGGGTGACACCGCCCCGGGGCAGCCGGCCGCTGCCCGCACCGCCCCCCAGACCGACACTGCCCGACAGGTTCCCTTTCCCGTGACGTCTCCTCCGCCGCCGCCCGCTGAAGCTGTGCCCTCCGCAGCAGAAGAAACCCACCGCTTCCCCTGCCCCAATTGCGGTGCCGATTACCGGTTTGACCCGGCGGCCGGGGCGCTGATCTGCGGTCATTGCGGCCACCGCGAAGAGGTGCGCAGCGGACCCTGGAGAGGCACTGCCCTGCAGGAGCTGGATTTCCGCGCCGCAGCGGCCGAACAGCTGCCGAAGGCGGAGATCGAGATCACCCGCGTCTCCACCTGCCCCAACTGCGCCGCGCAGGTGGAATTCGACCCGGACACCCACGCCAAGGAATGCCCGTTCTGCGCCACCCCGGTTGTGACGGGCACCGGCGAAAACCGGCACATCAAACCCAAAGGGGTGCTGCCATTTGCTGTGGAGGAACGCGCCGCACACAAGGCGATGACCGACTGGCTGGGAGCTTTGTGGTTCGCGCCGGGCGGGCTCAAACAATATGCCCGCAAGGGGCGGCGGATGCAGGGCATCTACGTGCCCTACTGGACCTATGACGCCCAGACCCGCAGCAGCTACACCGGCCAGCGCGGCACCGTCTATTACGTGACCGAAACCTTCCAGCAGGACGGCAAGACCCGGACCCGGCAAGTGGCCAAAGTGCGCTGGACGCCGGTTTCAGGCCGGGTGCAGCGGTTCTTCGATGACGTGCTGGTGCTGGGGTCGAAAAGCCTGCCGCAACGTTATACCGAAGCTTTGGAGCCCTGGGATCTGTCGCAGCTGGAGCCCTATCAGCCGCAGTACCTGGCGGGCTTCCGGGCCGAAGCCTACACCGTTGATCTGGAAGAGGGCTTTGCCGAGGCCGGACAGAAAATGGACCGGGTCATCGAGCGCGACGTGAGGTTCGACATCGGCGGCGACCGCCAGCAGATCGCCCGTATTGACACCAGAGCCTCAGAGGTGACCTTCAAGCACATCCTGCTGCCGGTGTGGCTGGCCGCCTATAAATACCGCGGCAAGACTTACCGTTTCGTGGTCAACGGCCAGTCCGGCCGGGTGCAGGGCGAGCGGCCCTACTCAGTCTGGAAGATTGCCTTTGCCCTGCTGCTGGCCCTCGCGGTGGGGGCTGGCATTGCCCTGGCGGCCAGCCAGCAGTAGCAGCGTGCCCCGGGCGACAGCGGCGGTTGCGCCCGGGAAGGACGGCCGGCACGAAAACGGCCGGCCGGTACGGATCAAATACGGGAGCAGACATGCGCGCACTTATTCAACGGGTCAGCGAGGCCTCTGTCACGGTTGATGGCGAGGTCACCGGCGAAATCGGCCACGGGCTGCTGGTCCTGGTCTGTGCCATGGCAGGCGACAGCGAGGCGCAGGCAGACCAGCTGGCCGCCAAGATTTCCAAGCTCCGCATCTTTAAGGACGGCGCCGGCAAGATGAACCGTTCGGTGCTCGATACCGGCGGCAGCGTGCTGGTGGTCAGCCAGTTCACCCTGGCCGCTGACACCCGGCGCGGCAACCGCCCCGGCTTTTCCGGTGCCGCAGCCCCGGCCGAGGGCGAGCGGCTTTACGGGTATTTTGCAGACCAGCTGACTGCGCTGGGTTTGAAAATCGCAAAAGGACGGTTTGGCGCCGACATGAAAGTCAGGCTACTGAATGACGGGCCCGTGACCATCTGGATGGACACTGAACAAGCCTGAATTCCCTGGCCCGGACGGCAGGGGAAGCCTGCCGCAAATGGACCGGGTGACGGTGCCTGGCAGCGGCGGTGCTCAATCCCGATTACGCCGCAAAGGCCGTTTTTGTGCCGGAAAGCACCGATTCTGCCGCTTTGCCGGGCAGCGGCCCGGACCCGCGCGGCGGATTCATAAAAAAACCGTCATTCCTCCGCATCAATATTTCCTGTCGCATTCCCGCGTTTTTTTGGTTTTACATGGCCTGCAAATCGCAAAAACGGCACCTCGTTCAAGAAAGGCGACACCCGCAAATTGAGGCGCACCTGCCTGTGCGGGAGGCTTCCTCCGCGTTACACTAATAACTCTTGCGAGTTAGCGGTAAATACGCAAATCTTAAATCGCCAATCAAAAAAACAGGTGCCGTCAGCACCGCAACCAATCGGGAGAACTCAATGAACCGACATATGCAGTATCTGGCCAGCCAGGCCGCGGCAGGCAAACTGTCGCGCCGTGACTTCCTGGGCAAGGCCGCCGCACTGGGCTTTACCGCAGTCTCCGCAAACCTGCTGCTGTCCAGCGCCGCCAAGGCCGCCGGCCCGCAGAAGGGCGGCACCATCCGCCTGGGCCTGCAGGGCGGCTCCACCACCGACAGCCTGGACCCGGCACTGGTCACCAACACCGTCGGCCTGATGGTCACCCGCCTGTGGGGCGAAACGCTGGTTGAACTGGCTGACGACGGCGGCATCGAGGGCAAACTGGCCGAAAGCTACGAAGCTTCGGCCGACGCCAAGACCTGGACCTTCAAGCTGCGCTCCGGTGTAACCTATTCGAACGGCCAGAACGTCACCGCTGATGACGTGGTCAAAACCATGGAGCGCCACAGCGGCGAGGACACCAAATCGGGCGCCCTGGGCATCATGCGCGGCATCAAGGACGTGCGCGCGGATGGCGACAGCGTTGTCTTCGAACTCGACAGCCCGAACGCCGACCTGCCCTATCTGCTGGCGGACTACCACTTGATCATCCAGCCCAACGGCGGCAATGACGATCCGGCGGCAGCCATCGGCACCGGCCCCTACATCATGAAATCCTCCGACATGGGCGTGCGCTTCGTGGCCGAGAAGAACCCCAACTACTGGGGCGACCTGGGCAACGCGGATACCGTCGAGATCATCGTCATCAACGACGACACCGCCCGTGTTGCCGCGCTGCAGTCCGGCCAGGTGGACGTGATCGACCGGGTGCCGCCGCGGACCGCAAAACTGGTGGACCGCGCGCCGAACATCACCGTGCACTCGACCTCGGCGGCCGGCCATTACGTGTTCATCATGCACTGCGACACCGCGCCGTTCGACAACAACGACCTGCGCATGGCGCTAAAATACGGCATCAACCGCCAGGAGATGGTCGACAAGATCCTGAACGGCTACGGCACTGTCGGCAACGACACCCCGATCAACGCCTCCTACCCGATGTACACCGAGTTGGAGCAGCGTGAATTTGATCCCGACAAAGCGATGTTCCACCTGAAGAAGTCCGGCCACGACGGCGCCATCCTGCTGCGCACTTCGGACAATTCCTTCCCGGGCGCGCCGGATGCATCGGCCCTGTTCCAGCAGTCGCTGAACAGCGCCGGCATCAAGCTGGACGTCAAGCGCGAGCCGAACGACGGCTACTGGTCGGAAGTCTGGAACGCCAAGCCCTTCTGCACCAGCTACTGGGGCGGCCGCCCGACCCAGGACCAGATGTTCACCACCGCCTACCTGTCGACCGCGGACTGGAATGACACCCGCTTCAAGAACGATCAGTTCGACCAGATGCTGGTGGCCGCGCGCGGCGAACTGGACGTTGCCAAGCGGACGCAGATGTATGCCGACATGTCGACCATCCTGCGTGACGAAGGCGGCCTGATCTGTCCGATGTTCAATGACTTCGTCGAGGCGACCACCGACAAAGTCGACGGCTTTGTCGAAGGCATCCCGGGCCAGGTTCTGATGAACGGCTACGCGGCCAGCAAGCTGTGGGTCAAAGCCTAATATGTCTCCGATCGTAAAACTTCTGGCTCAGCGCATTGCGCTGAGCCTCCTTCTTTTGTTGCTCATCTCAATCGTGATTTTCGCCGGCACCATCGTGCTGCCGGGTGACGTCGCCCAATCGATTCTGGGGCAGTCAGCAACGCCGGAGGCTCTGGCCAACCTGAGGGCTGAACTGGGCGTCAACGATCCTCCCGTCGAACGCTATTTTGCTTGGCTCTTCGGCGCCATGCAGGGCGATCTTGGCACCGCGCTGACCAGCGGCCAGGACATTGCCCAGGCTCTCAGCAGCCGGTTCTGGAACACCCTGTTCCTCGCCTTCTGGGCTGCCGTGGTCGCGGTTCCGCTGGCGATCTTCCTGGGCCTCCTCGCCGTCCGCTTCAAGGACCGCTGGCCCGACAAGATGATCTCGGCCGTCACCCTGGCCTCGATCTCGATCCCCGAATTCCTGATCGGCTACGTGCTGATGTATTTCATCGCGGTGCAACTGCGCTGGTTCCCGTCGGTGGCAATGATCAACGACAGCATGAGCCTGTTTGAAAAGCTGAACGCCATCGCCCTGCCGATTGCGGTGCTGACCCTGGTGGTGCTGGCGCATATGATGCGGATGACCCGCGCTGCGATCCTGAACGTGATGCAATCGGCCTATATCGAAACCGCCGAACTGAAGGGCCTCAACGCCTTCCAGGTGATTTACCGCCATGCGTTCCCGAACGCGATTGCGCCGATCGTCAATGTGGTGATGCTGAACCTCGCCTATCTGGTGGTCGGCGTCGTGGTGATCGAGGTGGTCTTTGTCTACCCCGGCATGGGTCAGTATCTGGTCGACCATGTGTCCAAGCGTGACGTGCCTGTGGTGCAGGCCTGCGGCCTTATCTTTGCCGCTGTCTATATCGGCCTCAACATGATTGCCGATATTGTCGCCATCCTGTCGAACCCGCGCCTGAGGCATCCGAAATGAAGAATATCCCCATTTCCGCAGCCATCGGGCTGTTCTTCACCGCGCTCTATTTCCTCGGCGCCATCTTTGCACCGCTGCTGGCGCCCTACGGCGTTGGCGAAATCGTCGGCGACGTGTGGGAGCCCTCCAGCGCAGACTACCTGCTGGGCACCGACAACATCGGCCGCGACCTCCTCAGCCGGATGATCTACGGCGGCCGCACCACTATCTTCATTGCCACGGCGGCGACCGTGTTGTCCTTCACCCTCGGGTCCGTCCTCGGCTTCTTTGCCGCGGTGATGGGCGGCTGGATCGACCAGGCCCTGTCGCGTTTTGTTGATCTGGTGATGTCGATCCCGACGCTGATCTTCGCCCTGGTGGTGCTGTCGGTTGCGCCGGTCACCATTCCGATGCTGATCCTGGTGATGGGCTTGCTGGACGCCACCCGCGTCTACCGCCTGGCGCGTGCCGTCGCCGTCGACATTGAGGTCATGGATTACGTCGAGGCGGCCCGCCTGCGCGGCGAGAAGACCGCCTGGATCATCTTCCGTGAGATCCTGCCCAACGCGCTGTCGCCGCTGATCGCGGAGATGGGCCTGCGCTTCATCTTTGCGGTTCTGTTTGTCTCCACCCTGTCCTTCCTGGGCCTGGGCGTGCAGCCGCCTGAGGCCGACTGGGGCGGCATCGTGAAGGAGAACAAGGAAGGCATCGTCTACGGCATTCCTGCAGCGCTGATCCCGGCCTTTGCCATCGCCACCCTGGCGATCTCGGTGAACCTGGTGGCCGACTGGGTGCTGAACCGGACCACATCGCTGAAAGGAGGCCGCGGATGAGCGATACCCTGTTGAAAGTCCGCGACCTGAAAATCGGCGCGACCATCTACCCGCCGGGGGAAAAGCCCCGCGACATCGAAATCGTGCACGGAGTCAGCTTTGACCTCGCGCCCGGCAAGGTGCTGGGGCTGATCGGTGAATCCGGGGCCGGCAAATCCACCATTGGGCTCGCGTCCATGGCCTATGGCCGCGGCGGCGTGAAGATCACCGGCGGCGAGGTATGGGTCAACGGCCGCGACATCCTGAAGGGCGGCCACAAGGACATCCGCCGCCTGCGCGGCGCCGAGGTGACCTATGTGTCGCAATCCGCCGCCGCCTCCTTCAACCCCGCCAAGAAGATCATGGACCAGGTGGTCGAGGCCGCGGTGGAACAGAAGAAGTTCTCCCGCAAGGAAGCCGAGGCCCGCGCCCGTGCCCTATTTGCCAAGCTGGGCCTGCCGGACCCGGACAACATCGGCGAGCGTTACCCGCACCAGGTGTCGGGCGGCCAGCTGCAGCGCTGCATGACCGCGCTGGCGCTGTGCCCGGAGCCGGATCTGGTGGTGTTCGACGAGCCGACAACCGCGCTCGACGTGACCACCCAGATCGACGTGCTGATGGCGATCAAGGAAGCCATCCGCGACACCGGCGTAGCCGCGCTCTACATCACCCACGACCTCGCGGTGGTGGCGCAGGTAAGCGACGACATCATGGTTCTGAAGATGGGCAATACGGTCGAATACGGCCATGTCGATCAGATCATCAACAACCCGCAGGAGGAGTACACCAAGGCGCTGGTCTCGGTCCGCTCCATCGAGCATGAGGAAAAGGCCCCCACCGCGGAGCCGGTGCTGAGCGTGCGCAACATCACCGCGCGCTACAAGGGCACCCAGTTCGACGTGCTGCACAATGTGAACGTCGATCTGTACCCCGGCCAGACTCTGGCCGTGGTGGGTGAATCCGGCTCCGGCAAGTCCACCCTCGCCCGCGTGATCACCGGCCTGTTGCCGCCGCGCGAGGGCGAGATCGAATTTGCCGGCCGAAAGCTGTCGCCCGACCTCAAGGGCCGCAGCCGCGAGGACCTGCGCGAGCTGCAGATGATCTACCAGATGGCAGACGTGGCGATGAACCCGCGCCAGACCGTCGGCACCATCATCGGCCGCCCTCTGGAGTTCTACTTCGGCATGCGCGGCGCCGAGAAGAAGAAGCGGATCATCGAACTGCTGGACGAAATCGAGCTCGGCGAAAAGTTCATCGACCGCTACCCGGCGGAGCTGTCCGGCGGCCAGAAGCAGCGCGTCTGCATTGCCCGCTCGCTGGCGGCCAAGCCCAAGATGATCATCTGCGACGAGGTCACCTCGGCGCTGGACCCGCTGGTGGCGGACGGCATTCTGAAGCTGCTGCTGGATCTGCAGAAGATCGAGGATGTGGCCTATCTGTTCATCACCCACGATCTGGCGACCGTGCGCGCCATCTCCGACAACATCGCGGTGATGTACCAGGGAAAGGTGCAGCGGTACGGCGGCAAGTCCAAGGTGCTGAGCCCGCCGTTCGACGATTACACCGACCTGCTGCTGAGTTCGGTGCCGGAAATGAAGCTTGGCTGGCTGGAAGAAGTGATCGCTCACCGCAAGATGGAAAGCGCCGGAAACTGATTCCATCAAAGGCTGCAAAGCCCCCGCTGCTGGTCAGCGGGGGCTTTTTCTTTTTTAATTCGGCTTGGTTTTGTGATATTTTACCGGGATCAGGGAGAATGCAGCGGCACCAGCTGCAAATAACAGAAAAGACACTGAGCGCGGCTGATCTTTGAGGCAAGCCAACCCGATTCACCGGGCAGTTTCGTATTGACTGCAGCTGAGGGGAGGATCTGCCATGACAGACTGGGCAATTCACGGATTTGAGATAGCCAATTGCAACTGCGTTCCCGGCTGCCCTTGCCAGTTCTCGCAGCTTCCCAATGACGGCACCTGCGAAGCTATGCTGACATTCCGCATTGATTCCGGACATTACGGGGACACGAAACTGGACGGCCTGCTTGCCGCGGCAATCTACAAATGGCCCGGCCCCATCCATGAAGGCAACGGCGAGATGCAGATTATCATCGACGAACGTGCCACGGCAGAGCAGAAATCCGCCCTCGAAGCGATCATGACCGGTCAGGACACCGATGAGTTTGCCACGATGTTCTTTGTCTTCAACGCCATGTGCAGCACCAGGCACGACACACTCAGCGCGCCGGTGTCACTGAATTTTGATGAGGAAACCGGAATTGGCCACGGCAAGGCAGACGGTATCGGCGAAACCAGGGTGGAACCCATTGCGCATATCGTCTCCGGAGCGCCCCATTCGGTTCAGATAAAACTGCCTAATGGATTTGAATACTCCGAGGCCTCCGTATGCCGGGGCACGACCCGGACTCCCGGCTCAGCCATCAGCCTGGACAAGAACAGCGGAACCCACGCCCATGTTGCCGAACTGCATCTGACCGGCAAAGGCATCGAGCGGGCGGCCTGACCCGACATGGCGCAGCCGCAGCATATTCCCGGACCGGCTGAACGCCTGGCCCGCAATGACCAGGCGGTGGTGCTGGGCGCTGTGGCCTTCATCGTGCTGTTGAGCGCGCTCTACACCGTTATGGGCGCAGGCATGAACATGACCGCGGTCGAGATGACCCGGATGACCCGCCCGATCGGCGAACCTATGGAGATGGGGGCAGGCACGCCCTGGACCGCAGGCAATGCCGGTCTGATCTTCCTGATGTGGTGGGTGATGATGATTGCGATGATGACCCCCAGCGCCGCGCCTGTTCTGCTCCTGTTCAGCGCTATCAAAAAGGCGGGATCCCAACCGGCCAAAGCGCCGCTGCTCAGCCTGCTGTTCCTCAGCGGCTACCTGCTGGCCTGGGCTTTCTTTTCTGCAACCGCCACCGCCCTGCAGTGGTGGCTGGAAACCATGGGCCTGTCAAACGGCCCCATGATGTCGCTCAGCAGCCGTGCCTTAGGTGGTGCGTTGCTGCTGGCGGCGGGCGCCTATCAGTTTACCCCCTACAAGCACGCCTGCCTCTCCCATTGCCGTATGCCGGTTCATTTTTTGACCGCGCATAACCGCACAGGCTTGGCTGGTGCTGTACTGATGGGCGCCCACCACGGCACCTTTTGCCTCGGCTGCTGCTGGGCTCTCATGCTGCTGCTGTTTGCCGGCGGGATCATGAACCTCTACTGGATTGCCGGGCTGGCGCTGTTCATTCTTGCCGAAAAGACCTTTCCCCATCCAAAGCTCTTCACCGCTGCCGCAGGGGTTCTGCTCTGCCTGGCTGGCAGCTATGTGCTGGCAACCGCGTTCTGATACCGCGGCCAGGTGCCGGTTGGCCTGCGCCCTCTTCCCGAAAATGCCGGTTTCCCGCCGATCCGCCGTTTTTTGAATGGCAATTCAAGAAACCGACATGAAGATGGGGCATCGAAGCCCCCGCAAGGCAAAAGGATTCGGCAAATGGACAACAAACTCCTGCTCATCATTCTGGACGGCGTGCCGTGGCGCAACTTCCGCCGCCTGTTCGGCAACCTGGAGGGCTGGGTCGACAGCGGCGATGCCCGCGTCTGGAAACTGCGCAGCGTGCTGCCGTCTATTTCCGCCAGCTGCTATGCCTCGATCCACACCGGCGTCGCGCCGGCCGTTCATGGCAGCACCGGCAATGCCAACGTGTTCCGGCTGAAGGAAAAGGATGTGTTCAGCCAGGTCCGGGAGGCGGGCGGCGTCACCGGTGCCGTCGCGCACAGCTACTGGTCCTCCTTCTTCAACCGCCACCCGTTCGATTACGTCCGCGACATCGAATATGACGAGCCGGAGAGTAAAACCATCAACCACGGCCGGTTCCACACCATGACCGGTTACGGCAAGGACAACCAGATGACCCCGTCGGATGTCGACCTGTTCGGCACCCTGACCAATCTCTGCCTGCGGTTCGGGCTGGACTACGGCATGCTGCACACCTGCACGCTGGACAGCATGGGCCACCGCTATTTCCACGACTGCCAGGAAATGGACCACGCGTGTTTCGTCATGGACGAGATGCTGGCCCCCTTCATCACCCGCTGGCGCGACCTGGGATACGAAGTGATCGTCACCGCCGACCACGGCCAGGATGAGCGCGGCCACCACGGCGGCCGCAGCCCGCTGCAGCAGGAAACCGCGCTTTATTACTTCGGCGAGGCCGATGGCCCGGATCATGACACCGTGATCGACCAAAGGCAGCTGGCCCCCACCATCCTCACGCGGCTGGGCGCGCCGGTTGCTGAAACCATGAAGGCCGACCCGTTCCTGCAATGACCTGCAGCGGCGGCAGTGTGCTAGGATGGCCTGCAGCCGCCGCTTTCAGATGTCAGGAATTCGCCATGAAATCCCTTGTTGCCGTGTTCTCCCTGCTGGCCGCCCCGGCGCTGGCCAGCGATGCCTGCCATGACCTGTGGTTCACCCGGAACGCTGTGATCGACCGCGCCGGATACTGCTTCGCCTCCCCCTTGGGGCAATCTGTATTCGACAACCGGGACTGCACCGGCAAATCCGTGTCGCTGCCGCCGCAAGCGGAACGTCTCGTAGCCGAGGTTAGGCAAATGGAGGGCCGCTTCGGCTGCCGGGTGAACAACAAGCAGACCCGTCTGGATCTCGACGACCTGTTCCTGCGCTATCAGCTGTGGGATCTGCCGGTGCGCGATGAATTCGAAAGCGCCTGCCTGGGCTGGCTGGGCCCCGTCATGGGGCTGCGGGCCGGCCACAGGCCCGAGGCGCCCCTGATCGGACAGATCGGTCCCGGCGATTATGTCAGCTATTCGCATGTCCCGGTGGGCAGCTGGACCTATGTCACCACTTCCGGCCCTGACTGGAGCGTCACCAGCGGCGGCTGGCTGGACACTTCGCGGTATCAGGAGCAGTGCCAGGATTATGCCGGTTAGCGGGGCCTACTCGTCGTAGGGCCAGATCCCCTGCCCCAGCGCTTCCACGGCAACTGAAATCCGCTCGAAACTGTCGCGTGCCCGGCCCACGGTGTGACGCGCGCGCAGGTAGCCGTGAATCAAGCCGGGCTCGTTGATCCAATGCGCCCTGCCGCCGGCCTCCACGATCCGGTCCCGGTAATCGCGCGAGTCGTCGCGGACCGGATCGCAATCCGCCGTCACCAGCACTGTCGGGGGCAAGCCGGAAAAATCGCTGTCCGCCAGCGGTGCGAACAGCGGGTCATCCTTTGGCGCCTCTCCTTCAGTGCGGATGTCCATGTAATACAGCAGGTCGGCGCGGGTCAGCATCGGCGCCTGCGCGTGCTCGACATAGGACCCCTGGTTCACATCGCCGCCAAAGGCGCCGTAGATCAGCACCTGGCCCAGAATCGACTCGCAGCGGCCGCGCGCATGATGGGCCACGGCAGCGCACAAGTTGGCACCGGCGCTGTCGCCCATCAGGACAATCCCCTTGCCGTAACCGGCCTCCACCCAGCCCAGAACCACCCAGGCATCCTCGAATGCGGCCGGGTGCTTGTGCTCCGGCGCCAGCCGGTAATCCGCCGCCACCACGCGGTAGCCGGTCTGGGCGCAGATCTCGGCGCAGACATCGTCGTGGCTGTCCAGCCCGCCGACTACAAAGCCGCCGCCGTGACAGAACAGCACCGTGCGGGTCGGGTCGCCGGCGGTATAGACCCGCACCGGCACACCGTTTGCCGAAAGGTCCTCGACCGACACCACATCCGGCCGCGGCACCCTGAATTCCCGTGCCATGGCGTTGTATATGCGGCGCTGTTCCTCGATGGTCATGTCAACGGCATCATCAGGATAAAGCTCCCCGGTCTTCTGGATGAAGTCCCAGGTCTCCTCGTCTATCAGCCGTTCGTAATCCATCCGCGGGCCTCCCTGCACGCCTCTGTCCCCGAGAGCCTAGGCACAGTTTCCCGCAAATGGAATGCCTGAAAGAAAAAGCGCCCCGAAGGGCGCCATTTATTTCACTCTTTCCGGCAGGTTCATGCCGCCGCCGCGGGCTCCCAGGGCCGGGTGAAATTGTTCAGAACCGCACCGATCTCCGCGTCCGAACTTCCGTTGGCCGCGACCTGCGCGACCAGGCCGCGCTTCTTGTCGTCAAGCACGCTGACAACGCGCGCGGCCACGCCTGCCTGTTCCAGCGCGCCGTTGTAGACACGGGTGATCGCCAGCTTGCGCAGGTCCGGCTTGAACACCTTGCCCACTGCGGTTTTCGGCAGCTGGTCCAGCACCGTCAGATGCTTGGGAATTGCGGCCCGCTCGTGCACGTGGGTCTTACAGTATTCCAGCAGCTCCGCCTCGCTGACAGTGGCGCCGTCGACCAGTTCCACAAAGGCGCAGGGCAGCTCGCCGGAATGAGCATCCGGCTGGCCGATGGCGCCGGCAAAGGCCACCGCATCATGCCCCAGCAGCGCCTCCTCGATCTCTGCCGGGTCGATGTTGTGGCCGCCGCGGATGATCAGGTCCTTGGCGCGGCCGGTGATCCACAGGTAGCCGTCCTCGTCGATCCGGCCCAGATCGCCGGTGCGCAGGTATTTCCCCTGATAGTAGAGGTCCACGTTTTTGTCGGCTTCGGTGTATGTATTGCCGGCGTAAACGCCGGGGTTCGACACGCAAATCTCCCCCACCTCATCACGCGCGCATTCCAGCGCTCCGTCGTTGGTCTGCTTGACGATCCGCACGTCCGTGTAGGGCAGCGGAATACCGACCGAGCCGACTTTCTTGTCGCCGCCCGGCGGGTTGCAGGAGACCAGGCAGGTGGCCTCGGTCAGGCCGTAGCCCTCGACGATGGTCACACCCGACGCGCTTTCGAACCGCTTGAACAGCTCCATCGGCATCGGCGCCGAACCGGAGAAGGCGGTCTTAACGGTTGAGATATCCGCATCCACCGGCCGCTGCATCAGCGCCGAAACCGCTGTCGGCACGGTGATGATGAAAGTAATTTTCCAGCGCTCGATCAGCTTCCAGAAATTGTCGAAAACCCCTTCCCCGCGATAGCCCTGCGGCGTCGGGAACACCACATGCGCGCCGGAGGCCACCGCCGCCATCACGATCACATGCACCGCAAATACATGGAACAGCGGCAGCGGGCAGATGATGTTGTCTTCTTCGGTGAACAGCAGCGTGCTGCCGAGCCAGCCGTTGTAGATCAGCCCGGAATACTTGTGCTGCGCCACCTTGGGCATGCCTGTGGTGCCGCCGGTGTGGAAAAAGCACGCCACCCGGTCGCCGGCGCTGTCGGCAAAGCTCAGCGTCTTGGGCTGTTTCGCCATTTCCTTGGTGAAGCTCAGGTAGTCCGCATGGCTCGGCCGGGCGTCCATCTTGGGCCGGACCAGCGGCACGATCCAGGATTTCGGCGGCGTCAGATAGCGGTTCAGGTCCACCTCCAGCACCGTGTTCACGCCGGGCGCATGGCGCACCGCTTCCGCCACCTTCTGCGCCACGTCGGTCTTCGGAAAAGGCCGCAGCGTCACCACAACTTTTGCCTGGGTCTCCCGCAGGATGGAGGCGATCTGCTCCGGCTCCAGCAGCGGGTTGATCGGGTTCACGATCCCCGCCACCGCGCCGCCCATCATGGTCACCAGCGCCTCGGTGCAATTGGGCAGCACATAGGCCACCACGTCTTTCTCGCCGATTCCCAGTTTGCGGAACATGTTGGCCGCCTGGCTCACCTGATCCTTCAGCGTGCTCCAAGTCAGCGTTTCCGCCTTGTCCTGGGGCCCGGAAAAGATCTGATAACTGACCGCGTTGCTGTTTGGAAACTTGTCCGCAGTGCGCGTCAGCAACCCGTATAATGTGGCCGGCAGATCCCGTGCCTCATACGGCATTTCATTCTGCAGCGCATCGCGGTCCGCGATTCCCGAAAAACCCATAAATCTCCTCCCCGTTCCTCCGGTGCACGGCCGCTGTGCGGCCGCTGCACGGAGTGTGTCTCCGTTTTTTTTGCCCAGAGTATTGCAATCGCATGATTGCGCAAGCGTCAGGACAGGGTCACGCCAAGGCAGCTTGGGACGTGACGTGGCGCCAATTTGCGGTTCATTGGCGATTTCGTCGCAAAAACGCCCCGGACAGGGTCCGGGGCGGCTGATGTTTCCTGATTGCGGCGCTTATTCCGCCGCCAGCCCTTCGGTGAACTGCAGCTTGGCCAGGCGCGCATACAGCCCGCCCTGCGCCACCAGCTCATCATGGGTGCCGGTGGCCACAATCCGCCCGTGGTCCATCACCACGATGCGGTCGGCCTTCTTCACGGTGGCCAAACGGTGCGCCACGATCAGCGTGGTCCGGCCCTGGCTCAGCTCATCCACCGCGGCCTGCACCAGGCGTTCGCTCTCAGCATCGAGCGCCGAGGTCGCCTCGTCCAGCAGCAGCACCGGAGCGTCGCGCAGGATGGCGCGGGCAATCGCGATCCGCTGTTTCTGACCGCCCGACAGCATCACGCCCCGTTCGCCGACAAAGCTGTCATAGCCGTCCGGCAGCTTCGAGATGAAATCATGCGCGGCAGCGGCCGCTGCTGCAGCCTCCACTTCAGCGTCCGAGGCCTCGGGGCGGCCGAAACGGATGTTCTCGCGTGCCGAGGCGGCAAAGATCACCGGATCCTGCGGCACCAGCGCGATATGGCGGCGGAACTCATCGCGCTGCAGCCGGGTCAGCGCCACGCCGTCCAGCTTCACCTCGCCTTGACTGGGGTCATAGAACCGCTGCAGCATCTGGATGATAGTGGTCTTGCCCGCGCCGGAGGGGCCGACAAAGGCCACGGTTTCCCCCGGTTTCACCGTCAGCGATACATCATCCAGCGCCGAGACATCCGGACGCGCGGGGTAGCGGAAGGAGACATTTTCAAACGCAATCTCGCCCTTGACCGGCGTCGGCAGAACCTGCGCGGCAACCGGATCCAGCACTGTATCCTTGGCGTTCAGCAGCTCCACCAGCCGCTCGGTGGCCCCGGCGGCCCGCTGCAGCTCGCTCCAGATTTCCGACAGCGCCGCGACCGATCCCGCCACCAGCACCGCATAGATCACGAACTGAATCAGCGTGCCTTCGGTCATGACGCCCGCGCGCACATCATTGGCACCCATCCACAACACGCCCACGATGCCCGAAAACACCAGGAAGATGACGATCACCGTCATGTAGGCCCTGGTCTGAATGCGGCGGCGGGACACGTCATAGGAGGTTTCCGTCAGCTCGGAAAACTTCAGCCGGCTGGCGGCTTCATGGGTGAAAGCCTGCACGGTCTGCACCGCCCCCAGCGCCTCGCCCGCGTTGCCGGAAGAAGCGGCGATCCAGTCCTGGTTCTCCTTGCTGATGGCGCGCAGGCGGCGGCCCAGCACCAGGATCGGCACAATGACCGCAGGCACGATCAGCAGCACCATCATCGTCAGCTTCGCCGAGGTCAGCAGCATCAGCACCATGCCGCCCAGGAAAATCAGCAGGTTGCGCAGCGCAATCGACACCGAAGAGCCCAGTACCGACTGGATCAGCGTGGTGTCGGTGGTGATCCGGCTCAGCACCTCGCCGGTCATGATGCGCTCGTAAAACTCCGGGCTCATGCCGATCACCCGGTCGAACACCGCCTTGCGGATATCGGCCACCACCCGCTCGCCCAGCCGCGTCACCAGCGCATAGCGCACGCCGGTGCCCACCGCCAGCAAAGCGGCAATCACCAGCGCACCGCTGAAATAGAGGTTCAAGAGTTCGGAATCAGAGACCCGGAAATTGTCCACCACCCGGCGCACTGCCAAGGGCAGCGTCAGCGACAGACCCGCCGTCAGCACCAGCGCACAGGTGGCAGCCAGCATGAGCAGGCGGTAAGGCTGCATGAACGGCCAAAGCGCTGACAGCACGCCAATCTTCCGGGATTTCTCCCGCTCTTGCTCCGCATTCGGGGCCGCTTGTCTCCGCGCCATTCCGGATCCTTCTGCACATTGGTCTGGCGGGACTTGAAACCCCGCGCATTTGCCAAGGTTCATGGCCCCGCAGGTCCGGCGCGTCAAGCGCTGAGCAGTTTCAAAAAGCGCCTGAAAACAGCCGCGCACTGCGTCACAGGGTATCACTCAAGCGTGCTGGGAAGGTCTGGAGCGGGTAGCGGGAATCGAACCCGCACCTTAAGCTTGGAAGGCTCTTATGATACCATTTCACCATACCCGCTCAGGACATTTGCTGATTTAGGTGAAGCGCCGGGGAAGGTCAACCACCTTGTTTTCGTTTGCCTTTGCAGCGGCGGAAAATTCAGCGCGCCCCTTGCGAAAGCCCCGCCAAGCCCCCCAAATAACAGCGCAATCCCTCCGCCCCGCCGCCTGCTCAGAACACCGGAAGAAACCGCCGTGACCCGAAACCCTCAAACCGTTGTCATCACCGCCCACGGCCAGCCCTCGGCCCCTGCCCCGGCAGAGGCGGATCTGGCTGCGACGGCGGCAGCCGTTGCTGCATTTCTTCCCGGCTGGGACGTCCGCTCCGCCACCCTCGCAGCCGCCGGCCGCCTGGAGGCGATGATGGAGGACGGCGCGGTGGTCTATCCGTTTTTCATGTCGCGCGGCTATTTCACCGGCACGGTGCTGCCCGCCCGCCTTCAAGGCCGGCACTGCCGGTTGGCCACCCCGTTCGGCCTGGCCAGCGGACTGCCGGAAGTTGCCGCAAACGCCGTGCGCCGGGCGGCGGCAGACCGGGGCTGGACGTTGGGCGCCCTCAATCTGATGCTGGCGGCCCACGGTTCCGCCCGCGGCCCGCGGGCCGCCGAGGCAGCGGAGGACTTCGCCGCCAGGCTCAGACCGCTTTTGCCGGGCTGCACTTTGTCGCTGGGCTACGTCGAACAAGACCCGCGGATCAAAACCGCCGCCGCCTCACTGCCCGCACAGTCGGTCTGCCTGCCCTTTTTCGCCCAGGCCGGCGACCATGTGAAACAGGACCTGCCGGAAGCATTGGAGGCCGCCTGCTTCAGCGGCATTGTGCTGCCGGTCGCCGGCGCCCTGCCCGGCGCCCCGGCACTCATCGCCGCGGCCATCCGCGCGGCAAGCCTTGATCAGGACGCCGCCGGGTAGCATTAATTTTGCCCAAGGCGAAAAACGAAAATTAACCCAGGCAAAAGCATTTGGCCTCTTGCGCCGGCACCGGGCATGTGATTAATCACGCCTTACACCACGGATGGCGAGTTGGCGGAGTGGTGACGCAGCGGATTGCAAATCCGTGTACACCGGTTCGATTCCGGTACTCGCCTCCATGTTTCCCAGCTGAAACACTGCCCGACACCAGATGCCTGGCGCTACCCCACAGGCCCATCCAGCGGGGCCTCCGGACTGCTCGTTCTGCCCGGAGAAAGCGCCGCCGGCTGATTGTTCCGGCCAGCTGCGGCCGGCTCCTTTACCCTTTCAGCCGGAACCGCTGGATCTTGCCTGTCTCTGTCTTCGGCAGCGCTTGTGCAAACACCACGGAACGCGGGTATTTGTAGGGGGCGATCACCCCTTTCACATGGTCCTGCAACAGCTTGACCAGCGCCGCCGACGGCTCGTAGCTTCCGGCCAGCACCACATGCGCCTGCACGATCTCGCCGCGGGCCTCGTCCGGGGCGCCCACCACGGCGCATTCCGCCACCGCCTCATGCGCCAGCAGCGCCGCCTCCACCTCCGGCCCGGCAATGTTGTAGCCGGCCGAGACGATCATGTCGTCGTTGCGGGCAGCAAAATGCAGATAGCCGTCCGCGTCCTGGATGAAGCTGTCGCCGGTGATGTTCCAGCCGTCCTTGACGTAATCCCCCTGCCGAGCGTCCGACAGGTAGCGGCAGCCGGTCGGACCCTTCACCGCCAGGCGCCCGACCTCACCGCGCGGCGCCTCGCCGCCTTCAGCGTCCAGAACCTTCACCTCGTAGCCCCCCACCGGCTTGCCGGTGCAGGCGGGCCGGTGGTCGCTGAAGCGGTTGGTGATGAAGATATGCAGCATCTCCGTCGCACCGATGCCGTCCAGCATCGGCTTGCCGGTCTTTTCGATCCACTCCTGGTACACCGGCGCGGGCAATGTCTCCCCGGCCGATACCGCCGCCCTGAGCGAGGACAGATCCGCCCCCTCCTCCATCGCGCGCAACATCACCCGGTAGGCGGTCGGCGCGGTGAAACAGACGGTTGCCTTGTATTTCTCGATGATCTCGATCAGGTTCGGCGGTGTGGCGCTTTCCAGCAGCGTGGCCGCCGCGCCGAACCGCAACGGAAAAACCGCTAGCCCGCCGAGGCCGAAGGTGAAGGCCAGGGGCGGCGAGCCGACAAACACGTCCTCCGGCTGCACGTCAAGCACCTCACGCGCATAACCGTCGGCGATGATAAGCAGGTCGCGGTGGAAATGCATCGTCGCCTTGGGGGAACCGGTGGTGCCGGAAGTGAACCCCAGCAGCGCCACATCGTCCCGGCCAGTCTTCACCGCCTCATAGGTCACCGGTTTTTCCAGCGCCAGCCTGTCCAGCTCCGCATCGTGGTTGGAGGTGCCGTCAAAGCCCACAACCGTGTTCAGGAACTTCGAGTCCTTGGCGCAGGCCACCAGTTCATCCTTCAGCCGGGTGTCGCACAGCGCGTGGGAGATTTCCGCCTTGTCGACGATCTTGGCCAGCTCGCCCCGGCGCAGCATCGGCATGGTGTTGACCACCACCGCACCCGCCTTGGTCGCGGCCAGCCAGCAGGCCACCATCGCCGGGTTGTTGGCCGAGCGGATCAGCACCCGGTTGCCGGGCTTCACGCCCAGATCCTCGGTCAGCACATGCGCCAGCCGGTTGGTCCAGTCGGCCAGTTCCTTGTAGGTGCGGTAGCGGCCATTGCCGATCAGCGCGGTGCGATCGCCAAAGCCTTTTTCCACCATCGCATCGGTCAGCTCGACCGCAGCATTCAGGTATTCGGGATAGTCGAACCCCTCGAGCAGGAACTCCGGCCATTGCTCCGCCGGCGGCAGGTTGTCGCGGGTGAACGTATCCGCATGCGCTGTCGGTCCCAGCATCTTAATTCCCTCCCTGAAAGGCGGCCAGCGCTTGGCGCGCGATCACCACCCGCTGCACGTCTGATGCACCCTCGTAAATGCGCAGCGCACGGATATCGCGGTAGAGCTCCTCCACCTTCTGGCCCGAGCGCACCCCGTCGCCGCCATGCAGCTGCACAGCCTTGTCGATGACCTGCTGCGCCTGATCGGTGGAAAACAGCTTGGCCATCGCCGCCTCGCGCGTCACCCGCGCAGCGCCGGTGTCCTTGGCCCAGGCGGCGCGGTAGACCAGCAGCGCCGAGGCGTCCACATCCAGCGCCATTTCCGCAATATGGCCCTGCACCATCTGCAAGTCGAACAGGGGCGCACCCTGCACCTGCCGGGTGGTGACCCGCTCCAGCGCTTCATCCAGCGCGCGGCGGGCAAAGCCCAGTGCCGCCGCCGCCACGGTGGAGCGGAACACATCAAGCACCGACATGGCGATCTTGAAGCCCGCGCCAGGCTGGCCCAGCAGGGCGGATTTCGGAATGCGGCAGTCGGTAAAGCGCAAGGTCGCCAAGGGATGCGGCGCGATCACCTGCTGACGCTCGACCACCTCGAACCCCGGCAGGCCCGCAGGCACCACAAAGGTGCTCAACCCCCTGGCGCCCGGCGCTTCACCCGTGCGGGCAAAGAGCGTGTAGACATCTGCAATTCCGCCGTTGGAAATCCAGGTCTTCTCGCCGTTCAGCACGTAAGACTCGCCGTCCAGCGTGGCGGTCATGGTCGAATTGGCCACATCCGACCCCGACTGCGGCTCCGTCAGCGCGAAGGCCGAGATTGCCTTGCCCGCCCTGGTCAGCGGCAACCATTCCGTCTGCTGCTCCGGCGTGCCGAACAGTGAAATTGCGCCGGTGCCCAGCCCCTGCATGGCAAAGGCAAAATCGGCCAGCCCGTCATGGCGCGCCAGCGTCTCGCGGATCAGGCACAGCGTGCGCACATCCAGCTGCTCGCCGGCTTCTGCCCCGCTGTGCCGGGTCCAACCCGCCGCGCCCAGCGCCGCCACCAGCGAGCGGCAGGCCGCATCCGTGTCGGAATGATCGATCCCCGCCAGATACGCCCCGGCCCAATCGTCCAGCTCCGCCGCCAAGGCACGGTGCCGGTCTTCAAAGAACGGCCAGGTTAGAAAGCTCTTGTCCGCCATCCGCGTCTCCTCCCGGTGAACAGGCTGCGCGCCCGTTTCATCTTTCCCCAAATACTCCCGCCGGAGGCACCCGCGCCCTCCTCCGGCGCGCGTTCCGGCGGTGCCGCGGCTCAGTCGCCTTCAAACAGCGGCTTTTCCTTGTTCACAAAGGCATGATAGGCGCGCTCGAAATCGGCTGTCTGCATGCAGATCGCCTGCGCCTGCGCCTCGGCCTCAATCGCCTGCTCGATCGACATCGACCATTCCTGCGCCAGCATCGTCTTGGTCATCATATGGCCAAAGTTGGGGCCGGCCGCGATCCGCTCGGCCCAGCTCTGTGCCTCGGCCTCCAGCTCATCCGCCGCCACCAGTTTGTTGTGGAACCCCCAGGCATGACCCTCCTCGGCGCTCATCGAGCGGCCGGTGTACAACAGCTCCGCCGCCCGGCCCTGGCCGATGATGCGCGGCAGGATTGCGCAGGCCCCCATGTCGCAGCCCGCCAGCCCCACTCGGGTGAACAGGAACGCCGTCTTGGCCTCGGGCGTGGCAATGCGGATATCCGACGCCATGGCGATGATCGCGCCTGCGCCCACGCAGATGCCGTCAATCGCCGCAATCACCGGCTTGCCGCAGTTCACGATCGCCTTGACCAGATCGCCGGTCATCCGGGTAAAGGCCAAGAGCTCCTTCATGCTCATCTTCGTCAGCGGTCCGATGATGTCATGCACATCGCCGCCCGAGCAGAAGTTGCCGCCGTTGGAGGCAAAGACCACCGCCTTCACCGTGTCGTCATAATGCAGATCGCGGAACCAGTCGCGCAGCTCTGCATAGCTGTCGAACGTCAGCGGGTTCTTGCGCTCCGGCCGGTTCAACGAGACGGTGGCGACGCCATCCTCGATCCGGCACAGGAAGTGCTTCGTTTCCTTGTTTTCCATCATGCCTTGCCTCTCTCTTCCAGCCGCCGCGCCACGGCGCCCAGGCTTTCAGCGATCCCCTGTGCCTCATCCGCCGTGAGCCCGTCAAAGGCCGCGTCGATCCAGGCTTCATGCGCCTCTGCCTGGCGGGCGAATTCAGTCCTGCCCGCCGCTGTCAGCTTCACCAGATTGGCGCGCCGGTCGCCCTCGACCTTCTCGCGCAGAACGTGGCCGTCCTCGACCAGCCGCTCTACAATGCCGGTCACATTGCCGTTGGAGACTTTCAGAACCCCCGACAACTCGCTCATCTTCAATCCTTTTTCGTGCCGCATGAGCGCTGCCATCACGTCAAACCGCGGCAGCGTGGTCGCGAAATCCCGCCGCAGGTTCTCGCGCACTTCGCTCTCCACCGCCTTGGTGGCCTTCAGCACCTTCAGCCACAGCCGCAGCCGGTCCTTCGATGTCGTGCTCAAATTTCCCCTCCCGACACGCTCATTGCGTGCCCATTGACCGAGGCCGCGCCCCCGGATGCCAGGAACACCGCCGTGGCCGCCACTTCCTCCGGGGCAATCAGCCGCTGCATCGGATTGCCGCCGACCACCATCTTCAGCGCTTTTTCCCGCGGTATGTCATGCCGCGCCATCAGCCCAGTGATCGCGCTTTCCGCCATCTCCGTGTCCACGAACCCGGGGCAGATCGCATTACAGGTGATGCCCCGCTTGGCGACGCCCTGCGCCACCGACCGCACCAGTCCCAGCACCCCGTGTTTGGAGGCCGCATAGGCCGGGATCTGCGCCCCGCCCTGCAAGGACGCGGTCGAGGCGATAGCGATCAGCCGCCCGCCCGTCCCCATGCCCGCCCGCAAGGCGGCCCGGAAAGTCAGAAACGTCCCCGTCATATTGACCGTCAGGGTCCGCTGCCAATCCGCCAGTTCAACGTCCTCTATACGGGCCGCGACACCGGTTCCGGCATTGGCAATCACCACATCATACGGCGCATCAAACAGCGCCTGCACCTGAACCTCGTCGGCGACATCCGCTTCCCTGATTTCCAGGTCCAGCCCCTCCGCCGCCGCTTCCAGCGGTGCCCGGCGCCGCCCGGCGATGGTGACGCGGCAGCCTTCCGCAGCAAAGGCATGCGCAATGGCCTTGCCGATGCCAGTGCCGCCGCCGGTAACAAGAACGCGCCGTGTCATGCCCGGATCACCTCCGCTTCTCGGTCCGCCAGCCGCCATAGCTGATCGCGGCCCGCATGATAGGGCAGCAGCCAGTCGCAGTGGCGGTCGCCGATGCGCGCGGCCTCATGCAGGGTCCAGTAAGGATCCGCCAGATGCGGCCGCCCGATGCAAACCAGGTCCGCGCGCCCGGCCATCAGGATCGAATTGGCATGGTCCGCCTCGTAGATGTTGCCCACCGCCATTGTGGCAATCCCCGCCTCGTTGCGGATGCGGTCGGAAAACGGCGTCTGGAACATGCGGC
The DNA here is from genome assembly GCF_019801465.1 of Leisingera daeponensis. GTDB lineage: Bacteria > Pseudomonadota > Alphaproteobacteria > Rhodobacterales > Rhodobacteraceae > Leisingera > Leisingera daeponensis_A. The sequence goes on from NZ_JAHVJA010000002.1 coordinate 193,331, forward strand.
CGTAAACCGGCTGCGCGTCCGTCGAGGTCTGCCCGGCGGACACGTCTATGATATCCGCTCCGGCAGCGGTGAAGGCCTTGGCGATTTCCACCGCCTCCTCCGGTGTCACGCCTTCGCCGCCGACCCAGTCGTTGGCAGAGATCCGCACCGACATCGGTTTACCCTCGGGCCAGACCGCCCGCATGGCCCGGAACACCTCCAGCGGATAGCGCAGCCGGTTCTCCAGGCTGCCGCCGTACTCATCGGTGCGAATGTTCGATTTTGGTGATATAAAGGACGAAATCAGATAGCCATGCGCGGCATGAAGTTCGATCATGTCAAACCCGGCGCGCCCCGCCATCTGCGCCGACGCAACAAATTCGTCGCGAATTTGGTCCATTTCGCCCCGCGTGATCTCCCGCGGCGCCGGGTTGTTATCCGACCACGGGATGGCAGAGGCCGAGACCGTCTCCCAGTTCCCCTCCGCCAGTGGCGCGTCCATCACTTCCCAGCCCAGCTGGGTCGATCCCTTGCGGCCCGAATGGCCGATTTGGCAGCAGATCTTGGCACTGGTCTCAGTATGAACGAAATCCGTCAGCCGCGTCCAAGCCGCCTCATGCTCCGGCGCATAAAGGCCCGGACAGCCCAGCGAGATCCGCCCCTCAGCGCTGACACAGGTCATCTCGGTATAGACCAGCCCGGCCCCGCCCTTGGCCCGTTCACCGTAGTGGATCAGGTGCCAGTTGGTCGGGCAGCCCTCCACCGCCTTGTACTGCGCCATGGGCGAAACCACCACGCGGTTCTTCAGCTCCATCCCGCGCAGCTTAAACGGCGCGAACATCGGCGGCCGCACCGGCGCATCTGCAGGTGCGCCAGCCTTGCCCTGGAACCACTTCTCGGCGCTTTGCAGCCATTCCGCGTCCCGCAGGCGCAGGTTTTCGTGGGAAATCCGCTGCGAGCGGGTCAGCAGCGAATAATTGAACTGCACCGGATCCATATCCAGGTAGCGCTCGACCTCCTCGAACCACTCCAGTGAGTTGCGCGCCGCCGATTGCAGCCGCAGCACATCCAGCCGCCGCTCCTCCTGATAGCGTTCAAAGGCGCGCTCCAGCGTCGGCTCGGTGCTGACCAGCTCCGCCAGCGCGATGGCGCTGTCAAACGCCAATCGCGACCCCGACCCGATGGAAAAATGCGCCGTGGCCGAGGCATCGCCCAGCAGCACCACATTCTCATGGTGCCACTTCTCGCAGAGCACCCGCGGGAAATTGATCCACACCGCCGCCCCGCGCAGGTGCGCCGCGTTCGACATCAGCGCGTGCCCGTCCAGATGATCGGCGAAGATCTCCTCGCAGGTACGGATGATCGCCTCCTTGCTCATGCTCTCGAAGCCCCAGTTCTCCCAGGTCTCGGCCGAGCATTCGACGATCACCGTCGCGGTGTCGGCATCGAACTGGTAGGCGTGGATCCACATCCAGCCGTGCTGAGTCTTTTCAAAAATGAAGGTGAAGGCATCGTCGAATTTCTGATGGGTGCCCAGCCAGATGAACTTGCAGGGCCGAACGTCGATTTCCGGTTTAAAATGCTCCGCGAACTCATTGCGGACACTGGAATTCAGCCCATCGCAGCCGACCACCAGATCGTATTCTTTCTGATACTCCGACGCGGGCTTGGCAACGGTTTCGAACTGCAAGTCCACCCCCAGTTCCCTTGCCCGGTCCTGCAGCAGCAACAGCATCTTCTTGCGCCCGATCCCGGCAAACCCGTGCCCGCCCGACACCGTGCGCGTGCCGCCATGCACAACGGCAATATCATCCCAGTAGGCAAAGTTTTCCCGGATCGCCTCCGCGCTCTTCAGGTCGTTGGCGCTCAGGTTTTCCAGCGCGTCATCCGACAGCACCACGCCCCAGCCAAAGGTATCGTCAGCCTTGTTGCGCTCGATCACCGTGACCTCCGCCTCCGGCTGCCGCAGCTTCATCGAGATGGCAAAGTAGAGGCCGGCAGGCCCTCCTCCCAGACAGACGACTTTCATGATCATCCCTTCCCGCTCAGAGCATGTCCCTGAGGAGCAGGATAAGCAGGAGCAGGAAAACTTCAAGCCTAAAGTTTTAAGCTTGAAGTAATTACGTCAGCCAAACCTGCCAGCCCTGCCCCGGCACCGCCAGGGCAGAATATCTGTCTTTGACGGAACCCGGGCAACGCTCCGCGCCGGGCATCAGGCCTTGCCGCCCCGGCACACGGGGATTACAGGCCCCGCAGGTATTCCATCACCGCCGGCCGCACCGCTTGATCGCCGCGGTGGCGGGCATCCGAGATGATCTTGCGAAGTTCACCCAAGTCCACACGCATCAGCAGCGATTTCACCGGACCGATCGAGGCCGGGCGCATCGACAGCGTGCGGATGCCCATCGCCGCGAGGCACACAGCCTCGACCGGACGCCCGGCGTCCTCGCCGCAGAAGCTCAGCGGCGTGCCGGAGATCGCACAGCGCTCGACGATCCGCTCGATGAAGCTCAGGAAGCTGACGTTCAGCGTGTCATACCGGCGGCGCACCCGCTCGTTCTCGCGGTCAGCGGCAAAGAAGAACTGCTTCAGGTCATTGCCGCCGATGGAGATAAACGCCACCTCTTCAAAGAACTTCTGCGGCGCATAGGCCAGCGACGGCGTTTCCAGCATCGCGCCGACCTTCAGCTCGGCCGGCAGCACGTGACCCAGAATGCGCTCGCGCTCAATGGTCTTGTCCACCTCCGCCTTGGCGGAACGGTATTCCTCGAACTGGGCGACAAAGGGGAACATGATCGACAGCGGCCGCCCTTCGGCCGCGCGCAGCAGCGCCTGCAACTGCATCCGCATCACCCCCGGCTTGTCCAGCCCGACCCGGATCGCCCGCCAGCCCAGCGCCGGGTTCGGCTCATCGGTGGGCTTCATGTAGGGCAGAACCTTGTCAGACCCGATATCCAGCGTGCGGAACACCACTGGCTTGCCGTGGGCCGCATCCAGCACCCGCTTGTAGAGCGCCACCAGTTCCGACCGCTTCGGCATCTGGTTGCGCACCAGGAATTGCAGCTCGGTGCGGAACAGGCCCACCCCTTCGGCGCCGGAACCGTCCAGCGACGGCAGGTCCGCCATAAGGCCGGCATTCATCACCATGTTGACGCGCTGGCCATCCGTGGTGACGGCGGGTTTGTCCCGGATCGAGGCATAGCGCTCCTGCGCCTTGGTATGCATCGCGATCTTGTCGCGGAAGGCGCCGACAACCGTGTCATCCGGGCGCAGATGCACCACGCCCTGGTCGCCGTCCACCATGATGTGGTCGCCGTTCAGCGCCTCGGTGGTGATCCGCTTGGCATTGACCACCAGCGGGATCGCCAGCGCCCGCGCAACAATCGCGGCATGCGAACCCACCGACCCCTCTTCCAGCACGATCCCGCGCAAGCTGCGGCCGTATTCCAGCAGGTCGCCGGGGCCGATGTTGCGGGCAATCAGAATCGGGTTGTCCGGCAGCTCCGCCCCGGTATTGGCACCCTGCCCGGTCAGGATCCGCAGCAGCCGGTTCGACAGGTCGTCCAGATCGCTGAGCCGTTCGCGCAGATAGGCGTCCTGCACCTGGCTCATCCGGGTGCGGGCTTGGGATTGCTCCTTCTCCACCGCAGCCTCGGCGCTCAGACCGCGGGCGATGTCCTCCTCCATGCGCCGCATCCAGCCCTTGGAATTGGCAAACATCCGGTAAGCTTCCAGAACCTGCAGCTGCTCCTTGTCACCGTTGCGGGACACCTCGAGCATCTTGTCAACGCCCACCCGAAGTTCCTCGACTGCATCGTTCAGCCGCTCCAGCTCGCGCTGCGGATCATCAGCGATCGGGTTGGTGACGATCACCCGCGGCTCATGCAGCCAGACGTGGCCTTCCGCCGCGCCTTCCTGGGCCGAGATGCCATGGATCAGCACCGCCTGCTGGTGCAGCGGCGACAGCGCCGCGCCCTCGCCGACAAAGGCGCCCAGCTCCGTCATCTCGGCGATCACCATCGCCACCACTTCCAGAGCATAGACCGCGTCGGCGGAAAACTCGCGCGCCTCCTTCGACTGCACCACCAGCACGCCCAGCATCTCGCCCAGGCGCTGGATCGGCACCCCAAGGAAGGAGGAGAACCGCTCCTCCCCCGTTTCCGGCATATAGCGGAACCCCTTGGCATTGGGGGCATCCGGGGTGTTCACCACCTTGCCGTACTTGGCCACCCGGCCCACCAGGCCCTCGCCGATGCGCATCCGGGTCTGGTGCACCGATTCGGTATGCAGGCCCTGGGTCGCGCACAGCTCCAGGGTCTCATCATCGCGGAACAGATAGACCGAACACACCTCGGTCCCCATGCTGTCAGCGATCAGATGGGTGATCTTGTCGAGCCGCGCCTGGCCGGCATCATCGCCCGCCATTGCCTCGCGTAAGCGAACCAGAAGCTTCCTGCTTTCGGATTCCGTGGTATCGGCCATTCTCACCCTCTCCCGAGGTTTCTTCCCTGTACACCGCCGCCCTGATTGCCCTCCGGGAACGGACACCGCCCAGAGTAGTACGCCAGTGCTCTCTCCTCCACCCACTTGTCCCACCCCGGCGGAAAAAGTCCAAGTGTTTTTGCAGCATTGCCTGCAATCAGGGCATCCCGCCGCAGCCGCCGGCAGAACGATGCCAGGCGCCGGGCACACATGACAAAGGCGCCGGAACGGCGCCCTTGAAGGATTTGAAAAACTGTTCTCCGCCGGATGTTTAGCGGGCTTTTTCCAGCTCGAACGCATCATGCAGCGCCTGCACGGCCAGCTCCATGTACTTGCGGTCGATCAGCACCGAAATCTTGATCTCGGAGGTGGTGATCACCTTGATGTTGATGCCTTCGCCCGACAGCACCTTGAACATCTTGGCCGCCACGCCGGACTGCGAGCGCATGCCGATGCCCACCACCGACACTTTGGCCACATCCTTGTCGGCCAGCAGTTCGGCATAGTTCAGCTCGCCCTGCTCCTTGATCGCCAGCAGCGCTTTCTCGGCGCGGGCCACCTGATCGGTCGGGCAGGAGAAGGTCATGTCGGTGCGGCCGTCTTCCGAGACGTCCTGCACGATCATATCGACGTTCACGCCCGCGTCGCTGAGGGTGGTGAAGATCGTCGCCGCGATGCCCGGACGGTCGGCCACCGACTGCACAGTCAGCTTGGCCTCGTCGCGGGAGTAGGCAACGCCGTTTACAACATTGGATTCCATGATTTCCTCCTCGTCGCAGACCAGGGTTCCGGCCTCGTCGGACTGTTCCTCAAAACTCGACAGCACACGCAGTTTCACCTTATAGCGCATTGCCAGTTCAACCGAGCGGGTTTGCAGCACCTTGGCCCCCAGCGAGGCCAGCTCCAGCATTTCCTCGAACGCAATCTTGTCCAGCTTGCGCGCCTTGCCGCAGATCCGCGGGTCGGTGGTGTAGACGCCGTCCACATCGGTGTAGATATCACAGCGCTCGGCATCAAAGGCGGCGGCAAAAGCCACCGCGGTGGTGTCGGAACCGCCCCGGCCCAGGGTGGTGATACGGCCCTCGGGGCTGATCCCCTGGAAGCCGGCCACAACCGCCACCTTCATGCCCTCCGCGAACTTGGCGTTGATGTTCTCCGGCGGGATTTCCTCGATGCGGGCCTGGCTGTGCGCCGAGGTGGTCTTGAGCGGCACCTGCCAGCCCTGCCAGCTGCGGGCCGGAATATCCATCTCCTGCAGCGTCAGCGCCATCAGCCCGGCGGTCACGTTCTCCCCGGAGGACACGACGGCATCGTATTCGCGCGCGTCATACAGCGGCGAGGTCTCGCCGACCCAGCCCACCAGTTCGTTGGTCTTGCCGGACATGGCAGAGACGATGACGATCACGTCATAGCCCTTGGCCACCTCAACGCCGACGCGTTTGGCGGCACGGCGGATGCGGTCCAGGTTGGCGACAGACGTGCCGCCGAATTTCATCACAAGTACGGGCATATGGAACGGGTCTCCCTGCGCTTGCGGGTTGCGGTCCCGTGCCTCATATGCGAGCGGCCCCGCAAGGGCAAGAGCGCGCTGCCCCCGGCGGGCAAGGAAGCTGCGGCCCGGCCGGCGGTTTCAGCGCGGCAAAGCGCCACAAGCCGCCGCCTGCGCAACATCTGCCAATCCTGCGCCGCCGCGCGGCTGGGATTTTGCCCTCATCTGCGTCAGGCGCGCCAGAACCGCACCGTCAGGATCGCATAAACCGCCATCAGCTCCAGCCGCCCGATCAGCATGGCGGCGCTCAGGATCCATTTGGCCGGATCGTTGAGGGTCGAGAAATTGCCCGCCGGCCCGATGACCGGACCAAGTCCCGGCCCGATATTGGCCACCGCCGTCGCCGCACCGGACACCGAGGTCACGAAATCCAGCCCGGTCAGCGCCAGCATCCAGGCAACAATGCCGAGCGTCACCACGAAAAACATGAAGAAGGAGATCACCGAACTCAGCACGTCGGCATCCACCCGGCGGCCCTCGTAGCGCGTCAGGAACACCCCGTGCGGCGAGCGGATGCGCTGGATCTGCACCTTGATTGAGGCAAACAGCAGCTGGTAGCGGAAGATTTTCACCGAACAGGCGGTGGAGCCCGCGCAGCCGCCGATCAGCCCGATGAAGAAAAACACCATGATCAGGAAGCTGCCCCACTGCATGTAATCGACACTGGCATAGCCAGTGCCGGAAATGATCGAGGTGATGTTGAAAAGCGCCTCGCGGAAGGCCTGTTCGGGGTGGTGCGGGAACACGGTGGTCAGCACACCGGTGGTCACCGCTACCAGAACCGCGATCGTGATCATGAAGACCCGGATCTGGCTATCCCGCAGCAACGGGGTGCCATGGCCGTTCACAAGCTGAACATAGCGCACAAACGGCAGGGCCGCCGCGATCATGAAAATCGATGCGGCATATTCCGTGGGTCCCGAAAAGGTCGCGAAGGACGCATCGTAGTTGGAAAAGCCGCCGGTGGACATGGTGGTCAACGCATGCACCAGCGCGTCGAACGCCCCCATCCCCAGCACCATATAGACCAGTGCGCAGATCATCGTCAGAGACACGTAGATCAGAGCGATCTGCTTGGCGATCGCCTGCGCGCGGGGCAGAATTTTGCCCATTGTGTCAAAGGCTTCCGAGCGGAAGATCTGCATGCCGCCGACCCGCAGCTCCGGCAGGAACACCATCGCCACGACGATGATGCCGATGCCGCCCAGCCATTGCAGGATGCCGCGCCACAACAGCAGACCGCGCGGCAGGTTATCCAGGCCGGAAATCACCGTGGACCCGGTCGTGGTCAGCCCCGACATCGCCTCAAAGAACGCATCCACAAAGCGCAGCTCCGTGGCGCCCAGCATCAGCGGGATCGCCCCGAACAGCGGCAGGGCCACCCACACCAGCGTGGTCAAAAGGAAGGTCTGGCGGATGCTCAGCCCCTCCTTGACGCCATTGGCGCAACTCAGCGCCAGAAGCCCGCCCACCAGGATGGTGAACACCGCGCTTTCCAGGAAAACATGCCATTCCCCGCGGCCGTCCAGCAGGTCGACCAGCAGCGGGAACACCATCATGGCTCCCAGAATGACGACCAAAAGGCCGATGACATATCCAACCGGACGGAGATCCAACATGCGGCGCAGCGTTGGCCCCCTGCGCCGCAAGTGTCAAGACTGCGGATTTACTCGCTGCTGCTGCCGGTGCCGGCAGCGTTGCGCGCGGGCATCTGCGGCGGCGTAGACGGCTGGCGCGGGCGCCTGGAGGAAGCGGCCTGCGCTTCCTCGTCCCCGGCCGCAGCCACGGGTGCAGGCGCCGGGGTCCCGGCCGCGTCCGGCTTGACCGCCGCCGCAGGGGCCGTTGCCGCCGCGCCCGGTGCGGTTTCGCTGCGGCGGGCGGAGACGCTGCGGAATTCCGCAGGCTTGGTCTCCGCCTTCTCCCCGGCAGTTGTTGGGGTCCGGTCCGCCGGCTTGGCAGCCGCGGGCGCCTGCGCAGGCGCCGCCGCCTTTGCGGGCGCCTTCACGGGTTCGGTCCTCGCTGCGTCCTGTTTGGCCGTCCCGGCCTTGTCGACTGCCGGCCCGGCCGCCTCCGGCTTGGCTACCGCCGGCCCGGCCTTGGGCGGCACCCGTTTCCGTGCGGGCGCCTTGCGGGCGGCAGACTTGCGCGGGGCGGATTTGCGGGCCGCAGCCTTGCGCGGTGCGGATTTCCCGGGCTTGGCCTCTGTCGGGCTTTCATCCTGCGCGGCCGGTGCGGCCGACGCGGCATCCGCTTCAGGAGCAGCCTCCCCGGCCGCTGCCGGAGCGCCCGCCCGCAGCAGCCGCCGCTGGGCCTCCATCACCGACTGCGCCAGCCGCATCTGCTCCAGCGGCGCCCGCAGCGCAGCCTCTGCCGCCTGGCGCCACAGCTTCATCTGCAGCCCGGCTGCATACCCTGCCCACTCATGCGTCATGACCGTCAGTCCGGGAATCTTGTGAAAGCTCGTCATTTGTTACTCCTAAAGTCCTGCACTGCACTTGCCCCGGGCCGGCCCACCGGTATCCGGGCAAAGAAAACAGGAAGCGGGCGCCGGATGCGCTCCGGGCCGGATGCAGCGGAAAACGGGCCGTCAGTTGCAGGCACCTGCGCACAAGCTCCCCTCGCCCCCGGCAGGACGGCCAGGGGGATTCGGATTGACGCTAACATGAACTTCTGCGTTGCGGCGTAAAAAATGCGGCAATGCAGAAATTGCCGCGGGACTGTCCGTCCTCAGGCGGAAACCTGCCTTAAAAGCAGGCAGCCTGCCCGGCCTCAGCCCTGGTGGATCAGGGTCGAGAACAGTTTCGGATCCAGGCTCATCGCCTTGAACAGCGGCCCCTGGGTGAGCACACTGACCGCGTCATGGCTGTGCAGGCTTTCCTGATGGCTGGCAATGACGCGGAAATCACCGATCCGCGCGTCGCCCTGCAAGGCCTCGCAGAACAGCCGCGCCGCATCCTCGACAAAAATCGGGTTGGCGGCATTAAGCTCGGCAAAGGCCTGCTCGTCCTCGCGCTTGACCATCACCTGGGTCTCGGTCGGCACCGCCTTGCGGCACAGCTCGATCAGATCCTCGAACCACAAACACTGGCTGCCAGGCACCGACTGCACCGAGATCCGCGCGACAGAGCGCTGCGAATGCGGCGTCGCCAGCTGGCCGCGGGCCTGACGCGCATGTTCGGACAGCTCCAGCGAGCACGGGCAGGTCGAGGAATAGACATAATCCAGGTGCATGATCTTCTCGCGCACCCCGTCGTGGTCCACCAGCTCAAGCGCGAAGTCGTAATACTGATAGCCGCTCAGTCCCGAACGCAGGCTCTGCACCCGCGCCGGGAAGGAAAACCGCATCTGGATGCGCGCGTCCGGGCTGTCCAGATCGCTCAGGTAGTCGTCCAGAGCCGAGGCCATCACTTCAAAGCTGAAGGTCCGCTCCGCGTGTTTGTAGAAGGTGCGCATGATCCGGGACATGTTGATGCCCTTCTTTCCCGCATCCAGGCTGACGGTGCCGGTGACGCTGGTTTCCAGCGTCAGGTCGCCATCATCGCGGGTGTGGAAGCGGATCGGCAGGCGGAAGTTGGAGATCCCCACGTGCTGGATCTGCTCCTTGGCACCGCGGATCAGGCTGGTCGGCCCGTTCTGCAGGTCGGGCAGCGTCGCCCGGTAGGCCTCGTCCGATTTGAAATCCGCGGGGTACTGCCGCGACAGCTCCGGGTAGTTGCCGACCTCACGGCCCGGCAGCAGCCGCGCCACCGCCGGGTCCAGCTCGGCTATCTCGGTTTCGGTCACGGTGCCGGCCCAGGCCCGCAGCACATCCAGCGCAGCGGCCGCAGCCTCGCGGTCGGGCGCCTCGGCAGCGTCGCGGTTATGAATGTTCATCGGCGTTTCCCCCAGTGATACGGCCCATATAGGGTGCGGCAGGCCACCCTCATATACTGTTACGCGGCAATTTTCAAAACGGATCCGCCATTTGCGGCAGAACCGGCGCCTTAACGGACCCCAAGCACCTCCGCAAGGGTCCGCAAGCGGCGCGAGCGCGACTTGTAATGGGCGGTGACCAGCACATAGGGCCGCGGCATTTCCAGCGCCGGGCCGTCCAGCCGGTGCAGCCTGCCCGCGCGGATTTCCCTGCCCACGACCTGTTCGGGCAGCAGCGCAATGCCCAGCCCCGCCTGCACCAGCGCCACCACCGAGGGCACCGACTGGCCGATGGCCGCCGCCGCGTCCTCCCGCGCAATTCCATGCTGCGTAAAGTACCGCCGCCAGCCCGGCACCGAGGCGATGGTCTCGCCCCAGGCGACCTCCACCAGCGGCGCGCTGCTGACATCAGTTCGCGGATCGGCGCCAACCGGCACAAGGCGGTCGGTGAACAGCGCTTGGGTCCGGTGCTCGGGATGCTCGCCGCCATAGGTCAGGCGGGCGTCGATGCCCTCAGCCTCCAGATCGATGCGGTCGTCCTCGATCCGCAGCCGCAGCGGCACATCAGGCCGCAGCTCGGCAAAGGTCTTCAGCCGCTCCGGCAGCCAAAGCTGCGCCAGCGCGGGCGTGGCCGAGATCACCAGCGGACGCCGGGTGCCGCGGTCCGTCAGCGCCTCGGTGAAACCGGCGATCTCCGCCAGCGCCCCCGCCGCCTTCTGAAAATAGTCCCGCCCCGCGTCGGTCAGCCGCACCCGGTTGGCGCGGCGGGTGAACAGCTGCAGCCCCAGCCAGTCCTCCAGGTTCTTCACCTGCATCGACACCGCGGCAGAACTCACCCCCAGCTCCGCGCCCGCAGCCGAAAAGCTTCCGGTCCGGGCAGCGCATTCAAAGGCGCGCAGGGCGTTGAGCGGCGGCAGTTTCATGACGGCACAGTGCAAGAATTCCTGATGCTCGCCAAGATAATTTATAGTGGTAAGATCTCCGCCCGGCGCGCAGGCTTTTGAAAACGCCAAAACTCCAAGGACCACCCCATGCGCGATATTCTTGATCTGGACCGATACCCGCTCGACCGCCCCGGCAGCCCGGAATGGCAGGCGCTGGTGAACCGCTGCCGCGCCGAGCTGGCCCGTGACGGCATGTTCAGCCTGGAGGGGCTGATGAAGCCGGAGGTCGCCCAAGCTGCCGCCGATGCGCTGCAGGGCAAGTTCGAAACCGAAAGCTTCCACCACAAGCGCTGGCACAACATCTATTTCAAGGACGCGGTCGAGGAACTGGCGCCGGACCATCCCGCACTGCAGAAGGTCGAAACTTCGAACTTCACCCTCTGCGCCGACCAGTTCCCGGACTCTCCGGTCCTGCGGCTGTACGATTGGCCGCCCTTTGCGGAGTTTCTGGCCGCCACCATGGACAAGCCCGCGCTTTACACCATGGATGATCCGCTGGCCCGGCTGAACATCATGTCCTACGGCGCAAGCCAGGCGCTGAACTGGCATTTCGACCGTTCCGAGTTCACCACCACCATGCTGCTGCAAGCGCCCGAGGCGGGCGGCGAGTTCCTCTACAGTCCGGAGCTGCGCACGGATGGCGATCCGAACTACGAGGGCGTCGAACGGCTGCTGAAAGGGGAAGATCCGAACATGCGCTCCGTCACCCTCGCCCCCGGCACGCTGAACATCTTCCGCGGCAAGAACTCCCCCCACCGCGTCGGCGCAGTGAAAGGGGACAGGACACGGGTGATTGCTGTCTTCACCTTCTACGAACGCCCCGGCGTCCGGTTCACCGACGAGGAGAACATCGGTTTTTACGGCCGGGCCTCCTGACTGGATATCATTGGAAAAAGAGAGGGGGCTGTCTGCCCCCTCTTGAGCCTCCGGCTCAATTCACCCCCGAGGATATTTTCAGCCAGATGAATACAGGATCTTCCGGCTGAGGCGGCGTTACGCCTGCGAGGCTTCCAGCGCCGCCTTGAGGTCGGCGATCAGGTCATCAGCATCCTCCAGCCCGACCGAGAACCGCACCAGGCCGGGGGTGATGCCCAGCTCCGCCTTCAGCTCATCGCTGAGGCGCTGATGGGTGGTGGTGGCCGGATGGGTGGCGATGGATTTGGCGTCGCCCAGGTTGTTGGAGATCACCGGGATAGTCATAGCGTTCAGGAACTTGAACGCCGCTGCCTTGCCGCCCTTCAGATCCAGCGACAGCACGGTGCCGCCCTTGCCGCCCAGCTGGGTCTGCACCAGCGCGTTCTGCGCGTGGCCCTTGAGGCCCGGATAGATGGTGCGCTCCAGCGCCGGATGGCCCTCCAGCGCTTCGGCGATTTTCAAGGCGCTTTCGGCCTGCGCGTTCACCCGCAGCGACAGGGTTTCAAGCCCCTTCAGCATCACCCAGGCATTGAACGGGCTGAGCGAACCGCCGGTGTGCTTCATATAGGGTTCCAGCGTGCCGCGGATGTACTCCTTGGTGCCCAGAACCACGCCGCCCAGCGCCCGGCCCTGGCCGTCGATATGCTTGGTCGCGGAATAGATCACCACATCGGCACCCTGTGCGATGGCGTCGGAGAACACCGGGGTCGAGAACACGTTATCCACCACCACCGTGGCGCCAACCGAATGGGCGATCTCCGCAACCGCCTTGATGTCGATCACCTCCAGCGACGGGTTCGACATGCTTTCAAAGAATACCGCCTTGGTGTCCGGGCGCACAGCTGCCTTCCAAGCCTCCAGATCGGTGCCGTCGATGAACGTGACCTCGACCCCGAAACGGCCCAGAACATCCGCCAGGATATAGTTGCAGGACCCGAACAGCGCTTTGGCCGACACGATGTGGTCACCCGCCTTCACCAGCGAGGTCAGCGCGCCGTTGACGGCGGCCATGCCCGACGCGGTTGCAAAGGCATCCTCGGCCCCCTCCAGCGCCGCGATGCGCTTTTCGAACATGTCGACCGTCGGGTTGCCGTAGCGGGCATAGATGAACTCGTCCGGGCCGGTCTCGATGAACCGCGCCTCGGCCTGCTCGGCGCTGTCGTAGACGAACCCTTGCGTCAGGAAGATCGCCTCGCTCACCTCGTTGTACTGGCTGCGGCGGGTGCCGCCATGCACCAGCTTGGTGCGGCTGTTCCAGTTGTCGCTCATCTTCTGTCTCCTCGCGCCCCTAGCGCACAAAAAACCCCCATTCGGCCAAGCGAAAGGGGGTCCTTCACGTCCTGACCTCTTTAGCGGGATTGTTTAACGTGGCCCGCAATCCGGTAACAAATCGCCACGATGTGATGCACGGGCTTTACGCATCTTGCGGGATTCGGTCAAGCCGCCGCATCCCCCCGCGTCACACGGATGTGAGCACCGCTGCCCCTTGCCTGCCCGCGCCCCCCATGCTCCTGTGGCCGGGTTGATTGACGGAGGCGCAAGATGCAGGACCCCATCCAGCTGTTCTACTGGCCCACACCCAATGGCTGGAAAATCTCCATCGCCCTGGAGGAGATGGGGCTTCCGTACGAAGTCACCCTGATCGACATTGGCAAGGGCGATCAGTTCGCGCCGGAGTTCCTGAATATCTCTCCCGGCAACAAGATGCCCGCGATCATCGACCCGGACGGGCCGGGCGGCGCGCCGGTCTCGCTGTTCGAAAGCGGCGCCATTCTGCAGTATCTCGCCCGCAAGACGGGACAGTTTTATGGCAAGGATGAGCGCGCCCGGCTCAAGGCGGATCAATGGCTGATGTGGCAGATGGGCGGCGTCGGCCCGATGGCGGGACAGGCGCATCACTTCCTGAAATACGCGCCCGAGGATCTGCCATATGCCAAGGACCGATACCGAAACGAGGTCGCCCGCCTCTACGGCGTGCTGGACCGGCAGCTGGCGGAGAATGAGTATGCGGCGGGCGCGGACTATACGATTGCCGACATGGCGATCTGGCCCTGGGCCTCGCTGTGGGAGGGCCAGCAGCAGACACTGGACGACAAACCGCATCTGGCCCGCTGGCTGGAGAATATGTGGTCCCGCCCCGGCGTGGTGGCCGGCCGGGCGCTGCACGCGGACCTGCGCGCCGACCGGTCGGACAGCAAGGCGCAGCAGGTGATTTTCGGGCACCCCCGCTAAGCCTCGCAGTCGCAGCGCACCCCAGGTGCGCTGCCCGGCCCAAGGCTTTGCGCCTCATCTGTGATGCGGTGCAAAGGCGCGGGAGCCTGCCCTGCCAGCCTCCGGCTACTCCGCCGGGCCTGCCTCTTCTTCCTCTTCGCCGTACTTTTGGAACAGCTGGCCCTGGAACATAAAGAAGGCGAACATCGCCACCGGCAGGCCGAAGGTCTTGAAGTAAACCCAGGTCTCGGTGCTCTGGGTGCGCCAGATTAGCTCATTCGCCACCGCCAGACCGAAGAAGAACGCGCACAGCCGCCGGGTGAGAATCATCCAGCCCTCCTGCTTCAAGGGCATCAGCTCCTCCATCACCACCTTCAGCCAGCTCTGCCCGCGCAGCAGGCCGATTCCCAGCAATCCGCCGAACAGCAGATACAGCATCGTCGGCTTCATCTTGATGAAGCGGTCATCGTTGAACCACACCGACATGCCGCCGAACAGCACCACCAGCACCAGCGTGGCAAACTGCATCCGCGACAGATGGCCGGTCAGCTTCCACAGCGCCAGGGTCGAGGCCGCCATCAGCGGGATGAACGCCGCAGTGATGACGATGAAGCCCTTGTATTCGCTGCCGCCGATCAGAAACACCTCATCCTTCAGCTTCAGGTAGCCGACGAAGAACAGGACAATCGGGCCCAGTTCCAGCACCATCTTCAGGGTGGGGTTGATCTTCTTTCCGGCCATGGGGCCTCCTGTCAGTTCAGCACGCGGCCTCAGCCGCCCATTTCCACTATCACGGCGCCCAGCGCGATCAAAGCCATCAGCGCGATCCGCCGCGGCCCCACCGTTTCCTTCAGCACCAGCCAGCCGATCAGCGCCGCAAACACGGTCGAGGTCTCGCGCAGCACCGCCGCCTCGCCCACCTTGTCCAGCCGGGTCGCCAGCATGATCGCCCCGAATGACGCAAAGGCCACCAGCCCGCCGAAGAACCCCTTGACCATCAGCGGCCCCGGCGCCGGCGGCTCCGCCATGCCGCGCCAGCGGGCAAAGGCGATGACCGGGAACACCAGCCCGTCGATCATGAAGAACCACGCCAGGAAGGTGAAGGGATCGGCGGTGGAACGGATGCCGTAGGCGTCATAGGTGGTGTAAAGCGCCACGAACAGCCCGGTGATCACCGCCAGCACCAGCGCAATGCCCAGCGTCTCCCGCGCGGTGACCAGGAAGATGAAGTTATAGATGGCCAGGCCGAAGATCCCGGCCAGCAGCACGCCCACGCCCAGCCACTGCGTCACCGTGAAGACCTCGCCGAACAGCCAGTAGGCGCCGATCACCGTGAACAGCGGCCCGGTGCCGCGCACCACCGGGTAGACCACAGTATAAGCGCCCTTGGTATAGGCGAGCGCCTGAAACAGCTTGTAGAGCACATGGATCACCCAGGCCCCCAGGAAGATCAGCCACATGTGCGGCTCGGGCCAGGGCACCACGAAGAAAGCGAAGGGGGCGGCCATCACGCAGTAGGAAAAATCGATCGCCCCGCGCGACAGCCAGGGATCGTGCCGCCCCTTTTGCAGCGCGCCGAAGACCGCGTGCAGGAAGGCCGCCATCACCGCCAGGTACAGCGCCGCCTGGTGCCCGGCCGCGGTGCCCTCCAGGGAAATCAGCCATTCGCTCATGCCGGATTTCCTGTTGGCCGGCGGGGCGGAAATCCCTTAACGTCCGGGAGCATGGAAGGCATAATCGACAGTTTGAGACTGGATATCGCGAACGGGTTCGGCGGGGTGCAGCCCTCGGTCGCGGCGCTGCGGCTGGTCGCGGCGCTGCTGCTGGCCGGGATGATCGGGTTCGAACGGGAGGTGCGCGACAAGCCGGCAGGGCTGCGCACCCACATGCTGGTGTCCGTGGCCGCCTGCCTGTTCATGCTGATCAGCCAGCAGCTGGCGGCAACGCCCTTCATGAATTCCGGCGACGCGCTGCGGGTTGACCCCCTGCGCCTGATCGAGGCGGTCACCGCCGGCGTCGCCTTCCTGGCTGCCGGGCTGATCTTTGCCTCCGGCGGCGAAGTGCGCAACGTCACCACCGGGGCGTCGCTGTGGCTGACCGGCGCCACCGGTCTCAGCTGCGGCAGCGGCGAGATCGCCATGGCGGCACTGGCCACCGTGCTTGTGCTCTCGGTGCTGATCCTGCTGCGGCTGCTGGAGCGCTGGATGGGCACCCGGTAACCAGGCCTATCGCTCATCCGGCCTCGAGCCCGGTCAGCGCGGCGGCAAACTCTTCCGGGTCGAAAGGCGCCAGATCGTCGATCTGCTCGCCCACGCCGATGGCGTGGATCGGCAGGCCGAACTTGTCCGCCAGCGCAACCAGCACGCCGCCCTTGGCGGTGCCGTCCAGCTTGGTCATCACCAGCCCGGACACATCCGCCAGCTGCTGGAAGGTGCCGACCTGGCTCAGCGCGTTCTGGCCGGTGGTGGCGTCCAGCACCAGCAGCGTGTTGTGCGGCGCGGTCTCGTCCTTCTTGCGGATCACCCGGACGATCTTGGCCAGCTCCTCCATCAGGTCGGCGCGGTTCTGCAGCCGGCCCGCGGTGTCGATCATCAGCAGGTCGGCGCCTTCTTCCTGGGCCTTGGTCATGGCGTCGAACGCCAGCGAGGCCGGATCGGAGCCTTCAGGTGCCGTCAGAACCGGCACGCCGGCGCGGTCGCCCCAGACCTGCAATTGCTCCACCGCGGCGGCGCGGAAGGTATCGCCCGCGGCAATCACCACCTTCTTGCCGGCACCTTTGAACTGGCTCGCCAGCTTGCCGATGGTGGTGGTCTTGCCGGAGCCGTTGACGCCGACAACCAGCACCACCTGCGGCCGTTTCGCATAGATCGGCAACGGCTTCGCCACCGGCTCCATGATGCGCGCGACTTCCTGCGCCAGCAGCTCCTTGATCTCGCGGCTGGAGACCTTCTTGCCCATCCGCCCCTCGGCCAGGTTGGCAGTCACCCGCAGCGCGGTGTCCACCCCCATGTCGGCGGCGATCAGCAGTTCTTCCAGCTGCTCCAGCATGTCGTCATCCAGCGCCCGGCGCGGCTCAGCCGCCGCGGTGCGGCCCATCAGGCGGCCCAAAAGGCCCGGCGATTTCTTCTCCGGCTCCGGCGCAGGCTGCGGTGCGGGGGCCGGCCCGGGCGCTGGCTCAAGTTCGGGCTCAGGTTCGGGCGCGGGCTCCGGCTCTGCAACAGGGTCCGGCTGCGGCACAGGCTGCGGAACCGGCGCCGGGGCGGGCTGCTCCGCAGTCACCGCAGGGGACTCTGCCAAAGCCTCAGCATGGGTCTCTGCGGTCTCCGCCGCACCGCTCTCAGCCCCCTCCTCGACAATCGCATCGAGCCCCTGCTCGAGCTTGGAGGAGGATTTGAACAGCCGCTCCTTGAGCTTTGAGAAAAACGCCATCTTGGTCTCCGCAAAAGGGTCTGCACACCACCTAATGCGGATTGAGCCGGAGTGCAAAGCGCAACGCGCCTCTGAAATCAGGAAAATGCCGCCAGAAAGCCCGCTTGCGCCCCCCAGTAAAGCGGCCAGACCGCATAAGGCGCGACCCGGCGCAACGGGTGATCCGCAGGCAGGACGAAGGTTTCCGCCGCCAGCACCGCGTCCGACAGCATGAAGGCGCAGGCCGCGGCAAAGGCCCAGCTGCCGGCCGGCAGCGTCAGCGCCGCCGCCCCCATGCCGAGAATAATCGGGATATACCCCAGCACTGGCCCTTTGAGCGCGCCCGCCCGCGGCGCCAGGATGCGGGCCATCACCAGCCCCAGCAGCAGCAGCACCGCCGCAACAGCCACCCCCGGCATCTGCAGCAGACGCGCCGCGTCGCTGGCGTCCCGCGTCAGGAACAGCACCGCATAGGCCAGATGCCCGGCGGCAAAGGCGCCGACGCCAGCCATGAAGGCACCCTCGCCGTCGCGCGACAAGAACAGATCGCCCAGCGCGCACAGGGCCAGCGCCAGGGCCAGCAGCAGGGGCGCGCCCGCCAGCAGCGCCGCCAGTGCCAGCAAGGCCACAGATGCAGTCTTAAGCACGCTGCGCAGCAGCCCGGGCGGCTGCGCCGCCATGAACAGATAGAGCAGTCCGCAGGCGGCCGCGCCTGCCCAAAGTGCCGGTTCCGCCGTCATCGCCTGTCTCCCCTTCGTTTTCCGGCACTCTGCCGCCTGCTGGCGTGTCCGGTCAAAGATGACCCCGCGGGAGCCTGCGCAGAAACCGGCGCAGCCGCCGCCGCCTGGCGACGCAGCGCTTGGAGCCGGACCCGGTCCTGAGGCACAATGGCACCATGCGCACATTGATGATTCTCCTGCTGGCAGCCCTGCCCGCCCCGCTGGCGGCCGGCGAGCCGCTGAGTGCCCGCGAGTTCGACCGCTACACCCAGGGCCGCACGCTGTTCTACGGCTTCGGCGGCGCCATGTACGGGGTCGAACGCTACCTGCCGGACCGCCGGGTGATCTGGTCCTTCCTGGACGGCAAATGCCAGGAAGGCAGCTGGTACGAGGAGGCAGGCCGGATCTGCTTCATCTATGAAAACCGCGACGATCCGCAGTGCTGGACCTTCGAGCTGACGCCCCGCGGCCTGACCGCCCGGTTCGAGGACGACCCGGCCTCAACCGAGCTGTACGAGGCCGAGGACATCGGCGAGGAGATGCTGTGCTACGGCCCCGACGTCGGGACCTGAGGCAGGCCGCAGCACATCGGGTATTTGGAACCAGAAAGAAGCCGGAAACCGGCCCCTAAAACAGCGAGCCCTGGCCGCCGCCGCCCTCCGCCGGCGGGTTTGGCGCAGCCTTCTGTGGCGCCTGTGCAGCGCCCCCCTCCAGATCCAGCGTGCCGTCGGCAAATTCGATCTGCAGCGCCCCAGCCTTGGCGGCAGCGGCCCTGGTGGTCAGTATCTCCTCCCCCGAGCGCACCACCGCATAGCCGCGCTCCAGCGTCGCCTTGTAGCTGAGGATCTCCAGCTGCCGCCCGGCGGCGGTCAAAGCCTGGCGCTGGCGGTCAATCCGGGCAGCCTGCGCCGCACCCAGCCGCTGCGCCAGCCGCGCCAGCGCGTCCTTCTGCGCCGCCACTTCCCGCTGGATCGGACGCAGACTCAGGCGCGACGACAGGTTCTGCAGCCGGTTCCGCCGCCCTTCTACCAGCTGGCGCAGGGTGGCAGGCCGCAAGCTGGCCGCGGTTTCACTCAGATGCACCCGCCGCCGCTGCACGCCGCTGATGAGCGCGCCGGGCAACCGGTCGGAAATCCGGTCCAGCCGCTGCCGCGGGGTCTCCAGCAAGGTGTCGGGCTTGGGCAGTGCGCGCGCCAGATCGTTCAGCCGCTGGCGGCGCAGCTGCACCGCCTGCCCCGCCGCCCGCGTCAGCCGCGCGCCCTGGTTCTCGGACCAGGCCATCAGCTCCAGCCGCACCGGCACCGCCAGCTCAGCCGCCGCGGTCGGGGTCGGTGCCCGGCGGTCGGAAACAAAGTCGATCAGCGTGGTATCTGTCTCATGCCCCACGGCTGAGATCAGCGGGATCTGCGAGGCAGCGGCCGCACGCGCCACGATTTCCTCGTTGAAGCCCCACAAATCCTCGATCGAGCCGCCGCCGCGGGCAACGATGATCAGATCGGGCCGCGGCAGCGCGCCGCCCGGCGTCAGCCGGTTGAAGCCCTCGATGGCGCGGGCGACCTCGGGCGCGCAGTTCTGCCCCTGCACCGCCACCGGCCAGACCAGCACCTTGCGCGGGAAACGGTCGCGCAAGCGATGCAGAATATCGCGGATCACCGCACCCGACGGCGACGTGACAACCCCGATGATCTGCGGCAGATAGGGCAGCGGTTTCTTCCGCTCCGGCGCAAACAGCCCCTCAGCCTCCAGCTGCTTCTTGCGCTTCTCCAACAGCGCCATCAGCGCGCCCTGCCCGGCAACCGCCACCTCATCGACGTTCATGTTGTATTTCGACTGCGCCCCGAAGGCCGTCAGCCGGCCGGTGACAACCACCTCCAGCCCTTCCTCCGGCACCACCGACAAGCCGCTGATCTGCCCCTTCCAGGTGGTGCAGGCCAGCACAGATCGGTCGTCCTTGATGTCATAGTAAAGATGCCCGGAGCGCGCCTTGAACACCCGCCCGACTTCGCCCCGCACCCGGATACGGCCGAAACTGCCTTCCAGTGTGCGCTTCACCTCGCCGGAAATTTCGGAAACGGTGAATTCGGGGGCGTTCTGCCCGGGCTGCGGGTCGTCAAACAGGTCGGACATCGGGGGCTGCTCTCCTGCGGCCTTTGGCCGGTCTTGTTTTGAAGTCGCGCGCAGCATAGAACGCGCGGCAAGCAAGGCAAGCCCCGGGTCGCGGCCCGCGGGGCCATAGGGCTCAGGCAGATCGGAGAATGCGCCAATGAACATCCTTATCCTCGGCAGCGGCGGGCGTGAACATGCACTGGCCTGGGCAGTGATGCAGAACCCCAAATGCGACAAGCTGATCGTGGCGCCTGGCAATGCCGGCATCGCCCAGATCGCCGATTGCGCGTCGTTTGACATCGAGGACGGCGGCACAGTGGCGGCGTTCGCCGAGGAAAACGCCATCGATTTCGTGATCGTCGGCCCCGAGGCGCCGCTGGCCGCGGGCGTGGCCGACCGTCTGCGCGAGGCCGGCCTCCTGGTGTTCGGCCCGTCCGAGGCAGCGGCGAAACTGGAAGCCTCCAAAAGCTTCACCAAGGAAATCTGCGACGCGGCCAACGCACCCACCGCAGGCTACGGCCATTTCACCGACGCAGAGGCCGCCAAGGCGCATGTGCGCAAACACGGCACACCCACCGTGGTCAAGGCCGACGGTCTGGCGGCCGGCAAGGGCGTGATCATCGCCATGACTGAAGACGAGGCCATGGCGGCCATCGACGACATGTTCGGCGGCGCCTTCGGTGGCGCCGGCGCCGAGGTGGTGATCGAGGAATTCATGGAAGGCGAAGAGGCCTCCCTCTTTGTGCTGGTGGATGGCGAGGACGTGCTGGCGATCGGCTCCGCCCAGGACCACAAGCGCGTCGGCGAAGGCGACACCGGCCTCAACACCGGCGGCATGGGCGCCTATTCCCCCGCCCCGGTTCTGTCGCCTGAGGTCGAGGCGAAGGCGATGGAAGAGATCGTGAAGCCCACCATGCGGGTGATGGCCGAGCGCGGCATGCCCTACCAGGGCGTTCTGTACGCGGGCCTGATGATCAAGGACGGCCAGCCGCGCCTGGTGGAATACAACGTCCGTTTCGGCGACCCGGAATGCCAGGTGCTGATGATGCGGCTGGGCGCGCAGGCGCTGGACCTGATGCACGCCGCGGCTGAAGGCCGCCTCGCCGGCGCGCAGGTGAACTGGGCCGACGACCACGCGATCACCGTGGTGATGGCGGCTGAAGGCTATCCGGGATCCTATGAAAAAGGCACCGAGATCAACGGGCTGGACGCCCTGCCCGAGGACAGCAGCAACATGGTGTTCCACGCGGGCACCAAGGCCGAGGACGGCAAGGTGCTGGCCGCCGGCGGGCGGGTGCTGAACGTGACCGCCCGGGGAGAGACCCTGCAGGAAGCCCGCGACCGCGCCTATGCGATGGTGGACGGGGTCCAGTGGCCGCAGGGCTTCTTCCGCCGCGACATCGGCTGGCGCGCGCTGAAGTAAAACGGTGCGGGCGGGAGCTCCCGCCTGCTCCAGCCCTTCCATGGACGGGCCTCACAGTTGGGCATAGCCGGGCGCTGCCGCGCCCGGCGGCCGGCGCCTTTTCCCGGCCCGGCAGCGGCTTGCCGCGCCGGCGGCGGCAGTTTGCCCGCACAGCGGCGGCGGTATATCCTGCCGCGCGGGGAGGACCATCGCATCACCGGCTTGAACGCAATCCGCCGCCCGCCGCTGCCCTGGACGCCTGCCAGCAGGCCCGCGCAATGACCATGCCACGCCGGCTCGCCCCCGATGACCCCAGCCTCGCGGATGTGCTCAGCCTGATCCGGCGCAGCTTTGCCTATATGGAGGGGCGCATCGACCCGCCCTCCTCCGTGCGCCATTTGACGCTGGCCGCGCTGCGGGAGCAATGCCGCCGCGGCGAAGTCTGGGCCGCCGGCACGCCGCCCGCGGCCTGCGTGTTCCTGACGCCCCGGCCCGATTGCCTCTATCTGGGCAAGCTCGCGGTGGACGCCCCCCATCGCGGCACCGGACTGGCCCGGCAGCTGGTGGAAGCTGCCGCCGTCCGCGCCCGGTCGCTTGGCCTGCCAATGCTGCGTCTGCAGACCCGGGTCGAGCTGACGGAAAACCATGCCGCCTTTGCCCGGATGGGATTCCGCAGGACCGGGGAAACCGCGCATCCGGGTTTCGGCAGGCCAACCTCGGTGATCATGGAGCGGCCGGTGCCATTCACACCGGCCGGTTAGGAGCTGCCGGCGCGGTTCGGGAACAGCTCCCGCCCGGCCGCAAGCCTAGGCAGACCACACTGCAACCTGCCCGGCACCGCCCGGCTGAGCGCGCCGGAAAGCCTCTTGAAAAAGCTGCGGCATAGGACAGCCGCCGCCCCCGCGGAACGGGGGCTCAGGGCGTCCGGCCGGCTCGGTAGGGCTTCAGATCCAGCCCTCCGGGGGCAGCCCCTAGAAGCCGCCCAGATCCGTCATCAGCAGGAACCGCCGGCGGAACTGGTCAAGCATGTCCGGCTCCAGAAAATCCGCCGGATGGGTGGTGCCGAAGGCGGAGAAGGCCCGCTCCTTCATCTCCACCAGCTGGCGCTCGATGTCCAGCTGGCCGAACCCCGAAGGCAGCGCCAGCGCAGTTTCGAACACGGTGCGCAAGGGCGGTGATCCCATGATGTTGTACCAATGGGCGTTTTCGCTGCCGCCGGCATCCGCCACCGACTGCAGCTCGCGCTCAAACGCCAGCGCCAGCCGCATGTTGGGATCGGATTCGCCGATGGCGACCTCGAACTGCCGGGTGGTGTAGAGTTCGGCAATCTCCTCGGCAAAACCGTCCGGATAGTCCTGCGCCACCTCGCCCTTGTTGAAGGAGAAGGCGTAAGCCATTGCTTTCATGTTCTTGTCATGGTGCAGATTGGCATAGGAGATTTCCGAGGACAGGTCGGAATCCAGCGTCTTGATCATGACCTGGAAATCGCCGTCCCGGTGGCTCAGCCCGAAAATGTCCAGGGACGCTTCGAACAGGCTCAGGTCGAACACCAGCTCCGTGGCAGAAGACAGGCTGTCCAGCTTGTCCGTGATCTCGTTAGAGAACACCTGCATCTTGCTGACGTAATCCGGCCAGGTGTTCTGGAACGCATCGGCAAAATCGTAATAGGCAATGTTCTCCGGCTGGTTCACGAAGGAATTGGGATCGTTCAGATCGGATTCCAGAACCTGCCGCAGGTAGTCCTCGCCCCGGTTGCTGACATTGAAGGTGTCGAGCGCATATTCCAGCAGCTTGCCGTTCTGCAGCAGCTCGTCCGGATCGGTCATCTCGTTGATGTCCGGCCAGCCGAAGCCGAAGGCCTCGGCGACATTCAGATACCGGGTGTCCTCCAGCTGGTTCACAAAGGAATCAGGATCGGTGGTGTCCGAGTTCAGCACCCGCCGCAGGAAGTCCTTGTTGGTGCGCTCCAGATCGAAGGTCTCGATCACCGCCTGCAGCAGCTCTTCATCCTCCAGCAGGTCGTCTGCGCTGGCCAGGCCCTCGGTATGCTGGTTGAACTCGGTCACCAGCGCCTGGATGCTGTTGTCATATTCCGGCGGCTTGCCGAATTCGAACTGCCGCGCGAAATCGGCAAACCGGGTATCGGTCAGCTTGTTGGCAAAGGAGGCCGGGTCGCTGAGGTCGGATTCCAGCACTTTCTGGAGAAAGAACTGGTTGTTCTCCATCCCCTTCAGGCCGACATTGCTCAGCGCCTTGCTCAGCAGCGTCTTGTTGGACAGGAGATCATCCGCGGTTGTGATGCCGGCAAACTCGCTGCCGCCCTTGGCACTGGGCAGCTGCGGCCCGTCCGGGCTGTTGAAGCCGAAGGTTTTCGCCAGCGCCAGATAGCGGCTGTCATTGAGGCGGTTCACGAAGGACTTGGAATCACTCAGGTCGGAGTCCAGCACCTTCTGGATGAAGGCCCGGTTGCCGATGTCCTCGTCCAGGCCGAAGGCACCCAGCGTCACCTGCAGCAGGTTGTAGTCGTCCAGCAGCTGGTCCGAGTTCTGCACACTGGTGATGCGCTGCGTGAAATCCTGCACCCGGCGGTCCAGAATGGGAGATTTTTCAAATACTTCCTGCTGCTGAACCTGGGTACGCTGCAGGAAGGCCCAACCGGCGATACCGGTGCCGAACACATAGGGAGTAAAGCTCACGCGCGTGTCTCCTGTGAAACCATGCCCCGGCCGGCGCCGCCGGGCATTCCCGTTTGCCGCAGGCTAGCGGAAGGGAGTGAATAATTCGGAAACGCGCGGAACGGGCCGCGGTGCCGGGCAGAGACCGCCTGCGGCGCTCAGCGGCAGGCCAGCGCCGCCGCCAATCCGGTGCTTGGGCTGAAGCGGCCGATATCCCGGGTGCGTATGCCGCCCTCCCGCAGCCGCGCGGCCATGATCCGGCGCCAGTCGCCGCTGACCATCACCAGCTCCGGCCCCTGGCCGCAGTCGCGTATGCCGGAGGTGATGAAATCCTCGCCGATGCGGTGGTTGGTCAGGCCGGCCCTGCTGGCCACCTCTGCCAGCGCGCCGTCCCGGAACCGCCAGATGCGCAGGGTCTTGGCCAGATGCGGCCGGTCGACATAGGCAATCTCGGCATGCCCGTCGCCATCCAGATCCGCAGCACCGACGGGCGCCAGCCAGCGGTTGCGGGTGCCGATATGGGGGGTGGCGGCGATTTTCCGGCCGCGGGCGTCATAGATTGCCAGCTGTGCGCCCTGCGCCACATCGGTCTCGACCACCAGCACCTCGGGGCTGCCGTCGCCGTCCACATCCGCCAGCCGGGGGGCGGTGTCCTCGAACACATGATCCAGCGGCAGGCGGATCAGGAGTTCGGATGTCCGGCGGACAGCCTTGGCGGACACCCCGGCAGATCCCGTGTTTTCCAACTCAAGCACCAGCGCGCCGTATTCCACATCATCGCCCAGCACCGCATGGCCGTAACGTGTGGTGGGCTCGCTGTAACGCGCTGAGACGACCCTGTCCTCAGCCGCCAGCGCAGAAGGGCCGGCCACGGCCAGCCCCAAACACAACGCCCGCCACGCGCGGCGGGCGGAACCGGGCCGGGCGCGCATTCGCTGACGCCGCGCTGCCGGCCCGGCAGCCATCAGATCTGCTTTTCGGGCATATGCACGACCAGGCCGTCCAGATCGTCGGTCACCTTGATCTGGCAGGTCAGGCGCGAGCGGGCCGGGTCCGGCTCATAGGCGAAGTCCAGCATGTCCTCTTCCATGTCGTCCTTGGCCGGCAGCTTCTCGACCCAGTCCGGCGCGATGTAGACGTGGCAGGTCGAGCAGGCGCAGGCGCCGCCGCAATCGGCCTCGATGCCGGGAATGTTGTTGTCGCGCGCGCCTTCCATCACGGTCAGCCCGTTGGCGACATCCACGACATGGCTGGTGCCGTTGTGCTCGATGTAAGTGATCTTTGCCATTCTTCAGCTCTCTTCCCTTTTCCGGTACTTGCGCGACTGTGTAGCCAAGCGCCTGCGCCGGTGCCACCCCCAATTGCGACGCAGCCCTGCCGCTGCTGGACTTTCCGGCCGCATGTTCTATATTTGTTCACGCACGAATATTCTCAACCCCGGGGGGGATTTCCTCATGCCAGCCCGCGCCCCGGCCACTGCCGCCGGCCCCGCAGCCCGCGCGACCGGTCCGCGCCCCGGTCAGCCCCCCGGCCAGCCCCCTTGGCCGCGCCCACCCCATTGCCTGCCGGCCTTCCGGCTGCAGGAGTCGCCGGAAGGCGCCCGCGTCACCGTCGCCGGGCTGGTGATCCTGCGCCAGCGCCCCGGCACCGCCAAGGGGGTGATCTTCGTCACGCTGGAGGACGAGACCGGCGTCGTCAACGTGATCGTCTGGCGCAAGATCTACGAGGCCTTCCGCCGGGCGGTGATCTCCGGGCGGCTGCTGCGCGTCACCGGACGGCTGCAGCGGGCGCATTCCGTCACCCATGTGATCGCCGAAACGGTCGAGGACATCTCGCCGATGCTCGACCTCTTGCTGGCGGATCAGGGCCGCCGGGATGATCCAGCCTTTGCGGACGGCCCCGAACTCAGCTAGGCTGCCGCCAAAGCAACGGCGCCCGCCGGCCCCCGCAAGGGCACAGGCAGGGCGCCGGCAAGAGGCGACCGGGCATGATGCCACCGATATCCCCCCCTTGGCGGCGCCTGGCGCCTGCCCTGCTGCTGGCAGCCCTGGCGGCGCTGCCCGCCTGCGTCCAGCCGCCGCCCGGCGGCCCCGGCAGCCCGCTCTCGCGCGAGGGGCGCTATGCCCCGCCCGGGGCGCCGCCAGATACCTGCTGGAGCAGGCACACCTCCCCCGCCGTCATTGAGACCGTCACCAGCCAGGTGCTGGACGCACCGGCGCAGCTGGACGCAAGCGGCCGGGTCGTCCGCCCCGCGGCCTTCCGCACCGAAACCCGGCAGCACATCGTCACGCCGCGGCAGGAGCACTGGATCGAGATCCCCTGCCCGGCGATGATGACGCCGGATTTCATCCGCACCATCCAGCGCGCCCTGGCCGCCCGCGGGCTCTACCGCGGCCCGGTGCACGGCCAGATGGACGCCGCCACCCGCAAGGCGGTGCAGCGCTACCAGGCGCCGCTGGGGCTGGACAGCGGCACCCTCACGCTCGCCTCCGCCCGCAAGCTAGGGCTGGTGGCCGTGGCGGGCTGAACCGTCCGGTTCACCAGCACGGTTCCCAGCTGCCGAAGCCTCTGCTAAGGTCCGCCAACAGGACACCCGCCGGAAAGAGACAGAACATGCTGACCACCCGCCTGCCGGACACCGGCTTTCTTTCGGGCGCCTCCGGCCCGCTGCGCCGGATGCTGGAAAGCCAGGCCACCGAGGTGCGGCTGCGCCAGGGCGAGACCCTGTTCGAGCAGGGCGATGCGGGCGATGCGCTTTATGCCATTGCCGAGGGCGCGCTGGAGTTTTCGGTGCTCTCCGCCTCGGGCCGCAAGCTGTCGCTCGACATGATGCGCCCGGGCGCGGTGTTCGGCGAGATCACCCTCTTTGATCCCGGCGAGCGCACCGCCACCGCCATCGCCGCCGAGCCGAGCCGGGTGCTTCGCTTGCGCAGCGGCGACGTGCTGGCGCAGATCCGCCAGTACCCGGACCTGGCCGCCGACCTGCTGCGGCTGGCCGGCCAGCGGATGCGCTGGATGAACACCCAGCTCAATGAGCAGGTGTTCCTGCCGATGCCGGTGCGCCTGGCCCGCAAGCTGCTGTACCTGGCGCCCGACGGCAGCGACGGCCGCATCGCGCTGTCGCAGGCGGAACTGGCGGAATTCGTCGGCGCCACACGCGAGGCGGTATCCAAGACCCTCTCCGCCTGGAAGCGCAGCGGCCTCGTGGGCATCAGCCGCGGCGGCGTGCAGATCCTCGACCGCAGCGAGCTGGCGGTGCTGGCGGAGCCGGATTCGATCTGATGCCGTCTCCCGGGGCAATTTTCCGTAACAAAATCCGCGCTCTGTAATCCCGGTCACAGAACCCGGCGCCGCCCCGCGCGATAACGCCTGCATAGACGGCCATTATCCGTTCCATCCCAATGGCCGCCTGTCCAACAAGAGCCATGTGCCCGCCAGCGCATGGCTCTTCCCCTTTTGCGGCTTCCGCCTTGCCGGCCGCCGCTCCCGGCAAACCGGCCGCCCGCAGGCCATCAGCTTCAGGCGCAATAGGTTTCAGAAAAGTCTTGGGCCGGTGCGGCAAGGCAAAAGGCCGGGCATCAGCCCGGCCTTCGCTCTTGTTCCCGGGCGTGCCCGCCCCGGATCACTCCGCCAGGTTCAGCGCCACAAAGCGCGGCTCGCCGCCGCGGCGCACCAGCAGCAGCAGCGACTTGCGCCCGGCTTCCTCGGCCTCGCTGACGCGCGCTTCCAGATCGCTGATCGCGGCCACTTTCTGCTGTCCCGCCTCGGTGATCACATCACCGGCGCGCAGGCCCTTCTCCCAGGCCTCGGAGGTCTCATCCACCGACAGGATCGCCAGCCCCTGGACATCTTCCGCCACATTCAGCTCGGCGCGCATCTGGTCGGTCAGCACGCCGACAGACAGGCCCAGCAGTTCTTTCTCGGTGCTGCCCGGCGCATCGCCGCTGCCGCTCTCGCTGGAAGGGCCGCGCTCGGCATCCTCGCGGCGGCCGAGGGTCACCCGCAGGGTTTCGGTCTTGCCTTCGCGGTAGACCACCACGCGCACGGTCTTGCCGACCTCGGCATTGCCCACCTGGCGCACCAGGCCGCGGGTGTCTTTCACATCGACCCCGTCAAAGCTGACGATCACGTCGCCGGCCAGCACGCCGGCATCCTTGGCCGGGCCGTTGGGAACATCAGTGACCAGGGCGCCGCGGGCCCTTTCCAGCCCCATCGCCTCGGCCAGATCCGAATCCACGTCCTGGATCTTCACGCCCAGCCAGCCGCGGCGGGTCTCGCCGTACTGCTTCAGCTGCTCGACCACCTTGACCACCACGTTCGACGCCATCGAGAAGCCGATGCCGATGGAGCCGCCGTTGGGCGACAGGATCGCGGTGTTCACCCCGACCACATCGCCGTCCATGTTGAACAGCGGCCCGCCGGAGTTGCCCCGGTTGATCGCCGCATCGGTCTGGATGTAGTCGTCATAAGACCCGCTGAGCTCGCGGTTGCGGGCCGAGACGATGCCCGCGGACAGCGAAAAGCCCTGCCCCAGCGGGTTGCCCATCGCCACCACCCAGTCGCCGACACGGGCGGTGTCGCTGTCGCCGAACTTGACGAATTTCAGCGGCGCCGGCGCCTTCACCTTCAGCAGCGCGATATCGGTGTTGGGATCGGTGCCGATCACCTCGGCCGGCAGCAGCTCCTTGGGCTGGCCGTCGCCGGGAAAGAACTCGATCTCGATCTCGTCGGCGCCATCGATCACATGGTTGTTGGTGACGATGAAGCCGTCTTCGGAGATCACAAATCCGGACCCCAGCGCCGACGAGCGGCGCGGCCGGGTGCCGTTGCCGTTGCGGTCCTGGAACTCGCGGAAGAAATCCTCGAACGGCGACCCTTCCGGCACGATGCCCTGCGGGCCGGTCCGGCCTTCGACAACCGTGCTGGTGGTGATGTTGACGACCGCGGGACTCACCCGTTCAGCCAGCGGTGCCAGGCTCTCGGGTTTGGCCAATGCGGCAGCCGCCTGCATCAGCACGACGGCCGCGGTCAGCACCGCAAGCCAGGCCAGACGCATCATCGCGCCGCTGCCGCCTGCCCGGCCGGAAATTGCAATTGCCTGTGGCTGCACGGATCTACTCCTTGTCTTTTTCAATTCTTCTCCCCGCCCGGGCTGGCGCGAACGCCGCGGATACCGGGCAAAGTCTTACGGACCCAATGTAGGAACTCTCGCCCGTCCCGCAACAAATGTTGCATGGAATAAAGCCGCTGTGATCCGGTTTTCGCACCGAAGCGGCGGGCGGATGCCCTGCTGACGCCATTCTAGCAGGGAAAGGGGGCTGTTTCCCGGAAATTTCCGGGAACACCGGCGCCGCCGGTCCAGCCCCTAGATCCCCAGCCAGAACGCCAGCCAGACCAGGACCAGGCCCAGCGCCAGCGAGGCCAGCCCGGCGTTGCGGCGCTGCTCTTCCGTCAGGGCGCGCAGCAGCTCCAGCAGACGCTCCACAAGCGAAGGGGCCAGTGCGTACACCAGCCCCTCTGCAATCAGCACCAGCCCGAGGGCCAGGAGGATGATCCCCATTACTGCGCGGCCGTCTTGCCGCCCGAGGATTTCAGATAGTTGAAAAACTCGTTGTCCGGCGACAGCACCAGCGAGGAATTGCCCGCCAGGAGCGAATTCGCATAGGCGTTGAGCGAGCGGTAGAACTCGAAGAACTCCGCATCGCGGCCATAGGCGGACGCAAAGATCGCGTTGCGCTCGGCGTCGGCTTCACCGCGGATCACCTCGGCTTCGCGCTCGGCTTCCGACACCAGCTCGACCTCGGTCCGGTCGGCCTGGGCGCGGACGCGCTGCGCCGCTTCTTCACCGCGGGCGATCTCGTCCGCCGCTTCCCGCTCGCGTTCGGCGCGCATCCGGGCAAAGGTCGCCTCCAGGTTGGCCTGCGGCAGGTCGGTGCGCTTGAGCCGCACGTCGATCACCTCAAGGCCCAGCTGGCGCGCCTGGGTGATGGCGCCATTGCGGATCCGCAGCATCAGCGCGAAACGGTCCGAGGACAGGATGTCGTTGGAGCTGACGGAACCCAGCACCTCACGGGTCTGCGCCCGCATGATCTTGTCCAGACGCAGCTCGGCGCCGCCGATGCCGCCGCCGCCGACCGCCTGGCGGAAGGTCTCGATGTCGGCGATCCGGTAGCGCGAGAAGGCGTCGACGATCAGGCGGCGGTCATCCAGCGGGGTGACCTCCAGCGGCCCGACTTCCAGGCTCAGGATGCGGTCGTCGTAGCGCACAACGTTGTCGATAACCGGCAGCTTGAACGCCAGGCCCGGGGTTTCCTTGACATCGACCACCCGGCCAAAGCGCAGCACCAGCGCCTTTTCACGCTCGTCGACGATGAAGATCGCCGACAGCACGGCAATTGCCGCAACCACCAGGATGGGCAGAAGAAGAGTAGATTTCCGCATCAGTTGCCCCCCTGCGGTTTACGCAGCTCATTGAGCGGCAGGTAAGGGACAACGCCCTGGCCTTCGCCGCCTGCATTGTCATCCAGGATGATCTTGTCGACCCGGCCCAGAACCTCTTCCATGGTTTCAAGGTACAGGCGCTTGCGGGTCACCTCCGGCGCTTTCTGGTATTCCTCCAGAACCGCGCTGAAGCGGCTTGCCTCACCCTGGGCCTCGTTCACCACGCGGGCGCGGTAGGCTTCCGCCTCTTCCAGCGTCTGCGCCGCCTGGCCGCGGGCACCCGCCAGCTTGCGGTTGGCATAGGCGTCGGCCTGTTTCTCCAGCCGGTCGCGCTCCTGGCCTGCCGACTGCACTTCGCGGAAGGCGTCCTTCACCGGCTCCGGCGGGTCGGCGCCGTCAAAGTTCACCCGGACGATGTTCACGCCGCTGTCGTAGCTGTCCAGCGTCTCCTGGATCAGCTCTTCCAGACGGGCGGTGATGGCGCCGCGGTCGCGGTTCAGGATCGGTGCCAGCTCGGACTGGGCGATGATCTCGCGCATCGCCGATTCCGACACCGCGTTGATGGTCGACCGCGGGTCGCGCAGGTTGAACAGGAACCGCGCCGGGTCGGAGATGTTCCACACCACCTGGAAATCGACGTCGATGATGTTCTCGTCGCCGGTCAGCATCAGCCCGGCGTCCGAGCCGCGCGCGCCGGAGCCGATGTTCTCGGTCTGCTCCACCCGCACCGGGATCACTTCCTTGGTGACCAGCGGCCAGGGCGCAAAGTTCAGGCCCGGCTGGCCGGTCGAGGAATACTCGCCCAGAAACAGCTCCACCGACTGCTCTTCCGGCTTGACGGTATAAATGCTGGCAAAGCCCCACAGCACCGCGCCGGCCAGTACTGCCAGCCCCAAGGTGCCCTTGGTGAACAGCGGCGCGCCGCCGCCGGGGCCGCCGCGGCCGCCGCGGCCGCCGCCGGAGCCGCCGCGCCCGCCCATCAGCACGCGCAGCTGCTCCTGGCCTTTCTTCACCAGCTCGTCGATCTCGGGAATCTGGGGATCCTCCGGCTTGCGGCCGCCGCCGCCACCGTTGTTGCCCCGGTTGCCTCCTCCGCCGCCGGAAGAGCCGCCGCCCCCCCAGGGGCCACCGCTATTGCCCGCCATATGTCTCCTATCCGTTTGCTGCCGCCAGCAGCGGCATATGTTCTAAATTCTTGCCGGTCCGCCCCTCAGGTGGAGCGCACCGGAGTCTTCAGCGTTACCAACTCTTCCGACATTGTCGGGTGCACCGCAACAGTGCGGTCGAAATCTTCCTTGGTCGCGCCCATCTTTACCGCGATTCCGGCCAGCTGAATCATCTCGCCGGCGCCGGGTGCGACAATATGGCAGCCCAGCACCTTGCGGCTCGCCTTGGAGACCACCAGCTTCATCAGCACCTTCTGGGCCCGGCCGGCAAAGCTCTGCTGCATCGGCTTGAAGGAGGCCGTGTAAACCTCGATCGCTTCCTGCTTGGCGGCGTCCTCTTCGCTCAGCCCCACTGTACCAAGTTCCGGCTGGGTGAACACCGCGGTCGGGATCAGCTCATGGTCGGGGCTGGTCGGGTTGCCCTTGAACACCGACTCGACAAAAGCCATGCCCTCGCGGATCGCCACCGGCGTCAGCGCCACCCGGTCGGTCACATCGCCCACCGCATAGACCGAAGGCACCGTGGTCTGGCTGTACTGGTCCACCACGATCTCGCCGCCCTTGCCGCGCTCCACGCCCAGTTCCTCAAGGCCGAGATTGTCTGCATTGGGGGCGCGGCCGGTGGCATACATCACCTGGTCGAACAGATGCTCTTCGCCGTTGGTGTCGGTCACGCGGATCTTACCGCCTTCTTGCCGCATCGCGGTGACATTGATGTTCACCCGCAGGTCAACGCCCGCCTCGCGCATGCCCTCGGCGATCACGCTGCGGGCCTCTTCGTCAAAGCCGCGCA
The DNA here is from genome assembly GCF_019801465.1 of Leisingera daeponensis. GTDB lineage: Bacteria > Pseudomonadota > Alphaproteobacteria > Rhodobacterales > Rhodobacteraceae > Leisingera > Leisingera daeponensis_A. The sequence continues at coordinate 226,033 of NZ_JAHVJA010000002.1, forward strand.
GGATCTGCTCGCCGCGGTAGAACTGGGTGGTCCTGACGCCCAGCCCGTTCAGGATGCCGGCGAACTCGCTGGCGATATAGCCGCCGCCGACGATCAGGATGGTTTCGGGCAGCTTCTCCAGATTGAAGATCTCGTTCGAGGTGATCGCCAGCTCGGAGCCCGGAAACTCCGGCACCGTCGGCCAGCCGCCGGTGGCGATCAGGATGTGCTTGGCGGTCTTGCGGGTGCCGTCGGCCAGCTCCACGGTATGGGCATCGGCCAGCCGGGCGCGGCTGTCAAAGCTCTCCACCCCGTTGTTCTTCAGGATGCCCCGGTAGATGCCTTCCAGCCGGTCCAGCTCGCCGTGCAGCTTGCCCTTGAAGGCGTCCCAGTCGAAGGCGCCGGGCTTGATGTCCCAGCCATAGGCCTGCGCGTCCCCGACCATGCCGGAGTATTCCGAGGCAAACACCATCAGCTTCTTCGGCACGCAGCCGCGGATCACGCAGGTGCCGCCGTAGCGGTCCTCTTCCGCCAGCGCCACCTTAGCGCCTGCCTGCGCCGCAACCCGCGCCGCCCGCACCCCGCCGGAGCCGCCGCCGATGACAAACAGATCGTAATCAAAGCTCATGAAGTTCCGCCCTTTGCATTTCTTGCGCAGCTGTATCCCACAACGGGCCGCCAAACGCCATATGCCCAAGTGGGCGTTCTTGCGCCGCATTCAACCTTTTGCAGAGGATTTGCACGGGGTTGTGAGGCGAAAGGCCCCAGAACGCCTGCAGCCACCGCCCCTTGCCCGCGCAGCATAAAATGGTCAGCCCGGCTGACGCCGCTTGATCTGTTCCTGCCACGGCAGATCATAGTCAGGCCAGTAGTTGCTCAGAACGTCCAGCAGCTTGGGACTGCGCCATGCCTCTGCACCGACAGTAGGCAAGGACACCGTCCGACGCCCCCCGTCATCATCCAAATAATGCACGTAAGCCCGAATGCTTTTTCTCCCGGCCCCAGCGTCCCGAATATCGACACATTCGACCTTATCCCAAGGGATCAGGCCACTCCCCCAGCCGTCGACTGGAATTGTAATCCCCTCGGCTCCGACAACATAGCGGCGCGGCGTGTTTTCGCGGTCCTTACGCCATGAAATCATCGTTCCGGACAGGATCAGAGCCAAAAAGCCCAGCAGCTCCCAATGCCGGTCCTCTCCGCCGTCCCCGGACACCAATACCTGCACCCCCAGCCCCGCTGCAGAGGCCGCAGTCAAAATCCAAAAAACGCTTCCGGTTCTTTCCCACCAGCTGCGGCGGCGCGAAAAAACCACGGCTTCCCTGGAACTATCCCGCATCTCAATCCATCAGATCGGTGAACAGGTTGTCGCTTTCCGCAAAATCCAGCTTGCCCTTCTCGACCGTGCCCTCGTTGATGTCGCGCACCTCGACCCGGCCGTCGCCGTAGCCGATCACCACCGTGTCGCAGATATCGATGAACAGCCCGTTCTCGATCACGCCGGGAATCTGGTTCAGCACCAGCGCCAGCTGGCGGGGATTGCCGATCCGCTTCAGGTGCAGGTCGAGGATGTAATTCCCCTCATCGGTCACAAACGGCGCCTCGCTGTTCATCCGCAGGGTCGAATTGCGCCCCATCACGTCCATCGACACCAGCGTCTCCTCGATCAGCGCCTGGCTGCTCTGCCAGCCGAACGGCAGCACCTCCACCGGCAGCGGGAAGGCGCCCAGCGTCTCCACCGACTTGCTGGCGTCCGCGATCACCACCATCTGGTCGGAGGCGGTGGCAACGATCTTCTCCTGCAGATGCGCGCCGCCGCCGCCCTTGATCAGGTTCAGGTCCGGGTCGAACTCGTCGGCGCCGTCGATCGTCACGTCCAGCCACTTGGCCTCATCCAGCGACACCACAGGGATGCCCACGTCGCGCGCCAGCGCCGCGGTGCGGCTGGAGGTCGGCACCGCGGTGATCCGCAACCCTTCCTCGCGCACCAGCTCGCCCAGGCAGCGCACCAGCCAGGCGGCGGTGGAGCCGGTGCCCAGGCCGACCCGCATGCCGTCCTCAACCATCTCCGCCGCCCGCTTGGCGGCGACGAATTTCGCCTTGTCGATGGGGGACAGCTCTCCGGTCATCACAGGTCTCCATGAATGGCTTGCCGGGCCGTTATAAGCGGTTACCCGCTCACGCGCGAGGGGGCATTTGCGCCCGTCCGCCGCCCGGCTGGAAATTCCGGCGCTGCGCGCTAGTGCTCAACCCCAGACGGAGGGACATGATGCTGCAATTCGACGAGGAAACCGCCCGCGTGCTGGAGGACGCCTATCAGGGAGCGGACGTGTCGCAGCGGCGGCGGGCCACGTTTGACGCGCTGGCGCCGGCGCCGGGCGACCGCATCCTGGATCTCGGCTGCGGCAACGGCCTGCTGACGCTGGAGCTGTCCCGCGCCGTCGGCCCTTCGGGCCATGTCACCGGGCTGGACGCCAGCCCGCAAATGCTGGACGCCGCCCGCCAGCGCCTGCAGGGGCGCGCAAACACCACCCTGACCGAAGGCGACGCCGCCCGCCTGCCGTTCGAGGCGGCCAGCTTCGGCAAGGCCGCCTGCCTGCAGGTGTTCGAATACCTGACCGACCGCCGCCCGGCCCTGCGCGCCCTGCACAAGGTGCTGACTCCCGGCGGCCTGCTGGCGGTGGGCGACATGCACTGGGACACCCTGGCCTGGCACAGCGACAACACCAACCGGATGGCCCGGATGCTGGAGGCCTGGAGCCGCCACATGGCGGTGCGCGACCTGCCCGCGAAACTGCCCGCCGAGATGCACAGCTGCGGCTTTGAAATCCTGAAAACCCAGCCGCTTGCCGTCTGCGACACCACACTGCGCCCGGACGGGCTGGCGATGATGATGATCCGGCTGATCCGCGCCTACGCGGTGGACATCGGCGCCACCGACAAGGACGACGCCGCCGCCTGGGCGCAGGAACAGGAGGAACTGGCGCAGGAGGGCCGGTTCTTCTTCTCCCTCACCCATTTCGTCTGCACCGCCCGGCGGCTCTGATCCGGGCCGCCGCCCAGGCATTGCCCGCCCCTGCATTGCAAGCCTCCCACCGAGGCTTCATCCCGCGGGTCCGGACAGCGCAGCGGCTTGACTGGTAAGAAGGCAGGCACTAGGAGCGCCCCGAAAGAGCAGCAGGAATTCCATGAAACTTATCCGTTAGCAAAGATTGCAGACCGATCATTCCCGGCCGTCCGGCAGCGGGCAGGCCGAACGTTCATCTGCTTCAAACGGAGCGCAAGAGGACACCTCTTGCGGGTAAATTTCTATGGAAAACTATCACATCGTCCAAGGGTGCATCCACCGGGACGGCTACACGCTCGGCTACTCGATCGAGGGGGAAGGAGAACCGCTGCTGATCATTGGCAGCCACGTCTTCTATCCACGCACATTTTCAGCAGGCCTGCGCAGCAAGCGAAAGCTGATCTTCATTGATCACCGCGGCTTCGCTCAGGCCGGCCGCCGCGCCGAGGCGCGTGACTGCTCACTGGAGACCATTACCGGTGATATCTCTGCAATGTGCAGCGCGCTTGGCCTTTCACGCCTGGATGTGCTGGGGCACTCTGGCCACGGCTACATGGCACTGGAGTTCGCCCGCCGCAGGCCGGATCTGGTCCGGAAGACCGTGGTTGTTGCGACCGGGCCAAGCCATTCACCGGAGCACATGGCATACGGGGAGCGTATCTGGAATATGCTTGCAGCTCCGGATCGAAAGCACCGTTTGGCACATGATCTGGCACGGATGGCTGCGAAAATCGAAGCTGAACCGCAAAAGAGGTTCATCTGGATGTGCCTGGGGCTGGCCGCCCGCAGCTGGTTTGACCCGTGTTTCGATGCTTCGGAGCTGTGGCAGGGTGTCCACGTTAACATGCCGGTTTTCGACAGCTTGTGGGGAGAAGTGTTCCGCGATTTCGATCCCGTCGCAGCGCTGCAGGAGATTCAAGCCCCGCTGCTGATTTGCATGGGGCGGCATGACCATCTGGTTGCCCCGCTGGAAACCTGGCTCCCGCTTATCCCTGCAAACCGCCAGCCTGCCTTTGCACTTTTTGAGCGGAGCGGCCACGCCCCGCAACTGGAGGAAGCGGAGCTGTTTGACGAAACCCTCCTGAACTTCCTGGCCTAAGGCACGGCCCCGTGCGGCTAGGAACCGCGCGGGGCTTTACAGGAGCTGGCCAGTTTTGGCCGGCCTGCTCCCTGACAGATCCCGCCATTGAAACGGGACCAAGGCACTTGACACTTCGGGCTCTGAACAGCCTGTCTCTGCGCCTTGCCCGAACGGCTGCTTTCCGCCGCTCGGGAGCCTCTTCGGCAAACATGTATCACAAAGGCGGGTTTCCTATTGGAAACGCCGGAAACGGACACATATTCCGGGCGTCTGCGTCATAATATTGCGCCATGGAACCCGAATACCGCCTTCACTATGCCCCAGACAACGCCTCGCTGATCATCCGGCTGGTGCTGGAGGAGCTCTGCCGGCCCTATGAATGCGTGCTGGTCGACCGCCGGGCGGAGGCGCAGAACAGCGCCGCTTACCGGGCGCTGAACCCGAACGGGCTGATCCCGGTGCTGGAAACCCCCGACGGCCCGCTGTTCGAGACCGCCGCCATTCTGCTGTGGCTGTCCGAGCGCCACGGCGCGATGGCGCCGCAGCCCGGCAATGCGGACCGCGCGGCGTTCCTGAAATGGCTGGTCTTTGCTTCCAACACGCTGCACGCCGATCTGCGGATGCTGTTCTATCCGGAGAAGTACATCGGCGATGCGGCAGCAGATCAGGCCCAGCTGCAAAAGGTGCTGCGCCAGCGCCTGCATTTGCATCTGACCCATCTCGACCAGGCCGCCGCCGGCCGCCCTTCCTGGCTCGGCGCGCCGCAGCCGTCGGTGCTGGATTATTACCTGGCCTGCCAGATGCGCTGGATGGCGCTTTATCCGGCGCAGGCCGACAAATCCTGGTTCGCCCTGTCCCGCTACCCCAGCCTGCAGCGCCTCTGCGCCGGGCTGGAGAGCCGCCCCGCCGTTACTGCGGCACGCGAGGCCGAGGGCCTCGGCGCCACCCCGTTCACATCTCCGGCCTATGCCAATCCCCCAGAAGGATCAGCCACCTAATGTTCCTCTCCGTTTTCGACATGTTCAAAGTGGGCATCGGCCCGTCGTCCTCCCACACCATGGGGCCGATGGTCGCCGCGGCGCGCTTTCTTGATATGATGCGCGCCTCGCCGTTCGAATTCCACGGGCTGCGCGCCTCGCTGCACGGCTCGCTCGCCTTCACCGGCGTCGGCCACGCCACCGACCGCGCCACCATCCTCGGCCTCGGCGGCTTCCGCCCCGACGATTACGACGACGAGAAGGCCGAGGCCTTCCTGGCGGAGCTGAACAAGACCCAAAAAATGCACCCTGAAGGCCTGGGCGAACTGCACTTCGACCCCAAGGCCGACATGATCTTCGACTACGACCAGGCGCTGCCGGGCCACGCCAACGGCATGATCCTGATGGCCACCGACGCCCAGGGCGACGTGATTCTGCGGCAGGTGTTCTACTCGATCGGCGGCGGCTTTGTCGTCACCGAGGAGGAACTGGCCGCGGGCAAGGCGACTGAGGAGGGCGATCCGGTGCCCTACCCGTTCAAGTCCGCCGCCGAGATGCTGGAAATGGCCAAGGCCAGCGGCAAGTCCATCGCGGACATGAAGCGCGCCAATGAAATTGCCCGCGGCTGCCCCGAAAGCCTGTCCAAAGGCACCGCCCGCATCTGGCAGGTGATGAACGACTGCATCAACCGCGGGCTGGAGCGCGACGGCATCCTGCCCGGCGGCCTCAAGGTGCGCCGCCGCGCCAAGGGCATCTATGACGCGCTGATGGCCGAGCGCGGCAGGAACCTGACCGCGCCGCACACCATCAACGACTGGATGAGCGTTTATGCGATGGCGGTGAACGAGGAAAACGCGGCCGGCGGCCAGGTGGTGACCGCCCCGACCAACGGCGCCGCAGGCACCCTTCCGGCGGTGATCCGCTACTACCTCGACCACGTGCCCGGCGCCTCGGAAAGCCACGTCGAGGACTTCCTGCTGACCGCCGCCGCCATTGCCGGCCTGGTGAAGTACAACGCGTCGATCTCCGGCGCTGAGGCCGGCTGCCAGGCTGAAGTCGGCTCTGCCGCCGCGATGTCCGCTGCGGGCCTCTGCGCCGTGATGGGCGGCACCCCGGAACAGGTGGAAAACGCCGCCGAGATCGCGCTGGAGCATCACCTTGGGATGACCTGCGATCCGGTCAAGGGCCTGGTGCAGGTCCCCTGCATCGAACGCAACGGCCTCGCGGCGATCAAGGCGGTCTCGGCCGCGTCGCTGGCGCTGCGCGGCGACGGCCAGCACTTCGTGCCGCTGGACGCCTGCATCGAGACCATGCGCCAGACCGGCGCCGACATGCACGACAAGTACAAGGAAACCTCGCTCGGCGGCCTGGCGGTGAACGTGCCGAACTGCTGACGTTGCGGTCACTGTAGAGAAGCCTTCTTGGGCCGTGTCACGCAGTGGCACGGCCCGCGCCTTATGTTGCCAGCCAGCGGCAGCAAAACATGCCACCTCCCAAAGCAGCTGGAGGCAATTCCACCCATCCTCCGCAACTCCAGCTTGCACGATGGCTATTGCGGGCCTAGCCTGCCGCCATGACACAGGACCGCCCCCTCCTCGGCATTGCCCTGATGCTGGGCTTCTGCCTGGTGATCCCGCTGGGAGATGCCATCGCCAAGCTGCTGACCGACCGGGTGCCGGTTGCCCAGATCGTCTTCATCCGCTTTGCCGCTCAGGCCGCGATCCTGCTGCCGCTGGCGCTCGCCATGCGCCTGCCGCTCAGCCTGTCGCGGCGGGTGGCGCCGCTCCTGTTCCTGCGCACCCTGCTGCAGATGGGCGGCATCGGCGCCATGTTCACCGCCTTCCGCTACCTGCCCTTGGCCGATGCCGTCGCGATTGCCTTCGTGATGCCTTTCATCATGCTCCTCCTGGGCAGATACGTCCTCAACGAAGAGGTCGGCCTGCGCCGCCTCGGCGCCTGCGCGGTTGGCTTTGCCGGCACATTGCTGGTCATTCAGCCCAGCTTTGCCGCGGTCGGCTGGAACGCGCTCTGGCCGCTGCTGGTGGCGGTGATCTTTGCCCTGTTCATGCTGATCACCCGCAAGATCGCCAAGGAAACCGATCCGGTCTCGGTGCAGGCGGTGGCCGGCGTCATGGGCACGGTGCTGCTGGCCCCGGTGCTGCTGATCGGCGATGCTGCAGGCATCATCGCACTGTCCACCGCGCTGCCGCCGCAGGACACCTGGACGCTGCTGGCCGCCGCCGGCGCGCTCGGCACCGTCGCCCATCTCCTGATGACCTGGAGCCTGCGCTTCGCCCCCACCTCCACGCTGGCCTCGATGCAGTACCTGGAGATCCCGGTGGCGGTGTTCTTCGGCTGGCTGATCTTTGCGGAGCTCCCCAACGCGCTCGCCGCCTTCGGCATCCTGCTGACCATCAGCGCCGGCCTTTATGCGGTGATGCGCGAGCGCAGGGCCTCCGAGACCGAAGAGCGCATCAACCCCGCCTGAGGACGGCCCCGCGAGCTAGCGGTCCAGCCGCAGCGCTGCCAGCACATCCGCCAGCAGCCGCCGCGGCACGATCGCCAGCAGCCCCGGCCCCTCCGGCACCAGCCGCACCGGGCCTGTCGCCCGGTTCGAGGTGCCGATCCGCCCCGCAGGCGACATCCGCAGGCCGTCGATCGGCCATTCCAGCCCCTCGGACCGCCCGGTCACCTCCTGCATCGGAAACAGCGAAATCACCTCTCCCGCTTGCGCCGGCAGCGCCACGGGCCGGGTCAGGTGGAAGATCACCTCCGTCTCGCCCACCAGCACGCAGGGGGATTCATGCCCCTGCACCAGCGTGCTGAACGCCGCCAGCTGATGGTCCACCCGCGCCCCCAGAAACCCCACCGCCAGCACCGCCGGCGCCGCTATCAGCCTCAGCGCCTTGTCAAAATCGGTGCTGTCCTGCTCCGCCACCCGGTGCAGGCTCGCAGCGGGCAGCTGCGCCCGCACCGCATCGCTCAACGAGTCGAAATCGCCGATCACCGCCCGCGGCGGATGCCCCGCCGCCAGCGCCGCCGCGGCGCCGCCGTCCGCCGCCACCAGCACCGGCGCCAGCGCCAGCGCCTCCTCCAGCGCGCCGGAGGCCATCTCGCCGCCGCCCACCAGCGTGATTGGTTCCGAAACGTCTACAATCTTAGTATTCATGCGGCCCATTCCTGCCTATTTTGGAAACAAGACACATTGTGAACACAAAATGATACGATCAATTGCACGGATTCGAGCAAAATTGGTCCTTCCAGCCATTATGGTGAATGACAACTGATGTGACGAAGACGAGCGAGCTTATGGTACACAACAACAAAGTCTTGACCGTATCCTATGGAACCTTTTCCTGCACATTGGAAGGGTTCGAGGATTCCTTCGGCACGATGAAGGCCATTGCCGAGTATTTCCGCGATCTTGCCGCCGATGACCGCTACTTCGGCGCCGAGCCGCCGCAGCCCGATGCCGACATGCTGGCCCGCATTGCCCAGCGCGAGATCGCCCGCCAGGTCGAGGCCCGCACCAGCGAGGGCGGTATCCACCTGCGCGCCGCCACCCCGGCGCTTGGCGCCGCCGCTGCCGAAGCCCCCGCTCCCGCGCCCGCACAGGCGCCCGCCGCTGCCCCGGCTGCCCCGGCGGCTGAACAGCCCGCGCCCGCTCCGGCCCCCGCCGAGGCGCAGGCAGCCGAAACCCCCGGGTCCGAGGCCGCCGCGGAAGAGGAAGCCGCCGCGGACGTGATTGCAGCCGAAGTCTCCGAAGCGGCCGCCGAAGCCGTTGCCGAGGAAGCCCAGGCCGCCGCCGCAGAAATCGAGGACGCCGCGGCAGAGGTTGAGGCCGACGCGGAGGAAGCTGCGGAAATTATCGCCGAAGCCGAAGCCGAAGCCGAAGCCGAAGCCGAAGCCGAAGCCGAAGCCGAAGCCGAAGCCGAAGCCGAAGCCGAAGCCGAAGCAGCCATCGCAGCTGTGCTGGGCACCGCAAGCGAAGAAGAGCCAGCCCCCGCTGTCGAACTGCTGGAAGTCACCGAGGCAGAGGCGGAAGGCGAAACGGAAGAGCCGCGCGCGGAAGCGGAGCCGGTTGCGGCCGAAGCCGCTGCCGAAGCGCCCGCTGCCGACAGCATCGCCGCCAAGCTGCAGCGCATCCGCGCGGTGGTGGCACAGACCCCCGAAGAGGATTTCAGCGAGGATGAGCACGCCGATGACGTTCTCGAGAACGCGGCGGACGACATTTCCAGCGCAATGCTTGACGACGACGGCGGGCCGGATTTCGACGACGATGCCGACGGCGAGATCGCCCGCGCGCTGGACCGCCTGGACCTGAACGCCGCCGACGCAGAAGACGCAGCCGCCGCGGCCGGAGACGCCGCCGCAGAGGAAGACGAGGAGGACGCCGCCGAAGGCGGCCTCTTCACCGGCCTCGGCGAAGACGGCGAGGACAGCGCAGAGGACAGCAGCAACCTGCTGGCCGCGGAGGAAGAAGCCGCCCCTGCCCCTGCCCCGGCCCGGGTCCGCATCACCAAGCTCAAGCGCGCGGTCATCGACAAGGCCATCGCCGCCGGCCAGCTGCAGGAGGCGGAAGCTGCAGCGGATGCAGAGCAGGCGCAGGACACCCTCTCGGATGCGGACGAAGCCGACCTGATGCGTGAACTGGCCGAGGTGGAAGCCGAAATCCTTGCCGCCTCCGAACAGCCCGAGCCCCGCGAGGAAGCTGGCGGCGACGCCGCGCAGGCAGAGGCAGCCGATCCCGCCGCACCCGGTCTGGACGACAGCGATGTGTCCCGCCTGATGGCGGCTGCGGATGAAAGGCTGGACGACCCGGAAACCGCCTCCTCCCGCGAGGCCTACAGCCAACTGCGCGGCGCCGTGGCGGCCACCAAGGCCGACGGCACCGGCGGCGACGTACCCGACGATGCCAAGCCCTACCGCGACGACCTGGCCAGCGTGGTGCGCCCGCGCCGCCCCGAAGCCCGCCAAGGCGCGTCGGTGCGCCCCGCCAGCCCGGCGGCCCGCCCGGCGCCGCTGAAGCTGGTGGCCGAACAGCGCATCGACGAAGGCACCCCTGCCGCGTCCGCGCCGCAGCCGGTCCGCCCGCGCCGGGTGTCGGCTGCGGTTCTCGGCAATGACACCGAAGCCGGCGGCAGCGGCTTCGCCGCCTACGCCGAAGAGCGCGGCGCCGCCGAGCTGCATGAACTGCTGGAGGCCGCCGCGGCCTACATGAGCTTTGTCGAGGGCCGCGACCATTTCTCGCGCCCGCAGCTGATGAACAAGGTGCGCAGCGCCGGCAGCAGCGACTTCAACCGCGAGGACGGGCTGCGCTCCTTCGGCCAGCTCCTGCGCGACGGCAAGATCGAACGCTCCGGCAACGGCCAGTTCACCGCCTCCGGCGACATCGGCTTCAAGCCCGGCAAACGCGCCGCGGGCTGACCCCGGACACCCCGGACAGAAAAAGGCGGCCCGCGAGGCCGCCTTTTTTTTCAGGCCGGATCCCTGTTCACCTTTGCGGAAATACTCCGGGGTGAATTGGCCGCGAGGCCAAGAGGGGCAGCGCCCCTCTTTCCTTCCAGCATGCGGGGGGCAGCGCCCTTCCAGCTTACTGCTTGTCGGCGTCCGGATCTTCTTTGCCGACGCCGCGGAACACGAACTTGAACGGCAGCACCCAGACGATGCCGAGCGCCACATAGACCACCAGCTCCAGCCACAACGGCGGCCGGTCAAGCCAGTTCAGCACCGTGACCGCAGCCACGATGTAAACCGGCATCCCGACCAGCAGGATCACCAGGGCCCAGCGCCGCCGGGCCTTGTAGCTCAGTCCTTCCTTGTCAGCCATCAGTCGGCAAACGGGTCGGTCACCAGGATGGTGTCGTCCCGCTCCGGGCTGGTGGACAGGAGCGCAACAGGGCAGTCGATCAGCTCTTCCACGCGCTTCACGTATTTGATCGCGTTGGCCGGCAAATCGTTCCAGCTGCGCGCGCCTTCGGTGCTTTCGCTCCAGCCGTCCATCTCTTCATAGATAGGGGTGCAGCGGGCCTGCTGGTCGGCGGCAGTCGGCAGGTAGTCCAGACGCTCGCCGTCCAGCTCGTAGCCGGTGCAGATCTTCAGGGTCTCGAAGCCGTCCAGCACGTCCAGCTTGGTCAGCGAGATGCCGTTGATGCCGGAGGTGGCGCAGGTCTGGCGCACCAGGCAGGCATCGAACCAGCCGCAGCGGCGCTGGCGGCCGGTGGTGGTGCCGAACTCATGGCCGCGGGTGCCCAGGCGCTCGCCATCGGCATCCGGCTTGCCTTCGGCGTTCAGCAGCTCGGTCGGGAACGGGCCTTCGCCGACGCGGGTGGTATAGGCCTTCACAATGCCCAGCACGTAGTCGATGGAGCCCGGGCCGATGCCGACGCCGGTGGCCGCCTGGCCCGCAATCACGTTCGAGGAGGTCACGAAGGGATAGGTGCCGAAATCGATGTCCAGCAGCGCGCCCTGGGCGCCTTCGAACAGGATCCGCTTGCCGGATTTCCGCTTCTCGTTCAGCACCTTCCAGACCGGCGCCGCAAACGGCAGGATCTGCGGCGCGATCTCTTTCAGCTGCGCGATCAGCGCATCGCGGTCGACCGGGTCAACGCCCAGGCCGCGGCGCAGCGGGTCATGGTGCTGCAGCGCGCGGTCGACGCGGGCAACCAGCGTCGCTTCGTCGGCCAGGTCGGCCACGCGGATGGCGCGGCGGCCCACCTTGTCCTCATAGGCCGGGCCGATGCCGCGGCCGGTGGTGCCGATCTTGGTGCCCTTGGAAGCCGCCTCTTCGCGCGCCCGGTCCAGCTCGCCGTGCAGCGGCAGGATCAGCGGCGTGTTCTCGGCGATCATCAGGGTTTCCGGGGTGATCTCCACGCCCTGCGCCTGAACGGTGGCGATTTCCTTCATCAGGTGCCAGGGGTCCAGCACCACGCCGTTGCCGATGACGCTCAGCTTGCCGCCGCGCACCACGCCCGAGGGCAGCGCGTGCAGCTTGTAGACCTTGCCGTCAATGACCAGCGTGTGGCCGGCGTTGTGGCCGCCCTGGAAGCGGGCGATCACGTCAGCGCGCTCGCTCAGCCAGTCCACGATCTTGCCTTTCCCTTCGTCGCCCCACTGGGCGCCGACTACGACGACATTGGCCATATCCGGTCCTTTACAGTCTGGTTCAAACCCACGCTCATATAGCGATGCTGCGCAGGCAGTGGAACCGCAAATTCGCCGCAGGAGAAGGCTTAGCCAAGGTTTTCGACCCTATCACCAAGGGCTGCGCCTGCCTGGGCCGGCGCGAATGCGTGTGCTTGCCGCTGATTCCCGAAGAGCACCGCGCAGAAAGGAGGGCGAGCGCCAGCCCGCGGGCTGGCGCTGCGCGCCTTGTTCCGGGCTGGGTGTTGCCCACCCGGCGTACGGTGCCTTCACGCAATCCTCATGGCCCTATGCGACACTTTCAAATGATCGCGATCCCCCGCCATGGTTCCCGCGCGCGGGGCCATGATACGAGGCGCAGGCATCTGTGAGGCTGCCTGTGCGACACCCGGAGACCGGCCCTGATAAAAAGGGGGTCGTCCAGGATATCCTGCCCGAGCAGGCCCCCGGCGGGGTCTGTCCACCTCCACCCGGCGGCGCCGCCCCCTGAAACGGGACACAGCGCAGACCCGAAGAATACGGACCGAAACAGATCAGCACGGCACAACCGCCACGGGCCAGCGGCCCCCGGCGGCCAAAACCGCATGTTCAGCCGCGCAGGCGCACCGGCGCGCCATGCGGGGTCGACAGATACGCCTCCTCCCAGCGGCGGCGCATCACCTCGGCCTCGGCACGGCTCGCAGCACCCTGCTCCGCCAGGAACATCTCCAGCGTTTCCAGCCAGGCGCGGAAGTAATCCTCGCCCCCGTCCAGCTCCCGGCTCAGGCCGTGGCGCTTCAAAGTGGCCGAGAACCGCTCCACCCACTCGCCCCAGCTGAACCGCCCGGCCTCATTCAGATGCACCGTCAGGGCAAAGACCTGCGCGTGCCAGGGCTCGGCAAAGACCGGCTCCGGTGCAGAAACCTCAGCACACATGCTCATAGCGGCTCCAGGTAGCTTTGCCACAGGTCCAGCACCACCTCGTCATCGGGATGCTCCGGGTGCGCCCACAGCGCGCGGGCAAAGAAGCGCACCGCATAAAGCGGCTCCGGCGCCTCCCCCAGCCCGTGGGCGCTGCTGTCGGGCAGCACATGGGTGCCGTGCAGCCGCAGAATATAGCCCTGCGCCCCGGCGGCGTACTGCGGCAGCCGCGTGTGGCCGCCCTCCACCAGCGCGTTGTCAGCAGGGATTCGCACCCGCACCGCCTGTCCGGGGGAGAACCGCGGCGCCGGTCCGCCCTCGCGGTCGGCAGGTCCGCCCTTGGCCAGCGCCCCCGCCACGTTCTCCGCTTTCAAGGCCCGCTCCGCCAGCGCATGCAGCCCGGCGGCGCCCTGGCCCTGCAGGTCCTCGCGCGTCAGCACGCCCTTTTCGACCAGCAAGTCCGCCAGCGCCGAGATCCATTTCTCGTAATAGGAAAACCGCGTGTAATCCTTGGGCGACAGCCGCTCGCGGGCATGACGCGAGGTGTCGATGTTCCACTGCCCCAGCGCGCCGCAGGCCAGCGTCACCGCCAGCGCACGGGCATGCCAATCCTCGGCAAAGACCGGTGCGTCCTCCCCCTCAGGCACCACCGGCCCATCGCCGAATCGCCCGCCCATGTCATGCACCCGGGTCATGTTGGCACCTTCGCCAATCCAGTGCCGATCATGCTGTCGCGGGTGACCAGTGCAGCCAGTTCCTCTTCGCTCATCCCCCCGGTGCCCTCGGGCCGCATGGGCAGCACCAGATAGCGGACCTCGGCGGTCGAATCCCAGACCCGCACCGCGGTCTCCGGCGGCAGTGTCACCCCGAACTCCGCCAGCACCTTGCGCGGCTCCCGCACCGCGCGGGCGCGGTAGGCGTCGGATTTGTACCAGCCCGGCGGAATGCCCAGAAGCGGCCACGGGTAGCAGCTGCATAAGGTGCAGACGACCATATTGTGCTGCTGGGGCGTGTTCTCCACCACCACCATATGCTCGCCCTGGCGGCCGTAATAGCCGAGGTCTGCCAGCACCGGATCCGCGTCCGCCAGCAGCGCTGCCCTGAACTCCGGATCGCTCCAGGCGCGGGCCACCACCCGGGCGCCGTTCTGCGGGCCGATCCTGTTCTGATAGGTGTCGATAATCTCCTCCAGCGCGGCGGGGTCGATCAGGCCCTTTTCGGTGAGAATCGTCTCCAGCGCCTTCACCCGCAGGGCAGGATCGGGCGGCAGCAGGGCGTGCGGGTGGTCGGGATGATCATGGGGCATGGCGCCATGCTGCGCCGCTGCGCCCCCCGCTGTCCAGTCACCTTTGCTGATGCCCCGGATCACGTTGCGTGACGTCCGCGGCAGCTTGTGCGCCAAGCCTGCAACTCCGCCCTTGCCCCCCCGGTCAATCTTGCCTATTTACCGCCCGGTACTTAGCCAACCGCCGCAGGGACCCATGGAAAACGTTGTTCTGATCATCCATCTTCTTCTGGCTCTCGGCCTGATCGCCGTGGTTCTGCTGCAGCGCTCCGAAGGCGGCGGCCTGGGCATGGGCAGCGGCGGCGGCGGCGGCGCAATCTCCGGCCGCGCAGCGGCCACCGCGCTCAGCAAGCTGACCTGGCTGCTGGCGATCGCCTTCATCTGCACCTCGATCACCCTGACCATCATGGCCGCGCAGAAATCCGCGGGCTCCTCTGTTGCCGACCGGATCGGCGTGCCGCAGAGTGAAGAGGGCGAGGCGCCCGCAGCCCCGGCGGCACCGCTGGGCAGCGACCTGCTGCCGCCGTCCGAGGGCGACAACGCTCCGCTGGTTCCCAGCGCAGACTGATCCACTACACCTTGAGAGGGTTTTAGGAACCGCAACAGCATCTTGCGGTTCCCTTGCGCATTTCGTGCGAATCCTTTATATATGAAGTCCCGTGATGCTGCGGTTTTTGGAATGATTCCGATCACCGCCGGGCAGCTGAAATCTGACTTCTCACGGGGGCAGCCGAACACATATGGCGCGTTTTATCTTCATCACCGGCGGTGTTGTTTCATCCCTGGGCAAAGGCCTGGCTTCGGCGGCGCTCGGCGCCCTTCTGCAGGCGCGGGGCTACTCGGTCCGCCTGCGCAAGCTGGACCCCTATCTGAACGTCGATCCCGGCACCATGAGCCCGTTCGAGCACGGCGAGGTCTTCGTCACCGACGACGGCGCCGAGACCGATCTGGACCTCGGCCACTACGAGCGCTTCACCGGGGTGCCGGCCCGCAAGACCGACTCGATCTCGTCGGGCCGGATCTACACCAACGTGCTGGAGAAGGAGCGCCGCGGCGACTACCTCGGCAAGACCATCCAGGTCATTCCGCACGTGACCAACGAAATCAAGGACTTCATCTCCATCGGCGAAGATGAGGTCGATTTCATGCTCTGCGAGATCGGCGGCACCGTCGGCGATATCGAGGGCTTGCCCTTCTTCGAGGCGATCCGCCAGTTCGCCCAGGACAAGCCGCGCGGCGAATGCATTTTCATGCACCTGACGCTGCTGCCTTACATCAAGGCCTCCGGCGAGCTGAAGACCAAGCCGACCCAGCACTCGGTGAAGGAGCTGCGCTCCATCGGCCTGGCGCCCGACATCCTGGTCTGCCGCTCCGAAGGCCCGATCCCGGTCAAGGAACGCGAAAAGCTGGCGCTGTTCTGCAACGTCCGCGCTGACTCTGTGATTGCCGCGCAGGACCTGAAATCGATCTACGAGGCACCGCTGGCCTATCACCGCGAGGGTCTGGACCAGGCGGTGCTGGATGCCTTCGGCATCGCCCCTGCCCCCAAGCCCAACCTGGAGCGCTGGGAAGATGTGGCCGACCGCATCTACAACCCCGAGGGCGAAGTGAAGGTGGCCATCGTCGGCAAGTACACCCAGCTGGAAGACGCCTATAAATCCATCGCCGAGGCGCTGACCCACGGCGGCATGTCGAACCGGGTCAAGGTCTCGATCGAATGGGTCGATGCGGAGCTCTTTGACAAGGAAGACGCCGCCCCCTACCTGCAGGGCTACCATGCGATCCTGGTGCCCGGCGGCTTTGGCGAGCGCGGCACCGAGGGCAAGATCAAGGCGGCGCAGTATGCGCGCGAGAACAAGGTGCCCTACCTGGGCATCTGCCTCGGCATGCAGATGGCGGTGATCGAGGCCGCCCGCAACGTGGCAGGCATTGCCGAGGCGGGCTCCGAGGAGTTCGACCACGAGGCCGGCAAGAAACGCTTTGAACCCGTGGTCTACCACCTGAAGGAATGGGTGCAGGGCAACATGACTGTCGAGCGCAAGGTCGGCGACGACAAGGGCGGCACCATGCGCCTTGGCGCCTATGACGCGACGCTGGCCGAGGGCTCCAGGGTCGCGGATGTCTACGGCAGCACTCATATCGAGGAGCGCCACCGCCACCGCTATGAAGTCGACACCAAGTACCGCGAGCAGCTGGAGAAATGCGGTCTCAGCTTCTCCGGCATGTCGCCGGACGGCCGCCTGCCCGAGATCGTGGAGTGGAAGGACCACCCGTGGTTCATCGGCGTCCAGTTCCACCCGGAACTGAAATCCAAGCCCTTCGCGCCGCACCCGCTGTTCGACGATTTCGTCCGCGCGGCCAAGGAAGCCTCGCGGCTGGTGTAACACCCGGGCTTTGACAGCCGGGCTGAAATTGAAAAGGCGGGCCGCAGGCCCGCCTTTTCCTGTATTCCGATTTCCTGTGCGCTGCCCGGCCAGCGGCCGGGCAAATATGCTGTTTCAGGCTCAGAAGCCGTGCATCCGCTTGGCCCATTGATAGGCCACCACCAGCCCTTTCATCCGCGGCAGCATGATCAGCGAGGCGCCGACGGTGATCACCGACATGATGATCGCCAGCATCCAAGGGTCCGGGCGCATCTGCGTGTAGATGATGTGCAGCGCGAAGCCGAGGATGTGGCCGACCACCAGGATGGTCAGATAGGCCGGGCCGTCATCGGCGCGCTGATGATGCAGCTCCTGGCCGCATGCGGAGCAGCCGTCATTCACTTTCAGGTAACTGTGCAGCAGCTTGCCCTCGCCGCAGTTCGGGCAGCGCAGCCGCAGCCCTTTCAGCAATGCGGGTTTCAGTTCCCGCTGCTCCTTCTGCAAAACGTCCGTCCCGGTCATCGCGCATCTCCTTGGGTTCCGGCGCCTGATACCGCGATTCCCGCATTGAATGCAATCAATACCCAATCATTGATGTTGCATATTTCGACGCAGTCAGGCATTGAACCAATCAATCATGATGCAATTCACCCCGGAGCTTCTGCGGATGAAACAATGGACCCCTGCCCGGCTGGACGGCGCCCGGCCCCGCTACATCGAATTGGCCGAGGCGATCCGGGCCGACATCGACGCGGGCGTGCTGGCGCCCGGCGACCGGCTGCCGCCGCAGCGGCGGGTGGCGCAGGACCTTGGGATCGACTTTTCCACCGTGTCGCGGGGCTATGCCGAGGCGGTGCGGCGCGGTTATATCGAGAGCTTCGTCGGCCGCGGCACCTTCGTGCGCAGCCAGGACGCGCTGCCGGAGCGCCCCGACCCGCGGCGGGCGCTGGAAGAAGACCCGATGATGAACATGCCCCCTGAACCGGACGACCCGGTGCTGCTGGCGCGGATGCAGAAGGGTCTGGAGCATGTCTCCGCCAACCTGCTGCCGCTGCTGCGCTACCAGTCGGTGACCGGCAGCCCGCAGGACCGCGCCATCGCAGCGGAGTGGATGCAGGCCGGCGGCCTGCCCTGCGCGCCGGAGCGGCTGGCGGTCACGCCGGGCGCGCATGCCAGCCTGTACGCGGTGCTGACGGTGCTGGCAGAGCCGGGCGCAACGGTGCTGTGCGAGGAGGTGACCTATCCCGGGCTGCGCTCCATCGCGGCGCGGCTGGGCCTGCGGCTGACCGGCATCGCGGGCGACAAGGACGGCATCCTGCCGGAGGAGCTGGACAAGGCGATCACCTGCCAGTGGCCGGCGGCGCTGTACCTGAACCCGACGCTGCAGAACCCCACCACCCGGACCATGCCCGCGGCGCGGCGGCGCGAGATTGCAGAGGTGCTGCAAAGGCATGCGGTGCCGCTGGTCGAGGATGATGCCTATTGCTTCGTCGCCGAGGATGCGCCCGCGCCGGTTTCCAGCCTGATCCCGGACCTGGGCTGGCATATTGCCGGGCTCTCGAAATGTTTCGGCGCCGGGCTGCGGCTGGCCTATACCACCGTGCCGCAGCGCAGCCAGATGGGGCAGTTCTCCCAGGCCCTGCGGTCGATGCATGTGATGGTCTCGCCGCTGAACCTGGCACTGCTGGGGCGCTGGATCGAGGATGGCACCGCGGCGGAGCTGCAGGCCTTTGTGCGCAAGGCCGCAGCCGCGCGCCAGACGCTGGCGGCGGAGGTGCTGCAGGAGTGTTTCACCGAAAGCGATCCGCTCGCCTTCAACCTGTGGCTCAGCCTGCCGCGCGGCACCAGCCGGGCCGAGGTCATGGGCCGCATGGCCGGGCGCCAGATCGGCATCATGCCAAGCGACGCCTTCACCGTCACCGGCCTGCCGGAGGAAGCGGTGCGGGTGTGCCTGGGCGGGCCGATCAGCCTGGAGGAGCTGCGCGGGGACCTGATTGCGCTGCACGACGCGGTCACCCGCAAGGACTGGCTGGGCTGACAGCGCGCCGGGCCGCCGGCGCGGCGCTGTCCGCAAACAGCCGCCTGCCGCCGCAAATCCTTGTTCCGTTAGCGCAACACCCCGTTGTTTCCCGCCAGATTCGCGGTATAGACAGCGCCAAGACCGACCATTCCAAAGAAGAGTGACGCATTATGGCCAATGACGCTTCCACACGGCAGGAACAACTCGACCGCATTGCAACCGGCAAAGGCTTCATTGCCGCGCTGGACCAGTCCGGCGGCTCCACCCCGAAAGCGCTGGCGCTTTATGGCGTGAACGAGGACGCCTATTCGGGCGATGACGAGATGTTCGCCGAGATCCACAAGATGCGCACCCGCATCATCACCTCGCCGAGCTTCACCAAGGACCGCATCCTGGGCGCGATCCTGTTCGAGAAGACCATGGACGGCGAGATCGAAGGCAAGCCGACGGCGCAATACCTGTGGGAGAACTGCGGCGTGGTGCCGTTCCTGAAGGTGGACAAGGGTCTGGCCGGCGAAGAAGACGGCGTGCAGATGATGAAGCCGATGCCGGAACTGGATGCACTGCTGTCGCGCGCCAACGCCAAGGGCATCTTCGGCACCAAGATGCGCTCGGTCGTCAAGGAAGCCAATGCCGAAGGCATCAAGGCGGTTGTCGCCCAGCAGTTCGAAGTGGGCAAGCAGATCGTGGCAGCCGGCCTGGTGCCGATCATCGAGCCGGAAGTCGACATTCACTCCGCCAGCAAGGCCGAGGCCGAAGAGCTGCTGAAGGCTGAGATCAAGGCGCAGCTGGACGCGCTGCCGTCCGATGCCAAGGTGGCGCTGAAGCTGACCATCCCGACCAAGCCGGGCCTGTACGATGATCTGGCCGATCACGCCACTGTTGTCCGCGTTGTGGCGCTGTCCGGCGGCTACAGCACCGACGACGCCTGCGCGCGCCTGTCTCAGAACCCCAAGATGATCGCCTCTTTCAGCCGCGCGCTGACCGAGGGGCTGAACGTGGCCATGTCCGACGCGGAATACGACGCGGCGCTGGGGGCCAACATCGGCAAGATCTACGACGCCTCGCTGTAAGGCCCGTCAGTTGTGAAGTCGAGAAGGCCGCGCCTGCACCCGGGCGCGGCCTTTTCCGTGGGCTTCAGTAGCCGTTGCGCCCGGCGCAGCAGACCGCCAGCACCAGCCCCGCACCGCTGAGAAAGGGCAGCCAGAAGAAGCGCAGCGCGGTCAGGGTGAACCAGCCGGGCTGCTGCTCCGGCGCCTGGCCCGCGCCGCCGAGCCAGGACCAGAAGATCAGCGCCGAGGCCGAGATCATCACCCCGCTGAGCGCCAGCAGCCAGCGCGCCGACCTAGGCATCCTTTCCTCGCCGGCCGCAAGCCGTTCCGCCGTCCTGCTGGCGGCGAGCCACCCGCTCACGCCGCCTGGGTCAGCGAGGGGCGCAAACCGGTGTAGCTGACCTTGTTCTCGTTGGCGGCGAGATAGCGCTGCGCCTCCTCGCGGTTTCCGAAGCTCAGCGCCTCATCGTAAAAATAGGTAATCCGGTCCCCGGTCCGGGACAGCAGGCCGCCGCTTTCAAACAGGATAAACCACTTCTTCTGCACCACTTGCATCAGCCTCACTCCTTTCTGAAGCCCGGCTGCGGGCCCAGTCCGCCGCAGCCGGTTCAATTGCAGTTCCTCAGGATGCAAGCGGCCGCCCGGTGGCCCGCCGGCCGCCGGTCAGCAGATTTCCAGATGCTGGAGTGGCCATTCTTGCGCCCTGCTGAGGGCAGAATTCGCCCCCAGATGTTGCCAAAACGTTAACAGGGTTTTCCGCTGGTTTTACGCGGCATGTTCCCGCCGGCCGGTGGCGGTTTCCCGCCGGCGCGAGCGGATTTACGGACAATTTGGCGAAAGTCCGCTGTTGCAGAATCCGGGCGCGGTCCGGAAGCGGCGCGGAGGTGCCGGGCAGGGCCTGCCCGCCGCCGGAACAGACGCCCCAAAGCGCTGCTGGACGGGCGTTTCCGGACCGCGCTGAGCCCGCCGGGCACGCGGGTCAGGCGAAGTCCGGCGGGCGTTTCTGCAGCCGGGCGGCGACCGCCTCGATCTGGTCGGGCTTGCCGATCAGCGCCAGCTGTTCGGCGCTTTCGGCCAGCAGCACCTCGGCTTGCGGCGCGCCGCTTTCGGCATGGGCGATCAGCCGTTTGGCGGCACGGACCGCGGAGGGGCTTTTGCCCGCGATGTCACGCGCCAGCTCATTGGCGCGGCTGAGCGGATTGCCCGCGAGTTCGGTGACCAGCCCCCAGTCGAGCGCCTGCTGGGCCGCCACCTTCTCAGCCGTGTAGGTCAGCCGCCGCAGCACGTCTGTGCGCAGCAGCCGCGGCAAGAGCGCCATGCCGCCCATGTCGGGAATGAGGCCCCATTTCATCTCCATCACCGACAGCTGCGCCTCCGGGTGGGCGATGCGGATGTCGGCGCCCAGCGCGATCTGCAGCCCGCCGCCGAAACAGGCGCCGTGGATCGCCGCGATCACCGGCACCGGCACCCGGCGCCAGACCATCGCCACCTCCTGGAACGCGTTGGCGTCGTGGTGGGTGCGCTCCATGATCAGAGTGCTGAGGTCGCGCTGCGCAAAACCGGCCAGCGCCGCCATGTCGAGGCCGGCGCAGAAGCTCTTGCCGCTGCCCGACAGCACCACCGCGCGGGCGTCCGACTCGGCCACCTCCTGCCCGGCTGCGATGATCGCGCCGATCATCTCCTCGTCCAGCGCGTTGTGCTTGTCCGGGCGGGCAAGCGTGACATAGGCGATGTGGTCCTTGTAGCCGGTGGTGACTCTGCTCATGGTGCGCTCCCCGCTGCTGGTCTGCGCTCAGCCTGCCCCGGACGCGTCAGAGTTGCCAGCCCAACGTGGGGGAAGGGCTAGGGCTGCAGCGGCATCCGGGCGAACCAGGGCGAATCGAGGGTCATCACGTAGAGCTGCCCGTCCATCACCTTGCCGCCGGTGGTGACGCCGAGGCGGCCGTCCGGGTCCTGCAGCGTGCGTAAGATGTTGCCCTGCCCGTCCACCTGCATCAGCATGCCGCGGTGGATCGGCGCCGGGCGCACCATCGGGCCGAGGCGCCAGATCAGCTTGCGCAGGAAAGGATAGGGCATCAGTTTTTCGGACGGAACCCGCGGGCTGGCGAAGGCGAGCCAGTAGGTGCCGTCGCCCTGC
Source organism: Leisingera daeponensis (assembly GCF_019801465.1). GTDB lineage: Bacteria > Pseudomonadota > Alphaproteobacteria > Rhodobacterales > Rhodobacteraceae > Leisingera > Leisingera daeponensis_A. Next base: position 248,037 of record NZ_JAHVJA010000002.1, read on the forward strand.
GCCTCCAGATTATCGGGGTAGCCGGGGAGGTTTTCGAGGAAGACCTCGCGCTCACCCGCCCTGTCCCCCACGAGCCAGAGCCGGTGGACGCGGGCGCGGCCGGTCTCGTTGATCAGCAGGAAGTCCTCCTCCGGCGACAGCGCGATGCCGTTGGTGTAGACGAAACCGGTGGCGATCTTCTCCGCCTGCCCGTCCGGGGTGATCCGGGCCACATACCCGGTGTCCGACTGCTCCCAAATGGTCAGGATCGAGGTCGGCTTGGTGCCGCCCATTGTTTCAGGGTCGAAGCGGTCGGAGGAGTTGGAGAAATAGACGGTGCCGTCGCGGGCCACGTCGAGCTGATTGGCATAGACGATCGGGGCGCCGCCGATGCTGTCCGCCACGGCCTCCAGCGTGCCGGGGCCGGTCCAGCGCAGAATGCCGCGGAAGCTGTCGGCGATATAAAGCGCGCCGTCCGGGCCGGCCCTGAGCCCCAGCGGGCGGCCGCCGAGTTGATCAATCAGGACAGGTTCCGCGCCGCCGATACGGTAGAGATTGCCAGCGAGGCTGGTGGTGTAGATGGCGCCATCAGAGGTCTGGGCGATGTCCTCCGGCCCCAGCTCGCCCTCCGGCAGCCGGATCAGCGCGGCCGCGTCCAGCGCATTGTTTTCCGCATAGGGGCCGGTGAAGCCCGGCGGTGCGGGCGGTTCATAGGCGACAGGGTCCACCGGCACCGGCCAGAACAGGAGGTAGCAGAGGGCGGCGGCCGTCAGGGCCAGGACAATGCGCATGAAAGAATCCCCGTCAAACTGCTGCGCAGACTGCGCGGGCTGCGGAGGCGACGCAAGCCTTGCCGGCGGCGCGCGCTTGCGCTTATCTGCCGCCATGACTGGACCCCGCTACACCCCGCTTGCACAATCCCTGCCCGCCACCGTGCCCTTTGTCGGCCCCGAGACCCAGGAGCGCGCGCGCGGCCATGCCTTTGCCGCACGGCTGGGGGCGAACGAGAACATCTTCGGCCCCTCGCCCAAGGCCATAGAGGCAATGGCGGCGGCGGCGGCGGATATCTGGAAATACGGCGATGCGCAGAGCCATGACCTGCGCCACGCGCTGGCGGCGCACCACGGGGTGGCGCCGGAACATATCCTGGTGGGCGAAGGCATCGACGGGCTTCTGGGATACCTGGTGCGGCTGCTGGTCGGGCCGGGCGACGCGGTGGTCACGTCGCTGGGGGCCTATCCGACCTTCAACTATCACGTCGCCGGGTTCGGCGGGGTGATCCACACGGTGCCCTACAAGGACGACCGCGAGGATTACGAGGCGCTGTTTGCCAAGGCGGCGGAGGTCGATGCCAGGATCGTCTATCTGGCCAACCCGGACAATCCGATGGGCAGCTGGCACAGGGGGGCGGAAATTGCCGCGGCGCTGGACCATCTGCCGGAGGGCTGCCTGCTGCTGCTGGACGAGGCCTATGTCGAATGCGCGCCGGAGGGCACCGCGGCGCCGGTCAGCGCGGATGACCGGCGGGTGATCCGGATGCGGACCTTCTCCAAGGCCTATGCGATGGCGGGCGCGCGGGCGGGCTATGCCATCGGCCACCCGGAGCTGATTTCCGCCTTCAACAAGGTGCGCAACCATTTCGGCATGAACCGGGCGGCGCAGGCGGGGGCGCTGGCGGCGCTGCAGGATCAGGACTGGCTGGCGGAGGTGCTGGCGAAGATCGCGGAGGCCCGCGGCCGGATTGCGAAAATTGCGGAAGACAATGGGCTGCGCGCGCTGCCTTCGGCCACCAATTTCGTCGCCATCGACTGCGGCCGGGACGGAGCATTCGCCAAGGCGGTGCTGGAGACGCTGGTGGATCAGGGGATCTTTGTGCGGATGCCCTTTGCCGCGCCGCAGAACCGCTGTATCCGGGTGAGCTGCGGCCCGGCGGCGGAACTGGACGCCTTTGCCGCCGCGCTGCCGCGGGCACTGGCCGCGGCGCAGGCCGGCTGAAACCTGCCTATCGCCATCTGATCGCGGCAGTTTTACCGGACATTCAACCCTCCCGGACTACCATCGGAAGGTATCACCGGGAGAATTGTCATGCGTGACCCTGAACTGCCGGACGGAATGCCGGATTTCTTTACCGCCGCAATCATGTTTGCCGGCATCAACCTGATGTGGATCTTCTTTGTGGTCTGGGTGATGTACGGGCTGGTGCCGGTGCTGGTGCTGGCGGTGCTGATCAACCATTTCATCACCAGGCTGGACATCAGGCTGAATTCGCAACGGGCCTGAGGGCCGCCGCAGGCTGAGCGCGGGCCGTCAGCGGCCCGCAAGAACCCGTGCGGCCGCATCCAGCGCCCCGGACCCGTGCGGGATGTCCAGCGCGGCCAGGCCGGTTTCGATCCCGCCCAGCAGGCCCATCACCATCTGCCCGTTCACATGGCCCATGTGGCCCAGCCGGAAATAGCCGTGCCAGTCCGGGCTGCCCGGCGGCGCCATGCCGAGGCCGATGCCCAGGGTGAGGCCCAGATTCGCCTGCAGCCATTCGCGCAGCCGGGTGCCGTCCGGCGCCCCGATGCGCAGCGCGGTGACGGCATGGGAGCGCAAGCCGCGCTCTGCAACGTTCAGTCTGAGCGGGCCGGCGGCGCCCCAGGCCTCGCAGGCGGCCCAGATGGATTCGGCAAGACGGGCGTGGCGGTCCCACACGGCTTCGAGGCCTTCGCCGTGGATCATGTCCAGCGCGGCGCGCAGCCCGTAGAGGTGATGGGTCGGCGCGGTGCCGCCGAAATACTGGTAGAACTCGGCCGGGTTGGCGCGCGGTTCCCAGTCCCAGTAGCGGCTGATCCGCGGCAGCGCCGCCCGCGCCGCGGCGGCCTTCTGGTTGAAGAACACGAAGCTGAGGCCCGGCGGCATCATCAGCCCCTTCTGGCTGGCGGTGACCATGACATCGACGCCCCATCCGTCCATCTCGAACCGCTCGCATCCCAGCGAGGCGATGCAGTCGGCCATCAGAAGCGCCGGGTGGCCGGCCTCGTCCAGCAGCTGGCGCAGCCCCGCGATGCCGTTGCGGATCGAGCTGGAGGTGTCCACATGCACGCCGAGGACCGCCTTGATGCGGTGATCCCTGTCGGCGGCCAGTGCCTCGGCGATGCGGGCCATGTCCCAGGGCGCGCGGGTGCCGAAATCGAGCACCTGGGTTTCGATCCCCAAACTGTCCGCCATTTCCGACCAGCCGATGGCAAAGCGGCCCGAGGCAGGCACCAGCACCAGGTCGCCGGGCTGCAGGGTGTTCTGCAGCGCCGCCTCCCAGGCGCCGTGGCCGTTGGCGATGTAGATCGCGGCGTGATGCTGGGTGCGCGCCACCCGGCGCAAGTCCGGGATCAGGCCTGCGGTCATCTCCACCAGGTCGCCCGCGTAGATGTTGGGGGACGGGCGGTGCATCGCCTGCAAAACCTGGTCCGGCACCACCGAGGGGCCGGGAATGGCCAGATACTGACGCCCTGCAGATAGGTTCACCGGTCCGCTCATGCCTGAATATCCTTGCGTGCGCGGGCAGCCGCAGGGCCGCCGCAGTTGATCCATGGCGGCACAGTAGCCGGAACCTCTGCCGGGTCAATTGCTGCCGCTGCGGCGTCACGGCGAATTGCTTGCGCCCTGCTGCGCAGCTGCTTAAATGGCGCAGGAACGACAGGGAAAGGCCCGCAATGACACGAATTTCCCGCCGGGACACGCTGGCATGAGCCGGAAACCGCACAAATCCTCGAAAGAGCTGTTCGGCTGGCTGTGGCGCGGATACCTGCGCCATTACATCGGTCTGCTGGGCATCGCGGTGATCTTCATGCTGCTGGAAGGCGCCACCATGGGCGCGCTCGGCTACATGATGCAGCCGATGTTCGACCTGGTGTTCGTGGCCGGAAATTCCGACGCGCTGGTCTGGGTCAGCCTGGCGTTCCTGGCGATCTTCACCCTGCGCGGCGTGTCCAGCGTCACCCAGAAGGTGCTGCTGAGCAAGGTCTCCCAGACCTCTGCGGCGCATCTGCGCAAGGACATGCTGGCGCGGCTGATCCGCCAGGACCCGGCGTTTCACCAGCAGCACCCGCCGGGGCTGCTGCTGCAGCGGGTGCAAAGCGACGTCGGCGCGATCAACGCGGTCTGGCAGGCGGTGATCACCGGTGCGGGCCGCGATCTGGTGGCGCTGGTGGCGGTGCTGGGCGTGGCTTTCAGCATCGACTGGCGCTGGACATTGATCCTGCTGATCGGGGTGCCGGTGCTGCTGCTGCCAATCTCCACCATCCAGCGCTACGTGCGCAAGAAGGCGTCGCGGGCGCGCGATCTGGGGGCTGATCTGGCAACCCGGCTGGACGAGATTTTCCATGGCATCGTGCCGGTCAAGCTGAACCGGCTGGAGGAATACCAGGTCAACCGGTTCTCCGAGCGCACCGATGAATTTGTCAAATCCGAGGTGAAGGCGGCCTTTGGCACCTCTTCCATCTCCGGCATGACCGACATCATGGCCGGCGTCGGCTTCATGGCAGTGCTGCTCTATGGCGGCAATGAGATCATCGCCGGCGAAAAGACCGTCGGTCAGTTCATGAGCTTCTTCACCTCGATCGGCCTGTCGTTCGAGCCGATGCGGCGGCTGGCCAATATCTCGGGCGTGTGGCAGGGCGCGGCGGCGGCGCTGGAGCGCATCAAGGAGCTGCTGGATGCGCCGATCCTGCTGAGCGAGCCCGCCGCGCCGAAGCCGGCGCCGCAGGGGCTGCCCGCGATCCGGCTGGAAGCGGTGGATCTGAGCTATGGCGATGCAAAGATCCTGCACGGGCTGAACCTGGAGGCCGAGGCCGGCAAGACCACCGCGCTGGTGGGGGCCTCGGGGGCGGGCAAGTCGACGATCTTCAACCTGCTGACCCGGATGGTGGACCCGCAGGCGGGCGCGGTCACCGTCGGCGGGGTCGAGGTGCGCGACCTGAACACCGCCGACCTGCGCGGGCTGTTCTCGGTGGTGACGCAGGACGCGATGCTGTTTGACGAGACCCTGCGCGAGAACATCGTGCTGGGGCGCAAGGATGTCAGCGGCGAGGAGCTGCAGGCGGCGCTGGAGGCTTCGCATGTGGTGGATTTCCTGCCCAAGCTGGAGCATGGGCTGGAGACCCGGGTGGGGCCGCGCGGCTCTGCCCTGTCGGGCGGCCAGCGGCAGCGGGTGGTGATTGCCCGCGCGCTGCTGCGCAATACCCCGGTGCTGCTGCTGGACGAGGCGACTTCGGCGCTGGATGCGCAGTCGGAAAAGGTGGTGCAGGCGGCGCTGGACAAGCTGTCGGGCGGCCGCACCACGCTGGTGATCGCGCACCGGCTGTCAACCATCCGCAACGCCGACAAGATCGTGGTGATGGACCGCGGCCGGGTGGTGGATCAGGGCAGCCACGAGGAGCTGCTGGCACGCGGCGGGCTCTATGCCGATCTCTACCGGCTGCAGTTCCAGGACGGCAAGACGGTGGTGGACACCGCGGGCATTGCCGCGCAGGCGAAACAGCTGCCCGGCGGCGGCAAGCGCGGCCGCAACCGCTGGCTCCGCCGCTTTGCCCGCAAGGTGTTCGGCTAAACAGCTTTGAATGTTTCGCCCGGCTGCCCCCATGGGCGGGCGCATTGGTTCCGCCCGCGGACAGGCGATGCCCTCTCCTTCACTTGCGGTAGGAGTTTGCCAGTTTTTCCGGCGCAGCGCCGAGAAAGTATCTGGCCAAAGTCCACAGGTTCCGCCCGCCGCGGCGCAGCCAGCCTGCGCGCTGGTAGCGCGCGGCGCTGGTCAGCGCCGCGGCGGGCAGCATTGTCAGCCCGCTGAGCCGCTGCGCCAGCGCCACGTCTTCCATCAGCGGCTGATCAGGGTAGCCGCCTGCAGCCTCGTAATCCGCGCGGCGGATCAGCAGCCCCTGATCGCCGTACGGCAGTCCGAACAGGCGCGAGCGCAGGTTGGCCCAGCCCGCCACCCAGGCCGGCATCAGCCCGCGGGCGCGGAAGCGCAGGCGGAAACAGGCGGCGGCACCCTGTCCCTCCTGGAGGTGCCGCGACACTGCCGCGGCCCAGCCCGGCTCCAGATGGGTGTCGGCGTGCAGCACCAGCAGCCACTCCCCCTGCGCCGCCGCGCAGCCCCTCCGCAGCTGGCCGCCGCGGGACGGCGCGCCGCTGATCCATTCGGCGCCGGCGGCCTGGGCAATGGCGCGGGTGGCGTCCGCCGAGCCGCCGTCGCTGATCACCAGCTCGCGGATCAGCCCCGCCGCCAGCCCCTCCATCAGATGCTCCAGCGCCGCGGGCAGTTCTGCCTCAGCGTTCAGGGTGGGGATGACGATGCTGACCGGCGCGGGCATGGCGGCTCCTGAAGCGGATTTGCTGTTTTCTTCCGCCCTGCTTCCTATATCACTGGGCCAAGCAGTGAAACGCCCCTGAGGCATACAGGAGAAAACACATGAGCGACCGCCGCATCCTGCGCCTGACCGGAAGTGACGCCAAGAGCTTTCTGCAGGATCTTGTCACCAGCAACGTGGACCGGCTGAGCGAAGGCCTGGTCTATGCGGCGCTGCTGACGCCGCAGGGGAAATACATCGCGGATTTCTTTCTGGCGGCGGACGGCGATGCGGTTCTGCTGGATGTGGAGGCCTCGCTGGCCGAAGGGCTGCTGAAGCGGCTGAACATGTACCGGCTGCGCGCCGACGTGCAGCTGGAGATCACCGACCTGCAGGTGAAGCGCGGCACCGGCGCGGCACCGGAGGGCGCGCTGGCGGATCCGCGCCATGCGGAGATGGGCTGGCGGCTCTACGGCGCCGAGGGCGGCGATGACGGCACCGACTGGGACGCCATCCGGGTCGCCCACTGCATTCCCGAAACCGGCATCGAGCTGGGGCCGGAAACCTATATCCTGGAAGCCGGGTTCGAGGCGCTGAAGGGCGTCGATTTCCGCAAGGGCTGCTATGTCGGCCAGGAGGTGACGGCGCGGATGAAGCACAAGACCGAGCTTCGCAAGGGGTTGCGCACGGTGGCGGTCGAGGGCGCGGCGCCGGTCGGCACGGAAATCACCGCGGACGGCAAACCGGTCGGCACGCTGTTCACCCAGTCCGGCGGCCGGGGCATCGCCTATTTGCGCCTTGACCGCGCCAAGGGGGAGATGCAGGCGGGGGACGCCCGCGTCACCTGGCACGCGTGACCGGGCTGGCCGAAACGGTTCTTTCTCTGCTGGGCGCGGGCATTGCGCGCAGCCGCCCGCTGCACGGCGGCGACCTGTCGGAGGTGCAGCTTCTTGACCTGACAGACGGCCGCCGGGTGGTCGCCAAGACCGGGCCGCTGGTTGCGGCAGAGGCCACGATGCTGCGCGCGGTCCGGGACGCGGGCGCGCCGGCGCCGGAGGTGCTGGGCGTTTCCGGCCAGTTGCTGCTGATGGAAGCGCTGGAGGAAACCGCAGCCGGCGAAGCGGGCTGGCGGGCGCTGGGGCATTCCCTGCGGCAGCTGCATGCCGCCTGCGGCCCGCACTACGGCTGGGCAGAGGATTACGCCTTTGGCGGCGTTGCGATCCCCAATGCGCCGCTGGAGAGCTGGCCGGACTTCTGGGCCCGCCGCCGCCTGCTGGCAGACCCGGGGGCCCTGCCCCGCGATCTGCGGCAGCGGGTTGCGGCGCTTTGCCTCCGGCTGCCGGAGCTGCTGCCCGCCGCGCCGCCTGCCGCGCTGCTGCATGGCGATCTGTGGAGCGGCAATGTGCTGTTCAGCGGCCCCGAAGCCTATCTGATCGACCCCGCCTGCTACTGGGGGCATGGCGAAGTGGATCTGGCGATGCTGCATCTGTTCGGCGCGCCGCCCGCGGCGTTTCACGGCGCCTATGGCGCGCTGGAACCGGGGCATGCGGCGCGCCGCCCGATCTATCAGCTGTGGCCCGCACTGGTGCATCTGCGGCTGTTCGGCAGCGGCTACCGCAGCATGGTGGAGGCCCGGCTGAAGGTATTGGGCTTCTGACAAGCCTCTGTTCACCTGATTGCGCTAGGGTCGCCGCCGGAATTGCAGAAAGGGTATTTGATGCGTCTGATGTTTGCAGCTTGCGCCGCCGCGCTGGCGGCCTCCCCTGCTTTGGCGGACTACTGGAGCTACAAGGACTGGCATGTCGCCACAGAGCCGCATGAAACGGAACAGGACAGCTATCTGACCTGCCGCGCCTGGACCGGCGGCGATGGCGATCCGCTGCTGGCGCTGGAGGTGTTTTCCGGCGATGCCGGCCCGCCTGCCCGCTACCCGATGGCCAAGGTGCAGGAGTATGCTCCGCGCCATTACCCGACCCTGATGCAGCAGGGCGGCACGGTGGATTTCATCTTTGACTTTGACCGGACATTCTCCTTCGCGGCCGGGATCAATTCCTGGATCAGCGAGGAAGGGCTGGCCGAAGCCGAAAGCGCGCTTCGGTTTCAGGACCATCTGCCGATGCTGCAGGCAATGAAACAGGGCCGCTGGGTGGAGATCTGGGCCGGGACCGACATGTTTTATGAGGCGTCGCTCAGCGGCTTCACCGCCGCCTACGGCAAGATGATGGATGAATGCGGGTTTGACCTGGCGCTGCCTGCCGGGTGATCCTGCGGCGTCTGGGCGAAGCTTTCCGAAAACTGTTGCGCAAGACTTTTCAGAAAAGTCCCAGGTGCCGTTCCGCCATGGAAAAAGCCGCCCCCGAGGGAGGGCGGCTTTCTGCTTTCCGGGGTGCGTCTTGGGTCAGGCGCGCTCGGAATATTCCATGGTCTCGGTGTTCACCACGATCATCTCGTCCTGGCCGACAAACGGCGGCACCATCACCTTGACGCCGTTGTCGAGGATCGCCGGCTTGAAGGAGTTCGCTGCGGTCTGGCCTTTGACGACCGGCTCGGTCTCGACGATCTTGCAGGTGACCTTCTGCGGCAGGGTCGCGTTCAGCGCCTCGGATTCGTAGAATTCCACCACGATGGTCATGCCGTCCTGCAGGAACGGGCGGCGGTCGCCCAACAGGTCCGCGGGCAGTTCGATCTGCTCGTAGGTTTCGGCGTCCATGAACACCAGCATGCCGTCGCTCTCATAAAGAAACTGCTGGTCCTTCTGCTCCAGGCGGACGCGCTCCACCTTGTCCGCGGAGCGGAACCGCTCGTTCAGTTTGGAGCCGTTGCGCAGGTTGCGCATCTCGACCTGAGCGAACGCACCGCCCTTGCCGGGTTTGACGTGATCGACCTTCACCGCTGCCCAAAGGCCGCCATTATGTTCCAGCACGTTGCCGGGACGGATTTCGTTGCCGTTGATCTTGGGCATGGGAAAATGCCTTTCAGATGGTTGATGATAATTTGCAAGACCCTATATCTGGCGGGCTGATCGCTGGCAAGACAAGGATATGGTGTGAAAGCTGTGCGAATGAGGTATGCGCAATTTGCATGAATGCTATGCATCTGCGCTCTATCCGAATCGTCACAATTCCGCCATAAGCAGCGCTACGCCGAAAATTGCAATAGCAAGAACAACAAGGGATACGAGATGCGAGATTTCGTAGACGGCACCGCTTATAATAACGAGCAAGGCAACCGCGCCCGCAAACTGTTTGCAGCCGTTGTCCTGGCCGCACTGGATGACGCCATCGCCGACGACAAAAAGTACGGCAATGGCCCGGAACAGATCGCCCGCTGGGCGCGCTCGCGCGATGGCCGCGAAGTGCTGTCCTGCGCCGGCATCGACCCGAACGAACGGGTTGTGGAAGGCCTGATGGACTTCGTGGGCCGCGGTGTGCGGACCTCGGTTGCCCTGTCGCGTGAAGAAAGCGAACGCCGCAACGCTGCGCAGGCTGAAGCCGCCTAAAGGCCTCTGCCTGCATGCTGAAAAGCGCGCCCTGACGGGGCGCGTTTTTCTTTTTGCACCCCATCGCTTGCCGCAGCGTCAGCCTGTCGCGCGGCGGCTGCCGCGGGCCGGTTCCGGCACAGCGGCCATGGACGGCGCCGCTTAAGCTGCTATGCAGGCCCGTGACAAACGGGGCGCAGGCAGGGAGTGCAGAATGGCGCGTTCGATCATGATCCAGGGCACCGGCAGCAATGTCGGCAAGTCGCTCATCGTGGCGGGGCTGGCGCGCGCCTATGTGCGGCGCGGGCTGAAGGTGGCGCCGTTCAAGCCGCAGAACATGTCGAACAACGCCGCGGTGACGCCCGAGGGCGGCGAGATCGGCCGCGCCCAGGCGCTGCAGGCGCGCGCCGCCAAACGTGCGCCGCATACCGACATGAACCCGGTGCTGCTGAAGCCCGAGACCGACACCGGCGCCCAGGTGATCGTGCAGGGCAAGCGCCGCGGCAGCCAGGGCGCAGGCTCGTTCCTGCGCGACAAATCCGGCCTGCTGGAGGCGGCGCTGGAAAGCTACCGCCGCCTGGCCGGAGATGCCGATCTGGTGCTGATCGAGGGCGCCGGATCGCCGGCCGAGACCAACCTGCGCAAGAACGACATCGCCAACATGGGCTTTGCCTGCGCGGCTGAGGTGCCGGTGGTGATTGCCGGCGACATCCACCGCGGCGGGGTGATTGCGCAGATCGTCGGCACCCATGCGGTGCTGGAACCGCAGGACCTGGAGCGGGTCGTGGGCTTCATGGTGAACCGCTTCCGCGGCGACCTGAGCCTGTTCGACGGCGGCCGCGATGACATCGCCGCCCGCACCGGCTGGCCCTCGCTGGGGGTGGTGCCTTGGTTCTGGGACGCCTGGAAACTGCCGGCCGAAGACATGATGGACATCGCCTCGCACAAGGGCGGCGCCTGCAAGGTGGTGGTGCCGCAGCTGGAGCGGATGGCGAATTTCGACGATCTGGACCCGCTGGCGGCGGAGCCGGAGGTGACGGTGGAGATCGTGCCGCCGGGCCGCGCCCTGCCCGGCGATGCGGATCTGATTATCCTGCCGGGCAGCAAGTCGACCATCGGCGACCTGAATTACCTGCGCAGCCAGGGCTGGGACATCGACATCCTGGCGCATCACCGGCGCGGCGGCCATGTGCTCGGCCTGTGCGGCGGCTACCAGATGCTGGGCAGGACCATCGACGACCCCGAGGGCGTCGACGGGCGGCCCGGCAAGGTGGAGGGTCTTGGCCTGCTGGACGTGCATACGGTGATGGCGGGGGAAAAGCGCGTCACCCTGACCGAGGCGGTCACCCGCGATGGCAGCCTGCCGGTGAGCGGTTACGAGATCCACATGGGACGCACCACCGGTGCCGACTGCGGCCGGGCCTGGCTCAGCATAGACGGGCGGCCCGAGGGCGCGGCCTCAGCCGACGGACGCGTCAAGGGCTCCTACCTGCACGGGCTGTTCTCCTCGGATGCCTTCCGCGCCAGCGTGCTGGGCGCCCTGGGTCATGAAAGCCAGGCGGGATATGAGGACGGCGTCGAGGAAGTGCTGGACGCGCTGGCCGATCACCTGGAGCGCCACATGGACCTGGACCGGCTGCTGGAGCTGGCGCAGCCGGTGCGGTTCTGACCCCAGCCTAGGGGCACGGCTCCCCATTTTCTCTTGAGCCGGAAGCGAAAATTTCAGCCAGTCCCGTTCACAGCAGATCGTGGGCGGCCAGGGCGCGGTGGATTTCGCGGCGGACCAGCTTGCGCACGTTTCGGGTGATGCGTTCGCCCAGCGGGCCTTGCAGCTCCTCGCGGACGATGCTGGCAACCAGGTCGCGCAGGCTGTCCTCGTCGAGGTAGCTGTCGCCCTCCTCCGCCAGCCTGTCCATCGCCGCGCCGGTAACCGCCTCTTCCACTGCGGTTTCCGCGGATGCCCCGGCGTCTGAACCGCCGCGGTCCGTCCCGTCGCTGTCTTCAGCCGTCTCCCAGGCATCATCGGCCCGGCTGCCGCGGCGTGCCGGAACCGGCTCGTCCCGCCATTCGATGGTGTCAGGCCCGGCACCGGCAAAAGGCGCCTCGGTCTGGCTGTCCGGCTCCCAATGCTGCTGGGCGCGGCCCTGCGCAGCGGCGCTGCGCGCTTCCATCTCGGCGATCTTGCGGACAACCGATGCGGCGCGGGCGCCCGCGGTGCCGGCCGACAGGCCCTCGTCCTTGAGCCGGACCAGCTCGGGCGCCAGGACGATGGGCTCGGGCCCATCGCCGCCTGCGGGCGCGTCACCGCCCCGGCTGGCGCCGGCTGCGGCCGCAAAGAGGGTGGTTTCGGGGTCGCCCCAGGGGGCGTCTGTTTCAGCCTGTTCCGCGCCGGCAGCTTCCGCCGCTGCGGCCGGCCGGGCCTGATCTCTGCCGGCCTCTTGCGCGGCGCCGGAATCAGCCCGCGCCGCGGACGGCTCCCTGTGGTGGCGGAACGCCAGCGGCGGCTCCTGCGCCGCAAGTTCTTCGGGATCCGCCGGGTCTTCGGGGTCTGCCGGTTCCGCGGCATCCCCGGCGCCGGGGATGGCTGCCGGGAACAGCGCTCCGGTTTCAGTCCCGGCTTCCGGGTCAGGCTCCTGCACCTGCTCCGCGGCCGCGCCCGCAACCGGTCCCGAATCCGCCGCAGGTTCCGCCGCCGCTTCCGGCTCTGCGGCAGCGGGCCGGCTGACGGGGGCTTCGGGCGCCTGCACCCGCAGGGCGGGTGTCAGCACCAGCCGCGCCGCCGGTTCCGGCGCCGCGGGCTGTTGCCGTGTGTCTTCGCTCACCAAGCGGCGGATCGAGGACAGGACATCTTCAATCTCGGCGTGGGTAACTGGGTCGGACATTGCTTAAAACCACTCTTGCCTCTTGAGTCAGAGTGTAGCCGCCTTCCCGTCACCGCACAACTGATAGGATGAATTGTCAGTTACGCCCCAAGGCCTTGAGCACCCGGTCCAGGTCCTTGCCGCGCTTGCTGTGCTGGGCCGGCGCGTCCTTGACCAGGTTGTAGTACAGGGTGGGATCGTAGATCTCCACCGGCAGGCCGAGGTGCTCCGCGGTCAGCAGCCCCTGCGCCCGCAGCAGCTGATAGGCCGCCAGCGCCTGGTCGGCCCGGGCATTGACCTGCCCGGTCTGGGCGTCGAGGTACTCCTGCTCTGCCTGCAGCACATCCAGCGTGGTGCGGGCACCGAGGGTCGCCTCCTCGCGGATGCCGTCAAAGGCCACCTTGGAGGCGCGCACCCGCTCAGCCGAGGAGATCAGGGTGGCGCGGGCAGTTTCAACGTTGAAATAGGCGGCGCTGACTGCCTGCTGGACCGAGCGCTGCACGTTGATCAGGGTGCCCCGCTCGGCGTCGGCCGAGGCGATGGCCCGGCGCCGGGTCGCGGCGTTGAGGCCGCCGGTGTAGAGCTGCTGATTGAGCGATAGCGTGGCAGTAAAATCGGAGGACGTGCCGGTGCTTTCATTCAGGTTTTCGCCAACGCCGGCGCGGGCGGTGAAGTTAACGCTCGGGCCCAGCGCCTTGGTGGTGGCCTGCACCAGCAGATCGGAGGCCTTGACCGAAAACTGCTGCGCCAGAAGGTCCGGCTGGTTGCGCAGGGCAATGGACTGCGCCTGTTCGAGGGATGCGCTGCGCGACGGCAGGCGGGGCTGTCCGGCAATGCTGCCCGGCGCATGGCCGACGACCTGCAGATAGGTGGCGCGGGCGGTCCGCAGCGTGCCTTCGGAATCGGTCAGGTTGGCGCGGGCGGCAGCCACGCGGCTTTCGGCCAGCGCCACATCGGTGCGGGTGACCTCGCCGACCTCGAACCGGTCCTGCGCCGCCTTCAGCTCTTCCTGCAGCAGACGCAGGTTGTTGCGGCGCAGCGAGACGTTCTCCTGCCCCTGCAGCACCCCGACATAAGCCTGGACAGCCGCGAACAGCACCTGCTGCTCGATGCTGATCAGCCGCTGCCGCGTGGCCAGCACCAGTTCCTGCGCGGCCTCCTTGCGCAGGCGGGTTTCGCCGCCGTCATAGACCAGCTGGGTCAGCTGAAGCTGGGTGCGGATGTCGTTGTCGGTGAATTCGTTGAAGTTGCCAAACTGGCTGGTGCCGCGGGAATAGGAATGGGTGGCGGAAGTCGTCCATTCGATCACCGGGCGCAGCCGGGCGATGCCCAGCGCCACATCCTCATCGGCGGCGCGCAGGAGCGCCCGGTTCTGTTCCAGCAGGCCGCTGGTCCTGTACGCGCCGATCATCGCGTCGGACAGATTGTCCGCCGCCGCCTTCAGCGGCACCAGCGCCGTGGCCGCCACGCCGCCGGCAAACACAAAAGCCTTGAACACACTCGCCGGAAATTTCATTCGCATCGGTTGCCTTATCTTTTGCCGCGCCGCCAGCCGCGGTGAGTTGTTGCATGCCCCGGGCGCCTGTATCCGCGGCGCCCGGCCAGTCCTTTCATCCGCGGCTGCTGCCGCCGCTGCGCCCGGCCCGGAGGCTCAGAGCGCAAATTCCCGTGCCGCGGCAAAGCCCGGCAGAACCGGCGCGCTGGCGTTGAACTCGAACCGCCAGGAGATCCGGCCGCCGGATTTGTAGCCGATCTTCACCTCACCCAGGGCGCCGGTCACCATCAGCGCGGCAACGCGGCCGCCGTCCTTGAGCTGGTCCAGCAGTGCCGCGGGCAGGTCCTCGGCGCCGCCCTGCACCAGGATCACGTCATAAGCGCCATGCTCCGCTGCGCCTTCGGCCAGCGGGCCGGTGTGCACGATGGCATTGTCGGCGCCGGTCTCGCTCAGCAGCTCCTGCGCGTCCGCCGCCATTGCCTCGTCCTCCTCGACGCCGATCACCATCTGCGCGATCCGTGCGGCAACCGCTGTGGAATAGCCCAGGCCGCAGCCCACATCGAGCACCAGTTCATCGTTCTGCAGGTCCACTGCGTCCAGCATCTTGGCCAGCGTGCGCGGCTCCAGCAGCACCCGGCCGCCGCCCAGCGGCACATTCTGGTCGGCATAGGCCGCCTCGCGCTGCGCGTCCGGCACGAATTTCTCCCGCGGGACCGCCAGCATGGCCTCGATGATCGGGTATTTGGTGACATCCGAAGGGCGGATCTGGGTGTCCACCATCATACGGCGGCGCTCAGTGAAATCTGGCATCTGCTAAACTCATTTGTTCAGTCGGTCAGGCAGGTTGTGGCACATCCCGCCCGGCACGGCAACGGGGCCTTTGCGCGCGAAGGGCTAAAGTAGCGCGGCGCTGCTGCGCGGCAACGGCCCCGGCCCGATACGTAAAAAACCAGCAGCCCCGTGGGCCGCTGGTCTGAAAGGAACGGGATGCGCGGCAGAGCCGCCGCCGAGGGCCGCGCGGCTACTGCGCGCAGGACTTACAGAAGGGAGAAGCCGGACGCTGGTCCAGCCAGTCGTCGCTCATGTCGTCGCCGCAGATCCGGCAATAGCCGTAGGAACCCTCGCGCAGGCGGGCCAGCGCGGCCTCGATCCGGCGCAGTTCCTCCAGGCTGCCGCGCGGCGGCACCTCGATGGCGCAGCCTGCCGGCCGCTCTGCCCGCGGCTGCCGGCGGGAGCCCATGCGGGCCGCCTGCGGCGCCTTTGCGGTTCGGGTCAGCAGTCCGGCCAGCTGCAGGCGGCGCGCCTCCAGCACTCGTTTTCTGGCGGAAAAGTCCATCGTCCAAGCCCTCCAGTTCAGGTTTCGCGCAATTTGCCCCCGGGTCAATTCTGGCTCCTTGATCGAGGTCAAGGTACTCGCGATTTACGGGGATTGCACTACCTTATAAGTTGCAATTTTCTGGTAAATCCCCATCGAACCGGAGGCTGCGCCTACCCGGCTGCGGCGCCGGCGCAGGTCTTGCACAGGGGAGCTGCGGGCAGCAGGTCCAGCCGCGCGTCCGAAATCCGCTCTCCGCAAGCAGCGCAGACGCCGTAGGTGCCCGCCTTGATCCGCTCCAGCGCAGCGTCGATCCGGCGCAGCTCGTCCAGCTCCGCCTTGCCGAGGCTTTCCAGCACCTCGTCGCCCTGGCGCTCGGAGGCGCGGTCCTCCCAGTCCTTCGGCATCGGCGCGTCCAGCGTGTGCTCGACCTTGGCAAGATGGCCGGTCAGTTCAGCGCGGCGCGCCTCCAGCGCCTGTTTGCGGGTGGTCAGGTCCATTGGGTCAGTCCTCCTGTTCCGGTTCCGCCGCAGCCTGGCCCGGCGCGGCCTGCGCCGCCTTGACCTCGCTCAACTCCGCCCGGTCCGTCCGCCTGCAAATCGGCCGGCCTGCAAATCCTCTGGTATGGGCCGGGGCGGCTTGCTAGACATCTGCAGACAAGGTTTGAGCAGAGATGAGGAGCCTTCACCGATGATGCGGATTTTGACCTGTGCGCTGATGCTGCTGGGGCTGGCGGCCTGCGAGACCGCCAAGGGCGCCGGGCGCGACATTTCCAAGGCCGGCAACGCGATCAGCGGCGCCGCGCAGGACGTGCAGAACAGCTTCTGAACCGCCCTGCCCCGGAGCGGCAGAGCTGACCTGAAACGCCCGGTTTGCCGCCGGGCGTTTTTCTTTTTGCCGGTTATTCGATCCCCAGCAGCCCCTTGGCTTCGGCCAGGGTCGCGACCGAGGCATCATGATCGCCGCTGTCATGCAAGCTTTGCCCCTCGTCGCGGAGTTCCTGAACGGTTGCCAGGTCTTCCTCCGACAGCTCCGTCCCGGCCGCCAGCGCAGCATCGATGGCGGCGATGTCGGCGGGGCACTGCCCGGCCAGAAGCGGCGACGCCAAGAGGGTGATCGCGGCGGCCAAAGTCAGGTGTTTCATGGTGTTATCCTCCCCAGATGAACCGGGCGGAGGATAACACGGAATGCGCGCGTTTTCAGCAGCGGAATGGTGGCCCGGCCGCGGATGCGCGGAGAGTGGCGCATGGGCCAATCAGGCCTCCGTCAGCCAGATCATCGCTTCCCAACCGGCTTCGGCGGTGACTTCAGCCAGAACTTGCTTGTAGTAGCTGAAAGACGCAGCCAGGTCCTGCGCGCTGTTTTCGCTGAACTGAAACAGGAAAGACGCGATGGCAAGCGGGGCGTCCGGGCTTCCGGCCACTGGATAGCTGACAAGGTTTCCGCTGCCGTCCAGCGCCTCAATTCTGGCAATCGCCACCCCCTGTTTTCTGGCAAACGCCAGGAATCCGGCGATGTCCGAAAACGGCAGGATGAATGGTGAGTTCCGGGAAACCGCGGCGAAATCTGTCATGTGCATTGGGCCTTTTGGAAACCCTCGGTTCGATCAGCACGCGGAGGGCAGCACCCGGTCCGAGGGTGGGTGCGAAGCGCCCGCCCGTGGGGGCGGATCGGGCGCTGCCCGGCCTCTCGGCCGGGCGGGAAGGTGGCAATCGCCAGAAACAGAAAACGGGGCCGAAGCCCCGTGTTGCAACCGTTTGAAAAGGTCTCGTTTCCGCCGCAGAACGCCGGAGTGCGGGCACGCAGTTGGCTATGCCAACCACTTTCGCCCGCGCGCCCTCGAGAAGGGACAGCCTTAGCTGTCCATTTTGAGGGCGGAAATAAACGCCTCTTGCGGGATGTCCACCTTGCCGAACTGGCGCATCTTCTTCTTGCCCGCTTTCTGCTTGTCCAGCAGTTTCCGCTTCCGGGTGGCGTCGCCGCCGTAGCATTTGGCGGTCACGTCCTTGCGCAGGGCGGAGAGGGTCTCGCGGGCGATCACCTTGCCGCCGATGGCAGCCTGGATCGGGATCTTGAACATGTGGCGCGGGATCAGCTCCTTGAGCTTCTCGCACATCGCCCGGCCGCGCATCTCGGCCCGGTCGCGGTGGACCATGGTGGAGAGCGCATCGACCGGCTCGTCATTCACCAAGACCGACATCTTGACCAGATTGTCCTGGCGGTAGCCGGTCATCTGGTAGTCGAAGGAGGCATAGCCCTTGGTCACCGATTTCAGGCGGTCATAGAAGTCGAACACCACCTCATTGAGCGGCAGGTCATAGACCACCATGGCGCGGGAGCCGGCGTAGGACAGATCCATCTGGATGCCGCGGCGGTCCTGGCAAAGCTTCAGCACGTCGCCGAGGTATTCGTCCGGCACCAGGATGGTCGCCTTGATGCGCGGCTCCTGGATGTGGTCGACCTTGGAGGGGTCGGGCATGTCGGCGGGGTTGTGGAGCTCGATCATCTCGCCGGGCACATTGTCCTTGCCCTTCATGTAGACGTGGTAGATCACCGATGGAGCCGTCGTGATCAGCTCAATGTTGTATTCGCGTTCGATCCGGTCGCGGATGACTTCCAGGTGCAAGAGGCCGAGGAAGCCGCAGCGGAAGCCGAAGCCGAGGGCGGCGGAGGTTTCCATTTCAAACGAGAAGGACGCGTCGTTCAGGGCCAGCTTGTCGATGGCGTCGCGCAGGTCTTCGAACTCAGCTGAATCGACCGGGAACAACCCGCAGAACACCACCGGCTGGGCGGGTTTGAAGCCCGGCAGGGCTTTGTCGGTGCCGTTGCGGTCGTTGGTGATGGTGTCGCCGACGCGGGTGTCGCGCACCTGCTTGATCGAGGCGGTGAGGAAGCCGATCTCGCCCGGCCCCAGCTCATCCACCACCTGCATGGCGGGGCGGAACACGCCGATGCGGTCGACGTGGTGCAGGGTGTTGTTGGACATGAACTTGACGCGCATGCCTTTTTTGAGGACGCCGTCCATGATGCGGACCAGAACGATCACGCCGAGGTAGCTGTCGTACCAGCTGTCGACCAGCATGGCCTTCAGCGGCGCGTCGCGGGTGCCCTGCGGCGCGGGCAGGTGCTGGACGATGGCCTCCAGGGTTTCGCGGATGCCCTGGCCGGTCTTGGCCGAGACCTGGATGGCGCCGGTGGCGTCGATGCCGATCACGTCCTCGATCTGCTCCGCCACCCGGTCGCAGTCGGAGGCCGGCAGGTCGATCTTGTTCAGGACGGGAACGATCTCATGATCCGCGTCGATCGCCTGGTAGACGTTGGCCAGCGTCTGCGCCTCGACGCCTTGGGTCGAGTCGACGACCAGCAGCGAGCCTTCGACCGCGCGCATGGAGCGGGAGACTTCATAGGCAAAGTCGACGTGGCCGGGGGTGTCGATCAGGTTCAGCACATAGGTTTCGCCGTCCTGCGCCTTGTAGTCGATGCGCACGGTGTTGGCCTTGATGGTGATCCCGCGCTCGCGCTCGATGTCCATGGCGTCGAGCAGCTGTTCCTTCATGTCACGGTCCTTCACCGTTCCGGTCTCCTGGATGAGCCGGTCAGCGAGGGTGGATTTGCCATGGTCGATATGGGCGACGATGGAGAAATTGCGGATATGAGCGAGGTCAGTCATGCTGAGGCATATGATTTGGATTCGGGGTTTGGTCAAGGTGGCACGTTCACGGACCGGGCCCCTTATTGCATGCGGGCCGCCCGCAGCAGCAGGCTGCCGCCGCCGCTTCCCGCGCGGCACGGCTCTCGGCCCGGCGGAAGGCCGTGTTTGCGCCCCGGGAGGCCGCCCGCCGCCCCCTGCCGCCCCGCCCCGAACGCCTCAAATTCTCCCTGCCCCCTGCGCTTTCCGTCAAAATGCGCTATAGTCCCTCGGTACCCGCGAAACGCGCGGCCCTCTGGTGGGTGACACAGCAAAGGAGGACGACCCGCATGGATGCAATCAAAGCCACTGAATATGCCCGCGCGCTGTACAGCGCGCATGGCGACAAGGCCGAGGCCGAAGCCGCGCAGAAGATGCGCGCCTGCGAAGAGGCCGGCAAGGACGATGAGGCGGCGGACTGGAAAGCCGTGCGCCAGGCGGTGCGCGCAATGCGCGGACCGAACCAGGCCTGAGCAAAACCAGCGCTGGAGGGCCGGGCCGCCGGCGCTCCAGCCCCTTGTGGCCAGGCCCCGGGACCCCGTTTACCACGATTGAAAACAGCGCCGGATTGCGGCATAGTGCGGCCAATACCGCGGGCAGCAGACCCGCTTGCCAAAAACGGGGCACAAGCAGATGAAATCTTTCCTGACAACCGCGCTTTGCGCAGGCTTTCTTGCCGCACTGGCACCGGCCGGCGCCGAGGCCGGCGCCATTGAGCGCGCCTGCCGCCAGTCGGACCGCACCGCGGCCTCGCCGTCCCTGTGCAGCTGCATCCAGAAGGTGGCGGACCGCAGCCTGACGGCCTCGGAGCGCAAGAAGGTCTCCAAGTGGTTCGCCGATCCGCATCAGGCCCAGGTGGTGCGCCAGTCCAGCAACCGCAACGACGAGCGGCTGTGGCTGCGCTACAAGGCCTTCGGCGACCACGCGGCACGCAGCTGCGGCTGAACCGGCACCGCCCGGACCGCGGCAGCGGGGGCGTCCTTCGGGGCGCCTTTTTGTTTTTCTGAATGCCGGGCACTGTTTTCCCGCCGCCTCTGGGCCGGCCCTGCCTTTGATGCATCCGCTGTGCGGCATTTTCGCAAGGGGGAAAGGCTGCGGCATTGCCACCCTTGACCGGCCCGGCTCAAACCGCAAAGAACGGCGCAAGGTATTGGAGCAGTTCATATGTTGATCAAGGGCGTTACCCTGCGCGGGCTGGAAGTGTTTGAGGCTTTGGCCAAGACCGGGTCCGTAGCGCAGGCTGCCGAGATGACCGGCCTCAGCCAGCCTGCGGTCAGCCAGCAGATGCGCAACCTTGAAAAGGCGCTGGACAGCGAGCTGATCGACCATGGCCGCCGCCCGATGGTGCTGACCGCCGCCGGGCGCAGCTTTCTGGCCCGGACCGAGGCGGTGCTGGGCGAGCTGCGGCTGGCCCAGAGCGAGCTGACGGTGATGGATCTCACCCACCTGCAGGCGCTGTCGATCGGGCTGATTGATGATTTCGACAATGACCTGACGCCGCGGCTGGCCACCATCCTGGCCGACAGCCTGACCCAGTGCCGGTTCAAGATGATCACCGCCTCCAGCCATGACATCGTGCGGGCGATGGAGGCGCGCGACCTGCATATTGCCGTCGCCGCCACCGCCGGGGGCCTGCACGAAGGGCTGGTGGAGTACCCGCTGGTGCGCGACCCGTTCATCCTGGTTGCGCCGCGCGGCACGGTTTCCGACGCGGCGCAGGCGGCGGAACAGCTGCAGGGGCTGCCGTTCCTGCGCTATGCCCGCGAGCAGCTGATCTCGCAGCAGATCGAGGGGCTGCTGAGCCGCCAGAAGCTGGAATTCGAGAACCGCTTCGAGGTCGGCTCGCACCTGGCGCTGATGGCGATGGTGGCGCGGCGGATCGGCTGGGCGATCACCACGCCGCTGGGCTACATGCGCGCCGGCCGTTTCCACGACCAGATCGACGCCTTCCCGCTGCCGTTCGGCGAGATGTCCCGCACGATCTCGCTGTTCACCGCCGCCGACTGGGCCGACCGGGTGCCGCGGGACGTGGCAGAGACCGTACGCCGCCTGGTGCAGACCCAGATGATCGACCCGGCGGTGCAGCAGCTGCCGTTCCTGGCAGGCGGCTTCCGGGTGATCGCCGGCTGACTCAGAGAGCGGCTTTCAGCCCCTTGGCGGCCGTTTCGATCAGGTCCAGGCAGCCGTCGAAATCGCGGGTGTAATAGGGATCCGGCACGTGATCGGCACCGGTGTCAGGCGCGTAGTCGGTGAACAGGCGCACCGGGGTCACGCTGCCTGCCGGGCGCAGCCTCTCGATGTTCTCCAGGTTGCTGGCATCCATCGCGATGATCAGGTCGAAAGCCTCGAAATCGCCGCGCCGGAACTGCCGCGCGCGCAGGTCGGAGATATCCAGCCCCCGCGCCCGCGCCGCTGCCTGCATCGGGCCGTAGGGCGGCTCTCCAACATGGTAGGAGGCAGTGCCGGCGCTGTCGGTCTCCGCCTCGGGGCAGAGCGCACGGAACACGCCCTCTGCCGCGGGGGAGCGGCAGATGTTTCCTAGGCAGACAAACAGAATACGGGTAGGCATTGGCAAACGGCTCCTGTGATCCTGGGCCAGTGATAGGAGGTTTGCGGCAAATGGAAAAGAGCGCGAAGATCGTCATCCTGACCGGCGCCGGGATTTCCGCCGAAAGCGGGCTCGGCACCTTCCGCGATGAAGGCGGCCTCTGGGCGCAGCACCGGATCGAGGATGTGGCGACACCGGAAGGCTTCGCGCGCGATCCGGGCCTGGTGCACCGCTTCTACAACACCCGCCGCGCCCAGGCCGCCGGAGCAGACCCCAACCCGGCGCATCTGGCGCTGGCGCGGCTGCAAAGGGAGCATCCGGGCGAGGTGGTGATCGTCACCCAGAACGTGGACGGCCTGCATGAGGCGGGCGGCGCGCTGAAGGTGCTGCACATGCACGGCACGCTGGCGGGGGCGCTGTGCGGCGCCTGCGGCCACCGCTGGGCAGCGCCGGTGCGGATGCAGGCCGGCCAGCCCTGCCCCGCCTGCACGGCGCCTGCGGGGCGGCCCGACGTGGTCTGGTTCGGCGAGATGCCGTATTTCATGGAGGAGATTTACGCCCACTTGGCGGCGGCGGATCTGTTTGCCGCCAT
The DNA here is from genome assembly GCF_019801465.1 of Leisingera daeponensis. Taxonomy (GTDB): domain Bacteria; phylum Pseudomonadota; class Alphaproteobacteria; order Rhodobacterales; family Rhodobacteraceae; genus Leisingera; species Leisingera daeponensis_A. The sequence goes on from NZ_JAHVJA010000002.1 coordinate 270,316, forward strand.
CGGCACCTCAGGCGAGGTCTACCCGGCGGCGGCCTTTGTTGACGAGGCACAGCTGGCGGGCGCCCATACGGTGGAACTGAACCTGGAGCCCTCCGCCACCGCTTCCCGCTTTGCCGAGCGCCGCTTTGGCCCGGCCAGCGAGATTGTTCCGGCCTGGGTGGCGGAGCTGCTCGGCCCGCCCTAGACAGCCCAAAGCCCGCCAAGGGGCGGGCTTTGGGCGCAAAGGAGGGCTGCAGCGCAGCCTGACGCCGCGCCCGCCCCGCCCCTGCGGATCAGTTGGAGTGGCCGGAGTCACCGCCATGGCCGTGGCCCCCGGCCTTGCGCTCCAGATCCACCGGCACGTCGATCTCAACCTCGCCGGCCTTTTCAAAGACCAGCGTGACCTTGACCACGTCACCGTGGTTCAGCGACTGGTTCAGGCCCATGAACATGATGTGGTCGCCGCCGCGCTTCAGCATGCGGGTTCCGCCCGCGGGCACGGCCAAGCCCTCCTCCACATGCATCATCTTCATGACGCCGTCGCCGCTTTCCTTGTGGGTGTGCAGCTGCACCTTGGCCGCCGCGCCGGAGCGCACCTCGATCAGCTGGTCGTCGGCTTCGCCCTTGTTCATGATCTCCATGAAGGCGGCGCCGGCCTTGGCCGCGGGCGAGGACACCCGCGCGTATTGATCGTGCACCATGATCATGGCGTCACCTGCAAAGGCGGAGGTGGCAAAGGCAGCGGCTGCCGCGGCTGCAAAGACAACAGACTTCAGGGACATATCCTGTCTCCTCATACTTTGATTTTCGAATTTCAGGCGGGTTGGTCCGGCTTGCCGGTCAGGCAGCCGCTGGCGGCGCCCGGGCGCTGGCGCAGAGAATTTTCTGAACGGACGCAAGGGCAGCAACCTGCCCCGCCACTGCGGCGCTGCGAGCCAAAAGCGGCAGCAGCAGCCCCGCAGGCTGCGCCACCGCGTCCAGCACATGCATCACGCAATCCGGGCAGCTGTGCGGCGGCTTTACCGGTCGGCCGCCGCTGTCGACATAAATGGTGACAGGGCCGGTGCCGGTGCAGATCACCATCTGCCCGGCAGCGTCACGCTCGCCCTGGCGGGCGGCGGCGCTGTGCGCGGTCAGGGCGACCGTCAGGGCCAGCAACAGGCCAAAGCATATGCGCAGGATGCGTGTCATCTCCGGCAGATATGCCTGCTTGCCCCGCGGCCTGCAAGGCCCGGCTCTGCGGCAGATTGCGCAAACGAGAAACACCGCGCAGGGTTGCCCCTGCGCGGTGTGTGTAATCCGATCCGGTGAAGGGATCAGGCCAGGATTATCAAGCCTGTGCGGCTTGTGCCTTGGCGATCTCTTTCTTCACTTTCAGCGCGTTTGCCGACAGCTCTTCGTCCTTGGCTTTGGCCAGGAACGCGTCCAGGCCGCCGCGATGGTCGACAGAGCGCAGGGCAGCTGCGGAGATGCGCAGCTTGACGCCGCGGCCCAGAACTTCGGACTGCAGAGTCACGTCGTTCAGGTTGGGCAGAAAGCGGCGCTTGGTTTTGTTGTTGGCGTGGCTGACATTGTTGCCAGTCATCGGGCCTTTTCCGGTCAGTTCGCAACGGCGCGACATATCTTCATCCTTCGTTTCTGGAGGCGCCGGCAGCCCGGTGCCATATCACAAGGGGCGCGGCCATTGGCTGCGCCCGAAAACTGGTTGGATGCGTGTAGGAGGAATCGCGGGCGGGGTCAAGTCATCTGCCAGCGTTTTCCGGTGCTTTCCCCACCGCAACCTGCATATGACGCTGCCGGGCCTGCTGCGCAAGCTGTTTGCGGCCGAATTTTTCCGCCTGCGCCGCCAGATGCTGCCAGTAAACAGGGCTGTTGCGGCGCGCAGGCCGGTGCAGGGCGACGGCCCCCTGTGCCGCGGCTCCGCCGTGCAACAGGAGCTGCTGTAGTGCTGCAAACCCGCGGCCCTGGCGCAGCACCTGGGTCGCCGGATGGCCGCCGCCTGCCAGGCGGGCGATGGCCAGGCCCGGGAACACCATCTGGATCATTTCGGCATGCACCAGGTCCGCCGGGCGGAACGGATCCGCCAGCACCGCGCCCTGCACCGGGTGGCCGCGCCCTGCCAGCGCACCCTGCTCCGGATCAAAGCCATCGGCGTGTTTGCGATAGCGCCGGTCGAAGGGCACATGTTCCGGCGAGATCGAGATCTGCGGTGACACTGCCACCAGCCGGGAGAGGTTCAGCGCCCTGGCAAAACGCAGCGCCGCATAGCCGCCCATGGAGAAACCCATCGCGGCGACCTCATCAAAAGCAGCGGAGAACGCCTGCAATGCGGCCTCCAGCGCTGCGGTGTCGGGGTTGATGTACCAGTCGTTCAGCCGCGACTGCAGGTGCAGGTGGCTGAAGCCCGCGCGGGTGAAGGTCCTGACCGCTTGCGCCCGGGAAAACTGCCCGGCCTCCGCGGTGCGCTGGCGGAAGCTGACGAACAGCCTGGACTGCCCGGGATTGAACAGCGAGGCGCGCAGATGCGTGCCGTCGAAGACCCGGGTTTCCCGCATCCGGCCTCAACCCTTCAGGTGGTCCTGCAGCATCTGCTGCGCCGCCGCCGCCGGGGTCAGCACGCCTTCGGCCACCTGGCCGGACAGCTCTGCCATCGCGGCCTGGGCTCTGGCGGTGTGCAGCCGCGCCAGCAGCGCCTGGCGCACCTCCTGGTCGAACCAGTAGCAGGACTGATCGGCGCGGCGGCGGTCCCAATGGCCGTTTTCCTTGCGCCAGGCGGTCAGCGCCTGCATTTCCTCCCAAGCCTGTTCCAGCCCGTGCTCCTCCACCGCGGAGACCATCAGCGCCTTGGGGAAGCCCTCCGGGTCCTGCGGCCGCTTGCGCAGCAGGCGCAGGGCGCCAGCGTAATCGGCGCAGGTGCGAGTGGCGACGGGCTTCAGCGGCCCGTCCGCCTTGTTCACCAGAATGAGGTCGGCCATTTCCATGATGCCGCGCTTCACCCCCTGCAATTCATCGCCGCCCGCAGGCGCCAGCAGCAGCAGGAACAGATCCGACATCTCTGCCACCACGGTTTCCGACTGGCCGACGCCGACGGTTTCGATCAGCACCACGTCGAACCCTGCCGCCTCGCATAAGGCAACGGCCTCGCGCGAACGGCGGGCAACGCCGCCCAGGTGGCTCTGGCTGGGAGAGGGGCGGATGAAGGCATTGCGCTCGCGGCTGAGACGCTCCATCCGGGTCTTGTCGCCCAGAATGGACCCCCCGGAGCGCGCCGAGCTGGGATCGACCGCCAGCACCGCCACCCGCAGGCCGAGGCCGGTCAGCATCATGCCGAAGCTTTCAATGAAGGTGGATTTGCCCACGCCGGGCGTGCCCGACAGGCCAATGCGCAGCGATTGGCGTTTGTGCTTCGCAAGGCCCGACAGCAGCTCCCCCGCCTTGGCGCGGTGATCCTCGCGGCCGCTTTCCACCAGGGTGATGGCGCGGGCCAGCGCCCGGCGGTCGCCATCGAGGATTTTCTGTGTCAGCTGTTCGGTATCCATGCGCGTCTTCCTGTCGTGATGGGCGGACCTTGGCGCAAGCCATGCCGCAAAGTCCAGCCCCTGCCGTCTGCCGCGCACCCTACATCAGACACGGCCCCGGGAAAGGCGGCAAATCCGCCGCGCCTGCCCCGGTTTGCGTATGGCAGATTTGCGAAAGGGGGGCGCATCACTCCAAATACCGTCATCCATGTCCTGACCGGCGCCACGCCCGGCGGCGCTGCAGCCACGAAGTCCAGCCATGACGCCGCTAGACCTCCCCCTCCGCATTGGCGATAAGGCGGACATGACAAGATTGCCGATCGAAGACGCCCTCCCCGACCTGCTGGACACGCTGCGCGCCCGCGGCCGTGCCGTGCTGCAGGCGCCGCCCGGCGCGGGCAAGACCACGCGGGTGCCGCTGGCGATGCTGGAGGCCGGGCTGACCCAGGGCCGCATCGTGATGCTGGAGCCGCGCCGGCTGGCCGCCCGCGCCGCCGCCGAGCGGATGGCGGAAACGCTGGGGGAGAAGCCGGGCCAGACCGTCGGCTACCGGGTGCGCGGCGATGCCAAGGTCTCCAAGGCGACCCGCATCGAGGTGGTGACCGAGGGCATCCTGACCCGGATGCTGCAGTCGGACCCGGACCTGCCCGGCGTTGGCGCGGTGATCTTTGACGAATTCCACGAGCGCTCGCTGAATGCCGATCTGGGCCTCGCCCTGTGCCTGGAGGTGGCGGGCGCGCTGCGCGATGACCTGATCCTCGTGGCGATGTCGGCGACGCTGGACGCCGAGCCGGTGGCGGGTTTGATGAAGGCGCCGATGGTGACCTCCGAGGGCCGAAGCTATCCGGTGGAGACCCGCTGGCTGGACCGCCCCCTGCCCGCCCAGGCGCGGCGCGTGGACGCCTTAGCGGACCTGGTGGTGCAGGCAGAGAGGGACACAAAGGCAACCGGCGGCGGCATTCTGGTGTTCCTGCCAGGCGAGGGCGAAATCCGCCGTGCCGCCGGCGCGCTGGCAAAACGCCTGCCCGGCCACTGCCATATCCGGCCGCTGTTCGGCGCCCTGCCCTTTGCCGAGCAGCGCGCCGCGATCCAGCCCGAGGCGCAGGGCCGCAAGGTGGTGCTGGCGACATCTATCGCCGAGACCTCATTGACCATTCAGGACATAAGGGTGGTGGTCGACATGGGCCAGGCGCGCCGCGCGCGGTTTGATCCCGGCTCCGGCATGTCGCGGCTGGTGACAGAGAAAGTGACCCGCGCCGAGGCCACCCAGCGGCAGGGGCGCGCAGGACGTGTGGCGGAAGGCATCTGCTACCGGCTGTGGACCAAAGGCGAGGAAGGCGCCCTGATGGCGTTTCCGCCGGCAGAGATCGAAAGCGCCGACCTCACCGCGCTGGCACTGGAGCTGGCGCTGTGGGGGGCCGCGCCGGAGGACCTGATGTTCCTGACCCCGCCGCCTGTCGGTGCGATGGCCGAAGCGCAGGCGCTGCTGCACATGCTGGGCGCGCTGGATGCGCAGGGGCGGATCACGGAGCATGGCAAGGCGCTGGCCGCCCTGCCGCTGCATCCGCGGCTCGGCCACATGCTGCTGCAGGCAGGCCCTGCGGCGGCGCCGCTGGCAGCGCTGCTGGGAGAGCGCGACCCGCTGCGCGGGGCGCCTGCGGACCTGTCCCTGCGGCTGAAGGCGCTGCGGGACCCCAAGGGGTTCGAACGCAACCACCCCTATCAGCTGAACCGTCCCGTCGTGGAGCGGATCAAGAGCGAGGCGCGGCGGCTGGAGAAACAGGCGGGCCGCCGGGACGCAGGCCTGTCCGCTGCAATGATGGCCGCGCTGGCCTATCCCGACCGCATCGGCCAGCGCCGCAAGGGCGACAGCCCGCGGTTCGTGCTGTCGGGTGGCAAAGGGGCCGTTCTGGACGGCGGCGACACGCTGGCGGGCGCGCCGTTCCTCGTGGCGCTGGACACCGACGGCAACCCGCGCGAGGCGAATATCCGGATGGCGGCGCAAATCTCGCAAGGGGAAATCCGCGAGCTGTTTGCCGATCAAATTGCCTGGGAGGACAGCTGCGAGTGGTCCAAGCGCGACCGCCGGGTGGCGGCGCGCCAGCAGGAACGTTTTGGCGCCGTGGTGCTGGACGACCGGATCTGGAAGGACGTGCCGCCGGACGCGGTGGCCCAGGCGATGCTGGACGGGGTGCGTGATCTGGGCCTGCGGCTGTCAGGGGCGGCCGCGCGGCTGGCGGCGCGGGTGGAACTGGTGCGGGCGGAAGGCTTTGACCTGCCGGACTTCTCCCGTCCCGGCCTGACGGAAACGCTGGAGGACTGGCTGCTGCCGATGCTGGACGGGGTGAAATCCGCCGAGGACTGGAAACGCTTCGACCTGTTGCCCGCGCTGAAGGCGGCGCTCAGCTGGGAGCAGACGCAGCTGCTGGACCGTGAGGCACCGGGCAGTTTCATCACGCCGCTGGGGCGCAGAATCCCGATCAGCTATGATGGCGAGATCCCGGAAATCTCGGTCCGCCTGCAGGAAATGTTCGGCGTCACCCGGCATCCGTCCGCGGGCGGGGTGCCGCTGAAGGTCTCCCTGCTGTCGCCGGCCCAGCGGCCGATCCAGATCACCCGCGACCTGCCGGGCTTCTGGGCCGGCTCCTATGCGGATGTGCGCAAGGACATGCGCGCCCAGTACCCCAAGCACCCCTGGCCCGAGGACCCTACCCAGGAAGACCCGACGCTGCGGGCAAAACGGCGCAAGTAGCGCCGCGCATCCCGCGGGCCACGGTTACAACCGCCTTTTCCTGCGGGTTCCTGCAGCAGCCGCGATACCAGCGCAAAAAGTGCCGTGCCAATGCAGGATTTCCCGCCTGAGGCCGGCGCTTGCCTTGAAACTCCGGGCATTCACGCATATTTTTCCACAACTAAGCATAAAAAAACGGGACGATCCCAACACAACAAGGCTGAGCAGACATGACCCGCACGCTGACCCGCGCCTGGGAGGAAATCCTCAGGCCGATGCTGAAACGACCCAACCGCCTGCAAGTTGCTGCCATGTGCTACCGCACCGGCGAGCACGGCAAGGAAGTGCTGATGATCACCAGCCGCGGCACCGGCCGCTGGATCATCCCAAAGGGCTGGCCGGTCGAGGGCAAGGACGGCCCCGCATCCGCGCTGCAGGAAGCCTGGGAGGAAGCCGGGGTCCGGAAAGCGTGCATATCCAAGCAGCCGATCGGCGAGTACCATTACGTGAAGCGCCGCGAGCATGGCCTGGATGAGCCGGTCACCACCCTGATATTTGCCGCCGAGGTGGAGCAGCTGGAGGATGACTACCCGGAATCCGCCGAACGCACCCGGCAGTGGATGACGCCGGAACAGGCCGCGGAACTGGTGCACGAGCCGCAATTGCAGGCCGTTTTGCGCCAACTGTAAAAATTATGTGACATTTTTATGACAAAACCTTGCGCCCGGGCGGCTGCGAGGATAGGCGCGTGCGCAACTCTCTGAATCAGGAATTCGACGATGAGCGATGCAGAACAGCGCACGCAATGGACCACGCTGGACAAGGATCTGAACCGGATCTCCCAGCTTGAACTGGCGACAAGCTATGTCTCCCGCCCGCTGGTGGCGCCCGGCATTGCGCTGGCCTTCATCGTGCTGGCTGGCCTCGGCGCCGGTGTCTTCTTCGGCGGCTCCGCCATGAGCATGGTGGTGATCGCCGCCGCCGCATTCGGCGCCTATATGGCGATCAACATCGGCGCCAATGACGTCGCCAACAACATGGGCCCGGCAGTTGGCGCAAACGCGCTGACCATGGGCGGCGCCATCGTAATCGCCGCCGTGGCCGAAAGCGCGGGCGCCCTGCTGGCAGGCGGCGACGTGGTCTCGACCATTTCCAAGGGCATCATCGACCCCGCCGCGGTGGCCAGCAGCAACGTGTTCATCTGGGCGATGATGGCGGCGCTGATCTCCTCGGCGCTGTGGGTGAACCTGGCCACCTGGGTCGGCGCGCCGGTCTCCACCACCCATTCGGTGGTCGGCGGCGTGCTGGGCGCCGGCGTGGCCGCCGCGGGCACCGCCGCGGTGAACTGGCCCACCATGGGCAAGATCGCCGCCAGCTGGGTGATCTCGCCGGTGCTGGGCGGTGTTATCGCGGCGCTGTTCCTCGCCTTCATCAAGGCCAAGATCATCTACCAGGAGGACAAGATCGCTGCCGCCCGCCGCTGGGTGCCGGTTCTGGTCGCCATCATGGCGGGCGCCTTCGCCTCGTACCTGGCGCTGAAGGGACTGAAGAGGATCGTCAAGATCGACCTGCAGACCGCGTTGCTGATCGGCGCCGGCATCGGGGCGCTGGCCTATGTCGTCACCGCGCCGCTGATCAAGCGCCAGTCCGAAGGCATGGAAAACCGCAACAAGTCGCTGAAGGCGCTGTTCGGCCTGCCGCTGGTGATCTCCGCCGCGCTGCTGTCCTTTGCCCATGGCGCCAACGATGTCGCCAACGCGGTCGGCCCGCTGGCGGCCATCGTGCACGCCACCGAATTCGGCGATTTCGCCACCAAGGTGGCGATCCCGACCTGGGTGATGGTGATCGGCGCTTTCGGCATCTCCTTCGGACTGTTCCTGTTCGGCCCTAAGCTGATCCGCATGGTCGGCAGCCAGATCACCAAGCTGAACCCGATGCGCGCCTACTGCGTGTCGCTGTCGGCGGCGATCACCGTGATTGTGGCCAGCTGGCTGGGCCTGCCGGTCTCCTCCACCCATATCGCAGTGGGTGCGGTGTTCGGCGTCGGCTTCTTCCGCGAGTGGCACATGGAGCGCCGCCTGAAGAAATCCGCCGCGGGCCGCCCGGAGGCAAAGCGCATCGCGCCGGAAGAACGCCGCCGCCGCAAGCTGGTGCGCCGCAGCCACTTCATGACTATCGTGGCTGCCTGGGTGATCACGGTGCCCGCCGCCGCGCTGCTGTCCGCGGTGATCTACATGCTGCTCAACACCTTTGTCGGCTAAGCCGCACCGCTATTGAACAAAGAACCCCCGCGCCAATCCGGCCGCGGGGGTTTTTCTTTTCATCAGAACCGCTCCACCCAGGGCCGCAGCACCAGCTCATCGCTCCAGGCGGAGCGGTGCTGGCGGATCAGATGCATGTATTCCCGGGCGATGGCCTCCGGGTCGAGCATGCTGTCGGGGTTGTCCGCGGCCTCAACCCGCTCCGGCCGCGACGCATTGCGGATGCCGCCATCGATATTGACCCAGGCGACATGAATGCCCTTGGGATGCAGCTCCCGCGCCATCGACTGCGCCAGGCCCCGCTGCGCGAATTTGCCCATGGCAAAAGGCGCGGAGTGCGCGAACCCCTTCACCCCCGCAGAGGCCCCGGTGAACAGGATGGTGCCAAGCCGCCCGTCCGCGGACTGCTGCGCCAGCATCCGTTTGGCCGCCGCCTGCCCCAGCACAAAGGCGCCATAGGCGGTGATCTCCACCGCCTTGCGCACCGCCTCCGGGTCCAGCTCCGCCACCGGGCCGCGCAGCCGGGCCGACGGGTTGTAGCAGGCCACCCGCAGATCGCCGGGCAGGCTGTCTATCAAGGCAGAAGTTCCTTCAGCGTCGGTGCCGTTCAGCGGATGCAGCTCTGCCCCGGTTTCCGCCGCCAGCAGCTCCAGCTTGGCCGGATTGCGCGCTGCCAGATGCACCGCATAGCCCGCAGGGGAGAGCTGCCGGGCGAAGGCCGCGGAAAGACCTGTCCCCGCCCCGACGATCAGCGCCTGCGGCGCTGCCGGATTCCGTGCCATGGCTTACCCTCCCCTTTCCCGTGCAGAAATGCTGACGGCAATCCGCAGGCGGCGCAAGGCCTGTCAAGCGGCGGCTCTGGCGGCCGGCGTGTCAGGTTTCCGCCCCGGCGGGCAGCTGCGCCAGCACATCCTCCGCGCGCACCACTTTGCCAAAGCCTGCGTGCAAAGCCGACAATGTGACCTCGAGCACCACCTCGGCATCCAGCATGCCGCCGTTGCGGGCGGGCAGGTCAAAGGCGATCAGCGCGTCCTCCGCCACTACGACATCAAAGCCCAGATTGGCAGCAGAGCGCGCGGTGGAGTTCACGCAGAACGCCGCCACGCCGCCAACGATCACCAGCCGGCTGACGCCCGCGTCACGCAAATGGCTGTCCAGCCCGGTGCCGCAGAACCCGGAGGATCCGGACTTCCAGAACACCGCCTCGCCGTCCTGCGGCGCTGCGCAGAGCAAGGGCCGGCCGCTGGGCAGATCGCGGCGGAACCTGCTTTCGGGGCGCGGGTCGTCATGCAGCACATGCACCACCGGCAGCCCCGCCGCACGGAAGGCCGCGGCGATCCTTGCCACCGTCTCCTCCGCCCCGGGGTTGGCCTGCGGGCGGCCCGTGGCCGCCACATTGGCCATTTCCTGCTGCATGTCGACGATCAGAAGGGCTGTGCTGCGATCCATGGAAAAATCCTTGCGGTGAAATCCTCGGCAGGAAGGGTTGCCGATCGCGGGTGCAAGGGCCAGCGCAAAAGCCAATGCCCTTGCGTTACTTAGGCCAGCCGCATGAAAAAGGCGCACAGCAGGATGAACTGCTGTGCGCCCTGGCAGGAGCGGAACGCGGCGGCGTCAGCCGCCCAGGCACCAGCGCATGATCGCCTTCTGCGCGTGCAGCCGGTTCTCGGCCTCGTCAAAGATCACCGACTGCGGGCCGTCCATCACGGCAGAGGTCACCTCTTCCTCGCGGTGGGCCGGCAGGCAGTGCATGAACAGCGCATCCGGCTTGGCAGCGGCCATCAGCGCGTCGTTTACCTGATAGGGCCGCAGCATGTTGTGGCGGCGCTCTTTGGAGGACTGGCTGTCATGCATCGACACCCAGGTATCGGCGACCACCAGATCAGCACCCTCAACCGCCTTGAAGGCATCACGTTCGACCACGATCTTGGAGCCCGCCTTGCGCGCCAGCCCCATGAACTCCCCCTCCGGGTCCAGCTGCGCCGGGCCGGTGAAGGTGAGGTCGAAGCCGAACTGCCCGGCAGCGTGAATAAAGGACGCGCAGACGTTGTTGCCGTCACCGGCCCAAACCACCTTCTTGCCCCTGATCGGGCCGCGATGCTCTTCGTAGGTGAGGATATCGGCCATGATCTGACAGGGATGGGTGCGGTCTGTCAGGCCGTTGATCACCGGCACATCGGCATATTCCGCCATCTCGGTCAGCACGGTCTCGTCGAAGGTGCGGATCATGATCATGTCGACGTAGCGGCTCAGCACCCGGGCGGTGTCGGCAATGGTCTCGCCATGGCCCAGCTGCATGTCCTTGCCGCTGAGCACCATGGTCTGGCCGCCCATCTGGCGCACGCCGACGTCGAAGGACACCCGGGTCCGGGTCGAGGGCTTCTCGAAGATCAGCGCCACCATCCGGTCCTTCAGCGGCAGCTCGTCATCCAGCGCCGCCTTGGGGCGGCCGAGACGCGCCAGCTTGGTGGATTTGGCCTGGTCGATGATCCCCCGCAGCTCGGCCGGATCAGTTTTGTGGATGTCGAGGAAATGGTTCATGGTCGTATCGCTTTGTTCTGACGAAGGCCGGGGGCTGCCTGCCCCCGGACCCCCGGGAGTATTTCTGCAAAGGTGAAGATCAGGAGGCTTCCACCTGGGCGGCGGTTTTTTCAAGGCGGCTGACGGCCTCGGCGATGTCCTCGTCCGTCAGGGTCAGCGGCGGCAGCAGGCGGATCACATTGTCCGCAGCCGGGACGGTAATGAGCTCATTGTCATACCCCGCCTTCACCACATCGGCATTCACCGCCTTGCATTTGAGCCCCAGCATCAGGCCCGCGCCGCGGACCTCCTCGAAGACCTCGGGGTGATCGGCAACCAGCCCTTCCAGCTTCTGCCGCATGAGGCCCGCTTTGCGGTTCACTTCCGCCAGAAAGGCCTCGTCGGCGATGTGATCCATCACTGCACAGCCCACCGCGCAGCCCAGCGGATTGCCGCCGTAGGTGGAGCCGTGGGTGCCTGCGGTCATGCCGCTGGCGGCCTCCTCGGTGGCCAGCACCGCGCCCAGCGGGAAGCCGCCGCCGATGCCCTTGGCCACCATCATGATGTCCGGGGCCACGCCCGCCCATTCATGGGCAAACAGCTTGCCGGTCCGCCCGACGCCGCATTGCACCTCGTCGAGGATCAATAGCAGGCCGTGCTCGTCGCAGATCGCGCGCAGCGCCTTCAGCTCGGCATCCGGCACCGGACGGATGCCGCCCTCGCCCTGCACCGGCTCGATCAGGATGGCGGCGGTTTTCTCGGTGATGGCATTGGTGACGCCGTCCAGATCGCCGAAGGTCAGATGCACGAAGCCGGGCAGCAGCGGGCCGAAGCCCTTGATCATCTTCTCGGACCCCGCCGCAGCAATCCCCGCCGAAGACCGGCCGTGGAAGGAGCCGTCAAAGGTGATGATCTCCACCTTTTCCGGCTGGTCCTTGTCGTAGAAATACTTGCGCGCCATCTTCACTGCCAGCTCGCAGGCCTCGGTGCCGGAGTTGGTGAAGAACACGGTGTCGGCAAAGGTATGCTCCACCAGCTTGTCCGCCAGCGCCTGCTGCTGCGGGATCTGGTAGAGGTTGGAGACATGCCACAGGTTCTGCGCCTGCGATGTCAGCGCCTCCACCAGCGCCGGATGGGCATGGCCCAGCGCGTTGACGGCAATGCCCGATCCCAGATCCAGGAAGCGTCGCCCGTCCGCCGCGGTCAGCCAGGCGCCTTCGCCTTTGACGAACTCAAGCGGGGCACGGTTGTAGGTCGGCAGAACGGACGGGATCATCGGGATCATCCTTTTCAAAGGTGGAAGCCAAAGCTGTGACGTAAGCTTGGCCTTGGGTCAACGGTGGATCAGCGGATTTCAAATGGGGGATGTGCTGCACGGCAGGCACAGGGGATCAGGAGCCGGTCACGCCAGGCGGCGTCGGCGTCGCGAGATGGTGATATAAGCGCGTTTGATCATGGTGGGGTTCCATAGTGGAGGTTTCGGTGAAAGAAAACCCCTTTTGTGCAGCCTGCCCCGCCGTTTCGCCGCAGCCCGCCGCCCGGCTCATTCTTCTTTGCTGAAATACTCCGGGTGAATTGGCCGCCAGGCCAAGAGGGCAGCGCCCCTTTTCCGAGCAAGCCTGCGGGGCAGCGCCCCTGCCCTAGCGGTAAATTACGTCAGCGGCCGAGGCCTTTCCGCTTGCATCCCGCGGCGGCTTGCCGCACCGCTTGTGCCATGAGCATCGCAACACCGCAGAACCCGGCCCTGGCCGCCGCCCTGATCCTGGCGGCAACCACCTTCATTGCCGGCACCACGCTGATGGCCAAGGCGCTGGGAACGGATCTGCTGGGGGCGCCGCTGCACCCGATGCAAATCAGCCACGGGCGGTTCCTGTTTGCCTTCATCGGCATTTCAACCGCCGTGCTGATCCTGCGGCCCAGATTCACCCGGCCGCACTGGGGCTATCACATCGGCCGCACGACCTTCGGCTGGGCCGGGGTCACGCTGATGTTTGCCTCGGTGGCCTACATCCCGCTGGCGGATGCCACCGCGATCACCTTCCTGAACCCTGTGTTCGGCATGCTGTTGGCGATCCCGCTCCTGGGAGAGCGGGTCGGCCCCTGGCGCTGGGGCGCTGCGCTGGTTGCGATGGTCGGCGCGATGATCCTGCTGCGGCCCGCGCCGGCCAGCTTTCAGCCCGCGGCGCTGCTGGCCCTGGGGGCGGCAGCGGTGATGGGGCTGGAGCTGATCTTCATCAAGAAGCTGGCGGGCCGCGAAGGGCCGCTGCAGGTGCTGTGGTTCAACAACCTTCTGGGGATGATGATCGCCAGCTGCGCGGTGCTGCCGGTCTGGCAGATGCCGGGCGCGGCGCAATGGGGCGCGCTGGCAGCGCTTGGCCTCCTGATGGCCTGTGCCCAGGCCTGTTTCATCAACGGCATGGCGCGGGCCGATGCGTCCTTTGTCGCGCCGTTCAGCTATGCCACGCTGGTCTTCGCGGCGCTTTACGACTTCCTCGGCTTCGGCGAGGTGCCGGATGCGGTGTCCTTCCTTGGCGCCTGCATCATCCTGGCCGGGGCTGCCATCCTGGCCTGGCGCGAAGGCCGGGTGCGGCCCCCTGCAGGCCGCGCGGCGGCTGCGGTGAAATAGCCCGCGCCCGAACCGTCCCCACGAAAAGTTATTTCACTTGAATGGCCCGGCGGCGACGCCGAGGTCGAAAACCGGCAATTTCCGCCTGCCCGGCGCGCCACCCTGCCTGTTAGCAGGACAGGAGATGACAGATGCACGAAAGGCGAATCCCCGAATGGCTGCGCCACGCGCCGGTGCCCTCGGTCCGGGATTTCGGAATCCTGGCCGGGCTTGAGGCGGTGGTGCGCGGCACATTGATCTCGGTGTTTCCGCTGATCATGTACCGGGCGCTGGGGGATGCCGGGCTGGTTTCTGCCTCCTATTTCGCGGTTGGCGTCCTGTCGCTGCTGGCCGGGCTGATGGTGCCCGCGCTGATCCGGCTGGTGCCGCGCCGCTGGGCCTACAGCCTGGGCGCTCTGATGTTCGTGGCCTCGGCAGCCCTGGCGGTCGAGGGCAGCCCGCCTGCGGTGCTGGCGGCGCTGGCGCTCAACACCGTGGCGGCGGTCACCACCTTCATCTGCTTCAACGCCTATGTGCTCGACTACATCGCCCGGGTCGAGCTGGGCAGATGCGAGACCTCGCGGATGTTCTATTCGGCGCTCGGCTGGACCGCCGGGCCGATGACCGGCGTGCTGCTTCTGGAGGTCTGGGCGCCCGCCCCCTTCCTGATCTCCGCCGCCGCCGCGGCCCTGATGCTGGCGGCCTTCTGGTGGATGCGGATGGGCAACGGCAAGCAGATCGCCCGCGCCCGCGGCCCGGCCTCCAGCCCGCTCAAATACCTGCCACGGTTTCTGGAGCAGCCGCGGCTGGTCACCGGCTTCCTCTTTGCGGTGATCCGCTCCTCCGGCTGGTGGATCTATGTCGTCTACCTGCCGATCTTTGCCATCGAGAAGGGCCTGGGGCAGGAATTGGGCGGCATCCTGCTGTCAGCGACCAACGCCTGCCTGTTCGCCGCACCGCTGCTGCAGCGCTGGGTGCAGCGGCATTCGATCCGCATGGCGGTGCGCACGGGGTTTCTGGCCGTCTCCGCCTGCTTCGGCGCCGCGGCGGCGCTGCAGGGCTGGCCCGCCGTTTCGGTGGCGCTGCTGATGGCGGGATCGGCGGCGCTGATTCTCCTGGACATCTGCGGCGGGCTGCCCTTCCTGATGGCGGTGAAACCCTCCGAGCGCACCGAAATGTCGGCGGTCTATTCCAGTTACCGGGATATTTCCGGCATTCTGACGCCGGGGGCCGCCTGGCTGGTGCTGATGGCGGCGCCGCTGGCCGGGATCTTTGCCGCCGGGGCCGCCGCCACCGCCTATGCCGCCTTCCTGGCGGGCAAGCTGCATCCGCGGCTGGGGCGCGGCAAGCTGGCGCCGGTCTCCGCGGAAGACCCGCTGCCCGCGGAGTAGCGGCGCCGGGGACAGGACCCTAGGGTTTCAGCCGGTAGCCGGTGCGCAGCATCACCCAGGCCAGCAGGCAGACGGCAAAGGTGGCGCCGCTGCAGACCGCCAGCCCCAGCATCGGCGGGCTGTCGGAGGTGCCGATCACCCCGAATCGCACTCCGTCGATCAGGTAGAACACCGGGTTCAGATGCGAGATCACCTTGAGCACCGGCGGCAGCGCCTCCACGGAATAGAAGGTGCCAGAGAGGAACGCGAGCGGCGTCACAATGAAATTGGTGATCGCCGCCATCTGGTCGAACTTGTCGGCAAACACCCCGGCAACGATGCCCAGGCCGCCCAGGAACGCCGCGCCCAGCACGATGAACACCAGCGCCGTCAGCGGATGTGCGGGCACGATCTGAAGCACCGCCATCAGCCCCAGACCGATGCCCAGCGCCACCAGCGTGCCGCGGGCCACCGCGCCCGCCAGGTAGCCCAGCAGGATCTCCAGCCCCGACAGGGGCGGCATCAGCGTGTCGACGATATTGCCCTGCACCTTGGCAATCACGATGGAAGATGAGGTGTTTGCAAAGGCATTCTGGATCACCGTCATCATCATGATGCCCGGCGCCAGGAAGGTCAGGAACGGCACCCCCATCACATCGCCGCGCCTGGGGCCGATGGCGATGTTGAAGATCATCAGGAACAGCGCCGCGGTCACCAAGGGCGCCAGCAGGGTCTGGGTCCAGACCGCCAGGAACCGCTTCACCTCGCGCCAGGCCAGCGCCCTGAGCCCCAGCCAGTTCACCCGCCCGAAGCGGCGCGCGCCCAATTCCACCTGATAGCCACGGTCTGCCATGATGCCCCCTGAATTTCCTTGGCCTGACTGCATAACGGCTGAGGCAATAGGCGCAAGATGCCTTGTAACTCCGCCCGCAGTGATTAAAATAGGGCGATCATACGGATTAGGATGGCGGCCGCAGAAACCCTGGGGCCGCTATTAGCTTGGAAAGGCAACATATGTCCTGGACAGACGAGCGCGTCGAACTGCTCAAGAAAATGTGGGGCGAGGGCCAGTCGGCCAGCCAGATCGCCAAGGAACTGGGCGGCGTGACCCGCAATGCCGTGATCGGCAAGGTGCACCGGCTCGGCCTGTCCAACCGCAACAGCGGCGGCGCCAAAGCGGCCGAGCCCAAGGAAAAGCCCGCCGCGGCCCCTGCCGCCGCCGCGCCCAAGCCTGCCGCCGCGCCCAAGCCCAAGCCGCAGCCCAAGACCGAACCGGCGCGCCCGGCCGCGGCGCAGCCCGCGTCGGACGCCAAGCCGGCAACGCCTGCGCGCCGCCAGATCATCCCGGCCGGCCAGCCGCTGCCGCCGCAGCCCTCGGCCAATGAAATCAGCCCCGAGGCGCTGGCCAAGGTCAACGAGATCGAGAAGAAGGCCAAGAAGCTGGGCCTGATGGAGCTGACCGAGCGCACCTGCAAATGGCCGGTGGGCGACCCGGCGACCGAGGACTTCTGGTTCTGCGGCCTGCCCGCCCAGCAGGGCAAGCCCTATTGCGAGGCGCATGTGGGCGTGGCCTTCCAGCCGATGTCCTCGCGCCGCGACCGCCGCCGCTGAGCGCATCCCGCGATCGGAAGAATTGAAGGCGTCCGCGAGGGCGCCTTTTTCTTGTCCGCGGCGCCGGCGGCCTCGCCTTCTGCCGGAAACCTCTGAAACCGTGTATGATGGGGGCGTCCGCCACCGCCCTGGCGGCGGCGGGCCTGACCCATCGAGGAGGCCAAAATGAAACGCACTGCATCCGCGGCCTGCGCCGCCCTTGGCACAGCGATCGCCCTGTCTCTCAGCCCGGCATCAGCCGACACCGTATCGGAAACGGTCCTGAAGACCGAACTGGAAGGAATGCCCGGAACCGAAGCCCATATCGTTGTCTTCGACGTTGATCCGGACTGGCAGACCGAGCATCACTACCACCCGGGACACGTCTTCGTCTATGTGATCGAGGGAACCGTCAAGATTGACGTCGACGGAGAAGCTCCTGTCGAATACGGCGCAGGCCAAGCCTTCTATGAAAGGCCGAACATCAGTATGACCGGCTCAAACGCCAGCACAACGGAGCGGGCCAAGATCGTTGTCTTCCAGGTGGGAGAGGCCGGCAAACCGCTGATGGTGGCCAACTAGCCGGTTTCCGCCGCACGAGCCCGGCACCGGACGCCGCCCCCTGCTGTCTGAACAACCGGGAGCGGCGCAGCGGCCTGCTGCCGTCAGTTGGCGACCGGCCCTTCCGAATTGAATTTCGGGATCACGCTGTCAGAGGCCGCTTTCCCCTCGATGCCCGGCCAGTTGCCTTCGGCCAGGGTGATGTTGCCGGGGATGTCCTCTTCCCAGAAACCGACCACCACGTCGGTGATGTTGAGGTACAGCTTGTCATCGACGATGCGCCACAGGTTAGGGTTGGCCGGAACCTTGCCGCCCTTCGAGACGCCATAGGCGCAGTGGCCGTCATACTGCGGCGCGTAATAGGCCGGGTTTTCCAGGAAGGCGTCGCGGTTCTCTGCCGAGGCGAAGGCCCAGGTTGCGCCATTGTAGTCCGCAGTGAACGCGGTGCTGCCGCGCACCGGTGCCGTCTGCGGGCTGCCGACCGGGTTCATCTCCAGGCTGCGGTAGGCGACCACGTCATAGCCGGACACCGCATAGCCGGTGCCATCGACATATTGCTCCCCGGCAAAGGCCGGCAGGGCAAAGGACAGCGCTGCCGCAGCAGCAAATGCAAGACGCTTCATGAAATCATCCCTTCCATCGGTGATCGCTTCTGGTTTGGCAGCGGCCCGCAGGCCGGCTTCGGCATTGACATTACCGCCCCCGCGGCAAATGCGAAGGGGGGCTCACGGCTCTGTGTCCAGGGACGAGAGGATGTGAGCGGATTGTAAAATTTCCGCGCGCAGACCTTCCCGTCATTGGAATTTCCGAAAATCTCCTTATCTCTGCCGGAACCGATCGCCGCAGCGCGCGCGATTGCCCCGCAACCGGAAACAATCAGGACAAGGCCGACAGATGAGCGACACCCCCTATACCCCGCCGAAAGTCTGGAAATGGGAACAGGCGAACGGCGGCGAGTTTGCCGCCATCAACCGCCCCATCGCCGGTGCGACCCACGACAAAGAGCTGCCCGCGGGCAAGCACCCCTTCCAGCTCTACTCGCTGGCGACGCCGAACGGGGTGAAGGTCACCGTGATGTTCGAAGAGCTGCTGGCGGCAGGCCACGCGGGTGCCGAATACGACGCCTGGCTGATCAGGATCGGCGACGGCGACCAGTTCGGCTCCGGCTTTGTCGGGGTGAACCCGAACTCCAAGATCCCGGCGCTGCTGGACAACAGCGGCGCGGAGCCGGTGCGGGTGTTCGAAAGCGGCTCGATCCTGCTGCACCTTGCGGAGAAATTCGGGGCCTTCCTGCCCAAGGCGGGCGCAGACCGCACCGAGACCCTGAACTGGCTGTTCTGGCAGATGGGCAGCGCGCCTTATCTGGGCGGCGGCTTCGGGCATTTCTATGCCTATGCGCCGGAGAAGTTCCAGTATCCGATTGACCGCTTCACGATGGAAACCAAGCGCCAGCTGGATGTGCTGGACCGGCAGCTGGCGGAGCATGAGTTCGCCGCAGGCAGCGAATACACCATTGCCGATATCGCCATCTGGCCCTGGTACGGCCAGCTGGTGCTGGGCCGCACCTATGGCGATGCCGCCGAGTTCCTGGATGCAGGGAGCTACAAGAACGTGGTCCGCTGGGCCAAGGCCATCGACGCCCGCCCGGCGGTGCAGCGCGGCCGCATGGTGAACCGCACCTCCGGCGATCCGTCCACCCAGCTGCATGAGCGCCATGACGCCAGCGATTTCGAGACACGCACCCAGGACAAGCTGGAAGCGGCGGAGTAACCGAGCCCCCGTCTTTGGCCGGATCAGGGGCTGCGCCGGCAGACGCGCAACGCGCGGTTCTCCCTTGAGGCGGTCAAAGGCGGCTACACCCTCGATATGGCGCTTCAAGGGCAAAACTGCCCTTGAACGCTTCTCAGAAAAAGAGCACCCGCGCTGTGCGCAGCACAGCGCCACGCCCAACCGTGACGCACATCCAAAAGATGTGCAGGAACAGGCGGGAGCGCTCCCGCCCGGTCAGACCAGCCGCGGCGGCTTTTCCGGGTCGCTGCCGGGCTTCACCGGCTTCAATTCCTGCGGCGCCTTCGGCTGCGGCAGGTCAAAGCGTAGGCCGACGCGGGCCAGGCTGGCCGCGACCGGATCCCCGGCCTCGAAGAACCCGACATCCATCGCCCCTGCCTCGATGCCCGAGAAGGTGAGCGCCTCGCCGGCGGCCTTGGCCAATGAAGCCTGCGCGGCCTCCTTGGCGCCGACAAAGCCCAGAAGATGCCCCTGCCCGCCGCTTTCGTAGCGCACGCCGGCCAGATAGGCCGCCGCCGCCAGCCCGCCCGCGGTGGCGAGCTTGGCGTCCAGCGCGGTCAGCAGCGCTTCCGGCAGACCCTTGGGGGCAGTGAATTCGATGACGCCTGCCTCCACCTCCTGCGGCGCGTGGCCCAAGGTCTGATGCAGCCAGCTGATGGCTTCCGCCGGGATCAGGAAGGCGGACGGCGCCACCTCCAGGTTCAGCCCCAGCCCGATCTCCTGCCCGGCCAGCATCTGCGCAACGATCCGGCCCGACAGCGCCGCGTACGGCACGGGCCTGCCGGCAAACTGGGCCAGCCGCTCCTCGCGGTCGAACACCAGGACAAAGGCGCCCTCCGGCGTCTCGAACAGCTCGGGCGAGATCTGATCCCCGTCCGCCTCCTCCGTCAGCATCAGGAACAGCTCGGCATCCGCCAGCCGCTCGTAAAACCGCAGCCGGGCGGCATCATCCTGCGGCGCGGCCTCCATCGCGGCATGGGCCAGGTCCAGCGGGGTTTGTTCGGTCATGTCATCAGCTCCTTCACCCGGGCCCGCAGTACCGGCAGCAGCTCCGCCTCGAACCAGGGGTTTTTCTTCAGCCATCCGGTATTACGCCAGGACGGATGCGGCAAGGGGAAGACCTGCGGCGCATGATCCCGCCAGCCGCGGACAAGCTCCGTCACCGGCCCCTTGATGCCCAGGTGGTAGCGCTGCGCATGGGCGCCGACCAGCACCTTCAGCCGCACATCCGGCAAGTGCTCCATCACCTGATCATGCCAGGTTTTTCCGCAGACCGCGGGCGGCGGCAGATCGGCCTTCTTCCCGTTGTAGCCGGGGAAGCAGAAGCCCATCGGCACCACCGCGACCCGGTCCTTGTCGTAAAACGCCGCCTCCGTCAGCCCCAGCCAGGCCCGCAGCCGGTCGCCGGAGGGATCGGTGAAGGGCCGGCCGCTCTCATGCACCCGCAGCCCCGGCGCCTGGCCGGCAATCAGGATGCGGGCGGAGGGGCGGAACCACACCACCGGGCGCGGGTCATGCGCGGTGGCGGTGGCGGCAAAACGTTCCGCGCAGATCCGGCAGCTGCGAATCCGGTCCTTCAACTGCTGCGCGGTGCCAATTGTTTCAACTTTGGAAACAGGCATCTTTCCCCCCGAACCCCTCCTCTGCCTGCAATTTCCGCCCCCTGCGGCCCAGTGGCAAGGCAAATTGGTTAAGACTTGGCTGATGATTTATGTCACAATTCGACATAATAAGGCCAAATTCCCGGCGTAGGCCATTAACACTCTTTTGATAAGAAAGAGCCAAGGGCGCGCTGCAAGCGCCTGGAAAATGAGGCATACAAGAGCCCGGCACAGGGCCGAACGGGCAGTACCGGAACAAGCGATGCTTGAGTTTGAGAACGTCAGCAAGTCCTTTTGGACAGGAACCCAGCGCAAGGTGATCCTTGACCGCGTGTCGTTCCGCATCGAGCCCGGCAAATCGCTGGGCGTGCTGGCCCCGAACGGCACCGGCAAGACCACGCTGATCAACATGATGGCCGGGCTGGAAAAGCCGGATGAGGGCGAAATCCGCCGCAACTGCAAGGTCTCCTTCCCGCTCGGATTCATGGGCGGCGTCATCAGCCGCCTTTCGGCAATGGAGAACTGCCGCTACATCGCCAAGCTCTACGGGCTGGACCCGGACTACGTGGAGGCCTATTGCCGCTGGCTCTGCGGGCTCAAGGAATACTTCGACCAGCCTGTCGGCACCTATTCCTCCGGGATGCGGGCGCGGTTCAGCTTTTCGCTGATGCTGGCGCTGGATTTCGACATCTACCTGATCGATGAAGGCATGCCCAGCACCACCGATGTGGAGTTCAACCGCAAGGCCGGGGAAATCCTGCAGGAGCGGCTGGCGACCACCACCATCATCATCGTCTCGCATCAGGCCAAGACGCTGGAAAAATTTGCCCGTTCGGCTGCCGTCCTCCTGCAGGGGCAGCTGCACATGTTTGACACTCTGGAAGAAGCGAAACAGCTCTATGACTATGAAACCGAGAGCTAAGAAGTTCCGCATCCGCCGCAGCGCCTCGGTTGCCGGCGACAGCAGTGCCGCGGCCCGGCCGCAGGCGCCCGCGCGGCCCGAACCCGCTGCCGCTGCCGAAGCAGCCAATGCGCCGATGTCGGGCATGGTCAGCTCGGCCCGCGAAACCAGGATGGAAACCGATATCGACGCAATCCGCCAGGAAGGCCTGACCGGCCGCCAGCTGCGCCTGGCGCGGCGGATGGCGCAGAAGCACAACCTGCCCGCGACTTCCGATTTCGAGGCGGTGCGGATGCTGCGCGAACGCGGCATCGACCCGTTCAAGCGCGCCAACATGCTGGAGCTGGTGGTGCCGCAGAACAAGGCGCAGCCCGCAGGCACGCCGCCCGCCCCCGGCACGGTCCAGCTGCCGCAGACGGTGCCGGCAGGCAAGACCACCCTGCCATCGACGGAGCTGAGCCCGGCGGAACGGCGCGCCCGCGAAATCCAGGACATCCAGCGCGACATCGCCCGCCGCCGCCGCCGCAAGCTGACGCTGCTGGCCGCCCGGCTGGCCTTCTTCGTGATGCTGCCGACCCTGGCGGCGGGCTATTACTTCTATTCGGTGGCGACGCCGATGTATTCTTCCAAGTCGGAATTCCTGGTGCTGAAGGCCGACAGCGCCGCCGGCGGCGTCGGCGGGCTGCTGTCCGGCACCCAGTTCGCCACCAGCCAGGACTCGATTGCGGTGCAAAGCTACCTGATGTCGAAGGAGGCCATGCTGCGGCTGGACGACGAGGCCGGCTTCAAGGCGCATTTCACCCAGGACTGGCTGGACCCGATTCAGCGGCTGGAGAGCGCCCCGACCAACGAGGAGGCCTATGCCACCTACAACCGCAATGTGAAGATCGGCTATGACCCGACCGAGGGCGTGGTCCGGATGGAAGTCTCGGCCGCGGACCCCGAGGTGGCGGCGGAGTTTTCCCGCAAGCTGATTTCCTATGCCCAGGAGAAGGTCAACAACCTGTCGCATCAGAAACGCGCCGATCAGATGTCCGAGGCGGAAACCGCCCTCGCCGATGCCGAGGCCGAGCGCCGCGCGGCGCAGGAGCGGCTGGTGGTGCTGCAGCAGCAGGGCGCGGTTCTCGATCCCGAGGGTGTGGTCGCCTCGCTTCGCCAGCAGATCAGCACATTTGAAATCCAGCTGGAGGAGAAACGGCTGGAACTGGCGGCGCTGCTGGACAATGCCCGCCCCAACCGGGCCAAGGTGTCCGGCGCCGAGGCGGACATCAAGCGGCTGGAGGCGGTGATCGAAAGCCTCAACAACCGCATGGTCGACGCCTCTGCCGGCGAAAATTCGCTCGCCAACCTGCGCATCCAGATCCAGATGGCTCAGGCCGATCTCGCCACCCGCGACCTGATGCTGCAATCGGCCTTGCAGCAAGTGGAAACAACGCGCCTGGAAGCCAACCGCCAGGTCCGCTACCTGACCACCGCGGTGGAACCTGTGCCCAGCCAGGAGCCCTCATATCCGCGCAAGTTCGAGAATACCGTTTTGGCATTCCTGATCTTTTCCGGTATCTACCTGATGTGTTCGCTCACCGCGTCCATCCTGCGGGAGCAGGTGTCATCGTAAAGCCATCGGGTACCCATGAAAAACATCGATATCGCCGGCCTAACCATCGGCAATGATCGTCCGCTGACCTTCATTGCCGGCCCCTGCCAGCTGGAAACCGCAGACCACACCCGGATGATTGCCGGGCAGCTGAAGGAAGCCTGCGACAAGGCCGGCGCCCAGTTCGTGTTCAAGGCCTCCTACGACAAGGCCAACCGCACCTCGCTCTCGGGCAAGCGCGGCCTCGGCATCGACGAGGGGCTGAAAGTGCTGGACATGATCCGCAGCGAATTCGGCGTGCCGGTGCTGACCGATGTCCACACCGAGGCGCAATGCGCCGTGGCGGCCGAGGCCGTCGACATCCTGCAAATCCCGGCCTTCCTGTGCCGCCAGACCGACATGCTGCTGGCCGCCGGCAACACCGGCAAGGCCGTCAACATCAAGAAGGGCCAGTTCCTGGCGCCCTGGGACATGGCCAATGTGGTGGCCAAGGTCGAAAGCACCGGCAACACCAACATCCTGCTGACCGAGCGCGGCACCTCCTTCGGCTACAATACCCTGGTCGCCGACATGCGCTCGCTGCCGCAGATGGCACAGGGCGGCTATCCGGTGGTGATGGACGCCACCCACTCGGTGCAGCAGCCCGGCGGCAAGGGCGGCTCCACCGGCGGCCAGCGCGAGTTTGCGCCGCTGATGGCGCGCGCGGCGGTGTCGCTCGGCATCGCGTCCGTGTTCATCGAGACCCACCAGGACCCGGACAACGCGCCCTCCGACGGGCCGAACATGATCTACCTTGACCAGATGCCGCAGCTGATCGAAAGCCTGATGCGCTTTGACGCGCTGGCCAAGGCCGACCCCATCCGTATTTGACCTTCAAAAGAGATTTCAGACATGACCAAACCGCTGTCCGAGGTGACCCCGAACACCTGGAGCTTTCTGCGCGACGCGATGATCAAGCCCACCGGCTTCCGCGAATACGACGCGCGCTGGAAATACCCGGAGGAGATCAACCTCCCCGGCATGACCGCCCTGGGCCTCGGCCTCGGCACCCAGATGCGCAAGCGCGGCATCGAGCCGGTAATTGCCGTCGGCAACGACTACCGCGACTATTCGCTGGCCATCAAGAACGCGCTGATCCTAGGCCTGATGCAGGCCGGCATCCAGGTCAAGGACATCGGCCCGGCACTGTCGCCGATGGCCTATTTCGCCCAGTTCCACCTGGATGTGCCCGCCGTCGCAATGGTCACCGCCTCGCACAACCCCAACGGCTGGACCGGCGTCAAGATGGGCTTTGACCGCCCGCTGACCCACGGCCCCGACGAAATGGGCGAGCTGCGCGACATCGTGCTGAACGGCGAAGGCCAGCCCGCGCCCGGCGGCTCCTATGAGTTCGTGGACGGCGTCAAGGAGGCCTATCTCGATGACCTGGCGGGCGACTTCAAAATGTCCCGCCCGCTCAAGGTGGTCTGCGCCACCGGCAACGGCACCGCCTCGGCCTTTGCGCCGGAGCTGTTCAAGCGCATCGGCGTCGAGGTGGTCGAAAGCCACAACGAGCTGGACTACACCTTCCCGCACTACAACCCCAATCCCGAAGCCATGGAAATGCTGCACGACATGTCGGCATCGGTGAAGGCCTCCGGCGCCGATCTGGCGCTTGGCTTTGACGGCGACGGCGACCGCTGCGGCGTGGTCGATGACGAGGGCGAGGAGATCTTTGCCGACAAGGTGGGCGTGATCATGGCCCGCGACCTGTCCAAGCTCTATCCGAATTCGACCTTTGTGGCGGATGTGAAATCCACCGGCCTGTTTGCCTCTGACCCGGAGCTGCAGAAGAACGGTGTCACCGCCGACTACTGGAAGACCGGTCACAGCCACATGAAGCGGCGCGTCAAGGAAATCGGCGCCCTGGCAGGGTTCGAGAAGTCCGGCCACTACTTCCTGGCCGAACCGGTGGGCCGCGGCTACGATTGCGGCATGCGGGTCGCGGTCGAGGTCTGCAAGATGCTGGACCGCAACCCGGATCAGGCGATGTCCGATCTGCGCAAGGCGCTTCCCAAGACCTGGTCCACACCGACCATGTCGCCCTACTGCGCCGACACCGAGAAATACGCCGTGCTGGAGCGGCTGGTGCAGAAGCTGGCGGCCAAACATGAGGCGGGCGAAAGCTTTGCCGGCCGCGCGATCAAGGAAGTCGTCACCGTGAACGGCGCCCGGGTGATCCTGGACAACGGCTCCTGGGGGCTGGTGCGGGCCTCGTCCAACACGCCGAACCTGGTGGTGGTCTGCGAAAGCTCCGAGAGCGAAGCCGAGATGCGGGCGATCTTTGCGGATATCGACGCGGTGATCCGCACCGAGCCGCTGGTCGGCGAGTACGACCAGACCATTTGAGTCCGGCGCACATGAGAGGTTTCGCCTGCGAAGCAGGCGATCCGCGCCCGCCTTCGGCGGGCGCTTTTTCGTTTGGCTGAGAAGCTATGTGAGGGTGAGGGCCGTCTTGGAACAGATCCGGAGGATCAATTCAGGCCCGAAGGGGCGGAGCACGGCCCTTACATGCGCCAATGCAAGGTGCTGCCGCGTCAAGGCCACGCCGGGCAAAGCCCGGAGGCCTGCGGCCTCCCATGACCCCGCCTCCGGCTGGTCGCGTCAGTCGCCGCCCAGAAGCTTCAGCAGCTGATCGCGGGCCTCCTGTTCGATCCGCTGCCTCAGCACGTCGTTCAGGTCCTGCTCCGGCGCGGTCTCCGTGTCCAGGTTCAGCTCTTCGGCCAGCTTCTGGCGCACCCGGTCCTTGGCTTCCTGCTCAACATCGTCAATCCGGGTCTGCAGCGCCTGGCTGAAATCAGGGCGGATGTCCGGATTGTCCCAGCTGCCGCGGATGCGGACCGGGATCGTCAGCACCTGATCGCGGCCCGCCCGAACGATCTGCGGCGAGAACAGGTAATCCAGATCGCGCGCGCCCAGCCCGATCCGCCCGTTGCCCTCGGCCCGGAAGCCCTTGAGCAGCACCAGCAGGTCCTGGTTGCGGAGGTTGCCGCCCTCGATCGCGAAGCTGGCGGTCAGCTGGTCGAACACAGTGCTGCCGCCGTTGCCGCCCGAGCGCATCAGCTGCTCCAGGTCGAAGCCGGTGAAGAAGCCCTTGCCCGCCTCCAGCCAGCCCTTGCCGCTGAGCGACTGCATGATGGCGGCAACCGAATGTCCGGAGCCGAGGAATTCCAGCTCGCCCAGCGCCTCGCCGTTCAGCCGGTCATAGCCCGCGGTTTCGCCCAGGGCGCGTTCCAGCCGGATGCCGGTGAAGGTCATCTTGCCGCCCACCGACAGCCCGCCCCGGTTATTGGCGACCACCTGCCCCTGCACCTGGCCGCCGAACATCGACGCCGGCAGGAATTTCAGCACCGCGCGCTTCTGCTCCACGGTCAGGTTCAGCTTGCTGGCCCCCAGGTTCACACCGCCGGTCCGGAGGCTGTCGAAGGTCAGATCCACAACCGCATCCGCCAGCCCCAGCGCAGAGGCGTCTATCGGCGTCTCCGGCCATCCGCTTGCTGCGGAGCCGCTGGCGGGAGCGCCGCCCTGCGCGGCGGCCAGGCCGGAGAAATCCAGCGCCCCGCCCCGCAGCTGCGCGGTGATGCTCGGGCGTTCCTTGATCACCACATCCGCCGCTCCGGTCAGCCGGTTGGCACCCAGTTCCAGCGCCAGATCGCGCATCGCAAGGCGCCCGTCGGCGGTATAGGTCACGTCAGCGCCAAGCACCGCCTTCTGCGCCAGCGCATCGGGCAGAAACACCCCCAGCGCCACGCCGGTTTGCAGCAGGTCATCCGCGCCGAAGGTCAGCCGCCCGCTGGCCTCGCCGCTGATGCCGGCATGGCCGTCAAACCGCCCCTTGCCGCCCGGCGCCGTCACCGTTGCCCCCACCGAGGAGACCTTGCCCGCCAGGAAGGCCGCGAAAGTGCCGATCTCGGCATCCACCTCCACCGGCTCCCCCGCCGGGCGCAGGGTCACCCTGGCGTTCACGGTGCCGTCAGGGTCCGGCCACTGCAGGCTGAGGTCGACGTTCTTCATCTCCACCGGATCCTGCCCGTGCGCCGCATAGCGCAGCGAGGCCCCGGTCAGCTCCACCGCCTCGATCCGGAGCGGCAAAGCGCTGCCGCCCTCGGACCCGCTGCCGCCCGGTGCCGCCGCGCCGCCGCCGCCCATGACCCAGTTGCCAATGCCGTCCGCGTTGGTGGCAAGGTTCAGATGCGGCAGGATGGCGGACACCTCGGTGATGCGCACATCGCCCTGCATCAGCTCCGCCGCAGACACGCCGATGGTCAGCCGCTCCGCCCGCAGCATCGGCTCCGGCCCGGCCCAGTCCGCATTGGACAGCGTCACCGCGTCGGCCTTGACGCCCAGCGTCGGCCAGAAGGTGAAGCGCAGCTTGCCGCCGAACTCCAGCTTGCGCCCGGTCTGGGTCTCCAGCTGATCGGCGGCCAGCCGCGCGATCTTCTCGCCCGGCAGCAGCAGCACCAGCGCCACCAGCAAGACCACCGTCAGCACCAGCGCCGACACGACCCGGATTATCAGCTTCATCATCCCGCTCCTTCTGCCTTGCCCCCCGTCTTCCCCGCGGGCTTTTGCCCAGCTTACCGCCTGTGCGCGGGGGCGCAATGCACGAAGCCCCCGCCCCGCATCAATGCTTCGCGCATATGCGGCCAAGGACTCCCGCAGCCGGGCCCGCCGGCGCAGGCCAAGCCCCCGCTTCACGACGGGCCGCGCCACCCGTTTTCCTTGCCTCCTGCCGCATTCCTGATATATGCGCGCGCATGACCAGTACCCCGTCCAGCAACCCGCCCAGCCTCCGCCCCGACCTCGCCCCGGAACCGCAGTTCCGCGAGGCGCCCCGTGACGGCCAGCCGACCCTCGGCATGGTCTCGCTCGGCTGCCCCAAAGCGCTGGTCGACAGCGAGCGCATCCTGACCCGGCTGCGCGCCGAAGGATACGGCATCTCGCCCGATTACGCGGGCGCCGACGCGGTGATCGTCAACACCTGCGGGTTTCTCGACAGCGCCAAGGCGGAAAGCCTCGAGGCGATCGGCGAGGCGCTGAAGGAGAACGGCAAGGTGATCGTGACCGGCTGCCTCGGCGCCGAGCCGGACTACATCCGCGAGCATCACCCGCGCATCCACGCCGTCACCGGCCCGCATCAGTATGAGCAGGTGCTGGACGCGGTGCATTCCGCGGTGCCGCCCAGCCCGAACCCCTATGTGGATCTGCTGCCCGCGGCGGGTGTGAAACTGACCCCGCGGCACTTCAGCTATCTGAAGATTTCCGAGGGCTGCAACCACAAGTGCAAGTTCTGCATCATCCCCGACATGCGCGGCAAACTGGCGTCACGCCCCGTCCACGCGGTGCTGCGCGAGGCGGAGAAGCTGGTCGAGGCAGGTGTGCGCGAGCTTCTGGTGATCAGCCAGGACACCTCCGCCTACGGGCTGGACCGCAAGTATTCCACCCACCCCTGGAAGGGCGAGGAGGTGCGCAGCCATATCCAGGACCTGTCGCGGGAACTGGGCAAGCTAGCCCCTGCCGATGAGTTGTGGGTGCGGCTGCATTATGTCTACCCCTACCCGCATGTGCGCGAGCTGATCCCGCTGATGGCGGACCCGGACAACGCGCTGCTGCCCTATCTGGACATCCCCTTCCAGCACGCCCACCCGGACGTGCTGCGCCGCATGGCCCGCCCCGCAGCGGCGGCCAAGACGCTGGACGAGATCCGCGCCTGGCGCGAGACCTGCCCGGACATCACCCTGCGCTCCACTTTCATCGTCGGCTTCCCCGGCGAGACCGAGGCGGAGTTCCAGCACCTGCTCGACTGGATGGACGAGGCGCAGCTGGACCGGGTCGGCTGCTTCAAATACGAAAACGTCGACGGAGCGCGGTCGAACGATCTGCCGGACCACGTGGCGGAAGAGGTCAAGCAGGAGCGCTGGGAGCGCTTCATGGAGAAGGCCCAGGCGATCTCCGAGGCCAAGCTGGCGGCCAAGGTCGGCCAGACTATGCAGGTCATTGTGGATGACATCGACGAAGACGGCATCGCCACCTGCCGCACCAAGGCCGACGCGCCGGAAATCGACGGCAACCTGTTCATTGACGAGGAAACCGAGGGCTTGCAGGCCGGTAATCTGGTCACGGTCGAAGTGGACGAGGCCGGGGAATATGACCTGTGGGGGCGCTTGCCCCGGTAACCCGCGCAGCTAACTTCCGATTTCCTGCAAAGGCGGCCCGTCGTTCGGGCCGCCTTTTGCCTGTCAGCCGCAGCGCCCGGAAAAATTTATTTCCGAATCTCCACTTTCAGTTATGTTTGTTTCCCAGTGGGAAAATAACCCCCCGGCCAAAAGGCCCAACAGTGGAGACGACCGTGAACAAACCTGCAATGACCAAACTGCCCGACCGTTCCGTCGAACCGGTTCTGGACGATCTAGAGGGCTGGAGGAAGGTCGAGGGCAGCCCCTCGATGAAGACCTGGATCGAATACACTTCCGGGGACGGCGGCATCATCAGCGGCTGGTGGGAGGCCACCCCGGGCACCTATCACGCCACCTATGATGCCTGGGAATTCGTTCACATGATCGAAGGCCGGATCATCATCACAGCAGAAGGCGAAGAACCGAGGGAGGTTGGCCCCGGCGATGCTTTCGTGATCGAAAAAGGCTTCGCAGGCACCTGGGAGATCAGGGAAAAAGTGCTGAAACACTTCGTGATCAAGCTAAAGTGAGTTTGCGGGGCGGCAGTTGCGGGCCGCCCCGCCCAACGCATGAACCAGCCAGGGAGAGCCCCCAGCCATGACAAACACCCCGGATATCGCCCAGAAAGCCCCGTTCCCTGTCGAGGTGAAGGAGGGCAAGACCTATTTCTGGTGCGCCTGCGGCAAGTCCTCGCGGCAGCCGTTCTGCGATGGCTCGCACAAGGACTCGGCGTTTGAACCGGTGAAATACAAAGCGGAAAAGGACGGCAAGGTGTTCTTCTGCGGCTGCAAGCATTCGGGCAGGAAGCCGCTGTGCGACGGCACCCATTCCAAACTTTGACCGCACGGTCCGCAGCAGCGGGCCGCACATCCGCCCGGCTCCGCGGCGTCAGCGCATCAGACGCTTGAAAACGTCCGCCCGGGGGCAGAACTCCGGCACCGCAGGCGCATCGTCCCGGCGGGCGGACAGCCACAGGGCGCAGGACTTGCTGCAGCCCGCGCCGCGGCAGGCGGTGACCATACGGGCATACTCCAGCCCGCTCAGCCGCCCGGCCCGCATCTCCCGGTCCAGATCGACACCCGCGGCCTGCGCCACGGCGCGCAAGAGCCACAAATGGCGGAAGATGTTGCCAAGGCCCTCTGCCTCCGCTGCCATGTCTTTCATGTCCGGCGCTCCTTCAACTGTATCAGCGCGTCCGCATTGCGGCAGCCCGGCATGGGGCCGGCGGCATGCCCGCGGGCGGCCAGAAACGCCGCGCACTGGTTTGGCGCCGCGCAGCCGCGGCAGCGTGTGATCATTTCGGCCCAGCCCTCGGGGCTGATGTCCCCGGCCGCAAGCGCCGCAGACAGATCGGCGCCGGCGGACTGACCCATCCGGGCCATCAGGCGCAGGTGATACAGAGGGTTGCCCAGAGGCTGCATGCCATCCGCCCCGTCAGGCCTGCTGCTCGCTCAGGTATCCCAGCAGGTCGCGGTTGCGGCAGAAATCCGGCGCAGCGGCACTCGGACGCACGCCATCCGCCAGCCACTTGCGGCAGGCGCCGACTCCGCCGCAGCGGGTGCAGCGCAGCACCGCCTCGGCGATCTCGTCAAAGCGCAGGGTGCCGGACACTGCCTCTTCTTCCAGATCCAGCCCCACGGCGCAGGCCATCCGGTCGAACAGTTCGGCGTGGGTTTTCAGGTCAGCTTCGGCGGTCATCGCGCATACCCCGTAATCATGCATTGCCGGGACAGCTTAGCGATTGCAGGCGGGAGCCGATTTGACTCAGGTCAACCGGAGCGAAAATTCACGCGGGCCTGCCGCCCCGGTGATCAAGATAGGCGCGCACCGCGTCCTGCACCCGCCGGAAGCGGTCGCCGCCCAGTTTCTTGCCGCCGTACCAGCGGGTGACGACGATGACGTGATCGGTGATCCCTTCGCGCTCCATCATCCGCAGGATCACCATTCCCGCGCCGCTTTCGCCGTCATCGGCCTTCAGCCCCCCCGCCGGCAGCACCGCCGCCCAGGTGTTGTGTGTGGCCTTGGCATAGGCGCGCTCGGTCTTCAGTTCCGCCAGCACCGCGTCCACCTCCTCGCGCGAGGTCACCCGCGCGCCGGTGACCGCGTATTTCGAGCCGCGGTCGGTCAGCACAACGCCGAGCTTTTCCAGCGCGGGGGCGGAGGTGTCCTTGGCCGCCACGGTCAGTTCAGGCCGTTGCGCTCGATGGTGGCCTGCACCACCCGCACCCGGTCCGGGTTGGCCGGGTGAGTGCCGAGGAAGCGGTCGCCCGGGTCCGGCAGCCGGTTGAAGAAGCGCACACCGACACTGGGCCGGTAGCCGGCGTTGTGGGTGATGATCGTCCCCAGCTCATCCGCCTCCAGCTCGAAATCCTTGGAGTACCTGCGCGCGCCGACAAAGCCGCCGATATCCTGCGCGGAGGAAACCGCGCCGGCGTCACCGCCGACCAGCGCGGTCAGAATCCCGGCACCGGCGCTGGCCAGCGCCGAATTCGTCGCCTGCCGCGCCAGGTGGCCGCGGATATGGTGCGCCGCCTCATGCGACATCACAAAGGCCAGCTCGTCGTGGTTGGCGATCTGCCCCAGCATCCGCCGGGTGAAGGTGATCACCGGGCGGCCCGAGCGGTCCAGGCTCTGATAGGCGTTGGGGGCGGCATTCGGATTCGGGTCGATGCGGATCAGGAAGTCGCAGTTCATCCCTTGTGTCCGGCTGCGGCATTCCCGCTCGGCCACCGGCTCCACCCGCCGCGTGACAGCGGCAAAGGCACTGCTCGCCTCGCCCGGCGCCAGCCCCTGCACCGGCTGCTGCGGTGCAGTCCGGACTGGCTGGGGCGCGGGTTCCACCACCATGTTGCAGGCGCTGGCAGTCAGGGCAATCAGACACAGAAAACGGCGCATGGCACATCCTTTTGCAGTTCGTCCGCACAGTACCGCGCAAGCCCCGGGGATAGCAATTGCCGGGCGGCGGAAGTCCGCCGTTACATTGGAACGATCGCCTGCAATTGCAAGGCCTTGCCAGCAGGCGGCGCGCAGTGCAGGCTGGGGGCATGTTTACCATCGAACATGAATTCGACTCGACGGTCATCACCCTGGTTGACGAGAACGGAACTCCGCTCAACGAGGATGTGACCATCAATTCCTTTGCCGAGTGCGTCACGGTCGAGCAATACGACCCGCGCACCGACAGCGTGCAGAAAATCACCCTCTCGCACCTGCAGGTGCGGGATCTCGCCGCCGCGCTGGACCTGCCCGAAGGCGTCTACCGCCTGGTCGGCGAGGACTAGCGCTCAGCCCGACCCGGTATAGACGAAGACCTTGCCGCGGGAGGTCGCGCCGCGGCGCAGTTCAAGGTTTGACGCCGCGGTGCCCATTGCCATTGCCAGCAGGCTGCGGACGGCTTCGGTCGCCTTGCCGTTCTCCGGCGCCGCGGTCACGGAAATCTTCAGCGCCTCCCCGGCCTGCACAACGGCATTGCGCGCCGCCTTGGGCGCGGCGCGCACCGTGATTTCCGCGCCCGGCACGCGCAAATGGCGCAGATCCGGCAGGTCTTTCTTCTTCGGCTTTCCCATGAGGCACTGATGCCCTGTGCAGGCGGCAAAAGCCATAGACTTTGCCATCCTGACACCGCTATCACCCTGCCAGCGAAACCCAAGCCCCCGCCGCCTGCTGCATTTTCGGCACAGGCAGCGCGCAAGGCCCATTGGCTCTTGAAAAAACACCCAACGCCGCCGAGATAGGCAGCACCAGATGTAAAAAGGTTTCACATATGCCCGCACGCAATGATGCCGCCCTCGAATTCCTGCTGTCGCGCCGCTCGCGCCCGGCCAAGACGCTGGTGGCGCCCGCCCCCACGCGCGAAGAGCTGCTGCCGATCCTGACCGCCGCCGCCCGCTCCCCCGACCATGGCAAGCTGGAGCCCTGGCGCTTCATCGTGGTGGAGCAGCCCGCGATGGCGCGGCTTGCGGCGCTGGCAGAAGAAACCGGCAGGCGCCTCGGCAAAAGCCCCGAAGACATTGCCAAGGGCCGCGGCCAGTTCGACCAGGGGCAGCTCGCGGTGGTGGTGGTCGAGGTGCAGAAGGACAGCCCCAAGATCCCGCCGGTCGAGCAAAGCTACTCCGCCGGCGCGGTCTGCCTGGCGCTGCTGAACGCCGCACTGGCCTCCGGCTGGGGCGCCAACTGGCTCAGCGGCTGGGCCAGCCACGACCGCGGCTTCAGCGCGGCCGCCTTTGGCCTGGCGGAAAACGAGCGCATCGCCGGCATTGTCCATATCGCCACCGAAAGCTCCGCCCCGCCCGAGCGGCCGCGCCCGGACCTGGAGACCCTCACAACCTGGATGAGCGCATGATCTTCACCGCCTTTTTCAAGACCCTCGGCCAGACCGGCGATCCGCGCTTCCGCAAGGTGCTGTTCCTGGGGCTGGGCCTGACCGTGGCCCTGCTGATTGCTGCCTATGCGGGCTTCCTGATGCTGATCCAGTGGCTCGTCGGCCCGGAGGCCACACTGCCCGTTCTGGGCGAGGTCACCTGGGTCGACGATCTGCTGTCGTTCGGATCGCTGTTCTTCATGCTGTTCCTGTCGGTGTTCCTGATGGTGCCGGTGGCCTCCGCCATCACCTCGATGTTCCTCGAGGAAGTCGCCCAGGCGGTGGAGGACAAGCACTACCCCGCCCTGCCGCCGGCAGCCAAGGTGCCGCTCTGGGACGCGGTCAAGGACACGGTGAACTTCCTCGGCCTGCTGATTGCGGCCAACATCCTGGCGCTGTTCCTCTATGTGCTGTTCCCGCCTGCGGCGCTGTTCATCTTCTGGGCGCTGAACGGCTTCCTGCTGGGGCGGGAATATTTCACCCTCGCCGCCGCCCGCCGGGTCGGCACCGCCGAGGCCAAGAAGCTGCGCCGCCAGCATTCCGCCACCATCTGGGCGGCCGGAACCCTGATGGCGGTGCCGCTGTCGGTGCCGCTGGTGAACCTGGTGATCCCGATTCTGGGCGCCGCCACCTTCACCCACATCTACCACGCGCTGGCCCGCCGCTAGGCCGGCCGCAGCCGGGTCAAGGCCGGAATACACTGGAAATGGCGCTTTCGAGGGCAGTCCTGCCCTCGAAGCGCTTCTCAGCAAATATCTTCCGGGTTCAATCTGGCACTGCGGCCCGCTCCAGCCCGCCGGGCTGGCCGCAACCGCGCCGCGCATCGCGCGGCGCCATGCCCAACCGGTGCCGAGGCATTTCAATGCCTCCAAACCGGGCGGGAGAGTCTGCTGTCTTGAAGGTCAGGCGCAGAGCCCGGTCACTGCCGCTCCGGCAGCATTCCCATCCAGTCGAAATCACGCACCGAAATCGCCCCGGAGATGACAATCGCGCAGATGATGGCCCACAGCACCGCCGCCACGGCGGTGGTGATCCAGGCTTTCTGCTTCAGAAAGTGCTTCTCCGGCGCGCCCGCATGGGTGCCGGGCACCACGTCCCCCCTGTCGCCCTGGGTTTCCAGCCGGATCGGAATGATCACCAGGAAGCTCATGAACCAGATCACCGCATAAAGCACGATTGCTGATGTAACGCCCATTTCACTGGCCTCCTGGAATTGCCCTGCCCCGCAGCCGGGACAGGTTGCTCATACTCTCAAACTTCCTCGAGTTCCACCAGGCAGCCGTTGAAATCCTTCGGATGCAGGAACAGCACCGGCTTGCCATGGGCGCCGATCTTCGGCTCGCCCGATCCCAGCACCCGCGCGCCTTCGGCTTGCAGGTGGTCGCGGGCTGCCAGGATGTCCTCGACCTCATAGCAGACATGGTGGATGCCGCCCGCCGGGTTCTTCTCCAGAAAGCCGTTGATGGGCGAGTTGTCGCCCAGCGGGTACAGCAACTCGATCTTGGTGTTGGGCAGTTCGATGAACACCACGGTGACGCCGTGATCCGGCTCATCCTGCGGATCCCCCACCTTGGCGCCCAATGCGTTGCGGTATTGCGCGGCTGCCGCCTCCAGGTCCGGGACAGCAATGGCAACATGGTTCAAACGGCCGATCATCTCTGTTGTGCTCCTCTCACAAACAATCCTCCGCTGCGGTTATGGGCGCTTTGCTGCGCCGCGGCAAGTGCGCCAATCCGCACGGCAGAAGCCGCCCGGCGCCCGCGCACGCCCTGTTAACGAGTAATTAGCCTCGATTCCCTAGCGTCAGAGCATATCCCGCAAGGAGGATGCGTCATGGACGATTCGGAACTGTTAGCTGCCGCCCAGCGCCTGCCCACCAGCCGGCGCCCGCTTCTGGGCCTGACCATCCTGGTGGTCGAGGACAGCCGCTTTGCCTGCGAGGCGCTGCGCCTTCTGTGCCTCCGCAGCGGCGCCCGGATCCGGCGCGCCGACTGTTTGAAATCCGCCCGGCGCCACCTGCAGGTCTACCGCCCTTCGGTGCTGATTGCCGATGTCGGGCTGCCGGACGGCTCCGGCCTCGACCTGATCCGCGAACTGGCCGACGCCAGCCCGCGCCCCGGCGTGATCCTGGCCACCTCCGGCGACTCCAGCCTGGCAGAGGCCGCGCTGGCGGCCGGTGCCGCCGGTTTCCTGGAGAAGCCGGTCACCTCGCTCGCCGCTTTCCAGCAGGCGGTGCTGTCCAGCATGCCGGCCGACCGCCAGCCGTGCGGCCTGCGCGTGTTGGATGACGAGACCGTGGAACCGGACCTGCTCGCCTACCGGGATGACATGGCGCATGCCGCCGATGTGCTGAACATGGGGCAGGAAGAAAAGACCCTGGCCTATCTGGCGCAATTCCTGGGCGGCGTCGCCCGCAGCGCCGGCGACCGGCCGCTGGCCGATGCCGCCGACCGCCTGGCCCGGTCCCGGCAGAATGGCGAGCCGCTGAAACAGGATGCCGCCACCCTGGCCGGCCTTGTGCAGGAGCGGCTGCAGCGCCGCGCGGCGATCTGAGATGCTGCAGGCCTGCCTCATCGCTCTCGCCACGCTGATCATCGTGCTGTACGGCCAGGTCCGCCTGGAAGCCCGCGCCATCCGCCGCAACCGCACCGGCAAAGCCAGCGGCCGCGCGCTGGTCCTGCAGCCGCACAGGCATTAAGCTCGGCCGGGCGCACCTGCTGCCCGCTTGTTCCGCAAGCCGCCTGAGACAGCCGGGCTGGCAGTCAGGCCCGGTTCAGCTGCCGCCAGCGCCTGCCGCACAGCAGCGGACTGACCGCGCGCCCCGAAAGCTTCCAAAACTCTCCCGCGCCCGCAGCCGCACCGCTTGCGCCGTACCGCTTGGCGCCTGCTCTGCGGAAACTACGGAGGCCGCCGCTACAGCAGCAGGCCCGGGTCGCCGCCCATCTCCAACCCGGGGAACACAGCTGTTTCGAGCCCGCTCCTGCCCGCGCCGGTGAGCCCGTGCAGCAGCCAGGCAAGCGGGCTGCGCACATCCCCGGTCGGCATCAGGTCGCGGCGGTCATAAAGGTCCGCCTCCGCCAGCCCCGGCCAGCGCCCCAGCACCCGGCCGCCGCGGATCGCGCCGCCCGCCAGCAGCATCGCGCCGCCGGTGCCGTGATCGGTGCCGCCGGTGCCGTTCTCGCGCGCGGTGCGGCCGAATTCCGTCACGGCCGCCACCGCAGTCTTGCCCCAGGCTTCCGGCCCCAGGCCGTTTTGCAGGGCCAGGATCGTCTCAGACAGCCGGCCGAGCGCGTTTTTCAGCGCCCCGGCCTGCCGGGAATGGGTATCCCAGCCATTGATGGAGAACGCCGCAATCCTGGTATCGCCGCGCAGCTGCTGTGCCGCATAGGCGGCAACTTCTTGATGCACCTTGCCTTTCGGCGCGGTCATCATCGACATCATCATGTCCTCGCCTTCATCGCCGCTGCTGTCCCCCGCACCCAAAGACAGGTCCTGCCGGGTCAGCTCCAGCGCCCCGTTCAGCGCGGCGTGGAACAGCGGGTCGTCCTCCATCAAGAGGCCTGCCAGCCGTTCCGCCTGCGGGCTCATCGCCAGCCCCGCGCCCGGCGCCCATTGCGCGACCGGCGCCGCGCCTTCCAGCAGCAGCATCCGATCCTGGCCGACGGCAAAGGCGGTGCGCGCCTCCACCCCCGGCACCAGCTGCAGCAGGCGGTTCAGCCAGCCGCCCTCGGCCTGCCCCGGCGCGGCGGTTCCTGCCTCCAGCAGGTCCTGGCCGTCGAAATGGCTGCGCCGGTCGCGGTACGGGGTGGAAACCGCCTGCACAAACCCCAGCTGGCCTGCGCGCCACAGCGGCAGCAGCGGCGCCAGCCCCGGGTGCAGCGCGTAGAATCCGTCCAGGTCGGCCGCGCCAGTGCCGGGGCCGCCTGCCAGGCTCTGCCGCAAGCCGGCATAATCCGGGTCCCCGTAGGGCTGCACCGCATCCAGCGCATCCATGCCGCCGCGCAGGATGATCACCACCAGCCGGGTGTCCCAGGGCGCGGCGGCGAAGGTGACCGGGGTCAGCAGCGGGCTGGCCGCCAGCGAACAGCCCAGAGCGGCAGAGCGGGCCAGAAGAGATCGGCGGGTCAGGTGCATCGGCATAACCTCCAGTTAGCGGCGCTGAAACGCGGGAGAGGACAGGATCAGGCCGATCCCTTCGGACCGGGTTTCCGCCGCGCGCGCGGCAAAGCGGACCCGCTCATTGGCGTATCCGCCCAAAGCGGCCTCGGCAAACTCCCGCGGGTCCGGCAGGGCCTGCAGCAGCTGCCGCGGCGCCGCCAGCGCCCAGCGCAGCCGCGCCGCCAGCGCCTGCGGCGTGATCCAGGCCCGGTCCTCCTCCGCCCAGCCGTCCGGGCCGTTGGGGAACTCCCAGCGCTGCCCCATCGGGGTCAGCGGCGCCAGCAGCAGCCGGTATATCTGCCCCGGCTTCAGGCCTGCAATCCCCGCCTCCGGCACCGCCAGCGCCCGGCAGGCCGAGGCCAGGAAATCAAACGGCGGCTTCACATTGCCCAGCCCGGGCGCCCAGGCCGCCGGATGCTCCAGCAGCGCCTCATACACCGGCAGCAGCGCCCCGCCTGTTTCCAGATAGCGGGCGGCCAGATGGTCCACCAGCGCCCGCTCCGGCGTGTCGGAGGTGAAATGCACCGCCAGCTTCCAGGCGATATGGCGCGCGGTGGCGGGATGGCGGGCCAGATCGCGCAAGGCCGCCAGCACTTGCTCCAGCTCCGGCCTGCCGCCGCCGTAGGTCCGCCCCAGCACCATTTCCGGGCCGGGCTCGGCCATCCCGGGCCGGAACAGAAACCCGTCGCTGCCTTGCACGGACAGCCCGGTGAACAGCTCCGCCAATTGCCGCACATCCGTCTGGCTGTAAGGGCCATCCGCGCCCAGCGTGTGCAATTCCAGCACCTCGCGGGCCAGGTTCTCGTTCAGCCCGCTGATGCGCTTGCGCCGCTGCGCCGCCCGGCTGCCCGGCCCGGCAGAGCGCTCCTGGTCCAGGTAGTGCAGCATCAGCGGGCTGGTGACGGCGGCGATCAGCATGTCCTCGAACCGCCCCGCCACATGCGGCCGGATCACGGTCTCGGCATAGGGGGCCGCCAGAACGCGGTACAAGCCGGTCTTGCCCTGCGCGGAAAGATGATCCGCCCAGAACAGAACCAGCCGTTCGCGCAGGCCGTCAGAGGTGTGGATATGCCGCAGCAGACGCTGCCCGTGCCAGCGGCGGTGCTCCCGGTTGCGCGCCCGGCGGTAGGCCCTGAAGGCGTCATCGGCAGCCTCATAGCCCGCCTGCCCCCGCGCCTTGTAGCGGGCGCGGCGCAAGCGGCGGAATTCCCTGGTGTCTTGAAAGGCGGCATCAAAATCCGGCAGCGGAAAGGCCTGCGCAGCCCGATCCGGCCGCTTCAGGCGCGCCAGCATCTCCTCTGCCGACGCCGGCGGCGGCAGCCGCGGCGACAGCCCTGCGCCAAAGCGGATCTCAGCCAAATCCCCGTCAAACCGCATTGTCCCGTTCTCTCCCCGGATTGCCTGTCCCCTGCAGGTTAGAGCATCGCCGCCCAGGCCCACAGGTGAATTTTCTGTGATACGCAAAACTCCGCGGGTTCCGCCGCCGGCACAGGCATTTTTATGGCGGCAAAGGAAAAGGCCCGGGCGTTTGCCCGGGCCTCTCTCAAATCCTTGCGGCGGTTACTGATCCTGCGGGATCACCCGCAGCCCCAGCTCCATAAGCTGCTCCGCCATCGGCTCGGACGGCGCTGACATCATCAGGTCCTCGGCGCGCTGGTTCATCGGGAACATGATGACCTCGCGGATGTTCGCCTCGTCGGCCAGCAGCATCACCATCCGGTCGATGCCAGCCGCGCAGCCGCCATGCGGCGGGGCGCCGTACTGGAACGCGTTGACCATGCCGCCGAAGCGCTTCTTCACCTCGTCCTCGCCGTAGCCCGCGATCTCGAAGGCCTTGAACATGATTTCCGGCTTGTGGTTCCGGATCGCGCCGGAAACCAGCTCATAACCGTTGCAGGCCAGGTCGTACTGGTAGCCCTTGACCGACAGCGGGTCGGACAGCAGCGCGTCCATGCCGCCCTGCGGCATCGAGAACGGGTTGTGCTCGAAATCGATCTTGCCGGTTTCCTCGTCCTTCTCGTAGATCGGGAAGTCGACGATCCAGGCAAAGGCAAAGCGGTCCTTGTCAATGAGGCCCAGCTCCTCGCCGATGACGGTGCGGGCCTTGCCTGCGACGCCTTCGAACGCCTTCGGCTTGCCGCCCAGGAAGAAGGCCGCGTCGCCGACGCCCAGGCCCAGCTGCTGGCGGATCGCCTCGGTGCGCTCGGGGCCGATGTTCTTGGCCAGCGGGCCTGCGGCCTCAATGCCCTCGCCCTGATCGCGCCAGAAGATATAGCCCATGCCCGGCAGGCCTTCGCCCTGGGCAAACTTATTCATCCGGTCGCAGAACTTGCGCGAGCCGCCTGTGGGGGCCGGAATGGCGCGGATCTCGGTGCCTTCGTTTTCCAGGAGGCTGGCGAAGATCGCAAAACCCGAGCCGCGGAAATGCTCGGAGCAGTCCTGCATCTTGATCGGGTTGCGCAGGTCCGGCTTGTCGGTGCCGTACCATTTCGCCGCATCCTTGTAGGAGATCTGCGGCCATTCATGCGCCGGGTCGACCTTGCGGCCGCCGCCGAACTCCTCGAACACGCCCGCCATCACCGGGGCGATGGTGTCGAACACGTCCTGCTGGGTGACGAAGGACATTTCCATGTCGAGCTGGTAGAAGTCGGCAGGCGAGCGGTCGGCGCGCGGGTCCTCGTCGCGGAAGCAGGGCGCGATCTGGAAATACTTGTCGAAGCCCGACACCATCATCAGCTGCTTGAACTGCTGCGGCGCCTGCGGCAGCGCGTAGAACTTGCCCGGATGCAGGCGCGACGGCACCAGGAAGTCGCGCGCGCCTTCGGGGGAGGACGCGGTGATGATCGGGGTCTGGTATTCGTTGAATCCGATGTCCCACATGCGCTTGCGGATCGACTGGATCATGTTGGCGCGCAGCACCATGTTCTTCTGCATCTTCTCGCGGCGCAGGTCGAGGTAGCGGTAGCGCAGGCGGGTTTCCTCCGGGTATTCCTGCTCGCCGAAGACCATCAGCGGCAGTTCCTCGGATTTGCCGAGCACCTCGATGTCGCGGATGAAGACCTCGATCTCGCCGGTCGGGATCTTGGGGTTCACCAGGCTCTCGTCGCGCGCCAGCACGTTGCCGTCGATGCGGATGCACCATTCGCTGCGGACCTTTTCGATCTCGGCAAAGACCGGGCTGTCCGGGTCGGCCATCACCTGGGTCACGCCGTAATGGTCGCGCAGGTCGATGAACAGCAGGCCGCCGTGGTCGCGGACGCGGTGGACCCAGCCCGACAGGCGGACGGTTTCACCGACATTCGATTTGTTCAGTTCGGCGCAGGTATGGCTGCGGTAAGCGTGCATCGTCATCATCCCTTCGGGCGGCATCAATGGTCGCGGTGATACACCGCGCCAGCGCCCGGAAGTCAAGGGAACTTGGGTGTTTCAGCGCGTCAAAATGGCCGGACCACGGCACCGGAGAAGAAATAGGCCCCCATCCCGGCGGTGAACAGGATGTTTCCGGCCAGCGCATGCAGCAGCACCGCATAGAGGAAGGAGCCGCGCCGCAGGTAGGCATAGGTGAAGATCAGGCTGCCGCCGAAGGTCAGCAGCGACACCACCACGCTCCAGTACATCAGATGCGCCAGCGAGAATACCGCCGCATTGATCAGCGCCGCCTGAAGGCCATCGGGCAGGATGGCATCGTAGCGCCGGAAGAACAGCACCCGGAACAGCAGCTCCTGCGGCAGCGCCGAGGCCACGGGATAGCCCAGCCAGACCGCCGCCAGCAGCAGCGGATTGCCCTGCAGCAGGTCAAAGGCCGCATCCGGCTGCAGCATCTGCACCAGCAGCCAGGCGCCCGCGGCGGACACCGCGGCGAAAAGCGCCGCCTCCCGCCAAGGCCAGTCGCGCCAGCCGTTGCCCAGCTCGCGCCAGCGGAACCCGGGTGTTGCGCAGAGCAGCGCCAGCCCGGCCGCAGTGAAGGCGAACAGCGCCGGAAACATAGACTGCGGCGGGAAGAACAGCGCGATCAGCACCGGCGCGGCAACAAACATCAGTCCGAATTCCAGCCGCAGCCGGGCCGGTGACGGGTCCTGGGACGGGGTGGTTCTGCTCATGCCCTTCAAGCCGCTTTCAAGCCCGGGCGGCGGACGCGGCCTAGATCAGCCGCGCCCGGATCAGCCCGCGCAGGGAATTTCCCATGTGAATAGCCTGCGCATCGTGAAGGTCTTGTAACATCAGCACGTCTTCGCG
This sequence comes from Leisingera daeponensis, assembly GCF_019801465.1. Classification (GTDB taxonomy): domain Bacteria; phylum Pseudomonadota; class Alphaproteobacteria; order Rhodobacterales; family Rhodobacteraceae; genus Leisingera; species Leisingera daeponensis_A. The sequence goes on from NZ_JAHVJA010000002.1 coordinate 312,304, forward strand.
GCATTGGCCGCTGTCCAGCAGCACCTGCCGCAAGACTCCCGGCAGCAGGCCGGAGCGGAGCGGCGGCGTCACCACCTGCCCGTCTGCGCGGGTGACAAACAGGTTGGTGATCGTGCCTTCGCAAAGCTCGCCGCGCTGATTGAGGAACAGCAGCTCATCCACACCCGCTGGCAGCGCCGCCCGCGCGGTGTCGTAAAGCGCGCGCCGGGTGGTCTTGTGCCGCAGCCAGAGGTCCGCAGCCTCCAGCCGGGTGTCCGCCATGCCGAGCCGCCATTCGGCAGGGCTGCCTCCCAGCGGCGCGGCGGCCAGCTCCAATTGCCCGTCCGCATCCAGCGTCAGGCGGCAGCGCAGCGCCGTTTCGGCGCCGGCTCCAGCCAGCACGCGCCGCGCCTGCTCGGGATCGAAGGGAATGCCGAAGGCCGCTGCGCTGCGCCCCATCCGGGCCAGGTGCTGCTGCAGATGCCGGAACCCCTCGCCCGGATGCCAGCCCAGCGTTTCGATCAGGCGGAAAGCGGGATCGCCCTGGATGGCGTCACGCGGGCGAACCTGGCTTTCCATAGCGCTTCCTCATATTCGGATTCTGCGGTGCTGTCCCAGACCACCCCGCCGCCCACATTGAGCGTGGCGCGGCCTTCCTCCAGCATCAGCGTGCGGATCGCCACGTTGAACTCCGACGACCCGTCCGGCGCCGCCCAGCCGATGGTGCCGCAATAGATGTCGCGCGCCCAGGGCTCCAGCTCCGCCAGGATCTCCATCGCGCGGATCTTGGGCGCGCCCGTGATCGAGCCGCAGGGGAACAGCGCCGCAAATACATCCGCCAGCCCGGCATCGGGCCGCAGTTTCGCCCGCACCAGCGACACCATCTGGTGCACGGTGGCGTAGCTCTCCACCGCAAACAGCTCCGGCACATGCACCGAACCGGTCTGCGCGACGCGGCTGATGTCATTGCGCAGAAGATCGACGATCATCAGGTTCTCGGCGCGGTTCTTCTCGTCCTGGCGCAAAAAGTCGCGGCGGCGGGCGTCCTCGACCGGATCCTCGCTTCGCGGCTGGGTGCCTTTCATCGGGCGGGTCTCGATCATGCCCTCGGCATCGGTGCGGAAGAACAGCTCCGGCGAGCGCGACAGGAGGTCCGGCAGACCGTCCTGTTCGACCAGCACGCCATGGCCCACCGCCTGCCTGGCCTGCAACGCGGCATAAAGCTCCTCAGACGTGCCAAAGGCCTCGGCATCAATCGGGAAGGTCAGGTTTGCCTGATAGATGTCACCCTTGCCGATGTTGCGGTTCACCTGGGTGAAGGCTTCGGCATAGCGCTCATAGCTCCAGCGCGGGCTAATGCCCTCCAGACCCGCTTCGCCCGGTGCCGCTGGCGCATGGCGCTGCACCGGCGCGTCATACACCCCGAAGCAGATCAGCGGCAGCCGCCGCCCGTCGGGCATCCGCCCTGCCAGCTTCGGTTCCAGCGCATACCCCAGTTCATAGGACGCATAGCCCGCCAGCCAGTGCCCGGCGGCCCGCGCCGCATCCAGTGCGGCCAGCGCCGCAGGCACCTCTTCCGCCCCGTCCGCGCGGATCACGCGCAGCGGCTGGTCGAAACATGTGGCGGCCCCCTTGGGGCCCTGATCAAAGCGAATCCGCACCGGATTTGACTCCCTGAGCTCTTGGCCCCCACATATAACTGTTCGCAATGCGAACTAAAGGGGTGGATGCGGCATTTCCAATTCCGTTTCCGATACCCCTTGAACCTTTCGGCGCGGTCCCTATAACGCAGGACAATTTGGGCGCATGACAGCGCCCGTGATTCAAAGCCTGCTCGCGCGAAAAAACCAAAGGAAGCCTGCCATGCCCAAAAGAACGGACATCCAGTCGATCATGATCATCGGAGCCGGTCCGATCGTCATCGGGCAGGCCTGCGAGTTTGACTACTCGGGCGCCCAGGCCTGCAAGGCGCTGCGCGAAGAAGGCTACCGCGTCATCCTGGTGAACTCCAACCCGGCCACCATCATGACCGACCCGGGCCTGGCCGACGCCACCTATATCGAGCCGATCACCCCTGAGGTCGTCGCCAAGATCATCGAGAAAGAGCGCCCCGACGCGCTGCTGCCCACCATGGGCGGCCAGACCGGCCTCAACACCTCGCTGGCGCTGGAAGAAATGGGCGTTCTGGAGAAATTCGGCGTCGAGATGATCGGCGCCAAGCGCGACGCCATCGAGATGGCCGAGGACCGCAAGCTGTTCCGCGAAGCGATGGACCGGCTCGGCATCGAAAACCCCAAGGCCACCATCGTCACCGCGCCCAAGCGCGAGAACGGCACCGCCGACCTGGACGAAGGTGTGCGCATCGCGCTGGAAGCGCTGGATGAAATCGGCCTGCCCGCGATCATCCGCCCCGCCTTCACCCTCGGCGGCACCGGCGGCGGCGTCGCCTACAACCGCGACGACTACATCCACTTCTGCCGCTCCGGCATGGATGCCTCGCCGGTGAACCAGATCCTGGTGGACGAGAGCCTGCTGGGCTGGAAAGAATATGAAATGGAGGTCGTCCGCGACAAAGCGGACAACGCGATCATCGTCTGCTCGATTGAGAACGTCGACCCGATGGGCGTGCACACCGGCGACTCGATCACTGTCGCCCCGGCGCTGACGCTGACCGACAAAGAATACCAGATCATGCGCACCCACTCGATCAACGTGCTGCGCGAGATCGGCGTCGAGACCGGCGGCTCCAACGTGCAGTGGGCGGTGAACCCCGCCGACGGCCGCATGGTGGTGATTGAGATGAACCCGCGGGTGTCGCGCTCCTCGGCGCTGGCCTCCAAGGCGACCGGCTTCCCGATTGCCAAGATCGCGGCCAAGCTGGCGGTGGGCTACACGCTGGACGAGCTGGACAACGACATCACCAAGGTGACCCCGGCGTCGTTCGAGCCGACCATCGACTATGTTGTCACCAAGATCCCGAAATTCGCCTTTGAGAAATTCCCGGGCTCCGAGCCGTACCTGACCACCGCGATGAAATCGGTGGGCGAGGCGATGGCCATCGGCCGCACCATCCATGAGTCGCTGCAAAAGGCGCTGGCCTCGATGGAATCGGGCCTGACCGGCTTTGACGAGGTGATGATCGACGGCGTCGGCGCCGGTGCGTGGGAGCCTGCGGGCGACAAGGCCGCCGTCATCAAGGCGATCGGCAAGCAAACCCCCGACCGGATGCGCACCATCGCCCAGGCGATGCGCCACGGCCTGTCGGACGATGAGATCCACGCCGTCACCAAGTTCGACCCCTGGTTCCTCGCCCGCATCCGCGAAATCGTCGAGGCCGAAGCCGGGATCCGTGAAGGCGGCCTGCCCAAGGACGAAGCAGGCCTGCGCGCGCTCAAGATGCTGGGCTTCACCGACGCCCGCCTGGCCAAGCTGACCGGCCAGAAGGAGGCCGAAGTCCGCGCCGCCCGCCGCGCCCTGGGCGTCAACGCCGTGTTCAAGCGGATCGACACCTGCGCCGCCGAATTCGAGGCGCAAACCCCTTACATGTACTCGACCTACGAGACCCCCGCGTTCGGCGACGCCGAATGCGAGGCGCGCCCGTCGGAGAAGAAGAAAGTCGTCATCCTCGGCGGCGGCCCCAACCGGATCGGCCAGGGCATCGAGTTCGACTACTGCTGCTGCCACGCCTGCTTTGCGCTGACCGACGCGGGCTATGAAACCATCATGATCAACTGCAACCCGGAAACGGTGTCGACCGACTATGACACCTCGGACCGGCTGTATTTCGAACCGCTGACGTTCGAGCACGTGATGGAAATCCTGCGGGTGGAGCAGGACAACGGCACCCTGCACGGCGTCATCGTGCAGTTCGGCGGCCAGACCCCGCTGAAACTGGCCAACGCGCTGGAGGCCGAGGGCATCCCGATCCTGGGCACCTCGCCGGACGCCATCGACCTGGCCGAGGACCGCGAGCGCTTCCAGGCGCTGGTCAACAAGCTGGGCCTCAAGCAGCCGAAGAACGGCATCGCCTCCACCGACGCGCAAGCGCTGGAAATCGCAGGTGAAATCGGCTTCCCGCTGGTGATCCGCCCGTCCTACGTTCTGGGCGGCCGGGCGATGGAAATCGTCCGCGACATGGACCAGCTGAAGCGCTACATCAACGAGGCCGTCGTGGTTTCCGGCGACAGCCCGGTGCTGCTCGACAGCTACCTGGCCGGCGCGGTCGAACTCGACGTGGATGCGCTGTGCGACGGCAAGAACGTGCATGTGACCGGCATCATGCAGCACATCGAGGAGGCCGGCGTGCACTCCGGCGACAGCGCCTGCTCGCTGCCGCCCTACTCGCTCGGCAAGGACGTGATCGAGCAGATCAAGGAGCAGACCAACGCCCTGGCGCGGGCGCTGAACGTGGTCGGCCTGATGAACGTGCAGTTCGCCATCAAGGCCAATGAAAACGGCGAAGAGGAGATCTTCCTGATCGAGGTGAACCCGCGCGCCTCGCGCACCGTGCCGTTTGTCGCCAAGGCGACCGACAGCGCCATCGCCTCCATCGCCGCCCGCGTGATGGCGGGCGAGCCGCTGACCAACTTCCCGATGCGCCCGCCCTACGGGCCGGATGCCGGCTATGACGTCAACACGCCGATTGCCGACCCGATGACCCTGGCCGACCCTGACATGCCCTGGTTCTCGGTCAAGGAAGCGGTGCTGCCGTTTGCCCGCTTCCCGGGCGTCGACACCATCCTCGGCCCGGAAATGCGCTCCACCGGCGAAGTCATGGGTTGGGACCGCTCCTTCGCCCGCGCCTTCCTGAAGGCTCAGATGGGTGCGGGCATGGTGCTGCCGTCCAAGGGCCGCGCCTTCATCTCGATCAAGGATGCCGACAAGGGCCGGCTGATGCTGGAAGCCGCGCAGATCCTGGTGGAACAGGGCTTCACCCTGGTCGCCACCCGCGGCACCCAAAGCTGGCTGGAAGGCCAGGGCGTCGCCTGCGAGCTGGTCAACAAGGTCTATGAGGGCCGCCCGCACGTGGTCGACATGCTGAAGGACGGCGACGTCCAGCTGCTGATGAACACCACCGAGGGCGCCCAGGCCGTCGAGGACAGCAAGGAAATGCGCTCCGTCGCGCTCTACGACAAGATCCCTTACTTCACCACTGCCGCCGGCGCCAACGCCGCCGCACGCGCGATCAAGGCGCAGGCCGAAGGCGACGTCGAGGTGAAATCGCTGCAGGGCTGAGCAAGCCCCGCGCGGCGGACAGGAACAGGAAAGGCCCCGGGATTTCCCGGGGCCTTTTCCTTTGCGCTTGCGGGTCTGCCGTTCGGGCGGGAGTGCGCCCTGCCCTAGCCCGCCTGGCCGATCAGCTTCTGCAGATCATGCCCCAGCGGTGCTGCCAGCGACACGCGTTTGCCGCCCATCTGCGCCTTGGAGGAAATCACCGACACCAGCTTCGGCATGCGGCCCGGCCGGGTCTGCAGCACCGGAGAGCCGGACGCGCCGTATTCGACCCGGCAGGTGGTAATGACCGAGCTTTGGCGCGCTGCAATCACCTGGCAGGCGCTTTGCAGCCGCGGCCGGGTGGCATGGCTGTGCGAATAGGACATCACATCCACCTGCGCGCCCTTTTCCGGCGCTGCGGCCAGCGACAGGGGGCGGACGACATCGCCGCTGATGGCCCGGTCCAGGCGCAGCACGGCAATATCGGTGCCGGTCTGGAACTGGCTGGTCTGGCCGTGGCGGTAGCCGGGGTGGATCACCGCCCTGGCCACCCTGCGGGCCGCCTTGGACTGGCGGCCGTTGAGGCCCGCCTCGAACTTGATGCTGCGCGGGTTCACCTGGCGGCCGTGGCGGATGTCATACATGCAATGGGCCGCGGTCAGCACCAGGTCCGGCGCGATCAGCGTCGCCGTGCACATGGCCCGGCCGCCGATGTTCAGGCGGCCGACCGCCTCCCAGCCGGGAACGGCTTGCCCGGCAGCGCCCTGCCCGCCTGCTGCGGCAGCGCCAGCGCTGCATCCGATGACAAGGGCAGCGGCAATTCCAATCAAACGTCTCATGTCTCACACTCCATGATCCCACATCGCCATGGTCGGTGAGCCCTGCGGCTGGAATGCGGCCCGCTTTGGAGCCGCGCTGGCAGAAAGATGCGCAGATTGTGGCAGGCTTAACAAAAGGTTAACAAGGACGCCTTTTGCCGGAGCGCGCGGGCATAAACGCCTTATTTACTTAACTGGCGCTGTCAATTTTCAGAAAATCCCCCTAAAAACACGGAAAAATCCAATCTGTTTCGTTAGGAGAAAGATCCGCTGTTTTCGCTGCTTTTACGGGATTCCGGGCGCTGCCGGTAACTTCGCAGCCCAATTGCGGCACAAATGAGCCTTAACAAATGCCTAAAGACCGGAATCTCCGCTGCCCAATTGCTTAACCGGACGCCACTCGCTGCGGGAGAATCCCAAAACCCGGGTTCGCCCGGCAATTCACCGCGCCTTGCGCTTGCGCCTCCGGTTAGCCTGCGGCAAGGATGGGAAATCCCTTTGAACGGAGAGCCTGAATGCGCCTCACGCTGTATCTGACTGCCCTGCTGGCCCTGGCCGCCTGCGATGTGCCGCTGATCCCGCTGATCTGACACAAAAGCCCCGGCACTGCCGGGGCTTTCCTCAACCGGGTCCGGGGCCCCCGCCCCGGCCTATTTCTGCGAGACCCGCTTGTGCACGTCCGCGGCGCTTTACACCCGTTCGGAATAGCGGTCCGTCAGATAGTCCTTGCGGCCGCGCACCAGCCAGGTGAATTTCACCAGTTCTTCCATCACATCCACCAGGCGGCGGTAGAACGGGCCGTCGGGCAGGCGGTCGCCTTCCTGGAATTCCAGCCACGCCTTGGGGATCGAGCTTTGGTTCGGGATCGTCACCATGCGCATCCAGCGGCCCAGGATGCGCATCTGGTTCACCGCGTTGAAGCTTTGCGAGCCGCCCGACACCTGCATCACCGCCAGGGTCTTGCCTTGCGTGGTGCGGATGCCGCCCTGCAGCGACAGCGGCAGCCAGTCGATCTGCAGCTTCATGATGCCTGTCATTGCGCCATGGCGCTCCGGGCTGGACCAGACCATGCCCTCGGACCACACCGCCAGCTCGCGCAGCTCCGCCACCTTGGGATGCTCCGCCGCGCCGGCATCGTCGGGCAGCGGCAGGCCCGAAGGGTTGAAGATCCGCGTCTCGCAGCCGAGGGCCCGAAGCACCCGCGCCGCCTCCTCCGCCGCCTTGCGGGAATAGCTGACCTCCCGCAACGAGCCGTACAGCAGCAGAATCCGGGGCGGGTGGCGGGGATCGCCCGGTGCGGCCAGCAGATCGACGTCAACCGGATGCAGCAGCCCCTCCGCAATTCCGGGCAGGCCGCTCAGGTCAAGGCTGTCAGGCACTCTCTTCTTCCAGGTGCAGTTTCATGTCGAGCAGCACCTGCTGCAGCAGCACCGTCTCCCGCAGGAGGCGCTTTGCTTCATTGACGGTGATGATGCCGTCTTCCATTGCCGCCTGGTATTCGCACATCAGCTGGGCAAAGCGCTGGCTCAGCGCGATCACATCGGCATTGACCCCGCCGCTGCGGCCGGTTTCCTCGGCGGTGCCGTTGCCGTTGTAGGACAGCGTGATGTTCTTCAGATCCGCCAGCGCCGAGGTCACGTGCGGATAGGATGACGCGCTTTCCAGCTTGGCCACCGCATCCACCGGCATGAACCGGTCGGCGTGCTCGTCATTATCCGAATAATAGCGCCCCAGCGTTGCTTTCGACTTGCCGGTGATCTGGCAGGCGGCCTCAATACCGACATCCTTCACCAGCGCTTCGGTGTGCTTCTTCAGATACGTCCCGATTTCAGCCATATACGTCCTACCTGGCTCGCCCGCCGCCCCTTGGGGGAACGAACTGATTGTTTTCCCATTTCTGAGTTGTAGAGGAATTGCGATACCTTATCCATCCCTCAGGTTTTCAGGGATTTAGCTAGTGACATGGTGCAATTGGCACTTGTTGTCCAGTGCAAAGCAGGGCGGAGTGAGTGACGGCCTGCTCTCAGGGTAATTGGTCTGCCCGGAACTTGCGCTCTCCGGGGCATTTGGCGATGGCCGCTTTTCAGGGTTTTGTTCCGCCCTGGCCGCGTCAGCCCCGGCGGGCCTTCCCGCGCCGCTCGGCACGCCCGCAGCCGCCAAGAAACCGGTTTCCCCCGGGGGCTTCTGCGGGTAAACCCGCCGCCATGGCCAAGCTCTACTTCAACTACTCGACCATGAACGCGGGCAAGTCGACGGTGCTGCTGCAAGCTTCGCACAACTACCGCGAAAACCGCATGGAAACCTACCTGCTGACCGCGCGGCTGGACGACCGGGCCGGCACCGGCAGGATCGCCTCCCGCATCGGCATCGGCGAGGACGCGGAGATGTTCTCCGCCGGCGACGACCTTTTCGCCCGCATCGAACAGCGCCTGGCGCGCGGCCCGCTGGCGGCGATTTTCGTGGATGAGGCCCAGTTCCTGGAACCCGGTCAGGTCTGGCAGCTGGCCCGCGTCGTCGACGATTTGCGGGTGCCGGTGCTGGCCTACGGGCTGCGGGTGGATTTCCAGGGCAACCTGTTCCCCGGCTCCGCCACCCTGCTGGCCCTGGCCGACGAGATGCGCGAGGTCCGCACCATCTGCCATTGCGGCAAGAAGGCCACGATGGTGGTGCGCCAGGACGACCAGGGCCGGGTCATGACCGAGGGCGAGCAGGTGCAGATCGGCGGCAATGAAACCTATGTCTCGCTCTGCCGCCGCCACTGGCGCGAAGCGGCGGGCGATCTGCGCAGCGGCAAAGCCGCGGAGTAAGCCGTCCGGCCGAACCATGCTATACTGCCTCGAGCGTTTCAAAGGAGGCCGTCATGACTGTTCGCGACCCGCTGGCCGGAAAGCTGCGCTTTCACATGGCCAGCCTGGCAGGCGCCTGCATCGCAGGCGCCCTCATCATCGCCGCATTCACTCTTGGTTTCTACTCCTGGCAGTCGATCGCCGTCTGCGCGGTCATCGCCGCCCTGGCCGCCTGGCCGGCAGGCGCCTTTCTGACCCGCAGGATCAAGCGCGACGACCCCGCGTGGGATGACCGCAACGACAAGCCCAAGGATGTCTGAGCCCCGCCGGGCTCAGATCTTCACGCGGTCTCAGACCCGGTTGGGCAAGGCTTCCCCGGCCAGATAGGCCGCGACATTGTCCAGCGCCATATGGCCCATGTTGCTGCGCACCTCCTCGGTGGCGGTGCCCAGATGCGGCAGCAGGGTGGCATTGTCCAGATCGATCAGCGCCTGCGGCACCTTCGGCTCGAACTCATAGACATCCAGGCCCGCCCCGCCGATGCGGCCCTGCTGCAGCGCCTCGATCAGCGCCGCCTCTTCCACCACTTCGCCGCGGGCGATGTTGATCAGATGGGCGTGCGGCTGCATCGCGCCCAGCACTTCGGCGTTGATCAGGTGATAGGTCTCGGCGCCGCCGGGCACCGCCACCACCAGGAAATCCACCTGCCCGGCCATCGCGATCAGGCTTTCGGCCCGGTCCGCCGGAAAGTCCAGATCCTTATCCGAGCGCGCCACGTAGGACACATCCATGCCGAAGCCGAAATGGCAGCGCCGCGCAATCGCCTGGCCGATACGGCCCATGCCGGCGATGCCGACGCGCTTGCCGGTGGCATGCAGACCCAGCATCTGGGTCGGGTGCCAGCCTTGCCAGTCGCCCTTGCGCAGCATCCGCTCGCCCTCGGACGCGCGGCGCGCCGACATCAGGATCAGCGTCATCGCGATATCGGCGGTGGCATCGGTCACCGCGCCCGGCGTGTTGGTCACCTCGACGCCCGCCGCCCGCGCGGCCTCCACGTCGATGTGGTTGTAGCCGACCCCGAAGTTGGCCAGCAGCTTGCAGCGGGGCGTGCCCGCCTTGGCAAAGATCTCCGCCGAAAACTTGTCGCCCAGCGTCGGCACGACGATGTCGAACTCGGACAAAGCCCGAAGCATCTCCGCCTCGCTCATCACCGCGTTGGTCTCACGGATTTCCAGATCGGCAAAGGCCTCCCGCGCCCGTGCCGTAACCGCTGCCGTCATCGGCCGCGCAATCCAGATCTTCATCTCAGTGCATCCTCCCGCCCAGCGGGACCTTTCCATCAGGCCCGGCCAGGAATATCTCTCCGTTTTCATCCGGCAGGCCCAGCACCAGGATCTCTGACATGAACTTGCCGATCTGCCGCGGCGGGAAGTTTACGACGGCCAGAACCTGCTTGCCCACCAGCGTTTCCGGCATGTAATGCGCCGTAATCTGCGCTGAGCTCTTTTTTACGCCGATTTCTTCCCCGAAATCGACCCACAGCTTGATTGCCGGCCTGCGCGCCTCAGGAAACGGCTCCGCGCGGACCACTTCGCCCACGCGGATGTCGACCTTCATGAAATCGTCAAAGCTGATCTCAGCCACGCGACAGCTCCTTGGAGCGGTTGGTGGCCGCTGCCACCGCGCGGTTCAAAAGCGCCGGGAAGCCGTTGCCCTCGTCCATCAGCACCTCCAAAGCGGCCTGGGTGGTGCCGTTGGGGCTGGTCACATTGATGCGCAGCTGGCCGGGGCTTTCCTCAGCCGCCTCCGCCAGCGCGCCTGCGCCGCCCACCGTCGCCTTGGCCAGCTTCATCGCCAGCTCCGCCGGCAGCCCCTGCGCCTCGCCCGCGGCCGCCAGCGTCTCGATCAGGTGGAACACATAGGCCGGGCCGGAGCCGCTGACGCCGGTGACGGCATCCATCTGGCCCTCGTTGTCAAGCCGCACGGTCTGGCCGACGGCCTGCAGCAGCGCCTCGGTGCGCTCCAGGTCGGCATCGCCGGCACGGGCATTGCCGATCAGCGCGGTGATGCCCCGCCCCACGGCGGCCGGCGTGTTCGGCATCGCCCGCACGATCGGGGTCTCTGCCCCCAGGATGTCCTCATAGGTCGCGATCAAGGTGCCCGCCGCCACCGAAATGAACAGCGTCTGCCCGTTGCCGTAGCTTTGCAGCGTCGGCAGCGACTCGCCCATCATCTGCGGCTTCACCGCGATCAGCACGATGCCCGGCGCGGCCGGCAGCTCGGCGTTCACGTTGACGCCGGTGTTCTTCAGCCAGTCCGACGGGCGCGGATCGATCACCCAGACCGACGTTGCGGGCAGACCGCGCTCTAGCCATCCGGCCAGCATCGCCGATCCCATCTTGCCGCAGCCCAGAAGCACCAGCCCGCGCGCGGCAATATCCGCCATCTCCATGAAACCCCTCCCCTTGGTTTGTCAGGTTCGGGGCAAGGTTTACGCCCGCCCGTAGGCCTCTGCAATGGCAACCTGCATCGCCTGCTCGGGACTGCGCTGCCCCCAGACCGCCAGCTGGATCGCCGGGTAGTAGCGCTCGGCATTGGCCACCGCCGCGTTCAGCATCGCGTCGATCTGCTGCGGGCTGGCCATCTGGCCGCCGGACAGCATCAGCCCGTAGCGGAACAGCATCAGCTTGTGGTCGGCCCAATAAGTGAAGGAGCCCTCCCAGCACTGGTCATTCATGCAGTTGATCAGTTCATAAAGCCGCGGCAGCTCCGCCTCCGGCGGCTCCATCTCGAAGCTGCAGACCAGCCGCAGGCATTCCTCATAGCCCGACCAGGCCAGCGTCAGCGAATAGGTGCGCCACTGCCCCTCCACCGACATCGCGATCTGGTCGTCCCCGACCCTGTCGAAGTCCCAATCGTGGTGCGACGCCAGGGTCTCAACGATGTCGATCGGATGGACGTCTTCTTCCAGGTGAAGCTCGGATAGTGCCATGATGCCACCTCTCTTTTTGCCTAGCGCACCAGGGCACAAAGGCGCCCTATAGCTAGGTTTTCATGCTAGGGGCCGGGGAGGCATCCCCGCTCCCATACTAGATATGGTGGAGCTGAAAAGGTTATCTGGCAACCCTTTATTTTGGGGATATCTGCAATAACTTGTGGACGAACTATCCACAGCCCCCTAAATGCCGGCTTCGCGACTATGGCCGGCGGCGGCTGCGGCGTAAACCCGTGCGGGGCCGTTTTCCCGGATTTCGCGGATCCTCCGCAGCCCGCAAAAGCAGCCGCCCCCTGCCGGCGGGGCGGCAGGGGGCGGCGCAATCACATCAGCACTGGCGGAGCGGCGCTCCGTCCCTTGTCAGCGGAAGGCCGGCCCGTGCGCCCAGACCGTCAGCGACTTGCGCTCGCCGCGGGTGACCGGGGTCACCTGATGCAGCAGGAAGCTGGGGAACACCGTGGCGCTGCCCTGCAGCCGGCTGGCCGACACCACATGGGCGCCCGGCATGATCTCCAGGTCGCCGCCGTCATATGAGCCCGGCTTGCTCAGCTGCACGATCAGGCTCAGCTTGCGCTTGCCCGCCACCGGCCCGTCGCCGATGTCCGAGTGCCAGGCGAAATGGCCGCTGTCCTTGGCCTTGTAGCTGGCCGCCTGCGGGCTTTCGGCAAACTCGCGCAGGTCAAATCCGAAGCGCTCCTTGTTGGCCCGGCGCACCAATGAGATCAGCCGGTCCATCACCCAGCCGGTGCCGGGCACATCGTCCAGCCACACCACGCTGGCCCGGCGCAGGTTGTGATCGCGGGTCTGACCCACCAGCAGCGCCTCGCTGTCCGGCTCCACTTCCGCCTTGCGTATGATCTCCGCGCATTCCTGCGCGCTGAACGCCCCGGGCACCGAATAGACAGATACCATGCCACCATCCTTCTGTTGCAGCAGCGGCAGCATGTACCGGAAGCCGCAGCCCGCGCTGCGCGGTTTTCGACCATGCGGGCGGAAAGCGACCTGTTTTTATCCACAGCCCCGCAGGCCAGCCATGCACCCAGCGCAGACCGCCCGCCAGGCAGATGCCGCAAAAAAGCCCGCCGCAGGCCCTCCTGCGGCAGGCTGCATCCGCACCGGACCGGCGCGTTTACTTTTTGGCCGCCTCCAGCGCGTCCAGACGGGCCTTCAGCGCCTCGTTCTCCTCGCGCGCCTTCTGCGCCATCGCGCGCACCGCGTCGAATTCCTCGCGGGTGACGAAATCGCGGTCAGCCAGCCAGCGGTCGATCATGCTTTTCATCGCGGTCTCGGCCTCGTCCCGCGCGCCCTGGGCCACGCCCATCGCGTTGGTCATCAGCTGCGAAATATCGTCCAGGATCTTGTTGCGGGTCTGCATCGTCTTCTCCGTGTCAGGCTTGGCCTCTATATGGGCAAGCAAAGCCGCGGCTGCAAGCCGTTGACTTCCCCCGGACAGCAGAGGCATTCAGACGCACATGCAGGCCATGATCCAATTCCCCGAACTTTCGCCCGAGATCTTCTCGATCTCCCTCGGCTCCTTCGAATTCGCCCTGCGCTGGTATGCGCTGGCCTATATCGCGGGCATCGTCATCGCCTGGCGCCTGGCCGTGGCCGCGCTGCGCCGCCCCGGCCTGTGGCCCGGGCAGCAGCCGCCGATGGAGCCCGGGCAGGTGGAGGATCTGCTGACCTGGATCATCCTCGGCGTGATCCTCGGCGGGCGGCTCGGCTTCGTGCTGTTCTACCAGCCGGCCTACTACCTGGCGAACCCGGCGGAGATCCTGAAGATCTGGCAGGGCGGCATGGCCTTTCACGGCGGCCTCATCGGTGTGATCATTGCAACCCTGATCTATGCCGCCCGCCACGGCATCCCGAAGCTGCAGATCGCCGATCTCGTCGCCCATACCGTGGCGCCCGGCCTGCTGCTGGGGCGGCTGGCGAATTTCGTCAACGCCGAACTGTGGGGCCGCCCGACAGACCTGCCCTGGGGCGTCGCCTTCCCCGGCCAGGCGGCGCAGGACTGCGGCCAGGCCCTGGGGGCGCTCTGTGCCCGCCACCCCTCGCAGCTCTATGAAGCGCTGATGGAGGGGCTGATCCTCGGCGCCCTCCTCCTGTATCTCGCCTGGCGCCGCAATGCCTTTCACACCCCGGGCCGCCTGCTGGGCGTGTTCCTGGCCGGATACGGGCTGGCCCGCTTCATCGTTGAATTCTTCCGCCAGCCGGATGCGCAGTTCGTCACCCCCGGAAACCCGCTGGGGCTGGCCTGGCAAATTGACGGCATCGGCCTGACCCAGGGCCAGGCGCTGTCTCTGCCGATGATCGCCATCGGCCTCTGGTTCCTGATCCGCGCCCGCCGCGCCGCCCGGAGCACGGCATGAGCCTGACCGGTCATCTCACCGCCCGCATCCGCACCGATGGCCCGCTGTCGGTGGCGGACTACATGGCGGACTGCCTGCTGCATCCGAAGTTCGGCTATTACACCACCCGCGACCCGCTGGGCGCCAAGGGCGATTTCACCACCGCGCCGGAAATCAGCCAGATGTTCGGCGAGCTGATCGGCCTCGCCCTGGCGCAGGCCTGGCTCGACCAGGGCGCCCCGGCCCCCTTCACGCTGGCAGAACTCGGCCCCGGCCGCGGCACCCTGATGGCCGACCTGCTGCGCGCCACCCGCGGCGTGCCCGGCTTCCATGCCGCGATGCAGATCCGCCTGATCGAAGCCTCCCCCGCCCTGCGCGCGGCCCAGGCCAAGGCGCTGGAAGGCTACGCGCCGGAATGGCTGGACACGGCGGACGCCCTGCCCGATCAGCCGCTGCTCCTGGCGGCAAACGAGTTCTTCGACGCCCTGCCCATCCGCCAGTTCCTCCGCGCAGGCGGCGGCTGGAGCGAAAAGCGCATCGGCCTCACGGACGGCGCCCTCAGCTTCGGCCTCAGCCCCGCCGCGCCGCAGCCCGCGCTGGACCACCGGCTGGCCGACACGCAGGAGGGCGATCTGGTCGAGATCTGCGAAGCCGCCGCCCCCATCACCCAGGCCATCGCCGCCCGAATCGCGGCCCATGGCGGCGCGGCGCTGATCGTGGACTACGGCGACTGGCGGGCGCTCGGCGACACCCTGCAGGCCCTGCGCGCGCATGAACCCGCCGATCCGCTGCAATCCCCGGGCGAGGCCGACCTTACCGCGCATGTGGACTTCGAGGCGCTGGCAATGGCTGCAAAAACCGCAGGTTGCGCCTTTACCCGCCTCACCCCGCAGGGCGTGTTCCTGGAACGGCTCGGCATCACCGACCGCGCCCGCGCCCTGGCCGCCCCGCTGCAGGGCGAGACATTGGACTCCCTGGCCGCCGCACATCGGCGGTTGACGCACCCCGGCGAAATGGGAAACCTGTTCAAAGTGCTTGGCCTCTACCCGCCTCAGACCACCCCTTTGCCAGGATTGAATCCATGACGCTTGAAATCCTCACGTCCGATCTGCTTGCCCCGGTGCGGCACGGGTTTTTCACCCGCAAGGGCGGCGCGTCCTCCGGCATCTACAGAGGGCTGAACTGCGGCCTCGGCTCCACCGACCAGCGCGAGGCGGTGCAGATCAACCGCAACCGCGTGGCCGCCGCGATGGAGGTGCCGCCGGAGAACCTCAGCGCCGTGCACCAGGTCCACAGCGCCGATGTGCAGGTGATCACCGGCCCCTCGCCGGAGCGCCCGCGCGCCGATGCGATGGTCACCAACGTCCCCGGCCTAGCCCTGTCGATCCTGACCGCCGACTGCCAGCCGGTGCTGTTCTCGGACCCCGCGGCCGGCGTCATCGGCGCCGCCCACGCGGGCTGGCGCGGCACCCTCGACGGGGTGCTGGAGGCCACGCTGGAGGCAATGGAAAGCCTCGGCGCGCGGCGCGAAAACACCGCCGCGGTGATCGGCCCGACCATTTCCCAGCGCGCCTATGAAGTCGGCCCGGAATTCTTCGACGACTTCATGATGCAGGACGAAAGCTTCGCCCGTTTCTTCGCCAGCGGCGAAGGCGACCGCTACCTGTTCGACCTGCCGGGCCTTGGCCTGCACAAGCTGCGCCAGGCCGGCATCGGCGCCGCGGAATGGAACCGCTACTGCACCTATTCCGATGCCGAGAAGTTTTTCTCCTACCGCCGCGCCACCCACGCGAAAGAAGCCGACTACGGCCGCCTGATCTCCTGCATCCGGCTTTAAGGCCCCGTTAACCCGCGCAATTGTGGCGGATTTTCTGAATTTCCGCCGCATTCCCTGCTGCCGCTGCAGAAGCCGCCCGGGGCCGTTTGACTTTCCCGTTTGAAATCAGCCACCTGCCGCGCCGCCCAAGTTCGGCGGCAGGCGGCAGGCACGCGCAGGGCCGGGCCGGAAATGCCCCCTGCGGGTCATAATCCGGGCGCAAAGATTACTCATAAACGGGTCAGACCAATAAACACAGCAGCCGCCCGGCGACGCGGGTGCAGCTGCCGGGCGAAGGACGGACCGACCATGAAATTGAACAAGCGTTTCATTGCTTCCATCACCCGCTCTGCCAAGAGCGAAACCGTAACCCTGCCCTGGGTTGCCGCCCGCCGCCGCCGCGGCCGGGTGCAGCTCCAGGAGGCGGTACGGAAACTGGGTTAACGCCGGGGACGGATGCCCCGGAAGCGGCCCCCCTGGCGCAGCCGCGCCAGCCCGGCCAGCCGTCGACGGGGCATCCAACCGGCCTGATCCGGCAGCCTGCTGATGCTGCGTCAGCGCGGCCGCCCCGAGCCGGCCGGGGCGTTAACCAGTTTGCTCCGGAATTTTTGACAATTCGAATTAAATCCTGCCATTTTGGGCACATCATATCGCTCAAGCACGTCTGCGTTGCCGGTGGGGGCCGATGCAAGCGGGCAGTTTGAAAGGAGAGGTCTGCTGTCATGACCATCCCCCAGTCGCTGCACAGGGCTGCAGCCAATGCCGTCGAGGCCACTGCAATCCTGCAGGATCCCGCTGCGCTGCGCAGCGCGAACAAACCGCAGCTGCGCCGCTACGAGGTCAGCTGCCTGCTGCCCGGCGGCGGCATTTCGGAAACCCGCCACATCGCTCCGGCCCTGCCGCTGTTCGAGAACGCCTTCAGCGCCTTCACCCGCGGCTCGCTGGTGGAAACCGCTCAGGGCCCGATCGCGGTCGAGGACCTGCTGCCCGGCGACGAAATCCTGACCCGGGACGGCGGCAGCCAGCCGCTGCTGTGGATCGGCCGCACCAGCGTGCTGCCCGGACGCGGCGGCAGCCGCTCCCGCGGCTGCACCCTGACCAGTTTCATGGCGGACAGCCTGGGGCTGCAGAAACCCTCCGCCAGCCTGGTGGCCGGCCCCGCCGCGCGCCTGCTGCGGACGCCGCCGCACATGCAGGGCTGCGGCGACGGGCAGCTGCTGACCCTGGCATCGGAGTTCCAGGACGGCATGAGCATCTTCGAGACCGCGCCGCCTGCGCCGGTCGATCTCTGCCATCTTTGCCTGCCGCGGCACGCGGTGATCACTGTCGGCGGCCTGGCGTTCGAGACCTACCACCCGGGGCCGGATGCGCTGAAACTGGCGAGCTACGCGATCAAGACACTGTTTCTGAACCTGTTCGCCCACGCCGACAGCATCCAGGGCTTCGGCCCGCTGGCCTTTCCCCGCGCCGACAGCGCCAGCCAGCCGGGGCCTGCCATTCTGTAGTTCAGGACCGGCGGGCGGAAACGCCCGCCCGTGCAGGCTTCCGGGCAGGCCTCAGGCCTCGCGCGCCAGCCGCTCCTCCAGCACCTCGAACGGCACGCCAGGCTCGTCCTTGGCGCCGCGGATCACCAGCGAGGTCTTGACGCTGGCCACATTGGGCGTGGTCAGCAGCTCGCCGGTCAGGAAGCTCTGGAAGGTGCTGAGGTCGGGGGAGACGCATTTCAGGATGAAATCCACCTCGCCGTTCAGCATGTGGCACTCGCGCACCAGCGGCCAGCCGCGGCATTTCTCTTCGAAGGCGCTCAGCTCCGCCTCGGCCTGGCTCTCCAGCCCCACCATGGCAAAGACCTGCACCTCAAAGCCCAGCTCGCGGGAATTCACATCCGCGTGGTAGCCGTGAATCAGCCCGGCTTCCTCCAGCGCCCGCACCCGGCGCAGGCAGGGCGGCGCCGAAATACCGACCCGCTTGGCCAGCTCGACATTGGTCATCCGCCCATCGGCCTGAAGCTCCGACAAAATCTTGCGATCAATCGGATCAAGACGGGTTGTGACCATGCCAGAAACTCCTGTGAGATTTGCGTTTCTTATAGCACCGCCACCGGGCCGCGCAATATTGTTTCATCGCCGCGCAATATTCTTTGCATGTCGAATGTGCAAGCCTTTAAGACCGCCGCGCAGGCGCTTTCTGTATCCCGCGGCATGCAAAGGCTGGGGGTTTAAGCCAGCGGGTCCTGCCGCTATATGCATTTCCTGACGGCGGCAAGCCCGCCATGCTGCTTACGTAAGGGACGAACATGAGCGAGACGCGCCACACCAAGGTTCTGATCATCGGCTCCGGGCCGGCCGGCTACACCGCAGGGGTCTATGCCGCCCGCGCCATGCTGGAGCCCATCCTGGTACAGGGCATCGAGCCCGGCGGCCAGCTGACCACCACCACCGAGGTCGAGAACTACCCCGGTTTCACCGAGGTGCAGGGCCCCGACCTGATGATCAAGATGCAGGAGCACGCCCAGGCGATGGGCTGCGAGGTGATCGGCGACTACATCACTTCGCTCGACACCTCCGCCCGCCCGTTCGTGGCCAAGGCCGACAGCGGCACCACCTTCACCGCCGACGCGGTGATCCTGGCCACCGGCGCCCGCGCCAAATGGCTGGGTCTGGAAAGCGAAGAGAAGTTCAAGGGCTTCGGCGTCTCCGCCTGCGCCACCTGTGACGGCTTCTTCTACCGCGGCCAGGAGATTGTGGTGATCGGCGGCGGCAACACCGCCGTGGAAGAGGCGCTGTTCCTCACCAACTTCGCCTCCAAGGTGACCCTGATCCACCGCCGCGACGAGCTGCGCGCCGAGAAGATCCTGCAGGACCGCCTGTTCAAGAACGAAAAGATCGAAACCCTGTGGTTCCACACCCTCGAAGAGGTCGTCGGCACCGACAACCCGCTGGGGGTTGAGGGCGTCGTGGTCAAGAACGTGCAGACCGGCGAGCTGAAGGAAATCCCCTGCAAGGGCGTCTTTGTCGCCATCGGCCACGCCCCTGCCAACGAACTGGTCAAGGACGTGCTGGAGCTGCACAACGGCGGCTACGTCAAGGTGAAGCCGGGCTCCACCGAGACCTCGATCCCCGGCATCTATGCCGCCGGCGACCTGACCGACCACAAGTACCGCCAGGCGGTCACCTCGGCCGGCATGGGCTGCATGGCCGCGCTCGATGCCGAGCGTTTCCTGGCCGAGCAGGAGTAACCCCGGATGCCGCATGATTTCGACGCGCAGCGGGCCGGAACCGTTGCGGCATTCAAGGATCTGCAGGCCGAACACGGCCTGCCGGAGGTGGCGGACGTGGATTACTTCTTCGTCCCCGCCCGCGCCGGCGCCGACTGGCGCCCGCTGGCCGAGGAGCTGAGCCGCGAAGGCTTTGCCTGTGCGTTCTTCGAAGCCGAAGGCGAAGACCCGCCCTATCTGGCCGCCACCCTGCCGGACCAGATCATCTCGGCCACCGGCATCTGGATCGGCGAGGAGCTGGCCACCCGCGCCGCCCTTGCCCACGGCTTTGCGCCGGACGGCTGGGGGCTGGAGGGCTAACCGCCCCTGCTCCCGCCTGCAACCGGGCATTGACCCCGCCCCCGCGGCCCCGCAGTCTGCTCCCGGAGGCAGCGACACAGGAGGACCAGGGTGGCAAGCGCGCTCTGGCAGGGCAACTGGATCACCCGCACCCGGATCACAACCGGCCTGGTGCTGCTGGCCTTCGCCTTCTTTCACTTCATCAACATCGGCCTCGGCCTGATCTCGCCCGCATGGATGGATGCGTTTCAGGACGCCCGCCAGGTGATTACCCGCAGCCTGTTGGGCAGCCTGATCCTTTATGCCGCGCTGATCCTGCACGCAGGCCTTGCCTTGTGGAACCTGGCCCGCCGCCGGTCCCTGCGGATGCGCTGGGGCGAGGCGCTGCAGACCGCGCTCGGCCTGCTGATCCCGCTGCAGCTGCTGGCCCATATCGTCTTCACCCGCTACTCGCACGAGATCTACGGCACCAACGACGAGATGCCCTATCAGATCGTGCTGATGTGGAACTCCCCCGAAATCTGGCAGCAAAGCCTGCTGTTGCTGGCGGTCTGGATCCACGGCTGCATGGGGCTGCACTACTGGCTGCGGCTGACCCGCTGGTGGCGCCCGCTGGTGCCCTGGATGGCGGGTCTGGCCGTCTTCATCCCCGGCTTTGCCTTTGCGGGCCTTTTGACCGAGGGCCGCCGCATCTACGGGCTGTTCGTCGAGGGCACCGAGCGCGCGGCGCTGATGGAGAATTTCAACTGGCCCAGCCAGCAGGCCTTTGCCCAGATGTTTGCGGCCGAACGCCTGTGGCTGTGGGCCTTCTTTGCGCTGCTCGGCCTCACCGCCGCCGTCTACCTCCTGCGCAAGCTCATCCGCCGCCGCCGCGCGGTCACCATCCGCTATGCCTTCGGCCCCGAAATCCGGGCCGAGCGCGGCATGACGCTGCTGGAGATGTCGCGCGCGGGCGGCGTCCAGCACACCTCGCTGTGCGGCGGCAAGGGCCGCTGCACCACCTGCCGCGTGGTGGTGGATGAGGGCGGCGAGCATCTGCCGCCGCCGGAACCGCCCGAGGCCCGCAGCCTGGAACGGGTCAAGGCCCCCGCCAACATGCGGCTGGCCTGCCAGATCCGCCCGCAGGCGCCGCTGACCGTCACCCGCCTGTTCCGCCCCGACGGCCGCAAGGGCCGCGCCCATGCCAGCCAGGGCAGCGAACAGCAGTTGGCGGTGCTGTTCCTCGACATGCGCGGTTTCACCGCCCGCACTGCCGGCCAGCTGCCCTATGACGTGGTGTTCCTGCTGAACCGCTTCTTCGACGCCATCGTGCCCGCCATCACCGGCGCCGGCGGCACCGTGGACAAATACCTCGGCGACGGGCTGCTGGCGCTGTTCGAGGCGCCCTCCCCCGCCCGCTCCGCCGCCGCCGCGCTGGACGCCGCCGCCGCCATCGGCGACGCGCTGCAGGACTTCAACGCGCGGCTGAACGCCGACGGCGAGCCCGAGGTCCGCATCGGTATCGGCGTGCATCTGGGCGAACTGGTGCTGGGCGAAATCGGCAGCGCCGCCCATGCCCCGCGCACCATCATCGGCGGCAGCGTCAACACCGCCAGCCGCCTCGAGGCCAAGACCAAGGAGCTGGGCGTCGAACTGCTGGTGTCAGCCCGGGTGCTGGAGGCCGCGGGGTATGATTCGGGCCATCTGCCGCTGGAAACCTTCCGGCTGCGCGGCGTTTCCCGGCCGCTGGAGGCGCTGCCGGTCGAATTTGCCGCCGCCCTGCCCCGGACCCTGGCGGGAGAACAGCGTTAGGCCGGGGGCCCGAAGCGCAAAACGCCTGTTTGCCGCGCCGCGCCGCCCCGCGCCAGCCATCCGGCCCGGCACGCCGCGGCAGAACAATCGGCCGCGCGGCCGCAGTCGTTGCAGCCCTGCAACGCGGCAATAAATCGCCACTTCCTGCCAATTCACCCTTTGCAACCGGGCCGAACCATGCAATGCGTTCACGCGTGAACATACTTTTAACCTGCTGACCCTACTGCTGCGCCCGTGACCGACCCCGCATCCATATCCAACCCGGACGGCGAAGACCTGCTGTTCCGCCTCCTGCGCCAGCTCGACACGGCGCCGGACGCCTCGCAGCGCGCGACCGCTGCGGCGGTGGGGATTTCGCTGGGGCGGCTCAACACCCTGCTGCGGCAGGCGGCGGACAGCGGCCTGATCGCCATCAGCGCCCGCCCCGGCCCGGACAAGCGGCAGCGGTTCGCCTATTCGCTGACCACCCGCGGCGCGGCGGAAAAAGTGCGGCTCACCGATCAATTCCTTGCCCGCAAGCTCGCAGAATACAACGCGCTGCATGCGGAACTCACCGGCTCCGCTAGCGGCCTACCTCCTCTCAAACACAGGACCAACCCGATGCAAAGCAACCTGGCTCCGATTCCTGAGCTTTATGTCTCCTACGAAAGCGCCCAGAAACTGAAGGTCGAAGCAGCCGACCTGGTCAGCTGGGACCTGACCCCGCGCCAGATCTGCGACCTGGAACTGCTGATGAACGGCGGCTTCAACCCGCTGAAGGGCTTCCTGACCGAGGCCGACTACAACAGCGTCGTCGACACCATGCGCCTGACCGACGGCTCGCTGTGGCCGATGCCGATCACCCTGGACGTGTCCGAGGACTTCGCATCCAAGCTGGAAGCGGGCCAGGACATTGCCCTGCGCGACCAGGAAGGCGTGATCCTCGCCACCATGACCGTCACCGACAACTGGGTGCCGAACAAGGCGAAAGAGGCCGAGAAGGTCTTCGGCGCCGATGACGATGCCCACCCGGCAGTGAACTACCTGCACAACACCGCAGGCAAGGTCTACCTGGGCGGCCCGGTGACCGGCATCCAGCAGCCCGTCCACTATGACTTCCGCGCCCGCCGCGACACCCCGAACGAACTGCGCGCCTATTTCCGCAAGGTCGGCTGGAACAAGGTCGTCGCCTTCCAGACCCGCAACCCGCTGCACCGCGCCCACCAGGAGCTGACCTTCCGCGCCGCGCGCGAAGCCCAGGCCAACCTGCTGATCCACCCGGTGGTCGGCATGACCAAGCCGGGCGACGTCGACCACTTCACCCGCGTGCGCTGCTACGAGGCGGTGCTGGACAAATACCCGGCCGCCACCACCTCGATGTCGCTCCTGAACCTGGCGATGCGCATGGCCGGCCCGCGCGAGGCGGTCTGGCACGGCCTGATCCGCAAGAACCACGGCTGCACCCATTTCATCGTCGGCCGCGACCACGCAGGCCCGGGCAAGAACTCTGCCGGTGAAGATTTCTACGGCCCCTATGACGCGCAGGACCTGTTCCGCGAGTTCCAGGGCGAAATGGGCATCGAAATGGTCGACTTCAAACACATGGTCTATGTGCAGGAGCGCGCCCAGTACGAGCCCGCGGACGAGATCGAGGACAAGGACAACGTCACCATCCTCAACATCTCCGGCACCGAACTGCGCCGCCGCCTGGCCGAAGGCCTGGAGATCCCCGAGTGGTTCTCCTTCCCCGAGGTCGTGGCCGAGCTGCGCAAGACCAAGCCGCCGCGCGCCCAGCAGGGCTTCACCGTGTTCTTCACCGGCTTCTCCGGCTCCGGCAAATCCACAATCGCCAACGCGCTGATGGTCAAGCTGATGGAAATGGGCGGCCGCCCCGTGACCCTGCTGGACGGCGACATCGTTCGTAAGAACCTGTCGAGCGAGCTGGGCTTCTCGAAAGAGCACCGCGACCTCAACATCCGCCGCATCGGCTATGTGGCCTCCGAGATCACCAAGAACGGCGGCATCGCCATCTGCGCCCCGATCGCGCCTTACGCCACCACCCGCCGCGCCGTGCGCGAGGACGTGGAACAGTTCGGCGCCTTTGTCGAAGTGCACGTTGCCACCTCTATCGAGGAATGCGAGCGCCGCGACCGCAAGGGCCTGTACAAGCTGGCCCGCGAAGGCAAGATCAAGGAGTTCACCGGCATCTCCGACCCCTACGACGTGCCGCAGAACGCCGAGCTGGTGGTTGAGACCGAGAACGTCGACGTCGACAACTGCGCCCACCAGGTGCTGCTCAAGCTGGAAAGCATGGGCCTGATCAAGGCCTGAGCCTGACACCCCGGCGCGAAACTAGAGCGGCCCGCCATCCGGCGGGCCGTTTTCCGTTCCGCGCAGCGCCGGGGCCGCCCTGCCCCGGCCGCGGCCTAGTGGTACGGCTGCGCCCCGCCTTCCGGCGGCGCGGCCTTCGGCGGCGCCCAGGCCGCGCCTGCCGGGGCTTCCGCTCCGCCCCGCGCCAGCACCGGCGGCGCCCCCGTCCAGCCGCGGGTCATCCACAGCGCCGCAGGCTCCGCATCCGCGGCGCGCGGGGTCAGCCCGTCAATGCTCAGGCTCAGCTGCGCGGCATCATGCTGGGCGGTGACGCGCAGACGGTCGCCCGCCGCGGCAGCCACCGGCTGATCCAGCAGATAGGCGGTGCGCCCCCAATGGCCGCCCGACTGCAGCCCGTTCGCCACCAGAATGCCGGGAGCCAGCTGCATTTCGAAGCTGGCGCATACCGCATGGATGGTGCCCGCTTCCGTGCAGGCCAGCTCCCGCGCAACCCGCGCCGGATCGAGCGTGGGCCTGGCGAAATCAAACCGGAACAGCCCGGCAGGCGCCGCCAGCGGCTTCAGCCTGCAGGCCGCCAGATCATTGGGCGTCAGCTGGGCCACCCGGGCAAAGCGGTGGAACGCGCTCAGATCGAAGCCTTCCGCCTCCTGCGGCCGCCACAGGTCCAGCAGCCCGCGGCTTTCCACCGGCTGCGCCAGCAGCGTGCCCCGCTCAGGCACCGCACGGGCCTCCGGCTTGGCGAGAACGGCCATGGCATGGGTCAGGGTCGCCAGCGCCCCCTCTCCCAGCAGCACCGTGTCCACGATCTCGGAAATCACCACATCGGCCGGTTCCGGCATGTCTTCCCCGATCACGATGTCATGCGACCACTTCGGCAGCACCGTGATCCGGCTGCTCAGGCCGTTGGCGGCAATCACCCGCTCCGCCGCCTGCGCGATCAGCGGCTGCTGCTCGCAGGTGTAGACATGCTTCGCCCCGGCCCGCGCCGCCAGCATCGCCGTCAGCCCGGCGCCGCAGCCGATATCCAGCACCACGTCCCCCGGCCTCACCTTGGCCGCGATGGCCCTGGCATAGGCCTGGTTGCGCGCCCGGTCGGCCAGCATCGGGAAATGCCAGCGGGGCACGAACATCTGGTGCAGCCGCTCCTGCAGCACCTGCGCCTCGTGATGGCGGGAATCCCTCGCCAGCGCGTCCGCCAGAATCTCCGACGTCCGGACCCCGCCGTCAGCCAGAGATTGCGACTTTGCCAGCCGGACCAGCTCGTCTGCGTCCAGCGGATCCTGACGGGGGCCGGACTGAGACGGATGCGGCGCTTGATTTTGAAGCAACTTTTACTTTCCTTATTTTGAAGCAAATGCGGTTTTTCCGACTATCCGCCATCCGCTTCTAAAATTCGGTAAAGACAAAGCGCCTCCGGCCCCGTCCGGATACCGCAGCGGCCGCTGCACAGGCGGTGCCTCCACCGAAAGGCCTGCGGCCTGCCCGGCAGATCCGCCATGCCCCGCAGCAGCACAAAGCCCTCGCCCGCGGCCCGCCCCCCGGCCGCCTGCGCCGCGCCGGTCAGCGCGGCAGTGCAGCCATCCCCGATGCCGCTTTCATGAGAGCCCGGGTTTTCTTGATCAGCCCCGCGATGGCCGCGCATTTTTCGCCGCAAGCGGCGATCCGCAATGGGCTGCAGGATGGCCGCGCCGGTCCCCGGCCGGGCAGCCCCCCTACCAGTAGTAGGGAACCCCGAAGTGATCATGCGCCCGGGTTCCATATTGGCGGTCCCGCTCCCAGCCGCGGGGCCGTTCAGGTGCATTCTGCAGTTGTTCCGGGGTGATATCGGTCACGTAGCCATCCAGCCCCGCGTCATAGCGGAGACTGTTCCAGGGGATGGCTTGCTCCTCTTCTCCCATCCCCAGGAAGCCGCCGAAGGTCATGACAGCATAGGCGACCTTGCCCGAATGCTGGTCGATCATCAGATGGCCGATGTCGCCCACCTGTTCGTGATTGCGGCTGTAAACCTTGGCCCCTGTCACGTCCTGGGACGCGACAAGGGCAGCTTGCGAATCCGGCTGAGCCGTCTTCATCTGGCAGTCCTCCTCATTAACGATGTGCAATGGCACTCACCGCACAGTTTCCAACTCGTTACAGAGACCGAGCCTGCCACCCTCCGCGTCAGGCGTCATTCATCTGTGACATAGCCGGGGTTTGCGGTGCCGAAGGGCGGCGCTTTTCCGCCGGGCGCGGCAGGCCGCAGCGGGAACTTTCCGCCGCGTCACGCGTTTCCGCCCCGCCTGATGAACCCGCGCTAACCTGAAAGGCCCGGCATGCCGCACCCCTCCGCTCCGCCTGCCCGCCCCGGGAAACCACCGCAAGCGCCGGCCCCGCCCGGCGATTTCGCCTGGGCAGTTCCCATCATGCGGGCCGGCTACGCCGGACGCGGACTGGTCTACCTTCTGGTGGCCTCCCTCTCGCTCTGGTCAATCTGGCAGGGCGGCGACGCCAAGGGCACCGAGGAGGCAATGGGACGCCTGCAGGGCGGCGCCGGCTTTGCTGTTCTGGTGCTGATCGCCCTTGGCATGTTCGCCTACGCAGTCTGGCGCGCCGTGGACTGCATCTGGGACCTCGAAGACTACGGAAGCGATCTCAAGGGCCTGACCGCGCGGGCCGGCATGATCACCACCGGCCTGATCCATCTTGGCCTCGGGGTGCTGGCAATCACGGTGATGTTCGGGCGCGCCAATGACACCGGCAAGTCGCAGATGCTCGACCGCCTGCTTGCCGCGCCCGGCGGCCAGGCCATGGCCGGACTTGCCGGCGGGCTGACCATCATCGCGGGCGGCTACTATCTGCACAAGGCCTGGACCGAAGGATACCGCGGCCATCTGAAGGGCAACCCGGCCACCGTGCATCTGAACATGGCCCTGAAGGCCGGCGTGGCGGCGCATGGCATTGCGATCGGGATCATCGGCCTGCTGATGGCGCAGGCGGCCTTCCTTGCCTCGCGCAGCCAGGCCGGCGGCCTAGGCACCGCCTTCGACTGGCTGCAGGACAAAACATACGGCCAGATACTGGTCACCCTGCTGTGCCTTGGGCTGCTGGCCTTTGCCCTGGTGTGTTTTGTGAACGCGGCCTGGCGCATCGTGCCAAAGGCAGATGACCGGGGCATCCGGTCCCTCAGCGATATGCTGAACGCGCCGCAGCCGCGGGGGTGAGACGGCGGCTTCAGACCGTGTCCGGCAGATCCACGGTGCCGCGCATCAGCACAAACCCCTCGCCCGCGACCCGCACGCCTTCGATGGCGTCCGCCGGGCCGACCCGCGCCACCCGCGCCTGGCCGGGGCGGCCCATGCCGTGGCCCTGCTCGGCGGTGAATTCCGCCTTGTCCATCAGCCCGTGGCGCCAGAGATAGGACGCCATCGCGCCGGTGGCGGAACCGGTGAAAGGATCCTCCGGCGGGCTCGGCGGCGCCATCAGCAGGCGCGAGAATGTGTCGCCTTCCGCTGTCGCCCCCTCCAGCGTCACCAGGAACGGCTCCATCATGTCGATGCCGTCGGCGCCCAGCGACTTGCCCAATGCGGCCAGCGCCTCCAGGTTCAGCTCCGCCGCCTCCAGCGCCGCGCGGTCCTTCAGCACGGTGATGCAGAACGGCAGTCCGGTGGACACTTTCTGCGGCCGTCCGACGATGGCCTCCACCGGCAGCGACACCGCCGCCGCCACCTGTGCCGGATCGGCAAAGGGGCCGAACTCCGGCGCCACCTGGGTCATTTCGATCAGATCACCGTCCAGCCGCACCGGTACGATGCCGGCGCCGGTTTCCAAAGTGATGCTCTCACCCGCGATCAGCCCGCGGTCGCGCATCGCCGCCACCGTGGCGATGGTCGGATGGCCGGCAAAGGGGATCTCGCGGCTGGCCAGGAAATAGCGCACCTTGACGTCCGCCACCTGCGACGGGCCGGTGAAGGTGCATTCCACCAGCGAGGTCTCCCGCACATAGGCGGTGCAGACCGCCTCCGGCAGATGCGCGCCCTCATGCACCACCGCACAGCCGTTGCCGCCGAAGGCATGGGCCGAAAACGCATCCACCCAGTCGAAATCATAACGCGCCATTTGCATCTCCCGGTTTGCGAGGCATCAAAAAAGGCGGGCCTGCGCCCGCCTCCTGCATCTTGTGGGACAAATGCCCGAAGTCAATCCGCCGGCCCTGCACAGGGCTGCGGACCGCGCCCTGCGGCGGGCGCCTAATGCACCGGCACCGGCGTCATGTCGTTCTGCCGCGCCAGCACAAAGGCGAGGCGGCGGTCGGCCACCAGCGCCAGCTGGCCGCCCTCGGCGTCGTGCACAGCATAAAGCTGCTCCCGCCCGCCGGCGCTGGCCTGCACCTCTTTGGGAAGATCCGCCACCGCAACCGCCTTCACATAGACGGTCCGGTTGCCGGCATCCTTGAAGTCAAACGGTGTATGCATTGCTCTTACCCCTTTCTGATACTGATCGTCTGGACCACAGTTTCCGGCCGCGCACGGGTCAGGTCCACATGCAGCAGCCCGTTCTCCATCACCGCCTCGCCGACTTCGACGCCGTCGGCCAGCACGAACATGCGCTGGAACTGGCGCGCCGCGATGCCGCGGTGCAGAAACACCCGCCCCTCGCTGTCGTCGCGCTGGCGGCCGCGGATCACCAGCTGGCGGTCCTCGACGGTGATCGCCAGGTCCTCTTCGGCGAACCCCGCCACGGCCAGGGTGATGCGGTAGGAATGGTCTGATGTCTGTTCGATATTGTAGGGGGGATAGCCTTCGTTGCCCGACTTGGCCGAGCGTTCCAGGAGGCGTTCAAGCTGCTCGAACCCCAGCATATGCGGGTAAGAGCCCAAGGTTAGTTTCGACACGCTGTTCGTCCTTTATGCCAAAGCGACGGAAAACCGCGGCCCCGCTTCCGGCAGCCGCTTCCCCAAGAATATGGGAAGTTCTTTTTGGATTCACAAGACCATGTGCCCATAGGTCTAGCGGAAAAGCCTTTAACGAAGTATCTTCACCCTCACTTCATTCATAAGCCCGATTGAGTCTCCCATGAATGCACCCACAGATGTGTCGATGAAGACGGATGAAGTCCTGAAGGTCGAGCTGGAAGTTTTCCGCAGGCAGCACCGCGATCTGGACGAAGCCATCGCCGCACTGGAAGAGCGCGGCACCGCCGATCAGCTGACCATCCGGCGGCTGAAGAAGCAGAAGCTGATCCTGAAGGACAAGATCGCCCTGATCGAGGACCGACTGACCCCGGACATCATCGCCTGAGCGCCCCCCTGACCGGACCGCCGCCCGGACCGTCCGGACCGGGCCGCGGCCTGCTGCCAGCCGCCCGCGCCGCCGCCCGCGGCGCCCCTTCCGCGCCGGCCGCCGCCGGCCTTGCAGGACTGCCCTCCGATGTTCTTCGACCTTGGCCCTGCCGCCCCCTATGCCGCGCTGGCGCTGATCCTGGCGGTGTTCGCCGCCTTTCTCAGCGAGCGCCGCCCGGCGGAGGTCACCGCCTTTTTCGGCGCCGCGGTGGCGCTGGCGCTGGGGCTGGCCTCCGCCGATGACGTGCTGGCCGCCGCTGCCAACCCCGCCCTGGCCACCATCGCCGCGATGTTCATCCTCAGCTCGGCGCTGGTGCGCACCGGCACGCTCGAGGTGATGATCGCGGTGCTGTCGCACCTGGCCCGGCGCCGCCCGGCGCTGGCGGTGGCGGCGCTGATGGGCACCGCCGCGGCGGCCTCCGCCTTCCTCAACAACACGCCGGTGGTGATGGTGCTGATTCCGGTGACGATCGGCCTGGCCCGGCAGCTGGGCACGGTGCCGTCGCGGCTGCTGATGCCGTTGTCCTACATGGTGATTCTCGGCGGCACGGTGACACTGATCGGCACTTCCACCAACCTGCTGATCGACGGGGTTGCCCGCGATCTCGGCATGCGGCCCTTCAGCCTGTTCGAGATCGCGCCGCTGGGGCTGCTGCTGGCGCTGTCGGGCGCCGCCTTCCTGGCGCTGGCGGCGCCGCGGCTGCTGCCGGACCGGGGCACCGTGCTGTCCGGCGCCGCCGGGCGCGACAGCCGTGCCTGGCTGGCCGACCTGTTCATCCCCGAGGGCTCGCCGCTGATCGGCACCGCGCCGCAGGCGATCCAGGCGCTGAAACGCGGCGGCGGCCGGGTCGCCGACGTGATCCGCGGCGGCGCCTCGCTGCGCCGCGACCTGGCGGCGGTGCGCCTGCAGGCCGGCGACGTGATCGTGCTCAAGACCCGCGACACCGAGATTGCGGGCCTGCGCGACGGCGCCGCCCGCGGCCTGCTGCTGCCCGGGCTGGAGGCCGGCGGCCTGCGCCGCTCGCGGCTGATGGAGCTGCTGGTCGCCCCCGGCTCCAAGGCGGTGGGCCGCAAGCTGGGCACGCTGCGCTGGCGGCGCCGGTTCGGGGTCTACCCGCTGGCGCTGCACCGGCGCGGCGAAACCGTCGGCGCCCGGCTGGAGGACACCCCGCTGGAGGCCGGCGACACCCTGCTGGTCGACGGCGCCGCCGAGGATATCGCCCGGCTGGCCCGCGACCAGCGGCTGATCCAGCTGGCGCCGAGCACCGCCCGCGCCTACCGCCGGGCCAAGGCGCCGCTGGCGATCGCGGTGCTGGCGGCGGTGGTGCTGCTGGCCGCCATCGGCGCCGCGCCGGTGCTGCCGCTGGCGCTGATCGGCGCCGCGCTGGTGCTGGCCACCGGCTGCATCGAAGCCGACGAGGCGATTGCCGCCGTCGACGGGCGGCTGATCCTGCTGATCGTGTCGATGCTGGTGCTGGGCAAGGCGCTGGACAATTCCGGCGTCATCGCGCTGGCCACCGGCGCCCTCGCCCCGGCGCTGCAGGGCAGCCCGCCCTGGGTGGCGCTGCTGCTGGTCTATGCCGCGACCTCGGTGCTGACGGAACTGGTCTCCAACAACGCCGTCGCGGTGCTGATGACGCCGCTGGCCGCCGGTCTCGCGGCCGCGCTCGGCGTGGACCCCCGGCCTTTCGTGATCGCGGTGATGTTTGCCGCCTCGGCCAGCTTTGCCACCCCGGTCGGCTACCAGACCAACACGCTGGTCTACAACGCCGGCGGCTACCGCTTCACCGACTTCCTGCGCCTTGGGCTGCCGCTAAACGTCCTGGCCGGCGCGGTCTCGGTCGCGGCCATCCCGCTGTTCTGGCCGTTCTGACCGCCGGCGCCCCGGCGGCCGCCGCGCCGCCGGCGGCCAAATGGATGGCCAAACCGCGCATTTGCGGTTAGGAGCAGCGCAATTCCGTGCCGGAGCCGCCCCGGCGGCGGCCCGCGCACGGACCGCAACACCGCAAAGAACGAGCCAAAAATGACCGCCACCAGCGACCATGCCCCGGCGCCTGACAGCCAGAGCGCCGACTACAGATTCACCCCGAAACAGGCCCTTGCCGGCGCCCAGATGCTGTTTGTCGCCTTCGGCGCGCTGGTGCTGGTGCCGCTGCTGACCGGCCTCGACCCCAGCGTCGCGCTGTTTACCGCAGGCCTCGGCACGCTGATCTTCCAGATCGTGACCCGCGGCCAGGTGCCGGTGTTCCTGGCGTCCTCCTTCGCCTTCATCGCGCCGATCATCTACGGCGTGCAGACCTGGGGCATGGCGGCGACCACCGGCGGCCTGGCGGCAGCGGGCCTGCTCTATGTGGCACTCAGCTTTGCCATCCGCGCCTTTGGCGCCGGCTTCCTGCACCGGCTGCTGCCGCCGGTGGTTGTCGGCCCCGTCATCATGGTGATCGGCCTGTCGCTGGCGCCGGTTGCGGTCAACATGGCCACCGGCCTGGCGGGCGACACCCAGGTGATGCCGCGCAACACCGCACTGCTGCTCGCCGCCATCTCGCTCGGCGCCACCATGCTCACGGCCATCCTCGGCCGCGGCATCATGCGGGTGGTGCCGATCCTCGCGGGCATTGCCGCGGGCTACGCCGCCGCGCTGATCCTGGGCGCCGCCACCGGCAGCAGCCTGATCGATACCGCCGCGCTGTCCGGCGCGCCCTGGTTCAAGGTGCCGGGCTTTGTCGCGCCGGAATTCAGCCTCGCCGCCATCCTGTTCATCCTGCCGGTCGCCATTGCCCCCGCGATCGAGCACTTCGGCGACATCATGGCAATCTCCAGCGTGACCAAGCGCGACTACATGCAGAAACCCGGCATCCAGAACACCATGCTGGGCGACGGCCTTGCCACCGCCGCCGCCGGTCTCCTCGGCGGGCCGCCCAACACCACCTATTCCGAGGTCACCGGCGCCGTCACCCTGACCCGCGCCTTCAACCCGGCGATCATGACCTGGGCGGCGGTCTTCGCCATCGCGCTGTCCTTCGCGGGCAAGCTCTCCGGCGCCCTCTCGACCATTCCGATGCCGGTGATGGGCGGCATCATGATCCTGTTGTTCGGCATGGTCACCGTGGTCGGCCTGTCGGTTCTGGCGAAGCTGGGCGAGGCGCTGACCGAGGCACGCAACATGGTGATCATCTCCACCGTTCTGATCATCGGCCTCGGCGGGCTGACGCTGCAGTTCGGCGAGGGATTCACCCTGGCGGGCATCGGCCTGTCCGGCGTCGCCGGCCTGCTGCTGAACCTGATTCTGCCCAAGCAGCGCGACTGAGCCGCAGATGACCAGGGGCCGCCCCGCCGGCGGCCCGGCGCCGCGCCGCCGCGCGGCGCCACCCCCAACCGCAAGGCGGTGCAGCCCGCTGCATCCCGTGCGGGCGGGAGCCGCCCCCTGCGGCATAGCGCCAAAGCCCCCTGAATCCCGCTGAATCCCCCGGTTTTCCGCCCCGAGGCACATTGCGCAAAACCCGAGATTCCCTATAGTGCGCCCTCCACAAGCCGCGACAGGAGCCAAGCCGATGGCCGACATCAAAGTAGGCATCATCATGGGCAGCCAATCCGACTGGCCCACCATGAAGGAAGCCGCGAATATTCTGGATGAACTGGGCGTTGCCTATGAGGCAAAGATCGTCTCTGCCCACCGCACCCCGGACCGGCTGTGGAGCTACGGCAAGACCGCCGCGGAGCGCGGGCTGCAGGTGATCATCGCAGGCGCCGGCGGCGCCGCCCACCTGCCCGGCATGGTCGCCTCGAAAACCCGCGTGCCGGTCGTCGGCGTGCCGGTCCAGACGCGCGCCCTCTCCGGCGTCGACTCGCTTTATTCCATCGTGCAGATGCCCAAGGGTTTCCCGGTTGCCACCATGGCGATCGGCTCGGCCGGTGCCGCCAACGCGGGCCTGATGGCCGCGGGCATCCTGGCGCTGCAGGACCCGGAGCTGGCGCAAAGGCTGGACGACTGGCGCGCGGCGCTCTCGGCTTCGATCCCGGAGGAACCCGCCGATGACTGACATGCTCTCCCCCGGCGCCACCATCGGCATCCTCGGCGGCGGCCAGCTGGGCCGGATGCTCTCGGTTGCAGCCTCCCGCCTCGGCTTCAAGACCCATATCTTTGAGCCCGGCGCCAACCCGCCCGCAGGTCAGGTGGCCGACCGTGTGACCACCGCAGGCTACGAGGACGCAGAGGCGCTCAAGGCCTTCGCCGCCGCCGTCGACGTCATCACCTATGAGTTTGAGAACATCCCGACCTCGGCGCTGGACCTGCTGGAATCGCAAAAGCCGATCCGCCCGGGCCGCGAGGCGCTGCGGATCAGCCAGGACCGGCTGACGGAAAAGACCTTCCTGCAGGATCTCGGCCTGCAGACCGCGCCCTTTGCCGACATCACCGATCAGGCCAGCCTCGACGCGGCGCTGGCAGAGATCGGCGCGCCGTCGATCCTGAAGACCCGCCGCTTCGGCTATGACGGCAAGGGCCAGGCCCGCATCAAGGCGCCGGAACACGCCGCCGAGGCGCTCGCCGCCATGGCCGGCGCACCCTCGATCCTCGAAGGCTTCGTCAATTTCAGCCACGAGGTCTCGGTGATCGCCGCCCGCGGCGTGAGCGGCGAGATCGCCTGTTTCGACCCCGGTGAGAACGTCCACCGCGACGGCATCCTGCATACCACCACCGTGCCGGCGAAACTCAGCACCGGCCAGCGCATGGACGCGGTGCTGATGGCGGGCAAGATCCTGAACGCGCTCGATTATGTCGGCGTTCTGGGGGTCGAGCTGTTCGTCACACCTCAGGGGCTGATCGTCAACGAGATCGCCCCGCGCGTCCACAACTCCGGCCACTGGACCCAGAACGGCTGCACCGTGGATCAATTCGAGCAGCACATCCGCGCCGTGGCCGGCTGGCCGCTGGGCGACGGCCAGCGCCATTCCGACGTGGTAATGGAAAACCTGATCGACGATGATATCGACCGCATTCCGGAGCTGGCCCGCGAAGCCAACTGCGCGCTGCACCTCTATGGCAAGGCCGAGGCCAAGCCGGGCCGCAAGATGGCGCATGTGAACCGCGTGGTGAAGCCGCAGGAGTAAGCTGGGGTTCTGCCCCGGCCCTCCGGTATATTTCCCGCAAGAGGACGGCGCACGCCCTCGCAGAGAAACGCATGTGAAAGCGGCCCCGCCGCTTTCACGCACCGCAAAGAGGGCCATCCGGCCTGATGCGCGGCGCCGCTCCGCTAAGCCAGGAACCGGCCCGCCACCTCCCCCGACATATAGCTGACCCGCCCGCCGGAAATCGTTGCCGCCACCCGCTGGCTCTGCTTGTCCAGCACCAGAATGTCGGCGCGCTTGCCTCCCTCCAGCGTGCCGCGGTCCGCGAGCCCCAGCAACCGCGCAGGCCCGTCCGAGACCAGCCGCCAGGCGCCTGCCAGGTCCAGCAGGCCGGAGCGGTCCAGCATCAGCGCCGCACGGCGCGGGCTGGGATAGTGGTAATCGGAGGCCAGCGCATCGCACAGCCCCATGGCGATCAGTTCGACAGCAGAGGCGTTGCCCTTGTGCGAGCCGCCGCGCACCACGTTGGGCGAGCCGAGGATCACCGGATCGCCCGCCGCCCGCGCGGCCTCTGCCGCCTCCATCGTCTCGGGGAATTCCGAAATCCGGGCGCCGCGCTCGCGCCAGACGGCCCGGTCCGCGGCGCTCTGGTCGTCATGGCTGCCAAGGCGCACATCCAGTGCCGCCAGTTCCGCGCAAAGCGCATCCAGCCTGCCCGGCACCTGATCCCGGCGCGCGTGCATGTCCATCAGCATCTGCCAGTGGACCTCCGGGTTGCGCCCCGCCTTCAGCGCCTGGCCGGTCAGCCGCGGCGGCTTCTTG
The DNA here is from genome assembly GCF_019801465.1 of Leisingera daeponensis. GTDB lineage: Bacteria > Pseudomonadota > Alphaproteobacteria > Rhodobacterales > Rhodobacteraceae > Leisingera > Leisingera daeponensis_A. The sequence continues at coordinate 347,126 of NZ_JAHVJA010000002.1, forward strand.
CCCGCCGCCAGCCGGCCGTGCGGCAGGTGGTCGTTGAACACCACATATGGTACCTGCCACTCCGCCACCTTGGCTGCGAGGGTGCTGTAATCCTCCAGCATGTGGATCTCGAACCGCAGCTGCGGCAGCAGATCGGTCACGACAGAGCCGCGCACCGCCTGAATAGCCTCGAACACCTGCGCCGCGAACTCCGGCCCGCGCAGGCCGCCCTCCCAGGAGTAGAACTGCGCCAGCACCGCGGTGGTGATGCCGTTGGCCGCCAGCTCTGCCTCGGCGGCGACCACCCCCTCCGCCATCTGCTTCATCGCGCCCCGCCGCGGCGCCAGATGGCGCTCGAACCCGTCGCCATGCACGTCCACGATGCCCGGCAGCACCAGATACCCGCTCAGGTCAACGCGGCGCCCGGCGGGCGCCCCCGTCACCAGACCGCCGTCAATGGCAATCTCGCCGCCGCGCTCCAGCCCGCCGGGGCGCAGCACGTCGCCGCCCTGCAAAGTGAGTTCCAAAGTCATTTCTCCGCCTCTCCGCAGCCGCCGTTCAGCTGGCAGGCCTCGCTGATGATTTCATCCACCGCCGCCAGCCAGCCGAGCGACGGCTCAAACCGCCCCTCCTCCAGGAAATGCAGCGCCTGCGCCATCACCTGCGGGCTGTTCATCATGTAGGTGTGGGTGACCGGCAGCGTCAGATGCGCCGCCATGCCGTCCACCCGGGTGCTCTCGACCGAAACCTTGCCGTCATCCGGCCCCGGGATCAGCGCGGAAAACAGCGGGTTCAGCGTCTCATTGCCCGCAATCACCCCCAGCTTGAAATCCGCCGGCGGCAAGCGCCCGGGCAGGCTGTCCGCACCAGTGCCCAGCTGCAGCCCGGCGGGGCCGTTCAGGTAGCCGAAGACCGCCCAGTCGCCCAGCTCATCCACCAGCTCGCTGCCCTGGTTGGGCGGCCCCATCATCACCACCCGGCCCAGGTTTTGCGGGCGGTTGCCCTGCAGCCAGTAGCGCAGCAGGATGCCGCCCATCGAATGGCTGACCACATGGGCCGTTTGACCGCCGCAAGCGGCAAACGCCGCCGGCAGCGTCCGGTCCGCCAGCACCTCCACCGGCTCCTCCGTGGAAGGGTAGCCGGGCCGCACCACATCGTAACCGCGCGACTGCAGGACCTCCTCCATCACCGCAAAGGAGGTTTCGGACCGCGCCAGCCCGTGCAGCAGGATCACGCAATCGGCCGCCGCGGGCAGCGGCAGCAGCGCCGCAGCGGCGGCAAGGACGGGTTTCACAACATCACGCATGACGCCCAGATAAGCGCAACCGGCGGCACAGGGAAGACCCGGACTGGCCGGCGGCGCTACCGGGCGGCCTGCTTCGCGGCCTGCCCCTTGCGCGCGGGCGCGCGCAGAACCACCAGCGCAATGCCGCCCAGCACCGCGGCGGTGCCAAACACCAGCCGCAGCCCGACCGGCTCGCCCAGCAGCACGGCGCCCGCTAGGATGGCGATCACCGGCACGCTCAGCTGCACCGTGGCCGCCACCGCGGGCGCCAGCTGCGGCAGCACCCGGTACCACAGCGCATAGCCCATGCCGGAAGTCACCGCGCCCGACAGCACCGCCAGCAGCACGCCCCAGAGGCTGACCACCGTGCCGCCGCCCGCCAGCAGCAGCACCGGCAGCATCATTGCGCTGGACCAGGCGAAGTTCACCGCCGTCGCCGCCAGCGGCTGCCGGGCGCCGCGGCCCAGCAGGCTGTAGATGCCCCAGCCCAATCCGCTGGCCGCCATTAGCAGCGACGCCATCAGCGGCACGCCCGTTCCGTCCGCAGGCCAGACCACATAGGCCAGCCCCAGAAAGGCCAGAACCGCCCCCGCCACCTGCATGCCCGCCGCCGGATTGCCGCGGAGGGCGCCCCACAGGAACATCGAGATCTGCACCACGCCGAACAGCACCAGCGCCCCGAGACCGGCATCCAGATCCTGATACGCCAGGGTGAACCCCGCCATATACAGCGTCAGCGCCGCCCCGCCCCACAGGGACGCGGGCCGCAGAACCCGCTCACGGCTCCAGGGGTTCAGCCCGCGCGCGGAACACAGCAGCGCCAGCATCAGCGCGCCGGAGACCAGCCGCCACAGGCCGAACCCGGTGGCATCCATATATCCGCCGCCGATCGCCGCCCGGCCAAGGATCGAGTTGGCGGCAAAGGCCAGCATGGTGAGGCAGACGAGGAGAAACAGGCGCATGCAGCAGGGCTACCCCGGCGGCAAACGCAGGGCCAGTGATTTCTTCGTGTCAGTCGGCTGTCTCCAATTGCGCATCCGCCTGCGCCAGAAGACTTTACCCCTTGAAGACATTTTCCCGATGCCAGCGAAGATATGATTTGTGCGGTTTGAATGCCGGATTCACAGGTTCGATCAAGCGCCGGTCCGGCAGCAGCAAGCGCGCCAGGGTCGCCTCATCCACCGCCTGTCTGGCAACAAGAACCTCATTGTCATCGCTGATCGAAAGCAATCCCCGGTCGAACATCCAATGCACGGTTCCCGACAAGGCCAGCCCGTTCCGCACCGTATCCGGGCCGCGCTCCGAGACCGGAACGATATGCGCAGCCTCCACCTCCGGCCGCCCGCCGCCATTGCGCAACTCCAGCCCTGACATCGAACAGCGGCCGCCATAGGCATGTTTGACCTGCCGCGCAAAACTGCGGTCCCGGAAGGCCCGCTGGGACAGCAGCATCTCGCGAACCTGATCCTGCGGTTCAAAGACGGTCTGCGCCTCGGCAAAACCGGGCTCTGCGGTGAAATCTCCGGTTCGCGGAATGGCATTCGGCTCTTCGCGCGCCGCCAGACCGGCGTTGATAATACGCGCAAAATCCGCGTCGGAGATCAGCCGGACCGCGCTGGTGTTGCTGCCGCGTGACCTGGGCAACCCGGTTTCATACGGCCCCTGCCCCTCCACCCATCGGGGCACAAAATTCTCGAAAGACAACTCGCTGGCTGTATCCAGCAGCGCATACGCCAATGCAGGATCTTTCGGATCATCCTGAACCTGAAGCACGCGCTGAACGGAATGGTAGCCTTTGCCGCCGCCGCGCCGCCCCTCATAAAATATAACCCAGTCTCCGACGGTTTGCTCAACCCGGCTCAGATAGTGTTTCTTCGGAAAATGGTAAGCTTTGCCAGGCTGATCGTCATAACCCGAATGCGAAGACTGAATGAAAACTGCTTTGACCATGGCGGCGACTTTAATCGTTGCTTCGAGACCGAAAAGAGGCAGGAAAACCAGCGCCCCGCTCTTTCACCTTTGCACAAATACTCGCGCCGCAGGCAGGCCCGCAAGGCGGGCCTTCATTACCCGCAGAAACAAAAAGGGGCCGCCCTGAGGCAGCCCCAAATCTTGCAGTCATCAGCGGCGGGCTTCCGGCAGATTGGCCTTAACAGCCAATCGCCTGTCGCCTCATCCCAAATCCCAAAGGGATTTGTGATTACATCATGCCGCCCATGCCGCCCATGCCGCCCATGTCGGGCATGCCGCCGCCTGCCGCGCCTTCTTTGGCGGGCTTGTCGGCAACCATGGCTTCGGTGGTGATCAGCAGGCCGGCAACCGAGGCCGCGTCTTCCAGCGCGGTGCGGGTCACCTTGGCCGGGTCGATCACGCCGAAGGAGAACATGTCGCCATATTCACCGGTCTGCGCGTTGTAGCCGAAGTGGTTGTCCGCGGATTCGCGGATCTTGCCGGCAACCACGGCACCGTCAACGCCTGCGTTCTCGGCGATCTGGCGCAGCGGCGCTTCGATGGCCTTGCGGACGATGTTGATGCCCGCGTTCTGGTCGGCGTTGGCGCCTTCCAGGCCTTCCAGGTTCTTGCCGGCCTGCACCAGGGCCACACCGCCGCCGACGATCACGCCTTCCTGCACGGCTGCGCGGGTCGCGTTCAGAGCGTCGTCCACACGGTCCTTGCGCTCTTTCACTTCCACTTCGGTCATGCCGCCGACGCGGATCACGGCAACGCCGCCTGCCAGTTTGGCAACGCGTTCCTGCAGCTTCTCGCGGTCGTAGTCAGAGGTGGTTTCTTCGATCTGGGTGCGGATCTGGGCAACACGTGCTTCGATCTCGGCCTTCTCGCCAGCACCGTCGACGATGGTGGTTTCGTCTTTGGTGATCTGGATCTTCTTGGCGGTGCCCAGCATGTCCATGGTGACGGACTCGAGCTTCATGCCCAGGTCCTCGGAGATCACCTGGCCGCCGGTCAGGATTGCGATGTCCTGCAGCATGGCCTTGCGGCGGTCGCCGAAGCCCGGTGCCTTGACAGCAGCAATTTTCAGGCCGCCGCGCAGCTTGTTGACAACCAGGGTTGCCAGCGCTTCGCCTTCGACGTCCTCAGCGATGATCAGCAGCGGCTTCTGCGACTGGATCACCTGCTCCAGCAGCGGCACCATCGGCTGCAGCGAAGACAGTTTCTTCTCGTGCAGCAGGATCATGCAGTCTTCCAGCTCCGCGACCATCTTGTCGGGGTTGGTGACGAAATAGGGCGACAGGTAGCCGCGGTCGAACTGCATGCCCTCGACCACGTCGGTCTCGGTTTCCATGCCCTTGTTCTCTTCGACGGTGATGACGCCTTCGTTGCCGACTTTCTGCATCGCGTCGGCGATCTGGCGGCCGATTTCAGCTTCGCCGTTGGCGGAGATGGTGCCAACCTGCGCAACCTCGTCGGAGTCCTTCACTTCGCGGGCCATTTCCTTCAGGCTCTCGACGACCTTGGAGGTGGCGAGATCGATGCCGCGCTTCAGGTCCATCGGGTTCAGGCCGGCAGCAACCTGCTTCAGGCCTTCCTTGACGATCGCCTGGGCCAGAACGGTTGCGGTGGTGGTGCCGTCACCGGCTTCGTCGTTGGTGCGGGAAGCAACTTCCTTCACCATCTGGGCGCCCATGTTCTCGAACTTGTCTTCCAGTTCGATTTCCTTCGCCACGGACACGCCGTCCTTGGTGATGCGCGGTGCGCCGAAGGATTTGTCCAGAACCACGTTGCGGCCTTTCGGGCCCAGGGTCACTTTCACGGCGTCGGCCAGAATGTTGACGCCTTTCAGCATGCGGTTGCGGGCATCGGTGTCGAATTTGACGTCCTTAGCAGCCATTTTTCACTCTCCTAGAGAAATTCTGTGGGTTTCAGCGATCAGGGATCAGAGCAGCCGGACGGCTTACTCGATGATGCCCATGATGTCGCTTTCCTTCATCATCAGCAGCTCTTCACCGTCGACGGTGATCTCGGTGCCGGACCATTTGCCGAACATGATGCGGTCGCCGGACTTCACGGCCATCTCGATCAGCTCGCCGCTGTCCTTGCGGGCGCCTGCGCCGCATGCAACCACAACGCCCTCGCTCGGCTTTTCCTTGGCGGAATCGGGGATGATCAGGCCGCCTGCGGTTTTCTCTTCGCTTTCGGTGCGGCGCACCAGCACGCGGTCATGAAGCGGTTTCAATGCCATCTTTGCAGCTCCTTGAAAGGCTCAAAGGTTGTTATCTATTGGACCTCCGCCTCCCCGGCGGGGCCGTTATCACTCACAGGGGGTGAGTGCTAACGAGGGGAAGCTAGGAATGCCCCCGCATCTTGTCAACACGGAATCAGCAAAAAAGTGAGGGCGCCGGAGCGCCCTCTGACTGCCGCGGGTTCACCCCCTTATGCAGCCTTGGTTTTCAGGTGCGGAAAGCTGTCCCTGAAGCGGCCGAATTTATGCGCGCCGCAGGTGACCGGTTCATAGCGCGCGGGGTTCTCCGCGCTGACGCAGCTGTCCAGCGGCTGGAACACCGCATCCGCATCGGCGTCGATGAAGAACGGAATCGAATAGCGTTCCCGGCCGGAGGCATTCACCACCCGGTGCAGGTTGGCCAGATACAGGTCATTGGTCAGCCGCTGAATCAGATCGCCGATGTTGATGACAAATGTCCCGGCAATCGGCGGCCCCTCCACCCAGGCGCCGTCGCGGTTCATTACCTGCAACCCGCCCACATCGTCCTGCGCCAGGATGGTCAGGCTGCCGTAATCGGTATGGGCGCCGATCCCCATCACGCTTTCGTCGATCTGCCCTTCCTGCGGCGGGTAATGCAGCAGCCGCTGGATGGTGATCGGGTTCTGCATCCGCGGCGCAAAGAAATCCGCCTCCAGATCCAGGCTGACCGCAATCGCCCGCATCAGCCGCTGCGCCAGCCCCTTCATCTCCTGATGGTAGCCATAGACCGCGCGCGCAAATTCCGGCCGCGCCGCGGGCCACAGGTTGGGGCCGAAGAACGGCGCGTCCCCGGCCGGGCTTTCCGGCCCGATGTCGAAACACTCTTTCAGGTCCCTGGTCTTCTTGGGGTCGGTGTTCTCGCCGAAGATCTCGATATAGCCGCGCAGGGCAAGGCCCGACTTGGAGATATGCAGGTCCATCTTGTCCTGCAGCGGCAGGTCGAAAAAGCGGCGGGTCTCCTCAAAGGCGCCGTTCACAACCGCCTCCGGCACCCCGTGGTTCCTGACATAGAAGAAGCCGGCGTTGGTCAGCGCCCAGCGGATTTCCTTGGCCACCTCGAACAGGCTGCCGCCTGTGTTCAGCGCGCTGACGTCGATCACCGGGATCTTGTCGAAGGAGACCCGCTGCGCCCGCAGCCGGTCCTGAAGCCGGTCGATATCCTGATCTGCCATTGCTGTCTCCCCTTGTGCAAAGCTGCGCCAGTCATCGGCCGCCGGGGCGGAACGCTCAACAGGGAAAAAATGCCGATCAGGTGAGATAAATTAAACTCAACAGCGCCTAATACCTTAAATAGAAGCGGATTTGAGCATCACATAGAACGGTATTTTCTCAATCAATGGCAGGGGTGGACACGCCCGCCTCCCAGCTCTCCGCCCAATGCACCAGCCCTTCGCGGCCCGCATCGGTCAGCTGGTAAATGCCGGTCTCCACCCGCTCGAACCAGCCATAGTGGTTGCTGGCCATCAGCCGCGTGGCCCGCGCCACGCCGGTGGCCCTGGCGACCGCCGCCCCCTTGCAGGCGCCCGCTTCGGCCAGATGCGCCGCACAGGCCAGCGCGTCCTGGCGGTAGGCGGTGACAATGCCGTGCCGGGTGGCGCCGCCCGCGTTGGGATCGCCGCGCAAGGTTTGAAACTCCCGCAGCAGCCGCGCCTGCTTCTTCTTCGATTTGCGCGGCGCATAGGGCCCCGGGTCGCAATGCACCTCGGCCCGGCCGTCCGCCAGCACCGTGATCAGCCCCAGGCCCAGCCGCCGGCACATCGCCAGATTGTCCTTCATCATCCGCCGCGCCTGCCGCCCCCCGGGCCGCGGCACCGCGATATAAACCTGATCGGTAATGGCCAGCCGCGCGATCGCCTGGTGAAACAGCGACAGCGAGAACTTCAGCTTCAGCTCGACGATCACCGGCGGCTCCGCGCCGCGCACAGCCACCACATCGGCGGCGCCCACCTCGCCCTTCACGGCGTAGCCCTGCCCTTCCAGCAGCGCCTTCACCGGCGCATACAGCTGATCCTCGCGTTCCATGCCCCATGACTGGCAGGAACCGGGCGCCTTGGCAACTCAGTGCCGGTCGCCGCTTTGCCGGTTGGCTTCGCTGATCCAGTCCGCGGCAAAGGCCACCAGCGCGCTGTAGCTGCAAAGGCGGCACTCCGCTGCGCCCAGCCGCCCAGTTGCGACCGCCCCGGCGCCCTCAAACGCCGCCCCCACCAGTGGGAACAGCCGGTTCAGGTCATCGGCCGCATCCGGCGTCTCCATCCAGGGCGCGTCACCGCTGCCGGTCTTGAACCGGCGGATCTTGGTGCGCTTCACCTCCGCCAGGCTTTCCGCGGTGTGCAGCGCCGAGCAGCGGTTCCAGCCCACCCCAACCAGCAGAATCTTCATCTGCCGCCGGTGCCGCAGCCGGCCCATCGGCGTGCCCTCGCCCAGCGCCCAGGCCAGCCGGTGCGGTTCCAGGTGCTCGGCGGCATCCGCCCCGTTCAGGCAGACCGACACCGCCGGGTGGCTGCTGCGCAGGGTGCCGGGCCAGGTCCGGAAAGTCTCGGCGATCACGCCCATTCCCGCGGTCGGCGACCGCTCCGGATCATGGCCGGGAACCGCCCTCTCCGCCTCCGCCGCAGCTGCCTCCGGCAGGCTGTCCCGGTCCAGGTCCGCCGGAAAATAGGCGTCGGTTGAAAACCCCGGCATTGCCAGCAGCCCCGACGGTCCCGCAGCCGCCTGCATCGCTTCAATCACCGCAGCCGCTCCGCCTGCAACCGGCCCCAGCGCCCGCATCGAGGCATGCACGAACAGCCCGTCGCCGGGCGCAACGCCCAAGGCCTGCAGATCCGCGGCAAGGGTATCGGAAGTCAGAAGTGCCATGATGTGACAGGGCCTGTGTCAAAGCGGCCGAGCGCCCGCTGGTTTTTCGCAGACTGCCCGCCGCCGCCCCCGGCGGCAAGCCGGTTTTCACCCGCTGCAAGCTCTCATTCTGAAGGAGACGGAGGGTTTTACATTGCCGCGCCTGCTGCCCCGCCCTAGGCTCATATACTCAGGCCGCAACTGCTGGGGCCGCAACCCAGGCCGCAGTTCCGGCACTTCCGGGGAAAGGGCGCGCGATGAAACGGATAGCACTGGCACTTGCCCTGATTCTGCAGGCCTCTGCCGGGTTTGCCGCCTGCCGCGGCATCGACTACCGCGACCACCTGCCCGCCGCTGCCCGGGCGCATCTGGACCGCGAGATGGCGGCCACCCCGTTCTCCGAGGGCAACCACTGGGTCGCCACCAAGGGCGGCCGCACCATTCACGTGATCGGCACCATGCACGGCGGCGATGCCCGCATGGCCAAGGTGATGCGCACCCTGCGCCCGGCGCTGCGGTCGGCGCAGGCGATCTACCTGGAGACCTCGGACCAGGACATGCAGCGCCTGGACCCGATGCCGCCGGCCCTGGCCCGCAGCTTCCTGCTGCCGCAGGGGCGCGAGCTGCGGCAGCTGCTGCCGCCGGACGCCTGGCGGCGGTTCGAACTGACCGCCCGGGTGGCCGGCGCCAACCTGGAAACCATGAACCGGATGCAGCCCTGGGCGATCTCGATGTTCCTGGTGCAAAGCGGCTGCCGCCCCTACGGCTTCGGCCTGCGCCGCGGGCTGGACGACCGGATCGCCGATTTCGCCCGCCGCAAGCGGATTCCGCTCGGCGCGCTGGAAACCCCGGAGCAGGCGCTGGCCGCGATCGCCAGCCTGCCGCTCAGGGACCAGGCCCGGATGCTGGAGCTGGAGCTGCAGCTGGTGCAGTCGGACAAGCCCGAGGACGCCACCCCGGTTGAGGCCTATTTCGACCAGAGCGTCTGGACCTCCTTCGTGCTGGCGCCCTGGATCAGCGCCCAGTACAGCAGCTTCACCCATGCCGAGACCAAGCGGCTGTGGGCCCAGTACAACCGCCGCCTGCTGGACCAGCGCAACATCCGCTGGATGAAGGTGATCCAGGCCGCCCGCCAGGACCGCTTCGTGATCGCCGTCGGCGCCGCCCACCTGCCGGGCAAAAACGGGCTCTTGAACTTGCTGCAGGCCAAGGGCTTCAGCCTCAGCCGCGCCCCGTGGTAGGCTGCGGCAGATCGGCCTTGCACTTCCCCTTTCAGGATATTCTTTCATGCGTTTTCTCCTCGCCCTTGCCTTCCTGCTGCTGCCCGCGCCGCTTTGGGCCGCCTGTTCCGGCACCGATCAGCGGCTGGCGCTGTCCGCCGTTGAACGGGCCGAAATCGACGCCCGGGTCGCCGCCACACCGTTTGCCGAGGGCAACCACTGGATCGCCCGCCGCGGCAGCCGCACCGTGCATGTGGTCGGCACCATGCACATCAACGACCCGCGGCTGGACGCGGTCACCGAAGCGCTGAAACCGCTGATTGCCGAAGCCGACCTGCTGCTGCTCGAAGGCACCCGGCGCGAGGAGGCCGAGATGATGGCCGCGATCGGCCGCGACCCGTCGCTGACCCTGATCACCGACGGCCCCAGCCTGATCGACCGGCTGGAGCCGCAGGAGTGGCAAAGCCTGGCCGAAACCGCCCGCGCCAATGGCGTCGCGCCCTGGATGGCCGCCAAGATGCGGCCTTGGTTCCTGGCCGTTTCCCTGGCGGTTCCGCCCTGCCTGCGCGGCTCGCCGGAACTGACCCGCGGCCTCGACAAGCGGCTGGAGCAGGCCGCCAACGAGGCCGGCACCGGCACCCGGGCGCTGGAAAGCCCGATGACCGTGTTCGAGGTGTTCAACAGCGAGCCGCTGGAGGAGCAGGTCCGCCAGCTGCGCGCCTACCTGACGCTTCTGGGCGGCGAACAGGATGCGATCCTCACCATGATCGAAAGCTATTTCGACGAGCAGGCTCAAACCTATTTCACCATCTACGAGCGCGACTTCCTGCAGTCGGACGCGCTGCCGCCGGAGGAAACCCGCCGGATCTGGCAGGAGGCGATGGAGGACCTGCTGGACAACCGCAACCGCGCCTGGATCCCGGTGATCGAGGCGGCGGAGGGCGATCTGATCGTGGTGGCCGCCGGGGCGCTGCACCTGCCCGGCGCGCACGGCGTGCTGAACCTGCTGAAGCAAAAGGGCTACGCATTGGAGCGCGCCCCGTTCTGAGCACAACGCCGCATTGCAGCAGCTGCGGGGTGACAAGCCTGCGCGCCAGCCCTATAAGGCGCGCAAATCCCGCATTTCTGACCTTATGCATGAACAGGACAGCCCCATGACCATCCAAGTTTTCGGCCATAAATCCCCCGACACCGATTCCACCGGCTCCCCGATCATCTGGGCCTGGTACCTGAACGAGGTGAAGGGCGTTGCCGCCGCGCCCAAGCTGCTGGGCGAGCCGAACACCGAAGCCGCCTTCATGCTGCAGCGCTGGGGCTTCGAGAAGCCGGAAATCATCGCCGACGTGGCCGATGACGCGGCTGTTGTCATCGTCGACACCAACAACCCGGCCGAGCTGCCCGCCAACATCAACGGCGCCGACGTGCAGGCGATCATCGACCACCACAAGCTGGTCGGCGGCCTGGAAACCAAGGGCCCGATCGACATCACCATCCGCCCGCTGGCCTGCACCGCCACCATCATGTTTGACCTGATGGGCGACGATGCCGCCAAGATGCCCGAGGCGATCAAGGGCGCGGCGCTGACCTGCATCCTGTCTGACACGCTGGAATTCCGCTCCCCGACCACCACCGCGCATGACAAGGCCGTGGCCGAGAAGCTGGCCGCCGACCTGGGCATCAATATCGCCGACTACGCCGCCGAGATGTTCGCCGCCAAGTCCGACGTCTCCTCCTTCTCCGACGCCGAACTGCTGCGCATGGACTCCAAGGAATACGAAGTCGACGGCACCAAGTTCCGCGTTTCGGTTCTGGAAACCACCGCGCCGGCCGTGGTTCTGGACCGCAAGGCGTCGCTGATGAACACCATGACCGATGTCGCGTCTGAGGACGGCGTCGATCAGGTGCTGCTGTTCGTTGTCGACATCCTGAACGAGGAAGCCACCCTGCTGGTGCCGAACGACCTGGTGAAGACCGTGGCCAGCAAATCCTTCGGCGCCGATGCCGCCGGCGACACCGTGGTGCTGCCGGGCATCATGTCCCGCAAGAAACAGATCATTCCGAACCTCAAGGTCTGATCGCGGCCATCCCGCAAACGGATCAAAGGCGCCCTGCGGGCGCCTTTTTCTTTTTGAGGCAAGCTCTGCTGCGGCGGCTGCCGCGGCTGAATCGCTTCCGGCAAGTGCGCCGCCCGGCTCCCCCGGCCGCCGGGCGGCGGATCTTCCGGCACCCCGCCATTCAGGAGCCGTCACCACTCACTCGCTACGCACGCACCCGCCGGAAACGGCCGTCCGGCCCATTAACCGGACGCAAAACAAACATTGCCTGATGGCCCTTGGCCGGCCAACCTAGTGATATTGCTAGGGCTGTGGATTCTCATAAGGCTAAACGACCGACAGATCCGCCCGGTTAAAGTGTGCTCAGCGAGTGAATGGTGCTGCCATGAAAAACGCCTTGATCGACACCCTTGATACGCTGCTGCATCCGCAGGACCCCGGCGGGCGCTGGCTGGCCGCGCAGCAGCTGGCCCGCGAGATGGGCGTGAAAAGCATCCTGGTGGCCCAGATCAGCGGCCCCAGCAAGCACATCGGATGGATCAGCACCGACATGCCTGCGGCCTGGATGGAGGAATACCTCGGCGAGGGCTATATGGCGGTGGACCCCTTTCTGAACGGCCTCGCGGACAAGCCCGGCAGCATGCAGCTGGACAGCGGGGTGCTGCGGCGGTCCGAGGCCGGCAGCAAACAGGCCTGGGCCCTGAACCACGGGCTGAAGGACGCGGGCTTCGGCGGGCTGATCTGCTCGCGCTACGGCGCCGCGGGCGGTCCGGGAAAGCTCGTGACCCTGGCCTTCGACTGCCCGGCGGAAACCGCCAGGGCGGCTGCGCCGCTGGAGGTGCAGCTGTTCTCGGCCCTGCTCGCCAGCACTCTCGGCCAGGACGATCCGCCTGCCGCGGAGCGCTACAGCAGCCCCGGGCGGCCCCTGCTGACCGCGCGCCAGCAGCAGGTGCTGTCGCTGCTGGCCCAAGGCATGATGACGGCCCGCATTGCCGAAACGCTTGGCCTGTCAGAGGCGGCGGTGTCGCTGCATTTTGCCAATGCCCGGAAGGCCCTGGGCGCCGCGACCCGCGAACATGCCCTGGCCCTGGCGCTGAAGCAGGGGCTGATTTCCCTGTAGCCGCGGAAACGGCAGCCCGGATCCGGGCTGCCGCAGGCATGTCCGGGCTGAAGCGGAAGCGTCAGGCCGAGCGGGCCGCCGGGCTGCCGCTGTCAGCCGCGCCGGCGACGGCCTCCCAGGTCCGGTCGGCCCGTTCCTCCGCGGCCGCCTGCGCCTGCGGCTCTGCCCCGGCCGGGGCAGCGGGCGGCTTTCCGTCAAGCAGCACGAACTGGCCGACCATCCGGTTCAATTCCACCGTCTCGCCGCTCATCGCGCGGATGGCGGAGCCGGTTTCCTCCACCATGGAGGCGTTCTGCTGGGTCACCGTGTCGAGCTGGGAGACGCCGATATTGATCTCGCCCAGCCCCTGCGCCTGTTCCGCCGACTGGCGGGAAATGCCGGCCACCAGCTCTGTGATGCGGCCGACCTGGCTGACCACGGTGTCCAGCGCCCGGCCTGCGCCGTCCACCTTCTGCACCCCGTCCTTCACATGGGCTGAGCTCGCGCTGATCAGCGTCTTGATCTCCATCGCAGCGTCGGAGGAGCGCTGCGCCAGCGCCCGCACCTCGGAGGCCACTACCGCAAAGCCGCGGCCGACCTCGCCCGCGCGGGCGGCCTCGACGCCCGCGTTCAGCGCCAGCAGATTGGTCTGGAAGGCGATGTCGTCGATGACGCCGATGATCTGGCTGATCTGGTTGGAGGAAGTCTCGATTTCGTTCATCGCCGCAATGGCGCCCTCCACCACCTCGCCGCTGCGCTCGACGTCGGCGCGGGCGGCCTCGACGGCGCCCTGCACCTCCTGAGCGTTCCGGGCCGAGGAATTGACGCTGGCGGTCATCTGCTCCAGCGCGGCGGCGGTCTGCTCCAGCGTTGCCGCCTGGCTTTCGGTGCGGTTCGACAGGTCCTCCGACGCGGCGCGGATGCCGTCCGCCTGGCTTTGCAGCCGCCCCCCGGCCTGCACCACCTGGGACAGCAGCCCGTTCAGCCTGGCCACGGTTTCATTGTAATTGACCCGCAGCGGCTCGTACTCGCCGCCGAACTGATCGGTGATCTGATCGCTGAAATCGCCGGCCGCCAGCCGCTGCAGCGCCCCGCGCAGGCGCTCGATCACCGCCTCGCCTTCCTCGCGCAGGGCATTCTGCTCCTCCAGCGCCTCGACCACCCGGCCCGAGACCGCATCGATATCCTTGGCGATTTCACCGAAGTCGTCAGCCCGCATCCGGTCCGCGACCTTGAGCCTGATGTCGCCTTCCGCCACCTCCCGCAGGGCGGCACGCAGCCGCTCGATCGGCCGGGTGATGGTCAGCGTCACCGTGCGGGAGTTCCGCAGCATGATGACCGTCGCCGCCGCCGAGATCGCCAGCACCAGATACAGCAGGTTCTGGTCGTTCCGGCGCGCCGCGGAGGCGGTGTCCGCCGCCGAGACCTTGATCGCCGCGCCCAGCCGGGACAGTTTTCCGGAGATATTCGCGGAATAGGACTGGAAGGCCGGCAGCGCGTCGGCCCCCGCCTCAGTATCGGTGAAGGCCAGCGCCATCACCTCTGCGCCGCTGGTGTTGAAACCGTCGACCAGGGGCAGCAGCGAGGCCACCATTCTGCGGATGTCCTCCGGCAGCTCCAGCGCATGCAGCGCGTCCATTTCGGCACGGAATCTCTGCGCCTCCTCCTCCGCCACGGCCAGAAGCTCCGCCTTGCGGGCTTCGGCCCCGTCCTGGCCCAGCACCACCGCCGAGACCACCGCGGCGCTGATGTGGCTGTGGGCGATGTCCGCCGTCAGCTCATGCCGGACCGCCTGGGTCACGTTGATCTGGCGCTCCAGGTTCAGCTCGCTCTGCCACAGGCTGAACAGCGACACCGCGGCGAGGATCAGCACCGATGACATTGCGATAATGCCGGACAGCAGCAGCCGGCGCTTGAGGGATAACGTGCGAAACATGACAATACACCACAGGTTGTTTTGCCCCAGAGAAGATCGCCAAAGTTAATTTTCAAAAAACCTGCGGCGACCGCGCCGTTTTTTACGGTGGCTCAACGGAACGGCCAGCGCCCCGCAACAGCCCGCGCCACTGGCCTTTCGCCGCCGTCTCTGCCATAGCTGGCGGCAAGTGAAATACGCGCGAAGGCCCGGCCATGACCCAGATCGTCACCTCCCTCTCCGACATTTCCAGCCGCTACAGGGCGCTGTTCGTGGACCTGTGGGGCTGCGTCCACAACGGCATCACCGCCTTTCCCGAGGCAGTGGCGGCGCTGCAGGCCTACCGCGCCAAGGGCGGCACCGTGGTGCTGGTGACCAATTCGCCGAAACCGCGCGCGGGCGTGGCGGCGCAGCTGGGGCAGTTCAACGTGCCGGAGGACGCCTATGACACCATCGCCACCTCGGGCGATTCCGCGCGGGCGGCGATGTTCACCGGCGCGGTCGGCAACAAGGTCTATTTCATGGGCGAATGGGAGCGCGATGCGGGCTTCTTTGAGCCGCTGCATGTGATTCATGATCCGGTGGAGATCACCCGGGTGCCGCTGAAGGAGGCCGAGGGCATCGTCTGCTGCGGCCCGTTCGATCCGCAGGCCGATCCGGAGGTGAACCGGCCCGATTTCCTCTATGCCAAACAGATGGGCATGAAGCTGCTGTGCGCCAACCCGGATATCGTGGTGGACCGCGGCGAGAAACGCGAGTGGTGCGCGGGCGCGCTGGCGCGGCTTTACACCGAGATGGGCGGCGAGAGCCTGTATTTCGGCAAACCGCATCCGCCGATCTACGACCTGGCCCGCCTGCGGCTGCAGGAGGCCGCCCCGGGGATCGCCGATTCCGAGATCCTGGCGATCGGCGACGGGCCGCACACGGACATCGCCGGCGCCATGGGCGAAGGCATCGATTCCCTGTTCATCACCGGCGGGCTTGCGGCCAGAGAGACAAAAACGTCAGACCAGCCGGAGGCGGACGCGCTGGCGGCCTATCTGGCGCAGGAGCAATCCGCGCCGACCTATGCCATTGGATTCCTGCGGTAACTTCCGCCTTCCGCACTGCCGTCTGCCGGCCCGCCTCTGCAACCCTGCCCGCACCGGGCGGGGTTTTCTTTTGTCAGAAACCTCTTGATTTTCTGCAACTGCAAAGTAATAAAGTTGCGCAAGGCGTCACGCTGGCGCGCAAAAGTTACAACGCCAAACGGTCAAATGATGCGTTCAGGGCCGGGCGAACGGAGGATGAAATGTTGGACAACATGCCGCGCGGAACCATCTGCATCGAGGACATCGAGATGGGCATGGTGCGTTACCTGCGCAAAGTCATCACCGATGAGGACATCGAGAAGTTCGCCCAGGTGTCGACCGACCGCAATCCGGTGCATCTGGACGACGAGTATGCCCAGGACACCATTTTCGAGGGCCGGATCGCGCATGGGATGCTGACCGCCGGGCTGATCTCGGCGGTGATCGGCGAGCAGCTGCCCGGCCACGGCACCATCTACATGAGCCAGTCGCTGAAGTTCCTGGCGCCGGTGCGCCCGGGCGACCTGGTGCTGGCGGAGGTCGAGGTGACCGACATCGTGATCGACAAGCGCCGGGTCAAGCTGGACTGCCGCTGCATTGTCAACGGCAAGAAGGTACTGGTCGGCGAAGCCATGGTGATGGCGCCGTCGCGCAAGTTCGACTGAGTTTTCCGGTTCACAGCAGTTTCAGCCGCCGGGGGCCTTTGCCCTTGGCGGTTTTTGCTTTGCTGGCCTCTGCTGTTCCGCTCTTTCCGTTCCGTTGTGCCTGTGTCCCAGTTAAGGGGGCGGCGCCGCCGGGCGGAGGTGGACAGACCCCGCCGGGGGCCTGCTCGGACAAGCTCGCTTGGACGAGCCCCTTTTTATCGGGGCCGGTTTCCTGGTGTCGCGCTGGCAGCCGCACAGATGCCTGCGCCTCGTATCATGGCCCCGCGCGCGGGAACCATGGCGGGGGATCGCGATCATTTGAAAGTGTCGCATAGGGCCATGAGGATTGCGTGAAGGCACCGTACGCCGGGTGCGCAACACCCTGCGGATTGCCGCATCTATGGCCTGATGCTGAGGGCGGGCGCCTGCCTGCGGGGCGGCCTGCTCGGGGCAGTTTACCCCTGCAACATCCGTATGAGCAAACGAGGGAGCACTCCCCTCTGCAAAGCACCTGCCCGGCAGCGCTGCGCGCCTTGTTCCGGGCGGGGAAGAAACGTACTTCTCCCGTCCGCCCACTGGCCGCTTGAACCGCCGCGCGGCTGCGGGTACGGATGCGCCATGCGTATCGTCAGAGATTATGAATTCGTCGAACACCAGGACCGGGGCGCCACTGTCGCCATCGGCAACTTCGACGGCGTGCATCTGGGCCATCAGTCGGTGATCGAGCTGGCCCGCAAGGCGGCGCCGGACGCGCCCCTGGGGGTGATGACGTTCGAGCCGCACCCGCGCGAGTTTTTTGCGCCGGACAGCCCGCCGTTCCGGCTGATGCGCGCCGAGACCCGCGCGCACCGGCTGGAGAAGCTGGGGGTGGAGCGGCTTTATGAGCTGAACTTCAACACCGCGCTGTCGAGCCTGACGCCGGAGGAGTTCGCCCGCGACGTGATCGCCAAGGGACTAGGGCTGCGCCATGTGGTGGTCGGGGCCGATTTCTGTTTCGGCAAGGGGCGCGCGGGCAATGCCGAGGATCTGAAGCGGTTCGGCGAACAATACGGTTTTGGGGTCACCATTGCGCCCCTGATGGAATATTCCGAACACGCGGTGTCCTCCACCGCGATCCGCAACGCGCTGAGCGAAGGCCGCCCGGCGGATGCCAAGGAGATGCTGGGCCACTGGCACCGCATCGAGGGCGTGGTGATCGGCGGCGAGCAGCGCGGGCGGGAGCTGGGTTTTCCCACTGCCAACATGTCGATCGACGGGCTGCACCAGCCGCGGTTCGGGGTTTATGCGGTGCTGGTCGATGTGCTGGACGGGCCGCATGCCGGCAGCTACCGCGGCGCGGCCTCGATCGGGGTCAGGCCGATGTTCGGCGGCGTGTTGCCCAATATCGAGACCTTCCTGTTCGATTTCTCCGGCGACCTTTACGGCGCGACGCTGTCGGTGGGGCTGGTGGCCTTCCTGCGGCCGGAGCTGAAATTCGACGGGCTGGAGGCGCTGACCCGCCAGATGGATGCGGATTGTGCCGAGGCGCGTGATATACTGGCGGCGCTATGAAACCTGCAAAAGACGTGATTGACCGTTCTGGCCTGGGCAAGCGCTTCTGGGAGAAGAAGCCGCTGACCGAGCTGAACCAGAAAGAATGGGAAGCGCTGTGCGACGGCTGCGGCAAATGCTGCCTGAACAAGCTGGAGGACGAGGACACCGGCGAGGTCGCGCTGACCCGGGTGGCCTGCCGCCTGCTGGATGACAGCACCTGCCGCTGCGCCCAGTACCCGATCCGCCACCAGTTCATCCCCGAGTGCATCGTGCTGAAGCCGGATAACCTGGACACCCACGCCTACTGGATGCCGCAGACCTGCGCCTACCGGCTGCTGTGGCAGGGCAAGCCGCTGCCGGAGTGGCATCCGCTGCTGACCGGCACGCCCGAGAGCGTGCATGAGGCCGGCGTTTCGGTGCGCGGCTGGACGGTGTCGGAGTTCGAGATTTCCGAGGACGAGTGGGAAGACCACATCATCGACGAGCCCACGGGCTGAATCCGCAGCTCTGCGCCGCATCCGGAACAGTTAAACAGCACTGCAACTTAAAGTTGCATTCCGCTGCCTCCCGCCCCCATGATGAAGGAACCCCAGCGGGTTCCCCATGAGGAGGGCAGCAGATGCCATTTGAGCACGGCACCTATTTCAGCGATAAAGAAGCCTACAAGGCCAGGGAGTTCCTTACGACTTTGGGCCTCAGCAACAGCCAGGCTGCGCAGACCCAGTCCTGGCACCAGTACCAGCTGGGCAGATCCAGTCCTGGCACCAGTACCAGCTGGGCAGGCAGCTGACGGTCTGGGCCACTGTGGGGACCTGCGCCGGCATCGGGCTGGGAGTGCTGTTCGCGCAGATGTTCTGACCCGCCGTCCCTGCGGAACCGCCTTGGCATCGGCGGCGGAACTGCCTACTGCTTGGGGCAGACCCAAGACAGCTGAAGGATCCCGACCGATGCATTTCGCCTCCGACAACTCCGGCCCGGTGCCGCAGCAGATCCTCGACGCGCTGGCGCGGACCAACCAGGGCTATGCCATGGGCTATGGCGCGGATGCGGACATGGCGGAGGTGACGGAGCGGATCCGGGAGATTTTCGAGGCGCCGGAAGCGGCGGTCTACCTGGTGGCCACCGGCACCGCCGCCAATGTGCTGGCGCTGTCCACCCTGGCGCGGCCCTGGCAGACGGTGTTCTGCACCAAGCCCGCGCATATCAACATGGATGAATGCAACGCGCCGGAGTTCTACAGCGGCGGCGCCAAACTGACGCTGGTGACGGACGCCGACAAGATGACCTCCGAAGGGCTGCGCGCCGCCATCGAGGGCGAGGAGACCCGCGGCGTGCACGGGCCGCAGCGGGGGCCGGTGTCGCTGACCCAGGTGACGGAATTCGGCACCGTCTACAGCCTGAAGGAGCTGCAATCGGTCTGTGCTGCCGCCAAGGAATACGGGCTGCCGGTGCATATGGACGGCGCGCGGTTCACCAATGCGCTGGTGTCGCTGGGCTGCACGCCGGCCGAGATGACCTGGAAGGCGGGCGTTGACGCGGTGTCGTTCGGCGGCACCAAGAACGGCTGCATGGGGGTGGAAGCGGTGATCTTCTTTGACTCCAAACACGCGCAGGAGTTCGAGTACCGGCGCAAGCGCGGCGCGCATCTGTTTTCCAAGCACCGCTACCTGTCGGCGCAGATGCTGGCCTATCTGACGGATGGCCTGTGGCTGGAGAACGCCCGCGCCGCCAATGCCAAGACCGCGCTGCTGGCCGAGGGGCTGGAGGCGGCGGGGGCCCGTTTCACCCATCCGGTGCAGGCCAACATGATCTTTGCCGCCCTGCCCCGCGGCAAGCATCAGGAGCTGTTTGCGGCTGGCGCCATCTACCACCTGTGGGACGGGCTGCTGCAGGGGCCGGAGAACGAGATGGTCACTGCACGCTTCGTCTGCGACTGGTCGGTGCCGGAGGAAGATATCCGGGCATTCCTGTCGCTGCTTTGATGTGTTGCAGGGCGGCGGCTACCGCTTGCCCTGCGCCCAGAGGAGCGCATCCTCCAGCCGGTCGTCGCCCCAGAATATCTCTCCTGCGACCGCAAAGCTGGGGGCGCCGAAGATGCCCAGCGCCATCGCCTCTTCCGTGGCATCCGCGAGCATTTTCACGGTCTTGTCCGACACCGCTTCTGCCAGAACCCGGGCCGGGTCCTGGCCCGCGGCCTGCAGGCTGGCGCTGAGGTTCGGGTCCTCGCCCGCCGGCTGGCCGGCCTCGAACCAGCAGCGGTAGGCGGCCTGGGTATAGGCCTCGCCCCAGCCCTCCGCCGCGCCCAGCGCCGCAACCTGGTTGGCCAGCACCAATTCCGGCAGCGGATAGGGCGCGGGCAGCCGCACATGGAGGCCGTAGCGTCCGGCGCGGCGTTCGATATCGCGCCACATATAGGCGGTCTTTTCCGGCTTGTCCTTGAACGGGATGTTGTTCTGCACGGTCATCACGTGGCGCACGTTGAAGGGGCGCCAGCGGACGGGGATGCCTGCCTGCGCCGCCGCATCGCCGATCCGCATCACGGTGAGGTAGCTGTAGGTGCTGCCGATCGAATACCAGAAATCCAGTCCGGGCATGGGAGCCTCCTGTCAGTCTATGCCTGCGGTAGAGTTTAGCGGCGGGGCGCGGTTAATCCACCCGGCCCCGGCACCGCCCCCTGCTGCTGCAGACCGTTTTATGTTAGGATTGCGGCATCAGCGGGTGGCAAGACCCGCGTCCCGGGGCCCTGTGCGAGCAGCATTTGCCAGCGAGGGAGGGGACATTCATGACACGATCCGGAAATGACAGCGCGGCGCTGGAGTATGCCGCGGGCGGCGGGCTGCTGAGCCGCCGGATGCTGCTGGCCTCGGCTGCTGCCGGGACCGCAGCGGGGCTGCTGCAGCCGCGCGGGGCACGGGCAGAGGCGGATATCCCGGAATGGACCAAGGCCGCGGGCGCACGGGCGCGCGGTTACGGCACGCCGGCCGCGGCGGAGGCATCGGTGCAGCGCGCCATCATCGAACCCTGGCAGGACGTGGCGCCGGCCTTCAGCCTGTCGGGCACACCGCATCACCGCCTGCGCGGCACCATCACCCCCAACGGTCTGCATTACGAGGTGCATCACGGCGGCCGGCCCGACATTGACCCGGCCCGCCACCGCCTGATGATCCACGGGCTGGTGGAGCGCCCGCTGCAATTCGACCTGGAGGCGCTGGAGCGTTATCCGATGGCCACAGCCATCCATTTCCTGGAATGCGCCGGCAACAGCCTGTTCAACGCGGTGATGCCGGAGCCGATGCAGGCGGGCTGCGACATGCTGCACGGCCTTGTGTCGAACACCGAGTGGAGCGGCATCCCGGTGAAGGTGCTGATGGAGGAAGCCGGGGTGCAGCCCGAGGGCAAATGGGTGGTGGCCGCGGGTGCCGACGGGCCGAGCCTGGCGCGCTCGGTCCCGATGGAGAAGATCATGCAGGACGGCATGCTGGCGCTGTACCAGAACGGCGAGCGGATCCGGCCCGAGCAAGGCTATCCGATGCGGCTGCTGCTGCCCGGGTTCGAGGGCAACATGAACATCAAGTGGCTGACCAGCCTGTGGGTGACGGAGGCGCCGGTCCATACCAAGGATGAATCGGGGGAATACACCGAGATACTGGCCGATGGCTCCTCGCTCCAGTTCACCTTTGCAATGGGGGTGAAGAGCTTCATTACCCATCCCTCCGCCACCATGACGATGAGCGGGCCTGGGTTTTACGAGATTTCCGGGCTGGCCTGGTCCGGCGCAGGCAAGGTCGCCAAGGTCGAGGTCTCGGCCGACGGCGGCGCCAGCTGGGCCGAGGCGGCGCTGGCCGCGCCGGTGCTGCCGCAGGCGCTGACCCGGTTCAGCCTGCCCTGGCACTGGGACGGATCACCGCTGGTGCTGATGAGCCGCGCCACTGACGAAACCGGTGCGGTGCAGCCTGCGCGCGCCGACTGGAAGGCGCGCTATCACGCCTCGAGCTTCCTGCATTACAACGCCATCCAGCCCTGGCAAATCACGGCAGAAGGAGCGGTTCAGAATGTCTATCTTTAACCTTGCCACCGCCGCCCTGATGCTGACCGCCGCTGCCGCCCGCGCCGAAGGCCCCGGGCTGGGGCAGCCGCTGGAGACCGCGGAGATCCCGTTTTATGCCACCTATGTGAAACCCGATGGCACCGGCCTGCCCGAAGGCAGCGGCACCGCGGCTGACGGGGAGGCGCTTTATGCTGCGAAATGCGCCAGCTGCCACGGTGCGACCGGCAGCGAAGGCCCGGTGATGCCGCCGGTCGGCCCCAATGATATCTGGGCCAAGCCCGCGGGCAGCTATTGGCCCTATGCCACCACGCTGTTCGACTACATCCGCCGGGCAATGCCGCTGGAGGCGCCGAAGTCGCTGAGCGACGACGAGACCTATGCGCTGGCGGCCTATATCCTGGAGCGCAACGGGGTGATTGATGCGGAAACCGCGATGACGGCGGAGACCCTGCCGCAGGTGAAGATGCCGAACCACGGCAATTTCCTGGACGTCTGGGCCAGGCAGGGCGCGAAACCCTGGTGAAGGCGGCCGGGCGTCAGGTGCGGGTCCAGAAGCGGCGCAATTGGGCGGCGGTCTCTGCCGGGCGGGTGACCGGCAGCATGTGGCCTGCGCCCGGCACCTCGGCATGCGCGGCAGAGGCCAGACGGCGGCAGAGGCTGCGGGCGATGGCGGGGATCACCGGCGGGCTGCCGGCGCCGGTCAGGATCTGCACCGGCATGGTGACCACATCCAGCGCGCCGGGGGCCAGGGTGCCGTTTGCGTCCTCATGCAGCACCGCTCGGCTGGCCATCACCACCGGCATCGCGCGGACCATCGCGGCGCGGGCGGGAGCGGGCAGATCGGGCCATTTCGGCTCCCCCGGCCCCCACATGCGGTTGAACAGCCGGGTTGCCAGTTCGCGGTCGCCTGCCGCCCAGGCAGCTTCGGCGGGCCGGCTGGCCTCCTCCAGCGCGGCAAAGGCGGCGGGGTCCTCGTCCCGCGCGGCGGCGAACAGCACCGGTTCGATCAGCGTGAGGCTGCGCACCAGGTCCGGGCGGGCCATCGCCATCCGCAGCGCCACCGTGGCGCCGAAGGAATGGCCTACGAGGTCCAAGGGACCCGTCAGCAGCGCGAGCCCCGCCTGCACGTTCAAGAGCTGGTAGTTGCCCTGCCCGTCCCAGTCCGGGCTGCGGCCGTGGCTGAGCATGTCGAAAGCGGTGAGCGTGATCTCCTCTGCCATCGCCTCTGCCACCCCGCGCCAGGCGCCGGAGTGGGCCAGCGAGCAATGCACGGCCAGCACCGGCCGCGGGCCATGGCCGAAACTGCGGCGGAAAACCTGCGGGGCGCGGCTCATGCGGCCGGCCCTGCGGCGCCCGGAGTTTGACACAGGGTTGAAGGGCCTTGCCTGGATGCCACCAAAAGCTGTTTCTCCCGCTTAGAACTTTGCGCGAGGGTAAGTGCATGGTAAGCGGGGTTCAATATCACGAATCTGACACATTGCCATTGCTGCCTGGGGATCACAGCCAATGCCGACCTTGAACGAACCCAAGCTGATTGCTGGGAACGCCAACCTCCCTCTTGCCCAAGCCATTACCCGCCGGATGAGCATGCACCGCGGTGTTGACCAGGGGCTGGTGGACGCCCGCGTCGAGCGGTTCAACGACGGCGAGATCTTCGTCGAAGTTTACGAGAACGTCCGCGGCGAGGACATGTTCATCATCCAGCCGACCTCGAACCCGGCCAATGACAACCTGATGGAGCTCTTGATCATCGCCGACGCGCTGCGCCGCTCCTCGGCCCAGCGCATCACCGCGGTGATCCCCTACTTCGGCTATGCCCGCCAGGACCGGCGCACCAAGGCGCGCACGCCGATCTCGGCCAAGCTGGTCGCCAACATGCTGACCGGCGCGGGCATCGAGCGGGTTCTGACCATGGACCTGCACGCGGCGCAGATCCAGGGCTTCTTCGACATTCCGGTCGACAACCTCTATGCCTCGCCGATCTTTGCGCTGGATGTGAAAGACCAGTTCAAGGACCGGATGGACGAGCTGATGGTGGTCAGCCCCGACGTCGGCGGCGTGGCCCGGGCCCGCGAGCTGGCCAAGCGCATCAGCGCGCCGCTGTCGATCGTCGACAAGCGCCGCGAGAAGGCCGGCGAAGTGGCGGAGATGACCGTGATCGGCGACGTGAAAGACAAGATCTGCCTGATCGTCGATGACATGTGCGACACCGCCGGCACTCTGTGCAAGGCCGCGCAGGTGCTCTTGGACAACGGCGCCAAGGAAGTGCACGCCTATATCACCCACGGCGTGATGAGCGGCCCGGCGGTGGAGCGCGTCACCAACTCGGTGATGAAATCGCTGGTGCTGACCGACACCATCCAGCCGACCGAAGCGGTGATCAATGCGCCGAACATCCGCATCGTGCCGACCGCGCCGCTGTTCACCCAGGCGATCCTGAACATCTGGCACGGCACCTCGGTGTCGTCGCTGTTTGAGGACAAGACGCTGGTTCCGATCTACGAGAGTCTCTATTCCAACGGCGGCTGAGGCGGCTGTTTGACGAATTTGAAAAGCCCCGCACTTGCGGGGCTTTTTTGCTTTTTAGGCGCTGGCGCGGTGCCGGGCTGGATAGAGTGCGGCAATCAGTGCAGCCGCAGCCATCAGGCCCAGCACCGCGGCGGCGCCTGAAAAGGTGCCGCCATAGCCCCAGCGCACGATGGCAGGGGTGGTGAAAAACGGCGACAGGAACTGGCCGCAGAACACAGACGCGGTGAGGATCGCACCAGCCGTGCCACGCCGTTCTGAAGGAGCCAGCGCCAGCGCAATGGCGACAAAGCCGGGGGAGACCGTGGCGTAGCCGATGCCGACACCCATGGCGCCTGCGAGGGACAGCGCCGCGCTGCCCTGCTGTGCCAGCACGGCAAGACCTGCGGCCAAGGCACAATAGCCGAGGGCAAAGATGGCGGCGTGGGATAGTTTTGATTTCAGCCGCCCGTAGAAAAGTGCGGCGACACCGCCGCAAAGCGACAGCAGACCCAACCCAGCCCCGGTCATAAGCGCGCTGTTGAGGCCCTGGGCGGCAAAGAAGAAGGGCAGCTGTGTCGGCATCATGAAGAACAGGCCGTTGGTCAGCATCTGCAGCGCCGAAACAGCTAGGACCAGTGGCAGCCAGGCCGGGTGGCCCGGAGCCTCTGCCTGCCCTGCCCCGCCGGTGCTGCGACGGGGTTCGGGAGCGTGGCGCCAAACGGCGTAGAGGCACAGGAAAGCCAGCCCGTAGATCAGAAACGGCAGCCGCGGCGACTGCGTGGCCGCCAGCCCGGCAGTGCCGATGAACAGCAGCCCGCCGAAGTTGCGCGCCGAGATCTGCAGGCCGGTTAGCGCCTGGCGGCAGGCACCGGTGAAATAGTCGCCGATCAGCGCGGTCTGCGCGGTCATGATCAGCCCGACAGAGATACCGAGGCCAAAGCGGCTGGCGAGCATTAGCTGCAGGTCTGGCAGGTAAAAGCCCGCGGTGCCGCACAGGAGGAACAGCCAGATGCCCGCCAGAAGAACGCGCCGCCGCCCGTTGCGGTCAGTGAGCCAGCCTGCCAGCGGCGCGGTCAGCATCACCCCCAGCGAGGGCGCGGTGACCAGCAGCCGCACCATAAAGCCCGCATCAGGCACCTCTGCAAACTCCTGCTCCAGCCCTGCCAGCGCCGGGCTGATAGTGGCATTGGCCATCACCGTGAGGCTGGCCGCCATCAGGAGCGCCAGTGCCTGCGGCTGCCGCCAGAGGGGTGTTTCGAATGGTGTCATGCTGAAAATCCTTGTCCGATCCGTTCAAGGCTGGCAGCCTGCCAATTAAAGCCAGCTTGAGGTCAAGGATGAAACTTCTGGATATCGGCGAGGTGGCGGAACGCTCCGGCGTGGCCCCCTCGGCGCTGCGCTACTATGAGGAAATCGGGCTGATCGCCTCGGCCGGGCGCAAGGGGCTCAGGCGGCAGTACGGAGCGGCGACCCTGCTGCAGCTGTCGCTGATAACGCTGGGCAAGGCGGCGGGGTTTTCGCTGCAGGAGATCGCCGGCATGTTCGGCCAGGACGGCCGGCCCGACCTGCCGCGGGACCAGCTGCATGCGCGCGCCGATGCGCTGGAGGCGCAGATCCGCGAGCTGACGGCCCTGAAGGACGCGCTGCGCCATGTGGCGGACTGCCCGGCGCCCAGCCATCTGGAGTGCCCCAAGTTTCAGAAGCTGCTGCGGGCCGGGTCGATTACGGCGGAGGTTTAGCCGACGTCCCAGTCATCGGCATGGGGCAGCTCGCCGATGGCCAGCCAGGCAGCCCGCAGGCGGGCGGCGCGGCTGTCGGCCCAGGTGCGGAAAACGATGTCGAAGCCGTGGCAGGTGATGTTTTCCGCCACCAGTTCGGCGCGGATAGCGGCGGAAGTGTCCATGTCCCAGAGCGACACCGACACATGCACCGCGGGCGGGCGGGCATAGGCCTCGGCGAATGCGACCGCCTTGCGCCGCACCCTCGGGCCGGAGCCGGTCCACATCTCGCCGCCCTTCTCGAAGTCCGAGAAGACTTCGACATCCCCCTGTTCGATCCCGGTGCGGGGATTGCGCAGTCGTTTCATTCCCGTCCTCAAGCTGTTCGGCCGTTTCTCAGGGTAAGTCATACAGCGCGGGAATCCAGAGACCAGCACAAACGCCGTGCGGCCCGTTTCCGGCGGTGCAGCTGTTTTTCCTGAGGGGCAAAAACACCATCTCCAATCGGAAACTTTTCCCGGTTTGCGCACGCAAATCCCCCCATGTCGCAAAAGATACAGATTCCGGCGCACAGGGATCGTGCCCGGGACCGCGATCTCTGGTGTGTGGCTGCATCCGCCGCACGCAGGCGATCTGACCTTAAGGAGGAGACACCCGTGTCACCAAATGATCCCCCCCTTGCCAAGCCCGGTTTCTGGCTGGCGCTGCTGCCCATCGTGCTGACGCTGGCCGTGCTGGGCATGCAACTGTTCTACTTCGGCGATTTCACCCCGCATATCCCGCTGGCGATCGGCATTGCCCTCACCGGGCTGGTGGGGCTGTCGCTGGGCCACAAGTGGGACAATATCGAACAGGGCGTGTTCCACGTCGTGACCATTTCGCTGCAATCGCTGGCGATCCTGATCACCGTGGGCATGATCGTCGGCATCTGGATTGCCAGCGGCACCGTGCCGACGCTGATCTATTACGGGCTGAAGATCCTGTCGCCGGAGCTGTTCCTGGCCGCGGGCATGCTGCTGTGCTCCATCGTGTCAGTGTCGCTGGGCACCTCCTGGGGCACCGTCGGCACCGTCGGCCTGGCGCTGATGGGCATCGGCGCGGGTTTCGGCATCCCGATGTACTGGACCGCCGGCGCCGTGGTCTCGGGCGCCTTCTTCGGCGACAAGATCTCGCCCCTGTCGGACACCACCAACCTGGCACCCGCCGTCACCGGCACCAACCTGTTCGACCACATCCGCAACATGCTGCCGACCACCATCCCGTCGATGCTGATCGCGCTGGTAATCTACCTGGCCGTGGGCTTCACCCTGATCGACACCTCGCAGGTGTCGTTCGAGCGCATCGAGGCGATCACCGCGGCGCTGGACGAGGCGTTCTGGATTTCCCCCGTCATGCTGCTGCCCGCGCTGCTGGTGATCGCGCTGGCGGTGAAGAAGCAGCCGCCGGTGCCGTCGCTGTTTGCCGGCGCCGTGCTGGGCGGCATCATGGCCATCGCGTTCCAGGGCGAAGGCCTGCACGAGACTTTCACCTACGCCAACAGCGGCTTCTCCATCGACACCGGCGTGCCGGAGATCGACCCGCTGCTGAACCGCGGCGGCATCCAGTCGATGATGTGGACCATTTCGCTGGTGCTGCTGGCGCTGGGGTTCGGCGGCGCGCTGGAGCGGACCGGTTGTTTGCAGGCGATCATCGAGGTGATCATCGCCCGGGTGAAAAGCTTTGCCGGCATCCAGACATCGGCGATCCTGACCTCGGTGGCGACCAACACCGTGGCGGGCGACCCCTATCTGTCGATCGCCCTGCCCGGCCGCATGTACGCGCCGGTCTACCGCGGCATGAAGTATTCGCCGCTGAACCTGTCGCGCGCCGTCGAGGAAGGCGGCACGCTGGTATCGCCGCTGATCCCCTGGAACGCCGGCGGTGCCTTTGTGATCTCGGCGCTGGCGCTGGGGATCGCCGACGGCAATTTCGAGAACCTGCTGTACATCCCGCTGGCCTTTGCCTGCTGGCTGTCACCGCTGATCGGTATCTTCTATGCGGTGACCGGGCTGTTCTCGCCCAAGGCCAGCGACGCCGAGGTCGCCGCCTGGGAGGACACCGGCGAAGCGGTGTCCGAAGTTCCCGCCTGAACACACGGCGCGCCGGGGCCGGCCCCCGGCGCGCCTTGATGTGATCCACGCATCTGGTAGGGTACCGTCATGCATCCCCGCAGCTTTGTCCCGAAAGGTGCGGCCAGTTTCCGGGTCGACTACGACGGGCCGCCCAAAGACATCTATTTCCTGCTTCTGCCGAAGCTGACCATGCTGGCCTTCAGCGCCGCGGTGGAGCCGTTGCGGATTGCCAATCAGGTCACCGGCAAAGAGCTGTACCGCTGGTTCCTGATGAGCGAGGACGGCGCGCCGGTGGCCTGTTCCAACGGCATCGAAATCAACACCGGAATGGGGCTGGAGGACCTGCCGCGCGGCAGTTTCGCCTTTGTCTGCGCGGGCACC
This sequence comes from Leisingera daeponensis, assembly GCF_019801465.1. GTDB lineage: Bacteria > Pseudomonadota > Alphaproteobacteria > Rhodobacterales > Rhodobacteraceae > Leisingera > Leisingera daeponensis_A. The sequence goes on from NZ_JAHVJA010000002.1 coordinate 375,748, forward strand.
GAGCCCGCCGCCAGCGCCAGCCCCAAGGCGCTGGCCTGGATCCGGCGCCAGTACGCCCACGGCAGCCGGTTCGGCGGCATCTGCACCGGCGCCTTCGCGCTGGCGCAGACCGGCATCCTGCAGGCGCAGCGGTTCACCCTGCACTGGGAGAACCAGCCCGCCTTCACCGAGCACTTCCCGGAACTGGAGCCGAGCGCCAACCTCTATGAGATCGACGGCGGGCTGATGACCTGCGGCGGCGGCAATGCGGCCACCGACATGATCCTGGAGATGATCGAGACCGACCACGGCAAGGACCTGGCGGTGATCGTGTCGGACATGTGCATCCACTTCCGCTCCAACAACCGCGAGGCGCTGCAGAAGTCGGCCTATTCGGTGGCGCTGAGCAGCCGCAACCAGCATCTGATCACTGCGATGCAGTACATGCACGACACCATCGAGGAGCCGGTGGAAGTCGGCGCGGTGGCCGAGCATGCCGGCATTTCGCGGCGCCAGCTGGAGCGGCTGTTCCAGCGCTATGTCGGAACCTCGCCGGTGCAGTTCTACATCGACTTGCGGGTGGGCCGGGCGCTGGCACTGCTGAACGAGACCAACATGACAGTAGCAGAAATATCCGCCGCCACCGGTTTCAGCAGCGCGACGCAGCTGTCGATCCGTTTCAAGAAGCGCTACGGGCAGTCGCCCGCGTCCTTCCGCAAGAGCTGGGCAGAGCAGAAAACCTGACCGCGGCGGCCGGTCAGGCCTCCTCGCTGGCGAGCGCGTTGCTGAGTTCGGAGATCCGTTCGAGCCGTGCCGATATCCGGTCCTGGAACAGGCCCAGCTCGTCGATGATCGAGTTCAGCGATTCCCCGACATTGCCCAGGCGGGCGCATTCGATCTTGCACAGCACCCGGGTGGTGGTCAGCGCCATGAAATGGCGGTGCAGCGTCTGGCAGGCCTTCTGGATGCGCCCGGCCTCGAAGCGGACGTCCTGCAGGCTGCTGCGGGCCTTGCCGAACTGGATCTCGGTGAGCTGGTTCAGAATGCCCTGCTCGCGGAGGATATCAACCGCTGCGGTGGTGCCTTCCTGCTCCAGCTGGCGGGCGCATTCAGTGAGGATGCGGGCCAGGCCTTCGACGAAGATGGCGGCTGTCACCGTGCCCTTGATGGCGCGGAAATTGCTGTCCTTGCCCCAGACGTGGGCTTCGAACCAGCTCGACATGTCGCGCGACATCGAACTGTAGTTCTGCGACAGCACCGTCACCGGGCCGCCTGCCGGCTCGATCCGCGAGGCAATGACCCGCAGGTTATGGGGAATGGTGCGCATGGATTCGAATTCCTGCACCAGCGCCTCGGTTTCCCCGACCAGCGTGCCGGCGGTGCCGTGCATCGCGCGGCGTTCAGCCAGGCGGGCGCAGGCCGGGCGTTTCAGGCCGGCATCGCGGGCCAGAAGCTCCTCGGCCAGGGCGTGGCCGGCAAAATCATCGTAGGTGGCATAGCCGAGCTCCTTGAGGCGGGCCAGCAGCCGGTCCGCGCTGTCCTGCGGGCTCAGCGCCCCGGCCTGTTCCGCCTGATGCAGTCTGGCATATTCCTGCTGCACCGTCTTGAGCAGCGGGCTGGTCGGCTTGATCCGGGCCGACAGGTAGCCGCCCTCGCAGGGGGTGACCACCGCAAAGACCCAGTAATAGCTGCCGTCGCGGGCGCGGTTCTTGACATAGGCGCCGACGGTGCCGCCGCCCTTGATGGTGTCCCACAACAGCTGGAACACGGCACGCGGCATGTCCGGGTGGCGGATCACCTTGTGCGGCGCGCCCAGAAGCTCCTCCATCCGGTATTTGGCGACCCGGCTGAACACGGCGTTGCCGGCCTGGATCACACCGCGGGGATCGGTGCGGGAAAAGAACACTTCATCGAGGGCAAAGGCCGATTCACGGCCCGAGGATTGAGCTGCCAGAGCGCGGTCTTCAAAGGACACGTTTCGGTTCCTGTCGGTGGTTGTCTCGTGGTGCCACCTGTCTAACGGCCAGTGCTTGTCAAATCGCTAATGCGGGGCGGGGTCCGCAGGCTTATCCCGCCCCGGCGGCGCAACAGTTCAGGCCGCGGCCTCCCGGGCCTGCGCCGGGGCCTGCCCGCGGTCCTCCAGCGTCAGGCCGAGGCTTTCGCAAAGCGGCAGCCGGCGGGCCGCGAAATTGCCCGCGCGGGCGCGCAGGAGGGCAAGGTTTTCCTCCGCGGTCCCCAGAACCCGGCCGTCATACTGCAGCCGCTGGCCCTGCGGCGCCAGGATGCGCCAGACCAGCTCCGCCCACTCCGACGGGGTTTGCAGCCCCTCGCTGCGGGCCAGCAGGAACAGCTGCTCGAACCGGTCCAGCTCCACTCCGCCGCCGGTGACAGGGGACGCGAGATAGCGCAGGGAATCGCTTTCCTCGGCCCGCTTGCAGACCGCGAGGTTGAAGGCGCGGCAGGCGGCGGCGCGGCCCTCAAGCCCTTCCGGCGGCAGGGCCGGGACGATCTGGCCGGTGCCGGCCAGCACCGTCAGCATCCGGGTGATGGCGGACCACTCGAGGGCTCCGAAGGCCCCCTGGTCCAGCAGGCTGCGCACCGTGGCCGGGCCTTTGGCCAGCGCCTGCAGCACCGGCGCGTAGTCTTCCTGCGCAAGCGGCACATCCCGGCCGCGGTGGTGGAACCGGAGCGCGCCGCCGCCGTAGGGGCGGGCCAGCGCCAGCGCCGCGCCAAACCAGGCGCCGATTCCGCCGCGCGGGGTGTGCGGCAGCCTTCCCTTGACGAAGATGTCAGTGCGGAAGTGCTCGTTCAGCAGCACGTCGCGCAGGCCTTCGCGGCGGACCGGCTCGCTCTCGCTTTCCAGCAGCGCGCGCTGCTGCGGCGTGAAGCGGACGCAATCGAGGTTGTCCAGCAGGCTGACGGAGCCTGCAATGCTGAGCTTGGCAGCGCCCAGTTCGGCGGCGAGATCCTCAAAGAAGAACGGAGTCCAGTCCTTGTTGAAATACTCATGCGCCACATAGTTTTCCGGCATCGAGGCCATGTGGTCCAGACGGGCCGTGACGGACGGGTTCCTGCCGAAATAGCCGCCTCCGGCGGTGGCCAGCCGGCGCGCGAAGTCCATCGCTTCGCTGATCCGCTCCTCCAGGGGGCCCCTGCCCTGTTCGGCCCGGGCAGCGAGGATCCGGCGCAGGGGCACGGCAGCGGCCCAGCCGGGCTGGGCGTTGCTGCTGACATAGACCAGGCCGCCCGGTTTCAGCCGGTCGGCGATGAAGCGCAGGATGTGCTGGCGGTTCTCTTCGGAGACCCAGCTGTAGACGCCGTGCAACGCGATGATGTCGAAGGCTGCCGGCAGGCCGGACGTTTCGCCGAAGTTCTCGAAACTGCGTTCGTGGAAGTGCATGTTCTCCAGCGCCGCCTCCTGCGCCAGTTCGCGGGCGCCTGCGATATGCGAGGGGCTGAAGTCCATCGCGTGAAACTGGATATGCGGGTTGGCGGCTGCCAGCAGGTTGGCGGAGAACCCCTGGCCGCAGCCCAGCTCGCAATAGGTGAGGCCATCGCCGTCCAGCCCGTGCCGGAGGCCCTGGGCGGTTGCGGCAAAGCCCAGCAGCGCGGGGGTCAGCTGGCGGTGGAAGTCAAAGGTGTAGTCAATGCCGGCGACATAGCCGGAGGTCCAGTCGGTCACGGAGGCTCCTGCAGATTGGGTAGATGTCATGCAGGGCAATTTCGGAAAATTTGATGAGAATAGGGTTAAGGACGGAGGAATGGTTCCGCGGAGGTATGCATGCCTTGGAAGGAGGTCGGCGGTACCACAGCCCCGCCGCTCTTGCCGTCGCGGGCTTTGGATGAAATTACCTGAATCAGCTGCGCCGCCACGGACCCGTTCAATAAATCCAGATTGAGAGCTCGAGTTCTGCAAGATTAGTCATCCCATTGAGGGTGACAATGTCGCCTTTGCCGAAGTCAAAAACCACAACACCAGAATGTTCCTCACCAAACCGGTCGATAATGTCTCTTGCGGTGAGATGGCCGGTCCAAAGGTTTTTATCTAGTCTCAGCACGTCTGAACCAATTGAAAAATCGGTCACGACATCAGAATCATAACCTGCCTTGAAGATAAACACATCTCTACCCTCGCCGCCGGTGAGCGTGTCACTACCTGCTTCCCCGTACAGGACATCATTACCAATGCCGCCACGTAACAGATCGCTGCCAGCACCGCCGCGCATAAAGTCATTGCCAGCTTCGCCAATCAACCGATCGCTGCCACCGCCGCCGAACAAGACGTCAGCGCCCGCTTCACCGTTCAGGGTATCAGACCCTCTACCCCCGAACAGAGAGTCAATGCCGTCCCCGCCATTCAGGACATCCAAGCCATTGCCGCCATTCATCGTGTCCGCTCCAGCTCCGCCGATCAGGTAATCATTACCGTCGTCACCTCGCAGGCGATCAGTTCCGCTGTTGCCTAGCAAGGTGTCATTGCCGCTTCCGCCAGAAAGCATGTCACGACCGTTGCTGCCATTCAGGTGATCGTTTCCCTGCGCCCCAACTAGAGTGTCATTGCCGTCTGCCCCAATCAGAACATCCGCATCACTGCCACCATTCAAAACATCGTTCCCGATAGCACCATTCAGAAAGTCACGCCCTGAGCCGCCGAACATACTGTCATTGCCAGAACCGCCGCGCAGAGTATCGCTGCCTCCGCCACCGAATAGCCAGTCATTTCCGGCGCGACCATCAAGCGTATCTTTGCCGCCTCTACCGTAAAGTGAGTTGTCTTCGGCATTTCCAAAAAGCCCGTCCGCTCCGTAGTGGCCTTCTGCGCCTTCTATACCGAAAAGGAAATCGTCGGCAGCCAAACCTGTGCTCCTTGCCGGATCAGCGAGATCGACAACAGTACCGTTGCCATCGAGGTAAACGGCTATGTCGTGCCCTTCTCCTCCTCTGAGAGTATCTGCCCCTTGGCCACCGTTGAGACTATCATTGCCGCCACCGCCGTGAAGGCAATCATCGCCGTCATCTCCGGTCAGGTAATCGATGCCAGCGCCACCGTTGAGAATGTCGTTCCCCGTGCCTCCATTAAGCAGGTCCTTTCCGGCACCCCCTGATAGAGTGTCCCGCCCTCCGTCACCGAAGAGGCTATCAGCGCCACTGTTACCATTCAGACTATCCGATCCGCCGCCGCCAAACAGCTGATCGCCAGCAGAAGCGCTGCCGGAATTAGAGCCTACTATCGTGTCGTTGCCCGCTCCGCCGTGCAGTTCCCCGCCTCCAACCAAGACGAAAATGAAATCGTTGCCGCTGCCCCCAAAGACAGTGTCAATTCCGTGCCCGGAGTAACCCCTGATTGTATCGCTTCCGGCGCCTCCAAGGATGCGGTCATTTCCGCCGCCACCTGAAATCATGTCGTTGCCGTCACCACCGAAAATCAAGTCATTCCCGTCGTCGCCGTCCAGACCGTCATTGCCACCACCGCCAAAAAGCGTGTCGTCACCGTCATCACTCATCACCTGATCGTTGCCTGAGCCGCCGTAAATCAAGTCATTGCTCCAAGCAGTAGCGATGTCGTCGTTACCGCCGCCGCCATAAATCGTGACAACTTCACTACTGCCGCCGCCGTGGATTGTGTCGTGGCCTCCCAGCCCCCGAACGAGACGCCCTCCGGTTCCAAACTCAATTCTGTCTGAAAACTCGGATCCGTCAAATTCAGCAACATCAGAAGGCAAGGCATAATTATAGCCCAAGCTTCGGTATGCTATCGTATACTCAAAGAGTTGACCTTCACGGCCGCTCGTTATTGAAAAATGAAGCGGGTTGTCAGGCCCGAAAGATATGCGCTCAGGAAATTCGTGAACAGTGAGTGTTCCATATGTTCCGCCTTCCGGCGCAGGCGCCCAAGGCTGAAACTCCAGATATGTAAAATATCTATCTAATACAGGGGCAAACACTTCCAACCCAACATCCGGTCCAGCTGACCTCCCGCCTTCGTAAGAACAGGTGAAAGTGATTTCATAAATTCGATTTGGGTCCATAGAGATTTCAACCCAATCGGATCTTTCGTTCGCAGTAATGCTTCCCTCGAAGGTGTCGCCGTCTGAAATTGTATAAACAGTCGCTTCCGAATCCGCTGCAGCAACAGCTTCAGTTTCTTGAACTAACGCCAATTAATTGCTCCCTTGGTCGATCTCCCAATTGAACCGAGCCAAGTAATCTGAATGGTGTAACCTGTCGCAACGCGATCAGCGCACGCTTACCGCCGAACACGTTATAGATGTAATTTCCTGATGGTTATCAGCCGATTATCTAGCTGTCCAGTCGCACTGCCGCAGTTCAAATGAATACGTTGCGCCGTAAGGAGAGCGAACGACCGCAAGGTCCAACCGATTTACACGAGATTCGCAGCACCCATCAGGCAATAGAATGGTTTCCACCCAGCCTGTTCTCAATACCCGCACGCCTAAAAAGAAAACCGGCCCCCAAAGGGAGCCGGTTTCCAAATCGTCCAATCCGCGCTCGGATCAGAGGGACATGTGGGTGCCCAGGGCTTCCATGTCGGCGAGCAGCTTGGCTGCGTCCTCGACCAGGCCGTGCGGCTGGTCTTCCTCTTTCGCGGTCTTGTACATCTCGCGGGCTTCCTCGATCAGCGCGTTCATCTGATCGCGGGTCATTTCGGCCATCGGGATCGCGCGTTCGGCCAGTACCGACAGGCTGTCGCCTGCGATTTCGGCAAAACCGCCGGTCACCAGATACTCCGAGTTGCCTTCCGGGCTTTCGACCTTCAGCACGCCGGGGCGCAGGGTGGTGATGGTGGGCGCATGCTGCGGCATCGCCGTCATGTCGCCCTCAGCACCGGGGATCTGAACCGCGCTGGCCTGCAGCGACGCCAGGGCGCGCTCGGGGCTCACGAGGTCGAATTGCATCGTTTGTGCCATTGGGGCCTCCTTTCAGGGTCCCCCCGCACCGCGAGGGCGCGGGGGAAAATCCGTTCTTAGGCGGCTTCCGCAGCCATCTTCTCGGCTTTGGCGAGCACTTCGTCGATGCCGCCAACCATGTAGAAGGCGCCTTCGGGCAGGTGGTCGTATTCACCGGCCACAACAGCCTTGAACGACGAGATGGTGTCTTCCAGCGGAACCTGCACACCGTCAGAGCCGGTGAACACCTTCGCAACGTCGAACGGCTGCGAGAGGAAACGCTGGATCTTACGCGCACGCGCAACGGTCAGCTTGTCCTCTTCCGACAGTTCGTCCATGCCGAGGATGGCGATGATGTCCTGCAGCGACTTGTAGCGCTGAAGGATCTGCTGAACGTCGGAAGCAACCTTGTAGTGCTCTTCGCCAACGATCGCCGGGTCCATCAGGCGCGAGGTGGAGTCCAGCGGGTCCACAGCGGGGTAGATGCCGAGCTCGGAGATCGCGCGGTTGAGAACGGTGGTCGCGTCCAGGTGGGCAAAGGTGGTTGCCGGTGCCGGGTCGGTAAGGTCGTCCGCGGGAACGTAGACGGCCTGGATCGAGGTGATCGAGCCGTGCTTGGTCGAGGTGATGCGTTCCTGCATCGCACCCATGTCGGTGGCCAGGGTCGGCTGGTAGCCCACAGCGGAGGGGATACGGCCGAGCAGAGCCGACACTTCGGAACCGGCCTGGGTGAAGCGGAAGATGTTGTCCACGAAGAACAGAACGTCGGTGCCGGACTGGTCGCGGAACTGCTCGGCCAGGGTCAGGCCGGTCAGCGCAACACGGGCACGGGCTCCCGGAGGCTCGTTCATCTGACCGTAAACCAGGGCCACCTGGGATTCTTCCAGGTTGTCCGGCTTGATCACGTTGGATTCGATCATTTCCCAGTACAGGTCGTTGCCTTCACGGGTCCGTTCGCCAACACCCGCGAACACGGAGAAGCCCGAGTGCACTTTTGCGATGTTGTTGATCAGTTCCATGATCAGAACGGTCTTGCCCACGCCGGCGCCGCCGAACAGGCCGATCTTGCCGCCTTTGGCGTAGGGCGCCAGCAGGTCGATCACCTTGATGCCGGTCACCAGGACTTCGGACTCGGTGGACTGGTCGTTGAATTCCGGTGCGGGCTGGTGGATCGCACGGGTCTCGGTTGCGTTCACCGGGCCCTTTTCGTCCACGGGCTCACCCACCACGTTCAGGATGCGGCCCAGGGTGGCGTTGCCGACCGGGATCGAGATCGGCGCACCGGTGTCGGTGACTTCCCGGCCGCGGACCAGGCCCTCGGTTGCGTCCATAGCGATGGTGCGGACGGTGTTTTCGCCGAGGTGCTGGGCAACTTCCAGAACCAGGGTTTTGCCGTCGTTTTCGGTGTGCAGCGCGTTCAGAATTGCGGGCAGGTGGTCGTCGAACTGGACGTCCACAACGGCGCCGATGATCTGGGTCACCTTGCCTTTTGCTTGTGCCATTTGTTGGTCTCCGGTTGTCTCTTAGAGCGCCTCAGCGCCCGAAATGATTTCAATCAGCTCGTTGGTGATCACGGCCTGACGGGAACGGTTGAACTCGATGGTCAGCTTGTCGATCATCTCGCCCGCGTTGCGGGTCGCGTTGTCCATCGCGCTCATCCGGGCACCCTGTTCGGATGCGCCGTTCTCCAGCAGGCCGGAGAAGATCTGGGTCGCCACGCCGCGCGGCAGCAGGTCCGCGAGGATCTGCTCTTCGCCCGGTTCATAGTCGTAGACGGCGCCAGAGCTTTCACCTTCCTCGGCCTCGAACGACGCCGGGATGATCTGCTGTGCGGTCGGGATCTGGGTCACGACGTTGACGAACTCCGAGAAGAAGATCGTGGCAACATCGAATTCACCAGCATCGAACCGGGTCAGGATGTCCTTGGCGATGGCCTGCGCATTGGCGTAGCCGATGCGCTTGACGTCGCTGAGGTCCACATGGCCGACGAAATCACTGCCGAGGTCGCGCTTCAGGGCGTCGCGGCCCTTCTTGCCGACGGTCAGAACCTTGACCGTCTTGCCCGCGGCCTTCAGCTCGGCCGCCTTTTGGCGGGCGAGCTTGGCAATGTTCGAGTTGAAGCCGCCGCAGAGGCCGCGTTCGGCGGTCATGACCACCAGGAGGTGAACCTGGTCCGAGCCGGTGCCGCGAAGCAGCTTGGGCGCGGAGTCGCTGCCGCCGACCGAGGCCGCCAGCCCTGCCATCACGGCGTTGAACCGCTTGGTGTAGGGCCGGGAATCCTCGGCAGCTTCCTGGGCGCGGCGAAGTTTCGCCGCGGCCACCATTTGCATGGCTTTGGTGATCTTGCGGGTCGATTTGACCGACTCGATCCTGTTTTTAAGGTCCTTGAGAGAAGGCATGTCCCGACTCTCTCCTTATGCGAAGGTGGCGGCGTATTCGTCGATCGCAGCCTTGAGTTTGTCAGCGGCCTCGCCCTTGATCTTGGGATCTTCGTTGGTGATCCAGTCCAGGGTCTCTTTGCCTTTGCCGCGCATATGCGCCAGCAGGCCTGCTTCCCAGCGGCCGACGTCCTTCAGCGCAACCTTGTCGAGGTAGCCGTTGGTGCCGGCGAAGATGACGCAGACGATTTCGGCGTTGGTCAGCGGCGAGTACTGCGGCTGCTTCATCAGCTCGGTCAGACGGGCGCCACGGTTCAGCAGCTGCTGGGTGGCGGCGTCGAGGTCGGAGCCGAACTGGGCGAAGGCCGCCATCTCGCGGTACTGGGCCAGCGACAGCTTAACCGGGCCTGCAACGGTCTTCATCGCGTTGGTCTGGGCCGAGGAGCCCACGCGCGAAACCGACAGACCGGTGTTCACGGCCGGGCGGATGCCCTGGTAGAACAGTTCGGTTTCCAGGAAGATCTGGCCGTCGGTGATCGAGATCACGTTGGTCGGAATAAACGCGGACACGTCGCCGCCCTGGGTTTCGATGACCGGCAGAGCGGTCAGCGAGCCGGCGCCGAAGTCCTCGTTCAGCTTTGCCGAACGCTCCAGCAGGCGGGAGTGCAGGTAGAAAACGTCGCCCGGATACGCTTCACGGCCCGGCGGACGGCGCAGCAGCAGGGACATCTGGCGGTAGGCCACGGCCTGCTTGGAGAGGTCATCATAGATGATCAGCGCGTGCTTGCCGTTGTCACGGAAATATTCGGCCATCGCGGTTGCGGCGTAGGGCGCCAGGAACTGCAGCGGTGCCGGGTCGGACGCGGTTGCGGCAACCACGATCGAGTATTCCATTGCGCCGGATTCTTCCAGCTTCTTCACCAGCTGGGCCACGGTCGAGCGCTTCTGGCCGACAGCGACGTAGACGCAGTACAGTTTCTTGGACTCGTCGTCGCCTGCGGCGTCGTTGTAGACCTTCTGGTTCAGGATGGTGTCCAGAGCCACGGCGGTCTTGCCGGTCTGACGGTCGCCGATGATCAGCTCGCGCTGGCCGCGGCCGATCGGGATCATCGCGTCGACCGATTTCAGGCCGGTTGCCATCGGCTCGTGCACCGATTTACGCGGGATGATGCCCGGCGCCTTGACGTCGGCAACCTGACGCTGCGCGGCGTTGATCGGGCCCTTGCCGTCCAGCGGGTTGCCCAGACCGTCGACAACGCGGCCCAGCAGCTCGGGGCCGGCCGGAACGTCCACGATGGAGTTGGTGCGCTTGACGGTGTCGCCTTCTTTAATGTCGCGGTCGGAGCCGAAGATCACGATACCGACGTTGTCGGCTTCGAGGTTCAGCGCCATGCCCATGATGCCGCCCGGGAACTCGACCATCTCGCCGGCCTGAACGTTGTCGAGGCCATAGACGCGGGCAATACCGTCACCGACGGACAGCACGCGGCCGATTTCTGCCACTTCGGCTTCTTGACCAAAATTCTTGATCTGGTCTTTCAGGATCGCAGAAATCTCTGCTGCTTGGATACCCATTTATCCGACCTCTTTCATTGCATTCTGTAGGGAGTTGAGCTTGGAGCGGATCGAGCTGTCGATCATCTTCGAGCCCACTTTAACGACAAGACCGCCGATGATGGAGGCATCGACGGAAGCATTGATGGTAACTTTCTTGCCCACGCGCTCGGCCAGGGTCTTGGCCAGTTTCTCGCTCTGGGTCTTGGTCAGCGCCTTGGCGGAGACCACTTCGGCGGTCACTTCGCCGCGGGCATCGGCCAGGCGGGCGCGCAGCGCCTCGATCAGCGCAGGCACCACGAACAGGCGGCGCTTGTCGGCCATCAGAGCCAGGGTATTGCGCAGGACGGGATCAATGCCCATCTTGTCCGCCACCGCGGTGATTGCGGCGCCCTGCTCTTCGCGCGACACGAGCGGCGAGTTGATCAGGCTGTTGAGCTCTGGGCTGTCAGCCAGGGCGGCTGCCAGATCATTGATGCTGGTTTCAAGGCTGTCGAGCGCCTTGTTCTCTTCCGCGATGTCGAACACCGCCGTAGCATAGCGCGCGGCAATGCCTGCAGAAATCGAAGCTGGTTCGGACACGTCCACCCTTCCGATATGTTTTTGGCCCCGGTTGGCGTACCTGGCTTCAGGAGGCGTCCGGGGGCGTGAGACATCCCCCTTGGCAGCGGGGCGTTGAAATCAGCGTGGGTCTAGCAGAGCGGATGCGACCTATCAACTGCCTATAACGGTAACAGGGAAAAGCATGTTTCATTTGTTTTCAAAGGCTTGCAGCAAGTGCGGCCCTTTGACCACAGATGAATTATAAAAAAGTGCGGCCGAACTGCAGGATTTGGCGATTCCGGAAAGCGGCATTTGCGGCAAAAAGCGTCACATAACGGTGCCGGAGCCGCCGGAAGGCCCGTTTCGGCCGATTTCGGGAATCGAAATCCGGTGCCGCATTCGCGGCTTCCCTCACACCGGTTCCGGCATCGGGTTGGAGAGGCCTTCCAGCACCCGGATGCGGTTCGGGGCCTTGGTGCGGGTCATGTGGCCCTTCTGCGGGTAGGTCTGCTTGCTGACCTCGACCATGAACACGCCGCCGGCCAGCATCGCGGGCAGCTTGCGGCCCATCTTTTCCAGCATGGCCCCGGATTTCAGCCAGAACCGCTTGTGGCTGGGCAGCCGGTACAGCGCCGCGGTATGCTGTTCGATGGCGAACTGGTGGTCGCGCAGCTGGCCCTCCAGCTGGCGCAGCGTGTAGGGCCGCCCGAACCCGAACGGCGTGAGATCCGAGCGCGCCCAGAGTCCCGCCCGGTTCGGCACAATGAAAATCGCCCGGCCGCCCGGCCCCAGCACCCGCCAGCATTCCTCCAGCAGCTTGCTGGGCCGCTCGGAGGTTTCCAGCCCGTGCATCACCACCAGCCGGTCGGCGCGGCCGGTGTCGATGGGCCAGCTGGTCTCCTCGCACAGGATCGAGACGTTGGGCATCCCGGCAGGCCATTGCATCACCCCCTGCGGGCCCGGCATCAGCGCCATCACCCGGCGCGCCTCCGGCAGGTAGGGCCGCAGCAGCGGCGCGGCAAAGCCGAAGCCTGCCACCGTCAGCCCCTCCGCCTCCGGCCACAGTTCCAGCAGGCGGCCGCGGATCGAGGCCTGCGCCGCGCGCCCCAGGGTGCTGCGGTAGTAGAAGTTCCTGAGATCCTGAACATCAAGATGCATTGCGGGCGCCTGCTGCTTCGGCCAATCTGGGCGCAGTTTAGCAATGTAAAGGCGAATGACCATGCCTCTTGAGATCGTCACCCTGCCCTGCCTGTCGGATAACTATGCCTTTTTGATCCATAATCCGGCCTCCGGGGAAACCGCGCTGGTGGATGCGCCCGAGGCCGGCGCCATCAGGGCCGCCCTGTCGGAGCGCGGCTGGGGGCTGGACCGGATCCTGCTCACCCACCACCACTGGGACCATGTGGACGGGGTGGCGGAGCTGCGCGAAGCCTATGGCGCCAAGGTGATCGGCGCCGCGGCCGACGCCAGCCGGCTGCCGCCGCTCGACATGGCCGTGGAGGATGGCGGCACATACCCCCTGCTGGGCGAAGAGGTGCAGGTGATGGATGTCTCCGGCCACACGGTCGGCCACATCGCCTTTTACATTCCGGGCGCGGAGGCGGTGTTCACAGCCGACAGCCTGATGGCGCTGGGGTGCGGGCGGCTGTTCGAGGGCACGCCGCAGCAAATGTGGGCCAGCCTGTCGCAACTTGCCGCGCTGCCGCCGCAAACTATGGTTTACTCCGGGCATGAATACACCCAGGCTAACGGTGCCTTTGCGGTCACCGTGGACCCCGGCAACCCGGCGTTGCAGTCGCGGATCAGCGATATCGCGGAGGCCCGGGGAAACGGCCTGCCGACAGTGCCGTCCTCCCTGCAATTGGAACTTGACACCAATCCGTTCCTGCGGGCCGCCGACAGAGCCATCAGAGCCCACCTGGGAATGCAAGATGCTGAAGATGCAGAGGTTTTTGCCGAAATCCGCAAGCGCAAAGACAATTTCTGAGCAAATCAAGGGCATCGGGGCGCAACAGGGAGAAAATAATTGTGACCCCAAAATGAAGAAAAGACCTTGAAGCCGGCGCGCTATCAACCAAACTCTAACCTTATAAGCACATGGTTGAACTGAGGGGTTGGTTAATACCGCCCCACCGGCCAACCCAAGATCAGAGGAGCACGCCCGTGCCTTCATTCTCGAGCACCCTGGAACAGGCCATTCACGCAGCGCTGGCGCTGGCGAATGAACGCCGTCATGAATTCGCAACCCTGGAACATCTGCTTCTGGCCCTGATCGACGAGCCCGATGCCGCCCGCGTGATGCGCGCCTGCAGCGTCGACCTGAGCGAATTGCGATCCTCCCTGGTGGAATTCGTGGATGAGGACCTTGCCAACCTGGTGACCGATATCGACGGATCGGAGGCGGTGCCGACCGCTGCCTTCCAGCGCGTCATCCAGCGCGCCGCGATCCACGTGCAAAGCTCCGGCCGCACCGAGGTAACAGGGGCGAATGTGCTGGTCGCCATCTTTGCCGAGCGCGAGAGCGACGCCGCCTATTTCCTGCAGGACCAGGAGATGACCCGCTATGACGCGGTGAACTTCATCGCCCACGGTGTGGCCAAGGACCCGGCCTACGGGGAATCCCGCCCGGTCACCGGCGCCACCGAGCAGGAAGAGGACAACCTGACCGCCGCCCCCGAGGGCGAGAAGAAGGAGTCGGCGCTGGCCAAGTACTGCGTCGATCTGAACGCGAAATCCCGCGACGGCGACATCGACCCGCTGATCGGCCGCGACCACGAGGTCGAGCGCTGCATCCAGGTGCTGTGCCGCCGCCGCAAGAACAACCCGCTGCTGGTGGGCGACCCCGGTGTCGGCAAGACCGCCATCGCCGAAGGTCTGGCGCGCCGCATCGTGTCCGGCGAAACCCCGGAAATCCTGTCGGAAACCACCATCTACTCGCTCGACATGGGCGCGCTGCTGGCGGGCACCCGCTACCGCGGCGATTTCGAGGAGCGGCTGAAGGCCGTGGTCACCGAACTGGAGGATCACCCCGACGCGGTGCTGTTCATCGACGAGATCCACACCGTGATCGGTGCAGGCGCCACCTCCGGCGGCGCGATGGATGCCTCCAACCTGCTGAAGCCTGCGCTGCAGGGCGGCAAGCTGCGCACCATGGGCTCCACCACCTACAAGGAGTTCCGCCAGCATTTCGAGAAGGACCGCGCGCTGTCCCGCCGGTTCCAGAAAATCGACGTGAACGAGCCGACGGTGGAGGATTCCATCGAGATCCTGAAAGGCCTGAAGCCCTATTTCGAGGAGCATCACGGCATCAAATTCACCTCGGACGCAATCAAGACCGCGGTGGAGCTGTCAGCGCGCTACATCAACGACCGCAAGCTGCCGGACAAGGCCATCGACGTGATCGACGAGGCCGGCGCCGCGCAGCATCTGATCATCGAAAGCAAGCGCCGCAAGACCATCGGCGTCAAGGAGATCGAGGCCGTGGTCGCCAAGATCGCCCGCATTCCGCCCAAGAACGTCTCGAAAGACGATGCCGAGGTGCTGAAGGACCTGGAGAAATCGCTGAAACGGGTGGTCTTCGGCCAGGACGATGCGATCACCGCGCTGTCGAGCGCCATCAAGCTGGCCCGCGCCGGCCTGCGCGAGCCGGAGAAGCCGATCGGCAACTACCTGTTTGCGGGCCCCACCGGCGTCGGCAAGACCGAAGTGGCCAAGCAGCTGGCCGACCAGCTGGGCGTGGAGCTCTTGCGCTTCGACATGTCGGAATACATGGAGAAACACGCGGTCTCCCGCCTGATCGGCGCGCCTCCGGGCTATGTCGGCTTTGACCAGGGCGGCCTGCTCACAGACGGTGTCGACCAGCACCCGCACTGCGTGCTGCTGCTGGATGAGATCGAGAAGGCGCACCCCGATGTCTACAACATCCTGCTGCAGGTGATGGACAACGGCCAGCTGACCGACCACAACGGCCGCACCGTGAACTTCCGCAACGTGATCCTGATCATGACCTCCAATGCCGGTGCGTCGGACATGGCAAAGGCCGCGATCGGTTTCGGCCGCGACCGCCGCGAGGGCGAGGACACCGCAGCGATCGAGCGCACCTTCACGCCGGAGTTCCGCAACCGTTTGGACGCGGTGATCTCCTTCGCGCCGCTGGGCAAAGAGGTGATCCTCCAGGTGGTCGAGAAGTTCGTCCTGCAGCTGGAAGCGCAGCTGATGGACCGCAACGTGTCGATCGAACTGACCCGCAAGGCCGCCGAATGGCTGGCCGACAAGGGCTACGACGACCGCATGGGCGCGCGTCCGCTGGGCCGGGTGATCCAAGAGCACATCAAGAAGCCGCTGGCCGAGGAGCTGCTGTTCGGCAAGCTGACCAAGGGCGGCGTCGTCAAGGTCGGCATCAAGGACGGCAAGCTGGACCTGCGGCTGGAGGGTCCGGGCAAGCCGCGGATCTCCGGCGACAAGCCGCCGCTGCTGACCGCGGACTGATGCGCCTCGCAGCGCTGCTGACATCTTTATCGCTCGCCGCGCCCGCCGCGGCGGGCGATTTTCGTTTGCAGTTCCCGCTCGACTGCACCCTGGGCGAGGACTGCCACATCCAGCAGTTCACCGATCACGACCCCGGCAAGGGCGCCACGGATTTCACCTGCGGCACGCTCAGCTACGACGGACACAAGGGCACTGATTTTGCCCTGCCCTACCTGTCGGACATGCAGGCGGGCGTTACCGTGCGGGCCGCAGCAGATGGGGTTGTCCGCGGTATCCGCAACGCAATGCCGGATCAGTATGCTGACG
Organism: Leisingera daeponensis; assembly: GCF_019801465.1. Lineage (GTDB taxonomy): Bacteria > Pseudomonadota > Alphaproteobacteria > Rhodobacterales > Rhodobacteraceae > Leisingera > Leisingera daeponensis_A. The sequence goes on from NZ_JAHVJA010000002.1 coordinate 391,904, forward strand.
GCGCGAACGATGCCGCCATCGACGGCAAGGAATGCGGCAACGGCGTGGTGCTGAGCCACGGCGGCGGCTGGGAAACCCAGTACTGCCACATGAAGCAAGGCTCTGTCCGGGTGGAAAGCGGTCAGAAGGTCCGGGCCGGCGATGTGCTGGGCGAGGTTGGGCTTTCCGGCAAGACCCAGTTTCCGCATCTGCACCTGTCTGTGCGCAAGGACGGCGCGGTGGTGGATCCCTTCGCCCCGGACAGGCCGGGCAGCTGCGGCGGCGCCCCGGCGCGGACGCTGTGGGCCAAACCGCCCCCCTACCAGCCGGGCGGCCTGCTGGGCGCCGGGTTTTCCGCTGCCATTCCCGGGTTCGGCGCGATCAAGGCGGGTGCGGCTGACCAATCGCCTCTGGCAGCGGACGCGCCCGCAATGGTGTTCTGGGCCTATGCCTTCGGCAGCCGGGCGGGCGACAGGCTGGAGCTGGCAGTGACCGGGCCGGGCGGCGAGGTGGTCTCGCACAGCGAGGCGCTGGAGCGGACCCAGGCGCAGCTGTTCCGCGCGGCCGGCCGCCGTCTGCGCGGCGGCCAATGGCCGGCGGGAACCTATACCGGCACCGCCCGGCTGCTGCGCAACGGCGCGGAAGTGGACAGTTTCTCCCGCAGCATGGTGATCCCGCCCGCGGCGGACGCGGCCTCTCAGTAGCGCAGCGACCGCAGCCGCCGGGGCGTCAGCCCCGGCGGCTGCGCGGCCCAACGGGCGCGGCGCACCCTAAGGGCAGCCTGGCGCCGGGCGGGAGGCCCCTGCCCGCAAGCCGTGCCGGCCCTGTCAGCCGCTTCAGATTTGATAACCCCGTAAATCGCAATAGGTTATAAGGCAGCCCTACTGCCCGGTGGGGCAGCAACCCGTGTGTAACTAGTAGCTTGTCTCCTTTAGTGAAGCGGGTTGCACCCCGCGGGCCGTGGCAGGGGTCATCTCCCGCTCAACGGGTCCGCCGCAGCCTGCCGTCCGTCTGGCTCACTTCTCGGTAAATTTCAGCTCGATCCGCCGGTTCTGGGCGCGCGCCTCCGGCGTGTCCGCCGGGTTCACCGGCTGGTATTCCCCGAACCCGTTGGCGGCCAGCCGCGACGGCGGCACTCCCAGCGCTTCGACCATGTAGCGCACCACTGACAGCGCCCGCCCCTGGCTGAGCTCCCAGTTGTCGGCAAATTTCGGGTGCGCCCCCAGCGGCGTGCTGTCGGTATGCCCGTCCACCCGGATGATCCAGTTGATCTCCGGCGGGATCGCCGTCACCACGCTTTGCAGGATCGACACCACCTTGGCGATCTCCACCCGCCCTTCCGGCGACAGCGTGGCGCTGCCCGGCGGGAACAGAACTTCGGAGGCAAACACAAACCGGTCGCCCTGGATGCGCACGCCTTCCTGAGTGCCAAGGAGATCCCGCAGGCGCCCGAAGAACTCGGAGCGGTAGCGCTCCAGGTCCTGCGCCTTGCTGGCAAGCCGTTCCGCCTCGGCCTGCAGCCGCTTGCGCTCCTGCTCCTCCAGAAGCCGCCGCTTGCGCTCTTCCGAAGCGGCGCGGGCCAGCGCCGCGTTCAGATCCTGCCCCAGGTTCTGCAGCTGCACCTGCTGCGCCGCGTCGCGGGCCTGGTAGTCGTCCAGAATCGCCTGCAGCCCCCCCAGCTGCTCGCGCAGAGCGGCCACTTGCTGGTTCAGGAGCGCTGTTTCGCGGCGGGCTTCCTCGGAAACGGCCCTTTCTTGCGACAGGGCATCCCGCGCCTGCGCCAAAAGGGCCGCGCGCTCTTCCGCCTGGGTCAGCCGCTCCGAGGCTGCTGCCTCTGCCGCCTCCTGCGCCGTCACGGCTGCCAGCAGGCGCTGGCGCAGCACGTCCAGGTCTTCCGCTTGGGTCTCTGCAGCAGCCAGGGCGGCCTTCGCCTCAGCCAGCTCGGCTGCCATCCGGCCGGCTTCCGCATCAGAGCCTGCGCGAGCGGCTTCCAGTTCCGAAAGCTGCGCGTCCAGCTGTTTCTTCGCGGCCTCCGCTGCTGCCAGCAGGGTGAGAGTGTCTTCCGCCTGCTGCCGCTGGGCTTCCAGTGCCAGAGTCATCGCGGTCAGCTCGGCATCCGCCGACTGCAGTTTCGCCCGCAGGGCCTCCGCCGCCGCTGCCTCCACCAGGCGGGCGGCCTCTTCGGCGCTCAGCTGCTCCTGCAGACCGGCGATTTCCTCGGACCTGGCGGCTTCCTCCGCTTCCCGGCTGGCAATCAGCGCCTCCATCGCCTCACGCTCTGCCGCGGCCAGCCGGGCGGCCTCGGCCTGAGCGTCGATCTCGCCGCGGGCCTGCGCTAGTGCCAGGTTCAGGGCCTCCTGCTCGCTCAGCAGGGCGTCGCGGGCGGCTTCCAGGCTTTCACGGTCGGTGTTCAGCTCGGCAACCCGCGCCTGTGCGGCGTCGCGGCTGGCAATCAGGGCGGCCACTTGCGCCTCGAAACCGGTGATGCGGCTGGCGGCTTCTGCCAGCTCGCCAGCCTGGCGGTCACGCTCAGCCGTGAGCGAGGAGATCAGGCTGCGCGCCTGGGTCAGGTCTTCTTCGGCAGTGTTCAGGGTCGAGGCCAATGCCCCGAGCCGGGCGTTCAGGCGCCGGTTTTCGCGCTCCTCCAGCCCCAGGGCAGAGGCCAGCGCGCTGACCTCGGCTGACAGTTCATCCAGCTGGCTTTCCTGGCCGGTAATTGTCTCGCGCAGCACGAACTGCACCACCATGAAGATGGTCAGCACGAACATCAGCACCAGCAGGAGCCCGGTCATCGCATCGACGAATCCGGGCCAGATCGAGGCCTGGAACCGCTGTCCTGTGCGCCGGGAAAGGGCCATCGCTTACGCCCCCGCGTCCCGGTCCGGCAGGCCGCCGCGCGACAGGCCGCGCGGCCGGGCAAAAGCCTTGATCATCAGATCGATGTCCTTGCGCAACTCGCTGAGGCTTTCCTGGCGGCCGGCCGAGATTTCCTCGAGGATGCGCAGCATCTGCACGTCGATCGAGCGCAGCCGCATCCGGCTTTCGGCGTCGATGCCGCCCTGTTCGCCCTGGGCGCGCAGGATCTCGGTCAGCGCCTCCTGCCCCACCGCGACCCGGTCCAGCGCCGCGGTGATGGTGCCGGTATGCTCCTGGCGGCGGTTCATGTCCTGGATGGTTTCGACCAGGTCGCCCAGTTTCCGGTCCACCGCCGCGCGGCCCTCGGAGGTTTCGGCGAACATGGCCTGCAGCGCGTCCATCTGCTCGGCCATGGTGTCGAGCACCTGGGAAACCACGCCGCTGTCGCCGGCGCCGTCCTCGCCCGAGGAGAAGCTGACGCGGGTGATCGAGGAGAGCCATTCCTCCAGCTCGCGGTAGAACCGGTTCTGGCCGTGGCCCGCGAACAGTTCCAGCAGGCCGACGATCAGCGAACCCGCCAGGCCCAGCAGCGAGGAGGCGAAGGCGACGCCCATGCCGCCCAGCTGCGCCTCCAGCCCCGTCATCAGGCGGTTGAAGACCGACAGGCCCTCCTCGCCCTCCTGCGGGGCCAGGCTGCGGATGGTGTCGACGACGGCGGGAACGGTGGTGGCGAGACCATAGAAGGTGCCCAGAAGGCCCAGGAAGATCAGCAGATTGACAATGTAGCGGGTGATTTCCCGGTCCTCGTCGATGCGGCTGGCAACCGAGTCCAGGATCGAGCGGGTCGAAGCCGAGCCCAGCTGCATGCGCGCGCTGCGCGTGCCGAGAAGCGAGGCCAGCGGCGCCAGCATCGAGGGCGGGCGGCGGTGCTCCTGATTGTCGCCCGCGGCAAAGCGCTCGATCCAGCGCACCGAGCCGATGAGCTGCACCACCTGCCAGAAACAGGCCAGGACACCGATGACGAAGACCAGTACGATGAAGCCGTTGAGCCAGGGGTTGGCCTCAAACACCGGCAGCACCCGCGGCAGCGCCACGAAGGCGCCGAAGCCCGAAAGCCCCAGCGCGATCAGCATCATGATGATCTGCCGCACCGGCTGGGAGAACTGCGGCCGGGTCTTGCGGTCTGGCTGCGCCATATTGCTTGGCTCCTGACACTTTTGACTGCTCGTATTGCGTTCGCAGCCTATAAGCAAAGTGTCAGAAGCGCCAAGGCTTTATGCGGTGATTTCCCGCACCCTTCCCGCCAGCCAGTCGAGATCGCGGTCGTGCAGGCCGATCTCGGCGAGATGCTCGGCGGTGTTGTAGAGGTATTCGGTGTTGGGACCGCGCCCGCCCACCGCACGGGCGATGATCTGGGCCTGTTCCTCGAGGCTGAGACCACCGCAATACTGCACATGGTTCGGATCGATCACATAGGTGACGGCGGTGACGCTGGAACCGTCACCCAGCTCCACCGCCAGGTCCCGCTCCAGGTAGGCCGAGGAGATCAGCTCGCGCTCGCGCAGGTCTGCGAGGGTCTGCTCCTCGTGGCCGGCTTCAACCGCCAGCGCGATGCCTTTGCAATGGGCGCCGTCCGTTTCGTCCAGCGCCAGCACCAGGCCGGGCTTGTCCTCGCTGCCGCGGTGGTGGATCGAGGACATGCAGAAAGAGCGCGCATAGCCGTGCAGCACCGCCACCTCGCGCCGGGCCACCGGGAAGCCCGGGTTCCAAAGAAGCGATCCGTATCCGAATACCCACATGGTCATGTCATCTGGCCCTTTCCGTGCCCTCCCTATAAACAGCAATCCTGATCCGGACAAAAGAGGCTATCCGATGCGCCTGGCAAAACTGCTGATTGCCGCCCTCCTGGTGTGGAGCCTTTACTGGGCGGCGGCGGCCTGGGGTCTGAAGAACGGCATCGCCGCCTGGTTCGAGGCGCAGGAAAGCCGGGGCTGGCAGGCGGAGTACGCGGCGCTGGAAACGCAGGGGTATCCGCTGCGGCACCTGACGCGGATCAGCCGCCCTGCCTTGGCCGATCCCCGCACCGGCACCGCCTGGCGAGCGGACTGGCTGGAGCTGTCGAGCCCCGCCGCCTGGCCCGGGAAGCTGGAGCTTCACTTCCCCGCCGCGCCGCAAAGGCTCTCCTACTTCGACCGGACGGCGGTGATCGCTACAGAGGGGCTGCAGGCCAGCCTGCACCTGAAGCCGGGAACTGCGCTGGAGCTGCAGCAGATGGCACTGGTTGCGGACCGCTGGCAGATCGCGAAGGACGGAGAAGCGGTGCTGAGCGGTGCCGCGCTGGACCTGCGCATGGAGCAAACGGAGGCCCCCGAGACCTACCGGATCAGCGCCGGAGCAAGGGAATTCGCGCCGCGCGCCGCCTGGCGGCGGCTACTGGCGGCCAGCGCGCCGCTGCCGGAACGGTTCGACACGCTGATGCTGGAGATGGCGGTTGCCTTCGACGCGCCCTGGGACCGGTCCGCGCTGGAACAGAAGCGGCCGCAGCCGCGCCGGATCGACCTGAAGCTGGCCGATGCCCGGTGGGGGGATCTGAGGCTCAAGGCCGCGGGCAAGCTGACGGTGGACGAAGCCGGCCTGCCGGCAGGCGAGATCGCGCTGCAGGCGGAGAACTGGCGCGGCCTGGTGCTTATGGCGGAGCGCAGCGGCGCGCTGCCGCCCTCCCTGCGCGGCACGGTGGAGCGGGTGCTGGGGCTGCTGGCAGAGGCCAGCGGCAACCCGAACAACCTCGATATCACGCTGGGCTTTGCGGATGGCTATGTCACGCTCGGCCCGCTGCCGCTGGGCCACGCGCCGCGGCTGATCATCCGCTGACCGGGGAACCCGCCTGTCAAGGGCCGTGCAGCGCGCGCCGTTCACCCTTTGCAGGCAAACCCCAGTACACTTAACGCGCTTCAGCGAAGACCTGCGCTGAAGCGCTTGTCAGCAATAACCCCGCGCGCGGAGCGCGCCCGGCCCAAGGCTGTAATATGCCCGTCAGGGCATTTTCAGGCGCGGGAGCCAGCCGTCAGCGGCAATAGGTGCCGCCGCGGTGCCGGGCCACGTCGAGGTGGAAGTGGTCCTTGTGATAACGGTCGGACTCCGGTCCCAGCACGGTGCCGAAGGGGCCGCAGGCGGCGCGCCAGATCTTTTTCAGCTTTTTGCGGGTCTTGCGGTTCTGCCAGCCGCGCAGCACCGACACGGTCTCGCCGCTGGCGAGCGTAAAGCCGGAGATGTCGATGGCCCGCGCCTTGCCGTGCTCCGAAATCCTGGCGCCGGGGCGGTTGTTGCGGGTGCGGCAGGTGTAATGGGCCGCGACGCGCAGGGACACCACCTTGTTGCGGCGCCCGAAAGCGGTCTCGACCTCGCGGCGGATCCAGGTCTTGAGCGCGCGGGCGGTGTTGCAGGTCATCAGGGAGGCCTGGCTGAGCCGCACCCCGGCAATCTCGCGCACCCGCACCGCATCCTTGGCGCCGCAGCCGGGCAGCGTGCCCGAAACATGGCCGACATTGTCGCCCTGAATGCCGATGTCGCCGCAGACCGAGCCCTTGCGCAGCTGGCGGCGTTTGAACAGCACCTGTTCGGCAAGGCTGTCGGGCCGTCCCGACGGCAGCAGGGACTCGCCAGGTGCCAGCAGCGGCAGGTCCGCGGGCCGGGCTGCTGCTGCCAGACGCTGCTCCGATTGGGGCCGGGTTTCCGGCCGCATGCCGGATGCGGGCGCCCAAACGGCCCCGCTCCCCGCCTCTGCCGCCGCGTGCAGGGGCGCTTCCGGCGCGGTTTCCAGGGCCGAAGCCGCAGCTGCGCTGCCAACAATGGCGGCCAGCAGCAGAACGCCCGCGCGGCTCACTTCTTCTGCCCCCGGCCGAAATCCGGCGCATCGGTATCCTGACCCGCCTCGATGATGCTGCGCCGGATGGCACGGGTGCGGGTGAAGTAATCGTGCAGATGCGCGCCGTCGCCGGTGCGGATGGCGCGCTGCAGGGCAAAGAGCTCCTCGGTGAAGCGGCCGAGGATTTCCAGGGTGGCGTCCTTGTTGGTCAGGAACACATCGCGCCACATGGTGGGGTCCGAGGCGGCGATGCGGGTGAAGTCGCGGAAACCGGCGGCGGAGTACTTGATCACCTCGCTGTCGGTCACCCGGCGCAGGTCGTCGGCGACACCCACCATAGTGTAGGCGATCAGGTGCGGCGTGTGCGAGGTGACAGCCAGCACCAGATCGTGGTGATCGGCGTCCATCTCATCGACGTTGGCGCCCATCCCCTCCCACAGCGCACGCAGGCGGGCGGTGGCCTCCGGATCGGTGCCCTCGACCGGCACCAGCAGCGACCAGCGGTTGTCAAACAGTTCGGCGAAGCCGGATTCGGGGCCGGAATGCTCGGTGCCCGCCAGCGGGTGGGCAGGCACGAAATGCACACCCTCGGGAAGATGAGGCTGCACCGCCTCGATCACATGGCGTTTCACCGAGCCCACGTCGGAGACCGTGGCGCCGGTTTTCAGAACCGGCGCGATGTCCTCCATCACCGGCCCCATGGCGCCGACGGGGACGCAGAGCACCACCAGGTCGGCGTCCTGCACCGCCTCGCGCGCGCTGTCGCAGACACGGTCGCACAACCCGATGCGGCGGGCGGTGGCGCGGGTTTCCGCGCTGCGGGCGTAGCCGGTGACCTCGCCTGCCAGCCCGGCGCGTTTCATCGCCCAGAACATCGAGGACGCGATCAGGCCCAGGCCGATCAGCGCGACGCGGCCGTAGACTTGCCCGCTCATGCCTGGCCCTCTTTGAAGGCCTTCACCGCTGCGGCCACCCGGCGGCAGGAGTCTTCGTCGCCGATGGTGATGCGCAGTGCGGTGGGCAGGTTGTAGCCCGCCACCCCGCGCACGATCAGCCCCTGCGCCTGCAGGTACAGGTCGCAGGCCTCCGCTTCTGCCCGGCTGGTGAAGCGGGCCAGGATGAAGTTGGTGCTGGAGACATCCGAAGGCACGCCGAGTTCCGCCAGCGCATTGGCCAGCCAGGCGCGCCATTTGGCGTTTTCGGCGCGGCAGTGATCGACATAGTCCGTATCCCGCACCGAGGCCTCCGCCCCCGCCAGCGCGGTGCTGGAGACGTTGAACGGCCCGCGCACCCGGTTCAGCACATTGATGATCTCCTTAGGGCCGTAGCCCCAGCCGATCCGGGCGCCGCCCAGCCCGTAGATCTTTGAGAAGGTGCGGGTCATGAAGACGTTATCGCGGGACCGGATCAACGCGGCACCGGCATCAAACCCCTCAACGTATTCCGCATAGGCGCCGTCCAGCACCAGCAGCGCACCATCGGGCAAGCCATCGGCCAGGCGGGCCACCTCGGCCTCGCTGATCATGGTGCCGGTGGGGTTGTTGGGGTTGGCGATGAACACCAGCCTGGTCCGGGCGGTGCAGCCCGCCAGCAGCGCATCCACATCGGTGACCCGCTCGCGCTCCTTCACCTCCACCGGGGTGGCGCCGGCAGCCAGCGCGCTGATGCGGTACATGGCAAAACCGTGTTCGGTGTAAAGCACCTCGTCGCCCGGGCCGGCATAGGCCTGGCACAGGAAGGCGATGATCTCATCGCTGCCAGCGCCGCAGATGATCTGCTCCGGCTCGAGTCCGTGCACCTCGCCGATCGCCTGCCGCAAAGCGCCGTGGTCCGAGCTGGGATAGCGGTGCATATTGGCCGCCGCCTCCTGCATCGCCTGCACGGCGCGCGGGCTGGGGCCGAAAGGGTTCTCGTTCGAGGAGAGCTTCACAACATTGCTCACCCCTTTCACATGGGCAGCCCCGCCCTGATACAGAGCGATGTCCATGATACCGGGCTGCGGTGTGAGTTGGGTCATAATACGGGCTCCTTAATTCCAACCCGTCATAACGGCCCAATCGCTGGCGGGGAAGCACCAAGATGACGCTTCCCCCATGCTGCCGCCCCCGCCGGCAGCCTGCCCCAGCCGCAGGGCCGCGTTAATGCGCGGATGCAGACTTGGGCATGTTGCGCTTAGCCTCGGCCATGATGATCTTCTGGATCTTCTTACGCAGGTCCATATCCTTGCGCATCGCTTCATTGGCCTGCTTTTGCATCGTTGCAGCCGATTGCGAGCCGTCGGCGCCGTTCAGCGCCTCGCCCGCGTATTTGCTGAGCGTCTTGCCGGATATCTGCTTGGCGATCTCGCCATAGACCGCATCGCCGTGCAGCTTGATGAAATCCTCGGTGGCCTTGGTGCCGTATTTGGCGATCAGGTCCTTCTTGACCGCGCCTTCCATCGCGGCTGGCGCCAGCTTGGTCTTGAGGAAACTCTCCGCGCCGGAAGTGAAACCGGAGGAGAATTTCTCCAGCGCCTTGCCTGCGCCGGCAGACATGATGCCTGCGGTCAGGATCTTGGCAACGGATTCCTTGATTTCCTTGGAATTGGGCGGGCGGCCTTTTTCGATCAGCGGCTTTGCCAGGCCAATGGTCTCCTTCAGCGCCTCGGTCACCATGGCCTCCCCGGCCTTGGACTTCAGGAACTTCTCGAAGAAGACCTTGACCGCCTTCTTCGGCATCTCGCGCGACAGCTTGGAAGCCGCGGCCTTGGCCAGATCGTCGGCAAGCCCTGCGGACAGTTTGGACGTCAGCTTGCCGCCAGCAGCCCCTGCCAGCCCGGCGATAAAGCTGTCGATGAACACTTTCTTGGCCGCGTCATCCCATTTCACCTCATTGCCGGCCAGATGCTCGCCCAGCTGGCCGGCACTCGATTTCAGCGCCTCGGTGCTGGCGGCGGCGATGGCGTGGGCCTTCGCGGGCGACATGCCCTTGGTCGCCACCAAACGTGCGGTCATATAGGTTTCGACCACGGCAAAGGAGACCTCGCGCACCACTTCCAGCTTCCAGATGATGGCGCCGGCGGTGCTGATGCGCTGGTCGATGAATTTCTTGAAGGCCTTGCCGCCCTTGTTATAGGCCTTGGTCGCCTTGACGTCCTGCTTGTAGACCTTTTTCCAGTCCGGCTTCTTCTTGCTGGTCAGGGTCTTCAACAGGCTCGCCTCGGAGCGCGCGTTCAGGATCGCGGTCCAGGGCGGGTCGGTCTTGTCGTTGACCATGCTGACGGCGAATTCCGTCAGCGCATTCATAAAGGTCTCGTTGCCCTGACGGGTCTTTTCAACGTCATTGCAGAAATCCACCCAGGCTTCGGCCTGGCCGTACATCATTTCGGCCTTGGCCAGGAGCTTGCGCCGCAGCTCCTCCTGCCCGGATTCGAATTCGGCCACGGTGATCAGTTTTGTCTTGCCGTTCTCAACGACTTCGACCCGTTCGATCTTGGCGTCGGCGGACACCTGGGCGGCCAGCTTGGGCAGGCCTGCGTTCCAGGTCCGCATACCCGGGTCGACAATACCGTCGGGTTTCCTGAACCCCAGCTTCTTTTTCTGGAAATCGCGGATGGTGCTGATCAGTCCGGCATCGCATTTGGTGCTGATCTCGACGGAATAGCCGTTTGCCTTGAGCATCAGGCGGACCAGTTCGACATCCGCGGGGGCGTTCTTGACCGGTTTGAATTTGCTTTCGCCGGTCTTGGGGTCCGGTTTGGTGATGCGTTTCTTGTCACCAACAGGGGCAGAAAGCTTGAGGCCCATAACTTTGCTCCAACCAATTAACTACTGGTTCAAGCCTGCCACACCAATGCCAGCGCCGTCGCGGGGATTTGGAATAGACTTTCCCCCTTTTAATGGCAGGGGCCGGTGCCTACATATCACAAGCATGTGAGGTGCTTCCCCGGCGCGGGAAAGCACCCTTTCAGACTGAGTTCAGGCCGCCTGAGCCTTGAACCGCGCAGTCACGGGGTCGGCGTCATACCGCGCCGCAATCTCCTCCGCCTTCACCGACAGCTCATTGACGCAATCGATGATGTATTGCGCGGTCTCCTCCTCCATCAGGTAGGAGAAATTGAGCCGCACCCAGCCCGGCTTCTTCATTTCCTCGCCGGCCTGCAGGTCCGCAAACAGGGTTTCCGATTCCGGCCGGCTGATGCCCAGCAGGCGGTGCGCGTAGGGTCCGGCGCAGGCGCAGCCGCCGCGGGCCTGGATGCCGTAAACGTCGCTCAGCATGCGGGTGAACAGCTGCTGATGCACTGGGTTGCCCGTGCCGTCGGAGACCAGGAAGGAGAAGATCGGCAGCCGGTGCGCCGTGCGGTGGCCAAGTATGCGCAGCCGCGGGTTGGCGGACCAGCCGTCCCAGGCCATCTGCGCGAACTTCGCCTCGCGGACCTCGATTTGCGTCTGGTCCACCGCCTCCTTGACCAGAAACGCCAGGGCGGCGCGGATGTCGCCGATCACGTTGGGGGTGCCGGCCTCTTCGCGGGCGGCGAGGTCGCAGCTGTATTCATGCCGCCAGGGGGAGACAAAGCTGACGGTGCCGCCGCCGGGCCAGGAGGGGCAGCGGCGGCGCACGGCGGCGGTGTTGACGATCAGCACGCCGGAAGCGCCGGGACCGCCCGGGAACTTGTGAGGGGATACCACAACGGCGTCCTTGCGCGCAGCCCCGTTGCCGCCCATGTCGACCGGCAGATAGGGGCCGCCGCCGGCATAGTCCCAGACGGCCAGCGCACCATATTCGCGAAGCAGGCGGCTGACCGGGTCGGGACCGGTCACGATGCCGGTCACATTGGAGGCGGCTGAGAAGCTGCCGATTTTCAGATCGCTGTCCGCATGCTGCTGGAGCGCCATTTCCAGCGCCGCCAGGTCCGGGCCGCCCTCCTCCGCTTCGGGGATCTCCACCACTTCCGCCTTGCTCTCGCGCCAAGGCAGGATGTTGGAGTGATGCTCATAGGGACCGATAAAGACAACCGGACGGACAGCCTCATTGACACCGAACAGGCTGACCAGCCGGTTGAGGCCCGCGGTAGCGCCCGATCCGGTGAAGATCACCGCATCCTCCGCCGTGGCGCCGGTGATGCGGGCGATCTCGCTGCGCGCCTCGCGGCGCAGGCGGGTCATCTGCATGCCGCAGTAGGAGGCCTCGGTATGGGAATTGGCGTAGAAGGGCAGCACCTGGCCTGCCACGAAGTCCTCCACCTGGCGCAGCGCCCGGCCGGAGGCGACGTAGTCGGCATAGACCAGCGGCACCTCGCCATCGAGGCCGGGGATCATCACCCCGTCGCCGATCACGCTGCGGCCCAGGGTTCCGTCCTGTGCCGCTTGCCGGATTGTTTGTTTGAATGCTGCCAGGGTCATGTCGCGTCTCCGAATTCTGTGGAAGCATAATGAACGGCTCTTGGCGCAGAAACTTAATCATTTACTGAGTGGATTCCTAAATTTTTGTGTCATATGATCGTCCAATGAGCAAAAATGCAGACAAGATTGACCGCGCCATTCTGCGCGCTCTGCAAAGGGACGCCAGCCTGTCGCAGCGGGAGCTGGCGGACCAGGTGGGACTGTCGCAGAACGCCTGCTGGCGGCGGCTGAAAGCGCTGAACGACAGCGGGCTGCTGAAGGGCTCCACAGCGCGGCTGGACCGCAAGCAGCTGGGGCTGGATCTGGTGGTGTTCGTGCTGCTGCGGACCCGGCATCATTCGGCGGACTGGCTACAGAAATTCCGCCGCCATGTGCTGACCATTCCCGAGGTGGTGGATTTCCACCGCATCGGCGGCGACTACGACTATCAGCTGAAAGTGGTGACCGAGGACATGGCCAGCTACGACAGGGTCTATCAGCGGCTGATTTCAGGCGTCGAGCTGGACAGCGTGACCTCTTACTTCGCAATGGAGGCCATCGCCGAAGGGCGGCCGCTGCCCCTGTGAGGGCAAAGGCAGGGGGCGGCCCCCTGCCCTGCGGTTACGGCTGTCAGTGCCCGAAGGCGCTGTTTTTCATCCATTTCGGGCGCTTGCCGTCCGGCCCCATGCGCATATGCAGGCAGGCGGTGCCAAGGCGCTGGAAATAAAGGATATCGACCGGGTACCAGCCGGCCGAAGGCACCTCGACCTGGGTCACGATGGTGCTGTCGCAGGACTGGCGGCCGTCAAATTCCCCCACCACCTGGCCGCCGATCTTGGCCAGCAGGCCGTCGTTGGTCAGAAAATCGATGTTGTGGATGCCCGGCGTGTCCAGTTTCACATAGCCGGTGATGCGCGCCGCCACATGCATCGGCCGCTTGGCGGTCAGCGTGTTCTGCCCCTCCTCGGTATCGCGGTTGTCCAGGCCGGCAATCGGACGGCCCGGCTCGCTGCCGATTTTCAGCGCCGAGGAGGCTTCCGCCAGAGACTTCACGTCCTGCGGATAGGCGTAGACCACCGCCAGGCCGGGCTTGAGGCCGGAGGGCTGCGGATTTGCAGGTGTGAGTTTCAGCGGCGCGGCACCGGCTGCCGCCGCCAGAACCGTGAGCGCGGCGGCGGCCGCTGCTTTCATCAAGATCTTCATTGGTCACTCCCTGTCGTTTTGGATCAGGATAGTACCAATGGCCCTGCCGGACCACAGCTTTTGCACCGCCTGCCCCGGCACGGGGATACGCCAAAGGAAAAGGGCTGCCCAATGGACAGCCCTTCCGCCAGTTGCCCCGGGGGCAGCAGGCTTAGTTCTTGGCGTAGAATTCGACGACCAGGTTCGGTTCCATCACAACCGGGTACGGCACGTCGCCCAGCGACGGGGTGCGCACGAAGGTTGCGGTCATCTTGGAGTGGTCGGCTTCGATGTAATCCGGCACATCGCGCTCTGCCAGCTGAACGGCTTCCAGAACGGCAACCATCTGCTTGGACTTGTCGCGGACCTCGATCACGTCGCCTTCTTTGACGCGGTAGGAGGGGATGTTGACGCGCTTGCCGTTCACCAGGACGTGGCCGTGGTTGACGAACTGGCGGGCCGCAAAGACGGTCGGCACGAACTTGGCGCGGTAGACGACGGCGTCCAGGCGGCGCTCGAGCAGGCCGATCAGGTTTTCACCGGTGTCGCCCTTGACGCGCTCGGCTTCGCCGTAGATGCGGCGGAACTGCTTTTCGGTCAGGTCGCCGTAGTAGCCCTTGAGCTTCTGCTTGGCGCGCAGCTGGATGCCGAAGTCGGACAGCTTGCCCTTGCGGCGCTGGCCGTGCTGGCCCGGGCCGTAGTCGCGGCGGTTGACCGGGGACTTCGGGCGGCCCCAGATGTTTTCGCCCATGCGGCGGTCGATTTTGTACTTGGCAGACGTGCGTTTGGTCACGGCTGATCTCCTTCGTTTATGGTTTCGAAGGGCGTTGTCCTCTTGCCTTGCGGCATGACAGGGATCCCCTTGCGGGGGCCACCAACACCAATGAAGCCGCGCTTATATAGGGGGACGGGGCAGAGTCAACACGGCGACTGCCAATTTGCCTGGAAATCTGCAGACGGCAGCCGGATCCGCGCCCCGGATAGCGCCCCGGCCCTGATGCGTAAAGCCCTCAGGCTGCTTCATGCCCCAGAATCGCGGCTTCCGATGCGCTCAGATTGCGGCGGGCATAGGCGCCGTATGACAGCGGGTTGCGCTCCAGCTGCGGCTGCAGGCGGAACAGGCGCGCCCGGTCTGAATCACTGAGCGCGGTGAGCGACGCATTGGACGGGTGGAAGCTCTCGGTCTCCACCCCGTTGGCCCAGAGCACCTGGTGATCGGCCAGCATGAGGTGAATATAGGTGACCTCACGCACCGAGGCGTCCGGCTGGATGGTGCCGCCATTGACCAGATCGCTTGCTGCCACCAGCACTTCAGGCGTGTTGAACAGCGCCCGCACCCGGTCGCCGCGCAACAGCATACGATGATCCGGCGAGACCAGAAGCTCCTGTTCCGGCCGGTCTATGCCCAGCGCGCCGGCGTGAATGCGGATCGGCCGAAGCCGCGGCATGACAAAGAGCCGCGCGCCGCTGATCCGGCGGGAGCCGATCCAGAGGATCTCCTGGGCGCCGTTGTCACGGGTCTGGACCTTTTCGCCTTCGCGCAGCTGCTCGACCCGTTTCGGGCCGCTTGGCGTCGCGATGACCGTGCCAGGCGTGAAGCAGATCACCCCGCTTTCTCCCTGAGGCCGTTCGGCGCAAATGGTGCCCAGAGAATGATGCACAACCCACAGGTCGGTGCCGCGCGGCGGCAATTCGTCCACGAACATCAGCAGCGGACGCTGGTCCGGGCCGACCTCGATCAGGGTGACGGTGTAGCTTTGCACGCCGTTGGTCACGACAAAGCTGCTGTCCATCAGCGGCTCATCGACTTCCACCGCGTCCACGTCGGTGCGGTTCTGCACCGCAGCCCCCACCAGCCTGCGCACCGACCGCGCAGCCCGGCGCCGCAACTCTGCCTCGCCGTTTGCCATATCCAGCCGCAAAAGCCCCGCCGGCCCGTCCACCCGCACAGCATCGCCATGCCAGGACCAAGCCGCCCCCACATCCAGAGCGTCCACCGGTGCGGCCGGGAGGCCGTCAATCTCGGTTTGCGACCAGGAAACAACAAACGTGCCACGAAAGCCCGTTTTCATCTGCCTGTATGCCTGCTTCAATTTATAATTATTAACGAAACGTTAACAAAGCGGCGGGCGGCAGGAAACAATGAAGCGGATAAAATGGCTGTGAGCGTGCCCTTTACGCACCAATCCTCAAGCAGTTGAAGTTGACGCAAGGGCACTCAATCCAGAATGGTCCGCTGCCGGGCGCATCCGCTCCTCCGGTGCGGGACTGGGCGTCAGCGCATTGTTTCATAGGTGGAACGCAAGCTGTCTGCGGCCTGCCGGACCACGTCGGCGACCTGCATCAGCTGCCGTGCAAGCGGGTTGCTGCGGCGCCAAATCATGCCGATGGTGCGCGACGGCTGCGGATCGCGGAAGCGGGCCACCGAAACCACCGCGGACCGGGTCTCCACCGGAACGGCCATTTCGGGAATCAGCGTCACCCCGATTCCGGCGCTGACCATCTGCACCAGGGTGGACAGGGAACTGCCATCCAGCAGTTCCCGCGGAGCGGCGGATTGCATATTGCAAAAGGACAGCGCCTGATCCCGGAAGCAATGCCCCTCCTCCAGCAGCAGCAGGCGCATCTCGCGCAGACCCTCGGGGCCGGGCACCGGGGTGCCCGCATCCGCGCCGGGGCGCACCAGAACAAAGTCCTCGGAGAACAGCGCCACCTCCTCATAAGAAGGCTCTGAGACAGGCAGCGCCACAATGGCCGTATCCAGCCGCCCCTCGCCCAGCTCTTCCAGCAGCTTGGGGGTCACGGTTTCACGCACACGGACGTCCGCCTCCGGGTACTGCCGGGTCAGGTTCCCGACGATGGAGGGCAGCAGGTATGGCGCAATTGTGGGAATCACCCCGATCCGCAGCCGTCCCGCCAGGCCGTCGCGCGACGCGCGCGCCAGTTCGCCCAGCTCATCCACCGAGCGCAGGATGCCGCGCACCCGCAGGGCGAGATCCTCTCCAAAACTGGTGAGCCGGACCTGGCGCGCAGCGCGCTCCACCAGCTGCACCCCCAGCTCCTCCTCCAACTCCTTGATCTGAACAGACAAAGCCGGCTGAGAAACGGCGCAGGCATCTGCTGCCCGGCCGAAATGGCGGTGCAGGGCCAGCGCCTCGAAATAGCGCATCTGGCGGAGGGTCACGTTTATCATAGGATTTCATTATCACTGTGATGAATAAATGCAACTTATCCCAATGGATTTTCCCTGCTAGCCTCATTCCGAGGAAGACAGGGAGACCCGGAAGGCGCAGTTCTGCCCCGCTTGCATTTTCAGGCGGCGCGCAGGCTGCCGGACTGGTTTCCAGGCCCTTCCGCCACATCGCAGTTCAACTGTTTGAAGCCACGATCGGAGAAGATAATGGACGGAAATACCCCCGCAGGAAAATGCCCGGTTATGCACGGCGCGGCGCTGAACGCCAGCGGCGGCGGCACCTCGAACCAGGATTGGTGGCCGAACCAGCTGAACCTGAAGATCCTGCATCAGCATTCGCCCAAGTCGAACCCGATGGGGGCGGATTTCAATTACCGCGAAGAATTCAAGAAGCTCGACCTGGAAGCGGTGAAGAAGGACCTGTTCGCGCTGATGACCGACAGCCAGGACTGGTGGCCTGCGGACTACGGCCACTACGGCGGGCTGTTCATCCGCATGGCCTGGCATAGCGCAGGCACCTACCGCACCGCCGACGGGCGCGGCGGCGGCGGCACCGGCAATCAGCGCTTCGCGCCGCTGAACTCCTGGCCGGATAACGGCAACCTGGACAAGGCGCGCCGCCTGCTGTGGCCGGTGAAGCAAAAGTACGGCAACAAGATTTCCTGGGCCGATCTGATGATCCTGGCAGGCAACTGCGCCATCGAATCGATGGGCGGCCCTGTGTTCGGCTTTGGCGGCGGCCGTGAGGACGTCTGGGAGCCCGAGGAGGACGTGTATTGGGGGGCCGAAACCGAGTGGCTGGCCACAAGCGACCAGCCCAACAGCCGCTATTCCGGCGACCGGGAACTGGATAATCCGCTGGCCGCGGTGCAGATGGGCCTGATCTACGTGAACCCGGAAGGCCCCGACGGCAACCCGGATCCGGTTGCCTCGGGCCTGGACGTGCGCGACACCTTTGCGCGCATGGGCATGAATGACGAGGAAACCGTGGCGCTGGTGGCGGGCGGCCACACCTTCGGCAAAGCGCATGGCGCAGGCAATCCGGACCTGGTGGGTGCAGAACCGGAAGCAGGCGAGATGGAGCTGATGGGCTTTGGCTGGATCAATGCGCATGGCGCCGGCAAAGGCGGCGACACCACCACATCGGGCATTGAAGGGGCCTGGAAGCCGAACCCGACCACCTGGGACATGGGTTATTTCGACGTGCTGTTCGGCTATGAGTGGAAACTGGTCAAAAGCCCGGCCGGCGCCAACCAATGGCAGGCGCAGGACGTCAGGCCGGAGCACATGGTGGTGGATGCCCACGATCCCGGCAAGACGCACCCGCCGATGATGACAACCGCCGACATGTCGCTGCGGATGGACCCGGTCTATGAGAAGATCTCGCGCGATTTCCATGCCAATCCGGAGAAATTCGCCGATGCCTTCGCCCGCGCCTGGTTCAAACTGTGCCATCGCGACATGGGGCCGAAGTCGCGCTATCTGGGGGCGGACGTGCCTGCGGAAGACCTGATCTGGCAGGATCCGGTGCCGGCGGTGGATCACGCGCTGGTGGACGCGCAGGATATCCCGCAGCTGAAAGCGGCGATCCTTGATACCGGGCTTTCGGTTTCAGAACTGGTCTCCACCGCCTGGGCTTCGGCTGCAACCTTCCGCGGCTCGGACATGCGCGGCGGCGCCAATGGCGGCCGTATCCGGCTGGCGCCGCAGAAGGACTGGGAGGTGAACGAGCCCGGGAAGCTGGCCAAAGTGCTGTCGGCGCTGGAGCAAATCCAGGGCGAGTTCAACGCCAAGGCGTCCGGCGGCAAGAAAGTGTCGATGGCGGACCTGATCGTTCTGGCCGGCGGCGCCGCGGTTGAGGAAGCCGCCAAGGCGGCAGGCCACCCGGTTGAGGTGCCTTTCACCCCCGGCCGCACCGACGCCAGCCAGGAGCAGACCGACATCGAGGGCTTTGCGGTGCTGGAGCCGGAGGCCGACGGGTTCCGCAATTACCTGAAGACCGAATACAGCGTGCCCGCCGAAAAGATGCTGGTGGACCGTGCGCAGCTGTTGACCCTGGGCGCGCCGGAGATGACCGCACTGGTCGGCGGCCTGCGGGTGCTGGGCGCCAATCACGGCGGGTCCAAGCACGGGGTGTTCACGGACCGTGTTGGCGTGCTGAGCACCGATTTCTTCACCAATATCCTGGATATGGGTGTGGAGTGGAAACCGGCAGCCGACGGCACCTATGAGGGCCGCGACCGGGCCAGCGGGGCGGTGAAGTGGACCGGCACCCGCGCGGACCTTGTGTTCGGCTCGAACTCGCAACTGCGGGCGCTGGCGGAAGTCTATGCGCAGTCGGACAACGAAGCCGCCTTTGTGCGCGACTTCGTGGCGGCCTGGGTCAAGGTGATGAACGCCGACCGCTTCGACCTGGCAGCCTAAGCCGCCGGACCGGACAGGTGAAAGGGCGTCCCGGCATTTCCGGGGCGCCTTGCCTTTTGCTTGTACTGCGTGCCGGTGCCCGGATCACTCCGGCAGGTATTTCTCAGACCAGCGCTCCCCGGCTGCGCCACTGGCGATCATCGCTTCCGTTTCGCCGGCAGAGTAGCCAAGCCGTGCCAGGATCGCCCGGGTATGGGCACCGTATTTGGGCGCGGACCCGGGGATGGTGATCCGCCCGGCCTGCGGGCGCACCGCGTTGGGCGCCACCAGATCGCACCATCGCCCCATCGGGTGCCGGTCGTGGCGGATCACCCGGAAGGTTGCCTGCGTCAGATCGATATTGCCGGCGGTTTCCAGCTGCAGCGCCGCGTCGCGGGTGTCATGCAGCGAGGACAGCGGCACTGCCGTTGCCGAGGTACCGGCAAAGGCCGCGCGCCAATGCGGCAGCGGCTGCGACCTGAAGCGTTCAGACAGCGCCGCGTGCAGCTGGTCCTCCGGCAGCTCTGCCAGATCCGCCAGTTCCGGGACCCGCGCCAGGGTGGCAGTCCGTTCGGTGGGGGCGGCGAAGAAGAACCAGCAGTCCGCCGCCTGATAGCAGTGGTAGAACGCCCCCCAACCCAGCGCCGCGCGGCCCGAGGGCTCGTCAAAGGGCGCCCTGCCCTCATGGTCATACATGAACTGCGCCTGGATCAGGTTGCCGGCCGCCGCCAGCGAGGCACGCGCCACCCCGCCCTTGCCGGTTTCGTTCAGCCGCAGCAGGGCACCGCCCAGGGCCACGCAGGCGCAGAAGCCGGTCAGCACGTCGATGGTGCCGAAATGGGCGTGTTCTTCGGGCGTTTCCATGCCGCCGCCAAAGCGCAGCATCACCCCGGTTGCGGCCTGCGCCAGATCGTCATAGCCGAGATGGTCGGACTTCGGCCCGCGCATCGGGCCGCCGAAGGCATCGAGCTGCACCAGGATCAGACGCGGATTGATCTGTTCCAGCCGTTCCGGCGACAGTCCCAGATGATCCCGCTGCTGGTCGGTGCCGTTCATGGTGATGACATCGGCTTCGGCGATCAGCCGGGTCAGCGCCTCCTGCCCTTGTTCACTGCGCAGGTTCAGCAGGATGCTCTCCTTGCCGCGCTGCGCGTGGATCCCAAAGACGACGGTGTTCCAGGGGTCGACCGACGGGTCCACCGGCTGCACCAGCGTCACCTCGGCGCCGTAGCGTGCCAGGGTCGAGCCGATGGTCGGCCCGGCGATCACATTGGTGAGGTCCAGCACTTTCAGCCCGTCGAGCCAGCCCTTGCCCGCCTGCCCGCCGGCCCCGCCGCGCTCCGGCTCCGCCAGCAGCGCCGCCAGGTCTGCCTCCGCCGCACTGGATTTCCGTGCCGCGCCCTCGTCGCCGGACAGCCAGGCCACATTGCCCATCTGCTGCATCAGCCCGTGCCTGGCGTCCTCCACTTGCAGGATCAGCCCCGACGCCAAGGCGTGCGGGTCGTGCAGCCATTCGCTGGTGAAGCGCTGCGCGGTGGCGGGTGCCTTGGCGGCGCCGAACAGCTCCTCCCACTCGTGGGAAGGTTTGGTCAGGAAAGCCGCCTTCATCGCCGAGGACACCCGTTCCCGGTCGGACGCCCCCACCGGGTAATTTCGCATCGACCATTCGGCGGGCCAGTCCCTGGTATCAAGGTAGGCGGAGAAATCCGGCAGTTCGTCCGCCAGATCCTTAAGCCCCAGGGTCTCCAGAACCCGGCGCGGATGGGTGGCGACCGAGCCGCTCACCACATAGAAGCCGCGCCCGTCAGCGCAGGTATAGGTGCGGTAGAACGGGTCGAGGAATTCCGACAGCTCCTCGAACTTCAGGTTCATCGGCAAGCCTTCGGCTTCGCGGCGGTCCAGCTCTACCTCGCGCGGGGATTTGTAGCGCGCGGGGTAGTCTTCGATCTGTTCGCAGTTATAGACCAGCCCCTCCAGCAGCGCGGCGGCCAGCGGCACCTCGATATGGTCGCCGCCGTTCTGCTCGCGGGCGTTCAGGGCAAACAGCACCGACATGGCGCCGAAACTGGCACCATAGGCCGAAGCCAGGGTCAGCGGCGAGAAGGACGGGTTGATGCCCATCAGGCGGCGGTTCAGGCCCATGTCTGTGAACTGGCCGGTGTAGGCGGCGATCACCGCCTCCCAGGCAGGCAGGTCCGACAGTTCCGGATCGGTGGAAGCAAAGCCCGGCATCGACAGATAGACCAGCCGGCTGTTGGCGGCCCGCAGTGCCTCCGGCCCCAGGCCGAGGCGCTGCATCACACCGGGGCGGAAGTTCTCGATCACCACATCTGCGCGCTTGGCCAGCTCAATGGCAGCGGCGCGGCCTTCGTCCGACTTCAGGTCCAGCTCCAGCGCCTGCTTGCCCCGCGACAGCATGTCGAAGGCCGGGCCGTCAAACCCGGTGCCGCCCGGTGGGGTGATGCGGATCACCTCGGCGCCCATGTCGGCCAGCATCATGCCGGTCAGCGGGCCGGCCAGGTAATGGCCGAAGTCGAGAACGCGGATATGGGAAAGGGGGCGCTGCGGCATTGGAGGGGCCTCTGACTGTTACGGTATGCTGTTTTGCTTGACGCAGATTATCCTTGCGCGCGGCGATATCCACTGGCCTAGAAGCTATGCTTCCCATAACAATTTATTATGCAACGCTCGATACGCCCTACCTCCGGATCGCTGAACTCCCTCCTGGTTCTGGAGGTCGCCGTGCGGCATGCCAGCTTGTCCCGCGCCGCCGCTGAGCTGGGGATGAGCCAGCCCGCCGTGTCGCGCCACATCTCCACCTTGGAGGGGCGGTTGCGCCAGCCGCTGTTCGAGCGCAACAACAACCGGATCGCGCCCACGGCCAATGCAACCCGGCTGGCAGACGCGGTGGCGCTGGGGCTGGGCCATGTGGATCAAGCCTGGAGCGAAGTGCTGGCGGCGCCGGAGACGGACGAGGTCACACTGGCCTGCACCTTCGGGTTTGCCGATCAATGGCTGATGCCGCGCTACTCGGATCTGCGCGCCAGCCTGGGCGGCACGAGAGTCAGGGTGGTGACGACGGATCAGCTCGGCGATATCGATCTCAGCCGTCTGGATGCGGCGGTGGTGTGGGACCCGGCGCGGATGCCGGAGCGGCCGTATTTTCCGTTGGTACCGGCGGAAACTTTTCCGATCTGCAGCCCCGGCTTTCTGGAGGCATATCCGGAGGCGGCTGAGAACCTGTCCGCGCTGCCGCCGAACCTGTTCCTGCATTTCGACACCGGCACTTCGGGGTTCCTGACCTGGCGGGGCTGGTTTGAGCAGGCAGGGCTACCACAACCGCGCTTTGGCAAAGCACCTGAATTCGACGCCTATCCGTTCCTGCTGCAATCGGTGCGGCGCGGCGAAGGAATCGGGCTGGGCTGGACCGGGATCGCCGACAATGCCCTGGCCTGCGGCGAGGTGCTGAGGCTGGGGCCTGCGGTTTCGGACAGGCCGTACAGCTATTTCGTGCAGCATCGCGCGCCAGCCGCCAGCAGCAGCGCGCTGGAGCAACTGCTGGACTGGTTCAGGTGTCAGTCGCCGCTGCTGCAAAGCCAGCCATAACAGAGCAGAAAAAAGCCGGAGGATGGCTCCTCCGGCTTCCCCGCCCCCCCGGAGGGAGGCTGTTTTTTTACACCGGGCACACCGCAGCTGCGTTGCCCGGTGCAGGGTTTATTCGGCCGGAGCCGCGGCCTTCTCGCGCTGGCCGTCGCGGAACAGCGCCTTGGCCAGCGAAATGCACATCAGTCCCATGACCATGGTGAACGGCAGAGCACCGATTATCATCGCGCTCTTCAGCGCTTCCATCGGGTCTGCTGCGCCATTGGTCTTGCCTGCGAACAGCAGGGTGCCGATGACGGCGGTCAGAATCAGGCCCCAGACGATCTTGTGCTTGTTGCCGATGTTCTGGTCGCCGCCGGACATGATGGTGTTCATCACCAGGATGCCGGAGTCCGCCGAAGTGACCAGGAAGGTCATGATCAGAACCACGCACATGATGGTGATGCCGGACAGCAGGCCGCCGTCGATCATGCTCTGCAGGGTCACGAACAGCTTGGCGGTGTTGGAAGCGCCGATGATGGCGCCTTCTGCCGCGCCGGACACTTCCAGGTCGATGGCGGTGCCGCCGAGGATGGCCATCCAGGCAAAGCAGACCATCGCCGGCGCGATCACGCAGCCGAGGATGAACTCGCGCACCGAGCGGCCGCGCGAGATGCGTGCCAGGAACAGGCCGACGAAGGGCGAGAACGCGATCCACCAGGCCCAGTAGAAGGTGGTCCAGCCGGCCTGCCAGCCGAACTGGCGCTGCGGCTCGCCCGCTGCATAGGCTGCTGCCAGAACCTCGTCGGACAAGGTAGCGGCTTCGCCTTCCAGGCCGGATTTGAAGCCGTCGAAAGAGCCCCAGGCATTGGTCGCGCCACCGCGCAGAGCATCTGCGTAGGGGGCTGCGTCAGCGGGAAGCGCTGCGGCGAACTCAGCCGGCGATTGCGGTCCGTAGGCACCGAAGCTCAGCGAGGTGAAGTGCAGGATGTAGTCCACGAAAGCCGACGCATAGGTGGTCATTGCGAACATGAAGGAGCCAAAGACCACGAAGGTCAGCAGCAGGATAATCGACAGAACCAGGTTCAGGTTCGACAGATACTTCACGCCGCGGCCGACGCCGGAAACTGCCGAAACGACCGACAGGCCCATGATCGCGAACAGGCCGGCCAGCAGGCCAACGGTGCCAGGCGCAGGCACTTCGCCGCTCATATCCATCATCCATTCCATGCCGGTGATGGCATAAACGCCGTCCACGAACTGCGACACGCCGAAACCGATGGTCACGGAGACGCCCAGGATGGTGGCGACAACCCCCAGCACGTCAACGACGTGGCCCAGGAAGCCGTTCATCAGCTTGCCGAACAGCGGCGTCAGCGCGGTACGGATGGTCAGCGGCATGTCGCGGGTATAGGCGTAGTAGGCCAGCGACAGGCCGGTCACAACGTAGATCGCCCAGGCGTGGAAGCCATAGTGCAGGAACGTGTAGCGGAAGCCCGACTGGATGGCTTCTTCGGTGTTCGGTGTCACTTCCTGCGCAAGCACCACCGGGTTAGAGCCCCAGAGGCCCAGAGGTTCCGCGGTGGCGAAAACCATCAGGCCGACGCCCAGGCCGGCGCCGAACATCATCGAGAACCAGGAGAAATCGGAGAACTCCTTGCCCTGGCCCGGCCCCCCCATAATCCGCTTACCGGTTTGCGGCAAGGCGGCGACCACAAACAGGAAAAAGGCGAAGAAACCGACGATGATGATGTAGAAGGCGTTGAAATCCTCAAGGATCCGCCAGTTGAGGCTGCCCAGCACGCCAGTGGCGTTTGCCGGCCAGACCAGGGCCCAGAGAACCAGGGCGACCATGATCCCCTTGCTGAGCAAGGCGATCTCGACGCTGTGCCCCTTATAGAAGCCATCGTCGGAGGTCTTGATCTCCAGATCCGTAAAAGGTTGCTTTATTGACATGCGTTTCCTCCCGTTTCGCACGTGCCGCACCTGGGTGCGGATGGTCCGGCGGTTCGCGCGACCGCCGGTATCTGGCGTCAGCCCAGCAGGGCTTCGATCCTGGCCAGTGTTGCTGCACTGACCGCGACGCCGTCCTTGCGGGCCTGCAAGCGCTTTGCCCGCCGCCCGTCTCCGGGCAGGTGTGCGCCCTCTTGCCCGCGCACCGCTTCCACGATTCCGGCCATTCCAGTGCGAAAGCCGTCATTTGATGTCGCTGCCGGGTCGATTGCGATGAACATCTGGCCGGTTTTCGGCGGGCCGCCCGCGGTGCCGGAGAACGGCGAGGCATTGATGCCGAGGGTGGCGCCGGTCAGCGCGGCGGCCATGATTTCGGTCAGCAGCGCCACGCCGACGCCCTTGTAGCCGCCCGAGGGCGCCATCGAGCCCTTGAGGCCGGCGTCCGGATCGGTGGTCGGATTGCCATCGGCATCCAGCGCCCAGCCCAGCGGGATCTCCTTGCCTTCGCGGGCGTGTTTCATCACTTCGCTTTTGGCGATGGTGCTTGCGCTCTGGTCGATCAGCATCTCCGGTTCGCCGCCTTCGCCCGGCACCGCAACCGAGAACGGGTTGGTGCCGACCACCGGCTTCTTGCCGCCTGACGGCGCAATCGACGCCGGCGCATTGGTAAAGCCCAGGCCGACCAGCCCGGCGCGGGCCAGGCGGGCGGTGTGATAGCCCAGCACCCCGCAGTTATAGCTGTTGCGGATCGCAAGCACCGCAATGCCCTGCTCCCTGGCGGCCGGGATCAGCTCCTGAAACCCCATGTCGATGGCGGAATGGGCAAAGCCGGTGGCTGCGTCGACTGCCACGACGCCGGGACGCGGGCGGCTCAGCACCGGTGCCGCCTGCCCGTCCACCTTGCCGCATTGCACGTGCTCGGCGTAGATCGGGATATAGGCAAGGCCGTGGCTGGCCACGCCGTCCGCTTCGGTTGCCGCGGTCGCGACGGCCAGCGGCCGGGCATTGGCCTCGGACGTGCCTGCTGCCACCAGGGCGCGGAAGGACAGGTCCTCGATTTCAGCAAGGGTCATGGTTCTGGTTTCGGTCATGTCGATGCCTCTTCAGTCGTTGTCCGACAACCCGGCGCCGGCGCCGAGACGGCGCGACTCCTCGGTGGCCGGAGCGTAGGTTTTATGGGCGAAACGGTTGAGAACGGCCCAGGCCGCCTCCTCCGGTTCCGCGCGGGTGCAGTTGGGGTTTGCGCTTGCGAGGCTTCCCGCAGCGCGGATGGTCAGCTGTGCCGCCGTATCCGGCAGTGCGCCTTCGCACCGCAAGCCGATGCCATCGGTGACAGCCTGGAAGCCCTCCCCCTCGACGGTGACGCAGACGCCTATCTGGCGTGCGGCCATCGCAGCAAACGGAAGGATCATTGCAGGCCGGAACACCGGTCCGGCTTTCAGCGGCGCCTGCAGCAGCCGCGCCGCACAGTCGGACAGGGCCGCACCGGACGCCAGCGGGCACAGCGGCGCTTGCGCAAGCCAGTCCCCTTGCAAGTCTTGCGGCACATGGGCGGGCAGACCGGCGGCAAAGCCTGCGTCCAGCACCCCCGCCAGCACTGCGGCCCCGTCCAGCCCCTGCGCGCAGAGCCAGCGGGCGGCTTTCGCGGCTTCCTCGGCCAGGCCCCAGTCATAGCCTGCGCCGCGGGCGGCGCGTTTGGCGGTGGCTTCCACTTCGTTCAGCGCATAGCTCATTGGTCGGCCTCCGGATAGACCCACAGGTCGGCGTTGGCGGTGGTCAGGTCTTCGGGATACGGCGCGCCCGCATACATGCAGATCCGCACCCAGCGGTCGGAGCGCGGGTCGAAATGCGTCGCCCCGAAGAACGACAGCTTGGCCCGCAGCATGTCGATCGGCAGCACCCTGTCGCTGATGGTGTTGCTGCGGATCTCGCCATAAGGCGCGGCCTGGCTCATCTGCGCCCGGCGCACGGTGTGGCGGTGTTCCGGGTGGTGCAGCAGAAAGGCCGCAACCGGCGCGTCCGCGTCCCAGCCCGCCAGCGCCGCATGGGCGGCCGCTGCGTCCCGGGCCGGGGCCAAGGGCTGCTCGTAGTCGGCAATCGGCTCTTCAAAGCGCTCGCCCATGCGCGGCTCGAGCTTCTCTTCCGAGACATACCAGGCCCGGGCGCAGTTTTCCCGGGCGCTCCAATCCAGCTCCAGCGCCCAGCCGAAACTGTTCATGATCAGCTCCCGCACACGTGCAACCGGCATTGCGCCGTCGATGATGAACGCGTCCTTGTTGGTATCCGCCATGCAGTCGGACAGGCCGTCCACCAGCTCGGCATAGGGCTCCAGGATCAGCGAGGCCGCCAGTTCCTGTCCTTCCAGACCCAGCGCGTCCTCGCTCCAGCGGATCAGGCGGTCCCAGGGGCGGTTGCCGAGCAGATCATCCGCGGCCACCCAGGCGGCAAGCGCCTCAAGATCCTTGGCCAGGCCTGCCAGCTTCTCGAGCTGCACCGGGTGTTCCGAGTGCCACCGGGCTGCCGACAGTTCGCTCCGCCGCAGCATCCGGCGGAAAAAATCCGCTGCCTCCGGTGTGGCGGTTTCGACCGAGCGCACCCGGGCAATCGCCTCCTCCCGCGCCATGATCCAGTTGTTGAACAGCACCGGGTGGTTGACGATGTAGGGCGCCATGCCGAGGCCGGTGGAATTGCCGATGCCCAGCCGCCGCGCAGTTCCGGGCGCCAGCGGCACCGCCTGATCGCCGCCCTTGGCACGGGCCATGTGCTCGACCAGATCACGCACAAAGACCCGCGTCAGATAGACCGACAGCATCTCGGCCTGGAACGGGGTGCTGAGTTCGGGGCGGTCGGCAATCGCCTCCCGGTCGGCAGCACCCAGCTTGCCGGAGCCGTAGACGGCGGTGGTCCGCATCAGATAACCGACAGCCTCCACCTGGGCCGGGTCCGGCTGGCGGCCCTGGGACAGCGCGTCGACGAAATGCGCCCACAGGCGCACGGAGCGGTTTGCCCGGGACACCGACAGCGACTTCTCGTCGACCCGTCCGGCTTCCTGGTACGGCACATTCTTTGCGAGCCGCGCGATGTCCGCATCCGTTGGCACCCCGTCGAACAGGGTAAAGGTCGCATCCCAGGCAGTGGCGATCACCCGGTCCGAGCGCATTTCCGGCGGCAGGTCGTGGGCAAAGGCGATCAGCGAATAGGTGCGCGCGGGGCCGGTGGCGGTATAGACCGCCACGCCCACACCCTTGGCGTCGATATCGAACTTGGGCCGCGCAAAACTCCAGTTCTCGCGGGCCATCCGGCGGGTCAGCACCCGCATGAAGGACAGCCGGGACTGGTGCAAGGATCCAAGCCGCGCAAGGCGCATAACCCGGTCCGGATCGCGGCGCGCAATATCGCTCATAGAAGTGGCCCCCAGTTGGAGTTACGATGATGTGCGGCCGGGCTCCCGCAGGCGCCCGGCCCTGTGTTCAGCCGGTCTTGCCCTTGGCCAGGGTGATGCGCAGCGCATCCCACAGCGAGGGCAGCAGCAGCAGCGACACCGGAACGGCGGTCACCACGATGAAGCTTTGCAGCTTGGACACCCCGCCGGCGCCCACCGAGATCAGGATCACGGCCATCAGGCCCATCGCGGCGCCCCAGAAGATCCGCACCGGCATCGACGGGTGGCCGTCGCGGCTCATGGTGACAGAGATAACATAAGTCATCGAGTCGCCGGTGGTGGCCACGAAGATGGTGGTCAGGACCAGGAACAGCACCGAGACCAGGAACCCCATCGGCAGCTGCTGGGTGATCGCCAGCAGTGCGGCCGGCAGGTTGAAGCCCTCAAACGCCGCCGCCACGGTGCCGGGGTTCTCCAGCTCAAAGGCGATGCCGGAGCCGCCGACGATGGTGAACCAGAAATTGGTGACGATGGGGGCGATGACCGACAGCATGATGATAATCGAGCGGATCGAGCGGCCGCGCGACACCCGCGCGATGAACATTGCCATCAGCGGCCCGTAGCCCATGAACCAGCCCCAAAAGAACACGGTCCACCAGCCCAGCCAGCCCGGCGCGCCGAACAGGCCCGCATCGCCGCGGTAGAGCGCCATGCCGAAGAAGCTGCCCAGATACTCGCCGAAGCCCGAGAAGAAAGTGGAGAAGATGAATCCGGTCGGCCCCGCCACCAGCATGAACAGCAGCAGACCGGTGGCCAGCACGACGTTGATCCGGCTCAGCAGCTGGATGCCCTTGGACAGGCCGGTCATTGCCGAAACGGTATAGAGCAGTACCAGCGCGGCGATCACTACGGCCTGGGTGGCGAAGCTGTTGGCGACGCCGAACAGGTCGCTCAGCCCGTAGCCGACCTGCAGGCCCAGGAAGCCGATCGGGCCGACGGTGCCCGCCACCACAGCGATGATCGAAGAGGCATCGGCAATCAGGCCGATCGGGCCGTTGATCGCCTTGTCGCCGAACACCGGATACAGCAGCGTCCGCGGCGCCAGCGGCAGGCCTTTCTCATAGTGGTAGTGCATCAGCATCACGGTGCTGAGAGAGCCGAGGATCGCCCAGGCCAGGAACCCCCAGTGCATGAAGCTTTGCGCCATCGCCGGGTTCACCGCGGCCGCGGTGCCGGCTTCGGCGCCGAACAGCGGCGGCGGCGACAGGAAATGCGCCATCGGCTCGCCTGCGGCCCAGAACACGCCGCCGCCGGCCAGCAGCGTGCACATGATCATCGAGCCCCACTGGAACACGGTGAACTCGGGCCGGGCCAGACCGCCCAGGACGGCCTTGCCGCCGGGCAGCACGCACAGCAGCAGGCCGATCAGGAATGTCGCCAGCAGCAGGAGCTGCCAGTAGAAGCCGAAATAGGTGGCGGCGATGTTGAATCCCCAGTCGACGGCGCCGGAGAGCGCGTCGAGGTTGAACAGCGCCAGCAGGCAGAAGCCTGCGATGAAGCCGCCGGAGATCAGGAACAGCGGCAGGTTGACCCTGCCGCCGTCCTTCGCCCCGATTTCAAGTGATGTGTCCGTCATAGCGTCCTCCCGTCGCGGCGCGGGACGGCGCCGCCGCATGGCCTTCAGCCTGATCCCCTCAGGCGGCAGTGAAATTGTCCTTGAAGAAGCGGTACCAGTTGCCGCCCATGATCCCTGCGACCTCTTCGGCATTCATGCCCGTGGCGCGCAGGCCCTCCTCGATGTTGCCGAAATCGCGGTTGTCCTTGAACCAGCCGGGCATTTCCGGGAAGCCCGGTGCGGCGGCTGATCCTTCGCCGTAGTCGATCTCCTTGGTCCAGCGGCCGACCCGCATCCACTCGACCACGCTGTCGGGCTGGTCTTGGCAGAGGTCGGTTCCGATGCCGAGGTGCTCAACCCCGTATTTCTCGGCGGTGCGGGCAATCATCTCGCAGAAGCTCTGCAGGGTGCAGGCAGACTTGTCCTTCAGGTGGTGCGGATAGACCGAGAAGCCCAGCATGCCGCCGTGGCCGGTGACAGCCCGCAGCACATCGTCCTTCTTGTTGCGCAGCGCCGGCGACCAATCATGCGGATTGGCGTGGGTGATGGCGATGGGCCGGGTGGATATCTCCGCCGCCTCGATGGTGGAGCGGTCGGCGGAGTGGCTCATGTCCACGACCAGGCCGACCCGGTTCATCTCCTTGATCACCTGCTTGCCCATGCGGGTCAGCCCCATGTCCTCGGCCTCGTAACACCCCGTGGCCAGCAGCGACTGGTTGTTGTAGGTGAGCTGCATGAAGCGAGCGCCGAGCGTGTGCAGGATCTCGACCAAGCCGATGTCGTCTTCCATCGGCGAGGGGTTCTGGAAGCCGAAGAACACCGCTGTGCGGCCGGTTTCGCGCGCCTTGTCGATGTCCGAGGCCCATTGCCCCTTCATGATCAGGTCCGGGTACTGCTCGAACCAGCGGTTCCACTTCTCGAAGTTCAGAACCGTTTCGCGGAAGTTCTCGTGATAGGCAATGGTGACATGGATCGCGTCCACGTTGCCCTCGCGCAGCTGGCGGAAGATCTTTTCCGACCAGTTGGCATATTGCAGGCAGTCGATACGGTATCCGGTCATTCAAGCACCTCGGTTTTCAAAGTCCAGCGCCCGGCCTTCTGGCAGCGGGCAGGAGGCGCCCGCCGCAGGGGAAACGAAGAGGGCGGGCGCTTCCGCAATCTGGCAAGCCGGTGTCCGGCACTGCCAGGGTTTCAGTCTCAGGCCGGTTTGCCGGCGCTGATGTAGGCGGTCTTGACGGTGGTGTAGAATTCCGCCGCTGCCTTGCCCTGCTCGCGCGGGCCATAGGAGCTGTCTCCGCGGCCGCCAAACGGCACGTGGTAGTCGGTGCCTGCGGTCGGCAGGTTGACGGTGACAACACCGGTGCGCGCGTTGCGACGGAAGTGGGTGGCGCGGGCCAGCGACTGGGTGACGATGCCCGAGGTCAGGCCGAAGTTGGTGTCGTTCACCACGCTCAGCGCCTCGTCATAGCTGCCGACCTTGATAACGGAGGTCAGCGGCGCGAACATTTCCTCGCGGTTGATGCGCATGTCGTTGGTGGTGTTCAGGAACACGCCGGGCGACATGTAGAAGCCCTCGTGCGGCATCTCCAGGCGTTGGCCGCCGCAGGCCAGCTCGGCGCCTTCGGATGTCCCCAGATCGACATAGGCCAGGTTCTCGTTCAGCTGCTGTTCGCTGACCACCGGCCCCATCTGCACGCCCGCTTCCAGCGCGTGGCCCACTTTCATTGCCTGCGCACCCGCCACCAGTTTTTCAACAAAGGCGTCATGCACGGCCGCGTGGACCACGAGCCGGGAGGAAGCAGTGCATTTCTGACCAGTGCCGCCAAAGGCGCCGCCCAGCGCCAGAGTGACGGCCAGATCCAGGTCGGCGTCGTCCATGACGGCCAGTGCGTTCTTGGAGCCCATCTCCATCTGCACCTTGGTCAGGTTCTGGATGGCGGCAGCGGCGATGCCCTTGCCCACCGGCACCGAGCCGGTGAAGGAGATCGCGTTCACCTTGGGGCTTTCGACCAACCGCTGGCCGATCGAGCGGCCCGAGCCCATAACCAGCGAGAACAGGCCCTTGGGGATATCCTGGCGCTCGATGATTTCGGTCAGGGCCACGGCAGAGGCCGGGGTGATGTTGGCGGGCTTCCAGACAACCGCGTTGCCGTAGCAGAGTGCCGGCGCAATTTTCCAGGACGCGGTTGCGGTCGGGAAGTTCCAGGGCGAGATGATGGCAACAACGCCCACCGCCTCGCGGCGCACGTCCACCTCGATGTCGGGGCGCACGGAGTCGGCGTTTTCACCGATCTGGCGCAGGCATTCGGCGGCGTAATAGGTAAAGAACTGCCCGGCCCGGTAGACTTCGCCCTTGCCCTCGGCCAGCGGCTTGCCTTCTTCGCGCGACAGCAGCGTGCCCAGCTCTTCGGCGCGCGCCATCAGCTCATTGCCGATGTTCATCAGAACCGCCTGCTTGCGCTCCAGGCCGTAAGCAGCCCACTCTCGCTGTGCAATCTGCGCCTGATCCAGCGTCGCCTCCAGCTGGTCGGTGCTGGCCTGGGCAAACATGCCGACCAGATCGCTCAGGTCCGAAGGGTTGCGGTTTTCGATTTCGCTTTCGCCCGCCAGCCATTCGCCGGCAATCAGGTTCAGTTTGGTCACGGAGAAGCCCCAGATGCTGAATTTCAGGTCTGCAGCAGGATGGACTCCCCGGAGAGCATCAGTCAAACTCAATTAACTGAAAGCAACTTCAGGAAAGTTGAAGAATGGCCCTGAAAATCGAAATGCTGCGCGCCTTTTGCACCGTAGCGCAGACTGGCAATCTGTCCGAGGCCGCGAACCGTTTGGGACGGACCCAATCGGCGGTGTCCATGACGCTGAAGCAGATGGAGGACCATCTTGGCAAGAGGCTGTTTGAAGGGGAGCGCAAGAACCAGTTATCGCCGCTGGGCGAGCAGGTTTTTGAGTTGGCGCAGAAGCAGGTGCGGCGCTTCGATCAAACCGTGCAAAGCATTGAACTGGCGGCAGAGGCCGCACATGGCCTGCTTCAGATCGTCTCGGTCCCATCCGTTGCCGCGCTGGTTTTTCCGCCAGTTCTGGAACACATGACGGCACGCCATCCCGGCCTCAAGGTGGAATTGCGCGACACCGACACGCAGGAGGTTCTGGATGCGCTGGCAGAGGGCAAGGCTGATATCGGCATCGCCTCCGGCTATCATCCGCTGAACGGTGTCAGGGCAGTGCCGTTGTTCGCGGACCGTTTCGGGCTGGTCTGCGCGACGGACCACCCGCTGCACCGGCAGGAGACCGCGCCCACGATAGCCGATGTGATCAGCTCGTCATTTGTCCGCAATGCCCTGTGCGGCCTGATCCGCAACGAGCGCTTTGTCGAGGCGAGCAGCAATGCGGATGTGACAATCCACAACACGCATTCGCTGATCACAATGGTCCGGACCGGCAAATGGGTCACGGTGCTGCCGCAGACCGTTGCCCGCTTCATGCCGGAAGCAACCGCCTTCCGGCCGATAGCCGACCTGCCCGATAAGCGGGAGGTCTACCTGTACCAGCGCGAACGCTCCCGCTTTGCGGCACTGGCCGAGGAGTGCTGCGCCTTCATTCAATCCTGCGACCTGTCCGGAGATCCCGGCTGACTGCCTTGGCAAGGCACGGCGCTGATAGATGTGCGGCGGCGGCTTCAGGCCAACTGGAAGGATAAAAAGGGAGCATCGCCCGCGGCATCCCGGGCCCAGCGGGCCTTGATACCGAAAAACTCGGAAACTGTTTCGGGAGCCAGCGCCTGCGCGGGCGCCCCCAGGGCCACCAGGCGCCCGTGCGACAGCACCGCCACCCGGTCGCAGGTCAAGGCCTGATTGAGGTCATGCAGAGCCACCACGGTGGTCACTTTCAGGTTCCGGATACAGTTCAGAATCGACAGCTGGTGGTGGATATCCAGGTGGTTCGTCGGCTCATCGAGAAGCAGAAGCCCCGGACGCTGTGCAAGGGCACGGGCGATGTGCAGCCGCTGCCGCTCGCCGCCGGACAGGGTGGACCATTCGCGCGGCGCAAATTCCTCCATTTCCACCGTGCGCAGCGCCTTGTCCACATGTTGCGTGTCTTCGCCGCTCCAGGGTTTCAGTGCCGACAGCCAGGGGGTGCGGCCCAGCTCGACGACAGACCGTGCGGTGATGCGTTCGGCCGTGTCGGCCTGCTGTTCAACAATTGCGATCCGCTGGGCAATTTCCCGGCGGGTGAGCCGGGCCAGCGGCTGATCCGCCAGCAGCACGTCGCCCTGCGAGGGCTTGGCCAGCCCGGACAGCAGCCGCATCAGGGTCGACTTGCCAGAGCCGTTAGGACCGACCAGCGCCAGCGTTTCTCCCGGCTGCACGGCCAGCGACACATCCTGCAGCAGGGTCTTGCCGCGCACAGAAAAGGACAGGCTGCGGGCTTCGATCTTCATCGTGCCGTCCTTTGGCCGCGCACCAGGATCACCGCAAAGGACGGCGCCCCGATCAGGGCTGTAACCACTCCGATGGGCAGCACCTGCCCGGGGATGATGATGCGCGACACGATATCGGCCGCGATCAGGAACACTGCCCCGGTCAGGGCCGCGACGGGCATCAGCCTGCGGTGGCCCGGTCCGACCAGGAACCGCGCCGCGTGCGGGATCACCAGGCCGACAAAGCCAATGGAGCCGACGATCGAGACCATAACCGCGGTGGTCAGAGCGGTGGCAAAAATCAGCACCAGCTGCACGCGGCGGACCGGGATCCCCAGCGAGGCTGCGGAGTCGCTGCCAAAAGTGAAAGCGTCCAGGGCACGCGCGTGAAACCGGCAGATCATCCAGCCTGCGATTGCCAGCGGCACTGCCAGCCATACGTCCGGCCAGCGCACGCCGCTGAGGTTGCCCATCAGCCAGAACATGATGCCGCGGGCCTGATCCGCATTGGCGGATTTGGCGATAATGAAAGCGGTCAGCGCATTGAACAGCTGCGAGCCGGCAATGCCTGCCAGCACAATCTGCGCCGCCGCAGCGCGGCTGCCCCCTGCCCCGGCGGCCCGTGCCAGAATGGCGACAAAGCCGAAGGCCAGGAGCGCCCCGTTGAAGGCGCCGAAGGACAGCGACAGTGCGCCGCCGCCAAGACCGGCAATGGTGACCGCAACCGCCCCGGTCGAGGCCCCTGCCGAGATGCCCAGAATGTAGGGGTCTGCCAATGCGTTGCGCAACAGGGCCTGCAGCACAACGCCGGCCACCGCCAGCGCCGCGCCGCACGCGCCCGCCACCAGCGCCCGCGGCAGCCGGTAGCTCCAGATGATGCCCTGATCCACCGGATCCACCGGCAGGCCGGCCCCGGCCAGCTTGTTGGCCAGAACCGAGAGCACCAGGTCAGGCGCAAGCGAGGTTTCCCCGATCATTGTGCCTGCCAGAACCGCCGCAGCCAGCACCGGCAGAGCCAGGCAAGCGCCCCGGGCGCCCTGCCATGCAAGTGCGGCGGCTGCGCTCATTCGCCGTTGCCGATCGCGCTGAGTTCAGCGGCCAGGTCTTCCAGCGCCGGGATCGCACGGATGGTAGCGTCCATCGCCTGGGCGTCCATCACCACGATCCGGTCGTTCTTGACCGCATCCATCTGGCTGGCAACCGGGTCGGTGCGCAGGAATTCCAGCTTCTTCTGATAGTCATCGGCGGCAAAGCGGCGGCGGTCCATACGGGCGATCACGATCACCGTCGGGTTGGCCTTGGCGATGGTTTCCCAGCCGACGGTCGGCCATTCCTCGTCGGTCTCGATGACGTTCTTCAGCCCCAGCTGTTTCATCATGTAGCCCGGCGCGCCTTTCTGGCCGGCCACGAACGGGTCGCTTTCCATTTCCGGGGAAGAGAACCAGAACACGGCGGAGGCATCCTCCAGCGCAACCTCCTGAGCCTTGGCAACAGCCGCAGCCTCGCGGGCCTTGTAGTCGGCGACCAGCTCGGCACCCTTATCGGCCTCGCCAAAGATCGCAGCCAGTTCTTCGATCCCCTGGTAGAGGCTGTCGGTGGTGAACATTTCGGTCCGGGTGCCGTCGCCGCCGGTGGTGTTGTCCTTGCCGACGCAATCAGCGGGCATCACGTAGGTCGGGATGCCGAGGTCGTGGAACTGCTCGCGCTTGGCGACGATGCCTTCGGGGCCGACGTGCCATTCATACTGGGCAGCCACCAGGCCGGGCCGCTTGGCCACCACGCTTTCAAAGCTGGGGTCGTTGTCGGCAAGGCGCTCGACCTTGGCATTCAGTTCCGCATATTCCGGCAGAACCTCGTTGAACCAGACCGAGGTCCCCAGTACCTTGTCGCCCAGACCCAGGGCATAGAGCACCTCGGTGGCGGCCTGGCCGACGGTCACGGAGGACGCAACCGGCGCCTCGAAGGTGACGGTTTCGCCGCAGTTTTGAATGGTCAGCGGAAATTTGTCGCTGGCGGCGGCAGCCTGGGCCGCAGCGATGAAGGAAAGGCCCAGAAGGCCGGAACGCAGGAACATGATCTTCGATCTCCATGTGTCAATGACCGGAGAACGGGTGAAAGGGCATTGACCGGCAAGACGGAGGGCCAGTCCCCCCTTTTGCGGTGCCGGGTAGCGGCAGCGCATCTTACCGGCAACCTCCCCGGACAACCCCGTCCGGTGTGTTTCGGTTTTCACCGGCAGGTCTCCTGACTGGCGGGTCACTGTCTGCCCCGTCTTCCCGGACCGTTCGGCCCAGTGACACGATGGGACAGCACTCGCCGCCTACAGTTGCGGGGGCAGTTCCGTTTGGCGCCTTGCGGCACCGCGGATTCCCTCTTAGCCCTTTCGGGACCGGTGAAACGCGGGTAGCGCATCCCATTTGCCGCGGCAAGAAAAAGTTCATGCCCCCGGCCGCGCCCGGCGGCAGATGACGACCGGTTTTGCCTCTGGTGGAGAATTCCGGAAACGGCCTGGGCTGCACGTTGAAGAACACATCAAAGGGCTGAGAGCTCTGGTCAGAGCCGGTGGCCTTTTCCGGTTTGATGCCGCAATGAACACTTCGTTGCCCAAAGGCAAAGGCATGAACTGGCAGCGCCGATATCTTGCATGAACGCCTCCGACCGGCGCAGATTTTTTGTCTGCGCCGGTCTCAGCAATTCACCTGACGGAAACAGCCGCTAGCGGCTGCGCCAGGCCTGGGTCTTTTTCAGGATGCCGCGGGACGCAAGCAAGTGGATGATCCGGGCCAGCGCGTTGGTGTAGAAGATCATCATCCCCATGGCAGCAGCCGGAGCGATGTCGCCTGCGTCATCCATGTTCAGCACCGCAATCGATGCCAGCGTGGTCTTGGGCGAATAGAGGAACACCACCGCAGACACGGTCGTCATCGCGTTAACGAACAGATAGATGGATATGTCCAGCACCGCGGGCAGGCAGACCGGCACCGTGACGCGGGCAAACAGCTTCATGGTCGGCTGTTTGAGCGAAGCCGCCACCGATTCAAACTCCCGGTCCATCTGCTTCAATGCCGTCACGGCAGTCAGGTGCGACACCGTGTAGAAGTGGGTGACGGTGCAGACCACCAGGATCGCCATGGTGCCGTAAATCGCATTGAGCGGATTGGCCGGATTGTTGAAGAAGAAGATGTAGGCCAGCCCCAGCACCATCCCCGGGATGGCCATCGGCAGCATGGCAAACATCTGGAAGAGGGCGCGGCCGGTGCGGAAACCCTTGGACTTTTCCACCAGATAGGCGCCGAAGAACACCACCGCAGTGCCGGCAACAGCCGTCATCAGCGCCAGTTTAATTGAGTTCACATAGGACCCCCAGCCGCCGCCATCCATTCTATCGAACTGGTAGTTGTTGAGGCTGAGACTCAGGTCATAGGGCCAGAACTTTATCAGCGCGGCAAACTGGCAAACCGCCAGCAACCCGGCGATGAAAATGCCGATCAGGGTGCAATAGGCAAAGAAGATCCGGTCCATCTTCTTGTTCGGCTGCGGCTCATACGGGACCGAGCGGGCGGACAGCAGCGCCACCTGCTTGGACTGCACCAAGCGGTCGATGGCAAAGGCGAGGATCGCCGGGATCACCAGCACCACCGAGACCACCGCGCCCATTTCGAAGTTCTGCTGGCCAATCACCTGCTTGTAGATATCCACCGCCAGGACGTTGAACTGGCCGCCGATCACCTTGGGCAGGCCAAAGTCGGTGATCACCAGGTTGAAGACCACGAAAGCTGCCGAGATCAGCCCGTAGCGCGCGCCCGGCACGGTAACCGTCCAGAAGGTGCGCCAGGGGCTGGAGCGCAGGCTGGCCGCAGCCTCGTAAAGGCGGGCGTCAGAGATCGCCAGCGCGGTGGAGATGATGATGAAGGCGTGCGGGAAGGTGAAGAAGACAGAGCCGATCACGATGCCTATCGGTCCGTAGATACTGGCTCCGAACAAAAGCTCCTTGATCATGCCCTGGTTGCCGAACAGGTAGACCAGCGCGATACCGGGCAGCAGCGACGGCACCAGGATCGGCGCCATGGCAATGAGGCGGAACACGCCCTTGTATTTCATGCAGCTGCGGTTCAGCGCGTAGGCGAACCAGAAGGCCAGTGACACGGTGACAACCGTGCTCAGCACCGCAATCCACAGCGAGTTCTTGATCGAGTTGAACAGCGCGGGCGTCGAGAAGTAGGAGACAAAGTTATCAAGTCCCTGCGCCTTAACGGGCCGCAGCTGCACCCGGCGGAAGGTGTTGGAGTCGAGCGTGACCCAATCGGTGCCGGTCTGCAGGTTGGAACCGATCAGAAAGCGGCCCGTATCGGTGGTATTGCGGATCTGGTACATCACCGGGCTGCGGAAGCTGAAGTCCGGGAAGAAACCGGTGACTGGCAGCCGCCCGTCGGCGCCGGTGGACAGATCGGCGTCGGCAAAGGTGTTTGTACGGGCGTTGAGTTCAGCACCGGTCAGGATGGTGCCGTCGAACCGTCCCGCCTCGTTGCTCACCTGGAATTCATATTGCGAGAGTTCCACCCGGTAGGTGGAGAAGGATTTCGACAGCATCGCATAGAGCGGGAAGACCAGCGACACGACCAGATAAAGAGCAATGATGATCATGCTGCCGCGCATGATGATGTCGTCGCGGCTGAGCTTGCCTTTAACCGCCGGGCCGGAGGGCAGCATGTCCTGTGCGGTATCGGTCATTGCTTTGCCCCTTCCCCGCCGGCAACGGGAAAGGCCATCAGCCGGTTGTCGGGCAGTTCGATTTCCATCTGGCAGCCGGCCTCCAGTCCCAGGCGCCGCACTGCATTGATAGAGAAGTCGGCGATCAGCTCCTTGCCGCCGAAACGTTTGTTGGTCAGGCGGCAGCGCCAGAACGAACCCAGAAATTCCATTTCGGCCAGCTGAACGTCGATGCAGTTGCGGTTGCCGCTGGTTTCCAGATAACCGGCCTCATGCGGGATCACGTCCTCGGGCCGGACCGCGGCGATCACCGGGGTGCCGTCAGCTAACCCGTGCGGCAGGCAGGCAAAGGTCTTTTCACCCACGGCCAGGCGGCCTCCTTTGGCAACCGAAGAACCGATCTGATTCATTTCGCCGATGAAGTCGGCAACAAACAGATTGGCGGGCTCGCGGTAGATTTCCGTGGGGGAGCCGACCTGCTCAATCACGCCGTGGTTCATCACCACGATGCGGTCGGCCATGGCCAGCGCTTCTTCCTGGTCATGGGTCACCATAATGGTGGTGACGCCCAGCTTGCGCTGGAGCTCCTTGATCTCGTGGCGAAGGTGGACGCGCACCTTGGCATCCAGCGCCGACAGCGGCTCATCCAGCAACAGAAGGCCGGGGTTGGTGGCAATGGCGCGCGCCAGGGCAATCCGCTGCTGCTGGCCGCCGGACAGCTGTGCCGGGTACTTGCGCCCCTGGTCAGGCAGGCCGACCAGCTCCAGCAGTTCCCGCACGCGGGCCGTGATTTCCGCCTTGCTGCGGCCCGCGTTTTCCAGGCCGAAGGCAATGTTCTTTTCGATCGTGAGGTTCGGGAACAGCGCATAGGACTGGAAAACGATGCCGAAGTCCCGCTCCGACGGCGGCAGATTGGAAACGTCCTGGCCGCCTTGGGTCACCGTGCCCTTGGTTTGCAGGTCCAGGCCCGCAATGGCGCGCAGCAGAGTGGTCTTGCCGCAGCCGGAGGGGCCGAGGAAGCAGATGAATTCGCCTTCCTTCACGTCGAGGGAGATGTCCTTCAGCGCGATGAAGCTGCCGAAGGCTTTCCAGAGGTCGCGTATGCTCAGGTAGGTTTCTTTTGGCGGGATCATTTGAAGCACGTCGTCAGTCCTTGCATATGCCGGCGCCGCACCTTGGCTGTCATCAGCAGGCGGCAGGGCTCAGGGCATGGGGCAATTTGATACAGGAAGGCGGAAGGGGCGAAGGGCAGGCCCTCCGCCCCGGAAGGCTTATTGCGCCTCCGACTTTCCGTCGTAGCGGGCCTGCCATTCCTTCAGGATTGCAGCGCGGTTGTTCGCGGCGAACTCGAAATCGTTGTCGATCATCGCGTCCAGCAGGCCTTCGGGGAAGTGCTCCACCGGCTTTGCAACCCCGGGATAGGCCACCACGGCATAGCCGGTGTTGTACATCTCGTTGGCTTCCTTGGTGACAGTGAAGTCGACGAGCTTCTGCGCTGCTTCCAGATTTGCTGTGCCCGCGACAATAGCGGTTGCCTCCATATCCCAGCCGACACCCTCGGACGGAACGATGATTTCCAGCGGCGCGCCCTCTGCCTTGGACTTGGCGCCGCGGAAGGCGAAGGAGATGCCGATCGGGATCTCACCTGCGGCAGCCAGTTTGCACGGCTTGGAGCCGGAATGGGTGTAGCGTGCGATATTTTCATGCAGCGCATCCATGAACTTCCAGCCCTCCTCCTCGCCGAACATCTGCAGCCAGCTGGAAACATCCAGGAAGCCGGTGCCGGAGGAATTCGGGTTCGGCATGATCACATGGCCGGCATACTGGGGATCGGTCAGGTCCTTCCAGGACGTGGGCGGCGTCAGCCCGAGCTTTTCCGCCTCAACCGTATTGTAGCAGACCGAGGCCACCCAGGCGTCCATCCCGACCCAGCTGGGCGGGTTGTCGCCATCGACGAATTTGGGGTCGAGGTTTTCAACACCGGCCGGGGCATAGGGCTCCAGCATGCCTTCGGATTTCAAGAGCAGCAGCGAGGTCGCCGCCAGCCCCCAGACCACATCGGCCTGCGGATTGTCACGCTCCGCCAGCAGCTTGGCGGTGATGATCCCGGTGGAATCCCGCACCCAATTGATATGGATGTCCGGATGGCTCTGATTGAAAGTCTCCGCGTACCGCGCAAGATCTTCCGCCTCCACCGCCGTGTAGACGGTCAGCTCTGTTTCTGCCAGCCCGGCGCTGGCGGTTGTCATAGTCAAGGCCAGTGCGGTTAAGAATGACGCTTTCTGTTTCATGGATTTCCTCTGTTGGCATGGTGTCGTTTTTGCACGCCTTCTGACGAGGCGCTTTGGACTTATTGCTTTTGGTGACTGGCAGTTTGACAGAATTACAGAGCAAGAAAAATCGATTATACACATCACATCATAGGCTCAGCCTATAACCATTTTTTTGGTCAGGGCGGCGATCCCGCGTCAGCCCCGACCGTTTCATTTTCCGGAAATGCAAGGCCAACCCGGGCTAGCTCAGCAGATCATCATTGGCTGCGGGAGCGGAAACCACGCCCCAATAATCGGCTGGAACAAACCAGTCGAAACTGTCAAATGCGGTTGCGATGCCGCCGCGGCCTGCAATTGCGTGAATGGCCTCGATACCAAACACGGTGATACCGAGATCGCTAAGAACACCATTCGCATTGCCAGCCTTGAAGGCGGCGTAGCTGGCATCATCCAGGACAAGATACAGGGTGTCGTTTCCTGTCCCGCCGCGGAAAACATCCTGTGATGGCCCGCCGCCGCCAATGAGTGCGGATTCAGTGAAGACAAAAGTGTCGTCGCCCGCCCCGCCGAACACCAGGTCATCGCCGCGTCCGTCTGCGATCACGTCATTGCCAACCGCGCCGCGCAATAAATCCGCACCGTCACCGCCGCTGATGACATCATTTTGACTGCCACCGTTCAGGGTGTCATTGCCGCTGCCGCCGATAAGAATATCTTTGCCCTTTGCTCCATAGACCCTGTCATTTCCGCTGCCGCCGATCACGACGTCAGCACCGCCGCCTGCATTGACGGTGTCATCACCGCCCAGTGCAAAAACAGCGTTTGCAGCGCCCCCTTCGCGCAGGAGCGTGCCGCGATCATCCAACAGGGATGTCCTGCCGCCGCCCATTACGAATTCGGCGTAGGCGCCCCAGATCTGGTGCGGCGTTTCCGCCGGGTGGATGGAATCCCAGGCCAGAACCTGATCGCTGCCGAACGCGCTTCCATCGATCAGATAATCCGTCCGGTCCGCGAGAAGGCCAAATCCCGCAGGATCCTCAGTGATCGCCTGAGACACCGCAAACAGGTCAACGGCCCTGGCATCGCTTCCCTCGGCGACGAGGACTGCAATGGCTTCCGCGATCCTGCCATTGAAAGTGTCGACTAAAAGATCCGCGAAACCGGCCTGAACCGGGGAGAGTGTATCGAACTCCGGATAAAACCCGTCCGCAGGCTGGGTGGCGAGAAACACTGTGCCGACCCCGGCCCCAATGGCGGTACGGGCGGCGGAGAGGATCTGCGCGATCAGCCCCTCTATGACCGGTGTTGCAAGGGACAGGAAATCGGCCTGGGTCGTGATTTGCTGCTCCTGAACGGTGTCCAGCAGGTCAATGAAGTCATTTCCCCCAATGAGAAAGAACGCAGCCGAATCCGCCGGGACACCGCCCGCGGCATCCTCGGTGAAATCCGCGACCTGGGCTTCGAGGTCTATCAGGTCTTGCAGAATGCTGTCGCCCAAGGCAGTGGCCGTTGCCACCGCATAATTCACCACCTCAAACCCGCCGAGAGCGGCCGCATAGCTGGCATGGGTCAGCGCGTTGGTTATTGCGCCTTCCGGGCCGGCTTCGGAAAAACTGTCTATGATGGTCTGCCGGGCGGCAACTTTGGCTTCGGCCCGCAGACGGTCCAGATCGCCTGACGATGGGAAGCCGCCGAAACTTGCGATCAGATCCAGCAGGATGAATGGTTCAATGGCCGACGCCAGAAGATCAACAGCGTTGCCTTCGTCAGTCAGGCTGTCGCCGAAGTAATAGACCCGCGAAAATGGTGTCATCGGTCCCCCCTTCCGAGTTCCGGCAGAGCAGAATCACAGTTGCTGGATCGAAAGAGAACAAGGCGCGGCACTTTCAACCCAGTGCCCTGCAGCATGTTTTTTGTGCGCGCCCCTGCTGAATATGGAGCGCTCGGTCGGCAAGGCAAGCTTGCTCTCCGCGGCCGCTGCTAGCCCGAGGACTGGCTATACAAGTCGGGGTAGTCAACGCCGAGGCGGCCCGCGTCAAAGCTGTCCAATTTCTTGCGCCAAACCCGGCCGGGCCACAGCAGTTCCGCTGTCAGGTCGCAGGGATGATACGCCGCCGTGTAAAGCGTGCCGAACCCTTTGTCGAAAGCCAGCGAATAGAGCGGCGGCTTCAGGAACGACCCGGTGAATTTATCCTTGGTTTCCGGATGCAGGGTCAGGCGCTGCAGCAAAAATCGCTCCCGCTCCACCGAGGCTGTCAGCCGGGCGTGGCTGGTCCATTCGACGCGTTCCTGATGGTTGGTGGCTACCGCCGCCCGGGTGATGACAGTGGGCCTGTCGGGCGCAAGGTAGGCGGTAAAGAAGTTCCGCCTGCGGTCCAGCACTGTCACGTTATAGCTCATATGGCAGGGCACACGGCGCAAAACGTCCTCCGCCTCATCCAGTGCGGTACAGGTCTGCAAGATGTATCGCAGGATCAGCGGCACGCCAAAGCCGTCCCCCATCGCGCGGCGCCCGCCGAAAGTGAGCGACACCGTGAGCCCAGCGTCGTTCATTCCGTCCAAGAGGCCGAACAGCCCGTCGGTGCTGCCCATCACCTGCCGTCCGCCCCAGCCGGACTTCAGGAACACCGCGTCGAAGGCCGCGGGGTTGTAGTCATAGTTGCGCACCAGCAGCGGCTCCCTGCCTTGCCAGATGGCCTGGCTGCACCCTGCCAGATAGCGCGGCGGGCAGTAGAAGCTCAGGAAGCGCGCTTCCATATCGCCGCCGCCGGCCGCGGCGCACAACTGGTCGTAGATACCCAGTATCTCAGGCATATACGCATTGAGCGCCCGGCGGCACTCCGCATATGTCGGGCGGCCCGTCAGCCCCTCCCCCGCCCACCAGTTCAGGTAAGCGGTACGGTATTCATAGAAGAGCCCGGCCAGTTGCTGTCCCGGCTCCGCCTCCTCGACGGCGCGGAATGTCAGTTTCATGCAGCCTACATAATCTTGAACGCCGGATCCTCAAAGGCCTGCGCCGAAGGCAGCGGCCGCGCCGAATAAGCGTTCTTGATGCCGTCGATCCAGCGTTTCGATTTCTCTGTCAGCTGGAAGCCCTTGGTCATCGACCGGCCGCGGGTGACCAGGATGCCCAGATCAGCGCCTTCGTAGCGGTAATCCCCAGCATTGGAAATGCGCAGGAAGAAGGCTTCATCCTCGCTTTCCACCGCACGGCGGTGGTAATCGAAGCGGTCAAAAACCACCTGGCCGTCCGGCAGCATCCTGTAGATGCCGGACTCCGGGGCTTTGGTCACGATGTCCACGGTGTCCTCCGTGTGCTTGATCACCATCTGCGACCAAGAGTCGATCATGTCCGGATCCGCCCAGCGCGCGTTCAGTTCCTCCACATCCAGCTTGAATGGCTTCTTCGAGAACTCCAGCAAATGGAACAGGAACAGCGGCGCATCGGCATGCGCAAAGGCAGCGTGGTTGGTCATCGAGGACGCCCCGGTGATCCGCGGGTTAAGTTCGCCCAGCCAGATATCGCCGGTTTTCTTGTCGATCAGGAAATCCAGCTCGAAGTAGCCGCTGTAACCTTCCTTGCGCAGCTGCTCGCCGAATTTGAAA
The DNA here is from genome assembly GCF_019801465.1 of Leisingera daeponensis. Classification (GTDB taxonomy): domain Bacteria; phylum Pseudomonadota; class Alphaproteobacteria; order Rhodobacterales; family Rhodobacteraceae; genus Leisingera; species Leisingera daeponensis_A. Next base: position 436,280 of record NZ_JAHVJA010000002.1, read on the forward strand.
GTCAGCTCGCGCGCCTTTTCACGGGTCTTCGGCGGGAAAGCCGTCGAGAAAATCTCGTTGCCGCACCAGCCGCCGCGGTACGGGGTCAGTTCCTTGAAGCCCACAAGCTCTGTCATCAGCGGGCCGACAATAGTGCCCTCAGACGTGCAGCAGGCCTCAATCGCTGATCCCCGGCAGTCGATCCGCTTCATGATCTTTATTTCGCCCTGGCCGACAATCTCATGCTCGTGCTTGCGGAAATCGGCCTCGCTTTTGATGAAGAAGGTGGTGTGGCCGGAATCCCCGAAGGCGCTTTGCAGCACAAGGTCGTCGCCCAGATCCGCCTTCTTGCAGATTTTCGTGAGATGGTCGTAGCTCTCGACCTTGGACAGCGTATTGGGCACTGACGGCACCCCCGCCTTGTTGCCGACGCGCACTGTCTCGATCTTGTTGTCCATCTTGGTGCGCAGCTTTGCCTTCGGGAACCAGACCTCGCCGCCGATCTCCTTGGCCAGCTTTTCGGTTTTTTCATCGAACATCAGGAACACGAATTTGGGCTTGCCGCCGCGCGCCTTTACGTAATCGATGACCTCCTTGTGCTGCAGCAGGTAGTTGTTGATATCCTCGATCGACTGGAATTCATCATGCGGCAGCTCAGACGGCACCAGCACATTGGGATGGCGGCCGTCGAAACAGTCCATGTAGCAGATGTATTTGAAATTCTTCACCCATTCATCAAGCCCAAGAAGATTGAAGTTCGTCGCTGAGACAAAATAGATCGGGTCCGAGTTGGTGTGAAAATAGCGGCGGATCTCCGAAATGTTGTTCAGAACTTTCTTCGGCATGTATCTTCTCCCTGTTGATTTTGCTGTCTTCCGGACTTCTATTTCTTGACGGATTTAAGGGCCTCCTTGGTGAAAACCCGCAGGCCCAGGTCAGCGCGGTATCCGTGGATCTCGCTGACATCCAGGGCCCGCATGAATGACAGGATTTCCGGGCTGATGACCTGCCCGGGCACCAGGATCGGGAAGCCTGGAGGATAGGGGATAATAAAGCTGGATGACACCAGCTCCTCTCCCGCTTCCAGGCGCTGCATCAGGCTGTCGTCAGTCGGAATGTAGTCGCAGTTGTCCTCGTTGTAGGCGAGGAAGAAGGCCGTGCGGATGTCGCCCTCGGGCGTGTCCTTGCCGTGCCGGAAGGCGTCGTGAAAGCGGCTGAAATCGGGCAAGGGCGGCACATGCTCCACCAGGGCCGACACCCGGTTTTCGAAGGAGCGGCGCTCCATTTTGGAGGCATCGTCCAGCAATTCGTCCAGATCGTTGGCGATCTCCACCATCACCTCGATCAGGTAGGCAACCGAAGACCGGGTGGTGCCGATATTGGTCATGAACAGCACGGTGTTGCGGGAGGTCTTGTTGATCTGGATCCCGTATTTGTCCATCAGGATCTTGGTCTTGAAGGTATCGCCGTCCCAGCCGGTGCCGCCCACCGCCAGGGTGACGCGGGTCGGGTCCAGCACGAATTCATCCTGGCCCCACATGTTCCAGGTGTCCGCCCAGCCATGATCGGGGTCATAATAGGCTTCAACCCCGCTTTCCCGGAAAGCTTCCGGGATCATGTCGCCGGCCGTCAGCACCCGGAAGTACTTGTTCAGCAGCGGATTGTCCGAAACGGCGCGGCGGATGGACATCGCGCTTTCAATCTGTTTCTGGACGAATTCGAACCCTTCCAGTTCCACTTGGCGCCGGCCCACATCCAAAGAGGCGATGATCTGGTAATTGGGGGAGGTAGAGGTATGCGTCATGTAAGCCTCATGAAAGGCCTGCTCGACCTCCCCCTTGAAGTCCTGATCGTTGACATGGATCATCGATCCCTGGCGCAGCGATGTCAGCGTTTTGTGGGTGGATTGCGTCGCATATGCCCGCACCCTCGCATCCGGCGGCGGCACCAGCCGGGTGTCCAGCCAAACCTCCTCATCCGCATCTTCCAGCGCCTTCTGCTGCGCCTCCCAGGCCTCTACGGTTTCCTTGGTGCGCAGCGTCTCCCTCAGGGTGTTGGCAACCCCCATTGCGGTGCGCTGGCGGTAGGTGGGATCAAACCGTGCAAACCCGAACCAGGCCTCGTCCCACAAGAAGATCAGGTCCTTCTTGATCGCCAGGCACTCCTCCATCACCCGGCGCACATTGTAGACGATGCCGTCAAAGGTGCAGTTGGTCAGCAGAACCATCCGCACCCGGTCCAGCTTGCCCGCGGCCTTCAGGCGCAACAGGGTGTGCTTGATTTCCCTGAGCGGCACCGCGCCGTACATCGAATGCTCATGCAGCGGATAGCTGTCCATGTAGGCAACGCTGGCACCCGCCAGCACCATCCCGTAATGATGCGACTTGTGGCAGTCGCGGTCTACCAGAACGATGTCGCCGGGCCGGACCACCGACTGCACCACGATCTTGTTGCAGGTCGAGGTCCCGTTGGTGGCAAAGAACGTGTGCTTGGCCCCGAAGGCCCGCGCCGCCATATCCTGGGCTTCCTTGATCGGTCCGCGCGGCTCCAGCAGGCTGTCCAGGCCGCCAGAGGTGGCGGAGGTTTCCGCAAGGAAAATATTGGAGCCGTAAAACGCCCCCATGTCCTGGATCCAGTGCGAGCGGCTGATCGATTTGCCGCGGCTGATCGGCATCGCGTGGAACACGCCCGTAGGCTGTTTTGAATACTCCTTGAGCGCGGTGAAGAACGGCGACCGGTAACGGCGGTCCACCCCGCGCAGGATATTCAGGTGCAGCTCCTGGAAATCCTCCTGATTGTAGAACACGCGGCGGCAGCGGCCCAGGTCCAGCCCGGCGATGTCCTCGGCGGACCGGTCGGTGACCAGATAAGCGTCCAGCTCGGGCCGGATCTTCTCGATCAGGCGGCAGGCTTCGGGTCCGTATTCATGCGGCTCGATGGCATCAACCTCTTCCTCTTCACTGACGCGGGTCAGATACTGGCTGAGGATCGGCAGCTCGATGCGGGACTTCAGCGACAGGCCCGGCCGCACCACCACGGCCTGCACATTGTAGTTGAAGAGAATGCCGATCAGCGCATCCTCCAACGACGGCACGATGACCGGCTCATAGATGAACGGGTCTTCCACGCGGCGCATCCGCAACAGGTTCTGCCGCAGGAAGCGCTCTTGCGATTCCGACACGTCATCGACGATCAGAACCTCGAAGTAGGGCCGCCCCAGCGCCCGGGCTTCGGGCGCAAGCGAGGCTTCGTCCTCATAATCCTCGTTATCAATCTCTTCCGAGGTCAGCGGGATGGAGCGGCGCCTGTAGGCCCCGGAGGTCAGCGCCCGGGCAATGCGGCGGACCGTCACCGACAGATCGTCGGTATTGCCGTTCTGCAAAAGCCTGCGCAGGTGCTCGAAGGCATGGATCCCCGGAAAGGCCCAGTATCTTTCGACTGGTGCCAGAACCTCCAGAAGATGTTCGGCGGTGGCCATCAGCTTCTGGCTTTGGCGCCCCTCCCGGCTCTGCCGTGCGAGGCCTTCTGCGGCCTCGCGCAACGCGCTCCACCTGTCGGCGCGAAGCTGCGTTGCGCTGTAGTAATCCCGGATCGACGGCAACTTCTTCTTCCGCGAGTGCAAGTTCAAAACCTGCCTCCTTTCTGTCGCGTCAGGACCGGTGCCGCCGTCCAGTCCGGTTAATCTGACCCCGTTTTCCCTTCATAAACGGAGAAATGGTGCGGCGAATGGAACGTCTGTTCTAAATTCTGCAGCGAGCTTCTGGGATCAGCGGTTTGCAAACCGCGCAGGGACCCTTGTGCCGGCGTTTCCAGCGGGCCCAGGGTCCTGAGGTAAGCGTCCGCACCGCTGCTGCGGTCGTAAACGGTGAACTCGGCCTCGCGGTCGCGGAAGCTTTTCAGCACCTGGCCCAGCCCTTTCAGGCCGGTTTCACGCTGCCGCCGGACCTGATCCAGGTCGATCTCGATCGGGAACATGTCCTCTTGGCCCGCGGACTGGTGCAGCACGGTGGCTGAAGGGTCCACGACAAGCGACCGGCCGACACCGCCGGCACCCAGGCCGTTGACGTCAAAGACAAAGCACTGGAACTGCGCCGCCGTTGCCCGGGCAATCGCTATCTCGGCATCACGGTCGGTGGTGCCGGTCAGCACCGGATGCAGCAAAACCTCGACCCCCTGGCTGGTCAGCTGGCGGGTGGTTTCTGGGAACCAGATATCATAGCAGATCGACAGGCCGAAACGGCCGACCCCCGGCACGTCGAACACGCAGAACTCGGTGCCTGCCGAAATTCCGGCTTCATACGGGCGGAACGGGAACATCTTGGAATACTTAGCGGCAATCTCGCCCTGCGGGTTGATCACTACGGAAGTGTTCAGGATCCGGCCATCCTCTGTCTTTTCAAACATTGAGCCGGGGATCAGCCATATTCCAAACCTGCGGGCGTCTTCCTGGAACTGTTGGATGACATCATTGGGAAACGGCTGCGCAAACCGGTCGAGCGGCCCGTAGGGCGCCAACTCTGAAAACAGAACCATTTGCGTCCAGGGGAAACGGGCCATCAGGATTTCAATCCGGTGGCGCATCGCCTCAACATTCGAGTGCAATGCGCCGACGTGCATTTGAACACCAGCAATAGCAAAAGGTGTCATAGGGCGGGGAACTCCAGCTTTCTTTGTTAAAGATAGTTTATGACCGGTTCGAAACCTTGGCTAGAGCGGATTATCGCCCCGCGATTCCCGTTAGCCCCGCCCGTGTTCAGAGGGTCCTGGCCCGGCGGTGCGGCCTGTCAGAAGGAACCGGCTGCTCCTGATGAAGGCGCATTCTTTCGCTCACTGCAGGCCGCATCGTCAAGTTGTGCGCCGCTCCTGCACGGTTGCTGTTTGGCTGCACCGGAGGGCACGTCTTCCCGGAAAACTGCCGGCGGGAGTAAGAAACGCCAGCTTGTCTCAACAACAAAAACCCCGGGCAAAGGATGCCCGAGGCCGATTGCCCTGCCGGGCGTTCAAGGGAGGTTCCTACTTCTTGAGGTTGGTCCAGATCTGATCATAGACCGCCTGGGTTTCCTGGTCGCAGACCTTGATGAATACGCCGTCGCCCGCATTGGCATGAGGGTTCTTTTCCGGTTGAGCGGCAAGAGCGGGATCCAGGTATTCCGCAACCCCGGTCACACCGGCGTTGTACTGCGCATAGTTCGTGACCGCGGCAATGTTTTCCGGCTCCAGAAGGAAATCCATGAATTTCAGCGCATTATCCCTGTTGGGCGCGTCCTTCAGCAGAACCACATTGTCCATCCAGGCAACGTACCCCTGGGTCGGATAGGCATATTCCACATTGGCGCCTTCCTCGCGGGCCTTGGCGGCAAAACCGTCATAGATCTGCCCCACCGCCGCATCGCCCGACACCAGCACCTCTTTGGCGGTGTCGGAGTTGAAGGAGGCCCAGTGCTGCTTCGCCTCCTGCAGCATCGCGTTCAGCGCCTTCAGCTGCTCGCGGTCGGTGGAGCACTGCGGAATGCCCATGTGCAGAGAGGCCATCGCCATCACTTCACCCTGGCTGTCGAGCATGTTGATTTTGCCAGAGAGTTCCGCCGGTGGTTCAAACAGTATGCCGGTGGTCTGGATGTCGCCGCTGTAGGCGTCGCGGTTCACGGCAAAGGAGGTTGAGCCCCACTGATAGGGGATCGAAGACGCCCGGCCCGGGTCGAAGCTGGGGTCGGACCATTCCGGCGCGATGTTGCCTTTGTTTGCCAGTTCCCCGTCGGCAATGGTGTCCAGAAGGCCCTCCCCCGCCATGATGCTGACCATATAATCGCCCGGCACTGCCAGGTCATAGGTGCCCATGCCGCCTGCCTTCAGCGTGGCCAGCATGGACTCGTTGGAATCGTAGGTGTCCATCGTCACCTCGATGCCGGTTTCGGCGGTGAACGTATCCAGCACCTCCTGCGGCATATATTCGAACCAATGGTACAGGACCAGCTTGCCCTCGGCGGCGGCGGCATTGGAAGCGACACTCAAAGCAAGTGCGGCGGCGCTGGATTTCAGCAGGTTATTCATGTGTTTCCCTCCAAGTTTGATCATTTTGTGCTGTCGGATTTGCTGACAAAGTAGCTGATGGTGACCATCACGATCGACACGCTCAGCAGCATGGTGGATATCGCCATGATGTTGGGTTTGATGCCCTGCTTGACCGATCCAAAGATTGCGGTGGGCAGGGTCTCGACGCCTGCGCCCTTGACGAAATTGGTGATGATGAAGTCATCGAGCGACACGATGAAGGCCAACAGGAAGCCTGAGATGATTCCCGGTGCCATCAGCGGCATCAGGATCCGGGTGAAGGCCTGCCGCCGGGTGGCGTAAAGGTCCATCGCCGCCTGTTCAAAGCTGTCCTCGATCCCCTGCATCCGGGCCGAAATCGGCAGGTAGGCAAAAGGGATGCAGAAGGCGATATGTGCGACCAGGATGGTCAGGTAGCCGCGGGTGAAGCCGATGGCGTTGAAGAAAATCAGCGTCGCCACCGCGGTCACGATCTCCGGCACCATAAGCGGCAGGCTGATCAAGCCGAAGGAGACGGTGCGCAGGCGGAACTGGCCGCCGCGCACCATGGCGGTGGCTGCCAGCGTGGCAATCATCGTGCTGGCGGTGGCGGCCATGATGGCGATGGTGAAGCTGTTGAAAGCCGCAGTCTTGAACTTGGCGCTTTCCGGTCCGGTGAAGACATCGGCGTACCAGCGCAAGCTCAGCCCCTCCCAGTTTGTGATCGATTGGGAGGCGTTGAAGCTGTAGATGGTGACGATCACCAGAGGGGCATAGAGCACCACTAGGCAGAACAGGGTGATCGTGCGGAAGCCCTTGTAGGTTTTGATGTTTTCGTTCACGTGCGCCATGGCTCACCCCCCTGCTTTGTCTGCCTTGGCCTGCTGTCGGGCCGAGAACATCAGGATGATCAGCACCATGGTCAGCAGGATCATCGAAGCGGCAGCCCCGAACGGCCAGTTGCCCGCGTTGCCCTTGAACTGCTCCTCGATCAGGGAGCCGATCATGAAGTTTTTCGCCCCACCCAGCAGATCCGGAGCCAGGAAGGAACCCATCGACGGCACGAACACCAGGATGCAGCCCGCCACCACGCCCGGCTTCACCGCAGGCAGCACGATGCGGCGCAGGGTGGTCCATTTGCTGGCATAAAGATCCGCCGCCGCCTCCGAGAGCGAGAAGTTGTAGCGCTCCACCGCCGCGTAGACCGGCAGCACCATGAACGGCAGGTAGGAGTAGAACAGCCCCAACTGCACCGCAAAGTTGGTGTTGACGATATGGATGGGGGAGTCGATCAGGCCGGTGCTGATCAGAAAGTCATTCAGCGGCCCCTGGTCGCGCAGCAGGAATTTCATCGAAACGGTGCGGATCAGCAGGTTCACCCAATAGGGGATAGTTATCAGGAACACCCAGACGGGCCGGACATTCTCGGGCCGGGTGGCGATGAAATAGGCGGTGGGGAAGCCGATCAGAAGGCTCAGCAGCGTCGCCGCCCCCGCCTGCCAGATCGAGCGCCAGAAGATGGTGATGTAGGTCCATTCGATCGTGGGCGGCTCATCCCCGAACAGCCCGCGGTCAAAGAAAAACTGATCGTAAGCCGCGAGTGAAGGTTCCCAGATCACCCCGCCGCGGAATTCCTTGGTCAGGAAGGAATAGATCAGCATCATGCCGACGGGACCCAGCACAAAGATGCCAAGCACCGCCCAGGACGGCAGCAGCAGCCAGCCGCGGGCGTCCTTGTAAGTATCTGCGCGGGCCGAGCCGCCGCTTGCTGCGCCTGCTGCCATCAGTCCATCAAGAGGCGCCCGGCCCCCAGCTCCATGTTGACGAAAATCTCGCTGCCCGGCTCAAAAATCCGCTTGTTGCCGCGGTCGGAGTTGGAGGTGCGCACGATGAACTGGGGGCCCTCGGCCAGATCAACCAGGGTGCTGATGTCGGTGCCGACAAAGATGTTCTCGGCGACCCGGCCCTTGAGGCTCTCGGCCTCCACCGGCACGTCGGACATGAACAGGCGTTCAGGCCGCACCGACATATGCACCTTGGCGCCCGCACCGATACCCTCCACCGAGTTGCAGGTCAGCGCGTGGCCGCCGCCCAGATGGCAGGTCGCGCGGCCGTTCATCACCTGATCCACCGAAACCTCCAACAGGTTGGTCTCGCCGATGAAATCCGCCACGAACATGTTGCGCGGCTGCTCATAGATCTCCGTTGGCGTGCCCAGCTGCTGCATCTCGCCCGCCGACATCACCGCGATGCGGTCGGACATGGTCAGCGCCTCTTCCTGATCGTGGGTCACGAAGATGAATGTGATCCCGGTTTCCCTCTGCAGGTGCTTCAGCTCCAGCTGCATGGCTTTGCGCAGCTTCAGGTCCAGCGCCGAGAGCGGCTCGTCCAGCAGCAGGACTTTAGGCTGTGGCGCCAGCGCACGCGCCAGCGCCACACGCTGCTGCTGGCCGCCTGAGAGCTGGGACGGCTTGCGGGCAGCGAATTGCGACAGCTGGACCAATTCAAGCATCTCTCCCGCGCGTTTGCGGGCGGCGGATTTGGACTTGCCGCGCATCTCCAGGCCAAAGGCCACGTTGTCCAGGATCGTCATATGCGGGAACAGCGCATAGTTCTGGAACACCGTGTTCACCGGCCGCTGATGCGGCGGCAGTTTGGCGATCCCGTCTCCGTAAAGCAGGATCTCGCCTTCGGTCACATCCTCAAACCCGGCGATCATCCGCAGGAGAGTTGTCTTGCCGCAGCCCGAAGGCCCGAGCAGAGTGAAAAACTCATTGTCCTTGATAGTCAGCGAAATGCGCTTGAGGGCGGTGAAGTCCCCATAGCGTTTGACTGCGTCTCGCACATCAATCGCGTCTGTCCTGTTACCGGGCACTTGCGCCTCCCCTCTGCCGCGTGTCGTTTGATCCAGCATAGGAAGGCAGGCGGGCTGCATTAAGAATTGACTCCCTCAGCAAGAGTTAGCCTTTGCCTAACGCTTTAAAGCATAGCAATAACAGAAACTTAACGCACCGGCAGACGGATCTCTTGCGGGCTTTGCCGGACCCTAATCCCTGCAACGGAAACCGCGTCTTTACCCCAGCATCTGCTTCCCAGTACTCCGAAACGGATTTCCCAGCAGCAGGACCAGCGGACAATGCTCAAGACACGCATGGAACAGGACTCCATCGGCCGGATCGAACTGCCATCGGACTGCCTGCACGGCATCCAAACGGAACGGGCCCGGCAGAATTTTCCGATCACCGGGGTGCCGCTGTCGCATTTCCCGGTGCTGGTGCGGGCCATGGCGATGGTGAAGTCCGCCGCCGCCCGCGCCAACGCCGAAACCGGAGGGCTGCCGCAGAACAAGGCCGCAGCAATCACCGCAGCCTGTGCCGAGATCATCGCCGGGCAGCATCACGAACGTTTCAGCGTCGACATGATCCAGGGCGGGGCCGGCACTTCGACCAACATGAATGCCAATGAGGTGATCGCCAATCTGGCCCTGGTGCGGATGGGCCACCGCCCCGGCGATTACGCGCATCTGCATCCCAACGACGACGTGAACCACGGCCAATCCACCAACGACGTTTACCCCACCGCTATCCGGCTGGCGGTTCTGGCCAGAACCCTGCCGCTGTGCGGTGCGCTGCACTGCCTGAAGCTGGCCTTTGCAGAGCGTTCACGGGCCTTTGAAGGAATCGCCAAAGTGGGCCGCACCCAATTGCAGGACGCGGTGCCGATGTCCCTGGGGATGGAGTTCGCTGCTTTTGCCGTCACTATCGGCGAGGATATCGACCGGCTGCGCGATGTCAGCCAGCTGTTGACCGAGGTGAACCTGGGCGGCACTGCCATCGGCACCGGCGTGAATGCCGAACCGGGCTATGCGACGCTGGCCCTTAGGTATCTGTCGCAGCTATCGGCGTTAGAGCTGAAGCAGTCGGGCAACCTGATCGAAGCGTCCTCGGACCTCGGCGCCTTCGTCGCGTACTCCGGCATTTTGAAACGGGTGGCGGTAAAGCTCTCGAAAATCTGCAACGACCTGCGGCTTTTGTCATCCGGTCCGCGCGCCGGAATTGGCGAGATCACCCTGCCCGCGGTGCAGGCGGGGTCATCGATCATGCCGGGAAAGGTCAATCCGGTGATCCCGGAAGTGGTCAATCAGGTCTGTTACCAGGTGATCGGCAACGACCTGACCATCACCATGGCCGCGGAGGCCGGCCAGCTGCAGCTCAATGCGATGGAGCCGGTGGTGGCCTACAATCTGCTGGAATCGATCCGTATCCTGAAAAATGCAGTTGAGGTGCTGACCACGAAATGCGTTTCCGGCATTACCGCCAACGAAGACCGCTGTTCCGCGCTGCTGGAAAACAGCCTCGTTCTGGCCACCGCCCTAGCACCGCATCTGGGCTATGACGCCGCCGCCGCCATCGCCAAGGAGGCCTTGGCCAGCGGCCGGAGCCTGCGTGCTGTGCTGGAGGAAACGGGACAGTTGCCGCCTGACAAGACCCATAGAATTTTAGGAAATGCCGCCATGCTGAAGGGGCCGGAGCGTTAGGCTCCAGCCTCAGCTGGTCAGGTATTCCAGAATCCGGTCCATCATTGCGTCGCAAGCCGCCAGCTGGCTCAGCTCCAGATACTCATCCGGCTTATGCCCCTGCCCCTCCATCGAGCCGGGGCCGCAGACAACTGTCGGCACGCCTAGCCGGTCGAAGAAGCCGGCTTCGGTGCCAAAGGCGACCTTGGTGGTGCCATTGCTGCGGGCCAGCTTCTGGGCGAAGGCGATTATAGGGCTGCCTGCCGGCACGTCGAGGCCGGGATAGGAGTTGTACTGCTCCACCTCGATACGGGCCTCCTGCGCGGGGTAACGGTTGCTGATCTTCTCCGCTGCGGCCCGAATGCGGGCTAAAATGTCCTCGCTTCGGTCTGCTGCCAAATGGCGGTATTCAAAGGTCATCTCGGCCCGGTCGGGCACGATGTTCAGCGCCGTGCCGCCATTCAGCATCCCGGCATGCACAGTGGAATACGGCACTGCGTAGGCCGCGTCCCGCGCGCCGTTGGCTTCGAGATCGTCCTGCAGTGCGCGCAATTCCGCCAGGAAATCTCCGGCCAGATGCAGAGCGTTGGTGCAATCCGGCGCGAGGGCGGAGTGGCCGCTTTGGCCATGGCACACGGCGCGCAGGGCGGCCTTGCCCTTGTGTCCGGTGGCCACTTTCATCTCTGTCGGTTCACCGACAAAACAGGCGCGGGGCCGTCCGATCAGCGGCGCAAGACGCTCCAGCATTTCCTGAATACCGACGCAGCCGATTTCCTCGTCATAGGACAGTGCAATTTTCAGAGGCTCTTTCAAGTCCGCCCTTGCCGCCCGGTCGGCGAGCGCCAGCACGCTGGCGACATAACCCTTCATATCTGTCGTGCCGCGGCCATAGACGCGATCTCCATCCATGGTCATTTCGAACGGATCGCGGCTCCAGTCCTGCCCATCCACCGGCACCACATCGGTATGCGCCGACAGCAGCACGCCCTGCCCCGCTGGGCCTTTTTCGGCGTAGATCCCGGCTTTGCTGCCATCCGGCGAGGGCAGCCGCATGACGGCAAAGCCGCGTTCCATCAGGAACGCTTCGGCATAGGCGGCAAGCTCCAGATTGGAGTTGCGGCTGACCGTGTCGAACCCGATCAGCCGCTCCAGAATGTCCAGCGTTGCCGTCATCGTCAGTCCAGGGCCAGCTCGGTGATCTCACGGCGGAACGGCAGCGCATCGCCGATGTCCGGCCCGTCCAGCTCCCGTGCATAGCGGTGGCCTGCGTAAGTGGCCCAGGCAATCGGCCCCGGCGCGCTGGCATCGCCGATGATCTTGACCGACTTGATGCCGGCATCCGCCCATTCCGCCTCGCGGGCGCGCAGATCCTCGAACAGGCTGTCATTGCCCAGGCGCGAGGCCACCATCACCACCGCGTCGGCCTCGATGTTCCAAGTCCGGTTCGTGTAGGTGCAATTGCTGACCACATAGCTCGGATGAATTTCCGCAACCCCTTGATTAAGAACGATTTCCACCCCAGCCTCGACCAGGCGCGAGTGGATGGCCACCTGCTCCAGCGTATTGTTTGTCCAGTCAGAAACATAGGCTGATGGCGTGACCAGCGTCACCTGCGCCCCATTGGAAGCCAAAAGCTCTGCCAGCACCCCGCCCATGTAGTAGTGGTCGTCGTCATAGACCACCACGCGGCCTTCGGGAATGGTGCCGTCCATCAGGTCGTCAGGGGTGTAGACCTTGGCGCCCTCGGCGATCGGCATCGGCACCACATGCTGGCGGGAGACCCCGTCGCGGCGCCAGGTGGAGCCTGTGGCGATACAGACGTTCTCAAACCCGAACTCCAGGATGCTATCCGCATCCAGCGGGCTTTCGCGGTAGATCTCCACATTCGGGCGCTGGCTCAGCTGGTAATCGCGGTAGTCCACGACGCGGCCCCAAGCATTGAGCCCCGGCAGCTGGCGCTCGCGCGTCACCCGTCCGCCGATCACGTCCTTGGCCTCGGCCATTGCGACGTCATAGCCGCGGCGGCACAGCGCCCAGGCGGCCTCCAGCCCGGAGGGGCCGGAACCGACGACCAGCACGTTAGAGCTGTCGCCCTTGGTGTTCATTTTCTCCGGATGCCAGCCCTTGCGCCATTCCTCCATGAAGGTCGGGTTCTGGGTGCAGCGGCTGATCGACATGGTCATATCGCCGGTGATGCAGATGTTGCAGCCGATGCATTCGCGGATGTCCTCGATGCGGCCTTCCTCGATCTTCTTGGGCAGAAAGGGGTCGGCAATCGACGGCCGCGCGCAGCCGATAAAGTCCAGCGTGCCGGATCTCACCATCTTCGCCATCACGTCGGGGCTGGTGAAGCGGCCGACACCGACGATGGGCCTCTCCGTAAGCTCATGAATGCCGCGCACCAGTTGCTCCTGGGCGGCTTCCTCCTTGAAACGCGAGGGGCCGGAGCAGTCCTCCCACGTGCCCTGCGCCAGGTCCCAGAGGTCCGGCAGGTCCTTGTTCATCTCGATATAGTCGCGCACCTCGGCATTGGAAAACCCCAGCTCGCCGATGGTCTCGTCCAGCGACACCCTGAGGGTGATCGCCATGGTATCGCCCACCGCATCGCGCATATCGGCGATAACTTCCTGGCTGAACCGCGCCCGGTTCTCCAGGCTGCCGCCGTATTCGTCCGAGCGCTGGTTGGTGGCGCGGCTCAGGAAGTGCTGGAAAATACCGAACCCATGCGCACCATAAAGGCAGATCAGGTCGAAACCCGCCTCTTTCGACCGCTTCGCCGCGTTCACGAACCAGCGGCGCAGGTCCTTGATGTCCTGCTTGTCGAGCGCGCGGGCCTGCACCGGGTCATTGGTGAAAGTGCGGATCGGCAGGGCGGAGGGCGCCAGCGGCACCTCCTTGGAATAGAGGTTCGGCCCGTTGATGCCGGAATAGGCCAGCTGAATGCCCGCCAGCGCGCCGTGGGTCTTCATCCGCTCCGACATTTTGCGCAGCTGCGGGATGTCCTTGTCCTCCCACAGGCGCAGCTCGATGAAGGGAGTGATTTCCGAAGTGTGATGCATCTCACACTGTTCGGTGAAGATCACGCCCCAGCCGCCTTCGGCCTTGATGCCCCGCATCGCCGCCGCGGCGGACGGGTCGCGGTAGCCGCCGCCATTGCAGTGGGGCACCTGATAAAAGCGGTTCTTGGCGGTGAGCGGGCCGATCTTCATCGGCTCGAACAGAATATCATAGCGGGGATCGCGCAATTTCCATCTCCTTCGGTGCAAGAGCACTCAAAGGGTACAGGAACGTGGAGAAGGAGAAAGTTGCGCTTACGAAAGCATTGATTAGCCGCCGCCTAAGCGCCGCTGCCGTCCCCGATGCGGATGCCCGGGACCGTGCCGTTCGTAATCCGCTCCTGGCAGTAGCCGATGAATGTCTTGACCGTGAGCACGTTTTCGGCGCCCTCGGCGGTCAGCAGACCCATTCGCATAGGGCGCAGCCTGCCTGCTATCGGCACGAACTTCAGCTTGCGCCCGTCCGGCGCCACGTCCGTCACCGGCCGGATATTGGCGATGGAATAGCCGAACCCATTCGCCACCAAGCCCCGCATCACCGCCATGTCTCGGGTGCGCTCGGCGATCTGCGGGGTAACGCCTGCATCCTCAAAGAACGAAAGAAAGTAGTCGGTGCTCAAGGGCAAATCCAGCAGCACCATCGGGTGCTGGGCCAGTTCCGCCACAGTGACGCTCGCGCGGTCTGCCAGCGGGTGGTCCTCGCTCAGCAGCGCATAGGGCGGCAGCTCCGCAAGCGCATTGAATTTCAGATCAGCGGGAATGTTCAGATCATAGGTCAGCGCCACGTCGATCCGCGCTTGGCGGATCAGCTCGATCAAGCCGGCCTGGTCGCGCTCCAGCTGGCTGATGGTAACCGCGGGATAGAGCGCCTCGAACTGGCGGCGCAGACCCGGCACGATCAGCTGCGCAAAGGTCAGAAGGCAGCCGACAGACAAAGGCCCCTGCACGAAGCCCGAGATATTGTCAGCCAGACGGCTGAGCGCCCCGGCCTCATAGAGTACCGCACGCGCCTGGTCCATAAACTGATGCCCAGCCTGGGTCAGCGACAGCCCTTGCGCATGCTTGCGCACAAACAACTGCAGGCCGAATTCGTTTTCCAGCTGCGACACCGCCGCCGAGATCGACGGCGAGGACACGTTCACCTTCTCCGAGGCCAGGGCAATAGACCCGGCCTCGCCGACGGCGACGAAATACTCCAGCTGACGCAGTGTGAAACGCAAAGGCATGTCAGCGACTATGCCGGAGCAGGACCGGACCGATCAAGCCCGGTATTTGATCCAAGTGGTTTTCAGCGCGGTATATTTTTCCAAGCTGTGCAGCGACAGATCACGCCCGAAGCCGGACTGCTTCATACCCCCGAACGGCGTCTGCGGCGACAGTGCATCCACCGTGTTGACCGAAACCGTGCCGACCTGCAGCCGGTCAGACACCCGGCAGGCCCGGCTAATGTTATCGGTCCAGACAGACGCCGCCAGCCCGTAAATCGAGTCATTGGCCATGACGACGGCCTCCTCCTCGCTGTCAAACGGGATCACCGACAGGACAGGGCCAAAAATCTCATCCCGCGCCAGCGGGTTATCGTGGCTCACGTCGTCGAATATCGTCGGCTGCACGAAGCAGCCCTTGCCATCGACAGTGACACGTTCACCGCCCGCCACCAGATTGGCCGAGGCCTTGCCCGCCTCGACAAATTGCATGATGCCTTGGGTTTGTTTCTCATCCACGATGGCCCCCATCTTCGAGGACGGATCCAGCGGGTCGCCCGGCTGCATCGCTTCGGCGCGGGCAATCAACCTCTCGACGAACTCCTGCTGGATCGAACGTTCCACGTAAAGCCGCGAGTTGGCCGAGCAGACCTCGCCCTGATTGAAGAAGATGCCAAAGGCGGCCATGTCGGCAGCCGTGTCCAGATCCTCGCAATCAGCAAACACCAGGTTGGGGCTCTTGCCGCCGGTTTCGGGCCAGACCTGTTTCAGGTTCGACCGCCCCGAGTACTGCATGAACATCTTGCCGATTGCGGTGGAACCGGTGAAGGCGAGGCAATCCACGTCCATATGCAGCCCCAGCGCCTTGCCAGCCGCGGCACCATAGCCCGGCACCACGTTAAAGACCCCGTCCGGCACGCCCGCCTCTGCCGCCAGTTCCGCCAGCCGCAGCGCCGACAGCGGCGACTGCTCGGCCGGTTTCAGCACCACGGAGTTGCCCGCCGCCAGCGCCGCCGCCGCCTTCCAGGTCGCCATGTCCAGCGGGAAGTTCCAGGGCGTCACCGCACCGACAACGCCCAAAGGCACACGGGACACCAGGGCCAGATCACCCGGCCCGGTCGGCGCCACCTCGTCATAGACCTTGTCGATGGCCTCCGCGTACCACTGGAAGAAATGCGCAGACCCCGGCGCGTCAATGGTGGCGGCATCGGTCACCAGCTTGCCCATGTCCAGCGAATCCAGCAGCGCCATCTCTTCCAGGTTGGCGCGGATCAGGTCGGCGAGCCGCAGCATCACCGCCTTGCGGTCGCCCGGCGCCATCCGCGACCAGCGCCCGTCCTCGAACGCCCTGCGGCCTGCCGCCACTGCGCGGTTCACGTCCTCTTCATCGCATTCGGAAACCTGCGCCAGCACCTCGCCGGTGGCCGGGTTCACGCTGGCAAAGGTCTTGCCCGAGGCCGCGTCAGCGAACCGGCCATTGATGAAGGCCTGGCTGCGGAAAGAGAGCGCCGCCGCGCGGCTTTTCCAGTCGTCGAATGAATAGTCCAGCATTGTCTCTCTCCTGATTATTCGTCACCCGGCACGCCGTAGGACGGCGCCGCGCGCGGGTCGAGCGCGCGCTGGACATAGGCCTCCAACTGCGGCTTGTAGATGTCCCAGGCGGTTGCGATATTCTCAATCGGGCAATCCTCGCTCCAGTCGCAGCGCAGATCGGCCACCGGCCAGCTGACCTTGTCGACGATCTTCATGCCCGCCGAATGCACTGGCCCGGCCTCGCCGCCCGCAGCCAGCCCGGCGCGCATCGCCGCAATCAGCCGGTCGCCCAGATGCCCCCTGGCGGCCTGAAACCCGTCCACGATAGCCTGGCACACGCCGTCATTGGCCAGAAGATTGCCGCCCGAGGCCACATCCCGCCCCTCCGCCTGGGTCCAGATCCCCAGGCTGTTGGGTCCGGAATGGATCGCGGTGCGGCCCGCCTTGTCCACCGCCAGAACCTGGCGGTATTCGATGAACCTGCCCTGAGCGCGGACCTGTTCGATGACCTCAGCGGCGCTCAGCCCCTGCTGCATCAGATCCAGCGCCAATGGGCCCAAGCTGGGGTCTGTCACATTCTGGCTGGCCACCGCGCCGACGCCCGCCCGTGCAAAGGAACAGCGCGCCGCCACCGCCGGCGAGGAGGACGAGATCGCCACTCCGAACATGCCCGTTTCCGCGCAGCGCGCCACAAGCGAAAATGTCATCGTCATTTCTCCACACCAGCCACTGGAGAAGATCCGTTCTTCATCTGGCCGGAAATATCCTCGGGGGTGAATTGAGCCGCAGGCTCAAGAGGGGGCAGACAGCCCCCTCCCTCTTTCCGTTCAGTCCGGAATAACCGCCGTACCGTCGATCTCCACCAGCCACTCGGGCCGCGCCAGCGCCTGCACCACCAGGCCGGTGGAAACCGGATGCACGCCTTTGATGTATTCGCCCATGGTGCGGTAGACCGCCTCGCGGTGGCGCACGTCGGTGATGTAAACCACCACCTTGACCAGATGCTCCATCGAGCCGCCGCATTCCTCGATCAGCTGACGGATATTTTGCATCACCTTGTGGGTCTGCTCGACGGGGTCATGGCTGTCGATGTTGCGGGCGTCGTCCAGATTCTGCGGGCACTGGCCGCGCAGGTAGACGGTCTTGCCGCCCTGCGTGACCACCGCCTGGCACAGGTCGTTGTCCAGATTCTGTTCCGGGTAGGTGTCCGATGTGTTGAACTTGCGGATGCGGGTATGGGCCATGGGGGGTCCTCCTGGCATGGCGGGATGGCAGCGCCGGCAGGTTTCATCTGCCGGCAAAGGTGTCACAGGCGGCGGGGCAGCCAAATTACCTTCTGGCTACGCCTTGCTTTGGCAATGGCTAAGCCAACGTTCACAGTGCGTCGGCTCGGCACTCGCCGGGGCCGCGGTAGCCCTCGTAATGGCGCTGGATGGCGATCTGGTCCGCCACATGCTTGGCGTCATGCCAGACCCCCCAGATGAAGGTCGAGCCGCGTCGCGACTGCCAGGGCAGACCCAGGAAATAGATCCCCGGCTCTGCCGACACCCCGCGCTGATGCCGCGGGCGGCCCTGCGCGTCAAAAGCATCCACCTTCATCCAGGCAAAGTCCTGGCGGAAGCCGGTTGCCCAGAGGATGGTGGTGATGCCCTCCTTCTTTAAGTCCAGTTCCCGAATCGGATGGCTCAGGCAGTACGGGTCCGGAAAGGCCCTGCGGGCTTCCGGCTCTTCCGGCAAGTCGATTCCGGTGCGCTCCACATAAGCATCAGCCAGTTCCAGCATCTTCAGATAATCGGCATCGCCCGATGCGATGTTGTCCTGCAAATCAGATGCAAACGTCAGGGTCCCGTTCTCATAGGTCTCGGTCATGCCAAGCAGCGTCACGCCCTCCCCCGCCAGGCGGCGGAAATCCATGGTCTGGCCGCCATAGGCACCGCTGACAGAGATCGTCACATGCTCCTTGCCCGGTTCCTGCGCCGCCTGATCCCAGAGGCCCAGAACCCCCAGCCACCAGACGAAATCGCGGCCCCGGTACATGCGCGGCGGACGGTCGTGCGGGCCAACTGACAAATAGACCTTGCGCCCTGCGCGGTTCAGCTCATCCGCAATCTGCGCTCCGGAAGACCCTGCGCCCACAACCAAAACCGCCCCTTCGGGCAACTGTCCGGGATTCCGGTAGTGGAAGGAGTGCAGCTGCTTCATATCGGCCTCTTCCGGGACCACTGGCGGAATTACGGGATGCTGGAAAGCACCTGTGGCGGCCACGATGCGCTGCGCCTCGATCACCCCATCCGTGGTTTCAACCTGGAAGGCGCCGGTGCCTTCGATGCGCTCAGCCTTAATGACCTCCACTCCGGTGCGGATCGGCGCATTGAACCGTTTCGCGTATTCGACGAAGTAGTCAGCCACCCGGTCCTTGCCCGCAAAGTCCTCCGGATCCATGCCGGTGAATTCCTGGCTCGGGAAGCGGTCATGCCATGCCGGACCGTTGGCCACCAGAGAGTCCCAGCGCCCAGTCCGCCAAGCCTCGGCAATGCGGTTTTTCTCCAGTACCAGGTGCGGCACGCCTTGGCTGGTCAGGTGTTCACTCATGGCTACACCTGCCTGGCCTGCCCCGACTACAAGCGTGTCAATCTTTTCGTTCAGCATGTCTTTGTCCTCTTCTGGCGGTCCGGCGTGAGGTGCGGCTTCCTGCAGCACTTTAGCCCTGCCCGATGCTGACCAGGCTTAGGTGCGGTGCTGCACAAAAGTTTTCACAACTGCTGCTTCGGCAAAAGAAATGTCTGGCTTACCTGTGCTTCGCTTGCAGCTAATCAGCGGGCTCATCGTATTTCCGTACCGCAGTCAAACGCCCGCCGCCGTGCGCCGGGAGTTGAGACTTTTTCCAACGAAAGGAAGATTGACTGCCTAGACTGTGACAGCCCGCGACAGGCCGCTGAGCGGAGCCGAAATTCAGAATATGCCGCTGAGGCCTTATGGCCCGAAAGACCTGTCATCTTCGGTATTAGTGTCTGAGGAAATCGGACCTTGAACCGTATCAGACAGACTGCAGCCGTGGGCACCCCTCCGGCTGCAGTGGCAGTCTTAGTGACGGACGAAGATATGCCTGCCCCAGCACTCGATTTCCAAGTGAGAGGACGGCACCGTTGTAGGTTTTGGAAACAGCCGGAACCTGATCTTAAGGCACACACCACGGCAATAGCTGCCAGGCCTTTCACCCGGCTTTTCTATTGCAAACGCCGGCTTTTGCAGTGGCCGAAGCCGGGTCGATGCCGGCGCCGTCAGCCGGATCTAACTGGCCCCGCCCCCTGCAAAAGCCGGCGTTTACCGCCGCGAAGGCTTCAAGTTTTCAAGAGCCGGTGCACACTGCGCTGGAGGATGTTTACGCCTTGCATTCCCAAGCACGCTTGACCAGTCGGTCCTTGCGGTCGAACCAGTAATTCTGCTCATTCGCGCTCAGCCGGTCCGGGTTGCGGACAACCGCGTCTGCTTGGGCAATCGCTTGCGGCAATTCCCGGCACGGGTAGTACTCCGGCGGCGTGACCTCCTGCGCCTGCTCCCCCTCAAACTCTTCGCACCCTGTCAGAATTGTACCCGCCAAAGCGGCTGCAATAACACTCGTCAGTTTCATTTTAGACCCCTTTTGGTTCCTGGACTTTCCATTCTTTTGTTTCGTTACCAGTCAATCTGCACTTCCATTTGCCTCTCTCCTTTGCGGCACGTTTGGGTTTACACCGTCTGCAAGGGGAAACAGATCGTGCCGGTGGCATTTCCAATCCAGCTGGTGTGTTCTTTTAACAAGTCAAATCATATCTCAGCGGAATTGACGGGAATGCGTGACAGCTAAGAAGCAAAAGCATTCAAAAAAGTGTCCCAGCGTCAAACCGCTATTTTCCTGTTCCGCGCTGCTTGCGACCGCTGGACTGCAGTACACCCGCCTTCGGGCTGACGATAACGACAGCCTTCCGCGAAGCACCTCGGCAGCCCCCAACATACTCAACCTCATACAGAAATCGATGTGCAGACAAATGCTCTCCAGTTGATTGTTTTTTGCTTCGCCCCCATCGAAAGTGGTAGATCGGAACGATTAAGTATTAGCACGGCACCTAAAGCTTGATGGAACCCACCCTCCACCTATCGTTCATTTACGAGGCGGGCAGTGCATTAAACAAACAACGCAGATTATTTTGTCCGGGGACGCTGGTTAAACGCATTAAAGCAACGCCAGCAAACATCAGAAACTCCGCCGTACGCGGCGGCATTTCAGGGAACATCTTTCCCGACAACTTAATTGCGGTGCTGTACCAGATGGGGGTTGGGTACATGATACTGCCAAGTGGAAAAAGGCGTGCACAGCACGCGTCTGAAAAACCGTATGTGCCGATGCGCAAAACGGTTCTCGTCACCGGAGGGGCAGGGTTTCTCGGGTCGCAGCTTTGCGCCCGCAAGCTAGAGCAAGGCCACACAGTAATCTGCCTGGACAATCTGCAAACCGGCCGGATGCGCAATATCACACCGCTGATGTCGCACAGCCGTTTCCGCTTTGTCGAACATGACGTTGTCCGGCCTTACCAAATCGCCGGCCCTGTGCATCAGATTTTTAATCTGGCATGCCCGGCATCGCCGCCGAAGTACCAGCTGGACCCCATTCACACATTCAAGACCAGTGTAATGGGGGCCATGAATGCCCTGGAGCTTGCCCGCGAGAAAAGTGCCAAAGTGTTTCAGGCGTCCACGTCCGAAATCTATGGCGACCCCGAAATAAGCCCGCAGCCGGAATGCTACCGCGGCAGTGTCAACACATTCGGGCCGCGCGCCTGCTATGATGAAGGAAAGCGTGCCGCGGAAACGCTGTTCTATGATTACCACCACCGCTATGGCGTGCAAATCTCCATTGCCCGCATTTTCAACACCTACGGCCCCTTCATGGATCCGCAGGACGGCCGGGTGGTGTCCAATTTCATCAATCAGGCGCTGAGAGGCGAAGACATCACCGTGTACGGCAGCGGCGCGCAGACGCGGTCATTCTGCTATGCCGACGATCTGCTGGACGCGATCGAAGCCCTGATGGAGCTGAACGACCCCAGCCCTGCACCTGTGAACCTTGGGAATCCCGGCGAGTTCACTGTGCTGGAGCTAGCTGAAAAGGTTTGCAGGCTGACCGGAACCGGATCGCAGGTGGTGTTCAGGGATCTGCCGCAGGATGATCCGCAACAGCGCAAACCCGATATCAGCACGGCGGCAGCCAAACTGGGCTGGACCCCGAAGGTGCTGCTGGAAGACGGGCTGCAAATGACCATCCGCCATTTCCAGACAGAGATGGCCGAGCCTGACCAAATTTCCGCGGCGGCGCGCTGATGGCACGGCGTTTTCCCATACTCGTGACAGGCGGCGCCGGCTTCATCGGCAGCCACGCGTGCAAGGCTTTGCGGCAGGCGGG
Organism: Leisingera daeponensis; assembly: GCF_019801465.1. Lineage (GTDB taxonomy): Bacteria > Pseudomonadota > Alphaproteobacteria > Rhodobacterales > Rhodobacteraceae > Leisingera > Leisingera daeponensis_A. The sequence goes on from NZ_JAHVJA010000002.1 coordinate 458,039, forward strand.
ATATATGCCCGTCACCTTCGACAACCTCAGCACTGGACATGCGGATGCAGTCAAATGGGGGCCGCTTGTTCACGCCGACGTGCGCGACCAGGCGGCCCTGAGCACAGCCATCCGCAGCCACGGGATCAAGGCAGTGATGCATTTTGCTGCCTCCGCCTATGTCGGCGAGTCAGTGGCGCGCCCAGCATTCTACTACGACAACAATGCAGGCGGGATGATCTCCCTGATCAATGCCTGCCTGGACACCGGCGTGGATCAGATCGTGTTCTCCTCCAGTTGTGCGACCTATGGCAGCCCTGCGGGCGGCCCGATCCGCGAGGACACGCCCCAGGCACCGATCAACCCCTATGGCCGCAGCAAGCTGATGTGCGAGCAAATGCTGCGGGACTGCTCAGCTGCACATGGGCTGCGGTTTGCGGCGCTGCGCTATTTCAATGCCGCCGGCGCGGACCCGGAGGGCGAGCTGCGCGAACGGCACGATCCGGAAACCCATCTGCTGCCGCTGGCGTTGCAGGCGGCCTCCGGGCAGCGGGGGCCGCTGCAGGTTTTCGGGACGGACTACGCCACCAGAGACGGCAGTTGCGAACGGGACTACATCCATGTCAGCGATCTGGCCCGCGGCCATGTCCTGGCCGCGGATTACCTGGCGGCGGGCGGCAAAAGCTGCGCGCTGAACCTGGGCAGCGGCACCGGCCATACAATTTTTGAAGTCCTGGAAGCGATCCGCAGCGTAACGGGCAAGGCGGTACCGCATGATCTTGCCCCGCGCCGCGCCGGAGATCCGCCTTCGCTGACTGCGGACCCCGCCCTGGCGGAAAAAACACTGGGCTTCCGCACCGCCTGCTCCGGGCTTGAACAGATAATCAGGGACGCAGCACCGACGTTCGGGCTGCGCTCCCGGGAAGAGGCACGCAATGAGCGCCATGCAGCGGAATAACCGGGTTTCCGCCCGCCGCGACGCAGGCCTGGACTGGGCGGCAGCATCGGTTTTTGGCCTGTGGCTGCTGGCTGCCGGATACTTCTGGCACTGGTGGCTGCAGCCGGGCCATAACATCGGCACCGGACGTTACGCTGCCGTCTCGCTGGCCATCCTATGGCTCTACTTCCTGCTGGCTTATTTCATGGTGTTTTTCCTGAACGGCACCCGCCGCCGTCCGCGGCCTGCGCTGCAAGGCCCGCTCAGGGTGGCCATGATCACCACCAAGACACCCGCTGAACCGCTTACCGTGCTGCAAAAGACCCTGACCGCAATGCTGGCGCAAGCGCCGCCGCATGATACCTGGCTGGCCGATGAAGATCCGGACGAGGCAACCCGCGCCTGGTGCGCGGCGAATGGCGTCAGGATCTCCTCCCGCAAGGGGGTTGCTGACTACCACCGCAAGGAGTGGCCGCGCAGGACCCGCTGCAAGGAAGGCAATCTGGCCTATTTCTACGACCAGTACGGCTATGAAGCCTATGACATCGTGTCCCAGCTGGATGCCGATCACGTCCCGCAGCCTGGCTACCTGGAAGCGATCCTGAAAGGGTTTGACGACCCGGCTACGGGCTATGTCAGCGCCCCGTCGATCTGCTGCAGCAATGCTGGTCAAAGCTGGGCAGCGCGGATGCGGCTTTATGCTGAGGCACCGTTCCACGGCGGCATCCAGCTGGGCTACAGCGCCGGCTGGGCACCGATGTGCATCGGCTCGCACTATGCGGTGCGCACCCGCTCGCTGCGGCAGGCGGGCGGTCTGGGACCGGAGCTGGCCGAGGATCATTCCACCACGATGCTGATGAATTCCGCCGGCTGGCGGGGCACCCATGCTGCGGATGCCATCGCGCATGGCGCAGGCCCGGCTTGCATGGCGGATCTTGCCACTCAGGAGTTCCAGTGGTCGCGCAGCCTGACAACGCTGCTGCTGAACTATACACCGCGCTATCTGAAAGGGCTGCCGCCGCGGCTGCGGTTCCAGTTCCTGCTTTGCCAGCTGTGGTATCCGCTGTTCGCCGTGTTCATGGCCCTGATGTACCTGTTCCCAATTGCGGCGCTGCTGCTGGACATCCGCTTCGCCGGAGTGACATTCCTGGGCTTCGTTCTGCATGCGCTGCCATCAACCGCTGCAGTGATCCTGTTTGTCTATCTGATGCGGGCCCGCGACACACTCAGACCGTTTGACGCCAAGGTTCTCAGCTGGGAGCGCGCCCTGTTCCCCTGTGCGCAATGGCCCTGGGTTCTGCTCGGCTGCGGAATGGCCGTTGCGGACAGGCTGCGCGGAGGGTTCGTCGACTTCCGGGTAACGCCCAAAGGCGGCGGCACGGCGCCGCCGGTGCCGCTTCGGGTTCTCCTGCCCTACCTGCTGCTGGCCCTGGGAGCAGCCGTGCCTCCTCTTTTCGTGCAGGATCTGCAACAAGCCGCGGGCTTCGTCATCCTGAGCCTGATCAACGCCGCGGTTTACACCGTGCTGTTCGCCGTGATCGCCATTCAGCATCTGCGCGAAAACAAGCTGTCGCCTTTCGAATGGCCTGTGGCCTCCGCCTTTCAGGCAACGGCCAGCATGGTGCTTGCCACCGCCATAGCGGCAGCGCTTGGCAGTCAAGGCGCGCACAGCGTCTATGCACTGTCCCACGGCAGCGGTGTGTTCTCCCCGTACACCCCCAAATACATCGTGTCCGGTGCGGGTTTGGGGCCGCCGGGCACTGTTACTTACCAAGTGAACCTGGACTGGCCGGGAATGGCCTTGTTCCAGCAGAAGACGGAGTAGAAAATGTCCAAACCTAACCGGCACATCCTGATCGCTGCTGCGGTATCAGCCGTTTCCTTCGGCACCGCTCTTCAATCCTTCCCGCCGCCTCCGGGCGAGCTTCCCTTCGGGGTCTATGATCCAAATGGTGATTTTTCGGACGAGCAGAATGTCCAAGTCGAACACCTCTTCCTGCCGTGGGAGGACTTGTTCCTGGATTCTCTGGCTGAAGCTGACAAATACGCCAAGGAACGCAACCGCGAGGTTCTGGTCACGATCGAGCCCTGGACCTGGACGCGCGATGCCCGCAACACACCGGCGCGGCTGATCCACGGGATCAGGGACGGCGCCTATGATGGCAACATGGCCGCCATCTGCGAAGTGCTGAACCAGTTCGAAAGCAAAGTCACCGTCCGCTGGGCGCAAGAGATGGACGATGACAGCGGCCAGTTCATCTGGGCGCAGTGGCAACCTGAAACCTATATTTATGCCTATAAACGGATGATCGACATTTGCCGGGAAAAGGCGCCTGACATCCATGTCATGTGGTCGCCCCTCGGATACGAGAACCTGAACAAATACTATCCGGGCGATGACTATGTCGACATCATCGGCCTGTCTGTCTTCGGGCTGCAGCCCTGGGAACAGATCTACAAGGGCGGCGAGATGAGCTTTGATGATATCTTTGCCCCCCGGTATGAGCGGGTCAAGGACTACGGCAAACCTGTCATGGTGGCTGAGCTTGGCTATTCGGGAGACGAAGCTTACGTCGCACGGTGGGAGCAGACCGTCCGACAGGACAAAAGCGCTTACCCGGCCCTGACCGGCGTCGTCTATTTCAACCAGCAGGAAGTGTATCCTTGGCCCGACGGATTCGGTCTCCCGGATTGGCGGGTGGAAAATCGAATCCGCGTCGATACCGCAGGAAACTAGTGCCGGACCCGGCCTGAAGCGGGCACCTCGCCCGGTCACATCCAACCCGGCCTGCGACTGCAGACCTGGCCAAGAACCCCTTGATTCCAAGGCTCTTTATCTGTGCGACGCCGCACAGAACAGGGCATTTTAGGCAGATTTCCGCACAGACGCGTTGAAAAAAAGCACTATTGCACCTAAAAAGCACGTGCTGTGCGGCCCGCACAGCGCGTAACAAGGCTGTTTGGCTGCCGCATGCCGTTCCGGCATTAAAGAGCTGCCTGGAGCCGGTGAGGACGAGGTGCAGTTTATGTGCGCAGTATCTGCGGCGAACCGGCTTGTGCCGGCTATTCATTATTCCGTCAAATGTCTCAGCGGCGCGCTTCTCGGCTTCGCTCTGTGCCTGAGCGGCGTCAGTGCGCAGGAAAACGCCCCCGCCGCCGGAGAAACGGTTCTGGCTAAGGGGACATACATTTGCTCCCCCAGCGGTTTCGGTCAAAAGTCCAGATGCTACCGCCGGTAGCTACTGCTTCATCCTTTCCGGGGCAAGCCCCGGACCTGAACCCGGCAAAATTAGCCTAAAGGAAACCGCCGACCGGCCAGTCGGCCGTTCCTTAGGTTCCGGCAATGTCACTCTCCATTAAGTACCGCATCCGGTTTCCTCCGGAGATCTCGAAGCGCGGCAGGTCAGAAGCCTTTCGCTGCGGCATTCGCGCGATTGCCTTCCGGGCGCCGCCATGCTGTGGTGCGCGCGGAATAAAAGACCTTTCAGGGAGACATACTGATGACCGACGCCCCGTCTTATGGGTTTGACACCTTGCAGATCCACGCCGGCGCCAAGCCGGACCCGGCTACCGGTGCGCGCCAGACACCGATCTACCAAAGCACAGCCTACGTCTTCCGCGATGCTGAACATGCCGCTGCCCTGTTCAACCTGCAGGAGGTCGGCTTCATCTACTCGCGCCTGACCAATCCCACGGTCGCGGTGCTGCAGGAGAGGCTTGCCACCCTCGAGGGCGGCGTTGGCGCAGTCTGCTGCTCCTCCGGCCATGCGGCGCAGATCATGGCCCTGTTCCCGCTAATGGCTCCGGGCTGCAATGTCGTGGCCTCGACCCGACTCTACGGCGGCACGGTCACCCAGTTCAGCCAGACCATCAAGCGCTTTGGCTGGTCGGCGAAATTCGTCGACACCGATGATCTGGAGGCGGTGAAGGCCGCAATCGACGAAAACACCCGCGCGGTGTTCTGCGAATCCGTGGCCAACCCCGGCGGCTATGTGACCGATATCCGTTCGCTGGCTGATATCACCGACGCCGCCGGCATTCCGCTGATTGTCGACAACACCTCCGCCACCCCCTACCTGTGCCGCCCGATCGAGCATGGCGCAACGCTGGTGGTGCATTCCACCACCAAATACCTGACCGGCAACGGCACCGTGACCGGCGGCTGCATTGTCGACAGCGGCAAGTTCGACTGGTCGGCGAATGATAAGTTTCCGTCTCTGTCGGAACCGGAGACCGCCTATCACGGGCTTAAATTCCACGAAACCTTTGGCCCGCTGGCCTTCACTTTCCACGGCATCGCCATCGGGCTGCGCGACTTGGGCATGACGATGAACCCGCAAGCGGCGCATTACACGCTGATGGGGATCGAAACCCTGTCCCTGCGCATGCAGCGGCATTGCGAGAACGCCCGCAAGGTGGCGGAATGGCTCGAGAATGATGACCGCGTCGACTACGTGACCTATGCCGGGCTGCCCTCCTCGCCCTACTACGAGCGCGCCCAGGCTTGCTATCCCAAGGGTACCGGCGGGTTGTTCACCTTTGCGGTGAAGGGCGGCTATGACGCCTGCATCAAGCTGGTGGATTCCCTGGAGATCTTCAGCCATGTGGCCAACCTTGGCGACACCCGCTCGCTGATCATCCACTCGGCCTCGACCACCCACCGCCAGCTGACCCCGGAGCAGCAGGAAGCCGCGGGGGCAAGCCCAAATGTGGTGCGGGTGTCGATCGGCATCGAGGACGCAGACGACCTGATCCGCGATCTGGACCAGGCACTGGCCAAGGCCTGCGGCTGACCCGCCGAAGGCTAAAGAATGGAAAGGCCGGGCACACTGCCCGGCCTTGTTCGCCGCATCTATTCGCCGCCCGGCACCGCCATGTCGAACACCACCGAGACATTGTGCGTGAACGTCAGCTCGCCGGCTTCAATTGGCATCGCGTCGCTGCGCGCCATCTCCATTGCCATCATCGGACGGCCACCGCCGCCGCCATGTTCGGAAATCGAGCGCACCGGACCCAATTCCATACCCGCAGCCTCTGCCAGCTGCTGCGCCTTGCGCATGGCATCCTTCACCGCTTCGCCGCGGATCCGGTCGGCAACTGCTGACGGATCAGTGACGCCAAAGCTCAGCCCTTGGAAGTTGTTGGCCCCGGCCCTCAGAACCGTATCGAGCACCGGCCCCAGCTCGCTAAGGTCTCGGACCCGCACCATCAGCGTGTTCGAGGCCTCAAAACCGGTAATCTCGCGCCGCGCTCCGTTGTCATGGGAACGATCCTGCGACCAGACCGGGTGCATGGAAATCTGCTGGGTCTGCATGTCCGCGGCCGCAATGCCTGCATCCTTCAGGCGCGCAATCACCGCCTGCATATCCTCTGACACCGACGCCATGGCGGCAGCGGCTTCTTCCGCCTCTTCGGTCACGCCAAGAGTGATGGTCGCCAGTTCCGGCGCCACTTGCAGCGTGCCTTCACCGGTAACCGTGATCTGGCGCGGATGCGCCGCCTCGCTGGCTGCCTGGGTGCCTGCACTCATCGACAGCATCAGTGCGGCTGCCAGCAGTTTCTTTGCCTTCATGCTCAAAAGCTCCTTTTCCGAATGCCTCTTAGATGGGGACGGCAAACCGCCGCCCGCAAGCCCCGCTGCCAGTCTTTTCCTTTAACTCGGCAGGTTCCTGCTTTAAGGTTCGCGGCAAACACCGGGTGCATCCAGACGTCCCCGGGCAGTATGGATTTGGATGGTTTGACCCGAAGCATGAAACCGGCCTTTGCTCTTTCTCTTTCCGCTGATGGCATTTCACTGCTTTACCGTGCCAAGGACGGCTGGCGGAGCGTTGGCAGCACGCCGTTCGACACCGGAGATCTGCCTTCCGCGCTGGCTGAAATGCGTGCGGATGCGCAGAAGCTGGCACCTGGCGGGGTCTACTCAAAGCTGATCCTGCCGAACGACCAGATCCGCTATCTAAGTGTTGAAACCGGCGACCTGCCCGCGGGCGAGCGGATTGACGCGGCGCGCCGGGCGCTGGAAGGCGCAACCCCTTACACAGTGGACCAGCTTGCCTTCGACATTTGCGCCAGCGGCAGCGTCACCCATGTGGCAGCGGTGGCACTGGAAACTCTGGACGAGGCAGAAACTTTTGCGGTCGAGCACGGCTTCGGGCCGGTCAGTTTCGTCGCTGCGCCGGAAGAGAGCGGCTTTCAAGGAGAGCCCTTCTTTGGCACCACGCGGGCGATCCGAGGCACCGAGGTTGAACCTGATAATGCTGCAATAAAGGTAATTGGCCCAGTACAGCTGCCGGAGCCCGCAGCCAAAGGCAGGTCCGGGGACAAGCAGCCTGCCCCTCAGGATCCCTCCGAGGCTCAGACCGCTGACCAGTCTGATGCCCCGGCGCCTGCGGGCGGGCAGACGCAGGAAACTCCTGCACGCCCCGCAAAGCCGGAACAGCCGCAGCCCCTGAGCGACGACGCCCCGGCAGCGCGTGAAAAGGCGGCCCCCGCTCCACATCCAGCGACCCTGCCGCCGGCGACACCCGCTGCTGCCAAGCCCGTGAAGGAAACAGCGCAGCCGAAGGATGTACAGGAAGAAAGCCGCCCGGCACCGGAGCCTGGACAGAAAGACCGAGGCGCCTCTCCTGCCCCTGCAGCTCCGCCCGCGGAGCAATCCGCCCCAGCCCCGCTTGCGGCCAGCAACACGACTGCCGAACCCGGAGCAGCGAAACCGCTTGGTGCAGCAATCGATAGCACCGCAAAAGAAACAGCCGGGGCGCCGAGGAAGATCCCGCCAGCTCCGGCGGCCTTGCGGGAGGCTTCGCCTGCGGTTGCCGCACCACCGCCGGGCACGGCTGCGCAGAGCAAGAAAACGCCCGCAAGCAAGCCGCGCTACCTTGGCGTCGCCCTGACAGCGTTGCTGCTGCTGTTCCTTGCCGCTGCGGCTGTCTGGGCCCTGCTTAGCGAGGATGGTTTCTTTGCCGCCCAACCGGCGGCAGACGCAAACCGCTCTCCTGCGGCATCCGTTAGCACTGGGGACACCCAGGCGGGCGGGTCAGCTGAAGCACCGTCCTCCGGAACAGAAAGCCCGGCGGACGCGATCGCCCCGCAAGTCAGTGCCTTGGCGGATCTGCCTGATCCGGGCCTGGGAAGCGCCCCCGCGGTGTCCGGAGCAGACGGCGCAGAGGCCGACCCCACGGCGGAAGACGAGGCTGCAGCCGATGGGATAGACCTGCCGGAGGAAGGCACCGGCGCGGCGTTTCTGGATTTTAAAGCATTGCAGCCCGGCTCGGTTCCGGACCCGCTTCCGGTGCCGCTGGATGAACTGGCTCAGGCGGCACGATACGCGGCAACCGGTGTCTGGCCGGTGGCCCCCGAAATGGACGAACTTCCCGCCGTTCCCGGCTTGGACGAGCTGTACACGGCCTCTGTTGACCGCACCGAAATCGCGGCCGACGCCGTGGCGCTTCCGCAGCCGGAATCCTTCGCCAAGGATGAAACTCCCGGGGCCATCGCCTCGCCCGCTGCTGCCGGTGCGGCCTTTGAACTGGACGCCCGCGGCCTGGTCAAGGCTACCCCGGAAGGGACCCTGAACCCAGATGGCATCACCGTCTATCTGGGCCGCCCCAGGAAGGTGCCGCCGCCAGCCCCAGAACGCAGCGATCCGGCAGCCGAGGCACTGGCAGAGGAAGTGGCACGCAATCAGGTGCTTTCACGCAAACGGCCCAAGGCGCGTCCTGAGGATCTTGCGGAACAGGTTGAACGAGCTCAGAACGGCGGCCTCAGCCGCGCCGAGCTGGCCAGTTTGCGACCGCGCAAGCGGCCAGCCAGCCTGAAGCCCGCGGAGGAGGAAGAGCTGCCCGCCACGGCGCAGGCTATCGCGTCTTCGGTTGTGCCGCGCGGCCGTCCGGCCAATTTCGCCAATCTGGTCGACCGCGCCCGCCGCAACGCGCAGAATCAGGTGCAGACCGCCGCTGCCGTGCCTGCCGCCGCGGCCGCAGCACCGCCGCGCATTCCGACAAGCGCCTCCGTCGCCCGCCGCGCCACCGTCAACAACGCCCTCAACCTCCGCAAGCTGAACCTGATCGGCGTTTTCGGCACGGCTTCCAACCGCCGCGCGCTGGTGCGGCTGCCATCCGGCCGCTACAAGAAGGTGCAGGTCGGAGACCGCATCGACGGCGGCCGCGTGATTGCTATCGGCGAAAGCCAGCTGCAATATCAGAAGGGCGGCCGGAACCGCACCCTGACGATGCCCAAGAGCTAAACAGCCGTACAGCGATCAGCACCCCTGCCGCCGGTCAGGCAACCAGGTGCCGCCTGTCATTGGCGCAGACGGCTTTGCAAGCGGAACCATCTTTGTCTTCCATCTTGCCCGTGCCAGCACCGACTGGAAAAAAGCCGGGCCCGCATGGCAGGCCCGGCGCAGTCCGGTTCATTTCCCGGCAATCAATAGGGCTTATTCGGCGGCCTGGATTTCGCCGCTTTCAATCTGCTCGCGTTCGATAGATTCAAACAGCGCCTTGAAGTTCCCCTCTCCAAAGCCGTCATCACCCTTGCGCTGGATGAATTCGAAGAAGATCGGCCCGATCACGGTCTTCGAGAAGATCTGCAGCAGGATCTTGGTTTCGCCGCCGTCGACCACGCCCTCACCGTCGATCAGGATGCCGTGTTTCTTCATCCGGTCCAGCGGCTCATCATGGCCCGCCACGCGGTCGTGGCTCAGGTCGTAATAGGTCTCCGGGGGGGCTGGCATGAACTGGATGCCTCGCTCCGAGATCTCGTCGGTCGAGTCATAGATGTTCTCGGTGCCGACGGCGATGTGCTGAATGCCCTCGCCCTTGTATTTCTTCAGGTAGGAGACGATCTGCCCGGTCTCGCCGCGGTCCTCGTTGATCGGGATCCGGATGCGGCCGCAGGGCGAGGTCAGCGCGCGGCTCAGCAGGCCTGTGTACTTGCCTTCGATGTCAAAAAAACGGATCTCCTTGAAGTTGAACAGTTCGCCGTAGAACTTGAACCACTTGTCCATATTGCCCTTGTAGACATTATGGGTCAGGTGATCGAGGTAGTAGAAGCCAACGCCGCGCGGCTTTGACTGCTTCAGCCATTCGAACTCCTCGTTGTAGGGCGAGGTGTCGTAATACTGATCGATGAAGTAGATCAGTGAACCGCCGATGCCTTTGATCGCCGGCACGTCCATGGTCTTGTCTTCGCCTTCATAGGCCTCGGCGCCCTTGGCGACGGCATGCTCGAACGCTTTCTGCGCATCCGCCACACGCCAGCCCATCGACGGGGCGCAGGGTCCATGCTCTGCGACGAACTTTTCGGCGAAGCTGCCAGTTTCCGCATTCAAAATGTAAGTGATGTCGCCTTGCTGCCACAGCTCAATGCCGGTCTTCTGTTTATGGCGGCCAACCAGCTCATACCCCATCCGGGTGAACAGGTCCCGCAGCTCCTGCGGTTCCGGACTGGCGAATTCAACGAACTCAAAACCGTCAGTGCCGGCAGGGTTTTCTGGGGTGATTACGGACTTCGGGGCGTTATGCGGGAAAGGACCCATTACGCGTCTCCTTCATGTCATGCGGGACAATGTGATTTGCTGCATCAAGAATACTCCAAATCCTCCGCAGCTTTTCCGCATAGTTTCGCGCCCAACACTTGAAATACACGCAATATTTGCACCATTTTGGTAAAAAAGGATAAAATCACGCATGCTTGATCCGACTGACACCAAACTGCTCGCAGCCCTTCAAAAGAATGCCCACCTCACGGCGCAGGAACTGGGCGAAATCCTCAACCTGTCCCCCAGCCAGGCCGGGCGGCGGCGGCAGAGGCTGGAAACGGAGGGCTATATCGAAGGCTATGCAGCCCGGCTGAACCCGGCCAAGCTCGGGCTCGCGGTGCAGGGTTTCGTGCAGGTGCACCTGGCCAGCCATGGGCCGGAGCAGTCCAAGGGGTTTGCCCGCCTGGTGGCCAGCCAGCCGGAGATCACCTCGGCGTGGACGATGACCGGCGAGGCCGATTACCTGCTGCGCGTCTACTGCACGGACCTGCAAGCGCTGAACACGCTTATACACGAGATTCTGCTGCCCCATCCCGGCGTCTCGAGGGTCCAGAGCCAGATCGTCATGGCACAATTAAAACGCGACGCACCGCTGCCGACTTAACCAAGCAGGAAGGATTTTGGCTTAAAGATGCAGCAACGAATGCTGTAACCCAAAGTGGAAATGTTCCGTGTCCTTTGTCGACCGCCGTGTTGAAACCCGCCCAACCAGCGGCGAGGCGCCGTTTGGCCTGAACGAGGTTTTCTTTTCCAGAACCGACAGCCGCGGGGTGATCCAGGCCGGGAACTATGTTTTCCGCCGCGTCGGCGCCTACTCCTGGGAGGAGCTGATCGGGGCGCCGCACAAGGTGATCCGCCACCCGGACATGCCCAAGGGGGTGTTTTCGCTGTTCTGGGAAACCATCCAGCGCGGCGAGAGCATTGGCGCCTACGTCAAGAACAAGGCCAAGGACGGCCTGTACTATTGGGTCTTCGCCGTGGTGATGCCTTGCCAGGACGGCTACCTGTCCGCCCGCATCAAGCCCAGCAGCAAGCTGTTCGATGAGGTGCGCGGCCTCTACACGAAAATGTTGAAGCGCGAAAAGGACGAGGACATAAAGCCGGAGGACAGCGCGCAAGACCTGCTCGACTGGCTGAACAGCCAGGGGTACGAGGACTACCACCAGTTTGCCGCCCATGCTCTCAGCCAGGAGCTCATCGCGCGCGACAAGGGGCTGGGCAACCAGCAGAACGCCCGGATCCAGGAGCTTTCCGGCATGCTGCAGGATGCCGAAAAGCTGGCGGAGGAAACCGATGGCCTGATCGCCGATTTCGATGCCATGCACACTATTCCGCATAACCTGCGGGTGCTGGCCTCGCGCATCGAACCCTCTGGCGGGCCGGTTACCGTGCTGTCGCAGAACTACGGCGCCATGTCGCGGCAGATGTCGGACTGGTTCGGCGCCCATGTAATGGGCGAGAACAGCAACTTCGCCAAGATCAAATCCTCGGTGAATGACAGCCTGTTTGTCGAAGGCATGGCGCGCATCCTGGCCGAATGCGACATTCAGCTGCAAAAGGAACGCCGCGAGCTGGGCAACCTCGATATGGAGGCTGAGCGCAGTATTCTGAGCGAACTGGTGAAGGAGCAAACCAAGCGCTCGGAGGAAGGCATGCGGGAAGTGGACGGTGAAGCCGTGCGCATCACCAATGCCTGCCAGATCATGCACCGGCATTTCCTGGGCCTCAGCTCCACTCGCGTCCTGCTCAAGATCGAAAGCGCGCGGCTCACCGATTCCGGCGAAACACTGGCTGACATTATCGACCAGCTCGGCGGCTTTCAGGAACGGATCTCCCGGCGGCTGGACCGGATCGGCAAGCTCAGCGAAGACATCCGCATGCTCGAACAGTAGGCGCTGCAGGCGCCCTATTGCCGCAATCACCCGCCCCGCGCTGCAAAGCCATTGCCAAGGCCGGGGCAGGCTTGCGATACCTGTTTTATGGAAGAGTTTTTCTATCAGGCAACAATTTACCTCGGCGCCGCGGTCATCGCGGTGCCCCTGGCGGCACGTCTCGGCCTGGGCTCGGTGCTGGGGTATCTCGCGGCCGGCATTGCCATTGGCCCGGTGCTGGGCCTGACCGGCGCCGAAACTGAGGATCTGCGCCATTTTGCAGAATTCGGCGTGGTGATGATGCTGTTCCTGATCGGGCTGGAACTGGAGCCGCGCGCGCTTTGGGCGATGCGGGACAAGCTGATCGGGCTGGGCGGCATGCAGGTGTCAGCCTCCACCGTTGTCCTGATGGGCGCCGCAATGGCGATGGGCCAGCCTTGGCATGTCAGCCTGGCAGTGGGGCTGGCGCTGTCGCTGTCCTCCACCGCGATTGTACTGCAGACGCTGTCGGAGAAGGGGCTGATGCGAACCGGCGGAGGCCGGGCCGCCTTCTCGGTGCTGCTGACTCAGGATATTGCAGTGATCCCGATCCTCGCTTTCCTGCCGCTTCTGGGCACCTATGCCATTCCGCAGTTCGCCGCTGACGGTTCGATCAGCCGTGAAGGCGCAGGCGGCCATGGCGGCGGCCACGGTTCGCTGTCTCTGGTCGACGGGCTGCCGGGCTGGGCGGTGGCGCTGGTCACGCTGGCTGCGATCGCCTTCATCATTCTGGCAGGCATCTACCTGACCCGCCCACTGTTCCGTTTCATACACGCCTCCAACCTGCGGGAGATGTACACCGCGCTGGCGCTGATGATCGTGGTCGGCATTTCCTTCGTAATGACCCTGGTTGGCCTGTCGCCGGCGCTTGGCGCGTTTCTGGCGGGCGTGGTTCTGGCCAACTCGGAATTCCGTCACGAGATGGAAAGCGACCTCAACCCTTTCAAGGGGCTTTTGCTGGGGCTGTTCTTCATCACCGTGGGGGCCGGCATCGATTACCGCCAGTTCCTGGCGGACCCCGGCGACCTGATCGGCCTTGCGCTGCTGGTGATTTTTGCCAAGGGCGCTGTGCTGTTCATTGTCGGACGCGCCTTTGGCCTGCGCCGCCGCCGCCTGTGGCTGTTCACCCTCAGCCTGGCACAGGCAGGGGAGTTCGGGTTCGTGCTGCTGGCTTTCTCCACCCAGCTCAATGTCCTGCCTGCGGCGCTGTCAGAGAAGCTGCTGCTGGTGATCGCGTTGTCGATGCTGATCACTCCGCTGCTGTTCATTGCCTATGACCTCCTGTCCAAGCGCATGGGCGAGCCCCTGCAGGAACCCGAACCGGATGAGATTGACGAGGAAGGCCCGGTGATCATTGCGGGCATCGGACGGTTCGGACAGATCGTCAACCGGCTGGTGCAGGCAAGCGGCTTCAAGACGGTGGTGCTGGACCACGATATGGAGGCGGTGCAGCTGATGCGCCGTTTCGGAGTCAAAAGCTTTCTAGGCGATCCGACCCGGCCGGAACTGCTGAAAGCCGCAGGGATTGCCAAGGCCAAGGTGTTTGTTGTGGCGCTGGATGACCCTGAGGGCGTGGTCAAGATGGTATCCTATGTGCGCCGGGCCTATCCGGATCTGCACATCATCGCCCGCGCCAAGGACCGCAACCACGTCTATGAACTGTACCAGGCCGGCGCCGATGACATCGTCCGCGAACTTTTTGACAGCTCGGTGCGCGCCGGGCGCTATGTGCTGGAGAACGTCGGCCTAAGCGAATATGAGGCCGCGCAGGCCGCGCAAACGTTCTACAACCACGACCGCCAGAACCTGCGCGATCTGGCGCAGCATTGGATTCCCGGCGTTCCTGCCAGCCAGAATCCAGCATACATAGAACGTGCGCAAGAGCTGGAAAAAGCAATTGAAAGCGCAATTTTTGAGATGGCCGAGCGCAAGCGCAAGAGGTCCTCTGAAGCCGCAGAATGAAAAAGCCCCGGCGCAAACCGGGGCTTGAAATAGGGAGCGGAACGCCCTCCCGGGTCAGCTGTCCGAAACTCCAGCTTCGGCAAAGGTCGCCATGCCGCTGTGGCAGGCGATTGCTCCCCTCAGAACCTGGATCGCCAAGGCCGCGCCAGAGGCCTCGCCCAGGCGCAGGCCCAGCGACAACAACGGCTGCTTGCCCAGTTTCGCCAGCAAGGCAGCATGGGCGCCTTCCGCGCTTTGATGACCCGCCACCGCGTGGTCGAGCGCCCCGTCGGCCGTTTGCAGCAGGCAGGCCGCCGCGGCACAGCAGATGAAACCATCCAGGATCACAGGAATGCGCAGCACGCGGGCCGCAGCGATGGCGCCCGCCATGGCCGCAATCTCGCGACCGCCCAGGCAGGCCAGCGCATCCAGCCCGTCGCGGATCGCGCTCTGGTGCAGGGCAACGCCTTCAGCCACCACGCGGGTCTTGTTGGCGAGCCCGGCATCGTCCACACCGGTGCCGCGCCCGGTCCAATCCGCGGCCTCGCCGCCGAACAGAGCGCAGCAAAGCGCCGCTGCCGGGGTTGTGTTGCCGATTCCCATTTCTCCAACCACCAGCAGATCCGCAGAAGGGTCCACCGACTCCCAGCCGGCTTTCAGCGCAGCAAGAAGATCGTCCTGGCTCATCGCGGCGCCCTTTGTGAAATCGGCTGTCGGCCGGTCCAGCTCCAGCGCATGGACGTCCATGCGCGCGCCCGCCAGCTTGGCCAGCTGGTTGATCGCGGCACCACCGTGTTCGAAGTTGATCACCATCTGCGCCGTCACTTCCGCCGGGAAGGCCGAAACCCCCTGCTCCATCACTCCGTGGTTGCCCGCAAAGACAATCACCTGCGGCGCAGAGATCTCTGGCCGCGCGCTGCCGCGCCAGCCGCCGTACCAGATCGCCAGATCCTCCAGCCGCCCCAGCGCGCCCGGCGGCTTAGTCAGCTGCCCGTTGCGCGCCGCAGCCCCGGCCACCGCAGTTTGGTCCTGCACCGGAGCGCCTCCCAGCGCGGTGCGGAAATCATCAAGGGAGGAAAGCTGTGGCAGCATGTGAAAGCCTCGTTGCATCTGAGTGGTGGACGCGGATAAAGCGGTTTCACCCTGTTTACCCGCTGGCAGCTCTGCCGCAAGCACCGCAATAGGCCCGTGAATGCAAAAAAACGACATACAGGCAAATGACATCCTTCTGGCGCTGGTGCTTCTGACCCGGCTGCCGCTGCCCCGCCTGCCGCAGGACGCCTTTCAGCGCCAGGCCAAGGCAGTTTGGGCATTTCCGCTGGCGGGCCTGGCAGTTGCCCTGCCCGCAGCCCTGCTGGCCGCTCTGGCGCTTTCCGCGGGCCTGCCCGCCGCGGTGGTCGCCGGGATCGCTCTGGCTGCTCAGGTAATGCTGACGGGGGCCATGCATGAAGACGGGCTTGCCGACACCGCAGATGGACTGTGGGGCGGTTTCAGACGCGAGCGGCGGCTGGAGATTATGAAGGACAGCCGCATCGGCGCCTATGGCGTGATCGCGCTGATCCTCGGCTTCGGGCTGCGCTGGGGCGCATTGGCCGCGCTGATCGAAACGGCCGGCATCTGGCCGCTGCTGGCGCTGGCGATGCTCAGCCGGTCGACGATGCCCCTGTTGATGGCTTGGCTGCCGAACGCACGGTCGGCAGGCCTCTCGCAATCCGTGGGCCGCCCCCGCGCTCTGCCCTGCCTGCTGTCTGCAGGACTGGCTTTTGCCCTGTCGCTTCCACTGATCGGTGGCGCAGCTCTGGGAGCAGCGCTGGCGATGGGCGCAGCCGCCCTTGGCTTCGGCGCACTGGCCAAGGCCAAAATCGGCGGCCAGACTGGTGATATTCTCGGTGCCTGCCAACAGGTTGCCGAAATTGCCGGCCTGCTCGCACTGCTGGTCATCCGGGGCTAGCCCGCCGCCAGGCGAAAAAAAAGGCCGCGCCCTTTCAGGCACGGCCCCTCGGTCTTCTCATCCGGCTGGATCAGGCAGCGCGGGACGTCAGAACTTCATCCACCTGCTTGGCGGCAGCAATCTCGTCATTGCCGGAAACCGCAGCCACTTCGCGGGTAAGGCGCTCCAGCGCGGCTTCATACAGCTGGCGCTCGGAATAGCTCTGCTCGCGCTGGTCGTCGGTGCGGTGCAAGTCCCGCACCACTTCGGCGATCGAGATCAGGTCGCCGGAGTTGATCTTCTGCTCATACTCCTGGGCGCGGCGCGACCACATGGCGCGCTTCACCTTGGCCTTGCCCTTGAGCGTCTTCATCGCCTGGGCAATCACGTCCGGCGAGCTCAGGGAGCGCATGCCCACTTCGGTCGCCTTGTTGGTCGGCACCCGCAGGGTCATTTTGTCCTTTTCAAAGGTGATCACGAAAAGCTCCAGCGCAAAGCCGGCCACTTCCTGCTCCTCGATCGAGATGATCTGACCCACGCCATGCGCCGGATAGACCACGTAATCATTGGGGCGGAATTCGAGCTTCTTCGACTTGGTCATACAGGTTCTTCCTCACTCATGAGCCGGGCGGCACCGGCACTATGGCAAACAAAATGTCCAGATCCGGTCAGTTGAGTTTGACCAGTCCCCAAGGACATTTTCTCCGCAGAAATACCGCCCATTTTGCACGCCACTGCTACGGCGCACCGGGGGCGGACTCCGATTGTTTATGTCTATTGTCTGCTAAGTATATCATAAAAAAGGGCCGCCCGAAAGGCGGCCCGCTGGCGGCGGGCCGTAAAAACCCGAAGCAATACGGCGGTTTTCCGCACAAATGCGGCACTGCCGCGTGAGATTGAGAATCAGCCGCCCTCGCCGGGCGCCTCAGAGAAATACTTCTCCATCTTGCCCTCTTCACCGTCCCGCTCCTCGTAGCCCGGCATCGGATCCTTCTTGGAAACGATCACCGGCCACAGCTCGGCATATTTGCGGTTGAACTCAACCCATTTGTCCATATCCGGCTCGGTGTCGGGACGGATCGCATCGGCGGGGCACTCCGGTTCGCAGACGCCGCAGTCGATGCACTCGTCGGGATGGATGACCAGGGTGTTCTCGCCCTCATAGAAGCAGTCTACCGGGCATACCTCGACACAGTCGGTGTATTTGCAGGCGATGCAGTTTTCCGTCACGACATAGGTCATAGTACCGAGTCCCGTTATCCGTTTGCGCCTAGCTAATCCAGACCGCCAGCGGCTTCAAGCCGTCAAAGGGTATCCTGCTTGCGAGTAAGATCAAGCGCCCTGCGGGCTTTTTTGTCCGGACGGCCCTTTCCCTCGAACTTCGGGTTTGACGGAATTTTTTCCTGCTTCTCCGTCATATCGAAGTACAGCGCCTGCGCCTCAGGCGCCGGGCCGCGCCGCTCGCCGATAGCTTCGACCCGCACCACGCGGATCACTTTGCCTTGAGCGAAGGTCAGAACGTCACCCGGGGCGACGTTCTGAGCCGGTTTCAGTGCCTTGGTGCCGTTGAGGCGCACATGGCCCGCGCTGACCTGTTTGGCGGCCAGGCTGCGGGTTTTGAAAAACCGCGCATGCCACAGCCACTTGTCGATGCGGATCTTGGGCGCCCCGTCAGCCATGGCAGGATCAGTCGCCCTGCTTCAACCCCATCAGCGCTGCGGCAAAGGGGTTGTCCGGGTCGATCTGCTTTTCCTTCTTTGCAGGACGCGAGGAGTAGGTCTTGGCACCGTGATCCTGGCGTGGGCCGCCCTTGCGGCCCGGCTTGCCGCGACCGCCTTCACGGTCGCCGCCCTTGGCTCCGCGCGGTTTGCCCTTGCCGCCAGGTTTGCCGTCGCCCTGCGGACGGCGGTTCTGCTGACGCTGGCCGCCCTGGCGCCCGCCCCGGTTGCCGCCCCAGGTGAAAGTGTAGAACACCTCCAGTTCCGGCTCGTCAACATTGGCATCGACCGCTTCGCCGACCGGGGTTTCATCCGCGGCGGTTTCAGAAACCGGGGTGTCCGCAACCGGCTCGGCCGGCTCCTCGGCCACCGGCGCCACGCCTGCGTCCACGATTGCCTCGGTGCCTGCGGGCACATCGGCGGGCGCGGTGTCTGCACCTTCGTCCGGGGCTGCGGCGGGTGTGACCGCTGCCTCGGCAGCAGCGTCCATCACCGGCTGGCCTTCGGCGGGGGTGCTGGTCTCGGCAACCACAGCATCCACCGGTTTCACCTTCTGGCGCTCACCCTTCTCAGCCTTGTAGCCCAGGCCCTGCATCAGCTCCGCGAACTGCTCCAGGGTCATGCCGGTGATCGACAGCATATCGGCCTTGGCTTCAAAACCGCCGCGACTGTCCTCGCCGCGCAGCATGTCGGCCAGACGCTCCAGCATGTCGATGCGGATCATCCGCTCGCCAGCAGCCCGGTAGCCGGACATGGTGTCATAACCTTCAGGCGCGTCCTTGATGGAGGGCACAGTGACCAGCCCCGGAGGCGGTGCTTCGGGGAAATCCTGCAGGCCGTTGGCCAGCGACCACAGCACCAGGCGCAGACGGGTCGGCGCGGGCTTCAGCAGCAACGGCATGAAGATGGTGAACTGGCCGAAACGGATGCCATGCTTGCGCAGTGCGCCGCGGGCATCCTGGTCCAGATCCTTGACCTCCTGCGCAACGCCTGCACGGGGCAGCACGCCGAGGTTCTCGACCATGCGGAACGCGAACCCGCGCGCCAGGCCGGTCAGCTCTTCGTCCTTCTGCAGATTGAGCAGCGGCTCGAACAGCGCGTTGATCTTGCGGGTGATGAAATGCAGCAGGCGGCGCTCGACCTTCTGGGCCACGTCCGGCCCGGCGGCGTCATCGACGAACACCTCGATCTGCGGGTTCAGCGCATCCGCGCCGGCAACCAGCTTGCCCACCGCATGCTCGCCCCACATGAGGCCGCCCTGCTCGGTAAAATCGATCTCGGTGTCGGGCGCGTTATAGAACCGGTCCGCACGCAGATGGAACTGAGGCGCCAAGGCCTGCAGCGAGGCCGCCTTCAAGGCTTTGGCCTCGGCACCCTGCGCACCTTTGTCCGGGCTGAACCGGAACCCCTCCAGACGGCCGACGAATTCGCCTTCGACCGTCACTTCACCCTTGTCATTCACTTCGGCCAAAAGGGCCTCCTTCTGCTTGAGCCGGCGCAAAAGCACGGATGTGCGCCGGTCCACAAATCTCTGAGTCAAGCGCTCGTGCAGCGCGTCTGACAACCTGTCTTCTACAGCGCGCGTCTCCCCGCGCCAATGGCTTTCGTCACGCAGCCATCCATTCCGCTGCGCGACATATGTCCACGTCCGGATAAATGCCAGACGCTTGGACAATGTGTCGATGTTTCCGTCGGTGCGGTCAATCCGCTTGATCTGGCGGGCCATCCAGTCGTCGGGCACCACACCGCCGCCGTGCAGATGCTCGAAAATCACTCCCAGAAGCGAAGCATGCTCGGCATGGGAGATGCCGCGGAAATCAGGAATCCGGCAGACATCCCACAGCAGTTTAACCGATTGCGCATTGGTGGTGCGCGAGATGACGGCAGATTC
Organism: Leisingera daeponensis; assembly: GCF_019801465.1. Taxonomy (GTDB): domain Bacteria; phylum Pseudomonadota; class Alphaproteobacteria; order Rhodobacterales; family Rhodobacteraceae; genus Leisingera; species Leisingera daeponensis_A. The sequence goes on from NZ_JAHVJA010000002.1 coordinate 477,886, forward strand.
CCGCGACAGCATTTTCAGCGCGCCGAGGTCATCGGCCTCGCGCGCCTTGATGAGGTTCTCGTTCTGCGGGCTTGATTCGAGCGAATTGATCAGTGCTTCGACTGAGCCGAATTGCAGATCAGCAGAGCGCCAGTTGAGTTTTTTAAGCGGTGTGAACTGATGGTTCATGATGGCCGAAGCCGTGCCCTCATCCAAGGGCCGGGCATCGCCGGTGACACCGAAGGTGCCGTGGCTCATGCCACGGCCCGCGCGGCCTGCGATCTGCGCCAGCTCATTGGGGGCCAGCGGACGCATCCGGCGGCCGTCGAACTTGGTGGTGGAGGAAAACGCCACGTGGTCAATATCGAGGTTGAGCCCCATGCCGATGGCATCAGTGGCGACCAGAAAATCGACCTCGCCATTCTGGTAGAGCTCAACCTGCGCATTGCGCGTCCGCGGGCTCAGCGCGCCCATCACTACAGCCGCACCGCCCTTCTGTCGGCGGATCAGCTCGGCAATCGCATAGACATTATCAACCGAAAACCCGACGATTGCCGTCCGTTGCGGCATCCGGCTTATCTTTTTCGAACCTGCGTAGACCAGATCGGACATCCGCTCGCGGCGGACAAACTCGACGCCTGGAACCAGGGCCGAAATCGGCCCGCGCATGGTGTCTGCGCCTAGGAACAGCGTCTCATGGGTGCCGCGGGCGCGCAGCAGCCGGTCGGTGAACACATGGCCGCGCTCCGGGTCGGCGCAAAGCTGGATCTCGTCGATGGCCAGGAAATCGCAGCCCATGCCCTCGGGCATCGCCTCCACCGTGCAGATCCAGTACTGTGCCCGCGGCGGCACGATCCGCTCCTCGCCGGTGACCAGCGCCACTACGGATGGCCCGCGCGCAGCGACAACCTTGTCATAGACCTCGCGCGCCAGCAGGCGCAGCGGAAACCCCATCACCCCGGTGCGGTAGCCCAGCATCCGTTCGATGGCATAATGGGTTTTGCCGGTGTTGGTCGGGCCCAGGACGGCCACGATCCGCGATGCGCTTGCCATTGCTTCAGCCCCCGCGCCCCAGAGGGGCTTACAATTCCCTGCCCTCGATCGAAGACCTAAGACGTTTGAGGGCGCTGCTTACTTCCTCGTGGTGCGGATGTATAGCCTTGGCGCGCAGGTAGGCAGCATAGGCGCGTTCTGGCCGGCGGAACTGCTCAAACAGGGCGCCCAGCGCATAGATCGCATTGTAATCCTGAGGATTCAGCGCCAGCGCGCGCTCCAGATCTGCCACCGACGGCCCGTAGAGTTCCAGCGCGAAGTAGACCCGCGCACGCTCATACCAGCCGCGGGCAAACAGCGGTGCGTGATCGGTGAGCGCTGTCAGATGCTCTGCCGCCTCCTGCAGGTCGCCCCGCTCCATCGCGTTCCGCCCGCGCCGCAGCAGCAGATCCATCGCGGGCGAGCCGCTCCTGTCCCAGAGCGCCTGCAGTTCGCGGTCGATCGCCGCCGCTTCGGACACCTCCGACTGCGCCAGATCCTGCAGCAGCACTTCGGCAGAAATCTGCTGCGCCTCTCCGTCTCTGGGCAGGAACAGGACAGCTGCGGCCGCCGTTGCCGCCACGATAGCTTTGAGCTTTGGGAAATTTGCCAGCATGATGACCCCAGTGTAATCCCGCGCGCTGCGAATTCCAGTATTGGATGCACAAGCTTCACATGTTTGTGCTATGAAGCGCGCAAAGCAGATTGAGGACTGATATGAGCGTTACCCTTGAGCAGGCGGCCGAGGCCCTGAACGGCAAACTGGACGCAGGCGAGTTCGATTCCACCGCCAAGTTCCAGATCGAAGATCTGGGCGCCATCATGCTGGACAGCGACGGCGCCCGTGTCGGCGACGAGGAAGCGGATGTGACCATGACCGCGGATGCCGACACCTTCCAGTCGATCCTGGAGGGCGACCTGAACCCGACCGCGGCCTTCATGTCCGGCAAACTGACCATCGACGGCGACATGGGTACTGCCATGAAGCTCGCCTCAGCGCTCTCCTGATGGACGGAGCCCCGGTGGAGCTGCAGCCAGCGCCCCTGTTCGCGGAAATCGCGCTGGGGCCTGCAAATGGTGCAGCCCATTGGGTCCAGACCTCGGACGGCGTGCGCATCCGTGCCGGTCATTGGCGTCCCGAAGGAGCGGCGAAAGGCACGGTCCTGCTGTTTCCCGGGCGTACCGAATATGTAGAGAAATACGGCATGGCCGCGGCGGAATTTGCCGCCTGCGGCTTTTCCACCCTCACCGTGGACTGGCGCGGCCAGGGGCTGGCGGGGCGGATGCTGGCGGAGCGCCGACTGGGCCACGTCGGGCATTTCACTGATTTCCAGAAAGATGTGCAGGCGCTCACCAGGCTGGCGCAACAGCTGGACCTGCCCCGCCCCTGGTTCCTGGTCGGCCATTCCATGGGCGGCGCCATCGGCTTGCGTTCGCTGCTCGAAGGGCTGGACGTCAGGGCCTCCTGCTTTACCGGGCCGATGTGGGGCATCCAGATCCCGCCGCTGATGCGGCCCTTTGTCCGCGTCCTCAGCGGTGTTGCCCCCTATCTGCGCTTGCAGGAGAGGCTGCTGCCGACGACGGCGCTGGAGCAATACGTTCAGATCACCCCGTTCGAAGGCAACACGCTGACCACCGATCCGGAGATGTACCGGCTGATGCACGACCAGCTGGCCGCACAGCCGGATCTGGCCCTCGGCGGCCCCACCATCCAATGGCTGCGGGTCAGCCTGCAGGAATGCGCGGAACTGGCAGCAATGCCTTCGCCCGCCCTGCCCTGCATCACCTTCCTGGGCAGCGAAGAGCAAATCGTCAGCCCTGAAGCAATCCACACCCGCATGTCCCGCTGGCCCGGCGGCGAGCTTGACCTGATTCCCGGCGGCCAGCATGAGGTGATGATGGAAACCCGGGATATCCGCGCGCATGTGTTTTCCCGCATGTGCCGCCTGTTCGAACAACACAGCGGCTGACCCCCCCGCAACCCCGTTGCCCCGGCTGCGCACGCCCCGTTTACCCAGCCCTTACCCGCTCCTGTCATTCTCACCCGGTTCGCCACAGCCCGGCTTGTGATCCCGCAAACCGCCCCTTAGATGTTGGATCAACACATTTCTCATCTCATGACAGGAGCCCTCATGTTCCAGCTTCCCTTCCCCGTCCGCGACGCAAACGCCACTGCCAGTTCCGGCGGCCTCGGCAACCTGCCGGAATGGGACCTCAGCGACCTCTACAACTCTGAGGACGCCCCCGAACTGGCTCGCGACCTGGACTGGCTGCAGCAGGAATGCGCCGCCTTTGCCGCCGATTACGAAGGCAAGCTGGCGGAGCTGGATGCAGACGGGCTGCTGGAATGCGTGCAGCGCAACGAGAAGATCAACAACATCGCCGGCCGCATCATGTCCTTTGCGGGCCTGCGCTACTACCAGCAGACCACAGACGCGGACCGCGCCGCCTTTCTGTCCGACTGCCAGGAGAAGGTCACCATCGCCACCACCCCGCTGGTGTTCTTCACGCTGGAACTGAACCGGATCGAAGATGACGCGATGCAGGCGCATCTGGAAGCCAACGCTGAACTCGCCCGCTATGCCAGCGTATTCCGCCGCATCCGCGCTATGAAACCCTACCAGCTGTCCGACGAGCTGGAAAAGTTCATGCATGATCTCGGCATCGTTGGCGATGCCTGGGAGAAGCTGTTTGATGAAACCATCGCGGGGCTCACCTTCACCGTCGATGGCGAAGAGCTGAACATCGAAGGCACGCTGAACCTGCTGACCGAACAGGACCGCAGCAAGCGCGAGGCCGCGGCCCGCGAACTGGCGCGTGTGTTTGGTGAGAACATCAAGACCTTTGCCCGTGTCCACAACACGCAAGCCAAGGAAAAGGAAATCATCGACCGCTGGCGCGGTATGCCCAGTGCCCAGATGGGCCGCCACCTGTCCAACGACGTGGAGCCTGAGGTGGTCGAGGCGCTGCGCGAGGCGGTTGTCGCTGCCTACCCCAAGCTCAGCCACCGCTATTACGAGCTGAAGCGCAAGTGGCTGGGGCTGGACGTGATGCAGGTCTGGGACCGCAACGCGCCGCTGCCACTGGAAGAACCCCGCACCATCAGCTGGGACGAGGCGGAAAACACCGTGATGGAGGCCTATAACGCCTTTGATCCCCGCATGGGCGAAATCGCCGCACCGTTCTTCTCCGACGGCTGGATCGACGCGGGCGTGAAACCCGGCAAGGCGCCCGGCGCCTTTGCGCATCCGACGGTCACCAATGTGCACCCCTATGTGATGCTGAATTACCTGGGCAAGCCGCGCGACGTGATGACCCTGGCGCATGAGCTCGGCCACGGCGTGCATCAGGTACTGGCGGCGGAACAGGGCGAAATGCTGTCCTCCACCCCGCTGACGCTGGCGGAAACCGCCTCCGTGTTCGGTGAGATGCTCACCTTCCGCAAGATGCTCGACAAGGCCGAAACCAAGGAGCAGCGCAAGGTGCTCTTGGCAGGCAAAGTCGAGGACATGATCAACACGGTGGTGCGCCAGATCGCCTTTTACGACTTCGAATGCAAACTTCACGCCGCCCGTGCCGAGGGCGAGCTGACCCCGGATGACATCAACGCCATTTGGATGTCGGTGCAGGCGGAATCGCTGGGCGAAGCCTTTGACTACATGGACGGCTACGAGACCTTCTGGGCCTACATCCCGCATTTCGTGCATTCGCCCTTCTACGTCTACGCCTATGCCTTTGGCGACGGACTGGTGAACGCCTTGTATTCTGTCTATGAAAGCGGCGCCGAGGGCTTCGAGAACAAGTATTTCGAGATGCTGAAAGCAGGCGGCTCCAAGCATCACAAGGAGCTGCTTGCGCCCTTCGGCCTCGATGCCTCCGACCCGAAATTCTGGGACAAGGGCCTGTCCATGATTTCCGGCTTCATCGACGAGCTGGAAGCAATGGAAGACTGATGCCGTTAACTTTGTGCCCGGTGTCCCGCAGCGAGTTTGATCTGGTCTCCCATATCCAGGTGCAGCCGGATCAGGTCCGCTTTTCCGGCACTGTGGTGCAGGCGTTTGAAGAGGATGAGGACGGCGTGGATTTTCACGCTGTCCTTGACGATGCCTGCGCGGTCGGCTTCTTCAAGATCGACCGCCTGTATCATGAGACCTACGAGTTTGCCCAATCGGATGAACTGGGCCTGCGCGCCTTCATGATAGACCGGGAACATCAGGGGAAGGGCTTTGCGACAGCTTCGACGGCCGCGCTGCAGACTTACCTGACCCGGCATTACCCGGACCGCAGCGCAGTGGTTCTGACGGTCAACATGCAAAATCCCGGCGCTATCCGCTGTTACAGCAAGGGCGGCTTTGAGGACACCGGCGGCATCTACCCTCATGGTATGGCCGGTCCGCAGCACATCCTGCGGATGGCGCTGGCGGGACGCTAACACTCAAAGCTGCACCCCCTCACCGGCCTCACCCGAAAGCAGCAAAACCAAATACCCTCTTTAGCAATATCATCGAAATTTTATTCAATTTATGGTACACTCTCCCCGTTCAATAGTGAGAGGGTATAAGTGATGTCTCTGTTCAAAACATTCGCTGCAGTCGCATGTGCATCAGTCATCGCGGCCACGTCAGCTGCCTTCGCAGGCCCGGACAAAAAAAACCGGGTGAGCGGTCAATCCATCGCAAAGCTTTACTCGGGCAAAACATGGATTTGGAGCAAAGGCGGCTCTTACTGGGCTCCGGACGGCAGTTTTCAAGCCATTTGGGGGAACAGCGTCGGCCTTGGAAAATGGTATGCCACCTCAAAGGGCAACCTCTGCTATGAAGCTGTCTGGTATGACGGCAAGGGCGCCGCGGGCAGTCAACACAATGAATGCTTCCGGCACGTTGCTGACAGTCAAGGGCAGCTGTGGAAATACAGCGACAAGGACAAGTCCTGGTACAAGCCGACCAAGGAGTTCGCCGATCGGGTTAAACCCGGCAACGAGATTTCCTCTCAAGTTCGCAAGCTGCGCAGGAAATACGGTGTTTGACCGGACTTGAGAGGAAACCAGGGGCACCTGAACACCAGCGGGCGGCTCACCTGCAGGTTCCCAGCCGAACACCCGCCTTGGCTCTAGATTTGCGGTTCCGGAAGCTCGTGGCGGTTCCAGCCAGGAAACTATGCGGCTTCCTGGCTGGCTTGCGCGTCACAAACCGGCCCTCCGGAACAAGGGGGGCAGACTTACAGATGCGGGAAGTAATCCTCGCAATCGCCGTCGCGGAAGACATCCGCGGTGCAGCAGTGCAGCCCGCCGCCAAACGCATAGGCGTCACGCAGCTCGACCTCGATGACTTCCATGCCCAGCTTGTCCATCTGCTCGGCCTGGTAGACCTCGGACTTTTCGACACAGACTGTCTTGGGATCCAGCACCAGCACGTTCATGCTGAGCCAGGTCGAGGAGTAGCACAGCGGCGGCGGGGTGTTGTGCGCGGGCTGGGCCGCGTCGACGATCTCCCAGCCGTTCCTGATGAACATCTCGCGCTGCTCTTCCGGCAGGCGGCGCTGCGGGTTGTTCAGGATCAGCCCCGGGCGCAGCGGGGTGAAAGTGGCGTCGATGTGGATCGGATAGGGGTCGCCGGGGAAGTTTACCGTATGCACGCGATGCTCCGGGAAGTGGCGGCGCAGCCACTCGATCCCTTTGAGGTTGGTGGTGAACCCGTGCTGCACAACCAGATCCTTGCCGAACCGCAGCACGTCGGCGGCGTCGAACAGCGGCTCCTCCTCGGTGGTGACAAAGAACTTCTCCGCCGCCCATTCCAGCCGCTTGGCCTCGCCGATCTTGTCGCTGAGGTAATCCGGGTGGTAGTCCGCGTCCGTGAGGCGCGGCTTGGGGGCCGCCTCGTGACGGAAGTTCTGGTCTTCCTCCCAGTACTGCTTCAGCAACGGCCGGTAGTTCAGATATTCGAACCAGCGGCAGCGGTAAGACATGGTGGCTTCCAGCATTTCATGGCCGACCGTCAGCAGCACATCACGCGGCGGCATGCAGCCGAACTGGCTTCCGGTGTGGAAATCCGGCGTCGTCACAGGCTGAGAATGGTCGATCGGAACCGGCCGGTCGACGCGGATGCCGAGCCCCCGCAGCTGATCGGCGAAATTGTTCAGAAGCTCGTTGGCGCGGTCGATGGTTTCCGGCGGCCGGCGCCCCCATTGGCCGCGCATGTCGCTGTCTTCCGGCACCTTGGCATCCAGCGCCGGCTCTTCCGGCGGAATATGGCAGTCATCGGCACGGCCCACGATCACATGGCGCAGTGTGTCCCATTCGTTCCAGCTTTTGACTTCAGTTTTTTCCGGCGACCAGGCCATGGGTGCCTCCTTTGTCAGGGGAGACAAAGGCAGGGCCTTCAATCTCCCGATTGAAAGTCCCGGCGTACAGGAGCGTGTTTCAGGGCCAGAGCGGTCCTCTCTGCGGCGACGCCATCGCCTGTGAGCCCGGCGCAGGATATAGCACTGGCCGGACAGGCGGGGAAGAGGCTGCGGCTGTCACGTTCCGCAAAGGGTGAAACTGCCGCAGATTGGGCTAGGGTCAGGAGTCAACGCTACCAGCAACCGGTCCGGGCAGAATGAGAGACAATCGCGCATCAGACCCGCCGCCTTCGGCAACCAGCCAGGTGACAATGCTGCTTGGGCTGGCCGGATATTTGTCCACCCTGATCCTGATGCAGGACAGCGATGCCGGGCGAACGGAGGCCGGGGTCGTCGCGATGCTGGCAACCGCGATGCCGATGCTGGCGCATGAACTGCTGGTGCTGCGGACGTATCGCGATGCCGCCGCCGGGCTTGACCGTCTTCAGCTTCACCGGATCAACTGGCCGAGGATCCTTCTGAAACTAACCGGCCTGTGCGGAACGCTAGGTGCCCTCGCCGCTGCATATTGGCTGTTCCCGGAATACCACCGCAGTTTCTATGCTCCGTTCTGGGAGGCCTGCCGCATGGTTCTGCCGGTGTTTCTGCTGCTGGCGGCGCCCTATTTCATCGCGGTTGACCTGTGGATGCGGGACCCGGCTGACGGTTACCTGCATTCCGGCCATTTGGTTCTGGGCCGTCTGAGCAAGGTAAATTGGGACGTACTGCGGGACCACGCTCTCGGCTGGCTGATCAAGGGGTTTTTCCTGCCCCTGATGTTTGTCTATTTCAGCGGCAATGCCGCCTATCTGCTAAAGACCCCGTTGTCCGCCGCGTTGGAGAGTTTTCCCGCCTTTGTCAGCTATGCGGGCCGGCTGACAGTCGGCATTGACCTGGCTTTTGTCAGCATCGGCTATGTACTGACTCTCCGGATCACCAATTCCCACATCCGCTCCTGCAACCCGCTGTTCTGGGCCTGGGCAGTGACCCTGGCAATGTATGCGCCGTTCTTCTCGGTCATCGGGCGCAAATACCTGGAATACAATGACGGGCTCGGCTGGCTCGACATGCTCGGCGGGCCAGGGCCGGCCGTGGTGCTGTGGGGCAGCGCGATCATCGCGGCCAAGGGACTTTGGGCCTGGGCCAATGCCTCCTTTGGCATCCGGTTTTCCAACCTGACCCACCGCGGCATCATCACCAATGGCCCCTACCGCTGGACCCGGCACCCGTCGTATCTGTTCAAAAACATATCCTGGTGGCTGCTGTCTGTACCGTTCTTCACCACGGAAGGCCTGGACCAGGCTTTGCGTCACAGCCTGCTGCTTCTCGGCATAAACGGGATCTATTTCCTGCGAGCTAAGGCGGAGGAACGGCACCTTTCCGAGGACCCTGCCTATGTGGCCTACGCGCTGTGGATCGATCAGCACGGCAAGCTGCGATGGCTGGGCCGGATGCTGCCGGTGCTGCGCTATGCCCCGCCCGCAACCGCAGCTGCCCGATGACACGAACCGCAGCCTGGCAAGGCGGCGGTCACTTCAACTGGCTGTCCTTGGAGCCGCGCCGGTTGATGCCGCCACGGGCCTTGTGGGCGCCGTCCCGCTCCTGCTGGCACTCGATACAGAGCTTGACGCCCGGGATGGCTTTCCGGCGCTTTTCCGGGATCGGCTCCTCGCACTCGGCGCAATGGGTCAGGCTCTCGCCGACCGGGCGTTTCTGCGCCTTCAGCCGCGCCAGTTCATCATTGATCGACGCTTCGATCTGTTCGTTCACCGCGCCATCTTGCGCCCAGCCGCCTGCCATAGCCTTTCCTCCTGTTACGGACCCCAACATTCTAATCCCGCTGCAGTGATGTTTCCAGTACACGCTTCCGCCCATAGCCTTGCCGTCACTTGGCGGCTTTCCGGCCGTCAAGTTGCCGCGCGGCCAATTCCTGACTGTTTCTGTTGCAGCTCATTCCCGATGAAATCTGTCAACTAATTGAAATTGCACACTTTTTCTATTGACCCATTGCCGCGATCTGCATACACAGGATGCAGAGAATGCAAGCAAGCCAGAATCAACAGGCCGCAAGCAGCCAGCTCTCCAGCCATCCTTCGGGACAGCCAGACCAGCCAGCGACGCCCGCAACCGGATTGATTTCAGCCAGCCACACGCCAGCCTAGCAGCCAGCCCGAGCTTTCTCAGTCCCCGCCCAGCCGCGCACCCAGCCCGCCATTGCCAGGACCGTGCCAGACAGGGCAAATGCCAGCATCCGCCAGCCCTTCAGGCCAATCTTCCGAGCCTAATACTTTGCGAGCCAAGCCTTCCGGCAGCCGCGCTGCCGCAACGCCAGCAGAATAGCCTGGCTCCGCCTGCCGGAAGCACACAGATCCGGAACGCAATAAGGCGGTGCCAAGCACCGCCTTATTGCGTTTCTGACAGGGCCCCCACGGAGAGGATCAAGCCGTGGACAGCATCCCCTTTTCCATCGCCAGCTCCCGCATCTTCTTCTGCAGCTTCTCAAAGGCCCGCACCTCAATCTGGCGGATCCGTTCGCGGCTGACATTGTATTGCGTGCTCAGCTCTTCCAGGGTGACCGCCTGGTCCATCAGGCGGCGCTGCGTCAGGATGTCCTTTTCACGGTCGTTCAGCACGTCCAACGCCTCGGCCAGCAGTTCGCGCCGGGCTTCCAGCTCATCTCGGGCTTCGTAATCGCCGGCCTGGTCGGCATCTTCATCCTCGAGCCAGTCCTGCCACTGCATGGTCCCTTCGCCTTCGGAACCGACGGTGGCGTTCAGCGAGGCATCGCCACCGGACATCCGGCGGTTCATCGAAATCACTTCGTCCTCGGTCACCCCGAGATCATTGGCGATCTGGGCGACGTTGTCGGGGTGCAGGTCACCCTCTTCAAGCGCACCGATGCGGGCCTTGGCCTTGCGAAGGTTGAAAAACAGCTTCTTTTGCGCCGAGGTGGTGCCGAGTTTCACCAGCGACCAAGAGCGCAGGATGTATTCCTGGATCGAGGCGCGGATCCACCACATTGCATAGGTCGCCAGACGGAACCCCTTTTCCGGATCAAAGCGTTTAACGGCCTGCATCAGGCCGACGTTGGCCTCGGAAATCACTTCGGCCTGCGGCAGGCCGTAGCCGCGGTAGCCCATGGCGATCTTAGCCGCGAGCCGCAGATGGGACGTCACCATCTTGTGGGCTGCTGCCGCATCCTGCTCTTCGACCCAGCGCTTGGCCAGCATGTATTCTTCTTCCGGCTCCAGCAGCGGAAACTTGCGGATTTCCTGGAGATACCGGTTCAGGCCGCCTTCGGGCGTCGGGGCAGGCAGGTTTGCATAATTCGCCATATAAAGTGTCCCTCCCAAAATGTATAAGGACTTAACATCAGCGCATATGTGTTAGCGCTAAGCCCTTTTCAAGGACTGCTTAAGGAATTCTTCTATGTTAGCCCGACTCATTTCGTCTGTGAATTGCGTCACAGGTTTGAACACGCTTATTTGCAGTCGGTTTACTGACGCAATGCCGCCAGCAGATCCGCCATGTCCTGCGGCAGCGGCGCCTCGAATCTGAGAAGCCCCCCAGTCACCGGGTGATCGAAGCCCAGCACGGCAGCATGCAGTGCCTGGCGCGGAAAGGCCTGCACCGCCGCCTGTGCGGTCGTGCTCAGCGCCTTGGCAGCCAATTTGCGGCGGCCGCCATAGGTAGGATCGCCGATCAGCCCATGGCCGGCATGGGCCATATGCACCCGAATCTGATGAGTACGGCCAGTTTCCAGCCAGCATTCGACCAGTGCTGCGCAGGACGGGTTGCCGAAAGTTTCGACGATGCGCGCCCGGGTGACCGCATGGCGGCCGCCCTGAAACAGCACCGCCTGGCGCTGCCGGTCGGTCTTGTGACGGGCCAGCTGGGTTGTGAGCTTGAGGATGTTCCCCGGCTCGAAGCTGGCGCCCTTGACGCCGCGCAGGCGGGGATCGTTGCCGTCCGGCACACCGTAGCAGACCGCCTGATAATAGCGCTCCACAGTGTGCTTTTCGAACTGCGCTGCCAGCCCCTGGTGGGCGGCGTCGGATTTTGCCACCACCAGAAGTCCCGATGTCTCCTTGTCGATCCGGTGCACGATACCGGGGCGCTTTACGCCGCCCACCCCCGACAGGTTGCCGCCGAAGTGATGCAGCAGCGCGTTGACCAGCGTGCCCGAGGGCGAGCCCGGTGCCGGATGCACCACCATGCCCGCAGGCTTGTTGATGACGATCAGGTCATCGTCCTCGAACACGATCTCCAGCGGGATGTCTTCGGGTCCGATATGGCTGTCTTCCGCCTCTTCCACCTCAATCGCGATCTGCGCGCCTTCGGCAATCTTGGCCTTGGGGTCCTGCACCACGGCGCCATCCACCATCAGCGCACCGTCCTCGATCAGCCGGGCCAGCCGGGTGCGCGACAAAGACGCCTCCTCTGGCACATCGCGTGAAACCGCTTTATCAAGCCGCTTAGGCGGGTTTTCCGCGATGACAAATTCAATCCGGCGGCTGCCCATGACTGATCCTTCCGAGACAGAAATCCAACAGGAACCACCGCAGATCCGGTTCCTGCGGCGGCTCGTGACCACGCTGACGGTGGTGATGATTGGCGGGCTTGTAGTGATAATTTCGCTGCTTGTCATCCGCCTGCAGTCGGATGATGCGCCGCTGCCCTCGGAAATTGCCCTGCCCCCCGGCGTCAAGGCCGAAGCGGTGACCCTGGGCCGCGGCTGGATCGCTGTGGTGAGCGGCGATGACCGGATCCTGATCTATGACCGCGAAACCGGCGCTTTGCGACAGACGGTCAGGATCAATAAGTAGGCCGGCGTCTCAGGACCTCAGCAGCACCTTGCTGGAATCGATTGCCGCGGCGATTTGGGCATATTGTGCCTGCCTCTCCCGCGCAGTCTCTGCGCTGCGCGGAAGTATTGCCGCAGCCTCCTCGAGGATGCGGGTCGCTTCGAGATTCACTGCAGCCTGCGCCGAGGCCCTGACCGGGGCCAGGGGACGGCTGGTGCGTTCCGCCGGATTCGCGGCGCTGGTGACTGTGACACGGCCCCGCCCCGGATCGCGGTTCTGGCGGGCAAGCTGTATCAGCCTGCTTGATGTGTCCTGCAGCACGCCGCGCACCTCGTCATAGTCGGTGCCCTCGGGGATCGGCTCCACCGCGGCCTCCAGCCGCTCGGACAGACAGTCCACCTGCAGCGCCGAATCGCCGGTGGCCCGGCAAAAGGCCTTGGCCGCCTCCAGCGTCCCAAGCAGTTCAGCCAGGAAGGCCGGGGAGCCGAATTCATTTTCCCGGTACCACTACTGTTTAGACTACAGCCCCCGGAACCCGGGTTAGCGCAGGTGCTGCAGCCAGGGCCAGAGAGGGACTCCCCGCAAGTACCGATTTGACGACTACTTTGAACATATTGCTTCCCTCGCAATGTCCCGGAAACCGCTCATCTCTTTTGCGGTCTGCGCGTTTTGCTGCCTGCATGGCGTTGCTGTTGTCACGTTTTTTTGCCCGGATGAAGGCGGTTGGCTAACGTTAACATGCCCCTAATCACAAGGTCGTTATTCATGCATACCAGTGTCTTGAGGGCTGTCGCGGTGACACTGCCGCTGACGTTTACCGCGGAGGCCGTTTTTTTGCCCAGACGGAGACCGCTTTGGAAGCGGCCCAGCGCCGCGCAGCCTGCGGGAGCGGAAATCCGGTTTCCGCCACCGACCTTCCAAACGGCTCGCTTCAGGTAACGTGCCATTCCAGCGGCCTGCCCGATACAGGCCTGTCTACGGAGGGAACTGCCGGGGTTGCTGCAAGGACCTTGTTCATTGTTCTTGTTGCCAATGACGGCGAAAGCACCACAACAACGACAACAACGACCGGGGGCAGTTAACGGCACATGCCGCCTCCGGAACCGGAGGCGGCACGCCTGACTGGGCACCGATCGAGAAAAGGGGTCGCCGCAATCCTATGCGGCGGCCCCTTTTGCGCGGACTGGCCTGAGACCCGAACCCGGCAACTGGCCAGACGCGCAAACAGCCAATTCCGGCAGCATCACGACCATATTCTCGCACTCAGGAGAAGTTTATTTTCGATAAGATGGGATGGTACCGCCTCCCCGGCTTGAACGGGGGACCTCTGGATCCACAATCCAGCGCTCTAACCAACTGAGCTAAGGCGGCACTGAGGGGGCATTTATAGCACGCTCTGGAGGCACGCAAGAGCTTTTTCGCCTTTCCGTTTCAGAAATCCCCCGCATCGGGCGTTCGCCGGAGCGCGCGATGTCAGGCACAGTGAAAAGGGCGTAAAGTTATCCACAACCGCCTGCATTTGCTCCAAAATTCTTCCCGGCCACTTATCAGACCTCTGCCTCGTGAAACGAGAGCTGCCAGGTTTGCTCCACCAGATCCTGCCCGTAATTGCGCACTGGGCGGCTGTCCTGCAGCCGCCAGCCGAACGCCTGGTAAAGCGCGCACGCTGTACGGTGGCTTTCATGAGTCTTCAGCATCATTTCGCGGTAACCGGCAGCACGGGCAAACTCCATGCAATCACGCAGCAGCCGCTTGCCCAGTCCTTTGCCGCGTGCTTTGGGGGTCAGCAGAAACAGCCGCAGCTGTGCGGTTTCGTCATCCTTTTTCATGCAGAAAACCGTGCCCAGACGCTCTGTGCCGCTGACGGCCATCCAGCCCCGCTCGCAGGCGGGATCATGCGCGGCACAAAAATCGTGCAGGATGTCGGCAACCAGCCGGCCAAAGCTGTCGTCGAAGCCTGCTTCGCGGGCATAAATATCCTGATGGCGGGCCACCAGCCATTGCATGTCACTCGGGGCGAATCGGCGCAGGGTTACATCCTTCATAGGGGCAGTGTAGCCAAACCCGGCTTGCGTTTCAGCCTGAGGCGGGCTAGCACCGGCATTCAAGCGGCTGGCCGCCAGTGGAGTGCAAGATGGGCATCAATACCGAACGCGACATCGAGGCGAACATGCAGATCGGGCCGACTGATCAGGGCATGGTACGGATTTTCATCGAGGCAAGCGGCGTCGAGATCCCGATGGACTTTGATCCCGAGGAAGCCGAAGAGATCGCTGACGAGCTCCGCGCCGCGGCGCAGGCGGCCCGCGCCGTTAAGTAAGGCAAGCTTTTGGAGAATCCGCCACTGTTTTCAGGCGAATTTTCAGAACTGCAATTTTACCTATTATAACTATCTAAAGCCCCGGGGCTCACCCTCTTGCTCAGCCAGTTATCGGAGTGAGTGCAATGGTGAACCTGACGAGCAGTACCGCACCCCCCTTTTTCTTTTCGGCACAGCTAACCGCTGCGACCAGCGGCGCAAGCGCATCTCTGGACGGGATCAACCCCGCCCTCGGCATAGCTGCCGACGACTTGCAGCAGGAGGCCAACGGGCTGTTTGGCGACCGCAGGCGGGAAGGGCTGCCGCCGGCGGCGCACGGATGGGAAAAGCCCCAGGTGCAGACTGCAGTGGTGAAGCTAGGCGGCACCAACTCTGCCCCGACTCCCAGCACCCCGGCGGCGCAGCACGCCACGGAAGCAACCGTTGCGCTGCACTCTGCGCCGGACACCGCAGTTGAGGTTCTGCCGCCATGGGAAGTGACCCAGGCCAGCGCTGCCAGTCCGGAGGCGAGCTACTATGAAAAGCGCATCCTTGAGATGGCCAAGGCGCTGCACGCCCTGTCATCCCAGCCCTGGCCACAGAACTCGGCGGCATTGATCCTGCTGACCGGCCTGCCGGAGGCAACGATGCAAGCCGAGGCAGAACAGCAACCACAGACTGCCGCAGCACCGCAGCAGGCCATCCCCGCTGCAGTGACGGGCACAGCGGCCACGCCAAGTGACGACACAGTGGAACTGCGCGCCGACGGTATCCACAACATCGCCACCGGAGACGGGGCCGATGCCGTGGCGCTGGAGGGGCGCATCGTACAGGGCGTTCACACCGACCGCGCGCCCGCCCAGCCCTTTGAAGGGCGGGGTTTTGGATACGGGCGCAGCTTCGCAAACCGGCAGGGTCACGCATTCGGGCATCAACATGCTCCCGGGCGCGAACGCTGGCAAGCGCAGTTCGCCAATGCAGACTCAGTCTCAATCCGCGCCCGTCATGCCCGCAACATCAGCACCGGCGGCGGCGATGACGCCATCGCCATCCAGGCAGGCACCCTGCGCGGAGTCCGGGCTGGTGCAGGCGATGACAGCATTGCCGTTGCAGCCACTCTCGTGTCGCGCATTCGCGGCGGTGGCGGCAACGACGTCATCTCTGTCGCGGCACAGCGCGCCCTGCAGGACCGGCGGGAAGTGCCGGCCGCTGCGTACAGCCCTGATGCCCCCGCGGCTGAAAAAATGCGCCAGGCGCTCAGCACCTATGCCCAGGTAAGCGGTGGCAACGGCAACGATCAGATCAACCTAAAAGTGGGAGAAACCCTGGCTGCGCGCGGCGGCAGCGGCGATGACCGCTTCACCCTTCGGGGCGGCACCGTGGCACTGCAGTACAGCCAAGGCGATGGCAACGACACAGTCGACCTAGCGGAAGGCGCAAATGCCGTGGTCCAACTGCGTGGGATGGGCGCCTCGGCCTACAGCGCCAGCCGAGACGGCGACACGCTGACGCTGGCATTCGACACCGGCGGCAGCATTACCTTCACCAATGTCTCGCAAGGGGGCGCCATTGGTGTCGCCACCGGGCAGGACGCCCCTATTACCCTTCTGCACCAGCCCGCTGCGTTAAACGCAATGGCCTAAGCTGGTTGCGCCCCTGCCAGACGCGAGGGCGGCCGGGTTACCAGTCCGGCTGCTCTCCCGCCGGCGCGCTCACCAGCGCTCCGTCCGCTCCAGGGCGCGGGTCGCGCAAGATTTGCAAGCGGCGGGCGGCATCCCTGGCAAACTTCTGTACCAGCTTCTTGCGCCGGGCCGGCGCCAGTTTGTCCTCCGGAGCCATACGGACAATTTCTGCATCGTAGGGGTCAGCAATGATCAGCCCGGCGCTATCGGACAAAAGCTCCGTAGGGAATTCCAAATCGACAGCCCAGAAGAAACGGTCGCACCAGTCCAGGTAGCCTTCCCATTTGCTGTCGGACTGGTAGTCCGCCCGGCTGGACTTGCATTCGATTACCCAAAGCTCCCCCTTGGGCCCCAAAGCCATCACATCAACGCGTAATCCGCGGGCAGGCACGAACTCCTCCAGCGGCGCGAAGCCGAGCGACCGTAAATAACGTGATACCCCGCGGGCAAGTTTCTGGCCTGGCTGAAGATTTTCCATCATGCAGCCGAATGTGAACAATCAGAGAACAAATTGCAATCCCGCGCTTCGTCAGCGAAACGCGGGAAGACTGCCACAGCCCCCTTGTAACAGCGCCCTTGGCAGCTTACTTACGGGGCTGGCGGGTTCTGCCCTTCTCGTGACAGGCAGCATTCCGGTGGCCTTAAGCAATTCCGAGGGAGCTGGCTCTGTTCGGATCCTGGTCCGTTTACCTGGCGCCCACCTGTATATACAGGTCCTCGGGAATCAAAGCCGCACGGTTGACTGGTGGTCCCGCCGCTTCATCCCCCTATCTGCAAAGAAAAACCGCGCCTTCCAGGGAAAGCGCGGCGGAAATTGAGATTGAGCGCTTTCAGCAGCGATGGTGCAACTGGCGCTTCTGCAGAGAGGTTTCCTCCGCCAGGACGCGTACTGGCTGGAATTCATGCCCCACCGGGGTGCCGCGGCGGGGACCGTCATCCTCTTCGGCCATGGCCATCACTGCCCAGGCGAACTGAACACCGGCAAAGACGATGCCGTTCATGAACCACAAGAGTAACACCGCCAGTAGCCCCACGTCAGAGACGGAGACCAGCGCCCAGAGGTTCATCACGTTGAACCACAGGAGCATTACCACAAAGGCGGCCGCAATCCCAAAGCCGATCACCACGTTGCGGATGTACATTTTCACCAGTTCAGGCATCTGAGTCCTCCAGATATGCCAGAAGAGGTTATCAGCCTTTACGGCGGCGTCCAGCGGTTCCGGAAGGGATGAGCGGAATTTGCCACACCCTTCGCCCGCCTTGACAGCGGCACAAAAAAGCGCGCCCGGAGGCGCGCCTTTTTTCAGCTCAATTCAGCGGCAGATGGCGGTTCAGAATGCTTCCGGCCGGGCCTCGCGCGCAATGTGGTCGAGCACGGCGTTGACAAACTTCGGCTCCTTGCCTTCGGGGAAGAAGGCGCGGGCGATGTCGACAAACTCGTTGATCACCACCTTCGGCGGGGTATCGGACTGGGTCAGCTCAGCGCCGGCGGCGCGGAACAGCGCCCGCAGGGTCGGGTCGATGCGGGCAATCGGCCATTTCGCCACCAGGGCACGGTCGGTCATCTGGTCGATCCGCGCCTGGTGGTTCACGGCCTCACGCACCAGCTTGCGGAAAACGGCAGTATCGCCTTCCGCCATCTCGTCACCCTCGTAGACAGCGCCGAAACGGTGATCTTCGAACTCGACGATCACCTTGTCGAAGGTGAGGCCGCTGTGTTCCATCTGGAACAGCGCCTGCACGGCATAAAGCCGCGCTGCCGATCTCATCTGATTCTTACCGTTGCCCTTGGGGCGGCTGTCCTGGGTGCTCATGCGCTGGTGGATCCGTTGTCTGTACCGGCGACTTGGTACGCCCCGCTAGGCGCCTTGAAGCCGATGCCTTTAGTCTGATCGCCCCACTTACGCGTGAGTGCGATCAGATGCAAGGCCGCAGCGGCCGCGCCGCCGCCTTTGTTCTGATCGGCAGTATCGGCGCGCACCTCGGCCTGCTTGCGGTTCTCCACGGTCAGGATGCCATTGCCGATGCACAGGCCCTGCAGCCCCATCAGCTGGATCGCGCGGGAACTGTCGTTGCAGACCGTCTCGTAATGAGTGGTCTCTCCGCGGATCACGCAGCCCAGCGCCACGTAGCCGTCGAAGTTCGAGGTCCGGTCAGCAATTGCAATTGCGGTCGGCACTTCCAGCGCGCCCGGCACTTCCACGATTTCGAAGGTTCCGCCTGCGGCTTCGATCTCGGCCGCGGCACCCGCCACCAAGTTGTCGGCAATATCCTTGTAGTATGGCGCGACGACAATCAGCAGCTTTACCGGCTTGTCGAACTCAGCGCGCGGCAAGGTGTAGTGGGTTTCGTGTCCAGCCATATCAGTCGTCCTTCAGAATGGGGCGGCTGCCGGTGATTGACAGCCCGTAGGCATCAAGCCCGACGTATTTGGTCGAGGGCGAGTCGGTCAGCAGCACCAGTTCATGCAAGCCCAGGCTCGACAAAATCTGAGCACCGATGCCGGTCTGCTTGATGGTCACCGTGCGCGGGCCTTCGTCCTCGTTGGCATAAAGCGCATTGCGCGGCTGACGGAACAGGGTCACCACACCGCGCCCCTCTTCAGCAATGATCTCCATCGCGCGCGGCAGCTGGCGGGCGGACCTGGGGCCGAGGCCCAGCAGGTCGGTCGCCTCATGCAGCGCGTGGGTGCGCACCAGAACCGGCTCCGGAGTGGTGATGTCGCCTTTGATCATCACCACATGCTCGATACCGTGGGTCTGATCGGTGAACAGCCGCATTTCCCACTCGCCGCCGAATTCCGAAGTCACGGTTTCGCGCGAGGTTTCCACCACCAGGTTGTCGTTGCGCGCCCGGTAGGTGATCAGGTCGGAAATGGTGCCAATCTTCAGCCCGTGCTTCTGCGCATACTCCACCAGGTCAGGCAGACGCGCCATGGTGCCGTCTTCCTTCATGATCTCGCAAATCACCGAGGACGGGTAGTGGCCGGCCAGCCGGGCCACATCGCAGCCGGCCTCGGTATGGCCTGCGCGGACCAGTACCCCGCCCCTGCGCGCGCGCAGCGGAAAAACATGGCCGGGGGTGGCGATGTCGGCTGCGGTCTTCTCGGGGTCGATGGCAGTAGCCACGGTCAGCGCCCGGTCAGCGGCGGAAATGCCGGTGGAGACGCCCTCGCGTGCTTCGATGGAGACGGTAAAGGCAGTTTCATGGCGCGAGGAGTTGTGTAGCGCCATCATCGGAAGGCCCAGCTCCTCGATCCGCTCGGCTGGCATAGTCAGGCAGATCAGGCCGCGACCGTGGGTCGCCATGAAGTTGATCGCAGCCGCATCGGCGTGCTGGGCGGGAATCACCAGGTCGCCCTCGTTCTCGCGGTCCTCGTGGTCGACGAGGATGAACATGCGGCCCTGGCGGGCCTCTTCGATAATCTCTTCGATTGGGCTGATGGCATCGCGCAATTGCGCTTCAACCGGCCCCGGGGTTTCAAAGCTCATATGGCAGCCTTTCGATGCGCACGGGACGGCGCATGAAGGCGCCGCGGGTTCCTCACCAGCCAGATAGCCCAGGCCGGCGGCAAATGCCAGTCCTGCAAGCGGCAACTGGGGACCTGGACGCGCCCTGTGCACCTGCGCACAGGACACTGAGGGTCGCTGCCCCTCGGCCCACCGGCGTTCCCCAGAAGTTTTTGGAGAAAGATGAAGAGCTGGCCTGCTCAGCCTGCTTCGTGCAGCCGTGCGACGTAGCGGGCCAAGGTGTCGATTTCCAAGTTGATGCGGTCGCCCAGCTTCACGTCGCCCCAAGTGGTGACTTCCTTGGTGTGCGGGATGAAGTTGATGCCGAAGTCGCAGCCATCCACATCATTCACGGTCAGGGAGGTGCCGTTCAACGCGACCGAACCCTTGGGCGCAATAAAGCGGGCCAGCGCCTCCGGCGCGCGCAGTGTGACACGAGTACTGCCCCCCTCATCGTGCAACTCCACCACCTCCGCAACGCCATCCACATGGCCGGAGACGATATGGCCGCCAAGCTCATCTCCCACTTTCAGGGCGCGCTCCAGGTTTACGCGCTTACCCACGGACCAATCGCCCAGGTTGGTTTTCGACACCGTCTCTGCCGAGATCTGCACATCGTACCAGTCGTCGCCCAGCGCGACGACTGTCAAGCAGACGCCATCGGACGCGATTGAGGCCCCCATATCGATGGTTGCCGTGTCATAACCGGTCTTGATGCGGGCGCGCAGGTCGCCTTGCTGTTCCAGTTCGGCAATGGTGCCTACATCGGTGATGATGCCAGTAAACATGGGTGCGCTCCCCGCAGGTGATATGTCATTCCTGCCGCAGAGGTAGCCAAGCCGCGCAGCCTTCACAAGCCCCGGCTTGTCTTTGCGCTCATCGCGGCCATAGTTTCGCCCCAGTCAAATGCTAATCAAATGCTGAAAACGCTCCTGAAAAAACGTCTTCGAGATGGTGGACACCCCTTTGAAACACCGCAGCTTCCTGTTTCTGCAAGGCCCGCACGGGCCGTTTTTTGCGGCGCTTGGCCGAATGCTGCAGGCGGCCGGCTGCGAAGTGGCGCGGGTGGGTTTCAACGCCGGCGACCAGGCATTCTGGCGCGGCAAGGACAGCTACATTCCCTTTACCGGCTGTCAACGGGACTGGCCGGACGTGCTGTCCGGGCTGCTCGACAGCCGCGGCGTCACCGATATCGTGCTCTATGGCGATACCCGCCCCATACACGCAACCGCGGTTGCGGCGGCCCGGCAGCGCGGCATCACTGTGCATGTTTTCGAGGAAGGCTATCTGCGGCCTTATTGGGTGACTTACGAGCGCGGCGGCGCCAATGGCCATTCCCGGCTTATGGACATGACCGTGCCTGAGATGCAGCAGGCGCTGGCGCTTTCCGACATGGAGGCCCCGCTGCCGCCGGCACATTGGGGCGACATGCGCCAGCATGTGTTCTATGGCGCGCTCTACCATTGGTTCGTCATGTTCCGGAACCGCAAGTACCGCAATTTCCGCCCGCACCGGGCGCTGCCGGTGACCAAGGAATTCCAGCTATACCTCAAGCGCCTGCTTCTGATGCCGGCGCAGGCGATGGAGCGGCGGCTGGCGGAGCGGCGCATCCGCCATGGCGGTTTCCCCTATCATCTTGCACTACTGCAGCTGGAACATGACAGCTCCTTCCAGATGCACTCGCCCTTCTCAACCATGGGGGATTTTCTGGCGGAAGTGCTCACAGGCTTTGCCGAAGGAGCGCCTCGCCATCACCATCTGGTGATCAAGGCGCATCCTCTGGAGGACGGACGGGCACAGGTGCGCCGCACCCTGCACCGTCTGGCACAAGAGCACGGAATTGCGCACCGGGTGCATTATGTGCGCGGCGGCAAGCTGGCGCAGCTGCTGAACGAGGCGCGCAGCGCGGTAACCGTGAACTCCACTGCCGGCCAGCAGGTGCTGTGGCGCGGCATTCCGCTGCGGGTGTTCGGCCGCGCGGTCTATGGCAAGCCGGAATTTGTCTCCGAACAGCCGCTGGCCCGGTTCTTTGCAGCCCCCAGCCGCCCCGACAGCCGCGCCTACAAGGATTACCGCCGGTTTCTTCTCGAGACCTCGCAGGTGCCGGGCGGATATTACTCCCGGGAGGGACGGCGCCAGTTGCTGCGGCAGGTGGCCGACATGATGCTTGCGAACGAGGACCCCTACGATGCGCTGCGCCTGGGCACAGCGGCACCGAGGCAACAGTTGCGGCTGGTGACCTGACGCGAATTTGCCCAATGACTGGATTTTTTCCAGCCAGCCGGTTAGGTTGCCCCTAAAACTTGAGGCAAACAATAAATGGTCGAGGAGACCGAGCAGTGAAATCCGTCCCCCTTAGCTGGGCGCGCCCCGTGGCAATGCTGGCGGCATTGACCCTTGCTGCGTCCTGCGGCCTGCCGAAAGTCGGCCCCAACAAGCGCCAGATTTTTGCCGGCTCGGTGCAGCGCGAAGGCGATGCCTTCATCGTTTCGGTGAACGACCGTGTCGCCCGGGCCACCGCTGTAGTTCCGGCTCTTGGCTTCTCCTCAGGCTTTACCTCGGCTGGCAAGCTGACCTCCGACACCATCCGCCCCGGCGACGTGCTGGGGCTGACGGTCTGGGAGAACGTCGATGACGGACTGCTGGCAGCCGAGGCCACCAACGCGACCGTGCTGGAAGAAGTGCAGGTGGACAGCGCCGGCTATATCTTTGTGCCCTATGCCGGCCGCCTGCGAGCATCCGGCAACACACCGGACCAGCTGCGGGAGACCATTACAAGGAAACTGGAAGACCAGACTCCCGACCCTCAGGTGCAGGTGCGCCGCCTCGCGGGTGACGGTGCCACCGTCAGCTTGACCGGAGCGGTGGGCGGCCAGGGCGTCTACCCGATCGAGCGTCCGACCCGCACCCTTTCGGCAATGCTGGCCCAGGCCGGCGGCGTGACTATCCAGCCGGAAATTGCGCAGATCACGGTGATACGCGGCCAGGAAAAGGGCAAAATCTGGTTTCAGGACCTTTTCGACCACCCCGAACTGGACGTGGCGCTGCGCGGCGGTGACCGCATTCTGGTCGAGGAGGACACCCGATCCTTCACCGCATTGGGCGCCACTTCGGCCCAGGCCCGTGTTCCGTTTGAAAGCCAGGACCTGTCGGCGCTGGAGGCAATTGCCCAGGTCGGCGGCCTGATTTCCACCGCCGCCGACCCGACAGGCGTGTTTGTGCTGCGCAACGAGCCGGCCGAGATTGCCAACCAGGTGCTGGGCCGTGACGACCTGATCGGCGCCCAGCGGATGGTCTATGTGCTGAACCTGACCGAGCCGAACGGGTTGTTCATGGCACGCGACTTCGTGATCCGCGACGACGACACCCTTTATGTCACCGAGGCGCCTTACGCCCAATGGACCAAAACCATCTCGCTGCTGCTGGCGCCGGTGGGCTCGCTGGCGAGCACCTCCTCTGCGGTTAGCGGCTGAAACAGAATGCGCCTGACGACAGGCCGCCAGGAAGCCGGGAGCACTGCGTCCCGGCTTTTTGTTTACAACGGCGGGTTTATCACACAGCGCCGGGTGCGCCGGATCTTGGAGCTGTCCGGTTACAGCATACATCTTGGCCTGCCTCATCCGGATGATCTTGTGGGTATCTGGGGAGCCTCCCCCACGGCGCACCGCGGACTGGCAGTGGCGGAGAAGCGCGGCTGCGGGCTGCTGCGGGTAGAGGACGCCTTCCTGCGATCGCTCCACCCCGGCCGGTCCGGCGAGCCGCCGGCGGGCTTGATGCTGGACCGCGCAGGGGTGCATTTCGATGCCGCCGCACCTTCGGAGCTTGAGCAACTGCTGACCAGGCATCCACTGGACGACTCCAATCTGATGCGCCGTGCGCGTGATGCCATTGCCCGTCTCAAAAGCGCCCATCTCAGCAAGTACAACGCTTTTACCCCAACAGATCCGGTGCCGGAGCCCGGCTATGTACTGGTGGCGGATCAGGCACGCAACGACGCCTCTGTCACCGCTTCCCGTGCAGACCGGGCGCGTTTCCTCGAGATGCTGGCCTTCGCGCAGGAAGAAAACCCCGGCGCGCGGGTGCTGATCAAAGCCCACCCTGAAACCCTGCACAGCTACCGGACTGGATACTACGGCGCCAGCGACGCACAAGGACGGGTCGAATTGTTCACCGGCAGAGCATCCCCCTGGGCGCTTCTGGACGGAGCGATCGGGGTCTATACAGTCTCCTCACAGCTGGGCTTCGAAGCAATTCTGGCAGGCCACAGGCCACGGGTCTTCGGGCAGCCGTTTTACGCGGGCTGGGGGCTGACCAATGATGACGCGCCGCCCGCCCGCAGGGAGCGCCAACTGACGCGCGCTCAGATGTTTGCGGCTGCGATGATCCTTTACCCCAAATGGTACGACCCGTTCCGGGACGAGCTGTGCGGTCTGGAAACCGTGCTGGACAACCTGGAGGCCAGAGCCCGGGCCTGGCGGGAAGACCATTGCGGCTGGACTGCTTCTGGCATGCGGCTGTGGAAGCGGAAACCGCTGCAGGCGTTCTTTGGCGCGGAAAAGCGCGTGCTGTTCACCGAGGATCCCGGCAAGGTGCAGACTGGCTGCCGCAACCATATGATCTGGGCCGGCAAGGCCACGGACGCCCTGGCCGGGACAGTGCGGGTGGAGGACGGCTTTCTGCGCTCCCGCGGGCTGGGGGCTGAGCTGGTGCCGCCGCTGTCGCTGGTGACGGACCGCAGGGGTATCTACTACGATCCACGCCGCCCCTCGGAACTCGACGCTCTGATTTCCCGGCGCGCGGAATTGTCCCAGGCTGAGGAACTGCGGGCGGAGCGCCTGGTGACGTCGCTGATCCGGGACGGCGTTTCAAAGTACAATCTCGGCGGTGACGCCCCCGCCCTGCCCGGAAGCCGCCGGATCCTGGTGCCGGGTCAGGTGGAGGACGACGCTTCGATCCTCTGCGGCGCCAGAGACGTCCGGACCAATCTTGACCTGTTGCGCGCTGTTCGGGCGGCGAACCCGGAAGCGGTGATCGTCTACAAGCCGCATCCGGACGTTGAGGCGGGCCTGCGCAAGGGGCAGATTTCAGCAGAGGAATTGGCCGACGTTGTTGCCGCACATGCGGATCCGGCGGCGCTGCTGGGCAAGGTGCAGGAAGTCTGGACGATGACCTCTTTGATGGGCTTTGAAGCACTGCTGCGCGGTGTCAAGGTCACGACGCTCGGCACCCCGTTTTATGCGGGATGGGGGCTGACGAATGATCTCGCTCCGGTGCCGCCATGGAGGCAGGCGCGGGTTCCGCTCTTGGGCCTCGCCCATGCCGCCCTGATTGATTATCCGCGTTATTTCGATCCGGTGACCGGCCAGCCATGCCCCGCAGAAGTAGCGGTGATGCGCCTGCGCGAAGGCAGCCTGCCGCACCCTGGCCTAGGCAACCGGCTTCTCTCAAAGCTGCAGGGTTTGTTTGCCACTTACGCCCGCCACTGGCGCTGAAGCGCGCCAGATTGAAGTGTGTTAAAAAAGGAGTCAGCGCAACGCGCGGGTCCAGCGGTGCAGTACGTCCGGACCAATGGCGCGGGTCTCAACCAGTTCAAAACGCGGCGCTTCCTCGAGGTTGCCGATGCCCAGCGCGCCAATCGAAGGCAGCCCTTCAGCGCCTATGCCAAGCCCTGCCGTAAATCCAATCAGTTCATCCACCAGATCAAATGCCAGCAGGGACGCCGCCAAAGCGCTGCCGCCTTCGCAAAACACCCGCGTGAGTCCGGCTGACCCAAGCTGCTGCAGCACATCGCCGGCATCCAGCTGCACCCCATGCGATGCAC
Source organism: Leisingera daeponensis (assembly GCF_019801465.1). GTDB lineage: Bacteria > Pseudomonadota > Alphaproteobacteria > Rhodobacterales > Rhodobacteraceae > Leisingera > Leisingera daeponensis_A. The sequence continues at coordinate 503,391 of NZ_JAHVJA010000002.1, forward strand.
AGGGGATCAGCTTTGCCCCCAGCCCTTCCCAGGCGCGGATGCGCTCCTGATCCGCACCGTGCCCGTGGCACAGCCAGACCGGCACATCCTTAGCGGTGCGTGCAAGCTGCCCCATCAGCGGCAAGTCCAGGTGGCGCGAAATCACCACCCGCACAGGCTGATGCGCCACCCCCAGATCCCGCACCGTCAGCGAGGGGTCATCCGACCGCGCAGTGCCGCCGCCGACCATAACTGCATCGTGTCGCGCGCGCATCGCATGCACCGCGCGGCGCGCTTCCGGACCGGTGATCCATTTGCTTTGCCCCGATCCGGTGGCGATGCGGCCGTCAAAACTGCCGGCCAGTTTCAGCGTCACAAGCGGACGGCCCTGTTCGGTTTTTAGAAAGAACCCCGCGTGGTCGCGTGCGGCCTGCGCACCCCAGATGCCGGTCTCGACCTCGATGCCCGCATCCCGCAACATCTGGAAACCATGGCCAGAAACACGGGGATCGCTGTCCTCGATCGCGGCCACAACCCGCGCCACGCCAGCATCGATCAGCGCTTGGGAGCAAGGAGGCGTTTTGCCCTGATGCGCACAAGGTTCCAGCGTCACATAGGCGGTCGCGCCACGGGCGGCCTCATCGGCCTGCGCCAGCGCCTCGGTTTCTGCATGCGGCCGGCCACCCGGTTTGGTCCAGCCGCGGCCGACAACACGGCTGCCCTGCACTATGACGCAGCCCACGGCCGGATTAGGCCAGCAATTGCCCTGCCCGCGCCGTCCCAGGGACAGCGCCAGCGCCATGTAACGGTGATCGGCGTCCATTATTCTTCCGGCGCCACCGGTGGGCGCAGCTCGTGCACGAAATCCTCGAAGTCATCCGCTGCCTGGAAGTTCTTGTACACACTGGCAAAACGCACATACGCCACAGTGTCGATCCGGGCCAGAGCCTCCATCACGATCTCGCCGATCTTCTTGGAGGCAATATCGGTCTCCCCCATGCTTTCCAGCCGCCGCACGATGCCGGAGATCATCTGGTCGATACGCTCAGGCTCAATCGGGCGCTTCTGCATCGAGATGCGGATTGAGCGCTCCAGCTTGTCGCGGTCGAAATCCTCGCGCTTGCCATTGGTCTTGATCACCACGAGGTCGCGCAGCTGCACCCGTTCGTAAGTGGTGAAGCGGCCGCCGCAGGCCGGGCAGAACCGGCGCCGCCGGATCGAAACATGATCCTCGGCAGGGCGTGAATCCTTGACCTGAGTGTCGATATTTCCGCAAAATGGGCAGCGCATCCGCCTGCTCCCTCAATCCTGTCAGCCTGTTTCTTGTGCCGGAGTTTCACCGGTTATCCACAACTATAGGCTACCCTCCAGAATTTGGGTAGAGGGGATTTCCTGCCGCTAGATAAAGAGGTTCACATCATGTGCCCCGCTACCCGGCGGCGGTGCGGCGCGTCACGGTGTTCGAACAGATAAATGCCCTGCCAAGTGCCCAGCACCAGCGCACCGCTGCGGACCGGCAGCGACAGGCTCACCGGCATCATTGCAGCCTTAATGTGGCCGGGCATGTCGTCGGGTCCTTCATAGGTATGGCGCAGATAGGCCATCGACGGATCGGAGGATGGCGGGACAAGGCGGGAAAAGTATGCCCGCAAATCCCTTTGCACGTCAGGGTCAGCGTTTTCCTGAACCAGCAGGGAGCAGGACGTATGGCAGACGAACAGGGTCAGCAATCCGTTTCCAAGGCCGCTGGCGCCCACCCAAGCCTGCACTTCATGGGTGAACTCGTAAAGCCCCTGCCCCCGCGTCTGAATAGTGAAGTCATGCTGCATAGGGCCTTTGTGGCGCAAGCGAAGCGGTCCGGCAAGCCGGTGCCCGCAGCCGCCGCACGCTATGGCAGCCAGAGGTCCCGCCCGGGCAGCCGGTCGTAGCAATAGCTCTGCGCTGACGTCACCCGCAGACTGTCGCCCGCCTCGCGCACGTTCAGGGACAGGCTGCCGGAGCGGTCAGGAACCCCTGGCGGCAGACCAAAGGCGAATTGAACAGCCTTGCGGCCGGGCCGGTTCACCGAAGGCCCTTCGCCGCGCCAGACATAGATCCGCTGGTTTGCCGGCGCCCGCAATTGGCGGATGGCGAAATCAGCAATGCTGCACCAGTAATCCTGTGCGCCGGAGCGGCTACGGGCCACCACCTCCCAAACGCCTTCGGATACCGGCAGCACTTCATTCCGGTTAATCGCGCGCCACGCGGATGCGGGCACTGGAACAGCCAGAACCAATGCCAGCAGCCCCGACAGCCACAGTTTCTTGCGGGTCATCTCAACCTCCTTTTACGCTGCTGCAGAAAGGCCGCGGATCCGATTGAATTCACGGCCGCCCAAACGGCACAAAGCAGTAATCAAAAGCTCTCTGGACACTCATTGTATCACCAGCCTGCAAGCTGTTAACAGAGCCGTATCCACCTGCCGGAGGCGCCGCGGCCTGGTTTGCGTCGAGCGTGAACTGGACCGCCGACCGGCGCATTGTGGTTTCGCTTGGACCCAGCCCGCGCGAGATATGCAACCTGGCATTCCACGGCACCCCGATAACGCGGTGGGCATAGTCAGCGGCACCGCACCAGAACAGGTAGCCGTTTCCGGTTCCGGGTATCACTTCGAAAATGCTGTCCGACACCGGATTAACGCGAATATTGTGGCGGCTAGCATTGGCATCTGAACTGCCAGGCTGTGTCAATGTAAGGACCGCGGCGGCAAATGCTGCGGTGGCTACGGGCTTCATGGCTCCCCCCCTTTCTTCAGACAGGACGCAGAACGCTGCACCCTGCTCATAGGGTAGGGAAAAACGAAACACAGGCCATTCACACTGCCGTGCGGCCTAAACACGCCCATTGGCCTGCCCCCGAACTGCGCAACATGCGCGCTGCTCGCGCAAGAAAAACGATGCAGCGGGCACCCTTAAGGCATATCGGCGATCTTCATTATGGCAGCCACGGCGGAAGCGCCGCGTTGAAGGGAACCGTCTTGTCACTTCAGCATTGGCAGCGAGCACAGTCTGCCCCGGACAGCCGTGAGCATTTCCAGGCTCTATTTCATCGGCAATTACAGCGTTGACGCCTGCACACAGTAGCCGTAACCCTGCTGCACCGACAGGCTGTCACCCGGGCGGAAGCCAAGCGACAGCCAGCCCGTCTTGGGCGGCACGCCCGCCCGCTCCGGATACAAGGTGAACTGAACCGAGGACCGGAGGCCTGTGGTGACGCTGACATCTCGGCCGCGCACAACATAAAACCGGTCGGTCCAGTTCGCGCCGAGCACCCGGCGGGCGTATTCTGCAGCCGCGCACCAATAGTCCCAAGTGCCGCCGGAGCGGCCCGGCACCACCTCGTAAATGATGTCATCTACCGGCAGAACCCGCACGCCGCGATTGGCAAGGAAAGTATCGGCCGCTGCGGGTGCAGCTGTTACGCAGGCCAGCGCAGCGGCAACTACAAAGTTTTTCATCGTGAAACATCCCTTAGTCCGCCTCAACATAGGGACTGTCCGCGACGCCTCCAAGAGGCGATTGCGGGCTTGGCGCCCGCCGCTCGCAGATGTGCGGCGGCCAGGTTCAGGCGCGGACAGGAAAGGGAATGATTTCAGCACCCTCCTGCTGATGGCCCAGCACCTCCTCCAGGATGGTCAGCACAGCTGCGTCGGGGGCCGTTCCGGTTTCAGGATGGAACCGCGCCCGCGCCTGGCTGCGCAGCATGTCCTTGGTGCGGGAGCTGCTCATTCCCCTCAGCTCCCTGCCCTGCCTGGCCATTGCCTCGACCATGAACTGGTTGGCACGCACCAGATCATTCAGCGACTTGAGCTTGACCTGCAGCGCATCCTGCGCCCCGTTCAGTTCACAATGTGCGGACATCTTCCCCTCGGAAGGTAAATGCGGATGCCGCAAAAATAAGGACCGGCAAACCGGCGGGCAACGTCAGGGTTAGCAAATGGTTAACGCCGGACATCCAGCTCCGGCAGAACGAGGTGGCCGCTGTAGCGCACCAGCAGGCCGATCCGCGGCAGGCTGGCGGAGATGTCGAACCCCAGATGCCCCTCCGGCGTTTCATACTCCATCGACGCGCTTTGCGGGCACAGGGCACGGGGCAGCGGCAGGCCGAACAGCCGTGCCTTCTCGACCGTCACCACCAGCGCGCCCTGCTGAACCGAGGCCGCCAGCTCCAGTTCCACCGGCCCGAAGCGTTCCACCGCCCGCCCTTTTCGCGGATCAAACCGCAGGCGCGAGCGGGTCTGGTACTTGCCGAAGCTGCGCTGCCAGAGATGGCCCTTCCCGTGCTGCGCAACGTCCAGCCGGAACCGGGACTGCGGCATCGGCGGCGGAAACCCCGCCAGCCCGGCCAGAAGCCGCGCCCAGCGGTTGCCGCCCTTGACCGAAACCACGCCCTGGCTGCGCTCCGGCGGCTGCGCATGGAACCGCAACAGGGCTGGCGGCACCTCAAGCTTCTGCGCCGCGATGATCTCGCCAAAGGCGTCCCTCATGCACCAAAGCCCCCTGCGGCAAAGCGGGCGCGGATTTCCGGGCCGGGGACCATGCAGCGGTCATACCGGCCGAACAGCCGGTAGCGGTTGCGGGCGATGCTGGAATAGAGCGGATCCTTCAGCCATCCCGGCAGAAACCGGCAGACCGACAGCATTGGCCACGGCCAGGGCAGCGCCCGCATCGCCGCGGCAAAAGCATCGAGCCGCTGGTGGGAGCAGCCGTCGACGATCACCAGGTTGGTCTCGAACTCCTCCGCAGGCAGCCCGTGTTCGCGGTAAAGCTGCTGCCCCAGCGGCGATTGCGCGGTGGCAAAGGCAAACTGCTCCGCCCGGTCATGGCGCAGCATGAAGCGGAAGAAGCCAGAGCACAGCACGCATTCGCCGTCGAAGACGATGAGGTCACTGAATTCCGACATTAGCTATGCGCCTGTCTGTTCAAGTCGATGCCTCGACTGCTGTAAATCTGACCGCTGACTAACGCGTCATGTTTGCAAACGGCAACTTTCCATACTCACCCAAAAAGGCCGAAATCAGGCATTTTTCAGCCAGACGCGGTTCTTCAGAAGTGCGTTTCCATTGAACCGTCAGATCCATTGCGCCAGCCAGTTGCCAGATCAGCCGCCCGCCATAATGTCCAACCGGTCGTCCCGCCCCGAACTTGGCATACAACAAAATACGGTCCTTCAATGTGGTTCTCAGACCGGTGCCACCTGCCTTGCCGAAGTACAGGATGTCAGCACCCTCGACCCATTTCTCTTGCAGCCTGCGGATCGGCACCGTCGGGTCTCTGCCCTTGAATCGGCCTCCGGTGCTGCAGGGTAAGAACGAAACCTTGAAGCAACGCGGTATCTCAACCGCATAGACCCCTTGTTCCAAGGGTAATTCCACCGCTCCTGACAACAGGCCCGCAAAGGAAGTTTTCCCCTCCCATCCATCAAGCATGATGCACTGCCTCTAACAAGAAAAGGCGCCCCGCAGGGCGCCCTTTTATTACTGATCCAGGAAGCTGCGCAGCTTGCGCGAGCGGCTGGGGTGCTTGAGTTTCCTGAGCGCCTTTGCCTCGATCTGGCGGATACGTTCGCGGGTCACGCTGAACTGCTGGCCGACTTCTTCCAGCGTGTGGTCGGTGTTCATGCCGATGCCGAACCGCATCCGCAGAACCCTTTCCTCACGCGGGGTGAGCGAGGCCAGAACCCGCGTGGTGGTTTCCTTGAGGTTTTCCTGAATGGCGCTGTCGAGCGGCAGCACGGCATTCTTGTCCTCGATGAAATCGCCCAGCTGCGAATCTTCTTCGTCCCCGATCGGGGTTTCGAGCGAGATCGGCTCCTTGGCGATCTTCATTACTTTGCGGACCTTCTCCAGCGGCATCTGCAGCTTGTCGGCCAGTTCCTCCGGGGTCGGCTCGCGGCCGATCTCGTGCAGCATCTGGCGGCCGGTGCGGACCAGCTTGTTGATTGTCTCGATCATGTGAACCGGAATACGGATGGTCCGGGCCTGGTCCGCGATCGAGCGGGTGATGGCCTGACGGATCCACCAGGTCGCATAGGTCGAGAACTTGTAGCCGCGGCGGTATTCGAACTTGTCCACCGCCTTCATCAGGCCGATGTTGCCTTCCTGGATCAGGTCCAGGAACTGCAGGCCGCGGTTGGTGTATTTCTTGGCGATTGAAATCACCAGGCGCAGGTTGGCCTCGACCATTTCCTTCTTAGCCTGACGCGCCTCTTTTTCGCCCTTCTGGACCTGCTGCACGATGCGCCGGAATTCGGAGATGTCCAGACCGACGTACTGGCCGACCTGGGCCATGTCGGCGCGCAGCTCCTCGACCTTGTCGGTGGAGCGTTCGATAAACATCTGCCAGCCGCGGCCCGGCTTTTCGCCCATGTCGGCCAGCCAGTTGGGGTCCAGCTCGCGGCCGCGGTAGGCGTCCACGAATTCACGGCGGTTAATGCGGGCCTGGTCGGCCAGCTTCACCATCGAACTGTCGATCTGCATGACCCGGCGGTTGATGCCGTAGAGCTGGTCGATCAGCGCTTCGATACGGTTGTTGTGCAAGTGCAGGCCGTTCACAAGCTCAACGATTTCAGAGCGCAGCGACTGGTAACGCGCTTCGTCCTCTGCGCTGAAGGAGCCGTCTTCGTTTAGGGTTGCAGAGATCCGGCTGTCCTGCATTTCGCTCAGTTCTGCAAAGTCGGTGGAGATCCGCTCCAGCGTATCCAGAACCCGGTCTTTCAGCGCGGCTTCCATCGCAGCCAGCGACATGTTGGCCTGATCGTCCTCGTCTTCGTCGTCATCGCTGGCAATCGGGTTGCCGTCCGCGTCCAGTTCCGGACCTTCGTCCTTGGCGGGCTTGGCGGCTGCCACCGCGGAGGTGTCGACAACCGGCTCTTCTTCTTCGCCATCCTCGTCCAGCTGATTGCCGAAGGTCGCCTCGAGGTCGATGACGTCACGCAGGAGGATGTCCTCGGACAGGAGTTCGTCGTGCCAGATGGTGATCGCCTGAAAGGTCAGCGGGCTTTCACACAAACCGGCGATCATGGTATTGCGGCCTGCTTCGATGCGTTTCGCAATGGCGATCTCGCCTTCGCGGCTGAGCAGTTCAACCGAACCCATTTCGCGCAGATACATGCGGACCGGGTCATCGGTACGGTCCAGCTTCTCAGTCTGAGCGCCGGCCAGCGCAACCTCGCGCGGGCCCTCGGTGGTCACCAGTTCGGTGGCCCCCTTGTTTTCCTCTTCCTCGGCCTCTTCGTCCTCGATGATGTTGATGCCCATCTCGCTGAGCATCGACATCACGTCTTCAATCTGTTCCGAGCTGACCTGATCCGGCGGCAGAACCTGATTGAGCTGATCGTAGGTGATGTAGCCTTTCTCCCGGGCCTCCGCGATCATCTTCTTGACCTGAGCCTGGCTCATGTCGAGGGAGATTTCGGCGTCCTGATCGTCAGGTTTGCGGTCGTCGGTGTCTTTGGCGGCCATTAAATGCTCCTACTCAGGGGCTGCGGGGCGGTTCGAATCACGCGAATCATTAGCGCGATCATCTGATTCGTCACCCCGTTTACCCAATTTTCCTGTGCTCTTCCTTAGCAAAACGCAGAATCACCCCGCGTGTTACTTCTCGGAAAAGCCGATCCGGTCCAAAAGGGCGCCGAAGGCATCACGCTCATCCCGGTTGAGCCGTGCGCCGTTCTTACCCACATCATACGTTGCCTTGTCCTCGTTTTCGCTGCGCAAGGCTTTGTTCTTGGCCTCTGCTGCCTGCCGCAACCGCCAGGTCAGCGCCTCATCCGCCAGGCCATGCAAATCCTCTTCGGCTTCTGCCAGTTCCGCATCCAGCCCGCGCCGCGCTTCGAGTTTTGCGAGCTCTTCGGCCAGGGTCATGCTGGCCAGTTCGGTATCGCCAGGTTTCCGCAGGCAGGGGATAATTGCAACGTGGCGAAGGCCAAAGAGGTTTTCAAGGGCATGCGGCCCCAAAGCCCAATCGATTTCCTCGCGCAGCCGTTCCGGCGCGTCGATACCGTGGCGCAGCACCATATCGCGCAGCGCCGCGAGGTCGGGATCGGCGCATTGCAGCCGTTCCAGGCTGGTTTCGAATTCCGGGATCACTTCCGGCGTGGTGATGGCCGTGGCCAGGATCACCGCCTCGCGCATTGCGGCAAAGGATTCATCATCGGCGCCTGCCACCAGAGAGGCCCGGGTGGTTGCGCGCGGCTGCGGCAGCGGGCCAAAGCTCTTACCCGGCTTCCAAGGCGCGCGGGCGCCATCGCGGAAGCCGCCGCCCTTGCTGCCGCGCTGCTGGAACCCGCCCTTGCCGCCGCCCCGGCTGCCGCGGAACAGCTGCCAGCGCATTTCCTTGACGTCTTCGCCATAGTGCTTGCGGATTGACGGGTCGCGGATCAGCTTGATCTTTTCCCGCAGCGCCTTATCCAGAGCCGCCTTGCGTTCGGGGCTGTCGAAAACCTTGCCCTCGGTCTCCCGCTGCCACAGCAGCTTGACCATCGGCATCGCCTGATCCAGCACCGCCCGCACCGCTTCCGGGCCTTCGCTTCGTATCATGTCGTCGGGATCCTTGCCCTCTGGCATGATGGCAAAGCGCAGGGATTTGCCCGCCTCCAGCAAGGGCAGCGCCAAGTCGATCAGCCGCATGGCCGCACGGATGCCCGCAGTGTCGCCGTCCAATGCGATGATCGGTTCATCCGACATCCGCCACAGCATCTGCAGTTGGTTTTCGGTGATTGCGGTGCCTAGCGGCGCGACCGAGGACTGAAAACCGCCCTCCGACAGCGCAATCACATCCATATAGCCTTCGGCAACCACCAGCGTGGAGCCGCGCCCTGAGGCCGCCCGCGCAGGACCGTGATTGAAAAGGCTGCGGCCCTTGTCGAACAACTCGGTCTCGGGCGAGTTCAGGTATTTGGCGTTATCATTCGGGTCCATTGCCCGGCCGCCAAAGGCAATCGCCCGGCCACGCGCGTCGCGGATCGGGAACATGATCCGGTTACGGAAGGTGTCATACGGCTTGCCGCCCTTGCTCGAAGGCTTAGCAAGGCCTGCGCCGATAATCAGATCCTCGGACACGTTCTTGCCGCGTAATGCATCCCACAGGTTCTGCCAGCCATCCGGGGCAAAGCCGATCTCCCAGCGGTCCAGCGCCTGCGCCGTCATGCCCCGCCGCTGCAGATAGGCGCGGGCGTCCCGAGCGGCGCTGGTCTTGAGCTGCAGGCGGAAGAACTGCACTGCCTGCTCCATCACATCTGCCAGCAGCGTCCGGCGGTCCTGCTTTTCCTGCGCGCGCGGGTCGCGCTTGGGCATTTCCATGCCCGCTTCGCCCGCCAGGATCTCAACCGCCTCCATAAAACCGACGTTCTCAGTCTCCTGGACAAATTTCAGCGCGTCGCCCTTGGCGTGGCAGCCGAAGCAGTAATAGAACCCCTTGCGGTCCTCGACATGGAAGGACGCGGTCTTTTCATGGTGAAACGGACAAGGTCCCCAATAATCGCCCTTGCCCGGCTGAGACTTGCGCTGGTCCCACATGACCTTGCGCCCGACAACATCAGAAATGCTGATGCGGGTGCGCAGTTCATCCAGAAAGCCGGGCGGCAGGGACATATCAATTCGACTTCAGCTGTTTCTGCATCGCCTGGATTTGATCCCAGTTCTGCAAGCACTGCTGTTCGAACAGCGCGCCGAGGTCTGCCTCCTTCAGGTCGCGCCGCTTCATGGCGTAGACGTGCTGCGTCAGCTGCGGGATCGCGTTGGAATAGGCCGCAGGCCAGTCCGGGTTGCTGTCCAGAATCACCTGCTGCACCTCTTCCTGCTTCACCCGGTCCAGCCGCGCCTGCTGCACCGCGGCCATGACCTGCCCCTGGTGTTTGCAGCTTTCTTCTTTGCTTTCAGAAGCATAGGCCGGAGCCGCCAGCAAGGCGGCTGCGAGGGCGATGCGGATCATAGACGCGCTCCGGGAATCAGTTGGTGATTCCAGAAGATTACCCGCGTGCCGCGACAGCTTCCATGGCTGTTTTCAAGTCATGCACAAGCGTTTTCGCCATCGAGCGGAACACCATGATCTGAAACGACTGCGGGCCAGTGCGGGTCACCGAGGCCATCATGTGCTTAAGTTCCGTGCGCGCGGTATGGCCGCGTTTGAAGACTTGAGGCCGCAAGTCCACTGGCACCAGCCGCGCCAGCACGTCCTCCGCTCCCTGTCCTTCCAGCCGAACCACTGCCCAGGCATCGCTCTGGTCCGTCAGGGCGGCGTGCTTTGCCAGCCCCGCATCGGGTGCAGGCCCCATCAGCAGGGCCATATCCCGGCCGAACCAGACTGCCCGGCTGCCTGCCTTGCCAGTGGCGCGGTTCGGCGCCGGGAACGCCATGCCATGGGCTGCCTCCAGCGCCTTGCCCAGCACCTTCAGCTGTCCATTGAAGGGCGCAATGGCCCACATTGCTCCAGGATGCTCCTCGGTCAGGCTCATGCCGCCGATGGTTGCCGGAAGCAGCCCGTCACAGGGGCTTTTTGCAATCAGTTCAGCCACGGGCACGGTCTCCTTCGGGGTCAAAGAACACAGGGGAAACAACCTCGCAAAGGGTATCAACACCACGCATGTGGTCGACCAGGCGCACGGTTTCGCCGATCCGGTCCGGCCCTTCCTTGAGGAACGCAAGCCCAATCGGAAGCCCCAAGGCCGGCGAATAACCGGCCGAGGTCACATAACCCTGATCATAGATCCGCTCCACCGGGTCGCCGGGTGTGAACAGATGCGCGCCGGCGGTGATTTCCTTGGCGGCACCGGCGGGTTTCAGGCCTACCATACGCATCCGGTCCTCCGCCATCAGGCCCTCGCGGGCGGCCATGGCCTTGCCCAGGAAATCCTTCTTCTTGGACATCATCCCCTGAAGCCCGAGGTCGAAGGCTGTCACGGTGCCGTTGATCTCCGCGTGGGTAATCAGACCCTTCTCGATCCTGAGCACGTTCAGCGCTTCCATGCCATAAGCGCCGCCGCCCATCGCCTCCGCACGCTTCAGCAGCTCGCGGTACAGGCTCTCGCCATAGCGCGCGGGCACCGCCACCTCATAGGCATGCTCGCCCGAGAAAGAGATCCGGAACAGCCGCCCCTTAACGCCCAGCACGGTCGCCTCGCCGCAGCCCATGAAGGGCCAGGTCTCGCCGTTCACATCATCGTCCAGGAGCCCGTCCAGAAGCTGCCGCGACTTGGGTCCGGCAACAGCAAACTGAGCCCATTGCTCAGTCACCGACGTAAAGCGCACGTCCCATTCCGGGTAGAGCGCTTGGGAGACAAATTCCATATGCGCCATCACCTGCCCCGCAGCGGCGGTGGTGGTGGTCATGACAAAATGGTTCTCGCCCAGCCGTGCGGTGGTGCCGTCGTCCATAACAAAGCCGTCTTCGCGCAGCATCAGACCATAGCGCACCTTGCCAACCTTGAGCGTGCTGAAGGTGTTGGTGTAGAGGAAATCGAGGAACTTGCCTGCATCCGGCCCCTGAATGTCGATCTTGCCCAAGGTGGAGACATCGCAGATGCCCACGGCCTTGCGCACCGTTGTTACTTCCCGGTCGCAGGACTGGCGCCAATTGGTCTCGCCCTGTTTCGGGAAATAGGCAGCGCGGTACCACAGGCCGACCTCCAGCTGATGCGCCCCACGGGTGTGGCTCTCGCCATGCGAGGTCAGGAAACGCTGCGGTTTGAAACCCTCATCCGTGGCCCCTGCCCCCATTGCGCCGATGGAGACCGGTACAAACGGCGGGCGGAAGGTGGTGGTGCCTGTTTCGGGGATTGTCCGTCCGGTGGCATCCGCCAGCACCGCCAGCGCCGCTACGTTGGAATTCTTGCCCTGATCGGTCGCCATGCCTTGGGTGGTGTAGCGCTTCATGTGCTCGACCGAGCGGAAGTTTTCGGTGGCCGCTTGTTTCACATCCTTCACGGTCACGTCGTTCTGGAAATCGAGCCAGGCCCGGCCCTTGCCCGGCACCGCCCACAGCGCGGCGATGCGGTAGGGATCGTCCTCCGCCTCCGGCAGATCGGCAGCGGCGGGTTTCAGGTCCAGCGCCTCCAGCACTTTGCCAGCAGCCTCCGCGCCTTCGCGCAATGCGCCTGCGGTGGAGAAGATGCCGTTGCAGGCGCCCGCTGTGACCATGCCCGGCACCGCGCCTACGGAGGGCACAAAGGCCAGCGCCTCGCGATTCCAAACTGGCCGGCTGTTCAAATGGCAGGTCAGATGCACAGACGGGTTCCAGCCGCCGGACATTGCCAGGCAATCGGTCTGGATCTTTTCCTCGCCCTTGACCGAGCGCACGGTGATGCTCTCGACCCGCTGACGGCCCGCGGAGCCGCAAACCTGCGCGCCCTTGATCACCTGGTACGGCCCGCCATCCGGCGCCTCGTGGCGGCTGTCGATCACCGCTGCGATATGCACGCCCGCGTCATGCAAATCGCGCGCTGTGCGGTGGGCCTGGTCGTTGTTGGCAAAAACGGTGACCCGCTCGCCGGGTGCCACGCCCCAGCGGTTCAGGTAAGCGCGCACGGCGCCGGCCATCATGATGCCGGGCCGGTCGTTGTTGCGGAACGCCACCGGTCGCTCAATCGCGCCGGCCGCCAGCACCGCGTGCTTAGCTGCAATCCGCCAGAAGCATTCGCGCGGCAGATGGCTGCTCTTCAGCGAATGGCGGCGCGGCAAGTGGTGCGAGACCCGCTCCAGAGCGCCGTAAGTGCCCTGGTCATAGGCGCCGGTGACGGCGGTCCGGGTCATCAGCCGCACGTTGTCCATCGCCTCGAGCTCAGCCAGCACTTCTGCCGCCCATTCATGGCCCGGCTTGCCGCCGATCTCCTCGCGTTCTGCCAGCAGGCGGCCGCCCATGCGGCTGTCTTCCTCACACAGGATCACATCCGCCCCGGCCCGGCCCGCGGTCAGCGCCGCCATCAGCCCGGCAGGGCCGGAACCGATCACCAGCACATCGCAGAAGGCAAAGGCCTTTTCATAGCGGTCCTGATCCGCCTCGCCCGACAGCGCACCAAGGCCTGCCGCATTGCGGATCATCGGTTCGTAGACTTTCTCCCAAAACGCTGCGGGCCACATGAAGGTCTTGTAGTAGAACCCGGCACCAAAGAATGGTGCTGCCAGATCGTTCACCGCCATCACGTCGCGCTCGACCGAGGGCCAGCAGTTCTGACTGCGCGCCTCAAGCCCCTCGAACAGCTCCTGCTGGGTGGCCCGCACGTTCGGGTCCTGCTGGCCGCCGGTACCGATGGTCACCAGCGCATTCGGCTCCTCGCTGCCCGCGGTCAGCACCCCGCGCGGACGGTGGTATTTAAACGACCGCCCTACCAGATGCACGTCATTGGCCAGCAGCGCCGCGGCCAGCGTGTCGCCCTCCAGCCCCATCATGTGGCGGCCGTTGAAGGCAAAAGTGATCGGTTTCGCGCCCTGGTTCAGGCCCTTTCCGGGAAGTCTCATTTCTCACCTCCCAGCCCGGCCTCGGAGGCCAGCTGCACCGCCAATATCTCATGCGTCGCGGTATCACGGGTCACCTTAAGCCAGGAATTGCAGCCCATCTCGTGATACCAAAGCTCGTCCAGCGGCCCCGCCGGGTTCTCCCGCAGGTTCACATATTCGTGCCAGGCATCCAGATCCGCGCCCTCAGCCGGACGCACCAGCGCGGCACCTTTGTAATAGAATTCGCGGCGGTCCCTCTCACCGCAGAGCGGACAGGTAATTCTCATGACCGGCGCCCTTTCATCTTTCTGAAAATACTCCCGCCGGAGGCATACCCGGCGCACCCCAAACGCTTAGTGCAGGTTATGCTGCGCACCGGCCCCCTCCTCATCCATCAGGCCAACCCCGCTGCGGAAGCGGTCAAGCTTGAACCTCGTGGCTGCCCCATGCGGACGGTCCGTGGCGATCAGATGCGCGTAAACGCTGCCCGAACCCGGCGTTGCCTTGAATCCGCCGTAGCACCAGCCGCAGTTCAAATAGAGGCCATCGATCGGCGAATGGTCGATGATCGGGGAGCCGTCCGGGGTCATGTCCATGATGCCGCCCCAGCTGCGCAACAACCGTGCCTTGCTGACCGCAGGCACCATCGCCACGAAACTCTCCATCGTGTGCTCCGCCATCGGCAGATTCCCCCGCGCCGCATAAGAGCTGTAAAAGTCCAGGTAGCTGCCAAAGACCAGCCCGCCCTTGTCCGACTGGCTGATGTACAGGTGCCCCTCGGCAAAGGTGATCACGTGGTCCACGATGGGCTTCAGCCCTTCGGAGACAAAGGCCTGCAGCACGTGGCTTTCGATCGGCAGGGTCAGCCCCGCCATCGCCGCCACCTGGCCGGAGCGGCCCGCGGCAGCCAGCGCCACCTTCTTGGCGCGGATCGGGCCGCGGGCGGTCTGCACGCCCACGACCTTGCCGTTCTCGACATCGATACCGGTCACTTCGCAATTCTGGATCAGATCCACCCCGCGCATGTCGGCGCCGCGGGCAAAACCCCAAGCCACCGCATCGTGGCGCGCGGTGCCCGCCCGGCGTTGCATCAGCCCGCCCATGATCGGAAAGCGGTTGTTTTCGAAGTTCAGGAACGGCGCCAGTTCGCGCACCTGCTCGCGGCTCAGGATCTCTGCGTCATCCCCCTGGTTGACGATGGAGTTGCCCCGGCGCACGGCGGCGTCGCGCTGGCCGTCGTTGTGGAACAGATTGATAATGCCGCGCTGGGACATCATTGCGTTGTAGTTGAGATCCTGCTCCATCCCTTCCCAGAGCCGCAAGGAATGGGAATAGAACTCCGAGTTGCCAGGCAGGTAATAGTTTGCCCGGACAATGGTGGTATTGCGCCCAACGTTGCCGCCGCCAAGGTAGCCCTTTTCCAGCACCGCGACATTGGTGATGCCGTGCTCCTTGGCCAGGTAATAGGCCGTTGCCAACCCATGGCCGCCGCCGCCGATGATCACCACGTCATATTCAGATTTGGGTTCAGGATCCCGCCAATGGGGCCTCCACCCCTTGTTTCCGGTGAGCCCCTCCCGGAGCACACGCCAGCCCGAAAACCGCATGTCGTCCCTCCTCGTCAAATCGCTTGTCCGCACCCGGAAAATCACTGACCCGGGCCTTGGCAGCATTGCTACCTGCTTTCGCCTGCCGCTCCTAGCCCCAAGGCTCAGCGCGCGGTACTTCAGCATCGCTTTGCCGCAAATCACACGAACTATTCACTTGTGTCTAGTGCTAATTGCGACGGCAGGCGACGCATTGCGGGTCCAGTGCAAGAAAACGGGGCGGAGAGTTGCCTCTCCGCCCCTGTTAACCCTGTCAGGTGTTGCCCGCGCTCAAAGACCCTTGGCGTGGTAACTTTTGGCGACCTTGTCGATCGACACCAAGTAGGCAGCGGTGCGCAGGTCGGTCACGTCGTCACGGCTGTGCCAGACTTCGCGCATCGACTGGTAGGCCGCCCGCATTGTGTCATCCAGGCCGGAGCGCACCAGTTCCAGCTCACCTGCGCCCTTCAGGTATTTATCCTTGAAGTCCGGAGACATCGACCAGGTGTTCCCCATCACGTCGTCCAGACGCTGAAGCTCGTCAATCACCAGCTGGTGGCGCGCCTCTTCCTGGCGGCGCTGCATGCGGCCGAACCGGATATGGCTGAGGTTCTTCACCCACTCGAAATAAGAGACCGTCACACCGCCCGCGTTGGCGTACATGTCAGGAATAATCACGCAGCCCTTCTTGCGCAAAATTTCATCCGCCCCGGCAGTCACCGGACCGTTTGCCGCCTCGATGATCAGCGGTGCCTTGATACGGTCGGCATTGGAGAGATTGATCACCCCCTCCAAAGCCGCGGGTATCAGGATGTCGCACTCTTCCTCGAGCAGCGCCGTACCGTCCTCGACAAATTGCGCATCCGGATAGCCCGACACGCCGCCGTGCTTCACGATCCAGTTGCGTACGGCCTCCACGTCCAGGCCGTCATCACTGAAAAGCCCGCCGTCCCGTTCAATGATGCCGGTAATACGCGCGCCATCCTCCTCGGAGAGGAATTTCGCCGCGTGATAGCCCACATTGCCGAGCCCCTGAACAATGATCCGTTTGCCATCCAGCTTCCCGGACAGCCCGGCTGCGGCCATATCCTCTTCGTAGCGGAAGAATTCGCGCAGCGCGTATTGCACACCCCGGCCAGTCGCCTCAACGCGGCCGGAAATGCCGCCCGCATTCAGCGGCTTGCCCGTGACGCAGGCCTTGGCGTTAATATCGGTCGTATTCATCCGCGCGTACTGGTCGGCAATCCAGGCCATCTCGCGTTCGCCGGTGCCCATGTCGGGCGCGGGCACGTTCTGCGACGGGTTGATCAGGTCGCGCTTGGCTAGTTCGTAGGCAAAGCGGCGGGTGATCAGCTCCAGTTCATGCTCTTCATACTCGCGCGGGTCGATGCACAAGCCGCCTTTGGAGCCGCCGAACGGTGCTTCTACCAGAGCGCATTTGTAAGTCATCAGCGCCGCCAGCGCCTCCACCTCATCCTGGTTCACACCGGTGGCATAGCGGATCCCGCCCTTCACCGGCTCCATATGCTCGGAATGCACCGACCGGTAGCCGGTAAACGTGTGCATGGCTCCGCGCAGACGCACCCCGAAGCGCACCGTGTAGGTTGCGTTGCAGACCCGGATCTTCTCCTCAAGCCCTGGCGGCAGGTCCATCAGCTTGACGGCCCGGTTAAACATCAGGTCCACGCTCTCGCGGAAGCTCGGCTCTGTGCGGCTGCTCATTGAAAATTCTCTCCGTGCTCAAACATCGACTCGCTGCCGATGATGCCCTCACTCTATCCAGAGACGCCAGGAGAGTGCGACCTTTTTGACCCTTTCCGTTCAAAAAGAATCGCATCTCAGGAAGCGCCGCGCGATTCGCTATTTATGGGGAGCGATTGTCTCCGCCCGAGCTACAACCCGCAGAAAACGCGAAAGATTGGAATTTCCACTCAATACAATCGCGGGGAATTCGGCAAAATCCCGCCGCAATTCCGCCAACTTTACAAAGCAATAATTAATGGAAATCCGCTGCAGAAGCCGAGCTGGCCCGTTCCCCAGCCGGAAGGGGGTATTTAGATGAGTATGCACTATAAGAATTCCACTGCACTGGGCAATCCGCTCGTGCTGCGCTGCTTAGGCAAGGTTAAGTCCTTCCTCAGGGAAGAGGATGGCGTCCTGGCAAAGCCCATGATCGCCACGCTGTTTCTCATGCTTGCCATCGGCGGCATCGGCGTCGACCTGATGCGGATGGAGCGCGACCGCACCAACCTGCAATACACGCTGGACCGCGCAGTGCTGGCCGCTGCCGACCTTGACCAGCAGCAGGAACCGGCGGCGGTGGTGCAGGACTACCTCACAAAAGCCGGGCTTGCCGACTACTACCAGACACCGGATGTGCAGCAATCCCTCGGCTACAAGAGTGTGGAAAGCACGATTAACGCCACATTCCCCGCGCATCTGCTGAAGTTTGCGGGAATCGGCGATCTTCCAGTCTATGCAAATTCACGGGCCGAAGAAACCATCGGATCCGTGGAAATCTCCATGGTGCTCGACATCTCCGGATCGATGGCCTCCAACAACCGCCTGACCAACCTCAAGGCAGCGGCACACACTTTCGTGGACCAGATCACCCAGAACACGGACACGAGCAATCTGTCCATCTCGATCATTCCCTACGCCACCCAAGTGAATGCGGGGCAGGCCCTGCTCAGCAAGTATACCAATGTCACACAGGAACACGACTATTCCTATTGCGTGAACTTCATCAAGGACCAGTTCAGCAAGCACACGCTGGACCGGAATGAGAACCTTGAGCGCACTGCGCATTTCGACACGTTCACCTACTCGGAGAACATGATTTCCTCGCCGGTTTGCCCCACGAGGGAAGGGTCGGAAATCCTGCCCTTCACCAATGACGCCACACGGCTTCACGATTACATTGACCTCCTCACGGCAGGCGGCAACACGTCTATCGACATCGGCATGAAGTGGGGCAGCGCCCTTCTGGATCCGACCGCCCGCAGTGTCGTGAACGACCTGATCACCGACGGTGTGATCGACGCATCTTTTGCAGACCGGCCCACAGACTATGGCAGCGGTGATACGCTGAAGATCATCGTCCTGATGTCTGATGGCCAGAACACCAATCAATACATGGTGAACCCGTCACGGCGCGAAGGCCTGTCGGATGTCTGGTACAATCCAACTTCCGACTCCTATTCCGTCTATCACTCAAACGGGACCAAGAATTACTACTGGGAGCACATGAACCGCTGGGAAGACCACCCCTACGGCGACGGCACCTATCAAACCTGCAACTATTATGGCTGCACTACCCATACGGAAGAAGGGTCTTCAACCCGCCTGACTTACCCGGAGCTGCACGCCCGCGCCTCTCTGGCCTGGATTGCCCGCTACATCTACGAATTCAGCAGCAGCGCCTGGGCCGACTGGTTTACGGCAGGCCGGTATTTCCACAACCGGACCGCTAAGGACCAGCACACCAAGCACATTTGCGACATCACCAAGGACCAGGGCGTGATCGTCTATTCTGTCGGCTTCGAGGCTCCTTCCGGCGGCATCAAGGTGCTGGAGGACTGCGCCAGCTCGCCCGCACATTTCTTTGATGTGGAAGGCTTGGAAATCACCGACGCCTTCTCATCAATCGCGACTTCCATCCGTCAGCTGAGGCTCACCCAATGACACACCGCATCCAAACCGCTCTGCGCCGGTTCCGGCACCGTGAGGATGGCAATGCTTCGCTGGAGTTTGCCCTCATCATCCCCGCTTTCCTCCTGATCCTGATGTCCACAGTAGAACTGGGCATGATCAACCTTCGCCACTCGCAGCTTGAACGCGCCTTGGACCAGACTGTCCGCGACATCCGTCTGAACACCGGTGCTGGCCTGCAGCACGACCAGCTGCGCAATGCGATCTGCGAACGTTCCGGCTTCATCCAGGAATGCTCATCGTCCCTGCGCCTGGAAATGATCCGCCTCGACCCGTTCAACATGGCGGCGATCGATCAGACGCCGGATTGCTTAAACCTTGTCGAAGAGGTCCAGCCGGTCCGCTCCTTCGAAAACGGCCAATCCAACGAGCTGATGTTCGTCAGGGCCTGCATGAAGTTTGACCCGCTGTTTCCCACCTGGGGGCTTGGCGCAAATCTTCACAAAGATGCAGACGGCCGTGTCCAGTTGATCGCATCTTCCGCATTCGTTCAGGAACCGAGGTAACGCCATGCTGACACTCTTGTCCCGCCGCCTGCCCGGCCGCACACCCCGTCCGCTGCGCAGGTTCGCCGAAAACACCCAAGGCAACGTCTCCATCGAGTTCGCCATCTACGCACCATTGCTTCTGGGTCTGTTCGCCGCCATCTACACGTTCTTTGACGCCTTCCGGCAAGAGAGCATCAATCTCAAGGCCGCCTACACGATCTCGGACCTCATTTCGCGTGAGACCAATTACGTGAACGAAACCTACATCGACAGCATGCACACGCTTGCCGCCGAACTGGTTCGAGCCGACTCGCAGTTTTCAACGCGGATCTCGGTGGTCCGCTGGGATGAAGGCGATCAGCGCTACTACGTCGACTGGTCCAAAGTCCGCGGCGCTGCCTTTTCCGAATGGGACGACGGTTCGATCAGCAATGTCGAAGAGCATCTGCCGACCATGCCTGACCAGGAACGCGTGATCCTTGTGGAGACCTGGAACGAGGTTGATCCAGTGTTCAACGTCGGCTTGCCCAAACTGGATGTCCAGAACTTCGTTTTCACCCGGCCGCGCTTTGCGCCCCAGGTAGTCTTTGTCGAGGATAAGGGCAACGGCAAGAACCACAACGACAATGCCGAGAAAGCCGGGCCGCCCGCCTGATTGAGATCATCCTTGGCCGCGCTGCATCAGCATCGCGGCCAGGATTTCCGACATCGCCTTGCCCTGCGAGCCCGGTGTCACACCGCCGATGCCGATACGGCGGCCGGACCGCCACCAGAGCCCCGGCATCCAGGCGCGCCCGCCCGGCACACTGCTGCGGATCAGAAATCCGTTTGACGGTTTGAAGGCAAAAAAGCCCCGGTCGATCGCCTCGATGTCCTCAACCCGTACAATAACCTGACCGTCCGAGCTGCGCAGTTCCTCCGCCGTCAGCTCGATACGGTGGACAGTGGCCTGCCACATCCGCACCGCCAGCCAGAGCGCCCCAGCCCCAACAGCCAGCAGAAACACCAGCCAAGCCGGCGAAGGCGGCGCGGCGAAGGCGACATAGACGAGCAGGCAACCGGTCACCCCCAGCATCAACGTGCCCATGACACGCCGCCCCGCCGAGGCCTCGATCGTGGCCAGAACTTCCTTGCTCATCCGCTGCTCCCCTTTGCTGTCCTGACGGGCATAGACCGGATCAGCAAAAGAAAACAGCCCCCGGCGCACCAGAGGCTGAATACAGCCGCGTTGACCCGCAACCTTACCCGGCAGCAGCGCGGCGCACGATTACCTCGTAACCCGGCTCCTCCGGTTCGTCATCGATCAACTCCTGCGGGAAACCCGGTGCGGTTATCGACAGGCCGGTGGCCTCTTCCAGCCGTTCGATCATGCGATCGGACTGCGCCCGCTCACCGTAGCGGCGCTGACCGTCCTTCATCATCTCAATCATCAGCGGTGACAGCTCCAGCGGCACGTTGTGGCGGTCAGCCAATGTCTGAAACAGGCCGATGTCCTTCATCACCAGATCCATGGTGAAATTCACATCGCGCGAGCCGGACAGGATCAGCTGGCTTTCGGTTTCATGCGCAAAAGACGTGCCCGAGGACATCGAGATCGCCTCAAAGGTCATGCCCAGGTCCATGCCGCAGGCCTTCATCACCGTCAGCGCCTCGCAGACCGCCAGCAGGTTCATGTTGGCCAGGTAGTTGGTCATCACCTTCAGGGTCGAGGAATTGCCGATCTCCCCCACATGCAGAATACGGCGGCCCATGGTGGTCAGGATCGGCAGGATGCGGTCGAAGGTAGCCCGCTCGCAGCCCGCATAGATCGAGATGTTGCCGGTGTCTGCCCGGTGGCATCCACCGGAGACCGGGCAGTCAACCGGCTCGCCGCCGCGTTCGACTATCAGGGCACCCAAGCGTTTGACTTCCTCCACATCGGTGGTGGACATCTCCATCCAGATTTTTCCGGGCTGCACATGCGGCAGCATTTCGGTGACGACGGCGTCCGAGGCCGCCGGGCTCGGCAGGCAGGTGATCACCGCATCGCAGTCCTGCATCATCTGCGCCGGGCTGCCGCCTGCCTTGGCCCCGCGTGCCACGAATTTTTCAACCAATTCCGCGTCCAGATCGTGCACCGCCACTTTCAGACCATTGCGCACCAGGCTGCCTGCCAGCTTGCCGCCGACATTGCCGAGGCCGATGAAACCGATCCTCATATCCGTTTTCATGTCCCGTTTCTCCTCCCGGGGTATCCGCTTGCGATATGGCTAGCTTGACCCGCGCCAAAACTAAAACGAATAATAAGCCGATCTGGCCCTAAGAATTTTTGCAGCACAAATGTCCGATTTACCCAATCTTGTCTGGCTTCGCGCCTTTGAGGCCGCGGCCCGCCTGCAAAGCTTCACCGCCGCTGCCGAGGAGCTCGGGCTGACCCAGGCTGCGGTCAGCCACCAGGTGCGCAGCCTGGAAAATAGCTTTGGCATCACCCTGTTCATCCGCCGGTCGCGGCATCTGGAGCTGACGCAGCTGGGCCACGCATACTACCCTTCAGTTGCGCAAGCACTGACCGATATCGCTTATTCTACCCGCGGGCTGCTGGGGCATGCACAGACCCGGACAGTGACCCTGCGGGCACCGGTATCTACTGCAGTCCTGTGGGTGGCACCGCGGCTGGGAGTGTTTCACGCGGCCCACCCGCATGTCCGCATCCGGCTGATCTCCGCTGTCTGGGCCGACAGCACCCAGGATGAGGATGTCGATATCGATCTGCGTCTCGGCCCGTCCGGCTGGTTCGACCGCCGGGCGCATCTATTGGCCACCGAGAGCGTCATTCCCGTGGCCAAGCCGCAGCTGGCAGCAGAGCTGCGCTCTGTAGACCAGCTGCTCGGCCAGACACTGATTCACATCCACGGCTACCAGGACCATTGGCTGCGCCTGTCGGAGCAGGAGGGCGTGCCGCTGAAAGACCGTACTGCGGCGCTCTATGTCGACACATCGCTGGCAGCAATTGAGATGGCGGCCTCCGGTGCCGGGGCCGCTATGCTGATGCGCCGCTATGCTGAACTGCCCTTATCTCTGAACCGGCTGGCGCCAGTCCTGGACGCGGAAATTCCGATGGGCCAGGGCCATTATCTGATGCCTGCCGCCGGCGAGGCACCCAACAGCGCCGAGGTTGCTCTGGTGCGGGACTGGGTCGTGTCTTTGTTCAATTAGGCAGAAATGCCGGCGCGCCCCTCCCGGCGCTTCAGCTCGACGGCAGTTCGCAGCGGGGAGCGGGCGCGGCCTCCAGCGTCACTTCAGCGGAACCGCAAACACCTCTTCCTGCGACCGCAGCCCCTTCAGGCTGATCGCCCCCAGAGACCGCCCCTCCAACCCTGCCCTGGCCCGGAACTCGGACGACACCAGCAGGGGCTCATCCTTGGCACCGCACAGTTCGGCAACCCGCGCGGCCAGATTCACGTCCCGGCCAATCACCGTGTAATCCAGCCGCATCCCCGACCCCACGTTGCCAAAGGCGGCCTCACCAAAATGCAGTGCAATTCCGGCCTCGAACCGCGGCTGTCCCGCACGGGCGGCAACCCGCGCCAGGCCATCGCGGGCAGCGGCAAGCGCCTGGGCACAGGTCTGCGACCAGTCCTCCCCGGCGCGGAAAACCGCGAGGATGCCATCGCCGATCAGTTTCAGCACCTCGCCTCCCGCCGCCTCGACCGGCGGCACGATGCAGTCGTAGTAGGCATTGAGCAGACCGGTCGCCTGTTCCGCGCTCATGCCCGCGGTCAATTCGGTAAAGCGGCGCATGTCGGCAAACAGGATGGCGGAGCGGATCCGCATCACCTCGCCCCGGTGCACGTCGCCCGAAAGGATCCGCCGCTGCGGCTCCTCACCGACGTAGATTCGCAGTACTTCCTTCATGGTGCGGGCGGTGGACAGGACTTCCTGGCAGGCCGCCAGCGCCGGAAACACCGCGCGCAGAAAGCGGATGTCCTCGTCAGAGAACCCCTCGGCCGACTGAGTGGAAAAACTGAAGATACCCGCCGTGCCGATCCCCATGAACACCGGCGCCATGATATAATGGGTGTACCCCTCCGCCTTCAGATCCGGGACGATGCCGTATCGGTCGTCCGGCGTTTCCGGCAGCCACAGGACCACCCATTCACCGGTCCGGTGCACGTCAGCTGCCGGCGAGCGGGCATAGCCATCGCCGCTCCCCTCGTTGAACGGGAACAGCTCGCTCCGACTGCCTTTCCCGTGCTCCCAGAAGCGAGCACTGGCCACCGCCTCAGCATGCAACAGCTGCACGATGGAAGCCGCCCGCTGCAGCGGCACCCCGGACGCCCGGATCAGGCTGCACATCTTCTCCAGCACCTGATCCGGATCCGCGGCAGTGCGCCCCTCCTCCAGCATGTAGGAGATCAGCCGCAGAGCGACCTGCAGGCGGGCCGGCGGCAGTTGCAGCAGGAGGTCGGGTGTCTGCGTCATTTGCTCAGGCTACTCCGCAGCGCCTGCGCCCGGCAACGGCAATGCTCCCGCCCGCCCTTGGCGCCTGCGCCACTGCGGCCCGCCGCCTGCAGGGAGCGTTTGTTCGCGTCCGCACAGCACCCGTGTCCGGCGGCAGGTTTCACGGTGGCAGCGCACCCCCTATCTTAGCCGCAGTCAACGTTTACAGGAGGCATTGAGATGTCCCTCAGACCCATTCTCGAAACCCGCGCCGCCCAGCCCCACACCGAGGGCGCCGGCGTCAAGCTGCACCGCGCCTTCGGCTTCCAGGACCCGTCGGAACTGGACCCGTTCCTGCTGTTCGACGACTTCCGCAATAACAACCCCGAGGACTACTTGCGCGGCTTTCCCTGGCATCCGCACCGCGGCATCGAGACCATCACCTATGTGCTGGCCGGTTCTGTGGAACATGGCGACTCGCTGGGCAATGCGGGCACCCTGGGTGCGGGCGACGTGCAGTGGATGAACGCCGGGTCGGGCATCCTGCATCAGGAGATGCCCTTGGGTAATGCCAAGGGTCAGATGCACGGGTTCCAGCTGTGGGGCAACTTGCCTGCCAGCCAGAAAATGACCGCGCCGCGCTACCAGGACGTGAAGGGCGCCGACATCCCCGAGATCATTGATGATGACGGCACCCGGGTGAAGGTGATCGCCGGCGGATTCTGGGGCAAACGCGGGCTGGTGGACGGCATTGCCGCAGACCCGCAGTACTTGGATGTCTTTGTCCCGGCTGGCGTCAGGAAGACCCTGCCGATCGACACCTACCGACGGGCGTTCGCCTATGTGTTCGAAGGCGAGGCCGCCTTTGCCGATGCCTCCCCCCCGCAAGGGGTGCTGCTGGAGAAGGAGGTCGCAGGCCAGGAGGTCAACATCCGCGACCTGTCCGGCGACCGCACCTTGATCCGCTTTGGCACCGGCGACGAAATCACCGTGCAGGCAGGCCCCGAAGGCGTGCGCTTCCTGCTGATCTCCGGCGCGCCGTTCAATGAGCCGGTCGCCTGGCACGGGCCGATCGTGATGAACACCCAGGCCGAACTGCACCAGGCCTTCCGCGACCTGCGCAACGGGACGTTCATCAAACCCGCACACTGACCGGTTGCGGCCCCGCCATTCGGACCCTTGATGTGCTATACTCCCCTCATCCAAAGCTCAGATGGGGGGAGACATGATAATCCGCGTGTTCCGCGCTACCGTCCGCGACGACAAGATAAAGGAATTCAAGGACTTTCTGACAAAAACCGCTGTGCCGCATGTGCGCCGCCAGCCAGGTCTGGTGTCCGTCACCGCCGGGCTGCCCCGGCCCGAATCTCCCGCCACATTCTGTGTGGTCATGGTCTGGGAAAGCATCGAGGCTCTGCAGGCTTTTGCTGGGGAGGACTGGGAGCAGCCGCATGTGCTGCCCGAAGAAGACCCGATGGTGCTGAGCCGCCAAATCGACCACTATGACATGATCGGCCTTTTGAGCTGAGCCGACCGTCAGCTGCCGGAATGCCAGCTATAGACAATCTCCGCGCCCGCAGGCTCCGGTGTGAATCCGGCTTTCTCCAAGACCCGGGACGAGGCTGCATTTTCCCGCATGACGCCCCCGGACAGGATGACGCCGCTGCCTTGAAAATGCGTCTGCAGACCGCAAATCATTTCGCTGGCCAGCCCCTGCCCCCAGACTGTTTCGGCGAAGAGGTATCCAAGGTTCCGGGTGCTGCCGGTTTCTTCCGGCAAGGACAGGATGATCAGCCCGGTTCCCGCCCCCGCAGCATTGCGCAATGCCACAACCTCCGCCTGCTGAGACACGCGGCTCAGGAAGCCCCGGCGCGCCTGATCGCCGTCCGGCGATTGAAACCCTTCGGGTAGCCATTGCACCACTGCCGGAGCGAACAAAGCCGCAAGTTCGTGGCTTGCCAAGTCCTGCCAAGGCAGGGCCTGCAGGCGGCGGGTTCTTAAATTCAGCAGGCTCACGCGCTGACCGCCTTCTGCACCATGCCCCAATAAACCCGCTCCACCTCATCCAGCGAGAGACGCCCCTCCGAGCGGTACCAGGTGTTGACGCCGTTCAGCATCGCAATCACCGCAAGCGTTGCGATCTTGGTGTCGGGGATGGAGAACACCCCCTGCTCCACGCCTTCCTTCAGAATGCCCTCCACCCCGTTCTCATAGACACGGCGCAGCGATTCGATGACGGTGAAATTCTCCTCCGTCAGGTTGCGCAGTTCCATGTAGGCGATGAACACCGCATCCGGACGCTCCAGGTGAAAGCGAATGTGAAAGCCCGTAAAGGCGCGCAGACGGTCCATCGCGTACGCCGCCCGCGGCACCGAATCCCAGGCGGCCTGCAGTTCTTCCATGTGGCTGGACATCAGGCTGAACAGCAGGCTCTGCTTGTCCGGCGTGTAATTATACAGCGCCCCAGCCTGCACCCCGACCTCCTTAGCGATCTGGCGCATCGATACCGCAGCATATCCATGCTGCGCAAACAGCCGCAAAGCCGCCTCGCGGATGCGGGGGCCGGTGATGTCGGAATGGGAACCTTGGGTGCGTGCCATGGCCTGACAATAACTGAACAGATGTTCAGAAAAAAGAGCGAATGCCGCTGACAGCGACTTCCGCCTGGCCGCTCCTGCGCGACCATCGGCCGTTTGCTGCGGGAAATCAATTGTACCCGTCCGCCGGACATCCTAAAACCGGACCGGCAGAGCATAGGGATTGGGCAATGCAGGTTTTGACGCCGATCGCACTTCTTCTGGCCGTGGCCGCCGCGGCCTGCACCCGTGTGCCTGAGCTGGAAGACCGGCTGACGCCTGACCTGCGCAGCGCGGATTATCCCCGCCTGCTGCCGCTCGATGACGCCCTGGAGCCGCTGGACCCGCCGCAGCAGGCCAGCCAGGAACTCAAGAATGAGCTCGACGCCCGCAGCGACCGCCTGAAACGCCGCGCCGAAGCCGTCAAAAAGGCCGAAATCTGACCGCTTCGCGGCATTCCTGCCCGCATCCTTCAGCCTTGTTCCGCAGCGGCGTTGCACGCTTGCGCCGAACCCGCTAAGGCGGGGCGGACAAGTTTCGGACAAAGGACCCGCAGCCATGACAGAACCGCTTCGCCTTGGGATTGCAGGCTTGGGCACCGTCGGCATCGGCGTGGTGAAAATCATCCGCCGCCACGCGGCGCTGCTGGAGGCGCGGACCGGGCGCCAGGTGGTGATCTCCGCAGTCTCAGCGCGTAATCCGAATAAGAACCGTGGTGTTTCGCTCAAGGACTACGCTTGGGAAAACGATCCGGTGGCGCTGGCCGTGCGCGATGACGTCGATGTGTTCGTCGAGCTGATGGGCGGCCATAATGGCGCCGCCAAGGCCGCAACTGAGGCCGCGTTGGCCGCTGGCAAGGATGTCGTCACCGCCAACAAGGCCCTGCTGGCAATTCACGGCCAGGAATTAGCGGAACAGGCCGAGGCCGCCGGCCGTGTGATCCGGTTCGAAGCCGCGGTGGCCGGCGGCATCCCGGTGATCAAGTCCCTGACCGAAGGCCTGGCCGGCAATGAAATCACCCGTGTCATGGGGGTGATGAACGGCACCTGCAACTACATCCTGACCCAGATGGAAGCCACCGGGCAGGGCTACAACGCCCTGTTCGAGGAATGCGGCCGCCTGGGATACCTGGAAGCCGACCCGAATCTGGACGTTGGCGGCATCGACGCGGGCCATAAACTGGCACTGCTGGCCTCAATCGCCTTCGGCACCAAACCGGCCTTTGAAAAAGTGGAATTGGAAGGCATCCAGCGCATCCAGCTGGAGGATATCCGCGACGCCGCCGACATGGGCTACCGCATCAAGCTCTTGGGTGTGGCACAGCGCTCGCCCCGCGGGCTGGAACAGCGCATGTCGCCCTGCCTGGTGCCTGCCGACTCGCCGCTGGGCCAGCTAGAAGGCGGCACCAACATGGTGGTGATCGAGGGCGACTCCATCGAACAGGTGGTGCTGCGCGGACCCGGGGCCGGCGAGGGCCCAACCGCCAGCGCGGTGATGGGCGACATCCTCGACCTGGCCCGCGGCCTGCGCATTGCCACCTTCGGCCAGCCTGCCAGCACCCTGCAGGACGCCCCCGCGGCCCAAACCGGCCTGCCCGCGCCCTTTTACCTGCGCATGGGTCTGCTGGACAAACCCGGCGCCCTCGCCAAAGTCGCGGCCATTCTGGGCGAGGCCGGTGTGTCGATCGACCGGATGCGTCAGTACAGCCATAAAGCGCCGGTGGCGCCAGTGCTGTTCGTTACGCACAAATGCACCCGCGCCACCCTGGACACCGCGCTTGAGGGCCTCTCTGCCACCGATGTGGTCGACGGCACCCCCGTTGCCCTGCGCATCGAAGAGGTCTGATCCGCGCCAAGGGGGCAATTTTGAGCTGATTTAGGCACCACGGCAGGGATTTCCTGCCGCCCCAGCCCCTATCGCCCCTTGCGAGCCTGCCCCGCGCCGCGCTATTCGGCTTGAAACGCCCATTCACATCTTTTCCGTTGAGACAGGATTTCCGGTATGACATCGAACACCTCTGACGCGCCCTTTCATGACCGCATGCTGTCGCTGGGCCTCGCCCGCGTTGCCGAGCAGGCCGCACTGGCCTCTGCCTCGCTGATCGGCCGCGGCGACGAGAAAGCCGCCGATCAGGCCGCCGTCAATGCGATGCGCGAGCAGCTGAACCTGCTGGATATCGCCGGCGTGGTGGTGATCGGCGAGGGCGAGCGCGACGAGGCGCCGATGCTGTATATCGGCGAGGAAGTCGGCACCGGCAACGGTCCCGGCGTCGACATCGCTCTGGACCCGCTGGAAGGTACCACCCTGACCGCCAAGGACATGCCGAACGCGCTGACCGTGATTGCCATGGGCCCGCGCGGCTCCATGTTGCATGCGCCTGACACTTATATGGACAAGCTGGCCATCGGCCCGGGCTTTGAGGAAGGCGTCGTGTCGCTGGACATGTCCCCGCGCGAGCGTGTCGAGGCACTGGCTGCGGCCAAAGGCTGCGCGCCTTCCGACATTACTGTTTGCATTCTGGAGCGTCCGCGCCACGAAGCAATGATCGCTGAAGTCCGCGAGACCGGTGCCGCCATCCGCCTGATCACCGACGGTGACGTGGCCGGCGTCATGCACTGCGCCGAAAGCGATGTGACCGGCATCGACATGTACATGGGCCAGGGCGGCGCGCCTGAGGGCGTGCTGGCTGCGGCAGCATTGAAATGCATGGGCGGCCAGATTTTCGGCCGCCTGCTGTTCCGCAACGACGACGAAAAGGCGCGCGCATCCAAAGCCGGCATCACCGACCTGGACCGGATCTATTCCCGCGATGAAATGGTGACCCAGGACGTGATCTTCGCCGCCACCGGCGTCACCGGCGGATCGCTTCTGCCGTCCATCAAGCGCACCCCGGGCTGGGTTGAAACCACAACCCTTCTGATGCGTTCCAAGACCGGCTCGGTGCGCCGCATGTCCTACCGTACTCCGCTGGCGCCGCATCAGAAGTAATCCGGCCTCAAAGCCGGGAAGCGGCTTGCGCCGCGGCCTCCGGCGGGAGTATTCGACCAACGAAGAAGGGCCGGATCCATTGGGGGTCCGGCCTTTGCATATGGGGCAGATGATGAGCTTTTTGGGTGTTGAGCAGTCCTTGACCGGACGCCGCTGGGTCGGCCCCGGGGTTGAGGTGGACCGGGCGTCCGAGATGATGGCGCAGCAGACCGGCCTGCCCCGTTCCGTCTGTCAGGTGCTGGCCCGGCGGGGCGTGCCAGCAATGGAAGCGAAAGGGTTTCTGGAACCGAAGCTGAAAGAGCTGCTGCCCGACCCTCGCGAGATGAAGGACATGGAAGCGGCGGCCACTCGGTTTCTTGAAGCGGTACGGCGGAAGCAGCGCATTGCGGTCTTTGCAGACTATGACGTCGATGGCGGCAGCTCTGCCGCGCTTCTCCTGGTATGGCTGCGGCAGATGGGACTGGAGGCGACGCTCTACATCCCGGACCGCATCGACGAGGGCTATGGCCCCAATGTCCCTGCAATGCAGGAATTGGCTGCTGCCCACGAACTGATAATTTGTGTCGACTGCGGCACCCTAAGCCATGAACCGATTGCCGCCGCCAAAGGCGCTGACGTGATCGTGCTGGACCACCACCTGGGCGGCGAAACATTGCCGGACTGCGTGGCCGTGGTGAACCCCAACCGGCAGGACGAAAGCGGTGATCTCGGCTATTTCTGCGCGGCGGGCGTGGTGTTCCTGATGCTGGTCGAAGCGGGCCGTCAACTGCGAGAAACAGGCGCCAAAGGCCCGGACCTTATGGCACTGCTCGACCTAGTGGCGCTGGCCACTGTGGCGGATGTTGCGCCCCTGATCGGCGCCAACCGGGCGCTGGTGCGCCAGGGACTCAAGGTGATGGGCGCCCGCAACCGCCCGGGGCTGGTGGCGCTCTCTGACGTCTCCCGCATGGATTCGGCGCCCTCTACCTATCACTTGGGTTTCCTTCTAGGTCCGCGGGTGAACGCTGGGGGACGGATCGGCAAGGCCGATCTCGGTGCCCGTTTGCTATCCACGGACAACCCGCATGAGGCAGCGGCCTTGGCCGAACGGCTGGATGAACTGAACACAGAGCGCCGCGACATTGAAGGCGCGGTGCGCGCGGCGGCGCTGGAGCAGGCGGAGGAGCGCGGGCTGGAATCCCCTCTGGTCTGGGCTGCAGGCGAGGGGTGGCATCCCGGTGTCGTTGGCATCGTCGCCTCGCGCCTGAAGGAAGCCGCAAACCGGCCCGCCATCGTGATCGGCTTTGATGGCGAAGAGGGCAAAGGCTCCGGCCGCTCCGTCTCCGGTGTCGACCTGGGCGCCTCGATTCAGCGGCTGGCGGCCGAAGGGTTGCTGGTCAAGGGCGGCGGCCACAAGATGGCGGCTGGCCTCACCGTGATGCGGGACAAACTGGAACCTGCAATGGAACGGCTGAGCGAGCTGCTGGCCAAACAGGGCGCAGGCCAAGGCGGGCCCGCAGACCTGAAGCTGGACGGGGCACTGATGCCCGGTGCCGCAACTGTGAAGCTGATCGGACAGATCGAACAGGCCGGGCCCTTTGGCGCCGGCGCCCCTGCCCCGCGCTATGCGTTGCCGGACCTGCAAGTGCGCTTTGCCAAGAGGGTGGGCGAAAGCCACCTGAAGCTTTCCCTCAGCGACGGCATGGGCGGCGGCGTCGATGCAATCTGTTTTGGCGCCTTTGACACAGCGCTTGGCCCGCGGCTGCTGGAGCATGGCGGCGCGCGTTTCCATTTTGCCGGGCGGCTGGAAATCAACACTTGGGGCGGCCGCCAAAGCCCGCAGTTGCGCCTGGAAGACGCTGCCGAGGCCTGAGTTTTCAAAGACTTGCCGCCTGTGGATAAGAAATTTCACAAAGGCGCATTTTTTCTCTTGCGGGTGTCCGCGCTTGCAACTAAACACCCGCTCACGCACAGAGTGGCCCGTTCGTCTATCGGTTAGGACGCCAGGTTTTCAACCTGGAAAGAGGGGTTCGATTCCCCTACGGGCTGCCACTTTACCCGCAAATCAGTACCCGCAAGCGCGCAAAGATGACGCGATTTTTTCCGTTTCAGGCCGGTCATTTAAGGGGAATTCGGGGCCGCTAAAAAAAACTTCACATTCCTGCAAATACCCTCTTGCGCCCAGCTGGAGCAATCAGTAAACACCGCCTCACAGACAGAGTGGCCCGTTCGTCTATCGGTTAGGACGCCAGGTTTTCAACCTGGAAAGAGGGGTTCGATTCCCCTACGGGCTGCCACTTTCCCAATCTAAAATGTGAACTTATTGTCCACTCCCCTACGTGGCTTTGGCTTCGCACGCTGCCATGCAAAGACAGGCCGTGCTGCTGAAATGCAAGCGGCAGCCCTTCGGCCGCCGGAACATTTTCGCACATTGCTTGCAAGGGTACATTGCCTCAGGACGGGCTGCCACGCACCTCAGCTGGCCGGGAAGACGCGGGTGGGCTGTCATCGGCTCCGCCTGTTTTGTCCATGCCTTCCCGGTAGAAGCAGTGCTGCGCCCGCCCAGCACGCTTGGCGGCATAAAGCGCCACGTCCGCCTGGTTCAGCAGTTCCTGAGCATCCGGCACTTTTTGCCAGGTCGACAGCGTGGTGCCGGCGCTAGCGGAAATCCGGCAAGTCTGGCCAGCAAAGGGAACCGGCTCCTCCAGACGCTGAATCAGCCGTTTGGCAATCGCCGCCAGCCTAGCGGTATCCAGCACGCCCTCGAGTATCATCACGAATTCATCGCCGCCGACACGGGCAACCGTGTCCGACTGGCGGGTGCACTCCACCATAACCCTCGCCGCCTGCTGCAGCACCGCATCACCGGCCGCATGGCCGAGCGTGTCATTCACCTGTTTGAAGAAGTCCAGATCCAGGTGCATCAGAGCAAACTCGCGGCCACTGTTGATGAGCCGCGCCAGCACATGATCCATGGCACGGCGGTTCTTCAGACCTGTCAGCGTGTCGGTGAATGCTTGCTCCTCCGCCGCGATCTTGGCCCCCTGAAGCCGCAGGTTCAGCTGTCGCGACGCCTCCATCGCGGCCGATTTCGCCTCCACCAGATACAGCATCTCGATGGTCAGGTCGGTGGGCGAAAAATCGGCGCTGGTCAAATCGTAGTCGCGCACCGCTTCCAGAACGGAAATCCCGAATGAGAGGTTAATAAATGCTCCTTGCCCGTCAGGCAGCGGGGTGCACACTCCCTTTAGCCCCGTCTGCGGCGTATCACGGAATTGCAGGTGCAGCTTGCTGCCCGCTGTGCGTTCGAGATCCTCAACCGAGCGCACTGAGCGCGGGCGGGACAAATCGAAAACCCGGAAGAACCGCCGCCCTTCCCACGTCAGCCGCGGGCGCAGCTTTTTCAAGGTCGGCCCCGCGGAGACTATCCGCCCTTTGGCATCGACTATGGCATACATCGGGCAAATCACGCCTGCCATCTGCGTCAGCTGCTGCAATGTCATCATAGGGAATGCGCTCCCAAATCAAATTCGCGCCCGGCGGCAAATTTGGTTTCCACCAGGGTGATAGAAATCACTTCGGCACCGCCATGGGTGCCGCTGTGGTCCAGGAAAACCAGATCCCCGTAATCATCCGCCATCGCCCGCAGCACCCCCATCAGCACAGAGGCATATCCGGGCAACCCCGGCTGGCAAATAAGCTCAAACTGATCCGGGGCCTGCTCCAGCAGTTCCAGACCAGGCAGGTGCAGATCGGATACCGCCAGTCGCGCCCGGTCCGGCAGGTCGTCCAATGAGTGCAGGAATTCAACATAATTCACGCCGCCGAACCGCAGCAGCCGACGCAGCGCCTCGACCTGCGGGTTGGACACCAGGAATGTTCCCATGTCCTCCAGCATTTCCGGCAGCGGCCGGGCCAGGACCTTTTCCATCGCAGCCAGCATGCTGCCGGACTGCTCTTCGGTATAAAAAAGCATCGCTTCGAACTCAGTAAAGCCGAGTCCGGCCTCATCCATGACCTCTTCCCAGCGGTCTGCCCCGTAGGTACTTGTCACAAAAGCCTGAATCGCTCTGTTGATCAGACCGTGCATGCAATGGTCCCTCTTTGCCCATGCCACAGTCTTGACGCCTGCAGGTTAAGAAAGGCCCAACAAAGCAAACTTACAGGGAAATACGCGCACAATTTTCCCGCTTTCTCATACTCCAGCACGAAACCTGCACCTTCAAAATCGACAACCGCGCATCCGCGCGGCCCTGTCATTATATGGCAACCGGCCCCGAGGCCAATCACTTCCGGGGCAATCGCGCAATGTCGGCACCCGCCCGCTGTCAATCCGGGACGTACGCCATTGCTTTGCGTTGCATGCCCACGCCGGAGGCAGCAAGCCGGCAGGCCCCCGCCAGAACAGAGCGGACTCTATCCGGTTTTCGCCAGGCACAAAGAAGCGGAGGCAGGGCCTCCGCTGTCATTTCTGCTATCAAGACTCAGAAATCTGTGGGAGCGCCGCCTTCCGCCTTCCTCCGAGCCACAAAATCCGCCAGTTCATCCCGGATCCCGGCATCAATCGGCGGTTCCTCGAAACTGCCAATGATCTCTTTATAAATCTTGTGCGCGCGCTCCGCGGTCCAGGTGGCACCCGCAGCCTCCCAAGCCTCATAATTTCGCCAGTCGCTCAGGAACGGCTGATAGAAGGCCGTGGCATAGCGGTCCTGGGTGTGCTGGATGCCGAAAAAATGGCCGTCGTTGCCGACCTCGCGGATCGCGTCCAGGGCGATCTCTTCCGGCCCGGTGGCGGAAATCTGTGGCTGCATGTAGCGTTCGATCTGCTGCAGGATCTCGCAGTCCATGATGAACTTCTCAGGGGACGCGATCAGCCCGCCCTCGAGCCAGCCGGCCGCGTGGTAAACCATGTTGGTTCCCGACTGCACCGCAGCCCAGAGAGAATTGGAGGTCTCCCAGATCGCCTGCCCGTCCGGCACATTGGCCGCACAGACGCCGGAAGAACGCATCGGCAAGCCGTAAAACCGCGCCATCTGTCCGGTCATCTGGGTCGAGCGCATGTACTCCGGCGTACCGAAGGCCGGCGCGCCCGATTTCATGTCCACGTTCGAGGTGAAGGTGCCGATCACGCAGGGCGTGCCGGGGCGCACGTACTGGAACAGCGCAATCGCGCACAGGCTTTCGGCAATCGACTGCGCCACTGCGCCCGCCATGGTCACCGGCGCCATTGCCCCCGCCAGGGTGAAGGGCGACACCACGATCGCCTGGCCGCGCCGGGCCAACCGCAGGCAGCCGTCGATCATCGGGAAATCGTGCTTCAACGGCGAAGTGGAGTTGATGTTTGTGTACATCCGCGGTTTGGCTTCGAATTCCTCGTGGCTGAGCCCGCCTGCAATCCGCACCATCTCCATCACATCTTCGACCCGCTCCTTGCCCAGCGAATAGGCATGCATAGCCTTGTCGGTGAGGGTCAGCTTGTCATAGAGCACATCCAGGTGGCGGATCGAGGCATGAATGTCCACCGGCTCAACCGGGTAGCCGCCGGCAAAGTGGATGCAATTGAAGTACTGCGTCAGCTTCAAGAGGTTGCGGCACTGCTCGCGGTTGCCTGCCACTTTGCGGTTGAGCTCCATGTCCCAGTAATTCGGCGGCGAGGACACGTTGCCGAACAGAATGTGGTTGCCGCCCAGCGGAATGGTGCGGTCCGGGTTGCGCGGGGTGATGGAGAATTCGCGGGGGGCCTTGCCCACCATCTCCATCACGAAATCGCGATCCATCCTGACCAATTCGCCGTCTACCTTCACACCGGCCTGCTTGAATATCTCCAGCGCTTCAGGGTTCAGGAACACGACCCCGATCTCCTCCAGGATCCGCATGGCGCCTTCGTGGATCGCCTGTATGCCCTCTT
This sequence comes from Leisingera daeponensis, assembly GCF_019801465.1. GTDB lineage: Bacteria > Pseudomonadota > Alphaproteobacteria > Rhodobacterales > Rhodobacteraceae > Leisingera > Leisingera daeponensis_A. Next base: position 538,496 of record NZ_JAHVJA010000002.1, read on the forward strand.
CGCTTAAAGGCTCGGTCGGCCGGTCGATATTGACTGGGATCTGCCAGGGCATCTGCTCCAGCACCGCACTGCCGCGCCGGGCCGCTGCGCCAGCCCTGCCCCCGCCCCGCCGCTTGCGTGTGCCTGTCTCTGCCATGTTGGCCTCCCGTGAATTCGCGTTTCTCAAGTGCTGATAGGTAATCAATGCGCCAACCCTGTCCGCCCGGACCTGTCCGTTCCCGACCCAGCATGTCGCTTTTATCGCATCACCTGCCGTGGCAGGCTATTTCTGTACACATATGCCCAGTCAGCCGCAAAGAAATGCCGGCACACTAATCAGATGCGCCGGCGGATTCGCCTGGGACCGGGCGAAATTTGGGGAATCAGTCGGGATCACGTCCCATTCAGCGATCCAGCCAGCCGGGGATATGGCCAATGTCCGGCAACACGATATCCGCATGCGGCAGCAGTTCCTCACGCAGGGCCATGCCGGTCAGAACCCCGATCCGCTGCATTCCTGCCGCGGCGCCTGCCTCCAGATCATGCAGGCTGTCGCCCACCATGGCAGTCCGGTCCGGAGAAACCCCAGCCGCCTTGCAAAACGCCAGCAGCGGATCCGGGTCAGGCTTGGCCCCATGGCCGCTGTCGCAGCCGGCGACGAAGACAAACCGGTCCAGCACCCCGGCCCTGTGAAGCTGGCTTTTGGCAGAAACCTCGGCGTCGTTGGTCATGACCCCCAGCACTTTGCCGCGGGCCAGCAACCCGTCGAGAAAAGCCGCCAGCGGCACTGCCGGCGCCAGCTCCGCTTCTGCCGCGCTCTCCGCCAGGAACTCCGCCAGCTCCCCGGCATCCATATCCGGCACAAACGGCGCCAGCACCTCAGCCACCTCATCGTTGGACCCGGCAATCACAAGGCTGTCGGGGTTGAACGCTTCACGTTCAAGGTCATAGCTGATGACGGCGGCCATCGCCCGCTTGGCGTCCAGGTCGCCCTTTGACAACGCCTCCAGAACCCGGGCCGCCCAGCCGTCCCAGGTAGCAGCAAAGTCGAACAGGGTTCCGTCCTTGTCGAACAGGAATGCATCAACCGTCATGGCACGTCCTTTTTGCACAGGTTCCGGACAGGACCCTAGGGCCGGCCTGCCCCGTTCTCAAGTCCAGTTCACCTGAGCACCGCCCGGAAGCGACATCCGTGCCTGCATAGGCAACTGGTAGGCCAGCCCCTCGGAATCGCAGAACTGCATCACCCAGGCATCATCCATCGTTAAGAAATCGAGCACTGCCCCGAGAAACGCGGGATCTGACGCCTGCGCGCGCAAATCCGCCTCGCTTGCGCCGGTGGCGCCCAGAAACACCGGCAGAAGCTCATCATTTCCGGCCAGCCAGGCCAAAGCCTTGAGTGACAGCGTTTCAGCTACATCAGCGGAAATCCGCATGTTCTCCATACTCCTGCCGCATTGCGGTCAATTTAGTAAAAATCCGAAAGGGTTTCTTAACCAGTCTCAGCAAAACTTCCAGACATAGGATTTGCAAGGGGCGAAAGGATACCGCGTGCAAGGCACTATCCTGGTCATCGACGGCGTCGCCACCAACCGCATTATGCTGAAGGTGCAGCTGGCGGCTGCCTACTACGACGCCGTTCCGGCCGGCAGCGTGGCAGAGGTGCTGCAGGCCGCGCGCAGCTGCCGCCCCGACCTTGTGCTTACCGCCATGTCGCTGCCCGACGGCACCGCCGCAGATGTCAAACGCGCGCTGGCAGGGGATGAGGCGCTGGCTGACCTGCCGGTGATCGCGGTCTCAGACTGGGAAGGGCACAAGGCCCGGCTGCAGGCACTGGCTGCGGGCATTGACGACGTGCTGCAGCAGCCGGTGGACGACGTTATCCTGCAGGCCCGTATCCGCAGCCTGCTGCGCGCCCGCAGCGCCAGCGAGGAGCTGAACCTGCAGCGCGACGCCTCGCATGGTTTCATTCTGCCGCTGTGCGACCGCGCCTGCGCCGAGGATCTGCGCAACGCCACTGTCGCCCTGGTGGCCGAGGATCCGCGCACCGCTGCGGCCTGGCGCGACCTTCTCTCGGCCCGCCTGCCCTTTGCCCTTCGCACCCATGCCATCGGCGACATCCAGGGGCTGATGCAGGCACCGGTAGCCGACGCCATCGTCATTGAGTTGAATGAGGCTTCGGCCGGCCCCGGCCTGCGCCTGCTGGCAGATCTGCGCGCCCGCGCGGCCACCCGTAAATCCGTGGTCATCGCGGTGCCGAACCCGGCTGATCCCCTGATTGCCGCCGAAGCACTGGACCGCGGCGCCCATGACGTTCTGCAAACCGGCTTCGATGTGGAGGAGCTTGAACTCCGTCTCACCGCCCAACTTCAGCACAAATTCCGCAACGACCAGCTGCGCGACAGTGTCCGAAACGGGTTGCGAGCGGCAAATCTGGACCCGATGACCGGGCTGTACAACCGCCGCTATGCCAAACCTTTTCTGGACCGGGTGGCGCATTCCGCAGCCGAAACTGGCGAAAAATATGCCGTCATGCTGGCTGACCTCGATCATTTCAAGCGGATCAACGATCTCTACGGCCATCCGGCCGGCGATGCCGTGCTGATTGAGGCGGCCCGCCGCATGCAAGCAGTGCTGCGCCCGGCGGATCTTCTCGCCCGCGTCGGCGGAGAAGAGTTCATGGCAGTGCTGCCGGGTGCTGACGAGGCGGAGGCGGGCCGGACCGCCATTTCTCTTTGCAACGCCATCAACGGCACTCCTTTTCAGCTGCCGGGCTCCAGCGAGCCGGTCAAGGTCACCATCAGCATCGGTGCGGTGATGGGCGGTGCCGGCAAGGACGTCAGCACTGCTGCGCTGGTCGAAAAAGCCGACCAAGCCCTCTATGATGCCAAGAACGCAGGCCGAAATCAGGTCACCCTGCCCTCAGAATGCACTCAGGCGGCCTGACCGGCGGCCACCAGCTCCCTGCCGACCGCCTCGCTCAGCGCCGCCATCGCCTGCAGATCCTGCGGCGCAAACGGCTCCCGCGCCTCAATTGCGGAAAAGTTCACCGTTCCCCATGCCGTGCCGCCAATTTTGATCGGCGCTCCGATGTAAGTTTCCAGACGGAACATTTCATAGCAGGGGTGCCCGGCAATCTCGGAACTGCTCGCCTTGTGGAAGGCCAATGGTGCTTTCGCATTGAGGGTATGGACACAATAGGTGTCCCCCAGTCCGAATTCAGTGCCGGGGTCGACTTCAACCTCGTCCGAAACGCAATACATGACAACATACCTGCTGCCCCTGACATTGCTCACCAGGGCCGACGCTGTTTTGAACAGGTCATTCCCGCAAGCCAACAGGCGTTTGATCTTTTCTTGCGGCTCCAAATCCAGACGCTCTGAAATCGCCTGAACGCCAGCTGCTGCCTTTGCACTTCCTTCCATACCGGAGCGTTTCCCCTTTTTCCTGATGGCCTGACACTTGGTTTGGCAGAACCGGTGCGTCCCGGTTCGCCAGCGCCTGAAGTGCACGTGGCCGCGCCTCCTCCAGGCCGATCCTTCTGCAGGAATTCCACCAAGGCAACCGGGGATAACCGCCTCAGCGCCCATATCGGCAATTTGCAATCCAAGGGCGCAGCCCAAATCAACCTCAAGGCGCATTGATCGCCTCCTAAGCGAGGCCGCTCCGCATTGCTCACGCCAAGTACAGCAGTCAGGAACGGCGCTCAGAAGATTCTGCCGGGCTAATCGGCGCCAGGGCCGCGGTGCTGTTTAGCTTTGCCGCGCCATTGCAAACGCTCTTCCAGCCGGTCAGCCAGCGCCGCGCGCTCGCGCGGTGTCATGCCCTCCAGCTTACGGACCCAGGCCTCTTGCACTTTGGTATGAAAATGTTGGCGGGCATCAGCCTGCGCCCGCATCAGCGCAAGCAGGGACTCGGAGTCAAAAGGATCGCTGCGCAAAGCAATCACCACAGCCGCGCCTTCTGCATGGCGGCGCTTATAAAAGCTGCCGTGTCGGCCGCCGGCTTCCTGCCGCAGAGCCCTGCGGGTGTCCGGGTCCAGTTCGCGGAAGATCATTGCTCCGATATCCGGCGGCCTGCGCCAGTGCTTGTCCTTGCCTGAAAACCGCCAGGCCGCCCCTGCAGCAATGCCGGCCACCGCCAGGTTCAGAGCCAGGGAGCCCGCCAGCAGCAGCTTCAGCCACAATTTCATTCCCGGCTTGTTCTCCGAACTCATTGCAGATCCTCGCTCAGCACCATCGCCATGTCATAGCTGTCATATGGCACAGCGGTGCCGTTTTCCTCATAGCCTGCCAGAGCTGCCGGGTCCGGCACGAAGGACGGCGGCGCCATACCGATCCACAAACCCGCCGCGCAGGCAGCCGTCAGCCCGCCCAGTGCAGGCCATCCGCCCACCGCCTCAATCAGTTGCCGCCACATCGGCTGACGCTCCGCACGGACATTTGCCGCAGTCTGTCCTCCCGGCTGCACACGCGCAGCATCAGCAAGTATGGCCGTATTCAGATGCAGCGGCAGCGCAGGCGGATCTGCACGCGCTGCCGCAAACATATCCTCCAGCTCCTGCAGTGCCTTGCTCTCGTCAGCCATCGCTATACCCCAACTCTTCGCGCCGCCCGGCCAAAGCCGCGGCCAGCGCCCGCTTGCCCCGGGCGGTGAGACTTTCCACCGCCTCAACGCTGATGTCCATGATCCCGGCAATTTCCGGGTTGGAGAGTTCCTCCAAATGCCGCAGCACCACAGCCTGCCGCTGCCGCTCCGGCAACTGCATCAGCGCCGCCTGCAATGCATCCTGCCGCGCCCCCTCCTGCATCTGCTCCGCCGCCGAGCGGCCCGGGTCCGGCGGCTCCGGCACCGCGTCCAGATCCACATACCCGCCGCGGGCGCGCCGCTTGCGGTCGATGCACAGGTTCATCGCCACCCGGTAGAGCCAGGTCGAGACCTGTGCCTCCCCCGGCCGCCAGTCCGGCGCCATTTTCCACAGGCGAAGCATCGCGTCCTGGGTCACATCCTCGGCCTCGGCGCGGCCCCCCATCACCCGCATCGCAATGCCAAAGACCCGCGGTCCCAGCCGCGCGGTCAGCTCCGCCGCGGCCCGCCCGTCGCCATTGGCATAGAGCACCAGAAGCGCATCGTCAGAGACCGCTTCCGCTGCCGCCGCTGGGCTCATGGCCGCCGGACCCGCTTTGGAGGCCCGGCGCCGCGATATCTCCGACTTATGCAGCACGCGTCAGCGATCAGTTTTGCTCCGTTTCATCCCCGTGCCCGTGCCGGTGCTTGCCGCTGTGGCGCATCCGGGCCTCCTCGAACTCTTCTTTCGAGATCCCGCCGCTGCCATCGGCATCCATGCGGTCGAACATCTTGCCGGCCCGGCGCGGTTGTGGCAGCTCGTCCTTACTCAACGCGCCATCGCCGTCCTTGTCAAAGCGTTCCAGCATATGCGCCGCGCGTTCAGAAGCCCGCTGCTGTACATGCGCTTGGATCTCGGCCAGCGTCAGCTTGCCGTCACCGTCCGTATCCGCCTGGGAATAATGCGCCTCTTTCATGGCCTCGATCTCGGCCTTGCTGATTTCACCGCTGCCATCGGCGTCAATCTCCTCAAAAGACATTTTGGCCCCATGGTGGCCGAACCCTTTAGCCAGCGCCGCACCGCCTGCGGCCATGCCTGCTGCGGCCACGATCAGGGCGATGAACTTGACGTGTTTCATGTCGTCTTTCCTTTGTCCTGCGGCAGCCTCTTGCTGCCCGATGCACAGGAAAAACGCCCCAGCCCCGCATATCCGTCGGAGAATTCCGAAAAAAGTTTCAACCGCGGTCCCGTTGCGGCAAACCGGCGCACAGACAGGGCTTTCCCCTTTCGCCCCAAACTGAAGCGCGCAAAGATACCTGCAGCACACAGGATATTGCCATGACCGACTCCCCTGCCGCCACGATCCCGGAAGGCGACCGCCCCACCATGCCCGCCTTGGCCAAGGGCTGGCGCTGCCGCTGCCCCGAGTGCGGCAAAGGCAAGATCCTGCACTCCTATCTCAAGGTGAACAGCAACTGCAGCCACTGCGGCTTGGACCTGACCCACGCCCGCGCTGATGACGGGCCGGCTTACCTGACGATCCTGATCGTCGGACATATCATGGCGCCGTTGATGCACGTGGTCTATTTTTCCTGGCGGCCGGAGCCTTTGGTGATGTTCACGGTTTTCACGATTGGCTGCATCGCCTCTTCCCTCTATCTTCTGCCGCGGATGAAGGGGATCGTCATCGCCTACCAATGGGCGCGGCGGATGCATGGCTTCGGCAAAGACACCCCGGCAGGACAAGGGCAGTAAAATCATGAGCAAGACGTTTCTCTGCGGCGAGACCACCACAGACAAGACCGCGATCCGTAATGCGGCAACAGTCATTGCCATGCGCGGCCGGATGTCATCGGACCCGCAGGTTCTGATGGGCCAGCGCGGAGCCAAGGCGGCTTTCATGCCCAACAAATTCGTTTTTCCCGGCGGCGCGGTGGATATGGCCGACGCTGAAATACCGCTGGCCTCGCCGATCTCCAATGTCTGTCAGGAGCGTCTGGCGGACAAAGCGCCTGCAGACCTGCACCACGCCCTCGCCGTCGCCGCGGTGCGCGAACTGTGGGAGGAAACCGGCCTGATCCTCGGTGAGCCTGGCAGCTGGAGCGGAGACATTCCCGAAGACTGGCAGCGCTTTGCTGCCACCGGCCATATCCCCTCTGCCCGCGCCATGCAGTTCGTGTTCCGCGCCCTGACCCCGCCGGGCCGCCCCCGCCGGTTTGACGCGCGCTTCTTCCTGGTGGATGCAGATCAGATCACCGGCGACCTGGATGACTTCTCCCGCGCCGCGGATGAGCTGTCGCATCTGCAGTGGATCCCGCTCAGCCGGGTGCGCAGTTTTGACCTGCCCTTTATTACCGAGGTAGTGCTGGCCGAGGTCACCGCCCGTGTCCGCGATGTTGAACCGCCGCAAAGCGTGCCCTATTTCCACAACAGCGACGAGGCCAGCCTATTCCTGCGCCTCAAGGGCTATCCGATGCCCGCCGACGGGTAACGTTTCCCGGCGCGGCAATTCCGGCCGCCCTGCCGCGGACGCCGTGCCTCAAAGGGCCAGAACCAGCACCAGGATTGACACCACCAGCAGGCCCATGCCTGCCAGCTCGCGCGCCGTGACTTTCTCCTTGAAGAACAGCACCGAGGCCAGCAGCGACAGCAGCAGCTCCACCTGCCCCACTGCCTTCACATAGGCCGCGTTCTGCAGGGTGAAGGCCCAGAACCAGCAGAACGAGCCGCCCATGCTGGTGAGCCCCACCCAGACGGCCACTTTGCGCGCCTGCCAGACCCGGGCGATCTCGCCCTTGTCGCGCAGGCCGAGCCAGACCAGCATGAACAGGGTTTGCAGACCGACAACCGCCGCCAGCGTCACCGCCGCGCGGAATGCGGGCTCCAGCTCGCTGAGCTGCAGGGAGGCCCCCCGGTAGCTGACAGCCGAGATGGCAAACAGCACCCCCGACCCCAGCCCCAGCTGCGACGCGCGGTTGGTCAGATGCCGCCACCAGGGGCCTGCCGTGTCCGGCGTCCTGGACAGCACCAGCACCGCCGTCAGCCCGATCAGGATCGCCGCCCAGCCGCCAAAGCTGACCGGATCGCCCAGAACGGCCAAGCCGACGATGGCGGTTTGGATCACTTCGGTCTTCTTGAAGGTGATGCCAACCGCAAAATTGCGCTGCTTGAACAGGGCCACGACGCAGACGGTGGCCAGGATCTGCGCGGTGCCGCCGATGGCTGCGAACATCCAGAATTTCGCGCCCAGTTCCGGCAGGCTCCGCCCCGACACCGCCAGATAGGCGGCCAGCCCGGCCAGGATGAAGGGCGCGGAATAAACAAACCGGGCGAAGGTGGCTCCGCCCGGCGACAGCGTCACGCTGCTGAGGACCTTCTGCAGCATGAAGCGCACGGTCTGAAAGCTGGCAGCGGCTATGGAAACGGGGATCCAGGCAAACATGCCCCCGCTTATGCGGGTTTATTCCCGCTGCTGCCAGAGCGGATGCGGCACCGGGTCCTTGGCGCGCAGCAGGTAGTTGCGGAAAATCTGCAGGTAGTTGCGGTAGAAGTACCCGTCATTGGCGGCCAGGAACTCCGCCCGGCGCGTCTGGTACAGCCGCGGCAGCGCATACCAGGGCACGCCCGGATGCATGTGATGCACGATATGCAGATTGTTGTTGAGGAACAGGAAGGCCAGCGGCCCCCTGTCCTCGATCACCACGGTGCGGCCGCGGGCGGTCTCATGCGCCCGGTGCTCCAGGAAGGTGCGGATCTTCAACAGGCCAAGCCCCAGATAGGCCCCGGCAACCGCCGCCCACAGCGGCGCCGGCGACTGCAGCACCACCCAGATCACAACCGCCAGGCCAACGGCATGCAGCCCCCAGTCGCGGACAATGCCCGGCTGCCCCTGGCGCGCCAGCCGCCAGTCGCCAGCCATGAAGCAGAGCTGCCCCATCAGCGGCCCCAGCACCACCCGGCCCAGCAGGGTATTGTTGACCCGCAAGAGCATCTTGCGCCAGCCGGGCAACCGGGCCCAGACGCCCGGGTCCTGGAAATTGCTTTCCGGATCGTCATAGGGATCGGTCAACGCCTCATCCTCGTGATGCGCCAGATGGGTGTCACGGAACCGACCATAGGGAATCGCCAGGCTGAGCGGAAAGAACATCAGCGCCTCATTGAGCCAGCGGCTGCGGAACGGGTGCCCGTGCAGCGCCTCGTGGGTCAGCGAGGAATGCAGTGCCGCCATCAGGCCCAGCGCCAGAACCGTCAGCAACAGGCTGTCCTGCGGCAGCAGCCACAGCGCCGCCAGCCAGCCAGCGTGGCAGGCAATGATCAGCGCCAGGGTGCCCCATTCGACGCCGCGCGGCAGGTAGTCCCGCCCCCCCTCAGACATGGCTGCGCCCCCAGCTGATTTTTGCCCAGACGCGCTCGTAGAACAGATACACGGTGAACCCGATGCCGGTGTTGACCAGCGCCATCATGCCGCCCGCCTTGACCGAACCGGTGGCGATCAGCCCCACCAGCGTCATCGAGACCAGCCCGAGAACGTTCCAAATCACCGCCTTTACAATGGAGCGCCTGCGCGTTTCCATCTTACCTCCTGAAATTCTTCGATAAGTGCTTGTTTCCAAACTACCGCGGCAGGCACCTGTGCAGAATTCCGAATGCAGTTAACAAAATCCACCAGCCGTGATATTTCAAAACACATGATAGAAAATATCGACAAACGGGTGCGAGCTGAGCAGTTCCGGCAAAGACTGAACAAGGCCCTGCGCGACAGCGGCCTCAGTCAAAGCGCCCTGGCCCGCGCCATCGGCGTTGACCGCTCCACCATCTCGCAGCTCTTGACGGATGAGGGCGCACGGCTGCCCAACGCCCACGTGGTCGGTGCCTGCGCCGGGGCGCTCGGGGTTTCCGCCGACTGGCTCCTCAGCCTGTCGGACCGCCCTGAAAGCGCCGCCGAGCTGCTGGCCTCCAGCCTCACCCTCTCCGAAGCCCCGCGCGCGCTGGTGGATGAAAAGATCTTCGACTGGCACCAGGAGGCCGAGGGCTACAAGATCCGCCACGTTCCCGCTGCGCTCCCCGACATGCTGAAAACACGAGCGCTGCTGGAGTGGGAATATTCCCCCCATCTGGGCCGCACTGCAGGCCAGGCCATCGGCGCCTCAGAGGACCGCCTCACCTGGATGCGCCAGTCGCCCTCCGATTACGAAATCGCCCTGCCGCTTTATGAGCTCGACAGCTTTGCCCATGCCGTCGGCTACTACGAGGGCTTGCCGCTGGAGATCCGGCTGGAACAGCTTGACCAGTTCGAACGCCTCTGCGAACAGCTCTACCCCCGCCTGCGCATCTACCTGTTTGATGCCAAGCGGCTTTATTCGTCACCAATCACAATTTTCGGCCCGCTCCTGTGCGTGTTCTACGCGGGCACCCATTACCTCGCCTTCCGCGACAAGGAGCGGATCGCCACCTTCACCAGCCATTTCGACAATCTGGTGCGCGAAGCGGACATCACTGCCCGGCAATTGCCCGGACGGCTCAGGGCGCTCAGGGCGGCGATTTCCTGACACGCCCAGTTGGTGGGCAAATTGCCCACCCTACGCCGCAAAGGCACTAAGGGCAGCGCCCGCCCCCCACGGGGCGGGCGCTGCCCGGCCTGTCGGCCGTGCGAAACAGTTTTCAGTAGGGTGGGCGATTTCGTTCACCACCCAGACTTCACACTTTCGGGTCCGGGTTCTCTGTATGGCCGTCGACGGCAATCACCTGCCCGGACACCAGCCGTGCCGCGTCCGAGCCGAGGAACACCGCCAAATTGGCAATGTCGCTTGCCTCGACAAACCGCCCCATCGAGGTGCCCGACGCATAGCCCGCATAGACCTCATCCCGGGTCATGCCCTTGGCCGCCGCCTCGCGCTCTAACACCCCTTCCATCCGCGGGCCTTCCACCGCGCCGGGGCAGATCACATTGGCGCGGATGCCAAAGGGGCCCAGTTCCATCGCCAGCGTCTTCATCAGCCCGATAACGGCCCATTTAGCGGAACAATAAGGCGCCCGGTTCGGGTAGCCGTACTGCCCGGCGGTCGAAGAGGTCACGATGATCGACCCGGCCCTGGCCGCCTTCATCATGGGGGCGGCGTGTTTGGCGGCCAGAAAGCAGCCCTCCAGATTGACGCTCACGCATTTGCGCCAGTCCTCCAGCGCAATATCCTCGATCAGCGCCGTGGGCCCCGCGATGCCCGCATTGGCACACAGCACATCGAGCCCGCCCCAAACGTCAGCGATCTCCGCAAACAACGCCTTCACGCCCGCCTCATCGGTGGCATCCACCGCCGTCGTGCGCCAGCCCTCCGGCACGTCTGCCAGCGCAACCGCGCTGACATCCGTGACCCAGACCTGATGCCCGGCGGCGGCAAAGCCCTCGGCCATCGCCCGTCCGATGCCGGAACCGCCGGCGGTGATCAGAACCCGGCTCAACGCGGCGCTCCAATCGCACGGCCCAGCCCCTCCGGCGCCGCCAGTGCCGCATGGGCCTCTGCCAGCTTCACCAGGTTGGCCTCGATATGCGGCGCGGGCGGCGCCGAGCGGCGGGTCGCAAGGTCCACATGCAGCAGCATATGCTCGCCGGTCGCCAGCAGCCGCTCGCCCGAATACATCTCATGCCACAGGTGCATCTTCTTGCCCGCGCCCATGATCACCCGGGTCCGCACCTGGATCGGGTCGCCCGCATTCACCTCGTCGATGTGGCGGATATGGGTCTCGGCGGTGAAATAGCTGCCGCCATTGGCGATATACTCCGCATCGCAGCCGATGATCATCATCAGCCGGTCGGTGGATTGCGCAAAGGCATCCAGATAGCGGCTCTCGGTCATGTGACCGTTGTAGTCGGTCCAATCCAGCGGCACCACGCGGCTCTGGGTCAGCACCGGCTGGCTCAGGTCGTCCAGACCGTCCATAGAGCGTACCAGCCCGGCTTCACCCTCGCGGTTCAGGTCATGCGCATTCTGCAACGCACCCGCGCCCCAGTCATTGGCGCCCAGCGCCCGCATCATGCCCACCAGGTTGTTATCCCGGTGACGTTCCAACTCGCGGATCGAATACTGGCCGGACTGTTCATCCGACTGGCCCGCAATCAGGTCCACCAGCTCATCGGTGAACTCCGGCACATCCATCAGCTTGGTCCAGGGCCAGCTGAGGCAGGGGCCGAACTGCGCCATGAAATGCTTCATGCCCGCCTCGCCGCCAGCCACCCGGTAGGTCTCGAACAGACCCATCTGCGCCCAGCGGATGCCAAAGCCGTAACGGATCGCGTTGTCGATCTCCTCGGTGGTGGCAATGCCGTCCTTCACCAGCCACAGCGCCTCGCGCCAGACCGCCTCCAGGAACCGGTCGGCCACATGGGCGTCGATCTCTTTCTTGAGGTGGAGGGGATACATACCGATGGCAGTGATGATCTCCTTGGCCCGGTCGATGACGCCTGCCGGGTTCGCCTCAGTGGTGACCAGCTCGGCCAGCGGCAGCAGGTAGACCGGGTTGAACGGATGCGCGACCACAATCTGGCCCGGATTTTCCCGGCCGTCCTGCAACTGCGACGGTTTGAAGCCCGAGGTGGAGGAGCCGATCACCGCATCCGGCGCGCAGTGCGCCTGCAGCTCGGCATAGACTTTCTGTTTCAGGTCCAGCCGTTCCGGCACACTCTCCTGCACCCACTCGGCGCACTCAACGGCTTCCGCGATGGTTTCGTGAAAGGTCAGGCTGCCCTCCGCAGGCAGTGCCACATTGCCAAGGCCGGGCAGCGAGCGGCGGGCGTTGGCCAGCACTTCGCCGATCTTGCGCTCCGCTTCCGGGTCCGGGTCGAACACCCGCACGTTCCAGCCGTTCAGAAGGAACCGCGCGGCCCAGCCGCCGCCGATAACCCCGCCGCCGATGATTGCTGCTGTTTTCATGACGTATCCTTTGAGAGGGCCAGCCGGCCCCGAGTTGGCCGCCCCGGCGCACCGCCCGGTGCACAGGAGTTGTACAGGGGGTGCACGCGTGGCACCCCCTCGAAAATCCGTTTACTTCGCCACCGGCGCGCGCTTGTTCAGCCCCAGCTTCTCGCGCACTTCGGCGGGGCCGATCACCCGCGCGCCCATGTTCGACACGATGGTATTGGCGCGCTCGACCAGCTGCCAGTTCTCCGCCAGCACCCCCTTGTCGAGCCACAGGTTGTCCTCCAGGCCCACGCGCACGTTGCCGCCCGCCAGAACAGAGGCCGAGGCATAGGCCATCTGATTGCGGCCCAGCGAGAAGGCGGAGAAGGTCCAGTCATCCGGCACGTTGTTGACCATCGCCATGAAAGTATTGAAGTCATCCGGCGCCCCCCACGGCACCCCCATGCACAGCTGAACCAGCGCGTTCGGCTCCAGAACCCCCTCTTTTACCAATTGCTTGGCAAACCACAGGTGGCCGGTGTCGAACGCCTCGATCTCCGGCTTCACGCCCAGATCGGTCATCATCTGGCCCATCGCCCGCAGCATGCCGGGTGTGTTGGTCATGACGTAATCCGCCTCGGCAAAATTCATGGTGCCGCAGTCGAGCGTGCAGATTTCCGGCAGGCATTCCGCCACATGGGCTACGCGCTCGGTGGCGCCAACCATGTCGGTGCCTGCCTCCTTCAGCGGCAGCGGGTTCTCGGTGTCACCGAACACCATGTCGCCGCCCATGCCCGCGGTCAGGTTCAGCACCACATCCACCTCGGCATCGCGGATCCGGTCGGTCACTTCGCGGTACAGATCCAGCCGGCGCGACGGCACGCCGGTCTCTGGATCGCGCACGTGGCAGTGCACCACGGCAGCACCGGCCTTGGCCGCGGCGATGGCGCTGTCGGCGATCTGCCGGGGCGAGCGCGGCACATGCGGGCTGCGGTCCTGGGTGCCGCCGGAGCCGGTCACGGCACAGGTGATGAAGACGTCCCGGTTCATTTCCAGAGGCATTTTTCTTTTCCCTTCGATGTACAGGGTTTTGCCTTAGGTTATCCCCAGGCTCCTCCCCAGATTCTGATTTGCGTTGCTGACGACTCTGCCGCAGCCTTTTGCGGCACAGTTTACACCAGGCGAATCGAAGTTGATGAAATCCGCAAAAAACATCCTGCAGCCCGAGAACCGGCCGCTGAAAACAGCGGTTCTGGTTCTGGACGAATGCAACACGCTGTCCTTTGCCGCCGCAGTGGACCCGATGCGCGCCGCCAACCGGCTGGCCGGGCGGGCCGCGTTCGACTGGGATTACGTCAGCGCCACAGCCGAGCCACCGATGCTGACCAGCGGCCTCACCGTGCCCAGTTTCCCGCTGGCCCGGCTGCAGGGCTGCGAATTGCTGATCGTCGTCGCAGGCTTCCAGCTTGCGCGCCATGCCACCCCCAGCCTGCTGGCAGGCCTGCGCCGCATCGCGGCCACCGGCGCCACGATTGCCGGCATCGACGGCGGCCCCTGGCTGATGGCTGAGGCCGGGCTGCTGGACGGCCATCCCGCCACCACCCATTGGGAAGACCTGGAGAACTTCTCCGCCCGTTTCCCGGAGGTGGATGCCCGCAATGACCGCTTCACCGTGTCTGACGCGCGCCTGACTTCCGGCGGCGCCACACCAGCGATCGAGATGATGCTGCACATCATCAGCGCCCGCCACGGCGCAGGCTTTGCCTCCCGCGTTGCCGGTCTGTTTCTGTTCGACGGGCCTGCCGCGCTGCCGCGCCCGCAAAGCCGCCTTGGCGGCCGCACCCACAGTGCGCTGACGGCTAAGGCCAACGCGCTGATGGAAGCCTCGCTGGACGAGCCGCTGCCGCTGGCGCAGATTGCCGAAACGCTTGGCACCAGCCCGCGCAGCCTGCAGCAGCAGTTCCGGCTCAAACTCAACACCACGCCGCAGGATCACTACCTGCAGCTGCGCCTGGCAGAGGCCCGCCGCCTGGTGACCGACACCGCGATGCCGCTAATGGATGTGGCAATCGCCACCGGCTTTACCTCGCAATCGAGCTTCGCCCGTGCCTTCCGCACCGCTCACGGCACCTCCGCCCGCGACCTGCGCCAGGAGCAGGCCCGCCCGACCGCGCATTGACCGGCCGCCCGGCCCCGCGGGTCAAGGGCCGCGCAGCGGCGGTGCGCAGCACCGTTCACCCTTGACGCGCAATCCTTGAATACACTCGCAAAGGCGCTTCAGGGCAGACCTGCCCCTGAAGCGCCTCACAGCAAAATCTTCCGCGCTGCGCCAGCAGCGCCCGGCCCAACCGGCCCAGGGCATGTCAATGCCCGAAGGACGGGCGGGAGCTTCCCGCTCCGGATGCGATCAATACGGCATCGGATGCGCCCGGTGCGCAGCATTGATCTCGTCCAGCACCTGCTGGCTCAACTCCAGCTCCACCGACTTGAGCAGATGCTCCAGCTGCGGCAGATGGGTGGCGCCAAAGATCGCCGCAGCCATGAACGGCCGGGTCCGGCACCAGGCCAGCGCCATATGCACCGGGTCCAGTCCGTGCCGCTTGGCAATCTCCAGATAGGCCGCCACCGCATCATAGACCCGCGGGCTGTGGCGCCCGCCCAGTTCCGGATTGATGGCCTTGCGCGAACCTTCCGGCACCGCCCCGTCCTGGTATTTCCCGGTCAGAAGCCCGGTGCCCAGCGGCGAAAACGCCATCAGGCCCACATCCTCGTTCACGCTCAGTTCCGCCAGGTCGGTGTCATACATCCGGCAGACCAGCGAGTATTCGTTCTGGATCGAGGCCACCCTCGGCCAGCCGCGTTCTTCCGCGATCCGCAGCCATTGCGCGGTGCCCCAGGCGCTTTCGTTTGACAGGCCAAAGGCCCGGATGGTGCCGCGCTCCACCTCGCGCTGCAGCGCCTCCAGGCAATCCTCCATATTGGCCATGGTCTCCTCGCGGTTCTGGCTGGAGGGGTCATAGGTCCAGTTCTGCCGGAACATGTAGCTGCCCCGGTTCGGCCAGTGAAACTGGTAGAGGTCGATGTAATCCGTCTTCAGCCGCTTCAGCGACGCCTCGATGGTGGGCGCGATGGTCTTCGACGAGATCGGCGCCCCGTCGCGCACATGGCGCATCCCCTCACCGGAATGCTTGGTCGCCAGGATATAGTCACCGCGCCGCCCGGTCCGTTCGTTCCAGTTGCCGATGATGCGCTCGCTGTTGCCCAGGGTCTCTGCACTGACCGGGTTCACCGGGTACATCTCGGCGGTGTCGACAAAGTTCACCCCTGCCGCCAGGGCCATATCGATCTGCGCATGCGTCTCTGCCTCCGGCGTCTGTGTGCCGAATGTCATCGTGCCCAGGCACAGTTCGGACACCATCATGCCGGTGCGGCCCAACGGGTTCATCTTCATATCGCTGTTCTCCTGTGCTCTGGTCCGGCGCGAACCCTAACCGCCAGAGCGGCAGGCGCAACCCGCAGCGGCATGCCTGCGGACAGGCGTTAACCATCAGGAAACAACTGCAAAGCGATTCGCCTAATTTGTGATAGCTTCAAATTTGCGGCAAATTGTGTTTCAACGAGTTACAGGAGTGAGCCATGTCGATCACGCTGCATGAAGACGGTGGAAATCCCGCGTTTGATAGTGAAGCGCCGGCTCCGCGATTGCCGCTTCCGGAGGCACGCGTGGCCCATGCCCGCGGCGGCGCTGTATTTGTCGATCTGCGCATGGCACAGGAAACGAAACGAACAGGGATTATTCCGGGCGCCATTTCCTGCCCCCATGGTCTTTTGGATCTCTGGATCGACCCCGGCAGCCCCATCAGCGGCAGCGTCCCTGCCAATGATAAGGTGTTTGTCTTCTACTGCAGCAACGGTTTGCACGCATCTCAGGCCGCCCAAAGCGCAAAGCACATGGGCCTGCGGCAGGTTTTCTTTCTGGACGGCGGGATGGATGCCTGGCTCGCCGCCGGCGGTGGAGTAGCAGCGCTTGATCCGCTGCAGGTTCACTGAACAGCCTCTCAGCTTGCACTTGGCTGCAAAACTCTGCAGCCTGTCTCCCGCAACACTCCGGGAGAACGTGGAATGCCGCAACAGATCACCAAAGGCGTCAAGACGCTGCTGGCGGAGGCCAACAGCCTCGTCGACACCATGACTGTCGAGGAAGCCAAGCAGAAGGTGCTGGACGAGAACTTCGTCTTTATCGACCTGCGCGACATCCGTGAACTGCAGCGCAGCGGCATGATCCCCGGCGCGTTTTCCTGCCCGCGGGGCATGCTGGAGTTCTGGATCGACCCGGACAGCCCCTATCACAAGCCAGTGTTCAACCAAGACAAAACTTATGTGTTCTACTGCGCCAGCGCCTGGCGCTCGGCGCTGAGTGCGAAGGCCGCACTGGAGATGGGGCTCAATCCGGTGGTGCATCTGGAAGGCGGCTTTACCGAATGGGTCAAACAGGGCGGTCCGGTGGTGCCGCGCGAGGGCTGAGGCCCGGTACGCAGCGCGAAATCCAGAGGCGGCATCGGCCGCCCGGATCGATTGAGAACAAATGGCGAACATGGTAATCTGGCGGCATGCCGACTCACCTGCTTGCCCGCCGCAGCCACAAGCCCCGCCCCGCGCTGCCCCTGACAGAAGGGATCGCGCTGGAGCAGGCCCGAGTGCATGAGGCCTGCGGTCCCGCCCGGCACAGTTTTGCACTGTGGCTGGCTGCTGCGGCCCAAAGCCCTGTGCTGTGGCTGTCCCTGCCTCAGGCCGGCAAGCCGCTGAACCCCGAGGGGGTAGCAGCATGCGCCACCCCTGCCCGGTTCCTGTTCGTTCAAACCGCCCGGGCGGAGGATCTGCTCTGGGCGATGGAGGAGGCCCTGCGCAGCGGCGCGGCAGCGCTGGTTGTGGCAGAACTGGCAGAGCCGCCCGCCATGACCCCGGTGCGGCGGCTGCATCTGGCCGCAGAGGCCGGCGGCCGCTTCGGCCCGGCGCCGCTGGGCCTGCTGCTGACCCCCGGCACCGGCGGCGCCCAAGGCATCGAAAGCCGCTGGCACCTGGCCCATGCGCCCCGGCCGAGCAGCAGCCTGACCGGCAGCAGTCCGGCCGGCCGCGCCCCCGCGGGCAAAGGCTGCTGGACATTGCAGCGCCTGCGCGCCCGCACCCTGCCGCCCCGCGGCTGGCAGATCACCCGGACCCGCACAGGCGGCCCGCTGCAGGCCGCCCCGTTGCCACCCGCCCCCTCGGATCAGCAGACATCGCGCCCCGCCTCCTCCGGGGGGCTCCCACTGGCGCCGGAAACCCTGGCGGCGCCAGCGCTGCCATAGCGGCATCGGGCCAGACCAGGGCTGTGCCCGTAACCGCAGCCTGGCGGGTGTACTCCGCAGCCTCACAGGCGCGCAAGCAAAAGTGAGCGGGCCGCTGCAGAAAATCCGGTTAAACTCATCCGGCAGTGCAGAAAACACGGACCAGCAGACACAAAAGGAAACGCACGCATGGGCAGATCCAGGATGCCGCGCCGCCGCCTTCTGGCCGGCCTCGGTGCCGCCTTGCTGGCACCGCAGGCATTGCTGGCCGCACTCCTGCCCTACCGCCTGATCCACGAAGCTACCGATGTGCGCTTCACCTTCCTGCTCAGAGGACAGCCACAGCACGGGCGGATCCCGGTCTCCGCCGCCCGTATCCTGATCGACCCGCAGAACCTCTCCCGCAGCCACGCCGGCATCAGCCTGGACGCGCGCCGGGCCCGCACCGGGCTGATCTTTGCCACCGAAGCACTGAAAGGTCCCGGCATCCTGCATACCGAGCGGTTTCCGCAGATCCATTTCCGCTCCACCCGAATCCGGCTCGGTCCGGACGGGCGGCTGTCCGGCGGCGCAGCCGTCGAGGGTGATCTGACCCTGCGCGGCACCACCCGGCCGATCACCCTGCAAGCCGCGCTCTACCGCCGCCCCGGCAGCGCGCCGGATGACCTCGGCGAATTGGACGTGCATCTGGGCGGCCAGCTCAGCCGCGCCGCGTTCGGCGCAACCGGATATTCGGATCTAGTAGCGGACCGGATCAGCCTGGCGATCCGCGCGCGCATCCGCCACAGCAGCTGAGCCTGCCGCCAGCCCCGGTGCCGAAAAGACACCGCCCCGCAAAAATACGACACGCAGGTGACGGAAACCGGCTGGCAATGCCGCCCCAGCCTGTCATGGTCGCACCGTTATGCGCCTGATTGTCTCCCTTGCCGCCCTGTTCCTTTCCGTCATAATGCTGCAGCTGTCGACCGGAGGCGTCGGCCCGCTCGATGCCATCTCCGGCCTAACCCTGAATTTCAGCAAGGAACAGATCGGCCTCCTCGGGTCAGGACATTTTTTCGGCTTCTTCATTGGCTGCTGGTGGGCGCCCCGGCTGATGGGCAATGTCGGCCATTCCCGCGCCTATGCCGCCTTCACCGCCCTTGGCGCGATCGGCCTTCTGGGCCACACGCTGACTGAAAACCCCTATGCCTGGGCGGCGATGCGGATAGCCTCCGGCCTCTGCGTCGCGGGCTGCTACACCGTGATCGAGGCCTGGCTCAATGCCAAGGTCACCAACGAGACCCGCGGCCGTGCCATGGGCACCTACCGGTTGGCGGACATGGGGGCCTCGCTGACGGCGCAGCTGATTATCGCCGTGCTGCCGCCCGCAGCTTATGTCTCCTATAATCTATTGGCGATTCTCTGCTGCGCGGCGCTCCTGCCGCTAACCCTGACTAAGGCCAGCCAGCCGGAAACACCCGATGCCCCCCGCCTGCGCCCGAAACTGGCCTGGCGCTGTTCGCCGCTGGCCGTGGCCGGCGTTATCGTCTCGGCGCTCAGCTCCGCCTCATTCCGGATGGTCGGTCCGGTCTACGGCCAGGAAGTCGGGCTGGAAGTCGGCCAGATCGCCTTCTTCCTGGCAGCCTTCGTGCTGGGCGGTGCGCTGGCGCAGTACCCGCTCGGCTGGCTGGCCGACAAATACGACCGCCGCTGGGTGCTGATCTGGCTTTCGGCCGCGGCCATTGTCAGCAGCACCGTGACCATCGCGGCCAGCGGCACAGGCACTCTGGGGGTGATGCTGGCGGCCGGCTTCTTCGGCTTTACGACCTTCCCGATCTTTTCGGTCTCCGCCGCCCACGCCAACGACTTCGCCACCTCCGCCGAGCGGGTCGAGCTGTCGGCAGCGCTGATGTTCTGGTACGCGCTTGGCGCCATCGCCTCGCCCTATGTCTCCTCGGCGCTGATCGACAGCTTCGGTCCGCCAGCGCTGTTCGCCTATGTCGCTTTCGGCCACTTGCTGCTGATCGTCTTCGGCCTCAGCAGAATGCGCGCTCGCCCGGTGCCGGAAGAGCGCACGCACTATGTCTATGCGCCGCGCACCTCCTTCACCATCGGCCGCCTGCTGAAACGCTCGCGCGAAGAGCGGTAGCGCCGCCGCCCCCCAATTTTCAACGAAATACGCACACGGGGTTCCCGCCGCCCGCCGCATAGGCTAGACGGGCCTCTGACGCATTACCTGGATGGACGGCATGGCACGCATTCTGATCACTTCGGCGCTTCCCTACATCAACGGGATCAAGCATCTGGGCAACCTGATCGGCAGCCAGCTGCCTGCTGATCTTTACGCCCGCTACAACCGCGGCCGCGGGCATGAAGTCATGTTCCTTTGCGCCACCGAC
This sequence comes from Leisingera daeponensis, assembly GCF_019801465.1. Lineage (GTDB taxonomy): Bacteria > Pseudomonadota > Alphaproteobacteria > Rhodobacterales > Rhodobacteraceae > Leisingera > Leisingera daeponensis_A. The sequence goes on from NZ_JAHVJA010000002.1 coordinate 558,639, forward strand.
GAACACGGCACACCGGCAGAACTGGCTGCGGCCAAGGCCGGCAAGCCGGTGGCGGACTACTGCGCCGAAATGCACGAGGTGCAAACCGACATCGCGCAGCGCTTTGGCCTGTCGTTCGACCATTACGGCCGCTCCTCCAGCCCGCAGAACCATGCGCTGACCCAGCATTTCGCGGGCAAGTTGGCCGATGCGGGACTGATCTCGGAAGTCAGCGAAAAGCAGGTCTACTCCAACGCGGATGGCCGGTTCCTGCCCGACCGCTATATCGAGGGCACCTGCCCCAACTGCGGTTACGAGAAGGCGCGCGGCGACCAGTGCGAGGAATGCACCAAGCAGCTCGACCCCACCGACCTGATCAATCCGCGCTCCGCGATCTCCGGCTCCACCGACTTGGAAGTGCGTGAAACCAAGCACCTGTTCCTGCGCCAGTCCGCGATGCGCGATCAGCTCGACGCCTGGATCGACACCAAGAAAGACTGGCCGGTGCTGACCACCTCCATCGCAAAGAAATGGCTGCATGACGGCGACGGCCTGCAGGACCGCGGCATCACCCGCGATCTGGACTGGGGCGTGCCGGTCAAGAAGGGCGGCGCGGACTGGCCGGGTATGGAGGGCAAGGTCTTCTATGTCTGGTTCGATGCGCCGATCGAATATATTGCCGCTGCAAGCGAGTGGGCCGAAAAGAATGGGCTTGCGGACGCCGACTGGCAGCGCTGGTGGCGCACCGACAAGGGCGCCGAAGACGTCAAATACGTCCAGTTCATGGGCAAGGACAACGTCCCCTTCCACACCCTTTCGTTCCCAGCCACCATTCTGGGTTCGGGTGAGCCGTGGAAGATGGTCGACCACCTGAAGAGCTTCAACTATCTGAACTATGACGGCGGCCAGTTCTCCACCTCGCAGGGCCGCGGCGTCTTCATGGATCAGGCGCTGGAAATCCTGCCCGCCGATTACTGGCGCTGGTGGCTGCTGAGCCACGCGCCGGAAAGCTCGGACTCCGAATTCACCTGGGAGAACTTCCAGCAGTCGGTGAACAAGGATCTGGCGGACGTGCTGGGCAACTTCGTCAGCCGCATCACCAAGTTCTGCCGTTCCAAGTTCGGCGAGGAAGTGCCCTCGGCTGGCGAATACGGCGAGCAGGAACAGGTGCTGATCGCAGAACTCACCACCCGCATCCGCGCCTATGAGGGCCACATGGAAGCGATGGAGGTCCGCAAGTCGGCGCAGGAACTGCGGGCGATCTGGGTTGCGGGCAATGAATACCTGCAGTCCGCCGCGCCCTGGTCGGTGTTCAAGGAAGACCCTGAGCGCGCTGCTGCGCAGGTGCGCCTGGGCCTCAATCTGATCCGCCTTTACGCGGTGCTGTCGGCGCCGTTCATCCCGCAAGCGAGCAACACGCTGATGGCAGCGCTGAACACGGACGACCGCAGCTGGCCGGACGATGTGGCGGCAGCCCTGTCCGCCCTGCCCGCAGGCCACGCCTTTACCGTGCCGGAGGTGCTGTTCGCCAAGATCACCGACGAACAGCGCGAAGAATGGCAGGAACGCTTCTCCGGCACCCGCGCCTGAGGCACTGGACATTGACTGCGACAGAGGCCGCCCGCTGGGCGGCCTTTTTGTTTGCCATCCCATTGCCACTGCACACAATTCATTTCCGACAAAAAAACTCGGATTGACATAGGTGAGTAAATAAATCAGGTATATGGCATTCCAGCCAGCCTGACTCGGATCGGGCGAGCCCGAGTGACATTCAATCAACCGAGATCGCCCCCATGCCGACCAGAGCAAGCCGCCCGCGCGGCCCTGAGATCAAGGAACCGGACACCGAGGACATGCGTCACCTGTGGACGCAGGTCTTTGCGCCGTCCGGCGCTCTGTCCGGTTTTTGTCTGGAATGGCTTCTGGACAGGGCGGAATTCAGCAATGGGCGCAAGTCATGAACCAGATCACATCCAAACCTGTCCCCACTGAGGCCACCGCTGAGGTGTTCCCCACCTACCACGCCGAAGACCTGACCCGCGGCGGCGCACAAGCCCGAATTCTTCTGAACGGGCAGATTTACTCACTGCGCATCACCCGCGCAGGCAAGCTGATCCTGACGAAATGAGCGGCGCGGCTGCCCAGCCCCGCGGCGGCGTGACCGTCGGGACCCTCTCGGACCTGCCGCCGCTGGAAGCCGGAGCGGTGATCTATCTGCGCCATTGGTTTTCCGGCAGTGAAACGCGCGACCAGATGCGCCGCGATTTTGAGGTGAACTTCGGCCCTGAGGTCGCGGAAGCGGCGTTTGAGGCCTTCGGGTACCTGTGCAATTTCTGCGCCACCCACGGACGCCGGCCGCTGGTGCGCCACGGCATGACCTGCCGTTGTCTCGGCGCGGACGAAAATTGCTTTGCCAACCTGCTGGCATCTGCAGCTGAAGGCCAGAAGGACGATGCTCATATCCTCGCCTCGCTAATCGTCACCCCGCGCAAGGCGCCGGAACTGGTGCGGCTTGCCTCAGACTGCGGCCTGCTGATGCGCGAAGTAATGGGACTTAAGCTGCCCCGGCAAACCGGGCGCCCGGCCACAGCCACCCTTCACTGAAATTGACCCCAAGGACTTAGCTGATGAAATCCGTTTTTTTCGCGGGCACTGCCCTCGCCGGTCTTACATTCGGTACCGCCGCAGCATTTGCCGCTGACAAAGCTGCGGTGCTGACCAACTACGCCAATATCGCAGAGGCCAAGTATCAGGACAGTCTCGCCACCGCGCAATTGCTGAAAGCCGCGGTCGATGGACTGATCGCGCACCCGTCGGCCGAGAACCTGGCAGCCGCACGCGCCGCCTGGATCGCCTCCCGGGTTCCCTACCAGCAGTCCGAGGTGTTCCGGTTCGGCAACGCCATCGTCGACGACTGGGAGGGAAAGGTGAACGCCTGGCCGCTGGACGAGGGGCTGATCGACTATGTCGACGCCTCCTATGGCGGCCCGACTGAAGAAAACACCCTGGCAGCGCTGAATGTGATCGCCAACCCCGGTTTTGAGCTTTCCGGCAAAGTCATCGACGCTGCCAAAATCACCCCGGAGCTTCTGGAAGGCGCCCTGCATGAGGCCGACGGGGTCGAGGCGAATGTCGCCACCGGCTACCACGCCATCGAGTTCCTTCTCTGGGGCCAGGACCTGAAAGGAACGGAGCACGGCGCGGGCGACCGCCCCTGGACCGACTATGCCCAGGGCGACGCCTGCACAGGCGGCAACTGCATCCGCCGCGGCGAATACCTGCAAGCAGCAACCGACCTGCTGATCTCCGATCTGGAATGGATCACCGCGCAGTGGGGTGACACCGGCGACGCCCGCAACGCGCTTCTGGCTGATGAGGACGCAGGCATCACCGCGATGCTGACCGGCATGGGATCGCTGTCATACGGTGAGCAGGCCGGCGAGCGGATGCGCCTCGGCCTGATGCTGAACGACCCGGAAGAAGAGCACGATTGCTTTTCCGACAACACCCACAACAGCCACTACTATGACGGCCTGGGCGTGCAGAACGTCTATCTGGGTGAATATGTCCGGGTGAACGGCGAACTGGTCTCCGGTGCCTCTCTCTCCGATCTGGTGGCCGAAATGGACGCGGATCTGGACGCCGAAATGCGCCGCAAGCTGTCGGCAACCATGCGGGCATTGGGCCGCATCAAGACTGCAGCGGAGGCAGGCTTCTCCTATGACCAGATGCTGGCGCAGGACAACCGAGCCGGTCAAGCGCTGGTGATGGACGGTGTGAACGGGCTCATTGACCAGACCCGCTCGATCGAGCGCGTTGTTTCGGCGCTGGACCTGAACGGTGTCGCCATCGAAGGCTCCGACAGCCTCGACAATCCCTCCGCGGTCTTTCAATAATATCTGCCAGGAATAGATCAGAAAAACAGGGAGACCAGCCGGAAATCTGCGGCCGGCCTTTCCCCGCATGAAAGCCAAACCTGGATGACCATCAGAACTTCCACTGTGATTGCGCTAAGCACCTCCGCCCTCCTTTGCACAGGCCCGGCCCTTGCGGAGGGTTTCAGTTGGGAAGGTGAAATAGAGATCGGCAACGACAGCGTGCTGTCCTCAGATGACCCAAACGAAGAAATCCGAGACACCTTTGCTTCGATTTCCGCTTCTGGCACCTACACTTTCGGCAACGATGTCGAAATCTTCGCCTCAATCACCGCCGAGTCGCTGACCGATCCGACCGAGGACCGCACCTTTGACGACATGGGTGTCTATATCGAGGAACTGGGCGTGGCTTTCGAAATCGGCGATGCCACGACCGTCGCAATCGGTAAACTGAGCCCGGTCTTTGGCACAGCTGGGGATGACGCTGCAGGGTATTTCGGCGACTCTCTCGCCGATGACTACGAACTGACAGAGCAGATCGGTATCCTGTCCGACGTGGAACTGAATGGCACGGGCACCCTGTCATTCGGAGTGTTTTACGCCGATGACAGTGCCCTCAGCCGTTCCATCGGCTTCGACCGCGGCCGCACCACCACCGCCGACGGCGGCGCGGGCAACACTGGGAAACTAAACAACTTCGTAGTGCAATGGACGCAGGAAACCGGCAGCACCACCTTTCACGTCGGCGCCCGCCACCTGAGCGCAGGCCAAGGAGACGTGGATGACGAGCAAGGCATGGTTGCGGGGCTCGCGCATTCCTTCGACAATGGCTTTGACCTCTATGGCGAAGTTGCCTCTTTCTCCAATGCCGGCGGATCGGCCGATGATGCGGTCTATGCGACGCTGACCGGCGCCTACACCATTGGCCGCCTGACACTGTCGGGCGGCTTGGCGCACCGCGACTTCGACACTTCTGGCGACACCGATCTGATCACAATCGGCGCCGACTATGAGTTTGAAAGCGGCGCCTCCATCGGCGGCGGCCTGGCCCGCGTTGACGAGGCCGGCGTCAAAAGCACGGTCCTGGGGATGAGCCTGATAATCCCGCTGGGCGGCTGAAACAGCTATCATTATACAGGTTTTTCCCAAACCACAGCTATCCTTGGGGCTGCAACATGCAGCCCCTTATTTGTATTGGCTTTCCGCTCCGGCCCCATTCCCAAGTGTTTTACTCTGAAACCCCTTGAAACCCCAGTAATTCTGTCGGATATATTAACCAACGGAATCACTAGGCCTTTGCGCCGCCGGGCAAGGACGCGAGCAGCATGATCGTTTGCCACTGCACACAGATCTCGGACCACGACATCCGCATGGCTATCGACTGGATGCGACGCGCCGATCCTGAAACGATAATAACTCCGGGCAAAGTCTATCACGCCTTGGGAAAATCCGCCGATTGCGGCGGATGCATGCCCCTTTTTCTCGACACCATGCGCACCAGCAGTAAGCTGGAAGTACCTGCGCAGCTCGCGAATTTACGCGCAGATTTAATTCGGGAGAAAAATAATGAAGGGCGACGCCAAGGTCATCGACTATCTGAACAAGGCTCTGCGGCATGAGCTGACGGCGGTCAGCCAGTACTGGCTGCACTACCGGCTGCAGGACGATTGGGGTCTGGGCAGCATGGCAAAGAAAAGCCGCGAGGAAAGCATCGAAGAGATGCAGCACGCGGATAAATTGATTGAAAGGATTTTGTTCCTCGGCGGCCATCCGAACCTGCAGAAGCTTGACCCGCTGCGGATCGGCCAGACGCCGAAAGAAACCCTCGAATGCGACCTTGCCGCCGAAGTGGACGCCCGCGCGCTCTACAAAGAAGCCCGCGACGCCTGCAACAAGGCAGGGGACTATGTCTCACAGAAGCTGTTTGAAGATCTGATGGCGGATGAAGAAGGCCACATCGATTTCCTCGAAACGCAGCTTGAACTGCATGACCGGATCGGTGCTGAAAACTATGCCCAACTCAACGCCACCAAGATGGAAGAGGTGGAAGACTGAACTCACGCTGGCTGCCGCTTTTGCGGCGGCCACCCCGGTTGCGGCGCTGGACTTGGCCAGCCGGTACCAGGCAGAGCCGCATCTCTCCCCCCTCCCCCGCACCGATGCCGAACGCGTCCGGATCGAGGCCGTGACAGCCCCAGCCACGGATTTCTCCGCGCCTGAGCCCTTTGAGAATCTGCCCGCAGGCGCCGCCACAGTGCGGGCCCGTTCGGATGACGAGGCGTTCTCGCAGCATTCCGCCAATCTCAGCTTTGAGCAGGAACTGGAGTTCAAACTCGGCAATGGGCTGTTCAAGAAAATCTGGGTCTTCGCGCCTGCATCAACCTTGGGCTCCGACGGGCTCGGCCCGCTCTACAACGCACGCTCATGCCAGCGCTGCCACCTGAAGGACGGCCGAGGCCATGTGCCGGAGCAGCCGGACTATGCCTCCACCAGTATGTTCCTGCGGGTTTCCATACCCGGCCCGGTGCCGTCCGAAATGCAGGTGATCAGCGATTACATCGGCACCGCCCCAGATCCGAATTACGGGCAACAGTTGCAGGATTTCTCTGCCCCCGGCATCCACTCAGAGTACAAACTGCAGGTCGATTACGGGGAATTCGAAGTCCCCCTGAACGGCGGACAGACTGCAACCCTGCGGCGCCCACTCTATACCGCCGCAAATCTTGGCTATGGCCCGCTGGCGGAAGGGGCCATGCTCTCCCCGCGCGTTGCGCCGCCGATGATCGGCCTGGGCCTGCTGGAGACAATCCCTGCCGCCGATATCCTTGCCCACGCGGATGAGGAGGACGCCGACGGCAACGGCATTTCCGGCCGCGCCAATCTGGTCTGGTCGCAGGAGTTCAATCAAATTATGCTGGGCCGCTTCGGGCTGAAGGCCGGCTCCCCGACGGTGCATGAACAATCCGCCGGCGCCTTTTCCGGCGACATTGGCATATCTACGCCGCTGTTTCCGGCCCATGCCGGCGAATGCACCAATCAGCAGATCAAATGCCAATCCGCCCCGCATGGCGGCAGTGATTCCCGTGAAACCGAAATCGACCAGCCAAACATGGATCTGGTCACCTTCTACAGCCGTAATCTCGGCGTGCCCGCCCGCCGTAATACGGATGATCCAAAGGTTCTGCGCGGCAAGCAGGTGTTCTATGACAGCGGCTGCACCTCCTGCCACGTGCCGAAATACGTGACACACCGGCTGCAGGACCGCCCGGAGCAAAGTTTCCAACTGGTCTGGCCTTACTCAGACCTTTTACTGCACGACATGGGCGAGGGCCTGGCAGACCACCGGCCCGAGGCCCGCGCCACGGGGCGCGAATGGCGCACCGCACCGCTCTGGGGGATTGGCCTGACGCAGCAGGTCTCGCCCCGCGCCACCTTCCTGCACGACGGCCGCGCCCGCACTTTGCTGGAGGCCATCCTGTGGCACGGCGGCGAGGCGGAGGCCGCCAAAACCCGCGTGGTTGAGCTGTCGCCGCGGGACCGCGCCGCCCTGATTTCCTTCCTGGAGAGTCTTTGATGCGCGCCCTAGCCCTGATCACCGCCCTGGCCGCCGCGCCCGCAGCGGCGTCTGATATGTCCAGCAGCATCACCGATCGGCTGATCCTTCCGGCTTTCAAAGATCTGGCAAGCAGCAGCCAAGCACTTGCCGAGGCGGCTGAAGCTGACTGCTCGGCAAAATCCAAAACCTTGCGTGCTGCATATGGCGCGGCATTTGACGCCTGGATCGCCGCCAGCCATTACCGCTTTGGCCCCACCGAAACAGACAGCCGCGCCTTTGCTCTGGCCTTCTGGCCCGACAGCCGCAGCAAAACCCCCAAAGCGCTTGGCAGCCTGATCGGCAGCGAGGATGCCGGTATTACCGACCCGGCCGGTTTCGCAAGCTATTCCATCGCCGCACGTGGCTTTTACGCATTGGAATACCTGCTGTATGACCCGGAACTCTCCGCCGTCGGCAGCCCGGACTACCGCTGTGCCCTGACCCGCGCTGTAAGCACCGACATTGCCGCCACGGCACAAGCCATCGCCGCCGACTGGGAGAAAAACTACGCCACCGAAATGCGCGTTCCCGCCGCCCGCTACCGCAGCGAAGAGGAAATCACCCAGGAGCTGCTGAAGGCGCTTACCACCGGGCTGCAAGTGCTGGATGACATGCGCCTGGGCCGCCCGCTCGGCACCCATGACACCCCCCGCCCCAACCGCGCCGAAGCCCGCCGCTCAGGGCGCAGCCTGCGCCATGTGCTGCTGTCGCTGAACGCGATGGAGCCGCTGGCAATAGCCTTGGCGCAGAAAAATACAGAACTGAAAGCGGATCTAGCTCATGAGTTCAGCAAGATCCGCAACCGCGCCGAAACCCTAGACGATCCTGTCTTTGCCGGCGTAGCGGACCCGGCCTCCCGCATCCGGATCGAGGCGCTGCGCCAGCAGGTGAAGGACCTCCGAAGCCTGGTCTCGGACCGTCTCAGCCCGGCACTCGGCGTGGCAGCCGGCTTTAACTCTCTCGATGGCGACTAAGCGAAAGGCGCAGATCATGACCTCCCGCCGCGGTTTCCTTGCCGGCCTGATGGCATCCACCCTCACTCCGCAGGCAAGCTGGGCCGCCGCGGGCAGTCCGGCCTTCCTGTCAGCAGGCAAGGACGCCAGCGGTGCCTTCCTGCTAGCAGGCCTCTCAAGAACCGGTGAAATCCTGTTCCGGCATCCCCTGCCCGGACGCGGCCACGCGGCCGCAGCGCATCCCTCCCGCCCCGAAGCGGTCGCCTTCGCCCGCCGCCCGGGCCGCTTTGCCGATGTGATAGACTGCCGGACCGGCGGCGCCCTTGCCCGGCTGGAACCGCCTGCAGGCCGTCATTTCTATGGCCACGGGGTGTTTTCCCCGGACGGCAGCCGCCTGTTCACCACCGAAAACGACTATGAAAACGCCCGCGGCATGATCGGTGTCTGGAATGCCGCAGACGGCTACTGCCGCATCGCCTCCTTCTCTTCTGGCGGCCTCGGCCCGCATGACATGCTGCTGCGCCGCGACGCGCCGGGGCTGGCAGTCGCCAATGGCGGCATCGAGACCCACCCCGACAGCGGCCGAGCCAAGCTGAACCTGCCCGACATGCGTTCCAACCTCAGCTACCTGAGCCTTGAGGGCGAAATACAGGAGCAGATGGAACTGCCGCAGGACCTTCGCCTGAACTCGATCCGCCATCTTGCCGTGCACGCTGACGGCACCGTTGGTTTCGCCATGCAGTGGCAGGGCGATACGGGCGAACTGGTCCCCACAGCCGGTTTGCATCTCCCCGGCAGCGAACCGCGCTTGATGGCTGGGGACGATGCACGGGTGCTGAACATGCAGGGATACGGCGGCTCTATCGCCTTTTCTGCTGACGGCAGCCGGATCGGCGTCACCTCGCCGCGCGGCGGGGTTCTGCAGGTGCTGGACACGGTCAGCGGAGCCTTACTGCACGAACACAGGATGGGCGACGTCTGCGGGCTGGCCCCCTCCTCCGGCGGTTTCATGGCCAGCACCGGCACCGGCCAGTTTATAGCAGTCTCGGACACCGCCCAGCATCTGCTGCACCGCGCAAATCTGGCCTGGGACAATCACCTGATCCCGCTCGCCTGAAATCGAACAGCCTGGCACTTCTTAAGGCGCGCCCGCCACGGCGCGCCTTTTCGCTTTGGACGCCAACGAAGCCAATACGAAAACGGTTGATGACTCTTTGCGCCCGATGCGCTACAGAATCGCAGCGAAAGGAAAGCAAATGGATGCCAGTCGCCGTCAGAACGAAATCATCACTCTGCTGAACCGGCAGGACAGGGTCGAGGTCGAGGATCTCTCCCGCCGTTTTGGCGTATCCCTGCAAACCGTGCGCGCGGACCTGCGCGACCTGTCGGCACGCGGCGCACTCTCCCGCGTGCACGGCGGCGCCGTCCGGGTCAGCTCCGCCGCCAGCCAAGGCTATGAAGACCGGCGCAGGCTGAACGCAGGGAACAAGCTGGCGATGGCCGCCCTGGCAGCTGAGCTGATCCCGGACAACTGTTCGCTCTCGCTCAACATCGGCACCTCCACCGAACAAGTTGCTCGGGCTTTGTCCGGCCACAGCGGCCTGACGGTGATGTCCAACAACATAAACATTATCAACACGATGATGGGCGGACAGGCCAAGGAACTGATCCTGGCCGGCGGCACCGTGCGGCAGAGCGACGGTGCCATCGTAGGTGAAGACGCGGTGGACTTCTTCGGCCGCTACAAGGTGGATTTTGCTGTCATCGGTGCCTCCGCCCTGGACGCTGACGGCGCGGTTATGGACCACGACGCCCGCGAGGTTTCGGTCGCCCGCGCAATCCTGAAAAACGCACGCCAAAAGGTACTGGTCTGCGATGGCAGCAAATTCGACCGCTCCGCCCCGGTGCGGATCTGCGACGTTGCGGACTTGGACGTAGTGATCACCGACCGGCCTGTTCCGGACGAATTCGCCGAAGCCGCACATGCGGCCGGCACCCGCATCCTGACCGCAGGACAAAACGAAAGCAGCGAAAATGACTGAAACGCCTGTAACGGACCTGTTCATCATCGGCGGCGGCATCAACGGCTGCGGCATTGCCCGCGATGCGGCAGGCCGCGGGCTGTCGGTGGCACTGGCGGAAATGAACGACCTCGCCTCCGCCACCTCATCGGCCTCGACCAAACTGTTCCACGGCGGGCTGCGCTACCTCGAATACTTCGAGTTCCGCCTGGTCCGCGAGGCGCTGATCGAGCGCGAGGTTCTGCTGAAGGCGATGCCGCATATCTCCTGGCCGATGCGCTTTGTGCTGCCGTTCCACAAGGACATGCGGTTCGACAGCGAGACCCCAACGTCGAAACTGCTGACGACGGTGATGCCCTGGATGAAGGGCCGCCGCCCCGCCTGGCTGATCCGGCTTGGCCTGTTCCTGTATGACAGCCTTGGCAAGCGCGGCATCCTGCCCGGAACAGCGAAGCTGGACCTGGCTGCTGACCCGGCTGGCAGGCCCTTGAAGGACAAGTTCAGAACCGCCTTTGAGTATTCCGACTGTTGGATCGAGGACGCCCGCCTGGTGGTCCTGAATGCCCGCGACGCCGAGACCCGCGGCGCTCAAATCCTGACCCGGACCAAGGTGCTGTCTGCCGAGCGCCATGCTGACCACTGGGTGATCACCCTGCAGGACCAGGCCACCGGCGGCACCCATCAGCGCCGCGCCAGAATGCTGATCAACGCCGGCGGGCCGTGGGTCGCCGACGTGCTTCACCAGAAGCTGGGCCAGAACAGCCGCGAGAATGTCCGCTTGGTGCGGGGCAGCCATATCGTGGTGCCGAAAATGTTCGACCATGGGCGTTGCTATTTCTTTCAGGGTACGGACGGGCGGATCATCTTCGCCATTCCTTACGAGGAGGACTTCACCCTGATCGGCACAACAGACGCTGACCATCCGGACCCGGACACCGCACCTGAATGCACCGCAGCTGAGCAGGACTATCTGATTGATTTCGCGTCCGGGTATTTCAATCAAACGCTCAAGCGCGAGGATATCGTCTGGACCTACTCCGGCGTGCGCCCGCTCTATGATGACGGTGCCAGCTCAGCCACCGCCGCGACGCGCGAATATGTGCTGACGCTGGATCAGGCACAGGCGCCGCTGCTTAACGTGTTCGGCGGCAAGATCACCACCTACCGCAAACTGGCAGAGGCGGCACTGGCCAAGATCGGCGAGGTGTTCCCGAAGCTGCCCGGCGATTGGACCGCAGGCGTTGCCCTGCCCGGCGGCGACTTTGCAGTGACGGATGCCGAGACATTGCGCAGCAGGCTGGCAGCGGACTATCCGTTCCTCACACCCTACTGGACCCGCCGCCTGATCCGCGCCTATGGCACTGAGGCCCGGGAAATCCTGGGCGACGCAAAATCCACCGCCGATCTGGGTCAGGACTTCGGCGCGACGATCACCGCGCAGGAACTGGACTGGGCGGTTACCCGCGAATGGGTACGCACAGGCGAAGACTACCTGTGGCGGCGCACCAAGCTGGGGTTGCGGCTGGATGAAGCCCAGCGCGGGGCCGTGGATGCGTATATCCAGGGAAAAGCAGCTCAGCTCGCAGCTTAGCGCACAAGGGCGGGCCACTCCGCGGGGAGGCGCATTCGCGCGGCCCCGCGGGGTGGCCCGGCCTTCTAAGTAAGCTTGTTAAAACTCGACCCCCTTCTGCGCCTTCACGCCGGCACGGAACGGATGCTTAATCTGCCCCATCTCTGTCACCAGATCGGCGATCTCGATCAGTTCTTCCTTGGCGTTGCGCCCGGTCAGCACCACATGGGTCATCGGCGGCTTTTTCTCCACCAGGAACTCCAGAACCTCCTCCAGGTCCAGATACTCATAGCGCAGCGCGATGTTGATCTCGTCCAGCAGAACCATGGTATTGCGCTCATCCAGGATCATCTCTTTGGCCTTTTCCCAGCCCTTCTGTGCGGCGGCAATGTCGCGGGCCTTGTCCTGCGTCTCCCAGGTAAAGCCCTCGCCCATCGCATAGAACTGGCACAGATCGCTGAAATTCTCCTCGATCAGCGTCCGTTCGCCGGTCTGCCAGGCGCCCTTGATGAATTGCACCACAGCGCAGGGCATCTTATGGGCGATGCAGCGCATAATCATGCCGAAGCCCGACGAGGACTTGCCCTTGCCTGGCCCGGTATGGACGATGATCAGCCCCTTCTCGCCCTCCTTGGTCTTCATCATCCGGTCGCGCGCCGCCTTCTTCTTGGCCATCTTGGACGCATGGCGGGCGGCTTCTTCTTCTGAAATGCCGGTTTCGGACTTTTCGCTCATGGGGGCTCTCCAGCTGTTTGACCCCATGTCTTGACAAAGAAGGGTGCGATAGCGCAAGGGGGTTTCGCTGGTTCCTGCAATTGCAGGCGAAGAGGGAATGTGAAGGCCGCCGAGTTTCATTGGTGTCTCAAGCACAGCCGCCCCCGCGACCGTGACCGGATGAGGCCGCCATGCCACTGGGAGAGAGCCCGGGAAGGCAGGATGGCCGGCAAGGCCTGAGTGCCTTGGCATCCGCAAGCCGGGAGACCTGCCAGCGATGATGAATTCAACGGGCGGGCGGGGTGTTCCGCGACCGGTTGAGGGGCAGGCACTCTGCAGCCCCCTTTCGGCCTTCCCGCACGCCTGCCGCGACAGGAGACGCGCCGATGGTTGACGATTTGGCAGGCAAGACCGCCAGCACCCCGGGACCGGTCACGCTGACCGTATGCCTCACCTGCCGCCGCGAGGGCGCCGACCCCGAGGCTGCCCGCCCCGGCGCGGTCCTGCACGCCGCTCTGGAAGAGGCCGGCATGCCGGAAGGCGTCCGCCTGCGCGGTGTCGAATGCCTGTCGTCCTGCAAGCGCGGCTGTGCCGTGGCCCTGGTCGGCGGCGCAGAGCGCTGGACCTATGTTTATGGCGACCTTGATCCGGACCAGCACGTTCCGGAAATCCTGGAAGGCGCCGCAGCCTATGCCGCCACCGCTGACGGCGTCGTGCCCTGGCGCGAGCGCCCGCAGACCTTCCGCAAGCAATCCGTTGCCCGCATCCCGCCGGCCAAGTTCTTCTCCGAGGAGTAATCATGAGCGACCTCAACAAGATCCCCGTCACCGTCATCACCGGCTTCCTCGGTGCGGGCAAAACCACCCTGATCCGGCACCTGATGCAGAACCCGCAAGGCAAGCGCCTGGCCGTGGTGGTGAACGAATTCGGCACCGCCGGTGTGGACGGCGACATCCTGAAATCCTGCGCCGATGAGAACTGCCCCGCGGAAAACATCATGGAGCTGGCCAACGGCTGCATCTGCTGCACCGTGGCCGATGACTTCATCCCCACTATCGAGCAGCTGATGAACCTGCCGGAAAAACCCGATCACATCGTGATCGAAACCTCCGGCCTGGCGCTGCCGAAGCCTTTGCTGAAAGCCTTTGACTGGCCCGCGATCCGTTCACGCATCACCGTCGACGGCGTGATCGCTTTGGCCGATGCCGAGGCTGTCGCCAAGGGCCAGTTTGCCCCCGATCTGGACGCCGTGCAGGCCCAGCGCGAAGCGGATGACAGCATCGACCACGAAACCCCGCTGTCCGAGGTGTTCGAGGACCAGATCTCCTGCGCCGACATCGTGCTTCTGTCCAAGGCCGACCTGGCCGGCGACGCAGGCGTCGAGAAGGCCCGCGCTGTGATCGAGGCCGAGGCGCCGCGCAAGCTGCCGATCCTGCCGATGAGCGAAGGCGTCATCGACCCGCGCATCATCCTAGGCCTTGGCGCCGCTGCCGAGGACGACCTGGAATCCCGTCCCAGCCACCACGACGGCCACCATGACCACGAGCATGACGATTTTGAAAGCATCGTTGTCGAAATGGGCGAAGTCTCCGACCCGGAAGCGCTGCAGAATGCCATCGTGAAACTCGCCCGCGAGCGCAATATCCTGCGCGTCAAAGGCTATGTCGCGGTGGAGGGAAAGCCGATGCGGATGCTGGTTCAGGCCGTGGGCGAGCGCCTGCGCGCCCAGTATGACCAGCCCTGGGGCGCGCAGCCGCGCAAAACCGCCCTGGTGGTCATCGCCGAGCATGACGACATCGACGAACAGGCCATCCGCGCCGAGCTGGGGGCCTGCAACTGATATGATGGAAGAGAAGCGAAATCCGGGATGTTCCGCCCGGCCGCAAGGCCGGGCAGCGCCCATCCCGCCCCCCCACGGGGCGGGCGCTTCTCGTTTACCCCGCCGGGCCGGACGCTGCCCTATGCGAACAATCTGACAGGGACCACCCCATGCACGTCGTCTTCCGCGAAAGCCACGGCCTTGACGAGACCGATACCCCGCAGGACCTCGGGCAGACGCCTGCGGACCTTGTGGTGCTGTCGTTTTCCGACAGTGATCTCGGGGCCTTCGCAGCGGGCTGGCACCGGGCGGATGGCAAACTGCCCAGCTTGCGCCTCGCCAATCTGGTAGCGCTCAAGCACCCCCTGTCGGTCGATGTCTACGCAGAACAGACACTTGAGGGCGCCAAAGGCGTCCTCGTCCGCCTGATCGGCGGCGAAAGCTACTGGTCCTACGGCCTTGCCACCCTGCAGGACCTTGCCCGCCGCAAGGGCATCGCGCTGGCAATCCTGCCCGCCGACGGCCGCGAGGATGCGCGGCTCGACGAGCTGTCCACCCTTCCCGTCTCCACCCTGCGCCGCCTGCAATCCCTGTGCGATGCCGGCGGAGCCGTTGCCGCTCAGGCCGCGCTGGCCCAGCTATCGCTCGCAGCCGGCCTCTACGCCGGGCCGGTGATCGGCCTCAAAACCACCCCCGAACATGGCTTCTATGACCCGGCCAAGGGCGTGCTGGCCGACCTGCCGCCGCAGGACAAACCGCTGGTGCTGGTGAGCTTCTACCGCTCCTACCTCACCGCCGCCGACACCGCCCCGGTGGATGCACTGATCGCGGAACTGCGCGCCCGCGGCTACGCCGCCTATGGCGCCTTTGCCGCCAGCCTCAAGGCCCCCACCGCCGCCGACTGGCTGCGCCAGAAGCTCCCCGTTCTGAACCCTGCCGCGATCATCAACGCCACCGCCTTTTCGGCGCAAGGCACTGACGGCAGCGCCTCGCCGCTCAGCACGACCGGTTGCCCCGTGTTCCAAGTCGCCCTCTCCACCGTGCGCAGGAAGGACTGGGCCGAGGCCGGCCGCGGACTGTCGCCTGCCGACCTCGCCATGCACGTCGTCCTGCCCGAGGTCGACGGCCGCATTTTCGCCGGCGTTGTCAGCTTCAAGTCCCCGGGCAAGAAAAACCCGGACCTGCAGTACTCCCGTTTCGCCCACCGCGCCGACGCGGACCGCATCAAGGCCGCCGTTGACCGCATCGAGGGCTGGCAGCGCCTCGCCAGACTGCCGAATGCAGACAAACGACTTGCCCTGATCCTGTCCACTTACCCCGGCCGCGACCACAATCTTGCTCACGCCGTTGGTTTGGACGCCCTCGCCTCCTGCGACGAAATCCTGCGCGAACTCTCCGCCCAAGGCTACGCCGTCGAAGCGACGGAAAACACCGGCCTGCGGCTGATGGATGAGACGCTGAGCGTTCCGCTGGACGACTACCGCAAGGCTCTTGCCACCCTGCCGCAAGACCTGCAGGACACTCTGGCCGAGGCTTGGGGCGCCCCGGAACAGGACATAGACTGCCGCGATGGCGCCTTTCATTTCAAGGCCCTGCGCGCAGGCACAGCCCTCATCGCACTGCAGCCCGAGCGCGGCGAAGTGAAAACCCGCGTCGATGACTACCACGACCTGGACCGCACCCCGCGCCACGCCTATGTGGCGTTTTATTTGTGGCTGCGCGCGCAAACAGACGCGATCGTCCACATCGGCGCCCATGGTACGCTGGAATGGTTGCCGGGCAAGGCGGTGGCGCTTTCCGGCGCCTGCTGGCCCGAGGTGCTGACCGGCCCGCTGCCGGTGGCCTATCCCTTCATCGTCAACGACCCGGGCGAGGCCGCACAGGCCAAGCGCCGCATCGGTGCCGTCACCCTCGGCCACCTGCCGCCGCCGCTCGCCCAGACCCACCTGCCCGAGGGCATGGCGCGGCTCGAAAGCCTGCTGGACGAATATTCCACCGCCGATGGCCTCGACCCGGCCCGCCGAGACCGGCTGATCGGCGACATCCGGGCAGAGGCGCAGGGAACCGGCGTGGAGGCCGACCTCGGCCTCACCCCAGACACCTCCCCCGCCGAGGCCATCACCCGCATCGACGCCTTTGTCTGCGACATCAAGGAAAGCCAGTACGGCGAGGGGCTGCACATTTTCGGCGCTGGCCAATGCGGCGCGGAAGAACGCGCCGGGCTGATCGCCGCGCTGGACGGCAAGATCGTCACCCCCGGCCCCTCCGGCTCGCCCTTCCGCGGCCGCGCCGATGTGATCCCCACCGGGCGCAACCTCTTTACCACTGACCCGCGGGCGGTTCCGTCGCGGGCGGCGCATGCGCAAGGGGTCAAACTGGCGGAAGAGCTGCTGCGCCGCCACCTGCAGGACCACGGCGACTGGCCCAAGGGGCTGGTGATCGACCTCTGGGGCTCCGCCACCATGCGCACCGCGGGCGAGGAATTTGCCATGGCGCTGCATCTGGCAGGGCTGGCACCGAAATGGGACGAAGGCTCCGAGCGCGTCTCCGGGTTCGAGGTACTGCCGCTGTCGATGCTGAACCGCCCGCGCATCGACGTGACCCTGCGGGTCTCCGGCCTGTTCCGCGATGTCTTCCCCGGTCTCGCCCAAATGTTCGAAACTGCCGCCGCAGCCCTTGCCCAGCGCGAGGAAACCCAGGCAGACAACCCCTATCTGACAGAGACCCCCCGCGTCTTCGGCCCCAAGCCGGGCCAGTACGGCCTCTCGATGAATCCGCATCTGGACGACTACACCGACGATGCACGGCAGGCAGCGGGCGAAGCCTGGCTCAACGCCTCTTCCCACGCGATCGACGCGAAGGGCACCATCCACGACGCCCGCGAGGCGCTGGAAACCCGCTTGCAGGGCGCAGACAGTTTTGTGCACCTGCAGGACCTGCCGGAAACCGATCTGCTGGTTGCCTCCGACTACGCGGCGCATGAGGCGGGTTTCGCCGCCGCTATGGCGCGCATCGGCCAAGCAACACCTGCGCTCTACCACATGGACGCCACACGGCCCGACAAGCCGCAGGCACGCTCCCTGGGCGAGGAAATCGCCCGCGTCACCCGCGCCCGCGCCGCCAACCCGGACTGGGCCACCTCGATGATGAACCACGGCTTCCGCGGCGCGGCGGAAATCGCCGCCACGCTCGACCACATGGCCGCCTTCGCGCATCTGGCGCAGGTGGTTCAGCCGCACCTGTTCGATCTCTACTTCGAGGCGACTCTGGGCCGCAGCGATCTGGTAGACTTCATGGAGCGCGAAAACCCTGCCGCCCTGCAGGCCATGCGCGACCGTTTCCGCGCCCTGTTCGACGCAGGCCTTTGGAGCACGCGGCGCAACTCGATCATGGCCGAGCTGGAGGGCGCAGCATGAGTGCCGCCGCCGCCCCCAAGGTCTATGGCTGGTGCCCTGGCGCCCTGCGCCCGATGATGTCCGGCGACGGGCTGGTGGTGAGGGTGCGCGCGCCGCTGGGCAGACTGTCTGTTGCCCAAGCGCGCGGAGTGGCAAGGCTTTCGCAAGAGTACGGCAACGGTCTCCTCGACATCTCCGCCCGCGCCAACCTGCAGATGCGCGGCATCCGCGAAGAAGCGCACGAAGAACTGATCGCAGGCCTGCGCGGTCTCGGACTGATCGACCCCGACCCACGCGCCGAAGCCCGCCGCAATGTCATCCTTGCCCCGTTCTGGCAGGAAGGCGGCGACACCCGCGCCATTGCCTCAGAGCTCAGCGCCGCTCTGACGGCCGCAACGGACCTTTCACTGCCCGGGAAGTTCGGCTTTGCCGTGGACTGCGGCGAGACGCCGGTGCTGCAGGACACTGCTGCGGACATCCGCATCGAACGCGCAGGCGGCCAGCTGGTCCTGCGTGCCGACGGGGCGGAAACCGGCAAGGCCGTCACACGTGAATCCGCGGCAGAAGAGGCCCTGTCCCTAGCCCGCTGGTTCGTTGAGACCGGCGGTGTCACCGATGGCCGCGGCCGGATGAAGCTGCATTTAGCCAAGGGCATCGCGCTGCCCGCAGGCCACACGGCTCCAAGGGCAATCGCCAGCTTCACCGCAAAACCGGGCATTGTCTCCGCAGGGAGGCTTGCAGCATTGGAGTTCGGCCAGATGCCCGCCGCAACGCTCGCGCAGCTGGCGGACCACGGCGAGATCCGCCTCACCCCCTGGCGGATGCTGCTGGTGGAAGGCCCAAAGGATCTCCCGCCCCTGCCCGGCCTGATCCTGGATGCAACGGATCCGCGCCTGCAAGTGGTCGCTTGCACCGGCGCCCCCGGCTGCCTGCAGGCGCTTTCCTCCACCCGCAGTCTGGCGCGGGAATTGGCCCCCTTTATCCCCGCCGGGACCCGCCTGCATGTTTCCGGCTGCACCAAGGGCTGCGCTTGCCCCCGCACCGCACCGCTGACCCTGACCGCCACCGGCCAGAATGAATTTTCCCTGATCCGCAATGGCACTGCCGCGGATCAGCCGCTAAAGACCCGCCTGAGCGCCGACGCTTTGCGCGCCGCTCCCGAACTTCTGAGAGAGGGCAGCTGACATGCTCCACACCTATGAAACCGACGGCGCCGCGATCTACGCCGAAAGCTTTGCCACCATCCGCCGCGAAGCCGATCTGGCCCGCTTCAACAAGGACGAGGAAAGCGTTGTCGTGCGCATGATCCACGCCGCCGGCATGGTGGGGCTGGAAGAGCACGTGCGCTTCTCCGAGGGCATGGCCGAAACCGCCCGCGCAGCCTTGGCGAACGGCGCGCCGATCCTCTGCGACGCCTATATGGTTTCCGAGGGCATCACCCGCCCGCGCCTGCCCGCGGACAATGAGGTGATCTGCACTCTGCGCGACCCGAAGGTGCCGGAGCTGGCCAAGGAAATGTCCAACACCCGCTCTGCCGCCGCGCTGGAGCTGTGGCGCCCGAAACTGGAGGGTGCGGTTGTGGCGATCGGCAACGCCCCCACTGCGCTGTTCCACCTGCTGAACATGCTGAAGGACCCGTCCTGCCCCCGCCCCGCTGCCATCATCGGCTGCCCGGTGGGCTTTGTCGGCGCGATGGAATCAAAGGAGGCGCTGATGGAAGACCTGCCGGTTCCGTCGATGATCGTGAAGGGCCGCCTGGGCGGCTCCGCCATCACCGTCGCCGCGGTCAATGCGCTGGCGAGCTGGAAAGAGTAACCGATGGGCACAGTCATCTGCGCAGGGCTTGGCCCCGGGGATCCCGACCTGATGAGCGTCCGCTCGCACCGGCTGATCTCCTCCGCGCGCCACATCGCCTATTTCCGCAAGGCCGGCCGCCAGGGCCAGGCCCGCGCCATTGTCGAGGGCATGCTGGCAGAGGGCGTCACCGAGCACGCGATGGAATATCCGGTGACGACCGAGATCCATTTCTCGGACCCCGAATACAACCGGGTGCTGGCAGAGTTCTATGACCGCTGGGCCGATACGCTCGCCGAGATCGCGCAGGACGAAGACGTGGTGGTGCTGTGCGAGGGCGATCCGTTTCTCTATGGCTCCTACATGCATCTCTACACCCGCCTAAAGGGCCGCGCCGAGCAGGAGATCGTGCCCGGCATCACCGGCATGTCCGGCTGCTGGACCGCCTCCGGCCAGCCGATTACCTGGGGGGACGATGTGCTGACCGTGGCGATGGCCACCCTTAGCGAGGATGAGCTGGCCAAACGCGCCGCCGAGACCGACGCGCTGGTGGTGATGAAGATCGGCCGCAACCTGCCCAAGCTGCGCCGCGCGCTGGAACGTGCGGGCCGCGCGGATGACGCCTGGCTGGTCGAGCGCGGCACCATGCCGGGCCAGACCGTGCAGAAGCTCTCGGAGATCGACGGCGAGGTGCCTTACTTCTCCATCGTTTTGGTTCACGGACAGGGGCGCCGGCCATGAAACTATCGCAAAACGGCTGGGTGGTGATCGCGGGGCTTGGCCCGGGCAACGAGGCGCTGGTGACCCAGGAAGTGCGTAACGCCATTGATGAGGCCACGGACATCGTTGGTTACATCCCCTATGTGAAGCGCATCGCGCCGCGCGAGGGGCTGACCCTGCACGCCACCGACAACCGGGTCGAGGTCGACCGCGCCACCCATGCGCTGGAGATGGCCGCCGAGGGCAAACGCGTGGTCGTGGTCTCCTCCGGTGATCCGGGGGTGTTCGCCATGGCCTCCGCCGTGTTCGAGGCGCTGGAGAACAACGCGGATAGCCACCCGGACTGGCTGGATCTGGACATCAAGGTGCTGCCCGGCATCACCGCGATGCTGGCCGCTGCTGCCGCCATCGGCGCGCCGCTGGGGCATGATTTCGCGGCCATCAACCTCAGCGACAACCTGAAGCCCTGGAGCCTGATCGAAAAGCGCCTGCAGCTGGTCGGCGAGGCCGGGCTGGCAATGGCGTTCTACAACCCGCGCTCCAAGTCGCGGCCGCATCAGTTTGCCCGCGCGCTGGACATCCTGCGCGAGGCCTGCGGCCAGGACACGCTGATCACCTTTGCCCGCGACGTGACCAAGCCCGGGCAGGAGCTGCTAACGGTGCCGCTGAAGGAGGCCACGCCCGAGATGGCCGACATGCGCACTGTGGTGATTGTCGGCAACCGCGACACCCGGCGGGTCGGCAACTACGTCTACACCCCGCGCTACGCAGCCGAGGGCTAAGCCGGGGGATGGGACAGCCAGGCCATAACCTCTGCCACGCTGCCCATGACGGGGCGCTCGGGCACCTCGGGTCTGCCGATCATGATGACCGGCAGGCTCAGCTCACGTGCGGCAGTGAGTTTGGCCGCGGCGCCCGCGCCGCCTGCGTTTTTGGCCACCACATGTGTGATGCCATGGCGCTGCATCAGCGCGGTGTCGCCCGCGACGTCAAAAGGCCCGCGGGCGATCTCGACCGTAGTGTGCGGCAGCGGCAAGTCCGCCTCCGGCGCGTCTACCAGCCGCAGCAGGTAGTGGTGATGAGGCTTGGCGGCGAACTGTGCAAGGTTCTGCTTGCCGATCGCCAGGAACACCCGCGCGGAGGCGTCGGGCAGAGCGTCTACGGCCGCCTCGATGCTGTCCGCGTGAACCCATTGGTCGCCCTCCCCCGCCTGCCAGGCCGGGCGTTCAAAGGCGCAGAGGGGCACACCCGCCGCTTCGCAGGCGTGCACCGCGTTGGTGCTCATCTGTGCCGCGAAGGGGTGGGTTGCGTCAACCACATGGGTGATGCTTTCGGTCTTCAGATATTCCGCAAGCCCCTCCACGGCGCCAAAGCCGCCAACGCGGGTGGGCAGCGGCTGGCTGACGGGCTTGGCGGTGCGGCCCGCGTAGGAGAACACCGCATCCCTGCCCGCCTCGGCCAGGGCCTTGGCGAGCGTCGAGGCTTCGGTGGTGCCGCCCAGGAGAAGGATGCGTGTCATGTCTGATCCGTGGCTTACGATAATCGGTCTGGGCGAAAATGGACTGGATTCCTTAAGCGATGCAAGCCGGAAGGCGCTAGCGGAGGCCGAGGTCGTAATCGGCGGCCCGCGGCATCTGGAGCTGGCGGGTGCAGCGGCCAAGGGCCAGCCCTGGCCGGTGCCGTTCTCCATCGGGCCGGTGCTGGCGGCGCGCGGGCGCAAGGTCGCCGTTCTGGCCTCGGGCGATCCGTTCTGGCATGGCGCCGGCGGCTCGCTGGCGCGGCATCTGGAGGATGGCGAGTGGGTCTCTTACCCGGTTCCGTCCACATTTGCGCTGGCGGCCAACCATCTGGCCTGGAAGCTGGAGGAGGTTCTGTGCCTCGGCTTGCACGCGGCCCCCTATGCGCGGGTGCGCCCTCTGCTCGGGGCCGGGACGCGTGTGATCTGCACCATGCGGGACGGGGCTGCGCCGGCGGAGCTGGCGGAGTGGCTGACCGCTGAGGGCTTCGGCGCCTCGCAATTGACAGTGATGGAGTGCCTGGGCGGGCCGCGTCAGAAAGTGCGTTCTGCGCCGGCGCAAGGGTTTGATCTGAAGGACATTCAGGCGCCTGTTGCCGTGGCGGTCGAGGCCGCAGGCAGCAACGGGCTGCCGCAGGCGTCTGGCCTGGCGGATGATCTCTTTGCCAGCGACGGGCAGATCACCAAGCGACCGATCCGGGCGCTGACCTTGTCGGCCTTGGCACCGCGCGCGGGGGAACTCCTTTGGGACATCGGCGGCGGCTCCGGCTCGGTCTCGGCCGAGTGGTGCCTGGCGGCCCGCGGCGCGCGGGCGATCACCTTTGAGCCGCGCGAGAGCCGGCTGGAAAACATCCGCGCCAACGCGGCGGCCTTCGGGCTGGATCACCGGATGACAGCGGTTCCGGGCAAGGCTCCGCACGTGCTGGAGGGCCAGCCCCTGCCCGATTGCG
Organism: Leisingera daeponensis; assembly: GCF_019801465.1. Classification (GTDB taxonomy): domain Bacteria; phylum Pseudomonadota; class Alphaproteobacteria; order Rhodobacterales; family Rhodobacteraceae; genus Leisingera; species Leisingera daeponensis_A. The sequence goes on from NZ_JAHVJA010000002.1 coordinate 581,540, forward strand.
TCTTCATCGGCGGCGGCGGATCGCAAGAGCTGCTGGACCGCCTGTGGGATATCCTGCCCGGGGGCACACGGCTGGTCGCCAATGGCGTGACGCTGGAGACAGAGACCCTGCTGATGCAGGCCCATGCCCGACGCGGCGGGCATCTGTTGAAAGCGGAGATTGCCGAGGCCGGCCCCTTGGGATCCATGCGCGACTGGCGCCGGGCGCGGCCGGTAATCCAGTGGAGCGTCACGCGATGAAGGTGGCGGGCATCGGATTCCGCAGTTCTGCCACGGCGGCGGATTTGCAGGCGGCGCTGGCGCTGACCGGCGAAGGGGTGGATGCCGTCGCCTCCATCGCAGAGAAAGCCGAAACGCCTGCGATGCAAGCGTTCGCCCGGGCCGCCGGCCTGCCGGTGATTGCATTGCAGGAAACAGAAATTGCCGGCGAGCAGACCCTCAGCTGCTCGCCAAGGATCAAGGCGCGGTTCGGCACCGGCTCGCTGGCGGAAGCCGCGGCGCTGGCCGGGGCGCGCAAAGGGGCACCGGGCGCCAGGGCGCGCCTTCTCGCCCCCAGAGTTGTCACCGCGGATGGGCTTGCCACCGCGGCCATAGCAGAAAGACTTGAGCCATGACCGTTCACTTCATTGGCGCCGGACCGGGCGCTGCCGACCTTCTGACCCTGCGCGGGCGCGACATCATCGCGTCCTGCCCGGTCTGCCTCTATGCCGGTTCCCTGGTGCCGGAGGAAATCCTGAGCCATTGTCCGGCGGACGCGAAAATCGTGAACACCGCGGCGATGGACCTCGATGCCATCGTGGCAGAGATCAAGGCGGCGCATGAGGCGGGCCAGGACGTGGCGCGGCTGCATTCCGGAGACCTGTCGGTGTGGTCGGCCATGGGCGAGCAGATCCGCCGCCTGAAGGCTGAGGGCATCCCCGTGAGCGTCACCCCGGGTGTGCCCTCCTTTGCTGCTGCCGCTGCCGCACTGGGGACCGAGCTGACCCTGCCCGGCCTCGGCCAGTCAGTGGTGCTGACCCGCACACCGGGGCGCGCGTCGTCTATGCCTGCAGGCGAGTCGCTGGAAAACTTTGCCAGGACCGGCACCACGCTGGCGATTCACCTGTCGATCGGCAATCTGGACCATGTGGTCGAGAGCCTCACACCGCATTACGGCGCGGATTGCCCGGTCGCGGTGGTTTACCGTGCCAGCTGGCCGGATCAGCAGATCATCCGCGCCACGCTGGAAACACTGAAAGAGTCGCTGGACGAGAAAATCTCCCGCACCGCGCTGATCCTTGTTGGTCCGGTCCTGAAGGGCGAGGGCTTTGACGAAAGCTGCCTCTATTCCACCGATTACGACCGCCGCTACCGCCCGCAAAGCGCCGACAGCCCGTGGTCGAGCTGGAACCACGGGGACGACTAAGGCCATGACCAACCTGAACCCTCCCGGACTGATGATTTCGGCGCCCTCCTCGGGCACCGGCAAGACCACCGTGATGCTGGGCCTTTTGCGGGCGCTGGCCGAGGACGGGCTGACCGTGCAGCCCTACAAGAGCGGGCCGGATTATATCGACCCGGCCTTCCACCTGGCAGCCGCCAAGCGCCCAAGCTTCAACCTGGACACCTGGGCGATGGATGGCGGGCTGCTGGATGCGGTCACGGCCCAATCCGCGGGTGCGGAAATCTGCGTCGGTGAAGGCTCCATGGGCCTCTATGACGGCGTTGCGACCCGCGGCCAGTCGGGCTTCGGCTCCTCCGCCGAGACCGCCAAGCGGATGGGCTGGCCGGTGGTGCTGGTGGTAGATGTGGGCGGCCAGGCACAATCGGCGGCGGCCACCGCGCTGGGGTTCAAAAATTACGACCCGGAGCTGCCCTTTGCCGGTGTTATCCTGAACCGCGTCGCCAGCCCGCGGCATGAACGGCTGACCCGGCTGGGGATGGAGAAGGCAGGCATCAAGGTGCTGGGCTCCCTGCCCCGCCGCGGCGACCTGACCCTGCCGGAGCGCCACCTGGGCCTGATCCAAGCGGTGGAGCACCCGGATCTGGAGGCCGCCATCGCGGGTTATGCATCCTTCCTGCGCGAGCATGTGGATCTGGAGGCCATTAAGGCCGCCGCCATGGCCGGCCAGGCGCCTGCACCTGCCAGCCTGCCCACACCGCCCGCCCAGCGCATTGCGCTGGCGCGGGATGCAGCGTTTTCCTTTACCTATCCGCACCTGCTGACCGGCTGGCGGGCGGCCGGCGCTGAAATCCTGCCGTTCTCGCCGCTGGCGGATGAGGCCCCGGCGGCGGATGCCGATCTGGTCTGGCTGCCCGGCGGCTATCCGGAACTGCATGGCGGCACGCTGGCCGCGGCGGAGACCTTCCGCACGGGCGTGCGCAAACATGCCGAAACCAAACCGGTGCACGGCGAATGCGGCGGCTACATGGCCCTGGGCGAGGCGCTGATCGACAAGGAAGGCACCCGGCATGCGATGCTGGGCCTGCTCGGTCTTGTGACCTCCTACGAGAAGCGCAAGTTCCACCTGGGCTACCGCCGCGCGGTGCTGCAGGCAGGCATGCCCGGCTTTTGCGCGGGCACGGCGTTGCGCGGACATGAGTTCCACTATTCCACCATTCTGGAAGAACCCGACGCGCCCCTGGCCAATGTCAAGGATGCAGACGGCGGCCCGGTGCCCGAGACTGGTTCCATCAAGGGCCATGTGACCGGCACCTTCTTCCACCTGATCACCGGAGAAAGCGCATGAGCGGTTTTGTGAGCTTTGTGTCCTCCGGCCCCGGCGACCCGGAATTGCTGACCGTCAAGGCGGTGAAGCGGCTGGAAGCGGCGGATGCGGTGCTGTTCGACGATCTATCCTCCGGTCCAATCCTGAGCCATGCGCGCACAGACGCCGATCTGGTGGGCGTCGGCAAACGGGCCGGCCGCCCCTCGCCCAAGCAGGACCATGTGAGCCAGCTGCTGGTGGATTACGCCCAGAGCGGCCTGAAGGTTGTGCGGCTGAAATCCGGCGATTCCGGCGTCTTCGGGCGGCTGGAGGAAGAAATGACCGCTCTGCGCGAGGCCGGTATCGGGTTTGAGATCGTGCCCGGCGTCACCGCGGCCTCCGCGGCGGCAGCGGCAGCAAATATCCCGCTGACCCGGCGGCTCACTGCGCGCAGGCTGCAATTCATCACCGGCCATGACGTGACCGGCGGTCTGCCCGACGACCTGAACATGGCGGCGCTGGCCGACCCGCACGCGACCACCGTGGTCTATATGGGCAAGAGCACTTTTGCCGCGCTGGCGGAGAAGCTGATGGAAGCGGGCCTGCCCGCAGATACGCACGCCTTGGTCGCCCTGGGAGTTTCCACGCCGGAGCAGAAACTGTTCTGCCACAATGTGGGGGAGCTGCCATCAGTGCTGCGCGCGATGGAAACCAAGGCGCCGGTGCTGATCCTGTACGGGCCGCTGGCGGACCGGGACCTGCCCGGCGCATGAGCCGGCCATCAAGGAAGACACTGTCATGATTGAGCTTTCCCTGATCGGTATCGGCACCGGCAACCCGCAGCACATGACGCTGCAGGCAATCGGCGCTTTGAACGCGCAGGACCTGATCCTTATTCCAAACAAGGGCTCGGGCAAGGACGACCTGGCAGGCCTGCGGCGCGAGATCTGCAACCGGGTGATTGAAGGCAATGGCCCAAGGATTGTTGAATTTTCGCTGCCCGTCCGTGACGAGGCCATTAAGAGCTACCGCAAGCGGGTGGACGACTGGCACGACGCTATCGCCGAAATATGGTGGCAAAATTTAAGCGCCGGCCTGCCGGAAGGCGGCAAGGCCGGGTTTCTGGTCTGGGGCGATCCGTCGCTTTACGACAGCACCATGCGGATTGCCGAAAGGCTGCAGAAACTGGCGGACATCAAGCTGACGGTGATCCCCGGCATCACCTCCATCCAGGCGCTTACGGCAGCACATGCGATCCCGGTGAATGAGATCGGTGCGCCCTTCACCATCACCACCGGGCGGCAATTGCGGGAAAACGGCTGGCCGGACAGCGCGGAAACGCTGGTGATCATGCTGGACGGCGAATGCTCCTTTCAGTCCATTGCGCCTGAGGGCGTGGAAATCTTCTGGACAGCCTATGCCGGGATGGAAAACCAGATATCCGTGTCCGGCCCGCTTGCCGAAGTCTCCAGCCAGATCATGGAGACCCGGGCAAAAGCGCGGGCCGAACACGGCTGGATCATGGATATCTACCTGCTGCGCCGGGGATAGGCTGCGGCTTCAGCCGTGAAACAAGGTGCGGATGCGCGCTTGCGTTTCCGGGCTATTAAAAGCCTCGGCTTTCGCCTCGACCACGGCGCGCGCCGCCAGCTGGTTCTGGTGCAGAGCTCCAATCAGGGCGCCCGCGCTCAGCGCGATGCTCCGGGTCGCCGCCGGGCTGGCAGCGAAATCCAGCAGCGCCGCCTGCTGGACCGAACAGTCATTGAAACGGCCCAGAGTGTTCTGCAGTTTTTTCAGGGGTTTCAGCACCGTTTTCAGCTCCGCATTATCAAACAGCGGCGCAAACAGCTCCATCAGATAGCGCAGTTTCTTGCAGCTGCTGCGCAGGGCATGAACTTGATCATCCGGCGTTTCCGGGGTGATAGCTGCGGCCAGGCGGCAAACCTTACTGTAACGTTTCCAGATCAGCGCTTTGGCAAAGTCCAGCGCTGGCTGTTCTGCCTTGGCCCCTGCCCCCAGCACCGCACCTTCGGCAAACTCCGCCTGCAGCGCCGCAATCTGCCATTTGTACCGGGCCCCAGCCAGATGCAGCGCCAGCCGCTGATGCTGCTGTTTCCGCTCCCCCTCGGAGACTGCAAACAATGAATCCAGACCTGGATGCAGAGTATCCGGCACCTGCGCATAAAACCTTTGCCGCTCCAGCAGGCAGACATCCAGGTCGCGCAGCCGCCCGGTGACAGCCATCAGGCCGGAGAAGGCCCGTTTGAGGCGCAGCGTTTCGACAGCCGCGAATACCCCCTTGAACAGGCTCAGCACCGAGCGGACCCGGCGCAGAGAAATACGGTAATCGTGCAGAAACTCCGTATCCAGGTCCGAAATAATGCCCGGCTCGTTCTGCCGGGCAACGCGGAGGCAGGAACGGATGATCGCCGCAGCCGCTTCCATTGCCGGCATCTCCGGAAGGAGCGGCACCGGCGGCTTCAGAGTGTAGACAGGACGCCCCGGCGCCAGCAGCGCATATATATCTTCAGGGTCTGCAGGTTCCGCCCCCAGACCAGTCAGAAAACGCACGGCTGCCTCCCGCAGCGCGCCCGGTTCGGCCTGTAAATCGAGCAGCGAAATCCTCCCGAAGACCCCGGAAAACTGCCAGCTGACCAAGGTCCCCCCGGACGCCTGTTTGCAGATGATCCGGTACCGCTGGCGGACAAGCCTGCCCGACGCCGCAGGCAGCAGGCAGCGCAGCGGAAACAGGCCCTTCAAGGCTTCCTTCACCGGCCCTGGACGCAAGTCGTGCAGGAAATTGCCCCCGCGTTTGGCGGATTGTGTCAGACTACACCCGGGCCCCAGAAGGTGCAGTTTCCCGCCGCGCTCCACCAGGAGCCGGCCGCTGGCGCGGATGGAGCCATCAAAGCAATCCCAAGCCGTGAACCTTGCAGGTTTACCCTTGTTTTGCCGGCGAAACTGAAGTTCGCCAGGACTACCGGCCAGCTTCAACGCCTCGTCCGCAGTCGGATTTGTCAGAAAAAACTGTGCGGCATCGGCCATATCACTCGGGTCCGGCTGGTCTCCTGTAAACGGATCGGGCGCAAGCTTTGCGCCCACAATCAACCTAGGCCGGGAACTGATCTTGTGTAGGGGAACGCTCGGGAACCGAGCCCTGCGGACTTGGTTCAGTGTGGCGGAGGGGATGGGCCTGACGTCCAACCTTCTCTGCTTTTTCTATTCGAGATCGGGGACAGGAAACTCGTACTCCAGAGCCTCGGCTTTATCGACACCGGTAAGCGTCACCTCGCCACGGATTTTGGCCGCGAGTTGCTCAAGGGGGTTGAAAATGAAGCGAACCTTGAGGCAACCGTCACCCTCCTCAAGACCAGCAACCACGGCAAGAAAGAAATCCGGATCGTTCTGTGCCGCCTCTACCTCGCTAGGTGTGAGAGTGATGTCTGTTGGGAACGCTGAGCCCGAGCTCATCTTGATTTCATAGCACTGCCGCAACTCATCGATCGCATCCACGCCGATTCCCCGCTTCGAGCGAACATCTTGTATTTGCTCGGGGTTGAGCCGAAGCGCCCGTCTGACGGCTTCTAAGGCCAGTTGTTCCCGGTCACTGACAGGCGGCAGAACCGTTCGGTCGGCAGGTTTCGCGCTGCCCGCGTTGCTACCGGAACCGGATGGGAACGTTCGGCTCGCCTGGCCTTTGGTTCGGGACTTGACGAAGATCACCCCGCTGCCACTGGCGCCTTCATTGACGATTGAGCCCTGCGTGGTCTCAAGATCTTCAATGTCCCGGAGCTTCCGTACCTGCACGGGCGTTTGGTTCTGGGCCGCAGGCTTGCTGCGAGATGGCTTCTGCGTCTTCCTCTGGCTTTCGGTCCGTTCGCTTGCCTGAGCCTGAAGGGCAGCTAGCCTCGTGGCGTTGCCGGCGGCATCTGGTTTCGTAGACGGGAGAACGATCTGGCTTGCACCCCAGCCCTGGTTCGCTTTCTGCCATACTGAAGCCCACGCCCAAGCAAGCTTCTGCCTGTCACCGTCGAACAGAGAAGCAACAGCTTGCCCACCGGCATCTGATGAGCCTGCATCTTCCAACGTGCGCACAATCATTGTCATTGGTTCAGACATCATATGGGCGCGAGCCGGGATACAGATCTCGGGATGCCCCTCCAGCTCAGCAGTAATTTCCAGAGAAGGATCAATGACTAAGCGAGATCGCATCAGTTCTTCCCATGTGCAATTCAAGCTTTCATGAAGTTTAATGTCAGTGCGGATGAGTTCATCAGCCAACAACGCGACAGCTTCGGCAAAGAGCTTGCGCTTGTTCTCTCCTTCCAGGATTCCGGCAGTGCTCAAGGACTTTGGTCGGAAGCTTTCGAGACGAAGGTGGGTGACACCGAGGAATTCAAACAAAGGTTCAACGTCGGTAAAGCTGCTCAGGCCAAGGCGCCAGACTGTCAAACCGGGAATTTCGGCCTGTGCTATTGCCTCTCCATCGAGCACATACATCGGGCGACTCGTCGACCACTCGGTTCCCGTCCAGAGCGGCAGGCGCCGGAGAGTGGACCGCAACTGCGGTGTAGCGTCCGATATGAGCCCGGCTAGTGACCGAAATGCCATCACCATGACGCCCCGGTCTGATGGCGAGAGAGTCGACATTCGCGCAATATCGCGAAGTACTTCGACGCAATCCTTCGCGGACGGCTCCGGAATTGCTAGCGAAACCCAAAGTGGTTCTAAACCAGATATATGAGGTGCGAACACACGATACTCGCCGAATATCCGCGGGCCCCGAAGAATGGCTTCGGGAGAATGCCAACTGTCATCGGCGAGAAGCAGTCCGTCCCGCCCGGGAGATGCCCGGAATGCATTTCTCAGGCGCTGTGGTGTCAGGGCACGGCCAGCCTTCAGATCCACTGCGTTCGAACGGAGGTCGGCAGCAAGAAGTTGATAGATTGTATGAACTTGGTCGGTGACTACCTGCGTCAGCGGCTTTTCTCGCAAACCCTCAAGTCGCTCGATCAGATCATCGCCGGATGGACCTAGTTTAATGCCCAAAGCCTTCAGCAGATCGGGCCGAATGGCGTTCTGATCATATTTTGTAAGGTAAGCTCCCCTGTCAGTACCGTACGTGAGACGGTTCGCTTCTGTGGGCAGCGCAAGCTGGGTCGGTGCCCGAAGGGCGCCGTTGCCGTTCGGTAGCCACACTGCTGCTGAAAGACGCGCTAGCCAAGTGGCTTGGACTTCGCGAGAGTTGGTCCAGTATCCATTATAGCCGACAACGCACTTTGAAATTTGGTAATCTGAATAGCGCCGTTCCCACCCACGACTAAGTACAGCCAGAAGAGCCAGCCCCCGTTTCTTTCGAAGTCGGGCTGGCCCAGACTGAATGTTCTCAACAACCGCTTCCATATCAGGTGACCAGCGGTCGTCTAGAAGATATTGCTCACCGTATCCACCAGCCCTGATCGCCCTGAGCTGCGCGTCGGGGCGGTGAACGCCCGCGACAGCGCTGGCGGGCCGTGTGTCGCGCGACCATCGTACTTTCTCGTTCAAGGGCACGATGAGGCGCGGATCACGCGCAACGCCGAGCGCCGAAAGGAATCTCTGTGCCCCCGCTTCGCTGCGACCACGCTCATGCTTTAGTAACTTCGCATACTCAGGATCCACCCATACTAGGCCCGGCGTTCGGCCAGCTGCTTTCGCAAAGCTGTGAGTTTCGCGATCAATCTGTGCTGGAAGATACGCCTCGTGAGGACGGGACCATGCTCTTTCAGGCCGCTGAGAGTCTGGCATGTATGTGATCGTCCGCAGTTCGATATTGGAGCCAATCTTTGCTCCCATCGTCCGCTGTTCGTCGCGAGGAAGGTGCACCCAAGCGTCCCGAAGTGCGATCAGATCGTCGTTATCGAGACGCACTGGCTCCACGGCATCTTTGTTGGATCTTGCCAGGAGCTTCAGAGCTTCCGCAGGTTGATCGCAAGCCTCTCGAAGAATTCTCATCTCTTTGAGTTTAGCGATGACCGTTTCTGCATCTTGGTTGTCGGCCTGGTAGGCCTGATGCAGTGGCAAAGCGAGGCCAAGACGCCCCGCGAGGCTTTGCGGGTTGTCGTGAAGGACAAGGATCCGTGGGCCGCCCCGTGGTGGACATTCTACGATAGTGCCATCGGCAAGAAGGAAGGCGCTTTTTTCCAGAAACTCGCCCCATAGTCCCTGCTCAAGCGCTAGAGCTGCTATTGAAACAAACCAAGAGGGATCGCGGTGCCCAATCGCGTCGGGGTGATCGAAAAGTTCCAGAGAATCCGAAAGGTCAAGCGCTTGTGGATCTTCGAGATCATCCAAGACCAAGCGCCATCGCCCATCTCCATCTCGGCACCCGGGGTCTAGTGCCATTCGGCCTGGCGCGAGCAGTTCAAGGTCTTCTGGCGTCAGCAGGCCATCAAGTCCCGCGTCTTCATAGACGATTTGCGAGAGCTCAACCTTAACTGTTCTTGCAGGTAGGCGAAGGTCAGATCTCAACCGCTTGTGGCATGTTTCGACCACGTCTTGAGCAAATGCGGCCTTGATCCAGTCAGCGGTTTCTAGCGTCTCCGTCATGAGCGGGACGTGCGTCCAAGCAGCTGCGGGCTCGCGTGCAAATGCATTGAGTGCCACCGCACCGAGCAGATGGCCGAGATCAGCTAGGCGCCTCTTGTTCCACGAGGTAGCCAAGATTGTCGAGCGTGCGCCATCAGGGTCGAACTGCGCATTTAGGCTGATTGGTGCGGCTATTTCGATCGGAAGAGGTATCCGGTCATGGAGGGCACCTTCCAGGTGCAGGTCTGCGGAAACGCAGATCCCGAGCGGCGTCGTCTTGCCAGTTGCCTTATTTCGTCGCGCCTCGCCGGCGGTCACCGGTAGCTCGGTCCAGTATCGATCAAACTTCTGACCGGCAAGCTCCATCGGCTCTTGGATGATGAGACCATCGTGGCGGACGGAGCATGTCACGGCGTTCAACACAGCTTCGACATCCCGCCCTGGCTCCACTTGTATGGAGTAGCCGCGAACCGATCCCGGCGCATCCAAATCGACATAGCTGAGCCGACGAATGTGCCGTAGGAATTTAAGGCTATCTACCCCGAGGTTTTCCACTGCATCTGGGATGTCCGCAACATCGACCTCAGGGGCGAGTGGCACGACAAGCATCGTCTCCCTACGTTGCGGATCATATAGTCCTTCGACGGATTTGGCGGGCTCGACGATCTCGGGCGCTTCGTCGAGCATCGCGAAATGAAAGGGCGCGCAATGCATCTCGAGCGGCCCGCCGAGCGATTTCAGTGTCTTCTGACCAATTCCAAACCGCCCAGAAGCCTCATCATCTGTGGCCTTCGTGGAAAGCCAAGGCAAAACCATCGCTCCCAAATGAGCAAGCGAGACGGGCTTTCCATTGTGTATTATCAGCAGTTCTTGGCGCGGTGAGTGCCGAAGACCGATCCGAAGCTCAGACGCACCAAGATCGTCGGCGTTTTGCAAAGCCTCGGAAAGACCCTGAAATGGTCTGGGGCTAAGCATACTGGCGCCGACCTCGGCGCCCCTTTGGCTTGCACGGAAGATCGAGGGCTGTCGACGTATGATTTCTGCGAACTCAGCGATCGCACCCTGCGCCCATTCTAGACTGGGGCTTTGAGGCACCCAACCGGTATCAGGCCACGACTCGCATAGTTTCTCAGCAGCTTGTCTGCCCTGCATATTGTCCGACAAATCATTAGAAGCCGACAAAGCGCTATACACCCCTCGCTTCTTTGATCGTCTTGCCGTCAGACGGCCTGCGCCAGCTTTGGGGGCCGCTGCAATTCCCATCCTTGACGACGCCCCCAGCCACACTTGAGCTGCCGAAGAGATGATCGCGCGAGAAACGATACAGGTCCGGGTCAGTGTCCGGGACGAGGACACCCTGCCGAACCAGACGGTCCCGCTCCTCACGATCCCGTTTCACACGAGGAGAGCCCTCCCGCATCGCCGTGGAGCCCTCGCGGACAAGGAAACCACCGGCCTCGGGGCGGCCATAGGCTTGAGCCTTCTGCGGACGCATTACAAACCAATCGTTCTCGCTCATGCATTCCCTCTTTCGTTCTATTTGATCAATGGCAGAGCACACAGCGTATTCACCAGCTGCATTTGCTCAACAGAATTGCACTTCGCCTCGCGCAATCGGGGCGCTCCAAATACCAATGCGAGTCCCTTGGCGCGGGAGAACGCAACATTGATGCGATTTAGCGAAAACAGAAACTCCATCCCGCGCGAGGTTTCTTCAGCGGAAGATGCCGTCATGGAAACCAGGCAAACCGGTGCTTCTTGTCCCTGAAACTTGTCCACGGTTCCGACGCGAACGCCCAACGGAAGGGCATCCCGCAAAGCGTTTACCTGTGCGTTGTATGGGGCGACGACGATGATGTCCGTATCGCGCATCGGCCGCGTGCTGCCGTCCTTCTCCGTCCAGCTGCCGTCAAGGAGGTCAGTGACGGTTTTGCCAATAGCGTCGACTTCTTCCTGTGCGATCTGGGCATTACCCTCATGCGGGACCGGCACCCAGAAAGCTCCGGCTTCGGGGAGCGCCGTGCCTGTCACGCACTGGTTAGCCGTATCAGGATGGCTGGTCAGTCGGCCTTCATACACCTGTTCTGAGACAAACCGACAGACGTCAGGGTGCATGCGCCGTGAAGTGGGAAGGAAAATGCCCCGGTCGGCTGGAACCGTCGCATGCTCACCGAGCATCCAATCCAGGCACGACAGGTTCGCAGGCTCGGGATGCGCTCCCTGAATGACTTGCGGCAACTGGCGTGGGTCGCCCACAAGGACGATGTTTCGCGCGGCACGCCCCATGGCAGCCATGTTGGCAAGTCCGACCTGACCTGCCTCGTCCACGAACAGCCAATCAAAGGCCTGAACATTTTCGTCGCGCGAAAAGAACCACGCGGTGCCGCCCACGACATGCCCGGTTTTCGCGGCTTCTGCGTTGTCAGTCGTACGATGTACAGGGCAGCCTTCGGGATAACCATCCTCGATGCTGGAAACCTTGTGGACGAGATCAAGATTGATCGGCAGGTCTTCGTCTTCCAAAGCTGAAAGACAGCCCATCAGCACATTCCTGATAGCCTCGTGGCTGTTGGATGCGACGCCGACGCGATGGCCCTTGCGCACCAAAGACAGGATCGCGCGCGCGCTCACATAGGTCTTGCCGGTACCAGGTGGCCCCTGGATCGGCAGGACCGTTCCATCCATGTCATTCACCACGGCAATAGTGCCCGCTACAGGGTCTGCCCCGCCCAAAAGATCGCCCCGCGGGCCAGAGCGCAGACGCGGTGCAGCGCGCGAGAGCAGGTCATCCACGGCCGTATATTGGCCCGCGCCGCATTGATCATCGATCACATCACGCAAAGCACTGGCAATGACGCCTGTCTGGATCGGCCAGTCCGGATGCAGCGTCAGCTGTTCCGTCAGTAGGTCGGCCTTGCCCGGGCCTGCTTTGACGGTGATCTGACGAGCGCGGCGATCCATAGACTCGATCCCAACCGTTGTAGGTGGGCTATCGAATACGGGAACCGTCGCCTTCTTGCCGCTCCGCAGTTTCGTCTCCTGTTCGGGATAGGTGTATCGGCGCGCGAAGGATCGCTTGACGGGTTCGACAGGACCCGCTGCCTCAAGCCCGCCAAGTGCATCGAGATCGTCGAGCAGATCATCCTCGTCCTTTGCGGTGCTATCGAATACGGCCCATTGCGCGGGCTTTAACTCGCGGTTGTGAAAGACGCCGAGGTTGAACAGCATATCCTGCCGCGCCTCGGGCAAGCCTGATGTTGCTAGCAGGTTGCGCAGAGCTTGCGTGTCGGCGTCCTCTTCGACTTCTTTATCGCCTGCATCCGGGGCAAGTTTTGGCCAAGGGCCGACAGGTCGGATGCCTACCAGCCAGTCGCGCAATTCCTCGGTCGAGATGCAATCGACGCGGTTGTAATCCTCGATCTCGTCCAGAATCTGCTGGTCTTGCGTTTTACGCCAACGCTCATAGGCCACGACCGAGCCACCCGCTGTCTTGACCTCACCGTCCCGCTTGCGGTCGTAAAATGCTTCCATCGATTTGATGGAATAGTTTGGTTCCGACCCGATCAGCCCGCCGCGGACCACGGCGAACAAGTCGACGAAGCGCCGTTCCCGGAGCAGCCGGTCGAGGAAAGCTTCACCGATACCATATTTCGTGGTCAGGCGTTTCAGCGCGGTGATCTCGTATGGCGCGTAGTGATAAATGCGCGCAGTGGGGTATTGCGAAATCCGCGCGCGAAAGAACGCCAGCAAGTCCGACAATGCCCGCGCTTCTGTGTCGTGGTCATGGGCCCAGAACGCCTGGAACTGCCCGTCGAACCAGATGCCGTGCAGATATTCGAGGCCGCCTTCATAGTGAGGATCGCCTTCGATGTCGTAGAACAGGTCGCCCGTCTGGGGTTCCGGCAGGAGGTCGAAACCTTTGCCAGGCTCCAGTGCCCGCAGTTCAAAATCTGGCTCCCCGGTTTTGCGGGCCTGTTGCAGGCGGGCCTGAGTGACCAATCGGGCCTGGGTGTTTTCGGCCATTCCGCGCACCGGGTGATCCAGCGTCGAGAGAGCCTCCAATGTGTTAACACCCGCTGCTTCTAGCTTTTTCACCTGACCACGACTGATGTTGGCGACATTGAACAAGCTGTCTTCGGCGTGCCAGACGCTGTTGCAATGTTCGACCCAGCGGCACAGACCGCAATCCGCACATGGCACCGGGCGTGTTGGCTGCGGATCGGCGACGAAGGCTTCCAACCGTTGTCGCGCCATCCGAGCATAGGAAGAGTAGTCTGCCAGGCGCAGCGTAGCGCGGGTGCCGTCTCCCAATTCGACATGCGCGAACTCGGGCACCACCCCCTGAATTTCCGCCAACAGATCGGAATACAGAACCAGCTGAAGCACATGTTTGGGATCGGCCCGACGTTTCAGCTTGGTGTCGGCCACCTCGTAGCTGAACGGTCCGAGCGCTGAGGGTGTCTCAACACGCTCCAGGAAGTCGGACCAGCCGCCCCAGTTCCCCGACAGAAACGCGCCCTGAAACACGACGTCCGGACCAGTAGTGAGCGCCGCGCGCGTGGTTTCAGCGTTTTCGCCAAGTTTGCCGCGCGCGATTTCCATGACCGTGCGCCCGCCCTTTTTGAGGCGAGCCAAATGCGCGGCCTCGTGGGCATCGCCCTGCTTTTGCAACAGTGCTGCGTCTTCGGTGTCGTCGCCCGGCTCCGGGCCCGTTCCCCGCATATGTGCCAGATCAAGGGTGGTCGCATGTGCGCAGCCTGTGAAGCGCATGAGATCCGTTGCGGACAGAAAGATGCGACCGTCGAGATCCCTCATGGCTACTCCATTACCTTTGCAAATCAATCTCCAAGGGAATCACCTCGACAGACCGCAAGGTCATCAATACCGTTTGAGGGTGTCAATTTCTGGCATGGAGATCAAATGTCTTTTGCAAAAGCGCAGGATTTGCTTCGGCTTGCCCAGATGGCGGCGTCCCGCCGGGGAGGTGTCAGCCTTGAGGACATCTGCGCCGAGTTCGATGTGTCGCATCGCACCGCTCAACGGATGACCGAGGCTCTCGAAGCAACTTTCGTGAATGTTTCGACCACAGACGATGCCGAAAGGCGGCGTTACTGGCGGATGGACGCACCCTTGCCAGACCGACTGCAGCCCCGGCAGGAAACGGCGATCGAGGCGCTGGAAATTGCGGCACGTACCGCGCGCGACGAAGGGCGAATAAGGCACTCACGCGCTCTGGAGGATCTCCGCGACGGGCTGCTGGCGCGTTTGAATCCAAGGGATGCGCTTCGGTCGGAAGCCGATGCAGAAGCGGTGCTGGCTGGATTAGGCCAGGTCACGCGCCCAGGCCCTACCGTCACACTTAAGCCTGCAGTGACAGATGCTGTCATCGAAGCGCTGCGCGGTCCGTTCCGGCTGCGCGTCTGCTATGGCGCTCAGGGTGCTGCGCCGCGCGTGATCGAACCGCATGGCATGCTGCTGGGGCACCGCAGTTATCTCGTCGCACGCCAACCCGCGCGTGGAGAAGACATCCTGAACTTCCGCATGGATCGGATTTATGAGGCGGAGGTTCTGAACGAGAGCTTTCAGCTGGCCTCGGGTTTCTCCCTAGAGACCTATGCCGCTCAGGCGTTTGGTGTCTATCAAGACCCTGAACAATATAGCGAAGTCGTGTGGCGCTTCTCGACGGAAGCCGCTGAGCGTGCCGCCGAATTCCGTTTTCACCCGACCCAAGTTGTCGAGCCTCAGGACGATGGCAGCCTGATCGTCAGGTTCAAGGCGGCGGGCTGGCTGGAAATGGCATGGCACCTTTATCAATGGGGCGACAAGGTGGACGTGTTGGCGCCTGCGGGCTTGCGCGAATTGATTGCGGGCCACCAGAGGTCGGATTTCGACGCTCTGCCATGACGATATCGAACAGGAATGAGTTATGAACAACGGTCTTGAGCATGCAGCCTTGAAAGCAAAACAACGCGCTATTCGCGAAGGCTTCCCCGAAACCATGGGACTGCGCGCCCATCGCGCCATCAGTTGGATCGGCCGTGCAGAAGCTTGCGGCGAGGACGATGATGCGCGTTTCATTTTCCTTTGGATCGCATTCAAAGCGCCTTTGTTGCGCAAATCTGTTGATAGGCAGGCTTCCGCTTTCCCCGGGCGGACTTATCCTACGGGCTCTGTGACTGGTGTGCCCAGAGCGGTGTAGCGATTTTGCGCGGCGACGCGGATTTGGATTTCCGCAACTTGTCTGTCGAAGTCGCGTGCCGTGAGTAACTGCCCAAGAAGTGTCACACAGTTCACCTTGCTCTCAACACGGCTTCTGCGGTGGTATCCGCTCCATCGCCGCCACAGGGCACGGCCCAGGTATCGCGACGCGTTGACCGCTTATTTTCGGGCGGTGGCCCCGGCGCTTGTGGGCTTCCAGGGTTTTGCGTTCTTGCGAGGCGGAATGACGGCGTCGGCACCACGGGCAGCAATCGCGTCGTGACATTTGCGCGTGCCATAAGCTCCGTTGGCGGTCACTGATCCGATGTCCTGATCAGACGGGATTTAGACGAGCAGTTCCGGCAGCATCGGCGCATCACCAACATTGCTGGTGGTGATCTCGACCGCCCGAACTTCTAGCGTTACTTCGTCGATCCGCATATGAATTTCTCGCCAAATCCGGCGTTTGGGGCCACCATGCTTGCGGGCGTTCCACTCCCCTTCACCCTCGGCCTTGATGCCGGTGTTATCGATAAGAAGATTCAGCGGGCCGGTTCCACCGCGATACGGCAGGCTCACGTTCAGTGTCTTCTGACGGCGGCAAACTGTGCTGAAATCGGGCACGACCCAATCCCGTCCAACGAGCCGCAGCAGACTTTCGACAAACCCGGTCGCCTGTCGCAGCGGCCTGCCGAACAACACCTACAAGGTCAGGCAGGTCTGAATCGCAGCGTCGCTGAATTACTGTTGTCGGCGCCGCTTGTCGCTCTGCGGTGGCACCCAGACCATCTCAGGATCAATTCAAACCGAAAGTGATCCGCGCTGCCTTAGTGCTGTGTTGTACGAAGGCCAGTTCCTAGTTTTGTACTACCTAGGGACCCAACTTCTTATGCTGTTTCAGCTATCATACTGTATTCACGTAGTGAATTCCCAGCCGTCTTTTTGGCAACAAAGCCGCTTCCGTCTACGCTCTCGTTGAAGCCGAACTGCAAATTTGTGAATCACCTTCACTACCTGGACCGCCGAAACTTTTCGATGAGAACATCAGTAACTAAGCGCGCGGCCCGGCTGGTGGGACGCTGCTGGGTGGTCGTAAGTGCGACTGAACGAAGGAGTTGTGGGCTTTCTATGCGTGCAGAATGAAAAATACCTGAACGCAGTTCATCCTCGACTGCGGTTCGAGCGACCACCGAGAAGTACAGGCATTCCTGGATGATAGTCTTCTGCAGCTCGATGGCTTCAGCTTCCACCACTACATTGAGGGTGCTGCCGACTGATCTGGCCGCATCGCGCAAAAGCAATCTCAGTCCGTTGGGCTCAGGCGCGATCACCAACGGATACTCTGACAGCTGCTGCATGTTTACCACCTCGGGCAAACAGCGATGCCGCGCAGACCCGATGAGAAGTAGCTCGGAGCGAAACAGAACCGTTTCCCCCCCCTCGTCGGATCCCTTGTAAAAACCAAGCAGCCCGATATCGACACGGCCTTCGGACACCCAGCGATCTACCTGATCGCTGGATCCGACACGAAAGGACAGAAAAATCTCGGGCGCGTGATTTATCACATGTTTGGTGAGATCCGCTGCCACATGCTGGGCGACCGAGGGCAGCAAGCCGACGATTACCTTGCCTGATGGGTTGTCTGAAGCATTCCTTAGGTCGACCATCATCTGATCTGCCTCGAGCAGTAAGCGTTCTGCCCGTTCGAATGCTACCTCGCCAACTTCGCTGGGTACTACCCCCCGACCGGTTCGCAGGAACAGCGGCGATCCGACAGCCTCTTCGAGTTCACGAACAATTCGGCTGATGCTCGGCTGTGCCATGCCCAGAGCAACCGCGGCTTTCGAGAAGCTGCCCAGTCGGCAGATTTCGGAAAAAACGCGCAAGGCGCGGAGATCATTCATCCTTAGTCATCCGAAATTTGGATACCTGATATCTACTCTGACCGACTTTCTGATACCTTACCGGGCTTCTAACCTGACTGCATGTCAAAAATTCACATAGATGAAATCGTCCTACCTGCGCGCGAAGTTCCCGTTTGGCGTGAGGTGGATATTGTGGTCGTCGGCGGCGGGCTTGCGGGCGTCGGAGCGGCGATCGCTGCAGGCCGCGCAGGAGCACGCGTTCTGCTCGTCGAAGCCCAGGGATTTCTGGGCGGAACCATGACCGCGGTGACGGTCGGCTCCATTTGCGGCGAATACGTGCTTGAGAATGGGACACCCCGGCGCATCGTCGGCGGTCTGATCGAGGAACTGGTAAACAGGCTCATGGCACGTGGTGAAGCACGCGGTCCGGAGTGCTGGCTGCAAACCGCGACGACGATCTACGACCCCTTTGCGATGCGCTGCGTGCTTGACGAAATGATACATGAAGCCGGTGTCGAGACCTTGATGCACACCCGCTGCATTGACCTGGACCAGAAAGAGAACCGCATCACCGGCCTTGTCCTCGGCTTTCGATCCCAGCTTTTCGCGGTGCGCTGCCGACAGATTATCGACTGCACCGGCGATGGCGAAGTCGCGGCGCTGGCCGGAGTTCCCTGGGAGTGCGATCTTGAGCACCTGCAGATGCCTTCGGCCATGTTCCGGTTCGGCGGGGTGGCCCCTGGCACCCTCGACACGCTGGACCGCGCCGCGCTGCGCGCGCGGCTGGAGCTTGCGGTCGCCGAAGGAATGGATCTGCCCCGGACCGCTGGCGGTCTGTTCTCGCTGCGCGATGGGATGGTGCACGCCAATGTCACTCGGCTGGAACATGGAGCCCGCTCGCCCGATCCGCTGTCCGCCGAGGAGATGACGGCCACTGAGATCGAAGGGCGCCGTCAGGTCAAGCTGTACGAGTCCGCATTCCGCCGCTTCGTGCCTGGGTTCGAAAAGGCCTTCGTCGCCGACGCCGGCAGCCTGGCTGGGATTCGCGAAAGCCGCCGCATCTGCGGTCGGCACGTGCTGACCGCAGATGAAGTGCTGCGCGGTGCCAAGAGCGACACCGCCATCGCCTGTTCCGCCTGGCCGGTGGAGGATCACGGCGCCGATCGCAAGACCCGCTGGGTCTGGCTCGAGCCCGGCTCCTACTACCAGGTGCCGTTCGGCTGCCTGGTGCCGGAACGCGGCCCCGGCAACCTTCTGATCGCCGGGCGCTGCGTGTCGGCCGAGCATGATGCCCATGCCTCGCTACGGGTGGGCGCGACCTGCATGGCGATGGGCCAAGCGGCGGGCCTCGCCGCAGCGATTGCCATCGACGACGGCATCGCCGCGGTGGGCGCCATTGCGATCGACAAACTGCAGGCGCGGCTAACCGCTGACCAAGCTTTTTTGGGCTGAGACATGACTGACACTACCAAAAAAACACTCCGCAGCAATTTCGACCCGGGCAGCACGCGCTGGGCCGTCAGGCGGGCGCAATGGCGCGCCCTAGGCATCCCTCCAGAGGACCTGGAAAAGCCTAAGGTGGCGATCGTCAACACCTCGTCGGAGCTGTCGATCTGCTTTGCACATCTCGACGGAATCGTAGCTGAGTTGAAGGCAGCGATCCGCGCCGCCGGCGGCGTGCCCTTCGAGATCAGGACCACTGCACCCTCGGATTTCGTCACCGGCGCTGCCCGCGGCGGGCGCTACCTGATGCCGGCGCGGGAACTCGTCGCCCATGACATCGAGGTCAGCGTCGAGGGCGCGCAGCTCGACGGCATGATTTGCCTCGCCTCCTGCGATAAAACCGCACCGGCGCAGATGATGGCGATGGCACGTCTCGACATTCCGGCGCTGATCCTCGCCTGCGGCTACCAACGGAGCGGCCATATCGACGGCACGGCACTCGACATCGAAGATGTCTTTGAAGGCGTCGGCGAATATCTGTCCGGCAAGATCACGCTGGCGACGCTGACCGCCATGACCGACCGCGCGATCACCGGGCCCGGCGTCTGTGCTGGCATGGGTACGGCCAACAGCATGCATATCATGGCCGAGGCGCTGGGCCTCGCCCTGCCAGGCACCACTCCCGTGGCGGCGGCCAGCGAGGCGCTGCGGCACAACACCCAGAGCGCCGGCCGCCGCATCGTCGAGATGATCGCAGAGGATTTGCGGCCCTCCTCCATCCTGAGCCGCGGCGCATTCCGTAACGCGCTTGCGGTGTCATTGGCGGTCTCGGGATCGGTCAACGTATTGCGCCATCTGGCGGCGGTAGCGGCTGAGGCCGGGCTTGAACTCGACCTCTACGAGATGATCTCGGAGCTGGGCGAGCGCGTGCCGCAGCTGGCCGGGGTAAAGCCCTGCGGTCCGCATCGGATCGAAGACCTCGAGGCCGCCGGAGGCACCCGCGCGGTGATGCAGGCGCTGGCGCCCCTGCTAGACTTGAGTTGCCTGGGCGCGAGCGGGCAATGTCTGACAGACGAGATGCAGGCGGCCCCGAGCGCGCCGCCCCATCCAGCGCTGGGCAGCCTCGACAGCCCGTTCCGCCACGGCCCGTCGGTCATGGTCCTAAGGGGTACGCTTGCGCCTGAGGGCGCCATCCTGAAATCCGGGGACGGCAGCGCGCCCGAGCGGTTCTGCGGCCCGGCGCAGGTGTTCTCATCGCAGGAGGAGGCGCTCGACGCCCTAACTGGCAATGAGATCGCCCCCGGCTCCGTTGTCGTCCTGCGCGGGCTCGGCGCGCGCGGCGGGCCGGGCGTCGCTTCGGCCTCCTGGTTTGTCGCGGCGCTCAGCGGATCGGGCTTAGCCTCACAGGTCTGCGTGGTGACCGATGGCCAACTCTCGGGGTTGAACCACGGGCTGGTTGTCGGACAGGTCTGCCCGGAAGCCTCAGACCTCGGCCCCCTCGCCGCAGTGCGGGATGGCGATAGGATTTCGCTCGATCTCGGCGCACGGCGCATTGATCTCGATCTGGCGCCGGATGTGATCGCCCGGCGCATTTCCGAAGCGCCGAAGCTGCGCCAGGCAGAGCCCAAAGGGTGGCTCGCGCTCTATCAGCGCAATGTCGGCCCGCTGCCAAAGGGCGCGACCACCGGCGCCCCTATAAACTTCTCAGACTCATCCGAATAACGAATATCTCATATTTCCGAAATCCAAATTCCGGAATTCAAGCAATGCTGTCACCTTGGGGATAGCAACAAGGGGAGGAAACATGCTGCAAGTACTTGCCGACCACGATCCGGTCCTTAACCCACGGAGCGTGGCCATATTGGGCGCCAGCGACGATCCCGACAAGGTCGGCGGGCGTGCCATTCGATATATGCTGGAATTCGGCTTCGACGGCACGATCTTCCCAGTCAACCCGAAGCGGTCGCAGATTCAGGGCTTGAGCGCCTATGCCAGTGTAGCCGATCTTCCCGCCGCGCCCGACCTCGGCGTTGTCTGCCTGCCTGCCAAGCTGGCGGCGAGAGCGGTCGCGGAGCTGGCCGAGATAGGCACCGCCGCCGCAATCGTCATGACCTCCGGCTATGCGGAAACCGGCGAGGCAGGGGCCAGCGCGCAGAAGGAGCTGACCCGGATTGCCGAAGCCACTGGCATGCGCATCATCGGGCCAAATGCCCAGGGGATCGCGAATTTCGCCACCGGCGCAGTGGCCAACTTCTCGACCATGTTCACCTCGGTCGCGCCGCAGGACGGGCCGGTCGCGGTCATCAGCCAGAGCGGCGCCGCCAGCGTGATGCCCTTTGCCCTGCTACGCGAGACCGGGATCGGCGTGCGCTACCTGATGGCGACGGGCAATGATGCCGACCTCTCGGCGCCGGAGCTGCTGACCCGGGTGCTCGAAGATGACGAGATCCGCGTCGTGTTGCTCTATCTCGAAGCGATCCGCGACCGCGAGACGCTGATCCGCGCCGGTGGCATGGCGCGCGAACGCGGAGTGACGCTGCGGGTGCTCAAGCCGGGCACCAGCGCCAAGGGCGCGGCCGCCGCCGCTTCGCACACCGGCGCGCTCGCCACCGAGGACAGGTCGGTTTCGGCCTTCTTCGACCGCCACGGCTATCAGCGCGCGACCAGCCTGCGCGACTGGCTGCGCCCGGTGCCGCTGCTGCTCGGAGCGCGGGACGTGGGCCGCGGCCGCATCGCGGCGCTCAGCCACAGCGGCGCCGTGGGGGTGATGATCGCCGATCACGCCGCCGCCGCCGGGCTTGAACTACCGGATTTCGCCGAGGAGACCCGCCGTGCGCTGCACGATATCCTGCCCAGCTTCGGCACCGTGGGAAACCCGGTGGACCTGACCGCCGGGCTGCTCGGCGACAATGCCATGTTCGGCCGCGCGCTCACCGCGATCGCAGCCGACCCCAACATCGACGTGCTGCAGGTCTCGATCCCGGTCGCGGGCGACGGCTATGACGTCCCAGCGCTGGCGGAGGCAAGCGCGGCGGCCGCAGCAGCCTCCGGCAAGCCGGTGGTCATGGCCGGCCCGCAGGCCGAAGTCCGCGCGGTCTTTCGCGCCAGGGGCATCCCCACCTATGACGAGGATCTCGACGTGGTGCGCGCCATTGCGGCGGCCGCCGCCCGACCTGAGCCATTGCCGATTGTCGCCGGGACCGCCCCGACGCTGCCCCCCCGGTCCGGCCCGCTTGACGAGGCCAAGAGCCTGTCGGTTCTAGCCGCGGCAGGGATCCGCTGCGTCGAGCATCGGGTCTGCGTGACGCCGGAGCAGGTGCTGGCCGCCTTTGATGAGATCGGCGGGCCGGTGGTCCTCAAGGGCTGCGCGGCGGAAGTGGCGCACAAGAGCGATCACGGGCTGGTGCATCTGGGACTCACTGACAGCGACGCGGTGCAGGCGGCAGTCACTGCGCTTGGCGATGGCCTCACCAGTCTCGGCCTGCCCTTCAAGGCCCTCGTCGCCCGCATGGAGCGCGGCAGCCGCGAGCTGATGGTCGGCGCGCGCCGCGACCCCGTGCTCGGACCGATGGTGGTGGTGGGCGACGGCGGCGTCTTTGTCGAGGTGCTGAAGGATGTCGCCACCCTGGCCGCCCCGGTCGACGCGGCCGCCGCCCGCCGCGCCCTGCAGGAGCTGCGCATCTGGCCAATCCTTCAGGGCGCGCGCGGCGCGCCGCCGATGGATGTAGTGGCGGTCTGCCAGGCCGTGGTCGGCCTCTCCGGACTGATGGAGGCCAACCCCTGGATCGAGAGCGTCGATGTGAACCCGCTGCTCGTCAAACCCGAGGGGCAAGGGGCCGTCGCGCTCGACGCGCTGGTGGTGCCGGCGCAACCGGAGGGTCTGGCATGAGCGTCGTGAGTGAGCGTCATGGCGCGGTGGAGGTCATCACGCTGAGCCGGCCCGAGCGGATGAACGCGGTCAACGGCGCGCTGCGCGACGGGCTGATCGCCGCCCTCCGGGCTGCCAATGACGATCCGCAGGTCGGCGCAATCGTGCTGACCGGGGCCGGCGATCGGGCCTTCTGCGCCGGGCAGGACCTTGAGGAGAGCCGGGCCGTCGCCCATGTGGATCTGCCGCGCTGGCTGTCGCATCAGCGCGCGATGTACCAGGCGGTGCGCGACCTCGACAAGGGCTGTGTCGCGGCGCTGAACGGTGTGGCGGCCGGCGCCGGGTTTCAGTTAGCGCTCTGTGCCGATCTGCGGATCGGCCATGCCGGCATCCGTATCGGTCAGCCGGAGCTCAAGGCCGGTCTGGCGAGCATCGTCGGCTCCTATCTCATGACGCTGCACGTAGGCCTCTCGGTCAATACACAGCTGTCGCTGGCAGGCGATCTGATCACCGGCACCGAGGCACATCGCCTGACGCTGATCAACGAGCTGGTCGCCCCCGAGGCGGTGCTCGAGACCGCGCTCGCGCGCGCCGAGGCCATGGCCGCCCTGCCCCGCACCGCGATGCGCGTGTCGAAGGCGCGCTTCCGCTCCCTCACCCAGCCTGGGTTCGACGCCGCCTGCGACGCGGCTGTCGGGCTGCAAATGGAATGCTACGCCAGCGGCGAGCCTCAGGCGGCCCAGGAGGCCTTTCTGGCCCGGCGCACCAGGAAAGAACTGACAGGAAAGACGCAATGATCGAGAAAACCGACCTTTACATCGACGGCGCATGGGTCGCGGCCGGGGACGTTCCCCTGGCCGAGGTAACCGATGCCGGCACCGGTGAAACCTTTGCCACAGTGCCGCTGGCCGATGCCGCTATGGCCGACCGCGCCGCCGAGGCCGCCGCGCGCGCCTTTCCCGCCTGGGCCGCCCTGCCCCCGGCCGAGCGCGCCGCCCATATCACCCGCCTGCGCGAGGCGCTGAAGGCGCGTCACGAGGCGCTGGTTGAGTTGATCTCGCGCGAGACCGGGATGCCCCGCAAGCTGACCGGTATGATCCAGGTCGGCGGCCCGCTGGCGGCGTGGAAATTCTATGCCGCGTTGGCGGCTGAGCCGCAGGTCCCGGAGGTCATCGGCAACTCGCGGGTGTACCGCGAACCGGTTGGGCCGGTCGCCTGCATCACGCCCTGGAACTACCCGTTGCACCAGGTCACCTCGAAGGTGGCCGCAGCGCTGGCCGCCGGGGCCACAATGGTGCTGAAACCCTCGGAAGTGGCGCCGCTCAGCGCCTTTGCTCTGGCGGAGGCGGCCGAAGAAGCCGGGCTTCCGGCGGGTGTCTTCAACCTCGTAACCGGCACCGGCCCCGAGGTGGGCGAAGCGCTGGTGCGACACCCGGCGATTGCCGCGGTGTCCTTCACCGGATCGACCGCGGCGGGCAAGCGCGTGGCGGCACTGGCGGCGGAAGGCGTCAAGCGGGTCTCGCTGGAGCTTGGCGGGAAATCCGCCGCCGTGGTGCTCGAAGGCGCGGACCTGGCGGCGGCGGTCAAGGCGACGCTCGGCTCCTGCCTGCTCAACTCCGGCCAAACCTGCAACGCGATGACCCGGCTGATCGTGCCTGAGGCGCGGCTCGACGAGGTGGCTGAATTGCTCCGGACGGGGCTGTCGAAATTCACCCTCGGCGCGCCCGACGATCCGGCAACGCGGCTCGGACCGTTGGCCTCCGCCGAGCAGAAGACGCGTGTCTCGGCGATGATCGCCCGGGCCGAGGCGGCGGGTGTGCCGGTGATCGCGCGCGGCGAGGACGCCGGTGACCGGCCCGGGTTCTTCGTGACGCCGGTGGTCTTCGGCCCGGTGCCGGAGGATGCCGAGACCGCCCGAGAGGAGGTCTTCGGCCCGGTGCTCTCGGTGCTGGTGCACCGCGGGACCGAGGATGCCCTGCGCATTGCCAATGACACCGCTTACGGGCTGGCGGCCGCGGTCTGGGCCGCGGATGACGCCGCGGCCGAGGACGCCGCCCGCGGCATTCGGGCCGGGCAGATCGACCTGAACGGCGCGCCCTTCAACCTCAGGGCGCCCTTCGGCGGCTTCGGCCAGTCCGGCATCGGCCGGGAGAACGGACCCTACGGGCTCGAGGAATTCCAGGAACTCAAATCGGTACAGTACAAGGAGGTCTGAGCATGGACGGCTCACGTTACGATTTCAGGACGCTCGCGGTCTCGCAGACCGGCCATGTGGCGACCGTCACCTTGGCCCGGCCAGACCGGATGAACGCCGTCACCCGGCGCATGGAGCACGAGCTTTTCGACGCGATGCGCTCGCTCGATGCAGACAGCTCGGTGCGGATCATCGTGCTGACCGGCGAGGGCCGCGCCTTCTGTGCCGGCATGGACATGGAAGAGCTCGAGGGCCTGCCGCCAGAGGACATCGACGATCCGGCGATGACCCGGCCCTACCGCATGTCGACCCGCCCGGACTACCAGTCGCGCTACGGCTATTTTCCCGGCTTCGACACGCCGATCATCGCCGCGATCAACGGCGCGGCAGCCGGGCTCGGGCTGATCTTCGCGCTTTACTCCGACATTCGCATCGCCTCGGAGAACGCCAAGTTCGTCACAGCCTTCGCCGGGCGCGGGCTGGTGGCCGAGCATGGAATCTCTTGGATACTGCCGCGTGTGGTGGGCCAAGCCCATGCCACCGAGATGCTGTTTTCCTCGCGCAAGGTGAGCGCGCAGGAGGCGCTGGCGATGTCGCTGGTGCACCGGGTGCTGCCCTCCGAGGGCTTTGCCGAAGCGGTCGCGGAGTATGCACGGGGGCTGGCCGAAGAGGTTTCGCCCCGCTCGCTGCGGGTGATGAAGCGCCAGGTTTGGGAGGCGCCCTTCGAAACCCTGGCCGAAGCCACGACCCGGGCCAACCGCGAAATGGTCGCCTCGATCCGGAGCGAGGACTTCAAGGAGGGCGTGGCGCATTTCCTCGAAAAGCGCCCCCCCGCCTTCACCGGCAGATAAGCCCCGGACCAGCCATTGAGGGAGGAGAACATGGCGACAATCGAACAGATCTACGCAACGGTGCATTCATGCCAATTTGACGGCGTGGCGGTGACCCAGGGCGTCGGCAACATGGTCAAGCGTGACCTCGTGCTGGTGCGCGTGGTGGCCAGCGACGGCACGGTGGGCTACGGCGAAGCGCATATGGGGCTGAACCCCACGGCCATCGCCGAGGTTATCAACCATTCCATCGCGCCACAGCTGGTCGGGCGCGACTCGCATGACGTGGAAGGCTGTTGGCAGGCGGTCTATCGCCATCAAATTGTGACCCACGGACTGGGCGCCGGCAGCGTCATCGCCATGAGCGGTGTTGACATCGCGCTCTGGGACCTACGCGGCAAGCTTCTGGGCTTGCCGGTCTACAAGCTGATGGGCGGCTCGAAAAAGCGACTGCGGGCCTATGCCGGGGGCATGGGACTGGGCTGGCAGCCCGATACCGACCTCGAGCGCGAAATCGGCAAACTCGTTGATCAAGGCTATACCGCCGTAAAGCTGCGGATCGGTCAAGGCATCGGACCCGATTCTTCAAAGGTGCGCCATATCCGCAAGGTCTTCGGCGACACGCTGGACATCGCGGTCGATGCCGCCACCCGCTATACCCAGAGCGATATCGCGGCGGTCACCCGGTTTTGCGAGGACGGCCAAGTGCTCTGGCTTGAGGAACCTTTCGCGCCGGATGATCTGCACGCCTATGCCGAGCTCCGCCAGGCGACGCAGGTGCCAATCGCGGCTGGCGAGAACCACTTCACCAAACATGCCTTCCGCGACCTGCTGGAGCGCCGTGCGATCACTATCTTGCAACCCGACAGCGCCAAGGCTGGCGGTCTGACCGAGACCAAGAAGATCGCGGACATGGGCGCCGCCTGGCACCTGCAAGTCGCACCACACACCAGTCAAAGCGTGATCGGCACGGCCGCCAACGTTCACCTGCTTTGCGCGATCTCTAACGGGTTGATCTACGAGGCCGATATTTCGGCCAGGAACCCGTGGCGCGACGATCTCGCAACGAACCCCCTGAAGGTAGAGAAAGGGTTCATCGAACCCAACGACCTTCCGGGATTGGGCTTGGAAATCGACGAAGCCATGCTCGAAGCCTACCCGGCAATCCCGGGCGCTTCCTATGTGCCGCCTGCCCGAACGGCCGCGGCTTAATCAATCAACCTTGGGAGGAGAAATCATGAAAGACATCATCAAATCCGGTCTCGCCGTCGCGTCGACGGTCGCGCTACTGTCCAGCGTCATGCCTGCGCAGGCAGTGGAACAAAAAGATGTAACTGTGTCGGTAGGTTCCATCGGCGGCGGCTGGTTCGTGCTGATGACCACCTTATTCGAAACCTATCAGAAAGAAATCGAAGGACTGCGTTACAACACCGTTCCAGGCGGCGGCGTCGCGAACCCGATCGCGGTCTCGGGCGGCAGCACGCAGTTTGGGCTGTCCTATTCGACCAACCTCTTCGCCGCCTCCGAAGGCAAGGACCCCTATGACAACAAGATGGAGAACCTGCGCGCCATCGCGAACCTCGAAATCACCGCTTATATCCACCCCTTCGTCAAGGATGACGTGGGCATTTCGAGCCTGAGTGAGATCGCCGAGAAGCAGATCCCCATCAAGATCGACACGGGCCCGCGCGGCACCGGCGGCGAACTGGCGGCCAGCCGAGTGCTCGAGGCACATGGTGCGTCTTACCACAAGATCGAGGAATTCGGCGGCGCGATCACCCACAGCCCCTACCGTGAAGCCATCGACCGGGTGCGCGACGGTCATATCGACGCATTCATGAACGACGAACTGCTGGGCCAGCCGCTGTTTGCCGAGTTTGCCTCGGACGAGAACATCACGCTGCTGCCCCAAGACGAGGCGGCCATCCAGTACCTTAAGGAGACCTACGGCTATACACCGGCCGTGATCCCGGCAGGCACCTACGAAGGCCAGGATGCGGATCTGCCGACCACGCTGCAAAGCGTCGTCTTCTTCACCAATGCCGACACGCCCGAAGAGACCGTCTATCAAATGACCAAGCTGCTCTTCGAGAAGAAGGAAGACCTCGTGGCCGGGCATGCCTCCTATGGCAACCTCGACCCGCAGGCAGGCTCCAAAGGTGTGCAGATCCCTCTGCATCCGGGCGCGGAACGGTTCTACCGCGAAATCGGCGCGATCGAATAATTGCGCTGGGCTCCGCCAAGCGGCGGGGCCCGACCATCCGTGAGTGAGGACACGGATACCATCTGGGAGGAACATAAATGACCGTCCAAGTGACCGGACAACGCGATGGCGTTGGAAATCAACGACTTGTCCTGAAGGTTTTCGCGCTCTGCGTCGTCGCCTACCATCTTTATGCAGTCCAGTTCGGCGCGCCGAGCGTCATGCTGTTCCGCTCGTCCCACGTGTCGATGTACGTGGCCCTGATATTCCTGGCCTACAACGCCTTTCTAGGGCGCGAGGATGGCCGCATTCCCTGGCTCGACTTCGGGTTGGCGTTTCTGGCAATCCTGCCTGCCGCCTACATCCACCTCGAGCATGACAGGCTGCAGGATCGTTATCCCTACATCACCGCGCTCGAGCCGCTGGACTGGGCCATGGGCATTCTCATGCTGGTTCTCGTCGTCGAAGCCTGCCGCCGGGCGCTCGGCTGGACGCTGCCGATCATGCTGGCGGTTTTTGTCCTGCATGCTTTCTTCGGCCCTTACTTCCCCGGCGTGCTGCAACAGCCCGCAATCACGCCCGAGCGGTTCCTCGACCACAGCTTCCTGACCACCGCCGGGCTCTACGGTTCAATCACCGGGCTGTCGGCAACATACGTGCTGATGTTCGTGATGTTCGGCGCGGTACTCGACAAGGCGCGCGGTGGCGAGTTGTTCATGCATCTTTCCGCCCTGCTGACCGGCAAGATGCGTGGCGGGCCCGGCAAGGCAGCAGTGATCTCCTCCGGCCTCTTCGGCTCACTCTCGGGCTCGGCGGTGGCCAATGTTTATGCCACCGGCAGTTTCACCATCCCGCTGATGATCCGCAACGGCTTCAACCCGCGCTTTGCCGCCGCAGTCGAGGCCGTGGCCTCCTCCAGCGGCCAGCTGGTTCCACCCATCATGGGATCGGCCGCATTTCTGATCGCCGATTTCACTTCGACGCCTTACGTTGGTGTTCTGTCAGCGGCGCTGATCCCGGCAATACTCTATCTCTTTGCGGTCTTCCTGATGGTCCATCTCGAAGCCCTGCGTATGGGACTGGCTACGATGGAGCCGTCTTTGGTGCAGCGTGCCCGCGAGGAGGTACTGGACTACATTCATATGCTTCTGCCGCTGGCCGTCATCATCTATCTGCTGCTGGAGCGGCATTCGCCCTTCAACGCCGCCTATTGGGCGATGCTGACCACCTTTGTTCTGGCGCAGCTACGGGCGCGTACCCGGATGTCCCTACGGGATATCTCAGATGCGCTGGAATTCGGCGGACGTACCATCGCCCCGATCGCCGCCGCCCTGTTCATCGCCGGTCTCATCATCAGCACCATCGAACTGACCGGGCTCGGTCTACGGTTTACCTCGCTGCTGCTGTCGATCAGCGGCGGAGAGCTAACTATCACCCTGATCCTGGTCATGATCAGCTGCATCATCATGGGCATGGGCCTGCCTACCGCGGCAGCCTATACCATCGTGGCAATTTTTGCGGCGCCAGCGCTGATCAAACTGGGGGTGCAACCGTTGGCCGCGCATTTCTTCGTGTTCTACTACGCGATCCTGTCAGCAATCACCCCGCCGATCGCGGTCGCCGCCTATGCCGCGGCCAGCATTGCCGGTGGCACGTCACTACAGGCGACAGGCTTCACGGCGATGCGTCTCGGCGCCGCGGCCTACCTCACTCCCTTCGTGATCGTGGCCAATCCGGCGCTGCTGATGATCGGTGATCCGCTTCAAATCGTGCTGGCCGCGGCGACCGCCATTATCGGCATCGTTTCGCTCGCCGCCTGCGTCCAGGGCTGGCTGATCGGCGCGCTGACCGTGATCCAGAGGGGACTGCTGGCGGTCTCAGCAGTGCTGCTTTTGCTAGGTAGCTGGGAAACCGACCTGGCAGGCATCGCGCTCCTGGCCGGCATCGCCGCTTGGCAGAAGGTGCGCAGCCCACGCCAAATCGAAAAATCCAACCGGGGAGCACACGCCTATGATGGCTAACGTCTCGACGCCGCAAGAGAAGCCGATAGCAGATCCGCTCTGGGTTCCCATACTCACCCACTATCAAGCCAACGCGCCCTCGCGCCTCGACCCAGAGTGTGCCGCGGATCACATCGCCCAGATCGCGCCGCACGTCCGTCAATTGCTGATCGCCGGCACCACTGGCGACGGCTGGTCCATGCCGCAGGCGTTGCTTGCCGACTGGCTCGATCTTCTACGCTCTGAAGACATGCCGCGCGGGCAAAAGCTGATGCTCGGCGTGCTTGAGCCGAACACCGAGGCGGTGGTGGCGCGGGCGCGCTGGATTGAGGGCCAGATCGGCAAGCGCCCATTGTCAGGCGAGGTCGTCGCGTTGACCATCTGCCCGCCGGTCGATCCGGCGGCGACCCAGGAGCGCATCCTCTCGCACTTTGAGCGTGTAATGGAGGCCACCGAGCTGCCACTGGCAGTCTACCAACTGCCGCAGGTCACCGGATGCACCCTGTCAGCCGAAAGCTTTGACAAGCTAGTGGAAAGCGGCCGCATCGCCTTCTTCAAGGACACCAGCGGAACCGACGCAATCATTTCCGAAAGTCTGCGGGCGTCAGAAGTGACCATGCTACGCGGCGCCGAAGGTGACTATGCCCGTTGGATCGCGCCGGAGGGGCCCTACGACGGGTGGCTGCTTAGCACCGCGAACGGCCTTGCCCCCGAACTGCGGCAGATCGAGCGGGCCGTTCGACAAGGGGACAGGCAGCGGGCGCAAGCTTTAAGTGGTACACTGACCGAGGTCGTTGAAAGCCTTTTCGAGATTGCAAGCCGCTGGCCGTCCGAAAACACATTTGCGCTTGCCAATCGCGGCGTGGACGTAATTAGGCGGGGGGGAGCCGCCAAACACTTGAGCGGCACCGGGTCTCCAATTGACCAGGACCTGCTGAAAGAAACTAGAGTTCTTTTGCGCTCTAAGCTTATGCCCCATTGATTTCAGCCGGGCTACATAATTCACCGCGTGTAACAGAGCGGTGAATTATTTCTTACTCTCACTGGCTGAGCGAAGTTCGTCTACTGCCCCCGCCCCGAAATTCGAACACTGCTGCACCGCTTCGACTTCCTCGACTGTACACAGTATTGTCCTGATCGGAAGGTCGGGAACGAGCAAAAGCCTTATCGCCACCGCCACCGGCGTGCAAACCATTGAGCACCATCGCAAATAAGTCCGCTTTTTCTAGACCGTCAAGCTGGTCAACGCCTTTGAACAGAAAAAGCCGCCGGCAAGGCGGGCGAGATTGTCGAAAGCCTACTGAGAACCGATTTGGCGGTCCGTGATGAGTTGGCCTAAGCGTTCATGTCCCCCTCATTCAACACGTGCGCCGATCAGTCGCTCTTTACGGAGACCGACATGATCACCTGTCAATGGAAATTGAGCTGGCCAAAGCTGCTCACCACCAGCGGCACCAAAAGCGCGCAGACCGCAGGAGAACGCCTGTTTGCTGTCTTGCTAATCGTCGCTTTCCCCTGCTCAGGAATCAAAGCCTCTGGCACACCCGGCACGGTTCACGAGGACTGCGCCGGTAGGTCGCCGGTGAAGAAGAAGCGGCAAGAAGATCTGAATAGCCCCCATAGAATCGCCCAGCGCAATGCACCAAACCAGTGTCAAGGCGTGCTTAGGCATTGGAATTTCATATACGACCCGAACAAAAAGAACACTCTGTGTTTCGTCTAACGGCAACCCTTCCCTTCTTGAAGCCACGAACAACAGGCAGAACAACTAAGATTATATTTCAAAACCTTAGGAACTTCAGGCGTTACAGCACTTTTTCCGCGCCTAAGCCCGCCTACGTCCCCTCGAAGGACACATGCCAAGTTTCTCCTGCGTCAAAACACAGGAGCAAACCATGCATGCAAGCCTTCAACTGCGAACCGACCACTTGGTTCCAATCGCCAATACGGTACGCCTAAGAAGCAACGCTCGTCGCAGGATAGAAGACACAGGCCGAAGACAGGAGTGTCGCAGCCCGGGTTACCGGACCTCAGCCAGAAAAGTATTTCGGACCATAGTCGCCCTCAACCGATCATCTTTCGAGGTGCGCTCATGAGAACCGCGCAAGACATCACAAAGGCGCTGGGCGGGAAATGGTACGGTCGTTACGGCACTGCCCCTTGCCCTGTTTGCCAGCAGGATGCCGACAAGTCTCACAACGCGCTTACGATAAGCGACGGCGACTATCGTCTCCTGATGCATTGCAAGAAGTCCAATTGCGCCTTCAAGGATTTGGCGGTTGCCTGCGGGCTCGATTGGCAACGTTCAAAACCCGCATCGGCACAGTCTAATGCGTCACGCCGCCTCCCGAAACCCACTTACGATCGTTATGCAAAGAAGGCTTGGCACGAAGGCTGCTCGATTACCGGCACGCCCGCAGAAACCTACCTCCGCGTGGCTCGCGGCCTGAAAGGACCTTATCCGGACAGCTTGCGATTTCATCCCTCTCTTTGGCTTGGCCCCCTGCGTCGCAATCTGCCCGCCATGATCGCACGTATCGACGGGGGCTCGGGCTTCTCTATCAACCGGACATTCCTCCGCCCTGACGGTCATGGGAAAGCAGATATTGGCAAAGGCTTGCAAAAAGCGCGCCTGGGAACCACCGAAGGGGGACACGTCAGACTCTCGGACGGTGGAGGCACCCTGGTCGTTGCCGAGGGCATTGAGTCAGCCATGTCGTATCTTCAGTTCTGCAGGCCGCCCGCAGCGATGACGTGGGCCTCACTAGGCACAGCGGCAATGAGCAGCCTGAACCTCCCGCCCGAACCTAAGACGCTTATCATAGCAGCCGACGGAGACCGGGAAGGACACGCCGCCGCCCTCACACTGGAAGCGCGTGCAGCAGACCTCGGATGGGAGGTGGAGATCGACGCCGCGCCCTCCGGTCTGGATTGGAACGACGTGCTCCTGCGAACGCAGACCTGAGAGTGCTTTCGCCTCATCCCCCCTCACCTGTCTCTCCCCTTCCACTGAAAAGGAGACCAAATATGTCTTACTCGGCAATGCAATGGGCATTCGAGCAAACCGATCTCAACACGACGACAAAGCTCATTCTGATCGGCCTAGCCTATCACAGAAACGACAAGGACTACCGATGCTACCCCAGCCAGTCCCTTCTGGCCAAGGAGGTGGGCGTTTCGGTTTCCACGATCAACAAAGGGTTGCACGCGCTAGAACAGCGAGAGCTCATATCCCGTATGCGGCACTGTCACCCCGGCCACGGAGGAAGCATTTCGTCGTCTTACACCTTCCCGGCTTTAGACGGACCCCATGCAGCTGAGCGGCACACCCCCTATCAACGGCGCCTAACCGCCCTGCGCCCCATCAACCAATAAACAGGGGAGGAAACAGGGAAATGAACAAGACCGTAAAAAGAAGCGCCGCGAAAGAAGAAGGTGCGCTCCGAAAAAAAGCTGATGCGCCTGGATCTGCGAACACTTCCGAAAAGGACTGCGCGGACTGCCAATCTGCGATTGCGCCTTCCTCTTTCACGGAAAAATGCGCCTCAAGCATGGGGGCCGGAGATGGCACCCAGAGCGCAGTGCCTCACAGCCCGCCTTTTGGGTCCTTCCGTGGCACTTCCCTATGCGGGGGGCGAAAGCGCGCGAACTCGCTAGTTCCAGCGATTTTTTTTGGGTGCGCACCCGGGTTCGCAGGTGCGCACACACTCTGGTGCGCACCTATGCAAAACGATCTCGGGTATCAAACCCGCCGAGCGGTTGGTCCACTCACTTCCATTTTGCGGCACCGCATATCCCGCCGGTCCGTCGCAGATTTCGCGACCTCAATCCAGCAGCTCTCGAAGCGGCTCCGATTGGAACGGACTGTCCGCCTCTTCTCCCCTGTGCGGAGCATCGACCGATGAAGCGTCCTAACCCTATCTCTCCTGGCCACCTCGCACCTCACGAGCGTTTGCATGAGCTCTGCCGCTTGCTGGCGCTGGGCGTCCTGCGGCTCCGCCTGCGCAATAGCGACCAATATGAGACACGCAACGGGAAGAGAGATCGTTCGACTACACAAAGCCTCGCCGACGAGCAGCACTGGCATGGCTAGACTGGAGAACCGAAAATGACCGACACAATCCCTGCGCGTCTCGCCGCGCTGAAGACAACCCCGACGCCGGAATTGAAGGCGCAGTGGCGCACCCTGTTTGACAGCGAACCGCCAGCATTTAATCGCCGCTATCTCGAGAGCCGGTTGGCCTACCGCATCCAGGAGCTGGCCTATGGAGGCCTCAAGTCCCAGACCATCCGTCGGCTGGAGCGGATCGGTAATGACCTCGACGGCGGTGACCGCAAGAAGAGCCGCGTCCGCGCGAACCTCAAACCCATCGTCGGCACGCGGCTTGTGCGCGAATGGCAGGGTGTCGAGCACGTTGTCACGGTCACCACCGACGGGTTTGAATGGCAGGGCAGACCCTACAAGTCCCTCTCCGCCATCGCCCGCGGCATCGCCGGCACTCGATGGAACGGCTGGGTGTTCTTTGGCCTCAAGAGCCGGAGGAGCGCATGATCGAGCCTTCTCCGCGAAAACTTCGTTGCGCGATCTACACCCGGAAGTCCTCCGAAGAAGGGCTAGAACAGGAGTTCAACTCCCTCCACGCACAGCGCGAAGCCTGCGAGGCTTACATCGCCAGTCAACGCTCCGAGGGCTGGGTCCTTCTTCGTGACCACTACGACGATGGAGGTATCTCCGGGGGCACCTTAGATCGCCCTGCCCTGCACCGCCTTCTGCAGGACATCGAGGACGGGCTGATCGATGTCGTGGTCGTCTACAAGATTGACCGCCTTAGCCGTGCACTCACGGACTTCACCAAGCTGGTAGAGGTCTTCGATCGGACCGGAGTGACCTTTGTCAGCGTGACGCAATCCTTCAACACCACGACATCCATGGGACGGCTGACATTAAATATCCTGCTCAGCTTCGCCCAGTTTGAACGTGAGGTCACCGCCGAACGCATTCGAGACAAATTCGCCGCCAGCCGAAAAAAAGGCATCTGGATGGGGGGCATGACGCCCTACGGCTATCGCGTTGAGAACCGCAAGCTTGTTCCAGACGGCGAGCATGTCGAACACGTCCGCTGGATCTTCGAACGGTTCATAGAGATCGGCTCGGGAACAGAGCTGGCCCGCGAAGTTTGTAAGCGTGGCATTCGCACGCCAAAGGGCAACCGGATCGACAAGAAATTCATCTATCGCTTGCTGAACAACCGCACCTATATCGGCGAAGTTGCCTACAAAGGGAACGTTTATCCCGGCGAGCATGACGCGATCATCGATCGTACGACCTGGGACAAGGTCCATGCGATCCTTCAGGAAAGCCCGAGAAAGCGTGCGGCCCGAACCCGTGCCGAGACCCCCGCACCGCTGAAGGGACTGTTGTATGGCCCTGACGGCGCCGCATTCTCGCCGTCCCATACGCGGAAAGGCGCAAGGCTCTACCGATACTACGTGAGCCAAACCGTTCTGAAGCATGGCGCCGGCACGTGTCCCATAGGTCGTGTCCCCGCGGGAGAGATCGAGGCCGCGGTCATCGAGCACCTTCGCAAGGTGTTCCGCCAACCCGAGATCATCGCGGGGACTTGGAAAGCTGCAAAGACGCGGGATGGGGCCGTATCCGAGGCCGAGGCTCGTACGGCACTCCAGCAGCTCGATCCACTTTGGGATGAGCTCTTCCCGACCGAGCAGGCCCGTATCCTGGCGCTGTTGGTCGAGCGGATAGACATTGGCCCGGAGGGCCTGAACATCCGTCTCCGGATCAACGGGCTAACCTGTCTCGCCCGCGAGATGTTGTCTGGCGACAACGGAGTAGCGGCATGAGCCAACTCCGCGCCTCCCCCGAAACCCTGACCGTCCATGTGCCATTCCGATTGAAAAAGCGCGGCGGGCGAAAGGAAATACAACTCCCAGCGGATGCACCGCCGCAACCGGCGACCGACAACGCACTCATAAAGGCGCTGGGCAGAGCGTTTCGGTGGAAACGGATGTTGGACACTGGCGACTTCACAACCATCAATGAACTCGCCCGTCACGAGAACATCGCCCCCTCCTACATGACGCGCGTACTCCGCCTCACTCTGCTGGCCCCTGACATCGTCGAGGCCATCCTGGACGGCCGACAGGGCCCAGAGGCCACTTTGGCGCGGCTAATGCAACCATTCCCCCTGGAGTGGTGCGAGCAGGCGGACCACTTCAGTCAGTTGGGTGCGACGCTTTGAGAACATTCCACCCTACTGTCGCTCCTGTTCGTGCCCTCACTCTTCGGCGTGATCGAGGCGCTGCGACATCGCTACGGATGCGGAACGCAGTCCACGTCCAAGCCAGGAGGCGCGGCTTGTTGGCGTGCTCCGTCACTTGCGGCCGAGGCCCAGCGCATACCGCAGTTCCCTGATGTGATGCGCCGGTTCCAGTTTGCCGGTCTTCTTGTCGGTTTCGCGTCTAATGTCCGTGCCGCCTTTCATTTTCCAATAGGAATTGTGGGTCATTACGCGGCGGCGGTGGTTCGGGTCGCGCGCTCCAGTCTCCGGCACCAGTTGCGGCATCACAGCGATGTCGCGGATGCCGCAAAAATGCCCCTCGCCCTTGCCGATCCCGAATACCGATCCCAGCGGGCCGGAGATTAGGTCACCGGTCACCACGGCCTTGTGCGGCGAATAGATATTGGTCCAGCGAGTGTAGCCGAAGACCGCGGCATGATGCGGCCAGCGCGGCATCTTGACCTCGCTGGAAAGGTCGTCCTTTTCCTCGTCGGTCAGCTTGCCGATGCCGGCGATGGCGCCACGGCGGAAGGTGAAATGACACAGTTTGGTTTCGCCGTCATATTCGAGCGTTGGCGGGCAGGTCGCCAGCAGGCGTTCCTTCTTCCGGGCGTCGAGGTCTTCGCGGCTTTCGGCAAGCAGGAATTCAGCGTGGGTCAGCGGCGAGCCGAGGGTCACGAAATCGGTGACCTGCCAGGTGGCGCCAAGCTGGTTCAGCTCCTCTCGGGCGGCGTCCTGTAGCTGCTGGTAGCGCTCTGGTGTCAGCTTTTCGGGGAGTTCGCCAAGTGACGAGAGACCCAGTCGGTGGCGGACGGCATCTTCGAGCGCGGCGCGGGCCGGCTGCCTTGTATCTGCGTCTAACTCCTTGCGCAGTCCACGGCAGTTATAGGCGAAGCAGACTGACAGGATGTCATAGGCCACGATCGTGCCCAGCGAATGGGCCACAACGATGATCCGGTCGAAATGCGGCTCTTCGGGATGGGTCGTGTCCCGCTGGGCGATCAGCGCATTCAGGAAATCCACGCCCGTGCGGCGGATTTCCTCGCGCCGGGCGATGTTGGGCGGGTCGGCCTTGGTGTAGCGGACCACGTCGCCGAAGCGCGCGACCATGACGTTGGCCACCACCCAAGCGGTGGCCGCGCTGACCCCGGCCATCAGCAGCGACCATGCCGGCGCGACGGTTGCGTCCGGCGCCTTAGGCCAGGCCGCCCAGATTGCCAACCCAGCGATGACCAGCGTGATGATCCATAGTACGATCCATGCCGTGCGCACGT
The DNA here is from genome assembly GCF_019801465.1 of Leisingera daeponensis. Taxonomy (GTDB): domain Bacteria; phylum Pseudomonadota; class Alphaproteobacteria; order Rhodobacterales; family Rhodobacteraceae; genus Leisingera; species Leisingera daeponensis_A. The sequence goes on from NZ_JAHVJA010000002.1 coordinate 618,964, forward strand.
TGCGGGGCACACGGGTGAACGGGTTGCGAAACAGCAGGCCGAATATCCAGTCGCGGACCTGTTCCCAGGTGGTGCCGTGGACCAGATGCGCCCAGTAGAATTCGAAGAAGTCGGTGTAGTAGCCGTTGTTGCCCTTCTCGGTGGTGATCCGGCGGGTTTCGTACAGACCGGTGTGGTCGTCCGGACGGGTCCATGTCGGGTTCGTCGAGCGTTTCTCATCGTCGCCCTGAACCGGACGGTCCCTGTCGATGACATTCGGGTTCTCGCGCCAGACGGAGTCCACGAAGCCGCGCACGGTCTCCATCGGGACCTGTTCGCCCATGCCGTGCATGATTACCACGGCCTGCCGCAACTGTTTCTTGGTCATCGTCACCGCCCCGCTGAAATACAATCCTGAAATCCATTAGCAGAGTGAACTGCTGCGGCGATCCCGTCAAAAGCGAAGCCGATTTTGTGCTTTTACTTGCGAAAACCCCCTTCAATAGGGTCAATTCAAGCAAATCCCGTTTGGATAGCCCATGATTCTCGTGAACCGAAGCCGCGCGCCGAATCCGCTTGATCCGTCGACCAAGCTTGGCGAAGCCGCCATAGCCGAGATTGACCGGATCAGGCAGGAGCTGGAGAGCGGCGAGGCGCGGCAGCGCAGGCTGGTGTTTAAGGTCTACAGGGACAAACGGGTCCGGGAAGCCCTGGAAGAGTTGTTTCATGGCAAATGCGCCTATTGCGAAACCTCGATTTCTGCTAATCAGCCGATCGAGATCGACCAGTTCAGGCCCAAAGGCGGCGTGACCGAGGCGCCCAATCATCCGGGCTACTGGTGGCTGGCTAATAGCTGGGACAACCTGCTGGCGGCCTGCATCGACTGCAACCGGCAGCGCAACCACTTGTCGAAGATGGAGCCCTCGGTCCAGACCAGCGGCAAGGGCAACCGGTTCCCGCTTGTCGACGAGGCGCAGCGTGCCTGCAGCCCGTCAGACGATATCGGACGGGAACAGCCGCTGCTGCTGAACCCGACCATGGACGAACCTTCCGATCACCTTGTCTTCGATGCCGATGGCATGGTGCACAGCGACACCGAGCGAGGCAATGCCACGATTGCCGTGCTGGGGCTGAACCGTGTCGGTCTGGTTCAGGCGCGTCAGCGAGTGATGACCACGTTCAAAGCTTTGGCAGAGCCGTTTATGGCGGGACGGGATACCTCGGACGAGAACCTGGACCGGCTGATGAAGATGGCCGAGGACGATGCGCCTTATGCCGGCATGATCCGCCAAGCGTTGTCGCGGGAAGAGGAAATGCGCGCTCTGCTGGATTCGCTTGAGGCCGTCGCGCCCGCCAGAAAACCGGGCAAGGTCACCAAGTCGCGGCTGAAACGGGCGAAAGCGGAGTCGAAGAGCTACACCAGCCGGATGTCGGACTATTCGCTGGACACCCAAGAGGGCCGGCAGAAGTTCAAGTCGCAGCAACGTTTCATCGAACGGATGACGATCCACAATATCCGGGCGATCCGCGATCTGGAGATCGATTTCGGCCAGCAGTCGCACGGACCGACTCCCTGGCTGATGCTTCTGGGCGAGAACGGCACCGGCAAGAGTACCGTTTTGCAGGCCATCGCGCTGGTGGTGTCGGGCCATGACCAGGTGCACAACCTGCTGAAAAGCGGGCGGCTTGATCCGGCAACGCTGGTGCGCTACCGCTGCCAGTCGGGCCGGGTCACGGTCAAGCTGAGCGGATTTCCCAAGCCCCATGAACTGATCGTCTATCGCGACCGGCTGGAATTCCACAGCCCGCACGGACAGGTCATGACCCTGACGGCTGACGGTTCGGCCTCAGGCGAAGGCTGGGAGGCGCAAACGCTGGTCCTGGGCTACGGCGCGACGCGTCTGCTGCCGCGAAAGGAGAGGTCCGAGACGGGGGAGAAGTTTTCGCGGGTCGAGAACCTGTTCGACGCCTTTGTCCCACTGATCGACGCGCAGACATGGCTGATGGGGCTGGACGGCAAGACCTTTGACGAAACCGCAATTGTGCTGAAGGATCTGCTGGCGCTCGATGAGGCGTCGGAGCTGATCCGCGACCAGGGGCAAGTCTGGGTGCGTGATGGCAACAGCAAGACCGCGCTGAAGGACCTGAGCGACGGTTACCAGACCATCGTGGCGGTCACCGTCGATCTGCTGGAGGTATTGTCGCGGATCTGGCCCAACCTGACAGAGGCGGAAGGCGTCGTTCTGATCGACGAGATCGACGCCCACCTGCACCCGACCTGGCAGATGGAGATCGTCGGCAGCCTGCGCAAGGCCCTGCCCGGCGTGCAATACATCACCACCACGCATCAGCCGCTCTGCCTGCGCGGTCTGACCAGGGGCGAAGTGGTGGTCATGCAGCGCGGTGAAGACGGGCTAGTCGAGCCGCTGACCGACCTGCCCTCGCCGGAGGATTTCCGCGTCGACCAGCTGCTGACCTCGGATTTTTTCGGGCTGCGCTCGACCGTGGACCCCGAGGTCGAGGCGCTGTTCGACACCTATTACGCGCTGCTCGCGCTCGACACGCGCACGCCAGAACAGGAGGCCGAACTGGCCCGGTTGCAGGACGAACTAAAAGACCGCCGCTACCTGGGCAATACCCAGCGCGAGACCCTGTTCTACGAGGCTATCGACGCGATGCTGGCCAAACGGAAAACTGGCGAAAGGCGATCCCCGGAAAACCTGCGCAGCGAGGCGGTCGAACAGGTCAGCAGCATGTGGAAGCAGGTCCTGGCCGAGGAGGAGGGCGGGAAACCGTTATGATCAAGGTGCCGCGCGATCCGACACTGCCCGATCTGCCGGTCTACACCCGGCAGAATTCAAAGGCGCTGGATGGCACCAAGATCACCAAATACGACCAGGAAAAGGAAAAGGCGATTGCCTTCTTCACCGACCCGGCCAACTACGAAAATGACGAGAAGAAGACCAAGAAGTCGTTCAAGTTCGTGGTCTACAAGAACGACGGGCTGGTGGCGCTTCTGGAAAAGACCTTTGGCAAGAAGTGCGCCTACTGCGAAAGCAATTTCGCCGCGGTTACGCCGAGCGACATCGAACATTTCCGCCCGAAATCGGCAATCAAGATCGACGCCGGAGAGCTGAAACCCGGCTATTTCTGGTTGGCCGGAGACTGGACGAACTTGTTGATTTCCTGCCCCGATTGCAACCGGTCGCGCACCCATGAGGTGCCGGGGCAAAGCGCCGGGGTTGTGCTGGGCAAGGCCACGCAATTTCCGCTGGCGGACGAGGCCACGCGGGTACGCGCCCCCGCGGATTCACTCGCCGCAGAGGAGGCTGTGCGGCTGTTGATTGACCCCTGCGTCGAAGATCCCGAGGATCACCTGGAATTCGACCTGGACGGCAATGTCCGGGCGCGGATCAGGAACGGCGTGCCGAGCGACAAGGGCGCGGTGTCAATCGATGTCTACGCGCTGCGCCGCAAGGCGCTGGTAGAGGCGCGGAAGGCGGCGCTGCTCGATCTGGAGTTCTCGATAGAAGAACTGACCGACCTGGTGATCCAGAACAACCGGATGCACGAAGATGGCGTTGCCCCCGATATGATCGAGCGCAACAAGACCCAGATTGCTCGATGCATGAAGCGGCTGGCGGGCCTGTTCGATGACAATGCGGAGTACCTGGCGGCGAAGCATGATTGGCTGCGCGCACGGAACGAGGCCGGGGCATTTGCCCTGCTCGGCGATTTCGGGATCGACCCGATGGACCTGATCGCCGCCTGAGGCCCGCGTTTCAAGGTGGCCAGTCAGGCAAATGCGCCTGTCAATACGCGGTGCAGGCAGCTCCACCGGGCCACCGGAACTCTGAAAGGGACCAAGACCAAAACGATTGCGTGAAGCTGGTAGTTTTGGCGCATCTCGCGGTGGCCTTTGCCCCCCTCATCACCTTCCTGCTGAAGCTAGGGGTCGAGGACATCAATTCCGATTTTGACGCCCTGATCCAGACCGCGGTGGTTCTGGTGGCCCTTTCCGTTCTCGTTGGCGCGACCGGCAAGTTCCAAAGCCTCAGATCCGTCGGGCCGGGGACGTGGGTGTTCCTCATCCTGTCCGAGCTAGCGACGAGCGTGTCGTGGCTGTGCCATTCCCGCGCAATGCATTTGGGCGAGGCGTCGCGGGTCGCGCCGGCGGACAACCTGAGCGTGGTCTTCGGGGCGCCGATCGCGGCGGTGTTGCTGGGCGAGCGGCTGTCGGCCATGGGTTGGTTGGGCGCGGGGCTGATCGCGGCCAGTGCGGTGCTGGTTGCGGCAGCGCCATGAACGGCCCGCATCTGATCGTAGCAGGCCGCTTCAGATCAGCCCCCGTGGCGACAAAGTTCATATGCCGTGACGATATCGGCAGCGGCGGTGACTTTTTTCATCACCGACCAACAAGAACCACTGGGGTGATTTGGTGAGCGCGGTGCGCAACAAATAGCATCAAACCCCAGTAGGCTCTTGCCGTTACCGTCTTCGAAGCGCTTGATGACGTGTCCCGTTTTGAAGTCCGCAGCGCTGCCTTCCTGCCAAATGGCCGTTTGCCGAACTGGAACGGCCATCTGACAATTTTGCTTAGATGTCTCCATTGAGCGCGGACTTGCCCTCGCGGGGGTCGCGCCTGGTCTGCGAGTACATTCGACCGGTGCCAGCCCGAAGCGGTCATTGATCCTAGTGCGAGTTGCAGCCGCGCGGGTTCCCCGAACCGGCCGTTCGTCCTCTGCGCAGCATATTGTTCCCGAAGGAGACACTCAGTACGTGCTAAGCCGCAGTTGATACGCCCAACCTGAATGACGAGTTTAGGATGAGCCAGCCAGTCTATCGTGCTCCGCAAAGCGCTCCGCGAACTTTTTTGGCTCGTCCGTGATCCTACCTCAAAACGGATAGATCGACTGGTTCGGATCGCAGATCACCTTGAAGCTCATGCATACTGCATAGACGAACGGCTAGTATTCGGCGAGAGTGATTTCGAACCGATGGCAGATGACAGTCTAGCCGAATGCTGCAGAGATAAAGCCATGCAACAACTAACCGGGCCGGAACCATACGATGTCTGACAAGGTGCCGGATCCGAGCACCTCAGCGGAAACTCCGTCCGATGCTGAGCTCGACATGGTGGTCACTGGCCTGCAGCGTTCGTTACAAGAGTGGGCAACCCGTCACGAGCTGTGGTTCGACTGCGGCTTCCAGTCATATGCCGAGCGGGTCGGCGGAGAGCCTGGGGATTTCCCCGTCGTCACGGTCCTGCACTTCGACGGGGACCTCGGACGCGCGCTCGATGGCGATTTCCATGGTCTCGACATGGAGTTCTTCGATCTGCTCGAGCGACAGGGCTTCTGGTATGAGCGTAACGACAGTGCCAGCGCCCATATATATCCAAAGGACAGCAGCCCGTTATTCCAGCCGTTTCTCGACCGTGAGAAGTGGCAGTGGGTATGCGGGCTGGTTAAGCCGGACGTCGCAGACGTGTACGAAGAGTTGTATTCGTACTTCGCGAAGCGCCCGGAGGATCTCCACCGCCTCACTTGGCGCGAATTTGAGACGCTACTATTCCGAATTTTCCAGGCTCAAGGGTTCACTTGCGAGCTAGGCCCAGGCTCGAATGACGGGGGCATTGACGTCCGCGTGCTCCAGCGGGACCCACTGGGCGACATACTGACGCTGGTCCAGGCTAAGCGCTACGCTCCTAGGAACAAGATCGACCTGTCGGCAGTAGCGGCGCTGCATGGCGTCGCAGACGTCGAAGCTGCCCAGAAGAGCATGTTCGTCACGACCTCCGACTACCTTCCTTCGGCACGAAAGTTCGCCGGACGGACCCGCATCCCAATGAAGCTAACGACCTCAGCCGATGTCAGAGAATGGTGCCAGGACGCCAGCGCCGGGATCGTCCGCGATAAGTCGAAACTGGTAACACCCCAAGCGGTCTCTTCGCTGCTTCAGAGCCTCACTTTTAAGGATCCCCGCATTGTCCACGCGCACACAGGCTACTCTGTCCTCACCAACCAGTTCGCGATCATCCTTAAGGAGACTAAGCATGCAGCGCTCCTGATGGCGATCCCTGCGCGAACCATCTCGGACGATGGTTATGGGCAGAGGGGCAGCGAGATTCCCGAGATCGGCCCCGCGTGCCTCGATCGTCTGACAACGGATACCGTCTTCCGCGCAAAACGGTCCAACCGCAACGGAGAGGTAAGCTACTGGGATGGCCGGAATTTGTATTCGGCATGGGATGGGGCTCCCGCGCTCTTCGATTTCTGCGATTAGCCAGGGAAAGATTGGTTCAGCCCAAAGCGGCCGCATGCCTGGTGACCCGCTTGGCGGGCCAGCACATGCAGGTCGGGCGGAGAGCGGAAGTTCGCCTCGGCCTGCCATTATTATCTCGGAAACGGCAGACCGGAAATTTTCCATCTTCGACCAAACCATCCCAAGAAAACCCTTCGGAGTGTCCCCGGGATCATTTACGACCCGAAGCGACTGATCTACTCTCACCTCAAAATTGCAAAGCAGGTGTATGAGTTGGCCAATTTCTGGGACGGAGAGCCTGAAGGCAAAAAGGAACTATTGCGTCTGTTGACACGCGAGGGCAAGTGGCTGCGATGGGAGGGTGAAAAGGAAGACCCGGAAGATTCGAGCAAGAAACCCAAGGCCGGATGCAAGGATCAGGTCGAAGAGGCCCTCTTGTCGGCGCTGCATTCAACCAATGTCGTGGTCCTGTTGGGGTCTGGGGCGTCTTTCTCGGCCAAGAACAAGGGAGGGCAGAACGCGCCGGGGATGTGGCATCTCTGGCAGGCGGTCAAGAATGGCTGCGGCGAGGCTGCCTTCAACGATATCGCGAACTCCGTGATCGGACATGTGCCGACAGAGGGTGAAGAAAACATCGAAGCCTTGCTCAGTTTGTGCAAGATGTCCATCGAATTGCTGGAGGTTCGGGTCGAAAAGAATGCCGCCTCTCTTGACCGCGCCAGGCTGAAACAACTGAAAGATTTTGTGGCTACCGCAGAACGTGAAATTCTGGCGCAGGTCGATTTCGTGAGCAACGTCACAGAGCTTCCTGCGCATACCAAGTTTCTCCGCAAGTTCGCCAGACGATCCTCGGAGAAGCCCAGAGTAAAGCTGTTCACCACCAATTACGATCTGTGCATTGAGACGGCAGGCCTACGCTTGGGTGTCGTGCTGGTAGACGGATTTTCCCACAGTGCCGAACAGTGGTTCAACCGCGATCATTTCGACTACGACATCGTGCGGCGGGTCGCTTCCAGCACAAAGGCTGACTACCTCGATGGCGTGTTTCACCTCTACAAGTTGCACGGGTCAGTGGATTGGCGACGACGGGCCGATGAGGTTGTTATCCGTAGCGTCGATGACACCGGCGAAGATCGTAGGCCAGTCCTGATCTATCCTCGCTCTTCCAAGTACCAGGAGGCGTTCGAAAGTCCGTATCTCGATATGTTCGCGGCGTTGCAGGCAGCCTTGCGGGAACCAGACACCACTTTGATCGTCTCCGGTTTCGGTTTTGCCGATGATCATATCAGCGCCCCGATCTGGTCAGCCATCGAAACAAACCTGTCGATTAGACTGATCCTTTGCGACTCCTGTTTTGTGCCGCACTCAAGAAGAGACCATGAGCCCGAACTGCCGCTTGAACAGGAAAAACAAGAAATCGAACTCGATCTTGAACGACAAATGCAACATCAAAAACGTTTGGCTCGGCTTGTACAGCAAGGCGATACCCGCATCACGATGCTAAACGGCCGTTTCGAAGACATGGCGGATGCCTTGCCAATGATATCCGGCAAGACGGATCGCCAGCTCTTGAAGGACCGGCTTGAGACGCTCCGTGAGGAAGGTCGTGCATGAGCGAACCTGCCTCGCTGATCGACCCGTCCAAGCGCCTCGGAACCGTCACTCGAGTGACTGCCAGTGCTGTGGATCTCACCTTACCAAATGCTCTTGCTGCCCTAGGGCGGCGCGGGTTAGCAAAAGGTTCTGTGGGTGATTTCGTGTTTGTCGATTGTGACCGCTCAGCGATCTTGGGGCGCGTGACGGAGGTTGGCATTCCAGACAGGCAGCGAAACATCCTTGAGCACCAGATCGAAACCGACCCCACGGTAGAGCCGCAGGGCCGCGTCCAACTGTTGGCGACTGTTAGTAAAACCACTCGGAAAGTGACGCGCGGTATCAATACTCAGCCAAGGGTCGGTGATGGCGTCTATCTCGCAGAAGGCGGGGCGCTGTCCAATTCCATCAAGGATGCCCTCGAAGGCGACGTGAAGCGGGATGGCGGGCGGTTGCTCGTTGAGTTGGGGCACCTATCAGGGTTGGACGATGCCGCCCTCAGCGTTCCTCCGGAGAAATTGTTCGGCCGTCATTGCGGAGTATTTGGTGCGACTGGCGGGGGTAAGAGCTGGACGGTTTCTCGCCTCGTCAATGAGATCGTGCGTATAGGTGGGAAGTGTATTCTGTTCGATCCAACGGGAGAGTTCGCAGGAAAGGTGGCCACCGCAAGGGAGTTTGAATTCTCTAATGACCAAGCCGCCGAAGGTCGCTTGGTCAGGTTTCCGAGCGAGAAACTGTCCGAACTAGACTTGAACGCCCTTCTCCGGCCAACCGGGCAAAGCCAAGGCCCCACTCTTCGGAGTGCGATTATCAGCTTGAGACTGGCTCGCCTGCTATTGGCAGACCCAGAGAGATTTCCACAGCATGCTGTCGAAGGCAGCGATGCTCTTCAAATTGAAGTTCAACACAACAACCAAACGGTCGGGTTCATCCACCTAGACGAGAACAAAACTGTTGCGAAAGCAAACCAGCAGAGGAAACCGCTCGGTCGCGTTCAGCTGATGCTTGCCGATCAGTTGGCGGCAGATGACTGTGATTTCGATCTCAAAGTGCTATCAAACCAAATTGGCAAAGAATGCCTGTTCCCGGCGAACGCGGACGGAACATTTGGCGGGGTGGACTCGAAGCAAGTAGGTTACAACAATACCTTGGTTATTCGGATCGAGACGCTTTTAAACTCCCCTGATATGTCATGTTTCTTTTCTCAAGACGGCTTGGACATATGTGCAGAAATAGAGGAATTTCTCGATGATCCACATGCAAGGGCTTTGGTGCTTTCGTTCGAAAACGTGAGTTTTAAACATAATGCGCGTGAGTTGCTCCTAAACGCTCTTGGGCGCTATCTGCTTGGGATCGCACGGCAGGGGCGTTTTCGGCAAAATCCGCTTGTTTGCCTCTTGGACGAAGCTCACCAGTTCATTGGCCGATCGGTCGGGGACGACCAGAGTAGCGTAAATCTCGATGCCTTTGGTCTTATCGCCAAGGAAGGCAGGAAATACGGTCTGACCACCGTTGTCGCGACCCAGCGCCCCAGAGATGTGCCGCAGGATGTTCTCAGTCAGCTTGGAACCTTATTTGTTCATAGGCTTACCAATGAGCGGGACCGGGAAACCATTGAAAGGGCATGCGGTGAACTTGATCGCAGCGCCGCTGCCTTTATCCCATCTCTATCACAGGGCGAGGCAATCATTGTCGGCCCCGATTTACCTGCACCGTTGCCGATCATGATGAGCAAACCCGAAAAAGGTCAGCAACCAGAAAGCCACGGCCCAAAGTATCAGGAATTTTGGGGCGAACCTGAAGCAGTCTCATTGATCGAAGATTTTGATCAAAATAGCAGGAAGCATTGATGTTCGATTTCTACTCAGCTGACTATCGTCGAATGCTTTTCCCGATGTCGACAAACCGCTACTTGATCGAGAATGGACAAGCCGAGATTGCGGAGTTTTTGAATCGTTGCCTTGATCCCAATCAGGAAGCTTTTTCATTTCGTTCGCAAACTAGGGTTTATGCCGGGAAGCCCGGTTTTCACCTGAGGCGAACTGTTAAATTGGACCCTGTGGCGGAGTATTTTATATACGATCTCGTCCTGCGAAATAGAACGCGCTTCAGAGCGCCCTACCACGAGCACAAGAAGCATTTCGGCTACCGCTTTCAAGACGGCGAGCCACTTAATCCTTCGGGATCATATCGAGGATATAAGGGGGCCATCGCTGCGTATCGAGATCAATTCAGATACAGCTTGAGCTTCGATGTCGCTGCATATTTCAACTCAATTTACCACCATGACTTGGTTTCTTGGCTGTCCAGAACCGGAGCATCTGAACAGGATTACCAAGCGTTTGGTCAGTTTCTTCGAGAAATAAACACGGGGCGGTCAGTCGATTGTCTGCCACAAGGCATTTACCCAACGAAGATGATCGGTAACGATTTCCTCCGTTTTGTCGAACAGTTTCACGGATTGCGCAGCAATGCGGTTGTTAGGTTTATGGACGATTTTGTACTTTTTTCTGACTCTCGGCGTGATCTTCGTCACGACTTCATTACGATCCAGGGCTTGTTGGGTGAGAAAGGCCTTTCACTGAATCCTAACAAGACCAGCGACGGAGTGCGGGAAAATGTTGAACTTGAAGATGCTATCGAAGACGTAAGGATACAGCTACTTCAAAGGCGGCGTGTTGTTATCAGCGACTATGATGGCATTCCCGATGAAGAGGTCGAAGTCGAACAAGATTTGTCGGATGAAGAAATGGGCTTTCTGCGAGGCTTACTACAACAAGATGATATCGAAGAAGAGGACGCAGAGCTCGTGCTGGCGTTGATGGCAGAGCATGCCGAAGAAGCGATTGACCGTCTTGCAGACATAGCGCGCCGTTTTCCACACCTATTCAAGAATATTCACTCATTTTGCCTTGAAGCGGAAGGCGAAGAAGCAATAGCCGCATTCGTCTTGGAACTACTTCGCGACAATGACGCGATGATCTACGAGTTTCAGCTCTTTTGGCTAACCCACATTCTTGAAGATCGGCTTCTGAACACCAATTCAGCGGCCGAGATCATAGACAGGTTGAACAATCATCCAAACGCCACATCGATCTCAAGAGCCAAACTCCTCGAAATCCCCGACTTGAGGTACGGTTTAGTAGAGCTTCGCGACGCCCATTTGGGTGCTGGGCAATCCGATTGGTTGTCCTGGTCTAGCGCCGTCGGCCACAGAGGATTGAATAGGATCGACCGCCGTCACAGGCTGGGTTACTTTGCCAAAGCGTCAAACTACAACAAGCTTGTGTTTGACATAGTGTCGAAGGATTGAGCGGGTCTTTAGGGTTCGCTTGAATTTTCGATATTGTCAGTACTACCAAATTTTGCACAGGGTCCGGTCTGGGGAAGCTGCGTCACAGCATCTGGCTAAATCAGCAAAGTCCGCTAGGGACCGATGTCTCGGATTTACATAGCCTTAGGTTCGCAGACCATGGACATAACTTTCCAAAATTTAGGAGCATTAAGGTGACGGATGATCTACCTGCCACAAGAACCGAAGTATTTCGTTATACTGATGAACTCGGAAACGAGAAGTTGCTTGCCGTCGCGCCTTTGAGGCGTTGGGCGGAATCGAATTGTGATCTGAAGGGGATCCCTATTGATGTTCGCAAGGTTGAGGACATGTTCGAAAACGAAAAAATCGATCAGGAACACCTACGGCGACACACAATGACGCGAGACCCACGTCCAATTATAGTTTGCGAGAACTTCCGAGGGATGGCGTCGGAGATTGTCGACGGAAACCACACCTATGCAGCTATGGCGACCGCTGTCGCCTTAGCCGAACGGTCGGGTATGCGCTTGCCGATGGAACCAACTGTTCCCGGCTACGTGATCACCCGAGCGCAAATGGAACGTTTCTTGCTACCGCCTGAAGTTTTGCTACCCTCTTCACTTGCCGACAATTAGATTGCGGCCCGGTTGAATGTCTACCTAATTGGGGCGCAACTCCATCAAAGTCTGGTTTGGTGAAGCTGCGTTGCAGCAATCGACATCGAGGCGAAAGTCGGTTCAGGGCCGGCCACGTCAATAGGGCCGACCTTGGTCCCCACTCTGCAAAGTCCGCTCTCCGCAAGGCGGTGGCCGAAGCCTGCCTTGCGTGGCTCGGTCGGCAAACGTCTTATCCCCAATCAATGGCTCGCCGTGCGGAAGCGGCTGGAATTGCATGGAGTCGGGTATGTGGTCAAATCGCGTGGCAAGGCGTCCGTATGACCTATCGCTATGGCAAGGTGAGTCGGTTGGATCTATATGTGGGGAGCATTTGAGAGATAGAGCGATGAATTGGTTTAAGCGAAGCACGAAGTTGACGGCGAGCACGGCGCGGAGGATTACCGGCATAAGCACGCCGTTGGGCGGTATGCAGTGGGCGGACCCGGGGCCGTCAGAGGCGGAGGTGGTGCGAGGGTTTCTCGTGTTCTTGGAGGACCGTCGCGTCCTATATAACGCGATGCAGTTGGAGGTGCCGCATCAGGTCAAACACTCGATCCACGAGATACGCGAAGAATGCACGCGCACTTTGCAGCAGCTCGGTGCCAACGCCTTCGCAACACCGCCCCTGCGAACCATCAGGGCCGCGAGCCGCCAGTATCACAACGACTGCAACGAGCAGTTCCACAACATGGTGCATGACTGGGAGGGTGACAGGTATGACCGACACCGCTTCGGTCCAGGGTTCTTCACTGCTCTAGGTGCATACCGCGCGTCGGTCGGGTATCAGGTGGCGTTGCTTGCCGCGCACTATGACATAGACGTGGAGGGAGACTTGGCGACAGTGATACCGGGCACGGTGACGGAACAACTACCAGACGAGTGAGGTAGGACGACCGATGGCGATAACCGACCCCGACACCGACCAGCGCGTCCGCTTGGACCGCGACCTGGCAGAGCTCTACGCGAAGGAGGTGAACGCGCTGAGCGCGACTGAATGCCTGCACGAGCGCACCGAGCTTCGCCGTGGCTTCAACAAGGGCGGCGGACCAATTGTGCGGCATCAGTGCCTCGACTGCGGGCTGCTCGTGGACAACCCTGTGAAGCGCACGCCCGATACCGACCTACTACCCGAGATAGACGAGGCGCTGAACCCGACCTACGAGGCGAAGCGGAAGGGCGAGTGGGACGCGCTGCGCCGCCGCTACGTCGCCCTCCAAGAGAGCCGGTGGCGAGGTAGCGCCGAGGGCAAGTCATACTTCCAAAGGTCACACGCCGACTACCTTGCCTCGCCCGAGTGGGCGGAGCGGCAGTCGCTGGTGATGGATCGTGCCAACGGCCTATGCGAGGCGGTCGCTCAACACAATCACTCAGGCTGAATTGGATGACCGCTGAATAGAAGCTGCACCGTAGCGTTCATCGTCTCGCTCAAGGTCTGCTTTGGGCCGGTCAGGTTTCGAAGGGCGAAGACGGTTCGCAACTTTGCAGCGGCAGCTTCCTGCGCTTTGCTGACGGCCACCTGCAGATTCTGATGCGTCGTGAGGGGTAATTCCAGCTGAGCCTGACGGATCGAGCCACAGGCGCCGTTCGTCTCAGGACAATCGAACAGCGAACTATACTCCATCGGAGGCCTCCCGCACGCGCGCCCAGAAGGCTGCCTTTCGCTGATGCGCCTTTCGCAGGCCCTGAATGAAAGCGTCGTGCTCGGGGCGGCCCTGATAGTTCCCGATCGCCGCATCCGCATCGGCGCAAGAGGCTAGATGACGGGCGGCGTGGCCGTAGCGGCTCGATCGTGCGCGCTCTAGTGCGAACTCGATCATCGAGCGCCAAATCAGAACTGCGGCCAGCGGTTGCGCGGACGACAGCGCCTCCGCAGCCGGTGTGAGGATCTCGTAAGCGTCCCCATCAATCTCTTCGGTTCGGCTCAGCACCAACTGCGCCGCCAACGTAAGGTCCGGCCGGGCAAAACAGAACGCCAGGCCTGCTTCGATGGGCGAGAACAACAAGACCACCTCGCGGGCGCGGTCTTCGGTCTCGACATCATCGAAGTCCGGTAGGCGCTTCAACAGGCGACGAAGCGCACCACGGCAGAGGCATCGCTCGAAGCGAGCCCATAGCGAACGCCGCAGGCCCTCTTCGCGTCCCAGAGCTTCAAGGCAAGCGAAGTGGGCATCGTCCAACTCCGGCGGGTCGCACCACGCGCTATCGCGCGTTTCGCGGCTCAGTGCGATTTCCACGACCTGGAGGGCCTCCTCCGCACGCCCTGCGGCGAGCAGGCGCCCCGCGGCGTCCTGCGCGATAGTGTGATAGGTTAGCTGCTCGGCCAAGAGGTTCGGACAGAGCCGGCACGACACGATCGAATTCGCCATAGCCATTGCCCCGTAGCGCGTCGCAAATCATCTCCGCGAGTTCGAACGGGTGTTTGCTGATCTTGGGGGAAAGCCGTGCGATGGCCTCCTTCGCGTCATCCATGACGTCACCGATCAACCCGTTGCTGCCATCGGTCCGCTCATGGATGCCGGGCGCGAGATGCAGCAGCTCCCACAGGAGCTCGAAAGCTAGATCCGGGCTGTCGAATCCGATCCGCGTTTCGATCAGAGTGACCAGATCGCTGAGCTCTTTCACGAACTTCCTCTGGGTCTTCAGAGAGATGAAGCTGCCGGTTCGCCGGATCGACGCAAACCGCTTCCGAACATCCGCCGTCGCTTCCTGAGGGCTCTGATCCGCGGACAGCACCATGCGAACGCGTCGCTGTCGCGCGGCGTCGCCCTTCACGGCCTCGAGCAGAAGCTCCGCCAACACGTCCGTTCCAAGCTTGAAGAGGTTTTTTTGTCTAGGGCTCTCCGGGCCATGGGCTCTCCATTCTTCCAGCGTCAGTGCTAGCGCCAATGACATCGGACAGAAACCACTGCATCGGCAGCTCCTGCCCTGCCCCGCATTATCGACGTCGGCAGACGGCACCCTTCGCCGGTCCGCAAGGATGCTGCGTGCCTGGCACTTCGATGCGCGACACCTCTCGCGACCGAGTTTCAATCCACAAGTAACGCTCGTTCGACCCGAGTACCATTTGCGCGATCGCGACCGGCACCGAACACAAGAGCTACACAGGCAACAAAATCCATTTTTTCAGCTAGTTAAAAATCCATTCACCAAACAAGAACAGTCATCAGCTTGAGAGAAGACAGCGGTAGAGAGAGCACAGGCGCAGTACTTGGCGCTGGACACAGTCAACAGCTGGCCGCCTACAACAATCGAAAATATCGCTGATTTTGACCGCCAGACACGACCGGAGAACCATTCCTATCGGGCAAGTGGCGGGGAGACAGGGATTCGAACCCTGGGAACGCTCTCACGTTCAACGGTTTTCAAGACCGCCGCATTCGACCACTCTGCCACCTCCCCGGTCCAACAGCGGTTTAGGATGCAACGCAGGGCGAGGCAAGGGGAAATCCCTACCGCAAGAGAAAAGCGCAGCTGCCCGTCTGGCGCGCGGAATTATGCCGCCGCCGCGGGTTTCCCTAGTGCTGCGCCCCCGCAGGGTTTTCATGGCCGGGTGTGCAGGCTATCATGCGGCCAAATCAAGAAGACCGGGCATTCCGGCAAGGGCGCAGAAGCGCCGCGGGCGCAGGCAAGGATGAGAGCATGACAGATACCGTGTCGAGAGCAATGACGGCCCCGCGGATCGCCGCGGCGGCCTTGGGCCTGCTGGTGCTGGCCGGCTGCGAAGACGGGCCGAAACTGGGGTTTCTGGAACCGAAGCCCAAGGCCGAAGGACAGGTCCGCGCCTCCAGCAGCACCAAGCTGGTCGAGCGCGACGTGGAAGCGCCGGACGTTTTCCAGGTCACCGAAGCAGGCCTGTGGGACGGCCGCCCCTCGATCGGCGGCGTCTGGGTGGCGCACCCTGACACCAAGGACCCGGAGCGGGTGATCATCCGCAACAATGCCAACGGCCAGTTCGTGATCGGCGCCCTGTTCCGGCGCGAGCGCGAGATCCCGGGGCCGAGACTGCAAGTATCCTCGGACGCCGCGGTCGCGCTTGGCCTGCTGGCCGGTGCACCGGTTGAGCTGAACGTCACCGCCCTGCGGCGTGAAGAGGTCGGCCAGGAACCGCTGCCGGAGGAGCAGAGCGCAGCCGAACCCGCCCTGGAAGACCCTGCAGAACTGAACGAGAACGCTCTCGCCAGCAGTGAAATTTCCGCGTCTGCGCTGGACCCTATCGCCGGTGCCGCAGCTGCAATCGACGCCTCTGCTCCGGCCGCAGCTGCACCGGCCAAGACTGAACCCGCCGCCGCCCCTGCGCCAAGGCCGCAGAAGTCCTCGCTGAGCAAACCGTACATCCAGATCGGCATCTTCAGCGTCGAGGCCAATGCCGAGCGCACCGCCAACATGATGCGCAGCGCCGGCATGGTGCCTGATGTGCGCGAGCAAACTGCCAGCGGCAAGTCCTTCTGGCGGGTGCTGGTCGGTCCGGCGCAAAGCAAAGCGGAACGCAGCCAACTGTTGAAAAGCGTAAAGGAAACCGGATTCGCGGATGCTTATGCTGTCACAAACTGACTCCCGAACTGCGCGTCTGGCGCGTGCCCTGAAATCTTCTCTGCGCACTGGCCTGGCAGCCGGGCTGGCAGTCAGCCTGTCGGCGCTGCCGGCCGCCGCCTTTGATACCAAGGCGCAGGCGGCCTATGTGCTTGATGCTGGCACTGACACGGTGCTGCTCTCGAAAAACGCGGATGTGCCGCTGCCGCCTGCGTCGATGTCCAAGCTGATGACGCTGTACGTGGCATTCGAGGCCCTGCGGGACGGGCGTCTGACGCTGGACGAGGAGCTTCCCGTCAGCGAGCACGCGATGAGCTACAAGGGCTCCACCATGTTCCTGGACACGCTGGACCGGGTGCGGGTCGAAGACCTGCTGCGCGGCATCATCGTGCTGTCGGGCAATGACGCCTGCGTAGTGATCGCAGAGGCTCTGAGCCCGGATGGAACCGAGGCCGGATTTGCCCGCTATATGACCAAGCGGGGCCAGGAACTGGGCATGACCGCCTCGACCTTTGCCAACTCCAACGGCTGGCCTGCCGCCGGGCACCGGATGTCGGTGCATGACCTGGCAATCCTTGCTGAGCGGCTGATCGAGGATTTCCCGGAATACTATCCGCTGTTTGCCGAAACCAAGTTCGAGTTCGACGGCCGCGCACCGTCCAATGTCCGCAACCGCAACCCGCTCTTGAAGCTGGGCATCGGCGCCGACGGGCTGAAGACCGGCCACACCGAGGAAGCGGGCTATGGCCTGGTCGGCTCTGCCAAACAGGGCGACCGGCGGGTGATTTTCGTGGTCTCGGGTCTGGACAGCGAACGCGTCAGGGCAGAGGAGGCAGAAGCCCTCGTTAACTGGTCGTTTCGCCAATTTACCAAGAAAACCGTTGCCAAGGAGGGCATCCCCATCGCCGAAGCCGAGATCTGGCGGGGGGCCGAGCGATCGGTAGGGCTGGTGCCGGCAGAGGATCTGGAAATCCTGCTGCCTTCGCTGGCGGGCGGCACTATCGAGGGTGAAGTCGTTTACAGCGGCCCCATTGAGGCGCCGGTGGCCAAGGGCCAGCGTCTGGCAGAGCTGGTTCTGCAGCCCGAGGAACTGCCCGAGGTGCGGCTGCCGCTGGTGGCGGAAAGCGACGTTCCTGCAGGCGGCTTTGTCGTGCGGGTGAAAACCGCGGCACAGGTGCTGATCAAGCGTTTTCTGACCGGTCCCGAGGGGGCGCTGTGACAGCTGGCACGGGGCGCGGCCTGTTCATCACCTTTGAAGGCATCGACGGGTCCGGCAAGTCCACCCAGTGCCGCCTGCTGGCCGAGGCGCTGCAGGCCGAGGGCCGCGATGTCGTGCTAACGCGCGAACCTGGCGGCTCCCCCGGGGCTGAGGAGATCCGCCGCCTGGTGCTGGAGGGCGATCCCGACCGCTGGTCGGCAGAAACCGAGCTGTTGCTGTTCATGGCGGCGCGGCGCGACCATCTGGAACGCACCATCGAACCTGCCCTCGCCGCGGGCAAGGTTGTGATCTGCGACCGCTTTGCCGACAGCACCCGGATGTATCAGGGCCTGTCGCGCGGCGACCTGCGCGCAGCAGTGGATCAGATGCACAAGCTGATGATCGGACGCGAACCGGATCTGACCCTGCTCATTGACATGGACCCGGGTGAAGGGCTGGCGCGAGCAAAGGGGCGGCAGGGTACAGAAGAGCGGTTCGAGGATTTCGGCGTCGAACTGCAGGAAAAGATGCGCGCGGGCTTCCTGGCGCTGGCGCATGAATTTGCCGGCCGCTTCCGGGTGGTCGATGGCGCCCGCCCGGTGGAAGACGTTGCCGCCGATGTCCGTAAACTGGCGGATGAGGCGCTGGAAGGGTCTGCTGCATGAGCGCTGACGAAGACCTTCCCCGCGCCGACCAGGCAGAGGGCGCGCCGCATCCGCGTGAAACCCTGCGCCTCATCGGCCAGGAGGCCGCTGAGCAGGATTTCCTGACTGCATACAACTCCGACCGCCTGCACCACGGCTGGCTGCTGACCGGCCCGCAGGGGGTGGGAAAGGCCACGCTGGCGTGGCGGATCGCCCGTTTTCTACTGGCTACCCCGCCGGCTGAGGAGGGCCTGTTCGGCGCCCCTCCCCCGCCGCTGACATTGGACATAGACCCTGAGCACCCGGTGTCGCATCGCATTCAGGCGCTGGCGGAACCGGGGCTGGCACCGATCACCCGCTCTTATGATGACAAGGGCAAGCTGCGCAGCCAGATCGTGGTGGACGACATCCGCAAGCTTAACCGCTTCTTCGGGCTGTCGGCCACCGACGGCGGGCGGCGGGTGGTGATCGTGGATGCTGCTGACAACATGAACGTGAGTGCCGCCAATGCGCTGCTGAAGATGCTGGAGGAGCCGCCCGCGCGCACCACGATCCTGCTGATCTCGCACCAGCCCTCGCGCCTGCTGCCCACCATCCGCTCGCGCTGCCGCACCCTGCGGCTGGGGCCGCTCAGCGCGCCGGACATGGAGGCAGCGCTGGCGCAATCGGGCGTCGAGCTTCCCCAGAACATGGACAATCTCGCGGCCCTGGCGGGCGGCTCCGTCGGCGCCGCTTTGCGGCTGATCAATCTGGGCGGGCTCAAGATATATGCCGAGCTCGTGCAGATCCTCGATTCGATGCCTCGGCTGGATCGGCAGCGGGCGATGGCGCTGGCCGAGGCCGCCGCGCAGCGCGGCGCTGCGGAACGTTTTGAACTCCTGTTGTCTCTGACCGAGATGGCGCTGGCCCGGCTGGCGCGCACCGGCGCCACCGGCGCTCCACCAGCGCCAGAGGCGGCGCCGCAGGAGGCGGCGATGCTCCAGCGCCTGTCGCCCGATTCCCGCAAGGCCCGCGCCTGGGCCGACCTTGCCGCGGAAGTGACAGCGCGCTCCCGCCACGGGCAGGCGGTGAACCTTGACCCCGCGGCGCTTGTCCTAGATACGGTTTTCAAGATGCAGGAAACCGCGTCGCGCTAGGCTTCCGGCGCGGCGCAAGCGGCACCAGAGGATTCATGACCGAGACGCCCCCCCAGATCACCGACAGCCATTGCCATCTGGACTTCCCCGATTTCGAAGGGCGGCTGGATGAGGTGATCGCAAGCGCGGCGGAGGCCGGCGTGACCCGGATGGTAACGATCTGCACCAAGATGAAGAACGAGCCCGCCGTGCGGGCGATTGCCGAGGCGCATGCGCCGGTGTTTTACGCCGCAGGCACCCACCCGATGAGCGCCGCGGACGAGCCTCTGGTTACCGTGGACGGGCTGGTTGCGCTGGCGAAACACCCGAAGTTTGTCGGCATTGGCGAGACCGGGCTCGATTACCACTACACCGCCGACAGCGCGGAGGTGCAGCAGGAGTCCCTGCGTATCCACATAGCTGCCGCCCGCGAAACCGGCCTGCCGCTGATCATCCACGCCCGCGCTGCCGACGACGATATGGCGCGCATCCTGGGCGAGGAAATGAAGAACGGCGCCTACTCCTGCGTGATGCACTGCTTCTCGTCTTCCGCAGAGCTGGCCAAGGCGGCCCTGGACCTGGGTTTCTACCTGTCCATGTCCGGCATAGCCGCCTTCCCCAAGAGCCAGGAGCTGCGCGACATTTTCGCTGCTGCCCCGGTGGAGCGCATCCTGGTCGAAACCGATGCACCCTATCTGGCCCCGCCGCCCTACCGCGGCAAGCGCAACGAGCCGGCATACACGGCCTTTACCGCCAAGGTCGGCGCAGAGGTGTTCGGCATGGATTACCCGGATTTCGCGGCCCAGACCCAGATCAACTTCGACCGCCTGTTCTGGAAGGCCGCAAAGTATGAGGCCGCCGCCTGATGGCTGAAATGCGATTTACCATTCTCGGCTCGGGCTCGTCGGGCGGAGTGCCGCGGATTGGCGGCCATTGGGGAGATTGTGACCCCAAGAACCCGAAGAACCGCCGCGGCCGCTGCTCGATGCTGGTGGAGCGCATAGAGGAGGGCGGCACCACCTCGGTGCTGATCGACACCCCGCCGGACATGCGCAATCAATTGCTGGATGCGGAAGTCACGCGGCTGGACGCGGTGGTCTACACGCATTCGCACGCCGATCACCTGCACGGAATCGACGATCTGCGCATGGTCTATTTCAACATGCGCCAGCGCATTGAAGTTTATGCTGACGGGCCTACCCAGAATGACCTGCTGAACCGGTTCGGCTATGCCTTTGCGCAGCCCGAAGGCTCCCCCTACCCGCCGATTCTGGATCTGAAGACCATTGCCGGGCCTTTCAGCATCAGCGGCCCGGGCGGCAATATCAGCTTCCGCCCGTTCGAGGTGAACCACGGCTCCATTGATGCACTCGGCTTCCGTATCGGCGGGCTGGCCTATCTGCCGGATGTAAAAGAAATCCCGGATGCCGCCCTGCCAGAGCTGGAAGGGCTGGACGTCTGGATCCTGGACGGGCTGCGCCGCACGCCGCACCCAACCCACTTCAGCTACCAGGACGCGCTGGAGTGGTTCGAGCGTATGGCGCCCAAGCGCGGCATCATCACCAACATGCATATTGACATGGATTACGCCACGGTCGACGACGAAACGCCGGACCACATCACCCCCGCTTACGATGGGATGGTGATCCGGATCGAGGTCTAAGGGCGCAAGAACAGCGCCCTTTTTCTTTTGCGCGATTTGAGGAAGCAGAGTGTTTCAAAGCCTGATTGACGTCATCCTGCCTGTGTTCCTGGTTGTCGGCGCAGGCTACGCCGCCACCGCAAGGGGGGTGCTGGGACAGGACCATATCGAAGGGGTGATGAAATTTGCTCAGGGCTTCGCCATTCCCTGCCTGCTGTTCAAGGCGATGGCCGAACTTGACCTGTCCGCCAGTTTCGATCCCCGCCTGCTGGCAAGTTTCTATACCGGCGCTTTCACCTGCTTCCTGATCGGTGTCTTCGGGGCCCGGATCCTGTTCAAGCGGGACTGGGAAGATTGCATTGCAATCGGCTTCTGCTGCCTGTTTTCAAACTCTGTCCTGCTGGGCCTTCCCATCACCGAGCGCGCCTTCGGACCTGAAAATCTGACAGGAAACTATGCGATCATCGCGTTCCATTCGCCCTTCTGCTATGGCGTCGGGATCACCGCGATGGAGATCGTGCGCAACCGAGGCGCGGGCGGGATCAAGACTGTGGTTTCGGTGCTGAACGCGATGTTCCGGAATGTTCTGATCCTGGGCATCGCACTCGGATTCGCGGTGAACCTCTCCGGCTTTTCCATTCCTCTGGTGGTGAATGAAGCACTGTCTCTGCTGATCCGCGCGGCCCTGCCTGGCGCCCTGTTTGCACTGGGTGGCGTGCTGGTGAAATACCGCCCCGAAGGCGACATGCGGGCAATCCTGTTTGTCTGCTTCACCTCGCTGATGATCCACCCCGCGATCGTCTGGACCCTGGGGTCGGCACTGGCGCTGCCGCAGGACCTGTTCCGCTCCGGAGTCTTGAACGCCGCAATGGCGACCGGGTTCAACGGCTATATCTTCGCCAATATGTACGGACGGGCCAAGCGGGTGGCGGCATCCTCGGTGCTGATTGCCACCGCCTCGAGCATTTTTACTGTTTGGTTCTGGCTGCTGGTGCTGAGCTGAAGAAAAAGGTCAGCGGTTCTGCCAAAATGTTTCGCGCGCGAAACATTTGGACAGGGCTTCTGACGTTATCCTTCAGATTTTGTTAATAAATCCCCATTCATCCAGCGGCCTGTCTCAGACGCGGGGGTCATCCAGCTCCAGCGGAAATCCTTTGGGCAGCAAACCGGCTTGAAACCAGCTGATGAAGGAGTGGATCAAAAACACGGGCAGGCCGGTGGCTTTTCTGACATCAAGGGCATAGGGCATCATATTGGTGCACTCCAGCACGATGGCGCCAAGGTCCGGGATATCCGCAACCATCGCGGGGGCAGCGTCAATCATGTCCAGCCGACAGGCCTCAAAGTCGATCTCTGCCGCGTCGCCGAGGATATCACGGGTGAAGACGGGGAGGCCGTCGGTGCCGGCGATCGGCGTGTCCGGCAGAACCCCTGCGGCCTCAAGATGCGCGGGCGTCAGGGTTGCCTAGGAGAGAGCCAGGATGCCGCAGCGCTTGTCCGCGGGCAGCAGGTTCTGCCCCATCGGAACCTGCATCAGCGAGGACATCGCCACCGGCAAGCCCAGCGCCTGTTTCACTTCGTCCTGGATCAGCGCCAGGAAACCGCAGTTGATGTTGATGCCGTCGGCCCCCATGGCGACCAGATCGCGTCCCGCCTCGACAAACAGATCAACCAGATCCTTGGGATTGCCGCGCACGGCGTTTTCCGGGTTTGCCCCGCGCCCCACCTTTAAGCGCACCGTGAACTCCCGGGTCATCACGTTTCCCATATCGCCATGAATACGGGGCAAGCGTGTTTCGAGCATCAGGATGCCAACCGCCGCACCAAGGATTGTCTTGCCGCCGTGTTCCATGCGGCTCCCCTACTCGTCCGGAACGTAGAGCTGGGAAAAGGCAATGCGGACAGCTTCCGTCGCCTCCTCCCGGCGCTTTTCGATATGGCTGCGCATGGCCGCCACCGCGGCCTCGGTGTTGCGGGCGGCGATGCCTTTGACGATCTGGCGGTGCGCCGAGATATCGCCAGGCGCCTTGCCCCCTGCCCGGTCGCGCATGCGCTTGAGGTCGATCAGCCGGATATAGCGGATGCGGCCATTGAGGTTGTTCAGAATGCGCTGCAACTCACTGTTCCCGCAGAGCTGGGCCAGACGGGCGTGGAAGCTTTCGTCCATTGCCAACAGTTCTTCAGGGGCGGTGGCGCTTTCGTACTCCGGCTCCATCCGGTTCAGGTAATCCGCCAGTGCCGCGATGTCCTCATCAGGGGCACGTGTACAGGCCAGCCGCGTTGCCTCGCATTCAACCGCCACCCGGGCCTCATAGAGGTCCATAATGTAGCCGGGCGTCAGCGGACGGCAGAAGAATCCGCGGTTGTTCTGGAAGGTCAGGAACCCCTCGGCCACCAGCCGGTTCAGCGCCTCGCGCAGCGGCGTGCGGCTGGCGCCCAGAACCTCGGACAGCGCGCTTTCGTTGATCCGCTGGTCAGGCTTGAAGGCAAAATCCGCCGCCATCCGGCGCAGCGCCTCGTAGACCCGGTCCACATTGCTTTCGCGTTTGGCCATGTTCCCGCCATTCGTTCAATCCGTGGTGCAGACTAGGGGAGCGCCCGCCTCTTCACAATATTGAATTCGAAACTGAATACAGCTCTCAGGCCAATTGTGGGTCTCCCGCGGAATAGGTTGCCAGTTCATGTTTCAGCAAAGCGAGAAATTCTTGCCCGACTGCCGACCGCGGCCGTGATTTGCGGCGTGCCGTGACTTTGCTGCACAAATCGGTTTGTGAGCGCACGTCCCCTTTCCCTGGACGGACTTATCCTACGGGCTCTGTGACAGGTATGCCAAGAGTCGTGTAGCGGTTGAGAACCGCGACGCGGACCTAGACTACTGCGACTTGCCGCTCAAAGTCTCTCGCCATCAGGGATTGGCCGAGGAGTTTGATGCAGTTCATCTTGCTCTCGACGCGGCTTCGGCGGTGGTATCCGCTCCATCGTCGCCAGATCGCACGACCGAGGTAACGCGAAGCATTGACCGCTTCGTTGCGGGCGATGGCCCCGGCACTCGTGGGCTTCCAGAGTTTGGCATTCTTGCGCGGCGGGATCACGGCATGAGCCCCTCGCGCCGCAATCGCGTCATGAGATATTCGCGTATCGTAAGCGCCGTCTGCGGTCACCGATCCGACGCTCTGATCGGGTGGAGTTTGAACGAGTAGTTCCGGCAGCATCGGTGCGTCACCCACATTGCTGGTCGTAACCTCCACAGCCCGCACTTCCAGCGTTTCTTCGTCAATTCCTATGTGTATCTTGCGCCAGAGGCGCTTGGGCCCACAATGCTTGCGCGTTCGTCGGGAAAACAGTCCCCCGGACTGTAGAAGGCTTTGCACGAGCCCGGTCGGTTGCCGAAGCGGCATCCCGAACAGCACTTTCAGCGTCAGGCAAGTCTGGACCGCAGAGCCGCTGAAACGCTGCTGGAGACCTCGCGTGCCGCTCGGTTGTGGCTCCCAGATCATCTCCGGGTCAAACCAAATCGACAGCGTTCCGCGCTGCTTCAATGCTGCGTTATACGAAGGCCAGTTCCTGGTCTCGTACTTCGTCGGGGCCCAACTGCTCATGCTCCCCTGCTATCACTCTGGATTCACAAGATGAATCCCTCGCGGGATTTGTGCAACAAAGCCTCTTACAATAGTGCCACCTCGCGGCTGGCGGAGCTGACCGGCATGCTGCCGGTGACCCTCAAGGCGGCCGAGATCAGCCAAGCTTTCGCCACCGGCGTGGCGGACTCGATGGTCTCCTCCGGTTCCACCGGCTATGACCGCAAGGTTTGGGAGAGCCTGAATTATTTCTACGAAGCGGGTGCCTGGCTGCCGCGCAATTATGTGTTCGTTACCTCCGACGTCTGGAGGGGCACCTCCGAGGCCAATCAGAACGTGATCAAGGGCTGCGCCAGGCTGGCGGAATACCCAGGCAACTGGCGCGCCAAATAATTTACCGGCTTTACCCTGCAGGGCCTGGGCGAAGGCGGCATGACCGTGTGTCCGGCCTCTAACCGGATGGTGAGTGAACTGAAGGAAATCGGCGTCACCATGAGCACTGAATGGCTGGAAGCAGCAGCCGAAGAGGGCAAGCCCATCGTCGACGCTGTCCGCGCCGAGTAACCGGACCGCTTTGATATGGGCGGCGCGGAAGGTGCCGCCCGCAGTTTGATAAGATAAATCCCTATGGGGATGTTAGGACGGTGCTCAGGGGGCTGCGCTCCGGTCTTGATTTTCTGTACCTGGCGGCGGGGGTGCTGGCCGCCCTCTGCCTGATCGCCATTCTGGGGCTGATCGTTGTCCAGATGCTGGCCCGCTGGACCGGTGAGGTCTTCCCCGGCGCGCCGGATTAAGCAGGCTACGCGATGGCGGCGGCGGCGTTCCTGGCCTTTGCCAATGCGCTGAACCGTGGCAGCCATATCCGGGTGTCGACCCTGCTCAACGCCGTGCCCGAGGGCTTCCATCGGGCGCCGGAGTTCTGGTGCTTCGGCATCGGCACCGCGTGTGGTGTGGGACTTCTGCTTCAACCCCGAACGCTTTCTCTACTGGAGCTGTAAGTTAAACGATGTGAGCCAAGGCCAAGACCGTACGCCGCTGTAAATGCCGCAAAGCGCCATGCTGATCGGTGCGGTCATCTTAGCCATCGCCCGCACTGGCCATCTGATCCACGTGATTTTCCGCGGCGGCCACCGCATCACCCTGGATCTGGCATACCAAAGCCACGCGGAGTAAAGGCCCATCGCAAATATCTCCGTTATCATCCTCGTCCTGTTCGTGCTGTTCACCCTTCTGGGCACCGGCGTCTGGGTCGGCCTGGCACTGATGTGCGTGGCCTGGTTGGGCGTGGAGCTGTTCACCACCCGCCCCTTCAGCGCGTGATGCTAACCATGGCGGTGGTGGAGCCGATGATCCGGCAGGCGGGCATTGATCTGATTTGGTTCGGCATCTTCATCGTGGTGGTAGAGATGGCGCAGATCACCCCGCCAATCGGCTTCAACCTGTTTGTGATGCAGGGTATGACCAACCACGAGCTGAACTATATCGCGCGTGCGGCGATCCCGACATTCCTGAGCATGGTGCTGATGGTCTTTGTGCTGATTACCTTCCCGGAGCTGGCGATCTACCTGCCCGGCAACCTCAGGCCGGGGCCGGGCTAACCCGTGCTGCGCGTGCTCGCATATGCCGCCCGGCACGGGCGGGCCGCAATGGTCCTGGGGCTGCTGGCCGGGCTGTTGCTGCCCGGCCTTGCTTCTGCCCTTCAGCCCTGGCTGCCTCATTTGGTGGCCGGGCTGTTGTTCTTGAATGCCTACCGGATCGGGCTCCGCAAAGCGGCAGGCGGGCTGGCCGACGGGATTGGAACGCTCAAGGCCGTTGCCCTGCTGCAAGTCGCCCTGCCGCTCGCGGCGCTTGCGCTCGCCGCGGTGCTGGGTGTTGCGCAGACCCCTGCCGCCGTTGCACTGATCCTGATGCTGAGTGCGCCGTCTGTGACCGGCAGCCCCAATATCACCGCTCTGATGGGCCACGCGCCGGAGCCTGCCTTCCGCCTGCTGATCACCGGGACCGCGCTGATGCCGCTTACTGTGATCCCGGTGTTCCTGCTGGCCCCCGGCCTAGGTGATCTGGGCGAGGTGCTTCGCGCCGCCGGACGGCTCATCGGAGCAATTGGCCTGACGGTAACCGCGGCCTTCCTGCTGCGCCGCCTGACGCTGCCGGAGATGCACCAGGACCAGGCCAGAGCAATCGACGGTTTGACTATGATTGCGCTGGCGGTGATCGTGGTCGGACTGATGGCTGCGCTGGGGCCTGCGCTGCGCACGGACCCGGTGCTGGTACTGCAATGGCTAGGGTTTGCGCTGGTGGCCAACCTCGGCCTGCAGGTGATGGTGTTTGCCGTATCGCGCCGCCGCGCGGGCAGTGGCGCCGTGCCTGTATCCGTTGTCGCCGGCAACCGGAACTTCGCCCTCTTCCTGATCGCCCTGCCCGCAGCCACGACCGAGCCGCTGCTGATCTTCCTTGGCTGCTACCAGATACCGATGTATCTGACCGCAATACTGATGGAACCGCTTTACCGGCGGGGGACTCTCAGGACAGGAAGGTGACGCCCGGCATCTGCCGTATCAGCTCGGCATCCGCCATATACGCCTCGCTCATGTCGTCGACCAGCGCCTGCGACCAGCCGGGGAGATCGATTTCCTCCTCGATCTCCTCCTCGTCGTGGAAATAGCTCAGAAACAACGCACGCACCCGTTCCCGCTGGTCTTCTGAAAGCCCCGGACGGCTAGCCAGATAGGTCTCCAGCCGCTCATAGCCCGCCTCTGAAATGATGCCGCGGGTGATGTCCAGCTCGCCGCTGAAACGGAAACCCTCCCCCAAACCTGTCACATGGCCGAGGATGCTGGGCCAGATCACTGGCGTCTCCTCATTGCACCAGACAGTGATGCGGCAGCCCGGGTTGCGGTCCTGGATATCTTCGACCACTTCCGACCAGCGCAGTTTCAGAAAATCAGTGTCCGACGAGAACTGCTTCCAGCTTCTGCCGGACTGCGACTTGAACACCGGCCCGATTAGTGTGGCCGGGTTGCGCAATCCGAGGAAGAATTCGCAAGGGTTGCCGGGAAACAGCCCGCGCAGGCCAGCTGTATTCCTTCCCGCATTCCGGAACAGCCGGCCGCCGCTCAGCATCCAGCCCGGCACCCCCAGAAAGCTGGAGTTGGTCAGAATGATCCGGGACACCGCCTGATCCTTGACCAGCCCCGCCAGAAGCGCCTCGCGCTCCTGTTCCGTGACAAACTCATGATCCTGCTTGCGCAGCAGCTGGTTCAGCGCCGACATATAGGTGCCCGGGCGGCGGATCATGACGCCGCGCTCCAGCAGCGGTTGCGCATCCTTGCGCAGTGACCAGGTCAGCTGGCCGTTGTCGGTGTTGGGTGCCCCGACATGGAAGGCGAGGGAGATGTCCCGCATTTCGGTTTTTGCCAGGCTCATCGGTCTGTCCAGCCTCTGCCCGTTTTGTGCTCAGCAGCGCAACGGCGGCCTGCCGCACGGCCATTTGCGCATATCATAGCCGCTCCTTCATCCGGCGGAAAAACCGGTCGTCCCGCTGGCGCAAAATATACGCGCAGACCTGTTTCGCAAGGCCCGGATGGCCGCGATCCAGCGCCAGGCTGGCCAGTTCGCGCTGAAACCGGGGAAAGCCATGCCGCTTGCGCAGCAGGCGGTGGAACCGGTGCGGGGTCAGCTCCCCGGAAATGGCACCGCGGGCTACCTCCTGCAAAACACCCATCTGCTGCAGCGACGAGCCCAGCCGGTGCCCCAGCAGCGGGCAGCGCCAGAAGGTGACATTGGCACCGGTGAACCGGGCCGCATGGGCGGCATCCGGCGCCACATAGGGATCGAACATGATATGCACATCGCCTGCCGCCTGGCTGGCCAGCGCCGCATCCCCGAACGGGCCGGAGAAATCGCGGTCCCACACTTTCTTGTAGCGCATTTCCCAAGGGACAACTGCCTTGTCGAGCGTGGATTGCGGGCTGATTGCAAACACCGTGGAGCCCGGCGCCGCCGCCGCAAACGCCGCCGCCGCATAGCCGCCCATCGAGGCGCCGTAGAACACCACGCGGGAAAACTGCGCAAAGAACCCACTGTCGCGCAGTTCCTCGAACTTGCGGGCTACCTCCTGGTGGCGGAACCAGGTCCAGCCGTTGGCCATCACCCCCAGCATCGACCAGCCCTGTGCTTCGATGAAGCTGAAGCCCCAAGGCCGCCGGTCATCCCGCTTGGTCATCGCAATATCGAGATTGTCGAAGGTCACGACCAGCGTTCCGCCGCGCGGCATGTACAGGAAGGAATGCTCCTCAAGCTCATCGAAGAACCCCTCTTTTCCAGCCAGCTGGCGGGCCACCGCTGACCATTCGCCGGAGGGCGGCAGCATGTCCTGCGGTTCGGCGGAAAGAACAGCCAGTCCGTTTCGGTCTGCCTCCGGCGCCAGCAGCGTGTTGCAGCCGCCGTAGGCCTTCAGGAACGGATAGCTGCCCGACCCTTTGCGAATTTCAATGACTACACGGCTCAGCGGGTGCAGCGTGCTGTCCAGCAGCGGTTTGAAATTCTGGATCTTGTGGCGCACCCCGAAACTGTTGAGCGCCAGGATCACATCATACTGCCGGTTTCCGCTGGTGCTGCCTGCGACCCTGATGGCATCCCGATCCACGCCGCCCAGTGTGAGCCGGTCCAGCCATTCCTTCAGCTCCGTCTCGTCCGGCGTCCTGGGCTGACCCTTACGGTCGAGACAGACCAGGTCGATACCGCAGCCGTAGCGCTGGTGCAGCAGGATGCACAGCTCTGGCGCCTGGCCGTTGATATCGGCAATCGTCAGGATCTCGT
Organism: Leisingera daeponensis; assembly: GCF_019801465.1. Classification (GTDB taxonomy): domain Bacteria; phylum Pseudomonadota; class Alphaproteobacteria; order Rhodobacterales; family Rhodobacteraceae; genus Leisingera; species Leisingera daeponensis_A. The sequence continues at coordinate 648,300 of NZ_JAHVJA010000002.1, forward strand.
CCACATCCAGCGCAGGCAGCACGGTTCTGAAGTCGAATGTGTCATTCAGCATGTGTGTTCACCCACCTTCCAACCGCCCGCCCGGCACCGGCTGCCCTGCTGCGGCGGAGCGCCGGCCGTAACGCGGCCGGCAGCGTACTGCTGCCCTGCCGGCCGGTTCTACCCGGAAAACGTTGACGAGCGGGTTACCGGTCACGGTTCCTGCCCGGCCCGGGTCAGTACGGTGGAGTATTTTCCGTGCTTGGCCAGCACCTCGACGGCGCCGAAGGTCTTCATTGCCGCGATGCCGCCAGACCCCTTGCGGATATCCAGCACGATACCGCCGCCGCTGTTGACCTGATTGCGGAACAGGTTCTCGTAGGTGGTGACGGGATAGTGAAACCCGCAGGATGCCTGGCTGTAGACCAGATCGAAGGTTCCAAGTGAGGCCGTCTCCCCGATTTTGGGATTGCAGGACGTGATTTGCTCCGGCGGCACGCCATTCCTTTCCAGGAAGGCCCGGGCGGTTTCCAGACTGGCATACCCGGCGGCTTCGCCTTGAAAGCCAAAATGGCGGCTGTTGCTGTCTTCGATATCGATCAGCGTGATGCTGCAGCCGTAGCGGCGGTGCATCAGCAGGCTTGAAAAGGCATAACCGCAGCCAATGTCGGCAGCCCGTTTGGGGGCGATGGCATCAGCAGCCTGCAGGAAATGAGCGCATTCGCGTTCGGCAATGCGCAGCGCCCCGTGCAGAATATGCTCCCGGCTGGAGCGGGCCTCGTCCAGCAGGAGCTGTTCACCGCCTGCCAGCCAGTCCCGGATTGTTTGGCCGGATTTGGCAAGTTCCGTGCGCTGCAACAGAAGGTTAGCGACATCGCGGTCGCTGAACATCGAAAAATCCAGTGTGGCCGGGTCGACCGGCTCCGCTTTGGCCGGTTCCGCCTCAGGGGCAGGCAGCAACAGATGGCGGGATTTCTCCGCATCAATCCCGTGTTTGGCCAGCAGTTCATGCACAAAGCAGCCTTCGGCAGGAACGCCGCCGTATTTGGCCGCGATATTGCGGAACCGGCGTCCCCAGAAATGGATCGACAGCGTGTCGCTGCGAATGTGCTTGCGGGCCTGGTTGGGCCGGTTCGGGTTCAGCACCACTCCGGCCTGTTTAAACGGCACCGGATAGATCACATGGCCCGGCCGCGAGTTTGAAATCTCGCCGGTTTCCTGCAGGAACCAGGTCAGCGCATCCGGCCCCCATACCCCCCACGGCAGCAGCGACACATGCACCCCCTGCCCCGCATCCTTCAGCGCCTGCAGTTCCGCTTGTTTTTCCGCGCTGTACCAGGGCGGGATGGGGTATTCATCACTGGTGAACTTCAGCATCGCCTTGAGCGTCTTGGACGTCTTCGGCAGGCGCAGCACCCCGTTGTTGACCATCGGCTTCTTGTCCGAGATCCAGCCATGGAAATGCTTGCCCTTGATGTCCCAGGGCTGGCAGCAATAGGCATCGGTGTCGGCCCAGACATAATCCGTCTGACGCAGCATATGCAGGCGGAAGACATCCGCGTGATAGGCCGGGCTGCCGGTCTTGGCATGGCGGATGATGCTGTCCGCAGGCAGGATGTCATTCGCATCCGCCATCTGCACACCTTCCGGCACACCCTTGACGTCGTCATAGGTGAACAGGGTCACCTCATGGCCGTTGTCGAGGAATGATTGCAGGCAAAGCTGTTCCAGCCAGCTGAGTTCAGCGCCCACCCAGAGTGACGCAATGGCCGGAAGTGCCATGATACCTGCCCCTTTTCAAACCCAATACACCTGACGCCTGACCGCGTCTTTTTTGTTAACGAAAATTACCCCGCCGCCGGAAGGCATGTCAATCTGCGGCGCTTCGGAAGCCTTAATGTGTGGTTTCCCCGCGCTCCACCGTGAACCAGAAATCGCTGCCCGGTTCCTTTTCGGCAATCTCGTCAGGGATCACGCCGGGGCCGCTGAGAAAGACATTGGCTCCGAAATGCGCGTGCATCCGCGACAGCTTGCACAGCTTGTCCCCGGTCAGTTCGCGGAACAGTTCAATCATGTCATCGCGGGTCTTCAGCTCCTCGATCTTCTCGCGGTGCTTACGGCAGGAGTACTCATGCGCCGCGGCAATATCCGGATCCGCCAGCAAGCGGGCCATCTCCGCTTCCAGCGCCGGGATCATCCGCTGGATCGAGCGGTCCTCCTCGGCGTTATTGTTCATGCGGAACCAGTAAGACAGCCCCTGGTCCCGGTCGACGTGGTTGACCCGGCCCCGGTCGCGCTTGACCAGGAAGCTCTCGGCGCTGCGCACTGCATAGTGGTTCAGCTGCACCAGATCATAGCCGTAGGTGCTCATCGACGAGCGCCAGCCATTGCGGAACATCTCTTTCGGCATGTCCTGTCCGGATCCGTTGACCCAGCGGATGTCTTCCCACAGTTGCGGTTTCAGCCCTTTGGGCCGGTGCACCCCCAGTTTCTTGAAAATCCCGTTGTTGCGGAACAGCGTTTTAAAGCCCCAGGCCTGATGCGGCTTGCGGGTCACCTCATGGGCGCAGCGGGTGAATTCCCGTGTAATCAGATCGCCGGTAAAGTCACGCACATCATTGTTGCCGAACAGCCTCCAGGTCATTGAGATCATGTTGGCATCGTCCACTGCCCCGAACAGATCCGCCAGCCGCCCTTCGCCGCATTTAATATTGATGAACTCATCCACATCCATGCAGATCAACCAGTCGGCGTTCCGGATGACCGGCTCGTCCTCCGCCGCTTGCAAGGCAGCGTGCTGCGGTTTCAGATCGGTACCCCGGAACGGATTTTCGCGGTGCTGGACGATGCCCTTCTCCTGCAGCATCTGCAGCATGGCGTCTGTGCCGTCGGTGCAATCATTGGTGTATACGAGGAAGTCATCCACCCCGATTGCCCGGTGATAGGCCAGCCATTCCAGGATGAACGGCCCTTCGTTCTTCATCGTTGTGACAATCGCGGTCCTGGGCTTGCCGCCAGAGCGTTTGACCGCCTGCTCCTCGGGAATGCGCACAGGCTTGGCCCCAAAGTATCCGGTGGCCAGCTCCAACAGTTCCGGAGTCTCAACCAGACTGGTCTTGGGAACGATCTTCGAGACCGTATCCGCGGGATGCCGCAGCGCCATGCAGCGGTAGAACCGCACATCCTGCACCGGGTCAGGTTCCGCACCCACCACCCGGATCAGCCGCCAGATGCAATCCTCCCCCGATTTTGCCGGCGACAGGCACCAGCGCGGCCGCAAGCCGGTAGCATCAAATTGGGTGCAGATATGATCTGCAAAGGCGGGCTCATCCCCCTTGCGCACCCGCCAGGGATAAGCCTGCACGCCGCCCAGACGCAGGCACCCCGAGGACGCGGAGGCCGCGCGGTCGAACACATTCGGCCCGCCGCCGGGAGCGATCAAGTCAAACAGATCGATGTTTGCCACGGCCCGGGCCCGTGCCAGAAAACGGGCGCGCAGAATTTCATAGATCAGGAACTCCCCCAGGGGGGCCTGCCAAGGGTCTGCGGGCGGAATCTCCATCCGGTCCTTGCCGGGCGCGCCAGGCACGTTAAACGGATGCGCCTCCGGTGGCAGCCCCGCCTTGCCCAGCGGCAGCCTGGAATGAACGACGACCACCCGCTCGAGCCCTGGAATATCTCCGGCGATCTCTTGCAGGTCCTGCACAAAACGGCGGCTGTCCTTTGGCTGCGCCCGGTCGAGGATGACCGCGCCCTGCATCCGGTGCTGCGAGACGTGGAACCGCAGCCACTGCGCCGCCGTTTCAGCCGTTTCCCCGTTTCGGACTGCGGCCAGGACGTTCAGGCCGGCAAACAGGCTGGTCTCCTCCGGCTGAAGCTGGATTTGGCGCAGAGCACCGCCTGCCGAAACGCTTGCCGTGCCGCAAGAGCTGCCCATTGGAATATCCAGAACCGGGGCGCCGCCAAAGTTATGCAGATCCGATTCGTCCTGAGTGGATATGGCAGCGGCGATGTCCCGCGCAGTTCCCGACCGGAAGAACAGCCTGGCAATCCGGCCTGTCCGGCCAGTCATTTCCACTGCGTCCAGCAGATCCGCCCCGGCAAGCGTCAGCGCGCTGAATTCACGTTCAAGGATTTTGCCGCCGCAATTCCCGGCATCTGGACTGGACATACTGCTGCATCACGTTATGAATTTCCTGCCCCCTGCTCGGCGTTCGGAGCGGTCCTCTTATAACCGGCAGGCAGAAATGCCGGAACCGGCAAACGCTGCAGGCTGGCCGCAAGAACCCCAGCATTTGATATAAGAGCAACAGGCAGGCCCGGCACATACTTGACACCGGCGTCCGCAGCTATGCTTTCAGGAAGATGATGGTGCGGTCGAGAAGACTCGAACTTCCACTCCGGTTAAGGAACAGCGACCTCAACGCTGCGCGTCTACCAATTCCGCCACGACCGCACTGTCTTAGGCTTGGTGTAGCGGCGTATAGACCAGCCCGAATGCGATGTGAAGCCGAAAATCGTCTTTTTCGGCCAGAATGTTCCCACATCTGAGCCGTTGCCGCTAAGCGCTGAAAAACAGCCGGATAATCCGGCTGTTTTTCAGTTCGGCACCTGCAGGGTGCCTGCGTTCAATTGCCATGCGCGGCCCGATGGCGGCGCAGCACCATCTCACCGGACATCTGGTCGTAGTAGGCTGGGAACTGATCATGGTTCACCGTGGCGGCCAGATCCTGCACGTCACGGCGCACCTGCTTGGCGAGCTGGTGCAGGGTCATGCCAGGCTCGGTTAACCGGGACAGCAAAGCGCGGGTGAATACAGAGTTCGGATCGGCATCATTGTCCGACAGCCGGTCCAGCGCGGTCTGGCCTGCCCCGGCGGAATAGAGGATGAAGGCCCCCTCCGGCGGCTCCATCCGCACCAGGCCGCGGCTGCCGCCGACCGAGCGCTGGCCGTCCTGCGGGAACGGGTTGTTGCGGCAGGCGTCCAGGATCATGATGGTCGAACGCGCGCCCTTGCGCTGGAACGTGCCAAGCACACGATCGGCTGCGATACTTTCACTGGTCAGAAAGCTTTCATCGCCAAGATTGACCATCGGCACATCGGCAGGCAGCAGATAGTTGCGGCCCTCGACCTCGACGCCGTGACCCGCGAAATAGAACAGCACCTCGTCGCCAGGCTTGATCTGATTCGCAAAGGTGGAGACTGCGCTGTTGATATCGCGGCGGCTGGCATCATAAAGCGTGACGACGTCAAAACCGAGCCCGGCCAGGGTGGAGCTGACCGCCTGGGCATCATTGCGCGCTTTCTGCAGGTCAGCGAGATTCCGGTAGCCGTCGACGCCGATCACCAGCGCCCGGCGCCGGATGAGCGGCGCGGTGAGGTCCTCCTGAGGCAATGCAGCCAACGTGGCCGCCGCACCGCTGCCTTGCAGGACAGTGCCGTTTTGCACAATCGCCTGACCCTGTGCTGACGCCATCACCTGCCCCTGCTGAACGAACTGCCCTTGCCGTGGCATCTGCCCCTGAGGAACGAACTGCCCCTGGTATTGCGGCTGCTGCATGCTGCCATACGTTTGAGGCGCGGCGGCAAAACCCATCTGCTGCTGGCCAAATTGGGGCTGCTGCGCCCCCTGCCCGTACTGCTGCGGCACGCCATAAGTGCCCGCGTTGCTGCCTGCCATCGTTGCCTGAGGCTGCCCATAAGGCTGTTGAGGCTGCGGCGGCATCCGTTCTGTCAGGTAGATTTTCAGTAGCCCGCGGGGACCGTCGGGGTGGGCCATGGCCTGTTGAGTGGCGAGATAGCCGCTCGCCTGGGCCCGCTGAAACGAGCTGATCAGCAAATCCTTCTCGAAATCGTTAAGCTGGCCGGTGGCCGGATAGCCCATGTAGGCTTGGTAAGTGGAGATCGCTTCCCGCGATTTGCGCCCCAGCTGCCCGTCGACGGTGCCTGCCGGGAAACCGAAGAAATTCAGCGATTCCTGGATCTGGCGCCCCTCTTGCGTGGAGGGCAGCCTGGACCGGCGCGGAGCCTTGGTGCCGGAGCGCCGCTGCTGATTTTTTGTCAAAGCGTTGCCGATGATGCCGCCGATAATAGCGCCGGCAGCAAAGTCTCCCGCATCGGCAGACACACGAGCGGCGGGCGTCAAAGCCAGCGTCAGACTCACGGCGAACGTGGAAAGCAGTTTGAACCGCATGAATACCCCCTAAGATAATGCATCAAGAAATTGCATCCAGTCTTACCCGTACACACATCCTGCGCAATTACCGGATTTCATCACCGGAACGTTAATATTCAGGCAATTAGGCCGTGATGCTTCTCAATTTTAATCATTACCTGGCCAAGCACGGCAAAGGCCGGCAGCGGTGCCGGCCTTTGCAATTTGCAAGGCGGGATCACCCGCCTCCTTAGCCATTGCCTCATTCAGATGAGAAGGACGGCAGTGCAGCCCCGCCGCCAGAGGCCTGGACCGGCTGCACACGGCCGCCAGCCAGCTCCGTCGAGGCTGCCTTGATCAATTCGGCGCGGCCCGGCTGGCCTGGAGCGAACACGGGATCCGCACCGCTTTCAAGTGCAATCACTGCCATGCTGTACCATTCCTGCGACCGCTTCACCGCATTCGGCACGCCAAACCCCAGCGCCAGATGGTGTCCGATCAGTTCCGCATACGGGCGCTGGCCGGTACCGGTCAGGATCAGCGCCGCCCCCAGCGCCACATTCATATCGTCACGCCGGTAGCCAGAGAATAGGCAGATGCCCGCGGTATTGGAAAGCTGCTCCAGCGACATTCCGGACTGCAGTACAAACTTCTGCACGTCGCCCATGACCTCGCCGCTGCCGGAGGTGCCCAGTTTGGCAAGATAAGGTTTCAAGGCGGGACCGAAAGCGTCGCACTGACTGTCGATCTGCGTCTGCGAGGCCCCCGTAACTTTGCTTGCACCGGCTTCGCCCGCGTTGATGGCATAGGTGCGGGCCAGGCAGAACTGCTCGCCCAGCGCCAGCTCCGGGTCGTTCATGCTGTCCGCCGTCATGAAACCGCCGTTTGAACTGGTCAGCAGGCTCACCTTGCTGCAATAGCTGGTGAGCGAGGCGCTTTGCTCCGGCTGGTCGAACAGGGTGATGCCGCCGAGGGCAGCGCTTTCCTGTCCAGCGAAGGCCATCACCGTGCTGCGGTTCTGCGCTGCCTGAACCGGCGTATCCGTTCCCGGATCCGCCATGCGGCACGCGCCCTGGTGGCAGGCAAAGCTGGCCGGGGTCACTCCGCGCGCCAGAAAGTCGTTGCGCTGATATCCTTGCGGCGTGGAGGCAAAGACCATCACCGAACAGTTCGACGCCCCGCACCAGAACGAACTGCCTGAGACCGAAGTGTCCAGCACATAGTCGTTACGGCCGTCGCCGTTCAGGTCGGCAAGCTGCATGAAGCCGGTGCGCTGCAGCAGCTGCTCGCCAGTCGGTTCGGAGCTGGCAGCAATCTCGTCCACCGCCTGGCTGACCTCTGGCGGCAGCCCGCCATAGCCGCCGCCGGCATAGCCGCCACCCGCAGTTCGGACACCTGCAGCCTCATCCCGCCAGGTGTGCAGCACCCCGCGCACGCCCTGCGGGCCCTGCATCGCCTTGATGACCTGCGGGCCGCCGACCTGGGCACGGTTGTAGGAGCTGACCAGGAAATTACGCTCGTAAGGCGCCAGATGGCCGGTGGCCGGGTAGCCCATGTGCACCTGATACTGGGTGATGGCCGCACGGGACCGCCGGCCCAGCACGCCATCCGCCGCGCCTGCGTTGAAACCGAAATAATTAAGCGCCACCTGGGTTTCGCGATTTTCCGCCCGGGCCGCGGAATAGGTTGGTGCGCGCCTGTATGTACTGGCAGCACGGCGCTGGCGCTGCTTGTTCTTGTGGACTTCGTTAACAATGACACCGCCGATCACGGCGCCGGCAATTGCAGCCCCCAGTTCATCCGCGATGGCGGGACCTGTGGCAGATGTTGCCAGAAATGCTGCTGTCAGGACTGGCTTGAGCGGCTTGGTAAACATGATACTCGCCCCCTATGGATACTCGCTATGGAATCAGGATACTCCACAGCCAGCGCTGGCACCTAAGGGTTTTCCGGGCAATTTAACCATCCCGCCTCTCGGAAGCGATGGAAAGGACGGCAACAGCCATGGTCGAATGGATTACATCAGACGGTTTAGTCGAATACGATCAAGCAGTTGCCTTTATGGAGCGGCGCGCGGCAGCGATCGCTGATGGGGCGGAGGATGAATGCATCTGGCTGGTTGAGCATCCGCCGCTTTATACGGCCGGCACCTCCGCCAGGCGTGAAGACCTGACTGATCCGGAACGTTTCCCGGTCTACGAGAGCAAACGCGGCGGCCAGTACACCTACCACGGTCCGGGCCAGCGGGTGGTTTATGTGATGCTGAATGTCGGCCAGCGCGGCCATGACGTGCGCCGCTTTGTGCAGCAGCTGGAAAGCTGGGTGATCGCGGCCTTGGACGAGTTCAATGTTAAGGGCCACATCCGCGAAGGCAGGGTCGGTGTCTGGGTCGAGCGCCCGGAAAAGCCGAGCACGGTTGCGGGCGGCATAGCCGAGGACAAGATTGCAGCGATCGGCATCCGCCTGCGCAAATGGGTAAGCTTTCACGGCATCTCGATCAACGTGGAGCCGGAGCTGGAGCATTTCTCAGGTATCGTGCCGTGCGGAATTACAGAGTACGGGGTGACCAGCCTGGTGGACCTGGGACTGCCTGTGACCATGGCAGACGTGGATGTTGCCCTGCAACGCAGCTTCGCCAAGGTTTTCGGCAGCTAGCTCCTCCCGCCTGAAGCTGCCGAAATATCCTGCAATGCAGTCAGCACCAGCTCCGGGAAGACATAAAACAGCAGCGCACCGGCATCCCGGCTGACGCACAGTCTGGCCTCCGGCAAGCCGCGCAGCATGCCGCGAACAGCAGAGAGCGGTGCAAGCTGATCCTCTCCGCCATGCACAAACACCGACCGGGCGCTTCGCTCCGGAAGTGCCGTTTGCGCGCCCTGCCGGAACAATTGAACATCCCCCTGAAAACCCGCCCCGCCCTGTTCCTGGAACAGCATCTGGCTTTGCCTCAAAAGCGGCTGCAGTTCCAGCTGTTCCAGCATCGCCCGCTCCTTGCTCTCGCGCAGGGTCTGCATCCGCAGCAGCGTCTTGGGGCCATGCCAGCGCAAGGCCGCAGACCAGCACTGCATCAGCACGGGCAGCATCCAGTTGACCCGGGCCGCACCAAGCGCCATCAGCCAGGCATGCCCGCCGAGCCCGGAAAACTGCCGCGGCGGGCTTATAGAGAAGTTCGACGCCACCGCGACCAGACCAGCAACCGGGCTGTTCAATCGGCTGGTTGCCAGGCAGCCAAAGAGCGCCCCGCCACGATGACAGAGCAGCACCGGCCTCTGCAGATTCTCATGCGTGATCAATGCCTCCAGCTGCTTCACGAAAGCATCTGCCGGATCCTGGCCGCGCCTTAGCGGTGCCGAACCGCCATAGCCGCGCCGCATCGGCACATAAACCCTGAATCCCAGCCTTCTAAGCTCCGGCTGCAGGCGCTGGAGCGGCGCAATACCATCCAGCATTCCATGCAAGAAGATCACCGGCTGGCCGGTTTCCGCACCAAGACGGAAGTACTGAGAGCGCTGACCGGAGCTGTCTGCAAAGGTTCCGGAAGGCGGCAACCGCTCTCCTTTGGCGATGGCCAGGTCAAGGCTGTGCTCATTCACCAGAAATGAAATCAGCCTGATCAGCTCTGCCACGCCCGGTGCCCCGGCCCGCTCCGCGGCGCGCTCCAGCCTGCAGTCCACCTTGCCCCGGGAGCTCTCCATGGCGTCTTTCAAGGCCTCAAAATCCGGCTGCTGCAATCCCAGGGCCTTGGCAACCCGTTCCGCGGCCTCCCTATGCCAAATTCCCTCCAGCCGCTCCGCCATGACCGCCACGTATGCACCGCCGCTTCCGCTCAAACAGACCGGCCTGCACAGAAACCGCTCCCCTGCACCACGGGCTGCAAGCAGCAGGACATCCTCCCAGGAGAAGTTTCCGCGGCGCACTTGCGCCAGGTAATCAGCCCAGCGGTCCGCCGCCGCTTGCGTTAGCCCCAACGCCTCGGGCAATGCCATCCCGCCGGTCACCTGGCGCGCCGCCGGCTGCGACGCATTCAGGATGCCGCCATTTACGCTTGAATCCGCCAGCAGCCAGAACCGGCTGCAGTTTCCTGAGTATGCGCCTGGGTGCGGCTGCCCCGCGCGTTGCCATTGCTGCGCCTGAATTTCAGCAGCCCGGGCAAAATGCGCCTGCAGCACTGGCGCCGTCCTGCGGCGCCCCTGCGGCTGTCGGCCCGACGCCAACAAAGCCGCGCTTGATGCGTTTTGCGGGTCGGCCGTGAACCGGTCGAACTGCTCCGGCCGGATCATCGTCTCATAAATGGCGGCCACGACCTGGCCTTGCGACAAGGTCTCCGCACTACACAAGAGAGCCACCCCTGCCCCTCCGTTACTGCTATTCGCGTCAAAGAGCACCCGCGCCCGGCGAGCTTGCAACAAGCACACAGGCGGATGCGCGCCTTCTGGCACGCAAGTTTCAGGCAGCCTGCCTGTAATCTGAAAATGCCCGGCCTATGCCGCTCCCGAAACGGACTGGCATACAGTGCCGGCCTACCCCAATTCTTGGGTTCCCATTCTTTTGGGCGCGCACGCCCTCTTTGACCTACAACCAATTTGCGAAACAGCTATGATCAAATTCAACTAAAATTCAACATTTATTTCAGATGCACAAATTTGCATTGAAAAACACCGCGGGAAGGCCGCGGTGTTTTTCACATTTCCACAAGTACGTTCAGCCCGCGAGTTTCAGCCGGCTTTAAGCGCGGCGCGGATTTTTTCAGCCTGTGCCTGAATCCGCTCCTTATCGCCCATCTGCCCCGGCGGCCGCAGCCGGTCGCCCTCGCGGCGCGGCAGGACATGCACGTGCAGGTGAAACACCTCCTGTCCGCCCGCGGCCTCATTAAATTGCTGTACAGTGACGCCATCGGCGCCGAATGCCTTGATCACGGCTTGCGACATCTTCCGCACCGTCTGCATCACCGCCGCCAGCTGCTCCGGGCTGGCATCCAGAATGTTGCGGCAAGGCGTCTTGGGGATTACCAGCAGATGCCCGTCCGCGCGCGGCATGATGTCCATGAACGCCAGCGTTTCGTCGTCCTCGTACACTCGGGTCGACGGAATCTCGCCGCGCAGAAGCTTGGCAAAAATGTTGTCGGGGTCATAAGCGGGCATGTTTCCGGCCTCCTTGTTCTGGCTGTCACCCGGTTGTGCGCCCGCCCTGCACCCAGGTCAAGCAGCCCGGTCCTGGCAATTCCCAAAGCATTCAAGTCCCTGCGGCAATAAATCTTGATCCATATCAAACTCCGCCATTGAAGGCCCCGGCGGGCCGCTCTAATACTCCCAAGGAATCCAGGCCGCCCGGAGTCCGTCTCCGGGGGCCTTTCGTTATGCAGCAGGAGGCACCTAAATGGCAGACGCAGCCATTCATGGTCACGGCCACGAGGACGAGCGGAGCTTTTTCACCCGCTGGTTCATGAGCACGAACCATAAGGATATCGGCATTCTTTACCTGATCGTCTCGGCGATTGCAGGTCTCATCTCCGTCATCTTCACCGTCTATATGCGGCTGGAGCTGATGGATCCCGGCGTTCAGTACATGTGCCTGGAGGGTGCGCGCATGTTCGCAGACGCCTCTGCGGAATGCACCCCGAACGGCCACCTCTGGAACGTGATGATCACCGCCCACGGCATCCTGATGATGTTCTTCGTGGTGATTCCGGCCCTGTTCGGCGGTTTCGGCAACTACTTCATGCCGCTGCAGATCGGCGCGCCGGACATGGCGTTCCCGCGGATGAACAACCTGTCGTTCTGGATGTATGTCGCAGGCACCTCACTGGCTGTTCTCTCGGTTGTCTCCCCGGGCGGCAATGACCAGCTGGGCTCCGGCGTGGGCTGGGTTCTGTACCCGCCGCTGTCCGTGAACGAAGGCGGCTACTCGATGGACCTGGCGATCTTCGCCGTGCACGTCTCCGGCGCCTCCTCGATCCTGGGTGCGATCAACATGATCACCACTTTCCTGAACATGCGCGCGCCCGGCATGACCCTGTTCAAGGTGCCGCTGTTCTCCTGGTCGATCTTCGTCACCTCCTGGCTGATCCTGCTGTCGCTGCCGGTTCTGGCCGGCGCCATCACCATGCTGCTGATGGACCGCAACTTCGGCTTCACCTTCTTTGACGCGGCAGGCGGCGGCGACCCGATCCTGTACCAGCACATCCTATGGTTCTTCGGCCACCCGGAAGTGTATATCGTGATTCTGCCCGGCTTCGGCATCATCTCCCACGTCATCGCCACCTTCGCGCGTAAACCCGTCTTCGGCTACCTGCCGATGGTTTGGGCGATCATCGCGATCGGCGTTCTGGGCTTTGTCGTGTGGGCGCACCACATGTACACCGTCGGCATGTCGCTGAACCAGCAGGCCTACTTCATGCTGGCCACCATGGTGATCGCGGTTCCGACCGGGGTGAAGGTGTTCTCCTGGATCGCTACCATGTGGGGCGGCTCCATCGAGTTCAAAGCACCGATGATGTTCGCCTTCGGCTTCCTGTTCCTGTTCACGGTCGGCGGTGTGACCGGCGTGGTGCTGTCGCAGGCCTCCGTGGACCGTGCCTATCACGACACTTACTACGTGGTGGCGCACTTCCACTACGTGATGTCGCTGGGTGCGGTGTTTGCGATCTTCGCAGGCGTCTACTTCTACTTCGGCAAGATGACCGGCCGCCAGTACAACGAGCTGGGCGCCCAGATCCACTTCTGGATGTTCTTCATCGGCGCCAACCTGACCTTCTTCCCGCAGCACTTCCTGGGCCGCCAGGGCATGCCGCGCCGCTACATCGACTACCCGGAAGGTTTCGCCTACTGGAACAAGATCTCCTCCTACGGCGCGTTCCTGTCCTTTGCCTCGTTCCTGCTGTTCTTCGGCGTGGTGATCTATTCGCTGCTGCGCGGCGCCCGCGTCACCCAGAACAACTATTGGAACGAATACGCAGACACCCTGGAGTGGACCCTGCCCTCCCCGCCGCCGGAGCACACCTTCGAAATCCTGCCCAAGCAGGAAGAGTGGGACCGCTCGCATTCGCACTAAGCGGCTGACAAGCTGATACAGAAAGGCCCCGGAGCTGACGCCCCGGGGCCTTTTCATGTTCTGCTGCCGGGCTAAAAAGCCGCAGTGGACACCGCCGGGTTCCGCCACATCATTTAACTGATATCCCGTTTCCTAACAGGCGCTGCACGATGCCCTACAACTGGACCCGCCCTGAAGCCGGAGCCGAACGCGAACTGCACCTGTGGCCGCATCAATCGCTGCCTCCGCGGGGCTATGCACGGTTCCTCGGACTCACTGCGGTTCTGATCTGCGTGCCGCTGATTCCGGTGCTGGGCTCCGCCCTGCTGTGGGGGCTGCTGCCTTTCCTGCTGCTGGCGTTGTTCGGGATGAAGTTTGCTCTGGACCGCAGCCGCCGCGACCACCAGATCCTCGAAGTGCTGACCATTGGACCCGATGAGGCAAGGCTGGAGCGCATCAACCCTGACGGCGGACGGCAGAGCTGGCACTGCAACCGCTATTGGGCAAGCGTCGAGATGCACGACAATGACGGGCCGGTGCCGCATTATGTCACCCTGCGCGGCTGCGGCCGCGAGGTGGAAATCGGTGCCTTCCTGTCGGAGGACGAACGGGTCGCGCTTTACGGCGATTTGAAGTCCGCCTTCACCCGCTGAGCACAAAGAAAAGGCCCGTCGAACGGGCCTGATCCATTTATCTTTCCGCTTTTACCCTTTTCAGGCCGGAACTCAGCAGTCGCCCTTGCTGCAAAGCTGATCCTTGACCATGGGGCCGGCTTTGCCGAAATCCATCTGGCCGGTGTATTTTGCCTTCAGCGCGGCCATCACCTTGCCCATATCGCGAATCGATTCGGCGCCGGTCTCCGCCACAACCGCCTTCACCGCCTCGGCTGCTTCCTCGTCGCTCAACTGCTGCGGCAGGAATTCCTCGATGACAGCGATTTCGCCCAGCTCCCGCTCCGCCAGATCAAGCCGCCCGCCTTCCTCGTAGGCGCGGGCGCTTTCCTTGCGCTGCTTGGTCATCTTGCCGAGAATGGCCAGGATTTCCTCATCCCCGATCCCGGTTTCCTCGCCATCGGCGCGGGCTGCAATTTCGCGGTCCTTTATCGCGGCATTGATCAGCCGCAACGTGCACAGCCGTTGCGCGGCCTTGTCTTTCATCGCCTGCTTCAGGGCCTGATTGACCCGAGTGCGCGTATCCATATTCAAAAGCATCCCCATGGTTGCCGGACACCGATGGTTATCCATTCTTATGCAGCTGTGCAAGTTTACAGTAAACTTTCCATTCCGCACCCGGCGTAAACTGCACGGCCCTGAGCAGGCTTGACCCGAATGTGCGCTCCCCTTACAAGCCCATGAATTTCACCCGCATGGAGACTCGCGCAATGGCCGCTTCCGCCCCGACCAAGCCCACCGCATGCCTGGCGCTCGCTGATGGCACCGTCTTTTACGGCACCGGTTTCGGCGCCACCGGCGAAACCGTGGCCGAGCTCTGCTTCAACACTGCGATGACCGGCTACCAGGAGATCATGACCGATCCGTCCTACGCCGGCCAGATTGTCACCTTCACCTTCCCCCACATCGGCAACACCGGCGTGACGCCCGAGGATGACGAGACCGCAGACCCGGTTGCCGCCGGCATGGTGGTGAAATGGGATCCGACCCTGGCCTCCAACTGGCGCGCCACCGAGGAGCTGAAAAACTGGCTGACCCGCACCGGCCGCATCGCCATTGGCGGCGTCGACACCCGCCGCCTGACCCGCGCGATCCGCCAGCAGGGCGCCCCGCACGTCGCGCTGGCGCATGACCCCGAGGGCAATTTCGACGTTGAGGCGCTGGTCGCCAAGGCCCGCGCCTGGTCCGGCCTGGTCGGCCTCGACCTGGCCAAGGACGTCACCTGTGCGCAAAGCTACCGCTGGGATGAAATGCGCTGGGCCTGGCCGGAAGGCTATGCCCGCCAGGAAGCCCCCAAGCACAAGGTTGTGGCAGTCGACTATGGCGCCAAGCGCAACATCCTGCGCTGCCTGGCCTCCGCCGGCTGTGACGTAACCGTACTGCCGGCCACCGCCACCGCAGAGGAGGTGCTGGCGCACAACCCGGACGGCGTGTTCCTGTCCAACGGCCCGGGCGACCCGGCGGCCACAGGTGAATATGCTGTACCGATGATCCAGGACGTGCTGAAGGCAGACCTGCCGGTTTTCGGCATCTGCCTCGGCCACCAAATGCTGGCGCTGGCGCTGGGGGCGAAGACCGTCAAGATGAACCACGGCCACCACGGCGCCAACCACCCGGTCAAAGAGCATTCCACAGGCAAGGTGGAGATCACCTCGATGAACCACGGCTTTGCGGTGGATGCGCAGACCTTGCCGGAAGGCGTAGAAGAGACCCATGTGTCGCTGTTCGACGGGTCCAACTGCGGCATCCGGATTTCCGGCCGCCCAGTCTATTCGGTGCAGCACCATCCGGAAGCCAGCCCCGGCCCGCAGGACAGCTACTACCTGTTTGAACGTTTTGCCGAGGCAATGGCCGAGCGCAAATCTGCGTAAAAAACCTGTTAACCATGACGTTCAGCCGTCATGGTTAACACCGTATTTACCAATTCTTAAACCCCCGCCGCCAGCCTGAGGGCCTCTGTAATCAGTGTTGCGGACAGGCGATGGTTTATGCGTCACAGCCGCTGCGGAAGCTCCTGCCGACGCAGCACGAAGTTCCCCCCAATCGCGGCGGGTCAGGGGATGGGCTGCCGCCAGTCGACGGCAGCAGCATGATGAAGGCCCTGGTGCTGCGCCAGCACCAGAAAGCGGCACTGGGGCGGGTGTTGATTGCCGAAGGTTTGGCGAGCGAAGACCGGGTGCACGACACCTTGTCCCGGCAATACCGCATGCCCCGCGCCGACTTGACCGGTCAGATGGCCAATGCCCGGCTTCTGGCATGCAAACCGGCACAGTTCTGGCTGCGCCATTGCGCGTTGCCGTGGATGCAGCTTGGTCAGGCCGTCACAATTGCCATTGCCCATCCCGACCGGTTTGAGGCTCTGCAACAGGATCTTCAGGGCAGTTTCAAGCAGGTCATTCCGGTTCTGGCCAGCGAAGCGCAGATCACCGCGTTGCTGACCTCCCATTTCCGCACAGCACTCGCACGCGAGGCCAGCCGCAGCGTTGCCCCGCGTTTGAGCTGCCGCACATTGCAGCCTGCCAAAGGCCGCGTCCTGCTGAGCGCCTGCGCCTTGCCAGTAGCATATCTTTGCTGGGCTGCCCCCGCAGCGGTTTTCACCCTCCTTAGCGTGACGGCACTTTTCTCTGTGCTCCTGTTCACTGCGCTCAAGCTTTGCGGGCTCGTCTCTTTTTGGACCGCAAAGGCCCGCCGGAGCCCCGCCCCGCCTGCTGTTTTTCCGGGTGCTCCGCCTGAACAGCCAGTCATTTCAATTCTCCTGCCGCTGTACAAGGAGGCGGAGATCAGCCGCGCTCTGCTCGTCCGCATCCGCAAGCTTCGCTACCCGCGGGCGCTGACCGATGTGATTCTGGTGCTGGAAGAGCATGACCGCATAACCCGTGCGGCCCTGGAGAACACCCGTCTGCCGCCCTGGATCCGCGTCGTCGAGGTGCCGGCCTTCGGCGGGCTGACCACCAAGCCGCGGGCGATGAACTACGCGCTGAACTTCTGCCGCGGAAGTATAATCGGGGTGTGGGACGCCGAAGATGCACCCCAAGCGGATCAACTGGATAAGGTGGCGCAAGCTTTTTTCAGCGCAGATGAACGCACAGCCTGCTTTCAAGGGGTGCTCGACTATTACAATCCTGGCACCAACTGGATTTCGCGCTGCTTCACGCTGGAGTATGCTAGCTGGTTCCGGATCGTCCTGCTCGGGATCGCCAACCTTGGGCTTGTGGTGCCGCTGGGCGGCACCACTATGTTTGTCCGGCGCGACGTACTGGAGGAACTGGGCAGTTGGGATGCCCATAACGTGACTGAGGACGCTGACTTGGGCGTCCGCCTTTACCGGGCAGGGTACCACACGGAAATGCTGCCTAGCACCACCTTTGAAGAGGCAAACTGGCGCCCCTGGCCCTGGATAAAGCAACGCTCCCGCTGGCTGAAAGGGTTCATGCTAACCTACCTGGTGCATATGCGCCAACCGCTGCGCCTCTTGAATGAACTCGGCTGGAAACGCTTCCTGGGCTTTCAGGCTTTCTTTCTGGGAACTATCGGGCAGTTTTTCTTTGCCCCAGTTCTTTGGTCGTTCTGGCTGATAGCACTTGGCCTTCCCCATCCCACCGCAGACAGCCTGCCGCCGCTTTTGCTGACGCTTGCGGCGGCGGCGCTGGTGTTCTTTGAAGGGCTGGGGCTGGTCATCAGCATCACCGCGGCTTTTGCAGCGCAGCGGCCCTGGCTGGCGGTCTGGGCACCGGTGATGGTTCTCTACTTTCCAATGGGGGCCATCGCCGTGCTCAAAGCCGCGCACGAAATGCTCGCCCGCCCGTTTTTTTGGGACAAGACAGCGCACGGCATAATACCCGCGGCCAAGAACCGGCACCGGCTACGGAGGCTTATCCCCGTCCGCTGGCGTCCTGCTTGAGCCGGGTCATGAAGGCGATCGAGATATGTTCCTTTAGCGCCTCGCCCGCCGCAGCCTCATCCCGGCGGCTGATCGCATCGACGATCCCTTTGTGCTCGGACTGGGCAATCTCGCTGCGGCCCTCGGCAGCCAGCGACGTTGTCGCCATCAGCGCCATAGTCCGGTGCACAAGATCCAGCTGCTGCACCAGGTAACGGTTGTGCGAGGCCAAGTGGATCTGCTCATGAAAGCGGCGATTGGCCTTGGACAGCGCAGCCGGATCGCCGATCAGCTTGTCGTCAGCCTCGACCATCTCCTTCAGAACCTTGATCTCTTCCTCGGTGGCATGGCGCGCCGCCAGCCGCGCTGCCAACCCCTCCAGCTCGCGCCGCACCACATAAAGCTCGGCCATCTGGTTGTGATCCAGCGAGGCCACAATCAAAGACCGCCCATCTCGCTCCAGCAGTGATTGGGTTTCCAGCCGCTGCAACGCTTCGCGGATCGGAGTGCGCGATACGCCAAAGCGTTCCGCCAGATCGCTTTCCACCAGCCGGTCGCCCGGTTTGTAGATCCCGGAATCGATTGCCTCAAGGATCAGCGCATAGGCATCTTTCTGGTTGCTGCGGCTCTGGCTCATGGTCGTTCCTGTCTGTTCCGATCCGACAATCTCTACAGCGCGGCGGTCAGCAATCAACCCTGATGGCGCCAAAGTGCTGAAAACCCGCAGGCAAAATGCGCTTTTGATTGCAAATCCGGCCGCACCGCCCTACTCCGTCGGCATGCCCAAACAATCCTTTTCCCACGTCCGCCAATGGGTGTTCGATCTGGACAACACCCTCTATCACCCGTCTGCGCGGCTGTTTGACCAGATAGAGGTCAAGATGACCGCCTATGTGATGGACGCGCTCAAGGTGGACAAGGCGGAGGCCGACCGCCTGCGCAGCCACTACTGGCGCGAGCATGGCACCACTCTAGCCGGGCTGATGCGGGAACACGATCTGGACCCTGATCCCTATCTGGTCGCGGTGCATGACATCTCGATGGACCACCTGGAGGAAGACGCGCCGCTGGCGGCTGCAATCAGCAACTTGCCGGGCAAGAAGATCGTCTATACCAACGGCTCTGCCCCCTATGCCGAACGGGTGCTGGCCGCCCGCGGGCTGTCCGGACTGTTCGATGAGGTCTTCGGCGTCGAACACGCGGACTACCACCCCAAGCCCGAACGCCGCGCCTTCAACCGGGTGTTTGCCCGCGCCGGAATCGCCCCGCAGCAGGCCGCCATGTTCGAGGATGACCCGCGCAATCTAACCGCCCCGCATGAGATGGGCATGCGCACCGTGCATGTAGCGCCGGAGCCGGTCAAGGCCGCACATATCCATCATCATTCAGATGATCTGGCAGGCTTCCTGGCCGCTCTGACCTGATACCTGCGCAGGTCCGGCGGCGCTATTCATCCGTCAATTGCCGCATCGCGGAATGTGTGCCTGGGCATTCCGGCAAGTTTCTGCAACTGCGGCAAAATACACCTGTTTGCAGCATCTTTTCCTCCCTATATGCGCCGCGAACCCAAACGCAGGAGACCACCCGATGAGCGCATATACCCTCCCCGCCCAACTGACCCTGTGGCAGCGCATCTTGTTTGCCGTGCCGCTGCTGGGACGGATGATCAAAGAGGTCGCCTATGGCCCGGAGGAAAACATCTGGTACGCCCTGGCAACCTTTGTCAGCCTGTGGGGCTGCGCGATCATGCTGTTCGGCATCCCCGGCCTCTACATCCCGGCAGTGTGCATGGTGCCGGTGGTCTTCCTGGTGCTGATCTCCATCACCCGCGGCTAATTCCCCGCGCGGCAGGTTGCTGCTTGTCTTCCCCCTCCGTCAGGGCCTATTTCAGGGCAACAACGGAGGGCTGAGACCATGGCCGAGACCTGCGACATCCTGATTTCCGGCGGCGGCATTGCGGGACTGACCGCAGCCGCCGCTTTTGCCTCCAGCGGGTTCAGCGTGATCTGCGCCGACCCGGCCCCGCCAGTGACAGAACGCGACGCCGAAGGCGCTGACCTGCGCACCACCGCCTTTCTGCAGCCAGCCCAAGCGCTGCTGGAGCAATGCGGGATCTGGGCCCGGCTGGCGGGCCACGCCGCCCCCTTGCAAATCATGCGCATCGTCGATGCCGGCGGCGCCCGGCCCGAGCCGCGGGTGGTCAAGGACTTCAACGCCGCCGATATCTCCGACCAGCCCTTTGGGTGGAACCTGCCCAACTGGCTCCTGCGGCGCGAGTTGATTGCCCGGCTTGCGGAGCTGCCGAACGTGGATATGCGCTTTGGCACCGGCACTACGGGCCTCTTCACCCGCACCGATGAGGCGCGCGTCAGCCTCAGCGACGGCAGCCAGGTGACGGCCAAGCTGGTGGTGGCCTGCGACGGCCGCAACTCCCCGATGCGCGAGGCCGCGGGCATTCCGGTGAAAACCACCCGTTACGGGCAAAAGGCGCTGGCCTTTGCCGTCACCCACCCGGTGCCTCACGAAAACGTCTCGACCGAGATCCACCGCTCCGGCGGCCCGTTCACCCTGGTGCCGCTGCCCGATTACCAGGGCCAGCCGTCCTCCGCGATTGTCTGGATGGAACGCGGTCCGCGCGCGCAGGAACTGCTTAACCTGAAGCCTGCCGCCTTTGAGGCCGCGATGACCAAACGCAGCTGCGGGTTGTTCGGCGATCTGAAACTGGCGTCGCGCCGCACCATCTGGCCGATCATCAGCCAGTCGGCAGAGCGGCTGAACGGCGAGCGTCTGGCGCTGATGGCCGAAGCCGCCCATGTGGTGCCGCCGATTGGCGCACAAGGCCTTAACATGTCCTTGGGCGATCTGCGCAGCCTGCTGGAGCTGGCCGAGGCCCGCCCCGAATCCTTAGGTGATGCCCAGATGCTGGCCGCCTACCACAAGGCCCGCCACAATGAAATCCTGCTGCGGGTAAAGGGCATCGACCTCCTGAACCGCACCTCGATGCTGGCGCCGCGCCCCTTGCGTGATCTGCGCGCCTTTGGCCTCAACGCGCTTTACTCGCTGGCACCGGTGCGCAAGACGCTGATGCAGATGGGGCTGGGGGTTAAGTAAAGTACGCGGCTTTCCTGATGGAAAGCCGCTGCCTCCGGCGGGAGTATTTTTAGAAAGATGAAACGCCGGTGCGTTTACAGCACTTGGTCCAAGACCGTCTTCAGCCGCGCCAGGGTGGCATCCACATCATAGAGCTTGTCGAGGCCGAACAGGCCCAGGCGGAAGGTACGGAAATCGGCGGGTTCGTCGCACTGCAGCGGCACGCCCGCGGCGATCTGGGTGCCCAGCGCCAGGAACTTCTTGCCGTTCTGCACATCCGGGTCGCTGGTGTAGCTCACCACCACACCTGGCGCGCCGAAGCCATCCGCGGCAACCGAGGTGATGCCCTTTTCCTTCAGCATCGCGCGCACGCCGTTGCCCAGCGCCCATTGCGCATCCCGCAGCTTCTCGAAACCGTATTCCTTGGTTTCCAGCATGGTGTCTCGGAACGCCTTCAGCGCATCGGTCGGCATGGTGGCGTGATAGGCGTGGCCGCCATCCTCATAGGCCTTCATGATGGTGCGCCATTGCTTAAGGTTGATGGCAAAGCTGTCCGAAGTGGTTTCCTCCAGCCGCGCCAGCCCTTTCTCCGAGAACATCACAAGACCGGCTGACGGCGAGGCGCTCCAGCCCTTCTGCGGTGCCGAGATCAGCACATCGACGCCGGTGGCCTTCATGTCGACCCAGGCGCAGCCAGAGGCGATGCAGTCCAGCACCATCAGCGCGCCGACCTCATGCGCGGCGGCGGCCATCGCGGTCACATAGTCGTCCGGCAAAATCACCCCGGCGGCGGTTTCCACATGCGGTGCAAAGACGATGTCCGGCTTCTGCTCCTTGATCGCGGCGACAACCTCGGCAATCGGTGCGGGTTCGAACGGAGAGGCAGATTCATTGCCGGTGCAGCGCGCTTTCATCACGGTCGAGGACGCGGTGAAGCCGCCCGCCTCGAAAATCTGGCTCCAGCGGTAGGAGAACCAGCCGTTGCGGACCACCAGCGCATTGGACCCGCGGGCAAACTGGCGCGCCACCGCCTCCATCGCATAAGTCCCGCCGCCGGGCACCAGCGCCACGGCTTCAGCGTTATAGACCTCTTTCAGCATCGCGTTGATGTCCAGCATCACCTGCTGGAAGGTCTTGGACATGTGGTTGAGCGAGCGGTCGGTGAAAACCACCGAGAATTCATCCAGACCCTGCGGGTCCACGGTGTCGAGCAGTGCCATCTGGGCCTCCCTTGTTGTATTCCTTTACAAACGGCTAGCCGGCGCCGCAGGCTTTGGCAAAGCCTACAATGGCATACAGCACCGCCGCCGTTCTCCGAAGGGGATACTGGCGAAACGGACGGGAAAAGACAGCCCAAGCACGACAGAAAACACCCGTATTTGCGCCAAGCCGGTTTCGCAGCGGCAAAAAAGTTCGGCCTCAGCCCAGCGGCCCCGGCCGCCGCTCCTCGCTCAGCAGCACATTGGCCTCGACATTCCCCACCCCCGGCAGCGTCATCACCCGGCGCCGCAGCACGCGCTCAAAGTCCGAAATGTCCCGCGCCGTGACCCGCAGGCGGTAATCGTACATGCCCAGCACATGCTCCACCGTCTGCACTTCGGGGATGGCAGAGACCGCGCGTTCAAAGTCCTCCAACGAGACCCGCCCCTTGGTGGCCAGCTTCACCCCCAGAAAGACGGTGACGCCAAACCCCAGCTTTTCCTTGTCCAGTTCCAGCCTGCGGCCCGCGATGATGCCCGTCTCCTGCAGCCGCTTGATCCGCCGCCATGTGGCAGGCTGGCTGAGGCCCAGCTGCCGCCCTAAGGCGCCTGCCGACAAGGTCGCATCCTCCGACAGCGCCCGCAGGATGGCAAAATCCAGATCATCCAGCGCACTCATACCGGCAGCACCTCATCCGATTTGATCCGCGCCACATGCATCAGCGCCTCGATATCGGTGATATGCGGGAGGTTCAAAATGGCTGCGCGGTAGATCTGCTGGTAATGTGGCATGTCCCGCGCAATCACCGAAAGCCGTACATCGACCTGGCCCAGAAAGGTCTGAATCTCGATCACCTCGGCAATGCCGCGGGCGGCCTCGATGAACTCGTCAAAGGCGCGCGGATTGGTCTTGTCCAGCGTCACCCGCAGCGACACCTCAACCTCATACCCCAGGGCCCGCCAGTCGACCACCGCCCGCTGGCCCAGGATCACGCGCGCCTCGCGCAGCTTCTCCAGCCGCCGCGAAAGCCGCGAAGCCGAAAGGCCCAGCCGTTCGGCCAAATCCGGAATCGATTGCTCCGGGTCGCTTTGCATATAGCGCAGAATGCGCCTGTCGAGATCATCAAGCATGATTTCATCACTATCAGGCCAAATGACGAATGACTACTGCAAAGAAACTGTAAAATTCATGCACAACAGCAATCGCCTTCCCCGCCCGCATGCCTATGATGCCCTCAAACACCAAACGAAAGGACGTGGATCATGCGCGTTTATTACGACCGCGATTGCGATGTGAACCTGATCAAGGACAAGAAAGTGGCCATCCTGGGCTATGGCTCCCAGGGCCACGCCCACGCGCTGAACCTGCGCGACAGCGGCGCCAAGAACCTTGTCGTTGCCCTGCGCGAAGGCTCCCCCTCCGCCAAGAAAGCCGAAGGCGAAGGCCTGCAGGTCATGGGCATCGCAGAAGCGGCCGCCTGGTGCGACGTGATCATGTTCACCATGCCCGACGAACTGCAGGCTGAGACCTACAAGAAATACGTCCACGACAACATCAAGCCGGGCGCAGCCATTGCATTCGCGCACGGCCTGAATGTGCACTTCGGCCTGATCGAGCCGAAAGAAGGCGTCGACGTCATCATGATGGCGCCCAAGGGCCCCGGCCACACCGTGCGCGGCGAATACACCAAAGGCGGGGGCGTGCCCTGCCTGGTCGCGGTTCACACCGACGCCACCGGCAAAGCGCTGGAAACCGGCCTGTCCTACTGCTCCGCCATCGGCGGCGGCCGCTCCGGCATTATTGAGACCAACTTCCGCGAAGAATGCGAAACCGACCTGTTCGGCGAGCAGGCGGTTCTCTGCGGCGGCCTGGTTGAGCTGATCCGCTGCGGTTTCGAAACCCTGGTCGAAGCCGGCTATGCCCCGGAAATGGCCTACTTCGAATGCCTGCACGAAGTGAAGCTGATCGTTGACCTGATCTATGAAGGCGGCATCGCCAACATGGATTACTCGATCTCCAACACCGCCGAGTACGGCCAGTACGTCACCGGCCCGCGCATCCTGAAGTACGACGAAACCAAAGCCCGCATGAAAGCGGTTCTGGAAGACATCCAGCAGGGCAAATTCGTCCGCGACTTCATGCTGGAGAACCAGGTTGGCCAGCCGACCCTGAAGGCCTCGCGCCGCGCCAACGACGAGCACCTGATCGAGGAAACCGGCGCCAAGCTGCGCGGCATGATGCCGTGGATCTCGGCCGGCAAGATGGTCGACAAAGAGAAGAACTAAGGCGCCCGCGGAACCCTCCGCTGACCTTACCTCTGCAGGGCGCTCCATTTTGGGGCGCCCTTTTTCATTTATTTTATTGAGGTTATCCGATGCCAGACTCCCCCGGCGCCGCCAATTGGGCCAAGCTTCTGTTCCTCGGCGTGATCTGGGGCGCCTCCTTCATGGCGGTGTCGCTGGCGCTGCGGGGCTTCCCGCCGATGACCATCGCCGCGCTCAGGATTTCGATCGGCGCGGTTTGCCTGCTGGCCGTCGTCTATGCGATGGGCATCGGCCTGCCCTCGCTCCGCACGCGTGACGGCCGCGTCATCTGGGCCTGCGCCATTGGCATGGGGTTCTTTACCAACGCCCTGCCCTTCACCCTGCTCAGCTGGGGGCAGACCTACGTGGCCAGCGGCTTTGCCGGGGTCTGCATGGCGGTGGTGCCGCTGTTTGTGCTGCCGCTGGCGCATGTGCTGGTCCCGGGCGAGCATATGACCCTGCGCCGCACCATCAGCTTTCTGATCGGATTTGCCGGCGTGGTCGTGCTGATCGGGCTGGATGCCTTCCGCTCCGCTGGAACCGACTTTGAATCGCTCGCGCGCCTCGCCTGCCTTGGCGCCTCGCTGTGCTACGCCATCGGCTCGATCATCACCCGGCTCTGCCCGCAGGTGAACATGCTGTCGCTATCTGCCGCAGCCCTCCTGTGCGGAGCCGCCATGATGACCCCCGCCGCGCTTTGGGCTGAGGGCGTGCCGGACTTGCCCGCCGCCCTGCCGCTTGGTGCCGTCTTATACCTTGGCCTCTTGCCAACCGCCCTCGCCCAGGTGCTGCTGGTGCAGGTTGCCCGCAGCGCAGGCCCGGCATTCCTGTCCACTGTGAACTACCAGGTGCCGGTCTGGTCGGTGATCTTCGGTGCCGCCCTCTTGGGCGAAACCCTGCCGCCGCAGCTGTTTGCCGCGCTGGCGCTGATCCTCGGCGGCCTCCTGCTCAGCCGCAGCCGCCGCCCGCGCGTGGCGTGAAGCGCAAACCGTTCGATAGATAACAAAGCAATTGCCATTGACCCCGCCTGCCCGGCGGGGTCTTGTCGCGCGGAAACCGGCACGAGGGACCCATGCCCGATATCGCACCGCGCTACTGGCTGATGATCGCCACCCTAGGCTTTGTCTGGGGCGGGACGTTTCTGCTGATCAAGCTGGCGCTGGACGGCATCACCCCGTTCTGGCTGGCGGCCAGCCGGATCGGATTTGCCGCGCTCTTGCTCTGTGCGGTCTGGGGGTGGCGCGGGTTCAAGCTGTTTCGGGGTGAGGCCAACTGGCCGTCGCTGATCCTGATCGGCATTCTCAGCACCGCCCTGCCCTTCATGCTGATCTCCTGGGGCCAGCAGCATGTCTCCTCCGGCTTTACCGGCGTCAGCATGGCGGCAATCCCGCTGATGGTGCTGCCGCTAGCACACTTCTTTGTGCCGGGTGAGCAGATGACCCTGCGCCGCCTCATCGGCTTTTGCATCGGCTTTGCCGGTGTTGCGCTGCTGATCGGCGGCAAGGCGTTTGAAACCAGCGGCACCGAGCTGGAAGCCTATGGCCGCGCCGCCTGCCTGTCCGCAGCGGCCTGCTATTCGGTCAGCTCGATCCTGACCCGCCGCCTGCCGGCGGTGGATCCCGTGGGACTGGCGGCTGTCCTCCTGGTGATCGGCTGCTTCATCATCTTCCCGGCCGCCTGGGCCGCCGAAGGCCCGCCGGTGATGCCGGACACCCGCACCCTAATAATTGCCGCCATCCTCGGCCTGATCCCCACCGCCGCAGCAAACCTGCTGCGCGTCATCGTGGTGCGCGAGGCAGGCCCCACCTTCATGACCCTCACCAATTACCAAGTGCCGGTCTGGGCCGTGGTGCTTGGGGCGGTGTTCCTGGGCGAGGAGCTGCCGCCCTCGATGCTGCTGGCAATGGTAATGATCCTGGGCGGCCTTGGCCTCAGCCAGTTCGGCAGGCTCAGCCGCCTGTTCAGCAAAGGGCGCTGAGCGCGCCCCCCCCCCCCTGCCCGCTTAGTCCGCGACAGCCGCTTCAACCGCGGCGACCACGCTGTCGACTGCCAGCGTCATCACTTCGGCGTCCTCGCTCTCGGCCATCACCCGCACCAGCGGTTCGGTGCCGGATTTGCGGATCAACAGGCGCCCCTGGCCGTCCAGCATCTTCTCAGCCGCGGCAATCGCCTCCTGCACCCGCGCATCCTCCAGCGGCATCTGGCCCGCCTGGAACCGCACGTTGCGCAGCCGCTGCGGCACGGTTTCGAACTGATGCGCCAGCTGGGAGGCCCTTTGCCCCGTCTGCACCATTTCCGCCAGGAAATGCAGCCCCGCCATCAGCCCGTCGCCGGTGGTGGCATAGTCGCTCATCACGATATGGCCGGATTGCTCGCCGCCCAGGTTGAACCCGCCTTCGCGCATGCGCTCCACCACATAGCGGTCACCCACGGCGGTGCGTTCCAGCCCCAGCCCCTTGCTTTCCAGGTGGCGCTCCAGCCCGAGGTTCGACATCACTGTCGCCACCAGCGCGCCGCCTTGCAGCTGGCCCTGTTCGGCCCAGCGCGTCGCCAGCAGCGCCATCAGTTGATCGCCATCCGCCACCGTGCCGGTCTCGTCAATCAGGATTACCCGGTCGGCGTCCCCGTCCAGGCAGATCCCGACATGCGCCCCATGCGCCACCACGGCCTCAGCCGCCGTCTGCGGCTGGGTCGAGCCGCAGCCCCGGTTGATGTTCAGCCCATCCGGCGCCACACCCACCGGGATCACCTCGGCGCCCAGCTCCCACAGAACCTCAGGCGCTGTCCGGTGCGCCGCGCCATTGGCGCAGTCAATCACAACCTTCAACCCGTTCAGGCCCAAATTGCGCGGCAGGGAGCTCTTGACCCGCTCGCCGTAGCGGAAGCGGGCATCGTCGATCCGCTTGGCGCGGCCGATGTTGGCGGCCTGGGCCGGCTCAACCCCGGCCTCGACCAGCGCCTCAATTTCCATCTCCGCACTGTCCGACAGCTTGAAGCCGTCAGGGCCAAAGAACTTGATGCCGTTGTCCTCGGACGGATTGTGGCTGGCAGAGATCATCACCCCCAGATCCGCCCGCATCGATCGTGTCATCAGCCCCACCGCCGGCGTCGGCACCGGGCCCAGCAGCAGAACGTTCATACCGGTCGAGGTCAGCCCCGCGGTCAGCGCGTTTTCAAACATGTAGCCGGACAGCCGGGTGTCCTTGCCGATCACCACCCGGTGCACCCCGGTGCCATCGCGCCGGAAATAGCGCCCGACAGCGGCGCCGATGCGCAGTGCCATTTCGGCGGTCATGGGATGGGTATTGGCGGTGCCGCGCACGCCGTCGGTACCAAAAAGTTTCCGCATTATGCTTTCCTGCCCAAAGGCCTTACCGGACTGCCTGCCAAAGCCGCAGGGCCTGAACCGTTTCAGCCACGTCATGCACCCGCAGGAATTGCACGCCTTGCGCCAGGGCTGCAAGCCCCACGGCTATCGAACCGGGCGCGCGGGCATCGGCCTGCGGCTCCTCGCCGATGGTGCCGATGAATTTCTTGCGCGACACGCCCAGCAATATCGGGCAGCCAAGCCCGTGAAACAGGCTGAGGTTACGCAGAAGCGTCAGGTTATGCGCCTGCGTCTTGCCAAAGCCAATACCCGGATCAATCACAATCTGCTCGCGGATCACCCCGGTCGCTTCCAGCCGGTCAATCTGCGCGCTCAGGAAATCATAAACATCCAGCAGCACATTTCCGTACTGAGGGTTTGCCTGCATTGTCGAGGGATCGCCCTGAGCATGCATGATGCAGACCGGCACATTGGCCTGCGCTGCCAGCGGCGCCAGAGCCGGATCGAAGGTGAAGCCGGATACGTCGTTCAAGAGATCCGCGCCGGCCTCCAGCGCTTCCATTCCGACATTGGCTTTACGGGTGTCGATCGAAACCGGCACCTGGCTTACGGCGCGGATCGCAGCGATCACCGGCGCGGTACGCTCAATCTCCGCCGCCTCAGCAACCTCATCTGCCCCGGGCCGGGTGGATTCGCCCCCGACATCAATGATCGTGGCGCCATCCGCCACCATCTGAAGCGCCGCAGCTTTGCCTGCCTCTACGCCTGCATGCTTGCCGCCGTCAGAGAAGCTGTCGGGGGTGACATTCAGGATGCCCATGATCTGCGGCTGCGTCATGTCCAGCCCGGCAATAGATGCCCGCCGCGCGCTCAGGCGCCGCCGCTCTTTCTCCGGAACCAGCCCGGCCGGCGCAATCCGCGGCGGCGCCCCCCGGCTGAGAATCTCGACTTCGGTAAACCACAAGGAACTGCCTGCCAGCGGCACAGCCCCTTCCGGGCGTGCCTCGCCATGCTGAACCAACGGCCGGTAGTAAATCACAGTTGAGCTTGCTCCACGCTGACGCTCCGCAAGGGAACGCCGGGATTATCCGGCAAATCCCCGCCAAGCACAATCATTTCGCCTGCTGCAAAAGTCGACGCGAACCAAGCCGCCAAAGCCACCGAGTTCGAGGGCGGCGCCGAAGGCCCCTCCACCGCGTCGAGCACAATCTTGGAGGGCGCCCAAACGCAAATCTGGCGGTTCTTCATGGCCCAGTCCAGTTCGGTCCGGGTGGACACCACAACGCAGCGATCATCCTTGGCTGCCAAGCGCCAAGCATTCTGTTCAATCGCCAGAAGGTCAATCCGGCGCTGGGTCCATTTATGTCCGGTCGTGGGCACTGTCAGCGGGTGGGTTCCGACACAGAGGATAAGCGGCCGCTTGCGGCACTCCATCTGGTCGATCCAGGAAGTCAGGTTGTCGCTGTCGATGGCAGCATTGGACAAGTACATCAACCGCGGATGCGGACGGTCTTCCTCGCCTTTCAGGTGGCTGATCTGGTCCTTGGAGCGCACCACCTCGACGCCCAGTGCGCCGGGACCGCGGTCCAGCTTTTCGATCCGCACAAAAGCGCGCACAGCCTGATGCTCCAGCAGGATCCGTTCGGCCACGCGTTCCGCCAGCGTCTCAAGCAGGTTCAGCCGCTCGGCCGCCAGTTCATGGGCGATGGCCTCGGTCACCTTGTCGTAGGACAGGATCCGGTCGACATCATCATCCAGATCCTTGGGCAGCGGCGCTACTTCGACAACCACGTTAAAGCAAATCCGCTGGGTAGTGCCGCGCTCCGCCTGGAACGCGCCGATCTCCACTTCGACGATATGGTCACGCAGGGAAATACGGTCCAGCGGTCCCGGCGCGGCAGTTGCCATGGAACGCTCGGACGGATGCGCAAAGGCGAGGCGGATTTCTGAGGGCATTGGAAAAGGGCCTTTGGCTGGCTGTGTCAGGTGTGGGTCCCAACAATAGACTTTCAGCGGCTTCTTAACAGTCCCGCATACGCCATGCCAGTGGCAGAAAGCGGCACATGCATGCCGCCTTCAGGCCATCAGTTGCTCATCGCGGTCTGATAGCGATCGTCGCGATAGAACAGATGAACGCCAATGCGCGTGGTGTTTGTGAAAACCCGGCTCCAGCGCGGCCGCACCGCTGTGGTGTGATAGTAGGTCGCGCCTTCTGTCAGCTCGGATTTCAACCCGTCCAGCGCCGCGCGGGCTACCTTGGCCACTCGCTGATACGCTTTCTTCTCGCGGATCACTTCCTCGTATCCGTCGCAGGTGTAGGTGAACTGGCATTGGTACTTGCGCCCGGTCCCCTGATTGATCACCCCGCAGGGGGTGTCCGGGAACTGCTCGCTCTTGACCCGGTTCAGGATCACCTCAGCCACCGCAAACTGGCCTTTCACGGTCTCGCCCCGCGCCTCGAAGTACAACGCCTCAGCCAGACAGGCGAACTGCTCGCCGCCGGTGGCTTTCGGCTGGTTGTCCAGCCAGGCCTTGGAATACTCCACCTGTTGCGCACCGTTCTTGCGGCTCTTGAACGGATTAGTGCGGAAACCAAAGAATCCGCTGAACTTCCGCGCAGGCACCGCATTCAGACTGGCCTGTTCACGCTCGATCAGCGTATCCAGGCCGGTTTCGGCAGCAACACTCTTACCCATCGTGATGGTGGCAGCCATCACGGCGATCATAGTCAACAATTTCATTCAGGGTTCCCCCGTCCTCGCAGCTTGCAACCGGTTTCCCCGGCCACATGCGGTCGCATCCCTTAATGGAATTGGTCAGCAACGTCCAGCTTGCCCCCCCGCGCCGCGACAACGTGGTTAACCGGTACGCGCACCTGACACCGCTTCCCGCTGAAAGGCAGACTGTATTTTCCTAATATTTAGCGTAAGTTGGCGCGACCTGCCCGGTTTTACTGCCAATCGCCAGCTGGGCAGCGGCTAACCGCGCAACCGGCACACGAAACGGCGAACACGAAACGTAGTCAAAGCCCGCGTCACGGCAAAATGCAATCGATTCGGGGTTGCCGCCATGCTCGCCGCAGATCGACAGCGTGATAGCGCCGTTCTCCTCCCGGCCGCGCCGAACCCCCAGTTTCAGCAATTCGCCGACCCCGTCGGTATCCAGAACATGGAACGGATCTTCCGGAAACACACCCTGGTTCACATACTGTGACATGAACCGCCCGGCATCGTCCCGCGACAGGCCATAGGTCATCTGCGTTAGGTCATTGGTGCCGAAACTGAGGAACGCCGTATGCGGCGAGATTTCCCCCGCACGCAGCGCTGCCCGCGGCGTTTCTACCATCACGCCCAGCCGGTAGGTGAAATCCTCGCCGCGCTCGAATTTGACTGCGGCAGCCACCGCATCAATGCGGGCCTTGACCAGCTCCACCTCGCGCTTGGCAGATACCAGCGGGATCATGATCTCCGGCACCACTGGCTCACCCCATTTCGAAGCCTCCAGCGTGGCCTCGAAAATGGCCCTAGCCTGCATGTCATAGATTTCCGGCACGGTGACGCCCAGCCGCACACCGCGCAAGCCCAGCATCGGATTGTACTCGTCCATCTCCTCAACCCGGCGGGTCACGTCGCTGACCGGAATACCCAGCGCCTCGGACAGCTCACGCTGACCGGTCTTGGTGGCTGGCAGGAACTCGTGCAGCGGCGGGTCGAACAGGCGGATGCAAACCGGCATGCCTTCCATGATCCGGAACAGCTCGCGGAAGTCATCGCGCTGCATTGGCAGCAAACGTTCCAATACCGCCGCCCGCCCCGAGGGTGTCTCCGCAAAGATCATCTCCCGCATCACCGTCAGCCGCCCGGGCTCAAAGAACATATGCTCGGTGCGGCACAACCCGATACCCTGCGCATTGAACTTTCGCGCCATTTCAGCATCTTCCGGCGTATCCGCATTGGCCCGGATACCAATGTCGCGAGCTTCGTCCGCCCAGGTCAGCAAGGTCAGCAGCGCCCCGTCCTCGGCAGCCTCCAGCATCTGCGGCTGGCCTGCCAGCACCTGGCCGCTGCTGCCATCAATGGTAATGGTATCGCCCGGTTTGAACACCCGGCCGTCCGCCGCCTCGAGCATCTTGCGCTTGCTGTGGAATTTCATGTTGGAGGCGCCGACAATGCACGGCAACCCCAGCCCGCGGCCAATCACCGCGGCGTGGCTGGTCATGCCGCCCTTTTCTGTCAGCACCCCTGCGGCGGCATGCATGCCGCGCACATCCTCAGGCGAGGTTTCCCGGCGCACCAGGATGCAAGGTTCGCCGCGCGCGGCACTGGCCTGCGCGCCTGCAGCAGTGAACACTAGCTTACCGGTGGCCGCACCGGGGCTGGCCGCAATCCCGCGGCCGATGACGTCGCGCTTGGCATCCGGTGCCACCTGGCGGTGCAGCAGTTCATTGAGGATATGCGCATCAACCCGCATCAGCGCTTCTTCCTTGGAGATCACCCCATCCTCGGCCAGTGCCACCGCAATGCGGACCGCCGCCTGCGCCGACCGCGTGACGCGGACCCCGTCCAGGATATGCACCCGGCCGTTTTCGACGACAAACTCCAGCTGCATCTCTTCGCGCAGCTTCACCCGCATCAGCGCGGCATGGGCTTTCAGATCAGCAAAGGCCTCCGGCGCCAGCTCCTCCAGCGACAGCCCGCGCGCATCCTTGCCCAGGTACAACGCCTTGGCCCCGGCGCCCAGCGCATCGCGTCCCTGGCTCTGGCTCAGGTAGCGGCCGGTCAGCTGCGGCATGCCCGTCGTCGAATTCACCAGCTGCAAAACACCGGAGCCGCACTCGCCCTGCCCTACGCCCGGGATCATCTCCTGCACCACCAGACCCAGGCCCGCATCGGCAGGCGCGCCCTTGGCCTGGCGCAGCAGCCGCGCCGAAGTTCCCTCCCAGGCCCGTGCCATTGAGCGCAGCACTGCCGCCAGCTGCTCGCTCGGGTCCTGCGGGAACGGCTCATCCGTCTCCGCCTCATAAGCATGCAGGATTTCGCTCAGCGCATCGGGACCGCCGTCCTCGACATCATCGAACACATCCGGGTCCAGACGCGCCACATGCACCGCATAGGATTGCACGAACCGCAAATAAAGCGCCGCCGCGGCCTCCCGCCCCAAGCTGTCGCAGAGGTCGACATAGCGCGCATCGTTCATGCCGATATTCAGGATCGCCCCTGGACCGCCCCAGTCCGGGTCCTCCGAAGACGGGCGCACGCACAGCAGCGCCTCGTGATCGAACTCCGAAAGCACCACATCCAGGTCCGGCATCTGACCTTCGGCAATGGAGTGCACCGCATCAAAAGACAGCGCCACCGTGCGCGGCACCGGCAGGTCCAGCCGCACCAGCCGCTGCAAGCACTTGGCCCGCCCGCCATGGGTGGCGGTGGCAATCGGTGCGGTCGCTGTGATGAGGCAAGCCGGCGGGGTCTGTTCGAAATCTTTCTGCACTGCAGCGTGTCTCCTTTGCCTGTCACCATAAGGGGATGCGGCGACGGCGCAAGAGTCTTGTAACAGGGCGGCGACGCATAAAGCGGGTGCAGATACGAAAAACCGGCCTTCCCTGACGGAAAGGCCGGTGCTTCCGGCTGGAGTCATTTTGGAAAGGTGAAAGAGCGGGCGACTCTCTCAGCCCTCAACCTTGGTGAGGTCCGCCACCTGGCCGCAAACCGCGCGGATCTGGCTGAGAAGATTCAGCCTGTTGCGGCGCACCACTTCACTGTCCGCATTGACCTGCACCGCTTCAAAGAACGCATCGATGGGTGCCCGCAGGGCCGCCATGCCCCGCATGGCGGCCGCGAAATCCTCGGCCGCGATGGCCGGAGAGATCGCCGCCCCGCCTGCCTCCAGCGCATCGAACAGCGCTTTTTCGCTGTCATCCTCGGCAAACTTGCGGTCGGCGCCATAGGAATACTCGACGCCATCCTTTTCCTCTGCCTGGGACAGGATGTTGTTGGCGCGTTTGAAGCCCTGCAAGAGGTTCTCGCCGTCCTCGGTCTTCAGGAAATTCTCCAGCGCGCGGGCACGCTTAACCAGCAGGGTCAGGTCGTCGTTGCCGTCCATGGCGATGCAGGCGTCGATCACGTCATGGCGGATGCCCTGATCGCGCAGGAAGACCTTGAGACGGTCATGGAAGAAGGAGAGGAGGTCGTTCACATCAGCAAATGCTTCACCTGACGCACCTTCACGCTTGCCAGTAATCTCAGCGGCTTTGCCAAAGACCAAATTGAGCGACATCCGCACATCATTCTCCAGCACCAGCCGGATCACCCCCAGCGCAGCGCGGCGCAGGGCGAACGGGTCCTTGGAGCCGGTGGGCTTTTCGTCAATCGCCCAGAAGCCGGTCAGCGTGTCCAGCTTATCGGCCAGCGCAACGGCCACCGAAACCGGCTCCGACGGCACATCGTCGCCCGGGCCCAGCGGCGAATAATGCTGCTGGCAGGCGTTTGCCACGGCTGAGGGCAGGCCCGCCGCCTCGGCGTAGTAGCGGCCCATCAGCCCCTGAAGCTCAGGGAATTCATAGACCATCTCAGAACTGAGATCGGCCTTGGCCACCCGCGCCGCCTGTTCCGCCAGATCCTCATCAGCCCCAACAACCGGCGCGATCTCCCGCGCCAGCGCGGCGATACGGTCAATCCGCGCCGCCTGGGTGCCCAGCTTGTTGTGGAAGGTCACGTTGCCCAGGTTCTCCACCCAGACGCTCATGCCTGCCTCGGATTTCGCGGTGCGCAGGTCGTTCTCCCAGAAGAACTTGGCATCCGCCAGGCGCGCCGACAGGACTTTTTGGTTGCCCGCCAGGATGGTGGCTCCATTGTCCGCGGTCTCGCGGTTGGCGACGGTGATGAATTTCTCGATCCGGCCGGTCTTGGGGTTCTTCACCGAGAAGAACTTCTGATGCTCCTTCATCGAGGTCTGCAGCACCTCCGGCGGCAGTGCCAGGAATTCTTCGTCAATCGCGCCCATCAGCACCACCGGCCATTCGACCAGCCCGGCAACCTCGGCCAAGAGGCCCTTGTCCTCGACCACTTCCAGCCCGTTGGCAAAGGCCTGATTGGCCGCCTCCTGCCAGATCGCCTCGGCCCGCTCGCGGGCATCCAGCACCACATGGGCACGCTTCAGCTTGGCGGCATAGTCGTCAAAACCGATGACGGTGATCTCGTCCGGCGCCATGAAGCGGTGGCCGCGGGTGGTGTTGCCGGACTTGATGCCGTCGATGTCCAGATCAACTACGGATGCGCCTGCCTCATCCGACAGGATACACAGGATCGAATGCAAGGGCCGCACCCAGCGCAAGGCGCCTGCGCCCCAGCGCATCGACTTGGGCCAGGGGAAGTTGCGGATACAGTCTTCCAGCACTTCGGCAATGATTTCGGCTGCCGGGCGGCCCGGCTTTTCGATCATCGCAAAGTAAACTGCACCTTTGGGGGTCTCGCGCTCTTCCAGCTGCTCGCGGCTCAGGCCCGCGCCGCGCAGGAAGCCCTCGATCGCCTTGTCCGGCGCGCCCACTTTCGGCCCCTTGCGCTCTTCGCGGATAGTGGGGCTTTCTGCCAGCAGGCCGTCCACCGCCAGGGTCAGGCGGCGCGGTGTCGACAGCGCGGCGGCCCCGGCATAGGTCAGACCCGCCTCAACCAGGCCATCGGTCACGCGCTTCTTCAGGTCCTCGGCGGCACGCGCCTGCATGCGGGCCGGGATTTCCTCGGAAAACAGTTCAATCAGCAGATCGGGCATCAGATATCCTCGGGCGTGGCCGCGCGGGCGGGCGCAGCGGAAAATTCAGAAAATTCGGGCAAGATGCGGGGCACTATCCGTTGCCTCCGCCGGCCTCAGGCCGCGGCGGGCATTCCTCGCCCACCACGGTGCCGTCATAGGCTTTCTGGCCGCAGTCATTCAGCTCATGCCAGACATAGCCGCGGCCCTCATTGGTGACGGCGACAATCCGGTCGACGCCATAAGAGATGTTCTTGACCGACAGGAAGGATTTGGCTGAACCCTCCGCCAGCTTGGCGCCAATACCGGCGGCATCAAAGCACTCGAACCAGTCCGGCGCATTGCGCGGCTCTGTCTTGTCCGACAGGGTAAAGACCTGCGCCAGCTGATCCGGCGACACCTTGGTGGTGAAACAGGCCCGGTAACGGATGGGGGAGCTGTCGGCGTCAATCGCCTCAAAATCCGCATAGGCAATCGGCTGGGCCTCGCCGCCATCCAGCGGCACCAGCATCACATCGCGGCCCGGCTGCAGCGCGACCTCGTCATAGAAGCCATAGACCTGCAGGTAATACATCGCCCCCCCGGCCGCGAGGCTGGAGACGATCAGGATCAGGGCAAGGAATTTCCCCATGGTATGCCGCCCCCTGCTCAGGCCGCGCTCTCGGGCGTGAACCCGCCAGCTTCGGTCAGCACAAAGGCATCGGCGCATTGCTTGGCCAGCGCCCGGACCCGGCCGATATAGGCCTGGCGTTCGGTGACCGAAATCACCCCGCGTGCATCCAGCAGGTTGAAGATGTGGCTGGCTTTGATGCACTGGTCGTAAGCCGGATGCGCCATAATGATGCGTTTGCCGGTCTTCGGGTCCTGATGCTCCTGCGCGAGGATCGCGGCGCATTCGGCCTCCGCCTCCTCGAAATGGCGCAGCAGCACCTCGGTGTTGGCCACGTCAAAGTTCCAGCGCGCGTATTCTTCCTCAGTCTGCTTGAACACATCGCCATAAGACAGCGGGATCAGTGCGTCCGGGTCGTTGAACGGCATGTCCATCACGTGATCGACGCCCAGAATGTACATCGCCAGACGCTCCAGCCCGTAGGTCAGCTCACCCGACACAGGGTGGCAGTCATGGCCGCCGACCTGCTGGAAATAGGTGAACTGGCTGACTTCCATGCCGTCGCACCAGACTTCCCAGCCCAGCCCCCAGGCGCCAAGTGTAGGGCTTTCCCAGTCATCCTCGACAAAGCGGATGTCGTGCATCTCCATATCGACGCCAATCGCCTCCAGGCTGCCCAGATACAGCTCCTGCAGGTTCGGCGGGCTGGGTTTGATCAGCACCTGATACTGGTAGTAGTGCTGCAGCCGGTTCGGGTTCTCGCCGTAACGCCCGTCGGTGGGGCGGCGCGAGGGCTGCACATAGGCCGCGGCCCAGGCCTTGGACCCCAGCGAGCGCAGCGTGGTCGCCGGGTGGAACGTGCCGGCGCCGACTTCCATGTCATAGGGCTGCATCACCGCGCAGCCTTTGGCGGCCCAGTAGTTCTGGAGCCTCAGGATAATCTCTTGGAAGGAGCGCGGCGCGCCGTTGGTCTGGGTCATCTCTTATCCCTTTGGGGGCATCTGGGGCAGCAATTGCGGGGTTCTTCCTATGCAAGGCTCTTGGCAGGGTCAACGCCCTGCGGCGCGTCAGGCTCCGGCGATGCCCCGCTGCCCGGAGCACATCGGCAACAAAAGTGCGGGAATGCGGCAACGGGCCGGCAATTCCCCCTGCCGTGAGGAGTTTCCATTGCCGCCGCAAAGTGCTTAATCTCCGCAGCAAGAATAAGAGCACTTCCGGGATACGAGGCCCTGACAATGAAAAAACTGTTTGCCGCTCTGGCGCTGCCGCTGATTGCGCTGGCCATAGCGTTCACGGCGCCGGTTTCGGCGCAAAGCAGCCGCGATGCGGTCTGGATCCAGATCGCCGCCCGCCCATCGCTGCGCGAAGCGGAGAACGAAGCCCGCAGCTTTGCGGCGCGCCTGCCCGATGTCTCCGGATACGCGCTCGGCGGCGGCTGGTACGGCGTGGTTCTGGGCCCATACGCCCGCGAGGACGCCGAGCGCGTTCTGCAGGTCTACCGCGCCGAAGGCCAGATCCCGCGCGACAGCTTCATCGCCTTTGAACGCAACCTGCGCAGCCAGTTCTACCCGGTGGCCGCGGATGCCACCCAGCCCGCGGAACCGGCGCCAGTTCCGGCACCGGCTGAAAGCGCAGTGCAGGAACCGCAGCAGCAGGCTGCCCTGCCATCGGGCCTGCCGGATGAAACCCCGGCCCAGGCGCGCCGCAGCGAAAGCACGCTCAGCCGTGAAGAGCGTATGGAACTGCAGGTCGCGCTGAAGGCCGCAGGATTCTATAACTCCGGCATTGACGGCGCCTTCGGCCGCGGCACCCGCGCTTCGATGGGCGACTGGCAGGCCGCACGCGGCTTTGAGCCGACCGGCGTGCTGACCACCGCTCAGCGCCAGGTGCTGATGGATGAATACAACGCGCCGCTGATTTCCGTCGGCATGACCCGGATGGAGGACGCCAAGGCAGGTATCGCCTTGCAGATTCCGGCAGGAGAAGTGGCTTTTGACCGTTATGAATCGCCCTTCGCCCACTACACCAGCAAGGGCGGCCTGGGAGCCCAGGTTCTGCTGATCAGCCAGCCCGGCGACAAGCGCACCCTGTTCGGCCTCTACGACATCCTGCAGACGCTGGAGATCGTGCCGCTGGACGGCCCGCGAGAACGCGGCTCTGACAGCTTCACCATCGAAGGCCGCAACAGCAAGATCGTTTCCTTCACCCAAGCCAGCCTGAAGAACGGCGAGATCAAGGGGTTCACCCTGATCTGGCCGGCCGGCGACGAAGACCGCCGGACCCGCGTTCTGGCGGCAATGCAGGCCAGCTTCACCCGCCTCGACGGAGTGCTGGACCCGGCCGCCGGCGGCGACGCGGTGCAGAGCATTGACCTGGTGTCCGGCCTGGAAATCCGCAAGCCGAAGCTGTCGCGCACCGGCTTCTTCGTGGACGACAGCGGCACTGTGCTGACCACCTCGGATGCGGTGGCCGGCTGTACCCGGATCACCCTGGATCACGGTTACCAGGCCGAGATTGCCGCCAATAACGCCGACGACGGTATTGCGATCCTGAAACCAACACAGGCGCTGGCGCCTGCCGCAGTTGCCGGCCTCAGCACTGCCTCGCCGCGGCTGCAGTCCGAGGTTGCAGTTTCCGGATTTTCCTATGAAGGCGTGCTCGGCGCACCCAGCCTCACATGGGGCAAGATTGCCGATGTAAAAAGCCTCGA
Organism: Leisingera daeponensis; assembly: GCF_019801465.1. Lineage (GTDB taxonomy): Bacteria > Pseudomonadota > Alphaproteobacteria > Rhodobacterales > Rhodobacteraceae > Leisingera > Leisingera daeponensis_A. The sequence goes on from NZ_JAHVJA010000002.1 coordinate 687,001, forward strand.
CGGCAACAGAAATGTCGCCCGTCTGGATCTGACCGCACAGCCAGGTGACGCCGGCGGCCCGGTTCTGGACGCAAGCGGTGCGGTGCTGGGGATGCTGCTGCCGCAGCAGACCGGCAGCCGGCAGCTGCCCGAAGGTGTGAGTTTTGCGGTGAATGCCGAGGTGATCCGCGGCGCCTTGAACGCAGCCGGTGTGACCCCCGCCGCACAGTCCGCCTCCGGCGGCAGCCTGCCCAAAGCAGCGATGACCCGGCTCGCCTCCGGCATGACTGTACTGGTCAGTTGCTGGGAGTAATGGCACCGGCCGACACCGGTCGGCCTGCCCAAATAACGAAGCCGGCGCGTTTTTCGCGCCGGCTTTTCAGTTTCCAGGACTCCCGGCGGGCAGCTCATAAGCGGGCTTGCGTTTGAGACAGGCTCCCCAGCTGCCGCCGTGTCGGATCAATAGGGGTGAATGCGGCCATCCCAGGTGTGAAAGCAGCCAGTGGTGTCCAGGGTCAGGATATCGAACTCGTTGATCAGCCCTGACACCGACTCCTGCACTGTGATCTCGCCGTCATAACCGCCCATGTCGGTCTGCACCCAGCCCGGGTGGTAGATGCCGACGGCGATTCCTTCCGGCTTCAGGTCGGTGGCCAGGTTGCGCCCGATGTTTAGGGCCGCCGCCTTAGACGCGCGATAGGCATAGCTGCCGCCCGGCGCCCGGCTGTGGCTCGCCATCTGCGACGACAATATCGCGATCTTCGGCGCTTCCGCCAACCGCAAGTTCGGCAGCATTGCCTGCACCGTCAGGAACACGCCCGTCACATTGGCGGCCAGGGTCTTGGTCCAGACCTCGGCCGAGTAATCCTCAAGCCCCATCGCCTTGTCGATATAGACGCCGGCATTGCACACCAGCAGGTCGACCGGCCGGCCCTTGATCTGGGCGGCAAACCGTGCCTGCTGGCCAGGGTCGGAGACATCCAGCTTGACGCCTGAGGAATGATCGCGCGAGGTGCCCGTCACCTCATAGCCAGTTTCCCGCAGCTGCTTCACCAGCTCCTTACCGATGCCGCGGCTGGTTCCTGTTACAACTGCATGCATTCTGCCGTGCCCTTCAGTTTGAATTTCGTCAGTTTGATTTCCGGCCTGGACGGAACGGCAGCGGCAGCACCGGCACACCTTCCTCAATCAGCTCCCGCGCGTCTTCCAGCTTGGCCTCGCCGTGTATCGCCCGCTCGGGAGCCTCGCCAAGATGCATCGCCCGCGCTTCCCGGACAAAGTTGCTGCCGACATAGTCGGAATTTTCCTCAACTTTCTTGCGCAGTTCGGCTAGCGCCTTCTCCACTTCGCCGGACGGGCGGCTCAGCAGGCCCGGCCCCGCTGCGGCGGATGCAAGGGCAGGCACCGGGGCAGGCCGAGGCGCAGAAGCAGTCTGCGGTTCAGCCTCGCCGACACCGGACACCGCCTTGCGGCCCGGGCGCACCCGCGGCGCCATTATAGCCTTCTTCACCTGCGTGCTGCCGCAGACCGCGCAGGCGACCATCCCGGCCGCCGCCAGCTTGTCAAAAGCCGCTGCTGACTGGAACCAGCTGTCGAAACTGTGGCCGTCCGCACATTTGAGGCTGTATTGAATCATGCGTTCTCTCTTAGCAGGAAAGGCTGATTAAATCTGCCTTTCCGGTAAGCGCAAGAGGTCTCTGTGCCAACCATGCAGCTACCGCGCCGCATCCGCGCGCTGCAGCCGCTGCCGCAGCCGTGCCGTCAGCTCCTCCTGCGGCACATCCGCGTCCACGGCCAGCCGCCTGAGGCCAAAGTGCACATGCGCCATCTCCCGGTAATAGCCGGAAAAGACATAGTTCACCGCAGCCCCGGCCACCGCGCCGGCCACCGGCACGGCCTGGGCCGCCAGCTTCTGCCCCAATACCGTGCCCAGTTTGGGCGCCACCTGCGCTATCAGCTTGTGCAAGCCTCCCGGCAGCCCCAGCCGGACTGAAACGAAGCCCAGATCGGCACCGTCATCGTCCGCCAGCGGGCCCGCCGCGGAAAACACCTGGATACAGTCGAAGGTCACGCTGTCAGCATCGGGGTCGAATCCTTCAGCGGCGGCAGCGCTCTGGATGGTGCGCAGTAGAAAAGCGGTGGTGGCCGGGAGCTCGACCAGCGCGCCCGGCAGACCCGCCGCACCGCCCGCGGCCCCCATTGCAGCGCTTACCATCCGGTCGACACCCGGTTTCTGGTCCGGTACCACGCGGCGCGAGTGGCTGGCGCCCTTCATGGCGATCCGCAGGGCAGTTTCCGTGGCCCCTGTCAGCCCGGCGCGCACCGGTGCGGGCAGCCGCTCCAGCAGGCTCTCGCCGCTGCCGCCCAGCCGGTTCAAAAGATCCACCCCAAACCCGCCAGCTGCCCGGTAGCGCTGGGCCAGCGCATCCAGCTCGGCCTCGATCTCCTGCGGGGTGTAGACCCGCGTGTTTGTCAGTACATCCGCCACATGCGTCTCCTCTGCCCAATCCCAATAAAGATCGGCAGCTAAAGGCACATTTTCAAGCCGGCCAGCGGGTCACCTGCCCCTGCACACCGTCCCAGGCGCCGTCCTGCAGCGCCAGCCCCAGAACCCGCTCCGGGTTGGTGGGGGGCGGCATCTCGACGCCCGTCAACTTGCTGAAACCGAACCGCTGGTAATAAGGCGCATCGCCCACCAGCATCACCCTGGACCAGCCGCTTTCCTCAGCCTTCGCCAGGCTGTCGCGAATCAAGGAGCCTCCCAGGCCTTCGCCCTGCCGGGTCGGGTGCACCGCCACCGGCCCCAGGAGCAGCGCCCGTGTCCCGCCCACAAGAACCGGCCAATAGCGGATCGCTGCGGCCAGAATACCGTCGCTGTCGCGCGCCACCTCGCTCAGGCCTTCGACCGGCGGCACCCCGTCGCGCAGACGGTAGGACGACAGCGCCTCGCGCCCGGGCGCAAAGCACAAATCATACAGCGCCTCGACTTCCCACCGGTCGTCCGGCTGCTCTGCCCTCAATTCGATCACGCCGCCCCTGCCTCCGCATTCTTCCCTGCAGGCTGGCGTTTGGCCTAGCATGAGCGTAAGCCTTGGGCAAACACCTATGATCAGAGCAGGAAACAGAAATGTTCTACCGGCCCGAGGACGGCCACGGCCTCCCCCACAATCCGTTCAACGCCATTGTCACGCCGCGCCCGATCGGCTGGATTTCCAGCCGCTCGCCGGACGGGGTGAACAACCTGGCGCCCTATTCCTTCTTCAACGCGGTGGCCTACACCCCGCCGCAGGTGATGTTTGCCTCCACCAGCAGCAAGCCGGACCAGCAGGGCACCAAGGATTCGGTCGCCAATATCGAAGCCACCGGTGTATTCTGCGTCAACGTGGTCTCCTACGCGCTGCGCGACGCCATGAACGCCAGTTCCGGCGCGCTGCCCAAAGACGTGGATGAGTTCGCCCATGCGGGGCTGGAGGCCGCGGACTGCAAAACCATCGCCTGTTCCCGCGTCGCCGCCGCCCCCGCCGCGCTGGAATGCAAGCTTACCCAAATCGTCACCCTGCCAGGCGAGGCCAACAAAGTTGTGTTCGGCGAAGTGACCGGCGTGCACATGCGTGACGACTGCCTGCGCGACGGCACCTTCGACGTCACTGCATTCCAGCCGCTGGCCCGCCTCGGCTACCGCGACTATTCGGTGGTGCGTGATCTGTTTTCCCTGTCCCGCCCCGGAGATTAAAGCCTGCCATGCCGCTTCCCGATCCCCGCAAGCGCAACCCGATCACCCTGCCCGACGGCACGTCCCACGCGGGCACCGTGATGCTCAGCCAAGTTCTCAATCATCCAAACATCAAGGCGGGCGACTACAGCTATGCCTCCGATTTCGACCCGCCGCAGGACTGGGCGCAGCATCTGGCGCCCTACCTGTTCCCCGGCGCCCGCGAGCGGCTGGTGATCGGCCGTTTCTGCCAGATCGCCCATGGCGCGCGCTTCATCACCGCCTCCGCCAACCACGCCCAGGACGGGCTCAGCTGCTACCCCTTCCCGGTGTTCGACCCGGATCAGATGGCCGGCTTCCAGCCCGACACCCGCGACACCATCGTGGGCAATGACGTCTGGATCGGCTACGGCGCGCTGATCCTGCCCGGCGCCCGCATCGGTGACGGCGCCATCATCGGCGCCGGCGCCGTGGTGCGCGGCACGGTGCCGCCCTATGCCATCGTCACCGGCAATCCCGGCGCGGTGCAAAGCTACCGCTTCTCCAAGCCCCAGATCGCCCGGCTGCTGGCGCTCAAATGGTGGGACTGGCCCGCAGACCTCATCACCCGCGCCGAACCGGCGCTCCTGTCCGGCGACCTCGACATGCTCGAAAGCATCGCCCCCGACTGACGGCCTGCCGGGCATTTGCTGGTCCGGAGCCGCCGTCGCCTGAGACCGGACAGGCACCGCCCGCAGCGGCGGGCCAGCAGAATTGCCGAGGCTCCGCGCCGCCAGGCGTGGATACGGCCATTGTGCTGGCACGGCGCGAGGACCGGTGGCAGGCACGGATCAGGGGATGGAGGATCCGGGCCAGCGTTTGCTGGTATGGTGAGCCGGAAGCTCCCTATTCAAATCAAAGGCCCGCGGTTCACCAGAACCGCGGGCCTCATTGTTCATTATGTCAAAGCTCAGTGGCCGCCCAGGATACCGGTCCTGACCGAGTAATCCACCGCGACCTCGTATTCCGGGTCATCGTCGCTATCGACCATCAGGTGGCCCGCCTTGGTCAGCAGCTGGTGGCAGTCGCGGCTCAGATGCCGCAGCACCAGCTTCTTGCCTTCAGCCTCGTACTTCGCGGCCACCGCCTCGATCGCCTGCAGCGCCGACTGGTCCACCACCCGGCTGCGGGCAAAGTCAACAATCACACGCTCCGGATCGCCGGCCACGTCGAACAGCTCGATAAAACCGTCAGTGGAGCCGAAAAAAAGCGGGCCTTCGATCTCATAGACCTTGGCCCCCTTGTCCGTCACCGACTCCCGCGTGTTTGCGTGGATGCGGCGGGCATTATTCCACGCATAGGCCAGCGCCGACACGATCACGCCCACGACCACCGCAACCGCCAGGTCCGACATCACAGTCACAACCGTTACCAGCACGATCACGAAGGCATCCATCAGCGGCACCTTGGTCATGATCTTAAGGCTGTTCCACGCAAAGGTGCCGATGACCACCATGAACATCACGCCGACCAGCGCCGCGAGCGGGATCTGCTCGATCAGCGGCGAGGCCACGACAATGAACAACAGAAGGAAGAGTGCCGCAGCGATGCCCGCGATCCGGGTCCGGCCGCCGGATTTCACATTGATCATAGACTGACCGATCATCGCGCAGCCGCCCATGCCGCCGAAGAAGCCGGTCACCACATTGGACGCGCCCTGCGCAATGCACTCCTGGCTGGCACCGCCGCGCTTGCCGGTAATCTCACCCACCAGGTTCAGCGTCAGCAGGCTCTCGATCAGGCCGATCGCGGCTAAAATCACCGCATAGGGCAGGATGATCCACAGCGTCTCCAGCGTGAAGGGCGCCAGCGCGGTCCCGTAAAGCCCCTCGCCGGTTCCGAACGGATTGTGGAACGCCGGGAAACCGCCCTCGATTGAGGCCATATCACCAACCCGCGGCACATCCAGCCCCAGTGCGATCACCAAAACCGCAACGATGCCGATGCCCGCCAGCGGCGCCGGGATGATGCTGGTGATCTTGGGCATGCCCCAGATGATCACCATGGTCAGCGCCACCAGCCCCAGCATCATGTAGAGCGACGCACCGCTCAGCCATTCCGCGCCACCGCTGCCCGGCACCTTGAACTGCGTCAGCTGCGCCAGGAAGATCACGATGGCGAGGCCGTTTACAAAGCCTAGCATCACCGGATGCGGCACCAGGCGGATGAACTTGCCCCAATGCATGACACCGGCGAAAATCTGCAAAATCCCCATCAGCACCACGGTGGCAAACAGGTATTCCACCCCGTGTTCGGCCACCAGCGCCACCATTACCACAGCCAGCGCGCCCGTGGCGCCGGAGATCATTCCCGGCCGGCCGCCAAACACTGCGGTGATCAGTCCGACCATGAAAGCCGCATAAAGCCCGACCAGCGGATGCACGCCGGCGACAAAGGCAAAGGCCACCGCCTCCGGCACCAGTGCCAGCGCCACGGTCAAACCTGACAGCAATTCGGTGCGCACGCGGCCAACGGTAAAGCCCTCGTCCTGCATGATGGAGAGGTTGGGCGGGGAAATCTGCTTGGCCAGCAAAGCCACGGCTGCGCGTCTCATGTCAGGTACCTGTGCTCGGGAGGAGGAGTGTTCGCTGCCCGCCCCTAGCGGAAAACCGCCAACGGGGCAAGGGCGGCAACCTCGGGCGCACCGTCACAATGCGAAGCCGGCAGCAAGCCCCCACCCTTTGCACCCGGCCGCTTGAGAAAAACTGCGCGCAGAATGCAACTTCGCTGGAACCGAAACCGGGCATGGGCGTTTGTCCGGTGAGTACTCACGCACGAGCCACCTACTAACCGAGGAGTGAACGCTATGAAAAAGCTGCTACTTACCACCGCGATTGCCGCCGTGACAGCCTTCCCCGCGCTTGCGGCCGATGCCAACAGCATGTTCCGCACCGAAGCCGGACCGCAGGAAATCCACGCATCCGAGTTCATCGGGATGCGGGTCTACCGCGCTGAAGCTGCCGATGCTGAAGAGTATGAAGGCGTGCAGGACGGGTGGGACGATATTGGTGAGATCAACGATATTGTTCTCAGCCAGGACGGCACAGTTGAAGCCGTGCTCGTCGACATCGGCGGGTTCCTCGGCATCGGTGAAAACCAGGTTGCGGTGGATATGAACTCAATCAGGTTTGTCGCTGACAGTGCCACCCAAGAGGACGTCTCCGATTTCTTCCTGGTGCTGAATGCCCCGCGTGAAGTGCTGGAAGAAGCACCGGCTTACGAAATGTCCGGCGCCCATGACCAGGTCGACGCCGCCGCGGAAGCCGAAGCAAATGTCGAAACCTCCGCTGAAGAGACAGGTGACGCAGTTGCAGAAGAAACCAGCGAGATGGCTTCGGAAGCGGAAGCTGCAGCCGAGGAAGCCGGTGATACCGTCGCCGAAACTGCGGAAACCGCCGAAGCCGAAACCACTGCAGCCATGCAGCCGCGCGCGCCGATTGAGCGCGACGGCTACGTGACCGCGGAAGAAACCGAACTGACCGCGGAAAAACTGACCGGCGCGGCAGCCTACGATGCCAATGACGAATGGATCGGCGAGGTGTCCGAACTGCTGCTGACCGATGACGGCAAGGTGAAGGCCGCGGTTATCGATGTCGGCGGCTTCCTTGGCCTGGGCGAGAAACCGGTTGAGCTGGAGCTGTCGAAGATCGACATCCTGCGCGCCGACGACGGCTCGGACCTGCGCGTCTACGTCTCGATGACCGAAGAAGAGCTGAAGGCGATGCCCGACTACGAGGGCTAAACCCGTCCTAAGCAACACCGGAGAACCCGCCGCCTGGCGGGTTCTTCTGTTTCTGCCCCGATCCAGCACAGCAGTGCAGGTCGGCATCACCCGGCCCGTCCAGTCCAGAGTGGTTCCTACCTTCGCAAGCGTTTCCGCCTTTGCAGCCCCTCTGTTACACGGGAAGCGCAAGGTGATTGCAGGCAAGTCACCCGCTGTTTATCTCCCTGGGCTTGCCAAAAGCTGCCCTGCTTGCGCATATCCACACCAGCAGCAACAGGAGGACAGGACGTGACCAGAGAAACCATGATCGGCGTGATCGGCGGCTCGGGCATCTACGAAATCGACGGGCTGGAAGACGCGCAATGGGTCTCGGTCGACACACCTTGGGGCGCACCGTCAGACTATATTCTCACCGGTTCCCTTGCCGGTGTGAAGATGGCCTTCCTGCCCCGCCACGGCCGCGGCCATGTGCATTCCCCCACCGAGGTGCCCTACCGCGCCAATATCGACGCGCTGAAGCGGCTGGGCGTGACCGACGTGTTCTCGGTGTCCGCCTGCGGATCGTTCCGGGAAGAAATGGCACCGGGTGATTTTGTCATTGTCGACCAATTCATAGACCGCACCTTCGCGCGAGAGAAAAGCTTCTTCGGCACCGGCTGTGTCGCCCATGTGAGCGTCGCGCATCCTACCTGCGAGCGGTTGTCGGACGCGGCGGAAGCTGCGGCGCGGGATGCCGGTGTCAAGGTGCACCGCGGCGGCACCTACCTGTGCATGGAAGGGCCGCAGTTCTCCTCGATGGCCGAAAGCAAAATGTACCGCGAGCAATGGGGCTGCGATGTGATCGGCATGACCAACATGCCCGAGGCCAAACTCGCCCGCGAGGCGGAACTGTGCTACGCCTCCGTGGCTATGGTCACCGACTACGACAGCTGGCACCCGGAGCATGGCGCGGTGGAAATAACGGATATCATTGCAACTCTTCAGGGCAACTCAGCCAACGCCCGCGAGTTGGTGCGCCGCCTGCCGGGGCTGCTGGGCAAGGACGGGGCAGACTGCCCGCATGGCTGCGACAAGGCGCTGGAATATGCCATCATGACCGCTCAGGAAAAACGCGACCCGGCGCTTCTGACCAAGCTGGACGCCGTGGCGGGCCGGGTTCTGGGCTGACCGGCACCTGCAGGATCTGACATTTAACGGGGCGGCCTATTCGGGGGCGCCCCTTTTCTTTGCTGTCCGAAGCACCTTTATCCTATCCGGACAAGGACTTTTGACCGCCTTGATTTCAAGAGCTTGCAGGGATTGGACATTGCCCGTTTTCTTGACTTTTGCGGCATGGTCCTGGAGAACTTCCGCGTTGCCGCCCAGGTCAAACCCGGTGCGGACGCCGCTTCGCTGCTTACCAACAGCTTGGAGGGGCGGGCCGCGGCGCTGTTTATGGGGCTGGCTGGAATCAGCCTGTCTCCGGGCCGTCCGGACCGGGCCGCGATGGCCCGCCGCGCAGTGTTTCCGTTCGTGATCGGATTGCTGAACCTTTCGATATTCGAAGCTGATATCCTGCAATTCTACGCGCTTTACTTTCTTGTGGCGCTGCCGTTTCTGAAAGTTTCCGGCCGGACGCTGCTATATGCGGCCGCGGGTGTTCTGGCGATTGGAACGGTCAGCCTCCTTTTGCTGGACTACGAGATGCATTGGAACTGGGTCACCCTTGCCTAAACGGATTTCTGGACGCTCGAAGGGTTTCTCCGTCATTCTTTCGTGAAAGGCTGGCATCCAGTGTTTCCCTGGGCCGCTTTCCTGCTCCTGGGAATGTGGGCCGGGCGCCGCCAACTCACCAGCCGACGTGTCCAAATCCATCTGGTCATTTGGGGCACGGCAGCGGCAATACTGGCCGCACTTCCTGGCATGCTGGTCCAGGACCCCGACCTGGCTGAGCTGATCGGAACCAATGCCATCCCGCCGGGCTCCTTCTATTTGACTACCGTGTCCGGCAGCGCGCTGGCGGCCACCGGAGTTGTGCTGGCCATCAGCCCGGCTCTGGAAAAAACAGGGCTTGCCGAGTGGCTGGCAGCGCCGGGCAGGCACTCGCTCAGCCTCTATGCCTTGCATATCCTGTTGGGCATGGGGACGCTGGAAGCCATTGGGCGGCTTGACGGCTCGCTCAGCCCCACGCAGATTTTCGGCTATTCTCTCGGCTTTTGCGCACTGTCGATGGTGATGGGATGGGTTTGGAACATTTTCGCTAAGCGGGGCCCGCTGGAGGCTCTGATGCGCTGGAGCACGGATTAGAGCGGAACTTATACGCGGGGTAAGGACAGCCCGCCGGGTGCCCGCTTCCTCTTGCAACAGGGCAACGTATCGTCCAAACCGCTGCTGGTCCGGCTTTTGCTGGACCTCAACGTTAGTACTACCAACGGGAGCCGAGCCGATGCCCAAGAAGCCAGCAGTCAAGGACTACATCCGCACCATCGTCGACTTCCCGCACGAAGGGATCATGTTCCGCGATGTGACCACCCTGTTTGCAGATCCGCGCGGCTTCCGCATGGCAGTCGACCAGATGCTGCACCCCTACGCGGGGGAGCAGATCGACAAGGTGGTCGGACTTGAGGCGCGCGGCTTCATCCTGGGCGGCGCAATTGCGCATCAGCTGGGCACCGGCTTTGTGCCGATCCGCAAGAAGGGCAAGCTGCCCGGCACAACGATCAGCCAAGAGTACAAGCTGGAATACGGCGAGGCGATCGTCGAGATCCACGACGATGCCATCAAGCCAGGCGAGAAGATCCTGGTGGTGGACGACCTGCTGGCCACCGGCGGCACCGCGGGCGCCGGCATCAAGCTGATTGAACGGCTGGGCGGCGAAATCATCTCCTGCGCCTTCATCGTCGATCTGCCGGAACTTGGCGGCCGCAAACTTCTGGAGGAGATGGGCATGGATGTGCATGTGCTCTGCGAATTCGAGGGCCTCTGACACCCCCTAACCGCCTGCTTGGCCAGTTCAAGCGCTCCCGCCGGTAAGGTGCCTTACCTAGAAAAGGCTGTTTCCGATGGGCTTGACACCGTCTGATCCTTTGGACCGGGTGGCGCGCGCCGCGCAGCCGGGCCGGCGCGGAAGCGGGAGCCTTCCCCACAGCAGACAGTTCAGACGGTTTTCAGCACCGCGCCCGGGTTCATGATGCCATTGGGGTCCAGCGCCTGTTTGATGGCCCGCATCGCTGCCAGTTTCGCGGGATCCCCGTAGCGTTCCAGATCGACGGTCTTCATCCGGCCGACACCATGCTCAGCACTGAAGGAGCCGCCAAAAGAATGCACCAGATCATGCACGGCTTCCTTGACCGCACCGCGCAGGGCCTCATAGTCCTCGCGCTTGCGGCCCTGTGCCGGGAACACGTTGTAGTGGAGGTTGCCGTCGCCCAGATGGCCAAAACAGTTGATGCGGAAGTCGCCGAGCCCCGCGACCACCTCCCTGCCCCGTTCGATGAAGGCCGGGATCTCTGATATGGGCACAGAGATGTCGTGGCTGGACACAGAACCGATGGCTTTGTTGGCCAGCGGGATATGCTCGCGCACCGACCACATCGCTTGCCGCTGGCTTTCCGACTGGGCAATCACGCCATCGCTGACAAGCCCAGTGGCTTCGGCGGCTTCGAACAGCTCTGCCAGCGTTTCCTCTGCCTCCAGCCCGCGTGGCAGGCCGAGCTCGATCAGCACACACCATTCCGGCGCTTTTGCAAAGGGCTGGCGGACCTGCTGCAGCGTCTCCGCCAGGAAATTCAGCCCCTGCCGGTGGATCAGTTCAAAGGCGCTGACGCCCTCGCCCGCGTGATCCCGGGCCAGGGCCAGCAGATCAATGGCCGCCTGCGGGTCCGTCACGGTAAAGACCGCAGTGCCCTGCGACGCCGGGATGGGCAACAGCTTCAGCGAAGCAGCGGTGATCACGCCCAAAGTGCCCTCGGCCCCGATCAAGAGGTTCCGAAGGTCATAACCGGTGTTGTCTTTCCTGAGCCGCGACAGCCCGTGCCAGATTTCGCCCGTAGGCAGCACTGCCTCCAGCCCCAGGCAGAGGTCGCGGGCGTTGCCGTAGCGCAGCACGTTGACGCCGCCGGCATTGGTCGCAAGGTTGCCACCGATCCGGGCCGAGCCTTCCGCAGCCAGCGACAAGGGAAACAACCGCCCTGCCGCCTGAGCCGCCGACTGAACATCGGCCAGAATGGCGCCAGCCTCTGCAATGATCACATTCTCTAGGCTGTGAACGGCCCGGATGGCCGCCATCCGCTCCAGCGAAATCACCAGCGGCGGTGGCCCGCCCGGCATCACCTGACCGCCAACCAGACCTGTCCCGCCGCCATAGGGCACAACCGGCACCCGGGCGGCATTAGCCTCGCGGATCAGGGTTGAGACCTGCTCTGCATTCTGCGGCAGCGCCAGCACGCCGGCCTGCCCCTGAAAACTCCCGCGCGGCTCCTCCAGGTAGCGAGGCTCAGGCAGGCGGAGCACGCCTTCGGGCAGCAGGCCCGACAGACGGTCGGCAAAGGCGGGGTCGGCGGGGTTCAGCGTCATGCCCTATCCATGCCGCAAGGCCCTGCGGCTGGCAAGCGGCTCACTCGTCCTCAAGCAGATACTTGGGGCGCAGTACATGTATAGTCGGTCGGCTGGGCAGGCTCCGCAGCGAGACGGTCAGGTCGCTTGCCCCTTCGTCCACCACATCGAACTCCGGCCCGATCCGGGCCAGGAAACGCTCCAGCGAATAGTCACTGAACCAGTGCATCGGGATAATAACAGAGGACCGCAGCCGCCCCAGCACCTCCAGCATCTGCTCCAGCGGCAGGGTGATGCCCCCGTCAACCGCCGCCATCACCACGTCGAGCCGCCCCAGAGCCGCATACTGTTCCGGTGTCGGCACATGGTGCAGGTGGCCCAAGTGGCCGATACACAGGCCCGCAGCCTCGAACACAAAGATCGAGTTGCCCCGTTCCTCCACCCCGCCGAACATGTTGCGAATGTCGGTCGGCACGTTCCGGATCAGCATCTCGCCGAGATCAAGGTAATGCTCGATGCCTGCCCCGAAAGGCCCCCAGCCCTCCAGCACATGCTGGATCGCCGGATCAGGGTGCGCGGTCCAATGGGTCTCATGGGCGTGGTTCATGGTGACCACATCGGGGATCAGCGGCGCAGCCCCGGTGAAGCCAGTGAAATCGGTGACCACGTTCAGCCCGCCTTCGGTGCGCAGTAAAAAGGAGGCATGGGCAATGTACCGGATCAGCACGCTGTCCTCGGCAACGGGATCCTGCCAGCTGGCCTTGTGCAGGTAGGTCAGGCCCGGCGTTTCCTGGGCCAGCGCGATGCAGTGGCTGGGCCGCCGCTCCTGGGCGTGGAGGGCACCGGCACAGAGGATCAACCAAAAAACACAGCAAAGCGCGCGCATGAGGCAGGTTCTAGGGCGCAATCCACCGCTGTCAGCCCCGAGAGTGAAAAAAGCCCGCCGGCCGTGCGCCCGCCGGCCCCGGCAGAACCGGAAATTCCGCCCGCCTGGAGCGGTGCATTTCAATTGCACCAGCGACGGGCGGGAGCCTCTTCCAGAATGCGGTTTGCCGTTCGTTTAGGCCTGGCCTGCCAAGGTCTTTCCGCGGCGGTCATGGCGCAGGGAGGCATAAAGCACATGGGTTCGCCAGCGGCCGTTGATCTGCAGGTAGGACTGGGCGACACCTTCGTACTTGAAGCCGGACTTTTCCAGCAGCCCGCGGGAAGCCTGGTTTTCCGGCAGGCAGGCGGCCTCGATCCGGCTCAGGTCCAGTTTGGTGAAGGCGTGATGCACCACCGCGCCGATCGCCTCACGCATGTAGCCCTGGCGGGCAAAAGGCAGTCCGGTCCAATATCCGAGCGTGCCAGCCTGCGCCGGGCCGCGGCGGATGTTGTCGAGCGTGATCGCCCCCACCAGCACCTGATCCGACCGCCGCACCAGGAACAGCGGCAGCGCGGTACCGCCAGTGACGGAGCGGCGCGCCCAATAGACCCGGTTGGTAAAGCTCTTGCGGCTGAGGTGATCCGCCGCCCAGCTGGGCTCCCAAGGGGTCAAATAGGGCTGGCTCTGCAGCCGCAGAGCCGCCCAGCCGTGAAAATCCGCATGCACCGGCGGCCTGAGGGTCAGGCGCTCGGTTTCGATGCGGACCTTGCGGCGGGTGAGCAGCATCAGGCGGCGCGCCTCTCCTGCAGCCTCTCCAGCGCCGGAGCATCCGCCACCGGGCCGTAAAGCGCCAGTGCCGCAGGCGCGGTCACCGCCATGGTCTCCGCCAGTTCACGCACGTCCTTGGTCGTTACCGCCTCAATCCGCTCCACCGTGCGCTCCAGCGACGGCACTTTGCCCCAGATCTGCACCAGCCGCGCCAAGCGCTCGGCCCGGTTCGAGGGGCTTTCCAGCCCCATCAGCATCCCCGCCTTCATCTGGGCGCGGGCGCGTTCGACCTCGGCGTCGCTCATATCATCCGCGGCGCGCTTCATCTCGTCGATGGTGATGCCCGCAAGCTCTTCCAGCTGCTCGCCCGAAGTGCCGGCATAAACCGTCATCGAGCCGGTATCGGCATAAGAGCCCGCCTGCGAGAAGATCGTGTAGCAGAGGCCGCGCTTTTCGCGCACCTCCTGGAACAGCCGCGAAGACATGCCGCCGCCCAGGGCGCTGGCATAGATCTGCGCGGTGTACATCGACTGGTCGCGGTAGCCGGGACCCTCGAAGGCCAGCGCGAAATGCGCCTGCTCCAGGTCCTTGACCTGCCGCGCTTCGCCGCCGGTGAAGGTGGCACCTTCGGCGGTGAATTCCGGCTTGGCCTCCATGTGGCCGAACAGCTGCTCCGCCAGCTTGACCAGCGAGTCATGATCAACGCCGCCCGCTGCCGCCAGGATCATCTGACCCGGGCCGTAGTGTTCGGCCACAAACCCCTGCAGATCCTCGCGTGAGAACGCACGGACACGTTCTGCAGGGCCCAGAATGGTCCGGCCCAGCGGCTGGCCGCGGTAGCTTTCCTCCTGCAGCCAGTCAAAGATCACGTCGTCCGGCGTGTCCAGCGACTGGCCGATCTCCTGCAGGATCACCCCGCGCTCGACCTCGATCTCGCGCTGGTCGAACATCGGGTTCAGCAGTATGTCCCCGATCACATCCACCGCCAGCGGCACGTCATCCTTCAGCACCCGGGCGTAGTACGCCGTCACCTCGCGCGAGGTGTAGGCGTTGATATAGCCGCCCACATCCTCGATTTCCTCTGCGATCTGCAGGGCCGAGCGCCGCTTGGTGCCCTTGAAGGCCATATGCTCCAGGAAATGGGCAATGCCGTTCTGCTCCAGCCGCTCGTGGCGGCCGCCGGCGCTCACCCAGATCCCGACCGCCGTGGATTCCAGACCCGGCATATGCTCAGAGACGATACGGAACCCGTTGGCGAGTGTGTGCTGCTGAACTGTCAATTCGCGATGTTCTTTCTGATGTGATCCTCAAGGGCAGCCAGATCGTTGGCGATCCGGGTGACCCGTTCCGGCCTCTCATACAGGTCGGACATGCGCGGCGGCAAGGGCGGATGAATGCCGCTGGCCTCTTCCACCGCGGCCGGGAATTTCGCCGGATGCGCAGTGGCCAGTGTGATCATCGGCACGTCTGCCTGGCGGTGCTCATTGGCAACCTTCACGCCAACCGCGCCATGCGGGCACAACAGCTCGCCTGAGGCCGCCAGCTCGGATTTGATGGTCGCCAGGGTTTCTTCCTCAGAGGTGCGACCGGAGACGTAATTTTCCGCCAGCGCCTGCATCGCGCCTTGCGACACGTCAAAGCCGCCGTTCTTCAGCTCATCCATCAGCTGCGCAATGGCCTTGGCATCCTTGCCATAGGCATAGAACAGCGCGCGTTCAAAGTTCGAGGACACCTGAATGTCCATCGAAGGGCTGATCGAGGGCTGGGTCTCACCCTTGTAGTAGCCCTGTCCCGACAGGCAGCGGTGCAGGATGTCGTTCTGGTTGGTGGCGACCACCAGCTGATCGATCGGCAGGCCCATCTGCTTGGCGATAAAGCCCGCAAAGATGTCACCGAAGTTTCCAGTCGGCACGGTAAAGCTCACCTTGCGCTGCGGCGCGCCCAGCGACACCGCGGAGGAGAAGTAATAGACCACCTGCGCCAGCACCCGAGCGATGTTGATCGAGTTGACGCCCGCCAGTTTCACACCGTCGCGGAAATCGAAGTCGTTGAACATGTCCTTCACGCGGGCTTGGCAGTCGTCGAAATCGCCATCTACAGCCAGCGCATGAACGTTTGCGTCCTGCGGCGTGGTCATCTGGCGGCGCTGCACCTCGGACACGCGGCCGTGCGGATAGAGGATGAACACATCCACATTGCTGAGGCCGCGGAAGGCTTCCATCGCCGCCGATCCGGTGTCGCCAGAGGTGGCACCTGCAATGGTCACCCGGTCGCCGCGGCGCTCCAGCGCGGCCTGGAACAGCTGGCCGATCAATTGCATGGCGAAATCCTTGAACGCCAGCGTCGGGCCGTGGAACAGCTCCAGCAGGAAATGGTTAGGCGCCAGCTGCTTCAGCGGCGCGCGGGCGGCATGGCCGAACCCCTCATAGGCGCGGGCGATGATCGCGCGAAATTCCTCATCGGTGAAGCAATCGCCGATGAACGGGCGCATGACGCGGAAGGCGGTTTCCTCATAAGACAGCCCCGCCAGCGCCGCGATCTCTTCCTGGGACATCTGCGGGATTTCCGCGGGCACATAGAGGCCGCCGTCGCGGGCCAAGCCGGTCAGCATTGCGTCTTCAAAGGTCAGCTCGGGCGCTTGGCCCCGGGTCGAGATATATTTCATCGCCTTCAGCTCTTTCGGGTTCAGGGGCGGCTGCGCCGCAGGAAGTAGAGGGTCATCGCCGCCCAGATAAGGGCCAGCGAAAACCAGGTGATCGCATATTGCAAGTGGTCATTGGGGATGCCGGAGGTGGATACCGGAACCGGCCGCAGGCCCGCTTCCCCTTCGGGGCTGGCCCTCAGGACAATCATCACCGGCTCTGTGCCAAGGTGATCTGCCATGCGCCCGGTGTTGCGGGCGTACCAGATGTTGCCTGCCAGGTCCGGTGCGGGGGTGTAGCTGTCGGTTTCCTGCGGCCAGTGGATGTTGCCTTCGATGGTGGCGGGGCCAGAGATGCGTGCCGCCTGCTTTTCCTTCACCGGGATAAATCCGCGGTCAACCAGAACCCGGCGGCCGTCCTCCAGCGTGAAGGGAGAGATCACCCGGTAGCCAGGGCCGATGTCCTTGATCGAGGTGAGGACATGCAGTTCCTCTGCGCCGATATCTCCGGTCAGGCGGACCGGGCGGTATTTGTCCGCTTCCTGATCCAGCGCCTGCGGCAGGTGGTCAGCAGATTCATCGGCGATACGCGCCTCGATGGTGGCGAGGATGCCTTCTTTCCAGGCCTTGCGCTGCAGCTGCCAGGTGCCAAGGCCGATTAGAATGGCCAGGCCCGCGCCGCTGATAATCAACAGGAAGATGACACGCCGCATCATCGCTGCTCCGCTACAAAAACTAGGGGCGCGCAAGGGATACCTTGCGCGCCCCGTGTGTGGCCTCATGCCCGCGGAGAATCAACCGCAAACATGTACCCGTTACAAACCGCCGGTTACAGGCCTGCGGTGCCCCAGATGTAAACCGCAACGAAGAGGAACAGCCAGACAACGTCCACGAAGTGCCAGTACCAGGCGGCAGCCTCGAAGCCGACGTGCTGCTCAGGGGTGAAGTCGCCCTTCATCGCGCGGATCAGGCAGACGGTCAGGAAGATGGTGCCGATGACCACGTGGAAACCGTGGAAACCGGTGGCCATGAAGAAGTTCGAATAGAACTCGTCACCACCGAACTGCCAGCCTTCGTGCAGCAGGTGCGCATATTCATAGCCCTGCAGGAAGGTGAAGGCGACGCCGAAGGCGATACCGATGGACAGGCCCTGGATCAGAGCCTTGCGGTCGTTGTTGTGCACCAGAGCATGGTGCGCCCAGGTCACCGCACAGCCCGACAGCAGCAGGATCAGGGTGTTGATCAGCGGCAGGTGGAAGGGGTCAACAGCATAGATTTCCGGCGCCACGTATTCGGTGCCGACATAGGTTTCCATCGGGTAGATGGCGTGTTTGAAGAACGACCAGAACCAGGCGAAGAAGAACATCACCTCGGACATCACAAACAGAATAAAGCCGTAACGCAGGCCGATCCGCACCACGGGGGTGTGGTCGCCGACCTTGCTTTCCTTGACGACCTCTGCCCACCAGGCAAAAGCGGTATACAGCACCGCGACAAAGCCAATCCAGAAGCCCCAGGCAGTGATGCCCTTCATCCAGAACACCGCGCCGACCAGCATGATGAAGGTGCCCACCGAGGTGGCCAGCGGCCAGATCGACGGCGGCAGAATGTGATAATCGTGATTTTTAGCGTGCGCCATTTAAGTGTCCCTCACCTAGCGGCCTAGTTCGTGGTTGCGCCTGCCCCGGTGTTACCCCCGGTGTCGAGAGCAGCATAGCCCTCGGGCAGATCGATTTCATGGAACGTGTACGACAGCGTGATCGTATGCACGTATTTTGCATCCCGGTCGTCAATGATTTCAGGGTCTACATAGAAGGTCACGGGCATCTGCACCCGTTCCCCCGGCTGAAGCACCTGCTCGGTAAAGCAGAAGCAGTCGATTTTCTCGAAGAACCCGCCGGCCTGATAAGGCGCCACATTATAGGACGCCTGCCCTGCAACGGGGCGATCGGTCGGGTTGTAGGCTTCATAAAAAGCCAGGCCGGTTTCACCCAGCTTGATCTCCATCTCGCGCTGGACCGGCTTGAACTCCCACGGCATCCCGCGTTCCTTGGAGCCGTCAAAGCGCACCTTGATCGTCCTGTCCAGAATGGTTTCGGATCCCGCCGTGGCGACCTGGGTCACCCCGCCAAAGCCGGTAACACGGCAGAACCAGTCGTAGAACGGGACGGAAGCCCAGGACAGCCCCCCCATCAGCACGACAACACCAACCAGTTGAACAACCGTCTTTTTCGGACCTTGCAGCGCCATCAGTTTTGCTCTCCCTGGGCATCGGGGAACTTGAAGCTGTTGGACGTCACCTTGACCATGGTCAGTGCGAGCACCAGCACCACGAAGGCTCCCAGCAGGATACCGACGCCCATGTTGCGGCCCGAGCGCCGCTTATGAATCTCATGTTCCTTGCGCAGGGCCATCTTACCAGCCTCCCAGACCGTAGGGCTTCAGCAGGGCCTCAGCCAGAATAGCGCCGAAATGCAGGAACAGGTACAGCAGCGACAGTTTGAAAAAGCTGCGCTCGACCTTGAAGTTGTCCGCCTCGGAATCCTCTTCGTCGCGGCGGGTGATTTTCAAGGCGCCATGCAGGAACAAGGCATTCATCACCAGCGCCGCCGCCAGGTAGACCGGGCCGCCGATGCCGGAGAAGGCAGTGCCGACGGCCAGAACGGCCAGCAGGACGGTGTAGGCCAGAATATGGATACGGGTAGAACGGCGGCCGTGGGTCACGGTCAGCATCGGCACCCCTGCGTCGTCGTAATCGGAGCGCATGAACAGTGCCAGCGCCCAGAAATGCGGCGGCGTCCACATGAACGTGAGCAGGAACATCAGCCACGGCTCCACCGACATGGTGCCGGTCGCAGCGATCCAGCCGATCACCGGCGGGAAGGCCCCGGCAGCGCCGCCGATCACGATGTTCTGCGGCGTCGCGCGCTTCAGCCACATGGTGTAGATCACTACATAGAAGAAGATGGTGAAGGCCAGGAAGGCACCGGCAAAGACATTGGCCGCCAGGGCCAGCATGATCACCGACAGGCCGGACAGCGCCAGGCCCAGCGCCAGCGCCTCGCCCGGCTCAACCTTGCCGGCCGGGATCGGGCGCGATTTGGTGCGTTTCATCACCTTGTCGATGTCCGCATCCCACCACATGTTCAGCGCACCGGAAGCGCCGCCGCCGATGGCGATGAACAGGATGGCGCAGAAGCCGACAACCGGATGCACGGATACAGGCGCGGCCAGCAGCCCCACAAGCGCGGTGAACACCACCAGTGACATGACACGGGGCTTCAGCAGGGCGAAATAATCGCCGAAGCTGGCCTCATCCTCATATCCCCTGCTTGCGTTGATGCTTGCGTCGCTCATCTTCGGTCCTCTGGCGGCAACAGGTGCGCATTGCTGCGCACCCCGGTCTTGTTTCTGTTCCATATGGAGCTCCCTTGAGCTCCATATAGCCAGTTATCAGTTGGAGGCGACCTGGTAGGCCTGCGGCAGCCCCGCGTATTCTTCCTTGGCGCCTTCCAGCCAGGCGTCATATTCTTCCTGGGTCACAACCTTGACGGTGATCGGCATGTAGGCGTGATCCTTGCCGCAAAGCTCGGAGCACTGGCCGAAGTAGATGCCTTCCTTGCCTTCGTCGACCTTGAACCACAGCTGCGCCAGACGGCCGGGGACCGCATCCTGCTTCACGCCGAAGGCCGGGATGGTCCAGGAATGGATCACGTCGGCTGCGGTCACGTTCATCACGACGGTTTTGCCCGAGGGAACGACGACGGCGGTGTCGGTGGCCAGCAGCCATTCATCTTCGGCATACCCGTTTGCAGCCAGCTGATCCTTGGGCAGCAGGAAGCTTTCGAACCCGAACTCGTGATCGCTGTACTCATAGCCCCAGTACCACTGGTAACCGGTCACTTTGATGTTGATGTCGCCTTCAGGGATTTCCTGCTGGGCAAACAGCTGCGGCAGCGAGAAAGAACCGATGAACACGAGCACCAGGATCGGAATGACAGTCCAGGCGATCTCGATCGGGGTATGGTGGGTGAACTTGGCCGGGGTCGGGTTGGCCCGCTTGTTGAAGCGCAGGATCGCGTACAGCAGGAGACCAGCGACGAACACGCAGATCACGGTGATAATTACCAGAATCATGAAGTCGAGTTTCTGGATGCCGTCCATCAGCGATGTTGCTGCCGGCTGGAAGTTCAGCGCGCCGTCAACCGGCTTGCCAATGGTTTTCAGGCCTTCTTGCGCCATTGCTGGAAGGCTCGAAAGGCCGGCGAAAAGGCCCGAAAGCATCAAAGCGTTTTTCATGTTCTGTCCTGATCGGTTGATCGCATTGTTCCTGCGGCAGCACGAATGCGGGGAATCATTGATTCCACAAAACGCACCTGCCCCGTTGTCTTTGATGCCGCTTAAAATCATATTCGGGCGTACAGATAAAGAGGCAGCCAAGCGTCAAACCGTCGCTTTCTTGATTTAGATCAAAAAAACCCGAGGACCGTGCCATGGAAAACCCAGCCTTCCGTCCCTTTGAAACCGCGCTTCCGGAGGATGAGGCGCTGGCCGCCCTGCGCGATGCGCTGAACGGTGCGGAGGATGGAGAGATTTTTGCCGAGCGCCGTAAGTCCGAGGCGCTGTCCTTTGATGACGGGCGGCTGCGCAGCGCCAGCTATGACGCCTCCGAAGGCTTCGGCCTGCGGGCGGTGAACGGCGATGTGGCGGGCTATGCCCATTCCACCGATGTCTCCATCGCCTCGCTGCAACGCGCGGCGGAGACCGCCAAGCTGGCGGTTGGCGAAGGCGGCGGCACCTATGCGGAGGCGCCGCAGGCCACCAATAGAAAACTTTACACCGACGCCGACCCGATCAGCGCCATGCCCTTCCCTGTCAAGGTGGAGACGCTGCGCGAGATCGACGACTACGCCCGCAATCTCGACAAACGGGTGGTGCAGGTGTCCGCATCGCTGGCGGCGTCCCTGCAGGAAGTGGAGATCCTGCGCGCTGACGGGGTGCGGGTGCGCGATGTCCGTCCGATGGCGCGCCTGAACGTGTCAGTGATCGTCGAAAAGGACGGCCGCCGGGAAAGCGGCTCGGCCGGCGGCGGCGGCCGGCTGGGCCTAGACGGGCTGGTCGACCCAAAACATTGGCAGGCCCAGGTGCAGGAAGCGCTGCGCATCGCTTTGGTCAATCTGGATGCAGTCCCCGCCCCGGCCGGCGAGATGGACGTGGTGCTTGGCCCCGGCTGGCCCGGGATCCTGCTGCACGAGGCGATCGGCCACGGGCTGGAGGGCGACTTCAACCGCAAAGGCTCCTCTGCCTTTGCCGGGCTGATGGGCCAGCAGATTGCGGCCAAGGGCGTGACCGTGCTGGACGACGGCACCATCCCGGACCGGCGCGGCTCGATCACCGTGGACGACGAGGGAACGCCAAGCCAGAAGACAACGCTGATCGAGGATGGCGTTCTAGTCGGCTTCATGCAGGACCGTCAGAACGCGCGGCTGATGGGCGTTTCCCCCACCGGAAACGGCCGGCGGCAGAGCTATGCCCACGCGCCGATGCCGCGGATGACCAACACCTACATGCTGGGCGGCGGAGCCGAACCCGGCGATCTGGTGGCGCAGATCAAGGATGGTATCTGGGCGGTCGGCTTCGGCGGCGGCCAAGTGGACATCACCAATGGCAAGTTCGTGTTTTCCTGCACCGAAGCCTACAGGGTCAAGGACGGCAAGATCGGCGCGCCGGTCAAAGGCGCGACCCTGATCGGCGACGGCGCCACGGCGCTCAAGCAGATTCGCGGCCTTGGCAACGACATGGCCCTGGATCCGGGCATGGGCAACTGCGGCAAGGCCGGGCAATGGGTGCCCGTAGGCGTCGGCCAGCCCTCGGTGCTGATGGGAGGTCTGACGGTGGGCGGTTCAGCCGCGTAAATTCGCAGCAAAACCGTGTGCCGGCCGTAAAATCCGGAGCTCTTTTCCGGATTTTACCCTCTCACCGGCGCCGTTTGAACTGCACAACCCCAGATTGATTTCGGTTTTTCCAATTATTCCGGCAACTTAGGAAAATTTTCGCGGCTTTGCCAAAAACCCGCCCTTCGTTCACCACCTGTTAACCCCCTCAAGGTTAATTCTGGTCCTGCAAACAGGCGGAGCTGCGGATGACCGAAGAAGCACATTCTTCCACTCACCCCCCACTCCCACCCACCACGGAAGATAACCGGTATTCCTGGCTTCGCCTTTTGCGCTCCAAACGGGTTGGCCCGGTGACATTTCACCGGCTGCTCGCGGAATACGGTTCAGCGCAGAACGCGCTGGATGCGTTGCCCGAAGTGGCACGCTCCGCAGGCATCAAAGGGTATGAAACATGCCCCGCCAAGGCGGTGGACGACGAAATCAAGACCGCAAAGGCCGCCAAAGCGCGGCTTTTGTGCTTTTCGGACACGGATTATCCCGAACTGCTCAGAGGCCTGAAGGACGCGCCGCCCCTATTATGGGCCATCGGAGACCTCTCTGTACTGGAGCGTCCAATGATTTCCATGGTTGGCGCGCGAAATGCTTCCTCATTGGGGCTGCGCATGGCCCGGTCACTCGCCCGCGGCCTGGGGGACGCCGGATTTACTGTTGTGTCAGGTATGGCCCGGGGCATCGATTCCGCGGCACATCAGGCGGCGCTGGAAACCGGCACCATCGCGGTGCTGGCAGGCGGTGCCGATGTCATCTATCCGGCTGACAACGCCCGCTTGGCTGGGCAAATCAGTGAATCCGGGCTGCGGTTATCAGAACGGCCGATGGGATTAACGCCCCAGGCGCGCGACTTCCCCAAGCGCAACCGGATCATCGCCGCAATGTCCCGTGCCGTCGTGGTGGTGGAAGCGGCGGCCAAGTCCGGCAGCCTGATCACCGCGCGCGATGCGCTGGATTACGGGCGCGAGGTGCTGGCGGTCCCGGGCCACCCGTTCGACGCCCGCAGCTCCGGCTGCAACTGGCTGATCCGGGACGGCGCGATCCTCGTTCGCGATGCCGCTGATGTACTGGAGGCGCTGCCGCCGCCGGAACAGGACCGCCCACCGGCGGCAGACCCGCAAGACCTGCGGCAGGCCTTGGCCGCACTGCCGCCCCCGCCGCCGCAACGGCGCAGCCTGGCGGACACCCACGCTTTGCATCAGCAGATCCTCGGCAGGCTCGGCCCCTCCCCGACTTCCGAGGCACAGCTGATCCGCGATCTGTCCCTGCCCCCGCAGCAAATCGCGCCGGCGCTGACCGATCTGGAACTTGAAGGGGCCATCCGCCGTCAGCCGGGCGGGATGCTCTCCAAGACCTTTCCCGGCGACGAAGACTGACGCTGTTTCCAGCCACCGTGCCGGGGAACCGAACCAGTGCCCGACGCTCCCCTGCATCTGCGCTGCTGGCCTGAACGCGGCCCGGTTCCGCCTCTGTTCATTGCACCCGGATTGACATTCTCCCCTTGCGCCCCACATGCTGCCCCGCCATAGAACCTGCCAAAGCGGTCCGAAGAGGTATCAGAATTTATGCCAGTCGTTGTTGTCGAATCCCCGGCCAAAGCAAAAACAATCAATAAATATCTTGGCTCCGACTATACGGTTCTGGCGTCTTACGGGCATGTGCGCGACCTGCCGGCGAAGGACGGATCAGTCGACACAGACAATGATTTCGGCATGACCTGGGAGGTCGCCAATGATTCCCGCAAGCATGTGAAGGCCATTGCCGACGCACTGAAAGACGACAATGCGCTGATTCTCGCCACCGACCCCGACCGCGAGGGAGAGGCGATCAGCTGGCACCTGCAGGAAGCGCTGACCAAGCGGCGCTCGATCAAGAAGGACACCGCCGTAAGCCGGGTGACCTTCAACGCGATCACCAAGGAAGCGGTGACCGAGGCGATGCGGAACCCGCGCCAGGTCGACATGCCGCTGGTGGAGGCCTACCTGGCCCGCCGCGCGCTGGACTACCTGGTGGGCTTCAACCTGTCGCCGGTGCTGTGGCGCAAACTGCCGGGCGCGCGCTCGGCGGGCCGTGTGCAATCCGTTTGCCTGCGCCTGATCGTTGAGCGCGAGATGGAGATCGAGGCCTTCAATGCGCAGGAATACTGGTCCGTGCGCGCCCATCTGGCCACCCCCCGCGGCCAGGAGTTCGAGGCGCGCCTGACCGTAATGGGCGGCGACAAGCTCGACAAATACAGCCTGAAAAATTCCACCTCTGCTGAAATGGCGGTGCAGGCCGTGGCCTCGCGCAAGCTGTCGGTGCTGTCGGTCGAGGCCAAGCCCGCGGCCCGCAACCCCTCTGCCCCCTTCATGACCTCGACCCTGCAGCAGGAAGCCAGCCGCAAGTTCGGCATGGGCGCCCGCCAGACCATGAACGCGGCCCAGCGCCTGTATGAGGCCGGCCTCATCACCTATATGCGGACCGACGGCATCGACATGGCGCCGGAAGCCGTACAGGAAGCGCGCGCCGAGATCGAAAAACGCTATGGCGGTGAATATGTCCCTTCCTCGCCGCGGATTTACAAGAACAAGGCCAAGAACGCCCAGGAAGCCCACGAGTGCATCCGGCCCACCGACATGAGCCGCGATGCCCACAGCCTGAAGGTGTCGGACGACGACCAGCGCAAGCTCTATGACCTGATCTGGAAACGGACCCTGTCCTGCCAGATGGAGGGCGCCCGGCTGGAGCGCACCACCGTCGACATTGGCTCCAGCGACCAGCAGGTTGTGCTGCGCGCCACCGGCCAGGTGGTGCTGTTTGACGGCTTCATGCGCGTTTACGAGGAAGGCCGCGACGACGTGGCGGACGAGGATGACAAGCGCCTGCCCCAGATCATGCAGGGCGAGGCACTGAAGTTCGCATCTTCGCTTGCGGCGCAGGCAGAGAAGGCAGGCAAGGACGCCTCTGTTCTGTCCGGAGATGGCGCCGTGCTGGCGCTGCAGCACCACACCCAGCCGCCGCCGCGCTATACCGAGGCGACCCTGGTCAAGCGGATGGAAGAACTGGGTATCGGCCGCCCCTCGACCTATGCGTCCGTGATCACCACGATCCAGGACCGCGAATACGTACGCAAGGAAAAGAACCGCCTGTTCCCCGAAGACAAGGGCCGGATCGTCACCATCTTCCTGCTGAATTTCTTCCGCAAGTATGTGGGCTATGAGTTCACTGCTGAGCTGGAAGAAGAGCTGGATGATGTGAGCGCCGGCGCGCGTGACTACAAAGATCTGCTGGGGCGCTTCTGGCGCGATTTCTCCGCCGCCATTGCCGAGACGTCCGAATTGCGCATCACCGAAGTGCTGGACGTTCTGGACGATGCCCTTGCTCCGCAGCTTTACCCCCCGCGCGAGGATGGCACCGATCCGCGCACTTGCCCCAAATGCGGGGCAGGGCAGCTGCACCTCAAGACTTCGCGCACCGGCGGTTTTGTCGGCTGCGGCAACTATCCGGAATGCAACTACACCCGCCCCATCTCTGGTGAAGGCGCCGAGGGCTACGAGCGCATCCTGGGCGAGGACAGCGGCGATGAAATCCACCTGAAGTCCGGCCGCTTCGGGCCTTACGTCCAGCGCGGCGAAGCAACCCCCGAGAACAAGAAACCGCCGCGGTCTTCGTTGCCCAAGCAGGGCAAGGACTTCCTGCCAGGCTGGGGCCCAAATGAGATCACCCTGGAACAAGCGCTGACCCTGCTGACCCTGCCGCGCGAGATCGGCCAGCACCCGGACGGCGGCGCCATCCAGTCCAACCTGGGCCGCTTCGGGCCGTACATTGCGCATCAGCTGCCGGATGAGGAAAAGCCAGTCTATGTTAATCTCAAAGAAACCTTGGACGTCTTTGAGATCGGCATGAACCGCGCCGTTGAGATGCTGGCAGAGAAACGCGCCAACCCGGGCCGCCGCGGCAGCCGGGCCGCAGCCAAGCCGCTGAAGGAACTTGGTGAACACCCCGAAAGCGGCGGCGCCATCAACATCATGGACGGGCGGTACGGGCCTTACGTCAAATGGGAAAAGGTGAACGCCACCCTGCCCAAGGACGTCGAGCCCAAGGACGTGACCATGGAGATGGCGGTGCAGCTTATTGCCGAGAAATCGTCGAAGGGCGGCAAGAAAAAGGCGACGGCGAAGAAGCCTGCAGCCAAGAAGAAACCTGCCGCAAAGAAAGCCTCGACCTAAGTCTCCGGTTCGATGGCGGCGCGCATCAGTGCCGCCATCGCCGCCTCGTAGGGCGCGGTCTCGGCGCCTTCGGAAATGGCAAGCGCCGCCCTGTCGAAGGCGGCCGACATCACCGCCGCCAGCGCATCAAGCTCACCTTCGTCCAAGCCCGTTCCGGCAGCCGCCAGCCCCGCGCGCAGCGCACTGCGCCCCCCGCCGGCATCAATTTCATCCATCGCAGCGGCTCCAAGCACGGCAGGCCCGTCCACCAGAAGAATGCGGGCGCGGCCCGGCACCGCCATTGCGGCAAAGAAGGCCCGGCTGCCCGCCTTCAGCCCCGCCCCGCCAGGCGCCTTGGCCGCAGCTTCGATTGCCTTGGTGACCGCTTGGGCTTCGGCTTCGGCAACCGCGCGGAACAGCGCTTCCTTGCCATCGAAGTGATGGTAGAGCGCGCCGCGTGTGACCTCCGCGGCCTTGACGATTTCCGGCGTCGATGTCTCAGCGTAGCCTTTTTCCGAAAACAGAGCACGAGCAGCGGCGATCAGCCGTTCACGCATTGCAGCCCGGCGCGCACTGTTCGGAACGGGGGCATTTCTCTCTTGCATACATGCAGCCTGTATGTTTACCTCTTCATACATACAGACTGTATGTTTTTCAAATGAGGTGCAAGATGAAAGTGACTCAATACTACCCGGTGCTGCAAACGAACGACGTCTCAGGCACCGCCGCGTTCTACCAAACCCACTTTGGCTTCCAGCCGGCATTCGAGGCAGACTGGTACGTGCATCTGCAGTCCCGCACAGACCCGGCCGTGAACCTGGCCATACTGGATGGCACGCACCCCACGATTCCCGATGCCGGGCGCGGCAATAGCGCCGGTGTCATCCTGAACTTCGAGGTGGAGGATGCCGCGGCCGAATACACCCGGCTGACCAGCGCAGGCCTGCCGGTTCTGAAGCCGCTCACCGACGAAGACTTCGGGCAGCGCCACTTCATCACGGCGGACCCGAACGGTGTGCTGATCGACGTAATCACCCCGATCCCGCCCAGCGCAGCGTTCGCCGCCCAATACGCCGAAGACGCCCTGCCCGGCTAAGCCCCGGTTCTGGCGGGCCGCCGTCCCAGGCGGACCGCCCTCCGTTCCGTAGAAATACGCAGCCCTCTCCGTATTCATTGACTCTGGCCCGGCTGAGCGCCAGAAATCGCTGCAACCGGCATAATGGGAGAACTCCATGAAAAAGGTATATTCCAGCGCCGCTGAAGCGCTCGACGGGCTGCTTCACGACGGCATGTTCATCGCCGCGGGCGGCTTCGGCCTCTGCGGCATCCCCGAGCTGCTGCTGCAGGCGATCAAGGACGCGGGCACCAAGGATCTGACCTTTGCCTCCAACAACGCGGGCGTTGACGATTTCGGCATCGGCATCCTGCTGCAGACCCGGCAGGTGAAAAAGATGATCTCCTCCTACGTGGGTGAGAACGCCGAATTCATGCGCCAGTACCTCAGCGGCGAGCTGGAACTGGAATTCAACCCGCAAGGCACCCTGGCCGAGCGCATGCGCGCCGGCGGCGCGGGTATCCCGGGTTTCTTCACCAAGACCGGCGTCGGCACCGTGATTGCCGAGGGCAAGATGGAGAAGCAGTTCCCCACCGGCCCTGACGGCGCGATGGAAGATTACATCATGGAAGAAGGCATCTTTGCCGACCTCGCCATCGTCAAGGCCTGGAAAGCGGATGAGACCGGCAACCTGGTGTTCCGCAAGACCGCGCGCAACTTCAACGCGCCCGCCGCCACCTGCGGCAAGGTCTGCGTCGTCGAAGTCGAGGAAATCGTGCCCACTGGCTCACTGGATCCGGACACGATCCACCTGCCCGGCATCTATGTGCACCGCATCATTCAGGGCCAGCACGAGAAACGCATCGAACAGCGCACCGTGCGCAAGCGGGAGGAAGCATAATGCCCTGGGATCGCAATCAGATGGCGGCGCGCGCCGCACAGGAACTGCAGGACGGCTGGTATGTGAACCTCGGCATCGGCATCCCGACGCTGGTGTCCAACTACATCCCCGAAGGGGTTGAGGTCACGCTGCAATCGGAGAACGGCATGCTCGGCATGGGCCCCTTCCCCTATGAGGGTGAAGAGGATCCGGACCTGATCAACGCGGGCAAGCAGACCATTACCGAGCTGCCGCAGACCGCCTATTTCGACTCGGCGCAGTCGTTCGCGATGATCCGCGGCGGCAAGATCGCCATGGCGATCCTCGGCGCGATGGAAGTGGCCGAGAACGGCGACCTGGCGAACTGGATGATCCCCGGCAAGCTGGTCAAGGGAATGGGCGGCGCCATGGACCTGGTCGCGGGCGTCGGCCGCGTGGTGGTGGTGATGGACCACACCAACAAACACGGCGACAGCAAGGTGCTGAAGGAATGCACCCTGCCGCTGACCGGCAAGGGTGTGGTGGACCGGATCATCACCAATCTGGGTGTGCTGGACGTGGTCGAGGGCGGTCTGAAGATTGTCGAACTGGCGGATAGCGTCAGCGAGGACGAACTGCGCAGCGCGACCCAAGCGGCCATCGTGGATTGAGCAATCGGCTCCCGCAAAAAAGTAAAGACGGCCCGCCAGTGACTGGCGGGCCGTTTCTTTTCGGGCTCACACCCCAGCATTCAAGCCAGGACGGTGGCGCGGCCGCAGCGTGTGCCAGACCGCCCCTGCCGGCGGGTTGACGATTTCATACATATAGACACGCTTGTTGTACCAGTTGACGATCTTCTCCTCGCCGTCTTCAAAAACCACCACGCAATAGCTGCCCTGAGCCGGATCGCAGCTGTCACGGCCGAGCCAGGTTACGATGACCGGATCCACCAGGTGCCGTTTAAACAGCACTGAGGCCTTGGTCATCTTGCCGGAGGCGTAAAGCCCGCCGGCAAACAATGCAGCAGCCAGCAGAATGAACCCGCTGCCTGAGAAGTTCCGGAAAGGGTTGGACTTTGCAATGCTGGGGCCAAAGGCAACAAAGACCATTCTGCCAAAAAAGCCGGCAAACGCGATTGTCCCAATCAGAACAAGAGTGCTGGTCAGCTCTTCAGAACCCGCGGCCACCGCCGACGGATCAATACCTAAATCCAAAATATGTCTCCAATGAATTGAGAACCTGAAAATACCGGACAGAAATCAGTCATCCCGGGCAGCAGCAAGGCCCGCCGCCAAGGGAAGCATAAACTTTCCGAGAAAACGCAGCGTCAGCCCGATTTAGGGAGCTGCACGCCTAGTTCTGCATCCGGAATACACAGCCGTCGGACAGGAACAGCGGCGGCGTCAGGCACAGGCCCCGCGCCACTTGGTACGCGGCCAGCACCTTGGGCACATAATCGCGCGTCTCAGCGTAGGGCGGCACCCCCTTGTGCGCACGCACCGCCCCCTCGCCCGCGTTGTAACCGGCCAGCACCAGCATCGGGTCGCCGCCGAATTCTTTCATCAGCCAGTCAAGATACCGGATTCCGCCCGAGATGTTCTGCTTGGCCTCCAGGGCGTCGCTGACTCCGAAACGCGCGGCCGTGTCAGGCATCAGTTGCATCAAGCCCTGCGCGCCTGCGGAACTGACCGCATCGGATTTGCCTGCGGATTCGACGGCGATCACCGCCAGGACCAGCGCCGGCGACACCTCGGTGCCAACGCTTTCGGTCAAAATCTGCACGCCGCGCGCCTGAACGATGTCCTGCATCAGCTGCAGCCGCGGCGCCGCCAGCCCCTTGGCACCGTTCAAGGCCTGCATGGCGTCATCCAGCCGTCCCGGCCCAGCGCCTTCCAGCCCCGGCGCCACCTTGTCCCAGAACCAGCCGTACCGCCCGGCGGCAGGGACGGCGGCCGCCTCTCCAGCCACTGGCACGGCAGGTGCGGCAATCTTGGCCTCGGGTTCAGGCTCAATCTGCACGGTGATGCGCTTGCCCGCCCCCGGAGCCGGCGGTTTGACACGCTTTGCCTCGAACTCAGGAAAGGGCTCCGGCGCCTCTTGCCCCGGCACAGCCTGGGGCAAGGCGCACAGTACCGCTGCCAAAACCGCTTTACGCACGGACATTGCTCTGCCTGCCTTAGGTTTCTTTTGCCAAAAGACTCGGAAACCCGGAGCGCAAAAGCCAGCCTTTCCGCCTCAGAATCTGGCGTATTCGCCATATTTGCCCCCGACTGGCGCGGAAATACCACGGGACGCCGGCTGGTAATGTTTTTTTAACCCGGCAAAAACAGTGCGTTACGGCAATTCTTTTTGAAAAGTTAAATTTGGGCAACAATTTCCGGCTTTCAGCCCAAATCCTGCCACGCTGCACTGGCTATATGTATTCATCCAAGCCGGACAGGAACCAAAGCTGGTGAGAGAGCAGGTTCCAGAGCGACGGCGGGATGTAGCAAATTCAGAGATCCTTTGGAGGGACCATACCATGATCAAGTTCATCAAAAACTTCCGCAAAGACGAAGACGGCGCCGTGACTGTTGACTGGGTTGTGCTGACCGCAGCTGTCGCCGCTCTGGCCGGCGTTGCCTACACCAGCGTTGCAAGCGGCGTGGACAGCGTTGCAGACGCAACCGGCACCGCCCTGACCAACTCCGTGCCGACCACCTACAGCCTGGGCACCAACCCGTCCTAAGCTTCGGCTGACGTCGAACAAAGCTTTGGAAGCCGCCTGCCCTCCAGCGGGCGGCTTTCCTCATGGTTTCTGCCGCGCCAGGCGGCTGCGGACTTTCAGCCGCAAAACATGATGACCGGAACCTAAGCAGAGTCATTGTTCAGCACCCCGGCTGGGCATTTGACCGAAGGAGCGTCATGCGTACAGTATTCGGACTTGTTCTCATCCTGGGCGTCGCTTTGGCCGGCGGCGCTGTGATGATGGCGAAAAAATATATCAGCTCATACCAGCAGGCTCTGGCTCAGGAACGCGCATCCCGTGTGGAAGCGGTTCCCACCGTCGACATTTTCGTTGCGACGGACACTTTGAAATACGGCCATCGGCTGACCAAGGAAAACGTCCGTCTGGTCCGCTGGCCTCAGGAAAGCCTGCCCGAAGGCGTGTTCACCACAATGGAAGCGCTGTTCCCGCCGGGCGCCGACGAGACCCCCCGCGTCATTCTGCGGACGATGGAAAAGAATGAGGCGATCATGGCCAGCAAGGTCACGCTTCCGGGTGAGGACGCCGGCATCACCTCGCGGCTTGAACGCGGCATGCGTGCCTTTGCAATCCGGGTGGATGTCTCCTCCGGCGTCTCGGGCTTCCTCCGCCCAGGTGACAGGGTCGACATCTACTGGACCGGCCAGGTGCGTCAGGCCGGCGCCACGGAGGGCGAATTCACCCGGCTGATCGAAACCAACGTCGAGCTGATTGCAGTCGACCAGAAAGCAAATAATGACATCAGCGGCGCAATCATCGCCCGCACGGTCACAGTGGCCGCCCGGCCGGAACAGGTTGCGGCTCTGGCCCAGGCACAGAGCACCGGCAAGCTGACCCTGGCACTGGTGGGCGCAGGTGATGACACGGTGGCCTCGGTCATCGAAGTCGATCAGCGCAAGCTCCTGGGCCTTGGTGCGATCGAAGCCCAACCGGAGGTGGAGCGGGAAAAAGTCTGCACCATCCGCACCCGCCGCGGTGCAGAAGTTCTGGAAATCCCGATCCCCTGCACAAACTAGAATTCTCATTCTTGCACAAAGCGTTATCAGGCCCAGCCGCCCTTCCCCTGCGAAGGGCGGCTGAATTGCCTGTTGCCAAGGCCCCACATCGCCTGCTGCTTAGGAAAGGCCGCGAAACCATTGATTCTTGCAATAATTCGGGAACTGCACCACAGTGCGGGAAACAGCGGGCGAAAAGACCCGGATTTTGAGGCGTGATCGGAAAGGCAGGTCACATGGCAATTCGACGGTTCGTGGCGGCGGCCCTGATGGGGCTTTCGCTAATTGGCATACCGAATGCAGATGGGGCATCGGCGCAATCTTTGCGGGTGGTGAAAAAGGGCACGGCAGCAACGCTTGACGTGCCGATGAACCGCGCCGTGGTGGTGGAAAGCGAAACCCCCTTTGCGGAGCTCAGCATCGCCAACCCCAGCATTGCTGACATTTCCTCCCTCTCCGACCGCACCATCTATGTGCTGGGCAAATCGCCCGGCCTGACCACGCTGACGCTGCTGGACGGCTCCGGCCGGCTGATCACCAACGTGGATGTGCGGGTCGCCGCGGATGTCACTGAATTCAAGCAGCGCCTGCGCCAGATCCTGCCGAACGAAAAAATCGAGGTGCGGACCGCGAATGACGGCATCGTGCTGTCCGGCACGGTATCCAGCTCGGCCCGCCTGCAGCGGGCACTGGACCTGGCAGAGCGCTATGCGCCGGAGCGGGTCAGCAACCTGATGTCGGTCGGCGGCGTGCAGCAGGTGATGCTCAAGGTCCGCTTTGCCGAAATGCAGCGCTCTGTCTCCAAATCGCTCAGCGCCTCTCTGGGCTTCAACGGCGGCACCGGCAATGGCCGCACCGGCGGCGTCAACACGCTGAACACTTCTGGCGCCCTGGCCAACTCGCTGGCCGGCAACATTCCCGCCGCCAACGAAAACACCGGCGCCTTCCTGTTCGGCTTCAATGCTGGCTCCGTGCAGGTCAGCCTGCTGCTGGAAGCCCTGGAGCAGAAAGGCGTTGTCCGCACCCTGGCCGAACCCAACCTCTCTGCCCTGTCCGGACAAGAAGCCAAGTTCCTGGCCGGCGGAGAATATCCGGTTCCCGTTGCCCAGGAAAACGGCGTTATCACCATTGAATTCAAGCCCTTCGGGATTGAGCTGAACTTCATCCCCCGGGTGGTCGACGGTGACCTGATCAATCTGGAACTGAACGCGGCTGTCTCCGCGATCGATCCGACGAACTCGCTGGAACTCAGCGGCCTCACCATCGACGCCTTCTCCCGCCGCGAAACCTCGACCACGGTTGAAATGCGCGACGGCGAAAGCTTTGCCATTGCGGGGTTGATCCGCGACGAGTTCCTCGACAATTCCTCTCAACTGCCCTGGCTGGGCGACGTGCCGGTCCTGGGCGCGCTGTTCCGTAGCGCCGACTACCAGCGCGAACAGACCGAGCTGGTCATCATCATCAGCGCCCATCTGGTCACCCCGACCCGCGGCGAGGCGCTGACGCTGCCGACCGACCGGGTCGCGCCGCCCAGCGAAAAGGACCTGTTCCTGTTCGGGCGCACCGCCCGCACCAAAAACGGCCCTGCTGCCGAAGTGGCCAAGCAGGATTTCAACGGCTCTTACGGCTACGTGCTGGACTGATAGGGAGTGGCACAGATGATCAGAACCGCTGCAATTCTCGGCCTCCTCCTGACTGCCGCCGCCTGCGAGCGGGAAGCCGGACGGGAACTGAACCGCAAGGCAACCTTCGGCGAAGCCACTCTCAACAACGCCGCGGTGATGAGCGGCGAGCGCAACTACGCGATCCAGCTGGCCAGCCGGTTCGCCAAGGAAGTGCCCAACACCATCAACTTTGATTTCGACAGTGCCCGCCTGGACCAGACCGCCCGCTCGGTGCTGGACCGCCAGGCGCATTGGATCAAGCAGTTCCCCGAGGTGCGTTTCCGCGTCTTCGGCCACACCGATGCGGTGGGCAGCAACGCCTACAACCGCGCGCTTGGCCTGCGCCGGGCCCGGGCCGCGGTGAATTACCTGGTTTCACGCGGCATCAGCCGCAGCCGTCTGGAGGCGGTGATCTCGCACGGCGAGACTCAGCCGCTGATTCCGACACCCGAGCGTGAACGCCGCAACCGCCGGACGGTGACCGAGGTGAGCGGCTTCCTGAAGCGCCACCCCTCGGTGCTGGACGGCAAATACGCCCAGATCATCTACCGCGAGTATCTGGAAAGCGCCGTGCCAGAGACGACCCTGTCCGCAGAGAAGTCGCTTTCACGTTCTCTGCAGTAAGCGGTTTGCGCCTTACAGCGGTTACGAAGTAGTAACAATTCCCCATATTTGGGGATTTTTGGCCCCAATATCGCCTAGATTGCCGCCGACATTGTTTCCAAGAGGCGGACTGTGCCCGAAGCCCGGTCTGCCCAAGTGAACAAGGATGATGGCGATGAGCAGCGGTATGCCGCAAACAGAGACACCTGCGATTGTTGCCTGCACGGTCAGCCGCGACGTGCAGAATTTCGACCTCCTGATCGAAGACATGGAAGCCGCCCTTGGCGAAGCCTGGGGCGATCTGGGCTTCACAGAAGCCCTGGCCTTCTTCGGTCAGGCTGAGGCGGAACCGCTGCAATTCATCGCCCTGGCCATCGACAGTGCCGACGAAGGTGACCTGCCGCTGATGGGAGAGATCATCAGCCAGGCAAAATCGCGCGGCATCAAGGTGATCCTGATTGCCGAGGACGTGACGCCCGCCGCGCTGCACACGCTGCTGCGCCAGGGGGCCGACGAGTTTGTCCCCTACCCGCTGCCCGAGCAGGAACTGCAAGCGGCCATTGAACGGCTGCAGGCCCCGCCCCCGCCAACGGTGCAGAACCCGCACCAGCTGCAATCCGGCAGCCAGCGCGAAGGCGCGGTTATCGTCTGCCACGGGCTGGCCGGCGGCACCGGTTCCACCACGATGGCCGTGAACCTCGCCTGGGAGCTTGCTGCGCTCAGCGAGCGCGAAGAGCCCAGCGTCTGCCTGCTGGATCTGGACCTGCAGGCCGGCTCGGTCTCGACCTACCTTGACCTGCCCCGCCGCGAAGCAGTGATGGAAATGCTCAGCGAATCCGAGAGCATGGACGAGGATCTGTTCGGCCAGGCGCTTCTGCCGTTCCAGGAAAAACTGCAGGTTCTGACAGCGCCGTCCGAAATGGTGCCGCTGGATCTTTTGTCACCCGAAGACATTGCGCGCGTGGTCGGGCTGGCGCGCAGCCATTTTGACTTTGTCGTCATCGATATGCCGCACACGCTGGTGCAATGGTCCGAAACGGTCCTGAACATGGCACATGTCTATTTCGCTTTGATCGAACTGGACATGCGTTCGGCCCAGAACGCACTGCGGCTGAAGCGGGCGCTTCAGGCCGAAGACCTGCCGCTCGAAAAGCTGCGCTTTGCGCTGAACCGGGCACCGAAGTTCACCGATCTGACCGGCAAGAGCCGGGTCAAGCGGATGGCCGAGTCCCTGGGAATTTCGATCGATCTGCAGCTGCCTGACGGCGGCAAGCAGATCCTGCAGAGCTGCGATCACGGGCTGCCGCTGGCTGTCTCTGCCGCGAAGAACCCGTTGCGCAAGGAAATCGCCAAGCTCGCAGCCTCGCTGCATGAACTGGGCCGCAGCGAAGCAGAAGCCGCCTGAACGGCCTAACTTGAGGGTGAGTTGATGTTTTCCAAGTACAAGAAACAGGCCGCCAAGCCCGCAGTACCGGCGCCGGAACCGGTTGCGGCCCCTTCTGCCGCGGCCAAGCCAGCCGCCAGTCTGCGGCGCCCTGTCCAGCGCAAAGCTGCCGAAGCGCAGCCGATGGACAAGGAGCGCAAACGCAAGGAACGGCTGAGCGAAATCAAGATTCAGCTGCACCGGGAGCTTCTGGAGAACCTGAACCTTTCTGCTTTGGAACGCGCCGGCGAAGCCGAACTGCGCTCCGAGATCTCCACTATCGCAACAGAGATCCTGGCCGAAAAGAGCATCGTTCTGAACCGCGAGGACCGGCAGCAGCTTAACAAGGAGCTTTACGACGAGGTCACCGGCCTCGGACCGCTGGAAGCGCTGCTGCAGGATGACTCGGTCAGCGATATCCTGGTGAATGGCCCGCATCAGATCTTTGTCGAGCGCAGCGGCAAGCTGGAGCTTTCCGACATCGCCTTCAAGGATGAAAAGCACCTGATGCGGATCATCGACAAGATCGTCTCTGCCGTGGGGCGCCGCGTCGATGAATCCAATCCTTATGTGGACGCCCGCCTTGCAGACGGCTCCCGCTTCAACGCGATGGTGCCGCCGATTGCGGTGGACGGGTCTCTGGTCTCCATCCGGAAGTTCAAAAAAGACAAGCTGGGTATCGACGATCTTGTGAATTTCGGCGCCTTCACCGAGGAAATGGCTGCATATATGCAAGCCGCGGTATCGACCCGGCT
Organism: Leisingera daeponensis; assembly: GCF_019801465.1. Lineage (GTDB taxonomy): Bacteria > Pseudomonadota > Alphaproteobacteria > Rhodobacterales > Rhodobacteraceae > Leisingera > Leisingera daeponensis_A. The sequence continues at coordinate 723,496 of NZ_JAHVJA010000002.1, forward strand.
GAACGTTATTGTCTCCGGCGGCACCGGTTCCGGTAAAACCACAACGCTGAACGCGCTGTCTTCCTTCATCGACAACTCCGAACGCATCCTGACGATCGAGGATACGGCGGAACTTCAGCTGCAGCAGACCCATGTGGGCCGAATGGAAAGCCGCCCGCCGAACGTCGAGGGCAAGGGCGAAGTATCGCCGCGCGACTGCCTGAAAAACGCGCTGCGGATGCGCCCCGACCGCATCATCGTGGGCGAGACCCGCGGCGAGGAGGTGATCGACATGCTGCAGGCGATGAACACCGGCCACGACGGCTCGATGACGACGATCCACGCCAACTCTGCCCGCGACGGCATCTCGCGGCTGGAGAACATGATTGCGATGGCCGGCATCGAAATGCCGATCAAGGCTGTGCGCAGCCAGATCGCATCGGCGGTGAACCTGATCGTGCAGGCCTCGCGCCTGCAGGACGGCTCGCGCCGGATGACCTCGATCACCGAAATCACCGGCATGGAAGGCGACGTGATCTCAATGCAGGAAATCTTCCGATTCCAGCGCGTCGGCCTGACCCCGGACAACAAGATCATCGGCCATTTCACCGCCACCGGCGTGCGCAGCCACTTCTCAGAGCGCTTCCGCCTCTGGGGGTACGACCTGCCGGCTTCGATCTATGAACCCACTGTGATGGAGAAGCGCTGATGGAGTTGAGTTCAGAACCGCTGATCTACGGCGCGATATTCTTTGGCGTGCTGGCGCTGGTTGAAGGCCTCTACCTGTTCTCTTTTGGCAAATCGATCAGCCTCAACAGCAAGGTGAACCGCCGGCTGGAGATGATGGAGAAGGGCAGCAACCGCGAGCAGGTGCTGGAGCAGCTGCGCAAGGAGCTGGGCCAGCATGCCAGGTCGCAGTCGATCCCGCTCTATTCGCTGCTGTCTGAACGGGCACAGAAAGCGGCCATCGCCTTTTCCCCCAAGCAGCTCATCCTGATCATGGCCGGCCTCGCCGGGATCGCCTTTGTCGGTCTCAGCATAGGCACAGGCGCACCGCTGCCGGTCCGAATTCTCGGCGCCGTTATCATCGGCGTCGGCGCGGTGTTTTTCTGGGTGAACAAGAAGGCCTCCAAGCGCATGGCGCTGATCGAGGAGCAGCTGCCCGATGCGGTGGAACTGATGGTGCGCAGCCTGCGCGTCGGTCACCCCTTCACCTCTGCCGTGCAGATCGTCGCCAACGAGGTCGAGGATCCACTTGCCACCGAGTTCGGCATCATTTCCGACGAATGCGCCTACGGCCGCGATGTCGGCGAAGCGCTCAAGGAAATGGCCGAGCGGCTCGATATGCAGGACATGCGTTTCCTCGCGGTTGCCGTGACCATTCAGCAGCAATCGGGCGGCAACCTGGCCGAGGTTCTGGCTGGCCTCGCCAAGGTGATCCGCGCCCGCTTCCGCCTGTTCCGCCGCGTCAAGGCGATCACCGCCGAGGCGCAATGGTCCGGCAAATTCCTGTCCGGCTTCCCGCTGCTGTGCCTCATCGGCATCCTGGTCAAGGATCCGGGCTATTACGATGAGGTGATTGATCACCCCTGGTTCATCCCCGCCTGTTTTGCAGTGGGCGTGATGCTGACGGCCAACCTGATTGTCATGCGCGTGCTGACAAACATCAAAGTTTAAGGAGCGGATCGTGGATATTGTGACCGGTATTGACGGCTTCCTCACATCTCAGTTCGGCGAGTTCGGGCCGCTCCTGGCGCTTGGAATTGCGGGCATGTTCATGATCCTGCTGGCGGTGCCGCTGCTGCTGAACCAGCCGGAAGATCCGCTGAAGAAGCTGCAGAAGAACATCAAGCCCGAAACCCGCGAAACACCGCAGAAGGAGCGCCTGCGGCAATCCAGCCGCAATGAGCAATTGCAGAAATTCGCCAACTTCCTGGAGCCGCAGAACGCGGACGAACTGTCGGCGATGGAGCTGAAGCTGCGCCAGGCGGGTTATCATTCGAAGGACTCTGTGCGCCTGTTCCATTTCGCGCAATTTGCTCTTGGCATTCTGGGGCTGCTGGGCGGTCTGTTCTTTGTCTATGTCCTGAAGGCAGATATCGACTACGACGGCCAGCAGATGGCACTGCGCATTATCGCTCCTGGCGCAGCGGGTTACATGCTGCCGAAATACTGGATCACCCGCCGCATCGGCGAGCGCCAGCAGAAGATCACTGAAGGCTTTCCCGATGCGCTCGACATGATGCTGGTCTGCGTTGAGGCCGGCCAGTCACTGGATCAGGCCATTGTGCGGGTTGCCAAGGAACTGCACGCCTCCTTCCCGGAACTGGCCTCGGAGTTCGAAGTGGTCGCCTATGAGATGAAAGCGGGCAAGGAAAAAGACAAGGTGCTGCGCGACCTGGGCACCCGATGCGGTGTGCAGGATGTGTCCTCCTTTGTCACCGTGATGATCCAATCCGCCAGTTTCGGCACCTCGATCGCAGATGCCTTGCGGGTTTATGCCGGTGAAATGCGCGACAAGCGCGTCATGCGCGCGGAAGAGGCCGCAAACAAGTTGCCCGTGAAGATGACACTTGCCACAATGGGCCTGACGGTCCCGCCCCTGCTGATCATTCTAGTTGGTCCTTCGGTGCAGGGCATCATGAACATGGGCAATATGGGACCCCAGTAATGAAAACGGCATCGCGGGCAGCCTCTGCCCGCCTGCTCACGGTAGCGGTTGCCGCCAGCGCCTTCGCGCTGGCGGCGGCATGTTCGCCGGGCGGGCTGAGACAGGAGAAGGGCAGCCCCTGGGCGCCCGGCGACAACCACCGCCAGCAGGCAGAGGACGGTCTGGTTGTCGGCCACCGGCTAATGGCCGCAGGCGAGCATGAGCTGGCGCTGGAGGCCTTCACCCGCGCCGCATTGGATCACGGGCTGACGGCTGAGGTGCTCTCGGGCATGGGCAGCGCCAAGCTGGGTCTCCGGCGGCTGGGACAGGCCGAAGACCTTCTGCGCCAGGCGGTGGATGCCGATCCGGCCTGGCCGGAACCGATGAACAACCTCGGCGTCGCGCTGATGGAACGCGGCAAAACGGCTGAAGCCGTGCAGGTGTTCCAGCGCGCCTATGCGCTCGACAATGGCGAAAGTGACGCAATCCGCGATAATTTACGTCTGGCCCTCGCAAAACTTGAAAATCCCGCGCATACTGAGCCGCAAAAAGAAGACTACAAATTGGTGCGGCAGGGCGGCGGCAGCTACCTGATTCGCGAAGCACCGTAACAGAGGCAGAGCAGTAAAAAGGACGCACCAAATGCGCCAGCAGTTTTTCCTATCCGCTTCTCTGGCAGGGGCGCTGGTCCTGTCGGCCTGCGCGGACAAAGCCGATGAAACCGTGGAACGGGCCTTTCAGGAGGTGAACGTCATCGACGAGAGCAATCTCAATGATGTCATGATGTCGGTGGCCGATCCGAACGAAGCTGTGGCGCATTTCCAGCGGACGATCAAGACCAGCCCGGACCGGATCGATCTGCAGCGCGGGCTGGCGCATTCGCTGATCCGCGCCAAGCGCACCACAGAAGGCACCGCAGCCTGGAAGAAAGTGGTGTCGATGAAAGGCGCCACCAGCGAAGACCATGTGCAGCTGGCCGGCGCGCTGGTGCGCAGCGGCGACTGGGATGCCGCCAAGGCAGAGCTGGACCGGGTGCCGCCGACCCATGAAACCTATGAGCGCTACCGGCTCGAAGCGGTTGTGGCCGATGCCAACCGGGACTGGAAACGCGCCGACAGCTTCTATGAAATCGCGGTCGGGCTGACCACCACGCCTGCCAAGGTGATGAACAACTGGGGCTATTCCAAGCTGACCCGCGGCGATTTCGCCGGCGCCGAGCGACTGTTCGGCGAAGCCATCCGCCAGGACCAGCGCCTGTTCACCGCTAAGAACAACCTGGTGCTGGCCCGCGGCGCGCAGCGCAACTACACCCTGCCGGTGATTCCGCTGGAACAGACTGAACGGGCCCTGCTGCTGCATACGCTGGCTCTGTCAGCAATCAAACAGGGCGACGTCAAGACCGGCGAGAACCTGCTGCGCGAAGCGATCGACACCCATCCACAGCACTTCGAAGAAGCCGCACGCTCGCTGGCGGCGCTGGAAAACGGCTGAGCCATGCAGTTCCCGGCCCATGCTGCCCTGTGGTTCCTGCCCTTCGTGCTGCCGCTGTGCTACACGGTGGCGCTGACCGATCTGCGCGGCATGCGCATCCCCAACTGGGCCGTTGACCTGCTAGCGGTGATCTATGTCATCGTCGGAGCTCTGGTCATGCCCAGCTGGGCAGATTACGGCTGGCATTTGCTGCACCTGCCGGTTGGAGTCGGCCTGGGTTTCCTGTTCTACGCCGCTGGCGCTGTCGGCGCCGGCGACGCCAAGTTTGCAGGCGCCGCGGCCCCCTTCTTCGCGCTTGGCGATCTGCGGCTTCTGATGGTCGTCTTTGCCGCCACCCTGCTGGCCGGCTTCACTGCCCACAGGATCGCCAAGCACACCCGCCTGCGGCAACTGGCCCCGCAGTGGCAAAGCTGGGAAACCGGCAAGAGCTTTCCGATGGGCCTGTGCCTGGGAGCCACGCTCGCGCTTTATCTGGGCTTTGCCGCACACTTCGGCAGCTGACAATCAAGCGAGGCGCCTGCTCCTATGCACCTGGAAAAAACAGAAAGCTGAACGGAATTTCCCGGCGGTTTCGCGGAAAAGCTTCAGCTCTGCCCCGCTGTTGCCACAGTCCTGAATAGTCTGTTTCCCAACGCCCTGCACACCGGGGCCGAATGTGGATTTCAGGGACAGGCACCGCCATGAACATGCAGAACCTCACCGTTGTGGCCCCTCCCGCCCCCAAGGGGCTGGAACAGATGCAGCTGCCGCTGGTGATGATGCGGGACATTCTGCTCAAGACCATTTTCCGCAAGAACGTGGAAAACGTCACCGAGATCGCCGAAGCCATCTGCCTGCCCTCCTCCGTCACCCAGGAACTGGTCGATATCGCCCGCGAGCAGCGGCTGCTGGAAGCGACCGGCACGCTGAATGCCAACAGCGGCAACGAGATGGGCTACCAGCTCACCGACGCGGGCAAGGCCCGCGCCCTGGACGCGCTCAGCCAGTCCGAATACTTCGGCGCCATGCCGGTGCCGCTGGCGGTTTACCGCGAGCAGGTCAAACGGCAGTCCATCCGAAACATTCAGGTGACCCGTGAACAGCTGACAAACGCGATGGGGCACCTGGTGCTGCCCAACAGCCTGCTGGATCACCTCGGCCCTGCCGTCAGCGCCGGCCGCTCGATCCTGATGTACGGCCCGCCGGGCAACGGCAAATCCTCGATCTCCAACGGCATCCGCGATGCGCTGGGGGATCACGTCTATGTGCCCCGCGCCATCGAATACTCCGGCCAGGTGATCACCGTCTTCGACCCGATCGTGCACACCGAAGTCGCGCAGGAGCAGGAGGACCCCAACGCCCTGCGCCGCCGCCGCCGCTTTGACGAGCGCTACGTGATGTGCGAGCGCCCCACCGTGATCACCGGCGGCGAGCTGTCGCTGAACATGCTGGACCTGGTCTACAACCCGACCGCACGCACCTATCAGGCGCCGCTGCAGCTGAAATCCACCGGCGGCATTTTCATCGTCGACGACCTTGGCCGCCAGGCAGAGCCGCCGCAGGCGCTGGTCAACCGCTGGATCGTGCCGCTGGAGGAAAGCAAGGACATCCTGGCGCTGCAATCCGGCGAGAAGTTCGAGGTCCCCTTCGACACGCTGGTGATCTTTTCCACCAACTTCCACCCGAATGAGATTTTCGACCAGGCGGCGCTGCGCCGGATCTTCTTCAAGATCAAGATCGACGGGCCGAACCAGGAAAACTTCCTCAAGATCTTTGCCATGGTGGCCCGCAAGAAGGGCATGCCGCTGGACGAGGCCGCACTGGTGCACCTGCTCAAGAAGAAATACCCGACGATCAACAACATCTACGCCAACTACCAGCCGGTGTTCCTGATCGACCAGATGATCTCCATCTGCGAGTTCGAGGGCATCCCCTACCAGATGTCTCCGGAATTGATCGACCGCGCCTGGGCCAACATGTTCGTCAAGGACGAGCACATCGTGAAGTGATTCCAGCCCAAAGGTTTTTTTGAAAACTTCGGGCAGAACTTTTTAGGAAAGTTTTGCGTCATCCCCTACATGGAACGGATGAGCAGTTTACCTTCCGCACTCCAGGACTGGTTCTCCGCCCGCGGCTGGTCCATCCACCCGCACCAGCAGGCGATGCTGGCGCGGGCTCAGGATTCCTGCACCCTGCTGATCGCCCCCACTGGCGGCGGCAAGACCATGGCCGGGTTTCTCCCGACCTTGGCGGAACTGGCTGGTGGCAGCCACGAAGGCCTGCACACGCTCTACATCTCCCCGCTCAAGGCGCTGGCAGCCGACATCAAGCGCAACCTGCGCACCCCGGTTGAGGAGATCGGCCTGCCCATCCGCATTGACGACCGCACCGGCGACACGCCAGCCTCCCGCAAAAGACGCCAGCGCGCCGACCCGCCGCATATCCTCCTGACCACGCCCGAAAGCCTCGCCCTGCTCACTTCCTACGAGGACGCAGCCCGCATCTTTAAAGGCCTGCAGCGGGTGGTGGTGGATGAAATCCACGCCCTCGCCGAAAGCAAGCGCGGCGATCAGCTGATGCTGGCGCTGGCGCGGCTGCAGACGCTTTGTCCTAATCTGCGCCGAGTGGGCCTGTCGGCCACCGTGGACGACCCGCAGGCCATCGCCAGCTATCTCGCCCGCCACCCGGACCCCTGCGAGATCGTGCTGGCCGACCCAGGCCCGGCCCCTGACATAAGGATGCTGGAAACCGCCGAAGCCCCGCCCTGGGCCGGCGGCGGCGCGGCCTATGCGATCCCGGCAGCGATGGCGCAGATCAAGGCCCACAAGACCACGCTGATCTTCCACAACACCCGCGCCCAGGCGGAGATCTTCTTTCACAACCTCTGGCTCGCCAACGAAGACTCGTTGCCGATCGGCATCCACCACGGCTCGCTCGACCGGGTCCAGCGGGAGCGGGTCGAGGCCGCGATGGTCAGAGGCGAACTGCGCGCCATCGTCTGCACCGGCTCGCTGGATCTCGGCATCGACTGGGGCGACGTGGATCTGGTGATCCAGATCGGCGCGCCCAGGAACGTGAAACGGCTGGTGCAGCGCATCGGCCGCGCCAACCACCGCTACAATGCCCCTTCCAAGGCGTTGCTGGTCCCTGCCAACCGCTTCGAGGTGGTCGAGTGCCGCGCAGCGCTGGAGGCCGTGCGCGAGGGTGATCTGGATGGCGAGCCGCGCGGCCCCGGCCCGCGCGACGTGCTCTGCCAGCACATCCTTGTCGCGGCCTGCGCCGGCCCCTTTGACGCTGACGGGCTCTATGCCGAAGTGACCCAAGCCGGTCCATACGCCGCCCTCCCCCGCGCCGCATTCGATGCCTGCCTCGATTTCTGCGCCACTGGCGGTTACGCGCTCAAGGCTTACGACCGGTGGCAGCGCCTGTTGCAGCGCCCGGACGGCAAATGGCAGCTGCGCGACCCGCGCGCCGCCGCCCGCATCCGCATGAACCTCGGCACTATCCAGGACGCCGACCTGATCAAGGTCCGCCTGAAACACAGCCGCGGCGGCAAGCCGCTGGGCGAGGTGGAGGAAGCCTTTGCCGCCACCCTCACTCCCGGCGACACCTTCCTGATCGGCGGCCGGACCGTGCGTTACGAGGGCCTGCGCGAAATGACCGTGGAAGTCACCCGCAACCCCGGCCGCAAGCCTAAGGTTGCCGTTTTCTCCGGCACCAAATTCGCGACCTCCACCCAGCTCAGCGCCCGCATTCTGGCTATGTTCAGACAGGACAGCTGGCCCTCGCTGCCCCGTCACACCGCGGATTGGCTGGAGCTGCAGCGGGAAGTCTCCGAACTTCCCCGCGCCGGGCGGCTGCTGATCGAAAGCTTCCCGCACGACAGCCGCGAGCACATCTGCATCTACGGCTTTGCCGGCCGCAACGCGCAGCAGACGCTGGGTCTTCTGCTGACTAAGCGGATGGAGGAGCTGGGGCTTGATCCCCTGGGTTTTGTCGCGACCGACTACGCCACCCTGATCTGGGGGCTGCAAGAGGTCACAGACCCTGCCCCGCTGTTCGACCCGCGCGCCTTGCGCGACGGGCTCGAGGGATGGCTGGCGGGCAATGCAGTGATGAAACGCGCCTTCCGCGGCGCTGCCACCATCGCGGGCCTCATCGAACGCAACACGCCCGGTGCGCGCAAGAACGGCCGGCAGGCAACGTTCTCCTCTGACATCCTTTATGACACGCTGCGCAAATACGATCCTGACCACCTGCTGATGGACATCACCCGCGAAGAGGCCCTGCGCGGGCTGGTGGACTTCGGCCGCATCGAGCAGATGCTGGCGCGGATCCGGGGCCGCATCACGCTCAGGCGGCTGGAACGGATCTCCCCCCTCGCGGCGCCTTTGCTGCTGGAGGTTGGCAAGGTCCCGGTCAAGGGCGCGGCGGAGGAAAAGCTGCTGCAGCAGGAAGCCGCAGCGCTGATGCAGCAGTCCGGGCTGGATACGCTGCCGCAATAACTCTTGCCAGCCCAGCTGTGACAGATAAACCCAAGCCATGATCGGATTTGATTTCACCCTCGCAGGCGCCCGCCTCACCGCGCTTGGCAGCGGCACGCTCTGGTGGGAAGAGCGCCGCCTGCTCTGCGTCTCCGACCTGCACTTGGGCAAATCCGAGCGCCACATCCGGCGTGGCGGCAGCGCCTTGCCGCCTTATGAGACGCGGGACACGCTTGTCCGCCTCGCTGAGCTGATAGCCATCCTGCAGCCGGAAACGGTGGTTTGCCTCGGCGACAGTTTCGACGATGACGCCGCCTCGCGGGCTTTGCCGGATGGGGAGAAATCGCAGCTGGCCGCCCTGACGCAGAACCGCCGCTGGATCTGGATCGCCGGCAATCACGATCCGGCGCCTGCCGATCTGGGCGGAGAACAGATGGCAGAGCTGCATCTTGCCTCCCTCAGCTTCCGCCATATCGCCGATCCCGCCGCCAGCGCAGAGGTTTCTGGCCACTACCACCCCAAGGCGCGGATCCGAAGCACCTCCCGTCCCTGCTTCCTGCTGGACCGAAGCCGCCTGATCCTGCCTGCCTTCGGTACTTATACCGGCGGCCTGCGCAGCACCGACCCGGCTCTCACCTTCCTGATGGCGCCGGACGCGCTGGCGATCCTCACCGGCCCGCAGGCACTGCCGGTTCCCATGCCCCGCTAAGTGGCGCAGCGTCACAGGTCCTTGATGGCCGCTCATTCTCTATGCTGGGCTGCAACAGCAGAAGGATAGATGTGATGGACGACCGCATACGCAGCAGTTTCGCCAAGCAAAGCATGATGCAAACGCTGGGCGCTGAAATCGAAAGTGTTGCACCGGGTGAAGTGGTGATCACCGCTCCGATCCTGCCCGGCAGCCGCCAGCAGCACGATGTGGCCCATGCCGCTCTCAGCTTTGCCATCGGCGACACAGCTGCGGGTTACGCGGCGCTCACGATGATGCCGGAAGACTGCGAAGTGATGACGGCGGAGATGAAGATCAACCTGCTGGCCCCGGGCGCAGGAAAAGTTTTGCGTGCCACCGGCAAGGTCATCAAACCGGGCCGCAGGCTGGTGATCGTCACGGCAGAGGTCCATGCGGTGACGGGCGAAAAGGAAAAGCTGGTCGCCCTCCTGCAAGGCACCATGGTGCCCGTCTCAGCTTAATCACCCCTCATTTCATCTTTCCAAAAAATACTCCCGCCGGAGGCGGTCCGGCGGGAGTGTCAAAGTTAACCGTTGCTGTTCTGCGGCGCGGCTTAGGCGGTGAGGCCTTCCGGCTCGGCCAGGTTGTGGGCGCGGCAGGCGGCGG
>NZ_JAHVJA010000003.1 GCF_019801465.1 Leisingera daeponensis
AAATCCAATAATCTCTCTAAAACGATGAAACAAAACCACTGCCGCGGGATGGAGCAGCCAGGTAGCTCGTCAGGCTCATAACCTGAAGGTCGCAGGTTCAAATCCTGCTCCCGCAACCAACTTCCGTGAAAATCGCATCACCACGCACGGCGTTGAGAGATCTCGGCGCCGATTTGCATAGATGTTTCTATTCCTTTTCAAATCTCCGGAATTTTGCAGGAGGTCCGAAAGGCGAAGTGCGGCTTAATGGCTTCAGACAGCGGAACTCAGCTCAAATCCGCTTTGCTCAGAATGCCGCAAGCAAATAACGGGCTGCGGGTCGGGCCGCACGTCAGGCTATGCCGCGAGTTAATTGCAAAGGCAGTTCGAAAATGACTTAAGAACTTTTTGCAGATACGCGCTGGTGAACCTTCATACCGTGGCAAGCTGCTGCACCATGATTTCGCGCATCTTGAACTTCTGCGGCTTGCCTGTGGCAGTCATCGGCAACTCCGGCACGATCCGCACATACTGCGGGATCTTGAAATGCGCAATTTGGCCTCGGCAGTGGCTGAGCACCGCCTCTTCGTCCAGTCCGGCCCCCGGTGCAGGCACGATCCAGGCGCAGACCTGTTCACCGAATTTTTCGTCCGGCACCCCGAACACTTGGGCATCTGCGATCTGCGGGTGGCGGATCAGGAACTCCTCGATTTCGCGCGGATAGATGTTTTCACCTCCGCGGATGATCATGTCCTTCAGCCGCCCGGTTATGCTGCAGAATCCGTCCGAGTCTATGGTGGCGAGGTCGCCAGTGCGCATCCAGCCGTCCGAACTGGCGGCCTCCGTCGCGGCGGGGTCGTCCCAATAGCCTTGCATCACCGAGTAGCCGCGCACCAGCAGTTCGCCCCGCTCGCCCGCGGGCACGGTGCGGCCTTCGCCGTCCACAGCTTTCACCTCCAGATGCGGATGCACGCGGCCGACGGTGGTGCAGCGTTTCTCTGCCGGGTCGGTGGTGAAGCTCTGGAAGGAGACCGGCGCGGTTTCGGTCATGCCGTAGCAGATCGTCACCTCCTGCATGTGCATGTCCGTGTTCATCCGGCGCATGATTTCAATGGGGCAGGGGGCGCCGGCCATGATGCCGGTGCGCAGGGAGGAGATATTGCGCGGGGCCCGGTCCAGCTCCTGCAGCATGGCGACGAACATCGTCGGCACGCCGTAAAGCGCGGTGGCGCGTTCCGCGGCGGCGGCATCCAGCACCGCGGCCGGCTCGAACGCCTCGCCGGGGAAGACCATCGCGGCGCCCTTGGAGACCGCGCCCAGCACCCCCATCACCATGCCGAAGCAATGATAGAGCGGCACCGGGATCAGCAGCCGGTCCGCCCCGGTCAGCTTGATGCGGCTGGTGACGAAACGGGCGTTGTTGACGATGTTGAAGTGGGTGAGCGTCGCCCCTTTGGGGAGGCCGGTGGTGCCGGAGGTGAACTGGATGTTGATCGCATCGTCCGGAGCGAGCCCCGCGCTGATGGCGTCCAGGGCCGCGGTGTCCGCACCCGCGCTCATCTCCTGCAATGTCTCAAAGGGCAGAACGCCGGGGCCGGGTTCCGCCGCCATCACCACCGCATGGCGCAGCGCCGGCAGCCGTGCCGCCGCCAGCCGGCCGGGGGCGGCCGCGGCCAGTTCGGGCGCCAGTTCGCGGATCATCTCCAGGTAGCGGGAACTCTTGAAGCTTTCCGCCGCGATCAGCACCTTGCAGCCGGTCTTGTTGAGCGCATATTCCAGCTCCGCCAGCCGGTAGGCCGGGTTGATGGTCACCAGAATGGCGCCGATCCGGGCGGTGGCAAACTGGGTCAGAACCCATTCGCAGCGGTTCGGGGACCAGATGCCGACCCTGTCGCCCTTGCCCACGCCCAGCTCCAGCAGCCCCGCCGCCAGCCGGTCCGTTTGCCGGGCCAGCTCGGCATAGGTCATCCGGATGCCGGTATCCGTGAACACCAGCGCCTCGCGGCTGCCGTGCCGTTCCGCCGCCTGCCGCAGCAGGGCCGGGATGGTGATGTGCTGCAGCGGCGGCTCGCTTGGGCCGCGCACATGCGAAAGGCCGTCAATCGGGGCGGTGGGATCGGTTTGCGGGTCGGTCATGGTCAGTCTCTGCTGGGGGCTCTGCGGGGGGCGCGGGGCGGGCCGCCGCGGCGGCGGCCCGGCCGGAGTTTACTGCGGATCAGCCGCGGGCGATGTTGATCACCTGCATCTGGGTGTATTCCGCCAGCCCCTCGACCGATTGCTCGACGCCGAGGCCGGAGCCCTTGAAGCCGGCCATCGGGATGTGCGGGCCGATGTTCAGCTGCTGGTTCACCCAGATGGTGCCGGACTCGATGCGTCCGGCGATCTCGGCCGCCTTGGCGGTATCGGCGGAATGCACCGAGCCGCCCAGCCCGTAGTCGGAGGCGTTGGCGCGGGCGATCACCTCGTCGATGCTGTCGAAGCGGATCACCGGCAGGATCGGGCCGAACTGTTCCTCGTCGACGATCTTCTGGCCGTCGGTGACATCGCGCACGATGGTCGGGCGGACGAAATAGCCGGGTCCGTCCTTGGCGCTGCCCCCGGCAATGATCTGCCCGCAGGCGCGGGCGTCTTCTAGGAAGCCCTTGATCTTGTCGAACTGCGCCTTGTTCTGGATCGGGCCGATGGTCGTCCCCTGCTTCATGCCGTCATCGACCACGGCCTGCTCCGCGAGGGCCGCCAGCTCGGCGCAGAACGCCTCGTAGATGTCGCTGTGGACATAGGCGCGCTTCACCGCCAGGCAGACCTGGCCGGCGTTGAGAAAGGCGCCGCCATAGACCTTTTCGGCCGCCGTCTTCACGTCCACGTCCGGCAGCACGATGGCAGGGTCGTTGCCGCCCATCTCCAGCGTCACCCGCTTCATGGTGTCGGCCGCACTGGCCATGATCCGCTTGCCGGTTTCGGAGGAGCCGGTAAAGCCGATCTTGGCCACATCCGGGTGCGCCGTCAGCTTGGGTCCGAGGTCGTTGGCATCGGTGATGATGTTGACGAGGCCGGCCGGGAAGATGCGGGCGCAGATCTCGCCCAGCTTCAGGGCGGAGACCGGGGTGGTCGGGGCCGGTTTCAGCACGATGGCGTTGCCGGCCATCAGCGCCGGACCGATCTTCCAGCAGCACAGGAGCAGCGGGAAGTTCCAGGCGATGATGCCCGCCACCACGCCCAGGGGCTTGTGCCGCGTCTCGATGCGGAACTCGGCGTCATCCTGGATGACGCGGTCCGGCAGCTCCAGCGTCGCGGTATGGGCGAGATAGCCCTGCGACCACGCGACCTCTCCCTGCGCTTCGGGCAGCGGCTTGCCCTGCTCCAGGGTGATCAGCCGCGCCAGTTCGTCCGCCTCTTCGCCGATGGCGGCGGCCAGCGCCTCGACCTTGGCGCGGCGTTCTTCCATTGGCGTTTCCGCCCAGGCTTTCTGCGCGGCCTTGGCGGCGGCCACCGCCTGGTTCAGATGCGCCTCAGAGGCATGCGGCACGCGGGCAAACACCTCCTCCGTCGCCGGGTTGATCACCTCGATCATGCGCTCCGCCGAAACCTGTTCGCCGTTGATCAGCATGCCATAGTCCATTGCCGTTCTCCCTGTTTATCCGTCAGCCGGGTTTGATTGGGAAAGACAAGCACGGTCCGGCGGCGGGGTCTTGGGGGCGGGTGCCAAAGAGTTTGCGTCCTGCGCCAAAGATCCGCCGGGATCGCAGGTGCCGAGGAAGCCGCGCGGCGAGCAGCCGAACTGCTGGCGGAAGGTGCGGTTGAAGTGGGAGATATCGCCGAATCCCGCGCCGTAGGCGAGCTGGGCAATCGGCACACGGGCCTTCTGCCGCGCCGCGTGGCGCAGCTTGCCCGCCACCGCGGCCAGCCGGGTGCGGGTCAGGCAACCGGTGAAGGTGGTTCCGTTCTCTTGGAATTCCCGCTGCAGCTGGCGCCGCGACAGCCCGGTGCGGGCGGCCAGCGTGTCCACCGTCAGCCGCGGATCGGCGCTGAGCAGCTCCAGCGTTTCGCGGATCAGCCGGAACCGGCTGCTGCGGCTGCCAAGACTGCCGGCCCCCGGGCGCGGGCCGGCACCGGCAAAGGCCAGCGGCACCAGGTCAAAGATATAGCCGGCGGTGTCCTCTGCGCCGCCGGCATCCAGCAGCCCGCACAGGCTGGCGTGCAGCGGATGCGCTCGGGTGATCTTGCGGCCCGCCGCGGGCATCTCCCGGCGGGTTTCCAGCACCAGCGCCCGCGGCAGATGCGCCGACAGGAAGGCCGCGGGCCCGCCGCCGATGCTCAGCTCCGCGGCGCGGGTGGAATCCAGCAGCAGGAACTCCCCCGGTTTCAGCAGCGTCTCGCGGCCCGCGTGAAGGATGCCGGTCTCGCCTTCCAGCTGGCGCAGCAGGAAGAAATGCTCCTGATCGTCGCGCAGAATGCCCTTGCGGGTGCGCTCGATGCGGGCGGACGGGCAGCGGATCTCGGCCACATCGACGCCGCTGCGCCACCGCAGGTCAAAGGTCCCTGTCCACTCGCCGACGGCCCGGTCCGGGACCGCATAATAGTGGCCGCAGCTGGCGCGCAGGGTGCTGTTCCATGGTTCAAATCCGATCATGCGGCGTGCGGGCCTCCTGTCCCTATGCGCTCGCGTCCGGTGAAGGACGGGGTTTGCAGCATCTCCCCGACCCCGCCTTCCGCGTTGGCCCGGGCCAGCAGACCGGTGAAATGCGCAGCCGCCAGGCTGGCGCCCCGGACCGGCGAGCCGGGGCCGCCGGGGCAGGCGCCGAAGCGTGCGGCCGGGAGGTTCAGCAGCGACCACTGGCCGGCGCCGCAGCGGGCATCGCCCTGCACCGAGAACACGCCATCGCAGCCGGCCGGGCAGACCGGCGTGCCGCGGGCCGGGGCCGAGGCCACCAGCAGCTTGCCCGACCGCAGCACTGCGGCCGCGGCCGCCGCCAGCAGCGGGCTGGCACCGGCATGGCCGAACGAGCAGTGCACGATTGCCGCCTCCGTCTCCGCGGCGCGGTGCAGCGCCTTTGCCGCGGTTGCGGGCGTGGTGGACAGGCGGCCCGGAAAGATGCTGATCCCGAGGATCTGCGCATCCGGTGCATTGGCGCGGATGGCTGCGGCCATGCAGCTGGCGTGCAGCGCGGCCGGGCTTCCGGCAGCGCGGGGATGCACATCGCAAATTTCCGCCCGGCCGGCGAGGCCCGGGGTGTCCGCGGCCAGCGGACCGTCGATCAGCGCGATCAGCGGCGCAGGGGTCATGCCACGGCCTCCGTCAGGTTGATTTCCATGCCGAACTCCCCGCCCGCCGCCGCGCCGCCGTGGGCGGTCAGGATGCGGGTGGCATGGGGAAAACGGGCGTCGATATAGGCCAGGATGCGGGCGGCAGCGGCGGGGTCCACCTCCGACAGTGCCTCATCCAGGATCAGGATGTCGAACGGGGCCAGCAGCGCGCGCAGTAGGCACAGCCGCTGGCGCTCGCCGCCGGACAGGGTCAGCCCGCTTTCGCCCAGCAGGGTGGCGAGACCGCCGGCGCTGCGGAACCTGTCCGCCAGGCCGAACAGCTCCAGCAGCGCCCAGACCTCCGCTTCATTATCCGGATCAGCCCAGAACGCGCGGCTCTGGAACAGGTTGTCGCGCAGGCTGGCGCGCAGGGTAAACGGCCGCTGCCCGGCAAAGGCCACGCGCGGCGGCAGGGCGGCGCCGTCCAGCAGGGCCAGGTCCGCACCGCCCAGGCTGGCACGCCCGGCTAGAGGCTGCGCCCGCCCGCAGAGCACCGCCAGCAACGAGGTCTTGCCCGCGCCGCTGGCCCCCCTGAGCGCCACCCGGGTGCCCTCGGGGATGGTCAGGGACAGCGGGCCGAGCGGCGGAGCAGCCCCGCGGGAGACGGTCACGCCGTCCAGCCGCAAGGCATAGCCGGACGGTGAAAAAGCGGCGGTGCGGGCGGGGGCATCCGCCTGCATCACCGCATTCAGCCGGGCCGCCGCGACCTTGACCCGCGCCTGCGCGTGCCACAGGCCCAGCAGCGATTGCATCGGACCGGTCATGAATCCCATGTAGGCGATGAAGGCGATCAGCGACCCCAGCGGCCACTCGCCGCGGATCACCATCAGCCCGCCCGCCAGAAAGATCGCCGAGCGGGTCAGGGCCGACAGCAGTACCGGCACGGCGCGGGTGAACTCGCGCCAGAGGTTCTGGGCGATCAGCTTCCGGCTCAGGCTGTCGTGGTCGCGCAGGCTGCGCCGCTCGGCCCAGAGGGTGCCGCGGGCGGCCTGCAGGGCGGGCAGTCCGAACAGGGTTTCCGACAGACCGGCTGCGTAGCGTCCCTGCATCTCGCGCACCGCGGCGGCGTGGCGCTCGGTCCGGGGCCGCGCCCAGGCCAGAAAGGCAAGCTCGACCGGGGCCAGCAGAGCGGTCAGCAGGCCGAGCCGCCAGTCCAGCACCATCAGCATCGCCGAGCCGCCGATCAGCCGGATCAAGGCCGAGGAGCCGCCCAGCACCGCGTTGAAGGCGAATTTCTGCACTTCGGCGGCGTCGCCGTCGATGCGGGACAGCAGCTCGCCCGCGCGCTGCGCGGCAAACCAGCCGGCGGGTTTGGCGGCCAGCCGGGACAGCAGCCGCCGCCGCAGCCGCGCCAGCATCCTGACGGACGCGCGCATATGGAGGATGCTGCTGAGCGCGCCGGTGCCGGTGGCCAGCAGGCCAACCGCAAACAGCGCGAGCGACCAGACCACCAGCTGCGCGGCATCGCCCGCGATCAGCCCGCGGTCGATGACCAGCTTGCTGATATAGGGCGGCAGCAGGCCGAGGCCGGCGGCAAGGAAACTGATCAGCAGCAGCAGCGCCAGCCGGCGCCGGTGCGGGCGCAACAGCGGCAGCAGCCAGCCTGCGGCGGCGGGTGTAAAAAGCGCCGCACCTGCCCGGGCAGGCAGATGCGGCCAGGCGCGGGCCACGGCGGGGCGGCCCGGCTGGGGAGAAAACTTTCCGGCGCTGCCGGTCATCCCTGCGGCACGACTTGCAGGGTGGAGACGGACATGTCGCCGCCGGAAGGCATCCGGATTTCGCCAATGCGCTCCAGCGTTTCGCTGTCATAGATGCCGATGTCGTCATTGGTGCCGGCGACATAGATCTCCTTGCCGTCGCTGGACACGTTGATGACGTAATAGGTGTGCGGCAGGTCGACCCGTTTCACCAGTTCGCGGGTTTCCAGATCGTGCTTGGAGAGTTGGGTGTAGACCCCGTAGAGATACTTGGGGTCCACGGCGCTGCGCACACCGGAGAACATAAGCACCTCGAAGGAGGCGAAATCGGCAATCTCGGTCTCGCCGGTCGTGAGGTCGACGGACTGGTAGCCCCAGACAAAATCCGCCATTTCCTGCTGGCTCTCGTCGGTGAAGACCGCAGCTGTATACATCAGCATGAACTCGTCGTTCTGGCTGCCGGTGGGCCAGAAGGCGAGAACGTCCGGCGGGCTGTACGTCGGGCGGTCCCAGCTGGCGTTGGCGATGGCCACCTCGGTGCCGCCGGTTGCAGGATCAATCCGGTAGACCTCGTGGCCGGCCAGGTAAACGCTGCCGTTGCGGTCGGTGGCCATCAGCGTCGCCCGCCGCGGGGCGTCGAACAGCGCTGCCGGCTCGGCCTCCAGCCCGGCGCTGGCATCGTAGACCGCGAACTCGGGCTGAAGCACCTCGTAGCGGTCGATCTTTTTCCGTACCGGGTTGCGCACCGTGTAGATCTGGCTGCCGTCCTTGGAGACTGCGAGCGAGGCCAGCGAGCGGCGGGTCACATCGCCGTCCGACTGGGCGGCATGAAATACGGTTTCGCAGGTTTCGATATTGACGCCGACCACATCCTGCCAGTGGTTCAGCAGCACATAGGCGATGCCGTTGTCCGGCGACATGGCGATCACCCCGGGCGTCACGTTGGTGCCGAGGTCGCAGTCCTGCTTCAGCGCGCGGGTATCGGCATCGAACACGTAAAGGTTGGAGGGGCGGGCCACCGTTACCAGCAGATCGCCCGCTGCCAGCGGCAGGGCGGAGGCGCACAGCGCCGCAGCAGCAAAAAGCGCGGATTTCATGATACGGGTCTCCTCAGGTCTCGGCATCGGTGGGGTAGGTGGCGCCAAGCGCGCGCCAGTCCTTGGCGGCATTGGGAGCGTTTTCGTCCCAGTTCTGGTGATTGACCATGATGTCGGGCACCTGGGCGGGCCACCAGCAGGGGTCGGAGCAGCCGTAGAGATCCGCCTCCATCGGCTGACAGAGGGCCGCGAGGCCGCCGAAGGGATCGACTTCCCAGCCCGGGTCGAATGTGGTGGCGCAGCCCGCGGTCACGGTTTGCATCGCGCGGACCTCTTCCATCTGGCCTTCGGCGGCGGCCTGCTGGACGCGTTCGGCTTTCTGATTGAGCGGTTTCATTTTCCAAACGCCCTCCTCGGCGCAACATGCTGGTGAAAGTACTGCGGCGCCTTGGCGATCAGTTCGGCATAGGCGGCGACTCCGAAATCGATCCAGTCGCGCATCAGGTCGCAGTAGTGATAGGTCGGCATCATCGGGTCGCTGAAATGGGCATAGCTCTCGTGGTAGCAGCCGCCCGCGCACAGGTTGCGGATCCGGCAGGTGGCGCAGCCCTTCTCGGTGCGGTCGGAGCGCGCCTTGATGAACCCCGACAGCTCCTTGCGCTTGATGCCCTCATCGACGGTGCCGAACTGGTCCATCTCCGAGCCGGTGAACCGGTGGCAAAGGTTCAATGCGCCATCATGGTTGACCGCCAGCATCCCCACACCGGCCCCGCAGGGCAGAGCCTTGGAGCGCCCCTCGTAGAGGTCGTTCATCATCTGATGCATGTTGGAAAAGCCGATGTTGCGGCCCTCGAGCGCCTCCTCGACATAGCGGCGGCCGAGGGATTTCATGCCCTCGAACACCTCCAGCAACTCGGCGCCGTTGAGGTTGAAGGCATCCATCTCGCCCGAGGTCACCGGCGAGAAGCCGACCTCGGCAAAGCCGATATCGTTGATCAAGTGGTCCCAGATCTCGACAATGTTGGTGATGCCGGCGGTCAGGGTGACGCGGGCGCCCACCGGTTTGGATTTGTAGCGCGACAACAGCAGCCGCGCCTTGGCGGCGACCGCATCATAGGTGCCCTTGCCGCCCACCGTCTTGCGGTTGAGGTCGTGCTGCGCCTTGGGGCCGTCAATGGAGACCGTCAGGCCGAACCTGTGCTGGTCGAGCCAATCGATCAGCGGCTCGGTCAGCAGGGTCGCGTTGGTGGTGAGGCTGAAGTTCACCGCCTTGCCGAGGGAGGCGAAATGCGGCTCGGCCCAGTCCACCACCTGCCGGATCAGCGGCAGGTTCGACAGCGGCTCGCCGCCGAAGAACACCACGTTGTAGCTGTCCCGGTCCGGATTTTCCGCCAGCAGCATCTCCACCGACTTCTGCGCGGTTTCAAAGGCCATCTTCTGGCCCTTGGACGGGATCGCCAGATCTTCCTTGTAGCAGTAGGAACAGGCCAGGTTGCAGCCGGTGTTGACGTTCAGGACGATGGTGGTCAGCGGGAAATTCTCGATCTCGATGGGCGGCCGTTCCGGCTGCAGCGGGCGGCCGTCGTTGACGATGTCGAGCCGCACCAGCCCGTCGAGCCGTGCCACCGCATCCGATGCCGCAAACCGCGCCTCGAACTCCTCCATCGAGAAGGCCTGCGCCTGCGCCGCATAGTCGAGGATATCCCTGTCCACCCCGTCCATCTCGAAGATCGAGGTGGTGGGGACGTGGAACAGAACCTCGCGCCCCTCGACCGCGACCCGGTGCGCATTGGCCGGCTGATAGTGAAAGTCTTTCATGGTCTCTCTCCCCTGTCTCAGCGGATCGGCGGGTCGATGAAGCGCTGCACGGTGACGATCAGCATCGCCTCCGCCTGCTGGCCCATCGCCTCGGCCTGCACCTTCAGCTCACCCGCGTTGTTGGCGCTGAAAGGGCGCTCCGGGTTGGGGCCGGCAATGGCGGGCATGAAGATGCCGTTGGCCTGCATGTCCCCGGCGTATTCGGTGTCCTTCATGTGGGCGGCGTGTTCATGCGCGTTGGCCACGGTCCATTGCGCCTCAACCCGGCCGATGCGGACGTCGTCGTCGGTGCCGGCCTGGCCGTCGGGGCCGTTCCACATGCCGACCGCGTTGAAGTAGGCGGGCACCGCGGCCGGGCCTTCCTCGCTGCCGCCGCCGACGCGGGCGATGGTGAACTCCGGCTCGACCCGGATGCTGTCCACCGAGGTGTAATGAGCGATCTGCCCCTCGGCCCCGCCTGCGCTGAAGGTGACCACGCCGTTGCCCTCTGCCGCCAGCGACAGCGCCGCGCCAAAGCTGTTCGCCGTTGCATCGCCGCTGGAGGCGTCAAGACCGTCAAGCCCGGTGCCAACCACCTGCACCAGTGCCTCCCCTGCCGGCACGGCAGAGGGAACGGTGCCCAGGATGACGCTGCCAGCCCCGTCCCGCACACCGCTCAGCGGCGCGCCCAGGGCGTCGTTGCTGCGGTCGAACTGGCGGCCCTGCAGGCTGTTGCCATCCTCGGACAGCGCCAGCACCTGGCGGTAGGCGGTGCCGCCAATGTCCAGATTGGCGCGCCATTCATAGCCGGTATAAAGGTTCATCTGCCCCGACGCCGGATGCGCAGTGCCGTCCGCCGTCATGAACGCGCCGCTGACCTGATAGGGCGAGGCATCGCCCGTCACCGTCAGCTTGCCGTAGGCCTCACCGATGCCGGGCAGGTCGGTCATCACCACCCAGTCGCCCGCCACCGGCTGTTTGTCCGCTGCCTGCCAGTCCGTCCAGGCGGCCGTCTCCAGCGGGTTCTGCTCCGCCAAATAGCCGGCGATTTCGGTCCGGGCGATCTTGTACCACTCCCGGTCGCGGCCAAGCGCCTGGTATTCGATGGTGGGGAAATGGCCGACATGGAAATCCATATGCAGCTCCCATTCCTCGGCGGTGCGGTTCTGCAGAAGCCCGCGCGCGCCGGTATGGCAGCGTGAGCACATCGAGGCGAAGGGCTCGTCAAAGCTCTCCTGCGCGTTCGGGTCCTTCTCCAGCGCATAGCGGAACGGGGCAGCCTCGGACGGGGCCAGACCCTGGGTGTCCGCCAGGTGCTGCACGATGGCCCGGCGGTTCCCGGCGCTGACGTCCAGCCCATGCGCCTGCTGCATCCGGACAATGGTCATCATCCAGCCTTCCGGCGTCTTGCGCTGGCCGGTAATCCGGGTCAGCCCGCCGTCCTCGGCGGTGTGGCAGCCGCCGCAGGTGTCCTGCAGCAGCTCTTCGCTGGCGAGGGCGGCCGTGGCGCCGGTTATCGAAAAGAGCAATGCGGCCGTCAGACGGCCTGATCGTGGTGCCATTGAAATGTCTCCCTGTTGTTGGTGTCCAGGGGGAGCGCGGCCCCCCCGGTGAAACCCTGCGCTGCAAGCCAGCGGTGGATGGCCTGTGCCGCCTGCGGCGGGGCTTCGGGTATAAACTCGGCGTGAAACCGGGCCGGGTCCGGCAAGGGGCGCCCGTTCAGACGGCGCAGGAGCGGAACGATCTCCTGGCCGCCGACAAAGGCAGCGCCGCCGGGCGCATCGCTGGTGATCAGCACCTCGCGGCGCGCCAGCCGGCCGTTCTGGACGACAACCCGCGTGCCGGTATGAGGGCGGATGTCCGTATTATGGGCGGGCGCATCGTCCGGCCAGGCCGCGCGCTGTTGCCAGAATGTGCTCCGAAACCCCGCCTCGCGGTAGAAATCCCGGCCCACCCGCGCCTGCCGCCAGAAGGTCTCTGCCACCCGGTTGCGGTAGAACTCGCGGGCCAAATCAGCCTTTCCCGCCAGCAGCGCCCGCGCGATGGGCACCGCCATCAGTGCCGAGGATACGGCCCAGAACATCCCGTGCCCCGACAGGGGATCCAGCGCCACCGCCGCATCACCTAGCCGGGGGCAGCGCGGATCCAGATCCGGTGCCGTCAGCCGTGGCGCAATTGCGTGTACGACGGGACGGGCGGGCAGGGGAGGGACTCCTGCTACAGTCCCCCACAAAGCTGCCACAGCGTCTTTGCCGCCCGTCTGGCCCAGCGAAGCCGCAGCCCCCACCGCCTGCAGCCAAAGCCGGTCCCGTTTCACTGGAACCGACCAGATCCAGCCCTCGGGCCGCGCTTCGAGCCACGGCGTTTCCATATATCCCTTCTGTGCTGGCACAATCCCGGCAACGGAGATCGTGTCCGGCCCCACCTGCTCAGCTCGGCTCGAATCCGAACTTTGGCGCGGCGCCCGGCGGCCTCGGGCTTCGAAAAGCAACCCGGCAGACAGGCATTGGCCATCGCTCAGCCGGATTTCCCCGGCCTCCGGCCGCACGCTGGAGACCGCCGCCAAAACAACACTGACGCCCTCGGCCCGCGCCGCTTCCAGCAGCCCGCTGTCAAAGGCGCTCCGGTCGGCCGGATGCTCGCTATTCTGCCCGCCCTGGAACGCGCCCCAGCTGACATGGCGCTGTGCCGCCGGGCTGATCCCGGCCAGCGGCAGCCGGTGCCGCGCCAGGATGGCAGCGACGCGGCCGGACATGCCCTCGAAGCGGGTTCCGCGCGGCGGCAGGGTGGCCAGCGCCACGCGGAACCCGGCGCGCGCCAGCAGAACTGCCGCCACTGACCCGGCCGGGCCGCCGCCTGCAATCGCAATATCAAAGGTGTCTGTTTGAGGTGCCATTCAGCCAAAATGCCTCGGCAGGCCGCCTCTTGTGGCGGACACTTCCGGACAACAAGACGACATTTCCGGACAGAATCGGCGGCTCTGGCCCCGCCTGCCGTGATTTTTCTGGAATGGCGATTTTTTGCGGTATTCTGGCGCAATCCTGAGGAAGCGCACGATGCCACACAATTATCAGCCGCGGATTTCCGCCACTACATTGAACGACCCGGTGCGGGCCGTCGAATTCATGAATGGCGATGCAAACACGATTTTCCGCAGTGCCAGGATCAGACCGTCTGACCTGAACGGGGAGATCGGCCTGAAGAAGTTCGTGGATTTCTGCGAGCATGCTTCCGCGGCACTCGGGCTGCCGGACTTCGGCTGGCGGGTCGGTTCAGTCTTCGATCTGCAAAACCTTGGAACACTTGGGGAATTCATAAAGCAGGCCCCAACGCTCGGCGCCGCGTTCTCGTTGTTCCGGAATGCCTTCCCGGTGGTGCAAAGCGACTCTGAAATGCGGCTGAGCGTCGAGGGCGACAAGGCGCTTCTGACATACAGGATTCTGGACAACAGCATCTGGCCGCGTCAGCAGGATGCCGAGCTGACTCTTTCGGTTTTCAACAGTCTCGTTAAATCCGCAACCGGGCCCGACTGGCGGCCTGAAAAGCTGTTGCTTGAGCACGAATCAAGTGCGCTGCGATGCGAAAACAAGGCGGGTCCCCGCTGTCCCGTGCAGTTCGGAGCTCCATCTAACACGCTGGTGTTTTCCGCCTGCCTGCTGGACTTGCCTTTGCCGGGCAGCGAAAACTCAGCATTCAAGGAAGCCTCGCAGTCCATTGTTCTTTCTGCCCGGCAGAGTGAACGCCAGGCGCCTGTGTCCGTGCGGGTGCGGCGCGAGTTGCTGATGCGCATCGGCCGGGAAAGTTTCGAGCAAACCACTGTCGCGGCCGCGCTGGGCATGTCACGCCGCACCTTGCGCCGCAAGCTGGAGGATGAGGGCGAGAAATTCTCCCGGCTGCTGGCGAGTTGCCGGATGGAAATCGCCAAGCGCATGCTGCGGGCGCCGGGAACGCAGCTGCACGATATTTCCGAGAGACTGGGCTATTCCGAGGTGTCCGCCTTCGAACGCGCTTTCCGGCAGCAGGAGGGGGCCACCCCCAGCCAGTACAGGAAGCAGACATCTGCCTGAACACCCGGAAAAGTGCTGCAGCAATGAAACCGGCACCAAAGCCGGGCCAGCAACCTGTCCGAACAGAGCGTGGAGGTCTTGGTCCGGGAGCGCGAGGCGGCATTCATCGAGGAACCGCGCCGCATGATGCCCCTAGCGTGACGCCCGGCCCTGCTGCCGGAACACGCCCGAAACGCTGCCGCCTGAAGAATTCTGACCGTAACTAAATACACTGGCCGCCAGGGGCGGCCAGTGTATTTGCATATCGCGCACAGCGCAGTGTGCTATCCTCAACGCTTCCCGGCGACGATCCGGTCGAGGATCAGCGCGCAGAACAGGATCGCCAGCCCTGCCAGAATGCCCTGCCCGGCGGCCGCATACTGCAGCGCCTCCAGCACGTCCTCGCCCAGCCCCTTGGCGCCGATCAGCGAGGCCACGACAACCATTGCCAGCGACAAGAGGATGGTCTGGTTGACGCCGGCCATGATCGTCTTGCGCGCCAGCGGCAGATCCACCCGCCACAGGAGGTAACGCGGGGTGGCGCCGAAGGCGAGCGCCGCTTCGCGCACGGTTTCAGGCACCTGCTGCAGGCCGAGCACGGTGAAGCGGATCACCGGCGGGCTGCCGAAGATCATTGTTGCCACGACCCCCGCGGGCTTGCCCGAGCCGATAAAGGCCACCACCGGGATCAGATAGACAAATGACGGCATCGACTGCATGAAATCCAGCACCGGGCGCACAACTGAAAACACCTTGGGGCGGCGCGCGCAGTAGATGCCGAGCGGAATGCCCAGGGTGATCGAGATCAGTGCCGCAGCACCCAGCAGGGCGATTGTGGTCATCGCCTTCTCCCAGAAGTCCAGCAGCCCCAGGTAGGCCAGCGCTGCACCCGTGAAAATCGCCACCCGGGCTCCTGCCGACAAGTAGGCGAGCATCACGATGACCAGTGCTACCACCGGCCAGGGGGTATCGACCAGCACCACTTCGATCCAGTCCAGAAGCGTACGCATGCCCGCAGTCAGCCCGTCAAAGAAGCCCCTGCCGGACGTCTTGGTCCAGTCAAACACTGCTTGGACCCCGTCACCCACATTCAGCCGCCAGTCCCGGTTGGTCGGAAAGGCATTCAGCAGGGAGAACGCATCGGGCAACGCAAATTTCAGCGCCGACAGCACAACAACCGCCGCCGCAAGCACAGTGGAAACCGCCAGCCGCGGCACCGACCAGCCGCTCGCCACGTTCCGGTCGGAGCGCCAGCGGGCAAACTGCCCTTCCAGCGTCCAGTTCGCCAAGGAGGCCGCCAGTAACTTGACCGCCAGCAGCAGCGCACCGCCGACCATCAAATAGATGACCCCGCTGGCGTTCGCCGCCGCTGCAGCCTCTTGCGTGCTGGCCAACGCTCCCTCTAGCGACTCGGCAGCGCGTTTCAGCGACTCCAGCGAGGAAGCGCCTGACGCCTCTGCCGCCGCAATCTGCTGATGCCGCAATTCCAGCGTCTGGGCGATCTGCTCGGCCCGGATGCGCAAGTCGCGGCCCAGATCGCCGAACAGCCCCATGGCGATCTGGATATAGGCCAGGGTTTCCAGCACCAGAAATCCCAGGAACCAGGACCACAATCCCCTTGCCCCGAACCAGACCGGACCGAGAAAGCCTGCCGCCCGGTTCAAGGTGAACCGGTAGCCCGGCGCCTCCATCATGTAGCTGAAAACGTTCCGGTAATAGCTTTGCGACTGGCCAGTGAACTCGTCCACGAGCGAATTCAGGCGCCCGGCGGTTTCCGGCTTGATCTGCGATTGGTCGATGTGTTTCATAACCGTCTCCTTAGGCCTGGCTGTCCTGAATGGCGCGGATCAGACCCGCGCGGTTGATCACCCCAACAGTGGCCCCGGCGTCCGCCACCTTCACGATGCCGTGGCCGTCCACCGCCAGCTCCATCAGGTCGCTCAGGTCCATGTCGGGCCGTGCCACCTTGGCATCCGCAGGAAGCGCCCCGTGCGTTGCTTCGAATTCGGCCACCGGTTTCATCACCGAATGGGCAAAGATCATGTTCAGCTTGGAGATTCCGGCCACGAAGTCCGCCACATAATCATCCGCCGGATTGAGTATGATCTCCTCCGGGGTGCCAATCTGTACGATGCGCCCGTCCTTCATGATGGCGATGCGGTGGCCTATGCGGATCGCCTCATCGAGATCATGGGTGATGAACATTGTGGTCTTGCCGAGCTTGCGGGAGAGCTGCATGAACTGGTCCTGCAGCTGCTTGCGAATCAGCGGATCAAGCGCCGAAAACGGCTCATCCATCAAAAGGATCTCGGGGTCCGAAGCAATTGCCCGCGCCAAGCCAACCCGCTGCTGCATGCCGCCGGACAGCTCATGGGCGTATTTGTCCTCCCAGCCCGAAAGCTCCACCAGATCCAGCACCCGGTCGGCCTCTTCCCAGCGGCGGGCCTTGCCGGTGCCGCGGATTTCAAGCGGCATCGCCACGTTGTCGCGCACCGTGCGGTGCGGCATCAGGCCGAAGTTCTGGAACACCATGGCAACCCGGCGGTTGCGCAGGTCGCGCAGGCCTTCGGCGTTCAGACCCATCACATCATCACCGTTGATGTAGATATGCCCGTCGGTGGGCTCCAGCAGCCGGTTCACATGGCGCACCAGTGTTGATTTTCCGGAGCCCGACAATCCCATCACGCAGAACAGTTCGCCGCGTTCGATCTGGAAGCTGGCATCTGCCACCCCGACCACGCAGTTGAACCGCTCCAGAACCTGCGGCTTGGTCAGCCCTTCCGCGTGAATGGCCTGCAGCGCCTCATCTGCGCGTGCCCCGAAAATTTTCCAGACGCCGCGTGCGTCAATTGCGATATCACCCGCCATGGCCTTCCCCTGTCTTTGAAGTCTCGTGCCGGCACCTGCAGCCGCGCGGGCGGCAGGTGCCAATGGATGGGATCAGTTCAGGCCAAGCCAGCCGTCAACAGTCTCGCCGTTGGCGGCCAGCCAGTCCGACACCGCAGCGTCGATCTCCTGGCCCTGGATCACCACTTGATAGGTGAGTTTGGACAGCTCGCCGGAGTCCATGTCGATCCGGCTCAGGAAGGCGGCCGCCGCCGGGTTCCGCTGTTCCAGCGATTTGGAATAGGCCACGGTCACCGTCTTGACCGGGTCGCCTGATGTAATCGAGGATTTGTTGTACCAGTCGGAATCCTGATCCGGCTGCAGCATGGTATAGGTGTCCGGATTGTGCTCCGGTTCCTCAATCATGGTTACGTCGTAGAGCGCATGCACGTAATGCGGCTCATAGCAGTAAAAGACCACGCCCTGTTCCTGATCGATGGCGTCCTTCAGGCGGGCGTAGAACACTGTTTCGTCCTCGGTCGAGGGCTCGAGAAAGGTTTCGATACCGTAGTCGCGCACCTTCACTTTATGCACATTGGTCGAGGCCCAGCCGGTCGCGCCGAGCCAGATCTCGCCCTTGCCGTCGCCATTGGTGTCATACAACTCCTGCGCCATCGGCGTGGCCAGGTCGAAAACGGACGAAATGCCATGCTTCTCGACCATGTAGGTGGGCGTGCAGAAGCCGGTGCGGCCCTGGTAGCTGCCCGAGGACAGGCCGACGGTGCCTTTCTGATCAACATATTCCTCGGTAAAGGACAGGTGGTTGGGCAGCCAGACGTCCGGATGCACGTCGATATCGCCGCGGCCGCCGTCCATGGCGGCAAAGATCACCGCATTGGCGCCGGGGGCATAGCCGGCTTCGCCGCCTAGGCGGGTCTCGATCACCTGGCCGATCACCCGGCTCATCACCTTGGCGCCGGGCCAGCTCGGCTCGCCCACCATAACCTTCTCCTGTGCCATGGCACCCGCGGCGCTCAAGCTCAGGGCCGTCGCGGCAGTCAATCCAGTCAGCATCTTCATTGGTCTTGTCTCTCCTGTTGGGGTTGAGGTTGCGCGCTCAGGCGCGGGCCCGCTTTCGCTGCGGGTCTATGAAGGGAATATCGGTGACAGTAGCGCCGAGGCGCTTCATCCGCCCGTCCAGCTGGCCGATTTCCAGCCGGGCGCCATTCCCGGCGTGTTCGACGCCCAGCCGGGCGATGGCGATGGCGTGTTCCAGCGAGGGTGACCGGGTGGCGGAGGTCACCACCCCCACCTGCCGCTCGCCCTGATATACGGGGCTGCCGTGCAGCGGCACGTCGTAGCAGCCAAGGAGCAGGCCTTTCAGCACCCGGCGCGGTTCGCGGGCATTGCGCTCCAGCGCCGCCTTGCCAGTGAAGGAGGGCTTGCTCAGGTCAACCGCGAAGCCCAGCCCGGCCTCGAATGCATCCACGCCCGGCGCAAATTCCGCATTGGCGGCAGCCAGACCGGCCTCGATCCGGATAATGTTCAATGCGGCGGAGCCCATCGGGGTGATCCCGAATTCCTCTCCCGCCGCCATCACCGCATCCCAGATCGCCAGGGCATCTGCCTTGGAGCAGAAGATCTCGTAACCCAGTTCACCTGTGTAGCCGGAGCGGGACAGCATGAAGGGCGCTCCCTCCCGGTCGTTTAGGCGGGCGACCGTGACGCCGAACCATTTCAGCTGATCCAGCTGGGGCACATGCGGCTGGGTAAATGTGATCTTGCGCAGCAGATCCCGCGATTTGGGGCCTTGGATCGCCAGATTGGGCATCGCCCCGCGCATGTCATGAATACGGACCTGCAGTCCCATTTCCTGCGCCAACGTTTCCAGCACCCGGCCGCTTTCCTCCGAGCCGCAGCACCAGCGGAACAGGTCGGGGGCCAGGCGGAACAGGGTGCCGTCGTCGATCACCGTGCCGGCCTCGTCGCACATCAGTGTGTAGGAGCCGCGCCAGACCGCCAGCTTGGCCACGTTGCGGGTGGTCGCCCGCTGCAGCAGCACCTCGGCATCGGGGCCGGCGATGTCGTATTTCCGCAGCCCGCTCATATCCTGAACCGTGACCGCATTGCGGCAGGCCCAGTATTCGCCGGTGGTTCCATGCGACGGGAAACTCACCGGCGCCCAGAGATCACGCGCGGGGGCAAAATGCTGGGTCAACGGTTCAAGCCGTTCATGGAATGCGGAGTTCTGGCTGATCGACATCGGGGCGTCTTCCTTTTCGCGGTAGGCAACAGCGCGGCGCAGGGGTGTTTCGGGACGGTAGATGCGCACATGGACATCGGTCGGGTTCCAGCCGTTGATCGGATCTATGTCGTCCGGGCAGGCGGTGGAGACACAGACCAGGTCCTCCAGCGCCCGCATCGCCACATAGTCGCCGGGCCGGGAGTGGGACTCCTCGGTCATGATGTGATGCGAATGGGGGTCGACCCAGGTGTTCCAGAAGAAGTTGATGGCGGGCCAGGCGGATCGCCGGGCGATGCCGAAACGGGACAGTGATTCCGAGATGTTATCGGAACAGTTCACGTGACCGGGAAAGCCGCGCTCCTCGTAGCCGCGCGCGGTGCAGGCAAGGCCAAAGGTGTCATGCCGCCCGCAGGTGTCCTGCACGACGTTCAGCAGCGGCCGCATGTCCCGGTCAAAGAACTTGTCCAGCAGTCCAGGCCCCGGATAGGCGCGGCGCACCATCGAACGGGTCGCGGTGCCGTCGATCATCTTTTCCTCTCCGCGCTGCAGTTCCGCAGCGTTGAAAGCGGTGAAATCCGAGCATTGCTGCCCCTGCACGTCGATGATCTGGATGATTTCGCCTTTTTTGACCTCGTAAGACATGGCCGTGGCGCGGCTGACGGTGAATTCGTCGCGGGTATCCCCCAGCAGCGGCGGCAGCAGCGGCGTGTTACTTGCCGCGGGCTGCCAGGTTACCGTGGCATTGCCTGCTGACCCGCCAAATGCCAGCTGCTCCCGGTTGGCCGGGCAACAGATCCATGCGGTGACCTCCGCTGCCGCTTTCAGAAGCAGCGGCTCTCCGGTCAGCTTGGCCGTGCAAGCCGGAATCCCCGCGGCGCTATCGCCGCCATTGACGCTGATCCAGCCCAGCAGCTCCGCAATATCGCAGGTCTCCTGCGCCAGTTCCGCATCAGGCTGCAGCCCTAGCGCCGCCAGCGCCGGGCGCCCGGCGGCATCAAAAACGGCGATCTGCAGCGCGGCGCCTTGCCCTGGCCCTTCGAGCGACAGCAGGTCGCCGGCCCGCAGCTCCTGTTTCAGAAGCTCTCGCGGCGCCAGCACGCGGGCCACTCCCTCGCGCGCCTTCCGGAAGCCGGGAAACGCTCTCACTGGGGTCTGAAACCCCATGTTGTCAAAGTCGTGCAGCACGCCATAGCAGGTCATTGCAGTGTCCGAATCTCAGTTATGTAACCGGTTACATGGTTGATGAAACCGGTTACATGTGTCAAGAATTTCCTCACAGCCGAGAAAACGGACAACAGAAAGCAGGCGGGCATGACCGGAAAAGCGACCAGAAAGAAAGCTAACCTTCGGGATGTTGCCGCCGCCGCAGGCGTTTCGGTGGCAACCGTTTCCAGGGTGATGAATTCACCTGAAGCGGTTTCGCAGGCGACCCGCAAAAAGGTGCAGGGCGCGATGGACAGCCTGCGCTTCATGCCCAGTGCTGCCGCCCGCGCGATCAGTACCGGCCGTACCCGTTTCGTCGGCGCGCTGGTGCCGACTCTCGACAACGCGATCTTCGCCCGCTACCTGTCGCGGCTCGAAAGTCAGCTGGGCAAGCACCGTCTGTCGCTGATCGTCTCCACCACCGACGGCGTTCCGGAGACCGAAGTGGAAAAGGCCCGGACTCTGGTCGACATCGGCGCCGAGGCGCTGATCGTGTCCGGGGTCACGCACGATGCCGCGCTTTACGAACTGATCGACCGCGGCGAGATCCCGGCAATGGCCACCTCCTGCTTCGATCCCGGATTTGCTTTGCCCACCATCGGCTATGACAACGCCGCCGCTGCACTCAGCGCGCTGACGCATCTGTCCTCCCTGGGCCACAGCCGCATCTCGGTGATTCACGGGCCGACCGAAACCAACGACAGGACCGGCACCCGCGTCGAGGCTCTGCGCCGCCAGCCAGGCGGCGCAGAGCTGATGTTCCATCTCGAACCGCTGTCGATCGAGGGCGGCTGCAATGGCGTGCAGCGCGTGATGGAGGCACGGCCGGACACCACCGCAATTCTCTGCATGTCCGACGTGCAAGCGACCGGCGCGCTGTATGAGCTGCAGCGCCGCGGCATCGCTGTGCCCGCGCAAGTGTCGCTGATGGGGATTGATGACCTGCCTGGCTCCGCCCATACCTCGCCTGGGCTCACAACCGTCCATCTGCCGGTCAGCCAGATGGGGATCGTGGCGGCCGATGCTCTGTCCTCCTGGCTGGAGGCGCAGACCTTGCCTGAACCCGTTCTGCTTGAATCCCGGCTGGTTGTCCGGGATTCGACGGGCCGGCCTGCCTGAGGCCCGGCCCTGCCGGCGTACAAGGCGGCAGGGCACCTGCAGCAGGCGCCGGGAAGAAAGCCGGCGGGTCACAGGGGGTCAGCGGCTTCGCGTGCCCCCGGACCCTCTATGCCGCCCCAATCCTTCCCGCGGGTTGTGCCGGGCCGTCTCGCGCCATCGCTTCGCCAGCTCTTCCATGTCGCCGGTAATCTGGTCCGGCATCACAATCCTCAGCCGCACAAACTGATCACCCGGCCGGGCCTTGGCGGCGGTTATCCCCTTTCCCTTGAGCCGCAGGCGGCGGCCGGAAGAGGAGCCTTTTGGCAGCGCCAGCGTAACAGGGCCGGATATGGTCGGCACCTCGACCCGCGCGCCTAGAACCGCCTCGTCAAACGTGACCGGAAGCTCAATTTCGATATCGTTTCCGATCCGGGTGAACAGCGGGTGCGGGCGCACTCCGATTTCCACATAGGCATCGCCTGCCGGGATGTTGCCGCCTCCAGGCCGCCCCTTGCCGCGCAAACGCAGGGTCTGGCCGTCCCGCACCCCCGGCGGGATCGTCAGCTCGATCGTCTGGCCATCCGGCAGCGGCACCGTGCGTTTGGCGCCGCGCGCGGCATCCAGAAAATCGACCTCGAGGTGGTAACGCAGGTCCGCTCCGCGGGGGGCAAAGCCGCGGGTGCCGCCGCTGGTGTGCCTGCGCCCAAAGATGCCTCCGAAAAGGTCTGAGATATCTTCGTAGTCGCCAAAGCCGCCTGCCGGGCGGCCGCGGTCTTCGCGGTCTGTCCCTGTGTAGCTGCGGTAGTACTGCCGTTGCGGCCGTTCCTGGCCGCTGGCATCGATTTCGCCGGCATCGAACCGGCGCCGCATTCCGGGGTCGCCGATAATGTCATAGGCGGCCCCCACGCGCTGGAACTCGGCTGCCTTGGCCTTGTCGCCGGGCGACAGGTCGGGGTGAAGCGACTTGGCAAGCTTTCTGTAGGCCTTCTTGATTTCAGCCTGTGTCGCGTCCCGCGAAACCCCAAGCACCTTGTACGGATCGTCTGTCATGTTCAGGTTCCTCTGCATTGGGCGCTCGCTGCCGGACGCCCCGCTGCTGCCTCAAAGGTAGGATGCCGCATGGAATTTCACTCCCGCGCCGGCGCGCCCGCGGTGCTGCCAGCGGCTTTCAGCGCCATGATCCGGCGTTCAAGCGGCGGATGGCTGGCAAAAAGGGCCTGCACCCGGCCGGCGTCAAACGCGAGTGTCCGCATTTCGTCCGGCAGCGGCCGGCTGTTCTGCAGCGTCCGCAGCCGCTCCAGCGCGGCAATCATACTGGCCCGCCCGGCCAGCGCCGCCCCGCCTGCGTCGGCGCGGAATTCGCGCCAGCGCGAGAACCACATGACAATCGCCATGGCAGCGACACCCAGCACAAGCTCGGCCACAAGCGAGACGATCCAGAACGCCGGGCCGTGGCCGCGCTCGACCCGCAGGACAAGCCGGTCAACCAGAAAGCCCGCGAGGCGCGACAGGAAGATCACAAAGGTGTTCACCACGCCCTGAATCAGCGCCAGTGTGACCATGTCGCCATTGGCGGCATGGCTCACCTCATGGCCCAGAACGGCTTCGATCTCGTCCGGCCGCATCTGATTCAGCAGCCCGGTGCTGACCGCGATCAGCGCCGCGTCGCGGTTCCAGCCGGTGGCAAAAGCATTGGGCGAGGGGTAGTCGAATATGCCGACTTCCGGTTGCCGGATGCCCGCCCGCCGCGCCTGGTCCTGCACGGTTTGCAGCAGCCAGTGCTCAGTCCGGTTGCGCGGCCGGGTGATGATCCGGACCCCCATCGCCGACTTTGCCATTGATTTTGACAGGAAAAGCGAGATCAATGAGCCGGAAAAGCCGATCACAGCCGAGAACACCAGCAGGGCTTGCAGGTCGAGGTCAACGCCATTGGCCTGAAGCAGACCTTCAAATCCCAGCAGCCGGAATGTAACGGACAACACGGCAAGAATGCCCAGGTTGGTTCCCAGGAACAGGGCAATTCGCAGCATTGCTCAAACCTCCTTGCCGCCGCCGCTGACTGTGACTTGGGCCGGGCGGATCAGCCGCTGCTTCAGGGCAAAGCCGGGGCGGTGCAGTTCTATGACCTGACCGGCAGGGATGCCGGGGCGGGCCGCCGTCGCCAGCGCCTCGTGGCATGCGGGATTAAAGCTGCAGTTCTCCGGCGCGACCACATCGATGCCAAGTACGTTCAGCGCCGCCTCGAAAGTGGCGCGGATGTTGCGCAACCCCTCCAGGTGGTGGCGCACGCGCGGATCTTCCGCATCCGGCGAATCCTGTGCTGCCGCGATTCCCAGCGCAAGCGCGTCCAGCGCGGGGGCAAAAGCGCGAACGGCTTGCACCACGCCCTGATCAAACCCTTCGAGACGGGCGGCTTCGGCCCTCTTGCGGTTGTTCTCGGCGTCCGCAAGCGCCTGCTTGAGGCGCTCGGTCAGACGTGCGACTTCATCAGCATCCCCTCCGACCGGCGGGGCAGCGGACGTGTCCGCAGCTGCTTGCACAGGTACTGTATCCGGCAGCGGCTTTTTCTCCTTAGGGGATCGTTCGTTTGTCATCAGCATCACCTCCTCGGCAATCTCATCGCATCACCAGGAAAATACGGGCGCCGCCCCTTTGAACGGTCAGCGCAAGGGCGCCATCAGCCCGGGACAGCTCGCGGCGCAGTTCGGTGACCGAGCTGACCGGGTTGCGGTTCACAGCCAGGATGATGTCGCCGGCCTCCAGCCCGGAGCTTTCGGCGCGGCTGCCGGGATCCATGCGGGTGACCAGAATGCCTTCCAGTTCGCCGAAGTCCGGGTCGCCCGGCTGCAGGTTGCGCAGTTCGGCGCCGGCCAGCCGGTCAAACCTGCGGTCGCCTGCCGCAGCAATCGCCCCGCCTTCGCGCAGCGTGGCGCTAAGCGTCATTGCGGTGCCGTCGCGGATGACGTCCAGTTCAACTTCCGTGCCAACCCGCTTCAGCCCGATCTGACTGCGCAAATCCGCCGAGCCGGCCACTGCCCGCCCGTCAACCGAGACGATCAGATCTCCAGGCTGCAGCCCGGCTTCCCCGGCCGCGCTGCCGGGTTCCACTTGGGTGATCACTGCGCCTGAGGCGGTATCAATATCCAGCGCCTCGGCAAGGTCTGGGGTGAAATCCTGGATGATCACGCCTAGCAGGCCGCGCCGCACCTCGCCGAACTCGATGAGTTGATCCATCACCGCCCGCGCCATATTAGCCGGCACGGCAAAGCCGATCCCCACATTGCCGCCCGAGGGGGCAATGATGGCGGTGTTGATACCCACCAGGCGCCCGTCGAAGCTGGTCAGGGCACCGCCGGAGTTGCCGGGATTGATCGAGGCGTCGGTCTGAATGAAATCCTCGTATCCATCAACGCTAAGACCGCTGCGGCCCAAGGCGCTGACAATGCCCGAGGTCACGGTTTGCCCGAGGCCGAAGGGGTTGCCGATGGCCAGCACGTAGTCCCCGACCCTGAGCCGGTCGCTGTCGCCAAGCTCGAGCGCTTTCAGGTTCTCGGCTTCGATCTGCAACAGCGCGATGTCGGTGCCGGGGTCACTGCCCACGAGCTCGGCATCAAAGCGCCGCCGGTCCTTCAGCGTGATCACGATCCGGTCGCCGTTGTCGATCACGTGATGATTGGTCAGCACGTACCCCTTCTCCGCATCAACGATTACCCCGGAACCTGCGCTCATCTGCCTGGGCGGGGTAGGGGTCTGGGGGGGCGGCATGTCGAAGAAGCGCCGGAAGAACGGATCGTTGAACAGCGGGTTCATTTCAGCTTTCTGGCGGCTTTCAACGGAAATGTTGACCACCGCAGGGGTGATTTGCTCCAGCAGCGGCGCCAGTGTCGGCAGGCCGTCTTCATTCAGGAACACGGGCCGGTCTGCCGGCTGCGCGGGGGCCGGAGCGGTGCCGAGTGCCAGTGCAACGCAAAGCAGCGCAATGGCCCGGCCGGTTTGAAAAACGATCGAACGCATATGAACTCTCCTTACGCGGAAAGATGGCGGCCGGCGGGCCGGCCGCCGCGGGCGGCTTGCGCGGGGTCAGGTTGCCTTGACCGGGATGCGCTTGACCTTGGCCTGGGCATCTGCAGTTTTGGGCAGTGCAACAGTCAAGACACCGTTTTTGAAGGTCGCCTCGGCCTTGTCCGTATCGACTCCCGGCGGCAGCGGAATGGTCCTGTAGAAGGCCCCGTAGGAGCGTTCGGACATATAGACGCCACGGCGCTTCTCCTCGTGTTCGACCTTCTTCTCGCCGCGGATGGTGATGGCGTCGCCCGACATGGAAATGTCGATGTCCTTTTCCGACATGCCGGGCAGTTCTACCGTCACCTCGATGCTGTCATCCGCTTCCGAGACATCGGTGCTGGGGCCGAACATGCCAATCGCGCTGCTGCGGCCATTCCAGCCGCTTTCGACCTTGTGCCAGAAGTCCTCGAACACGTTGTTGATGTCGCGCTGCAGAACGGCCAGCGGGTTCGACGGGCGGCCGGTTTCTGATGCAGGGGTCTTTTCCTTGTCACGACCCCACGGGATGAGATCGCTGATCTGCATGATGAGTTCCTCCTTTGCTCTTTCGGTGAGGCAACCTTACGCGGCTTTTACCGGGATTTTCTTGGGTTTGGCCTCGGCTGCGCGCGGCAGCTCCAACCGCAGCACGCCATGCTTGAAATCGGCCTTGATCTTGTCCTGATCGACCTCGTCGGACAGGGTGAAAGCACGTTCGTAGTCGCCTTCGCGGTATTCCGCGGCGATCCGCCGGTAACCCTCGGGAGCATGCGGCCGGACATGGCCGCGCAGGGTCAGCACCTGCCGCTCCAGCGTCACATCCATGTCATCGGGTGCAACGCC
Source organism: Leisingera daeponensis (assembly GCF_019801465.1). Lineage (GTDB taxonomy): Bacteria > Pseudomonadota > Alphaproteobacteria > Rhodobacterales > Rhodobacteraceae > Leisingera > Leisingera daeponensis_A. The sequence continues at coordinate 26,120 of NZ_JAHVJA010000003.1, forward strand.
CGGCATATCGGCCATGATCACCGTCACTTCGCCCTGTTCGAAGATGTCCACGGCGGGCATGAACGTCATCGCCGTGCGGCTGCTGCCTGTCTCTCCGCGGGTGACTTCACGGCCGCCTTGGGCAGTCAGTTCCTGTGCCATTTTTTCCTCCTTTCGTTTTGCGGATTTCATGACGCTTTAATCTTAATGCGTTTGGGCTTGTCCTCTTCCGGGCGCTGCATCTCAACGGTCAGCACTCCGTTCCTGAACCGCGCGTCGACCCGGTCCGGATCAACCCGGAAGGGCAGTTCGACGGTCCGCGAGAACGATCCTGACGGCCGTTCGCGGCGGCGCCAGGCCACATCTTCGCCGGACGCCCGCTCCGGATAGCTGCCGCGCAGCACGGCGGTGGTATCCTTTACCGTCAGTTCGATGTCGTCTTCGGAGAGGCCCGGCAGTTCTGCGGTCAGTACGATGCTGTCCTGTCCGGCCCAGAAATTCACCGCAGGATAGACCTGAGGCCGCTGGGCCAGACCATAGCCATTGAACAGTTCGTTCATGTCGCTTTGCATCCGGCGCATGTCGGCGAAGGGGTCGAGTGCCCTGAACGGTGCTAAGGTTGACTGAAGCATTTCGGTTCCTCCTTTCCCATTCCAGTTCAGAAACTTCCGGCCCGATCCAGGTGTCCGGCACGGCAACAGGGCCGGCGGGACCGGGCAGGCAATCGAATTTTCGGGGAGACGAGGCGGCAGGCCGCAGGAGGGAACACTGCACAGGAAACCAGCCCGGCTATCTGTAGCGCCGGCAGCCGGTGTGGCAGCAATTCGGAGAGCCGCTTGGCAGCCAGCCGTCCGGTGTCCACTACCTGGGGACCCGCCTTCGGCATCCCCAAAATTTCAGATGGGAGGCAAAAAGGAGATGTCAACCCGGCTATGTTGCACAAATCGGGCTCTGAATGCCGAAACCTTTCACCGGGCGGACTTTTGCCACATTTCAAGCCGCAGTTATGCCAAACCGGATCCCAAGCTTGAGCCCTGCAAAGCTGTTTGAAGCCTGCCGGCCGAAGTCTCTATTCATGAGGCATTGAACCAGAAGCTTCACAAAATGCTTCTTTTGGCATGGAGCTTCCTGCTTGTATCCGCTCCACAGCTTCCACAAGACTCGTCCAAGGTTCAGCGGGCCGGTGACGCTGCGATGAGGGCCGGTTCCGCACTCTCAGACCGAAGCTCGGAATAGTGAGCTTCGGCACTTTCAAGCTCAGCCAGGCAAGTTGAAAAACGGCGACTCTCCAGTTCGCAAGGTACCAATTTCCCGGGGCCCGCTCCCGTCCGGTTTCCTGGGCCGGCAGCGGAGAAACAAGGCCGTCCTTGGTTTGACTGCGGCAACGTTCTCCTTGCAGGCCAAGCGGCGTCAATTGCTTCAGGCGGCGGTGGCGTCCGTGAGACACCCGCTCTCGAATATTGACAAAACCGGTTTTTTGGTTATTTTTTGCCTCATGACAATATCAAGTTCCAACGCCCGCGCCCTTGCCGCCCTGGGTCACGACGCCCGCCTGGCCATCTTCCGGTTGCTAGTAAAAGCCGGGGAGGACGGATTGAGGGTCGGCGACATTGCTGAGCATCTGGGCTTGGCCGCCTCCACCTTGGCGCATCACCTGTCTACACTCGTGGATGCCAGGCTGGTGGTGCAAGAAAAGCGCGGGCGCGAAGTGTTCAACCGGGTCGATTACCCCGTCATGCTGTCCGTCGTGAACTTTCTGACGTCGGAATGCTGCGCGGGCGTGACCCCGTCTGAAAAGGAGGGGACCGCTTGAGCAACAGGCGGCCTTTTCTTTGCCCAAAAGAAACTACAAAACCGGTGATTTAGAAATGACTACCGCAACAGAAAACACACTGAGGCCCGGCGCTGCCGTCTGGCAACTTCTCAAGGTCCAGCGGGTCTGGGCGGCCTCCGCGGCCATCCTGCTGCTGCTGGCCCTGTTCGACCCGGCGCAATCCGCGGACAGTGCGGTCTTTGCAGGCGCGGCTCTGGCCCATACCGCGCCTTACCTGCTGTTCTCGATCGCGGTCGCAGCCTGGGCCGGAGCAACCGGGGCGGACAACCTGGTGGCAAAAGCCTTTACCGGCTCGCCGCTTCTGATGATTGTGCTGGGGGCATTGGCCGGCGGTCTGTCGCCGTTCTGCTCCTGCGGGGTGATCCCGCTGATTGCGGCGCTGTTGTCGATGGGGGTGCCGCTGTCCGCCGTCATGGCGTTCTGGCTGGCCTCGCCGATCATGGACCCCTCCATGTTCTTCCTGACCGCGGGCGTGCTGGGAGCCGAGGTCGCCGTGGCCAAAACCCTTGCGGCCATTGGCCTCGGCCTGTTCGGCGGCCTCACAGTCCATCTGCTGAGCCGCGGCGGCGCACTGACCGACCCGCTGCGCGCTGGCGTCGGCAACGGCGGCTGCGGCGGCTCGAAAATGCGTGCGCCCAAGCCAGTGGTCTGGAAGTTCTGGCATGAGGCGGAGCGCCGGGCGAAATTTGCCACGACCGCCTGGACCACGACCCTGTTTCTGGCCAAGTGGCTGCTGCTGGCCTTCATTCTGGAAAGCCTGATGCTGGCCTGGATCCCGGCAGAGACCGTGACCTCCGCCCTTGGCGGCGAGGGCTTGCTGCCGATCGTCACCGCGACACTGGTGGGGGTGCCTGCCTATCTGAACGGCTATGCCGCGCTGCCGCTGGTCGGCGGGCTGATTGAGCAGGGGATGGCACCGGGTGCCGGTCTTGCCTTCCTGGTGGCCGGCGGCGTCACCTCGATCCCGGCGGCCATGGCCGTTTGGGCGCTGGCAAAACCCAAGGTCTTCGCCCTCTACCTCGGGCTGTCGCTCTCCGGCGCCGTTGCCGCGGGGCTGCTCTACCAGCTCTGGCACGCAGTCTGAGGGGAAGCCATCCCGGCCAGAACCGCTGACGGTCAGCGGTTTTGGAGCCGGTCTGCCTGAACCGGCAGGGCCCGAACCCGGCCGGTTCAGGCCCTGCCAGGTCAGTTAAGCCTCAAGCGCCAGCTTATGGACATGGATCTCGTTGATCGGGTGGCTCTCGGCGCCGGCAACTCCGGGCCGCGCGTGCCGGTAGAGAGACCGCCAGTACGGCTGGATGATCGTCCCGTCCTCGCGCATGAACTGTTCGATCTTCTCCATGTGGGCGCGGCGGGTGTCCGCGTCGGCAATGGCCGAGGCCGCTTCCAGCATGCTGTCGAACTCGGCGCTGGCGAGACCGGTTTCGTTCCAGGCGACGCCGGTCTTGTAGGCCAGCGTCAGCACCTGCACCCCCAGCGGCCGGTGGCCCCAGTCGGTGGAGCTGAACGGGTATTTGTTCCAGTCGTTCCAGAAGGTGTTGCCGGGCAGCACCGTGCGGTTGACCTTCAGGCCTGCGTCCCGCATCTGGGCGGCCAGCGCATCCGTGGTGTTGCGCCGCCAGTCGTCGTCGATCGAGATCAGTTCGTGCTCGAAATCGAGCATCCCGGCTTCTTCCATCAGCTGGCGGGCGGCCTCTGCATCGCGCTCCGGCGCGCCGATGTCGGCATATTCCGGGTGGATCGGGCAGACATGGTGGTTCTCGCCCAATGTGCCGCGGCCGTCATAGCCGAGTTCCAGCAGCACCGCGTTGTCGCAGGCCAGCGCCAGAGCGCGGCGCACGCGGGCGTCGGCGTAGGGCTGGGTTCCGTTCACCTCCGCATCACGGTTGGTGCGCAGCACAAGGGTATTGGCGGAGACCGACTCGCTCACATTCCAGCCGATGGAGGTGAAGATGTCGACGTATTCCCCCACGGTCTCGTAGACCATATCGATTTCTTCGGCCTCGGCGGCGGACAGATGCGTGGCGCCGTCAGTGCCGTAGTCGATGAATTCGATCCGGTCCAGATGGGCGCCTTCGCCCCACCATTGATGATCGGTGTTCTTTTCCAGCACAACTTTCACGCCGACTTCGTATTCGGCCAGCTTGTAGGGGCCGGTGCCGACCGGATCGGTGCCCGGGTCGCCCGACCAGCCGTCCGGCACGATGGCGGCGGGATACTCGGTCACCGCCGGAATGATGGTGATGTCGGGGCGGGTCAGGTTCAGCCTGAGCGTCAGGTCATCGACGATCTCCAGCGCCCCCTCCGCCGGGCCGTCGCCTGCCTCGTTCTGCAGCGAGCCCATACGGGCGGCCATCGAATTGCCTTCCCATTTGCCGTTGCACCAGCGGGCAAAGTTATAGGCGACGTCCTTGGCGGTCAGGGTGCCGCGGCCGTCGTTCCAATTCACCCCGGGGCGGATGTGCAGCAGGTATTCGGTGGCGTCCTCGTTGACCTCCCAGCTTTCCAGCAGCCGCGGTTCAAAGGTGCCGTCGGCGTTATACTGCACCAGGTATTCAAGATAGCCGCGGACCAGGTTGCCCAGCTGCGGCCAGTTGAACAGCGGCGGGTCGAGCAGCGCGCGAACCACCTGCTGAATGCGGATGGTGCCGCCCTCCTGCACGCTGGCCGCGGCCTGCACCGGCTGGCTGAGGCCGATGAGCCCGTAAGCGGTAGAGGCGGTTACCCCCAGTGCGGTCGCGCGGCTCAGGAACTCGCGGCGGTCCAGCTTGTGCCGGGCGACTTCTTCCGCATGCATCCGGATCGCGGGGTGAAGGGTTTCCCTGTTGAAGAATTCGGTCATTTCCAGGTCCTTGTTGTGGTTGCGCGCAGCTGCTGCCGGGGTTGGCTCCGTCTGAAGTAGGTGAGGGGGAGAATAGCGGCCGCCATCTGGGGACCGGGTACGGGGGCTTGCCCGGCGGTTGTCCTGGCGGCAAATGCGCCAAAAGGCTGGAACGGCATCGAATCTCCCTGCGGTCCTAGATCTGCTGCGGTGATCCGGCCGCGCCAGCGGTCTTAGCAGAGCTTACGCAAGGAAATTTCTGGTACAAAAGCTGCGTCTTTTGCAGTAGGCAAAAATTAATGAGAGACCTTAGCGGCATTAATAGGAAGCTGAGCTACAACCTGGTTGCGCTGCACACGTTCGACCTGGTGGCCCGGCATGGGAATTTCACCGGCGCCGCCGAGGCTCTGGGGCTGACGCAGTCGGCGGTGTCGCAGAAGATCAAGGGCCTGGAGACCGAATTGGGCGTTGCCCTGTTCCGGCGCGAGCACCGCGGCGTGTCACTGACAAACGAGGGCGCGCGGCTGTTGAATGTGGTCCGCCCGGCCATGGCGCAAATGGGAAATTCGGTGGCCTCGCTGCTGGAGCGGAAGTCGCGGCCGAAGGTGCGGATATCTTCGGATTTTGCCTTTGCCAGTTTCTGGCTGCTGCCGCGCTTGTCGCACCTGCGGGCAGAGCTGGGAGATGAGATCGAACTGCAGATCCTTGCCTCGCAGGTGCCGCCGGATGACAGCAGCGAGGATTGCGACATCAAGATCCACGTCGGCCCGAAAAGCCCTATGGGCGATGGCGATGTGATGCTGCTGCAGGAGCGGGTGGCTGCGGTGTGCAGCCCCTCCTATCTGGCGGCGCATGGCAAGGTGGCCGGTTCTGCGGACCTGCTGGGTTGCCAGCTCCTGAGCCTGTCCAAGCCGGCGTCGGCAGAGTGGCAGACTTGGCAAGGCTGGTTCGACAGCCTTGGCATTGCCGGGGAGCGGTCAAGGAATTACATCAGCTTCAACAATTACGACATGGTGGTGCAGTCCGCATTGTCCGGGGACGGTATCGCACTGGGCTGGCTGGGGCTGATCGACAACCTGCTGCAAGATGGCAGGCTGGTGCAGGTGACAGAGGACATTGTGACCAGCAACGCAGGCTATGTCATGTCGCGCGACCACTCCAGCCGGTTGCGCGGCCCGAGCCTGGTGTTCGACTGGATTGCGGAACATTCTGCGGGCTTGCATTGAGCGGGCCTGATCCGCGTGTTGGGCGCGGGGCCGGCGGCTCGTCTCGGCCTGCTGCGGCGGCCAAGAAGCTGTCGGGAAAATGATACCCGGCGCAGCATTCCGGCGGCTCCCGGATCATTTGCCGGGCAGCCGGAACTCTGTCATTGCCACCCCCCGGCGAGTCTGTTAAACGCCATCCATCCTGAAGACCCCGGATTCGTTTCCGGGGTCGTTATGTTTGTCAGGATGTTCGAACTCGGGGACCTTCGGGGCCCTATAACTTGGCCACCTTCGGGGGGCTTCAACATAGCTGGGCCAAAGACAAGAACCTAAGGCCTGGCACGCTAAACGGAAGACAGAAAGCATGGCACTCAAGTCGTATAAACCGACGACGCCGGGCCAGCGTGGGCTGGTTCTGATCGACCGTTCGGAGCTTTGGAAAGGGCGTCCGGTCAAATCTCTCACTGAGGGTCTGACCAAATCGGGCGGCCGGAACAACACCGGACGGATCACTGCACGCCGCCGTGGCGGCGGCGCAAAGCGCCTCTACCGGATCGTTGACTTCAAACGGAACAAATTTGATGTAGCGGCCACCGTTGAGCGGATCGAATACGACCCGAACCGGACCGCATTCATCGCGCTGATCAAATACGAAGACGGCGAGCAAGCCTACATCCTGGCGCCGCAGCGTCTGGCTGTCGGCGACAAGGTCGTCGCGTCTGCAAAAGCCGACATCAAGCCGGGCAACGCAATGCCGTTCTCGGGCATGCCGATCGGTACCATCGTTCACAACATCGAAATGAAGCCCGGCAAAGGCGGCCAGATCGCCCGTGCAGCCGGTACCTACGCTCAGTTCGTTGGCCGTGACGGCGGTTACGCTCAGATCCGCCTGTCCTCGGGCGAACTGCGCCTGGTCCGCCAGGAATGCATGGCCACCGTCGGTGCCGTGTCGAACCCGGACAACTCGAACCAGAACTTCGGTAAAGCCGGCCGTATGCGCCACAAGGGCAAGCGTCCTTCCGTGCGTGGTGTCGTCATGAACCCGATCGACCACCCCCACGGCGGTGGTGAAGGCCGGACCTCCGGTGGCCGCCACCCGGTGACCCCCTGGGGCAAACCGACCAAGGGCAAACGGACCCGCAACAAAAACAAGGCGTCGCAGAAGCTCATCGTTCGCTCGCGCCACGCCAAGAAGAAAGGCCGCTAATCCATGGCACGTTCCGTATGGAAGGGCCCCTTCGTTGATGCTTACGTCCTGAAAAAGGCCGAAGCAGCGCGTGAATCGGGCCGCAATGAAGTGATCAAGATCTGGTCGCGCCGTTCCACCATCCTGCCGCAATTCGTCGGCCTGACCTTTGGTGTGTACAACGGCCAGAAGCATATCCCCGTCAACGTCTCGGAAGACATGATCGGTCAGAAGTTCGGTGAATACTCGCCGACCCGCACCTATTATGGCCACGCCGCAGACAAAAAAGCGAAGCGGAAGTAAGTCATGGGCAAGGAAAAGAACCCCCGCCGCGTGGCAGACAACGAAGCAATGGCAAAACTGCGCATGCTCCGTACCTCCCCGCAGAAACTGAACCTGGTGGCTCAGATGATCCGCGGCAAGAAAGTTGAGAAGGCCCTGACCGACCTGACTTTCTCCAACAAGCGGATCGCCCAGGACGTGAAGAAATGCCTTCAGTCCGCCATCGCGAATGCTGAAAACAACCACAACCTGGACGTCGATGAGCTGATCGTCGCCGAGGCATGGGTTGGCAAGAACCTGACCATGAAGCGCGGCCGTCCGCGTGCCCGCGGCCGGTTCGGCAAAATCCTGAAGCCGTTCGCGGAGATCACCATCAAGGTGCGTCAAGTTGAGGAGCAAGCCTAATGGGTCAGAAAGTCAATCCGATCGGCATGCGCCTTCAGGTCAACCGCACCTGGGACAGCCGCTGGTACGCCGACACCAAAGACTACGGTGATCTGCTGCTCGAGGACCTGAAAATCCGCGAGTTCATCAAGGAAGAATGCAAGCAGGCTGGCATCGCGCGCGTCATCATCGAGCGCCCGCACAAGAAATGCCGCGTGACCATTCACACTGCCCGTCCGGGCGTCATCATCGGCAAGAAAGGCGCGGACATCGAAGTCCTGCGCAAGAAAATTGCCAAGATGACCGACTCCGAGCTGCACCTCAACATCGTTGAAGTGCGCAAGCCGGAACTGGACGCTCAGCTGGTCGGCGAGTCCATCGCTCAGCAGCTGGAGCGCCGTGTGTCCTTCCGCCGTGCCATGAAACGGGCCGTGCAGAACGCCATGCGCATGGGCGCCCTGGGTATCCGGGTGAACGTCGCTGGCCGTCTGGGCGGTGCGGAAATCGCGCGTACCGAATGGTACCGTGAGGGCCGCGTGCCGCTGCACACCCTGCGTGCCGACATCGATTACGCACATTCCGAAGCGATGACCCCCTACGGGATCATCGGGATCAAGGTCTGGATCTTCAAAGGCGAGATCATGGAGCACGATCCTTCGGCGCGTGACCGTAAAGCACAAGAAATCCAGGACGGCCCTGCACCCCGTGGTGCTGGTGGCGGCCGTCGCTAAGGAGGATTTGAGATGCTTCAGCCAAAGCGCACTAAATTCCGCAAGATGCACAAGGGCCGGATCCACGGCCTGGCAAAAGGCGGTTCCGACCTGAACTTCGGCACATATGGCCTGAAGGCGACCCAGCCTGAGCGTGTGACTGCACGCCAGATCGAAGCTGCCCGCCGTGCCATGACCCGCCACATGAAGCGCCAGGGCCGTGTTTGGATCCGTATCTTCCCGGACACTCCGGTGACCTCGAAGCCGACCGAAGTCCGTATGGGTAAAGGTAAAGGCTCCGTGGACTACTGGGCAGCCAAGGTTAAGCCTGGCCGTGTGATGTTCGAGATCGACGGCGTCAGCGATGAAATCGCCCGCGAGGCCCTGCGCCTGGCGGCGATGAAGCTGCCGGTCAAGACCCGCGTCGTGGTCCGCGAAGACTGGTAATCACTGCCGGATCTGAAAGTCAGAAGCCCCCGCCGGGAAACCGGCGGGGGCTTTTTCGTGCTGACGGGGTGGCGCGGGTCAAGCCGGGAGTGCAGCGGCTCCATTGCCGGTCGGGGTCAGGGCGGCGGCCGGGGGGAGTTGCACCGCCTCCCCGCCGGGGCTCAGCCGCTGGGTATCTTGCGGGAAGGCTAAGCCGGTATCCCCGGCGAAACAGCTTTGAATGCAGCGGTCCAGTTCGCCCTGTTCTTTGAGGGCCGCTGCCAGGCCGTGCCCCGCGCCGGGGAAAACCCAGTGGTGAATGTTGGGGGCCTTCGGAAACAATTGCGCATGCTTGCCATCCATCCCCTTCCCGCTGGAGAAAATGAAATACTCGGTCTCCGGCACGAAATAGTATGAGGCCGGTTTCATCGGAAAGCCTTTGATCGTCTTGGAGTACATCCGCCAGCGCCTGTCATGCGGCTCGGCATCCGGATCGACGGTGAATTGCGGCACGAAGGAAATTGACCGGGTGATGGGCAGGTAGGCGCTTGCGGCGATAGCCAGATACCCGCCCATGCTGTTGCCAATTGAATACAGCGTGCAGCCGCCAGCCGCCTTCCTGACAGCGCTGGTCAGCACGTCCCAATCCAGCCGGTTTCCCCAGGAGCGGGTCTTGTCATAGCAAAAGACGGCATTGGCGAAGCCGCGCCCGGTGCCGGCAAACTCGGGCTTCTGCGCTTCAACCAGCTCCGTCTTCTGGCCGATGCCTGGAAAGGATAGCAGCGCAGTGCCGCCTTCGGGCGCCGGCTGCGGTTTCAGGGCTTCAACCCGCAGGAGCTCGTCTTCGTAGATGGTATGCAATGTTCCAACGCCTTCTGAAGTGCGGTCCGGAGGCATTCTGCACAACGGGTGTTAACTTGCGGTAAGCCGGGGCAGGAGCGCGGCGGCCTTTACCGCAAGGTTGCCCGCCCGGCGAGTGCTGTGTCTCAGGGCCGGTGGGGGCAGCGAATTGCTTCGCTTTTTAGGCGATTTCCTGACGTTAATATGATGTACAGCATTTGTTCCCACTCTAATCTTCAGGTTGCTCGGGCCTGGATCGCTCCTCTCATGGTGGAGGTGCTGCTGACGCTGGCCGGGGCGGTTTGTGTGAAGCGAGTACGAGGACTGCCGATGAAACGGATGATTGTTCCCGCAACCCTGTGCCTGGGCCTCTCAGCCTGCGGAGCGATGGAATTTGACCGCAACGACCTGTCGCAAATGTTCGGCCCTGCCACGAATTACCGGAACCCTGTGGCGAAACGGGAAATGGTGAACAGTTTTATTTCGCAGGAGAGCGTGTCCCGCGACGGCAGGGCCGCGCATTGGACGTCGCCGGACGGCTGCACCTATTCGCGCACCCAGGCGCCCGGGTATGCGCCGGTCTGGTATCTGGTTCAGAACCCGCATCACGTGGGTATGCCCAATGCGCACCGCGATTGCCCGATTTCCGTGGTCGAGGGCTGACAGGGCAGGGGGGGGGGTATTGGCCGGGGCCCGGGCGGCGGCTTCCCGGCAGCCTGTGGGGCTGACAGGAAGCCTTCTGCTGCGGCCGGATGCATCTCGCCAATGCCGGCGGGCTGCGCTATCACGGCGCCATGGCCCAGATTGAATCGCTCTTCGTGACCCGCCTCTACCGCGCGCAGCTGTCCGAATTCGGACCCAAGGTTGACGCGCAGGAACTGGAAAACTCCTGCCTTGTCATCGCCGGCGACGACGATGCCGGCCAGGACTGGTGCGAGGAGAACGGTTATCCCGGCTACACCTCCTACGCGTCGCTCACCGATCTGCCCTGGCGGTTCCCGATCTTCGCCGATCTGGTGAAATCGCTGGACCGGCACGTCGCGGCCTTTGCCGGGGATCTGGAGCTGGACCTGGACGGCCGCGCGCTGGTGCTGGAGGATCTGTGGATCAACATCCTGCCCGAGGGCGGCACCCATGCCAGCCACATCCACCCGCATTCGGTGATTTCCGGCACCACCTATGTGTCGATGCCTCAAGGCGCCTCGGCGCTCAAGCTGGAGGACCCGCGCCACGCGATGATGATGGCGCACCCGCCGCGCGTGAAGGACTGCCGCCAGGAGCTGAAGACCTTTGTTTACCAGTCGCCCAGCGTGGGCGACGTGCTGCTGTGGGAAAGCTTCATCCGCCACGAGGTGCCGATGAACATGGCCGAGGAGGAGCGGATCTCGGTCAGCTTCAACTACAAGTGGGGCTGATCAGCGTTTCTATGTCGCCTGCCATCCCAGGGTGCTTCGCCTCAGTACGATCATGCGCCGGCCAAACTCTGTGAGGATGAGCAGCTTGTGCAGTCTGTACACGCGCTCACCGAAGTTGTGATTATTGCTTTTTGTGCACCGGTTGCTTCGGTGATCTGGCTGTGTATTCACAGGGCCTTCCGCTTATCCGCCTATGTGATACCCACCCGGCGGTTTCTGGCAGTGGATAAGCGGGGGACTTGCGGCGAAGTTGCCATTGGAGACATCCAGCGTTTCAGAACATTCCGCGGTGCTATGATGATAGAACGCGGTGAGACACGCCTACGGCTCCCCTAGCTTCCGGACGGATGGCATTTGGAAACCATCCTGACAAGGTGCGGCAATTGAGCTAGCGGTTTGACTTCGACGCAATTGTAAAAACTCGAAAAGCTGCTTAGCCTCCGGGAACAGCTCTGCGGGAGGTTTTCATGACGCGGCGTCCTTCTTTCGAAATCGGCGGCTTCCTCATTCCGCCCGGCACCCGCCGCACGGTGGATCTGCCGGTCAGCGTGCTGTCGGACCACACGCCGGTCACCATGTCCGCCCATGTCATCCACGGCGCGGAGGACGGCCCGGCGCTGTTTGTCTCCGCCGCCATCCACGGTGACGAGGTGATCGGGGTGGAAATCGCCCGCCGCCTGCTCCGCAGCCGCCAGTTCTCGCGGCTCAAGGGCACGCTGATCGTGGTGCCGATCGTCAACACCTTCGGCTTCCTCAACCACTCCCGCTACCTGCCGGACCGGCGCGACCTGAACCGCTCCTTCCCCGGCAGCGAGGGCGGCTCGCTCGCCAGCCGCCTGGCGCATCTGTTCATGACGGAGGTGGTGGCGCGCTGCGATCTGGGCATCGACCTGCATTCTGCCGCCATCCACCGCACCAACATGCCGCAGATCCGGGTGTCGCCAAAGGCCAAGGACACGCTGGCCTATGCCGATGCCTTCGGCGCGCCGGTGGTAATCCGCTCGGGCCTGCGCGACGGCTCCCTGCGCAAGGAGGCGCAGAAGGCCGGCGTCGATATCCTGCTCTATGAGGCGGGGGAGGGGCTGCGGTTCGACGAGCAGTCCGCCCGCGTCGGCGTGGCCGGCATCCTGCGGGTGATGCATGCGCTCGGCATGATCCCAGAAGACGGCGTGCCGCTGGCCGAGGCGGTGCCGGTCAAGGCCAGCGACAGCAGCTGGGAGCGCGCCCCCGCCGGCGGGCTGCTGCGCGCCTACAAAAGCACCGGCGAGATGGTGGAGGAAGGCGATGTGCTCGGCTTTGTCTCCGACCCCTTCGGCGAGAAGGAGGAAGAGCTGCGCGCCAGCATGGCGGGCCTGATCATCGGCCGTGCCAACATGCCGATCGTCAACGAGGGCGACGCGCTGTTCCACATCGCCAAAGTGGCGACGCCGGAGGAAGCCGAAAGCCGCATCGAAAGCCTGAACGCCCAGCTGGACGGCGCCGCGATGTTCGACGAGGATGAGATCATCTGACCGCCTGCGGCGGGCGGCCCAATCTTTCCCTTGCCCCTGAACTCCTTGTCCTCTATAGGGACCCATCGCTTGCGCCCGGTCCGGCATGGATCAGGGGCAGGTGATTCTTTTTTGCTGCCCGATCCGGGCGGTTGACATAACCCACCAGGTAACAAGGTGACCCTCGGGGCCTTCTGGTGCTTTGGACAAGGAACAAAGGCGATGAACGCCAATGATCTGCGCGAGAAGACCGTGGATGAACTCCGCGACATGCTCGCATCCCTGAAAAAAGAGAGCTTCAACCTGCGCTTTCAGCAGGCAACCGGTCAGTTGGAATCGACCTCCGGCATCAAAGCGGCCCGCCGCAACGCTGCCCGCGTCAAGACCATCCTGAACGAAAAAGCTGCAGCAGCAGCCGAATAAGGAGCGACACAATGCCCAAACGTATCCTGCAAGGCGTTGTGACCAGCGACGCAAACGCCCAGACCGTCACCGTCTCGGTTGAACGCCGCTTCACGCACCCGGTTCTGAAGAAAACCATCCGTAAGTCCAAGAAATACCGGGCTCACGATGAAAAGAACGCTTTCAAGGTCGGCGATTCCGTACGCATCATCGAGTGCGCGCCGAAATCGAAAACGAAACGCTGGGAAGTTCTGGAAGCCTAAGAGTCTCATCCGAGACTCCTGGCGGCTAGACTTAACAGTCAGTCGAAACCCTGGGGGATACCAGCACGCATCGCTGCCCCATAGGTCGGGAGAAACCACATGATCCAGATGCAAACAAATCTGGATGTTGCTGACAACTCCGGCGCCCGCCGAGTTCAGTGCATCAAGGTTCTGGGTGGCTCCAAGCGTAAATACGCTTCCGTTGGCGACATCATCGTCGTCTCGGTTAAAGAAGCCATCCCGCGCGGCCGCGTGAAAAAAGGCGACGTCCGTAAGGCCGTTGTCGTGCGCACCGCCAAAGAAGTCCGCCGCGAAGACGGCACCGCGATCCGTTTTGACCGGAACGCAGCTGTCATCCTGAACAACAACAACGAGCCGGTCGGTACCCGTATCTTTGGCCCGGTTGTTCGTGAACTGCGCGCGAAGAACTTCATGAAGATCATCTCGCTGGCTCCGGAGGTGCTGTAATTATGGCTGCGAAACTCCGTAAAGGCGACAAGGTCGTCGTGCTGGCAGGCCGCGATAAGGGCAAGGAAGGCACCATTGCTTCCGTTGACCCGAAAGCCGGCAAAGCCGTCGTCGAAGGCGTGAACATGGCAATCCGCCACACCCGCCAGACTCAAAACAGCCAGGGCGGCCGTCTGCCCAAGGCACTGCCGATCGACCTGTCGAACCTGGCACTGCTGGACAGCAACGGCAAAGCAACCCGCGTCGGCTTCCGCGAGGAAGACGGCAAGAAGGTGCGCTTCGCCAAGACCACCGGGGAGACTGTCTGATGCTTGACGCTGCAACCTACACCCCGCGCCTGAAAACTCTCTACAAGGACACCATCCGTGGCGCCCTGAAAGAAGAGTTCGGCTACAAGAACGACATGATGCTCCCCAAGCTGGAGAAAATCGTTCTGAATATCGGCTGCGGCCGTGCTGCTGTCAAAGACAGCAAGAAAGCCAAATCCGCCCAGGCCGACCTGACCGCGATTGCGGGCCAGAAGGCTCTGACCACCGTGGCAAAGAACTCCATCGCCGGCTTCCGCGTTCGCGAAGGCATGCCGATGGGCGCCAAGGTGACCCTGCGCGGTGACCGGATGTACGAATTCCTCGACCGTCTGATCACCATTGCGATGCCCCGTATCCGCGACTTCCGCGGCGTTTCGGGCACCTCCTTCGACGGCCGCGGCAACTATGCCATGGGCCTGAAAGAGCACATCGTGTTCCCGGAAATCGATTTCGACAAGATCGACGAAGCCTGGGGCATGGACATCGTGATCGCCACCACCGCGAAAACCGACGCGGAAGCAAAGGCGCTGTTGAAAGCTTTCAACATGCCCTTCAACAGCTAAGCGCGGGAAGGATAGAGACCATGGCTAAGAAAAGCATGATCGAACGCGAGAAGAAGCGCGAGCGCCTGGTGGCAAAATACGCCGCAAAGCGTGCCGAGCTGAAAGAAATCGCAAACGACGAATCCCGCCCGATGGAAGAGCGCTTCAAGGCGCGTCTGAAACTGGCGAAACTGCCGCGTAACTCGTCGGCAACCCGTCTTCACAACCGTTGCCAGCTCACCGGCCGTCCGCACGCTTACTACCGTAAGTTGAAGGTCAGCCGTATTGCGCTGCGCGAGCTGGGTTCTGCTGGTCAGATCCCCGGCCTGGTGAAATCGAGCTGGTAAGGGAGAGACTGATATGAACGATCCTATCGGCGATATGCTCACCCGTATCCGTAACTCTCAGATGCGCGGCAAATCCACCGTCATGACCCCGGCCTCCAAGCTGCGGGCATGGGTGCTGGACGTGCTGGCAGACGAGGGCTACATCCGCGGTTATGAGAAGATGACTGGTGAAAATGGCCACCCGGCCATCGAAATCAGCCTCAAGTACTTCGACGGCGAACCTGTCATTCGCGAGCTCAAGCGGGTCTCCAAGCCCGGCCGCCGCGTTTACATGGGCGTCAATGACATCCCGTCGGTCCGTCAGGGCCTGGGCGTGTCGATTGTCTCCACCCCCAAGGGTGTGATGTCGGACGCAAACGCACGCGCAGCCAACGTTGGCGGCGAAGTGCTTTGCACCGTCTTCTAAGGAGGCCTCGCAATGTCCCGTATTGGTAAGAAACCGGTCGAACTGCCCAGCGGCGTCTCCGCCTCTGTGTCCGGCCAGACCATCGAAGTGAAAGGCCCGAAAGGCGCCCGCACCTTCACCGCAACCGACGACGTCACCCTCTCCGTGAACGACAACGTTGTCACCATCGAGCCGCGCGGCAAGTCCAAGCGTGCCCGTCAGCAGTGGGGCATGTCCCGCACTCAGGTGGCCAACCTCGTGACCGGCGTGACCCAGGGCTTCAAGAAAGAGCTGGAGATCCAGGGTGTGGGTTACCGGGCTCAGATGCAGGGCAACACCCTGAAGCTGAACCTGGGCTACAGCCACGACGTCGACTTCGTTGCACCCGATGGCATCACCATCACCGCACCGAAGCAGACTGAAATCGTTGTGGAAGGTATCGACCAGCAGCAGGTGGGCGAAGTGGCGGCGAAAATCCGCGACTGGCGCCGTCCCGAGCCGTACAAAGGCAAGGGCATCCGCTACAAGGGCGAGTTCATCTTCCGCAAGGAAGGCAAGAAGAAGTAAGGACCAGCAAAATGGCAAACAGCAAACGTACCCTGTTTCTGAAGCGCCGGCTGCGCGTCCGGAACAAGCTTCGCAAAGTGAACGCAGGCCGTCCGCGTCTGTCCGTGCACCGTTCGAACAAGAACATCTCTGTTCAGCTGATCGACGACCTGCGCGGCGTGACCCTGGCAGCGGCGTCGACCCTGGAAAAAGATCTCGGTGTTGTCGGCAAGAACAACATCGACGCAGCGTCCAAAGTTGGTGCAGCGATCGCCGAGCGCGCAAAAGCGGCTGGCGTGACCGAAGCCTACTTCGACCGCGGCGGCTTCCTGTTCCACGGCAAGGTGAAGGCTCTGGCCGACGCTGCGCGTGAAGGCGGCCTGAAGATCTAATCCCATGCGGGCGGCCTCTTGGGGCCGCCCCGATGATCCGGGAACCCGGACCCGTTCCGGGTTCACCAAGGATTGATAGAACAGGCGCCTGGCGCCCTATGAAAGGAATGCCTGATGGCAGAACGTGAAAACCGCCGCGGCCCCCGCCGCGAGCGTGAAGAGGCACCGGAATTTGCAGATCGCCTGGTCGCGATCAACCGCGTGTCGAAAACCGTAAAAGGCGGTAAGCGCTTTGGCTTCGCAGCCCTGGTTGTCGTTGGCGACCAGAAAGGCCGCGTCGGCTTTGGCAAGGGCAAGGCGAAAGAAGTGCCCGAGGCGATCCGCAAGGCGACCGAGCAGGCGAAACGCCAGATGATCCGCGTGCCGCTGAAAGAAGGCCGCACCCTGCACCACGACATGTCCGGCCGCCACGGCGCAGGCAAAGTTGTGATGCGGACCGCACCGGAAGGTACCGGTATCATCGCGGGCGGCCCGATGCGTGCCGTGTTCGAGATGCTGGGCATCAAGGACGTGGTCTCCAAGTCGATCGGTTCGCAGAACCCCTACAACATGATCCGCGCCACCCTGAACGGCCTGCAGAAAGAGCAGAGCCCGCGTTCGGTGGCTCAGCGCCGCGGCAAAAAGGTCGCCGACATCCTGCCCAAGCGGGACGACGCACCGGCAGCTGCCGAAGCTGAAGCGTAAGGAGTAGAGAGACATGGCAAAAACCATCGTCGTCAAGCAGATCGGCTCGCCGATCCGCCGCCCCGCCAAACAGCGCGCAACCCTGGTTGGCCTGGGCCTGAACAAGATGCACAAGACCCGTGAGCTGGAGGACACTCCTTCGGTCCGCGGCATGGTCAACTCGATCCCGCACCTGGTTCAGATCATCGAAGAGCGCGGCTAAGCCCCTTTTCGAGCACTGACATTGGAAAACGCCTCCGGGAAGCCGGGGGCGTTTTTCGTTGTGCGGAAGAAACCGCAATCAGGGCCGGGTGGCTTCCGGAAGGCGCAGAAGTGTTGTGCCGCAGCCATAGCGTGGTATGCGTGTGCACGACCTTCCAGCCAGCAGCAGTGAAACAGAAATGACCCATCCGGCCCGCGATCCCGTGAGAACAGGAGCCAAATCGGCGCTCTGGGCCATTACCGGCCTCGTTCTTCTTTGCGCCGGGGTCTTCGGTCTCTTCGGGCGCAGCGAGTGGAACCCCCTTGTTTCTGCGGCGGAGCGGACTGCCGAAGATATCGCAACGTCCTCTGTGGCCGTTTACGTCTCGCTGCGGGCGATCAATGCCGCGCTGTCCACCGCACAGGAGATCGAGGTGGGCGCGTCGGTCGTCGGGCAGGCCAGCCTCCAGCCGCTGAAGATACTGGAACCTGTCGACGACACGGTGGAACGCGTGGCCGATGCTGTCTTCATCGTCGCGGCAGGGGCCGCACTCGCCACGGTGGGATTGTCGCCTGTGGTTTCCATCGGGCTCATTATTCTAGGAGCCGGCATGTTGGGCCGGACTTCCGCTGGCCTTCATCCCTTTTTCGCCGGACCGGTAGAACAGCTCTGCAACAGGGGGATCGCCTTCGGCTTTGCAGTCGGTCTTGCCATGCCTCTGGTCTTCGCCCTCGGCGTTTGGGCCGGAGAGCGCGCCACCGAAGCCCGGATGAGCACAGCGATGGCTGAGCTTGAGGGCGTTGCGCAGCAGGCGAAAATTCTCATCGGGGCAGAGGAGGAAGACACGGCGGA
Source organism: Leisingera daeponensis (assembly GCF_019801465.1). GTDB lineage: Bacteria > Pseudomonadota > Alphaproteobacteria > Rhodobacterales > Rhodobacteraceae > Leisingera > Leisingera daeponensis_A. Next base: position 44,062 of record NZ_JAHVJA010000003.1, read on the forward strand.
GGCGGCCCGGAGCGAGGAAGGCGAGGCCGGGGTATTGGAATGGCTGAGCGGCCAGATCACCGGCGTCAGCGATGGCATAAGCGGCGTCTTTGAGCAAAGCGGCCGGTACCTGGAGGCGGCGCAGGTCTTTGTGGAGGAGGCGGACGCAATTTTGCGCGCATCTCTGACACTCATCGGCATCCTCACGCTCCGCATGCTGGTCTTGCCGGTCTTCCTGCTTTGGGGGGCCATGTCGCTGCTCAGAGCGGTCCAGCGTCCCGCGGCCTGAAAGGGAAGCCGTGAAGTGGTCGTGCGCGGAATGCGGCCACGCCCAACGATTGCGAAGGAATGAGCCGGAAAGGGCGGGTGGGCAAGCGTCAACACCCCTTGCAACGCGCGCATATCGGCTTGCCGGTTGCGTCAGTTGTTGGAATCGCCTCCCGGTCCTATCTCGGTGCCACAGCAAGCGACCAAACACCAAGCACCGGGAATAGGCCCGGACCGCCGCAGACAAGGATCTTAACCATGGCACATGTTATCTCCACCGCCCAGTCCAGCCACAGCCTGACCGCGCGCATCCGCGCAACCGTTGACGGGCTGATCGACTCCTGGGCAAAAGCCCGTGAATTCCAGCGCACCTACAACGAGCTGGACGCGCTGAGCGACCACGAGCTGTCCGACATCGGCGTCCGCCGCAGCGATATCGCCGACATCGCGCGCCAGCACGTCTACGGCTAAAAAATTCCTTTTCCCGGGCGCTCCTCTCCTCCTCCTCTCCATGCCCGGGCCAAAGCGCCTCTGCCCCTCCGGGGCGGGGGCGTTTTCTTTTGCCGGCTTTCAAGATCCCTCACGCGTTTGTGCTATGCGTGCCCGGCATAGCCGCCAGACCAAAGCGCCCGTTGCACCTCCGCCGGGCCATCCTTATCTCCCGTTCACCTCAGACGAACAGATCAAGCGACGCGCCGGAAGCACGTTCCGGCAGCGCAGCGAAGGAACAAGAACAATGGCTTATTCAACTCTTTCCGCACCGGTCTCCGCCGGTCTTTTCACCCGTTTCCTGAGCGTGGCCTCCGGCCTGTACCGGAACTGGCAGCGGCGCCGCGAATACCGGCAGACCGTGCACGCTCTGCGCGCCCTCTCGGCCCGCGATCTGGCCGACATCGGCCTCAGCCGCTGCGCCATCCCCGGCGCCGCCCGCGAGCACGTCTACGGCAAGTGATCTCCCCGGCCGGCTGACGGATCCTCCTCCCTCTCCAACAGCCCGGCCCCAAAGCGCCCCCGCCACTCCGGCGGGGGCGTTTTTGTTTTCAGGTTCAGCGCCCCGCCCGGCCGGCAGGCCGGGCAGCGCCCGAACCGCCCGTGTCAAACCGAAGGTTTGCCTCCGGCAAAACGGGCGGGCGCTCCTCGCCCACCCCTCGGTTCGGGCACTGCCCTCCGTGATCTTCAAAACCGGGGTCGCCAGCCCGTTGCGCACCCACCGTACGCACCGCCTACGGCGTTTTAACCGGTCTGTTGCAGGATCATTCCCGGTCATGATCACCCGCCGGGCCTGACACCCCCGGCACCTGGAACAGGGCTCCGGTCTGGCACCCGGAGCGCGCAAGACGCGTTTTCGCATGGGCTATGCTCATCCCATCTCCACCCCGGCGGCGCCGCCACCCTTTAACGGACGGTCAGCAGCGGAACGGAAACAGAGAGGCAGTGGGTACAGAGAGCAACCGGCAGGGCAGGGGCCTTGGCGGGGCGCATTCAGTGTGCGAGTTTCCCGGTCAAGTATTTGAGTAGCGGTGTGATTGATGAGCAAGGACAAAGCTATTGCAGATTTGAAAGCCCTTGTACGCTCGGCCTCCCATGAAGCGCTTTGGGAAATTGCCCGCCATGATAGCTATGTTGACGCTAAGGGGCACCAGAAGCATTTCGATGCAATGTTGGAATTAATCAATCTGTATGATTGTGAATTCAAGGCGCGAGTAAACATGAGTTGGTACCCGCAGGAAGCCATTGAACTATGCTCGCACTGCTATGAGGAACACAACCCTGAACCCTTTGCCGTCTCGACTGCGATCTTGCTGATTGATGACCTAGTTTATGAGTTCATGGACTACATGGATTTTCGCTTGGAGAACCTTGGCGAAAAGACATATGCAGCCCTTCCAAAAATTTACTGTGAACCGATTTTGGCCGGTATTCAGGCATTGGATTTGCCCCCTTACATCAGAGATGTTTAAGGTCGGCCGCGTCCCGGCGATGAAGAGACCTTGATCCCACTCCCCATCCCGTCTATAGGCACCCGGTGGCGTTCTGCGCCACGGAATCACCAATCAAGAAACGCCGTGTTCGGGCCATCACGCTTCGGGGCCCGCATCCGGCAAGGAGAAGCGACATGAAACTTCACGAACTGCGCGACAATGCAGGCGCCGCCAAGAAACGCACCCGTGTGGCCCGTGGCCCGGGTTCCGGCAAAGGCAAAATGGGCGGCCGCGGCATCAAAGGCCAGAAATCCCGTTCGGGTGTCTCGATCAACGGCTACGAAGGCGGCCAGATGCCCTTGTACCAGCGTCTGCCCAAGCGCGGCTTCAACAAGCCGAACCGCAAGGCATACGCCGTTGTGAACCTGGGCCTGATCCAGAAGTTCATCGACGCAGGCAAGCTGGATGCAGCTTCCATCACCGAGGATTCGCTGGTTGCCTCCGGCCTGGTCCGCCGCAAACTGGACGGCGTCCGCATCCTGGCCAAAGGCGAAATCACCGCCAAAGCAACCATCGCAGTCACCGGCGCATCCGCTGCTGCTGTTGACGCCGTGGCAAAAGCTGGCGGCACTCTGACTGTGGCAGCCCCCGCCGCCGCAGAGTAACGGCTTGTGAGCGGCGCCAATGCCGCTTACATAGTCTCCGAGTTTTCCTAGAACGCCGCCCGAGCCGGAAAACGGTTCCGGGCGGCGTTTCGCTAAAGAAGAGACCTTTTCATGGTATCAGCAGCAGAACAAATGGCGGCGAACACCAGCTGGGCTGCCCTTGGCAAGGCCACGGATCTGCGCAACCGCATCCTGTTCACCATCGGCCTTTTGATTGTCTACCGCCTGGGCACCTTCATTCCGGTTCCGGGAATCGACGCAGCCGCCCTGCGCCAGTTCATGGAGCAGGCCGGCCAGGGCATCGGCGGCATGGTGTCGATGTTCACCGGCGGCGCGCTCGGCCGCATGGGGATTTTTGCCCTCGGCATCATGCCCTACATTTCCGCCTCCATTATCGTTCAGCTTCTGACCTCGATGGTGCCTTCGCTTGAGCAGCTCAAGAAAGAGGGCGAGCAGGGCCGCAAGAAGATCAACCAATATACCCGCTATGGCACCGTGGCGCTGGCGACTGCGCAGGCCTACGGCCTTGCCGTATCGCTGGAGCAGGGCGACCTGGCGACCGATCCGGGCATGTATTTCCGCATGGCCTGCATGATCACCTTGGTCGGCGGCACCATGTTCCTGATGTGGCTGGGCGAGCAGATCACCCAGCGCGGCATCGGCAACGGCATTTCGCTGATCATCTTCGTCGGCATCATCGCCGAGGTTCCGGCCGCCATCGCGCAGTTCTTCGCCTCCGGCCGCTCCGGCGCGATCAGCCCGGCGGTGATCATCGGCGTGATCGTCATGGTGATCGCGGTGATCATGTTCGTGGTGTTCATGGAGCGGGCGCTGCGCAAGATCCACATCCAGTACCCGCGCCGCCAGGTCGGCATGAAGGTCTATGACGGCGGCTCCTCGCATCTGCCGGTCAAGGTGAACCCGGCGGGCGTGATCCCGGCGATCTTCGCCTCCTCGCTGCTGCTGCTGCCGACCACCATCTCGGCGTTCTCCTCGGGCGCGGCAACCGGTCCGGTGATGTCCTGGCTGCTGGCGAACTTCGGCCCCGGCCAGCCGCTGTACCTGCTGTTCTTCGTCGCGATGATCGTGTTCTTTGCCTATTTCTACACCTTCAACGTCTCCTTCAAGCCGGAGGACGTGGCGAACAACCTGAAGAACCAGAACGGCTTTGTCCCCGGCATCCGCCCGGGCAAGAAGACCGCCGAATACATCGAGTATGTGGTCAACCGCATCCTGGTTCTGGGCTCCGGCTACTTGGCGCTGGTCTGCCTGCTGCCGGAGGTCCTCCGCGGCCAATTCGCCATCCCGGTATATTTCGGCGGCACGTCCGTTCTGATTGTGGTATCCGTCACCATGGACACCATTCAGCAGGTGCAAAGCCACCTCCTCGCGCATCAGTATGAGGGCCTTATCGAGAAGAGCCAGCTGCGCGGGCGCAACAAGAAACGGACAAAACGGGGACCCTCTCGCCGATGACCAACATTATTCTCCTTGGCCCGCCTGGTGCGGGCAAAGGTACGCAAGCGCGTTACCTGGTTGAATCCCGCGGCATGGTGCAGCTCAGCACCGGCGACATGCTGCGGGAAGCCCAGACCTCGGGCACCGAAATGGGCAAAAAGGTTGCCGCCATCATGGCCGAGGGCAAGCTGGTCACCGACCAGATCGTGATCGGCCTGATCCGCGAAAAGCTGCAGGGCGGCGCCGAGGGCGGCTTCATCTTCGACGGCTTCCCGCGCACCTTGGCCCAGGCCGACGCGCTGGCTAAGCTGCTCGACGAGATGGACCTCAAGCTCGACGCCGTGATCGAGATGCAGGTCGACGACGAGGCGCTGGTCGCCCGCATCACCGGCCGCTCCACCTGCGGCGGCTGCGGCGAGGTCTACCACGACCAGACCAAGCCCTGGCCGGCCGACGGCAAATGCGCCAACTGCGGCAGCACCGATGTGCAGCGCCGGGCGGACGACAATGAGGACAGCCTCAAGACCCGCCTGATGGAATACTACAAGAAGACCTCGCCGCTGATCGGCTACTATTATGCCAAGGGCAACCTGCAGCGCGTCGACGGTCTTGCCTCGATCGAGGAAGTGCGCAAGAGCATGGCCTGGATCATGGGCGAATAAGCCGCCCGTTTACCGGTTTGAAGTGCCCTGTGCTGCAGAAGCGTGGGGCATTTTCTTTTTGCGGGGACCCCATGATCACTCAATTTCTGAAAACTCCAGCCGCCCTGGCCGCGGCGGCTGCCCTGGCCGGCCCGCTGGCCGCGGAGCAGCTCTACCTGGACGACGCCACTGCCTGCGACCGGGTGCTGATCAGCCAGGACGGGATCGCGGACTACACCGGAGAGGGCGGGCTGATCCTGCATGAAAACGGCTTCAGCTCGATGGAGTATTTCTGCGACTTCCAGCCGGCGCTGCACCTCGATTGGAGCAGCTACCGGGTGAGCGACCACACCGGCCGCTGCGAGCTGCCGGGGCCGCAGTATTTCCCGCAGCTGTTCACCGTTGCCCTGGACCCGGAGGACCCCGGGATTGTATCCATCTGGATGGGCGATCCCGAGCCGCTGCGGTTCTTCGCCTGCAGCAGCTGACGGGGCAGGGGAGCAGGCCGCGGCGTTTTCGCAGATCACGGGTTGACCACCGCGGCAATTCCACATAGGCAACCCCATCCCTTCTGGGAATGATTCCCGGCGGATGGATTCGTCTGTCTGCCTTACCACCTCGAAATGCTGGACCCTCTGGCCACACTGCCACGGTCAAGTGTTGTGAAAAAAGGTTCCGGCGTTACGGAACCGCAACGAAAAGGAAAGTGACACGTGGCACGTATTGCCGGCGTTAACATCCCGACTGCAAAGCGGGTTCCCATCGCCCTCACCTACATCACCGGTATCGGCAACACCTCGGCCAAAGCGATCTGCGAAGCCGTGGGCATCGACGCAACCCGTCGTGTGAACGAACTGTCCGACGCTGAAGTTCTGGCCGTGCGCGAGCACATCGACGCCAACTACACCGTCGAAGGCGACCTGCGCCGTGAAGTGACCATGAACATCAAACGCCTGATGGACCTGGGCTGCTACCGTGGCCTGCGCCACCGCCGCAACCTGCCGGTCCGCGGTCAGCGTACCCACACCAACGCCCGCACCCGCAAGGGCCCGGCCAAGCCGATCGCCGGCAAGAAGAAGTAAGGGAGGGTTTGATCAATGGCACGTGATAAGACTCGCGTTAAGCGTAAAGAGCGCAAGAACATCGCCACCGGCGTTGCTCATGTGAACTCCTCGTTCAACAACACCAAGATCCTGATCTCCGATGTGCAGGGCAACGCGATCTCCTGGTCGTCCGCCGGCACCATGGGCTTCAAAGGCTCCCGGAAATCCACTCCTTACGCGGCTCAGATGGCTGCTGAGGACGCGGGCAAGAAAGCCCAGGAACACGGTGTGAAGACCCTGGAAGTCGAAGTTCAGGGCCCCGGCTCTGGCCGTGAATCGGCTCTGCGCGCACTGGCCGCTGTCGGCTTCAACATCACTTCGATCCGTGATGTGACCCCGATCGCGCACAACGGCTGCCGCCCGCCGAAGCGCCGCCGCGTCTAATTCGAATTTTTTGCTGGGGCCCCGCTTGATTCGCAGGGCCCCAGTGCGTCATTTAAACCTCGGGCGTCCTTGGCCTTCCGGACATGGGGCAGGGACAGGAATGGAGGGAACGCATGATCCATAAGAACTGGGCAGAGCTGATCAAGCCGGCACAGCTGGAAGTGAAGCCGGGCAACGATCCTGCACGCCAGGCAACTGTCGTCGCAGAACCGCTGGAACGCGGTTTCGGCCTGACCCTGGGCAACGCGCTGCGCCGCGTCCTGATGAGCTCGCTGCAAGGCGCGGCCATCACCAGCGTGCAGATCGACAACGTCCTGCACGAGTTTTCGTCCGTGGCCGGTGTCCGTGAAGACGTCACCGACATCATCCTGAACCTCAAGGGCGTGTCCCTGCGCATGGAAGTCGAAGGCCCCAAGCGCCTGTCGATCAATGCCAAGGGCCCGGCTGTCGTCACCGCTGGCGACATTGCCGAAACCGCCGGCATCGAGGTTCTGAACCGCGACCACGTGATCTGCCACCTGGACGACGGCGCCGACCTGTTCATGGAACTGACCGTGAACACCGGCAAGGGCTATGTTTCGGCAGACAAGAACAAGCCGGAAGACGCACCGATCGGCCTGATCCCGATCGACGCGATCTACTCGCCGGTCAAGAAGGTCTCCTATGACGTTCAGCCGACCCGTGAGGGCCAGGTGCTGGACTATGACAAGCTGACCATGAAGGTGGAAACCGACGGCTCCATCTCCCCTGACGATGCCGTGGCCTATGCCGCCCGCATCCTGCAGGACCAGCTGTCGATCTTCGTCAACTTCGACGAGCCGGAATCGGCTGGCCGCCAGGACGAGGACGATGGTCTGGAGTTCAACCCGCTTCTGCTGAAGAAAGTGGACGAGCTGGAACTGTCTGTCCGTTCGGCAAACTGCCTGAAGAACGACAACATCGTCTATATCGGCGACCTGATCCAGAAGACCGAAGCGGAGATGCTGCGCACCCCGAACTTCGGCCGCAAGTCGCTGAACGAGATCAAAGAGGTTCTGTCGGGCATGGGCCTGCACCTTGGCATGGACGTCGAGGACTGGCCGCCGGACAACATCGAAGATCTGGCTAAGAAGTTCGAAGACAGCTTCTAAGGGTTTCGAGGAGGGCTCCGGCCCTCCTCTTCAATGCCCGGACTGCCGGGGACAACATGGGCACCCGCCCCAAGGTGAGCGGCTGACACGCATCAGCCGCCTGACAAAGCAAAACGCAAGATAAGGAATTGAAAAATGCGTCACGCACGTGGTTACCGCCGCCTGAACCGTACTCATGAGCACCGCAAGGCCCTGTTCTCCAACATGGCCGGCTCGCTGATCGAGCACGAGCAGATCAAGACCACCCTGCCCAAAGCAAAAGAACTGCGCCCGATCATTGAAAAACTGATCACTCTGGCGAAACGCGGCGACCTGCACGCCCGCCGCCAGGCAGCTTCCAAGCTGAAAGAGGACAAGGACGTCGCGAAACTGTTCGAGGTTCTGGGCCCGCGCTACAAGGACCGTCAGGGCGGCTATGTCCGTGTTCTGAAGGCCGGCTTCCGTTACGGCGACATGGCTCCGATGGCCATCATCGAGTTCGTCGACCGCGACGTTTCCGCCAAAGGCGCAGCCGACAAGGCCCGCCTGGAAGCAGAAGAAGCAGTTGCTGAAGCAGACGAATAAGACGCGCTGAACCAGTCCGGTTCACCTGTCTGACCCCCGCTCCGACCCGAGCGGGGGTTTTTCGTTTCGCGGCGGCAGTTCCGGGCGGACCGGATTCACTTTCCATGCGAAAGGGAATCGTAATTTTCTTCTGACTTAACTTTGCCATCCGAAATTTCCGGGACAGATGTGATGGCAAAGAAGAAGACGTCCGCAGCCAGGCGGTTCTCACTGGCAAATCTCAGCACCAAGGTGAAGATCGTGTCGGTTGCGGTGCTGCCGCTGCTGCTGGTGCTTGGGGTCGGGGTGCTGGCGGTCTTCAACCTGGGCCGGATGGAGCAATCGGCCAGGGCGGTGGATCACACGCAGGAGATCCTCACCGGCTCGCAAACCCTGTCAGAGGCTGCCTCGGGCATGGAAGCGGGCCTGCGCGGCTATCTTCTGGCGGGGCGCGAGGAATACCTGGTCCCGTTCGAGGAGGGCAAGACCCGGGTCGCCGAAACGCTTGCCAGCCTGCGCAGCCTTGCGCAAGGCGATGCGGAGATGCTTGCCACCCTGGACGAAGCGGAGCAGATCCTGACCGGCTGGCAGGAAAACGTGGCCGCGGGCGCCATCGCGCTGCGCCGGGAAATCGGCGATGCGCTGACCATGAACGACATGGCGGCCGAGGTGAAACAGTCCAAGGGCCGGGTCTACTTCGAAGAGTTCCGCGCCGAAATGGTCAATGTCATCGAGGAGGAGGAAGTCGAGCTCAACAACCGGCGCAACACCTTCATGTCGCTGGTGAACGCCGGGATTGCCGACCCGGACTACCTGAACACCTCGCTGCAGGCGGTGGAGCAGACCCACAAGATCATCAGCCGGGCAAAGGACCTGCTGGCCGCAGCGGTGGATATGGAAACCGGCATGCGTGGCTTTCTTCTGGCGGGCGACCGGGCGTTTCTCGATCCCTACATGGAGGGCAACGGGCGCTTCAACGAAGTGCTGGCGGACCTCCGCCTGGCGCTGGCCGACAACCTGATGCAGACGAACCGGCTGAACAGCGTCGCCAAGATCATCGACAACTGGCGCAATGATGTGGTCGTGCCGATGCTGCAGCTGCGCCGGGTGATCGGCAGCGCTGCCACCATGGATGACATGGCCGACCTGGTCGCCCAGGGGCAGGGCAAGGAGTATTTCGACCGCTTCCGCACCACCATGGCCGCCCTGCAGGCCGCCGGAGCAGAGGCGATGGCCGAACGCCGCGCCGCCAACGAGGAAATCGCGGCCCGGACCCGCATGATGATTCCGGCGGCGATCGGGGCCGCGATCCTGATCGGCGCAGGGATGGCGCTGCTGATCGCCTCCGGCATCGCCTCGGGAATCCGCCGCATCGTGGCATCGATGCGGGGGCTGGCCGAAGGCAACAACGCGGTGGAGATTCGCGGCCAGAACCGCGGCGATGAAGTGGGCGACATGGCCCGCGCGCTGGAGAAGTTCCGCGACGAGCTGGTGCGGATGCAGGAGGCCGAACAGAAGAAGGCCGAGAGCAAGGACGCGGAACTGGCCGGCGTGGTGCGGCAGCTGAGCGAGCGCCTGTCGCGCCTGGCCCATGGCGATCTGACCGTCCGCATTGCCGAGGAATTCCCCGAGGAATACGAACAGCTGCGCGCCGATTTCAACGGCTCGATCGACAATCTGAACGCCACCGTGCAGCAAGTGATCGAGGCCTCCACCAGCATCCGCAGCGGTGCCGCCGAGATCAGCCAGGCCTCTGACGACCTGTCGCACCGTACCGAAAGCCAGGCGGCAACGCTGGAGGAAACCGCCGCCGCAATTGATGAGCTGACAGCATCGGTGAAATCGGCAGCCGAGGGCGCCCGCAACGTGGAAAACACCGTGCGCGAAGCCCGCCAGGAAGCCGAAACCAGCGGCGAGGTGGTGCAGGATGCGGTCGCCGCGATGGGCGGGATCGAGCAAAGCTCCAACAAGATTTCCCAGATCATCAGCGTCATCGACGACATTGCCTTCCAGACCAACCTGCTGGCGCTGAACGCGGGCGTCGAGGCGGCGCGGGCGGGCGAGGCGGGCCGCGGCTTTGCGGTGGTGGCCTCCGAGGTGCGGGCGCTGGCGCAGCGCTCCTCCGACGCGGCGATGGAGATCAAGACGCTGATTTCCGACAGCTCCCGTCAGGTGGATCAAGGCGTTGATCTGGTGGGCCGGGCCGGCCAGGCGCTGCAGTCCATCGTGGGCCGGGTCAGCCATATCTCGCAGCTGGTGTCGGAGATCGCCGAAGGCGCGGAGGAGCAGTCCACCGGCCTGCATGAGATCAACACTGGCGTCACCCAGCTGGATCAGGTGACCCAGCAGAACGCGGCGATGGTGGAGGAAGCCACCGCGGCGGGCCATATGCTGAACACAGATGCCGTGAAACTCGCCGAACTGGTGGCGCGCTTCCAGGTGGACGGCAGCAGCGCCGCACCTGCGGCGCTGACAGACAACGCGGCGGCGGCACAGCCCTCCGCCCACGGCGATGAAAGCTGGGACGGCGATGACTGGGAGGCTGAGGCCGGCCCGGTGCCGGTTGCGGTGCCTGCCGCCGAAGGCAATGCCGCCCGGGATCAGTGGCAGGATTTCTGACCCTAGCCCGCAGGACAAAGCAAAAGGCCCTCCCGCGCGGGTGGGCCTTTTGCCGTTTCGCCGGTCAATTTACGGGGTGACAGCCCTGCGAATCTCCGCTAGCGTCCGGCCCATGACCCGTAGCTATGCCGCATTCTGGTATTTCTTTTATCCGCGCCACATGGCGGACGGAGGGGTCAGCGCGTTCTGAAGACAGACAGGAAACGCACCAGGATACCACCAACCGCCCGCAGCCCGCTGGCGGTTTTTTCGTATCCGCCGCAGCGCCAAGGGCCTCCCGCCAAGGAAGCTGAAACATGACACCCCAGACCGAAAACCTCCGCATCACCGGCATGCAGGAACTGATCTCTCCCGAGGACCTTGCTGCGCAGCTGCCCTCGACGGCGGCGGCCACCGATACCGTGCTGGCCAGCCGCACCGCCATTCAGGACGTGCTGCACGGCCGTGACGGCCGGGTGATCGCAGTGGTCGGCCCCTGTTCGATCCACGACCCCAAGGCGGCGATGGAATACGCCGAGCGCCTGGTGCCGCTGCGCGCGCGGCTGGCAGGCGAGCTGGAGATCGTGATGCGGGTCTATTTCGAAAAACCCCGCACCATCAGCGGCTGGAAGGGGCTGATCAACGATCCCGGCCTCGACGGCTCCTTCCGCATCAACGAGGGCCTGGGTCTGGCCCGCCGCCTGTGCCTGGACATCAACGCCCTGGGACTGCCGGTCGGCACCGAGTTCCTCGATACCGCGGTGCCGCAGTACATCTCCGACCTGGTCGCCTGGGCCGCCATCGGCGCCCGCACCACCGAAAGCCAGATCCACCGCGAGATGGCCTCCGGCCTCAGCTGCCCGGTCGGGTTCAAGAACGGCACCCGCGGCAACGTGCAGATCGCGGTGGACGCGGTGCGCTCGGCCGCCCATCCGCATCATTTCATGGCGCTGGCCAAGTCGGGGCGCGCGGCAATTGCGGCGACCAGCGGCAACCCGGACTGCCATCTGATCCTGCGCGGCGGCGGCGGCACCAACTATGACGCGGCCTCGGTCGATGCGGCTTGCAAATTGGCGGAAAAGGACGGCATCCGCGGCCATGTGATGATCGACGCCAGCCATGCCAACAGCGGCAAGGACCCGATGAAGCAGCCCGCGGTGCTGCGCGATGTGGCTGGCCAGATCGCAGGCGGCGATACCCGCATCACCGGTGTGATGATCGAAAGCCATCTGGTGGCGGGCCGCCAGGACCTGGGCAAGGGGGAGCTCACCTACGGCCAATCCGTCACCGACGGCTGCCTGGGCTGGGAGGACACGGTGGCGGAGCTGGAGCATCTGGCCGCATCGGTTGCCAAACGCCGCACGGCTGCGGCGCAGCCGGGCCTAACAGAGGCCTGAGGTTTGCGCAGGGAGCGTCCTGCCGGCGCTCCCTTTGCTTCTTTCCGCACCGGAATGCCTTGAGGGGACCGGCCGCACGGCCAGGGGGGGGGCGGCGACCCTCCGCCTGCCGCTGCGGCCACAGCCATCTTGCAATCCGGCGGCGCTCTCCGCATATCCTTCGGGCAGCAACAAACGGAGCCCCCATGATCCGCCCAGCCCTGACCGCCCTTGCAATTGGTCTTGCCCTGCCGTCCCTGACCCTGCCTGCCGCCGCCGAAACCAAGGTGCCGCAGAGCCAGGCGGAGATTGCGCTGGGATTTGCGCCTCTGGTCAAAGAGGCCTCGCCGGCGGTGGTCAACATCTATGCCAAGGTGGTGCGCCAGGTGCGGCAGCGCCGCCGCTCGCCGTTCATGGACGATCCGTTCTTCGACGATTTCTTCCGCGGATTCGCCGAGCCGCAGCCCCGGCTGGAGAACTCGCTGGGCTCCGGTGTGATCCTGTCGGCCGACGGCATCGTGGTCTCCAACTACCACGTCGTCGGCAGCGCCACCGAGATCCGTGTGGTGACCGCCGACCGGCGCGAATACAATGCGCGGGTGATCCTGGGCGACAAGGCCAGCGACCTGGCGATCCTGCAGCTGGAGGAGGCCGCGGACCTGCCGTATCTGGACCTGCGCAACAGCGACGAGGTCGAGGTGGGCGAGCTGGCGCTGGCGATCGGCAACCCGTTCGGGGTCGGCCAGACCGTCAGCAGCGGCATCATCTCGGGCCTCGCGCGCACCGGCATGGGGGCGGGCGACGGCTTCGGCTACTACATTCAGACCGATGCGCCGATCAACCCGGGCAATTCCGGCGGCGCGCTGATCGACGTGAATGGCGACCTGATCGGCATCAACACCCGCATCCTGTCCCGCTCCGGCGGCTCCAACGGCATCGGCTTTGCCATTCCCGCCAATCTGGTCAGGGAGTTCGTGGAGCAGGCGCAAAACGGCGCCGAGGAGTTCCAGCGCCCCTGGGCGGGCATGGCCGGGCAGCCGGTGGATGCGGATCTGGCTGCTTCCATGGGCATGGCCCTGCCGGAGGGCATGGTGATCTCCGACCTGCACCGCGAAAGCCCCTTTGCCAAGGCGGGGTTCAGGGTGGGCGACGTGATCACCCACGTGGACGGCGAGGTGGTGAATTCGCCCTCCGAGATGGTGTTCCGGATGTCGGTCTCCGGTCTCGGCGGCAGTGCCGAAATCACCCGCCTGCGCGGCACCGAGCGCGAGGTGGTCGCGGTGCCGATGATCGTGGCCCCCGACCAGCCGCCCGCCAACCCGGTGCAGCTGGACGAGCGGACAGCGCTGCCGGGCCTGACGGTGGCGCAGATCAATCCGCAAGTCATCGCCCGCCTCGGCCTGCCGCTGTCGGCGGAGGGCGTGGTGGTGACCGATCCCGGGCCGTACGCCGGGCGCGGCGGGGTGCAGCCCGGCGATGCGCTGCTGGCGGTTAACGGCCAGCCCGTGACCGGCACCGGGGATGTCTATGATATCCTTGCCAGCAGCGGCCGCTGGGTTCAGCTGGACCTGAACCGCCGCGGCCAGCATGTCACCCTGCGGTTCCGCACCTGATGGCGGATCTGTTCGGCAGCCCGGCGCCCGCGGAAGGCGGCACGCAGCAGGCGAGCAAGAACCGGCCGCTGGCCGACCGGCTTCGGCCGCAGTCGCTGGCGGATGTGATCGGTCAGAGCCAGGTGCTGGGGCCGGAGGCGCCCTTGGGCGTGATGCTGGCCTCAGGCTCCTTGTCCTCGCTGATCTTCTGGGGGCCGCCCGGCGTGGGCAAGACCACCATCGCCCGGCTGCTGGCGCAGGAGACCGACCTGCATTTCGTGCAGATATCGGCGATCTTCACCGGTGTGCCGGATCTGCGCAAAGTGTTCGAGGCCGCAAAGATCCGCCGCGAGAACGGGCAGGGCACGCTGCTGTTCGTGGACGAGATCCACCGCTTTAACAAGGCTCAGCAGGACGGCTTCCTGCCGCATATGGAGGATGGCACCATCCTTCTGGTGGGGGCGACCACAGAGAACCCGTCGTTCGAACTCAATGCCGCTGTGCTCAGCCGCAGCCAGGTGCTGGTGCTGGAGCGGCTGTCGCTGGGGGATCTGGAGCGCCTGACCCAGCGCGCCGAGAAGGAGCTGGGCCGCGCCCTGCCGCTCTCGGGCGATGCCCGCGATGCACTGCACGAGATGGCCGACGGCGACGGCCGGGCGCTGCTGAACCTGATCGAGCAGGTTGCCGCCTGGAAGGTGGAGGCGCCGCTGGGACGCGAGGCGCTGTCGGCCCGGCTGATGCGCCGCGCGGCCAAGTTCGACAAGTCCGGCGATGAGCATTACAACCTCATTTCCGCCCTGCATAAATCCATCCGCGGTTCTGACCCGGATGCAGCACTCTACTGGCTGGCGCGGATGCTGGAGGGCGGCGAGGATCCCCGCTTTCTGGCCCGCCGCCTGACGATGATGTCGACCGAGGACATCGGCATGGCGGACCCGCAGGCCAATACCGTGTGCCTGAATGCCTGGCAGACCTATGAGCGGCTTGGCAGCCCGGAGGGCGAGCTGGCGCTGGCCAATGCCGCGGTTTACCTGGCGCTGGCGCCGAAATCCAACGCCGTCTATGTCGGCATCAAGGCAGCCCGGCGGCTGGCCAAGCAGACCGGCAGCGCGCCGCCGCCCAAGCACATTCTGAACGCGCCGACCAAACTGATGTCGGAGCAGGGATATGGCGACGGCTATGCCTATGACCACGACGCCGAAGACGGGTTTTCCGGCCAGAACTACTTCCCCGACGGGGTGAAGCGTCCGGTGCTGTACCAGCCGGTGGAGCGCGGGTTCGAGCGCGAACTGAAGCGGCGCGTGGATTACTTCGCCAACCTCAGGCTGAAGCGGAACAAGTGAAGCGGCTTTGCGGGCAAAGCCGCTGCCTGCGGCGCGAGTATTTGGGGAAAGATGAAAGGGCGGGCAACTAGGCTTCTTTTGGAAAACAATCCCAATCCAGCTCTGCAGCTAAATAGGCTTTGAGCAGCTTCGAAGCGCTTTCGTCCCCCATGAAGGCTGATGCAGTCAGTAATTGCAGGAATTTGAGCTCGTCCTGTTCAACTCCATCATCGCCGTGCCGGTAGAGCCATGCCAAGTCAAAGACAGCGCGTTTGTGTTTCAGTCGGGCAAGCGCCTTCAAACCCTCTGTCCGGCGCTTGTCAAAATCCGCTCCGCTCTCTTCGAGGGAAAACATAAGATTCAGATAGAGGGCGTCTTGATCTCCGGTTTCCACGAGTGGCTGAAGGATTTCGGAGAGTTTTTCCAGTTCGCCTTGTCTCAACAGGGCGCAGCAATGATTGTAAGCTTTGGCATCCATATTGTGTGCTCCTAAACCTCGGTTTGCCCTGTGTGAAGCTGTAGAGACTTAATTCAGCGCCATGCTAAGAACGCATGGCGGCGAAAACTTGACAATACACCCCGCCCGCGCGACAGGACGGGGATGATTTCTTCGGTTTCCATGGTGGCCCTTGGCGGCGCAATCGGGGCGGTGTGCCGCTATCTGGCCGGGCTGGGCATCATCCGGCTGCTGGGGCATCACGATTTCCCGGTGGCAATCCTGACGGTGAATATCCTCGGATCCTTCCTGATGGGGATGTTCGTGGTGGCGGCGGCGCTGCGGGACCTGACTTGGGCAAGCCCCTTGGTGATGACCGGGCTGCTGGGAGGGTTCACCACCTTCTCGGCGTTCTCGCTGGAGACCGCCAACCTGATCGAGCGCGGCGCCTTCGGGCAGGCCGCGCTGTATGTAGCTTTGTCCGTGGGCCTGTCGGTCAGCGGGCTGTTTCTGGGCCTGATGGCCGCAAGGGGAGTGTTCGCATGAGCGGCGTTCAGATGATTACCGTCAGCGAAGACGACAGCGGTCAGCGCATCGACCGCTGGCTGCGGCGGCTGTTTCCGCATGTGAACCAGGGCCGCATCGAGAAGATGTGCCGCAAGGGCGAGCTGCGGCTGGACGGTGGCCGAGTGAAGGCCAATACCCGCGTCGAGGCGGGGCAGGTGGTGCGGGTGCCGCCGCTGGCCGACAGCGATCTGAAACCTGCCGCCCCGCGCGAGATGCGTATTTCCGACGCTGACGCCAAGATGATCCAGGCTTGTGTGATCTACCGCGACGATGATGTGATCGTGCTGAACAAGCCCGCAGGGCTGGCCGTGCAGGGCGGCTCCGGCACCACCAAACATGTGGACGGGCTGGCCGAGGCGCTGAAGTTCGGGCTGGAGGACAAGCCCAAGCTGGTGCACCGGATCGACAAGGACACCTCCGGCGTTCTGGTGCTGGCGCGCAACCGCAAGGCGGCGCAGGCGCTGACCGCCGCGTTCCGCCACAAGAACACCCGTAAGATTTATTGGGCCTTGGTGGCCGGCGTGCCGACGCCGTACCTGGGTGAGATCAAGAACGGGCTGGTGAAGGCGCCGGGGCATGGCAAATCCGGCGAGGGCGAGAAGATGATCAACGTGCATCCGCACGACATCGACGACACGCCGGGCGCCAAACGGGCGCATACGCTTTATGCCACGCTCTACCGCGTTGCCAGCCGCGCCGCCTGGGTGGCGATGGAGCCGATTACAGGCCGCACCCATCAGCTGCGGGCGCATATGTCCGGCATGGGCCATCCCATTGCAGGCGACGGCAAGTACGGCGGCTCGGGGCAGGAGAACCTGGGCGACGGCTGGGGCGCGCAGATCGGCGGGGTGATCTCGAAGAAGCTGCACCTGCACGCGCGCCGGATGGTGTTCGAGCATCCGGTCACGCGCAAGCCGGTGTCGGTGGTGGCCCCCTTGCCCGATCATATGAAGGAAAGCTGGGACACCTTCGGCTGGACCGAGGACCTGGCGGCGGACGACCCGTTCGAGGATCTGAAGTGAGCAAACCGCTGCGGCTGATCCTGTTTGACGTCGATGGCACCTTGGCCGACAGCCAGGGCTCGATCACCGGTGCGATGGCGGAGGCGTTTGCAGGCGCTGGCCTGGACGTGCCCCCGCGCGAGGCGATCCTGTCCATCGTTGGACTGTCGCTGCCGCTGGCCATGGCCGAGCTGGCACCGGATCAGGACGACGCCACCATCGAGGCGCTGGTGGAGGGTTACAAGTCCTCCTATATGCTGTCGCGTCAGGCGGCGGGGGCGGCGCATTCGCCGCTGTATCCCGGTGCGCGCGAAGCGCTGGCAGAGCTGCACGAGGTGCCGGAGTATCTGCTCGGCGTTGCCACCGGCAAGTCGCAGCGCGGGCTGGATGCCCTGATCGACGCGCATGGACTGGACTGTTTCGTGACCCGGCAGGTGGCGGACCACCATCCGTCGAAACCGCATCCGTCGATGATCCTGACCGCGATGGCGGAGACCGGGGCGGACCGGGACAGCACCGTGATGATCGGCGACACGCGGTTTGACATTGAAATGGGGCGCGCCGCGGGGGTCATCACCATCGCCGTGCCCTGGGGCTATCATCCGGCAGAGACCCTGGGCGCCGATTACCTGATCCGCGATTTCGCGGAGCTGCGCCCGCTGCTGGCAGAGATCTGGAAAGGATAAGGGATGAGCGGCTGGGCGCAGAAACGGTTCTGGAAAGCGGTCACTGTGGCGGAGAGCGCGGAGGGGTTCGCGGTGGAGCTGGACGGCCGCCGGGTGAAGACCCCGGCCAAGGCGCCTCTGGCGGTGCCGACCCGGGAAATGGCCGAGGCGATTGCCGCGGAATGGGATGCCCAGACCGAATCAGTTGACCCGAAAACCATGCCCTGCACCCGGTCTGCCAATGCCGCGATTGACAAGGTGACACATCAGCACAGCGAAGTTGCGGTGATGCTGTCCGAATACGGCGACTCCGATCTGCTGTGCTACCGGGCGGAGTCTCCGGTGGAACTGGCGGCCCGGCAGGCTGCCGAATGGGACCCGGTTCTGGACTGGGCAGAGGGGGAGTTCGGCGCCCGGCTGCAGGTGCGGACCGGGGTCCTGCACCAGCCGCAGGAGGCCGCGGCGCTGGCGGTCCTGAGCGAAAAGGTTCATGCCATGACCCCCTTCCAACTGGCCGCATTTCACGATCTGGTAGGCATTTCAGGCTCTTTGATCCTTGGCTTTGCCGCCGCATACGGCTGGCGCAGCGCCGACGGCATCTGGCAGCTGTCGCGGCTGGATGAGCGCTGGCAGGAAGAGCAGTGGGGCGAGGACGAGGAGGCCCGGGCCGCGGCGGAAGTGAAACGGCAGGAATTCCTGCACGCCAAGCGATTCTACGATTTTTCCTGAGAGGACAAGAAATTACTTTTCCACAGGGGGAACCCGAAACAAAATTCCGCGCGCCGGCCTCGCGTGCGGAATTCGTACATCGAATTTCCTGATAGCGCCCTTGACGTTTGCTGATGAATGCGCCCAAACTTGAGCGCGAATTAGGGGTAAACCCTTCTTCAGTCTCACATCCGGCGGGGGATCGCCGGAAATAAGAACCGCCGAATGGCGGGCTATCAGGAAGAGGTAAATATGAAAAAATCCGTTATTTTGGGCGCAATGACCTTTGCCGGTCTTGCGGCTGGCGCAGCATCCGCCGGCACGCTGGACGATGTGAAGGCCCGCGGCAAGCTGAACTGCGGCGTCACCACAGGCCTGGTCGGCTTTGCGGCCCCGAATGCGAATGGGGAATGGGAAGGCTTTGACGTTGCCGTGTGCCGTGCTGTGGCTGCAGCCGTGCTGGGCGACTCGAACGCTGTCGAATTCGTGCCGACCACCGGCAAGACCCGCTTCACCGCGCTGGCGTCTGGCGAAATCGACATGCTGGCCCGCAACACCACCTGGACCTTCAGCCGCGACGTCGACCTGAAGTTCGAATTCGTGGGCGTCAACTACTATGACGGCCAGGGCTTCATGGTTCCGAAAGAGCTGGGCGTGTCCTCGGCCAAGGAACTGGACGGCGCCACCGTCTGCATCCAGACCGGCACCACCACCGAGCTGAACCTGGCGGACTTCTTCCGCTCCAACAACATCTCCTACGAGCCGGTTCCGATCGAAACCAACGCCGAAGCGCAGCAGCAGTACCTGGCAGGCGCCTGTGACGTCTACACCACCGACGCCTCCGGCCTGGCCGCAACCCGCGCCACCTTCGACGATCCGGCCGGCCACGTGATCCTGCCGGAAATCATCTCCAAGGAGCCGCTGGGCCCGCTGGTCCGCCATGGCGACCACGAGTGGGGCGATGTGGTCCGCTGGAGCCTGAACGCGCTGATCGCGGCAGAAGAGCTGGGCATCACCTCGGCCAACCTGAACGAGATGGCGGCCGGCACCGACAACCCGGAAATCAACCGCCTGCTGGGCACCGAAGGCACCCTGGGCGAAATGCTGGGCCTGTCGGCTGACTGGGCCAAGAACGCGATTGCCGCTCAGGGCAACTACGGCGAGATCTTTGCCAAGAACATCGGTGAAGACACTCCGGTCGGCCTGGCCCGCGGCCTGAACGCTCAGTGGACCGAAGGCGGCCTGCTGTACGCTCCGCCGTTCCGCTAATCACACCACCGGGAGGGGCGCAGGAATTTCCTGCGCCCTTTTCCTATCTGAAAAAAGCTCCGGCCAGCTGCGGAGCGGGGACAACCCCGCCAGGATCAGGACGCCGGAGTCAGGGGATCACAATACATGTCAACGCTTACTGACCCGCCGGCCGAAGGCTTTCGGCTGTCTATGCTCATAAACGATACCCGCTATCGCTCCCTGACCTTCCAGGTGATTGCGGCGATCGTTCTGGCCCTGTGTATCTGGTATCTGGGCAACAACCTGATCCAGAACCTCCGCGCTGCGGGCCTCAATATTTCCTACACCTTCCTTGGCGACTCGGCCGGGTACGACATCAACCAGACCCTGGTTGAATACGACAGCCAGTCCAGCCACGCGCGCGCCGCGCTGGTCGGGTTGCTGAACACCCTGCTGGTGGCTTTCCTGGCCTGTATCACCGCTACCATCTTCGGGGTGATCGCCGGGGTTCTGCGGCTGTCCAACAACTGGCTCGTCTCCAAGCTGATGGCGGCCTATGTGGAGATCTTCCGCAACATCCCGGTGCTGATCTGGATCATCATCATCTTCACCATCATGACGGCGGTGCTGCCGGGGCCGCGGGCGTTCCGCGGCGACGACGCCACCGCCAGCATGCTGTTTGACTCCTTTGCCTTCACCAACCGCGGCATCTACACGCCGATGCCCTGGTTCGAGAACGGCATCTTTGCCAGCACCGCGATGAACTGGCTGCTGATCCTTGGCGGTTTCGCGCTGTCCTGGGGGGTGGCGCATCAGATCAACGTTTGGGCCAACCACAAGCAGGAAGCCACCGGTGTCCGCCCCAAGACCCTGCTGCCGATCCTCGCAGCCTGGCTGGTGCCGTTCCTGGCGCTGACACTGATCATGGGGCTGACCTGGGAATACCCGGAGCTGAGAGGCTTCAACTTCAGCGGCGGCATCAAGGTCGGCGGTCCGCTGATCGCGCTGTGGTTCGCGCTGTCGATCTACACCGGCGCCTTCATCGCGGAAAACGTCCGGGCCGGCATCCAGGCGGTGTCCAAGGGCCAGACCGAGGCGGCATCCGCGCTGGGCCTGCGCCCGCGCCGGGTGATGAACCTGGTGGTTCTGCCGCAGGCGCTTCGGGTCATCATCCCGCCGCTGATTTCGCAGTTCCTCAACATCACCAAGAACTCTTCGCTCGCCATCGCCGTGGGCTATGCGGATATCACCGCAACCCTGGGCGGCATCACGCTGAACCAGACCGGCCGTGCCATCGAGTGCGTGCTGCTCCTGATGCTGTTCTACCTGACCGCCTCGCTGGTGATCTCCATGGTGATGAACGTCTACAACGCATCTGTGAAGTTGAAGGAGCGCTGAGACATGAGCGATACACACGCACAAACCGTCGCCTTTGTCCGCGAAACCCAGATCCCGCCGGCCCCGCCGCCGGCATCGGAAACAGGCGTGGTGAAATGGCTGCGCGAGAACCTGTTCTCCAACGCCGCGAACTCCGCGCTGACCATCGTGGCGCTGGCCGCGATATATATGGTGCTGAGCAACATCCTGCCCTGGGTGCTGAACGGGGTCTGGACCACCAGCTCGCTGGCTGAGTGCCGCGAAGTGCTGCAGGGCAAGACCGGGGCCTGTTTCTCGGTCCTGACCGAGCGCTGGAACCAGCTTCTCTACGGCTTCAAGTACCCGGGTGACCAATACTGGCGGCCGAACCTGGCGCTGGTGCTCTTCCTCGTCGCTGCGGCCCCGGTCCTGTTCTTCGATCTGCCGCGCAAACTGCTGGCCTTCACCGCCGTCTACCCGTTCCTGGCGTTCTGGCTGATCTGGGGCGGAACGCTGATGGTGCCGGTGGTGGCGCTTCTGGGCTTCGTAGCGGCCGCGGCCGTGTTCCAGAGGTTCGGCAAGAGCAGCTTTGCAATCGGCTTTTTCGGAGCGATCGCAGTGGCGCTTGCAGTCTGGCTTATCGGCGGCGAGCTGATCCCCGAAGGCGCGTCGGAGGATGCCTGGCTGTCCCCGGTGCCCTCGCGCGATCTGGGCGGCTTCATGCTGAACATGATGCTGGGCGTAACCTGCGTGTCGCTGTCGCTGCCGCTGGGCATCGCACTGGCGCTGGGCCGCCAGTCGGACATGCCGCTGATCAAGTGGATCTGCGTGATCTTCATCGAGTTCGTGCGCGGCGTGCCGCTGATCACCCTGCTGTTCGTGGCATCGGTGATGCTGGCCTACTTCTTCCCGCCGGAAAGCACCGTCGACCTGTTCCTGCGCGTGGTGATCATGATCACCATGTTCTCGGCAGCCTATATCGCCGAGGTGATCCGCGGCGGTCTCGCGGCCTTGCCGAAAGGACAGTACGAAGCGGCTGACAGCCTTGGCCTGGATTACCCCCAGGCGATGCGTCTGATCATCCTGCCGCAGGCGCTGAAGATCTCCATCCCGGGCATCGTGAACGTGGCCGTCGGCCTGTTCAAGGATACCACCCTGGTCTCGGTCATTTCGATGTTCGACCTGGTTGGCATGATCCGCGGCCCGATCCTCGCCTCCACCGAGTGGAACGGGGTGTACTGGGAGCTTCTGGGCTTTGCCGCGCTTCTGTTCTTCGTCGTCTGCTACGGCATTTCTCAATACTCGCAGTGGCTCGAGCGCCGTCTCGCCACCGACCACCATTAAGGAGTTCAACATATGTCTGAACTTATGACCGACCGCGAAATCGACCGCTCCAAAATGCAGGTGAGCGACGAGGTTGCCATTGAAATCACCAACATGAACAAGTGGTACGGGTCCTTCCACGTGCTGCGCGACATCAATCTGACCGTCAACCGCGGCGAACGGATTGTCATCGCGGGCCCGTCCGGCTCCGGCAAATCCACCCTGATCCGCTGCCTGAACGCGCTGGAAGAGCACCAGCAGGGCAAGATCGTTGTGGATGGCACCGAATTGTCCAATGATCTCAAGAACATCGACAAGATCCGTTCCGAAGTCGGCATGGTGTTCCAGCACTTCAACCTGTTCCCGCATCTGACCATCCTGGAGAACTGCACCCTGGCGCCGATTTGGGTCCGCAAGACGCCGAAGAAAGAGGCGATCGAAACGGCGATGCACTTCCTGGAGAAGGTGAAGATCCCGGAACAGGCCCACAAGTATCCGGGCCAGCTTTCGGGCGGCCAGCAGCAGCGTGTGGCGATTGCGCGCTCGCTGTGCATGAGGCCGCGCATCATGCTGTTCGATGAACCGACATCTGCGCTGGACCCGGAGATGATCAAGGAGGTGCTCGACACCATGATCGAGCTCGCCGAGGAAGGCATGACCATGCTCTGCGTAACTCACGAGATGGGCTTTGCCCGTCAGGTGGCCAACCGGGTGATCTTCATGGATGCGGGCCAGATCGTGGAGCAGAATGAGCCGGAAGAGTTCTTCAACAACCCGAAGAGCGAGCGCACCAAGCTGTTCCTCAGCCAGATCCTGGGCCACTGAGGCAGCGGCATCACCAAACGGAAAGGCCGGGCGCTATGCCCGGCCTTTTTTGTTGCGGCAGCTTCGGTCAGGAATGGCTGGCGAAAATCTCTGTGCTGCCATCCGCCAGGATCAGCAGGGTATCGAACGCCTCGCGCTCCTCGCCCATTTCCATCCCCGGCGATCCGATCGGCATGCCCGGCACGGTCAGGCCCAGTGCGGCGGGCTGCTCTGACAGCAGCCGCCGGATGTCAGCGGCGGGCACATGGCCCTCGATCACGTAAGGCCCGGCCATCGCTGTGTGGCAGGATGCCAGATCGCCGCTGACGCCCAGCCGTTCCTTCATCGCCCAAAGGTCTTCGTCGGGGACGTCGCGCACCTCGGTCTGGAAGCCGGCGGCAGCCAGATGATCGGCCCAGGCCGTGCAGCAGCCGCAGGTCGGGGATTTCATGATGCGGACGCCCTGCGGCGCCGCGGCAAGGCCGGGTAGGGCGGCGAGGGGCAGGGCGGCTGCGGCCAGCAGCAGGGAACGGCGGTGCATAACGGTCTCCAGTCCGGCAAAAGTCTGTCCGGCTCTATATCTAGTCACGCCATTGCGCGTGTGCCAGAGGCCTCCCGCGCGGGATGCGCCCGTCTGCCGCAGGGGTTATTCGCCCAGAAGCTCCCGCGGAACGGCAAAGTCGACCACCTTGCCGCTGCTCCAATGGAGTTCTTTCCAGCTGCCGATCGCGAACTCCACGACCAGCGTCGCGCCCGTGGGGTAATCGTCAAACCGGGAATGATCCGGCGGGCTGGCGACGATGGAATGGGCAAAGGCGGCGATGCCGGGATTGTGGCCGATCAGCATGACTCTCGGTTTCTCCGCCTGCTGCAGCACCTTGAACATGATGTCGGAATTGGCGTGATACAGCCGCTCGGTAAAGGTTGCGGGCACCCCCAGCTCCATCAGCTCGCAGGTCTCGCGGGTACGCTGCGCCGAGGAGCAGATCACCTGGTCCGGCACGTATCCGCATTCGCGCAGCCAGGCGGCTATGGCGGGGGCAGAGCGGCGGCCGCGCTTGTTCAGCGGGCGGGCATGATCGCTGGGCACGTTGGTGTCCCAGGCGGATTTGGCGTGGCGGGTCAGGATCAGGGTGCAGGTCATTGCGGATGAAAATGCCTCATGTGGTGTGCGGTTTGCTCCGGGTCGCGGCCGGCGGTGCGGCTCAGAGGGCAGGCCCGCCGGGCCAGACAGCCGCCGGACATGCAGCCGGCGCCTGCCCGGGTGTCGAGATAGCCGTGGCAGACTGCCAGATCGTAGGGGCCGCCATCGGCCAGGGCGCTGACGGGGCAGGCTGACAGGCAGGGGCGGGAGGGGCAGCTTCGGCAGGGCGACTTTGCCAAAGGCGGAGGGGGAATGTCAAATTCCTGTTTGAAATGAATGGCCCCCCGCAAGGAAATCATCATGCCGGCGCTATCATGCACCAGCATCTGTGACGGCGATGTGAAAAACCGCCCCGAGGCCAGCGCCCAGTTGATGAAGGGGGTATAGGGCGGGCCGCCAAAGGGGAAATAGGCGGTGCCGCCGAGCCGCTCCGCCAGCGCACCGGCAACCCGCTGCGACCAGCGGTCCACCGGGTCGGGGGCGCCATCGCGGTATTCCGGGCTGGATGTGAACAGCGGCCAGAAGGCCGGGCCTGTGCCAAGCAGGATCAGGGTGCCGCCCTCCAGCGCCTGGACCGGCTGGCGGGCCGGGTGCAGTGCGCCCTGGATTATCAGCCCGGCGTCAGCGGCCGCTGCCTCGGCGTCCGAGAAGGACGGGCTGGCGTCGCGGCCGGGGACAGGTGTTGCGGTCAGGTTCATAGGCGGGGTCCGGAAGTGTCGGTTTCGGGGCAGGCTAGCAGCCGCGCGGCGGCGGCGCAGGGCAAAAACGCCGGGGTCTGGCCTGCTGGCGTCTTCCTGCCGCGGCAGGCGGGGCCTAGCGGGCGGAAAGCTGCAGGGCCGCAGCCGCGCGATGCGCCGGTTCCGGCCGGCGGCGGGTGTTCCGCAGGCCTGTCCGGCCTTCGTCATATGCCGGAATCGTGATCCGTGGTAGGATGCGGCCGGGGCATGCAGGCCGGAGTATCCGGCATCGTGCCTGCGGCCGGCCTGATCTTCCGCCCCAGGGAGTGACAGAATGCCAAGATTTATCGTGACCGGGAACTACACGTCTTCTGCGATGAAGGCGCTGATCGAAAGCCCCAGCGACCGCGAGGCTGCGGCCCGCGCCCTTGTCGAGGCGGCGGGCGGCAAGCTGGAGAGCTTCTATCTGACCACGGGGGAACATGATTTCGCGATCAAGGTCACGATCGACGATGTCTCCAGCCTCTTGGCTGCCCTGCTGGCGACCGGTGCCAGCGGTGCTGTCAGCAACCTCAGGACCGTCCGGGCGTTCACCTCGGACGAGTTCACGGAAATCCAGAAGAAGGCGGGCAAGTTCGCCAGCGCCTACAAGTCGCCGGGAAGCTGATCAGCGGAGCCGCTGCTCAGCCGGCTGAAAAAATCGCGGGGCGAAACGGCCCGGGCGAGCCAAGAGGGGCAGCGCCCCTCTTGCGGTCCGGCTGCCTGCGCGGTCAGGCCCGGATCATCGAGCCTGCGCCGTGGTCGGTGTAAAGCTCCAGCAGCACGGCGTTCTGCACCCGCCCGTCGACGATGATGCAGGCGCGCACGCCGCCCCGGACCGCATCCAGCGCGGTTTCGGTCTTGGGGATCATGCCGCCGGCGATGACGCCGCTGGCGGTCATCTCCTCGACATCCGCCGCCTTCAGCTCCGTCACCACTTCGCCCTCGGCGTTCTTGACGCCGGCCACATCGGTCAGCAGCAGCAGCCGGTCAGCCTGCAGCGCCTTGGCGATGGCGCCTGCGGCAGTGTCGCCATTGATGTTGTAGGTCTCGCCGTTGCGGCCGCCGCCGATCGGGGCGATCACCGGAATCATGTTCTTTTCGAACAGCCCGTGCAGCACCTTGGGGTCCATTTCCGCAGGCGCGCCGACAAAGCCGAGATCCGGGTCGGCCTGGTCGCAGGTGATCAGGCTGGCGTCCTTGCCCGACAGGCCGACGGCGCGGCCGCCCTGGCTGTTGATCGCCTGCACGATACGCTTGTTGACGACGCCGGACAGCACCATCTCCACCACTTCCATGGTGGCGGCGTCGGTGACGCGCTTGCCGTTCACGAACTCCGACTTGATCTGCAGCTTTTCCAGCATTGCGTTGATCATCGGCCCGCCGCCATGGACGATCACCGGGTTCACCCCGACCTGCCGCATCAGCACGATGTCACGGGCAAAGGTTTCCATCGCCTCGTCGCTGCCCATGGCGTGGCCGCCGAGCTTGATGACGACAATCGCCCCGGAGAAGCGCTGGAAATACGGCAGCGCGCTCGACAGGGTTTCGGCAGTGGCAATCCAATCGCGGTTCATATTCTGTTTCTTCATCGCTGGGGTCCCTCTGACAGGGTGTTACGCGTTTCCTGGGGGCCTGCCAAGGCAGCTGCGGAAATGTGCCGTTGCAGCGGCCCGTGCGGGTGGTAGGCTGCAGCCCGGATACCACCTTACACGGAGCAGCGCCATGCGCCAGAAAACCCTGTTGCTCACCGGTGCCAGCCGCGGCATCGGCCATGCCACCGTGCGCCGTTTCAACACCGAAGGCTGGCGGGTGATCACCTGCTCGCGCCAGCCATTCCCCGAACAGTGCCCCTGGGGCGGCGGCCGGGAGAATCATGTGCAGCTGGACCTGTCGGACCCGTCGGACACCATCAATGCTGTTGGCCTGATTCAGGAGCTGCTGGACGGGCGGCTGGACGCCCTGGTCAACAATGCCGGGATTTCGCCCAAGGGGCCGGAGGGGGAGCGCCTCAACACGCTTAACACCGACCTGATGGACTGGGGCAAAGTGTTTCACGTGAATTTCTTTGCCTCGGTGGTGCTGGCGCGCGGGTTGAAGGACGAACTGGCCGCGGCCAAGGGATCGGTGGTCAACGTGACCTCGATCGCGGGCAGCCGGGTGCATCCCTTTGCGGGGGCAGCCTATGCCACGTCCAAGGCGGCGCTGGCGGCGCTGACGCGGGAAATGGCGCATGACTTCGGGCCGCTGGGGGTGCGGGTGAACGCGATTGCGCCGGGCGAGGTGGAGACCTCGATTCTGTCGCCCGGCACCGAGAAGATCGTCGAGAAGCTGCCGATGCAGCGGCTGGGCCAGCCGGAGGAGGTGGCAGCGGCGATCTATTTCCTGTGCTCGCAGGAAAGCTCCTACATCTCCGGCACCGAGATCGAGGTGAACGGCGCGCAGCACGTTTAACCGCAGATCCACCGCCCGGCCGATAGGCCGGGCAGCACCCGTCCCGCCCTCCGTCGTGCAGAAGGCGTGCTTCCGGGACGGCGGGGGGGCGCTGCCCTCAGTTTGCTGTCAGCTCACCGCGCGTTTCAGCACCGGCAGGTTGCCCAGCAGCAGTACGTCGAACGCCAGCACCGCCAGCAGCACGAGGCCGGTGAGCGGGAAGGCCAGCGAGACCAGCACCGCGATCAGCGCAGCCCCCTTCCAGAACGGCATCTCTGCCGGTTCCGGCGGCGCGGCCAGGCGGGCGGCACCGGCAGGGCGGCGCTTGACCCACATCACCAGGCCGGAGATGCAGACAAAGATCACCGCGAGGCAGAACACCACGTTCAGCACGAAGCTCCAGGTGCCCATCAGCCCCATGTGGAAGGGGATGCTGACCGCCATCGCCTTGCCGGCCCAGGAGTAGTCCTCGTATTTCACATCCGCCAGAATCTTGCCGCTGTACTGGTCGACATGCACGGTGCGGTCGATGAAGGGGCTGTCGCCGTCGCCGCTCATGCTGTCGCGGTTGAGGGTCCAGACGCCTGTTTCACCGCCGGGGTAGGCGAGGCGGAAGCGGCCCTCCATCCCCAGGCTCCGGCCTAGGGCGATCAGGCTGGCGGCATCGACAGGCGCGCCTTCGGCCACGCCGGTGATGCCTGCGTCAGAACCGGAGGCGGGCATCGGGGTCTGCTCCAATGCCCAGGGCACGTCGTTGGTGGAGCCGTGGTTCATGCTGGCGTGGATGTCGTCGGACAGGGGCACGTTGTCCCACTTGTCTGCCGGGAAGGTGCTCCAGGCCTGCATGACCCGGCCGCCCCAGATGCCGGTCCACGACAGACCAGAGATCAGGAAGATGACCAGCAGGGCCGACATCCAGAAGCCGGTCACTGCGTGCAGGTTCTTCCACAGCGCGCGGCCACGGGCGCGGAGGTTGGGGACAAGGGCGCTGACGGCATTGCGGCGCGGCCACCACAGGTAAAGCCCTGTCAGCACCAGCACGATGCCCAAACCGGCGGCGATCTCGATCAGACGGTCGCCGGTGTCGCCGATCAGCAGGGTGGAGTGGATGTTGTCGGCCAGATCGTACCAGCCCGCGCGGCGGTCCCAGATCTGAATCACCTCGCCGGTGTATTGATCCAGCGCGACCAGACGCTGGCCGTAATCCGTTTTCACCCGGAATACGGCGGCCAGATCAGGGGCCTTGGGGCCGATCCATTCGGCGATGGCGCCGGGCTGGGCGGCCAGCACGGCGGCCTCCTGCTCAGACAGGCTCAGTTCGGCTGCGCCATGGGTGACAGTAATCTTCTCGCCGTCGCGGCCATCGAATTGGGTGATGAACATCATCATCAGGCCGGTGACGGCCAGCATGATCAAAAAGGGGATCACAAACAGGCCGGCATAGAAGTGCCAGCGCCAGGCGGCGGCGTAGAATTTGTGGGACAGCGGACGCGATTGGTCCGCGGACTGCGGTTGGCTGGTTGCCATTGTTCTCTCCATGTCAGAACAGCGCCGGACGCGCGGGGCGCCGGCGGAAATGTCAGTTGTGTTCAGAAAGTCAGGAGAGCGCGGGCGGGCCGCGGGCATCATAGCGCCAGTGGAACCCGGCGGTGTGATGGGTGAAGGCCTCGCGCGACCAGCGGTCGCTGAGAGGTTTGTTGACGTTCAGATCAGTCAGGCTGTCCGGCAGCAGTGCCACTGCGCCAAGGGCCGCAAACGGACAGCTGCGGTCCTCCATCTGCTCCGCAGGAGCATGGGGTTCGCCGCTGTCCAGATCGACCCAGGTTTCCACCGGGCCGTGGCCGGTGCAGATCACCAGCAGCACCTTGCCGTCCTGCGCCGAGGCCGGCATCCAGCCAGCTGGGATCAGCCCGGCGACGGCCAGGGCGATCACAACCAGCAGGGAGGGCAGGCGGCTGAGCACGTGTGTTACAGCCCGGCGATGATCGAGCGCAGGGTGGCGATGCCGTCGCCCTTCTCGGACGAGGTCAGCACGATCTCGGGGTAGGCGGCAGGGTGTTTCGCCAGTGCGCCCTTGACCTGCTCCAGCACCTTGGCGCGGTCCTTTTCCTTGACCTTGTCGGCCTTGGTCATCACGCATTGGAAGGTGACGGCGGAGCTGTCCAGCAGCTTCATGATCTCGGCATCGACCTTCTTGATGCCGTGGCGGCTGTCGATCAGCACAAAGGCGCGGCGCAGGTTCTGGCGGCCGGACAGGTACTGCTTCAGGAGCTTCTGCCATTTCTCCACCACTGCCAGCGGCGCGTTGGCATAGCCGTAGCCGGGCAGGTCGACCAGATAGAGATCGGGGCCCTGGGTGAAGAAATTGATCTCCTGGGTGCGCCCCGGCGTGTTGGAGGCGCGCGCGATGCCCTTGGTGCCGGTCAGCGCGTTGATCAGGCTCGACTTGCCGACGTTGGAGCGGCCGGCAAAGCAGACCTCCACCCGGTCGGCATCGGGCAGGCCGTTCATCGCGACCACGCCCTTCAGGAACTCGGTCTCGCCCGCAAACAGCTTGCGGCCCTTTTCGGCGGAAATGTCGTCCGGCGCTTCGGCCAGGGAAAATTGCATCTGCATCACAGCACCTTTACCGCGTCGCCCAGGCGGATCTCGCCGCCGCGCACCACTTCGGCGTAGACCGAGAAATCCTGGTGGCCCCAATTCTCTTTCAGGGTCTTGAGCGTATCGGCGTCGCGTTCGCCGGTTTCGGGGTTGGCGGCGGTCGCCAGGCAGCGGGTGACCCGCTCGCGCACCGCAAAGACGGCCCCGCCGATCTGCACCTCGCGGCCAAGCCACGCGTTTTCGACCCAGGCTTCGCCCAGGTCGAACCAGATGTTGCCGCGCCAGCGCAGCGGGGAAAGCTCGTGGCCGATGGCCTGCTCCACCGCGCGGTGAGAAGCCCGGTTGCACAGGGTGATCGAGGGGAAATCGGTATCGGTCATGCCGCGCCCCGGCACCCGGACGATGCGGGTGGATGCCGCCCGGTTTGCGGGCAGCAGCGGCTTTTCCCAGTCGAGGAAGCGTTGCAGGTCCGCCGGGTTCTCCGGGTCGAACGTCAGATCGGTCTGCAACGGATGGCTCAGCGTCAGCCGGCCGGTGGCGTCGTCAAGCCGGGCGCTGACCGCCATCAGCTGGGGCGCCTTGGCACCGCGGGTGAAATTCTGGCACGGCGACCATCCGGAGCCGTCCGCCTGGGACGCCTCATGCGCGACCGCCCAAACGCGGTCGCCGGGCATGGTCTGCCCGGCGATCATGGTGACGCTTTCCAGTGCCTCCCGCCCATGGGATTTGAGCGGGTGGCGCCAGATTTCTGAGACCTTTGCGGTCATTCCTTCTCCGCCTTCGGCTTCTTCTTGAAGCTCGACTTGATGTTGCCGAACACGTCCGGCTTGTAGCCGTGGCTGCGCATGATCAGGTACTGCTGGGTGAAGGTGATCGTGTTGTTGGCGATCCAGTAGACCACCAGGCCGGAGGCGAAACCGCCGAGCATGAACATGAACACCCAGGGCATCCAGGCAAAGATCATCTGCTGGGTCGGGTCGGTGGGCGCCGGGTTCAGCTTCTGCTGCAGCCACATCGAGATGCCCAGCAGGATCGGCAGGATGCCGATGAACACCAGCGCCAGGATGCTCTCCGGTGCCGGCGCATCGAAGGGCAGCAAGCCAAAGAGGTTCATGATCGAGGTCGGATCCGGCGCGCTGAGGTCCTGGAACGGGCCGAAGAAGGGGGCGTGGCGCAGTTCCAGGGTGACGAAGATCACCTTGTAGAGCGAGAAGAAGATCGGGATCTGGATCAGGATCGGCAGACAGCCCGCGGCGGGGTTCACCTTCTCCTTCTTGTAGAGCTCCATCATCTCCTTCTGCATCTTCTGGCGGTCGTCGCCGGCGCGCTCCTTGAGCTTCTCCATCTCCGGCTGCAGCTCTTTCATCTTCGCCATCGAGGCGTAGGATTTATAAGCCAGCGGGAACACCAGGATCTTGATCACCACCGTGAGGCCGATGATCGCCCAGCCCATGTTGCCGATCAGAACGTTGAGATTGTGCAGCAGCCAGAACATCGGCTTGGTCAGGAAGAAGAACCAGCCCCAGTCGATCACGTCCAGGAAGCCCGCGATGCCCGCCTTCTCGTAGCCGCGGATGGCGTCCCATTCCTTGGCGCCGGCAAACAGCTGGGTGGTGACTTCCGAGGACTGGCCCTCCGCCACGGTGACGGTCGGCAGCACGACGTCGGTCTGGTAGATCTCGCGGCGTTCGTCGAACTTGGCAATCGAGCGGAAGCCCTGGCCCGGGGCGGGCACCAGCGTCGACATCCAGTAGTGGTCGGTGAAGCCGATCCAGCCATTGGCTTCGACCTGCTTGACGCTGGACTTGGAGCCGTCGCGCGGGTCGGGGTCGAAATCGGCCATGTCGTCATAATCGATCTCGGCCAGCTCGCCGTCGGTCATGCCGACCAGGCCCTCGTGCAGGATGAAGAAGTTCTTCAACCCCGCGGGCTGGCCGTGGCGGGCCAGGGTGCCGTAAGGCGCCAGCGACACGGTGCCGCCGGAGGCGTTGGCAACCGACTGGGTGACCGAGAACATGTAGTCCTGATCGACCGCGATGGTGCGGGAGAAGGTCAGGCCCTTGCCGTTGTCCCAGGTGAGCGTCACCGGGCTGTCCGGCGACAGGGTGGCGCCGTCCGGGGCAGACCAGACGGTGTTGGCGCCCGGCACGTCGTCGAGGGTCAGGCCTGCGCCCGGAGCCCAGCCGTAGAGCGCGTAATAGGCGCCGGCCTCGCCCACCGGTTTCAGCAGTTTGACGATCGGGGAATTCTCATCGAGCGTCTCGCGGTAGTCCTTCAGCGACAGGTCGTCGATCCGGCCGCCCTGCAGCGAGATGCTGCCGGTGACGCGGGGCGTGTCGATGGCAACGCGGGGCGCATCCGGCGCGGCGGCCTGTTCCGGCGCGGTATCGGCAACCGCGTCGGCGCCCGCGGCGCTGGGCGCGGCGGCGGTGCCGTCCGCGGGGGCGGTTTCGCTGATCGCGGTTTCCGGCGCCTGTTCCGGTTCCGGCGGCGGGAAGAAGGTATACCACCCGAGGATCACCAGAAAGCTGAGTACGGTTGCGAGAATTAGATTTTTGTTCTGATCGTCCATTGGGGACTGCCACCTCGTGTAGGGAAGGACACGTGGGGTTCAACAGAGGTGGGCCGCAAAGGTCAAGCAGAATCGCGGCGCAGCGGCGCGTCAAAGGGCTCCGCTGCGGCAGAAAATCAAAGGAATTGAGCGTTCAGGGCGTCCGGCGGCCGATCACCGGCGCATCCTGCAGCTTGGCCTCATGGGCGGTGATCCAGTCCAGCGTCTGGTCGAACGGCATCGGGCGGCCGATGCCGAAGCCCTGCACATGGCCGCAGCCCAGCTGCGCCAGAAGGGCGTGCTCGCCCGCGGTCTCCACCCCTTCGGCGAGGGTGTCGAGCTCCAGCCGCTCTGCCATCGTCAGGATGGCGGAGATCAGTTTCTGCTGCTCGGGATCCTGGTCGGCCTTCATCACGAAGGAACGGTCGATCTTGATGCGGGAGATGTTGAAACGGTGCACTGCCGAAATCGAGGCATGGCCGGTGCCGAAATCATCCAGGTCGATCGGGCAGCCCAGCTCGCTGAGGGCCAGGATGTTGCGGGTGACCACGTCGTCGGGCTGATCGCTCATCACGGTTTCCAGGATTTCCACGCAGAGCCGGCTTGCGGGCAGGTCGAAACGCTCCAGTTCCCACTTGATGCGGCCGGCAAGCCCCGGATTGCGCAGCTCCTGGGTGGCAAAGTTGACTCCGACGCAGGGCACCTTCACCCCGGCGTCGTCCCAGGCCCTGATCGCGACCAGCGCGTTATAGAGCATTACCTGGCTCAGCCGGTCCATCAGCCCGGCTTCCTCCAGCGCGGGCAGGAAGGTGGAGGGCGGAATCAGCCCCTGCACCGGGTGCAGCCAGCGCGCCAGCGCCTCGAACCCCGATACCCGGCCGGTGTCAGTGCAGATCTGCGGCTGGAACCAGGCCTGGATCTGGCCGCTTTCCAGCGCTGCCGCGGCCTCTTCGCGGAGGTTGGAGCGGCCGCCGGCATGCTCCGGCATATCGGTGGAATAGGCGCGGATGCCGCCGGGGCCGTTGCCCTGTGCCTCCGACAGGGCGGCGACAGCGGCGCTGTGCCATTCCGCGCTGGTGGTGCCGGGCGCCCGGCTGTGCTGGCAGAACCCGATCGAGGACGTCATGTAGATGGTGGTGCCGTCCAGCGCCACCGGTTCCTCGGTCGCGGCCTGCATCCGCCCGGCCAATTGGATGCAGAGCTCGAGGTCCAGCTGCAGGGTCGGTGCCAGGCAAACGGCGAAACGGCTGTCGCCGATCCGGGCGATGGTGTCATTCTGGCGCAGCACCGACACGATCTGGGCGCCGCTGTGCTGCATGATCCTGTCGCCGGCTTCCTGTCCGTGGCGGTCGGTCAGTTCCCTGTAATCGTCCAGTTCCAGAATGAAGACGGCGGAGCGCAGCCCGCCGTCGCGGCATTCGGCGTGAACCCGGGCGGTTTCCTGTTCGAAGCCGTCGCGCAGCATCATGCCGGTGACCGAGTCGCGCGGCACGCCGCCGCGGCCGCGCTTGCTGAAGCCGCCAACCACGGCAAACAGCACCGGCAGGCCCAGGGCGACAGCCAGCAGCGCGGTTTCGCCGCCGAGCCAGAATGTGGCCAGTGTCAGGGCAGGCAGGAAGGCAAGCATGGCCGGCCCGGAAAGTGCGGGAGCAAGGGTCTGCCGGAGGCGTGCCAGATAGCCTGAACCGGTTTTTGTCATTCTCAGACCTTTCGTCTGCAGCCGTTCGTTCGGCCTCGAGACTAAGGTGCTGAGATAACCCGGGAGTTAACGCAGCTTGGGAATTTCCGGATTTTCCGCCACGGAATCGGCATTCTTCAGCGCGAGACCCGCGAAATCGAACAGTTTCGGGTCCAGAAGATGCGAGGGCCGCGCATTCATCAGTGCCCGGAACATCACCTGGCGGCGTCCGGGCGAGTTTGATTCCCACTGGTCCAGAATCTGCTTCACCTGCTGGCGCTGCAGCCCGTCCTGGCTGCCGCACAGATCGCAGGGGATGATCGGGTAGTTCATCGCGCGGGCGAATTTCTCGCAGTCGGCCTCGGCCACATGGGCGAGGGGGCGGAACACGAAGAGGTCGCCTTCCTCGTTCACCAGCTTGGGCGGCATGGTCGCGAGGCGGCCGCCGTGGAACAGGTTCATGAAGAAGGTTTCCAGGATGTCGTCGCGGTGATGGCCCAGCACCACCGCCGAGCAGCCCTCCTCGCGCGCGATGCGGTAGAGGTTGCCGCGGCGCAGGCGCGAACACAGCGCGCAGTAGGTGCGCCCCTGCGGCACCTTGTCGACGACGATGGAATAGGTGTCCTGGTATTCGATCCGGTGCGGCACGCCCATCTTTTCCAGGAACTCGGGCAGCACGGTGGCGGGAAAGCCCGGCTGGCCCTGGTCCAGGTTGCAGGCCAGCAGGTCGACGGGCAGCAGGCCGCGCCACTTCAGCTCGTAGAGAACCGCCAGCAGGGTATAGCTGTCCTTGCCGCCCGACAGGCAGACCAGCCATTTCGGCGTGCTGCCGTCCGCGCGGCGCTCGACCATGCCGTATTGTTCGATCGCTTCGCGGGCATAGCGCACAATGCGCTTGCGGAGCTTCTTGAACTCGGTGGTCGCGGGGGCGCCGGCAAACAGCGGATGGATTTCGTCCAGATCATCATCAAGCATGGCCGCGCCCTAGCCGAGGAGCGGCGTTTTGCCAAGGAAAAAAGCTGTGCAGGGGTCAGCCGTGGGTGCTGTCCCGCGTACGGGCCTTGTGTTCCGGCACCGGGTCATAGCCGTCGCCGCCGAAGGGGTGGCAGCGGCCGATGCGCCGGGCTGTCAGCCAGGCGCCCCTGATGGCCCCATGTTTTTCCAATGCTTCCAATGCGTAGGCCGAGCAGGTGGGCTGATAGCGGCAGTTGAAGCCAACCCAGGGGCTGAACAGCAGCCGGTAGGCGCGCACAGGGATTGCAAAGAGATAAGCCAGCGGGGTCATGCAGGATAAATAAGGGCAGGGCGGCCGGCTGGCAATGCAGCCAGTAGCCGGTGCTGTTACTGGCCGTGGATCTTCTTAAGCGCGTAGATCAGGTCGCGCTTCAGCTCCTCGAACGGGCGCTGGGCGGTTTCCACGGCGCGGCCGATCAGCACGTAATCCCAGCCGGGGCGGCCATGGGTCGGCAGAATCATCCGCGCGGCCTCGCGCAGGCGGCGCTTGGCGCGGTTGCGGGCCACGGCGTTGCCGACCTTTTTGGAGCAGGTGAAGCCCATGCGGATGCCGCCGTCATCCTGGCGGTTGCGGCCCTGCAGCATCATCGCCTTGGTGCCCTGCTTGCGGGCAGGCGGGCGGGCGCAGGCGAGGAAATCACGGCGCTTGGCCATGACCTCGATCTTTTGCGCATCCGGTGCGCAAACGGACACCGCCGGAGGCGTGTCCCCGCGGGCAGCGTTGCCGTCCTTGGGGGCCTCCGGCGGTGTCATGTCCGTCAGAACGGGAACTGAGCTTATGCGCTCAGTTCTTTGCGGCCGCGGGCGCGGCGTGCGTTCAGGATCTTGCGGCCTGCCTTGGTGGCCATGCGCGCACGGAAGCCGTGGCGGCGTTTGCGAACCAGGTTCGAAGGCTGATAGGTGCGTTTCATCGCTCCGGTCTCCACATTTTTCTTCGGGTGCGCGGAATCGCCCGCCCGGGGTCTATCTCGAAGCCCGGTCTTTAGGAGGGAATGGCGGGTAAGTCAAACCCTGCGGGCCGCCTTTTCCGGGCAAAGTGCAACATTTCTGCCGAAAACTGCCCCGGACGGCCCGTCCGGACGGGGCGGAGGTAACATGACAGGGGTGATTCTGCCACAAAGCTCACAAATTGCGGGGCGGCGATCAAGCGCCTGTGATCCGGGGCTGCCTGCTCTCGCGCCGTGGCCAATTTATGCGTAGCTACAAGGGGCTTCAATTGAGACGGACCTATGAGTGACATGACAGAGACCCCGGAAACCGGGCCCGAGAAGAGCGCCAAGCCGGGTGCCGCCCGCCATCTGCCGCTGATCGCGGTGGCGGCCGTGGCGCTGATTGGCGCTGTGGTGCTGAAGGACTACCTGACCTTTGACACGCTGCGCGACAACCGCGAGGCGCTGATGGCGTTCCGGGATCAGAATTACCTTGGCCTCGTCGGGCTGTTCATGGGGATCTACATCGTGATCGTGGTGTTTTCGCTGCCCGGCGCGGCGGTGGCCTCGGTGACCGGCGGCTTCCTGTTCGGGCTGGCGGCGGGCACGGCGCTGAACGTGGTCTCCGCCACCATCGGCGCGGCGGGCATCTTTCTGGCCGCGCGCATGGGGCTGGGGGCCTGGCTCACGGCCAAGATGGAGGCGGCGGAAGGCCGGGTGCGGATGCTGAAACAGGCGCTGCGCGAGAACGAGGTGGAGGTGCTCCTGCTGCTGCGGCTGGTGCCGGCGGTGCCGTTCTTTGTGGCGAATCTGCTGCCCGCGCTGGTGGGGGTGAAGTTCCGCAACTTCCTGTGGACCACCGCAATGGGGATCATCCCGGGCGCCATTGTGTTCACCTGGATCGGCGTCGGCGTCGGCTCTGTCTTCGACCGCGG
Source organism: Leisingera daeponensis (assembly GCF_019801465.1). GTDB lineage: Bacteria > Pseudomonadota > Alphaproteobacteria > Rhodobacterales > Rhodobacteraceae > Leisingera > Leisingera daeponensis_A. The sequence continues at coordinate 81,133 of NZ_JAHVJA010000003.1, forward strand.
CGGCGAGCCGGACCTGAGCCTGCTGTGGGAGCCGCATGTGATCGGCCCGATCCTGGGCCTGTGCGTGCTGGCGGCGATGCCGATCATCGTGAAAGCGGTGCGCGGCAACCTGCGCGGCCAAGCCAGGAAGGACGGGTGAACATGAGCCGGATCACATGCGATCTTCTGGTTATCGGAGCGGGCTCCGGCGGGCTGTCGGTGGCGGCCGGGGCCAGCCAGATGGGCGCCGATGTGGTGCTGCTGGAAGGCCACAAGATGGGCGGCGACTGCCTGAACTACGGCTGCGTGCCCTCCAAGGCGCTGCTGGCGAGCGGCAAGGCGGCGCACAGGCAGGCGCATACCGCGGAATTCGGCGTGGCGGATCAGGTGCCGCAGGCGGATTACGCCGCGGCCAAGGATCATGTGCAGCAGGTCATCGAAACCATCGCCCCGGTCGACAGCCAGGAGCGGTTCGAGGGTTTGGGCGTGCGGGTGATCCGCGAGTTCGGGCATTTCGTCTCGGAAACTGAAGTCGCGGCCGGCGAATACCGCATCACTGCGCGGCGGGTGGTAATTGCCACGGGGTCTTCGCCGCTGGTGCCGCCGGTCCCGGGGCTGGACAAGATCCCCTATGAGACCAATGAAACCCTGTTCGATCTGCGCGAAAAGCCGGAGCATCTGCTGATCGTCGGCGGCGGCCCGATCGGCATGGAGATGGCGCAGGCGCATGTGCGGCTGGGCTGCAAGGTCACCGTGATCGAAGGCTTGAAGGCGCTGGGCAAGGACGATCCGGAAGCCGCGGCGGTGGTGCTGGATGCGCTGCGCGCCGAAGGCGTGGAGATTGCCGAGGGCGCCATGGTCTCGCGTGTCTCCGGCCAGGCGGGCGCGATCGAGGTCGAAACCAGGGACGGCAGCAGCTTTCGCGGCTCGCATCTGCTGATGGCGGTGGGGCGCAAGTCCAACATGGAACGGCTGAACCTTGCCGCTGCCGGGATCGAAACCGAAGGCAATGGCATCAAGGTGGACGAGAGCCTGCTCACCACCAACAAGCACGTCTATGCCATCGGCGATGTGGCGGGCGGACTGCAATTCACCCATGTGGCGGGCTATCACGCCAGCGTCATCATCCGTTCCGCTCTGTTCGGCTTGCCGTCGAAGGCGAAGACCAGCCATATCCCCTGGGCCACCTATACCGACCCGGAGCTGGCGCAGGTGGGGCTGACCGAGATGCAGGCCCGCGACCGCTATGGCGTCAAGCTGGAGGTGGCGCGGTTTGACTACGCCCACAACGACCGCGCCATTGCCGAGCGCAAGGCCAAAGGCTTCATCAAGGTTATGGTGGTCAAGGGCCGCCCGGTTGGCGCCACCATCGCGGGTCATCAGGCGGGGGAGCTCATCAGCCTGTGGTCGATGGCCATCGCCGGCAATCTGAAAATGAGCCAAGTGGCCGCAATGGTTGCACCTTATCCCAGCATAAGCGAGATTAACAAACGGGCGGCGGGGGCCTATTTCTCCCCGCGGCTGTTTGAAAGCAGCCTCATTAAACGCGCAGTGCGCTTTGTTCAGCGCTGGATTTCATGAACTGAAGGCGGCTTCATGCTCAACACGCTCTCGGGCCGATTCCTGATCCTGACGACGGTCTTCGTGATGCTGGCCGAGGTGCTGATCTTCGTGCCGTCGATCGCGCGGTTCCGCGAGGATTACTTGGCCGACCGTCTGGAGCGGGCGCAGATCGCCTCGCTGGCGCTGTTGGCGGATGACATGCTGGAGACCGAGCTGGAAGCCGAGCTCCTGGAGAATGCGGGCGTCTACAACGTGGTGCTGCGCCGCGACGAGATCCGCCAGCTGATGCTGGCCTCGCCGATCCCGCGGGAGATCACCGGCACCTATGATCTGCGCATGGCCGGTGCCATGACCCTGATCCGCGATGCGCTGATGCGGCTGGCCACGCCGGAAAACGAGATCATCAGGGTGATCGGCGCGCCGGTGCGCGATGCCGGGCTTCTGATCGAAGTCACCATGGAAACCGCGCCGCTGCGGGCGGCGATGATCGACTACGGGGTGCGGATCCTGATCCTTTCGGCGGTGATCTCGGTCTTCACCGCGGTGCTGCTGTTCATTGCGGTGCGGATCGTGCTGGTGAAGCCTATCAAAAGCGTGGTCGGCTACATGCAGCGCTATGCGGCGGCGCCGGAGGATGCGCGGGGCATCATCCACCCCAGCTCCAGCGTGGTGGAGCTGCGCGAGGCGGAGGAGGCGCTGATGCAGCTGCAGACCGAGCTGACCCAGGCGCTGAAACAGCGCGAGCGGCTGGCGCAGCTCGGCGGCGCGGTGGCCAAGGTGAGCCACGATCTGCGCAACATCCTGACCTCGGCGCAGCTGTTCACCGACCGTATCGAGATGAGCGAGGACCCGCTGGTGCGCCGCCTGGCGCCGAAACTGGTGAATTCGATCACCCGGGCTGTGTCCCTTTGCGAGGGCACCCTGGCCTTCGGCCGGGCGGAGGAGCCGTCGCCCACCTTCGGCGTGGTCTGCCTGCAGGAAATCACCGCCGATATAGCCGAGAGCGAACTGCTGGCGGCGGACAGCGAGGCGGTGGAGATCGTCAACGCGGTGCCCAAGCCGATGATGCTGCGGGCCGACCCGGAGCAGCTGTTCCGCATCGTCCTCAATCTGGTCCGTAACGCCCGCCAGGCCATTGCCGCAACGGGGAGGCCGGGGCGGATCACCATCGATGCGCGCGACGAGGACGCGGCCTGGTACATCACCGTTGCCGACACCGGGCCGGGCCTGCCGAAGAAGGCGCAGGATAATCTGTTCACCCCGTTCCAGGGCGGCGCCCGCAAGGGCGGCACCGGTCTGGGGCTGGCGATCGCCGGCGAACTGGCCCGCGGCCACGGAGGCTGCGTGAAGCTGAAGCAAACCGGCCCTGACGGCACTGTTTTCGAGATCTGCCTGCCCAAGGGCGACGGAGCCCTCTGACTGCCGCACCGGCGGCGGCGCAGTAAAGTGACAGGCGCATGACACTATTTTTGTTTTTGGGGTTGCGACTCCCCGGTGCTATGATTAAACCCCGCCGCAGTGGACCGATAGCTCAGCTGGATAGAGTACTTGACTACGAATCAAGGGGTCGGGGGTTCGAATCCTCCTCGGTCCGCCACTTCCCAATTTACATGGCAGAATTAAGTTCCGTCAGCTGAGGCGGGATTTGCCGTTCCCGCACCTGCGGCATCCCCGCCCGCACCTTTGTCTGCCAGGCTTCGCCCTTGAACGGTGTGCCGGGTTTGGGACCCTTACCCGCAAAGCTTTCCCTGGACTTATCAAGGGAGAGGCGGACGGACCCTGCGGCCGGCGGGAGGCCAACGCAAGCACGTCACGCAAAAAGCGCCTGCAAGGGGAACGCTTGCAGGCGCCGGAATTCTGTCTGTGGCAGCTATGGCCGCCGGGTCACTCGCCGGCCCCGACAATGGCCTTGCCGCCGCGGTAGGCCAGCTTGCCTGCGCCGACCGCGCCCTTGGCCACAACCTTGGTTGTGCCCGCCGCGACGCCTACGGTGTTGTCGATTGCCTGGTCGGTCGAGCAGGCTGACAAAGCAACCCCGGCTGAAATCAGAGCCACGGCGGTCATCTTGCGGACAGCATGAAGTTTCATCTTAGTCTCCTTTTCCCAACACAAGGGGTTCACTTGCCTTGGCGGCGGAGCAGTTGTTTCGGCCCGCCTCCATGTCTTCTGATTAGAGGGTTTCCTGAAAGCAGGAAAACGAATAAGAAATATGGTTATCTCAAGTAATTCTCATGGGTGCTGCAATGGACATCAGCCTGGTCCGAACTTTTCTCGAAGTCGCCGCCACCGGATCTTTCGTGAACGCCAGCGAACGGCTGTTTGTCACCCAGTCCGCGGTCAGCCTGCGCGTGCAGCGCCTGGAGGATTCCCTGGGCAAACCCCTGTTCACCCGTTCCAAGGCAGGTGCGGAGCTGACTTCGGCAGGCCGCGAATTTGAGCGGTACGCCTTGTCTCTGATCAAGATCTGGGAAGAGGCGCGCCAGCAGGTGGGGGTGCCGGAAGGCTATACCAAATCCCTGACTGTCGGCGCGCAGTATTCGCTTTGGCCCCGTCTCGGCTTCGGCTGGATTGATACGATGCAGCAGGAAATGCCGACCCTGAACATCCGGGCAGAGCTTGGCATGCCGGACCGGATCATGCGGTTCCTCATAGAAGGCGTCGTGCAGATCGGGCTGATGTACAATCCGCAGCTGCGGCCCGGCCTGACGGCCCGCAAGGTCATTGAGGAGGAGCTTGTCCTGGCAGCGTCTTGGCCAGCGGCATTTGAAGAGATCGTGCCGCATTATGTCTTTGTCGATTGGGGGCCGGAGTTCGTCCATGCCCACGCGCTGGAGCTGCCGGACCTGACAAACCCCGGTCTCACGCTGTCGCTTGGCGCGATGGCGGCAGAATACATCGTCTCGCGCCGGGCCGCGGCCTATCTGCCTGCGCGCTATATCAAGAAGTACCTGGATGACGGCAGGCTGCACCTGGTGCCGGATGCGCCTGTGTTTCCGTACCCGGTGTGGTCGATCTGGCGCGACGACCTTGATCCGGAAGTCCGCGCTACCGCAGAGGCCACCCTTGTGGCAGTTCAGTCACAAGTCGATGCCGACCAGAGCGCGGTCCTGGCCGAGCTTTGCGATATCAGCGCCAGCCACACGGTTGAAGTGCTTGGAAACACTGAAAATCAGGAATTAAATGAGTAATACTCGTTTCATTGTCAATTATTTCGAATTTCACTAATTTCATCGAATTTCCTATCTCCAGCCTTGGCAGAGATGCCCCCGCTCTTTCGGGACGGGTCACATTGTTGGAAAAGGATAGACCCATGAAAAAACGCAACACTCTGGCCGCGTCGGTCCTGGCTCTTCTGGTGGCTGCTCCTGTTTTCGCGCAGGGCGCAATCGTCGGGATCGAGGATCTGGACGACCGCATCGACGATATTCAGGAAGATGTCGGTGACGACCTGGCGGAAGGCAGCGACAAGGACCGCTTCAGCACCAACCAGTACGCCCAAGGCTGGACCGGCAGCGCTTCGCTTGGCTTTTCCGGCACCTCCGGCAACACCGACACCGCCGACCTCGATTTCGCAGGCCGCCTGCGCTACGGCAACGGCCCCTGGAACCACACATTCGGCTTCGCCGGTGAGTTCTCGGAAGACAATGACGTGCGCAACAAGGAAGAGATTTTCGTCACCTATGACGTGAACCGCTACTTCACCGGGCAGTTCTACCTGTTCGGCCTGGGATCGGTGCGTTACGACGACTTCGACTCCAACCGCCTCGACGCCTTCGTCGGCTTCGGTCCGGGCTACCGGGTGATCAACACCCCGGAGCAGACCTGGCGGATCCAGGCCGGCCCCGGCGTGCGCTACATTGAAGACCAGCTGGGCAATGACAGCACCGATTTCGCCGGCATCGCGGCATCGCGCTATTACTTTGCCATCAGCGATACCGTGAACCTGACCATGGACACCGATGTGCTGTTCTCGGACGAGGACACCGTGGTGACCAACGACCTGGGTTTCAACTTCAAGATGACAGACCGGCTCTCGACCCGGGTGTCCTACCGTACCGAGTGGGACAGCGATCCGCTGCCGGGCCTGAAGAGCACCGACAACAAACTGGGTGTGTCCCTGGTCTACGGTTTCTGACGAAACCGCAGTTTCCCTCGACACCTTGGGGCGGAGCGATCCGCCCCCTTTTTCGAACACCCAATGCGGAAGGGATTACCCATGTCGAATTGGAAGAAACTGTCGGAAGCGGATTTCGGCTACACCGAGGCACTGACCGCGGCAGCAGACGGCACGGTCCTTGGCTACCGGCTCGTGGGCGCTTCGGCGGGGCCGCAATTGGTCGTCGCCGGGATCTGCCCGTCCTCTGAACATGTATTCGACCGGCTGCTGTCGATCCCGACGCTGCCCTGGATGCGCGGAAGCCTGGTGCTGATCCGGACCGGCGCCCTGGACAACCTGCTGAGCGATCTGTCTTCGGTGTCCGTTCTCGGGGAAATCGACCGGACGCTCGTGCTGCCGTTCACGGACACAGACCGCATTGATGAGAGAACTGTCAGGCGCAGCTACCACCAGGTGCTCCGCGCCTGTGCAAGCCTCGGCATGATATCCGGGCGTGGTGTCATGCCTCCAGGCGGAGCGGAGGCGCAGTGAGGGGCTGCAACTGATGGCTGCGCCGCTAAAGCCCGATCTGAAGCAGCCGCCAGCGGCGGTCGAGTTCTCGTTTTTCGGCGCCGCTGCGGGGTTTGACGAAATAGAGCCTGTCCCGGACTTCCGGCGGCAGTGTCAGCGCGGGAATGTCGTAGCTGGGATCGCTGATCTCCGCGCGGGAGGACGGGACGCTGCTTGTGGCATTGGTGAAAAGTGTCGCACGCGCCATTTCCGACGGCTGAAGCACATGGTCCACCAGCCGGCTCGACGCCTCGGGATTGCTGCCATCGCTGGGGAGGACAAACAGGTCAGCCCATAAATTGGTGCCCTCTCTGGGCATGACATACTGATACCTGCTGCTTCCCTCCTCCAGCTGCGGGGCCAGCCCTTCGGTGCTCCAGGCAACCGCCACGCAAACCTCTCCGCCGAGCAGAGCATCATACTGGTAGGAGTCGAAGGTCCGCACATAGGGCGCGATGCCGGACAGCACGGCAAAGGCGGCGTCGAGATCCTGCTCTGATTGCGATTGCGGGTCCAGGCCAAGATAGGCAAGCGCGGCGGCCACGACCTCTTCAACCGAATTGACAATTGAAATGCCGCAGCCGGCAAGCTTGCTGGCGTTGCCGGGATCGAACACCAGCGCCCAGCTGTCGAGCGGTGCTTCAGGCAGGCGTTCCAGCACCGCGCTGCGGTCATAGGCAATGCCGGTTGTTCCCCAGAGATACGGCACTGCATAGCCTTCGGCCTGCGGGACGGATGCCAGGAAAAGCTGCATCAGCTGATGGTCGAGCGATGCGGCGTTCGGAATGCCGGACAAGCTGAATTCCCGTATCGCCCCTGCCTCCGCCAAACGGCCGACAGTTTCAGAGGTCACGATTGCCAGGTCGTAGCCGGTGCCGCGGGCAATCAGCCGCGCTTCGGCCTCGTCGGCATCGCCATAAGTGTCCAGCACGACCGCCGAGCCGGTGGTATCCTGAAAATCCGCGAGGGTGTCCGGGTCTATGTAGCCGCTCCAGTTGTAGAGCCGCACCTGTCCGGTGTCCGCTGCTGCCGGGGCCGCAATCGCTGTTGCAGCCGCAAGTGCTGCGGCAGTGAAAGATTTCAAGCGCATTTCGTGCTTCCTTTGCGGGCTGTTCCGGCCTCGGCCGGCCAGAGGCGGGTCAACGCGGCGGCGAGGGCCGCTTTGTTGACCGGCTTCGCCAGGTAGTCGTCCATTCCTGCAGCCAGCCCTTCGGACCGCTGTTCGCTCATCGCGTTGGCGGACAGGCCGATGACCGGCACCGGGTCCAGGCCCAGTTCCTGCTCCCGCGCCCGGATCGCGCGGGTGGCGTCGAGCCCGTCCATGTCCGGCATCCGGACATCCATCAGCACCAGATCGGGCATCCAGCTTTGCGCCAGGTCAACCGCTTCGTACCCGTTTCCGGCGGTGATGACGGTGCATCCCAGCCGTTCCAGCATCTTGCCCGCAACCATCTGATTGACCCTGTTGTCATCGACTACAAGCACCTTCTTGCTGAACGAGGCATTGACCGGTTCCGGCTCGGAAACGGCTGCAGGGGCCGGAACAGTCCCCGCCGGGAACTCCACCGTGAATTCAGCGCCTTCGCCCTCCGCGCTCTGCAGTGCAATTTTGCCGCCGATCGCCTGGGTGAGGTTCTTCACGATGGCGAGGCCGAGCCCCGTTCCGCCAAACCGGGTGGTTGTCGTCGCATCCGCCTGCGCGAACTGCTCGAAGATCCGTTCCTGGGCTTCCGGCGGAATGCCGATTCCGGTGTCGCGCACGGCAATACGGATCATCCGTGCGCCGCCGGGGGCCGGAGGCAGTTCTTCCAGCTTCACCTCGACGGTTCCGTTCTCGGTGAACTTCAATGCGTTGCTCACCAGGTTGACAACAATCTGACGGATCGCGGTGCCGTACCCCAGCACATGCCAGTTGCTGACTTCCGGGCACACGTGCAATTGCAGGCTGATCCTGGCGCTCTGGGCCCGTGCGGAGAACAGGTCGATGACCTCCAGGCACACCGCGCGGACATTGAAGGCCTCTGCTTCCATTTCCAGCTTGCCGGCTTCGGCCTTGGAGAGATCCAGGACGTCATTGATGATGCTGAGCAGGGAATTACCGCTGATGATCATCATCCGGACCATGTGCCGCTGCTGGTCATCGAGCTTGGAATCGTTCAGCAGCTCCGCCAGACCCAGCACACCGTTCAGAGGGGTGCGGATTTCGTGGCTCATGGTTGCCAGAAACACCGACTTCGCTTCCGAGGCCGCTTCGGCCTTGCGCCGGCTCGCCTCGATCTCGGATTGAGCGCTGATGATGAAGCGTTCCATCGGAAGGTGCACGAACCGGGCGGTGACCAGAACGCCTATGGCACCGATGATCACAGCTGCCGCCGCATAGAGCAGCTGGGTCTTCGCGGCAGCGCGGCTGGTCCGGGCCTCGGCCTCCTTCACCTGCATGAAAACCGGCAGCATCCTCCTTGCCATGTCCGTGGCCAGAGCCGCTGCCTTCACATCGGTTGCGGCCTGCCGGTTTGCAGCTGGATCTGCAAGCACCCCGGTCAGCATCAGGATGTCCTGGAGTTCGGAGACGGGGTTCAGCGCCGGCTGCGTCAGGATCTCCTGCGCGCGCGGCGAAAAGGCCGCAAGCGCGCGGGAGCCGGTCAGTTCCGCCAGAGAGTCCTCCAAGGGTCTTGCGCTGCGCCGGATCCGGCCGCGCGCAATCTCCGCCTTCTGGCTGCCCGGATCGTCCCTCAACTCGTCAAAGGCCAGCGACAGTTCGGCCAGGGAGACCAGAAGCTGGTCAAGCACCCTGGTGTTTTCCGCCCCGCGGGCGACGCTTCTATGACCGGACAATGTAACGCAGAAAGCGGCCACAGCGGCCGCCAGCAGGATTGCCAGGGCAATGCCGCCGCGCAGCCGGAGATATTTTCGAGTAACACGCTGCTTCGTCATATACGCCCGGAGTATTGCTTTTCTGGTAAGTCCTTGCGGCGGGTTCCGGCAGACTAGAACTGAATTTCCATTCTGCAAAGCAACCATTGCGATTCAATGAATCGGGTAAAGCGAAAAGTTTAACCAGCGCGCCATCTTGCGTTGCCCGGAACCGGCTAGGAACCGGGGGCTTCTGTCTTCTTTCACTGAATAGAAATCTACCGGGACACCGCGGGTGCCGGGGCGGCCGCAGGGCCCCTGTCGCGGCGCAGGCGGTGTATCAATTGGCCCGGTTGCGGGCTGGCGGCTGCCCCTGCGGGCCTCTGGCTTTCGTTCGGCTTGCCGCTGAGCGAGGCGGTCAGGCAGATGCCGCCGTGATAGGCCTGTGCGCGACTGCTGCAAAGCACTGTGCGATGCCTGCGGCACCAGGGCGATCCCGAGGAGCTGGTGATGGCAATCATGTCGTTGCTGGAAGAGTTGTGGACCGATTTTCATGCCCACCCCGATGAGTTCAGCCGGGAAGGGGCGGCGGAGATCTGCCGGACCACCGCCCGGGCCTTTCTCCCGGACTACTCTGAGCGGCGGGAGAAGGCCTCCGGGAGCGGACTTATGGGCCCGGTTGCGCAGCGCCCGGCCGGGCGTCTCTTCCGGCCTGGATGCCGGAGGCAAAGTCCATGAAGGCGCGGATCACCCGGACATCGCGGCGCTGGGTCAGGTAGATTATGCTTTCGCTCATTGTGAGCTCGGCGTCGCGCAGGCCGTATTTGACCAGGCGGTCGTCATGGCCGAATTCGGCCTCGGAGACAAACCCGATCCCCGCGCCGGAGGCGACCAGCTCGCGCACCGCCTCGCGTCCTTCGGCTACAATTGCGGGCTTCAGCCGGACCCCCTTTTCGCGGGCCGCCATCTCTACCTTCTCGCGGGTCTTGGATCCTTCCTCGCGGAATACCAGCGGCAGCTGCGCGAGCTCCTGGAATGACAACTCCTTCTGCGAGGCCATCAGCAGGCCGCGGGCCGCAAAGGCCACGATGCCGGTGGCGCCGAGGTTCAGAACGCTCATGTCCTTGCCCGGCGACAGGCTGCCGGCCACGCCGATCTCGGCATTGTAGTCGCGCAGCTCATCGATGATTTCGCCGGTGTTTCCCGCGCGCAGCGAGATGACGACATTCGGATAGCGTTTTTGAAACGGCCCCAGGAAGCCGGTCATGTGCTGAGCCGAATCCGCGATGATGCGCAATTCGCCCTCAACTGCGGCGCGGGTTGCCGACAGGTAATCCCCGATCCGGGTTTCCACCTCGAAGTACTGTTTGGTCAGATGCAGCAGTTCCTCCCCTGCTTCGGTCAGGAAGACCCGCTTCTTTTCGCGCCGGAACAGCAGGACATCATGGTCCTGTTCCAGCTTGCGCACCTGTTCGGAAATCGCGGGCTGGGTGAGGTGCAGCGCTTCGGCAGCGCGGGAAAAGCCGCCCAGGAGTGCCACATGGTGAAAGGCCTTGAGCTGCGAATGGCGCATGATCCGTCCCTGCGATAGTTTATAGGCGCAGCCTATCATTGAATTGTTTTTTGCAATTTTACATATAAAAGAGGCTGGCGCAATCATGCACTCGAACCATTCATTGGAGACAGGCAATGACCGCTTCCGCACCGCAGATCGACCCGCCCTTTCTGGGTGAGCCATATCTTCTGACCCCTGGGCCGCTGACCACATCCTATGAGGTGAAACAGGCGATGCTGCGTGACTGGGGCAGCTGGGACGATGACTTCCGCGCCATGACCCGCGACATGCGCAGCCGCCTGCTGGCGCTCCTGGGCGAGGGCGCCGGGGAATTCGACTGCGTGCCGATGCAGGGCTCCGGCAGCTTTGCGGTGGAGGCGATGCTGGCGTCCTTTGTGCCCCGCGACGGCAAGGCGCTGGTGCTGGCAAACGGCGCCTACGGGCTGCGTTCGGCGCAAACGCTGCAATACCTGGGCCGCGCCCATCAGGTGCTGGACAAGGGGGACTACCTGCCGCCGCGGGGGGATGAGGTTGCCGCCATTCTGGCATGCGACCCGTCGATCACCCATGTGGTGGCGATCCACTGCGAGACTTCCTCGGGCATCCTGAACCCGGTGGAGGAGATTTCCGAGGCGGTCTACGCCGCGGGCCGCAAGCTGCTGATCGACTCGATGTCGGCCTTTGGCGCGATCGAATTGAAGCCCTCGCAGATCCGCTATGAAGCGATGGTGTCCTCGGCCAACAAATGCATTGAGGGCGTGCCGGGCTTCGGCTTTGTCATCGCCCGCAAGGCGGAGCTGGAGGCCGCCAAGGGCAACAGCCATTCGCTGTCCTTGGATGTGCATGCCCAGTGGGCGCATATGGAAAAGACCGGCCAGTGGCGGTTCACCCCGCCGACCCATGTTGTGGCGGCCTTCCTGGAGGCGCTGAAGGCGCATGAGGCCGAGGGCGGCGTCGAGGGACGCGGCGCCCGCTACACCCGCAACCGTGACGTGATGGTTGCCGGCATGCGTGAACTTGGGTTCGAGACGTTGCTGCAGAACCGCTGGCTGTCGCCGATCATCGTCACATTCTTTTGCCCTGCGGATGCGAATTTCGTCTTCGGCCGTTTCTATGAGCTGATGAAGGAGAAGGGATTTATCATCTACCCCGGCAAGCTGACGGTTGTGGACAGCTTCCGGGTCGGCTGCATCGGGCAGATGGATGAACACGTGATGCGGCAGGTTGTTACTGCTGCCAAGGAAACGCTTGCCGAAATGGGCGTCGCCAGCGCGGCCCCGCCCGCCGCGGCGCTGGAAGAACGCGCCAAACTGGCCGCCTGAATAACAAAGGACTTCGAGACATGACCATTCAATCCCCCGTCGTGGCAAACGGCCGCGCCTATGACGTGCCCAAGACCTGCGCGATTGCCATCTGCCTGGACGGCTGCGAGCCGGAATACCTGGACAAGGCGATCGCCGACGGTCTGATGCCGACGCTGCAGCGGATGCGCGCGGAAGGCACCGACCGGCTGGCGCATTCGGTGGTGCCTTCTTTCACCAACCCCAACAACCTGTCGATTGCCACCGGCCGCCCGCCGGTGGTGCACGGGATCTGCGGCAACTACCTGATCGACCCGGATACCGGCGAAGAGGTGATGATGAACGACGTGCGCTTCCTGCGGGCGCCCACGGTGTTCAAGGCGTTCTACGATGCGGGCGCGCGGGTGGCGGTGGTCACGGCCAAGGACAAGCTGCGGGCGCTATTGGGCGCAGGCCTGTCGTTTGATGATGATCGCGCCAAATGCTTCTCGGCAGAGAAATCCGACACCTCTACGGCGGCGGAGCATGGCCAGGAGAAGGCCAGCGAGTGGCTGGGCATGGCGCAGCCCGAGGTCTATTCGGCGGAACTGAGCGAGTTTGTCTTTGCCGCCGGTGTGAAGCTGCTGAAGGAATGGGCGCCGGATGTGATGTATCTGACCACCACCGACTATGTGCAGCACAAGTACAGCCCCGATCAGGCCGAGGCCAAGGCCTTCTACGAGATGTTCGACAAGTACCTGACGGAACTTGATGCGCTGGGTGCCGCCATCGTGGTGACCGCCGACCATGGCATGAAGCCCAAGCACCACGCCGATGGCTCCCCCAGCGTGATCTATGTGCAGGACCTGATGGACGACTGGCTGGGCGCGGGCAAGGCGCGGGTGATCCTGCCGATCACCGACCCCTATGTGGTGCACCACGGCGCGCTCGGCTCCTTTGCCACCTGCTACCTGCCCGAAGGCGCGGACCGGGCGGAGATCATGGAGCGGCTTGCGGGCTATGACGCGATCACCGACGTGCTGACCCGCGAGGAGGCGGTGGCCCGGTTCGAACTGCCCGCCGACCGGATTGGCGATATCATCCTGGTTTCGGGCGAGAACATCTGCATCGGCACATCGGAGCACCGCCACGACCTGGCCGCGCTGAACGAGCCGCTGCGCAGCCATGGCGGGCTGACCGAACAGGAGGTACCCTTCATCTGCAACCGCGTCCTGCCGCTGCCGGAGCGTCCGGTGCTGCGCAACTTTGATGCGTTTTTCTATGCCGCGCAGGCGGCGGCGCTGTAACCATGAAGGATCAGATGATGAGCAATATCGACATCCGCAATGAGGGCATGCGCATCGGCGGCGAGGTGGTCTTTACCGAGGAAACCGTGCCGGTTCTCTACCCCTATACCAACGAGGTGGTGGGCCATGTGCCCGCGGGCCAGGCCGAGCACGCCCGCAAAGCGTTTGAGATTGCCGCGAACTACAATCCCAAGCTCACCCGTTATGAACGCAGCCAGATCCTGCAGCGGGCAGGGGAGCTGATCGGGGAGAAGCGGGAGTGGCTGGCCAAATGGCTGACGCTGGAGCTGGGAATATGCCATCAGCACGCGATCTATGAGACCAAGCGCGCCCAGGACGTCTACCAGTTTGCAGCGGCCGAGGCGCTGAAGGATGATGGCGAGATCTTTTCCTGCGATCTGACCCACAACGGCAAGGCGCGCAAGATCTTCACCAAGCGAGAGCCGGTGAAGGCGATCTCGGCGATCACCCCGTTCAACCACCCTTTGAACATGGTCAGCCACAAGATTGCGCCTGCCATTGCCACCAACAACTGCATGGTCTGCAAACCGACCGAGCTGACACCGCTCACCTGCATCGCGCTGGCCGATATCCTGTACGAAGCGGGCCTGCCGCCGGAGATGTTCCAGGTGGTCACCGGCTGGCCCAAGGACATTGGTGACGAGATGATCACCAATGAAAACATCGACATCATCACCTTCACCGGCGGCGTGCCGGTGGGCAAGATGATTGCCGAGAAGGGCGTTTACAAGCGGCAGGCGCTGGAGCTGGGCGGCAACGACCCGCTGATTGTGCTGAACGACCTGTCCGATGGCGATCTGGAAAAGGCGGCTGCCATTGCCGTGGCCGGCGCCACCGGCAACTCCGGCCAGCGCTGCACTGCGATCAAGCGCATCCTGGTGCAGGAAAGCGTCGCCGACCGTTTTGTGCCGATGGTGCTGGCGAAGGCACAGAAGATCAAGTTCGGCGACCCGCAGGATCCCGAGACCGAACTGGGCTGCGTCATCCACGACAAGGCGGCGGAGCTGTTCGAGAAACGAGTCTACATGGCCGAAGCCGAAGGCGCCGAGATCCTCTATCACCCCGGCCGCCAGGGGGCGCTGCTGCCGCCCATCGTGGTCGACAAGGTGCCGCACAACAGCGAGCTGGTGATGGAGGAGACCTTTGGCCCCATCGTGCCGATCGTCCGGGTGCCGGATGATGATGCGGAAGTGATGCGGATCTCCAACTCCACCGAATTCGGCCTGTCCTCGGGTGTGTGCACCAATGACCTGAACCGGGCGATTGCCTATATCAACGGTCTGGACGTGGGCACCTGCAACATCTGGGAACAGCCCGGCTACCGGATCGAAATGTCCCCCTTCGGCGGCATCAAGGACTCCGGCAACGGGGTGAAGGAAGGCGTCATTGAGGCGATGAAATTCTTCACCAACGTCAAGACCTACTCCCTCCCCTGGCCGGAATGACACCGGCCTGCCGGGGCTGGCTCCATCCAGCCCCGGCCTTTTTCATCCCCCTTTTTGACCCCCTGCACGGAGGCGGCGCATGCTCGTCCATACGGAAGGTGAATCCAACACTTCAGAGGCCCGCAAGGCCTGGCTGAAGACATCTATCGGCCCCAATTCGGCGCCGCTGCTGGAGCGGGACGCGGACGCCTTTCTGCACCAGAGCCTGTCCAGCCCCTGCGTCAGCACCATCGCCAAGGCGGAAGGTCTCTGGATCGAGGATTTGGACGGCCGCCGCTACATGGATTTCCACGGCAACTCGGTGCATCACCTGGGTTATGGCCATCCGAAACTTGTTGCCGCGATCAAGCAGCAGCTGGATGACCTGCCGTTCGCGCCGCGCCGCTTCACCAATGAACCGGCAGTGGAACTGGCAGAGAAACTGGCGGCGATCACCCCCGGCGACCTGGGCAAGACCCTGTTCACCACCGGCGGCTCCGACGCCAATGAGGTGGCGCTGAAGATCGCCCGCGCCGCCACCGGGCGGTTCAAGACCCTCAGCTTCTGGGATGCGTTTCACGGCGCCGGTTTCGGCGCCGCCTCGGTCGGCGGAGAGGCCACTTTCCGCAGCCATATCGCCGGGCCGTTGCTGCCGGGAACGGAGCATGTGGCCCCCTTTAGCCCGTCGAACTGCGCCTATGGCCACAAGTCGCTGGAGGCCAGCGCTGAAGCCTGCGCCCGGATGATCGATTATGTGCTGGGCCGCGACGGCGACTATTGCGCCTTCATCGCCGAGGCAATGCGCGCGGTCCCCAATGTGCCGCCGCCGGGATTCTGGAAATCGGTGCGCGAGATCTGCGACAAGCACGGCGTGCTGCTGATTCTGGATGAGATCCCCACCGGGCTGGGCAAGACCGGGCAGATGTTCTCCTTCCAGCATGACGGGATCGTGCCTGACATCGTGACGCTGGGCAAATCGCTGGGCGGCGGCATCCTGCCCATCGCCGCCTGTGTGGCGCGGCGCGATCTGGATGTGTGCGGCGATTTTGCCATCGGCCATTACACCCACGAAAAGAACCCGGTCACCGCCCGTGCGGCCCTGACCACGCTGCAAATCATTGAAGAGGAAGGGCTGGTGGAGCGATCCGCCGATCTGGGCCGCCACGCGCTGGAACGGCTGCGCGATGCGCTGGGGCAGGTGCCCATTGTGGGCGACATCCGCGGCCGCGGGCTGATGTTCGGGGTGGAGATAGTCGCGGACCGCCAGACCATGACGCCGGGCATCGCCGTGGCGGAGCGGATCTATTACGCCTGCCTGGAGGCCGGTCTCAGCTACAAGATCAGCCAAGGCAGCGTGCTGACCCTGTCGCCGCCGCTGACGATTTCCAAGCTAGACCTGGACCGGGCGCTGGACATCGTGATTGCCGCGGTCAAGGCCGCTGCCTGATCCGGCCCCGCGCGCATAAAAAGCCCCGCCGATGGCGGGGCTTTCCTTTGATAGTCCATACCGTTGATCAGTCGAGGAACCGCTTGGCGGCCGGCAGGTGCTGCATCAGCAGGTAATAGGAGACGCCGGCGGGCAGCAGGCTGGCGTACCAGGAGATGCCGGAGAAGATCAGCGCCGCTGCAACCCCGATGCCCATGGCAATCACTGCGGCCCAGTTCACGCCCTGATAGGGGCCGGTCTCGTCATAGAGCTTGTCCAGATCCAGTTCCTGCTTGCGCAGGATAAAGTAGTCCACCACCAGGATCGCGAAGATCGGGCCCAGGAAGGCGGAATAGGTCTGGATGAACAGGCTGAGGCCGGCGGCGGACTCGTCCTTTACCAGCTCCCAGGGGAAGGTGGCGAAGGCCAGCAGACCGACGATCACGGCGGAGGTCTTGAACTTGATCTTGAAGACGTCCATCAGCGCGTAGGCCGGCGGCACCACGTTGTTCAGGATGTTGGTGGTGACCTGCGCAAAGGCGATGAACAGCAGTGTGATGACCAGCAGCGGCTTGTTGTCGACAGCGCTGGAGAACACCTTGATCGGGTCAACTTCGCCGGTGGCACCGGAGACCATCAGACCGATCAGCCCCATAAACAGTGTCGCGGGCAGGATCGAGTTGGCATAGATCGCCACCTGGCGGAACGGCCCGACGTTGCGGCGCAGCTCGCGCGAGTAATCCGACACGTTCAGCATCATGGTGCTGTAGATGCCCAGGAACAGCATCGTGGCTCCCCAGAAGGGCGCGCCCCAGGTGCCTTCGACATTGACCAGGTTTGCAGAGATTTCGTCACCGTATTTGCTGATCACGCTGAAGAACATGTAGACCAGCGAGCCGATGATGAAGACGGACCCGATGTTCTCCAGCCATTTGATGCCGTGGAATCCCAGCACCGACAGACCGATCTGCAAGAGCTGGAAGCCGATGAAGAACGCCACCATGTTGTCATAGCCGAACAGCGTGTCGGAGACGAGGTTCAGCGCCCCGGCGCCGATCCAGCTCTGGAAGCCGAACCAGACGATGGCCGGGACTGAGCGCACCAGCGCCGGCAGGCGGGTGCCGGCGAAGCCGAAGGCGGATCGCGCCTGCACCATGAAGGGGATGCCGTATTTGTGGCCGGCCTGGCCGTTGATCATCAGCGCGATGCCGATCACCGTGCAGCCGATGGCGATGGCGACAAAGGTCTGCAGCAGGTTCAGCGTGCCCACCAGGCCGGAGCCGATGGTGAACGTGCCGATCGACACGCAGCCGCCGAGCCAGGCAAACAGGTAGGACCACGGATCCATGATCCGCGTTTCCTGCGGTGCAAGGCTCTCCTCCCCGATCCCCTTGCTGCTGTGGTCCTCTATGCCGGCGCCTTCAACCGCGGCTTCCAGTTCTGCGTTCATGGTCATGTCTTCCTCCCTGACGATACCACTATTTCCGGTTGGGGCGCGCATAGGCGCCGATTTTGCTGGTCTTCAATCCGCTGCCCGCCAGCGCCTCGACCATCCGCGTGGCGGTGCTGACCCCGTCGATGACCGGGATGCCGGTCTCCTCGCTGAGCCATGCGGTGAGGTCGGCCATGCCGGCGCAGCCCAGGACCACCGCCTCGCAATGGTCCTCCTCGATGGCGCGCAGGATCTCGGCACGGACTTTCTCGCGGGCGCCGGACCCTTCCTCCTCCAGCGCCAGCACCGGGATCGCGGCGGACCGGACCCGGCGGCATTGGTGGCTGAGGCCGTAGCCGTGGATCAGGTGCTCGATCACCGGCACCGAACGCGGCAGCGTGGTCACCACAGAGAACGAGGTCGCCAGCATGCTGGCGGCCTTCACTGCCGCCTCGCAGATGCCCAGGACCGGACCGCTGGCCAGCTCGCGGCAGGCGCCGATGCCGGGATCGTCGAAACAGGCGACGACGATGCCGTCCACGCCCTGCTCCTCGCCCGCCGCCACCTGCGCCAGCAGGCCTGGCAGCGACATCGCTTCGTCGAAATGGCCCTCGATGCTGGCCGGTGCCCCGGCCGCGGTCGCGCCCAGAATGGTCACGCCCGGGCTGGCAGCGGCCTTGGCGGCCTCGACGATCTTCGCTGTCATCGTCTCGGTCGAGTTGGGGTTGACGACCAGAATTTTCATATGCGCCTCCTTTGTTGTCATTTATTGTTAACAATATTTGACAACACGTCAAGCCGGATGCGCCGGGGCGCCATTGCCAAGCGCCCGGGCGGCCCTTAAGTTGCGGCGGTGCAGGAAAACTTTTTCGAGGCTCCATGAAGGATTCTCCCGAAGATCAGATCGTGAATGCGATTCTCGACGCAATTGCCGAACAGCGGCTGCCCGCGGGCACCAAGCTGGGCGAGCAGGCGCTGAGCGATCTGTTTTCCTGCAACCGCGCCAATGTGCGCCGGGCGCTGGCCTCACTGGCGGCGCAGCAGGTGGTGGAGCTGCGGCCGAACCGCGGCGCCTTTGTGATGACGCCTTCGCCGAAGGAGGCGCGTGACATCTTCCAGGCCCGCCGTGCAATCGAGCGCACCATCGCGCGCCATGCTTCCGGGCAGGCCTCGGCAGAGGATATTGCCTTTCTGCGGGACAACATCCTGGAGGAAGCCGAGGCGCGCAAAGCGGGCGACAAACCGGCGGAGCTTCGCGCCTCGCGCCAGTTCCACATGCGGATTGCGCAGATTGCAGGCAATCTGGTGCTGGAGCGGTTCCTGTCGGAACTGACCATGCGCAGCACGCTGATCCTGGGGCTGTACTCGCCCACCGGCAGCTCCTCCTGCGCAGAGGATGAGCACGACCGGATCGTCGATGCGCTGGCGGCAGGCGCCACGGATGAACTGGTCCGGCTGGCAGACGAGCACCTGCGCCATCTGGAGGCCGGGCTGAACTTCGATGAGCCGCCCGCCGCCCCGATGAGCCTGAGGGAACAGCTGATGGCACCGCGCAGCACGCCGAACGCCAAGTAAGGCAAGCGCTCCCCAAGCCCCTGCCGCCGTTTGCTTCCCGGATGCGGACCGCGCTGGAGCAGCCGCGGGAATAATTACATCCCTGACGTGTGTTTCTGACCTTTCAGGCTGATGCGCCGCGCCTTTGCCGCCCGCTAGAGTCAATGCAGGCCGGTGCCAGTCGGTGCCGCGGCCGCATGACCCGCCGGTGTTCCGGCGTTTATCTGATGGGAGACTGACATGACTGCATATCTGAAAACGATGCTGTCCAAGCTGCGCCGTGATGAGCGCGGTGTGACACTGGTGGAATACGGCATTGCCATTGCCTTGGCTGTGGGTGTTGGCACAGCTGCGCTCACAGCTCTTAGCGGGGACATCACAACCGCTATGGGTGTGGCGGGCGCAGCGATGCCAAACTGATTTTTGCTAGGCCAAGTGAAGGCCTGCGGCACAGGTTTTGCCAAGGGGGAGCGGGGCCTGTGCCGCCTGACAGCCGCACCAGACCACAGCGGCAGCAAGCACGGCAGGAAGCAGAAGCCTGCGGACTCTTCAGTCATCGAACAGCCGGGCCCGTCCTTCTGCTGCGCACGCCAGCGACGAAAGGATGTTTGGCATGAATATTTCATCACTTCTCAGCATGATTTCCGGACTGGCTCTGGCCGGCGGCTCTGCCTATGTCGCCAAGGACTACATTGACGGCCGGACTGTGACCGCCGGTCAGGAAGGGGCGCTGGTGGAGGTTGTGGTGGCCTCGCAGGACATCGCCTTCGGCACGGCGCTGACAGCGCAGTCCCTGACCACCATTGCCTGGCCTGCCGAAGCGCAGCCCGCGGGCACTTTCAACAGCTTTGCCGTGCTGCTGCCGGAACCCGGCAAGCCGCCGCGCCGCGCCCGCCGGGCGATTGCGCAGGGGGAGCTGATCCGCGATTCGAAGATTTCCAATTTCGGCGAGAAGGTGACGATCGTTCAGACGCTCAGCCCGGATCACCGGGCGATGGCCATCAAGGTCAGCGCAGAAACTGCGGTGGGCGGCTTTGTGACCCCCGGCGACAGCGTTGATGTCCTGCTGACCCAAGGCCGCGAAGCCAGCCTGAAAACGGTCACCATCCTGCAGAACGCCCGCGTGATCGGGGTGGACCAGGATGCCAACCAGGAAACCGACACGCCGGGGGTGGCCCGCACCGTGACGGTGGAAGTGACACCGGAAGAAGGCCAGCGCCTGGCGCTGGCGCAGCGGGCCGGCACGCTGAGCCTGACCTTGCGCAACGTGGACACGCCCGAAGACGAGGTGCCGCTGGACTCGATCAGCCTGAACGACGTGCTGCGCAATCTGCGGCCGCAGCAGGAGGACGCCCCGCAGCGGGTGCGCAAGACCGTCCTGATCCGCCGCGGCACCGAAGTGTCCGAAACCGAAATCCGCTGAGTGCAGCTGCCCCGGGGAGCCTTGCCAGATATGCGCCTGAACATGCACATCAGACAGTTCGCACGAGGCGACAGCGGCACCATGCTGGTGACCTGGGGTCTGACCTTCGTGGTGCTCCTGGGGATTGCCGCGATGTCCTTTGACCTGGGCCGCACCGGCATCACCCGCAGCGAGCTTCAGGCGTTTACCGACAATGTGGCGCTGGCCGCCGCCGGCGAGCTGGACGGCAAGGACGACGCCATCACCCGTGCCCGTGCCGCGGCCGCCAATCTGATCAGCGACCGTAAGACCTTCGGCACCGGCGGCAGCCTGCTCAGCGGCGATACCGATTACACGCTCACCTTTTATTCCGAACTGCCGGAGGATGACACCGCCGTCCTGACCGCTGTCACTGGTGATCCGGCGGAGGCGGTCTTTGTCCGCGCCGAGGCCGCGCCGAGCACGGTTGGCGCCTACTATGGCGCTGCCTTTGCCGCGCTGACCGGCACAACCCGTCCGAATGAGCAGGCGCGGGCGTCTTCAGTGGCGGGTTTTACCCAGTACGCCTGCGACATCACCCCGCTGATGTTCTGCATTCCGCCGGGGTTTTCCGCGGATGCCAGCATCGGCGAGATGATCCTGCTGCGCTCCGGCGGCAACGGGTCCGCCTGGGGGCCGGGGGATTTCGGGTTTCTTGATCCGGCCAAGGTGCTGGTCGATGATGATGGCCCCTGCGCCGGATTGAACGGCGCGCAGCTGGATGCCTGCCTGCTGGGGGCCGAGGGCAGCATCACCCAGTGCTTCAGCCAGCGCGGCGTCGATATCGAACCGGGCCAGAAGGTCGGCATCCGCGACGCCATCTTCAACGTGCGCTTTGACATCTACAAGGCGATCATGAACGGCAAGCGCAACAATCCCGACTACCCGCCCGCGCCCAATGTCATCAAGGGCGTCGTGCCCAACGGCGGCGGCAGCTGCATCGGCAGCAATGAGGAAGTGTCACCGGATACCGTGGGACTGCCCCGCGACGACTGCTTCGGCAGCGGTGGCTGCAGCCGCTATGGCGACGGCAACTGGGCTGCAGGGCGGGCCGCCTATGTTGATACCAACTATGGCGGCACCGACCCGCATCCCGGCGCCAGCACCCGCTACGAATACTATCTGGAGGAAATCAACGCGGCAGGCGGACCGGGCGGCAATGGCAGCATTCTGTCGGGCCTGTCGGAGACAGGTCGCCCGGTCTGCTCGCCGAACCAGAGCGCCGACCCGCAGCGCCGGGTGGTGATCGCTGCCGGCATTGACTGTACGGCCAATCCGATCAGCGGCTCGACCACGGATGTGCCGGTCGAGGAGTTCGTGAAGCTCTTCCTGACCGAACCGGTGGGAGATGACGGCGCCTCGCCGCCGACCGTGGATATCTGGGGCGAGGTTGTCGGCAGCGCCGGCGGCGGCGCCGGGGGCACTGGCGATGCGGGCATCTTCCGCGACGTCGTGCAGCTGTACAGGTGAGCGGGATGGGGGATGCAAAACATACCGCAGCTGGCTGGGCCGCCTTTCGCAAAGGAGAAGAGGGCGCGGTGCTGGTGGA
This sequence comes from Leisingera daeponensis, assembly GCF_019801465.1. Lineage (GTDB taxonomy): Bacteria > Pseudomonadota > Alphaproteobacteria > Rhodobacterales > Rhodobacteraceae > Leisingera > Leisingera daeponensis_A. Next base: position 103,183 of record NZ_JAHVJA010000003.1, read on the forward strand.
ATTTGCTTTGATGCTGCCGCTGATGCTGCTGGTTTTTGCGGTGATCATCGAAGGCGGGCGGATGATGTGGTCCTATCAGGCGGCGGTCTCCGGCGTGCGCGACGCGGCGCGCTATCTGGCGCGGGTGGCGCCGCAGGACATCTGTTCTTCGGGCGGCTCTGTGGCGGCGCATCAGCCGCAGCTGCTGGACATCGTGCGCGAAAGCATTTCAGGCGATGCGCTGTTCCCGGCCGGCCTTGCGGTGACGTCCGTCACCCCAAGCCTGACCTGCCAGGCGGGCAGCTACCGGATCTCGCCGGCGCCGGTGGTGGAGGTGCGGGCCAATCTGACCATGACCTTCCCGTTTACCGGGGTCTTCGCGCTGAACGGCGGCAGCCTGAACACCATCAATACCGTCATCACCGATCAAAGCCGGGTGTTCGGCACATGACCGGGCCGGGTCGGGCATATGCGGCGCTGCGCCGGTTCCGCCGGGAGCAGGACGGGGCCGCGCTGGTAGAACTGGGCGTTGCGATCCCGCTGTTCCTGCTGCTGTTCATGGGCATCATCGATTTCGGCCGCATGGCCTTTCACTATGTCGTGGCGGAGCGCGCGATGAACGTGGCGGCGCGGGTGGCGGCAGTGCGGCCGCCGGCCTGCGCCGGGGTGCCGGAAATCCACCGGCGCGATCCTTCTGCCAGCGGCACGCTGCCCAATTTCGGCACGTCCTGCCGGGCCGGGCCGGATATCTGCCTGAATGCGGGCACCGTGACCTGCGCCGGCTCCGCTGCCAATGCAACGGCTAATGAAATCTGGGCTCTGGTGCGCGGAGCGATGCCGCCCGATGCCACCATCGCAGCGCTTTCGTTCAGCTACAGCTACGACGGCAGTCTTGGCTTTCTGGGCGGACCTTACGTTCCCGTGGTCACGGTGGAACTGCAGAACCAGACGTTTGAATTCGTGTCGCCGCTGGGGCGGTTGGCGGCGCTGGCCGGGGCCGCGGGGGGCTCAGGCCTGGGCGCCTCGGTGCCGTTTCCGGCGATGAGCGTTTCACTGCCGGGCGAGGACCTGGCGCTGGGGCAGAGCGGCTGAAGCGATAGAGAAAGGAGAGGCCGATGCAGGCTGAGACACAAACCATCGTGGTAATCTCCAAGGACCCGGCGGTCAGTGCGCTGGTTGCCAGCGTGGCCCAGTTCCAGCCCGGCACCGGAGTGCGGAAATGCGCCTCTGCACTGGGTGAAATCAACGGCACGGCGTTGCAGCTGGCGGAAGAAAACGACCTGATCATCTTCCGGGCGGACGGGGAGCCCGGGCGCGACGCGGCCGCGGTGCGGGAAATCCTGCGCCACACCGGCGGCGCGGCGCGGATTCTGGCGCTGGCGGATGCAAGCATGCCGCTAGCCGATCTGCGGCTGCTGACAGAGGCCGGGGTGCGGGAGGTGCTGCCCGACAGCGCGTCGGCTGATGAACTGTCCGCGGCGATCCGCGCCTGCCTGAATCATGAGGAGCCGCAGCCCGCCGCTGGCGCCCGCAGCAGCCGCGAGGGGATGGTGGTTGCGGTCAGCCAGTCCTGCGGCGGGGCCGGGGCGACGACGCTGGCGGTGAACCTGGCCGACTGCCTGACCCGGCGCCGCGGCCTGCGGCGGCAGGAGGCGGAGTTCCGGGTCGCCCTGCTGGACCTTGACATCCAGTTCGGAACCGTCGCCAGCTTCCTCGATCTGCCGCCGAACCGATGCCTCTATGAACTGGCCAGCGAAGGGTTTGTGCCTGACAGCGTTTTTGCGGAACAGTCGCTGAGCGAGGCGGCGCCCGGCCTGTGGGTGCTGGCCTCGCCGGCCGAGATCGCGCCGCTGCATGCGCTGAAACCGGAGCAGGTACAGGCGCTGATTGCGCATTTGCGCCTGCAGTTCGACTTCGTGGTGATCGGCCTGCCGCGGGCTCTGGCCGAATGGCTGACGCCGGTGCTGGAGGCCAGTGAACGGCTGCTGATGGTGACTGGCAGTTCGGTGCCTGCAATCTGCCAGGCACGGCGGCTGCTCGACTTTTACGCCGAGACCAGCATGAGCCTGCAGGCCGAGATCGTGATCAGCCGCGAGCGCAAACCGCTGCTGGCCGCCAGCCACCACAAGGAGGCTGCCAGGCTGCTGCAGAAACCGTTCAAGTACTGGCTGCCCAACGACCCGTCGGCGGCGGCAGCGGCGGCAGACCGGGGGGTGCCGCTTTCGGTGGCAGCCGGGCGTTCCGCCTTGGCCAAGGCGGTCCGGCGCCTGTCCCAGGATCTGATCGAAACACGAAATGCCCGCGCCCATGCGGCGCAGTCCCAGCACGGAAAGGCGGTTTGAGATGTTCAGGAACTTCGGCAAGCGAACGGAAACTGCAGGCGCTGGGGAGACGGTTGTGCCGCTGTGGCCCGAGGCCGGCGGCGAGGCTGCCGCAGCAGAGACGGAAGCCAATGAAGAGAGCCTCAAGCTGACCGCGTTTCTGGAGCTGAAAAGCCGGATGCATGAGGCGGTGATCGACCGGCTGAACCTGTCGGTGATCGACAAGGTCGAGCCGGAGGAACTGCGCCGCGAAGTGGCGGCGCTGGTCAGCGACGTGCTGGCTGAGGAGAACAACCCGCTGCGCGCCGATGAATTCCGCCGCCTGGTGGATGAGCTGATCGATGAGGTTCTGGGGCTGGGGCCGCTGGAGCCCCTGCTGGCCGATCCCGGCATCAACGACATTCTGGTCAATGGTCACAAGACCGTCTTCGTCGAACGCAGCGGCGTGCTGGAACAGACCGGCGTGCGTTTCCGGGATGAAAAGCACCTGCTGCGGATCATCGACAAGGTGGTTTCGCGCGTCGGCCGCCGGGTGGATGAAAGCAACCCCTGGGTGGATGCGCGGCTGGAGGACGGCAGCCGGGTCAACGCGATCATCCGGCCCTGCGCCATCGACGGCCCGTCGCTGTCGATCCGCAAGTTCGCCCGCGACCCGCTGACGATGGAGAAGCTGGTGGCGGGCAATGCGCTGAACGGGCGCGCCGCGGCTTTTCTGCAGGCGCTGGTCGAAGCGCGGGCGAATATTCTGATCTCAGGGGGCACCGGCTCCGGCAAGACCACGATGCTGAACGCGATTTCTGCAGGAATCGACCCGCGCTCGCGGATTGTCACCATCGAGGATGCGGCGGAGCTGCAATTGCAGCAGGCGCATGTGGTGCGGCTGGAAACGCGGCCGCCCAACCCCTCCGGCACCGGTGCCGTCAGCCAGCGCGACCTGGTGCGCAACGCGCTGCGGATGCGCCCGGACCGGATCATCGTCGGCGAGGTGCGCGGGGCGGAGACCTTTGACATGCTGCAGGCGATGAACACCGGCCATGACGGCTCGATGACCACTGTTCACGCCAATTCCGCCCGCGATGCGCTGGGCCGGATCGAGCAGATGGTGTCGATGATGGGGATGGAACTGCCGCTGGCGGCGATCCGGGCGCAGATCGCCTCCGGGCTGCAGATCATCGTGCAGCTGGCCCGCCTGTCGGATGGCCAGCGGCGGGTGATGAGCATCTCGGAACTCACCGGCCTGGAGGGGGAGGTCATCACCATGCAGGATATTTTCGTGTTCCGCCGGATGGGCAAGACCGAGGACGGCGGCATTGCCGGTGAATTCATACCCACCGGGATCCGGCCGCAATGCGCTGCGCTGCTGGCAGCAGCGGGGGTGGCCATGGACCCGGCCCTGTTCCTGCCGGAGGAGAGCTGATGCTGAATGATCTCGTGAAAGAGCTGCAAGGCTGGAACGGCCAGTTGGGCGGGTACGCGGTGTACTGCGGCATCGCGGTGGGGGTGCTGCTGCTGCTGTCCGGCCTGCGGCAGATGACCAGCCGCAAGAGCCGCTCAGCCGCATTCCGCAGCCGCCGGATGCGGATGATTGCACAGGGGCGCAGCGGCAGTGAGCGGCTCGCCATCCTGAAGCCGCCGCCGCGCCGCACCGGCTGGCAGCGCGTTCCCGTGGCGGGGGCGCTGCCGCAGATTCTGCGCCGGGCGGATGTGCCGCTGAGCCCGGGCGTGTTCTGGGCCGGCTGCGCCGCGCTGGCAGTTCTGACCGCAATCGCCGCAGCGGGTTTTGCCGGAGTGCTGCAGGCCGCCATGATTGGTGTCCTGTGCGGTTTCGGCCTGCCCTTTGCTCTGCTGCTTGACCGCCAGCGCAAGCAGATGGACAAGCTGGTGCACCAGTTGCCGGATGCGCTGGACATGCTGGCGCGCGGCCTGAAGGTGGGCCACCCGCTGAACAACTCCATCGGGATTGCCGCGCGTGAGATGCCCGATCCGGCCGGAACCGAGCTTGGCATCATCTACGATCAGGTGACCTATGGCGACGATTTGCCGGATGCGGTGCAGGAGTTCGCGGACAGGGCCGGCCTGGAGGACGCGCAGTATCTGGCCGCCAGCATCAGCATCCAGCATGGCACCGGCAGCGACCTGTCAGTGATGCTGGAGACCCTGGCACGGGTCATCCGCAACCGGATTGTGCTGCGCCGCAAGGTGCATGCGCTGGCCTCCGAGGGGCGGCTGACCGCCTGGCTGCTGTCGGCCCTGCCGCTGGTGATTTTTGGCGCCGTCTCGGTGCTGACGCCCAGCTACTACGCCGGTGTCGCCGATGATCCGCTGTTCCGCCCGATGATCGGCGCGATCATTTTGCTGACGGTGCTGAATGCGCTGACGCTGCGCAAACTTGTCAATTTCAGGATCTGACCGGGGAGGTTCGCCATGGAACAGATCGTAACAGGTTTTCTGACCCGGACCGGGCTGCCCCCCAGCGCATTGGCCGCTGCGGCTGCCGCTGCGGCCGTGCTGCTGCTGTATTTCGGTGCCGCTGCCGCCCTGGCGCGGAAATCGCCCGCCGCAGCGCGGCTGTCGGTGCTGGGGGAGGCCCGGCGGCGGCAGTCCGGCGACCTGGCGCTGCTCAAGGCGCCCGCCGCCCGGCCCGGCAGGCTGCTGAAGGCCTTTGTGCCTGCCAGTCTGACGGAACGGTCGGAATTGGAGAACAAGCTGTCACAGGCCGGGTTTTCGCAGGCCGGGGCGCTCAGGACCTTCACGCTGATCCGGGTTTTCCTGGGGCTGGCGGTGCCGGGGCTGCTGCTGCTGGTGATCGCCGCTGCCAAGACACCGGGCCTGCTGCCGCCCAACCCGCTCACCGCGCAAGTGGCAGGCTGGACAAACCTGCAGGTGTTTCAGGCGCTGAGCGGGTTGGTGGGGAGCGGCTATTTCGGTCCGGTCTATGTGCTGAACGCCCGCGCCGCGGCCCGCCGCCGCCGGATCGAGGATGCTTTTCCCAACGCTCTGGACCTGATGCGGATTTCGGTGGATTCCGGGCTGGGCTTTGACGCCGCGATGACCCGTGTCGGCAATGAGCTGGCGCAGGCCTCGCCGGACCTGGCCTTTGAGCTGCTCAGCGTGCAGCGGCAGATCCAGGCCGGGCGCGCGCGCGGCGACGCACTGCTGGACATGGCCGGCCGCACCGGGGTGGAGACCGTCCGCTCCTTTGCCAATGTTGCCCTGCAGTCGATGCAGTTCGGCACCAGCATGGCCTCTGCGCTGGCGACTTATTCCGAGGATTTGCGCAGCCAGAGGGAAATGCGGGCGCAGGAAATGGCCAGTAAGCTGCCGGTGAAAATGTCGGCGGTTCTGGCCTCCCTGATGCTGCCCGCATTGATCATGATAACCATCGGTCCGGTGGTAATCCGCTATATCCGCTTTATTGCAAGCTGATTCGAAACCGGTTTGGACAATTGCCGAAATTGCCTGCAATTGGTTCGGTGAAAAAGCGCCGGAACACTGAAAAAATCTCCTTAAGATTGTAAATTTGCGTGGCTGCCCGTAATTTTCGCCAAATTCTTGACGTAATTGAATGAGCCGGCCAGCATGAGGGGACGCAATAGGGAGTTGATTGGTACGGGCGCTTGTTAAGTTGCTAAAAGCGCTATGTTAAAAGTTAATACTGCTGTGGGGGGACGCGCGTTATGGGGACCAATGCGCTTTTTGACACCCACACCATTCGGGCCGCTGAGGCCGGAATGATTGCGCCAATTGCGCGCTGGTGTGAGTGTTTGCACGGCTGTGCGCCTTTCAGGGACGCGTTGAGCGGACTGGCGGCGGCCATTAAGGGGGAAGCAGCTGCAATTTGCAGGATACCGGCCAGCCAGGGCCGGGCTTCAGGAACAGTTATCTTTGACAGGTCTGCGGGCAGCGGAAACGGCCCGCCATTGGAGCGGTCCTTTGCCCGCTCGGTGCTTGGCAGCTATCTGGACAAGGCCAAGCCGGGGGCAATCTGGTACAAGTCCATGAGCGGCGAGGAGGCGGATCCGGCACTGGACCGGTTCCATAGCGCCCGCAAACTGGTGGAACTGGCGGTGATCCCGCTGTCTTCCGGAAAGCAGCACACAGATTTTCTGGAGCTGCATTTTTCCGCCAGGCCCGGGGCGGTGCAGCAGGCGCTTCTGAACATCATCTCCGGCACTCTCGTGCGGACCTGGACCAACCGGTCTCCGGGCCTGTACGCCGAGGCCTGCCTGCGGGAGCAGCGTGCCGCCCGCAAGGACGGGGTGCAGGCGCATCTGCTGAGCATGGAAAACCCGGCGCAGCTGAGCCGCGCTGAATACCGGGTCTGCGTGCTGCTCAGCAAGGGCCAGCCGGCCAAGCGGGTGCAGTCGGATCTGGGGATCTCAAAGTCGACCATGCGCACCCATCTGCGTAACATCTACGCCAAGACGCAGACCAGCAACATGAGCGAGCTGGTCTATCAGCTGGTCTCGGTTGACACCTTTGCCGGCCAAACGCCGCGGCGGAGTTCTGCCGCGTGACGGGTGCCGCTCAGCTGCTGCCGCTGGCTGCGGCCGGCCCGGTGCTGATCTATGCCGGGCTGGGCGACCTGCGGCACTTGCGGCTGTCCAACAGGACGATGCTGGCGCTGGCGGCAGCCTTTGTGCTGACCGCGCCGCTGCTGCCGCTGGCGGAATCCGGGCTGCGCCTGCTGTCGGCAGGCATCGTCTTCGCGCTGTGCTTTGCGCTGTTTTGCGCGCGTGTGCTGGCGGGCGGCGACGTCAAGATGATGGCTCTGGCAATGCTGTTCGTGCCGTCCTCCGCGCTGGCGGCATTCGGATGGTGCTTCAGCGCCGCAATGCTCACCGTGCCCATAGCCTTGACGCTGCTGGGCCGGACGGAGGCCGCCGCCGGCTGGCGGCATTGGGCCTCGCTTCAGACGCCGGGGAGAATGCCGATGGGGGCGGCAATTTCCCTGGCGCTGATGCTGCTGCTGGTTGCGCTGGCCGTCAGCGCCTGATTCTGCACGGCGGCTGAAAACTCAGCGGGCGGCGGGAAACACCGCCGTCCGCTTGACCGTTCCGTAGACAAAACTGGTGTCGATAGAGGCAATGCCGCCGACAGGGTGGATCCGGTTGCGGATGAACTCCTCATAGGCTTCCAGATCCGGCACCAGCACCCGCAACTGGTAATCCATCGCGCCGGTCAGCACGTGGCACTCCAGCACTTCGTCGATCAGCTGCATCTTGCGCTCGAAATTCTTCACGTCCGCCTCGCCGTGCCGCTCCAGCTTGATGCGGACAAAGACGGTGATCGGCAGGCCGTAGGATTTGGCGTCCACCACCGCGCTGTAACCCTGGATCACGCCCTGCGCTTCCAGATTGCGCACCCGCCGCAGGCAAGGGGAGGGGGACAGGTTCACCGCCTCTGCCAGATCTTGGTTGGTCATCCGCCCGTCGCATTGCAGGGCACGGATGATTTGGCGGTCCTTACTGTCCATTTAAAATCCCCTAATTGGCAGAATCTGCCAATATTGATAGTCGGATCAGAATAATTCGCAATCCATTGCTGATAAAACAATCGGATGATGCCTGTAACAACAAACAGGAGCATCCCATGAAAACCTCCGGCGGCTTTGCCACACGTGCCATCCACCACGCCTATGACCCGCAAGAGAACGAAGGCGCGCTGACGCCGCCGCTGCACCTGACATCGACCTTCACCTTCGAGACCGCAGAGGCCGGCGGCGAGATGTTCGCAGGCGAGCGTCAGGGGCATATCTACAGCCGGATTTCCAACCCGACCTGCGACCTGCTGGAGCAGCGCATCGCCACGCTGGAAGGCGCTGAGGCGGGCCTTGCGCTCAGCAGCGGCATGGGCGCCATCACCGCGGTTCTGTGGACGCTGCTCAGCCCCGGTGACGAGGTGATCGTGGACAAGACGCTTTACGGCTGCACTTTCGCCTACATGCGCCACGGTCTGGCGAAGTGGGGCGTTACCATCACCCATGTCGACATGACCGACATGGAGAACCTGCGCGCGGCTGTCTCGGAAAAGACCCGCGTGGTCTATTTCGAAACCCCGGCCAACCCGAACATGCGGCTGGTCGACATTGCTGCGGCTTCTGAAATCGCCCATGCCGCGGGCGCGCAGGTGGTGGTCGACAACACCTATGCCACCCCCTATCTGACCCGCCCGATCGAGCTGGGCGCTGATATCGTGGTTCATTCGGCCACCAAATACCTGGGCGGCCACGGCGATGTGGTGGCGGGCCTGGTCGTGGGCACCGCCGAGCAGATCGGTGAAATCCGCCTGGTCGGCATGAAGGACATGACCGGCGCGGTGATGGCGCCCTTCAACGCCATGCTGATCCTGCGCGGCCTCAAGACCCTGGCGCTGCGGATGGACCGCCACTGCGCCTCCGCCGTGACCGTGGCGGATTACTTGGCCGCCCACCCGGCAGTGAAGTCGGTTTCCTTCCCGGGTCACGACAGCTTTGCCCAGGCCGATGTCGCCAAGCGCCAGATGGCGCAGCCGGGCGCCATGATCGCGTTTGAGGTCGAAGGCGGCCTGCAGGGCGGTATCGCCTTCATGAACGGGCTTCAGATGATCCAGCGCGCGGTGTCGCTGGGTGATGCCGAAACCCTGATCCAGCACCCTGCCTCGATGACCCATTCGACCTATACTCCGGAAGAGCGCGCCGAGCACGGCATCAGCGACGGGCTGATCCGGTTGTCGGTGGGGCTGGAGGACGTGGCCGACATCCTGGCCGACCTGGAACAGGCCTTGCCCGCCCCCGTTCAGCACGCCGCCGAATAAGGAGAGAGCCATGCGCCCCGATCTGACACATCTCAAGACCATCGAACAGCGGCTGCTGTGGCTGTCGCATTGGATGATCCACAACGCGAACCACATCCGCCCCAAGGCGGACGGGATCAAGATCGGGGGGCATCAGGCGTCTTCGGCGTCTATGGTGTCGATCATGACGGCGCTGTACTTCTCGGCGCTGAAGCCGGGCGACCGGGTGGCGGTGAAACCGCATGCCTCGCCCGTCTTCCATGCGATGCAGTACCTGATGGGCAACCAGACGCGCGAGAAGATGGAGAACTTCCGCGGTTTCGGCGGGGTGCAGAGCTACCCCAGCCGCACCAAGGACGTGGATGACGTGGATTTCTCCACCGGCTCTGTCGGCCTTGGCGTCGGGATCACCGCGCTGGCCTCGCTGGTGCAGGATTTCATCACCGCCAAGGACTGGGGCCAGGACGCCCGCACCGGCCGCATGGTGGCGCTGGCAGGTGATGCCGAGCTGGACGAGGGCAACATCTACGAGGTGCTGCAGGAAGGCTGGAAGAACGATCTGCGCAATTGCTGGTGGATCATCGACTACAACCGACAGTCGCTGGACGGGATCGTCCGGGAGGGGCTGTTCGAGCGGATCGAAAAGATCTTCGGCGCCTTCGGCTGGGACGTGGTGCGGGTGAAATACGGCGCCCTGCAGCGGGCCGCGTTCGAGGAGCCGGGCGGCGAAGCCTTGCGTGCCTGGATCGACGCCTGCCCCAACCAGGAGTACTCCGCGCTTACCTACATGGGCGGCGCGGTCTGGCGGCAGCGCCTGATGGACGACCTCGGCGACCAGGGCGAGGTCAGTGCGCTGATTGAGAAGCGCAGCGATGATGAGCTGGCCGAGCTGATGGAAAACCTCGGCGGCAACTGCGTGGAGACGATGGCGGATGCGTTCGCCGCCGTCACCCACGACCGCCCGGTCTGCTTCCTGGCCTACACGGTCAAGGGCTGGGGCACGCCGATTGCCGGCCACAAGGACAATCACGGCGGGCTGATGACCAAGTCGCAGATGACGGAGTGGCAGGCCCATATGGGCGTCGCCGCAGGAGAGGAGTGGGACCCCTTCGCCACCGTCTCCGACCCCGCCGCGCTGCAGGGCTTCCTGCGTCAGGTGCCGTTCTTTGCCGAAGGCCCGCGCCGCCATTTCGACGCGCCGCTGCCGGTGCCTGCTATCGCAATAGACACCTCCCGCGAAATCTCGACCCAGATGGCGTTCGGCAAGATCCTCGACGATCTGTCCAAGGGCAGCAGCGAACTAGCGGCGCGGATCCTGACCACTTCGCCCGATGTGACCGGCACCACCGGACTGGGGCCTTGGGTCAACCGGCGCAAGCTGTTTGCCCGCGAGGTGCAGCAGGATGCCTTTATCGAGCACCGTATCCCGTCAACGGCGAAATGGAACTTCGCTCCCGAAGGCCAGCACCTGGAACTGGGCATCGCGGAGATGAACCTGTTCCTGCTCCTGGGCGCCGCAGGCCTGTCGCATTCTCTGTTCGGCAAGCGGCTGATCCCCATCGGAACAGTCTACGATCCCTTTGTCTGCCGCGGTCTCGATGCGCTGAACTATGCCTGCTACCAGGACGCGCGGTTCATGATCGTCGGCACCCCGTCGGGTGTAACGCTGGCACCAGAAGGTGGCGCGCACCAGTCCATCGGCACGCCGCTCATCGGGATGTCGCAGGACGGGCTGGCGGCGTTTGAGCCGGCCTTCGCCGACGAGCTGGCGGTAATCATGGAATGGGCCTTCAACTACCTGCAGCGCGACGGCGAGGGCGACCCGGATGAGCGCACCTGGCTCCGGGATGAGACCGGCGGTTCGGTCTACCTGCGCCTGACCACCAGCCCGATGGAGCAGCCTGGCAAGCGCGCCGATGAGGATTTCCGCCAAGGCTCCATCGACGGCGGATACTGGCTGCGCAAGCCGGGGCCGAATTGCGATGTGGTGATCGCTTACCAGGGCGCGGTGGCGCCGGAGGCGATCAAGGCCGCGGGCATCATCGGCGAAAGCCGCCGCGACGTGGGCGTGCTGGCGGTGACCTCCGCCGACCGGCTGAACGCGGGCTGGTCCGCTGCGCAGCGGGCTCGTTCGCGCGGCAACGCCGCCGCGCAATCCCATATCGAAACACTGATGGGCGGCCTGCCGCCCCATTGCAAGGTCATCACCGTGATCGACGGCCACCCGGCGACGCTCGCCTGGCTGGGCGGGGTGGCGGGCCACCAGACCGTGCCCTTGGGGGTGGAGCATTTCGGACAGACCGGAACTATCGGCGACCTCTACCGCCACCACGGGCTGGACGCTGCCGCAATCGTGGCCAAGGTGAACGGGCTGACCGCCGGCAAACGGGTCAGTAACGCTGTGCCGGCCGGGTGATGACCCGGCAGGCCCATCGCGGTCAGGATCGAATGCAGAGGCAGCCGCGCCAAAACGCGGCTGCCTCTTGCGTTATTCCGCCACGCAGTCGGCGAAGTAATGGGTCAGCCCGTCGGGACCGGTTTCCTGCACCAGCCCATGAATGTCGGTCTCGAACCCCGGGCATTCCCGCCCGAAGGCGCGGTTGAACTTCAGGTATTCCACGATCTTCTTGTTGAACACCTCGCCGGGGATCAGCAGCGGAATGCCAGGCGGGTAGGGGGTCACCAGGCTGGTGGTGATGCGCCCCTCCAGTTCGTCGATCGGCACCCGCTGGGTGGTGCGCCGGGCGATATGGCTGAAGGCATCGCTCGGCTTCATCGCCGGGGTCAGGTCGCTCAGGTACATCTCGGTCGACAGCCGCGCTACGTTGTTGCGGGCATAAAGCGCGTGCACATGCTCGCACAGGTCGCGCAGGCCCATCTGCTCGTACCGCGGCTGGCTGGCGCAGAACTCCGGCATCGCGCGCGGCACGGCCAAGTTGCGTGCAAAGTCGTCCTTGAACTGCTGCAGCGCGCTCAGCAGGGAATTCCAGCGGCCCTTGGTGATGCCGATGGTGAACATGATGAAGAAGGAATAGAGCCCGGTCTTTTCCACCACCACGCCGTGCTCCGCCAGGTATTTGGTCACGATTGAGGCCGGGATGCCCCAGTCCTCAAACCGGCCGTCCAGATTGAGGCCAGGGGTGATGATGGTGGCCTTGATCGGGTCCAGCATGTTGAAGCCCGGCGCCATGTCGCCGAAGCCGTGCCAGCTGTCCTCACCGCCCGCTTCCACACCGTCGGCATCGGTCTTCTTCAGGACCCAATCCCGGGTGCTGCCGATGCCCTCTTCGGCCAGATCCTCCGGCCCCCAGACCTGGAACCACCAGTCGTCTGAGCCGTATTCTTCATCGACCTTGCGCATGGCGCGGCGGAAATCCAGCGCCTCCATGATGCTTTCCTCGACCAGTGCGGTGCCGCCTGGCGGCTCCATCATCGCCGCCGCCACATCGCAGCTGGCGATGATCGAATACTGCGGGCTGGTGGAGGTGTGCATGAGATAGGCTTCGTTGAACAGATGCCGGTCCAGCTTGGTCTCCTCGCTGTCCTGCACCAGCACGTGGCTGGCCTGGCTGATGCCCGCCAGCAGCTTGTGGATCGACTGGGTGGCATAGGTCACCGAATGCTTGGTGCGCCCGCGCTTGCGGCCCATCGCGTGGTAGCTGCCATAGAACGGGTGGAAGGCCGCATGCGGAAGCCAAGCCTCGTCAAAATGCAGGTTCTCGGCATAGCCGTCCAGCTGGCCCTTGATCACCTCGGTGTTGTACAGCACCCCGTCATAGGTCGACTGCGTCAGCGTCATGATCCGCGGCTTCACCGCATCGGCATCCACGTCCTTCAGGAGCGGGTTGGCACGGATCTTGGCCTTGATGCTGTCGATCTCGAACTCGGAATGCTGGATCGGGCCGATGATGCCCCAGTGGTTGCGGGTCGGTTTCAGGAACACCGGGATGGCGCCGGTCATGATGATCGAATGCAGGATCGACTTGTGGCAGTTGCGGTCTACCACCACCACGTCGCCCGGCGCCACCGTGTGGTGCCAGACCATCTTGTTGGAGGTCGAGGTGCCGTTGGTGACAAAGAAACAATGGTCGGCGTTGAAAATCCGCGCCGCATTGCGTTCCGAGGCCCCGATGGCGCCATTGTGGTCCAAAAGCTGCCCCAGTTCCTCAACCGCGTTGCAGACATCCGCCCGCAGCATGTTTTCGCCATAGAACTGGTGGTACATCTGCCCGACGGGGCTTTTCAGAAACGCAACGCCGCCGGAATGCCCCGGACAGTGCCAGGAGTAGGAGCCGTCCTCGGCATAATCCAAGAGCTTCTTGAAGAATGGCGGCTGAATGCTCTCGAGATAGCCCTTCGCCTCGCGGATGATGTGCCGGGCCACGAATTCCGGCGTGTCCTCGAACATGTGGATGAAGCCGTGCAGCTCGCGCAGGATGTCATTGGGCAGATGGCGGCTGGTCTTGGTCTCGCCGTAGATGTAGATCGGCACATCGGCGTTCTTCCAGCGCACTTCCTCGATGAAGGTGCGCAGGGCCAGAACAGCCGGGTCCAGATCCGGACCGGGGGTGAACTCCTCGTCGTCGATCGACAGTACAAAGGCGCTGGCGCGGGACTGCTGCTGCGCGTATTGCGACAGGTCGCCATAGCCGGTGACGCCCTGCACTTCGAATCCCTCGTCCTCGATGGCCTGGGCCAGAGCGCGGATGCCGGAGCCCGAGGAGTTCTCGGAGCGGAAATCTTCGTCAATGATCACAATGGGGAAGCGGAACTTCATGCCAATCTCCTAGCGGCTCTCCAGCTCTGTTCCCGAAGATACAGGCTGACCGCGTTGATGCAACGCCCGCGGCAGGGCGCAGATCGCGTTACGCCCATCCGTGCACGCCGCCAAGAGGGGATGTAAAGATTCCGCTGGCCTTTGCCGTTCAAATAGTTGACATTGTCAATTACCATGACTCAGCACAGCTTTCATCTTCACACTTCCCTTGGCTATCAGATCACCATGCTGGCGCGTGTGATCGAACGCCGTTTCGAACAGCGCATCGCCGAATACGGCCTGACCCGTGTGACCTGGTGTGTGCTGCTGGCGGCGGGGGAGGAGGGACTGGCAACGCCCTCCGAGATTGCGGATTTCATCGGCATCGACCGCACTGCCACCTCCCGCGCCTTGCGGCAGATGGAGGCGGGCGGCCTCGTCACCCGCAGCAGCGGCCCGGGGGACGGCCGGTCGATCCGGGTGGCGCTGACCGGGCCGGGGCAGGCGGCGCTGCAGGCGGTGCTGCCTATCGCGCAGGAAAACGCCGCCCATTTCGAGGCCAAGCTGTCAGAGAGCGAGCTGGCACAATTGCGCCAGGCCGCTGCCAAGCTGCTGCAGGACGAGCCGCGCATCGTCGCCAAGCTGTAACTCACCGGGGATCAAACATGGGCAAACTGTTTTCCTACCGCAACCGTCCTGTGCATCTGGGGCCGTACCCGATGGAAACCCTGGCGCGGCAGAAGATGCCGGCCGGCCAGGACGCGCTGCCGCCGCAGGGGCAAGCCGGCTTCCGCCGCCCGGATGCGCCGCTTTCCATCGTCAATGCGATGCGCGACTATCAGGCGATGCTGGACGCCACCCGCGAAGGGCTGGTGAAACGGGAGCGTGCGGACATTCCCGCCAGCCCGCAGGAGCGCACCGATCATCTGAAGGCCTTCGGCTATTTCTGCGATGCCTCGCTGGCAGGCGCTTGCGCAGTGCCTCCCTCGGCCTGGCTGGACACGCCGCTGGTGAACCCGGATGTGGCCGCTCTGGCCGAAGCATTGCGCAGCAAGCAGACCAAGACTTTTGCCTCCGGCATTGACGTGGTGATGGCGAACCTGCGCGAGGCAATGCAGGCCCCGCCCGCGGACTGCCGCCACCACAGCCACGCACTGGTCTATATCTACGAATTCCCTCGCGACCCCGAAGCAGGGGAAGACGGCACCGATTGGCTGATGGACGCGCAAGAGCAGCGCGCCTGCCTGCGCGCAGCGGAAACCGCGGTGACGCTGGCCAACTACATCCGCCTGCTCGGGTGGGAGGCGCGCGCCCACACTGGCGCGGCCAGTGACGTTCACCTGGGCAAGCTGGTCGTGCAGGCAGGCCTTGCCGCCTATGAGGACGGCGTGCTGACCAACCCGTACCTCGGCAGCCGCTTCGGCATCGCCGCGGTCACCACCACGCTGGAACTAGCCGCCGATCTGCCGCTGGTCCCGGGGCAGGCGCCGGGCCTGAAATACCGGCTGGGCCTCGGCACCCACGCCAAAAGCGCCGCCAGCCGCGACCCTTACGCCAAACGCCGGTTCAGGGACGGTCCGCACCCGTTCGAGACCCTGAAACGGGTGAAGGATCCAACGACTTACATCGACGAGGCGAACGTCGCGCGGGTGCCGAAACGCGCTGACATGTTCGCGCGCGCCCTGTTCGGAGACCTCGGCAAAGGCCCGCAGGAGGCGGCCAGGAACGGCAACTACGTCCGCAAATCCTCTGCCGCCTTTGCCTTCCGCTCCTCCCTGGCGGCCTTCGTGCTGCTGCAGGACGGCGAAGCCGCGCCGCAGATCGACCCCAGCGCCGCGGACGCCGCCCGCAATGCCGCCAACATCAAGGCCGCAGCCTATTTCCTCGGCTGCGATGCGGTCGGCATCTCGCGCTGCCCGGACTGGGCTTATTACTCCCATGACGCCGCGGGCGAACGCCTGGCGCCATATCACGAAAACGCCATCAGCATGATCATCGATCAGGGCCACGAGACGATGGAAGGCGCCTCCGGCGACGACTGGATCGCCTGTGCCCAATCGATGCGCGCCTATCTGCGGTTTTCGCTCCTGGGCGGGGTGATCGCGCAGCAGATCCGCAACCTGGGCTATACCGCGCGGGTGCATTCGGTGATGGACGGCGAAGTGCTGCAGCCGCCTCTGCTGCTCTTATCGGGTCTCGGCGAGGTCTCCCGCATCGGCGAGGTGATCCTCAATCCCTTCCTGGGCCCCCGCCTGAAATCCGGTGCGGTCACCACCAATCTGCCGATGACCCATGACAAGCCGGTCGACTTCGGGTTGCAGCGGTTTTGCGAGGCCTGCAACAAATGCGCCCGCGAATGCCCCTCGGGCGCCATTACCGCCGGGCCTAAGCTGATGTTCAACGGCTACGAGATCTGGAAATCCGACAGCCAGAAATGCACCACCTACCGGGTTACCGTGCCGGGCGGCGCGATGTGCGGGCGCTGCATGAAGACCTGCCCCTGGAACCTCGAAGGGCTGTTTGCCGAGGCGCCGTTCCACTGGGCCGCGATGAACGTTCCCGGCAGCGCGCCGCTGCTGGCGAAGCTCGACGATGCGCTGGGCAACGGCGAGGTGAACGCGGTCAAGAAATGGTGGTGGGATCTGGAGATGGAGGACGATGGCGCGTATCTGCCGTCAAAGCACCCGGTCAACGCCCGCAGGCTCTCTAAGGATCTGGACCTGAAGTTCGAGGATCAAACCCTGGCGGTCTACCCCGCGCCGCTGGCGCCGCCGCCCTACGCCTGGCCTGCGCCGATGGACCGCGAGGCCGGGATCGGGGCCTATCAGGCCATGATCACCGCAGCGGAACACAAACGCCGCCGCGCCGCAGGCCAGCCGCCGGAACATGTTTATACCGCCGATCAGGGCGAAGCGCCGGTGATGCGGGTGCGGCTGTCGAAGGCCGAGCATATGACGGACGCCGTCACCAAGTATGAATTCTCCTTGCCTGACGGCGCCCTGCTGCCCCCGGCAACAGCTGGCGCCCATATCGACGTGGTGGTGGCGCCGGAATTCTTCCGCCAGTACTCGCTGTCGGGCGATCCGGCGAACCGCACGAAATACCAGATCGCGGTGCTGCGCGAGGAGGCGGGCCGCGGCGGCTCCAGGCTGCTGCACCGGATCTTCGAGGAAGGGCGGATGGTGTTCATCTCCAAGCCCATCAACCACTTCCCGCTGGCCGAGGACGCAGCCAGGTCCTACCTGATGGGCGGCGGCATCGGAGTGACGCCGATGATCGCCATGGCCCACCGCCTGCATGCGCTGGGCCGGGAATTCGAGTTCCGCTATTCTTGTTCGAAAAAGGCAAGCG
Source organism: Leisingera daeponensis (assembly GCF_019801465.1). Taxonomy (GTDB): domain Bacteria; phylum Pseudomonadota; class Alphaproteobacteria; order Rhodobacterales; family Rhodobacteraceae; genus Leisingera; species Leisingera daeponensis_A. Next base: position 120,364 of record NZ_JAHVJA010000003.1, read on the forward strand.
CAGGGTTCCTGGAGGACCTTCGGAACGTTCCCTGGGCAGATAAAGTGCATCTGCATTTTTCGGACCAGGGCTCCCGCGCGGACCTGGACGAAGTGCTGCAATACGCGCCGGGCAGCCATGTTTACACCTGCGGACCGGAGGCATACATGCAGGCCGTGCTTGAGGCCGCAGAAGCCAATGGCTTCCCGGAAGGGGCCCGTCATATGGAATACTTCTCGGTTCCCGAACAGCCCGAATACGAAAACCACCCCTTCACCCTGAAGCTGGCAAAATCGGGACGCGAGATTCTGGTGCCGCCCCAGAAAACCGCCACCGAGGCGCTGGCGGACAGCGGCATCCATGTGGATGTGAAATGCGCTGACGGCATTTGCGGCGTCTGCAAATGCGGGCTGATCTCCGGCAACGCCGAGCACCGCGACTTCGTGCTTTCGAACAAACAGCGCGAGGGCGCGATCATTCTTTGCCAGTCCCGGGCACTGGAACCGGACGGGGTGCTGGAAATCGATCTCTAAGCGGCAGGCAGCAGCTCAGAACGGCTGCCGCTCGCCGAGCAGGTAGCGCACCGCATCCGCGTAATCGAATGCCAGTGAGACCACGATTACCGTGCACACCGTCAGAATGATCCGCCGCGGCCAGACTGGCATATCCGGGCGCGCCTGCTGGTGCCGCAGCCAGAAAACCAGCGGTGTCCAGAAAAGGATATGCGGCAGCCCGAGCAGGCGCACATAGCCAAGCTGCCCGTAGATCCAGTAGACCCCTCCCGCTGCCAAGATGCTGGCTGCCGCCGTCACCAGTCCCGCGATCCGGCTGGGCTTCCAGATCAGCAGCGCCAGCGGCAGCACAAAGGCCCCAGAAACAGGATATTGACCCATACCTGCAGCCACACCGGCCGGGTTGCGATTGCCTCTTCCAATGTCATGGTGCGGCCCTCCCGCCTGCGACCCTAGGCAGGGGCATTCCGCGCGGCAAGGGTCGGAGCGCCGGACCTTCACGCAACTTGTCCTGTTCCGACGGCGCTGGCGTGCGGTTGAACACGTAAGTTGTGCGGCAGGCCTCCTCGCCGCCCAATTCCTCGATCCTGCAGCGCTGATCGGCAAAGGCGCGGGCGTTTACCTCTTCGGGATCGCAAATCGCCCGCAGACGCCGCTCGCCCTCAGCCAGCGCAGCCTTGGCCTCCCGGTCATTCTCCCCGTCCGCTGCCCGGTCCGCCTGCTCATGAGGATCCCCTGCCAGATCGAACAACTGCGGCCGCAGCCCGGCGTAATGGAGGTATTTCCACATGCCCCACCGGACCATGAAGGCGCCGGTTTTCGACCCTCCATCCTGGTATTCGCTGAAGCCGGTTCGGCTCTCCTTGTAGGATGCTTTGGCAATCGCGCGCAGCGGGACACCGGGCAGGCCTGCGTCCTCAGCTGTGGCGCGCGCCACCAGTGCATCCAGGTTCGGGGTCTTCACGATGGGATGGCCCGCGCGGCCCATCGCATTCTTGCGGTGCTCATCCGGGATGATGACCAGCAAATTCGGCAGTTGGCTCATCCTGACCTCCCCCTTTTGGCTTGGCTCCCAGACTGGCGGCAAAACACGGCGCCTGAATGCCGGATTTCGGCATCCGGGCGGCAGAAAACCCTTTGCGCGTCCACACTCTGCTGCCTCCAGGGTTGCGGGCTGCGGAACAGGCTGCTATCTCTGCTGTTAGGGATGTTATGATATAACATAAAGGATTCGCGCATGACAGACAGCAGGCTGCCGGTAACCGTGCTCTCGGGCTTCCTCGGGGCGGGCAAGACCACGCTTTTGAACCACGTTCTGAACAACCGCGAGGGGCGCCGGGTTGCAGTGATTGTCAACGACATGAGCGAGGTGAACATCGACGCTGACCTGGTGCGCGGTGAAACCGAGCTTTCGCGGCAGGACGAGAAACTGGTGGAAATGACCAATGGCTGCATTTGCTGCACGCTGCGCGACGACTTGCTGCAGGAGGTGCGCCGCCTCGCGGCGGAAGGGCGGTTCGACTACCTGCTGATCGAAAGCACGGGCATTGCCGAGCCGCTGCCGGTGGCTGCGACCTTCGATTTCCGCGATGCCGAAGGGCAGAGCCTCTCGGACGTGGCCCGCCTTGACACGATGGTTACGGTGGTCGATGCGGTGAACCTGCTGAAGGACTTCTCCAGCCATGATTTCCTCAGCGACCGCGGCGAAAGCCTGGGCGAGGAGGATGACCGCACCCTGGTCAACCTGCTGACCGACCAGATCGAGTTCTCCAACGTAATCATTCTGAACAAGGTGACGGATGCAGGCCCGGCGCAGACCGAAGCCGCGATGGCGGTGATCAAGGCGCTGAACCCGGATGCGGAAGTGATCCAGACCGACTTCTCCGAAGTTGAAGGAAACCGCATCTTCGACACCGGCCGCTTCGATTTCGATAGGGCGCATGAGCACCCGCTGTGGGCCAAGGAGCTTTATGGTTTCGAGCACCACGTGCCGGAAACCGAAGAATACGGCATCTCCTCCTTTGTCTACCGTGCCAAACGCCCCTTTGATCCTGCCAGGATCCATGCGCTGCTGAATGGCGACCTGCCCGGCGTGATCCGCGCCAAGGGCCATTTCTGGCTGGCCACCCGCCCGGAATGGGCCGCCGAGTTCTCGCTGGCCGGCGCCATCTCCTCGGTCCGTCCGCTGGGCCTGTGGTGGGCGGCGGTGCCAACGGAACGCTGGCCCACGCACCCCGAGGCCCGGCGCGAATTCTTGCAGAATTGGGACGAGACCTGGGGCGACCGGCGCCAGGAGCTGGTGTTCATCGGTGCAGGCCTCGACAAGGAAGCCACCACCGCGCGCCTGGATGCCTGCCTGATGCCGGAAACGGCAAATGGATTCGATCCGGCCTGGGCCTCCCTGGAGGACCCCTTCCCAAGCTGGCGCCGCAATGGCTGACCGCCGGCCGCGCCGCAACCTGAACTCCCGCCTGAAACGGCGGCGCAGGGCAGGGGATCCGATGCAGGCCTATGACGCGCTGCCGCCGGGGCTGCGGCAGTGGCTAGCCGCGGCCTGCCTGCCCTGGAGCCCGGCCTCGGCGCTCAGGATCTGGATCAAGGCGGGCGGCAGCCGCGATCCAGCTGCCGCGGCCGCCCGGCTGGATGCCGCCGAACAGGCGATGCTGGAACGGGACGCCCGCGTCTGGGCGGTCCGGGACTGACCGCGAGGGCCGCAGCATCAAGCGGTCTTCTTCTCCGCCTCCGCGGCGGCATCATATTCGGCCCGTGCCGCGTCGATCGCCGGCAGATGCTCCAGCGCCCATAGCCCCAGCGCCTTGACCGGCTCACGGAATGACTCCCCCAGCGGCGTCAGAGCGTACTCCACTTTGGGCGGGATTGTCGGGTGATAGGTGCGGCTCACCAGCCCGTCGCGTTCCAGCTCGCGCAAGGTGAGGCTCAGCATGCGCTGGGAAATCCCAAGATGCCGCTTCAGGGCGTTGAACCGCAGCACACCGTATTGCGCCAAAGAGATCACGACCAGCACGCTCCAGCGGTCGCCGACCCGCGACAGCACCTCGTTGATACGGCCGCACTCCGGGCATTGTGGCTCTGCCATGGTGGTTCCTTCCGTGTAACCTGGGCTCAGGAATGTGCCTTCTTGTGTCCATTCCAGTGCTGCTTATATAGCCGGTCACAAATTTATACCAGCCTTCACGCAATCCCCGAAAGGACCGGAAACATGAGCAAGAGCCCCCTGATCGAGAAGCTGAACTGGCGTTACGCCACCAAGAAGATGGACCCCTCCAAAGCGGTCCCGCAGGAGAAGGTCGATCAGATCATCGAGGCGATCCGCATGGCGCCGACCTCCTCCGGCACCCAGCCGTTCGAGGTTTTCGTGATCACCAGCCCGGAGATCCGCGCGCAGATCCGCCCGCACGCCTGGGACCAGGCCCAGATCACCGACGGCTCGCATCTCATCGTCTTTGCCGCCTGGGACAACTACTCCGAAGACCGCATCGACGCGGTGACCCGCCAGATGACCGAGGAGCGCGGCGAGATCCCGATGCTGAACCAGTATTATGATAACCTCAAGGCCACCTACCTGCCGCGCGAGGAGCGCACCAACCACGACCACGCCGCCCGTCAGGCTTATATCGCGCTGGGCTTTGCCCTGGCCGCCGCGGCGGAACTGGAGGTGGACAGCACTCCGATGGAAGGTTTCACGCCTGAGAAAATCGACGAAATCCTGGGGCTTCGCGAGAAGGGCCTGCGCTCAGTCCTCCTGCTGCCGCTTGGCTACCGCCAGGAGGACGGCGACTGGCTGCTGCCGATGAAAAAGGTCCGCAAGTCCCGTGAAGCCATCGTGACCGACATCGTCTGAGGTCTTTGCAGCGGCGGGGGCGGCCGGCACATCGCGCGGCCCGCCGCTGCACCTGCGGCCTTTCTGGCCGCCGGAAACCTTTAATATACTGAATTCAGATACGTTAGGCGGGAAGTCTTAGTTGCGAGTGATGGCGGCTTACCGGAAGCCGCGGTGATTTGGAGTGATGTGCCTTGGGCCGCCAAAGCCTGTTTACGTCTGATTTTTCAGCGGGCGAACTGGCGCCGGAGCTGAAGGCCGTGTTCTTCCAGTGGCGGAATGCGTCGGAAGACGGAGCCTTTCCGAAGCTCACGGAGTTCGGCCTTCCCAACACCCCGCACGCCCCCAATATCCTCTCTGTCTATGAAATAGAGCGGTCGGAAACGGGAGAGCCAGCCGATTTCAAGGCGCTTTATGCGCGCAGCAGGATCAGCAACACGCTGCGCGACAAGTTCGTTGGCACCCGGCTGTCCGAACATGAGGGGTTTGGCCCGGGATCAAGGATCTGGAGCTGCTTTTCAGAAGCCGCTGCCAGCCCCGGCCCTCTGCTGGTGTCTTTGCCCTACGTCGGCCCTTTGCCTGGCTACCGCAGCACTTCAGAAATCTACCTTCCCCTGCTTGGGGAAGCGGGCGGCGTGGACTATCTTCTGACGGCGGTGGTTCTGCTGGAGGATGAATACCGCGGCCCGGATCCCGGCTGACGCGGCCAAGGCGGCACCTGGGTGCGGCAGGCACCGGCGGTGCAAATGCGTTGCCCCCTTGCCATGAAGGGCTTTTCCCTTGCGCAACGTTGGGAAACCGCCTATATCGCGCGCTGTCAGAACATGGGCGGCTAACGTCCGGGCGGCATATCTGAGCAGGGCTGAGGAACACCTCGGCCCTTTGTGTTTGTTTGATCAGATATGCGCCGGGCCACGAACTGGACTGGCTGAACCAAGACCGGCGGAGACAACCGCATGGCCAGAAAACACTTAGTAAAGGAAACCTGAGACCTCATGGCTCAAAACGCATCGATGGAGGAATTCGAAGCCCTCCTGAACGAAAGCTTCGAAATGGACACTCCGGACGAAGGTTCGGTTGTCAAAGGCAAAGTGCTGGCAATTGAAGCCGGCCAGGCCATCATCGACGTCGGCTACAAAATGGAAGGCCGCGTTGATCTGAAAGAATTCGCAAACCCCGGCGAAGCGGCTGAAATCGCAGTCGGCGACGAAGTGGAAGTCTTCCTGCGCGCCGCTGAAAACGCCCGTGGCGAAGCCGTCATCTCCCGCGAGATGGCCCGCCGCGAGGAAGCCTGGGACCGCCTGGAAAAAGCCTACGCAGACGATCAGCGCGTCGAAGGCGCGATCTTCGGCCGCGTCAAAGGCGGCTTCACTGTCGACCTGGGCGGCGCTGTTGCCTTCCTGCCCGGCTCGCAGGTTGACGTGCGCCCCGTGCGCGACGCAGGCCCGCTGATGGGTCTGAAGCAGCCGTTCCAGATCCTGAAAATGGACCGCCGCCGCGGCAACATCGTTGTCTCCCGCCGCGCGATCCTCGAAGAGTCCCGCGCCGAGCAGCGCGCCGAAGTCATCGGCAACCTGTCCGAAGGCCAGGCAGTCGACGGTGTCGTCAAGAACATCACCGAATACGGTGCATTTGTTGACCTGGGCGGCGTTGACGGCCTGCTGCACGTCACCGACATGGCATGGCGCCGTGTGAACCACCCCTCCGAGATCCTGTCGATCGGCGAAACCGTCAAGGTTCAGGTCATCAAGATCAACAAAGAGACCCACCGCATCTCCCTCGGCATGAAGCAGCTGCAGGAAGATCCGTGGGATCTGGTTGGCGCCAAGTACCCGCTGTCCTCCGTGCACAAGGGCCGCGTCACCAACATCACCGATTACGGTGCATTTGTTGAGCTGGAGCCGGGTGTCGAAGGTCTGGTCCACGTCTCCGAGATGTCCTGGACCAAGAAGAACGTCCACCCGGGCAAGATCGTCTCCACTTCCCAGGAAGTCGACGTCATGGTTCTGGAAATCGACGGTGCCAAGCGCCGCGTGTCCCTGGGCCTCAAGCAGACCATGCGCAACCCGTGGGAAGTCTTTGCGGAGACCCACCCGGAAGGCACCCAGGTCGAAGGCGAAGTCAAGAACATCACCGAATTCGGTCTGTTCATCGGCCTCGACGGCGACATCGACGGCATGGTTCACCTGTCCGACCTGTCCTGGGACGAGCGCGGCGAAGATGCGATCCAGAACTACCGCAAAGGCGACATGGTTTCGGCCGTTGTCTCCGAAGTGGACGTCGAGAAAGAGCGTATCTCGCTGTCGATCAAAGCCCTGGGCGGTGACAAGTTCGCCGAAGCCGTGGGCGGCGTGAAGCGCGGCTCCATCGTGACCGTTGAAGTGACCGCAATCGAAGACGGCGGCATCGAAGTGGAATATGAAGGCATGAAGTCCTTCATCCGCCGCTCCGACCTGTCCCGCGACCGTGCCGACCAGCGCCCCGAGCGTTTCTCGGTTGGCGACAAGGTCGACGTGCGCGTCACCAACGTCGACTCCAAGACCCGCCGCCTGGGCCTGTCCATCAAGGCGCGCGAGATCGCGGAAGAAAAAGAAGCAGTCGAGCAGTATGGCTCCTCGGACTCCGGCGCATCGCTGGGCGACATCCTGGGCGCCGCACTGAAGTCGGGCGACTAAGCTCCCCGGCCTCACGGCTGACAAAACTAAGCCCCGCAGGAAACTGCGGGGCTTTTTTTGTCCAGGCTGGCTGTCCGGGCAGCCAGCCCGCGCCTCCGCCTCAGCCGTCTTGCAGCCGGGTCAGCATCGGGCAGGAAACATTGCCGCTGTCACAGTTCCCGCTCAGCTCATGCAAGGCTGCGTCCAGGCGTTCCAGCTCGGCGATTTTGCTGCGCACATTGGCGATGTGCTGCTCTGCCAGCGCCTTGACCGATTGGCAATCGGTGCTGCCTTCCTCCGACAGGTCCAGCAGCGCCTTTGCGTCCGCCAGCGGGAAACCCAGCGCGCGGCACTTCTTCAGAAGACGCAGACGCCCGACATCGCCGTCGGAGTACAGCCGCCGGTTGTTCGACGCCCGCGCAGGCTTGGGCACGATGCCCTCGCGCTCATAATAGCGGATGGTCTCGATCCCGACGCCGCTCCGGCGGGACGCTTCTCCGATGGGGATCATCTTTTTTTCCTGCTTGATCCTGTAGTCGCTACAGGAAGTATACCTGCGGCCGGACCTTGCGGCAAACCCGCGCTGAAAGGCGGCAGATGCAGAAATACCTGAGACTGAGTTACCTTGGATCCGCGTCGGCGCTGCTGGCGGCGGCCTGCTGTGTTTTGCCCGTGATGCTGATGCTTCTGGGAATCGGCGGCAGCGGACTTGCGGTATTTGGCCTGATCGCCGCCGCCAGCTATCACGTGCTGTTCCTGTCAACAGCGCTGCTGCTGGTCGCCGGATGGCTGTCGCACACGCGGGGGGCGCTGGCCCGTTTCAGGTGGTGGCTTGCCGGCAGTGCCGCGCTGACCGCCGTGGCCTGGCTGATCGCGCTGAACGAGAGCCGGATAAACGATTATCTTATTATGCAGATGTGAGCCGATGACTGACCAGCCGATAGAATTGCAATGCACCCTGACCTGCCCGGAGTGCGGCCATAGAGAGACGGAGACCATGCCAACGGAGACCTGCCAGTGGTTCTATGAATGCAGATCCTGCGGCATCGTTCTGAAGCCGCAGCCCGGCGATTGCTGCGTGTTCTGCTCTTACGCCACCGTCCCGTGCCCGCCGGTGCAGCGGGGCGGCGGCTGCTGTGGCTGACCGCGGACGCTGGCCCGGATCAGCCCTGTGGAATCAGTGTGCCAGCATTTCGTGCACGATGTCTTCGCCGCTCATCGAGGCGGGGTAGTAAGTCGGCCAGTTGGTCAGCTCTTTCAGAACCTCGGCGCGAACATCGCCCCAGTACAGATGGTAATGGCTGACCTTTTCGGGCGCGATGCGGTGGTCGCTGAACTGGATGTAACCGGGGGCCGCCGCGTCGCCGCTTTCCTTCCTGAAGATATAGCGCACGCCGCGGTTGCCCTTGTCGTAGGTCAGGATCTCGTGGCCGTCGGAAACGTAGGTTCCGCTGACGGTGCCTGCATCCGTGGTGAAGCTTACCGTCTGCCCGTCGATGCGGATGCTGTCCGTTTCGGTGCCATAGCCCGTTGTGTAATAGGCGCGGTATTCCTCAACGGTTTTGCTGCCATGGGCGGCGCGGTCTTCCAGCACGGGGTCCAGTGTGCCGTTCTCCAGGTAGGGGAACACCGACTGCCAGTCGCCTTCCCAGTCGGACAGGGGGCGTGGCTGGATCTCGCTGTCCTCGAAATACCCCTTGTAGATGCGCTTTGCTGCCACGGTCTGCTCGTGACTGTGATTGTGCGTGCTAGCGGCAGCCGCAGGCAGCGCCGCCGAAAGCAGCAGCGCTCCGGCCGCAAGAGCAGGGAGGGAGATCAGTTTGGTCTTGGTCATTGGATTCTCTCGCTGATTGAAATGTAATAACATAACTAACACTGACTAAAACTTTTGCCTGATCCTTGCAAGGGCGCTGGTCCATAGTTGGCGGGGGCACATGCACGGCGGGGGCCGGGCCGGGCGATATCCGCAGGCGCCCGGCTGCTGCCTGTGGCGCCGGGCGGGCGTTCTCCCCTGTCAGGTTGGCCTGCCCGGATACCGCGCAGACTGTACCGGTCGCCCTGCCTAGTTCGGCCGCACTGCCACCAGAACAACACCCAGTTCCTGTTCCAGTTCCTGCAGCTTCTTCAGCTGCTCCTCCGGCAGGGCGGCGGTGTTTGCCTCTACGCCTGCCAGCGCCACCACCGGGCTGCCGATGTCCTTTTCCAGGCTCTTGATCGCGTCCAGTTTGTCGGCCTCAAGCGAAGCAAGCGGGTACAGCATGGTCGTCTCCTCTCTATTGATGACGCCGACTATAGCCGATTCTCGGGTCATCAGGCCTGCGGGAACAAAAAAAGGCCCCGGCGTCTGCCGGGGCCTCTTCAGAATGCGTCAGGCGGGATCAGGCACGCTGGGTGCTGTCAGCATGGGTAACAACATCCGGCTCCAGATCCCAGTTCTTGCCGTCCAGCCCGTCGATCTGGTCGTCCTCGGACACCTTCAGCCCCACGGTGCGCTCCAGCAGGAACGACAGGATCAGTGCGGTGACAACACCGGTGCCGATGCAGGCGGCGGTGCCTACGAGCTGCATCACCAGCGAGATCTCGCCGTGCTGGAAGGCATAGGCGCCTTCCTCGACGCCAAAGTAGCCGCCGCGCGGGGTGCCTGCCTTGAACAGGCCCAGCAGCACCAGACCGAGGGTGCCGGAGCCCAGGAACAGCGGGAACAGCTTGTGCTCGTCAACACCGCGTTTCAGGGTGAACTCGTAAACCACGAAGGCCGCAAAAGGTGCCACCAGGCCGACGATGAAGGCCTGCCAGGGCAGGTAGACATCAAAGCCGGAGGCGCCCGCGACGTAGCCTGCCAGCGGCCCCAGCAGCGTATAGGCGTATTTGCCGGTGGCATAGGCGATGACCAGACCGGTCACCGCGCCGCCTGCCCAGACCAGGGCGTAATTGTTGATTGCAACGCCGACACTGGTGTCGGCCATGGTGATGCTGACCGCAAGCGCTTCGGGGTCAAAGAAGAACAGGCAGGACAGGATCACCATCGGCAGGCCGGCGAAGATCAGCAGCAGGCCCGGCGCGCAGAGGCCGATGCTGGGAGCCAGATAGGCCGAGATCCGCGGGTGCGGTTCCATCATGCCGGGGCGGGCGCCCAGCTTCGGGGTGAACACCAGCGCCATGCCGGCTGGGAACAGATAGACGAAACCGACGCCGAAGAAGTCGTGGAAACCGGCATTGGTCAGCGGCCCGACCGAGCCCCAGGTCGCCCAGCTGAGCGCCGAGGACACCACCGCGGCCACGATGCAGGTGATGAAATAGGCCGAGGCCTTCATCCGCTCAGACACCGCGAAATGCAGCAGGATGTTGATGATCCCGGCAAACACCGCCAGGAAGAAGACGAAGATCTGGAAGGTGTTCAGCCCCGGAAAGGTCGCCGGGTCGGTGTGATGCGCCAGAGCGTTTGTCATGGCGCCGCCCAGCCACCAGTCCCTGATGGAATCCATCATGGTGGCGCCTTCCATGATGTAATACTGCCCGGCCCACAGGCCGAAACCGATGACGTAGTAAGTGGCAAAGCCGAGGAAGAACCCCAGCGTCTTCTCGATGGTCGAGTTGAACAGGTTCCTGCGTCGCGCGGTGCCCGCGTCGATCAGCAGCAGGCCTACGACGACCAGGATGGCCCCGACGATTCCCGATGCGTACAGGATGTTCTGCACCAGGGAATTCAGGGTAACTTGCTGCACATGTATCGTGCTCATGTCCAATGGCATTTCCAGTTCTCTCCAAGTTGGTTTGCCGTCCTGCCGGTTGTTTGCCACCGGCTTTGGCAGGCCGGCGCCCGTTGCCGCCAGGAGGCGGGCGCGCCGGTTCGAAGGCACCGGGGCCTGTCAGTTTTCTGACGCGCCCGGTTCAGAAAAGGATGGGCGATGCCGGGCGCTTTACAAAGAAAAATTTTACCTAGCGGAAATATAGTTTCATATGCGGCATCAGGGGCGGGCAGATGCCGCATCCGGCGCTGCCGGACCGGGATGGCGATGGCGTCCTGCCGCTTCCGGCTGCGGCCCGCGGCCTTCCGAATCAACCGGGCCTCTATGCGCTGCTCCGGCGCCGATGCCGCGCTGCGGCAGCGATTTGCCGCCCGGGAAACGCCCTTTGAGTCCGGAAAAGCGGGCAAACAGCTGCCGATTTGCCCGCCGGCCCCGCGGCATTTTGTTCCCCCGGGCTCGAATTTTTCCTATACTCTCAGAACAATAGCCAAAACATACCGGCACCTGGGAGGAAAAAGAACATGATCCGCTCTGAGTTGATTCAGAAGATTGCAGATGAAAACCCGCACCTGTATCAGCGGGATGTAGAGAGGATCGTGAACACGGTGTTCGAGGAAGTGACCGACGCCATGGCCCGCGGCGACCGGGTCGAACTGCGCGGCTTCGGCGCCTTTTCGGTCAAGAAGCGGGACGCGCGCGTCGGCCGCAATCCGCGCACCGGCGAGACGGTCGAAGTCGAGGAAAAACATGTGCCGTTCTTCAAGACGGGTAAGCTCTTGAGGGACCGCCTGAACGGGAAAGCCTGATGCGTTACATTCGCTACGCGGTTCTGGGGGCGCTGGCCGTTGTGCTGGTGTCCGTCTGTCTGGCCAACAGCAAGGTGGTTGAGCTGAAACTGATGCCGTCGGCATTGGCGGAGCTGTTTGGCTTCAACTACAGCATCGCGCTGCCGCTGTTTGTGGTGGTGCTGGGCGGGGTCGGTGCCGGGCTGGTGATCGGCTTCCTGTGGGAGTGGATCCGCGAGCACAAGCACCGCAGCGAAGCGGCCCAGAAAGCGCGCGAGGCGCGCAAGCTGAACCGCGAAGTGACCCGGCTCAAGAAGCAGAAGAACGAAGGCAAGGACGAGGTCCTGGCGCTTCTCGAAGACGCGAACTGATACGGGAAAAGTAACGGGCCATGACGGACATCCGGGTCAAGATCTGCGGACTCAGCACCCCGCAGGATGTGGCTGCCGTTGCAGCAGCCGGGGCGGCCTTTGCAGGCTTTGTGTTCTTCCCGAAATCGCCGCGCAATGTCTCCATCGCCCAGGCCGCCGCGCTGGCCGTCGAGGCGCCTATCGGGCTGTGCAAGGTGGCGCTGACGGTAAATGCCTCGGACGATGATCTGGACGCCATCACCGGCGCGGTGCCGCTCGACATGCTGCAGCTCCACGGCAAGGAAAGCCCGGAGCGTGTGGCCGAAGTGCGCGCCCGCTACGGCCTGCCGGTGATGAAGGCGGTGGGCATCGCCGATGCTTCGGACGTGCCGCAGATCGCGCTATATGAACAGGTGGCCGACCAGCTGCTGATCGATGCCAAGCCGCCCAAGGAGGCAGAGCTGCCAGGCGGCAACGGCCTCTCCTTCGACTGGCGGCTGCTGGCCGGGCGCAAATACTGGCAGAAACCCTGGATGCTGGCCGGCGGGCTGACGCCGGAAAACGTGGCGGAGGCCATCCGCATGACCGGAGCCCGGCAAGTGGATGTCTCCTCCGGCGTCGAAAGCGCACCGGGGGAGAAGGATTCGGGTCTGATCGAGGCCTTCACGAAGGCAGCCTTGGCCGCCCGCGGCTGACGGCTCCCGCGGCTGCCCCTTAAGCCTGATTTGCAGAGAGCGGAATTTGAGTATTTGGAGAAAGATGAAAACACTGGGCCTGCGCCTTCATCTTTTTAAAAATACTCACAGCGCAACCGCAGCGCCCAAGGTGTTGCGCCCCCGGCGTACGCTGGTCACACGCGATCTTAAGTCCCATATGTCATGATCTTTCCTGATCGCGGTCACCAGCCGGGCCTGACACCCCCGGCACTTGGGAACTGGGCCCATTGGTACGGGCACGCACAGACGACGTTTCGCGTGCGGGAGCAACCCTCCCGTCCCGCCTCCGCCCTGTGGCGGCGCCGCCATCCTTATCCGTCCGTCTCTCAGGACAGGCAGCAGACAGCAGATAGCAGCAGCACACCGGCGGGGCAGGGGCCTTGGCCGGGCGCATCCGGTTGCGCAATCTCCCTTTACCCGGACCCCGCTGCGCTATAGTCATGGCGGGCGCTGCGAAAGTGAGGGAAGAACCATGGCCGACGATCTTTTCAACAGCTTCATGAACGGTCCGGACGAAAACGGCCGCTTCGGCATCTTCGGCGGGCGTTTCGTGTCTGAAACCCTGATGCCGCTGATCCTGAGCCTTGAGGAAGAATACAACAAAGCCAAGGACGACCCCTCCTTCTGGGCCGAAATGGACAATCTGTGGAAACACTACGTCGGCCGCCCCAGCCCGCTGTACCATGCCGAGCGCCTCAGTGCGGAACTCGGCGGGGCCAAGATCTACATGAAGCGCGACGAGCTCAATCACACCGGCGCGCATAAGGTGAATAACGTGCTGGGCCAGATCCTGCTGGCGCGGCGCATGGGCAAGACCCGCATCATCGCCGAGACCGGCGCCGGCCAGCACGGCGTCGCCACGGCCACCGTCTGCGCCAAGTTCGGGCTGAAGTGCATCGTCTACATGGGCGCCCACGACGTGAAGCGCCAGGCGCCCAACGTCTTCCGCATGCGCCTGCTGGGCGCCGAGGTGATCCCGGTGACCTCCGGCCGCGGCACCCTGAAGGACGCGATGAACGACGCGCTGCGGGACTGGGTGACCAACGTGCGCGACACCTTCTACTGCATCGGCACCGCCGCAGGCCCGCACCCCTATCCGGCAATGGTGCGTGATTTCCAGTCGATCATCGGCAAGGAAGTCCGCTGGCAGCTGGCCGAGCAGGAGGGCGAAGGCCGCCTGCCGGACACCGTGATCGCCGCCATCGGCGGCGGCTCCAACGCCATCGGCCTGTTCCACCCGTTCCTGGATGACGCTTCGGTCAACATCATTGGCGTCGAGGCAGGCGGTAAGGGCGTCGACGACAAGATGCAGCACTGTGCCTCCCTCACCGGCGGCCGCCCCGGCGTGCTGCACGGCAACCGCACCTACCTGCTGCAGGACGAGGACGGCCAGATCCAGGAGGGCTTCTCGATCTCCGCTGGACTGGACTACCCGGGCATCGGGCCGGAGCATTCCTGGCTGCATGACACCGGGCGGGCGCAATATGTCTCGATCACCGACAAGGAAGCGCTGGAGGCCTTCCAGGTCAGCTGCCGCACCGAGGGCATCATCCCGGCGCTCGAGCCCAGCCACGCGCTGGCGCATGTGATGAAGATCGCGCCGGAGCTGCCCAAGGACCACATCATCGTGATGAACATGTGCGGCCGTGGCGACAAGGATGTGTTCACTGTCGCCAAGCATCTTGGCTTCGATATGTCCGACACCGAGGAAGGCCGCACCTTCGAGGAGTGAGACCGGATATTACGGAAAAAGAACAGGCGCCCCGCGGGGCGCCTTTTTTTGTTGCAGTCTATCCGCGGGCGGGCTCAGGCCGGGTCGGCGGCGTAGCTTTGCAGCACGCTCAGCGGCACGATGTCCAAGGCCCGCATGTGGGTGGCCTCCAGGTTTACCTTGGGCGCGCAGCCCTCGTCCGCGGCCTGCAGGAAACGGGCAGCGCACAGGCACCAGCGGTCGCCGGGCTGCAGGCCGGTGAAGCTGAACTCGGGGCGCGGGGTGGACAGGTCGTTGCCGACATATTTGGAAAACGCCAGGAACTCCGCCGTGGTCACCACGCAGACGGTGTGGCTGCCCTGATCCTCGGCGCAGGTGTTGCAATGGCCGTCGCGGAAGAAGCCGGTCACCGGCGCGGTGGAGCAGGGGGCAAGCGGGCCGCCCAATACGTTGATGCTGTCGTCTTTGTTCATGGGGTGCCCCGTCCCTGATACGGTTGAGTGTAATGATAGGGCGAAACTGCCGCCCGTCCCGGTATTTCCGGCAGCGGGGGCGGGGCTGTCAAACGCAAACCGCCCGCCAGCGGGGCTGACGGGCGGCGGAAAACTATTCGGGACAAGCGGATCAGGTGTTGAACAGGAAGTGCAGCACGTCGCCGTCCTTGACGACATAGCTCTTGCCTTCAGCCCGCATCTTGCCGGCTTCCTTGGCGCCCTGTTCGCCGCTGCAGGCGATGAAATCATCATAGGCAATGGTTTCGGCCCGGATGAAGCCCTTCTCGAAATCGCCGTGGATGACGCCGGCGGCCTGCGGCGCAGCGGTGCCCTGGCGGATGGTCCAGGCGCGGGCTTCCTTGGGGCCGACGGTGAAATAGGTCTCCAGGTGCAGAAGGTCGTAGCCGGCACGGATCAGCCGGTCGAGGCCAGCTTCTTCCAGCCCCATTTCCTCCAGGAACATCTGGGCTTCTTCGGCTTCCAGCTGGCTGATCTCTTCCTCGATCTGGGCGGAGATGATGACGTGGCTGTTGCCCTGCGCCGCGGCCATTTCCGCGACGTTGGCGGAATGGGCGTTGCCTTCGACCGATTCCGACTCGCCCACGTTGCAGACGTAAAGCACCGGCTTGGTGGTCAGAAGCTGCAGCATCTTCCAGGCCTTGGCGTCCTCGGCATCCACTTCGACCAGGCGGGCGGGCTTGCCGTCCTCCAGCATCGCCTGGGCGGCGGCCAGCAGGCGGTCCTGCTGCTGGGCCTCCTTGTCGTTGCCCTTCAGCTTGCGCACCAGGTTGGCGCGGCGCTTCTCGATGCTTTCGAGGTCGGCAAGCATCAGCTCGGTCTCGATCACTTCGGCATCGGTCACCGGATCGACGCGGCCGTCCACATGGGTCACGTCGCCGTCTTCAAAGCAGCGCAGCACATGGGCGATGGCGTCGGTCTCGCGGATGTTGGCCAGGAACTGGTTGCCGAGGCCTTCGCCCTTGGAGGCGCCCTTGACCAGGCCCGCGATGTCGACAAATGTCATCCGGGTCGGGATGATCTGCTTGGATTTGGCGATCGCCGCCAGCTTGTCCAGCCGGGCATCCGGAACTGCCACTTCGCCCACGTTGGGTTCAATGGTGCAGAACGGAAAGTTGGCCGCCTGCGCCGAGGCGGTCTTGGTCAGCGCGTTGAACAGTGTCGACTTACCCACGTTGGGCAGGCCGACGATTCCCATTTTAAAGCCCATTCCGGCCTCCTGATGCCACTTGGGAGCTGCTTCTAGGCAGCATTCGGCGTGCGCGCAAGGCACCTGTGGCAGGCAGCTGTGCCACTTTTGCAATCTGTGCGCGGGTTCACAGACAGCTTGCGCCCTGAAACAGCATAGAAGGCTTCAGATTTCGCAGCGAAGACCGTAACACTGGGCAGCGGAAAGCTGCCGGTCAGCTGCACGCAACGTTCGAGGGGCTTGAAATGAAGAAGACAATTATGCTGGCGGCGGCGGTTTCGGCAGCCGTGGCGCTGCCTGCTGCGGCACAGGAGGTGGCCCTGGGGCTGGGGTATTCCGACTATCACCGGGAAACCGCGGATGACGGGGCGGTGTTCTCGCTCGACTACCTGCATGCGCCGTTCCACGAGCGCGGCCGGCTGTCGGCGCGGTTCGGCGCCACGCTGGAGGTGCAGGATGCGGGCGACATTTTTGCCGGTGTCGGCATCAGCGGCGTGATCGACCTGAACAACGACTGGTTCATCGAAACCAGCGTGATGCCGGGGGCCTATCACGAAAGCTCGCGGGAGAATGATCTGGGCTCCGCCTTCGAGATCCGCAGCCTGCTGGCGGTGGGCAAACGGTTCCACAACGGCAAGGCGGTGTCGCTGGCGTTCAGCCACAAGTCCAACGCGTCCACCGCGGATGAGAACCCGGGCGTGAACTCGCTGACCCTGCGCTGGCATATTCCGCTGGGCGGCTGAGCCAGGCCGCAAAACTGCGCGGGATTGATTTCCCGCGCAACATTCGGCACACCAAGGCGGACAGATTTTAAAAGGCCCGCCCATGACCCGTATCGATGCCAAATTCGCCGAACTGAACGCCGCCGGCAAGAAAGCCTTTGTCACCTATGTGATGGCGGGCGACCCCGACTACGACACCTCGCTGGAGGTGGTGAAGGGGCTGCCGGGCGCCGGTGTCGACATCATCGAACTGGGCCTGCCCTTCACCGATCCGATGGCGGACGGCCCGACCATCCAGCTGGCCGGCCAGCGTGCCCTGGACGGCGGCATGACGCTTGAGCGCACGCTGCAACTGGCCGCCGACTTCCGCAAGGAGGACGACACCACCCCGATCGTGCTGATGGGCTACTACAACCCGATCTACAACCGCGGCGTGGACAAATTTCTGGCCGACGCCAAGGCGGCGGGCATCGACGGGCTGATCGTGGTGGACCTGCCGCCCGAAGAAGATGACGAGCTGTGCATCCCGGCGCAGAAGGCGGGGCTGAACTTCATCCGCCTGGCCACCCCCACCACCGACGACGCGCGTCTGCCCAAGGTGCTGCAGAACACCTCCGGTTTTGTCTATTACGTGTCGATCACCGGCATCACCGGCGCCGCCGAGGCCGAGGCCGGCGACGTCGGCCCCGAGGTTGCCCGCATCAAGGCGGCGACTGATCTGCCGATCATCGTGGGCTTTGGCATCAATACCCCGGAGAAAGCGCAGAACATCGCCTCGATCTCCGACGGCGCAGTGGTGGGCAGTGCCATCGTCAGCCAGATCGGCGCGGGCAAATCCCCGGCCGAAGTGCTGGCCTTTGTGAAGTCCCTGGCGGAGGGCGCCCACAAGGGCTGAGAAAGCCGCTGCCCGCAGGTTTGAAAACCGCTCCTTCGGGGGCGGTTTTTGCGTTTCCAGGGTGCGGCAATGGCGGCGTTGCTAATGCACCGGTAAATTGGTAAGGAAATTTTACCAAATAAAAGCGGGAGAGAGACCGGTGCCGGTGATCACCAATATCAACGACCTGAAGCGCATCTATGAACGCCGGGTGCCCCGGATGTTCTATGACTATGCCGAAAGCGGCAGCTGGACCGAGCAGACCTTCCGCGAGAACACCTCGGATTTCGAGCGGATCCGCCTGCGCCAGCGGGTGGCGGTCGACATGACAGGGCGGACCACGGCAAGCCGGATGATCGGGCAGGACGTGGCAATGCCGGTGGCCCTGGCGCCGGTGGGGCTGACCGGCATGCAGCACGCCGACGGCGAGATCAAGGCGGCGAAGGCGGCTGGGGAGTTCGGGGTGCCCTTCACGCTCTCGACCATGTCGATCAACTCGATCGAGGAGGTGGCGGAGGCGACCTCCAAACCGTTCTGGTTCCAGCTTTATACCATGAAGGACGAGGATTATATCCGCCGCCTGATTCAGCGCGCTAAGGATGCGAAATGCTCGGCACTGGTGATCACGCTGGACCTGCAGATCCTGGGCCAGCGCCACAAGGACCTGAAGAACGGGCTGTCGGCGCCGCCCAAGCTGACCCCGAAAACCATCGCCAACCTGATGACCAAATGGGCCTGGGGCATTGAAATGCTGGGCGCCAAGCGGCGCAACTTCGGCAATATCGTCGGCCATGTGCAGGGGGTCTCCGACACCTCGCAGCTTGGGGTCTGGACGGCGGAGCAGTTCGACCCGGCGCTGGACTGGGGCAAGGTCGAAAAGCTGATGGAGATGTGGGGCGGCAAGGTGATCCTGAAGGGGATCCTGGACGCCGAGGATGCACGCATGGCCGCCAGGCTGGGCGCCGATGCCATCGTGGTTTCGAACCACGGCGGCCGCCAGCTGGACGGGGCGCTGAGCTCGATCCGCATGCTGCCGGAGATCATGGATGCGGTCGGCGGCGACGTCGAGGTGCACCTGGACAGCGGTATCCGTTCCGGTCAGGACGTGCTGAAGGCGCTGGCGCTGGGCGCCACCGGCACCATGATCGGCCGCGCCTTTGTCTATGGCCTGGGTGCAATGGGCCAGAAGGGCGTCAGCACGGCGCTGGAGGTGATTCGCAAAGAGCTGGATACTACCATGGCGCTGTGCGGAGAACGCTCTGTGGAGGGACTGGGGCGCCACAATCTGCTGGTGCCGCAGGATTTCGGCGGGCGCTGGCAGGAATAATGCGCCGGCGGCACCGGGCTTGGGGCATTGCCCCTTCCCATGATCTGCTTTCCGGTCTATAGGCACGGCTTCACGCGGGGTGACAGCCTTGGAGGCATCCCGGTAGTCATATTGGAGAATTAAGATGGCAAAAGAGATTCCTGATCTCGTAGTCCAGGAACGTGCGGGGACGGGCAAGGGCGCCGCTCGCGCTGCGCGCCGCGCAGGCATGGTTCCGGGTGTGGTTTACGGTGGCGATGCAGCGCCGCTGGCAATCCAGGTTCCGTTCAACGAGCTGCTGAAAAAGCTGAAGGCCGGCCAGTTCAAGTCCACCCTGTGGAACCTGAAAGTGGAAGGCCACGAAGACGTGCGCGTGATCTGCCGCGACGTTCAGCGTGACGTGGTCAAGGACCTGCCGACCCACCTCGACCTGATGCGCCTGCGCCGCACCTCGAAGATCAACCTGTTCATCCACGTTGAGTTCATCAACGAGGACAAGGCCCCCGGCATCAAGAAAGGCGGCATGCTGACCGTCGTGCGTCCGGAAGTCGAGCTGAGCGTCACCGCCGGCGATATCCCGGAGAAGATCGTTGTGGACCTGGAAGGCCTGAACATCGGCGACGTGGTCACCATCTCGTCCGTGGATCTGCCCGCAGGCGCCAAGCCGACCATCGACCGCGACTTCGTGATTGCGAACATCGCAGCGCCGGCAGGCCTGGCCTCTTCCGATGAGGAAGAAGGCGAAGAAGGCGAAGAAGCAGAAGCAGCTGCTGAAGAATAAGAACCAGCGCCCATCGGGCAACGGTTTCACGGGCTCCCTACCGGGGGCCCGTTTTCTTTTGTGCGGCAGGCCGTCCGCAAGCGATTGACTTTTGCCTGCCCCGCTGCCCCAGTTCCGCCTGAGGACGGGAGGAGACGGGCATGGCGGATTACGATATTGCCGTCGCGGGCGCAGGGGCGGTGGGCATGAGCTGCGCGCTGTGGGCGCAGATGCGCGGCCACAAGGTGCTGCTGATCGATCCGGAGGATCCGGGGTCCGGTACCAGTTACGGCAATGCTTGCACCCTGGCGACCTATGCCTGCCTGCCCGTGAATGATCCCTCAGTGCTGACCTCGCTGCCCGGCCTGATGTTTTCCAAGGACAGCCCGCTGTCGCTGTCTTATGCCCACGCGCTGCGCAACCCGGGCTGGATGCTGTCTTTCCTGGCCAACTGCCGCCCCGGCCCGTCGCGGCGGATCGCAGGCCATCTGGCGGATCTGCTGTCGCACGCCGACGCCGGGATCAATCCGCTGATCGAGGCCGCGGGCGCGCAGGATCTGCTGGTCGAGCGCGGCCAGCTGTCGGTCTGGTCGACAGCGAAGGCCGCCAAGGCCGCAACGGCTGGGCTGGAGCGCCGCCGCGCCCTGGGCGTGCCCTGGCGGGAGGTGGGTCCTGACGAAGCGCTGGAGATGGAGCCGGGGCTGCAGCTGCCCATAAAGCGCGCGGTGCATTTTCACGCCGCCCGCAGCCTGCGCGATCCGCTGGAATTCATCACCCGGATGCACAAGGCGTTCACGGACCTGGGCGGCACCACCCTGCGCGCCAGGGCCGACGCGGTGAGGGTTTCAGACACCGGCGTGGAAGTGCAGGCCGGCGGCCAAAGCCTTACCGCGGGCCATGCAGTGATTGCCAGCGGTGCATTCTCCAAGCAGATCGCGGGGGCAGGGGCGGAGCGTCTGCCCCTGGGCACCGAGCGCGGCTACCACGTGATGTATGAAGGCGAGGCGCACCGGGTGACGCGGCCGGTGGGCTGGGGCGAGGCCGGGTTTTACGCGGTGCCCCATGCAAAGGGGTTGCGGCTGACCGGCACGGTGGAGATCGCGGCGCTGGATGCGCCCATGAACACGCGGCGGCTGGCCTACATCGCCCGCAAGGGGGCGGAGATGCTGGGGGATCTGCCCGCACCCGGCAGCGAATGGCTGGGCTACCGCCCGACGATGCCGGACTCGCTGCCGGTCATCGGCCGCAGCCCGCAGTCGGAGCGGGTGCTTTATGCCTTCGGGCACCAGCACATCGGGCTGACCCTGGGCGGCATCACCGGGCGCTTGATCGCGGATCTGGCGGAGGGCCGCCAGCCGAATGTCGATCTGGCACCCTATGCGGCCGGCCGCAGCTATGTCTGAAGCCGCGCGGCTCTGGATTCCGGGCGCCAAATAGGGCATCACTCGGTTTCCTTGAAACGCAGATTGAGCTCCGCCCATGAAACTCTTTGTCGGCCTTGGCAATCCCGGCCCGAAATATGAGCGCAACCGCCATAACATCGGCTTCATGGCGCTGGACCGGATTGCCGGCGATCACGGGTTTTCTCCGTGGAAATCCAAGTTCCAGGCGCTGATCTGCGAGGGCAATCTGGGCGGCGAGAAGGTGCTGCTGCTGAAGCCGCAAACCTTCATGAATCTCTCTGGCCAGTCGGTGGGGGAGGCAATGCGGTTCTACAAGCTGACGCCCGCCGATGTGGTGGTGCTGCATGACGAGCTGGATCTGGCGCCGGGCAAGGCGCGCATGAAACAGGGCGGCGGCCATGCCGGCCACAACGGGCTGCGCTCGATCCATTCCCATATCGGCGCCGACTACGCGCGGGTGCGGCTGGGGATCGGCCATCCGGGCCATAAGGATGCGGTGGCGGGCTATGTGCTGCGCGATTTCCCCAGGGCGGACGAGGGTTGGCTGGACGACCTGATGCGCGGAATTTCCGACGGCGCGGCAGAGCTGGCCAAGGGGGACGGCGGCAAGTTCATGAATGCCGTTGCCTTGAGGGTCGCACCGCCGCGCAGCTCCAACAGCAAGCCCAAGGCGGAGGCCAAGGCAGACAAAGTTGCCATGGATGAGGTGGCGCCGGACACCCGCTCGCCGCTGGAGAAACTGATGGACAAGTTCAAGTAAGCCGGGAGGCAGGCAGATGGTGAAACTGATTATCGACACCGATCCGGGCATCGACGATGCGATGGCGATCTTCTATGCCGCCGCGGCCCCGGACATCGACCTCTTGGGCCTGACCACGATCTTCGGCAATGTGACCACGGCAACCGCCACCCGCAACGCGCTGCGCCTGCTGGAAGCGGCGGATCTGGACGTGCCGGTTGCCGCAGGCGCCACCGCACCGCTGGTGCTGCCGCCGTTCAAGCCCTCGTCGCATGTGCACGGCGAGGAAGGTTTTGGCGACATCCCCGCGGCGGAGCCCAAGGGCAAACCGCTGGAGGAGGAGGCCGCGGATTTCCTCTGCCGCATGGCGCGCGAGCACAAGGGCGAGCTGGTGGTCTGCCCGATCGGCCCGCTGACCAACATCGCGCTGGCGATGCAGCGCGATCCGGAGTTCATCAAGAACGTCAAATCTATCGTGGTGATGGGCGGCTCTTTGGAAGAGGGCGGCAATATCACGCCCCAGGCCGAGGCCAACATCTATCACGACCCGCATGCGGCGGACCTGGTCTGCCAGGGCGGCGGCAAGGTGGTGTTCGTCGGGCTGGACGTCACCCACCGCATCCTCTGCCTGGCCGAGGACTTCGAGGTGATCGCCTCCAAGTCGCCGGAGCTGGGCGGCATGCTGCAGGAGATGTCATATTTCTATCTGAAGTTCTACCTGGAGGTCGCGGGCAAGAACGGCTGCTCGCTGCATGATCCGGCGGCGGTGATCGCCTGCACCAATCCGGAGCTGTTCGGGATGCGCGACGTGCCGCTTGAGGTGTCCTGCGAGGGCGAAACCTCCGGCGCCACCCTGGCCGCGCCGGACAGCGGGCGCGATCCGGTCAAGGTCTGCATGACGGTGGATGCGGAGGCGGTGAAGGGGCTGTTTCTCAAGCGGTTGGCGCTGCTGCCGTAACCCGCCTGGCGGCCTGCGGGCCGTCACGCATAGCGCTTGGCCCCGGCGACGCAGAGCACCACGAAGGCGGTGGCGCCCAGCATGGCGGGGGCGATGGGCTCTGACAGCAGCCAGGCCGCCAGGATCAGGCCCAGGAACGGCTGCAGCAACTGCAGCTGCCCGACGCCCGTGGTGCCGCCAAGCGCCAGGCCGCGGTACCAGAACACAAAGCCGATCAGCATCGAGAACATCGAGACATAGCCCAGGCTGATCCAGACCGGCAGACTTAGCCCCGAAAGGGTTTCGGGCCGGAAGGCAATGGCGGCTGCGGCCATCACCGGCAGCGCCAGCGCCAGTGCCCAGGAAATCACCTGCCAGCCGCCAAGCCGCCGTGACAGCTGCGCGCCCTCGGCGTAGCCAAGCCCGCACAAGGTGATGGCGGCCAGCATCAGCGCGTCGCCGGCCAGCGACACATCCGCATTCTGCGACAGCGCAAAGCCTGCCACCGCCAGGCTGCCGAGGACGGAAAACAGCCAGAACAGCGGGCCGGGGCGCTCGCCGCCGCGGAGCACGCCGAAGAGCGCGGTTGCCAGCGGCAGCAGGCCGATGAAAACCGTCGAATGGGCCGCTGTTATGTGCTGGAGTGCCATCGCCGTGAGCAGCGGGAAGCCGATCACAACGCCGGCTGCCACCACGGCCAGAGACGGCAAATCCCGCCGCTGAGGCCACGGCTGGCGCAGCACGAGCAGCAGCGCGGCGCCAAGGAGGGCGGCAATGGCAGCGCGGGCCGAAGTCAGGAACAGCGGGTCCAGCATACCAACCGCAACGCGTGTCGCGGGCAGGGATCCGCTGAAGATCACTACGCCCAGCAGTCCGCTGCCCCAGCCCGAAAACGACGCCTGCATCATCTCTCTCCTGTGTTTTTAGCTTTCTAGGTCTGTCTTGCTGCATTAGACAGATACGGAGTCATACAGTTTTCCAAAACTGTACTGGTTCTTGAAGCAGTACAGCGAGGTTCCCCATGGCACAGCCCTCCCGCCGTGCGCTGGTCATCAACGATATCCGGCGGCGCATCACCTCGCGGGCGCTGGTGGCGGGCGACAAGCTGCCGTCGGTCCGGGGCTGCGCGGCCAGGCTGGGCGTGTCGCCGTCAACCGTGGCCGAAGCCTACGATGTTCTGGCGGCCGAAGGGATCATTCTGGCCCGTCGGGGCGCGGGTTTCTTTGTGGCCGCCAAGCCGCAGCCCTTTGCGGTATCAGAGACCGGACCGCAGCTGGCGCGGGAGGTGGATCCGTTGTGGGTGGCGCGGCAGTCGCTCGATGCAGGCACGGACGCGCCCAAGCCCGGATGCGGCTGGCTGCCGGAGGATTGGATGCCGGTTGCCGCCCTGCGCCGGGCGATGCGCGCGCTGGCGGCGGCACCCGACGCGGTGCTGACCGAATACGGCAGTTCTAAGGGCGCCGCCGGGCTGCGCCGCCATATCAGCCGCCTGCTGTTCGACCAGGGTCTGGCCTGCCCGCCGGACCAGGTGCTGCTGACCGGCTCGGGTTCGCAGGCGCTGGATCTGGTCTGCCGGATGCTGCTGCGGCCGGGCGATACCGTGCTGGTCGATGATCCCTGCTACTTCAATTTCCAGGCGCTGCTGCGGGCGCATCAGATCCGCATCGTCGGGGTGCCCTACACGCCGGAAGGTCCGGACCTGGACCGTTTTGAAGCGGCCCTGGGCAAACACCGCCCGCGGCTCTACCTGACCAACTCGGCGCTGCACAACCCGACCGGCGCGACGATTTCGGCGCCGGTTGCGCACCGGGTGCTGGCGCTGGCCGCGCAGCATGACCTGATTATCGTCGAGGACGATATCTTTGCCGCCTTTGAGCCTGACCTGTCGCCGCGGCTGGCGACGCTGGACGGGCTGGAGCGGGTGGTGCGGACCGGAAGCTTTTCCAAGACCCTGTCGGCTTCGCTGCGCTGCGGCTACATCGCGGCCCGCGGCGACTGGATCGAGGCGCTGACCGACCTGCAGGTCGCGGTGAACTTCAGCGGCCCCAGCCCGATGGTGGCGGAGCTGCTGCATGCGGTGCTGACGGACGGCAGCTGCCGCAAGCACCTGGAGGCCCTGCGCAACCGGCTGAGCCGTTGCCGGGCGGAGACGCAGTCGCAGCTTGCGGATCTCGGGATCCGGCCCTGGGTGCAGCCGCGCGGCGGGTTCTACCTGTGGTGCGAGCTGCCGGGCGGGGCGGACGCGGCTGCCATCGCGCGGGCGGCGCTTCAGGAGGGCCTGGTGCTGGCGCCGGGCAATGTGTTCAGCGTGTCGCAAAGCATGACGCCGTTCATGCGGTTCAATGTGAGCCAGATGCAGGACCGCTCCTGCGGCCGGATTCTTGGCCGGCTGCTGGAAGCCGCGACGCGCCGGCCTCCCGGCGGGCAAGGTGAACCTTGAGCGCAATCTGTGCGGAGCAGGGGCTTGGCCCGGCGCCGGCCCATTGGACCGAGCAAGCCGTCAGGTCGCTGGCTGAAACCCCTGTAACTCAAACGCTTGGCACTGCGATCAGGCGTTTGGGAAGCCAGCGGCGCCTGGGGCGTGACGGTCAGATGCAGCCGCAAGAATTTTCTGTGGATAAGGCATTTTGCCCTTGTTCTCCGCGCCCAAGCGCTGATAGACGGGTCAGCGGAGACGTGGCCGAGTGGTCGAAGGCGCTCCCCTGCTAAGGGAGTAGGCGGGAAACCGTCTCGTGGGTTCGAATCCCATCGTCTCCGCCATAATCATATAAAAACACATGGCTTCTGCTGCTTCGAAGGCGGACGATATGCCATTTGATGAGCTGCGCTGCAAACGGATGTTCGGCGTAGCGTCTTGTCTGTACCGACTATGATTTCGACTTAGGTTACAAACTTCTGATAGTGGGCGGGCGCTGGCCGTGCTGTTCGGCATGGGCCGGGGTATTGCCACGGGTAACCAGCGCTTAAGGCGCCTTCCGTCCGGAATGCAGGGCTGCCCGGGAAACGAAGAGTTCCTCGCCGCCTGAGCCGGACGCGGACACTGGGAGCTGGCCGGTTACAAGCGATGGAAGCTGAAAAGATTAAGGCCGCGGATCAACACGTTGCCAGGGCAAAGCTTCATCGGACTGCTGATTGCAGTTTAAGCCGGGGCGCGCTGCGCCCCGGCGGGCGGCATTATTCTCCCGGAACGGCCCGAAGTTCCGGTTCGTCATGGTGGTGATGCTCTTTCACCGGTCGCATGGCGAGATTGGCAAAGAAGGCCACCGCCAGCAGCGCCGCCATGCAATACATCGTTGTATTGTAGAGGCTGGGCGTCGGATCCACGGTGCCCGCGGGTGCGATCTCCATCAGCTTGGCAATGGTCACGGTCTTGGCTGCCACCAGCTGGTCCAACTGAGCAACGGGCGCGCCGAATTTCGCGGCAAAGGCGGCAGGATCCACTTTGGCAGCCAGATCCTGGACCGCGCTGGTCACCGACATCTGCCGCAGCGAGGTGATCGCCAGCGGCCCCAGCACGCCCGCGGTCGACCAGGCGGTCAGCAGCCGCCCGTGGATGCCGCCCACATGCATGGTGCCGAACATATCCGCCAGATAAGCCGGGATGGTGGCAAAGCCGCCGCCGTACATCGAGAAGATCAGCATGGTGGCCAGGTAGAAGCCGCCGAGATACAGCAGCGAGGGGTTGGCCGCAGCCGCCGAGGCGAAATAGGGGATCGACAGGTACAGCGCCGTGCCCAGCACGAAGAAGCACATGTAGGTCGCCTTGCGCCCGATGTAGTCCGAGGTCGAGGCCCAGAAGAAGCGCCCGACCATGTTGAAGACCGAAATCATCAGCACGTAGGTCGAGGCAAAGGCCGCGGTCGCCACCAGCGGCATGACCGAGCCGAAGATCTCGGACATCATGGTCTTGGCGACGCCGATCACGCCGATGCCGGCGGTCACATTGAAGCACAGCATCACCCACAGCTGCCAGAACTGCGGCGTCTTCAGCGCCTGGTCGATATGCACGTTGTTCTGCGTCACCAGCCCCGAGGCGGCAGGTTTCGGCTGCCAGCCTTCCGGCGCCCAGTCCTTGGCCGGAACCCGGTATTGGAAGGCGGCCAGGATCATCACCACCAGGTAAACGATGCCCAGGGTCATGAAGGTCTGCGCTGCACCGGTGTTGCCGGTGCCTACCACATAGATGCCGGCCTCGCCGCCGAACTCGGCAGCCTGCGCCGCGCTGGCGATCACCACCTCGATCTTGCCCTGTGCGGTTGCGGCAAAGACCCGGCCGTTTTCGACCACGGTCTGCACCGCATCCCTGGCGCCCAGATAGGTCGGCGCGGTTGCATAGAAGTCCAGCAGCCAGCCCTTGACCGGCGCGGCGATCATCGCGCCGCCGCCAAAGCCCATGATGGCCATGCCGGTGGCCATGCCGCGCCGGTCTGGAAACCAGCGGATCAGGGTCGAGACCGGCGAGACATAGCCCAGCCCCAGCCCGCAGCCGCCGAGCACGCCGTAGCCCAGATAGACCAGCCACAGCTGATGGCTGGAAATGCCGAAAGACCCGACAATGAAGCCGCCGCCCCAGAGCAGCGCGGCCACCACGCCCACCATGCGCGGGCCGACTTCCTCCAGCCATTTGCCGGCGAACGCGGCGGCCAGGCCGAGGAAGACAATGGCGACCGAGAAGATCCAGACAACGGAGCCGAGGCTCCAGTCATCGGCGCTGGAGGCCACCACCCCCAGCTCGCGGGTGAGCGGCGGGTTGAACACAGACCAGGCGTAAACCGAGCCGATGCAGAGGTGGATGGCGATGGATGCCGGCGGAACGCGCCAGCGGTTGAAACCTGGTTTGGCTATAATGTGATGCTTGTGCAGAAAGCTCAGCCCGCCGGATGATGGCGTACTCATGTTGTGTCCTCCCTAGTGCGGTTCCGGCGGCCGCAACCTCCTATTGCGGCCGTCCCGAATGGCCCGCGGCAATGTGCCGTAGCTTGACAAAGGCGGAGAGCTGGCCCAGCTGTCAAATAAATAATTCAGCAATAACAGTAACTTATCATGACTTCTTGTCTGCTCCGCCGAGCCGCTGCCGACCATATCGGGACATTCTGTCCGCGCCAGTGAGACAACACCTGAATTTTTGCGCCAATTTGTCCCGATCAAGCGCCGGCGGGCGAGGGGAGAAAAATTTCGAACCGGGTGCCCTGTCCGGGCTCGGATTGCACGGTGATACGGCCGCCTGCGCGACTCACCAGCTGGTGGCTGATCGACAGGCCCAGTCCGGTTCCCTGCGCTTGCTTTGTGGTGAAAAACGGATCGAAGATGCGGTTCAGCAGGTCCGCGGGGATGCCGGTGCCGGTATCCTCTGCGGTCAGCAGCACCCCGTCCGGGGCATCCTCGGCGCTCAGCGTCAGGCGGCCGCCGCCGGGCATCGCCTGCACCGCATTCAGGATGAGATTGACGATCACCTGCTGCAATTCCGTGCGCGACATCCGGACTTGGCCGGTACTGGCCAGATGCGCCTCTGCCTCGATCCCGGTGGCCTCGATCTGATGGCGGGTCAGCACCAGGCAGTCGGCCACAACTTCGGCCGGAGAAATCAGCCCGGCAGCGCCGGAATATTCTTCGGGCCGGGCGAATTGAAGCAGCTTGGAGACGATCACGCCGATACGGTAGACCTGATCGTCGATCAGCCGGAATTCCTCCTCGACCGGTTCCGCGTGGCGGCCCAGCACCGTCCGGGCCAGATCCAGGTTGCCCTGGATTACCGCCACCGGGTTGTTGATTTCATGCGCGACAGAGGCGGTGATCTCGCCGACCGCGGCGAGTTTCTCGGAGACAATCAGCCTCTCGGTGGTCCGTTCCAGCCTCTGGTTTGCCTCGCGCAGATCCGCGGTGCGCTCCTCGACCTTGGCCTCCAGGCTTTCCCCCCAGCCGCGCAACTGCCGGTCGCGCTCCTGCACCTGATCCAGCAGGCTGTCGAAATGCGCCGCCACGCGGGCAATCTCGCCGCCGTCCTGCTGCGGGCGGTTGCGGGCGGTCAAGTCGCCCTGTTCGACCAGTGCGATGGTTTGGGTCATGCCCTCGAGCGGGCGGAAGATGCGCCCGGCCCACCGCAGGAAAAGCGGAACTGACAGCGCAGCGATCAGCAGGAAAGCGCCGCCGAGAGACAGCGCGGAGCTGCGCTTGGCTTGGCGGAACGGGGTTTCCAGAAAGCCGACATAGAGCATTCCGGCCCGGTTGCCGTGGCTGTCGAGGATTGGCTCGTAGGCGGAAATGTACCAATCGTTCACCACAAAAGCCCGGTCGAGCCAGGTGTCGCCGCGCCCCAGCACCTGGCCGCGCACCTCGGCCGAGACCCGGGTGCCGAGCGCGCGCACGTTTTCGAACAGCCGCACATTGGTGGAGATCCGCACGTCCTCCAGAAACAGCGTTGCGGTGCCCTGGCTGCCCTCCGGCAGGCTTTGCTCGCGGTAGACCAGCGCGTTGATGGTGTCGATGAAATCCAGGTTGCGGTTCAGCAGCCGCCCGCCCACCAGCACCGCTTTCTGGCCGTCCGGCAGGGCGACCGGGGCCGCGGAGTGGATGATCATGCCGCGGGTCTCGGCGGTGCGGTCCGTGGGCACAGCCGCTTCGGTCGCCACCAGCGGGATGGCTGCGCGGGCGGCGAGGCCGGGGGCCAGCGCATCAAGCTGGGAGGCATCAAGAATGTCGACGGCACTTTGCCATTGGCCTTGCAGCGCGCCGCGGATGACCGGCCAGTCGGCGGGCGAGAAAGCGGCCCGGCCACCGGGGCCGGCGAGATAGAGGAAATCGAGACCGAGCCGGGTCCGTTCCTGTGCGAGGAAATCCGTGCTGCTGCCCGCGGCGAGAGCGCTGCGGAACCGGACAGATTGCGCCACCGCATCCAGCAGCTCGCCCGAGGTGGCAGTCAGCCTGGCCAGATACTGGTCGGCAATGGTCAGATCTCCGTTCACCTTGCTGATCAGCAGGCCGTCGATTTTTTCCGACCAGCGCCAGGTGGCAATACCGAGCAGCAGCGGCATCAGCACCAGCATCGGCAGCAGCGCGATCAGCAGCAACCGGACCCGGACCGACTGCATGAGCGAACGAAGCCTTCGCACGGATTAAAGACCCCAGGCCGCGCATTTGCGGTCAATGGTCTTGCGCGAGACACCCAGCCGGCGCGCCGCCTCGCTGCGGTTGCCGTTCGCTGCCTCCAGGGCGTGCAGGATTTCGCGGCGCTCGACCTCTTCCAGCGGCAGGATGTCGGCAGCGGGACGGGGCGGAGCCAGGGTGTCCAGGGAAAAGCTTCCGAAGATCAGCGAGCGTTCAATGAAATTGCGCAGCTCGCGGATGTTGCCCGGCCAGTCATGGCGCAGCAGGGCGGATTTGACGGTGGCGGGCAGCTCCAGCGGCGGCAGCTGCAGCTGGGCAGCGATTTCGGAAAGGAACAGTTCGGCAAGATCGACAATGTCGGTGCCCCGCTCGCGCAATGGCGGCATGGCGACTTCGACCACGTTGATGCGGAACAGCAGGTCCTCGCGGAAATTTCCCGCGGCCACCGCCTCGGCCAGCGCGCGGCTGGAGCTCATCACGAAGCGGACATCGAGCTGCACAGTCCGCTCAGTACCGACCGGCCGGATGCGGCCGTCCTCCAGCACTCGCAGCAGAGCATTCTGCGCCGAAGGGCTGAGTTCGCCGATTTCGTCGAGGAAGACAGTACCACCCTGCGCCGAGGCCAGCAGGCCTTCGCGGCCTGCAGGGGCACCGGGGAAGGCGCCTGGGGCGTGGCCGAACAGCTCGTATTCGATCACATCCGCCGGAATGGCACCGCATTGCACCGGCACAAAGGGCGCTCCGGCGCGGCTGGAGCGCGCATGCAAATGCCGCGCGGCAACCTCTTTGCCGGTGCCGGAGGCGCCGGTGATCAGCACTGGGGTAGAGACCTGCGAAACCCGGTCCAGCAGGGCGCGCACCTGGCTGACGGCCGGGGATGCTCCGACCAGCTCGCGGCGGCGCCGGCGCCCTACACCTGTTGCTTCCAGCTCCCGCCGCAACAGCATGTTCTCGCGCTTCAAGCGGGCCGTTTCGATGCAGCGGCGCAGGGCATTGAGGATCTGGTTGGAGCGGAAAGGCTTCAGCACAAAGTCCGAAGCCCCGGCCCGCAGAGCGTCGATCGCCGTTTGCAGGTCGGCGTAGGCGGTGATCAGGATGGTGTCGGTGAAACCGCCCTCCCGCCGCTGCTCCTCCAGCCAGTCGAGGCCTTTCTGGCCGGGCATGATGTTGTCGAGGATCATCACATCGTACTGCCGGGTATTGAGCAGGGCCACCGCGCCTTCGGTGTTCCCGGCCTCGTCCACCAGCTGGCAAAGAGGGCGCAGGGTTTTCACCAGGAAATTGCGCATGCCCGGCTCATCGTCCACGATGAGAATACTTGCTTGTCCGAGCGGGTCGGCCAGCCTTGCCATATCTGTTTTTGTCATACCTGCCGCTCTTCAGTGGGGGCGGTATTGGACTATTGTCGCTTTCCATTGCTTTGTCGAGAGACCAGGGGCAGCGCCGCTGCCGGCCGGGCGCAATCAGTCAGCCGCTGCGTGAAGAAGCCTTTAAATCCCGGCGCCCGTGCCGCAGCGGGCTGCTTTTTGTGCCCCGCTGCGGGAAGGACCGGTCAGGAGAGGCGCGGCAGGTCTACACCTCCGCGGGTGCCCGGACCGAGCTGAGTGCCGATTGCACCAGAGGGTCCAGGCCTGTTGCCCCGGTGGCGGCATAGCCGATCAGCTGGCTGCGCATCCGCGGTTCCCAGAAGTCGTTGATATGGGCCGCCACATTTTCAGCCTGGCCGCTGCCAGGCTGGGTTTTAAAGAAGGTGGCAATCTGGTTGGCCATCATCACCATTTTCTCAGGCGACATGTTTCTCTCCGTCAGTGATCCGCTCTGGGCAGGAATAAAGGTCAAAGCCGCCGCCGCGGGCAAAGGCGGCGAGTGTCAGGTTGGCGCCTCGGGCCAGACGCAAGGCATGGGCGGTGGGAGCCGAGACAGCAACCAGGCTGCGGGCGCCGGCCACAACGGTCTTTTGAACCATTTCGACCGAAACCCGGCTGGTCAGCACAAAGGCGCCTGACGCCGGATCCTTCCCGGCGCGGGCCAGCGCCCCGATCAGCTTGTCCAGGGCATTATGGCGCCCGACGTCCTCCCGTGCCAGGACAATACCCTGTCCCGGCAGCAGGAATCCCGCCGCGTGGGTGGCGCGGGTCTGGTCGTGCAGAGGCTGGTGGCCGCGCAGATCGTCCGCGGCGCGGGCGATTTCGGCCGCCGAGAATTCCGGGCCGCCCAGGGGCAGCACCGGCAGCGGGCGCAGGGCCTGGTCCAGGCTGTCGATGCCGCAGAGCCCGCATCCCACCGGCCCCATCATCGCCCGGCGGCGCGCCTTCAGATCCGCGGCGCGTTCCGGCGGCAGCCAGAACCGGGCCTCGATACCGCCGCCATGCTCGGCGGTTTCAAGGTCACAGATTTCACCGGGATGCCGGACGTAGCCCTCGCTGAGGGCGAAGCCGATGGCGAAATCCTCAATGTCCTGCGGTGTTGCCATCATCACGCCTTGGGTGCTGCCGTCGAAGACCATCGCAACCGGCAGTTCCTCCGGCAGGCTGCGCAGCACGGGGCGCTGCCCGTCGCGATGAACGGACAGGCCCGGCAGGCTTTGGGCTGAGCAGAGCGCCATCGGTTACTCCGCCGCTGGAAGAATGCGGCGGGAGCGCTGGGCCTGGGAGGCATAGTCTTCCTGCCATTCCGTGGGGCCGTTCGACAGGCTCACCTGCACGGCTGTCACCTTGTACTCCGGGCAATTGGTGGCCCAGTCCGAGAAATCGGTTGTGATGACATTGGCCTGCGTGTCCGGGTGGTGGAATGTGGTGTAGACCACACCAGGGCTCACCCTGTCGGTCAGCTCGGCCCGCAAGGTGGTTTCGCCTGAACGCGAGGCCAGCTTGATCCAGTCGCCCTGTTTCACCCCGCGGACCTCGGCGTCATGGGGGTGGATCTCCAGAAGATCCTGGTCATGCCAGACCACGTTCCCAGTGCGCCGCGTCTGGGCACCCACGTTGTACTGGCTGAGGATTCGGCCCGTTGTCAGAAGCAGCGGGAAACGCGGCCCTGTCTTTTCGTCCGTCGCCACATATTCGGTGACGATGAAGCGCCCCTTGCCGCGCACGAAGCCGTCCACATGCATTAGCGGCGTGCCGCCGGGGTGAGCCTCGTTGCAGGGCCACTGGACCGATCCCTTTTCCTCCAGGAGCGTGTAGTCGACGCCGGCGAAGGAGGGGGTGGTTGCAGCGATCTCGTCCATGATCTGAGACGGGTGGGTATAGGTCCAGCCAGCCCCCATCGCGTTGGCCAGCAACTGGG
The DNA here is from genome assembly GCF_019801465.1 of Leisingera daeponensis. Classification (GTDB taxonomy): domain Bacteria; phylum Pseudomonadota; class Alphaproteobacteria; order Rhodobacterales; family Rhodobacteraceae; genus Leisingera; species Leisingera daeponensis_A. The sequence continues at coordinate 153,495 of NZ_JAHVJA010000003.1, forward strand.
TCACCTCCCAGTCGGCGTAACCGTTCATCGGTGCCATCACCCTGCGCACGCGGTTGATGCGGCGTTCTGCGTTGGTGAAGGTGCCGTCCTTTTCCAGGAAGGTGGAGCCGGGCAGGAACACATGCGCGTAGTTGGCGGTTTCGTTCAGGAACAGGTCATGGACGATAACGCATTCCATGGCTGCAAGGCCGGCTGCAACGTGTTTGGTGTCCGGGTCTGACTGCAGGATGTCTTCGCCCTGGCAGTAAAGCCCCTTGAAGCTGCCGTCGACTGCCGCGTCCAGCATGTTGGGAATGCGCAGTCCTGGCTCCGGGTCGATTTCGACACCCCATGCCTGTTCGAAGACCGCGCGCACCTCGGGCAGTTTCACATGCCGGTAACCCGGAAGCTCATGCGGGAAAGAGCCCATGTCGCAGGAGCCCTGCACGTTGTTCTGGCCGCGCAGCGGGTTCACGCCCACGCCTTTGCGGCCGATGTTGCCGGTCAGCATCGCAAGGTTGGCGATGCCCATCACCGTAGTCGAACCCTGGCTGTGCTCGGTCACGCCGAGGCCATAGTAAATCGCCCCGTTGCCGCCAGTGGCAAACAGCCGGGCTGCGGCGCGCAGTTCTGCGGCCGGCACGCCGGTCAGCAGTTCGGTTGCTTCCGGGCTGTGGCGCGGGGCGGAGGCAAACTCGGCATAGACCTGAAACTCTTCCCAGTCGCAGCGGGTGCGGATGAACGCCTCATCCATCAGCCCTTCGGTCACGATCACATGCGCCAGTGCAGTGACCACGGCAACATTGGTGCCGGGACGCAGTGCAAGGTGGTGCGCTGCCTGGATATGCGGCGATTTCACCAGGTTGGTGCGGCGGGGGTCGATCACGATCAGCTCGGCCCCGTCCCGCAGCCGTTTTTTCAGGCGGCTGGCGAAGACCGGGTGGCCGTCGGTCGGGTTGGCGCCGATCACGATCACCACGTCGGTATGCTCGACCGAGTCGAAATCCTGGGTGCCGGCCGAGGTGCCGAAGGTCTGGCCCAGCCCATAACCGGTGGGGGAGTGGCAGACACGGGCGCAGGTGTCGGTGTTGTTGTTGCCGAACACACCGCGGGCAAGTTTCTGCACCAGGAAGGTTTCCTCGTTGGTGCAGCGGCTGGAGGTGATCACGCCAATCGACTTCTTGCCGTACTTCTCCTGCAGGCCGCGCATCCGGCTGGCGGCGAAGCCAAGAGCTTCCTCCCAGGAGACCTCGCGCCACGGCTCGTCAATGCTGTCGCGGATCATCGGGTTCAGGATGCGGTCCTTGTGCTTGGCATAGCCGTAGGCGAAGCGCCCCTTGACGCAGGAGTGGCCGCGGTTTGCCTTGCCGTGCTTGTAAGGCACCATCCGGACCAGCTCATCGCCGTTCAGCTCCGCCTTGAAGGAACAGCCGACGCCGCAATAGGCACAGGTGGTGATGACGGAGCGTTCCGGCGTGCCCAGCTCGATCACCGATTTCTCCTGCAGGGTCGCGGTCGGGCAGGCCTGCACGCAGGCGCCGCAGCTGACGCAGTCGGAGGACAGGAAATCATCCGCCGCGGTGCCTGCGCTGACACGGCTGTCAAATCCGCGGCCCGCGATGGTCAGAGCGAAGGTGCCCTGCACCTCCTCGCACGCCCGCACGCAGCGGTTGCAGACGATGCATTTTGAAGGATCGTAGGTGAAGTAGGGATTACTGTCGTCCTTGGGAACGTACTGCGGATTAGCTTCGCCGTTCTGCCGTGCTTCGAAGTGGTTGGACATGCCGCCGTCCGCCGGTGCCTGATACCGCACATCGCGCAGGCCGGTGGCACCGGCCATGTCCTGAAGCTCGCAATCGCCGTTGGCAGCACAGGTCAGGCAATCGAGCGGGTGGTCGGAGATGTAAAGCTCCATCACCCCCTTGCGGATCTTCTTCACCTTCTCCGACTGGGTCCGCACCACCATCCCCGGCGCCACAGGCGTGGTGCAGGAGGCGGGCGTGCCGCGGCGGCCTTCGATCTCGACCACGCAGAGGCGGCAGGACCCGAAGGCCTCCAGGCTGTCGGTGGCGCAAAGCTTGGGGATCTGGAAGCCGGCTTCGGCCGCGGCCCGCATGACCGAGGTGCCCTCCGGCACGGTGATGTCAAAGCCGTCGATGGTCAGGGTTACCGGGGCGCCCTCGCGAGCAGGCGTGCCCATGTCGCGGTCGTTGTCCCGCGGGATAATCAGGTCTTTCATTCTGCGGCCTCCTTTGCGGTGGCGAAATCGTCGGGGAAATGGGTAAGAGCGGACATCACCGGATACGGGGTGAAACCGCCCAGAGCGCAAAGCGAGCCGTCCGTCATCGTCTCGCAGAGATCGGTCAGAAGCGGGACCGCAGCGGGATCGCCTGCGGCAATACGGTCGATGGTTTCCACGCCGCGCACCGCGCCGATCCGGCAGGGGGTGCATTTGCCGCAGCTTTCGACGGCGCAGAATTCCATCGCGAACCGTGCCATCTGCAACATGTCTGCGCTGTCGTCGAATACCACGATGCCGGCATGACCGATCAGCCCGCCTGCACCGTCGAATTCCTCGTAGCCGAAGGGAGTCTCGAATTTGCCGCAGGGCATGTAGGCGCCCAACGGCCCGCCGACCTGCACCGCCTTGACCGGGCGGCCCGAGGCAGTCCCCCCGGCAATGTCCAGCACCAGTTCGCCCAGAGGCATGCCGAAGGCCGTTTCGAACAGCCCGCCGTATTTCACGTTGCCTGCAATCTGGACCGGAATGGTGCCGCGCGACCGGCCAAGGCCGAAATCGGCGTAATGATCTGCGCCTTTCTCAAGGATCACCGGCACAGTGGCGAGGCTGATCACGTTGTTGACCACCGTGGGGCGGCCCCTGAATCCCTCCAGTGCCGGCAGCGGCGGCTTGGCGCGGACCACGCCGCGCTTGCCTTCGAGGCTGTTCAGCAGCGAAGTTTCCTCGCCGCAAACGTAAGCGCCGGCGCCAGTGCGGATTTCCATGTCGAACGACCGGCCCGACGCCAGAATGCCGGCGCCGAGAATGCCATTGGCGCGGGCGATGCGCACCGCCTCCTGCATCACGCGGATGGCATCGGGGTACTCAGAGCGCAGGTAGACGTAGCCCTTGGTCGCGCCGACGGCGAGACCGGCGATCGCCATGCCCTCGATCAGGCAGAAGGGGTCGCCTTCCATGATCATCCGGTCGGCAAAGGTGCCGCTGTCGCCCTCGTCCGCGTTGCAGACAATGTATTTCTGATCCGCTTGGGCCTGCAGAACCGTGTTCCACTTGATGCCGGTGGGGAAGCCGGCACCGCCGCGCCCGCGCAAGCCGGACCGGGTCACCTCTTCGACGATCTCCGCGCCGCTCATGGCGGCTGCCCGGCGCAGGCCGGCAAGCCCGCCGTTTGCTTCGTAGTCGCTCAGGCTCAGGGGATCTGTCACGCCGCAGCGGGCAAAGGTGAGCCGCGTCTGCCTGGCGAAGAACGGGATGTTTTCAACCGGACCGAGACTGTCCAGCGTGCCGTCCAGCAGCGCAGGCACATCGGCAGCTGTGACCGGGCCATAGCCCTCGCGGCCTGCGCCACGGTCGATCTCGACCAGGGGTTCCAGCCAGATCATGCCGCGGGTGCCGTTGCGGATCAGGTCGATGTCCAATCCGCGGCTGGCGGCCTCGGCGGCGATTGCCGCGGCCACTTCATCGGCGCCAAGCGCCTTGGCGGCGCTGTCCATGGGAACGTAGATCTTCATGCCCCGGCCTCCGCCAGCAGTTTCTCCATGCGGGTTTCATCGACGCGGCCCAGAACCTTGCCGTCGACCATCGCGGCGGGGCCGCAGGCGCACAGGCCCAGGCAATAGACCGGCTCGATGGTGACAGCGCCGTTGCGGGTTGTGCCGTGCCACTCCACGCCCAGCCGGGCGAGCGCGGCCTCAGCCAGGGGGGTGGCCCCCATTGCCTGGCAGGCCTCGGCGCGGCAGATTTTCACCACATGGCGGCCTGCAGGCACCTCGCGGAAGTCATGGTAGAAGCTGATCACACCGTGCACTTCGGCCCGGGAAATGTTCAGAGCGTCCGCAATCAGCGGGGTCGCGGCCTCGGGAATGTGGCCGTAAACCTCCTGCAGCGCATAGAGGATCGGCAGCAGCGCCCCCTCCAGCTGCAGGTGTTCAGAAATGATGTTGCGCATGTCCGTTTCGGACGGCGCTGGCGTTCGTGGTTGCATAGCTGGCCTCCGGCAATTTGCCCAAGGAAAACCAGAGCGTGTATAGTCAGATCAATAACGCCGTTTCGTTGAGTGATAGAGGCCTTCTATCAGCGGGTCTCAGACATCCGCCGTGCCTCCGTAAGCAAGGCCTGTAAAACAGGGGTATGGGGCTCTCGGTAAGGGGCCACGAGGCCGACGGTATGGACGGCCTCCACGGCGCCCATCGGCACGATTTTGAGCGGTTTCCCGACCGCAAGAGAGCGCGCCATGTCGGCCGGCAGCACCGTGAGCCAGCCGCCGTCCTCCACATTTGCGGTCAGGACGATGGTGGAATTTGATTCGATCCAGGCCTCCGGGCTGACCCCTGCTTCCCGGAAATTCTTGTTGATGATCCGCCTGTTCTGCATGTCAGGCGTCAGCAGGCACAGTTTCTGGCCGTCGAGTTCCGCCCAGCCCACCGACTTTCGCTGTGCAAAGGGCGAATCGCGGTGGCATACCAGCATGTAATGCTCGCGGTAGAGCGGCTCTGAGCTGACTTTGCCCATGGGCTCGTTGTCGAGATAGGAAATGCCCGCATCGACAGAGAAATTTTCGATCATCGACAAGATCTCGGCCGAGGTGCGGGACAGGATCGTGAACCGCACCTTGGGGTGTTTTTCGCTGAACCGCGCGGTCAGCCGGGCGGCCCAGGTCAGCGCGGTCGGGATCACGGCAATCCGCAGCTGGCCGGTCAGGCCATGGCGTGTGAACCGCATCTCCTCTTTCAGCTGCCGCGTGTCGCCGACGATCTTTCTGGCCCAGTTCAGCGCGCTTTGCCCTTCCGGCGTCAGCCCGCCATAGCGCGACCCGCGGAAAATAAGCCGCACGCCAAGCTGGTCCTCCAACTGTTTGACGCCCGCAGACAGCGTTGGCTGGGTAATGCCGAGGGCTGCGGCTGCGCGCCCGAAATGCTCTTCCCTGGCGACCGCGATGAACATCTCAAGTTTGTCGAGCATGATGGAAATTCACTATCAAAGTTGTATGTTTTGGCATGGCTACCGCAATGATTGCGTCTTGGCACCACTGGAAACCGGCTTGGGCACCTGCTTTTGCGGCGCTGGCAGATTAAGACCTGCAGAGGGGAATAGCCCTTTGCAGGCCGTTCACGAGTATCTGGAGTTTCCGTCACTTGCGTGCGGGCAGGTACCAAACTGCTCCGCAACAGGGGCTTGCGCGGGCTGACGCAGGGCGGAGCGGATTCGTTGTTCAGCGCCGGAGGAGGAGCGGGGGCTGTTGCCTTGTCTGTGTTCTGTCTCCTGCGGGCCTTGATCTCCTTTGCCAGCCGGAGTTACAGGCGCAGGCGCGGCAATAAGCGGTTAAGCCTCTGAACTGGGTGAGATATTCCTGCAGCGCATGGCCCCGATGTGCATCCTGCATACCCTATGCGATATCGGCATTTCACAGTTCCGGTCCCGCGGGATAGCGTTTGCCGCATAATCACAGGGGAGTATGCCTAATGACGAAATTTGTCAGAAGCCTGGCGGCTGCAGCGGTGGTGGCGATGGCACCGGTTGCCTATGCCGAAACCACCGTGCGCGTTGCCTATGACGCTGACCCGGTCTCGCTGGATCCGCATGAACAGCTGTCCGGCGGCACGCTGCAGTTGTCGCACATGGTCTTTGACCCGCTGGTGCGCTGGACCCAGGACCTGCAGTTCGAACCGCGCCTGGCTGAAAGCTGGGAGCAGATCGACGACACCACCATGCGCTTCAAGCTGCGCAGCGGCGTCACATTCCACAGCGGCAACCCGCTGACCGCAAATGACGTGGACTGGACTTTTGACCGGCTGAAGCAGAGCGACGACTTCAAAGGTATCTTTGCTCCCTTTACTGATGTCGAAGTCGTCGATGACATGACCTTCGACCTAAAGACCGCGGAGCCTTATCCGCTGGTCCTGCACACCGCGACCTACATCTTCCCGATGGACAGCGCGTTTTACACCGGCACCACGGATGACGGCAAAGACAAGGCCGAAGTGGTCAAGCACGGCAACAGCTTTGCGTCCCGGAACGTTTCCGGCACCGGTCCGTTTGTGGTCTCCGAGCGTGAGCAGGGCGTGCGCGTCGTGTTCGACCGTTTCGACGGCTACTGGGATGCCGATGCAGGCAATGTCGACAAGATCGTGCTGACCCCGATCAAGGAAGACCCGACCCGTGTGGCAGCGCTGCTGTCGGGCGACGTGGACTTCATCGCGCCGGTTCCGCCGACCGATCTTAAGCGCGTGGAAGAGGCCGAGGGCGTTGACCTGATCACCATGCCCGGCACCCGCATCATCACCTTCCAGATGAACCAGAACCGCGTTGAAGCCTTCAAGGACGCCCGCGTCCGCAAGGCAATCGACTATGCCGTGAACAACGCCGGGATCGTTGACCGCATCATGCGCGGCTTCGGCACCGTGGGCGCGCAGGCAAGCCCGGCAGGCTACCTGGGCTACGACGAGGCCCTGGCGCCGCGTTTCGACCTGGAGAAAGCCAAGGCGCTGATGGCTGAGGCAGGCTATGCTGACGGCTTCTCGATCACCATGATGGCGCCGAACAACCGCTATGTGAACGACGACAAGATCGCTCAGGCGGTGGCCTCGATGCTGGCGCAGATCAACATCAAGGTCGACCTGCAGACCATGCCCAAGGCGCAGTACTGGCCGGCCTTTGACGAGCGCGCAGCGGACATGATGATGATCGGCTGGCACGCGGACACCGAAGACTCCGCCAACTTCCACCAGTTCCTGACGGCCTGCCCGAACCCGGAAAACGGCAACGGCCAGTACAACTCGGGCAATTACTGCAACGAGGAAGCCGATGCGCTGATGGATGCCGCCAACGCGGAAACCGATCCGGACAAGCGTGCGGAACTGCTGCAGAAGCTGGAAGGCATCCTGTACGAAGAAGCGGCCTTCATCCCGCTGCACTGGCAGAACCTGGCATGGGGTTCCAAGTCCGGCATGAACGCTGCAGAGATCGTGAATGCGCTGAACTTCCCCTACTTTGGCGATCTGGTCGTCGAGACCGGCAGCTAACCCGGATCTACAAAACACACCGGGGCGGCGCATCTGCCGCCCCGGCCACCCAGCCAGAAGAACTGCAGCCACCGGGCTGCGCGTGCGGGAGCTGTGCCAGATGGCGCATCCTGCGTGCTGAACAAATTCTACAAAGGTCAGGAAGATGTTTGCCTATCTCGCCAAGCGAGTGATCCAGGCGATTGCCGTGATGTTCGTCATCTCGCTGATCGCCTTTGCCATCCAGGGCAACCTGGGCGACCCGCTGCGCGAGCTGGTCGGCCAGTCCGTCTCGGAGGAAGTGCGCCAGCAACTGCGCGATGAGCTGGGGCTGAATGACAGCTTCGTGACCCAATACCTGCGGTTTGCAGGCAATGCCCTGCAGGGCGATCTGGGCACATCTTACTTCTTCAAGGAACCGGCGCTGGACGTCATCCTGAAGAAGCTGCCGGCGACGCTGGAACTGGTGTTCGGCGCGACGCTGATCATTATCGGTTTCTCGGTGCCGCTGGGGGTTTATACCGCGATCAAGCCGGACAGCATTCTGAGCCGTATCATCATGGGCCTGTCGATTGTCGGCATTTCGATCCCGGTGTTTCTGACCGCGATCCTGATGATCTTTGTATTCTCTGTGGAATACGGCTGGTTCCCCTCTTACGGGCGCGGCGACACCGTGCATGTCTGGGGCTACTGGCAGACCAACTTTGCCACCGCAGACGGCTGGATGCACATCATCCTGCCCTCGATCGCGCTGGCCTCGATCATGCTGCCGCTGTTTGTCCGCCTGATCCGCGCCGAGATGATGGAAGTGCTGCAGTCGGAATACGTGAAATACGCCAAGGCCAAGGGTATCAACCCGTGGCGGATCTACTTTGTGCATGCGCTGAAGAACACGCTGCTGCCGGTGATCACGGTAGGCGGGGTGCAGATCGGCACTATGGTGGCCTATACTATCCTGACCGAGACAGTGTTCCAGTGGCCGGGCATGGGCTTCATGTTCCTTGAGGCGGTGAACCGCGTCGATACCCCGCTGATCGTAGCCTACCTGATTGTTGTCGGCTTCATCTTCGTGGTCACCAACACCATTGTCGATCTGATCTATGGCCTGGTGAACCCGACCGTGAACATTGCGAGGATGGGCGCATGAGCATCGAAACGCTTTCCCCGAAACCCGAACCGTCGCGCTGGTCCAAGGCCTGGAACTCCAACATGGGCTACAGTTTCCGCCGCAACCCGGTGGCGGTGGTCAGCATGATCGTCTTCCTGCTGATCGCGGCGGCGTCCTTCCTGGCACCGGTGATCGCGCCCTATGATCCCTATGACCCGGGCTCGATCGACATCATGAACTCCGAATACCCGCCGGTATGGATCGACGGCGCGCTGCCGGAGTTCATGCTGGGCACCGACGACCAGGGCCGCGACTTGTGGTCGACGATCCTGTACGGCACCCGCCTGTCGCTGCTGATCGGCATCTGCGCGGTTGCACTGCAAGCGTTCCTCGGCATCTCCATCGGGCTGCTGGCCGGCTATGTCGGCGGCCGCCTGGACAGCCTGCTGATGCGGCTGGCGGACATCCAGCTGTCGTTCTCCACTCTGATGGTGGCGATCATCTTTCTGGCCGTGACGCAGGCGATGTTCGGCTCCGACACCTTCAACCAGTATGCGGTGATCTTCCTGATCGCAGTGATCGGGGTGGCGGAATGGCCGCAGTATGCCCGCACCGTCCGTGCCACCGTGCTGGCCGAGAAGAAGAAGGAATACGTCGACAGCGCCCGCGTGCTGGGCTTCGGGCCGATGCGGATCATGGTGCGGCACATCCTGCCGAACTCGCTGTCGCCGATTTTCGTGATCTCCACTGTGCAGGTCGCCAATGCGATCATCTCCGAAGCCTCGCTCAGCTTTCTTGGCCTTGGCATGCCGCCGAGCCAGCCGTCGCTGGGCTCGCTTATTTCTTCCGGCTTCGACTACATCTTCTCGGGCAGCTGGTGGATCACCGCCATTCCCGGCGTGGTTCTGGTGGTTCTGGTCCTTGTCATCAACCTGCTGGGCGACTGGATGCGCGACGTCCTGAACCCGAAACTCTACAAGGGGTAACGCGATGAGCCTTCTTTCCGTTCGCGACCTCACCGTCAAATTCGCCATGCGCGACCAGACGGTCACCGCACTCAACGGCATTTCCTTCGATCTTGCCAAGGGCGAGCGCTTGGGCATCGTCGGCGAAAGCGGCGCCGGCAAGTCAATCACCGGGTTTTCGCTGATGAACCTGCTGAGCCGCCCGGGCTATATCGACAGCGGCCAGATCCTGTTCGAGGGTGAGGATGTCGTTCAGATGAACGACAAGCGTCTTCGCAACCTGCGCGGCAACCGGATGGCGATGATCTTCCAGGATCCGATGGTGACGCTGAACCCGGTGCTGACCATCGGCCAGCAGATGATCGAAACCCTGATGGCGCACCGCAAGCTGAGCCGCGAGGAAGCGCGCCAGATCGCTATCGTCAAGCTGCGCGAGGTTTATATCCCGTCGCCGGAGGAGCGTCTGGAGCAATACCCGCACGAGCTGTCGGGCGGCATGCGCCAGCGGATCATCATCGCGATTGCTCTCTTGCTGGACCCGCAGCTGATCATCGCGGATGAGCCGACCACCGCGCTGGACGTGACCATTCAGGCCGACATCATGGAGCTGATGCTGGAGCTGTGCCAGTCCAATCAGGTGGGGCTGATCCTGATCACCCACGACCTGGGCGTGGTCAGCCAGATGACCGAGCGCACGCTGGTGATGTATGCCGGCCGCATCATCGAAGCCGGGCGCACCCGCGAGATCATCAATGATCCGCAGCACCCCTACACCCAGGGGCTGATCAACGCGCTGCCGCAGCAGACGGTGCCGGGCCAGCGGCTGAAGCAGATCCCGGGAAATATGCCCGGACTTGCCAGCATCCCCCCGGGTTGCGCCTTCAACCCGCGCTGCAAATACGCCACCGACCTGTGCCGTGCCCGGGTGCCGGAAATCGTGCAATACAGCGAGGTTGCAGTGGCCTGCCACGAGGTGCAGCGCCTGCACAGCGATGAAGACCGTCAGGAGGCACGGGCATGAGTGACGCAAAAACAGACCGCCCGCTCTTGGAGATCAGGAATCTGGAAAAGCGGTTCGACCTCGATCACGGTTTTCTGGAAACGCTCAAGTTCAAGAAAGGCAAGATCGTGCGGGAAAGCCGCTCGGTCCATGCGGTGAACAACATCTCACTGGAGGCCCGCAAGGGCGAGGCACTGTGCGTGGTGGGCGAGTCGGGTTGCGGCAAGTCAACCGTTGCTCGGCTTGTGGCCGGGCTGCTGACCCCAACAGCGGGGGAAATCCACTACGGCGGGCAGCGCATCGACAACCTGTCGCGCGGCGACATGCAGCCGCTGCGCAAAAAGATCCAGATGATCTTTCAGAACCCCTATGCCTCGCTGAACCCGCGAATGACCATCCGGCAGGCGCTGGAGGAGCCGGTGCGCCATCACTACCCCAGTGCTTCGGCGGCGGAGGTTCGCGACAAGGTGACAGAGGTGATGCTGTCGGTCGGCGTCGATCCCAGCTGGGCCAAACGCTACCCTCACGAGTTCTCCGGCGGCCAGCGCCAGCGGATCGCCATTGCCCGCGCCCTGACGGTGGACCCGGAGTTCATCATCGCGGATGAGCCGATCAGCGCGCTGGACGTGTCGATCCAGGCGCAGGTTCTGAACCTGATGCTGGAAGCCAAGGAAAGCCGCGGGCTCACCTATCTGTTCATCACCCACGATCTGAGCGTGGTGGAGCATTTCGGCACCCGCGTCGCAGTTCTTTACCTCGGGTCGGTTTGCGAAGTTGCGGACACCGCGACATTGTTCTCCAACCCCAAACACCCTTATACTCGGGCCTTGCTGTCCGCGGTGCCGCAGCTGAAGGACGACCGGCCGAACCATATCCGCCTCAAGGGCGAGATCCCGACGCCGATCAACCTGCCGACCGGCTGCCCGTTCCAAAGCCGCTGCGCCTTTGCGGACGCACGATGCAAGAGTGAAAAGCCCAAAGCCATTCACCAGCCCGATGGCAGCACCGTTGCGTGCCACGCCGTTGAAGAAGACAGGCTGGATGCGGTGGCTGCCGGCTAGGACGGGACGCCCAGTTGGATATCATCTGGCTAAAGGACTTCGAGGCTTTGGTCGCGTGCAAGAATTTCTCGCGCGCGGCCGAAGAGCGCAATGTCAGCCAGCCCGCTTTCTCCCGCAGGATCCGGGCGCTGGAGAATGAGATCGGTGTGCGGCTGATCAACCGCGAGACGCTGCCGCTGACCCTGACCCCGGCCGGGGAGGTGTTCCTGTCGCAGTCCCGCATTATGCTGCGCACCTACGAGGAAACCATCGAGCGCTGCCAGACCATCGATGCGGCGGGTGAAAACGTGATCCGTTTTGCCGCTTCGCAGTCGCTCTACATGACGCACTACAAGACCCTGATTGCGCCCTTGGCCAGCGAGGGCGGGGTGGATACCGACCTCAATTCCACATCTTGGGCCGCCGACCAGTTCGTCAGTGCGCTGCAGCAGGGCTATTGCGATGTGATCCTGACCTATTGGCACCCGTCAATGGATTTCCTGGGACCCTTGGAAGTTGCCAATTTCGAGTATCTGACGCTGTCCACCGACCGGTATGTGCCAGTTTCCCGCACGACCCCGGACGGTGCGGCGGAGTTTGCCTTCAAGACCGGCAGCAAGGACGCGGTGCCGCTCCTGTCTTACGGTGCGGTTTCGGCACTGCGCTCCGTGCAGGAGTTTGCCCTGACCCAGCTTTTGCCCGGACAGAAAGTGTTTGTCGTGAACCAGAACGCGCTGGCCAACAGCGTCAAGGCGATGATCCAGGAGGGCTTTGGCATCGGCTGGCTGCCGCTGAGCCTGTGCCGCCAGGAAATCGCCTCTGGCCGGTTTGCTGTGGTTGATGAACGGCTGGGCACCGATCTGGAAATCCGCCTTTATCGCGATCCGCGCAGCACCAAGCAGACGCTGGATGTGCTGTGGAAGCAGCTGAAACGCTCGGCGATGAAAGCGGCCTGAGCCGGGCAGGGCCGCGGCGTGTTCGCCCTCTGAATGCGCTGGCAGGCTTGCGGTAATTCTGTCATTGCTTGGGCAGGCGGACGGACTGCCGCGCGGCGCTAGCGGGGACGGGTGGAAATGCACTATCTCAAACGCGAGCTGTATGAGCTGGTCAAAAGCGACGAGGCGATTTTCGACTTTTTGCAGATCGGTTCGCTCGACGGGATCTGGTATTGGGACCTGGAAAACCCCGAGCATGAATGGATGAGTCCGGAACTCTGGCGTCTGTTCGGTGTCGACCCGGAGACCAAGGGCCATTTTGCCTCCGAATGGCAGGATCTGATTCATCCTGACGACCTGGCGCTGGCGCTTGAGAATTTCCAAAAGCATCTGGAAGACCCGGACCATCCCTATGATCAGATCGTGCGCTACCGCCACGCCAAGGGCCACATGGTCACCGTGCGCTGCCGCGGCCTGGCAATTCGGGATGAAAACGGAACACCGGTGCGGATGCTGGGGGCGCACAACGACCTGACGAAGCTGAAGGCGCGGGAGGCCGAACTGGCTGCGGCGAATGTTGAACTTGCCTCTGAAGTGGTGCGCGCCAATACCGCTGTCGAAGCCCGCACTGCCTTTCTGGCAACGATGAGCCACGAGATCCGCACACCGCTCAATGTGATTTTGGGGCTGTTCCACCTGATCAAGAGCGATGAGACGGCTTCGGGTAAAACCCGGGAGCGGGCCGATGTCGGACACCGGGCGGCGGAGATGCTGATGACCCATCTGGTCAATGTGCTGGAGGCGGCGCGGCTGGATTCCGATGCTTTGGAATTCGATCCGAAGCCGGTTGAGACAGCGAGCCTGACAGCGCTGTGGCGCGAGGCGCTCGAAGCTTGCACCACCCGTTACGGAAAGCCTTTGCGCGTCTGTGTGGACGCCCCGGACGGGCTGCCGGAAACGCTCCTGATCGACCATGCCAAGGTTACACAGATCGTGAACAACCTGATCGACAATGCCGTGAAATTCACCGCGCAGGGCAGCGTCTGCATCGTGCTGGAACATGACGCCGCGGCGGCATGCCCCGTCAGCATCACGGTGTTGGACACGGGGCCTGGCATAGCAGCGGAGGATCGCGGCCAGGCGTTTGAGCGGTTCCAGCAACTCGAAAGTGCAGTGTCGCAGCACAAGGGCGGGTCCGGGCTGGGCTTGTCCATTTGCGACGAACTGGCGGCGTTGATGGGCGGGACGCTGACCATTCTGGATCGTCCGCCGGACGGGTTCAGCCTGGGGATCAGGCTGCAAGTGCCCGAGAAGAAAAGCGGTCTCAGGAAAAGGTGACCACCTGCGGGAGGAGGCCTGCGTGCTGGCATTCCGAAGCGGCAGGATCGCTTTAGGCAACAAAAAAAGGCGCCCAAAGGCGCCTTGTTTTATTGGTCGGAGTGAGAGGATTCGAACCTCCGACCCCTGCCTCCCGAAGACAGTGCTCTACCAGGCTGAGCTACACTCCGACCGTGGAGGGCGAAATAGCCCAGGGCGCGGGGTTTGACAAGGGTGATTTCACAGAAAGATGCGGATTTCGGGATTTCTTTTTCGCACTGCAGGCCCGACGGCTGAAGGCCACGAAAAAGCCCCGCGCCGGGGGCCGGGCGGGGCTTTGATTTTTTCAGTTTTGCGACCGGAAATCAGAGGCTTGCGTCCAGAGCGGCAATCACCGCATCGCCCATCTGGCTGGTCGAGACCGGCTCCACGCCTTCGCTGGCCAGCAGGTCGGCGGTGCGCACGCCGTCAGCCAGGACTTTCTCCACTGCGGCTTCCAGCCGGTCGGCTTCAGCGCCCTGGTCAAAGCTGTAGCGCAGCGCCATGGCAAAGCTCAGGATGCAGGCGATCGGGTTCGCCTTGCCTTGGCCTGCGATATCGGGGGCGGAGCCGTGCACGGGTTCATACAGCGCCTTGGGGCGGCCGTTGGCCATCGGCGCACCGAGCGAGGCGGAAGGCAGCATGCCAAGGCTGCCGGTCAGCATCGCGGCGCAGTCGGACAGGATGTCGCCGAACAGGTTGTCGGTCAGGATGACGTCGAACTGCTTGGGCGCGCGCACCAGTTGCATGGCGCCGTTGTCGGCATACATGTGGCTGAGCTCGACCTCGGGGTAGTCCTTGCCGACGCGGGTCACCACCTCGCGCCACAGGATCCCGGATTCCATCACGTTGGCCTTCTCCATCGAGCAGACTTTTTTGTTGCGGCGCATCGCCAGCTCAAACGCCGAACGGGCGGCACGCTCGATCTCGGACTCAGTGTAGCGCTGGGTGTTGATGCCGACGCGCTCGTTGCCTTCCTCGAAGATGCCGCGCGGCTCGCCGAAGTAGACGCCGGAGGTCAGCTCGCGCACAATCATGATGTCGAGGCCGGCAACGATGTCCTTCTTCAGCGAGGAGAAGTCCGCCAGCGCGTCAAAGCACTGCGCCGGGCGCAGGTTGGAATAGAGATCCATCTCCTTGCGCAGGCGCAAGAGGCCGCGCTCGGGTTTCACCGAGAAGTCCAGATCGTCATAGGCGGGGCCGCCCACGGCGCCGAGCAGCACCGCGTCGACTTCCTGCGCCTTGGCCATGGTCTCATCCGCCAGCGGCTTGCCATGCTTGTCATAGGCGGCGCCGCCGACCAGATCCTCGCTCACATCGAACTGCAGGCCGCGCTTGTCGCCGAACCAGGTGATGATCTTGCGCACCTCGGTCATGACTTCGGGGCCGATCCCGTCTCCGGGCAGAATCAGAATCGATGGGTTGGGCATGGGGATCCTCCTAAAAACAGCTGGCACGGGCGTAGCGGGACAGCGGAGCAGGGTCAATAACGGCCCTTGGGAATAAAGGGCAAAGATGAGGATTTGCCCGCGCAATGAAGTTGTGGCAGGCTGGTCAGTCCAGCAGCAAATCCACCCAGACCAGCCGATGGCGGCTGGCGATCGCCGCGGGGTCGTCCGGTCCATCCGGCCAAACCACGCCGCCGCCGGTTACCGTAAGCTCGGCAGAGGCGAGCACATAATCTACCCGCATGGGGCCCGCATTCTGCCATTCCACAGTAGCGGTGCCGCCCTGCGGGCTTTGCGGGCGCGGGTCCTGCAAGCGCGGGTCCGCCAGCAGGCTGCGGATGGCTGCCTTGTGGCCCTCGCCGTGCTCCGGGTCGAGATTGGCGTCTCCGGCAATCACAAAGGGACCTTCAGGCGCGGGCCCAAGCTGGCCGTCCAGCAGCAGCTGCCACAGGCGGATTTCGTCACGGTTGCGCAAACCATTGCGGTCTTCCGGCCCGTCAAACAGCGGTGGAGTGGCATGAAAGGTCATGACATTCAGGCGGCTGCCATCCGGCAGTTGCAGCGGCACCATCCAATGGGCGGTGGCGGACAGGCGCTGTACTGCTTGCGCTTCGGGCGAAGGGAATGGGCTTCCGTCCGGGTGCTGCGGCAGCAAGGCGCCGGGCAGGTTCCGCCACAGGAGCGCGCTGAAGTCACGGATGCCTGCGCGGCCGACCGGCAGCCGCGACAGCAGCGCGATGCCGCCCTGGCCGCGGAACCGTCCATAGCCCTGGTTGTCGCGCGGCTCGCCGGCTTTGCCGTTGCCATCCATGTCCAGCGGAGCAGGCGGCGGCAGGCCGGAATTGGGCTGCAGCGCAACGTGGTAAGGGTAGTCCAGCCCTTGGTCCGCCAGCCGTGCAGTCAGCGCTGCCAGAGCCCGGCCCTCGTAATCCCAGTCGATGCCTTGCAGCGCCAGGACATCCGGCCGGGCGGCGGCGATCACAGCCGTCACCGCGGCAATCTGCGGATCCTTGCCGCGCTCGATATCGCGCAGCAGCAGGCCTGGGCCCTTGCGGGAAAGTTCAGTGTTGAAGGTCGCGATCCGGAGCGTGTCCGCCCAGCCCGGCCCGGCGGCATGGATCAGGAGAAGAACCGCCGCCAGCCGCCTCATGCGGTTTGCAGGGTCTCGTCGGGATCAGCACAGGCAGCGCGGCGTTTCTGTGCGATCAGCCCGGCGATGCGCAGCATCGCCATGCCGCGCATGATCATCGAGGCCGGCACCAGCGCCCAGGCGCTGATCACCCAGATCAGCATGTGCGGCGCGGCCAGCATGCCCGGATCCACCAGGCCTGAGGCGAGCTTGACCGCGGCGGGCAGGGCAAAGGGCAGGAGAACGCCGCCAACGATGTTGACACGCCCGTCGCGCTGCAGCCGCTGAACCACGTCGCCGCCGGTGGTGGGATCGAACAGCGGCAGGTTGACCCAGACGTTGAAAGCGCCGCTGCCCACAGGCCAGTGGCCGACCCGGACCACCAGCGCAAAGATGGCGATAGCGGTCGCCGCCACCGCACTGGCGAGCCCGGCTGCATCCCGCACTGTCAAAATCAGCGCTTCCGGCACCTGCGGCGGCATCATCAGCACCGTCAGCTGCACCGGGGAGTAGGCGAAGTCGAGCTGGCCGCCCAGCCAGCCGCCCAGACGCTGCACAAGGGCTGTCAGCCCGGTCGGCGCCAGTGGGTGCGCTGCCAGCAGGCTCAGCGCGCCGACAGTAACTGCTGCGGCTCCAAAGCGCATCCGGTTGATCGGCGGAGCGTTGCGGAATTCGACAAAACTGGGGAAAAGGGAGGCGTATTCGCTGAAGGCCAAGGCTGATCCCAGCAGCGCGATAAACAGGATGATCTCCGGGGACTCGGTGGCGGATGCCGGCAGAATCAGCGTCGGCATCGCAAAAAGCATGGCCACCAGTATGCCGCGGAACGCCGCGCCTGTGATGCGTGCAAACACGTCTTACATTCCCTTCAAACCGGTGCGGGCGTTGTTTGCCTCTCGTGTCCGGATTTGAAGCCCCCCGGGAAGCGGTCCAGGGCGCTCTGCCTCATTTTCGCCCCATTGTGGCCGGCTGGCGGCTCTCCGCTCAAGGGGCAGCTGCAGGCAAGGGGCCACTTTCCCGGACGCACTGGTGCGGGTTTGCATCAGGGTTTTGCTTCTATTTGAGGGGCTTGGCCGAGTGCATACCAGATGATGTGTGCCCGCGCGCCAAGAGCACAATTAAGGCACCGGTCCGCAATTAAGGCGGAAATGCGGCGCGAATCTGGCGGGGCAAAAGAAAACCGCCCCAGGGCAGGGCGGTTTCCAAATTGTTCAACGGTCAGGTCCGGATCAGACCCAGGGGCGCTCCTGGGCGGCCTTGTCCTCGAAGGTCTTGATCGAGTCGGCCTTTTCCATGGTCAGGCCGATGTCATCGAGGCCGTTCAGCAGGCAGTGCTTTTTGAAGGCGTCCACTTCGAACGGAATGACTTCGCCGTCAGAGGTGGTGATCTCCTGTGCTTCCAGATCGACGGTCATACGGGCGTTTTCGCCTTTTTCCGCATCGGCCATCAGGATGTCGACCTGCTCCTGCGGCAGCACGATCGGCAGAATGCCGTTCTTGAAGCTGTTGTTGTAGAAGATGTCGGCGAAAGAGGTCGAGATGATGCACTTGATGCCGAAATCAGCGATCGCCCACGGCGCGTGCTCGCGCGAGGAGCCGCAGCCGAAGTTGTCGCCCGCCACCAGGATCTCGGCGTTGCGGTACTGCGGCTTGTTCAGCACGAAGTCCTCGATCTCGGTGCCATCGCGGTTATAGCGCATCTCGTCGAACAGGTTCTTGCCGAAGCCGGTACGCTGGATGGATTTCAGGAACACCTTGGGGATGATCATGTCGGTGTCGATGTTCACCAGCGGCATCGGGGCTGCGATACCCTGCAGTTTCTGGAACTTTTCCATTACTCGTTTCCTTGTTTCTGATGCTTCAAACCGCTGAGATCAAAACCGATCTCCTGCGCGTGGCGTGCGATGAAGCTGTGTTTTTCGGGCCGGTGCGCCTTGTGGTAGCGGCGCACCATGGATGCGTAGAGATGAACGGCCAGCGTGTTGTCCGTCAGCCAGCCGTCTTCCTGGCAGCTGCCGCTGAACAGCACGTCAGTCAGCACGCCCCGGATCGGGTAAAAGACGTCCGGCTCCCGGACATGCTCGACCTCTCCGGTCAGGTGCAGCGTGTAGTCCAGCGCCCGGGGGCCAAGCGACGGGCGCTGCAGCTCGAAGGCTGTCAGCAGCCGTTTGCCGGGCGGTGCGGCTTCGACTTCCTTGCGGATTTTGCGGCCAAGCCAGGGCGGCACGAACTCGGGGTCCTCGAACCAGTCCAGCAGGTGGTTCAGCGTTGCCGAGCTTTTCGGCAGCCGCAGAACCGCACCGTTGATCGACCGGGTCGGCTCATAGCCGACGTGATAGTCCGCGTCCGGTAAAGGCCGGCAGCAGAGCATATCGGTGTCGATCCAGATCATGTCCGTCTTCTTCAGCAGATGAAGACGGAACAGATCCGACAGCATCGAGGCCGGCGCCTCCCCGTGCCCTGCCTTGGCAGGGTCCCAGATTTCCGCCGCCGGGCAGGTGCGGACACCTGCCGGAACCGGCGGTGCCGCAGGCCCGGTGTGGAACAGCACAACCTCATGACCGCGCTGCACGAAACTGGCCAAGGACAGTTCGTGCAGCCAGTTGAGGCTGTCACCGATCCACAGGCTTGCGACTGCGGGCAGGGAAGGGCTGGACGGCATCGGCGGCCCCTCAGGCTCAGATCAACTCACGCACATCCGTCAGCCGGCCGGTCAGCGCGGCGGCGGCGGCCATCGCAGGCGACACCAGATGGGTGCGGCCTTTATAGCCCTGGCGGCCTTCGAAGTTGCGGTTTGAGGTGGCGGCGCAACGCTCGCCCGGGGCCAGCTGGTCAGGGTTCATCGCCAGGCACATGGAGCAGCCCGCAAGCCGCCACTCGAAACCGGCTGCTTCAAAGATCTCGGCCAGGCCTTCTTCCTCGGCCTGCGCCCGCACCAGGCCGGAGCCCGGAACGATCATCGCACGCATGCCGTCCTTGATCTTCTTGCCCTTCACCACCTCGGCCACGGCGCGCAGATCCTCAATGCGGCCGTTGGTGCAGGATCCGATGAACACGGTGTCGATCTCTATGTCGGTCAGCTTCTGGCCGGGGGTCAGCCCCATGTATTCGATCGAGCGGCGGGCTGCTTCAACCTTGCCGCCGGTGAAGTCCTCGGGGTTCGGCACCACGCCGGTGATCGGCAGAACGTCCTCGGGGGAGGTGCCCCAGGTCACAACCGGCTGGATGTCTTCGCCCTTCAGCGTGACAACCTTGTCGAAATGCGCGCCTTCGTCGGTGTAAAGCGTCTTCCACCAGTCCAGCGCCGCCTCCCACTGAGCACCCTTGGGGGCGTGCGGGCGGCCCTTGACGTATTCAAAGGTGGTCTCGTCCGGCGCGATCAGACCGGCGCGGGCGCCGCCTTCGATCGCCATATTGCAGACGGTCATGCGGCCTTCCATCGACAAATCGCGGATCGCTTCACCGCAATATTCGATGACATAGCCGGTGCCGCCGGCGGTGCCGGTCTCGCCGATTACCGCCAGGGTGATGTCCTTGGCGGTGACGCCCGGCTTCAGCTTGCCGGTGATCTCCACCTTCATGTTCTTGGACTTCTTCTGGATCAGCGTCTGGGTCGCGAGCACATGCTCCACTTCCGAGGTGCCGATGCCATGCGCCAGCGCGCCGAAGGCGCCGTGGGTGGCGGTGTGGCTGTCGCCGCAGACCACGGTCATGCCGGGCAAGGTCCAGCCCTGTTCCGGGCCGACGATGTGCACGATGCCCTGGCGGACGTCATCCACCGGGTAATAATGCACGCCGAATTCCTTGGCGTTCTTGTCGAGCGCTTCGACCTGGATGCGGCTTTCCTCATTCTCGATGCCTTTGGCACGGTCCAGGGTGGTCGGCACGTTGTGGTCCGGCACCGCGATGGTCTTGTCCGGAGCATGCACCTTGCGCCCGGCCATGCGCAGGCCTTCGAAGGCCTGCGGGCTGGTCACTTCGTGGACCAGGTGGCGGTCGATATAGAGCAGGCAGGTGCCGTCCTCTGCTTCATGCGCAACATGCGCATCCCAGATCTTGTCATAGAGTGTCTTGGGGGACATGGGTCCTCTCCCGTGATGTATTTGGGTATGCTGGCTTTGGGCTGGGCAAGCACCTTATAGGCGCGCCAGGACCGTGCGGGCGGCGCCAAAGAACCGCTCGCGCAGCCGCGCGCGGTCTTGCAGTTCGATCTTTTGCGCCAATACGAGGGTCATGGCTGTCAGATACATCTGCTGTGGCCGGCAATCAAGATTCGTTCGCAGGGCGCTGCGCCAGCCATTGCATGGGGGCGCAGCGCTCTGCGGCCCCGGTATGCGCTTGGGGCTTCCGGCTCAGCCCCGGAGCGGCTGCGGCCTGTCTCCATTCTTGCTCCGGCTTGATCGAAACCGGGCAGGACGGCACACTGGGAAAAAAAGGGGGGCGCAATGGAGCCGGAAGAGCAGACACCACCCAGGGACGCGATTGCGGAGAGCACGGCCGAGGCGCTGGAGCTGGGCCAGCAGCTGTGGGCTCTGGCCGCCGGCGGGCTTGAGATGCTGCTCAGGCCCTGGAACGCTTATCAGGCGGGTATCGTGCTGGCCGTCTTTGTGGCGGCCACCCTGATCGCGCGGCCGATTGCCAATGCCTTCCACAACTGGCTGCGGACCCGCGAGGGCTGGCCGCGCTGGCGGATGCGGGCGGGGCTGGTGCTGCACAAGCGGATCCGCGGCATCCTGTTTGTGCTGCTGATCTGGACCGTGGTGCTGGTGATGCAGGAAATGACGTGGCCCAGCCGGTCCCGGCTGCTCACGGTGATCGCCAACCTGTCGCTGGCCTGGCTGATCGTATCCTTTGCCACCCGGCTGGTCGGCAATCCGTTGCTGCGCAACCTGGTGAAATACGGGGCCTGGATCTGGATTACCCTGAGAATCCTGGGCATTACCGAAGATGCGATACATCTGATGGACGGCATCGCCATCAATTTCGGCGATCTCAGGATTTCACTGTTTCTGGTTGTTCAGGCGATTGTGATACTGGGCGTCATGCTGACGCTGGCGCGGGTGATCTCGTCAGTGGCCTCGAACCGGATACGCGCCAATTCCGATATCTCGCCCTCCATGCAGGTGCTCGGCGCCAAACTGGCACAGATCCTGCTGTTCGGCGGCGCCTTCTTTATCGGGTTGAAGGCCATCGGCATCGACCTCACCGGCCTTGCGGTGCTGTCCGGCGCCATTGGCGTCGGCCTGGGTTTCGGCCTGCAGAAGGTGGTTTCGAACTTGGTGTCAGGCCTGATCATCCTCCTGGATAAGTCGATCAAACCGGGTGACGTGATCTCGCTGGGCGATACCTTCGGCTGGATCAACGCGCTGGGCGCGCGCTATGTTTCTGTGGTGACCCGCGACGGACGGGAATATCTGATCCCGAACGAGGACCTGATCACGACCCAGGTGGTGAACTGGTCGCATTCTGACAAGTATGTCCGGCTGGACCTGCATTTCGGCACCGGTTATGGCGATGATCCCCATAAGGTCCGCAAGATTGCGATTGACGCGGCCTGCGGGGTCACGCGGGTGCTGCAATACGGCAGCAAGAAACCGGTCTGCCACATTACCGGCTTCGGCGACAGCAGCGTCGATTATGTGCTCCGGTTCTGGATCGACGACCCCACCGGCGGTCTCACCAATATCCGCGGCAACGTCTATCTGGCGCTGTGGGATGCATTCCAGGCAGAAGGCATTTCGATCCCCTTCCCGCAGCGCGAGGTGCGGATGCTGAACGACCCGCTGCCGGTCAGGGTTGCACCTGGCGAAGATGACGGATAAAGCACATGGCTTGCATCGCGGGGCAGGGCTTTCATTGAAAGTTTACCCTCTGGTTGCTACATTATTAACAGGCCCGGCGCCGGGGCGTGGCGGCGCGTTGTAAGGAGGACCATGTCCTGTCACCCGTACCTCAAGCGGCGGATGCCGCTGTTAATGGGGCAGCCGTGATGGCCGCCCAGTCCCAGCCCACCAGCGAACAGCTGCTGGAGCGGATTCTCTCCTCACTCAGCGATGACAAAGCCGAAGATGTTGTGCAGATCGATCTGCGCGGCAAGACTTCGATCGGCGATTACATGGTGCTGGCCTCCGGCCGCTCCACCCGTCAGGTCGCGGCCATGGCGGAAAAGCTGACCGACCGGCTCAAACAGGAGTTCCGGATCACCTGCAAGGTTGAAGGCAAGGATGCCGGCGACTGGGTGCTGATCGACTCCGGTGACGTGATTGTCCATATCTTCCGCCCGGAAGTGCGCGAGTTCTATCAACTCGAGAAGATGTGGATGCCCGCTGGCACCGAGGCTGCACCGGCAGCTGAAGGCTGATCCAAGGCTGATTTGATGCAGGCCCGCGCATGGGTGCGGGCCGGATTGCTTCGGGAATTTCATGCGTCTGCATATCTGTGCGGCCGGGCGTCTACGCTCCGGCCCGGAAAAATCCCTCATCGACGATTACCTCACCCGGTTCGACCGGACCGGGCGCGCGCTGGGTCTGGGGCCTGCGCGGGTGGTGGAGATTGAAGATAAGAAAAACGCAGGCATGGCCGCCGAGGCAGCACTCTTGCGCAAGGCGCTGCCCAAGGGCGCGGTGATCTGCACCCTGGACGAGCGCGGCAAGGTGATCTCCTCCCCGGATTTCGCGGACAAGCTGGCCGGCTGGCGCGACAGCGGCCGCCAGGATCTGGCGCTGATCATCGGCGGTGCCGACGGGATCGATCCCTCGCTGCGGGCTGAGGCCGATTTCTCGATCTCCTTCGGCAAGATGGTCTGGCCGCATATGCTGGTGCGGGTGATGCTGGCCGAGCAGATCTACCGCGCGGCGACGATTCTGGCCGGCAGCCCCTATCACCGCGTTTGACTGCGCCGGGCAGTGGCGGACTGCGGTGCGGGTATTTTCTGAAATGAAATGCGTCAGGGCAGAGTGTAGGTATAGACTGCCTTGCTCCAGCCGTCCGTCAGGCAGCGGGCCTGGATTTGCACCTGGGTCGCGCCCTCCGGGAGTTGCACGCGGCTGAGTGAGCGGGTGAAGGGCTGTTCGTGCTCGTGCGGATGTGCAAGTACCCGCAGGCCCAGCTCGTTTCCGTCCATATCCAGCACCCGCCAGCCGTCAGCATAGTGATCCCACCCGGTGTCCGGGTGAGAGAGGGTGACGCTGAAAGTCCAGCCGCCTCCGCTCTGACGCGCGGTGACAGCTTCTACCACCGGTTCATCGGCAAGTGCGGGCAGGGCGGAGGCGCAGAATGCGCCAGTGAGAAACAGATGTCTCATCACCGCACCATAGCCGCGGGCGGTCCGGGCTGCAGTCACGAAACCGTGTCCCCTTGGCTTTCGGGCGGGATGCGCAGCAGGATAGCGCGTGAATGCGAGGCGAATTCCCGCCGGTACAGCACCGCGAGGGTGATCAGAGCCGCACCTGCCAGCGGCAGTGCACCTGCCAGCCATGCGACGGCGGCCAGCGCGAAGTATGTTGACCTCATGCCCCGGTTGAAGCTGCGTGCGGCGGTGATGCTGATCTCAGCGGCCTGCGCGGCGCGGGGGTAAGCAAGGTCATGGCCGGGATCATTCGGCACCGCAGCCATCAGCACTGAGCAATATCCGAACAGCCGGTGCGCCCAAACGTATTTCAGAAATGCGTTGGACAGGAACAGCAGAACTGTCAGGATTTTCACCTCCCAGACAAAGGCGGGGATGCTGTCCTGGATCAGGTCTTCGGCAATGCCTGCCAGCTGCTCGGTGTTGCCGATCAGCGCCAGCCCTCCGCCGATGGCGATCATCGCGGCAGAGGCAAAGAAAGCGGTGCCCTGGCGCAGGTTGCCGACCAGCTGGGCATCAAAAATCCGCGGATCGCGCTCCACCATCCGTTTCATCCAGTCGCGCCGGAAATCAGCCATCAGCCAGGAAACGGAAGGCCGCCCTGCGGGCGGGTTTTCGATGCGCCAGCCGATCCACAGCCAGCCCGCGATCAGCAGGGTCAGCGCAGCGAGGTCAAAAAGGGAAAACTGGGTCAGACGGTCAGGCCAAATCATGGCCTGAACCTAGCGCGGCAATCTGCCCCTTGCCAGACGCATTTAATTGGTAATATTATTTTACCAAACAGGAGAGCCCGATGGAAATGCCATCCCCGAACCCCGCCGTTCTGGCCCGCAAGGCGCGGCTTGCCGCGCGGCTGCAGTCGGTGCTGCCGTCCGACGCGGTGATCCAGGACGAGGCAGAAACGCGGGCCTATGAATGCGATGCGCTCACCGCCTACAGGTGCCCGCCGCTGCTGGCGGTTCTGCCGAGAACCACACAGGAAGTTTCCGCGGTGCTGCGGATCTGCCACGAGGAAGGCGTGCCGGTGGTTCCGCGCGGGGCGGGCACCTCGCTTGCGGGCGGAGCGCTGCCGACAGCGGATTGTGTGATCCTGGGCGTGGCCCGGATGAACGAGGTGCTGGAGACCGATTACCGGAACCGCATTATCCGGGTGCAGACCGGCCGCACCAACCTGAGCGTCTCCGGCGCGGTGGAAGAGGAGGAGTTCTTTTACGCTCCCGACCCGTCCTCACAGCTGGCCTGTGCCATTGCCGGCAATATCGCGATGAACTCCGGCGGCGCGCATTGCCTGAAATACGGGGTGACCACCAACAACCTGCTGGGCGTGACCATGGTGATGATGGACGGCACCGTGGTGGAGATCGGAGGTGCCCATCTGGACGCTGGCGGGCTGGATCTTCTGGGGGTGATCTGCGGCAGCGAGGGGCAGTTGGGCGTGGTGACCGAAGCCACCCTGCGCATTCTGCGCAAGCCGGAGGGCGCCCGGCCGGTGCTGATCGGTTTTGACAGCAACGAGGTGGCGGGCGCCTGCGTATCGGACATTATCAAGGCAGGCGTGCTGCCGGTGGCCATCGAGTTCATGGACCGCCCCTGCATCGAGGCCTGCGAGGCCTTTGCCAAGGCAGGCTACCCGATGTGCGAAGCCCTTCTGATCATCGAGGTCGAGGGCAGCCCGGCGGAAATCGATCACCAGCTGGGGCTGATCATCGGGATCGCCAAGTCCCACAACCCGGTGGAGCTGCGCGAGGCCGGGGATGCGGATGAGGCGGCCCGCATCTGGCTGGGCCGCAAATCGGCCTTTGGCGCCATGGGGCAGATCAACGATTACATGTGCCTGGACGGGACTATCCCGGTGTCCTCGCTGCCGTTTGTGCTGCGCCGGATCGGCGAAATGAGCAAGGAATTCGGTCTCGACGTGGCCAATGTCTTCCACGCGGGCGACGGCAATATGCACCCGCTGATCCTGTTCGATGCCAACAAGCCGGGCGACCTGGAAACCTGCGAGGCCTTCGGAGCCGAGATCCTGAAGCTGTGCGTCGAGGCAGGCGGCTGCCTGACCGGCGAACATGGAGTGGGGATCGAGAAGCGCGATCTGATGCTGCACCAGTACAGCGAGGCGGATCTGGAGGCGCAGCTGAAGGTCAAGGATGTGTTTGACCCCAAGTGGCTGCTCAATCCGTCCAAAGTGTTTCCGCTGCCGGTGACCGAAGGCCGCCGGGCCGTGGCGCTGGCCGCGGAATGATTGGGGGCTAGCCCCCAAACCCCCAAAGTATTTCCGGAAAGATGAAGATGATGACACCAGGGAGCGAGGCGGAACTGGCCGAAGCCATTGCAGGCGCAAACGGGCCACTCTGCATTCAGGGCGGCGGCAGCCGCGGGCTGGCGGTGGAGGGGGACGTTCTGAGCACCCGCGGATTGTCGGGTGTGGAGCTTTATGAGCCCGGCGCGCTGACACTGGTGGTCAAGGCGGGCACGCCCGTTGCCGAGGTTGAAACGCTGCTGGCCGCGCAAAACCAGCAGCTGGCCTTTGAGCCGATGGACCACCGCGGGATGCTGGGCACCGAGGGCGAGCCGACCATTGGCGGGGTGATTGCTGCAAATGTCTCCGGTCCCCGGCGCATCCAGGCTGGCGCGGCGCGCGATCACCTGCTGGGCGTGCGGTTCGTGGATGGCAGCGGCCAGGCGGTGAAAAACGGCGGCCGGGTGATGAAAAACGTGACCGGCTATGACCTGGTCAAGCTGATGTGCGGCGCCCATGGCACGCTAGGGGTGCTGACGGAAGTCTCGCTCAAGGTGCTGCCGCGGGCAGAGGCCTCTGCGACCGTGACCGTGACCGGTGTCGATCTGCCCGGTGCGATCCGGATGATGTCGGCGGCTTTGGGCTCCCCTTATGATGTCACCGGTGCGGCCTATGACGCGGACACTTACCAGGTGCATGTCCGGGTGGAAGGGTTTCAGGATTCCGCCGCTTACCGCAGCGCCAAGCTGGTCGAACTGCTGTCGCCATCCGGGCTGGCGGAGGTGCGGGAGGATGCCGGAGTCTTGTGGAAGGGCATTCGCGACGTTTCTGCCTTTGACAGCCGGCCGGGCGATATCTGGCGGATCTCGGTGAAGCCGTCGGATGCGGCGGATCTGGCGCCTCGGCTGGAGGCTGAAGCGCTGCAGTTCGATTGGGGCGGCGGGCTGATCTGGGCGCTGGTGCCGGATGGCACCGATCTGCGCGCCCGTATCAATGTGCCGGGCCATGCCACGCTGGTGCGGGCCTCGCAGGACACCCGTGCGCGGCTTGGGGTCTTCCAGCCGCAGCCCGCACCGCTGGCGGCCATCTCCGCGGGGCTGCGGAGCCAGTTCGATCCGCGCAGCATCCTCAACCCGGGACTGATGGGGTAAGTTATGCAGACCACATTCACCGAAGAACAGCTGCAAGACCCTGGCACCAAACGCGCCAATGAAATTCTGCGCACCTGCGTGCATTGCGGTTTCTGCACCGCGACCTGCCCGACCTATCAGGTGCTGGGCGACGAGCTCGATTCCCCGCGCGGCCGCATCTACCTGATCAAGGACATGCTGGAGAACGAGCGGGTGCCGGACGCCAAAACCGTCAAGCACATCGACCGCTGCCTCAGTTGCCTGGCCTGCATGACCACCTGCCCCTCGGGCGTGCACTACATGCACTTGGTGGATCATGCGCGCGCCTATATCGAAAAGCACTATGACCGCCCATGGAGCGACCGTGCCTTGCGCTGGCTGCTGGCCCGGATCCTGCCCTATCCGGGACGGTTCCGGCTGGCGCTCTTGGGGGCCAAGCTTGCGAAGCCGTTCAAGGGGCTGCTGCCGGACGAACGGCTGCGCGCGATGCTGGACATGGCGCCCGAAACCATCCCGCCGGTCAGCCGCAATGACGATCCGCAGAGCTTTGCCCCCGCCGCGCCGCGCAAGAAGCGCGTGGCGCTGATGACCGGCTGCGCCCAGAGGGCGCTGAACACCGATATCAATGACGCCACCATCCGCCTGTTGACCCGGCTGGGCTGCGAGGTGGTGGTGGCCGAGGGCGCGGGCTGCTGCGGCGCGCTGACCCACCACATGGGACGCGAGGACGAGAGCCACGCCACCGCGGCCAAGAACATCCGCGCCTGGGCGGCTGAGATGGACGGGCAGGGGCTGGACGCCATTGTCATCAACACCTCCGGCTGCGGCACCACGGTCAAGGACTACGGCCACATGTTCCGCAACGCGCCGCTGGCAGCAGATGCGGCTCGGGTGTCTGGCATCGCGATGGATATCTCCGAATTGCTGATGCAGCTGGACCTGCCCGGGGGCGCAGAAAAGGGGCTGACCGTGGCCTACCACGCCGCCTGCTCGCTGCAGCACGGCCAGCAGATCAAGACCCACCCAAAGACATTGCTGAAACGTGCTGGCTTCAGCGTGGTAGAGCCCGCCGACAGCCACCTCTGCTGCGGCTCGGCAGGCACCTACAACCTGATGCAGCCGGAAATCTCAGCTCAGCTGAAGGCGCGCAAGGTCAGGGCGCTGGAGGCCAAAGAGCCCGACGTGATCGCTGCGGGCAACATTGGCTGCATGATGCAGATCGGTTCCGGCACGGAGGTGCCGATTGTGCATACGGTGGAGCTGCTGGACTGGGCAACAGGCGGCCCGCAGCCGCCTGCGCTGACGGCACCGGGCAGGCGGGCGCCGGAGGTACCCATCCTGCGCTGAAATTTCTGCAAGGAATCGGGCTGCACAAACCGCGCATTTGCCGTAATTTTGCCGGAACAGACAGTTAATCTCCCAGCCGGTGGATAAGAGGAGACGCATGTGAGGCAGTGGTTTCTTGCGGTTGCAGCGCTGTTGCTGCCAGCCGCAGCAATGGCGCAGGACAGCCGGTTGCAGCGGATGGATACGCTGGATGCGGGGCGCAAGTGGGAAGCCGTGGGCCGGCTTGATGTGAACGGCGAGGGGTTTTGCACCGGCGCCCTGATCGCTCCGGACCTGGTGCTGACCGCAGCGCATTGCCTGTATGACAGCCGCACAAAGGCACCGATTGACCCTGCCACAATCGAGTTTCTGGCCGGCTGGCGCAACGGCCGTGCCTCAGCCTACCGCAGTGTGCGACGGGCGGTGCAGCATCCCTCCTATGTTTATGACGGGGAGCTGTCGACGGACCGGGTGCGCAATGACATTGCCCTGCTGCAACTGCAGCGCCCCATCCGCAATACCACGGTTACGCCGTTTGAAACTGACGAACGCCCGCGCAAGGGCGCCAAAATCGGTGTGGTCTCCTACGCCCATGACCGCTCCGAGGCGCCCTCCTTGCAGGAGGTCTGCGCGGTGATGGCGCGCCAGCAAGGGGTGCTTGTGATGTCCTGCGACGTGGACTTCGGCTCCTCGGGCGCACCTGTGTTCTCCTTCGACGGCGGCTCCCCGCGCATTGTTTCAGTAATTTCCGCCAAGGCGGAGGTGAGCGGCAAACGGGTCTCACTCGGATCTGCCTTGGCAGAAGAACTGACACTTTTGCAGGCGCAGCTGACTGGCGTTGCCACCGGCGGTCGGCTGCCGCCTGGCGTGGGCCGGGTCAAAGTGGGAGAGCGTGCCAGCTCTTCCGGTGCCAAGTTCATCAAGCAGTGAACTGGCGGGCACTGATTCTGGCTGCTGTCACCCTGGCGCACGGAGCCGGCGCAACGGCCCAGGGCAGCGGCCTGCGGCGGCTGACTGACCGCGATGACCTGTTCGGCTGGGAAGCTGTCGGCAGGCTGGAACTGGACGGGCAGGGCTTCTGCACCGGCACGCTGATCGCACCGGATCTGGTGCTGACCGCGGCGCATTGCGTCTATGACCAAGAGGATAATCTGCGCCCGGTGGAGCAGATCAGCTTCCGTGCAGGCCTGCGCGACGGGGTCGCGATCGCCGAAAGCCAAGCGCTGCAGATCGCGGCGCATCCGGGTTACAACCCGCGCACCCGCCTGAGTATGGAGAACATCCGCCATGATGTGGCGCTGATCCGCCTTGCAGAGCCGGTGCAGAGCGGCCGGGCAGATGCTTTTGCGCTGCATTCCGGGCGCGGCTACGGCAGCGATATCTCTGTAACCTCCTATGGCGTGGGCCGGGCCGAGGCGCTCTCGCGCCAGCGCCAATGCAATCTGATGGGCGAACATGACGATGTGCTGATGATTGATTGCAACGTTACTTTCGGCTCCTCCGGGGCACCGGTGTTTTCCCGGGTGGGAGGGCGCGGGCGTATCCTGGCGCTGGTTTCCGGCGGCGGCAGTTACCGGGGCAAACAGGTGGCATTCGGCATGAAGCTGCCGGAGCGCGTGGCCGAGCTGAAAGCGCAGTTGCGCCGCAATCCGGTGGCCGCACCTGACCGGAGGATCAAGCGGATCCGGGTTGGCGGCGGCACTGCGGGCGGTGCTAAATTTGTCAGCGTTGGCGACTGACCCCCCTCTTGAAGCCGCATTTTCCATCCCTATCTCGTGATTATCCGGGCAGCCGCTGATTGGGGCCTGGAGCAAAACAGCCTGTCCCCGCGGGGAAGGCATCCTGAAATCGCTCATGAATGAGGATGGAATATGCGTACCTTTGACTTTGCACCGCTGCACCGTGCCACCATCGGCTTTGACCAGATTGCCAGCCTGATGGACCGCGCCTTGAGCGCCGATGCCGCCCAGTCCAGCTACCCGCCCTACAACATCGAGAAGACTGACGCTGACAGCTACCGCATTTCGATCGCTGTTGCCGGTTTTTCTGACGACGACTTGAATGTTGAAGTTAAGGAAAACGCGCTGGTCGTGTCCGCGAAGAAAGCAGAGGACGGTGAAGACCGCACTTTCCTGCACCGTGGCATTGCCACCCGCGCATTCGAACGCCGTTTCACCCTGGCCGACCACGTCCACGTGACCGGTGCCAGCCATGAAAACGGCATGCTGCACATCGATCTGCACCGCGAGGTGCCGGAGGCGCTGAAACCGCGCCGGATCGAAATCTCCTCCTCCCGCCCGAACCGCCCGGAGATCGAGGCCAAAGCGGTCAACTGATCACCCGGACCCCGGTTCGCGCACGAGAAGCCCCCTGGCCTTGCCAGGGGGCTTTTTTAGTGGCTTGCCGGGGTGCGCCTTAGGCGGGTTCGCATGAGGCCTCTGAGGCGCAATCAGTTGTTAGGAATTGGGCGGCACAATGGGGCGGTGAATGGTATTGCAACGGCGTCCTGGCCGCCCGCCGCTGCAATGGGCGCGCGGCCTTGGCAGGTAGCATGGAACCAAGAGAGATACAGTATGTTCAGCAAAGCTTTGCCGGGGTATTTGCCCGCAAGGCAGATCTGGCAGAACGGTTCTATGTGCATCTCTTCACCCGCCTACCGGCAGCGCGGGCGATGTTCCGCGGTAATTTTGTGAAGCAGAAAATGATGCTGACGGCGATGATCGCATCCTGTGTACGCAACCTGGATGACCCGCGCAGGCTGGAAGAGATCGGCACCCGGCTGTCTCGGGAGCACGCTCACCTGGATCTCGGCCCGCGTGAGACGGAGGCAGCAAAGCGGGCGCTGATCGCCGCTTTGCGCGATGTTCTGGGGGATGAACTGGACCCTGCGACCGAGTTCGCATGGGCGAGTGCCATCAGCCGGGTGGCCGGGGCGATGCCCCGGCACTGAGCCATTTTCAGCCCGGCTGTGCTGTTTCGCCGGGCGGATCAGACCGACATGCAGATGTATTTCATTTCCAGATAGTCCTCGATGCCGTGGTGGCTGCCTTCGCGGCCCAGACCGGACTGCTTGACGCCGCCGAACGGGGCCACCTCAGTGGAAATGATGCCGGTGTTGACCCCGACGATCCCGTATTCCAGCGCTTCGGCCACCTTGTACACCCGGCTGAGGTCCTTCGCATAAAAATAGGACGCCAGGCCAAAAATGGTGTCATTGGCCATCGCGATCACCTCGTCCTCGTCCTCGAACTTGAACAGCGGGGCGAGGGGGCCGAAGGTCTCGTCGGTGGCAAAGGCCATGTTCTGGGTTGCACCCTTGACGATGGTCGGCTGGAAGAAGCTTCCGCCCAGTTCCGACGGGTTGCCGCCCAAGATCACTTCGCCGCCCTTGGAGGTGGCATCAGCAATGTGCTCCTGCACCTTCTCGACCGCTTCCATGTTGATCAGCGGGCCGAAATGGATGCCGTCCTTGAGGCCGTCGCCGACGTTCATCTTTTCGACTGCGGCCTTCAGTTTCTCCGCAAAGGCATCGTAAACGCCGGACTGCACATAGATCCGGTTGGCGCAGACGCAGGTCTGGCCGTTGTTGCGGAACTTGCACATGATGGCGCCTTCGACTGCGGCATCGAGATCAGCGTCATCGAACACGATGAAAGGCGCGTTGCCGCCCAGTTCCATCGAGCATTTCATCACCGTGTCCGCGGCCTGGCGCAGCAGGATGCGGCCCACTTCGGTGGAGCCGGTGAAGGTCAGCTTGCGCACCGCGTCGTTCTCGCAGAATTCCTTGCCGATGTCGGAAGCGCGCGACGACGGCACCACGCTGAACACGCCCGCCGGGATGCCCGCACGGTCGGCCAGCACTGCCAGCACGATCGCCGACAACGGGGTTTCGGCGGCGGGGCGGGCGATAAAGGAACAGCCCGCGGCCAGCGCCGGGCCTGCCTTGCGGGTGATCATCGCATTGGGGAAGTTCCAGGGCGTGATTGAGGCCGCAACACCGATCGGCTGTTTAAGCACGGTGATGCGCTTGTCGCGCTGGTGGCCGGGGATGGTCTCGCCGTAGATCCGCTTGGCTTCTTCCGCGAAGAATTCGATGAAGGAGGCGCCATAGGCGATCTCACCGCGGGACTCCGCCAGCGGCTTGCCCATTTCTGCGGTCAGGATGACCGCCAGGTCCTCCTGGTTCTCCATCATCAGGTCATACCAATTGCGCAGCACATTGGCGCGCTCCTTGCCGGTCCATTTGGCCCATTCCTTCTGCGCGGCATCGGCCTGGGCGATGGCGCCGGCAACTTGCGCGCGGCTGGTATCGGCCACCTGGGCGATCACGTCGCCGCGTGCCGGGTTGGTCACGTCAAAGGTGCCTTCGCCGTCTACGAACTGGCCGCCGATGTAGGCGCGGGCTTCCAGCAGGCTGGGGTCATTGAGCAGGGATTTCAGGTCAGTGGTTGCGTCAAGCATTGCGGGCCTCCCGGGGGTTCTGTTGCGGAATGCAAAGCAGCTGTGCCTTGATATGTCCAGAACGATTGATGAGTCCAGAATTTGATCAAATTACAGGTGAAGATTTTTGAACCACAATTTGACATATCCTGTGCCAGACTGTCTGGTAGCAGCCAACAATAAGAACAGGGGAGATAGGGCATGGAATTAGACGATGCCTATGCCAACGGGGCCTATATCGAGAACGCCGCCAAATACCCGCCGCGCTGGGCGGCCTCGGCGGAGGATTTCCGCAACAGCCTGCATGAGCGCGCCCGGCTGGACATCCCCTATGGCGAAAGTGCCCGGCAGAGGTTCGACCTGTTTCTGCCGGCAGGCAAGCCAAAGGGGCTGTTTGTCTTTGTGCACGGGGGTTACTGGCTGGCTTTCGACAAGAGCTCCTGGTCGCATCTGGCGCGTGGCGCTCTGGCGCATGGCTGGGCAGTGGCAATGCCGTCGTATGACCTCTGCCCGGATGTGCGTATTGCCGATATTACACGGCAGGTCGCGGCCGCGGTGACCCGGATTGCGGCGGAGGTGGATGGCCCCATTTCCCTCGCAGGACATTCGGCAGGCGGCCATCTTGTGGCAAGGATGCTGGACAAAACGCTGCTGCCGCCTGCGGTGGGCGGGCGGATCAAGACGGTGATCCCGATCTCGCCGCTTTCCGATCTGCTGCCCCTGCTGCGGACCTCGATGAACCAGAAGTTCAAGATGGATTCCGCCGCCGCCGTGGCTGAAAGCCCGGTGGAGATGAAGGACCGCTATCCGGCTGAGGTGACGGTCTGGGTCGGCGGTGAAGAACGCCCGGCATTCCTGGATCAGGCGATCTGGCTGGTGGAGGCCTGGGGCGCTGATCACGTGATTGCATTTGGCAAACACCATTTCAATGTGATTGACCCGCTGGCCGACCCGGAGAGCGATCTGGTGGCGCTGATCGTGAACTGACTGCGTGGTGGCAGGCAGTAGCACACGCCCTGCTGGGCGTGTGTGATGACGGGCTTCCCTCGTTCATCAGGCGGAAGATTTCGCTTGCCAGAATCCTCTTTCCGCCGCATCTTCCAGCCCAAGGGCCGGGCGATGGCGTCGCCGCATGGATTACATGCCAGCCCCCACATTCCAAATCTGTCCTGAACGCCGGGACCTTTCTTGTAAGAAGGAAGGGTCTGATATGACTGCACGTCCTGAAATGTACCGTTTCCACAATGGTGAGAAGGCGCCGCTGCAATTTGCTGTCTCCGAATACGAGGCGCGGATTGCCGGCCTGCGCAAGATTATGGCCGACAAAGGGGTGGATGCTGCTGTCTTCACCTCGATGCACAACATCTCCTACTACTCGGGCTTCACCTACTGCGCCTTCGGCCGGCCCTACGGCCTCGTCGTGACCGCAAGCGAGGCGGTGACCATCAGCGCAGGCATCGATGCGGGCCAGCCCTGGCGGCGCTCGTTCTGCGACAACATCACCTACACCGACTGGCAGCGCGACAATTTCTGGCGCGCGATCAAGTCGGTATCCGGCGAGGGCGCGGTGGTCGGCTTTGAAAGCGATCACCTGACCCTGCTGCAGAAGGCCAGGCTGGAGGGTTTCCTGAAGCCCAAGCAATTGGTTGACCTTTATGAGCCGACCATGCGCCAGCGGATGGGCAAATCCGCGGCCGAGCTGGACATGATCCGGGCCGGCGCCGCGGTCGCCGACGTGGGCGGTTTTGCCATCCGCGACGCGGTCAAGGAAGGCGCGCGGGAGATCGATGTGGCAATGGCGGGCCGCGATGCAATGGAGCTGGAGATTGCCAAGCGCTTCCCGGATGCGGAGTACCGCGACACCTGGGTCTGGTTCCAGTCCGGCATCAACACCGACGGTGCCCACAACCCGGTGACGGGCCGCCGCCTGCAGCGCGGCGACATCCTGTCCTTGAATACTTTCCCGATGATTTCAGGGTATTACACCGCGTTGGAGAGGACCATGTTCGTGAAGGAAGTGGATGCCGAATCCCTGCGCATCTGGGAGGCCAACGTGGCGGCCCATGAGCTGGGGATCTCGCTGCTGAAACCGGGTGCGAGCTGTGCGGAAATCACCCATAAGATCAACGCCTTCTTCGAGGAGCGGGATCTGCTGCAGTACCGCACCTTCGGCTATGGCCATTCGTTCGGCGTCTTGTCGCACTACTATGGCCGCGAGGCGGGCCTTGAGCTGCGCGAGGACATCGACACGGTGCTGGAGCCGGGCATGGTGATTTCGATGGAGCCGATGCTGACCATCGCCGACGGCCAGCCCGGGGCCGGCGGCTACCGCGAGCATGACATCCTCATCATCCACGAGGACGGCAACGAGAACATCACAAAGTACCCCTACGGCCCGGAGTTCAACGTGGTCGGCTGAGCCTCGGCGCAGGCGGGGCGCTCCCGCCTGCTCATGGCCTCCGGGCGGGAGGCCTTCGCAGTTGGGAGTGGCACCGCGCGATGCACGGTGCCCTTTCTCTTCTGGGGGCACTGCCCGTACACTCTCCTTACCCCGCTGTGCACCGGCTGGCTGCAGAATCTGCGAATATTGCGCCGCGGCGGCTCTTGGGGCATATGTGCGCCACGGTTATAATAGCCCCAAAGTTTGCCCCCAGGTTTGCCTCTGCGCCGCGGCCTTGCCAGCGCCCCGCGAGGAAGAAAGTGCCACCGCCATGTATGATGCTCCGGAAAAGAAGAAGTCTGAATTCGCGCTGATCCAGCTGATGCCGAACATGATGACCATCGGGGCCATCTGCGCCGGGCTGTCGGCGATCCGTTCAGCCGTTTATGGCAATTACACGCTTGCGGTGATGCTGATCCTGCTGGCGGCGGTGCTGGACGGGCTGGACGGGCGGCTCGCCCGCGCGCTGCGCAGCGTCAGCAAAATGGGCGCGGAGCTCGACTCGCTGGCCGATTTCCTGAACTTCGGAGTGGCGACACCGATGGTGATCTACCTGTGGGCGCTGCAGGACATGCGTGGCATTGGCTGGATCTCGGTGCTGGTGTTCTCGGTCTGCTGCGTGGTGCGGCTGGCGCGGTTCAATGTCAGCAGTAAATCGGAGGAGGAGGCGCCGAAGCTCCGCAAGGGGTATTTCGAGGGCATTCCTTCGCCTGCCGGGGCGCTGCTGGCGCTGCTGCCGATGTTTGCCTCTTATGCCTTTGGCGGCGGCGATCCGGTGCTCCACGATCTTCTCATTTGTCTCAACATGGTGCTGGTGGGGCTGGCAATGATCAGCCACATCCCGACCTGGTCGCCGAAAGCGGTTAAAATTTCCCGCGAGAATGTTAAGTACCTTCTTGTGGGCTTTGCCTTCATGGCTGCGGCACTCTTGACCTATGCATGGACCGTGCTGGTTGTGCTATGCCTCGGCTACGTTGCTATGGTGATTTGGGGGCTGGTTTCCAAACCAAAAGACTAGCCCGGGACGTCCGGGGAGGGACGAATTGGATATCAAGGCAGTTGAAGAATCCTACGCGCGCTGGGCGCCGGTTTATGACAGGACATTCGGTGCGGTGACGCGTTCGGGCCGCCGCAGGGCGACCCGCTACATCAACTCCCGCGAGGGCAAGGTGCTGGAGGTCGGTGTCGGCACCGGGCTGTCCTTGCAGCATTATGCGCCGCATCTGCAGGTGACCGGCATCGATTTCAGCCATGACATGCTGAAGAAGGCGCAGGGCAAGGTGCGCGAACTGGGTCTGAAACAGGTCGAGGCGCTGCGCCAGATGGATGCCCGGGAGCTGGATTTCCCGGACAATTCATTCGACACGGTGGCGGCCATGCATGTGCTGTCTGTTGTGCCGGACCCGGAGCAGGTGATGCATGAAATCGCGCGGGTGCTGAAACCGGGCGGCAAGGTGGTGATCACCAACCACTTCAAGAGCGGCAAGGGAGTCCGGGCCTCGCTGGAGCGGCTGTCGGCGCCCCTCGCCAACGTGATCGGCTGGCATTCCGATTTTGCGCTGGAAACAGTGCTGCAGGAAGACCGGCTGCAGGTCGAGGTGCAGGAGAGCATTCCGCCCTTCGGCATGATGACCTTTCTGGTTCTGGGCAAGCAGCAGACCATGTGAAACACGGTGTTTCCGCGAGTCGGCCCCGGGGAAGATCCCCGGGGCTTTTCTTTGTGCGGCCTGTCTGCAACAGTAAATTTGAAACGGGCGGAATTGTGCCGCCCCAGGAGATGTAAAAGATTATTACATCCCCATATCCAGATCAGTTATTTCAGCGGGAGGACCGGACACCATGAGTGTTTCCCAATTTGAGAAGATGGTGGCGGAGAGCCAGGACAAGGTGCGCGAGTCGCAGTCCAAGATCGAGGCCCTGACGGCGCGCATTGAAACCGCGCGCAGCAAGATTGAGGCGGGCGAGGACGCCAGCATCGACATCGAAAACGCCACGCTGGAAGACGTGCACGCCCACACCGAGGTGATGAATGCCAATATCGCCGAGTTGATCATGGGGCTGGATGATGTGACGGCAGCGTTTTCCAAGGATTTCGACGAGATGCGCAACAAGACTGGCTGGGAGAGCTTTGTCGGTTTCTTCAGCCGCGGCAAGTCGGACTCGATGCGCCAGGAGCGGATGCGCACCGCCAATATCGACGACAAGCTGCAGGATCTGATCGCCAAGTCGGATGTGATCGTGAAGCTGCTGGAAGGCCAGCTGGCCACCCTGGAAGAGCAGCGCGAGAAGGTGCAGGTGAACCTGTCTGCCACGCTGGACGACCGCGAATTCACGGTGCAGGAGCTGGAAGGCGTGCGCGCCGAGATCGTGGCGCTGGACCCGCAGATCATTGAGCTGGAGAACAAGATCTCGGTTGAGCAGGACGCCGCCGCGCGCACCAAGCTGGAGACCGAGCTGGCCGACATCAACGCCAAATACAACGCGCTGGTGCAGGAGGAGCAGGTGAAGCTGGCCAAGTCCCAGACGCTGGAGCGTTATATCGAGAAGGGCAAGACCTGGGTCGACAGCTTGCAGAACCAGGCGGCGACGCAGATGGTGCTGATCAACAAGCTGCAGACGGACACCCAGCAGCGGGTGGTGTTGTATGATGCGCTGACCAAATCGCTGAAAACCGCGCAGCAGCAGGATGTGGCGCATAGGATCAACGAGATCGGGGTGCAGACCGACAAGGAAGCCCAAACCGCAATGGCGGCGATCGGCACCGCGACCAACCAGAAGATGGCCGACATGCTGGAAGCGCATGAGGGCAACATGGTGTTCGCCCGCGACGTGCTGGAGAAGAAGGCCAAGGCGGACGAACGCTTTGCCCGCCGGTTTGCCGCGATTGTCGAGAAGCACGACAAGAACCTGTATGGGGGGTGAGCATCCTTGTTGGTCTTTCAGGAACAACGCAGGGCAGGGCCCGGCCGCGGGTGGGACCGTAGCGCCCGCCCGGGGGGGCGGACGGGCGCTGTCCGTGCCGCAGTCGGCGCGTCTAGAGAAGAAAGCCCGTGGCCATGACCGGTCCCGCCAACGATCACGCCGGCCTCAGCGATACCTTCGCCTTGCGCCGCAGACAGCGAGCTGTAAACCGCTTCGTCCGGCTGTTCGGGGCATGTGTTTTTATGGCGCTGTTTTTCTATGGAATTTGGGCCGGGCATACATGGGTTGCTGCCGCAGCGATTTGGATGCTGACGCCGATGCTGCTGGTTTTTGCAGCCAGGCTTCCGGTTTTACTCGATCCAATTGTGGAGCCGAAACACTGCTTGTCAGCAAGCGATGCAATGCGGTCGCGCGAGGTTTGGCTGCAATTCTTCAAGCGGAATTGGTTTGCGGTCGTTAGCTGGTCTATGACAAGTGCTTTTTTGCTTCGCACAGGATGGTTGCCCTGGGGCGGTGTTGCTGGATTTTGGGTTTTTGTCCTTCTGGCGGGTTTCTTGCATGCGAAATCGTCTGTGGAACTGAGAAGGGCGTGCGCATGACTGATCCCTCCCACGACCACGCGGGCCTCAGCGATACCTTTGCCTCACGCAGGTACTTCAAGAAGTTCGAGACCATCATCCGGCATCTGACCCGGGTGGCGGCAGCGATGCAGGCGGAGGGGCGGCTTTCGAAGTCCGATGTGAAGGTGCTGACGGCTTACCTCATGCGGCTGAACTTCACCTTCCGCGCGCTCTCGATGAAATACCTGATGGCGGGGCGCGATACAGGCCGCTTCTTCGGAAGTCTGGCGATGGACAAGCGCGACAGCGGTTTTCCGGTCGCCGCCGAACTGATGACTATGGCCAATGACGCCCAGCAGGCGGAGCGGCACCTGGCCAATATGGCGAGCGAGACGCAGCTGAAGGATGAAATGGTGCGCACCATCATCTCGGACCGCACGGTGCCGTCGAAACTGCAATTCGCCCTGTCGCAGCGGCTTTACTATCAGGAGTTGCTGAAGGGGGAGCTGTTCTGGACCCAGAACGATCCGGTCTGCGAATGGCTGGAGAACATCGGCGAGCGGCGGCGGCGCTTCCTGCTGCACTGGGCGGCTTTTGACAGCCAGGTGAACCTGCCGGTGATCTACCTGATGGAGCTGGAGGACGGCGGCAAGGTAGCGCTGCCGAAGGACGAGCGCCGCTGGCCCGAGGTCCAGGCCCATCTGATGGCGCAGGCCTTGGCAGGGCTGAAGCTGGTCACGATTGCCAAGGGGTTTGACGAGGATTTCGACGACCTCCACCCCAAGCATCTGCGCCGCTTTCATGTGGGGCCGATGTATTCCTCTGCCTATACCGAGCAGTCCGGGCCGCTGCACCGGGTGCTGGAGGAGGCGGAGGCGCCCGCGGGTCAGGACTGGGCGTTGGCCTGGACGCTGGAGGAGCTGGAAAGCGAAGACGTGCGAGAGGAGCGCGCGGGCTGGTTCGGCACCGTGGAGCGGGAGATCTTTGCGCTCGACCCCTTTGGCGGCCGCGGTGCGGATACCGGCGCGACGCGGACCCAGCGCGCGATCATCCTGCCCCAGCGCCCGTTCCAGGTACTGGCAGAGCTGGACCCGCCGGGGTTCGGCGATGTGCAGAAGTTCGTGGTGAGCGAGGCCGGGCAGGTGCTGCGGTATTGAGCGCCTGTGCGTGTTGCGGGGGCGGGAGCCTCCGGCGGGAGTATTTTGGGAAAGATGAAAAGTGGGGCGGATTTTAGGCTGCGCGCTGCGGATTGAGAGGGTGAGATGAGCATTTCAGGCAATCAGATGGAGTTGCGGGAAGAGGATATCCGCAAGCATTACGCGGCTGCGGCGGCGCTGCTGGAGGGATTTGACCATACCCCGCGTATCGCCAAGCCGCAGGCCGAGGGCAAGGCGCCGGAGCGCTCGCCCGGGATTGCCCGTAGCCGCCGCTTCCGCTCGACCACGCCGGGGCTGGTCACCCGCTCCACCGCGCGCGCCGAAGGCGTGCATCTGATTGCCCGGATCGAAGCAGCGGATGAGGAGGATCCGCTGACCTCGCCCTTGCAGGCGACCTTGCAGCACGCCTTGCGCCGGGCGCTGGCGGTCTCTTTGGCGATGGCGGAAGCGTATGCGGATGTCTCCGGCCTGGCGGATCTGAAGCGGGCCAATCTGGCAGGCTCGCTGGACGGCGCGCGGAAGGGCGAGTTTACCGAACTTCTGGCCGCCGAGGCGCTGATTGCGGCGCATGTGTTTGCTAATGCCACCGCCTATCTGCTGGCACCGCACGGGAGCGAGGCGCAGGCCGAGGTGGGCGAAGCGGAGGAGCTGCTGACCGACAACGCGCCGCTGGCCCTGCACGGGGCGCTGTGGGAGCTGGACCAGAAGCTGGCGCTGCACGCACCTGACGATGCGCATCTGATTGCGGCTGCGGCGGCCTATGCCGAGCAGCTGATGGAGAGGGCTGCCCTGCGGGCTCAGAATGCGCCGCGGCTGGAGGCCTTTACCGCGGCTTCCTGGCGGGTGGAGTCGGATGATCTGACTATCAATGGCTTCGAGCCCGCGGCCAAGGCGAAATCCACCACCCTGACGATGGCGTTCAAGAAACCGCATGAGGTGGTCGGCAACCATATCGCCAAATACCAGGCGATGCGACTGTCCAAGATGCTGATGGCCTATGATTTCGACCGCCGCCTGAACCCCTTTGCCGAGATGGGTGGCTTTATTTTCACTTTCATGGGCGACGGCAAGCCAGGGACCGGCAAGACGACGCTGATCCAGATGATGGCGGGGCTGATCCACGACTATTGCCAGAACGCGGGCTATGCCTTTCGCTATCAGAACTTCGGCATCGACAATATCGACAGCTATCAGGGCAAGTCGGGGCAGAACGCCAAAAGCTTCATCCAGAATGTGATCGACCCGGGCGTGATCGGCTTTGGCACCATCGACGACATCGACCAGATTGCAGGCAAGCGCGGCGACCGGCAGTCCTCAGCGGGTCAGCAGGAGGTGACGGCGGTGTTCATGGAGGCCTTTGCCGGCGCCAATACCGTGGTGCGCGGCAACTGCACCTTTGGCATGTTCTCTAACTACCCGGAGAATGTGGATGACGCGCTGCGCCAGCGGGCCGGCGCGCGGTTCCTGGTGGACGGGCCGCAGACGCGGGAGGATTACATCGACATCCTGACCCTTCTGATGGGTAAGAACCACGAGATCCCGCTGGGCGAGCATGATCTGTACGGTGCGCAGGAGATCAAGAAGGCCGTCGCGCGGTCATTCGAGGCGCACAACCGGCCGCAGGAGCCGGGGCTGGCAGAGGTCTTTGGCCGGGTGCATGAGCAGATTGGGGAGCTGGATGATCTGGCCAAGCTGGGGACCTATCTGAAGGCCATTCAACAGGCGGATGAGCGGTTTACCGGCCGGGCGATCAAGAACATCACCGATGCGGTCAAGGTGCGGGCGATGGATTTTGAGCTGCCGGATGAATGGATGGAGAACCCGGAGCGGTTCCTGTTCAAGGATTATGACACCAAATCCGCGATGATTGCCGAGCTGCGGGTGCCGATCACGGTGGACATGGTGGTGCAGGAGATCAACCGCTACGCCGACAGCGAGTTCCGCTATGCCGACAAGTCGGATGAGGTGGCGATTGAAAACATGGTGCGCGATTTCGGGCGGCAGGAAGAGGCCAAGCGGCGGTATCTGGAGGGGAAGGGGTGAGTGTTTCGCGCAACAATAGGGCAGAGCCCGTCCGCGGGCGGAAGCGGAGCGCCCGCCCATGGGGGCGGACGGGCGCTGCCCGAGCCGCAAGCGGCTCAGGCGGGGGGGCATCGGTGAACCGGTTCGTTGAATGGTTGATCTATGTCGTTATGTGGTGGCGTCTCACAACGACACCGGACGAAGTGCTGCGGAGATACGCCCGCCTGTATTGGCGCGGTGTCGATGGGCTGATTAAGTTTGGACTGGCAGGAACACTTATCTTCTTGGCGTCAGCCATGGTATTTTCGTTGGACGACACATGCGATTTTGGGGGCCGTTGCGAGATGCGACTAGTGGCCTTTTTTGACGCTCCGGCAAATGAAGTGGGGGATACACTTGCAGGTTTGGCCGGTGGCCTAGCGTTTTTATGGTTGATTGTCACTGTCACGCTCCAAGGAAAAGAGCTGGCAGCTCAGAGAAATGAGTTGCGATTGACACGTGGGGAGATCAAGGATCAAAGGCAAGCTACGCAGGATATGGCGTTGGCTGCTGCGGAGCAAA
Organism: Leisingera daeponensis; assembly: GCF_019801465.1. Lineage (GTDB taxonomy): Bacteria > Pseudomonadota > Alphaproteobacteria > Rhodobacterales > Rhodobacteraceae > Leisingera > Leisingera daeponensis_A. The sequence continues at coordinate 195,842 of NZ_JAHVJA010000003.1, forward strand.
ATTTCGACAATTTTGTTTTCGAGCTGATCGCAACGCACAATTCTATTTTGAACGCAATGGACATCAAGTCCAGCAGCAAGAGCCAACCTCTGTATGAGGGAAGGGACTGCTTTCGTTATTCTTATAGGGAGTTTTCGAAGCCAACGCACGGAGACGCTATGTATCCCTCAATGGCGCAAGACAAAACACTAGAGCGGTATGATCGGATGTATGAAAAACATCATTCAGATCTCGGGCACTACTTTCGCTTTGTGTACAATATGCTGCGGGCAGTCAGTGAATCTGATGCTGTAAAGGACAAGCACAAAAAACTTATCCGGGCGCTCTTCTCCGATGATGAGCTATTGGTGATTTTTTATAACTCTCTGACAGGTAAGGGACAAAACTTTGTGAAATACGCGGAGGACTTTCAGCTGTTTGATAATCTCCCGCAAGAGCGACTAGCGAAACCAGAGCACAAACAGCTTCTTCCTGCGAAGTGCTTTGGAGAGGCGACATGAAACGCCTCATCCAGCATGGCCTTATGTTCGGCAATCTCTTCCATGTGGCCTCGCCCGCGCTGGTGGAGCGGTATAATCGCGCGCTGAAGCATCTGACCGGCAAGACCACGAGCCTCACGGATTTCCACGTCGATATCTCGGGCTTTTCGCCGGAGATCGGCGATGAGCTGGGGGATGATCACTATCTGAACCATGCGGGTGTGAACCGGCAGTTCATTCTGCTGTCGACCGAGCAGAAGCGCTGCCCGCTGCTTCACGTGAAATTCTCCACCAGCCGGGACATTCTGCGCCGGTTTATCGAGGTGAATGAACGCCAGCTTTTTGCGCTGACCGCGACGGATGCGGTGGGAGGCGAGCTGGTGAATTCGGTGTTTGAGGTGTCCTCGCCCGCGAAGCTGTTCGACATCCGGCAGGTGCGGATCGAGGCGGATACCACCCGCGGCACGCTGCGCCATGCGGACCGGCTGGCGGAGCTGGTGGAGCGCTTCAAATCAGGTGAGGATGCCTGGTTTGACGATGTGCTGATCGGGGAGATGATCGCGACGGCTGAGAAGACCGGCGATGTGACCCGCAATCCGGTGCATCTGGAGCATGAGGTCTTTGAGCAGTCGAACTTCTGGACTGCGCATTTCGGCGGGCTGTACCTGTTTCAGGACGTCGAGCATCCGGCGGTGATTGCCAGCGGGGCGAAGCCCGAAGGCGTGCCGCTGCGCCATGTGTTTGACCTGAGCCAGCGCAATGCGATTGCCCGGTTCCTGGAGCTGAACGGCCTGGCGGAGCCGGTGATCCGGGCGCGCGGCGTCGATGGGGCGGCGATCCTGCGGCAGAAGATGGGGTTTCTGGCGGTTTCGGTTCTGACGGAGAAGGGGCGGGACCTGTCGGGCCTGTCGCGGTCCGACCTGCGGCGGATGGCGGCGCGGCATGCGGATGAGCTGCCGGCGGAGTTCGAGGGGCTGGCGGCGCTGGTGCGCTGGGCCGAGGGGGGCGGTAAATGGCCGCGGATCACCTCGGACCATCCGGCCTATTTCTATTCCCTGCGGGCGTCGGACACGGCCGACCGTGATCTGGTCAACATGCTGCTGGCGGAGCTGTGCCCGCATGACTTCCGGCAGATGTTCATCTGCCACAAGGAAGAGTTTTACCGCCAGTACCGCGGCTGGCCGGAGACCAAGAAAGCCTATGCGGCGGAGTTTCTGGCGAGGGAGTATGCGGTGGACAAGGCCGGCGCGCGCGAGGCGCTGTTTGGGCACGAGCCGGATATGGAGGGGCGGCTGCCCCGGCTGCCGCGGAACCGGCGCAAGGCGGTGCTTGACCGGGTCGGCCCTTGGGGGGCTGTGAACCGGGTGAGGGGGCGTTGATATGTTCGGCTTTATCCGCCTGATCCTGATCCTTCTGGTGGTGCTAACCGTGGTCTATGCCGCGGTGTCGCTGTACTCGCGCGAGATGCGGCGGCTGAAGCTCAAGCGGCGCTGGAAAGAGAAGGGGTTGACCGGCGACCGCGCGGCCTTCATCCAGCGGGGGCTGAAGCAATACGACCGCTCGTTCCGGCGCAAGCTGATCCTCCTGGTCTACATCATCCCGCTGGGGGCGCTGGCGCTCCTGATCTACGTCATTAATTTCATGTGAGGTCCACCCCCATGCGTTTTATCAAATGGGCTTTCCTGATTACCTTCTGGGTGCTGTTCGGCGCCTTCCTGCATTACACGCTGCCGCAGTACGACGTGGTGCGGATCGTCAACACCTATGAGGAACGGCAGGAGCTGAACGACTGGACCCGGATTTTCTGGTCGCAGCCGGATGACCAGTCGGCGCAGCTGATCAACCGGGATGTGCAGTTCATCCAGGCGGTGCGCGCCAACGGCCGCAACATGGTCTACCGCAACGAGGACACCGGCTGGAACTGGCCGCCGTATTTCAAGTTCGACACCGCGAACCTGTACACGGACGCCAATGACAGCATCTCGACCAGGGCCAATCCGGAGTGGGTGGCGGTGATGCATTACGGCTGGCGCAACGAGTTCCTGTCGATCTTCCCGAATGCGGTGTCGATCAAGCCGGTGGCGGGGCCGGAAGACAAGCCAACCAATTGGTTCACGATCATCTTCCTGGTGCTGCTGGCCGCCATTCTGTGGGCCGTCTATGTGCGCTGGCGCCGGTTCCGGCGGGCGCGGATCGATCCGATGATCGAAAGCGCTGAGGACAGCCTTTATGCCGCGGGCGATGCGATTTCCGAGCGGCAGGGCCGGTTCCGGCGCTGGCTGGACAGCTGGAAATCGAAGTGAGGTAGAGGCCGCCGTTGGGGCGGCCTGGACCGGAAATGGCAGTTGCGCGGTCCTTGGCAGGTCCGCGCTTTTTCGTTTCACATACGGTTGAGCACCCAGTCCAGCGCCGGGGTGAAGTCGTCAATGGACAGGGCCTGATCCGGTGCGGCAGCGGCTGCGAAGGCAAAGCCGTGTGTGTAGTCCACGATCAGGCAAAGCAGGGTGCGGGCGTCTTCTCCGGTCATGCCGGCGGCGGTGATTTCCGCTTCGATTTGCCGGGTCAGCCCGGTCAGGGTGGGGCCGATCAAGGAGGGATTCTCCAGAATACATTTCGTCAGTTCCGGATGGCGGGTCGCCCGGGCGCAATAGCGCGCCATCAACTCGCGCAGCCGCTGTTTTGGCGTCTCCGCATTTGAAGGCGTATCAGCACCTTCGAATGCGGAGGCCACCAGACTGGCGATCATCTCGTCCCTGGTGCCAGCGTGGTGGGCTACTGCCATTGGGGTGACGCCAAGTGCATCGGCCAGCGCCTTGAAGGTCAAGGCCTTGCTGCCGCCCTCGTCGAGCAGTTGCAGGGCTTTTTCCAGCACGTCCTGCCGGCTGAGTGTACGGCCGCTTTTGGGCGGGCGTCCCTTGCGCGGAGGCATCTGTCAGACCACCGTGAAGGTGGTTTGGACCATTCCGGCAGGGAGGATGCGGGAATTTGCGACTTTAAGGTCGATGTCCTTATCCAGGTTTCCGAACAAGGGTATGCCGCTGCCAATCAGGACCGGGACCGTTGTGATGGTCAGATCCGCGATCAGCCCCCTGCGCAGGAAGGACTGCACCAGCCGGCCGCCGTCGACATAGGCGCGTTTCCAGCCCTCTTTTTGCAGCTTTTGCATGAGGTCTGCCGGCGTGGCGGTGCTGAAGCGCACCTTGTCCGTCAGCTGTTCCGGAATGTCCTGCGCGGTCAGGCTGCTGCTGAGAACAACAACCGGCTTGGTGTACGGCCATGCGTCGAACCCAAGCAGAGTGCGGAACGACCCTGTTCCCATCACCAGCCCGTCGACGCTGTCCATGAAGGCTGCAAAGCCGCCGTCGTCGCCTTCAGCTGCAGGCTGCTTGAGCAGCCAGTCCAGAGAATGGTCCTGTCGGGCCACATAGCCGTCGAGGCTGGTGGCGATGAAGACATGGCCGGTTGTCATGAGATGCTCCTGAGATGAATTAATTATATTACGTATAATTAATTGGCGGACGGAGGCAAGAGCTTAGTGCTTGGGCCGGGTGACCGCGAATCGGCCCGGCCGCACGAATTCCGCGTAACTGCGTGAAAGATAAGCGCTTGCCGCAAACAGACCGGCGGATGCCGGTTTGGGAAACCGGCGTGCGGTTCCGCTGTCCGAACAGAAAACCTGTATGTCTTTTTCCGGTTTTGGCGGGTCGGATTTGTCTCCGCCGATGCGTCGGGAATAGGGCAATTTCCGCCTCAGCAAGGTGCCGCCTTTCGGGGCGGAGAATTGGGAAGCTGGTGAAACTCCGGCACTGCCCCCGCAACGGTGACCCCGGGCAAGGCATGGCAAGAACCACTGAAGCAGCGGCTTCGGGAAGGTGCCAGGCCCCGCCGCCGAATGGCCCCGGGACAGTCCGGAAACCAGCCTTGCCAGAAAACGTCAACCGCGGGCGGCGGCGGGGCGGTTGCAGGCGCGTGGCCTGCAATCTCTCTCCACATGCCCGCACCCAAGCCAACCTGCCGCGGGGATGCGGCAAAGGAGAGAAGCAGATGCTTCAGGACAGCGAGATTCTGGCCAAACTGGTGGCCCGTCAGAAAAACTATTCCCTGGAACAGGCGTTCTATACCGATCCGGGCGTTCTGGATCTGGACATGCGGCAGATCTTCTACCGCGAGTGGCTGTTTGCCATTCCCGCCTGCGAGATCCCGAAGGCCGGCAATTTCGTGACCCATCAGGTCGGCGCCTACAATGTCATCATCGTGCGCGGCACCGATGGCGAAGTGCGCGCCTTCCACAACGCCTGCCGCCATCGCGGCTCGGTTGTCTGCAAGGCGAAAAAGGGCAACTCTCCCAAACTGGTCTGCCCCTATCACCAGTGGACCTATGAGCTGGACGGCTCGCTGCTGTGGGCGCGCGACATGGGGCCGGATTTCGATGCCTCCAAACACGGGCTGAAGCCGGTGCACTGCCGCGACCTCGCGGGGCTGATCTACATCTGCCTGGCGGATGAGGCGCCGGATTTTGACGCCTTCGCCGACGTGGCCCGCCCCTATCTGGAGCCTCATGATCTGGCCAATGCCAAGGTCGCCCATGAGAGCTCGATCATCGAGAACGGCAACTGGAAACTGGTCTGGGAAAACAACCGCGAGTGCTATCACTGCGGCGGCAACCACCCGTCTCTGTGCCGTACCTTCCCCGAGGACCCGTCCGTCACCGGAATTGAGGGCGGCGAGACCCCGGCGCACCTGCAGAAGCACTTTGACCGCATTGAGGCGGCAGGCATTCCGGCGCAGTTCAAGATCGACGGCCGCGGACAGTACCGTGTGGCGCGGATGCCGCTGAACGAGGGCGCTGAAAGCTACACCCTGGATGGCAAGGCCGCTGTCGCCAGGAAACTGGGCCGGGTGCCGTTCGCCGACGCGGGCACCCTGCTGAAGTTCCACTACCCCACCACATGGAACCATTTCCTGCCGGATCACTCGCTGGTGTTCCGGGTGACCCCGATCAGCGCCACCGAAACCGAAGTGACCACCAAGTGGCTGGTCCACAAGGACGCTGAAGAGTGCAAGGATTACGACCTGAAGCGCCTGACCGAGGTTTGGATGGCCACCAACGATGAGGACCGTACCGTGGTCGAGGACAACCAGCGGGGCATCAACTCGCCCGCATATGAACCCGGCCCGTATTCGGGAATTCAGGAAAGCGGCGTTATCCAGTTCTCCAACTGGTATGCCGAGCACCTGACCCGCGCGCTGACCGGCCGCCACCTGATCGCGGCGGAGTAAGAGCATGGGACTGCAGGCCAACTTCGAAACGCTTGACGAGACCCTGGCGTGGAAGGACGACGAGATGCTGGAATGCGTCTCTGTCGTGCCGGAAGCGCCGAACACCGCCACCTTCAGCTTCCGCGCGCCTTCCGGCGCGTGGTTCAAGTACCAGCCGGGCCAGTTCCTGACGCTGGAGCTGCCGGTGCCGGGCGAAACCGTCTGGCGGACCTACACGATCAGCTCCTCGCCGTCGCGGCCGCTGTCGATCTCGGTGACCGTGAAGGCGCAGACCGACAGCATCGGCACCCGCTGGATGCTGGACCACCTGAAACCGGGCATGTTCCTCAAGGCCTCCGGACCGGCAGGCGTATTCACCCTGCCCAAGCGCCCGAACGGCAAGTTCCTGTTCATCTCCGCAGGCTCCGGCATCACGCCCAGCCTGTCGATGACCCAGTACCTGTTCGACCGTGGCCAGTCGCCCGATATCAGCTTCATCAACTGCGCCAAGCGACCCAGCGAGATCATCGCGCGGCGCCAGCTGGAAGGCATGGCGGCACGGGTTCCGGGCATCAAGCTGAACTTCGTGGTGGAAGAGGATGACCCCTATCAGGTCTGGACCGGCTACCGCGGCCAGTTGAACCAGATCATGCTGGGCCTGATTGCCGGCGACTACTTGGAGCGCGAGGTCTATTGCTGCGGGCCGGATCCGTTCATGCAGGCTGTGCGCGACATGCTGAACGGTCTGGGCTTCGATATGGAGAACTACAACCAGGAAAGCTTTGGCGCGCCGGTGGAGACCGAAGCCGATGCGCCGGAGCTGGACGATGTGGTTCCCGAGGAAACCGCAGCGGCCGAGATCACCTTTGCCGCGTCGGGCGTGACCGCAAACTGCACCGAGACCGACACGGTGCTGGCGGTGGCCAAGGCATCGGGCCTTAACATCCCGTCGGGCTGCACCTTCGGCATCTGCGGCACCTGCAAGGTCAAGAAGACTGCGGGCGACGTGCATATGGTCCACAACGGCGGCATCTCGGAGGAGGATATTGAGGCAGGGTATATCCTGGCCTGCTGCTCCAACCCGATCGGCCGCGTCGAAGTGGAAATCTGATCCAATGGAGGGCCTGTTTCAGGCCCTCCGTTTTCTGCCGGTCCTGGCGTGCGGCAACAAAGTGATTGACGCCGCCCCCGTCCCTTGGTCAACACGGGGCCAAGCCTCTTATCCCCCGTTGCGACACAGGACCACGAGACCATGACTGCCAGCAAACGCATTGCCCTTTCCAGCGACCACGCCGCCATTGAACTGCGCAAGGCCGTTGCCGCCCATATCGAAGCACAGGGCTGGGAGGTCGAGGACATCGGCCCGCAGACCCCCGAAAGCACCCACTACCCCAAGCACGGCGCCGCCGCGGCGCAGCTGGTGGCCTCTGGCGACTGCGCGCTGGGCATCGTCCTGTGCGGCACCGGACAGGGCATCATGATGGCGGCCAATAAGGTCAAGGGCATCCGCTGCGGCGTCTGCTCCGACACCTTCTCAGCCAAGATGATCCGCGCCCACAACAACGCCAACATGCTCTCGATCGGTGCCCGCGTGGTGGGCGAGGGCCTGGCGCTGGAAATCGTCGATGCCTTCCTGGGGACGGAGTTCGAAGGCGGCCGCCACGGCACCCGCGTCGATATGATCATGGCGCTCGAAGATTGAGTCCCTGCGGGGCGGGGAACCTCCCCGGTCAGTCCGCGAACAGATAATGGGTCCCGGCAATCTGCCGGGCCTTGTCCCCGGACAGGCTGAGGAAACCGCTGAGCTGGTCCGCATTGTCCTCAATGCTGGCGCTTTCACGCATCTGGTAGAGCTGGTTGAATCCGGCATCGCGGATGCGGTCGCTTTCATGCAGGATATCGTTGCGGATCGTCGGCAGCAGCCGCTCCAGGGTAAGCTGCGGCGTGCGCTCGCCTGCCAGCCCGACCCGGTGGGCATGACCGATCAGGTAATCATCGCTGAAGTCGCATTCGATATGCAGGAAGCGGGTTGATGACCGGTCCGAATGGAAGTCGTTCATCAGGTCAATAGCACCCGGGTCCAGGCAGATAATCAGCTGGTCGGATTCGTAGTATTCAAACAGCATCCGCATCAGAGCCCGGCGGTGGCGGGTGCGTTTCATCAGCGCCGCCTGGATGCCGCCCAGGTCGGGCAGGGGTGTGTCTTCCTCGTTGAACAGGTATTCAATCGCCGGGATGTTGGTCACCTGGCGGATCTGTTCCAGCAGCCGCTTGGCGACATGCCATTTCTTGCAGACCACGATCAGCAACTCGCGTTCACGGCCCAGGGTGCTTTCGGTCTCCCAGAACCGCGGCGCGAAACGGCGCCCGTCGCGGCCGCGCTGGGCCAGGAATTTGTACAGGCTGCGCCCCTCGTTGGAGATCTGGAACTCCACGCCCTGCGCCGCATATAGCCGCCCGAGCCGCGACTTCAGCTCCTTGGCGTCCGGGCTGACCTTTCGCGCGAACAGGAAATCCTGGCTCAGCAGCAGGTCATAGTGGTCGTTGTAGAAATTCACCGGCATCCCGTAGTCTGTGAACATCAGGAAGGTGAGGGTGCGGGTCTCGATCTCGGCCTCCGGGATCAAGTGGCGCACCAAAGTCTGAAAGAAGGTCTCATCCGGGATCCAGGTGGTGCGGAAAAAGCGCATCACGTCGCGGCGCTTGGCAATGAAATCGAGGATCCATTCCACCGTGCGGCGGCGTAGGCACCACCACTGGCTGCCGATCTGCACCTGGATGTCGGCGGGAATTTCGCGCTGAAGCCCCAGCCGTTTCTGCAGGCCGTGGCTCCAGTAGAAAAGCTGCTTGTGCTTGCGCTCGTTGAAGAAGTGCCGGTAGATCAGCCGGTCCTCCTTCATGCCGGTCTTGATCCAGTCGCTTTCGAAGAAGTCGAAGCTCTCGATGAAATCCTTGTCGTGATCGTCCAGGAAACGGTGGGCGTATTCTGCCGTTTTCACCGCCATGCAATCGCCCGACAGCATGTAGAAATGGGTGGCGCGCGGAAACTCCTCCACGGCGCTGCGCAGCGCGTGCAGTGTCGCCTCCACCAGCGACCACTCGCCCCAGCCGCATTTGATCCGTTTCCTGGCAAAAACAACGTTGGGGTTGTCCGCCAATTCGGTCCGGATCAGCTGATAGTCCTCCGGCGCCGCCCGCCCGTCAAAGTGAATCGCCATGCAGTCGCCGGCCGCGGTCAGGCGCTCCGCCTGCTGGATGATCGCCTCGGGGTCTTTATGGCACAGCAGAATATATGCGATTTTTGCCATGAGGAGGACGGACTGCCTTGTTCTGCCTGATTGTTTACCTTGATAAGCGCGCCGGGCCGGCGAATAAACCAGATTGTTCCCGTTTCGGTAAACATATGCGATTACTGCTGGGAACAGACAAAGACGGACAAGAGGGCAGCAGATGGGGTTTCCCGGAACCTGGATGACGGAAAGTGAAAGTGTGGTCTACCGGGTAGTGCCGAAATGCGCCTGCTCGACCATCGGGCAGATCCTTTATTACTCGGATCACGGGCGGTTCTTTGACGGTGACATTCATGACGCCAAGGAGGGTCTGCACAAATGGGCGCTGGAGCACAGCCAGGGGCCGATCACCCGCAATGTGCAGGGGCAGCGGTCCTATGCCTTCACCTGTGTGCGCAACCCCTATACCCGGATCCTGTCGTCTTTCTTTGACAAGATCTGCGGCATCCAGCGCAACGGCAAGCGCTACCGCGGCAACCTGGTGCCCAAGCTGGCTTATGAATACGGGATCGAGGTCGGCGGCGACGACGGCAAGCAGGAGTTCGACCAGATCGCCAGCTTCCGCCGCTTCTTGCTGTTTGCCCGCGACACCATCCGCTGGCGCCGCCCGATGGACCCGGACATCCACTGGTCGGCGATGTCGGGGCATGTGTCGACCTTTATCCTGAACGGCGGGCGTTACAACCAGATCTTCTGGACCGAGGCCTTCAACGACGGCATGCAGCAGGTGCTGGACGCGATCGAGATGCCGCACGCGGTGGACCTGGCCGCGATCCCGCGTTTCAACGAAAGCGAAGGCCACGGCCCCAAGCGCGCGCACGCTGTAGAGGACTATTTCGACGATCTATCGATGCATCTGGTCTATGAGATCTACAAGCGCGATTTCGAGCTGTTCAAATACGATTTCGAAAACCCGGCCAACAAGATGCCGGTGGGGGAGATCGACCTGGACGAGGTGCACGCCAAGCTGGGGGAGTAGGCGTGGTGCAGGAAGCCGAGGACTGCTACCCCGTTTCTAGCCATACCAAATGGATGGAACTCAGGGACTTGGTCTTGACGCTGGATCCCGGTGACAGGCCTTGTTTCCGGTCTCGTTGTGTAGTCAGCGGATACGTAAGCGGCTGGGACCGCGAATGGTACTACCATTTTTCCGACGGCGGTTTTTCGGATTTGGAATGGGTGGAACTGCGTGGCAGCTGCTTGGCTGATGCCGCCTTTCAAAGACGGCTCGAGCAGATTGGATTGGCTGGGCAAGCCGAGGGGAATGCAGTGCGCATCTTTGGCTTTGTGAAATGCGGTGACCCCGTGGAAAAACTGTCCTTTCCCCAGTCATTTTGAGTGTTGAAAGAAGCGTGGCTCCCGCGCCTTCGGGCAGCATCAAAGATGCAGCTCAAAGCCTTGGGCCGGGCGCCGCTGGCGCGGCGCGGGCGGGTGCCTCATCTGGCAGAGCAGCTTCTCCTTTGCCGAAATACTCCCGCCGGAGGCGCGCCGTGCGCCAGCACGGCGCCACGCCCAACGCCGCGTGGCGTGCTGGCGTCAGCCAGCGGGCCAAAGCGGGGACGGGAGGGCTTGGCTGATGCAGGATGTTTACTGAGAAGCAGTCTCAGGCGCGGGACGCCAAAGAAAACCCGCCGCGCGTGAGCGGCGGGTTTGGCATTTCCCTGGGAGTGTTCTGCCTCAGTCCTCGTCAGGCAGCGCGCGCACGGCGCCTTTAGCCGCCGATGTGGCCAGCAGCGCATAGGCCTTCAGCGCCTTGGAGACCTTGCGCTTGCGCGGCTCGGCCGGTTTCCAGCCCTTGGCGTCCTGCTCCTCGCGCCGCACCGCCAGCTCCTCGTCGGAGACCGCCAGGTGGATGGTGCGGTTGGGGATGTCGATCTCGATGGTGTCGCCCGGACGCACCAGGCCGATGGTGCCGCCCTCGGCTGCCTCTGGCGAGACATGGCCGATCGACAGGCCGGAGGTGCCGCCGGAGAAGCGGCCGTCGGTCAGGAGCGCGCAGGCTTTGCCCAGGCCCTTAGACTTCAGGTAGGAGGTCGGGTAGAGCATTTCCTGCATGCCGGGGCCGCCGCGCGGGCCTTCGTAACGGATCACCACCACGTCGCCTTCCTTGACCTTGCCGGTCAGGATGTCGTTGACCGCCTGGTCCTGGCTTTCGCAGACATAGGCGGAGCCGGTGAACTTCAGGATGTGCTCATCAACGCCCGCGGTCTTCACGATGCAGCCGTCCCGGGCGATATTGCCGAATAGCACCGCAAGGCCGCCATCCTGGCTGAAGGCGTGTTCCTTGGCGCGGATCACGCCGTTTTCGCGGTCGGTGTCCAGCTCCTTGTAGCGGTTGGCCTGGGAGAACGCCTGCGTGGTGCGCACGCCGCCGGGGGCGGCCTTGAACAGCTGTTCGGCCTCCGGGTTGTTGGCGACCTTGATGTCCCACTTGGCAATTGCTTCGCCCATGGTGGCGGTATGCACGGTGTGGCAGTCCTCGTGCAGCAGCCCGGCGCGGCTCAGCTCGCCCAGGATCGAGAAGATGCCGCCGGCGCGGTGCACGTCCTCCATGTGGACGTTGTGGATGTTCGGCGCGACCTTGCACAGGCAGGGCACACGGCGGCTGAGCCGGTCCATGTCGGACATGGTGAAGTCCACCTCGCCCTCGTTGGCAATCGCCAGCAGGTGCAGAACGGTGTTCGTGGAGCCGCCCATAGCGATGTCCAGGCTCATGGCGTTCTCGAACGCTTCAAAGGTGGCGATCTCGCGCGGCAGCAGGCCCTTTTCCTCGTCCTGGTAGTGGCGCTTGGTAATCTCGACGATCTTGCGGCCGGCTTCCAGGAACAGCTCCTTGCGGTCGGCGTGGGTCGCCAGCGTCGAGCCGTTGCCCGGCAGCGCCAGACCCAGCGCCTCGGCCAGGCAGTTCATCGAGTTGGCGGTGAACATGCCGGAGCAGGAGCCGCAGGTGGGGCAGGCGTTTTCCTCGATGTGCTTCACCTGCTCATCAGTGAATTTGTCATCCGCGGCAGCGACCATGGCATCCACCAGGTCGATCTTCTTCATGTCGAGATCGGCGATGTCGATCTTGCCCGCTTCCATCGGGCCGCCGGAGACGAAGATCGCCGGGATGTTGAGGCGCATGGCGGCCATCAGCATCCCCGGAGTGATCTTGTCGCAGTTGGAGATGCAGACCATGGCGTCGGCGCAATGGGCGTTGACCATGTATTCGACGCTGTCGGCGATCACCTCGCGCGAGGGCAGCGAGTAGAGCATGCCGTCATGGCCCATGGCGATGCCGTCATCCACCGCGATGGTGTTGAACTCCTTGGCGACGCCGCCGGCCGCCTCGACCTCGCGGGCGACCATCTGGCCCAGGTCCTTGAGGTGGACGTGGCCGGGCACGAACTGGGTGAAGGAGTTGACGATGGCGATGATCGGCTTGCCGAAATCATCGTCCTTCATGCCGGTGGCGCGCCACAGTCCGCGCGCGCCCGCCATGTTGCGGCCATGGGTGGAGGTTCTGGATCGGTACTTTGGCATCTGGCTGGTTCCCTTAGTCTTTGCCCTCAGGGACACGATTTGCGCAATAAAGGCAACATGCGGGGGCGGTCTTCGGTAATTATGGCGCAGTTTGCGCCGGTTTTCTGTCGCGAAATCTCCGTCAGGCCGGTTTTCCGGCCCGGGCCGGCGTCCTGGCGGGTGGGGTGAGCAGGTGATTCACCGCCAGCCCCAGCACCAGCGCCCAGAACGGGGCCCCGATTCCGAAGAAGCTGACGCCCGAGACGGTGGTCATGAAGGTGATCAGCGCCGCCTCGCGGCCGGTGCTGTCCGCCAGCGCGGCCGACAGGCTGTTGCCGATGGTGGCCAGCAGCGCCAGGCCTGCGACGGTGGCGACCAGCGCCTTGGGGGCGATCAGGAACAGGCTGATGACGGTGGCGCCGCCCAGCCCCACCAGGATGTAGACGAGGCCGGTCATCACGCCCGCCAGGTAGCGGGTCTCCGGATTCTCATCCGCCTCGGGGCCTGCGCAAATGGCGGCCGTGATGGCAGCCAGGTTGAAGGCAAAGCCACCGAAAGGCGCCAGCAGCAGCGAGGCCAGTCCGGTCACGGTAAGGCTGGCGGAAACCGGCGGCTGATAGCCGGCTGCCTTCAGCGCCACCACGCCGGGCATGTTCTGCGAGGACATGGTGACAATATAGAGCGGCAGGCCCACGCCGATCAGCACCGGCAGCGAGAAGGCGGGCATGACGAACTCCGGCCGGGCCAGAGTGAGGTCGAGCGCATTGAAGCTGCCGAAGGCACCGGTGCCTGCGCACCAGGCCACACCCGCCGCCAGCACCGCAGGGATGGTGTAGCGGGGAAACAGCTTGCGCCCCGCGAGGAAGGTGAGGCCCATCACAGCCACCAGCGCGGTGTCCGTCTGGAGCGACGTGAACGCAGTGAGGCCGAACTGGAACAGGATGCCCGCCAGCATCGCACTGGCCAGGCTGTCGGGGATCAGGCGCGACAGCGCGGCGAACCAGCCGGTGATCCCGGTGAGGGTCAGCAGTAGTGCGCTGAACAGGAAGGCGCCCACCGCCTCACCCAGCGGGACGCTGTTCAGGCTGACCGCCAGCAGCGCAGCGCCGGGTGTCGACCAGGCCGTGAGGATCGGCATCCGGTACATCAGCGACAGAATCAGGCAGGTGACCCCCATGCCGCCCCCCAGCGCCAGCATCCAGCTGTTCGCCTGGGGCTGGGTGGCGCCCACCGCCTCAATCGCCTGAAAGATGATGGCAACAGAACCGGTATAGCCGACCAGCACGGCAACCGCGCCTGAGACGATGTGCGAAAGCTTCAGATCCTTGAGCATGCGGGTTTTCCTTTGGTGCCGGATCGGCTAGGAGATTTGTGCGTTATAACGCACAATACACATCGTGCGTTATAACGCACAAGGTGTTTTTTCCAGAGGGGGCAGAGGCGGCGAAGATGAGCGAAGACGGCATACTCCTGAACCTGCGGGAAATCCGTGCGGCGGCAGGGCTCAGCCTGTCCAAGGCGGCGGAGGCCACCGGGGTCAGCAAGGCGATGCTGGGGCAGATCGAGCGCGGCGAATCCAGCCCGACGATTGCCACCCTGTGGAAGATCGCCAAGGGATTCCACCTGCCGCTGACCGCGCTGATCGGCGAGGCTACACGGCCTGTCGGAGAGGCCGCCGGGGTTTATGAGACCGTGCAGTTCCCCGGCAGCATCGGGGTCAAGATCGTCTTTCCCTTCGACCCGCTGCTGGGCGCCGAGACCTTTCAGGTCACGCTGAAGCCGGGCCAGAGCCACCAGTCACAGCCGCATGACACCGGGGTGACGGAGGAGGTCTTTGTGCTGCATGGCTCGATGGAGGTGCTGAACGACGGCGAATGGGTGCCGCTGGAGCCTGGACAGGGTCTGCGCTTTGCCGCCGACCAGCCGCACGGCTACCGCAGCCTGAAAACCGGCGCGGCCTTTCTCAACATGCACCACTACCGGCAGGCGGGTCTGACGCAGCGGGATTGAAGTGCTTCACTTGTGTATTTTTTCCGGCAGCCCTACCAGTTTCACAAGTCATTGAGTTTATGGAATTCGGGGAACGACGGTATGGACACGCTGCGCGGAAGCCTTCTGATGGTACTGGCCATGGCGGCCTTCGCGCTGGAGGACATGTTCATCAAATCCGCCGCCGCCAGCCTGCCGGTCGGGCAGATCCTGATCCTGTTCGGCCTCGGCGGCATGGCGGTATTCGCAGCATTGGCGCGTGCGCAAGGTCACGCCCCCTGGCACCCGGGCTTTGGCACGCGCCCGATGCTGTGGCGCTCGGTGGCGGAGGTCGTGGGGCGCCTGTGTTTCACCCTGGCGATTGCGCTGACGCCCTTGTCCTCGGCCTCGGCCATCCTGCAGGCGACGCCCCTGGTGGTGGCCGCTGGCGCGGTGGTTTTCTTTGGTGAAATTGTCGGCTGGCGGCGCTGGCTGGCAATCGGGCTGGGCTTTGCCGGGGTGCTCTTAATCCTGCGCCCGGGCCTCGGTGGGTTCGAACCGGCCTCCTTGTTTGCAGTTGCGGGCACGCTCGGGTTCGCGGGCCGCGATCTGGCCACCCGCGCGGCTCCCAGGAACATGAGCAACAACCAGCTGGGCTTCCTGGGATTCGCCATGCTGGTGGTCGCCGGGGCGATTGCGCTGGGCTGGACCGGCGGCGCGGTCTGGCCGGCCCCGCGCAACTGGCTGGATATCGGGGCGGCGACGGTGATCGGGGTGATCGCCTATAACGCCTTGTCGGGCGCGATGCGGGCGGGCGAGATCTCCGTCATTGCGCCGTTCCGCTACACCCGGCTGGTGTTTGCCATGGTGCTGGGAGTGCTGGTGTTCGGCGAACGCCCCGATGCGCTGACCCTGATCGGCAGCGCGGTTATCGTCGGCAGCGGTGTTTTCACGCTGCTGCGCAGCCACAAGGTGTGAGCGCCATCTTGCGCCCGC
The DNA here is from genome assembly GCF_019801465.1 of Leisingera daeponensis. GTDB lineage: Bacteria > Pseudomonadota > Alphaproteobacteria > Rhodobacterales > Rhodobacteraceae > Leisingera > Leisingera daeponensis_A. The sequence continues at coordinate 211,335 of NZ_JAHVJA010000003.1, forward strand.
CGCCGCGCGGCCTTACATCTGCCGCCCATGGCCAAGAAGAAGCAGACATCAGACCCGAACTACAAGGTGATCGCCGAAAACCGGCGGGCGCGCTTCGATTACGCGATCGAGGACGATATCGAATGCGGCATCGTGCTGGAGGGGTCCGAGGTCAAGGCGCTGCGCGGCAACGGCACCAACATCGCCGATTCCTACGCCGCGGTGGAGGAGGGAGAGCTGTGGCTGGTGAACTCCTACATCCCGCCTTACGCGCAGGCCAAGGTGTTCAAGCATGAGGAGCGCCGCCGCCGCAAGCTCTTGGTGTCGCGCAAAGAACTGTCGGACTTGTGGAACCTGACCCAGCGGAAGGGCATGACCCTTGTGCCGCTGGTGATCTATTTCAACCACAAGGGCCGCGCCAAGATCAAGCTGGGCATCGCCAAGGGCAAGAAGCTGCATGACAAGCGCGAAACCCAGGCCAAGCGCGACTGGGGCCGCCAGAAACAGCGCCTCCTGAAGGACGCCCGCTAATCGGTTTTCTGCTGCTTGCGAAAACAGCCGGCCAGTCGCGGTACAAGCGTTTTGCGCGGGCGGCTGTAATAACTTATTGTTTCAGTCAGAAAAGGCGCGACCCAGCAGATTCGGCATCCGAGTCAGGCCCGGCAGGAGTGATCCCGGGACCGGAAAAGGATGGCATCAAATGGTATTTACCCAATCAGAAACAGCGGCTCAGGCAACCGTCGGCCCGCAGCCGGCCGGCACGGCGGAACCGTTTGCCGCATTGGGCCTCGATGATTTTGAAGCCGGGCTGCTGCCGCTCCTGCGCCATTTTCTGGCAGGCTTGCGCCGGCCCGGCGGACAGGGCTGGCAGCATGCCTTTCATACGGCTGCGGAGCGCTGGGGGGAGACTTACGGGCTGGCCGTGGCGTATGCGCTGTTTAAAATCATCCGCGCATTGGAGGACGTGCGCCCGGAACGTCTGAACAGCCATGACGCGCTTTGTCTTGAGACCCGCGAATGCCTGACGGCGGATGAGCAGGCGCTTTTGCAGATGATCCATTACATGCGCCGTGATCAGACCCCGGCCGCGCGGCAAGCCGTTGCGGACGCGGCTCTGGGCCGGATGGACCCGCAGGTGATCCGCGCTGGCCTTGCATTCGCACGGCGGTTCCCTTGCAGCGGCGCCGAAACCGCGCCCCGCGCCGGACCGGTCCTGCGCACGGTCGGCTGACTGCGCCCGCGGCAATGCCTCCGATCGCGGATTTGCGACAGATAATTGCGTCAATACACCACCTTCCCTTGCGACTCCCGCATGGCGGCTGTAGGCATGGCGCAGGCGCACACAGGGAGAGGCTTCGATGCTCGACGACCCAAAAACCCTTGTTTCAACCGATTGGCTTGCGGCCCATCTGAAGGATCCGGATCTGCGGGTGCTGGACGCCTCATGGTATCTGCCGCAGCAGGAACGTGACGCCAAGGCCGAGTATGAGGCCGCCCATATCCCCGGCGGGCGGTTCTTTGATATCGACGAAATCTCCGATAACCGTTCCGACCTGCCGCACATGGTGCCTCCGGTCGAGAAATTCATGTCCAAGCTGCGGGCGATGGGGGTCGGCGACGGCCACCAGGTGGTGGTCTACGACGGCGCAGGCCTGTTCTCTGCTGCCCGCGTCTGGTGGCTGTTCCGGCTGATGGGGCAGACCAATATCGCGGTTCTGGACGGCGGCTTCCCGAAATGGCAGGCCGAGGGCCGCCCGGTCGAGGATCTGCCGCCGGTGATCCGCGACCGCCACATGACGGTGCGGGTGCAGAACCACATGGTGCGCGACGTGACCCAGGTTTCCGCCGCTGCCAAGCTGGGCGACCACGAAATCATCGACGCCCGTTCTGCCGAGCGCTTCCGCGGCGACGCGCCGGAGCCGCGCGAAGGTCTGCGCGCGGGCCACATTCCAGGCTCCCGCAATGTGCCCTTTGGCCAGGTGCTGAACGCCGATGGCACCATGAAGGATGCCGACGGCATCCGCGCCGCCTTTGAGGCCGCCGGCGTCGATCTGAACAAACCTGCAATTACTTCCTGCGGATCGGGCGTTACTGCCGCCATCCTCAGCCTCGCCCTGGAGCGTATCGGCAAGACCGACCATGCGCTTTATGACGGGTCCTGGGTGGAATGGGGTGCCTTCCCGACCCTTCCCGTTGCTACCGGAGAGAACTGATGTTCGAGACCCTGAAACCCCAGCCCGCCGACAAGATCCTGGCGCTGATGCAAATGTACCGCGACGACCCGCGCGCGGACAAGATCGACCTTGGCGTCGGCGTCTACAAGAACGCTGAGGGGGTCACGCCGGTGATGCGCGCGATCAAGGCGGCGGAGCACAAGCTGTGGGAAGAGCAGACCAGCAAATCCTATGTCGGCCTGGCCGGTGACCCGGCTTATTCGGACGCGATGATCAAGCTTATCCTGGGTGACGCGGTTGCGCGTGAGAACATCGCGGCGGCGGCGACACCCGGCGGCACCGGTGCGGTGCGCCAGGCGTTTGAGCTGATCAGGATGGCCAACCCCAAGGCGCGCGTCTTCGTGTCGGACCCGACCTGGCCGAACCACGTGTCAATCCTGAAATATGTCGGCATCGAAACCGTCGTCTACCGTTACTTTGACCGCGACACCCGCGGCGTGAACTTTGACGGCATGATGGAAGACCTGAAGGGCGCGCAAAAGGGCGACGTGGTGCTGCTGCACGGCTGCTGCCACAACCCGACCGGCGCCAACCTGAATGAGGTGCAGTGGAAAGAGGTCATCGCGCTCTTGAACGAGCGCGGCCTGATCCCGATGATCGACATCGCCTATCAGGGCTTTGGCGACGGCCTGGAAGAGGATGCGCTGGGCGTGCGCCTGGTGGCTTCCAGCTGCCCCGAGACGCTGATCGCGGCCAGCTGCTCCAAGAACTTCGGCATCTACCGTGAGCGCACCGGCCTCTTGATGGCAGTGACCAACGATGCCTCGGCACAGGCGCTGAACCAGGGCACGCTGGCCTTCCTGAACCGCCAGAACTATTCCTTCCCGCCGGACCACGGCGCCCGTCTGGTCACCATGATCCTGAACGATGATGCCCTGCGCGCCGACTGGGCGGCAGAGCTGGAAGAGGTGCGCCTGGGCATGCTGGGCCTGCGCCAGCAGCTGGCGGATGAACTTCAGCGGCTGACCGGTTCCGACCGGTTCGGCTTCATCGCCCAGCACCGCGGCATGTTCTCGCTCCTCGGCACCACGCCGGAGCTGGTCGAGAAGATGCGGGTCGACAATGGCATCTACATGGTCGGCGACAGCCGCCTGAATATCGCGGGCCTTAACGCGCAGACCGTGCCGGTGCTGGCCAAGGCGATTGTTGACGCCGGGGTCTGAGCGGCCTTACAAAAAAAGCAGAAACGCGCCCGCGAAACGGGCGCGTTTTTTTTGGCGGGAGGCTATCCAGGACTATTGCGTGATTTGCCTCTGGCTGCGGTCTCGTCAAAATCAAGGCACCCGCGCCTGGCGGTGTGTCTTGGCTGCACCAAGACCCTTTCGGGCTTGGGCGTGGCACCTCCTGCACGGTGAGGGGAGATCTGCCGGTGGAGGGTAGATTGCCATGCCGGAAGGCGGCGTCAGGGAATGCGGGGGCGGGCGACGGAAGCGGCAATGGCCTGCGTTCGAGCCTGCGGAAGTCACCAGTAACACAGCCTAGGAAACCTGAAATGACCCTCGCAAAATCTGTTCTCGCCCTGATTCTGTCCGCCGCCGTTGTGCTGCCGCTGGCGGCGCCTGCTTTCGCCGCGAACGGTGAAGTCATCGACCGCATTGAAAGCCGCGCCGACCGCCGTGAAGGCCGCCGGGACGCAGCCGTGGATGCCGGCGTGTGGGACGTGGTGGAGGATCACCTGGATCGAGCCGCAGACCGCCAGGATTACCGTGACCAGATGGCCGCCTCCAAGGTGATCGCGGTGCCCCAAAGCTGACATCAGGCGCAAACGCCCGTCCCGAGGCTTTCTCAAGCGGGCTATTCTGGAAACGCGCCCCATTGCGGGCGCGCTTGCCTGTGCGCCGGATGCGGCAAAAGACGGTCAGACGAAGCCAAGCTTCTTCATCGACATCGTGAATTCATAGGCTTTCTTACGGATGAACAGGAGTTCTCCCTTGTCATCCTTTGACAGCCCCTTGTCCTTCAATCGCTTATCGCAAATCGAATAGACGGTGCGTGCACGCTTAACGTTCAGGTCCGACAGGTACTTCAGGTCATCCAGCGCGCTGCGCCACTTGTCGAGATCCCTGAATTCCTTGAGCGCCTTCTCAAGGTCTTTGTCTTTGATGCGTTTCGGGCCCTTCTTCACGACCTCGGCCATATCGCGGTCGGCATTCACACGGAATATCGTCATTTCAATATCCTTTGTCCCGTGATTAGAGCGTAAAAGTATAGCACAGATTGCCAGGCGTTTGGTGAGAAAGCGGACCTGCTCCGCGGCCGGTCCGGAGAAACGTAAAACACGGCCCCGAGGGGCCGTGTTTCCGCAGTTCGGCAGGCGGGCCGGGATCAGCTGGGCGAGAACTCGGGATAGGCTTCCATGCCGAGCTCGGCCATGTCGAGCCCGTTGACCTCGTCCTCTTCCTCAACCCGGATGCCCAGGGTGGTGCGCAGGATGATCCAGACCACGGCCGAGGCCGCGACGGTAAACACGCCCACAACGGCGATGCCGGTCAGCTGGGTCAGCAGGCTTGCCTCGGGGTTGGACAGAACCACGGCCACGGTGCCCCAGATGCCGCAGATCAGGTGGACCGGGATGGCGCCAACCACGTCGTCGATCCGCAGCTTGTCCAGGAACGGTACTGCGAAGACCACGATCACGCCGCCGATGGCACCGATCAGGGTGGACAGGCCCAGACCCGGGGTCAGCGGTTCCGCGGTGATTGCCACCAGGCCGGCCAGCGCGCCGTTCAGGATCATGGTCAGATCGGGCTTGCGGAACAAGAGCTGGGTCAGCACCAGCGCGGCCACGGCGCCGCCTGCCGCAGCGGCGTTGGTGTTGGCAAAGATGCGGGAGATGTCGGCAACGTCGCCGATCGAGCCCATCGCCAGCTGCGAGCCGCCGTTGAAGCCGAACCAGCCCATCCACAGGATGAAGGTGCCGAGGGTGGCCAGCGCCAGGTTGGAGCCGGGCATCGGGATGGTTTTACCGTCCTTGTACTTGCCGATGCGCGGACCCAGGATCAGCGCGCCGGTCAGCGCGGCCCAGCCGCCCACCGAATGCACCACGGTCGAGCCTGCGAAATCCAGGAACCCCATCTGGTCCAGGAAGCCGCCGCCCCATTTCCAGCTGGCCTGGAACGGGTAGATCACGGCCGTCAGAATGATGGTGAATATCAGGAAGGGCCACAGCTTGATGCGCTCGGCCAGGGTGCCCGACACGATCGATGCGGTGGCGGCGCAGAACATCAGCTGAAAGAAGAAATCCGAGCCGGTGGAGGCATAGGAATAATCATCTGCCGCGTCGGCAGTGATGCCCACCGCCTCCAGCACGCCGGGGCCGAAGACGCCGGACAGCACGCCATCAACAGCCCAGTTGCCCAGCGGGTACATCAGGTTGTAGCCGATCAGCCAGTAGAACACCGCCGCCAGCGAAAACAGCGCCATATTCTTGGTCAGCTGCATGGTCACGTTCTTGGAGCGCACCAGGCCTGCCTCCAGCATGGCAAAGCCCGCGGCCATCCAGAACACCAGGCAGCCGCCGATCAGGAACAGCAGCGAGTTCAGGATGAACACGGTGTCGGTCGCGGGGTTCACACCCGGCGCCGGGCCGTCCTGGGCCAGCGCCAGGCCCGGCAGCGCGCTCAGCGCCAGGGCCGCAAGAGGGAGTTTCAGGGTCTTCATAAGTCTTTCCTCCATGCCGGGCGCGCTTACAGCGCCTCGAGGTTGGTTTCACCGGTGCGCACCCGCAGGGCCTGTTCCACATCCAGAACAAAAATCTTGCCGTCGCCGATCTTGCCGGTGCGGGCGGTCTCGGCGATGGCGCTGACGGCCGCCTCGGCCTGATCGGCGGGCACCACCAGTTCCAGCTTCAGTTTCGGCACGAAGTTCACTTCGTATTCGGCGCCGCGGTAGATTTCGGTGTGGCCGGCCTGGGCGCCGAAGCCCTTGATTTCGGTGACCATCAGCCCGCTCACGCCAAGACCGGTCAGCGCCTCGCGGACCTCGTCCAGCTTGAAGGGCTTGATGGCGGCTATGATCATTTTCATCTCTGCATCCCTTAGGTTTCGCGCTGCCCCGGCCCCATGCCGATGCATTGTGCACTTGCAGCAAAATCGCTGTGCCGAGTCGTGCAAAGCAGAAGGCAGCAAGTTTCCGCGCGTCTTTCTGCGGCCGCACAATAATTTTGCGCCTTTTGTGCGGATCGCTTAAAAACTGGCCATCTGGAAAAGGGGGAAAGGTCCGGATTCTGCCCCCTCTACAATCCGGCGCGGGCAGGATATGGTCCCCGGACAACGGGCAAACCGGGCAGGAACAGACGATGGCACAAGGATCCGGGCGTAGGCCTTTGGTGGCAGAGAAACGCTATTCCGCGGTCGGCAGGGGCAAACCTGCCGCCAAGAAACCTGCACGCAGGAAATCCGCACCCAAGGCCAAGGCGCCGGGGCTGCTGGGACGGCTGTTCGGCCGCAAGAAGGCTCGCGCCCGGCCGGTGCGCAGGAAACGCGGCGTGATCGGCTGGCTGCTGGCACCCTTTGCCTTTGTGTTCCGGCTGGCCTGGGGCTTTACCTGGCGTGTCGGCATGGTGGTATGCGGGCTGGTCGGCCTTGCGGTCGCCTTTCAGTATGCCCGCCTGCCGGATGTTTCGGCCTATCTGGACGGCCGCGCCCGCGGGTCCGTCACCATTCTGGACCGCGAGGGCGAGGTTTTTGCCTGGCGCGGCGACCAGTTCGGCGGCGTGGTGACCGCGGACACTGTTTCGCCGCACCTGAAGAACGCCATCGTCGCAACCGAGGACAAGCGGTTCTACCACCACCTCGGGATTTCGCCGCGCGGCGTGGCCAGTGCCATCCGCATCAATCTGAGCGAAGGCCGGGGGCCGCTGTCCGGCCACGGCGGCTCCACAATCACCCAGCAGGCCGCGAAACTCCTCTGCCTTGGCAAGGTCTATGATCCGGCCGAGTGGAAAAGCGAAAGCGCCTATGAGGCCGACTGCCGCAAGGGTTCGCTTTGGCGCAAGGGGACCGAGGCAATCTTTGCCCTGGCGATGGAAGCTAAATACAGCAAGGATGAGATACTCTCGATCTACATGAACCGCGCCTATATGGGCGGCGGCGCATACGGGGCGGAGGCTGCCGCGCAGCGCTATTTCGGCAAGTCGGCGAACCAGCTGAACCCGGCCGAAGGCGCGATGCTGGCGGGCCTGCTGACCGCGCCCTCGACGCTGGCTCCCACCAACAATCTGCAGCGTTCGCAGGACCGGGCGGCCACAGTGCTTCGGCTGATGCAGGAGCAGGGCTACCTGACGACCGCTGCGATGCAGAAGTACCAGGACAATCCGGCAGAGCTGAGCGAAGCTGCGGCGGCGCGGGCAGGCGGCTATTTTGCTGACTGGGTGATGGACAGCATTCCGGACTTCCTGGGCGATCAGACCACCGAAGACGTGGTGATCCGCTCCACCATGGATCAGCGCCTGCAGCGCGCTGCCGAAGAAGCGCTGAAATACGTCTTCGAAAACAAGGTCCGCGAAGGCTCTAAGGCCCAGGCCGCGATTGTGGTGATGAGCGCCGACGGCGCGGTGCGCGCCATGGTGGGCGGGCGCAAGACCCGGGTATCGGGCGTGTTCAACCGGGCGACCCAGGCCAAGCGGCAGACCGGGTCGGCGTTCAAGCCCTTTGTCTATGCCACCGCGCTGGAGCTCGGCTATTCGCCCTATGACCGGGTGCTGGATGCGAAATACTGCATGAATATCCCCGGCTCCGGCCAATGGTGTCCGGACAATTACACCCGCAAATTCTACGGTGAAGTGACCCTGGCCCGGGCGTTGCGCGACTCACTGAACGTGCCCGCGGTGAAAATTTCGGAGGCTGTGGGCCGCGACAAGGTGAGCAGGGTGGCCCGCGATTTCGGCATCGACAGCGACCTGGCGGCAGGGCCGTCTCTGGCGCTGGGGGCGTCGGAAAGCACGCTGCTGGAGATGACCGGGGCCTATGCGGGCATCCTCAATGGCGGCTCCTCGGTGACGCCCTATGGCGTGACAGAGCTGAAGCTGGTCGAAGACAGCGAGGCGCTGATGGGGGCCAGCGGCGGCATGGGAGAGCGGGTGATCCGCCCCGAGGCGGCACAGCAGCTGGTCTGGATGATGGAGAAGGTTATTTCCGGCGGCACCGGCCAGCGGGCGCAGATCCCGGGCTGGCAGGCCGCGGGCAAGTCCGGCACCACCTCGGCCGCCAAGGATGCCTGGTTCATCGGCTTCACCGCCGATTATGTGGCCGGCGTCTGGATGGGCTATGACGACAACACACCGCTTTCGGGGGTGACCGGCGGCGGCCTGCCTGCCGAGATCTGGCGTGAGACCATGGTGCGGGTGCACGAGGGGTTGGAGCCGAAGCCGCTGCCGATGCTGGAACCGGCGCCGATAGCCCCGCCGCCGCAGGAGCCGCGCCGCGAGCGACGCCGCCGCCAGGGGCCGAACCTCGGCCAGGAACTGGGCCGTGCGGTTGACAATATCCTGCGTGACATTCTCGGCCACTGACCGGGCCGCAGCCAAAGCGTCTCTGCCTTGTACGGCAGGGCGCTACTGCTCCTGATGCTGCAACGGCGGGGGGGGCAGAGCGCGCCGCAGCTGAAACAGCGCGGCGAGAGGCAGGCGGCAAAGAAAAAGGCTCCCCGCAGGGAGCCTTTCTCGATTACGGTAGCGGAGCCGGTTCAGCTCAGCCGTTCCAGCTCTGCGATCAGGGCGTCGATGTCGCCCTTCTTGCTGTCCAGGATCGCGCCGATCTCGGTGCGTTCGGTCAGCAGGAGGTTCACGCCTTCGATGAACATGTTGAAGAACAGGTCGCGGCCCGACCGGTCGGACACCAGGAAGGTGACCTCGAACGGCGACTGGCCCTTGAGGTAGGCAATGGTGCTCACCTCGTACCATTTCTTCACCTTCTTGACGCCCTTGACCTCCAGCTTGCCGCCGATGAATTCGCGGAAGCGTTTGCCGTACTTGCGCGAGATATAACCCTGGAAGGCCTTGGAGAAGGCTTTCTTCTGAGCCGCGGATGCCCGGCGCCCGTCTGCCCCCAGCGCATAGGCCGCGATATAGGAGGTGTCGCTGTAACGCTGGAAGATCCGCTCGAATTCGCGGAACATGGCGCTTTCGCCCTTGCCGGAGTCGATCACCCGGTTGATGTCGGCAACCAGGCTGTTGATCAGTGTGCTGGCGCTGTTTTCGGTCAGTGCCCACAGGGCCTGGGGCGCAGCAATCAGCGCGGCAGCACCGGCGCCGAGGCCGGTCAGGAATTTGCGGCGGTCCATCATCAGAATCCTTCGGTGTTCAGTTCGTACGGGTCGATTTCCTTGATCTCGGCGCCATCCCCCAGCTCGAACCGGCGGTTCTGCAGGTAGATCAGGCGCGATTGCGCATAGCTGTCGGCGCTCTCGTAGAGAATCGAGTCGATCGTGTCGGAATAGTTGCCACGATCGCCCATGCGGCGCACGATCTCGGCGTAGATGGTGATATTGTCGGCAGTATTCTGCTCGGCATATCCCAGCGGGTTGGTGAAGAAATCGACGGCAACCCCCACCGCGTCGCGGCTGGTCGAGGGGCCGAGCAGCGGCAGTTCGACATAGGCGCCTTCACCGACGCCCCATTTGTGCAGGGTCTCGCCGAAATCGGTGTTCACCGCCGGCACCTTGAATTCAGAGGCCGGATCGGCGAGGCCGGCAAAGCCCACTGTCGAGTTGATCACAAAGCGCGAAAACGCATTGCCCGCCGTCTTGAGGTCGCCTTGCAGCAATGCGTTGACCATCTGGCCCGGCATCGACAGGTTTTCGGCAAAATACGAGAAGCTGGTCACCATCGGCGCCGGTACAATCGCCACATACCCCTTGGAGGCGGGGCGGAAGGCGAGCCGATCGACACCGCGGTTGAAGGCGTGAATGGTGCGGTTGGTCCGCTCATAGGGGTCGAACACTTCTCCGGAGGCGCGTGCGACCGGGTCCTGAGTGGCGCAGCCAGCGGCAAAAGCGGCCAAAATCAGCGCAGGTACAAATTTAAGCGGTCGCAACATCAAGGGCATTCGGATAAGTGTCCAATTGGTACTGGAATGGGCGCGTCGGGGGGCAAATAAGGGTTCTCTAGCCGTTTTCCAGTCTGATTACATTTTTTTACCAGCTTGTGCCACAACTGGTACAATTCCAGCCCTGACCTGAAGCCATCGAACCACTATTGCAGTCTGACCATGAATAAAAGCCTTTACAAAAACGGGTACGAGGAACTGCGGCGGGTGCGGCGGCAGAGCCGCGGCCTGTACTGGTTCACCGGTGTATTCAGTTTCTTCGTGAATTTGCTGATGCTGACCGGCCCGCTTTACATGATGCAGGTCTATGACCGGGTGCTTGGCAGCCGCTCGGAGGCGACACTGCTGGCGCTGTCGCTGCTGGTGGTGTTTCTCTATGGCATGATGGGGCTGCTGGATTACGCCCGCGGCCGGATCATGGCCAGGGTGGGGGCGCGGCTCCAGGCGACGCTGGACAAGCGGGTGTTCGATGCGATGATCCGCCGTTCGGCGGTGGCGCAGGATCCGGTGGCGCAAACCGGGCTCAGCGATCTGGAATCGGTGCAGCGTCTGATCGCTTCTCCGGTGCTGACCGCCGCTTTCGACCTGCCCTGGACGCCGGTGTTCCTGGCGGGAATCGCGTTGTTTCACCCCTGGCTGGGCCTGCTGGCGCTGGGAGGCGGTGCGGTGCTGGTGATAATTGCCCTGTTGAACCAGATGTTCACGCGGCTGCCGCAGCAGAAGGCGGGCATGACCGGCCACAAGGCCAACCTGATGTCGGAGGAAATCCGCAACGAAGCGGAGATGATCCAGTCGATGGGCATGCGCGGCGCTTCGTTCGAGCGCTGGAAACAGGCCCGCGATGCAGCGTTGACCGACAGTGTCGCAGCCAATGACACCGGCGGCGGCTTCACCACGCTGACCAAGACGCTGCGGCTCTTCCTGCAGTCAGCGATGCTGGGTCTGGGTGCCTATCTGGTGCTGCAGAACGAAGTGACACCCGGCGCGATGATCGCCGGTTCGATCCTGATGGGCCGCGCGCTGGCGCCGATTGAGCTGGGGCTGGGCCAATGGGCGGTGGTGCAGCGGGCGATGAAAGGCTGGCATAATCTGGCCGAGCTGCTGGACAAGGTGCCCGAAGAAGAGGCGCGCACGGCGCTGCCCAAGCCGAAGGCGCTGCTGGAAGTGCAAGGTTTGGCGGTGGTGCCGCCGGGCAGCAACACGCCGCTCTTGCGCAATGTGAATTTCCGTGTGCAGCCGGGGCAGGCGATCGGGGTGATCGGGCCGTCGGGGTCGGGAAAGTCGACGCTGGCCCGTGCCTTGACCGGCGTGTGGCGGCCCGCAGCCGGCACCGTCCGGCTGGACGGTGCCTCGCTGGACCAGTACGCGCCGGATGTGCTGGGCGGCCATATCGGCTACCTGCCGCAGCGGGTGCAGGTTTTTGACGGCACCATCGCCCAGAACATCGCGCGCCTCGATCAGCAGCCCGACGCCGAGAAAGTTGTGGAGGCCGCCCGCAAGGCCGCCGCGCATGAGATGATCCTGAAGCTTCCGGAAGGATATGACACCCGCGTCAACGCCACTGGCGGGCGGCTGTCCGGCGGGCAGATGCAGCGGGTCGGGCTGGCACGGGCCCTGTTCGACGATCCGGTGATCGTGATCCTGGATGAGCCGAACTCAAACCTCGACAATGAAGGCTCGATTGCACTCAACCAGGCGATCAAGCAGATCAAGGCGGAGGGCCGCTCGGTGCTGATCATGGCGCACCGCCCGGCTGCGATTCAGGAGTGCGACATGCTTTTGGTCATCGACAAGGGGACCCAGACTGCCTTCGGGCCCAAGGACAAGGTGCTGCAGGAGATGGTTGCCAACCATCAGAACATCCGCCAGGCCACGGGCGCGGGAGGTGTGCGATGAGCGTGGAGAACAACTGGCCCGCACGGCGTCCGCTGATCATCGGCCTGATAACCCTGGCGGTTCTGGTGGGCGGCTTCGGTTCCTGGTCGGTGTTGTCATCGATCTCCGGCGCGGTGGTGGCAACGGGGCGGATCGAAGTAGACCGCAACCGGCAGGTGGTGCAGCACCTGGACGGCGGAATCGTTGCGGAAATCCTGGTGGACGAAGGCGACATGGTTCAGGAGGGCGATACGCTGATCCGGCTGGACGCCACTGAGCTGACCTCGCAGCTGGTGATCGTCGAAGGCCAGCTGTTTGAGCTTATGGCACGCCGCGGCCGGCTGGAGGCGGAGCGCGACGAGGCCGCGGAGATCACCTTTGATCCGGAACTGCTGAAAGCGGCCGAAACCCAGCCCGAGGTCAAGGACCTGGTGGAAGGACAGCGGCGCCTGTTCCATGCGCGCAGGGAAACCACGGCCCGGGAAATAGATCAGCTGGAAAAACGCCGGGTTCAGATCGAGGAGCAGATCCGCGGCATCCAGGCGCAGCAGACGTCGCTGAAGGTGCAGCTGGACCTGATCGGCGAGGAGCTGGGCAACCAGCAATCGCTTCTGGACCGCGGCCTGGCACAGGCTGCCACGGTGCTGAACCTGCGCCGAACCCAGGCCAGCCTGGACGGGCAGCTCGGCGAACTGGTGGCTGCCGAGGCGCAGGCGGAGGGGCGGATCACCGAGATCGACATCGAGATATTGAAGCTGGGCACGGGTCAGCGCGAGGAGGCGATAACCCGGCTGCGCGACCTGCGCTACCAGGAACTGGAACTGGCCGAGACCCGCCGCTCGCTGCGGCAGAGGCTGGCGCGGCTCGATATCACGGCACCGGTCTCGGGTGTGGTTTACGGGCTGCAGGTGCAGACCCCGCGCTCGGTGATCCGGCCGGCCGATCCGGTACTCTACCTGGTGCCGCAGGACCGGCCGCTGGTGATCGCGGCGCAGGTGGCCCCCACAGACATCGACCAGTTGTTCACCGGCCAGGAGGTGACGCTGCGGTTCTCGGCTCTGGACCAGCGCTCGACGCCGGAGCTGTTCGGCCATGTGACCCAGGTCTCGGCAGACGCGTTCGAGGATCAGGGAAGCGGCATTTCCTATTACAGGGCTGAGATTGAGCTGAACCCGGGCGAGCAGGGGCGCTTGCCGGCGGGCACGGTTCTGATTCCGGGCATGCCGGTGGAGAGCTATATCCGCACCGCCGACCGCTCGCCGCTGGCCTATCTCGTCAAACCGCTCACCGACTATTTCAACAAGGCTTTCCGGGAAAGCTGACGGGGCTGCCATTCGCAGATGCTTCCGGCTTGGCCGCCGCCTAGGAAGGGCGGATTGCCGCGCCGGGACTTCGCATTTTCCCTTTCCGAAACCTGCTGCTGCGGGTAGCGTCCCGGCCAGATAAGACTCGGAAGGAATGCGCCATGAGCATTGAAGCTAAACTGAAAGAGCTGGGCGTGACCCTGCCTGACGCGCCGGCACCGGCGGCCAACTACGTGCCTTATGTCGTCGCAGGCGACATGGTCTATATCTCCGGCCAGATTTCGGCGGATGAGAATGGACTGATCACCGGCACCCTGGGTGCAGATATGGACGTCGAAGCCGGCCAGGCCGCAGCAAAACGCTGCGCGATCGCACTGCTGGCACAGCTCAAGGCAGCCTGCGGCGGCGACCTGGAGCGGCTGGTCCGCGTCGTGAAGCTGGGCGCTTTTGTCAACTCGAACGCTGACTTCACGCAGCAGCCGCAGGTGGTGAACGGGGCCTCCGACTTCCTGGTCGAAGCGCTGGGCGACATTGGCCGCCACGCGCGTTCTGCCGTCAGCTCGCCCTCGCTGCCGCTGGGCGTAGCGGTTGAAATCGACGGCGTGTTCCAGATCAGATGACGCCGACCCTGCCTGCCGCATTCCTGACTGTTCCGCTGGCCCACCGCGCGCTGCACGATGTTGCGGACCGGCGCCCGGAGAACAGCCGCGCTGCCATCCGCGCAGCAATGGCGGCAGGCTACGGGATCGAAATAGACCTGCAGCTGTCCGAGGACGGCTGCGCCATGGTCTTTCATGACTATGATCTGGACCGGCTCGCCGAAGGCTCCGGTCCGGTCAGGGAAAGAACCCGTGAGGAACTTCGCGCCATTCCGCTCAGGGGCGGTGACGGCGAAGGAATCCCGGACCTGGCAGACGTGCTGGAGCTGGTTGCCGGCCAGGTGCCGTTGCTGATCGAGCTGAAGGACCAGCACGGGGAAATGGGTGTTACGGACGGAGTTCTGGAACGGGCTGCCGTGGACGCGCTGCAAGGCTACGCCGGCCCTGTGGCCCTGATGTCCTTCAATCCGAACTCCGTGGCGGAGCTGGCCAGGCTGGCACCGGACACCGCGCGCGGCATCACCACCAGTGCTTATGACCCGGCGGACTGGCAGGAACTTCCCGAGGCGGTTTGCGACGATCTGCGCGGCATCCCTGACTTCCAACGAAGCGGCTCCAGCTTCATCAGCCACGAGGCCGCGGATCTTGTCCGGCCGCGGGTGCAGGCGCTGCGCAACAGCGGGGTGCCGGTGCTGTGCTGGACCATCAGGTCCGCTGCGGAGGAAACCGCGGCACGGGCCTTTGCAGACAATGTCACGTTTGAACGCTACCTTTCGCCGCTAACATCTTGATCGCGCTGGACCGCACCCCACATCTTTGAAGCGGTGCGGAGGAATTGCATGGCTCAGGCGCAAATCGACATTCGAGTGCTTTCGTCGCTGTCGCAGATCACGGCAGAGGACTGGGATGCCTGCGCATGCCCCGAGGCAGCGGATGGCGGCCGCCCGCTGGATCCCTTCACCACTCACCGGTTTCTGAACGCGCTGGAAGAAAGCGGTTCGGTCGGGCCGGGCACCGGCTGGCAGCCGCAGTATCTGACCGCCTATCAGGAGGGCCGCCTGATCGCCTGCGCGCCGCTTTACGCAAAGGGGCACAGCCAGGGGGAATACATCTTCGACCACAACTGGGCCCACGCTTATGAGCAGGCCGGCGGCCATTATTACCCCAAGCTGCAGATCGCGGTGCCCTTCACCCCAGCCACCGGGCGGCGGTTCCTGGTGCGGCCCGGCTTCGATGGCATCGGCCATTCGGCGCTTTTGCAGGGCGCCGTGCAACTGGCCGCGGACAACAACCTGTCGTCGCTGCATGTGACGTTCTGCACCCAGGACGAGGCGCGGCTGGGCGAGGAGATGGGGCTGATGCTGCGCACCACGCAGCAGTTCCACTGGCAGAACGATGGCTATGCGGATTTCGAGGCCTTCATGCGGGCGCTGTCCTCGCGCAAGCGCAAGAACATCCGCAAGGAGCGGATGCAGGCGCAGTGCTTTGGCGGGGAGATCCGCGTCTATCAGGGCGAAGATCTGCGTCCCGAGCATTGGGATGCTTTCTGGGACTTCTACCAGGACACCGGCGCGCGCAAATGGGGCTCGCCCTATCTGACCCGGCAGTTCTTCGACATCGCGCACAGGACGATGGCCGACGACATTGCGCTGATTCTGGCCGGGCGCAACGGGCGCTACGTGGCGGGTGCGCTGAATTTTATTGGCCGGAAAACGCTTTACGGCCGGTATTGGGGCTGCGTTGAACAGCACCCCTGCCTGCACTTCGAGCTGTGCTATTATCAGGCCATAGAGCTGGCGATTGCCCTGGGCCTTGACCGGGCGGAAGCCGGCGCACAGGGTGAGCACAAGCTTGCGCGCGGCTACATGCCGTGCCAGACCCACAGCTTGCACTGGATCGGCGATCCCGGGTTTGCCGGGGCCGTCGGGCGCTACCTCGAAGCTGAACGGGCGGCTACCGAGGAAGAGATTGAAATCCTGACCGATTACGGCCCGTTCCGCAAAGCCCATGTGGAGGAGCAAGAATGACGGAAAAACTCTCCGACGCCACCCGCGGCCCGCTGCTTGAGCCGCTGTTCGCCACCGGCTGGGAAATGGTGGAAGGCCGCGATGCCATCACCAAGACTTTCAAGTTCAAAAATTTCGCCGATGCCTTCGGCTGGATGACCCGCGCCGCGATCTGGGCCGAGAAATGGAACCACCACCCGGAGTGGAGCAATGTTTACAACCGGGTGACGGTGGTGCTGACCACCCATGACGTGGACGGGATCAGCGCCCAGGACGCCAAGCTGGCGCGCAAGATGGACGGGCTGTTCGGCGAGCCGCAGGAGTGATCCATGCGGCCTGAAAACAGGTCAGCTTTCCTGCCCAATTGTTTCGCGCGCGAAACATTCCGGCAGCAGCGCTGACCTTATTCTTCACGAATTATTAAGGGCTTGTTGGAGCGGCCGCCAGCACTGGCGGCCACCGTGTTTCAGGCTTAGCCCATGGCTTCCAGCAGGCCTTCGCCGGCCGAAAGCTCGCACTGGCCGGGGTTTTCTTCCTTGTTGAGGATCTTCACCTCGCCGTCCTCGACCAGCATTGCATAGCGCAGCGAACGGCCGATCAGGCCGGCGGAGGGCACGTCCAGCCGCATCTCGATCGCTTCGGTAAAGGTGCACTCCGCATCCGACAGCATGGTGATCCCGGCTTCGGTGGCACCGGTGTTGTCGCCCCAGATCGACATCACGAAGGGATCATTCCCGGCCAGGCAAATGATTTCATCGACACCTTTGGCGGCAAACTGGTCCTTGGTGCGGATAAAGCTGGGCACATGGGCGGAATGGCAGGTGCTGGTAAAGGCGCCGGGAACGGCGAAGATCACGACTTTGCGCCCCTTCAGCTTGTCCGACAGCTGAACCTGCTCCGGGCCGTTATCTCCTATCCGCGTCAGTACAGCGTCCGGCAGCTGGTCTCCTACAGAAATCATTGCACGTTCCTCTTTCTCCTGATTGCGTTTTGGGGCCCCGCGTATATAGGGTCCGGTGAAAGCGTGACGGGAACTATTGCGGGAGGCAAGGGAATATGTCCCACATCGTCGTGATTGGAGCGGGGCAGGCGGGGTCCTCGCTGGTGGCAAAGCTGCGCAAGGACGGGTTCGAGGGGGAGATCACCTTGATCGGCGCGGAAGCAGCGCTGCCCTATCAGCGGCCGCCGCTGTCCAAGGCCTATTTGCTGGGCGAGATGGAGCTGGAGCGGCTGTTCCTGCGTCCCGAAAGCTTTTATGCCGAGAACAATATCACCCTGAAGCTGGGCCGGCGGGTCACCGCGATTGATCCTGCGGCAAAAACGGTGACGCTGGGCGAAGAGGTGATTTCCTACGACCAGCTGGCGCTGACCACCGGGTCCGACCCGCGCCGGCTGCCGGCTGCGATTGGCGGCGATCTGGACGGTGTTTACGTGGTGCGCGGGCTGACCGACGTGGATGCGATGGCGCCCAATGTGACCGGGGGCAAGCGCGCGCTGATCGTCGGCGGCGGCTACATCGGGCTGGAAGCAGCAGCAGTCTGCGCCAAGCGCGGTGTTCAGGTGACGCTGGTCGAAATGGCCGACCGCATCCTGCAGCGCGTGGCTGCACCGCAGACCTCTGACTTCTTCCGCAGCCTGCACAGCAGCCATGGCGTTGATGTCCGCGAAGGCGTCGGGCTGGAGCGGCTGGAAGGCGAGGGCGGCAAGGTCACCCGCGCCATTCTGAGCGGCGGTGACGCGCTGGAGGTGGATTTTGTTGTGGTCGGTGTCGGCATCACGCCCTCGTCGCAGCTGGCGGAGATGGCCGGTCTGGAACTGGAAAACGGCATCAAGGCGGACGCCAAGGGCCGGACCTCGGACCCGTCTATCTGGGCGGCGGGCGATTGCGCCTCCTTTCCGTTTCAAGGCAACCGGATCCGGCTGGAAAGCGTGCCAAATGCCATCGACCAGGCCGAGGTCGTGGCGCAGAACATGCTGGGCGCGGACAAGGACTACATTGCCACTCCGTGGTTCTGGTCGGACCAGTATGACGTCAAGCTGCAGATCGCGGGCTTGAACACCGGGTACGACAACGTGGTCACCCGCCAGGGCGAAGGCAGCCAGGTCTCTTTCTGGTATTACAAGGGCGACCAGCTGGTTGCGGTGGACGCGATGAACGACCCGCGTGCCTATATGGTCGCCAAAAGGCTGATCGACGCAGGCAAGACCGCCGACAAGGCCGTCGCCGCGGACCCGACAGCCGATCTGAAGCCGCTGCTGAAAGCGTGAGGATCATTGCAGGAGACTACCGCGGCCGGGCCTTGGCCGCGGTGGGCAAGGGCGATGCGGGCGCCCATCTGCGCCCCACCACCGACCGGGTGCGCGAAAGCCTGTTCAATGTTCTGATGCACACCGGCGCCATCCCCGGCGCCCGGGTGCTGGACCTGTTTGCAGGCACCGGCGCGCTGGGTCTGGAAGCACTGTCGCGCGGCGCGGCAGAAGTGCTGTTCGTCGATGACGGGCGGGTGTCGGGCGGGCTGATCCGCAAGAACATCGCCATCTGCCGGGCGGAAGACCGCTGCACACTCGCGCGCCGTGATGCGCTGAAGCTGGGGGAGAACCCAGATGCGCCGTTTGATCTGATCTTCCTCGACCCGCCATACGGCAAGGGGCTGGGGGAGAAGGCACTGGCGGCTGCGGTGTCCGGCGGCTGGGTTGCGGACGATGCTTTGGTGGTTTGGGAAGAAAGCGCGCCGATGGACGCGCCGGACGGGTTTGAGCTGCAAGACAGCCGGAAGTACGGCGATACCCACATCACCCTGATGTGGCGCCAGGAAAACGGTCACTCCTGAAAATTGCGCTGCTCGCCGAATATTTGAATTTCTATTTGCAAACTCAACTAGCTGCGTGTAGCGAGCCGGTGTTTTTAGGCAAAAATCCGCCCATTTCGGCGGTTTCAAAGGACCCAATATGAAAACTGCAAAGTTTCTTGGCCTGCTGGCAGCAGGCTCGCTGTTTCTGTCCGGTTGTGTTTCGCCGGAAGTCGTGACCACCAACAACGTTGACGACTCTTCGCTGACTTGCGAGGAAATCAAGACCCAGATGGGCCAGTTGGATGAAATCCGCGCCGAGGCCAGGAAGGGCAAGACCGCATCCGGTGCCAATGTCGCCGCTGTGATCCTGTTCTGGCCGGCCGTGATCGGCAACTATGCCAATGCAAATGAAGCCTTGGAAGCTGCCAACAAGCGCCATGAAGTGCTGGTGGGCCTGGCCAAGAAAAAACGCTGCAAGTTCTGAGTTCAGCGGCATTTGCAAATGTTTTAGAATGCAGGGGGGATCCCCTGCATTTTTGTTTCGGGCTGTTTCAGGAAAGCGTCTGCACGTGATTGCGCAGGCGGAAACCCGCGGTGCCGGGTTTGCCGGGGGGCTGAATGCCGATTATGCCGGTGGCTCAAAGCAATTTTTAGCGAAGGCGCTTCTTCATGCCCAAGACATTTCCTACCCCGAAACTGGTGATTTTCGATTGCGACGGCGTGCTGGTCGACAGCGAGCCAGCCTCCAATCAGGTGGTGGTCGAAAACCTGGCCCGGCACGGGCTGGTCCTGACGATGGAACAGTCGATGGCGTATTTCGTCGGCGGCACCATGGCGGGGGTCATGGAAAAGGCCCGCAGCCTTGGGGCCGACCTGCCGGAGGACTGGATCGGAGAAGTCTACGCCGAGACCTATGCACGGCTGAAGCAAGGGGTGCCGCTGACACCGGGCATCCCGGAGCTTCTGGCGCGGCTTGATGCGCAGGGCATCCCGGTCTGCGTCGCCTCCAACGGCAGTGAGGAGAAGATGCGTATCACTCTCGGGCAGAACGGCCTGTGGCGGCGGTTTCATCCTCACGCGATGTTTTCGGCCCATTCCCTTGGCGTCGCCAAGCCGGAGCCCGGGCTGTTTCTCGCGGCTGCCAGCCATTTCGGAGTGCAGGCGCGCGACTGCCTGGTGATCGAGGACAGCGGCAGCGGTGTCACCGCCGCGGTGCGCGCGGGCATGCGCTGCCTCGGCTTTGCGCCGCACGGGGGAGGTCAAAAGCTTGCGGCGCTGGGGGCGGAAGTGTTCCGCGATATGGCAGAAGTGCCCGCGCTTTTGTCGATCTGATGCATTTGTGCTACTGTTCCCGGCATGGAACAGGCATTGCCCAGACCGTTCCCGGCCCCCTTGGCGGAGGCCGGAACCAGACCCGAACCGAAACCGGCACGGGCGCCGCTGTTCATTCAGGATGCGGTTACACCCTGGCCGGATGGCACGTTGCTGCTGGCCCTGTGGCGGCTGCAGGAGGCCGGGAAACACGAGGACTAGGACCGCGTCCGCAGCCGCTTGCTTCAGGTCCGGAAAACTCCGGGCATGCAGGGGGGCGCCGCGGCCCTTGCCGGTCAGCCGTAGGTCGGGTGGAATTTCCCGGCCGGCGACAGGGTGAAAATATCAGCCCCGTCTGCGGTTACCCCGATCGAGTGCTCGAACTGCGCCGACAGCGACTTGTCGCGGGTGACGGCTGTCCATTCGTCGGCCAGGATCTTGGTTTCCGGGCGGCCCAGATTGATCATCGGCTCGATCGTGAAGAACATGCCCTCTTCCAGAACCGGGCCGGTGCCGGGACGGCCGTAGTGCAGCACGTTGGGCGGTGCGTGGAACACCTGGCCCAGCCCGTGGCCGCAGAAATCGCGCACCACGCTCATCCGCTGTGCCTCGGCATAGGTCTGGATGGCATGGCCGATATCGCCGAAGGTGCTGCCGGGTTTCACTGCCTCGATCCCCTTCATCAGCGAATCGTGGGTGACCTGGATCAGACGCTCTGCCTTGCGGCTGAGCTTGCCTGCCACAAACATGCGCGATGTGTCACCGAACCAGCCGTCGACAATCACCGTCACGTCGATGTTCAGGATGTCGCCGTCCTTCAGCTTCTTGTCGCCGGGGATGCCGTGGCAGACTACGTGATTCACCGAAATGCAGCTGGCGTGCTGATAGCCCTTATAGCCGATGGTGGCGGATTCCGCGCCCGCATCCTCGACCATCCGAGTGATGATGCGGTCGATTTCGCCGGTGGTTTGGCCCGGAAACACATGCGCTGCGATGTCGTCCAGAATGCGCGCGGCAAGCGCACCCGCCTTGTGCATGCCGGCATAGTCGCCGACTTCATGAATGCGGATGCCGTCCTTGGTGGTGCGGCCGTCTTTCGATCTCATCGCGCAGAGCTCCATCACGTTCGTTGCGTAGCTATGTAAGGGGTTCCGGCCGAAAGGGCCAGAGCGGGCTTGAGGGAACTTTTCCCGCCGTTGCGCGTTTGTCCGGCTGAACAAACGGACTGGCAACAAAGGGAAAACAGCGGAATGGATAGCTTCAGCAGCCTGATGCAAACCGAAATCTACGACGGAAAGTCGCTCGCGGATCTGGTTACACTGGAATTCCTGGCGCAGGCGCTGGGAAGCGTGGTTGCTGCGGTGCTTATATTGCTGGCCGGGTTCATCGTTGCGGGCTGGGTCAAGCGGCGGATTGTGGCGCTGGGGGAGGCCAATGCCAAACTAGACCCGACCCTGTTCCACTTCCTCGGCAACCTGGCCCGATATGTCGTCCTTGCCTTTGCTGTGCTGTTTGTCTTGAACACCTTCGGCGTCAAGACCACCTCCATCGTGGCGGCCATTGGTGCCGCTGGCCTGGCAATCGGCCTGGCGATGCAGGGGGCGCTGTCGAATGTGGCGGCGGGTGTGATGCTCATCTTGTTCCGCCCGTTCAAGCTGGGCGATTTCATCGAAGTCGACGGCGAAATGGGCACGGTCAAGGACATCAATCTGAACAACACGGTCATTGCCAGCCTCAGCAATCTGAAGGTGATCATTCCCAACTCCGAGGTCTGGGGCAACACCATCACCAACTACTCTTCGTTCGATACCCGCCGGGCCGAGTGGACATTCGGCGTTGGCTATGGCGCCGACTTGTCGGTGGCGGAGCGGGTGATCCGCGAGACGATCATGGGCGACAGCCGCTCGCACAGCGATCCGGAGCCGTTCATCCAGGTGAATGCGCTGAACAGCAGTTCCGTGGATTTCCTGGTGCGTGTGTGGGTCGATGCGGCGGATTACTTCCAGTACCAGGCCGACATGAAGCGCAAGGTGAAAGAGGCGCTGGATGCGGCCGGGGTCGATATTCCCTTTCCGACCCGCACTATCGTGCATACCGGGCAGGATGATCAGGAGGATGAGGCCAGCAAGGCAGCCTGAGCGGATCCGCCGCCCTTGCAGCCGCTATTGTGCGGCAGCAGGGACGGCGGCGATGGGAGCACCGGCTTCGACGCCTGCAGGAGAGATCCGGGTGCCCAGCACCAGCCGCTCCACACCCGCAGCGTGGGCGCTCGCAAAGGCGGCAGCATAGGCCGGGTCGATGTCCGCGGCCAGCTTGAACCGGTCGCAATCGGTGCGCTGCACCAGATAGAGCATCACCGCCCGGTGGCCCCGGGAAACCATGTTCGCCAGTTCGCTTAGATGTTTGGTGCCGCGTGCGGTCACGCTGTCGGGAAACTCTGCCAGACCGGGCTGGCGGGACAGTGTCACGCTTTTCACTTCAACATAGCAGTCCGGCAAGCCGTCCTGGCTCAGCAGGAAATCAATGCGGCTTTTCTCGCCGTATTTCACCTCGGCCCGCACGGTTTTATAGGCGGCGAATTCGGCGATCTCTCCAGCTTCCAGAGCAGCCCTCAGCGCCTTATTGGGGACCGAAGTGTCGACGCCGGTGAAATGGCCGCCGTCATGCTCCACCAGCCGCCAGCCGTATTTCAGCTTCTTCCTGGGGTCGTCGTTGGGTTCCAGCCAGATTTTCATGCCAGGTTCGGCCAGCCCCATCATGCTGCCGGGATTGGCGCAATGGGCGGTGATTTCCCGGCCGTCTTCCAGGCGGCAGTCGGCCAGGAAGCGTTTGTAGCGGCGGATCAGCACGGCGGGGATCAGAGGGGTTTCAAAGCGCATGGGCTTAGGCCTATATCTGCCTGAGCGAGGTATCAAGGGAGGAAGATCATGGCCAATCCAACAGCAGCCATGCTGGTTATCGGGGATGAAATCCTGTCGGGCCGCACCCGGGATGCCAATATGCATTATCTGGCGGGAGAGCTGACCAAACACGGCATCGACCTGAAGGAAGTGCGTGTGGTGAGCGATGACGAGGCGGCGATCATTGCAGCCGTGCAGGCGCTGTCAGGGGCCTATGACCATGTGTTCACCAGCGGCGGCATCGGGCCGACCCATGACGACATCACTGCAGATTGCATCGCCAAGGCGTTTGAGGCGCATCTGGATGTGCGGGAGGATGCCCGTGCGATCCTGCAGGCGCATTACGACACCCAAGGGCTGGAGATGAACGCGGCGCGGCTGCGCATGGCGCGCATTCCGGACGGCGCGGCGCTGATCGACAATCCGGTTTCGGCCGCGCCGGGGTTCACCATCGGCAATGTGCATGTGATGGCCGGGGTGCCGATGATCTTCCAGGCGATGGTGGCGAGCGTGATGCCGACTCTGACCGGCGGCCAGCCGATGCTGTCGCAGACCCTGCGGGTGCTGCGCGGCGAGGGTGAAATCGCGGCGCCGCTGCGCGCTCTGGCTGAAGCTTATGATGATCTGTCTGTGGGCTGCTACCCGTTTCAGAAGGACGGTGTGTTCGGTGCCAATGTCGTGATCCGCGGCACCGACGGAGCGCGGGTTGATGCCGCGATGACCGAACTGGCAAAGGAGCTGGAGCAGTGACCACAGACCCTCGTTATTATGCCGTGACCGAAGCGACGTGGCCGTCTGCGTCCGTGCGCGAGCTTGGCCCTGTAACCCTGCGCGAGGGGAAGGGCGGCGGCAGCCGGGTATCGGCAGCCACGGCGAACGGTCCGGTCTCAGAAGCGCAGATTGCTGCGGCCGAAGACGCGATGCGGGCTCTGGGCCAGGATTGCCTGTTCATGATCCGCGACGGCGAGGCAGAGCTGGACACGCAGCTTGAGGCGCGGGGGTACGAGGTGAAGGATCCGGTGAACCTTTGGACCTGCCCGGCAGAGCGCTTGACGGATATCCCGGTCCCCCGTGTCACTGCCTTTTGCGTGTGGGAGCCGCTGGCGATCCAGCGCGAGATCTGGATGCAGGGCGGCATCGGGCCGGAGCGGCTGGCGGTAATGCAGCGGGTGAAGGGGCCCAAGACGGGGCTGCTTGGGCGGCATAAGGACAAGCCTGCAGGGGCAGGCTTCGTGGCTGTGCATGACGGCGTTGCAATGGTGCATGCGCTGGAAATCCTGCCGCACCAGCGCCGGGCGGGCATGGGCGCCTGGATGATGCGCCAGGCCGCCTTCTGGGCGGTGGAGAACGGGGCCGATGAACTGGCGGTTCTTTGCACGAAATGTAACGAAGGCGCCAACGGGCTTTACGCTTCCCTTGGCATGGAGTGTTCGGGACAGTACCACTACCGGATTTTGCGAGAAGGCCACTAGACGATGACGGATCAGTCCCAGCCCACAGCCCTTGACCTGCCGATGGCGGACCCGCTGCCGCCGGAGACGCAAAAGTACTTCGATATCTGTGTCGAAAAACTGGGCTTTGTGCCGAATGTGCTGAAGGCCAATGCCTTTGACATCGCCAAGCTCAACGCGTTCACCGCCATGTATAACGACCTGATGCTGGCGGACAGCGGCCTCAGCAAGCTGGAGCGGGAGATGATCGCGGTGGTGGTCTCCGCGATCAACCGCTGTTTCTATTGCCTGGTGGCGCATGGCGCGGCGGTGCGGCAGCTGTCGGGGGATCCGCAGCTGGGCGAGATGCTGGTGATGAACTACCGTGTGGCGCCGCTGGATGCGCGGCAGCGGGCGATGCTCGATTTTGCCGCCAAGATGACAACCGCGAGTGCGGAAATCGAGGAGGCGGACCGCCAGGGTTTGCGCGATGCGGGGTTCAGCGACCGGGACATCTGGGACATCGCCAATGTCGCGGGCTTCTTCAACATGTCGAACCGTGTGGCCAGCGCGACAGCGATGGTGCCCAACCCGGAATATCACAGCCAGTGCCGTTAAGACCCTTTATTGCAGCGGCGGCGGCAGCCTGCCTGCCCGGATTTCTGAGCGCTGCGGACCTCGCCCTGCCGGCCGCCGCGGCCGCCATATCCGAGCGGGCTACGGCGTTGGGGGTCTATCAGCTTCCGGTCGGCCCGGAAGCGGCTGACAAGGTGCCGTCTGAGCGGTTCGAGGGGCGGATCATCCGCCGTACCTGGCGGGTGGAAAGCAGCAGCACTGTTCTGCAGATCCTGGCGCCTTTGCGGGAGCAACTGCTGGAGCAGGGGTATGAAATCCGGCTGGATTGCGCGGCGCGCGATTGCGGCGGCTTCGGTTTCCGCTTCGGCATTGAAGTGGTGCCCGCGCCGGACATGATGGTGGATATATCCCGTTATCATTTCCTGTCGGCAGCGCGGGGGCAAGAGGCGGCCTCTGTGCTGGTATCGAGGGCGGGCGGGGCTGCCTATGTGCAGGTGATCAGCGTGCGGCCGCCGGAGGCTGCGCCTGCGGCGGAAATACCTGATGTGCAGCCGCCTGCAGATCCGGCGCGGCCTGTTGAGCTGGCCAAGGTGCTGGAGGTGCGGGGCCATGCGGTACTGACCGATCTGGTATTCGAAAGCGGCTCTACCCGGCTGCGGGAGGGCAGATACGGCAGCCTAAGGGAACTGGCCGCATTTCTGGCTGACAATCCGCAATACCGGCTGCTGCTGGTCGGTCATACCGACACTGAAGGCTCACAGGCGCAGAATGCCGGTATTTCCGAGCGCCGGGCGCAGTCCGTGAAGGACCGGCTTGTTGAAGCCTATGAAGCCGACGCTGCGCGTATCGAGGTGGCCGGTGCCGGCTTTCTGGCCCCGATCGCCAGCAATCTGATTCCGGAGGGCCGGGAAGCCAACAGGCGCGTGGAAGCGGTGCTGCTGGGCGGGTAGCCCGGGGCGGGAGCCTTGCTGCCCTCTCCAGCCGCCTCGCATTCCGGATGCAACTTTGGGGCGGCCGCCACGTTGTGATTGAGACTCGGTGCAAAGCACGGAACCGGGCAGCCGGCACTGCGCCCGCCAACGGCTGCGCGGAGTCAGTCCCGTGCAGGAGATGCGCAAGGCTTGGGAGGTGCGGATGTCAACGACTGGCGTAATCGACGGCCCGGAGAAAGCCCGTCAAAAAAGCCGGAGCGCGGAGAAAGCCGCCGCGCTCTACCGTATGGCGATGCCCGGACACCTTTGCCCCTATGGCCTGAAGTCGAAGTCTTTGCTCGACCGGAAGGGGTTCACGGTCGATGATAATTTGCTGGAAAGCCGCGAACAGGTTGATGCTTTCAAGGAAGCGCACGGCGTCAGCACCACACCGGTCACCTATATCGAGGGTGAACGGATCGGCGGCTACACCGATTTGAAACAGCATTTCGGCTACAGAGTTCTTGGTGAGGACGATACGACCTACCGGCCAGTAATTGCGATCTTTGCCTCCACAGCGCTGATGGCGCTGGCGATTGTGCTGAACCTCCATGACGGCTTCCCGGTGCTGACCTGGCTGAAGTGGTTCTTCGCCCTGTCGATGGCGGTGCTGGCGATTCAGAAGCTTCAGGACGTCGAAGGCTTTGTGAATGGTTTTCTGGGCTATGATTTGCTTGCGCGCCGTTACGTGCCCTACGGCTATGCCTATCCGTTCGCCGAGCTGTACGCCGGTGTCGGGATGATGGCTCTGATCGGGACCGGCAGCCGGCTGATATGGCTGGTGGCGCCCGTCGGGATATTTATCGGCACCATCGGTGCGATCAGTGTGGTGAAGGCTGTCTACATCGACCGGCGCGACCTGACCTGCGCCTGCGTCGGGGGCAGGTCGAACGTGCCGCTGGGCTTTATTTCCCTGACCGAGAATCTGGTGATGCTGGGGATGGGGATCTGGATGCTTGGCGATCAGATCGCGGGCTGACGGCCCCGCACAGGACGGGAACTGGACGGGAACAGTCCGCCTCCCCAAAAAAGCCCCCGCGTTCGGCGCGGGGGCAGGTCTTCGAGGGATGTCTTAGCCCGGTTTTCCGTTGAAACGGTTCAGGTTTTCCATTGCGAAGGGTCGCGGTCGGCAAAGGCCGCAACCAGGAAGTCGATAAAGGCGCGCACCTTGGGCTGGGTGAATTTGCCGGGCGGGTAAACCGCATAGATGCCTTGGGTTTCGACCGGCAGGCTGGGCATCACGTCCTCCACCAGCCCCTCCTCAAGCGCTTCGGAGTAGAGGTAGCTGGGCAGATAGGCGATGCCGAGGCCCGAGATCGCCGCGTTCAGCAGCGACTGCCCATCATTCACTGAGAGCCAGCCTGAGGTGCGCACCTGGCGCTTCTCGCCGGACGGCGCGGTGATCTTCCAGACGTTGCCGCTGGACTGGCTGGAATAATGAAGCAGCTTGTGACTGTTCAGCTCATCAATTTTCTGCGGGCGGCCGTACTTCTCCAGATAGGCGGGCGAGGCGATCATCCGCTTGGTGGTCTCTGTCAGCTTTCGGGCCCGCAGGGAGCTGTCCTCCAGTTCGCCGATGCGCACCGCCATATCGAAGCCCTCGGAGATCAGCTCCACATAGCGGTTGTTCAGCACCATGTTGACGGTGATGTCCGGGAAGTCGCGCAGGAAATCCGACAGCACCGGCGACAGGTGATTGACGCCGAAATCGGTGGCGACGGAAATCCGCAGGAGGCCGGAAGGGGCCGATTGCATCGAGGTGACCAGCGCGTCCGCTTCGCCGGCATCATTCAGCACCCGGCGGGCGCGATCGTAATAGGCGAGGCCGATTTCGGTAGGGGACACCCGGCGCGTGGTCCGGTTGAGCAGCCGTGCGCCCAGGCGGGCCTCCAGGCTGGACACATGTTTGGAGACGGCCGATTTAGAAATTCCCATCTTGCGTGCCGCATCGGTGAAGCCGCCCTGGTCCACCACATTGGCAAAGGCCTCCATTTCCATCAGTCGGTCCATATTCGCCCATCCTCGTAAAGCCGTGTTGCCCTGAAACTGCCGGGGAAATCGGGCAAGATCGGGGCGGTGGTGGGATAATTGCGAGGTTTCGCGGGGATCGTTTGCGCTGCGGAAACGGCGGGGGCTGAAAAGATGCAGCAGAGCGCGGAAGGATTAACGGAACCTTAAATTGCAAGCCTGATGGTTAGAATCCATATCGGCAGGGTTACCGCGCTGAGCAGTGTGGATTGCGCAATAAGTGTGGCAGCCAGCGTGCGGTCGGCACCAAAGGCTGAGGCGAGCACATGTGCGGCCGAGGCCGTGGGCAGCGCGGCAAACAGCACCAGCACCGCAGCAAACCCGGGATCGCTGTCCAGCAGCAGGCAGGCGGCCAGTACGATGGCGGGCACCAGAACCAGGCGGACCAGGCAGAGGTAGCCGTTGAACAGGTCGAGCCGGGCCAGTGCCCGCCAGTTCATGGTGGCGCCGATGGACAGAAGCGCAATCGGGATCGCCGCATGCGCCAGCATTTCTGCCGGTGCCAGAAGCGGCGCAGGAATCCTGTAGCCCGATAGCCCTACGGCAACGCCTGCGACCGAAGCCAGCAGGAAAGGGTTGAGCGCTATCTTCACTGCCGTCTCGTGCAGGGAGAGGCTGCCGCCGCGCGACAGGGCGCTGACCGCCATCACATTGGCCACCGGCACGGCCATGCCGATGGCAACCGCCATCTGGCCGGTCAGTTCCTTGCCGATGGAGGGCAGGGCGACAAAGGCAATCGCGGTATTGAAACGCCAGGCACTCTGCCAGGCGCCGGCAAAGTCGAGAAACTTTTCCGGCCCGAAACGGCGTGCCAGAAATCCGAGGGCGAGGGCCAAGGCCAGAATGCTCCAGACGGCAGGCCCGATGCGGCCGAGGTCAGCGAGCGCGATGGGGCGGCCGCTGGCGGCGAAGAACAGAAGGGCGGGGAAGAGCACCTCGAAATTGAGCTTGTCGAGGCCCTGCCAGGCTTGCGGCGTCAACCGCTTGCGCACCATGCCGCCAAGGCCGACCATCAGGAAGCTAGGGGCCAGGCCCATCAGAATGATTGCAAACACCATGGCTGGCTCCTGCCCGGATAGTCGCGGGTGACACTGCCTGCGCAAGCCAGGGCAGGCAAGCGGAACGGCCAAGGTTCTGGCAGCATTGCCTGCTGCTGCCGCCTTTTTGTGCATATGTTAAAGATGCAGGATTGCCGCTGCCGGACCCGCCCCTAGCTATAGCCTGTTGGTTGAGAGATTTTCCGGAGGACTGGACATGAAAGTTCTGTTGGCTGCTGCTGCCGCCCTTTGCCTTGCCGCGCCGCTTGCGGCGCAGGAGCGCACGCCTTCGCATCCTGATGCGCGGGTGTATTTCGTCAATCTGAAAGACGGAGACACTGTGTCCTCGCCGGTGACGGTGGTGTTCGGGCTGTCCGGCATGGGGGTTGCCCCGGCAGGAACAGAGAAGGAGCACACTGGCCATCATCACCTCCTGATCGACCGCCCGGAGATCGGGAACGGCGAGGACGGCGCGGATGAGCTGCTGAAGGGTCTGCCAGCGGATGAGCACCACGTGCATTTCGGCGGCGGGCAGACCGAAGCTTCCATTGAGCTTTCGCCGGGCCGCCACACCCTTCAGCTGGTGCTGGCCGACGCCAGCCATGTCCCGCATGACACACCGGTGGTGTCTGAAGTCATCACCATAAATGTAGAGTGACACTTCGTTGCGCAGCGAAGCATCCGGCAGCTGAAAAGGGGTAGGCAGGTGGTCCTGAACAGCGAAAGGATCCCTCATGCTTACCTGCGTTATCCGTTACCGCATTGACCCGGCCAAGAAGGCGCAGTTCGAACGGTACGCCCGGAACTGGGGCCAGGCGATCCCGTGCTGCGGTGCGGAGCTGATCGGCTACTTTGCTCCGCATGAGGGATCCTCGACCCTGGCCTATGGGATCTACAATGTGGAAAGCCTGGCAGAGTATGAAGCTTACCGCGCCCGGCTGGCCGCTGATCCTTTGGGGCAGGAAAATTATGAGTTTGCGCAGAGGGAGCGGTTCTTGCTTCGCGAGGACCGCTCCTGGCTCAAGCTGGCTTCGGCGCCGCATGGAAAAGGAGGCCAAGAGGGCTGATGATTGCCGTGATATTCGAAGTTGAGATCGCCGCGGGGCAAAAGGGTGCCTATCTGGAAACCGCGGCGGAGCTGCGCGGTCTGCTGGAGCAGACCGAGGGGTTTGTTTCGGTCGAGCGGTTTCAGAGCTTGACTGCGGCGGACAAACTGCTGTCGCTGTCGTTCTGGCAAGATGAAACCGCGGTGCAGCGCTGGCGGCGGCTGGCGGAACACCGGTCGGCGCAGGAACGGGGGCGGGCCGGGATTTTTGCGGATTACCGGCTGCGGGTGGCCGGGGTGATCCGGGACTACGGCATGACGAACCGGGAGCAGGCGCCGCCCTGCAGCCGCGCGGTTCACGGGTAGGAACGGCCGGTGGTCAGGCTGGCGGTCAGAGCAGTCTGAGCCAGCGCATTACCAGCAGCATGCCGGCGCCCAGCCCCAGCAGGCTGAGGCAGAGCACGGGGAAGGCCAGCGGCGATTCCGCTCCGGGGATGCCGGCAAGGTTCACACCGAACAGGCCGGTCAGAAACCCGAGCGGCAGAAACAGCGCCGCCACCACCGACAGCGCATAGCTGTTGCGGCCCATCAGCCGGGCCAGTTCGGCATCGGTGTGGTCGCGGAGCACCGCCAGCCGCCCGGTCAGAGATTGCAGGGTTTCCGCCGACAGGGTGAACAGGTTTACCGCTTCGCGCAGGTGCAACTGTTCGTCCTCCGAAAACAGCTGCCCCCCGGTTTCCTGCAGGTTCAGAAGTGCTTCGCGCTGCGGTTCCAGGTAGCGGTGCAGTTTCAGCACGTTGCGGCGCGGCGCCTTGAGCGCCTCAGCGGCGGGCAGGGTGCCGTCCTCGGTCATTTCCTCCAGCGCTTCGGTTGCGGCGCCGAGTTCAAGCACCACATCGCGGGTGTGCAGTGCCAGGCCGTTGATCAGGCGGTATAGGAACTGGCCCGGCGACCCGGGACCGCGGCCGGTGCTGCATTCGGCGCGGATCGCATCCAGAGCGAAGGTTTTCCGCAGGCGCACGGTCACAATGGTGCGGCCCGTTGCCCAAATCCTGAGCGACAGCATCTCGGCCGCCTTGGCGCCGGGATTGCGGTTCACCGTGCGCAGGTTCAGGATCAGCCCGTCCTCGAACACGTCGCAGCGGGGCCGGGTTTCGCTCTGCAGCAGCGCCTGGCCCGGAATGCCGGGGAGCTGGGCTGCGCACCAGCCCGCCAGCTCCGGGTCCGCCAGATCGAAATGCAGCCAGCGGTAGTGTCCCGGCCCGGTTGCGGCCAGGTCCGCGGCGGGGCGGGCGGTGCCATCGGTCCAGAGGTCGTAAGCGGAAATCGGCATGGGGCGGCCTCATTTGCAACCGTTTTCCAATGGTTAGCGCGGATGCGCCAATGCCGCCAGATTCATTGAAGAATTCCGCTCCGGGCGGCCCGGGCCGAGGCGGTGCGGCTACAGCGCCGCAGCCAGCCGGGTGCCCTGGTTGATGGCGCGCTTGGCATCCAGTTCCGCCGCCACATCGGCGCCGCCGATGACATGCGCGGTGATGCCGCGCTCTGCCAGCTGGTCTGCCAGCGAGCGCTCTGACACCTGGCCCGCGCAGAGAACGATGGTATCCGCGGGCACCAGCATCATGTTCTCGCGCGCCTCGCCGAAGCTCACATGCAAGCCCTCATCATCAATGCGCTCGTAGTTGACGCCACCGAGGAACTCCACGTCTTTCATCTTCAGCGTGGCGCGGTGGATCCAGCCGGTAGTCTTGCCCAGCCGTTTGCCGTGGCGCTCCGCCTTGCGCTGCAGCAGCGTCACGCGGCGGGCAGGGGCGGCGGGCTGCGGTCCTTCGGGGGCGAGTCCTGCGCGATGCTCGGCCGGGTCGGCAACACCCCATTCCTTCATCCAGGCGGGCAGGTCGGTGGCGGGGCTGTGGCCCTCCTCCAGCAGGAATTCGGACACGTCAAAGCCGATGCCGCCGGCACCGACCACCGCCACGCGCCTGCCCACCGGTTTCTTGTGGCGCAGCACGTCGATATAGCTCAGCACATTGTCCCGGTCCTGGCCGGGGATTGCGGGATCGCGCGGGGAGACGCCAGTTGCGACCACCACCTCGTCAAAACCGGTCAGGTCATCAGCCGAGACCTCGCGGCCCAATTCCAGGGTGATGCCTGCATCCGCCACCATGGTGCGGTACCAATCGACCAGCCCCCAGAATTCCTCCTTGCCCGGCACCTGCTTGGCCAGGTTGAGCTGACCGCCGATTTCCCCGGCGCGGTCGAACAGGGTGACATCATGACCGCGCTGCGCCGCCGTCAGCGCCGTGGAAAGCCCTGCGGGACCTGCGCCGACAATCGCCACGGTCTTGGGCGATGCTGCCGGTTCGATCACCAGCTCGGTTTCGTGGCAGGCGCGGGGGTTGACCAGGCAGGAGGTCAGCTTGCCGCTGAAGGTGTGGTCGAGGCAGGCCTGGTTGCAGGCAATGCAGGGGGCGATACGCTCCGCCTGTCCGGCCTCGGCCTTGGCGACGAAATCCGCGTCAGCAAGCATCGGCCGCGCCATTGACACCATGTCGGCGCAACCACCTGCCAATACTTCTTCGGCGACTTCTGGTGTGTTGATGCGGTTGGAGGTGATCACCGGAATGCCGACCTTGCCCATCAGCTTCTTGGTGACCCAGGCAAAGGCTGCGCGCGGAACGCTGGTTGCGATGGTCGGGATGCGCGCCTCGTGCCAGCCGATGCCGGTGTTGAGGATGGTGGCGCCGGCCTTTTCGATCTCTTGTGCGAGCTGCACGACTTCGTCATGGGTGGAACCGTTGGGAACCAGGTCGATCATCGACAGGCGGTAGATGATGATGAAATCGCGGCCCACGGCTTCGCGGGTGCGGCGCACCACCTCGATGGGCAGCCGCATCCGGTTTTCATAGGAACCGCCCCAGCGGTCGGTACGCTTGTTGGTATGGGTGACCAGAAACTGGTTCAGGAAGTAGCCCTCCGACCCCATGATCTCGACCCCGTCATAACCCGCTTCCTGCGCCAGCCGGGCGGCATTCACGATGTCGGCGATCTGTTTTTCGATCCCGTCCTCGTCCAGCTCGTGCGGCGGGAAAGGGGAGATCGGTGACTTGACCGGGCTGGGTGCGACGCATTTCGGCCCGTAGGCATAGCGGCCCGCGTGCAGGATCTGCATGGCGATTCTGCCGCCGGCCTCATGCACCCGGTCCGTCACCACCCGGTGGTTTTCAACATCCTTGGCCGTCGTCATCATCGAGGCGCCGGGCAGCACCGAGCCTTCCAGGTTCGGACCGATCCCCCCGGTCACCATCAGCGCCACGCCGCCGCGGGCGCGGGCGGCATAGAATTCGGCGACCCGGTTCCAGTCGCCGGTTTCCTCCAGCCCGGTGTGCATAGAACCCATAAGCACCCGGTTCTTCAGGGTGGTGAAGCCCAAATCGAGCGGGGCAAGCAGGTTGGGGTACGCAGTCATCTGAAACTCTCCCTGGCAGTTGCGCCTAGGATCAGGGGAGCAGGCCGTCTTGTCACGGGCAAACGCCGCGTCACCCCCTTGCGTGCCCCCGCGGCAAGCGGTCTAAGGTTGGGCAAACCATGCCGAGGAGAGCCGGATGACGCCCGAAGATATTGCAAAGCTGCCCTACCGCCCCAACGTCGGGGTGATGCTGATCAATGCAGAAGGCGCAGTGTTCGTCGGCCAGCGCAAGGACCGCTACAAGGATGCTTGGCAGATGCCACAGGGCGGTATCGATGCCGGCGAGGACCCGCGCATCGCAGCCCTGCGCGAGCTGGAAGAGGAAACCGGTGTGGCGCCGGAGCTGGTGGAAATCATCGCCGAGAGTGATGGCTGGCTGCCTTACGACCTGCCGCATGATGTGGTGCCAAGTTTTTGGGGCGGCAAATACCGCGGGCAGGAACAGAAGTGGTATCTGATGCGGTTTCTGGGAACCGACGATCAGGTCAATATCGCGACGGATGATCCGGAGTTCTCAGCCTGGTGCTGGCAGCCGGTGGAGAGCCTGGTAGAGAAAATCGTGCCGTTCAAGCGCGAGGTCTACGCGCGGGTGGTGGAAGAGTTCCGGGAGTATTTGTGAGATGAAATTGCGGACCCGCTTACATAAAGCCGGGACCGGCGCTGCCCTGGCCGGGTGTCTGCTGGTGGCCCAAGCAGGCGCTGCCGCAGCGCTGAGCTGCCTGCCCTGGGGACCTGCGGATGCATACCTCCATGCTGCCGGGTCGGAGCGCGTCTACAACGTCATTGCAGGTGAATTGAGGTTTGACGAAAGCCTGCTGCCGCAGTCGCATTCGGAATCCCCTGGCGACACGCCGCCGCTGACACGCATCCAGGCGCAGCTTTCGGGCAAGATGCTGGAGGACAGGTACTTTTCCGGCCGTGTCGCTGTGCCCGCGGTGCTGGAAGTGGAATGCCTTGGCCCCTGGTGCGGCGGAATGAAATCTGGTGCGGACTATGTGTTCTTTGCCGAACAGCGCGGGCAGGAACTTGTAGTCCGGGCGAACGCCTGCGGCGGATTTGCGTTTGATGACACCTCAGAAGTGCGTCGGCAGGTGCTGGAGTGCCACCGCGGCAAGGCATGTGTTCCGGCCGTGCCGCGGTGACGATCTTCATTCCGCCGGGTTTGCGGTGCTTCTTCTGCGCCATGGCAGCCTGGCCTGGCCAAGCCAGAGGCTGAACAGGGCCAGCAGGGCGCCCAGCATTTGATTGGGTGTCAGGGTTTGGCCGAGCAAAAGCCAGCCCAGAATCACAGCGGACAGCGGGCTGAGGACGCCGAGCAGCGACACCTGCGACAGGTCGATCCGCGCGAGGCCGCGGAACCACAGGATATAGGTCAGCGCACCGCCTATCAGGCTCATGTAGGCCAGGCCCAGGATATTGGCAGCCGTGAAGACCGGCATTTCCGGCACCATCCACAGCGCAACAGGCGCCAGCAGCAGCCCGCCTGCGGTCAATTGCCAGGCGGTGAAGGTGAGGGGCGGCACCGGCGGCTGCCATTTGCGGGTCAGAACCACGCCAGCGGCCATCGACAAGGCGCCGCCAAGGCCTGCCAGGACGCCCAGCGTGTCCAGCTTGGCGGCAGGCGTCAGCACCAGAAGGGCGACGCCTGCGATACTCAGTAGGGCGGCGGCAACGGCAACTGTACGGACTTGTGTTTTCAGCAGTACGGCGGACAGGAACACAACAATCAGCGGCTGCACCGCGCCCAAAGTTGCTGCAACGCCGCCGGGCAGGCGGTAAGCGGACAAAAACAGGAGCGTCCAGAACAGCGAAAAGTTCAAGGCGCCCAGCACCAGCAGCTTCGGCCACAAGCTGAGCGGCGGAAGCTGCCGCACCAGCACCAGCAGCAGAAGCCCCGCGGGCAGCGCCCGAAGCAATGCCACCACCAGCGGCGAATGGCCGGGCAGGAAAGTTGTCGTCACGATGTAGCTGCTGCCCCAAATGGCAGGGGCCAGCGCGGTCAGCAGAAGGGTCCGGATCGGCATGGGGTTCTCCTTATCTTGATGTCGAGATAATGTATTTTATCTTGACGTCAAGATGTAAATCTTTAAACCGGTGACATGGACCATGTGGATTTTATCACCCAGCAATGGGGACGGGAGCGGCCGGATCTGGATGTCACGGCCATGGGCGTGATCGGCCGGGTGGCGCGGCTGTACCTGGCCTATCAGCGCGAAATGCATAAGACCTTTGCGGAATTCGGGCTGAATGCGGCCAAGTTTGATGTGCTGGCCACTTTGCGCCGCTCCGGCGCGCCTTACACGTTATCACCGGGGGCGTTGCTGAAGGCGACGATGGTGGCCTCCGGCACCATGACCAACCGGATCGACCGCCTGGAGGCTGACGGTCTGGTCAAGCGTGAAGTGAATCCTGAGGACAGCCGCAGCTTTCTTGTCGGGCTGACGGAAGAGGGGTTTACCCTGATCGACAAAGCCGTCACCGCGCATGTTGAGACCCAGGCGCGGCTGCTGGAGGGAATGAGCCGGCAGGAGGTGGAGGGGTTCACCGCGCTTCTGAGCAAAGCCCTGACAGTCGCTGACGGCTAAGGCTGGACCACTGTGAAACCGGATGCCTGCCGCACGCGGCGGGCAGCGCGGCTGGCGCATCACTCTGCGCCCAGCTGGTGGATCCGCGCCGTCAGGCGCGGTCCCAGCCGGCGCAAGAGTGCTGCCGGATCAAACCAGCCCTGCTTTTTCGAGCAGATGCAGCACGTTGGTTTCCGGACGCGGGCCGATGTGGCGGATCACCTCGCCTGCGCAGACGCAGCCCATCCGCGCGCAGATTTCCATGCTGCGGCCGGTTGCCATACCAAACAGGAAACCGGCTGCAAACTGGTCGCCGGCACCGGTGGCGTCAACCGGCGTGATCGTCTCTACCGGCACGTCGATGCGCACCCCCTCGTTCAGCACGGTCACCCCATCGCCGGAGCGGGTGCAGACCACCAGCGGGCAGATCGCGGCAGTCCTGGTCATGGCCTCTTCCAGGTCGTCCGTTTCGAACAGGGCGCGGATTTCGTCCTGGTTGCCGATCACGAAATCCAGTTCCTCGCCGATCAGGGTCAGGAAGTCCGCGCGGTGGCGCTCGACGCAAAACGGGTCGGAGATCGAGATGCCGACCCGTCCGCCGCCCTCGCGGCAGTCGCGGGCGGCCTCGAGAAAGGCGGTTTTGCCCTTGTCCTTGTCGAACAGGTAGCCCTCCAGGAACATAATCTGCGCATTGCCGGCAACGTCCTGCGGCACGTCGTCAGAGTTCAGCTCGGACGAAATGCCCAGGTAGGTATTCATCGAGCGTTCACCGTCCGGGGAGACAAAAATCATCGACCGTGAGGTCGGAAGTTCGCCATCCGCAACCGGAGGGT
The DNA here is from genome assembly GCF_019801465.1 of Leisingera daeponensis. Lineage (GTDB taxonomy): Bacteria > Pseudomonadota > Alphaproteobacteria > Rhodobacterales > Rhodobacteraceae > Leisingera > Leisingera daeponensis_A. The sequence goes on from NZ_JAHVJA010000003.1 coordinate 248,333, forward strand.
TCACGAAGCCGACGCCCTCGTTGTTCATTGCATCAGCATAGAATTTCCCCAGGGCATCGTCACGGACCCTGCCGATGAAGGCGGCTTCCAGCCCCAGCGCGCCGGCGCCGGCGATGGTGTTGGCCACCGAGCCGCCCGGTGTGAGCACCCGATTGCCCATCGCGGCATAAAGATCCTCGCAGCGGTCGCGTTCGATCAGCTGCATAATGCCTTTTTCGATGCCCTGCTCGGCCAGGAAACTGTCTTCGCATTGCGCGATCACATCGACGACGGCATTGCCGATGCCGACAAGCTGATAGGTTTTGGTCATAGTCCCTCCTCGGGGATATCCGGAGCGGCTTTGTTCTGGCGAATAAGCCGCGCCAAAGATTTACAGGTTCTTATCCTCAAACATGCAGAGGTCACGGATCAGGCAGCTGCCGCACATCGGTTTGCGTGCCTTGCAGTGGTAGCGCCCGTGCAGGATCAGCCAATGATGGGCGTGCTGCTGGAAATCCGCCGGGATATTGTCCTCGATCGCGCGTTCCACAGCGTCCACGTCCTTGCCCGGCGCGATGCCGGAACGGTTTCCGACCCGGAAGATGTGGGTGTCCACCGCCTGGGCCGGCTGTTTCCACCACATGTTCAGCACCACGTTTGCAGTCTTGCGGCCCACGCCCGGCAAGGACTGCAGTGCAGCGCGGGAGTTCGGGACCTCGCCGCCGTACTCCTCGACCAGAATTTTTGACAGCTTGATCACGTTCTTGGCCTTGTTGCGGTAAAGGCCGATTGTTTTGATATGCTCGATCAGGCGCTCTTCGCCCAAGTCCAGCATTTTTTGCGGAGTGTCAGCGATCTTGAACAGCTCACGCGTGGCTTTGTTCACACCGGCATCGGTCGCCTGCGCCGAGAGCGCGACGGCGACCACCAGCGTGTAGGCGTTGACATGTTCCAGTTCGCCCTTGGGTTCGGGTTCGGCTGCCTGAAACCTCGTGAAGATTTCGCGGAGCGTATGATAATCGAGTTGCTTTGCCATCGCGCGCCATATGTACAGAGCGGCTCTCAAAGAGCAATTGAAATTGCATCCATCCGCGGCGCTGGCCCGTTCCGCTAACGCCAAAACCGCAAGTTCCGGGTCGCTTGCCGGGAAGGGACGGGGTAGGTTGAAGCCGCAAGCACGGAACAGGCTGGACCGATGAACATCGAAGCGCGGGAAAATACCTACCACTACGGCGTCATGCGGCGCGCGATCGAACTGATCGACGATGGCGGCGAGAACCTTGCGCTGGAGCAGCTGGCCGCCCGGATGGACATGAGCGCGGCGCATTTCCAGCGGTTGTTCTCGGCCTGGGTAGGGGTGTCTCCCAAACGCTATCAGCAGTATCTTCGGCTTGGCCATGCCAAGGCACTGCTGCGCGACCGGTTCACCACGCTGGAGGCCTCTCACGCGGTGGGGCTGTCCGGCTCCGGGCGGCTGCACGACCTGTTCCTGCGCTGGGAAGCGATGAGTCCCGGTGAATATGCCCGCAAGGGGCACGGCTTGCGGATCTTCTGGGGCTGGTTTGACAGCCCGTTCGGACTGGCGCTGGCGATGGGAACCGAGAAGGGCATCTGCGGGCTGGCTTTCGCCGCCGAGACAGGGGCGGAACCGGCCATGGCTGATATGCGTGCCCGCTGGCCGCAGGCGGCATTTGTTGAGGACCCTGTGTTTCTGCGGCCGCTGGTGGAGGCGGTGTTTGCCCAGAAAGGCGAGACAACGCTGCACATGATCGGCGCTCCATTGCAGATCAAGGTCTGGGAGGCGCTGCTGCGTATCCCCTCAGGTCATGTCACCACCTATTCTGAGCTTGCCCGTGCCATCGGTGCGCCCAAGGCGGTGCGTGCCGTCGGGACCGCAGTAGGACGCAACCCGGTGAGCTGGCTGATCCCTTGCCACCGGGCTTTGAGGAAATCCGGCGCGCTGGGCGGCTACCATTGGGGATTGCCGGTCAAACGCGCGATGCTCGCCTTTGAGGCCGCACGGGACGAAGAGGCTGCGGCAGAGGAGATACGCGCCGCCGGCTGAACAGGCGCCGCAGCAGTCCGGGGCGGGCAGGCTTGACTGCCTGTTGAGCTTCGTGCCGCCTTCGCGCGTCCTCGCGCTCTATTTCATGCGGGGCGAGCGGGTGGCGCTGGCCTTCCCAACGGTCGAGGCCCAGCGTGATCAGGACGATCCAGTCATAGGTCAGCATGAGTTTTCTCCCTTTTTCTTTAGACGAGAAAACCAGACCGCTGCTGACATGCTGTTGTCAGCGGCTTGTGCTATTGTGTCAGCAGACTGTCACTGGAAACTGTTCATGCCCCGCACCGGCCGCCTGTTTGAAATCATCCAGATCTTGCGTTCTGCCCCCGCTCCGGTGAGGGCTGAGGATCTTGCCGAGAAGCTGGAGGTTTCCAAACGCACAATCTACCGCGACATCGCTTCGCTGCAGGCGATGCGCACTCCGGTCGAGGGGGAAGCGGGAATCGGCTATGTGCTGCGCAAGGGGTACGACTTGCCGCCGCTCAACTTTGACGAGGAGGAACTGGAGGCATTGCATGTCGGACTTGCGATGCTGATGCGGACCGGTGACGGCGCCTTGCAGAAAGCAGCAGCGCGGGTGAGCCGGAAGATCAAGGATGTGCATGCCACCGCAGATTGGCTGCAGGTAGCGCCTTGGGGAGCACCGCTGGATGATCCTGAACAGGGTTGCGTTTCCAAAGCCTTGCTGCGGCAAGCTGTTCGGGAAAGCCGGAAGCTGCACTTGACTTACTTCAGTCCGGAGAGCGGTGAGAGCTGCCGCACCTTACGGCCGCTGGCACTGATTTATCACATCGAATGCACCATGCTGGCGGCGTGGTGCGAACTGCGCGGGGGGTTCCGCCACTTCCGCACTGACCGGATGCTGTCAGCCAGTTTGCAAGAGGCGGATTTTGCGGCTGAAGCCGGAGCCTTGCGAAAGTTGTGGATGGAGCAGGAAGGCTGGAACTTCGCATTCGCCCCATGAGGAACGGTGTTTATCGGAGCTGTGTGCGCGGTATTCCGCCGAAACGGAAATGCGTTGTCTTGAGAACACTGATCCGCAACACGATATTCGAGCGGAATGCCGGGTTATTCCCGGATCTGAGAAAACAGAAGGCTTTTTGATGATGCAGATGAAACTCACCACGGCTGGTATTGTCGCCGCAACTTTGGCGCTTGGCGCCTGTACCGATCCTGCGACTGTAGGCACTCCCGGCAGCAATACGCAAAAGGGTGCGGTTCTGGGCGGCATTATCGGTGCGGGTGTCGGGGCTATCGCCAATGACTCGGATCGTGGCCTGGGTGCCGTCACCGGCGCGCTGGTTGGGGCGACTGCAGGCAGTGTGATCGGTAACCAGCTGGATGCGCAGGAGCGCGAGCTGCGACAGAATCTGTCGAATGACGACATCACCATCGTGAATACCGGCGATCGTCTGATCCTGTCGTTCCCGAACGATCTGACCTTTGCTACTGACAGCGCGGCGATCTCGCCAGCAGTGCAGGGCGATTTGCGCCGCGTGGCCAACAGCCTGATCCGCTACCCCAACAGCACTATTCAGGTGATCGGCCATACCGATAGCGATGGTGATGCAGGCTACAATCAGGGTCTGTCCGAACGTCGCGCCAATGCCGTGGCCAGCCAGATCGCTGCGGGCGGTGTGCCTTACCACCGGATGCGGATTATCGGCCGCGGTGAAGAGCAGCCGGTGGCCTCGAACCTGACCGCTGAGGGCAAGGCCCGTAACCGCCGCGTTGAGGTGGTTGTGATCCCGCAGGCCGCCTGAATCTGAGCCTGACAGGAAAATAGTCAGCCCGCCCCGCTGGGGCGGGCTGTTTTCATCCAAGGCACGGCAGGTTTACGCAACGCTGCACATGGACTGCGCGGGCATGGCTGTTTCATGCTGGCGGCAGATTCCTGCATGATCGAGCGACACAAACGCGAATAAAAGGATCTCCACATGGCCGACCCTGTCCTGCTGACAATCTCCGGCTCGCTCCGCCGTGAGGCCACCAACCGCAAACTTCTGGCCGAGGCCGCGCGGGTGTTTGGTGCTGCCTCTGTCGTGGAAGGTGACCTGAACCTGCCGCTTTATGATGGTGATGCCGAAGCTGCAGAGGGCATTCCGGCTGCAGTGCAGGCGCTGGCGGACCAGATCGCGGCAGCGGATGCGGTGGCAATCTCGACACCCGAATATAACAAGGGGCCCTCGGGTGTGCTGAAAAACGCGCTTGATTGGGTCAGCCGCACAGAAGGGAACCCCTGGGCAGACAAGCCGGTGGCGGTGATGTCAGCGGCGGCGGGCCGTGCCGGCGGCGAGCGGGCGCAGATGATTCTGCGCGGTTTCCTCGTGCCCTTCCAGCCGCGGCTGATTACCGGGCCGGAAGTGCATCTAGCGGGATCCAGCAAGGAATTCAGTGCGGAAGGGCGGCTGACGAGTGAACAGTATGAAGCCACGCTGGCCAAGCTGATGCAGAAATTGCGTGCGGAGATGCTCCGCTAGGCTCGCTGCACGGCAAGCCGCCGCTGCGCGGATTCGCACAGCCGGGCAGCCTGCAGAGGCCAGGATGTCTCATACTTCTGACGGAACCGCATGCGACGTGCGGCCCAAGTGCCGTCGAAGGATGGAAAGGGACGGCGTCAGAGGTTGTCTTCGACCCGGAAGCCTTCGGGAACGCGGTCTTTCCCCTCCAGCAGCAGGTCCGCCATTACTTGACCCGCTTTGGGAGCCATGCCGAAGCCGATTTTGAAACCGCCATTGGCAATGTAGTGGCCATCACGCCCCGGCCAAGCGCCGAGCACCGGGGCGCGGGACTTGGCGCGGGGACGCACGCCGGCCCAGCGTTCAATCACCTCGGCTCCGTGCAGCACCGGCACCGCGGCGCGGGCGCGCTCGATCACGTCATCAAGCTTTTCATCGGTGGCCTTGCCGTCGTCGAACTCCCGTTCGCTGGTGGAGCCGATTGCCAAAGTTCCGTCCGCATGAGGAATGATATGGAGCCCGTCGGCGTAAAGCTGCGGCACCTCCCCCTCGTGGAAACGCAGCAGCGCGGCCTGGCCCTTGACCCCGCCGCCCACAGGTTTGCCGAAACTTTCGTTCAGCTCCAACAGGCCCGCATAGCCTTTGGCATGGACCACTTTGCCCTGATCCGGGGCTTCCGCCTGGACCTCCACACCCATCACGGCGAGCGCGGAAACCAAGGCAGCGCAGGCGCGGCGGGGATGCATGCGGGCGCTGAGGGTGTCGTGGATGACATATCCGGTGGCGCTGGGCGGCACCCATGGTCCCAGGGACGCGGCCTCGCAGACGCGCCATTCAGCCTCGTCCTTCCAGAACTCGCGGGCGGTTACTTCGCGCTGGCGGGCAAGCTCCAGCGTTCGCTCGTCATTTACCGGCTGCAGCCGCCCGGTGCGGCCGTAGCCGGCAGAGACACCGCCGGTGGCCTCAACCTCCTCCCAGAAGCTTTCGGCCATGAGCAGGCTTTCCAGCTGGAACTGTTTTTTGGCGTTCCAGTTCTCCGGCACATGCGGGGCCAGGGCACCGACCAGGCCGCCGCTGGAGCCGGCACCTGCGCCGAACGGGTCCGCCACCTGAACATGCGCGCCGCGGCGGGCGCAGAGCCAGGCGATTGACAGACCGAATATGCCCGCCCCGCGCACCGTTACATCTGCCATTGCCATTTGCTGATCCTTTCGCCAGTGTCGCGCCGTTCCAAGCTTTCACTTAGGGGATTATAGCATGGCAGACCAGCAGGCCCGCCTCAGCTGGCGCGATGGCACCGTGCCGGTGTCGGATCAGTTCGACGATCCCTATTTCTCGATACAGGACGGGCTGGCCGAAACAGAGCATGTGTTCCTGGCCGGCAACGATCTGCCAGCGCGGTTTGCAGCGGAATTTCGTGTCGCCGAGCTGGGCTTTGGCACCGGCCTCAATATGCTGGCGGCCTGGCGCGCGTGGGAGGCAGCGGGGCAGGAGGGGGCCCTGCGGTTCACCAGTTTCGAGGCTTTCCCGATGGCGCCCGCCGACATGGCCAGGGCGCTGGAGGCCTTTCCGGCGGTAGCCCCTTGGGCAGATCGGTTCCTGGCACAGTGGCAAGGCACAGGAGCATGTGATCTGGGCAGCCTGCAACTGGAGGTGATTGCAGGCGACGCGCGGGTGTCGCTGCCAGAGTGGACAGGGCAGGCGGATGCCTGGTTTCTGGACGGGTTTTCACCGGCCAAGAACCCCGAACTGTGGGGGGAAGGGCTAATGGCTGAAGTTGCTGCGCACACTGCGCCCGGCGGCTCGGCGGCAACCTACACCGCGGCGGGCTTTGTCCGCCGGGGATTGGAGGCGGCAGGATTTGAAGTGATCCGTATTCCCGGCTACGGGCGCAAACGGCACATGACAAAGGCGGTACTGACATGAGCATGGTTCCACAGGAAAAAAGCCTGCCCCAGCCACGGGTGCAGCAGAACAATGTGCCGTTGGGCATCATGCTGATGATCGGTGCCACCATTGTTTTTGCTCTGCAGGACGGTATCTCGCGCCACCTGGCCGGCACCTATAACACCTACATGGTCGTGATGGTGCGCTACTGGTTCTTTGCTGCCTTCGTTGTGTTTCTGGCTGCCCGTGCACAGGGCGGGATCAGGGAGGCCGCGCGCACTGATCAGCTGTGGCTGCAGATTTTCCGGGGGGTGCTGCTGGTCGGGGAAATCTGTGTTGCGGTTTACGGGTTCACCGTGCTGGGCCTGATCGAAAGCCAGGCGGTCTTTATCTGCTATCCGCTGCTGGTTGCGGCGTTGAGCGGCCCGGTTCTGGGCGAAAGCGTGGGCTGGCGGCGCTGGGCGGCAATCGGGGTTGGCCTGATCGGCGTGCTGATCATCCTGCAGCCGGGCATGGGCGTGTTCAACCCGGCAGCGGTAATCCCATTCATTTCCGCCCTGATGTTCGCGGTCTACGGTCTTGTGACCCGCTATGCCGCGCGCAAGGACAGCACGGCGACCAGCTTTTTCTGGACCGGGATCGCCGGCATGGTTTCCATGACTGCTGTCGGCATGTGGTATTGGGAGCCGATGAGCCGTGCCGACTGGATGTGGATGGCGCTCTTGTGTGTGACTGGCGTGACCGGCCATTGGCTGCTGATAAAGTGCTATGAGATGGCCGAGGCCAGCGCCGTGCAGCCCTTTGCCTACTTCCACCTGATCTGGGCGGCGATCCTTGGCATGGCAGTTTTTGGCGAAGTGATCCGCACCAACGTGGCCATTGGCGCGGGGATTATTATCGCTGCGGGGCTGTTCACCCTATGGCGCGAACGCGTGAAGGGTTGAGCCCATCAGCTCTTTTGAAAATGGGACCGGCAACGGTTTCTTGCCCAGCCGCGCCCGGTAAACGGGCAGGCTTTCTGTCACGCGCATCACGTAGTTGCGGGTCTCGTTAAACGGGATGTGCTCGATCCAGTCGACGATGTCCGGATCGCCGTCACGCGGGTCGCCATAGCGCTCCATCCAGGCAATGGGGCGGTGGGGGCCCGCATTGTAGCCAGCCGACATCATCACCACGTTGCCGCGGAACTTGCCCGCCAGACCTGCCAGATAGCTGGCCCCCAGTTTGGCGTTGTAGTCCCACTCTGCCGTCAGGCGGGAGGTCTTGTGGTTTGCCAGTATGCCCAGTTCCGTGGCGACCAGTTCGGCCGTTGCAGGCATCACCTGCATCAGTCCGCGCGCACCGGCGTGGCTGATGACCGCGGGATCGAACTCGCTTTCGCGCCGGGCAATCGCCAGTGTCATTTCCTCTGCCATCGGCAGCTGATGCTTGGCGACCGGGTGCAGCGGGTAATAGGCGCCTTCCAGCTCCACCCCGCCGCGGGCAGCGCGTTTGGAAATCATCACCGCCAGATGCGGTTCGTTCAACTCCACCGCCATCTGCCCCAGCTGGCGTGCCTGCACTGGCGGCAGCGTCTCTACCAGATGAGTCAGAAAGCGCTCGGCCAGAGCCATGTCGCCTGCCTTCAGGAGCATCAGCCCGGCCTCAGTCACCGAACTTTGCATGAACGCTGCCTTGCGCCAGTCCGGCAGCGGTGCGGGTTTCACCAATGCCGGATCAAAAGGGCGTCCCAGTTTCTCAGCTGCCAGAAGCCCGTAGAACGACGTCTGGTATTCCGCACCGCTGGCATAGGCCTCATGCGCTTTGTCGGCTTCGCCCATAGCGGCATAGGCCCGGCCCAGCCAATAGCCGCCTCTGCCGATGGAAATCGGGGTCGCTACAGAGGCGATGAAGCGTTTGAAATGGACTGTGGCCAGCTCAGGGTCGCGCAGTTTTTGCAAAGCGATGTAACCTGCCAGCCATTCACTGTCTGAATAGCCATAGCCGTCCTCGGGCGTGGAAAAGTGATAGGCCGCCAGCTGATAGGCGCGCTCGTGATCGCCGTCGCGCATCAGCTGGCGGGCCAGGTCGCTGCGGCGGCGCAGCCATTTTCCGGGTTCCCCCAGCTTTTCGGCGCTGGTGCTGCGGTCCATCAGCATGGCGATGGCGCTGTCCTGCAGCCGCTTGCGGTCGCGCCAGGCAAAGCGGTCATAGGCGAGCCCAGCTGCGTCTTTCAGGTTCGCGGGAACAGCCTCGATCCTGGCGTCCACACCAGGGGCGGTTTCCTGCAGGGCGATGCGGGCCTCTGCCAGTTTGCGCGGGCCTTCCGGCACCAGCGGCAGCATCCGCTTGGAGCTGACCAAATGCTCGTCCCACAGCAACCGGTCCAGACGCGCGGAGTGATGCGGCTTCAGAATATCAGCGAAATCGCGCAAGTAAGCAGCCTGAATGGCAGTGCCCATCGCCATAGTACGCCAGGCCAGTACAATTTCCGCCTCGCCGTCACCGCGGCGCCCGTCCGCAATCAGCGCCTTGCCCAGGCTCAGTGCGCCCTCGGCGGTTTGAGGCCGCTCCTTGGCATAGAAGGTGAGAATGGTTTCACGCCCGGTGGCGGCGATGGCGTCTTCGTTCTGGCGGCGCAGGTAATCCAGCCCTGGCCAATCCGGACGCCGCTGCAGAAAGGCCATCACGTCCCCGGCAGAACCCAGCCCCGCACGAAGCCGGTGCCATTCGATGATATCGCGTGCCACGCTGTGCTGGTTGCCCGCTTCGCGTGCTGCCTCTTCCCATTTCTCAGCCCGCATAAGATCAAGCGCAGTACTCAGCTCGCGCGCTTGGGCGGGCGCCCCGGGCAGGGACGCCGCAATCAGCAGAATAAGGGCCAGGATGCGTGTCATCTCTTGCATTTTCCAACAGTCCGGGGATAGAGGCTTGAACGTTACTCATTGGCGTGCCGGTATCAACACAATTCACTGGCATTCCGTATCTTGACGGCGGCGGATTGCCGCCTGCACCTGCAGCGAAGGGAGCGTGCCCATGTTCAAAGGCTCTATGCCAGCACTCGTTACCCCGTTTTCGAACGGCGAGCTGGATCTGGATGCGCTCAAACGTCTGGTGGAATGGCAGATTGCCGAAGGCTCCACCGGTCTGGTGCCCGTCGGCACCACCGGCGAAAGCCCGACTCTGTCTCATGAAGAACACGAGCTGGTCATCGCGGAAACGGTCAAGGCAGCGGCCGGCCGGGTGCCGGTGATCGCGGGCGCAGGCTCCAACAACACCGTCGAGATGATTCGATTCGTCGAATTCGCCAAGAAGGTCGGTGCCGATGCGGCGCTGGTTGTGACCCCCTATTACAACAAGCCGACCCAGCGCGGCATGGTGCAGCACTTCCAGGCTGCTCATGACTGCGCCGAGATCCCGATCATCATCTACAACATTCCCGGCCGTTCAGTTGTCGACATGACACCTGCAACCATGGGCGAGCTGGCCAAGCTGCCGCGCATCATCGGGGTGAAGGACGCCACCGGCGATCTGGCCCGGGTCAGCCAGCAGCGCGCCGCCTGCGGCAAGGATTTCGTGCAGCTGTCCGGCGAGGATGCAACCGCGCTGGGCTTCAATGCCCACGGCGGTGTCGGCTGCATCTCGGTGACTGCAAACGTTGCCCCGAAGCTCTGCGCCGAATTCCAGGCTGCCACTTTGGAAGGCGATTACGCCAAGGCGCTGGAATATCAGGACCGGCTGATGCCGCTGCATGAAGCCATCTTCATCGAGCCCGGCCTCGCAGGCGCCAAGTACGGCCTGTCGAAGCTCGGCATGTGCAACGAAGAGGTCCGCTCGCCGCTGACCACGCTGGAAGACAGCACCAAGGCTGCGATCGACGCAGCGATGCTGCACGCGGGTCTGCTGTAAACATCTTCGACAGCTAAAAAAATCAGGGGCGGTTCCGGTGCGGAGCCGCCTTTTTCAGTTCCGGCTTGAAAGAGAACCGCCCTGCTGCAGCGCCTTGGCCAGGTGCCGGGTCTTGTCCGGATTGCGGGTCACATAGATCCGCGTGATCCGGCCCGATGTGATTTCGAGCGAGGTAGCCTGAAGGATGCCATCCTCTGCCAGGTTCAGAACTGCCGGCAGGCCGTTCAGCCTGCAAAACCGCCACGGGAGCGGAGCGGAGCTGCCGAACTTGCGGGCTACACCCTCCAGAAGCCGCAGCACTTTCTCCCGCCCGTAAATCGGGTTGAGGGCTGCCATCGCCTTGCCGCCGCCATCCGAAATCAGCTGGACATCCCGGGCAAGAAGCCGGGTCAGCGCTGCTGTGTCGCCGGTCCTGGACGCGCGGAAAAAGGCTTCGGTCAGATCCTGTCCCTGACGCGGATCGGCAGGCGGCTGGGACCGCAGCCTCTGCACCTTACGGCGGGCGCGCGCTGCCAGTTGCCGGCAGGCGTCAGGCGACCGGTTCAGCGCGGCAGAGATGTCGTCATAGGAGCTGTCGAAGATGTCATGCAGCAGAAAGGCGGCACGTTCCAGGGGCGACAGTGCTTCCAGCGCAAGCAGCAGGGCAACCGAGACGTCGTGGTCCAGTTTTTCGGTCGCGTCCTCGGTCAGCAGCGGCTCCGGCAGCCATTCTCCGGTATATGTCTCGCGCCGGGCACGGGCTGATTTCAGCTGGTCCAGGCACAGCCGGGTGGTGATCCGCATCAAATATCCGGCCGGATCTTGCACCTGCGCTTGCGGTGCCGCCTGCCAGCGCAGGTAAGCATCCTGCAGGATGTCTTCCGCATCGCTGACAGTGCCCAGCATGCGATAGGCGGCCGCAAACAATCGCGGCCGCGTCGCCAGGAACTCATCGGTTCCCTCACTTTGCTGCTGAGCTGTCACGCGGCGTTGGCCTCCTCAGCGGCAGGATGCGGGGTGCGAAAGCCGATTGCAATGCGGTTCCAGGCGTTGATGGCGCTGATCAGAAGCGTCAGCAGCACTTGCTCGCGCGGCGCAAAGACATGCGCGACGGATTCATAGTCCGCATCCGGAGCAGCGGTGCCTTCGATCCGCGTCAGCGCCTCCGTCCAAGCCAGTGCCGCCCGCTCGCGGTCCGAGTAGAGCGAGGACTCGCGCCAGGCATTCAGCAGCTGCATCCGGTGTTCGCTTTCGCCATGAGCGCGCAGGTCTTGGCTGTGCATGTGGATGCAGAAGGCGCAGCCGTTGATCTGCGAGGCACGCAATTTGACCAGCTCCACCAGGCTGTGCTCAAGAGTGCTGTCCTTGAACAGCTTTTCCTGGTCAATCATCGGCTGAAACAGGTCTGGGGCGATAGCGAAATAGTCAAGGCGTTGGGTCATTCGTCAGTTCCTTTCTGGTAGCTTCAGGAACAGGACGAGGCAGCCTTGCGGTTTGTGACATGGCTGGCAAAAAAACTGGGAAAAACGGGGCGCCGCATTGGGCGCCCCGGGAAATTTCAGCGTTTGCCGTAGTAAAGGCCGACCACATGTTCGGCCTGAGCAAAGAACAGCCAGCGCGAGGCGGCAACGCCCGCCAGGTGCGATAGCACCGCGAGAGCGGCAAACACGTGCTTTATCACAAAACCCTGAACCGGGGTCAGGATCAGCAGCAGCGGCAAGGCGAAGCCAAGGGTGAAGGCAATCATCCGCAGCTTCTGCGCGTGTTTGCGGCCGACCAGATGCACGAATTCGCGCAATAGGTAGTTCGACCCTGTGTGCGGCGGCTCGAATGCGCGCACGGCACCGCGATCCCCGAGGCCAGTGGCCGTGCCCAGGTTGGTGCCGGATCTCTCCAGCGCCTTGTCGCCCTTGGCCCAATAGGCCAGCTGAAGCGCACCGGCGATGGCCAGCAGCCAAGGCGCGACGCTTTCGGCTCCGGCCAGCAGCGCGCCGCCCGCCAGGCTGAAGGCGAGGAACATTGCCGGTGTCAGTGCCATGTTCCAGCGCGGAACGGTCTTGAGCTGGGTGTAGATCATGGACGTCGTGAAGACAGTAGCGAGGCTCAATGCTGCGCCGATCCAGCCCAGCAAGGTCCAATCGCTGTCCAGGAACACGGCGCCAAGCGCGTAGAGCCCCATGATGATCAGCGCGGCAACGGCACAGACGCCCTCGCGGCTGAGCCAGCTGGTTTTCCACTGGGTGAAGGCGCGCCATGCACGTTCGGGGCGGCCGAGGTGGAAGGTGGATGCCAGAAGGCCGCCGCAGGCAAGGCCATAGGCGATGGCATAGAACACAAAGGCCACGGTGCCGGTTGCCGCAGGCTGACCGAGGCCCAGGAAGAACAGCAGACCGAAGCCCAAACCTGACAGAGTAGTGAAAATGATGACGGATGGTGCCGGATGCATCAGTTCGCTCCTCCCGGAAGTTTATCGAGAGCTTTGTCGAGCCAGCCCATGAAACCCTGCGGCTCTTCGGCCACCGGCGCCAACAGAGGCGCGAGGATGTCGATTTCCTCTTCGATGGTGTCCTTGGGGCGGGGCGGGAGGTACTTGTTCACTGGTTTGGTGCCCATCTCCGGCATCAAGTCCATGCCGCCACGCTCTGCCACCAGTTGGGAAACATCGCTGTCCGGGTCGCCCAGATCGCCGAAATGCCGTGCGCCCGCAGGGCAAGTCCGCACGCAGGAGGGAATGCGGTCCACCTCCGGCAGGTTCTCATTATAGATCCGGTCTACGCAAAGGGTGCATTTCTTCATCACGCCCTCGGCCAGGTCCAGCTCCCTGGCTCCGTAGGGGCAAGACCAAGCGCAGAGACCGCAGCCGATGCAGTGGTCCTCGTTCACCAGAACGATGCCATCCTCGGCACGCTTATAGCTGGCGCCGGTGGGGCAGACAGTGACGCAAGGAGCATCCTCGCAATGCAGGCACGACTTGGGAAAATGGATCAGCTGGGCGTGGCCTTCCGCCGGCTGAACCTCGTAGGAATGCACCCGGTTCAGGAAGGTGCCCGAGGGATCGCCGCCATAGGGGTTCTGATCCGACAGCGGCGCGCCGTAGTTTTCCGTGTTCCAGCCTTTGCAGGAGATCACGCAGGCATGGCAGCCGACGCAAGTGTCCAGGTCAATGACCAGACCCATCTTTCGCTCTGTGGCGTTGGGGAGCTCGGTCATTTGCCTACTTTCCACTTCAGTTCTTTCGGGCCGGTGCCGACCGGGGATTCCTGCGCCGGGAAGGCCGGTTTGCTTTCCTGCATGTCTCCCGGAGCAGCGGCCTTTTCGATTTTGACCTTCAGATCGAACCAAGCGGCCTGGCCGGTGATCGGGTCCGAGTTGGCCCACCGCATGCCATCGCCCTTGGGCGGAAGAAGTTCGTGGATCAGGTGATTGAGCAGGAAGCCCTTAGTGGCCTCGGGCGCATCCTCCTCCAGTGCCCAGGCGCCCTTACGCTTGCCGATGGCGTTCCAGGTCCAGACGGTGTTGTCGTTGAGCGCGGCCATCTCCATCACCGGCACGGTGATTTCGCCGTGCGGTGAGGTGACCTTCGCCCAGTCGCCGTCCTGCAGCCCGTGCTCGCGCATCAGCTTGGTTGGCACATACATGGGATTGCGGCCGTGCAGCTGCCGCAGCCAGGCGTTCTGGGTGCCCCAGGAGTGGTACATCGCCATCGGGCGCTGGGTCAGTGCGTTGACGGTAAAGCCTTCGTTGCCCTGCTGGTCGGTCTCGTACCAAATCGGCAGCGGGTCCATCACGTCCTTGACCCGCTGGCGCAGGTGTTCGGGCGGCTGGCGCTCGCCATGGCCTTCGGCAGCCAGCTGGAACTTGCGCATCGGTTCGACGTAGAGCTGGAACAGATAGGGTTGCGGGCTGTCGTAGATGCCCATGCCCACCGCCCAGTCCTGGTAAGCGGCGTTCCAGGGTTTGTAATAGTCCGCGCCTTCCGGGATGTGGGCGACGTAGAATCCGCCGTTTTCGATGTATTTGTTCAGCTGATCCGGGTTCACCTCGCCCCGGCCTTCCTTGTCGCCGTTTTCACCGCGAAAGCCTGCCAGCGGGCCGATGCCCGGCTTGCGCTCGTGGTTGACGATGTAGTCGGCGTAATCCTTCCACTTGGGGCTGCCGTCATCGTTGGTGAAGCCCGGCAGGCTCATTCGGTTGGCCAGTTCGATCAGCACGGACTGGAAGCCGCGCACATCGCGGTCGGGCTCGATCACCGGCCAGCGGATCGCATCGGCCGCCGCATCCGCCTCGCAGATCGGACGGTCCAGCAGCGAAATGCAATCATGCCGCTCCAGATAGGTGGTGTCAGGCAGGATCAGATCGGCATAGGCCACCATCTCCGACGAATAGGCATCGGAATAGATGATATGCGGGATCATGTAACCGCCGCCGTCGTTGCGGGCGCTCAGCATCTCCATCACGCCCTTGGTGTTCATCGAGGAGTTCCACGACATGTTGGCCATGTACATGAACAGGGTGTCGATCTTGTACGGATCGCCTGCATAGGCGTTGGAGATCACCATATGCATCAGCCCATGCGCCGACATCGGGTTCTCCCAGGTGAACGCCTTGTCGATGCGCTGGGGCTTGCCGTTTTCGTCCAGCAGCAGATCCTCGGGGCCGCGCGGGAAGCCGAGGTGCGGGCCATCCAGCGGACGGCCGGGGCGGCGGTCGCCGTGCGGGGTGGGGTGGGCCTCGATGGGTTTGGGGTAGGGCGGCTTGAAGCGGAAGCCGCCGGGTACCTCGACGGTGCCCAGGAGGATCTGCAGCACATGCAGCGCGCGGCAGGTCTGGAAGCCGTTGGCGTGCGCCGACACCCCGCGCATCGCGTGCATCGACACCGGGCGGCCGGTCATCTTGCTGTGTGTCTCGCCGCGGAAATCGGTCCATTCGACGTTCAGCTCGAACGCCTCGTCAAAGGCAACGCGGGCCAGCTCGCCGGCAATGGCGCGGATCCGCTTGGCCGGGATGCCGCATTTGTCCGCAATGGCCTCGGGCGCGTAGTCCGGCGACAGGTAGCGTTCTGCCATCAGGTGGAAGACCGGCCGGTGGGTTACGCCGTCCTTCTCGTAAACGGCTGTCAGGTCCGGGCGCACACCGGGCTGGTCGAAGGGTGTGAGCTCGCCGGTGTTACGGTCGATCACCAGCATTTTGCCGGCGTCATCGCGCAGGAACAGGCCGTTTTCCGGGCCTTTGGAGGCGTTGATCAGCACCGGCGCGTTGGTGTAGCGGCTAAGGTAGTCGAGGTCGATCTTGCCTGCCTTCATCAGCACATGGATCAGCGACAGGATGAACAGCCCGTCTGTGCCTGGGGTGATGCCGACCCAGTCATCCGCCACCGCGTTATAGCCGGAGCGGATCGGGTTCACGCCGATCACCCGCGCGCCGCGCTTCTTGATCTTGCCGATGCCCATCTTGATCGGGTTGGAGTCATGGTCCTCGGCCACGCCGAACAGCATGAACAGCTTGGTGTGCTCCCAGTCGGGCTGGCCGAATTCCCAGAACGCGCCGCCCATCGTGTAGATCCCGGCAGTCGCCATGTTGACCGAGCAGAAGCCGCCGTGCGCGGCGTAGTTCGGAGTGCCGAAATTCTGCGCCCAGAAGCTGGTGAAGCTCTGGCTCTGGTCGCGCCCGGTGAAAAAGGCCAGTTTTTGCGGCGCGGTTTCGTGCAGCTCGTTCAGCCAGCCGACGGCGGTGCTGATCGCCTCGTCCCAGGAAATCTCCCGGAAATCGCCCGACCCGCGCGGCCCAACCCGCTTGAGCGGGGCGCGCAGCCGCGAAGGCGCGTTCACCTGCATGATCCCCGCAGACCCCTTGGCGCAGAGCACGCCCTTGTTCACCGGATGGTCGCGGTTGCCTTCGATATAGGCGACCTTGCTGTCCTTCATGTGAACATTGATGCCGCAGCGGCAGGCGCACATGTAGCAGGTGGTTTTCCGCACCTCGTCGGATACAGGGGGGGACGTGTCCACCCGGGGTTGCTGGAATGTCATCTGGCCTCCCTTCTGGTCTCCCGATCAGGTCAACAGCTCAATCCCCGCCAGGATCAGCCCGGCAATGAACAGAGTTTCAACGATGATCAGGGCAATGGCCGCGCCTCCTACGGCCAGGACCTGTTTCAGATTTGTTTTCATACCCACCGCAGCGATTGCGGTAAGCAGCAGCCAGCGCGACGCGTGGCTGAGGAATTCAGTAATGGCCGCCGGGATCAGGCCAAAGGAGTTGATCCCCGCCAGCACCAGGAATGCGATCACAAAGCCCGGCAGGACCGGCGGACGTTTGCCGTCGCTGGGCAGCTCGGCAAAAGAGCGGATCATCAGCGAGGCCGCCAGCACGATCGGGGCCAGCATCGCCACCCGCATCAGCTTGACCAGAGTTGCGGTGTCGCCGGTTTGCTCGGAGATCGAAAAGCCCGCGCCGACCACTTGCGCCACGTCGTGGATGGTGCCGCCCAGGAACACGCCTGCCTGGATGGAGTTCAGCTCCAGCAGGTTCACCAGGATCGGATAGGCGATCATCGCCACCGTCGATAGCACCGTCACGCCCATCACGGTAAAGATCAGCCGCTCCTCGGAACGTTCGTCACGGGGCAGGATGGCGCTGATCGCCATTGCCGCCGAGGCGCCGCAGATCGCCACCGAGCCTGCGGTCAGAAAGGCAAAGCGCCACTTGTGGCCGAAGAACCGCGCCACGGCGAGGCCAAAGAGAATGGTGGCAACCACGCCGCCGACCACCAGCGCAATCAGATCCCAGCCCAGCCCCATCATCAGCGACATTGAGATGCGTACGCCCAGCAGGGCAACGCCGAGCCGTAGCAGCGAGCGGGCGGAAAAGGCAATGCCAGGCACGGTCTTGCCCTCTTCGCCCAGGAAGCTGACGGCGATCCCCAGAAGCAGTGCCAGCAGCATGGCGGGTGTCGCGTAGTGCTCCGCAAGGAACTGCGCTGTGATGGCAACTAGGGCCGACACCGCCACCCCTGGCAGGAGTTGGCGGAGTTTGTTTTGCAATTCACCCGATTGCAGAGATGTTATTTGTGTCAGAACGGACATGGCGGGAAACTTTCCTGATAGACCCATGGGTTGCACATTCTGGCCTGGGGTCAAGAGTGCGTCGTGCCCAAAAGGTGGATTTACGGGTTCGCCTGCAGAATGGTGACGGCGATGATTTGGGTGACATCTTCGGCGCTGCAGCCGCGCGACAGGTCGTTGGCGGGTTTTGCCAGCCCCTGCAGGACCGGGCCGATGGCGGAATAGCCGCCCAGCCGCTGGGTGATCTTGTAGCCGATGTTGCCGGCATCCAGATTGGGGAAGATCATCACATTGGCTTGGCCTGCGACGCTGGAGCCGGGCGACTTGCGCTCCCCGACCGCGGGTACAAAGGCTGCGTCGAATTGCAGTTCGCCATCAGCGGGCACGTCAGGATAGGTTTCCCGGAACAGGCTGAGGGCTTCGGTCACTTTGTCCACTGCGGGGTGTTTGGCACTGCCGGTGGTGGAGAAGCTGAGAAACGCCAGCTTCGGGTCCACCCGAAGCAGCGCGCGGGCCGATCGGGCCGAGGCGGCGGCGATGGCGACCATCTCGGAAGGTTTGGGATCAATTACCAGCCCGCAGTCGGAGTAGAGCATCGCCCGGGCGCCAATCGGCGCGCCTTCGGGCGGGTACATCAGGAAGAATGAGGAGACCATACCGGCATCCGGGGCCATGCCGATCACCTGAATGGCGCTGCGCACCACGTCACCGGTGGTGTGCACGGCGCCGCCGACGGTGCCGGTGGCATGGCCCAGCCGAACCAGCATTGCGGCGTATACCAGCGGGGTTTCGGCTGCGGCACGTGCCTTGGCTTCATCTACGCCCTTGTGCTTGCGCAGTTCATAGTACTCGGTGGCGAAGGCGGCAGTCAGCTCCGATGAAGCGGGGTCGTGGATGGCGACGCCGACGCTGGCGCTGGCGCTTTCCGCCTGCAGTGCAGCTTCGACTTCAGCCTTCGGGCCGACAAGGATCACATCGGCAATGCCCGCTTGATGCGCCGCCAGGGCGCCAGCAACCACGCGGGGATCGGTGCCCTCACTGAGAGCGACAACGGGGCGGGCCGCCGGGGGGCTGGCCTTCAGCAGTTCAAGCGGGGATAGGGTCTGGGTCACGGGCATTGTCCTGTAACAGCGGTTGCGGGGCAGGGCGGACGGTCAAAACGCCAGCCGTGCGATATTGATCAGCGACAGCGCGGTCAGCATCAGAACCACCGCGCGGCGGAACAGCGTCTGCGAGACCGCCTTGAAGCTATGAGACCCGGCCCAGATGCCGAGGCCCAGAATGGGAAAGGCCAGCAGGATGCCGGTCAGGGTTTCCGGCCCGACCAGCCCGTTGGCGGCCATAACCGGCAGAGCCATCACATCGATGCCGGTCAGGAACACGATCATCGTGGCGCGGAACACCGCAGGCGGCACCGGCTGCGCGGTCAGAAAAGCTGCCACCGGAAGGCCGCCGACACCGGCGCTGTTTGCGATCCCTGCAATGGCACCCACGCCGACGTTGCCGTTGCGCCCCACCGGGCGCGTCAGCTGCCAGCCGCTGAGCAAAACCAGGCTCAGCACCAGAATCAGGCTCGAAATCGCCAGCCGTGCTTCCTGCTCGCCCAGCCTTGCCATGATGGCAATGGCGGGAACGGTGGCGACGGCAGCACCTGCCAAAAGGGCAATTGCGCGGCGCCAGTCGATATGCGGGCGGATGTCCCGTGCCTGAAAGGCGGTCATGGCGATTTCGCAGGAAAACACCACCGGGATCAGCGGCAGCGGGTTAGTGGTCAGCGCCGCCAGGATGATGAAGATCGCGGAAAACCCGAAACCGGAGAAGCCCCGGATAACGGCCGCCGCGAATAACGCGGCGGCCAGATAGAGCCCCTGGCCCATGGAGAGGTCAAAGGGCAGGAGCATTGGGTTCAGACCTTCTGCGGACGCATGTCGTCCTTGCTGATGCCTGCAACTTGAACCGGTTTCTTCATCGCGTCACGGCGGAAGGGCTCACCAAGTTCCTGGTTGATCAAGGCTTCGATCAGGGTGGTGATGCCTTTCTTCTGGTCTTCGCAGGCCTGGCGCAGCGCCTCGGTCAGCTCGTCCTGAGTGCGGGCCACGACACCTTTCAGGCCGCAGGCCTGCGCGATGCCGGCATAGGACACCTGGGTGTCCAATTCGGTGCCGACAAAGTTGTCGTCGAACCACAGGGTGGAGTTCCGCTTTTCCGCGCCCCACTGGTAGTTGCGGAAGACAACCTGGGTGATCGCGGGCCATTCCTCGCGGCCGATTGCGGTCAGTTCGGTCACCGCGATGCCGAAGGCGCCGTCACCGGAGAAGCCGACAACCGGCACGTCCGGGCAGCCGATCTTAGCGCCGACAACCGCCGGCAGGCCATAGCCGCAGGGGCCGAACAGGCCGGGGGCCAGATACTTGCGGCCTTCCTCGAAGGACGGGTAAGCGTTGCCGATAGCGCAGTTGTTGCCGATGTCGGAGGAGATGATCGCATCCTTCGGCAAGCCGGCCTGGATCGCACGCCATGCGCGGCGCGGCGACAGCCAGTCGGGTTTGGCAGCGCGAGCGCGCTCGTTCCAGGTGGTGCCGGGATCGTCTTGCTCATGGTCCATCGAGGACAGTTCCTGGGCCCAAGCGGACTTGGTGTGCGCGATCAGCGCCTTGCGCTCCTCACGGCCCTCATCGCCTGCGGTGGCGGAGAGTTTTTCCAGGATGGTGTCTGCAACCTGCTTGGCATCGCCGACGATGCCGACAGTGACTTTCTTGGTCAGGCCGATGCGGTCCGGGTTGATGTCAACCTGGATGATCTTCGCTTCGGTCGGCCAGTAGTCGATGCCGTAGCCGGGCAGGGTCGAGAACGGGTTCAGGCGGGTGCCCAGGGCCAGGACAACGTCCGCCTTCGAGATCAGTTCCATGCCGGCCTTGGAGCCGTTGTAGCCCAGCGGGCCAGCAAACAGCGGGTGCGAGCCGGGGAAAGCGTCGTTGTGCTGGTAGCCTACGCAGACCGGGGCGTCCAGACGTTCGGCCAGGGCGATGGACGACGGAATGGCGCCGCCAATGACAACGCCGGCACCGTTCAGGATGACCGGGAATTTGGCGCTGGACAGCAGTTCGGCTGCCTCATTGACAGCGTCGGTGCCGCCTGCGGGGCGTTCGAAATCAACAACGGCCGGCAGTTCGATGTCCACCACTTGGGTGAAATAGTCGCGCGGCACATTGATCTGGGCCGGTGCGGAGTTGCGCTTGGCCTGCATGATCACGCGGTTCAGCACTTCAGCCATGCGGGACGGGTCGCGTACTTCTTCCTGGTAGCAAACGCAGTCCGCGAACAAACGCATCTGTTCCATTTCCTGGAAGCCGCCTTGGCCCATAGTCTTGTTTGCCGCCTGCGGGGTGACCAGCAGCAGCGGAGTGTGGTTCCAATAGGCGGTCTTCACCGCGGTCACGAAGTTGGTGATGCCGGGGCCGTTCTGTGCGATCATCATCGACATCTTGCCGGTGGCGCGGGTGTAGCCGTCCGCCATCATGCCGCCGGAGCCTTCATGCGCGCAATCCCAGAAGGTGATGCCTGCCGGCTCGAAGATGTCGGAGATCGGCATCATTGCCGAGCCGATAATACCAAAGGCATGCTCGATGCCGTGCATCTGAAGCACTTTGACGAAGGCTTCTTCGGTGGTCATTTTCATGGGTATTGCTCCTGAGTGAGACGCATAATCCGCCCGGGCAGGTGTGCCGGGAATTGACTCTGGTTTAGGCGGGAGCGGGAGGTCCGGTTAGGGCCAGTTGATCTGCTGGAATAGGTCCAAAACTGGACTCATGAAAGTAGCCGGAAGGGTTTTTCACATAAGGTTCAGCCGGTAACGCCCGTTAAGAACCTTAATCTGTATGTATCGTTGGGTGATACGTTTTGTATCATTTAACGGATTTGACCCTGCGGAACAGGTGCAGTGTTCAGCGCTGTTTCAGCTCTTGCGCCAGCAAAGCCAGGCCCGGTTCGATTCGGGTGGCCGGAATCGAGGAATAGCCCAGCCTGTAGAAGTTCTGCTTGCGGTGTTCCGCCGAGAAAAACGGGGCGCCGGGCTCGATGATGACGCTCTCGTCCCGCAGCCGTTCGGCGACGGCGGTGGCATCCACATCTTCCGGGGCCTGCATCCACAGCGCTGAACCGCCAAAGCTGCCAACTCCGGCAATGGTCAGGCCGTGTTTGCGGATGGCGTCCTCAATAACGGCACGCCGGTCGTGCAGGACCTTGGCAATGCGCCGGATCTGAGCATCGTAGTGGCCGAGCGAGAGGAAGTAGGCGACCGTGCGCTGCACGTGGCCGGGGGGGTGCCGCAGTACGCTGGCCCGCAATGCGCGGGCCTGGCGGATGAAGGGCTCGGAGCCGACGAGATAGCCTAGCCGCAAACCCGGAAACAGTGATTTTGAGAAGCTGCCTGCATAAATCACCCTCCCTTCCGTATCGAGCGACTTCAACGACGGCGAAGGTGCACCCAGGAAGGACATTTCGAACTCGTAGTCGTCTTCGACAATAACCGCATCGATCTCGCCGGCCCGCCGCAACAATTCCTTGCGCCGTTCCATCGGCATCGTGAAAGTGGTGGGGCTCTGGTGACTGGGGGTGCAGAAAATGACGTTGGTATCATCAGGAATGCTGCCCGGCGGCAGTCCGCGCTCATCCACCGGGATGCAATCGACCTGGCATCGGGTCTGCACGACCTGGTCTCGCAGGGTGTAGTAAGCCGGGTCTTCCACCGCTGCCCGCCGCCCGCGGTTCAAAAGCAGCTGGCAGGTAATCCAAAGGGCGTTCTGGGCGCCCAGCGTGATCAGGATTTCCTCCGGCCTAGCCGTGATTCCACGCCGCGGCAGGGTGTGCCGGGCGATGTATTCCAGCAGAAGCGGGTCGTCCTGGTCGAAATAGTCATTGGCGAGTGCGGCAAAGTCCTTCTGCCCCAAGGCGCGCAGTGCGCACAGCCGCCAGTTCGCGTGATCAAACAGGGAGGCGTCGGCCTGCCCGTAGATGAACGGGTAACGGTAATCGCGCCAGTCCTGCGGTTTGCGGGGCGTGTCGCCGCCAGTGAAGCTGCGCGCCAGCACCTTACCCCAGTCCACCGTATCACCGGATTTCTGCTGCGGCGTATAGGAGGGCGGCACCGGCGCATTGTCTGAGACAAAATACCCCGACCGCCCGCGCGAGGTGAGATAATCGTTTGCCAAAAGCTCCGTGTAGGCCAGCGTCACCGTGATCCGGCTGATACCCAGATGCGCGGCCAGCTTACGTGAGGACGGCAGCTTCTCCCCGACCCGGAAGCGGCCAGAAAGAATGCCTTCGGCAATCATTTCCTGGATCTGCGCCTGCAGGGTGCCTTGAGCGTCCGGGTTCAGAAAGAATGTGTCGACGGAGATGGCCATGGCTGCCACATTAGGGTGGACTTAAACGCGGTGCAATCTGGACTTAGAGCCGGTTCGGAGGAAACTGTGGTTTGCTCCGCCCTAAAGTGGAGATTGCAGCGCGCCTATTGTCAAAGGATGCTTGATAAACTGGCGGCGGCCGGATTTTTTGCTGGGTCAGCCAGCGGCCGTCCTGACCTGATTTTCCAGGACGGAGCCGGGTAGGCCGCTGCCAAAGAAGACGCCCCGGAACTTCCGGGGCGCAGTTTGTTCGTCTAACAGGGAGAGGTTGTCAGCCGAAAACTTTGGTCAGGGCCTTGTCGACCGCATCGCAGATCTGGTCGATGTCGTCCGCGGTGGCGATCAGCGCCGGGCTGAAGCACAGGGTGTTGTTGCGGCCCGGCAGCGAGCGATTGGTGACGCCGATGATCACACCCTGCGCTCCGCATTCCGCGACGACCTGCTGGGCCAGCTTCTCGTCCACCGGCTCCTTGGTTTCGCGATCCTGCACCAGCTCGGCACCCAGGAACAGACCCTTGCCGCGTACATCGCCGATCACGGCGTGCTTCTCTTGCAGCTTGCGCAGGTTGTCCAGCATCCGCTCGCCCATGGCTGCGCAGTTATCCAGCAGGTTTTCGTCCTCGATGATCTGCATGTTCACCAGCGCCGCTGCGGGGCCCGCGGTGCAGCCGCCGAAGGTGGAAATGTCGCGGAAGTAGTTCATCGGATCGGAGGTGTCGTCCTTGAACATCTCAAAGACTTCCTCAGTGGTAACCATACAGGCAATTGCCGCATAACCGGAGGCCACACCTTTGGCCATAGTCACGAAATCGGGCTTGATGCCGTACTGCTGATAGCCGAACCATTTGCCGGTACGGCCAACGCCGCAGACAACCTCGTCGATATGCAGCAGCACATCGTACTTCTTACAGATCTCCTGCACACGCTCCCAATAGCCTTCCGGCGCTTCGATCACGCCGCCGCCCGCGGTCACCGGCTCCAGGCACAGGGCACCAACGGTTTCCGGGCCTTCCCGCAGGATGACTTCTTCGATGGCGTCAGCAGCGGCGATGCCGAATTCGCGGCCCGAAAGATGCTCCAGGCCCAGCTCATGCTTGCGGTATTCCATGCAGTGCGGGACGCGGACAAAGTCGGGTGCAAAGGGGCCGTACTGGGCGTTGCGCTCATCCTGGCCGCCTGCCGACATAGTTGCCAGGGTGGAGCCGTGGTAATCGCGGTCGCGGTACAGGATCTTGGTTTTCTTGCCGCCATATTTCTTGTGGGCGATCTGGCGGACCATCTTGAAGGCCTTCTCGTTGGCCTCGGAACCGGAGTTGGTGTAGTAGACGCGGGTCATGCCCGGCATCTTGGAGATCAACTTCTCTGCGAACAGCGCGCCCGGGATGGAGCCCGCGGAGTTGGCGAAATAGCAGACCTTCATCAGCTGGTCGTATACCGCCTTGCAAATGTTCTCGCGGCCGTAGCCGACGTTGACGGTCCAGACGCCGCCGGAAACCGCATCCAGGAACTCCTTGCCGTTCTGATCCCAAACGCGCATGCCCTTGCCTTCGACAATGATGCGCGGGTCGGAGCTTTCCAGCGCCTTGTGCTGGAACAGGTGGTGCCACATGTGGGCCTTGTCGGCCTCGACCACACGGGAGAGATCGTTTTCGTTGAACGTGCCGTCCATGACATGTCCTTTCGGCGTTAGAAGTGAATCAGGCTGCCTGGCACCCTACAGGGCTACTGAGGCGTATTATGTACCAGAAACGTCAGATTCCGAGAATTCGTTAGGGCCAGAGCATGTGCTTGCTTAGGTCCAGAGGCGGGATGTTCAGCTTGCGTCGGCAAGGCGCCGCCGGACGTACTCCATTTCAGAACAAATGTTTTGGAATTGTGATGTTGAGATTGCTTGTGCTGACAGTCCAAGGTTCCGTCGGCCGTGGCCTGCATTGCGGCAGGACTTGCTGCATAGGAGGCAGACAGTGGCAGAGTACAAATTGATGGTTGCACCGAATGGCGCCCGGCGCACACGTGCGGATCATCCGCAACTGCCGGTGACGCCCGAACAGACAGCACAGGCCGCCGCCGCTTGTTTTTCCGGGGGGGCGAGGGCTTTGCATTTACATGTGCGGGACGCTGAAGGGCACCATTCACTGGACGCAGGCCGCTACCGTGAAGCCCTTGATGCGGTGCGGGAAAGCGCGCCGGCAATGGCCGTGCAGATCACCACGGAAAGCGCCGGGCTATACAACGTGGAGGACCAGCTCACCTGTCTGGACAAGCTGCGCCCTGCAGCGGCCTCTGTCTCGGTGAGGGAAATGGCCCGGGACGCGGAGCTCGCCGCGCGCGCCTATGCCCTGTGCGCGGAAGCAGGCACGGAAGTGCAGCATATCCTGTACGGTCCGGACTGCATCGCCCAACTGTGCGCCTGGTACCAGGACGGCACCGTTCCGGGGGTCATGCGCGATGCGATCTTTGTTCTGGGCACGTACAGCCCGCCTGTTCTGGCGAAGCCCAGGGGGCTCGCGGCCTTCCGTGACGCTGCGGCGGATATGCGTCTCAACTGGACTGTCTGTGCTTTTGGCCGGCATGAACGCGCCTGCCTGCTGGCTGCTATTGCTACGGGCGGGGATGCGCGAATCGGATTTGAGAATAACATCGAAACACCAGAGGGCGGGCTTCTTGCAGATAATGCAGCCTCGGTCGCCGCTTTCGTTCAGGCCGCAAAGGCCCAGGGCCATACGCTCAAGGAGTGCTGATCATGAGTCATGTCTTTCCCCGCCACACCAAAGCCAGCCTGCCCACTGCTGTTGCAGGCGACGGTTGTTACCTGATCGATGCCAGCGGCAAGCGCTATTTCGACGGCTCCGGCGGCGCGGCAGTCTCCTGCCTGGGCCATTCCGACGCCGATGTGATCAAGGCCGTGCAGGAGCAGGTCGGCAAGCTGGCCTTTGCCCATACCGGTTTCCTCACCTCGGAACCGGCGGAAGAGCTGGCGGACTTGCTGGTGGCCAACGCGCCGGGGGACATCGACCGGGTTTATTTTGTATCCGGCGGATCGGAGGCCACCGAGGCCGCGATAAAACTCGCCCGCCAGTACCACCTGGAGCGCGGCGAGCCGCAGCGCCGCCATATCATCGCCCGCAAGCAGAGCTACCATGGTAATACCCTTGGCGCGCTGGCCGCAGGCGGCAACGAATGGCGCCGCACCCAGTTCGCACCGCTGCTGATCGACATTTCCCATATCTCGCCCTGCTACGAATACACCGGCCGGGCCGAGGGGGAGAGCAGCTATGACTACGGCCAGCGGGTGGCGAATGAGCTTGAGGCAGAAATCCTCCGCCTCGGCCCCGAGACCGTGATGGCATTCATGGCGGAGCCTGTGGTTGGCGCCACCTCCGGCGCAGTGCCGGCGGTTGAGGGCTATTTCAAGCGCGTCCGCGAGATCTGCGACCAATACGGTGTGCTGCTGATCCTGGACGAGGTGATGTGCGGCATGGGCCGCACCGGGCATCTGTTCGCCTGCGAAGCAGACGGCGTGGCGCCTGATATTCTTTGCATCGCTAAGGGCTTGGGCGCCGGCTACCAGCCGATTGGCGCAATGCTCTGCACCCGGCAGATCTATGAGGCGATTGAACACGGCTCCGGCTTCTTCCAGCACGGCCACACCTACATCGGCCACCCTGTGGCGACTGCTGCAGGCCTTGCCGTGGTAAAGGCGATGCTGGAGCGCGGCCTGGTGAAACGCTGTGCGGAAATGGGAGAGAAGCTGCAGGCGGCGCTGGAGGACCGTTTTGGCCTGCATCCTAATGTGGGCGACATCCGCGGCCGCGGACTGTTCCGCGGGGTGGAACTGGTGGCTGACCGCGATACCAAGGAGCCTTTTGATCCTTCTTTGGGTCTGGCGGGCAAGATCAAGAAGGCGGCGTTCGAGGCCGGGCTGATATGCTATCCGATGTCGGGCACGCGGGATGGACGGAACGGCGACCACATCCTGCTGGCGCCGCCTTTCATCATAACCGAGAAACAAATCACTGAAGTGGTGGACAAGCTGGAAACATCGATAAACCAGTGTGTGCCAGAGGCATAAATTCGCGGATCGAGGAAGCCGACTGCACGCCGGACAGGATCTGCAACCCCTTCCGGAACCTTTAATAATCAGCCTTTACCCAATTTGCTTGCGTCGCGTGCCAGTGTTTCGATGGCTGTCCAGTTTCCGGATTGGACCAGATCCTTGGGGGCCACCCAGCTGCCGCCGGCGCAAACCACATTGGGCAGGCTGAGGTAGCTTTCGGCATTGGCCGGACTTATGCCGCCTGTGGGGCAGAAGGAGATTTGCGGCAGCGGCGCGCCAATGGCCTTTAGCGCTGGTGCGCCTCCGGAGGCCTCGGCCGGAAAGAACTTCAGCATTCCATAGCCGCGGGCCAGCAGGCGCATCGCCTCGGTCGCGGTGGCGGCGCCAGGCAAAAGCGGCAGGCCGATGGATTCGCATGCATCCAGAAGATAGTCGGTTGCGCCGGGGGAAACGCCGAACCGGGCGCCGGCCTCCTTTGCGGCCTCTGCGTCCTTGGGGGTGATCAGCGTCCCGGCTCCGACCACACCGCCTTTCACCTGTGCCATTTCGCGGATTACATCCAGCGCCGCACCTGTGCGGAGGGTGACTTCCAAGGCGGGCAGGCCGCCTGCCACCAAAGACTCAGCCAGAGGGCGGGCATGGGCCGCATCTTCCACCACCAGCACCGGCATCACCGGCGCCAGGGCGCAAATCTCGCAGGTGCGCAGGCTGGCGTCCTGAGGGCTTATCCGCATGAGTTACACTCCAAAAACGCTGGCGCCTTCGTCGGCTGAAGCAACCGAGCGGCGGAACAGGGAAAACAGCTCGCGGCCGGTGCCGTGCTGATAGGCGCTCAGGTCGGCCGTGGCGGGTTCGCGGTCCAGCGCGCCTTCAGTGAGGACTTCCAGTGTGCCCTTCACCGCATCCAGCCGCACCAAGTCGCCACTCCGGATCCGGGAAATCGGCCCGCCATCCAGGGCTTCGGGTACCACGTGGATCGCGGCCGGTACCTTTCCGGATGCGCCTGACATCCGGCCATCCGTCACCAGCGCCACTTTCTGGCCGCGGCCTTGCATGATGCCGAGGAAGGGAGTGAGGCTGTGCAGTTCCGGCATGCCGTTGGCCTTGGGGCCTTGGAAGCGCACCACCACGATCACATCGCCGGTCAGTTCGCCTGCCTTGAAGGCCGTCTTGGCTTCCTCCTGGTCGTGGAAGACCCGGGCAGGGGCCTCTACCACGTGGTGCTCTTTCGCGACCGCCGAGACCTTGATGACGGCAGTGCCCAGGTTGCCTGTCAGCCGTCTCAGCCCGCCGGTTTTCTGGAACGGCGCCTCCGCCGGGCGCAGCACCGCTTCGTTCAGGCTTTGCCCCGGGCCGGGGCGGAATGTGAGGCCGTCCTCCGACAGGAAAGGCTCCTGGGTGTAATGCTCCAGCCCTTCGCCCGCCACGGTCCTGGTGTCAGGATGCAAAAGGCCGGTCTTCAGCAACTCGCCGATCATGTAGCCGAGGCCGCCGGCGGCGTGGAAATGGTTCACGTCTGCAAGGCCGTTGGGATAGACCCGGGCCAGGAGCGGCACCACGTCGGAGAGGTCTGCAAAGTCCTGCCAGTCCAGCAGAATGCCGCCCGCCCGCGCCATTGCGATCAGATGGATCAGCAGGTTGGTTGAGCCACCGGTGGCCATTAGGCCGACAATGCCGTTGGCATAGGCTTTCTCGTCTAGCACGTCGCAGACCGGGGTATAGTTGTTACCAAGGGCGCTGAGCGACAAGGCCCGTTTTGCCCCTTCCACCGTCAGCGCCTCGCGCAGGGGGGTGCCGGGGTTTACGAAGGACGAGCCGGGCAGGTGCAGTCCCATGAACTCCATCAGCATCTGGTTGGTGTTGGCGGTGCCGTAGAAGGTGCATGTGCCGGGGCCGTGGTAGGCGGCCATCTCCGCCTTCAGCAGTTCTTCGCGGGAGATCTCGCCGGCGGCGAACTTCTGGCGGATATGAGCCTTGTCGTCATTTGCCAGACCGCTGGTCATCGGGCCCGCGGGCAGGAACACTGCCGGGATATGGCCGAAGGCCTGGGCGCCGATCACCAGCCCGGGCACGATCTTATCGCAGACTCCCAGGAACACCGCTGCATCAAAAACGTTGTGGCTGAGCGCGACACCTGCGGCCATGGCGATGGTGTCGCGGGAAAACAGGCTCAGTTCCATGCCGGCCTCGCCCTGGGTGACACCGTCGCACATGGCAGGGACGCCGCCTGCCACCTGCGCAGTGCCGCCGGCTTGGCGTAACGCGTCGCGGATCAGGGCCGGATAGGTCTCAAACGGCTGATGCGCCGACAGCATGTCGTTATAGGCGGTAACGATTCCCAGGTGGCCCTTGGAGGCCTCAGCAAGGGTCTGCTGGTCTGGGCCCGTGGCTGCATAGGCGTGGGCCTGGCCGGAGCAGGACAAATGGGCGCGGGCCGGCCCTTTGCCCTGTGCGGCGCGCATCCGTTCTAGATAGGCCGCGCGGGTGGACTCGCTGCGGCGGATGATACGGTCGGTGACGGTGGCCAGTGCGGAGTTCAAGCTCATGGGGTGCCTTTGTAGCAAACTGGGGGGCCGAAGGGGAGGTCAGCTATATTATGTTCCGATGCCGCGCCAGCGGCGGCCGTCACGGTGGATCAGCAAGAGCGAGTCATCCGGGCCGGAACCGCCGCTGTCATAGGGTTGAGGGGGATGACCTGTTTCCTGCCAGCCGGCGATAATCGGGTCTGCCCAGGCCCAGGCGGCCTCGACTTCGTCGCCACGCATAAACAGGGTCTGGTTGCCGCGGATCACATCCATGATCAGCCGCTCGTAGGCATCCTGAGGGCGGCCGGATTCCGGAAGCTCGTCGGCAAATGTCATGTCCAGGTTGGCGCCAGTCAGCCGCATGCCCCCGGGGCCGGGGTCCTTGATGGTAGTCTTCAGCGTGATGCCTTCATCTGGCTGCAGGCGGATGACCAGCACATTTCCGTGTACGGTGCCGGAGCCTTCGAAGATGTTGTGAGGCGGATCGCGGAAGTAGACGGCAATCTCGCTCACCCGTTCGCGCAGGCATTTGCCGGTGCGCAGATAGAACGGTGTGCCGGCCCATCGCCAGTTCGCCACCTCCACCTTGAGCGCGATATAGCTTTCGGTGCGGCTGGCGGCATTGCCTGCGTGGTCGCGGTAGCTATCGCCTTTCTTGCCGCCGTTCGTGCCTCTGTACTGGCCGCGGGCGATGTCGGATTGCGGCACCGGACGTAAGGCTTCTATCACCTTGACCTTTTCATCGCGTACCGCATTGGGCGTGAATTTTGCCGGCGGCTCCATCGCGGTCAGGCACAGAAGCTGCATCAGGTGGTTCTGCACCATGTCCCGCATGGCGCCGGATTTGTCGTAATATTCGCCCCGTCCCTCGACGCCGATGCTTTCGGCCACCGTGATTTGCACATGGTCGATGTGCGAGGAATTCCACAGCGGTTCGAACAGCGAATTGGCAAAGCGCAGCGCCATCAGGTTCTGCACCGTCTCTTTGCCGAGGTAATGGTCGATCCGGTAGATCTGCCGCTCCTCAAAGTGTTCCCGCAATGCAGCGTTCAGCGCTTGCGCTGAAGCCAGGTCGTGGCCAAAGGGCTTTTCCAGGACGATGCGGCTCTGTGGCGTGGCGATACCCGTTTGGCTGAGGCGGCGGGCAATGTCCGTAAACAGGGACGGGCCGACGGACAGGTAGAAGGCGCGCACCGCGTCATCGCGCAGTTTGGCCTGAAACTCTTCCCAGCCGGCATCTCCGCGCGCGTCCACCGCTGCATAGTCCAGAAGCGCGGTGAAGGCGGCGATTTCTTCGGGCGTGGTTCCCACATCCTGGCCGAATTCCCGGATTGCATCTGCGGTCTGGCTGCGGAACTCTTCCGCAGTGAGTTCGCTGCGGGAACTGCCGATGATCCGGCATTCCGTGTTGAATTGCCCGATTTGAAAGCGGTGGAACAAAGCCGGCAGGATTTTCCGGCGCGCCAGGTCGCCGGTCGCGCCGAACAGCACGAGATCAAAGGGTTCAACTGGAATGACGCGGGAAACCATTGATTTTACATCGCTGTTCCATTGGGGCCGCAGAGCCAGGCCATTGTGCCGCCATGGGCGGGGCAATTCAATTGCCTCTGCTGGCATAGGGGTGGTTTAAAACATGTTAACGCTAACGTTTCTGATGTGGAATGGCTACTGGAAACTTCACTAGAACTGGCAGGCAGAAGACTTCTTTCAGGGAAAGTAGTCACACCGTCTTTGTTTGGGCGAAATTTGATCAAATCTTGCCCGATGGCCCGGCAGCAGCTAAGCATGTTCGAAAATGAGCAATTGCCAACAGGAAGGAGTGTCCATGACCCCGCTCGCAGGCCTAAAAGTGATTGAACTTGCCCGTATCTTGGCAGGACCGTGGATCGGCCAGTCGCTGGCGGATCTAGGGGCGGAGGTCGTTAAGGTGGAGAGCCCCGATGGTGACGATACCCGAAAGTGGGGGCCGCCTTTCATTGAACGGGAAGGTGATAAAACTGCCGCCTACTATTACGCTGCCAACCGCGGCAAGGATTGCGTAACTGCTGACTTCCGCACCGAGGAAGGCAGACAAGTGGTGATCAATCTGGTCCGCGATGCGGATATATTGATTGAGAACTTCAAGGTCGGAGGCCTGAAAAAATACGGACTGGACTATGAAAGCTTGTCGCGGATCAACCCGCGGCTGATTTATTGCTCGGTCACCGGTTTCGGACAGGATGGCCCTTACGCAGCACGCGCAGGGTATGACTTTCTGCTGCAAGGCATGTCGGGGCTGATGTCGATCACAGGTGCGCAGGACGGGCAGCCGCAGAAGGTGGGGGTGGCGATTACCGATATTGTCACCGGGCTTTACGGCACCATCGGGATTCTGGCTGCAGTGGAGCAGCGCCACACCACGGGCAGGGGGCAGCATCTGGACATGTCGCTGATGGACTGCGCCACGGCTCTCCTGGCAAATCAGGCGATGAACTATCTTGCGACTGGCAACAGTCCCACGCGGCTAGGCAACGACCACCCGAATATCGCCCCTTATCAGGTGATGGAGGTGAAAGACGGCCATGTGATCCTTGCGGTGGGCAATGACGGCCAGTTCCAGCGGCTGTGCGATGTTCTAGGGCTGGCCGAAGCCAAAGTGGACCCGCGTTTTCAAACCAATCAGCTGCGGGTTTCAAACCGCAGAGCGCTGACGGCGGTTCTGGAAGAGGTGCTGGCAAATTGGACGCAAGCGAGCTTGTTAACAGCGCTGGAAGCGGCAACGGTGCCGGCCGGGCCGATCAACACCATTGCACAGGCCTTCGAGGACCCGCAGATCAAGTCCCGCGGAATGCAGATTGCCCCCGAAGGTGTGCCCGGGGTGCGCGGGCCCTGGAAGTTCTCGGAGGCTGAGCTGGCGCTGGAGAAAACGGCGCCGAAGCTGCCGGAGTAGCGGTGCAGCCCGCTTGCCCTGCACCTTTGCTGAACCGCCGAAAATGTGCCTGGGGCTGCGTTCCCTTTCGCGATGAGTGCACTGGGGCGCGTAAATTCGCTTACATTTGCTTCAAAGCGTTCCCTTTTCAGCGGCTGGAAAATTGGGAAATGTGCGGTCAAGGCAGACGCTACATTTGACAAAGAGGTTACCGCCCATGCCCGGCACTTACAGCATCATTGAAAACACCTGGATTACCTTACCTGACGGGCGCAGGCTTTCGGCGCGCATCTGGATGCCCGCGGGTGAGGGGGCGTTTCCGGCAATTCTGGAGTACCTGCCTTACCGCAAGCGTGATGGCACTGCGCCGCGGGATGAAACCACGCACACCGTATTCGCAGCCGAGGGCTATGCTTGTGTCCGGGTGGATATTTCCGGGACCGGTGACAGTGAGGGCGTGTTTGATGATGAATACTCTGAACAGGAGCTGAGCGACGGCGAAGCTGTGCTCGAATGGATAGCTGCACAAAACTGGTGCGACGGCAACATTGGCATGATCGGCATCAGCTGGGGCGGCTTCAACGGGTTGCAGCTGGCCTTCCGCCGCCCGCAGGCGCTGAAGGCGGTGGTCTCGGTGGCCTCGACCGTGGACCGGTACGCCGATGACATCCACTACATGGGCGGCTGCCTGTTGAGCGATAATGCCAATTGGGGCAGCCAGATGTTTGCCTACCAGTCGCGCCCCGCCGACCCGGTGCATCGCGCGGATTGGAGGGAAGACTGGATTAAGCGGATTGAGGAAATGCCGTTCATGGCTGCCGAGTGGCTGCGCCGGCAAGTCCGCGGGGATTTCTGGAAGCACGGATCGGTTTGCGAAGACTGGCCCGCAATTCAGGCGCCAGTGCTGGCGATCACAGGCTGGGCCGATGCCTATGTGAATGCGCCTTCCGCGCTTGCGGCCAACCTGACCGCGCCTGCGAAGGCTATGATTGGCCCGTGGGAGCACCGCTATGCCCACATCGCCAAGCTGGATCCTGCCGATTTCCATGGCGAGGTGCTGCGCTGGTTCGGCAAGTGGCTGAAGGGCGAGGAAACCGGTGCCGAAGATTTGCCGGATTACCGTATTTTCATGCAAGAGCATTTCAACCCCAGCATGCAGAACAAGCCGCGCCAAGGCCGTTGGGTGGCTGAGGCGAAGTGGCCCTCGCCAAATGTGCGGGACCGGGTGATGTTTCTGGGGCAGGGAACTCTGGGAGACCAGCCCGTGGCCGGAACGCTGGCCATCAGCAGCCCGGCGACCTTGGGCCGGGCCGGGGGATACTTCTGCCCGGGCATGCGGTACGACAATGAACTGGCGGGCGATCAGGCGGAGGATGACAGGCTGTCGGCTTGCTTTGAGACCGCGCCTTTGGCCGAACCGCTGGAACTGCTGGGCCGGCCGCGGGTGAAGGTGGCGTTCAGCGTAGATAAACCAGTGGCTCAGCTGGTGGCACGGGTTTGCGATGTCTCGCCGGAAGGCGTTTCACAGCGGATCACATACCGGCCCCTGAACCTCTCATGCCGCAATGGCTTCGAGGCTCCTGAGAAACTTGTGCCGGGCGAGCGCTATGAAGCTGAGATTGAACTGAATGAATGCGCGCACCGCTTGAAGCCTGGTCATGTGTTGCGGCTGGCATTGTCTACGTCTTACTGGCCTATTGTTTGGCCCTCGCCAGAAGCAGCCGAGGTGATGCTGCATCTGGAGGATAGCTCACTGGTGTTGCCGGAACGTTTCGTGACTGAAGAGATCCTGCCGCAGAACCCAGGCGCGGCGCGGGATTATCCGGTACTGAAGGCTGAGCAACTGCGCAACGCCAGCGGCCGCTCCAAGATGTGGACCCGCGAGGACGGCGCATTGGTGCTCGACACTTTTGACGACTACGGGAAGGCTGTAGACCCCTACCACGGCATGTGCGTGGGCAGTCATGTGGCGATGCACTACGAAGTGCATCCGGACGATCCGGCAACCGCAGCTTTTGCCAGCGATTGGACCTTTGAATTCGAGCGCGGCGGCTGGCAGGTCTCGATCGATACGGAGAACAAGGTGACCTGCGACCGCGAGAATTTTTATCTCTGGCGCAAGGTCACGGCTTATGAAGGCGCGGAAAAAGAAGTGGCGGTAACCAAGGAGTGGCGGGAGTCTGTGCCCCGAGGGGTGCTGTAGGCGGCACGCTGACAGCTCTGTCCAAGCGCGCGGTGCTGAATTGAGCGCCGCACGCCCGATGTTCAGAAGTCGAGGCCCAGATCCAGCGTTCGCGCCGAATGGGTGAGCGCGCCGGAAGAAATGTAGTCGACCCCGGTTGCCGCCACCTCGGCTATGCGCTCAAGCCGCATGTTGCCGGAGGCTTCGGAAACGACATGGCCTTTGGCCATCTCCACGGCCTTGGCGAGGGTGGGTGTATCCATGTTGTCGAGCAGCACAACATCGGCGCCGCCGGTGGCGATCACTTCAGCGAGCTGGTCTAGGGTGTCGACCTCGATTTCCACCTTCATCATGTGGCTGACGCTGGCCTTGGCGGCTTCCAGCACCGCCTTGACCCCGCCGGCGGCAGCGATGTGGTTGTCCTTGATCAGGATTGCGTCCGACAGGCCGAATCGGTGGTTGTAGCCGCCGCCGTGCAGCACGGCCTGCTTCTCGGCAATGCGCAGGCCCGGAGTGGTCTTGCGGGTGCAGGTGATACGTGTGCCTGTGCCGCGTGTCTCGGCAGCAAAGGCGGCGGTCAGGGTGGCGATGCCGGTAAGGCGGCCGGCAAAGTTCAGCGCAACGCGCTCGCCCGACAGGATCGAGGCAGCAGAGCCTTCGATAGTCATCAGGGTGTCGCCCTTTTTGCATGGCGAGCCGTCGGCCAGCAGGGTTTCGATTTTCAGGCCGGCGTCCACCAGGTGAAAAGCGATGCGGGCGATCTGCATACCGGAGACCACACCGTCCTCGCGGGTATTCAGCCGGGCCGAGTAGGTTGCGGAGGCCGGGATAACCGCGCGGGTAGTGATATCGCCGTTCTGGCCCAAGTCCTCCATCAGCGCGGCGCGAACCATCGGTTCCAGAATCAAGTCAGGCAGAGTGGCGAATTGAGTACTCATGTCAGTTCCTTCACAGCCTTGGTTCGGATCGCCAGGGCCTCGTCCAGGGTGATGCGGGTGCGGTGGGCCTGCGCGGGATCAGCGTCAGGGAAATCGTCGCGGAAATGACCGCCGCGGCTTTCCTCGCGCTGAAGCGCGGCGGCGGCGATCAGCGTGGCGGTTGCGCACATATTGGTAAAGTTCTCGTCCGCTGCCTGTTCAGCTTCAAGCCGGGCAATTGCGGCAAGGGCATGTTTCAGGCCGGTGGCAGTGCGGCGGACGCCAGCGTGGGCGGTCATGGTTTGGCGCAAGTCATTCAACGCCGCCGGGTCCAGTTCCTGTCCGCCTTCCGGAAAGCTGGGCCGGACGGCTCCGGCGTCTGAAGGGGCAGCCAATGATGCCATGTCCTGCGCGGCATTGCGGGCATAGACCAGCGCCTCCAGCAGCCCGTTGGAGGCGAGACGGTTGGCGCCGTGCAGACCGGTCGAGGATGCCTCGCCGCACACCCAGAGCCTGGCCAGGCTGGTGCGGCCATTCATGTCCGCCTCTACCCCGCCCATGTGGTAATGGGCAGCGACGGCAACCGGGATCGGCTTTTGCACCGGGTCGATTCCAGCGCGTGCACATGTTTCTGCCACGGTTGGGAAACGGGTCAGGACCTCCGCGCCCAAGGCGTCGCGTGTGTCGAGCATCGGGCGGCGCCCGGCTTGCGTTTCCGCAAAGATGGCGCGGGCGACAATGTCGCGGGGAGCCAGCTCCGCGTCGGGGTGCGCGGCCAGCATGAACCGTTCGCCGCGCGCATTGACAAGAACTGCGCCTTCGCCGCGGAGAGCCTCGGTGGCGAGCGGCGCCGGGTCCTCGCCGATGTCAAAGGCGGTGGGGTGGAACTGCACGAATTCCGGGTCGGCGATGCGGGCACCGGCGCGGGCGGCAAATCCGATCACCTGGCCGCGGATGCGGTGCGGATTGGTGGTGTGGGCGTAAAGCCCGCCGGAGCCTCCGCCCGCCAGCAGCACAGCTGGCGCTTTGACAAGCACTGGAGCAGATGGAGCATCGGCGCGGGTGATCCAGATGCCGGTGGCTGTGCTGCCCTCTGTTTCCAGCCGCACGGCCTGGGTGTTTTCCAGAACCTGCACAGAGGGCGCCGCGCGGACCGCGGCAATCAGCGTCCGCATGATCTGACCGCCGGCCTGATCACCCTTCACCCGGACCACGCGGGCGGCGGAATGGGCAGCTTCGCGGCTCATCACATAGTTGCCATCAGCGTCGCGGTCAAAGGGAGTGCCAAGTTCGGTCAGATCGATGATGTGCTTGCGGGCCACCTTCGTGACCATGGCGGCAACCGCAGGGTCCACCGTGCCGGCCCCCGCCTGCAGGGTGTCAGCGGCGTGGGCCTCTGGCGTGTCATGGCTGGCCATTGCTGCGGCCACACCGCCTTGGGCCCAGGCCGAGCTTGCGCCCTCGCCCAAGGTTTCGGGGGAGATAACAAGGACCGGCCGGGGCGCCAGCTCAAGCGCGGCGTAAAGCGCGCCCAGACCTGCGCCGGCAATGACGATACGGCCGGTTTCGATCACGGATCAGATGCCCAGCTTTTGCGAAAGGTCAATCATCCGCTGCACCGCGATGCGGGCTTTTTCGGCAACCTCGGGATCCACTTCGACCGGCTCGGACATGGTGTGCAGAGACCACAGGACTTTCTCCAGCGTGATCTTCTTCATGTAGGGGCACATGTTGCAGGGGCCGACAAACTCCACCTCGGGCAGCTGATCGGCGATGTTCGACGCCATCGAGCATTCGGTGATCAGCAGGGCCTTTTCCGGCTTCTCGTCGGTCACGTATTTGACGATGCCGCTGGTCGAGCCGGAGAAGTCGGCCTCGGCAACCACGTCCGGCGGACATTCCGGGTGGGCAATCAGCCGCGTGCCCGGGTTCCACTCGCGGAAGTCGCGCAGGTCCTTGGCGGTGTACTGCTCATGCACGATGCAGGAGCCCTCCCACCAGACGATGTTCTTTTCCGGCACCTGCTGGGCGATGTTCTGCGCCAGATACTGGTCCGGGGTCATGATGATGGTGTCCTCTTCCATCGCGGCAACGATTTGCGCGGCATTGGAGGAGGTGCAGCAGATGTCCGACGCGGCCTTCACCTCGGCAGTGGTGTTCACATAGGTGACCACCGGCGCGCCGGGATAGCGGCGGCGCATCTCGGCGACGCCTTCGGCCGTAATGCTTTCGGCGAGCGAACAGCCGGCCTCCATGTCCGGGATCAGCACGGTCTTCTCCGGACTGAGGATTTTGGACGTTTCGGCCATGAAGTGCACGCCGCATTGCACGATCACGTCAGCCTCGACCCGGGTGGCCTCGATCGCCAGCTGCAGGCTGTCTCCAACGACGTCAGAGATGCCGTGATAGATTTCCGGCGTCATGTAGTTATGCGCCAGAATCACAGCGTTACGCTGTTTCTTCAGTTCCAGAATTGCCGCAACATACGGCGCATGGGTCGCCCATTCGACAGGGTTTACCACGCGGTCCATGCGGGCGTAGACGTCTGCCATCTGTTCGGCCAAGGCCGGGTTGGGAGCCAGATCGTAGTGGTTGGCGAGCTGATCCCGCATGGATTGCAGGTCGAACATGGCGTATCCTCAAG
This sequence comes from Leisingera daeponensis, assembly GCF_019801465.1. Classification (GTDB taxonomy): domain Bacteria; phylum Pseudomonadota; class Alphaproteobacteria; order Rhodobacterales; family Rhodobacteraceae; genus Leisingera; species Leisingera daeponensis_A. The sequence goes on from NZ_JAHVJA010000003.1 coordinate 286,289, forward strand.
GTTGCGTCCGGGGTGACACTTTGGGCGGGGGTTGTTTCATGTTCATATCATCCGCGCAAGCGCGTGTGAGCGGAAACGGAGCCAAATGCGGTGATTTGGCGCTAACAGGTGGTGTCTTCTGCCTGCCGTTGCTTCTCAGATGGGTATCAACAGCATAAATTTCCAGCCGTTTTGCCGTTTTTGGCTGTCCCGGCGTCCTCTCCTGTGATTTGGAGCCGTGAAAAGCCGTGTTAGACCGGACCGGTATGTGGCCCGAGGGAGTGTGACCGTACGCAATGGATGATCTGTGGGCAGGACTGAGCCAGGCCTTTTGGCTGCTGGTGACGCTGGACGCGGATCTGGTGGAGATAACCCTGCGCTCGCTGCGGGTGACGCTTACGGCCTTGGTCATTGCCTGTACGATTGCGTTGCCGCTTGCAGCGTTTCTGGCGGTGCGGCGTTTCCGTCTGCGCCGGGCCACGATTGCGGTGCTGAACGCGCTGATGGGGCTGCCGCCGGTGGTCGTGGGGCTGGTGGTCTATGTGTTCCTGTCCCGGGCCGGTCCGTTCGGTGTGTTCGGCCTGCTGTTCACCCCCACCGCTATGATCATTGCCCAGGTGATCATCGTGGTGCCGTTGGTGGCCTCGGTTGCGCATCAGTCGTTGCGCGAGTTGTGGAGCGATTACCACGATCTGCTGATTTCGATGAACGCGACGCAATTCCAGCGTATTCAGGCGCTTCTGTGGGACGGGCGGCGGGCGTTGCTGACTGCCGCCCTAGCGGGCTTTGGCCGCGCCATAGGAGAAGTGGGCGCGATCATGGTGGTCGGTGGCAACATCGACCACGCGACCCGGGTTCTGACGACGGCGATCGCTTTGGAGACGGGTAAGGGTGAATTCGCCATGGCGCTGGGTCTTGGGTTCGTGCTGATCGCACTTGCTATCGCGGTGAACCTGGCGATTCACTGGCTGGGCCACACCGAAAGCGAGGGTCGCTGGTGATGCAGCTGTTTCCGCTGACAGCCAGGGGCGCCATGGTGCGCCGCCGCGGCAAGGTGCTGGTCGGCCCTGTGGACCTGACGCTGGAGGGGCAGGGCACTTCGATTGTGATTGGCCCCAACGGGGCGGGCAAAACGACGCTGCTGAAGATGCTGCACGGTATTGTGCGGATGAATGGAGGCAGCCTTGGCTGGACCTGCCCCCTGGACGAGGCGCAGAAACATCAGGCCTTCGTGTTCCAGACTCCGGTCATGATGCGGCGGACGGTAATAGAAAACATCGCTTATCCGCTGCGTTTGACCGGAACGGGCCGCAAGGAAGCCCGCGCTTTGGCCGCCGAATGGGCGGCGCGGGTCGGCCTGGGCGCGATTCTGGAGCGTCAGGCCACCATGCTTTCAGGCGGCGAGCGGCAGAAGCTGGCGCTCGCCCGCGCGCTCGTGCGCGAACCGCAGGTGCTGTTCCTGGATGAACCCTGTGCGGCTCTGGATGGCCGCGCCACGCGCGAGATCGAGGAAATCCTTGCCCGGGCCGCCGCCTCTGGCACGCGGCTGATCATGTCGACCCACAATATGGGGCAGGCAAGGCGTCTGGCGGATGAGGTGATCTTCGTCCTTGGAGGCCGCATTCACGAATTTGGTCCGGCAAATGATTTCTTCGCCGGGCCGGAGACCGCGCAAGCACGCGCATTTCTGAACGGAGATATTGTCGAATGAAAAAGCTGATTATCAGCGCAGTCGCTTCTTTGGCTCTTGCCACTTCCGCAATGGCGGAAGAGTTGAAAATGGCGGTGACAACCTCTTTCCACAATTCCGGCCTGGCAGAGATCCTGCTGCCGGAGATCAAACAGGACCTGGGGCTGGAGGTTCAGCTGCTGGTGGTCGGAACCGGCCAGGCGATCCGTCTGGGCGAGGCGGGCGACGTGGATGCCATCCTGGTGCATTCGAAGTCGGCCGAAGAGAAGTTCCTGGCAGGCGGAAACGGCACCCACCGCCGCGAGATCATGTACAATGATTTCGTGTTTGTTGGCCCCAAGGGGGATGAAGCTGGAATCGCGGAAGCTGCCGACGCAGCCGGGGCGCTGCAAAAGATTGCTGAAGCCGAGGCATCTTTTGTCAGCCGCGGCGATGACAGCGGCACCCATAAAAAGGAACTGAGCCTTTGGAAAGCGGCAGAGCTGGATCCCGCAGCTTTCGGCACGTGGTACCGAGCGGTCGGGGCCGGCATGGGCGCCGCACTGAACACCGCCGCAGGCATGGATGCCTATATCATGTCGGACCGCGCGAGCTGGCTGAACTTTGGCAACAAAGGCGGTTTGGATCTGCTGTTCGCGGGCGATCCGGTGCTGTTCAACCAGTATGCCTACCTGCCAGTGAGCCCGGAAAAGCATCCCCATGTGAAGCATGATCTGGCGATGCAATTGGAGGGCTGGCTGGTCTCGGACAAGGCCAAGGAACTGATCAATGGCTACCAGATCAACGGCGAAACGTTGTTTGTCTTCAACGCCAAGCAGTAAACCCCGCACCCGCGGAACACGGCCCCTGCCAGTTGGCGGGGGCTTTTTGCTGTGCGGGTGTCGGCCCGTGTGGCCTCAGTCCTCGCCGCCGACGGTCAGGGTGACCCGGTCACCGGCAAACCAGGTGCGGCCGAACTCTACCGGTGTGCCGTCGGGGTCCACGCTGATCGAGGTGGTGCGCAGGATTGGCGCGCCTTCGCTGATGCGCAGATGCAAGGCCTGCGTGGCAGTGGCCAGCTTGGCGGTGATGCGGGTCTCGAGCCGGGTGTAATCCGCCACGCCGCAAGCCTTCAGCGCCGCGGTGATCGAGGTTTCTTCGCGCAGGGCGCCGCAGAGATCCGGCAACCGTTCCGCCGGAAAAATCGCCTGCGCCAGCGCCACCGGCTGGCCATCGGCCAGCGACAGCCCGTCATAGACATGCACCGGATCACCCGGCGCCAGCCCCAGCGCCTCAGCCTCGCGTACACCGGCCGCACGGGTTTCCAGCATCAACACCTGCTTGGCCGGAGTGCGCCCCTCGCGGGCCAGGTTCTGGTGAAAGCGCACCCGCTTGCCGATCGGGTAATCCGCGGGCTTGGCCGCCACAAACACGCCCGCACCCCGGCGCGCATGGACGAGTCCCTGCTCGGCCATCTCGGCCAGGGCGCGGCGCACCGTGTGCCGGTTTACCCCGAAGCGTGCGGACAACTGTGCCTCAGGCGGCAGCTTGGCGCCGGTCTCGTAGCGCCCCTGCGCGATGTCGTCGGTTAGGGCAATGGCAATGGATTTCCAAACGGGGGTGCGGGCCATGTCACGGAACTTTCACAAGACTCAGATTGCGCCGCCCGGAGCGACTCGGCTAACATTTGTCTAGTTGTATAGTTGAAGTAGACAACCCGGCCAAGAGGCTTAGACAGATGAACACGAATATTTCCGCACAGGACCGCAAGGGCTGGATGAGCCTGCTGGCCAGTGCAGACGAGGCCCGGCTTTCGGAGCTGTGGCAGGGCTACGGGGCGGATCCTGCCTTTGACTGGCTGCGCGCGCCCGAAGCGGGCGGCGTCATGGTGCGCGGCCGCATGGGCGGCAGCGGCGCGCCCTTCAACCTGGGCGAGATGACGGTCACCCGCTGCGCGCTGGTTTTGGCGGATGGCAGCGCGGGCCACGGATATGTGCAGGGCCGCAGCAAGGCCAAGGCCGAGATCGCCGCCAAGATTGACGCGCTGATGCAGACCTCGGCAGCGGACGATCTGCGTGCCGCAGTGCTGGCTCCGCTGGCCGCCGAACAGACGGCCAGGAAGGAAGCCCGCGCCGCCAAGGCCGCGGCCACCAACGTCGAATTTTTCACAATGGTACGGGGCGAAGACTGATGCAGCCACAGACCCAAAACACCATCTACGGCGGCGGCTTTGCCAACCCGCCGGTGGATTCGGCGCATGGGTTCCGCGCCGCGATGAACGCCATGGCGCGCCCCGGCACGATCCAGCAGATCAGCGGCGCTGTGCCGCTCGACGGCATCTCGTCTGCGGCTGGCGCGCTGCTGCTGACCCTGTGTGACCCGGAAACCGGCGTCTATCTGGCGCCGGATGTGGACAGCGACGACCTGCGCGGTTGGCTGACCTTTCACACCGGCGCGCCGGTTGTCGCGGCTGAGCGGGCGGATTTCGCCTTGGGCCGCTGGGCGGCGCTGATGCCGCTGGATCGCTTCCGCATAGGAACCGCGGAATATCCGGACCGGTCGGCAACGCTGATCGTCGAGATGCCAGAACTGGATGCCCCCAACGCACGGCTGCAAGGGCCGGGGATCAAGGACAGCGCCCGCCTGACGCTGCCGGAACTGGACGCATTTCAGCAAAACGCGATGCTCTATCCGCTGGGCGTCGATTTCTTTTTCACATCGGGGTCGAAGCTGGCGGCGCTGCCCCGCTCGACCAAAGTCACCGCTGGGGAATAGACCATGTATGTTGCAGTAAAAGGCGGCGAGCAGGCGATCGACAACGCCCATGCCTGGCTGGCCGAGGAACGCCGCGGCGACACCTCCGTGGCCGAGCTCAGCCTCGCCCAGATCCGCGAGCAACTGGCCCTTGCGGTCAACCGGGTGATGGCGGAGGGCTCGCTCTATGATCCCGACCTTGCCGCGTTGGCAATCAAACAATCGCGCGGCGACCTGATCGAGGCGATCTTCCTGATCCGCGCCTATCGCACCACGCTGCCGCGCTTTGGCTACACGCAGCCGGTGGACACCGGCGCGATGGCTTGTGACCGCCGCATCTCGGCTACCTTCAAGGACGCGCCGGGCGGACAGGTGCTGGGGCCGACATTCGACTACACCCACCGGTTGCTCGACTTCAAACTGGCCGCTGACGGCGAGGTGCCTGCCGCGCCAGAAGCAGAGCCGCGCCGCGAGCCGACGCCGCATATCACGGAGTTCCTGCAGGGCGAGGACATCATCGAGCGCGAGCCCGCCTCGGACGCGGAGCCGGGCGATCTGACCCGCGAGCCGATGGCCTTTCCGGCGGGCCGCGCTGTGCGGCTGCAATCGCTGACGCGCGGCGATGAGGGTTTCATCCTTGGCATGGCCTATTCGACCCAGCGTGGCTATGCGCGCAACCACGCCTTTGTCGGCGAGCTGCGCATTGGCACCGTGCCGGTCGAAATGGAGATCCCCGAGCTGGGCTTTTCCATCGAGATCGGCGAGATCGCGCTGACCGAATGTGAGACGGTGAACCAGTTCAAGGGCTCCAAAACCGTGCCGCCGCAATTCACCCGCGGCTATGGCCTGGTGTTCGGCCAGTCAGAGCGCAAATCCATCGCCATGGCGCTGGTTGACCGCGCCCTGCGCTGGGAAGAGCTTGGCGAGGACAACGTCGGGGCGGCAGCACAGGACGAGGAGTTTGTCCTGAGCCACGCCGACAACATCCAGGCCACCGGCTTCCTCGAGCACATCAAGCTGCCGCATTACGTCGATTTCCAGTCCGAGCTGGAGCTGGTCCGCAAACTGCGCCGCGAGGCTGCAGAACTGGCGGAAAACCTTGCAGCACAGGAGGCTGCGGAATGAGCGACTACAACTTTGCATACTTGGACGAACAGACCAAGCGGATGATCCGCCGGGCGATCCTCAAAGGGCTGGCGGTGCCGGGCTATCAGGTGCCCTTCGCCAGCCGCGAGATGCCGATGCCCTATGGCTGGGGCACCGGCGGCGTTCAGGTCTCAGCCGCAACGCTGACGCCGGAAGACACGCTGAAAGTGATCGACCAGGGCGCAGATGACACCACCAACGCGGTGTCGATCCGCAAGTTCTTTGAACGCACGGCATGCGTGGCCACGACGGAGGAAACCGCCAACGCCAGCGTTATCCAGACCCGCCACCGCATCCCCGAGGCCGAGCTGAGCGAGGATCAGATCCTGGTCTATCAGGTGCCGATCCCGGAGCCGCTACGGTTCCTCGAGCCGCGCGAGACCGAAACCCGCAAGATGCATGCGCTTCAGGAATACGGCCTGATGCACGTGAAACTCTATGAGGACATCAGCCAGCACGGCGCCATCGCCACCGCCTATGCCTATCCAGTCAAGGTCGAGGGCCGCTATGTGATGGACCCTTCGCCGATCCCGAAATTCGACAACCCCAAGATGGAAATGGCCGCGATCCAGCTGTTCGGCGCAGGCCGCGAGCAGCGCATCTATGCGGTGCCGCCCTACACCAAGGTCGTCTCGCTCGATTTCGAGGACTACCCGTTCGAGGCCAGCAAGGCCGACCACTCCTGTGACCTTTGCGGCGCAGAGGACAGCTATCTGGATGAGGTGATCCTGGATGACGCGGGCAACCGGATGTTTGTCTGCTCGGACACGGATTATTGCCGCTCGCGGCGCGAGGCGGGCCATAGCGGCCGCCTGGGAGAGGAGGCAGCGTGATGACACCTTTGCTGCAAGTGAAAAACGTCGCCAAGATGTATGGCGCGCGCATCGGCTGTACGGAAGTGAACTTTGACCTCTACCCCGGTGAGGTGATGGGCATCGTCGGCGAAAGCGGCTCGGGCAAGTCGACGCTGCTGAACAGCCTGGCAGGGCATCTGACGCCGGACCGCGGCGAGGTGATCTTTGACACCCGTGCGGACGGGCCGGTGGATACTGTCACCATGTCGGAACCGCAGCGGCGCATGCTCAGCCGCACCGATTGGGCCTTTGTGCATCAGCACGCCCGTGACGGGCTGCGGATGTCGGTCTCGGCTGGCGGTAACATCGGTGAGCGGCTGATGGCGGTGGGCGACCGGCATTATGGATCGATCCGCGAACGCGCTGCCGACTGGCTGGGCCGGGTGGAAATTGCCGACAGCCGCATTGATGACCGTCCCTCGGCCTTCTCCGGCGGCATGCAGCAGCGGCTGCAGATCGCCCGCAACCTGGTGACCGGCCCGCGGCTGGTGTTCATGGATGAACCAACCGGCGGGCTGGATGTCTCGGTGCAGGCGCGGTTGCTGGATCTCTTGCGCGGACTGGTGCGCGAGATGGGCCTGAGCGCCATCATCGTTACCCACGATCTGGCGGTAGTGCGGCTGCTGGCGGACCGGTTGATGGTGATGAAGGACGGCCATGTAGTTGAAAGCGGGCTGACCGATCAGGTGCTGGACGACCCCCAGCACGGCTATACCCAGCTGCTGGTCTCTAGCGTGCTGCAAGTCTGAGGGTGATGAGATGATTGAACTGAACAACGTCAGCAAAAGCTTCACCCTGCACAATCAGGGCAGTGCGGTGATCCCGGTGATGGAGGGCGCCAGCCTGAGCGTCAAACCCAGCGAATGCGTCGGCCTGATCGGCGCATCGGGGGCGGGGAAATCCACCCTGATGCGGGTGATCTACGGCAACTACCTGGCAGCCTCCGGCAGCGTCATGGTGGGCGGCACGGACGTGGCGACGGCGGAACCGCGCGAGATCCTTGAACTGCGCCGTCACACGCTGGGCTACGTCAGCCAGTTTTTGCGGGTGGTGCCGCGGGTGGCGACACTGGACGTCGTGGCCGAGCCGCTGCTGGCGGTGGGCACCCCTGTCAATGCCGCCCGTGACAAGGCCGCGTCCCTGCTGGCGCAGCTGAACATTCCCGAACGGTTGTGGAGCCTCAGCCCCACCACGTTCTCGGGCGGTGAGCAGCAGCGGGTCAATATCGCCCGCGGCTTTGCCCACGACTACCCGGCGCTGCTGCTGGATGAGCCCACCGCCAGCCTGGACGCGCAGAACCGCGCCACGGTACTGGAGCTGATCGCGGGGGCCAAGGCGCGCGGCGCAGCGATTGTCGGCATCTTCCATGACGAGACCGCCCGCGAACAGGTCTGCGATCGCTTCATAAATGTCTCGGCCTTCAGCCCGCGGAGTGCGGCATGACCGGCGCCGCGGCAAAAGGCCCGGTGATCGCCGTGGTCGGCCCCTCGGGCGTTGGCAAGGACAGCCTGATGTCGGCTCTGGCGGTTTCTGGCCCGCAACTGCGGGTGATGCGCCGGGTGGTCACCCGCGCGCCGGAGGCAGGCGGAGAAGATTACCAGCCGGTGAGCGAGGCGGAGTTTTCTGCCTTGGCTGGAAACGGGGTGTTTGCCCTGCACTGGCAAGCGCACGGTTTGTGCTATGGCATTCCGCGAGACATTGAAAAGCAGCGTGAAGGTTCGGGCGGTGTGCTGGTTAACCTGTCCCGTACAGTACTGCTGGAGGCCCAGGAGGTGTTCGGGGATTTCATTGTTCTGTCCGTGACAGCCCGGCAAGAGGTATTGGCGGAACGGCTAGCCGCCCGGGGGCGGGAGGACGCAGCAAACGTTCAGAAACGCCTGGCCAGAGCGGTCAATCCGCTGCCGGGCGGGCTGAGCCGGGTGCATGAAATTGACAACAGCGGGGCGCTCAGTAAAGCGGTGAACGCTGCGCTGGCGGTCATTCAGCCGGAAAGGGCATAGCGGTGGATAAGGTGAAACCTTCCGTCCGGCGCTTCCCCCATCAGTGCCAGATCACGGATCTCGAAGGGCTCAGGCAGCAGCGGGATAAAATGCTTGCTCAGGGTGTCTTCCACGGCGGGCAATTCCGGCTTGGGAAGCTTGCCAGTCAGAGTGATGTGGAAACGGAACTGATCCAGCACGTAAGGGTAGCCCCAGCGGGTGAGGTTCGCGTCCTGCTCCGGTGTCAGGCCCGCTGTGCGGCGGCGGTTCAGTTCTGCCTCAGGCGCCGGGGCACGAAACGTATCAAGTTCCATCACGCAGGCAGCCGCCAAGGCGTTCAGCGGGCTCTGATCCCCGGTGGGGCGCAGAGCCAGAAAACGGCCGAGCCTGGCCAGGTGCAGACCGGAAAGGAAAACAGGTGCTTGAGAGCCGGCCAAGGCTTCGCAGGCGGTTTCAAGGGCAGCCTGCGTCTGCCCTTCACCGAGACGCATAGGCGGCTTCATCGTCGCGTGCAGACCGTATTTACGCGGCACGTCCGTAATTGCCGCCACATTCAGCCCGGTTCCTTCCGGATGGGGCAGCGCTGTCCCGGTTTCCATGTCCCAGCCCAGCCACTTGGCGCCGAAACGGCTCCACGCCTCATCGGCGGGGGGAGCGTAGTAGATCGCGTATCGCGTGAATGTCACATTGGCCTCCTAAACGTGGCCTTCCATAGCTCGAAAGATGTGAAGTTCAGATGACAGATGAATTGATCCTTGCCAATGCCAGGCTGGTGCTTCCGGGGGAAACCCTGATCGGCAGTGTGAAAGTTGCTGAAGGTAAGATAGCCGATATCTCCGGGGGAGCGTCGGTGCCTGTAGGGGCGGTAGACTGCGAAGGCGATTACGTTTGCCCCGGTCTGGTTGAGCTTCACACCGACAACCTGGAGCGCCATATCCAGCCGCGCCCCAAGGTGGACTGGCCGCACGCCAGCGCAATAATCGCACACGATGCCGAACTGGCAGGCACCGGTATCACCACGGTTTTTGATGCTATGCGGGTTGGTTCGATCAGCCGACGGGAAAGCCGTTACGGTGCCTATGCCCGGCAGTTGGCATCGGAGCTTTTGGAACTGCGGGCCGCAGACGCACTGAAAATCTCGCACTTCCTGCATCTGCGGGCGGAAATATGCACGGATACTCTGGTCGATGAGCTGAAAGCCTTTGGAGAAGAGGACCGGGTCGGCCTGGTTTCACTGATGGATCACACGCCTGGACAGCGCCAGTTCCGCGATATCTCCAAGCTGGAGCAATACGTGAAGGGTAAACACGGGTTTGATGATGCAGCCTTTCAAGCGCATGTGGCGCATTTGATGGAGCTCCAAGAGACCTACGGCGCAGTGCACGAAGCGGAGGCTGTTAAAGCGGCTAATCACTTCGGCGCGGTGCTGGCAAGCCATGATGATACCACGGAAGCGCAAGTGGCCGTTTCCGCAGGCCACGGCATCCGCCTAGCCGAATTCCCGACAACCGTGGAGGCCGCACAGGCCTGTCACGCTCATGGCATCAAGGTCATGATGGGCGCACCGAATCTAATCCGCGGCGGCTCGCACTCCGGCAACGTGGCCGCGCACGAGCTGGCGGAGGTGGAATTGCTGGATATCCTGTCGTCGGATTATGTGCCGGCGGCGCTTCTGATGGCAGCGGTCAAGCTGGGCGGACTATGGGGCGACATGGCGCGGGGGCTTGGCACGGTGACACACGCGCCGGCGGATGCGGTGGGCCTGGAGGACCGTGGCCGGATGGAGGCCGGTAAGCGCGCCGACTTGATCCGCTTTGGCATCAAGGCGGACACGCCTGCCTTGCGCGGCGTCTGGTCGCGCGGTGTGCGCGTGGCCTGATACTGGCAATTAGCCAATGGCAAGGTGTCCGCCTGCTCGTGGGACGGGTGGGCGCTTTGCGTGGCTGGTCAGAAGGGCAGAACTTAATCAACGGCCCGGTAGAACATATAGCGGCCTGGGGGGATGCCCGCAGGGCCGTCCAGCTCCTGAAAGCCTGACAGAGGCTGGCCGGAGACGATGATGCCGCCAGGCGCCATAACCCGGGCAATTTCCGGTGAAAGTGCGGCAGCTTCAGCAACATCTTTTTCTTTGACGCCAAAGCCGAAATCGTAGTGTGCGAGTGCAATCCTGCGGTTTTCCGCCGCCAGCAGTTCCAGCATTGGTCTAGCTTCGCCTTGCAAAAAATCTTTCTCAGGCGGAACGCAGGAAGGGTGGCATTGCAATACCCTGTCAATCACCCAGATCCGGCGGCTTGCCAGAATTTCTCGGAGGTGGTCATAGGTGCGCCCGTTTCCAAGCCCCATGTCGAGCACATCGCCATCCAGCTTGGCAATCTGTTCCGCAGCCCAGTTCAACCCGTCCCGCTGGGCCGTCAGCCTGCGCAGCATGGAATCCAGACGGCTCATTCAGGACATCCTTTCATCATAAATCCAGGCCTCTCCGGGGCCATCCAGCAAACGTTTGGCCAATGCGCTGACAAAAGACCAGATTGCCTCGTCATGAACCAGATGGTGTGTCAGCAGCCCGTAAGGTTCTGCATTGTCCGCGTCTCCTATGCGGCGGTCGCGCAGCTGGCGCGTCACCTGAGCAATCAGCTGTTCCGGCGGCAGCAAGCTGCGGCTGCCTTTCCAGTCAATCGGATCCAGATGGGTGTTCACCCGCAGCAGTCCCGAGGCGGGCTTGGCTGCCTTGCGTGGAGTGAAGGTGGAGACCGCCGAAAAGCCGGCGCCGGCCAGCCAAGTCAGCATTTCCGGTGAGATCCTATTCCAGGGCGGCACGAACATCGGCCTTAAACTGCTGCCGAACATCTTCTGCAAAGCGGTCAGGCCGCGCTCTGCGTCGTCCAGCAGTTCTTCCAGCGGGCGGTGAGCCCCGAATTCGGCCTTTTTCTCACCCGCCGGTGCATGGTTCTGGTGCGCCCATCCGTGGACAACCGGGATTATCATAGGGTGACCGGCAACGAAACGGACCAAGTCATGCGTGGCGCCATGCGGGATCACTGCAAGATGCACGGGCAGGTCGAGGTCGGCTGAGAGTTTTGCCAGCCGTTCGAGCTCAGCGGACTGGGACATTGCATCGTCGTCCCGCCACCAAAGCGGCAGAGTGTGTCCTGCCTCCTGCCAATGCTCCAACTCCTCATCCAGACTGCGCCAATCCGGTGTCATCCTCGCCCTCCCGCAAGTTCTGCGGCAATGTCCACACTACGGGCGGCCCCGTCAAACCTGAAACCGCCTGCAAGCCGCGGCGGCGCCTGCAATACCGCCTTGACCGCAGTGCATAGCGTTTCAGGGGTGAGGTGTGCGGTTTCTATGACCCGGACGCCGTTGAGGGGGGCGAGGCTGGCCGCGCGCAAGCCCTGTTCGGTCTCGTTGCCGGCGTCGAACGGGACCAGCACCGCAGGAGTCCCTGCCTGCAAAAGATCCAGCGCAGTGTTGTAGCCGCACATGCTGACAGAGGCGGCCGCGTGGGACAGCATCTGGCGGAAATCCTTGCGCGCAGGCTCCAGCCGGGCAGGGGAACCTAATTTGGATAAATCCGTAATCCGCGCACTTGCGTCCGCGCCGCCGACCAGAAGCCGCCAGGGGACATCGGGCATTAGCCGGGCGGCCTCCAATGCGGCGCGGTAGAGCGGCGTCCCGACGCTGCCGCCCCCTGCACTGACCAGTACCTCACCTGCGCCTGCAAGCCGCGGATGCGGACCCGCAGCGGGAGGCGCCACGTAACCGGTGTAGCGCAGCTTGCCTGCAAGTGCCTTGGAAACAGGCCAGCTGGCCTCCAGCCGGGTCGCGGCAGGGTCGGAGTGGACGAGAACCGCGTCATAAAACTTCGTTATGACCGCATCGGCCTTTCCCGCTTTCTCTGGCTTGGAAGGCGGAGCAAGGATGTCGCGGATGGATGAAAGGATTACCGGCCGCTGGGACAGCGCGTGCGCGGCTTCCAGCAGATCCAGGAATTCCTTGCGCAGGGAACGGCGTCCAAAAGGGAAAAGCTCGGTGATCAGCACATCAGGCTGTAGGTGCTGCAAGGCGGCGCAAAGGGCTGTTTGGCGGCTCGCAAGATATGACCGGTCCGCCAGGGTGCCATCCTCTGCCAGCAGACGGGTAAAGTCCACGCCGTCGGAGCGCAGCGGCGGCAACTGCAGCAGCTCGATCCCGTCCGTATTGAGTTGCGGCGCGGGAAATCCGCCTGAGACGACCTGTGCCATGTGGCCTTTTGCCAGGAAAGCCCGCGCCAGTGTCAGGGCGCGCGACAGGTGTCCGGTACCCAGAAGATGCGTGACAGCGATCAGCACTTTCATGAGGCATCCTCGCGCAGCAGGCGGACCGGTTCGGGCCAGGGGAGCAGGCTGCTCCTGCTAATCTCAACCACAAACAGCCGGTTTCGCTTGACGCGGAAAGGGGGAGGGCCGTTAAAGTCCCAGCCGTGCGCGCGGGCCAGGATCATACGCATGATGCCGATATGGGAAACTGCCAGAGAGTCCTGGGTCAGGCCATGCAGCCAAGGCTCAACCCTGGACCAGACTTCAGCAGGTGTTTCACCGCCGGGCGGGCGGTAGTCCCAGCCCCAGTCCTCGATATCCCGGAAGCCGCTGTCAGGGGAATCTTTCAGGTCCGCACCGTGCAGCCCTTCCCATTCACCCCAGTTCATTTCAGTGAGTTCCGGTGCAACGTGCGGCTTGCGTCCGGCAACCAAATCTGCGGTTTCCGCCGCACGCATCAGGGGGCTGGACCAAAGTTCTGCCCGCCGCCAGTCTTCGGGCAGGGCGTAGCCGCGCAGCTCAGCACGGGCCTGATCGTCCAGCGGAATGTCGCTGCGCCCCTGAATACGGCCAGCCCGGTTCCAGGCGGTGTGGCCGTGGCGCAGAAGAGCTAAGCGTATCATGCGCGCGATCCCATCAGCGGCAGAACCGTGTCCCAGAAACGCCGGGCTGCGGCGGGTGCCAGGTGGTTGTTCAAAATGAAGTTGCGTGCATGCCGGGCAGTTTCAGTGCGCAGGGCAGAGTTTGCAAGCAACTGGCTGGTAAAAGATGCAAGACCTTGCGCACCTTCTTCAGGTGCTGGGTAGGTTGCGGGCAGTAGCACGTCCTTCACTCCCGGCCGGTTTTGGGCCGCGACGGGAAGGCCATGGGCCTGTGCTTCCAGATAGACCATGCCAACAGCCTCATTCACACCTGGCCACAGGAACAGGCTGGCCTTGGCATAGGCTGCCGTCAGCTCTGCGCGGCCAAGCTGGCCGAGGAAAGATATCTTTGGTCCAAAAGGGGCCAACAGGGCTTCAATCGCAGGCCGGGCGGGGCCGTCACCGGCAATCTCCAAGCGCCAATCGCCGGACAGACGGGCCAGTGTATCTGCGATGATTGCATAGGAGGCGAGTTTGTCGCCTGCTCTCATCATGCCTGCAGTCAGCATCGGACCTTGCAGGGAGGAGAGGGCGGGCAGTTCTTCAAGCGGCAGGAAGGGCGGCAGATGGGCAATGGCCTGATCGCCACAGCGGTCGCGTTCGAGTGCGAAGCGGTCCTGTTGAGTGAAGTAGAAAATCGCGCCGGCGACATTGGCGGCATCGTGGGCGGCTTGAGCGAACTCAGCCCACGGCCCTGACAAGCGTTTCGTGGCGCGAGTGGATTCAATTTGCACGTAGGGGATGCTTCGGGCTCGGGCTACTGCAGGGCCGATCAGATCAGGGGCTTTGTAGTAATTGTGATAAGTGACCCAGAGGTCGGTTTCCGGCATTTCATTGGTTAGCCGTGAGGCCTCGGCTTGAGCCTGCGCGGTCAGGGCCGCCTGCAATTCCTCGCTGCCGTGCTTGTCGTAGATCCGCAGATCAGACACCAGCTGCACTTCCGCGCCGCTGTTGCGGATCAGGCTCATCAGGTTGCGGGCAATCTCGCGATCGCCGGAGGGCACCGGGTGATGCGGCGGCTTCATCGGCGCGTAGAAGGCAACCCGCTTTCCGGCTCCAGGCTGCATTGAATTCAACGGTCCTGCAGCATTGCGCTCAGCCGCTTGGAGAGCTGGGCAATGCCTGGGTCCATTCTGAATTCCGAGCGCAGCCTCGCCAGCGCGGCCTCAGCCAGTTCCGCCAGTTTTTGAGGGTGCCGGGCAGCGTAAAGCAGGCTTTCAGCCAACGCCTCGGGACTGTCTTCGCTAAGCAGTCCGTGAATGCCGTGGTCAATGAACTCCGGGATCGCTGAAACAGGGGTAGACAGGATCGGCAGCCGCTGGGAGGCAGCTTCCATCAGTACATTGGGCAGTCCGTCACGGTCACCATCCGCCGCCACGCGGCTCGGCAGCACGAACAGGTCCGATGCGCGCATGGCTTCGATTACCTCGGGCTGGTCACAGGCACCCCGCCACGTTATGCGGTGAGCGATCCCGGCGTCCTCCGCCATTCCCTGCAGCAGGACACTCAGCCCGCCGCCGCCAATGTGGGTCCAGTGCCAGTCAAGGCTTGAAGGCAGCAAACCCAGCGCGGCGACCAGGCGGTCGAAACCTTTCTTCTCCACCAGACGGCCGACGGACATGAAACGCACCGTCTCCTGCGGCTGGCGCAATTGGCGATCTGGCGGTGCCGGGAAGCGGCCAAGGTCCAGCCCGTGATAAACCAGATCGACCCGTTCCGGCGTGTCAGCCAGTTCTTGCAAATGCTTAGCGCCGAAACCGGTGCAGGTGGCACCAAAGGCCGCACCATGGTGAGCGGCAGAGAGCTTCTCTTTGAGCTCCCAATCAGGCGAGGTCCATATGTCCTTGGCGTGGGCCGAAAAGCTCCAAGGCAGGCCGCGCATGATTGCTGCATAGCGTGCCACTGACGATGGCGTATGCAGAAAATGGGCGTACAGACCGAGGACTTCACCGGGCATTTCCGCAGCCAGCACACAGGCCTGGCCGAAGCGGCGGATGCGGTTGGGTGACAGGTCGCGGCGCAAGTCGCTGCGCCAGACACGGTAGGCCTCTGCGTAACCAGGCAGCTGCTGCGCCACAGCTCGGGCTCGCCAGACCCTATGCGGCTCTTCATGCAGATACTCAGGCAGATAATTCACCTGCGCTTTCAGTTGCCTGTGCAAAGGATGGCGTTTTTTGTCGGTAGGGTGGCGGAGGGACCATATCACGAAAGCATGGCCCGCAGCCTCGAGGGCTACCAACTCCTGCGCGATAAACGTCTCGGACAGGCGCGGCCAGCCCTTGACCACCACTGCAAGGGGCGTGTTCATTCAGCTGCCTCTCTGCGAGTGTCCTGAAGCAATGCGGCAACTCTGCGGGTCACATAATCAAGTCCGTCCAGAAGCCCTTCGGAACCAGCCGCCGAGGGCGGGGGCTGGTCTGCAAGCGCACGAATGGCCTTGGCCAAGGCGGGCGCGGTCCAGCCATCCCGGGTTTCGTCCAGCATGGTGGTGAGGCCGATTTCTTCAGCCCGGCTTGCACGGATCCATTGCTCCAGACGCGGGGTGGTGCGTGGCACGATCACAGCAGGTTTGTCAAATGACAGGACTTCGCAGAATGTGTTGTAACCGCCCATGCAGACAACGCCCTGAGCGCCAGCGAACAGGGTTTCGATTTGCGACTCGAACCCCACCGCGGTGACGCGGCCATTCAAGCGCGCCACACGCTCTTCAAAATCCTCGCGGGTCTCACCTGACAGGAAAGGGCCGTAGACCAGAACCGCGCGGGGGGAGAGTGCGGGGTCAGCTTCATAGGCCGAAAGCACCAGATCCACCATCATTTCGCCATCACCGCCGCCGCCTGCGGTGACCAGCAGGTAAGGCTGCTCGGGCGGCTCGCCTACCTGGCCAAGATCGCGGCGCAGGTAGCCGGTCCAATGCATCCGCGCCTGCATTTCAGGAGTGAAGGGCAGGCCTTCCGTCGGATCATAAACAGACCGGGGGCCATAGACCCAGATCTCGTCGTAGAAATCACGGGTGGCTTCTACCGCGTGCTTACGTTTCCATTCCGCCGCCAAAACATCAGGGTCATCAAGAACATCCCGCAGGCCCAGCACCATTTTGCAGCTTCCGCGCGTCTTCAACAGGTCAAGCGCCGGCATCAGTTCTCCACGAAAGCCAGTAGGTTCCTTGTCAGCAACCAGAACGTCCGGGTTATACTGTTCAACGGTCGACCGGATCAGAGCCGCACGGAGGTCGGCGGTTTCCTCAATGCTCATGCCCATTGTGCGCGATGCATAGGAGCCATCAGAGCGCTTGATGACACCGGGAAGGCGCACATGGTCGACCCGGGTCGGGAAGGAAAACCGGCCTGCGACCGGTGAGCCCGTGAGGATCAGAGCCGATGCGTCAGGGTTTGCTGCGGTGATCGCACCGGCAAGTGCCCGCGACCTTCGCAGGTGACCCAGCCCGAAAGTGTCGTGGCTGTAGAACATGATCCGGGGGCCGCGCCTGCCGGTGTCTGCCGGGGAGTGGGTGGTGCCATTGTCCGTCATATGATTGCCCGGAAGGAAAGCCTGCAAGCGCGAGGCTGCGGCCAGGCTGCGGAGGCGCCGGAAGCAGGCCAGCCTGTGCTGCCGCTCGTTTCCAGGCGCATGCTTTCATGCTCCGCCATCTTCCGCCTCAGTTTGCGTGCCCGCTGGCCGTTTGCGGCAGGGGCGCGGTAGGTATTTGTTTTGCCGCTTCCGGCCAGGCTGATTGCTGCCGGGCCGCGGCATTGCGGCTTTCTGCCCTATGGCAGATATCTGAGTTTGTATAGCCCGGAGCCGGAGCGCTTGCAATCATGCCGCATTGTTGCAGGGCGTACGGCAAATTGTACGCGCGCCATTTGCGCAACGCGCCGGCAGGTGATTAATTTGACGCAAGTTTTCAGAAGGGTAGCCTGCCATGCTGCATACACTGGTCCGTTTTCTTCTCTGCCTGCTTCTGAGTCTTGGCCCGGCATCTCACGCCGGCGCGCAGAAAAGTGACCCAGCTGGGCCAGAGGCGCTGTCCCGGGCGATCGAACAAGCGGCGGAAAGCGGCGTCAGCGTGTTGGTGGTCGACAGCAATGGGCGGTTGCTGAATGCGCCGCCGGATGCCCAGCAGGCAACGGCCAATTCTGCAGCCGGTGTGATGGAGCAGCCGTCAGCGCTGATGAAGGCGCAATCGAGAGTTGCCGCATTCCGTGCAGAACTGAACAGCCGCTTGGAAGCGCTGCCCTATTCCGTTTTCGAGATGCAATACATCTTGCGGCAGACCAGCCCGGACGGGCGCATTATGACCTATGTGGAGGTGTTGGGCTGGAGTGTGCTGTTCCTGCTGATCGGCCGCTGGCTGTCAGTGGAGATATACGGAAAGCGTTTTGCCAAGAGGTTCGTGGTCGCTCGAATCCTGAAAACCCCTGAAGGATACCAGGAGAAGATGCCCTTTCTGGTTTTCCGCTTCCTTATGGGTATTGGAGCCACAATCTTTGCGATGATCTTTGCCGCGCTGGTTTCGTATCTGATTTTTGGCGCGTCGGGTGATCCCTCCATCGAGTTTACCGTGACAGCGATCTACACCGCCTACTTCCTGGCGCGGACCGTGTCGGACCTATGGAGGATGGTGCTGTCGCCATTTCTTGCGCAGTACCGTATCCCGGTATTCTCTGACCGGGACGCCAAGCGGCTGTATATCTGGGCGTCCTTGCTGGCAACCTACGACATCTCGTCGACGCTGTTTGCGACCTGGGTCGGGGACTTCGGGCTCAACTACAACGTCTACGCGTTGGTGTACGGTGTTCTTGCGTTGGTAGGGACACTCGGCAACCTCTTGATGGTGCTGGTCAACGGCCGCGCAATCTCAAATGCCATCCGCGCTGGCCGCCCGCCTGAGGACTGCTCATGGCTGGTGCGGCTCCTGTCAGTGGCATGGGCGCCCGTGCTGATGTTCTACATGATATTCGGCTGGTTCAAACTGGCCTTTGACCTGGTCCTTGAGCATGAGGTTTCGGTTCCGCTGATGGCGGGAAGCTACTTTGTTCTGACCACGATACTGGTGGTGTACGGGGCCATTAATTACCTGATTGAAAGGTATTTCCGCCGCATCCGCTCTGGCCGTGCTGCGCTGAAAGGGGGAAAAGAGTCTGAAGCGCTCGAACCGAGCGCCGGCGAGGATGGCAGCAGGGAACCGGCAGATGAGACGGCTTTTCCGGGAACTGGTTCATCTGTGCAGCCAGATACCATTGCCGCCGGAGACAGTGCAGCAGCCGAGGCAATGCCAGCGGGAGCTGAAGCTATTGGGGAACTGTACGACAGCACTGAAGAGATGTCCGAGCAGGCGAAGCATCCGATTGCCACTTACGAGGATCTGGCCCGCCGCGTCGCGGGGATCCTTGCCTTTGTCGTCGGGGCTTATTCGCTGGTTATGGTCTGGAACCCGGATGCCAGTTGGCTCAGAACCACTGCGGCAGAACGTGCAGTGGATGTGACTGCCATTCTGTTCATCGGGTACATTGTATATCACCTGTTCCGGATCTGGATCGACAGCAAGATTGACGAGGAAGTCGGGGACATCCCTGAGGCCGAACTGGGGGATGAGGGCGGTGCGGGCGGGGCCAGCCGGCTGGCTACGCTCCTGCCTTTGTTCCGGGGCGCTATCCTGGCTGTAGTGCTGGTGTCGATTGTCCTCATTCTTCTGTTGGAACTGGGGATCAACGTCAGTCCGCTGTTTGCCGGTGCGGGCGTTGTCGGCCTGGCTGTGGGTTTTGGCTCGCAGACGCTGGTGCGGGATATTTTCTCAGGCGCGTTCTTCCTGATCGATGATGCCTTCCGCAAAGGCGAATACATCGATATCGGCGATGTGAAGGGTACTGTCGAGAAGATCTCGGTCCGCTCTTTCCAGCTGCGTCATCACCTTGGCGCACTGCACACCATACCCTTCGGCGAGATCAAGGTGCTGACCAACTATTCCCGTGACTGGGTGATGATGAAGCTGCCCCTGCGGGTCACTTATGACACCGATGTTGAGAAAGTCCGCAAGCTGATTAAAAAATTGGGACAGAAGCTGATGGAGGACCCTGTCGTCGGTCACACCTTCATTCAGCCGCTGAAATCGCAGGGGGTGATCGAAATGCAGGATTCTGCGATGATCATCCGGGTGAAGTTCATGACCAAGCCGGGGGATCAGTGGATCGTCCGCAAGAGGGTGTACCAGGAAATCCGTGAACTGTTCGCGCGGGAAGGCGTGAAGTTTGCCCATCGTGAGGTCACTGTCCGGCTGGCGCCGGATCAAAATGAAGAAGCAACCTCCAAACAGAAACAGGCGGCTTTGGGAGCCGTGCAGGCTGCCATTGAGGAAGAGATGCCGGAAGACATGGGCGGACCTGGCGGTGAAGACCGTTGAGTTGTTTCGCCAGGGAAACAATTCGGTTCTGCAATGTTTTGATGGCACGTTCCGGTGGGATCAGGTTTGGGGATTTCTGCTGCGCAACGTTGCTTAAGGCAGTGAATTGGCAACTAGGGAGAAGCTGAAGCTTCCCGGCCGGTTTTATCCCGGTCCGGAAGATAGCGCAGGGATTGGACTTGAGGCTTCGCGGAGCTCTGCCGGCGCTTCCTAGCCCGGCCAGAAGGCTGGGGCACTGCAGCAGCGGGTTGCCGGCAGGTCCCAGTGCATTCGGGTCGTGCTTAAGTTCAGTGGTGCGGCGAGGCGATGGCCGGGCCCCCAGCCAGTGTTCTCTGTTCGCTGAACATAGTCTTGTTCCGCGGGCATGGTCAGTTCCATGCCCTCAGCTGTTTGTTGTTTTCCGGCGAGCAGTTCAGCCGTGCGGGCAAGAGAGAGGCGGGCGGACGGGGCCGTTTCACCTCGGGCCGCTGCGGCTAAAGCGCTGAGCACTGCCGCTGCCATCAGATACCCTGTCGCGTGGTCAAGGGCCTGTACCGGCAGAGGGTGCGGATCGCGTGATCCTGCCCAGTCCCGGCCCGCATCCGCGATGCCAGCGCTCATCTGCACCAGGCTGTCGAACCCGCGGCGGTCAGCCCAGGGACCGGTCCAGCCGTAAGCATCCAGAGCTGCTTCCACAGCGTTGGGCGCCAGCTTGCGACGGGTTGCGCTGTCATATCCAAGGCGATCCAGCGCTCCAGGGCGGTAGCCGTGCACCAGCACATCTGTCTGGGCCAACAGGGATTCGAAAACCAGCCGGTCTTCGCCCTTGGTCAGATCAAGTGCGGCCATCCGCTTGCCCAGCGATATGTCGGCAATAACCCCAGGCTCGTCCCAGCCGGGGGGGTCGATGCGCAGCACATCGGCGCCGAAACCGGCCAGGGTTCTGGTGGCGACCGGGCCGGCCAGGACGCGGGTGAGGTCCAGCACCCGCAAGCCGGCAAGGGGACGTTCTGCCGTTGCCTGCGGCCGGTTCCCGAGTCTGATTGAGCGGGGTAAGTTCCAATCGATCAGAGGCTCTGCCGCCACCGCGCGCCCCTGAGGATGCTCCTGCCATTCCGCGCGGCTGCGCATGGCGGCAGCTACACCGCCTGCAGACACAACGGCGCTTTCCAGAGCTTCTGACTGCCAGTGGCTGACAGCTTCGGAAACGGCGTCGCGTTCAGCCTGGCAGCCCAGCACGCGCAAAGCAGCTGTACGGTGATGAGGCAGGTTTGTGTGAAGGCGGATCCAGCCGTCCGCAGTTTCGTAGTTGCCGGCAACGGGATCCCACAGACTGGGCAGCTTCCAGCCATCAGGGCGGAAGCTGTAGCCGAACCAGAGTGCGGCCAGGCGCTGATCAATAACGACATCAGGCGCAGAAGGAGCGAGATGCAAAGTTTCAATCAGCCTTGCCAGCTCAAGCCCGACAGCCGCAATCGAGGCGGTAGCGAGTTCGGTGACAGCAAAGGCGCTGCGCCACCGGCCGCTCCCGTTCAGGCGGAATTGGCCCGCGGCGGGTAAGGCGGCCAGAAGTGTCAATGCTGATAGGGGTCCAGGCTGTCACGCAGCCCGTCGCCAAGGAAGTTGAAGGCAAGCACGACGACGACGATCGGCAGCATCGGAATGGCCAGCCAGGGGTAAATCTCCACAGATGTCAGGTTCTGGGCGTCGTTCAGCATAACCCCCCAGCTGACCGCCGGCGCGCGCAGGCCGAGGCCAAGGAAAGACAGGGCGGTTTCACCCAGAATCATGGCCGGGATCGAAAGGGTAGCAGAGGCAATAAGGTGTGACATGAAGTTCGGCAGCAGATGCTTGCGGATCACCCGGCCGGAAGACGCCCCCATCATTTCCGCGGCGCGGACATATTCCTCTTCCCTAAGAGACAAGAACTTGGCGCGAACAGACCGGGCAAGGCCGGGCCAGTCCAGAATACCGAGAATGATCGAGATTATGAAAAACACAGCAACCGGCGACCAGTTCGAGGGAACTGCCGCAGAAAGCGCGAGCCACAAGGGCAGTTCGGGCAGTGAGCGCAGGATCTCGATCACCCGGTTCACTGTCCAGTCTACGCGGCCGCCGAAGTACCCGGCGACACTGCCGAAGAAGATGCCCAGAACGAAAGAAACCGTGATCCCGATCAGGCCTACTGTCAGGGACAGCTGGGCTCCGTAAGATACCCGACTGAAGATATCGCGCCCCAGGCGGTCTGACCCCATAATGAAGATCGTGGCTTCCTCGCTGGCACAAAACAGATGCCGGTTGCTTTCGATGAAGCCGGCCAGGTTGTAGGTGCTGCCTTCACAGAAGAACTTGAGTTTGAGCGGGCGCGAGGTGTCCGGCTTGAACTCCCACTGGAAAGTCTCGAGGTTGGCCTCGGAAGTCATCGGGTAGACGAAGGGGCCGATAAACTCCCCTTCGTGGAACAGCTTGATCGATTGCGGCGGTGAATAGAGGTGTTCAGAAAACCGCTGGTTGGGGCCGTAAGGAGCGATGAAGCCGGCGAATGGGATAAGGAAATAAGCAATAAAGAGGAAGATACCGGAAATCAGACCCAGCTTGTGGGTCTTGAATTTGCGCCAGACCAGCAGCCAGTTGGGAGCGTCCAGATCCTTACGCTCCAGCTCCAGCAAAGACGCTTGCGGATCGAAGGGCTCATCATCGACATAGCGTCCGTCGGGCAGATGTGTCATGCGTCGCGCCCCTCGTAGCGGATTCTGGGATCAAGCAGCACCAGCAGCACATCCGAGATCATGGTGCCGATCAGGGTGAGCAGGGCGACGAACATCAGTACAAAGCCAGACAGGAACATATCCTGGGTCTTCAGCGCCGTAAGCAGGGTTGGGCCGATGGTTTGCAGGCCCAGAACCACCGACACCAGCACGGACCCGGAAATCATTGAGGGCAGCAAATTGCCGATGTCGGCCACAAAGGGATTGAAGGCCACCCGCAACGGGTACTTTGCCAGCATGCGCGACGGTGCCATGCCTTTTGCGATGGCGGTCTCCACATAGGGCTTGCCCAGTTCGTCCAGCATGTTGGCGCGCAGCCGCTGCATCATGGCAGAGGCACCGGCTGTGCCGATCACGAAGGTTGGAACAATGAGGTGGACAAGGATGGATTTCACCTTCTCCCAGTTCATCGGCACGCCCTCGAATTCAGGTGCCATTAGCCCGCCGATCGGCAGATCAAACCAGCGGTGACCGTAGTAGAACAGGATCAGGGCCAGCAGGAAGTTCGGCGTTGCAAGCCCCAGATAGCCGACAAAAGCAGTGGTGTAGTCGACCCAGGTGCGGGCGCGGGCGGCAGCCAGTACGCCCAAGGGCAGGGCGACGGCATACACAAAGATGACAGCAGCCAGATTCACCAATACGGTCAGCCACAGGCTGTCGCCGACAATATCGGCCACTGGGCTGTCGAATTCGAAGGACCAGCCGAAATTGCCCTGGATCATGCCGGAGAACCCGTGCGGGCCCGGCAGGAAGCCCATCCAGATCATGTATTGCTGCCACAGCGGTTTATCGAGCGCGTATTCTTTGCGCAGGAATTCGGCTTTTGCCACGCCGGCGGACTGACCGGTCGCCTGCAGTTCGGCAATCTGGTTCGACAGGTAATCGCCGGGCGGCAGGTTGATAATGACGAACACAAGCACCGAGACCACCAGCAGTGTCATCAGCATGGTGCCAAAGCGGTAGATGGCGTATTTCAGTATTTCCATCAGTCCAGGCCACCCTCGAAGAAAAACTCATCCGGCCGGTAGACTCCAAAATGTGCGCCGGGATCCCAGGCCCAGATCGCCTGCTCAGGCACGTTGCGCAGCCGGTTGCTGACGACCACAGGCTGCGGGGCAGCAGCAACCACGCCAATAGCGTAAACCTGTTCGGCATGGATCTGCAGCATGGCGCGCCAAGCTGCCATGCGCTCGGATTTTGTCGTGGCCATGTCCCAATCCTGCAGCAGGGACAGCAGCTGCTGGGCCGGTTCCATATCCGGCGGCTCGCCTGCGCTGCCGCCGGTTTGGTAGAACTGTCCCCATTTCGGCCAGGACAGGAACACCTGATCAGTAGGTGCCAGATAGACCGGTGACGTGTAGGACTGAGGCAGGCCATTGTCCCAGCCGAACCAAGCGGAAGCCATGGCACTGCCGGAAAAGACGCGGTTCCTCAGGATGTCGCGGTCCAGCGGCCGCATGATCAGCTTAACCCCGACGTCGCGCCAGTCGTCGTAAATGATCTGCAAGGCGTTTTCTACTTCCTGCCGCTCGCCTGCGGTTTCCACCACCAGTTCCATCAGGCGGCCGTCCGGCAGATAACGGATGCCGTAGCCGTCCTTTTCGGTCAGCCCCGCCTCGTCAAGCAGGCGGTTGGCCTGCTCCGGATCGAACTGCGCCCAGGCTTCACGCAGGGCGGGATCGAACAGTTCGCTCTGCTCAAGAACTGTCATGGCACCCGGCTTGGCAAGGTTGAAATAGAGTGCCCGGTTGATGGCGCGGCGGTTGATTGCGAGCGATAGTGCACGCCTGACCCGCACATCGCGCAGGATTTCCCGCCAGACCGGATCGCGGGCATTGAGGTTCGGATAGATAGCGATCTGCGACGCGGCGCCGTTGCCCCATAGGTAGGTCTTGTACCCTGAATTGTCCTTTTCACCCTTGCGGAGAATTGGAATGTCACGGAAATCCAGCCCGCGGGCCTGCAGATCCGCTTCGCCTGCGTTCGATTTGGCGGCAACCAGCCCGGAGGTCACGATTTCCATCTCCACAGTGTCGATATACGGGAGCTGAACGCCGCGGCTGTCAATCCGGTGATAATAGGGGTTGCGCACAAATTGGTGCCGGATCTTCTTGCCCGGCGAGGCGTTGATCCACGGTTGCAACGTCGGAAGTTCGTGGTTATCGAACTTGTACATGTTGTCGTACTTGTTGTGCAGCGCGGCCCAGCTTTTGACGCGGGCGTAGTCAACCTCCTCGGCCAGTGTTTCCTGGTCGGCATAGTCCGCATGAAACTGCTTCAGGTACTTGGCTGGCCGGTAGATAAAGGGCGGCCGGGCCTGAGCCAGCATGTGCAGGAAACTGGGGTTTGGATCGTCCCATTCGTAAACCACGGTAGTCTCATCCGGGAAGCTGACCCTCGGCAGCTTCCCCATCACACGCAGGAAA
Organism: Leisingera daeponensis; assembly: GCF_019801465.1. Classification (GTDB taxonomy): domain Bacteria; phylum Pseudomonadota; class Alphaproteobacteria; order Rhodobacterales; family Rhodobacteraceae; genus Leisingera; species Leisingera daeponensis_A. Next base: position 311,182 of record NZ_JAHVJA010000003.1, read on the forward strand.
TCCGGCGGGCCGGCCGGGCTCAGCAGTTCGTTATTGGCAACATCCTCCCACCAATAGCGGAAATCGTTAGAGGTAAACGGGTCGCCGCTGGACCAGCGGTGGCCGGGGCGCAGTTTAAGCGTGTAGCGGCGGTTCCCTTCGTTTTCATATCCCAGCAGTATGTCGGGGTTCAGCTGGTATGTCTCGTCATAGCCCGCCAGCCGCGCATAACCGTAGACCACCATCTGCCGGATATCTTTGGAGCGCGTGACCATGGTGTTCAGCGTTCCGCCCTGCACGCCGAATTCGCGCCCCTTTGCTTTCAGATTAACGATGAGCGGTGTGTCCGGGAGGCGTTCGGCAGCAGGCGGCATATGGCCCGCATTGACTTCGGCGCTCCAGAAACTGCTTTCCTGAATTGGCGGGGCAGCCAGGGAAGCAAGCGGTGCAAGGCAAAGCGCGGCGGCCAGTATGGGTTTCAGAGCCTCAAGCATGGCAGCGGACCTTGTGGCCGGGTTCCAGGTGTTTCAGGTTCACCAGGGGCGGTGCGTTGATACCGTTGAACCGGAACGCCTCCGGCCAGTGCTCCGGCGCGCCCGCGCCCTGTGCTACAAGTTTGAGATCAATCGGCCGGTCAATGTCAGGCTCCGGCTGGGCGGCGATCAAAGCCTTGGTGTAGGGATGCTGGGGATTGTAAAACAAGGTTTCCGGTGGTGCCTGCTCCACAATCAGACCGCGCCGCATCACAGCAACCTCATCCGCGATCCGTGCCACAACCGCAAGGTCATGACTGATGAACAGGTAAGACAGGTTGTGACGGTCGCGAATATCTTCCAGCAGCCGCAAGATCTGTTCCTGAACCGAGACATCCAGTGCAGAGGTCGGCTCGTCGCAGACAATCAGCGCCGGGTCCAGCATCAGGGCGCGCGCAATTGACAGGCGTTGGCGCTGGCCGCCGGAAAAGGCGTGCGGATAGCGCTGCAGCATGTCAGGCGACAGTCCGACAAGGCGCAGCATCTCTGCTGCTTTTTCGCGCCGCTCTGCACGGCTTCCTATGCGGTGTATTTCCAGCGGTTCCACCAGCGTGTCGTGAATGCGCATTCTGGGTGAAAGCGAGGAGTAGGGGTCCTGGAACACCATCTGGGCCTGTTTCTGAAAAGCCGTCCGGGTTTCGCGGTCCATTTTGTGGACAGTGACCGGGGAGCGGCTGGCGTCGGGCCGGAACAACACTTCGCCGCCGGGGTCAGGTGGCTCTGCACCCAATGCGATGCGGGCAGCGGTGGTCTTTCCAGATCCGCTTTCACCGACAATGGCCAGTGTTTCACCCCGGGTCACCCGCAGGTCAATCTCCCGGCAGGCATGAATCAGGGTGGGGGCCTGCCATCCCTTTCCGGCCCGCAAGGTATAAGTCTTGGAGACCGACTTCATCTCCATGATGAGATCATCGCGCGAAGGTGGGATCGCAACGACCGCTGCATCCGGGATTTCCGGCGCGGCATCAAACAACGCCTTGGTGTAAGGGTGGGCTGGAGAGCGCAGCATGGGTTCGGCACGGCCCGACTCCATGACCCGACCCTTGTGCATCACCACGACCTGTTCGGCCATGTTGGCGACGACGCCCAAGTCATGGGTTACCAGGATCATTGCCATTCCCGTTTCGCGCTGGAGATCCTTCATCAGCCCAAGAACCTGCGCCTGCGTGGTCACGTCCAGTGCAGTGGTCGGTTCGTCTGCAATCAGGAGGTCCGGCTTCGCGACCATCGCCATGGCAATCATCGCCCGCTGGCGCATGCCACCTGACAGTTCGAACGGGTAGGAGCGGTAAGTGCGCTCCGGTTCCGGAAAGCCGACCCGCTCAAAACACTCAAGAACAACTTCGCGCGCCTCGCGTTCGGTTTTGCGTCCATGCAGCCACAGCACCTCAGACACCTGATTTCCAATCCGGTGCAGCGGCGAAAGCGAGCGCATCGGTTCTTGAAAGATCATCGAGATCGTGTTGCCCCGCACGTCGCGCATCAGACGTTCGTCAAGCGAGGCCAGATCCATCTTCTTGCCGCGCGTTTCCAGCAGGATCCGGCCGGAACGCAGTTGCGCCACCTTTGGCAAGATACGAAGAACCGCCCGGCAGGAGACCGTCTTGCCTGAACCGCTTTCCCCGACCAAGGCTAGAGTTTCACCCGGCTGGACGGAAAAACTCACGTCTCTGACAACGGATTCTCCCTTGCCAAAGCCGATGCTGAGGTTTTCTACGGACAGCAGCGGACGCATTCAGATTTGTCCGCCCAGCTGTTTCAAGGCGCTCATAAGATCGTGCTTTCCCCTGTTTTTTTGCAACACCTTCGCGCGCCAGAGGCTGTTTAGTCAAACCCCATTTGGCCAGATGCCCGCTGCACAACGGAAATTTGACTTGTTTCCCTTGCAGCACGTTGCAGGCGCAACGGCCTGGCGACGATCTTCGCACGCTCAGCACGCTCAGCACGCTCAGCACGCTCAGCACGCTCCACGGCTGGCGGCGCCAGAGAAGTATCACCCACGGTCGCAATGGTTCAGGGGTCAGAGTTTTGCTGCGGAGCAGCCTGACGCCAGCAATTGGCGGCAGGTGTGGCGCCAGTGTCACTCAGGTATGGCCGCAAAAAGGAGGGGGCAGAAGTGCTGTGTTGGCGCCGGAAGGCGGGCCGGCGTAGGATACCGGAAACCCTCACGATCTGGAAGGCCGCTTATGCCGCAAAAAACTGTTCTGCATCGGGATGACCCGGAGGCCGAGCCGCTGGTCGGCAACATCAAGGTCACCCGTAACGACTGGCTGAACGTGGCGATGGATGTGCTGATCTCGGACGGGGTGGAACAGGTCAAAGTGCTGGCGCTGGCAGAGCGAATGCAGGTGTCGCGCTCCTCATTCTATTGGTATTTCAAGTCGCGTCAGGACCTGCTGGACGCGCTGCTGAAAACTTGGGAGCAGACCAACACTGCCGGTATGGTGCGCCAGGCCGAAGCCCCGGCTAAGACCATCACCGGGGCTGTGCTCAACGTGTTTCACTGCATAACCAACCCTAACCTTTTCAATACCGCGCTGGATTTTGCGGTGCGGGACTGGTCCCGCCGTTCCGGCAAAGTGCGCAGCCTTCTGGACCGTTCCGACCGCCGCCGGGTTGAGGCGCTGACGGCAATGTTCGCCCGCTATGGTTATCCGGAACGCGAGGCGATGACGCGGGCCAAAGTGCTCTATTACATGCAGCTCGGCTATGACATGGCAGACCCCAACGAAAGCCATGCCCACCGGCTGGAGGTAACGCCGGAATACCTCAAGGTGTTCACCGGGCGCGAACCGCTGCCGGAGGAAATGGAGGCTTTTACCGAGTTCACCCGCCAGCACTGGGACGTGTAACGAGCCGGCCTGGATGGGCCGGCGGCGAAGGTTACAGGCTGCTGAGCGTTTCCTCGGCCTGTGCGCGGACTTCCTTGGCGGCCTGCAGGCGGACCGGGCCGTAACCGCGGATCTCCATCGGTGCTTTCAGCAGCTTCAGGATGGCTTCGCGCTTGTCCGTGCCGTAGCGGCGCGCGACTGTGTCCAGAACCCTTTCATACCACGCCAGCAGATCACGGTGCAGCCGGGCCTCCTCGTGATAGCCGAAGATGTTGAAGGCCGAGCCGCGCAGCGCCTTGCCCTTGGACAAGACGTTCATCGCCGGGCGCAGCCAGGCGCCAAAAGCCCGTTTCACCGGTCGCCCCCGCGCATCCCGCTTCCAATTCATCAGCGGCGGGGCAAGGTGGTATTTGACAGAGAAATCGCCCTCGAACTCCTCCTCCAGCTGATGCCGGAACCCGTCGCTGGTCAGCAGCCGGGCGACCTCATACTCGTCCTTGTAAGCCATCAGTTTGAACAACGACCGGGCGGCTGCGGCGGTCAGCTCTTCCTGCGCCTCGCGGGGCAGGGCGTCGCGGAACCGGTTCAGGGCTGCGGTGTAGCGGCTGGCATAGGCCATGTTCTGATAGCCGGTGAGGAAGGTGGCGCGGCGTTCGATCAGCTCGTCCAGCGTCTCCTCTTTCTTCGGAGTCTCCTCGTAGTGACTGGCAACCAGGTCCGGGTCCACCGCCATTGCGCGGCCGATTGCGAACGCGAGGCGGTTTTTGTCGATCGCAACGCCATTCAGCTCAATCGCCTGATCCAAAGCCCCGGCGCTGACCGGCACCAGACCCTTCTGCCAGGCGAAGCCCAGCATCATGACGTTGGCCAGCACCGCGTCGCCCAGCATCTTCTCCGCGGCCTCGTTGGCGTTGAAGCCGGAGAGGTTCTGCGGGCCGACGGCATCGGCGATGGTCCGTTCACGCACGCCTGCCATCAGGTCGGCATCGCGGCGCAGCACCAGGTCGCCGGTGGGCATTTCCGCCCGGTTCAGCACCACCTTGGTTCCGGCACGGTAATGGACAGAAGCCTTGGGCGCTGAGCTCACCACCACGTCGCAGCCGATAACGGCATCCGCGCCGCCTTGGTCGATCCGCACCTGATTCAGTGTCTCAGGGGAAGTGGACAGCCGGATGTAGCTCAGCACGGTCCCGAACTTCTGGGCAAAGCCAGTGAAGTCCAGCACACTGGATCCTTTGCCCTCCAAATGGGCGGCCATGGTGATCAGCGCGCCCACGGTGACAACGCCGGTGCCGCCCACGCCGGTGACCAGAAGGTCAAAAGGCTCCTTGAGCGATGGCAGTTCGGGCGCAGGCAGCTTGGCAGTCAGCGCGGCGGCGTCCAGCCCGGTGGTTTTCTTCTTGCGCCGGGTGGCCCCTTCGACCGTGACAAAGCTGGGGCAAAAGCCGTTCAGGCAGGAGAAGTCCTTATTGCAGGTGGACAGGTTGATCTTGCGCTTGCGGCCAAAGGGCGTCTCCTTCGGTTCCACGCTCAGGCAATTGGATTCCACCGAGCAATCGCCGCAGCCCTCGCAAACCAGATCGTTGATGAAGGCAAAGCGTTTCGGGTCTTCCAATTTTCCGCGCTTGCGGCGTCGGCGCTTCTCAGTGGCGCAGGTCTGTTCGTAGATCAGCACGGTGACGCCGGGGATATCGCGCAGTTCCCTCTGCACCGTGTCCAGCGCGCTGCGGTTATGAAAGGTTGTACCTGCCGGGAAGTCGCTATGGCTGAACTTTCCGATGTCGTCCGAGACCAGGGCAATCCGCTCCACCCCTTCAGCGCGGCAGGTCTGGGCGATGCCATGCACCGAGACCGGCCCGTCCACCGGCTGGCCGCCGGTCATCGCCACCGCGTCATTGTAGAGGATTTTGTAGGTGATGTTGGTGCCCGCCGCGACCGCCTGGCGGATCGCAAGGGAGCCGGAGTGATACCAGGTGCCCTCGCCGAGGTTCTGGAACACGTGTTTGTTCCCGTTGAACTGCGAGGCCACGGTCCAGGGCACGCCTTCGCCGCCCATTTGCGCATAGCCCGCGGTCTCCCGGTCCATCCAGCTTGCCATCACATGGCAGCCGATGCCGGAGAACGCCTTGGAGCCCTCGGGCAGCTTGGTCGAGGTGTTATGCGGGCAGCCCGAGCAGAAATAGGGCGTGCGGGTGGCGCCGGGCACGTTCAGCACCTTGGGCGGCTCGGCAGTCAGCGCCGCTGCCTTGGCGGGCAGGTTTTCTTCGGGGAAGAACTTGTCCAGCCGCGCCGCGACGATGGGCGCCAGCAGCAGCGGGCTCAGTTCGCCGGTCCAGGGGATCAGCGGTTCGCCCTGGCTGTCGTATTTGCCCACCATCTTCTCCGGCTTGCTGCCGGGCCAGTCGTAGAAGTTCTCCTTGAATTGGCTCTCGATGATGCCGCGCTTCTCCTCGACGACCAGCACCTCCTGCTTGCCCTTCACGAACTCCAGCGCGTCGGAGCGGTCGAGCGGCCACACCATGCCGACCTTGTAGATGTCGATTCCAAGGCGGCGGCAGGCGGCCTCGTCGAGGCCTAGGAGCCGCAGCGCCTCCATCAGGTCGAGATGCCCCTTGCCGGTGGAGACAAAGCCGAAGCGCGCGTCCTTGATGTCGTAGATGCGCCTATCGATCGGGTTCGCCTCGGCAAAGGCGCGCACGGCATCCAGCTTGGCGTGGATGCGGGTTTCGATCTCCGGCGAGGGAAGGTCGGCACGGCGGATGTGTAGTCCGCCGGGATAGTCCGGCAGCTCGGGATAGATGAACTCGCGGTCCGGCTGCAGCTCGACCGAGCGCGCGCTTTCCACGGTTTCCGAGACCGCCTTAAAGCCGACCCAGGTGCCTGAGTAGCGCGACAGCGCAAAGCCGTATTCGCCGAAGGCCAGGTACTCCGACACATCGGCCGGGTTCAGCACCGGCATGAACCAGGACATGAAGGCCACGTCCGACTGATGCGGCATCGAGGAGCTGACGCAGCCGTGGTCATCGCCCGCAACCACCAGGACGCCGCCCTTTTTCGAGGAGCCATAGGCGTTGCCATGCTTCAGCGCGTCGCCGGAACGGTCGACGCCCGGGCCCTTGCCGTACCACATGGAGAAGACGCCCTCGACCTCGCAATGGGGGTCAAGAACGGCCTGCTGGGCACCAAGAACAGCGGTGGCGCCAAGGTCTTCGTTGACGGCGGGCATGAACTTGATGCGGTTTGCCTGCATCCGCTCCTTGGCGCGCCAGAATTCCAGGTCGACCCCGCCCAGCGGCGAGCCGCGGTAGCCCGACACAAAGCCCGCGGTGTTCAGGCCGGCATCACGGTCGCGGCGGGCCTGGTCCAGCATCACCCGGGCCAGCGCCTGGGTGCCGGTCAGGAACACCCGGCCCTTGGTCATTTCGTAACGGTCATCCAGTTTGTAGCTGCGGAAATCGTGGCTCAGCTTGGTCATCGCGGCGGAATCCTTGCGCGGAAGATCTGTTTCCCGGAAAAGTAATCCACCCAGACTGAACAGATTTGCCTGAATTACTTGTTTTGCGGCCAGTTGTGGTTGTGCTATCCATAATTCGCGGCCTTAATGGAGAAAATGACCGATAAATGAAGATCGACGACCGCGACCGCCGCATCCTGACGCTGCTGCAGGAAGATTCCCGCATTTCCAATGCAGACCTGGCAGAGGCCGTGGGCATGTCCGCGTCTGCTCTTTGGCGGAGGGTTCGGGCGCTTGAAGAGGCTGGCATTATCGAGCGCTACGGTGCCGTGGTGAATGCCCCGGCAATGGGATTGAGGTTCCAGGCGATTGTGCACGTGCACCTGACCCGCCATGACCCGGACAAGCTTGTGGAGTTCATCCGTGCGGTGGAAACAAGCCCGCTGGTGCAGGAGTGCTACGCGACGACTGGTCAGGCCGACTACCACTTGCGGGTTCTTGCCCCGGACCTTGAGGCCTACAACCGGTTTTTGGAGAGTTTTCTGTTCCGCCTGCCCGCAGTCGCAAGTGCCCAGACCAATGTGGTGCTGCGCACGATCAAGCGGGACAAGCCTGTGGTACCCTGAAAAAGCTGACCGCTGCACCGATCGCCCATGGCAGGATCATAGCGCGCCACAGCACCTTACATCGCTGCGTATTTCACCCAAGCCCAGGCCATTGCAAGGTAGGTCAGCTGGTGCAAGGCCTGATCCGACCCCAAGGCTTGCCAGAACATGGCCTGTTGCGGGTTCAGTTTCTTGCGTTCGGAGAAACGGGCCTTGCCGAAGTCGATGTGGAAGTGGACTGCCCATTCCAGAACAGCAAGTATCAGAATGAACATCAAAGGCGCACCGAACAGAAGAAAGACCAGAGCGGAGCCGATCACGTGAACACCCGCATGCTGGGCCCGGCCCATATGGGCATATGCACAGCGGCCTGAAAGCATCTTGGGGGTTTGCAGGAAGAAGTCCCCAAACAGATGCTTGACCTGCAGGGCGCAGAGCAGCAGTAGAACGGATCCGACATATTCCGGCAAACCAGTCTGCCTCCTAAAAGTGTACCTGGCTGGAACCTTACGGATTTTTTGCCGCCTGGCAAATGCTGTGACGGCAAGATGCCGTAACGGGACGGGACGGCTTTCTTGCCATTGCCTGTGCCGGCCAAACCGCGCTACCCATAGTGCACTTTGTCTCTGTCTGCCTGCTATGGAGCATTCCCATAGAACGCTCTCTGTTCCATTTTATTTGGAAGTACTCCAAGCGCGACCAACTGGTGCTGCTGGTGGTCACGGCGTGTCTCTTTCCTCTGCTTTATCTGACCCTTGAGCTGCCCAAGCGCATTATCAACGACGCAATCGGCGCTGAGAGCTCAACGATCACGGTGCTGGGGCAGAGTTTTGACCAGCTGACATTCCTTTGGATTCTCTGCGGTGCGTTCCTGCTGTCGGTGCTGTGTCACGGACTGCTGAAAATGCGGATCAATACCATGAAGGGGGTGCTGGCGGAACGGATGCTGCGCCGCTTCCGCTACCAGCTGATCGCCCGCGTCCTACGCTTCCCTCAGCCATATTTCGAAAGGGTCAGCCAAGGCGAACTGGTGTCGATGGTAACGTCCGAGTCAGAACCGATGGGCGGGCTGATGGGCGATGCGGTCAGCCAGCCGGTGCTGCAGGCCGGGCAGATGCTAACGATCCTGTTTTTCCTTTTCCTGCAGAATTTTTGGTTCGGCATGGCGGCAATTGCGCTCATTCCGCTGCAGGGCTGGCTGATCCCGATGCTGCAAAGGCAGATCAACCTGCTGAACAAGAAACGCATCAAGCAGGTGCGGGCGCTTGCCACGGAGATCGGTGAAAGCGCAGCCGGAGCCTCGACGCTCAGGATCAATGGCGGCTGGCGCTACCGCATGGCGATCATAACTGCCCGGCTTGGGCGGCTTTACGAAATCCGGTTCCAGATCTACCAGAAAAAGTTCTTTATGAAGTTTCTCAACAACTTCATTACCCAGCTGACTCCGTTCTTCTTTTATGCGGTCGGCGGGTATCTGGTGCTGCAGGGGAAGGTTTCTCTGGGCGCGCTGGTGGCGGCATTGGCGGCCTATAAGGATCTGGCTTCGCCTTGGAAGGAGCTGCTGGCATATTACAACCAGACCCAGGACATGAGCTTGCGCTGGGATGTGATCCTGGAGCGTTTTGCCCCGCAAGGCATGATCGACGAAAATCTGCTCAGCGGCGAGCCAGAGGACCTCGGGCGCCTGCAGGGCGATATCAAACTCGATACTGTGAGTGTGAGGGACACAGACGGCAATCTGGTGCTGGAAGAGCTGAGCGCGACCTTCCCGGCGGGGCAGGTCGTAGGCATTGCGGCGCCGTCCGAGGAGGACAGGCGTGCCCTGGCTGAACTGCTGACCCGGGAAATTCTGCCGTCCTCCGGAACTGTGACGGTGGCGGGGCAGAGCCTTGCCGGGCTTCACCAGGCGACTGTGGCTGCGCGGATCGGTTATGCCACGTCGCGTCCGGTTCTGTTCCAGGGGTCTTTCGGCGACAACGTGATGATGCCGATGCGGATGCGACCGCTGGGCGAGGCGCGGAATCTGCAGCAACTGGAAATCGCAAAGCTTGCAGGCAATAGCCCGGACCCTTTTGATGCCCCGTGGCTGGATCCCGAACTGGCCGGTTTCTCCAGCGAGGGGGAGCTGCGCAGCTGGTGGCTGAAGCTGGTAGAGGGGATTGGCTCGGACACCGCGCTTTTCCGGCGCGGTGTAGATCAGTATTTTGAGACGCCTGCGCACCCGGAGCTTGCTGAGCAACTGGTGAAGTTGCGGTCGGTGGTGCGGAAGGCGATCGAAGATGCCGGGCTGGACGTGCATGTGCATTTTCTTGACGAGGAAAGCTATAACCCGGCCCTGCCGGTCGCGGAGAACTTGCTGTTCGCGGCGTCTCAGGAGGCCCTGACCGGTGAGATGCTGCACCGGCAGGGAGAGTTCCTTGACCAGCTCAAGCAGCTGGGACTCGATGAAGGGCTGGTCGCGCTGACACGCGATGTGGTCGAGATGCTGCGGCAGATTTTTGGTATGGACGGTACAGGCCATCCGTTGTTCCGCAAACTGGGGCTGGATGTGGAAGCCTATGAGGCCGCGCTGGCGCTGGCGGAAAAACCTGGTGTCACCGACGCCGCAAAGCTTAGCCGGGAAGAGCTGGCGCAGCTGTTGATTGTGCCGTTCACGATCTCCGCGGAACAGATCGGGCCGGCCTTTGAAGACAGGATGAAGGAGCGCATCCTCGGCTTCCGCCGCAGCCATGGCGAAAGCCTGCTGAAGGCGTTGGGTGCGGGGTTTGTACCGTTCAGAGAAGATGCTTTTGCGCCCAGTTTGACGGTCCTTGAGAATGCTTTGTTCGGCAAAATTTCCGACGCCGCCGGGGCCAAGGCGGATGAGGTGCGCAAGTTAGTATCAGATCTCATGATTCACGAAGGGCTACGCGATCAAGTGGTGGAGCTGATCTTTGATATGCCGATCGCTGTGGGCGGGCAGGGCCTCGCAGCCAGCTTTGCCGAACCGCTGGCTTTCTGCCGGGCAACCATCAAGCGGCCGGATATCCTGATACTTGATTCCGCAATGGCAAGCTATGATCTGGAAACGCGCGTTGCCGTGCACAAAAACCTGCGCAAGCTGCTTCCGGAGACAACCCTGATCTATCTGGCCCCCAGCTTTCAGAACCCTGATGTATTCGATGTGTTCTTTGAGTTGCGCCAAGGGCGGCTGGTCAGCGATGAGGCCCAGGCCACGGCAGCCAGTGACGGGGCGGCGAGCCAGGATCTGGCGCGCAAGCTGCGGGCGCTGGAGCAGACGGAGTTGTTCTCCGGTCTGAACCGTCGCCAGTTGCGCCTCTTGGCATTTGGTGCGCGGTGGTATGAGGCCAAGGCTGGCGAAGTTGTTTTTCTGAAGGATGATGAAGCCAAAGACGGGGCTTACATGATCCTTGAAGGCGAGGCGGGTTTGTACCTGCCTCAGAAAGGCGAAGAGGATCGTCTGATCGCAACTGTGGGTCCGGGAAGGCTGGTTGGAGAACTTGGATTGATCCGCCATGAACCGCGGGCACTGAGTATGATTGCGGAGAGTGACCTGCGCTGTCTGCGGATAGGCGAAGAGGAGTTTTTGGCAGTGGTTGAAAACGATGCCTCCACGGCGTTTAAACTGCTGCAGGTGGTTGCGGGCTACGTCTCCAACTGATCCGGGGCAAGGTAATAGGGAAGAACGGAAATGAAGCTGCTGCGATACCGTGCGGGTAAGGAAGTGCTGCCGGGGCTGCTGGACAACAGCGGCATAATCCGGGACCTGTCAGGGCATGTGCCGGACATCACGGGAGCGGTTCTGAACGACGCTGTCCTAGCCCGTCTGGCAGCTTTGGATCCCTCAGAGTTGCCACAGGTGGAAGGAAAACCAGACTTGGCCCCCTGTGTCGGACAGTGTGGCAAATTCCTGGGAATTGGACTCAATTACACTGATCATGCCGAAGAAATGGGCATGGCGTTGCCTGAGCATCCGATCCTCTTTCTCAAGGCTACTTCCTCGATCACTGGGCCAAATGACGATGTGGTCCTGCCGCGCGGGTCAGTAGCAACGGACTGGGAAGTGGAGCTGGGCGTAGTAATTGGCACCGCAGCTAAATACGTTTCAGAGGAAGAGGCACTGGAGCACGTTGCGGGCTATTGCGTGGTCAACGATGTGTCCGAACGGGACTACCAGACCAAGCTGACAGGGCAATGGACCAAGGGCAAGAGCTGCGACACCTTCGGGCCTATCGGCCCTTGGCTGGTGACGCGGGATGAGGTGCCTGACCCGCAAAAGCTTTGGTTGGCCTGTGATGTGAACGGCGTACGGCGCCAGACAGGCAGTACCAGTAGGATGGTGTTCACTGTCGCGCAGATCATCTCGCATCTAAGCCAGCTTATGACTCTGCATCCCGGCGATGTGATCGCAACGGGGACCCCGCCGGGAGTTGGTATGGGCGCCAAGCCAAAGCCGGTCTATTTGAAGTCCGGGGACGTGATGCAGCTGGAAATTGAAGGGCTGGGAGTACAGACCCAAAATGTGCGGTCTGACAGCCGCTAGCTCAGCGCTGGTACGCATGTCCGTCGCCGCCGTTTAGAACTCCGTCGCGCTTCACTCTAGTAACGCAGGCTGGAGGCAGGGCCAGGCCGGCGAAATTACCCGCTGGCCGGAGGCTGGCAGCGGAGTCATGGCGAGGCCAAAGCGCCTCGGAGCCTTTCTTTCGGCGCTCAGTTTTGCGTCATGTTCAGCCTCGGTTGAAAACGACAACATTCCGCCTGGCACGGCCGGCTTTGGTGTCGGCAATCGCTTCGTTGATCTGTTCGAGAGACCAGCGGCCGGAGATAAGTTCATCCAGCATCAGCCGGCCCTGTTCATACAGATCCACAATCCAGGGAATGTCGCGCTGGATCACTGTGTCACCCATCTTGGAGCCGATCAGACCCTGGCCCAGCGCAGCGAGCACGACGGGTTCGTAGTCAGCTTTTGCGCCGGAATGCGGCATGCCGATGAGCACTGCCTTGCCGCCGCGCGCCAAGTAACGCGGTGCCTGATTGTAGGCGGGAATGGCGCCGGCGGTGACCAGAACTGCATCCGCACCGCGTCCGCCAAGCGCCGCATGAACAGCCTTCCAAGGCTTTTCTTCGGCCGCAAGCACTCCGTGGGTGGCGCCGAACTCCATAGCTGTTTCCAGTTTTCCGGGGCTCATGTCGACTGCTACTATGCGGCGAGCGCCGGCGATGCGTGCGCCTTGGATCGCGTTCAGGCCAACACCGCCTGCGCCGATGACCACAGCGTCCTGGCCGGGGCGGAGACAGGCCGCGTTGACCGCCGCGCCAATACCGGTGATAACGCCGCAGGATATCAGCGCCGCTGCGTCCTTGCCCATATCTTTGGGTATCTTCACGATTTGGCGCTGGTCTACGACCACTTTCTCGGCAAATGCGCCGCAGGCCATGGCTTGGTCCAGGGGCTGGCCGCCTGCGGTCTTCAAAGGGCCGTTCACCGTGTCATATGGCGTTTCGCAAATCACCGGTTTCCCGCCCGCGCAAGATGAGCAGGTGCCGCAGCTTCGAATTAGGGTAACTACCACGGAGTCGCCCCTCGCGAATCCTTTCACGCCTGTGCCAAGCCCGGTGACCACCCCGGCGGCCTCGTGGCCGTAGACCGCAGGAAGATGGCCGCCCCAGGCACCTTCAGCGAAGGAAATGTCGCTGTGGCAGATCGCGACCGCGTCCAGTGTGACCTCGACTTCGCCTATTCCAGGCGGTGCCAGCTGCACGTCCTCAATAACCAGCGGGGCGCCGAATTCATGGCAGACAGCGGCTTTGATAGTTTGCATGGTCTCACTCCCGGTTTTCAGTCAGGGTGACGCGCCGGAGTGCCAGCTTCAAGCGGGATTACGCAAAAGTGCAAGTGCAGTAACGTAACGAATGACGCTTCGCCCCGGCGGTTGAAGCAAGCGGTCTATGATTTGTTCAGCCCGTCTGCCATTTTGCTGAATTCGAGGGCTTCCAGCGGGGCATTGCCCAACTGTTGGGCGGGGTCGAAAAGGGCGCTTGCATCCATCGCGGGATAGTCCCGTTCCACAAGCGCTTTCAATGGAGTGCGTGTGGACTGAGCTTCCTTGCACAGATCCTTTACCGCCGCTTGAGCTTCCGGCCGCGGCATTTGTCCGGCCAGAGTAAAGGTCAGCGCTTCGGCGTGGATTAGGCCCAGCCCTTGCGTGAGGCCTTCCGCCATTGCCCCGGTGTTCGGGGCAAGGCCGCTGCAAAGCGCACTACCAGCCCTTGCGGCACAGGCGGCGCCCAGAACGACCTGCGGCAGGCACATCCATTCGGTGAACCAGGCCGCGCCGTCGCGCTGGTGCTGCTGCAGCGCTGCGGACTGCAGGACAGTGAATAGACCGCTGCCTTGCCGGGCCAAGGCTGTCAGCACGGACGGAGCCACCGGGTTCTGTTTTTGCGGCATTGTCGACGAGGCCCCGCCGCCGCCCAATGAGATCTCCTGAATGCCGCTTTGCACAAGCGCGGTGCAGTCCTCTCCGATCTTTCCAAAGGCGAGATTGACCCGGAGCAGCCAGTCCGCGATGCGCAGCACCGGTGTGCGGTCGGTGTGCCAGCTGCGCCCCGGATCCTGCAACGCAAGTCCTTTGGCCATCGCGGCACGCACCTCGGCGGCCTTTGGCCCCAGCGCGCTGGACGTTCCCGCAGCACCGGACAAAGACACCACAAGGCAGGACTGCCGCAAGGCGGGCAGTTCCCCCAGCAGGTTCAGCAATGGCACTCCCCAGGCAGCCGCCACCGCGCCAAAACTGGTTGGGGTAGCATGCTGTCCGTAGGTGCGGGCGGCCATCGGCAGGTTTGCGTGCGACTTGGCCAGTTTTCCAAGCGATTGGACCGTGGCCTTCACGTCTGTTTCCACCTGCGTCAGCGCCTGGCGCAGCCGCAGCATGAGCGCACTGTCCATAATGTCCTGAGAGGTTGCGCCCCAATGCACGTATTGTGCATGTTCGGGTGCCTTCATCTCCTCACGGAATGCAGCCACCAGCCCAGGCACAGGTACACCGTTTTGTCCGGTGGGCCGTTTCAGAACGCCCGGATCGACGGCGATTTCCACCACCGCCCGCCCAATCGCGGCGGCGCTTTCCTGCGGGATCACGCCTGCCTCTCCCTGCGCCTTGGCCAGCGCGCCTTCCACCAGCAGCATGGCCCGCACCTCCGCACTGTCCGAGAACAGGCGGCTGGCCTCGCCGCCGCTGAAAAGTTCGCCGTAAACCTGGCTGTCAAAGACGGAGCCTGCCATCAGAAGTCCTTTGCAATCTGCCCTAGCATTTCTGCCAGTCCTTCCGGGTCGGAAAAGAAAGGCGAGTGGGATGTGTTCATAATGTGTTTGCGCCCAGGCGGCAGCTGATCGGCCATCTGCCTCTGGTATTCGGGCGGAATAACCCGGTCTCCGGTGCAGCGGATGTAGGCTTTGGGCACCGCCTCAAACCGGCTGCTCAGCCGGATCGGTGTGTCCTGCGGCTTGATCGGCTGCTCGCATAGGTTCTCCATGGCGAAGCGCACCGTTTCAGCCGGGCAATCGTGGTAAAACAGGTCCGGCGCGGTCTCCGGCACCAGGCTATAGGCTGTGCCTGCAGCGTTTTTTCGCGTGGCGCCTTCCAGAGTCTGCCGCGGTCCTGCCTTGCGCATATCAATCAGCGACATGCCGCTAACCGGCAGATAGGCGCAAAGATAAATCAAACCGCGTAAGTGGTCAGGATACGCCTCTGCTGCCGCGGAGATGGGAAATCCGCCCCAGGAGTGGCCGACGATCAGGGCGTCCCGGTTGGAAGCCGTGTCTACCGCCTCAGCTGTTTCAGATAATGTTACCTTTGCAGGGTCGCGTCCGTCCGCATGGCCGGGCAGGCAGACGGTGCGGGCACTGTGGCCGTGGGCCTCCAGGGCCGGGACCACATCGCGCCAGCACCAGGGGCCATGGCAGGAGCCGTGAACGAGAAGGAAATCAGCCAATGTGTCCAGTCTCCTTGAGGAAAGCCGTCAGCCGATTTGCGTAATCTTCGGGCTGCTCGACACAGGGGATATGGCCGGCACGGCGGATCAGGTGGAACTGGCTGCCGGGGATCAGGTCCACCGTCTCACGCACCAGATCTGGCGGAGTGGAGCCGTCTTCAGAGCCTGCAATTCCAAGGCAGGGCAGCCGCAGGCCGCTGGTGGGCGTATAGAAATCGGTGCCCGCAATCGCTGAACAGCAACCGGCGTAACCCTCACGGGATTGCTGCACCAGCATATTGCGCCACAATTTCAGCTGCGGCGTGTCGCGGAACCCGCGGGCAAACCAGCGCTCCATCACGGCATCGGCCAGCGCTTCAATGCCCGCGCTCTGAACTGTCTGGACCCTTTCCTTCCACATTTCGGCAGTGCCGATCTTTGCTGCGGTGTTGGACAGTACCAAAGCCCGCACCTGATCCAGCCGCTTTACCGCCAGTCCTTGCGCGACCATTCCGCCGATCGACAGGCCAACGAACATGCAGTCGCGCACTTCCAGGTGGTCCAGCAGCCGCTCTGCATCCCGTACCAGTGCGCCCATGGAATAAGGTGCCGGGGGGCACGAGGACAGGCCATGACCGCGCTTGTCGTACCGGATGACGCGCAGGCCCGCAGGCAGCCGTTCCACCACGGCATCCCAGATACGCAAATCAGTACCCAGTGAATTGGCAAAAACGATCGGGGCGCCCTTTGCGTCACCGTCAACCCGGTAGTGAAGCTGGATATCGCCCAGATCTGCGATCTTCATGGAGAACCTCTTTTCTGCTCCGCGGCAGTCTACCCGTGCCGGGGCAGGGAGGTAAAGCAACCGGCTGCACTCAGCCGCGCAGTTCCATATGGGCCATTATCTGCCCGTGATCCGAGGCCAGTTTGTTGTATGGCGCTTCCGGATGACTGCCATCAGTCAGGTGGTCGTTGAAGACGCTGTAATAGTGCATCCCGCCCACAGCGCCGGGCCAGGCAGGATCAAAGTGGCGGGACATGTAAATCTGGTCGATACTTTCGTGCACACCGCCAAAGGCGGTGGTGTAAACCACATCGCGCAGGGATTTCCGCAGGAACATATTCTCAGCAGAGCGCAGTCGCACCCGGTCGATAGCTTCGCGGATCTTTGCGTCCTCTTCTTTGCTGTAACGGTCGGCCGGGTGCTGGGCATCATGGCGCAGCATCCATGTATAGTTTTTGAATGGCACCTCGCCGGAGATGATTTCGCTGCTGACCGCGTGTTCGCCATCGTTGAAATCCCCCAGAACCATCACCGGGCGGCCTTGCTCCAGCTCCTCCAGCACGGCGCGGCGCAGCACCCAAGCTTCGCCCATCCGCCTGAGCGCCGCGCGCAGCGCTCCCATCGCCCGGCCCGCTGCATCATAGGCCGTCAGCACGGTTTCAGGCGGGTACGGGGCACCTTGCGGATTGATGTATTCGCCAAGCTTCGACTTCAGGTGGCAATTGAAGACGCTGATCACCTGTTTTCCGACCGGCACCTGCACCTTGAGTATCGGGCGCGACAGGCGGCGCAGGGTATAAAACCCCGCATCGTCTTCTTCTCCAAGACATGCCATAGGTATATCCAGCGGCTGCTCGAGATCCTGGATAACCTCGGGTTCATCGGCAAAACCGAAGCGGGACAGTACCGCGAGTCCAGGCCGCCGCTTGCCCGACTCGTCCGTGTCATTGAGGTTCGCTGCAAAAGCGAGCTCCGCTTCGGCATAGGAGCCATAGGCCAGCTTCTGGAATATTGCCTTGCGGTGATAGCGCTTGGACGGGTCCGGGATGCTGGCTGCATTGGCTTGAGCCCCGCGCCGGTCGGTTTCGACAATCACCTGGCGCAGCGGAGCTTCTTCGAAAACTTCCTGAAAACCGACAATATCCGCGTTAAGCGTCAGCAGCTGGTCGGCCATCCAATCGGCTTTCCATGCGTACTCTTCAGGCGTGTAACTTTGAAAGCGGTAGTACTCCCGCTCGGGGCCGATCAGGTTTTTGACATTGAACGAGGCGATTGTAAAACGGGTCATAACGTGTCCCCCTGGCTGCCGCGCAGCAATCACACGGCCCGGTCTTAAGCATAACGCGTGAGCGCCTCCCGGAATAGGTCTGCGTCCACATTGCCGCCAGTTGCGACTGCGACCACTGCATCGCCCTCGATCTGGTCCCCGTGGAACAAAGCCGCCGCCAGAGAAGCTGCACCGCCGGGTTCCAGCACAATTTTCAGCCGTAAGAAAGCCAGCGCCATGGCCCGCATCGCCTCATCTTCTGTGATTACAACCCCGGGACCGCACAGACGGCTGACAATGGGAAAGGTGATCTCTCCCGGTTGCGGTGTCAGGATGGCGTCGCAGATAGAGCCGGACTGGCTTGAGTTACGCTGTACCTGGCCTGAGGCCAGGGACCGGGTGACATCGTCAAAACCCTCCGGCTCCACAGGGCGCACTCGCAGACCCGGCGCACGGGCCTCCAGCGCCAGCGCAATGCCAGAGGACAGCCCGCCGCCGCCGCAGTTCACCAGCACATCTGCCCGGGTGACGCCCTCGAAGGCGGCTTGCTCTGCGATTTCCAGCCCGCAGGTGCCCTGGCCGGCAATCACCAGCGGCTCGTCATAGGGCTTGATAAGCGTCAGGCCGCGCTCTTCCGCGTGTCGAGCGCCGACGGCTTCCCGGCTCTCGCCGCCGGAACGGTCATACAGGACCACCTCCGCGCCCAGATCACGGGTGTTACGGATTTTCAGCTGTGGTGCATCTGCAGGCATCACGATCACCGCAGGTGCGCCATGCGCTTTGGCAGCTGCGGCCACGCCCTGAGCATGGTTGCCGCTGGAATAGGCAATCACTCCGCGTTTCCGGTCCTCTTCTGTCAGAGCCGAGACCGCTGACCAGCCGCCGCGGAACTTGAAGGACCCTGTATGCTGCAGGCATTCAGCCTTCACCAGCAGGCGTCGCCCGGCGATCCCGTCCAGAAACGGCGAGGACAGGAGCGGGGTCCTGCGGACATGGCTCTTGAGCCGTGCCGCAGCGGCTTCGATCATTGCAATAGAAGTCATTTGATTTGGTCCAGGACTGAATGGATGAGGGCGAGGGCTTCCGGCTCGTCCAGAAAGGGCACATGGCCGCGGTTTGGAATTTCTGCGGCTTGCAAGGCGGACAGGCGGCGCTGCATCTCCGCGAAGGTTCCGGCGCTCAGAATATCGGAGTTCGCCCCGCGGATCACACCGCAGGGCACGCCGTCCAGTGCCAGGAACAAGGGCCAGAGATCCGGGGCTGGCCCTGTCTCTGCTTGTTCCAGCAACGCGTCGCGCAGGCGCGGGTCATAGCGTAAGGAAAGCCCCTGCGGGGTTTGAACATAAAAGGCTTCAACCTCCTCGCGCCAGCGGGAGGTAGGGACATCCGGAAATGCATGCTCCATTAGGGAGCCAAGGGTCTCTGCGGCTCTTTCCCAGGTCTTCGCAGCGGGGCGGCGGCCCACATATTCCATAATCCGGGCAATTCCGCCGGGCGGAATCTCGGGGCCGACATCATTTAGGATCACAGCCGAAAGCCTCGCCCGCGCGATCGCTGCCAGCGTCATTGCCACCAGCCCGCCGCGCGAGGTGCCAAGGATGGCGGCTTGCGCAAGCCCAAGGTGGTCGAGCAGCTCCAGAGCATCCTGTGCTTCGCGCAGAACGTTGTAGTTCATGAACTCTGGATCATAATCCGACTGTCCGCGGCCGCGGGAGTCCAATGTGATCATCCGGTAACACGCTGCATGCGGCGCAAAATACCGGAAGTCCCGGCTGTCGCGAGTGAGGCCGGCCAGGCACAGAAGCGGAACCCCGTTCCCCTTGTCGGAATAGTGCAGGCTCAGCCCGTCCGAAGTGTTGAAAAATGGCATAGCTGCGTTCAGCTTTCCACCAGGTGGGGGATGGCTGTCAGATCCGGCAGGATGTGCGATGGCTTCCAGGGCATGCGATCCACCGGCTCATCAGCGCGGTTGACCCACGCGGTGACAAACCCATACCCCGATGCGCCGGCAGCATCCCAGCCGTTGGAGGAGACGAACAGCACCTCTTTACTTTCGCAGCCGAACCTTTTCCCGACCAGATCATAGACCCGGGCATCAGGTTTGAAGATGCCAACGCTTTCCACTGACAGCACATCATCCAGCACATCGCCCAACCCCGCAGACTGCACTGCGCCGTCGAGCATCGCAGGCGAACCGTTCGACAGGATTGCAATGTTCATCCCCGCATGCTTCAGCGTCTCCAGCATTGCAGGGACTTCCGGGTAAGGCTGCAGTTCCCAGTACAGATCAAGAAGCCGCTGGCGCAACGCCCGGTCGCCTGCCAGTCCTGCCGACTCCATTGCCCAGTCGAGCCCGTCCTGCGTCACCTCCCAGAAATCGGTGTGGGCATTGGTTATCGCGCGCAGCCAAGTGTATTGCAGCTGCTTCAGCCGCCAGTGATTGGCCAGCTCAGCCCAGTTGTCCTGCAAATGCGGAAATTCGGGCTCGCCGGCCGCTTGTCTGGCAGCAGCTGCGACATCGAACAGCGTTCCATAGGCATCGAAAATACAGGTGGTAATCGGCATCGGTTCCTCCCTTGCGGTGAAAGTTGCACGAAGGCGGCGAGACGGCAAAGCAGGAAATTGTACCCATACGGGTTTACATCACGTCCCCGAACGCTAGGCTGCGCCCCTTTATCAACCCGTAACCGATTGGAGGTCTCATGACCGGGGTAAAGAACGGCGACACCGTGCGCATCCATTACACAGGCAAGCTGACGGACGGCACCGTTTTCGACAGTTCCGAAGGGCGCGACCCTCTGGAATTCACAGTAGGCACCGGTCAGGTGATCGCGGGGATGGACGCAGGCCTGGAAGGCATGGGCGTGGGAGAAAAGAAAACCCTCGAAATCCCCTCGGCCGAAGCCTATGGCCCGATAAATCCTGCCGCGCGCCAGGAAATCCCGCGCGAAGGTATCCCGGCGGATATTCCTCTGGACCTCGGCACCCAGCTGCAGATGCAAAGCCCCGATGGCCAGGTATTGCCGGTGACTGTGGTGGAAGTCAGCGAAGAGACCGTGACGCTGGATGCCAATCACTTTTTGGCGGGCAAGGATCTGGTGTTCGACATCGAACTGGTTTCAGTCAACTGAGCTGATGTAAGCAGGCTCCCCCGCCGGCCAACCCTTAAGCCTTGAGGTGTCTAAGGAAAAAGCCTGTGCCGGGAAGCTGGATTCGAAAGTGTTAACTGCCGGGTAATCTTGCTGGAACCAGCAATGAGAGGGGCACTTGCAACAAGAAAAAAAGGCGCCCGGAAGGGCGCCTTTTTTTCATACAGAATCCGTTTCTGGCCCCTACAGGTGATCCGGTTGCGGCATTCCCAGAACATGGAAGCCACCGTCCACGCGAATGATCTCACCGGTGGTGCAGGCGCCTGCATCGGATGCCAGATAGACCGCTGTGCCGCCCACTGCCTCCAGTGTTGCGTTGTCGCGCAGCGGTGCGTTCTGGGCAGTGTGTTTGAATGTCTTGCGCGCACCGCCGATGGCGGCACCGGCAAGGGTTTTCATCGGGCCAGGCGAGATTGCGTTCACCCGGATGCCCTCGGGGCCCAGATCATTGGCCAGATAGCGGGTCGCTGATTCAAGCGCAGCCTTGGCAACACCCATCACGTTGTAGTTCGGGACCACCCGGTTCGACCCCTGATAGGTCAGAGTCAGCAGAGTGCCGCCGTTATCCTTCATCATCGGATAGGCGCGGCGCGCGACCTCGATGAAGGAGTAGGCGGAAATATCCATCGAGTTCTTGAAGTTGGAGCGGGTGGTGTTCAGGAACCGCCCGGTCAGCTCAGACTTGTCCGAATACGCGATGGCATGAACCACGAAGTCGATCGAAGGCCAGCGCGCAGCCAGTTCCTCGAACGCCGTGTCCAGCGAGGCATCATCGGTCACATCCACATCAACCATGAAGTCAGAGCCGACGCTCTGCGCCAGCGGCTCAAGCCGTTTGCCAAAGGCCTCGCCCTGGTAGGTGAATGCCAGCTCAGCCCCGGCCTCCGCCATGGCCTTGGCAATACCCCAGGCGATGGAGCGGTCATTGGCAACGCCCATAATCAGGCCGCGTTTGCCTGTCAGCAATCCCGCCATCGTCAATTATTCCTTGTACTTGCTCAGAACCATCGAGCCGTTAGTGCCGCCAAAGCCGAAGCTGTTGGTCATCACCGAGTCGAGGCCGGCGTTTTCCACCAGGCTGGTGGCAATCTCGCCAGGCAGGATGCCTTCGGCGAGCGTGTCGACATTGATCGACGGGGTAATGAAATCGTTGTCCAGCATCAGCAGGCAAAAGATTGCCTCCAGCGCGCCGGCGGCACCCTGAGCGTGACCGGTCATCGACTTGGTCGAAGAGATCGGGGGCACATTGCCTTCGCCAAAGACGCGGCGGGCGGCTTCAACTTCGCCAACATCTCCGACCGGGGTCGAAGTGCCGTGCGCGTTGATGTAGTCCACCTTGCGCCCTTCGGGCAGGGTGGACAGCGCCAGCCGCATCGCCCGCTCGCCGCCTTCACCGGAGGGCGCCACCATGTCGTGGCCGTCGGAGGTTGCAGCAAATCCGGTTACTTCGGCATAGATCTTGGCGCCGCGGGCCAGCGCGTGCTCCAGATCCTCCAGCACCACGATGCCACCGCCGCCGGAGATCACGAAACCGTCGCGGTCCTGGTCAAAGGCACGGGAGGCTTTCTCCGGCTCGTCGTTCTTCTTGGAGGACATCGCGCCCATGGCGTCGAAAAGGCAGCTGAGGGTCCAGTCCAGCTCCTCGCCGCCGCCGGCGAACATCACGTCCTGCTTGCCCATCATGATCTGCTCTGCCGCGTTGCCGATGCAATGCAGCGAGGTCGAGCAGGCCGAGGTGATGGAGTAGTTGATGCCTTTGATCTTGAAGGCAGTCGCCAAGTTGGCCGAAATTGTGGAGGACATGCACTTCGGCACTGCAAAGGGGCCGATGCGCTTGGTCGCGCCGGATTTCAGGACAGTCTGATGCGCGGTCAGCATGGCAGAGGTCGACGGGCCGCCGGACCCAGCGACAAGGCCGGTGCGCTCGTTCACCACCTGATCTTCACTGAGGTCCGCGTCCGCAATCGCCTGGCTCATGGCAATATGCGCATAGGCCGCACCAGGGCCCATGAAACGCAGGGTGCGCTTGTCCACATGCTCGGCCACGTCGATCTTCAGCGTGCCTGCTACCTGGCTGCGGAAGCCGTGCTCGGCCATTTCCGGGCTGGCAACGATGCCGGACTTTCCGGCCTTCAAAGAGGAAAGAACCTCCTCGGCATTGTTCCCGATGGAGGAGACAATCCCCAAACCGGTGACGACGACGCGGCGCATGTGCGTACTCCTGTTTCTGTGACTTTCGTCCTGCCGGAAAGCTTATCAGCTTTCGGACAGGGCCACTTTCATGTCCTTGACCTGATAGATCACCTCACCGTCTGCCTCGACGATGCCATCCGCGACGCCCATGGTCAGGCGGCGGGTTTGCACGGCCTTGGTGAAGTTAACGCTGTAGGTCAGCATCTTGCGGTCCGGGCGGACCATGCCGGTCAGCTTGACCTCGCCGACACCCAGCGCGTAGCCGCGGCCCTGCCAGCCGCGCCAGCCGAGGTTGAAGCCGGTCAGCTGCCACAGGCCGTCGAGACCCAGGCAGCCCGGCATGATCGGGTTGCCGGGAAAATGGCAGTCGAAGAACCAAAGGCCCGGAGTGATGTCAAACTCGGCGATCACATGGCCCTTGCCATGCTCGCCGCCATCGCCGGAAATTTCGGTGATGCGATCCATCATCAGCATCGGCGGCGCCGGCAGCTGGGCGTTGCCTGGCCCGAACAGCTCGCCCCTCGCGCATTTCAGCAAATCTTCCTTGTCAAAACTGCTGGGGTAATCAGCCATTCGGGCGCATCTCCTGCCTGAGGTTCGTGTATATATATTTGGATCCCTGTAGCACCCGGCCAAAGGGTCCTGCAAGGGGACCCCGCGTCACTTCCTGCGCTGATTGTGCCACATGCGCACTGGAAGCGGCCTGTCAGCTGCGAATGAATTTCATTTGAAAACCCCGGGACGTTGCTCCTATATATACGGTCAGCAACGCGATGCAGGACCTGCTCATGACGCCAAACAGCGAAGAAGTGGCCACACGCTGGCTGACAGATGCCGGGCTGAGGCCCACCCGGCAGCGGGTTGCGCTTGCCGAATTGCTGGTGGGTGACGGCAAGCACCGCCATATCACTGCGGAAAGCCTGTTCGAGTCGGCCAAGAAAAACGGTGCCGCGGTGTCGCTGGCCACGGTCTACAATACGCTGCGCGCCTTTTGCGATGCTGGCGTGCTGCAGGAAATCCCGCTGGACGGCTCCAAGAGCTATTTCGACACAAACACCCACGACCATCCCCATTTCTTCTGGGAGGACGAGGGCCGCGTCAGCGATGCGCCGGCGCAGGAACTGGTGATTCACAAACTGCCGGAAGCGCCTGAGGGGATGGAAATCGCATCAGTCGATGTTGTGATCCGTCTGCGCAAGGTCTGACCGGCGGGCGCTTAGCACAGTGCGGAGGATTTCATGTGCTGTGGCTGCTGGGGAGACCTCCGGCATTTCTGCATGGGCCGCAAGAATCACCGGCTCATGTGCCGCCGCGTCCGTGACCGGCACCTCGCATAGGGGTTTGCCGTCATAACTCCTCCCGCCAGGCGGCAAACTGTAGCTGATGCCCACCCCCTCGCCGTTGGCCGCGAAACTGCGCAGCAGCTCCAGCGAATCTGCCCGGTGCGCGATCCGCGGCACCAGTCCGTGCGCCTTGAATAGCCCTAGCATGTGCTGAACTGACAGCCCCTCTTGGGACATCACCAGCGGGTGCTCAGACAGTTCAGCCAAAGAAACACCGCGCTGCCGGGCCAGTGCGTGGTCCGGAGGCACCAGAGCGTGCGGCGCAATTCTGTCCAATTCCGCCCGGCTGAACGCCGCATCCAGGCCCAGGTCATAGGTTATGGCAAGATCTGCCTCGCCTTGGCTCAGCGCGGAGATCAGCGGGGCAAAGCCGCAGGTGCGGTGGCTGACCTTCACTTCCGGCAGGGCCTGGCGCAAGGCCTTCAGTGCGGGCGCCAGCAGAAAGGGCGCGAGGTCGGAAAAACAGACCAGCACCAGTTCCTGCGCGGCAGCGCCACCCTTCGGGTTTTCCAGCTGTGTGGCCCGATCCAGCAACGTCTGTGCCTGTTCGGCAAACCGCCGCCCTTGCGGGGTAAGCGCCAGCGCCGTGCCGCGTCTGCGTAAAAACAGCGCGTGGCCCAGATGCTCTTCGACCCGGCTCAACGCAGCGGAGAGGGCAGGCTGGCTGACATGCACCGCGTCCGCCGCAGCCGACAGGCTGCCGTGCCGGGCCACGGCGCAGACATACTCGTAATGGCGAAGGGTCAGATATAACATGAAGTGAGGGGTATATTAAAAAGATATGATTTGAAACTATACCTTTGCCGCGGCAGGAATGACGCATCGGATTAGCATCATTCAGCAGCGGAGGCAGCAATGGTCCACCCCCTTATTACTCCTGAACAGGTCGATCAGTACCAGCGCGACGGTGTGGTCCTCATCCGCGGTCTGTTCGCGGAGCAAGTTGAACTGCTGCGCGCAGGAGTGGCTGCCAACATGGAAAACCCCGGCCCTTATGCCTCGAACAATGAAAAGGCCGGTCAGACAGGCCGATTCTTTGACGATTACTGCAACTGGACCCGGTTTCCCGAGTTTCAGGAGGCAATCCGGCAATCGCCGGTGGCCGAAGTGGCTGCGGACCTGATGCAATCAACTTCAGTGCAAATGTTCCACGATCATGTGCTTGTCAAGGAGCCCGGCACCTCGATGGCGACCCCCTGGCACCAGGACGGGCCCTACTACTTTGTCGAAGGTCAGCAGACTGTCAGCTTCTGGTCGCCGCTTGACGAGGTGAAGGAGGCCGCCTTGCGCTGCGTGGCAGGCTCGCACAATTGGGAGAAGGAGGTCCTGCCGACCCGATGGGTGTCAGAGGAGGATTTCTTTCCGGATGAAGGCCAGTACATGGCCGTCCCGGATCCGGATGCCGAAGGCATGACAGTGCGCGAATATGCGATGCAGCCTGGCGACGCGGTGGCTTTCAATTTCAAAACCCTTCACGGCGCCCGCGGCAATACATCTGCCAGCCGCCGCCGGGCGTTCTCGTTGCGGCTCGTGGGAGATGATGCGCGCTACGTGGAGCGCCCCGGTCCGACATCGCCGCCGTTTCCGGGACACGAAATGCAGCCGGGCCAGCGCTTGCGGGAAGATTGGTTCCCAATCCTGCTTCAGCGGTGAAGGTGAGGGGGCGTTGCCCCCTCGGCCTGTCGGCTTTCACCCCCGGAATTTTTACGAAAGGTGAAAGCCGCAGGCGCTATTTCTTCAGATCACGACGGATGCCCATATTCTCGGCGTTCGAGAAGGAGCAGGTCTTGCAGATGCCGAACTGCTTGAGGAAACCGCGCTTGCGGGCGCGGGCAGCCTCGTCCGACCGGTAGGCAGCGAGAAAGCCGTCCTGTTCCACATTGGGCAGCTGGATCACCTGGTCGTAGTCGATGCAGCACAGCCCCAGGTCGCCGTTCCAGAAGACCACCGATTGAAACAGCGGCACTGTGCACATGGCGTGGCTGGTATGACGCGGATGGCGGCGCAGTTCCTTCTGGCGCGGCAGGAAATGGGCAAACTCGCGCTTCTGATCTGCCGAGGTGTAAGAGCCGATCGAGAAGGTCTTGAACCGCACCCGGTCAAAACCTGCGTCGCGCGCCCAGGCCTCCATCTCATCCATCTGCGGTTCGGAGTAGCTGGTGAGCAGCGTCTGCAGCACCGTGATCGGAGTCTTCATGCCCAGGTCTTTCTTGATCCTGAGGAATTCCTCGATGCTCGCCTTGACGTTATCGAAGTCGGAATTGACCCGGTAGACCTCCTGCGCCTCCTTGGAGAACCCGTCCATGCAGAGGTTTACCCGCCCCAGGCCAGAGCGGATCAGCCGCTCGCTCATCTCCGGCGTCAGGCGGGTGGCGTTGGTCGACAGATAGGTGTCATGGCCGTTTTCATGGGCATAGGCGATGAAATCCGGCAGGTCCTTGTGCAGGGTCGGCTCGCCGGAAAAGCTGAAATAGATCGCGGGCTTTTCCCGCTGGTCTTTAAAATCGTCGATGATCTTGCGGAACACATGCGGTTTCATCATTCCGCGCTTGCGCTTCATAGCAAAGGTCACAGGGCAGACCGGGCAGCGCAGATTGCAGCTGTTGGTGGCGTCGATGATGATGATCTTGGGCGGGCGGCGGAAAAACGACAGTGGCAGCAAGCGGGCCAGCAAATGCAACGCCCGCTCGTGAAGCGCTGGCGGATTGTCCGGCAGGTCTGGCTGCGCAGACCCGGGCTTGAGCTCCGGGGCGGGGCTGAGATCTTGCATGGGAGCATCTCCGATTTTGTGTCCAGTCAACCTTAAAGACCGTAGCCCGGCAGGCAACCCTCGGACTGGTCACGATCCTTGAGCGTTGCGTGAGAGAGGCCGGGGCGCACACTGCCAGAGGAAATACTGCCGCGTGCGGTGATGACCGCGCCGCTGCAGTGAAGCAGCTGCCAAACAGGCCGGACGGCGGGTTCCCTTCAGGAAATCCGCCGTCCGCTATCGTGAGGTCCGGGGGCTTATTCTCCGGATTACTGGGTCGAGCCGGGTCAGACCGGGGGCTTGCCCTTCACCGCCCGCGCAATCATCGCGACCACGAACAGCACCAGGAAAATGACGAAAAGGATCTTCGCGATACCCGCAGAAGCGCCGGCGATACCGCCAAATCCCAGCAGTGCGGCGATCAGCGCGATCACCAGAAATGTAAGTGCCCAACCAAGCATTGTTTAACTCCTTTTGCAGGGGCTGCCGGAAACAGCAGTCAGGATACCAACCCGGGAACATGGTATTTGTTCCCGGGAAATTGGTCCCGAGGCAGGTGGGACATGATCATCCGGGTCGAAATCGGCCTGGCGAGCACCGGCCACTGCAGCTGCGGAGAGTGCATGTCCAGCTCCGCTTCCGCGGCGCCTCCCATCAGCACCAGTTTGCCGCCGCGGCTTACAACCGTTTTGTCGATCTTGGAACGGGTCACCGCTTCGGAACCGCATTCCATGAAGGCAACTGCGATTCTCCGGTATCGCGAAAGCACCAGCAGCGCGGCCTCGTGCTCCTTCTGAACGCTGATTTCTGCAGCCGGATCAAAATCAAGAATGGTATCGCAGATATCGCAGGTGACCAGATAGTCCTTGGACGCAATCAGATAGAAATGCCCACAATCGCGGTTGCGCGTTTGCATTGCCGTGCTCCCCTATGAACCGGTAGTTTGGAACTTTTTCAGCGCATGCGCATTAAACTGTGACATAAATGATGAGGGGGAAGATCATGTCTGCCACCGCCTGCAGGGACTGCCCGCTGCGAAAACAGGCCGTTTTTACGCCAATGTCGCGCGAGGAGATTGATTTCACCCAATCCTTCAAAACAGGCGAATTGGTGGTGGATGCAGGCACAACAATTCTGCTGGAAGGCTCGAATAGCCCGCAGCTCTATACCGTTCTGAAAGGGATGGGCACGCGCTACAAGACGCTGGAGAACGGCCGCCGCCAGGTGATCAATTTCCTGTTCCCTGGTGATTTTGCAGGGCTCCAGGCCGGATTGATGGGGGAGATGAAGCACTCCGTTGATGCAACTACCAGCATGACATTATGCGTGTTCAGGCGGGCCGGGCTGTTCGAACTGTTTCAGCATCACCCGGAACGTTCCTACGACCTTACGTGGATTGCAGCAGTCGAAGAGCATTTTCTTGGTGAAACCATTGCTTCGCTGGGACAGCGTGATGCAAGGCAGCGCATTGCTTGGGCGCTGGTGCGGATCTATGAGCGGCTGCGCGCCGTTGGGATGGAAGTGAACAATTCGGTGCCACTTCCTTTCCGGCAGCAGGACCTTGCAGATGCGCTTGGCCTGTCTTTGGTGCATACCAACAAGATGCTCAAGGCCTTGCGGGATGCCAAGCTTGCCGAATGGCAAAACGGCATGCTGAAAATCAGGAATGTGCCGGCGCTCGCCAAAATGGCCTTGATCGAAGACTTTACCCCGGAAGTGCGGCCGCTCATCTGATAGGGAAGCTGCACTTCTCAACAGAAATCCGTGATTCTGATCCGCCTGGTAATGCTGCCAGGCTGTGCCTGTTTCGGTGACTGACGGGCAGTTCCCTTTGGTCTGCATGGAACATTTTCCGGAGCGACAGGTTATTGGGTTATCACACGCAACAGAAAGGGCACAGCATGCTTTACTGGGCACTTGTATTCCTGGCCGTTGCAGTCACCGCGGGCATCTTTGGGTTCAGCGGCATTGCCGTGGCCTCCGCAGGGATCGCGCAGATCCTGTTCTACATCTTCCTTCTGCTGTTTGCAGTGGCAATGATCGCTCGGTTTCTAAACGGCCCATCCCGCTGAAGGCCGGACCGGGCTGCGCTGCCGCGCTTCCCGTTGCTGCCAGCAGAACAAGGGAACTTTCCGCACCGGCCTGCGTTCAGTTCCTAGCCTGTAACCAAAGAAAGGAGTTTCCAATGACTGGCGCGCTTACCGCCGTTCCGAGCCCCCGCAAAGTTGATACTGGTGTCCGAGACACCGGCGCCATCGCTGACGGCCTGGCGGATGTGCTGGCAGACACGTACCGCCTTGTTTTCAAGACCCACGCTTGCCATTGGAATGTGGAAGGCCCGGCTTTCTACTCGATGCACAAGCTGACCGAGGAGCAATACGAGGACATGTTCACCGCCGCTGACCAGCTGGCGGAACGTATCCGTGCGCTGGGTCATCTGGCACCGTCCCGGATGGATGAAGTGCTGAACCGCTCCAAGATTGAGGATCCAAGCGGCAAGCTCAACGCCGGCGAAATGGCGCAGGACCTCGCCGCCAGCCACGTGCGCATCGCACAGCGGATGCACGCACTCGCTGAGCTGGCTGGCCAGTGCCGCGATATCGTGACGGAGGACCTTGCAACGGAGCGGTCAGCTTTTCACGAACAGGCGGCCTGGATGCTGCACGCAATTGCCAAATCCTGACCGGGCAGCGGGGCTGCAGCAGCGCTGCAGCCCCGCTCATCAGACCGAATTGAGCCCCGCCTGAAACAGGCGGGGCTCAATTTTTGCAGCGGTAATGAGGAACCCGGACGGGAATACGGCCGGGTGCCGGATGCTGAACGGTGTTGAACAGCTGCCTGTCAGACTTTCAATGTTTCGGTGGAGGAAAAGAACATAGCCTGGCTCACTGCTGATCGCACCTGCTCTTCGGTGTATGGCTTCGAGATCAGAAATGCCGGCTCAGGCCCTTCGCCGGTCAGCAGCCTTTCCGGATACGCCGTAATGAAAATCACTGGCCGGTCGCCATGTTTGTCCAGAATGCCGTTGACGGCGTCGATACCACTGGAATTGTCGGCGAGCTGGATGTCGGAAAGGATCAGATCGGAAGCCGCCTCTGCTGCTAGATCCATCGCACGGGCCTCGGTGCGGGCGATGCCGGTGACGCTGTGGCCCATCCCGGTGACGATGGCCTCCAGGTCCATGGCAATGACCGCTTCATCCTCGATGATCATGACCCGGCCAGCAGTGGCGCGCGACATTTCCTCGTAAGCGATCGAGATCAGCTCAGACGCCTCTTCTTCGCTGACGCCCATGATGGTGCCGGTGCTCGCGGCACTGAATTCCTCGATGGTGTGCAGCAGCAGTGCTTCACGGGTGTTCGGCGTGAGCTGCCGCAGATGCCTCTGCGCTTTTTCAGCCAAGCCTGTGTCCGCCTCATCTTCTCCCGCCGGAGCTCCGGTGGAAGACCAGATCGCGTGAAAGACCCGGAACAATGCCACCTTCGGCGGCAGCGCGCTGTCAAAGCAGGCTTCTCCGGCCAGAATGGCTTCCAACGCGGCCAGGGCGTACTTGTCGCCGCTGTTTTGGCTGCCGGTCAGTGCCCGCGCATAGCGGCGCAGATAGGGCAGATTGGCACCAATCTGGCTGGCGGTCAGTTCTCCCGATTGAGCGGTCATTTGCGACGTTCCTTTTTTTTGCAGTATATATGGAACTATACGCACTGCAGCGCGTTTGGTTCCAGAAACAGCGTAAAAATCTGATGGATCTCATGACACAGCTACCACGCGCCCGGCCGCGCAAAGAACAGGCCGACCGCGAAATTGATGAAAACCTCAAGCGGGCGTTCGAAAAGGTTGCCAGTGAGCCTGTGCCGGACAGGTTCACCGACCTTCTGAAGCAGTTGAAGGAAAAGGAGGCCAAATCAAGAGCGCAGCAGTCAGGGGAGCACACCTCAAATGACTGACACATTCACCGATCCGAGAGACGACCTGGTCAATCATCTGGGCGCGTTGCGTGCGTTCGCCATCAGTTTGACCCGCAATGCCGCGACAGCAGATGATCTGGTACAGGATACGCTGGTGAAGGCTTGGACCAATATCGAGAAATTCGAAGCTGGCTCGAACATGCGGGCCTGGCTCTTCACGATTCTGCGCAACACTTTTTACTCGTTGCGGCGCAAGCGCAAACGGGAGGTTGAAGATGCTGACGGCGCGCTGTCCGGCAGCCTGGCGCAGAAACCCGATCATGACGGGCGGCTTCACATGCGTGACTTTTCAGTCGCTTTTGCGCGGCTGAATGATGAACAGCGTGAAGCGCTGGTGCTGGTCGGCGCAAGCGGATTTTCCTACGAAGAAGCGGCCGAGATGTGCGGGGTGAAAACCGGCACGATCAAGAGCAGGGTGAACCGCGCCCGTGCCCGTTTGGCGGAGCTTATGGATCTGGACGGCGACAGCCGGTTGGAACTGACCGATACTGTCACTGCTGGCATCGTTGCTCAGCAGGGTGCCGCATGATCTCAATGCCGCGGCTGCAGGCTGGCGGTCTTCTTGTCCGATTGGCTGCGCTGATGACGTTTGCGCTGCTGCCGCTGGGCCTGATCGCGATTTACCAGACAAATGCGGTGGTCGATGAGGCCACCCGTTTGTCGCATGCATCCCTTCTCGACCGCACCGAGCGCGCTGCTGCCAGGGAACGTGAACTGCTGCAGCGCGCGGGGGGCGCGACAGAAGGCTTGGCGGCAGCCGTTTTGCCTGTGATTGAAGACAGCAGTGCCTGCAGCGTTCTGCTGAAAGCCTTTACAGAAGGCCAGAACCCTTTCACTTTTGCTGCTTTTATCACGCCCGTGGGCGAAATGACCTGTGCATCGGACGGTGAGGCGCGGGATGTTTCAGACAGGTGGCTGTACCTGAAGGCGCGCCAGACAGCGCAGCTTTCATTTGCCCTCGGCCGGGATCTTCTGGGGGAAGGCGGTTCCTTCCTGCTGGCCACCAGCCCGGTGCAGCGCGAGGGTATTCTGCTGGGATATGTGTCGATTGCAATCCCGCATAAGGTTTCAGCGATCAAATCCGGAAAGTATTGGTCTGACGCGCAGGGCATCCAGTTCGTAACCATCGATGCACAGGGCGAAATCCTCTCGTCCAGCGTGCCGGAGCAGCAGGCAGAGCAGATTCTGCCGGTCTCTGTGCCGCGCCGCGATCTGCAGGCTCTCACCGGCGGGACCTTCTTCGAGGAGGCCCGTTCCGGCGGCGAACGGTTCTTTGCTGTGACTGAGATCCTTCCTGGCCAAGTATCTGTTGTCGGCAGCTGGCCTGTCGAGAACGCGATGTCCGCAAACCCGGCCTCGCTGATGACATTGGCATTCCCGGTCCTGATGTGGCTGGCGGGGATTTCCGTTGCAATCCTTGGCTTGCAGCAGCTAGTGATCCGCCACCTCAGCGCGCTGCGCCGGGCGATGCGCCGCTATGCCCTGGGTGAGCGTGAGGATCCCAGGCTGGAGCTGGTCAACCCGCCGCGCGAGTTTGAAGAGGCGCAGCAGTCCTTCAACCGGATGGTTGTCATTCTCAGTGAAGCCGAACGGCGGCGCGAGCTGGATCTGGAGGAAAAAACAATCCTGCTGCGGGAGGTCCACCATCGGGTGAAAAACAACCTTCAACTGGTTGCGTCGATCATGAACATGCAGAGCCGCGGGGCGCAAACGCCGGAAGCCCGGCGGATGCTGTCGCAGCTGCAGCGCCGGGTGCGGGGGCTGGCCACCATTCACCGCAGCATGAACACCAATCCTGACGTCACCACCGTGGACAGCCGGGACCTGATGCAGGCATTGATCTCCGAAATCGGTTCGATGAATGCGGGCACGGGCCAGGACATTTCTATTGAAACGGATCTGGCTCCGGTGCCCTTGACACAGGATCAGGGGGTTACACTGTCCATGCTGGTGTCGGAAGCGATGACCAATGCGGTAAAATACCTTGGTGTGCCCGAAGGCGGCCGCCCGGAGATCACGGTCCGGTTGCGCGCTCCGGCAGAAAACTGGCTGGAGCTTGAAATCATCAACACCAAGGGGCAGCCGCTGGTGGAGAAGGAAGAAGTGATACAAGGCACCGGAATCGGTGCGCGGCTGATGATGGCTTTCGCGGCCCAGCTTGATGGCACGGTCGAAACCCACGAGACTGAGGACAGTTTCACATACCGGCTGGTATTTCCCGTCGTTGCCGGGGCGGAGCCGCCAGCAAAACAGACTAACGGACAGGACCAGGATGCAGCAGAACCCGCAGCATGATGAAGACAGCTGCCCGGAGTTTTCGGTTTTGGTCACTGCTGAACAGGCTTGGCCGGCCTTTGAACGTGCGGTCTTGGCCGCCAAGCAGGAAATTACCGCAAGTTTCCGCCTGTTTGACTTCTCTACTCCTTTGCTCAGCCCGGAAGCCAGAAAAACCGGAGACACCTGGGCGGAGCTGATCGCCGATGCTTTGCGGCGGGGGGTGCATGTCCGTCTGGTCGTGAGTGATTTTGACCCGGTGATGGCCGCACCGCTGCACTTAGCCGCGCAAAATACGCTTGCGCAAGCCAGCAAGATTGCTCAGGGGCTGTCGCCTGAACAAAGCACGCGGCTGTCTGTCACAGCGGCCCTGCATCCGGCGCGCGCGGGCATTCTGCCGCGGCTGGCGTTTTCGCCGTTTGTGCTGCGGAAACTGCGCAAACTGCCGCGGCGGTTGCGGCCTTCTGCGGCGGAGACTGGCCTGCCGCAGCTGCATCCTGTCTCCCATCACCAGAAGGTGGCAGTGATTGACCGCGAGATTCTTTATATCGGCGGACTGGATCAGAACCGTCGGCGGTATGACACGCTGTCCCACGATCAGCCAGCGTTCAAGACATGGGCGGATGTGCAATTGCTGTTGCGCGGCCCCGAGGCTGAAGAGGCCGCAGGCCATCTTGACAGTTTTCTCGAGGACATTGCTGCGCGCAGGCAGCCCGCTGCCGGGCGGCAAATCCGCCGTACTTTGTCAGTGCCGCGCAGGGCGGGATTCTGGGCGCTGTCACCGAAAACCGTTCTGCGCGAAATCGAAGAGGACCATCTGACGGCCTTCCAAAAAGCCCGGCACCTGATCTATCTGGAAACGCAGTTTCTGCGTTCCAGCGTCATCGCGCGCGGTCTGGCGGATGCAGCGCGGCGCAATTCTGATTTGTCGCTGATCCTTATCCTGCCGGGCCTGCCGGAAGATGTCGCCTTTGACGGCAATCAGGAGGTTGATGCCCGCTACGGGATGGCACTTCAGGCGGAAGCGCTTGAAAAGGTCAGCGCGGCCTTCGGTTCCCGCGCCTGTATCGCCAGCCCGGTTCAACCGCGCATGGCCGCTCGGGATGCGCCCTCGGTACTGGCAGGCTCGCCGCTAATTTATCTGCACAGCAAGGCTCTGATCACCGACCGTGACTTCGCGCTGGTCGGCTCGGCCAATTTGAACGGGCGGTCAATGCGCTGGGACAGCGAAGCGGCCTTGCGGATCACCAGCCGCGGCCGGATCCGCCAGCTATGGCAAGCACTGGCCGGGCACTGGTGGCAGGAGGACCTGCCGGATCAGGCGCTTGATCCGGCGCGCGCCGCGGCCTGGTGGCAGGACGAGATACGCCGGAACCAAGTGCGCCGCCCGGAAGCCCGCCGGGGATTCCTGGTGCCGCATGACCCCGGCAGGATGGCGGAACTTCAGCAGCCCTTGCCTGGAGCGACTGAGGACATCGTTTGACAGGACCAGGGCGCAGCCGGGGAGCAGGCTGTTATAGAAGCAGTTTGGCAAAGACCCAAAAGGCCCGGTGCAGCGCTGCACCGGGCCTTCGAAGTTCGGAAACGCGCAAAGTGTCACTGCGCTTCTTCGGTGATTTCCTCGCCGAGGTTTGAGACATCCCTGCCGAAACCTTCGGCGGTTTCGCAAGCCGCCGTCAGGCCGGCAAGCGCCAGGACTGCAAGCACGAAACGCATGGCTTCCTCCTTACTTCAGTTTCGAGGCAACGTTGCCCGCAAAGGCATCGATGATTGCGTTGTAAAACAGATCGCTGTCGACGGTCACACTCGCCGGGTCGGTGCCCTCAGGGTAATAAGCATTCAGCTGATCCGCGGAAACGGTGAGATCGTAGCGCATGTCCTTCGAAGCATCAGGCATATCAATGTCCACATCGCCTTTCAAAACCCACTCGCCGACGCCAAGCGCTTGCTCGAAATTGCTGGCCAGCGCAACGGAGTCGATTTCGACGTGGATTTCAGCGGCTTCTTCAGCGTCGGGATCTGCAATCTGTCCCACCAGTTGTTCCGCCAAAGCGGTTTCCAGGTCGGTCTCCAGGCTGGTCCAGACCTTGGCTGCCGGGTAGTTTTCAATCGCGCTCAGGTCGGCGGTCACGTCGATTTCGGAAACCATGGACCCCGCCGCTACTGCGGTGGCCATGGCTGCAACGAGGGTAGTGGTGCGGATCAGATGTTTCATTGTTGATGTTCCTTTCCATTCAAGCCCCTCTGGGGGATGCACCGGCAAAACGCGCCGGCCGGAAGAAAGGTTCCTTGACACTCCTGAGAAGCGCCGCGAATTCAGCGTCCTGAGCGGATTCTTGCAGGTGGCAGGCGGGTTGCAACTGGAACCTGTGTGGAGCAGGGGCGTTGAACCCCAAATCAATGCAGCCAAAAAGGGACGCAATGGCATCTGCAAAACAGCCCATCGAACAAGTGCTGAGGGAGACCAGCAGCCTTGCACGAAGACACCGCAGCGGCATAACCGTAAGCAGATTTGCTGAGGAAATGGGGCAAAGGTCGCTTCCGGCGGTTCTGGCAATACCGGCCATGGCGGTGGTGACCCCGCTCAGCGGGGTTCCAATGCTTTCTTCAGTCTGCGGTATTCTGATCTGCCTGGTTTCGGGACAGATGCTGCTGGGGAGGCGGCATCTTTGGCTCCCAGGATGGCTGGGACGGCGCAGGATCAAGGCCGACGCCGTCAGAAAGGCATCCGTGGCGCTGCGGCGGAGTGTGCGATGGCTTGACCGGCACTCCGGCAAGCGGCTGCTGGCCTTGACGCGACAACCATTTCTGACTGTCATTCAGGTTGTTTGCCTGCTCTGCGGCGCTTTGATGCCCCTGCTGGAAATCGTTCCGTTCTCCTCGTCGATTCTCGGCGCGGTGGTCAGCCTGCTGGCAGTGGCCATGCTGACACGGGACGGGCTGATCGCCTTGCTGACACTGTCCGGTCTCGCGGCAGCAGCAGTCGCGCTGGCGGCCGGGATTCTCTAGAGATTTCACGCAAAAAGACCGGGCTCCGATCTGGAACCCGGTCAATCAGGCCGCTTTACAATGAAGCCTGCTGGGACACCGGTACGAGGCAGGAAACCGGAAGAGGGGCAGGCAGACAGGCGGCTTCATTCATAAGGGCCTGCAGGCCCTTATGAATCCGGTCTTTTATCCGGGCTGGTAGTCAGGCAGAGCTTCCAGCTGTTCGCGGGTCAGATGCGTGATCACACGCAGGTCGTTCTCGACCTCCACAATCTCGATATCCCCCATCGCCAGTTCGACCGGCTTTTCACCCATGCCGAGGAAGCCGCCAACATCAATGATAACCGCTTCGACACCGCCGTTTGTGTTCACAACAACCTGCGAAAGTTCGCCAATATGCTCGTCCTTGGAGTCATAGGCAGGGGCACCCGTCAGAGCATCAGCGGTCACCTCGTTCATGCCCAGCGGCTCCATTGCAATCCCGTCGGCATCGGGGACCAGAGCCGACAGTCCGCCTTCCGAGGCGGTGCCGCCGTTAAGAGCGCTTTCTGCGTTATCTGCGGGTTGCTCGGTCCCGGGCTGCACCGGAGTGCTTTCTGCCTTGGCTTCGCCCATGGCAGTGGCGCCAGCCGAAAGATCGGCAGCAGGGGTTTCCAACTGAACACTCGCCCCGGCATCGCCCGAAATTACGCTCTGGGATCCGGCGAGACCCGGAGCCGCGGCTGCAACAATCAGCGAAGTCGAAAGCATTAGGTGTTTCATCACTTGATCTCCTGTTTGTTCCGCACTTCAGCGCGCCTGAAATACAGTCACCCAACCCGCGCCATGCAGGAAAGTTCCTTTCCCGCCGAATAAAATCGCAGGACCGCTTCTGCGATAAATCAGATGGCAGTGCGAGAAGAGGCGGGTTTTGGAAGGGCCTTCGGCCTGTGCGGCAACTTGCCTCTAGCGGGGCCGAAGGGACAGGCATAGGTGGCGCCTTGCCGTTCCTGAATACAGAAGCCGGCCGGAAAACATGATTGTGTGATGCGCTTTTTGATCCACGTCAAAGTCCCGGTTCTTCGCTTCTGTGAAAAGGGCTGGCAGACAGCCACAAGACGGAGAGAGTCCGTGAGCGATTCCAACCCGGCCCCGAGCCTCTACGCTGCCAGGGAACCGATTTTCCCGCGGCGTGTCTCCGGCCCCTTCCGGAACCTGAAATGGTACATCATGGCGGTGACGTTGGGGATCTACTACCTGACCCCCTGGCTCCGCTGGGACCGGGGCCCCTCACTGCCGGATCAGGCGGTGCTGCTGGACCTGGCAAACCGCCGGTTCTACTTCTTCTGGATCGAGATCTGGCCGCATGAATTCTATTTCGTCGCCGGTCTGCTGATCATGGCAGGGCTTGGGCTGTTCCTGTTCACCTCTGCGCTGGGCCGGGTCTGGTGCGGTTATGCCTGCCCGCAAACCGTCTGGACCGATCTGTTCATACTTGTGGAGCGCTGGATCGAGGGCGACCGCAACGCCCGCCTGCGCCTGCACCGGCAGAAAAAGATGGATTTCCGCAAGGCGCGCCTGCGAGTCACCAAATGGGCCGCCTGGTTTCTGATCGGTCTCGCCACCGGTGGCGCCTGGGTGTTCTATTTCGCCGATGCGCCAACACTGGCCTATGACCTGGTGACGCTGAACGCGCACCCGATCGCCTATTCCACCATGCTTATCCTGACCGCGACCACTTTTCTGTTCGGCGGTTTCGCCCGCGAGCAGATCTGCATTTATGCCTGTCCGTGGCCGCGCATCCAGGCGGCCATGATGGATGAGGACACCCTGACCGTCGGCTACCGGGAATGGCGGGGCGAACCGCGCGGCAAGCTGAAAAAGGGCCAGGTGGCCGAAGGGCAGGGCGACTGCATCGATTGCATGGCCTGCGTCAACGTCTGCCCGATGGGGATCGACATCCGAGATGGGCAGCAGATGGAATGCATCACCTGTGCGCTTTGTATCGACGCCTGCGATGACGTGATGGCCAAGATCGGCAAACCGCGCGGATTGATCGACTATATGGCGTTGTCGGACGAGCCTCTGGAACGTGCAGGCAACCCGCCCAAGAACATCTGGAAGCATGTTTTGCGGCCGCGCACCATCTTGTACACCAGCCTGTGGTCGCTTGTGGGTGCGGGGCTGTTGTTTGCCCTGTTCATCCGCTCCGATATTGAATTGACCGTGGCACCGGTACGCAACCCGACCTATGTGACGCTGTCGGACGGTTCTATCCGCAACACCTATGATGTGCGCCTTCGTAACAAGCACGGCGAGGACCGGGTGTTCAATCTTTCGATCAAAGGTGATCCAGCCATGCGGCTTCAGCTGGAAGGCACAGTCTATCACGCGGTGAATGTCCCCGCGGATACGGCACTTTTGCAGCGGGTTTACATAGTCTCCTCCAAAGGGGCTGCACCCTCTCAGGCAAACACCACCCCGGTTCGCATATGGGTCGAGGATTTGATGAACGGCGAACGTGCCCACAAGGACACCAGTTTTAACGGCAAGGGGAACTGAGCCATGGCAAAGCGAGAACGCGAATTCACCGGCAAACACGCCATTCTGATGTTCGGCGGCGCCTTTGCGGTGATCATCGGGGTGAATATCGTTCTGGCCGTGAATGCGGTGAAAACCTTTCCAGGGCTGGAAGTGAAGAACTCCTACGTTGCAAGCCAGCAGTTCGATCAGCGCCGCTCTGCGCAAGAGGCGCTGGGGTGGTCGGTCTACGCGTCGGCAGCAGGCGATCAGGTGAAGCTTGAAATCACGGATGCCGACGGCACCCCTGTGGAGGTTGCCAAGCTGAGTGCAACGCTCGGCCGCGCGACCCATGTGCAGGACGACCAGCAGCCAGATTTCGCCTTTGACGGCCAGGCCTATGTCGCGCCTGCCGACCTGGGACCGGGAAACTGGAATATCCGCATGGTGGCACGGGCCAAGGATGGCACCGAATTCACCCAGCGGGTGGTCCTGCACGTGAAAGGCTGACTGTCATGACCGCCCAGTTCCGCCCCTCGCTTGCTGCCTGTCCCGCCTGCGTCGCCGCCCCGCATGAGGGAGCGGAGCAGGTGCTAACCGAGGCAAGGCTGGCGCTGTCGCTGCCAGGCATCCACTGCCAGGCCTGTATCTCGGCGGTGGAACGGGAGTTGAACGCCCACCCGGCCGTCCGTTCGGCGCGGGTGAACCTGACCCTGAAACGGGCGTTGATCGAGGCCCAGCCAACTTTGCGTGCCACTGACCTGATCCCGGTGCTGGAGGGGATCGGCTACGAGGCGCACGAACTGGACTTTGCAGCTCTTGCTGCCACCCAGAACGACAAAACGGGCCGGGACCTGCTGATGCGGCTGGCGGTGGCCTTCTTTGCCTCTATGAACGTGATGCTTCTGTCGATTTCGGTCTGGTCCGGGGCGTCTGACGCGACGCGGGACATGTTCCACTGGATTTCGGCTGCGATCACATTCCCTGCCATAATCTTCTCGGCCCAGCCCTTCTTTGCCAATGCCTGGACCGCGCTGCGGGTCGGGCGGCTGAACATGGATGTGCCGATTGTTCTTGCACTGGTGCTGGCACTTGTAACATCCCTATGGGAGACTTTTCTCTCGGGCGAGCACGCTTACTTCGACGCGGCGCTGACGCTCACGCTTTTCCTGCTGGCGGGCCGTTACCTCGATTACCGCACCCGCGCGGTGGCGCGCTCCGCAGCAGAGGAACTGGCGGCGCTGGAAGTGCCCCGTGCGATCCGGCTTCTGGACGGTGACGAATACGAGGTGCCGGTGGCAGATCTGGGCATTGGCGACCTTATCCTGGTACGCCCGGGCGGTCGGATGCCGGTGGACGGTGAGATCGTGGATGGCCAGTCGGAACTGGACCGCTCGCTGCTGACCGGGGAAACCCTGCCGGTCTTTGCCGAACCGGGCCTCGCGGTTTCCGCAGGTGAAGTGAACCTGACCGGCCCGCTGACCATCCGCGCAACTGCGGTGGGCGAGGACACCTCGCTGCACCGCATGGCCGATCTGGTCGCCATCGCAGAATCTGGCCGGTCCCGCTACACATCGCTCGCCGACAGTGCTGCGAAACTCTACGCGCCCGGTGTGCATATCCTCTCGGCGCTCGCCTTTGCAGGCTGGTATCTCTACACCTTCGACATCCGCACGGCGCTGAACATCGCCGCTGCGGTGCTGATCATCACCTGCCCCTGCGCGCTGGGCCTCGCGGTGCCTGCGGTCACCACCGCCGCTTCCGGCCGGCTGTTCAAGAAAGGCATGCTGATCAAGCACGCCACCGCACTAGAACGGCTGGCGGAGATCGATACCGCCGTCTTTGACAAGACCGGCACGCTGACTGCCGGCACGCCGGAAGTCACCAATTTGGGCGACCATGCCCGCGCGGATCTGGAGATTGCGCTGGCGCTGGCCGAAGGCTCCTCGCACCCGTTGTCGGTGGCGCTGTCCCGCGCCGCGCGGGAGGCCGGGATTAAGTCCGCGAGCGTTCAGGACATCACAGAGGTGCCCGGCTATGGTGCCGAAGGCCTGTTCCGCGGCAACCGCGTCCGGCTGGGCCGGGCGGCCTGGGTCGGCGCGGAGCAGGGCAGCCAGACAGCAGCCTGGCTTGATACCGGGGCAGGGGAAGCAAAACCCTTCCTGTTCACCGATGCTTTGCGCCCGGGCGCGGCGGAGGCCGTCAGGGCGCTGAAGGAGGCGGGCAAGGATGTGCTGCTTATCTCCGGAGACACCACCGGCGCGGTGGAGGACCTTGCAAGGCAGCTCGGCATTGCCAAATGGGTGGCCGAGGCGCTGCCTGCCGATAAATCTGCCCGGGTGCGGTTGCTGGTCGATCAGGGCAAGAAAGTGCTGATGGTTGGCGATGGCCTAAACGACACTGCGGCGCTGGCCGCGGCGCATGTTTCGATCTCCCCGGCCTCGGCCCTGGACGCGGCACGGGTGGCCTCTGACATCGTGCTTCTTGGCCAGGACCTCAGCCCGATTGCGGAGGCCTGCGGCGTGGCGTGGAAGGCCACCCGCCGCATCCGCGAGAACTTCCGCATTGCCACGCTCTACAACGTGATTGCCGTGCCATTGGCGATTGCCGGTCTGGCCACGCCCTTGATCGCAGCACTGGCGATGTCTACCTCTTCCATCACAGTCTCTCTCAATGCGTTGCGGCTGCGCTGAGCCGCTCTAGTGATACCGGTGCCCTGCCAATGAGTGTCCTTGCCTACCTGATCCCGATTTCACTTATCCTAGGCTCGATAGGGCTGGCGGCGTTTTTCTACACTGTGCGCAGCAACCAGTATGACGACCCAGAAGGCGATGCCCGCCGGATTCTCAGTGATGAATGGGACGACAAGCCGAAACCCTGAACTGATCCCGCTTCCGCAGGTGACCAGTCCGGTCAGAAGGCGGCGTTTCGTAAGAA
This sequence comes from Leisingera daeponensis, assembly GCF_019801465.1. Classification (GTDB taxonomy): domain Bacteria; phylum Pseudomonadota; class Alphaproteobacteria; order Rhodobacterales; family Rhodobacteraceae; genus Leisingera; species Leisingera daeponensis_A. Next base: position 352,706 of record NZ_JAHVJA010000003.1, read on the forward strand.
GACTATAGTGGCAGGCGGGAGAATCTGCGGAAAGCGGGCAGGACCGAGGCAGGAAAAAGGCGCCTTCGAAGGCGCCTGTGCCGGTTGCAATTGCCGGGTGCTCAGGACGGGCCGATCGGCTCGCAGTTTACGTTGCGGGCGTTTAGGCGGCGGCAGGCCAATTCCGCTTGCTCTTGGGTCATACCCAGGAAATTGGCTTCGAATCCCCGGCGGGTCTTCGCAACTTTGCGCAGGGTGCCATCCAGGGTTTCCAGTTCAGACAGCGCAGTCCGCAGAAGCACCTTCTCAGCCTGATAGCGGCTGGTGTAGAGGCCGACATTGACACCCCAGTAGCGCCCGCCGGACGTGGAAAGACGGGTCACAACCACAGGCTCCGGCTCAGGCGAGGCCGCAGCCAGGCTTGCCGGGCGTGCCACCGGGCGCAGACCGGTGAAAGGTACTTTTTGCACGGCAGCGATGACCACTGGATTTGCCTCTTCCGCGGCAGGCAGGGGGTCCGCCTCCGCTTCGGCCAGTGCAAACGCAATGCTGTCACGCAACGCGTCTCCCTGAAGTGCACCGTCCGCGCTGACGGTCTGCACGTTTTCGATCGGCCCTTCCGCGGCATCCTCTGCAGCGGCGTCCACCTTCGCAGCGTCAGTTGTTTCCGCGCTTGCGGTGTCCGCGGGCGGTGTTTGCAAGGCTTCCTCAAGAGCCGCGACGAGCACAGGCGAATCGCTGCTGCCCGGGCGGGTCTTCGGGCGCAGGCTGGTGTTCACCTGGCCGCTCACCCGGATCGTCTTGCCCGCCACCCCGTGCGAGGGGTCGTCATCGGCATCGGCAATCACCACATTACCCGCACCCTGATAGGCCGGCCTCTGAGGCTTGCGCAGGGCCGCACGCGATGGCGCCCGGCGGAAACCGAGATCCAGCAGTTCCGCTACCTTGGCGTTGCGCGCGGCGGTGGACTTTCCGCCGAATACCGTAGCAATGATCCGTTCGTCGCCGCGCTTGGCAGAGGCTACCAGATTGAACCCTGCCGCTCGGGTGTATCCGGTCTTGATTCCGTCTGCACCGCGGTAGGCAGCCAGCAGGCGGCGGTTGGTGTTTGGCACTTCGCGAATGCCGGCGTGGGTCGAGCGGCGCGAGAACAGGTTGTAGTACTCGGGGTAGTCATAGAGCAGGTGCCGCCCCAGCGTGGTCATGTCGCTGGCGGTGGACAAATGCCCGCTGGCGGTCAGGCCATGAGCATTCTTGAAGGTTGTGCGATTCATCCCCAGCGCTTTCGCCGTGCGGTTCATCCGGCGGGCAAAAGCGGCCTCGGACCCCGAAAGGGTCTCGCCGATAGCAGTGGCCGCGTCATTGGCGGACTTCACCGCTGCGGCACGGATCAGGTAGCGGAAAGCAATTTTCTGGCCGGATTGCAGCCCTAGTTTCGAGGGCGGCTCGGCAGCGGCGTTGCGGCTGATCCGGACTTTGGTGTCCAGTGTGATCTCGCCGTTCCGCACTGCTTCGAATGCAATGTAGAGCGTCATCATTTTGGTGAGTGACGCCGGGTGCAGCCTGGTGTCAGCATTGCGCGAATGCAGTACTTCGCCGGTGCGGGCGTCGATTACCATCGCCGCGTAGGGCGCAGCGGAGGCCCGCTGCGGCTGCAACGCCACGGTAAATACTGCCAAAAGAAAAACCGCGGCTGCCCATAGGAACCGGGTACGGGGATACCGGCCAGACGCCGGATTGTCCTGCGTGATCACTGCCATGTTTGCCTCGTGCCGCCGGTTTTCCGGCTGACGTTTTTGCCTGTTAGCAAAAGCGTAACACAGGGTTGATGAGGAATAAACAGGGACGAAAGGGGGAGAACCGCATCACAGGCGGCAGGCTGCCTGCATTTTGTGTTTGAGGCCTCCAAGCCCTCTAAATGCGGTAAGTGCTAACAGAAGGTTACCAAAAAAAGTTGTACAGATGAGCAGGCTGGCGGTGTTTTCTGGATGTGACAACGCCGCCGAGCCGCTCCGGCCTCTCAAACCGTGTGAGAATTCGTGACGTAAAAAGGGGTAGAGTAGCTGAGGCCAAGGGAGAATTCGCAGTGCTGATGCAGCCTCTGCTTGATGCGGCTTTCCAGGTCCGCCAGCAGCGCCAGGGAAAACGTCTCATCACGGTGCGGCTTGGTCAGCAGGGCGATGCTGACCATGAGATGAGTGTGGTGGAACAGCTGCGCCGGATAGGCGCGTCCCTTGCAGGCGCCGGCACCGCTGTCGTGCTCCTGAATAATGGATTCGATTTCCGCCAGAATGGCGTCGGCATCAATCTCCAGATCGCAGGAGTATTTCAGTTCTGCATGCGGCATTTTTCCTGGCTCCCTTGGCGTTCGCCATGGGATAACGCCGCCTAGCCCAGGCTGTCCACCAGATCCGCCAGTCCGCCCAGATCGGTGATCTCTTTGTACCGCGGGCTGTGCTCCGGCGCTGCGGCGTGCTCTACTTCCCAGACCAGCCCGTGCGGCACATAGGTGCCCCAGCCGCCGGCCTCGATCACCGGCAAAACGTCAGAGCGCATGGAATTGCCAACCATCATCGCGCGGTCCGCGCCGTCGCCATGGCGGGCGAAGATGTCCATGTAGACCTCCGGCGTCTTTTCCGACACCACTTCGACCCCGTCGAACAGCTCGCCGAGGCCGGACTGAGCAAGCTTGCGCTCTTGGTCCAGCAGGTCGCCCTTGGTGATCAGCACTACTTTGTAGCGTCCGGCAAGGGCTTCCACCGCTTCCCGCGCATGCGGCAGCAGCTCGATCGGGTAGGACAGCATCATCTGGCCAGCGGTGATCAGCTCCTTGATCACGGCGCCCGGCACCCGTTCTTCCGTCACGTCGATCGCGGTTTCGATCATCGACAGGGTGAACCCCTTCACCCCGTAGCCATAGCGCCCCAGATTGCGTTTTTCAGCGTCCAGCAGCTGTCGTTCCAGCTGCTCCGGACCGATGTCGGCGGGCGTGTGATCCAGCAGCAATTCGGCAAACCGTTCCTGCGTGACGCGGAAGAACCGTTCGTTGTGCCAGAGGGTATCGTCGGCATCAAAGCCGATTGTTGTCAAATTAGGTGTCAATCTGCGGGTCTCAGTCTCTTTTCCTGAACAGCTAAGAGGCTATATAAGCGTCACAGGAAATTCCATGCACCACTGGATCAAATTGCTTATGCCGCTGCAGCCCTTGAAGATGACCGATCATTCTGACGACGACACGGAAGCCGGCGTCCTGACCAAGACGCGGCCCAAGACCAAGCGCCCGCCGCGCTACAAGGTGCTGCTGCTGAACGACGATTACACCCCGATGGAATTCGTGGTGATGGTGCTGGAGCGGTTCTTCGGCATGACCCACGCGCAGGCGTTCGAGATCATGCTGACCGTGCATAAGAAGGGCGTTGCCGTGGTCGGCGTGTTCAGTCATGAGGTGGCGGAAACCAAGGTGGGCCAGGTGATGGATTTCGCCCGCCGCCACCAGCACCCGCTGCAGTGTACTATGGAAAAAGAAGAATAAAGAGGCCCTTAAATGTCCGTTCGCTTGTCCCTGGCCGCCCAATCGGGCGGCTTTGCTGTGCCTGCCGAGGGCCGCATCGCCGTGTTCCACCCGCGCGTGGAGCATGATCTGTCCGCGCTGCCCAAGGATCAGGTTCTGGTCATTCAGCCGTTCCGCCCGGACCACGATCACTTTCAAGGGCAGGGGTATGAATGCGCCCCGTCGCTGGAGGTCGGCGCGGACTATGCCGCCGCTGTTGTCTTCCTGCCGCGGGCCAAGGCGCTGGCCCGGATGCTGGTGGCGCAGGCTGCTGCCGCCACCCATGGCCAGGTGCTGATCGACGGCGCCAAGACCGAAGGCATTGATTCGCTTCTGAAGGACCTGCGCAAGCGTTGCACGCCCTCGGCGCCGGTCTCCAAGGCGCATGGCAAGGTGTTCTGGGTCGACGGCGGTACCGACCTGTCCGTCTGGCTGCCCGAAGGCCCTCAGCAGGTCGAGGGCTTCATCACTGCGCCCGGCGTGTTCTCGTCGGATGGCATCGACCCGGCCTCCCGCATGCTGGCCGCGGCTCTGCCGCAGAAACTGGGCCGCTGTGTTGCCGACCTGGGGGCGGGCTGGGGCTACCTGTCAGCACAAGTGCTGAAGCACGAGGAGGTCGAAGAATTGCATCTGGCCGAGGCCGACCACGCGGCGCTGGCCTGTGCCCGCCTGAACGCCGCCGACCCGCGGTCGCATTTCCACTGGGCTGATGCCCGGAGCTGGAAGGTGCCTGGTCCGGTGAACACCGTGGTGATGAACCCGCCGTTTCACACAGGCCGCGCGGCGGAACCGTCGCTGGGGCAGGCCTTTATCGGCGCGGCGGCGGCCATGCTGGCCGCAAACGGCAGCCTCTGGATGGTGGCCAACCGGCATTTGCCCTACGAGACCGCTCTTTCGGAACGGTTCGTCCAGGTGCGCGAAGAGGGCGGCGACAACCGCTTCAAGATCCTGCACGCGGCCAAGCCGAAACGCGGGCGGAAGTAACCGAAGGCGCGGCGCAATGATGGTTTCCAAACCCGCAGGCGCGGTCTAACGTGCGCACGAAATGCTCTAGGGGAGTACCCTTTTATGTCCTTTTCCATCTCCGGCAAGACCGCCATCGTGACCGGCGCCGCCAGCGGCATCGGTCTGGCGATCGGCAAGCAATTTGCTGACGCCGGCGCCAATGTGATGTTTGCCGATCAATTCGAGGCACAGCTGGTCGATGAACTGGGGGAACAGGCCGACGAAGGCAATATCCGCTATTTTGCCGGCGACCTGCGTGAACGGTTGACCATTGCCAACCTGCTGTCCGCCACCATTGACGCCTTTGATGACATCGACATTCTGGTCAACGGGGCCCGGCAGGTGGTGGCCACCGATGCGCTCGACCCGCAGGACGAAACCCTGGACCAGCTTTTGAACCACAGCCTGCTGCCAACAGTGCGGCTGTCCCAGCAGGTGGCCAGGCGGATGATCAAGCAGGGCGAGGAGCGCGAAGGGGACGGTCCCCTTGGCAGCATCATCAACCTGTCCTCTATCGCGGCCCGCCGCACCCACCCGGACCTGATGGCCTATTCGGTGGCCTCTGCCGCGCTGGATCAGGTGACGCGTTCTCTGGCGGTCTCGCTGGCACCGCATCGGATCCGGGTGAACTCGATTGCCTTTGGCTCGGTGATGAGCGCCTCCATGCAGGCAACCCTCAAGGAAAACCGCAGCTTCCGTCAGGATATCGAGGCGCATACCCCGCTGGGCCGGGTTGCGGCCCCGACCGAACTGACTGAAACGGCGCAATACCTTGCCTCCGATGCCTCCGGCTTCATGACCGGGCAGGTGGTTACGCTGGACGGCGGCCGCACTCTGCTGGACCCTGTATCCGCGCCGATGCACTGATTGGAAAGACCTGTGACTGCTGAAATGAAAGAGGAAAAGGCCAAGGCGGCCGCTTGGTTCCGGGAATTGCGCGATCAGATCGTTGCTGCGTTCGAGGGGCTGGAGGACAGCCACAGCGAAGGCCCATTCTCGGATATGGAGGCGGGCCGGTTCGAGGTGACGGAAACCAAACGCACTTCCGACGATGGCTCCGACGCGGGCGGCGGGCTGATGAGCGTAATGCGCGGCGGCCGGGTGTTCGAGAAGGTTGGTGTTAACATATCCGAGGTTTACGGCACCCTGGGCGCGCGTGCCCAGAATGCGATGGCGGCGCGCAAGGGCACCCCGGGGATGAAGGATGATCCGCGGTTCTGGGCCTCAGGCATCTCGCTTGTCGCCCATATGCGCAACCCGCATGTGCCGGCCGTGCATATGAATACCCGCATGTTCTGGACCCCGCATGCCTGGTGGTTCGGCGGCGGCTCTGACCTCAATCCCTGTATCGAGTACGCTGAGGATACCGAGCATTTCCACGGGCAGCAGAAGCAGCATCTGGACCTGCACGGAGCGGAGCTCTACCCGCGGCTCAAGGCATGGGCCGATGAGTATTTCTACATCCCCCATCGCAAGCGCGCTCGCGGAGTCGGCGGCATCTTCATGGACGATCAGAACTCCGGCGATTGGGCTGCGGATTTTGCCCTGACCCAGGATATCGGCCGCGCCTTCCTGCCGGCTTACGTGCCACTGGTCGAGAAACGCCGGGTGCAGGACTACTCCGATGCCGACAAGGACGCCCAGCTGATCCACCGCGGCCTCTATGCGGAATACAATCTGGTATATGACCGCGGCACAAAGTTCGGGCTGGAAACAGGCCACGACGCCAACGCGGTTCTGATGAGCCTGCCGCCTTTGGCCAAATGGGTCTGAGCCGGGCTCAGCCCTGAAACAGACATCGCGCCGCTGATCAGCGGCGCGTTTTTCTTGCGGCGGATTTACGCTGATCTGCGCTCATCGGGGCGCGACATTGCGCTAACCTGCGCTAAGATGAAAAGCAACAGGCAAAGAAAAGAGCAGTTATCACGAAACGAGGCAGGGAGCACATCACATGCGCAGACTGGTTCTTGGGGCATTGGCACTGGCATTGGCAGCGGGCTGCGGCAGGCCGCCGGAAAGGGGTGCCGGCGCCCCGGCTGTTACCCGCACCGAACCCGCCAACGCCCGGCTCGCAGGGCTTTCCACCTATCCCCGTTTCGGCGACCGCGACCCGCATGATTGGGACGGGCGCAAGCCTTGGTCCTACCCGGTTCACGGCATCGACGTCTCGCGCTACCAGGGCGATATCGACTGGCACAAGGTGCGCCGCTCCGGCGTTTCCTTTGCCTATATCAAGGCAACCGAAGGCGGTGACCACACCGACGCAAAGTTCCGCGACAACTGGCACGGCGCGCGCGCCGCGGGCATCAAGCACGGCGCTTATCACTATTATTATTTCTGCCGCCCGGCTGCGGAGCAGGCGCAATGGTTCATCCGCCATGTGCCTAAAGACCCGAACGCATTGCCGCCGGTGCTGGACATGGAGTGGAATCACCGCTCCCGCACCTGCCGCACGCGGCCTGACGGCGCCACCGTGCGGGCCGAGGCGCGCAAGTTCCTGAACATCATGGAGCGCCACTACGGCAAGCGCCCGGTTGTCTACACCACGGTGGATTTCTACCGCGACACCGGCATCGGCAGTCTTGGCGGCACCGAGTTCTGGCTGCGCTCCGTCGCGGGCCACCCGCAAAAGGTCTACCCGGGCAAGGCCTGGAGCTTCTGGCAGTATTCCGGCACCGGCGAGGTGCCCGGGATTGCGGGCGACGTCGATCTCAACACCTTCCGCGGCAGCCCCGAAAGCTGGCTCAGGTGGTCCGGGCAGATCTGACGCCGGGCAGGGGCTTTGCCCTCTCGCGCCCTGGGCGCTCACCCCCTGGATTTTTTCAGCCGGATGAAGAGCGGATCCTTAATTCATCTGGCCCCAAATATCCCGGAGCGCGAGGCCGCGCCTCGCTTCAGGCCTTCCAGTCGAAGAAGCCCTTGCCGGCCTTCTCCAGCAGCTTGGCCGCCATCTCCCGGCCCAGCTCCGCACCGTCCTCGACTGCACAGGTCTGGTCGTCACTGATCGCCTCCGACCCGTCCGGCCGCAGCACCTCGCCGCGCAGGCGCAGGGTGGTGCCGTCCAGCTCCGCCAGCCCCGCAATCGGCGTCTCGCAGGAACCATCAAGCGCCGCCAGGAACGCCCGTTCCGCCGCCAGGCGCTGACCCGTCTCATGGTCATGGATCGCCGCCAGCATATCACCCGCGCGGCTGTCATCTGTGCGCCGCTCGATGCCGATGGCGCCCTGCGCCACCGCGGGCAGCATGTCGCTGGTCTCAATCGCAGTGGCAGGCACTTCGTCCATCGCCAGACGGTTCAGGCCCGCCATCGCCAGGAAGGTGCACCCCGCCACGCCCTCGGACAGTTTGCGCAGGCGGGTCTGCACATTACCGCGGAACTCCACCACCTTCAGGTCCGGGCGGCGATTGAGCAGCTGCGCCCGGCGGCGCAGAGAGGAGGTGCCGACCACCGCGCCCTCCGCCAGATCATGCAAGGACTTCAGCGCAGGAGAAATAAACGCATCCCGCACGTCCTCGCGCGGCAGATAGGTGTCCAGCGCCAGCCCCTCAGGCTGCGCGACCGGCATGTCCTTCATCGAATGCACCGCAATGTCGATGGCACCCGACAACAGGTCCTCTTCGATTTCCTTGGTGAACAGCCCCTTGCCGCCCAATTCCTTCAGCGGCTTGTCCGCCGCAATCAGCGCCTGATTGTCGCCGGTGGTCTTGATCACCACGATCTCGAACGCCTCCTGCGGCAGATCAAAGGCCGCGGCCAGGCGCGCGCGGGTCTCATACGCCTGGGCCAGCGCCAGCGGCGATCCGCGGGTGCCGATCTTCAGGGGCGAAGCGGGGGAGGGCAGGGTCAGTGTCATGCAGAAAGCCATAAATCAGTTTGCATCCCGGAGGAAACCGGTTTTTGCGCATCTCCCACGGGCCGGGCGCGCGGGCTTTGACATAGGACAAGGCGCAACCGCGCCGGGCGCGGCACATCGCCCCTGCTCTTGACATTCCGCCTCTCAGGCATGACCTCAGGAGCCAGCTGACAAAGAGGATGACCATGGCCGGACAAAAGAAGCTGCTGCGCGCATTGGCGGGTGAAAAACAGGATGTGCCGCCGATCTGGATGATGCGCCAGGCAGGCCGCTACCTGCCGGAGTACCGCGCCACACGTGCCCAGGCCGGGGATTTCCTGTCGCTCTGCTACAATCCCGATCTGGCCGCCGAGGTGACCCTGCAGCCGATCCGCCGCTATGGTTTTGACGCTGCGATCCTTTTTGCCGATATCCTCTTGGTGCCGCAGGCGCTGGGCGCTGACCTGTGGTTCGTGACCGGCGAAGGCCCGCGGCTCTCCACCATCACGACCGAGGCGGACTTCGCCAAGCTGGGCCCCGCGTCAGATATTCACGAAACGCTGACCCCGATCTATGAAACTGTCCGCATCCTGTCGCGCGAACTGCCCGCGGAAACCACGCTGATCGGCTTCGCCGGCGCGCCCTGGACTGTCGCCACCTATATGGTCGCAGGCCGCGGCACCCCGGATCAGGGGCCTGCTCATGCACTGCGCGAGGAAAACACCGCCCTGTTCGAGGCGCTGCTGGCGCGCATCACCGAGGCGACAATCGACTACCTCTCCAAGCAGATCGAGGCCGGGGCCGAAGTCGTCAAGATCTTTGACAGCTGGGCCGGCTCGCTGAAGGGCGAGGCATTCCAGAAATACGCGCTGGAGCCCTGCCGCCAGATCACCCAGGCGCTGAAGGAACGCCACCCGGGCATCCCCGTCATCGGCTTCCCGCGCGAGGCAGGCGAAAATTACGTGGGTTTTGCCGAGGCAACCGGCGTCGACTGCGTGGCGCTGGACAACTCGGTTGATCCGGAATGGGCTGCGGCCAATGTGCAGGTGGACCGCTGCGTGCAGGGCAACCTGGCCTCCCGCCACATGGTGACGGGCGGGCAGGATCTGGTCGAAGACACCCGCCGTATTGTCCAAGCCTTCCGGAACGGTCCGCATATCTTTAATCTGGGCCACGGCATCACTCCCGACGCGGACCCGGACAATGTGCAGCTGATGATTGATACGGTCCGCAACGGCTGATCTTGTGTTATCTATCAAGATGCGGCAATAGCCGCATCTTCGGATACATCCAGAGGTCTCACGATGGACTACAGCAGAATGGGCGGCGCCCGCGCGGGCAGCAACAAGCCTCGTCATTCGGAACACAATGCCAAGGGCACTAAGAAAAATCCTTTTGGCAAGCAGTCGGACAAGACCGAGCTGCTTAGGCGGATGAAGGCAGCCGCCGAGAAGGCCAAGAAAGAAGACTGAGCTTACTCCCGGTCCAGCTTCGCCAGGATTTCCTCGCTGTGCTGGCCGCGATGCGGGATTTCCGGCGGCGTCCATTCAGGCTGGCCGGAAAACCGCGGGGCAGGGGCTGCTTGCAGCATGCCCTGCTCTTCAACCCAGGTGCCGCGGGCGTTCATCGCATGCGCTTGGGCCTCCTCCGGGTTCAGCACCGGGGCCACGCAGGCATCACTCCCCTCGAACAAGGCCGCCCAGTGATCGCGCGGCTGGCTGGCGAAGATGCCGGCAAGACGGCCGGTCAACGCGGGCCAAACGGTGTTTTCGAACTGCTGCTGGAAGTCTGCATCTTCTGACAGTCCCAGCTTTTCCAGAAACACCGCATAGAACTTCGGCTCCAGGCATTGCACCGAAACATAGCCGCCATCGGCGCAGGCATAAGTGCGGCTCCAATGCGGCCCGTCGAGCAGGTTTGCTCCACGTGTGACGCCAAAGTTCCCGGCCTGGCGGATGCTCATCAACAGGTTCATCATATGGGCTGAGCCGTCATAGATCGCGGCATCGACCACGCAGCCCGCGCCGCTGGACTGCGCCTTGAGAATGCCCGCCAGCATTCCCGCCACCAGATACATCGCGCCGCCGCCAATATCACCGACCAGCGTGGCGGGCGTCAGCGGCACGTCACCGGGGGCGGAGGCATACCACAGCGCACCCGATAGTGAGATGTAATTGAGGTCATGCCCCGCCGCATGGGCCAGCGGGCTGTCCTGCCCCCAGCCGGTCATCCGGCCATAGACCAGACCTGGGTTCACCGCGTGGCAGTCTTCGGGACCGAGGCCCAGACGCTCCATCACACCGGGGCGGAAGCCCTCGATCAGGCCATGTGCGTTTTTGGCAAGTTTCAGGAAGGTCCCGGCATCGGCGGGGTCCTTGAGGTCCAGCGTGATCGACCGCTTGCCCCGGTCCAGCAGCGAGCTTTCCGGCATCCCCGGTGTACGGCCCGGTGTACGGGGGGTGTTCGGGCGGTGCACGCAGATCACCTCCGCCCCGAGGTCGGCCAGTGTCATCGCGGCAAAGGGGCCGGGGCCCAGGCCCTCGACCTCCAGAATGCGGATCCCTTGCAGCATTTTGCGCTCCCTTTGCGATGGCCTGCAAGGTCCAGTCTGCTCCGGCTCAGCCGCTTCCGGCAAGCTGCTGGCGGAATTTCCGTGGCGGCATTCCGGTGCCCTTGGCAAACATCCGGCTGAAATGCGCGGGATCGTTGAAGCCCAGTTCATAGGCAATCTGCACCGCGGTCAGGTTGGTATAGATCAGCAGCCGCCGCGCCTCCCGCAGCACCCTGGCATTGACCAGCGCCGAAGCCGGCTGGCCGGTGGCCTGATGCGCGATCCGGTTCAGATGGGTCGGTGACACCGCCAGCTCATCCGCGTATTCCGCCAGCGGGCGGCGCAGACGAAAGTCGCGCTCAACCAGCGCCTCGAAGCGAGCGAACAGCGTGCTATGCTGCGCCTGCGCAGAAGCATCATGGCCGGCGGCAATGGCGCGCGCAGCCGCAGCGGTGAGCGAAAGCGCCAGTCCGCGAAGCATCTGCGCCCGGCCGAAGTCGCGGCGGCGGCAGTATTCGCTGAAAAGCTGCTCTGCCAGATCCTGAAGGCCGCCAGGCAGCGGCCGCACAGCAGGCAGATCCAGCAGCGCCCGCACCCCTTCGCCGGGTGTCAGGTTCTGGTCCAGCAGATCGGAGGTCAGAGTGATCACCCAACCGCCGGTACCGCTGCCAAACCGGAACCCATGCACAACGCCGCGGGGCACATTGATCAGGCAAGGCGGGGTGAGGTAATGTCTGTTTCCGTCAAGTTCCGCCTCTCCCGTCCCGCTGATCAGCACCAGCAGCTGATGCAGCCTGGCGTGCCGGTGCGGCCGCAATTCCCAGTCATGCAGCTCAGACCTGGCACGAATTGTCTCTACATGCAGCACATCAGCTAGTTCGGCGGTTTCTCCGAACAGATTGTAGCTGTCGATGCGGGTTGAGAGATTCATGTGCGAAATATACAAGTAGTGGCGCGCTTGGTCCATTCGCAAAATTGCGCCGCCGGCGCATAATTCCCCTCGCACGAAAGCAGCAAACGATCATGGGGAACGCGCATGTCCACGCATCAGACGCAGGTTGTCATCATTGGCGGCGGGCCTTCGGGGCTGCTGCTGTCGCAGCTTTTGTACCGTAAGGGGATCAGTTCGATCGTGCTGGAGAAGCACACACGGGAGCATGTGCTGGGCAGGATCCGGGCGGGCGTGCTGGAGCATGGTTTCGTCAACCTGATGCGCGAGGCGGGCTGCGGTGAACGAATGGACCGTGAAGGGGAAATCCACGAGGGCTTCCATATTGCCCATCAGGGGCAGCTGGACCGGATCGACCTGGCAAAGCACACCGGCGGCGAGACGGTGATGGTTTATGGCCAGACCGAAGTGACCCGTGACCTCTATGATGCGCGCGATGCGATGGGCGGCATGATCATTCACGAAGCGCAGAATGTGCAGCCTCATGCGCTGACCGAAACCCGTCCTCACGTGACCTGGGAGCAGAATGGAGAGACGAAACGGGTAGAGTGCGACTTCATCGTCGGCGCCGATGGTTTCCACGGGGTCAGCCGCAAGTCGATCCCGGCGGAGGTGCTGAAGGAGTACGAGAAGGTTTATCCCTTCGGCTGGCTGGGGGTTCTGTCGGAAACGCCGCCAGTGGCTGAGGAGCTGATCTATGCCCGGCACGAGCGCGGCTTCGCGCTGTGTTCGCTGCGCAGCCGCGTGCTGAGCCGCTATTACATCCAAGTGCCGCTGACCGACCGCGTGGAGGATTGGAGCGATGCGGCGTTCTGGCAGGAGCTGAAACGGCGGCTGCCGCAGGACGTGGCGGCGGGCCTGCAGACCGGGCCTTCGATCGAGAAATCCATCGCCCCCCTGCGCAGCTTCGTGGCGGAGCCGATGCGGTACGGAAATCTGTTCCTGGCGGGTGACGCGGCCCATATCGTGCCGCCCACCGGCGCTAAGGGGCTGAACCTGGCAGCATCGGATATCCATTACCTCTACCATGGGTTCCTGGACCACTACCTGAATGGGGATAGCGGCGGGCTGCATGGCTATTCGGAAAAGGCACTGGCCCGGGTCTGGAAGGCGGAGCGGTTCAGCTGGTGGATGACCAACCTGCTGCACCGGGCGCCGGAGGGGTCGGAGACGGACCTGCGGCTGCAGCGGGCCGAACTGGACTACCTGTTTTCCTCAGAGGCAGCACAGGTGTCGCTGGCGGAAAATTACGTCGGGCTGCCCTACTGAGGGCGCTGTCCAGCGGCTGATCCGGTCATCGGGCGAGCAAAGGGCTCCCGCGGCTTTGCCAGGCATTGCAGATGCCAGGGAAAGCCTTGGGCCCGGCGCCGCGCTGGCGCGCAGCGCTGCAGCACGCGGCCACGTGCTGCTTGGCCCAACGCTGCCCCAAGGGCGGCGTTAGCCGACCGCCAGGGCGGGGGCGGGAGCGCCCCAGGCAACGGTCAGCTTCTGCCGGATGCCGCGCGGGGTTTCGGCCAGATCCAGCAGCGCCGCGCCGAAATCGGCAAAGGAAATCTGCGAGTTGCCCTTTGCATCGGTGACCAGCGTGTCGGTGCCGAAGCGGTAGCTGCCGGTCTGCGGCCCCTCCGTCAGCATCGCGGGCGGGCGCAGGCAGGTCCATTGCGCCTCTGTTTCCGCCTCCAGCAGCGCGTCCTGCGCGGCGCAGGCCTCTGCAATCGGGCGGACGCTTTCGGGCAGGAAACCGGGAGCGCTCAGCACCGTGTGGCCGCTGCCGTCGGCCAGTTTCAGCGTTGCAGCGCCGCCGGTGACCAGAACCGGGATCCCGGCTTTCCGGGCCGCCGCCAGCGCAGTGCGGGTCAGCGGCACCAGGTCCGGCTCGCGCCCAGCGGGCGGGCGCAGGGTGCTGATGGCCAGATCATGGCCCGCGGCGGCGTCTGCTGCAGCTTGCGGCTCTGCCAGCAGATCCAGTGCCAGCGGTGTCACCAGCGGGCTGGCCGCCGCCAGGGCCTGCGGGTGGCGTGCAACCGCGGTGACCTGGTGGCCGCGGGCAACGGCCGCCTGCAATGCTGCACCGCCGGCGTCTCCAGTGGCGCCAAAGAGAATGATCTTCATGGTGTGCTCCTGTGTTGGTTTTGTATTTGTCTTGATATCGAGATAGTTGTCAAAAATCTTGACGTCAAGATAAAATCGGCCAAACCGCCGCCGGCAAGAGTGCCGGGAGCGGCCGCAAGATGCCTGAATGTCACTGCGGGCTTGGCAGGGGCGGAGCAGGGGGCTAGGTCTGGAACAGACCGTAAGCAAGCGCCAGGGAGGCTCCACCATGCAGATGAGTGACCAGAAAGAGATCGCCGCTGACCCCGCAACCGTCTATGCGGCGCTGCTGAGCCCGGAGGTGCTGCAGGCCTGCGTGCCCGGCGCGCAGGAAGTGACCGGCACGCCGGAGAACGGGTTCGAGGCCACGGTCACTCAGAAGGTGGGGCCAGTCAAAGCCACCTTTAAGGGGCAGGTTACGCTGTCGGATCTGGTTGCAAACGAGAAGCTGACCATCTCCGGCGAGGGCAAGGGCGGCGCGGCGGGATTCGCCAAAGGCGGTGCGGTGGTGGCGCTGGCGCCGTCGGAAACCGGCACATTGCTGGCCTATGACGTTGAAGCCAAGGTCGGCGGCAAGCTGGCGCAGCTGGGCAGCCGGATCATCGACGGCTTTGCCAAAAAGATGGCGGATCAGTTCTTTGCCAACCTGCAGGCGCATCTGGCGCCGGAAGAGGAAAGCCAGGATGGCGATACGCCGGAAGAGGGTGAAGAGAAGAAAGGCTGGTTCAGTAAGGTGACAGGCCGTAGCTGACCCCTGCACTGGCGCACATGCCATTCTGCGGACTGATCCGCGGCGCAGGGCTGGCAGATGCGGCAAACCGCCGCTAGGGTGGCCGGGATTTGAGACCATCCCGGAGGCATCATGGCAGCGATCCTGTCCATCCGCGATCTGCGCAAAACATACGATGGCGGTTTCCAGGCGCTGAAAGGCGTCTCGCTGGATATTGAAGAAGGTGAAATACTGGCACTGCTCGGCCCCAATGGCGCCGGCAAAACCACACTGATCTCGACCATTTGCGGCATTACCACTGCGACCTCCGGCAGCGTCTGCGTGGGTGGTTTCGACAATGTTTCGCAGTTCCGGCAGGCCCGCGCCCTGATCGGATTGGTGCCGCAGGAAATCACGCTGGAGCCCTTTGCCAAGGTGCATGACACCGTCATGTTTTCACGCGGGCTGTTCGGCAAGCCTGCGGACCCGCCCCGGATCGAAGCAGTGCTGCGCAAGCTTTCGCTGTGGGAAAAGCGGGACGCTAAGATCATGGAGCTATCCGGCGGCATGAAGCGGCGGGTGCTGATTGCCAAGGCGCTGGCCCATGATCCGCAGATCCTGTTCTTGGATGAGCCGACTGCAGGCGTTGATGTTGAACTGCGCAAGGACATGTGGGAGATCGTGGGGGAGCTGAAGGCAAGCGGCGTCACCATCATCCTGACCACCCACTATATTGAAGAAGCCGAGGCGATTGCCGACCGGGTCGGGGTTATCACCGGCGGCGATTTGCTGCTGGTCGAGGAAAAGGAGCGGCTGATGGCCCGGATGGGGCAGAAGCAGTTGGAAGTTCAGCTGACAGAGCCGATTGACGCACTCCCGGAACAGCTTGCAGGGCATAACCTGCAGCTGGTGAATGGCGGCGGCGCGCTGCTTTACACCTATGACACGCGGGCTGAGCGCACCGGTATTACCACGCTTCTGAATGATGTGGCAGAGGCCGGCCTGGTGCTGGCGGATGTGCAGACGCGGGAATCCAGCCTTGAAGACATCTTCGTTGGCCTCGTTGCACGCAACGGTGGCGGTGAAGCAGCAGTTTCAGGAGACGCAGCGTGAACTGGACAGCAGTCGCCACCATTTACAAGGCGGAAATGGCGCGCTTCTGGCGCACTTTCCTGCAAAGCTTCATCTCGCCGGTGCTGTCCACATCGCTCTACTTCGTGGTGTTCGGCAGTGCCATCGGCAGCCGCATCCAGGAGGTCGACGGGGTTGAATACGGTGCCTTCATCGTGCCAGGGCTGATCATGCTGTCTGTAATCACCCAGAGCATTTCCAACGCCTCCTTCGGGATCTATTTCCCCAAGTTCATCGGTAACATCTATGAAATCCTCTCAGCACCGATCAACTTCCTGGAGGTGGTCGCAGGCTTTGTCGGAGCGGCGGCGACAAAGTCGCTGTTTATCGGCACTGTGATCCTGTGCACGGCCGCGCTATTTGTGGACCTCAGCATTCAGCACCCCTTTGCGATGGTTGCCTTTCTGGTGCTGACCTGCCTCAGTTTTTCGCTGATGGGGTTCATCATCGGCATCTGGGCGGGCAATTTCGAACAGCTCCAGCTAGTGCCGCTATTGGTGGTGACACCGCTGGTGTTTCTGGGCGGCTCCTTTTACTCGATTTCGATGCTGCCGCCGATATGGCAGACGATTACCCTGTTCAACCCGGTTGTCTATCTGGTCTCGGGCTTCCGATGGGCGTTCTTCGGCCAAGCGGATGTGCCGGTGCTGCTGAGCCTGTGCGCCATTGGCGGCTTTACTCTGGCTTGCATGGGGGTCATCTGGTGGATCTTCAAGACGGGCTGGCGCATCCGCGCCTGACGCTTGAGGAGTAGCCTGACGCCGCAGGAGTAGCCTGCCGCCTGCAGGAGCGGCTAACCACATGGCTTCTGCCTGTTCCGTGCGCGGCCCGCTGCTCTTCCCGGTTTGCAGCGGGGGCGTTGCAATTTTGCCTGCTACCGCGCGGTTTTTGCATTTCAGGGAATTTCCCCGGGCGGGGCACCTTGTTTCACCCGGTGCCGGCCTCTACATCGGCGCCATGAGATTTCACCTGCCTTTCCTGAAACGGCCGCCACTGGTTGCAGTCGTGCGTCTGAACGGCGCTATCGGCATGCCCGGCCGCGGCTCGCTAAGTGATGCCGCGCTGGCTCCGGTGCTGGAGCGCGCCTTCCGCAAGGGCAAGCCTGCGGCGGTAGCCCTGGAGATCAATTCGCCAGGTGGTTCGCCCGTGCAAAGCTCGCTGATCGGCGCCCGCATCCGGGCGCTTTCCGAAGAACTGAACGTGCCGGTCTATGCCTTTGTCGAGGATGTTGCCGCTTCCGGGGGCTACTGGCTGGCAGCTGCTGCGGATGAAATCTGGGCGGATGCGAGCTCTGTTCTGGGCTCTGTCGGGGTGATATCCTCAGGTTTCGGTGCCCATGTGTTTCTGGCCCGTCAGGGGGTGGAGCGGCGGGTCCATACCGCGGGGGAGAGCAAATCCATGCTGGACCCGTTCCGCCCGGAAAACCCGGAGGATGTGAAGCGCCTCAAGGTGATCCTGAACGACATTCACGCCAACTTCATCGACCATGTCACCGAACGCCGGGGGGGGAAGCTGCACAGTGATGAAAACCTGTTCACCGGTGAAGTCTGGCTGGCACGCCGGGCGGAAGAACTGGGGCTGATCGACGGCATCGGCCACTTGAAATCCAAGATGCAGGAACGTTACGGCGAGAAGGTCCGCTTCCGCCGCTATGGCCTCAAGAAACCGCTGCTCAGCCGCTTCGGCCTGCAGATCGCGCAGGACGCGTTGGCCGGGATCGAGGAGCGTGCCGAGTTCGCGCGTTTCGGGCTCTGACGTGCTGTTCAAGATCGTTGCAATCTTTCTGGTGGTGATGGCTGTGCTTGCGATGTTCGGCAAGCTGCGGTTTCCCGGCCAGAAGCACATCAATTCCAGGCGCTGCCCCTCCTGTGGCCGCTTCAAGATCGGCAAGGGACCTTGCGTCTGTAAAAAAGGAGATCGTGGCAAATGATGCCATGGCTGTATTCGGCGCTTGGCCTGTTGATCCTGCTGCTGGCCGGCGATGCGCTGGTGCGCGGCGCAGTGAACCTCAGTCTGCGGCTTGGGGTGCCTGCGCTGATCGTCAGCCTGACCATTGTCGCCTTCGGCACGTCGGCACCAGAGCTGCTGATTGCCATCAAGGCGGTTAGCCACAATGCGGACGGCATCGCACTGGGTAACGTGGTGGGATCTAACACTGCCAATATCCTGCTTGTGCTGGGCATTCCTGCGATGATGCGCGCGCTGCACACGAGCGAATGCAGCACCCGCAAGAACTATATCTTCATGCTGGGCGCCTCGGTGCTGTTCATCGGCCTGGCATTTTGCGGCACTTTCACCATCTGGTCCGGGCTGATCCTTCTGGCAGCGCTTGCCGGGGTACTGGGGGTGGCATTTCACGAGGCCCGCAATCACCGCCGCAACGGTAATGGCTGCGCGGCGGAGACAGACCTGGAAGAGATCGAGGAAGCGGACCCGGACATGCCCTATTGGCGGGTCTGCACCTATCTGCTGCTGGGCCTGGTCGGCCTGCCGCTGGGGGCCGACATGCTGGTCGACAATGCGACGGTCATCGCCCGCCTTTATGGAATCAGCGAGACCGTTATCGGCCTAACATTGGTGGCCGTCGGAACGTCGCTGCCAGAGCTGGCGACTACTGTGATGGCGGCGCTGCGGCGCCAGGCGGATGTTGCGCTTGGCAATGTGATCGGCTCTAACATGTTCAACCTCCTGGCCATTATCGGTGTTGCAACCTTTATCGGCCCGATCTCTGTGGACCCGGAGTTCCTGCGGTTTGACCTGTGGGTGATGCTGGCAGCCTCGCTGCTGCTGATCCCGTTCGTGTTTTTCAAGCAGGACATCACCCGCACATGGGGCGTTATTCTCACGGCACTCTATCTGGCCTATCTCTTCGTCCTGTTCTAACTCTGTCACTGCAAGAGCAGCAGGGAGGCGCAGATGCGGGCATTGGTGACCGGAGCGGGCAAACGGCTGGGCCGGGCCATGGCGCTGGAGCTTGCGGCACAGGGATATGACGTGGCTGTCCACTATGCCTCCTCGTCTGGCGAGGCTGAGGACACTGCTGCCCAGGTCTGCAAAATGGGCCGCCAGGCAGTGGCCTTGCAGGCGGACCTGCTGGAGGAGGATCAGGCCCAGGCGCTCCTGCCGCGTGCGGCAGCAGCACTGGGCGGTCCGGTAACTTGCCTGGTCAATAATGCATCCGTGTTCGAGCACGACACCTTGGAAACGGCCACCCGTGGCAGCTGGGACCGTCATTTGGACAGCAACCTGAGGGCGCCCTTTGTGCTGCTGCAGGCGATGGCGGCGCAGGATGTCGGGCTGACTTGCGACCAAGGCGGCGAACCGCTTGCCTGGGGGCTGGCGGTCAACATGATCGATCAGCGTGTGCGCAAGCTGACCCCTGAGTTCATGAGTTACACCCTTGCAAAATCGGCGCTGTGGACGCTGACCCGGACCGCGGCCCAGTCGCTGGCGCCTCGGATCCGGGTCAACGCCATTGGCCCGGGGCCGACGCTGCAGGGCCCGCGGCAAAGCTCAGAGCAGTTTTCCCGCCAGCGCAAGGCCACGATCCTGCAGCGCGGTGCGGATGCGGGTGACGTCACTGCGGCCCTCAGCTATCTGCTGCAAGCCAAGGCTGTGACCGGCCAGATGATCTGTGTCGATGGCGGCCAGCACCTGGGCTGGCAGACCCCCGACAGCTGCGGGCTTGAGTGACGCATACAGGGGCAGAACTGCCCCTTTTGATGCAAGTTTTGCACCGGTCCGGATGCCGTCACGGAAGCGTTACAAAAGTGCCTTTGTTTTCAGAACCTTGTCAGGGGTGCGGAAAAGTTTTCATTGAAAACATTATCTTATCACGTTGCCTATTTTTTAGGCATCCGTCCAAAACGGCCAGAATATAAGAGAAAAGACGGGATAGCCCAAAGATATCTCCGTAGTTATCCACAGCATCCGTGGATTTTCCCGCACTTGATCCCGGCAAGCAAACATTGCAGCCACGGCCGGGGAATCATATGTCTGGGCGCATGACTAACCAGCCTTCCGATGCAGCCCCGGATTCGCCAACCCGCACCGGTTATGCGGTAATCCAGGATTATGTGAAAACACTGGACGCATCGCCCGGCGTTTACCGGATGCTGGATGCGGACAGCCGGGTTCTGTACGTCGGCAAGGCGCGCAATCTGAAGGCAAGGGTGTCGAATTACACGCGGCCCGGAAACAGCCCGCGGATCGAGCGGATGATCGCGCTCACCGCCTCGATGATGTTCCTGACCACCCGCACAGAGACCGAGGCGCTGCTGCTGGAGCAGAACCTGATCAAACAGTTGAAGCCTAAGTACAATGTGCTGTTGCGCGATGACAAAAGCTTCCCGAATATTCTTGTGGCCAAGGATCACGCCTTTCCGCAGATCAAGAAGCACCGTGGCGCCCGCAAGCAGAAGGGCAGCTATTTCGGCCCCTTCGCCAGCGCAGGGGCGGTGAACCGGACGCTGAACCAGCTGCAGAAGGCATTTCTGCTGCGCAACTGCTCGGATTCCATGTTCGAGACCCGTACGCGCCCCTGCCTGCAATACCAGATCAAGCGCTGCACCGCGCCTTGCACCGGGCTGATCAGTGAAGAGGATTATGCCGCCAGTGTCCGCGACGCCGAACGTTTTCTGTCCGGCCGCTCCACCAAGATCCAGGAGGAGTTGGCAGAGCAGATGATGGCGGCCTCCGAGGCGATGGAGTTCGAGCGTGCGGCGGCGCTGCGCGACCGGATCAAGGCGCTGACCCAGGTGCAGACAAGTCAGGGCATCAACCCGCGCGGTGTCGCCGAGGCGGATGTGGTCGGCCTGCATATGGAGGGCGGCCAGGCTTGCGTGCAGGTGTTCTTCATCCGCGCCAACCAGAACTGGGGCAACCAGGATTTCTATCCACGTGTGGATGCCGACAACAGCCCGGCGGAGATCATGGAGGCCTTCCTCGGCCAGTTTTACAGCAACAAGGAGCCGCCGCGTCAGCTGATCCTGTCCGATGCGATTGAGAATGCCGACCTGATGGAAGCGGCGCTGAGCGAAAAAGCGGACCGCAAGGTGGAACTGCTGGTGCCCCAGCGCGGCGAGAAGACCGAGCTGGTCGCCTTTGCCGTGCGTAACGCGCGCGAAAGCCTGGCTCGCCGCATGGCTGAAAGCGCGACCCAGGCCAAGCTCTTGCGCAGCTTGGCCGAGGCTTTCGGGCTGGACAGCCCGCCGCAACGGATCGAAGTTTACGACAACTCGCACATTCAGGGCACCAATGCGGTGGGCGGCATGATCGTGATGGGGCCGGAGGGTTTCATGAAAAACGCCTACCGCAAGTTCAATATCCGGGGGGACGACCTGGTGCCCGGCGATGACTTCGGCATGATGAAAGAGGTTCTGAACCGCCGCTTCTCGCGCCTGCTGAAGGAAGACCCGGACCGGGACAAGGGCCTTTGGCCGGATTTGCTGCTGATCGACGGCGGCGCCGGCCAGGTCTCGGCTGTGGCGGAGATCATGGAAGAACACGGCGTGCAGGACATTCCCATGATCGGCGTCGCAAAGGGCGTGGACCGTGACCACGGCAAGGAAGAGTTCTACCGTCCCGGCAAAAGCGCCTTCGCCCTGCAGCGCAACGATCCGGTGCTCTATTTCATTCAGCGGATGCGGGACGAGGCGCACAGGTTCGCGATCGGCACACACCGCGCCAAACGCGCCAAGGCGCTGAGCGCCACGCCGCTGGATGAGGTGTCCGGCGTCGGCGCGTCGCGCAAGCGCGCATTGCTGGCCCATTTCGGCAGCGCCAAGGCGGTAAGCCGCGCCAATCTGGCCGATCTCAAGGCGGTGGACGGGATATCCGAAGCCCTGGCGGAACGCATCTATGACCACTTCCACGGGCAGAGCTAGACCACCCGACTTGGGCGCAATGGCAATCGCGCTATTTTTGAAGGGCAGTCCCTAGCTGCCCGGAGGAGTTATGCCCGTCTCTCTGACCGTGAAACCCGTTGTCTATGATCCCTATCCGGTGTCCGGAAAGACGCTTCCGGATGTTGCCAAAAGCATCAAAAAGAGCGGTCCGAAAGACCCGAATGACAACAAGAAGGTGGCTTTTCTGACCACAACCGAGCTGGAATGCATGACCGCCAAGGGCAAGTTTGCAGCCGATGGAAAGGCAAAGATCGACAAGAAGACCGGCTGGTTCGAAGTGAGAGCGAAGGTCTCGGCCCTCAAAGTTGTCCTGCACACAACCGTCCGCTGCCCGAGACGCTCTGTCAGCGGGCTGTCGCCGCGGGCGCTGATTGAATGGTATCGCTTTTATGCCTGCTGCCTGGCGCATGAGGCCCAACATGTGGATAAGGCTAAGAAGGAATGCGGGAAGATCGCCAAGGAATTGGACAAGCTGAAAGGCACCGGGCTGGCGGAAACCGAGGCCGAGGCCCTTAAGCAGGCAAAGGAGGATTTGATGCGGGTTATCAATATCCATATCTTTGACGGCCGCGACCGGCTCAACGAGGTGCACCGGAAATTTGATCGTTCCAGTCATCACGGTGAAAAGAAGGGTGCGTTGCTGGATACGTCCGTTGGGTGAGGGGGATGCGAAGCACGTGCGTTCATACTGGAGCGGCAACGCGCGATGGCCCCGGTCTTTGCCAGACATCGCCAAATTTTAGTCAAGCCCGCTTTCCACTTTCGAAACAGCCGGATAATGTGCGCCGCATGAAGTGGACTTTACCCAATATTCTCACCCTGCTGCGGCTGGTCGCGGCGCCCGGCCTGGCCGTGATGTTCCTGTACTTCCACCGGCCCTATGCGGACTGGTTTGCCTTGCTGCTGTTTGTCACCGCTGCGGTGACCGACTGGTTCGACGGCTATCTGGCGCGGGCCTGGAAGCAGGAAACCAAGATGGGGGCGATGCTGGACCCGATTGCTGACAAGGCGATGGTGGTGATCGCGCTGATGATTCTGGTGGGCTACTCCACCGAACACTGGACCCCTTGGCTCGTGCTGCCCGCCACGGTGATCCTGTTCCGCGAAGTGTTTGTGTCGGGGCTGCGCGAATTTTTGGGCGCAGCGGCCGGGACGCTGAAGGTGACCAAGCTTGCCAAGTGGAAGACCACCGCGCAGATGATCGCCATCGCCACCCTGTTCTCCCAGGGCATTTTTGAGCACTATCTTGTCATGTCCTCCTTTGGCATGGATCAGGCGCTGATTGACCAGATCATGACCGGGGAAGTTTCCGACGAAATGGGCCTGCGCTGGAAATTCGAGGGCATGGTGTGGACAGGGCGCATCGGGTTGTGGCTGCTTTGGGTTGCCGCTGCCCTGACTGCGATTACCGGGGTCGACTATCTGCGCAAGGCGATGCCGCATCTGAAGGAGGCACATTGATGGACATCCTCTATTTCGCCTGGGTACGGGAGCGCATCGGCCTGCCGCGCGAACGGGTGGAGACCTCTGCCGCCACGGTTGCGGATCTGGTCGAGGAGCTGCGCGGGCGCGAAGACCGCTATGCAGCAGCTTTTGCCGATTTGTCCGCCCTGCGGGTGGCGCTGGACCAGGAGCTGTCGGAATTCGATGCGCCGCTGGACGGGGTGCGCGAAGTCGCTTTTTTCCCGCCGATGACCGGAGGCTGAGGCAATGCGGATTTCCGTGCAGGTAGCCCCGTTTGAATTGGGTGCCGAAAGCGACGCCTTCGCGGCAGGGGTGGAAAACGCCGGCGCCGTCGTGACCTTCGCAGGTGTTGTCCGGGATTCCGATCAGGGCGGACTTCAGGCGATGGAGATCGAGCATTACCCCGGCATGACGGAAAAGGCGCTGACTGCCATCGCGGAGGAGGCCGTGGAGCGCTGGTCGCTGGCTGATGCCTTGGTGATCCACCGCCACGGCCGCTTGGCCCCGGGTGAGCGCATCATGATGGTCGCTACAGCTGCCCGCCACCGCAAGGACGCGTTTGAGGCGGCGGAATATCTGATGGACTATCTGAAATCGCGCGCCCCCTTCTGGAAAAAGGAAATCCTGGCCGGCGGAGGGTCGGACTGGGTGGCGGCCAAAGTTGCCGACGAAGACGCTCTGAAACGCTGGTGAAACCGCGGCAGGGAGCTCCCGCCAGATGTTCAATCATCACAGATGATTTCCGCCTGTTGGGCCCGGCGCCGCGCTTACGCGCGGCGTCTTCTTCTGTGGAGAAGGCCTGAACGGGCAGGTTTGCCCGGTCAGGTCCAACGCAAGTTTTTAGAGTTGCGCATCAAGAGGAAGCCGCTGCGCGGGGCCTGCGGACTCCTTGACCCGCCGGTGGTTAAATGAGGCCCGCACCGCGCGCTGGCGCGGTGCCATGCCCAAGGCTGTGGCGCAACCAGCGTGGGTTTCAGGCGCGGGAGCGCGCCGCTCAGCGCGTCTGCCTAATGCGGGATCTGGCTGCGCAGCTCTTCGGCCTCGCGGCGGGCCTCGCGCAGGCCATCCATCGCCGCGCGCAGCTCTGCCTCGGTCTGGGTCAGCTGGTTGGTCAGTTCCGCCTCGCGCTGCTGCAAATACGTGATTGCCTGATCGCGCGTCTCTTCCGCCTCATGCAGCTCCTGGCTCATCCGGTCGAGATCGGCCACATCGCTTTGACGCACACGGGTGAAGCGGTGCACCAGCCAATTGGCAAACCAGCCCATGGCAAAGGCCGCAAACAGGATGATCGCGGTGGTGATGATGAACTCGGTCCTGTTCATTCCTCTGTAGTCTCCTGTGCGTCCTCAGCGCTGCCGGCGGTCCCGCCGGTATCCTCGATATCCGCTTCCTCCTGCTCTGCAGGGCGGACCAGCTTGAACTCGATGCGGCGGTTGGCCTCGCGGCCTTCTTCGGTGCCATTGTCGGCAATCGGCTCGCTCTCGCCATAGCCCTTAGCGGCGAAGGTCGAGGTTACAACCCGGCGCGCGCGCAGTTCGTTCAGCACCGATTGCGCCCTTGCCTGGCTCAGGTTCTGGTTCATCACTTCGCGCCCCTGGCTGTCGGTGTGGCCCTGAATCTCCAGCCGCACCGGGCCGCAGTTGGCCAGAACTTCAGCGATACGGTCCATGGTGCCGGCGCTTTCCGCGGCAATGGTGGCGGATCCGGGTTCAAAGGTGATCTTTGATTCGGCTTGGGCACTGGCAAGCTGCGCCTCGCAGAGTTCAGGCGCGATCGGCTGGTCCTTGGGTGCAGGCGGTTCCTCGTAAGTGATGTCGAGGCCGTAGGTCTCCGCCTCACCCAGCTTGGCCGACAGGAAACGGGCGATCTCAGCGAGCGCATCCTTGCGGTAGCTCATGCCGCGCAGTTCCAGGTTTTCCGGTGTTACCGTCACCGAGCCGCGCTGCAGGTAAGACAGCGCCTCCAGTCCGGCCAGCACCCGAACCGGCCAATCAGGGGGCAGGTCGGCGACGACGCGGGTGGCGGTGTGCACATTGGCCGAGCCGAAGCGAGCCTTGGCATAGCTGTCGGCCACCGTGCGCAGGGCAGCGTCGCTCAGCCGGCCGCGCAGCTGCACCTGGCCTTCTGGGCTAAGGGTAGCGGTGAACTCCGGCGGCCCGGCGGTGGCGCTGGATTCGGGCACCGGCAGCACCGCGTGCAAGGCAAAGACTCTGGGCAGGGCGCTTTCCAGTTCGCCCACCACGTGGTCGAAAGTGCCGCTGGCGGTGCCTTCTGCGGCCACCAGAGTAATATCGGCATTGGCAATGGTGACGGAGCCGCCGCCAAGCTCCGCAAGGCTGGCGATGCTCAATTCCGCCGCGCGGGCCCAGTTCGGCGAGGGCACGCCCATGCCAATCACGCAATCGGCCTCCCCCTCCAGCCCGGCCTTGCGGGCCGCAGCAAGAATGCGTTTGCGGCTTTCCTCGCTCTCGGCGGAGCAGGCATCGAACTGGGCGCCGCCTTCCTCCAGCAGGAAGCGCAGGGTGAAGGGGGTAATCACCGGACGCGGCGCCGCAATGTCCATCGCTAAACGCAGCCCCGGAGGCGCCAGCCGGCCCAGCTGCTCTTCCAGCCGGTGCTTGGCCTCTTCACTGCCGGAAATTGCGGTGATGGATACCTCGCCGGCTTCCACCGAAATCTTGGCGCGCGGCAACAGCTTCAACGCCTCGACGGCAAAATCCAGCGCCTGCTGCCAGCCCTCGGGCTTGGCATATTTGGCGGTTTCCAGAAGGTCCGCGACGCTGCCTTCCCCTGCCAGGGCGTTCAGCTGCTTGACCATCGCTGCGCGGCCGGAGCCTGCCGGGATCAGCCCGATAATAGAGATGCCGCTGTCATTGCGCAGGATTTCCGCGGAAAACCGCGGCGGTGCCAGGCCCTTGGCCGGGGGAACCTCCATCCCGTCGATGATCCGGGCCGCATCCACCACGCCGCCAACCAGGGAAATCACCGAAAACCGGGTTGCTTCGTCGGGCGCCGTGCCTTCCAGCAGCACCTGAAGCCCGTCCGCGGTGACTTCCGCCCAGGTGTGCCCGGCACGGTCAAGTGTCTGGCGCACCCCGGTTTCGGTGCTGCGCTCAACTGCGGTGACGGTAAAACCGGCGGCAACAAGGCTCAGCCCTGCGGCGGCTGTGAAAGCCAGGCCTGGGATCAGCAGAGAGGACAAGCGCATATGGCGGCAATTTCCCTTGGTCAGTTAGTGGCTCATACCCTGCCGGGCGCGGCGGTTCAATCACACGAACATGGCGAGCGCAAAGAAGATCAGCGGGATCAGGCCGGTATCGCGGTTGAGCCGGAACAGCTGCAGCAGCCGGGCATTGTTTTCCGCGTCAAAGGCGCGCAACTGCCAGGTCATGTGCCAGCCCATCGCCCAAGGGGCGGCCAGGGCCAGCACCAGCGCCAGCACTGAGGCGCTCTCCAGCATCGCTCCGATCACTGCCATCGCCATCAGGCAGACGAAGGCAACGATGAAGCGGCGCAGCCACATTGGTGTTTGGCTGCCGAATAGCCGGGCGGTGGATTTCACGCCGATCAGCGCGTCATCCTCGGTGTCCTGATGGGCATAGATGGTGTCATAGAACAGTGTCCAGGCGATGCCCGCCAGATACAGCAGCACCGGTGGCCATCCCATGGATCCGGTGTGCGCCACCCAAGCCAGCATGGCGCCCCAGTTGAAGGCGAGGCCGAGGAACACCTGCGGCCACCAGGTGAACCGCTTGGCAAAGGGATAGACCGCCACCGGCAGCAGCGACAGGATGCCCATGGCAATGGCCGCCTGGTTGAAAGTCAGCAGGATTGCAAGCCCAGCCAGGCACTGCAGCCCCATCCAGGCCAGCGCGCCCTTGACCGTCACTTGGCCCGAGGGGATCGGGCGCGAGCGGGTGCGCTCCACCTGGCCGTCGAAGTTGCGGTCGGTGATGTCGTTCCAGGTGCAACCGGCCCCGCGCATCAGCCAGGCGCCGGCCGCGCAGCCGATGGCAATCCAAAGGTCGCTCCAGCGCGGGCTTTGATCCGCGAGGATCGCCAGTGCCAGCCCCCACCAGCAGGGGATCAGCAACAGCCAGGTGCCGATCGGACGGTCGGCGCGGCTGAGGCGCAGGTAGGGCCGCGTCCATTCCGGCGCATATGTGTCGACCCAGTTTCCCTTGACCGCATCCGCGACCTGACCCTCTGGCGCTGGCTTCTGGCCTTGCATATGTAGGACCCCATGAGTGCAAAAATCAGACTGTATGTAGAGCACCCTTTGGGGGCAGGGCAATCGGTTCCCTTGGATCG
Source organism: Leisingera daeponensis (assembly GCF_019801465.1). Lineage (GTDB taxonomy): Bacteria > Pseudomonadota > Alphaproteobacteria > Rhodobacterales > Rhodobacteraceae > Leisingera > Leisingera daeponensis_A. The sequence goes on from NZ_JAHVJA010000003.1 coordinate 380,185, forward strand.
TGATCAGGCGCATTACCTGTTCGGGGTGATGCGGCTGTCTGTTGGCGCCTATGTGGCGCTGTTCAACGGCCAGGATGGCGAGTGGCTGGCCGAGGTTGCTGAAGCCGGCAAACGCGGCGGCACGCTGGTCTGCCTGGAGCAGACGAAGCCCCTGCAGCTGCCGCCGGACCTGTGGCTGATGTTTGCCCCGATCAAGAAGGCGCGCACCGATTTCATTGTCGAAAAGGCGGCGGAGATGGGCGCCGCCCGCATCCTGCCGGTGCAGACCGAGTTCACCAATTCCGAACGCATCCGCCAGGACCGGCTGCAGGCTCATGCGGTCGAGGCGGCAGAGCAATGCGGCGGCACCTATGTGCCGGAGGTGGCGGATTTGCAGAAACTCCCGCGCCTCCTGGACCTGTGGCCCGCCGAGCGGCAGCTGATGTTCTGCGATGAGGCTGAGGTGGGCAATGCGCTGCAACTGGCCGCGGAGACGCAGAAAGTCGCCCCATGGGCCATTCTGATCGGTCCGGAAGGCGGCTTTTCCGAGGCGGAGCGCAAACGCCTTCACGCGCTGCCGCAATCCCATGTGGTCAGCCTCGGCCCCCGCATTTTGCGCGCGGACACCGCAGCCGTGGCCGCCATGACCCTATGGCAGCAGGCGCTGGGGGACTGGTAAAAGCGGGGCCATGTCTCCGGTCACGGTTTGGAAACCATTTTCGGTTAACCTTTTCGTGTGCGTCAGCGGCAGCCGGCGGTGCAGAAACCGCCCACGCAGCCTGCAATCGGCGTGGCCGCCATTGCATCCGCCGCCCTGACCCCACAAGTAAGGAGGGCACGGCAGGCCGTACCGCCTGCCAGACGTTTTTATGAGGCGAAACACATGAGTTTCATCCGCCCCGAAGCCCGCGACGCGCTGTGGCAATGGCGCGAGGTTCTGGCCGCTGCCCTGATGTTCCTGCTGGGGCTGAAATGGGCGTTTTCCTCGGCTGGCTTTACTGCGATCAGCGGCTGGGCTCTGGTTGCCACCGGGCTGGTGACCGCAGTGATCGGCGCCCAGCGGATGCGGTTCCGGCGCGGCACCGGCGGCCCTGGCGTGGTGCAGGTGGATGAAGGGCAGATCGCCTATTTCGGGCCGCTCACCGGCGGTGCGGTTGCGGCCTCGGAACTGGAGCGGCTGGCGCTGGATCACACTTCCAAGCCGCCGCACTGGCTGCTGGAGCAGCCCGGCCAGCCGCCGCTGGCAATCCCGGTGAATGCGGAAGGTTATGAGGCGCTGTTTGATGTCTTTGCCGCCCTCCCGGGCCTCAAGACTGAGCGGATGCTGGCGGAGCTGCGCCGCCGGGGCCCTCACCAGGTCGTGATTTGGGAGCGTGCCGCCAGCCGCCCGGAACATCAGCGCCTGCATTGACACCGGCGGCGATTCCGCCCACGACTGACCCTTCAAGACAGATCTAACAGGACGGAGTGCCAGGCATGTCCATTCCCCAGTCCGGCGGCGGGCCGATCGAACGCCACGAGCAGCTTGCCCAGTATCTTGCCGACGGCTGCAAACCCAAGGAAGACTGGCGCATCGGCACCGAGCACGAGAAGTTCGGCTTCTGCAAGGACACGCTGAAGCCGCTTCCCTATGCCGGCGAGCGCTCCATCCAGGCAGTGCTTGAGGGCCTGCGCGACGGCCACGGCTGGGCGCCGCTGACTGAAGGCGGCAACCTGATCGGTCTGACCAAGGACGGCGCCAACATCAGCCTGGAGCCGGGCGGCCAGCTGGAACTGTCCGGCGCGCCGCTGGAAACCATCCACGAGACCTGCGACGAGGTGAACGCCCACCTGCGCGACGTCAAGGACATCGCCGACAAGATCGGCGTCGGATTCATCGGCCTGGGCGCCGCCCCTGTGTGGCGCCATGAAGACATGCCGCTGATGCCCAAGGGCCGCTATAAGCTGATGGACGGCTACATGCAGGAAGTCGGCACCATGGGCACCACCATGATGCGCCGCACCTGCACCGTGCAGGTGAACCTCGATTTTTCCTCCGAGGCAGACATGGTGCAGAAGCTGCGGGTGGCGCTGGCACTGCAGCCGGTCGCAACGGCGCTGTTTGCCAACTCCCCTTTCTTGGACGGCCGGCCCAACGGCCACAAGTCCTGGCGCGCCCGCGTCTGGCGCTCGCTGGACGCCGATCGGACCGGCATGCTGCCGTTTGTGTTCGAGGAGGGCTTCGGGTTCGAGGCCTGGGTGCAATACGCCCTCGATGTGCCGATGTATTTCGTCTACCGCAACGGCGAATACATCAACGCGCTCGGCATGTCCTTCCGCGACTTTCTCAAGGGCGAGCTGCCTGCGCTGCCCGGCGAAACCCCAACGCTCAGCGATTGGGCCGACCACCTGACCACCATCTTCCCCGAGGCGCGCATCAAGAAATTCATCGAGATGCGCGGCGCCGACGGCGGCCCCTGGCGCCGCCTCTGTGCGCTGCCGGCCTTCTGGGTGGGGCTCACCTATGATCAGACCGCGCTGGACGCGGCCTGGGACCTGGTCAAGGGCTGGGACGCGGAAACCCGCGACGCCCTGCGCGTCGCCGCCTCGGAACAGGGGCTGCAGGCCAAGGTGAACGGCATCAGCATGCACGAGCTGGCCCGCGAGACGGTCGCGATCTCCGAAGGCGGCCTCAAGGCGCGCGCGCGCCCCGGCGCTGGCGGTCTGGTGCCGGACGAAACCCATTTCCTGAACGCGCTGAAGGACAGCCTGGAAACCGGCAAGGTCCCCGCGGATGAGCTGATGGAGCGCTACAACGGCGCCTGGGAGGGGGATCTCTCCCGCATTTACAGCGAATTCGCCTACTGACTACAGACGAAAGAGGCCGCGCTCCGGGCGCGGCCTTTTTTATTTAAGAAACCGGCGGCAGATTGCCCTGCCGCCGGTTGTTTGCACGTGAGTGGAGGCCTCAGGCCTACTGCGTCTGCAGCTCCGCCGGGTCTTTGTCCGCAATATCGGTCCAGTTGGCGTTGGCATTCTGGATGAAGCCCGGAATGTCGCCTTCCCAGCGGTCCTGAATGTCCTGCGACAGGTTCAGGTACAGGGTGTTGTCGACGATCTTCCAGTGGTTCGGATCGCCGTCGAACTTGAAGCCCATCGCAGTGCCGAAGGCGCAATAGCCGCCGTAGGCCGGCACATAGGCTTCGGGATTCTTTTCAAACGCCGCTTTGTGCTCTTCCGTGGCAAAGCGGTAGGTTGCGTCATTGTAAATGGAAGTGATTTTGTAGCTGCCCTTGGTGGGGGCACCGTCCGTGAAATATGCGACCGGGTCATAGCCCTGCATGGCCAGGCCGGTGGAGGATGCGTTGATTTCAACGCCCGCCGCCAGTGCCGAGGTTGCCATCGCAACCGACAGAGCCACACCGCTGATCAGTGCCTTTACTTTGTTCATGGTCCCGTCCTTTCAAATCCCGGCCGCGGCGTTCCCAAATGCTTGCCCGGCCGGCGTTTCACCATGTGTGCCGCGGTATGCTGCGGGTCACGGAACCGATGTGGAGAGCCGGGCGATCACATTCAAAGCAACTCAAATTGAATGTGCGCGGGGCGGCAGCTGGCTGTGCATTGCCGCGCAGAAAGGGTGACAGGTTGCACAGATGCGGTCAGAGTGAGGGCAGGCTAGCTGGAGACTTGTATGACACGCCTATTTCCCATCCGCCGCGCAATTCTGGGTGGCCTTTTGACGGCCGCAGCCTTTGCCGGGGCGGCCGCAGCCCAAAGCATCAGCGGCAGCTACCGCGCCGAGGGGCGCAACCCCGACGGTAGCGCTTATGCCGGCACGGTGCAGATCCGCGACAACGGAGGCGCCATCGAGATGAACTGGCAGGTCGGCAGCCAGACTTATGCCGGGACCGGCACCCGCAACGGCGATGTGGTCTGGGTCAACTGGGGCGATACCTACCCGGTGGTCTACGTGCGGATGCCCGATGGCGAGCTGCATGGCACCTGGTCCAACGGCCGCGCGCTGGAACGGCTCATTCCGTGACCTGCAGCGACAGTACGAAGCGGACTACCTTTTCCGCGGGCATCTCGCAGGGTTTAAGACGCGCACCGGAGGCCAGACGGTAGAGGTTCAGACTGATACAGTCCGTGCTGCCCAGCTCCCGCGCCAGAAGTTTCTGAGCCTTGCCTTCGGCCAGATCCAGGCGGACCGCGGCATAGCGCCGCCCACCAGCTTTCCCTGTGAAGGCGCCCAGCGGCAGGGCGTCAAAAGCTGCAAGAAAGGCCTGCAGTTCCTCCGGTGTCACTTTTGGCCGATCCGCGGTTCGGTGCCCGCCCGCAGCCGCGCAATATTGGCGGAATGGCGGATGTAGACCACCACCGCCAGCAGTGCCGCCAGTACCGCAACCGGCTGATATCCGAGCAGCATTGCCCAGACTGCGCCGGACGCGGCTGAAACCAGCGCCCCCATCGAGGAAATCCGGCTGACCGCAGCTGCCGCCAGCCAGGTCAGGCAGCAGGCAATACCCACCGGCCATGCCAGCGCCAGCATCAGCCCCAGGAATGTGGCCACGCCTTTGCCGCCCTTGAAGCCCAGCCAGACCGGAAAGCAATGGCCAAGGAAGGCCATCAGCCCCGCCGCCTGCGCCGCATCTTCGCCGGCCAAAAAGCGGGCCAGCAGCACCGCCGCCGCGCCCTTGCCGCCATCCAGAAGCAGTGTCAGTGCTGCGGCGGCCTTGCTGCCGGTGCGCAGCACGTTGGTGGTGCCGATATTGCCGGAACCGATTTCCCGCAGGTTGCCGAGCCCGAAGATCCTGGTGACAACCATGCCAAACGGGACCGAGCCCAGGCCGTAGCCGATCACCGCCCATAGAAACAGAACGGCAGCAGAGCTTTCGAGAACAGGCATCAGTCCCTCCGGTAGACGGGCTCACCGGCCACATAGGTTGCTTCGACCCGGCCCTGCACCCGCTGGCCGTCATAAGGCGTGTTCTGCGATTTCGAGCGCAGCTTGAAACGGTCCAGCACAAAGGGCACATCGGCATCGAACAGCACCAGATCAGCGGGCGCGCCCGCCGCCAGGCGGCCGCTCTCCAGCCCCAGCCGTCTGGCCGGGTTCAGCGCCATGGCGCGGAACAGCGTCGGCAGGTCCAGCAGTTCCGCATGGTACAATCGCAGCGCTGCCGGAAGCAGCGTCTCCAGCGCCACCGCACCGGCTGCGGCTTCCTCGAACGGCAGGCGCTTGCTTTCCTCGTCTTGCGGCGTGTGCATCGAGGAGATGATATCGATCAGCCCCGAACGCACCGCCTCGACCACTGCCAGCCGGTCGTCTTCCGAGCGCAGCGGCGGCTTCACCTTGAAGAAGCTGCGGTAGCCCGCAACGTCCAGCTCATTCAGCGTCAGGTGGTGGATTGAGGTGCCCGCGGTAATGTCGAGCCCGTTGGCCTTGGCCCGTTCCAGCGCGGGCAGGGCGCGTGCTGTCGTAATCTGGTCGGCGTGGTACTTCGCGCCGGTCATTTCCAGCAAAGCAATATCCCGGTCCAGCCCCATCCGCTCTGCCATCGGCGACACTGCGGGCAGGCCGTAGAGTGCCGCAAACTTGCCGCTGGTGGCGGCCGCGCCCTTGCTCAGAACCGGCTCCTGCGGGTGGGCAATGACCAACGCGCCGCAGGAGCGGGCATAGGTCAGCGCCCGCTGGAACACCTTGGTGTTGCTGACCACGTGGTCGCAGTCGGAAAACGCCACCGCGCCGGCATCCATCAGGAAGCCGATCTCGGTCATCTCGCGGCCCTCACGCCCCTTGGTCAGCGCCGCCATCGGCAAGACGTTGACCGGCGCATCGGCCTGGGCGCGGCGAGTGACGAATTCCAGCGTCTCCGGGCTGTCGATCGCAGGCGCGGTGTCCGGGCGGGTCACGATGGTGGTGACCCCGCCTGCGGCTGCCGCAAGCCCCGCGGATTTATAGCTTTCCTTGTGCCGCTCGCCCGGTTCGCACACCTTGACGCCGATATCCACAATCCCCGGCGCCAGGCATTTGCCGCCGCAGTCGATATGGGTCACATCTTCTGACCTGATGTTTCGCGCGCGAAACAACTGGTCAGGATCTGTGACGTTCTTTTCGACCGCAGCGATCCGCCCGTTTTGGACCAGCACCATGCCCGGTGTATCGCTGCCACCCTCCGGGTCGATCAGGCGGGCGTTGGTGAAGAGAGTGCTCATGCCTTGGCTCTTTCGATTGCGTTGAGGGTCGCGGCCGGGTCGGCCTGGTATTTGATAAGGTGCTTGTCGCCGCCCTTGGTGACCACCTGCACATAGCTGCCCATGGTTTTGACAGCTTCGATTTGCGTGACCGGAACCGAACGCCCCGCGGGCCCCGAGAAAGACTCCCGGGTCAGGATCCAGACCGCCGCCAGCTCCTCGCTGGCCATGTACCAGCCGCGCAAGCCGATGGCGGCCAGCCCGCCGATGGCGCCGGTCCAGATGTGCGGGCTGTCGATGATCCACAGCACCGCCATGGCGCCGCCCATGCCGATGGCCGCCATCCAGGCGTGGGCGCGGACATAGGCGCCGCGGTCCGGTCTGATCTCCTGTGCCGCCATCAGGTCACGAGCACCCAGATCAGCAGTGCAATCAGCAGCATCACCACGGCAAACAGCCCCGCACCGATGCGGCGGGCCTGCGACCGCGCCGTGCGCGGCGGCAGTTTCGGAGCGGAATAGGGCTTGGCGCTCTCGGCGGTTTCGGGCGGCGCGCTCCAATTGGTCCGCCGCTCGCCATAGGTCCCGATCAGTTTGATCTGATCCGCCGGGGTCAGCCGCGTTTCCTTGCCTTCAAAAGCGCGCGAGCGGATCAGCAGCACGTGGCCCTCCAGCGCCTGCAGCATCGCGCGGTCTTCTTCGACCTGCGCCCGCGGCACGCCGCAGCCCTCAGTCAGGTAGCCGGTCAGGCCGATGTCCTCCAGGTCGGAGACCGGGAAGACCTCCACCTGGTCCATGTCGAGCGCCTCGATCCCCAGGACCTGCGCCAGCGCGCCGGGTTCCTTCAGGAACGCCGCCTGCTCGGGCCGCATGTCCAGCGCAAACAGCCGGATCACACCGCGCTCGCCCGCCGGGATATGGATCACGCCCTCCACGCCGCTCATCCGGCCATGGCCTGGCGTTCGGCGCGCAGGTTGCGGGCCAGCAGGTCCATCGCCGCCATCCGCACCGCGACACCCATTTCCACCTGCTCCTGAATGACCGAGCGGTTGATGTCATCGGCGAGCGTGCCGTCGATTTCCACGCCGCGGTTCATCGGGCCGGGGTGCATGACGATGGCGTCGGGCTTGGCCAGTGCCAGCTTTTCGGCGTCGAGGCCATAGCGGTGGTAATACTCGCGCTCGGACGGAATGAAACCGCCGTCCATCCGCTCTTTCTGAAGCCGCAGCATCATCACGACATCGACGTCCTTTAGTCCTTCGCGCATGTCGTCATAGATCTCGGCGCCGAACTCGGCGAACTGGCCGGGCACCAGCGTCGGCGGGCCGATCAGGCGGATGCGGTTTTCCATCTTGCCCAGAAGGATCAGGTTCGACCGCGCCACGCGGGAATGGGCAATGTCGCCGCAGATCGCGATGTTCAGCCGGTGCAGACGGCCCTTCGAGCGGCGGATGGTCAGCGCGTCCAGCAACGCCTGTGTCGGGTGCTCATGCTTGCCGTCGCCCGCGTTCAGCACAGCGCAGTTCACCTTCTGCGCCAAGAGGTCCACCGCACCGGAATGCGGATGGCGCACGACCAAAAGATCCGGGTGCATCGCGTTCAGCGTCATCGCGGTGTCGATCAGCGTCTCGCCCTTCTTGATCGAGGAGGCCTGCATCGCCATGTTCATCACATCCGCGCCCAGCCGCTTGCCCGCCAGCTCGAAACTGGCCTGGGTGCGGGTGGAGTTCTCAAAGAACATGTTGATCTGGGTAAGGCCCGCCAGCACGTCGGAGTGCTTTTCCGGGCGGCGGTTCAGCGCCACATAGTCGTCGGCCAGGTCGAGGATCGCGGTGATCTCATGCGGCTTCAGCGGTTCGATGCCAAGCAGGTGGCGGTGTTCGAAGGACATATGGGGCGGCTCCGCTTGATTTGCCGGTTCTTATAGGCGGGGCGGGCGGATGCGGCAAGGCAGAGCAGGCGAGGGGCCGGCCCCTCGCGCTCCCCGGAGTATTTTCTGAAAGATGAAAGGCTTGAATCTGCGGCATGGCGGCGGAGAGGTGTTCCGCTTGCCGGCTGGGCGGAGTAGCTTGGGCGCATGGAATCGGCATTGGATTACTGGAGCGCCCGGGCGCTGTTGGAGTGGCAGGCAGAGCTTGGCGCCACCGAGGCGCTGTGCGACGAACCGGTCGACCGCTATGCGCTGGAACAGGCCGCGCCCAAGCCGAAACCGGGCGCTGCCCCCGCACCGCCGCCCAAGCCCAAGGACGTGAACCCGGCCGAGGTGGCCCAGAAGGCCGCCAGGGGCGCAGCCTCCCTGCCTGCCTTGCGCGATGCGATGGACGGCTTCAGCCACTGCGACCTGAAGCGCGGCGCCCGTAACCTGGTGTTCTCCGACGGCCAGGCCGGCGCGCGGGTGATGATCATCGGCGAGGCTCCGGGCCGCGATGAGGATCTGCAGGGCAAACCCTTCGTGGGCCGCGCCGGGCAGCTTCTGGACAAGATGCTGGAGGCGATCGGCCTCAGCCGCGCGGAAAACGTCTATATCACCAACGTGCTGCCCTGGCGGCCGCCGCAGAACCGCGACCCGTTGCCCGCCGAGATTGCCATGCTGACGCCTTTTCTGGAGCGGCATGTGGCGCTGGCCGAGCCGGACATCCTTGTGCTGATGGGCAATATCAGCTGTCAGGCGGTGCTTGGCAAACGCGGCATCACCCGGCTGCGCGGGCAATGGGATCAGGCCTGGACGAAACCGGTCATCCCGATGTTCCACCCGGCCTATTTGTTGCGCCAGCCGCAGCAGAAGCGGCTGGCCTGGGCCGACCTGCTGGAGCTGAAGGCGCGTCTGGGGAGCTTGTCCTGAGGTAGCCCATGAAAATTCTGGCATTCTCCGATCTGCATCTCTCTGCCTCCCATGCGGCGGATATCGTCGCTGCCAGTGCCGGCGCGGATCTGGTGATCGGTGCGGGCGATTTTTGCAATATGCGGATGGGGCTGGACAGTGCTGTGGCGATGCTGGCCGGGCTGAAGGCGCCTATGGTGGCGGTCCCCGGTAACGGTGAAAGCGCGCAGGAGCTGCGCGCCGCGGGATTTGCCAATACCGCCGTGCTGCACGGCGAGGGCCGGGACTTCGAAGGCCTTCGCCTTTTCGGGCTGGGCTGCGGGGTGCCGGAGACGCCCTTTGGCAGCTGGTCATGCGATCTGAGCGAGGTGCAGGCAGCGGCGATGCTGGCGGCCTGCGATCATGCCGACATCCTGATTTCCCATTCACCGCCCAAGGGGCTGGGAGACGTGACTTCGGGCGGGCTCTCTGTTGGCTCCACCGCGGTCCGGGCCGCAGCAGAGAGGATCCAGCCGCAGCTGCTGCTCTGCGGCCACGTGCATGATTGCTGGGGCTTCCGCGGCCAACTTGGGAAAACTCAGGTCGCCAATCTTGGTCCCGGGGTGAACTGGTTCGAGGTGGAGCCGTGATTGATGCCGTGACCTTGCTTGCCTTCATCCCGGCGGCCTTGGCGCTGAACCTGACGCCGGGCGCGGACATGATGTTTTGCCTGGGCCAGGGCCTGAGGTCCGGGCGCGGGGCGGCGGTGGCGGCCAGTGCCGGGATCTCGGCGGGCAGCATGGTCCATGTGACGGCGGCCGGCCTCGGGCTGGGGGCGGTGGTCGCTGCAATGCCTGCGCTGTTCGCCGTGATCCGCTGGGTCGGTGTGGCCTATCTGCTGTATCTGGCCTGGGGGGCCTTGCGCAGCGGGCCGGTCAGGCCGGATGCGCCTGCGGTTCCTGCCCGTCAGGCGTTCCGCTCCGGATTTCTTGTCAACCTGACGAACCCCAAGGTGATCCTGTTCGTGCTCGCCTTCGTGCCGCAATTCGTGAAGCCGGAGGCCGGGCCGGTGCTGGCGCAATTCCTGGCCTTCGGGCTGATCCTGTCTGCGGGCGGGTTTTTCATCAACGGGCTGGTGGGTGTTTTTGCGGGCCAGGCGGGCCGGCAGCTGACAGGCTCGCCGGTGTTCGCGCGCTGGCTGGGCCGGGTGTCGGCCGGAATTTTTGCAGGGCTGGCCGTGCGGCTGGCGGTTTTGGAGAAGGCCTAGATGTCCCGGATTGACGAAAGCAAGGAATTCATCCCGGTCCGCATTGCGGTGCTGACGGTATCGGATTCCCGGAAAATGGAGGACGACCGTTCCGGCCAGGTACTGGTGGACCGGCTGCGCGACGCAGGCCATACGCTGGCCGATCGCAGGATCATCCCGGATGAGCGGGCAGAGATTGCCGGCCAGCTGCGCGCCTGGATCGCCGACCCCAAGGTGGATGTGGTGATCTCCACCGGCGGCACCGGCCTGACCGGCCGCGATGTGACGGTGGAGGCGCACCGCGACGTCTATGAGAAGGAAATCGAGGCCTTCGGAACCGTCTTCACTTGGGTTTCGATGCAGAAGATCGGCACCAGTGCGGTGCAGTCGCGCGCCACGGGCGGCGTCGCAGGCGGAACGTACCTGTTTGCGCTGCCCGGCAGCCCTGGCGCCTGCAAGGATGGCTGGGATGAGATCCTGTCAAAACAGCTCGATTACCGCCACCGGCCCTGCAATTTCGTGGAAATCATGCCCAGATTGGACGAACATCTGCGCCGGAAGTGAGCGCGCGCGGCGTGTAACCTCGCAAACCCGCGCGAAAATTCTATATTTTCATGCGGGGACAAGGCATTTGCGCTTTTGGCCGGCCATGAGCGGCCCCGGCAGCAGCCGCCACCGGAAGGGAGAGATATGCGCTTTTTGCGTCAGAGTTTGATGGGGCTTTTCCTTGCGTCGCTGACGGCGGCTCTGCTGCTCTATGCCGGGCAGATGATCTATGGCGCCATAGAGGCGCAGCTCAATGCCGAGCGCAAAGTGCCGCCGGTGCGCGAGCGGGTGTTTGCAGTGAACGTGGTCACCGCGGACCTGCAGACCGTTGCGCCGGAGCTTACGGCCTTTGGCAGGGTCGACAGCCGCCGCACCCTGGAACTGCGGACGGCCGTCGGCGGCCGGGTTGTGCAGCTCTCTGAGGATTTCGAAGAAGGCGGCACCGTGCGGGCAGGTGAGGTGCTGGTGCAGATTGACCCGGCGGATGCGCAGGCTGTGCTGGACCGGGCCGAGGCCGACATGATGGATGCCCGCGCCGAGGAACGCGATGCGGGCCGGGCGCTTATTCTGGCGCAGGACGAGCTGCAGGCGGCCCAGGACCAGGCGCAGCTGCGCGAGCGCGCCTTTCAGCGGCAGGTGGATTTGCAGGAGCGCGGAGTCGGTACTGCAGCCACGGTGGAAACCGCGGAACTGGCGGCGGTCCAGGCCCGTCAGGCGGTGATCTCGCACCGCCAGGCGGTCAGCCAGGCAGAGGCGCGCTCCGATCAGGCCGCAACCCGGGTGGCCAGGGCGGAGATCGCGCTGGGCGAGGCCCGCCGCGACCTGGAGGATACCACCATCAGGGCGGGCTTCGACGGCACCCTGCAGGCGGTCAGCCTGGTGCAGGGACGGCTTGTTTCGGCCAATGAAAAACTGGCGGATTTGGTTGACCCCGACCTTCTGGAAGTGGCGTTCCGGGTCTCTACAGCGCAATATGCCCGGCTGCTGGATGGCGGCGGCCAGCTGCTCAAGGCCCCGGTCAGGGTGTCGCTGGATGCCGCTGGCGCCGGCCTCAGCGCGACCGGGCGGATCTCGCGCGCCAGCGGCGCGGCGGGTGACGGGCAGACCGGGCGGCTGGTCTATGCCAGCCTGGACGCTGCGCCGGGCTTCAAGCCCGGGGATTTTGTGACGGTTCATGTGACCGAGCCCGAGGTCCGGGCGGTGGCGAGGGTTCCCGCTTCCGCTCTCGGTGCCGACGGCTCGGTGCTGCTGCTGGGGGCTGAGGACCGGCTGGAGGCGCTGCCGGTCGAACTGGTGCGCCGTCAGGGCGACGACGTGCTGATCCGCGGTTCGGGCCTGGAGGGGCGCGAGGTCGTTACCGGGCGCACGCCGTTGCTGGGCGCAGGCATCAAGGTGCGCCCGCTGCGCCAGGGGGCCGAGGTGCAGGCTCTGCCGGAGCTGATCGAACTGACGGACGAGCGCCGCGCCCGGCTTGTGGCGCTGGTGGAGCGTAACAGCCGGATGCCCTCAGAGATGAAGGTCAAGATGCTGCAGCAGCTGGCTGAGGCCAAGGTGCCTGCGCAACTGGTCAGCCGTATCGAATCCCGGATGGGAGGCTGAGGGCGATGGTCCGCGAGCTCCCCCGGCAAGCCCGCGGGCTGTTCGGCTATTTCACCCGCCACCGCACGGCAGCCAACCTCCTGCTGGTCATAATGCTGGTGCTGGGCGCGGCAGCGATGCCCAACATGCGGGCGCAGTTCTTCCCGGACGTGATCGTCGAGAGCGTCACCGTTACCGTCGAATGGGAGGGGGCCGGGCCGGAGGACGTGGACAGCGCGATCGTGCAGGTGCTGGAGCCGGTGCTGCTGGCGGTGGACGGGGTGGAGGAAACCTCCTCCATTTCCCGCGAAGGCTGGGCCACGCTGACGCTGGAGTTTGAGCCCGGTTCCGACATGGGGCAGGCAACCGACGATGTGCAGACGGCGGTGGATGGCATCACCACGCTCCCGGAAGAGGCGGAGGAGCCGGAAGTTCGCCGCGGCGCCTGGCGCGACCGGGTGACAGACGTGGTGATCTCCGGACCGGTCGCGGCGGCGCAGCTGGGTCTCTTTGCTGATGAGCTGGTGGTAAGGCTCTTTGAGGCTGGCGTCACCCGCACCACTATCCGCGGCATTGCAGCGCCTGAAACCATCGTCGAGGTGCCCACGGCCAAGCTGATCACCCACGGCATCACCATGCGCGAGATTGCCGAAGCCATCGCGGCAGAGGTGGATGCCGCCCCAGCAGGCGACGTGACCGGCGCCAATGCCCGGGTCCGCACCGGCAGCGAGAAACGCAAACCGGAGGAGCTGGCAGCCATTGTTCTGCGCACCAATCCCGACGGATCGGTGCTTACCATCGCCGACGTGGCACAGATCCGGATCGAGGGCTTCGACCGTGACCGCGCCTACTTCGTTGGAGAACATCCGGCGATGTCGATCCGGATCGACCGGTCCGATCAGGGCAATGCCATCCGCCTGCAGCACCAGGTGCAGGAGGTGGTGGATCAGATGCAGGCAAGCCTGCCGCAAGGGGTGACAGCGCAGATGATCCGCACCCGGGCGCAGTCAATCACCGACCGCTTGGACATGCTGGTCGACAACGGCTTGATGGGCCTCGCCCTGGTGCTTTGCCTGCTGTTTCTGTTCCTCAACACCCGCATCGCCTTCTGGGTGGCGATGGGCATCCCGGCCTCGATGTTCGCCGCCGTGGCGCTGATGTATGCCGCCGGAATCACGATCAACATGGTCAGCCTGTTTGGCCTGATTATCACCCTGGGCATCGTGGTGGACGATGCCATCGTCGTAGGGGAACACGCTGATTTCCGGGTGCGGCGGCTGGGCGAAAGCCCCATCCAGGCGGCCGAAAATGCAGCCCGGCGCATGGCGATGCCGGTCTTCGCCGCCACGCTCACGACCATCATTGCCTTTTTCGGCCTGACGCTGGTGGGCGGGCGCTTTGGCGAATTGATCCGTGACATTCCCTTCACCGTGATTGCGGTGCTGGCGGCGTCGCTGGTGGAATGCTTCCTGATCCTGCCCAACCATCTGGCTCACGCGCTGACACATGCCCGGGCGCACCACTGGTACGACTGGCCCAACCGGATGGTGAACCGTGGTTTCCGCTGGCTGCGCGACCATGCTTTCCGCCCTCTGATGGGCCTCATCGTCACTGCCCGTTACGCGGTCCTGGCAGGCGCCCTGGCGGTGCTGGCCAGCCAGGCGGCACTGTTCATAAACGGCGATGTGCAATGGCGTTTCTTCAACGCGCCGGAGCGCGGCTCGGTCAGCGGCAACTTCGCCATGGCAGAGGGGGCAACCCGTGCCGACACCCTGGCGATGATGCGGGAAATGCAGCGCGCGACAGAGGAGCTGGGCGCGGAATACGAAGAACGGTATGGCCGCAATCCGCTGGATTTCGTGATGGCGGAGGTCGGCGGCAACGCCGGCCGCGGCCTGAGCGGGGTGGAAGCCAAGGACACTGACCTCCTGGGCGGCATCTCGATTGAACTGATCGACGCAGACCTGCGTCCCTATTCCAGCTTTGCCTTCGTCGCGGAACTGCAGAAGCGGGTGGTGCGCCATCCGATGGCCGAAACGGTCTCTTTCCGCAGCTGGCGGTCGGGGCCGGGCGGCGATGCGTTGGATGTGCAGTTTTCGGGCCCCAGCGTGCAGGTGCTCAAGAACGCTTCGGAGGATCTGAAGACGGCGTTGCTGCGCTTCCCGGAAGTTTCCGCGGTGGAGGACAATCTGGCCTATGACAAGGAAGAGGTGATCCTCGACCTTACCCCGCAGGGGCAGGCGCTGAATTTCACCATCGGCAGCTTGGGCCAGGCGCTCCGGGCGCGGCTCAACGGCATTGAGGCGGCAACCTACCCGGACGGGCCGCGCAGCGCCACGATCCGGGTGGAACTGCCGGAAAACGAACTGACCGCCGACTTTCTGGAGCGTACCCTGATGCGGGCGCCGAGCGGCATCTATGTGCCGCTCGCCGATATTGTCTCCGTCACCCAGCGCACCGGATTCTCCACCGTGCGGCGTGAAAACGGCATCCGAGTGATCAGCGTGACCGGCGACATCTCCGAGGATGACCCGGCCCGTGCCGAGGCTGTCACTCAGGCCCTGCAGAACGACATCCTGCCGAGGATCGCCAGCGAGCGGCAGGTGGAATGGCGCCTGTCCGGGCTGGCCGAGCAGGAGCAGACATTCCTCCAGGAGGCTGCCACCGGCCTGATCCTCTGTCTTACCGGCATCTATCTGATTCTGGCCTGGATCTTTGCCAGCTGGACCCGGCCGCTGGTGGTGATGGCGATCATTCCGTTCGGCCTGGTGGGCACAATATGGGGCCACTACATGTGGGAGGTGCCGCTGAGCATGTTCACCGTGGTGGGCCTGCTGGGGATGACCGGGATCATTATCAACGATTCCATCGTGCTGGTGACCACCATCGACCAGTATGCCGAAGACCGCGGCCTGATCCCCTCCATCATCGACGCGGCAGCAGACCGGCTGCGCCCGGTGATGCTGACCACCATGACCACGGTGCTGGGGCTCGCGCCGCTGCTGTTTGAGCGCTCCCAGCAGGCGCAGTTCCTGAAACCGACGGTGATCACGCTGGTCTACGGCCTGGGTTTCGGCATGTTCCTGGTGCTGCTGGTGGTCCCGGCGCTGGTTGCGATGCAGCGCGACCTGTCGCGGCCGCTGACATCTCTGCGCCGCGCCTTGCGGCAGGGGGCCGGGCGCCTGCGCTGGCTGGTGCTGGGAACGGCTCTGGCGCAGCTGGGCTGGCTGGTGCTGACTTTGGGCTGGGCCATGGCCACCGGCGCTTTGCACCCGGCCTTGCGGATGCTGCCCGCTCTTGCAGCGATGGAGCCGGTGCGCGCGGGGCTGCTGGCCTTCCTTGCAGGCGCTTTGGTGCTGGCGCTGCTCGCCTATGCTGCTGGCGGCATTACCTACCGGCTCAACGCCCGCCAGCGGGCCTGAGCCAGCCGCGCAACGTCGCTGACCTGATCCAGCAGCTGCAGCCCGCGGGCCTCGATCTCTGCAATCGGGATCCACTCGGCCTGTTCGGCGTCATCATCAGGCGCCGGTTCGCCGCTGAGGTGCTCGCAGAGCACCACGGTCAGCAGGTACTGCCGCCGCGGCGCGCCCGCCGCATCGCGGGAGATCACGTCGACATTGGTGAGATATTCCAAGGGCCGTGCGGTCACGCCGGTTTCTTCCTTCAGCTCGCGCGCCGCTGCCTGCAGCGCCGTCTCACCCATCTCCACATGGCCGCCGGGAAAGCCCCACCAGCCTGCATTCGGCTCCTTTCCGCGCTGCACCAGGATCACCTGATCCTGCCCGCCAATATGGCGGCAGACCACGGCAATGGCGCCCAGGACCGGGCGGGCCAGGGTGCCAGGCGCGCTCATCCGGCGCTGCAGCCCTGAATATCAACCGCGTGGTTTTTTCCCAGCACCGTGATCCGCAGTTTTGAGCGGTCGATGGCATAGCTATTGCCGTCCGCTGGCAGGAATTCGGTCTCTGCCACCAGCTGCCCGCCTTCACGCCGGGTGCTGGTTTCGCCTGCAAATAGCCTGGGATTGCCCGGCTCGATCACCGCAATCTCCTCGCCGCCGGCGGAGGGCATTGAGATGCGGGCGGTGACCGTCATGCCGTATTGCGTGGGGTGCAGGCTGCAGGACGCCGCACGCACACCAGCCTCTTTGGCGGTCCACGGGCGGCTGGCCATTGCAGCGGCAATCGCCGGGTGGCGGCCCGCGCTGCTGTCCAGCTGATGGTCGAATTCCAGTTCGGCCGGCACGCAGACATCCTTGCACACCCCCAGCTGCATCCGCCCTTTCAGGCGCACCGGCTTGCCCGGGGTTTCGGGCGTGATCTCCACCGGGAGCACCAGCTGATCGTGATAGCCGATGGTGCGGTAGCCGGAGGTCAGGAACACCTCGGGCGCGGGCCAGATGATCGACAGCTCTCCGACATTGCGGGCGCCGCGCCAGGAAAAGCTTGGCGGGATGCCGGCATCGCCAGGCGCGCGCCAATAGGTCTTCCACCCCGGCTGCAGGGTGATCCGCAGCGCGCCCAGATGGGTGCCGCGCGGGGTCAGGCCGCCATCAAGCACCTCGATCCGCACGATGTCGCCCTCAGCGGCACCAGAAAGGGCAGGGGCGGGCATCGCGACTGCAAACAGGGCCGCAGCGGCAGCAGCGGATTTGGTCAGCGTCTGTCTCATGCCCGAATAAATGCGCCTGCCAGCCGGGTTTGCCAAGTCACGATCCGGTCATGGCCGTTTCATCCGCCTGCCTTTGCGGCAAATTTGCCGGAGCCTGCGCGGGGTTACGCCGATGCGCCCCTTGCGCGGAAAGCGGGCGCGCGTCATGGTGGGGGGAGGCAGCAGAAAGACGGAAATTCATGGATCTGACTGGCAAGCTCTTGATTGCAATGCCTGGTATCGGCGACCCGAGGTTCGAGCATTCGGTGATCTTCCTGTGCTCGCACGGCGAGGAGGGCGCGATGGGCCTGATTGTGAACAAACCCGCGGACGGCGTGGCGCTGGGCGATTTGCTGGAACAACTGGACATGGGCGGCGAGGAAAGCGCGGCCTCGGCGCTGCCGGTGCGTTTTGGCGGTCCGGTGGAGACCCAGCGCGGCTTCGTGCTGCACACACCGGACTACGAATCGGATGTGAGTTCGCTGAAGGTGCCGGGCGGCTTTTCGATGACCGCGACGCTGGATATTCTGGAGGATATCGCCCAGGGGCAGGGGCCGCAGGACCTGCTGGTTCTGCTGGGCTATGCCGGCTGGGGGCCGGGGCAGCTGGAATCGGAAATCACCATGAACGGCTGGCTGACCGCCGAGGCCAGTCCGGAACTGGTATTCGGCCTCGCGGATGACAGCAAATGGGGCGCGGCGCTGAAGACCCTCGGGGTTGATCCGCTGACGCTCTCCGCCAGCGCCGGCCACGCTTGACCGCAGTAAGCCAAAACCGCACGGGGGGAGGCTTCCGCGCATTTTCTGGTTTTCCGCAGTGAATCCCAAAACCCTTGGGCCGGGCGCCCATTTGCGATCGGCGCTGCCGCGGTCCTCGCGCTCAGTCCCGCGGTGCGGCGGCGCGGTGCAAGCGGTCGTTGATTGCCTCGCCCAGTCCGTGTTCCGGCACCGGGGCAACGGCGATCGGTTTGCCTAGGGCATCCAGCCGGTGGAGATGGCCGAAAAGGTTCGCGGCGGCCTCCGCCAGATCACCGCTTTCGGACAGGTTCAGGTCGCATTCCACCGGGCCGAAGCCGAGAAACAGCTCGCCCTCGCCGGGCGCCTCCGCATTCAGCCGCACCGGCGCGCCGGGGGCATAATGCGACAGCAACTGGCCCGGGGCGGTAAGCGGATCATGCACATCCCGCTGCACCAGCTTGCGGCCCAGCACCGTCTCGATCTCCTCCGCAGCCAGCCCGCCCGGGCGCAGCAGCATCACCTCCGACCCTGCCAGCCCGATGATTGTGGACTCAAGGCCAACGCCGCAGGCGCCGTCATCCAGGATCGCCGCAATCCGCCCGTCCAGCCCGGCGATCACATGTGCCGCTGTTGTCGGACTGATCTTGCCGGAAGGGTTCGCCGAGGGGGCCGCCACCGGCCCGTCCAGCTCTCTCAGCAGTGCCTGGCCCGTGGGATGCGCCGGCACCCGAATACCCAGGGTGTCCAGCCCGGCAGTGACCAGCGGTGAAATCCCGTGCCCCTCGCGCAGCGGCAGCACAAGCGTCAGCGGGCCGGGCCAGAACGCGGCCGCCAGCTGTTCCGCAACGTCATTCCACTGTACATAGCGCCGCGCCGCCTCCGCCGAATGCACATGCGCGATCAGCGGGTTGAAAGACGGCCGCCCCTTTGCCTCGTAAATTGCCGCCACCGCTTCGCCCTGTCTGGCATCGGCGCCCAAGCCATAAACGGTCTCAGTCGGGAAAGAGACCAGCCGCCCCTCCCGCAGAAGCTGGGCGGCGCGGGCAATGCCGCCTGCCGTTGCGGCAAGAATTTCAGTGCTCTGCTGGGGCATTTCGGGTGACGCGGCGTTTTGGTTGATTGAAATAAGCGTCCGATTAGGTAATCGGACAAGCCACAGACCATAATGGGCCAGCGCCGGGAAGCCAAGACTGCCCGCGCCCGCACGCCCCAGAAACCCCCGCCAGAGGACGCCCATGACCTTCCGCGCCCCCGTTTCCGAGTATGAATTTCTGCTGAACCACGTCGTCGGATATGACAGCATCCCGGCCACAGACCGCTTTGCAGAGGCAACCCCCGACATGGTGAGCGCGATCCTGACCGAGGCGGGCAAGTTGTGCGACGAGGTGATGGCCCCGCTGCAGCGCAGCGGCGACCTGCATCCCGCGCATCTGGAAAACGGCGTGCTGAGGACCTCGCCCGGATTCGCCGAAGGGTATCAGGCCATCATGGACGGCGGCTGGGTCGGAATCAGCGCCGCAGAGGAATTCGGCGGCATGGGGCTGCCGCAGACGGTTGCCGTCGCGGTGTACGAAATGATGGCCGGCGCCTGCCTGTCGCTGCAGCTGGCACCGCTGCTGAGCCAGGGCCAGATCGAGGCGCTGGAGCACCATGCCTCCGACGCGATCAAGGAGATCTTTCTGCCCAAGCTGGTCTCCGGTGAATGGTCCGGCACCATGAACCTGACCGAACCCCAGGCCGGTTCCGATGTCGGCGCTCTCAGCTCCAAGGCAGAGCCCAACGGCGATGGCTCCTATGCCATCTCGGGCCAGAAGATTTTCATCTCGTGGGGTGACAACGACTTCTGCAGCAACGTCTGCCACCTGGTGCTGGCACGGCTGCCGGACGGGGTGCCGGGAACCAAGGGGATTTCGCTGTTCCTGGTGCCTAAATACCTGCCGGACGCCGGCGGCAACCCGGGCAAGGCAAACGATCTGAAGGTCGTCAGCCTTGAGCACAAGATGGGCCTGCACGGCTCCCCCACCTGTGTGATGCAGTTCGACGGCGCCACCGGCTGGCTGGTCGGGGCCGAGCACGGCGGCATGGCCGCGATGTTCACAATGATGAACAACGCGCGCGTTGGGGTTGGCGGCCAGGGCGTCGGCGCAGGCGAGGGCGCCTATCAGCACGCGCTGGCCTATGCGCTGGAGCGCAAGCAGGGCAAGACCGCTAGCGGCTTCATTGCCGACCACGCCGACGTGCGCCGGATGCTGATGGAAATGAAGGCGGACCTCTTTGCCTCCCGCGCCATCCTGATGGCCTGCGCCCGCGCCATCGACATGCAGACCGCCACCGGAAGCGGGGACTGGGGCGCGCGCGCAGCCTTCCTGACGCCGATCGCCAAGGCCTTCGGCACCGACACCGGGATGCGGGTTTCGGAAACCGGAGTGCAGGTGTTCGGCGGCATGGGCTTCATCGAGGAATCCGGTGCCGCGCAGTATTACCGCGACGTGCGGGTGACGGCGATCTACGAAGGCACCAACGGCATCCAGTCGATGGACCTGGTGGCGCGCAAGATGATGGACGGCGGCGAGACGGCCTTTGCCCTGATCGACGAGATCGAGGAGCAGGCCGAACGCGCCCGTGCCACCCATCCGAACATGGCGGAAGCTGTCTGGCAGGCCTGCGAATCATTGCGCGAAGCGACTGAATGGCTGGTGGCGCAGCAGGACCTGCAGGACCGCTTTGCCGGCTCGGTGCCGTATCTGCGCGCCTTCGCCCGGGTGCTCGGCGGCCATTACCACCTGGCTGCCGCAATGGCTGATCAGGGCGGTGCGCGCGAGAAACTGGCCCGGTTTTACATCACCCGGATGCTGCCGGAGCATGCGGCGCTGCTGGCGCACGCCCAGGCCGGCGCGGCAGGCACCTTCGCGCTCAGCCTTGATGAACTTGCAGGCTGACACCGTGGCCGATATCCCCGACGTCTCCCCCCGCACCCCCTGGGAAGAACCGCC
The DNA here is from genome assembly GCF_019801465.1 of Leisingera daeponensis. Taxonomy (GTDB): domain Bacteria; phylum Pseudomonadota; class Alphaproteobacteria; order Rhodobacterales; family Rhodobacteraceae; genus Leisingera; species Leisingera daeponensis_A. Next base: position 400,887 of record NZ_JAHVJA010000003.1, read on the forward strand.
CGCGCATGGCGAAGCCATCGAGGTGGCGGAGGGCGTTCTTTGGATGCGCCAGCCGCTGCCGATGAAACTGGATCACGTCAACATCTACGCGCTGGACGATGGCGACGGCTGGACGGTGGTCGACACCGGCTTCAACACCCGCAAGAGCCGCGCGATCTGGGACAGTCTGATGGCGGGGCCACTGAAGGGCAAGCCGGTGACGCGGGTGGTCGGCACCCACCACCACCCCGATCACATCGGCCTCGCGGGCTGGTTACAAAGCGGGCAGGGCGCCGAACTGGTCACCACCCGAACCGCCTGGCTGTTTGCCCGCATGCTGACCCTGGATGTGCAGGAAGTCTGGCCGGAGGAGACCCTGGCCTATTACCGAAGCGCCGGCATGGCGCCGGAAATCTACGAGAAGCGCGTGAATGACCGGCCCTTCAACTTTGCCGACACCGTGCACCCGATGCCGCTGGGCTTCACACGCATCAAGCAGGGCGATGTGATCCGAATGGGCGGGCGCGACTGGGATGTGCACACCGGCAACGGCCACGCGCCGGAGCACGCGACCTTCTGGAGCCGCGACGACAATCTGGTCCTCACCGGCGACCAGATCCTATCCACCATCAGCCCCAACATCGGCGTTTACGCGACCGAACCGATGGCCGACCCGCTGGGCGAATGGCTGGAGTCCTGCGAGCGGCTGGCGAAACTGGCGCGTCCTGATCACCTGGCACTGGGCGGCCACAAGCTGCCGTTCTCGCGCCTGCCGCTCAGGATGCAGCAGCTGATCGGCAACCACCACGGCGCGCTGGAGCGGCTGATGGATCACCTTTCCGTGCCCCGCACCGCCGCCGATTGCTTTGCGCCGCTGTTCAAGCGCACAATCGGCGAAGGCGAGTACGGGCTTGCACTGGTCGAGGCGGTGGCCCATGTAAATCACCTGTACCACACCGGCCAGGTGTCCCGCTGGAAACGAGACGACGGCGCCTGGCTTTATCAATGCAAGGGGTGACACGCCCCGCGGCAGGGGAGGCACCATGAGCGACGAGATTTCAACCAGCGCCGAGGCGGCAGAGGCGGCGGTGCTGCCCTGTGTGCATGAAGTCCACTCCGACCCCGAAACCTGCGCGGGGCTGCGCAAGGTGCCGGAGAAGCTGCAGAAGCCGGACGCGGCCAAAAGCCCGGCGCGCTGGGCCTATGAGCGGCTGATCCTCTACATCCAGAATTTCGAGCAGCAGCTGGACGCCGAGCACGAGGTGGCGATGGGCTTCACCGGCGGCAATACCGGTGTGCTCAGGATCGAGGGAATGGGCTATTTCGACCCCGACATCATCACCTTCTACGGCAGCGAGGGCAGCGGCTCCAAGACCCAGCTGGTGCAGCATGTCAGCCAGCTGAACGTTATGCTGCGCGCGGTGCCCAAGGCGCGCGAGGAGGCGCCGCCCAACCGGATCGGCTTCCGCCTGGCCTCGGATCTGCAGCAGGGCTGACCGGCGCCGGACGGCGCGAATCGCCGCAGGGGCCGCCGCGCCGGCTGTCCGGCCGGGTTTCGGCGGTTTTGCGGGGGCATTTCCCCCGGATGCGCCCGAATGACGTGGTGACAGGGCGCGGCAAATCCGGTAATCAGCGGAAAAATGCACGTGAATTTGAGGGATAAACCACATGGCTGAACATCAGCACGGCACCATGGACACCACCGTTCAGGAGAAGACCTACTCCAGCTTCCTGACCTTTGTGACCCGCTTCAGCATTGCGATGGTCTTCCTCGCGCTGTTCCTGGCCGTTTTCGCCACCTGATTCCCGGAACGAAATGATGCGCAGTCTGCTCTGCCTCGGCGCGGTGATGCTGGCGCTTGCGGGTTGCGCGGCGCCCCAGCAACCCAACGCGGACGCCGAAACGCTGGCCAGGGTGGCCTACCGCCAGCCTGGACCGGCCACGCTCACCCTTTACACCATGATCAACAATCGCACCGGGCGGGGCGGCCATACGTCGCTGATGATCAATGCCTCGGAACGGGTGATCTTCGATCCGGCGGGCTCGTTTTACGCCTCGGCCGTGCCAGAGCGGAACGACGTCCTTTACGGCATTACACCGGCGGTCGAGAAAGCCTACCGCGGCGCCCATGCCCGCAGCACCTACCATGTGGTGGTGCAGCGCGTCGAGGTAACGCCGGAGCAGGCGCAGAAAGCCTATCAGCTGGCGGTCACCAACGGCCGCGTGCCGGGCGCCTACTGTGCCCAGGCCACCATCGGAATCCTGCAGCAGGTGCCGGGGTTCGAAAGCCTCGACCGCACCTTCTATCCGGAGAAGCTGTCGGCCCAGTTCGGCCAGCTGCCCGGCGTGAAGACAGAGCGCTACTACGAAAACGACAGCGCCGACCTGCAGGCGGGCATCACCAAGAGCGATGCCGCGCTGAGCGCCGCGGAGGAATAGTCCCGCCCGGAATCAGGCCGCGGGCGCGGGCAATGCGCGCCGCCGGATCCGGCTGCGAGTGCTAGGCCGCGAGGTACAAAAGCAGCAGCGACAGCCCGCCTGTGCCAAGGCCGATCAGCACATTGCGGGTCAGATAGCCTGCGGCAAAGGTCGCGGCTGCAGCGGCAAAATGCATCAGGCTGGGTTCCCCGCCGTTCGGCGCAGGCCAGACCACCAGCGGCGCCACCAGGGCCGGGATGATCGCGACGGCGGTATAGCGCAGGTGCCGCATCAGCCATTCCGGGATGGGTCTGCCGCCCATGAAGCCGATGAAGGCAAACCGCAGGGCATAGCTGCCGGCCGCCAGCCCGATGATAACGGTCCACAGAACCGGTGCAGGGATGCTGCTCATTTGACGCCCTCCGCCTTGATCTTCTGCCGCTCCAGCCACAATTCCGCCTGGGCGCCGGCTACCATTCCGGCGATCCCGGCCACGATCAGCCCCAGGTTATAGGGCAGCGCGGCCGCAGGCAGCGAGGCGGCCACCGCCACAAAGCAGGCCGCCACATGCGCAGGCGTGCGCAGCATCGGCCCGATCATCGCCAGAAACGCCAGCGGCAGCACGAAATCCACCCCCCAGCTCTCCGGAATGCGGGTGCCGACCAGCGCCCCCAGCGCGGTGGCGATCACCCAGGCCGGGGTGATCAGGCCATTGGTTCCAAAGAAGTAGGCGACCCGCTGCGGCAGCGGCATCTCCGGCTCCTGCTCAAACTTCACGATCGACAGCGCATAAGACTGGTCGACGATGAAATAGGCGGCCAGCGCCCGCTGCCACATCGGCGCATCGCCGAGGTAGGGCGTCAGCGAGGCCGAATACATTGCCATCCGCAGGTTCACTGCCAGCGCCGAGATCAGGATGATGATCAGCGGCGCATTCTCCTGCATCAGCTGCAGCGCGGTGAACTGGGCTGCGCCGGCAAAGACCGCCAGCGAAAACGCAAAGGCTTCCGGCACGATCAGCCCGGCCTCTGCCGCCAGCACGCCGAACAGGAAACCGAAGGGCGATGCCATGAACAGGAAGGGCGCGCTGTCGCGAAACCCTTTCCAGAAGGCCGATTTGGTGGTGGTGATTGCCATCTGCGCGTCCTAGATTGCGTGCACCCGGCCTAAGGCGGACGCAGGAGGAATGCAATTGGTGAGTATGGATATTACAGAAGAATATCTGATTGCGCCCGGTGTCTCCGACCCGCGGCTCACACGCGCTGTCACCGGCGTTGACCAGAACGGCGATACAAGCGAGATCGCGGTGGTCGAGGAGCGGCCGCTGACCATCTTCCTGAATTCCCAGGAAATTGTTACCGCGATGACCATCGGCGACTACCCGGAATACCTGGCGCTCGGCTTCCTGCGCAACCAGCGGATGCTGCGCGATGAGGATGAAGTCACCCGCGTCGACTATGACGAGGACCTGGAAACCGTGGTGGTGCGCACGGCGGTGGAGACCAGCCACGAGGAAAAGCTGAAGAAAAAGACCCGCACCTCCGGCTGCGCGGTCGGCACCGTCTTCGGCGACATGATGGAGGGGCTGGAGGACGTGCGCCTGCCGCAGACGGAGGTCCGCACCTCCTGGCTTTATGCGCTGGCGCATAAGATCAACCGCACGCCCTCGCTGTACCTTGAGGCCGGCGCGATCCACGGCACTGTTCTGTGCCATCAGGACCGCCCGCTGGTCTATATGGAGGACGTTGGCCGCCACAACGCGGTGGACAAGATTGCAGGCTGGATGCTGTCGGAAAAGGCCGAGGCCGAGGACAAGATCCTTTACACCACCGGGCGGCTGACTTCGGAGATGGTGATCAAGACCGCGATGATGGGCATCCCAGTGCTGGCCTCGCGCTCTGGCTTCACTGCTTGGGGCGTGGAGATTGCGCGCGAGGTCGGCCTCACCCTGATCGGCCGGATGCGCGGCCAGCGGTTTATCTGCCTCTCCGGTGAGGAGCGGCTGGTGCGGGACATGGACCCCAAGGACGCGCCGGTTGAGGAAAAGAAGCACCGTCGCAAGAGTGCGGGATCGTGACGGCCGAGCCAAGGCAGACAAGGAGAATTGGTTTGATTGAAGATGACCAAAGCAGATTTGCAAAATGGCAGCAATGGCATCATGCTTGACGTAGTCAAGTTTTTCCTGCTGTTGACGGGGTTGATTGGCGTGCCGTTAGTATGGGTGGCAGGTGTTCGCCTATATTCTCATTCAGCCCAGTTAATATTCTATGGTATGGCAAAACTGCCATCCAGCGAGTTGGAGCGCTTCGGCTGGCCAAGCTCTGCAGACGTGTTTCAAGACATTCGGATGCGTCCCTTGCTGGATAAGTTAGTCGCATCGCTGCATACGGAAACCTATGATCGCCCTACAATTCTCGGGAAATTTTGGGTATGGGGATTGCCAGCTTGTAATGGAATTTCCATTGAAACACGACGCGCTGCACGGCGATACCGGGTTATTCGAACTTCTGGCACATTGCTTTTCTTTGGCGTTCTACCTTTTGTCGCTCTTCGAAGCTTTGGTGCTTCTATTATGATCTTGGCATTCATTGTTCTGGTTCCGCCAGACAAACTTTTTCCCTGGAAGCAGAGAAACGGAAGCACCCCATGACCCAACCCCTTGGCGTAATCCTCGCAGGCGGCCTTGCCACCCGGATGGGCGGCGGCGACAAGGGGCGGCTGCTGGTCGGCGGTGAAAGCCTCTTGTCCCGCGTGGCGGACCGGCTTGGCCCCCAGGTCGCGGGCCTGGCGCTCAACGCCAATGGCGACTCGGAGCGGTTCGCCGACTTGGGACTTCCGGTCATTGCCGACTCGATCGCAGGCTTTGCCGGTCCGCTTGCGGGCGTGCTGGCGGGCCTCGACTGGGCCGCAGAGCAGGGAGCCAACACCATTGTGACCGCTGCTGCCGACACGCCCTTTTTCCCGCGGGATCTGGTTGCGCGGCTAACCGCTGCCGCACAGGGCATGGAGCACCCTCTGGCCCTCGCCACCACCCCGCGCACCGGCGGTGAGTCACTGAAGTCCGGCGGGCGGAGCAAAGTGAACCGGCATCCGGCTTTCGGCCTCTGGCCCGTCGCCCTGCGCGACGACCTGCGCGCTGCCTTGAATGACGGGCTGCGCAAGGTGGTGCTGTGGACCGACCGGCACGGGGGCCGCGAGGCGCTGTTCGAAGCCGATCCCTTCGACCCCTTCTTCAACATCAACACGCCAGAGGATCTGGCCAAGGCCGAGGCGCTGCTGACATGAAGATCTACGGCGTCACCGGCTGGAAGAACAACGGCAAAACCGGGCTGATGGAGCGGCTGGTGGCGGAGTTTTGCACCCGCGGCCTCACCGTCTCCACCATCAAGCACGCCCATCACGCCGCCGATGTGGACCAGCCTGGCACCGACAGCTACCGCCACCGCCAGGCGGGCGCATCGGAGGTGGTGCTGGCCTCCGCAGGCCGCATCGCAATCATGCAGGAGCTGCGCGGGCAGCCGGAGCCGCCGCTGGCAGAACTTCTGGCCCGCCTGAACCCCGCCGATCTGGTGCTGGTGGAGGGCTACAAGCGCGAACCTCACCCCAAGGTCGAAGCCCACCGGCAGGCTGCAGGCACAGAACTGATCGCCGCGCGGGATGTCAGCATCCGGGCGGTTGCCAGTGACACTCCACTTGATCTGGACCGCCCGGTGTTCGATTTGAACGACACCGCGGCGATTGCGGATTTTATCCGGGCCGAGCTGGACCTGTGAGCCGCTTTGAGACCATTCTGGCCGTCGACTGGTCTGCAGCCAAGCGCAGGTCTCAGCGGCCAGGCAAGGACGCGATCTGGCTGGGCGTGGCACGCGATGGGACCTCAGAGCAGCAGATTTACTGCCGCAGCCGGCAGGAGGCTGAGACGCGGATCAGCAGCTTCCTTGATGACGAGAAGGCCGCAGGGCGGCGGGTGCTGGCGGTTTATGATTTTCCTTTCGGGTATCCGCGCGGGTTCGCGCGCCGGATCACCGGGTCGGATGACCCCTTCGCCCTTTGGCAGTGGCTGGAGGAGCGTGTCGAGGACGCCGAGGACGGCAGCAACAACCGGTTTGAAGTCGCCTCTGCAATGAACCGCAAGTTTGCCGGCGCCGGTCCGTTCTGGGGCAAGCCGGTGGAGACGGCCTGGCCGGACATTCCTTACCGCAAGGCAGGTATAGCTTACGAGGACGTGGCTGAACGGCGCAGCGCGGATCTTGCGGCCAAGGCAGCCTCCTCCTGTTTCCAGTTGTTCTTCAACCCCACAGTTGGCAGCCAGATCCTGATGGGCCTGCCGGTCCTGCAGCGGTTGCGGCTCCGGCACAACGCCGCGGTCTGGCCGTTTGAGAAGGTTGCGGATGCGCAAATTGTGTTTGCAGAAATTTGGCCAGGATTGATCGAACCGGCCGTAAGGTCCGCCATGGCTGCGGCTGGACCTGAAGAAATCCGCGACCGCGTGCAGATGCGGCTGTTGTCGCAGGCGCTCAGCCGTCTGCCGACAGAGGAGCTTGCCGCAATGCTGGCTGCCGCGCCTGAGGACGCACGAGAGGAGGCCTGGATATTGGGCACCGGATACGAAGACCGATTGAACGCGCTTGCCTCGGATGGGCAGGGCGGGCTGAACCCGCCGCCGCTCAGCAACGACTGCTTTGCCCTGCCTGCCGGCGTTGACTGGACCCCGGTCGATGACGCGCTGGCATTGCTGCGGGGCCGGCTGGGGCCAATCACCAGCGCCGAAGCCGTGCCGCTGTCAGATGCCCTGGGACGGGTGCTGGCAGAGGATGCCGTGGCCAAACGCGCCAATCCGCCGCTGCCCAACACGGCGGTGGACGGCTACGGCTTTGCCGGCGGCCGGGGCGAGGGCCCGCATGTGCTGCCGCTGGTGCAGGGCAGGGCAGCCGCCGGGGTGCCGTTTGACGGCAGAGTGGCCGAAGGCAGCGCCATCCGGGTGCTGACCGGCGCCGCGCTGCCGGATGGCGTTGACACGGTGATCCTGGAAGAGGACGTCAGCACCGACGGCGCCCGGATTGCCTTCAACGGCCCGCTGAAGCAGGGCGCGAACACCCGCAAGGCAGGCGAGGATGTCTGCGCAGGCGAGGCCATCCTGCCTGCAGGCCGGGTCATCACCCCTGCCGATCTCGCCCTCGCCTCGGCAACCGGGCTGGCTGAGCTCACGGTCCGGCTGCCGCTGCGGGTCGGGGTGCTCTCCACCGGCGACGAGTTGGTCGAGGCCGGGGAAGCCTCGGGCAAGGGGCAGATATTCGACGCCAACCGCCCGATGCTGCTGGCGCTGATCCGCCAGCTGGGGTTTGTGCCGGTGGACCTGGGCAAGGCCGCCGACGACCGCGATGCCTTGCGCGCGCACTTGGACGGAGCCGCGGCACGGACCGATGTGATCCTGACCTCCGGCGGCGCCTCCGCCGGGGACGAGGATCACATGTCGGCGCTCCTGCGCGAGGCGGGCGCGATGCAGGAATGGCGCATCGCGCTGAAACCCGGCCGTCCTCTGGCCTTGGGCATGTGGCACGGCACGCCGGTTTTCGGCCTGCCGGGCAACCCGGTGGCCGCCCTCGTATGCACGCTGATCTTTGCCCGCCCTGCAATGGGGCTGATGGCAGGGGCAGGCTGGCAGGAACCGCAGGCGTTTGAAGTCCCTGCCGCGTTTGAAAAGCGCAAGAAACCGGGCCGCCGCGAATACCTGCGGGCGCGGGTGCGGGACGGCCGCGCCGAGGTGTTCAAATCCGAAGGCTCCGGCCGCATCAGCGGCCTCAGCTGGGCCGAGGGCCTGGTGGAACTCGGCGACGGCGCCGCAGAGATCAAACCCGGCGACCCGGTGCGCTTCATTCCCTACGGCAGTTTCGCCATGTAGGTGGGGCGCTCCCGCCCGCGGCCCGGCGCATCCAAGATGCTTGCCCGCCGTTGGGCCCGGCGCCGCGCTGACGCGCGGCGCGAACGCCCTGCAGCTTCACCTTTGTATAAATACTCCCGCCGGAGGCAGCGGCCCGCCAGGGCCGCCCTGATCAGTCGAAGGTCCCGGCCACCCGGCCCAGCAGCATGAAGGCGCGGGCGGTGCGGGTGTTGCCAAGCGCGGAAATCTCGCCGTCGGTGGCCTCGGCCTCGAAATCGGCAAACATCTGGTCGAAGCGGCGCAGGAAGTGGTGCGCCGCGTCCCGGAAAATCGGATCCTGTTTCATCCGAGCGGCTGTCAGCGCCAGCGAGGTGCGGTCGCGCACGCCGCCAAGCGCCGCCACCGCGCGGCCGCGCGCGCCCTGGCCGAACTGGCGCCAGACCTCGGGCCGGGCCATGTCTGGGCGCAGGTCGTCCATGTAAATGCCGTCCTGGCTCAGCAGCGTCAGAACGTCCTGCGCCGCCTGAATCACCTGCGCCGCCTTGCGGTCGCGCAGTGCCGCGCGCAGAGCGGCAAAGCCTTCCTCGTCCTCAGCGGTTTCCGGGAAATTCAGGGCACGGATAAACTGTTCGGCAGACAGCGGCGGCGCGGTGTCCGCGGCCTGGGTGCCAAGCGCCAGAGAGCCCTGTTCCGCCGCGGTCATCTCCGCTGCCGCCTGCGGGATCGCCGGGCGCAGCGGGTTGGCGCGGCGGCTGGTGTGGAAGGTCGCCAGCGCGGTTTCCGTCTTGCGGGTGGCCTCGGCGATTTCCTCCAGCCGCTTGGCGACCGAGGTCTCCGCCACCCCCGCATGCTGCTGCGCCTGGGCCAGATAGCTCTGGCGCAGCCCGTCGATCGCCGCCTGCAGCTGTTCGCTTTCTTCCCGCATCACCCGGGCCGACCGCGCAGCGGAGGCCGCGACCCACAGCATTGCCAGTGGCAGAACCACCGCCAGCACGGTGGTGATCAGGTCCGCCCATTGCGCCAGGCCGGTCTCCTCCGGCGCGAAGACGTAAAAGGCAACCGCCGCCAGCAGCCACAGGGCCCCCAGTCCGATCGCTGCCAGCTCAGCCCCGCCCAGCCCGTTGCCGGAGGCCGGGCCTTCAAGGCGCCGCAGCGGCTGGCCGCCGCCTGGTTTCGGGCTGGAACCCGGACTGCTGCTGGAGCCTGTCATGACCACTCTGCCCTTGCGGATCAGGAATAGACGATTTTGAGAATCTCATAGGAACGCTCGCCGCCGGGCGTGCGCACTTCCACACTGTCGCCTTCGTCCTTGCCGATCAAGGCGCGTGCGATCGGGGATTTGATGTTCAGCAGGCCTGCTTCGATATTGGCCTCATGCTCGCCGACGATCTGCCAGGTCTTTTCCTCGTCGGTGTCCTCGTCCACCACCGTCACTTTGGCGCCGAACTTGATGGCGCCGGACAGCTTGGCCGGATTGATCACATCGGCCAGCGACAGAATGCCTTCCAGCTCCTTGATGCGGCCCTCGATGAAGGACTGCTTTTCGCGGGCGGAGTGGTATTCAGCGTTCTCCGACAGGTCGCCCAGTTCGCGCGCTTCGGCAATCGCCTGGATGATGGCCGGGCGTTCGACGGATTTAAGGTTCTTCAGTTCGCTTTCCAGGGCGGCGAAACCCGCCGGGGTCATCGGGATCTTTTCCATGTGATTGGTCCAGGTCGCTCTTTGTTCTTGTCTCTATGAAAACCGCAGCCCCGCAGCATGAGCCGCGGGGCCTCCGGTCCGGTTGACAGATACCTGACCCAATCCTGTGCCCGATTTCAAGTGGGCGCAGGGCTTTGCCGCACGCAATTCCGCCTAACCCGGCAGATTGCGGGGGTTTTCCACAGGTTTGCGCGAAAAAATGCCGTGAAGGGCGGCTGCGGCCCGCACCGCCGGCCGCAGCGGGTCAATCATATTGGACCGCTTCGTATTCGATGCCGTTCTCGTCATGGAAATAGAACCGGCGGCCCGGTTCGTAATCGCCGTGGTTCACCGGCGTAAACCCTGCGGCCTTCACCGCGGCTTCGGTGGCGTCCAGATCGTCCACGATCACTGCCAGGTGGTTCAGGCCCCCGATGATGCCATAGCTTTCCGGCGCTTTGCCGGCCGCGGTGCGCGGGGTGAAAAGCGCCAGATAGCTGTTCTCCTCCCCGACATGCACGGTGTAGCCGCCGTTGATGGCCGCACCTTCCCACCGCACATGCCAGCCAAAGACCTTCTCCATCCAGGCGGCGGTGCCATTGGGGTCGGCTACGGTGATATTCGCGTGCTCCAGAACTGCGCTCATGGGAAATCTCCTTTTCGGGTTGAGCAAACCTGTTGATGCGACTCACCGTAATTCCTAAACCTAACTTTAGCTCAAGAGATTTCTTCAGGGAGTTTGCCATGCCCCAACCTGCCGGGATTTCCATCGGTTACCTGGCCGAGCGCACCGGTCTCGCGGTGTCCGCCATCCGCTACTACGAGGCGCAGGGCCTGGTGGAGCCCTGGCGCAACGCAGGCGGCCAGCGGCGGTTTCACCGCGCCGACATCCGGCGGCTCAGCTTCATCATGATCGCGCAGCAGTTCGGCTTCTCGCTGCCGGAGATCCGCGGTTTCCTCAAAAGCCTGCCGGGCAGCCGCACCCCGACCAGGGACGACTGGGCGCGGATCTCGGAAAACTTCCGCAGCCATCTGGACCAGCGAATCGAAACCCTGGTCAAACTGCGCGACAATCTGGACGGCTGCATAGGCTGCGGCTGTCTATCGCTTCCGAATTGCAAACTTTACAACCCCGAGGACCGGGCGGCACAGAAGGGGCAGGGACCCCGATATCTGATGGGAGACCGGCCCGAGGCGGAAAATGATCCTTGAGTGACGAAAATGGACGCACTTTTTGTCTCAGTTGCCTGTTTTACAGGTGTTTGACGCGGAGTTTGGATTGACCGCACGGCACGCCAAACGCTAAGCAGCCGCGAAAGAAAATTGCGCCCACCGACTGTTGTGGGGCCGGTAGCGAACAGAAAGCCAAGGAGCGCCGCAAATGGCCGAGATTGAACGCGAAGCGATGGAATACGACGTGGTGATCGTCGGGGCCGGCCCTGCCGGTCTGTCTGCGGCCATCCGCCTGAAACAGCTGGACGCCGACCTGCAGGTCGTCGTTCTGGAAAAAGGCTCCGAAGTGGGCGCGCACATCCTGTCCGGTGCGGTGCTGGACCCCTGCGGCCTGAACGCGCTGATCCCCGACTGGAAGGAAAAGGGCGCGCCGCTGAACGTCGAGGTCAAGGAAGACAACTTCCTGATGCTGGGCGAGGCCGGCAAGGTCCGCATCCCCAACTTCCCGATGCCGCCGCTGATGAACAACCACGGCAACTACATCGTTTCCATGGGCAACGTCTGCCGCTGGATGGCGGAACAGGCCGAGGAACTGGGCGTCGAAATCTTCCCGGGCATGGCCTGCTCGGAGCTGGTCTACGGCGACAACGGCGAAGTGAAGGGCGTGGTTGCCGGCGAATTCGGCAAGAACCCCGACGGCACCCCCGGCCCGGCCTATGAGCCCGGCATGGAGCTGCACGGCAAATACGTCTTCCTCGGCGAAGGCGTGCGCGGCTCGCTGTCCAAGGAAGTGATCGCCAAATACGGCCTCTCCGACGGCAAGGAGCCGCAGAAATACGGCGTCGGCATGAAAGAGATCTGGGAGATCGACCCTGCCAAGCACAAGGAAGGCACCGTCACCCACACCATGGGCTGGCCGCTGGGCTCCAACGCGGGCGGCGGCTCGTTCATCTATCACCTGGACAACAACCAGGTTTATGTGGGCTTCGTGGTGCACCTGAACTACAAGAACCCGCACCTGTTCCCCTACATGGAATTCCAGCGCTTCAAGCACCACCCGGTGGTCGCCGACCTGCTGAAGGGCGGCAAGCGCGTGGCCTACGGCGCCCGCGCCATCACCGAAGGCGGCTGGCAGTCGATGCCGAAACTGGTCGCGCCCGGCGTGGCGCTGCTGGGCTGCTCGGCGGGCATGGTCAACGTGCCCCGCATCAAGGGCAACCACAATGCGATGCTGTCGGGCAAGGCCGCGGCCGAAGCCGCCTATGACGCGATCAAGGCAGAGCGTTCCGGCGATGAGCTGACCGCGTATGAAAGTGACGTGCGCGAAGGCGCCATCGGCAAGGACCTCAAGATGGTTCGCAACGTCAAGCCGATGTGGTCCAAATGGGGCCTCACCGCGTCGCTGGCGCTGGGCGGCCTCGATATGTGGACCAACAACCTGTTTGGCTTCTCCTTCTTCGGCACCCTGGGCCACGGCAAGAACGACGCCGAGGCGACCGAAGAGGCCTCCAAGCACAAGCCGATCGACTATCCCAAGCCCGACGGCGTGCTGTCCTTCGACCGGCTGACCAACGTCAGCTTCTCGATGACCAACCACGAGGAAAGCCAGCCCTGCCACCTGCGCCTGGGCAATGCCGAAACCCCGATTGCAGTCAACCTGCCGAAGTTCGCCGAACCGGCGCAGCGCTACTGCCCGGCCGGTGTCTACGAGGTGGTCGAAAAGGACGGCAAGCCGGAGTTCGTGGTGAACTTCCAGAACTGCGTCCACTGCAAGACCTGCGACATCAAGGACCCGTCCCAGAACATCACCTGGACCACGCCGCAGGGCGGTGACGGCCCGAATTACCCGAACATGTAATGGGAACTGCGCTGCAAGAGGAGATCCTCGATTTCGCAGTGCAGTATTGCCGTGGAAAGCCAAATCGCACCTGGCAGAAAGATCTGCCAGGTGCTTTTGGTTTGGATGGGGCGGATGTCACGGATTTCCTGGAAGCATTTGCTGGGCACTATGATGTAGACCTGTCAGGCTGCCTTTGGGAATTCCACTATAACGCCGATGAGCCGCCCGGCAGGCGGCGCGTGCTGCCGCTTGATGCCTTCGGGGAGGTCATCCCCTATCAGCCGATCACTTTGGAACTGCTCGAAAAAGCGGTTCTGGCTGGCAAATGGGACTATGACTACCCAGAGCACACGATCAAAGACTTGGGGTTTGCCGCTCACCTGCCTGATTGGCGGCATCTTGCAGCAGTTGGCATGCTTGGCATGATTTGGGCCGTTTTCTGGTAGGCGAAGGGTCGCGCAAACCGGCAGAGGCGGCTTCACGTCCACGTCATATTGAGGCACAAGGCTTGAAAACTGACGGCGGCGTGCCCCAACGCCCATTGCGCGTTAACCGCCACGGGACTACGCTTCACTTCAGGCAAGAGCAGTAAACCGTAAGGGGGTCCCCAGTGCCCGTATCCATTCTCCGCACCCTGTCCTGTGCGGCCCTGATGGCCGCCGCAGCCGCACCCGCCGTGCAGGCCGAAGGACTGGCGGGATCCTACCTGGCCGGACGCGCCGCAACCTACGATAGCGACTTCGCCGCGGCGGCGCTTTACTACACCCAGGCGCTGGCCCGCGATCCGCAAAATCCGCTTTTGATGGAGAACGTGGTGTTCGCGCAGCTTGCCATGGGCAAGGCGGAGCTTGCCGTGCCGGTGGCAGAACGGCTGCGCCAGACCGGCGCCCGCAGCCAAGTGGCCAACATTGTCAGCGTCGGCGGCCTTGCCGCCAAGGGCGATTTCCGGGCAATTCTGGACCGGGATCTGGAGCAGGACGCGATCCACCCGCTGGTGGACGGTTTGCTGGAGGGCTGGGCGCATGTCGGCGCGGGATCCGTTTCCAGCGCGCTCGAGACGTTTGACCGGCTGGCCAAGGACGGCAGCCTGAAACCCTTTGTACTTTATCACCGCGCCCTGGCGCTGGCCTCGGCCGGCGACTACGGCGGGGCGGAGGAGCTGTTCGCGGCCGAGGACGGCCGTCTGGCAACCCTCAGCCGCCGTGCTGCCGTGGCACGGGTGCAGATCCTGTCGCAGCTGGGCCGCAACCAGGAGGCCCGCGATGCGCTGATGGCCGCCTTCGGCAGCAGCTTCGACCCCGGTCTTGAAGCCCTGGATGCGCAGCTGGCCGCCGGTGAAACCCTGGCCTACACCATCGCCCCCAGCCCGCAGGACGGCATTGCCGAGGTGTTCTTCACCCTCGGCGCGGCGCTGAACGGCGATACCGCCAATGATTACGTGCTGATGTATGCCCGCATGGCCGCCTCGCTGCGGCCGGACCATGTGGATGCCATCCTGCTCAGCGCCAGCCTGCTGGACCAGCTGGGCCGTTACGAACTGTCGGTCGCCACCTACAAGCAGGTGCCCGGCGGCCATCCCGATTACCACGCCGCCGAAATGGGCCGCGCCGAGGCGCTGCGCCGCGCCGCCAAGCCGGATGCGGCCATCGAAGTGCTGGAGAAGCTGGCCCGCGACTTCCCGGAACAGCCCAGCGTTTACATCAGCCTTGGCGACCTCCTGCGCCAGCAGGAGGACTACGCCGCCGCCGCCCGCGCCTATGACAGGGCGCTGGACAAGACGCCCGAGGATTCCGGCAGCCGCTGGTTCCTGTATTACGCCCGCGGTATCTGCCACGAGCGGCTGGGCCAGTGGCCGCAGGCCGAGGCCGACTTCCGCGCCTCGCTGGAGCTGGACCCGAACCGGCCGCAGGTGCTGAACTATCTCGGCTACTCGCTGGTGGAGAAAAGCAGCAAGCTGGACGAGGCGCTGGACATGATCGAACGCGCCGTCGCTGCCCGTCCCGACTCCGGCTTCATCGTCGACAGCCTGGGCTGGGTGCTTTACCGCATGGGCCGCTTTGACGAGGCCGTGGCCCATATGGAGCGCGCTGTGGAACTGATGCCGGTGGACCCGGTGGTCAATGACCACCTGGGCGACGTCTACTGGGCCGTGGGCCGCCAGCGCGAGGCGGAGTTCCAGTGGAAACGCGCGCTCTCCTTCATCGACCCGGAAGACACGGACGGCGAAGCCGACCCCAAGCGCATCCGCCGCAAGCTGGAGGTTGGCCTGGACGCGGTTCTGGCCGAGGAAGGCGCCCAGCCGCTGAAGGTCGCCAATGGCGGCTGAGGTCTTTGCACCTGCCAAGATCAACCTGACCCTGCATGTGACCGGCCGCCGCGGGGACGGCTATCACCTGCTGGATTCGCTTGTTGTGTTTGCGGATGCCGGCGACCGGCTGGCTCTTGAGAGCGGCCCGGAACTGGCGCTGGAGGTCACCGGCCTGTTTGCGGCGGGCGTGCCTGCGGACGCGCGCAACCTGGTGTGGAAGGCTGCCGAAGGCGCGGGCTGGACCGGGCGCATCCGCCTGGACAAGCGGCTGCCCCATGGCGCGGGGATCGGCGGCGGGTCATCGGATGCGGCCGCGGTGCTGCGTGCGCTGGCCGGGCAGGGCGCAACTATCCCCGAAGGCCTGCCCCTGTCGCTGGGCGCCGATGTGCCAGTCTGCATGGCCGCCCGCGTTTCCCGGATGCGGGGCATCGGCGAGCGGATCACGCCAGTGCAGCTGCCGGAGCTGCACGCGCTGCTGGTTAATCCGGGCGTGCATGTGCCCACCGGCCCGGTGTTCTCTGCGCTGGCTTCCCGCAGCAATCCGCCGATGCCGGAAGATATCCCGCCCTTCACGTCCGCTGAGGACTGCGCCGCCTGGCTTGCGGAACAGCGCAACGACCTGGAGGCCCCGGCTATCGCCGTTGCGCCGGAAATCGACCGGACCCTGTCGGACCTGCGCAGCTCCCGCCAGGCGCTGCTGGCCCGAATGTCCGGCTCCGGCGCCACCTGCTTTGCGCTTTATCCCACGAAGAAGGCCGCCCACATAGCGGCCTACGAAATCGGGGCGGAGCATCCCGATTGGTGGTGCAGCGCGGTCATCCTGACCTGAAGGACCCGCTTTAGGCCGGACACTCCCGCCTGCGGGGCAGCGCATCGAAGATGCTTGCCCGCCGTTGGTCCTGGCGCCGCGCTGAAGCGCCGCGGACTTCCCTATTCATCTTTGCGAAAATACTCCGGGGTGAGGCCGCAAGGCCGAGGGGCAGCGCCCCTCAGACCTCTTAGTTCAGCCGCGACACCACGTAGTCCGCGAGATCGCTCAGCATGCTGCGGATCTCGTTATCGGGCAGCACCTCCAGCGCCGTCCGCGCCTTGGCGGCCCAACCGAAGGCATCCTCGCGGGTGGCTTCCAGCGTCTTGTATTTGGCCATCAGCGCCAGCGCCTGCTCCAGGTCGCCATCCTGCTGCTTGCCCTTCTCGATGGTGCGGGTCCAGAAGGCGCGCTCCTCGTCCGTCGCCTGCGCCACCGCCTTGATCACCGGCAGCGTCAGCTTGCGCTCGCGGAAATCATCGCCGACGTTCTTGCCTGTCGCCTTGGCGTCGCCCTGGTAATCCAGCAGATCATCGGCAATCTGGAACGCGATCCCCAGCGCATCGCCATAATCAAACAGCGCCTTCACCTGCTCTTCGGCTGCACCGGCAATCACCCCGCCAATCTCGGTCGCGGCCGAGAACAGCGCTGCGGTCTTGCCGCGCACCACCTGCAGATAGACATCCTCATCCGTCTTCAGGTTCGAGGCCGCGGTCATCTGCAGCACCTCGCCCTCGGCAATGGTGGCGGAGGCATTGGCGAGGATGTCCAGCACCCGCAGGCTCTCCGTCTCCACCATCAGCTGGAAGCTGCGGGCAAACAGGTAGTCGCCGACCAGCACCGAGCTCTTGTTGTCCCACAAAAGGTTCGCGGTGGGGCGGCCGCGCCGCTGGGCGCTTTCGTCCACAACATCGTCATGCAGCAGGGTGGCGGTATGGATGAACTCCACCGTCGCCGCGAGTTTCAGGTGATGGTCGCCCTCGTAGCCGCACAGCCGTGCCGCCGCCAGCGTCAGCATCGGCCGCAGCCGCTTGCCGCCGGCTTCGACCAGATGCGCGGTCACTTCGGGAATGCGCGGCGCGTGTTTGGAGGCCATCCGGGTGCGGATCAGCGCATTCACCGCTTCCAGTTCCTGGCTCAGCGCTGCGGCCAGCATCTCATGCGGCTTCCTGGTCATCACTTGGTCCATCACTTTCCCGCTCGCAAGTCTCGACAAGGGGGATGCCTTGCCCTTAGATCCATCCCCATGAAAGAGCTTCTGCGCAGCACCGATCCGACGATCATGGCCTTTGCCTCCGCCCTCCTTGAGGGAGAGGATATAGACTGCTTTCAAATGGACGTAAATATGAGCATCCTGGAAGGCGGGATCGGAATTTTCCCGCGCCGTCTGATGGTTCGCGAGGATGACTACGACGCCGCCCTGGTGGTGATGCGCGACAACGGCATCCCGCTGGGACGATGAGCGGTTTTGCAGAGCATGAGCTGAGCTGCAACGGGTTCCTCGGCGGCAGGGTGCAGCTGTGGCAGCCTGTCCGCGGCTACCGTGCCGGCGTGGACCCGGTGCTGCTGGCGGCGGCGGTTCCCGCCCGTGCAGGGGAGAAGGTGCTGGAGCTCGGCTGCGGCGCAGGCCAGGCGCTGCTGTGCCTGGCGTCGCGGGTGCCTGGGCTGGCGCTCACCGGGGTGGAGCTTCAGCCGCCCTATGCCGCGCTTGCGCGGCGCAATGCGGCAGCCAACGGCCAGACCGTCGACGTGTTCGAGGCCGACCTTTCGGCCCCGCCGGAGGCGCTGAAGCAGCGCCAGTTCCATCACGTCATCGCCAACCCGCCCTATTACAAGGCCGGCGCCCACAGCCAGTCCAGCGACGGCGGCCGCCAGGTGGCGCTGGGGGAAGGCACGCCGCTGACGGAGTGGATCGCCACCGCCGCCCGCCGCCTCGCACCGAAGGGCTATCTGCATATGATCCAGCGGGCTGACCGGCTGCCGGACATGCTGGCAGCCTGCGGCGGCGGCCTCGGTTCGCTTGAGGTGCTGCCGCTGGCCCCGCGCGCAGGCCGCGCCGCGGAGCTGGTGATCTTGCGCGCACGCAAGGGCGGGCGGGCGGATTTCCGGCTGCACGCGCCGCTGATTCTGCATGAAGGCACCCGGCATGAGCGTGACGGGGAGAGCTACCGGGCCGAAATCCGCGCCGTACTGCGCGATGGCGCCGCGTTGCCCTGGCCGGGCCAGAGCGGTTTCCCGGCGGCGCAAACTTAGTGGCGGTGCATGCCGGATTCAACCTTTGGAGAATCCAAATCTGCGGGTTTCTGCAAAAACGCGCTAAGCCCTGCGGCAAAATGCGCGGCACACGGCCGATATGAAAATTTCATGACAAAAATCGTGCGGCTGCAGCGTGACAGACGCGTGCACATGTGCTCCACTCTTTAAGTCAAACACATCTAGCTCAATAAAGGAGGGTTGCCATGAGCCTCAGCTCGCATCTGACCGAACTTAAGAAGAAGCACGAGCATCTGAGCATGGAAGTGGAACAGGCCCAACGATCGCCTAGTACCGACGATCTGAAAATCGCAGCAATGAAAAAGCAAAAGCTGAAGCTGAAGGAAGAGATCACCCGCCTGACTGCTGAAGCCGTCTGAAGAGTTCCGGCCGGGGCGGATCCCGGCCATTTATCCGGAGGGCCTGCCAGCGCGGCGGCCCTCCTTTCGATTCCGGACTATGGTTTCGCACCGTTCAGGCGGGCATTCCGCGCCAGGTCACTTGCCGGCACTGGCCCGCGCCGCAATCAGCGCCCCGCCGGTGATCAGCGCCGCCGCCAGCGCCAGCCCCCAGGAGGCCGCGGCGATGCCCGCCAGCACCAGGATCAGCGTCGACAGCAGGGGCGCGGCATAGGAACTGGTTCCGAGCATCTGAATGTCGCCCTGCTTGACGCCGATGTCCCAGACGTAGAACGCCAGCCCGACGGGGCCGAGGCCGAGGAGCAGGGTGGAAACCCAGCCCAGCGTGCCTGCCGGCCAGACGGTTTCCTCCAGCGCGAAATGCAGCCCCCAGGAGGCCACGGCGGTGGCCAGGCAGAACACGGCAACCGAACTGGTCGGCGCCCCGCCCATCAGCCGCGACAGAACCGAGTAGCCGGACCATGTGAGCGCGCACAGCAGCGCCAGCCCGTAGCCCGGCAGAAATTGCGCCTCAAAGCCGCCGCCGCCGCCGGAAATGATGGTGGCCGCCCCGGCAAAGCCCAGGACTGCACCGATCAGGTGCCCCGCCTTGAGCCGCTCGCCTGGCAAGAGGCCAGAGAACAGCACGATCAGCAGCGGCCACAGGTAGGCGATCAGCCCGGCCTCTGCCGCAGGCGCCAGCCGCAGCGCCGAAAAATACAGTGCGTGATAGCCGAAGAGGCCCAGCGTGCCGAAGATATAGACCCGCACCGGCACATGGCGCAGCTGCTTCAGCTTGCCCGACGCTGCGGTCCAGATCATCCCCAGCGTGCCGCCGATGGTGAAGCACAACGCATTCAGCAGCAACGGCGGCGCGGGCTCCGATCCGACGGTCAACAGCGCCAGCAGCGCCCACAGCAGAACAGCGATGAAGCCGATGGCGGTCGCGCGGGTCTTGGTCATCGGGGGTGAAGATCCTGAATCGGGATAATTTTAAAGTCGTCCCACATATGCGCGGTTTTCTCGATCTCTGCAAAGTACCAGTCGCGGAAGGCTGCGATCTGCGGCCGGTCCTTGGCCTCCGGCAGGCACAGGAACCGGAACCGGGCTTCGGACTGGATGGCGATCTTGAAAGGCGCGACCAGCCGCCCCTCGCGCACGTCCTTGATGATCAGCGGCCGCCGCCCCAGCGCCACGCCCAGGCCGGCGCAGGCCGCGTCAATGGCATGGTCCGGCGCGGAAAAATGCGTGCCGCTTCCGGGGGTGAAGCCGGTCCCCGCCGCCTGGAACCAGGCGGGCCAGTCGCAGCCCGGTGCCACCTTGCTGAGGGAATCGTCAAAGATCAGCGGTGCGCCCTGCAGCGACTCGGGGGTTGGAAACCGCTCGTGCAGCTCCGGCGTCATCACCGGCGTCAGCCAGTCGGGGCGGGTGCCGTAGGAGGCCAGCCCGGCATCGTCTGACACCCCGAAACGGATGGCCACATCGACGTCGCCGCGCCGCAAGTCCACCACCTTGAGCGAGGCCGACAGCCGCAGTTCGATCTCCGGGTGGCTGCGGGCGAATTCGAACAATCGCGGTGCCAGCCATTTCGCCGTCAGTGCGGGCCCGGCGGTCACCGTCAGCGTGGTCTCGTCCAGCAGCCGCCGTGTGCTTTGCCAGGCCTGGCCCAATGTGCGGAACCCTTCGGCAGCGCCCGGTGCCAGCGTCTCCCCCGCCTCAGTCAGCTCCACCGCACGGTTCAGGCGGCGGAACAGCGGCTGGCCCAGATGCTCTTCCAGAGATTTGATCTGAAAGGACAGCGCCGCGGGGGTCACGTTCAGCTCCTCCGCCGCCTTGGCAAAGGACATGTGGCGGGCGGCGGCGTCAAACGCGCGCAAAGCGGTGAGAGGAGGGAGTCGATCAGTCATATTCACATAAGTATACCTTAACTGAACGCTGTAAAAGACTCGTTTGCCGGTTTGACGGGACATCCTCATATTGGAAGCAGGTAAAGGATACTGATCTGATAAGGAGGCCGAAGATGCTGGAATACTCTGCTGATGCCGCCGTGAAGTCCGCCATGGCCCGCGCCCACGCCGAACGCGGGCAGGTGCTGAAACAGGCTTGGACCTGGCTGTTCGGCAAGCGGCCGGCGCCAGCGCTTCGCCCCAAGGTTTCCCGCTGGGCCTGAGCGCGCTCTTTTTCGAGAAAAGGCACTTACGGGATAGGAAAAGGGCCGGTCCATGTGGACCGGCCCTTGCCGTTCGGGCTGAGCAAGCAGCTCAGACGAAGAACTGCGCGCCGTTGGCGGAAATGGTCGAGCCGTTGATGAAGCCCGAGTCGTCGGAGGCCAGGAAGGCGACGCAGCGGGCGATCTCTTCCGGCTCGCCCAGGCGGCCCGCCGGGATCTGGCCGATGATCGACTCGCGCACCTTCTCCGGCACCGCCATCACCATCTCGGTGGCGATGTAGCCGGGGCAGACCGCGTTGGCGGTAATGCCGGCGCGGGCGCCTTCCTGGGCCAGCGATTTCACGATGCCCAGGTCGCCGGCCTTGGTGGCGGCATAGTTCACTTGCGCGAACTGGCCTTTCTGGCCGTTGATCGACGAAATCACGATGACGCGGCCGAACTTGCGCTCGCGCATGCCGGGCCAGACCGGGTGCACGGTGTTGAACACGCCGGTGAGGTTGGTGTCGATCACTTCCTGCCACTGCTGCGGCGTCATCTTGTGGAACGGCGCGTCGCGGGTGATGCCGGCGTTTGCGACCACGATGTCGATCGGGCCCAGCTCTTCTTCGACCTTGGCAATGCCGGCGGCGCTATCCTCGTAGCTGCCGACATTCCACTTATAGGTCTTGATGCCGGTTTCCTCGGTGAATTTCGCCGCGGCTTCGTCATTGCCGGCATAAGTTGCCGCCACCGTGCAGCCCTGCGCCTTCAGCGCCTGCGAGATTGCTGCGCCGATGCCGCGGGAACCGCCGGTGACGAGTGCAGTACGTGCCATTCAAGAATCCTCCAGTTTGACTTCTTTGTAATCTTGCTACAGTTTCGGTATCGCCTGCGCAACAATATTGCGTCGTGAAATTTCTGCATCGCCGCAATAAATTGTCGCACCTGCGAGATACCGCTGAATTGTAAAAGAAAAAGGGCGCCCCGAAAGGGCGCCCTTCGATATCAGCAATAAGGCGCCACTTACGGGCGCTCCACGCACATGGCAACGCCCATGCCGCCGCCGATGCACAGCGTGGCCAGGCCCTTCTTGGCGCCGCGGCGCTTCATTTCGAACAGCAGCGTGTTCAGCACCCGGCAGCCGGAAGCGCCGATCGGATGGCCGATCGCGATGGCGCCGCCGTTCACGTTGACGATTGCCGGATCCCAGCCCATGTCCTTGTTCACTGCGCAGGCCTGGGCGGCAAAGGCTTCGTTGGCTTCGACAAGATCCAGGTCATTGACCGACCAGCCGGCCTTCTCC
This sequence comes from Leisingera daeponensis, assembly GCF_019801465.1. GTDB lineage: Bacteria > Pseudomonadota > Alphaproteobacteria > Rhodobacterales > Rhodobacteraceae > Leisingera > Leisingera daeponensis_A. The sequence goes on from NZ_JAHVJA010000003.1 coordinate 423,078, forward strand.
AGCGCCTTGCGCGAGGCATAGACCGGGCCGACGCCCATGATCGACGGGTCCAGACCCGCGGTGGCATAGGAGGCGATGCGGGCCAGAGGCTCGATGCCGCGGCGCTCGGCTTCATCGGCGCTCATCAGCAGGGTGGCGGCGGCGCCGTCATTGAGGCCGGAGGCGTTGGCCGCGGTGACCGAGCCGTCGCGGGTGAAGGCCGGGCGCAGCTTCTGCATCGCTTCGATGGTGGCGCCGTGGCGGATGTATTCGTCCTGGTCCACGGTGATGTCGCCCTTGCGGTGCTTGACCACAAACGGGGTGATCTCATCGGCGAACTTGCCCGCCTTCTGCGCCGCTTCGGCCTTGTTCTGCGAGGCGACGGCAAACTCGTCCTGCTGGTCACGGGAGATCTGCCACTGCTCGGCCACGTTCTCGGCGGTCTGGCCCATGTGGTAGCCGTTGAAGGCATCCCAAAGGCCATCGCGGATCATGGTGTCGATGTAGCTCATGTCGCCCATTTTCTGGCCGGCGCGCAGATGCGCGGCATGGGGGGACAGGGTCATGTTCTCCTGGCCGCCGGCCGCCACGATGGAGGCATCGCCCAGCTGGATGTGCTGTGCGCCCAGGGCGACGGCGCGCAGGCCGGAGCCGCAGACCTGGTTGATGCCCCAGGCAGCGCTTTCCTTGGGCAGGCCCGCGTTGATGTGGGCCTGGCGGGCCGGGTTCTGGCCCTGGGCGGCGGTCAGCACCTGGCCCAGGATGGTTTCGGACACTTCGGATTTGTCCACGCCAGCGCGTTCCACCACGGCTTCCAGCACCGCGGCGCCCAGGTCATGAGCGGGGGTGTTGGCGAACGAGCCGCCAAAGGAGCCGACGGCGGTGCGCGCGGCGGATGCGATTACAACATTGGTCATTGATTTCTGGTCCTCTGCCATCAAGTCAGGTTTTTCCGGTCAAGCCTGGCGCCTGCACTTTTGGGCGGGCACGCAAGAATCTTTCCCGGTCACTCCGGATACCGACATAATCTATTGCTGCACGTGCAGCAATTGACAGCGTGTCTCAGGGGGTGCGGCAGAGTCAACCGCGAGATACGTCCCGGATGGCAGGATTTCCGTCAGCCGGGACCGGTGATGCTGCAAAGCAGCAATGCCGGCGGCGGCACGGGCATGCCGCCCGGGACGGCAATTCCCCCGGGAGGACAGCCGCAACGGGCTGTCCGCAGGCGGGGAAAGCCTGGCCGCTGCCAGACGATGAGGGCGGCGGGTATCCCCTGCGCGCCGGTCCGGGCTCAGCCGGCCTCCTGGCGTTTCATGTCTTCGATCCAGGGCGGCGTGACAGAGGGCGCGCCGAAAAGGTAGCCCTGCAGGCAGTCGACGCCGTTTTCCACCAGAAACTCCGCATCGGCCGGGCTTTCGACCGATTCCGCGACGATGAACATGTCGAACTGTTTGGCGATACCGATCAGGGCGCGGACCACCGACTGGTTGTCGTGGCTGGCATGGATGCCGCGCACGAACTGACCGTCGATCTTGACCGCGTCAAAGAAGAACTGTCGGAAGTGGCCGATCGCAGTGGTGCTGGCGCCGAAATTGTCCAGCGCGAAGGCAATCCCGTGCTGCTGCATCCGGCCCATGAAATCAGTCACCAGTTCCGGTGCCGCCATGGCGGAGGCTTCGGTGATTTCCAGCACCAGTCGCTCGCCCAGGGTGGAATCGCGTTTCAGGAACCGTTCCAGCACCTTGTTCCAGCGCTGATAGCCGATGGAGCGGGCGGACATGTTCACCGAGAGCCGGATCTGGGAATATTTCTCCAGCGCCTTCAACCCGTGCTGCAGCGCAAGGCAATCCATTTCACGGCCGATTTCCTTGTCCTCGACCACATGCATGAATTCGCGCGCGGGGATCACGCGGCCGGTTGGATCCAGCACCCGGATGTACCCCTCGTAAAAGGCGACCCCGTGCGGCGCCATCGCCTGCATCACCGGCTGATAGGCCAGCACCGTCTGATTGTGACGCACCGCTTCGCCTACCATGTCCAGCGTGGAGCGGTCGCGCCCGGCCACCGCCGCATTCAGCGGGCTGTCGGCCCCTTCGGGAAGATCTGCCTTGGCGTTTCGTCTGGTCATGTGCTGCTGGAACCCTGGTTACGGCAATGTTGCGGACAGTATGATGCTCCCCGCAGGGTGCCGCAAAAGGGTTGAGACGGAATTAAAGATCAAATTTGATTGTTCTGGCGGACGCCGGGCAGGCGTCAGCCGCCAAAGCCGGGGGTGCCCGCGTCTTCCGGGTGGCGCGCCAGGTGGGCGGCCTTGATCCCGGCAGAGGTGTCGCGGCTGCCGTCATGGCTGTAGCCGGGCGGCGCAAAGGCATAGAGCAAGCGCTGCTTCAGGGTCAGGCCGGGCTGGGCCATGTCCTTGAAAATGCCGATCCACTCATGGAAGGCGACGCGCAGCGGATTGAAGGTGGCGATGTTGTGGACCAGCCCGTAATCGGGGCGGTCGTGGTCCTGTTCCGGCACAAAGGTGCCGAACATCCTGTCCCAGACGATGAACACGCCGGCATAGTTGCAATCCAGATAGCGCGGATTGCGGCCGTGATGGGCGCGGTGGTGGCTGGGGGTGTTCATCACCGCCTCGAACCAGCGGGGCAGGCGGCCGACCGCCTCGGTGTGGATCCAGAACTGGTAGATCAGATTGAGCCCGCCGCAGAACAGCACCAGCGCCGGATGGAAGCCCAGCAGCACCATCGGCGCCTTGACGGTCATCATGAAGGTGAAGGTGCCGGTCCAGGTCTGCCGCAGCGCGGTGGTCAGGTTGTAGTGTTGGCTGGAGTGATGATTCACGTGCGACGCCCAGACCCAGCGCACCCGGTGGCCGAGCCGGTGCACCCAGTAGTAGCGCAGATCGTCCAGAACAAAGCAGGCCAGGATGGCCCAGATCGAGGTGCCCATGTCCAGCGGTGTCAGCTCCCACAGGGCCATGAGCAGCGCCCAGGCGATGAAGCCCAGCAGCAGCCCCTCGGCGACGCTGCCCGCGCCCATGATGAGGGAGGTGACGGCATCGCGGGTCTCATAGCGGCCGCCGCGTTTCTTCACGGCGATCCACAGGAATTCGGCCAGGATGGCGGCGATGAAGAACGGAACCGCCAGCTGGGTCGCGTCCGGGTAGGAAATCTGTCCGGTCATGCGGCCTCCGCGGTGGCTGCGATCTGTGCCAGCCAGTGGCGGCGCTCCCCTTCCGGCAGGGGCAGGGCGAGGCTAGGGGCCGCGAAATCGTTGAACGCGAAGTGCAGGCCGTCAGCGGTTTCGCGGACCTGGCCGGCCGTCAGACGGCGGCCAGCTGTATCGGCGCCGAAGGCCCAGAGCAGCCCGGGGCCGTTTCCGGTCAGGATCAGCGCGGCCTGTCCGCTGGCGGCGGGCAGCACCTTGATAACGCTGTCGCCGGGAAAGTGGCGCAGCCAGGCCGTGCGGGCGCTGCCGGTGCCCAGAACGGCCTGCCGGGACCGCCCGGTCAGGTGCAGCAGCAAGGCTATTGCGGATATCCCGCCCGCAACCAGGGCCAGCAGCAATTCCAGCGGCATGAACGTCCTCCCGCGGGCAGAGTGGCGGCCCGCCGGAAAGCTGTCAAAGGTGGCGTGGGGTCAAGCGCACGCGCGCCTGTCCCCTGGCCGGGGCACAGGCGGCAGCCGCGGCAGGCCCGGAGCCTACATCGCTGCCGCGGCGCTGCGGGGGCGCGCCAGGACCTGCATCTGCACCACCCGCTCGACGAAGGGCACCAGCCCTTCGGGGCCGGAGGCGCGGTCCTTGAGGTGGATGCAGACGTCCGGACGCAGTGCGGCGATGATGCCGATCAGGTCGCCGCGGATCTGGTCATCCAGCCCGGCGCCCATGATCACGCATTCGATGCGCGGCTCGTTCTCCAGCTGGCGCACCACCTCGGGCTGGTCATGCGCGCCCAGCCAGTGGATCGGCAGATGGTCCAGCTCTTCAGCCACATTGCCGATCACATGCGGCAGCTTTCCGATCAGTAACACAACAGGTTTCATTTCACTCTCCACCCTATGCCAGGGCGCCTTATCTGGACGTCCCTCCGTTTACAGGTAGTGCGAAATTCTGCCGGGTCAGGTGGTGCAGGCGCGCTCAGAATGAATAGGTGACCGATTTGCCTTTGCCCTTGTTCCGCGTGAAGGTCACGGTGTTGCCGTCCAGCGAAACCGTCTGGCAGTCCTGCGGCAGCTGGGTGTTTCCGATATAGACATTGCGGCAGACAAAGCGCTTGTTCCAGACCCAGGCGCCGACAATTTTTTCCCCCTTGCTCGAAACCCCTGTCAGCTTGCCGTCCGCGCCGACAACAATCCAGCTGTTCCCGGAAACAAGTTTCTTGCCGGCAACAGCCGCGACAAAATCGCTTTGCTTCTTGATGGCCCCGGCGCTGGCCGGCGCTGCGGCAGCAATGCTGAATGCCAGGGCGCAGGCAGTCAAATGCAGGATTCTCATGGGGGTCCCTCCCGGCTTACTTGTTAACAGAACACCGGGAGAGTGTGTCAGATCAGGCCGGATTTTTCAATTGGAGGCTGTGGATCCGCCGCTTGGCTCTCCGATCATCGCCTGAACGATCGCCTTGGCGCTGTCCGAGTTCCACTCGGCGTCGCCCAAGAGCCGCGCCACCTCGTTGCCGTCGCGGTCCAGCAGCACCGTGATCGGCAGGCCGATCACCGCCATCTCCCGCGCCAGCGCCTGTTTCGGGTCCTGGTGGCGGGGCAGGCTGTTGATGCCGTTCTCGTCAAAGAACTTCTGGATGCCCGCGGGGGAGTTGCGGCCGGTGGCGATGGTCAGCACCTGAAAATCCTCGCCGCCGAACTCCTGCTGCAGCTCCTCCAGCTGCGGCATCTCCTTGCGGCACGGTGCGCACCAGGTGGCCCAGAAGTTCAGCAGAACCACTTTGCCGTGGTAGTCGGCTAGGGTCGCGGTGCCGGCGCCGTCTGCCAGATCGAACGCGGCAGCAGAGACCGGTTTCGGCTCGGCATGCACCACCAGTTTCTTCATCGAACCTTCGCGCAAGCCTTCCAGAAGCGCGGGGTCCGCCGCCGCCGCGGCATTTGCACCCAAGGTCAGGGCCATATAAAGGGAAAGCTGACGAAACAGACGCATATTATCTCCGGGATTCCACCATGACAGATCAATCCTCGAACCAGATGTGGGGCGGCCGCTTTGCCGCTGGCCCGGACGCGATCATGGAGGCGATCAATGCCTCGATCGGGTTCGACAAGCGGATGGCAGCGCAGGACATTGCAGGCTCCAGGGCCCATGCGGCGATGCTCGCCGCCACAGGCGTCATTACGGATAATGATGCCGAGGCCATTCGGGAAGGGCTGCTCACCGTTTTGTCAGAGATCGAGGGCGGAACCTTCCGGTTTTCCACCGCACTGGAAGACATCCACATGAATGTGGAGGCCCGCCTGAAAGAGATCATCGGCGAGCCTGCGGGCCGTCTGCACACCGGCCGCAGCCGCAATGACCAGGTGGCGACCGATTTCAAACTCTGGGTGCGCGACCAGCTGGACGCGGCGGAATCGGGCCTGCTGGCGCTGATCCGCGCGCTTCTGTCGCAGGCTGAGGCAGGGGCGGATTGGGTGATGCCAGGCTTCACCCACCTGCAGACCGCGCAGCCGGTGACCTGGGGCCACCATATGATGGCCTATGTCGAGATGTTCGGCCGCGATCTGTCCCGCGTGCGCGACGCCCGCGCCCGGATGAACGAATCGCCGCTGGGCGCCGCCGCGCTGGCCGGCACCTCCTTCCCGATCGACCGGGAGATGACCGCCAAGGCGCTGGGTTTTGACCGCCCGGCAGCAAACTCGCTGGATGCGGTCAGCGACCGCGACTTTGCGCTGGAGTTCCTGAGCACCGCCTCGATCAGCGCCGTGCACCTCAGCCGCTTCGCTGAGGAGCTGGTGATCTGGTCCTCCGCCCAGTTCCGCTTCGTAACGCTCAGCGACCGCTTCTCCACCGGCTCGTCGATTATGCCGCAGAAGAAGAACCCGGACGCTGCCGAGCTGATCCGCGCCAAGGTGGGCCGGATCTTCGGCGCCAACACCGCGCTGATGATGGTGATGAAGGGGCTGCCGCTGGCCTATTCCAAGGACATGCAGGAAGACAAGGAGCAGGTCTTTGATGCTGCCGACAACTGGATGCTGGCGCTGGCGGCGATGGAAGGCATGGTCAAGGACATGACCGGCAACCGCGAGTCGCTTGCCGCCGCGGCGGGTTCCGGCTTCTCCACCGCCACCGACCTGGCCGACTGGCTGGTGCGGGTGCTGAAGGTGCCGTTCCGCGACGCCCACCATGTGACCGGCACGCTGGTCGCGATGGCCGAAAGCCGCGGCTGCGACCTGCCGGACCTGCCGCTGGCCGACATGCAGGGCGTTCACGAAGGCATCACCGAGGACATCTTCTCTGTGCTCGGCGTCGAAAACTCGGTAAACTCGCGCATGTCCTACGGCGGCACCGCGCCCGCCCAGGTGCGCGCGCAGATCGCCCGCTGGCAGGGCATCCTGGCGGGCTGATCCCGCCGGCGGGATCCGCCCGTTGAAGGCCGCTGTGCGGCAAGGAGGCAGACAATGCGCAACATGATCTTTGCTTTGCTGGGGCTGGCGGTGCTGGCGGCCTGCGGCGCTGATGGCGAGCCGGTGCAGCCGACCCTGAACGCAGGTGTCGGCGTCGGCAGCGGCGGCGTGCATCTCGGCGGCGCGGTGGGCCTTCACAAGGGACCCGTCAGCGTCTTTCTGGGCTTCTAGCCGCCGGCGCTCTTGATGCGGCGCTGCCGAACAACCATTTCGGAACCGCCCCGCCGTCAGGCCGGGGCGGTTTTGGTTTCAAGGATATTGCAATGAAAGCAGCTCTTGTTGTTGTGGCCCTGCTGGGCCTGGCCGCCTGCGATACCGGCGCTCCGGCGTCCAACCCGCCGCAGCCTTCCGAACCGGCCGCGACCGGCGTGAAAATCTCCGGCTACGGCCGGGTTGGAGTGTCCGGCTCGTTCTAGCAAACACGGGCTATACCCGGTCCGGGCCGCTGTCCCGTCCGGTTGCTGTCTGCTTCGGTGCGTTCCGTATCTGATAGGCAGAACGTCAGCGATTGGAAATGGCGGCGCCGCCAAGGAGCGGAGGCGGGACGGGAGGGTTGCTCCCGCACGCGAAACGTCGTCATTGCGTGCCCGTGCCAATGGGCCCTGTTCCTGGGTGCCGGGGGTGTCAGGCCCGGCGGGTGACCGCGATCAGGGCTTACTCTGCCAGTCCGGGTTTAGAATGCGGTGACAGGGGCGTGCGCCGGTTGCGCAACACCATATGCGTTGCGCTTGCCGCGGCCGCCGCGCCGTGAGTATTCTTGCAAAGTAGAAGAGACATGTTGCGCTGCTTCTTTGCCGGAATACTCGCCCCCCGCCGCGCGGCAGCGCGGCGCTTGGCCCAACGGGCGCGGGCGCATCTTTGATGCGTCTGCGGCGGGCGGGAGTGCTGCCTTGTTGCAGCTGCGCGGCCTGAGCCGGAATCATTTGATCCATCTGCCCCTTTTGCCCTAAACGCGGGGGCATGGATCATTTTCTCTACCGTGACGGCGCTCTTTGCGCCGAAGACGTTCCCATCTCCGAGATCGCCGCGGCGGTGGGCACCCCGTTCTATGTCTATTCCACCGCCACCCTGCTGCGCCATTTCCGGCTGTTCGACGAGGCGCTGGAGGGCACCGACCACCTGGTCTGCTTTGCGATGAAGGCGGCCTCCAACCAGGCGATCCTGAAGACCCTGGCGCAGGCCGGCGCGGGCATGGATGTGGTCAGCCAGGGCGAATACCTGCGCGCCAAGGCGGCGGGCGTGCCGGGCGACCGGATCGTGTTTTCCGGTGTCGGCAAGACGGCAGAGGAAATCCGCGTGGCCCTGACCGGCGGCATCCGCCAGTTCAACGTGGAATCCGAACCGGAGATGGAAGTGATCAGCGCCGTGGCTGAGGAGCTGGGAACGTTGGCGCCGATCACCATCCGGGTCAACCCGGATGTCGACGCCAAGACCCACGCCAAGATCGCCACCGGCAAATCCGAGAACAAGTTCGGCATCCCGATCGCCCGCGCCCGCGAGGTCTACGCCCGCGCCGCCGCGCTGCCGGGGCTGGAGGTGGTGGGGATCGATGTCCACATCGGCTCGCAGCTGACCGATCTGGAGCCGTTCCGGCTGGCCTACCAGAAAGTGGCGGAGCTGACCGAAACCCTGCGCACTGACGGTCACGATATCCGCCGCCTCGACCTCGGCGGCGGCCTCGGCATCCCATATGAGCGGTCCAACTCGGCACCGCCGCTGCCGGTAGAATACGGCCAGATGGTCAAGGAGACCCTGGGGCACCTAGGCTGCGAGATCGAGATCGAGCCGGGCCGGCTGATCGCGGGCAACGCGGGCCAGCTGGTCAGCAAGGTGATCTATGTGAAATCGGGCGAGGGGCGCGATTTCCTGATCCTGGATGCGGCGATGAACGACCTGATCCGCCCGGCGATGTATGAAGCGCATCACGACATCATCCCGGTCGAGGAACCTGCCGCCGGCACCGAGAGCCGGCCCTATGACGTCGTCGGCCCGGTCTGCGAAACCGGCGACACCTTTGCCAAGCAGCGCGACCTGCCGCCGCTTGCTGCCGGGGATCTGGTCTCTTTCCGCAGCGCCGGCGCCTATGGCGCAGTGATGGCCAGCGAGTACAACTCCCGCCCGCTGATCCCCGAAGTGCTTGTGCACGGGGATCAATTCGCGGTTATTCGCCGGCGGCCGGACTATGAAGATATGATAAACCGCGATACCATCCCGGAGTGGCTCTGAAGCGATCCGGGCGTGATCCGGCGCGGGCCATCAGAACATGAGGCCCGTATGCCCTTTTACCGCCGAGCGGACCGACGGACTGACAGACAGGCCGATCCGGTCCTGAAATCCCTGCGCTGGCCCCTGGGCCTGACGCGGGCCGGCCTGGTGGCGGAGCAGGCCCTGCGCGCCTTCTGGCCGCTTGCCTCGGTGCTGATGGCGGCGCTGGCTTTTCTGATGCTGGGGCTGCACCAGATGCTGCCGGAGCGGCTGGTCTGGACCGGCGCGCTGGCGGTGCTGATTGCCGCCGCGGCGGCGCTGGCGCGGGGGGCATGGCGCTTCCGCTGGCCCGGCCGGGACGCGGCGCTGCGGCGGCTCGACCAGACCCTGCCGGGCCGACCGGTCACGGCGCTGCTCGATACCCAGGCGGTCGGGGCAGGCGATGCTGCCTCCGCCGCGCTGTGGCAGGCCCACCAGCGCCGGATGGCCGCAGCCGCGGCCAGGGCCAAGGCCCCGGCGCCCGATCTGAACATTACCGAGGCCGACCCCTATGGCCTGCGCTATATGGCCGGGCTGCTGCTGGCCGTGGCGGTGCTGTTCGGCTCGGTCTGGCAGGTGGCCTCGGTCAGGGAGCTGGGATCCGGCGGCCGCGCCGCGCTCAGCGGTCCCGCGTGGGAGGGCTGGGCGGAACCGCCCGCCTATACCCGGCTGCCGGTGCTGTATCTGAACGACCAGGGCGGAGAGGTCCTGAAACTGCCGGAGGGCAGCCGTGTCACCCTGCGGTTCTACGGCGAGGCCGGGGCGCTTGAGCTGGAAGAGGACGTATCCGGCCGCAGCGGCGAAGAGTCGCAGGCACCGGACGCCAGCCGGCAGACCGCGCTGGAAATTGATGTCACCCGCAGCGGGGGGGTTGCCATCAAGGGCAGCGGCGGGCGCAGCTGGGAGGTCGAGGTGATCCCGGACAACCCGCCCAAGGTGGCGGTGGCGGGCCAGCCGGCGCTGGAGAGCGACGGCTATACCAGCCTCGCTTTCGCAGCGCAGGATGATTACGGCGTTGCCGCGGGCCAGGTGCGGATCACCCTGGATCTGGCGGCGGTGGAGCGGCAGCACGGGCTGTCCGCGGACCCCGACCCGCGCGAGGCGCTGGTGCTGGATCTGCCGCTGCCCCTGTCCGGCTCGCGCAGGGAGTTCACCGAAAAGCTGATCGAGGATTTCGCCCGGCATCCCTGGGCCAACCTGCCGGTGGTGTTCACTTTCTCGGCTGTGGATGAGGCGGGGCAGGCTTCGGCCGCCGCGGGTTTTGGCAGTGAACTGCTGACCCGCCGCTTTTTTGACCCGCTGGCGGCAGCGGTGATCGAACAGCGCCGGGACCTGTTGTGGGCGCGCGCCAACGCGCCGCGGGTGGCGCAGGTGATCCGGGCGCTGTCACACAGGCCGCAGGAAGTGTTCCGTGATTACGGCGATTACCTGCGGCTGCGGACCATCCTGCGGCGGCTTGAGAGCTACACCCTCAAGGGAACCATTCCTGAACCGCGGCAGGCGGAAATCGCTGCCGCGCTGTGGGATCTGGCGATCCAGCTGGAAGAGGGCGATGTGGGCGACGCGCTGGAGCGGATGCAGCGGGCGCAGGAGCGGCTGAGCCAGGCGATGCGCGACGGCGCCAGCGAGCAGGAGATCGCCCGGCTGATGCAGGAGCTGCGCGCGGCGACCCAGGACTACCTGCGCCAGCTGAGCCGCCAGGCGGAGGCCAACGGCGAGATGATGGAGCCTGGCGATATGCCCGAGGACATGATGACCCTCAGCCAGGACGACCTGCAGGCGATGATGGACCGCATCCAGGAGCTGATGGAGCAGGGCCGGATGGCCGAGGCCGAGCAGGCCTTGCGCGAGTTTCAGCAGATGATGGAAAACATGCGGATGACGCGCTCGCAGCAGGGGCAGGGCCAGGGCAATGAGGGCCGCGAGGCGATGGAGGGTCTGGCGGAGACCCTGCGCGAGCAGCAGGGGCTGTCGGATCAGGCCTTCCGCGACCTGCAGGAGCAGTTCAATCCCGGCGCCCGCAGCGGCGAAAGCCAGGGCAACGAGGGCCGTGACGGCGGCCTGGGCCGCGGCCAGAGCCACCAGGGCGGCCAGGGCGGCGACCAAGGCGACGGTCAGGGCGGCGAGGGCGCAGAGAGCCGCAACCCCGATGGCCAGGGCGGTCAGGGCCGTGAACAGCCCGGGCAGGGCGGCTCGCTGGCCGACCGCCAGCAGGCGCTGCGCCAGCAGTTGCAGCGGCAGCGCGACGGGCTGCCCTATCTGGGCGGTGAGGCCGGCGAGGCGGCACGCGAGGCACTGGACCGTGCGGGCCGGGCCATGGAAGGCGCCGAGGAGGCGCTGCGCGGCGGCGACAATGCCGAAGCCATCGACCGCCAGTCGGACGCGATGGAAGCGCTGCGCGAGGGCATGCGCAGCCTGGGCGAGGCGCTTGCGCAGCGCCAGCAGCCGGGGCAGCAGAACGGGCAGCAGCCCTCAGCCACCGCACAGGGGGAACGGCTGGACCCGCTGGGCCGCAGCAACGGCCGGATCAACGATGGCGGCAAGGTGGGCGAGGGCACGGCCTACCGCCGCGCCTGGGACCTGCTGGAGGACATCCGCCGCCGGGCCGGCGAGCGGCAGCGCAGCGAGCGCGAGCGCAGCTATCTGCAGCGGCTTTTGGACCGGTTCTGAGTTATGGGCACCACCGGCGTCAGCCGGTCCTGCGGGCGGATCTGTTGCGCGGATTTGACGGTAACGCCTGGTTACTGTGTCGCGGTCACGGATTTGACCTGGCCGTCGAGCCACAGCCGGGCCTGATCGACCCACGCCACATAGCTGCTGAGCGCCGGATCCGCCTGCGGCAGCTTCTCGGCAATCAGGGGCGCGTTGTCATAGACCATCACCAGGACGAGCGCAGCGATTACCGACAGCGAAAACCCGCGGGCAAAGCCGCTCTTGCGCCGCACCGGGAAATCGTCCGGGGCAGGGTGCGGAGCAGGTGCCGCGCTGCCGGCCGAACGCAGGGTGGAATTGATCTCTTCGATATCCGGCAGCAGCTCCTTGCGAGAGCCGCTTTCGGCAGCGGCCAGCTGGCGCGGATCCTCACCGCGGATGCGGGCCATCCGGTCGCGGGCCTGGCGGCTGCGGCGGGCGGCCTCGTCCTCATGCGCGGCACCGCCGTCCAGCCCCAGGTCGGGCTGGGTTTCCAGGCTCTGGCTTTCCGCCGCCCGCAGTTCGGCCTCCCGTGCGGCCTCTTCGCGCAGGATGTCCGACATCGCCGGGTCCAGTGAACGCCCGCGCTGGGGGGCCTCAGCTGCCTGCGTGTCTTCGTGCCCGTCTTCTTCTTCGTCCTCGTCACGGGTGTCCGGCTGGTCACCGGCGAGCGCTGCAGTGCTGTCCTGCACTGGTGCAGCGGCGTCCTCGGGTTCCGGGTCCGGCTGCGGCGCGGGAGCCGGCTCCGGCCGGGAGGGCTCCTGGGCGCTGTCTTGCGGTTCCAGTTCCGGTTCCGGCCCGGCTGCCGCGGCCTGCGGAGCTGTTGCCGCCATCCCGGTGTCTTCGGGAACATCCTCTGCCGGGGCCGCGCCGGCAGCGGCCTGGAACCAGGTCTGGCCGCAGTTGGAGCACTGCACGTCCCGCCCTTCGGCAGGGATCACATCTTCCGGCACTTCGTACTGGGCTGCGCAGTTCGGGCAGGTCAGGCGCATCATGCTCTCCTCGGCACCATCCCGCCGCCCTGTCCGGCGGCAGGTTGTTTTTTAAGGGATTATAGGCATCCCCCGCCGCTGGTGAAAGTGGCAAATGCCGCAACCCGCCCGCCCCGGGTTTCCCGGCAACAGAGCCCCCATTGAAACTGCCGGCCCCTTGGGGCAAAACAGCCGGGTGCCAACAACGGGCGCGTGCAGGGGGCAGCAGTGATCGAGCTGGAGAATGTGGGCTACAACTACGGCGGCGGCGAGCTGCTGAATGCGGTGTCGGTGCAGTTGGCGCCGGGCTCCTTCCATTTTCTGACCGGCCCGTCGGGGGCGGGCAAGACCACGCTGCTGAAGCTCTGCTACGGCGCTTTGAACCCGACCGCGGGCCGGGTGCGGGCTTTCAACATGGATGTGCTCGGGCTGGACCGCGATCAGATGGCTTATTTGCGCCGCCGGGTCGGGGTGGTGCATCAGGACTGCAGGTTCCTGGACCACCTGCCGGTGATCGAGAACATCGCCCTGCCGCTGCTGGTGTCGGGCCGCGAGCTGGGTCACGAGGAAGCCAACCTGCGGGAGCTGCTGAACTGGGTGGGGCTCAGCGAGCGCGCCCATGCGCTGCCGCCAGAGCTGTCGGGCGGCGAACGGCAGCGGGCGGCGCTGGCGCGGTCGGTGATCCTGTCGCCGGATGTGATCATCGCGGATGAGCCGACCGGCAACGTCGATTGGGAAATGTCGCAGCGGCTGCTGCAGCTCTTGGTGGAGCTGAACCGGATGGGCAAGACCATCCTGGTCGCCACCCATGACCTGTCGCTGATCCGGGCGGCCAAGAACCAGGTGCAGGCGCGGGTGCTGCGGATTTCCAACCGGCAGTTGCAGCTGGCGGGGGCGGACCTATGACAGAAGGCAGGCTGCGCAAGCTGGTGCTGGGCGACACCCAGGCCGACCGGGTGGTGCCGCCGAGCGGTTTCACCGCCCAGCTGACCCTGTTCGTTTCCGGCGCGATGGCCTTCCTTGCGGTGTTTGCACTGGCGCTGTCGATGGCCTCCGGGCGGCTGGCGGACCAGTGGGCCTCGGAGCTGGCGCGGGCGGCCACGCTGCGCATCAACGCGCCGGCAGAGCAGCGCGCCGCCCAGACCGAGGCAGCGCTGGAGATCCTGCGCCAGACGCCCGGCGTCGCCGCCGCCCGGGCGCTGACCGGCGAGGAGCAGGCGGCGCTGCTGGCGCCCTGGTTCGGCTCCAGCGTGCCGCTGGGCGATCTGCCGCTGCCGCAGCTGATCGAGGTGACCGGCGACGATGCCGGCTATGACGCCCAAGGCTTGCGGCTGCGGCTGCAGGCAGAGGTGCCGGGCGCGGTGCTGGACGACCATACGCGCTGGCGCGAACCGCTGGTGGATGCGGCCCGCGCGCTGCGCCGGCTGGCCTGGGTGTCGATCCTGCTGATCGGCGGCGCCACCGCGGCGATGATCACCCTGGCCGCCAACGCGGCGCTGGCCGCCAATGCCCAGGTGATCGAGGTGCTGCGGCTGGTCGGCGCGTTGGACAGCTATATCGCCCAGGCCTTCATCCGCCGCTTCACCCTGCGGGCGCTGACCGGAGCCGCCGCCGGGGTGGTGCTGGGCATGATCGGCGTCTGGCTGATGCCGGAGGCCTCGGATGAGGGCGGCTTCCTGACCGGCCTCGGCTTTCAGGGCTGGGGCTGGCTGGTGCCGCTGCTGATCCCGCCGCTTGGGGCGCTGGTGGCCTTTGCCGCCACCACCCGTGCGGCCACCAAACGCTTGGGGGAACTGTCGTGAAAAATCCCATCCAATGGCTGCGTTCGCTCATATTCATCACGCAGATGTATCTGGCGATGCTGGTGCTGGGAATCGTGTTTGCGCCTTGGGCCGCGCTGTCCCCCAAGGGCGCGCGCATTGCCTGCAAGAGCTTTGCCCGCTGGGCGCTGTGGACCGCGCGCTGGATGGTCGGCATCCGCACCGAGGTGCGCGGCCAGGTGCCCGAGGGCGAAGTCATCATCGCCGCCAAGCATCAGAGCTTTCTCGATATCATCATCATCTTCAACGCGGTGCCCTCGGCCCGGTTCATCATGAAGCGCGAGCTGATGTGGACGCCGGTCATCGGGGTCTATGCCAAACGGCTGGGCTGCGTCCCGGTCGACCGCGGCAAGCGCGGGGCGGCAATCGCCAAGATGGTCAAGGATGTTGCCAAGGAGAGCAGGGAGCCCGGCCAGCTGATCATCTATTCCCAGGGCACCCGCGTCGCCCCCGGCGCCAGGAAGCCCTACAAGATCGGCACCGCGGTGCTGTACGAGGGGCTGAAACAGCCCTGCGTGCCCGCCGCCACCAATGTCGGCGTGTTCTGGCCGCGCACCGGCATCTACCGCAAGCCGGGCCTGGCAGTGGTAGAATTCCTGGAGCCGATGCAGCCGGGGATCGCCCGCGCTGCCTTCATGGCGCAGCTGGAAAGCCGGGTGGAGAGCCGCTCGGATGAACTGATGAGAGAAGCGGGATTTGAACCGGATGCAATACCTCAGCAGCATTGAAGACCTGGAGGCGCTTTACGGGACACCGGGAGCGCCTTCTTTACGCAAGGTGGCGCGGCGGATGACGCCGCTCTACCGCAAATGGATCATGGCCTCGAAACTGTGCATGCTGGCGACCGTCGGCCCCGAGGGCACCGACGACAGCCCGCGCGGCGACGACGGGCCGGTGGTGCAGGAGCTGGACCCCGAGACTCTGGCGCTGCCCGACTGGCGCGGCAACAACCGGCTGGACAGCCTGCGCAATATCGTGCGGGACGGGCGGGTGTCGCTGATGTTCCTGGTGCCGGGATCAAACAATGTGGTGCGGGTGAACGGCATGGCGCGGCTGACCGCTGATGCGGTCCTGCGGGCGCGGTTTGAAAAGCACGGCAAGCAGCCCGCCACGGTGATCGTCATCAGGATCGGTGAGATTTACAGCCAATGCGCCCGCGCCCTGCTGCGGGCCGGCACCTGGAGCGGTCAGGACGAGAGCGCTGGCCTGCCCACGATGGGTGAGATCCTGGCCGAGCAGACGGCAGGCGAGGAAGGTGGTGTGGAGTATGACGCGGCCTGGGGCGCCCGCGCAGCCAAAACCATGTGGTAACGCGCACGGGCGGCAGCCAGCCCAGCGGCGTTCAGAATTTCCTTGGCAAAAGTTTTCAGAAAGCTTTTGAGCGGGGGAGCGTAAGGCTGACCAGGCTTCCTGACCGTTCTCCCCGGTCAGGAAACATGTAAACGGATACGCCCCAGCGCTGAGGCGAGGCCGCTTTACCAGTCATCCATGCCCGGAACAGCACATCGTCGCCCAGGGTGGCCTTTGGGTCAAAGGCCAGGTTCGGGAAAGTCGCGGCCACAACCTGCTCGATGTCCGCGGCCAGCGCGTCGCCTTCGGCTTTTGTGAGCGCATGCGGCGCGTTTGTCGAAATGGAGCAGGTGTGTTCATCCAGACGGAGGTGGCTTGCCGAAACAGGATCTGTCCACCGCCGCTCCCGTGGCAACAGGTCATTCCTGACCAGCCCCAACCCTTCTGGCGGCGCACTGAGCTGACCGTGCGAAAATGGAACGCATATATCTGTGAAAAGCTGGACAGTGCGTTCAGGGCGGCTGGGTTCGTGCTGAAGCATACGGCCAAGCAGCAAACCTGCTGCGAGACCGGCTGCGCATAAGGTGAGCAATACCCTGAGTTTCAAACGCTGGTCCAGCCAATGACCCGGCCCCGTTATGGGGCCGGGCTGTTTTGATCAGCTGTGGATCGGGCCGTCGCCGCAGGCCAGGGCGGCCTCGCGCACGGCTTCGGAATAGGTCGGGTGGGCGTGGCAGGTCAGCGCCACGTCCTCGGCCGAGGCACCGAATTCCATCGCAACGCAGAGTTCGTGGATCATGTCGCCTGCCGCCGGGCCGATGATGGCGGCGCCGAGAATGCGGTCGGTCTCGGCGTCGGTGATGATCTTGACGAAGCCGCCCTCGGCCTGGTGCACGGCCTTGGCGCGCGCGTTGCCCATGAACATGAACTTGCCGACCTTGACCTTCTTGCCTTCGGCCTTCAGCGCGTCCTCGGTGGCGCCGACGGTGGCCACTTCCGGGGTGGTGTAGACAACGCCGGGAATGACGCCGTAGTTCACATGGCCGTGCTTGCCCGCGATCACCTCGGCCACCGCCATGCCCTCATCCTCGGCCTTGTGCGCCAGCATCGGGCCTTCGATCACGTCGCCGATGGCATAGACGCCGGGCAGGTTGGTGCGCCAGTGGTCATCGGTGGCGATCTGGCCGCGCTCGGTCATCTTGATCCCCAGCGCATCCAGCCCAAGGCCTTCGCTGTAGGGTTTGCGCCCGGTGGCCACCAGCACCACATCGGCGTCCAGCGTCACCTCGTCGCCGCCCTTCTTGGGCTGGTACTTGACCTTGGCCTTGGTCTTGGAGGTCTCCACCCCCTGCACCGCGGCGCCCAGGATGATGTTGAGGCCCTGTTTCTCCAGGATCCGCTTGAAGCTCCGCTGCACGTCCTTGTCCATGCCGGGGCAGACCGCGTCCATGTATTCGACCACGGTCACCTCGGAGCCGAGGCGGGCATAGACCGAGCCCAGTTCCAGCCCGATGACGCCGGCGCCGATCACCGCCAGTTTCTTGGGGATCTTCGGCAGCTCCAGCGCGCCGGTGGAGGAGACCACGATCTTCTCGTCGATCTCGACGCCCGGAATGGACGACGGCACCGAACCGGAGGCGATCACGATGTTCCTGGCCTCATGGACTTCGTCGCCGACCTGCACCTTGCCGGCCGCGGGGATCGAGGCCCAGCCCTTGATCCAGTCGATCTTGTTCTTCTTCATGAGGAACTCGACGCCGCCGGTGTTCTGGCCGATCACCTCATCCTTGTAGGCCTTCATCTGGTCCCAGTCGACCGAGGGGCTTTTGCCCTTGAGGCCCATATGGGCGAAGTTGTGCTCTGCCTCATGCAGCAGGTGGGTCGAGTGCAGCAGCGCCTTGGACGGGATGCAGCCGACGTTCAGGCAGGTGCCGCCGAGGGTCTCGCGGCCCTCGACGATGGCTGTCTTCAGTCCCAGCTGCGCGCAGCGGATGGCGCAGACATAGCCGCCGGGGCCGGCGCCGATTACGATGACGTCATAGGATGCCATGTGTCATGTGCTCCTTTCGGGTTGAGCGGGGAGGGGGCGCTGCCCCCGGCCCTTGCGGGCCTCCCCCGGAGTGTATGTGCAAAGGTGAAAGGTCAAGTGAGACAGGCGGCCAGCATGGCCGCGGTTGCGAGGTATCCGGCGGCCCAGATCAGGCTGCGCCAGGGCGTCCAGCCGAAGGCATAGGCCGGAACGTAAAGCACGCGCGCGCCAAGGTAGAGCCAGGCGCAGGCGGCGGTGAGGGGTGAGGATTTCTGCGCCAGCGTGACCACCACGCAGGCGATGGTGAACAGGATCAGCCCCTCGAAATGGTTGATCATCGCCCGCCACAGCCGTGCGGTGCGGCGCGAGAGCCGGTCCTGCAGATCGCCGCCCAGCCGGTCGCGGTCGCGGGGCCAGAGGGTCTGTCCCGGCTTCAGTTCCAGATTGGCCGGAACCGCCATGAGGGCGATCTGGAAAACCTGCAGAAGCGCGGCGAAGGTGAGGGCGGTGAGCTCGGGGGTCATTTGCGGAGTGTCCGGGCTTTAACCCAAAAGTAGAACGGGTAAATCCAGCCGAGGGCGGCATAGAGTGCAAACAGTTTGGTCGATGGACGCTGCATTTGATGCCCGGATTGGCCGACGAAAGGCAACAGTGTTGCGGCCGCGCAGATGAACCAGATCCAGAACCAAAAGGATGCCGGGCGCTGTGCCTTCCATGCGGTTACACGGTTTTTGAGCGCGAACAGCCTTGGGTATTCCTTTTCAGGATCCGGTTCAGGTTGATAGCTCATACAGCCCACGCAGTGCTTTGGCGGCGCACCGGGCCGCTTATAGGCCCGATGCAGGTTCACGGTGTTTGGCTTACAGATCCATCAGCAGGCGGCGCGGGTCTTCCAGCGCTTCCTTGACGCGGACCAGGAAGGTCACGGCGCCCTTGCCGTCGACGATGCGGTGGTCATAGCTCAGCGCCAGATACATCATCGGGCGGATTTCCACCTTGCCGTTGATCGCCATCGGGCGGTCCTGGATCTTGTGCATGCCCAGGATGCCGGACTGCGGCGGGTTCAGGATCGGTGAGGACATCAGCGAGCCGTAGACGCCGCCGTTGGAAATGGTGAAGGTGCCGCCCTGCATTTCCGCCATGCTGAGCTTGCCGTCGCGGGCGCGCTGGCCCTTCTCGGCAATCGCCTTCTCGATGGAGGCAAAGGACATTGCGTCCGCATCGCGGATCACCGGCACAACCAGGCCGGTGGGGGTGCCTGCGGCGATGCCCATGTGGACGTAGTTCTTGTAGACGATGTCGGTGCCGTCAATCTCGGCGTTGACTTCCGGCACTTCCTTCAGCGCGTGGCAGCAGGCCTTGGTGAAGAAGGACATGAAGCCCAGTTTCACGCCGTGCTTCTTCAGGAACAGATCCTTGTACTCGTTGCGCAGCGCCATCACCTCGGTCATGTCGACCTCGTTGTAGGTGGTCAGCATGGCGGCGGTGTTCTGGCTGTCCTTCAGGCGCTTGGCGATGGTCTGGCGCAGGCGGGTCATCTTCACCCGCTCCTCGCGGGCGGCGTCGTCCGCAGTCACCGGGCCGCGCACCTGCGCAGGCGCCGGGGCCGCGGCAGGCGCTGCCTTGGCCGCCGCCACGGCAGCGGCCACGTCTTCCTTCATGATGCGGCCGTCGCGGCCGGTGCCGGTGACCTGAGATCCGTCGATGCCGGCCTCTGCCATCGCCTTTTCGGCGGAGGGCGCGTTAGCGACATCCTTGGCCGGGGCGGGGGCGGCCGCTGCCGGGGCTTTTTCGGCTGCCGGGGCGGCCGCGGCGCCGGACGCAGCGCCGGAGATCACACCGAGTTTGGCTGACGCAGCAACGGTTTCACCTTCGCCTGCGGTGATTTCAGCCAGCACGCCGGCCGCGGGAGACGGCACCTCGACGGAAACCTTGTCGGTTTCCAGCTCGCACAGCATTTCGTCCTGCGCGACGCTGTCGCCCACCTTCTTGAACCAGGTGGAGACGGTGGCCTCGGAGACCGACTCGCCCAGGGCAGGCACGATGATGTCGGTGCTGGCAGCCTCTCCCGCCGGTTCGGCGGTTTCCGGCGCGTTAGCCTTGGGCTTCACGGTTTCCGGACCCGCGGCGCTTTCCTCAGCGATATTAGCCAGCAGCGCGTCGACGCCAACGGTGTCACCCTCGGCGGCAACGATATCGGCCAGCTGGCCGGAGGCGGGGGAGGGCACCTCGACCGTAACCTTGTCGGTTTCCAGCTCGCACAGCATTTCATCGGCCGTGACGGCGTCGCCGGGCTTCTTGAACCAGGTGGCCACGGTGGCCTCGGTCACGGATTCGCCCAGGGTGGGCACGCGGACTTCGGTTGTCATGTCTGTTTATCCTCAGATGCTCAGCGCTTCGTTCACGAGGGCTGTTTGTTGGGCTTTGTGTTCGCTGGCCAAGCCGGTTGCGGGCGAGGCCGAAGTGGCGCGGCCCGCATAAACCGGGCGGGTGTGCTTGGCGCCGATCCGGGTCAGCACCCATTCGATGTTGGGCTCGATGAAGGTCCAGGCGCCCTGGTTCTTGGGCTCTTCCTGGCACCAGACCATCTCTGCCTGCTTGAAGCGTTCCAGCTCCTTCACCATCGAGATCGCGGGGAACGGGTAGAACTGCTCAATCCGCATCAGGTAAACGTCATCGATGCCGCGGGCGTCGCGTTCCTCCAGCAGGTCGTAGTAGACCTTGCCCGAGCACATGACGACACGCTTGATCTTGTCGTCCGCCACCAGCTGGGTATCGGAGTTGCCGTGCTGCGCGTCGTCCCACAGCACCCGGTGGAAGCTGGAGCCGGTGGTGAATTCCTCGGCCTTGCTGACCGCCATCTTGTGGCGCAGCAGGGATTTCGGGGTCACCAGGATCAGCGGCTTGCGGAAGGTGCGGTGCAGCTGGCGGCGCAGGATGTGGAAGTAGTTCGCAGGCGTGGTGCAGTTCGCCACGATCCAGTTGTCCTGGCCGCACATCTGCAGGAAGCGCTCCAGCCGGGCGGAAGAGTGCTCCGGCCCCTGGCCTTCGAAGCCGTGCGGCAGCAGGCAGACCAGGCCCGACATCCGCAGCCACTTGGATTCCCCGGAGGAAATGAACTGGTCGAACATGATCTGGGCGCCGTTGGCGAAGTCGCCGAACTGGGCTTCCCACAGGGTCAGCGCGTTCGGTTCGGCCAGCGAGTAGCCGTATTCAAAGCCCAGCACCGCGTATTCCGACAGCGCGGAGTCGATCACCTCGTACTGCGATTGGCCCGCGCGGATGTTGTTGAGCGGATAGTAGCGCTCCTCGGTCTCCTGGTTGACGATGCCGGAATGGCGCTGCGAGAAGGTGCCGCGGGTGGCGTCCTGGCCGGACAGGCGCACCGGATAGCCTTCCAGCATCAGCGAGCCGAAGGCCAATGCCTCGCCGGTGGCCCAGTCAAAACCCTCGCCGGTTTCGAACATCTTGCCGCGGGCCTCGAGGAAGCGGCCGACGGTGCGGTGCAGCGGCAAGCCGTCCGGCACCCGGCTGAGCGCGTTGCCGATTTCGGCCATGGTTTCGGGCTCGATCGCGGTGCGGCCGCGCTGGTAGTCGGCGTCCTTCTTGTCCAGATGCGACCAGCGCCCGTCCAGCCAGTCGGCCTTGTTGGGCTTGTAGTTCTTGCCGGTCTCGAACTCTTCGTTCAGATGCGCCTGGAAGGCAGCCTTCATGTCCTCGATCTCGCCCTCGGGGATCAGCCCGTCCTTGACCAGCCGGTCGGTGTAGAGGGTGAGGGTGGTCTTGTGGCCCTTGATCTTCTTGTACATCAGAGGGTTGGTGAACATCGGCTCGTCGCCTTCGTTGTGACCGAAGCGGCGGTAGCAGAAGATGTCGATGACCACGTCCTTGTGGAACTTCTGGCGGAACTCGGTGGCGACCTTGGCCGCGTGCACCACCGCCTCCGGGTCGTCGCCGTTCACATGGAAGATCGGCGCCTCAACCACCAGCGCGTTGTCGGTGGGGTAGGGGGAGGAGCGCGAGAAATGCGGCGCGGTGGTGAAGCCGATCTGGTTGTTCACCACGATGTGCATGGTGCCGCCGGTGCGGTGGCCGCGCAGGCCGGAGAGCGCAAAGCATTCCGCCACCACGCCCTGGCCTGCAAAGGCCGCGTCGCCGTGCAGCAGGATCGGCAGAACCTGGCTGCGGTCGGTGTCGCCCAGCTGGTCCTGCTTGGCGCGGACCTTGCCCAGAACCACCGGGTTCACCGCCTCCAGGTGGGAGGGGTTGGCAGTCAGCGACAGGTGAACGGTGTTGCCGTCGAACTCGCGGTCGGAAGAGGCGCCGAGGTGGTATTTCACGTCGCCGGAGCCATCGACGTCCTCGGGCTTGAAGCTGCCGCCCTGGAATTCGTTGAAGATCGCCCGGTAGGGCTTCTGCATCACGTTGGCGAGGATGTTGAGGCGGCCGCGGTGCGGCATGCCGATCACGATGTCGCGGACCCCCAGAGCACCGCCGCGCTTGATGATCTGCTCCATTGCCGGAATGAGGCTTTCGCCGCCATCGAGGCCGAACCGCTTGGTGCCGGTGTATTTGACGTGCAGGAACTTCTCGAAGCCCTCTGCCTCGACCATCTTGTTGAGGATCGCCTTGCGGCCCTCGCGGGTGAAGGTGATTTCCTTGTCGTAGCCCTCGATCCGCTCCTTCAGCCAGGCGGATTGCTCGGGATCGGAGATGTGCATGTACTGCAGCGCAAAGGTGCCGCAATAGGTGCGCTTCACGATCTCGACGATCTGGCGCATGGTGGCAACCTGCAGGCCCAGCACGTTGTCGATGAAGATCGGCCGGTCCATGTCGGCGTCGGTGAAGCCATAGGTCTTGGGGTCCAGCTCCGGATGCGGCGTGGCGGCGCGCATGCCCAGCGGGTCCAGATCGGCCGCCAGGTGGCCCCGGATCCGGTAGGCGCGGATCAGCATCAGGGCGCGGATCGAGTCGAGCACCGCCCGCTGCACCTGGTCGTCAGTCAGTTCCACACCCTTGGCGGCGGCCTTGTCGCGGATCTTCTTGCCCGCGCCCTTGGCTTCCGCCGGAGCCGGCCATTCGCCGGTCAGCGCGCCGGTCAGATCGTCATTGGGGGCCGGCGGCCAGTCGCCGCGCGCCCAGGAGGGGCCCTTGGCCTCGGCCTTCACGTCCAGTTCAGCATCGCCCATCTGGCGGAAGAACTCGGCCCAGGCGGCATCCACCGCGTTGGGATCATTGGCGTAGCGGGCATAGAGCTGCTCCAGATACTCCGCATTGTGCCCCTGCATGAAAGAGGAGGCGTGGAAGAGGTCGTTGGGCGATTGGTCGGTCATTTTGGTGCCTCTTGCGGGTTGGGACCGTATACGTTCTGGCCTTAGGCCGCTCCCGTCAGGGTGGTGCTCGGGAGTTTCAAATGAATGAATGAGCCGCAGAACCTTGCGGCCAATCCGGCGGTGCAAACCGAATTGGCGGCAAGGTCCGTCATTGAATGAGCTGCCTTGGCAGGTGGGGATGCCCGGCGGAGGCCGCCGGGCATAGTCCGCTTTGTGGTATGCAAAGCGGAAGGATGCATTACTTGCCGATCGCCTTCAGCACCGCTTCGCCGAGGCCGGCCGGGCTTTCGGCGACCACGATGCCTGCGGATTTCATCGCTTCGATCTTGTCCTCGGCGCCGCCCTTGCCGCCGGCGACAATTGCGCCCGCGTGGCCCATGCGGCGGCCCGGAGGCGCGGTGCGGCCGGCGATGAAGCCTGCAACCGGCTTCTTGCGGCCCTTCTTGGCCTCATCGGCCAGGAACTGGGCGGCCTCTTCCTCGGCGGAGCCGCCGATTTCGCCGATCATGATGATGCTTTCGGTTTCGTCATCGGCCAGGAACCATTCCAGCACGTCGATATGCTCGGTGCCCTTGATCGGGTCGCCGCCGATGCCGACGCAGGTGGACTGGCCCAGACCGACGTCGGTGGTCTGCTTCACCGCCTCATAGGTCAGGGTGCCGGAACGGGACACCACGCCGACGGTGCCGCGCTTGTGGATGTGGCCGGGCATGATGCCGATCTTGCAGGCATCAGGGGTGATCACGCCGGGGCAGTTCGGGCCGATCAGCACCGACTTGGAGTTCTCCAGCGCCCGCTTCACCTTCATCATGTCGAGCACCGGGATGCCCTCGGTGATCGCCACGATCACTTCCATCTCGGCGTCGATCGCCTCGAGGATGGAGTCGGCGGCAAACGGCGGCGGCACGTAGATCACCGAGGCATTGGCTTCGGTCACGTGCTTGGCTTCATGCACGGAGTTGAAGACCGGCAGGTTCAGGTGGGTCTGGCCGCCTTTGCCGGGGGTCACGCCGCCGACCATTTTGGTGCCGTAGGCGATGGCCTGCTCGGAGTGGAAAGTGCCCTGCGAGCCGGTAAAGCCCTGACAGATGACCTTGGTGTTTTCGTCGATGAGGACTGCCATGTTCTTGGTTCCTTCAAGCGGTATGAGTGTGTTGGGTCTGCGGGGTGGCCAGGGAACGGCCGTCGAAGCGGATTTTTTCGAGGGTGGCCCGCCCCAGGACCACACTGGGAAGTATTCGGAAGCCGCCGCGGAACTCGTAAATCCCGCGCCGGAGTTTCTGGCGGATCAGCGGCCAGCCCCTGGGCCGGTAGCGCGGCGGGCCGACGCCTGCCTCGCCTGGCGCCTCGTTGCCCTGTTCGGCAAGCGCGGGCTGGACCTGATAGACCTTGATGGCCCGCGCCGGACGCGAGGCATCAAAGTTGAACAGCAGGTTGTCCAGCGTGATGTCGAACGGGCGGCTGTCCAGCAGATGCTGAGCTGCCGCGCGCGAAATCACATAGGCTGCGCCGCCCGCGTGGCGGGACAGCATATGCCGCACCTCGCGGCCCAGATGGGTGAAGCCGCCCTTGCCAAGCGCCACCTGCAGCTTGTTGGCGCGCCAGCGCTCGAACTTGACGATGCCGGCATCTGCAGGCCACCAGGACAGATCGTTCAGCCAGGCGCCGGTGTCAGGCGACAGGAAGACGTCATCCTCCAGGATCAGCGCCACATCGGCGTCCGAGGCCAGGAAGGCTTCCCAGGCCTTGGCGTGGCTCAGGGTGCAGGCCATGTCCTTGGTCTGGAAATAGCCCCAGTTGCCCTCGGAACTGCATTGCTGCAGCATCTCCTCGCGGCTGACCCGGGTGCTGTCCACCGCATCGATGCGCACAGCCGTGAGCCCGGCCTGATCCAGCTCCCGCTGCATCAGCTCCGCACGGCCCGTGGCCTGCCGCAGGCCTATGAGATAGACAGCCGCCTTCACCGGATCAGGCCCTTAGCCCTTCACCGCCTTCACGATTTTCTCGGCGCCGTCCTTGAGGTCGTCGGCGGCGATCACGTCGAGGCCGGAGGTGTTGATGATCTCCTTGCCCTTGTCGACGTTGGTGCCCTCGAGGCGAACCACCAGCGGCACCTTCAGGCCGACTTCCTTCACCGCGGCAACCACGCCCTCGGCGATCACGTCGCAGCGCATGATGCCGCCGAAGATGTTGACGAGGATGCCTTTGACGTTTTCGTCGGAGGTGATGATCTTGAACGCCTCGGTCACCTTCTCCTTGGTGGCGCCGCCGCCCACGTCGAGGAAGTTGGCAGGCTCGGCACCGTAGAGCTTGATGATGTCCATGGTCGCCATCGCCAGGCCCGCGCCGTTCACCATGCAGCCGATCTCGCCGTCCAGCGCGATGTAGTTCAGGTCGTACTTGGAGGCTTCCAGCTCTTTCGGGTCTTCCTCGGTGGTGTCGCGCAGTTCGGCCACGTCGGCGTGGCGGTAGACCGCGTTGCCGTCAAAGCCGACCTTGGCGTCCAGCACCTTGAGGTTGCCGTCATCGCCGACGATCAGCGGGTTGATCTCCAGCATCTCCATGTCCTTCTCGACGAAAGCCTTGTAGAGCTGGCCCATCAGCTTGACGCACTGCTTGATCTGCTGGCCTTCGAGGCCCAGCGAGAAGGCGATGCGGCGGCCGTGGTAGGGCTGGTAGCCGGTAGCCGGGTCGACGGAGAAGGACAAAATCTTCTCGGGGGTGGCGGCTGCCACTTCCTCGATGTCCATGCCGCCCTCGGTGGAGCAGACGAAGGAAATGCGCGAGGTCTGGCGGTCGACCAGCAGCGCCAGGTACAGTTCGGTTTTGATGCCGGAGCCGGCCTCGATGTAGATGCGGTTCACCTGCTTGCCGGCCGGGCCGGTCTGATGTGTCACCAGGGTGCGGCCCAGCATCTTCTTGGCTTCTTCGGCAGCTTCCTCCACCGACTTGGTCAGGCGCACGCCGCCTTTCTCGCCGGCATCGGCTTCCTTGAAGGAGCCCTTGCCGCGGCCGCCTGCGTGGATCTGGGCCTTGACCACCCACAGCGGGCCGTCGAGTTCACCGGCGGCGGTCTTGGCTTCTTCGGCCCGCAGCACCACGCGTCCGTCGGACACCGGCGCACCGTAGCTGCGAAGGAGGGCTTTGGCCTGATATTCGTGGATGTTCATCTGAAACTGTCCCGTCTGGCTGCAATTGTCTGCTGTTAATAGGCCGTGTTAAAGCCAAGTGTTAAAGGCTTTTTTGACAGGTGGCGGGGAAATGCCGAAGATTTTCGGTTTTTGTGATCACGGGTTTTGGGGGTGTGATCACAAAATAGCGGCACCTTGATGCGGGTGATTCGAGATCAGGCCAAGAGCTGCCCCCGCCGCATCATGGAGCAAAAGCGGCAGCGCCGGAGCGGCGCCGCCGCGGCATGAGAAAAGGCCCGCCGGAAGCGGGCCTTTCAGGTTTGCGGATGCTGAGCGCCTTAGGCCAGCGAGGCGTCGATACCCTTGCAGGCCTCGACCAGGCCTTTCACGGCGTTGACCGAGTTGTCGAACATGGTCTGCTCTTCCTCGGTCAGCTGGATGTCGACGATCTTTTCGATGCCGCCGGCGCCGATCACGGTGGGGACGCCCACATACATGTCCTTGACGCCGATCTCGCCAGTGCAATAGGCGGCGCAGGGCAGCACGCGCTTCTGGTCTTTCAGATAGGCTTCGGCCATTTCGATGGCCGAGGTGGCCGGGGCGTAGAAGGCGGAGCCGGTTTTCAGCAGGCCGACGATTTCTGCGCCGCCGTCACGGGTGCGCTGCACGATGGCGTCCAGGCGCTCCTGGGTGGTCCAGCCCATCTTGACCAGATCGGGCAGCGGGATGCCTGCAACGGTGGAGTAGCGCACCGACGGCACCATGGTGTCGCCGTGGCCGCCCAGGACGAAGGCGGTGACATCCTTCATCGAGACGTTGAATTCCTCAGCCAGGAAGTGGCGGAAGCGGGCGCTGTCCAGTACGCCGGCCATGCCGCAGACCTTGTTCGCGGGCAGGCCCGAGAACTGCTGCAGCGCCCAGACCATCGCGTCCAGCGGGTTGGTGATGCAGATCACGAAGGCGTCGGGCGCGTGGTCGCGGATGCCTTCGCCGACGGATTTCATCACTTTGAGGTTGATGCCCAGCAGGTCGTCGCGGCTCATGCCCGGCTTGCGCGGCACGCCTGCGGTCACGATGCAGACATCGGCGCCGGCGATGTCCTCATAGGACTGGGTGCCCTTCAGTGAGGCGTCGAAGCCCTCGGAGGGACCGGATTCTGCGATGTCCAGCGCCTTGCCTTCGGGGATGCCTTCGGCGATGTCGAAGAGAACGACGTCGCCCAGTTCCTTCAGGGCTGCGAGATGTGCGAGGGTGCCGCCGATCTGACCTGCGCCGATGAGGGCGATTTTGGGTCGTGCCATTGGAAAATGTCTCCGGTCCGGTTGAAATTTCCCCTGATGCCTAAGGCGTAATACGGACCCGTGCAAGGGCTCTGCGCTGCGGCATTCAGCTCTGTATGCTTGTGTATACCGGGCCGGTACCGCTAAACCGTATGGAATCTAGGGATTTCAGGGGCGGGCCATGGCGGCGTTTGATGCGATGTTTTTCGTTTTTGCCATCCCGGCGGTCGTTTTTGCGGGCGTGTCCAAGGGCGGTTTCGGTTCCGGCGCGGCCTTTGCCTCGGCCTCGATTCTGGCGCTGGTGCTGGAGCCGGGCGCAGCACTGGCGATAATGCTGCCCTTGCTGATGCTGATCGATGCGGCCACGCTCAAACCCTATTGGGGACGGTGGAACCTGCGGGCGTCGCTGCTGCTGATCGGCAGCGGGCTGCCAGGTGTTGCGCTGGGAGCGTGGTTGTATGCAGCGGTGGATGCCGATGTTATGCGGGTGCTGATCGGCATGGTTTCCGTTGGCTTTGTGCTGTGGCAGCTGCGGGCGCGGCTGGGGCTGCGGCTGGCCGCGGAGGCGCCGCTGTCCACCGGGGCAGGGGCGCTGGCCGGGCTGGCGGTGGGGTTCACCAGTTTTGTCAGCCACGCCGGCGGGCCGCCAGCGGCGGTTTATCTCCTCCGCCTCAAGTTGCGGAAGACCGAATATCAGGCCAGCACTGTGCTGATCTTCTGGGCCATCAACATTGCCAAGGCGGTGCCTTATGCCGGGCTGGGGATGTTCACCCGCGAAACCCTGCTGCTGGATCTGACGCTGGCGCCCTTTGCGCTGCTGGGCGCCTGGCTAGGGGTGAAGCTGCACCATTCTATCCCGGAACGCCGGTTCTTCGCGCTTACTTATGTGCTGCTGCTGGCAACCGGTGCCAAGCTGATTTGGGACGGGCTGGTGTAAGTGCTGCGCAGGGCGCAGCCTGCTGGAGTTGCCCGGCCGGAGCAGATGGCTGCCGCAAGGCTGCTCAGGCGTCGGTGTCGGTGTTCGGCAGCGCTTCTGCAAGCACTTCGTAAGACTGGCCCGAAGCCACCAGGCAGGTCATCCCGTTGGGGGTGGTGACGGTGATGGTCCAGCTGCCGGTGTCGGCAGAGGCGAAGGTTTCCATCACCATGCCCTGCTGCCCCATGCCGATGCTTTGCCGGCTTTCGCCGAACTTTTCGGCAAGGCGCTTCACCACCGCATCGCGCGGCGCGCAGTTGCGGCCTTGGGCGGCAGCGGGTGCGGCGGCCACGGCGATCGCGGCCAGGGCCAGCGGCAGTGCGAAGAGCGAGTTTTTCATCTCGTT
Source organism: Leisingera daeponensis (assembly GCF_019801465.1). GTDB lineage: Bacteria > Pseudomonadota > Alphaproteobacteria > Rhodobacterales > Rhodobacteraceae > Leisingera > Leisingera daeponensis_A. The sequence goes on from NZ_JAHVJA010000003.1 coordinate 451,794, forward strand.
TTACCCTTTCCGGAACGGCCGGACAGGGCAGGGTGCCGGTTGGCAGCCCCCGGTGTCCCTGAGCGGGCCGGTGTGTGACGCGATACGTATTGCAGGCCCCATGCCTGCGGGCAACAGGTGCGGCCTGATCTGGCGGCGGGAGCCTGTGCCTTGGTATTCTCTAGTATGCCGCGCAGGTCCTGATAACCGGTTAATCAGGCGTGCGATGTAATTTCACAATAATTATCAAATGCTTGCTGCAAATGCGCAAAGGGTTACGCTGCGCTGCGGCGGAATTGTACTTGAAAGTATACAAACGATTCTATACCGCTTTACGCAACAAAATAACTTTTGGAGAGGCTCTATGGATCCGCGTGCGCGCCCTTACCGTTCGGTTTTGTATATCCCCGGCTCCAACGCGCGTGCGCTGGAGAAGGCAAAAACCCTGCCGGTGGACGCGGTGATCTTTGACCTCGAAGACGCGGTCTCGGCCGATGAAAAAACCAATGCCCGCGAGACCTTGGCCCAGGCGCTGAAGGCGGGTGGCTATGGCGCGCGGATGAAGATCGTGCGGATCAACGGGCTGGACACCCCCTGGGGCCGCGGCGATGCGACAGCGGTGGCGCGGATGGGCTGCGACGCGATTCTGCTGCCCAAGGTGAACGCGCCGGAAGATCTGGATGCGCTGGCGGAGATCACCGGCGACATTCCGCTGTGGGCGATGATGGAAACCCCGCGCGGCATGCTGAACGCTGCCGCCATTGCTGCGCATCCCAAGCTGCATGGTATGGTGATGGGCACCAATGATTTGGCCAAGGAATTGCAGACCCGCTACCGCCCCGACCGGATGCCGATGATGGCGGGACTGGGCCTGTGCCTGCTGGCGGCCAAGGCTGAGGGGCTGGTGATTGTCGATGGCGTCTATAACGCCTTCAAGGACGTAGAAGGCCTGGCCGCGGAATGTGCGCAGGGCCGCGACATGGGCTTTGACGGCAAGACCCTGATCCACCCGGCGCAGGTGGAAGTGGCCAATGCCGCCTTTGCCCCGACCGAGCGCGAGATTGACACCTCCCGCCGCCAGATTGCCGCTTTTGAAGAAGCCCAGGCCGCAGGGCAGGGTGTTGCCGTGGTCGATGGCAGGATAGTTGAAAATCTGCATGTTGTTACAGCGCGCGAGATCCTGGCAAAAGCGGATGCAATCGCCGCGCTTTCCGCATAGGTGTTAAGCAGCTTAACATCTAAGAGGGGCTGAAATGGCACTGTTGATCCTGGGACTTCTGCTGTGGTGGGGCGGCCACCTGTTCAAACGGCTGGCACCGGATATGCGCGCCTCGATGGGCAGTGGCGGGCGCGGCGCGGTGGCGCTGGTGCTGGCCGCGGGCGTGGTGCTGATGGTGATCGGATACCGTTCCGCCGATGTCTATGATCTGGCAGCGCCGCCGGAATTCCTGCGTCACGTCAATAACCTGATGGTGCTGATCGCCATCTGGATGATGAGCCCGGCGCCCAGGAAAGGCGCGCTGCTGAACCGGATGCGCCACCCGATGCTGGCAGGCTTCAAGCTGTGGGCTGCGGCACACCTGCTGGTGAACTGGGACGCGGCGTCGTTTGTGCTGTTCGGCGGGCTGCTGGCCTGGGCGGTGGCCGAGGTCATCGTGATCAACCGCTCCGAACCGGAGTGGCAGCCCGGCCCCAAGGGCACCATCGCCAAGGATGCGGTGTTCTTTGCCGCTTCGATTGTTCTTATGGGGGTGATCGGCTACGTCCACGGGATGATCGGGCCGTCGCCCTTTCCGGGATAGGCCCTGAGCAGGATAGGAAGCCATGAAACTCTACCGATTTTTGTCCGAGGACGACACCTCCGCCTTCTGCCACAAGGTGACCGATGCGCTGAACAAGGGCTGGGAGCTGCATGGCAGCCCGACCCAGGCCTTTGATCCCGTCAAGGGGATCATGCGCTGCGGCCAGGCGGTGGTGAAGGACGTGGACGGAACCTACACCCCTGAGACCAAACTGGGAGAACACTGATGGCCAAGACCAATCCGGGCCGGTTTTTCGAAGATTACACCGTCGGCGAGGTGATCCGCCACGCGGTGCCCCGCACAGTGTCGGGCGGCGAACGGGCGCTGTATCACGCGCTCTACCCGGCGCGCCATGCGCTCTATTCCTCGGATGAATTTGCCCGGGCCTCTGGTCTGCCTTCGGCGCCGCTGGATGATCTGGCGGCCTTCCATGTGGTGTTCGGCAAGACGGTGCCGGACATTTCCCTGAATGCGCTGGCGAACCTCGGCTATGCCGAGGGGCGCTGGCTGCTGCCGGTCTATCCCGGCGACACGCTGCGCTCGGAATCCGAGGTGATCGGGCTCAAGCAGAACTCCAACGGCAAGTCCGGCGTGGTCTATGTCCGCACCCGCGGGCTCAATCAGCGCGATGAATGCGTGATGGAATACGTGCGCTGGGTGATGGTGCGCAAACGCGACCTCGATGCCCCGGCGCCGGAGACGGTGATCCCGGAGCTGAACAAGGTGATCCCGGTGGAGCAGCTGGTGATCCCGGCGGGGCTGGATTTCAGCAACTACGATTTCACTCTGGCCGGCGAGCCGCACCGCTGGGGCGACTATGAGGTCGGCGAGACGATCGACCATGTGGATGGCGTCACCATCGAGGAAGCCGAACACATGATGGCGACCCGCCTGTGGCAGAACACTGCCAAGGTGCATTTCGACAATACCGCCCGCCCGGATGGTACAAGGCTGATCTATGGCGGCCATGTGATCTCGATGGCGCGCACGCTTAGCTTCAACGGGCTTGCCAACGCGCAGATGATCGTCGGCCTGAACGGCGGAGCGCATGCCAACCCCTGCCTGTCGGGACTGACGGTCCGGGCCTGGTCCGAGGTGCTGGACAAAGCCGACACCGCGGCACCCGGCGTCGGTGCGATCCGGCTGCGGCTGGTGGCGACCAAGGGCGGCGCGCCATTTGAGCTGAAGGGCGAGGACGGCAAGTACCTGCCCGATGTGCTGCTCGACCTGGATTACTGGGCGCTGATGCCGAAGTGACCTGAAGGGGCCTTCCCCTCGCAAGCTGTGCCTGCTCAGCCCTGGAATATTTTGAACCGGATCGGCCGGGGCTGGCAGAATTGTGATGACCCGCCGCGCGATTGCCGCTTAAGCTGGCGGCATGCGGGTTTTGCAGCTTCTGGTATTCTCCATGCTCTCCCTCTGGCCGCTGCGAACGGCGGCCTGCGATCTGGCATTGGTGCTGGCGGTGGATGTTTCCGGTTCTGTCGATGCCGATGAATACCGCATTCAGATGGACGGGCTGGCGGCAGGGCTGCGCGACGGGGTGGTGTCCGAGGCGCTGGTCAAGGCCCGTGCCCGGGTGCTGCTGCTGCAATGGTCCGGCCAGTCGCGCCAGGAGGTGACGCTGCCCTGGGTGGAGGTGCGGACTTTCGCTGATGTCGAGGCGCTGGCACAGCGGATCGAGCAGGCGCCGCGGCCCTGGCGCAACTATTCCACGGCAGTAGGGGAGGCGCTGTTTCTGGCACTGGAGCAGTTTCCGGCAGTCGCGCACTGCAAGCGCCGGGTGATAGATGTCTCCGGCGACGGGTTTTCAAACGAGGGGGTCGAGCCGCGGGCGGCGCATGCCGCGCTGGCGGCGGCGGATGTGACGGTGAATGCCATTGCCATAGAGCAGAGCGAGCCGGACCTGACCGCCTATTTCTTCGAAAATGTGATCCGCGGCGAAGGGGCCTTTGTGGTCTCTGCCGCGAGCTTTGCCGACTACCCGTCGAGCATCCGCAAGAAGCTGGTGCGGGAGGTGGCAAGGCAGACTGCGGGGCTGCCGGCGGGTGCGGTCAGGGCGGTTGCATCTTTGCAGTGATTTGCAGAATGGCCCCTGATTCTGCAAAAAATTTCCAATCGGCAGATTTGTGATCACTAATTATTTGCTGTGATCACAAGTCGTGGCGTTTTAGCGCCAACAGGCCAGAAACCTGCCGTTTTTAACCGTTCCTTCGGGTGACACGCCGTAAAAATCGGCTAAAACGTCGTCAGCCAACCGGAAAGGAGCCAACATGGCCGATGTCAATCGGGGCAACCGCCCGCTTTCGCCATTCATGATCGGGCCATACTACCGGCCGCAGATGACGTCTATCTCATCCATCATGGTCCGCATTACGGGCATTGCAGTGCTGATCCTGGCCCTGCTCGTGGTCTGGTGGCTGCTTGCGGCGGCAACGTCCCAATCAGCCTTTGCCTTTATCGACGGGCTGCTGCGCAGCTGGCTGGGCGATCTGGTTCTGCTGGGGGCGTCCTGGGCGCTTTGGTACCACATGCTGGGCCGTTTGCGCCATGTCGTTTGGGACTTCGGATACTGCCTGGATGTCCCGACTTCCGAAAAGCTGGGGCTGGGCATGTTTGTCGGCGCGACGGTCCTGACCGTTCTCACCGTGCTCGTGGTGTAAGGAGAGATCTCATGCAATTTCTGACCGACCGTAAACGGGCGCAGGGGCTGGGGGCCGGCCGTTCCGGCACGCATCACCACTGGCAGATGCTTGTCAGTTCTATCCTGCTGGTTCCGCTGGTTCCGCTGTTCATCTTCACCTTCGGCTACGGGCTGGGCGGCACCTATGAAGAAGTGCTGGCCTATTTCAGCCGCCCGTTCCCGGCCATTGTCATGGGGCTGAGCCTGATCGTGATCACACTGCATGTCATGCGCGAGGCGCACGAGGCGATCGAGGACTACATGCACGGTGCTACTGAAAAGCTCGCGCTCGTCTCGGTGTCGGGGCTTGCCTACACGCTGATCGCGGCGGGCCTTTTCGCCCTCGTCAAGCTCGCTCTTTGAAATACGCGGTAAGGAACAGATAAGATGACAACAGCGTATGAATATGAAACCCACGAATACGACGTCGTGGTTGTGGGTGCTGGCGGGGCTGGCCTCCGTGCCACTCTGGGCATGGCCGAGCAGGGCCTGCGCACCGCTTGCGTGACCAAGGTGTTCCCGACCCGCTCCCACACCGTGGCGGCGCAGGGCGGTATTGCCGCGTCGCTGGGCAACATGGGTCCGGACAGCTGGCAGTGGCACATGTATGACACCGTTAAAGGCTCCGACTGGCTGGGCGACACCGACGCGATGGAATACCTCGCGCGCGAGGCGCCCAAGGCAGTATACGAACTGGAGCACTACGGGGTGCCGTTCAGCCGCACCGAGGAAGGCAAGATCTACCAGCGCCCGTTCGGCGGCCACACCACCGAATTCGGGGAAGGCCCGGCGGTGCAGCGCACCTGTGCAGCGGCTGACCGCACCGGCCACGCGATTCTGCACACGCTTTATGGCCAGAGCCTCAAGAACAATGCGGAATTCTACATCGAGTATTTCGCCATCGACCTGATCATGTCCGAGGATGGGCAGTGCCAGGGTGTGGTGTGCTGGAAGCTGGACGACGGCACCATGCATGTCTTCAACGCCAAGATGGTGGTGCTGGCGACAGGCGGCTACGGCCGCGCGTACTTCTCCGCCACCTCGGCGCATACCTGCACCGGCGACGGCGGCGGTATGGTGGCCCGCGCAGGCCTGGCGCTGCAGGACATGGAGTTCGTGCAGTTCCACCCGACCGGCATCTACGGCTCCGGCTGCCTGATCACCGAGGGCGCGCGGGGCGAGGGCGGCTACCTGACCAACTCCGAGGGCGAACGCTTCATGGAGCGCTATGCGCCCCAGTACAAGGACCTGGCGCCGCGCGACTATGTCAGCCGCTCCATGACCATGGAAATCCGCGAAGGCCGCGGTGTGGGCGCCGAGGGCGACCATATCCACCTGAACCTGAGCCACCTGCCGGCCGAGGCGCTGGCGGAGCGGCTGCCGGGCATTTCCGAGAGCGCCAAAATCTTTGCCGGCGTGGACGTCACCAAGGAGCCGATCCCGGTCCTGCCCACCGTGCATTACAACATGGGCGGCATCCCGACCAACTACTGGGGCGAGGTGCTGAACCCGACAGCCGAGGATCCGACCGCCGTTGTGCCGGGCCTGATGGCCGTAGGCGAGGCCGGCTGCGCCTCGGTGCATGGCGCCAACCGCCTTGGTTCCAACTCGCTCATCGACCTTGTGGTCTTCGGCCGTGCCTCTGCCATCCGCGCGGGTAAGGTTGTGGATGCGGATGCGCCGAACCCGGTGCTGAACCAGGCCTCTGTCGACAAGGCGTTTGACCGTTTCGACACCCTGCGCAACGCCAAGGGCGGCATCCCGACCGCGGATCTGCGGCTGGAGATGCAGAAGTGCATGCAGGCCGACGCGGCGGTGTTCCGCACCTCCAAGACCATGGCGGAAGGCGTCGAAAAGATGACCGCGATTGCGGCCAAGCTCGATGACCTGAAGGTGACCGATCGCTCGCTGGTCTGGAACTCCGACCTGATGGAAACGCTGGAACTGACCAACCTGATGCCGAACGCGCTGGCGACCATTGTCGGTGCCGAGGCCCGCAAGGAAAGCCGCGGCGCGCATGCGCATGAGGACTTCACCGCCCGCGACGACGAGAACTGGCGCGTCCACACCGTCTCCCGCGTGGAAGGCAACAAGGTGGAGCTCAGCTACCGGCCGGTGATCGTTGATCCGCTGACCACCGAGGATGAAGGCGGCATTAGCCTCAAGAAAATCGCGCCCAAGGCGCGGACGTTCTAAGGAGACAGATCATGGTTCAATTCAGCCTCCCCAAGAACTCCAAGATCACCACCGGCAAGACCTGGCCCAAGCCGGACGGCGCCGCCAATGTGCGCAAGTTCAAGATCTACCGCTGGAACCCGGATGACGGCCAGAACCCGCGGGTCGATACCTATTTCGTCGATATGGACAGCTGCGGTCCGATGGTCCTGGACGCGCTGATCAAGATCAAGAACGAGATCGACCCGACGCTGACCTTCCGCCGCTCCTGCCGGGAGGGGATCTGCGGGTCCTGTGCGATGAACATCGACGGCATCAACACCCTGGCCTGTATCTACGGCATGGATGAGATCAAGGGCGATGTGGCGATCTACCCGCTGCCGCATATGCCGGTGGTCAAGGATCTGATCCCGGACCTCACGCACTTCTATGCCCAGCATGCCTCGATCATGCCGTGGCTGGAAACCAAGACCAACCGCCCGGCCAAGGAGTGGAAGCAGTCGATCGAGGATCGCAAGAAGCTGGACGGGCTGTATGAATGCGTGATGTGCGCCAGCTGCTCGACGTCCTGCCCGAGCTACTGGTGGAACGGCGACCGCTACCTGGGCCCGGCAGCGCTGCTGCATGCCTACCGCTGGATCATCGACAGCCGCGATGAGGCCACGGGCGAGCGTCTGGACCAGCTGGAGGATCCGTTCAAGCTCTACCGCTGCCACACCATCATGAACTGCGCCAAGACCTGTCCCAAGGGCCTGAATCCGGCCAAGGCGATTGCGCACATCAAGAAGATGATGGTCGAGCGCACAGTCTGACCCCGGCCGGGCCTGGTCCGCAAGGATCCGCCGCCCGCGGTGATCAAAATTGCACTGCCCCCGGTTTCCTGCGAAACCGGGGGCATATTGCTGGCGGGAAGGGAAAGCGGGCATGAAACTCCTGAGTATGGCCCTGGGCGCGGCAGCCGTTCTGGCAGGCTGCATGACAGCAGCCGACCACGACCGGATCGGCGCTCAGATTGCGGCCACGGATGCGCGGATCCCGGGCTGCATCGCGGAGGCGGGCATCACCGGGCAGTACCGGGTTGTGACAGAGTTCCTGGGGCACGGGGCAGGGGCCACGGTGCTGCGCAATGTGCAGCAGGGGCCGAACGTGACCGCCGTCCAGGCAGCCCAGGCCACCACGTGCATCAACGTGTGATACAAACCGGTTGAGCTGCCGTTCCGGTGAATCTAATCTGCCGGAATGCAACCACATGTCTTTGCCGTTCTTCTTGCCGGTTTTGCCGGGCTGGCGATGCCTCTGGGCGGGCTGCTGGCCTGGTGCGAGCAGATCCGCAACCCGGTGCTGCGCGACCGCGTGCTGCACACCATTGCAGCGTTTGGCGGCGGCGCACTGGCCTCGGCGGTGGCGCTGGTGCTGGTGCCGGAGGCTGCTGCGGCGCTGCCTGCGGGCTGGGCGGTGGGCCTGTTTGCCGCGGGCGGCGGGGTGTTCTACCTGATCGACGCCCTGCTGGAGCGGCGCGGCGGCAGCGGAGCCCTGCTGCTGGCGATGCTGCTGGACTACCTGCCGGAGGCGATGGCCCTGGGCGCGATGCTGGTGGCCGATGCCGCCACGGCCAAGCTGCTGGCGTTGATGATCTTCCTGCAGAACCTGCCCGAAGGCTTTGCCGCCTTCCGCGAGGTTTGGAGCGGCAGCAGCCCGGCTTGGCATGTGCTGCTCGCCTTCCTCGGACTGGCGGCGCTGGGGCCGGCCTGTGCCCTGGCGGGGGTGCTGTGGCTGGCCGATGCCCATGCCGCGCTTGGCGCCATCATGATGTTTGCGGCCGGCGGTATTCTGTACCTGCTGTTTCAGGATATCGCGCCCAAGGCGCACAGCAGCGGCAGCAGCGCGCCGGCGCTGGGGGCGGTTGCCGGATTTGCCTTGGGGCTGGCGGGACACTTGCTGTTGGGCTGAGCAGGGCCGGGCTGCGGCTTGCGGCAGATGCATGGCCAAGCTGCAAAAACTTCCGGTGCGCACAGGAACGGCAGCGGTTATGGTCCGGGGCGAGGGAGGATGGTGCCCAAAAGCAGGAGACCGCCCGATGAAACTTGTTGAAACCCCGCAAGACAAGGCTGACCGGCAGGCCCGCGCCGCGCGTGAAGCGCTGGAACAGGCCTATGCCTACTATACCCCTGAAACGCCGGCAACGGCAGCGCGGGAGCCGCATCAGGACCAGCTGTTCGGCTACTATCAGGCAGCCTGAGGCCGCCGTTGCCTCTCTGCGTCCGGCATTTGCATTTGAAGCGCGCGAAATGCAGGAATAGACAGGCTGCATGATACTTGTTGCCGTCCTTGCCATTGGCGTTTTCTGCTACTTTCTGTGGCGACACCGCGCACTGGACCTGACCCGCAACTGCCGCTGGCGGCAGGTCAGGTCAGAGAGGCTCTGGCGCTGCAGCTATTGCGGTGCGGAGGCCGCGGGAGAGCAAACACCGCGCAGTTGCCGCAACCCGCAGCGCAGCCCTCGCTGACAGGGCCGGAGCGAGCGGCGGGCGCTGCCATCAGGACTTGCGCCTTGCCGGTGAAGCGGTCTTGATTGGAGCAAACGAACAGGAAGGTATGCCCCAATGTCCAGCACTCCCGCTGCCCCCGCTGACGCCGCGGATCGCCGCGCCGTCAAACCGGTGATCTGCTACCCGAACGACACCCTGCCTGCACCGGACCTGGCGCTGTACAGCCAAGCGAGGGAAGGCGCGGCGAAAACCGGCGAGGTGCTGGTGACGCCTCGCGATGCCGCCTGTTTCGAAGTGCCTGCCGGGCATTTCTTCCGCATCACCTCGGTCGAGGGGCCGCAGGTGGGCGATCTGAACCTGTGGAACAAGAACGACCTGAGCGAGCGGTTCTATTCCGGCAAGACCCGCGCCCTGCATGGCACCCATATCACCACCGGAGAAAGGATGTGGACCAGTTTCCCGCATCTGCGCCCGATGGCAACCATCGTGGCGGACACGCTTGGCTGGTACGGCATCGACGAATTCGGCGGTTCAGTGCATGACGTGATCGGCACCCGTTGCGACCCCTACACCGGCAATCTTCTGGCGGGCAGCCAATACCACCATTGCTGCCATTCCAATCTGACGAGGGCGCTGGCGGATCATCTGGGCATTTCCCCGGCAGAAGCGGAACCGCATGTTCATGATGTCCTGAATGTGTTCATGTGCACAGGCTTCACCCGCGACACGGGCCAGTATTTCATGAAAGCAAGCCCGGTGCGCCCCGGCGATTACCTGGAGTTTTTTGCCGAGATCGATTTGCTGGGCAGCCTCAGCGCCTGTCCGGGCGGCGATTGCTCCGCAGAGCATTCCAGCGATACCGCCGCCTGCTATCCGCTGCTGGTTGAGGTGTTTGCCCCGGGTGAAGGCGCGCTCGGCGATTGGCGGAGCCCGCCGCGCAATGGCTATGACCGCAGCCATGGCCGAAGCTGAAACAGAAAAATGCGTATTAGTCCGGAGGCGGGCCAGTAATTTTCTGCCGCAGAAAACAGGTAGAAATTTCAGCGGTTCACGCAAGATCAAAAAAAAGGCAGCGAAAATATCCGCTGCCTTAACAAAATGCCGGAAATAAAATTACGTTGCGTCAGCTGAAGGCGGCCTCCAGCGCAATTTCGACCATATCGCCGAAACTGCGTTCCCGCTGATCGGACGGCAGCGCTTCGCCGGTGCCCAGATGATCGGACACGGTCAGCACCGCCAGCGCACGGCAGCCATGCCGGGCAGCCAGCGTGTAGAGTTCTGCTGCTTCCATCTCGACGCCCAGGATGCCGTGGCGCACCATCTGCTCATTGAGGTCAGGGCGTTCGTCATAGAACACGTCCGACGAGTAGATGCCGCCGATATGGGTGGCAATATCGCGTTTACCAGCCGCCTGAGCCGCCGCCTGCAGCAAGCCCCAGTCGGCGCAGGGGGCAAAGTTCAGTTCGCGGAAAAAGCCGCTGGAAGGGCTGTTCACGGTGCTGGCGGTCATCGCCAGGATCACGTCGCGGACCTTGACCTTGTCCTGCATGCCGCCGCAGGAGCCGATGCGGATCAGGGTTTTCGCCCCGTAGTCGCGGATCAGCTCATTGGCGTAGATCGACAGCGAGGGCATGCCCATGCCGCTGCCCTGCATGGTGACCCGGTGCCCGTTCCAAGTGCCGGTGTAGCCCAGCATCCCGCGCACCTCGTTGACCAGACGGGCATCCTGAAGGAAGGTTTCCGCCGCCCATTTCGCTCGGTAGGGGTCGCCGGGCATCAGCACCGTTTCGGCAATGTCGCCGGGTGCGGCGCCAATATGAATGGTCATCGCTTTGCTCCGCCTTAGGCCTCAGATTTCCAGATCGGAAATATCCATGCCCGCGGTCAGCGCGGCATGCACCCAATGCGGTTTGCGGCCGCGGCCGGTCCAGGTTTCCTCTGGGTTGTTCGGGTTGCGGTATTTCGGTGCTGCTTTGGTTTTCTTTGCGCCCTGGCGCGAGGCGCTGGCGATTTCATCCAGAGAAAAACCGTATTTGGCCGCAGCTTCTTCTGCGGCTTTCAGAGCTTCCTGGCGTTCACGCAGTTCCGCTTCCTGCAGCGCTTTTTCAACGTCGATTTGCAGCTGAAGAAGCTCTTTTCTGCTCATTGCTGAAAGGTCTATGGTCATTCTGAACTCCACATAAAAAATGACATCCCGGAATGCCGGGTATGTCATTCTTTATGACGCAAATGCCAGACGCGTTTCAGCATCTTTTTTAGTATCTGCAGAAAATTGCCGGTCTAAATTCAATTCACTGCAATCCCGGGTGGTTTTGCCAGGTCAACGATGTCACTCATGATTGAATTGAGTTCAAAATCCTTGGGAGTGTAGACACGGGCCACGCCCATGGACTTCAGCCTTTGCGCATCCTCGTCTGGGATGATGCCGCCCACGATCACCGGCACATGCCCAAGGCCTGCGTCCCGCATGCGCTGCATCATCTCCTCGACCAGCGGCAGGTGGCTGCCCGACAGGATCGACAGGCCGACCACATGGGCGTCGTCCTTCTGCGCCGCATCCACCAGTTCTGCCGGGGTCATGCGGATCCCGTCATAGGTGATGTCCATGCCGCAGTCGCGGGCGCGGAAGGCAATCTGCTCGGCGCCGTTGGAATGGCCGTCGAGGCCCGGTTTGCCGACCACGAATTTGATCCGGCGGCCCAGCACGTCGCTGACCGCATTCACAGCGTCGCGCAAATCGTCCAGCCCTTCGGTCTTGTTGGACACCGAGGCCGACACCCCGGTGGGACCGCGGTAGGTGCCGTGGACCTTGCGCATTTCCTCGGCCCATTCACCGGTGGTAACTCCGGCCTTGGCGGCAGCAATTGAGGGTTCCATGATATTGGCGCCTCTTTTCGCGGCGGCGCGCAGCGCGGCCAAGGCCGATTGCACCGCATCATTGTCACGCTCGCCGCGCCAGGCGTTCAGGCGGCTGATCTGCTCCTGTTCCACCGCCGGGTCGACCACCATGATGCCGCCGTCCTCGGTCTGCAGCGGCGAGGGCTCGCCCTCGGTCCACTTGTTGACGCCGACCACGATGGTCTCGTTCCTCTCGATCCGGTTCAGGCGTTCGGCGTTGGAATCCACCAGGCGGCCCTTCATGTACTCAATGGAGGCAACGGCGCCGCCCATTGATTCCAGGTTGGCCAGCTCGGCGCGCGCGCCTTCCTTCAGCTCCTCCACCTTGGCATCAACCGCTGGGTTGCCGTCGAACAGGTCGCCGTATTCCAGGAGGTCGGTCTCATAGGCCAGGATCTGCTGCATCCGCATAGACCACTGCTGGTCCCAGGGGCGGGGCAGGCCAAGCGCCTCGTTCCAGGCAGGCAGCTGCACGGCACGGGCACGGGCCTTCTTCGACAGCGTCACCGCCAGCATCTCGATCAGGATGCGGTAGACGTTGTTTTCCGGCTGCTGTTCTGTCAGCCCCAGAGAGTTCACCTGCACGCCGTAGCGGAAGCGGCGGAATTTCGGGTCGGCGACGCCATAGCGCTTCTCGCAGATCTCGTCCCACAGGTCGACAAAGGCGCGCATCTTGCACATTTCAGTCACGAAGCGGATTCCCGCGTTCACGAAGAAGGAGATGCGCCCCACCATCGCCGGGAAGTCTTCCGGCGCGATGCGCGGCTTCAGCTCGTCCAGCACCGCCTGTGCGGTCGCCAAGGCAAAGGCCAGTTCCTGCTCCGGTGTCGCGCCTGCCTCCTGCAGGTGGTAGGAGCAGACGTTCATCGGGTTCCATTTGGGCACGTTGGTGTAGCAGTACTCCGCCACGTCCGCGATCATCTTGAGGCTGGGCTTGGGCGGGCAGACATAGGTGCCGCGCGAGAGGTATTCCTTGATCAGGTCGTTCTGCACCGTGCCCTGCAGTTTCGACACATCGGCACCCTGTTCCTCTGCCACCGCGATGTACAGCGCCAGCAGCCAGGGGGCGGTGGCGTTGATGGTCATCGAGGTGTTCATCTGTTCCAGCGGGATCTCATTGAACAGGGTCCGCATGTCGCCCAGGTGGCAGACGGGCACGCCAACTTTGCCCACCTCGCCGCGGGCCAGCACGTGGTCGCTGTCATATCCGGTCTGGGTCGGCAGGTCGAAGGCGACAGACAGACCTGTCTGCCCCTTGGCCAGGTTGGCGCGGTAAAGCGCGTTGGATGCCGATGCCGTGGAGTGGCCGGCATAGGTGCGGATCAGCCAGGGGCGGTCTTTTTGCATCTGCGGCATGTCGGGCCTCGCGAGTCAGTGTGTCGGTAATTTTATTTCGTCAAGCAGATGTAAACTGCAATTTTCAACCCATGTCAATTCGCTGCGTTGCGGCAAATCTTCTGCCGGGGCAGGAAACCCGGGTGGCTTGCCGCTTGTAAAGGCTGTTGCCATGCGCAACTGTTCTCACATGACGCAAACCGTGGAACTGCCGCTGTGGCTATTCATGCTGATCGTGGGTTTTGCCGCGGTGACCTTTGCGTCGCATTTCCTGTTCCCCTCTGTGCGATGGTTCTTCCGGCGGCGGCTGGAACGGGCGGTGGCTCGGCTCAATCAGCGGCTGGAACGCCCGATTGAGCCGTTCAAGCTGGCGCGGCGCCACGACATGATCCAGCGGCTGATTCACGACCCGCAGGTGGCGCAGGCCGCCGCAGATCATGCGGCAGCGGAGGGAATCCCGGAGAACGTGGCCTTCGAGCAGGTGCGCCGTTATGCGCGCGAGATCGTGCCGGGCTTTTCGGCCTTTGCCTATTTCAGCCTGGCGATCCGGGCGGCGCGGTTCCTGTCCAATGCGGTCTACCGGGTGCGGCTGGGCCATCAGGACGAGGAAGCGCTGCGGGCAATCGATCCTAATGCCACCGTGGTGTTTGTGATGAATCACCGCTCCAACATGGATTACGTTCTGGTCACCTATCTGGCGGCGGAACGCTCAGCGCTGTCTTATGCGGTCGGCGAATGGGCGCGGGTCTGGCCGCTCAGCCGCCTGATCCGGGCGATGGGCGCCTATTTCATCCGACGCCGCTCGCGCAACGACCTCTACCGCAAGGTGCTGGCGGCCTATGTTCGGCTGGCCACCCGCGGCGGTTCCACCCAGGCGATGTTTCCCGAAGGCGGTCTAAGCCTCAATGGCGCCTTGGCCGCACCCAAACTGGGGCTGCTGAAATACATCGTTGAGGGCTACGACCCGGACCGGCGCGACGTGGTGTTTGTGCCGGTGGCTCTGAACTACGACCGGGTGCTGGAGGACAAGATCCTGACCTCTGCCGCCAGGGCGGGCGACCGGCGGTTCCGCGCCCGCATCGGGCTGGTCGCGCTGCGGCTGCTGCGGCAGCTGTGGCTGTGGATGACCGGGCGCTATCACCGGTCCGGCTATGCCGGGGTGAATTTCGGCCGCCCGCTCAGCCTGGCAGGTTTCGGTGCCGGGCGTGAGGGCGACATCACCAAACCGCTGGCGCGGGAGCTGATGCAGCGTATCAGCGCCATTGTCCCGGTGCTGCCGGTGCCGCTGATTGCCGCGATTCTGCTGCGGCACGGGCCGCTCAGCCGGGCGGCAATCGGGCACCGGCTGAAGGATCTGATCTCCGCGATGCCGCTGGCGCATGTCCATATGCCGCGGGAAAATCTGTCCTGCGCAGTTGAGGCCGGGCTGCGCCAGCTGTTGCGGCGCGGACTGGCCACGGAAGCCGGCGGGCAGATCGTGCCGGCCGCAGACCGCCGCGACCTGCTGGCGTTTTATGCCAATTCAATCCGTCACCTGCTGCCCAACGGCGGCGGTCCGGATGGCGGCCAGGGTGGCTTTTCTGCACCTGCTAAGGGCAATGCTGCATCCGCAGGGTTATAAAATTACCCAAATGCGGCAAAAGAGGTTGCAATATTACCTCTCCAATCCTATCCATCAGGTAACCGCTGCGATTCTGCACCGCGGCATAGGACAGGATACAAAGGAGGCCATCATGGCATTGGATACCCAGACTGACGTCATGTCGTACGAGGCGCCGGAGAAAGATCTCTATGAACTGGGGGAAATCCCCCCGATGGGTTATGTGCCCAAGAAAATGTACGCCTGGGCGATCCGCAAGGAGCGGCACGGCGAACCGAACACCGCGATGCAGCAGGAAGTCGTTGATGTGCCTGAGCTGGACAGCAACGAGGTGCTGGTCCTGGTGATGGCGGCCGGCGTCAACTACAACGGCGTCTGGGCCTCACTCGGCAAACCGATTTCTCCGTTTGATGGCCACGGAAAGCCGTTCCACATCGCCGGCTCGGATGCCTCGGGCATCGTCTGGGCGGTTGGCTCCAAGGTGACCCGCTGGAAGGTCGGCGACGAAGTGGTCATCCACTGCAACCAGGACGACGGTGACGACGAGCACTGCAACGGCGGCGACCCGATGTATTCCAACAGCCAGCGGATCTGGGGCTATGAGACCCCGGACGGCTCGTTTGCCCAGTTCACCAACGTTCAGGCTCAGCAGCTGATGCCGCGCCCCAAGCACCTGACCTGGGAAGAAAGCGCCTGCTACACGCTGACGCTGGCCACCGCCTACCGGATGCTGTTCGGCCATGAGCCGCACGACCTGAAGCCGGGCCAGAACGTGCTGGTCTGGGGCGCCTCGGGCGGTCTTGGCTCCTATGCGATCCAGCTGATCAACACCGCCGGCGCCAATGCCATCGGGGTGATCTCCGACGAGAGCAAGCGCGACTTCGTCATGGGCCTGGGCGCCAAGGGCGTTCTGAACCGCAAGGACTTCAACTGCTGGGGACAGCTGCCCACCGTGAATACCCCGGAATACGCCGAATGGTTCAAGGAGGCCCGCAAGTTCGGCAAGGCGATCTGGGACATAACCGGCAAGGGCGTGAACGTCGACATGGTGTTCGAGCACCCCGGTGAAAGCACCTTCCCGGTCTCCACCTTCGTGGTCAAGAAGGGCGGCATGGTCGTGATTTGCGCCGGCACCACCGGCTATAACCTGACCTTCGACGTGCGCTACATGTGGATGCACCAGAAACGCCTGCAGGGCTCCCACTTTGCCCACCTGAAGCAGGCTTCGGCGGCCAACCAGCTGATGGTCGAACGCCGCCTGGATCCCTGCATGTCCGAAGTTTTCACCTGGGCGGATCTGCCGGAAGCGCACATGAAAATGATGCGCAACGAGCACCTGCCGGGCAACATGTCGGTGCTGGTGCAGGCTCCGAAGACCGGTTTGCGCACC
Source organism: Leisingera daeponensis (assembly GCF_019801465.1). Taxonomy (GTDB): domain Bacteria; phylum Pseudomonadota; class Alphaproteobacteria; order Rhodobacterales; family Rhodobacteraceae; genus Leisingera; species Leisingera daeponensis_A. The sequence goes on from NZ_JAHVJA010000003.1 coordinate 468,145, forward strand.
CTTCAGGATGTGCTCGACGCCTGAAGGCGGACGGACGCTAAAAGCTGAAAAAAACACAGTCTCCCGCGAATCGCCCTGGCGTTTCGCGGGTTCTCTTTTTAATTTACCTTTTCAAATGTTTATCTGTGCTTGCCCCGCCGGTTGCGTGGAGTGTTGCGCGCAAAGCTGCATTTAAGATAAACCTTTGGTGGCATGCGGCTGTCCCTGAACACCTGCGGACGGCGTCAATCGGCCCGATTTTGACCAAAGGGTCAGAAATGCCATTGACCGGAGTAACTTGGCCGCTGCAATAAGGCCGAAGTTATATGCCATGCCTGACGCGACGGGGTGCACCGGCATATTTCACGAACTCCAGCGGACGGCGGCAGAAGAAACGATGGCAGGCAAAGCAGAACTGGACCGTATTCTGGAGGCGCTCGACGCCACTGATACTCTCGATGGTCTTCAGCAGATCATTGAGCAGGTCTGTGTTGTGTTTGGCGTCGACCATGCCATGTACCACTGGGTCGACAGCGCCGGCGACCATTACTACTTTGGTACGTATCCGCAGGTTTGGACCGATCGGTATCAGGAAAAGGGTTATGTCCGCGTCGACCCGGTTGTGGCCGGCTGTTACCAGCGCTTTCATCCCGTGGACTGGAAACGCCTGGACTGGTCGCCGAAACCGGCCCGGGAGTTTCTCAAGGACGCGCTGGAGCATGGGGTCGGCAATCAGGGCTACTCGATCCCGGTCCGCGGGCCGAACGGGCAGTTTGCCGTGTTCACCGTCAGCCACAACTGCGACGATGAGGTCTGGGAAAAATTGACGGAGCGGTACAGCCGCGACATGATCCTGATGGCGCATTACTTCAACCGGAAGGCGCTGGAATTCGAACCCGACCGCAGCCCGGAGCAAACCCAGCCGCTGTCGCCGCGCGAGGTGGACGCGCTGACCCTGCTGGCGATCGGCTACAGCCGCGCGCAGGTGGCCAAGACCCTGTCCATTTCGGAGCATACGCTGCGCGTCTACATCGAAAGCGCCCGTTTCAAGCTTGGGGCGATCAACACCACCCATGCCATTGCCCGCGCGATGTCGCTCGGTTTGATTGTGATTTAACGGCCGGGTGTGAAAGCTACCGTAAATATACTCAGAGATTGCGGCCAATAGCCGTACCCTGTCCCCACTGTTCAACCAGAAGGGGATTAAATCATGCTTCGTTATATCTATGGCCGCGATCTTTACGCACACGCTGATCTGGCGCGGTCGATGTTCCGGGACCGGGCGGACCAGTTCAAGACCCGGCTCGGCTGGGACGTGCAGGTTGACCGGAACGGCGAGGAACGCGATCAGTATGACGCGCTCAATCCGCTCTATGTGATCTGGGAAATGCCTGACGGCAGCCACGGCGGTTCGATGCGGTTCCTGCCCACCACCGGCCCGGTGATGGTCAATGACATCTTTCTGGACCTGGCGGGCGGTGTGCCCATCAGCAGCCCGCTGATATGGGAGTGCACCCGTTTCTGCCTGTCGCGCGCGGCAGGCAGAAACGTGGCCGGAGCGCTGACCCTGGGCGGCGTGGAAATCATGCGCAACTTCTCCGTCGCCCACTTTGCCGGCGTTTTTGACCGCCGCATGGTGCGGATCTACCGCAGCCTGGGGTTCAGCCCGGAGGTGATCGGCAGCCAGGGCGAGGGGCGGAACAGGATCTGCCTTGGGCTTTGGGAATACACGCCTGAAGTCTATCGGAACGTGGCCGCCAAGGCGGGCGTCGCGCCGGAATTGTCGCGCCTGTGGTTCGATCTCTCCTTTGGCAGTGCAGAGGCGCCGGAGCCGATGGCGCTGACGGCCTGAGGCATTTGCAATACGGGGCCGGTTCCGCTGGCGGACCCGGCCCCGCGGCTGTAGGGTCGCGCCATGACAGCTCTGCCCGTACAGTTTTCCGATGACCAGGCCACCGCTTATGACAGCGTGACCGAACTCCTGCGCCAGGCGGGGGTGGACCTTGATGACGGGCTCCTGCACCCGCCCCGCGGCGACGCTGGTGTGATGGCGGTGATCGGCAAAGCGGGATCGGGCAAGACCCTGCTGCTCGCGGAGCTTTACAAGGCGCTGGAGCAGTCAGGGGTCGAGGTTGTCTCCGGCGACTATGAGAGCCGCAAGAAGGGCGATGACCGCCGTACCCTGGCGATCCTGGCGCCGACCAACAAGGCTGCCAGTGTGCTGCGCCTGCGCGGGGTGCCGGCCACCACCATCCACCGCATTCTCTACACGCCGGTCTATGACCCGGAATTTGAGAAGATCGCGGAATGGCTGGCAGGGCAGGGCGACCAGCCCGAGATCGAAGGGCTGACGGAAGCGGCGCTGGCGCGCGCCGCGGCCTTCTACGAGAAGAACAAGTCGATCCCAGGGGCGCTGGCCGCTGCCGGCCTGCGCGGCTCCGACTTCATCACCGGCTGGAAGCGGCGCGAGGAGCCGCTGGACATCGGCTTTGTCGATGAGGCCTCGATGCTGGACGACCGGCAGTTCGAGGATCTGAAGGAGATTTTCCCGAACCTGATCCTGTTCGGCGACCCGGCGCAGCTGGCGCCGGTCAACCAGTCCGGCTCGATGGTGTTTGACGCGCTGCCGGAGCCGCGGCGCCTGATCCTGAACCGCATTCACCGGCAGGAGGCGGGCAACCCGATCCTGGACCTGGCCCATGCGCTGGCCGACCCGCAGCTGGGGTTCCAGGATTTCGAGCGGATGATCGAGGACACCGCGCGGCGCGACGACCGCGTGGTCTGGGGCCAGCGGGTGGAGGTTGACCTGATGGCGCGCTCGCCGGTGCTGGTCTGGCGCAACAACACCCGCATCCGGCTGATCAATGCCTTCCGCACCGTCTATGGCGCGCCGGAAGATGAGCTGATCGCCGGCGAGCCGCTGATCTGCGACGGCATCGAACTGCCGATGAAGCACCGCAAGAAGCGCCTGGACCTGGAAGCCCGCGGCCTGATCAAGGGGGCGCAGGTGATCTTCCTCGGCTCCGGCCGCAAGCCCGGCTTTTCCCGGCTGCACGTGATGGGGGCGGAGGACCCTCAGGTTTCTGCCGCCTCGATCGTCAAGATCGAGAAACCGGATGAGGAAGAACCCTTCATTCCCTATGCCGCCCGCATGGGGGCGACGTTTCTGCATGGGGCGGCTGTAACCATCCATAAGGCGCAAGGCAGCCAGTGGGAGACCGCGCAGGTCTTTGCCCCCGACATCTATGCCGCGGCCCGTATGGGCCGGGTGGAGGCAGGGCAGCCGCTGTGGAAACGGCTGGCTTATGTGGCAATCACCCGCGCGCAGGAACGGCTGATCTGGGTGGTCCGCAACCGGCTGGCCAAGCCCAACGGCCCGCTGCCGGTGGATGACCTGAAAGCAATTCCGGCCGCGGCGCTGACGCTGGAAGCACAGGAGGAGACCCCGGCATGACGAAATCGATCCTGATCACCGGTGCCAGCTCCGGCATCGGCCGCGCTGTGGCAGAGCTGTTTCTGGCCGAGGGCTGGCAGGTCGGCTTGGCCGCGCGCCGGGCGGAGAAACTGGAAGACGTTGCGCAGGGGCACGCCAATGCCCATGTTCTGCCTGCCGACGTGACCGATCCGGCAGCGGTCGATCACGCGGTGGATGCTTTTGCAATGGCGGCGGGGCGGCTGGATGTGCTGTTCAACAACGCCGGCATCTTCACACCGCCGGGTACCATTGACGAAATCCCGCTGGAGGACTGGTTCGCTTCCGTGAACGTGAACCTCACCGGCATGTTCCTGACTGCGCGGGCCGCCTTCCGGCAGATGCGGCGGCAATCGCCGCAGGGCGGGCGGATCATCAACAACGGCTCCATTGCAGCCCACGTGCCGCGCCCGCACTCAGCGCCCTATGCCGCGACCAAGGCGGCCATCACCGGCCTGACCAAAAGCCTGTCTCTGGACGGCCGCCCGTTTGACATCGCCTGCGGCCAGATCGACATCGGCAACACCCGGACACCGATGGTTGAAGACCTGAGCCAGCGCCACGCCGAGGCCAATCCGGGTGCTGAACCGATGCACACCTTCGCGGTGGAGGACGCGGCGAAATCGGTGCTGCACATGGCCGGTCTGCCGCTGGAGGCCAATGTTCAGTTCATGACGGTGATGGCAACCAAGATGCCCTACATCGGCCGCGGCTGAGCGCTCCCGCCCGTCGCCGCGCATTGAAAATGCGCAGCTCCCGTTGGGCGTGGGGCTGCGCTGGCGCGCAGCGGGCCTTCCTACCGGTTCCGGAGCAGGCTGAAGGCTGCCGAGGCGCCCCAGCCGGCGGCAATGGCTATTGCCAGGGACATCAGGCCGTAAAGGAACGGCTGCTCGCGCGAGAGGGAGAACAGGAACCGCTCCAGCCCCACTTTGCGCACGTCGATGGAAGTCTCGTAGCTCGACACGACCTCGCCGCCGCGGGTCAGGAAGATCCGGGTCTGGTAATTGCCCTCGGTGAGGTCGGCAGGCATCTTGATCGCGGTGCGGAACAGCGTCTGCTCATCCACCGCCACGGTATTTTCGCGCAGGGAATAGAGCCCGTTCTTCTCGCGGATGCGCATCACCGCATCAGCGAATGCCTGGGCGCCGCGGATGTGCATGGCGGCGCCAACCGAACGGATCGCGCGCCGGATCGACACCCGGTAGCGCAGGTCCTCGGTGTCACTCAGAACCTGGGTGAACGGGGCGCTGGTGGCCACCGCATAAAACGCCGGGGCCGAGTCGACCAGAACGCTGTCGACGTTGACCCAGATGCCGAGCTTTTTCTCCTTGCGGCGCACCATGACCGATGGCGCAGGCCCGGATACCGCGACGATCACCTGAAGCGGCTCGTCCTTGGGAATAGGCGCTTCCCTCTTGACTGCGCCGAAGACCAGTATCTCGGAGCCGTCAAAGGTGGCAGTGATCGCCACCCGGTCCTGACTGAGGCCCAGGACCACTTCCTCCTTGGCGGCCCGGGCAGCAGACTGCGGCAGTACAGCCAGGGCGGCGGCGGCCAGTGCGGACAGCAGCAGCTTGCGCATCTCAGTGGCCTCCCGCTTCGCCAAGCGTGAACAGCTCGGAAGGTTGCAGCAGGAGGTCGAGCGCGAGTTTGGCGCAGACCGCGATGACCATCAGCGCCAGCAGGATGCGCAGCTGCTCGGCCTTGAGGTAGACGCCGATGCGGGTGCCGATCTGGGCGCCGATCACGCCGCCGATCAGCAGGAGAACCGCCAGAACGATATCCACGGTATAGTTGGTGGTGGCGTGCAGCATGGTGGTGAAGCCGGTGACCAGGATGATCTGGAACAGCGAGGTGCCGACAACAACCTTGGTCGGCATGCCGAGGATATAGATCATCGCAGGCACCATGATGAAGCCGCCGCCGACGCCCATGATCGCTGCCAGGATGCCGACGCAGACGCCGACCAGGACCGGCGGGATCACGGAAATATAAAGCCCGGATGTGCGGAACCGCATCTTGAATGGCAGCGCATGCACCCAGCCGCGCTGGCGGCGCTTCGCCGGGGAGGAGCCGCCTGCCTTCTTGGACTTGCGGATCGCGTTCAGGCTTTCGATGAACATCAGCCCGCCGACGACGCCCAGGAATACGACGTAGCAGAGCTTGACCAGCAGATCGACCTGGCCCAGTGCCTTGAGATAGTTGAAGACCACCACCCCCAGAGCCGCGCCCATCAGGCCGCCGGCCTGCAGCACCAGTCCCATCTTGATGTCGACAGTCCGTCTTCGGAAATGCGCCAGCACGCCGGAGAAGGAGGAGGCGACAATCTGGTTCGCTTCGGTGGCCACCGCCACTGCAGGCGGGATGCCGATAAAGAACAGAAGCGGCGTCATCAGGAAACCGCCGCCAACTCCGAACATGCCCGAAAGAACCCCCACCATTCCCCCGAGGCCCAGGAGAAGGAAGGCATTTACCGAGACCTCAGCTATGGGAAGGTAGATTTGCATGTTCTTTGTTAGACCGCAGTCATATCAAAAATCAATGATCTATGCCGCTCTGCAGCGTGCAGGACTGATTTGGCGCAGAAAACTGGACTTATGGCGCGGCCTGGCCGGATCACTGCGCGTTTACGACGGTCAGGGAAAACAGGTCGGCCGGTTCCAGCAGCAGTTCGAAACCGATCTTGACCGAAACCGACAGCACCAGCAGCGCCAGCAACACCCGCAGCTGCTCTGCCTTGAGCCTGGCCCCGATCTGAGTGCCCAGTTGGGCGCCCGCAACGCCGCCCGCGAGCAGGAACAGCGCCAGCACCACGTCGACGCTATAATTCGTGGTGGCGTGCATCAGGGTGGTGAAGCCGGCGACAAAGATGATCTGGAACAGCGAGGTGCCGATCACCACCTTGGTCGGCATGCCAAGGATGTAGATCATCGCCGGAACCATGATGAAGCCGCCGCCGACACCCATGATCGCCGACAGAATGCCGACGCCGAAGCCGACCAGCACAGGCGGGATCACGGAAATATAGAGGCCGGATGCCTTGAACCGCATCTTGTAGGGCAAGGCATGCACCCAGGACCGCTGGCGCCGTTTGTAGGCGGGAGCGCCGCCGGCCTGCCTGGACCTGCGGATCGCATTGACGCTTTCAATGAACATCAGCGCGCCGATCACACCGAGAAACAGCACATAGCAGAGCTGCACGGCAAGATCGACCTGGCCCAGTCTTTTGAGGTAGTTGAAGACCGCCATCCCGATTGCCGCGCCGAACAGGCCGCCGCCGAGCAGCACGTAGCCCATCTTAAGGTCCACCGTGCGGCGCCGGAAATGCGCCATCAGTCCGGAGACTGAGGAGGCGACCACCTGGTTGGCGGAGGTGGCAACTGCAACCCCCGGCGGGATGCCGATCAGGAACAGGAGCGGCGTGACCAGGAAGCCGCCGCCGACTCCGAACATGCCTGACAGCACCCCAACGGCGCCGCCAATACCCAGCAGCAGCAGAAAGTTGACCGAGACCTCGGCGATGGGAAGGAAGACATGCATGGTTCCATACAGCAAGCGGGGAGAACAGGGTCAACCGGCCAGGCGGCACCACGAAGGACAGGACCGACAGAGGGCAGTGAACTGGACCTAAAGCCGTTGCGGCGACTGCGCACCGCGCGCTTCGCCGCCCCTGATCCGCAAGGGACGAAGGGCGGAAAAGGGAAACGTCCGGCGCTGGGCCGGGCGCTTCAAGTTTACTGGTGCGTGGCTTAGCGCTCTTTCACATAAGGTTCGCCGCCGGCACGGGGCGGGATCGCCTTGCCGACAAAGCCGGCCAGGATCACCACTGTCAGCACATAAGGCAGCGCGTCCATCGCCTGTACCGGGATGGTGATGCCGCCGAGTTCGATGTTCTGGAACCGCAGCGCGATCGCTTGCAGAAGGCCGAACAGCAGACAGGCGCCCATCGCGTGCCAGGGCCGCCACTTGGCAAAGATCAGCGCCGCCAGCGCGATAAAGCCCCGGCCCGCGGTCATGTCCTTGACGAAACCCGCTTGCAGCGCCGTGGCCAGATAGGCGCCGGCAATGCCGCACAGCAGGCCGCAGATCATCACGGCCGCATAGCGCAGGCCGACAACCGAGACGCCGGCGGTGTCTACCGCGGCCGGGTTTTCGCCCACGGCGCGCAAGCGCAGGCCAAAGCGGGTGCGGAACAGCACCCACCAGGTCGCGGGCACGGCCAGGAAGGCGATGTAGACCAGGATCGAGTGGCCCGAGAGCAGCTCAGAATAGACCGGACCCAGCACCGGGACGCCGGAAAGGCTTTCGGCAAAGGGCAGATCAAACGGTGTGAACCGCCCGCCGCCGATCAGCGACGGCGTGCGCCCGCCCTGCTGGAACCAGTCCTGGGCGATCAGCACCGTCATGCCCGCCGCCAAGAAGTTGATCGCCACGCCAGAGATCAGCTGGTTGCCGCGGAAGGTGATCGAGGCCACCCCGTGCAGGCCCGCCAGCAAGAGCGAGGAGCCGATGCCCGCCAGAAGCCCCAGCCAGACATTGCCGGTGGCGGCAGCGACGGCAGCAGAAAAGAAGGCGGCCATCAGCATCTTGCCCTCAAGGCCGATGTCGAAGATGCCGGCGCGTTCCGAGAACAGGCCGGCAAGGCAGGCCAGCAGCAAGGGGGTTGCCAGGCGGACGGTGGAATCCAGCAGCTGGATGATCGTCAGGAAATCCATCAGTTCTGCCCCTTCCGCATCGCCAGGAAGATCCGCTCAAGCGGCATCCGGACCATGTTGTCGAGCGCGCCGGTGAACAGGATCACCAGGGCCTGGATCACCACGATCAGCTCGCGCGGGATCGAGGTCCAGAGCGCCAGCTCCGCACCGCCCTGGTAGAGGAAGCCGAACAGGATCGCCGCCAGGAACACGCCGAACGGGTGGTTGCGGCCCATCAGCGCCACCGCGATGCCGATGAAACCGGCGCCTTCGGTGGCGTTCAGGACCAGCCGTTCTGCTTCGCCCATCACGTTGTTCACGGCCATCATGCCGGCCAGTGCGCCGGAGATCAGCATGGCGATCATGATGGTGCGGACAGAGGAGATGCCGGCATAGCGCGCGCCCGGCTCCGATTTGCCGAGGGAGCGGATTTCATACCCCAGCGGTGTGCGCCATATCAGCAGCCAGACAAACAGGCAGGCGCCGACGGCGACCAGCAGGCTGACGTTGGCGGGCGCAGATTTCGAGAACTCGATCCCGATCGGTGCGAGCAACTCATGCAGGGACGGCAGGTGCACCGCTTCAGGGAAGCGTTCGGTGGCCGGGTCCATTGAGCCTTCGGGGCGCAGCAGGTTCACCAGCACATAGTTCAGCACCGCCGCGGCGATGAAGTTGAACATGATGGTGGTGATCACGATGTGGCTGCCGCGCTTGGCCTGCAGATAGGCGGGGATCGCAGCCCAGGCGGCACCGAAGAGGCCGGCGCCCAGAGCCGCAAAGACCAGCGCCAGAGTCCAGTGCGGCCAGGGTATCAGCAGGCAGACCAGCGCCACGCCAAGCCCGCCCAGCATTGCCTGGCCTTCGCCGCCGATGTTGAAGAGGCCAGCATGGGCGGCAATCGCCACCGCCAGCCCGGTGAACATGAAATTGGTGGCGTAATAGAGCGTGTAACCCCAGCCGTAGGTGGACCCCAGCGCGCCATCGACCATCAGTTTGACCGCGGCCACAGGGTCTTCGCCGATCCCGAGGATCACCAGGGCCGACAAAAGCGCGGCCAGGAACAGGCTGATCAGCGGAATCAGGACCACATCGGCCCATTTCGGCATCTTGTCCATTTACGCGGCCTCCCCCGCGACACCGGCCATCATCAGGCCGAGTTCTTTCTCATCGGTCTGATCGGCGGGCCGTTCACCCATGATCATTCCGTCAAACATCACCGCCACCCGGTCGGCGAGCGACAGAATTTCCTCGAGCTCGACCGAGACCAGCAGGATTGCCTTGCCCTGGTCGCGCAGCGCGACGATCTGCTTGTGAATGAATTCGATGGCGCCGATGTCGACGCCTCGGGTCGGCTGGCCGACAAGCAAGAGGTCCGGGTTGCGTTCTATCTCACGCGCCACAACAATCTTCTGCTGGTTGCCGCCCGAGAAGCTCTTGGCCGCCAGCCAGGGGTCGGGCGGGCGGACGTCGAATTTCTGCATCTTGGCCTCGGTATCCGCGCGCAGAGCGGCGTTGTTCATCAGAACGCCGTTCCGGTAGGCCGGGTCCCGGTGATAGCCGAAGGCCACGTTTTCCCAAGCGTGGAAATCCATGATCAGGCCTTCGCGCTGGCGGTCTTCCGGCACATGGCCGATACGGGCGTCCCGCCGCGCGGCGGCATCTGAGCCATTGCCCTGCAGGGGCAGGGGAGTGCCATGCAGCTTGATGCTGCCTGTGCCAGGGCGCATCCCGCCCAGAACCTCCAGCAGCTCGGACTGGCCGTTTCCGGCGACGCCGGCAATGCCGACGATCTCGCCTGCGCGCACCGTCAAGTCGATGCCCTTGACGCGTTCGACGCCGGCGCTGTCCACCACCCGAAGGTTCTCGATCTCAAGGATCGGCGCGCCGGGCCTGGCGGGCACTTTGTCAACGCGCAGCAGGACCTTGCGGCCCACCATCAGCTCGGCCAGATGCTCGGGGCTGGTTTCTGCCGTCTTGACGGTGGCGGTCATCTGGCCGCGCCGCATGACGGACACCGTGTCGGTATACTCCATGATCTCCCGCAGCTTGTGAGTGATCAGGATGATGGTTTTCCCCTCGGCGCGCAGCCGGTCGAGGATGCGGAACAGCTGGTCGGCCTCGGACGGGGTCAGCACGCCTGTCGGCTCATCGAGGATCAGGATTTCCGCCTTGCGGTACAGCGCCTTGAGGATCTCAACCCGCTGCTGCGCGCCGACGCCGATCTCGTCGATGCGGGCGTCCGGGTCGACGAACAGCTCGTATTCCTCCTCCAGGGCCTTCAGTTCCTTGCGGGCGCGGCGCAGCGAGGGCATCAGCATGCCGCTGTCCTCGGCCCCCAGAACGATGTTTTCCAGCACGGTGAAATTCTCCACCAGCTTGAAATGCTGGAACACCATGCCGATGCCCGCGGCAATCGCCGCCTGGCTGTCCGGGATCGCGGTGCGCTTGCCCTTGATCCAGACTTCGCCTTTGTCGGCCTTATAGAAGCCATAGAGGATCGACATCAGAGTCGATTTGCCCGCACCGTTTTCACCGATGATGCCGTGAATAGTGCCGGGGGCGACGCTGATGGAAATGTCCTTGTTAGCCTGGACCGGGCCAAAGGCCTTGGAAATGCCTTTGAGTTCGATGGCGGGGGCGGTCAATCGGGCTCTCCCATGCCTGTGAAACCGATCAGCTGCACCGCCTTGCCGTCTTGCGAGCCGGCGAAACACTGGACGCGCGCCATGCATTGCCGGCCCTTCCCGGACACCGCCGCGGCGCGGCTGCGGCGATGGTGTTCCGGGACGGCCGCGGCCCTGGCGGCAGCGCCTGGAAGTGCCGCAGGGAACGGCGCGGCATACTCCATACAGGCACCGCGCCCGGTGACCGGGAAGGCTGGGGTGGGATCGGAGGAAAAGAATCCGGGCCCGCTGGCCGCGTCCGTCTTGGCGGCGCGGCCTTCGGGCGATGGGTCGCCCCAGGCCGAAAACAGAATATGAAAAGACTCCGTCAAGGCCCGGGGCTTTCTGCTCAGAAGCTCAGAGCAGGGCAGCTGTCGTCGGACATGTAGTCATGCACCTTGATCTCGCCGGAGGCGATCTTGGCTGCAGCCTCGTCCACAGCGGCCTGCATCTCGGCTGAGATCAGCGGAGCGTTGTGCTCATCCATGGCGTAACCGACGCCGCCGTTGGACAGGCCCATGACCGAAAAGCCGGTCTCCATGTCCGCGCCATCCGTGAAGGCCTCGAACACGGCATTGCCGACGTTCTTGGTCATCGAGGTCAGCACTTTGCCCGGGTGCAGGTGGTTCTGGTTGCTGTCCACGCCGATCGACAGGATGCCCTCGTCGGCTGCAGTCTGCAGCACTCCGACTCCGGTGCCGCCGGCCGCGGCATAAATAACGTCAGCCCCCTGGCTGATCTGCGCCTTGGTCAGTTCCGAACCCTTCACCGGGTCGTTCCAGGCTGCCGGGGTGGTGCCGGTCATGTTGGAAATCACCTTGGCGTCCGGGTTGGCGGCCTTGACCCCTTCGGCATAACCGCAGGCGAACTTGCGGATCAGCGGGATGTCCATGCCGCCGATGAAGCCCACGGTGTTCGATTTGGACGCCATCGCGGCCATCATGCCCACCAGATAGGAGCCTTCGTGTTCGTTAAAGACAACCGAGCGCACGTTATCGCCTTCCACCACCATGTCGATGATGGTGAATTTGGTGTCCGGGTAGTCGGCAGCCACCTGGCCCAGGGCGTCGGCAAAGGCAAAGCCGACCATCACGATCGGGTTGGCGCCGGCCTCGGCAAAGCGGCGCAGGGCCTGCTCGCGCTGGGCTTCGGACTGCAGTTCGACCTCGCGGTAGCTCTGGCCGGTCTCTTCGGCCCAGCGCTGGGCGCCGCCGTGGGCGGCCTCGTTGAAGCTCTTGTCGAACTTGCCGCCCAGATCGAAGATCAGCGCCGGTTCCGCAAGCGCGGCACCTGCGGTCAGGGCCAGCGACGCGGCTGCGCCCATCAGCGGTTTCATCAGGGTCATCAGGTTAACTCCCACTGTTTTTTTTGTTGGATGCAGCGGGGGTTTTCCGCTGCCCGGCCCCGTTCAGGCCTTAGAGGGTGCGGCAATTTAGCCTGCTGGGCAGGGAGGGGGTCAACCGCTTTTTGACCATTTGGTGCGAAATCCGCGCAACTGGCCTAACGTAAAGACTTTCTCATCAGGATTGCATCCGCGGGATTGGCGCCTTCGCGCCGGTAATATCCGGACCGGCGCCCGCATTCCGCGAATCCGCAGTCGCGGTACAGGGCCTGCGCGGGCGCGTTGTCTTCAGCGACTTCCAGAAACACCTCGGCGGCGCCGCGCGCACGGGCCAGTGATTCCCACGCGGCCATGCAGGCGCGGGCCAGGCCCTGGCGCTGATGGGCGGGATCCGTCACGATGGTCAGAAGTTCCGCCTCATCCGCAATCACCCGCACCAGCGCAAAACAGCGGGCATCTCCGGCGGCGAAGATCAGCGGGCTGTCCAGAAGGGCTGCAAACTCCAGCGCCGACCAGGACCGCGACTGGCTGAAGCCCGCGGCATGGGTGGCGGCCATCTGGGCCGGTGTCAGCAGGTCACTCATCAATCAGCGCAGGCGGCACGTCGCTGGAGGGCGCAGCGTCCGCGGCGCGCAGGTACAAGGGAGCTGGCGGCTCACTCACGGTTTGGAACCGCGCGGCTGCGATCCGGGCGATGGCTTCGGCCAAACCGGCTGCGCTCGCCTCAGGCGTAAACGCCAGCCCGGCGCCGCGGGCGGCACCCTCCGCCTCCTGGCGCGGCATCAGACGCGGCGCCTCGCCTGGCAATGCTGCGTAGACCTGATCGCGCGGAGCCGGGACGGCAGGCAGGGCCCCGTCAGCGGCACGCGCCTCAAACCCGTCCACCCCCACGGCCGGCACGTCAAGACCCAACGCCAGGCCGCGGGCGGCGGAAACCGCGATGCGGATCCCGGTGAAATTGCCGGGGCCGACGCCTACGCCGATGGCATCGAGGTCCTGCCAAGCAGCGCCGCCCTCGTCCAGCACCTCTTCCAGCAGCGGCATCAGCCTTTCGGCCTGGCCGCGGGTCATTTCCTCCAGCCGAGAGGCCAGCAGCCGATCCCCGCGCAGCAAAGCGGCCGCGCAATGCGCGGCCGATGTGTCAAATCCCAGAACCAGCGGTTCGGAAGCCATCAGATGTCCTTTCGCGGCCGGTCAAACGGCAACCGGGCGCACCTCGGTGACTTCCGGAATGTAGTGGCGCAGCAGGTTCTCGATGCCCATCTTCAGGGTCAGGGTCGAGGACGGGCAGCCCGCGCAGGCGCCCTGCATATGCAGGTAGACCACGCCGCGGTCAAAGCCGTGGAAAGTGATGTCGCCGCCGTCCTGGGCCACCGCCGGGCGCACCCGGCTGTCCAGCAGCTCTTTGATCTGGTTGACGATCTCGGCGTCCTCGCCGGAGTGTTCGGCGTGGCCCGACGCGGGATCGGCAGAGCCGTCCGCCATCACCGGCTGGCCGGACTGGTAGTGTTCCATCACTGCGCCCAGGATGGCAGGCTTGATGTGGTCCCACTCGACGCCGTCGGCCTTGGTCACGGTTACAAAGTCATTGCCGAAGAACACGCCGGTCACGCCGTCGACCGCAAAGATACGGGAGGCTAGCGGTGATTTGCCTGCGGCGTCTGCGCTCGGGAAGTCGGCAGTGCCCACCTCTAGAACGGTCTGGCCCGGCAGGAATTTCAGCGTCGCCGGGTTAGGCGTGGATTCAGTCTGAATGAACATGTCGGGTCTCCGTTAAGCGTGCCCCCGATATGCGCTCTGCGGCCCGCCAAGTCAAGATTTGGAACGATTCTAAATTGTGACTGCTGCGGCGTGGTCCAGCGCCTGCTCTAGCCGGTCGTCGCCCCAGAACAGCTCCGCCCCGCTGGTAAAGCTGGGCGCGCCGAAAATGCCCATGGCAATGGCCTCGTCGGTCTGTGCCCGCAGTGCCGATTTAATTGCGGGATCCAACGCCCGCTGCACCAGCCCGGGTGCAAGACCGGACACGCGCAGACAGCCCTGCAAAACGCGCTCGTCCGCGATATCCGCGCCCTGCCCGAACTGTGCTTGAAACACTGCCTGTGTAAAGGCAGCGATCCGGTCCTCCTCTGCCGCAGCCAAGGCCAGCCGCGCCGCCAGCAGGCCGTTCTGCGGGAAACTGTCCGGGCGGCAGAAGGACAGGCCGCGTGCGGCGCAGATACGTTCCAGATCGCGCCACATGTAGCGCCCTTTGGCCGGGAAGAGATTGAACGGGGAGGTGTTCCAGCCCTGGGCAGCGAAAACAGGCCCCAGAAGAAACGGTTTCCAGCTGACCGAAATCCCGCGGGCGGCTGCCAATCCGCCGATCCGCATCACGCTGAGATAGGAATAGGTGGAGGCGAAGTCGAACCAGAATGTGATCCTGCCGGTCATTGCCTCTGCTGTCCCGCTTGATCAGGTGATCGCTTCCAGCTTTTCCTTGCTGAGGTCGCCGGGCACGATGGTGATCGGCACCGGCAGGGTGCCGGAGTTCTTGGTCAGCTGAGTGACCAGCGGTCCCGGCCCCTTGCGGCCGGTTCCGGCGCCCAGCACCAGAACGCCGATTTCCGCGTCACCCTCGATATAATCGAGAATTTCTGGCACCGGCTCGCCTTCTCGGATCACCAGCTCCGGATCCACATTCTGGCGGTCGCGCATCCATTTGGCAAAGACCTCGAAATGGGCATGGATCCGTTCGCGGGCTTCCTCGCGCATCACTTCGCCGACTCCGATCCAGTGGTTGAATTCATCCGGCGGGATCACAGACAATATGGTCACGCCCGCACCGGTATGCGCCGCCCGCATCGCGGCAAAGCGCATCGCGTTCAGGCATTCGCGGCTATCATCCAGTACCACAAGGAATTTGCGCATCGTCGCTCTCTCGTTGTTGCCCCGCGGATCATGGCGCAAGCGGCGCCGTCAGGCAATAGAGCCAAAGAACCCCATGGGGTTACGGCATCTGGCCCTAGTTCAATCCTGTTGGTCGTGCACAGGTGCCGCGGATCATTTCTGGCTGGCGGCCCAGTCCCAGTATAGATCCCGCACGCGCTTGGCCACGGGGCCTGCCTGATAGCGGCGGCCGTCAAATGCGGTGACCGGGGTGACCTTGCTCATGTTGCCGGACAGGAAGACCTCGTCAGCCTCTTCAAAGTCCTGATAGCCGAGCACGCATTCATGCACTGCAAGGCCATCCGCTCGCATATTGCTGATGTGCCGCGCGCGGGTGATGCCCGCAAGGAATGTGCCGTTGGGGATCGGCGTGAACACTTCGCCGTCGCGCACCATGAAGACGTTGCTGGTGGTGGTCTCGGCCACATTGCCCATGGCGTCCAGAACAAGCGCATTGGTGAAGCCCTTACTGCGCGCTTCGCGCAGCATGCGGGCGTTGTTGGGATAAAGGCAGCCGGCCTTGGCGTTCACCACCGCGTTTTCCAGCACAGGGCGGCGGAACCGGGTGCGGGTCAGGGTGGCAGCGGCCTCTGGCGGGGCCATCGGGATCTCTTCCAGGCAAACGGCAAACTGCGTGCTGTCCGCCATGGGCGCGATCAGCGTCTCGTCTCCGTCGGCGGCCCAATACATCGGCCGGATATAGACGGCGGCACCGGGGGCGAAACCTTCCAGGCCGTCACGGATCACCTCGGTCATCGCCTCGGTGGACAGCGCAGGTGCCATCATCAGCGCTTCGGCAGAGGCATTGGTGCGGGAGCAGTGCAAGTCCAGGTCCGGGGTCAAGCCGTCAAAGCGGCGCGCGCCGTCGAACACTGACGATCCCAGCCACATGGCATGGTCCGCGGCCCGCATTACAGCAGGGTTGCCGTCCTGCCAGCTGCCGTTGAAAAATGTCCGGATCGTCTTTCCCGCAGCCATGGTTCTGCCTCCCTGTGCTTGCCCCAAGGGTAGGCACCGAAAGGTCAGAGGTCCAGACCTAATCCCGGTCAGGGCGGGCTGTGCGGCGTCATGGCAATTGAAGATTTTCTGATTGCCGACAAGAGCTTGATCCGCACCCTCTGGAATTCTGACGCTGCGTCGGTCGGGTCAGGGTGCCTGACCCATTGTTTCGCGCGCGAAACATTCGGACAGGATAGCTGACCTACTCAATCTCCGCGAGCAAATTCCGCAAATCCAAGGGGGCGGAGCCCATCTGCAGGCTGCCGTCGGACCCGCGCGGCCACTCTTCTTCCGGCCGGTCGCGGTACAGCTCCACCCCGTTGCCGTCCGGGTCGCGCAGATAGATGGCCTCGGACACGCCGTGGTCGGCGGCGCCTTCCAAGGCGATGCCTGCGTCCAGCACCCGCCGCAGCACCGCGGCCAGGCTCGGACGGTCCGGCAGCAGAATAGCGGAGTGGTAGAGGCCGGTCATATTTGGGGCCGGGGCAGGACCGCCGCGCGACTGCCAGGTGTTGAGGCCGATGTGGTGGTGATACCCGCCCGCTGACAGGAAGACGGCGGAGCTGCCCAGCCGCTGGGTTACTTCGAACCCCAGCACGCCGCTGTAAAACGCGATTGCCTGTTCCAGGTCCGACACCTTCAGGTGGATATGGCCGATGCGGGTGCCTGCGGGCAGGGGGGCTGTGCCGGTGCTCATTGCTGTCTCCATCTGTCTGTTAAGGTGAAGATGGAGGGTTACCGTTCAAAAGGCTATTCCGCAGCGGTGCACCATTTCCCTGTGGTTTTGCACAGCGGCACGTAAGCAGCGCGGCCAGCGCGCCGTCAGGCGCGCCGGGCCCAACCGGGCCTGCGCATCAGTGATGCGCGGAAGCCCGGGCGGGAGCATTTCCGCTGGCGATCAGGCGGCGGGCTTCATGCCGGCCTTTGCCAGAACGGCAGTGGCGGCCTGTTCCCAGCGGGCCTTCAGCTCCGCATTTGGGGTGCGGCGCAAGCCCATCGCCTTAAGGCCCTCGAATTTCTGCGAAGTCTCCGAACCGAAGCTGGCCGCCACCCTTGGCCACCAGTAGTCCGCCAGCGCCTGCAGAGTCTCTGCGCCTTGCGTCTCGACCAGTACCATCAGGCCTTCCTCGGCCAATTCCGCGTGATGCGCCTCAACCGGCTGGATGGCGCGGAAAGCCTCGGCCAGCGGCTGGTAGGAGACATGGCTCAGCTCTTCCAGCTGCACGGCAACGGCACTTCCCATGAGCAGGTTCATCACCACCGCGTCGGCCCAGCCTTCCAGCGGGTAGTTGAAGACGGCCAGCCGCATATCGTGCTTGGTCCGGGTCTGGCCGATGTCGGCGTCCCGCTCCAGCCGCGCGGTCCAGGGGTGGTGGTCGGCGTAGCGGTCGGTGTCGGCGCCGAACTCGCCCATGATGCGCAGCACCTTTTCGGCGCTGTCGGATTTTTCCAGCACGATTTTGGCGGCGGCGATGCGCGCCTTGATGCCGGGGCCTTCGTTGATGATGTCGGCAAAGCCCGCGGCGCCTGCCAGCTCGCTGTCGACAAAGGTCGCCATCATCTTCATCAGCTCGGCGCGGTAGCGCGGCGGCACGTTGGACGGGTTGCTCAGCACGCCGCCCTGGGCCAGATAGCTTGCGATGCTCATCTCGTCAGTCATGATCTTTCCTCCCTCGGGCAGGCGTTACTGGTCGTAATCGACCACGACGTTATCGGTCACCGGATAGGCCTGACACGACAGCACATAGCCCTTCTCGACCTCGTAGTCTTCCAGCGCGTGGTTCGCGACCATCTCGACCTCGCCCTCCAGCACTTTGCAGCGGCAGGTCGAGCAGACGCCCGCCTTGCAGGCATAGGGCGCGTCCATCGCGTTTTCCAGCGCAGCGTCCAGCAGGGTCATGTCCTTGCCCATCTCGATGGTCTGGGTGGCGCCGTCCAGGGTGATGGCAGCCTTTGTCTGGTTGGCGCTAGAGGCTGCGCCGCTCGCGGCGGCCTTGCGTTTGGCGCGGCCCGGCTGGGCAGAGGCGAACAGCTCGAACTTGATCTGGCTGTCCTCCAGCCCGACGGTGCGCAGGGCGGCTGCAATGCCCAGCATCATCGGCTCCGGGCCGCAGATAAAGGCGGTGTCGACCGATTTGATGTCGATCCAGTGCTCGAACAGCTGGGCGCATTTCTCCTCGGTCACCAGGCCGGTGAACAGGTCGATTTCCTGCGCGTCCGATTCCAGCACATGGATCACGTTGAAACGGCCCATGTACAGGTTCTTGAGGTCTTCCAGCTCCTCGCGGAACATGATCGTGTTCACGCCCTTGTTGGCATAAACCAGCGTGAAGGAGGATTTGGGTTCCGCCGCCAGCGTCGTCTTAAGGATCGACAGCACGGGCGTGATGCCTGAGCCGCCGGCAAAGCCCAGATAGTGCTTCTCGGCCACCGCATCGAGCGGGGTGAAGAAGCTGCCCATCGGCGGCATCGCCTGCAGGATATCGCCCGCCTTCAGTTCGGTGTTGGCCCAGGTCGAAAAGGCGCCGCCGTCGACCCGCTTGATGCCGACTTGCAGAATGCCTTCGCTTTTGCCTGCGCAGATCGAGTAGCTGCGGCGCAGCTCCTCGCCGTCGAAGGTGCGGCGGAAGGTCAGGTACTGGCCCTGGGTGAAATCGAATTCCTCTGCCGCGCCGTCCGCGGGCTTCAGGGTAACAACCACCGCATCCCGGATGGTCTTGCGGACGTCGGTGACTTCAAGGTCGTGAAAGCGCGCCATCAGGGTCTCCTCAGATGCACTTGAAATAATCAAAAGGTTCGAGGCAGTCCTGGCAGCGCCAGTGGGCCTTGCAGGGAGTCGAGCCGAACTGGCTGACCTTGGTGACATGTTTGCTGCCGCAATGCGGGCATTTCTCCGGGCCGCCTGCAGGCTGGGGCGGGGCGATGCCGTATTCCTCGAGCTTTGCCCGGCCCTTTTCCGACAGCCAGTCGGTGGTCCAAGCGGGGGATATCTGGGTCTTCAGCCGCAGGTCGGTGATGCCTCGGGCGCGCAGGGCGGTTTCGATGTCCATGTTGATCACCGAAGTGGCCGGACAGCCGGAGTAGGTCGGGGTGACGGTGACCACCAGGGTTTCGCTCTGCCAGGCTACATCGCGGATGATGCCCAGGTCCACCAGCGAGATCACCGGGATTTCCGGGTCGGGAACGGCGTCGAGCCAGTCCCAGATCTGTTCAATGCTTGGCTGAGTTGTCACTTGGCTCATGCGGTTACCCTCATTGGCGTTTCCGCCCGGCGTATACGCCGGGCAAGGCCCGCTGCTGCTCCTCCCCCGGGAAGGGGCGATGCCCTCAGTTCTTTGGCCGTGGCCTTACCACTTGGCGCCCGGGTAGGCGCGCTGCAGCCATTGCATCTGGGTTAGCAGGTGGCCCAAGTGCTCGGTGTGCATCGCGCCAGTGCGACCGCCCTTGTGGGCGAAGCGGCTCTCCGGGATGGTCAGCGTGGCCTCATCCAGCACACGGGAGACCAGCGCATCATATTCCTCGCGTAAGGCGGCCGGGTCAGGGGCGATGCCCGCCTTTACCATTTCCGCGTCCACTTCGTCGGACTGGAACATCTCGCCCGCGTAGGGCCACAGGTAATCGAGCGCCTCCTGCATCCGGCGGTGGCTTTCCTCGGTGCCGTCGCCCAAGCTCACCACCGTGTCGGCGGAGCGCTCCAGGTGGTAGGCCGCTTCCTTGGAAGCCTTCTCGGCAATTGCAGCGACGCGCGGGTCGGAGGATTTCACGAGCCGGCCCAGCTGGATCAAGTGCCAGGCGTCAAACAGGAACTGGCGCATCAGGGTGCGGCCGAAGTCGTGGTTCGGCACCTCGACCAGCAGCACATTGCGGAAATCCCAGGCGTCGCGCAGGAAGGCGAGGTCGTCGGCAGACTTACCTTCGCCCTGCAGCTCTGCGGCGAGGCCGAGCCACATCTGAGTCTGGCCGATCAGGTCCAGCGCGGTATTGGCCAGCGCGATGTCCTCTTCCAGCACCGGAGCGTGCCCGCACCATTCGCTGACCCGGTGGCCGAGGATCAGGGTGTTGTCCCCCATCCGCAGCAGGAACTGGGTGAATGCCTCGTCGCGGGTCATTACATTGCCCCCACTTCTTCGGGGATGTCGAAGAAGGTCGGGTGGCGGTAGACCTTGCTCTCCGACGGCTCATAGAGCGGCCCCTTGTCGCTGGGGGAGGAGGCGCTGATGTTGTTGGCCTCGACCACCCAGATCGACACGCCCTCGTTGCGGCGGGTGTAGACGTCGCGGGCGTTCTTGATCGCCATTTCGGCGTCGGGCGCATGCAGCGAGCCGACGTGGCGGTGGCTCATGCCGTGCTGGCCGCGGATGAAGATTTCCCAGAGGGGCCATTCGTTTTTCATGTCTCTAATCCTCCTGGCTGAGGGGGCGCCTGCGCAGCGGCGGCGCCGGAAAGCTTGGGGTTATTCGGCTGCGTGTTTGCGCGCGGCCTTCTTCCGGGCGTGGGCCAGCATGCCGTCGCGGACCCATTTGCCGTCGTCCCAGGCCTTGTTGCGGGCGGCGAGCCGGTCGGTGTTGCAGGGGCCGTTGCCCTGGATCACGTCAAAGAACTCGCTCCAGTCCGGGTCGGTGTAGTCGTAGTGGCCGCGCTCCTCGTTCCATTTCAGGTCCGGGTCGGGAACGGTCAGGCCCAGGTATTCGGCCTGCGGCACGGTCTGGTCGACGAATTTCTGGCGCAGTTCGTCATTGGTGTTCATCTTGATCTTCCAGGCCATCGACTGGGCGGAATGGACCGAGTCCTTGTCCGAGGGGCCGAACATCATCAGCGACGGATACCAGAGGCGGTTCAGCGCATCCTGCGCCATCTTCTTCTGCTCCGGCGTGCCTTCGGCCATCTTGCGGATCACGTCATAGCCCTGGCGCTGGTGAAAGCTCTCTTCCTTGCAGATCCGGATCATCGCGCGCGAATAGGGGCCGAAGGAGGTGCGCTGCAGCGGCACCTGGTTCATGATCGCCGCGCCGTCGACCAGCCAGCCGACCGCGCCCATGTCAGCCCAGTTCAGCGTCGGGTAGTTGAAAATCGACGAATATTTCATCCGCCCGTCCAACAGCATCTCCGTCAGCTCGTCGCGGGTCACGCCCAGTGTCTCCGCCGCGCAGTAGAGGTACAGGCCGTGGCCCGCCTCGTCCTGCACCTTGGCGAGCAGGATCGCCTTGCGCTCCAGCGTGGGGGCGCGGGTGATCCAGTTGCCCTCGGGCAGCTGGCCGACGATTTCGGAGTGCGCGTGCTGGCCGATCTGGCGGATCAGCGTCTTGCGGTAGCCCTCGGGCATCCAGTCCTTGGGCTCGATCTTCTCCCCCGCGTCGATACGGGCCTGGAAGGCGGCCAGCTTTTCCGGATCGTCCTGGGTCGCTTCGGATTTGATCATCTGAGCATACATGTCTGGGACCTCCTGCGGGGTAGATTACACGCGTTCCAGGATCAGGGCTGTTCCCTGACCGACGCCGACGCACATGGTGCAGAGCGCATAGCGCCCGCCGGTGCGCTGCAGCTGATAGGCGGCGGTCAGCACCAGCCGCGCCCCGGACATGCCGAGCGGGTGGCCCAGTGCAATCGCACCGCCGTTGGGATTAACATGGGGCGCATCGTCCGGAACGCCAAGTTCGCGCAGGGTGGCAAGGCCCTGCGACGCGAAGGCCTCGTTCAATTCGATCACGTCCATCTGTTCGATGGTCAGGCCGGTGCGGGCCAGAACCTTGCGGGTAGCAGGCACCGGGCCGATACCCATGATGCGCGGCTCGACCCCGGCGGCGGCCATGCCGACGATGCGGGCCATCGGTTTCAGGCCGTTCCTGGCGGCCGCAGCCTCATTGGCCATCAGGATCGCGGCGGCCCCGTCGTTGACGCCGGAGGCATTGCCGGCGGTCACGCTCTTGTCCGGGCCGTTGACGCCCTTGAGGCCCGCCAGCTTCTCAGCCGAGGTGCCGGGGCGGGGGTGCTCGTCGGTGTCGACCACCAGGTCATCGCCCTTGCGCTGGGGGATGGTGACCGGGGTGATCTCATCCTTGAAAATGCCAGCCTCATGCGCCGCGGCCCAACGGGCCTGGCTGCGGGCGGCGAAGGCGTCCTGGTCTTCGCGCGAGACGCCATAGTCAGCGGCCACGTTGTCGGCGGTCTGCGGCATCGAGTCGGTGCCGTACATCTTTTCCATCTTCGGGTTCACGAAGCGCCAGCCGATGGTGGTGTCATAGACCGCGTTGGCGCGGGTGAAGGCGGAGGCTGCCTTGGGCATCACGAAGGGCGCGCGGCTCATGCTTTCGACGCCGCCGGCGATGGCCATGTCATAATCGCCTGCCTTGATGCCGCGCGACGCCATGCCGACCGCATCCATGCCGGAGGCGCAGAGCCGGTTGATCGTGGTGCCGGGCACGGTGGTCGGCAGGCCGGCCAGCAGTGCGGCCATGCGGGCCACGTTGCGGTTGCTTTCGCCGGCCTGGTTGGCGTCGCCCAGGATCACGTCATCCAATGTGCCCCAGTCCACGTCCGGGTTGCGCGCCGCCAAGGCGGCGATGGGCAGCGCAGCAAGGTCATCAGTACGCACCTGGCTGAGCGCGCCGCCATAGCGGCCGATCGGGGTGCGGGTGGCATCGCAGATGAATGCATCCATGGTGTTCGCGTCTCCTGTGGCGGCGGGAAAAGCCGACCGTTGGGTCGGTGATACGCCGGAATATGATTCGCGGCAAGTAAAATGTAACGCAATATCTGAATGGAGTAAAAACTTGTAACGTGTCAAAGCGCAGAAGCAGGAAACTGGACACAGTCAGGTGCTTATGTCCGCTTGCGGAGTATCGGAAACGTAAGGCGTCTGTTGGTTTTGGGTTGGGCGGACGCTACGGACTGCGGAACCGGAGGACGTCATTCGGGTAGTGGCTGTCCCCGATCCTGAAATGGGTCAGGCCTGCATGTTCAAACCCATTGCGCAAATAAAACGAAATTGCGCTGGTATTGTCCGAGTTGCTTGCGAGCCAGGGGGCATCCCAATGGTTGTCGCGGCAGAGCTGCAGGCCGGCCTGCAGCAGTCGGAGGCCGGTGCCATTCCCTTGGTGCCGCGGCTGGACATAGAGTGTCATGATTTCGGTCCGGGACTGATTGTCCACCGGGTTGGGCTGCCCGTGTGCGAGTCGGATATACCCATCGATCCCGTCCAGGTTCTGCGACACAAGCAGGCGCTCTGCCGGGTTTTGCAGGGCGGCAGCAAAATGCGCCGGGGTATACTGGCTGAGCACATAATCTGCGAAATGACTGTTGATGCCGTTCTGCAGGTAAGTACCGCACCACACCTCGAGCGACAGGGCTGCGAGGCTGGAGCAGTCGTCAGCATTGGCCGGGCGGATTGCGGTCTGGGCTGCTTGCGCGGTCATGAGGGCCGTTGGGGCTGGAGTAAACTAAACAAGGGGCATAGTTCAGGCAGCCGGGTGCTTGGGTCAAGAAGTCCCTCTCGCCAAAATTGCTTCACTTGTTTATTAATGAGGAAGCACAGAGCGGGAGGCGCCGATGAACATTCTTTATATCATGTTCGACCAGCTGCGGTTCGACTACCTGAGCTGCGCAGGCCACCCGCATCTGCACACTCCGCATATCGACGGGCTGGCCGCCAGGGGCGTGCGCTTCACCCGCGCCTATGTGCAGTCGCCCACCTGCGGCTCGTCACGGATGTCGAGCTATACGGGGCGGTATCCCTCCAGCCACGGGGTGCAGTTCAACAGCTACCCCTTGCGGGTAGGCGAGTGGACCATGGGCGACCATCTGCGCAAGGCGGGCATGGGCTGCCACCTGATCGGCAAGACCCATATGGTGGCCGATGCCGAAGGCATGCAGCGGCTGGGGCTGGCGCCGGACAGCGTGATCGGGGTGCGGCAGTCGGAATGCGGATTTGATCCTTACGTGCGTGACGATGGGTTGTGGGCGGAAGGGCCGGACGGCTTCTACGACCAGAAGCGCAGCCCCTATAACGAATACCTGAAGGAAAAGGGCTATCCGGGCGAGAACCCCTGGAACGATTTTGCCAATGCGGGGATCGAAGGGAATGACATCGCCTCTGGCTGGTTTATGGTCAACGCGGACAAGCCGGCCAACATTGCCGAGGAAGACAGCGAAACGCCTTGGCTGACAACCCGGGCCATGGAATTCATCGAACGGGCTGAAGGGCCCTGGTGTGCGCACCTGAGCTATATCAAGCCGCATTGGCCTTATATCGTCCCTGCTCCCTACCACGGCATGTACGGGCCTGAGCATGTTCTGCCGGTGGTGCGGTCCGACGCGGAACGGGAAGACGCGCATCCGGTTTTTGACGGTATGATGAACAACCAGATCGGCAGGACCTTCAGCCGCGAGGAAGTGCGCGAAAAGGTGATCCCCGCCTATATGGGGCTGATCAAGCAGGCCGACGACCAGATGGGCCGCCTGTTCGGCTGGCTCGAGGAGACGGGCCGCATGCAGGACACGATGATCGTGCTGACCTCGGACCATGGCGATTACCTCGGCGATCACTGGCTGGGGGAAAAGAACCTGTTCCACGAGCCCTCGATCAAGGTGCCGCTGATCGTCTATCACCCGCATGCGGAAGCAGATGCTACCCGCGGATCGGTTTGCGATGAGCTGGTAGAGGCAATTGACTTGCTTCCAACCTTTCTGGAGGCCGCAGGCGGTGAGCCGGCGCCGCATATCCTCGAAGGGCACTCGCTGATGCCCTGGCTGCGCGGCGAAACCCCAAAGTGGCGCGGCTATGCCGTGGCCGAGTTTGACTATTCGACCATGCCGCTGTGCGAAAAGCTGGGGCTGGAGCCAAAGGATGCGCGGCTGTTCATGGTGGCGGACAAGCGCTGGAAGTTCATGCATGCGGAGGGCGGGCTGCGGCCGATGCTGTTCGACATGGAAAACGACCCGCAGGAGCTGGTGGATCTGGCCAAGGGCGATGCGCATCAGGGGATCATCGACCTGATGTATGACCGGCTCCTGGAGTGGGGTCTGCGGATGTCGCAGCGCATCACCCTGTCGGATGCGCAAATCAAGGCACGCCGCGGCAAGTCCGGGTGCAAAGGCATCCTGCTGGGCGTCTATGAAGCGGACGAAGTGGCGCCAGAGCTGACGGAGAAATACCGCGGTCCGGTGCCCAAGTAGCCGCGCAGCCTTTTCACCTCTGCAAAAATACTCCGGGGGAGTCCGAAGGGCGGGGGCAGCGCCCCCAGCCGCGCGTTGCCAAGCCGCGGAGGCACGCATAAATTGGCCTCAAAACCCATAAAAGGCGGCGCAATGGCAGGGCAGACGGAACAGGTTCTGAACGCAATCCTTCAGGATATCGAGGCCGGGCGGCTGGTGCCTGGCGCGCCCTTGGAGGAAAGCGAGCTGGTGGAACGCCACGGCGTGTCGCGCACGCCGGTGCGGGAAGCCTTTATCCAGCTGGAAGCGATCGGCCTGATCAAGCGGCTGCCGCGCAAGGGGGCGGTGCTGTTCAAGCCGACGCTGGAGGAGTTTCTGGCCATTCTGGAGGTGCATGCGCGGCTGGAGGGGCAGGCGGCAGGGCTGGCGGCGCGGCGGCTGTCACCGGCGCAGGCCGCGCAGCTGGAGGCAGCGGTGGCGGCTTGTGAAGCCCATGCGGCAGAGAAGGGCGACAGCGACCCGGCCGGGTATTACCAGCTGAACCTGCGGTTTCATGCTTGCGTCGCCGAAGGCTCGGGCAACCCGTTCCTGGTCGAGATGATCAAGACCAATGCGCGCAAGCTGATGGCCTATTACCGGGCGCGCTACAGCTACCCCGGGGCGATTGCGCAATCGGCCAAGGAACACCGGGAGATTGCCGCGCTTATCTTTGCCCATGACCGGGAAGGAGCTGAGGCAGCGATGACCGCGCATGTCCAGTTCGACCAGGTCACGGTGATGGATCTGCTGGCTGCGTTGGGCTGATCCCTGACCGGACCGGGCCTGACGGCTGTGTGCTTTCAGCGAGTGTATTCGGTAAGGGTGAAACCCTAGCGGGCCGCCTGCTCAAAGAAGCGGGCGAGGCATTCCGAAAAGACCCGCTGGTCCGACTGCTCCTTGAGGCTGTCCAAGGCGCGGGCGTGAGTCTCCGGGCCGAGCTCCCCACGCATTTCTTCGCTCAGCGCGAGGATAAAATCATGTGTCATCTCCGGGTGATGCTGGGTGGTGAGGATGTGGCGGCCCAGAAGGAAGCCTGTGTTCATGCCGTTGCTCTCGCTGAAGGCTGTTGCGCTTTGCGGCAGCCTGCTGACGCACTCGCAATGGGAGCCGTAAAGCTTGAATTCATCCGTCAGGTCATTGGCCCACTCCGGACGGTGCAGCAGACTGTTGCGGGTCAGCCCATGGATCCAGCCGCTGGGGTTGTGATCCAGGGCGCCGCCAAGAGCCGTTGCGATGGCCTGATGTCCGAAGCAGGCGCCGAACATCGGGAACTGCCGGGTGTCGGCCGCGCGAATGAGATCCAGGAGCTGCCTGATCCAGGAAGCGCCGGAGCGAACCGAAGCGGGGCTTCCGGTAATCATCGCGCCGTCAAATGCAAACAGATCCTGCGGGAACGCGCCATCCTTCACGGAAAACACGGTGGTGCGCCAGTCCGGTCGCGCCATCTGGATCAGATCGGTGAATTTCTCGCCGTCCTTGGGGTGGGCTTGGGCGAATTCGCTTTCGTCCGTGTTGGTCATCAGGACGGCCAAGTGCATGAGGGGGCTCGCAGAGTTTTCATTTACATATTTACAATCACTATTAATATACTTTGCAGGAGCAAGTTAGGGAAGCCCGCAATGACAGTTTGGACCCCCACTGATGACGGTTATGCGGATCTGAGCAGTCACGACACTTTTGCCGATGGCGCGCCGCACAGCACCTTTGCCCGTCTTCGCCGCGAGGATCCGCTGCATTGGACTGAATATGCCGGCGGCGGGAACTTCTGGTCGGTCACCCGCTATGAAGACATCACCGCGATGAACAAGAACACCGAAGTGTTTTCTTCCGCCCGCGGCATCCGGATGGAGGACCAGACCTACGAGGAATACCTGGCGCGCCGGACTTTTCAGGAGACCGATCCGCCGGAGCACTCCAAGGTGCGGATGAAACTTCTGAAGGCATTCTCCAAAACCACGATGGCGCAGTATGAGCAAGACATTCGCGACCTCTGTGCGGATATCTTGGATCAGGCGCTGACCAAGGGGGAGTTCGACGCCACCAAGGAAATTGCCCGCCAGCTGCCGATGCGGATGCTGGGCCGCGTGGTGGGCCTGCCGGAGGAAGACCTGCCCTGGCTGGTGGAAAAGGGCGATGCGCTGATCGCCAATACCGACCCGGATTTCACCTCCCATGTACTGGACAAGATGCAGACGGATGAGTTCCGCATGATGCCCTTCAACTCTCCCGCGGGGGCGGAACTGTATGTCTACGCCAAGGAACTGATGGAGGCGAAGGCGAAGATGGGCGACACCGCGGGAGTGCTGAACCTTATCCTGGCTCCGGCCAAGGACGGATCAGTCATCACTGAGACCGAGTTCCGAAATTTTTTCTGCCTGTTGGTGGCGGCGGGCAATGACACGACGCGCTATTCGATTGCGGCGGGGATTCAGGCGATGTGCCACCAGCCGGAGCTGCTGGAGCAGATGCAGGCGGGCGGCGCGATCTGGGAGACAGCAGCGGATGAGATCATCCGCTGGGCAACACCGGCACTGTATTTCCGCCGCACCGCGACGCGGGATGTGGAAATGCACGGAAAGACCATCCGGAAAGGCGATAAGGTTCTTTACTGGTTTGTCTCCGCCAATCGCGACGAGGGTTACTTTGACAGGCCATTTCACGTGAATCTGCACCGCAGCCCGAACCGGCACCTGTCGTTCGGGCAGTTTGGCCCGCATGTCTGCCTGGGCATGTGGCTGGCGCGGCTGGAGGTCACGGTGCTGTTCCAGGAACTGGCCAAGAGGATCCGGCATATTGAGGCCGCCGGTCCGCATAAATTCCTGAGATCGAATTTCGTGGGCGGGATCAAAGAGCTGCCGGTCAGGGTGGAAGCTGCTTAGCTTTCTGGTCTTCCCGCAGGAAGAACTCCGCAGAAACCGATAAATGTGTTAAGTAAAAGGCACAGGTGAACGATGCCGATGACTGTCCAACAGGGAAGGACCCGGAGCCATGAAGACCCGCCTGCGCGCGATGTTCTGCGACCACCTCAGCATCATGCGGGGGAAGTATCTTCCGAATTCCAAGATCGGTGACGGCAGCACACGCTTCTGCCGCTCGGTCTTTGGCACCCATTACGACAGGGACTTGCTGGATGCGCCGGGCTCGATGGTGAAGCAGGGCCTGCCGGACATGGAGCTGAAGTGGCTGCATGACGATATCCGCGACAGCTGGCATGCCGCGACCAAGGTGGTGCTGGGCGATCTGTATGATGATGAGGGGGAGCCGCTGGCGCTGTGTCCGCGCCGGGCACTGAAGCGGGCGGTGGCGGACTGGCAGAAGCATGGACTGACGCCCAAGGTCGGGATCGAGCTCGAGGCCTTTGCCCTGCAGGCCGACGACAGCGGGCGGCTGATGCCCTATGATGCGCCGGGCGGGGTGGTCTATGGCACCGGGCCGTTTGCTGACCCGCTGCGCTTCAACGACCGGATCTGGGCGATGGCAGATGACATGGGCTTCTCGCTGGACATGATCACTGCCGAGTTCGACAGCCCGCAGTTCGAGTACACCCTGACCTTCGATGACGCGGTGAAGGCGGTGGATGACATCGTGCTGTTCCGCCTGATGGCGCGCGAGGTGGCGCTGGAGTACGGCATCGTGCTGACCTTCATGCCCAAGCCGGTAGCCGAGGCGGGCGGATCCGGCATGCATATCAACTTTTCCTTCCTGGACGAGGCGGGCGGCAATGCGTTGTCCGCGGGAGCGCGGGGCGGGCCGGAGTATTTGAACGATCTCGCGCGCGGCTGCCTGGCGGGGCTGTTGCATCACCACAAGGGGCTGGCTGGGCTGATCGCGCCGACCGCCAACAGCTACATGCGGCTGCAGCCGGGCTCGCTGTCGGGGTACTGGCAGAACTGGGGCGGCGACCACCGCAACGTGACCACGCGGATCAGCTCGGAAGGCGGCGCCAAGGCGCGGCTGGAGCACCGGACGGCGGATGCTTCGGCCAATCCCTATACGGCGGTGGCGGCGGTGCTGCAGGCCGCGCGGCTGGGGGTAGAGAACGCCTACCCGCTGCCGCCGATCGAGACCGGCGACGGCTTCGACCGCACCGATGCGCGCGAGGGCACGGCAGCGGACCTGAAGGGGGCGGTGAATGACCTGGAACGGGACACCGTGCTGGCGCAGGCCGTTGGTTCTGAGCTGGTGGCCAACCACGTCTTCATGAAACGTAAGGAAGTGCGCAAGACCCGCGATCTAGAAGGCGACGAGATGCGCGATTTCTATGTGCATTTTATCTGACCATCCGCAGGAGAAACCGTGAAAGTAACCTGGAAGCTGCCGGACGGCGGGACCGTTACGGCGATGGCGGATTATGGGCAAAGCCTGATGGAGGCCGCGCTGGCAAACGGTGTGCCGGGCGTTTTGGGGGAGTGCGGCGGTTGCCTCGCCTGCGCTGCCTGCCACGTGTATGTGGATCCGCATTGGGCCGCCAAATGCGGTGAGGCTGGCGAGTTTGAAGCTGCGATGCTGGGCCTGGCGGAGGAGCGGCGGGAAACAAGCCGTCTCAGTTGCCAGATCGAAACGCATCCGGACCTGGACGGGTTGGTGCTGGAGGTGCCGAAGGGGTGAGCTCTGCCATCGCACCTGGTGGCGCCCGGGCCTGACGGCCCGGGCGCGGTTGCGTTCGGCGCGGGTGTCAGCTCACCGCCGCAAAACCTTTATCCAGCGCGGAGAGGATGGTTTCCGCTTCCGCCTCGCTCAGTACCAGCGGCGGCGACAGGATGATGTTGGGACCGGAGACCCGCACCATGGCGCCGGCCTCATAAGCAACCTCCTGCAGTTTGCCGATGGTTTTCTTATCGACTGCGGCCTTGGTTGTGCGGTCGGAGACCAGCTCCAGCGCGCACATCAGCCCGTGCCCGCCGCGCACGTCGCCGATCAGGTCGTATTTTTGCTGTAGCGCCAGCAAGCCCTGGTGAATCTGAGTGCCGCGGGCAGAGGCGTTTTCCGGCACGTTCAGGCGCCGGGTTTCGGCAAGACAGGCGAGGGCGGCGGCTGCGCCCACCGGGTGGCCGGAGTAGGTGTAGCCATGGCCGATGGCTGCCTTGCCGGTGGTGTCTTTCTCGAAGGTCTCGGTCATGTGATCGGCAATCATCACGGCGCCGAAGGGGAAATAGCCGTTGGTGATCGCCTTAGCGGTGGCCATCAGGTCCGGCTGAACGCCCCAATGGCGCGAGCCGCTCCAGGAGCCGGTGCGGCCGAAGGCGGTGATCACCTCGTCCGCGATCAGCAGGATGCCGTGTCTGGAGCAGATCTCCCGCACGCCGGGCATGAAGCTGGGATGCGGCGGGATCACACCGCCTGCGCCCAGGATGGGTTCCATGATGAAGGCGGCGACAGTGGCTGCACCCTGGAAGGCGATCTCATCCTCGAGCGCCTGCAGGCAGAGCTGGGCAAGGCGCTCCGGATCCGACTCGTTGAAGGGGTTGCGGTAGGTGTAGGGCGCCGGGATGTGAAAGCAGCCGGGCAGCAGCGGTTCGTACTGGGTACGGAAGTTGGCGTTGCCATTCACTGAAGCCCCGCCCATGTGGGTGCCGTGGTAGCCCTTCTTGAGGCTCAGTAACTTGGTGCGGCCTTCCTCGCCGCGGATCTTGTGGTACTGGCGTGCGAGCCGCAGGGCGGTCTCCACCGAATCCGAGCCGCCGGAGGTGAAGAAGGCGCGGGTGAGCCCGTCGGGGGCGAAGAACTTGCGCAGCTCCTCGGCCAGCTGGATCACCTGGTCGTTGGTGGTGCCGCGGAAGGTGGAGTAGTATGGCAGCACGTCCAGCTGCGCGGCAATGGCATCTTTCACGGGCTGGCAGGAGAAGCCGAGGTTCACGTTCCACAGGCCGCCGACTGCATCGACCGCCTCATGCCCGTCAATGTCAGTGATCTTCACCCCCTGGGCCGATGTGATAATCGCGGGCGGGTTGGCCAGGCTGTCCGCAGGGTGCGCCATCGGATGCCAGAGCGATTTGGCGTTGTGTTCTTTTAGAAAATTGGAGTCTTTCATTTTGGCAGCTCCTGGCTGGGGCCTGGTCTGGGCCGGTGAAGTTCAGGCGGTGTCGTCCTGCGGGTAGTCCGTGGGGGCGGAACCGCCGATTCGATGAGTGAGAGTGGCGCCCGCGCGGCGCAGGGCTGCCGGGATCAGCTGTTTCTGTTCTGGCGTCATTCGGGAAACCGGGGCGGCCACGGCCAGCGCGCCGATTACCTGGCGGTCCGGGCCGAAGACCGGGACCGCGTGGGAGTGCACGTCGGCCTCGAAGCCGCCGATGGACTGGGCAATGCCTGTGCTGCGGATATCGGCCAGCTGGGCGCGGATTTCGTCGGGGTCGGTGATGGTTTCCGGCGTGCGGGCCTCCAGCGGCCGGGCCAGCTGTTCTTCTGCAAAAGCTTGGTCGGCATAGGCCAAGACCGCCAGCCCTGAGCTGGTGCCGTGAAACGTCAGCACTTCGGCGTCTTCCATCATTACCTTGGTGGCATTGCGCGGGGAGTAGGCGTGAGACAGCGAATTGAGCTGGCTGCCTTGCAGCAGCGAAAGGTGGGTTGTTTCGCCGGTTTCATCGCTCAGGTCGCGCAGCACCCGCCGGGAGACCGAGAGTATGGGCACTGCTGCCTCGCGCAGGGCGGCAAGGCGCAGAACCTGAGGGCCAAGACGGTAGGAGCGGTCCGCACCGGCCTGCTCGACAAAGCCTGATTCCTGCAGTTCGCTCATCAGCCGGTACACTGTGGCCTTGTTCATGCCGGACAGGCGAGTCAGGTCGCTGAGGCCGATTTCCGTCCGGCCGTGGTTGAAAAACGTTAGTAGTGACAAGGCCTTGGATACCGTTCCCATGCGCCTGTACGTGCTCCCTGTTTGGCCTTGGAGGGTGGTGTTTACGGAAAAAGACGCACCCGAGATGCAATTTTGTTGACAGATAACGGGGCGGCCTGTCAATCTAAATTCAAACCAATGGTTCAAATAATGAACCTGGTGGCAATACTGGGAGGATAGCCATGAAACTCAAATCTCTGATGAAAGGGGCTGCTGCAGCAGCGACATTGGGACTGAGCGCAGTTGCAGCGCAGGCCGAGTATCCGGAAAAGCCGGTGAACTTCATCGTGCCGTGGCCGCCTGGTGATCTGGAGGATGTTCTGACCCGGATGATCGCCGAGGACTTCCAGAACGAATACGGCGTTGCCGCAGCGGTGGTGAATAAACCGGGCGGCGGCGGCGGGCCGTTCCCGGGGGCGATCGAGGTCGCCAATGCGCCGGCTGACGGCTACACCATTGGCTCCTTCGTTATCGGTGTGCCGGTGATGGGCCATCAGATCGACATTCCGCCGCTGACACCCGCCAAGTTCGATCCGCTGGGGATTTTTCTGACCTATCCGTTTGTGATCGCCACCTCCGCTGGTGCGCCTTACAGCACGATGGAAGAGCTGGCGGCCTATACCAAAGAGAACGACGTGGCGCTGGGCCACTTCGGCGATGTGCTGACCCCGACCCAAGTGACCAAGGCCTATGCTAAGAACGCGGGATTCGAATGGGGGTCGGATGCAGCGTTTGATGCGCTGGACTGCAACACGCTGGCCTCTGGCGATGCGGATGTGATCAACACCACCCTGCAGCTGGTGCTGCCCTGCCTGGATGAGGTCAAGGTGCTGGTTTCCATCACCGACGAGCGCATCCCGCTGGCCCCCGACGCGCCGACCATCGGCGAGCTGGACGACAGCCTGAACATCGCCCTGTGGAACGGTCTGTTCGTGACCAAGGACACCCCGCAGGACGTGCGCGACAAGATCATCGCCGTGGCCGAAAAGACGGTGATGAGTGAGCGCGCCCAGAACGTCGCCAAGGAAACCGGCGCATTGGTTTACTGGCAGGGCGCCGAGGACAGCACGGCCCGCGTCGCAAATGACATCGAAACCATGGCCCGTATCGGCGGCCTGCTGGCGGAATAATCCTCCCCCACTTCATCGGGGCCTTGCCGGGTCCCGGTGACTTTTCCTACTCGCGTGGACAAAGAGCTCCCCAAATGCCTTCGGAACGTGAACGCCGCTTTGCTGGACCGCGGCGCGGCCAGCTGATCTTTGCCTTGATCATGGTGGGACTTGCGCTGCTGCTGCTGGCCTTGATCGGTGAGCAAACTGCCTGGGTTCAAAAGACAAAGTTGTTTGCCCAGCCCCGTTTTTGGCCTGCTGTCGCCATTGGCGGCATGGTGCTGCTGGGCGGGCTGCACCTTTACAAGCTGCCGTGGCGCCGGATCAGCCGAAATGACCTGCGGGAGGTCAAGCGCTGGGGGCAGGTGTTGGAATTCGCAGGCTGGTTTATGGGCTATGTTCTGCTGGTGCCCCTCATCGGCTACCTGCCCGTGACGCTGGTGTTCATGCCGCTGCTGAGCTGGCGGATGGGCTACCGCAGGCCGTTCATGCTGTGGACGAGCGCCGCCTTTGCCGTGGCCGTCGTGCTGCTGTTCAAAGCCTTCCTGTCGGTCAAGATCCCGGGGGCACTACTCTATGAATACCTGCCGGGCCCGCTCCGCACCTTCTTCATCCTCTACCTCTGAGCGCTGACCATGGACCTGATCCTTTCTGCTATAGACATCCTGATGCGCTGGGACGTGGCGCTGGCACTGCTCGCCGGTTCGGTCGGCGGGGTGCTGATCGGCGCCATTCCCGGTGTCGGTCCTGCGGTAGCGATCGCGATCCTGCTGCCCGCAACCTTTTCGATGGACCCGATCGTGGGGCTGACGGTGTTGCTGGGGATCTACGGCTCCTCCATGTACGGCGGTGCCATTCCGGCGATCCTAATCAATACGCCGGGCACTGCGGTCAATGCGCTGACCACCTATGACGGCTACCCGATGACTGCCCGCGGGGAACCCAGGCGTGCCCTGAGCCTCGCCTATTCGGCCAGCTTCTTTGGCGGCATCTTTTCGGTCATCTGTCTGATCCTGTTCGCCCCGGTGCTGGCAAAAATCGCGCCGATGTTCGGCTCGCGCGAGATCTTTATGGCCGCGCTTCTGGGCCTCATCCTGGTGGTGGTGGCGCACCGCGGCCAGGCGCTGATTGCCGGGGCGCTGGCTTGTTTCGGGATCTTCCTGCAGACCATCGGGCTGGAGCCGGTCAAATACACCCAGCGCTACACCTTCGGTCAGGATTTCCTCGGTGGCGGCATCAACCTGATCGTGGTGGTGCTGGGGCTGTTTGCGATCTCCCAGGCGTTTGTGCTGCTAACGGACGAAGACGAGAAAGTCCGGATGGCCCGCCTGCGCGGCGGCATGTTTCAGGGGCTGCGCGAGCTGGCACACCATCCGCGGGTGGCTGGCGTCTCGGCCGCATTCGGTGTGCTAATGGGCATGATCCCCGGTGTGGGAGAGTTCACCGCCCAGTTCATGTCTTACACCTATGCGCAGAAAACCTCGAAACGCCCCGAGGACTTCGGTCATGGCTCGTCCGAGGGGCTGATTGCGGCGGAGACCGCCAACAACGCGGTGCCCGCGGCCGCGATGGTGCCGCTGCTGGCGCTGGGCATCCCGGGAGAGGCGCTGACGGCGATGATGCTGTCGGTGTTCTACGTCCACAACGTGGTGCCGGGGCCGGGGCTGTTCCAGAACGACATGGATTTTGTCGTGGCGCTCTATCTGGCGCTGCTGGTTCTGAACGTGCTGGTGCTGCTGTTCCTGCTGTTTGCCACCAGGTCGCTCATTCAGGTGGTGCGTATCCCCAACAGGTTCCTTGGCGTCTGCATCCTGACGCTCAGCTTTGTCGGGGTCTATTCCCTGCGCAATTCCGCCACCGACTGCCTGATGGCGGCGGGCTTCGGCATTCTGGGTTTCATCCTGAAGCGGCTGTCGCTGCCGTCTGTGCCGATCATCCTGGGCATGGTCCTGGGCGGTATCATGGAGGTGAAGCTGCGCGCGGGCATGGCGCGGGTGAAGGAGCCCCTCGATTTCATTGACCGCCCGGTGGCGTTCATCCTGTTTCTACTCATCATCATCGTTCTGGCGGTCCACATCCTGCGGGTGCTGAAGGACCGGAAGGAACTGAAGGAGGCCGAATGGCAGACCAAGACCTCATCGACAAGCTTCGGCAGCTTGATGTTGCGCCGCAGAAACTCTTTCTTGAAGGATCATGGACGGAAGGTTCGGGCCAGACACTCGAAGTTGCTTCGCCGGTTGACGGATCTGTTCTGACAACGCTGGCAGGCGCCTCTGCGACGGATGTCGAGAACGCTGTCGCTTCGGCGCGGCGGGCGTATGAGGATCGCCGCTGGGCTGGACAGAGCCCCGCCGCACGCAAACAGGTGCTGCACAGGATTGCGGACCGGATCGAGGCCGAGGCGGTTGAGCTGGCCGTCCTGGGCGTGCGCGACAACGGCACGGAGTTCAGCATGGCTTTGAAGGCAGAGCCGGGATCGGCGGCGGGGACATTCCGCTATTATGCCGAAGCGCTGGACAAGGTGGCGGGCGAGGTCGCACCGACCGCGCCGGATGTGCTGGGGCTGGTACACCGGATGCCGGTGGGCGTGGTGGGGGCCATCGTGCCGTGGAATTTCCCGCTGATGATCGGCGCGTGGAAGCTGGCGCCAGCTTTGGCGATGGGCAATTCGGTGGTTCTGAAACCGGCCGAGACGGCCTCCCTGACGCTGCTGCGGCTGGCGGAGATCTGTTCCGAATGCGGCTTGCCGGACGGGGTGCTGAACGTGGTCACAGGCGCAGGTGCGGAAACCGGCGCGGCGCTGGCGGTCTCCAACGGGGTTGATGTGCTGGCTTTCACCGGATCCGGCGCGACGGGGCGCAAGCTTCTGGAGGCATCGGCACGCTCGAATCTCAAGCGCTGCTACCTGGAACTGGGCGGCAAGTCCCCCAACATCGTCTTTGCGGACGCCCCGGATCTGGCGAAGGCGGCCAAAGTTTCTGCTGCGGGGATTTTCCGGAACTCCGGCCAAGTCTGCATTGCGGGGTCACGCCTGCTTGTCGAGGCTTCAATCCATGATGAGTTCGTCGAGCTGCTGAAGGCCGAGGCAGAGTCGCTGCGGGTCGGTGACCCGCTGGACCTCAGTACCCGGGTCGGTGCGGTGAATTCCGAAGAGCAGCTGCGCCGGAACCTCTCATTCATGGATATTGCGCGCTCCGAGGGGGGGCAGGTCGTGACTGGCGGCGCGCGGATACTGGAGGACACCGGCGGCACCTACATGTCGCCGGCCATTGTGACACATGTGGCTCGTGATCATGCGTTGTTCCAGCGGGAGGTTTTCGGGCCGGTGCTGGCGGTCACAAAATTCGAGACAGAGGCGGAGGCGCTGAGCCTGGCCAACGGCACCGATTTCGGCCTGGCGGCGGCAGTCTGGACGGAAAACCTTTCCCGTGCGCACCGGATGGTTGCCGGCATCCGGGCTGGGGTTGTTCATGTGAACACGTACGGGGGAGCGGACAACACCGTTCCGCTGGGCGGTGTCGGCCAGTCCGGCAACGGGCATGATAAGTCGATGCATGCACTGGACAAGTACACTGATCTGAAGACCGCCTGGATCCAGCTGTAAAGCAGGTTTTGCAGGGGTGGAACATGCGGTCTCAGGCGGGAGTTCCTGGGAAAGATGAAAAGTTAGCGTTGTGCCGAAAAGCGCCGCGAGGCTGACAGACGGGAGGCAAAGCCTGTGGAAGACAAGACGATTCTGGTTGCAGGAACCTATGACACAAAGGACGACGAGCTGGGATACCTGGCAGAGGTGATCCGCGGGCAGGGCGGCAAGGTGCTGTCGATGGACGTAAGCGTGCTGGGTGATCCCGGCAGACCCTCGGATATCAGCAAGCATGAGGTGGCCGAGGCCGGCGGCAGCTCGATTGAAGAAGCGATTGCTTCGGGCGATGAGAATAGCGCCATGCAGATCATGGGCGCAGGCGCGGCGGCCAAGGCGCTGGAATTGTACCGTGGCGGCCTCATTGACGGGGTGATCGTGCTGGGGGGCACAATGGGCACCGATCTGGCGCTGGACATGTGCGCGGCGCTTCCGGTCGGGGTTCCAAAGTATATCGTCTCCACTGTCGCCTTTTCGCCGCTGATGCCTCCGGAAAGGATTCCTGCAGATGTGCAGATGATCCTGTGGGCGGGGGGGCTTTACGGGTTGAACTCGATCTGCAAGGCGTCGCTCAGCCAGGCTGCTGGAGCGGCGCTGGGCGCGGCGCGTGCGGCGGAGCCGCCGAAACGCGACCGGCCGCTGATCGGCATGACGTCGTTCGGCAAGACGGTGCTGCGCTACATGGTGGCGCTGAAACCGGCGCTGGAGGACCGCGGGTTTGAAGTGGCCGTCTTCCATGCAACCGGAATGGGCGGGCGCGCATTTGAGAGCCTGGCTGCCGAGGGCGCCTTTGCCGCGGTGATGGATTTTGCACCGCAGGAGGTTTCGAACCATCTGTTCGGCGGGCTGTCGGCCGGGGCGGACCGGATGACCAATGCGGGAAAATCCGGCACTCCGCAGCTTGTGGCGCCGGGTTGCTATGACCTGGTGGATTTTGTTGGCTGGCAGGAGGTGCCTGCGCAGCTGAAGGGGCGGGAGACACACGCTCATAACCGTCTTTTGACCTCTGCCTTGCTGGACGCAGACGAGCGGCGGCAGGTGGCACAGGCAATCTGCGGCAAGCTTTCCACCGCGCGGGCACCGGTGGCGGTGCTGCTGCCGGCGGGCGGCTGCAACGAATGGGACCGTCCCGGCGCGCCTTTGCATGATGCGTCGGGGCTGGCGGCCTTTTGCCAGGCGATGCGGGCGTGCTGCCCGGAGAATGCCGAGTTGCATGAGCTGGGCTGTCACATCAATGATGCTGAGTTCGCCGCCAAAGCACTGGAAATTATGGACGGCTGGATTGCCAGCGGAGCGGTTAAAACCGGCTGATCGGTCTGGCCGTGATACCGTCGACATAAGTGTTTCAAAAAGTTTTCATTCGCCCTGCCTTCTGTTACGTAATCCCTAGCATGACGGACCGCTGGAGGCCGCGAGTTCCGTGGCGCGGGGTTTGCGGTCCTTCTGCTGCCATTAGGGCTTGGCGGCAGTCCGGCTGCCGTGCCTAATCTGTAGGGAGCCGGGCGCAGGCACTGCCGCCGCGGAAGAGAGAGGATGACCGGATGAGTGAAGCCATTGCATATGAGCGCGTCGGTGATATTGCCGTACTGAAGGCGCAGAACCCGCCTGTAAACGCGCTGGGCCTTGATGTGCGCAAGGGGCTGCTGGCGGGGATCGAGCGTGCTGAGGAAGAAGGCGCAAAGGCCGTGCTGATCTACGGCGAGGGAAAGACCTATTTCGCTGGTGCTGATATCCGCGAATTCGGCAAGCCGCCGCAGGAACCCTATCTGCCGGGCCTGTGCAACCGGATAGAAGCGTCGCCGCTGATCGTGGTCTCTGCCATGCATGGCACGGCACTGGGAGGCGGGTTGGAAGTAGCTTTGTCCTCGCACTACCGGATTGCGGTACCTTCGGCCAAAATGGGGCTGCCGGAAGTCAACCTGGGCATCCTGCCCGGCGCCGGCGGCACCCAGCGGCTGCCGCGTTTGGCCGGAACCGAAGCGGCACTGGAGATGATTACCACCGGCCGCCACTTTGGCGCAGCCGAGGCGCTGGACAAGGGTATCATCGACCGGATCGAAAAGGGCGATCCGCGCGAAATAGGCCTCGCCTATGTGCAGGAGCTTCTGGAGAAAGGAGCGCCGCGCCGTGCCGTTGGGGAGATGCCCGCGCCGGAAGCGGTGGATTTTGATGCGGTCTATGAGGCCACATTGAAGAAAGGCCGCGGCCAGCTGTCGCCGGCAACGGCAGTGCGGGCGGTGCAGGCCGCAGTTGAGGCGGAGAGCTTTGAAACGGGCCTTAAGCGTGAGCGAGCCCTGTTCACGGAACTGATGGAATCGGATCAGCGGCAAGGGCTGATCCATGCCTTCTTTGCGGAGCGCGCAGTCAGCAAGCTGCCGGAGCTAGAAGGCGTCGCGCCCCGCGAGGTTGCCGCGATGGGGGTGATCGGAGGCGGCACCATGGGGGCGGGCATAGCCACTGCGGCGCTGCTGGCCGGGCTGCAAGTGGTGCTGGTTGAGATGACGGAAAACGCTGTTTCCGCTGCACGCGGCCGGATCGAAGGCAACCTGCAGGGCGCTCTGAAGCGCGGCAAGATCACCCAGGCGCAATATGATCAACTGACCGGTGAGGCGCTGTCCGTGGTCACGGATTATGCCGCTCTGGGTCAGGTGGAGCTGGTGGTCGAGGCCGTGTTTGAGGACATGGGTGTCAAACGCGAGGTCTTTGGCAAGCTGGACGCCCATTGCAAGCCGGGCGCGGTGCTGGCAACCAACACCTCCTATCTGGACGTTGACGAGATCGCCGCGGCGACCTCCCGGCCGCAGGATGTGATCGGGTTGCACTTCTTCTCTCCTGCGCATGTGATGAAGCTGCTGGAAGTTGTGGTGGCAGAGAAGACGGCGCCGGAGGTGCTGGCCACGGGTTTTGCCCTTGGCAAGCGGCTGAGGAAGGTCACGGTGCGGTCCGGAATCTGCGACGGGTTCATCGGCAACAGGATCATGAACGCCTACCGCAAGGCCGCGGAATATGTGGTGCTGGATGGCGCTTCACCCTATCAGGTGGATAAGGTCGTGACCGGTTTCGGCTTCCCGATGGGGCCGTTTGCGATGGGCGACCTGGCCGGGCTCGACATCAACTGGGCGGCCCGCAAGCGCCGCGCGCCGACGCGGGATCCGCGGGAGCGTGTGCCGCGCTTCTACGAGATGCTCTGCGAGGGCGGTGATTTCGGTCAGAAGACCGGCAGGGGGTTCTACATCTACGAGGAAGGCAAGCGCGGCGGCGTGCCGAACCCCGAGGTGGCGGATCTGATTGCCAAGGATCAGGAGCAGCAGGGCGTTGCTCCGCGCGCCTTCAGCGATGCCGAGGTGTTGCGCCGCTACATGTGCGCGATGGTCAACGAAGCCGCAAGGGTGGTGGGCGAAGGCATCGCGCGGCGGCCGCTGGATGTTGATATGGTGATGGTCTTCGGCTACGGCTTCCCGCGCTACTGGGGCGGGCCGCTGAAATGGGCCGACCTGCAGGGGTTGGACGGCATCCTGGCGGATATCCGGGGCTATGCGGCAGAGGATGAGTTCTTCTGGCAGCCCGCACCGCTGCTGGAGAAGCTGGTGGCCGATGGCAGGACCTTCGACGATCTGAACAAGAGCGGCTGAACGGGCGGGCGCCCCTCCGGCCCGTCGAGGGCCGCCGGGGCGCTGCCCGGCACCGCCGGGCTGGCCGTGCAGACGCTGGCCGTCTCACGAAAAAGCGCCGCGCGGAATGCGCGGCGCCTGTCAAGAGCGGCGCATTCCGGAATGCGCTTCAAATCTGGCGGGAGGTTTCCCGTCTTAGACCCACGTGCCTTCTGTGGCGGCACGGATCTTGCGGATGTTCTCGCCATAGACCTCCGGGTTGTTGACGGAGCCGCCCCTGAAAACGGCGGAGCCTGCCACCAGCACGTCGGCGCCAGCCTCGGCCACCAGCGGCGCGGTTGTGGGGTCAACGCCGCCGTCGATCTCGATATGAATCGGGCGGTCGCCGATCAAGCTGCGCAGACGGCGGATCTTGGCTGTCATGTCGATGAACTTCTGGCCGCCGAAACCGGGGTTCACGGTCATCACGCAGACCAGATCGGTCAGGTCCAGCAGATGCTCCACAGCTTCCGCCGGGGTGCCGGGGTTCAGCGCGACGCCTGCCTTCATGCCCGCCCCGCGGATTGCCTGCAGAGTGCGGTGGATGTGCGGCCCCGCCTCGATATGCGCGGTCAGCACGTCGGCGCCTGCGTCGGCATAAGCGTCGATGTAGGGATCGACCGGAGCGATCATCAGGTGCACATCCATCACTGTCTTCACATGCGGGCGGAACGCCTTCACCGCCTGCGGTCCGAAGGTGAGGTTCGGGACGAAATGCCCGTCCATCACATCCACATGCACCCAGTCGGCGCCCTGCGCTTCGATGGCCTGGATCTCCTCGCCGAAGTTGGCGAAATCGGCGGAGAGGATCGAGGGCGCGATCTTGATCTTGCGGTCAAAGGACATCTGGCAGCTTCCTTTTGCAAAGGGAAATGAGGAGTCGATGGCCGTATAGACTGTCCGGCCTGCTGTGGACAGAGGCAGATTGCGTGTCCGGCTGGTTTCCGGGGGCTGCACGCCCGCGGGTTGCGCCGCTGGGCGTTACAAAACTTTCACGGCAGTGACACATAGGATTTGAGCAGAACCGGTAGGCATCCCTGGAACGGAAAGGGAGCGCCCGGGTGCTGCGCATTGATAAGCTTACAAAACGGTTCGGCGAAAAGATTGCGGTGGATTCCGCCACGCTGGACATCGACAAACCCTGCATGATCGGGATCATCGGCAGGTCCGGCGCGGGGAAATCCACCCTGCTGCGGATGCTGAACCGCCTGGAAGACGCCAGCGGCGGCCGCATCCTGTTTGACGGGCGCGAAGTCACTGGCCTGAAAGGCAGGGACAGGCGGGCCTGGCAGTCCGACTGCGCGATGATTTTTCAGCAGTTCAATCTGGTGCCGCGGATGGATGTGGTCTCCAACGTGCTGCACGGCACGCTGAACCGCCGCAACGCGATGGCGACGCTGTTCAACCTCTATCCGATGGACGACATTCACAAGGCAATCGACATTCTGGACCGGCTGGGCATTGCCGAGCATGCAGCCAAGCGGGCCGAAGCGCTGTCGGGCGGGCAGCAGCAGAGGGTGGCGATTGCAAGGGCGCTGATGCAGGACCCGAAGATCATTCTGGCGGATGAGCCGATTGCCTCGCTCGACCCGATGAACGCCCAGACCGTGATGGAGGCGCTGCGCCGCATCCACGAGGAAGATGGGCGCACCGTCATTGCCAATCTGCACACGCTGGACACCGCGCGCCGCTATTGCGACCGGGTGGTTGGGATGCGCGACGGGCGTATCGTGTTCGATGGGCTGCCGGAGCAACTGACCACCGGTGTGGCACGCGAAATCTATGGTGCCGGGGAGGAATTCTCTGAAGCCGCCACCTCGACCGAGATCGAAACGCTGGAGAAGACGGACGCGCGGCGCGCCGCCATTCCAGCCGAGTAACCCCTGACTTGTTTTCATCGACCCGGCGGGCTGCTTTGCCGGGAACCAAGCGGAGAGAAATGAAATGAAGAATCTGTTTGCTGCCGTTCTGGCAACCACCGCGCTGACCGCCCCTGTTGCGGCAGAGGAAATCAAGGAATTCCGCATCGGTATTCTGGGCGGCGAAAACGCGCAGGACCGTCTGAACAACAATGAATGCCTGCGGGAATAC
This sequence comes from Leisingera daeponensis, assembly GCF_019801465.1. Classification (GTDB taxonomy): domain Bacteria; phylum Pseudomonadota; class Alphaproteobacteria; order Rhodobacterales; family Rhodobacteraceae; genus Leisingera; species Leisingera daeponensis_A. Next base: position 510,730 of record NZ_JAHVJA010000003.1, read on the forward strand.
ACTGAAAAGGAACTGGGTGTCGAAACCAAACTGTTTGCGCCTGCCGACTACAACGGCGTGATCCAGGGTCTGCTGGGCGGCACCATCGACATGGCCTGGCTGGGCGCTTCGGGCTATGCCAAGACCTATCTGTCCGACCCCGAAGCGGTTGAGCCGGTTCTGGTCAAGGTGAACACCGACGGCGGCTACGGCTACTACTCGGTCGGCTTCGCCCGAAAGGACAGCGGCATCACATCGCTGGAAGACATGAAGGGCAAGGCCTTCGGTTTCGGCGATCCGAACTCCACCTCGGGCTACCTGATCCCGTCGATTGAGATCCCGAACAAGATCAACGCCAGCATGGAGTCCGGTGACTACTTTGGCGAAGTGAAATTCACCGGCGGTCACGAACAGACCATTGTCGCGGTTGCCAACGGCGACGTTGACGGCGGCGTGACCTGGGCGGACGGCCTGGGCGAATGGGAAGATGGCTATCAGTCGGGCGCGCTGCGCCGCGCTGTGGATGCAGGTCTGGTAGACATGAACGACATGGTCGAAATCTGGAAATCGGCGCCGATCCCGGAGGGCCCGGTTGTCTTGCGCAAAGCGCTGCCCGCCGATGTGAAAGAAAAAATGACCGCGCTGATGGACAGCCTCAGCGAGATCGACCGCGATTGTTTCTACGGTGTTGCGGCCGGTGAAGCCAAGAGCTTCGACCCGATCTCACATGAAGCTTACGAAGTGATCATCGAAGCCCGCAAATTGAAATCAGAGTAATTTCAGCACTGAGCTCTGCGGGGTTCCGGGCACTGCCCGGGCCCCGTAATTTCCTTGATGGCTCCTTTTCAAGCCATCAGTTCAAGACCAGGACCCATACATGGCAGATCTGACGGCAGCCCGGCCGACGGTAAACGAGATCCGGGAGCACTACACCGCCCATATCCAGCGCAAGCGGCTTTATGGAGGTATTCTTCTTGCAGTCTTTGTGGCGCTGATGGCAGCGGGATTCCGCACCGCAGATGACCGCAATGCCGGCTCCTTCGCCGATGGGTTCACCCGCGTCTTCGATTACCCTGCAGAGGTTCTGGCCGAAGCTGCCGGGAAGGCCGCGCAGCTGCCGGGGCATCTGGTTCATTTCTTTCCGGCGCTGGTTGAAACTCTGAACATTGCAGCCGCGTCGACCCTGGTTGGCGCGATGTTCGGCACGCTGCTGTCGCTGCTTGCGACCCGGGGCATGGCTCCTTGGCCCGCGCTGATCCCGCTTTTCCGCCGTATCAGTGACATTTGCCGGGCGATCCCGGAAATCGTCATTGCGCTGGTGCTGATCTTTGTCCTTGGCGGCGGGCCGGTGCCGGCGATGATCGCCATTGCCATTCACACCGCCGGGGCACTGGGCAAGCTGTTTTCCGAAGTGAATGAAAACGCTTCGTTAAAACCGGTCGAGGGCCTCACCTCCGTCGGTGCCACCTGGGCGCAGAGGATGACGCTGGGGGTGATCCCGCAGGTTGGCCCGAACTACGTGAGTTATGCGCTGCTGCGCTTTGAAATCAACATTCGCGCCTCCGCCATCCTTGGCTTTGTCGGCGCGGGCGGTATCGGTTACGAACTGAAGAACGCGATGTCCTGGGGGCAGGGGCGTTACGACGAGGCCGCCGCGATTTTCCTCCTCCTTTTTGTCACCATCGTGGGCGTGGACCAGCTGTCCGGTCTGCTGCGTGACCGCCTGACCTATGGAGCGAAGGCATGACCACTTTCGACACGAACCTCACGCCGGCGGAGTTGAAGCTGAGCATCTCGCGGCTGTTTATGAAGAAACGGCTGACCAACTTTGCCTTGCCTGCCGCGGTGCTGGCTTACCTGGCATACGTGTTTTTCGCTTTCAGCATGCCGGGGCTGTGGGAGCGTGCCAGCCTGGACAACGCGCTGACCCTGGTCAGCGACAGCTACAGCTACAAGACCCATGTCACACGCGACAACCGCAGCGGCGAGGTTTCGGTAGCCATCGAGGGCGAGCGCAAGGGGGCCTACCCTGATGGCATGGCACCAGACTGGGTGGCTCTGGGCGAAACCACGGTGATTGATCTGGAAGACGGCCACAGGGTTACTTTCGGACTCGAAACCATTGAGTACGTGATCCCCGGCTATGGCGCCGTGCGCGCCACGCCGAGCCGCACTGCTGGTGTTCAGGCAGAGCTGCCGGCAGGGGAAATTCCCGGTTGGATCAATGTCTCCAAGAACCGCTTGGCAGTGACCACCGAGGCAGGCCGCCTGACAGTGACCCGCAACCGGGCCGAAGTGTTCCGCTACTTCGCTGGATGGGAACTGTTCTTCTTCACCCTCGATAGCCCCTATTACGGCATGGGGGCAGGGGAGCTGCTGCAGCGGGCCGCCACTGGCGAGGGTGGTTCGATCTTCCAGGATTTCTGGACCAACAAGATGTGGCGCCACCAGGACGTGGCCTGGGCCATTGCCGAAACTCTTCTGATGGCGTTCCTTGGCACAATCGGCGCAGGGATCATTGCGCTGCCGCTGGCCTTCGCCGCGACCCGGAACTTCATGCCCCTGAGCAGCATTCGCTTTGCCGTGCGCCGCCTGTTTGACTTTGTCCGCGGCGTCGACTCGCTGATCTGGACCGTGGTGCTGGCCCGCGCCTTCGGACCCGGCCCGCTTACCGGTGCGCTGGCGATCCTGGTGACGGATACCGGCACCTTCGGCAAGATTTTCTCGGAAGCGCTGGAAAACGTAGACCAGAAGCAGATAGAGGGCGTGGCTTCCACCGGGGCCAAGCCGGTGCAGCGCTACCGCTTCGGGGTGATCCCGCAGATCACACCGGTGCTGCTGAGCCAGCTGCTGTACTTCCTGGAATCCAACACCCGCTCCGCCACCATCATCGGCGCGATCACCGGCGGCGGCATCGGCCTCTTGCTGACGCAGGCGATCATTACCCAGAAGGACTGGGAGGAGGTGGCCTATTACATCACGCTAATCATCCTGATGGTGATGCTGATGGACTGGTTTTCGGGCTGGCTGCGCCGCCGCCTGATCAAGGGCGAGGGCGGCAAGGCCGGGCGCACGGCGCGCAAGGGCAAAGCTTTCCTGCTGCCCTGAGCTGGCTCCAAGCGTTTCGAAGAGGACAGAGCATGGCCCGTTTGACAGCGGAAGCGCCCTTCATCCACCCGGACTGCCAGATCACCGGCAGCACCCTTGGCGCCTATGTTGAGATCGGTGCCGGAAGCCGGGTGGCAAATTCGGTGCTCGGCGACTACAGCTATTGCGACCGCAGTTGCGACATTGCCAATGCGCAGATCGGTAAGTTCGCCAACATCGCCAGCTTTGTGCGGATCGGCGCCTCCGATCATCCGATGGAGAAGGCGTCGCTGCATCATTTCCTCTACCGCTCCGCAAGTTATTGGGAGGATGCGCAGGACGACGCGGACTGGTTCGCCCGCCGCGCCGGACGCACGGCTCGTATCGGCCATGACACCTGGGTCGGGCATGGCGCTGTGATCAAGCCGGAGGTGACCATCGGTCACGGGGCGGTAGTGGCCTCGTGCGCCGTCGTGACCAAGGACGTGGCGCCCTACACCATTGTCGGCGGCAACACCGCGCAAGTGATCCGCCGTCGCTATCCCGAGGCGGTGGCTGAACAAATGATGGCGTTGGCCTGGTGGGATTGGGACCATGAGGCATTGCGTGCGGCGCTGCCGGATTTCCGCCAGTTGCGGGCGGAGGAATTTTTGGAGAAATACGCCTGATCCGGCGGGCGGAGGCTCCCGCCTGTTTCTAGGCATTCACAGAATGCCCGTCACAGTTGGGCGTGGCGCCGCTGCGCGGTGCAGAAGCGCTCCGCCCATTCGAACTCGAATGATCTCCCGGAACATCTCTGTTCCAATTCTTTCTGCTGAGAATCGCTTCAAGGGCAGGTTACCCTGAAGCGCCTGCTGCAGTGTGCGGTCTGCCATACCCGCCACAAAGGTGAACGGTGCTGTCCAACCCCGTTTTGCGGCCCTTGACCCGGGGCTGGCCGGGGTCAGGCAGCGCCTGCATCGACCAGCTGGGTGGCGATGTCGAGGAAGACCTTGGCCTGGGCGCCCCCGGGCTGCGCGGCCACGATCGGCGTGCCATTGTCGCCCGCAAGCCGCACGTCCAGATGCAGCGGCACCTCGCCCAGAAGCGGCACGCCGAGCTTCCTGGCTTCCTGCGCCACGCCGCCGTGGCCGAAGACATGCTCCTCATGCCCGCAGTTGGAGCAGATATGGGTCGACATGTTCTCTATCATGCCAAGCACCGGCACGTTCATCTTGCGGAACATGTCGATGCCCTTGCGCGCATCGATCAGCGCTACGTCCTGCGGAGTGGAGACCACGATGGCGCCGTCCACGCGGGTTTTCTGCGCCAGGGTCATCTGCACGTCGCCGGTGCCGGGCGGCAGGTCGACGATCAGCACGTCCAGTTCCCCCCATTGCACCTGCAGGAGCATCTGCTGCAGCGCGCCCATCAGCATCGGGCCGCGCCAGATCACCGCCTGGTCCTCGCCGGTCATCAGCCCCATCGACATCATGGTGACGCCGTGGTTGCGCAGCGGCAGGATGGTTTTTCCATCAGGGCTGGCGGGGCGGCCGCTGACGCCCAGCATCTTGGGCTGCGAGGGGCCATAGACGTCGGCATCCAGCAGGCCCACTTTGCGCCCCTGCATCGCCAGCGCGCAGGCAATATTGGCGGAAACGGTGGATTTGCCAACGCCGCCCTTGCCCGAGGCCACGGCGAGGATCCGCGCCACGCCCGGCACCTTCTGCGGTGCCTGCTGCTGCGGCTGGGCTGCTTTCTTCGGTTTCAGGTCCGGCGGGGCTTTCTCCGAATGGGCGGTCAGCATGGCGGAGACCTTCTCCACCCCCGGCAGCGCTGCCACTGCCGCATCGGCCTTATCGCGCACCGGTCCGTAGGCTTCGGACTTGCCGGGATCTATTTCCAGCACAAAGCGGACAGTGCTGCCTTCTACGGTCACTGCACGGGTGATGCCTGCGCTGACGATATCGCTGCCGCTGACGGGGTCGGTGATGGATTTGAGCGCCTCAAGGACGGTTTCACGGGTGACGGTCACGCCGGTCTCCTGTAGCTGGTCATGTCTTGCGCCTGTTCTGGCGCAATTCGGCAGGTCATGCCAGCCGTACCCGGCCCGGAGGCTGATTTAGCGCATCCTGAAGACAGCATTTCTCCGGATTGGTCTTGCTGGAGGCGAAATCTTGCGGGAAACGCGGCAGCGCCGCGCGTCAGCGCGGCGCCAGGCCCAACGGGAGGAAGCCCATCGGGTTTGCGACGGGTGGGAGACCCCCGTCAGCTGGCCAGGGCAACCTTTGCGGAGTCCATTACCGCGCCGATGCGGCGACCGGTGTCCACCATTCGGTTGGAGAAGCCCCATTCGTTGTCGTACCAGCTGACCACCCGCACCAGCCCTTCGGCGGTGACGGCGGTCTGCGCGGCGGCAAAGCAGCTGGAATGGGGATCGTGGTTGAAGTCAACCGACACAAGCGGGTCTTCCTCGTAGGACAGAATACCTTCCAGCCCGTTCGCAGCTGCCGCCTGCACCGCCGCATTGACTGCATCAACAGTGGCAGGGCGCTCCGGGACAAAGCTGAGGTCCACGACGGAGACATTGGCGGTTGGAACCCGGATCGCTGAGCCCTCCAGGCGGCCTTTCAGATGCGGCAGCACCTCGGAAATCGCGCGCGCGGCCCCGGTGGACGTGGGGATCATCGACAGCGAGGCCGCACGGGCGCGGTAGAGGTCCTTGTGGCTGGTGTCGTGGGTTGGCTGATCCCCGGTGTAGGCGTGGATCGTGGTCATGTAGCCGGTTTTTATGCCAAAAGCCTCGTCCAGCACCTTGGCCAGCGGCGCCAGGCAGTTGGTGGTGCAGGAGGCGTTGGAGACAATGACGTCATCTGCCGCCAAATCCGTATGGTTCACACCATATACAACCGTGCGGTCCGCATCTTTTCCCGGCGCGGATATCAGCACCCGTTTGGAGCCGTTCTTCAGGTGCCGCGCGGCATCGTTGCGCGCGGTGAACAGGCCGGTGCATTCAAAGGCTATATCGACATCCTGCCAGGGCAGCTCCTCAGGGTTGCGCATGGCGCTCAGCCGGATGCTGTGGCGGCCCACGCGGATCAGGTCGTCTGCCAGGAAAACCGGGATATTCAGCCGCCCGTGCACGCTATCGTACTTCAGCAGATGCACCAGCGTTTCCGGTGGCGACAAGTCATTGATGGCCACCACCTCGATATCCTTGGCATCGCTCTCAAGAAGCGCCCGCAGCACCCCGCGGCCAATGCGCCCGAATCCGTTGATTGCAATCTTCAGTGTCATCTCTGATCTCCGGCTGGTGTACCGGATCTGAAGCCGGTATCGATAACGGTTGCGATACCGATAGCGATAACGGAATAGAAAATCAACCCCCATAGCAGCAGGGCCGCTCTTGCGGCTGCCTGCGATCTGCAGGAGCATGGGCGTATGACGAAGAAACTGCTTCTGAAAGACGTGGCCAAGCTGGCCGGAGTGAGCGAGATGACGGCCTCGCGCGCCTTGCGCGGAGCCCCGGATGTATCCGCCAAGACCAAGGCGAAGATCGAGGAAATTGCCCGGGCCCACGGCTATGTCCCGAATCGGATTGCCGGTTCCCTGTCCTCGCAATCGGTTAACCTTGTGGCGGTTGTGGTGCCATCGCTGAACAGCTTTGTGTTTCCTGAGGTGCTGTCGGGTATTTCTGCTGTGTTGAAGCCCAGTCCTTTGAAGCCGGTTGTGGGAATCTCCGGCTACGATTTGGAGGAGGAGGAAAGCGTCATCCGGGAAATGCTGAGCTGGCGGCCCTCGGGGCTGATCGTGGCCGGGCTTGAACACACCGAAGCGACCCGCCGTATGCTGCAGCAGGCCGATTGCCCGGTGGTGGAGGTGATGGATGCCGACGGCGATCCCGTGCGCCATTGCGTTGGCATATCGCATCTCCAGGCCGGGCGCGATATGGCTGAACAGATATTGGCCCGCGGCTACCGGAACATCGGCTTTATCGGCACCAAGATGCCGCAGGATTTCCGGGCCCGGAAACGCTTCGACGGGTTCACCGACGGGTTGGCTGCGCAGGGCGTGACGCTTAGCGATATCGAGCATTACTCCGGGGAAAGCGCAATTCAAACCGGCCGCCAGCTGACCGCGCAGATGCTGGCACGCAATCCGGATCTTGATTGCATCTACTATTCCAGCGATGTGATGAGCGTTGGCGGATTGATGCATTGCCTGGCAGCCGGCCTGTCAGTGCCTGGTGATATTGCACTGGCAGGATTCAATAACCTGCAAATTCTGCAAGGGTTGCCGCTTCAGCTGGCGACCACCGATGCCTGCCGCAGGGAGATCGGCGAACGCGCGGCAAAGGTCATCCTGAAGTCGCGGGAACCCGGCGATGCAGAGGGGCTGGTTTTCGACCGCCTGCACCCCGCGATCAGCCTGGGCGAAACGCTATAGCTAGCTGCCGCCCCCTTGAGCGGCCCGGTCGGAAAACGACGGTCGCGCCGGCCCGCCCAGGGATTTTTCTATAGCTTTGCGGGCCGCCCCGGGGCAACCTGTGGGTATGGTTCCAGTGCAGCACGGGTCAGCCCGGTGAAGGAGTGCAGATGCCCAATTACAACGACATGTTTGAACTTTCTGTCGAGGATATGGATCTGATCGAGACCGCACTGCGGCACACGCGGGACAGTCTGTCCAAGACGCAGCCGGAAACGGGCAGCGGTGACGCGGAAACCCTGCGCCGGGTCCACGCTCTTCTGGGGCGGTTGCACAATCAAAAGATTTTCTACTATCCCAAGGACAAGGTTTACGTGAGCGGCTGACGCTGTTCCTGGGTGTAAACGCGCTCCCCGCGTGGCGGAGAGCGCTGAAGCTAGGGCAAAAACCCTTTTCTTACATTGCCGCCTTGAACAGCTGGGCGAGATTTTCTTCGGTCAGCTCGATGGGGTTGCCGCCGCAGGAGGGGTCGATGATGGCGCCCTTGACCAACTCGGGAACCGCACTCTCGGTGACGCCCAAGTTTGAGAGACCGCGCGGGATGCCCAGCGAATCGTTCAGCTCCTGCACAAAGCCGCGGAACCCGTCGAAGCCGCCTTCGATGCCCAGATAAGCTGCCGCCATGTTGAACCGGTCAGCAATTGCAGAGGCGTTGAACTCCAGCACAGTGGGCATGCAGACCGCGTTGGTGGTGCCGTGGTGGGTGTTGAAATGGGCGCCGATCGGGTGGCTCATCGCGTGGATCGCGCCGAGACCCTTCTGGAAGGCGGTGGCGCCCATCGCGGCGGCCGACATCATCTGGGAGCGGGCTTCGATATCGGTGCCGTCAGCGTAGGCGCGCGGCAGGTAGTCCTTCACGAGGCGCATGCCTTCCAGCGCGATGCCCTGGGACATCGGGTGGTAGTGGGGGCTGCTGAACGCCTCAACACAATGGGCGAAGGCATCGAGCCCGGTGCCCGCAGTGATGAACTTGGGCATGCCAATGGTCAGCTCGGGGTCGCAGATCACCACGGCCGGCAGCACCTTGGGGTGGAAGATGATCTTCTTCTGGTGAGTAACGCTGTCGGTGATCACCGAGGCGCGGCCGACTTCGGAACCCGTGCCTGCGGTGGTCGGCACCGCGATGATCGGCGCGATGGCATCGGCATCGGCGCGGGTCCACCAGTCGCCGATATC
>NZ_JAHVJA010000004.1 GCF_019801465.1 Leisingera daeponensis
GAAGCTGACACTGCATCATCGGACCTAAATCCTAGCAGCGCGATATGCATCGGCTGATCCATCGAAATGAACCAAACCGCCCGCATATCTCTTCAGTCATCCATCAATGTCAAAGAGCAATGCTGCCACCCGAAGCCCAAAAACAGACCGATGCGCCAATCTCACGGCGCGCCCGCCTCATCCAAACCCTCAGATGCCGCCGTCTCTCCAGCGCGTCCCACCGTCTCTCCGGTGCGTTTCCCGTCCAGTCCCGCGTCGCCGCCGCCCTGTCCGGTGTGTCTCAGCTGCGCCTCAGCGCCGCCGGTGAGGGGGCTTTTACGGACACCGCCAAACACCCGCAACCCAAAAATTCAGAAAAACGCAGAATTCCGGAAAGAAAAATCACAAATCAAACAAAATCAATACATTACAGCAAAACAAAGTCAGAAACACTGACCCGGTTGCCGCCCCTCCCCCGCGCCTCAAACCACCCCGGACACCGCCAAACCGGTGCCCGCAGCACTTACCCACAGACTCAACCCCATTATCCACAGACGCAATGACAGGAATCGCGGTCTCCCAAACCAGGTTTCCTTCCGCCCAGCCCCACTCCAGCCCAAAGCCCCCGGGGGAATCGCGAGAAAAACAAATAAGCGGGCAGGCCCTAAGCAATGAGGAGGGCCCAGCAGAAGTCCTTCAGACGTCTTCCAATAGTTCCGGATCTAGGTCCGGCCCGAAACCAGCGCCCCCGAAAGCTGCCGCAGCCAGCGGCTGCCGGCCAGACGCAGCGCCAGCAGGCACAGCACCAGCCCCAGGTAAATCAGCGGCTCAATCTGAAACCCTTTCGCCAGCATCACAAAATGCACGGCACCGAAAACAGCAGCGCCATAGGTCAGCCGGTGCAGCCGGGACCAGGTGCGGCCGAGCTTGCGGACCGAAAGGTTGTTGGAGGTCAGCGCCAGCGGCAGCATCAGGACAAAGGCGCCCATGCCGATGGTGATATAAGGCCGCTTGGCAATATCAGTGAGGATCTGGCCAGGGATCTGCACATCCAGCAGCAGCCAGACCAGCAGATGGCACAGGACATAAAAGAAGCACAGCAGTCCAACCGCCCTGCGGAACTTCATCAGATTGAGGCCGAGCAGACGGCGCAGCGGCGAAATGGCCAGCGTCAGGATCAGAAGCTGCAGCGCAAGCTCACCGTATTCATGCTCCAGCGCCCTGACCGGCTCCACGCCGAGTCCGCCCGTCAGGCCAAGATAGAACAGCCAGGGGGCAGGCAGCGCTCCCAGAAGGTAGACCGCCCAGACAGGCAGCCGCCGGAGAAGCTGGTTTGCAAGTTCCATCCGCTGCCTCCTCAGAAATACTCGCTCAGGTCCATGTCCTCATAGAGAGCGGCGACCTCGTCCTCGTACCCATTGAACATCAGCGTCGGCCGGCGGCGCGCAAACAGACCGCCGCCGATGCGGCGTTCGGTGGCTTGGCTCCATCGCGGATGCGAGACATCCGGGTTTACATTACTGTAGAAGCCGTATTCGCGCGGGTTGGCCATGTTCCAGCTGGTGGGCGGCTCCGCATCGGTCAGAGTGATCCGCACCACCGACTTGATCGATTTAAAACCGTATTTCCATGGCACCACCAGCCGCAGCGGCGCACCGTTCTGGTTGGGCAGCGGTTTGCCGAAGATGCCGGTCGCCATGATCGTCAGCGGATGCATCGCCTCATCCAGGCGAAGACCCTCGCGGTAGGGCCAGTCCAGAACCTTGTAAACGGTGCCGGGCATTTCGGCCGGGCGGTAAAGAGTCTCAAAGGCAACGTATTTCGCGCCGTCCTGGACCTCTGCCAGGTTCAGCAGGTCAGCCAGCTCAAACCCCTGCCAGGGCACGACCATGGACCAGGCCTCGACGCAGCGAAACCGGTAGATGCGCTCCTCCAGCGTCATTTCACCCAGGATCTGGTCAAACGAATATTCGCCCGGCTTTTCGACCAGGCCATCGATCGTGACGCTCCACGGCTCAATGGTCATCCGGTCCGCATACTTGGACGGATCGCCCTTGCCGGTTCCGAACTCATAGAAGTTGCAATAGCTGGTTACCTCTTCCCAGGTGTTGGGCTCCAGCAGTTCTTCCGTCCGCTCGCCCTCCGCCCGCGCCTGGCCGCCCAGTGCTGCCGCAAGCCCGGTGCCCGCCACCCCGGCCATGATACGGCGGCGGTTCCAGAAGGCCGCCTCCGAGGTTGCGTCGGCAAGGGTCAGGTTATTGGTCCAGCGGCGCGCCATTTAAGTCTCCTGAAAATGCGGGTCCTTCTTCTGGTAACGGTTCAGGGCCCAAAACCCAAAACATAACCTCTCACGACTGCGCGAGAGATCTGTAACGTGTGCACCACTGCGGCCCGGCTGAGAACAGCAGGCCGGAAATCCCCGCTTCACCCCGGCAATGAAACCCTTATGCTGGCCGGAACCGGAAACCGCACCTGGCAGGCCACGATGAAATCCCTTTTTGCGACCCTGTTGATTCTGACCGCCGTAACGCTGGCAGGCTGCAGCACAAACCCCACCGCCACCAAGGGCGATGTCGAGGAGCTGTCTGTCGCCCTGCAGTCGCTGGACCCGCAGGTGGATCCGGATGAAGCCCGCCGCGCAGCCGAGCTTGCCTACAGCTACTCCGCCCATCTGGCCCGGCAGTATAATGTCACCACCTCGCCGATCGTTCACAACACGCTGGTCAACAGCGGAATCAAGGAACGCGGCATCTGCGTACATTACGCCGAGGACATGCAGGCCCGCCTCAATCAGGAAAATTTCCAGACCCTTACCATGCTGCGCGCCATTGCAGAGCCGAAGAACGAATTCCGCATAGACCACAGCACAGCAGTGATCGCCGCCAAGGGCAACGGCATTTACGAGGGTATCGTGCTCGATCCCTGGCGGTATGGCGGCAAGCTGTTTTGGTCGGCAACCACCGAAGACAGCCGCTACAATTGGGAACCTCAGCTGAAAGTGCTGCGCCGCAAATACGAGCGCCGGATGGCGAAGGAAGCGGCGGCGGGCAGTTAACCGCCGCTCACATTGCATCACCCTGCCCGCATCAGATCCATGGCCTAGCCAGCCGGTGCATGGCAAACAGACCAATCAGTAACCCGGCTGAAACCGCCGCCAGCACTGGCCAGTTCATACCCAGCATCCGCGCACCGAACCATGTGGACAATAGCGTTACCGGCAGAATGCCCAGCGCCGTGGTCCAGACAAAAGTCCATAGGCGGACCCGGGTCAGCCCTGCGGCATAGTTGATCAGGTTAAAAGCTATAACTGGAATCAGGCGCGCGGCCAGGAGCGCCAGCGCACCCCGCTCCTCGGTCCACGCATCCAGCTGCTGCGCCTGCGCCTCGCTCAGCCAGGCCCGGACCGCCTCCTGCCCCAGCCGGCGCGCGATCCCAAAAGCCACCAGCGCCCCAAGCATCGCCCCGGTCCAGATCAGCGCCGCCCCCAATAACGTGCCAAAGATCGCACCCGCGCACAGCGCCAGGATTTCCGCCGGAAACGGCACAAAGGAATGCAACACCATCAGTACGATCACCGCCAGCGGCGCCCAGCCCCCTGTGCTGCGCAACCAGGCAACCATGTCCTCCACCGGGCGCGGCTGTCCGTCCAGTACATAGGCCGCCAGCGCGCCGCACAGCAGCGCGAGGAGAAATGCGGTAAAGGCTGCTCTGCGCCTGATGCGGATCATGGGGCCGGCGCCTTGGCTTGGAACAGCTGCCAGTCTAGCGCTTTCTAGCACTGTCACAAAATGCGCGGCCAAGCAGACAAGAAAAGGCCCGCCACTACAGGCGGGCCTTTCCGGTTCACATCCTGCACTTTATGCAGGGCCGTTTAATGCACGACGGCATCATCAGGGCGCGGCCTGCCGCTGGTGCCCAGCCGCTCGCCAATGATCAGGCCCTCGCTGCCGGCCGTGACCGGGACAGTATCGCCGTCTTTGATCTCGCCGCCCAGCAGGGCCTCGGCCAGCGGATTCTGCAGCGCACGCTGGATCACCCGCTTCAGCGGCCGGGCGCCGAACACCGGATCATAGCCCTCATCGGCCAGCCAGGTCTTGGCCGCCTCGTCCAGCTCCAGCGTGATCTTGCGCCCCGCCAGCCGCTTGAGCAGCCGGGCGATCTGGATCTCGACGATGCCGTCCATGTCCTTGCGGTTCAGCCGGTCGAAGATAATGGTCTCGTCCAGGCGGTTCAGGAACTCGGGCCGGAAGTGGGCGCGAACCGCATCCATCACATCGCGCTTGGCCTCCGACGCATCGGCGCCGTCGGGCAGCTGGCTCAGCGCCTGCGCGCCAAGGTTGGAGGTCAGCACGATCAGCGTCTGTTTGAAGTCGACAGTGCGGCCCTGGCCATCGGTCAGCATGCCGTCATCCAGCACCTGCAGCAGCACGTTGAACACATCCGGATGCGCCTTCTCGACCTCGTCGAAAAGCACCACCTGATAGGGGCGGCGGCGCACGGCCTCGGTCAGCGCCCCGCCCTCGTCATAGCCGACATAGCCCGGAGGCGCGCCGATCAGGCGGGCGACCGAGTGCTTCTCCATGTATTCCGACATGTCGATGCGCACCATCGCGTGTTCGTCGTCGAACAGGAAGCCGGCAACCGCCTTGGTCAGCTCCGTCTTACCGACTCCCGTCGGGCCGAGGAACAGGAAGGAGCCCAGCGGCCGGTTCTCGTCATTCAGACCCGCCCGCGCCCGGCGCACAGAATTGGCAACCGCGGTGACGGCGGCGTTCTGGCCGATCACCCGGCGGTGCAACTCATCTTCCATGCGCAAAAGCTTCTCGCGCTCGCCCTCCAGCATCTTGGAGGTCGGAATGCCGGTCCAGCGCTCGACAACGGCGGCGATCTGCTCGGGCCGCACGGCCTCTTCGACCATCAGCCCCTGCTCTTCCTTCTGCTCGGCATCCGCCAGCTGCTTCTCCAGCCCCGGAATGACGCCATAGGACAGCTCACCAGCCTTGGCCAGGTTGCCCTCCCGCTTGGCAATGTCGAGTTCCGCACGGGCGCGGTCCAGCTGTTCCTTCAGGTCGCGGGCCGAGGCCAGCTTATCCCGCTCCGACTGCCACTGCGCGGTCATCTGGGCGGACTGCTCCTGCAGCTCGGCCAGTTCCTTCTGCAGCTTCTCCAGCCGGTCCTTGGAGGCGGCGTCCTCCTCAAGCTTCAGCGCCTCTTCCTCGATCTGCATCTGCAGGATTTGCCGGTCCAGCGCATCCAGCTCCTCCGGCTTCGAATCCACCTGCATCCGCAGGCGGGAGGCTGCCTCGTCCACCAGGTCGATCGCTTTGTCCGGCAGGAAGCGGTCGGTGATATAACGGTTCGACAGCGTTGCCGCCGCGACCAGCGCCGCATCGGCAATGCGCACCCCGTGGTGCAGCTCGTACTTCTCCTTGATGCCGCGCAGGATCGACACGGTGTCCTCCACCGTCGGCTCGGTGATCATCACCGGCTGGAACCGGCGGGCCAGGGCCGCATCCTTCTCCACGTATTTGCGGTACTCATCCAGCGTGGTGGCACCGATGCAGTGCAGCTCACCACGGGCCAGCGCAGGCTTGATCAGGTTGGCCGCGTCCATGGCACCGTCGGATTTGCCCGCCCCCACCAGCGTGTGCATCTCGTCGATGAACAGGATGATCTCGCCCGCAGCCTCGGTGACTTCAGTCAGGACCGCCTTCAGGCGCTCCTCGAACTCACCGCGGTATTTCGCACCAGCGATCAGCGCCCCCATGTCCAACGCCAGAAGCTTCTTGTCGCGCAGGGATTCGGGCACATCACCGTTGACGATGCGCAGCGCCATGCCCTCGGCAATCGCGGTCTTACCCACACCCGGCTCACCGATCAGCACCGGATTGTTCTTGGTCCGGCGTGACAGCACCTGCATCGAGCGGCGGATTTCCTCGTCGCGGCCGATGATAGGATCGATCTTGCCCTGACGCGCCGCCTCAGTGAGGTCGCGGGCATATTTCTTCAACGCATCATAGCCTTCCTCAGCTGTTGCCGAGTCGGCTGTGCGTCCCTTGCGGATATCGTTGATCGCCTCGTTGAGCTTCTGGGCGGAAACCTCGCCCGCCTCCAGGGCTTCCTTAGCCTTCGACTTCACCATGCAAAGCGCCATCAGGAGGCGCTCCACCGGCACAAAGCTATCGCCAGCCTTCTCGGCAATCTTGGCGGCCTCATCCAGCACTTTCGCAGTCTGCCCATCGAGATAGATCTGCGCCGCATCACCGCTAACCTTGGGCTGTTTGGCAACAGCCGCATCAACAGCTTCGGCCACGCGCGCGGGGGTCCCTCCGGCACGGGAAATCAGGTTGCTCGCCAGCCCCTGATCGTCATCCATCAAAGCTTTCAGAATATGTTCCGGCACCAGCCTCTGGTGCCCTTCGCGCATCGCAATGGTCTGCGCTGCCTGCACGAATCCCCGTGCACGCTCCGTGAACTTGTTCAAGTCCATCTTGCTCTCCTTTTTCAAGCGCCCTCTGGTTTTGCAGCGCCCGCTTGGCGGCACGCCCCGGTCCGGGCCTCAAGGTTCAATTTGGGAAGCGATCCCGCCGCTTCAACCCATTCTGCCGGGAAAAGGTGTTCAAATCCCTGACCTGCGTCAACTTTTCAGCCACAGCTGCCGCCGCCAAGAACCTATCCGGATTCCAGCGCGCCGCGCCGCGTCTTGCCCATCAGCCGCCCCTTGCGTATGAAACGCCAGTTTCATGCCAAACCCGCCACAAAGGACCACGCCATGACCCACGCCCCGCGCGCCGACGACCGTCTGATTGTTGCCATGGATGTCCCCAACGCACTGGCGGGGCTGAAGCTTGCCGAACAGCTGGGCGATGCCGTCTCTTTCTACAAAATTGGCCTCGGCATGCTTACCGGCGGCGGCCTGGCGCTCGCCAACGAGCTGAAGCAGGAACAAGGAAAACGCATCTTCCTGGACATGAAACTGTTCGACATCGGCGCCACAGTGGAAAACGCGGTACGGGGCCTGGCGCAGTTCGACCTCGACTTTCTCACCGTTCATGGCGACCCGTATGTGGTGCGCGCCGCCAAGGAAGGCGCCGCGGACAAGGACCTCAAGATCCTCGCCGTCACCATCCTGACCTCGCTGGACCGCCAGGATCTGAACGGAGCCCTGATCAAGGACGGCGCGGTACAGGATCTGGTGCTGGAGCGCGCAGGCAATGCCTTTGCGGCCGGCGCCGATGGCGTCATCGCCAGCCCGCAGGAAGCAGCCCTAATCCGCGCCCTGCCCGAGGCGAAGGGCAAGCTGATCGTCACCCCTGGAGTCCGCCCTGCTGGAGCAGCTCTGGGTGACCAGAAACGCGTCGCCACTCCCGCCAGCGCCATCTCGGACGGCGCTGACCACATTGTGGTAGGCCGCCCGATCTGGAAGGCGGACAGCCCCCGCACCGCTGCCGAAGCAATCCTGGCAGAACTAGCTGCCGCCAAACTGTAGGCGCAAAGCCACCGGTGATACAGCGGGATCACCGGCGATGAACCCGCGTTGCAGCCTGCGCAAACTCCGGTCTGCACAAAAATTAGGCGGAAAGAAAAATGTGCGGCGGGCGAACCATTTCCCTGCCAGCCGCGCGGCCTCAGGACATTGACGCAACGTCAAGCTTCTCATTTCGCTGATGAAACCAGCAGCCGCAGGAAGCTCTGCGCCAAATCGTCCTGTGCCAAAAATAACACACCCGAAAAACCCGCAGCCCCGGTCCGGTCCCGCAAACTTTGCGAAACAGCGCCGTGTGAGCGATTCTAGTCTTGAGACACTCCCCAGACGGGTTTTTCTTCCTGAGACCCGTCACCTTCCCCCCGCATACTAGCGGGGGATCTTTCTTTCCGGCCCTGTAAACTTCTCCTTTCGGTGAGATAGTCCCGCAGCCGCGCAGCAAAATGCGGCACGGCCAGCGGATGTTCGCAATATGCCTCCGGCGCCATCAGCGCCCAGCCCTGCCCCTCATTCCCGAACCGGATTTGCCCTGCGGCCGAGGCGGGCAAATGCGCGGCAAAAAACCAGACCCGCCCGTGCGGACGCCGGTACACCCGGGACCAGTTCAAAAGTTCCGGCGGCAGCACCAGCCCGACCTCTTCATAAGTTTCGCGCAGGGCGCAGACCTGGGGGCTTTCATCCCCCTCCCGGCCCCCGCCCGGCAAATCCCAATGCCCGGGATAGGGAATATCCGGCTTGTCATCGCGCTGGATGACAAGCAAATCCTGCCCCAGAAACAGCGCCAGCTTCGCGCCGGCAAATTCTTCGTTTGCTGATGTCATAATCTGTCACTTGGAAACCCGCCGCGTTAAAGACAAGACCTCCGCAGCAAGTTAAACTTAACTCTCCTAGACCACAGCCTGCCGCACTCCATGCACGCCCTTTGCCGAGACTGCCTGAGTCAGATCACCGCCGCCCGGCGCTGCCCCCATTGCGGCAGCCCACGGATCAAGGCGCATGAGGAGCTGTTCTCTCTCAGTATCGCTCACATGGATTGCGACGCTTTTTACGCCAGCGTCGAAAAACGCGACAATCCGGAACTGACCACCAAACCGGTGATCATCGGCGGCGGCAAGCGCGGCGTGGTCTCCACCGCCTGCTACGTCGCCCGCATCCGCGGCGTGCGCTCCGCCATGCCGATGTTCCAGGCGCTGAAACTCTGCCCGGAGGCCGTGGTGATCAAGCCGCGGATGAATGTCTACGTCGAGGTCAGCCGCGAAATCCGCAAGATGATGAATGAGCTGACCCCGGATGTGGAACCGCTGTCGCTGGACGAAGCCTTTATGGACCTGACCGGCACCGAAAAGCTGCACGGCGCACCACCTGCAATGATGCTGGCCCGGCTGGTCAAGCGGATGAAGGACGAACTGGGCGTCACCGGCTCCATCGGCCTCAGCCACAACAAGTTCCTGGCCAAGGTCGCCTCCGACCTCGACAAGCCGCGCGGGTTTTCAGTGATCGGCAAAGCGGAGACCGGCGACTTCCTGCGCGACAAACCGGTGCGGCTGATCTGGGGCATCGGCCCGGCCGCCCAGGCCAGCCTGGACAAGGCCGGCATCCGCACCTTCTCGGACTTGCTGCGCTGGGACCGTGATGCCTTGCAGAGCCGTTTCGGCTCGATGGGGGACCGGTTGTGGCACCTGGCCCGCGGTCAGGACAAGCGCCGGGTTTCGGCACACGAACCAATCAAATCGATTTCCAACGAGACCACCTTCTTCGAAGACACTGCCTGCCTTGACGTGCTCGACGGCCATCTGTGGAGGCTGGCGGAAAAAGTTTCCGACCGGGCCAAGGCGCGGGAGATGGCAGGCCGGGTGGTGACACTCAAGCTGAAGCGCGCCAACCACTCGGCGCTGACCCGGCGTGTCACCTTGCACAGCCCGACCCAGATTGCCGACCGGATTTACCGCACCGCCCGCGGCCTGCTTGATCAGGTCGGCAACGAAGGCCCCTACCGCCTCCTGGGCTGCGGGATCTCAGACCTGGTGCCCGAATCGCAGGCTGATGACAGCGGCGACCTCCTGGATCCGCACGCCGGAAAAAGGGCAGAGGCCGAACGCGCCACCGACGCCATCCGCAAAAGATTCGGCGAAAGTGCGATTCTGAAGGGCCGCGCCCTGCGCTGACTTCACGGCAGAGGCTATTCGGCCGCCAGCGGCAGCTCCTCCTGGCCAATAAGAGCGATTTCCGCTGCAACCTGGCTCAGCAGCTTCTGCAGCGAGTCGAAGTTCGCATTGGGCCGGATATTGACCTCATCCATATAAAGAGCCCGGTCGATCTCAATCTGCACCGCATGCTGGCGCCGCGAGGGGCGGCCATAGGTCTGAGCAATGTAAGCGCCGGCAAAGGGCGTGTTGCGTGCAACTTTCAGCCCGGCTGCAGCAAAGGCCGCTTCGATCCGGTCCACCACGCCGCTTTCGGCCGCCGCCCCGAACCGGTCGCCCAGCACGACCTCCGGCTTGCCCGACCTCCCGGCTGCCATCGCGTCCACCGCCTCATGCGGCATCGAATGACAGTCCACCAGAATCGCCTGGCCGAACCGCCGGTGCGCTTGCTCCAGAAGGCCTTTCAATGCCGTGTGGTAGGGGTGCCAGCACGTCATGATCCGCCGCTCAGCCTCGGCCAGCGGCAGCTTGCCGCTGTAGATCGCCCGGCCGTTGGCCACCACCCGCGGAATCACCCCCAGACCGGACGCGACCCGCGGGTTCTGCCCGCGCCTCTGCACCCCCTCGATCACCGCCGGATCCAGTTCGTCGGGCGATCGGTTCAGGTCCAGGTAGGCGCGCGGCTTCAGCGCCTTCAACAGCGGTGCCCCGAACTCAGGCGCAGCCTGAAACAGCTGATCAACAAAGGCGTCCTCCGAGCTGCGGATCTCCCGCCGCCCCAGAATCGATTGTGCCAGAAAGGAATCGGTATAGTCCGCGCCGCTGTGCGGAGAGGCAAAAACCACAGCCGAGGCCAGTTTCTGCGGGGAAATCACGGAAAACGCTGTATCAGGCATCCTTGCTCCGGTGCTTCTTTTGCAAGAAACAGCATATCGCGGAAATTTCTGCGGTCAAAAGCTCTTGCGCCCGCCGGCGACTCTATTTATAGACCCCCTCACCGGCGCGGCACCCCGCGCCCCTTTCACTTCTGAGGGGCAGGAACGCAGCGCAGGCCAGAGTGGGCGATTAGCTCAGCGGTAGAGCACTTCGTTGACATCGAAGGGGTCACAAGTTCGATCCTTGTATCGCCCACCATTCATTCACTGCTTCGGCTCCGGCCCAAGCACCCGCTAACCCAGGCGCTGGTTCGCGCCGCAGACAAGGAGAGAGACCATGAAGGTCAAGAACTCGCTCCGTTCGCTGAAGAACCGGCACCGCGATTGCCGGGTTGTGCGCCGTAAAGGCCGCGTGTACGTGATCAACAAGACCCAGCGCAAGTTCAAAGCGCGCCAGGGCTAAGATCCGCCACAGCGACATGCAGAAAACCGCATCATCCGATGCGGTTTTTTTGCGTTTGGCCGTAGGCACTCGCGGCCTGGCACGGCGAAGACCCTCGCAGCCCCGCCCATTCACCTCAACCTGACAACTTTCCGACTATTTCAGTCGGAAATTCATTGCATCTTCTGTCAGATGCTTTAATCGACTCTTTCAGTCGGAAAACTGATCTAACCAAGAACGGGACATCCAATGCTGAAAGCCACAACCGTACTGGCCGGCGCGCTGAGCGCAGCTGTTGCCACCGCCGCTGCAGCCGAGGGCGAGCTGAACATCTACTCCTCGCGCCACTACGACACCGACGAACAGCTTTACTCGGACTTCGAAGAGGCCACCGGCATCACCATCAACCGCATCGAGGGCAACGCCGATGAGCTGATCGCGCGGATGAACGCCGAGGGCGAAAACTCCCCGGCTGACATTCTGATCACCGTCGACACCTCGCGCCTGACCCGTGCCAAAAACGCCGGCGTTCTGCAAAGCATCGACAGCGAAGTGCTGGAGGCGCGCGTTCCCGCCTATCTGCAGGATGAGGACAACCAGTGGTTCGGCTTCAGCCAGCGCGCCCGCATCATCTTCTATGACAAGGAAGGCGTATCCAATCCGCCGCAGACCTATCTGGATCTGGCCGATCCCGCCTACAAGGGGCAGGTCTGCATCCGTTCCTCCAAGAACACCTACAACCAGACCCTGCTGGCATCCATTGTGACACATCACGGTGCCGAAAAAGCCCGCGAATGGGCCGAAGGCGTGGTTACCAACATGGCACGCGATCCCCAGGGCGGCGACATCGACCAGATGCGCGGCATCGTCTCCGGTGAATGCGAAATTGCTGTCGGCAACAGCTATTATTTCGCCCGTTCCATCCGCAAGGAGGTCAAGGGCCTGTCCGAACACCGCGACCAGATCGCCTGGCTTTTCCCCTCCCAGAACGAAGAAGGCGCGCATATGAACCTTTCGGGCGGCGGGGTGGCCAAGCATGCCCCGAACAAGGAAAACGCCATCAAGTTCCTGGAATATCTCTCCAGCGATTCTGCGCAGCAGTATTTCTCGTCCGGCAATGACGAATATCCGGCAGTTTCCGGTGTCGGTCTGGCCCCGTCGATCGCGGCGCTTGGCCACTTCAAACCGGACGACGTGAACCTGTCGGAGGTTGCCAAGAACCTGCCTGAGGCACAGAAGATCTTCAACGACGTGGGCTGGAAATAAGCCTTCTCAGAACAAGCCGACGGAAAATGGCGCGGAATACTCCGCGCCATTTGTTTACTGACGCCAAGTGACCACGGCGCATCACCAGGCAAACATGCGCCTGACGCTTCACGGTCCGTCATCACCTCCTGCGCCCAGCTTTCGCTAGACCCGGCGGCCCTTCACTCTTATAGCTGCCCAAATGAAAAGTATCATATTGGGAGAAAATATGCGGTTGAGAGAATGCCGGGGCCTGCAGGGGCAGAACGCATGAACAGGCTGCCGGTCACAATTGTCAGCGGCTATCTGGGCGCTGGCAAGACCACTCTGATCAACAGCCTTTTGGCGGAGGAACACGGGCTGAAGCTGGCCGTGATCGTCAACGACTTCGGCGCAGTCAATATCGATGATGCGCTGATCCGCGATACCGATGGCGGAAAAATCGCACTGACCAACGGCTGCGTCTGCTGCACGATGGGTGACGATCTCTCCCTTGCCTTGCGGGAAATTCTGGATAGGGCGGACCGCCCGGACCACTTGCTGATTGAAGCCAGCGGCATTTCCGACCCGGTTGCCATTGCCAATTCCGTTCTGAATGAACCCGGCCTCAGCTACGGCGGCATCGTCTCCCTGGTCGATGCAGAGAATGCCGAAACCCTGCTGAACGATCCGCTGGTTGCCCCGCAGGCGGAACAGCAGATCCGCGCGGCCGACCTGGTAATCGCCACAAAATGCGACGCAATCAGCGAGCCGCTCGCTGCACTTTTGAACAAGGCCGATGCCCGCACTCCCACTGTGCTGAAAGGCACTCCGGTGGCGGAGTTGCTGTTTGACGTGGTGCCGCTGCCCAAGGGACGCGCCGTGGCGGTGCATCCCGCTTACACCACCTGGCAGCACCGCAGCTCCGCCGTCCTTGACCGCCGCGCCTTGGGCGACAAACTGGCGGAACGGCCCGCGGGGCTTTATCGGATGAAGGGTTTCGTGCTGACCTCTGGCGGTGCCTATGAACTGCATGTGGTGGGCCGCCATGTGGAGGCCAAGCGCTGCGAGGCGGAGGAAACAGTCCTGGTCGGATTGGGTCCGGCAGACCGGATTTCCCGCGAAGAGATTGAGGCCTGGTGGACGGCATAAGCCGCCCCCGGGCCCGGCGGCCTCTAACGCCGCCGCCCCACTTGCCGGCAGATCAGGATCACCGGCAGCAAGCCCACCGCCATGATCACCAGCGAGGGCACCGCGGCGCCCTCCAGCCTTTCATCCGCGGCCAGCCTGTGCGCCTGGACCGCCAGCGTGTCGAAATTGAAAGGCCGCATGATCAGCGTCGCGGGCAGTTCCTTCATCACATCCACGAACACGATCAGCAGCGCGGTCAGCAGACTGGGCGTCAGGATCGGCAGATGCACCCGCCGCAGCATCCCCATCGGCCCCTGCCCCAGTGACCGCGCCGCCGCATCCATGTTGGAATGCATCGTCGCCTGCCCGCCTTCATAGGCCCCCAAGGCGGCCGCCATGAAGCGAACCCCGTAAGCCGCAACCAGCAGCCAGATCGAGCCGGTCACCAAGAGCCCGGTGCGGATTCCGAAACTCTCCCGCATCCAGGCATCAAGCGCATTGTCAAAGGCCGCAAAGGGAACGATCAGCCCCACCGCAATTACCCCGCCAGGTACCGCATACCCCAGCCGTGCGAAATAGGCCGCGGCCGCCGACACCCGCCCGGGCCGCAGTCTCTGATAGAACCCGAGGCATACCGCCGCTGCCATTGTCAGCACCGCCGCGGCCGCGGCCAGAGTGATCGAATTTGCCGTGAAATCGATGTAGCGGCGGCTGAACAGGTTCTGTTCGGAATCAAAGCTCATCGTAAACAGCACGGCCACCGGCAGCAGAAATCCCAGAACCACCGGAACGGCACAGCAAAATACCGCAACCACGGCCTTGAACCCGCCCAGTTCCGCAGGCGGCATCTGATTGTGGTGCTTGCCCGCGTGGTGGTATTTCGCCCGCCCCCGCGTCGCCCGCTCCACCACCGCCAGCGTTAGCGCAAAACCCAAGAGGCACAAAGCCAGCTGTGCCGCCCCGCCCCGGTCGCCAAGCGAGAACCAGCTGGTGTAAATACCGGTGGCAAAGGTCTGCACCCCGAAATAGGAAACCGTGCCGAAATCCGCGATCGTCTCCATCACCGCCAGCAGAACACCGGAAGCAATCGCAGGCCGCGCCATTGGCAGGCTGACCATCCAGAACGCCTGCCAGGAATTTTTGCCGAGCGCCCGCGCTGCCAGAAAGGCCCCCGCGCTCTGCTGCATGAAGGCCGCCCGCGCCAGAAGGTAGACATAGGGGTACAGCACCAGCACCAGCATCGCCGCCGCCCCGCCGGTGGATCGGATCTCGGGAAACCAGTAGTCCCGCGGGCCCCAACCGGTCACCTCACGCAATGTGGATTGCACAATGCCTGGATGGTCCAGAATATGGGTATAAGCATAGGCCAGAACATAGGCCGGAAAGGCCAGCGGTAAAACCAGCGCCACCTCCAGCAGCCTTGCACCGGGAAACCGCGTCATCGTAACCAGCCAGGCTGCCCCGGTGCCGATGGCGAAAGTGCCAAGCGCCACCATGGCCACAAGCGCCAGTGTGGTCAGTGAATACCCCGGCAGAACTGTCTCAGCCAGGTGACTGATGGTGTCCGTCCCCCCGAAGGCCGCCGCCAACGCCACGGCAACCATCGGCAGCAGGCAAGACAACGCCACTGCCCAAGCCAGCACCGCAAAGACGCCCCCGCCGCTTTTGCCGCCAAGGCGGCGGCCGTGCGGGGCGTATTCTATGGATTCATTGGCAGCGGTCATTAACGGCGGTCATGGTCAGGCGAAGGTTTCACTCCGCCCTATTTCGACTATTCCAGTCAGAAATTCCAGCCGGAAAGCGCGGCCCCGCTCATCGGCCCCTCAAAACAGAAAACGGGCGCCCGTATCCAGCGCCCGTGCTTGCCGGCAAAACAGACAGCTCAGTCGTAGGTCCGCTGGTCCTCGATCACCAGCCCGTCCTTGGGCAGCGCCCCGGGCGCGACCACCTCGACCTTGCCCTTCAGCTTAAGCACCTCGACAACCGAGCGTGCGTAGGCCGTCTCGTCACCGCCCTCGGCCTCGATCTGCACCGTCATCGCATCCATCTCGCCATCGCGGGTGGCAATGACCCGTGCCTTAACGATCTCATCATGCTTTTCTACCAGCGCTGCCACTTGTTCGGGGCGCACGAACATGCCCTTGATCTTGGTAGTCTGATCAGCGCGGCCCATCCAGCCTTTGATCCGCAGATTGGTGCGCCCGCAGGGAGAGACTCCCGGCATCACCGCCGACAGGTCGCCGGTGGCAAACCGGATCAGCGGGTAATCGGGATTCAGCGTTGTCACCACGACCTCGCCCACCTCGCCCGGCGCCACTGGATTGCCAGTTCCGGGGGTGACGATCTCGACGATCACATGCTCATCAACAATCATCCCCTCCATCGCCGGGCTTTCATAGGCGATATTGCCCAAATCGGCAGTGGCATAGCACTGCAGGCAAGAAATCCCGCGGTCGGCGTATTCCTGGCGCAAGCTGGGGAACAGCGCGCCGCCACCCACTGCCGCCTTGGAGAACGTTAGCTCCACGCCCATGGCATCAGCCTTGTCCAGGATGACCTTGAGGTAGTCCGGCGTGCCGGCATAGGCGGTGGCGCCGACGTCACGCGCCGCGGTCACCTGAAGCTCGGTCTGGCCGGTGCCAGCCGGCAGCACCGCGGCGCCAACCGCCCGTGCCCCGTTCTCAAAGATCATACCCGCTGGTGTCAGGTGGTAGCCAAAGCAGTTCTGCACCACGTCGCCCTGACCGATACCGGCCGCGTTCAGGAAACGCCCCATCCGCCACCAGTCGCCGTCCACTCCGCCAGGTTCGTAGATCGGGCCGGGGCTCTGGAAGATATGGGCAAAGCCGTGCGCGGGCTTCACAGTAAAACCGCCAAAGGGAGGATTCTCGGCCTGTGCCCGGCCCAGTTCCGATTTACGCAGAACCGGCAGTTTCGCCAGCGCCTCTGCTGAGGTCACCGCCGCCGGGTCCACCGCGTCCAGCAGCCTGGCATATCCGGCTGCACTCTTGGCGCGGGCGATTTGCTCCGGCAGCGCCCTGGCCAGGTCTGCGGCGCGTTTGTCTGCGCTGCGGGTTTCAAGGGTGTCAAAAAAGCTCATCACATCACCATCCCGCATCAGCTCAGCCACCGCTTGCGGCGGCGGTAGGACCGCACGTCGCGGAAGCTCTTGCGCCCCTCATCCGACATGCCGAGGTAAAATTCTTTCACGTCCGGGTTCTCCCGCAGCTCTGCCGCAGGCCCGTCCATCACCACCCGGCCGGATTCCAGGATGTAGCCGTAGTGGGCATAGCGCAGAGCGACGTTGGTGTTCTGCTCGGCCAGCAGGAAGGTCACGCCCTCTTGCTCGTTGATCGATTTAACGATCTCGAAAATCTGCTCCACCAGCTGCGGCGCCAGCCCCATCGACGGCTCGTCCAGCAGGATGGTTTCCGGACGGGACATTAGCGCACGGCCCATCGCCACCATCTGCTGCTCGCCGCCGGAGGTATATCCGGCCTGGCTCTTCCGCCGCTCCTTCAGCCGCGGAAAATAGTGATAGACCATCTCCAAGTCTTTCTGGATATCCGCGCCGCTGTCACGGCGGGTATAGGCGCCGGTCAGCAGGTTTTCTTCCACCGTCAGGTGCTCAAAGCAGTGGCGGCCTTCCATCACCTGAATGACGCCCTTCTTCACCAGTTCCGCCGGGTCCTGCTCATGCACATTCTCGCCACGGTATTTGATCGAGCCCTTGGTGACCTCGCCGCGTTCCGAATGCAGCAGGTTGGAGACCGCCTTCAGCGTTGTGGTCTTGCCAGCGCCGTTGCCGCCCAGCAGCGCGGTGATGCCGCCCTTGGGCACATTCAGGCTCACGCCCTTCAGGACGAGGATCACGTGATTGTAAATAACCTCGATATTGTTGACCTCCAGCAGGGTCTCGGCCTGCACATCGGAAGTATCGGCGGCGGTGTTCGCTGCATCCAGCATCAAAGCGTGTCCTCATGCCTGTCCCGGTTCTTGTCCCGGACCCTGATTGCGTGGCGCGGCGGCTCCCCGCCGCGCCGGTTGTTTCCGGCCCCGCCACTGCAGGGCCGGTGAGACCCCTTAGTTGCAGCGAGGCTCGATGCCGTTCTCTGCAGCGTAAGCGGCGGAGTCCTCTTCGATCAGCTGGCCGATCACTTCACCGTCGGTCGGCATGAAGTCAGAGATCGCATTCCAGGTCTTGGAGCTAGCATCCCACTGCACCACGCCCACAAGGCCGGGACCGCCGTGGTTGTCGCAGCTGACCGTGAACTCCGGCCCGAAGCCCGCCATGCCCAGCGCTTCCATCTTGGCGTTGGTCATTTCCAGCGCTTCCATGCCGTCACGCATCATTGCTGCAGTAATGTCAGCGGTTCCGTGCAGCTCCTGCGCCGTTTTGGCGGCCTCTGCAGCCAGCATCGCCGCATAGAGGCCGCGGTTGTACTGCACCGAACCCAGCTGATCACCAGCGCCAGACGCCTTGCCGGAGTCGACCACAAATTTCTTGAGATCGTCGTAGACCGGGTAGTCCATGCCCAAGCCGGTGAAGGTCAGCGCCTTGTAGCCTGTGGCCTTGTCACCTGCCGGCTCCACGTCAAATTCGGCGCCGGACCACCAGACACCGATGAAGTTTTCCATCGGGAACCGGATGTTGGCGGCTTCCTGGATCGCCACCTGGTTCATCACGCCCCAGCCCCACATCACCACATAATCGGGCTTTTCGCGGCGGATCTGCAGCCACTGCGATTTTTGCTCCTGGCCCGGGTGATCTACCGGCAGCAGGGTCAGCTCAAACCCGTGTTTCTTGGACAGTTCTTCCAGCGTGCGGATCGGCTCCTTGCCGTAGGCAGAGTTGTGGAAGACCAGAGCGATTTTCTTGCCGTTGATGTCGCCGCCGTTGATCTCCAGCAGATGGTTCACCGCGCCGGACGCACCGTTCCAGTAGTTGGCCGGATAATTGAACACGTGGCTGAACACTTCACCGTTAGCCGCCGAGGTGCGGCCATAACCCATGGTGTGCAGCGGGATTCCATCCGCGGTCACCTTGGGGATCAGCTGATAGGTGATGCCGGTGGACAGCGGCTGATAGACCAGCGCGCCTTCGCCCTTGGTCGCTTCATAGCACTCCACCCCCTTTTCGGTGTTATAGCCGGTCTCGCATTCGATCACCTTGGCCTTGACGCCGCCGATGCCGCCATCTCGCTCGTTCAGCAAGGTGAAATAATCGTTGTAGCCGTCAGAGAACGGAATGCCGCCCGCCGCGTAGGGTCCGGTCCGGTAGCTGAGGTCCGGGAACACCAGATCCGCCATTGCCGGACCCGCTGCCATCGCGGCGCCGAGCGCCAGAGTGGTCAGTGTCTTTTTCATCGGCTTAAATCCTCCCTTTGGTCTTATCCGATGGTTGTCTTCAAACGGGGGGTCGTCTTTTTTCTCCCCGCCAGCTCTCCAGGCCGCCCGCGTTAGTGCGGGAAAGGCCACAGTCTCAGTTTTTCTTTGGCAACGCGCCACAGCTGGGCCATGCCGTGCGGCTCTGCGATCAGGAAGACGATGATCAGCGCCCCCACGATCACCAGCTGGAAATGCGCAACAATGTCGGTGGGCCAGTTCAGAAGGTCCACACCCACCACTTTCAGCACCACCGGCAGCAGAACAAGGAAGGCCGCTCCCGCAAAGCTTCCGAAGATTGAGCCCAGACCGCCGAGGATCACCATGAACAGCACCAGAAACGATTTCTGGATGCCAAAGGCCTCGCCGACCTCGACAGCGCCCAGGTAGACCGCAAAGAACAGCGCGCCGGAGATGCCGATGAAGAAACCGGAGACAGCAAAAGCCGTCAGCTTCGCCTTCAGCGGGTTCACCCCGATGATCTCGGCAGCAATATCCATGTCGCGGATCGCCATCCAGGTTCGGCCCACGGTGCCGCGGGTCAGGTTACGGGCAATCAACGCGCAGACCGTCAGGAAGATCAGGCAGAACAGGTAGGTGGCCCAGGCCGGCGCATTGGGCCCGGTGATGATGATGCCGAAGGTATCGCGTTCTGGCGCGTTGATCTGGCCTGAGGCGGAATAGTTGTAGAACCACGGCACCCGGTTGAACAGCCACACCAAAAAGAACTGGGCCGCCAGCGTTGCCACCGCCAGGTAGAACCCCTTGATGCGCAAGGACGGAAGGCCGAACAGCACACAGACAAACGCGGTAATACCGCCCGCCAGGATCACATGAAGGAACATGCTGACCTCCGGGAAGGCAGTCATCAGCTTGTAGCAGGCATAGGCCCCCACCGCCATGAACCCGCC
Organism: Leisingera daeponensis; assembly: GCF_019801465.1. GTDB lineage: Bacteria > Pseudomonadota > Alphaproteobacteria > Rhodobacterales > Rhodobacteraceae > Leisingera > Leisingera daeponensis_A. The sequence goes on from NZ_JAHVJA010000004.1 coordinate 19,578, forward strand.
GGTGCCCAGGGACACCTGGCCGCAATAGCCGACCAGGATGTTCAGACCGATCGCCGCGATCGAATAGATCAGGAATGGCAGCAGGATCGCATTGGCCCAGTAATCATTGATCAGGAAGGGGATAAGGCCGAAGGCCACCGCCAGCACCGCATAGTACCGGTAGCGGTCAAACTTGATCGGAAACGTCTGGCTGTCATCGGCATAGGAGACTTTGAAATCCCCGGCTTCACGGTAGAACATGTCTCAGATGCTCCCTTTCTTTTGCGCGTTGGCGATGCTGCCTGCGCGGATACTGTTATTGATTGCGGCGGCGCTCATTCGATCTGCCCCCACTGGGCCTGCGCCGCGTCGCGCTGGTCGCGCGTCATCCGGTTCGACGGTTTTGCATAGCCGCTGCGTTCGCTGCCGCGCACCAGCCGCAAATAGGCGATGATGCCGGTGATCAGCCCGGCCGAGGCCAGCAGCGCCGCGGTCACCACCTGGGTTTCGCTGTAGCTTTCTGCCGTCAGCGCCAGGTAGCCGAAGGCCCAGAAACCGGCCCAGGCAATCACGTTGATGACGGCGAGCTGCTTGGTCATGCCGCACCCCCGGCGTTAACCACTTTGTCAGATTTCCCGGCTTGGACACATTTTGCCCACTTCTTTGTGGAACCCTGTTCGCGGGTAGAGTGAGTGGAACAAATGACCGTGATTTTCGAGGAAATCCGGCGGCTGGAGGCCGCGCGGAAGAGGGGCGACATATCCGAGGCTGACTTTGCAGAGGCAAAGGGCCGACTGCTGGAAACGGTGGAGGATGCAACCGTGCTGCCGCCGTTTGAGTTTGAGCCGCCGCGGCGGCAGGCTTCCAAAGCAGCGCCCGGCCCGTGGGGTACGGTGCTGATCGGGCTGCTGATGGCCGGGCTGCTGACCTTCGTGGCCGGGCAGCTGATCGGCAACATCACCATCGCCTTCACTCTGGTCGCCACGGTCTGCGCCGCCATCGTTGTCGCCGCCTTCCGCCGGCTCGAAGGCTGAGCGTGCCGGGAGCAGATCATATGAGCCTCAGACCCGTTCAATGATCTTCTCCCCGAACAGACCTTGCGGGCGGAACACCAGGAACAAGAGCGCCAGCACATAGGCAAACCAGTTCTCGGTCGCGCCGCCCACCAGCGGGCCGACCGCGAATTCGAACAGCTTTTCGCCGACGCCGATGATCAGGCCGCCAACGATGGCGCCGGGGATCGAGGTGAAGCCGCCCAGCATCAGCACCGGCAGCGCCTTCAGCGCGATCAGCGACAGCGAGAACTGCACACCGGACTTGGTGCCCCAGACGATGCCCGCAACCAGCGCCACGAAACCTGCGACCGACCACACCAGAACCCAGATGAAGTTCAGCGAGATGCCGACCGACAGCGCCGCCTGGTGATCATCCGCCACCGCGCGCATGGCCCGGCCCTGCTTGGTGTACTGGCTGAAAGCCACCAGCCCCGCCACCAGCAGCGCCGCAATCACCGTCGCCACAATATCCAGATTGTCGATAAAGAAGCCGTAGCCGAAGATGTTGAAGGTGGTCTCGTCGATCCACAGGTTGATGCCCTGCGGCAGGCCCACGTCAAGCGTCTTGATCTCGGAGCCCCACATCAGGTCGGCAACGCCTTCCAGGAAGTAGGCCAGACCGATGGTGGCCATGAACAGGATGATCGGTTCCTGCCCAACCAGATGCTTCATCACCAGCACCTGAACCAGCCAGGCCAGCAGCACCATCACGGCAACCGTCAGCGCAATCGCCACGGCGCCCGGAACATTCCAGCCGAAATGGGTGATATGGCCGCCAAAGACCGCGTTGATCAGATGCGAGAACGGCACCTGTCCCTGCATGATCCCCACCAGTGTCATCGCCGCAAACAGCGCCAGAACACCTTGGGCATAGTTGAAGATACCGGAGGCCTTGTAGATCAGGACGAACCCCAGCGCGACCAGCGCATAGAGCACGCCCGCCATCAGGCCGTTGAGCGTCACTTCCATCGCAAAGACGAGTTGTTCGGGCATTAGAGGCTCTCCTCGGAATTCTGCGCTGCGGCGGTGCACAGGCGGTGCACAGGCGGTGTACGGGTGTCACCCTGCCGGGGGGGGGTGTTGCTGCGGTGCAACTCAGTCATGGCTGACCCCCAGGTAGGCGTCGATCACATCCTGGTTGTTGCGCACCTCATCCGGGGTGCCGTCACCGATCTTCTTGCCGTAATCCATCACCACGACCCGGTCGCTGAGGTCCATCACAACGCCCATGTCGTGTTCGATCAGGGCAATGGTGGTGCCGAATTCGTCGTTCACATCCAGGATGAAGCGGGACATATCCTCCTTCTCCTCGACGTTCATGCCGGCCATCGGCTCATCCAACAACAGAAGCTTCGGCTCCGCCGCCAGCGCGCGCGCCAGTTCGACCCGTTTCTTCAAGCCGTAGGGCAGCCGTGCCACTGGCGTCTTGCGGATATGCTGGATCTCCAGGAAGTCGATGATTTTTTCAACCACTTCCCGGTTTTCAGTCTCTTCCGCCTCGGCCTTGCCCTTCCACAACGCTTGGGAAAACAGGCTTGTTTTCATGTAGTTGAGGCGCCCGGTCATGACGTTGTCCAGCACACTCATGCCTTCGAACAGCGCGATGTTCTGGAAAGTACGGGCGATCCCCTGACGCGCAACCTCGTAAGGGCGCATCGGCGGGCGGCGCTTGCCGTGAAACAGCACTTCACCTTCCTGCGGCACATAAAAGCCGGAGATCACATTCAGCATCGAAGACTTGCCGGCACCGTTGGGGCCGATGATCGCGCGGATTTCGCCCTCGCGGATATCAAAGGAGATGTCCTTGATAGCTATCACGCCGCCGAACCGCAGGGTGATGTTCTTCATTTCCATCACCACACCGCCGATGGTGCGGCCGTCCTCGGTGACGTAGCTATCGGAATTATCAAGCATAACAACGGCCTCCATATTTTTGCCGCATAGAAATTTTAAGATTTCCATGCGATACTTGTTCAAAACGAGCAGCAAGGAGATCGACGTTATGTTCGGCGAACTTGAGCATTCCTGCCTTTTGAAGATGGCACTCGAATGCAAGCAGATGGGCCTCAGCCAATCCGAAAGCCTGGCCACCATCATTGAGCAGACACACGGGTTCAGCTCCCCCTTCAAGATCCAGCAGGTGGTCAACACCGCCTACAATCCTGGTCTCAACCCCGACCTGATCTGAGGATCTTCCGGCCTGCCCGGCACGGGGCAGACAGTTTTCCGGCGAAACGTGCATCATTCCGCGGCCACCTTGTGAACCGCTGCCGGTTTCACTTCGGCATCGACGATGGTCAGAGTCGCTTTGATCGAGCCCTTGCGGCCGTCTTCATAGGTCACTTCGGTAACGGTGGAGACCTTCTCCGAGCCGTCGTAGAGCGCGGTGATAATGTCGGCAAATTTCTCCTCGACGATGCGGCGGCGCACCTTGCGGGTGCGGGTCATTTCACCGTCATCGGCATCCAGTTCCTTGTGCAGCACGACAAAGCGATGCACCTGGCAGCCCGACAGCATCGGGTCTTCGGCCACGGACTTGTTCACCGCCGTCACATGCGACCGGATGGTTTCCAGAACCTTCGGATGGCCTGCCAGCTCCTGATAGGAGGCATAGGCGATATTATTGCGCTCCGCCCAGTTGCCGACCGCCGTCAGGTCGATGTTGATAAAGGCCACGCAACGGTCACGGCCATTTCCGAACAGCACTGCTTCCAGGATGTCCGGGTAGAATTTCAGCTTGTTTTCCACATACTTGGGCGCAAACATGCTGCCATCGGCCATCTTGCCCACGTCCTTGGCGCGGTCGATGATCCGCAGGTGGCCGGAACCTTCCTCGAAGAAGCCCGCATCCCCGGTGGCCACCCAGCCCTCTGCATCCTTGGTTGAGGCGGTCGATTCCGGGTTGTTATAATACTCAACAAAGGTGCCGGGCGAGCGGTAGTGGATCTCGCCGTTGTCGTCGATCTTGATCTCAACCTCCGGAGCCGGCACGCCAACGGTGTCTGCGCGCACTTCGCCATCCGGCTGCACGGTGATGAACACTGTGGCCTCGGTCTGGCCGTATAGCTGTTTCAGGTTGATGCCCAGCGAACGGTAGAAATCGAAGATTTCCGGCCCGATTGCTTCGCCTGCGGTATAGCCCACACGGATACGGCCATACCCCAGCGTGTCCTTCAGCGGGCCGTAAACCAGCACATTGCCCAGCGCGTATTTCAGCCTGTCCATCAGGCCCACCGGCTTGCCGTCCAGAATATTGCCGCCGACCTTTTTCGCATGCGCCAGGAAATGGTGGAACATCTTGCGCTTCAGGGTGCTTGCGTCCTCCATCCGGATCATGACGTTCGTCAGTTGGCCTTCGAACACCCGCGGCGGGGCGAAGAAATAGGTCGGCCCGATCTCGCGCAGGTCCGTCATCATGGTGTCCTGGCTTTCCGGGCAGTTCACGCAAAAGCCGCACCAGTAGGCCTGGCCGATCGAGAAGATGAAGTCCCCAACCCAGGCCATCGGCAGGTAGGAAAGAATATTCTCGCCCTGAGACAGATTGTCGAACTCAGAAGAGTTACGCGCGGTTTCAATCACATTGCGGTTTGACAGCACCACACCCTTGGGCTTGCCGGTGGTGCCGGAGGTGTAAAGCATCACGCAGGTGCTATCGTAGTCCAGCTTGGCCTGGCGTGACTGCAGCTCACCGATCAGCTCGTCATGGGCGGCGCGGCCTTGCTCCTGGATGTGGCTGAACTGGTGCAGTTGGGTATGGTCGTATTTCCGCATCCCGCGCGGATCCAGATAGATCATGTGCTCGAACTGCTGAAGCTGGTCCTGGATCTCGATGACCTTGTCAGCCTGCTCCTGATCGCCCACGATCACAAAACGCGCACCGCAGTGGCCCAGCACATAGGCCATCTCCTCCGCCACCGCATCCTGGTAAAGCGGCACAGGCACGGCACCCACCGCCTGCGCAGCAACCATCGACCAGTAAAGGTAAGGACGGTTGCGGCCGATGATGGCAACAAAGTCACCCTCATTCACGCCAAGGTTGATCAACCCCAACGCCAGCGCCTCGATTTCCTTTGCCGTCTCGGCCCAGGTCCAGCATTGCCAAATGCCAAATTCCTTTTCCCGGTAGGCTGGTGCCTCCGTGAATTGCGCCGCATTGCGTTGAAGCAGCGCCGGCAGGGATTGCATCCCTTCGGCGCCCATCTGCATCTGAGCCAACTTTATCTCCTCCCTTTCCGGCGTTACTGCCGGACTGGCCGCTGCCCGCGGCTCTGGCCCCGATTAGGGACAGCAGCAGGGTAGCCCGTCAACTTTTTCCTGATGTTTTCTCAAATCTTACCAATTGTAACACCCTAATCCTCCTTGTTTTTCTTACTGTTACGCCTGACCGTCTCAGCCGGGTACTAAAAATCCCGTTCCATCTGGCCCCAGGCGCCGACTCAGCCGCGTGGGATGCGCACTGCAGGATGATGTTTCGAATCGGGCTAGCGGCAGCGAATCCGGAAACACCAAATCCGCACCTCTGGATCCGTCCGCAGCTTTTTCCGCAGCGCGGCAACCGAAAGGCGACCGGACCTTTGAAGCCGCGGTACATTTGCGCGCCGCGGCCGAATGGCGATTTGCCCCGCAGCCGCCCCGGTGCTAGCCATGACCCGGGGAGTACCATGAACCGGATAAGCAAACAGCACGCCGCCATGACCACCGCCGGGCTGAATTTGATTGCCCAGGCGTTGTCGATCTATGACAACGACCTCCGGCTGGCAGTCTGCAACCGGCGTTTCCAGGAAATGTTCGATCTCCCGGACCATCTGGTTCAGCCGGGCGCGTCCTTTGCCGAAACCATCCGCTATCTGGCCGAAGCGGGGGAATACGCGCCGGAAAACGATATTGAGGACATCGTTCGGAGCCGGGTCGACCAGGCCCTGAATTTCGTGCCCCACTATCTGGAGCGCGAACGCCCCAACGGGCAGACGATTTCAATCGAAGGCTCGCCTCTGCCGCAGGGCGGCTGGGTCACAGTTTATACAGACATCTCCCGTGCAAAACGCGCGGAGCAGCTGCTGCGCTCCCGTTCGGAAGAACTGTCCGAAAAGCTGATTGCCCATACGGAGGAACTGTCTGCTGCCAACAGGCAGCTGGAAGCCACCAACACTGCACTGGAAGAGGCCAAGCGCCAGCTGACTGAAATCGAAGGCCGTACCCGCCTGACGACAGAGATGATGCCCGCCCATATCGCCCATGTGGATGCGGACGGGTATTACACCTATACCAACCGCCGCCTTAGCGCGGTGTTTCCGGGCCGCCCCTCGGAAATCCTCGGAATGCATATCTCGGACGCGCTGGGAGAGACCGCCTTCGACCGGATCGAGCCGCATCTGCTGGCCGCCTACAAGGGCAGCAGCCCGGTGTTCGAATTCACCGAAAGCCACGGCAGCCGCCGGATCCGGGTGGCCTTCACTCCTGATCAGCAGGGCGGTGTCTATATTCTGTCAATGGATGTGACCGAGGAAACCCAGGCCCGTGTCGCCCTGCAGCAGGCCCGCCGCCGCGAGATGGCTGCGCAGATGACCAGCGGCCTGGCGCATGATTTCTCCAACCTTCTGACCATCATCTTGGGCATGCAAGGAAAGCTGGAAAAGATGGGATTGGGCGGCGAAGCCGGCGAATTGGTGCAGGGCACCCTGTCGGCCGCCCGGCGCGGCGGGCGGCTTTTGAACCGGATTGCCGAAATGACCAGCCAGCGCACCCTGCGCCCGCAGGCCACCGATATGCACGCCCTGCTGGATGAGCTGAAGGTGCTGGCTTCGCCGTCGCTGCCGCAGGGCGTGGGACTCAGCATTCTTGATAACCTGCCGGATCAGGTGCTGCTGCTCGACGCAGGAAAGCTTCAGGATGCGCTCTTGAACCTGATACTAAACGCCCGCGACGCCTGCGGCACGTCTGGTCAGATCACCGTCAGCGCCCATGCGGTCGGCCAGACCTGGGTCGAAATCACCGTGACCGATACCGGCCCCGGCTTCTCGCCGGAGGCGCTGGAAAAAGCGCTCAACCCGTTCTTTACCACCAAAGGCAGCGAAGGCTCCGGCCTCGGCTTGCCGATGGTTTATGATATGGCCAAACTGGCCGGAGGCGATATGCGGATCGGCAACGGCATCACTGGTGCCGCGATCACCCTGCGCCTGCCCTACCGCCCGGCCCCGGACGCGGGCGGCGGCATGGCCTTGCTGGTTGAGGACAGCGAGGAGCTGCGCGCAGCCTTCCGCGATATGCTGACCGACCTCGGCTTTTCGGTTATCGAGGCCGCCAGCGTCGACGAGGCCTGCGCGCTGACAGCTGACCTGCCGGACATTGCTCTGGTACTGTCGGACATCAAGCTGGAAGGCAGTGCCACCGGTATAGACCTCGCTACACGGCTGGAGGGCTCCGGTCTGCCCTGCATCCTGATGACCTCTCTGCCCGTCAGCGACCCGCTTTTCCGCAAGGCATTGAAATGCGGCCCGGTTTTGCGCAAACCTTTCACCATCCACCAGCTTTCCGAGCTGATCCAACCGGAGCCCGCCGAATGACATCGCCCCTGGTCACCATCCTGGATGACGAGCCGGAAATCCGGCAGATCCTGACCGACACTTTGGAGGATGCAGGCTTCCGCACCCAAAGTTTTTCCCGCGCCCGCGAGTTCGAGGCTGCGCTGAACCGGGTGACACCTGACGTCTGCCTGGTCGACTTGTCCCTGCCGGATACCGACGGCCTGGCGCTGGTGCACCGGCTGGCCCTGGAACAGGGGGCCGCAGTCATTATCATATCCGGCCGCGCCCAGGTGCAGGACCGGGTGACCGGGCTGGAGCTTGGCGCCGATGATTACATCACTAAGCCGTTCGACCCGGCAGAGGTCGTGGCCCGTGTCCGGGCCCGGCTGCGCAGCGGCCCGCGCACAGCTGCACCGGCCAGCAACACCGCCCGCTTTGCCAGCTGGACCGCTCATTTTGACCGTTACGTGCTGGAGGACGAAAACGGTGCGGAAACCCCGTTCTCCCATGCTGAGGGTGAGGTGCTGCGGCTGTTCCTGAACAGCCCCAAGCGGCTGATCTCCCGCGCGCAGATGCAGGAAATGCTGGGCGGCGCAGCCGGGGACAGCTTTGACCGGGCGATGGATGTGCGCATTTCCCGCCTGCGCACCAAGCTCCGCGAAGATCCGAAGAACCCCCGGCTGATCAAGACCATCTACGGGGCGGGTTATATCTTTCTGGGTGATGTAGACTGGGACTGACCCCCTTCAGGTAGAAAATCGCATGTTCCGCGCTACGCTCAGTCTGGTCAATCAGAAGGAGCGGAAGATGACGCAGTTGCAGTATTTTACAGCCCTATCCGGGCTCTGGCTGGCGCTAGCCTGGCTGCCTTACATTCTGGACCGGGTCATGGTCCGCGGACTGATGGGGGCGATGGCCAATCCCGGCCCCAGCGACCTGCCGCAATCACTCTGGGCTCAGCGCGCGCACCGGGCGCATATCGTGGGCGTAGAACTGTTTGCCGCTTTTGCGCCGCTGGCCATTCTGGCGATGCTGGTGCTGCCGGCAGAAAACCAGCCCGGCACTCTGGGCCTGACTTTCTTTATCGGCATGATCGCGCATTACATCATCTACACCATCGGCATACCGGTTCTGCGCACCCTGGCCTTTGCGGTGGCGGCGCTGTCTTCCGTGCTTCTGGGTCTCACGCTCCTCGGCGCAGCATAGAGTTTCTTGCCCGGGCGAATCACTTGGCATAGAATCAGCTCATGGCCACCTGTCTGCTCTACCGCCAAGCCCCTTCGCGCCCGTCGCGGTTCTACCGCATTGAGCTGGCGATGAACCTGTTTTCCGAAGTCTCCGTGCTGCGGGAATGGGGCGTGGCCGGCGGCAACGGGCAAAGCGTGATCAACATCTATGGCAACCTGCGCGAGGCATCTCTGGCTGCCGACAAGCACCGCAACCGGATGATCAAACGCGGCTACGGCCGGGCCTGACCCGCGCCGCGCCAGCGGCGCCCGGCCCAACTGTGCCGGGCCTCCGGCAGGAGGGCCGGAAACAGGCGGGAGATCACCCGGCCAAGGCCCGGGCGGCCCGGTTCAGCACCTGCAGCCCCAGCACCAGTTCAGCCTCTTCCGTGTCTTCGTCAAAGGCATGGCTGATGCCGCCAATCGAAGGGACAAACAGCATCCCCGCAGGCATCACCGTTGCCAGGCTGGCCGCATCATGCAGCGCGCCTGAAGGCATCTTTTGCCACTTGCCGGGTGCCAGCGCCTCCGCTGCGTCAGCCAGTCCCGCCTGAAACCGTGCATCCATCGCCGCCGGTTCTATGCCCATTACCGGGCCGAGCTCAGCCCTTACACCGTGAGCCGCTGCAATCTTCTGTGCGGCTTCCTTGATAATTTCCTCCATCCGCGCCAGCCGGTCTGCATCCGCGTCGCGCCACTGCATGGAAAACACCGCCCGGCCCGGAACAACAGAGGACGCATTGGGATGCAGCGCCAAATGGCCGATGGTCCAGACCGTTGCAGGCGTCACCACATTTGCAAAGCGGCTGTTTAGAGCCGTATTGAAGGCGGAAAGCGCCTGGAACGCATCCCGACGCAGATGCATCGGCGTGGTCCCTGCGTGGTTCTGGCGGCCTTCGAACGTGATGCGCATGTCGCGGATGCCGACAATATCCGTCACCACCCCAAGCCCAAGCCCGGTCTCCTCCAGGTACGGGCCCTGCTCGATATGCATCTCCAGAAAGCCGGTGAACCTGTCATGCGGCAGAAACTCCCCGGCCAGCTCCGCCATCCTGCCGCGCATGTCCGCAAGCGTATTGCCCTGATTGTCGGCAAACCCATCCGCCTCCGTCAGTGACAGCTTGCCGCTCCAGACGTCCGAGCCGGTCAGCACTCCGAACCGCCCTTCCTCATCTTGGAAGCTGACGCAAGAAATGGACGGCACGCCATCCTCCTTAGCCGCCCTCGCAATTTCCAGCCCGGCGATCACGCCCAGCGCCCCGTCCAGCCAGCCGCCTTCGGGCTGACTGTCGCTGTGCGACCCCAGCAGCAGGCTCTTCTCCGCGGCCAGGCCAAAGAGATTGCCGAGAGGGTCGAAATGCGGCTCTAACCCGGCCTCTTTCATCCGTCCTGCCAGCCATTTGCGCGCAGCGATGTCGGCATCCGAGTAGGCCTGCCGCACCACCCCCTTGCCCACACCTGACGCGCCAAAGCTGCGAAGTTTGTGCAGATCCTCAAGAAAGCGCTGAGGGTCGATCGGCATGGCAGGTCTCCTATCTGGCTACAGCACACTGGGCCAAGTTTTCCTCGGCCTCAACGAATTTGATCCTGGCGGCGGCAAGCCTGCCCTTTTCTCTGCCTGCAAGCTCCCCTAAGACTCCCCCGGTAACAACGGAGCCGCCCGCCCATGTCCCACATCACGCTGATCCGCCACGGCCAGGCCAACACCCAGGCCCGCGACGAGGCCAGCTATGACCGGCTCAGCGATCTGGGCCACCAGCAGGCGGCCTGGCTGGGTGATCACCTGCGGTCCAGCGGCAGCCATCATCCGCGCATCTATTGCGGCACGCTGACCCGGCATATCGAAACAGCCGCCTCGATGGGTTTTGCGGAACCTGTGCAGGACGCCCGGCTGAACGAGATGGAATACTTCACACTTGCCGAAGCAATGCGCGACCAGCACGGCCTGCCCATTCCGGAAGAGCGTGAGGGGTTTGTCGACCATCTTCCAAAGGTCTTTGCCGCATGGGCGACAGGCGACATCGCAGCCCCCTACGAAAGCTGGGAAAACTTCGAGACCCGCACCCGGCAGGCGCTGGAAGAGATCGCGGCAGGTGACGGGCCTGCCTTGGTTGTGACCTCCGGCGGGTTAATCTCGATGGCGCTGCGCCAAGCGATGGGGCTGGATACTGCAGGCATGGCCCGGATTGCCTTGGCGGTGATGAACACTTCCATGCACCGGCTGTTCCCGATCGGCGGCCACTGGAGCCCGGTTTTGTTCAACGCGGTGCCGCATCTGGAAGCGCCGGACCGGCATTTTGCCCAGACACATCTCTGAGACACGAACGGGAGGGACGACATGCAGCTCTACTACGCCCCCAATACCATTTCGGTGGCAGCGGCTATCGCGCTTGAGGAAACCGGAATCGAATATGAGGCAGTGAAGATCGACTTTGCCGCCAAGGAGCAGACCGGTGCGGCCTATGCCCAGATCAACCCCAAGGGCCGGGTACCGGCGCTGGCGGTGGAAGGCGGCATCCTGACCGAGACAGGCGCCTTGCTGGAATACATCTCAGACATGGCGCCCGAGGCGTCTTTGCGCCCGCAGGACCCGGTGCTTCTGGCCCGCATGCGCGAGGTGATGTTCTACCTCGCCTCGACCATGCATGTGAACCACGCGCACAAACTGCGCGGTGCCCGCTGGGCCAAGGAGCGGACCAGCTGGAAAGACATGCAGAAGATGGTGCCCCAGACCATGGCGGCCTCCTGCGAATACATAAGCCAGTTCGGGCTGCGCGGGCCCTTTGTGCTGGGCGACACGGTCAGCCTCGCTGATTGCTACCTTTACGTGGTCTGCACCTGGCTGGAAGGCGACGGGGTGACCACTGCGGACTTTCCCAAAATCCAGAACTTCATGACGGCAATGGAACAGCGCCCATCCGTGCGCGCAGTTTATGCCAAGGGAATGCTTTGAAGGACATGACAATGACGCATCTGTGGGTACGGGCCGAGCAGCGCCCCAACGAAGACCGGGTTGGCCTCACCCCCGAAGGCGCCAAGACGCTGCTGGCCGCGGGCATCAAGGTCACGGTCGAGGAAAGCTCTGTGCGGGCAATCCCGCTGCAGGGCTACATTGATGCAGGCTGCGAAATTGCACCGGAAAACTCCTGGCCCGGCGCGCCTGCGGACGCGATCATCTTCGGCCTCAAGGAACTGCCTGAAGACGGCACCCCGCTGCCGCACCGCCACATCATGTTCGGCCATGCCTTCAAGGGCCAGCACTCCGGCAAGGCGCTTTTGGAGCGGTTCAAGGCCGGCGGCGGCACGCTTTATGATCTGGAATATCTGGTGGACGAGACCGGCCGCCGGGTGGCTGCCTTTGGCTACTGGGCGGGCTATGCCGGCGCCGCGGTGACGCTGAAATCATGGGCCGCTCAGCAGCGCGGCGAGCTGTGCGGGCCGGTTGGCGTTTATCCCGGCAAGGACGCGCTGCTGTCAGATCTGGGCGCAGAACTTGACGCGCTGAACATGGACCGCCCGACCGCCATCGTGATCGGCGCGCTTGGCCGGGTTGGAACCGGTGCGGCTGATCTTTGCGAGGCAATGGGCGTCGCCGTCACCAAATGGGACATGGCCGAGACCGCTAGCGGCGGCCCGTTCCCGGAAATCCTGGCCCATGACCTGTTCCTGAACTGTATCTTCGCGCGCCCGGGCACCCCGGTCTTTGTGCCCCGTGAAGCTTTGAGCGCGGACCGCAAGCTGACCGCCATCGGCGATGTCGCTTGCGATCCGGACAGCGACTACAACCCGGTGCCGGTCTATGACCGCGCCACCACCTGGGAGGCCCCCGCCCTGCGTGTTGCCGAAAACCCGGTGCTGGACGTGATGGCGATCGACAACCTGCCGTCGATGCTGCCGGTGGAAAGCTCCGAGGATTACGCCGCCCAGCTGCTGCCCTCGCTGCTGACGCTCACCGATCTGAATAGCGGTGTCTGGGGCCGGGCCAAGGCCACCTTCCTGGAGCATCTGCCCGAATGACCGCAACCTCCATCGGATTTCTGGCGGCCATCCTTGGCACGGTTTGCTGGCTCCCTCAAGCCTGGAAAGCCTGGGCCACGCGCGATACGGCGGGGCTGTCCCTGCCAGCCAATCTGATGTTTCTCGGAACCGTCAGCCTGTGGCTGATCTATGGGCTGCTGATGGGCGATGCGCCTATCATCCTTGCCAATGCCTGCTCCATCGTCATCGTGCTGGCGATCATCGGAGCAATTCTGAAATACAAGAAAGGGACTGACACATGACTATTCACTGGTGCGGCACCGGCCTGTCGGCAATCCCCGGCCTGCGCCGCCTGCTGGAAGCCGGCCACGACGTGGCGGTCTGGAACCGGACCACCGACAAGGCGCGCGGCGCCGTCGGCGATCTGACCACCAACATCCACGCCTTCAGCATCGCCAACCTGGCCCAGATGCTGAGCCCCAAGGACGTGATCGTGTCGATGCTGCCGGGCGACTGGCATGTGCCTCTGGCCGAGCTGGCGATTGAGCGCGGCGCTCATTTTGTCTCCTCCTCCTACATCGCGCCGGAAATGCGCGCGCTGGAGCAGAAGGCGAAAGATGCAGGTGTCTGCCTGATCAACGAGGTGGGACTGGATCCTGGCATCGACCACCTGATGGCGCATGCGCTGGTTGCCGACTACAAGGCCTCTGATGCCTTTGACCCGGCCAACGAGATCAGCTTCATCTCCTACTGCGGCGGCATTCCCAAGACGCCGAACCCGTTCCGCTACAAATTCAGCTGGTCGCCTTTGGGCGTGCTGAAGGCGCTGCGCTCGCCGTCGAAGTCGATCCGCGATTTCAAGGAACTGGACGTCGCCCGCCCCTGGGACGCGATCTCCTCCTATGAGGCGCCTCTGCCCGCGCCGGAAAGCTTCGAGGTCTACCCGAACCGCGACTCGATCCCCTTCATGTCCCAGTACGAATTCGGCGAGGACTGGAAAGTGAAGGAATTCGTCCGCGGCACCCTGCGCCTCAACGGCTGGGCCGATGCCTGGGCGGATGTGTTCAAGCAGGTCGAAACCCTCTCCGGCCCCGAAGGCGACTCCCGCCTCAAGGAAATGTCGGATCAGTTCTGGGCCGAGAATGCCTATGACGAGGGTGAGCCGGACCGGGTGGTGCTCTGCGTGGGCCTGAAAGCCGAGAAAGACGGCGCCGAGGTCTGGCACAAGACCTATGTCATGGACGCCTGGGGCGACGAGCGCGGCAGCGCTATGGCGCGCTTGGTGTCCTATCCTGTGTCCTTTGCCATCGAGGCTGCAATGAACGGCAAGATCGCCGCCGGCGTCCACGCTGCGCCCAGCGACCCCGCCCTGGTCGGGAAGTGGATGGCTGAGATCGGCAAGCTGGCTCAGCACCTCGAGGTTGTTGACAGCAAGGTCTGACTTCAGTTCCCAAAATAGAGGGCGCCGGATTGCGGCGCCCTTTAGCATTGCGAACCGAACCTGCGGCTTCAGCGGCCGATCACATCGTCCTCGACATCATTGACATCGATGCCCAGCGCTTCCAGCCCGGCCTCCAGATTGTCCGCCAGATGCGGTGTGCCAAGCAGGTAGTCGACGGTCGGCGTGGTTGCCTCCTGGCGCGCGGTATAGATTGCTTCAGCCAGCTCCTCCGGTTCGAAACTGCCGCGGCCAACCCACATGATGCCGACCAGCTCGGACTGCTGGTCCTCGCTCATCCGGTCGATGAAAGCGCGCAGCTCGCCCTCGGCCCGTCCCAGCTCCCGGGCCATCATCGCCACCTGTGCCACCTTGCGGGCTGAGATCTCCAGCATTGCTCCATTCCTTCTGTTCGCTGTCTCATCATATCAAACCGCAGGCAAAACACCTAAGTCTTTGATCTGAGGCAAATGAAGCCGAGCCTATTCCTGCGCCTTGCCGAAGAGCGCGAGCCTCTTGCTGCGCCCGCGCAGGACCTCTGCCGGCAGCGGTTCCCAGCCGTTTCGCGCGGGCTCCACCCCGGCTTGCTTCAGCAGCGCCTCAGAGGCAATCACCGCCATGCCATGCTCCTTGGTCAGCTGCTCCAGCCGCGCCGCTGTGTTCACCGTGTCGCCGAAAACGGAGTATTCCAGCCGCTCCTGTGTGCCGGTCACGCCTGAGAAGACGTCGCCCCAGTGCACACCGATCCCGGCTGCCATCCCCCTGTCACCCGCCTGCTCCCGCATCCGGAACCATGCGGCAACTTCCGCCGCCAGGCCTTCGGCACAGTCCAGCGCCCTGACCGCTGCCAGTTCCCCTTCAAACAGGATCATCGCCGCGTCACCGATGTATTTGTCGATCAGCCCGCTTGTCCGGCCCGCCACATCCTCCACCCGGCTGCGGAACTCTGTAATCAGGCTGCTGACTTCATGCGGTTCGCGTCCCTCGCACCAGCTGGTGAAGCCCCGGATGTCGATGAACAGGATTGCCATCTGCTGCTGGCGGCCCTCCTGCAGGGCTTCCAGCCCGCCCCCGGCCAGTCGCTCCGCCAGCTGGGCCGGCAGGTAGCGGGTCAGGTTAGCCTTTTGACGCGCCTCTTCCAGAGAGCGGTGCAGCAGGCTGCGCATCCGCACCGCAGCCACCACCAGAACTGCGCCTGCCAGGCACAACATCACCAGCCGCATGAAATTCGGCGGCGAATCCAAGGTCAGCCGGATCCGTTCAACAAGGTCCGGCGCAGCTTCAGGCGGCTGCCACAGGATCATCCAGCCAAATCCGGCTGCAATCAGCACCAGCATCACCGCAAGCCGCAAGGGGCTGAGCCGCAGCACTCCGAAGGCCAGCACAACCGGGGCCATCCACACGGCCGGCATGGCAAAGATTGCTGCACCGGGCACCCCGGTATTCACCAGTGAAAGAAAGGCATTCAAAAGAAGAAAGGTGCAATCGGTAAAAACCGCCAGCCAGATCATCCAGGGCTTGAACAGCCCCCTGCCGATCATCCAATAAATCAGCACACCAACTGCCAAGTAGGAAAGCATGGTGACCATTGCCAGCCCGATCTGGCGCCGCAAGTGCGGCTCATCAACCACCCGCACTGAATCAAGGGCCAGTGTCATTGCCAGCATCAGGCCTAGTGCCACTGCGATCCGCAGAAGCGCGACGATACGTTCTGCCTCAACCTCTGCAGCCCGCAGCGCCGCCTCTCCCGCAGCTCCTGCACGCAGTGCCGGCGGCAGCCGCATCTACTCCTCCGCCAGAAGCGCCACCTGGCGCGGCTCGACTTCCACCTGGCCGGGATCTTCCAGTTCTGCTCCGTTTGCCACCACGCCCATCGCTTCAAACCGGCGGGCGGACGGCAGCACCCGGGCCTCGAGCGATCCCACTGCCTTGTTGTAGTTGTTCACCGAGGAAGACAGAGAGCGGCCAACCGAAGCCAGGTTCTTGGAGAAGGTCGCCAGCCGGTCATACAACTCCTTGGCGGTTTTCTGAACTTCGACCGCGTTTTCCGCCATCTTCTCCTGCTGCCAGCCATAGGCGATCGACTTGACCAGCGCCATCAGCGTGGTCGGGGTCGCAATCAAAACCTTGTTTTCAAAGGCGTACTCGATCAACCCCGGATCGGCTTCGGCCGCGGCGGAGACAAAGGTCTCGCCGGGGATGAACATCACCACGAAATCAGGCGTCTCGCCGAGGGCGCTTTGATAAGATTTAGAGGACAGCTGGCGCACATGGGTCTTCACATGGTTTGCATGACGGGCAAGTGCCGCCTGCTGCTGATCCGGCGTCTCCGCCTCCAGCGCGTCCAGATAGGCCTCCAGCGGTGTCTTGGCATCCACCACAATGCTCTTGCCGCCGGGAATGCGCACCACAGCATCAGGCCTGCGCAGGCCCTCATCGGTGCCGACGCTCTTCTCCAGCTCGTAATCCACGTGTTCGGCCATGCCGGCCATCTCGAACACCTGGCGCAGCTGCATCTCGCCCCAGCGGCCGCGGGTCTTGGGCGCCCGCAGCGCCTGCACCAGCTTGCGGGTTTCGCCGCCCAGCGCCGCCTGGCCCTCGGCCAAGTGCTTCACCTGCGCCTGGATCGCACCGTAGGCTTCGTTGCGGGCCTGCTCGATCTCCTTGATCCGCTCGCCGAACTGGCCCAGTTTCTGATCCAAGGGCTTCACCAGGCTTTCGATCGCCGCATGGCGCTTGGCCAGGTCCGCGTCCGCTGTCTTGCTGTGCGCCTGAAAGCGTTCGCTGACCAGGCTCAGGAAGCTTTCGGAATTCTGCTTCAGCACACCATTGGCCAGCGCGGCAAACTTGTGCTCCATCTGCTGGTTCATGTGATTGAGCTCTTCCAGCCGTGCCGCATGCTCCGCTTTCAAAGCCTGCACCTGAGCCTCCGCCTGATAGCGCGCGGCGCGCTCGTTCTCGCTGGTGCGGCGCAGGGTGGCCAGTTCATCCGTCAGTTCCGGCAGCCGCGCCACCTCAGCCCTCAGCCCGGCGATGTGGCTGCGCTGATCCGCGTTCATCTGCTCCAGCTGCCGCGCCGTTCCGCGCAGCCGCAGGCCAGCCAGCGCAAGAATGGCGGCCAGTCCCGCCAGCGCATAGATAGCCCATTGGGCCTGTTCCAGTGTCACTGCTCGTCCTCCCTTTACCGGGGGTTCTTGTTCATGTGCGCCCGAACAGGCGCTCGATATCTGCCAGTTTCAGTTCCACGTAGGTCGGCCGGCCATGGTTGCACTGGCCGGAATGGGGTGTTGCCTCCATTTCCCGCAAAAGCGCATTCATCTCCTCCCCCCGCATCCGGCGGCCAGAACGGATCGAACCGTGGCAGGCAACCCGGCTTAGGATCGCTTCCACCCGCGCTTGGACAAGCTGGCTTTCGCCCTGGTCCGACAACTCGTCCAGGATGTCCTTGATCATCGCCTCGGCGTTGACTTCGCCCAAAATCGCCGGAGTTTCCCGCACCGCAATGGCATTGCCGCCAAACGCCTCGATGCCGAGGCCAAACTTCGAGAGTTCGTCTGCCACGCCCAAGAGGCAGGCGCAGTCATTGTCGCTCAGCTCGACGATCTCCGGGATCAGCAGGGCCTGTGCCGCGACACCGTTTTCGGCCACCTGCTTCTTCAGCTTTTCATAGACCAGCCGCTCATGCGCGGCGTGCTGATCGACAATCACCATGCCGTCGGCGGTTTGGGCGATGATGTAGTTTTCATGCACCTGGCCGCGCGCCGCGCCAAGCGGCAGGGCTTCGGCCCCGGGCGCGGCGGCTTCTGGCGCATCCGAGGACTGACCCGGGGCCATCGGGGCCTCCGGCGTTTCTGTCACCCGGCCGCTGTAAGCGCCCGCCAGCTCTGCAAAGCCTGGAGACGCCGGGGGCTGATAGGCGGGCGCGGGCGCAAAGCTTTCCGGCTGCTGCGCCGCATAAGATGCCGAACGCGCGCCATAGGAGGGCCGGTCCATCTGATAGACCCGCGGCGCGCCGCTGGCGGTGGGCTGCTCCGCCTTCATCGCCCCCAGCGTGGCACCTGCCACGGTGGTCGAGGCGCGATGCCCGGCTTCCGCCAGCGCATGGCGCAGGGAAGAGACGATCAGCCCCCGCGCCAGCCCCGGATCGCGGAACCGCACCTCGGACTTGGCCGGATGCACGTTCACGTCAACCAGCTGCGGATCGCAATCGATGAACAGCGCCGCCGCCGGGTGACGGTCGCGGCTGAGGAAATCGAAATACGCCGCCCGCAAGGCACCAGTCAGCATCTTGTCCTTCACCGGCCGGGTGTTCACGAACAGGAATTGCGCTACTGCCGCACCGCGCGAATAGGTCGGCAGCGCCGCATAGCCGTACAGCCGGATACCCTCACGGGTGGCGTCGATCTTTAGCGCGTTCTCGGCAAACTCCCGCCCGAGCACCGAGGCCAGCCGCCCGTGCAGCGCATCGAACAAGTCGCCGGACAGCGGATCAGCCCGGAAGGTGACCCGCCCCTCGCCGCCGCCCGAGACGTCGCGCAGAGTAAAGCCCACCGAGGGTTCCGCCATCGCCAGCCGTTTCACCGTGTCCCCGATCGCCTGCGCTTCGGCCCGGTCGGTTCGCATGAACTTGAGCCGGGCAGGCGTTGCAAAGAACAGGTCGCGCAGCTCGACAATGGTGCCTGTGCGCAGAGCCGCCGGCTTCACCGGTTCCAGCTTGCCGCCCGACACCCGGATTTGCGCCGCTTCATGGCCCGCTGCCCGGCTGGTGATGGTCAGCCGCCCGACAGCGCCCAAGCTTGGCAGCGCCTCGCCCCGGAAGCCGAAGGTGTGGATATTCAGCAGGTCGGAGCCATCGATCTTAGAGGTCGCATGGCGGCTCAGCGCCAGCGGCAGGTCCTCAGGCGTCATGCCGCAGCCGTCGTCGGTCACCCGGATCAGCGTTTTGCCGCCATCGGAGATCTCCACAGTGATCCGTGTTGCGCCGGCGTCTATGGCGTTTTCCACCAGTTCCTTGACCGCTGAGGCGGGGCGTTCCACTACCTCGCCAGCAGCAATCCGGTTGATGGCGCTGTCGTCCAGCTGGCGGATGACCGGTCGGCCGTCTGACACTATTTTTTCGCGGATATGGGGTTCTGCACTGCTCATACCGCTAAATTTAGCATGTGTGCGCGATTCTGCCACAGGAATGCGCACCCGCCCAACGCCGGCGTTTCGGGATAGGAAGGCCGCTTGCAGGCCTTGCGCCTCGCGGTATTCCGCCTCCCCAGCCCCCTTGCCATGCATTTTTGTCCACTTAGTCAAAAAATATGCCGGTCTGCCGGGCCGCTCGCTTGCCAAGATGCCGCACCCGTGCGACTTTCGCACGGAACTCTTCTGAGGACTCCCCGAATGGAAAGCCAAATCGCCGAACGAAGCGCGCAGCTGCCGCAGCTGGCCGAGCCGCGCAACCCGGGCATGGAGCTCGACCTGGACTGGGTAGCTGCCGTGCAGGCCAACACCTCGGCCATCGAACGCCGCTGCGCCACCCTTCCGGGCCGCCGCAGCGTCAAGAAAGACCATCAAGCCGCATGGCTCCTGAAAGCCATCAGCCTCATTGACCTCACCACCCTGTCCGGTGACGACACCGAGGGCCGCGTCCGCCGCCTGTGCGCCAAGGCGCGGCAGCCGGTCAGTTCCGGCCTCCTTCGCACGCTGGGCATGGAGGGCCTGACCACCGGCGCAGTGTGCGTCTATCACGACATGATCCCAACCGCCGTCAACGCGCTGGAAGGCACCGGCATCCCTGTTGCCGCGGTCTCAACCGGTTTTCCGGCCGGCTTGTCGCCGTTCCGACTGCGGCTGGCGGAGATCGAGGAAAGCGTCAAGGACGGCGCCGAGGAAATCGACATCGTGATCACCCGCCGCCATGTGCTGCAGGGCAACTGGCAAGAGCTTTACGACGAAATGAAAGCCTTCCGTCAGGCCTGCGGCGAAGCCCATGTGAAGGCAATCCTGGCCACCGGCGAGCTGGGCAGCTTACGCAACGTGGCGCGTGCCTCGCTGGTCTGCATGATGGCGGGGGCCGATTTCATCAAGACCTCCACAGGCAAGGAAAGCGTCAACGCCACCCTGCCCGTCTCACTGGTGATGATCCGGGCGATCCGCGACTACTATGAACGTACCGGCTACCGCGTCGGCTACAAGCCCGCAGGCGGCATCTCCAAGGCCAAGGACGCGCTGGTATACTTGGCCCTGATGAAAGACGAATTGGGCGGCCGCTGGCTGCAGCCCGACCTGTTCCGCTTTGGCGCCTCCTCGCTCTTGGGCGACATCGAGCGCCAGCTGGAACACCATGTCACCGGAGCATACTCCGCCGGCTACCGCCACGCGATGGGTTGAGGGCTGGACACATGACCATCAAAGAGATTTTCGACACCATGGACTACGGCCCCGCCCCCGAAAGCGCAGCTGAGGCACTGGCCTGGCTGGTTGATCAGGGCAGCCGGTTCGGACATTTCATCAACGGTGAGTTCACCGCGCCCGGCGACGGCTTTGACAGCAGGAACCCGGCCACCGGCGAGGTGCTGGCCACCCTGACCCAAGCCTCGCAGGCCGATGTGGATGCTGCGGTTGAAGCCGCCCGCAAGGCGCAGGGCGGCTGGGCCGGACTTGGCGGCGCTGGCCGCGCCAAATACCTCTATGCCATCGCGCGCCTGCTGCAGAAGCATTCCCGCCTGTTTGCAGTGCTTGAAACGCTGGACAACGGCAAACCGATCCGCGAGAGCCGCGACATCGACATCCCCCTCGCGCAGCGGCATTTCTATTATCACGCCGGCATGGCCCAGCTGATGAACAGCGAACTGCCGGATGCCGAGGCCCTGGGCGTCTGCGGCCAGATCATCCCGTGGAACTTCCCGCTTCTGATGCTCGCATGGAAAATCGCCCCGGCCATCGCCATGGGCAACACCGTGGTGCTGAAACCGGCGGAATACACCTCCCTTACAGCGCTGCTGTTCGCCGACATCTGCCGCCAGGCGGGCCTGCCCAGGGGCGTGGTCAACATCGTCACAGGCGACGGCGCCGTGGGCGGGATGATCACCGCAGCGGATGTGGACAAGATCGCCTTCACCGGCTCCACCTCTGTCGGCCGCAAGATCCGCGAAGCCACCGCAGGCAGCGGCAAGGCACTGACTCTCGAGTTGGGCGGCAAGTCCCCCTACATCGTCTTTGACGACGCCGACATTGACTCCGCCATCGAAGGTCTGGTGGATGCGATCTGGTTCAACCAGGGCCAGGTCTGCTGCGCCGGCTCGCGCCTGCTGGTGCAAGAGGGCATTGCGGACCGGTTCCATACCAAGCTCAAGGCCCGCATGGACGGGCTGCGCGTCGGCAACCCGCTCGACAAATGCATCGACGTGGGTGCCGTGGTGGATCCCGTGCAGCTCGACACCATCAGCTGCATGGTTGCGGCCAACCGGGCGGGCACCATGCATCAGGCACGTGTCGAAATGCCCGAAGGCGGCTGCTTCTACCCGCCGACGCTGATCGAGGGCCTGTCGCCCGCCGATCCGCTGATGCAGGAGGAGATCTTTGGCCCGGTGCTGGTCTCCTGCACCTTCCGCACCCCGGCGGAAGCCGTGGAGCTGGCCAACAACACCCGTTACGGGTTGGCTGCGACCGTCTGGAGCGAGAACGTGAACCTCGCGCTCGACATGGCGCCGCAACTGGCCGCCGGCGTGGTCTGGATCAACGGCACCAACATGTTCGACGCTGCTGCCGGTTTCGGGGGTGTGCGCGAAAGCGGCTTCGGGCGCGAAGGCGGCTGGGAGGGTCTTGCTGCCTATACCCGTCCGAAATCCAAGGCCAAGCAACTGGCCAAAGTTGATGCGTTTGCCGGCAGTGGCGCCCCCGTCGACCCGCTGGACCGCACCGCCAAGCTCTACGTTGGCGGCAAGCAGGCACGCCCGGATGGCGGCTACAGCCAGGCCATCTATGGCAAGTCCGGCGCACTGCTCGGCCATGCCGGCCTCGCCAACCGCAAGGATGTCCGCAACGCTGTTGAGGCCGCGGCGGGTGCAGGCAAGTGGTCCAAAACCACCGGCCACCTGCGGGCGCAGCTCCTTTACTACATCGGCGAGAACCTCTCCGCCCGTGCGGACGAGTTTGCAGCCCGCATCGACGCAATGACAGGCAAGAAGGGCGGCGCAGCAGAGGTCGGGGCCTCGATCCAGCGCCTGTTCTCCGCCGCGGCCTGGGCCGACAAATACGACGGCCAGGTGCATGGCGTTCCGATCCACGGCGTGGCGCTGGCGATGAAGGAGCCGGTTGGCGTGATCGGCGCGCTCTGCGCGGATGAGGCGCCGCTGCTGGGTCTGGTCTCGGTGATGGCGCCGGCCATTGCCATGGGCAACCGGGTGGTGCTGGTGGCCTCCGAGCCCTTCCCTCTGGCTGCAACCGATTTCTACCAGGTTCTGGACACCTCGGACGTGCCCGGCGGTGTGGTCAACATCCTGACCGGCAGCCATGCGGAGCTGGCGACACCGCTGGCCGCGCACTTAAACGTGGACGCAGTCTGGAGCTTCTCCTCCTCTGATCTGTCGGCATCAATCGAGGCGGCTTCCGCAGGCAACCTGAAGCGCACCTGGGTCAACAACGGCACCGCAGCCGATTGGATGCAGGACCGGACAAAGCGCTTCCTGCAGGAGGCCACTGAGATCAAGAACATCTGGGTGCCCTACGGGGAATAACCCGCGCCGCTTCCGGCAAAGACAAAACGCCGCTCCATCCGGGGCGGCGTTTCGTTTGCAAACCGGCCACGGGCCCGCAAAGGCCTGCATTGCCGCAGGCAGCAACCGCCCGTGCGCAGCACGCGCCACGCCCAAGGCCAAGAGCTGCCCGGCGCAGCCGGGGGGCCTGCGGGCGCGGGAGCACTTCGCGCGCTTGACGCCACTGAAAGAAAAGAAAACGCCCGCTCCTTTCGGAACGGGCGCAGAAAATCCGGATATGCGCGGATTAGCGGCGGATGCCCAGGCGCTTGATCAGGTCCTGGTAACGGGCCTCATCCTTGCCTTTGGTGTAGTCCAGCAGCTTGCGGCGCTGAGCAACCATTTTCAGGAGGCCACGGCGGCCGTGGTTGTCCTTCTTGTGGGTTTTGAAGTGCTCAGTCAGGGTGTTGATGCGCGAGGTCAGGATTGCAACCTGGACTTCCGGGGAACCGGTGTCGCCGTCCTTGGTTGCGAATTCTTTCATCAGGCGCGTTTTTTCTTCCGCAGTGATCGACATCGGGGTCTCCTTCATAAGGTTAGAGTGGATGGCTCAGGCCGGGATGTCGTCCAGCACAGGCCCATGGAGATACCTGCCGCAGAATCGCGGCAGATGCGGGCGTATAAGCTGTTTCCGCTGCAAAGGCAAAGCCTATGTGAGGCGATCCGGTATCATCTGTCCAGCCTACTGCGGCAGCATTCCGGCCGCCGCAGCCGATGCAGTGTCGATCAGCACCAGGTCGGCCACGGTCAGGCCTAATGCGCCCGAGACCCGCAACACTGGTTCCCCGTTCACAAGTATCAGCTGCTCATCTTCAGCTTCCGGATTCTGCTGCACCACCACCTGCGGTTCCGTACCGCCCTCGAAGTCCCAGACCAGCACCAGCTGGTCCTCTGCGGCATCATAATCCATCAGCTGCACGGCTCCGGCAGTGCCGGTCCAACTGCCCGCTGCAAAGAGATCGGCACCTGCGCCGCCGGTGAGCACATCACCTGCCCCGGCGATCAGCGTGTCATCACCATCACCGCCGTTAACAAAATCCTGGTCAGCGCCATCCCCGGCGCCGGATACCACGTCATTGCCGGTGCCGCCGAACAGCGCATCTTCACCGGCGCCGCCAGTCAGGCTGTCGTCGCCGTCATTGCCATGCAGCGAATCCGCGCCGTCTCCGCCTTCCAGCCAATCCTCCTCCCGGCCGCCATGCAGCACATCCGCGCCGCCGCCGCCCAGCAGGCTGTCATTGCCGAAATGCCCGTACAGTGTGTCACCGCCTTCCCCGCCTTGCAGGACGTCATCTCCGTCTTCGCCATGCAGCAGGTCCTCATCTGCACCGCCAAACAGGCTGTCATCTCCGGCACCGCCGTGCAGCACATCGCTGCCGGATCCGCCCTCCAGCCAGTCTTCCCCGCCATACCCGCCGATCTGGTCATCACCGCCGCCGCCGCTGATGCTGTCGGCCTGGCCGCTGCCTGCCAGCACATCGCCGTATTCGGTGCCCGTCAGAGTTTCGCCATCTTCCGTGCCTGCTGACTCCGCGCTGCCCCCGTCTGCCCCCGCTTCGCCGCCGGGCTCGATGAAGCCGCCGTCCAGACCGTCACCCTCCGCCTCAGGGCCGGACGGGGCGCTGCTGCCCTCATCCTCATCGGTCCCGGTCTCCGCCAGGACGGCTCCGCCCACCGCCATCAGTCCCAACATGCTCGCCAGCCACAGCATCGCCACTCAACCCGAAGACACAAAATCAAACAAATACACACTCTCATGCTGCACGCTGAATGACAAAACAAAACGGGAACATCGGTTAACGGGTATTTGAGTTCAGGACCCGGTGCCCGCATGCCACGGCTGAGGCTGCTGGCTGTAGGCGATGTACAAAGGATGCTTCGGATGACCCGCCTTGCTGAGCCCAAGGTGATGGAGCGGTTTGCCCGTTTCCCGCAGCGTGCTTTCCACCCGTGCGCCCTGGCCGCGATGTTCGCCATGGGTACCCCAGGCGCAGATCACCATATTCGCCCACTCCATGCCTACAAGGATGGCGGCCATGTTGTCCGGCCCCTCCGGCGCCTGCAGCCTGCGCATCTCCCGCGGGTCGGTCACCCGGCAGGCAAAGATGTTGGTGGCCCGGAACCCGCCGAACCCCAGTGCCCGGGCGCGCCGCTCGCAGCGTTCGATGGTGGGATCGTTCTGCACCTCGGTTGCGGTCGAAGGGTTCAGCATCACGAACATCACCCGCGGCCCGGCCGGTTCCCAAACCCGGGTCAGGCTGTAGCGGTAGGTTTCGCAGTCGGAATAAACGGCGGTCGAGGGCGCATCGCCCTTGGTATGGCTGCGGATGATCATGGCGGCGTTACTAGACCGGCACAGGTTGCGATCCAAGCAGGTTTCTCGCAACCTGCAGCAGAAACGTAGGCGCATTTTTACCGCGGAGGCTTTGATTTTTTTGACCTGAGCGACATGGAACTTCTTATCTTCCTTGCACTTGCAGGCTCCGCCATAGCAGTTGGCTTTGACAGAGCAGAAAACTCCGGCCAAGAAACCGCCGGACCGGCGGAACCGGACACTCCGGTTGAACCAGACCCGCAACCCCAATCCATCCAACTGTCCGGCACCGCGGGAACAGACGACGTGCTGGACGGCGGGGATGGAAACGACACGCTGACGGGCAATGCCGGCGACCTGGATCTGCTGGCCGGCGGCAACGGCGATGATGAATTGCATCTGGGTGCGGACAATACCGCCCGGGGCGGCGCGGGGGCAGACCGCTTTGTCCTGGGCGATGAGGGCAGCCGTCACACGCTGATCGAGGATTTTGAACTGGGTGCCGACCGGCTGGCCCTGACGCCCTATCACTCCGGTTACGTCGAGCTGATCGAGGCCGAAGACGGCACCGGCCTGCGCTATATCGACACCCTCAACAACCAAACGATCCTGACCCTGCCGGGCGTTTCCCTGGATGAAGGTGAAACTCTGCAAGTGGATTTTCTGACCCGGGGGGCGACGTTGACCGCACCGTGCGCTTTGAAGGTCCCGGCGGAACCGCGCCGTTCACCCTGGATGCGATCCGCGGCACATCGGGCGGCGACACACTGGACGGCACCGCAGGCGATGATTTGATCTTTGGCCAAAGCGGTGCCGACACCCTGTCAGGTGGAGCGGACGAGGACAGCACCCTGATCGCCATGGACGGCATTGCTGTCTCGGCATTGCCAGGCGACCAGTCAGAGATCAGCATTGCCTTCCACGACGACTATTCTACGGATGAAGACCGCTGGAGGGATGCGGCGGGAAATACAATCAGCGCCGTGGAGGGCAGGCAAGCAGCTATCATCCTGACCGCACAAGAGTATTACTCTGTGTTCGGGGAATACGGAACAGCCGGTGCAGTCTAGTCCGGACCGCAACGACCGCGCAGGGCAATAGGTCAGCGCTGCTGTCCGAATGTTTCGCGCGCGAAACATCCGGTCACAGCTGCTGACCCAAAAAGTCACACCTTGTTAACCGGCGCTTGTGTCCTGATTGAAGACCCGGCTGGGATGCAGGGTGCCCGATTTATAGACGCCAACTGCCACCGCCTGGCCGTCGAGCGAGGCCCAGGCCTCATCGCCGTATTCAACTTCATCGCTGGGCATTACCATGCCCGGGTTGCCGTTGCGCAGCCGGACTGCGCCTTCGGGGGTGCATTTCACCTCAGGCAAATCAGCCAGTCCTTCCTCCAGCGGGCGCAGGTAGGCGTCCAGCTCCGGCGTGCGCGCCAGACGGTCGATCTCCTCCAGCGAAATCCCGTCCTCAGCCGCATCAAAGGGACCGGACCAGATCCGGCGCAGTTCCTTGACATGGCCATGGCAGCCCAGCGCCGCGCCCAGGTCACGGGCGATCGAACGCACGTAGCCGCCTTTGCCGCAGGTCATTTCCAGCACCACGTGGTCCGCGTCCGGGCGGTCCAGCATGATCAGCTCCTCGACCCACAGCGGGCGGGCTTCGATCTCCACATCCTCACCATCACGGGCGAGCTTGTAGGCGCGCTGGCCGTCAATCTTCACCGCGGAGAACTTGGGGGGCACCTGCATGATCTCACCCAGGAAGGGCAGCAGCGCATCCTTGATCTGCTCATCGGTGGGGCGTTCGGCGCTTTCGGCAATCACCTCGCCCTCGGCATCATCGGTATTGGTCGCCTGCCCCAGCCGCACGGTGAAAGTATAGGCCTTCAAGGCATCGGTGATATAGGGAACGGTCTTGGTCGCTTCGCCAAGTGCCACCGCTAGAACGCCGGTTGCCTCCGGGTCCAGGGTGCCCGCATGGCCGGCCTTCTTGGCCTCCAGCGCCCAGCGCACCTTGTTCACAACCGCGGTCGAGGTCAGCCCCGCGGGCTTGTCCACCACCAGCCAGCCGGAAATATCGCGCCCTTTGCGTTTGCGTGCCATGCATCGTCCCCATGTGTACGTGAGGCGCGCCGGTTACCGGATCGCCGGGACAGTGTCAATTTAGCAAAGACCAGGCAAGCGGGAAAGCGGCGCGGGACTGCTTGCCCTCGCCAGGATCCCGCAGTAGGCAATCGGTCATGGCCGTATCAAGCGAATACACCCCGCCGCAGGACCCGCTGGAGATCCTGCACCACGACGCAGAGCTGCTGGCGGTGAACAAGCCTGCCGGCCTGTTGTCAGTGCCGGGGCGCGGGGAGCATCTGGCCGATTGCCTGATCAGCCGCATTCAGGCGGTGTTCCCTGAGGCGCTGCTGGTGCACCGGCTCGACCGCGACACCTCCGGCGTGATGGTGTTTGGCCTCACCCCCCATGCGCAGCGGCATCTGTCGATGCAATTTGAAAAGCGCACCGCCAAGAAAGCATATGTCGCGCGGGTGGCTGGCCGGCTGGAACCGCGCAGCGGCACCGTAGATCTGCCGCTGATCGTCGACTGGCCGAACCGGCCCAAGCAGATGGTCTGCCATGAAACCGGCAAACCCGCCGTCACCGACTGGCGGGTGATGAAGTATGAGGACAATGCCACACGGGTGCGGCTGACCCCCAAGACCGGGCGTTCGCACCAATTGCGGGTGCATATGCTGTCACTGGGCCACCCGATCCTGGGCGACCCGCTTTATGCAACCGGCGCGGCATTGGAGCATCCGCGGCTGATGCTGCATTCCGAGGAGTTGCGGATTAAGCACCCCGATAGCGGCGAGTCGCTGAAGTTCCGGGTGAAGTCCGATTTCTGAGGGCGCCGGTCAGGGCGCCTCCATCACCATCAGGAACATCGTGTCGGCCCGCTTCGCCTCATAGGTATGCGGATGGTCTCCCGGAAAGGTGTAGTAGTCACCGGGATACAGCAGTTCCTCCTGCCCTTCCGGCCCGGCCCGCATCTGACCGGAACAGACCAGCATATGCTCCACGGTGCCGCGCGGATGCGGCTGGGCGCGGCGGATCTCTCCCAGCTGCATCACCACGCGGTAGACATCCCGGCGCACATTCGGCGGGCTGCGCGACAGCAGGACCGCGGCGAAATCCGACTGTTCTGACTCCAGCACCTCTCCTTCGATTGCGCGGATCAGCTTTGTGGCGGGCGCCTCGGTCTCAAACAGCAGGCTCAGCGGGATATCCAGCGCTGCGGCCAGTGCCCAAAGAGTCTCTACACTGGGGTTTCCATTGCCTGCCTCCAGCTGAGACAGGGTCGATTTCGCAATTCCTGCCTCGGCCGCGAGTGCCGACAGCGACTTTCCCGCGCGGCTGCGTTCGCGCTGGATGGCCGCGGCTATCATCTTGTGGGGCGCTGATGTGTTCATTTTTTCATCCCATCGTTCGCCTTGACGAACAATCCATTCGTTCGATATAGAAGCCTCGCATTCGGTTTAAATGAACGCCCTGCCTTTTTCCAGAGGAGCCTTGCAATGACCGTTCAGGACATATCTTCACTGCCCCCTGCCCGCGGCCAGCTGCTGGCCGGGTTGCGGGACATCCTGCCGCTGGCAATCGGCGTCGCCGTCTACGGCTTGGCCTTTGGCCTTTTGGCCGCTCAGGCGCAGATGAGCGGGCTGCAGACAGGGGTGATGGGAACCATTGTCTTTGCCGGGTCCTCGCAAATCATCGCGGTCGAGCGGCTGGTGGCAGGCGCCGGGGCGGGCACTGCCCTGCTGGCGGGACTTGCGCTGAACCTCCGGCTGTTGCTGATCACGGCCTCATTGCGGGATGAACTGGCCGGGCGGCCCTGGTGGCAGATCCTCTTGGGGGTGCATCTGGCAACGGATGAGAACTGGGCGCTGATGCACGCCATGCGCGCCCGCGGCCGGCCTGCGGGCTACTGGTATCTGGTGGGCGGTGGATTGGCGCTGGTCGCGATCTGGGTTCTGGCCACGGTAGCAGGTGCGGGGTTCGCGGCGGCCGTACCGGAACCGCGCGCCTTGGGCATGGACTTTGCCTTTACCGCTGCCTTTATCGCCATCTTGCGCTCCTTATGGAGCGGCAACGCCATGCTGCTGCCGTGGGCCGGATCCGTTGCCATCGTATTGCTTGCAGGTTTGCTGGCCCCGCTGGATCCCACCTGGACACTTATCCTAGGCGGCGTCAGCGGTGCGGCCGTCGCCGGAGCATTTGGCCATGACTGAGACGTGGACGCTGATCACTGGCTTGGCAATGGCGACCTTTGCCGTGCGGCTTTCGGGCTATCTGCTGGGCCGGCGGCTGCCGGACCACGGCCCCTGGGCGCGCGGGCTGCAGGCACTGCCGGGCTGCCTGATCCTGTCGCTGGTCACCTATCTGCTGATGCAGGGCGGGCCGCAGGAATGGGCGGCTGGGACTGCCGCGCTGATTGTGGCACTGATCACCCGCAGCCTGCCGCTGACCATGGGCGCCGGAATCGCTGCAATCTGCCTGCTTAGAGCCTTTTTCTGATCTCATGACCGCTTGCCCGTGCGCAGCACGGGCCACGCCCAAGTCCGAAGGCAGCCCGGCGCAGCCGGGGGGCTTGAGGGCGCGGGAGCACCACCCCTTCCTGAACACATCTGGAAAAAAGAAAGCCGCCCCGAGGGGCGGCTCTCCGTTACGTCCAAAGCGAAGGGCTTAGTCGGCTGCCCAGCCGCCCACGGCTTTCACTTCCAGGAAATCCTCGATACCCCATTTGCCGCCCTCACGGCCCTTGCCGGACTGTTTCATGCCGCCGAAGGGCGACCCGGCCGAGCGGGATTTGCCGTTCATTTCCACCATACCGGAACGCAGCGCGCGGGCCATGCGGTTGGCGCGGGCGCCGTCCTGGGTCTGCACATAGTTGGTCAGGCCATAGGGCGTGTCATTGGCAATCCCGATGGCTTCTTCCTCAGATTCAAATGGAATGATCGACAGCACCGGGCCAAAGATCTCCTCGCGCGCGATGGTCATCTGGTTGTTCACATCGGCAAAGACCGTGGGCTTCACGTAGTAGCCCTTGTTCAGCCCGTCCGGGCGGCCGGTGCCGCCGGCCACCAGCCTGGCGCCTTCGTCGATGCCTTTCTGGATCAGGTCCTGGATCTTGTTCCACTGCATCTCGTTCACCACCGGGCCGATATGGCGGCCCTGCTGGTCTGCCGGGCCGACCTCGACCTTGGCGGCCACTTCCGCCGCCTCGGCGACCACCCGGTCATAGATGCTGTTCTGCACCAGCATCCGGCTGGGCGCGTTGCAGCTCTGGCCGGTGTTCTGCATCATGTGCAGCACGCCGCGCTTCACGGCCTTTTCGTCGGCATCTTCAAAGATCACGTTGGCGCCTTTGCCGCCCAGTTCCAGATCCACTTTCTTCAGCGTCGGCGCGGCAGCCTGGGTGATCGCGATGCCTGCGCGGGTGGAACCGGTGAACGAGATCATGTCCACGTCCGGATGGGTGGTCAGCTGCGAGCCGACGCCCGGGCCGTCGCCGTTCACCAGGTTGAAGACACCTGCCGGGAAGCCGGCCTCGTCCATCAGCTCGGCAAAGATCATCGCGTTGAGCGGGCTCTGCTCGGACGGTTTCAGCACCATGGTGCAGCCGGCCACCGCCGCAGCGCCGACCTTGAGCGTCACCTGGTTCATCGGCCAGTTCCAGGGCGTAATCAGGGCGCAGACGCCCACCGCCTCGTGAATGATGCGGTCGTTGGGGCTGCGGTCGTTCAGCGGCGCGTCAAAGGGAAACTCCTTGGCCGCGGCGATGAAGTTGCGCAGGTGCCAGCTGCCGGCGCCCACCTGCGAAGTGCGCGACATGTCGATCGGCGCGCCCATTTCCAGCGACATCGCCTGAGCCAGGTCCTCGGCGCGGGCCTCGTAGACATCGATCAGTTTCTCGACCAATGCGATGCGCTCAGCCACCGGGGTGGCCATCCAGCCCGGCAGGGCCGCCTTGGCCGCCGCCACGGCAGCGTTGGTGTCGGCTTCAGAGCCCAGCGAGATCACTGCGCAGGGTTCTTCGGTCGAGGGGTTGATCACCTCGAAATCGTTGGCGGCAGAAGGGGCGACCCACTGGCCGTTGATGTAAAAGTCGCGTTTCTCGATCATCTGGGAACTCCCAATTCAGAGGTGTTTCTTGTCCCGGTTTGCCGGTTTCGCCGCCACTCTGTCACTGCACTTTAGAGTGGGCAAGGAGATTTACGCATAATTTGATCAAATTATCGCGTGCACTGTCAATGTTCATCTGCGGCAGCTGCCAGCCGCCTGAGGAGACGATAATTTGCGGTTTCCTTGTACGGTGGCTTTATCGTTGCGTTAAAGTACTTAGGTATCAGTCAAGACGACTCAATATTTCACTGACAAGGAGACACCGCCATGGGTTTGCGCATTAACGACACGGTCCCCGATTTCACCGCGGAAACGGATCAGGGCACCATTTCTTTCCATGACTGGATCGGCGACAGCTGGGCGATTCTGTTCTCCCACCCCAAAGATTTCACCCCGGTCTGCACCACAGAATTCTCAGCTGTTGCACAGCTGGGCGACGAATGGACCAAGCGCAACACCAAGGTGATCGGCGTTTCTGTCGACGGCGTCGAGGACCACAAAAAGTGGAAGAAGGATATCGAGGAATACGGCAAGGCTGCCCCCGGTTTCCCGATCATCGCCGACGACGGACTGACGGTGTCCAAAGCGTTCGACATGCTGCCTGCCGAAGCCTATCTGCCTGACGGACGGACGCCTGCAGACAGCGCCACGGTGCGCTCTGTCTTCATCATCGGCCCGGACAAGCAGCTGAAGCTCAGCATGACCTATCCGATGACCGTGGGCCGCAACTTTGCCGAGATCCTGCGGGCATTGGACGGGCTGCAAATGTCGATTGGCAAAGGAGTCGCCACCCCGGCGAACTGGGTTCCGGGCGAAGATGTGATTATTCCGCCGGCTGTTTCCAACGAGGAAGCCAAAGCGAAATTCGGCGAATTCGAGACTGTTTTCCCCTACCTCCGCAAGACAAAGGCACCGGAATAGTTGCTGCTCGAAGCGGCTGCGCGGATATCCCTGCGCAGCTGCCGTGCGCCGGTCAAAGGGCCGGATGTCAGACCGGCGGGAAGTCCGGAGCCTTCTCGCGGCGCAGCGTCTCGGCTTCGCGGGCAACAACCGCACCAAAGTCACCGCCAAGTCTTCTGGCGAACCGGATCGTTATTGCCGATCCTTTCTCGTCCAGCCAGCAAGGCGATTTCTTCAGGAATGCCGCACCATGCAGCTGCCGCATCAAGTCCGGCTGCACGTAGCTTGCGCCTTGGATAGCAACCGCAGTCAGCAAAAAGGCCACCAGGTCCCCGGCGGGGGCGTCTGCTGCCAGAAGCTGTTCCCGCAGCGTATCTAGACGGGGGCGGTCCAGAAACACCGCTCCGCGCACGGCGGCCTTGATCTCCTCATGCGAAAGCCCGGCGAGGCGCTGATCCAGATCACTTGGGTCGCTCGTCATCCCATGCGAGTAGCCGCTGGAAGTGATCCATTGACTGAGGCCGATCTCGCCGCGGCGCACCGTCACCTTCTTGTCGCTGGTCAACGGGAACCGTTCCCAGAATTTGATGAACTGCGGATCTGCCATAAGCCGGCCCGACATCATCAGCGCAAAGGAGCAGTAATGGAAGTTCCGGTGCGACGTGGTGTAGTTCCACCGGATGCTGCGGAAATTCTCGGGATCGACACGGGGGTGGCCGTAATTCGACACCGCCCCGGTAAAATCCAGCCCGGTCTTTTCTGCTTCGGCGAGCCAGTCCTGCGCCCCCGGCAGAGGGAACCAGGAGGAATCGTTAAGCAGTACCAGACGGTCGATCTGCGCAGCCTTTTCCCGGGCCAGCAGGATGCCATCGCGGTAACCGCCAAAGTCATAGCCGTAATTAGGCCGTTCCAGGCACAGCCAGCAGTAATCCAGAACCTGGTCGCGGTCTGCTTCCGGCAGTGGCAGGTTTGACACCACCAATGGCGCATAACCGCTTGAAATGAGGTACTTCAGGGCCTCGATATGGGATGCCAGAACACCCTGACTGGGAAAGATCAGATAGACGGCAATCCGCGAGCCGGGTGTCGCCCTGCCTTCGGTGCAGCGGGAGTTTTTGGCCAGGAACCAGTCGTAGTACTTATTTCCGAAGACATAAGTGCCGATCCGGCTTGGCAACAGCTTGAGCTGCGCCAACGGGCGCTTCAGCTCTCTGGTAATCTTCCAAAGCGGGGGCAGTTTCATCTTCCTTGGCCTCTTTTTTTGGCTTCTAGCGTCAGGCTTTTCCGCGTGTAGTCCTAAACCCAGGGCGGCTGCCTGTCGGCGCTCTGCTTTCCGCGGCTGCTGAGGATGGCACGGAAGTAATACCATGCCTTGGCCCGTTTTCGCGCCGAAATCAGATTGAGGGGCGAGACCAGCTGCAGCCCCGCTTCCGCGAACGCACGCGAGAAGCCAAAGGGCTGGTCGTGCTTGCGCGCGGCATATACCCGCGATTGCCCCATGTACCAGGCTTTCAGCGCCGCAGTCCTGGAAGACCGCTCGGTAGAATGACCCAAGAGGTGGCGGACCTGCGCGTCATAGACATACCGCAGCGGGCCGCAATTTGCCTTTAAACGCAGGCTGAGGTCGTCATCTTCGTGGAACAGGAAAATCGCCGGATCAAAGCCGCCGACCTGCTCGAATGCGGCCCGGCGCGCCAGCAGCGCGCCGCCGTTCAACACCGGCACCTCGCCATCCTGTTTTGCAGCGCTGCGCCCCAGCCAGAGCGATTTCGGGATCAGTTTGCTGCGACGCTTGAAGAACAGAGAACCGTCGCCTTTGACGATGCGGGTGTTAAAGGCTGAGGCCTCGGGATGAGAATCCGCAGCAGCTAGCAGATGTTCCAGCGTGTCCGGAAATAGCTCGGCGTCCGGATTCAAGAAAAACAGGAACTCGGTACCGACCTGCTCCGCACCCTGATTGCAGGCGCGGCCAAAGCCCAGGTTCTCAGAGTTGGCAAGAAAGCGGGCGCCATGTTCAGCGGCTAAGGCCCGGGTTGCCTCCGCGTCGCGTGACGCGTTGTCGACGAGTACGACGGGAACCCCGGACGGGACGGAGCGCAGCAGGTTTTCAACAATCACCGACGAATTATAGGTGACCGTGATAATGGAAATACGGGAATTCAAAGGCTGGTCCATGAGCGTCCCGGCAGAAATTGAATAGCCCGGGGCACGGCTTATGCGCGCCCCGGGCTGTTTATGGACGGTCAGAGGTGGATTAGTCCTGCTCTGCCTTTTCTTTCTTCTCCGGCGCGATTTCCTCGCCGGTTTCCTGATCGACAACCTTCATCGACAGGCGGACCTTGCCGCGGTCGTCGAAGCCCAGCAGCTTCACCTTCACTTCCTGGCCTTCCTTCAGAACGTCCGAAGGATGGTTCAGGCGGCGGTTTTCGATCTGGGAAACATGCACCAGGCCGTCGCGCTTGCCGAAGAAGTTTACGAAGGCGCCGAAGTCGACGATCTTCACGACTTTACCGGTGTAAATCTGGCCTTCTTCCGGCTCTGCCACGATCGAATAGATCATGTCATAGGCCTTCTGGATGGCGTCGCCGTTGGGGCTGGCGATCTTGATCACGCCGTCGTCGTTGATGTCGACCTTGGCGCCGGACACTTCGACGATCTCGCGGATCACCTTGCCGCCAGAGCCGATCACTTCGCGGATCTTGTCGGTCGGGATCTGCATGGTCTCGATGCGCGGGGCGTGGACCGAGAACTCGTTGGTCTCGGACAGGGCCTTGCCCATCTCGTTCAGGATGTGCAGACGGCCATCCTTGGCCTGGGCCAGGGCTTTCTCCATGATTTCCGGGGTGATGCCGGCAACCTTGATGTCCATCTGCAGCGAGGTGATGCCGTTTTCGGTACCCGCCACCTTGAAGTCCATGTCGCCCAGGTGGTCTTCGTCAC
This sequence comes from Leisingera daeponensis, assembly GCF_019801465.1. Lineage (GTDB taxonomy): Bacteria > Pseudomonadota > Alphaproteobacteria > Rhodobacterales > Rhodobacteraceae > Leisingera > Leisingera daeponensis_A. The sequence goes on from NZ_JAHVJA010000004.1 coordinate 54,846, forward strand.
CCAGGATGTCGGTCAGGACCGCGTAGGAGCCGTCGTCCTCGAGGATCAGGCCCATCGCCACACCGGCAACCGGTGCTTTCAGCGGCACGCCCGCGTCCATCATCGACAGCGAACCGCCGCAGACGGAAGCCATCGAAGAAGAGCCGTTCGATTCCGTGATCTCGGAAACAAGACGGATGGTGTAGGGGAAGTCGGTCGGAGCCGGCAGCACTGCCTGCAGCGCGCGCCAGGCCAGCTTGCCGTGGCCGATTTCGCGGCGGCCCGGGGAGCCGACACGGCCCACTTCGCCAACCGAGTACGGCGGGAAGTTATAGTGCAGCAGGAAGTTGGACTTGAAGTTGCCATGCAGCGCATCGATGAACTGCTCGTCGTCGCCGGTGCCCAGCGTGGTCACGACCAGGCCCTGGGTCTCGCCACGGGTGAACAGGGCGGAACCGTGGGTACGCGGTAGCAGGCCGGTTTCGGCCACGATCGGGCGCACGGTGGTGGTGTCGCGGCCGTCGATACGCTTGCCGCCTTTCACCACGTCGCCGCGCAGGATGCCGGCTTCCAGCTTTTTCATGGCAGAGCCGAGGTTGGCGTCTTCCAGCTGTTCCTCGCTCAGCGCTTCCTTGATCGCTTCACGGGCAGCGGCAACAGCGGCGGTGCGCTCCTGCTTGTCGGTGATCGCAAAGGCGGCGCGCATCTGCTCTTCGCCGGCGGCCTTCACGGCCTCGTACAGCTCGGAGTAATCCGGCGCCTGGAAGTCGAACGGTTCTTTCGCGGCTTCTTCTGCCAGCGAAATGATCAGGTCGATCACCGGCTGGATCTGCTCATGCGCGAAGTTCACCGCGCCCAGCATTTCGGCTTCGGTCAGTTCGTAGGCTTCCGATTCCACCATCATCACGGCGTTCTTGGTGCCGGCCACAACCAGGTCCAGGCGCTGCTCAGGGTTGAGGCGCAGATCCTGCATGTCGTCGACGGTCGGGTTCAGCACATACTCGCCGTCAACGAAACCGACGCGGGCGCCGGCGATCGGGCCCATGAACGGCGCGCCGGAGATGGTCAGCGCGGCGGAGGCCGCGATCATCGCAACGATGTCCGGGTCATTGACCAGGTCGTGGCTCAGCACGGTGCACATCACCAGCACTTCGTTCTTGAAGCCGGGGACGAACAGCGGGCGGATCGGACGGTCGATCAGACGTGCGGTCAGGGTTTCTTTTTCGGTCGGGCGCGCTTCGCGCTTGAAGAAGCCGCCGGGCACCTTGCCCGCAGCATAGTATTTTTCCTGGTAGTGGACGGTCAGCGGGAAGAAGTCCTGGCCGGGCTTCTGCTGACGGGCAAAGGTCACGTTGGCCATGACGCTGGTTTCACCCAGGGTGGCGATCACGGAGCCATCCGCCTGGCGGGCAACCTTGCCGGTTTCCAGTGTGAGCGTCTCTTCGCCCCACTGCATCGATTTTTTGGTGACGTTAAACATCTAGCGTATCCTAATTGGGAGCACTCCCGGCCCTCCGGGTCTCCCGTTTGCGTGGCGGCCCCATTGCCGCCGGCCCCATTTATCTTTCTTTCGCGTGCCGGGGCCTTGGCACATCGTCTCAGACAAGCCCGCCCATACAGGAGTTTTGCGCAAAATGAAAGGGAAAGCGGTGCGGCGCAGCCCTGCTGGGCGGCAGCACGCTCTTCAGCGGCGGCCGGCGGAGCACTTTGCCCCGCCCGGCTTGCCTCAATTGGTGGTTTTCACACCCTCAGGGCGGCCCGCAATAACGAAGTGCAGCCCATCTGGGTTCAGGAACTCTGCCGCAAAACGCTTCACGTCTTCCAGAGTGACAGCATTGATGCGGTCATTGCGGGTATCCACGTATGTGATGGGCAGGTTGTCCATCTGCATGCCCGCCAGGATCGAAGCGATACGGCTGTTGCCGTCAAAGCGCAGAGGATAGGCTCCCGTCAGATAGGTCTGGGCGTCTTTCAGCTCTTTTTCCGTCACGCCATCCTCGGCCATCCGGCGCCATTCGCCCCGGATCACTTCCACAGCCTCAGCCATCTTTCCGTTGGCTGAAGCCACGGACCCCATATAGACGGCCGCCAGATCGTGCGGCACCAGATAGGAATAGACCCCGTAGGTCAGCCCGCGCTTTTCCCGCACCTCTGTCATCAGCCGGGTTTCAAAAGAACCGCCGCCCAGAATCTGGTTCATCACATAGGCGGTGAAAAAGTCCGGGTGCTCGCGCGCGATCCCCTTCTGTCCGAACAGCGCCACCGATTGCGGGGTGTCGAAATCAACCACGGTCACACCGCCTTCGATGCTGACCTCTGCCGGACCGGGGATCTGGGCGCCTTCGGCAGGCAATTCCCCCAGCAAATCGTCCAGCAGCGCGCCAAGCTCGTCAGCGGTGATGTCACCAACGGCACTGACATAAAGCCTGTCCCTGGCAAACACAGCCTCATAGGCGTGAAAGATGTCCTGGCGGCTAAGGGCTGCAACCGATTCCAGTGTGCCCTTGCCGTCACTGCCATAAGGATGATCACCGTAGGCCATCCGGGCAAAAGCTTGACCGGCGATATTGTTGGGGTTCTTGGCATCCGACCGCAATCCGGCAAGCACCTGCGCCCTGACCCTGTCCAGCGCATCCTGATCGAACCGCGGCTCAAACAGGGTCTGACGCAGCAGCCCCACCGCATCCTCGCGGTTTTCGCTCAGAAACCTGGCAGAAATAGACACCGAATCCTTGTCTGCGTCATAGGAAAACTCCGCAGCGAGCGATTCCAGCGCCCGTGCGTAATCCTGCGCGCGCAGGTCACCGGAACCTTCCTCCAACAAGCCCGTCATCAAATATACCCCGCCGCGTTTGCCCGGTGCATCAAGCGAGGTGCCTCCGCGGAAGCGCAACTCAAGCGCAGTGAAGGGGATTGCATGATCCTCCACCAGCCAGGCGGTGATGCCGCCGGGAGAAGAGACCTCCTGAATCTTGATTTCGGCCCAGGCAGGCAGTGCCATGAACCAGGCCAGCAGCACCGCGGTGATATATTTCAGCGGGCTCATTGGGTCACCTCCTGGCTGCGCATCATCCAGCCTGTGACCGAGGTTTCCGGTCTCAGGACTTCGTTTGCTGCGGCGATGATTTCATCCGCGGTGACAGATTGCAGGATTTTCGGCCAATCCTGAACATCCTGCACCGTCAGCCCGATGCTAAGCGCCTGGCCATAACGGTTGGCGATGCCATTCACATTGTCCCGGTCATATATTTCGGAAGCGCGCAATTGCAGCTTGATCCTTTCCAGCTGCGCCTCATCCACACCTTTTTCGAGGAATTGCGCAATCGTCCGGTCCAGCGCGGCTTCTGCCTCGTCCATAGCCACGCCCTCGGCAGGCACAATCAGCAAGGTGAACGACGTGTCGTCCAGTGTGCTGCCGGAGTAGTAGGCCCCCGTGTAAACCGCGACCTGCTGGTCGAATTGCAATGCATTTGCCAGATAGGATGTATTACCGCCGCCCAGAAGCTCTGCCAGCAGGTAAAGCGCGGCGGCTTTCTGCTGATCGCCGCTGTCGCGCTCCGGAGCCAGATAGGAACGCTGCACATACGGCTGCGCCACGCGCGGGTCTTCGAAGGTCAGGCGGCGGGCAGCGGTCTGCGGCGGCTCCTGACTTCGGAAGCGTTCCGGAAGGTCCGGGTTGTCCGGGATCACGCCGTAGTACTGTTCTGCCAGCACCTTTACCTCCTCTGGCCGCACGTCGCCGGAGACGACAAGAATGGCATTATTCGGCGCGTAGTAGGTTTGGTAGAAAGACAGCGCGTCTTCCATATCCAGGCTTTCCATCTCGTGCCGCCAGCCGATCACCGGCTGGCCATAACGGTGGTTCAGGTATTGCACTGCTTGCAGCTGTTCGCGAAACAGCGCCACCGGATCGTTATCGGTGCGCTGGTTGCGCTCCTCCAGGATCACTTCGCGCTCGGTGGCTATGTCCTCTTCGCTCAAGCGAAGGTTGGTCATCCGGTCGCTTTCCATCTGCATCATCAGCTCCAGACGGTCGGCTGCGACGCGCTGGAAGTAGGCAGTGTAATCGTAGCTGGTAAAAGCGTTGTCCTGGCCCCCATTGGCCCGAACCGTGGCGGACAGCTCACCAGGCGCCAGTTTATCAGTACCCTTGAACAGGAGGTGCTCTAGGAAATGGGCTACCCCGGACTGGCCTGGCGGCTCATCCGCGGAACCGGCCCGGTACCAGACCATCTGCTGCACTACGGGTGCGCGGTGATCCTCGATCACCACCACATCCATGCCATTGTCCAAGGTGAACGCGGTCACCGCCTCGTCCTCAGCCCTCACCGGGGCGGACAAGACAGCGCTCAGCGCTGCGGCGGCCAATGTGATCCTCTGGATCATCTGGCATCCTCCAATTTTTGCACGTTTGCCCTTGCCCGGCACGGTGCGGTTACTGCTCTGTCGTTCATTTTTGCTCAATGCAGCCACAATTAGCCGCCCATTGCCAGCAGAAAGACTGCCGGCAACCTACGTTGCTGGCGGCATCATGCAAGACCGGCTGGCAGAAAAGTGAGCGATCAGGACTCTTCTTCCGGCGGCGAAGAAGGCGTCGCCGCTCCTGTCTTGCGGAACTGATCGCTGACGGCGAATGGGTCGATGCTCTGCTTGCGGTACAGCTGCTCGTAGCGGTCCACCGGAACGATCTTGATCCGGCCCAGATGGCGGTTGCGGTGACGGAACTTTGCATCTTCCGAAGCCAGCGTTTCGCGGACCCCCGGTTCGACTCCATAGCGGCTGGAGGCAGTGACCAGCGCCGCATCCCCCGAAGGCACAGCCGCAGCGGGCACCAGAGCACCCGGCCTGCCGCCAAGCGCGGCAACGGCATCAGCCTGCGGATTGGGGTCGGTTAGATTGCTGCCGCCCGGGGTCGGGGCGGGCAGCGAAGCGTAGCTTTCCGGCGTGCTAAGCGGTTTGGAGGGCAGGATCAGGAATTCATCCGGACCGGATCCGGGCTTCTGAAGCACACGCAGCCCCTTTTGCGCACAACCGGACACTGCCAGCGCGCCAGCCAGAACGATCACTCCGAACGGGATCCGCATTGCCCCAAACTCCTGCCTGTTTCCCAGCGCTTTTAACGCAATTGCCTGACGAGGTCTACGCAGGCTTTTTGCTGCGCCCGTCAAAGAAGATCAGCCCTGCCGCGCCGCCAAAGATGAAGATATCGGCGACATTGAACACAAACGGGTTTTGAATCCCGCAGCAGGATGTGTTGAGAAAATCCAGCACATAGCCGTATAATAGCCGGTCAGCAACGTTGCCCAAGGCGCCGCCGATAACCAGGCCCGCTGACAGCTGAATGCCTCTCGACGCTTTCTGAGACCGGAAAACCCACACCGCCAGGGCCACGCAAATCACAACCGAAAGACTGATCAGGATCCAGCGCGCGGCCTCATCGCCGCCGCCGAACAACCCGAAATTGATACCGGTGTTTTCGCCGTAGCGGAAATTAAGAAACGGCGGCAGCACGTCGATCCGGTGACGCTGGTCCAGCCCCATCCAGTGGACCACCAGAAACTTACTGGCCTGATCCGCCAGGAAGGAGAGGCCAGCGCCCCAGATCATCCAACGTGCTGCCATGTCGTTTGCGCCCTGTCAGTGGCGGAAGTGGCGCATGCCGGTGAAGACCATGGCCAGACCTTTGTCGTTGGCCGCCTTGATCACCTCATCATCGCGCATCGAGCCGCCCGGCTGGATCACGCAGGCGCCGCCAGCCGCCGCCGCTTCCAGCAGGCCGTCCGCGAAGGGGAAGAAGGCATCCGAGGCGACCGCGCAGCCCTTAGCAAGGCTTTCCTTCAAACCCAGCTCGGCGGCCATGCGGCCCGCTTTGGCTGCAGCTACATTGGCACTGTCCAGACGGCTCATCTGCCCCGCGCCGACACCGACGGTGGCATTGTCCTTCACATAGACGATGGCGTTGGATTTCACGTGCTTGGCGACTTTCCAAGCAAACAGCAGGTCCTGCATCTGGGCCTCGGACGGTGCCTTCTCAGTCACCACCTTCAGATCCTCCATGCCGACGTATCCCACATCCTTGTCCTGCACCAGCATACCGCCAGCCACTTGCTTGTAGGCCACGATGGGTTTGCGCGGGTCCGGCAAGCCGTCAGTCAGCAAAAGGCGCAGATTTTTCTTGGCGGCAAAAATCTCCTTCGCCTCCTCCGACGCGCCCGGCGCAATCACCACCTCGGTGAAAATCTCAGTGATCTTGGCAGCAGTTTCGGCGTCCAGCGGCTGGTTCAGCGCCACGATGCCGCCAAACGCTGAAGTGCGGTCGCAGTCAAAGGCCTTCTGATAAGCCTCAGCCAGGGTTGCCCCTTTGGCCACGCCGCAGGGGTTGGCGTGTTTGATGATGGCAACTGCGGGGCTTTCGGCCGGGTCGAATTCGGCCACCAGCTCGTAAGCCGCATCTGTGTCGTTGATGTTGTTGTAGCTCAGTTCCTTGCCCTGCAGCTGCACTGCGGTCGCCACGCCAGGACGGTTGGAGCCATCGGTATAGAAAGCCGCCTCTTGATGGCTGTTCTCGCCATAGCGCAGGGTCTGCTTCAGCTCGCCGGCAAAGGCACGGCGGCGCGGGGTCTTCTCATCGATCGCCGAGGCCATCCAGTTCGACACGGCCGCATCGTAAGCCGCGGTGCGGGCATAAGCGATCTGCGACAGGCGCTGACGGAAGGGATAACTGGTCTGGCCGTCGTTGGCGTCCAGTTCCGCCAGCAGCGCCTCGTAGTCCTGAACATCTGTTACCACGTTCACGAACAAATGGTTCTTGGAAGCCGCGCGGATCATTGCCGGGCCGCCGATGTCGATGTTCTCGATCATCTCGTCATAGCCGGCGCCGCGCGCCAGCGCCGCCTCGAACGGGTAGAGGTTCACCACCAGCAGGTCGATAGCGCCGATGCCGTGCTCGTTCATGGCAGCGACATGGGTGTCGTTGTCTCGCAAGGCCAGCAATCCGCCATGCACCATCGGGTGCAGGGTCTTGACGCGGCCGTCCATCATTTCCGGGAAACCGGTGACTTCGGAGACGTCTTTGACCGTCAGGCCGGCATCACGAAGCGCCTTGGCGGAACCGCCGGTCGAGAGCAGCTCTACACCGCGCGCGGCCAGCGCCTTGCCCAGCTCAATCAGGCCGGTCTTGTCGGATACGGAAAGCAGCGCACGGCGTACGGGGTGAAGGTCGGTCATGGCAGGGCGGTCCTTTGCAAAGGCTCAGTCAAACGTCTCGGGGTCGTCCCGGTTCAGGTCTCGCACGGCAACGGCAGTCTCCTGCGCCTTGCTGAGCGTCCACCGGACGCGGGTGGCATATCCCATCGCCCGCCCGGATAAAACGATCTGCTTTGCCGCACGCGGCTTCAAGCGGGTCTTTTCCAGGAAAACGCTCGGCTCAAGCCGCAGATGACAGGCGCCGTCATGGCGGAACACCCAGATTTCCCCGCTCTTGAGCGCCATGGATACTGCCGCGCCGCCCAAGTCAAGGGTTGCATCGACTTCAGGGTGAAGATGCAGCCGGATATCAAAGCTGATGCCGCCCTCCGGGTTGCCGCTGCTGGCCTTGTCAAAGCGGACCCTTGCGCGGTCTTCCAGAGCCAGAAGCATGTCCTCCCCTGCCAGGGCGCGGCCGTCAAAGGATAGATCCAGCGTACGGGCATGGGTCAGGCCGAAATGTGCGGCAAAGCCGTTGTGGCCGCCCTGAAACCGGAAGCCGTCGGGCAAGTCAGAAATGTCCAGCGGCACGTCATCAGGCGCCTCGATCAGCTCTTCATGGCCGGTGGTCTTGTGCGGTGCCGCCAGCCGGGCACTGGAGTGACCTTCAATGCACAGCGTGCTGTGCGACGGCGTCGCCCGTCCAGCGCGGCGCCATTCGATTCCAAAGGCCTCGCCCGACCCGCAATTCACGATCAGGGGCCGCCGGCCCGATGTCAGCTCAAACGCGAGGGTCGAGGCGTGCCCGTTGTACGATGCCTTGCCCGCGGGCGGCGCCGAAGCGTCCACGATCACCGAGGTGCGGCGTGCCGACAGCCGGGCAAATCCCATCGCCAGCCCGTCCGCATGGCGCTCTGCCACATGGCTGGCTGCGAGCGCATGGTCCAGCCGCCCCTCCAGCCCGCGGCCGCCGCCGTGGAACCGCGCCAGCCCGCCGTCGCTGTGGCGCAGGGTGCGCAAAGTGGGGGCGATCCGTTCTATGGCTGCGGTATGGGCAGGCGGCACTGTGCGGCCAGCCTCGTGCAAAGCCGCGGCTGCCCATGTGAGCAGGGTGAACACCTCCAAAAGTTCCTCCGGGTTGCGGGTCGGCAGGCCGCCCTGCCCGTCAATCTGGGAATGGCATTCCGCGGCCAAGGCCCTGACCGCCGGATCGGCCAATTCTTCCCGTCCTTGCAGGGCCAGGCCCGCATATATCAACCCGCACAGCGCCTCAAACCTGGGCAGACCAGGGGCGGCGCCCTGCCAGCGCTGCGCCAGATACCAGGTCTGCCGCGACAGGGAGCTGTAAAAGGCTTCGGTCTCTTCGCGGTCTTTGCCGCTGAGCAGGAACAGCGCATGGTTGATCCAGCGTATTACCCGCCGTCCTGTCAGATCCGGCAGCCAGGCCAGCCCGCCGCCGCGCCCATGCTGCGCAATCCAGCCCCAGACCCATTTCTGCGCCTTCAGCCGGGCCTTGAAATCGCCCACTGAGGCCAAGTCGTCGAGCCAGGAAAACCCGTGCCGCTCCGCGTCAAAAGCCGCGTCCGGCGCCGCAACTTCCCAAAGGCCGGTGTCGGGCGATTCGACCAGATAGCCGGCAAAAAGCAGGTTGCCCGCCACCAGCTGCCGCCCGCGGGCGAAACTGCCGATGGTGCGCGGTTCAGGCTGCGACACAAAGCCGGTTGCGGCCGGCTGGCTGCGCGCCCGCCAAGCATAATACCGGTTCAGCAGCCGGGTGCCACGGCCTGCCATTCTGTCGTAAGTGGACATGCTCTGTTGCCTCGCGCCGCGTTTTCCAGGGCGTTTTGGCAGGAGCATAGCGCGGGGCTGGGATCAAGTCACCGGCGAATGCCGGGGACACCCCGGTGTCACGCGGATTTGCGCAAAAGGGCCATGTAAAACCCGTCCATGCCGCCATCCGTTGCCCAGTAGTCCGGGCGCAGGCGCAAACCGCCCTCCTCGGTGATCCATGCCGGCTCTACACCCGGCAAGTTCAGCGCCTCGCGGTCTGCGGTCATGTCCGGGAACATGTCCAGAGCCTCCTCCACCTGGCATTCGCCTTCGTCCGGCAGAAGCGAGCAAGTGCAGAACATCAGCCGCCCGCCAGGTTTCACCAGTGACCAGGCATGCGCCAGCATTTGCGCCTGCAGTTCTATCAGCCCGCCGAATTCGCTGCCATCCTTGGCCTGAGGCAGGTCAGGATGGCGGCGGATGGTACCAGTGGCCGAACAGGGGGCATCCAGAAGCACAGCGTCATACTGGCCGGTCTGCTCCAGCGCATCGCCGGTAATCAGCTCCGCCTCCAGCCCGGTGCGCTCCAAGTTCTCCCTCAACCGCGCCACGCGGTTTTCCGATATATCAACGGCGGTCACTTTGGCACCGGCAGCGGCCATCTGCATGGTCTTGCCGCCGGGCGCGGCGCACAGTTCCAGCACCTGTTCGCCGGGCTGAACATTCAAGATTCGGGCAGGCAGAGCGGCGGCGGCATCCTGCACCCACCAGTCGCCCGCCTCAAAACCAGGCAGCGATGACACCTGCCCGGCAGCAGCGATCCGCACCGATCCGGTGGGGAGCAGAACGCCGCCAAGCGCGCTCAGATCCGCATCCGGTTTGCCGGTAACATCCAACGGGGCGCCGGCATAGTGCGCGGCTTCCATACCCAGCATCGCCTCAGCCCCCCAGGCCTGCACCAAGGGCTTCCTAAGCCAGTTCGGCAACCGGGGCGTGCGCAGTTTGGCCCATTCCGCGGGGCCTTCCTCAGCCACTTTGCGCAGCACCGCATTCACCAGCCCTTTCAGCTGGCCGTGACGCCGGTGCCTGGAAACGATGGCCACCATCGCATTCACAACCCCATGCGCCGCGCCGCCCGAGCACAGCTCAACCGTGCCCAGCCGTAGGGCGTTCATGACCGTCAGCGGCGGCGTTTTCTTCAGGTGTTTCTTCAACACCCGGTCAGCGCGCTCAAGGCTGCGCAGGGTTTCCGCCGCCAGCCGCTGCGCCCGGGCACGGTCTTCCGGTGCCAGCTTCTCCAGCGCCCCCGCGGCATAGCACTCCGCCAAGAGCCGCCCCTCTCCCAGCACCTGATCCAGCAGGTATACCGCGGTGCGGCGGGCGTGATTGGCATCGGACATCTGGCAACTCCTCAGGGCGCGGCTTGTTTGCGCGGGACAGGGGCGTATATCATGGGCGGAGCATAAAGGAACCCGCGATGAGCGAAGAGACCGCACCCGAACAGAATGACCTGCCGCCTGCTGCCCTGCGGGCCCTGGCCGAGGCTGAAGAACGCCGCAAGGCAGCACAGTCGCAGGAGCCGCGCGCCAGGGAGTTGGGCGGCCGCGACGGGCCCGACCCCGCGCGCTACGGAGATTGGGAGAAAAAAGGCATCGCCATCGATTTTTGAGCGACAGTCAGGGGGCGTTGCCCCCTCGCAGGAGCGGCCTGCTCACCCCCAGAGTATTTTTGACAAAGAAGAAAAGACCGTGCTTTTCAATTGCTTAAATACTCCCGCCGGAGGCAGCGGCCTGTGAGGGCCGCTTTCTGCGGTTCAAAGCCCCAGCACATCCACCATGTCATACTGGCCCGGGCCTTTGTCCTGCCCCCACAGCGCAGCTTTCAGCGCGCCGCGGGCAAATATGCCACGGTCGGTGGCCAGGTGGCGCAGCACGATCCGTTCCCCCGCGGCAGCAAACAGCACATCATGCTCGCCCACGATGTCACCGCCGCGGATGGCGGTGAATCCGATATCACCGCGCTTGCGGGCGCCGGTGATGCCGTCGCGGCCGGAATCGCGCACGTCCGCCAGTTTCACACCGCGGCCCTCGGCGGCTGCCTCCCCTAGCATCAAAGCGGTGCCGGAGGGCGCGTCCACCTTATGGTGGTGATGCGCCTCGATCACCTCGATATCGAAATCCTCGTCCAGCGCGGCGGCGACCTTCTTGGTCAGCTGCACCAGCAGGTTCACACCCAGGCTCATGTTGCCGGCGCGGACGATCACCGCATGGCGGGACGCCGGTTCCAGCTGGGCGATCTGCTCATCTGTCATGCCCGTGGTGCCGATCACATGCACCGCGCGGGCCTGCGCCGCCAGCTTGGAAAAGGCCAGTGTCGCCTCCGGCGCGGTGAAGTCGATCACGGCTTGCGCCTTGGAAAACGCTTCCAACGCATCCGCCGTCACGGTGACGCCTACCGGCTGGCCTCCCATCATCTCACCCACGTCGCGGCCGACCCAGGCGTGACCCTCACGTTCCACCGCGCCAACCAGTGTGGCCTTGTCGCTTTCCAGCACCGTCTTGATCAGCATCTGCCCCATGCGGCCCGATGCGCCGGTAATCACGATCCCTGGTTTGTGAGTCATTGGCCCATTTCCTTGTTCAAGCTGGTTTTCTCCTACAGTGCCGGGCAGCGCTTGGCAAAGCCTGCGATCCGGCTTAGATCGGAACTATGGCAAAGAACAAATTCCACGATGGCCCCGGCCCGTCCCAGCGCCAGCTTCGCGTCGGCGAACTGATCCGCCGCTCGCTCTCCGAAGTGCTGGCCCGCGGCGACGTGCATGACCCGGACCTGAACCGCATGTCGATCACTGTTGGCGAGGTGCGCACCTCTCCCGACCTGAAAATCGCCACCGCATTTGTACTGCCCCTGGGCGGTAAGGGGCAGGAGGACGTGCTGAAGCTGCTGGCCCGCAACAAGAGCGAACTGCGCCGCATGGTCGGCAAGAAACTGGGGCTGAAGTTCACCCCCGACCTGCGGTTCCGGCTGGACGAGACCTTCGACCAGATGGATGAAACCCGCCGGATGCTGAGCCAGGACGCGGTGCGCCGCGACGTTGAAGAGTGATCCGCAAGGCCGCCGCGTTTCTGGCAGCATTTTGGACAGCTCCAGCGGTCGGCGCGGTCGAATGCAGCGATGTGGCCTATGAGGGTAGCCGGTATACGATCTGCGAGGTCGACGCCGCCAGGGAGCAGCTGCAGCTGTTCCTGCGGGATGGCGATGGCCAGATATACGGGCATTTCTCTACCCTGGAAACCGCGGTGGCTGAGGACGGCAAATCGCTGATCTTTGCCACAAATGCCGGCATGTACCACAGAGACCGTTCGCCTGTCGGTCTTTACACCGATGAAAGCGGTGAAGAAATGCGGCTGGTGACCAATGCCGGACCCGGCAATTTCGGCCTGCTGCCCAATGGCGTCTTCTGCATCCGGGAAGGCCGGGCGGATGTGATAGAAACGCTGGCCTTTAAGGCTGCGGCGCCCGACTGCACCTATGCGACCCAGTCTGGCCCCATGCTGGTGATCGGAGGAGAGTTGCATCCGCGTTTCCTGCCGGATTCGGACAGTTTTTACATCCGTAACGGGGTCGGCACTTCGGCGGATGGCGCGCGCGCGGTGTTTGCAATCTCGCGAAATGCGGTCACCTTCCACAAGTTCGGCAGCCTGTTCCGCGACTACCTGGACCTGCCCCAAGCGCTTTACTTCGACGGCAATATTTCGCGCCTGCACGCGCCGCAACTGGGCCGCAGTGATGCCGGGTTTATGATGGGGCCGATTGTCGGCGTGGTCGAGGACACCCCGGCGGGCGAATAAGGCCGGTCTCAGCCAGGACGTTTGCGCATCTGGCGCACCATAGGAACAGTATAAATCACCAGCGCGGCCCAGATCATCGGGAACGCGATCATCCGGGCGCGGCCGAATTCCTCGCCGAAGAGAAGCACCGCCGCCAGCATAATCATCGTTGGCGCGATGTACTGCAAAATACCCATGGTCGACAGCCGCACCAGTTTGGCACCATTGGCATAGACAATCAGCGGCACCGCGGTGACCACACCGCACCCCAGCAGAAGCAAAGTGTCGGTGACAGAACTGCCAAAGCTGCTGGTGCCGGCGACCGTCAGGTAAGAGAAGTAACCCAGAGCAGGCGCCAAAAGAATCAGAACCTCCAGCAGAAACCCCTGATTGGGACCGATCGGAAGGGACTTTTTGAAAAAGGCGTAGAAACCCCAGGACAGGGTGAGGCCAATTGCCACCCAAGGCACGCGGCCGGCCTCCAGCGTCAGCACCAACACAGCAGCAGCAGCGAGGACAACAGCCGCCACCTGGGCCTTATTGAGGGGCTCGCGGAGTAAAAGGGCGCCAAGCGCGATGCTGAACAACGGGTTGATGTAATAACCCAGCGCCGCGTCCAGCGCCCGCCCGGCCGCAATAGACCAGACATAGATCCCCCAGTTGACCGAGATCAGCACCGCGGTGATGCAGGCCATGCCGAGCATCCGCGGGTTCTTCAGGGCAGCCTGTAAGTCCCTGGTCCGGCGCAAGACGATCAGCAAGGCACCCGCCACAGGCACTGACCAAATTACCCGGTGGACGACAATCTCAGCCGCTGGAATATGCGACAGCGCCTTCATGTACAGCGGCAGGAATCCCCAAAGCAGATAAGCGGTGACGGCAAAGGCCAGCCCGCGGGGCGTATCCAGATTTTCAGCGGATTGCGGTGTCATGCGGCGCTCCTGTTCAGGCCGCACTTATGGCTGATTTTGAAACGGATGGAACTTTGATTTCCGTGATTCCGGGTATCCAGCTGAGTTATGGGCCGATACCCGTCCCCTGCCTCACAAAAAACGGCTCCGGAAGCCGGAGCCGCAAGTCGTTCATATTGGGATGCAGGAGCGCCTCAGGCTTCCAGCGACCGGCGCAGCATCTCGACGTCTTCGGCAATCTGCCCGTCGGTCAGTTTAAGCTCCTCAATGCGCTTGACGCCGTGCATAACGGTGGTGTGGTCGCGCCCGCCGAAGCGGCGGCCGATCTCGGGAAGAGAGCGGCTGGTCAGTTGCTTGCACAGGTACATCGCCACCTGGCGCGGGCGCGCATAGGATCGCAGCCGCTTGGGACCGATGATGTCGGACATGCGGATGTTGTAATACTCGGACACCTTGCGCTGAATCTCCTCGACGGTGATCTTGCGCTCGGAGGCGCGCAGCACGTCCGCCAGGCAATCCTGGGTCAGATCCATATCGATTTCGCGGCCCACCAGAGAGGCAAAGGCGAACAGCCGGGTCAGCGCGCCTTCGAGCACGCGCACGTTGGTCGAGATGCGGTGCGCCAGGAATTCCAGAACACCGTCCGCGATACGCAGGTCCGGATAGGTCTCGCGCTGCTGCTGCACCTTTGTCTGCAGGATGCCCAGACGCAGTTCGTAGTCGGTCGGATGCAGGTCCACGACCAGGCCGCATTGCAGGCGGGATTTCACCCTGTCCTCCAGATCCTTGATCTCACCCGGCGCGCGGTCGGCGGAGATGATGATCTGCTTGTTCTGGTCCACCAGCGCATTGAAAGTGTGGAAGAATTCCTCCTGGGTGGAATCTTTGCCGGCGATGAACTGAACGTCATCCACCATCAGCACGTCGACTGAGCGGAACAGGTGTTTGAAATCCATCATCTTGCGCTCGCGCAGAGCTTGCACAAAGCGGTACATGAACTGTTCCGCGGACAGGTACAGCACATTCAAGGACGGGTTCTTTTCCTTCAGCTCCCAGGCGATGGCGTGCATCAAGTGGGTTTTACCAAGGCCCACACCGCCATACAGGACCAGCGGGTTAAAGGTGACAGGGCCGCCCTCGCCGACGCGGCGTGCAGCAGCATGAGCGAGTTCGTTCGGCTTGCCGACGACGAAGCTGTCAAAGGTGAAACGCGGATCCAGCGGCGCCGCTTGCAGTGCTTCCAGGGTGTCCTTGCCAGCTGAGGAGGCTGCGGTCGCAGGCGCAGCCATGACCGCTACCCCGCCGACAGCACCGCCATAAGTTTCCGCAGCTCCGGGCTCTGCCGGACGGGCCGGGCTGTTGGCAGCGACCCGGAAGGCCAGGCGCTGAACCTGCTCCCCGGACATCGACAACTCGTGCAGAATCAGGTCTGCAAAGTTCTGGCTGACATAGTTGCCCATGAAATTCGTCGGCACTTTGAAGACCGCGACACCGCCGTCCACCGCATCAAATTCCAGAGGTTCAATCCAGGTCGTGAAATTGTTCTGGCCGACCGTCTTCAACAGCCGGTTTCTGAGCTGTCCCCATTTTTCTTCTGTCATGCTGCGCCTCACGCATCCCCAAAAAGCAGCGGCCCATTTGCCGGGCCAGTTCTATTCTTACCCCCAGCCACCTGGGGGGCATTCACGCACAGGGATTTCATGTGCGGGCCAGCAGTGGCCGCATTACCCGTAGGTCTGACGTTCGATGGAAACAGCAAAAACGGCCGCCAAAAGCGGCAGATTCGCCGTTACGAACAGTATCGCACACAATTGAGACAAGGCTGCTGATCATAGCCGATACAGCAGTGGCTCCCGGCAAGTGAAGCGCACAAAATACGCACCGTGCCGAGCAACCTGGCAATCTTGATGCCCGTCAAGATTGCCGCGAGCAGCCTGTCCCCCCAGCGAGTGAATCGCTGTAACAGTGGTAGCAATTTGCGGGGGGCAGCGGCAACGAAACTATGATGTTGACTCTGCCTTTGGCGGCAAAGAATCTCCTTCGCCGGCTGTGCCCCGGCGAGGCTTCTCCAAAAAAACAAGGCGCTGCAATCTGCAGCGCCCTGTCGAATTCTCAACGGCCCGAGAGCCTGTTCAGCGGAGCGAATCTCAGCCCAGAGCCTTCACGCGTGCGGACAAGCGCGAGATTTTCCGGGAAGCGGTGTTTTTGTGATACACGCCTTTGGTGACGCCGCGCATCAGTTCGGGCTGAGCAGCGCGCAGAGCGACGGTCGCAGCTTCTTTGTCGCCGGAAGCGATGGCTTCTTCAACTTTACGCAGGAAGGTGCGGATGCGCGAACGACGGGCTTTGTTGACGGCAAAGCGCTTCTCGTTCTGACGTGCGCGCTTCTTGGCCTGGGGCGAATTTGCCATGGTGTCTGACCTTATCTCGGGTTCTGTTTCTATCGGACGCAATGCCAGCCAGCCCCGGGATCATTCACCGGTGTGATTCTAGCCTGAGCGGGCTGCACGCGCATGTATGAGGGCGGCATTTAGCCAACTCCGCATGGAAATGCAAGGGCGCCTGCCCCAAAAGCAAAGCAGCGGGCCATTCAGCCCGCTGCTCCTTAAACTGCCTAGCAGCTTACTTGTCGCGGAATTGCGCTTCACGCTTTTCCAGGAAGGCAGCCATGCCCTCCTTCTGGTCTTCGGTCGCGAACATCGAGTGGAATACACGGCGCTCGAACAGAATGCCTTCGCTCAGCGGCAGCTCATATGAGCGGTTCACCGCTTCCTTGACGGCCATCGCGGTCAGCAGCGATTTCTCGGCGATCTTCTGCGCTGCGGCGGTCGCTTCCTCGATCAGCTTCTTGGCGGGCACCACCCGAGACACCAGGCCTGCGCGTTCGGCTTCCTCGGCGTTCATGAAGCGGCCGGTCAGGTTCATGTCCATCGACTTGGACTTGCCCACGAACCGGGTCAGGCGCTGGGTGCCGCCGATGCCGGCCACAACGCCCAGGTTGATCTCCGGCTGGCCGAACTTGGCGGTTTCCGCGGCGATGATGAAATCGCACAGCATCGCCAGCTCGCAGCCGCCGCCCAGCGCGTAGCCGGCCACTGCCGCGATGACCGGCTTGCGGATCGCCGAGATACGGTCGTTGGCATCGGCAAACAGGTTGGTGGAGAACACCTCGGTAAAGCTCATCTCCGACATCTCCTTGATGTCGGCACCGGCAGCAAAGGCCTTTTCCGAGCCGGTCAGCACGATGCAGCGCACCTTGTCGCTGGCATCGGCCTCCTCCAGAGCATCGCAGAGCTCGCCAATCAGCTCCTTGTTGAGCGCGTTCATCGCCTCCGGGCGGTTCAGTTTAATAAGGCAAACGTGGTCCTGCACATCGACGTTGATCGTCTCGTAGGCCATGATTTCTCTTTCGGTTGTTCCGTTCAAATCCGAGTCCTTACCAAAAGCCCCCCCCTGATCAAGCTATCTTTGGCACTTTACACAGTAGAAGGAGGAGCGCCCGGATTGGGCGATTCTGGCAATTGACCCCGCGCAACCGTCGCGGCGGCAGGCCTCCCCCTCACGCCCGTAGACATCGAAAGAGTGCTGAAAATACCCAAGTTCACCAGAGGCTTGCCGGAAATCCTTGAGCGACGAGCCGCCCGCGCGGATGGCGTCCTGCAGCACTTGCCGGATGATCGGCACCAGCGCCGCCACCCGATGCGCGGCAATCTGCCCGGCCTTGCGGCGTGGCGAAATTCCCGCACGAAACAGCGCTTCGCAGACGTAGATGTTACCGAGGCCCGCGATGATTCCCTGATCCAGTAATGCGGATTTCACCGGCGTGTTCCGCCCCTTGAAGGCGGCCACCAGGTGATCCTCGTGAAAGTCATTGCCCAGAGGTTCCGGCCCCAGCACTGCCAGCAGCTTGTGGCTTTCGGCGGTTGCCGTCTCCAGCAGGTCCATCGCCCCGAACCGGCGCGGATCGTTGAAGGTGATGCGGGCGCCATTGTCCATGTCCAGCACCACATGGTCATGCTTCTCCGCCTGCGGGTGCTCATGCACGAACTGCCCCAGCGGATCTCCCGACACCGTCATACGGCCCGACATGCCGAGGTGAATCAGCAGCGTCTCATCCGTGTCGAGATCCGCCAGGATGTACTTCGACCGCCTTCTAAGCCCGTTGACCCGCGCTCCGGTCAGCCGCTCTGCCATCCGCTCCGGAAACGGCCAGCGCAGATCCGGGCGGTTCACCTGCGCCCGCGCGATCACCGCCCCCTCCATCGCAGGCGCCAAACCGCGTTTCACCGTTTCGACCTCGGGAAGTTCAGGCATCGTTCAGTTTTTCCTTTGCTAACGCCACCAGCTCATCACAGCCTTCCAAGAAGTAAGGAATGCAGGCCTTTCCTGTTTCTGAAAACATCAGATGCCACTCCATCCCTTCAGAGAAGTTGCTGACGGCCTCAACTTTGCTCCACTCATGCAGCCGAGGCCAACCCAATCTGTTTGGACAATCAAGGTACGCGCTGTTCCAGCGACAAACCCAAAACTGCGAAACAACTGTGTAGTAGAGCATAGCTACGCCAAAAGCGATCGCTCCGAACTGAAACAGCCCCTCCCAAAGTCCCCTTGGGAATCCGAACCCAATTACAATGAACAAAATACCAAGCGCACTGCCGCCCAAAAGCATGAAGATACGAAAGCCAATTTTAAATTTGGCTTCGCGGCTCCCTCTGCTTCCCTGTCGGCTTTGAGTCCGCCCCGCATCCATCCAAGTGAATAAGAAATTGCAGAGAGGAAATGCGATTAAGGGAATTGCCAAGAGAGTGGCCACCGGCTTGCCCCAACGAGGTATCACTCCCTGTCGCATCAGCAAGACCAGCCCAGTTACAGCAAGTACCCCAAACAGCAAAATAGCTATCGCCCAAAGCAGCCGCTTCATCCAAATCCCTTGCTTCCAAAAGGTCCAATTGTCTTCCCTGTCCAGCGCCCTATAAGAGGGGGCGGCATTCGCAGAGGCAAGGCCCCATGGCAGACACATCGCAGAACACCACCCATTTCGGTTTCGAAACTGTCCGCGAGGAGGAGAAGGCCGGCCGCGTGCAGGGGGTCTTCAACTCGGTCGCCTCGAAATACGACATCATGAACGACGTGATGAGCGTGGGCATTCACCGGGTCTGGAAGGACGCGATGATGGACTGGCTGGCACCGCGCCCGGGCCAGCGGCTCTTGGATGTGGCCGGCGGCACCGGCGACATTTCCTTCCGCTTCCTGAAACGCGCAGGCCACGGCCATTCCACCGTGCTGGACCTCACCCGCCCGATGCTGGAGGAAGGCCGCAAACGCGCCGAAGCCGAGCAGATGGCCGACAGCCTCGACTGGGTCACTGGCGACGCGATGAAGCTGCCGTTCAAGGACAACACCTTTGACGTCTACACCATCTCCTTCGGCATCCGGAACGTAACCCGCCCGCAAGAGGCCCTGAACGAGGCCTACCGGGTGCTGCGCCCGGGGGGACGCCTGATGGTGCTGGAATTCTCGCAGCTGCCGAATGACGGGCTGCAAAAGCTGTATGACCTCTATTCCTTCAACGTGATCCCGCGGATGGGGCAGATGATTGCGGGGGATTACGACAGCTACCAATACCTGGTGGAATCGATCCGCAACTTCCCGGATCAGGAGACCTTCCTGGGCATGGTGAAACAGGCGGGCTTCGGGAACGCCAAATACCGCAACCTGTCGATGGGCATCGCCTGCCTGCATTCCGGCTGGAAGATCTGACCCATGCGCGGCCCTCATAATATCCTGCGCCTGATCCGCACAGGCGCCACTTTCGAGCGCACCGGCGCCATGCATTCGGTGCTGGAGGCGTTCGAGGCGCCCAAACCCTTGCGCATGCTGGCCCGCACCCTGGGCTGGCCGTTCAAATGGCTGGGCTACAAGGGCGACCCGTCGATGCCGCCGGAGACCCGCGCGCTGAACGCGCTGGGGCCCGCCTATATCAAGTTCGGCCAGGTGCTTTCGACCCGTCCGGACGTGGTGGGCAAGGATCTGGCCAACCAACTGCGGGTGCTGCAGGACAAGCTGCCGCCGTTCTCCCGCGCCCAGGCGCTGGCCGAGGTGGAAAAGGAGCTGGGCCGTCCGGTCTCCGAAATCTTCTCGGACTTCAGCGACCCGATCGCCGCCGCCTCTATCGCCCAAGTGCACCGTGCAACGCTGGCGGAAACCGGCGAGGAAGTTGCCGTTAAGGTGCTGCGCCCTGGGATCGAGCGCGCCTTCAACAGGGACGTGGACGCCTTCTACTTTGCCGCCCGCATCGTGGATCTGTTTGCCCCCGGCGCGCGGCGGCTGAAGCCAATGGACGTGATAGAACATTTCGACGGTGTCGTGCAGGGCGAGCTGGACCTGAGACTGGAAAGCGCCGCGGCTTCGGAATTTGCCGCGAATACCGCCAACGACGAAGGCTTCCAACTGCCGGAAATCCGCTGGGCCTATTCCGCCCGCCGGGTGATGACCATGGGATGGGCGGATGGCATCCCGCTGGGTGACAACGACGCGCTGGATGCGGCAGGCCACGACCGCAAGCTGCTGGCCAACAGGGTGCTGTCACTGTTTTTACGCCACGCGCTGCGCGATGGCTTCTTTCACGCCGACATGCACCAGGGCAACCTCAAGGTCGCGGCCAACGGCGACATCATCGCATATGACTTCGGCATCATGGGCCACATCGACGAATACACCCGCCGGGTTTACGCCGAAATCCTCTACGGCTTCATCAAGCGCGACTACAAACGCGTCGCCGAGGTGCATTTCGAGGCTGGCTATGTGCCTGCCAACCGCGACGTTGACGAATTCGCCCGCGCCCTTCGCGCGGTGGGCGAGCCGATCTTCGGCATGGACGCCTCGCAAATTTCCATGGGCCGCCTGCTGAACTACCTGTTCGAGGTCACGGAGCGCTTCGGCATGGAAACCCGCACCGAACTGATTCTGCTGCAGCGCACCATGGTGGTAGTCGAGGGCGTCGCCCGCTCGCTGGATCCGCATATCAACATCTGGGAAGCCGCCCGGCCGGTGGTCGAAGACTACATCAAGAAATCCATCGGTCCGCGTGCTGTCGTTACCGACCTGCTGGATACCGCCAAAGTGATGGCCCGCTTTGGCCCCCGCCTGCCTGCTTTGGTGGAGCAGGCGCTGATCGCGCAAGCCGCGCAAAACAGCGTGCGGCCCCGCAATCCCCGCAGCTGGGTCACACCCGCCCTGTTGGGTGCAGCGGGCGCCACCACTGTTTTCGGCGTCATCACCTTGCTGGTGTGAGCAAAGAAACCCCACTTCCCGGCCGCTGCCCCCATCCGCCTGCGGAAATAACCGGGCGCGTGTCTGGCCGCACCGCTGCCTTGCCAGCACCCCGCACGAAAATCATGCCGAAAACTCGCATAAGATGTTTTTCTGGCAATTCGCACACGTTGACCGCAAGTTGAAACGCCAGCATTATGGCGGCGGGGCTTCGGCTAGGAATTCCGCTGAAAAATGGAATTCTACAGGTTTATTTCGGAGTTCCCCCCAACACCCCTGAAGCCACACCGTGGCCGGAGGCCTGTCACTGGCCGTAACCGCAGCAAAAAACGGAACCAGTCGATGAACAACCCGCGCAAAGTTCTGCTCGTCGAAAATGACGAATTCACACGGTACATGATGAGCGAGATCATCACGGCCCTGGGCGTGGAGGTAGGCATCGCTGAAGACGGTCAAACCGGCATCGACATGCTCTGCCGCGCGCCCCATGAGTATGGGCTGGTGCTGATGGATCTGCACATGCCCCGGGTTTCCGGGATAGAAGCCGCACGGCAAATCCGGGAGGTCCCGATGGATCCCCCCAGAAAAGTTCCGATCATCGCGGTCACAGCAGATTCAAGGTATCACGACGACGCTGCCGTCAAGGAATTGGGTATGGACGGCTATGCGCCCAAGCCGGTGACGCCGGGCCAGCTGCTGCAGCTGATCGACAAATTCTGCGCAGCTGCATAGAGCCGTGGCGCCCTGCGCAAAGGGCGCAGGTACAAGGTATCATTTTTGAGCAAGCAATTTGACAATACGATTGAAGACGAATGGAAGATATGGATCAGCAAGTGAGTGCCGGAACTCCTGAAGCCTCGCCGGGAATGGATGAATCTCTGGCTGGTTCTGACCGCGGCAGTCTCCATGTCGTCGGAATCGCCGCCTCTGCCGGCGGCTTGGAGGCGCTGTCACATCTGGCGCGGAATCTCCCGCGTTCGGCCAATGCCATCTATGTGATTGCACAGCATATGTCACCGACTCACAAAAGCGTGCTGACTTCCCTGATTGCCCGCGAAACAATGCTGCCCGTTGTGGAACTGGGCCGGGAGACGGAACCAGAGGCCGGCACTATTTACATCACCCCGCCGGACACCGACGTGGTGCTGGAAGACGGCGTTTTGCGCCTTCGCAATCCCGCCGGGCATCCGGCCTCACCCAAACCGTCGGCAGACCGGCTGCTCAAAAGCATTGCCGAAGAATGCGGTGAACGCTGTGTCGGCATTGTGCTTTCCGGTACCGGAAGCGACGGCAGCTATGGTGTGCAGGCAATCCGGGAAGGCGGCGGCATTACCATTGCCCAGGAGCCCGGCTCGGCAAAATACGACGGCATGCCTGCCTCAGCAATTGAAACCGGCTGCATCGATATGATCCTGACACCGGAGCAAATTGGCCGCCATTTCGAGAAAATCCTGACCCGGCCGCACAATCTGGCCCTTCTGCGTCCGCACACGGATGGCCAGGGCAAGCTCAGCGAATTGTTCGGGATTCTTCTCGCCCGGACCCAAGTTGACTTCGCCAACTACAAGGAGAACACCCTAAACCGCCGGGTTGCCCGCCGGATGACAGCATTGGCCATAGATGACTATCAAACCTACGTGGATTACTGCCGGTCGAACGTCGATGAAGTCGATGCCCTGCACCGTGACCTGCTGATTTCTGTCACCCGCTTCTTCCGCGACCCGGAACAGTTCCGCAAGCTGAATGAACAACTTGAAAGGCAGCTGGCAAATCACGGGTCCGGCCCGCTGCGCATCTGGGTTGTGGGCTGCGCCACTGGCGAGGAGGCTTATTCCATTGCCATCCTGGTTGCAGAGCTGCTCGGCGGGCTGCAGGCCCTGACCAAAAGCAGCGTCCAGATTTTCGCTACGGACATCGACCAGAATGCCATCGAAGTCGCGCGCAAGGGGATCTACCCGATATCAGCCGCGCAGGATATACCGGCAAGCTATTTGCAAAAGTATTTTACCGTTGGCGAGAACGACATCGCAGTACGGCAGGAACTGCGCAATGTCACGCTGTTCTCACGCCACAACGTGATTCAGGATCCGCCCTTCATCAACGTCAACCTGATCACCATCCGCAACGTGCTGATCTATTTCAATCTGGCTCTGCAGGAGCGCGTGCTGACGCGGCTTCATTACTCCATGGCGCCAGGCGGCCTGCTGTTCCTGGGCACATCCGAAACCGTTGGTGAAATGGGTATCTATTTCGAAGCCCGCCACGGTGCGGACAAAATCTTTGGCAAGCGCCGCGGAATGTCCGGGGAACTCACTGTCACTCCGGCGGTGCCAAGCGCGTCCTACCTGCAATCGCGCAAATTGACGAACTCCGCGGCTCAGGCGGCCACGGAGGAAGCGGCACAGGCCGATTTGTCGCTGGCCCGCTCCGTTGCCCCGAATGGCCTGATCTGCACCCGGAATGGCAACATCATCGAAATTCTCGGGGACATCAGCGTATACAGCGAAATCCGGGCCGGGATGTCGACATCGCTAAACGTCAAAATTCTGATCGAGCCGCTGCGCAGCGAAGCCGCCAGCCTGATCGCCGTAGCCATCCGCAATGAAGCGCGCCGGGACGGGCGCTGGCACAAACTTTCGCTGCCGACGGGCAACCGCGTTCAATTGCAGGCTTTTCCCTTCTATCACCAAAAGGGTGGTGAGGCCCATTGCCTGCTGGCAATCAACAGCCGGTTCGAAGAGCACAAAGAAATCAGTCTGGATGAAATTTCCGACCAGGATCAGCGCGATTATGTCGAGCGCATGGAACTGGAGATCCGGTCTACCCAGGAAGCTCTGCAGCAGACCATCGAGGAACTGCAAACCGCCAACGAAGAACTGCAATCCTCCAACGAGGAGCTGCAATCCACCAACGAGGAATTCCAGGCCACCAATGAGGAATTGGAAACTTCGAACGAGGAACTGCAGTCCTCCAACGAAGAGCTGCTGACCGTAAACGAAGAATTGCAGATCAGCTCAGCCGAGCGCCAGGCGCTGGCATCTGAGATGGAAGCGATGCTCGCGTCCTCCCCCTATGCGGTGGCCCTGGCTGACCAGGCGCTGATCATCCGGCGCCTCTCGCGCGCGGCCCAAGATGTTTTCGGCATTGCTGAACTGCCCCCGACCGGGCTGCACCTCAGCCAATGCAATCTGCCTGCCGGATTTCCAGCCCTGGCTCCGCTCGCGAATACCGTATTGCGGCTGCAGGAAACCCGTCGCATCCCGGTCCTGTCCGGCAACGATTATTTCACTTTGATTCTGTCTCCGGTTCAGGATCGCCACCACAAACTGATCGGAATCTCCATCACCGTAACACGGTTTGACAACGAACCCTTCAGCGATGTCCTGAAGCTGGTCAGTAAAGTCACCAGCGTCGGCTTCTGGACTCAGAACCTGCAAAGCAACGACACCTATCTCTCTCCCGAAGCCCATGCCATTCTCGGAATCGAGAAAGCTGAAGAGGGATTAACCCTCGACGGTCTGCTGGCACGGGCCCACCCGGAGGATCGCATCGGTCTGCAATCGCGTCTGCAAGAGCTTTTAAAAGGCGGCGGCTCGTTTGAGTTTGAGGCACGTTTCTTTGACGATACCGGCGGAACTCTCACCATCGCTGGAAGCCTGATCGTGTTTCAGGATTCCCACGGTGAGAATATCCAGTTGATCGGCGTATGCTGGGACAAGGCCAAATTCGACGAACGCGAGCTGATGCTCAGCTGCAGCGCTGCAGTCCAGAACCACCTTTCGGTTGGCATCTTCTCTTTTGACGTGATGAATAATGTGCCGGTCTGGACCCCGCCGATGTTCAGCCTTCTGGGGTATACGCAGGGAAAGGATGTTCCGTCGGTGGAAAGGCTGCTGGAGCGGATTCATCCAGAGGACCGGGATCTTGCTAAGAACGGCCTGCAAAACGTGCTGACGCGGGGGCACCCCTTTCATTCCTCTATGCGGTTGCAAACCCGCGATGACAGCTACGCTAAGGGGGAGCTGTTTGCAGAGGCCCGCCAGGATGCAGCAGGCCGGACAACCCATGTCTTCGGAGGTATTCAACTGTACCGGCACGAGCCGGAGTAAGCGCAGCATGTGCTGTTGCCAGACACCTGTCGGGCTGCTGAGCCCTGAACCGGCTATTTCGAGTCCTGTCTGCTCCTCTCAACATGCCCGTTTGGCCACAGCGGGTTCTTTTTCATGACGCCATCGCCGCCAGCTGAAAACGGCCTGGAGGCTGAACTTCTGGGGAACGCCTTCCTGGCGTCGCCTTATGCGTCATTTATCCTTGACTGGAATGGCCGGATCCTGGTCTGCAACCGGCGGGCCGAACGCAGCTTTGCGCCAGGGAGAACGCCCGGTGGGAACACACTGCACGGAACCTGCATCAGTACCCTGACCCGGCTGGAACCGGATCATGTGCTTGCCCGTCTGAGAAGAGGAACGACGCAGGGCTCCACAACCCTTCCCATGGCTGCTGGCATCCGATCAGTTGCATCCCAGGACACCGAGTTCCGCGTTTCATTACTTCCCTCCGGCACCCATGGCGAACGCCTGATCTTGCTGACTCAAGACCAGCTTCGAATCACGGCAGCATCGCTTCGGCAGATGAATGATATGCGCAGCAGCCTGAAGGCTGAAGTGCGCGGCGCCAAGGAAGCCAACCTGAAACTGCAGGAAACCTTGCTGTCGATGGAAGCCTTTGCCCGTGCCGCGTCGCATGATTTGCGCACACCGCTCAGCACCCTGACCGGGGCCCTCCACTACTTCTCGGAACATTATGCCGCCTCATTACCTGAAACAGCCCGCGAGTTCCTGCAGCACATGGCCCGGGCCACCGACCAGATGGACCGGCTGACAACGGAACTGCTGGAACATTCTGTGTCGATTTCCACGAGGATAAACATACAGGAAATCTCTGCACAGGACGCGGTATCGGAGGCCTGTACGAGCCTGAGCCAAAATTTGCAGGCCTGCGGGGGCAATATCCGGATCACCGGCGGTGGTTTCCGGCTTCATGCTGACCCCGCCCTACTGCACCTGGTTCTGACTAACCTGCTATCCAACTCCATAAAATACCGTCACCCGGAACGGCCTCTGGAGATCACCATCAGAATGGCGGGCGCAGGACGGGACAAATGGCAACTGTCAGTGGCGGACAACGGCACCGGTTTCGCCCCAGAAGACCGGCACCTAATACTGCAGCCCTTTCACCGCGCGCACCCTGAAATCGAGGGCAGCGGCATCGGTCTGTCGACCTGTGCCGAAATTTGCCGCCGCCACAACTGGAACTTCACTGCCGACGCCGAACCTGAAGAGGGAGCGGTTTTTACTATTTCCTTTGGTTGAACCGCTGTCCGGATCAGCTGGCTTCTGCGGTGACGCTCTGCCCGGTTACATAGTCGACCATGCTCACTAGGTCGGCCAGATTGACCGGCTTGTGCAGTACCCAGCGGATGTTGCGGCTCAGGCCGAACAGTTCTCCGCCGGTGAACAGGCGGCTGCCAGTGATGTAAACCACCGGAATCTCAGGGCGCATGAGGGCTGCGTAATCAGCCACCGGCAACGACATCTCTTCTCCGATCTTGAGGTCAAGGATCATAATTCCCGAAGAGATGTCTGAAAGCGCAGCAATCGCTTCGGCGCAACTGGCGACAGCAGTGACATCATACCCTGCATCCTGCAGGGCCATTTTGAACGTGAATCGGACGCCACTGTCATCTTCCAGAAGCAAAACCTTAGCCGTCATATGGCCCCCTTGCTGACCTAGAGGTTGCAATGAACACAAGCACGGCCTCACACTTTCACGCTTGTCTCCTGAACCCCGAAGAAGCTGCCCCGTGAGCAGCTACCCTAAGAACCAGATCGTCACCTATGATTCCTGCCAATCAATAATCTCTACTTTGAATTGTAAGTATTGTATATAAAAGCTTCGTAAGTTGTGCGTGAAACCTGTGCTTGCTCTGGACACACACGGGGCTGCCGGACCGGCAGCCCCGTGCAGCTTTCCGTCACATCCGCTCTATCGCCAGCGCGATGCCCTGGCCGCCGCCGATGCACATGGTGATCAGCCCCTTCGACCCTCCGGTACGCTCCAGCTCATACAGCGTTTTCAAGGTGATAATGGCACCGGTTGCCCCCACCGGATGGCCCAGCGCAATTGCTCCGCCATTGGGGTTTACCTTGGCGGGATCCAGGCCCAGCTCCTTGTTCACCGCCAGCGCTTGCGAGGCAAAGGCCTCGTTCGACTCGATCACATCGAAGTCACTGGCAGACAACCCTGTTTTCTCCAACAGGTTGCGCACCGCAGGCACCGGGCCGATGCCCATCACCTCAGGCCGCACCCCGGCATGGGCATAGCCCAGAATCCGCGCTTTGGGTTTCAGTCCTGCACGCTCTGCAGCGGCGGCGGTGGCCAGTACCATGGCCGCGGCGCCGTCGTTGATTCCGCTGGCATTTCCGGCAGTTACCCGGCCGTCCTTCTGGAACACAGCCCGCAGTCCCGCTAGCGCCTCGGGCGTGGTGGCCTTCGGGTGCTCGTCCACTTCAAACGGCACCATGTCGCGCTTCACCTTCACCTCTACGGGCGTGATCTGGGACTTGAAATGGCCCGCCTCAATCGCCGCCGCGGCGCGAGTCTGGCTGTTGAGGGCAAACTCGTCCATCTGTTCGCGGGTGATGCCATGCTCATCAGCGACATTCTCGGCCGTCACCCCCATATGGCCGGTGCCGAACGGGCAGTTCAGCGCGCCCAGCATCATGTCGAGCGATTTCACATCGCCCATCTTGGCACCCCAGCGGCTTTTCTGAAGGATATAGGGGCTGCGCGACATGTTCTCGGCGCCGCCGGCCAGCGCAAATTCCGCATCGCCCAAGGCAAGAGACTGATAAGCGGAGACAATTGCCTGCACACCGGAACCGCAAAGCCGATTCACGTTCATCGCCGGCACCACCTCCGGGACACCTGCCTGCATTGCTGCAACCCGGCTTAGGTACATGTCGCGGGGTTCGGTGTTGATGATGTGGCCGAAAACCACATGGCCGATCTGTCCGCCCTCCACCCCGGAGCGTTCCAGCGCCGCCTTGGACACGGCGGCGGCCAGGTCAATGGGCGCGGTATCGGCCAACGCGCCGCCAAAGGTGCCGATGGCGGTGCGGGCGCCGTCCAGGATCACGATGTCTGTCATTGGTTCTTCTCCTCAACTCCTGCGTTGGTGCTATTATGCGCCCGCAGCATGAACCTGTCTGCCGGGACGTGCCGTCATGGAAACGCGGCGTCACTCCCCGTGTCCTTAATGTACACCCGCTGTGAACCGCAGCGGCGCAGCATCTGCATTCTACCGGATCAATTGACAAACGCCGCCCATCGGCGCAGAGAATCCGTCATGACGGAAAACACTGACGATATCCTGACCCTGCTGCCCGCCCGCCTGAAGGAGGCGCGCCGCGCCCAGGGCCTGAGCCTTGAGGCGGTGGCGAACCTGTCGGGCGTCAGCCGGTCGATGGTGAGCCAGATCGAGCGCGGCGAAAGCTCCCCCACCATCGCGACGCTGTGGAACCTGACGCGGGCCCTGCAGGTAGATTTTGCCGGGCTGCTGGAAGCCGGCGACATGCAGGACCGGATCGAGGTGCTGCGCGCTGCTGACGTCCCCAAGATCGAGAACATGGGCCAGGGCTGCCGCATCCGCATCCTGTCACCGCCGGAAGAAGCCGGCGGGCATGAGGTCTATGACATCCGGTTTGATCAGGGAGGCGCATTGGTCAGCCAGCCCCACACCCGCGGCGCGGTGGAGCAGCTGACGGTGCTGGAAGGCGAGATCGCGGTCAGCTCCGGCAACGCCAAAGACCAGCTGCAGGCCGGCGACACCGCCCGCTATGCCGCCGATGTGGCCCATTCGATCACCGCACCCGAGGGGCCTGCGCGGGTGTTTTTGATTGTGAAGAATGCGTAGTCCAAATCCGCTCCATCTGTACTGCTAGTGCCTGGCGGCACTTGTTGGCAGGAAATCCCCTCCCTGGGCCTTTTATGCACATTTCCCTTGAACGACTCGGGGGTCCGGCCCATATGTGGACCGCTAACGTTATTCTTGTCGATCCACTGTCTCCCGTTTTTGCGGCGTTACCAGTCTCTCGATCCAGACCGACTACGCCAGGCTGCCGCACTTCCGCGGGCAGCAACAAACAGGAGACTACGGATATGGCCACCGGCACCGTAAAATGGTTCAACACCACTAAAGGCTACGGCTTCATCGCGCCCGAGGGCGGCAGCAAAGATGTGTTCGTGCACATTTCCGCTGTTGAGCGTTCCGGCCTGACCGGCCTCGCCGACAACCAGAAAGTCACCTTCGACATCGAGCCCGGCCGTGACGGCCGCGAGTCGGCGGTGAACCTGGAACTGGCATAAGCCAGACAGCTTTGCTGATTGGAAGCGCGGTCTCCGGAAGGGGGCCGCGTTTTCTTTTTGGGCGGTCAGCCCTTGCTCTTCTCATCCCAGAGCTTCGGCTCCCACAACTCCACCTTGTTGCCTTCCGGGTCCATGATCCAGGCAAAGCGGCCGTTCTCGTGGGCCTCTGGCCCCTTGAGGATCGGAATGCCGGCGTCTGTGAGCTGCGCGATCATCCCGTCCATATCGTCGACCCGGTAGTTGATCATGAATCTGGCGGTGCTGGGGGCGAACCAGCTGCCGTTCGGGTCGGCGGTGCCCCAGACGGTCAGGCCGCCGTCCTCAGCCGTGTCTTCCTGCCAATTCAGAACCGCACCGCCGAACTCTTGCAGGTCCAGTCCCAGATGATCGCGGTACCACTCTGCCAGTGCCTTGGCATCGCCGCGTGCCTTGATGAATACCCCGCCGATTCCTGTGACCCTAGCCATTCCGTGCCCTTCCCTGTTTCCTGGGCAGATAGTCCGGATTGGCGGATTTCCACCCACACATTCCAGTTTCACGGATTTTTTTCCGCAATCCTGAAATCCTGTATTCCGGAAACGCATCCGCTATGATAGACACGCGACTCGAGACACCAAGGGAGTTTGCGCATGTCCACTGCTTTTCTGACCGACATCTCCAACACGCTGGCCCAGATCGAGGCCGAGGGGCTGTACAAGCGCGAGCGAATGATCACCTCCCCGCAGGGGGGCGAGATCACGGTTGGCGGGCGCGAAGTGATCAACCTGTGCGCCAACAACTATCTGGGTCTGGCCGACCACCCCGCCCTGATCAAGGCTGCAAAAGACGCGATGGAGCCGAAAGGGTTCGGCATGGCCTCTGTCCGGTTCATCTGCGGCACCCAGGACATTCATCGGGAGCTGGAGCAGCGGCTGGCGAATTTCCTCGGCAAGGATGACGCGATCCTGTTTGCGGCCTGTTTCGACGCCAACGGCGGGCTGTTCGAGCCGCTCTTGGGGCCGGAGGATGCCATCATCTCCGACAGTCTGAACCATGCCTCGATCATCGACGGCATCCGGCTGTGCAAGGCCAAGCGCTACCGCTACCTGAACAGCGACATGAACGATCTGGAGGCCTGGCTGAAACAGGCCCGCGAGGACGGCGCGCGGCATATCATGATTGCCACCGACGGCGTGTTCTCGATGGACGGTTATCTGGCCAAGCTGCCGGAGATCCGGGCGCTGGCGGACAAATACGATGCCATCGTGATGGTGGATGACTGCCACGCCACCGGTTTCATGGGGGCGACGGGCGCCGGCACGCCGGAGCATTTCGGGGTGGACGTGGATATCGTCACCGGGACATTGGGCAAAGCACTTGGGGGGGCCATCGGCGGTTATATCGCCGGGCCGCAGCCAGTGATCGACCTGCTGCGGCAGCGGGCGCGGCCCTATCTGTTCTCCAATTCGCTGCCGCCATCGATTGTTGCTGCCGGGCTGGAGGCGATCCGGCTGGTTGAGGAAGGGGACGGCCTGCGGGCGCAGCTGTTCGAGAATGCGAAATACTGGCGCGCGGGGCTGGAAAAGCTAGGTTTTGACCTGCTGCCGGGTGAGCATCCGATCATCCCGGTGATGCTGGGCGAGGCGCAGCTGGCGCAGGATATGGCGGCGCGTCTGTTCGATGAGGGCGTCTATGTCTCCGGCTTCTTCTTCCCGGTTGTGCCGCGCGGTCAGGCGCGGATCCGCACCCAGATGAATGCGGCGCTGACGCGGGAGGAGCTGGATCGGGCGCTGGCCGCCTTTGCCAAGGTGGGCAAGGAATTGGGAATTGTGTCATGAGCCGTCCGAACACGATGAAGGCGCTGGAGAAGAGCCATCCGCAGGAGGGCTTGTGGATGGTGCAGGCGCCGGTGCCCGAGATCGGCCCGGACGAGGTGCTGATCAAGGTGAAGAAAACCGGCATCTGCGGCACCGACATTCACATCTGGAACTGGGACGAATGGGCATCGCACACTGTGCCGGTTCCGATGATCACCGGCCATGAGTTTGCGGGCGAGATTGTCGAGACCGGCCGCAATGTCACCGATCTGGTCGTGGGGCAGCGCTGCTCCGGCGAGGGGCACCTGATCAAGACGGATTCGCGCCAGAGCCGGGCCGGCAAGTTCCACCTGGATCCCGGCACCCGCGGCATCGGGGTGAACGAACAGGGCGCCTTTGCCCAGTATCTGAAGCTGCCCGCCTTCAACGTGGTGCCGCTGCCGGATGACGTGCCGGACGAGATCGGCGCAATCCTCGACCCCTTGGGCAATGCGGTGCATACGGCGCTGAGCTTTGATCTCTTGGGCGAGGATGTGCTGATCACCGGCGCGGGTCCGATCGGCATCATGGCGGCGGCGGTGGCGAAACACGCCGGCGCGCGGCACGTGGTGATCACCGACATCAACCCTGACCGGCTGAAGCTTGCCTCCCATGTGGTGCCTGCAGTGCGCACAGTGGATGTATCCAAGGAAGAGCTGCCGGATGTGATCCATCAGCTGGGCATGAAGCAGGGATTTGATGTCGGGCTGGAGATGTCTGGCAGCCAGGCGGCGCTCGACCAGATGGTCGAGGCACTGGTGATGGGCGGCAGGATTGCCCTCCTGGGCATTCCGCCGGGCAAGTCGCCGGTCGACTGGTCGCGCATCGTCTTCAAGGCGATCACCATCAAGGGCGTCTATGGCCGCGAGATGTTCGAGACCTGGTACAAGATGATCGCCATGCTGCAGAACGGGCTGGATGTCAGCCGGGTGATCACCCACCGCTTCAGCGTGGATGATTTTGCCGAGGGATTTGCGGCGATGAAATCCGGGGCCAGCGGCAAGGTGGTGCTGGACTGGACGTGATGACCTTTTGAGGGGGCCTTGCCCCCTCGCGCCTTCCGGCGCTCACCCCAAGATGCTTTTCGCCTTAGGAAGTGGCGTTACGGGAGCAAAGGAACCCTGCCCGCTTCTGCCAGCAGCCAGCAGTCGCGTCCCTCGAATACCGCAGCAGTGAGCGGTCGGCCATAGCCGGCGCCGCTGTCGAGATTGACGCGGTTGCCATAGTGGCTGGCCTTGTCCACCGGCGTGTGACCATGCACGATCAGCTTCGGATGCGGGCCGGTGTGGTCGTGGAACGGCTGCCGGATCCAGACCAGGTCGTCCTCATGCTGCCCCGCAAGCGGCACTCCGGGACGTATCCCGGCGTGCACAAAGGCTAGCTCCGGCGTCTCGTGCAGGGCAGTAAGGCTGCGCAGGAATTCTGCGTGCGGCGCAGGAATGACCTCCTTGGCCCTGGCGTGCAGATCGTCGAGCCGGGTGCGGTCCTCGAATGTCAGCCCGTAGCTGGCCAGAGTCTCAACTCCGCCGATCCGCTCATGCAGCCAATGGTAGCCGATCAGCAGATGCGGGTCGTGGCGTGGCGTCTCTTCCAGAAACCACTCGAACATCCGGTCGTGGTTGCCCTTCAGGCAGACCCAGTTGCGGCCCTCGCCCCGGCCTGCAATCAGCCGGTCAAGCACGCCGCTGCTGTCAGGTCCGCGGTCCGCGTAGTCGCCTAGAAACACAATGCGGGCCTCCGGGCCTCCGTCGGCCTCAATCCGCTCCAGCGCCTGGTCCAGCATGTCGAGCTGTCCGTGGATATCGCCGATGGCGTAAATGGGAGCAGTCATGAAGCGGATCCTTTCAGCGGGTAAGAAGGCAAGGCCGGTGTATCGTGACGTGCAACGGGAGTCCCGGCGAAACTGCCCCTGAAACGGATTTACCCGCAAGATCAGGTGAATGTGGTAATCTAACTGCACATGGCTGCGAGCCGCCGGGAATAGGAAAGGCGGAGCGGCGCTCTGGGGAGGGACGGGAAATGACTGGAATTGCGCGGCTGTTTATGCTGACTGCGGTGATCTGCGCCTTAGGTGGTATGGTCTGGGGCATCCAGATGTCAGCGAGCCAGGATCACCTGCTGTCGCCTGCGCATGGGCATCTGAACCTGCTTGGGTGGGTCAGTTGCGCGATCTACGCCTTTTACTATCATCTGGTGCCTGGTGCGGATTACGGCGCGCTGCCGCGCCTGCATCTGGCCGCAGCCCTTCTGTCTCTGGGCCTTCTGGTGCCGGGCATTCCGCTGGCGATTCAGGAACGCACCGAAATGCTGGCGCAGGCCGGATCACTGGCGGCGCTGGTGTCGATGCTGCTGTTTGGCGTGATTGTCCTGCGCAGTCGGCCTGACAAAGCTGCCTATGCGCCGCAACAATGAATGATAGG
Organism: Leisingera daeponensis; assembly: GCF_019801465.1. Lineage (GTDB taxonomy): Bacteria > Pseudomonadota > Alphaproteobacteria > Rhodobacterales > Rhodobacteraceae > Leisingera > Leisingera daeponensis_A. The sequence continues at coordinate 88,475 of NZ_JAHVJA010000004.1, forward strand.
GACCCTCCGGCAGCATCAAGCCGGAGGGCCAAATCGTGCAAGGCCGCTGTCAGACGACGTCGAACTGCAACGGTTTGATCTGATTGAACAGACCGGTTTCAGCCAGTTTGGCGCGCACCTCTGCCGGAACTTCGTCATCGACATACAGAAGTGCGATGGCTTCACCGCCAGCCTCCGAACGGCCGAGCGTGAAGTTGGCGATGTTCACGCCGTGGTCGCCCAGGGTATGGCCCAAGGCACCGATGATGCCGGGCACGTCCTCGTTGGTGGTGTAGAGCATGTGGGCGCCGACATCCGCGTCGATGTTGATACCCTTGATCTGGATAAACCGCGGCTTGCCGTCGGAGAACACAGTGCCTGCCACCGAGCGTTCGCGCTTGCTGGTCACAGCCGTTACCTTGACATAACCATCGAAGGCTCCGGACTTGTCCTGGCTGGTGGTAGAGATCTGAACGCCGCGCTCTTTGGCTACAACCGGGGCAGAGACCAAATTCACCTCGGGGTTGGAGCGTTTCATGATACCTGCAACCACCGCGCAGTTCAGAGCTTCAAGATTCATTCCAGCGGCAACACCGTCATAGAGAATGTTGATCGCCTTGATCGGCTCATCCGTCATCTGCCCCACAAAGCTGCCCAGATGGTCGGCCAGCTTGATCCAGGGCCCCATGACCTTTGCTTCCTCTGCGGTCACGCTGGGCATATTGAGCGCGTTTTCAACAGCCCCGGTCAGCAGGTAGTTCGACATCTGCTCTGCCACTTGCAGGGCGACGTTTTCCTGAGCCTCGGTGGTGGCAGCGCCCAGATGCGGGGTGCAGACCACATTGGGCAGCCCGAACAGGGCGTTTTCCTTGGCCGGTTCAACCGAAAACACGTCGAAAGCGGCGCCAGCCACATGGCCGGAGGTCAGCATTTCCGCCAGCGCGCCCTCGTCCACCAAGCCGCCGCGGGCGCAGTTGATGATGCGCACGCCCTTCTTGGTCTTCGCAAGGTTCTCCTTGGACAGGATGTTGCGGGTCTGGTCGGTCAGCGGCACGTGCAGGGTGATGAAGTCGGCGCGTGCCAGCAGCTCGTCCAACTCGACCTTTTCGACGCCCATCTTGTCGGCTTTTTCGGTGCTCAGGTAAGGGTCATAGGCCACCACCTTCATCTTGAGGCCGCGGGCGCGGTCGCAGACGATGCCGCCGATGTTGCCGGCGCCGATCACACCCAGGGTCTTGGCAGTCAGCTCGACCCCCATGAACTTGGACTTTTCCCACTTGCCGGCATGGGTGGAGGCGGAGGCCTCCGGCAGCTGGCGGGCCACCGCGAACATCATAGCGATGGCATGTTCGGCGGTGGTGATCATGTTGCCGAATGGGGTGTTCATCACAATGACGCCGCGCTTGGAGGCGGCTTCCTTGTCGATGTTGTCGGTGCCGATGCCGGCGCGGCCGATCACCTTGAGGTTATCGGCGCTTTCCAGGATCTTTTCGGTCACCTTGGTTGCGGAGCGGATGGCGAGGCCATCATACTGGCCGATGATTTCCGCCAGTTTTTCCTTGTCCTTGCCCACATCGGGCAGGAAGTCGACGTCAATGCCGCGGTCGCGGAAGATCTGGACGGCGGCCTCGGAGAGCTTGTCGGAGATGAGGACTTTGGGAGCCATGTTTGCGGTCCTTGTAAGAAATCTTGGAAGCGGCGGGCGCAATCGCCCGCCCTGCAGGTTGCTCAGGCCGCTTCGGTCTGCGCGGCGATCTCGGCCTCGAAGGCCCATTTGATCCAGGGCATCAGGGCTGCCACGTCGGCGGCCTCCACCGTGCCGCCGCACCAAATGCGCAGGCCCGGAGGCGCGTCGCGGTAGGCGCCGATATCATAGGCAACGCCTTCGTTTTCCAGCCGTTTGGCCACAGCCTTGGCAAAGGCGGCGCCGTCCTGGATACGCTCGTCGGAGAACTTGAGGCAGACAGATGTGTTGGAGCGGTATTCCGGCTGCTCGGCCAGGAAGGCGATCCAGGGGTTGTCCTGCACGAAGCTTTGCACCGCGGCCAGGTTGGCATAGGCGCGCTCGCGCAGGCCTTCCATACCGCCCACCGAGCGGGCCCAGTCGAGCGCCAGCAGGTAGTCCTCCACCGCCAGCATCGAAGGAGTGTTGATGGTCGCGCCCTGGAAGATGCCGTCGATCAGCTTGCCGCCCTTGGTCAGGCGGAAGATCTTGGGCAGCGGCCATGCGGGTGTGTAGCTCTCCAGACGCTCCACTGCGCGGGGGCTGAGGATGATCATGCCGTGCGCCGCTTCGCCGCCCAGGACCTTCTGCCAGGAGAAGGTGGTCACATCCAGCTTGTCCCACGGCAGATACTGCGCAAAGGCGGCGGAGGTGGCGTCGCAGATGGTCAGACCTTCGCGGTTCGCCGGGATCCAATCACCGTTGGGGACGCGCACGCCGGAAGTGGTGCCGTTCCAGGTGAAGACGACGTCATTGGTGAAATCGACGGTGCCGAGGTCCACGATCTGGCCATAGTCGGCGGTTTTGACGGTGGCGTCGAGCTTCAGCTGTTTAACCGCGTCGGTAACCCAGCCGGAGCCGAAACTTTCCCAGGCCAGCATCTCAACTCCGCGGGCGCCGAGCAGGTTCCACATCGCCATTTCCACCGCGCCAGTGTCGGAGGCGGGCACGATGCCGATCTTGTAATCGGCGGGAATGTTCAGGATTTCCCGGGTGCCTTCGATAGCTGCTTTCAGCTTGTCCTTACCCACCGCGGCGCGGTGTGAGCGGCCCAGCGGCGCGCCTGCAAGTTTGCTCAGATCGAAGACGGGGGGTTTGGCGCAGGGGCCGGACGAAAAACGCGGATTGGCCGGCCGCGCGGCAGGTTGTTCAATAGCCATAAATGCTACCCTTCCAGATAAGCGCCCCTCGTTGGGGAGGGGTGTCCCGTGATCAGAGCTAGTGTGCTGCAGCGCGGCACGCAACAGGAATTTCAGAAAAATGCGGCTGTTCATCTGTTTTTTGCGACATGATTTTCCACCATCGGAAACAGCCGCGCTGAAATGGCGCAAAGGTCTGCTCCTTATGATACCCGCTGATTTCAGCAGATTTTTGCCGTCTGGTTGTTCTGCTTCGAGGGCGCTATGACATTGGCAAACAGCGCTGGAACGGAGCCCGCCGATGTACACCGCCACCCTGCTTTGCAATCCTGACAACCCGGTTCTGGAACCCGCGCTGATCGAATCGCTGCGCAACGCCTGGGGCGGCGATGAGGCGGTCTGGCTGGCGCTGGGGGCGGCGGCCGAGTTTCCGCTGAAGCAGATGCCGGCCAACCGCTGGGACGTCTGGGCAGACCTGCAGAGCATGGGCGTGGATCTGGTCATTCAGCCCAGCGCCGAGCGGAAGAAGAAGATGCTGCTGGCCGACATGGATTCGACCATGATCCAGCAGGAATGCATTGACGAGCTGGCCGAGGAGGCAGGCGTCGGCGCGCGGGTGAAGGACATCACCGCGCGGGCGATGAACGGCGAGCTGGATTTCGAAGGCGCGCTGACAGAGCGGGTCGGGCTGCTGAAGGGGCTGCCGGAATCCGTGATCACCAAGGTGCTGGAAGAGCGCATCACGCTGATGCCCGGCGGCCAGCAGCTGCTGGCGACGATGAAGGCGGATGGTGCCTACGCGGCGCTGGTTTCCGGCGGTTTCACGGCGTTTACCGCACGGGTTGCAGCACAGCTGGGCTTTGACGAGAACCGTGCCAATACGCTGCTGACCGAGGACGGCAAGCTGACCGGCGAGGCGGGCCGCCCGATCCTTGGTCGGGAGGCCAAGGTCGAGGCCCTGGAGCAGATCTCCGCCCGGCTAGGCATCTCTGAAGCGGGTGTGATTGCGGTGGGCGACGGCGCCAATGACCTGGGCATGCTGAAGCGCGCGGGCGCAGGTGTGGCGCTGCATGCCAAACCCTCTGTTGCGGCGGAATGCGAGATCCGCATCAACCACGGCGACCTGACGGCGCTGCTGTACATCCAGGGCTACGCCCAGGACGAATTCAAAGGCTGATCACAACATGCTGGAAGTGGGTTTTGAGACCCTGCTGCTGTTGCTGGCGGCGGGCTTTGCCGCCGGGTTCATCGACGCAATTGCCGGCGGCGGCGGGCTGATCACGGTGCCGGTCCTGCTGCTGGCCGGGGCCAATCCGGTCACTGCGCTGTCGACAAACAAGATCCAAGGACTGTTTGGTGCTGCGACGGCGGCGGCGACATATGCGCGTGCCGGGCATGTTGACCTGAAGGCCCAGGTCGGGCCAGCGTTGATTGCCTTTGCGGCGGCAGTTGCGGGTGCGTTTCTGGTGGCCTACCTGCCCACCGAGTGGATCCGGGTGATCCTGCCGGTGCTGCTGATCGGGATCGCCATTTTCTTTGCGCTGAAGAAGGGGCTGGACGATCTGGACCGGCACCGCCGCCTGTCCCCTGCCCTGTTCACCGCCCTCATCGTTCCGCTGTGCGGGGCCTATGACGGGTTGCTGGGGCCTGGCGCGGGCAGCTTCTACATGCTCGCCTTTGTGTCGCTGGCGGGCTATGGCATCCTGCGCGCAACCGCCCACACCAAGCTGCTGAATTTCGCCTCTAATGCAGGGGGGCTGCTTGCGTTTTCCTTCTTTGCCACGCCGTGGTGGATCACCGGCCTACTGATGGGCTGCGCTCAGATTGCCGGTGCGCGGGCAGGAGCGGGACTGGCCAAGAAGCAGGGGGCAAAGGTGATCAAGCCGCTGCTGGTGGTGACCTCTGTCTCGCTCGCGGCCAAGCTGTTGTGGGATATGATGTGAAGGCTGGCATCGGGCCGCCTTTATTTAACATTTCATTTAATTAACATTCATGCTAATAAGAGGCATGACACCGATTCTGAAATCCTTTGCCGCGTTGTCGGACGAAACCCGGCTGATGATCGTGGATCAGCTGATTACCGAAGGTGAGCTGCCCGCCGGGGACCTGGCGCCTGGCGCTGGCATTTCTGCCCCTGCCATTTCGCGCCATTTGAAAGTGCTGCGTGAGGCCGGGCTGGTGACGCAGCGGGCCGACGGCACCCGCCGGCTGTATTCCGCACGTCCCGAAGGGCTGCGGATGATTGCCGAATGGACCCAGTCGCGCCGCACCTTCTGGGAAGGCAGCCTGAAACGGCTGGAAGCGGCCCTGATGGAGGACGGCGCATGAGCGACCTGCAACTGAAACGGATTTTTCCGGTCACCCCTGAAAAGCTGTTCGCGTGGGTGACCACACCGGACAAGCTGCTGGAATGGTGGGGGCCGGAAGGTGTCTCCATCCCTGAGCATGACTTGAACCTGAGCCGCACCGGCCCCTGGTATTCGATCATGCAGAACAGCGACGGCCAGCGGTTTCATGTCTCCGGCCAAGTGACCCATGTGGATGCGCCGAAATCAGTCGGTTTCACCTGGGCCTGGCACGAGGAGGACGGCAGCCGCGGCGCCGAAAGCCATGTGACTTTTACCATCGCAGCCGTCGGGGACGGTGCCCTGCTGCTGGTCGATCACCGCGACCTTGGCGACGACAGCATTGCTGCGCGCCATGAAGAAGGCTGGACCTCAACCCTGCGCAAGCTGGAGGCACTGCTGGGCGCAGCTTCCTGAAACGTATTTCACTGCAACCAAGGGAGAAGACCAATGCCACAGTTCATTTTTGCCTATCACGGCGGCAAGACCCCGGAGAGCGAGGAAGAAGGCGCCAAAGTCATGCAGGCCTGGAAGGACTGGATGGGGGCAATGGGGGACTCGCTGAAAGTGCCGGGCGCCCCGGTGGGCCTGTCCAAGACCGTCAGCGCCGGCGGGGTGGCGGACAATGGCGGCGCCAACCCTCTGTCGGGCTATTCGGTGGTGGAAGCGTCAGATCAGGACGCGGCTTGCGAGATGGCCAAGGGCTGCCCGATGGTGGCGGATGGCAGCGGTTCGGTTGAAGTGGCCGAGATCATCGATATGGAGATGTAACGCAAATGCCCCGGGATTGAGCCCGGGGCATTCGTTTTCAGAACAGCAGCTCAGCAGCGGGGCGGATTGACCCGCACTCCAGCCCGCGACGGCTGTAGAGCATCTTGTTCATGTATTTGCGGGTCTCCGGATGATCCGCTTCCAGCACGCCCAGGCTGACCATCAGCGCCGCAATCGCGCATTCGCTGGCGCGGGTGGTGCCATCGGCAATCTTCAGCGCGACCCCGAGTTTCTGTTCCGGCAGGATGGCGATGAATACCGCCTCGGCCCCGGTCTTGATCGCTACCTTGCCGCCCATGGCGCGCATCAGGTTGGTGCAGCAGCGGGTTTCGCCCGCGACCAGCTCCGGGTGCGCCGTCATGGCGGCAACAAGCTGCTGCGCCGCCTCGGTGGCGCGGTCGGAACGGTCCGCGGCGCTCGCGAACCAGGCCATCGAGCGCGCCAGACCGGTGACGGTGGTGGCAAAGTTCGGCGCCGAGCAGCCGTCGATACCATAGCCAGGGCTGTCCTGGCCGGTGGTTTCTTCAAACGCCGCCAGGCAGGCCTGCTGCACCGGGTGATCCATTTCGATATATTCAGTGCCGCCGCCCAGGTACTGGTTCAGGGTCAGGAAACCTGCGTGCTTGCCGGAGCAGTTGTTGTGAACCTGGCAGGGGCTGCTGTCGGTCTTGATCAGCTCGTTGCGGGCGGGGATGTCATCCGGCAGCTGCGGGCCGCAGCGGAAGTCGTCATCCCCCATGCCCAGCTGACCCAGCCAGGCGTTGACCCGGTCGGTGTGGATATGCGCGCCGTTGTGGGAGGCGCAAGCCAGCGCCAGCTGCTCGGACGTGAGCCCGTAGCGCGCGGCGGCGCCGGAGGTGACCAGCGGCAGCGCCTGGATCATCTTGGCGGAGCTGCGCGGATAGATCACCGCGTCCGGATTACCCCAGCTGCGCACCACCTGGCCGGAGGCGTCGCAAATGACGGCATGGCCCAGATGCAGGCTTTCCAGCAGCGGGCCGCGCCAGACTTCGGCCATGGGCACTGGATTCAGCATGGTATTTCCCCTCATGTTTGCGTGCGGAATTCTGGGCGAAATCCCGCCAAAACGCACTTTCGCCCGTGGTGCTAGTTACGTTAGTGTGCTTGTGTAGCGCAAGCGAGGGGATCGGGACCAGACGGCGGATGAACGCTGCGGGCCCTTTGCTTGGTTTTGAGGTATGAAAGAACAGTCTTGGAGTCGGGACAAATGGCATTGAAACTCGCCCGCGTGGCTGCGGGCCTGTGTCTGGCAGCATTGGCAACCACCGCAGTTGCGCAGGAAACGTCGAACAACCGGGTTGCGGCCAAGGTGGATTGGAGCGTTTTCGAAGGTAACGATCCGAACGAATGCTGGGGGGTTTCCGCGCCGAAGGAGACCGTGAACACCCGCGACGGCCGCGTCGTGGCGGTGCGCCGCAGCGAGATCCAGCTGTTTGTCACCTTCCGCAGCGGCGATGCGCCCAAGGGCGAGGTGAGCTTTACCGGCGGCTACCCGTTTGCGCCGGGCTCGACCGTGAACATGGCGATCGGCGAGTCCGAGTTCGAGCTTTTCACCGAAGGCGAATGGGCCTGGCCGGCAACGCCTGCGGATGATGCCAAGATCGTCACCGCCATGAAGCGCGGTGCCGATGCGGTGCTGACCGCGCGTTCGGCCCGCGGCACTCAGACCAAGGACACCTTCTCGCTCCTGGGCTTCACCGCTGCGGTGGAAGACGCAGAGAAGCGCTGCAGCAAGTAACCCTTTGCATGTATGCGGAGCGACAAGACCCCGGCCCGCGCCGGGGTTTTCTTGTTTGAAAGCCGCGGGGCGCGTAGCATGGGAACAGGAGGTGCCTGCCATGCCGAACTCTGCCTTGCTCCCGATCCCCTGCCTTGCGGTTGTGCTGTTTGCTTTGCCCGCCCAGGCCAATCCGGCGCTGGAATGCGGCGAGGTCAGCCAAGAGGAAGTCGGTACCTGCGTGGCCGAGGATGAGGAGGGCGTGGAAGCGGCGCTGTTCAACGCGCTGGAAGCAGCAATGGTCACGGCTGCCGAGCGCGACAACAGCAGAGGCGGGACAGAGACAGAGGCTGCGCTGATGGCGAGCCAAACCGCCTGGGAAGCGTTTCGCGCCTTTCACTGCAGTTACATCGGGTCTGCGCACCCTGTACCGGAAGACGCCGGAATCGCCACCCGGGCCTGCTGGACAACTCTGGGACGGGAGCGGGTCGACGAGCTGGTGCGGATGAGCCAGTGACCGCCCGGCCGCCAATGCGAAACCTGATTTACGCGGATTCCTTTTGATCTTCGGCTGAAATCCTATATAGAGCCGCATCCGCCCACCAGCACCGAGGCTTTTGCCATGACCGCCAGCGCGCCGATCACTCAGGATGTAATGACCCTGCCCCGCAAGGAGCCCGAGGGCGGCAAGATCAATCTTGTGGGCCTGACCCGCGAGCGGATGCGCGAACTGCTGATCGAGCACGGCACGCCGGAAAAGCAGGCCAAGATGCGGGTCGGCCAGATCTGGCAGTGGATCTACCAGTGGGGCAAGCGCGACTTTGCCGACATGACCAACCTGGCCAAGGCCTACCGCGCGCAGCTGGCGGAGACGTTTGAGATCCGCATCCCCGAGGTGGTGAGCAAGCAGGTGTCGACCGACGGCACCCGCAAGTATCTGGTGCGGATCAACGGCGGCCACGAGGTTGAGGTGGTCTATATCCCCGAGGATGACCGCGGCACCCTGTGCATTTCCTCCCAGGTGGGCTGCACCTTGACCTGCTCCTTCTGCCACACCGGCACCCAGAAGCTGGTGCGCAACCTGACCCCGGCAGAGATTGTCGGCCAGGTGATGATGGCACGCGACGATCTGGAGGAATGGCCGGTGCCGGGCGCACCGAAGGAAGAAACCCGGCTGCTGTCCAACATCGTGCTGATGGGTATGGGTGAGCCGCTCTACAATTTCGACAACGTGCGCGACGCGATGAAGATTGCGATGGACCCGGAAGGCATCTCGCTGTCCCGCCGCCGGATCACGCTGTCAACCTCCGGCGTGGTGCCGGAGATTGCCCGGACGGCCGAGGAAATCGGCTGCCTCTTGGCGATTTCCTTCCACGCCACCACCAACGAGACCCGCGACGTGCTGGTGCCGATCAACAAGCGCTGGAACATCGACGAGCTGCTGCAGGCGCTGGCGGATTATCCCAAGGCGTCGAACTCAGAGCGGATCACCTTTGAATACGTGATGCTGGACGGGGTGAACGACACGGATGAGGACGCCCACCGGCTGATCGACCACATCAAGCGCTACAACATCCCGGCCAAGATCAACCTGATACCTTTCAACGAGTGGCCGGGCGCGCCCTATAAGCGCAGCTCCAACAACCGTATTCACGCCTTTGCCAACATCATCTATCAGGCCGGCTATGCCTCGCCGATCCGCAAGACCCGTGGCGAGGACATTATGGCCGCCTGCGGCCAGCTGAAATCCGCAACCGAACGCGCCCGCAAGAGCCGCAAGCAGATTGAGGCCGAAGCCGGGATGAAGTAACCTGGCTCCGGCCCCGCTGCGGCAGGGTCCCCGGCTGCCTTAACTGAAAATGAAGTCGTCCGCGGCCAGCCCGCCGGTGTAGCCGGTGAGCTCAATATTGTAGTTGCCGTAGTAGCTGATCAGCGTGTTCCCATCCTGCTGGGAGATCGTGAGGTCGCTGAAATTGTCAGCGCCAGTGCCTTCGAACTTGATTCGATCGTTGCCGCGGCCGAAATCCCTGATGATGTCATTGTCGTTGTAGTCAGCAGCCTTAAAGATGAAGATATCCGCGTGCCTGCCGCCAAACAGGATGTCTGAACCGTCGCCGCCGACGAGGCGGTCATGCCCGTCGCCGCCCTGAAGCACGTCATTGCCGCGCCCGCCGAACAGCCGGTCGTTGCCCAGATTGCCGCGCAGGATATCCCGCTCGCCATTGGTGCCGGAAAAGTCGGACCCGCCCGTGCCACCAAATAAGGAATCAGCGCCGTCACCACCGATCAGAGTGTCCTGGCCATAACCGCCGAATAGCCGGTCATTGCCCCTACAACCCGCAAGCATGTCATCGGCTTCACGGCCTTTGACCGTATCATTGCCGCCATAAGCAAAGATTCTGGTCTCCTGACTGGTTGCCAGAACAGTCTCGGATCGGCCGCTGGCTTTGATAACAACTTTACCTCCGTCATTCACGAAGGCGCTCCAGCCATTGGTCCCTGCCGCCCCGCCATAAAGATGCTGCAGCGCCTGCACATCCAATGTGCCCAGATCGGTGGCGTTGTAGCCGCCATAGTTATACGTCATGACGGTGTGGGCCTGATCGTCCATGTGCCCGGCCAGCGTGTTCTCACCGTCATGAGAGTGCTCGAGTCCCACGGCGTGACCGATCTCATGCAGGATGGTTTCATATCCGTAGGTGCCTGGCGCCATGCTGCTGCCCTGAATCGCCAAGTCCCCTTGGCTGGTCGAATAGGCACTGGCCCAGGAATAGTTTGCCCAGCCCGCCGCTGAGCCGCCGTTGTAGCCGAAGACATTGACCATCGCCGGGCCATCGGTCTCGACGAAAATCAGGCCTGAGACTTCCTCGAATTCCGCCAGCGCTTGTCGGAAATAATTGCGCTGAGTGCTATTGAAGGTCCAGTAACTCGTCGCGCCGTAGGGGTCATCCGCTGCATTTCCCAGTTCGCCGTTGCCGACGAAGCTGTAGGTGACCACAGCCTGGGTACCGAGTCTTGCCTGGCTGTTCCAGCGGTAATTGTTGCTCGAGGTATAGGCCAAAAGCGCCGTATAGTCTGTGACTTCGGACATAGGTAATCTCCACTGCTCCACCACCGATAAGTTTTTGTTTGCAAATGTGGCCAAGATTGGCCGGTTTCCTGGCGCACGCGGTGCAAACACAGGCAAGTTTTCGGAAAATGCAGATCGCCTCCTAGCACGGGCACGTGCTTCGCGCCGATTCCACTCGACGTCCCTGCTGCTGCGGCAACTAAAAGACACCGGGCGCATATGTTGCAAAAACACAACAAAAGCGGCAGCCGCACGGTGTGCCGCATTCTTTCCCAAATGCAGCTCAATTTCCGCCGCTTCCGGCAAACAGTTTCCGGATTACGGACAATCAAAATTTCAGAAGGAAACGCAGATGGCTCCGACGGAACAAAAGACCGCCCCGATTGAACCCAGTGTTCTGGACCTGATCCGCAGCGAACGACAGAAGGCGCTCAGCCCGCGGGAGTGGCGGTTCCGCCTGCGCGGATACGGTTATGCAGTCAGGACAGTCGAAGGTGCCCAGATCCTCACCCGGCTGAGCACCGGCGATGAAGTGGGCCGACTGCCGCCGGAATTCGCCTGATCCCGGCAGCGGCAATTCACTTTGCGCTCAGCGCTCGCGGCCCGGCAGGCTGTCGCGCGGCGGTGCAGGTTCCCAGTTATCGATGATCTGTACCGCTTCCTGCGCGGTATCGACCACACGGAACAAATCAAGGTCCTGATCCGAAATGGTGCCGGCGTCAGCCAGTGCCTCCCAGTTGATGATCTTGTCCCAGAACGCCCTGCCGAACAACAGGAACGGCACCCGTTCCATGCGTCCGGTCTGAATCAGGGTCAGGCTCTCGAACAGTTCATCGAGAGTGCCGAAGCCCCCCGGGAACACGGTGATCGCACGCGCCCGCATCAGGAAATGCATCTTGCGGATCGCGAAATAGTGGAAGTTGAAACTGAGGTCCGGCGTCACATAGCCGTTGGGTGCCTGCTCATGCGGCAGCACGATCGACAGCCCGATGGAATGGCCGCCCGCATCCAGCGCGCCACGGTTGCCCGCTTCCATCACGCCGGGTCCGCCGCCGGTGACCACAACATTATGGCGGCCGCCGCTTTCCTTTGACTTCTCTGTCATCAGACGGGCGAACTCGCGCGCCTCGTCATAGAAATGCGACAAGTCCGCCAGCGTCTGGGTGCGTGCCTTGTCCTTGTGGGCGGGATCCGGAATGCGGGCGCCGCCGAACATCACGATGGTGCTTTCGATGCCATGCTCATTCAGCATCAGCTCCGGCTTTAACAGCTCCAGCTGCAAGCGCACCGGGCGCAGTTCCTCGCGGCACAGGAATTCCTCATCGGCAAAGGCCAGCCGGTAGGCCGGCGCCTGGGTCTGCGGCGTGGCGGGCACATGTTCGGCCCGGTCCCGGTCGGAGTGTGCGTCGCGGAAACGGCTGTGGCGGTCTTCGGTCATAAGCAATCCAAGTAAAAATGACAGGACCTCCTGTGTAACCGTCCTTGGCCGTTAGCGCCAATCAAGAATGTTTCAGAACGCGCCGTTCCGCTTGCGCCCGGGCCCGGTGCGGCTAAGGTTCCGGCGCAGCAGGCAGGGAGGACCGCGCATGGACTGGCAGAGTGAAATCACCGCAGCGGCAGAGCGCATCCGCCCCCATGTGCAGCGCACTCCAGTGATGCAGGCACAGGGCTTCGGGCTGCCGTATCCGGTGGAGCTGAAGCTGGAGCACATGCAGCATACCGGCAGTTTCAAGGCGCGCGGCGCCTTCAACACGCTGCTGAGCCAGGAGGTGCCCGCGGCCGGGCTGGTTGCGGCCTCGGGCGGCAACCACGGCGCCGCGGCGGCCTATGCCGCGCACCAGCTGGGCCACAAGGCGCGCATTTATGTGCCGGAGATGGCAGGCCCCGCCAAGATTTCCCTGATCGAGCGCACCGGTGCCGACCTGCAGGTGGTGGCCGGCGCCTATGCCAACGCGCTGGAACAGGCGCAGGCTTACGAACAGGAAACCGGCGCCATGCAGGTGCACGCCTATGACGCGCCTGCCACCGTTGCGGGCCAAGGCACCTGTTTTGCGGAATGGCAGGCCCAGGGGCTGGAAGCCGATACCCTGCTGATCGCCGTCGGCGGCGGCGGGCTGATCGGCGGCGCACTGGCCTGGTTTCAGGGCGCCCGGAAGATCGTGGCGGTGGAGCCGGAAACCTCCTGCGCGCTGAACGCGGCGCTGGCGGCGAAACAACCGGTCGACGTGGAGGTCTCTGGCGTTGCGGCCAACGCCTTGGGCGCCAAGCGCATCGGCAGCATCTGCTTTGAGCTGGCGGCAACGCAGGGCATCACCTCTCTGACTGTGCCGGACAGCGCCATCACCGAAGCCCAGACGGCGCTCTGGCGCGAGCGGCGGATCCTGGTCGAACCTGCCGGCGCAACGGCGCTGGCGGCGCTGATGTGCGGCGCCTACCGGCCGGCACCGGGCGAGCGGGTGGCGGTGCTGATCTGCGGCGGCAACATCGCCCCGGATCCGCTGGGATAATCCTTGCGGGCTGCAAGCCGCCCCGGTATCGCCATTACATGTCTGCAACCATTGCCGATACGATCTACCAGGCGTTGAGCGAGCGCATCATCACCGGCAGCCTGCCTGCCGGGGAAAAGCTGCGCCAGGACCATATCGCCCGCGAGTTCGAGGCCAGCCACGTGCCGGTGCGCGAAGCCTTGCTGCGGCTGGAGGCGCATGGGCTGGCCAAATCCGAGCCCCGCCGCGGCACCAGGGTCAGCGCGCTGGACCCGTCAGAAATCCGCGAGGTGATCGAGATGCGGGTGGCGCTGGAGGTGCTGGCCCTCACCCACGCCTTTGCCCGCCTGACACCTGAGGACATCGACGCGGCCGAGGCCGCCCGGCTGGCCTGCGACGCGGCAGAGGACATGGCCGGCTGGGAACGCCTGAACCGCGCCTTTCACCGGGTGATCCTGGCACCTTGCGCGATGCCGCGGCTGCTGGCCTCGATCGACGATCTGCACATCGCCGCCGCCCGGCATCTGTTTGCCAACTGGCAGCACCAGTGGACCCGCCGGGTCGACGCCGACCACGCCGCCATCGTCAGCGCGATGACCCGCCGCGATCCTGCCGCCGCCTGCGAAATCCTGCGCCGCCACTTGCGCCGGGTGCGCTGACCCGGCTGGAACCCGGCAAAACGCCGTCGAGGGCGGCAATTTGGACGCAATCCGGACATGACCTGCAGGCAGATTGCCGCTATGAAGCTGCGACTCAAACCGATGCCGGAGGAACATCCATGTCCAACGCCCAGCTGGAAGCAGCGATCGAAGCCGCCTGGGAGGCGCGCGACACCATCACCCCCGCCACCACCGGCGAGCAGCGTGAAGCCATCGAAGACACCCTGAACGCGCTCGATTCGGGCAAGCTGCGGGTAGCCGAGAAGCTGGAGAATGGCGACTGGCACGTGAACCAGTGGGCCAAGAAAGCAGTTCTCCTGGGCTTCCGCATTAAGGACATGGAAATCCACGAAGGCGGCCCGCAGGCCGGCGGCTGGTGGGACAAGGTCGACAGCAAGTTCAACGGCTGGGGCGAAGCTGACTGGAAATCCGCGGGATTCCGCGCGGTGCCGAACTGCGTGGTCCGCAAATCCGCCTATATCGCCCCCGGCGCAGTTCTGATGCCCTCTTTCGTGAACCTCGGCGCCTATGTTGACGAAGGCACCATGGTCGACACCTGGGCCACCGTCGGCTCCTGCGCCCAGATCGGCAAGAACGTGCACCTGTCGGGCGGCGTCGGCATCGGCGGCGTGCTGGAGCCGATGCAGGCCGGCCCCACCATCATCGAGGATAACTGCTTTATCGGTGCGCGTTCCGAAGTGGTCGAAGGCTGCATCGTGCGCGAAGGCTCGGTTCTTGGCATGGGCGTTTTCATCGGCAAGTCGACCAAAATCGTCGACCGCGAAACCGGCGAAGTGATGTACGGCGAAGTGCCGCCCTATTCGGTGGTCGTGGCTGGCTCCATGCCTTCGAAGAACAACATCAGCCTCTACTGCGCGGTGATCGTGAAGCGCGTTGATGAGAAGACCCGCTCCAAGACCGGCATCAACGAGCTGCTGCGCGACTGACCCGCGCCGCAATTATGAACAGCTGGAACGCGCCTCTTTTGAGGCGCGTTTTTCTTTGCCTCCGGCGGTTGGGACTTTGCCCCAAACCCCCGGATATTTTCAGCCGGATGAAGACGGGATCTTTTATTCATCTGGCCCGGAAATATCCCGGGGTGAGGCCGCCAGCCCGAGCGGCCGGGCCCTTCCTGTGCAAAACCCTTGCCGCGCAATAAACCCGCCGCTAATACTATTACATCTACACATAAGAGGGTCAGATGCAGACCATATTTGCCCAGCGCGCCCGCCTGCCCCAAGGATGGGCAGAAAACCTCCGGCTGACAATGGAAGCCGGACGGATCACCTCCATTGAAACTGGGGCCGAGCCTCAGCCAGGCGATACCCGGGCGGACGTGCTGCTGCCCTCGCTGGGCAATCTGCATTCGCACAGCTTTCAGCGCGCGATGGCGGGGATGACCGAATACCGTGCGGCGGGCAAGGACAGCTTCTGGACCTGGCGGGATCTGATGTACCGTTTCATGGACCGCATCACCCCGGAACAATACGAGGCCATCGCGGCTCTGGTGTTCTTGGAAATGCTCGAAGCTGGCTATGCCTCAGTTGGGGAATTCCACTACGTCCACCATCAGGCGGGCGGTTTGCATTTCGAATCCATGACGGAACTCAGTGAACGGGTGTTTTCCGCTGCCAGCCGAACCGGCATTGGCCTCACCCATTTGCCGGTGCTCTACAGCTATGGCGGGGCTGAGAAACAGGCCCTGAATGGCGGTCAGCTGCGGTTCGGAAACAAGGTGGCTGAGTTCTCCGATCTCGTCACGCGTGCCCGCGAAATTGCCGCCCGGAACTTGGCGGGAGATGCCAGGGTCGGCATCGCGCCGCACTCCCTGCGTGCCACCTGCCCTGAGGACCTTGCGGAGGTGTTGCAGCTTCAACAAGGGATGCCGGTACATATTCATATTTCCGAGCAGCCCAAGGAAGTGGCCGACATAAGCGCCTGGCTCGGCGCGCGGCCGGTTGAATGGCTTTTGGACAACGCTGCCGTTGACGGCAAATGGTGCCTGATTCACGCAACCCATATGACCAGCGCCGAGACGATCGGCATGGCCCGGTCCGGAGCCGTCGCGGGCCTTTGCCCGATTACCGAAGCCAACCTTGGTGACGGCCCCTTCAATGGACCCGAGTATCTGGCGCATGACGGTGCCTTTGGCGTGGGATCAGATTCCAATGTGCGGATTTCGCTGCCCGAGGAGCTGCGCACCTTTGAGTATTCCCAGCGCCTGCGCGACCTAGCGCGCAACGTGCTGGTGGCGGATGAAGGCTCAGTCGGCGAGACTCTGTACCTGGGCGCAGCCAAAGGCGGGGCGCAAGCCTTGGGGCGCGATGCCGGGCGCATTGCGGAAGGCGCGCTAGCAGACCTGGTGGCGATTGACAGCGGCGTGCCCGCTCTCTGCGCGCTGAAGTCCGAGCAGCTGCTGGACGGCCTCTGCTTTGCCGCAGGTGATGACACTGTGACCAACGTGTGGAGCGCTGGCCGCCATGTTGTGAAACAAGGCCGCCACATCGCGCGGGACGAAGTGGTCGAGGGCTACCGCAAAGCCGTCAAAGCCTTGCTGAACAGTCTCTAAACAGGCGCAAGCTGCACTTGAACGACTGCGCTGCCACTGGAGACTGCTCCAGAGGCAGCGCTTGCCGTTACAATGCCCTCTCCCGCTCCCAGGCGGCCGGTGCCCGTAATTTCCAGACTGCCGGAGATAACGAAAAGCGCTTGCCGCCCTCCAAAAACCGGCACGGCACCTTCACCCAGGACGCTGGCGGACGCTGCAACGCGTGCCGGGTCATAGATCACGTTAAACGCCTTGCAAGGTCCGTCGCGCAGACGGCACTCCAGCTGCAGCCCTCCATCGAATTCGAGCAGATCCAGAAGCCTTGCCTCCAGACGGGTACAGTCGTTCGACAAGGTGTGGCCTGCACCGTCAACGATACAGTGAATGCGCGCGAGGCCTGGAAAAGCTGAAAACGGGCCATTCCGCGAGATTTCGGCGAGGCTGAGCCGCCAGACCGTGCCGCCGCCTTTTGTCTCCGACGCCAGTTCTCGGGTCAAGCCGCCGCCGTTTTTCCAGGGCACAGGCCGGGCAGCCAGGGCGGAGAAGCGCATGGGGTATCCTCAAGCCTATTAATTATGCTTTGACATAAAGTCCCGAGGCTAAGTTCTGCAAGCTTTCCGTTTTACTCACGCCAAGCCGGTGGCGGCAGTGCTATTTGATTGACCATCCCCCTGCCCCGGCGCTATGGCGGCGGCATGGAAAAGAAGAAACCCTCCCGCCAGCAAGTCTACACCCTGCTTGTCCAGATCGGGCGCAAGGACGGAGACGGGCTGCCCGACGGCGCCACCGGCGCGGCGCTGATGATCTATGCTTCAGGTGTGGACGAGGCAGAGGCAGTGCGCGAGACCGTAGCGATCCTGAAGCAGGCGGATACCGCACCGCTGGACGTCACGGGATACGGCACGCTGGAAGAGCGAGAGGCCGAAGGCCATGAGATCGGCGACGAGGAACGCGATCTGATGCAGCGGGCACTGGAGGAAAACGCGGTGATCGTTGCCCAAATGACCCCGTTCTTCGATGGAGAGGAACCGGTTTTCCACTAAACATAGGCGTCAGTTCTGACTGCCGAACCACTTGCGGTAAAGGGCATCATAGCTGCCATCTTCCTGCATCGTCAGAAGCGCCTGGTTGACATCCTCCACCAGCGGAGAGCCGGCCGGAAACACGAGCCCGTAGTTCTCGCGCAGGAACGGCTGGCCTATAGTCTGCCCATATTTGTGCCCTCCCTGAAACTCATAGTAATTGAGCACCGGCGCATCAAAGACCACCGCCTTGATTTCAGACGCTTCAAACGCGGCAAACATTTCCTCCAGCTCTGAGAAGGCAGCGTAATCGATCTCGCGCCGGTCAAGGAACCCGGCGGCGGTCGATCCACCGATGGTGCCAACGGATCTGCCGTATAGGTCATTCACCGAGTTCACGGAACCGCTAATGGCTTCCACCGTCATCACGGCCGTGATCTTGGCGACGAATATGGAGACGATAAACAGCGAAGACACCACTAGCACCACGCCGAACATACGGCCAATGGGGGTGCGCGGCACCCGCTCCTCGAAGCCTCCGTTCACGACGAGGTTCAGCGCCCACCAGAAAGAGGGAAACCAGGCCTCCTTCAACGGGCGGTCGAAGTAAGGCTGCGCACGGCGTTCGAACGTCCACATCATCATGCCGCCGCCAAACAGCAGCAGAAAGGCAATGCCGATGGCCGCAGCCAGATCCCAGGACATGATCGCCCTCAACAGCGACGGTTCGCGGATGTCATCAGCCTGCACCATAATTTGCAGTCCGCTTGCAAAAATCGGATGACTGAAGTCCATCTGGATCTCGCGCGAGGCAGTGATCGAGATATTGGCTGCGGCCAGGTCCGCTTCGCCGCCGCGCACCCCCTCCAGCATCTCCGAGAAGCTGCTGGCGCGGTTGACACGGTACTCCCAGTCCAGCCGTTCCGCCAAAATCTTGAACAGTTCCAGAGAAAAGCCCGTGTCGCGCCCGTCTTCCACCATGGAAAACGGTGGCCGGGTAACAGTATTAACCGTCAGAACCTGTGCGGAGAGCAATTGCCCCCAAAGCAGGAACAAGGCAGCAGTGATCAGGCGGAGATACAGCACGGAAAGCTCGGGTTGGCCTCGAAATTGGGTTTCAACGTCCTTAGGCGGATCACGGTTTTCGCGCAAGCGCCTAGGCTGCACGAGGAAATTGCAGCAAGGGCTGTGTCAGGCCGTTCGCCGGTCTGCCAGCACCGCGGAATCAAAGGCCCGAAGCACCGGAAACTTCGGCTGCCGGTGCTCAGGCAAAACTGATGCACCAAACGGAGCAAGAAGGCTGGCAGCCAGCCGCTGCGGGTCGCGGCGCAGACGGCCCAGAAACAGGCTCTCCGTCATTGCACCAGCAGCAATCAGCGGCTCGTGATCAGGCAGCACGGCCTGGCAATACGTGATCAGCGGCGTTTCTGCCCGACTTGTCAGTGCTGTACCGGTGCCCACAAGGTTGCCGGCCGGCACCAGCACCTCAGGACGGCCAAACAGATATTCGACCTCGGATCCCGAAAGCACCAGGCGCTGGAACGTGGCAACTTGGATGTCCTGCAGCAGCCCGAAATAGGGGGCCCTCAGCCGCACCGGCGCAAAGGTGCCGATTGCAGGCACCTGGCGTTCCACCATCTGGAGGACTGGCACTGCCTCTCCTCCGCTGGTCAGCACCAGATCACCCCGCTGCAGACTGCTTAGCGCGCGGTAACCCGCCGGTGTGGCAACAGGAATGGACGGGATTAGTCCCGGAGCAGGCCCGGCAGGCTCGACCTTGCTGGACAGTGCAAGATACGCCACCGCCGGGGCTATAAACCTCAACGGTCCAGTAAGCGCCATAAGGTCCCGCAACCGCCAGGGTTTGGGGGCAGAAAGGCCGGCGATCTGCATCTGGCCGCCGTCCGGCTGTTCGAGTGTCAGCCGCCCGCTCCCGGCAAGCGCATCCCAAGCATAGCTCAACCGCAACCGGCCCGCCCGCCCCTGACCGGTCGGGTTCAGCGTTTGGTGCAAGACGGCGCCGCATTGCTCAAGCACAAAGCTGAGACCGCCACCCGGAACTGCTTGCAGAGCAAGCCGCAATGGCCAGTCACCGCCTTGTGAGTAAAGCAGCAAAGGCTCAGGGCGCGCGGTTTCAGGCAGGTGTAATTCCAGCAAAATAGTACCGCGCACCAGAAGGTAGTCGCCGTCACTGATTGCCGCCCCCCTCAGCGCCCGGGTATCGCACCAAGCGTGGCCGCCTCCAGAAACCGCGAACCAGGACATTGCTCTCAGGCCGCCCGTGTAACGGCCAAAAGCCTTCCTTCAAAGGATTTGAGCGCCGGCCGCGCCGCTGCGCTATAGCCTGCACCGGTTTCAGGATCCAATTCGGGAAAAAGCGCGCAAATCTCTTCAGCCGCCGGCCGTTCCAGCAGGTTGACAATTTGCGGGCCAGGCAGGAAGCTTTCTGTTTCCAAGCCTTCTGAATAGATTACCTGATGCCTGTCAAACATCAGATGAACATAAGTGACTTTACCGCCCGGCCTGCGGCTTACACTTCGGCCATTGACCAAATCCTTGGCAGCCACCAGCACTTCGTCTTCGCCAAAGAACAGTTCCGCATGGGCGCCGCGCACCAGCACCCGGTGCTGCGGAGAAACCATCAGCTCGCCATGCCGCCCGAAGGTATCCGCAGCGATACGAATGGGGGCAAAAGCACCCTCCGCCGCAACCGAGCGGCCGCCCGTCCAGCTTAGCGGCTGCGCTCCATCATCACGGGTTTCCACAAGATCGCCCGGCTCCAGGTCTTCGACCGGCACGTCACCGTCGGGGGTGCGGATCAGGGTGCCCGCCACAAAGCACGGGATCGAGCTTGCGTTGACAAAGCCGGTGTCGCTGATGGTGCCGTTAGTCACCTGGTAGGTGAAATTGAAATCCTCGATGTCGCCGTCGCCGACCAGCGTCAGCGTGCCGTCTGCATTCAGTTGAACCTGCTGGCCGGTGTTGAGAGTCACGACCGATCCGGCCGCCACTTCGGTCCCGTTGATATGCGTGATGGTCAACACGCCGCCGGAATTGTTCACATCATTGGCCAGCACATCGATGGTTTTGCTGCTGTCCGGCTCGACAAAGATATTGTCGGCTATTGCAACCAGATCAGTCTGAACCGAGTCGGCGGCGATCAGCAAGTTACTGTCATAGCTGCTGTCGCTGACATCAGCTATGCCGATACGGATGTCGTTCACCTCGCCCGGGTTCACCCGCATGGTCAGTGTCATAGTGATGGTTAGGCCATCCATCTCGGTGTTGTAGTCGTCACCGGCATTGTCGAGATAGAGATTCTCGTTGATCGACGAACTGATGTTGCTGGGATTGGCCTGGCCATTGCCGATTTCCAGAAGCACCTGTTCACCGTTGACCCATACTGCCACCACATCCTGGTAGACCGAGCTCTGGAATTCCGGGAATTCCTCGGATGAGAAGACGAATTGCATCGTCATCACATCAGCATCGGGAATGAAACTAACATCCAGATAGGACGCGTCATAGGTATTGGTTCCAGACGCGGCATTGAAATCCGGATTGTTGCTTTCGCCCGTGGTATTGGTCGAGGTCTGGGTTGACCTGTTGGGATCGCCGTTCGACCGGGTGAAATGACTGGCCCGTCCGGTCGAAAGGATTACGCCGGAATCACTTGGCGTCGCACCAGGGGCCCGCGAATCCCCGCCAGAGTAGATCGCTGAGGACTGGCTCCACCCCGAGTAGGAGGCGTCCACAACCGTGGCCCCGGAACCAAAGATGGTTTCCGCCATCTCCACTGCGGAGGCATTGGTGTTGTAGTTTAACTCGCGTGCCCTGACCATGCTTCCGCTGCTCCTGCTATCCGGGCAAGCGTCCCGTGCAGACAGATGCGCCTGTCTGCTCAGCCGGCGGAAACTCCGCAGTCCAATGGCGCGCCCCGCCGTTACGGTGGTGCTTCTGCTAGGACACCCTGCCTCGGGTTAATTATGATTAACAATTGATTAACACGATTCCCGATTTTGCATCAGGCCTTCCAGTCCGCATCTGCGAAACCGCTGCTTTTGCGCCACAATTGCGGCAGCTCCAGTGAATTGCGCCGCGTCCCAATCCGCGTTAGGCCTGTGCCAACAGGAACCTGAGGAGCCCGCCGATGCCGCAAACCGATCCCGCCCGCCTGACCGCCGATCTGATCCGCTGCCCGTCGGTCACGCCTGAAGAAGGCGGTGCACTGCTGCTGCTGGAAAAACTGCTGAGCCAGGCCGGGTTCGACTGCACCCGCACCGACCGCGGCGAAGTTTCCAACCTGTTTGCCCGATGGGGCGCCAAGGGTCACGTCAAGACGTTTGGTTTCAACGGCCACACCGATGTTGTGCCGTTGGGAGATAAAGCTGCCTGGACCATGCCGCCGTTTGGTGCCGAGGAAAAGGACGGCTTCATGTACGGGCGCGGCGCCACAGACATGAAATCGGGGGTTGCAGCCTTTGCGGCCGCCGCGGTGGATTTTGTGCAGAACACTCCGCCGGACGGCGCCGTCATCCTGACCATCACCGGTGATGAGGAAGGCGATGCGGTGGACGGCACTACGGCGCTGCTGGACTACATGGAGCGCGAAGGCGAGCAGATGTCCGTCTGTCTGGTGGGCGAGCCGACCTGCCCCAATGAGATGGGCGAGATGATCAAGATCGGCCGCCGCGGCTCCATGACGGCCTGGTTCACAGTGACCGGCGTGCAGGGACATTCGGCCTACCCCCATCGCGCCAACAATCCGCTGAACGCCATGGCGAGGCTGATGGACCGTCTGGCCAGCCACGAACTGGACCAGGGAACAGAGCACTTTGACGCCTCGACCCTGGCCGTGGTCACCATCGACACCGGCAACACCGCCACCAACGTTATCCCCGCACAATCGACCTCTGCCGTCAATATCCGCTTCAACGACGCGCATTCCGGCGCCGGCCTGACGGACTGGCTGCAAAGCGAGGCGGATAAGATCGCGTCGGAGTTCGGTGTGGAAATCGGGATGAAAGTGCAAATCTCCGGAGAGAGTTTCATCACCCCGCCGGGACCGCTGTCGGATCTGGTTTCGGCTGCGGTTGAGGCGGAGACCCGGCGCAAGCCGGAACTGTCGACCACCGGCGGCACCTCGGATGCGCGGTTCGTCAAGAACCATTGCCCAGTGGTGGAGTTCGGCTTGGTCGGCAAAACGATGCATCAGGTCGACGAGCGGGTGGAAGTGGCGCAGATCCATCAGCTGAAAGCGATTTATACCCGCATCCTTCAGAACTATTTCGCCACAGCGTGATTTCACGTGAAACGCTCGCTTATTATTCTGATCAAGGAACCCCGTCCGGGCCGGGTGAAAACCCGGCTGGGCCGCGACATCGGAATGGTTACAGCCACCTGGTGGTTCCGCCACCAGTCCGCCCGGCTGATCCGCGGTTTGCGCGATCCGCGCTGGCAGGTGGTGCTGGCCGTCGCGCCGGACCGGGCGGTGGTCTCGAAGGTATGGCCAGCGGATCTGGCCCGCCTGCCTCAGGGGGGCGGCGATCTGGGACAGCGTATGAAACGGATGCTCCAATACATGCCCGGCCCTGCCTGTCTCATCGGTGCAGACATTCCCGGTATCACGCGCGGCCATATCGCCCGCGCCTTTACCGCCCTTGGTGATCACGATGCGGTGTTCGGGCCGGCAACGGACGGCGGATATTGGCTGGTTGGAGCCAAGCATCCCAAACGCCTGCCCTACCGCATGTTCGCAGACACCCGCTGGTCCACGGAACACACGCTTGCCGACACGCTGCAAAGCCTGAACGGATGGCGCTGCGCGCTCACCGATACCCTGCAGGACGTCGACACCGCCGCCGATCTGCCGCGACGCTGACCGTGCGCTTTTCACCATGACGCCGCTCGCGCGCCATGCTACGCGGGAAGGATGAGCCGCATTCCCTCCAAGGCCGAAATCCTCGACTGGATCTCCGCCAACCCGACCCACACCTCCAAGCGCGACATCGCCAAGGCCTTTGGCATCAAGGGAGCTGACCGCATCGACCTCAAGCGCATTCTCAAGGAGCTGGAGGCCGAGGGCCACTTGCAGAAGCGCAAAAAAACTTACCGCGATCCGGACCAGTTGCCCCCGGTGACGGTGCTTCAGGTGAAGGCACCGGACCAGGATGGCGACCTGTACGGGCGTCCGCTGGAGTGGCACGGCGAGGGTGTGGAACCCATTATCCTGATTCTGCCCAAGGCATCGGACCCGGCGCTGGGAGAAGGCGACAAGGTTCTGGTCAAACTGCAGATGGTCCCGGATCAGGACCACAATTACGAAGCCCGGCTGATCCGCCGAATCGGAACCAACCCCAAGCGGGTGCTGGGCATTTTCCGCAAGGGCTCAGAGGGCGGGCGGATCGTGCCGATCGACAAGGCTGCTTCGAGCGAATGGATGGTGGCGCCTGATGCGGCGGGCGGCGCCAAGGACGGTGAACTGGTCGAAGCAGAGCAGGCAGGCCCCAAGGGCCGCATGGGCCTGCCGCGTGCGCGCATCGTGGAACGGCTGGGTGATCCAACGGCGCCCAAGGCGGTGTCGCTGATTGCCATTCATCAGCACGGCATACCTGATCATTTCCCCGATCCGGTGATGGCAGAAGCCGATGCAGCCAAGCCGGTGGGCCTGAAAGGGCGCGAAGATCTGCGCGAGCTGCCGCTGGTCACCATAGACCCGGCCGATGCCCGCGACCACGACGACGCCTGCTATGCCCATCCAGACGACGACCCCAAGAACCCTGGCGGCCATGTAATCTGGGTGGCGATTGCCGATGTCGCCGCCTATGTGCGCCCGGGCTCGGCGCTGGACCGCGAGGCCCGCAAGCGCGGCAACTCCAGCTATTTCCCAGATCGTGTAGTTCCGATGCTGCCGGACCGGCTGTCGGGCGATCTGTGTTCCTTGCACGAAGGGGTGCCGCGTGCCTGTCTCGCGGTGCGGATGCAGGTGAATGCAGAGGGCAACAAAATCGGACACAAGTTCGTGCGCGGGCTGATGCGCTCTGTCGCTTCGCTGAATTACGCCGAGGTGCAGGAGGCACAGGACGGCAATCCGAACGCAAAGACCGCACCGCTTCTGGGTGATGTGATCAAACCGCTGTTTGCCGCATATAAGGCTCTATTAAAGGCAAAAGCGGCACGCGAGCCGCTGGACTTGGATCTGCCTGAGCGCAAGATTGTGCTGGACGACGACGGCCATGTGATTTCTGTCGCTTTCCGCGACCGGCTGGATGCGCACAAGCTGATCGAGGAGTTCATGATCCTCGCCAATGTCTCCGCGGCTGAAACGCTGATCCAGAAACGCTCGCCGCTTTTGTTCCGGGTGCACGAAGAACCGGCACAGGAGAAGCTGGAAGCCCTGCGCGAGACCGCGCGGGCTGCGGGTCTCAATCTGGCAAAAGGTCAGGTTTTGCAAACCCGGCATCTGAATGCACTGTTGAATCAGGCCGCGGGAACCGACGAAGCGGAGCTCATCAACATCTCCACCCTGCGGTCGATGCAGCAGGCGTATTACAACCCCGAGAATTTCGGGCACTTCGGCCTGGCCCTGAGAAACTACGCGCATTTCACTTCGCCGATCCGACGCTACGCCGACCTGATTGTGCACCGTTCTCTGATTTCCTCCCATGGCTGGGGCGAAGACGGTCTGGACGCCGCACAGATCGACCGGTTGGAAGAAACTGCCACCCATATTTCGGACACCGAGCGGCGCTCCATGATTGCGGAGCGGGACACCACCGACCGTTACCTGGCCTCCTACCTGAGCGAGCGTGTGGGCAACGAGTTCGAAGGCCGGATCAGCGGCATTGCCCGGTTCGGCGCTTTTGTGAAACTCGATGAAACAGGCGCTGACGGGCTGGTTCCCGTGAGGTCCATCGGGAGGGAGTTCTTTCACTTTGACGCCCAGGCAGGAACACTGACAGGGGCTGACAGCGGAATGACACTGGCTATCGGCCAGCGGGTGACCGTACGTCTCACCCAGGCAGCGCCGGTTACTGGTGGTTTGGAACTGGAACTGCTGGCGCTGGAGAATTCGCCAATGCCGGCAGGCGGCGGATCGCGCGGGCGCCGCAGTCCGGCAGGCCGGACCGTGAAGCGCAAGGCGGCCAAGTCCAAGCATAAGTCCGCCAAGGTAAAGCGTAAGGTGGAACGCAAACGGCGGAAATAGGAGCTCGCTACGCTTTGACTTCAGCGGTGCGCGAATCTTGCAGGTCAACGCCCGCCTGATCAGCCAGCCGTGCCCCAGGGGCTTAACCTGTTGAGGCTCATCAAACAGCAAAGCACGGGTACCTTTCGAACCGGTCCCAGGCCGGAAAGGCCGCGGCAAACTCCGGGATCAGGCGGCTTTGGCAATGCACCAAGAACGCAAAGCGTGCGCCCTTCGGAGTCCCCAGCCGGATGGTGGACCCTGCCTTGGTCTCAGGCGTAGTGTAGGATGGCTGGCCCCTGCGCACCCCTTCTTCCACCCGCCCCGCTTCTGGCGTATCAGCCGCGGAACCAAAAATCAGCTGCCGGAGCCGCAACATGCCTTCCCGCGCCAGAGGGTCAGAGACCACAAAAGCGGACTCGACCTCCGGGCTGGCAAAAGCAGGTTTTATGGCAGGGGCACCGTTTCGAAGACACGGCTCAGATAAGCACGCAGAATCTTATCATCGCGCAAGCGTTTGCTGACTGCTGAAGCCTCAGAAGTGTGCAGCATGGAGATCAGGTACGGGGCCACGCTCAGGTCAGCTGAGGTGATGCTGGTGCCCATCAGGAACCGGCGTTCACTGGCTAGCGCGGCGATAGGCTTCAGGTCCTGCTCCAGCCGGTGCATCCGCTCCGCTTTGGTGAAGCGTGCGAGGCCCTGCCAGTCCAAGCCGACCTGGATTTCTTTCCTGACCGGGGCGCTGATCTCTTCGCGCATGGGTTCGGGAACCGGCTGAAATATCTGATCCTGCACCTCGGGCCAGACCGCATCGTCATTCCAGCGCATTTGCAGCAGGTGCAGGCCCAGATGGTATTCCGCCAGCCGTACCCAAGCTCGCGCGTGGGCGCGGGAGGCAGCATCCAGCCCTGTGTCGAAATCGGCACCCTGGGCTTCCAGCCAGTCGCAGACGCCGTCGCTGTCAGCAACCTGCCCGCCCGGGGTTTCCAGAACCGGCAGTTTCCGGTGCGGCATTTCAGCCGGGTCCAGCATATCGCTGCGCTGCCAGGGCTGCCCGGACAGCTCCAGCATCAGAGCGGACTTGATGCAGAAGGGGCTCATGCTGAACAAACCGAAACCGGCGGGGAAGGTGTAGAGGGAAAGCATTGCTGAAATCCTGATTGTTGCGATTACCTAGTCATGGTCTAAACCTCGATGGTGACAAAAAATGTCATCAGGCCGTAGGATAGCCAGGCATGTCCCGAACCCACCGCCTCTTTCAGCTGATGCAGGCCCTGCGCATAGGGCCCGGTCCGCGTACCGCTGCGCGGCTGGGGGAGGAGCTTGGCGTTTCGGCCCGCAGCATCCATCGCGACATCGCTACCCTGCGCGAGATAGGCGCGGTGATCGACGGTGAGGCGGGATACGGCTTTACCCTGATAGAAGACAATGCCCTGCCGCCGATGGGCTTTCGCGACACCGAGCTTGAGGCGCTGGTGCTGGGGCTGCGCGAAGTTGAGCAGATCGGCGACCCCGAACTGGCAACCGCGGCTTCCGAAGCCTTGCGCAAGCTGCAGGCCCGGCTGCCACCGCGCCAGGCTCACCGGCTGCGCCATGCGGTGCTGGCACCCCACAGGTTTGAACGCCCGATTCCGCCCGCAATTTCCGCACAGGATCTGCGTCAGGCAGCATGGGACGAGGTCGAGGTGCGGTTTGGCTACACGGACGGGTACGGCGCGGTGACCGAGCGGCAGGTGAAACCGCTGAGCGTGGTTTATTTCGACCGTTCGACTGTTCTGATCGCCTGGTGCTGCCTGCGCAACGCCGTGCGGGTGTTCCGGCTGGACCGGATGCGCGGGCTTGAGGTGACGGAGCAGAGTTTCCGCCCGCACCGGGTGCCCATGCTGCGGGAGGCCTTGGAACAGATGCGCCAGGAGCACCGGCAAGATCATCGCCAGCAGGACAGGCAGGCGGCACCCCGCACACGCCGGGACTGACCTCTTTACCCGGTTCGCGCTGCCGCTAAACTGGAGGTGAGCAGTGAATAACGAGGTGCATCATGCGCAAATGGATGGCTGTATCGCTGGTAGCAGGCAGCGCAATGGCGGCAGAGGCCGCGCCGGAGAACTCCCGGAGACCTGCTGAACGGCCCGGGACCATCACTCAGGAGGGGCAAAATGAAAGCTATCAGCTGGCGTCGGCTACACCTTTGAGACCGGTCGCCAGGCCAGCCGCGCTGCAAGAAGCCGCGGTGGAACAGGCAGCAGCCGAAGTAAGCTTCAAAGACTGGATTGCGGCATTCAAAGACCGCGCAGGGGCGCAAGGGATCAGCACGCCGGTTCTGGACAGCGCCTTTGACAGCGTAAGCTATGACGCCGAGGTTATCCGCCGCGACCGCAACCAGTCGGAGTTCACCAAGACGATCTGGGAGTATCTGGACAGCGCGGCCTCGGACCTGCGGGTGAAGAACGGAAAGGCAGCGCTGCGCAACCAGCAGGCGCGGCTGGATCAGATCGAGGCCAAATACGGCGTCGAGAAAGAGATCTTGGTGGCGATTTGGGGACTGGAAAGCAGTTTTGGCACCTTTCGCGGCAAGATGGACGTGATCCGGTCTTTGGCGACCCTGGCCTTTGACGGGCGGCGCGGCGCGTTCTTTGAGGGGCAGCTGGTGGCTGCATTGAAGATATTGCAAGCTGGCGATGTTGCCGCCCGCAAGATGACCGGAAGCTGGGCCGGGGCGATGGGACATACCCAATTCATCCCTACGTCCTATCTGGACTATGCGGTGGATTTCACCGGTGACGGCAAGCGGGACATTTGGTCGGACAATCCGGCTGATGCGCTGGCGTCTACCGCCGCCTACCTCAAGCAGTTCGGCTGGGTGAAAGGCCAGCCTTGGGGGGTGGAAGTGACCCTGCCCAAGGGGTTTGATTACACCCTGGCCGATCGCAACATTGAGAAATCGCCCTCTGACTGGGCGGCACTCGGCATCAAGGGGCTGGATGGGCGTGCGGTGAAGGATCACGGGCCCGCCTCAATCCTGCTGCCTGCGGGCAGTGAGGGCGCGGCCTTTATGATCTTCCAGAACTTCGCTGTGCTGGAACGCTACAACACCGCGGATGCCTATGTGATCGGGGTCGGGCATCTGGCGGACCGGATCACGGGCGGTGCGCCGATCAAGGCGAATTGGCCGCGCGGTGACCGGGCGCTGACGTTGTCCGAACGGGAGGAAATGCAAGAGCGGCTGACAAGCGTCGGTTTCGACACAGACGGTATCGACGGCAAGATCGGTCCCAAGACAATCGGGGCAGTGCGCGCCTTTCAGGTGGCAAACGGGCTGACGCCGGACGGCTATGCCTCGCTGCATCTGTTGCAAAGGCTGCGGTAGAAGTTGCGGGTGGGGGCCAGCCCCCTCTTGGCCTAACGGCCAATTCACCCCCGGGATATTTCTGGCCAGATGATCAAGGGAAAAGGCCCCGCATTGCGGGGCCTTTGATGTTAAATGATTGTTGCGGTGATCAGCTGGGAGACATCCCGCGCAGGCGCTCGGAGCGGCGGCGCAGCATTTCCACCGTCGCCAGCAGCATGATGGAGATCGCAACCAGGATCGTCGCCACAGCCAGGATGGTCGGCGAGATCTGCTCGCGCAGGCCGATGAACATCTGCCAAGGCAGCGTCTTTTGCCCGGCCGAGCCTACAAACAGCACCACAACCACTTCGTCGAAGGAAGTGATGAAGGCGAACAGGCCGCCCGAGATCACCCCCGGCAGGATCAGCGGCATCTGCACCCGGAAGAAGGTGGTGACCGGGTCTGCCCCCATGTTGGCCGCGGCGCGTGTCAGCGAGCGGTCAAAGCCCACCAGCGTAGCCGTCACCGTGATGATCACGAAGGGAATGCCCAGCGCGGCATGCGCCAGAACCACGCCAATGTAGGTCCCTTGCAGGCCGATGCGGCTGTAGAAGAAATACATGCCCGCCGCGGAGATGATCAGCGGCACGATCATCGGAGAGATCAGGATGGCCATGATCGCACGGCGGAACGGTACATGCGGCTGGCTGAGGCCGATGGCGGCCAGTGTGCCGAAGGTGACCGAAACGATGGTGGCCATCGGCGCGATTTTGAGCGAGTTCCACATCGCAGACTGCCAGGAGTCGTTGTTGAAGAAGTCACGGTAGTGCTTCAGCGAATAGCCTTCAGGATCCAGCCGCAGCATTTCCGGCGTGAAGGTGAAGAAGTCCTGCGCGTTGAAGCTGAGCGGGATAATCACCACAATTGGAGCGATCAGGAAGAAGAAGACCAGACCGCAGATCACCCGGAAAGTGTAGTGCCAGGTGCGCTGGCCAACGGTCGCATAAGGAGGAAGTGCGCTCATATCGGTTATCCCAGCTTAACGTTGTCGATGCCGACGACCTTGTCGTAGACCCAGTAAAGGAGCAGGACGACCGCCAGAAGGATTGCACCCAGTGCCGCACCCAGGCCCCAGTTGCCGGAGGTCGAGATGTGGTAGGCAATCAGATTCGAGATAAAGGTGCCTTTGGTGCCGCCAACCAGCGCCGGGGTAATATAATAGCCCACGGCCAGGATGAAGACGAGGATCGAGCCTGCGCCGATTCCTGGCACGGTCTGCGGGAAGTAGACGCGCCAGAAGGCTGTCCAGTCCGTTGCTCCCAGGGATTTGGCGGCACGCAGATAGGACGGGTTGATGGTCTGCATGACCGAGTACATCGGCAGAATCATGAACGGCAGCAGGATGTGAGTCATCGCGATGATTGTGCCGAGTTCGTTATTGATCAGGACCAGCCGGTTCGCGTCGTCCACTAGCCCGATCCAGACCAAGGTATCGTTGATCACGCCCTGCTGCTGCAGCAGGATC
Organism: Leisingera daeponensis; assembly: GCF_019801465.1. GTDB lineage: Bacteria > Pseudomonadota > Alphaproteobacteria > Rhodobacterales > Rhodobacteraceae > Leisingera > Leisingera daeponensis_A. Next base: position 118,993 of record NZ_JAHVJA010000004.1, read on the forward strand.
TTCCAAGCCGAGGTCCGCACCAGCAGCGAGGTCCAGAACGGCAGCAGCACCAGGATCAGCAGAAGGTTTGCCTTGCGTGCGGGCAGGTTGGCCAGAATCCATGCCACCGGGTAGCCAAGCAGAATGCAGCTGAAGGTGATGATCAGGGACATCCGCATCGTGCGGATCAGCATGGTGTTGTAGATCCGCTCATTCTCAGGCCGGATTTCAGGGCCTTCCGCGCCAAGCTGCATATCGACGGCATTCAGGAAGTAACCGGATGTGATCTGTCCGGAATAGGTTTTTATGGTACGCCAGAGCTCGATATCGCCCCAGCCTTTGTCAATATCGATCAGCTTCTCGCGGAATGGCCCATCCGTCGCGAGGTCCCATTTGCTGACCTTGCGCCCCGACTTGCGGAATACGGAGGAGACGCCCGGATTTTCATAGTTCAGACGCTTGGCGACCTTGGTGTGGGTCTTTTCTTCGGCCGCAATCTGAAGATCGGCAGCCATGGCAGCAAACACTGCTTCCTCGGGCAGTTCGCCTGAGGCCGGATCCCAATCCGCCAGGGCTTCAACGGTACGCGGCAGTGTATCCCGCACTATGCCGTTTTCCACCGAGCGGAACAGCATGTCACCCACCGGCAGGATGAATGTCACAAGTATGAACAGCAAAAGCGGCGCAATCAGCATCAGGGCGCGCAATTTCTGCATGCGCAGCGCCCGTGACAAGCTGCGCTTCAGCGGCGTGCCGTCCGCGGCCAGCACCGGGCCGGATTGGGTGATGTCACTCATGGGGTTCCCCGTCGGGTCTTTTGTATTTTTTGGGGCAGGGGCCAGCGTTCAGTCGGCCCCTGCCGGGCCTTTCAGTTCAGAGAAAGGTCAGCTTACTTGGCCAGCCATGCCTGGAACTTAGCGTCCAGATCATCACGGTTGTCCGCCCACCATTCATAGTCATAGACATGCACGTTGCCGGCGTTGGCCGGATCGGTCGGCATGTGCGGCGCCATTTCGATGCCCAGTTCGGCATGTTTGCCGACCAGCGGTGCCGAGGAGGCACGGGCCGGGCCGTAGGAAATGTATGCCGCCTGGTCTGCCAAACGCTGGGTGTCCGTGGCGAACTTCAGGAAGTCCATCACGCGGGCCTTACGGTCCGCAGGCAGGCCAGCTGGAACAACCCAGCCGTCCAGGTCAAAGGACTGCATGTCCCAGAGCATGCCGATCGGCTGGCCCTGCTCCGCGATTGCCGAGAACAGGCGTCCGTTGAAGGTGGAGCCCATCACTACTTCGCCATCGGCCAGCAGCTGCGGGGTTTCTGCGCCTGCAGTCCACCAGACCACCTGATCCTTGATGGTGTCGAGCTTCGCCAGCGCCTGTTCCACGCCTTCATCGGTGCCCAGCACGTCGTAGATTTCTTCCTTGGCCACGCCGTCGCAGTAGAGCGCCCACTCCATGTTGTCGATCGGCCGCTTCTGCAGCGATCGCTTGCCCGGATACTTCTCGGTATCAAAGATCGCGCAGACCGAGTCCGGCTGGTCGATGAGGTCTGTGCGGTAGCCGAAGGTGGTCGAATAGACGATTTGCGGCACGAAGCAGTCGCTGACGATCAGGTCGCCAAAGTCTTCGGATGCCGGTGTTCCATCGGGCGCTTCGGCCAGAACCTCGTCATGGTCCAGTTCTTCCGCCAGGCCTTCGTCGCACAGGCGCATGGCGTCGGAGGCCACGACGTCCACCAGATCCCAAGTCACATTGCCGGCCTCGTTCATGGCGCGGATCTTGGCCACGGCTTCGGCCGAGCTTTCATCCCAGACCACTTTCACGTCGGGGTTCGCGGCCAGGTAGGGCTCAACATAGGCCTTGTGCTGGCTGGCCTGGTAAGCACCGCCCCAGGACACCAGGGTCAGCTCATTGGCCATTTCCTCGGCAAAGGCCGAAGGGGCGCAAAGGGCGGTGGTCATCGCCAGTGCAGACAGTTTGCTGAGTTTCATAGAGAGTCTCTCCTTGTTGAATTTCACAGAAGTGAAGCCCCCGGTCGTTCTTCTGCCGGGGGTTCGACGCGCGCGGATCAGGCGTCCAGCGCGCGGCAGTCGTCCGGCAGCCAGCCGATTTCGATCTGTTGACCGGGCTGCAACCGGACTTGGTCCGGGGCGTTACGGGTCTTGATGATGAACTCATCATTGCCGGCCACCCTCAGACGGGTGCGGAAGATGTCGCCCATATAAATGAACTCCAAAACTTCCGCTTTCAAAGTATGCACGCCTGCCTGCAGGCGGTTCTTATTATATTCAACGCGCTCTGGGCGGATAGAGACCCGGGTACGTTCGCCAGGCTTGGAGACGTTGACCGGCTTGCAGTCGATCAGTTCCCCATCATCGAGCTGCACAAGCGCCCGGTCGCCCTTGATCTCTTTTAGGGTGCCTTCCAGCGTGTTGTTTTCACCGATGAACTGGGCGACAAAGCTGTTTTCCGGGCTTTCGTACAGCTGATCCGGCGGCGCGATCTGCTGAATGCGGCCGTCATCGAACACGGCAACCCGGTCCGACATGGTCAGCGCTTCGGTCTGGTCGTGGGTCACATAAACCACTGTGATGCCCAGGCGGTGCGCCAGATGGGTGATTTCAAACTGCATTTTCTCGCGCAGCTGCTTGTCGAGCGCACCCAGCGGTTCATCCATCAGAACCAGCTCGGGTTCGAACACCAGCGCGCGGGCCAGAGCAATCCGTTGCTGCTGCCCGCCCGAAAGCTGCGCCGGACGGCGGCCGCCGAAGGCCCCCATTTCCACCATGTCCAGCGCCCGCTTCACTTTCTCCTCGCGCTCGGACTTGCCCATCTTACGGACTTCCAGCGGGAAAGAGAGATTTTCCGCGATCGTCATGTGCGGGAACAGCGCGTAGTTCTGGAACACCATGCCGATGCCGCGCTTGTGCGGCGGGATGTTGTTGATAGAAGTCCCGTCCAAGCGGATGTCGCCATGGGTCGCGGTTTCAAAACCAGCCAGCATCATAAGGCAAGTGGTCTTTCCCGAACCTGACGGGCCCAGCATTGTAAGAAACTCGCCCTTGGGCATGGTGAGGTTGAGGTCTTTGACAACGAGATTTTCGCCATCATAGCTCTTTTGGACGCGTTCGAATTCAACGAACGCATCAACGTTTGACGCATCAGCCAAAGCAGGCTCCCCGTAGTTTGTCATTCCGGCAGATTTGCTCTGCACTTATTTGAAGTTAATCACACCAACGCTATCAAGCGCTAGATATGAAAAAAATATTCTTTCACCGATGAGCGTACGAAAATCATACTTTGGCTTTCTTCAGACGGAAAAGAATATCCTGAAGGAACCCTAGCCGCGCTCCCCCCTCCCGGATCGGACATTTTGCGACGCACCCATGATATTTTGCGCCCCGATATGCGAAAGACCGACCAGAAACCGACCCTTTTACACCTGGAACCGAAAAGGAAAGGCCCGGCAACATTGTTGCCAGGCCCTTGTGAGTCGCTCTTATTCTAGGTTTGAATGCGGAATCAGGCGCTCCGCAGAAGGTCCTGCGCTTTCAGTTCGGCGTAACACTCGTCCAGCGACTTTGTGGCCCGCTCGATTAGGACGTCGATCTGTTCCGGCGTGATCACAAGCGGCGGCGAAATAATCATCCGGTCACCAACATGACGCATCACAAGGTTGTTCGCGAAACAGCGCTCGCGGCAGATATACCCGACTGTACCCGCATCGGATGCGAAAGCGGCGCGGGCTTCCTTGTTGGGAGTCAGCGCAATAGAGCCCATCATGCCGACGATTCTGGCCTCACCCACCAACGGGTGGTCGGTCAGTGCTTCCCATTTCTGTTTCAGATACGGCGCGGCCACATCGCGCACATGGCCTAGAATGTTTTCCTCTTCAAGGATGCGCAGGTTTTCCAGCGCAACTGCGGCCGCGACCGGGTGCCCGGAATAAGTGTAGCCGTGGTTGAACTCGTCTCCCGCGATCACCGAAGCAACCTCATCGCTGACTATTGAGCCGCCGATTGGCGCATAGCCGGAGCTGAGGCCCTTGGCGATGGTCATGATATCGGGGCGGATGTTCAGCGTTTCGCTGCCGAACCAGTTGCCGGTTCGCCCGAAGCCGCAAATCACCTCATCCGCGATCAGCAGGATTTCATACTTGTCGCAGATGCGCTGAATTTCTGGCCAATAGCTGTCCGGTGGTACAATCACGCCGCCAGCGCCTTGCACCGGCTCGGCGATAAAGGCCGCTACGCGATCTTCACCCAGTTCCAGGATTGCCTCTTCGAGTTCGCGCGCGCGCTGCAGCCCGAAATCCTCTGGCGGCATGTCGCCGCCTTCAGCCCACCAGTTCGGCTGGTTGATATGGTGGATGTCCGGAATCGGCATCCCGCCCTGGGCGTGCATGCCGCTCATCCCGCCAAGGGAGCCGCTGCCTACAGAAGAGCCATGATAGGCATTCTTGCGGCTGATAATGACAGACTTCGACGGCTTGCCCTTCAGCGCCCAGTAATGCCGCACCATTCGGATGTTGGTGTCATTCGCCTCCGAGCCGGAACCCGCGAAGAACACGTTGTTCAGGTCGCCCGGCGCCAGTTCGGCGATCTTTGCGGCCAGCGCAATGGCCGGCACATGCGTGGTCTGGAAAAACGTGTTGTAATAAGGCAGCTCGCGCATTTGGCGGGCGGCCACCTCGGCCAGTTCGCCGCGGCCATAACCGATGTTGACGCACCACAGGCCTGCCATCGCATCGAGGATCTGATGGCCTTCGCTGTCTGTCAGATGCACACCATCGGCGCGGGTGATGATACGCGCGCCTTTCTGCGACAGTTCCCCATTGGCGGTGAACGGGTGCATATGGTGGGCGGCGTCCAGCGCCTGCAACTCAGCCGTCGGCATGTGGTTGGTGATCACGGTCATGGGACTCGCTCCTGAGAATAACTGATTGGCACCAGAATATGATCAAATTCTCAGGTGTCAATCGAATCAGTTGCCCCCCCTCAGCCCCTCAACCACCTGATCCATGCCCTGGCAGACGTCCCTTTCCATCGCCAAAGCTGCCATTTCCGGGTCTTTCCGCCGCAGGGCATCCAGGATGTCCTTGTGGCGGTCCGGGAAGCTTTGAGTACCCAGCCGCCCGCTGACCACCCGCAGGGAGGGCCCGAAACGCAGCCAAAGGCGGTCAGCGATGTCGCTGAGTATGGGGGCATTGGCATGGGAATACAGGGCCGTGTGGAAGCTGTAATTCTGCACCAGATAGCCCGCCACGTCGCCGGTGGCGATCGCCTTGTCCAAGGCGTGATCGATCATGACCAGTTCGTCGATATCAGCCGTGCCGATATGTGGAGTAGCCCGACGCGCAAGTTCACACTCAATTGTTTTCCTTGCAAAAATAAGCTCCTCCAGATCTTCCGGCCCCAGCAAGGGCACCGACACGCGGCGGTTGCCCTGGAACATCAGCGCCCCGTCCGAGATCAGCCGCCGGATCGCCTCGCGCACTGGGGTCATGCCGGCCTCCAGAGTTTCGACCAGCCCCTGGATTGTCACCGCTTGTCCCGGCACCAGTTCACCGAACAGAATTTGCGCCCTGAGCTTCTGATAAACGATCTCATGCGCGGGCAGTTTGGCCGGGTTTTCATGTGCTGCTTGTGCGGGCGAAGTGGTCTCTGTCACCTGGGGAATTCCTCCTAGATTTTGGCCAGATTGCACCATCCCGGGCCAAGTGAAAACATAAAGAGTATTGCCGAACGCGGCAAAACTTGATCAAATCTGATTACAGCCGGACCCGGAAGCCGGCGCCCACAGGGAGAAATTCATGACACTTAAAACGATGACCATGACTGCCGTCGTTGCCCTTGGCACGGCTGCCGCTGCTGCGGCGGAAGAGGTGCGGGTATATAACTGGTCGGACTATATCGACGAAGGCCTGCTGGAAAAATTCGAGAAGGAAACCGGCATCGACCTGATTTACGATGTGTTCGACAGCAACGAGGTCCTGGAGACCAAAATGCTGGCAGGCGGCTCCGGTTACGACGTAGTGGTGCCGACCGGCTCCTTTCTGGCGCGCCAGATCCAGGCTGGCGCCTTTCAAAAGCTCGACTTTTCCAAGCTGACCAACTCGGACAACATGTGGGACGCGATCAAGGAGCGCACTGCCCGCTACGATCCGGACAATGCCTATTCGGTGAACTATATGTGGGGCACCACCGGCATCGGAGCCAATGTCGGCAAAGTGAAGGAAGTGCTCGGTGACGATGCACCGCTCGATTCCCTGGATCTGGTTTTCAATCCCGAGAACATGGAAAAGCTGGCCAGCTGCGGGGTCCACTTTCTGGACGCTCCGGACGAGATGATACCAGCCGCCCTGCAGTACATTGGTGAAGACCCCAACAGTCAGGATGCCGATGTGGTTGCCAAAGCCGAACCGGTTCTGATGGCTGTCCGCCCCTATGTCAGCAAATTCCACAGCTCCGAATACATCAACGCTCTTGCCAACGGCGACATCTGCGTGGCTTTCGGCTGGTCAGGCGACATCCTGCAGGCAAGAGACCGCGCCGCGGAAGCGGATAACGGTGTGGAGATCGTCTACAACGCCCCGAAAGAGGGCGCTCTGATGTGGTTCGACCAGATGGCAATCCCGGTTGATGCACCGAACCCGGAAGGCGCGCATAAGTTCCTGAATTTCATCATGGATCCGCAGAACATGGCTGCGGCTTCGAACTACGTCTATTACGCCAACGGCAACAAGGCGAGCCAGGAGTTCCTGGAAGAAGACGTGATCGGGGATCCGGCGATCTATCCGAACGATGAGACAGTGAAGAACCTGTACATCAAGGAAAGCTATCCGCCGAAGATCCAGCGCAAGGCCACCCGCATGTGGACCAAGATCAAATCGGGCACCTGACCCGCGGACCTGACCAGGCAGGACGCCGTGTGCGTCCTGCCGACAATCACGGACACTCTCCCAAATGGACCTTCAGAACTACTCGCACGCGAGCACCTCACAGGGGGCCGGCTTGACTACATCCGTTTTCGAACCCTGGAACGATCCCGAGGCAAAGCCTTTGATTCACTTCCAGAATGTTACCAAACGCTATGGTGAATTCACCGCCATCGACAACCTGACCATCGACATTTACGAGCGGGAGTTCTACGCACTGCTGGGTCCGTCCGGCTGCGGCAAGACTACGCTCATGCGGATGCTTGCCGGTTTTGAAACCCCGACCGAAGGCAAGATTTTCCTGGCCGGGCAGGATATCGCTCCCGTGCCGCCGAACAAGCGCGCGGTTAACATGATGTTCCAGTCCTACGCGCTGTTCCCGCATCTGTCGGTTTGGGAAAACATCGCCTTCGGCCTGAAACGCGAGAAAATGCCCAAACATGACATCGGTGATCGCGTCGAGGCGATGCTGAAACTGACCCGGCTGGAGAAATTCGCCCGCCGCAAGCCGCATCAGATTTCCGGCGGCCAGCGCCAGCGCGTTGCCCTGGCCCGTTCGCTGGCAAAGCACCCGAAATTGCTGCTGCTCGACGAGCCGCTGGGCGCGCTGGACAAGAAGCTGCGCCAGGACACCCAATTCGAGCTGATGGACATCCAGGAAAAGACTGGCACCACATTTGTGATCGTGACCCACGACCAGGAGGAGGCGATGACCGTGGCTTCCCGCGTCGCTGTGATGGATCACGGCAAGATCATCCAGGTGGCGACGCCCGACCGGATCTACGAAAACCCGAATTCAGTCTACGTCGCAGATTTCATTGGCGACGTGAACCTGATCGAAGGCAGCGCAAAACCAAATGGCAAGGATGCCTACGCCCTGTCCTGGCACGAGGGCCACGAACCGCTGACCGTGAAATCCCCGAATGTATTTTCCGACGGGCAGAAATGCCATCTGGCGATCCGGCCGGAAAAGGTGTCGATCAGCGCGGAAAAACCAGCAGAGGCCGACAATGCCGTGCAGGGCCGCATTCTCGATATCGCTTATCTCGGCAACATCTCCACGTACCATGTAGAGCTGCCCACAGGCACGGTGATCAAGGCGCAAACCGCCAACACCCGCCGCATCGCCCGCCGCGCCTACACCTGGGAAGACACTGTCTGGCTGTCCTGGACCGCCACGGCAGGCGTTCTGCTGGCTGAATAATGCGCCGGTATTTCCTGATCGCCATTCCCTATGTCTGGCTGGTGGCACTGTTCCTGGTGCCTTTTGCCATCGTCTTCAAAATCTCGCTGTCTGATTACGCGGTATCCATCCCTCCGTATGTACCGCGCTTCGACCCCGAGGCGGGCATCGGTGCCCTCATCGACGCCCTTGATTTCGAGAACTTTATCTGGCTGACCGAAGATGACCTGTATTGGAAAGCTTACCTCAGCTCCCTGAAGATCGCACTCATCTCGACGTTCTTCACCCTGCTGGCGGGTTATCCGATCGCCTATGGCATGGCACGCGCGCCTGAGGAGTGGCGGCCAACGCTGATGATGCTGGTGATCCTGCCGTTTTGGACCTCCTTCCTGATCCGCGTCTACGCGTGGATGGGCATCCTCTCGAACGAAGGCTTTCTCAATCAGTTCTTGATGTGGATCGGGGTGATCTCCGAACCGCTGACTATCCTCAACACAAATTCCGCGGTCTATATCGGCATTGTCTACACTTACCTGCCTTTCATGATCCTGCCAGTCTATTCGGCACTGGAGCGCCTGGACGGCTCGCTGATCGAAGCCGCGGAGGATCTGGGGTGCTCTCGCCTGACGGCGTTCTGGCTGGTGACCATTCCAATGTCCAAGAACGGCATCATTGCCGGCTGCTTCCTGGTCTTCATTCCGGTGCTGGGTGAGTTTGTGATCCCGTCGCTGCTCGGCGGCTCCGACACGCTGATGATCGGCAAGGTATTGTGGGAGGAGTTCTTCTCAAACCGTGACTGGCCGGTGGCATCCGCCGTGGCGGTGGTCTTGCTGCTGCTCCTTATCATTCCGATCGTGCTGTTCCAGCGCAACCAGCAGAAACAGCAGGAGGCAGACCAATGAACCGAATGAGCTGGTTTAACGCCGTATCACTGACCCTCGGCTTCGCCTTCCTCTACATCCCGATGGTGATCCTGGTGATTTTCAGCTTCAACGAAAGCAAGCTGGTCACCGTCTGGGCCGGTTTCTCCACCAAATGGTATGGCGAACTGCTGCAGAACGATGCGTTTCTGAACGCTGCCTGGGTGACACTGAAAGTGGCTGTGTTCTCTTCCACCATGGCGACGGTCCTGGGCACCATCGCGGCTTATGTGCTGGTGCGCGGAGGACGGTTCATGGGGCGGACACTGTTCTCCGGAATGATCTATGCACCGCTGGTTATGCCGGAGGTGATAACCGGGCTGTCGCTGCTCTTGTTGTTCATCGGCATCGGGCTGGACCGCGGCGTGCTGACCATCGTGCTGGCGCATACCACTTTCTCCATGTGCTATGTGTCTGTTGTGGTGTCCTCCCGCTTGGTGAGCTTTGACCGCTCGCTGGAGGAAGCAGCACTCGATCTGGGATGTTCCCCGGCGGAGGCCTTCCGTCTTGTGACCCTGCCGATCATTGCACCCGCGGTGATTTCAGGCTGGCTTCTGGCCTTTACCTTGTCGCTCGATGACCTGGTGATCGCCTCCTTCACTTCCGGCCCTGCAGCGACCACCTTGCCGATCAAAATCTTCTCTGCCGTGCGCCTGGGTGTCAGCCCAGAGATCAACGCGCTGTCGACGATCATGATCAGCATCGTTACCGTGGGTGTCATCACCGCCTCGCTGGTGACCAAGCACCATGTGGCGCGCCAGAAACGGGAGGAACAGGCGGCGGTGCGCGCCTGATGCGCCGGATCTTCTCCGACTACGCCTATGGTCCCGCCCCGCGCAGCAACTGCTGGTGGGACGAGACCGTCCAAGCCCCTGAGTGGCCGGTGCTGCAGGACAACCATTCCGCTGATGTGGCAATCATCGGCGGCGGTTTCACCGGCATATCGGCAGCACTCCACCTGGCCGAATCCGGTATTTCCGTTGCCGTGCTGGAGGCGGAGACACCAGGCTGGGGCGCATCCGGGCGCAATGGTGGCTTCTGCTGCCTTGGCGGTTCGAAACTGTCCAGCGCCGCACTGCGCAGGTTTTTCGGCAGGACCGCTGCTGATTCATACGGCGCCAGCGAAGAAGCTGCTGTGCAGCTCGTGCAAGACCTTCTGGCATCGCATGGCATTGATGCCGACACTCACTCGCACGGGGAAACCCAGTTGGCGCACAGTGCAAAGGCGGCGCGCTCACTGCTCGCGCAGGCAGAAGAAATCCGGAAGACAGGTGGAAAGCCCAACTTCCTGCACCGCGACCAATTGGCGGAGTTCGGGCTGAACGGCAATTTTCACGCTGCCCTGACAACGCCCGTCGGTTTCGCCCTGAACCCGAGAAAGTACCTGTTTGGCCTGGCCAGTGCAGCGCGGAAAGCCGGGGGGAAATTGTTTCAGCGCAGCGCAGCCTTGGCCGTTAAGCCGGCCGGCGGCACCTATGAAATAAAGACAAATCAGGGGGTATTGCGCGCCGGAAGGGTTGTCATCGCCACCAATGGCTATTCCTCCGAGGACTTGCCGGGCTGGCTGGCCGGGCGGTACATGCCCGCGCAGTCGACGGTCATGGTCACACGGCCGCTTTCCGAAACGGAGCTTCAGAACCAGGGTTGGTTCTCGCACCAGATGGCCTACGACACGCGCAACCTGCTGCATTATTTCCGGCTGATGCCGGACAGGCGCTTCCTGTTTGGGATGCGCGGCGGGCTGCTGGCCTCGCCCTGGGCTGAGGCCGGCATCCGGCGCACATTGCGGAAGGATTTCGAAGCGATGTTCCCGGCGTGGCGCAGTGTGGAAACCACACATTGCTGGTCCGGCATGGTCTGCCTCTCGCGCAATCTTGTGCCCTATATCGGCCCGGTGCCCAATCACACAGGCATGTTTGCTGGTCTCTGCTATCACGGTAACGGTGTCGCAATGGGCAGTTATGCCGGGCGGCTGCTCAGCGATTTGGTGCAGGGGCGCTCACCGGAGCTGCCCTATTCCCCCGTTGTGCAACGGATGCCGCGCTTTCCCTTTGGCCGCGCCCGACGGGTGCTGATGCCGCCTGCCTATGCGGTCTTGGGCCTGATGGACTGAAGCGCCTCGCGTTCCAGTTCATAGGCCTGCCAGTCCTTCTCCCCGCCGCGGTCGGCCCGCCACAGGCAATAAGCCGCCATCCGCCAGTGGAACCAAGGCATAAGCGCAAGGGTCCTTCCGGCAATCCTGGGATCCGGGTAGGCCCGCAAAAAACAGTCCTTCTCCCTCATTGACAGCGGCGCTCCCCGGTACATCAGTTGCATTGCGGGAGACAAAAACAGTGCAAGATCTTCTGCAGGATCGCCGACTTGAGGACATTGCCAGTCAATCAGCGTCAAAGTGCCGTCGTGCGCCAACAGGTTGCCGGGCACCGGGTCGCCATGAATAAGCAGCGGTTGAGGCAGCGGTGGAACACGTCCCAGCGGGCGCAAGGCAGCCAGCTGCCCGCCGCGCTTGCAAACCCGCAGGATATTCAAGGTTTGCACTTCCAATGCCTTGCTCCCGTTCACACCGTCCGGCAGCCCGGGCGGCGGTGCCAAATCATGCAAACGACCCAAAAGCCGCGCCACATGGGCGGTGTCTTCCTGCCAGGGGCTGCCGTTGACATGGGCATACCCCAGCCACTTCCGGCCCTCGAATTCTCCGGTTTGCACTAGCGGCGGCACCATACCGGTCCCGGACAGCGCCGCCAGGATCGCACCTTCCCGGGCCGGATCATTGGCAAACAGAGGATTTGGCCCGTCCTCAGTATATAGCTTGATCACCAGCCCGCCAGCCCGCCAGACATGGTTGGAGCGTCCGCCGGTCAGACGCCGCGGAGCAGGCACATGCAGCCCCTTTGCAGACAAAAAGGCAAAGAAACGGGCTTCGAACTGGTCAGGCAGCGGTTTCAGGGTAGCCTCCGGAGTTGTGCCGCCTTGTTCTTAGACAGTTTTTCCGGCCGCGGATACCGCAGGCTTAACCCGAAGGGTCACGCAGTGCACTGACGGAGGAGGCCAGAACCACCGAACCGCCCTTCGTTATGAGCCCAACTTCGCCGCCCTGCATCCGGGTCTCGTTCACCTTGAAGTAGACTTCAGCGTACTCCTGCAGCAGCAGGTCGTCACCTTTCCGGCTCTCGACAACAAAGGAGTATTCTCCGGCTTCCAACGGATTGCCGTCCTCATCCAGGCCGTTCCATTCGTAGGGTTCAGCGGAAACCGGCAAAGCGACGCGCTGCACTTCGGTGCCGTTCGCATTCTTCACAACCAAAGTTACAGAATCAGCGGCGGCGGCCGGGTTAGGCGCGATGGTGACCGTATTGCTGCCGTCGAAATAGCCAGGCGCAACCGCCCGCGCCTCCATGCCAACCCAGCCAGAAAGGGCTGCCATATTGGCCAAGCCAAGCTGGGATTGCAGCCCCTCCAGCAATGTGTTGCTTTTGGTTTGCTGCTCGACCATCGAGAATTGCGCCAGTTGTGCCGCATATTCGGTCGAATCGAGCGGCTCCAGCGGATCCTGGTTTGTCGCCTGTGCCGTCAGCATCTTCACGAAGGTCTCGAAATCGGACGTCAGCCCGGAGGTTTTTTGCGAACTCGCCGGCTGCGGGCTGGATTGCGCTGCGGGGTTGCCCGCAGAAGTTACTGCAGATGTCATCTGGTCAAACCCTCATATCTACGCCGGCGGTTCCGAGCCGGAGGTTTTGTGTTGCTTGTTCACCGTTCGCCGGAGCGCTTCCAGGCTGCGCTTCCGCCCTGCCGCCTGCCTGTCCGGTGCCGTCCTTTGCTCCATCTTCAGCACCGTTGCTGCCGGTCCCGCCGCCGCTGAATTCAAAGGAAATGTCCTCATACCCCATGCGGCGGAACTCTTCGGCCAGTTCATTGATGTGGCGGCGCATCAGGTCGCCTGTCTCCGGACGCTCGGTCTGGATGATCATTGTGATGCCTGTTTCACTGGTCACCACACGCATTTTAACCTGCCCCAGTTCCTGCGGATTGAGACTGACCTCGACCTTCTGCTCACCCTTGGCGGCAAATGCTTCGGCAATCTGGGCTGCGATCATCCGGGGAACTTCCGGCCGGTGCGCTGCGGGCGAACCAAAAGAAGCTTCTGCCAGTATCTGGCTCAGCCCCAGTGTTTCGCCGGAAAGGCCTAGCGCCGGGGAAAGCGGATCCGCATCGCTGCTTTCTCCCATCATCCCGCCAGCCAGAAGCGGCTGAAAAACTGCCGCAGTCTGCTGGATCGCCTGCAGTGCCGGCGGCGGTTGAATTCCCCCGGCATTGTACGTCACGGAAACGGTCTTTCCGGCAGCAAACGGCTCAGGCGGCCGCTCTGCGGAAACCTTTACACTATCCGTGCCGACTTCCGCATTGCGGGTTGCGGCCCGGGGAGTTTGCTGACTGGCCGAAAGTGCCTGTACCGCGGCTTGTGCGCCAGGCTGAACGCTGCGCACGGCACCTTCCGGCCTCTTGGCGGCATCTTGTTCAACCGCTTTCTCATTTGGAAAACCGGAAACTGCTCTGGCCGCAGCCTGTTCTTCCGGGGCTTGGCCGCCAGGAACATTACTTCGGAACCCCGGAACCGGCTGTTCCGTTGCCCCCAGCTTGACAGGACTTCTGCCCTCAGGTCTGCCTGCATCTGCCTGTGACCTTATATCAGCATTTTCCAAACCGGCTGCAGCTCTGATGGGGACGGCATGTTTCTCCTCTTTCCGGAGAGGAACAGCCTGCATGCTTTGGTTTTCGCCGCCAGAGCGTTCTGCAGTCTGACCTTTGGCCGCTCCTGCCGCCATGATTTGCGGCGACGCTTCCGAAACCGGGGCCTCTGCGCCCGCGTTGCCCGTTGTGCCCGCTGCCGAGTTGCCGCGGGGCTGTGACGCCGCCGGCTCTGCGCTGCTGATGTTCACTGCAGGCTGAGGTGAGCTTTTACCGTCCGGGACGTCAGCAGTTTTACTGCGCTGCACGGCCTCAACACCATTAGATTCGGCAGCCGTTTCTCCCGCGCTCCCTTTACCGTTCGGGACTTTAGGCTCCCGAGGCAATTCATTTCCGGGAACTGCCGCTATTTCGCTTTCCAGCGCCGGTTCGCCAGCATCCTCAGCGAAGGCTTCTACTGGAAACTTTTCAAGAGTGCCCGGCTCTATGCCGCCCTCTTCAGCACCCGCTGTCTCTATGTCCTCTCCGCTAAAGGCTTCCATTTCGCTGCCAGCTTCCGAAAGCTTCGCGTCGGCTTTTGCTGCCTCCGCAGCAGATTCGCTATCGGTTGAGGCAACATTTCCAGATGAACCGCCGCGGTCCGGATCAGATGTGAGAAAATCCGAAAAATCTCTAGAACCACTTGATTCTCTTGCTTTTCCCGTTGCAGCAGACGTCGCTTTCCCGCCTGCGGCAGGTTCGACACCAAGGATCGAATTCATCATCATGATCTGTTCCAGACATTCTATCTCGACCCCCAAGGCTTAACCCAAAGCAGTTACGGCAATTTTAACCGGTTGCAGCGCAGTCTCGGAAAAATCGATGGAATTCGAGTTTCAACCGGAGAACCGGACATGACAGATCTATTGCCCATCCCGCTTCAGACCACGTCTGCAGCCACCCCGGTGCGGCCTGCAATCAGCGACCCGCTGCGCGAGGCAGCAATTGAGCTGGAAGCCACTTTTCTCGCAGAAATGCTGAAATCAGCCGGCCTCGGCGAAGCCAGTGAAGCTTTCGGCGGCGGCGCTGGGGAGGAGCAATTTTCCAGCTTTCTGATCCGCGAACAGGCCAACCAGATTTCCCGTTCCGGCGGCATCGGGCTGGCCGAATCACTCTATCACGCACTGAAGGAGACCCAAGGTGAGCAACCCTGAACCGCAGCAATTGATTGATGAACTTGACCAGGTCCTAGACCGCGAACGCACTGCTCTGATGGCAGGAGACCTGGGCAAGCTGGAAGAGCTCCTGGCCAAGAAAGAGAAAATCATCAGCAAACTGAACGCCGTTTCGGAACTGGAACGCGAGTCTCTGGAACAAGTGCAGACCAAGCTGTCGCGCAACCAGAGTCTGTTGGACAGTGCTATGGACGGGATCCGGTCAGTAGCGGCGCGAATGGCCGAATTGCGCCGCATCCGCAAGGGGCTGGACGTCTATGACCAGTCCGGACGCAGGACCCGCTACGGCACCCGCAGCGGTGCAAAGCTGGAAAAACGGGCGTGAGTGCAATTTGGGAAAAATTCTAGAAAACCAAATCCCGCCATTAGCACTCCCTTAGCAACTCCTACGCCAAAGTCGCCTTGCACCTGATGAAGGGTGGCGCGGAAGCCGGACGGTGGAACGCACAGTCAGAAAGACGTCACACAGCCCCGGAGGGGCAAGTAATTCAGGGGCCAAAGTGCCCCGCAGCTAAAGGAAAAAGCTATGACCAGCATTCTGACCAACAACGGCGCAATGGTTGCTCTGCAGACCCTGAAGTCGGTGAACAACAATCTGGAAGAAACCCAGAACCAGATCTCGACCGGTAAAGAGGTCGGCATGGCGAAGGACAACTCCGCTGTCTGGGCCATCTCCAAGTCCATGGAATCCGACATCCAGGCCTACGAAGCTGTGGGCGATGCCCTGAACTTCGGCGAGGCAACCGTGGCTGTTGCCTCCTCCGGCATGGAGCAGATCGTTGAGACCCTGAAGGAAATGCGTGAACTGGCGGTTGCCGGCGTTTCGCAGAACGTTGACCACGCCAAGATCGAGGCTGACCTGGCCAAGAAGAAGGAACAGATCGAATCGATCATCGACTCGGCCAGCTTCAACGGCGCTAACCTGCTGGATACCGCTGTCACATCGCAGCTGGACGTTCTTGGCGGCATCAGCGCATCCGGCGACGTGATCACCGTTTCGGCAATCGACACCGGTGCGTCTCTGGATACCAGCGACATCGACGCGCTGACCTCCGCAAATGCCGAAGACGTTCTGACCCAGATCGAAGCCCTGCTGACGTTCGCAATCGACTCCGCGGCCCAGCTGGGTGCAGACAGCAACCGTCTGTCCGATCAGAACGACTTTGTGTCGAAACTGACCGACTCGCTGAAATCCGGTGTCAGCACGATGGCAGACACCAACATGGAAGAGGCGTCGGCCCGGTTGAAAGCGCTGCAGACCCAGCAGCAGCTGGCTGTGCAATCGCTCTCGATCGCGAACCAGGCGCCGCAGACTCTGCAGCAGCTGTTCCGTTAACAGCCTGATCCGGGGCGCTGATCGCGCCCCGGTCTTCCCCTCTCAGAGAACCTGAAGAATAATACGTTAGGAAAACACGTGAATGCCCTTCTGAAGGCGAAGAGTGCCTATTCGGCGGCAAAGACCCCGACCCGGACAGCAAAGAATTTCGAGTATGAAGTGATTGCCCGCATCACCCGCAGGATGATCATGGCGACGCAAAAAGGCCGTGAGGGGTTCAATGAGCTCGCAACCGCGCTGAATGACAACCGGAAGCTCTGGTCCATTTTCACTGTCGACATCGCTTCGAAAGGCAATCCCCTGCCGGATGACCTGAAGCAGAACTTGTTCGAGCTGGGAGAATTCACGAGACAACACACCACCAAAGTGCTTCAGCGCAAGGCCGATGTCCGGCCGCTGGTGGAAATCAATACGGCCATCATGCGTGGCCTCCGCAGCGGAGCATCCTGAAAATGAGCGGACTTGTCCTGAAACTTGCCCCCAAGGAGCGCGTCCTTGTAAATGGCGCGGTGATTGAAAACGGCGACCGCCGCAGCCGCCTGTCCATCGTCACCCCTGATGCCAATATTCTGCGTTTACGAGACGCAATTCATCCGGAAGAAGCCAATACCCCGGTACGCAGGGTGTGCTACGCTGCCCAGCTGATCTTGTCGGGCGACGCAGACCCGGAAGAAGAACGCCTTCCGATGCTGCGGCGGATCGAGGAGTTGAGCCAGGTGTTCACCGACCCGGACAGCCGGGCTTCCATAGCGGAAGCAACCGACGCCCTGATCAGCAACAACCATTACCGCTGCCTCAAGGCTCTGCGCACTCTTCTGCCGCGCGAAGAACGTTTATTCGCCGTCAGGCCGTCCTGATCAGGTATACAATCTTAGGCCGGTCACAGGGGAAACCCCTTTTGGCCGGCCAAGATGGACTGAAAAAATTCCTGCAGGACAAGCACCTGAAGAGGACCCCTGCCCCATTTGCCGCGAGACTTGCTGACACCATCCGCAGCGGTTTTTAAGCTCAGCAGGTTATTCCAAACAAGGTCGGCCAGAAGCCCTGGGCCCCCGCCCCCCCTTCATAAAGCGCACTGCCAGTGAAAAGCACCCAGCAGAAGTCCCGGTCGGGCAGCTTGCGGCTACTCCAACCGGATAGATCCCAAGCCGCAAATGTTGCCCACTGCCGCCCTTAAGACCTGCAAGCGGCCATCATTGCCACATTCAGGTCGCAGCAAAGTGGTGCTCAGGCGGGTATGCTACTGCCGACCGTACAACCGAGCCAAGTAAATCGAGGTTTCGTCGAACATACGCGGGCCACTGCAACGCGCTACCTGACTGAGATCGCAACACGCTTGCGTTTCCGGCGGACAGGCTTCGGAGACTTCTGGTGCCGCGCAGCTGTGGTGTATGTCTCCAACGGTGCACTCTCACAGATGCCTGCAGACTGAAAACAATCCAGCCCCGTACCAAGGGTGGCGTCGCCTGAATTGGACTCTTGTGCAATCGAACAACTGATTGATGCCTGAAATTAAAGAATGCGAACCGGCCGAACATTGCAGCCCGGTACAATGACAATGAACTTCCTTTTGCCGCTCGTTTCAGGCCCTATTTACAGCTAAAGCGGCTACTAGCGGCTAGATTGGATTCACAACAGCGTTCCGTGAACCGGCGCAGCTAAGACGCGTTTCAGCGCCCGGCCTTGGCGCGGCGCAACAGCAGCAGCAGCCGGTTGAAGCTGCTGGTGATGCCCTCCGGATCCTCGCGGCCAAAAAACGCATCCAGTTCAGGCCACAGCTTCACCGCCTGATCCAGCACCGCGTCATTTCCCTCGGCATAAAGCCCTGCCCGGATCATCACCTCCGATTGTTCGTAGGCTCCCAGGTATTTACGCACATCCTGGATGGCCGCGTTCTCGTCTGCGGAAGCCGCGGCAGGCAGGCTGCGAGATACCGAGCGCGACACATCAATAGCCGGAAACCGCCCGCGTTCGGCAATTTCCCGGTTCAGCACGATATGCCCGTCAAGAACTCCGCGCAAGATATCCGCAATCGGCTCGTCCATGTCGGACCCGGCGACAAGAACACTGAAGACAGCCGTAATGTCGCCCTGTCCTTCGCCACCCGGCCCAGCCCGTTCGCAAAGGCCGGTAATCAATGGAGTCACAGAGGGCGGGTATCCGCGCAGCGCCGGAGCCTCGCCGGAAGCAGCGGAAATCTCCCGGTGCGCCTCTGCGAAACGAGTGACCGAGTCGGCCAGGAACAACACGTTTTTCCCTTGGTCCCGGAAATGCTCGGCCACGGTCATGGCCGCCCAAGCGCAACGGCGGCGCACCAGCGCGGACTGGTCGGATGTGGCGGCCACTACAACAGCCCGACGCATGCCCTCCGGCCCCAGCACCTGCTCAACGAAGTGATTCACCTCGCGGCCGCGCTCACCGATCAAGGCCATTACCACCACATCCGCTTCCATGCTTTGCGCCAGTTTCGCCAGAAGTGATGATTTTCCGACCCCGGAGCCGGCAAAAAGGCCGACCCGCTGCCCCTGAACAATCGGGAGAATCGTGTTCAAAACCGCCTGGCCGGTGGCCAGCCGCTCCCCCATGGAACGCCGGCCGGCTGCCTTGGGCGGCGGCGCCATCAGGTCACGGGGCGTAGAACCGGGAAGCATCGGACGGCCATCCAGCGGTTCTCCAAACGGATCAATGACCCGGCCAATCCAATGATCGCTGGGAGAAAACTCCGGTGACGGATGCAGCAGAACCGGATCTCCCATTGCGGCACCATCCGGTGCGCGATCAGGTAACATACTGATACTACGCCCGTTAATTTTCAGAACTTCACCATGCAAAGCGTCTTGCGGACCCCGGCGCAATACCAGCCGGTCCCCGATCCGTGCTGCTGCAGCGAGGCCGGTGATTTCAATCTCCCCACCCGAAATCCCGGTTACCCGCCCGACTTGGGTCACCAGGCGCTTTCCGGCAATTTGACGGGTCAGTGCTTGCAGCTCTGCTTTCATCGAAGCGGCCTCCCTTGATGTACTGAAAACAATTTCTAAAGGAATCGGGGTTAAGCCTTGATTGAAATCGATCAAGGGAGAAGCCCTGGTGTTCACAGAATTGAACGTATTCAAAATCGCCTATTCAATGGCGACCCATGCCGGCAAACGCCAGGCACTGGTTTCCCAGAATATCGCCAATGCCGATACACCGGGTTACCACGCAAAAGATATCAAGCCCTTCAAAGAAGTCTTCGCCGCAGGTGCCCGCCCGGCCAGTATGGTCGCGTCACGCGGCAGCCATTTGAATGGCACTGCAGGCAGCGGCATCGACTGGGCTGTCACCTCAACAGATGCAGGCAGCGACCCCAATGACAATTCAGTTTCTGTGGAGACCGAACTTTTGAAAGGGGTCGAGGTCGAACGCCAGCACAAGCGCGCCATGGCGATCTACAAATCCTCCATGAACATCCTGCGCGCAAGCCTGGGCAAGAATTGAGGGGATGAGCGATGAGTGAATTTTCCAGAGCACTTTCCGTCACCGCCAGCGGTCTAAAGGCCCAAGCCGCACGGCTGAGGCATGTGTCCGAAAACATTTCCAACGCTGACACCCCGGGCTACCGCCGCAAGACTGTGCCCTTTGAAGCCGTGCGTGAGCTGCAGACCGATGTGGAACATGTGCGCACCGGCAGGGTCACCCTGGACCGGCGGGACCTGGAGGAGGTCTATGACCCCTCCCATCCGCTGGCGGATGCAAGCGGGCATTACGAAGGCTCGAATGTCGATCTTATGATCGAGATCGCCGATGCCCGGGAAGCCCAGCGCAGCTACGAGGCCAACCTGAAGATGTTCGAGCAGACGCGCTCAATGTCGGCCTCCTTGATGGACCTTTTGAGACGATAACTGAAAATTTTGGAGATCCAGAATGGATATTCGCAGTCTTTCCGCCGCCAGCGGCTATGCCGCCGCCCGGCCCGCAACCAAAGTCGACCCCAATCATGACGCCGCTGGCGCAGGCGCACGCCTGAAAGAAAGCTTCGAGAGTTTCGCAGCAACCCTTCAGAGCAGTGAGCAGGTTTCCGTGCAAGCAATGACCTCTCAGGCTGATCCGCATGCTCTGGTGCAGGCACTCGCTCAGACTGAGCTGGCGGTGGAAACCGCCGTCACGGTGCGCAACAAGGTTGTTGAGGCCTATCAGGAAATCCTGAGGATGCCGGTCTGAAACATGATGAGCGAAAGCCTCTTCTATGACACCCTGCGCCAGGCCATGTGGGCAGCCGTGACCATGTCGACACCAATCCTCGTTGTCGCCTTGGTCGTCGGGCTGACCATCGGCCTGTTCCAGGCCCTGACCTCCGTGCAGGAGATGACGCTGACCTTCGTTCCGAAGCTGACAGCGATCATTGTCGTGTTCTGGATGACCATGGGCTTCATGACCCAAACGCTCGTGGCCTTTTTCGATGGCCACGTCGTTCCAATGATTGCCGGAGGCTTGTAATGGAAACAGCAGGTTACGCCACGCTTTCCCGTCAGTCGGGGCTGATGCGCGAAATGCGTGTCATCGCGAACAACATCGCCAACTCCGCCACCACGGGCTACCGGCAGGAAGGGCTGATTTTCTCGGAGTTCGTGCAGTCGTCATCCGGGCAGGAATCGCTGTCGATGTCGCGGGCCAACATCTTCAACACCTCCATGGAGCAGGGTCAGCTCACCAAAACCGGCGGGTCATTTGATTTCGCCGTCGAGGGTGAGGGTTTCTTCATGGTCGAAACGCCCCAGGGCGAGCGGCTGACACGCTCTGGAGCGTTCTCCCCCAACTCCGCAGGCGACCTTGTTACCATGGACGGTTTCCGGGTCTTGGACGCAGGTCGCGCGCCGGTCTTCGTCCCGCCGGATGCCGGCAAGATCGAAGTGGGCGCTGACGGCTCCATCAGCGCGAACGGGCGCCTGCTAGGCCAGCTCGGTCTGTTCAAGCCGATGGAGAAGCACTCGCTGGTGCGCGAGGACGGAGTGATGTTCCGCGTCGACGGCGAAATCGAGGAATCTTTCGACTCAAAAGTCCTGCAGGGCTTTCTGGAAGGCTCCAACGTGAACGCGATTTCCGAGGTAACCCGGATGATCGAAGTGCAGCGCGCCTATGAAATGGGCCAGAGCTTCCTGCAGTCGGAAGACGAGCGCATCCGCAATGCCATCAAGAACCTGATCAAGACCTAGGAGAATCCAGATGCGTGCCTTGAAGATTGCCGCGACCGGCATGAGCGCCCAGCAGCTGCGGGTGGAGACCATCTCCAACAACCTCGCTAACATGAACACCACTGCCTACAACGCCCGGCGCGCCGAGTTTGCGGACCTGCATTACCAGCAGATTTCGCGGGCCGGCACAGTGAACGCCTCCGACGGCACCGTCCTGCCGACCGGCGTGCAGGTGGGCCTCGGCGTGCGTCCGGCTGCCGTATCGGTGCATCTGGCGCAAGGCGCGCTGCAGCAGACCAACAACGATCTGGATGTCGCCATCGACGGCAAAGGCTACCTGGAAGTGACGCTGCCTTCCGGTCAGACCGCCTATACCCGCGACGGTGCTCTGAAACGCACGGCGGAAGGTTTAATCGTGACCTCCGACGGTTTCGCGGTGTCGCCGGAAATCACCATTGCGGACGATGCCACCAGCATTTCAATCAATGCCGAGGGTGAAGTTTACGGATATTTCAACGAAACCACCGAAGGCCAGCTGCTGGGCCAGCTAACACTGGCAAGTTTCACCAACCCCAAAGGGCTCGAGGCAATCGGCAGCAATCTGTTTACAGAAACCGAAGCCTCCGGCGCGGCCACCGTATCCACCGCGGGCGAAGACGGTTTGGGCACTCTGCGCCAGGGCTACCTGGAGGCCAGCTCGGTTGATGCGGTGCGCGAAGTGACCGAACTGATCGAGGCCCAACGCGGCTACGAAATGAATGCCAAGGTCATCTCGGCTGTCGACCAGATGATGGGTGCAACTACACAGGTGCGCTGATGAAATTTGCTCTTGCCTGCCTGACTGCTGCTGGTCTCTGCACCCCGCCCGCCTGGGCAGAGTACCTCGTTCCAATGCGCACAATCCGTGCCAAAGCGATTGTGAACGCGGAAGACCTGGCCTTGAAAAAGGGAGAAATCCTTGGCGCGCTGTCGGATCCGTCGGAGGTGGTCGGCATGGAAGCGCGCGTTGCGCTTTATGCAGGCAGGCCCCTGCGTCCGGGCGATATCGGCCCACCCGCCATCGTCGAACGCAATGACCTGGTGACTCTGATATTCCGTCAGGGCGGTCTGTCCATCGCCGCGGAGGGCCGCGCCCTGGGACGCGGCGCCGCCGGCGAGGCTGTCCGGGTCATGAACCTTTCTTCCCGCACCACTGTCACAGGCCGGATTACCGAAGACGGCTCCGTAGAGGTAAACTGATGTCCAAGAATTTTTCTCCCGTTAAACCGCTACTGTTCGGGCTGACCCTGCTGGCTGCCTGCGGCCGGATGGACCACCTGGGCAAGGCACCGTCCTTCACCCCGGCCAATGAATCGCCGGAGCATGTCGCGATGCTTTACCAGGGACTGCCTGCTCAGACGCAGACCCGGCGCACTGTTGACGGCTCCTCTCTTTGGAGCGGTTCACAGCAATCGCTTCTGGGCGACCGCCGTGCCATCAAGCGCGGCGATATCCTGACGGTGGTGATTGAAATCGACGAGGAAGCGGAAATTTCCAACGACACGCAAAGGTCGCGTTCGGGCTCCGAAACCCTGAACATGCCGCAGTTGCTGGGCCTGCCGCAACGGCTTGACCGGAAACTGCCGGAAGGCGCCTCCTCGGCTGACGCCGTAGAGCTTGGCAGCTCCAGCGCGTCAGGCGGCAAGGGCTCCGTCAAACGAAGCGAAAAACTGGAGCTGCGGGTCGCCGCGACGGTTGTGGATGTGCTGCCCAATGGGGTGCTGGCAATCAGCGGCACCCAAGAGCTACGGGTAAACTTCGAACTGCGCGAGCTTCTTGTTACCGGCTATGTCCGCCCTCAGGATATCAGCCGCCAGAACGAAATCACCTATGACAAGATCGCCTCTGCCCGGGTCTCTTACGGCGGCCGCGGCCAGATCACCGATGTTCAGCAGCCGCGATACGGCCAGCAGCTGCTTGACGTTGTCCTGCCGTTCTGAGGATTGTCATGCTGTCTAAACTCCTGCCAGTCATCCTGCTGATCCTGGGAACCGGAGGCGGAATTGGCGCCGGCATAATGCTGGCGCCCGCGCCTGAGGAAACCCAAGTGTCGGCCGGCGCCGAAGCGGCCCATACCCCCGTAGCGGCTGTAGAGGACCCCGCTGAAGAAAGCGAAGAGGACCTGCGTGAATACATCAAGATCAACAACCAGTTCGTGGTGCCGGTTGTCGACCGCGAGCAGCTGACTTCCCTGGTCGTCATCTCGCTCAGTCTTGAAACTGCAAAAGGCACAAGCGAAAAAGTGCGCGCCTATGAGCCCAAGCTGCGCGATGTCTTCCTGCAGGTGCTGTTCGATCATGCCAACATGGGAGGTTTTCGCGGAGCTTTCACCCGTTCGGATGTGCTGGAGCCGCTGCGCACAGCTCTGCGGGAGGCTGCGCAAAAACAGATCGGCAAGGGTATCTATGATGTTCTGATCATGGAGATTTCCCGCCAAGACGTCTAGGCCGCCAGGAGCGGGCCCATCGAAACAAACAAAGGCCGGTCCCGCAGGACCGGCCTTTTTTCTTTTTCCGCAGGCTGTTCATTCAGCCTTCCAGAAGTTTATCCATCAGCGCCTTGGCCTGGGCTGCCTTGTGCCGTTTGCGCTCGGCAGCGGCCATGGTTTCAACGGCATGTTTGCGTCCGAAGGCCTGGCGCAGCTGATCCATCATCCGCAGTTTTTGCGCCGTGGCTTTGGCCAGATCCATGTTCAGCTGGCGCCGTGTGCGGGTATGCCAGCCCTGCCAAAGGAGGTCTGCGCCAACAGCTTTCATCGTGTGATCGCCTTCTGTCTGTTCCCGGGAGGCCTGCACCTGTTCATTGAGCCGCGCCAGTTGACCGCGCAGTTCCGCTTCTCGTGCCAGTGCCGGCTGGATCTTGGCATGCTCCTGCATGTACTGCGCGGCTGTTACAGCCGCCATTTGATCAAGCATCTTCTGCTTCATGTAACTTTCCCCTTGGCGCGCTTGCGCATTTCCTCTGCAAAGCGGATCGCCGCAGCCACCGGCGCGTAATGTTCTTCCAGGATTTCATCACCGATTTCGACCGTGGCATGCAATGCACGGGCGGTTGGCGGATCGCTGTGGATCGGGACCGCGTTCTCGTTGGCCACGCGCCGGATAGCTGCGGCGACTTCATCAACCCCTTTGGCCACGCAGACCGGCGCAGCCCCCTTTTCCCGGCTCCATTTCAGCGCAACCGCGTAATGGGTCGGGTTGACGACAACGACATCCGCTTTCGGCACATCAGCCATCATCTGCCCCATAGCGATCTCCTGACCTCTCTGGCGCCTTTTGCCCTTCATATGCGGATCACCTTCGGCATCCTTCATTTCGTCCTGGATTTCCTTCCGCGACATCATGTTCTTGCGGCGGTGTTCCGCATGCTGAAAAACCGCGTCCACAACCCCGATAGCCAAGGCTATGACCAGCGCCAGAAACAGAAACTCCAGGGCCAGTTGCGACAGCATCAGCACAACCGATTGCGGCCCGGTCCCGGAGGATGAAATCATGTCCGGCAGACGGTGGCTGAGGTAAACGCCCAAGCAAACAGAATAGAGTGTCAGCTTCAGGAAGCTTTTCAGGAATTCAAACAGACCGGAGCGGCCGAACTTATTCTTTGCGTTGGAAATGATCGAAATGCGCGACAGTTTCGGCTCCAGCTTACTGGGCGCGAACACCAGGGCGCGCTGACCGATAATCGACAACAGAACAAGGGCAAAGGGCACCAGGAACCACGGAATTAGGGGCCGCACCACGCTGCCAGCAAAGCCGCCTGCAGTGGATGCAGCAGATCCACCGCCGAAAAACAGCGGCGCCAACCGGTCTGGCTGATCAAGAAACGCCATCAGAGCAGTGCCGGTCCCCTCCACGCTGCTGCTGCCAGCCGCGTAGAACGCGACAATCACCCCCAGATAGGCAGCCGCCACAGACAAGTCAGTGGACTTGGCAACTTCACCCTTTTCACGGGCTTTGCGGAGCTTCTGCTCTGTCGGCTCAAATGACTTGTCAGCGTCGTCGTCCTGGCCGCTCATGGCATTCCGCCTCCGGGGTTAGACAGAAAGGCCATCAAGGCACGGGTCCAGACATCCAGAATCATCGGACTGCCAACCATCAGGATGAATAGTCCGAAGAAGGTGATCACCGGCGCGCCGACCATGGCCACCATCAACTGCGGCATTGCCCGGTTGATCACCCCGAGCGCCAAGTTATAGATCACCGCAGTGATAACGAAGGGCGCTGCCAGCGTGAAGGCCATGGAAAAACTCTCGGATACCCGGAACACCCCCCATTCAGTCAGCCCGGCAGCAGCGGGGAACTGGCCGGCCGGGAACATCCGGTAGGACCCGATCAGCAGCTCCGCAACCCGCACGTGCAGCCCCAGCATGACGGCCAGGGTCACACCCGAGATCATCAGTACCGCCCCAAGCGCAGGCATCGGCTCAGCCCCGATCCCGCCCAGAACCTGCGACAGCGACGTGCTTTGCGCCGCCATGGCGCCGGCAGTTTGCAACGCCAGAACAAAAATCCGGGCGCCAATGCCCAGTGCCAGGCCAATGATGGCTTCGGTTACCGCAAACCTGGCATAACCCCAAACTCCGTCGGGTTCAGGAAAGGGCGGCAGAGCCGGGGCCACAATGAAGGTAAAAGCTACTGCAATCGCCAGCTTGACCCGGGTGGGCACGTAAAGCTCCCCCATCGCAGGCAGCACCGACACCATGGCAGAGACCCTCAGGAAAACGATGGCCGCATGCCAAAATCCTGCCCCCAGCAGCAACACCAGCTCTGGCGGAAGGAAATTCAAGTTCATGCGGGAACCATCCCGACGAGGGCAGGACGCGCCTCTAGGCCGATCTCTTCGAAAGACAGAACCGGATTTGTGATACCGCGCGATTTCAGAATTGTCTTCAGATACCGGCGGCGCCGGGTGGATGTCACCACAGCGGCGAAGACCCCCTGATCCGTGATCGTTCCCAGCTTTTCGCTAAGCCCGTCGGCAAGCCGGTTGAATAGGTCTGGCGGCAACGCAATGTCCAACCCAGCTCCCTGCGCGTCCACCTGGTAGGTGGAGAACTTGTCCTCCCATTCCGGTGCCAGCTGGATCAGCGGGATGGTTCCGTCCTCGCGCTTCATCTCTGCCACCAGCTGGAAGCCCAGACGCTGGCGCACATGCTCACAGATCAGCTCCGGCTGGGTGGTGTGCATCCGCGCCTCGGCAATCGATTCGAGGATCAACGGCATGTTGCGGATTGAAACCCGCTCCTCCAGCAGCAGCCGCAGCACTGCATGAAGGGTATCCATGGGCACCTTGTCCGGCACCAGCGCATCCAGCAGTTTGCGGTTGGCTTCAGCCCGGAAGCCGTTGGACAGCTGGGTCATCTCATCCAGCAGGCGGCGCAGCGACTTGAGTGTCAGCAGGCGGGAGAAATTCTGCTTGATGATCTCCAGCAGGTGGGTGGCAAGGATTTCCGGCGGGGTGACGACAGTGGCCCCGGCCAGCGCGGCCTGTTCCTGCGACTTGGCAGAGATCCATCGGGCCGGAGCACCATAAACCGGTTCGGTCACATCAGTGCCGGGCGGCAGCGCGTCTTGATTGTCCGGCATCAGTGCCAGCACCATGTCGGGATGCAGGGTACCGCGCACTTGTTCAACCCCGTGCACCTTGATCACATAGGTTCCCCTTTCCAGATCATGCTGATCTGTCAGCCGGATTTCCGGCAGGATAAGCCCGAATGTGGTGGCGATATGGGACCGCATATTCGCAATCCGCGCATCCAGGCCTGTGCCTGCGTCCAGCACCATGCTGACCAGGTCCGGAGAGAATTCCAGGTGCAAGTCATCCAGATCCAGAATGTCGCCCAGCTGCCGCGAAGCGGAGGGGTCCGAGGCTTCTTCGATTTTCTCTTCGATCTCAGCCTCTGCGTCATCCTTCATCTTCTTCGACATCCGGAAAGCAATGAATCCGAGCACACCGCCGCCGGTCACGAAAGGCAGAAACGGCAGTCCCGGGACCAGGGCAAACATGATCATCAGCACCGCCACGGTGGTCAGCGCAGCCGGGTGGCGGCCGAACTGATCGAACAGGGCGATGTCCGTGGATCCGGTTGTGCCGCCGCGGGCAAGCAGCAGCGCGGCCGCAATGGAAATGATTACCGACGGAATCTGCGACACCAGGCCGTCACCGACGGTCAGGATGGCATAGGTCTCAAACGCGCTGCCAACCGGCATGCCGTGGACCAGAACGCCCATGATCAGTCCCATAACCAGGTTCAGCAAAGTGATCAGGAGGCCGGCAACCGCATCGCCCTTTACGAACTTCGAGGCACCATCCAGCGAACCGAAAAAGGTTGTTTCCTGCTGATCGCGCTCCCGGCGCTCCTTGGCGGTCTGGTGGTCAATTGCGCCCGCCGACATATCGGCGTCGATGGCAAGCTGCTTGCCCGGCATTCCATCCAGAGCAAAGCGGGCACCCACTTCGGCCATCCTTGCAGCACCTTTTGTGATCACCATAAAGTTCACGATGAGCAGGACACCGAAAACCACCAGACCAAGGAAAACGCTGCCGCCCATGACAAACTGGGCGAAGCCTTCGATCACGTTGCCCGCTGCATCGGTACCGGTATGCCCCTGACCTATGATCAGCTTCGTGGAAGACACGTTTAGCGACAGCCGCAGCATCAGCGACGCCAGTAGGATCGTAGGAAAGGAGGAGAAATCCAAGGGCCGTTCAATGAAGAGGGTGATGGTGAAGATCAGGATAGCCAGCGCAAACGAGGCCGCAAGTCCGACATCCAGAACCCAGGCAGGCATTGGCAGGATCATCATCACGATGATCGCCATCAAGGCCAGTGCAAGAAGCACGGTCGGGCTAAAGAGTTGTTCTACCGTCAGCTTAGGCAAAGGTCACGCCCCGCAATTTGCTTGCATTCAACCGGGTGGAGGCCAAGGGCTGTATGATGGATAGCTGCCTCGGGCATATGCTCACCAAACCGCAATGCCGCTGAAACAGCGTGGGCCGGTGCTGGCAACCTTCCAGCTGCCTGCCGCAGGCACACCCTCCAGCAGTGGCTGGAGGCCGTTAAAACCTGCTCTAATAAGGGGAGAAACAGAGCATTTGCCGAAGAAGCAATCGCCCGGTACGCTGTGGCCGTTGCACGCAGATGCAGCCCTTTCGGGCGGTTAATTGTATAGTTCGCCGGCATTCTGCCCGTTCCAAATCAGGATTTACCCGTAGGTCACGTTACCGACAGCTGGTTGACAAAGTGTTATCAAATCGCGCAACGGCCGCCCCTGAACGGGACGGCCGGTAGAACACAAATCCTGTGTAAATTATTGACCTTCTTCGGGGTTTTTCACACCGGAACTGATCTGGTTCAGCAGGTCCGCAATGCCACCACGTGTGCCCTCACTGCTTTCCACCAGAGCTCTTGCATGAGCCAGGGGCGCCAGGCCCTCAGGATCCTGAGCGGTGTCGCTGATTTGCGTGGTAACCGAAGCCACAGTCCCGAATGGCATCGAGGCATCGGTCCCCATAGCTTCGATTGCGCCAAGATTTTCGGAATGCCAGAAGCCGCGGGCGGCCGCATCAGTTTCTTCTTCTGCCAGCAGATACTCTCCCGCGCGGCCATATTCACCGTTGCGCCACAACGCCTCTGCCCGCATGCGGTTGGCGTCGGAACCTTCCAGCCCCATAAGTTCAACAAGTGCCCGGTGCGGTTTATCCAGATCCAATGCAGCCTCCGCCATCAACAAGCGGCGGGTTTCATTTCCCGGCTCCAGCGCAAGTTTGGTGAGCAAATTCTGGGCTTGCTCGGCAAAACCCAAATCGAGAAGCCTGCGTGACACTTTCGTGGCTACCGGTACCGCTTCTGCTGGGGTTGCCTGCCTGGAAAAGACGAGCGAATACTGCAGGAAGGTGACATCATCCGCGCGTTCTGCCAACAAAAGCATCAGCGGCTCCAGCGCCGCGGCGCGCGCATTAGGTCCGTCCCTTTCCGTCACGCTTTTCAATTCCTCGAACGAATCGTGGAATTGGCCCATCAGTGCCAGTGAGGCGACCAAGGCCTGGCGCAGCCCCGCACCCAGATCCGTTTCGCGGTTTTCCAGCTCGTAGGAGGCAATCAAGTCCGGCACATCGGGTGAAAGCGCTTTGCGTTCCTTTACACTCAGCGCAACCAGATCAATCAGGGCGGCTGGCGCATTGCCAGTCCTTTCGGCGACTTCGCTGGTCAGCTCCTCCGCCATGGTTTCGGTGTCGCCTTCCAGCTCTGCAATTGCCGCTTCAGCCAGATTGATCTCAGGCACTTCCTCAACCCCGGTGCGGTCCACTGCCCGCAGCACAGACTCAGCAATGTGATGGTTCCCGGTTTCGGCAAACATCTTGCTGAGCCGCGGCCCCAGATGCACCCGCAAGTGCACTGGAAGCTTGGAAAACGATTGCTGTATTGCATCGGTATTGGCGCTTTTCTTGACTGCACCATCAGCCAAGGCGCCCCACAATGCGCTGTCGCTGTCACAGCCTTGCTGGCCTGAAAGCGCGTGATTGACCGGCAAGACAGCGCCATCCATCAGCATCGCCATTGCATCCAGCAATTCCACTTCAGTGCTTTCCTGCTCTTCAGGCGGCAGAATGGTCAAAATCGACCGGGCCTCGGCCCCGAAACTGAAATAAAGGTAGAGCCGGGCAAGCGAATAGACGCTTGCCGGATTTACGTCGTCAAACTCCCGCACCAAGGCGCTGCGCAGCGGTGCGAGCTGATCCGCAAAGGCGCTTTCGTTGCCCCAGGTCTGAATGGCGACAACCTGGCTTTCGAGGCAATGAGACGCCTTGCTGCCGTCACCTGCCAAAGCTGCAAACAGACCGGTTTCACGATCAATCGCCGAAGTGACGGAAATATGGTCGAGTGGATTGAGCGGCCTGTCAGCCCCGCCAAGCGGATCCAATCCGGAAATTGTGTCCGCAGCCGGCATTCCGTCTACCGCGACATTCAACAGGCCTTGATTGGCAGCCCGGCCGATCTGCTGCAGCAGCCGCCGTTCCGACGCACCAACTGCCGCTGCACGTTCGGATTCCTCCATATCGAGAAGCAGTGCTGTCTCGGGAAGCCCAGAGGCTACCCCTGCAGGCAGAGCCGCTGCCGCTGCTTCGTCATTTTCCGGCGCGGCCGGAAGGGGGCCGCCATCCAGTGGCAGTGTTACTTCCTTCAGTTCTGCTGCTCGTTCCTCCGCTGCGGCGGATGCGGGTTCTGCACCAGCCCGCGAAACATATTTCCGCGGGAGACCTGCATGCGTGCCCTCGGACACTCCGGCAGCCACCACCGCCAGTTCAAGTGCCAGGCGCGCATCTGTTGCAGCCGTCTCGGTAAATCCAAAGCGGTAGCCCGATCGCGGCGCCAGAGTTGTCAGCGGCAGCACACTGGCTCCAGAACTGAATTGCGATTTCGCTGAAGCATTGCCGCCGTCACGGATGTCTACCACGAGGTATCCGTTCTCCTGGACATAGGACGTCACAGAGCAATCGCAGCCGAGCTGCATACGCAGCGGCTGCCCCGGACCGTTCTGCGCCAAGGATTGCAACCTTGTGCGCGGAATCAGATTGAACACCCGCGACGTGTCAAACACCGCATCCGGCGCATCGATGTTCACCGTCGCCGTCGTCCCGCTTTGTGTCAGCGACCAGTCGGCACCATTCGGCAACCGCATCACCAGACGCGTGAACCCCTTATGCTCACCGGAGCGGGTGACAATCGTCTGCGCCTGGGCTGCGACTGCCGTCAGTAGAATGGCCGCTGTGGCAAATGCTCGCCAGATCATGCCGCGTCCTGTTTCACCGATTTGAGGGCTTCTTCAAGTTCCGAGAAGCCTGGCCGGAAATGCGAGGGCGTATTCTGGCGGCCGACCTCAATGCAGATAGCCGCAGCATGGTTGTGCAGATTGGCAACCAGAACTTCTCGGATCAGTTGATAAAAATGAGCATCCTCCTCAACCACGGCTTTCACCTTGCCCGCGAAGGGGGCAACCAGGCCGTAAGAGAGGAACACCCCGAGGAACGTGCCAACCAGCGCACCGCCGATCAGCTTACCCAGAACCTCTGGCGGCTGGTCGATCGAGCCCATGGTCTTGATAACGCCCAGAACCGCGGCAACAATTCCCAGCGCGGGCAGGCCATCAGCCATGGTTTGCAACGCATGGCTGGAGTGCAGCGCGTGGTGCAGGTTTGCTTCCATCCGCTTTTCCAGGACTTCCTCAACCTGATGCGGATCATCGTAGTTCATGGACGCTGAACGCATGGTATCGCAGATCAGGTTGACGGCTTCCTTGTCGCCGAGAATCTTGGGATATTTGTTGAAGACCGAGGAATTTTCCGGATCCTCGATATGCTGCTCCACTTCAACCGGATTGGCCCGGGCAATGCGAATCAGCGCGAACAGCAGGCAAAGAAGGTCGCGGTAATCATCCGGCTTCCACTTAGGGCCTTTGAACACCTTTCCGATATCTTTGAGCGTGTGCTTCACGCCGCCCATGTCGTTGGCAATCAGGAAAGCCCCGACAGCAGCGCCGCCAATCATCATCATCTCAAACGGCAGCGACTTCAGGATGATCGCCATCTTGCCGCCGGCCAGTAGGTATCCGCCGAACACCATGGCAAAGATCACGACAATGCCTACAATCCCGATCATAGGTCCACTCCGAATTCCGTTGGTTTTTATAAGATTAGGCGAGTCTTCCTAAGGAAAGACTAAGCCGCCGCGCCCAAGTTACTCCTTGGGCACGGATCCGTTGCGTCCGGCCAGCACCACACTGATCGTATAGGCCACCTCAGGACTGAGACCCGCCATGATTCCCGCCGCCGCCTCAGACTGCATCCGGGCCAGGAACCCCGCAGCAAATGCCGGATCCATTTCCTCGAACAAAGCTGCTGCTTCCTTGGGCTTCATTTGCTCATAGACTGTGGTGAGCCGGGTCACATCCGCCTCAGTCGCGCCATCAGCCAATGCGAGTGTCGCCCTCAGGTTTTCTTCTGCTTGCTCCAGCGCCGCCAGTTTTTTGTCGATTGCCTGGTCCGCAATCTCCAGCGCCTTCATGCGGTCCTGGATTTCCGCCTCCCGGGCGGCCAGAACCTGTTCGCGCTGCTGAAACGCGGCCAGCATGGTCTGAAGCTCTGCAGACGTAGGCATCGCATCGCGATGCGGTTCGCCCTTGTGCGCGGTCTCGTCCTGGTTCGCGTCCTTCAGACCCGCTACTTCCCGCGCAATTGCAGGTCCGGCTTCAAGCCCCAGCCTTACCACGGCAGACCCCATCAGCAGCAAGGCCAGCATCATTAGCGTGCCGCTGCGCCGGAAGCGTTTATTTTTCTTTGCGCCCTTGGCCATCACGCCACCCGGTTCTGGCTGCGATTGTGGCGCACAAACATCAACCCGGAAGACTTAGGTTCCTCCTGGACCTCGGCCGCCGGCTGCGGATCCGCCTCATAGGCGGCTGCCATCACCTCATCTTCAGCAGCAGGCGCAGCCTGCGCCGGCGCAGCGCTATCAGCCTCGGGAATGTCATGCATTGAGGCCATCATCAGTTCAAGCCGCTGCGCCACCGATTCGGCCCGCCCGGTCAGCTGCTGCAGAGCCTTGCTGGAACCATCGGACACCTGTTGTGCCGATTGCAGGGATTTGTTCAGGTCATCGACCTGCGCGGACAGAACGGCAACCGCGCCGCCCACGCCTTTTTCCAGGTCATTGAACCGCTTCAGCCGGCGCGACAGCACCAGACAATAGAATCCGGCGCCCAGCGCTCCGGCTGCAAGCAGGATATCAGCAATAATGTCCATCCTGTCCTCCTAGTTCAGTACGAAATCCATAATCAGCAGATCGCGCACCCGGCCCTGGCCGGTGGCAATATTGATCCGCCTCAGCATCTGCGCCCTCAGTTTCGGCAGCGCCATCGGATCGGAAAGATCCTCCAGCTCCAATGCTCTCAGATAGCTGTTCAGGACATCGACAACCCGCGGGAGGATTTTTTCAACCTCGGCCTGGTGCGCCAGGCCGACCTCAAGTTGCGCGCGGAACCGCAAATGCTTCAAACCGCTGGCTTTGCGCAGGGTTATCACAATCGGGTCCATTTCGATGAAGGCGAGATTGGCGATATCCTCCGCCGTCTCGCCCGTGTCCACGCCTTCTGGCGCCACTTCGGCCGCGTGCACCGGTTCTGGTGCCGCTTTCTGACCAAAGGGAAGAAGGCCTGACTGAACGGCAAAGAATCCGCCGCCTGCGCCCGCCAGTGCCAGCACTACCCCAATGATAAGGGGCAGTTTGCCTTTCTTGGCCGGGGCTCCTGCTTCGATATCTACTGCAGCGTCTGTCATGGCTATCCCTAAAACGTCGTGCAGCTTCTTCATAACCTGTGAGGAACTAACCGAATGTTAAGGCCGATCCGTCAAAACGGTTGCATGCCGGAGAGAACGCCGGTGCGACGGAGGTTAATGTGCAGCAGATCAAGAATGTCTGGGCAGAAATGGACATGCGGAAGCGCCTGATTGCCGTGGGGGCCACGGTGATCATGATTCTCAGCGTGATCGCGATGTCCCATGTGGCAAGCAAGCCAACTATGACACTGCTCTATGCCGGGCTGGAAAGCGGCTCGGCCGGAGATGTGGTGCGGGCGCTGGAACAGCGCGGCACTCAGTTCGAGGTGCGCGGCGGCTCCATATATGTGCCCTCCACCCAGCGCGACGAACTTCGGATGACACTGGCCAGCGAAGGCCTCCCCGCGAATGGCGGCAAAGGTTATGAACTGCTCGATTCGCTCAGCGGGTTCGGGACCACCTCGCAGATGTTCGATGCCGCCTATTGGCGCGCCAAGGAAGGCGAACTGGCCCGCACCATCGTCGCCAGCCCGCATGTAAGCCAGGCGCGGGTGCATATCGCCAATACCGGATCAAATCCGTTTCAGCGCACAGTTGAGCCCACAGCGTCCGTATCGATTGTACCTATGGGCTCGCCGATCACGCCCGCTCAGGCCAATGCCATCCGTTTTCTGGTTTCTTCTGCAGTCACCGGTCTGGCTGTGGACAACGTGGCCGTGATCGATGCCAATGGCGCATTGATCGGTTCCACTGACGCAACCGCTGCAGCAGGCGCCGGCACAGACGACCGCTCGCAGACGATTCGCGAGCGGGTTCTGCGGCTGGTTGAAGCACGCGTTGGCCAGGGCAATGCCGTCGTCGAAGTAAGCGTGGAAACAGTCACCGATACCGAATCGATCCGCGAAAAGCTGGTGGATCCGAAAAGCCGTGTGGCGGTCAGCACAGATGTCGAAGAACGCGCTGATTCCTCCACCAACCAGTCCGGTGAAGTCACGGTCGCCTCGAATATTCCGGACGGCGACGCTGCCTCCGGCCAGGGTTCAAAAGCCAACACCAGCGCAACCCGGGAGCGGATCAACTATGAAATCTCGGAGACCGAAAAAGAAATTCTGCGCGGCCCCGGCGCCATCAAACGCCTGACCGTCGCGGTTCTGATCAATGGCACTGCCGTCACCAATGACGCCGGCGAAACCGTCTTCCAGCCCCGGCCGGAAGATGAACTGGCCGCTATGCGGGAGCTGATCTCTGCGGCCGTCGGCTTCAACGCGGACCGCGGCGACGTGATCACCCTCAAATCTATGGAACTGCCGGCCGTCGAGCCTCAGGGGGTGGTGGCAACCTCTTCCTTCATGGACAATCTCAACTTTGACGCAATGTCACTGATCCAGATCGCCGCTCTGGCCATCGTCAGCCTGATTCTGGGCCTGTTCGTGGTGCGGCCGATCTTGTCGAATCAGGGAGCTTCGGCAGCCGCACTTCCTGCCGCTGGCGCCGGAGCAAATGCTCTGCCCAGCCTCCCCGGAATGGGTGGAGACGGTTTCATGACCGCGCCTGACTTGGGCGCGGGCCTGGCTCTTGACGGCGAAATTGAGAACAACGAAACCGGCCAATTCGAGCCTCTGGGCGGCCTGCCGGCTATGGGCACCGGCGACATGATGGGGGCCGCAGGCCTGCCGGCCTTGGGCGGCAGCATGGACGATCCGGTCGACCGGCTGCGCAGCCTCATTGGCGAACGGCAGGAAGAAACGGTCCAGATTCTGCGCGGCTGGCTGGAAGAGAACAAGGAGCAGGCCTGATGACAATTGCACATTTGCTGGAAGACTTCGGAATGAAGACCTTGGTGGAGCCCGCTGCACCTGCAGTTTCCGAGGAACTCATTGAGGAACAGCGGCTAGCCTCCTTCGAGAACGGCTACAGCGCCGGCTGGGATGACGCAGTGGCAGCCAAAGACCAGGAAAACATCCGGATCTCAGCCGAGCTGGCCAGCTCGCTGGAAGACCTCAACTTCACCTACCAAGAAGCGCAGAGCCAGCTTCTCGATTCTCTGGACCCGATGTTCAAGGTGCTGACCAGTGCAGTGCTGCCCGACGCAATGGCAGCCTCCTTCGGGCATCACATCGTCGACCAGCTTGCCGGCATGGCCAAGGGCCAGACCGACCAGCCGATGCAGATCGTGGTCTCTCCGGGCGAGGGCGCTGCAGTGCGCAGCCTGCTGCCGGAAAAATTCTCTGTCCCGGTGACAGTCCGTGAAGACAGTGTGCTGTCGCCGGGCCAAGCCTACCTGAGTGTCGGCAGCTCCGAATGCGAAATCAACTGCGACGCGCTTCTTGAATCCATCCAGGACTCTATCGAGGCCTTTACCTATCACGCAAAAAAGGACAGCCACTATGGATGACGCTGCCGATCTGAATACAAAACCGGCCGATGCAAGCAACCCGTTTGTTTCAGTCCCCGTTGAAGTGGTGGTCTCTGTCGGCAAGGCCAGGCCCCTCATTCGCGACTTGGTCAGCCTGGGGGAAAACGCGGTCCTTACCCTGGATAAACGGGTTGAAGATCCGGTCGACCTCTACGTCGGGGACAGACTGGTTGCCCGCGGCCAGCTCGAAGAACTGGAAGGTGACCAAGCCGGGCAGCTTGCTGTGCGCCTGACAGAAATTGCCGATCTGCAAAGCGGTTTGGGATGACACATACGACTTTTGTGCGGACGGCTTTGACCGCAGTGCTTCTGCTGTCTTTGCCGCACACCGCCCTGGCTCAAGAATTGAGCCTTTCGCTGGCAGACGGGCAATCAATTTCGGCCCGTTCAATCCAGCTGATCCTGCTGATTACAGTGCTCAGCCTGGCCCCCGGCCTGCTGATCATGATCACTTGCTTCCCGTTTCTGGTGACCGTCCTGTCTATTCTGCGCCAGGGCATCGGCCTGCAGCAGGCACCGCCTAACATGCTGATTATCAGCCTAGCGCTGTTTTTGACTTACTTCGTGATGGAGCCGGTCTTCACCGAGGCTTGGAATACCGGGATTAATCCGCTTCTGGAAGAGCAGCTGGAGCCAGGCGAAGCCATCACCCGCAGTCTGGAGCCCTTCCGGGCCTTCATGGCCAACCGGCTGGATCCGGACACATTTTATGCAATTGCGGACCTCAGGCCGGAAACCAAAGGCTTGGACCCCGTACCTGAGGCGCCCTTGTCTGCGCTGGTGCCCAGCTTCCTGCTATCGGAAATTGCCCGGGCCTTTCAGATCGGCTTTCTAGTATTTTTACCATTCCTGGTGATCGACCTGGTTGTGGCCGCGATCCTGATGTCGATGGGGATGATGATGGTCCCGCCGGCCATCGTGTCCCTGCCGTTCAAGCTGGCGTTCTTCGTTGTTGCTGACGGCTGGAGCCTGATCGCAACCGCACTGGTGCGCAGCTACTATCCCTGAACTT
Source organism: Leisingera daeponensis (assembly GCF_019801465.1). Classification (GTDB taxonomy): domain Bacteria; phylum Pseudomonadota; class Alphaproteobacteria; order Rhodobacterales; family Rhodobacteraceae; genus Leisingera; species Leisingera daeponensis_A. The sequence continues at coordinate 156,221 of NZ_JAHVJA010000004.1, forward strand.
TGTAATCACAGTTGAATGGGCCGGGCACCTGACGTGCCCGGTTTTCCTGTTGCGGCGGAACCATCTGCACGCAAAATCTCAGACGACGCCAGCCGGTACACTTTCAGCCTGTATTCCTAACTCCGGGCACGTCGCAACGGCCATTTCTTAGAAATATACAGACAGTGCTGCAGCACCGTTTTTCAGCGCCTTCCTGAGGCAGCACCGCCGGCCCCCTCAGGCTTGCTTCTATCCAAGACATGTTGCCGTTAAAACGGCGGACCAGCTTCACATTCGCCTGGCTGCACGATGGCCCGGCTGAACTGTCCAATACACCTTCTGGCCTTATCAACTGACAGAAAAAACCCGGCCTTTTCATGAAAGGCCAGGGTTCTAACAGAAGCGTGCCTTGGCTCAGCGGACCACGAATTCCGCGTGCAGCGCTCCGGCCGCTTTCAGGCTCTTGAGAATATCAATCATATCCCGCGGTGATACGCCCAAGGCGTTCAACCCCGCCACTACTTCAGACAAAGAGGTCGTCTCTGGGACTTCCGCCAACTGAATGCCTTCTTCTTCCTCGATTGCGGCACCAGTGCGCGGCACGACAACCGTCTCCCCGTCGGAAAACGGATTTGGCTGCACGACCAGCGGAGTTTCCTCGATCCGCAAAGTCAGGTTGCCCTGAGCCACGGCCACGCGTGATATCCTCACATCGCTGCCCATTACAATGGTGCCGGATCGCTGATCCACAACCACGCGTGCTTTGCGCTGAGGTTCGACGAGGATGTTTTCGATTCGCCCGACAGCATGGGCAGTTGAGCGGGTATTGGTACGGCGAATATCGACCTCCACCGTGCCTGAATCCCGCATGAGAGCCACGTTGCCGCCAAACTCTGCGTTGATCGCCCGTTCAATTCGCCCGGCAGTAGTGAAGTCCGGCTCTCTCAACGCGAGCCGCATTGAATCAAGTGAAGCAAGATCGAAAGCGATTTCCCGCTCAACCCGCGCCCCCGAAGGGATCACACCTGCCGTCGGAACGCCTTGAGTAACGACAGCAGCTTCGCCTTCCGCTACCGCGCCGCCAGCCAGAATGGTGCCTTGGGCAACTGCATAGATCTGCCCGTCAGCCGCATTCAGGGGGGTCATGATCAGAGTGCCACCCAGCAAACTCTTGGAGTCACCGATTGCGGACACGGTTACATCAATTGTGCTGCCGACACGGGCAAACGGCGGCAAGGCTGCAGTTACAAAGACCGCGGCAACATTCTTTGGCCGGAATTGCTCGCCTGTTACGTTGACGCCAAGCCGCTCCAGAATGTTCGACATAATCTCTTCGGTGAACGGCGAATTCCGCAGACCGTCACCAGTGCCGTCGAGGCCGACAACCAGGCCATACCCGACCAGATCGTTACCGCGGACACCGTCGAACTCGACCAGATCCTTGAGCCGAATGGCGTTGGCCTGTGCGACTGCAGGCAGCAGGAACAGGCACGCGATGAAGAGACGAAGAATTCCAATCATGAGATATACTTCAGCAAGGACAGCTGCGAACTGCGCGCGGTAACCGTGTAAAGCCCCTCAAGCTGCGTCTGCGCTTCCTGCAGACGCGTGTAGGTTTCATAGGGATCCGCGGATACCAGGTTGTTCTTGACGATGCTCAGGCTGGTTTTCGAGGCCTCGTTGCGGGTGTTGATCGCATCCAGCCGCCCTTCGATAAAACCGACATCAGCCTGCACCTTAATCAGCCGGTCTTCGCTTTCTGACAGTTCGCTGCTGGCCTCAATGACCAGATCAATCTTTACATCCTCGCTCAATCCGAGACTGGGTTCATCGGCTAGCGCGGTGATAACGTAGCTTTGCAGCGTGTGCTTTAGGCTGTCGTCATTGGCCTGGATACCCAGGGAGACCTGTTCCCCATCACCCACCGTCACCGGCTGCAATGCTGTAGCTGAGCCCTTGTACATAACGGCATCAAAACCCGCTGGATCGTCGAACCAATCCTTGACCGCCTGAATGATGTCAGTGCTTGTCGTCAGACCAGACACTTCGGTCAGAATTGCGGACATCAGGGTTCCGGCGTTGTTTAGAGGCTTGGTATCCGTTGCGGTCCCCGCAAAAATGGTGCGCCCGCCGACAGAGGTGTTCATTAGATTGATCGCACTGGACATCCGCTGCTTGGCCTGGCTGCCGAATTGTTCTGCATTGGTCTCGTCCATTGCCGGAGACAGCGTCAGGATATCGTTGCGCATTGCCTGCACCTGGCTTTGAACTTTATCGAGGCTGCCCTGGATGGTCGTGGCAAACAGCTGCACTTCGCCGTTGGCGACCATATAGCTGTCAATCCGGTTCAATGTGCTCTCCAGATCCGCCAGATAGGTGAAATCACCGCCCAGCCGCTCAGTCAGATTGGAAGTTTTCCCCGTAGCAAACTCCTCGGAAAGCGTGGTGACGCTCTCCTTCAGGTCCGCATTGCGGCCGCGGAGAAAGAGGTGCTGCGCCATATCGCCATAGGAATTAATAATCATGCGTCAGATCCTCAAAAGCGTTTCCATAAGTTCGTCAACAACAGAGATCACCCTGGCATTGGCGGCATAGTACTTCTCAACCAGCATCAGGTTCTGCAATTCGGCATCGGTATCGACCCCGAGAGCCAGCTCCGCCTGGCTCAGCTCGTTGAAACTGGTGGCTGCAAATGCGGAGCCGCGCGCCGCCGTTTCATTGTCCTGTGCGAAGCGAGACAACAGGTTCGCGCTCAGGGTGCTTGCCGTCAGATCGGATGTCCCAAGGCCAACCGAAGACACCGTGCGGGTCGTGTTCAGCGCATCAGAGTAAGCCTGCAGCAGGCTGGAATCGCCAGGATCACCCGGCGCCGCAGCATACAGCCCATCCCGGAACCGCCATGTCTCCGCGCTGCCGGTCAAGGACACTAGGTCATTCAATTCGATCCGGTTAGAGATACCGACCGTGTTTGCGGCGTCAAAGAAGCCGCCGTCATCGGTAAAGATACCGGCATCGGTTGCGCCGATTGTTGCATCCAGAGACGGGTCCTGAAACCGCTCGATCAGATCCCGCGCCATCGCGTCCAGATCTTCCTGGGCTTCTACCGCAGTCACATCGCGGATTTCGAATTGTGCTGTCAGCGTGCCGCCCCGCAACGGCCCGTCTGGGCTTGTGTCAATCGCCCTGCCGTTGACCTCGAGTCCGGACAGCATTCCATTGCCAACCGTCATATGCGGCATGATATCCCGCGACGGATTGAAGCTCAGCTCTGCTGCTTTGCCGTCCAGCAGCATAACACCGCCGGTCGAATAGAGCGTCACCTGCCCATTGTCGCGCCGAACCACATTGACCGGAATGGCTTTGTTCACCTGATCGATCAGCTGATCCCGCTGGTCATGCATCGAAACGGCGTCCATCCCTCCCGCCTCGACGACCATGATGCGTGCGTTCAGCTTCTCGATTTCCTTCAATGCCTGGTTCACAGTATTGACCTGGCTATTGATGGCGCTGTCAGCGTTGACTCTCAGGCCGCGCAACCCCTCGGCGGTGCGGGAAATCGAGTCCGCCAGCGCCTTTGCTTTTACTGACAGGTCATTCAGCCTGGGCTGGGAATCCGGGCGCGAGACAACTTCGATCAAGGAAGATTCAAACTCCGACAGTTGCGACGCGAGAGACATCTCGTCGTCCACGGTGCCAACCAGGTCAGACATGCGGCCGAAGAAGTCTGCCTGGGCCTTGGCCGCACCGAAGTCCGCTTCGGCGACCCTGCGGTTTGAGATCACCACCGGGTCATTCAGGCGCTGAACATGGCCGACCCGGACACCGGGAACGCCGGCGCCTGGACTGTTCAAGTCCAGAACCCGGCGTGTGTACCCCGGCGTCAGGGCGTTCGCCAGGTTCTCCGAGACGATCTGCGAGGAACGGCTGGCCGCAGTCAGCCCGCTCATTGCACTGTTAAGGGCGGAATAGATAGACATGTTCAGCCTGCTTTCCTGAAGCCAGTGTCAGCGACCATCAAGCGCGTTAGCGCTTGATGTTGGTGGTTTCCTGCAGCATTTCGTCAACGGTCTGGATGACCTTGGCGTTGGACGAATAGGCCCGCTGGGTCTGGATCATGTCCGTCAACTCGGTCGCAACGTCGACTGCCGACTCCTCTTGTGCATAGCCGAGGATTTCACCAGTCGGGCCATCGCCTGCGTCCCACAGGTAGAACGCCCCAGAGTCATCCGTCGGCTTGTAAGTCTGGGAATCCAGAGCTTGCATGCCGTTCAGGTTCGACACATCCGCCAGCGGAACTTTGTAGATGACCTTGGTGTCACCGGAGTCGTACTTGGCAATGACTTCCCCGGATTCGTTGATTTCGACTGACACAAAGGAGCCAACCGCGGTGCCGTCTTTTACCGTCGTGCCTGGAACGAATTCATCGCCCAGCTGGCTCATACCGTTCTGCTCGCCAATGACGCCGATATTGATCTCGATCGGGCCGCCGGCCACGTTGATCGTAACGGAACCGGCCGTTGCGTCATAGGCGCCGCCGGTCACGGTGGCCACACTTTGCAATGTTCCGGCAGTGGATGCGCTGTCGTCAAAAGTCAGTGTGTATTCACCAATCACCGTCGCGCCGGTGGCGGAATCGACGATCTGCATCGTCCATTCATTCGTGCCTGTGGTCGCCGGCGGGGTTGCAACTGTCGGTGTATAGGTGATCGACAGCTCTTCTGACCGGCCCATATTGTCAAAGTACTGAACGACATGCTCCACGGGGTCGCCGCTGGCGCCGGGGTCGGTTTCCGAGGCCGGCAGGTTCGCCGTCAGGCTGATCTCGGTTGTCGGTTCCGCCGACAAGCGGTTCAGATCGATGTGGATCGGCTCCAGGGAATTACTGGTGTCCCGCGCCACGTCTGGAATAGTGCCATCCGCCAGCGCTGGGAAGCCCATCAAAACCAGGCCGGATTCCGTCGACAAATACCCGTTAGAATCGGTCCGGAAAGACCCGGTGGAGGACAGCAGCATCGTCGGGCTGCCGCCAGCTTCCACTTCGGTGATCGAAGCCACCGGCAGCATGCCGCGGCCGCGTACCGCCAGATCGGTGGCATTGTTGGTCGACACCAGCGGACCGCGTTCGTCAATCAGGCGGACGTTGGTGGTACGCACACCGCCCGCCGAATAGGTTCCGCCAGAACCGGACAGCACCATGGAATGGAAATCAGTCTGCACCCGCTTGTAGCCACGGGTCGAGGAGTTGGCGATATTGTCCGAAATGGAAGCCAATCGGCTGGCGTTAGCGCTCAATCCTGAAACGCCCGCGTTCAGCGACGAAGAAATGGTCATAGCACGCCTTTCTGCTGCATCTAATCCTTCTGGATGCAACAGCTAGCGCAGGAGCGATTAACGGGCGGCTAACAGATAAAAGATGACTCATCTGTCAGCCGCCTGTTTCCCAGATTTCAGGGGGTTATTCGCGTAAAAAGATGATTTCAATCCGGTTGTTCCGGGCCGCCATAGGGTTGGAGACAGCCAGCTTACGGTCGGCATGACCAGTCACCCTGTGAATCCGTGACGCTTTCAGCCCGCCCGATTCGAGCAGTTTCCGGGTTTCATCCGCCCGGTCATGAGAAAGCTCCCAAACCGGGTTCTTTGCCAGCACCACAGGATGTGACCGGATGTGGCCGCCAACGGCGACGTTGTTGGTCACTCCTCCGGACACCCGGGCTATCATCCGGACCAGATCCCGGAACAAGGCAGTCGGATTGGCCTGCCCCTCTTCAAAAAGCGGTGCGTTATCAGTGGCGAACAGCTCGATGATGAGCCCTTCATCAGTCACCCGGGTCACGATATGGCGGGCCATAACGGTGGACACCATGCTTTCGCCGCCGCGTCCCGACAACTGCTCCTCGATGGCGCGGAATTTGTCGTCTTCCTGCTCCCGCTTGTCGTCGGACTCAACCCCGGTCGCGCCCTGCGCCTTTTGGGCATCCATCGGATTGATATCCGTTGCCCCGGTGCCGGACTGCGGCTTGATTTCCTCGGTGAACATGCTGTCCCCCTGGAACGCACCGTTGCCGCCGCCTGAAATCCTGCTGAGCGGAATCGATGGCGAAAAATAATCCGCCAGCCCTTTCCGTTGTTTTTCTGTCGTCGCGTTAAGCAGCCACATCAGCATAAAGAAGGCCATCATCGCGGTCACGAAATCGGCATAGGCCACCTTCCATGCGCCGCCGTGGTGACCATCGCCACCACTGACTTTTTTCTTCTTGATGATAATGGGCGCCACATTGCTCTGTGCGCTCATATCCACCACCACTATTTTCACCCGTATTCGGGATAGCAGGCGGCGCGTTAAACTGAGCTTAACAATTAAATTTGCCGGCAGTTCCCTTCTGCATCGTGCAACTGGGGCCGCGGCCCGATCTGAAGCAGCGCAGTCCTTACGGTTCAAGATGCCCGGCTGTAGCGCACGCCTTCAGGCACATGCGCGTCAAGGCAGCTGGCGATGATTCGGACCAGCGGTCGGCCCCCGGGGAGAATCCCCAGCGCCTCTTCCTCCAAATGCACCAGGTCGCCAAAGCGGGCCGCGATATGTGCCAGATCTGCATCCAGGCTAGCCGCCAGATCTCCAAAGCTCTGCCGCAGCTCTGCCCGGTCCAGCCGGAATTCGCACATCAGCATCTCGATGGCACGGCCTCGCAGCAGATCTTCCGGGCGCATCACATGGCCGCGCGCACCGGTCAACTGCCCTGCCTCGACCCGCTGCACATAGGCAGGCGTGGCCACCGCGTTCTGGATGTAGCCCCCGGCAAAGCGGGAGATTGACGAGGCACCAAAGCCGATCAGCGTCGGGCAGGTGTCGTCCGTATAGCCCTGGAAGTTGCGCCTCAGGCGGCCGGTGCGGGCTGCCGCCGCCAGCCCGTCGCCGGGTTTGGCGAAGTGGTCGATGCCAATGGCTGCAAATCCCGCTTCCGAGAATTTCTCCGCCGCGAGCCCGGCTAGATGATACCGGTCCAGATCGTCCGGCAGCATTTCTTCCCTGATCAGCTTCTGCCGCTTGGCCACCCAAGGGACATGCGCATAGCCGAACAGCGCCAGACGATCGGGAGCCAAGCTCAGCACCTTCTCCACCGTGTCTGCGATCCGCGCCTGCGTCTGGTGCGGCAGGCCATAGACCAGATCGGCATTCAGCGAGTTGATGCCCGCTACGCGCAGGTCCTCGACACAGGCCTTGGTCATCTCAAACGGCTGTGCCCGCCCGATCGCCTGCTGCACCAGTGGATCGAAATCCTGAATGCCAATGCTGGCACGGTTCATGCCTTCCACCGCCAATGCCGCGATTTTGTCCCGGTCCACCATCGTCGGGTCGATCTCGACCGAGAATTCCCAGTCATCAGTGTGCGCGAACACTGTTTTCACCGCCTGCGCCAGCCGGCGGATCAGGTGCGGCGGCAGAATGGTCGGGGTGCCGCCGCCCCAATGCATCCGCCCCATCCGCAAGCCCTTGGGCAGAAGCCGCGCCACCAGCTTTAGCTCCTTCATCAGCGTTCCGATATAGCTCTCCACCGGGCTCAGCGTCTGGGTTCCTTGGGTGCGGCAAGCGCAGAACCAGCACAACCGCTCGCAGAACGGGATGTGCAGGTAGACCGAAACCGGCACATCCGGATCAAGCGCTTGCAGTTCGCGGGCCTGCTCCGTGGCACCAACGGCTGCAGAAAACACCGGCGCGGTTGGATAAGAGGTGTAGCGGGGCACCCGGCTGTCGAACAGGCCAAGGGCTTGGAGGCGGTCAATCTGTTTCATGACTTTCCTATGCCCCTTTTGCGAATCCGCCACTTTGCGCAGGATCAAACCGGCACCCGGAATCCCTGAGGGACGAAAAACCGGCCGTTCCCTTCAACGCACTGGATTCACTTGCGAAAACAATCATCAGGCGGATTTTCAGTAAATTCGTCAAAGACGCACATTTTCCGTTTGACGCTGCTCGCGACTCCCCTTATACGCCCTCCTCACGACACCTGCCCAGGTGGCGGAATTGGTAGACGCGCTAGCTTCAGGTGCTAGTGTCCGTATGGACGTGGAGGTTCGAGTCCTCTCCTGGGCACCATTCTTCTCACTCGTAAACAGCTTGCGGCAGTTGCAGGATTGCGTGCTGCGGACAGTATATACGCCCGCCGTTTCCGGCAGGCGCAGGGACGGGTCTCAGGCTGCCTGATATTGCGGAACAGTCGCCAGAAACCGGCCATAGGCGCCGGCATCGGGTGGCGCGAATTGCTCAACCAGCGGATTCGACCTTTTCCACTGCGTCGCGCCCATATCCACAAGCAGTTCATCGAAATGCTTGAAATGGAACGGCGCCGAGCACAGCCCGCCATAGATCTGCGCGGCCGGGCGCTCCTTGCGGCGCCAGTCGAGCATCATCTCGATGTTCTCCTCCATGTCCTCCCGCGACGGCTGCCGCGCCAGCTTGCCGTCGGCATAGCGAACCAGCCAGTTTGCCACCATCTCTGCCGACAGGATCGTGCAGAAGCTGGAATTGAATCCGACAAAGCCCATCTCCGGCAGATCCGGGTTCACCGCCAGGCGGTAGGTCCGGTACTGGCCGTCCGCCTCGATCAGTTTGTCCAGATACCGCTGCGCCAGATAAGGGATGCCCAGCTTCCATCCGACAGCCGAAATCACCAGATCGGCTCCGATCCGCTTTCCATTTTCCAGCACGATTTCATCGCCTTCATACCGCGAGAAGGTGGTGCGGTGCGGGATGATTGAACCGTCTTGGAAACCTTCGAACAGCCCCGGCGTCACGATCGGCACCGAGCAGGAGACGTCCTTTTCGATCGGAACATCGGGGACCATATCCCACTTCTTCAACCCCAGTTGCAGCTTCAAAAGCGCCTCAAGACCGCGGAAGTTGGCCCAGATCAGCGGCTTGGCCAGACCATAGAATGCCTTGTGCAGCCAGCTGCGGCCCCAGCCGTTGAACTGCACCTCCTGCGCCCGCATATAGAGCAGCTTCTTGAAGTTGATGCCGCCGACAAAATACGGCACCCGCCAGACATTCTGCCGGTAGACAAGGTGCACTTGCCTGGCACCGTTCTGCGCCGCATTCACCGCCACGTCGGTCGCGGATTTCGAGCCGCCCAGCACCACCACCCGCTTGCCGCGCGCGTGTTCCGGATCCAGATACTCAGAGGAGTGCATCACCTCCCCGCCCTGCGCGGTGAAGGCCTCCTGCCTGGGATGGGTCAGGATGTTTTTCTCGGAAAACTGGCCGGTGCAGACCACCGTGAAATCCACGTCCTGAACCCGGTTCTCGCCGCCTGTCTCAATCACCAGCCGCCAGCCCGGCTGACCGTCCGGGCGCCGGTCCATCTCCAGCACATTGGTGTTCAGCTGGAACAGGCGGTGCAGATCATGCTTATCCGCATAGGAATGCAGATAGGCATGCACCTGCGGCCCCTTGGGCCATTCCGGGTAATCATCCGGCATCGGATGGTCAGTATAGCAGTACAGGTCCTTGGGCGATTGCGTTTGCACCTCGGGGTAGGAACGCGACGGCTCCCACACCCCGCCCAGATCGTGGCTGCGTTCAAAGCCCAGAACCTGATGCCCCTTTTCAGCAAAGGCCTTGGCCGCGGCCAGCCCGCTTACCCCGCCGCCGATCACGGCGACCGTTTTGCGTTTCACCATGTCCGCCTCCCTTATTCCGACGGCGGCGGCAGGAAATCGACCTCATGCAGCGCCGACAGCCGTACCAGCTCCTCCGGGTCGGTCACCCCGTCCAGCGCGCAGAACAGCTCGAACAGCTTGCGCGACGGAGCCACCCCGAACACGCAGGTGGCCTCAGCGCCGGAGCGGTTGAAGATGCCATGCGCCACCCCCATCGGCATCCGCACCGTGTCGCCCGGCCCGGCCTGGTAAACCTCGCCGCCGAATTCCACGTCCAGCGTGCCCTCCAGCATGGTGATCCACTCATCCTGGGTGGGGTGCACATGCGGCGGCACAAAGGTGCCGTCCGGAATGACCGCGTGCCAGATAAAGGCGTTCTCGCTGTGCAGCTTGGGCGTGTAAGTGTGCCCGACGACATTCCAGGACAAGCCCTCCAGCCCGTCCGTCACCTTGGTGATTCCCTGATCCAGAGCCATGGTTTCCTCCCTTATCGCTCATTCATCGAGCCTAGGGGCAGCAGTGGAAAAGGATTATCCAGAATGCGCAAAATAGCGCAGGCGCGCGCGATTGCCTGATTTCAGAACCGTGTTAGGCTACGCGGATGACCCGGCAGCAGCCATCACCGAAACACGAACCTTTGCGCGCGTGGCGGCAATTTAACAGCCGCGACCTTGACGAGGCCCGCGCGCTGGTGGCGCAGAAATTCTGCGACCACCGCTTGCAGCCTGCCGACAGGGCCCGCGACTTCGGCACCCGCCACAACCATGTGCCCGGGGGCAGCCTGTCTCTCAATTACCTGAGCTACGGCTCCGCCGTGCAGATCGACCCCGGTGAACTGAGGGACTTCTATCTGGTGCAAATGCCCCTCTGCGGCACCGCCCAAGTCGCCAATGGCGCTGCAGCGGTGGACTCGCACACCCGCCAAGGCACCGTGCTCAACCCGACCCGGGCAACCCGGATGACCTGGCACGCCGACTGCCAGATGCTTCTTCTGCAAATCGACCGGGACGCACTGCACGGGTTAGCCGAGCGCGCAGCCGGGCTGCCGCTGTCCGAGCCGGTGGTCTTTGACACTGCGGCACCGCTCGGCAACGGGCCTCTGCAGAGCTGGACCCGGCAATTCATCGCCTGCGTCCGCGCCACCGACGCCCGGGCCGGTTTCGGCCACTGGAGCGCGCTGCAGCAGCAGGTGATCGAGGAGCAGCTGATCCTCGGCCTGCTGACCCACCAGCAAAGCAATATCCGCCATCTTTTGTCCCCTCGCGCGCCCCAAGGCAGCAGCCTGCAGATCCGCCGTGCGCAGGACTTTATCCACGCTAATGCGGCTGAGCCGCTGACTGTCACTGCCATTGCCGCCGCGGCCGGCTGCAGCATCCGCACCCTGCAAGCCGGGTTCCGCCAGCATTTCGGCCTGACCCCGGTGGAATACCTGCGCGGCCTGCGGCTGGATTTGGCCCGCTACCTGCTGCTCTCGCGCCCCGCCGGGACACCGGTCAGCAGCATCGCCTACGACAGCGGCTTTTCCCACCTGGGCCGCTTTTCCCAGCTTTACCGCACCCGCTTTGGAGAACTGCCCAGCGCGACTGGCGGCATTCCGAGGTATTCCCCGTGAATCCATTTTCGTGGGATATGCGCAGTTTACTGACACAACACACGTCGCCCAGTAGAAAGATGGAGATCAATTTCCTTTTGGCTCAGCCTGCACAGCGGGTCACCTGCACGGAAACGGCAAAGTCTCAGGTCCAGCTCCCGGGCGGCGATGGCCAAAATTTCGCCCTACTGCGGTATGCAGCCGTGGCGAAAATCCGCGGGCTTGCCGGCCTGGCCTCACCAAATCTGGCTGGGTTAGGTGTTTCTTCCGGCACTTTCGACCGATCCGTACCCAGCTGGCTGGCACGCTGGGGCACCGCGGATTAGTGCGTCCGTTACAGGCGGCAACGCTCAGGTACTATATTGTCGGTCAGCGCCCGGGGAAACGTGCAATTGGTGCAGCTGACAATGACACCGAATTTATTGGGTAACTCGAAGATTACAGGCGAAAAATTCGCTCGGCCGTCAAACCCAGCGGGGATGGTGTGCGCCTGCCCGGTTTGCCATAATACCCGCTGGGTGCCCTGACGCCCCGGAAAGTCCTTCCTTGGCCGGGCTGCAGACCCCGGCTGCGCAACAGCTCTGGAGCAAACCGATGAGCCAGAAAACCGTTCTCGTTACCGGGTCCTCCGGCTTTATCGGCTACCATCTGTGCCGGCGTTTGCTGGCAGATGGGTTCCGCGTCGTCGGCGTCGATAACTTGTCGGACTATTACAGTGTTCAGCTGAAGCAAGACCGCCAGGAAATGCTGGAGCAGTACCCCGACTTTTCTGTGATCAACCGAAGCATCGAAGAGCCCGGTCTGATGACGGAGCTTTTCGCAGCCCACGAGCCTGCCTATGTGGTTCATCTCGCTGCGCAAGCCGGGGTACGCTACTCCATCGAAAACCCGCGCTCCTACTTGGAAAGCAACATTACTGGAACTTTCGAGATCCTAGAGGCTGCTCGCGCCCACCCTCCCCGGCACATGCTGCTGGCCTCCACCTCCTCAGCTTTCGGCGCCAACACGCAGATGCCCTACCAGGAGACACAGAGAGCCGATCACCAGATGTCCTTCTATGCTGCTACCAAGAAGGCGACTGAAAATATGGCGCATTCTTATGCCCATCTATTTGATTTGCCAGTCACTATGTTCCGCTTTTTCACCGTCTACGGCCCTTGGGGGCGGCCGGATATGGCCCTGTTCAAGTTCACCAAGGCGATCCTCGAGGGCAAACCGATTGACGTCTACAATTTCGGCGATATGCAGCGCGACTTCACATTTGTCACTGATCTGGTCGAAGCCATCCGGCTGCTGATGGAAGTCATTCCCGAACGTCCGGCGAATGGCGTTGTACCGGAGGGCGACAGCCTATCGCCGGTAGCACCGCACCGGGTTGTCAACATCGGCAATTCAGAATCCGTCCGACTGACCGCCTTCATTGAGGCCATCGAGGCCGCGACCGGACGCAAGGCCGACCAGAATTTGATGCCGATCCAGGCTGGCGATGTGCCAGCCACCTGGGCGGATGCTGCGCTGCTCAATCGGCTCACCGGTTACAGCCCGCAGACTTCCGTACCGGAGGGTGTGGCCCGCTTTGTCAGCTGGTACAGAGAATACTACCACACCGTGCCCTCCTGAAATTCTGCCAGTTGAAACCACGGTCTGCCAACCATCGCAAGGCTGCCGCTAAAGCGCTGCTTTCAAGTTGCATATCTTCGGACGCAAAGCGCTGTGTCATGAAGCGCGGACGGTGCCGGGCGCTGCCTTTCTGCAGTACTGCACCTTCTGTTAGGACGATAAGATAACCCTTGGGACACTAGGCCTAGAGTGTCAGGCAGCGCGGTGAAGCGCACGGGGCATTAAATCGTCGAACGAAGGGTTTACAGCTGCCGGTATTGCGGCTCTGACTTATGAGGACGGCTAACGCCGCTGCCGCATAAGGATTCTCCGATGAGCAAGGTTCTTTTCCCGCTTCCCGATACGCCGGTGGTACCGGTCACAGGAGAGGCAGCTGGCTACCCTGTAGGCCGGATCTTCTGTGTCGGTCGAAATTATGCAGCACATGCCGCGGAGATGGGTAATGAAGTGGACCGCGAGGCTCCATTCTATTTCACCAAGGCAGCGGCCAATGCGGTGTTAACCGGTGCAGTTGTGCCCTATCCGCCCGGAACAGAAAATTTCCACTACGAAATGGAACTCGCGGTTGCGATCGAGTCGCCGGTATTCCGCGCGGCACCGAACGCAGCATTGGCGTCCGTCTTCGGTTATTGCTGTGCACTGGATATGACCCGGAGAGACCTTCAAATCCGCGAACGGCAAAAGCAGCGGCCCTGGGATCTGGGCAAGGATCTGGAGAACGGTACGGTGCTGGCACCGCTGACCCGCTCTGCAGCATGGGGCAGCCCAGCGGACCAGCGGATCCGGCTGGAGGTGAACGGCGAGACCCGGCAGGACGCAAAGCTTTCGGAGATGATCTGGTCCGTGGCGGATATCATTAGCCACCTATCCGGTTTCTACCATCTTCGGCCAGGGGATCTAATTCTGACCGGCACTCCTGCCGGCGTAGGTCCGGTGAATGCCGGAGACAAGCTGCGCGGAGAAATAGACGGTTTGCTCCCTGTCAGCTTTGAGCTGACTGATGCGGAATGACACGCAGCCATCACGGCACGATAGTTGTTGCAAGGCGGCCGGCTAAATATGTATCAATTTGTAGTGACTTCCGCGCGTCTCGTAACATTTTGGCGGTGAAACCACCTTTGACCGAAACTTGGCGGCGGATTTCATAATTAAAAAATGTATAATCTGCTGTTGATGGTTACAAATGCACCTAATAGCAGGAATGCAACCGGTTCGTTAAACGAACCCAAACAGGGGCTGTGACGGCAGAAACGGAAAGAAACTCGGGGGGGGGGCGCCGCAGCAATGTTGCGAAGACGGCGGTCCCGGCATGAGATTTGGTCTAAGGGAGGACAACATGACCATTCGCAGAAAGTTTTTGGGGGCAGCGGGCGCAGCGGCCCTGGCGATGCTCGGCGCAATGCCGGCCTTTGCCCAGGAAGTAACTTTGAAACTGCACCAGTTTCTGCCTGCGCAGGCAAACGTTCCGAAACTGATCCTGGATGTCTGGGCCGACAACGTCGAGGAGTCTTCCGGAGGGCGGATCAAGATCGACCGTTTCCCCTCGATGCAGCTGGGCGGCAAGCCGCCGGAGCTGATGGACCAGGCCATCGACGGTGTGGCGGATATCGTCTGGACCGTGGTGGGGTATACCCCGGGCCGCTACCCCTCGACCGAGGTGTTCGAGCTGCCGTTCATGATGACCAATGCACGCGCCGTGTCGCATGCCTATTGGGAAATGTTCGACAAGCACATGAAGGACAATGAGTTCAAGGATGTGAAGATCCTTGGCACCTGGGTGCATGGGCCGGGCATGATCCACACCTCTGAACCGGTGGAAACACCGGAAGATCTGGAGGGTATGAAGATCCGTGGCGGTGGCCGGTCGGTCAACGCGCTGCTGGAAGAACTGGGCGCGACGCCGGTTGGGATGCCGGTTCCGGCAATTCCTGAAGGCCTGTCCAAGGGCGTGATCGACGGCACCACCATTCCCTGGGAAGTGACCGCAGCGCTGAAGGTTCCGGAGCTGGTAGAAAACCACACCGAGTTTACCGGCAAGGCGCTTTATACTCTCACCTTTGTCCTGGCTATGAATAAAGAGAAGTACGAAAGCCTGCCGGATGACCTGAAAAAGGCCATCGACGACAACTCCGGCCTGGAATTCTCGGTCTTTGCTGGCGGAACCCAGGCGGATTCGGACGGCCCCTCCCGCGAGATGGCACTGGACCTGGGCAACAACGTCATCACCCTGGACGAAGAGCAGACCGCAATCTGGCGCGAGCGTGCGCAGCCGATCTACGACCAGTGGATCGCTGACATGAAGGAAAAGGGCATCGACGGTGCCGCGCTGATCGAAGAAGCCAGCGGGCTGATCGAGAAATACACGCCGCAGTACCAGTAAGGCGTTTGAATTGATAAAGGTGAAGGGCCGCGCGGCATTGGCAATGCGGCCCTTCGCATACCGGAACAAGGCAACTGAACCATGCACAAGCTCATGATGCGGCTGGCCAAGTCAATGGCCTACCTGGGCGGTGCGGTCCTTACTCTACTGATCATTCTAACATGTGTTTCGATCGCTGGGCGCCTGCTCAACGGTTTCTTCCATGGCGATTTGATGGAGCGGATTGCACCAGGGTTTTCGAAATGGATGACGAGCTGGGTCGGGCCGGTGAACGGCGACTTCGAGCTGGTTGAGGCCGGTGTAGCCTTTGCCATTTTCGCCTTCCTGCCGCTGTGCCAGATCACCGCGGGCCATGCCTCGGTCGATGTGGTGGCCAATGCGTTTCCGCGGCGTGTGAAACGGTTTCTGCGGATGGTGACCGACGTGGTCTTTGCCGCGGTTCTGGTGCTCATCGCCTGGCGGCTGGCCGACGGCCTGGCGGGCAAGTATTCCAATGGCGAAACCTCCTTCCTGCTCGAGTTTCCGATCTGGTGGGCTTACGCGATCAGCCTGGTGGCTGCGGTCGTGGCGGCCATCGTCGGTGTCTACATGGGTGCAATCCGCACCATCGAATTCTTTACCGGCCGAATCCTTGTCTGGGACGGCGTGGAGGGTGAACAGTGACGGCACTTGAAATTGGCATTGCCTCCTTCCCGGTTCTGATGCTGCTAATCTTTCTACGGGTTCCGATCGGTCTCTCGATGTTTCTGGTCGGCCTTGGCGGGCTGATCTGGGTGACGGATGGCACGCAGGTCGCGTTCGGCCGGTTGAAGAGCGAAACCTATACCACCTTCTCCTCCTACTCGCTGACCATCGTGCCGATGTTCCTGCTGATGGGCCACTTTGCAACGCTGGGCGGCATGTCCACAGCGCTGTTCAAGGCGGCCGAGGGCTTTTTAGGGCACCGCAAGGGCGGGGTCGCAATGGCCTCGATCGGTGCCTGCGCGGGCTTTGGCGCGATCTGCGGATCGTCCCTGGCGACCGCTGCCACCATGGGCCGGGTCGCCCTGCCAGAACTGAAGCAATACGGCTATGCCGGGGGATTTTCCACCGCGACGCTGGCAGCCGGCGGCACGCTGGGCATCCTGATCCCACCGTCGGTTGTGTTGGTAATCTATGCGATCCTTACCGAGCAGAACATCGCCAAGCTGTTTCTGTCGGCCTTCATTCCAGGCCTGCTGGCGGCACTGGGCTATGTGATCGCGATTTCCATTTATGTTCGCCTGTACCCGGAAAGCGCGGGCACCCGCCCGCCGGTTCCGATGCGCGAGCGCTTTGCCGCATTGTTTCACGTCTGGCCTGTTCTGCTGGTCTTTGGCCTGGTTGTCGGCGGCATTTATCTGGGCTGGTTTACCCCGACTGAAGGCGCGGCTGTGGGTGCATTCGGAACCGGGTTCATCGCTTGGACCAATGGCGGGCTGACCCGCGAAACGCTGGCGGACAGCTTTCTGGTGACGGCGCGGTCCACCGCAATGATCTTCTTCATTGTGCTGGGTGCGGGCTTCTACAACGGCTTTCTGGCGCTCACCAAGGTACCGCAGGAACTGGCCGATTTCGTCGTGAGCCAGGGCCTGAGCCCCTGGATGGTGCTGGCGCTGATCCTAGCGTTCTACCTGGTGTTCGGCTGCCTGATGGACAGCCTGTCGATGATCCTGCTGACCATCCCGATCTTCTTTCCGGTGATCTCTGCCATGGACTTTGGCCTGCTGTCGCTGCCCGCGATGCAAGCGGATGCCGCGATGGAGGTGCTGAAGGCCGGCGTGCCCGAAGGGATGGGTGCAGAGATGCTTGCCTCGATACAGGATGCCATTGCCTCAGGTGCTGAATTGACCCGTGAGCAGATGAAGGAACTGGGCATTCGGGTCACCGAGGGCCGGGTAAACCGGATCGAGGCGGAATATGTCGCCATCTGGTTCGGCGTGCTGGTGCTGATCGTGGTAGAGGTCGGGCTAATCACCCCGCCGGTGGGCATGAACCTGTTCATCATCAACGCGATGGATCGCAAGACCAGGATGATCGACACCTACAAGGCAGTTATGTTCTTCGTGGCCTCCGACCTGATCCGGGTGGTCATCCTGGTGGCCTTCCCGATCATCACGCTGCTCCCGCTGATGCTGATGCAGTGATGCGTAGCCCTTTCCCGCAATGCGCGGGGAAGGGCTTGCCGCCCACCAGTGCAGAATATGGAAATATATTGTGAAACCGGCCCGGATTGGCCTGATTCACATTTCGAGGTTCCGCTGGTCACATCCGACACCATGCACTAGTGAAGACCCGCCATGCAAATCAGCCGCAGCAAAGCCACCGCACCCATGGTCAAAGCGCTGGCCACCGCGCTTTCCGGGCTGCGGAGGCCCTGTGTGGGCTGCAGCAACTGTGCTGGTTTGTGCGATGCGCTGATTGACGCGCTTGTGCTGCCGGATCTGACTCTGTCCCGCAAACGCGACGGTTGGTAACGCAGCAGTCCTGGCTGCCATTGCCGTTTGATACCGCAGGTCCGCGCCGGTAGGATGCGCCTGCGGAAAATGCGGAGCGGCAGACAATGGCAGCGCAAGATACATTCGTTCATGAGATCCGCGTGGGCTGGGGCGATTGCGATCCGGCGCGAATTGCCTATACCGGGCGGCTGCCCGCCTTTGCCTTGGAAGCGATCGACGCCTGGTGGGAGCACTATCTGGACGGCGACGGCTGGTATCAGATGGAACTGGACCGCGGCACCGGCACTCCGTTTGTGCATATGAGCATCGATTTCCGGTCCCCGGTCACCCCCCGCCACCGGCTGATGTGCGAGGTATGGCCGGCTGTCCTGGGCAGCAAGTCGGTGACCTTTCGGGTCAATGCGCGGCAGGACGGGGTTCTGTGTTTTGAGGGAAAATTTGTCTGCGTCTTCATTGCACCTGAGACCTTCACCGCCACACCGGCACCTGAAGACTACCGGGAGGTGATCGAAGCACAACTGCGGCCAGAGTAAAGCGGGTCAGCGCAGCCAGCCATTGGAGAACGCAACCCCGCTTACACCCGCAAACCGCGCCACCCGGTCCAGTTCAGCTTCCAGCCGTCCGGTGCGGGCTGCGCTCCATTTAACGTCTCTCTCCGGCCAAACGGCAGTCACGCGCAGCAGATCCGCGTCGCGTTCCGCTTTCATGTCAATTCGGCCCACGAGACGCGCGCCTTCCATCAGCGGGAATACGTAGTAACCGTACTGACGTTTCAGAGCGGGAGTGAAAACCTCGATACGGTAATAAAAGCCGAACAGCCTCTCAGCCCGCTTGCGGTCGCGTAGGGCCGGATCGAATGGACTGAGGACTCGCATCCGCCCCGGTGCCGGACCCAATTCCGCCGCTGCCTCAATGGTACCGGGCCGGGTAAACACCTTGCGCAGACTGCCATCCGCCTGCTGGATTTCAATTTCTTCCAGCTCGCCCTGATGCAACTGTTTCGCACACCAGGCCTTGGCTTCCGCTACGGAGGCGGTATCCCAGAAGGCGGCGAGCTCTCCCGATGTGGCAAAGCCCAGCCGGTCCAGAGCGGCGGAGCACAGCCAATTGACCGTCGCCGCTTCATCGCAGCGGGCGCCAGGGCGCAGATGCTCTTCGATCACCCGCTCCGTCAGATCATAGCGTTTCTGAAACCCCTCGCGCCCCACCACCGTCAGCGCGCCGGAGCGCCACAGGTATTCCAGCGCCGTCTTCGACGGGTGCCAGTCCCACCATCCGCCGGAGCCCTTCCTTTCGTCTTTACCCACATCGGAGGAACTGACCGGCCCATGGTCGCGAACATGTTTCAGAACGGTTTCGAAGCGGGCTTCAAATCCGTCGCGCCGCCAGTTGCGCCAGCGTTTGCGAAGCAACTCCGAATCACGCTGAAACCGCAAGTGCCAATGCGGGTAGAATGCCATGGGTATAACGGCAGCATCATGGGTCCAGTGTTCAAACAGCCCGCGATCACATTCGTATAGCCGCCTTAGATGTTTGGGACGGTAACCGGGGCGGCGGGAATAGAGGATCACATCATGCGCTCGTGCGACTGTGTTGATGCTGTCCAGCTGCACAAAGCCAAGCCGCTGGATAAGCGCCAGCAGATCCGCGCCTTTGGCCGGGCCTGAAGGTCTCTCCAGCAGCGCGTGGCGGTCCAGAAACAGCCGCCGCGCGCCTTGATTGTTCAGGCGCTGCAGCGCCATTAACGCCGTTTCAGCGTGTCGCCATAAGAAATGGTCGGGGTCAGCGTGACATGTTTTTCGATGACAGCCTCCGGATCCTCCAGCTGAGCGGCAATAATCTCTGCCGCCTTCCGTCCGATCTCCAAGCGGCAGGCATCCATGGTAGCAAGCTGCCGGGGCAGACCCTGCAGCAGTTCCACCCCGTTGAAACCGGCAAGCCCGATCTGACCCGGCACGCTGACTCCCTGTTCCTGCAGGTACAACAGACCGCCGGCGCCGATCATGTCGTTGGAGTAATAGAGAAAATCCAACTCGGGCGAGCGCGCCAGCATGGCCTGTGTCATCTCCCTCCCCTTCGCCAGCGCCGATCCGCCGGAATAGAACTCACGGTCCTCGATCTCTACGCCTTCCTTGGCCAGAACTTCGGTAAAACCTTCGAACCGTTTGCGCGCCCGGTGGTCAAGCGGCATCTTGGTACCCATGAAGCCGATGTGCCGGTAGCCTGCTTTCAGGATCGCTTTCGCCATCTCACGGCCCGCGCGCCGGTGCGAGATTCCGACCATTGCGTCTACCGGTTTACCGTCAGTATCCATGATCTCCACCACAGGAATCCCCGCGCTGCTCAGCATCGCTCGGGCGGCATCAGTGTGTTCCAGGCCTGCGATAATCACACCGGAAGGGCGCCATGAAAGCATCTCGTAGAGGACCTTTTCCTCTTTCTCGGGCTGATAGTCAGTGACCCCGACAACAGGCTGAAGCTCGGTGTTTTCCAGTACTTTGTTGATACCGGTCAGCACTTCCGGGAAAACCATGTTCGACAATGACGGAATGATCACTGCCACCAGGTTCACCCGGTTCGAGGCCAGCGCACCGGCAATTTTGTTGGGAACATAGCCCAGTTCCTTGGCGGCGCTCAGCACTTTCGTGCGTGTCTTCTCCGACACGTCGCCGCGGTTGCGCAAAACCCGGCTCACGGTCATTTCGGAAACACCGGTTGCTTCGGATACATCGCGAAGGGTAAGCGGGCGCTTGCTGTCCGTGGTCACGTTCCTGAGCCTCTTGTTATGTCTGACTACAACGTTAGCGCAGACATGACTTGCTGCACAATGGGAACTGCGCGCGGCAAAACGGCTTTCGCCGACGCCCATCCCATTGTGATCGCAGGAGGGATTTGCTATCGCGTAGAAACACGCGGCCCCGTGGCTCAACTGGATAGAGCAGCCCCCTCCTAAGGGGCAGGTTGCAGGTTCGAATCCTGCCGGGGTCGCCAGCCAATCATGAAAAAGCAATTGTTTTCAAACGATTAAGGAAAAACTACCCTGCCGGATGTAACACATGGCTGGAAACTGAAAAAGTTGGATCCATCCGTAGGAAGGCCGAAAGCTCTGTGCCGCCACTTTTAAAGGTTTTACTTGCAAACACAGGAGAACTCAGACGCTGACCGGATATGCACAGCTTCATCACTCGATTAGATGGAAGGTGTCGAAGCTCACATCAAGTCATTGCGCATCCATGGGGGCAAAAATGTATGGGATCTGCAGGCGTCGGTAAGGCGCTGAATGGTGCCGCACAAGGGACTCGAACCCCTGACCCATCGCTTACGAAGCGATTGCTCTACCAGCTGAGCTAGTGCGGCGACATCGTGTGATTTAAACGTCGGTGCTTTCTCGCGCAAGGGCATTTCGCGGAATGGAAAAGATCCGTCTGCCTTGGCGGGTTGCCAATCTCGCCGCCTCAGAGTGCCGATACTGCATGCATGCCGATGCCAAAGTGCAGTGAATCAACCCCGGAAAGAAGCTTCAACAGGCAAGGTTCTGGAAAAATACGAACAGAGGACATGAAAAGCGGACGCTGTGCGAATTGCGGGCTCAGGCCCGCCAGTCGCTCGGCAGCACCAGTACAGCGGCCTGCACGTTTCAATTCGGAGGGTCGAGGTGAAGCTACGACACTAGGTTTTGCCGGTCAATCAACCGAACTGCCAATCTTCTCAGCAGAAACGGCCGGGATCATGACACCCGATATGGGAAAATTTGCTTTCAAGCGGACGGATGGGCCGGAGCAATTGAGCAGACCGCAGGCGGAATGGGTGCGGCAGCCGAGCCTTTTCCCGTTCCTGCAGCCGACCGGGCGCCGCGGCCAAAGAGATTATCCGGCCTGCCTGCCTTCTCCCATGTAAAGCTTCTGCATATCCACGAAATAGCCATTTTCAAGCCGCGCGCGGATGGCTCCCCAGCCCTCCGGGTTGCCTTGTATGGCGCGGTACAGTTCAGCCGGGATGGTCATGTATTCAAGATACTGCTCAGACCCGGTTTCCAGCCAGGCGAATACATAACCGTCAGCCTCATCATCTGCCTCAACCAGCCGCAGTTCAATGCCCTCGGCCATCGGCACCGATTCGACACTGCGCAGAATGTGCAGCTTCATCATTTCCACGATCACGTCATCCAGACCTAACTGTTTGACCAGGAGTTTCTCCCGCACCGCGGGCCACCCGAAGGTAAGGCGTGCTGCGAGGCTGCTGCCAACACTGCGCGCAGCTGCAGGGGCACTGGCTCCATAGCTGCTGTCGAACAGCGCCTTGGCTTCGTCCTCCAGCTCCAGGTGGTCGCGCAGGCGGCTCGCGGGCATGGCTGCGATCCACTGGCCTCGGCCGGCGTCCAGGTAATTGAACTGAGGCTGCAGTCTGAAGCTTTCCCCGCAGGAGTCGCATTCGCAATCCTGAAACCGGTCTTCGAGAATATCGTCGCGCAGGTCGGGCCGCCGGTCGGCGTTCACACTGCCCACAGCCATCATAGTCACTGGCGCCTCGCACCGCGGACAGACCAGGTTCACGGGATGAAATAGGGACATTTATCAGCAGCCTTTCACTAGGTCAGAGTTTTTCCAGCCAGCCGACGGCTGGGTGGTTTGGCTTCAGCTTGCCCGAGTGGTAGGCGGCATAAAGTTCCGAAAACCACTCCCCCGGCGCCCGGAACTGGTATCCGGTGATCCCTTTGGCACGCTCGCTGAGCAGGTAGGAGTTCCAAGTATTCGGGTAGCTTTCCTGATAGACCACCCCGCCAATCGCCAGCTTTTTGGCGGTGGCCATGCTGGACCAGGGCTTGGCCGGTTCCGAAGCCATGTCGACAAAGGCCTCCACCTTGATGCGGCGGCTCTCCCAGTCCTCCTCCGAACAGGTTTCATCCTCTGGCTTGGACGGCACATGGGCGCTTTTGTTGTGCGCCATGTACTCAGCAACATAAGATTTGTCGTAGCTGAATTTGGTGGCGATCTTGTCAGCGATGGCTGCTATGTCCATGCCGTGTTCGGTCCAGCCGCCAAAGTCCTTCTTCTTGCCGTTGTTATTCATGAAGCTCTGCTGGTCGTCGACCGCATGACCAACCTCATGCAATGTATTCCAGTTAAAGAAGGTGACAGGCTCCTCGTTGGCCGGTTTGCATTTCTCCAGTTCCGCACGCTCTTCCGGGGTGGCAGCATCGTCCAAGCTGCCGACTGCATCATCACTGCCAAAGGCATAGTTGGGTGAAACACCGGCGTCGCCTTCGTGCATCACGATCTGCTTCTTGTCTCCCTGGTACATCGAACCGCCTTTGGCAGCCTCATTCACGGCAAAGCTCTTCAGCGAGTCATTGTTCAATGTGTGATCCAGCGGCAGATCCTGCATTGCCTTGTAGAAGGCGACAATGTTTGGCCCCTTCAAATTGTTGTCGGCAATTTCCGAAGCCGGGGCCAGATTTTCGTTGTTGAAGTTCTTGATATCGCAACCGAAGCGCGCCTTGAACGCAACCTTGACCACGGCGCGCTGCGCTTCTGGCTCCAGATTGTCGATCATCGCGTCCAGCTCTGCCGTGCCATTGGGGCGGGACAGGATTTCCTTGATGTCGTCTTCCTTGGGCGGAGTGTTGGCGCGCATTTCCACCATCACGAAGGCGCTGGTGCCAATGGCACGCGCCTCTTCCAGCAGTTTGACACCGTCGCCAGGCTTTTTCCCGGCAACCGCCGCGGCCGCATCAGCCAACTTCTTGCGCATGGCGTCGATGCTGGGTTTGATGGCATAGCGGTGCTCGTGTTTTTCCAGAACACTTAGGCGCGGTTCCACCTCAGGCTTTGCGCGCAGTTCTTTGTACGCTTTGTGCTGCTCCGCCATGTCAAGCGCTGCCTTGGTCTGGGCGATGGCGGCCTCGATATCGGTGCTGACCTTGGCATAGTTCTGGCCGGCCTTGGCGGCGGTTTCAGCGCCATCCAGCAACTTTTCAATCGCATCTGTCTCATCCTTCACATAAGCAGCTTCGGCATGGCCTGTTACCGGACCCAGCGCGGCGCGGGCGCGGGTGATCTCCTGAGCAATGAAGGCATACTGCGAGATCACTTCATTGGCAGTGTTGCAGGCCTCTAGTGCCGACTTGAGATGCCCCTTGGCGGTCTTGGCGTCCAGACCGTCCTTCTGGCAATTCTCAATCTCGGTATTGGCAGTATCCAAGTGACTTTTGGCCACGTCAGCGTTTTCACGGCTGCCCACAGCCTTGATTGACAGCTTCGCCGCCTGCACCTGCGGCCACCAGGGGGCGCTGTCTTCGTCGCCCCCAATAGCGGAGTTCACCGCTTCCAGAATGCCATGTGTATTGGCGGAGCTGATGGCTTCTTCTGCGGATTTGGTTACCTCTTCCGCCATGGTTTTGGCGGTGGCGTAATCGCTAGGAGCAAGCTTGACCAGATTCTCATATTTCTTTGAAAGCCGGGTCAGCTGCGCCTGGATGGCATCGGCGTGTTTGTGTGCTGCAGCCTCAGCCAGCTTGGCCTCCGCCGCGGCCCGCGCAGGTTCATAATCCGAAGATCCCTCGATCTGTTTCAGCAGTGCCTTGGCGTCTGCCGTGAGCGCCTTCATCAGCTTTTCGGCCTGGGAATAGTCGGTGTCCGCCAGATCTGTTCGGGAAGTATCGATTTTGACAGTTGCGAACCTGTCCTCCAACGCCTTGATCCGGTCTTCTGTGGCTCCGTTGCGTTCAGGTGTCAGCGCATCCACTGCCGCCTTAGCAGCGGTTTCAGCCGGAGTATAAAGCCCCTCCGCCGCCAGAAGCCGCTGGCAGGCCAAGAGTTTCTGATAAGCCTTCTCGAACGCCGGTCTGGCGAGGGAATAGGTGTGAGCTGCCAATATTGCCTTATACTTGGCGAAATCCGCATCCGCCTGAGCAATCAGATGCCTTCCCGCTTCCTTGCCCGCCCCGACCAGCGGCGGGCGAAGATTGTTGAAAAACGGGTCTTCCCAGCCCAGCACTGTCTTGACCATTTTCAGGTCGGCATCAGTGGCCTTCTCCCAACCCGCGGCAGACTTAGCCTTCTCTGCTGCACTCTTGAAATCCCGCGCCGTCTGCTTGGCAGTGCTTTCGTCCAGCAGCGCCTGAATTTCGGTCTTGCGGTGCGTCAGCTGTGTTTCAACCGTGCCGCCCTCGGTGGTGATCTTGGTGATGATCGCGGCGGCCTTGGTGCGATCCGCCTTGATCTTCTTGTACAGCTCACCGTCGGCGCGAGCCTGTTCCGCGATCTTGCGGGCCGCGCCCAGCTTGGCTTCAGCCTCCTCGTAGTCATAACTTTCCGGCTTGATCAAATCGTCTGCTTCGCCCGTCAGCCGGGTAATGTCGTCGAGATGCGGCTGAAGGCAATTTGCGTCGTTGAGCGGTGCCAGAGCTGCCGCCTGTGCAGCGAGTGAGGCCTTCAGTTCGCCATAGGCGCGGTGCTGATGGATCAGCACCATCGCCATCTTCAGGTTCGAAATGGCGCTGTCCAGATGCGCCCTGGCATCGTCGTATTTCTTGGCAGTCTTGGCCCTTTCCGCTTCTGCCGCAGGCAATTGGGCCTTGGCGATCAGCGCGGTGAAGTCATTGCCTGTGTCAGCCGAGACCACCTTGTCGCGGATGCCGGTGAACACCTTAAAGGCTGGCTCCCATTTCTTTTTCAGATCGTCGAGCGCAGCGGTATCGGTCATCCCGTCCAGCTCCACCGCTGCCTCTGCCGCGGCCTTTGCTCTGTCCACGCGCTTCTCGGCATCCGCCACGCAAGTGCTGGCGGTGGCGAAATCCAGCTTGAGCGCCGCTGCCGCCGCCTCTGCCATCAGGGCCTTGGCATCCTCAAGCATTGTCGCGGCCTGCGGCACGTTCTTGAGCGGGTCGATCTTGCCCTGAACTGCCACGCGTTTTTCCTTGTAGGCCTTACAGGCGTCCGCTTGGGCGGTCGCAGCGGGCCAATCGCCCTGGGTGGCGTCCAGCAGGGTCAGGGCGGTGGAGTACTTGTGCAGCACCGCTTCGGCCTTGGCCGAGGCGAGGTCCGCCTCCATCTTGAGGATGATCACCTGAATGCCCGAGGCACCATCGTGCTCTTTGAACTCTTTCAGCTTGGCCTCAAAGGCCGTCAGCTTCGGGGCATACTGCTGAACAACCGGGATTTCCTTCTTGAGGAAGGGCAGGAGCCCCCAGAACTTGCTGAGCAGCTTGATTGACTCGGTGTAGTCCTTGCTCGTGGCTACATCTGAATCGGTGTAATAACCCTTGGCCTCGTCCAGCTTATCCTTGAGCAGGTTCTTGATCGCCGCTGTGAGGCCCGCCCAGTGGTCGATCCACTGTTTGACCTTGGGGCGCCAGTCCTCATACAGCTTGCGCTGCTTGCGCACCTTGGCGGTTCGTTCATAGACCTTGGCCACTTCGTCCAGCTTCTGGATGCCATCCTTGAATTTCTTGGCGGCCTTGTCCTGCTGCGCGGCATCATAAAGCCGCTCCATCTCGCGCGCGGCGTCATCCACTGCCGGATCGCCGACTGTTACGCCGCGGGCCGCGTCGGCCAGCGCCTTGCGGTCGGGATCGAGCGCCATGAAATGGGCGAACTCATCGGCCAGGATTTCGGCCTTGGCAATCTCCGCTTCGGCCGCGGTCAAGTCGGCGGTGGCCGTTTTCAGATCATGCACTTTGGCCTTGTCCGCCGCGGCGGTGCGCAGTCCGGTAATGCGGGTGATTTCAGGTGCGATTTCGGGCGCCGTGGCCTTGGGGTGGCTGGTCAGAGGCACCATGCGCAGATCGAAGATTTCCAGAGCCTTTTGGAACGCGGTCTTGGCCTGAGTGTCGGCGGCAACCGCCTTTTCCAGAGCGTCCAGCGCCTTTTCGCCGGCATCCAGCTTGGCGCCGCTGGCATCCTCGGGCTTGGCCTTGGCCTGCGCGGCCAGCGCCGCAACCTTGTCGAGCGCGGTTTTCCACTTGTCCGGGGTCTGGCTGACCGCTTCCGGCACCATGGTGTTGTAGGTCTTGACCGGGCCGTCCTGCAGCGCCTTCAAAGCGGCTTCGATCCGGGCAATCTGTTCTTCCACAGTGGCGTCCGCCTCTGCGGTGCCGCCGCCGGTTTCTCCGGAGGGCGGGACGGCCTGTTCCGGCGCCTTGGCGATCGCCTCGGGCTTCGCGGTTGTCGTGGTATCGCCGCTCCCTCCTTCAGCCGCTTCGGCGCGACCGGGTGCTGGCTCGCCGCCGCCGGCCTCGGCTGCGGCCTGGCGCGCCTTGGAAAGGGCCTGGGCCAGCGGGCCGACGGCCTTGAGCGCACCTTCGTAATCCGGCGGGACGGCAGCCACCCGGGCTTTGATCTGGGTCCAGACGGTTTCGATTTTTTCGGACTGCGCGGTTTTGAGCCCCAGGACCTCGTCGATCAGCGGTTCCAGCTTCGCCGCGGCCTGCTGCCACTTACCTTCCAGAAGACTCTGCCGTTTGGCGCGGGCGGCAGCATCCCGAGCCGCGGTCTTCATCTCGGCGGAGAGCTTGCCGACATGCTCCAGCGCGGCGGCAAAGCCGCTGCCCTCCGCCTTGGCCTGGATTGCTTTCCACAGCGCCTCAGCTTTGGAGAGGTCTATTCCGGCGATTTCGCGGAGCTTCGCCATATTGGCCTCGACCTTGGCGGCGGTGGTATTCCACTTGGCTTCTGCCGGGTCCGGTTCGGCGGAAGGCGCCGAAGGCGGTTCACCGGATTCACCAATGGCGGTTTCGCCGCTGGCGGCCGGGCCTGCCTCCGGGCCGCCTTCCTGCGCCTCATCCTCGTCCTCTTCCGACTCGACGACATTCCCGTCGGGATCAAGAATGAGGATTTTGTATTTTAGCCCGATCACCATGAACATCTTCTTGGCCTTGCGGGCCATGCCAGGCACGATCTTGCCCTCGACGGACATCGACATTTCCTTGCCGTCCAGTTTCAGCATGCCGAATGTGAACTGCGGGGTTTCGCCGTCGGACTTTGCCTGTTTGCCCAGAACCTTGGCGGCCTTGGTCTTGTGGGTCAGGAATACCGAGTTCTCGATCTTCTTGCCGAAGCACAACCCGAAGGCCAGCTCGCGCTTACGGGCAATCGCCATCTGTTGCTTGATTTCTTTCGCGGCGGATCCGTCAAGAGGCATGGAGCAGCTCCAGGGATTGAAAAACTGTTTAAAATTAACGCATTAACGTCGCGCTTCCTCAAGCGTCGCATGGAACCTGGAGTCCGGCAAGATTTTTTTCTTGTCAATCGCCGTAGGCTGCGCAGACTCAAACCCGATGCGCATCAAGGTGAGACGCTAATGTTATTCCGGCCTGCTGGCACTCCAGAATGACGGGCCTGCGCCCCGTCCGGACCGTGATTTTCGCGGCCATTGCAGTGGGTTGTGCCGGGCTGGCCCTGTGCTCCTTTGCCTCTGATAGCGGGACCCGGCAGAACGGAGGAATTCCTATGGCCTCAAACACGGCAGCAGACCTCGACGGCGCCTGGATCGTCCAGAAAGTCAAAGACATCGACCTGACCCCATTCGAAGACCTTCGGTTTGATTTCGATGACGGCACTCTTTACGGCTCCAGTCCGTGCCGCAGCTTCACCACTACTTTCGGGCCTGACATTGAGAACCTTATGCTTTCTCCGCTGCAATTTGGCGGCGGCCTGTGCGACGAAGATACAATGATCTCTGAACGGAATTTTTTTCAGCAGATCAGCCTGGTCAATCGCATGGAGATCACTGAAAGCGGCGTGCTGGTGATGTATAATTTCGAGCAGCCGCTGCTATGGGCTAAAAAGCTGACCGGCTGAGACAATGCCACCGGCCGCAGAAGGTGGTGTACCAAACAGGTCAAGCGGGACCGAACCAGTTTCACAGGCCCGTCTGCCGCGTGGCAACAAGGACAGTTGCACCAAAGGAAGGCAGCGTGCAAACCTCCGGATATACCACTGAAACACCTGGGACAGTTCAGGACAGAGCTGCCAACTCCTTGGCAGCCTTCCGCAAGGCAGGCAGAGCCTCCAGCAGCTCCTGCAGGGTTCGGCGCTGCACCGGAGCATGCACCGAGAGCGTGGCCATCAGCCGGTTCCGGGCGTCGCGCACCGGCACTGCAACGGCCACCATGCCGGAGATAAACTCCTCGTCATCCGTGGAGTAGCCGCGGCCAGCGATATCACCCAGCTCGGAACAGAGCGCGTCAGGGTCTGTACAGGTCTTGCTGGTCACCGCCGCCAGCGGGCGGGAGCGCAGCACAGCCTCAAGCGTGTTGCGCTTTAAGGTAGACAGGTACATCTTTCCGCTCGCGGTGCAGTGAAAGGGCACCTGAGTGCCGACTGGCAGCTGAATCCGCAGCGGCCATTTTGTTTCCACCCGGTCGAGGTAGATCATGCCTTCACGGTCTGGGGTGGCGAGGTTACAGGTCTCGCCCAATTCTTCGGCTACGCTTTTCAGGATTGTGAGCCTCGCGGTGCGCAGATGTTCCGAGGACATGGTGTCAAGCGCCAGCCTGCGCATGCGCGGGCCGGGCCCATAGGCCCGCCCGTCCAAGTCGCGCTGCAGGAAGCCCTCAGCCTCGGCGGTCTGCATCAGACGGTGGACGGTCGGTTTGGGCAGGCCCATGGCTTCGATCATCTCGGCAGGTTTCACCGCCACCCCGCGCCTGGCCACTTCTTCCAGCAGCACCAACAGGCGCAGGTTGGTGGGGATCTGCCCCTCGCTCTTGTGCGACGCGTCCTTTGCCATGCCGCTTGTTCCCTACTTGTTGGGCAGCAGCACCAGGGCGAAGTCAGGCACCAGCGAAACCAGTAGCCACACCCCGATCAGGGCTGCAAGGTAAGGAACGGTATAGCGAAGCAGACGGAAATACGGAACACCGGTCACACCTGATGCGACATAGAGGTTCAGCCCGTATGGCGGGGTGATGAAACCGATCGAGGCGCCGACCAGGAAGATCACCGAGAAGTGGATCGGGTCGATCCCGACGGAGGCCGCGATGGGGGCCAGGATCGGCGCCAGGATGATGGTCACCGGCAGGCTCTCCAGCACCATGCCGGAGAAGAACACTATCACCATCGAAGTGAACAGAACCGCATGGTAGCCGCCCATCGAGGTGACAAATCCACCGATCGCCTGCTGAGCGCCGAGGAGCGACAGGATCTGCTGCATTACCACGGAAATCGCGATCAGCGGTGCGAGGATCCCGGTGATCTGGGCTGAGCGCACCACGATACCTGGGATCTGCGGGATGGTGAATCCCTCGACCACCAGCATCTCGGAATAGGATTTCTCCGCCCATGTCTTGTCGCTGTTTGTTCCGGTAATTTTTGTTACAACCCAGGACAGGACGCCCGCAATGACGCAAAAGCCAACGGTCACGCCTGCGGCCTCCGTCGGGGAGAACTTGCCGGTGTAGATGCCCCAAAGCACCAGCCCGATGGCAAAGAAGCCGAGCCAGGCGCCAAAAGCGGTTTTCAGAACCCGGTTCAGTTGCAGGGGGATCAGGAAGCCCCAGCCGTTTCGGCGGCAGATGATCCAGCAGGCGAGCTGCATGCCGACGACCATCATTGCGCCGGGCAGGATGCCGGCCACAAACAGATCGGAAATCGGCAGGTTCATCAGGAAACCGTAAACGATAAAGATGATTGACGGCGGGATGATGATGCCGACGGTACCGCCCGCGGCAGCGGTGGCAGCCGAGAAACGCTCGTCATAGCCCCCCTTGACCATTTCGGGGTGCAGCATCGAGCCGATTGTGGCTGTTGTTGCCGAGTTAGAGCCTGAAATGGCGGCGAACAAACCGCAGGCCCCAAGCGAGGCCATTGCCAGCCCGCCGCGCATCCAGCCCAGGCAGGCATAGGCGAAATCGCTTAGACGCCGCGCGATGCCCGACTGGTTTATCAGATCACCGGTCAGGATGAACAGCGGCATCGCAAGCAGCGCAAAGCCCTTGTTGAACACATTGAGCAGTTCCGCGCCCATGTTGTCGAGCGTCAGCCCCAGCACGAAGGAGCAGCCGATCACCCAGTAGCCGATCACCAGCAGCACCGGCACGCCCAGCATGAACAGGAAGGTGACCCCAATCGAGATCAGCGTGACCCAGGTTCCCGTATCCATTACACGTCTCCTCCGATCACGGCCTGTTTGATCAGCGGCGCGCCGCTGCGGTAATTGCGGATGTCGTCGGCGAGGTTTTCAAACACCCGGGCGATCATCAGGACAAAGGACAGAGGCGCGGTGATCAGAAACCACCATTGCAGCACGCTGTCGGTGCCCAGGACGATCTGGAAGTTGGAGGCCGACAGCGCGGTCAGCCGGGTGGTGGTGACAAAGACGATCACCGCAAAGCCGAACCACAGCACGGCGTCCAACGTCAGGCAGCCCATCTGCGCCCAGCGGGGCATGATGGTGCGGAATTCCGAGAAGCTGAGATGGGTCCGCAGCCGCACGTTGAAGGCGGCCCCGAACCAGGCCATGATCATGAACAGGAGCGGCGGAATGGTCGTGGACCAGGGCTGCTGGTTCTTGAACACGAAGCGGTCAATCACCCCCCAGAAAATGATGAAGGCAATCGCCAGGTAGCTCCAGACCATGATGGTGCGCTCTAGATGCCGGTCCAGAAGCGGCACCAGTCGATAGGCCATCATCACCAGCAGACCGCCTATTGCGGCGACCACAGTTCCTAGAATCCAGGCCCCATTGCTCTCCAGCGCGTTGCGGATTTCCCAGCTGTCCTGCGATGCAAACGCGCTGAAAATCGCACTGATGTCAGACCAGAGCGTCATTCGTTCCTCCCATGAAGCCTCCGGTTTCCCGTCCGGAGGAGAGTTCCCCGGCGACTATTTCAGCGCCGGGGTATGGTACGTTTCAGCCTAGGCTGCGTTCAGCCTTTCCACCAGCGGCGGGGTTCCACGTTTTCTGGCTTCATGTCTTTGTCGACTTCGCGCGCGATGGTGTAGATTTCCTGGTAGGTATCGATGCCGCCAGCCCATTTATTCAGCCGGTCGCGCCACTGTTCCCACAGCTGCGGCTGGAATTCGGGCGAGCACATTTCCTCGGCCATGCGGATTTCGCTGTCCGGCAGGAAGGCGGGGCGGACGCCGTGTTCCGCAAACACCGTGCCCGGCAGCTGCGGGTCGGAGAAGCCGACGGTCTTGACCAGCGCGGCCTCGTTTGCCGCCTGCACATGGGCCTGCGCCCAATAGGCGCTCTCCATCACCGCGTCCTGCAGATAACCTTCAAGACCGTCAAAAACCTTGGCCGACATCGAGGTATGCTCGGTGCCGCAGAAAAACTTGAGGTCAACGGATTGGCTAACCACCGGCGCCATGTTGGCGTAGGCCACCGCGGAGGCCCAGGTTTCGGCACCGTCGATCAAACCCTGCTTCAACCCGTCGAGGGTTTCTTCCCATGCTACCGGCACTGGGTTCAGGTTCAGCGCATTCATGGCGATGCGGCCCAGTTGAGTGCCCGTGACACGGTTCTTGGTGCCGAACAGCTGCTCCAGTTTGGTGATGGCGGGCGCATCCTTGTACTTCAGGCCCAGCTGGATGCCACGCAACTCGCAATGACTGAACAGGAACTTCAGCCCATGCCGCTTCTCCAGCGGGTCGCGCAGAATTTCCTGGCTCTTGGGGTGGTACAGAAAGTGATACTGCGACGCGCGGCCGGGGAACATGAAGGCATAGTCCAGCACGTTCAGATAGGGTGCGCCGCCGGCCGAGTTCTGTGTCGATGCCGCGTAAATGTCGACGATGCCCTGCTGGGTTTTCTCAACGCAGGACAGCTGGCCGCAGATCTGGTTGTCACCGATGA
Organism: Leisingera daeponensis; assembly: GCF_019801465.1. Lineage (GTDB taxonomy): Bacteria > Pseudomonadota > Alphaproteobacteria > Rhodobacterales > Rhodobacteraceae > Leisingera > Leisingera daeponensis_A. Next base: position 188,724 of record NZ_JAHVJA010000004.1, read on the forward strand.
ACTCGATACGGATTTCGCCGTCAGTGCGCGCCTCCAAATCCCTCGCGAACTCCAGTGCGCCGGCCCGTTCGATCAGCAGATTGCGCGCATTGAAGCCCGAGGCGCCAAACTTGAGCGTGTGCTTGGCCGGTTTCGAAAACCGCCGCTCGTACGTTGATTCGGCCGCCGAAGCGAGGTTCGCCAGACTCATCGCACCGCCAAAGCTTCCCGCCGCGAGCAGCGTCGAACTCATCCCATAAGTCCCGGCCACACGGAATAGATCCCGCCGCGAGATACGGCTCAGTTTATTGGTCAGCCCCACAATTCCCTCCCTAATATAAATTATTGAGACGTTTCGTATCAAAATTAGCTAGCTTATTTCATTCGCCCTGTATAGAAGTTTTTTCCATCCAAGGTTCGGGAGGAAAGGTTTTGGACGCTGATTTCATCGTCATCGGAGCGGGTTCGTCAGGCTGCGTGATTGCAAACCGGCTAAGCGCAGACCCGCGTAACAAGGTGGTGCTGCTAGAGGCCGGCGGGCCGGACACAAACCCGTGGATCCACATTCCGGTGGGCTACTTCAAAACCATGCACAACCCGTCCGTGGACTGGTGCTACAAGACAGAGCCAGACCCTGGATTGAACGGCCGGTCCATCGACTGGCCGCGGGGCAAGGTACTGGGAGGATCATCCTCTTTGAACGGGCTTCTGTACGTTCGCGGCCAGAAAGAGGACTATGACCGCTGGCGCCAGATGGGCAACGAAGGATGGGGCTGGAAGGACGTGCTGCCACTGTTCAAACGCTCCGAGGATCAGGAACGCGGCGCCGATGAATTCCACGGGACCGGGGGGCCGCTGGCGGTGTCCAACATGCGCATCCAGCGCCCTATCTGCGACGCCTGGGTCGCCGCCGCACAGGAAGCGGGCTACCCTTTCAATCCCGATTACAACGGTGCACAGCAAGAGGGTGTCGGCTATTTCCAGCTGACCACCCGTAACGGGCGGCGGTGCAGCTCGGCAGTCGCATTCCTGAAACCGGCACGTAAACGGGACAACCTTCGGGTCGTTACCCGTGCATTGGTCGAGAAGATCAATCTGGACGGCCGCCGCGTAACCGGCGTGACCTATCTGGACAATGCGGGGCAGAGGCAGACCATCACTGCGCGCAGGGAAGTGATTTTGTCCGCCGGTGCCATCAACTCGCCCCAGACCCTGATGCTGTCCGGTATCGGTCCGGCCGCGCATCTCAGCGAAAACGGGATAGAACCGCTGGTGGATCTGCCAGGAGTCGGCCAGGGGCTGCAGGACCATTTGCAGGCGCGTCTGGTCTACAAATGCAATGAGCCGACCCTGAACGATGAGGTGCGCAGCCTGTTCAACCAGGCTCGGATCGCGCTGAAATACGCTCTATTCCGGGCCGGGCCAATGACTATGGCGGCAAGCCTGGCCACCGGGTTCATGAAAACCCGGCCAGAGGTGGCAACCCCGGACATCCAATTCCATGTGCAGCCCTGGTCGGCCGACAGCCCCGGAGAAGGCGTGCACCCGTTCTCTGCCTTTACCATGTCAGTCTGCCAGCTGCGCCCCGAAAGCCGTGGCGAAATCCGGCTGAAAGGGCCGGACCCCCAAAAATACCCCAAAATCATTCCGAACTACCTGTCAACTGAGACCGACTGCCGGACCATCGTGGACGGTGTGAACATCGCCCGGCGCATCGCCAGGCACAATCCGCTCGCGACAAAGGTCGCTGAGGAGTTCCGCCCCCATGCCGATCTTTCAATGGACGATTATCAGGGCACGCTCGACTGGGCGCGCAGCAACTCGGTTTCGATCTATCACCCCACCGGAACCTGCAAGATGGGAGCGGGCGAAGACGCAGTGGTTGATGCGCAATTGCGGGTACATGGCATTGAAGGGCTGCGGGTTGCTGATTGCTCCATCATGCCTGAAATTGTCTCGGGCAATACTAACGCGCCCGCAATCATGATCGGTGAAAAGGCCAGCGATCTGATAACCGCATCAGGATAACCCTCTTCCGGCGGCCCCGCCCTGCAGCAGCGCAAGCCTCATCCAGGCGCCATTCTATGCAAGGGTTACAATTGCACCGCTTGACCGGTTTTCTCTTCGCCTTTTCATGCCGGCCCATCCCCGCCAAAATCCGCGGCGGGCCGGCAAGCAAACTCAAAGAGAGAACAACGCGGTCAGCGCACCCAGACCTCTACCCTGCGATTGATCTGGCGGCCCCAATCACTATCATCGCAAGCCATAGGCAAGGCCTCGCCAAAGCCTTCGGTTTGAATGTTCACACGGCTCGAATCCGCCGTCTCTGCCGCGTTGATAACCGCGTCCCGCACGGCCGCTGCCCGTTCCAGGGCGATCTTCCGGTTGCCATCCACTGGTCCAACCCCGTCTGAGAACCCCGCAAACACAAGTTCCTTGGCATCGAACTCCCCGGCTTCCAATGCCCTGGCCAGCTGTTCGATGTTGCTGCGGGATTGCGCATCCGGACGCGACGAGCCGGGTTCAAACCGGAACGAGGCCGTCAGCCGACGCATTCCGCCCAGCACAGTCACCAGACGCTGCAGTTCTGACAGACCGCCTTCTTCTTGCGCTGCGAGAATGGCATTGGCAAAGCGGTTGCCCTGGCGGCTGACCGGAATCAGCTCGGGAGCCTGATCCACGAACCCTGCACGCCGGATCACTGCCTGCGCCGCGGGGCCGCGCACATAAGTCAGAAAATCGCGCCCGACCTTGGGCAATCGCCGGGCCGGCAGATAAAGGAACATCGGAACCGTTAACGGGTAGTCTTCGGTCTTCATGGTCCTGCGGCTGGCCTGCAACGAAAAACCGCATGGCCCGGTCAGCGTCAGAACCCTGGCTGCACCTTTCTCTGCATAGCTGGCAATGCCGATGGCAAAGGGATCGACAAGTACCCGCTGGACCAGAGTGCTGCTGCGGTCATGGCGGTGTATTGCAGAAGTGAAGCCGGATCCGGAAGGCCCCATCAGTTTATCCTCGACCGCCTGAGAGAGACCGGACCCGGATACCGGCATATGAATGGCAACAGGTGCGTCAGGGCCGCCTAGCTCACGCCAGTTGCTGATCCTGCCTGACAGGATTCCGGCCAGTTGCGGCAAAGTAATTTCACGCACCGGATTACCAGGTGCCACCACCGGCACAAAGGCATCCAGGGCCAGCACCCGGCTGCGTCCGGCACTGGTCAAATCCCCCAGGCCCGCCGCCCGCGCCGCCTTCCGCTCCAAGGGCCGGATTTCCCGCAAAGCCATGGCAACATCGGCCTCATCCGCAACAAGTGCCGCAAATCCGGCATCAGTGTTGCTGGTGACGAAGGTGAACCGCGCCGCAGGTGTCTGGCCGCGCAACAGGACATGGCTGAAGTTTCCCTCTGGCAGCGGCTCACGGCGGGTCTGATAGCCATTCCGCAGTGCAAAGCCTTCGATCAGCGCAGGCAACAGCACTTCTGACATCGTGGCAGATCCTGCAAAGGTGATTTCCGCCACAAATCCGGAAAGACTGGGACAGCCTGGTCCTTCGCATTCCACGCCTGAACCATCCACGGTCAATTCACCGAACTGAGTTTGCACCCGGTAGAATTCACCGTCGAATCCCAGCAGCGTGCCGGTGATTTCAACCACCCCGTCCGGCGAAGACAAGGTGACATCCTGAGCTGCAAGCCCGCGCGCAAAGGCTGCCAGAAAAAGTGCGGCGCAAATGGCCGCACGAAAGAAGGTCATGAGGATACCTGAAGTTACCGCAAATCAGTTGGCGGCAATCTTCAAGTCTTCCAGCAGATTATTCAACACCAGAAAACTGCCCTGAGCCTCGCAATCCGGCATTGCCATCACTAAATCCCGGGTGCTGAGCCTGCCTGCGCGCAGTTGCAGTGCCTGGGCGAATACATCCCGCCCGCAGTTGCTGCCCGTCACCTCGGCTTCGGCAGTCAGAGCCACTGAGCCTGATTGCCCCGAAACACTGGCCGGCACGCTGTAGATCTCTGCAATACGGGGCGCCAGCAGGTTTTCGTCACCAAGCCGAATGATCCGGCCGGCACTTGTCCCGGCTGTTGCTCCGTGCCAGACGTGGCCCGCACTCCCATAGGCCGCACCAAATTCCCTGGCGTGCAGCTCAAACCCGCTGTTGCCGCTCCATTGAACAACCACATGTTCCACCGCACCGAAATCAGACACCTCGGCAACGGCAACGGCACCCGGGCCGCTGGCAGATTCTGCTATAAAAACTGCAGTGCGCGTCAATGCCGGCAGCTGGGCGGCGTAATGCCCGGCGCTGTCCAGCGAGACGGTAAAGCTCATACCGCTGTGATGCACTGTCAGCGGTTCATTTGCACGGCAAGGAGCATCTACTGAGAAGGTAACCATGGCTTGAGCAACAGCTTCCGCGGCCACTGTCATCTGGCACTCGGCCGCGGACGACGGTTGATTTCTCCGGCTTTCAGCTGTCTCCAGGGGCGCCGCGGCTGGTACTGAAGTCAGAGCAATCTTTTCGAGACGCAGATTTTCCTGTTCGGGCTCGCCAGTCAGTTCAGCCGGAGCCATTTCCGTTTCACCGGCGCCCTCAACCAGCCGTCCGAGACCCGACGACTGCATATAGACACCGAGACCCAAGGCGCATGCCAGCGTCATTGCGCTTGTCAGCATTACCTGTTTCGTCAGCATAGCATCCTCCGTCTCCTGGCGTGTGGAGGCAGTATGCCTGCGAAAGACGGCCAGTTTATGGCCGCGGGCAGGAGAGAATCCGGCAAATTTTCTGCTTTCGTTGCGCAGCTGGCAACAAACTCAGGTGTGCATAGGTCGGCTGGCATCGTGGCAGCAACGGCCCCCGGCTTAAACAGCCTTTCCGGGGAACTGAACGCAGACAAAATCCCGCTGGCCTATACCAGTCACAGAGCCCGGGTTTTCGGACTCTGCCTGCTAACAAGTGCCAATCAGGCGAGACTGCCGTGACAATGCTTGAACTTCTTGCCAGAGCCGCAGGGACACTTGTCGTTGCGCGAAGGATTTCCCCAGGTCGCCGGGTCATCTTCAACGAAACCCGGAGCCGCCTCTTCCGCTGGCGCTGTTTCACCTGCTGCCTGAGCTGCCATCTGCTGCATCACGGCTTGGCGGGCAGCCATTTCCATCAGCATCTGTTGCTGTTCTTCCTCAGTCATCGGGCGCACCCGGCTGAGCTGCTGCGAAACTTCTTCGCGCAAGGAGTCGAGCATGCTTTCAAACAGCTGGAAGCTCTCGTTCTTGTATTCGTTCAGCGGGTCGCGCTGCGCATATCCCCGGAAGCCGACAACTGAGCGCAAGTGCTCCAGCGTCAGCAGGTGTTCGCGCCATTTCTTGTCAATGGTCTGCAGCAGCACCTGTTTTTCGATATTGCGCATGTTTTCCGGACCAAAGGCTGCCGCCTTTTCCGCCATCAGCTTGTCCGAAGCCTCCACCAGGCGCTCGCGGATCTGCTCGTCGTCCACGCCCTCTTCCGCCGCCCATTCCGCAACCGGCACGTCGATCGACAGAAGTTCGCGAACCTGCTCCTGCAGACCTTCAGTGTCCCACTGGTCGGCATAAGTCTTCGGCGGCATGTGGGCGTCCAGCAGATCGTCGATCACCTCATGGCGCATGTCATCGGTGATCTCCGACAGGTCTTCCGCCGCCATGATTTCACGGCGCTGTTTGAAGATGACTTTGCGCTGGTCATTCATGACATCGTCGAACTTGAGGACGTTCTTTCGCATGTCGAAGTTGCGGCCTTCGACCTTGGCCTGGGCGCGTTCCAGCGATTTATTCACCCAGGGGTGAATGATCGCCTCGCCCTCTTTCATGCCCAGCGACGACAGCAGCTTGTCCAGCCTCTCGGAGCCGAAGATACGCATCAGGTCGTCTTCGAGACTCAGGTAGAAGCGGGTGCGGCCCGGGTCGCCCTGACGGCCGGAGCGGCCGCGCAGCTGGTTGTCGATGCGGCGGCTTTCATGGCGTTCCGACGCCATCACGAACAGCCCGCCGGCATCCAGAACCTTCTGCTTCTCTTCGGCGTGCTTGGCTTCCTCGGCCGCGCGCAGGTCTGCCGGATCGGCCTCCGGGTTGGCGGCAAGCGCCTCCAGCACCTTCATCTCGACGTTGCCGCCAAGCTGAATGTCGGTGCCGCGGCCGGCCATATTGGTGGCAATGGTCACTGCGCCAAAGCGGCCGGCATCGGCCACGATCTGTGCCTCCTGCTCGTGGTGGCGGGCGTTCAGCACGTTGTGCTCGATGCCTTCCTGCTGCAGCATTTGGCTCAGCAGTTCGGATTTCTCGATCGAGGTTGTGCCCAAAAGAACCGGCTGGCCCTTTTCGTGAGCTTTCTTGGCTTCCTTGATCATAGCCTCGTATTTTTCACGGGCAGTGCGGTAGACCTGATCGTCCTCGTCAACCCGCGCGATCGGCCGGTTGGTCGGCACCTCAACCACGCCCAAGCCATAAATCTCCGCGAATTCCTCAGCTTCGGTCATAGCTGTGCCAGTCATGCCGGAAAGCTTGTCATAGAGACGGAAGTAATTCTGGAATGTTACAGACGCCAGTGTGGTGTTCTCAGGTTGAATCTGCACCTCTTCCTTGGCCTCGATGGCCTGGTGGAGACCTTCGGAGAGACGGCGGCCGGGCATCATCCGGCCGGTGAATTCGTCGATCAGGACCACCTGACCGTCTCGGACGATATAGTCCTTGTCTTTTTGGAACAGCTTGTGGGCACGCAGTGCCTGGTTCACGTGGTGGACAACAGTGGTGCTTTCAGGATCATAGAGCGACGCCTCTGCATCCAGCAGGCCGTGCTCGCGCAGGATCTGTTCCAGATATTCGTTGCCATCCTCTGTGAAGGTCACACCGCGGGTCTTCTCATCGATCTCATAGTGATCTTCGGCCAGCAGCGGGATCACCTTGTCGATGGTGGAATAAAGTTCAGAACGGTCTTCCGCCGGGCCGGAAATGATCAGCGGTGTGCGGGCCTCGTCGATCAGGATGGAGTCCACCTCGTCAACGATGGCGAAGTTGTGCTGCTTCTGAAACACCTGGTCCAGCGACGGCTTCATGTTGTCGCGCAGGTAGTCAAAGCCCAGCTCGTTGTTGGTGGCATAGGTGACGTCGCTTTTGTAGGCGGCCATCTTCTCGGCATCGCCCTGGCCCGACCAAATCACTCCGGTGGTCATGCCCAGCTGGGCAAACACCTTGCCCATCCATTCGCTGTCGCGCTTGGCCAAGTATTCGTTGACGGTGACCACATGCACGCCCTTGCCGGTCAGCGCGTTCAGATAGGCCGGGAAGGTCGCCACAAGGGTTTTGCCCTCGCCGGTTTTCATCTCGGAGATGTTGCCCTGATGCAGGAACACGCCGCCCATCAACTGGGTGTCAAAGGCGCGCAGGCCCAGGGCCCGCTTGGCCGCTTCGCGCACGTTGGCAAAAGCCTCCGGCAGCAGCGCATCCAGGCTTTCACCACCCAAGGCCCGTTGGCGAAGCACTTCGGTCTTTTCGATCAGCCCGTTGTCACTGAGCTTCGCGAACTCATCCTCCAGCCCGTTGATCTGTGCAATCAGCGGCCGTGTCGCCTTGATTTTGCGGTCGTTCGGCGTGCCGAAAACCTTTTTGGCGAGTGTTCCGAAACCTAGCATATCTTCTCCAGCGATCCTATGTCCGGCCTTTGCATCGGGCAGGCTTGCCCGCCGTCTCCGCAACCCATAAACAAAGGTGGAAAGACGGACCTGCCAATGGCCTCAAGGCGATGTAAGCGGCAGGGTATAGAGTGTCAACGGCAGGCCCCTTCACGGCCAAGGAATAGGAAGGTTTCAATGCGTAAAGGTCTCACATTTCTGCGCGGTATGGCGGTCGCTGCCTGTGCCTCGCTGCCGCTGACCGCCGCAGCAGCACCGCACGCCAACACGGTGGTTGCTTCGGTCAATGGCGAAGAGATCACTATCGGCCACATGGTCATGGCGCGCGAAAACCTGCCGGACCAGTACAAGCAGCTGCCGGATGAAGTGCTGTACAACGCCATCCTGGACCAGCTGATCCAACAAACCGCGCTGAAGCAGCAATTGCATGGTGAAGTGCCGCGCTATGTCGAGCTCTCTGTTGAAAACGAAGAACGCGCCATGCTGGCTGCGGATGTGATCGATACAGTCATGGACGAGGCCAGCAGCGAGGGCAAACTGCGTGCCGCCTATGATGATAAGTACTCCACCGGCGAAGGCGGCGATGAGTTTCACGCCGCGCACATCCTGGTGGAAAGCGAGGAGGACGCACTCGAGGTCAAGGCAGAACTGGATGCCGGCGCCGATTTTGCTACGCTGGCAAAAGAACGCTCCACCGGTCCCTCCGGCCCAAATGGCGGTGATCTCGGATGGTTCACCACCGGACGCATGGTCCCGGAATTTGAGCAGGCGGTCTTGAAACTGCGTTCGGGTGAAGTGTCTGGGCCGGTTCAGACTCAGTTCGGTTGGCACATCATTCTTCTGAATGAGCGCCGCAAAACCGAAGCGCCCGAGTTTGAAGAAGTGCGTGCTGAACTGGCTGATGAACTGCGCAAAAATGCTATCGAACAGCGGGTGGACGAACTGACCGCCGCCGCAGAAATCCAACGGCCTGAGATTGAAGATCTGGATCCGGCCATTCTTAAAGACATCAGCCTGGTAAGGAACTGATCATGGCGAAATCCCTGCCCGTCTCACCGCTGGCACCTGCCAGCTTTCCCGATCTGCCGGTCATCAAGGGCGTGCGCTTTGCCTCCGCCGCTGCCGGGGTGAAATATCAGGGCCGCACCGACGTGATGCTGGCGGTGATGGATCCGGGCACCTCGGTCGCCGGGGTATTCACCCGCTCCAAGACCCGCTCTGCCCCGGTTCTGGATTGCCAAGCCAAACTTGGCGGCGCTGCGGATGCCGGTGCGGCCATCCTGGTGAACTCGGGCAATTCCAATGCTTTCACCGGCCACTACGGGCAGACCTCGGTGGCGGAGATCACTTCCGCGGTTGCGGAGGCCTCGGGCATCCCGGCGGAGCGTGTCTTTACCGCCTCGACCGGTGTGATCGGGGAGCCGCTGCCGCATGACCGGATTGTCGCGAAGATCAGCGAGCTGAACGATGCGCTGGACGAGACTGCGCTGGAAGGCGCTGCCAAGGCGATCATGACCACTGACACCTTCGCCAAAGGTGCCAGCGCAATGGTCGGGATTGAAGGTAAGACCGTCAAGATCGCCGGCATTGCCAAAGGCTCTGGTATGATCGCGCCGGACATGGCGACGATGCTGGTCTATATCTTCACCGATGCGAAGGTGGAGCAGGCGGCCCTGCAGGCGCAATTGGCGGAGATCTGCGACCGCACCTTCAACTGCATCACCGTGGACAGCGACACCTCGACCTCCGACAGCCTGATGCTGTGCGCAACCGGCGCCTCGGGCGTGGATGCCACCGGCAACGCGGAATTTGCGGCGGGGCTGGAGCGGGTCATGCTGGACCTGTCGCACCAGGTGGTGCGCGACGGTGAAGGCGCAACCAAGTTCGTGGAAATCCAGGTCACCGGTGCGGCTTCGGACGCGGATGCCAAGGTGCATGGCCTGGCGATTGCCAACTCGCCGCTGGTGAAGACCGCCATTGCCGGCGAGGACCCGAACTGGGGCCGTGTGGTGATGGCTATCGGCAAGTCCGGCGCCGCAGCGGACCGGGACCTGCTGTCTATCTCCTTTGGCGATGTGCTGGTGGCGGAAAAGGGCTGGGTCTCGCCGGACTACAAGGAAGAGCTGGGCGCGACAGAGATGAAGAAGCAAGAGATCACCATCAAGGTGGATCTGGGTCTCGGCAGCGGTCAGGCCACCGTCTGGACCTGCGACTTGACCCACCAGTACATCTCTATCAATGCGGACTACCGGTCATGAAAACTGTTCTGGTATCCGCAGTCTCTCTCATCGATGTGGACGGCCGGGTGCTGCTGGCGCAGCGTCCCGAGGGCAAGTCGATGGCGGGACTGTGGGAATTTCCCGGAGGCAAGATCGAGCCCGGTGAGTCTCCCGAGGCAGCGTTGATCCGCGAGTTGCACGAAGAACTGGGGATCGGCACCTGGGCCTCCTGCCTGGCGCCACTGACCTTTGCCAGCCATTCTTATGAGGACTTCCACCTGCTGATGCCTCTGTTTGCCTGCCGCAAATGGGAAGGCATCCCGCAGGCCAAGGAAGGACAGACCCTGAAATGGGTGCGGCCGCAGGACCTGCGCGACTATCCGATGCCGCCGGCAGACATTCCGCTGATCCCGATCCTGCGCGACTGGCTGTAACGCGCGTGCCCCCGCTGCCCAGGGGGCACCATTGATCCGTAGAATATTTCCGCTTCTTTTCCGAGTGTTTAACTGCAGCCTTCGGGTCCGGTAATATTTTGTTAATCAATCTGATCAAGCATCAGGATACAGACCAAACCACTAACCAGAATTGCAGATAGGCAGGAATTGACCATGCTTAGAACAATTGCAGTAGGCAAGTTTTCCCTGGTCCAAGGCAGTTTCATACGGGCATTCTCTGACGGGAGCATAGAAGTGCGGGTTGGCACGAAAACATATCACGGCCAACCGGTGACACCTGTCTCCTGAACCGCCACTCACGCACATCAGTCACCAGAAGGGCAGCCGCACTGGCTGCCCTTTTTCTTTTGCGCCTGCAGCAGTAGACGCAGGCTCAGGGAAGAGAAGGCTAGAGTGGCCAGACCGGCATTCTGAAAAAGGAACCAGCTGTTTTCGGCGGCTATCTTCTTCTGTCCGCCTAAGCAAATTTGCGGTGCAGCAGCGGTGGCCCAGGACTAATGGGCCCTCTATTCCGGTAGAGCTCCGCGGGTACCGCTTCTCCGGCGTACTTTCACCTGCAACTCCAGAGAAGACGGCTGACTATAGCCCCAGGCGCAAAAAAGGCCCCGGCAGCAGCGCCAGGGCCTTTCCTATTTTCGGATCACGGCCTGATCAGTCGAGCGTTCGGGTCACTTCCTCGCGCTCGAAGATCTCGATAACATCATTCGGACGGATATCATCGTAATTTTCGAATGCCATACCGCATTCCTGACCGGACTGAACCTCAGAGACTTCGTCCTTGAAGCGCTTCAAGGTCTTCAGCGTGCCTTCGTGGATCACCACGTTATCGCGCAGCAGGCGCACGCCGGCGGAGCGGCGGGCAACGCCTTCAGTGACCAAGCAGCCGGCAACCTTGCCAACGCCTGTGACCTTGAAGACTTCCTTGATCTGCGCGTAGCCGATGAAGTTTTCGCGAATCTCCGCCGACAGCAGACCAGAGGCTGCGGCCTTCACGTCGTCCACCAGATCGTAAATCACCGAGTAATAGCGGATCTCCACGCCCTTCTGGTTGGCGGTGTTGCGGGCCGAGGCATTGGCACGGACGTTAAAGCCCATGATCGGCGCACCGGAAGCTTCGGCAAGGCCAACGTCGGTCTCGGTGATCGCACCGACACCAGAGTGAAGCACGCGCACACGCACTTCATCGTTGCCAATCTTTTCCATCGCCTGAACGATGGCTTCGGCAGAGCCCTGAACGTCGGCCTTGACCAGGATTGGCAGCTCGGAGACGTTCTCGTCTTCTTTGGCCTTGGCCATCAGCTGTTCCAGAGTGGTCGCGGCACCAGCAGCGGCGCGCTTGTCCTTGGCGGCCTGCTCGCGGTAGGCGGCGATTTCACGCGCCTGCGCTTCGGTTTCTGTCACGTTCAGAACGTCACCTGCCTCCGGCGTGCCGTTGAGCCCCAAAACCTCGACCGGAACGGATGGGCCGGCTTCCTGCACGCGTTCGCCCTTGTCGTTGATCAGCGCACGGACCTTGCCGTACTGCTCCCCCACAACAAAGATATCGCCCTGGCGCAGCGTGCCGTTCTGAACCAGAACAGTGGCAACGGGGCCGCGGCCCACATCCAGTTGCGCTTCAATCACGGCGCCCTGTGCGGCACGATCCGGGTTGGCCTTGAGTTCAAGGATTTCCGCTTGCAGCGCAATGGCTTCCAGCAGCTCATCCAGGCCCTGCCCAGTGACAGCCGAGACTTCCACATCCTGCACTTCACCGGACATCTGCTCCACGATCACTTCGTGCTGCAGCAGGTCGGTCCGGACCTTCATCGGATCAGCGGCCGGCTTGTCGATCTTGTTGATCGCCACAATCATCGGAACTTGCGCCGCCTTGGCGTGGTTGATGGCTTCGATGGTCTGCGGCATCACCGCATCATCCGCGGCCACAACCAGGACAACAATATCCGTCACCTGCGCACCGCGAGAGCGCATCGAGGTGAAGGCCGCGTGACCCGGAGTATCCAGGAAGCTCAGCACCGTGCCGCTTTCGGTGGTCACCTGATAGGCGCCGATATGCTGGGTGATGCCGCCGGCTTCGCCTGCCACGACGCGGGCGTCGCGGATTGCATCCAGCAGCGAGGTCTTGCCGTGGTCGACGTGGCCCATGATGGTGATCACTGGCGGACGCGGCTTCAGGTCTTCGTCCTTGTCCTCGACCTCCTTGATGACGTCCTCGACATCAGCATCGGAAACACGGGTCACCTTGTGGCCGAATTCCTCAATGATCAGTTCCGCGGTATCGGCGTCGATCGACTGGTTCTGGGTGACCATCATGCCCATCTGCATGAGCGATTTCACCACGTCGGCTACGCGTTCCGCCATCCGGTTGGCCAGCTCGGAGACCACGATGGTTTCCGGCAGCTGCACGTCGCGCACGACCTTTTCCCGCTCAACTGAGCCTCCCATGGCCTTTTGACGCGCACGCTCCTGCTTGCGCTTCATCGCAGCCATCGAACGCTGGCGGTTGCCTTCACCGCCGGTTGCCTGGCCCAGGGTCAATTTGCCGGAGCGGCGGTTGTCGTCGCGGCCCTTGCCGCGCGACGGGCGCTGCTCGCGTTCACGCTCTGCTTTGCGCGGGGAAGCTGCAGGTGCGGGTTTGCTCGGGGCAGGACGCTCCGCCTTTGCCGCGGCAGGTGCCGGCGCGGCAGCGGCACGCTTGGCCTCTTCTTCCGCCTCAATGCGCTTACGCTCTTCCTCTTCGGCCTTTTGACGGGCCCGCTCTTCGGCTTCGCGCTGCTCGCGTTCTTTGGCTTCCTGTTCCGCCCGGCGGCGCTCACGCTCCTCTGCGCGCGCCTTCTCCTCGGCTTCGCGCTGCGCGGCTTCCTCTGCCTCGCGGGCCTTGGCGGCCTGCAGCGCCTTCAGGCGGCGCTCCATTTCTGCGTCACTGATGCCGGCAGGCCGGCGCGACCCGGATGTGGAGGGTGCAGCACCGCTGCCCCCCTTGGCCGCACCCGGCTTGGGAACCACAACGCGTTTGCGCTTGGTTTCCACCACGACATTCTTGGTCCGTCCATGGCTGAAACTCTGTTTCACGTTCCCCGGACGGGAACCCCCACGCAGACCCAGTGTCTTTTTGCCGTCACTATCGCTCATAAAGCTACTTATCCTTCCGTGCGGCCGCTGCCGCCCACCATTTCGCGCAAACCTTGCAGTCGTTGCGCCTCATCTACAACACGTTTGCTGAGTCCGCCAGAGGCGAGGGCGGCATGGATCGCAGTTTGGCGCCCAAATGCCATTCCCAGCTCGTCCGCCGTGAGGCAGCCGATGAATTTACCCTTGTAGGGCGTGCTCAGCTTCGACTTACCGCGCCCCGACCCATCAGAAGCCTGGATCAGAACCCGCGCTTCTTCCTTGGCCAGCCAGTCTTTGACCCTCTCAAAGCCAGACACCGCATCGCCCGACTTGCGCGCCAAGCTGATCAATTCGATCAGCCGGCGGACGATCTGGCGCTCGACTTCCTGCACCAGTTCCTCCGGCACTTGGACCTGCGCCTTAAAGCCGCGGGCAAACAGCTTCTTCTTCACTGCTGTGCCCAAAGCCTCGCGGGTGGAAGCCACATAGACACCGCGGCCGGGCAGCTTGCCCATTACATCGGGCACAACCTGGCCCTCAGGCCCCATCACAAAACGGATGAGGCCCTGTTTGGGCTGGGTCTCGCCGGTTGCGATGCATTTGCGCTCGCTCTCGCCGGTCCGGTCTTTTGTGGCACCGCCGCGTGTCATTCAGTTCTCCTCTGCAAGTCCTGAAATCAGGCCTCGCCTTCCTCTTCGCCGGCGTCTTCGTCTTCAGCTGCTTCCGCCTCCAGCTCTGCCGGATCAACCCAGCCCAGCATGATGCGGGCAGTCATAACGAGGTCCTGGGCTTCTTCCAGCGATACGCCGAAGGGTTCTAGAATACCGTCGTCCTTGACCCGCTCGCCGCCATCGGTGGTCCAGCCGCCCGCCAGTTCCCAGTCAGCGCAGGTCGCGAAATCTTCCAAGGATTTCACGCCGTCCTTGGCCAGCGCTTCGACCATCTGCGGGGTCAGTCCTTCAAACTGGATCAGGCTGTCTTCCGCGCCCAACTCACGGGCCGCATCCAGCGCCGCCTTTGCCTGGGCTTCCAGGTAGTCACGGGCTCGGGCTTGCAGTTCCTCGGCAGTGCCTTCATCGACACCATCGATTACCAGAAGTTCGTCCAGCTCGACATAGGCAACCTCTTCAAGGTTGGTGAAGCCTTCCGAGACCAGTAGTTGGGCAAAGAATTCGTCCAGGTCGAGGGTTTCCATGAACAGCTTGGTGCGCGCCTCGAATTCCTTCTGGCGGCGTGCCGACTCCTCTTCCTCGGTCATGATGTCGATGTCGAGGTTGGTCAGCTGCGACGCCAGGCGCACGTTCTGGCCGCGTCGGCCGATGGCGAGCGACAGCTGCTCTTCCGGCACCACGACCTCGATCTTGCCGGCTTCCTCGTCCAGCACCACCTTGGTCACTTCGGCCGGCTGCAGCGCGTTCACCAGGAAGGTCGGCTGATCCTCGTTCCACGGGATGATGTCGATTTTCTCGCCCTGCAACTCGTTCACCACGGCCTGCACTCGGCTGCCGCGCATACCGACGCAGGCACCGACCGGGTCGATCGACCCGTCGTAAGAGATCACGGCAATCTTGGCGCGCGAACCAGGGTCACGGGCCACGGCCTTAATCTCGATGATGCCGTCATAGATCTCCGGCACTTCCATCTTGAACAGTTCGGCCATGAACTCGGGTGCGGTGCGGGACAGGAAGATCTGCGGGCCGCGTGGCTCACGGCGCACGTCCTTGATATAGCAGCGCACGCGGTCGTTCGGGCGGTAGCTTTCGCGGCCGATCTTCTCGTTGCGGCGCAGGATCGCCTCACCGGCACCCACGTCGACGATGACGTTGCCGTATTCTTCGCGCTTTACCAGACCGTTGATAATAGTGCCGGCGCGGTCCTTGAACTCTTCGTACTGACGGTCGCGTTCAGCTTCGCGGACCTTCTGCAGAATCACTTGCTTGGCCGACTGGGCGGCGATGCGGCCCATTTCGACCGGCGGCACTTCCTCGACATAGGTCTGGCCCACCTCAGGGTTCGCCATGTACTGGCGCGCCTGCTCGACGGTCATTTCGGCCTGGTAGTTTTCCAGCTCATCATCGGCAACAACGGTGCGCACGCGGGTAAAGGTGGCGCGGCCGGTTTTGCGGTCGATCGACACGCGGATGTCCATCTCGGCGCCATAGCGGCTCTTGGCCGCGCGGGCGAGGCTCTCTTCCATCGCCTCGATCACCAGACCGGGGTCGATCATCTTTTCGCGCGCCACGGCCTCGGCGGTTTGCAACAGCTCCAGCTGGTTTGCAGAGGTGATAGCCATTACTTGTTCTCCTCGTCAGACTCTTCGGTCTCGATTTCGTCGAATGCGTCTTCGTTCAGCGTGCCGGCCTCTTTGCGCTGGCGCAGCATTTCCTTGATCAGCTCATCGGTCAGGACCAGCTTGGCATCGCTCAGCCAGTCGAATTTCAGACCGATGGTCACCGTCTCGCCCTGATCGTCGATGTTGATCAGAACCTCATCGCCCTCAGTGCCCGCAAGTTCGCCCTTGAAGCGGCGGCGGCCGTCGACCAGCTCGGCGGTTTCCAGCTTGGCCTCGTAGCCTTCGAACATCTCGAAGTCCTTCATCCGTGTCAGCGGACGATCGATACCGGGGCTGGAAACCTCCAACGCATAGGCGTCGATGATCGGGTCCTCAACGTCCAGCACCGCACTTACGGCGTTCGAGATCTCGGCGCAGTCATCCACCTCGATGCCGCCATCCGGCTTGTCCGCCATGATCTGCAGCGTGGTCGCCTTACCAGACATCAGGCGGATTCGCACCAGCTCATATCCCAGATCCTCGATCACCGGGGTGACGATCTCGGCCAGGCGCCGGTCGATGGCAGCTTTGGCAATCAGGTCGTTGGTCATCAGACCTCCACTTGGGGTGTGCAGACAGGCCGCCTGCAAACACAAAAAAACGGGCGCGCGGCCCGTCGATATTCCCGGTGGAGCCTTGAGCCAGAGGTTCAACGCGCCGCTGTTGTCAAAGGCATATAGGGGGGATTGGGGAAAACTGCAAGGCTTGTGTTCCTAAGCGCCGGAACGCGCCATCAAACCCGCCACCAGCGTTCCGCAATACGGCCATCATCCAAGGGCGTTAGCTGACCGACTTTTCGCGGAATGCCGACATCACGGCGGGCCGCCAAAGCCATGTCGCTGGAAGACGGATGGTACAGGAACTCGCCACGCTTCAGCAGCCCGCGCGGTTCCGGCAGCGCCGCCACATCGACAAAGCCGTCGCGCAGGGCTTCGGCCCGCACCACGGCATCGGGAATCACGATGATCTCCACCGCATCGGCCCAGCCGGCACTGCCAGCCTTGTAATGGTCCGCCACTTTCGAAGCCCGGAAGTGGCGGCCCTCCTGGGCACGCTCGACACGGTAACAGCCTGTTCCCACGGCCTCAGAAAGCGCCTCCGGACAGGCACCGCCGGAAGCTATCAGAAAATTCGAACTGGCCAATAGGTAAGGCAGATGCGGATTGGGCCGCGCCAGTTCCAGAAGCAGCTGATGCCTGCCCAAGGCAGCGGCAGCCCGCACATCCGCCCCGGCGACACCAACCGCCTGGAGTGACACAGCGGCCTCTTCCGCGGTCAGCGGCGTGCCATCATGGAACGCAACCCCTTCGCGCAAATCGAAGGTCCAAGTTCGCGCGTCCGGTGCGGACTGCCAGCCGGTGGCTAGCTCCCCGCGCAGCAGCCCGTCGGGAGCGATCTCAGTCAGCGTGTCAAATATCGCACCGCGGGCCGCTTGCTCCAGCATCCCGCCTTCCCGCGGCACGGCAAGGCGCAATACGCCACCAGCCTTGGGTGCCGCATCAACCGACCCTCCAGCCGCCGCCAGCAAAGCTGCAGCAGCACCCGAGGTAAACAGCGCGCGGCGGTCAATGCGCGTCATGGCACAAGTTCTCCAGCTATCCGGTCCATCGCCCGGACCAGTTCAGCGCTGATTCCCGGCTCGGACAAAGCATGGCCGGCATTGCGCACCATCTTCAACTCCGCGTTCGGCCACAGTTCGCTCAGCCGCCAGGCGGAGGACGGCGGGCAGATCATGTCATAACGGCCCTGCACGATCACTGCGGGAATATGGGAAATACGCCCCATGTTGGCAAGAATTTGACCGTCATAATCGAGAAAGCCGCCATTGCTGAAGTAGTGGTTTTCCAGCCGGGCAAAAGCGCGCGCGTAGTCGCCAGGGCTTTCACCGCTTTGGCCGTTCGAATGGACGGAAGCCAGCGCATTTTCCCAGGCGGACCAAGCCCGGCCATAGCGCACCTCTTCCTCCAAATTCCCCGAGAACAGCCGCTTTTTGTAAGCAGCAATCATATCGCTGCGCTCCGCATCCGGAATCAAGGAGACGAATTTGGCCCAAGTCTCCGGCCAGAACTTGCCGGCGCCGCCGCCATAAAACCAGTCCAGCTCAGCCTTGGTCATCAGGAATACACCGCGTAAGATAATCTGCTGCACCCGGTCCGCATGGGTCTGGGCATAGATCAGCGCAAGGGTTGCCCCCCAACTGCCGCCGAACAGGATCCACGAGTCAATTCCGAGCTGGGTTCGAATCAACTCCATATCGGCAACCAGATGCCAGGTGGTGTTATTTTCGCATGAGGCATAGGGGCGCGAGCGGCCACATCCGCGCTGGTCGAACAGGATGATTCGAAAGACATGCGGATCGAAGTAGCGCCGCATCGCCGGGCTGCTGCCCCCGCCGGGGCCGCCATGGCAGACGATCACCGGGATACCGTTCGGGTTGCCGCTTTGCTCCGCATAGATGCGGTGGCCCTGGCCTGCGTCGATCATCCGCTGGTCAAAGGGCTCGACCGGCGGGTAAAGATAATGCACAGCGCGCTTTTGGTCCGGGTATCTATCCATTACTGACCTTAGTGAAACGTCAGACTACAAAAGAGCACACGGAGACAGGAATGCAAGCGCCTCAGTCCACGGTCGACCCTGCGGAAATTGCCAAATTCGAGGCGATGGCAGCGGAGTGGTGGGATCCGAACGGCAAGTTCAAGCCCTTGCATATGCTGAACCCTTGCCGTCTCGACTACATTACCAGCCAGATCGCCGGCGAATTCGGCCGCGACCTCACGTCACAGCGCCCATTCGAAGGACTGAGGCTCTTGGATATCGGCTGCGGGGGCGGCCTGCTGAGCGAGCCGATGGCACGGCTGGGCGCTACCGTGGTCGGCGCCGATGCTGCCGGGGGAAATCTGCCAGTCGCCCGCATTCACGCCGAACAATCGGGGCTCGATATCGACTACCGCCACACCACCGCCGAGGCGCTGGCTGAAGCCGGTGAGCAATTCGACGTGGTGCTGAACATGGAAGTAGTGGAACATGTCGCCGACCCGCTGAGTTATCTGACTGCCACCAAGGAACTTCTGAAACCCGGCGGCCTGGAAATCTGCTCGACAATCAACCGCAACCCCAAGAGCTTTGCCATGGCGATTGTCGGGGCCGAAGTGATCATGCGCTGGCTGCCGCGCGGCACCCATGAATGGTCCAAATTCATCACGCCGGATGAATTGTTTGAACTGTTACAAAAGGCCGGTCTGAAGCCGGTGGACCGCAAGGGGTTCTTATTCAACCCGATCACCTGGAACTGGTCTATCTCGGAACGGGATCTGTCGGTCAACTATGTGACCGCCAGCGTGAAATCCGTCTGAAGGCGCCTTCAACCCCGCCCTTTCGCTTGCGTCCTATACGAAAGGATATGCGGTTATCCTTTTGCACACTTTTTTGCCCGCGCCCCGCTTGCTACCGTCAGATTGCGATTGCGGACTGTTTGCGCTTCGCGAATTGGGGTGAGTGCACTTAAACCAAGTGAATGCTTGCCAATCTCAAAACTGGTGGATTTGCCCAAAGGTTACGGGAAACGCCACTCACGGACTGATGGGGAAGAAAGGCGCCTGCTTGCGGGCGTCTTTCTTTATTTAAATGCCAGTAAGAAGCACTTGGGCAACTTAATCTTTGGGTTCAGCCGCTTTCTTCCAGTTTGCCGCGAAGCTCCCGCAGGATCGGCAATGTGGCCCTGACCCGGTCGCTGCCCAATTCTTCCACAACTTCCGATATCATCGGAATGATCCCTGCCAACGCCGCATCCCGCGCCTGCTTACCTGCGGGGCTGATCGCAACCATCTTGCGCCGAGCGTCATCCCAGTCCGGGCGGACGTGGATGTAACCCGCCACTTCCAGCTTATTCAGCGTGTTCGTCATTGCTCCGCGCGTCACGTGAAAAGCCTTTGCCAGCTGTGCGGGAGAGCGCTCCAGGCCAGCGCGCGCCAAATGGTTCAGGACCGAGAAATGAGACAACTCCATTCCTTTTGGCAACACTTTGCTAAGGCGTGACCGGGCCAGCTGGTCAGCCATCAATATCTCGCTGAACAGCGATACTGCCAAGGAATGGGTCTCGTCCATCAGGGTCCGTCAAACTCCCGGTCGTGGGTCAGCGAAGGCACGCGCTTGCGTGCTTCTGCCACTTTTTCCACGTCGAGATCAACGAATGTCACGCCTGGCTCCTGACCCGCATCAGCCAGAACCTCGCCCCAGGGGGCAACAGCCAGTGAATGGCCATAGGTCTTGCGGCTCGGGCCGCGGGACGCCGGATGTTTTCCGGTTTGCGCCGGCGCCAACACGAAACAGCCGGTCTCGATGGCCCGGGCACGCAGCAAGGAATGCCAATGCGCGGCCCCCGTGACATAGGAAAACGCAGCAGGTGCGGTGATAATCTCTGCGCCGCCCTTTGCTAGCGCCCGATGCAGATGCGGGAAGCGCACGTCATAGCAGATGGTCATGCCAATTTTGGCGAAGGGTGAATTAGCAACAACTGCCTTGGTTCCAGGCCGGTAGCCATCGGATTCGCGATAGGTCTCCTCAGGCGTCACTTCCACGTCGAACATGTGGATCTTGTCATAGCGGGCTGTGATCTCGCCGTTTGGGCTGATCAGGAACTGCCGGTTGGCAAAACGGCCGTCATCGTCATGTGTCTTGATTCCCAGCGAGCCCAGCAGAAGCCACACCCCATGCTTGGCCGCTTCCTCCTGCAAGGCCGCCAGTGTCGGGTCGTCTTCTTCATGGCAAAGCACACCGTTCTGATGCGTCCTGCTTCCGGATAGGCAGTTGGTGACCTCAGGCGTCAGAACGAAACCGGCCCCGCCGCGCACCGCCTCCGCCATCATTGCTTTCACCGTTTCCAGATTTTCAGCGGGAATATCGGAGGAGGTCATCTGAAGCAGAGCTGAGCGCATTAAATCTCTCCGGGGTCAGGCCGCCAGAAGCGGGTCAAGTTTGCCCGCCTGCTCCAGCGCAAAAAGGTCGTCACATCCGCCGACATGGATCTCGCCGATAAATATCTGCGGCACTGTGCGGCCACCGTTCGCACGCTGTATCATCTCCGCCTTGCGCTCCGGCTCTTCCAGCACATTGACTTCCGAAAAAGCCACGCCCTTCTGGTTCAGCAGCCGCTTGGCCGCATGGCAATAGCCGCACAGAGGCGAGGTATAGATTTCGACCGGTTTCATTCAGGACCCCATGTTCTGGTTTCGAAGGTTGTGGAGGAATTGGGCATTCATTGCAACAATTGCCAGAGGCAGCCGGGCAGCCTCACGTTTGCGTGACCCGGGCCAGCACCGCCACCCGCACCTCGGACACACCTGCCTGCAGACAGGCATCGGCACAGGCACTGAGCGTTGCGCCAGACGTCATCACATCGTCTACAATCAGCACAATCCGGTCCTTGATTCTGTCCTTCCGGCGAGGCTTCGCGGTGATGGCTGCCCCCAATAGCCGGTAGCGCTGATCCCTCGTTTTTCCCTCCAGCGGAGGTGTTCTCCGGGAACGCCCCAAAAGGTCAGGAATATGCTCCAGGCCGCTGCGCTGCGCCAGAGCCCCGGACAACAAGGCGGATTGGTTGTATTTACGCTTGAGCAAACGGGTCCAATGCAATGGCACCGGACAAACGATCGGGTCACCTTCCAGCAACTTCCCTGCCGCTCTTTGCAGCCAGCCGCCAGCGGTCCAGGCAACCTCAGTACGGTCCCCATGCTTCAGGGCAAGCACCAGCTTACGCCCCTGCCCCCCGTAGATCAGTGCGGACCGCCCTTGGCTCCATGGCCTCGGATGCCGAAGGCAACTGTCGCATTCCAAGCGGAACCCGTCTGCCTCCCCTGCCACCGGAACACCACAGCCTTCGCACACCGTGCCGCTGATAAAGTGCATATCTGCCCAGCAGGCGGCGCAAAGGCCGAAATCACTGCCGACCAGCCCGCCGCAACCAAGGCATTGCGCCGGATAGATAAGAGAAACAGCAGTTTGAATCCGGGCCGTCAGCATCTAAATAGCCCCCATGACACAAGCACCCATGCAGCTATTCGACCGCCGCACCCTCGCAGCCCGCCGCGCCCGCCGGCAGCTGGACGCTCTGTTCCTGCACCAAATGGCACGGGGCGAAGCAGAGGATCGCCTGAGCTTGGTTAACAGAACCTTTACATCTCCAGCGGTGGTTTGCCCTTTCCCTGAGGTCTGGAATGGATTTCAACCCGAGGCGAAAATCGTTGCGGACGAAGATGTGCTCGAACTGGCTGAAGGCGCGCATGATGTTGTGATCCACGCCATGTGCCTGCACTGGGCCAATGATCCGGTTGGACAGCTGGTTCAATGCCGCCGCGCTCTGAAGGAAGACGGGCTGCTGCTGGTTATCCTGCTGGGCGGACAGACTCTGCACGAGCTGCGCACTGCCTTGGCCGAGGCGGAGACAGTTGTGCTGGGCGGCCTGTCCCCGCGGATTGCCCCGATGGGCGAAATCCGCGATCTAGGCGGATTGCTCCAGCGCGCTGGTTTTGCCTTGCCTGTCGCCGACCTGATACCGGTGACCGCCGAGTACCGCGACCTTCCTCACCTGGTTCACGACTTGCGAGGCATGGGAGAAACCAACGCGCTCGCCCAGCGCCTGAAACGCCCGGTGCCGCGAGCCCTGTTCCAGCTGGCCGATCACATCTACCGGGAGCATTTCGCCACATCAGACGGCCGGTTGCCCGCCACCTTCGAATTGGTCTGCCTCACCGGCTGGTCGCCGTCGGACAGCCAGCAGAAGCCACTGCGCCCCGGCTCTGCTCAGATGCGGCTTGCCGATGCGTTGAAGGTGCCGGAAACCAAGCTCAAGCCGTGATAAGCTTCTGCTATCTCTGCGCCAATATGATCCAATTGGCCTTCTGCACGTAAAAACAGTACGTTCCCGCCAGTCATCGAATTCTCAGCCCCACAGGACCTGCCCATGCTGGACGCCGCCCGGACCGCCAAATGCCCTGCCCATGCCCCTGCAGATCACCCAAAGATCCCGGCAGGAAAGGTCGGCATCCTGCTTGCCAACCTCGGCACACCGGACGATTACTCCTACTGGCCTATGCGCAGGTATCTGAATGAGTTCCTGTCTGATAAACGGGTGATCGACTACCCGTCGTGGAAATGGCAGCCGCTGCTCCAACTTGTCATCCTGACCAAACGCCCGTTCTCGTCCGGAGCGGCCTATAAATCGATCTGGAACCATGACAAGGGCGAAAGCCCATTGATGACCATCACCAAGGACCAGACCGACAAGATGGCCGCGGTGATGAAAGAGCGGTACGGCGATAAGGTGATGGTCGATTTCTGCATGCGCTACGGCAACCCCTCGACCAAATCCAAAGTACGCCAGATGGTAGCGGCCGGCTGTCAGAAGATCCTGTTCGTGCCGCTTTACCCGCAATATGCCGGCGCAACGTCCGGCACCGCCAACGACCAGTTCTTCCGTGCCCTGATGGAGGAACCATGGCAGCCCGCCGCCCGCACGATCGCACCCTATTTCGATCAGCCCGCCTATATCGACTCATTGGCGCGGTCGGTGAAAGAAGCCTATGCCAAGGCAGAAAAGTGCCCGGAAATCCTGGTGGTGTCCTATCACGGGATGCCGCAACGGTATCTGATGCAGGGCGATCCCTATCATTGCCAGTGCCAGAAAACGACTCGCCTGCTGAAGGAACGGTTAGGCTGGGACGACACCCAGATCACCTCGACCTTCCAGTCGGTGTTCGGACCTGAGGAATGGCTGAAGCCCTACACCGTGGATCACGTCGCCTCGCTTGCCAGGAAGGGCAAGAAGAACATCGCAGTGATCGCGCCGGCCTTCTCCGCTGACTGCATCGAGACGCTGGAAGAAATCAACGAAGAGATCCGCGAGAGCTTCGAGCACGCAGGCGGTGAAGGCTTTCTTTATATCCCGTGCCTCAATGACGATGACGATCACATTGCGGCCCTGGCGGGCGTGGTGGAGGAAAACCTTAAGGGCTGGCTGGACTAACCGACCCTCTCAGTCCAAAAAGTATCCAATATTCAATTTCCGGACCTGCCGGAAAACGGGGAGATATTGGATGACGTTTGCACATTGGTCCGCTGCCCTGCGGGAGCATTGGGGCATCGACGCGGAATTGAGCCGCCTGGATGGGGAGTACGACCTCAATTTTCTCGCCAAAGACAATGGTGACCAAGGATATATTCTGAAGGCAATGCGCCCAGGCTGCGAAAAATGGCTGGTTGATATGCAGGTAAAGGCATTAGAGCACATTGCCTCTAACGAGCCAGAGTTTCCTTGCCCGCGCGTGATACCCTCAACTGCCGGGGAGTCGCTTCTCACGCTTCCCGATGAAGACGGCCAGGACCGGCTGGTCTGGCTGGTGAACCAGCTTCCAGGGCGCTGCTATGCCAAGGCTGAGCCCAAAAGCGATGCTCTAATCCACGAGGTTGGACAGGTTCTTGGCGGCTCGGCCAAGGTGCTGGCCGACTTCCGGCACGAGGGACTGAAGCGCGATTTCAAATGGGACCTGATGCGCGCTGGCTGGATCAGGGATCAGCTGTCCTGCATCAGCGATCCCGCGCGCCGTGCGACCCTTGAAGGGATTTCCGAAGATTTCGCCAAATTAGAATCTGTTTTGGCGGAGCTGCCTAAGCAGGCAATCCACAATGATGCCAATGACTACAATATCATGGTTACGGGAGAACTGGGCGAAACCCGCAGGGTCTCGGGCCTCATCGATCTGGGCGATATGTGCGCCGCGCCAAGGGTCTGCGACCTGGCGATTGCCGCGGCCTATATCGTGCTGGACCATCCAGAACCGGAGACCGCTCTCGCGGCATTGGTAGCCGGCTACCACGAGGCCTATCCGCTGACCCCGGCGGAAGTGGACATAATCTGGCCGCTGTTGCGCGCGCGGCTGGCTGTCAGCGTAGTGAATTCCACCATGATGGCGGCGGACAATCCGGATGATCCCTATGTCACAATCTCGCAAGCCCCGGCCTGGCGGTTCCTGGAAGGCAATACGCTGCATGGCGGCCTGCTGACAGCCCGGCTGCGCGCGGCGTGCAGCCTGCCGGTTGTGGACGGTGCAGACCGGGTGCTGGCCTGGCTTGAGCAGGAACGCGGCAGCTTCGCCCCTCTGATGGGGCAGGACCTGGCAGATGCTCCATTGGGTTCGCTGTCGGTGGAGCACTCCGCCTGGCCGCAAAACCCCTTTCACATGCCGCTGGAGGAAGCCGCCAAGGTCGGCGAGGAGTTCGAGGACAATGGCCGCGTCTGGCTGGGCTACTACCACGAGCCGCGGCTGATCTACACGGATGCAGCTTTCCGCAAGGGGCCCTGGAAAGCCAGCAACAGGCGCACCGTGCATCTGGCAGTGGACGCCTTTGCTCCTGCGGGCACACCGGTGTTTGCTCCCTTGTGCGGCGAGGTTTTCGCGGTCGAGTACCGGGACGGTCATCTTGATTACGGCGGCGTGATCATCCTGAAGCACGAAACGCCGGAGGGGGATTCGTTCTTTACTCTCTACGGCCATCTAGACCCGGAAATCCTCGACCGCTTGAAACCCGGCGACACCGTGGAGAAGGGCGAGGAATTCTGCCGTCTGGGAGCTCCGGGACAGAACGGCGGCTGGGCCCCGCATGTGCATTTCCAGCTGGCACTGACCACCGAAGGGATTGAAACAGATTGGCCTGGAGTCGGGGATCCGGACGATATGTATCTTTGGCGTGCGCTCTGCCCGAACCCGGCAGCGCTGCTGAACCTCCCGGACGGCAAAGTCGAGTACGCCCCAACCAGAAAGGAAGACGTGCTGGCCGGCCGCCGTGCCCATTTCGGGGGAAACCTCAGCCTTACCTATAATGACCCGGTGATGCTGATGCGCGGCTGGAGGCACCATCTGTTCGACGAATGGGGCCGGCCTTACCTGGATGCCTATAATAACGTGCCTCACGTCGGTCACGCCCATCCGCGTATCCATGCTGTCGCGGCTGACCAGCTGAAACGGGTGAACTCAAA
Source organism: Leisingera daeponensis (assembly GCF_019801465.1). Taxonomy (GTDB): domain Bacteria; phylum Pseudomonadota; class Alphaproteobacteria; order Rhodobacterales; family Rhodobacteraceae; genus Leisingera; species Leisingera daeponensis_A. The sequence goes on from NZ_JAHVJA010000004.1 coordinate 214,510, forward strand.
CACCCGCTATCTGCACCCGGCGCAGACCGCCTTTGCCGACAAGCTTCTGTCCAAGCTTCCAGATCATTTCGAGGTATGCTTCTTCGTGAACTCCGGCACCGAAGCCAATGAACTTGCTCTCCGCCTCGCCCGCGCCCACACAGGCGCCAAGGGCATGGTGACGCCTGATCACGGCTATCACGGCAACACCACCGGCGCGATGAGCATCTCTGCATACAAGTTCAAAAAGCCGGGCGGGATCGGGCAGGCAGATTGGGTTGAACTGATCGAAGTTGCGGATGACTACCGCGGCTCTTTCCGCCGCGACGACCCTGACCGGGCACAAAAGTTCGCTGATCTTGCGGACTCTGCAATTCAGCGCCTTCAGGAGAAGGGGCACGGTATTGCAGGTTTTATCGCTGAAACCTTCCCTTCAGTCGGTGGCCAGATCATTCCTCCTAAGGGCTATTTGCCTGCTGTTTATGACAAGATTCGTGCAGCAGGCGGTGTCTGCATTGCCGATGAGGTACAGACCGGCCTGGGTCGGCTTGGAGAATTTTATTTCGGATTTGAGCACCAGGGAGCGATGCCTGACATCGTGGTGATGGGGAAACCGATCGGCAACGGCCACCCCTTGGGCGTTCTCGTGACCACCAAGGCGATTGCCGAGAGCTTCGACAACGGGATTGAGTTTTTCTCCACCTTCGGCGGCTCGACTCTCTCCTGCCGTACCGGAAAGGAGGTTCTGGACATCGTTGATGATGAGGGCCTGCAGGACAATGCCCGCAGGCAGGGCGTGCGGCTGATTAACGGGCTGAAAATGCTGCAACAGAAATACACCTGCGTGGGCGATGTCCGCGGCATGGGCCTGTTTCTCGGGCTTGAACTTGTCAATGCGGACGGTTCGGAGGCCACGGAGATCTGTTCCTACATCAAGAACCGGATGCGGGATCACCGCATACTGATCGGCAGCGAAGGCCCCAAGGACAATATTCTGAAAATCCGGCCGCCGCTCACAATCGAGGCAGAGGACACCGACATGATCGTCGAAATATTGGACAGCATTCTGCAGGAAGTGGAAGCGGCCTGACGGCCCTTCCCGCATCCGTCTCAGGCAACAAAAAAGGCGGTGGGAAACCACCGCCTTTTCTGTAACCGTGTATCGAAATTAGTTCGATGCAACAGCTGCGCCAACCAGAACCAGCAGCAGCAGCGGCAGCAGGATGCCGCTGGAAGAGCCCTGAGCTTCTTCCACGATGACCGGCGGTTCAACAACCGGCTCGGACAGGTTACCAGCGGTGGCGGTCGAAGCAGCAGCGGTCAGCGCAGCAGCGATAACGAGTTTTTTCATGTTAACCTCCAGAATTTGCGCGGATCAAACATCTGAACCGCGCACCCAAGACTTACCTCGTATTTTTTTCTAACCAGCAAAAACGCGGGATTGCAATTGCTTGTTATAGTTAACAGCTTAGCGCCCTGCCGTGTGTCGTCAAATTAGCAACACCTGTGTGCCGACTTTTGCCAGGCTGAAAAGCTCAGCGATGTGCTCATTATAAAGACCGATGCATCCGTTCGAAGATTTGCGCCCGATTTTACGCGTATCGTGGGTTCCGTGGATCCGGTAGTACTTCCAGCTGAGATACAGCGCATGCGTTCCCAGCGGGTTGTCCGGACCGGGCGGTATAAAGGCCGGCCATTCAGGATTGCGCTTGCGCATGTTGGGGGTTGGCGCCCAGCTGGGCCCCTCCACCTTGCGCACCACCTGTGTCCGGCCCCGGCGTGTCAGGTCGTCCGATAGAGGCACCGAGGACGGGAATAATAAGTAAGTGCTTTCATCCGCAGACCAGTAATGCAATGCCCGGCTGTCGATATCGACCAGAATCGCTCCGTTGCGCAGATTGTCGAAATACGGGCGCCAGGACTTGGACCGGAAGGCGGAGATATTACGCTGAACGGGCGGCTCAGGCTCAGGCGGCGGGCGCAGAGGATCAAATGCCTGATCTGCCGGATCGCTGTCTTCCTGAGCCAGGGCCGAAGAGGATATCAAGGCAGCACTGCCGGCAAGGAACTGCCGACGGCTGAAGATTTCAAAAGGTTTTCGGGACATCACATCTACCAACTTGCGCATTCAGGATCCAAAGTTGGTGTATGTTATGGCTGGAAAGCCGCAGTCGCAAATCAATCCGGCGGGCAAGTCTGCATAATTCTGCCGGTCCATTTGCACAGCTGCCACAGGAAGGATAAATGCATCGGCAACTGATGGAGCGAGAGAGCATTATGAATCGCGTTTTTCTGCTGATAGCCGCTGCAGTTCTTACAGTGGTGGCGGCCTGTACGCCTTCGACCGAATCCGGCGGCTCCTACCGCATCAGGAATGACGACAAGGTGCAACTCCGGATGCTCGACTCGGTCAACGCACTGCGTCAAGCTGCCGGAGCGCAGGCTGTGCAGCTGAATGCTGAACTGACGGCTGCGGCCGCCACCCATTCCCGCGATATGTCGGTACAGAACCGGCCCTGGCATTTCGGATCAGACGGCTCGTCGCCGCTGGACCGCGTGGCGCGTGCAGGATATTCCGGCACGCTGCTGGGAGAAAACATCTCCGAAACCTATGAAAACGAGCAGCAGACCCTGACCGCCTGGCTCGAAAAACCCGCTACCCGTGCGGTAATCCTGGATCCCAAAGCTGTGAACATGGGGTTCTCCTGGTTTCAGGAACCGAATGGCAAGATCTGGTGGACGCTGGTGATGGCCAACTAAGCCACTGCACGCAGCACTAAACTCAAAAAAGTAAGGGAGCGCCGGCCTGACCGGCGCTTTTTCTTGTACAGGAAGATTACGTTTTTCCGGCGCAGTTTCTAATCAGGGCCTAAGTGCGATGGCTGTGCCGTCCTGTACCATAGCGTAAATCTCTTCGATTTCTTCGTTGGACACGGCAATACAGCCAGCGGTCCAGTCGCTGACCCGGTCCGCCCGCTTGCGTTCCTTGGGGTTGTTCGGCTGCCCGTGGATGAAGATCTCTCCCCCCGGCCGCTTGCCATTGGCCTCCGCATAGGCCTTGTCCTGACTGTTCGGATAAGAAATGCCAACAGAGAGGTGATAGCGGCTGTTCGGATTGCGCCGGTTGACTACATAGGTGCCTTCCGGTGTCTTCCCGTCGCCTTCGAACTGCTTTGCCCCAAGCGGCGCAAAGCCCAAGTCGACCTCGTATTCCCGCAGGATCTCGTCGTTGTGCATCAGATACAGCTTGCGCGCGCCCTTGTTGATCACGATCGATGTGACCTGCGGGCCATCGTATGATTTGAACCTGCTAACGGTACTGCCGGATGTGCCGCATCCTGCCAGGGCAAGGCTTGCCGTGGCACCAATAAAAAATGCCCTTCTGTCCATTTTGAGCCTGTATTTGTTATTTTGCCTCTATACAGCCCATACCGCGAATTTGGTCTTAAGAAAATTCACAATTTTCTGTCTGGCGCGTTCAGACCCGAAATCTTCTGTTCAATCGCTTCCAGCCGGGAGAGCACCTCGTCCCTGTAGGCATCTGTTCGCTGGCCTTCTTCCTCGCCGTGCGCATCCTGCATCGAATTCACGATCAAGCCGACGAGAAGGTTCACTACGGCAAAAGTTGTGACCATGATGAATGGAACGAAGAATGCCCAGGCAAAAGGATGCACCTCCATGACCGGGCGCACGATGCCCATGGACCAGCTTTCCAGCGTCATGATCTGAAACAGCGAATACGCGCTGAGGCCCAGATCTCCGAACCATTCGGGAAAGTCCTGACCGAACAGCTTGGTCGCAATGACCGAGCCGATATAGAAGATGATCGCCATCAGCAGAAAGACCGACCCCATTCCGGGCAGGGCGGTAATGAAGCCTTCAACCACCCGGCGCAGACGCGGTGCCACCGAAATCACCCGGAGAACCCTCAGGATTCGCAACGCACGCAGGACCGAGAACCCTTGCGTGCCGGGTGCCAGCGCAATGCCGACAATGACGAAATCAAACACGTTCCAGCCGCTCCGGAAAAACCGCAACCGCCGCACCAGCAGCTTGGCCAGAATCTCAACAACAAAGATAGACAGGCAAATTTTGTCGATCAGGTGAATAAGCCCGCCAGCCTTCTCCATCACGGAAGGGGCAGTCTCAAGCCCCAAGGTAACTGCGTTGACCAGAATGACAGCGGTGATGAAGCGGCCAAAGCGGCTGCTGTCCAGAATGGCTTCCAGGCGGTGTGTCGGTGTCATCACTTGGGTATCCGTCATGTCAGTCTTTCAGAGTAAATCGCGCGGCCAACTCGGTATGGGCCGACCAGCGGAACTGGTCAACAACCTGAACCCAGTCAAGGCTGTAACCCGCTTCGACCAGCACCTTGGCATCCCGCGCAAAACTTACCGGGTTGCACGAAACATAAGCGATAACAGGCGTGCGCGCCTTGGCCAGCTGCTTTATCTGCGCTTCCGCACCGGCCCGGGGAGGGTCAATCACCGCAGCCTCAAAGGCCGCGCCAAAGGGATTGATCTCTTCCGGCAGCAACGGGTTGCGGAACAGGTCACGGTATTCCGTGCTGACTTTTTTCAACCCTTTCGACTTGCGCCAGCCGGCATCCAAGGCCTTCACCATATCCCGCTCGCCCTCCACGGCATGCACCTCGGCCGTTTGAGCTAGTGGCAGTGAGAAGGTGCCGCACCCGGCAAACAGATCGACGATACGCCGGGCACCTTTGGTAATCTCCTGCACAGCCGCCAGCAAAGCCGCTTCTCCTTCGCGGGTTGCCTGCAGGAAGGCACCGGGCGGCGGGCAGACATTCGCCGGACCAAAGGGCTGTTCTGGCGGCTGCTCCATCGCCACCGGCTCATCCTCCCAGGTAAGCCTGGCGATCCGGTGCCTTTCGGCCAGTTGCGCCAATTCGATCCGCAAAGGCCCATCCAGCGGTTTACCGTTACGGACCAGCATGTCGAGACCGGCATCCGAAGTGGTGATTGTCACCGCCAGCGGCGCTTTACGGCTCGCCCCAGCCACGGCAAGGGCCTCCGCTACCGGGATCGCTGCCAAAAGCTCCGGCTCCAGCAAATGGCAATCCGGGATTTCAGTAATCACATCTGACGCCCGGCCATGAAATCCAGCCATCGCGCCTTTCTTGGTGCGCCGTACCGCCAGCGTGGCACGGCGGCGGGAACGGGCCGGCGATGTGTGGATTGGGCGGAAGTCTGTTTCCAGCCCCTGCGCCGACAGTGCATTGCGCACGACACCGGCCTTCCATTCGGCCACAAATGCGTCACTGGCGTGCTGCATCTGGCAGCCGCCGCAGGATCTGTAGTGGCGGCAGGGCGGCTGAACCCGGTGTTCCGAGGGTGTCTCTATGCGGATTTGCGTCAGATGACTGCCTTCGGCAACACCGCTGACAATCTCTCCAGGCAGGGTGCGCGGGGCAAAAAGAGGACCATCGGCCACGCCATCACCGTGATGGCCGAGCCGGCTGATCGTTGCTGTGGTTCTGGCTGCGTCAGTCATGACGGCTCATTACCCCGCCAATCAGGCCAGCAAAAGCAAAATGCGCCGGCGTCATTATTCAGCTGCTGCTGTCCGCTCATCATCAGTGCATATGAAACCGCCGGACTGGCGCGCCCAGAATGAGGCATAGAGGCCGCCCTTGGCCAGCAGCTCATCATGACTGCCGCTTTCAGCAATCCGGCCTTTGTCCATCACGATGATCCTGTCCATCTCACTGAGCGTCGACAGCCGGTGCGCGATGGCAAGCACCGTCTTGCCTTCCATCACCCGGTGCAGTGCCGCCTGGATCGCGGCCTCAACCTCGGAATCCAGTGCCGAAGTGGCCTCGTCCAGCACCAGGATCGGCGCGTTCTTTAAAATGGCGCGCGCCAGCGCAATCCGCTGCCGCTGCCCGCCCGACAGTTTCACCCCCCGCTCGCCAAGAAAGGCATCATATCCGCGACGGCCCTGCCCGTCCTCCAGTTCGGAGATAAACTCATGCGCCTCGGCTTTTTTCGCAGCAGCAATCAGTTCAGCTTCTGATGCGTCCGGACGCCCATAAAGAATGTTCTCGCGCGCCGACCGGTTGAACATTGCGGTTTCCTGGGTGACCATGCCAATCTGGCTGCGCAGGGAGTTCTGTGTGACGGCGGCAATATCCTGACCGTCGATCAGGATATTGCCATTCTCACCGTCATAGAGCCTAAGCAGAAGCGAAACGAGTGTGGACTTGCCCGCCCCTGACGCCCCGACGATGCCGAGTTTTTCGCCCGGACGAATGGTCAGGTCGATCCCCTGCACCCCGCCGACATCTCGGCCGTAGGCAAATTCCACCTGATCAAAGACGATTTCGCCTTCGCTGACCTGCAGCGGTTCGGCATCGGCCTCGTCCTCAACCCTGTCGCAGACCGACAGAGTCTTCATGCCGTTTTCGATCTCTCCCACGTTGGAATAGATTGCCATCAGCGTAAAGCTGACCCAGCCGGTCATCTGCGCAATACGGATAGAGACTGCGCCCGCCGCCACGATGTCACCTTCGGTCGCGTTGCCCGACTGCCACAGAAACAGCGTCGCGCCGATCAGAAGCACCGGCAGAACACCCGCCAGGCACATCAGACAGAAGCGGAAACTGGCGGAGAGGTAGCCGAAATGCAGTGACTTGTCGCGGAACTGCACCATTGCGTCCTGGGCGGTGCGCTCCTCGTGGTCAGCATGGGCGAACAGCTTGACCGTCTTGATGTTGGTGATCGAGTCGACCACATGCCCAGTCACCATTGCCCGCGCTCCAGCCCGCTTTCCCGACCGCTTGCGGATGCGCGGCAAGAACCAGCGGATCAGTGCAAAATAGGCTACCAGCCACACAAGAAACACGCAGGTGATGCGCCAGTCAATCGAGCCTAACAAAGCCACAGAGCCCGCGAGGGAAGCCAGAGCAAAGGCCACCACATTGATCATTTCAGTTGTGACGGAGGTGACGGCAGTCGCCGTTTGCATCTGTTTCTGGGCGATCCGTCCTGCAAAATCATCGTCGAAAAACCGCACCGACTGGCCCAGGGTCCAGCGGTTCAGCCGTGACAGCACCAGCGGGTTCACGTTAGGCTGAACCACAATCGCGTTGGAGGCCGCAGACAGGCCGAACAGCACCGGGCGCACCAGCAGGAAGAAGCCCAGCGCCAGCGCGATTACCGCGACATTGCCCGTGGAGAAGAACTGCTCCGGCCCGCTGGCAATTGCGGTGTCGATCACCATGCCCAGGATAAAGGCTGTGCCCGCCTCCATCCCGCCGGCCAGCGCCGAAAACGACGCAGCCAGGAAAAGCATCGGCCAGGCGCCGGCCAGGCACCAGCGCAGGAAGGCCCCCAGCCGCTGCGGCGGCGGGCCCTCAGCCGGGCGGAAGGCGTCGATCAGGTTGCCTAGGTTCATTCTGCTGCCTCGATGTTCAGGAAGCCGCCGGACTGGCGCGCCCAGAGCTGTGCATAAAGCCCCTGCGCCTGCAATAGTACCTCATGCGTGCCTTCTTCAACTATACGGCCCTGATCCATCACCAGGATACGGTCCATCTGCGCGATAGTGGACAGCCTATGTGCGATGGCGATCACCGTCTTGCCCTGCATCATGCCATACAGCGTTTCCTGAATAGCCGCCTCCACTTCGGAATCCAGCGCCGAAGTGGCTTCATCCAGCACCAGAATCGGCGCATCCTTCAGGATCACCCGCGCAAGCGTCACCCGCTGGCGCTGCCCGCCGGACAGTTTCACCCCGCGTTCGCCCACATGAGCATCATACCCCTTGCGGCCTTGCGGATCCTCAAGGTCAAGAATGAAGTCATGTGCCTGCGCCTGTTTCGCGGCCCTGATCATCTGGTTCTCGGTTGCATCCGGACGTCCGTACAGAAGGTTGTCCCGCACCGAGCGGTGCATCAGCGCACTGTCCTGTTGCACCATACCGATGTTGCTGCGCAAGCTGTCCTGCGTGACCGTCCGGATATCCTGGCCGTCAATCAGGATCTGGCCGCTCTCGGCGTCGTAAAAACGCAGGAGCAGCTTTACCAATGTCGACTTGCCCGCGCCTGAACGCCCGATCAGTCCCACCTTTTCCCCAGGCCGGATAGTCAGGCTGATCCTGTCCAGCCCACCAGCCTCTCGCCCATAGTGATGTGAAAGGCTGCGCAGTTCGATCTCCCCCTTAGTCAGCTTCAGAGGCTGCGCATTGCCAGCATCCACCAGGTCGATAGGCTGGGCGATGGTCTCCATCCCCTCGGCCACCACCCCAAGCTGGCGGAAGAAGGAGGTCAGCGCCCACATGATCCATCCCGTCATCGCGTTCAGGCGCAGAGTCAGCGCGGTCGCCGCGGCGACCAGACCAACCGAGGCCGTTCCCTGCATCCAGAGCATCACTGCCCAGCCGACCACGCCGACGATCAGAAGGCCATTCAGCGTGACCAGCGTGGCATCCATGATGGTAAAAATGCGCATCTCCGTCTGGAACGTCTTGCGGGTGTTCTCAATCGCGTCCCTGGCATAGGTCAGTTCCCGGTCGTGATGAGCGAACATCTTAACCGAGTGAATGTTCGAGTAGCTGTCGACCACCCGCCCCGTCACGGTCGAACGCGCGTCGGACGATGCCTGACTGGCAGGGCCGACACGTCTGACGGTCCACATCACCAGCATCGTATAAAGTGCAAACCACACCGCCAGCGGCAGCATCAGCCGCACATCTGCAACCCACAGCAGCACCGCTGCGCCAACCAGATAGGCAAGCGAAAAGGTGATAGCGTCAAAGACCTGGAAAATCACCTCGCCCGCTGCCGGCGGGGTCTGCATGATGCGGTTGGCTATCCGGCCGGCAAAATCATTTTCAAACCAGCCGACCGACTGGCGCAAAACGTGTTTGTGCGCGCGCCAGCGGATCAGAGTTCCGTAATTCGGCAGGATCGCGTTGTTCAGCAGCACAACGTCCAGCAACTGAATCAGCGGCCGCAGAAACAGAATGAACAAGGCGACCAGGATCAATTCGGTGCCGTGATCTTTCCAAACTTGTGCCGGAGTGCCCGACAGAAGATCAACGACCCGGCCCATGTAATAGATCAGCCCGACTTCAATGCCAGCGACAATCACCGACATCAGCGCGGTCAGGAGAAAGATGGTTCTGAAGGGCTTGGAATAGTCGCGCAGAAAGGGCCACAGCCGCGTCGGCGGCGTATTGGTTTCCGGGTAGGCGCAATACGGGTCAATGAGGTTCTCAAAATAGCGAAACATACGGATGCTCCAGAGGTTCGAGCAATTTGGAATGCAGATGAGACAGCAGGCGGCCCAAGGCCCCCACGTCAAACGGGGCGAGGTCTCAGGCGTTAGTGAAACCAGATCCCGTAATACATCAGCATTCCTCCGTCATGTGGTGGCTGACTTATGGGTACGCAAGATTTCGCGACTTGTCACCCCCCAAGGTTGTACAGCTGCTGACACCGGCTGTCAGCGGAGACTGGACAGCAATTGCTCACGGCTGAGAGAGAAGCCAGAGGCAATCCAATCACCCTCAAGCTTTTTCAAGGCAGTGCCCAGAGCCGGCCCCTTCAGTCCCGGCAGAAGGTCCCTGGCCTTCACCGGAAAAACGGCATTTGCTCCCTTGGTGATATCAGCGTCAAAACAGGGTGTTAGCGGCTGTTCGAGCAACGCAGCACGCAGCAGCATCGCATCGCGCGCCTGCTCTTCTCCAAGCCGGTAACCGAGCTCCCCTGCCCCGGCAGTACCTTCCGCAGCGGTCCGGATTGCCGCCAGATGAGACGCCTGCGCCTTGCTCAGACGCAAAGCCTCCTGCTGGCCGCTCCCGCCCAGAGCGGCGAGGCGGCGTATGCTGGAAACAGGGCTGTTGCCCTCCAAATGAACCAGCAGCGCCAAGGCACGGTCATCTGAGTTGGGCAGGATCCGCCCCAAAACACCCGTTTGTCGCATAGCCGCAATAGAAGGTGCGGGATCAGCTGCGGAAAGCAGTTTCAGGAGCTCAGTCCCCACACGTTCCTTTGAGAGGGTGACAAGTCCATCCAGATTAGCCGCAATCGCAGCCAGCGCGTCTGCATCGAACCCCTGTGACTGGTCGCCGTACCAGGCGTGGAAGCGGAAGTAACGCATGCTGCGCAGGTAATCCTCGCGGATGCGGTTTTCCGCATTGCCGATGAACCGCACCCGGCGCTTGTTAAGGTCCGTAATACCACCCAGCGGATCAACGACCTCCCCATCCGGACGCGCATAGATGGCATTCATGGTGAAATCCCGGCGCCGGGCGTCCTCAGCTACATCGGTGGAAAAGGCAACTACTGCCCGGCGGCCATCCGTGGCCACATCTTTGCGGAAAGTCGTGATCTCATGCGGGATGCCACTCTTTATCAGTGTCACCGTGCCGTGATTTATGCCCGTCGGCACTGCGTTGATACCAGCGCGGGCGGCCAGTTCCATCACCTGTTCCGGCAGCGCATCGGTGGCAATGTCGAGATCAGAGACAGGCTCGCCCAGCAGCGCATTACGAACACAACCACCGACGAAAAACACTTGCGCATTCTCTGCCGCAACCGCCGCGCAGACAGCCTGAGTTGCTTCGGTTTTCAGCCATGGCTGATCTATCCGCATTGTTCCTCCATCCGTGCCGCCAGCCCGCGCAGCATCCGCGCGGTTGCCCCCCAGATGTAATAGGGGCCATAAGGAACGGTATAATAGCGGCGGCGGGTACCGCGCCAGCGGCGGGATTCGATGATGTAGTTTTCCAGTTTAAAGACATGCGCCAGCGGAACTGAAAACACTTCGGCGACTTCACCCGCTTCGGGCCGTTCATCAAAGCGGTCCCGGATCACGGCAACGACAGGGGTCACGGAAAATCCGGTCACAGTTTCATGCTCCGGCAAGCAGCCGATAATCTCGGGCATATCCTGCGGCAGTCCAATCTCCTCCCAGGCTTCGCGCAATGCCGCCGCACAGGGGTCCTTGTCGGTGGCGTCCACCTTGCCGCCGGGGAAGGCGATCTGTCCTGGATGATGCTTTAGCGCGGAGGAACGTTTGGTCAGTATCAGCTGCGGCGAACCGGATGCGATGGTCACCGGAACCAGCACGCCGGCAGGCCGCAGCTTGCGCCCTTCCGGCAGCACAGTACCCGGATTCAAGTCAAAATCGGATGAGCCGCCGCCCTGTTGCTTCAACGCGGCGGCAATCCGGTCTGTCAGTTCCTGGACAGTGTCAATCACTGGGAGGGTTTTCCGCATCGAACCCCACGGTTGCAGGGTCCAGGTCATAATGCGCGCCGCAGAACTGGCAATCCGCAGTCACCCGGCCATCGCCGGTGGTCATCTTCTCGATGTCCTTGGCCGAATAGATTGACAGGCTCTGCCGCACACGGTCCTCGGAACAGGTGCAGCCAAAACGCACTGGCTGGGTGTCGTAGACACGCGGTTGTTCCTCGTGAAACAATCGGATCAGCAGTTGCGTGGGTGTGACAGACGGACCGATCAGTTCCAGCTCCTCAACCGTGTTCAGCAGTGTGGTAGCCCGGTTCCAGTTTTCTTCCTCGTCACCGTTCACCAGGTCACTTGCCTGCAGGACATCTCCTGAACCTTCCTCCTTTGCTGCAAAGGGGGAGGCTTTCGGCATGCTTTGCAGCATGACACCGCCTGCCCGCCAATGCTCTGCAACGCCGGGTTCCGCCGATTTTCCAAAGCTCAGCTTGAACACGGTCGGCAGCTGCTCGGACTGGGCAAAGTAGGCTTCGGCACAGGCGCTCAGGGAGCTGCCGGACAGCGGAGTGATGCCTTGGTAAGGCTGTGTACCATTACCCTGATCAATCAGAATGGCGAAATAGCCTTCCCCCACCTGGTCGTAGGGGCTGCCGTCGGAAAGCCGGTCGCGGTCAAAGCTGGCATAGGCGCGGATCCGCCCGATTTCGCCTTCTTTCTGCGGGGCGTAGTAATCGGTTGCGATCATCCGCACCGCCCCCTTGGATTGCACCTGCAGCGACAGTTTCCAGCGCAACGAGATCGTCTGGCCAATCAGCGCGGTCAGCAGCGCCATCTCCGCAACCAGCGCTTCGACGACCGGCGGGTAGTCATGCTGTTTCAGGATGCCATCCAGAACGCCGTCCAGCCGCGCAACGCGGCCGCGCATATCCGATGCATCAAGCTGGAAGGGCAGGACGGTATCGTCCCACGCGATTTTCGAACCAAGAGTCATGGGGTTTCCTTACGCGCCGGGGATTGGCATACCGGGGCTATATAGGAAAAACGACACCAGAGTGAAGGGGCCGGCCCGTGATCAGACGTTTTGGCGACTCGCCTGAAAAAGGCCAGCAATACCGGATGCGCCCCGGCGCCTATGCTCTGCTGCCGCGCGACGGCAAGCTGCTAATCACCTGTCAGTATGATCCCGACCCTGATCTGCAATTGCCCGGCGGAGGCATTGATCCGGGCGAATCTCCGATTCCAGCACTGCATCGCGAGGTTTATGAGGAAACAGGCTGGAAAATTTCGGCCCCGCGCAAACTGGGTGTATTCCGGCGGTTTGCCTATATGCCGGAGTATGATCTGTGGGCCGAGAAGCTGTGCCATATCTATTTGGCCCGCCCGTTGCGCCGGATCGGCCCGCCAGCGGAAGAAGGCCATGAACCGCTCTGGGTATCTCCGCGGGACGCCGCAGCCCGGCTGGGCAATGCCGGCGACAGGCATTTCGCCGCCCAACTGGCATCCCGCATGCAGCCCCCGCGGTAGCAGCCACAAAAATAAGATAACCCGGCGATTGCCGGGACGTTACAAGACAGCCGCTGCAGGCAGTCTACGGCCCCTGGTATTCGAACAAGGTGGCAGAGACGTCATCTTCCAGCCCATGTTCCTTGCTCATGATCTGGGTCAGGTGCCAGTAGAGATCGTCAAGAAACTCCTTGCCGCTCTGCTCCGGCCCGCATTTTTGGACCAGATCAAGCAAGCCTTCCGGCTCCAGCATGGATCCGTCCTCCAGCCGCGCTTCGGTAAACCCGTCAGAAAACAGAAGCAGGCGGTCGCCCCGCTCCATTGTGAATTCTTCCTGGCTGTAGCCGATATCCGGCACCAGCCCCACCGGCACGCCGCCCTTGCCAATGAATTCCATTTCACCGTTTTTGCGCAGCAGCAGCGGATGTGGGTGGCCCGCCTGCACCATCTTGACGACCCCGCTGCGCAGGTCGGCTATACAATATGCCATGGTGAAGTATTCTTCGATGCCGGTATCCGCAATCAGCCGCGCGTTCAAAAGACTGGCAACCTCTTCCGGCTGGCGCAAAGCGTAGAACCGGTTGAACCGTTTCTCCATCCCGACGTTCTGGTCGAAATAATTGGACGACAGATACCCCCCCAGCCGCGCCGTCATCATCGCAGAGGTGATGCCGTGGCCGGACACATCAATCGAATAGAAGCCGATTCGATTGACACCAGGGGAAAACATGCCAACCAAATCGCCGCCGATATGGCCGCATGGTTTCAGCAGCAGGCTGACTGTTGAAGAGCCAAACTCCTTGGACAATTCAGGCACCAGCGATTCCTGAATCTTACGGGCTTGGATCAGATCCTTGTCGATTGCGTCATAAACCCTCTGCAATTCTCCCAGGGTCTCAGACACAATCCGGTTCTTCTCGGAAAGCTCCCGCTGCATCCGCAAGATGCGCTCTCCCGCGGAGATCCGCGCTCTCAGCTCATCAGAGCTTACCGGCTTGGTCAAAAAATCATCCGCGCCGGCGTCAAGCCCTTCAGCCACCTCATTCTTTTCGCTCTTGGAGGTCAGCAGGATGAAGTATCCGTAATCTTCGCTGGCGCGCGCGCGAAAGGCGCGGCAAAATTCCAGCCCGTTCATGCCCGGCATCATCCAATCGCTGAGAATGAGGTCAGGTGTCTCGGCACGGCAAATCTCCATAGCCGCTTCGCCGCTGTCGGCCTCGACAACCTCGAATCCCCACTTCTTGAGAGAGGCCACAAGAATGCGTCTTTGCAGGCGGCTGTCGTCCACAACCAGTACACGGCGTATTGATCCGGCCACTGTCTGGTCCTCGTCGTCCATCGAACTTTCTGGCAGCACCGAAGGCACCTCACAAATGGCAAAATCAGAAGATCTTGTGATACTATCGGTCCAGAGATTTAACAGGCGGTGAAGCCTAAAATTTGAGCTTCCTCCTTTATTTCACCATAATTTTACTGCAATCAACTTAAGAAGTGCGCACATCGAAAGATCGTAAGGACGTATCACATGATTGACTGGCCACGCGTGACCGAGCTGCGCGAAGAAGTAGGTGCCGAGGACTTCGGGGAAGTTGTTGAAATCTTTCTGGAAGAGGTCGAGGAAGTCATTGGCAAGCTGGAAGACGGAGAGCGCGGCCAGCTGGAGCAGGACCTGCACTTTCTGAAAGGCAGCGCGCTCAACCTTGGATTTGAGAAGTTTTCTTCAATGTGCCTGGATGGCGAACGGCGTTCCGCGCAGGGCGCAGCCGAGGGAGTCGACGTCCCCGCCATCATCGCGACCTTTCAGGCATCTAAGTCCGCATTTCTGGCCGGACTGTCTGAGAAGTTTTGACTCCAGCGTCAACGTCAAATCACGAACTGCGCCAATGTCTCATCCCGGGTAATGTCCGTATAGGTCATGCCCGCGGCATCCAGCCTCGCAAACAGTTGCTCGAAATTCTCCGGGCGTTTGGTTTCGATCCCGATCAGAACAGAACCAAAATTGCGCGCCGATTTCTTCATGTACTCAAACCGGGCGATATCGTCCTCCGGCCCCAGGATGCCAAGGAATTCCTTCAGCGCGCCGGGTCGCTGAGGCAGCCTCAGGATGAAATACTTCTTAACTCCCGAGTAGCGCTGTGCCCGTTCCTTCACCTCTGGAAGCCGCTCGAAATCAAAGTTGCCGCCGGAGGTGACACAGACAACCGTCTTGCCGCGAATCCAGGAGCGCACGTCCTGCAGCGCCTCAACCGACAACGCACCGGCGGGTTCCAGTACAATACCCTCGACATTCAGCATCTCGATGATAGTGGCGCAGATCCGGTCCTCTGAGATTGCCAGCACATCCGGCAGCGGAACATCCTTCAGGATATCAAAAGGCAGGTCGCCGATCCGGCCTACCGCGGCCCCGTCAACAAAGGTATCGACAACATCCAGCGCTACTGGCTTGCCCGCCGCCAGCGCCGCTCGCAAGCAGGCGCCGCCATCCGGTTCCACAAACAGGCTGTGCACCGCATCGCCGAACCAGGAAGAAACCCCGGCCGACATGCCGCCGCCGCCAACCGGCAGCAGCACATGATCCGGCGCCTTCCCCAGCTGCTCTTCGATCTCCACCGCGATGGAAGCCTGGCCTTCAATCACATCCGCATCGTCAAACGGCGACAGGAAATGCCCCCCCTCTTGCGCGCACCACTCCTGTGCGGCGGCCAGGCAGATGTCGAAGTAGTCGCCGACCAGGTGGATCTCGATATTGTCGCCACCGAACATCCGCGTCTTCTGGATTTTCTGCTGTGGCGTGGTGACGGGCATGAAGATCACCCCGCGCTTGCCCATGTGGCGGCACATGAAGGCGACGCCTTGAGCGTGATTACCTGCTGAGGCGCAAACAAACAGCTCCTGATCCGGCTGCTTGCGCATGGCGTTCAGCGCGCCGCGGATCTTGTAGGAGCGGACCGGGCTCAGATCCTCACGCTTGAGGTAAATGTCCGCACCGAAACGGTCGGACAAATGCACGTTGCGCTGCAGCGGCGTCGCGGGAAACACATCGCGCATCGCCTGTTCGGCGGCGCGGGCCTGGGTCTTGAAATCGTTCATGGCCTCTTCAGTGGCGCAAGCCCGCCCCCAAGGCAAGGTGCGGGCTTGAAAGCATACAAAAGAATACCGTCAGGGCGCTGCCGATTAAATCGGGCGCCCCTCCACGTAGTGGCCGTAGAAGGTGGTGACGACGCTGACGTTGACCAGCGTTGCAACCAATGTCGCAAGGATCAGGAACACGATCCCAAGCGGCGCAAACACCGCCATCGACAGATCGACAACCACCTGCAGCAGCACGTTGAACAGCCCCAGCAGAACGACCAGCAGCATAATCGTGCCGGTGGTGCCCCGTGTCTTGTCCCAGGCATCGCGCAGCTTCAGCGGCTGCCCGATGGCCGCTGCCGGCAGAATGGGTGTCAGACGGTAGATCGCCACCGCCGTGAACAAGGCAAACAGGATAATAACCAGCGCGATCACCGCCGCCCCCCCCTCGCCTGCGATTCCGCCGACCAGCGCCGCAATGACACCAGCCGGGATCATGACCGCCAATGCGACAAGGAAGATCAGCAGCGCATTGCCGACGTAGGCCAGCATACGGTCACCGCGGAACGCTGGCAGCAGACCGCTGGGGTATTCCTCCAGCAGCACAAATCGGTGCCAGGACACGAACACCCAGATCTGCACCGCAACGATAGTCAGAAACACCGCTAGCAGCGTCAGGCCAAAGCTGCCCGCCGCCAGCGCCTGCGACAGCGCCTGCTGATCGCCCATCAGCGTCATCGGCAGCCCGGCGCTGGCCAGCAGTGCGAAAACGACCGCCACCCCGATCAGCACCGGCCCGGTCGCGATCCTGACTGCGTAATTCAAATTCCGCAGCACCATGCGGACCGAATGCTTAAAAATAGCCCAGCCTTTCATAAAAGCTTTCTCCAAATGAGCAATTTCTGTTGCCGCCAACCTAGACGCAGGGCTCGGCGCAGAAAACCCCGGACAACCTTGCTCTTTCAGCCAAAACCCGATACGCCGCAGGCGTTCTGACCTGAGAGGGAATTCCATGTCCGCGCCCAAGAAAGTTGTGCTCGCCTATTCCGGCGGCCTCGACACCTCGATCATCCTGAAATGGCTGCAGACCGAATACGGCTGCGAAGTTGTTACCTTCACCGCCGACCTCGGCCAGGGTGAAGAGCTGGAGCCCGCCCGCAAGAAAGCGGAAATGCTGGGCATCAAGCCGGAAAACATCTTCATTGAGGATGTGCGCGAGGAATTTGTCCGCGATTTCGTGTTCCCGATGTTCCGCGCCAACGCGGTTTACGAAGGGCTGTACCTGCTGGGCACCTCCATCGCCCGCCCGCTGATTTCGAAACGCCTGGTCGAGATCGCCGAGGCGACCGGCGCCGATGCGGTCGCCCACGGCGCCACCGGCAAGGGCAACGACCAGGTCCGTTTCGAACTGGCAGCCTATGCGCTGAACCCCGACATCAAGGTGATCGCGCCCTGGCGTGAATGGGACCTGACGTCCCGCACCAAACTTCTGGAATTCGCCGAAGCGCACCAGATCCCCGTTGCCAAGGACAAGCGCGGCGAGGCCCCCTTCTCGGTCGATGCAAACCTCCTGCACACCTCCTCCGAGGGCAAAGTACTGGAAGACCCGGCGCAGGAAGCGCCCGATTACGTCTACCAGCGCACCGTGCACCCGGAAGAAGCACCTGACACCCCCGAATACATCGAGATCGGGTTTGAGAAGGGCGACGCTGTCAGCATCAACGGCGAAGCGATGTCGCCCGCGACCATCCTGACCGAATTGAACGAATACGGCCGCAAGCACGGCATCGGCCGCCTCGACCTGGTCGAGGGACGTTTCGTGGGCATGAAGTCCCGCGGCATCTACGAGACCCCGGGCGGCACCATCCTGCTGGAAGCCCACCGCGGCATCGAATCCATCACCATGGACCGCGGCGCGATGCACCTGAAGGACCAGCTGATGCCGCAGTATGCAGAGCTGATCTACAATGGTTTCTGGTACTCGCCGGAGCGCGAAATGCTGCAGGCCGCCATCGACAAGAGCCAGGAATTCGTCTCCGGCACCGTGCGCGTGAAGCTCTACAAGGGCCTGGCCTCCACCGTTGGCCGCTGGTCGGACAACTCGCTGTATTCCGAAGCGCATGTGACCTTCGAGGAAGACGCCGGCGCCTACGACCAGAAGGACGCCGCAGGCTTCATCCAGCTGAACGCCCTGCGTCTCAAGCTGCTGGCTGCCCGCGAGCGCCGGATCAAAAAGTGAGTGACCGCGACGGCATGGACGGCGATTTCGAGGACGATTTCGCGGAAGAGCTGGACATGTTTGTCGAGGCTCAGGACACCGTATGGCCGGCGGTCCTGAGCGAACTCTCTCAAGGACAGAAGACGAGCCACTGGATGTGGTTCGTCTTCCCCCAGCTGGCCGAGCTTGGCCGCTCCCACATGGCGCAGCTCTACGGGATCGAGGATCTGGCGGAGGCCACCGCCTATCTGAACCACGAAAAGCTGCGCGCCCGCCTGGTCGAGGTCAGCCAGCTGATGCTGTCCCATAAGGACAAAGAGCCCGAACAGATTCTCGGCGGCATCGATGCCAAGAAACTGCGCTCCTCGATGACGCTGTTTGCCGCTGTGCCAAATGCGCCGGCAGAATGTCAGCAGGTGATTGATACCTTCTACGCTGGCCAGCCCTGCCCACTCACCCGGGACGCGCTGGCCAGCGGGTAATCCGCCCGCTTCCCCTTGGTTAATGTTGCCCGAACCGCCTTGCCTGCCTAACGCTCACGTCAGGCAAGGGAGGACAACATGGCACTTGAAGATATCGCAGCGGGCATCCGCACCGGCCTCGCCGGCAAAACCTTCGACGGCTCGCTGAAATTCGATTGCGGCGACGACGGCGTCATTGTGCTCTCGCAGGGGGATGCCTCAACCCTGGACCGTGACACAGACTGCACCCTGCGCCTCTCCTCAAAAAAACCTGCAAAAGCTGCTCGCCGGCAAGCTGAACCCGATGACCGCAGTAATGATGGGCAAGATCAAGATCTCCGGTGACATGGGCGTTGCCATGAAACTGAGCAAACTGATCGACTGAGCCTCTTCTTACCCCAAACATCCTGAGGGTGCGCGCCACACTGCGAGGTGGCAACCTCCCTTCACTTATCAGATTTTCGCGGCTTTCATCTGCTCGTAATAGGGCAGTGCCGCTTGCAGTACAGGCCGCAGCTCCTCCGGCACCTCCGGCAGCGGCCCCTCGGCGCCGGCAAATCCGGTCGAATTCCAGACCGCGCCATACCAATGCTCTGCCCAGACGCCGTCATCCTTGTGCCCGCCCTTGGGCCAGTTCAGCATTTTCGGGGAATACGGGATGCCGATCGTCTCGCACAACTGCTCCAGCTTTGCCGCCGGATC
The DNA here is from genome assembly GCF_019801465.1 of Leisingera daeponensis. Taxonomy (GTDB): domain Bacteria; phylum Pseudomonadota; class Alphaproteobacteria; order Rhodobacterales; family Rhodobacteraceae; genus Leisingera; species Leisingera daeponensis_A. The sequence continues at coordinate 233,657 of NZ_JAHVJA010000004.1, forward strand.
GTCGCGGATGTCGTGGCTGTCCACAACCACTGGAACCTGCCCCCAGCTGCGCACAAGATCAAAAAGTTCCGCCTGCTGGCGGAATCCAATGTCCTCCAAGATGGGGTTCTCCCGTTTTGCGGCGTAGGAGGCGATCACCCGGGCCGGATGGCGGATCAGGAAGACATTGGTGACCTTACGCATCCATTCACGCGGAACACCAGGGATCATATGCTGGGTCATGTGTTTCTGGTAATAGTACGGCTTGGCTGCCGGCACCGGCCCCAACAGCGATTGCACCACTGCCTCAGGGTCCCGCGGTTGACTTTCCAGGATTTCCGCGCGCATCGGATGATCGAGACCGGTCTTCGCCAAGTAGGCTGCATAAAACGGTTCATCCACCACCGCGCAATCGCCGCGGTTGCCAAAGGCATACATCATCGCGGTCGACAGGTTCCGCGGTCCCGACCACATAGATATCCGCATCAGCCGCTCTCCTTCCCAAACACCACCCCCGGCATGACGCCGCGGTCAAGAACACAGGCCTCAGCCCTCTCGTTGGGGGCGGGTTTGCCGTTCAGGCAGATCAGAAGCTCTTTGTTGCGCTGACCGTTCTCAGCCCGATAGGTCCGTATTTTGTCCGCCATAGAATCCTCCTTGGCCGGCACGCTAATAATACGGGAACCGGAATCCAATCGATAACGTGCTGTCACCAGTCCGTGAAACCCTGACTTGCCAACTTGCGAGGAAACGCGGCAGCCGGCAGGGTGGTGCAAGGCAGAATGGAGGCGGAAATGCGCGTTCCGGAGAATTTGAAGTCATGGGCTCTCGTCGGATTGATCACCGTCGGCGTATTTGTACAGGCGGGTCTTGCGCGCGCGCAATCCGCCGAAACTCTAACCGTTGCCGGCGGCTGTTTCTGGTGCGTCGAAAGCGATTTTGAAAGCGTTCCTGGGGTAATTGACGCTGTGTCCGGCTATACCGGTGGCAAGACAAAGAACCCCACTTACAAAGACGTCACCCGCGGCGGCACCGGCCACTATGAAGCCGTGCAGATTGTCTTTGATCCGGCTATAATAAGCCGGAAGCGTCTTTTGGAATTGTTCTTCCGCTCGATAGACCCGACTGATGCCGGCGGCCAGTTCTGTGATCGCGGTGAAAGCTACCGCACAGCGGTATTTGTCTCTAACAAGTCAGAAAAGGCTCTGGCCGGTCAACTGAAAGCAGAGGCGCAGAAGGCTTTGGGACAGAGGGTCGTAACGCCTGTCCTGTCCGCGCAAACCTTCTATGAGGCAGAAGACTACCACCAGGATTACTACAAGGGCGATAGCCTCGTGTTCACCCGGTTTGGCCCCAAGCGTCAGGCTGCAGCCTATAAGCGTTACCGCCAGGCCTGCGGGCGCGACGCAAGGGTGGAGCAGCTTTGGGGTGATGCGGCACCGTTTGCCAAAAAGAATTGAGTCTGGGGGAATCCAGAATCAGAAATTGGCGGCCTGAACTTCCTGCAGGTCCGGGATGACATCCGCTGTGCCTCTGCGGGTCACCATCAGAGCCGCGGCGCGGTTAGCCTGACTCATGGCTTCAGACATCGCCAGCCCGCGGTCCAGGCCTGAAAGCACGTACCCGGTGAAAGTGTCACCGGCTCCGGTAGTATCAACCGGGGTGACAGGAAGCGCTTGTACTTCCAGCACGCTGCCGGCCTCTCCGCCAATGTGCCGTGCCCCTTTGGCGCCTAGGGTGATGATCACATCCTTGATGCCAAGGTCGCCAGGTGTTTTGCCGGTTGCCTGCTCCAGCTGCTGTGCCTCGATCTCATTCAGGATCAGGAAATCCAGATATGGAAGCACCGCCTGCACCGCATCCGCGTCAAAAGGTGCAGCAGCATAGCAGACGCAAAGCCCCTTCTGCCGCCCTAACTTTGCCGCCTCCGCCTGCATGCTGGTTTCATTTTGCAGAACCAGAATATCGCCGGCTGCAGCCAAATCCAGCGCCTGGTCCAAGTGCACCCGGGTCAGTGCGCGGTTGGCTCCGGGGAACAGAATGATCTGATTTTCCCCCCCAGGCTCCACTGCGATGATGGCATGGCCAGTAGGTGCTGCCACCCTTGCGACATGTTCCGTGCCGACGCCATACCCTGTCAACCGCTCGACAGCCCAAGCTCCGTCCGGTCCAACGGCACCGATATGATGCACTTCGCTGCCGGCCCGGGTGGCTGCCACCGACATGTTGGCACCCTTTCCGCCAAGGAACCGGTCAAGACTGCGGGCGGCAAGGGTCTCCCCCGCCGCCGGCAGGTGCGGCATGGCATAAACCATATCCGCGTTGATCGAACCGAGGTTCCAGATTGCCATATCAGTTTACCCGATGTTGCAGGCCGCCAGCACCGCCATGTTCAGAATGTCATTGGTGGTGGAAGTGGTCGAGCAAATCTGGATCGGCTTGTCGATGCCCGACAGGATCGGGCCGATCACAGTCGCTCCGCCCATCTCCTGCATCAGCTTAACCGAGATTGAGGCAGAGTGGCGAGCAGGCACGATCAGAATATTCGCCGGCCCGGTCAGACGCTGGAAGGGGTAGTATTTTTGAGCGCGGGAGTTCAGCGCCACATCCACCGTCATTTCACCTTCATACTCGAAATCCACACCACGCTTGTCCAATACGGTCGGCGCAACGTGCATTTTCTCAGCACGCTCCGACACCGGATAGCCAAAGGTGGAGAAGCTGACAAAGGCCACCCGCGGCTCAAGCCCCATGTGGCGGGCCACCACAGCAGCGCGCTCGGCGATGTTTGCCAGGTGGTTTTCATCAGGCCATTCGTGCACCAGCGTATCGCCGATCAACACGATCCGGCCCTTGTGCAGCAGTGCGGTCACACCGGCAACACCGTGATCGGCATCGGCGTCGAACACATGATTGATCCGGTCCAGGACATGCGCCGATTTGCGGGTGGCACCGGTCACCAGACCGTCACCATGCCCATGCGCCAGCATCAGGCTGGAAAACACATGCCGATCGCGGCCCACAAGGCGGTGAATGTCCTTGCGGTCAAAACCTTTACGCTGCAGGCGGTTGTACAGGAAGTCCTTGTACATCTCAAAATGCGGTGTGTTGGCAGCGTTCACCACTTCCAGCTCACGCACGGCATCACCCAGTCCGGCCTTGTCCAGTTTCTCCCGCACATCTTCCGGCCGGCCCACGACCAGCGACTTGCCAAAGCCGGAGCGCTGGTACATGACAGCGGCGCGCAACGCCCGCGGATCGTCGCCCTCGGCGAAAATCATCCGCGACTGAGCAGAGCGAGCACGGGCGTTCAGACCGCGCAGGATGGACGCCGTCGGATCCATGCGGGACTTCAGGCCGACCTCATAGGCGTCCATGTCAACGATCGGGCGGCGCGCCGCACCGGTGTCCATGCCCGCCTTGGCCACTGCCGGCGGGATCCGGTGGATCAGCCGCGGATCAAACGGGGTCGGGATAATGTAATCACGGCCGAAGGTCAGCGATTTCCCGTAGGCCAGCGCGACCTCATCCGGCACGTCTTCCCGCGCCAGCGCCGCCAGCGCGTGGGCGCAGGCGATCTTCATCTCGTCATTGATGGCGCGCGCGTGAATGTCCAGCGCACCGCGGAACAGATAGGGAAAGCCCAGCACATTGTTGACCTGGTTCGGGTAATCGGACCGCCCGGTCGCGACAATAGCGTCGACCCGCACCTCATGCGCCTCTTCCGGCGTGATTTCCGGATCGGGGTTTGCCATAGCAAAGATCACCGGGTTGTCGGCCATGGAGGCGACCATTTCCTGGGTCACGGCGCCCTTGACCGACACGCCAAGGAACACATCAGCTCCGCGCATCGCCTCTTCCAGGGTACGCAGATCAGTGCTGACGGCATGCGCCGACTTCCACTGGTTCATACCCTCGGTACGGCCCTGAAAGATCACACCCTTGGTATCGCAGACGATGCAGTTTTCATGCCGCGCGCCCATCGCTTTCAGCAGTTCGATGCAGGCAATGCCAGCCGCGCCGGCGCCATTGAGAACGATCTTCACATCCTCGATTTTCTTGCCCGACAGATGCAGAGCGTTGATCAGTCCCGCTGCGCAGATCACCGCGGTGCCATGCTGGTCATCGTGGAAGACTGGAATGTCCATTTCTTCCTTGAGCTTCTGCTCGATGATGAAGCACTCGGGCGCCTTAATATCTTCCAGGTTGATGCCGCCAAAGGTCGGCCCCATCAGTTTGACCGCCTTGATGAACTCATCAGGGTCTTCGGTGTCCAGTTCGATATCGATCGAATTCACGTCCGCGAACCGTTTGAACAGCACGGACTTACCTTCCATCACCGGCTTGGAGCCTAGTGCGCCAAGATTGCCCAGCCCCAACACGGCCGTGCCGTTGGAAATCACCGCAACCAGGTTACCCTTGTTGGTATAATCATAGGCTGTTTCAGGATTCTCGGCGATCGCCTCGCAAGGAACCGCAACCCCCGGAGAGTAAGCCAAGGACAGGTCCCGCTGCGTGGTCATCGGGACAGTGGCATTGATCTCCCATTTACCCGGAGACGGCTCCAGGTGGAACGCCAGGGCTTCTTCATCGGTGATCTTGTTCTTGGGCATTTAATCTCGTGTCCTCTCCTCGTCACGGTCCGTCTTAGCTCAGCCCAACGCGCCCCTCAATCCGCGGTTTCAAGAATCTCTATTGCCAGATTTTAGAAAAAAGCGGCTAAAAGATGATAGTTTCCGTCAGGTTTTTGCCTCAAATCAGGCCCCAGAATGTTGTAATTTCTTAACATGTATTAACGCGCACCTGTCTTCCAGGTGGCGCTGAGCTCTGGAATTCGAGGGGCTGCAGCCAACGCACAGAACGGCGTTTGTCCGCCCGCGAAACGGGCATAGGATCAAAGGAAAAGTGAGGAATGATAAGTTTCCACAACAATTCCGGCGCAATGGTGGCCTTGCAAACCTTGGGCGGTGTCAATTCCCAGCTCAATCATACGCAGGACAGCATCGCCACCGGTCAAAACATCAACTCCGCGCAAGACAATGCGGCCCTCTGGGCGATCTCTGAACTGATGGAATCGGATGTTTCCGGTTTGCGCTCAGTCTCGGACTCTTTGTCGCTGGGCGAGGCTACAGTTGCGGTCGCTTCCGCCGGAGCCGAGCAGATTACCGAAACCCTGACCGAAATGAGGTCTCTGGCCATCATGGCCAGCAGTGGAATGGGTGACTTCAGCAAGTATGAAGCGGCGATGGCGAAGAAGACCGAGCAGGTCAATTCGATCATCTCGTCTTCCGGCTTCAACGGGGTGAACCTTCTGAAAACTGACGTAGACGGCGGCGGCGGAACCGGACTGACCGTCCCTTCTGCAATTTCCGGCGACGGCAGCCTGGACACCCTCAGCGTTGGCGGGGTTGATTTTGAAGGCAGCCCCCAGTTCGACCTGGGCAGCCGGACTGCAATCACCGACAGCGCCAGCGCCCTGACCGCCCTGGGCGAAATCGAAGGCTTCCTTACCTATGCGATCGAAGGTTCGGCCTCTCTGGGCGCCGGCGCTACCCAGCTGGCCAGGCAGGGTGACTATGTCGGCAAGCAGTCGGATGCGCTGACCCGGGGTGTCAGCTCGATGATCGACACCAGCATGGAAGAAGCCGCAACCAAGCTGCTGGCCCTGCAGGCACAGCAGCAGCTGAGCACCTTGTCGCTGTCCATCGTCAACACGATGCCTGACACGCTGCGCAACCTCTACTGACAGCAGGCTGCCGCCGGCGTTCCCGGCGGCAGCCACATCCGGGTTTTCCTCGGACCGCCCCCATTGTAGATGTCTGGCAAAGACGACCCCGGGGGACTTTTCATGACCGTAACGCCCATGATGGCGCAGTATCTGGAGATCAAGGCAGCGCATCCGGATGCGCTGCTCTTTTACCGGATGGGCGACTTCTACGAGATGTTTTTTGAGGACGCCGTGAACGCTGCTGAGGCGCTGGACATCGCACTGACGAAGCGCGGCAAGCACAATGGCGACGACATCCCGATGTGCGGTGTGCCGGTTCATGCCGCCGAAGGCTACCTGCTGACGCTTATCCGCAAAGGCTTCCGCGTCGCCGTCGGCGAACAGCTGGAAAGCCCTGCCGAGGCCAAGAAACGCGGCTCCAAGTCCGTGGTGAAACGCGATGTTGTGCGGCTGGTGACACCCGGCACCCTGACTGAAGATTCCCTATTGGAGGCGCGGCGCCACAACTTCTTGGTTTCCTATTCCGAACTGCGGGATGAGGCTGCGCTGGCCTGGGCTGATATTTCCACCGGCGCGTTTCATGTGATGCCGGTAGCGCGGGTCCGCCTGTCGCCCGAATTGGCACGTCTGGCACCTTCGGAACTGATTGTCGCCGATGGCCCTGCCTATGATGCCGCCCGTCCGCTGGCCGATGAATACAAGATCCCGCTCACCCCGCTGGGCAAGGCCAGCTTTGACAGCACTGCGGCGGAAAAACGAATTTGCACCCTGTTCAACGTCAGCGCCTTGGACGGCTTTGGCACCTTCACCCGCGCCGAAGTGTCCGCGATGGGCGCGCTGATCGATTACCTGGAAATCACCCAGAAGGGCAAACTGCCGCTGCTGCAACCGCCGCAGCAGGAGGCCCAGGACCGGGTGGTCCAGATCGATGCCGCCACCCGCCGCAACTTGGAACTGACCCGCTCGCTGTCCGGCGGCCGAGCGGGTTCGCTGCTGTCAGTCGTCGACCGGACCGTCACCCCCGGCGGCGCCCGGCTGCTGGAACAGCGTCTTTCCAGCCCGTCGCGCAATCTGAACACAGTCCATCAACGCCTAGCGGCCCTGGATTTTGCAGTTGAGCACACGCGGACCGCAGGAGACCTGCGCACATCTTTGCGCAAAACACCGGACCTTGACCGGGCGCTTTCCCGCCTTGCATTGGAGCGTGGCGGCCCGCGTGACCTGGCCGCCATCCGCAATGGCCTCTCGCAAGCAGAAGTAATAGCAGGCCTCTGCGATGGGATGGAACTTCCCGCACTGATTTCCGGCGCGGTTTCGGACCTGCAAGGGTTTGACGAACTGCTCTCGCTGCTGGAGTCCGCGCTTGTCGCTGAGCCGCCGCTGCTGGCCCGGGACGGCGGGTTCATCGCCGCCGGGTATGACGCGGAACTCGACGAGGCGCGAACCCTGCGTGACGAAGGCCGCTCGGTCATCGCCTCCATGCAAAAGAAATACGCGGAACACACCGGGGTCTCCTCGCTCAAGATCAAGCACAACAATGTGCTGGGCTACTTCATCGAAACCACCGCGACCCACGCGGACAAGATGATGTCGCCACCGCTGAACGAGACCTACATTCACCGCCAGACCACCGCCAACCAAGTGCGCTTCACCACGGTGGAGCTGAGCGAGATTGAAACCCGTATTCTGAACGCGGGAAATCTGGCGCTGGAGATTGAAAAGAGGCTCTACGCAAGGCTTTCCGGCGCCATTCTGGACAATGCCGCGCGCCTCAACACTGCTGCGCGAGGGCTGGCAGAACTGGACTTGCTGACAGCACTGGCCGATCTGGCCCGCGGCGAAAACTGGACCCGCCCCAAGGTCGACAACAGCCGTGCGTTCCATGTGGAAGGCGGCCGCCATCCGGTCGTGGAACAAGCCCTACGGCAGCAAGGCGGCGAGACCTTTGTGGCCAACGACTGCGACTTGACTGCGCAGGACGGTGCCGCTGTTTGGCTGCTGACCGGCCCCAACATGGCAGGCAAATCGACCTTCCTGCGCCAGAACGCGCTGATCGCCCTGCTCGCCCAGATGGGCAGCTATGTTCCGGCGGAAGCCGCACACATCGGCCTGGTCAGTCAGCTGTTCAGCCGCGTCGGCGCTTCCGACGACCTGGCCCGCGGCCGCTCTACCTTCATGGTGGAGATGGTCGAAACCGCCGCTATTCTCAACCAGGCCGACGACCGCGCCCTGGTGATCCTCGACGAAATCGGCCGCGGAACCGCCACCTACGACGGGTTGTCGATCGCTTGGGCCACGCTGGAGCACCTGCATGAAGTAAACCGCTCCCGGGCACTTTTTGCCACTCACTACCATGAGTTGACCCAGCTGGCCGCCAAACTCGAAGGTGTCGATAACGCGACCGTCGCAGTCAAAGAGTGGGAGGGTGAGGTGATTTTCCTCCACGAGGTGCGAAAAGGCGCGGCCGACCGTTCTTACGGTGTACAGGTGGCTCAACTCGCCGGCCTTCCTGCAACTGTTGTTGCCCGCGCCCGAGATGTCCTCGACATGCTGGAACAAGGCAGCCGCGAAGGCGGGTCCAAGATCCAGATTGACGACCTGCCCCTCTTTGCCGCTGCACCTCCGCCGCAGCCCAAGGCACCTTCGGGTCCCTCAGCTGCAGAGGAAATTCTGGCCAACATCCACCCGGACGACCTGTCCCCCCGGGAAGCGCTGGATATGCTCTACAAGCTTAAAGAAGCTTCCGGCTAAAGCAAAAGGCGGATCCTAATGGACCCGCCCTCTCTACATTCAAAAAGCTCCCCCGCCGGAAGCACAGGCCCGCCAGGGCCGGTCCGTCAGCTGGCTGGGGTTGAGGACACGCCTACCTGCGCCGCCCGCAGCAAACGATCGTGTAGCATGAAACCTTCCGCGGACACTTGGATGATTTCACCCGCCTTGGTTCCGGGAACCGGTGCCTCGAACATCGCTTCATGCACCTGCGGATCGAACTTATCGCCCACTTCCGGCGACACAATCCGGATGCCATGCTTTTCAAACACGCCCAGCAGTGAGCGCATGGTCAGTTCCACGCCCTCGATCAGGGCAGCGGAAACTTCGCGCTGCTCATCGGTGGCCGCTTCGATCGCGCGCTTCATATTGTCATAGACCGGCAGCATGTCGCGGGCCAGCTTGGACCCGCCGTACTGCTCGGCTTCCCGGCGTGCCTTATCGCCGCGCTTGCGGGCGTTCTCCGCATCCGCCAGCGCCCGCATGAAGCGGTCTTTCAGCTCATCCCGTTCTGCCCGGAGCGCATCGATTTCCAGCGAGGCATCATCAAATTCCTCGGTTTGAGCCGCCAGCTCTTCAGCCTCGGCGGCGGCGATGTCATCCAGAAAATCTTCGTCCTTGAGCTCTGCCATGTTTCACCTCTAACTCCGGTCGGACAACAGTTTGCCGACCAGCTGTGCCGTGTAGTCTACAATCGGCACAATCCGTCCGTAATTCAGGCGCGTCGGGCCTATCACCCCAACCGCACCGATGATCTTTCGATCCGCGTTCATATAGGGAGACACCACCAAAGAGGAACCCGAAAGTGAGAAAAGTTTGTTCTCCGACCCGATAAAAATGCGAACGCCCTCGCCTTCCTCGGTCAGTTCCAGAAATTCGGCGATATCGCGCTTGCGTTCGAGGTCGTCAAACAGTGTCCGGATCCGCTCAAGCTCTTCCGCTGCGCCGGGTTCGGCCAATAGATTCGCCCGCCCGCGCACGATCAACCGCGCTTGTTCACTGCCGTCGTCTTCCCAAACCGCGAGGCCGCTTTCAATCATAGCATGTGCTAGACTGTCGATCTCCTGGCGGCGGGCGGAAATTTCCTTTTGTATCTCCCGCTGCACCTCGCTCAGCGTCTTTCCCTCAATCAGCGCGTTCAGAAAGTTCGCTGCCTCCCGCATCGAGCTTGGCGTCTGCCCCGGAGGTGGGGTGAACAGGCGGTTTTCCACATGGCCGTCCGAAAACACCAGCACCACCAAAGCCCTGTCGTGCGCGAGAGACACGAACTCGATATGCCTGATCTCGGCCTCATGCTTGGGTGTCAGAACCAGCGACGCGCCTTGCGTCACTCCAGACAGCGCAGCGCCGACGCGGTCCATCATTCCGCCTACGTTTCCTGCATTGCGGCCCAGCGTTGCATCGATCTTCTCACGGTCCTGAGCATTGAGGTCGCCCACTTCGAGAAGCCCATCCACAAACATCCGCAATCCCAGTTGCGTCGGCACCCTGCCAGCGCTGACATGCGGACTGTCCAACAGACCAAGATACTCCAGATCCTGCATCACGTTACGGACCGTTGCCGCACTCACTTTCTCACTCAGTGACCGGGTCAGAGTGCGGCTTCCCACCGGATCTCCACTCGCCAAATAGCTTTCCACCACCGTCCGGAACACTTCCCGCGAACGGTCGTTCAAATCCTTCAGAATGTTGTTCGGATCGCTCATCAGCCTTCCAGCGTAATTTTCCGGACTCAACATAGGGAGCCGGAGTCAGGATGTCACTAAAGAGCAGCGGGCGAAAAGGTCAATCGGGCTTGCACAGCCCTGCATCCGGGGGCTATCCCCGAGCCAGCAAACAAAGGATGTGCCATGCGACCCTCTGGACGAGAATTGAACGAAATGCGCCCTGTCTCGATCGAGACCGGCTTCACCAAACACGCCGAGGGCTCCTGCCTGATCAAGGCGGGCGACACCCACGTCCTGTGCACAGCAACCATCGAAGACCGCGTGCCGCCGTTCATCAAAGGTACAGGACTGGGCTGGGTAACTGCCGAATACGGCATGCTGCCCCGTGCCACCAACACTCGGATGCGCCGTGAAGCAGCCTCGGGCAAACAGGGCGGCCGCACCGTGGAGATCCAGCGCCTGATCGGCCGTGCGCTGCGGGCCGGCGTGGACCGCGTCGCTCTGGGTGAGCGCCAGATTACTGTGGATTGTGACGTGCTTCAGGCCGACGGCGGAACCCGCTGCGCCTCCATCACCGGCGGCTGGGTGGCACTGCGCCTGGCCGTCAACAAGCTGATGAAGGCCGGCGACGTGCAGATCGATCCTCTGATGGATCCGGTCTCCGCTGTCTCCTGCGGTATCTATGCAGGCCAGCCGGTGCTCGACCTGGACTACCCCGAGGATTCCGAGGCTGGTGTCGATGGCAACTTCATTATGACCGGCTCCGGCAAGCTGATTGAAGTGCAAATGTCTGCCGAAGGATCGGTGTTCTCCCGCGATCAGATGAACCAGCTGATGGACCTTGCTGCCAAGGGAACAAGCGAACTGGCAGAAATGCAGAAGGCCGCCTGCAAATGACCCGGAAACTGGAAGGCGGCAAACTGCTTGTCGCCACCCACAACAAGGGAAAGCTGAGCGAAATCCGTGAAATCCTCGCTCCATTTGGCGTCGACGTTGTCGGTGCCGGCGAGATGGACCTCCCGGAACCGGAAGAAACCGAAGATACCTTTGTCGGCAACGCGCGCATCAAAGCCCATGCAGCCGCTAAAGCCACCGGACTGCCTGCTCTCTCAGATGACTCCGGCATCACCATAGATGCTTTGAACGGCGCCCCGGGCGTATACACCGCAGACTGGGCTGAAACTCCGGCAGGCCGCGACTTTAAAATGGCAATGACCCGCGCCAATGACGAGCTGAACGCGGCCGGTGCCACCCCCCCCCGCACAGCCCAATTCCGCTGTACTCTGGTCATTGCCTGGCCTGACGGGCATGATGAGGTGTTCGAAGGAGTTATGCCCGGCCAGCTGGTCTGGCCGATCCGCGGCGAGCACGGGTTTGGCTACGATCCGATGTTCCAGCCGGACGGCTACAGCATCACTTGCGCGGAAATGGATCCAGCGGAGAAGAACAAGATCAGCCACCGCGGCAAAGCTGTCGCTAAATTCGTCCAGGGCTGTTTCGGTGGATGACTGGCGTAATGGAGGCTTTGGCCTCTATGTGCATTGGCCCTTTTGCCAGGCCAAATGCCCCTATTGCGATTTCAACAGCCATGTTTCTTCGAAAATAGATCAGAAGTTATGGGTTAGAGCCTACCTTAGCGAACTTGACAGACTCTCGGAACAACTCTCAGGCCGGGTGTTGAACTCCATTTTCTTCGGCGGCGGCACTCCGTCCCTGATGCAGCCTGATACTGTGGCGGCTGTCATCGAAAGAACACGTGAAATCTGGCCATTTGCCAACGATATAGAGATTTCACTTGAAGCGAACCCAGGGTCCGTTGAGGCCGGCCGGTTTGCAGGCTACCGTGACGCCGGCGTCAACAGGATCTCCATGGGCATTCAGGCGTTGAATGACGAGGACTTGCGCCGGCTTGGACGCATCCACAGTGTTTGCGAAGCAAAATCCGCTTTTGAAGTAGCCCGATCCTGTTTTGACCGGGTAAGCTTTGATCTTATTTACGCCCGCCAGGGACAGACGCTTGCCGCCTGGAAGTCGGAGCTTCGCGAAGCTCTCTCTATGGCAATTGACCACCTGTCTCTCTACCAGCTAACAATCGAAGACGGCACTGCATTTGGAGACCGGTATGCCCGCGGGAAGCTGCGTGGCCTGCCTGAAGACGACACCGCGGCCGATATGTACTTGGCAACGCAGGACATATGTGCCGATCATGGAATGGCCGGCTATGAAATTTCTAACCATGCCACACCAGGATCTGAATCACGGCACAATCTGATTTACTGGCGCTATGGGGACTACGCTGGCATAGGTCCGGGGGCCCACGGCCGCCTGACCTTGAAGGGTATCCGCTATGCAACTGAAACGCACTTAGCCCCGGGCGCTTGGCTGGACGCTGTAAGCAAAGGCAATGGTGAGTCTCTGCGGGAGATGTTAAGCCCGGAAGATGCGGTAGCCGAATACTTGATGATGGGCATGCGGCTCTCCGAGGGTGTGGATATGGTACGCTATAGTCAGATTTCCGGCCGGAACTTTCCGGAGGAACGGCTTCAACACCTTGCACAACTGGGCATGGTGACTATTTCAGACCAGCGGCTTTGCGTGACCTCCCAAGGCCGCACGGTTCTAAATGCGGTGCTCCGCGAACTATTAATGGATTAATGCAATGCGTTTCCTCTATGCCAGCTTGGGATTGTTATGCGTAGCCTTGGCCGCCATCGGAATCGTCCTCCCCCTGCTTCCGACTGTCCCTTTCCTGCTTCTAGCCGCCTTCTTCTTTGCCAACTCATCTGAGCGATTGCACAACTGGATTGTAGCGCACGGGGTCTTTGGACCATTGATCACGGATTGGCGAAATAACGGTGCCATCCGGCCAGCCGCAAAAAAGGCGGCAACCGTTTCGATTGCCGCTGTCTTCAGCCTGTCCCTCCTGCTTGGTGCGCCTGGTAATGTCCTGGGTATCCAAGCAGTGGTCTTGTCAGCCGTCCTACTTTTTATTTGGACCCGCCCTAACGGCTGAGCATATTGCAGAGCTCATCCAGCTGATCCAGGTTTTCATAGTTGATCGTTATTGTACCGGCTTCGCCGCCAGGCTTGTGATCAATTGAAACCTTCATCTTCAGCATGGCAGAAAGATCGCCTTCCAGGGCCCGGGTATCGGCATCCTTCTCAGGAGATTTCCTGGCTTTCTTCGCGCTGCCCCCCTGAATACCTGCGGCATCTTTCTTAACAAGCGCCTCAGTCGCCCGAACAGACAAACCGCCTTTCACAATCTTAACGGCCAGCTCTGAGGCGTTGTCCGAAGTGATCAGCGCTCTGGCGTGGCCGGCAGACAGTTTCCGTTCCTGAACAAGTACCTGGACATCTTCAGGAAGGTGCAGAAGCCTCACTAGGTTGGCAATATGACTTCTGCTCTTGCCAAGCGCTTCCGCCATCTTTTCCTGAGTATGGCCAAACTTCTCCATCAGCTGCTTGTAACTCTGCGCCTCTTCCATCGCGTTCAAGTCGGATCTCTGGATGTTTTCAATGATGGCAACTTCCATCATCTCCAGGTCCGAGTAATCACGGATCAGAACAGGCACTTCATGCAACTGGGCAGCCTGGGATGCACGCCAGCGCCGTTCGCCAGCCACAATCTCGTACTTACCACCGGACCGGGGCCGCACGATCAATGGCTGCAAAACCCCCTTTTCCTTGATGGATGCCGTCAGGTCATCAAGATCTTCCTGAAGAAACTGCCGCCGCGGCTGGTTCGGGTTTGCGATGACATTTTCGATAGGTACCAGCACCTCTGCGTTCCGCGGTGCCTCGGCCTGCGTGCTTACCGGCGCAGGGTTCACATCTGCCATCAACGCCGACAATCCCCTGCCCAGCCCGCGCGGTTTTGTCTTTTTGTCTGCCATGATTGCCTCCGGTCAATATTCTGCATTTACGCCGCTATCTTGTGATGTTTATTCAGGATTTCTTCAGCCAGAGCGCGGTAGGCCTGAGCGCCCAATGAGTTGGTATCGTAATTCAGTACTGGCTGCGCATATGAAGGCGCTTCGCTGACACGCACATTCCGCGGGATTTTTGTTTGAAACACCAGGTCTCCCAGGTTATCTCGGGCATCCTGTTCAACCTGCTGAGACAGGTTGTTTCGCCGGTCAAACATAGTCAGAACGATACCTTCGATACGCAGGTCTGGATTTGCTGACTGCCGCACTTCCCGGATCGTGAGCATCAACTGCGTAACCCCTTCCAATGCGAAAAACTCGCTTTGCAAGGGAACCAGTACCGAATGGGCTGCAACCATTGCATTAACGGTCAACAGGTTCAGCGACGGTGGACAGTCAATCAGTACATAGTCCCAATCGTATTTATCCATTGCCGTCTGCCGCAACGCATCGTGCAAAAGAAAACTGCGCTTTTCATTGGTGAACAGTTCAATATCAGCGGAACTGAGATCAACAGTAGCCGGGATGATGCACAGATCCTCGATTTCAGTCTGCCGGATAACATCCACCAGGGAGGCGTCCTCGACCAGCAAGTCATACGTTGTCAGGTCGCGGTCGGAAGGTTCAATTCCGAGACCGGTAGAAGCGTTACCTTGCGGGTCCAGATCTACAACCAGAACCCGAAGACCGCATTCAACCAGTGCCGCTGCCAAGTTAATGGCTGTTGTTGTCTTCCCCACTCCGCCTTTCTGGTTTGCGACCGCGATGATACGAGGCCCCTCCGGGCGGGAATAATCAGACACGTTCAACTCCCCTGATTTTCAGGATTACTGCTTCTGGCTCAGTCAAACTTTTAGCTGTTTCCAACGCGAACCGCCATTGCTGCCGCGCGTTATCCACTTCTTTTTTCCAGCTCCCGCCCTTTGGAAACAGCGCAACGCCATCCTCCGCCAGGTGCCGCTCCGCAAACCCCAGAAGATCGCTCAGATCGGCCAGGGCACGGGCAGATAAAACATCTGCCGATTGACGATCAACGTGTTCGATTCGCTTCGAAAGAACTGAAATCGGAACGCCGCATTCACGCGCGGCATTGCGGAGAAATGCTGACTTTCTCTGATCACTCTCAATTAGCGTAACCTTCATGTCAGGTGCTTCCTCCACTGCCATAAGAGCAACGATAAGCCCCGGAAATCCCCCGCCACTTCCTATATCAACCCAATGCTGCGGCGACGATGTGCAGCGAAACACTTGAATTGAATCTGCGATATGACGTGTCCAAAGCTGGTCGAGGCTGGACTTGGAAACCAGATTTATCGTCGGATTCCATTTCCGAATGACACTTTCAAAGATTTCCAGACGCTCTAATGTTTCACGTGAAACATGGAGCCTTTCCAGCAGTTGATTGCCGCTCATGCAGACCTCTCCTGCCGAACCTTTTCCTTTCGGAGGTAAGCCAATATGAGAGCAAGTGCGGCAGGTGTCATACCATCAATCCGAGCTGCCTGAGCCAAAGTCTCCGGGCGCGCGTGCGACAGTTTCTGCTGCAACTCCTTGGAAAGACCTTCAATGCTGCCATAGATGAAATCCTTCGGGATCACATGGCCTTCATCACGCTTCATGACAGAAACCTCCCGCTCCTGCCGCGCGATGTAGTTAGCGTACAGCGCATCACGTTCCATCTGTCGGCGAATGACAGCAGTGACCTCTTCCAACTCAGGCATCAGCCGAACCACATCCTCAAACGAAACATCGGGAAAAGCGAGCAGATCCAGTCCGTTCCTCCGGTTGCCGTCCTGATTGACCCGGATCCCCGCTGCTGAAATTTGCTTAGGGGTGAATGTTTGCGATACCAGCACCTGGCGTGCCGCTCCCAAATCCTCACTCTTCTCCAAGAAGGAAACTCTCCGCTCCTCCCCCACGCAGCCCAAATCGATAGCTGCAGGGGTTAGCCTCTGATCCGCGTTATCCGCTCTCAATGATAAACGGAATTCGGCGCGCGAAGTGAACATCCTGTAGGGTTCAGTCACACCATTTGTTGTCAGGTCGTCGATCATGACCCCGATGTAACTGTTAGAGCGGCTGAACGACGCCGGACCCTCGCCTTTTGCCCGTCTCGCTGCATTAAGGCCTGCGACGAGTCCCTGGGCCGCCGCTTCTTCATACCCCGTTGTGCCATTGATCTGTCCCGCCAAGTAGAGGCCCGGAATGTCTTTCAGTGACAAATCCATCTGGAGCGCGCGGGGATCCACATAGTCGTACTCGATTGCGTAGCCCGGCTGAAGAATGACAGCCCGCTCCAACCCGCGGATTGACCGCACATAAGCTTCCTGAACATCTACAGGCAGGCTGGTAGAGATGCCATTGGGGTATACCGTGTGATCAGAAACCCCTTCTGGCTCCAGAAATATCTGGTGGGAGTCCTTCTCAGCAAAACGGACTATTTTGTCTTCAATCGATGGACAATACCTTGGGCCCACCCCCTCGATATGCCCTCCATACATTGCGGAGCGATCCAGGTTTCCCCGGATTATCTCATGCGTTTTGTCGTTTGTATGGGTGATGCCGCAAGACACCTGTTTTGCGTTTAAGGAAGTTGTCAGAAACGAAAAGAAAACAGGGTCATCATCCCCGGGTTGCGTGTCTAGGATATCCCAATTGATGGTGCGCCCGTCCAACCGCGGCGGCGTGCCGGTTTTCAAGCGGCCTAGCGGCAAATTGAAACTGTCGAGTCGTTCGGCCAGTTTGACCGAGGGTTTATCCCCCATGCGGCCGCCAGGTTTGGAAATGTCCCCAATATGGATCACACCGCGCAGAAAGGTTCCGGATGTCAGAATGACGGATTTGGCTGAAATCTCACTGCTGTCCGCCAATATCACGCCAGAAACGGAACCCCCACTCATGAGGAAGTCGGTCACCTCCCCCTCAATAATGTCGAGATTTTCTTGCTGCTCCGTCAGGCGAAGCATTTCCCACTGGTAGATTTTCCTGTCGGATTGCGCCCTTGGGCCTTGCACCGCAGGTCCTTTTCTACGGTTCAGCAGACGGAACTGAATGCCGGCGAGATCGGCAACACGACCCATTACGCCATCCATGGCATCAATTTCCCTGACGAGATGGCCTTTCCCCAACCCGCCGATTGCCGGGTTGCAAGACATCACGCCGATGCCGCTACGGCTCAAGGTGATCAAAGCCGTTTCAGCTCCCATCCGGGCAGCTGCATGGGCGGCCTCTGTGCCCGCATGGCCGCCACCGACAACAATCACGTCATAAGATGAATGTTTCACGTGAAACACTCCTTTATTTCCCTAGACAGAAACTCGAGAAGATTTCATCCAGAAGATTTTCAACCCCAATCCGGCCAACCAGCATTTCAAGCGCTCGGATTGCCGAGCGCATCTCTTCGGCAGCTATATCATAAAACTCAGGACCGCGCTTCAGGATGTCCTGCGCCTCGGTCAGGCTGATCTGAGCGGAGAGCATGGCGTCCCGATGTCGGGCGCGGGTAGCAATGCCTGCCTGTGCTGAACGGGTCTTCAAGACAGAGGAAATATGGTCGATCAAATGGTCGACCCCCTGCCCTGACCGTCCCGAGACTGCATTTGCCTGATCCATTCGCAAATCCGCCTTCGGCCTTAACCGGATATCGCCGGCGCGCATTTCCACATCCAGAAGTTCATGGTCCTCAGCAAGGAATACCCGCAGGTCAGCATCCTCAGCGCGTTGTCGCGCTAGAGCAATCCCGATACCTTCAACATGATCTTCGGTTTCCCTCAACCCGGCTGTGTCCAACAAAGTAACGGGCAAACCACCCAAATCCATGCGCACTTCAATGATATCGCGGGTGGTACCAGCAAATTCCGAAGTAATGGCGGCCTGTCTGCCGGCCAGAGCATTTAGAAGAGTGGATTTTCCGACGTTTGGAGCCCCAACAATTGCCACCTCGAAACCGCTGCGTATCCGTTCCGCTATTTTGACGCCCGCTGTCTCGCTTTCAAGGCCGGCTTGAACGTCCGCCAGCAGATTGGAAACTTCAGGGGTTACGTCGACCGGAACTTCCTCATCTGCAAAATCGATGGTCACTTCGATCAGTGATGCGGCGCGAATCAACTTTTCGCGCCAAGACTCAGCCAATTTTCCTAACCCGCCCGCAAGGATGACTTGCGCCTGTTTGCGCTGCGCCTCGGTTTCAGCATCAATCAGGTCGGCAAGACCTTCGACCTGGGCAAGATCCAGATTGCCGTTCTCCAGTGCGCGACGGGTAAATTCTCCCGGTTCGGCCATCCGCAAACCTTCGATTCGCGCTAGCGAATCAAGCACAGCGGAAACTACTGCCGTACTTCCATGTGTTTGAAATTCAACGGTATTTTCACCCGTAAAGCTGTTTGGCGCTGTAAAGCACAATACCAGTGCCTCATCCAGACGATCGCCTGATTCGTCTTTCAGTATTCGCAGGCTTGTGCCTCTCGCCGGCAGATCCCCGCCGCACAGCCGTTCGCCGGCTGCAAGAGCCAAGGGGCCGGAGACGCGGATCACCGCAACCCCAGCCTTGCCTTGGGCAGTGGCCAGCGCAAAGATCGTGTCCATGGGGTGGCCCTTCTCTCTTGCCGGCCCGGGTCAGGTATTCATCGAATCGAAGAATTCGGAATTCGACTTTGTCTGTTTCAGCTTCGACAGCAGGAACTCAATCGCATCTGTTGTGCCCATCGGGTTCAGGATCCGGCGCAACACAAAGGTCTTGGCCAGATCGCCTTTGTCGACCAGCAGGTCCTCTTTCCGGGTGCCGGATTTGAGGATGTCGATCGCAGGGAACACGCGTTTGTCGGCGATCTTGCGGTCCAGTACGATCTCCGAGTTGCCTGTGCCCTTGAATTCTTCAAAGATCACCTCGTCCATGCGGCTGCCGGTGTCGATCAACGCGGTGGCGATGATGGTGAGCGAACCGCCCTCCTCAATATTCCGGGCTGCACCAAAGAAGCGCTTGGGGCGCTGCAGCGCGTTAGCGTCAACACCACCAGTCAGAACCTTGCCCGAGGACGGCACGACGGTGTTGAAAGCCCTACCAAGTCTTGTGATCGAGTCGAGAAGAATCACAACATCTCGCTTATGCTCCACCAAGCGCTTGGCCTTTTCGATGACCATTTCCGATACCGCCACGTGGCGCGTCGCCGGCTCGTCGAAGGTCGAGGAGACAACCTCGCCCTTCACCGAACGCTGCATGTCGGTCACCTCTTCCGGGCGTTCGTCGATCAGCAACACGATCAGGTAGCACTCCGGGTGGTTCTTCTCGATCGAGTGCGCGATGTTCTGCAAGATCACCGTCTTACCAGTGCGCGGCGGCGCCACGATCAGCGACCGCTGGCCCTTGCCGATGGGGGCCACCAGGTCGATCACCCGGGCGGAGCGGTCCTTGATGGTAGGATCCTCGATCTCCATCTTCAGGCGCTCATCCGGGTACAGCGGTGTGAGGTTGTCAAAAGCGATCTTGTGGCGCGCTTTTTCAGGATCCTCGAAATTGATTTTGGTGACATTGGTCAGTGCGAAATACCGCTCCGATTCCAGCGGCGCCTTGATCTGGCCTTCGACCGTATCCCCGGTGCGCAGGGAGTACTGGCGGATCATGTCAGGCGAAACATAGATGTCGTCCGGGCCGGGCAGGTAGTTCGCCTCGGGCGAACGCAGGAAGCCGAATCCGTCCTGCAGCACTTCCAGCACTCCATCGCCGCCAATGTCCCAGCCTTCATCCGCGCGTTCCCGCAGAATCTGGAACATCATCTCGCCCTTGCGCATGGTCGAGGCGTTTTCGATCTCCAGCTCCTCGGCCATCGCCAGCAGCGCTTTGGGGCTTTTTGCCTTGAGATCGGACAGGTTCAGGGATTGCACGGTCATATAGATACGGCCTCTACTCCCCGATCAGCCGGGGGTCGGTCACACGACAGGTTTGGAAAACACGGTATGCCCGGACGGGCCCGTTGGAAGCCATACATAGGGACTCGCTTCAGGTGAGTCAAACGCCGGCTGCAAGTGTTCCGGCGCTGCTTGGCCTGTTTCCGCGCCTCTGAGCTAGAATTTGAAGATGACGGATACCACAATCACCAGCATCAGCACTGTGGGCACTTCGTTCATCAGCCTGAACTGCCTTCCCGTCAGCCTGTTCTGGCCTTTCTTGAAATCGCGGTAGCGGAACTGCAGCCAATGATGGAACCAGGTCATCACGATAACCGACGCGCCCTTGGTCCAGGGCCAGACATAGCTCCAGTCAACAATCCCTGGCGTCAGTACTATGAATAGCCCTGCGGCCCAGGACACATACATGGCAGGGCGCATGATGATCCTGAGGAGCTTCTCCTCCATGGTAAGGAAGATCGGGACTGCTTCTTGCACATTCTCAGCCTGCTCCACGTGATACACGAACAGACGGGGGAGATAGAAAAGACCCGCCATCCAGCTGAGCACGGCCATGATGTGCAGCGACTTGGCATATGGGTAAAGCGTGAACATCACGTTGCTTAGGTCCATGGGCAGTTCTTCCGGGTCAGATCTGATCACCCTAATAATTAAATGAATATTAGAAGGATGATGTTTTTGTAGTGTGCGTGGAATCCGGTGGATAAGTGAATCCTCCTCCGCTTATCCCCAGTATGGATAAGATTCCAGCTTGGATGGGACAAAAGTCCTGGTTTCCTTGCCGGCGCCAGGAAAATAAGGCGCGTTAAGGATGTCTTTACCTTCCCGTGCTTGGGGATAACAGCGGGATGATCCGGGGAGAGCCGGCATATCCACGGATTCAAAGTTATCCTGACTCACAAAGGACGACTCAGCGGGCTGAATCCCGGAATTTGCGTCAACCCCTGGAGTCTTTACTTGAGCGCGGAAAACCATACAAAACGTCCTGAAACCGTCTGCTTCTTTCCCACGGGGTTTTCCACATGACTGCCCACATAGTGCTGGCTTCTGGTTCCGAAATCCGGGCGCATCTGCTGCGCCAGGCCGGGATCAAATTCGAAACGGATGTCCCGCGTCTCGATGAGCAGGCGGTCAAGGCCGCGCTGCTGGCAGAAGAAGCGCCGCCTAGGGACATCGCCGATGCGCTGGCAGAAGCCAAGGCGCGCAAGATCAGCAGTAAACATCCGGGAAGGATTGTGCTTGGATGTGATCAGGTTCTTGATTTTGAAGGAAAACTTCTCTCCAAGCCGGCAAGTGAAGAGGTTGCGCTGGCCCAGCTGAAAGAGATGCGGGGCAAGCGGCATATGCTGTTGTCGGCAGCCGTGATCTATCGGGATGGTGAGCCGATCTGGCGTCATGTCGGGCAGGTCAGGCTGGTGATGCGCAAATGCTCTGACGCCTATCTGGAAGACTATGTTGCACGGAATTGGGACAGCATCCGCCATGCTGTGGGAGCGTACAAGCTGGAGGAAGAAGGCGTGCGGCTATTCGCTTCCATCGAGGGCAGTTACTTTAATGTCTTGGGATTGCCGCTGATGGAGCTTATCAGTTACCTCGGACTGCAAGGGGTAATCGAGCAATGACAGACGCAAAAATCCCGCTCGCCGGCGTGATCGGCTGTCCGGTAGCGCATTCCAAGTCCCCGCAGCTGCACGGGCACTGGCTGAAAACACATGGCATTGCTGGCTACTATGTCCCCATGCACGTGGAACCTGAGGATTTGGCTGAAACCATCCGGGCGATGCCCAAGATGGGGTTTGTAGGGGCTAATGTCACCATTCCGCACAAGGAGGCGGTGATGGAGATTGCTGACAAGGTGACTGACCGGGCCAAGCTGATCGGTGCCGCTAATACTCTGATTTTCCGCAAGGACGGAACGATCTTGGCTGACAATACGGACGGCTATGGCTTCATTACCAACCTCCATCAGGGGGCGCCGGACTGGGATCCGAAGTCCGGGCCTGCCGTTGTTCTGGGCGCCGGCGGGGCCTGCCGGGCGGTGATTGCTTCGCTCATGGAAGCCGGCGTGCCGGAGATCCTGCTGAGCAACCGCACCCGTGAACGGGCGGACCAGCTGCAGAAGGATTTTGGCAACCTGATCCGGGTTGTGGATTGGGTCCAGGCCGGCAACGCCATCGAGGAAGGAAAGCTGATCGTGAACACCACCTCTCTTGGTATGGTGGGTAAGCCGCGCCTTCGGGTGCCCCTGGACGGTCTACAGGCCAGTGCTGTTGTGACGGACCTGATCTATGCTCCCCTCAAGACGGACCTCCTGCAAACGGCAGAGGAGGCCGGCTGCACGGTGGTCGACGGGCTCGGCATGCTTCTGCATCAGGCCGTGCCCGGGTTCGAACGCTGGTTCGGCCACCGGCCGGAGGTGGATGCCGCGACACGGGCGGCGGCGCTGAGATGAGTTTCAGCCTCGGCCTCACCGGCTCCATCGGCATGGGCAAGAGCACAACGGCAAAGTTGTTTGCCGATCAGGGCTGCGCGGTTTGGGACGCGGATGCGGCCGTTCACCGGCTCTATGGCAAGGGCGGCGGCGCCATTCAGCCGATGGCAGCCGCATTTCCGGACGCCATCGAGAACGGAGAGGTCTGCCGTGCTGCGCTGAAACGGATCATCGGTGCAAATCCGCAGGCCTTAAAGCAGATCGAAGCGATCGTGCACCCCCTTGTCGCGCTGGACCGGGCAGCGTTCAGGGCACAGGCGCAGAGCGACGTTCTGGTCTTTGACATCCCTCTCTTGTTTGAAACCGGCGGCAATTCCGAAATGGATGCCGTGGCCTGCGTGACGGTGGATGCAAAGACCCAGCAGGAGCGGGTTCTTGCGCGCGGAACAATGACGCTTGAGCAGTTCCGGCATATCCTGCAAAAACAGATGCCGATTGAGGAGAAGATGGCCCGCGCCGATTATGTGATCGAGACGGACACGCTCGGACACGCCGAGGCACAGGTGATAGAGATCCTCGCAGATATCAGGAGCAAAATGAGCCGTGCGTGAAATCGTTCTTGATACCGAAACCACCGGGTTTGACCCGTTTTCCGGCGACCGGATCGTTGAAATCGGGGCGGTGGAACTCTTCAACCACATGCCAACCGGAGAAACGTTTCACGTTTACATCAACCCGGAACGCTCGATGCCTGCGGAAGCCTTTTCTGTCCACGGTATCGGCCCGGATCTGCTGGAGCCGCCTCAGAAACCCGAACCCGGTGCGGTAACACTGCGGGACAAACCTGTGTTCGCCAAGGTGGGCCAGAAATTCCTCGATTTTGTCCAGGACTCCAAGCTCGTCATTCATAATGCCAGCTTTGACATGAAGTTTCTGAATGCCGAGCTGGACTGGATGGGGCTGCCAAAGCTGCCGATGGAACAGGCCATCGATACACTGGCGATGGCCCGGCAGCGGTTTCCGGGCTCGCCGGCGACGCTGGATGCGCTGTGCCGCCGCTTCAACATCGACAACTCCAACCGGACTTTGCACGGGGCCCTGCTCGATTCCGAGATCCTGGCAGATGTCTATCTAGAGCTGATTGGCGGGCGGCAGCCTGATTTCGGGCTGTCAACGCAAACGGCATCTTCAAGCACTGCCCAGGTCGAGGACGATTGGCGCCCTGCCCCGCGGCAGGCGCCGCTGCCGCCGCGGATCACACCTGAAGAACTGGCGGCGCATGAGGCCTTTATCGGAAAGATGGGCGATGATGCGTTGTGGAAGGCCACTTGATCCTGAAGTAGACCGAAAAAAAACGCCGCTGAATTCAGCGGCGTTTTCAGTTTCAGAATGAAAAGCCTTACTGCGTGGGTGTTGCTGCTGCCGCTTCGGATTGGCGGCGGGTCAGCTCGTTGCGGTAAATCGCCACGAAGTCGATGTTATCCAAGTTCAGCGGAGGGAAGCCGCCGTCGCGGGTCACGTCCGACACGATGCGGCGCAGGAACGGGAAGGTCATGCGCGGGCATTCGATCAGCAGGAACGGGTGCAGCTGGTCTTCCGGAACGCCGACGATGTTGAACACGCCGACATATTCCAGCTCCAGCACGAACAGGACGTTGCCGCTTTCCTTGTTCTTGGATTCGACGGTCAGCTTGGTGACCACCTCATACTGGTTCTCGGCCGAGCGCTTCTTGGCATCCAGGTTCACCTGCACGCTGACGTCGGGCTGAACCTCACCGCCGGTGCCTTTTTGCGCCATCACGTTTTCGAACGACATGTCGCGGATGAACTGGCCCAGAATGTTCATCTGGACCTGCGGCTGCTGCTGGGCTTCGCCGTTTTCGGCCATCGGGATACTCCTGAAAATATGCTTTGGACCGTGCTTAGCAGCTTGGTCCGAACAGCTCAACGGGGGCCGTCTACCCAGGCCGAGGGGCGGGTCGGACGGCGGCCCGGGGTCACATCTTCATAGTCTCCGTCGATGACGTCTTCCGGCTGCCCCGCGGTTCCGGGATAGTGGCGGCCCTGCATGCTGCCGGGTCCCATCTGGAAATGCGCCACTGTGACCCGGGCACGGAGAAAACGGTAGACTGCCAGACGCACCGGGTGCACCAGCAGTGCAAAGCCTGCTGCATCGGTGAAGAAGCCGGGCGTCAGCAGCAGAGCGCCGGCAAACAGGATCATCGCCCCGTGGGCCAGCGGCTCCGCCGGATCGGATAACTGCTGGAACGACGACCGCAATTGAACCATCGCCATGCGCCCCTGAGTTTTGACAAGCCAGGTGCCCAGCACCGCGGTCAGCACCACGATGGCCAGGGTCGGCCAAAGGCCGATGGCACTGCCAACCTGAATAAACAAAGCAATTTCAATGATGGGAACCATCAGAAAGGCCAGGAAGAGATACATGCGGGTTTCCTTGCGATCATACACCCGGGCGGTAGACTTGCCCCCGCCCGTCACCTACATAAGGTCTGACCGCTTTGGTTTCAAACAAAGCACGAACGCCTAGCATGAGGTATCCATGGAGTCGCCTGTGATTCAGCTTTTGGTTCTGGCCGGTATCGCTGTGTTTCTGATCCTGCGCTTGAAAAGCGTGCTGGGAACACGCGAAGGGTTTGAAAAACCGCCGCTGCCGAAACCCGAAACCAAAAGCCGCCGCCCGGATCTGGAAGTGATTGAAGGGGGGCCGGACCGCGATATTACCGATTATGTGGCTGAAGGCAGTTCCCAGGCGCAGGCGCTGGCTGCGATGAAGCGGGCCGAGCCGTCGTTTCAGGTTCAGGAATTTGTTCAAGGCGCTCGCGGTGCCTATGAAATGATCCTGATGGGTTTCGAGCATGGTAACCTGGATGATATCCAGCCGTTCCTGGCTGAGGATGTTTTCGAAAGCTTCGTTGAAGCGGTCGCTCAACGGGAAGATCAGGGGTACAAGATCGAAGCCGAATTCATCGGAGTGCGCGAAACCACTTTGGCTGACGCGCAATTCGATGCGCAGTCGGGTCGTGCGGAGATCACCATGCGGTTCGTGGGTGAGTTGACATCTGTCGTGCGCGATCGCGGCGGAGACATCGTCGAGGGCGATCCGAAAGCAGTGAAGCGCCAGAAAGACACCTGGGTCTTTGCCCGCACCATGGGTAGCGACGACCCCAATTGGCAGCTTGTTGCGACGGACGCATGATTGCTGCGCTTCGGGGGGCACTTGGGGCGGCTGCAATTGCAGCCGCCGCGATGACCGCCTCCGGGGCGCAGTCCGAAACTGTGTCCAGCCTTCTGGACTTTACCCAGCTTGACGGCTGGGCCGAAGATGACCACGCCACCGCGCTGCAGGTTTTCCTTGGAACATGCCAGGACCTGAAAGACCCTGACTGGCTGGCCCTGTGCAACGCTGCGCGCTCCCAGTCGCCAAACGGCGCAAAGGCGTTCTTCGAGCTGTTTTTCCGCCCGGTCCTGATTGAAGACGGCAGCCCTGCCCTGTTCACCGGCTATTTCGAACCGGAGCTCAGCGGTTCGCGCTATCCTACGGGACGCTTCCGTTATCCTGTTTACAAAATGCCGCCCGAAGCGCGCGCCACGGATTTGTGGTTGCCGCGACGGGATATTTTGACCAGCGATGTGATGCAGAGTCGCGGGCTGGAAATTGCCTGGGTCGATGACCCGGTGGAACTGTTCTTCCTTCAAATCCAGGGTTCAGGGCGTATCCGGCTGCCGGATGGTTCTATGATCCGCGTGGGATACGGGGGCGCAAACGGCCACCCCTATAAATCCATCGGCAAGGAACTGGTGCGCCGCGGTGTCTACAACGCCCATCAGGTCAGCGCCCAGGTGATCAAGTCCTGGGTCCGGCGCAACCCCGCGGACGGCAAGGAACTGCTGTTTCACAATCCGTCCTATGTGTTCTTCCGCGAGGTGCGCAAAGTGGCGGCCTCCAAGGGGCCGCTTGGCGCCATGAACCGCTCGGTCACGCCGATGCGCACAATTGCCGCCGATCCCGCCTATACCCCGCTGGGGGCGCCTGTCTGGGTGGAAAAGGACGGCCACATGCCGCTGCGCCGGCTGATGGTGGCGCAGGACACCGGCTCTGCCATCAAGGGCGCTCAGCGGGCAGATATCTTTGTAGGCACCGGCGACGCGGCCGGCGAAACCGCTGGCACAATGAAAGACCCGGGCCGGATGGTGGTGCTGCTGCCGATCCAGCGGGCCTATGCGATGCTTCCGGAAGATCTTTAAATGACACGGCGGAAACTTACAGGAGAAGAGATCGAGCTCTGGCATAAGGTTGTGAAGCACACCGAGCGTCTGCATCCGGGTGCACATTCCGCGCCGCCTGCTCTTCCAATGCCGAAGCCG
This sequence comes from Leisingera daeponensis, assembly GCF_019801465.1. Lineage (GTDB taxonomy): Bacteria > Pseudomonadota > Alphaproteobacteria > Rhodobacterales > Rhodobacteraceae > Leisingera > Leisingera daeponensis_A. The sequence goes on from NZ_JAHVJA010000004.1 coordinate 260,450, forward strand.
AAACCGGCCAAGCAGCCGGAGCCGCGCCTGGCGCCGTTCGAGGTTGGGAGCCGTGCAAAGCTCAAACCGGCAAAAAATGATCTGAAACCTTCGCTTGTCCGAAGTCTGGCAAGCAATCCGCTGCAGATGGATGAAAAATCATTCCGCAAGATGAAGCGCGGCAAAATCAAGCCAGAAGGTAAACTGGACTTGCATGGGATGAGGATCGACACCGCGCACCCTGCCCTGACACGTTTCATTCTGTCGTCTCAGGCTTCAGGAAGGCGGCTGGTGCTGGTGGTGACCGGTAAGGGTAAGGACCGCGACGAGCCCGGCCCGATGCCGGTACCGCGCGGAGTGCTGCGCCACAAGGTGCCGCAATGGTTGGCCTTGCCTCCCTTGGCGCAGGCGGTTCTGCAAGTGACGCCCGCTCATATCAGCCACGGTGGAGAAGGCGCCTACTATGTTTACCTGCGGCGGAGCCGCTGAGAGCGGTCATCTGTTGTCAGATACCGGGCTTTCCAGCGCGACTGAGATAACGTTGTCCCGAACAATGATTTGACCGGGGAGAATCCGTCGCAGTCGGTCCTGATCCCGTGCAAAAGTCTGTGCTGTTTCCCGCGCGCCGTTCAATAGGGCCAGCAGTGCGGGTGAACTAGCGGCAACAAAATGCTGCGACTCCGCTTCGTCAGCAAAGGCCGTTGTATCGATGACTTCCACCGGCAGCTCGCTGATGTCCTCGATATTGTTCAGATTGCCCAATCTCGCACGCCCATCCAAACCGCGCAGCCGCTGAGAGAGGGTCAGAACACTATCTTTTTGCGACACAAAGATCAGAAACGGCTGGGGGACTTCGGCAAAGCGCTGCATCTGCGAATTGAACACGTCAACATCAAGATCCGGCGACATCAGCACCACACCGCCGAGATTAGCCGCGGACCATCCTGGAGTTTTGATTTCGATCTGCCTGAGCGCCTCCATGGTCAGGAGCCCGCCCATGGAATGGGCCACCACGACGATCCGGCCTGTTCCGTTAGTACGAAGTTTGCGAAGCAGCGATTCCAGCCCGTCCCGGGCAAACAAAACACTGTCTCCGTCATAGGCATAGCCAAGCGCTTTACCCTTACTGGGCCAAGAATAGATGACTGTTGCACCTGGAACATTGATATCGTGGGTCAGCTGAGCAGCTCGGAATGCCGTTTCCGCTTGTGTGGAGTTAAACCCATGCACAAAAACCGTCACGTCCCGCTCACCGGAAGGAAACTTGGCCAATTCCTGCTGCATCCGGGCAGAAAAACTTGCTTCACTTTCGAATTTCCTGCGCCCTGCCATGGTGAATTCCGTGGCGGGATCCGGGTTTGTGTAGCCGAACTTCAAGGATCCGGGCTTGTGTTCCGGGGGAATGGACACCGTAAGTTCCAGAAGACTGAGTTCATCAGCCCGCTCTGAACCGAATGTGCCATCCGGCAGCGGATCTCGGTTCGTTGCGGCAAAAACGGTTTTAGGAGTGCCGATATCCAGCGCTTCGGGGACCGTAGGCGAGAAAGACCTGTCCGTGCAGCCGGCAAAACCGACCACCAGAAATACGCAAGATGCGCGCAGGCCATGCATGATTTTCGCCCTCAAAACCAAATGGCAGCAGGCTAACCGGCCTGCTGCCTTTGTCTAGTGGCTGCGTGCGGCCTAAGCGGCTTACAGCACGTAACGGCTGACATCCGCAGAGCGGCCAAGCTCGCCAAGGTTCTTCTTCACAAAAGAGGCGTCCACAGTTACCGCTTCACCCGACCGGTCAGGCGCGGTGAACGACAGTTCTTCAAACACCCGCTCCATCACGGTGTAAAGGCGGCGGGCGCCGATGTTCTCCACGGTCTGGTTCACCTCGGCTGCAATCTTGGCCAGAGCGGCAATACCGTCCTTGGTGAACGATACTTCGACTTTCTCTGTACCCATCAGCGCCGTGTACTGGCGGGTCAGCGCGTTGTCGGTTTCGGTCAGGATGCGAACGAAATCCTCTTCGGTCAGCGCCCGCAGGTTCACCCGGATCGGCAGGCGGCCCTGCAGTTCGGGCAGCAGGTCCGAGGGTTTGGCGATGTGAAAGGCACCGGAGGCGATGAACAGGATGTGGTCGGTCTTCACCGGCCCGTGCTTGGTGCTGACGGTGGTGCCTTCGATCAGCGGCAGCAGGTCGCGCTGCACGCCCTCGCGGCTGACATCGCCGCCGCGGGTTTCCTGGCGGGCGCAGACCTTGTCGATCTCATCCAGGAACACGATGCCATTCTGCTCCACCGAGTCCAGCGCGGTGCGGGTGACGGTTTCGTCATCCAAGAGCTTGTCTGCTTCTTCGCCGATCAGCACCTCATAGCTTTCAGCGACAGTCATCTTCTTTCGGGTGGTGCGCCCGCCCATCGCCTTGCCGAACAGGTCGCCAAGGTTCAGCATGCCCATGTTGCCGCCGCCCGGCTGGCCGGGGATTTCGAACATGCCCATCGGGTTGGAGGTGTCGGCCACGTCCAGCTCGATCACCGTGTCGTCGAGCTCCCCCGCTTTCAGCTTCTTGCGGAACATCTCGCGGGTCGCTTCACGGGCATCGCTGCCGGCGATGGCTTCCACAACCCGGTCTTCCGCCGCCTTGTGGGCGTTGGCCTTGACGTCCTCGCGCATGTACTCGCGGGTTTGGGCTATGGCGCTGTCGACCAAATCGCGGATGATCTGTTCCACGTCCCGCCCGACATAGCCGACTTCGGTGAACTTGGTGGCTTCCACCTTGATGAAGGGCGCGCGGGCCAGCTTGGCCAGGCGGCGGGAGATCTCGGTCTTGCCGACGCCGGTGGGGCCGATCATCAGGATATTCTTGGGATACACCTCGTCGCGCAGATCGTCGTCCAACTGCTTGCGCCGCCAGCGGCTGCGCAGTGCAACGGCCACAGCCCGTTTGGCTTCCTTCTGGCCGATGATGAAGCGGTCCAGCTCTGAGACGATTTCGCGGGGGGTCAGATCGGTCATGTCAGTCCTTTCCGGGACAAAACTTCCGATTGAAGTTTTGCCAAGAATTTAGAGGGAAATTCTTATCCGCCGATAGTTTCGACGGTCAGGTTTCCATTGGTGTAGACGCAGATATCTGCGGCAATGGCCATGGCGTCCCGCGCCACGGCTTCGGCGGATTTACCGCTGTCCATCATGCCGCGGGCCGCCGCCAGAGCAAAATTTCCGCCTGAGCCGATGGCAGCGACATCATGTTCCGGTTCGAGCACGTCGCCGGCACCGGTGATGACGAACATGTCGGCGCCGTCAGTGACGATCAGCATTGCTTCCAGCTTCTGCAGGTATTTATCGGTGCGCCAGTCTTTGGCCAGCTCGACACTGGCGCGGGCGAGCTGGCCGGGGGTTGCTTCCAGCTTGGCTTCCAGTCGCTCCAGCAGGGTAAACGCATCGGCTGTCGAGCCGGCAAAGCCTGCCACCACATCGAAACCGCCGGGCGACAGTCGGCGCACCTTGCGGGCGGTGCCCTTGATCACAGTCTGCCCCAGCGACACCTGGCCGTCGCCGGCGATGACCACCTGGCCATCTTTCTTGACACCGATGATGGTGGTGCCGTGCCAGCCGGGGAATTGATCGTCTGCCATTTATGCCTCCGTTTGGTTGCCCCCTATATGGAACCATCGCCCCGCTGGCACAAGGGAGCGTGCCGGTTCCCGGGAGCCGGAAAGGCTGGATGAGGTTTTGCTGCTATGCAGAAACTGCAAAGCGGGGCTGTTGAACGGGCATTTGCGGGACTCAGCAGTAAATCCTACATGGGGCTCACAACCGGCACAGGGTCGGCTGTTTCTTAGAAGGATATGCGCAAATGACGACCGCAAACATTCATGCGCCGCTCGGAGCAGTCACCGTTCTCCGCGTGGTCGATGCAGTGGCTAACGTGAAAGAATCCATCCTGGAGTGGTATGAAGCCCGCCAAACCCGCAAGGCGCTGGCACAGCTGTCGGATGCGCAGCTGGATGACATCGGCCTGAGCCGCTCTGACATCGCTAAGATCTGAGACTGCAATGATCGAAGATTTTGAATGAGCCGCCCAGAAACGGGCGGCTTTTTTCATTTCTGGCAAGCGATCTTGTACTTACCAGCCTGATCCGGCAGCCAGGCCTCGATTGCAGCGGTAGCAACCACATGGCGGGTTCCGGCTTCAGCGTCCTCAACATCCAGCCCGCCTTTGACGGCGCGCACATTGGCACGGCCCCGGGGCAGCTCTAGCGCCACCAGACCGCAGTCCACCGCTTCCGGCTGTTGCACACCGATGGTCACCTCCACCCGCATTTCGCTGTGGTCGATTCCAAGTTTTGCAAACAAGGTGATCGAGGAATGGTGCAATGCGTCCTGCACGGCGCGGCAAGCTGCCTTGGTATAGTTTTGACCGTACAGGTCGTTGCCTGTGCCCATTTCGAGGATAATACGCTTTTCGCTCATTCCGCAGCCTCCATGTCAAACGACACGGTAATGGCCGCATTGGCGATCACCGTGCGCCCGCCATGCGGCTTTTCAATGTCCAGCCCGCCTTCAACCACACGGATGCGGGGCTGGCCGTAGGGAATGATTTTCAGGAGCGCGCCCTTGTCCACCTCCGCCGGTTTCTGGACCCCGACCTCTGCGTCGATGATCATGTCCTCTTTTGAGAAATCGAAGAGTTCCGCCATGTTGACGGAATTGTGCCATAGCGCGTCCCTGATCGCGCGGCGGGCGGCTTCGGTGTAATCTTCGCGCCTGAGCGATGTGCCCATGCCGAATTCAACCAGGACCGGTGTCTTTGCCATGCTGCCTCCTGAATTTGTCCTGGAGCGGACCGTTGCAGGCATGAACAACAAAGGAAAGAGCCAGTTTGAGGTTCGCGGCTAAACCAGACCGGAGCAAGAAAAAAGGGCCGCCCCGGCGGGGACAGCCCTTGAATTCCCGTCTTGGATCCGGCTCAGATCGACTCTTCGATCCAGCTCTGCAGCGCAGCCTTTGGGGCCGCGCCGGCGCGGTTGGAGATCACTTGGCCGTCCTTGAAGATGAACAGCGCCGGGATGCCGCGCACGCCCATGGCAGCGGCGGCGTTCGGGTTGCTGTCAACGTCGACCTTGGCAATTTTCACCTTGCCGTCGAATTCCGCGGCCAGCTCTTCCAGAGCCGGGCCGATCTGCTTACAGGGACCGCACCACTCAGCCCAGAAATCCACCACAACGGGGATATCGGAGTTCTTGACTTCGGCGTCAAAGGTGGCGTCGGTGACGGCTACGGTGGACATATGCATGTCTCCATGAGTGTGTGGCAACTGGAGTTGGAACCTAGGTACGGCTTAAAGGATCGTCAAGGTTCCAGACGCCGCATTAGCGCGGCTGTCACAAGTTCGTGCGGCAGCGGCATGAGAGTAGCGGAACGGGTCCAAAGCAGCGCGGTCTCGATCGTTCGGCCGGGGTAGATTTGCTGTAGCGCATATGCATAGGCACCCATTTGGCGCAGAAGTCCTTCGGGGCACTGCTCCGGGGTCACAGGGAAGGTGGCATTGGATTTGAAATCAACTGCAATAACCTTGTCCGGTGTGACGATCAAACGGTCGATGATGCCATGCAGCCGGGTTCCAAGCAGATCTGCGGTGATGGGAACTTCCGCCAGCGTGTCGGGATGAAACACATCTGCCACGGCGGCATTCTGCAGAACCGCCGAGGCCTCCGCCAGAAGTTCCGCACAGTCGGCCGCCCCTTGCAGCAGGTTCCGTGCCAGCCGCGGCCAGCCTGTTTCCGGCCTGCCGGGCAAGTGTTCCAGCAGCAGGTGCAGGCGGGTGCCCCGGGCCTTGGCTGCCTCTTCATCGAGCCCCTGATCGCCGGGCAGCGCCTTGGCTCCACCCAGATCGGAAGGGCTGAGCGCCGGCGCCGGCGCTGCATAGGGTTTGGCCGGGCGGGTGAAGACCTCAGGCAGCTCATGTTTTGGAATTTCATTTGCCTCAGGAACGACCAGAGGCAGGCCATCCCAATCGCCATGCTGCAGCCGAAGGCCGGTGCCGCCCTGGGTGTCGAATTCCACCGCACCGCCGTCGTGCATTGCATGTTCCGTCAGCCGGTACCAGCTGTCGCCTTGCTCGCCCACTTCGCCGGCGGCAGCGACAATCAGCCATTTTTCCGCCCGGGTCAGAGCCACATACAACAGCCGCAGCCGTTCGTTCTGCAGTTTCTCCTGCGCGGCTTCGCGGGCTGCCAGCATGGCGGGTGGCATCTGGTCCTTGGGCAGTTTCCAGACCGGAGTGCCATCGACCAGCATAATTTCCGCGTCCCGCGGTGCTTGCCGTTTGGCGGTGTCCGGCAGGATCACGATCGGCGCTTCCAAACCCTTGGAGCCATGAACCGACATCACCCGGATCATGTTGCCAGCCGCACCCATCTGGCGTTTGATCTCCAGATCATCGGTCTGCATCCAGACCAGGAAGCCGGTGAGGCTGGGCACATCTGTGCGCTCATAGGCCAGCGCCTGCGACAGCAGCGCGTTGATACCGTCCTCAGCCTCCGGGCCCAGCCGGCCCAGAAGTTTCTGACGACCACAGTGGCGGGTCAGAATCCGCTCGATCAAGTCGTAGGGCCGCAGAAAATCTGCATTGGCCCGCAGGTCATTAAGGACCGCCATGGTTTCGGGGTATTCCATTGCCCGGTTCCGCAAAGCCGGCCAGAGGTACATCGCCTCGCGCCGGTGTGCGAGGTCGAACAGAGCCTGTTCCGTCCAGCCGAACAGCGGCGATTTCAGCGCCTCCGCCAGAGACAGTGAGTCCTCCGGAAGCGCCAGGAAGCGCAGCAGCGCAGCGATATCCTTGACCGCCAGTTCGGCGCCTACCTTGAGCCGGTCGGCGCCGGCGATGGGCAGTTCAGCGTTCTTGCAGGCGCGGATGATCTCCGAGAACAGATCGGAGCGGCGCTGCACCAGGATCAGGAAGTCACCGGCCTGCACCGGGCGGCGCTGAAAGGTACCGCGCTCAGGGCCGTCTTCGGGGATGGTGACGCCGGTTTCGATCATCTGTTTGATCGAACGCGCGATGCGTTCGGCCAGGATCACCGTGTGGTGGCGGCTGCTGGGTCGGTCGACGGGGCTGGTCCAGTCAGGATCCTCGTCATCCTCGACCTTGCCGACCACCGGCCAAAGATCCACCCGGCCCGGCAGGTCGGACTTGAAGGCGCGGTGCAGCGCCTCCTTGCGGAAACCTGCGCGCGGGCTGTCGCGGAACACCAGGTCCACCAGTTTCAGGATCGCGGCGGAGGAGCGGAAGGAGAATTCGAGCGAGGCGTCCTGCAGCCCTGCCCCGGTCTCGGCTAGCCGGTTGCCGAATTCCTGCTGCATCCGGTCAAAGGCATCCGGATCGGCACCCTGGAAGGAATAGATCGACTGCTTCTTGTCGCCGACCACGAAGATCGTACGCTCAACGTCCGAGCGCGCCCCCTCGCCGGCCGTAAATTCCTGCGCCAGCTTCTCGATCACGTCCCACTGCACCGGGCTGGTGTCCTGCGCCTCGTCCACCAGAATGTGGTCGATGCCGCCGTCCAGCCGGTAAAGCACCCAAGCAGCAACACCCGGATCGTTCAGCAGCTGGCGGGCCTTGAGGATCAGGTCGTCAAAGTCGAGCCAGCCGCGCAGCTGCTTGCGGCGCTCGTATTCCGGCAGGAAGGCAGCAGCAAAGCGGTGCAGATCATGGCTCTTGCGCGCTGCCGTCAGCGCCAGGCGTTTTGCCCGGGCGTCCTCGACCCGCCGCATCAGCGGTTCCAGCTGATCCATCAGGGACAAGTGGGATTCGCGCAGTTTCTTGGTTGGGAACTTGTCTATTTTGGCGGTGAACGGTTCCTTGGCGCTGGCACCGGTCAGAAACACGCTTTCCAACGTGTCCAGATCGGCGAGCGTGGGCTGGGTGATGCCGACGAGCTTGGCCGCTGCCCTCTGATCCGTGGTGCCGCCCTGCCCCAGCATGTCACGGGTGTGCTGCAGCAGCTCTTCCTCGCCGCCCAGGAACACCAGGGCCTCCAGCGCGGTCTCGTCAAAGCCTTCGGGCAGCCCGAACAGGTCCAGCAGCCCGTTCCAGTCCAACGGCTCGCCGAAATCGGCGCGGCGCTGGCAGATGGCAGACGTGAGCGTTTCGAAATCGCTGTCGCTGACATGGCGCGCCAGGGTATCCACCAGCGGCGCCTCGGCGCCTTGGGCAAGATCCTCCATGATTTCTGCCCGCAGCAACTGGCCCGCGCGGTCATCCATCTCAGAAAACTGCGGGCTGACACCGGCCTCCAGCGGGAAGCGGCGCAGCAGCGAGGAGCAAAAGGAGTGGATGGTCTGGATCTTCAGCCCGCCCGGCGTCTCGATCGCGCGGGCAAACAGGGTGCGCGCCTTGGCCAGATCCTCTGCAGCGGTGCTGACCTCCCCCAGTTCGGTCAGTGCTGCGATCAGCGCCGGATCACCCAGCATCGCCCATTCCCCCAGCCGCTTGAACAGCCGGTTCTGCATCTCGCTGGCGGCAGCCTTGGTATAGGTGAGGCAGAGGATGTGCTGCGGCTGCACACCCTTCAGCAGCAGCCGCGCAACCCGGTCGGTCAGTACCTTGGTCTTTCCGGAGCCTGCGTTGGCGGCCAGCCATGTGGAGGCATCGGGCCGCGCAGCGCGGAACTGCGCCTCTGAGGCGGCGTCGCGGATGGTCATGCCAGATCCTCCGGCTGCGGTTCGGCGCTGCGGTCCCATTCGCCGTAGCGCGCCAGGTGGTCGTAATCGCCGGCGATGTCATCCCGGTGCACCATGCGGCGGCTCGAATAGCCTTGGTTAGGCTCGAAATAGGCTCCGATCAGCGTGCGCAGCTCATCCCAGACCTTTGCGGGCGGCTCATCCTCCAGCGGTGCGCGCACCTCGCTTAGTTTACTACCCAATCCTATGAACAGGGCACGCGCCACTTCCGCCGGGCCGAGGTCGTCAAAGGCGCCTTCCTCGGCCATGGCGGCCTCGATCAGCAGCTGTTTTTCGAATTTCTTCTGCTGCGACTCGCTGGGCGGCGTGCCCGTCTTGTAGTCGTAGAGATGCAGGAAGCCGCGGTCGTCCATGTCGATCCGGTCGGCGCGGCAGGCGATGGTGAAATCCAGCGGGATCAGCCGGGCGCTGCCCTTGGCCTCGAAGGCGACCGGCTTGGCGCGGGCCTGACGCTCCTGCTCCGCCAAGACGAAGTCGCCGGCAATCTTGCGGATGCGGCTGTGCCACAGGATGCGTGCGACAGGCCAGGGCACGTGGGTTTCCAGCAGTTCGCGGGTTTTGCCGATCAGCTGCTCCGCCGTCAGCAGGGAAGGGTCTGCCTGGGCTTCCTTGATGAAGTGTTCAAACACCTCATGCACCACGATACCGCGCAGCAGGGCGTCTGGCTCCTGCACCAGCGGGTTGAGCGGCCTCAAGCGCAGCACATGTTTGGCATAGATCGCATAGGGGTCGCGGATCAGCCGCGGAATTTCAGTGATTGTGAGCCGCCGCGGGCGGGCCGCCACCGGCGGGCAGGGGGACGGGCGGGGATATTGTGGGATCGGTGTGGGTTCTTCCAGCGCTTCCGCCCAGCCGAGCCATTGGCGGCCCTTGGCCCGCATGGTGTCAAGTGCCGCGCGACCGCCCTGTTCCGGCAGGCCGGACAGCAGGTTGGTCAGCCGGTTCAGCCAGCGGGAGGGAACGGTGTCGGCCTCCTCGGAGCGTTCGGCGCGGGTCAGCCAAACTTCGGGCGCAGCGATAGCCTGCTGGAAGTCATGGGCCGACAGGCCGATGCGGCGTTCGGGCAGCAACAGCCCCGACTGATTGCGCAGCTGGCGGTTCAGCCAAGGGTCGGGGCTGGCGGCCTCGGGCCAGCTGCCTTCGTTGAGGCCGCCAAGGATCACCAGGTCGGCACCTTGCACGCGTGCTTCCAGCGTGCCCCATATCATGATTGAGCCATAGGGCGCATCGCGGTCGCGGACCTCGCCCTGGCTCAGCAGCGCGCCCAGCAGGTCAGCGAAGTCACGGGCAGTCATGTCGCCGCCATAAGGCGCTTCGGCCTCCAGGTTCTCGATGCAGGCAAGGGCAGACTGGCCGGCTTTCTTGTCCCAAAGTGTGCCAAAGCCACTGGCTTGGCTGCCCGCAGCAATGCGTTCGGCCAGTTCGCGCAAACGCTGGACCCAGTCCGCTAGGGGCAAGGTGCCGGTAATCTCTTGGTCCGCGAAACAGGCGGACAGCCAACCGGTCCAGCCCGGTGTCAGCTCCCGGCCCTTCTCGAACCTGGCGAAGGCTTTTGCATCCGGAAAGGGCGGGCCGTTTCGGCGCAGGGATAATTCCAGCTCGCGGGTCTGGCGCAGGTGGTTGCCGCGGTCCGCGCCGTCGTGGGTGAGCGGGTGTTTCAGCAAGGTCAGCAGGCGGTCGCAGGTCAGTAGTTTGCAGAACAGCCCCGCCACATGGCGCAGGAAGCGGCCCGGCGGCGACAGCTGCAACGGCTGGCCGGCCGAGTCGTCGGGCAGGATGTCCCAGCGGTCCAGCGCTGCAGAGACCTGGCGGGTCAGCATCCGGTCCGGGGTGATCAGTGCCGCGGTCTGCCCGTCTTCCGCCGCCTGGCGCAGGCGCAGCGCGATGGCCAGCGCCTCGGCGCGGGGGCTGGGGGCCTCGATCAGGGTGACGTTTTCAGTGGCTGTGCCCAAACCGGCCAGCAGCGGGCCTTCGCTCATCCAGGCGTCGGTGACCGGGGCTGGGCGCAAGGCCAGCGAGACCAGCCGGTTGCGCTCTGGAGAGGCCGGCGGGGTCTCTGTCCAAGGCTGCACGTCGCCCGGTGACAGCTCCAGATCCTTCATCAGCTTGTAGAACCGGTACTGCGGGTGATCCTCCGAGATCATCGGATCATCCAGCCCGGACCAGACATGCTCCGGCTGGTCAAAGTCGAAGCCGGGCAGCACCACCGCCCCTTGCGGCAGCCGCGCGATGGCCTGCATCAGCATCAGCGTGGTCCCGCGTGAGCCGGTAGAGCCGGCCAGGATCACCGGATGCCGCGGCGGGCTTTCCTGCCATTGGTCAATCAGGTTCAAAACCACCTGGCGCTGCCGGGCCTGGGCATCCATCGCGCCCTCATGCAGGCCGGTGAATTCATCGGCGATGCCGATGAAGGCCTGCGCCCGGGCCCAGTGGCCGGACATGTCGGAGACATCAAGCGCGCGGATCGTGTCTGTGTTGACGCCTTCGCCCTGCATTTCGTCGATCAGCGCCGCAAGGCTGTCGGACAGGTCATAGAGTGAGGCGCGGGAGGCGAGATCGGGCTGGGTGTCCAGCAGTTTCGCAATCAGCTGCGACAGCTCCAGCCGGCGCCGCAGCGGGGGCAGGGCCGGCGGCAGGCCCTCCAGCGTGGCGCGCTGGGCCAAGTCGGTCAGCAAGAGCATCCGAGGCAGCAGCAGGGCGGGGCTAGCATCAAACAGGTTCCGCACCCGGCGGGCCATGCGGGAGGTGTTGACGATCAGTTCCGTCCGCGCGAGCGCCTCGGGCGGCAAGCCCTGGCTGCGGCTGCGCAAGCCCTCGACCAGCGCACGGGGGAAATCGACGCCGCAAGGCACGGCAAACAGGCGCGGATTGGCGGATGGTTCAAACATCATCTGCGGCTATCAGGTCCTCGGCCAGTGTGATCCCTTCGGGGTTGCCCACATCGCACCAGCGGCCGGGATATTCCAGCGCAAACAGCCGGTCCGCTGCGGCCATCTGGTTCCAGATTACGTTCAGGGAGAAAACCTTGTCTTCAACCTGGTGCAGCCTTTCAGTTTTCAGGATCTGCACACCGCCATAGACCAAGTCACCGCCGCGGCTGATGCGCCCCTCGGCATCTGCCGTAAAATCGCCACCGCTGGTGCGGCCAAAGGCACGAGCCAGCGGCACACAGACCAAGAGCGCATCCATGCGCTCCGGATCCCAGGATTCCTGCGCCAGCTGCAGCGGGTTCGGGCCTTTCCAGATAGCATCGGTGTTCATGGTGAAAACCGGGCCATTCCCCAGCAGAGGCAAAGCCTGGCGTAGCCCGCCGCCGGTGTCGAGTATTTCGGGCGCCTCGAGGCTGAGGCAAACATTCTCAGGCTCCAATAGGGCTTGTAGCGGCGCCGGTTTGTAATGCAGGTTGGCGGCGATCCGGGCCGGATGGATGGCCTGGGCCAACTCCAGTGCGTGGGAGATCAGCGGTCGGCCCGCCACCTCAATCATCGGTTTCGGTTTATCTCGGGTCAGCTGCCGCATCCGAGTTCCAAAGCCGGCGGCAAACAGCATGACTGCATCGGGGGAGCGGTGCATCAGGGCCTCAGCTTGTCGAGGTTTTCCGGGGTGGGCGCCGGAAGGCTTTCGCGCAGCAGACCGGCCACCGGGGCCAGCGCTGGGTGCTCGAGTCCGCGAATGAAATGGTCCCAGACCCGCGGAATCAGATCCACGTAATGGGGTTTGCCGTTTTCCATGCTGAGGCGGGCAAAGACCCCGAGGATGCGCAAGTTCCGCTGCACACCCAATACGGTATAGGCGGTGCGGAAACCTGATTGGTCCACCTCCGCCGCCGCGATGTAGCGGTTGATCATCTGCATTTCGATGCTGGCGGGCACATCGCGCCGGGCGTCCTGCAAGAGCGACACTAGATCATAGGCCGGGTGGCCGGCGCGGGCGTCCTGGAAATCCAACAGGCCAACACGGGCAACGCCCTCGCGGTCTGGCAGCCATAGAAGGTTTTCGGCATGGTAGTCGCGCTGAACGAGAACGGGCTCGCCAGTGACAGTTTCGCGCAGAACGTCCTCGAATTGATTCTCGAAGCGGGTCCGGAGGTTTGAATCGTGACTGCCGAGGATACCTGTGCGGTACTTCGAAAGTGCCAGACCGGCCATTTCAGCCATCAGCCGCGGACCATATGGCTCCAGATCCGGTATCGGTGCTTGGTGCAATACCAACAGGGCGTCGGTTGCCGCTTCATAAATGTTCTTTTCCAGCGACGGTTCACGCAGGACGACCCGGGCGTACAGGTCGTCGCCCAGATCCTCCAGCAACAGGAAGCCTTGTTCAACATCTTCGGCAAGAATCTCCGGGGCACTGAGGCCCTGGTCGCGCAAGTACCGGGCGACGTGGATGAACGGGCGGACGTCTTCGCCCTTTTCCGGCGGGGCGTCCATCAGCACCACGGTTTCGCCGCCGTCACCGGTCAGCCGCTCATAGCGGCGGTTGGAGGCGTCACCGGCCAGCGGGTCGCGCTTCCAGGCGGCATAAGGTGTCGCGGACAAAAAGTCGTCGCAAAGGGTATCGCGGTCATTCATGCGCAGATGCGCTCCATCAGGGGCTGCCATTTCGGATCGCTCCAGCGGAGCGTCAGATGGCGGCGGTCTTCATGTTCGGGGTCCAGCGCCAGCGTCAGGTGCAGGGCGTGGGGAGGTGTCAGATCGGCCAGCCGGTCTGGCCATTCAACCAGGCAGATCGCGGATTCAAACGCCTCGGTCAGGCCCAGTTCCTCCAGTTCCTCCAGGGAAGACAACCGGTAGAGGTCGGTGTGCCAAAGTTCGCCGGCGGGCACATCATAGGTTTGCACCAGCGTGAATGTGGGGGAGGGGACATCCTCCGGGAGATCCATCAGAGACTGGATCAGATGCCGGGCAAAATGGGTTTTCCCTGCCCCGATCACCCCTTCCAGCAACAGGCAATCGCCGGGGCTCAGAGCGCCGGCGATTCGGACGGCCATCTGGGCCGTTTCTTCGGGTGAGTTCAGCGTGCAGGCCGCATTATTTGTCGTCATGGCGGTACAATGGCTTCGCCGACGGGAGGCTGCAAGCTGGTTTAAAGGGCTAGCCCTGTGTGATGGCGGGGAAGCGTTCCTGGTCTGACGGCAAGGCTGTGTTTTCAGGACTGCGGAAGCTTACCATTGTGGCGCCGTTCTGAATGGCGGTGACCTTGCAGATCATCTGTGTGCCGTCGCGCAGCTGAACATGGGACCACCAGGCGGCGCGGCCTTCACACCCTGCAACAAAGTCGCGGATTTCCCCCCAGACAGGGGTTGGGTCACAGGTGTCCTGCCAGATCCGGCTGGCGTCCATGATTGATACCTTTGCAAAGCTGGAGTCCGGGTCCATCTGCCAAAGACTGTCATAGGCACTGTTGGAAAAGCTCATGCTGCCGTCATTAGCGAAAACCGCGATGGCTTCGTCCATCTGGTCCAAAATTGACTGGCCCATTTCAAGTTCAGAGCGGAATTGGCGGGTGAGGGTGACCTCTGCAGTGATGTCTTCGAATAGGAAAGCGATGGCGCCATCGGGATGCGGCCGGCCGGACACTTTGTAAACGGACCCCGACGGCAGCGACCAGGTTTCCTGGTAGCGGCCTTCTGCGGCAGCCTCCAGCAGGTCGGCCATCTGGTGGCGCCAGCTGGAATAGCTCTTGGGTTCCGGCATCATCCGCTGATCGCGCAGACGGTCAAAGAATGTCAGCAGGTTGGGCCGCGAACTGAGAAAATTGGCGGGCAGGGCGGTGAGGTCGATCAGCACCGGGTTGAACAGCACGAGCTGGCGGTTGCGGTCAAAAATCGCGAGACCGATCGACAGCTGGGCAAAGGTCTTGGCCAGGGTCTGAACAAAGTTGCGTTGGGCGACTTCAGCATCGACCACTGCGTTTACGTCGACCGCATGGCACAGCCAGCCGGCCTCGGTTTCGGTGGTCGAGACGTTGTACCACAGCTTTTTGCCGCTCTCCGGCAGCGGGATGAAGATCCGCTCCGGCTTGCCGCTGGACATCGGGTCATGGAGATCGGTGAACAGGGGGGCGGCGAAATCTGCGCCTCGGCCGCGGATCTTCTGGCTCAGGTTGTCATAGGCAAGATTGGACCAGGTGACGTTGCCCTCTTCCGACTGCAGCCAGACCGGGTAGGGCGCCTGATGCACCGCGGCGCGTAGGGTGGTCAGTTCCTGATCCAGAGATTTGTTCTGCTCTTCCAAAGTGCTGCGGCGCAGTTGCACGCGGGTGACCCCGTCGATCCATTCGCAATGCGCTTCGCGGCTTTCTGCTGCCGCTGTGCCGGACAGCACCAGCGGTCCCACATCCTTGAGGAACCCGGGCGACTGCGGCAGACCGGGGTAGCTGCGGGCCAGCTGTTCCCGCAGCATGCTCCAATCGAAGTTTTCCGCCTGATCGCCGATGAACTTGCGGGCGCCGGAGGACCAGCCGATCAGGCTGCTGTCATCAAACAGAAACACCGCATCGGCGCGGCCGTCTGCGGCCAGCAGGTCATGCTCCATACCGCTGCGGCGGGGGGAAGGTGACAGCCACCAGACTGCGGCGGCTGCTGTGGCAGCGCAAAGTGCGGCCAGTACAAACCATTCGATCGACGCGAAATCCTGCATGTCTTCCTGCCTAGTTCAGCTCTCGTTTACCCGCATGGTTCCCTAAAAATGGTTAAATGAAGTTTAATTGGTTTCCCAAAAGTGAATAGTTAAATTTCTAAAGGTAAATTTTTTCCGGTAACAGGGCCTCTTGCGGCCATGGCGTCGATTTCCCTGCGCGGCCAGGCGACCTCGACGATGGCGCCTTGCCGCTCAATGCCGGGAAACAGGGTTTGGTGGGGGTCTGAGCCATTGGCAAACCTCAGCTTCGCACCGGTGCGCTGCAGCAGGGTCTTGGCGATGAACAGGCCCAGACCCATACCCTCGTACTCTGGGCGCTGCTTCAGTTCGCTTTCACCCCGGCGTCGGCGCACGAATGGATCACCGATGCGGCCAAGAAGATGAGGCGGAAACCCTTGACCGTCGTCGCTGATCCGCAGGAGAATCCGGTCGTTGTCCCAGGCCGCATCTATCCAGACCGTTGATTGGGAAAAATCGACCGCGTTTTGGACCAGGTTGCGCAGTCCATGGATGATTTCAGGCTTACGCATCACTGTCGGCTGCTGAAAGTCGCCGCCTTCCAGTGGCTCCTCATGGTAAAGAACGGCCTTGCCCCGGTGCATATGCGGTTCGGCTGCTTCTGTCACCAGAGTGGAAAACGGCGCCTGGCGCAGGTGCAGATCATCCTTGCCGGCGCGGCCCATCCCGCGAAGGATGTCCCGGCAGCGGTCGGCCTGCTCGCGGATCAGGGCTGCATCCTCGCGCAGGTCAGGGCGGTCGTCCAGTTCCTCGATCAGCTCAGCGCTGGTCAGCTTGATGGTTGCCAGTGGGGTGCCCAGCTCATGCGCAGCGGCTGCAACGACACCGCCCAGATCCGTCAGCTTCTGCTCGCGTGACAGGGCGAGCTGGGTGGCGCTCAGCGCATCCGACATCAGGCGCATTTCATTGCTGACCCGGAAGGAATAGGCGCCGATGAACAGGATGGCGATGACGATGGCGATCCAGTTCCCGAATATGAAGACATCGGGAATCCGCAGGACAAACCCTTGCTCAGTCCGCAGCGGTAGATGGAATTCCGCCATCAGCGTAACCAGAATGATGGCAGTAGCGCCGATGATCAGTGTGGAGCGAAGACCCATCACCGCGGCGGAGATTGTCACTGGCCCCAGCACCAGCAGTGCAAAGGGATTGTTCAGCCCGCCCGTCAGATACACCAGGAAGGCCAGTTGCAGCAGGTCGAACAGCACCATCAGGAAGTTTTCGAATTCGCTGAGGCGCTTGTTTTCCGGAAAGGCAAGGATGGCAATGAGGTTGCCAGCCGCGGAAATGCCGACAGCGAGATAGCATAGGCCCAGCTCCAGCTGCAGATTGAACCGGTGCTGTGCCACCGTTATTGCGGTGATCTGCCCGGCAATCGCCACCCAGCGCAGCAGGATTAGCGTGCGCAGGCGGATCCAGTGGCTGTGATCGTGGCTGCTCGTCAGCTTGAAGAGGCGATCGCTCATTCGGTTCCGGTGCTCCCGCAGATGTGACGCCGTGCGCCAGTTGCATCGGCCGTAATTCTTGATAGGTCTGGCGCCGCAAACGATCAACATCCCTTCCCTGACGAAAAGTGTGATCCCATGACCCGCGTTTTTGCTCTATTAGCTGCAGCATTTGTCGCCGCCCTGGTGGGCGGCGCCTGGTTTCTGACCCGCGGAGGCAACGGGGGTGACAAATTCGCGCAGTGCCGCAGCAGCCAGATCGCGGGTGGCACCGAATCCATCGGCGGGCCGTTCGAACTGGTCAATGGAAACGGGGAGACCATCACCGACAAGGACGTGATTACCGAACCGTCAATCGTCTATTTCGGTTACACCTTCTGCCCCGATGTCTGCCCGATGGATGCGGCTCGCAATGCGGATGCCGTCGATGTACTGGCCGAGCGCGGCATCAGCGTGACACCGGTGTTCATTTCCGTCGACCCGGATCGCGATACCCCTGAAGCCGTTGGGGATTTTGCCGCAAACCTGCATGAAAAGATGATCGGGCTTACCGGCTCTCTGGAGCAGGTGAAGGCGGCGAGCAAGGCCTACAAGACCTATTTCAAGAAGAACGAGGGCGATGAGGATTACTATCTCGTCGACCACTCCACCTTCTCCTACCTGGTGCTGCCGGAAGCGGGGTTCGTGGAGTTCTTCCGCCGCGATGAAACAGCGGAGCAAATGGCCGACAAGACGGCTTGTTTCGTCGGGAAAATTTGAAGCAGGATAGCTGTTTGACCTTTTCCCCCGCCCGGACATATTCTTGCGCCAATAGATAAAACTGCGCGGAGGACCGGGCATGGCCGAAACTGCTCTGCAGGAAATTGGACCCGACAAGACACTGCTGCTGGTCGATGACGACGAGCCGTTTCTGCGGCGTCTGGCTAAGGCAATGGAAAAACGCGGCTTCGAGGTGGAAACCGCCGGATCGGTTGCCGCGGGCAGTGCGATCGCTACCGCCCGCCCGCCCGCCTACGCGGTGATTGACCTGCGGCTGGAGGACGGCAACGGCCTGGATGTGGTGGAAGTGCTGCGCGAAAAGCGCCCGGACAGCCGGGTCGTGGTGCTGACCGGCTATGGCGCCATTGCCACGGCGGTTGCCGCGGTGAAGATCGGTGCGACCGATTACCTGTCCAAGCCGGCCGATGCCACCGATATCATGAACGCGCTGCTGTCCAGCGGTGATGAGCTGCCGCCGCCGCCGGAAAACCCGATGAGCGCTGACCGGGTGCGCTGGGAGCATATCCAGCGGATCTATGAGCTGTGTGACCGCAACGTCTCGGAAACCGCCCGGCGGCTGAACATGCACCGCCGCACCCTGCAGCGTATTCTGGCCAAACGCAGCCCGCGCTGATCCTCAGAGTTGCGCTAGCAATTGCGCATGGCGGCTTAGGAACGCCATGCGGGTTTCCAGCGGCGGGCGCAGCACGATATTCAACCCCTCGACGGTCTCCGGTTTCGGACGGCCGAAAAACCGGCTTGCTTCCTTTTCTGAAAACCCCGCGATCTGCACCGCCTCCATCCAGGCGCTGACCTTGTCCGCCCGCTTGATCTGCGCTTTTACCGTTTTGGGCAGCGCAGCCGGCAGTCCGAACCGCAGGTGGATCGCCGCGGTCAGCCGCTGATCGAGATCCCCGTAGCCGGGGCCCACCGCAGCCTTCACAGGAGAGATCATGTCCCCGATGACATATTCAGGGGCATCGTGCAGCAGCGCCGCCAGCCGCCATTTAACCGGCGCCTTAGGCTGCATCCGGGTGAAGATATCTTCGACCAGCAGTGAATGCTCTGCCACTGAATAGGCAAAATCCCCCATCGTCTGGCCGTTCCAGCGCGCCACGAAGGCCAGCCCGTGAGCGATATCCTCGATCTCAATATCCACGGGCGTCGGATCCAGCAGATCCAGGCGGCGGCCGGACAGCATTCTCTGCCAGGCGCGGGCGGGTTGGGGGGGCATAGGTCGTCCTGTTGCTGCTTTCGCCCCTTTGACTACCTTGTGCGGATGAAGCGGGCAATGCCCGCCGCAGTTGGACGTGTTTGCGTGAACACCGATGAAAACGGTCAGTTTATGCCGCGTGAGTTTGAAAACAGCGCCGTTAGACCCAATATTATGAGTATACAAGGGGCACCGCCCCCTCCTTGCGGCAAACCCCTTTCGTGACGTGACACGCAACAGAAAGGAGTTTGTCATGTTCAAGCGTTTACTTGGTCTTTCCCTGTTGTTCGGCATGGCAGCGACAGCGCCTCCAGCGTTAGCCGGCAGTTGCGGCGACCGCGAGGCTATGACGCAGAAGCTGGAAAGCGGGTATTCCGAACGGCTGACGGCCGGCGGACTGCAGAAAAGCCGGCCTGAAGCGACAGTGATTGAAGTCTGGGCGTCGGATGAAACCGGCACTTTCACGGTTCTGGTCACCCATGCAAACGGGATCAGCTGCGTTGTCGCAACCGGTTCCTCTTTCTTCCATATCACGGAAAAAGCGCCGGATCCGGGCACCGCCAGCTGACGTCGGCTGCCTGACAGGCTCCCCCAAAACAGCCTGACACTTGATGAAATGCCTGAGCCATCGGCTCCGGTTGCGGGTATCTTCGTTGAATATACACACTTGCAGTGTTAGGCCCTGCTGCAAATGTACTCGTAACCGGAATGGAGCAGACTATGGCCGGGGATTATATCGTCAAGGACATCTCGCTGGCAGGCTTTGGCCGCAAGGAGCTGGACATCGCCGAAACCGAAATGCCGGGCCTGATGGCCCTGCGTGAGGAGTACGGTGAAAGCAAACCCTTGAAGGGCGCGCGCATTGTCGGCTCTCTGCACATGACTATCCAGACCGCGGTGCTGATCGAAACGCTGGTGGCGCTGGGCGCGGATGTGCGCTGGGCCTCCTGCAACATCTTCTCGACCCAGGACCACGCCGCCGCGGCAATTGCCGAAGCCGGGATCCCGGTTTTTGCGATCAAGGGCCAAACCCTGGAAGAGCACTGGGATTACCTAGACAAATCCTTCATGTTCCCCGAGGGCGCAAACCTGATCCTGGATGATGGCGGAGACGCCACCCTTTATGTGCTGCTGGGCGCCCGTGCCGAAGCGGGCGAGGACATCATCCCGGTGCCGCAGTCCGAAGAGGAAGCGGTCATCAAGGCGCAGATCATGAAGCGCATGGAAGCCTCCCCGGGCTGGTTCACCAAAACCCGCGACGCGATCCTGGGTGTGTCCGAGGAAACCACCACCGGCGTCCACCGCCTCTATGATCTGCAGAAGAACGGCCAGCTGCCGTTCCCGGCGATCAACGTCAACGACTCGGTCACCAAGTCGAAATTCGACAACAAATACGGCTGCAAGGAATCGCTGGTCGACGGCATCCGGCGTGCCACCGACACCATGATGGCCGGCAAGGTGGCCGTGGTCTGCGGCTATGGCGATGTGGGCAAGGGCTCTGCTGCGTCGCTGCGCGGCGCCGGCGCCCGTGTGAAAGTGACCGAGGCCGACCCGATCTGCGCCCTGCAGGCGGCAATGGACGGTTTCGAAGTGGTGCTGCTGGAGGATGTCGTGTCTTCCGCCGATATCTTCATCACCACCACCGGCAACAAGGACGTGATCCGCATCGAGCACATGCGCGAGATGAAAGACATGGCGATTGTCGGCAACATCGGCCACTTTGACAACGAGATCCAGGTTGCCAGCCTGCGCAACCACAAATGGACCAACATCAAGGACCAGGTGGACATGATCGAGATGCCCTCGGGCAACCGCATCATCCTGCTGTCCGAAGGCCGCCTGCTGAACCTCGGCAACGCCACCGGTCACCCGTCCTTTGTGATGTCGGCTTCCTTCACCAACCAGGTGCTGGCCCAGATCGAACTGTGGACCCGCGGCGATCACTACGAAAACGACGTCTACATCCTGCCCAAGCACCTGGACGAGAAAGTCGCCCGGCTGCACCTGGGCCGTATCGGTGTCAAGCTGACCCAGCTGAGCGCCGAACAGGCCGCCTATATCGGCGTCAAGCCGGAAGGCCCGTTCAAGCCGGAGCACTACCGCTACT
This sequence comes from Leisingera daeponensis, assembly GCF_019801465.1. GTDB lineage: Bacteria > Pseudomonadota > Alphaproteobacteria > Rhodobacterales > Rhodobacteraceae > Leisingera > Leisingera daeponensis_A. The sequence goes on from NZ_JAHVJA010000004.1 coordinate 281,345, forward strand.
AAGCGGAAAAAGCAGAACTCCAGAAAGCGCCGCCGGGGAAATCCGGCGGCGTTTTTCTTTGCCTAACCCAAGTTTCCGGTGGTGGGGTCGATGACAGTTTCGATTCTGGTGATTTTGCTGGCCGGAAAGCCGCTCAGCTTTGAATGCTCGTGTATCGCGTCTTCGGAGTCGGCCAGGTAAATGCAGAAGGTCTTGTCGCCGGCAACATAGGAGTGCTGCCATTGGACCCGGGGGGCCAGTTTGGCCAGCGCGTCATTGGAGGTGCGCGCCGCGCCGCCAAGTTCTTCACCGCTCATGCTGCCGACCTTCGGGATGTCCCGTTCGATGAGAAACCTTTGCATAGGATAACCTCCTCCGTGTCACTGGTACGCAGGCCTCGATATAGGTCCCTGGACCGGAAAGGCATCCGCTCTGGCAGCGAATGGCGGCGGCAACTTGATTGAGGGATCTGGAACTGTGGACCCAGAGGAAGCACGCGGCTCAGCTGGCAATACCGGAAGATGAAACCTTCTGGTTTGCTTCCCGTCCCTTCTGATTTAGCTCGCATTGTCCGGGTTATTGTTTTGCGGAATCGGCGCTGGGCGGCCTATACCTAAGAAACCGGCCAGGACGGCCAGGAACCAGATTTTCATACGCGTGTGGTGGATAGTGGAGCACGCGGGGTGGAAGGGAAGGTCCTGATTGTCCTCAGGTCCTTCCCTTTTCAGTTTGGACTATCGTCAACTCAGAACAGAGTCAGTACCAGTCCGGCTACCGCACAGGCTAGGGTGGCATATCCTCCATCAATCAGTGTCAGTTTCACCGGCCGCACTCCATACATGTTGTTGAGCGCAATCCAGGGGCTGATGAAGAACAGGCCGATGCCGACGCCGCCGACCAGGCCGGCGCCCAGGGTTTCGATGCCTGACAAGCTGAACACATGGCGCATCATGCCAACGACGATCAGCTGCAGCACAAAGGCCATGGCAAAGATCATCGGGCTTTGTCCGCCCTTCGGTTTGCCGTCACTATCACATTCAACGCCGGAGGCTTCGATCCACGGCTTGGCCAAGGCGCCGTAATACGCAGCGCCGAGGGCAAACGCGGCCGCAGCCGCTACAATCACGCTTAGAAATCCCATGATGCTCTCCTCAATGGTTTCAACCACTTGAGAGCAGATTGGCAGATCAGCTGGGATCTGTCTCCCCCAGCGTGCAAATGCACTCCCATTCTGCCTCGCTCACCGGCTGGACGGACAGGCGGGAATTCTTCACCAGAACCATCTCTTCGAGCCGCGGGTCGGCCTTGATCTGATCCAGGCTCACCGGCTTGGCGAAGGGGCGCACCGCCTTGATGTCGACGCACTCCCAGCGGTCGTCTGCGGTGGTGCTGTCGGGATGCGACTCGGCGCAAACCTCAACGATGCCGACCACGGATTTCTCTTTCTGCGAATGATAGAAAAAGCCGCGGTCGCCAATCTTCATCTCGCGCATGAAGTTGCGCGCCTGGTAGTTCCGCACGCCGTCCCATTCCTCCCCTGCATCCCCTTTGGCAACCTGGTCATCCCAGCTCCAGGTGGAAGGTTCGGATTTGAACAGCCAGTAACGCATCAGCCGATGACCTTTTTCCAGGTGATCAATTCGACGGCTTCAAAGAGGCCGGCCTTGTTGTAGGGGTCATTTGCTGCCCAGGCTTCACCCGCTGCCATGTCTTCGACGTCCAGAATAACCAGAGAGCCGGCCATATTGCCATCCTGATCCAGGAGCGGGCCGGCTTGGGCCACGGCGCCGGTGTCGTTGATATAGGCCAGGTGGGCGTCACGGTTGTCCAGGCGGGTCTGCAAATGGCCAGGTTTGTCGCGGGCGATCAATGCGATGAGCATTTTATTCCTCTTTTAATGGTCTTTTAAGCAAATGTGCCGCTGCTTCGCTGATCGTCAAGCGCTGATCTATCAAATTGGTTACCGTGAGTGTGACCGGCATATCCAGCCCCATCCGCTGCGCCTGCGCTGCAACCGCCCGTGCGGTTGCGGCGCCTTCCACTGTAATGCTGGGGTCGAATTCCTCGCTGCGGCCGATGGACAGGCCCAGCCGGTAGTTGCGCGAAAGGTCCGAGGTGCAGGTCAGGGCCAGGTCGCCAAACCCCGAAAGCCCGGCCAGGGTTTCCGCCTTGGCGCCGCTGGCCAGCGCCATGCGCTGCATTTCCGCATAGCCTCGGGTCATCAGGGCGGCACGGGCGCTGTCGCCCAGCCCGGCACCGATGACAGCACCGCAGGCGATTGCCATCACATTCTTCAATGCGCCGCCGATTTCGGCGCCTGTGGTATCCGTTGTGCGGTAAAGGCGAAGATTGGCCGTGGTCAGCTGTTCCTGCAGCTTCTTGCCGGCCTCCGCATCTTCGCAAGCCAGCGTCAGCGCAGTTGGCAGCCCGCGTGCTATGTCGGCAGCAAAGCTTGGGCCGGTTAGCAGTGCAGCCTGCGCGTCCGGCAGAACCTCCCGGATGACGGCAACCGGACCCAGGCCGGAATCCAGCTCAATTCCCTTACAGCATGCGACAAGTGTCTTTCCTGCCAGTTTTGCCTTGTTTTCCGACAGCACGCTGCGGAGAGTTTGCATCGGGACCGCCAGAAGCAGGATTTCGGATTCGCAAGCCTCAGTCATGTCCGCAGTGATGGAGAGGTTCTCAGGCAGTTCCACCCCGGGCAGGCGGGTGCCGTTGCGGCGGCTGTCCTGCATCGCCTGGGCCTTCATCGGGTTGCGGGCCCATAGGGACACCGGGCCCTTTTCAGCCAGCGAAATCGCCAAGGCGGTGCCAAAGGCACCCGATCCCAGTACCGAAATGGTCATGCTTTGGCTCCCTTGCGGCCTGATCCGATCAATGCCGGGCTGCTCTGATCCAGCGGCCAGCGGGGGCGGGCAGTCAGATCCAGCCCGTCCCGCGCTCCCGCCTTGAACCGCTCCAGACCGGCATAGGCGATCATCGCAGCATTGTCGGTGCACAGCCGCAGCGGCGGCGCGGTGAAGGCGGCGCCTGCCTCGGCGCACACGGTCTCCAGCGCCGCGCGGATGGCTGTATTTGCCGCAACACCGCCGGCAGCGGCCACAGTCGGTTGCCCCGGTTGTTCCGCCAGATACAGGCGGATCGCGCGACGGGTTTTTTCTGCCAAGGTATCGACCACGGCAGCCTGAAAGCCGGCGCACAGGTCAGCGCGGTCCTGCCGGGTAAGACCGCCTTTCTCTGCCACGATCTGGTCCCGCATCCGCATCAGCGCGGTCTTCAGGCCGGAGAACGACAGGTTGCAGTCCGGCCGGTCCAGCAAGGGGCGGGGAAAGCGGAACCGCTTGGGGTCGCCTTGTTCTGCCTCAGCCTGCACCGATGGTCCGCCGGGCTGGGGCAGCCCCAGCAGGCGGGCGGTCTTGTCAAAGGCTTCGCCAGGAGCATCATCAATTGTGCCGCCCAAGCGGGAGAAATCTTCCGGCCCGCGCACCAGAAGGTACTGGCAGTGCCCACCGGATACCAGCAGCATCAGATAGGGATAGGCGATCCCGTTCGTCAGCCGCGGCGTCAGCGCGTGGCCTGCCAGATGGTTCACTCCGATGAGCGGCAGTCCGGTGGATGCGGCAATCCCCTTGGCGCACATCACGCCGGACATCACGCCGCCGATCAGTCCCGGGCCGGCAGTCACGGCGACCGCATTCATGTCCTTCAGGGTCAGCCCGGCCTCTGCCAGTGCATCACGCACACAGATGTCCAGTTTTTCCGCATGCGCGCGCGCCGCAATCTCCGGCACGACGCCGCCAAAGGCGCTGTGCAGCTCAGTCTGGCCGAACACGATCGAGGACAGGACCTCGGGCCGTGCACCCTCGGCCTGCCGCACCACGGCGGCGGCGGTGTCGTCGCAGCTGCTCTCCAGCCCCAGAATTGTCAGGGTCTTAGTCATAGCCTTACCGTTGCATCAAACTGTTGCCGGGGCTACCACCGAAGCGGGGTGCAAACAATCCCGGGAGCCTCGCGATGGTGCCTTTGCTGATGACACGCCCGCTGGCAGCGGCAGAGCGGTTTGCTGGCGGCTTGCCTGCGGCGGCGCGCGCCAGGCTGAATGTGATCTACGCACCGCTGATTGAGGTCAGGCCCGCGCAGGCGCCGGTCGAACTGCAAGGGGTGAAGGGCGTAATTTTCACTTCTTCCAATGGGGTGTCGGCCGCTTCACGTGAAACCACAAAGCGGCTGCCAGCCTACTGCGTCGGGCAGAACACCGCACGGACTGCGGCGGATGCCGGATGGCAGGCGCGTTGCCTGGGGCAGCGCGCGGATGAGCTGACAGAAGCTCTGTTGCAAGAGAGGCCTGACGCACCGCTTCTGCATCTGCGAGGTGCCTACACCCGCGGCAGCATCGCCCGGCGGTTGACGGATGGCGGTCTCCCCTGCCGTGAGCAAATCGTGTATGATCAGGTGCTTCTGCCGTTGACGGAAGAGGCGCAGACCGTGCTTTCTGCGCAAAATGACGTGATTGTGCCGCTATTTTCGCCTAGGACTGCGCGCCATTTTGCCAATCTTTGCAAGGATGCTTCGCATTTGCATCTGATTGCGCTTAGCGAGGCAGTTGCAGATCCGTTGAAAGGCTTGAGTTGCAAGGCTTTGAGCGTAAGTAGGACACCGGATGCAGCGGCCATGACAACGGCTGTTCTTGATGCCGCAGCGCAGCTGTCCCGGCTTGAGGGCGAGGGGCGCGCAGAGTAGGGTCCAGCGTGTTCGCAGGAATGTATTTTAGGAATCGAGGGGGAAGCCGGCGTGGCTGAAAAGAAAAATCCGGAAGACGCGTTTGAGCCCGGCCCCGGTGCACCCAAGCCGGCTGAGGACACCGCCGCGGCCTCTGAGCAGGGTTCGGCGGGTGAAACCGGTTCTGAGCCTGTTGACACCTCTGAGGATGTAGCGTCCCCGGTTTCCGAGACCGAGACCGAGACCGAGACCGAGACCGAGACCGAGACCGAGACCGAGACCGAGACCGAGACCGAGACCGCAGTTGCGTCCTTCGATGGAGATGCGGCTGCAGGGCGGGAAGAGGTTTCCGTGGAACCGGTTGTTGCAGCAGATGTTTCCCGGGAAATCGAGCGCGTGGTGGAAAAGCGCGGCGGTTTCGGTTCCGCGGTCCTTGGCGGCGCAGTTGCAGCTATGATCGGTTTTGTGGCAGGCCAGGCTGGCTGGCTCAACAGCTTCTTGCCTCCGTCGATGCAGCAAAATAGCGAAGAGTTGGCGGCTTTGGAAACTGGCCAGTCGGATCTGCAAGCCGCATTGGCTGCAATGAAAGAGCAGGTTGAGGCCACCCAGGTTCCCGATATTGGTCCGCTTACCGCCCGTCTTGAAACGATGGCAGGTGAAATCGAGCTGTTGAAAACCGCGCCGGCACCGGATGCGGATTTGCGGACGGACCTCGAATCCTTGGCTGATCGCGTAGCCGCACTGGAAACCCGGCCGCTGGAGGGCGCGTCGCCGGAGGCCTTGGCCGCGTTTGAATCTGAATTGGCGAAGCTGCAGGATAGCCTTGCTGCGCAGCGCTCTGAAGTCGAGCAGATGCTGGCGGACGCCCAGGCGATGGACGCTGCCAGTGCGGAAGCTGCAAGGATCGCCAGCGCACAGACCCAGTTGGCGCATCTGCGCTCAGCGCTCGACAGCGGTAACAGCTATGCCGCCAGCGTGCAGGAGCTTGCCGCCCTTGGCGTGGATGTGCCCGCTGCACTGTCCGGCCCGGCTGAAAACGGCGTGGCCACGATTTCTGCCCTGCGCGACAGTTTCGCCCCTGCGGCGCGCGATGCGCTGGCCGCCGCACGGGAAGAGACCAAAGGCAGCGGCAGTTTGCTGGATTACGTGAACCGCCATTTGGGCGCACGCTCGGTGACGCCGCAGCAGGGAGACAGCCCGGATGCGATTCTCTCCCGGGCTGAAGCCGCGGTAGCCGCAGGCAAGCTTCAGGATGCGTTGAGCGAATTGACTGCGCTTCCCGGCTCCGCGCGTACCGCTCTTTCAAACTGGGAAGCCAGGGCAAACACGCGGGTTGCGGCTGTAACTGCCGCTGCTGATCTGGCGCGAAGCCTGCAAGCCAAATAAGGAAGCCTCCATGCTCTGGTCGTTGTTGAAGATCCTCGTATTTGTCGCAATCGTCGCGCTTCTTGCGTTCGGGGGCCGTCTGTTGATGGAAACCGCAGGTGGTATGCAGATCACTGTTGCCGGCACCGAATACACTCTCAGCGCTCTGCAATCGGTAATCGCGCTGGGTGTGCTGGTGCTGGGCGTCTGGCTTTTCCTGAAACTTTTGTCGCTTTTGGTCGCCACGCTGCATTTCCTGAACGGTGATGAAACCGCCCTGTCGCGCTACTGGGACAAGGGCCGCGAACGCAAGGGCTATCAGGCGCTTGCTGACGGGCTGATGGCATTGGCCTCGGGGGAGGGGCGCTTGGCGCTGGCCAAGGCCGCGCGGGCTGAGAAATACCTGCAGAAGCCGGAGCTGACCGATCTGCTGGTGGCCCAGGCGGCAGAGATGAGCGGCGATACGCACAAGGCGGCCGAAGCTTATAAACGCTTGCTGTCGAACCAGCCGACGCGTTTTGTTGGCGTGCGCGGGATCATGAAGCAGAAGCTTTCCGAAGGGGATACGGATACTGCCCGCCAGCTGGCGGAGAAGGCACTGGCGTTGAGGCCCAAGCACGAGGAAGTGCAGGACACGCTGCTGCGCTTGCAGGCTCAGGCTGAAGATTGGGCCGGGGCGCGCAAAACATTGTCGACCAAGCTCAAGACCGGCACCCTGCCGCGCGATGTATTCAAACGCCGCGATGCGGTGCTGGCCTTGTCGTCCTCCAAGAGCATCCTGGATGAAAACGCCACGGTTGAGCAGCAGGAGCAGGCGATTGAGGCCAACCGCCTGTCGCCGGATCTGGTTCCAGCCGCCGCAATGGCGGCCCGCGCCTATATAGCCCGGGGCAAGAAGCGAGCGGCTGTCCGGCTGCTGAAGAAGACCTGGGAAAGCCAGCCGCATCCCGACCTGGCCCATGCATTTGCCGAAATCGAACCTGAGGAAACCGCCGCTGAACGCGTCAAGAGGTTCGACCAGCTGGCGCGGATCAAGCCGCTGAACGATGAAACCCGCCTAGTGATGGCGGAACTGAATATTGTCGCTGAAGACTTCCCCGAAGCCCGCCGCTGGCTGAGCGATTTGGCCAAACGGGCGCCGGATGCACGCGCTCTGACACTGATGGCCGCGATCGAGCGTGGCGAAGGGGCCAGCGACAAGGTGGTGCAGGGCTGGCTGGCCAAGGCACTGACCGCGCCACGAGGGCCTCAGTGGGTTTGCGACAGCTGTAACCACATCCATGCGGAATGGGCACCGGTCTGCGAGCATTGCTCAAGTTTTGACACGCTGTCCTGGAAGCGCCCGGAAACACCTGAGGTGGCAAGTACAGCCGCAGCCTATATGCTGCCGCTGATCACTGGTGTGCTTGAGGACAAGACTGCTGCGCCGGCCGAAGATGCCGAGATCCTGGAAGCCGCCGAGGAGGAAGACGGAGAGGCGAAAGACACGGTTAGAGAGGCGACCTGACATCGCTCCAAGTCAAAAGCAAACCACGAAAGACGGCGGGCTTGTCCTGCCGTTTTCTTTTTGCATGGCTGACGGAAGAAATTTTCGGCACATCCGGAAAACCGGGAGTATCAAAACTCTGACTTTCGGGAGATGGTGCCCAGGAGAGGACTCGAACCTCCACGTCCATACGGACACTAGCACCTGAAGCTAGCGCGTCTACCAATTCCGCCACCTGGGCAGGTGTCGTGAGGAGGGCGTATAAGCAGCTTCCCGATGGGCGTCAAACGGATTTTTCAAGGAATCTTCGCAGGGGAGAGGTCGGCGGCTGCCGCGTGGCCTGAAAAATTGATGCAGGCAGAACGCTTGGGCGGCAGCGGCGGCCAATTGCGCCTTGTTCGGCGCCTCTTGCGGCGCTAGAGCATATATGCAGCTAAATTCAGGAGCCAAAAGATGTCCAAACTGGTCACGATCTATGGCGGATCCGGTTTCGTGGGCCGCTACATTGCGCGGCGCATGGCTAAGGAGGGCTGGCGGGTGCGCGTCGCAGTGCGCCGTCCCAATGAAGCCATTCATGTGAAGCCTTACGGTGTTCCAGGCCAGGTGGAGCCGGTGTTCTGCAATATCCGCGACGACATGTCGGTGGCGGCTGTGATGCAGGGCGCGGATGCAGTGGTGAACTGCGTGGGTGTGCTGAACGAGCTGGGCAAGAACACTTTTGGCGCTATCCATGCCGAGGGCGCCGGTCGCATTGCGCGCATCGCGTCGCAGCAGGGCGTCGCCAGTATGGTGCATATCTCGGCCATTGGCGCCGATGCGGATGCCGCCAGCGAATATTCCCGCACCAAGGCCGCCGGCGAAGCTGCCGTGCAGCAGCATTTCCCGGGTGCGGTGATCCTGCGCCCCTCGGTGATCTTCGGGGCTGAAGACGGCTTCTTCAACCGTTTCGCCGGCATGACCCGCCTTTCGCCGTTCCTGCCGATTGCTGCGGGCGGCACCAGGTTCCAGCCGGTGTTTGTCGACGATGTAGCCAAGGCGGCAGTCAAAGGCGCCCTTGGTGAGGCAGAGGGCGGGGTTTATGAACTGGGCGGCCCAGAGGTCAAAACCTTCCGCGCGCTAATGGAGCAGATGCTGGAGGTGATCCATCGCCGCCGTGTCATCATTTCACTGCCTGGGTTTGTTGCGAAACTGGTGGCCTTCGGCTTTGATCTTCTGCAGTATGCCAGTTTCCAGCTGATCGAGAACAAGATGCTGACCCGAGACCAGTTGAAAAGCTTGAAGTCGGACAATGTAGTGACCGAGGCAGCTAAGGGTTTCGCGGATCTGGGCATTGACCCGGTGTCAGTTGGTTCGGTGCTGCCAGACTACCTTTGGAAGTTCCGCCCCTCCGGCCAATATGACGAGATGACCAGCTCCGCCCGCAATCTGCGCAACGGCGCCTGACGCGCGAAGCGTTTTCTGGAGTTGCAAGCGCGGGGCAATCCCGCGCTTTTTCTTTTCCGGCCTAACTGCCGTAGGCAATGGTCAGCAGCACCGCGCCCAGGATCACCCGGTAGATCACATAAGGCGTGAAGCTGACCGAGCGCAGAAGCCGCATCATCAGGCTGAGCGCGGCTAGCGCCGAGACCATTGCCAGAACTGCCGCAACCCCCGCATCGCGCATCAGCGCAGTATTGGATTCCAGCGCAACTTCGGTTCCCAAAAGCACGCCCGAAGCGATGATGGTGGGGATCGACATCAGCATGGCAATGCGGGCTCCGTCCTCGCGCTTGTAGCCCAGCTGGCGAGCGCCAGTGATGGTGATGCCGGAGCGCGAGGTGCCGGGGATCAGCGCCAGCATCTGCCACAACCCCATGATCAGAGCATCGCGCAGGCCCCAGTCGCCGGCTTGTTTCACCTCTGCGCCTTTCTGGTCGGCCCAGTACAGCACCAGACCAAAGCCCAGCATGGTCCAGCCGATCACCGCCATAGATCGCAACGCATCGCTGAGGCCGGTGAAATGCAGCACGGCGCCGAATATGACGGTGGGGATCGTGGCCACGATCAGGCCCATGGCAAGCCGGGAGCCTGGCGTGTCGGTGCGGCCGGTCAGAGCGCGGGGCAATCCGCCCAGCCCTTCGCGCACGTCGCCCCAGAAATAGATCATCACCGCGGCCAGGGTGCCCACGTGCACGGCGACGTCGATCACCTGGCCCTGGTCTTTCAGCCCCGTGAGCCCGGGCAGCAGAATCAAGTGGCCTGAGGAAGAGACTGGCAGGAATTCGGTGATGCCCTGGATCAATGCCACAAGGATCAGCTGGAAAAGCGGCATGTTGAAAGCGTCCCTCGCTGGCCGCGGATGGGCCTTAAACTATCGGGACTCTGTATAAATCCCGCTTCGGGATTGGAAAGCGGATATTATGGTCCGCTTCGGACCTAAAAATCCTGTACATTTCCGCTAAACACGGTATCAGGAATCAAGAGCTGGCAAAGTAGGTCAGCAAAGTTGACATAAAAGCGTACCGGTGCCCGAAAAGGTGCCTGCGCAGCCAGACAAACGATGGAGTCCAGCCCGTGGCCAAGCAACCGATGCTGAAATTTGTGCAGATCGAACGCGACATGCCTCAAAAGCGTGACGCGAGCGTACGCAAGGAAGACTTCAATGAGATCTACGCGGAATATGCCGCCGCCAAGGCCGAGGAGCAGGCCAGCCGCTGCAGCCAGTGCGGCGTGCCCTATTGCCAGAGCCACTGCCCGCTGCACAACAACATCCCCGACTGGCTGCGCCTGACCGCCTCCGGCCGTCTGGAAGAGGCCTATGAGACCAGCCAGGCCACCAACACCTTCCCCGAGATCTGCGGCCGCATCTGCCCGCAGGACCGCTTGTGCGAAGGCAACTGCGTGATCGAGCAGTCGGGCCACGGCACTGTCACCATCGGCTCGGTTGAGAAATACATCACCGACACCGCCTGGGAAAACGGCTGGGTCAAGCCGGCAGCGCCGCTGGCCGAGCGCAGCGAGAGCGTTGGCATCATCGGCGCCGGTCCCGGCGGCCTGGCAGCAGCGGACATGCTGCGCAAGGCGGGCGTGCAAGTCACTGTTTATGACCGCTACGACCGCGCCGGCGGGCTGCTGATGTACGGTATCCCCAGCTTCAAGCTCGAAAAGGACGTGGTCGAGCGCCGCAACAAGCTGCTGGCCGACGGCGGCGTCACTTTCAAGCTAAACTGCAATGTGGGCGAGGACATCTCGTTCGAGGAGATCCGCTCCAAGCACAATGCGGTGATCATTGCCACCGGCGTTTATAAATCCCGCGATCTGGCGATGCCGGGCAGCGGTTCCGAAGGCATCGTCAAGGCGATCGACTTCCTGTGCGCCTCGAACAAGAAAAGCTTTGGCGACGAGGTCGAAGCCTTCGACAACGGCGATCTGAACGCTGCGGGCAAGAAGGTCGTGGTGATCGGCGGCGGCGATACCGCGATGGACTGCGTGCGCACCTCGATCCGTCAGGGCGCGACATCTGTGAAATGCCTCTACCGCCGCGACCGCGCCAACATGCCCGGCTCGCAACGCGAAACCCAGAACGCCGAGGAAGAAGGCGTGGTCTTCGAATGGCTGTCGGCACCTAAGGGCTTTACCGATGAGAGCGGCAAGGTCTCTGGCGTGATGGTGCAGAAGATGCGCCTGGGCCAGCCGGATGCTTCGGGCCGCCAGGCGCCGGAAGTGATCGAAGGCGCGGATTATGTCGAGGAGGCCGATCTGGTCATCAAAGCCTTGGGCTTTGAGCCGGAAGAACTGCCGACCCTTTGGAACCAGCCGGAGCTGCCGGTGACCCGTTGGGGCACTGTCAAGGCCGCGTTCAAGACCGGTGCCACCGAACTGGACGGCGTCTATGCGGTGGGCGACATTGTGCGCGGCGCCTCGCTGGTGGTCTGGGCAATCAAAGACGGCCGCGACTGCGCCGAAGCGATCCTCGACAACTTCAACAGCAAGGCCGCGGTGGCCGCGGAATAAGCCGGCACCCCCTGTGCACCGGCGGAGCAGCGAGCGAACCGCAGCAAGGTCAGTAATGCTGACCCAGCCAGCAGAAGGAACATGGAAATGAGCGAGTTGAAGGGACAATGCATGTGCGGCGCGGTGACCGTCACCGCTTCCCCTGCACGCGCCTCCGTTTCCGCCTGCCATTGCGGAATGTGCCAACGCTGGTCCAGCGGCCCGTTCCTGAGCTTTCAGGCATCCAGCGGCTATGCCGCGCTGGGGCCGGTGCAAACATATGAGTCCTCCGGCTGGGCCGAGCGGGCGTTCTGCGGCAAATGCGGATCGGCGTTGTGGTACCGGATGACCGCAGGAGAACATAAAGGCCAGACGCAGATGTCGGCTGGCCTGTTTGAAAACGCAGGCGGCAATGAGTTGCGCCTGGAACTTTACATCGACAAAAAGCCAGCGGGCTACGCCTTCGACAGCGGCAGCCGGAAACTGACCGGCGCTGACGTGATCAAGATGTTCGCCCCCTCCGTAGAAGGAACCAGCCAATGACCAAATATGATGCCGATTGGGTGCGCGCCGAGGAAGCCAAGCGCAAGTGGATGGCTGAAAACGGCCTGTATTCCGAGGAGGAGGAGCATTCCTCCTGCGGTGTGGGCCTGGTGGTCTCGGTTGACGGCAAGAAAAGCCGTAAGGTGGTTGAGGCCGGCATCGACGCGCTGAAGGCGATCTGGCACCGCGGCGCGGTGGATGCCGACGGCAAGACCGGCGACGGTGCGGGCATCCATGTGCAGATCCCGGTTCCGTTCTTCTATGACCAAATCCGCCGCACCGGCCACGAGCCGCGCCAGGATGAGCTGATGGCGGTGGGTCAGGTGTTTTTGCCGCGCACCGATTTCGGCGCCCAGGAGCGCTGCCGGACCATTGTGGAGACCGAAGTTCTGCGCATGGGCTATTCCATCTATGGCTGGCGACATGTGCCGGTGGATGTGACCTGCCTGGGCGAAAAGGCCAACGCGACCCGCCCGGAGATCGAGCAGATCCTGATCTCCAACGCGAAGGGCGTGGATGAGGAAACTTTCGAGCGCGAACTCTATGTGATCCGCCGCCGGATCGAGAAAGCGGCCAATGCCGCGGCGATCTCAGGCCTGTACATCGCGTCGCTGTCCTGCCGCTCGATCATCTACAAGGGGATGATGCTGGCCGAGCAGGTTGCGGTGTTCTACCCGGACCTGATGGATGAGCGTTTTGAGAGCGCATTTGCGATCTATCACCAGCGCTATTCCACCAACACCTTTCCGCAGTGGTGGCTGGCGCAGCCGTTCCGCATGCTGGCGCACAACGGCGAGATCAACACGCTGAAGGGCAACCTGAACTGGATGAAGAGCCACGAGATCCGCATGGCCTCGGCGACCTTTGGCGACTATGCCGAGGACATCAAGCCGATCGTTCCGGGCGGTGCCTCCGACTCCGCGGCGCTGGATGGGGTGTTCGAGGTCCTGGTGCGCGCGGGCCGCTCCGCGCCGATGGCGAAAACCATGCTGGTGCCGGAAAGCTGGTCCAAGCAGGCAGTGGAACTGCCGCAGGCTTGGCGCGATATGTATTCCTACTGCAACTCCGTGATGGAACCCTGGGACGGTCCTGCAGCGCTCGCGATGACCGACGGCCGCTGGGTCTGCGCGGGCCTGGACCGCAACGGACTGCGCCCGATGCGCTATGTGGTGACCGGCGACGGGCTGGTGATCGCCGGCTCCGAAGCGGGCATGGTTCCGATCGACGAGGCGTCGGTTGTTGAGAAGGGTGCTTTGGGGCCGGGCCAGATGCTTGCCGTTGATATGCAAAAGGGCAAGCTGTTCCACGACACCGAAATCAAAGACAAGCTCGCCCGCGCGCTACCCTTCGGCGATTGGGTCAAGCGGATCAACGATCTGGACGCGACCCTGGCCCAAGTGACTGAACAGCCCTTGTTCAGCGGTGAGGAGCTGCGCCGCCGCCAGGTTGCAGCCGGCTATTCGATCGAGGAACTGGAGCAGATCCTGGCGCCGATGGCAGAGGATGCCAAGGAATCGCTTGCCTCGATGGGCGACGACACGCCCTCCGCCGTGCTGTCTAAGATGTACCGCCCGCTGAGCCATTACTTCCGGCAGAATTTCAGCCAAGTGACCAACCCGCCGATCGACAGCCTGCGCGAATTCCGGGTGATGTCGCTGAAGACCCGGTTCGGCAACCTGAAGAACGTGCTGGACGAGGACAGCTCGCAGACCGAGATCATCGTTCTGGAGAGCCCGTTTGTCGGCAATACCCAGTGGGACAAGCTGGTTGAGCAGTTCAATGCCCCGCTGGCGGAGATCGACTGTTCCTTCAAGCCGGGCCGCGGGTCGCTGAATGCGGCCTTGGAGCGGATCAGGGCCGAAGCCGAAGAGGCGGTGCGGTCCGGCGCCGGCCATCTCGTGCTGACTGACCAGCATTCGAATGCGGACAAGGTGGCAATGCCAATGATCCTGGCAACCTCAGCCGTGCATTCGCATCTGACCCGCAAGGGGCTGCGGACCTTCTGCTCGCTGAACGTGCGCTCCGCAGAATGTATCGACCCGCATTACTTCGCGGTGCTGATCGGCTGCGGCGCCACTGTTGTTAACGCTTACCTGGCCGAGGATTCGCTGGCCGACCGCATCGAGCGCGGGCTGTTGGACGGCACCCTGACCGAAAACGTTGCCCGCTACCGCGAGGCCATCGACCAGGGCCTGCTGAAGATCATGGCCAAGATGGGGATCTCGGTGGTCTCCTCCTATCGGGGCGGTTTGAACTTCGAAGCCGTGGGACTGTCCCGCGCCATGTGTGCCGAGTATTTCCCGGGCATGACCAGCCGCATCTCCGGCATCGGTGTGACCGGCATCCAGGCCAAGCTGGAGGAAATCCACGCCAAGGCCTGGAAGGCACCAGAAGGCGTGCTGCCCATCGGCGGTTTCTACAAGGCGCGCAAGTCGGGTGAGACCCACGCCTGGGAAGCGACCTCGATGCATATGATGCAGATGGCCTGCAACCGCGCGTCTTATGAGTTGTGGAAGCAGTATTCGGCAAAGATGCAGAGCAATCCGCCGATCCACCTGCGCGACCTGTTGCAGATCAAGCCGCTGGGCAAGGCGGTGCCGATCGAGGAAGTGGAATCGATCACTTCGATCCGCAAACGTTTCGTCACGCCGGGCATGTCCCTGGGCGCACTGAGCCCGGAGGCGCACAAGACCCTGAACGTGGCGATGAACCGCATCGGCGCCAAGTCGGACTCGGGCGAGGGCGGCGAGGATCCGGCACACTTCGTGCCGGAGCCGAACGGCGACAACCCGTCCGCAAAGATTAAGCAGGTTGCGTCGGGTCGCTTTGGCGTGACAGCCGAATACCTGAACCAGTGTGAAGAGCTGGAAATCAAGGTGGCCCAGGGCGCCAAGCCCGGCGAGGGCGGCCAGCTGCCGGGGATGAAGGTCACCGACCTGATTGCCCGCCTGCGCCACTCGACCAAGGGTGTGACCCTGATTTCGCCGCCGCCGCACCATGACATCTACTCGATCGAGGATCTGGCGCAGCTGATCTACGACCTGAAGCAGATCAACCCGCGCTGCAAGGTGACGGTGAAGCTAGTGGCCTCCTCCGGCGTTGGCACCATCGCCGCGGGCGTGGCCAAAGCGAAGGCCGACATCATCCTGATCTCCGGCCATAACGGCGGTACAGGGGCGTCGCCTGCGACCTCGATCAAATACGCGGGTCTGCCATGGGAAATGGGCCTGACTGAGGCGCATCAGGTACTGGCGATGAACAACCTGCGCGAGCGGGTGACGCTGCGCACCGACGGCGGTCTGCGCACCGGCCGGGATATCGTGATGGCTGCAATGCTGGGCGCCGAGGAATACGGCATTGGCACAGCGGCGCTGATCGCGATGGGCTGCATCATGGTGCGCCAGTGCCAGTCGAACACCTGCCCGGTGGGCGTCTGCACCCAGGACGAATCCCTGCGCGCCAAATTCACCGGCAACGCGGACAAGGTGGTGAACCTGATCACCTTCTACGCTCAGGAAGTGCGGGAAATCCTGGCCTCCATTGGTGCGCGCTCGCTTGATGAGGTGATCGGCCGGGCTGACCTTCTGGCGCAGGTGTCTCGCGGCTCTGCCCACCTGGATGATTTGGACCTGAACCCGCTCCTGATCACCGTCGATGGCTCCGCCAACATCGCCTACAACCGTGACAAGGACCGCAACGCGGTGCCGGACACGCTGGACGCGGAAATTGTGCGCGACGCGGCCCGTTTCCTGCAGGACGGCGAAAAGATGCAGCTGTCCTACGCGGTGCAGAATACCCACCGCACTGTCGGTACCCGCACATCCAGCCATATCGTGCGCAACTTCGGCATGCGGAATTCCTTCCAGCCGGATCACCTGACGGTGAAGCTGCAAGGCTCCGCTGGCCAGTCGCTCGGTGCCTTTGCAGCGCCGGGGCTGAAGCTGGAAGTGTCGGGCGATGCCAATGACTACGTCGGCAAGGGCCTGTCCGGCGGCACTATCGTGGTTCGCCCGCCGCAAGTTAGCCCACTGACTGCGTCCGAGAACACCATCATTGGCAATACCGTTCTGTACGGTGCCACCGATGGCTACCTGTTTGCGGCGGGCCGCGCGGGTGAACGCTTTGCTGTGCGCAACTCGGGAGCCAAGGTGGTGATCGAGGGCTGCGGAGCCTGCGGCTGCGAATACATGACTGGCGGTATTGCTGTGATACTCGGCTCGATCGGTGCCAATTTCGGTGCCGGTATGACCGGCGGCATGGCCTATCTCTACGACCCTGAAGGCAAGGCAGAAACCATGATGAACATGGAGTCACTGGTCACCTGCCCGCTCACCGTCGCCCACTGGGAGTCGGAGCTGAAAGGGCTAATTGCCCGCCATCTGGATGAAACCGGCAGCCGCAAGGCCGCTGAGATCCTGCAGCACTGGGACATCGAGAAAGCAAACTTTGTGCAAGTCTGCCCGAAGGAGATGCTCGACAAACTGCCGCATCCGGTAATGCAGGAACAGGCGGCGATGCCGGCGGAATGATCCGGGTTAGAGCCTGAATGAAAGGCCCCGCAGGCAATTGCTTGCGGGGTTTTTCTTTTGGCGGTTGGTTACCGGGGGGGTGCTGGCTTATAGAGGGGCATGGCAAAGGCAATTGCAAAAAAGAAGAAGTCCAAGAGCAGCAAGAAGACAGCGAAGCTGAAGATCCAGCCGCTGCGCTGGCTGCGGCGCTGGGCCCTGCGCGCGGCGATGGCCGTTGCGGTGGTATTCCTTGCGCTCATCCTGCTCTTCTCGGTGGTGAACCCGCCGCTGACGCATACGATCTGGGCCGAACAGCGTCGGCTGGGTGAAGTGGACCGGATGTGGGTGCCGCTGGAAGAGATTGCACCGGTGCTGGCACGCTCTGTCGTGGCGGCGGAGGATGCTCAATTTTGTAGACACTGGGGGTTTGACGCCCGCGCCCTACAGGCCGCGATCGAGGCGGGCGGCAGCCGTGGCGGCTCTACCATTTCGCAGCAGGTGGTTAAAAACGTATTCCTGTGGCAAGGCCGCAGCTGGCCGCGCAAGGTGCTGGAAACATTGCTGACCCCGGCAGTGGAACTGGTCTGGAGCAAGCGGCGCATTCTTGAAGTCTATTTGAACGTTGCCGAAATGGACGAGGGCGTGTTCGGCGCCGAAGCGGCAGCGCGCAAGTATTTCGGGGTAGGGCCGGACCAGCTGAGTGCCCGTCAGGCAGCTCTGATTGCCGCTGTCCTGCCCAATCCCAAGGAGCGTTCGGCCCGCAAACCCTCCAGCTATGTGCAGCGCCGGGCGCGGCAGATCCAGGACGGGGCGGCCACCATTCGCGCAGACGGGCGGGCGGATTGTTTCGAGGATTGAATCTTTCCCCCGCCCAAGGCATTGCTGAAGCAACCGTTGTAAGTTTTCTGGAGATCCCCTGTAGCCATGGCGCGCCTGTACCACGTTCCCTTGTCCCCCTATTGCCGCAAGGTGCGGCTGTCGCTGGCAGAGAAGAAGATCGAGGTTGAGCTTGTCGAGGAACGCTATTGGGAACAGGATCCGGATTTCCTGCGCCGCAACCCGGCGGCCAAGGTGCCGGTGATCCGGCTGGATGGCCAGATGATGGCCGAGAGCGCTGCGATCTGCGAATACCTGGAAGAAACCAGGCCTGAACCGTCCTTGATGCCGAAGGATCCGGAGGGCCGGTATGAAGTGCGCCGCCTGGTGAGTTGGTTTGACGACAAGTTCCACCATGAGGTGACATCGAAACTGCTCTACGAGCGGGTAAACAAGAAAATAACCGGCCAGGGCTACCCGGACAGCCGCAACGTCAAGGCCGGCGCCAAGGCGATCAAGTACCATCTGGACTACATGGCCTGGCTGCTGGATCACCGGCGCTGGCTGGCTGGAGACATGATGACGCTGGCGGATTTTGCCGCCGCGGCGCATTTGTCGTCGCTGGACTATATCTCGGATGTGGACTGGAACCGCTCGGCGGTGGTCAAGGATTGGTATGCCAAGATCAAGTCGCGGCCCGCGTTCCGGTCTATTCTGGCCGATCAAGTACCGGGCTTCCGGCCGCCGCCGCATTACACCGATCTGGATTTCTGATATCAACCGGTTGAGGGGCGCTGCCCCCGCGGCCCAATGGGCCGCTCCCCCGGAGTATTTGGGCAAAAGATGAAAGACGGGTCCGGTATCAAGGAAAAACTGGTCGCTCAGGCGCTGGCGGAGGGGTTTGTCTCCTGCCGGATCTGTCGGCCCTGGGACGTGCCGCAGGTACCCGGGCGGCTGCAAGCGTTTCTGGACGCGGGCTATCACGGGCAGATGGGCTGGATGGCGGAGCGCAGCCATTGGCGAGGCGATCCGGCGCAGCTGTGGCCGGAGGCACGGTCGGTGATCATGCTGGCCGAAAGCTATACGCCTGAGGAGGACCCGATGGCGGTGGTGGGGCAGACGGACCGCGGCGCGGTCTCGGTCTATGCCCGCAACAAAGACTATCACGATCTGGTCAAGAAACGGCTGAAGCGGCTGGCGCGCTGGCTGATTGCGGAGGCCGGGGCGGATTGCGAGGTCAAGGTTTTTGTCGACACCGCGCCGGTGCCGGAGAAGGCGCTGGGACAGGCAGCCGGACTGGGCTGGCAAGGCAAGCACAGCAACCTGGTGAGCCGGGATTGGGGCAATTGGGCCTTTTTAGGCTCTGTATTGACCACTTTGGATCTGCCTGCGGACAGGGCTGAGCCGGACCGCTGCGGGTCCTGCCGGGCCTGTCTGGAGAGCTGCCCGACCGATGCTTTCCCGGCGCCCTATCAGGTCGACGCGCGGCGCTGCATTTCTTACCTGACTATTGAGCACAAGGGGCCGGTTGACGAAGAGCTGCGCGGCAAGATGGGCAACCGGATCTACGGCTGCGACGACTGCCTGGCGGCCTGCCCGTGGAACAAGTTCGCGGTGGCGGCCAGCGACATGCGCTATGCCGCGCGCGAGGAGTTGAAGGCGCCGAGGCTGGCAGAGCTCGCGGTGCTGGATGACGCAGCGTTCCGGGCGATGTTCTCCGGCTCGCCGATCAAGCGCATCGGGCGCGATAGGTTTGTGCGCAATGTGCTTTATGCGATTGGCAATTCCGGCCTGGTGGAGCTGCGGGAAGTGGCGCGCGGGCTGGCGGAGGACCCGGATCCGGCGGTGGCGGATGCGGCGCGGTGGGCGGTTCAACGGCTTTCATGACGCAAACAGGATGGACGGGCCGCAAATAGGCGTTACACCCGGTCCGGCGAACAGAGTTTGAGAGGGCTGGGCATGGCGTTGCTGCTGGGAGTGGACACGGGCGGAACCTATACCGATGCGGTGCTGATCCGCGACGAGAAGGAGGTGATCGCCTCGGCCAAGTCGCTGACCACGCGCCAGGACCTGGCGATTGGCGTTGGCGGCGCGATCCGGGCGGTGCTGGAACAGTCCGGGGTGAAGCCGCAGGAGGTGTCGCTGGCAGCGCTGTCCACCACGCTGGCGACCAATGCGCTGGTCGAGGGCCAAGGCGGCCGGGTGGCGCTGATCTATGTCGGCTTTAAGGAGGACGATCTGGACCGGCACGGGCTGCGGGACGCGCTGAAGGGCGATCCGGCGCTGGTGATCGGGGGCGGACATACCCATGCGGGCAGCGAGGCGGCACCCCTGGACACGGAGGCGCTGGAGATGTTCCTGCGCACCGAAGGGCAGGGGGTGACGGGTTTTGCCGTGGCCAGTGTTTTTGCCACCCGCAATCCGGCGCATGAGGTGGAAGCGGCGCGGATCATTCACGAGATGACCGGTGCGCCAGCCACCTGCTCGCACCAGCTGTCGGCCAAGCTGAACGGGCCCAAGCGCGCGGTGACGGCGGTGCTGAACGCGCGTCTGATCGGCATGATTGACCGGTTAATCGGGCGGGCGCAGGACACTTTGCGCGATCTGGGGATCGAGGCGCCGATGATGGTGGTGCGCGGTGACGGCGCGCTGATGAGCGGCGAGCAGGCGCGGGAGCGGCCGATCGAAACCATCCTGTCCGGCCCCGCAGCCTCCATCGTCGGCGCGCGTTGGATGACCGGTGTGGAGCATGCGCTGGTCAGCGACATTGGCGGCACAACAACGGATGTGGCGCTGATCAAGGACGGCAAGCCGGCGATTGATCCCGCCGGCGCCCGGGTCGGGGCATTTCGCACCATGGTCGAAGCTGTGGCGATGCGCACCACGGGTCTGGGCGGTGACAGCCAGGTGCATCTGAACACCAGCGGGCTGTCTGGCGGGCTGACCCTGGGGCCGCGGCGGGTGGTGCCGGTCTCGCTGATTGCCACCGACGCGCCCGAGGTGGTGCATGCGGCGCTGGACGAACAGCTGCGCAACTCCACCGTGGGCGAGTTTGACGGGCGCTTTGTGCGGGCGGTGCCGGGGGTGCCGGTGGCGGGGCTGAGCGAGCGTGAGGCCGGGCTGCTGGCGCGGATCGGGATGCAGGTGCATCCCTTGGGCCAGATCTTGCGCACCCGGATGGAGCATGGCTCGCTGGGCCGGCTGGTGGACCGCGGGCTGGTGCAGGTCTCTGGCGTGACGCCCTCGGATGCCAGTCATGTGCTGGGCCGGGTGGATGCCTGGGACCGCGAGGCGGCAGAAAAGGCGCTGACGCTGTTTGCGCGGCGCCGGGTCGGCAGCGGCGACATGGTAGCAAAAGATGCTGAAACGCTGGCGCAGATGATCATTGATCAGCTGACCGAACAGACCGCTTTGACCTTGCTGGAGTCTGCCTTTGCCGAAGAGGCCGAAAGCTTTGGCCTGCCTGAGGATCAGCTGGCGCGGCATGTGCTGATGCGGCGCGGGCTGGCGAAACACCGCGGGCTGCTGGCGCTGGATGCGTCGATGAATGTGGATGTGGTGGGGCTTGGAGCCTCTGCCCCCGGCTATTACCCCGCGGTGGGGGAGCGGCTGCATTGCAACATGATCCTGCCGGAGCACGCCGGCGTGGCCAACGCCATCGGTGCTGTAGTGGGTCGGGTCACCATGCGGCGCAGCGGCACCGTGACCTCTCCGTCCGAGGGCAAATACCGGGTGCATCTGGAGAGTGGGCCGGTGGATTACCAGGCTTCAGACGAGGCGCTGGCTGCGCTGGAGGCGGCGCTGGCGGGTGAGGCCCGCGGCGCGGCGGAACAGGCCGGAGCCGAGGACATCCATGTGCATGTGGAGCGGGATATCCGCACTGCGCAGGTGGAGTCGCGGGAGGTGTTTGTCGAAGGCACGCTGACGGTGGAAGCCAGCGGGCGGCCGCGGGTGGCGCACGCCTAGGCATCAGCGCGAGGGACACCGCAGCAAAAGCCCCGCCGGAGTGCGGCGGGGCTGAAAGCGCTGTGTTAGGGCCTATTCTGCAGCAGCGCCGCGTTTCGGCAGCACCCAGTCGGGGCGTGCGAAGTGGCAGGTGTAGCCAGTAGGCAGCCGCTGAAGATAGTCCTGATGCTCGGACTCGGCCTCCCAGAAGTCGCCCACCGGTTCCACCTCGGTCACCACCTTGCCGGGCCAGATGCCGGAGGCGTTGACGTCGGCGATGGTGTCCTCGGCCACGGCCTTTTGCGTCTCGTCCGTGTAGTAGATCGCCGAGCGGTAGCTCATGCCGATGTCATTGCCCTGGCGGTTCAGGGTGGTCGGGTCGTGGATCTGGAAGAAGAACTCCAGCATCTCGCGGTAAGACGTCACTGCCGGGTCGAAAATGATCTCGATCCCTTCGGCATGGGTGCCGTGGTTCCTGTAAGTGGCGTTGGGCACGTCGCCGCCGGTATAGCCGACGCGGGTGCTGATAACGCCGGGGCGTTTGCGGATCAGTTCCTGCATGCCCCAGAAACAGCCGCCTGCCAGGACGGCGCGTTCGGTGGTGCTCATTTCACGACCTCCACTTGGTTGATGTAGGCGCCGTAGCCCTCGGCCTCCATGTCGTCCAGATGCACAAACCGCAGGGAGGCAGAGTTGATGCAATAGCGCAGGCCGCCGCGATCCAGTGGCCCGTCCGGGAACACATGGCCCAGGTGGCTGTCGCCATGGGTGGAGCGGACCTCGGTGCGGATCATGCCGAGGGAGCGGTCCTCCAGTTCCTGGATGTGCGCGGATTCGATCGGCTTGGTGAAGCTGGGCCAGCCGCAGCCGGATTCATACTTGTCGGAGGAGGCAAACAGCGGCTCGCCCGAGACGATGTCGACATAGATGCCCGGCTCCTTGTTATTAAGCAGCTTGCCGGTGCCGGGGCGTTCGGTGCCCGCATTCTGGGTCACATAGAACTCTTCCTCGGACAGGGCGGCAACGGCGTCCGGGTTCTTGAAGTATTTGGTCATGGTGTCCTCCCGCCTGTTCGCGTTGCTGCAGAACATGGGGTCTGGATAGGCAAATGCAAAGCCCTGTTACAGGTGGCTCGCAAAGCCGTGTAGCGGGTGCAGGTCAGGCAGCGAAGGCGCCTGCCAGCTTTGCGGGCAGGGTGAACTCGCCCAGCACCCGGGCGCGGGCCTCTGCCGACATCTTGCGGGCGGTCTTTTCTACAATGCGCTGCACCTTGTCCGCCGGGTGTTTGGCGGCAAAAGGCTCAAAGTACCATTTCAGGAAGACAAAGCATATGATGTCCTCCAGCGCCTGCACTTGGTCGTCGCGCTTGATGCCCACCTTGCGCAGCATGCGGGCGGCTGCGTCCACGTCCTCTGCGCCATAGCCTGCGTCGTGCATCAAGGCGGTGACCACTTCGGCGTGGTGCTCTGCCTCGGCCTTGCGCCAGGCGAGGTAGCCGGCGCGGCCTTCCGGGAAAGCCTCGCGCGCGAGCTTCCAGCGTTCCACGTGCTGGCCGCGGGCGGCGATCTGCAGCGCCTCGGTAGCATCCGGGAACAGGCGTTCCTGTTCTGCGCTCATCCGCTGGCCGTAAAGCAGAGCGGCGGGCTGGCCGTTTTCCAGGTTGGGGTCCTTGGCGTTGGCGGCGTCGATGGCGTTCAGCACCTGGGATAATTGCGTGCTCATGCCGCGTCCTCCTGCTTGTGTATTTGCGGATCAGGTTAAGGCGGAAACCAAGGAACTTGCAACGGGTCCGCGCCGCGCCTGCGGTGCGGGATCACAAGAAGCAGGAAGGCATCAGCCCGGTTTTGCCGCGGGGGAGAGACCGGTTTGGGGGCGCCCTGGCTGGCGGGCCAGCTGCACGGCGAGGATGCCGCCGGTGACAACTGCAACGCCCAGCACGTCGAGCGGGCCCAGCTTTTCTCCAAGCAGCACGTTGGCGACGGCAACACCGAACACTGGATTAAGGAAGTGAAAGGTGGCCGCGCGCACCGCGCCGATGCGGTTCAACAGCAGCACCCAGATGAAGGTGGCCATCAGTCCCGGCACGATGGTGGTGTAGGTAAAGGCCGCCGCCAGCCGCCAGGTTGGAATGACAAAGATGTCCTCACTCAGCGGCGCGGCCAAGAACAGGATGGCAGAGCCGATCAGCATCTGAAGCCCCACCACCATCATGAAGTTGCCGCCGGAGGTGGCGCCGCGCAGGGCGAGGGTGGCAGCAGTAAGCGCCAGCACGCCAATCACGCAAAGGACCACACCAAACAAGTCCACCCCGGCACTGAGGCGGGTGCCCATGATCAGGGCGACACCCAGGATGCCTGCCAGGAGTCCGGCATAACCCAAGGGGCGCAGCCGCTCGCCGAACAGCATCCAGCCGGCCAGCGCGACAAGCAGCGGCATGGTGGAGGCGATGATGGCGGCCAGCGAAGCCTCGATCCATTGCATGGCAACGAAGTTCAGGCCAAGGTAAAGCGCGTTCTGGCAGAAGCCGAAGATCACCGTGGCGCGCCATTGACCGGGTGTCAGCCGCCAAGACTGGCCAATTGCGCGGGCGATGGCAACACCGATCAGGCCGGAGATGAGGAAGCGCACCGCCAGCGAGAACAGCGGTGAGGCGTCCTGCACGATGATCCGGGCGGAGGTGAAAGCCGAAGACCACATCAGGGCAAAGGCCAGCCCCATGGCAATTGCGCGTGCGTCCATCGTCCTAATCCTCTCTGCTGCTGCGGACCTTCAGGGAACCACGCGGCGGGATCAACCCCTGTCAGTTGAGACGGGCCGCAAAGATCTGCCAGCTGGCGGCACCGAAGGCAGCGGCGAAAGCCGCTTCGAACAGCCTTCGCAGGCGGATGTAGATGCGGCTGGCGGCAGCGCTGGAGAACAGAAGGGCATAACCGTGGAAGACCAGAGAACTTTGAACCGCGATGGCTGCGATCACCACCAGCAGCGCCGAGGGCTCGGTGCCGGGCGGAATGCCGATGGCGTAAAGGGAGCCGAAGAACAGGATCGCCTTTGGGTTAGTCAGATGCAGCGCCAGACCCTTTGCATAGGCGGCGCGCAGCGACGGGGCGGCAGAGGTGCGCAGTTCCGGGGCGCCGGAACGCAAGGCGGACCGGGCAGAGCGGATCGCGAGATACATCAGGTAAGCAGCGCCGAAGTAGCGGACCACCTCGAACATCCATGCGTTGGCCAGCATCACCGCGCCAAGGCCGAAGGCGGCGGAGACCGACCAGATCAGTGAGCCGCTGCTGACGCCGGCGGCCAGCGCCAGCCCGGCGGCGCGGCCGCGCTGCATGGCGGTGCCGGCGATGGTCAGGGTGGCGGGGCCGGGACTTGCTCCCGCCAGCAGCGCTGCACCAAGGATCAGTGCTAGGTTGACATCGGTCATGCGGCGGCCCTCCTCCCGGCATGCAGGAAGGGTGCGCCTGATGCGCCGCATTGGCAAGGCGGAACGGTGCGGCGGCGGGCGAAACGATTTCGGGGGAAGATGCTCGCAAAAAAGGGCCGCCCGCGAAGGGCAGCCCTGTAACCGTCCGGACTGGATCCGGTATCAGCCGTTCACGCTGTCTTTCAACGCTTTGGCGATGGTCATTTTCACGACCTTGTCAGCTTCCTTGGTGAATTTCTCACCGGTGGCCGGGTTGCGCACTTCGCGCTCGGGGCGCTCGCGGCAGTAGATTTTGCCGACGCCCGGCAGGGTCACAGCGCCGCCGCCCGACACTTCGCGGGTGATCAGCGAGCAGACCGCTTCCAGGGCGGAGCCTGCGACTTTCTTGTCGCTGCCCATTTCCTCTGCCAGAGCGGCAACAAGCTGGGTTTTGGTCATCGGTTTGGACATTCTTCGTCTCCTTAAAGCTGCCCGAACTCTGGGGCCTCATCGCGTGACATTATCGTTATGTTGTATGATAACACAACTTCTTGTGTGCTCAGCGCAGGCAAAAATGGGCATTTTTTCTAGGAAATCTGCCAAAAACGGCCCTAAAGGAAGGCCGTTTCATCGAACGAGCGCAATTTCCGGCTGTGCAAGCGTTCCAACGGCATGCCACGCAGGCGTTCCATCGCTCTTATGCCGATTTGCAGGTGCCGCGCAACTTGGGTCCGGTAGAAGTCCGACGCCATGCCCGGAAGTTTCAGCTCCCCGTGCAGAGGTTTGTCGGAGACGCAGAGCAGCGTGCCGTAGGGCACGCGGAAGCGGTAACCATTGGCCGCGATAGTGGCGCTTTCCATGTCCAGCGCGATCGCACGCGACTGGCTGAGGCGTTGTACAGGGCCGGACTGGTCGCGCAGTTCCCAGTTGCGGTTGTCGATGGTGGCAACGGTGCCGGTGCGCATAATCCGCTTGAGGTCGAAGCCTTCAAGTTCGGTTATCTCCGCCACCGCCTCCTCCAGCGCGACCTGGATTTCCGCCAGCGCCGGGATCGGTGTCCAGATGGGCAGGTCATCGTCCAGCACGTGGTCCTCGCGCAGATAGCCGTGGGCCAGCACAAAGTCCCCCAGCGCCTGGGTGTTCCGAAGCCCCGCGCAATGTCCGACCATCAGCCAGGCATGGGGGCGCAGCACCGCGATGTGGTCGGTGGCGGTTTTAGCATTGGAAGGGCCGACGCCTATGTTGACCAGCGTAATGCCGTTCCCGTCGTCCCTCTTGAGGTGGTAAGTGGGCATCTGCGGCAGTTTGCCAGCTTCGGGCGTAACGGCGGCGGGATCGGTGATCTCGTGATCGCCGGTGCTCACAAAGCTGGTGTAGCCGTTGTCCGGGTCCGCTAGCTGGGCGCGGGCATAGGCTTCGAACTCTGCCACGTAGAACTGGTAGTTGGTGAACAGAACGTGGTTCTGAAAATGCTCCGGGCTGGTGGCGGTGTAGTGGCTGAGGCGCGCCAGCGAGTAGTCGATGCGCTGGGCAGTGAACAGCGACAGCGGGCCGGTGCCGCTGGCGGGCTGGCAGGTGCCGTTGACGATGTCGTCATTGGTGGTCGACAGATCCGGCACATCGAAGACATCACGCAGCGTGAATCCGGCGGCACCTTCTTGCGGCACCGTCAGATCGGGGCGCGAAGCGACCGCGAAATGCACCGGGATCGGGGTGTCGGAAACATCGATGGTTACCGGCTGGCCGTGGTTCCGGATCAAGAGGCCGATTTGCTGGATCAGGTAGTTGCGGAACAGGTCCGGCCGCGTCACCGTCGTGGCATAGGTGCCGGGCGCAGAGACATGGCCGAAGCTGAGGCGGCTGTCCACTTGTGCAAAGGTCAGGGTAGAAAAGCGGATCTCCGGGTAGTAAGCGCGGATGCGCTGGTTATCCGGTGCGCCGTCAGCCATGGCGCGGATGAACTCGTCGCACAGGAATCCGGTAGCCTGCCGGTACAGCAGTTCCAGCCGGTCCACAGCCTCGGTCGCGTCATTGAAGCTTTCGGCCGGCGGGTGGCCGGGGTGTTTTGTTGTTATCATTGGGCAGGCTCTATTACCGGGATTTTCTCGAAGGTGCGCACGTCGACAAGGCCCAGGTCGGAGATCCTGAGTTCGGGGATCACCACAAGGGCCAGCAGCGAATGCTGCATATAGGCGTTGTTCAGGGCGCAGCCGCAGGCCTGCATAGCTTCCACCATGACCTGCGCCTTGGCAGCGACCTCGATGGCGGGGCTGTCAGACATAAGGCCGGCTATCGGCAATTCCACCAGCGCCAGCTCATGACCGTCTTTGTATAGCGTGATGCCGCCGCCCACCTGCGCCAACCGGTTGGCTGCCAGCGCCATCTGTGTGCGGTCGGTGCCGACGACGATCATGTGGTGGCTGTCATGCGCGACGGTGGAGGCCATCGCCATACTGCCGGTGTAACCGAAGCCTTGAACAAAAGCGTTGGTGACGCCGCCGGTGGCACGGTGACGCTCGACCAGAGCGATCTGGCAAACATCTCCTGTGCCTTCGACCAGCCCGCCGGCCACCGGCAGTTCAGCCTTCAACGCCTTGGTAGGAGCCTGGTTTTCCACTACGCCGATTACATTGGCAGTGACCGCATTGGCGCCCTCAGGGGCGGCGAGCTCAAAGTCCTGGGCGGTCAGCTCATGGCCCAAATGCACAGTGCCGCGGGCGCTGGCGGGCCAGTCGTAATGCGGGCATTCGACCTTAATAGAGCCTGATTCCGCCACGATCCGGCCGCGGGCAACCACCACTTCGATGGGCAGTTCGTGCAGGTCGGAGGTCAGGATCACATCGGCGCGGCGGCCGGGGGTGATCGAGCCGATCTCGCGCTCCAGCCCGAAATGAGTAGCTGTGTTGATCGTCGCCATCTGCAGCGCGATCACCGGGTCGCAGCCGCAGGCAATGGCGTGGCGCACCACCCGGTTCATATGGCCGTCATTTACCAGCGTGCCTGAATGGCAGTCGTCGGTGCAGAGAATGAAGTTGCGCGGGTCCAGCCCCTTCTCGGTCACCGCGGTGATCTGGCTTTCGACGTCATACCAGGCCGAGCCCAGCCGCATCATCGAGCGCATCCCTTGGCGCACCCGGGCAATGGCGTCGGCCTCGCAGGTGCCCTCGTGGTCATCCGCCGGGCCGCCCGCCACATAAGCCGCGAAATCCGGGCCCAGATCGGGGGAGGCGTAATGGCCGCCCACGGTTTTGCCTGCGCGCTGGGTGGCGGCGATTTCGGCCAGCATCTTGGGGTCGGCATTGGCGACGCCGGGGAAGTTCATCATCTCCCCCAGGCCAATGATGCCCGGCCAGTTCATCGCCTCGGCGACGTCCTCGGCCGAGATTTCATATCCGGTGGTTTCCAGTCCCGGCGCCGAGGGCGCGCAGCTCGGCATCTGGGTGAAGATGTTGACCGGCTGCATCAGCGCCTCGTCATGCATGTAGCGCACGCCGTCCAGACCCAGAACATTTGCAATCTCATGCGGGTCGGTGAACATCGAGGTGGTGCCATGCGGGATCACCGCGCGGGCAAATTCCGCAGGCGTCAGCATGCCGGACTCAATATGCATATGTGCGTCGCACAGGCCGGGGATCATGTAGCGGCCGTTTGCCTCTATGATCTGCGTCTCCGGACCGGTGCAATAGGAGGCATCCGGCCCGACATAGGCGATGCGGCCCGCCTTGATCGCAATTTCATGGCCCGGCAGCTGCTCGCGAGTGTGGACATTGACCCAAATGCCCTGGCGGATCACCGTATCGGCCGGCGCGCGGCCTGCGGCTACTTCGATCAATTGCGGGGCGGTGTCGGGCCAGCTCGGGAAAATATTATCTGACATAATCCAATTGTTCCGATTGCGGGCGGGAAGGCAAGCGGATTGCTGGCTTTGCCATCAAAGCTTCATGCGGATGGTGGAAAGGCGCCGCAGGCTGACGCATTTGGCATTGCCGCAGGGCGGCGGCTGGAGAAGACTGCCGCCATGGATTATGACACAACAGACGCGGGCAGTTTCGGCCGCTCCCTGCGGGGGATCGGTCTCAATCTTCTGGTGCGGGATGTTCCGGCAGAAATTGCCTTTTTAGAGACTGTTTGTTCCATGAAGGGCCATCAGGTGAGCAAGGATTTTGCCATTGTCACCTATGGCGGTCAGGTGTTTCAGCTGCACAGTGACGGCACTTATGCAGAAAACCCGCTGCTGGGTCTGCTGCCGGAAAACCCGCCGCGTGGGGCGGGGATCGAAATCCGCCTTTACGACACCGATCCGGATGAGGCCTCGGCGCGGGCGGCGGCGGCGGGCTTTACCGTTCTGCAGCCGCCAACGGACAAGCCGCATGGCCTGCGCGAGGCCTATATCCTGTGTGAAAATGGCTATGCCTGGGTCCCCAGCCGGCCCAAGGGGTAAGCGGCGGAAATTCCACCCCTTTCACCTTGACGACAGCCGGTCCATGCTGGGCGGAACCATTTGGATGCTGCGAGGGACCGCTGATGCACGCCATTGCCGATACGAATGCCTTGGTCGAGGCGGGTGTTCTGACCCCGGATCAGGCCCGCACCATCGAGGCGTGCTCGCGCGAGGTGATGGTGTCGCTGGCGGTGAATGCGATCCTGTGCTTCGGGATCATCGCCGCCACTGCCGGCTTCATCTTCTGGCTGGCCGATCCGCTGGCGGTGGCCGTGACCGGCATCCTGATGCTGGGCGGCGGGCTGGCGGTTCTGGCGCGCGGCGGCGAGATGCTGCGGATGTTCGGCAATTCCGCCACGCTGATCGGGGCAGGGATGCTGATGGGCGGCGCCGGGATTGAGCTGGTCGATAAGTACGAGGACATTGCCGGCTGGGTGATGCTGCCCGCCGGCGCGCTGGTGGCGCTGATCTGCACCTGGCGCTGGCGGCATGGGGCCTGGTCCACCGGCTTTGTGCTGGGGGCGATCCTGCTGATGGGACTAGCGATGCATTTGGCCGGGATCGAGCTGCTGCTGCAGCAATACGGCATCGGCTCACCGCTGCGGAACCTGGCGCTGCTTTACTACGCGGCGGCGCTGGCGCTGGCCGGCTGGCAGGTGGACGTGCGCTTTGTCACCGCGCTGGCGATTGCGCCCTTTGCCCAGATGCTGGAAACCGGCACCAGTTATTTCCACGCGGCTTATGTGTTCTATTCGCCGGAATCGACGTTGACGATCCTGCAGATGGTGCTGCTGATCGTGCTCTGTGTCTGGGGTGCCTCCCGGCTGGCTGAGCGCGACGCTCGGCATCTGCGCGTTCTTGCGATCCTCGGGTTTGTGGTTGCGAATCTTTGCGCGCTGGTCGGCTCGCTGTGGGGGGACGTGGTGGGTGAAACCGTCTGGGGGCCGGGCCGGTACAGCGACGGTTATGAGGACTGGGAGAGCTACTTCGCCGCGCGCGATGCCTTCCGCGACAGTGCGCTGTTCATCTCTGAGAACGTCTATTCTGTATTGTGGGCAGCTGTGCTGGCGGCGGTGATCTTTTGGGCGGCGCAGCGGCACCAGCGCGGGCTTTTCAACGCGGCGCTGACCTTTGCCGCTATCCACGCCTACACGCAGATGTTCGAATCCTTCGCGGATGAACCGCTGGCCTACGTGATCGGCGGCCTGGCTGCGATCCCCCTGGCTTGGGGGCTGTGGCGGCTGAACCAGTGGATGGCGGCCAAGCAGGCCTAGCCTTGGCTGCGCAAACTGCGCGGAGTGGTTCCGAACTCCGCCTTGAAGGCCCGGGTCAGCGCGCTGGGGTCGTCATAGCCGCAGCGCAGGGCAATCTCCGAGACGCTAAGCACAGTTTCCAACACGAGCTTTCTGGCCTGAATCAGCCGCAGCCGCCGGTAGACCGCCTGCGGTGTCGCGCCGAGCTCGGCTTTCATCCGCGCCTCCAGATCCTTCTGGCTGCGACCTGCTTTCCTGGCAACCGCGGCGATCGGCAAGGGCGCCTCCAGATTGGCCTGCATCACCGCCACCGCGCGGGCCACGGATTTGCCGCGCACCAGGATCGGGTCCTGTGTCTCCGTCGCCTCGGGCGCCATGAACAGTGTTGCCACCTCCAGCCGCAGCGCCGCACCGTGCTGTTCGCCGATCAGTTCCATCATGGTGTCAAAGGCCGCGAGCGCACCGGTGCAGGTGATGCGGTCTCCGTCCCAGACCTGCCGCGCACGTTCGGTCTGAACCTCGGGGAAGGCCTCGGTGAAACGGTTCAATTCCTCCCAATGGATGGTGGCGCGCCGTCCGTCCAGGAGGCGGGCCTGCGCCAGCAGCCAGGCGCCGGTGTCAAACCCCGCCAGCACCTTGTAGCGGCGGGCGGCGGACTTCAGCGCCCGGGCGGTGGTGACGGTGGCATGGCGCAGGAAGTCGTATGACGGCATCGCGATCAGCAGATCGCCGCTGCAATCACCCAGCTTCCCATGCGCCCGCACCTCCATGCCCGATGACGATACAGCTGGGCCGCCGTCCAAGGTCAGGAACCGCCAGATATAGACCTGCCGTCCGGCAAATGTATTGGCGGCGCGCAGCGGCTCCACTGTGTTGGCCAGGCAATGGGCCGAAAACGCATCAAAAAGCAGCACATCCAATTGCTGCACTGCAGCGACATCTTTTGTCCAACTTCGCATGATTCTGTCTATCACTGCATGATGAGTGCCGGCAAGCGGCGTAATCTGATTGGCAACAGATTTGCAGAGGAAGACCACCATGCAGTTCGGGATGACCGAAGAACAGTCCATGATTGTCGAAACCACCCGCGCCTTTGTGGAAAAGGAGCTGTATCCGCATGAAGCGGAGATCGAGCGCACCGGCCATCTGGACATGAATGTGATCCGCGATGTGCAGAAGAAGGCGATGGAAGCGGGGCTGTATGCCGCAAACATGCCCGAGGAAGTGGGCGGCGCCGGCCTCGATACCCTGACCTGGCTGATGTACGAAAAGGAACTGGGCCGCGCCAACTATGCGCTGCACTGGACCGGCGTTGCGCGCCCATCGAACATCCTGCTGGCGGGCACCGAAGAGCAGAAGGAAAAGTATCTGTTCCCTTGCATGAAGGGCGAGAAATGGGACTGCCTGGCGATGACAGAGCCGGACGCCGGTTCCGATCTGCGCGGCATGAAGGCAACCGCGCGCCAAGATGGCGATGACTGGATACTGAACGGCACCAAGCATTTCATCAGCCACGCGGACATCGCTGACTTCGCCATCTGCTTCATGGCGACCGGGGTTGAGGACACCCCGCGCGGGCCGAAAAAGAAGATCACCGCCTTCTTCGTCGACAAGGGCACGCCGGGTTTCGAGGTGCGCAACGGCTACGGCAACGTCAGCCACCGCGGCTACACCAATGCGGTGCTGGAATTCGACGACTGCCGCCTGCCGTCCTCGGCGATCCTAGGCGAGGTCGACAAGGGGTTCGAGGTGGCCAACACCTGGCTGGGCGCCACCCGCCTGCAAGTGGCGGCCACCTGTCTGGGACGCGCCGAGCGGGCGCTGCAGCACTCGATCGAATATGCCGCCGAGCGCAAGCAGTTCGGCCAGCAGATCGGCAAGTTCCAGGGCATCTCCTTCAAGCTGGCCGACATGGCGCTGGAGCTGAAGGCGGCGAACCTCTTGACCTGGGAAGCCGGCTGGAAGTTCGACCAGGGCACCGTCACCGAATCTGATATGTCGATGGCCAAGCTGAAGGCCACCGAAATGCTGGCCTTTGTCGCCGATGAGGCGATCCAGATTCACGGCGGCATGGGCCTGATGGACGAGCTGCCGCTGGAACGCATCTGGCGCGACGCACGGGTGGAGCGTATCTGGGAAGGCACCAGTGAAATCCAGCGGCACATCATCAGCCGCGAGATGCTGCGCGCCGTCGGAGGCTGATGCATGACCCGATCCGGGAAACCCGTTGTGACCATTACCTACTGCACCGGCTGCAACTGGCTGCTGCGGGCGGGCTGGATGGCGCAGGAGCTGCTTCAGACCTTCCAGGACCAGCTGGGCGGGGTGACACTGGTTCCCGGAGATTTGGGCGGGATCTTTGAGATCCATGTTGATAAGGAGCTGGTCTGGGAACGCAAACGGGACGGCGGCTTTCCTGATGTGAAAGAGCTGAAAACCCGCGTGCGCGGCCGGATCAACCCTGAACAAGACCTCGGCCATCTGGACCGCGGCAAGACCGGTGAATAAGATCAAATGCAGTCTCTAAACAGACTTTTCCGCCCGAAAACCATTGCTGTGATCGGCGGCGGCGCATGGTGCCGCCTGGTGATTGAGCAATGTCAGAAGATGGGATTCGAGGGCACCATCTGGCCCGTCCATCCCAAGGCAGAAGAGGTCGCGGGCCTGCCTGCCTTCAAGGATGTGGGCAGCCTGCCGGACGCACCTGATGCGGCCTTTATCGGGGTGAACCGTTTCATCACTATTGATGTGGTGCGGGCGCTGTCGGCGCGCGGTGCCGGCGGGGCGGTGTGCTTTGCCTCCGGCTTCCTGGAAGCCGCCGCTGAGGACGCCGAAGGCGCAGACCTGCAGATGCAGCTGCTGGAAGCCGCTGGAGAGATGCCCTTCCTTGGGCCCAACTGTTATGGCTTCATCAACTATCTGGACGGCGCGCTGCTGTGGCCGGACCAGCATGGCGGCCAGCGGGTAGAGAAGGGCGTGGCGCTGATCACCCAGAGCTCCAACATTGCGATCAATTTGACCATGCAGAAACGCGGGCTGCCAGTGGCCTATGTGGTGACCGCGGGCAATCAGGCGCAGTCGGGTATTGCTGCAATCGGCGAGGCGCTGCTGGAAGACGACCGCGTCACC
Organism: Leisingera daeponensis; assembly: GCF_019801465.1. Lineage (GTDB taxonomy): Bacteria > Pseudomonadota > Alphaproteobacteria > Rhodobacterales > Rhodobacteraceae > Leisingera > Leisingera daeponensis_A. The sequence continues at coordinate 314,904 of NZ_JAHVJA010000004.1, forward strand.
GCGCTGGGCCTGCATATCGAGGGCTTTGGCGATCTGCGCGCCTTTGAGGGCCTGGCCGCACGGGCGCGCGAGTTGGGAAAGCCGGTCATTGCTCTGAAAGTCGGCAAATCGGCCGAGGCCCAGGCCGCAACTGTTTCTCATACCGCCTCGCTTGCGGGCGGTGACGCGGGGGCCGGGGCTTTGCTCTCACGCCTTGGCATTCCGCGTCTGGATGACCTGCCGTCCTTCCTGGAGACGCTGAAATTGCTGCATGTGGCGGGGCGGCTGCCCTCGAACCGCATTGCAACCATCAGCTGCTCCGGCGGGGAGGCAAGCCTGGCCGCAGACACCGGCCATACGCGGAAGGTGGAGTTCCCTCCGCTGAATGACCGCCAGAAAACGGACCTGCGCGACGCGCTGGGCCCGATGGTGGCGCTGGCCAATCCGCTCGACTATCACACCTATATCTGGCGCGACACCGAGGCGATGACCAAGGCGTTTTCGGCGATGATGGATCCGCAGCTGGCAATGACCATGCTGATTGTGGATTTCCCGCGTGATGACCGCTGCGATGCCTCGGACTGGGAATGCACCATTCAGGCCGCCATTGGCTCGCGTGAGCGGACCGGCGCCAACGTCGCTCTGGTGGCAACCCTGCCGGAGCTGCTGCCGGAGGATGTGGCGGCCCGGCTGATGGACGCGGGCGTGGTGCCTTTCTGCGGTCTCAGCGAGGCAATTGCTGCCTGCGAAGCCGCCAGCCAGCTGCTGCCGGAAGCGCCCGCGCCGCTGTTGCTGCCAACTCCCGCTGTAGAGCCCGATCTGGTTCCGGAAGCCGAAGCCAAATGGCAGCTTGCCAGCTATGGGTTGCGCACGCCGCGCTCCAAACGCGCGGCTTCGGCCACCAATGCCCGCGCTGTGGCAGTGGATGTCGGCTTCCCGGTGGTGCTGAAGGGCGAAGGCGTCGCGCACAAAACTGAGGCAGGGGCGGTGGCGCTGAACCTGAACTCGGGTCAGGAAGTGAGCGATGCCGCCTTCAATATGCCTGCGGAGCGTTTTCTGGTGGAGGAAATGGTGACCGGCGCTGTGGCCGAACTTCTGATTGGCGTGGTCAAGGATCCGGCGCATGGCTTTGTCATGACACTGGCAGCGGGCGGCACCCTGACCGAACTGATGGAGGACAGCGCTTCTTTCCTGCTACCGGCTTCGGATCCGGAAATCGAAGAGGCACTCACCTCGCTGCGTGTCTCGAAACTGCTGGATGGGTATCGTGGCGCCCCGGCGGCGGATCACGAAGCGATCCTGCGCGCCATCCGCGCGGTTGAGGCTTATGTGATGGAAAACGCGTTGGGCCTGGAAGAGATCGAGATCAACCCGCTGCTCTGCACGCCTTCGGATGCGGTGGCCGCAGATGCGCTGATGCGCCGGAAATACTGAGGTTTCGGGCCCGGACAAGGAACGGCATGACCCATGCCAGGAGGAGACAACATGAGTGAAAGCCCTGTAAAAACCCGCCGCGACGGCGCCATTCTGGAGGTAACGCTGGACCGGCCCAAGGCCAATGCCATCGACCTTCAGACCAGCCGGGTGATGGGGGAGGTTTTCCGCGATTTCCGGGACGATCCGGAGCTGCGGGTGGCGATCCTGACCGGCGGCGGTGAGAAGTTTTTTTGTCCCGGCTGGGATTTGAAAGCCGCGGCTGACGGCGACGCGGTGGATGGCGATTACGGCGTTGGCGGCTTCGGCGGGCTGCAGGAGCTGCGCGACATGAACAAGCCTGTGATCGCGGCCGTGAACGGAATTGCCTGCGGCGGCGGACTGGAACTGGCGCTCTCGGCGGATATGATCATCGCAGCTGATCACGCTACCTTTGCGCTGCCGGAAATCCGCTCCGGAACCGTTGCGGATGCGGCCAGCGTGAAGCTGCCCAAGCGTATTCCTTATCACATCGCCATGGAGCTTCTGCTGACCGGGCGCTGGTTTGATGCCGAAGAAGCCAACCGCTGGGGCCTGGTGAATGAGATCGTGGCAGCGGATCAGCTGATGGACCGGGCCTGGGAGCTGGCGCGGCTGCTCGCTTCCGGACCGCCGCTGGTCTATGCGGCGATCAAGGAGATCGTGCGCGATGCCGAAAACAGCAAGTTCCAGGACGCGATGAACCGCATCACACAGCGCCAGCTCAAGACGGTGGATGTGCTCTACGGCTCCGAGGACAACCTGGAAGGTGCCCGCGCTTTTGCCGAGAAACGCGATCCGGTCTGGAAAGGGCGCTGACGCGGGCCCGGCGCCGCGCTTTGCCCGGCATTTTCTTCCCGCTGAGAAGCTCTTGAGGAGCAGGTCTGCTCCTCAAGCAGCCTGTCCGAGTATGTTTCCCGATCTATCCGCCTCAAGGAGTTGCGCTCATGCTGATGCATGGCGGCCTGTGGCCGTCCTCGACCCGGAAAACAAACGGGCCTAGACCTTCTGGAACAGAGCAACCAGCGCGGTGTCGTCCTTGTGCGGCCCTGTGGCGCGCGGACCGTAGATTCGCACCTCGGGTAGGGTCAGGCTCCTGATCCATTGCCCGCGCAGCAGCCGGTCTAAGGCCCCGGCAAAGCCTGCTTTTTCATAGAATCTGGCATTTACCGACAAGGCAAACCAGGCGCCGGGCGCCGCCACCCGCAGCAGGGCAGGCAGTCCCTCGGGTCCAAGGTGGCCGTGGGTGAAAGTGCCCGAAGACACCACCCCGCGGTAAGACCCGCGCGGCACCGGGATACCTTGCAGCAAGTCGGCCTCGATCACGTCCCGGTATGCATCCTTGCGCAGCGCCTCGGCCAGCATGGCAGCGCTGATGTCGGTAGCGTCGATGGGGCCCACGCCAAGCGCCATCAGCGCTTGGCCGCAGAGGCCAGTGCCAGCGCCGACGTCCAACACCGGCCCTTCACCTCCGGCGGCGGCAAAAGCCTTGGCGGTCAATGCGGGCAGCAGGTAATCCTGCCCAGCTGCAAAATCCTGATCGTATGTGGCAGCCCAGTCCGCATACAGCCGCCGCGAGTCCTCTGATGTGCTCAGCGCATAGGCATCGGATAGTGCGGGTGTCGGTTTTTTCATCAGGTCATCAAAGGCGTAGAGGAGATTCGAATCAACCCTTGCGCACCGGGCGCGGCCAACGCATCTAGGAGCCATGAGAAAAACACTGCTTTGTCTTGGTTTTGGCTATACCGCCCGGGTGCTTGCACGGCATCTGCTCGCTGAGGGCTGGCGGGTCATCGGAACCTCGCGGGAACCGGTCGAGGCTGACGGCGTGGAGATGATGACCTGGCCTGGGCAGGAGGTGCCGATCGACGGAATGACGCATATCCTGAACTCGATCGGCCCCACTATTGAGGGCGATCCAGTGCTGGCGGCGATGGGGGACAGGATAGCCAAGGCCCAAAGCCTTGAATGGGTGGGGTATCTGTCGACGACGGCCGTTTACGGCCACCACGACGGCGCCTGGGTCGATGAAGACACGCCAGTTGCGCCCACGAGCCAGCGCGGCGACTGGCGGGCTTTGGCCGAGGCGCAATGGCAGGCCATCCCCGGTCTGCCGCTGCATATCTTCCGGCTGGCCGGCATCTACGGTCCCGGCCGCGGGCCCTTTGCCAAGCTGATGGCGGGCAAGGCGCGGCGGATCATCAAGCCGGGGCAGGTGTTTTCCCGCATCCATGTGGACGATATCGCCCAAGTGCTGGCGGCCTCCATCGCGCAGCCCCGCACGGGCGCCATCTACAACGTTTGCGACGATGATCCAGCTCCGCCGCAGGATGTTCTGGGCCATGCCGCCGAGTTGCTCGGTTTGCCAATGCCGGCCGAGGTTCCCTTTGACGAGGCCGGCATGACTCCGATGGCGCGCAGTTTCTATGGCGAGAACAAACGGGTCAGAAACCGCCGCATCAAGGAGGAGCTTGGGGTGAAACTGCTCTACCCGACTTACCGTGAAGGGCTGCGGGCGGTGCTGGAGGCCGAGGACATGGAAAGTTTTGTGCCGCCAGCGGAACCGCCGGGGGTGTGAAAACATGTAAACCAGGGTGCTTGTGCCCTGGCCCGCGCTAGTCGGCCCCCGGTCAGGCTTCGGTCTGCCGCTTGAATAGCTTAGGCTCGCTTCTCACCTATCGTCGCGACATCCAGAACCTCCAGCACCTTGGCCTCGATCTGCGGCGCGTTCATGGCCGCGATCTCATACATATCCGCCGGGCTAGCCTGGTCGATGAAGGTGTCAGGCAGCACCATGGAGCGGAACTTGAGGCCGCTGTCGAACACGCCCTCCTCGGCCAGAAGCTGCGCCACGTGGGAGCCGAAACCGCCCACCGCTCCTTCCTCGATGGTGATCAGCGCCTCGTGGTCGGCGGCCAGCTGCAGGATCAGACCGCGGTCCAGCGGTTTGGCAAAGCGGGCGTCGGCAATCGTCGGGGTAATGCCTTTCGCCGCCAGCGCTTCAGCGGCCTTGCGAACCTCGCCCAGCCGGGTACCGAAGGACAGGAGCGCCACGCGCTTGCCGGCTTGGATCATCCGGCCCTTGCCAATTTCCAGCACCTCCGGAGTTTCAGGCATTTCAACACCTTCCCCTTCACCGCGGGGGTAGCGGAATGCGATGGGGCCGTCGTTATGGGCGGCAGCTGTCGCGACCATGTGTGCGAGTTCTGCTTCGTCCGCCGCGGCCATGACAACCATGCCAGGCAAGTTAGACATGAAACCGATGTCGAAAGAGCCCGCGTGAGTGGCGCCATCCGCCCCCACAAGGCCGGCGCGGTCGATGGCAAAACGCACCGGCAGGCGCTGGATTGCCACGTCATGCACCACTTGGTCGTAGCCGCGCTGCAGAAAGGTTGAGTACATCGCGCAGAACGGCTTCATGCCACCGGCGGCCAGCGCCGCGGAGAATGTTACACCGTGCTGCTCCGCAATGCCCACGTCAAAAGTGCGCGATGGGTAGCGCTCGGCCATCAGATTGAGGCCTGTGCCATCGGGCATAGCAGCAGTGACAGCGCAGATCTTGTCGTCCTTGGCGGCGAGCTTGACCAGAGTGTTGCCAAAGACTGAGGTGTAAGAAGGCGCGTTTGAGGGAGCTTTCTTCTGCTCTCCGGTCACCATGTCGAACTTGGCGGTGGCATGACCCTTATCGCGGGCGCGCTCAGCCGGGCCATAGCCTTTGCCCTTCTTAGTCAGCACATGGATCAGAATCGGCCCGGTGGCGCGGGCTTTGACCGTGCGCAAGACCGGCAGTAGCTGGTCCATGTCGTGGCCGTCGATGGGGCCGAGGTAAGAGAAACCAAGCGCCTCGAACATGGTTCCGCCCACCGCCATGCCCTTCAGCATGTCCTTGGCGCGTTTGGCGCCTTCGCGGAAGGGTTCCGGGAGCAGCGAGACCGCGCCCTTGGCGGCGGCCTTCAGCTCCTGGAACGGCTCGCCGGCATAAAGGCGGGACAGGTAGGATGACAGCGCGCCCACCGGCGGGGCGATAGACATTTCGTTGTCGTTCAGGATCACAAACAGCCGCTTGCCTAGGTGGCCTGCGTTGTTCATTGCCTCAAACGCCATGCCGGCCGACATCGAGCCGTCGCCGATCACCGCGATGGCGTCGCCGTTGCCTTCGGGGATCACACCGCCAAGGTCGCGGGCGACGGCAAAGCCAAGAGCTGCGCTGATCGAGGTGGAGCTGTGGGCGGCTCCGAACGGATCGTAAGGCGACTCGGAGCGTTTGGTGAAGCCGCTGAGCCCGTCCTTCATCCGCAGGGTGCGGATGCGGTCGCGGCGGCCGGTCAGGATCTTGTGCGGGTAGCACTGATGGGACACGTCCCAGATCACCTTGTCCCGCGGGGTGTCGAAGACCGCGTGCAGGGCGGTGGTCAGCTCCACAACACCAAGGCCCGCGCCCAGATGGCCGCCGGTGACGGAAACGGCAGAGATGGTTTCCTGGCGCAGCTCGTGGGCCACCAGCGCCAGCTGGGTATCCGTCAGCCCCTTCAGATCCGCGGGGCGCGTGATCTGGTCCAGAAGCGGGGTTTTGGGCCGGTCGGACATGGTGTCTCCTTGGGCTGCGCCGGGCAGGATGCCGGGGCGTGGCGCGCGGGGTTAGCTGTCGCGCGCAATAACGAAGCGCGCGGCTTCCTTCAAGGTTTCGGCGTCTTCACCATAGGGCGATAGCGCGGCGCAGGCTTCCTCGCAAAGCGATAGTGCGCGAGCTTTTGCTTCTGCCAGACCGAGCAGCGAGACAAAAGTCGCTTTGCCGGCATCGGCATCCTTGCGCACTGCCTTGCCGACCTTGGCGGCATCCCCTTCCACATCCAAGATGTCGTCGGCGATCTGGAAGGCAAGGCCCAGGGCGCGTGCGTATTGCCGCAGCTGCGCCGGGTTCTCGCCCGCCAGCACGGCGCCGGCGGTGGCGGACCATTCGATCAGGCAGCCGGTCTTGCGGCTTTGCAGCTTGGTGATCTGTTCGAGATTGAGCGGTGCAGATGCGCTTTCCGCTGCAATGTCCAGCATCTGGCCGGACACCATGCCGTCCTTGCCCGAAGACTGCGCCAGACCGCGGATCAGGGTCAGCGCATTCGGGCCAACCTTAGGGTCTGCCAGCAGCTCAAAGGCAAAGGTTTGCAGGCTATCGCCTGCCAGAACTGCCATCGCCTCATCCCATTTCTTATGGACCGTAGGCTGGCCGCGGCGCAGGTCGTCGTTGTCCATGCAGGGCAAATCGTCGTGCACCAGCGAGTAGGCGTGGATGCATTCAATGGCGAGCGCGGCGTCAAGTGCGGCCTCTGCCGCGATACCGTGCAGCCGGGCGCTTTCGAGCACCAGGAAGCCGCGCAGCATTTTACCGCCCGTGATAGCGTAGCGCATCGCTGCGTGCAGCTCATCGCCGCCAGCCAGCCGCATCGCCATATGCGCGGTGATGCGGGTCTGTGCGTCTTTCAGCGCCTCCGAAAAGGGGCGTGTTTGGCTATCTGCGGCGGCGCTCATGGCTCAGCCGGCGTCCAGGGGCTGGGTGCCCTTGGGGGTGCCATTGGCGTCCAGCGTGATCGCAGCGACCTTTTCCTCAGCGCGCTTCAGCTCATCCTCGCAGCGTTTCTTCAGCGCGGCACCACGTTCGTACAGCGCTATGGAGGCATCCAGCGCCACGTCGCCGCGCTCCAGCTGGTCCACCACGCCCTCCAGCTCACGCATCGCCTGTTCAAAGCTCATCTGGTCTACGGGAGTTTCAGTCATGCCGGTGCCTTCATCAATTCTTCCACATGCGCACGGGTTGCCGCGGCCAGCGCGTTCAGATCATATCCTCCTTCCAAAGTCGAGACGATACGGCCGCCGCAGAGTTCACTTGCAAGTTTGCAGAGTTCGGCGGTGATCCAGGCAAAATCGGCAGTCGCCCAATTCAGACTGGCAAGCGGGTCGTCCTGATGGGCGTCAAAGCCCGCGGAGATGATGATCAGCTCCGGTTTGAAGTCGCGCAGGCGCGGGAAAGCCTGGGTTTCATAAGCTGCCTGCATTTCCGCCCGGCCTGATCCCGGAGGCAGCGGCATGTTGAGGATCTGGCCGTGGGCGCCGTCCTCATCCGGGCGGCCGGATCCGGGCCAGAGCGGCATTTGCTGGCTGGTGATCACCAGCACGCGCGGCTCATCCCACAAAAGGTCCTGGGTGCCGTTGCCGTGGTGCACGTCGAAATCCACCACAGCAACACGGCTGAGCCCGTGATGATCCAGCGCGTGTTTCGCTGCCAGTGCGGCATTACCGAACAGGCAGAATCCCATGGCAGTGTCCGTTTCGGCGTGATGCCCCGGCGGGCGCACCGCAGCAAAAGCATTCTGCACCTCGCCGCCCAGCACCATATCGACACCACGCACCACCGCTCCGGCAGCCCGGAAGGCGGCATCCAGAGAACCGGGAGACATAAAGGTATCCCCGTCAATCTGCGCCCAGCCTTCTACCGGGGACGCCTTGCGCAAGTCCGAGAGGTAAGAAGCCGGGTGGATGCGCAGGATGTCGTCCTCGGCGGCCATCGGCGCTGTGACCCGTTTCAGGTCCAGCGGCTCCAGTGCGTGCAGGATGTGCTCCAGCCGGGCAACCCGTTCGGGGTGGCCTTCGGGCGTCACGTGGTTCAGGCAATCCGCGTGGGTGATCAGGGCGGTGGTCATAGGCGCGTTCCTCCGGCTGCGGGGCTTGGCGCGACCCTAGGAGGGGGTATGCCGTGGCTGCAAGGGAAAACCCCGGGGCGCTGTCCCGGACCCCGGGGAATTTTTCGCAAGAGGAAGAGGCGGGCGCTTCAATCGGGGGCAAGCATGTAGCCGGCGCCGCGCACCGTTTGCAGGTATTGCGGCTGTTTCGGGTTCGGCTCGATCTTGCGGCGCAGGCGGGTGATTTGCACGTCTACCGCGCGTTCCTGCGCCTGGCCGCGGTCGCGGCCCAGATCCTCGACCAGCTTGGTACGGGAGACGGGCTCGCCGGGCTGGGCCGAGAAAATCTTCATCAGCTGGCTCTCGGTGCCGGTGAGGCGGATCAGCTCATCCCCCTGCCACATCTCGCCGCGCTCGATGTCGTAGCGGATAGCGCCCAGGTGCAGCACCTTGGGGGCGGCCTCCTGTGCCACGGTGTCCGGCATCCGCCGCAGGATCGCGTTGACGCGCAGCAGCAGTTCCTTGGGTTCGAAAGGTTTTGGCAGGTAATCATCCGCGCCGGCCTCAAAGCCCGCGATCCTGTCCTCGGTCTCCCCCTTGGCGGTCAGCAGCAAGATCGGGGTGGTCATGGTTTCGCGCAACGCACGGGTCAGCGAAATTCCGTCCTCTCCCGGCATCATCACATCCATGACGATCAGGTCGAAATCGAGTCCGGCCAGCACCCGCCGTGCATGGGCGGCGTCGCGTGCAGCGGTCACAAGAAAGCCGGAGCGCATCAGAAACTTTTTCAGAAGGCCACGGATGCGCTCGTCATCATCGATGATCAGCAGATGGGCGTCATGGGTGCTCATGCCGGATCAGTCCCGCAGCTTGGCGTAGGCGCGGCGCATATCCGCATCCATCATCGCCTCAAGCACTTTCTTGAAGCCCTGCACCGCTTCGGGCCCGGCGTCCTTGTAGGCAGCGCGCATCCGGGCACGCTGGGCGTCCGACAGTGTGGCCTCCAGCGCGGCGCCCTGATCGGTCAGGTACAGGTGCCGTTCGCGTTTATCCAGCTCCCCCACCTTGCTGATCACCAGCCCGTCTCCGATCAGCGTGCGCAGCACCCGGTTCAGCGACTGTTTGGTGACGCCAAGGATGCTGAGCAGGTTGTTCACCGTGGTGCCGGGGGAGCGGTTGATGAAGTGGATGGCCCGGTGATGCGCCCGGCCATAGGACATTTCGGCCAGAATCCGGTCCGGATCCGCGGTAAAGCCGCGGTAGGCAAAAAACATTGCCTCTATCCCCTGGCGCAGCTGCTCATCTGTCAGAAACAGCAGGCTTTCGCTGCCATATCCCTGCCCTGTCCGGCCCTCAGGCATGTGGTGCCCCCTCGTCTGTCTTGCGGTGAGTTTATGTCAGTGTTGTTGACATTCCAAGGGTGAAGATGTATCGAATCGCAGCTTTGGCGCAAGATTGTGTCCGCTCCGGCCTCAACTTGCGCAATAAATGAAAATCACCGCAGAATTCAGGAGGGTGCGGCATGGCTGGTTACGACGACCGCGACGGTGTGATCTGGATGGATGGAGAGCTGGTCGACTGGCGGGATGCCAAGGTGCATATCCTGACCCACGCAATGCACTACGCTTCCTCCGTTTTCGAGGGCGAGCGGGCCTATAACGGCAAGATTTTCAAGAGCCGCGAGCATTCCGAGCGGCTGATCGCCTCGGCCGAAGCGCTGGACATGCCGATGCCCTACACTGTCGACCAGATCGAGGCGGCAAAGGAAGAGACCCTGAAAGCTTCGGGCCTGCAGGACGCTTATGTGCGGGCGCTGGTCTGGCGCGGCTCGGGCGAGGACATGGGCGTGGCCTCCGCCAAGAACCCGGTCCGCATGGCGATTGCGGTCTGGGGCTGGGGCGCCTATTACGGCGACGCCAAGATGAAGGGCGCCAAGCTCGACATCGCGGAATGGAAGCGCCCGAGCCCGGAAACCATTCCGGTTCACGCCAAGGCAGCGGGCCTCTACATGATCTGCACCATCTCCAAGCACAAGGCCGAGGCTAAGGGCTGCTCTGACGCGCTGTTCATGGACTGGCGCGGCTATGTGGCCGAGGCGACCGGCGCCAACGTGTTCTTTGTGAAAGACGGCGAGGTGCACACGCCGCTGGCCGATTGCTTCCTCAATGGCATCACCCGCCAGACCGTGATCCAGATGCTGAAGGACAAGGGCATCACCGTGCACGAGCGCCGCATCAAGCCGGAAGAAATGGAAGGGTTCGAGCAGTGCTGGCTGACCGGCACCGCCGCCGAAGTGACCCCGGTGGGCGAGATCGGGCCTTACACGTTCGAGGTTGGTGCCCTGACCCGGGAAATCGCCGAAGATTACGAGAAGCTGGTTCGTGCGTAAGCCCTAGGCTGCGAATTAGTCGACAACCCCCGCCCTTGAGCGGGGGTTTTTCTTTTCGGTTGCAGCGCAATACTTCAGGTAACGGCGCGCAGCGGCTGATCCCAAAATCCTGCACTCATTCCGGGACTGTGCCATAGTCGGGCACAATGCCAAAAGGTCATTGCATGTCATGTGCAGTCGGCGGCTGAAAAGGAGGAACGGGAACGCGATGGATCTGAACATTGCCTATGTGAATTATCTTGAACTGGGCCTGCGCCTGATTTGCGCCGCCGCCGCCGGGGCGTTTCTGGGATTGGACCGGGAGCTGCGGCACCGAAAGGTGGGCATGCGGACATACATGATTGTTTCGCTTGGGGCGGCTGGCTTCACGCTGATTACCATGGAAATGTCGATGGAGGCGCTCACCCTTGAGATGGGGGCGGATCCAACGCGGATCATGCAGGGGCTGGTAGGGGCGATCGGGTTTCTGGGTGCCGGGGCAATCATCCAAGGCGAAGAACGGGTTGGAGGCATGGCGACAGCTGCCAGCCTTTGGGTCGCCGGCAGTGTCGGTATGGCCTCCGGGCTCGGCTATTACGTTCATGCGGTGGTTCTGGCCCTTGCGGCTGCAGGCATTCTTGCAATGAGCCGGCTGATGAGCACCCGCGGCAGTGAGGACCGGCCGGATATCAGCGAATGATGCAATGCCTTGTAAATGATGCAAGCTGCGGCTGACAGCAGTCCGGCGCCTCCCCGTGCCGCCTTTGCGGGCTACTGGCGCAAAAGCCAATCCACCACTGTCTTGGCCCGGCCCTGTGCGCTGGGCCAGATCACGTAGAATCCCTGGTCTCCCAAGCGTGGTGCCTGCCACAGGATCTCCAGCGGCTGGCCGCCCAGGAAAATCCGCGGCACCAGTGCGATGCCCTGGCCATTTACCGCAGCATCCATGGCCAGCGCGGTCTGGTTGAATTGCAGGACCCGGCCCTTGGCCGTGAGCCCCTCCTGCCGCAGCAGAAGGTCCCAGTGCCGGTGTCCGTCCTGGATCAGCGTGTGCTGGGCGAGATCGGCCAGTTCCAGGGATTTTTCCTGTGTTAGAGCCGACTCGGGCCTGGCCACGGCCACCAGATCCACCAGCGACAGGAGGGCGGAGTTCAAACTGCTCTCCTGCGGTTTGCTGCCCTGGCGGATGGCAATGTCGATGCCGTCCCGCTTGAAATTTGTCAGGCTTTCCTCGGCGACCACCCGCAGGTCGATGTCCGGATGCCGCGCCTCGAACTCCGGCAGCCGCGGCACCAGCCATTTTGAGGCAAAGGAGGGCGGCACCGACAGCGTCACCCGCTGTACAGCCGGGGCCAGCTTGTCGGTTGCTTCGCGGATCAGCGCCAGGGCCTGTTGCACCGGCACGTGGTAGCTGCGCCCGGTGTCGGTCAGCGTCAGCCCGCGGGCGTGGCGGTGGAACAGTTTGTGGCCCAGATCCGCCTCCAGCCTGCGCACCTGCTGCGCAACGGCGCCTTGAGTCAGGTGCAGCTCCTCGGCCGCGCGGCCGAAGTTCAGGTGGCGGGCGGCGGCGTCGAACATCCGCAGGGCATTGAGGTTGGGCAGGCGCATGAGGTCTCAGCCAGTAGTTTTGCTACAGTCTGGCGCGATGAGACATGATTGGTCAAGCGCGCCTTCAGCCGCCATCTTGGGAGCAAGCAAAGGAGTATGGATATGACCAAGGTTGCTCTCTTCACCGCCGCAGGCAGCGGCATGGGCGCGGATGCTGCCCGCCACCTTCACGACCAGGGGTATGAGGTTGCGATCCTCTCCTCCTCCGGCAGGGGCGAGGCCCTGGCGCAGGAGCTGGGCGGAGTGGGGCATACAGGCTCCAACCTGGAGCAAGGCGATCTGCAGGCGCTGGTGGACAAGGCGATGGATCGCTGGGGGCGGATCGACGTGCTGGTCAACTCGGCCGGCCACGGGCCCAAGGGCGATATCCTGGAGATCAGCGACGACGACTGGCATCTGGGGATGGAATACTACCTGATGAACGTGATCCGCCCTTCGCGGCTGGTGGCGCCCATCATGGCCGCGCAGGGCAAGGGGTCGATCATCAACATCTCCACCTTTGCGGTGTTTGAGCCGGATCCTCTGTTCCCGACCTCCGGCGTGTTCCGGGCCGGGCTGGCGAGCTTTACCAAGCTGTTTGCTGACAAGTTTGCAGGCCAGGGTGTGCGGATGAACAACGTGCTGCCGGGCTTCATCGATAGCCTGCCGGAGACCGAGGACCGCAAGGCGCGCATTCCGATGGGGCGTTATGGCACCGCGCGCGAGGTGTCTGCGCTGGTAGCCTATCTGGCCTCGGATGATGCGGCCTATACCACCGGGCAGAACATCCGCGTCGACGGGGGACTGACCCGTGCAATCTGACGTTCAGTCCCTGCCAAGGCAGGCCACGGTCAGCCCGGCGTTTCTTCTGAAATGGGCCGCGTCCATCGTGCAGATCCTTGGGTACTCTGCCACCGCCTGGGGTTTGCACCCTTGGAACATCTATCTGTTCCTGGCGGGCCTCACCGGCTGGTTCCTGGTTGGCGTTTTGTGGAATGACCGCGCGATCATGCTGATCCACGTGGTGGCGCTAGGGGCGATGATTGCAGGCTTTTGGTCAAGTTAGAGCCTGTTATCCGCCCTTGGGGTCGATCAACGGCTTGGCCTTGCCGCGCTGCAGGCCCAGCCGGTGCTCGCGCCAGATCACCAGCACATTGCCGACAATCACCAGCGCCGCACCGGCCAGCATCACCAGAGTCGGCCATTCGTCGAACCAGACATAGCCGATAACGATGGCAAAGATCATCGAGGCATAGTCATAAGGTGCCAGCATTGAGGCCGGCGCAAACCGGTAGGAGGACGTGACCAGGATCTGCGCCACCCCGCCAACCAGACCGGCGCTGACCAGCAGCGCGGCGGTTTGCGCATCCGGCATCACCCAGCCGAAAGGCGCGGTCAGCAGTGCGAGTCCCGAGGCAGTCAGCGAAAAATAGAACACGATGGCCGCGGTATGCTCCGATTGCACCATGCGGCGGATGTGGATCTGCACAAAGCCGCGCGCCACCGTGGCGCCGACCACCAGCAGAACCCCCAGCATGGCGCCATCGCCCAGGTCGCCGCCGAGGCGCGGCCAGATCATGATCAGCACGCCCAAGAGGCCGATGGCGACGGCGCTGATGCGTACCAGGCGGATGGTCTCGCCCAGGAACAGCGCCGCAAGGATCAGGGTGAAGATCGGGGTGGCATAGCCGATGGCGGTGACCTCCGGCAGCGGAAGCAGCGCCAGCCCCATGAAAGTCATGCCCATCGCCGAGGTGCCGACCAGCCCGCGCCACACGTGAAACATCGGCTTTTTGGTGATCAACCCCTGGCGCAGCTGGCCCCGCGCCGCCAGCCAGACCACAATCACCGGAATGGCAAAGAAGGAGCGGAAGAACACCGCCTCGCTTGCCGGCACGGTCTCTGAGGTGGCCTTGATGATCCCTGACAGCGCGGTGAACAGTGCAATCGCGGTCACTTTCAGCAGGACCGCCATCACAGGCCGATGCGATGTTAAGGATTCTGCCATGGCGCGACCCTGCGCCCATGCGCCGCAAAGATCAATGGCTTGATTTCGGCAGGTCAAGGCGCGCAAATGGCGCCGCCAGATGAAGGAGCCGCCGATGTATGACGCCAACCACTTGATCCGCCAGCTGCGTGAATCCTCGCTGGGTCGCGAGGAGGATGTTTTTGCCCGGCTTCCCGGTGGCGGCACGGTCACATTCGATGCGCTGTTTGCCGGGGCGGAGCGGATGGCGTCGGCGCTGGCGGGGCAGGGTGTGCAGCCGGGGGACCGGGTGGCGGTGCAGGTTCAGAAGACCATCCAGGCGATTGAGCTTTACCTTGGCACGGTGATGGCGGGCGGCATCTTTCTGCCCTTGAACACTGCCTATACCGGGCCGGAGGTCGCCTATTTCGTCGGCGATGCAACGCCCCGGGTGGTGGTCTGCGATCCTGTGCGGAAGGAGGAGATCAGCGCGATCTCCGGGGAGGCCAAGGTGCTGACACTGGATGCGGCGGGGCAGGGGACCTTGCGGGATCTGGCTGACGGGCAGCCCGGGTTTGAACCCGTTGTCCGGCAGGCGGATGATCTGGCGGCGATCCTTTACACTTCCGGCACCACCGGCCGCTCCAAAGGCGCGATGCTGAGCCATGACAATCTGGCATCCAATTCGCTCACCCTGCGGGGCTACTGGCGGTTCACCAAGGACGACGTGCTGATCCATGCGCTGCCGATCTTCCACACCCACGGGCTGTTTGTGGCAACCAATGTGGCGTTGTTTGCAGGCTGCCAGGTGGTGTTCCTGCCGGGGTTCGATGCGGATGCGATTCTGGACGCGATGCCGACGGCGACTGCGCTGATGGGGGTGCCGACGTTCTATACCCGTTTGCTCGCGGATGCGCGGCTGACGCCGGAACGTGCCGCGAACATGCGCCTGTTCATCTCCGGCTCCGCACCTTTGCTCGTGGATACCCATGAGCAATGGGAGGCCCGCACCGGACACCGTATTCTGGAACGCTACGGGATGACCGAAACCAATATGAGCACGTCGAACCCCTATGACGGAGAGCGCCGGGCCGGCACCGTCGGTTTTCCGCTGCCGGGGGTGGAAGCGCGGGTCATCAAGGACGGGGCTGAGGTGCCCGCCGGCGAGATCGGCGTGCTGGAGGTCCGCGGCCCCAACGTGTTCCAGGGCTATTGGCAGATGCCGGAGAAGACGGCGGAGGAATTGCAGGCTGATGGCTGGTTCATCACCGGTGACATGGCGAAGATCGATGCCGATGGCTATGTCACCATCGTCGGGCGCGAGAAGGATCTGATCATCACCGGCGGCTTCAACGTTTACCCCAAGGAGGTGGAAAGCCTGATCGACGACCTGCCCGGCGTGCTGGAAAGCGCGGTGATCGGGGTGCCGCATCCCGACTTTGGCGAGGGTGTGGTGGCCGTGGTGGTGCCGAAAGGGGAGGGCACCAGCGCTGAGGCCATCAAAGCGGCTCTGACCGGGCAATTGGCCAAGTTCAAGCAGCCAAAGGAGATCCTCCTGTTGGAGGCCCTGCCGCGCAACACCATGGGCAAGGTGCAGAAAAAAGCCCTGCGTGAGGAATACGCAGGGCTGTTTGGCTGAAGCACTGTTCCATCCGGCCGGCAGACCGGTCAGCGCCCGCCCCTCCCCACGGGAGGGTGCTGCCCTCAGTTTTGATGCGCCGCGTGGTGTGCCTCTTCCTCGCGCCATTCCCGAACCGCCTGCACCAGGATCTGGAAGGCGGAGTTCAGGAACAGTCCGCCCATGATCCCGGCCACAATGAGGTCCGGCCAGCCGGTAGCGGTGCCCCAGACCCCCAGTGCTGCAATCATCACCGCTACATTGCCGATGGCATCATTTCGGGAACACAGCCAGACCGAGCGCACATTAGCGTCACCGTCCTTGTAACGGGCCAAGAGCAGCACCGAGATCAGGTTCGCCGCCAGCGCCATGAAGCCTATCACACCCATGATCTGTGCCTGCGGCACGCCAACGTAGAAGACCTGATAGACGGTGGAGCCGAACACCCAGGCTCCCATTAGCAACAGGCTGAAACCCTTGCCCAGGGCCGCCAGTGCGCGTGTGCGCAGGGTGGCGCCGATCACCGCCAGTGAAATGCCATAGGTCAGTGCGTCGCCCAGAAAATCCAGCGCGTCTGCCTTCAGCGCCTGGCTGCCAGACATCTGCCCGGCACCCATTTCCACCGCGAACATACCGGCGTTGATGGCGATCACCAGCCAAAGCCTGCGTTTGTAGTCCGCCGATACTCCGTCAAACCGGGCCTCATGATTGCAGCAGCCTGCCATTGCTCTTGTCCTCATTCCTGATTCGAGATCAATGTAGGGCCTCTAGTCACTAGAGCATCAAGAGGTCTTTGAAATGTTTTCCATCGGCCAGCTGTCCAAGGCCACCGGCGTCAAGGTGCCCACCATCCGCTACTACGAGGAGATCGGCCTGCTGCCGCAGCCGGGCCGCAATGCCGGCAACCAGCGCCGCTACGGGCAGGACGGGATGGAGGCGTTGGGCTTCATCAAACATGCCCGCGACCTCGGGTTCTCGCTGGAGGACATCAAGGCGCTGATGGGGCTGGACGGGCAGCTGGGTGCGGATTGTGCCGCAGCCGACCGGATTGCGCGCAGCCAGCTGGCCAATGTCCGCGACCGCATCCGCAAACTGCAGCAACTGGCGTCTGAGCTGGAGCGGATCAGCCACCTGTGCGACGGCGGCAATGGCGGCTGCTGCAAGGTGCTGACGGCGCTGGGCGACCACAGCCAATGCGCGGGCGAGCACGGTTGAGTACGCAGGCTGAGAGGAATTGCCCGAACTGCACTCGGGCAAACCCCTTTGTTAGAGCCTGATCCTTAGCCGATGCGGCCCTGGTTTTTGCCGATCTGGCCGCGGTGCAGCAGCAGATGGTCGAGGATCACGCAGGCCATCATTGCCTCGGCCACCGGTACCGCGCGGATGCCGACGCAGGGGTCGTGGCGGCCTTTGGTGATCACCTCGGTAGCGGAGCCGTCCTTGCGGATCGATTTGCGCGGGGTGAGGATCGAGGAGGTCGGCTTGACCGCAAAGCGCACCACAACATCCTGCCCGGTGGAGATCCCGCCGAGGATGCCGCCGGCGTGGTTGGAGGAGTACTCCGGACCGTTATCGCCCATGAAGATTTCGTCTGCGTTTTCCGAGCCTTTGAGGCGCGCGGCGTTCATGCCCTCGCCGATCTCGACGCCTTTGACTGCGTTGATCGACATCATCGCGGCGGCCAGGTCGGTGTCCAGCTTGCCATAGACCGGCGCGCCGATGCCTGCGGGGACATTGCGGGCCACCACCTCGACCACGGCGCCAACGGAATCATGCGCCTTGCGCAAGCCTTGCAGGTAGTTTTCCCACTCCTGCACCGCGCCAGCATCTGGAATCCAGAAATCGTTCTGCTCGATCGCATCCCAGTCGAACCGGCTGCGGTCGATCTCCAGCTCGCCCATTTGGGTCATGTAGCCCTTGATCTCCAGTCCCGGCACCAGCGCCTTGATTGCTTCACGTGCAACACCGCCCGCGGCAACTCGCGCCGCGGTTTCGCGCGCCGAGGACCGGCCGCCGCCGCGGTAGTCGCGGTTGCCGTATTTCTGGAAATAGGTGATGTCGGCGTGGCCCGGACGGAAGGTCTGGGAAATCTCGCCGTAATCCTTGGACCGCTGGTCGGTGTTTTCGATCATCAGCTGGATCGGCGTGCCGGTGGTCATGCCGTCGAACACGCCGGACAGGATCTTGACCGCATCCGGCTCGTTGCGCTGAGTGGTGTTCTTGTTCTGGCCGGGGCGGCGCTTGTCGAGCCACTGCTGCAGCATTTCCGGCTCCAGCGGCACGTTCGGCGGGCAGCCGTCGACGGTGGCGCCAAGCGCGGGCCCGTGGCTTTCGCCCCAGGTGGTGACGCGGAAGAGGTGTCCAAAGCTGTTCATCGACATGCGGCGCGGTCTCCTTTGGGCCGTGCTTAGCGGGCAGGGGCGTGTGCCTCAAGAGGATTCCTGTGCGGCACACCGGGCAGGGGCGCTGCCCCCGCCGCCTGCGGCGGCTCCCCCGGGATATTTTCGGCCAGAAGAACAGGGGATCCTGATTCCGGGCTTTCCAGTTGGCCTGAACAATAGGTCTTGACCGGAGTTTGGCTTGTCTTTGCTGCACCTGAGGCATAATGTCCGCGCCACCTCGGGGTGCGCGGCAGCGCTGAGATGACACCCGTTGAACCTGAACCGGATTACACCGGCGGAGGGAAGGTACTGGACAGCCTCCACCCTTGCCCAAAGCCGCAAAGGAGGATGGCATGAAACATCTTGCATTTGCAGCGGGACTGCTCGGCGCCTCGGCAGCGTTTGCCGATACGCCCGAACTGGTCGTTTACACCTATGACAGCTTTGTTTCCGACTGGGGCCCGGGCCCGGCAGTGGAGAAGGCCTTTGAAGAGGTCTGCGGCTGCGACCTGAAACTGGTCGGCGCGGGCGACGGCGCGGCGCTGCTGGCGCGGGTCAAGCTGGAAGGCGAACGTTCGGACGCCGACGTCGTGCTGGGGCTCGACACCAACCTGACCGCGGCGGCTAAGGAAACCGGCTTGTTTGCCGAGCATTCGGTCAGCGCTGACTATGCGCTGCCGGTTGAATGGAACGACGCGACCTTTGTGCCCTATGACTGGGGCTACTTTGCCTTTGTCCATAATGCTGACGCCGCGGCGCCTGCAGATTTCAAGGCGCTGGCCGCCAGCGACACCAAGATCGTCATTCAGGACCCGCGCTCCTCGACCCCCGGGCTGGGCCTGCTGCTGTGGGTGAAGGCGGCCTATGGCGATGAGGCGCCAGAGATCTGGAAGGGCCTCTCTGACAACGTGGTGACCGTGACCAAGGGCTGGTCCGAGGCCTACGGCATGTTCCTGGAAGGCGAGGCCGACATGGTGCTCTCCTACACGACCTCACCCGCCTATCACCTTATTGCGGAGGAAGATGGTTCAAAGGCTGCCGCGGCATTCGGCGAAGGCCACTACATGCAGGTGGAAGTTGCTGGCAAGCTGGCAAACACCGATCAGCCGGAATTGGCGGATCAGTTTCTTGCTTTCATGGTGACGGATGCGTTCCAGTCGATCATCCCGACCACCAATTGGATGTATCCGGCGGTCACTCCGGCGGCGGGTCTGCCGGAAGGGTTTGACACCCTGATCGCGCCGGGGAAGTCGCTGTTGCTGAGCGAAAACGAAGCCGCTGAAGTGCGCGATGCGGCGTTGGGCGAATGGCTGGACGCGCTCAGCCAGTAAGCGCATGGCCCGGGATCAGCGCAGCCGTGCTTGTTGCTGCGCTGATCCTCGGCACCCTTGCGGCAGTTGCCTTCAGGGCTGAGGCCGGGACTGGGATTGCCGCCAGCGACTATGTCGCGCTGCGGTTCACGCTGACCCAGGCGTGCCTGTCGGCGCTGCTGAGCGTTGGCCTTGCCATTCCGGTCGCCCGCGCGCTGGCGCGGCGGCGGTTTCCTGGGCGGCGGCTGCTGATTGCATTGCTGGGCGCGCCCTTTATCCTGCCTGTCATTGTCGCCATTCTCGGGCTGCTGGCGGTCTTTGGCCGGGCGGGCTGGCTGAGCGGATTTTTGGGGCTGTTCGGGCTGGAACCGGTGCAGATATACGGTTTGCACGGGGTGGTACTGGCGCATGTCTTCTTCAATCTACCGCTGGCAACCCGGCTGATTTTGCAGGGCTGGCAGGAGATCCCTGCTGAACGTTTCCGCCTGGCGGCACAGCTAGGGGCCGGGCGGCTGGCGGTGTGGCGGCTGCTGGAGGGGCCGATGCTGAAACGTGTGGCGCCGGGTGCGCTGGCGGTGGTTTTTGCCATTTGCCTGTCGAGCTTTGCGGTGGCGCTGACCCTGGGCGGCGGGCCGCGGGCCACAACCATTGAACTCGCCATTTATCAGGCCTTCCGGTTTGATTTCGATCTGGGCCGGGCTGCGCTGCTGTCCGGGATGCAGCTGGTGCTGACCGGTGGCGCCGCAATGGTGGCGCTGCGGGCGTCGGCGGGAGAGGGCTTTGGCACCGGGCTGGACCGCATGATAAGGCGCTGGGACGGCCGAAGCGCTTGGTCGTGCGGTCTGGATGGGTTTTGGATTGCCCTGTCGGCTGCTTTTCTGCTGCTGCCGCTAGCGGCAATTGTGCTGGCTGGCCTGCCAGGGCTGACAGCCTTAAAAAGCAATGTTTGGCAGGCCGCAGGAAACTCCATACTGGTTGCATCAATCAGCACCGTGATCCTGCTGGCGCTGGCCCTGCCGATGGCAGCTGCGGTTGCCGCCGGACGCAATGGTATGACCGAGCTGTCGGGCATCATGGGTCTGGCGGCCTCGCCTCTGGTGATCGGCACTGGCCTGTTCATCCTGATCTATCCTGTTGCCGACCCCTTTGCCCTTGCCTTGCCAGTAACGGCTCTGGTCAATGCGGTGATGGCGCTGCCCTTTGCCATGCGGATTCTGGTGCCCCGTGCTCGCGAGGTGCTGGCGCGCTACGGCCGCCTGTCACTGTCACTGGACATGCAGGGCTGGGCTTTCGTCCGCCGGGTCTACCTGCCGCGGATGCGGGCGCAGACCGGGTTCGCGGCAGGGTTGGCGGCGGCCTTGTCGATGGGCGATCTTGGCGTGGTGACCCTGTTTGCCGATCCGGAGTTCGCGACCTTGCCCTTGCAGATATACCGCTTGATGGGCGCTTACCGGATGGAGGCCGCAGCCGGTGCTGCGCTGCTGCTGCTTCTTCTGTCGATGGGGGCATTCTGGCTGTTGGATCGCGGAGGACGCTGGCATGCTGAGGCTTGAGAATTGCCGGATCATGAATGGCGATTACGCGGTGGAGGCGGATCTGGAGATCAGTCCTGGCGCCTGCGCCGCGGTGATCGGTCCGTCCGGCGCCGGGAAATCGACGCTGGTGGAGGCCATTGCCGGTTTTCTGCCGGTCACACGCGGGCGGATTTTCTGGAACGGATCGGACCTGACAAACAGTCCGCCGGGCAAACGGCCGGTGGCAATGCTGTTTCAGGACGGAAACCTGTTTCCGCATCTGACCGTGGCGCAGAACGTGGGCCTGGGGCTGCACGCGAATCTGCGGCTGAGCCAGTCAGAGCGGAGCCAAGTTGAAGCGGCTCTGGAACGGGTCGGCCT
Organism: Leisingera daeponensis; assembly: GCF_019801465.1. Lineage (GTDB taxonomy): Bacteria > Pseudomonadota > Alphaproteobacteria > Rhodobacterales > Rhodobacteraceae > Leisingera > Leisingera daeponensis_A. Next base: position 336,131 of record NZ_JAHVJA010000004.1, read on the forward strand.
TAGCGGCATGGGCGGGCGCAAGCCCGCAGCTTTATCCGGTGGCCAGCAAAGCCGGGTGGCGCTGGCGCGGGTGCTGGTGCAGGGGCGGCAGATCCTATTGCTGGATGAACCCTTTGCCGCGCTTGGCCCGGCGCTGAAGGCGGGGATGCTCGATCTGGTGGCGGAGCTGACCCGCGAAAGCGGAGCCACGGTGCTGATGGTCAGTCACGATCCGGACGATGCCCGCCGGATTGCAGACCAGGTCGTGCTGGTCGCCGACGGCAAGGCGCATCCGCCGGAGCCGGCGGCGGAGCTGCTGGACAACCCGCCGCCTGCCTTGAAAGCGTACTTGGGTTAGGCGGCGAGCGCCGTTTCCCGCGTTTTGGTGATCATCAGCGCTGCATTGGCTGCCTCGCGGCCTTTTTCCACGAAATGATCGCGATAAATCGCCTTGTGGTGATCAGTCTCCTGGAAGTGATGCGGGGTCAGCGACACCGAAAGCACCGGCACGCCTGTGTCCATTCCGGCACGCATCAGCCCGTCGACCACGGCCTGCGCGACGAAGTCATGCCGGTAAATGCCGCCATCCACCACGAGGGCCGCGCAGGCCACGGCAGCGTATTTTCCGGTTTTGGCAAGTTCTTGTGCCAGCAAAGGCATTTCAAAGGCGCCGGGCACATCGAAGACGTCAACCTGCGCCGTGGGGATCAGCTGCAGGAACCCTTCCAGCGCCCGGTCGACAATATCTGCGTGCCATTGAGCCTTGATGAAGGCATAGCGGGTGTGTGTCATTTCGTAATCTCCTTGTGCTTCTGACACGTCACCCAAGGCGATCACGAACAGACGGGCGCACGCCTGGCGCTGCCCTTCTGCACGTTCTCTTCCATCCGGACTGTGACCGTCGGCTCTGGAGTCGCACCAGATCTGCTGACACTTCCTCAATTTGGAAGCCGCTCGCGGGCTTGCGGGACGTGCCCGCTTACCGCCGGTGGGGAATTCCGCCCCGCCCTGAGAACGGCGGAACTTTGGCAAGCAGCAAAGATTCACGCAAGCCGGAAATGCCGTGCGAAGTCAGGTTTCCACAAGCTCGTAGTGCTTGATGGTGCGCGACTCGACCAGTTCGGCCTCGGCCGGGTCGATATGCGGGCTTGTGTAATCCTCGCCTACAAACGCCTTGAGCGAGGCCAGATCCTTCCACACCATCACAAAGCTGAACTCCCGCGGGGTTTCGGCCCGCGGTGCGCCGGGCAGCACCGAAACGATGCCGTCTGTGCCCTTCATCAGCGGAATCGCGGTTTCATGAAAGAACCTGCTGAACTCGGCTTCCTTGCCGGGCCGGATCACAACCTGGAATATCCGCATGATCATTGGGGTCCCTCCTGACACTGTTTACAGGCGGCCAGCATACCACATGCGATGATTGCCCCTTCCCCTCAGCCCGGCTTGCAGTAGGCTGCGGCCAAACAGGAGAGGATTTCCCATGAGGCTCACTTATTCCCAAGCATCCCCCTTTGCCCGCAAGGTTGTGGTGCTGCTGCATGAAACCGGGCAGGTGGATGATGTCGAGATTCTGGACGTCACCACCACACCCCTGAACCCCAGCCCGGATGTGAAATCCAGCAACCCGCTGGCCAAGATCCCGGCGCTGGAGCGCAACGACGGGCCGGCGCTGTATGACAGCCGGGTGATCTGCGCTTACCTGGATGAGCGCGCGGGCGGCAGGCTGTATGGCGGCTGGGACAGCATGGTGCTGGAGGCCACCGCCGACGGGATCATGGATGCGGCGGTGCTGATGTCCTACGAAAAACGGCTGCGTCCCGAGGAAAAACAGTGGGACAGCTGGCTGGACGCACAGCGCAGCAAGGTGCTGGGCGGCTGCGCGGCGCTCAATGCCCGCTGGATGAGCCATCTGCAGGGGCCGCTGGACATCGGCCAGATCGCGGTGGCCTGTGCGCTGGCCTATGTGGACTTCCGGCACCCGGAAACAAACTGGTGCCAGGGCAACGAGGCGCTGGCAGACTGGTTCGCCGAATTCGAATCGCGCCCGGCGATGCAGGCGACAAAACCGCCCGCGGCCTGAGCGAGGCCCCTTGAAACTTGCATGTGCCGCGCCGATATGGGTGCGGCACTGTCACACAGGCGTGACAGAATTGCCGTCTGCGGCTTTCTGCGCGCCCATGACCGCTGGACGAACGGCTTTCTCCCCGCTAGACACGCGCCTGAGTCACTGCGAGCAATCGCGGTGCATGCGCATGTTTGCCCTAAACGGGCGCTGGAATTGGAGAAAACCTCGTGTCCCACGCAGAAGACCACGAAGGAACCCGGAGAGATTTCCTCTACTACGCCACTGCCGGCGCCGGGGCAGTGACCGCGGGTGCCGCCGTATGGCCCCTGGTCAACCAGATGAACCCCTCCGCCGACGTGAAAGCGCTGTCCTCGATCCTGGTCGATGTCAGCGGCGTGGAAGTTGGCACGCAGATCTCGGTCATGTTTCTGGGCAAGCCGGTGTTCATCCGCCGCCGCACCCAGGAAGAGATCGACGAGGCCCGTGCCGTGGAGCTGTCCGAGCTGATCGACCCGCGGTCGGAAAACCCGAATAAGCCGGGCACCGACGCAGCGGACGCCAACCGCACCATGGACGAAGCCGGCGAATGGCTGGTGATGATGGGTGTCTGCACCCACCTGGGCTGTGTGCCGCTGGGCGACGGCGCCGGCGAATTCAACGGCTGGTTCTGCCCCTGCCACGGGTCGCACTACGACACCGCAGGCCGCATCCGCAAAGGTCCGGCGCCGGAGAACCTGCACGTGCCGGTGGCTGAGTTCACCGACGCCAACACCATCAAGCTGGGATAAGGAAACGCGCTCATGTCCGGTATTCCGCACGACCATTACGAGCCGAAGACAGGCGCAGAGAAGTGGCTGCACAGCCGCCTGCCCATCGTCGGCCTGATCTATGACACCATCATGATCCCCACCCCCAAGAACCTGAACTGGTGGTGGATCTGGGGCATCGTCCTGGCCTTCTGCCTGGCGCTGCAAATCGTCACCGGCATCGTCCTGGTGATGCACTACACCCCGCATGTCGACATGGCCTTTGCATCCATTGAGCATATCATGCGCAACGTGAACGGCGGCCACATGCTGCGCTACCTGCACATGAACGGCGCCTCGCTGTTCTTTGTTGCCGTCTACATCCACATCTTCCGCGGCCTGTACTACGGCTCCTACAAGGCGCCCCGCGAGATCACCTGGATCGTCGGCATGCTGATCTACCTGCTGATGATGGGCACCGCCTTCATGGGCTACGTGCTGCCCTGGGGCCAGATGTCCTTCTGGGGCGCGACCGTGATCACCGGCCTGTTCGGCGCGATCCCGTTCATCGGCGAAGCGATCCAGACCTGGCTGCTGGGCGGACCGGCGGTGGACAACGCCACCCTGAACCGCTTCTTCTCGCTGCACTACCTGCTGCCCTTCGTGATCGCAGCGCTGGTGATCGTGCACATCTGGGCCTTCCACACCACCGGCAACAACAACCCCACCGGTGTTGACGTGCGCCGCGGCTCCAAGGAAGAAGCCAAGAAAGACACCCTGCCGTTCTGGCCGTACTTCGTGATCAAGGACTTCCTGGGCCTGGCCATTGTGCTGGTGATCTTCTGGGCCATCGTCGGCTTCATGCCGAACTACCTGGGCCACCCGGACAACTACATCGAAGCCAACCCGCTGGTGACGCCCGCGCACATCGTTCCGGAATGGTACTTCCTGCCGTTCTATGCGATCCTGCGTGCCTTCACCTCCGAGGTCTGGGTGGTGCAGTTCGCCTCCTTTGTCACCGGCGGCATCATCGACGCGAAGTTCTTCGGCGTGATCGCCATGTTCGGCGCGATCCTGGCCATGGCGCTGGCGCCCTGGCTGGACACCTCCAACGTGCGTTCTGGCCGTTACCGCCCGATGTTCAAATGGTGGTTCGCGCTGCTGGTCGTCGACTTCTTTGCCCTGATGTGGCTGGGCGCGATGCCGGCGGAAGAGCCCTATGCATCGTTCTCGCTGATCGCATCGGCCTACTGGTTCGGCTACTTCTTCGTGATCCTGCCGCTGCTGGGCGTGATCGAGAAGCCGCTGGCTCAGCCTGCCACCATCGAAGAGGATTTCGACGCCCACTACGGCAAGAAGTCTTCTGCAGACGCCACTCCTGCCGAGTAAGAAGAAGGAACACCTAGCAATGTTCAAGAAACTGGCAACCGGTGCCGCCTTCGCTCTGGCCATGATCCCTGCTGCGTCTTACGCAGCAGGCGGGGCGGGCCATGTCGAAGATTACGACTTCTCCTTTGAGGGTCCCTTCGGCACCTACGACCGCAACCAGCTGCAGCGCGGCCTGCAGATCTACACCGAAGTCTGCGCAGCCTGCCACGGGCTGAAGCTGGTGCCGATCCGCACCCTGTCCGATGAGGGCGGCCCGCAGATGCCGGAAGATCAGGTGCGCGCCTACGCGGCTGACAACTTCAGCGTCTACGATCCGGAACTGGATGAGGACCGCCCGGCCAAGCCGGTCGACCACTTCCCGGAGAACAACAACGCCGGCGCCCCGGACCTCAGCATGATGGCCAAGGCGCGCGCGGGCTTCCACGGCCCCTACGGCCTGGGTCTGAACCAGCTGTTCAAAGGCATGGGCGGTGCCGAATACATCGCCTCGCTGCTGGCCGGCTACACCGGTGAGACCAAGGAAGAAGCAGGCACCACCTTCTATGAAAACACTGCCTTCCCGGGCGGCTGGATCTCGATGGCGCCGCCGCTGTCGGACGAGCAGGTGGAATTTGCCGACGGCCACGCCAACGACGTGGAAGCCATGTCGCAGGACGTCGCGGCCTTCCTGATGTGGACCGCCGAACCCAAGATGATGGCCCGCAAGCAGGCCGGTTTTGTCGGTGTGCTGTTCCTGACCCTGCTGTCGGTGATGCTGTACCTGACCAACAAGCGCCTGTGGGCGCCGCACAAGGGCAAGCACTGATCCCTGGCGGCTGACACAGCGCTGAAACAAGAAACCCCCGCAAGAGCTTCTTGCGGGGGTTTTTCGTTGCATGAGGGCGCGGTCCGGCAACCTACGCCAGCGGGCTGACGGTCAGATGCGGCAGGCCGTTGGAGGTCTTCTGCGGCGAGCGGTCCTCGGCATTGATGACCGCGGACACCCGCTGGCGCCAGGAGGAGAAGCTGTCGAACTGGACCACGTCCACGGGCGCGTCGAATTGCAGGGTGATCCGCCGGTGGCCATTGCCGCCGCAGGCGGCCAGCCCATGGACATAGCCGGTGAAGAGCTGGCCCAGATAGCGCCCCTCGACCCGCATGCCCACCTGTAGTTCCGGCGCGTTGGAAGCACGGGTGTGGAGCGTGTTCCAGTCGCGGAAACCGTAGTACTGCGCAATCCGCTCCAGGGCGGTGCTGTGGGGGATGGGCTGGCCTTGGGCCTGGGAATGCTTGCGCAAGAGCCGGGCCTCGGCCTTGAGCTGCGCAACAGAAGGAAGGGCAGAGTTGGTCTGCATGGATGTACCTTTCGCGAAAAGGGTGCATATGCCGTTGCAGACAGGGCTCGCATTGCTGTCCGGGCGTGCACCCAGGCGTCAGGATATACCTTGTCCGGATTTCACCATGGCCAGAGGCCGCGAGCGGCAGGTATCCGGGACCTTGGTATGGTCATAACGCAGCAAGAGCTGGGGCGCAAATCCTTCAAGCCCGGGGCTGGCACGGCAGTGGCGCCTGAGCCACTCCGTTTCAGTGTGCTGTTTGGTACCCCGCGCGACACGCCTTTGACACGCTTGACGGACCCGGCAGCAGCATCGCAACATTTATGAGTTGTATTTTGTGAGTGGGGAGAGTTGCAATGCCCGGACAATCGAATGCGGATATCTTGCGCGAAGCGATGGCGCGCTGGAACGACTGCAAGGCCGGAGATCTGACTATGTGGGACGAGTACACCAGCGAGGATATGTGCCTGCGGTCCATGGGGGAGGGGCAGCATGGCATCAATTTCAGTTCGGCGCGGAACGGCCGGGAGCAGATGCACAGCTACTTGGCCGAATTGACCAATGCCTTTGAAATGGAGCATTGGACCCTAGAGGAGACAGTCTCTGAAGGCGACCGGGTCGTCGGCCTGGGCACGACGGCCTGGACCTGCAAGGCCACTGGCAAGCGCGTGGAAACTCCCATTGTTCTTGTCTGCCGGTTCCGTGGCGGGCGCATCTGCGAACTGCATGAATTCTACGATTCTGCGTCGGTCGCCGCCTCAACCTGCTAGCTGGCCTGGGGAGCAGGTCAGGCTGTCAGCTGGCCGCCCACCACGCCGGTAATGGCGGCGGTGACGATCCGGCCTTCCTCCTGTGGCGCAGCAAAGGTCACCTCGGTGAACTGCTCGGTGCGGCCCATATACGGGTTTTCCATCAGGATGCGGTGGGTCTTGCCGACCTGCTCTGTCAGGTGGCGTTCCACCTGCGCATCGCCGGCCGCGCGCAGGCGGGCCGCGCGATCCTTGATCACGTTGCCGTTCACCTGGTTCGGGATCTTCGCCGCCGGGGTGCCCTCGCGCTTGGAGTAGGGGAAGACGTGCAGCCAGGTCAGGTCGCAGTCAGTGACCAGTTTCAGCGAGTTCTCGAAATGCGTATCAGACTCGGTAGGGAAGCCTGCAATGATGTCGGCGCCAAAGGTCATTTCCGGGCGCAGGCGGCGGGCCTCCTCGCAAAATGCGATGGCGTCGTCGCGCAGGTGGCGGCGGGCCATGCGTTTCAGGATCAGGTCGTCGCCATGCTGCAGCGACAGGTGCAGATGCGGCATCAGCCGCGGTTCGGTGGCAATCGCCTGCATCAGGTTCTCGTCCGCCTCGATCGAATCGATCGAGGAGATGCGCAGCCGCGGCAGGTCCGGCACCAGCTTGAGAATCCGCATCACCAGGTCACCCAGGCGGGGCTGTGCGGGCAGATCGGCGCCCCAGGAGGTCAGGTCTACGCCGGTCAGAACCACCTCGTTGTAGCCCCTGTCCACCAGCCGCTTGATCTGGTCGATCACTACGCCCGCGGGAACCGAGCGGGAGTTGCCGCGGCCATAGGGGATGATGCAGAAGGTGCAACGGTGGTCGCAGCCGTTCTGGACTTGCACATAGGCGCGGCTGCGGGTGCCGAAACCGTCGATCAGATGGCCTGCGGTCTCCGTCACCGACATGATGTCGTCGACCTGGACCTTTTCCGTGGTGCCGATGAAATCCGGCCCCTTGGCGATCTGCTGCCAGGTCTCGGGCTGCATCTTCTCGGTATTGCCGATGACGCGGGTGACCTCTTCCATTGCGGCAAAGGTTTCCGGCTCCGTCTGGGCGGCGCAGCCGGTCACGATGATCGGCGCCTCGGGGTTTTCGCGGCGCAGCTTACGGATCTCCTGGCGTGCCTTGCGCACGGCCTCGGCGGTCACAGCGCAGGTGTTCACTACAACGGCGTTTTCCAGGCCCGCCTGCTGGCTCAATTCCTTCATCGCCTCGGTCTCATAGGCGTTGAGGCGGCAGCCCAGAGTGGTGAACTTGGGCACGCTCATGCCAGCGACTCCAGGAACTCGCGGGTGAAGATTCCGTCGAACACATGCATGGTCGGGCCGGTCATCCAGACGCCGTCCTCGGCCCAATCGATCCACAGGGTGCCGCCGTCCAGGTCGATCTGCACCTTGCGGCCCGTCAGGCCGCGCCGGGCGGCTGCAACGGCGGTTGCGCAGGAGGAGGAGCCTGAGGCCAGTGTCACCCCCACACCGCGCTCCCAGACGCGCATGCGGATGCGGTCGGGGCCGGTCACTTCGGCGACCTGCACATTGGTGCGCTGCGGGTAGAGCGGGTGGTGTTCGTAGCGGGGGCCGAACTCTGCCAGCGGAATGACTTCGGCGTCTTCGACAAAGAAGGTGCAATGGGGGTTGCCCATGCCGGTGGCTGTAGGGCCGCCTTCGATCGGCAGCTCCAGCGTATCGGTTTCCTCGGCCAGCGGGATATCCTGCCAGTCCAGCTGCGGCGCGCCCATGTTGACGGAGGTAAGGCCGTTGCCGGCATCGCGGGCATAAAGGTCGCCGCGGTCGGTGGTCAGGTGCAGCTCGGTTTTGCCGTTTTCCAGGATCAGGTGTCGGGCAATGCAGCGGGTGGCGTTGCCGCAGGCCGCGGAGGTGGAGCCGTCGGCGTTGTAGAAGGTCAGATGCGCGTCGCCGGGCCCGTTTGAAATCACCGTCAGCTGGTCGAAGCCAACGCCGAACTGGCGGTGCGCGATTCCCTTGGCCATCGTCGGGGTGATGGCAATGTCCTGCGCGCGTGCGTCGACAACGACGAAGTCGTTGCCCAGCCCGTGCATCTTCATGAAGGGGGTTTTTGTGTCTGCCGAGGTGCTCATGGCGGGCATATAGACCCGGCGCGAGGATGAATCCAGCCTTCGGCGAGAAAAGTTGAAAAAAGGGGTTGACCCCCCGCGCTACTCCCCCTAGATACGCCGCCTATCGGGACAGCAAGTCACACGGTGACAAACGGTTCCGAAGCGAAATAAGTGCTTGAACCTTCTGGGAAAAACGCTTAGACCGCGACGAAGAAGTGGGCCGTTAGCTCAGTTGGTAGAGCAACTGACTTTTAATCAGTGGGTCGCAGGTTCGAATCCTGCACGGCTCACCACTTCATCCAAAAACCGCTGATGATGAGACGCAAAACCGCTACAGGTAGCCCCGGGAGCGGAAGCTGAGTTCGGCGGATTTTCCGATAATCAGATGGTCGTGCAGGGTGATTCCCAGTGCGGTCAAGGCGGCCCGGATCTGGTCTGTCATACCGATATCACTGTCCGATGGGGTGGGGTCTCCGGACGGGTGATTATGCACCAGAATCAAGGCGCTGGCGTTGAGTTCCAAGGCGCGTTTGGCGACCTCTCGGGGGTAGACGGGGACGTGGTCTACGGTGCCGCGGGCCTGTTCCTCGTCGGCGATTAGGACGTTCTTGCGGTCCAAGAACAGGATGCGGAACTGTTCGGTTTCGCGGTGGGCCATTGTGGTGTGGCAATAGTCCAGCAGCGCGTCCCAGCCGGAGATCACCTGGCGCTGCATCACCCGGGCGCGGGCCATGCGGTGGGCGGCGGCCTCCAGCACCTTGAGGTCGGTGATGACTGCGTCGCCGATGCCCTTCACTTGCGCCAGCCGTTCCGGCGGGGCGGTCACCACACGGTTGAAATCACCAAAGGTATCAAGCAGCTGGCGTGCAAGGGGTTTTACGTCCCGGCGCGGGATCGAGCGGAACAGGACCAGCTCCAGCAGTTCGTAGTCCGGCATCGCCGCGGCGCCGCCAGCGATGAAACGCTCGCGCAGGCGGGCGCGGTGGTCCTTGATGTAGGAGGGCAGGCGGCCGGGGGAGAGCGGGGCCGCAGGGGCCTCCTCGCTGCCGGGAAACAGCGGCAGGGAGACGTCTTCGAAGGCGGGGTCCTGTGCCATAGCGCCATGGTGCCGCCATCTAGGTTGAGGAAGTGTTAATGCGTGCGCTGCGATGTAGCGGCGGCAGCGGGGCAGGCAGCTGGGTGACAGGCGTGCACCCCCAGTACACCCTTTGTGCACCGCCGCGGTGCAGCGTGGGAAGTGGGGGCTGCGGTTTGCGTTAGAGACATGTAAAAGAAAAGCGCCCCGGGTTGGGGGCGCTTTTGACAGAGCCGTTTGCGGCTAGTGGCCGGGGCTCCGCCCGTTCGCAAGTGAAACGCTCCCCCGGAGCGTTCCGGGGAGCTTGCTCAGCCCTTCATGCCATCCCAGAAGCTTTTCACCGAAGAGAAGAAGCTGCGGGATTCGGGGTTAGTGTTTTCCTCGGAGATGTCCTCAAACTCGCGCAGAAGCTCTTTCTGACGGGCTGTGAGGTTCATCGGCGTTTCCACCGCCAGTTCAATGAACATGTCGCCGGTGGCGCCGCCGCGCAGCGCCGGCATGCCCTTGCCGCGCAGACGCATCTGGCGGCCGGACTGGCTGCCCTCGGGGATCTGCACCCGGCCGCGGCCGCCGTCGATGGTCGGCACCTCGATCGAGCCGCCAAGCGCTGCCTTGGCCATGCTGACCGGCACCCGGCAATAGAGGTTGTTGCCGTCGCGCTCGAACAGCTTGTGCGGGGCCACCTCGACGAAGATGTAGAGATCGCCCGGCGGGCCGCCGCGCAGGCCGGCTTCGCCTTCGCCGGCCAGGCGGATGCGGGTTCCGGTTTCCACGCCTGCCGGGATGTTCACCGACAGCGAGCGGTCCTTTTCCACCCGGCCGTGGCCGTGGCAGGATTTGCAGGGGTTCTTGATGATCTGGCCCAGGCCAGAGCAGGTCGGGCAGGTGCGTTCGACAGTGAAGAAACCCTGCTGCGCGCGGACCTTGCCCATGCCGGAACAGGTCGGGCAGGTGGTGGGTTCCACGCCGCCTTCGGCGCCGGTGCCGTCACAGGAGGTGCAGGAGACAGAGGCCGGAACCTTGATGGTCTTGTGCAGGCCGCCAAAAGCCTCCTCCAGAGAGACGCGCAGGTTGTAGCGCAGGTCGGCGCCGCGGGAGGCCCGCTGGCGCCCGCCGGCGCCGCCGCGCTGGCCGCCCATGAAATCGCCGAACAGGTCGTCGAAAACGTCGGAGAAGGCGGAAGAGAAATCGCCGCCGCCGAAGCCCTGGCTGCCGCCGCGCTGGCCGCCGCCCATGCCGTTTTCAAAGGCGGCATGGCCAAAGCGGTCATAGGCCGCCTTTTTGTCGGCGTCCTTCAGGACGTCATAAGCCTCGTTGGCTTCCTTGAACTGCGCCTCGGCGTCCGGATTGTCTTTGTTCCGGTCGGGGTGCAATTCCTTGGCTTTCTTGCGGAAGCCTTTTTTGATTTCGTCTGCGCTGGCGCCTTTGGCCACGCCCAGAACGTCGTAATAGTCGCGTTTTGACATCGGTTACCCCATCTGCCTCAACGAAAATGGGCCGGTCCGGGGTCGGACCGGCCCGCCTTGGCCTGAGCGGTCAGGCGTTAGCGCTTGTCGTCGTCCAGGTCTTCGAATTCGGCGTCAACGATGTCGTCGTCACCGGGGCCTGCGGATGCATCAGCGGCTGCCGGTTCTTCGTCGCCGCCTTCCTCAGCTTGCGCCTTGTAGATCGCCTCGCCCAGTTTCATCGCGGCTTCGGTCACGTTCTGGATGCCGGATTTGATTTTCTCGGCGGTCGATTTCTCGTTCTCCAGATCGTCCTTCAGCGCAGCCACGGCCAGCTCGATCACCTCGATGGTGGACGGGTCGACCTTGTCGCCATGCTCCTCGACCGATTTCTCGGTGGAGTGGATCAGCGATTCGGCCTGGTTCTTGGCTTCGATCAGCTCGCGGCGTTCCTTGTCCGCCTCGGCGTTTTCCTCGGCGTCCTTGACCATCTTTTCGATGTCCTCGTCGGACAGACCGCCGGAGGCCTGGATAGTGATCTGCTGTTCCTTGCCGGTCGCCTTGTCCTTGGCGCCGACCGACACGATGCCGTTGGCGTCAATGTCGAAGGTCACTTCGATCTGCGGCATGCCGCGCGGTGCCGGCGGGATTTCCTCGAGGTTGAACTGGCCGAGCATCTTGTTGTCGGCAGCCATTTCACGCTCACCCTGGAACACGCGGATGGTCACGGCGTTCTGGTTGTCTTCCGCGGTCGAGAACACCTGCGACTTCTTGGTCGGGATGGTGGTGTTGCGGTCGATCAGGCGGGTGAAGACACCGCCCAGAGTCTCGATGCCGAGCGACAGCGGGGTCACGTCGAGCAGCACCACGTCCTTGACGTCGCCCTGCAGAACCCCGGCCTGGATGGCGGCGCCCATGGCAACCACTTCATCCGGGTTCACGCCCTTGTGCGGCTCCTTGCCGAAGAACTTGGTCACCTCTTCGATGACTTTCGGCATCCGGGTCATACCGCCGACCAGAACCACTTCGTCGATGTCGGAGGCGGAGAGGCCTGCGTCCTTGAGGGCCGCCTTGCAGGGGTCCATCGAGCGCTTGATCAGGTCGGAGACCAGGCTTTCCAGCTTGGCACGGGTCAGCTTCATCACCAGGTGCAGCGGCTGGCCCGAGGACGGGTCCATCGAGATGAACGGCTGGTTGATCTCGGTCTGCGAGGTGGAGGACAGTTCGATCTTGGCCTTTTCAGCGGCTTCTTTCAGGCGCTGCAGGGCCATCTTGTCTTTGGACAGATCGACGCCATTTTCCTTTTTGAACTCATCCGCCAGGTAGTTGACGATGCGCATGTCGAAGTCTTCGCCGCCCAGGAAGGTGTCGCCGTTGGTCGACTTCACTTCGAACAGGCCGTCGTCGATTTCCAGGATGGTGACGTCGAAGGTGCCGCCGCCGAGGTCATATACGGCGATGGTCTGGGTGTTTTCCTTGTCGAGACCATAGGCCAGCGCAGCCGCGGTCGGCTCGTTGATGATGCGCAGCACTTCGAGGCCCGCGATCTTGCCGGCGTCCTTGGTGGCCTGACGCTGGGCGTCGTTGAAGTAGGCGGGCACGGTGATAACCGCCTGGGTGACTTCCTCGCCCAGGTAGGATTCCGCGGTTTCCTTCATCTTGCCCAGGGTGAAGGCGGAGATCTGCGACGGGGAGTATTTCTCGCCCTTGGCTTCGACCCATGCGTCGCCGTTGCCGCCGTTCACGATGGAGAACGGCACCATTTTCTTGTCCTTGGCGACGGCAGCGTCGTCGAACCGGCGGCCGATCAGGCGCTTGACGCCGAAGATGGTGTTGTCGGGGTTGGTCACGGCCTGGCGTTTGGCGGGCTGGCCGACCAGGCGCTCGTCGTCGGTGAAGGCCACGATCGACGGGGTGGTGCGCGCGCCCTCGGCGTTTTCGATCACGCGGGGCTGCGAGCCGTCCATGATGGCCACGCAGGAGTTGGTGGTACCCAGGTCGATGCCGATAACTTTGCTCATGTTTCGATCCCTTATTACTACTCAAGGCGATTGCCCGAGGCCTGAACCCGTTGCGGCATCCCGGCCCCGATTGATATGCGGTTTGGTCTGCACCTTGCCGCGTCCCGGCGTATATAGGGACGTGAAAACGGCCCTGCAAGCGCTCAGGCACGCCCGGAGGCGTGAAACAATGCGGTTTTTTGCACGGGTCGCGGTTAAAGATGGATGAACGGCAATGACCCTTCTGCGGGTGCGCGGATTTGATGTACACAAAGGGTTTCTGGACCCGGCCCGGCAGGCGGCGCTGATCGAGGCGCTGCGGCCGGTGCTGAAAGCGGCGCCGCTGTTTTCGCCGAAGGTGCCGGGCGGCGGGCAGATGTCGGTTCGGATGACCTCCGCCGGACGCTTCGGCTGGTATTCCGATGCCAAGGGCTACCGCTACGCGGAGCAGCATCCTGCCGGACAGGAATGGCCTGCTATCCCCGCGGAGATTCTGGCAATCTGGGCAGAACTGACCGGGCTGGAGCGCCAGCCGGAATGCTGCCTGCTGAACTACTATGGCGAGGGTGCGCGGATGGGGCTGCACCAGGACAAGGATGAAGCCGATTTCTCGTATCCGGTGGTCTCCATCAGCCTGGGGGATGACGGGCTGTTCCGAATCGGCAACGGGACCCGCGGCGGCAAAACGGAGTCAGTCTGGCTGGGATCGGGAGATGTGGTGGTGATGGGCGGGGAGGCGCGGCTAACCTATCACGGGGTGGACCGTATCCGGTTCAAGTCCTCGCGCCTGCTGCCTAAGGGCGGGCGGATCAATCTGACATTGCGGGTCGTGACCTAACAGGCCGCAGAATTAGTCAGGCCAGCGGGACGCTGTTCTCTCTGAGGGGGGCTCTCTTGTCTCCCTTCCGGATCGGGCGGCTGGAAGCAGGCTTGTGGCCACCTCATGCAGCCTCATGC
>NZ_JAHVJA010000005.1 GCF_019801465.1 Leisingera daeponensis
CCGGCCAGCAGCAGATCGCTTGAACCGGGCATGCGGAGCGAGGCCAATTCGACCACCACAGGCGGTGCCGCCGCCGCTCCGCGGCGCGGCGCCACCCCGCGGCGGTTCTCTTCGGGCAACCGCGCAGCGCCGTAGCCCGTGCATAGCGTGGCTCAGTTACCCTTTTCACCTGTCCGGTTATTGTTCCGCGCCATTCACGCAGGGGGTTTTCCTTCCGGATTTTCCGCATTGCGCCAAAGGCACTCCGGTTCGAGCCGCAGAGCTTGCAGCCCGGCCCGGCTCACCGCCGCCCGCGCGGCTCCGGTTGCCTCCTCAATGACCGCTGCCGGATCCAGCGTTTGAGGCACGCGTCCCTGCAAGACAATCCGCCCGTTCGCGATAACAGTGTCTGCATCTGCGGCATTTGCGAAATGGGTGATGGCGTGCAGCGGCATGTCCGGCGGCGTCAGATGCGGTTTGCGCATATCCACCAGCACGATATCGGCTTTCTTGCCCGCTTCCAGAGAGCCGAGATCACGCTCCAGCCCCAGAGCCCGGGCTGCATCGATGGTTGCCATCTCCAGCACCTTGCCCGGCGGCAGCACAGAAGGGTTCCTGAAATGGCGGCGGTGGTAATGCATGGCCTGCGCCATGTGGCGGAACATGTCATAGCCGCGGTCCGGTGCCGATGCGTCCGAGCCAAGCGCCACCCGGATCCCCCGCGCGATCAGCTCGGGCGCCGGGCAGCGGCCCAGAATGGACATGATGGAACTGGGATTATGCGCAACTGCGGCACCGCTGTCCTCCAGCGCCGCGATATCTGCCGCGGTCAAGTCCACGCAGTGCGCCAGCAGGCTTAAGGGGCCAAGCAGCCCGAGGTCGCGGACATGGGCGACCGTCCCGTTGCGGTGCCCGTCCTGTGTCAGCAGGACCCCATGCTTTTCCCGCAGCGCGGCGACCGCACCGGCCATGCGGCGCACTTCCGTCTCAGGTGCAGCACTATCGTCCCCAGGCCCGTAAACCGGCATCACCAGGCAGATGCCGGTTCCGGTCTTCAGAATACTGTCATGCCGGGCGATGAGCTCCGCACTCACGTCCAGCTGATGTTCAAAGTTCACATCGACGGCAGCACCGCGGCTGTTGCGGTAGCGGCGGGGAAACGGCGGCCGCCCCGGCCCGACGGCCAGCATCGTGCGCAGCCCGCTTTCGCGCACCGCGGCGCAATAGGCATCGCCGTAGGCCGGATCATCGCTGCGGTAAATATCCGCCCCGCCGCCCAGCAGTGTGACACAGGTGGTGACCCCGGCCATCAGACGCTCCAGCAGCGTCAGACGCGCCTCTGCCGCCCAGAAGGCAACATCCGTACCCCCCGCATAAAGCGCCTCGCAGGCTTGGAACCAGGCCTGCGTGTCGCCGGCCCCCAGAGCACGGACAAGCCCATGCCCGGCGTGGGCGTGGCAATCAATCAGCCCGGGGATCGCGGTCATGCCGGTGGCGTCGATTATCTTGGCGGCGCCATCGGCCAGCGGCGCCACGTCAGCGTCGCGCCCGACCGCGGTGATGCGGTCGCCTTTAATGGCGATGGCCGCGTCCTCGATAACCCTGCGGTCCTCATCCACGGTCAGGGCTGTGGCGTGGCGGATCAGGATACTGCTCATGCAGGCGCCTTCCGCAGCGGATAGGCCGGGGCGAAGATCTCCTCCACCGGCGGATGACCGAAGGTGCGGTCGGGGTATTGCGCCACCAGGCTGTCGAAGCGGTGTTGCGCGCCGGCGCGCAGCCCGTCATGGTCGACACTGGGAATGATGCCGTCCTGCATTACGATGCGGCCGTCGATCACCACCGTGCGCACGTCACGGCCGGAACCGTTCAGCAGGACCGTCTGAACCGGGTCGATAACTTGCCCGATTGCCGGATCATCGAGACCTATAACGGTGATGTCGGCCCGTGCCCCAGGCGCCAGACGGCCGAGGTCGCTGCGCCCGAGCGCCTTGGCTCCGCCCAAAGTTGCCGCATCATACATGTCGGCTGCAGAGACGGCCTGCGGGTTGCTGTCTGCCATCCGGGCAGTGATAAGCCCCAGCTGCATGTTCAGGATCATGTCCGGCGGATGGGTGTCTGTCCCCATGCCGATGGTCAGCCCCGCGTCGCGGTAGCGTGCAAAGGATTTCAGTACCGCACCGCTGCGCGCCATCACCAGCGGGCAATGCGCCAGCGCAGCCCCTCCGTCCGCCAGGATCTCGAGGTCCGGTGCCTCGTACTCAATCCCGTTGACGCCCGACAGGAAGGTCAGATGCGGCAGGATCGCGCGCGGCGACAGGAAACCGATGTCCCGCAGCCATTCCGGCGGGCTCTTGCCATGCATCCGCAGAACGCTTTCGTACTCGAAGGCGGACTGGCAGCAATGCAGCCGAACCGGCACGTCCAGCTCCCGCACTGCCTGTGCGGTACGCGACAACAATGTTTCAGTGCAGGTTTCAATCCGGTCCGGGGCCAGCATGGTCCGGATCAGCCCTCCTGCCCCGCCTTCAAAGCGCTCGCAGAAACGCGCTGCGTCGGCGAGGCCCTGAAGACCCCGCTGCTCGTCGAAATGGAACCCGATGCTGCCGTCTTCGGAGACATAGGTGTTGCCGCTGCGGTAGGCCGGGCCAAGATAGACCCGCAGGCCAAGCCCCTCCGCCGCCTCTGCCGCGCCTTCGAATTCGTCCCAGGTTTCGCCCCATTCGCGGTAGAACAGCGAAGCAATGGGCAGCGCAGTGGTGATGCCATTGCGGATCAGCCTGGTAAAGGCATAGTGCTTCTGCCAGCGCAGGTCCTCCGGCGTGTACATTTCGCGCGGGCCGTTTTCCATGTAGCTGTGCGGCCAGATGCGGCCCTTCTTCCAGGCCGGCTGATTGTCCAGGCCCAGAACCGTGGTGTCGAGGTCCGACAGCGCGTCCAGGTCGATGAACCCCGGCCCGACAAGCGCACGGCCGCAATCGATGCGCCGCGCCACCTCGCCTTCGAACCCGTGGCCCGCAAACAGGATGGCGCCGTCCTCGAACACTACCTCGCCGCGCGGCAGCAGCACATGCTGCCCGTTTTCATGACCGACCACCCAGTCGGCGGTTATCAAGGTGCGGCCTTGCTCCCTGGTTCCGGCCATCACGGCGCTTCCCGCAGGCTGCGGCCGTCGCGGGCAACGATGCGGCCCGCCTTCAGCACCAGCTTGCGCGGCGGGTGGGATACCACCGCATGCGTCACGGTCTCTGCCTCGACCAGCACCAGATCCGCCTGGCAGCCGATTTCAAGCCCGTAGTCCTCCAGCCCCATGACTTTGGCGCCGCCCCAGGAGCAGCACCACAGGGCATGTTCGACATCGCTGTCGGCGCGCAGGTTGTTGCGCTGGCCCAGCAGCATGGCGCGCTCCAGCATATCCGCATTGCCATAGGGCCCCCAGGTATCGCGGATTCCGTCGGAGCCCGCGCACAGGGTCACCCCGGCCGCCCGCAGATCCTCTGCCAGCGGCACCGGCCGGAACGGGGTTGCGACCGTCGCGATGTGAATCTGCGCCTCGGCCAGCTGCGCCACCAGCGCCCGGGCACGGTCGCGGTCCGGCATGCCCAGGCAGAAGGCGTGACTGACCGTCACCCGCCCCTGCATCCCCAGCGCCCGGGTGCGGTCAATGATCATCTCCATGCTGAACGCCCCCAGCTCGCTGGGTTCGTGCAGATGGATGTCGATGGGTTTCCCATGCTTTTCAGCCAGAGCAAAGACTGCGTCCAGATGCCCCTTCGGGTCGGCATCCATGCCGCAGGGGTCGAGACCGCCGACAACATCCGCGCCTCCGCGCAGCGCCGCATCCAGCAGTTCCAGCGTGCCGGGGCGCGTCATCAGCCCGGATTGCGGAAAGGCCACAATCTCGATATCCACCAGCCCGGCCAGCTCGCTGCGGGTGCGCGCTACGCCCTCGATGCCGGCCAGGCCGGTTTCGGTATCCACATCCACGTGGCTGCGGATCGCGGTCGAGCCATGCCCCAGCGACAGCAGCGCCTGGCGCATCGACTGCCGGTGCGGGTCGATATTCCATTCCTGGCGCAGGCGGCGTTCGGTATCGATCTTGTCGCGCAGGCTCGGCCCCGCCTGATGCGGGCGCCAGCCCATGCCCCACAGGGATTTGTCCAGATGGGTATGGGCCTCCACCAGCCCCGGCAGCAGGATCGCGCCGCAGCAGTCTTCCTCCGGCACGCCGGGCCGGGCCGCCAGATCCGGGCCGGTTTGCGCGATGCGCCCGCCCTCGATCAGCATGTCAGCCGGTTCCGCGCCGAACGGGCGCAGGTTTCTCAGCAGGATATCGTCGGTCATGCGTGCTTCAGCTCCCTGTTGCGGCAGTCAGTGTCTCGGTTGCGGTCAGCACGAACTGCCGGTCCGATACGATGTAGTTGTCCGCATGCAGCCGCGCGACCGGCTGATAGGCTTCGGGCCGGACATAGCGCCCCGCCGCATCCAGACAATTGTCGCGCACATGCATCTGCACCACTTCGCCCAGCACGATAGCACGGCGCGGGTAGTCGATGATCTGCGACACCCGGCACTCCATCGACGCGGGCGCCTCGGCCACCCGGCCCGGTGCGATCTTCAGCGACGGCACATGGCTCAGGCCGGTCTGTGCGACCTCGTCGACATCGTCGGGAAAACTGATGCCGCAGTCCACCATTTGCTGGGCGATTGCCATGTCGCACAGGTTGACGACAAATTCGCTCGACCGGCGGATATTGCGCATCGTCTCCTTCTCGGTGCCGTCGGGCCGGGCCTGAATGCCCAGGATCACGATGGGCGGATCCTGCGAGAACACATTGAAGAAGCTCATCGGCGCCGCATTCGGAGTGCCGTTTTCGCTATTTGTGGTCACCAGCGCTATCGGCCGGGGCGCCACGAAACTGCACAGCAGCCGGTAGCGGTCCTTCGGCGGCAGCGCCTCGAAATCGAACTCCATCAGGCAACCCCCCTTTCCGGCTGCCGCTGTGCGACCGTGCCCGTTCCTGTGCCTGCGGCGCCGCCTGCACCGGGCCGGGACCCGGCGGCCGGCTCGCCGGTCACCGCATGGCAGGCGACAACGGTGCCGCTGCTGCGGGCTGCCAGCGCGGGCGATTGCTCGCGGCAGCGCTGGGTGGCAAGCGGACAGCGCGGATTGAACGAGCAGCCCGGCGGCGGCGTGATCGGATTGGGCACCTCGCCAATCGCCGGTGCCCGGTCGCGGCGGCCCAGGCTGATATCGGGTACCGTATCCATCAGCAGCCGGGTATAGGGATGCTCCGGCGCGGCAAAGATCTGCTCTGCCGGCCCGGCTTCCACCAGACGCCCCAGATACATGACGCCGACGTAGTCGGACATGAAGTCGACCACCGCCAGGTCGTGGCTGATGAACAGGTAGGTCAGCCCCAGCTCATCCTGCAGGTCGCGCATCAGGTTCAGCACCTGGCTCTGCACCGAAACGTCGAGCGCCGAGGTGGGCTCGTCGCAGACCAGGAACTCCGGCTTCGACGAAATCGCCCGCGCGATGGAGATCCGCTGGCGCTGGCCGCCGGAGAATTCATGCGGAAACTTCTCGCCGTCGCGGGCCGAGAGGCCCACCATCTCCAGCAGGCGTCCGACCTCGGCCCGTTCCTCCTGCTTCGAGGAGGTGATGCCGAAGCTGCGCAGCGGCTCCGCGATGATGTCGCGCACCCGCCAGCGCGGATTGAGGCTGGCATAGGGGTCCTGGAAGATCATCTGGATTCGCTTGCGGAAGGCGCCGCGGTCGGCGGCGGCCAGCCTGGTCAGGTCGGTGCCGTCGAAAGTGATGCTGCCGGAGGTGGCGCCATGCAGCCCCACCACCAGCTTGGCGACCGTGGACTTGCCGCAGCCCGACTCGCCCACAAGGCTGAAGGTCTTGCCGCGCGGGATGTCGATGTTGAGCGCGTCGACGGCACGGAGCGTGCGGCGGCCCTTGCGCTCGATCAGCCGGTTGAGCAGCGGCGGGGACAGATCGAAGGTCTTGGACAGTCCCGTCAGCGAGACCAGCGGTTGGGTGTCGGTGGCAGAGCTCATACCGGTTCCTCCTGATAGAGATGACAGGCGACATGGCCGCCCTCGACCGGCAGCGCCGCCGGCTTGGTCCGTTTGCATTCCGCGAAAGCGCGGGGGCAGCGCGGGTGAAAGGCGCAACCCGAAGGCAGATCGGTCAGACGCGGCATCGCGCCATCGATCTGTGTCAGCCGCAGCGCGTTCGAGCCGACGCGCGGAATGGATTGCATCAGCCCCTTGGTGTAGGGGTGGCGCGGGTCGCGGACGACCTTCTCCACCGGCCCGATCTCGACCACCCGGCCCGAGTACATCACCGCCACGCGGTCGGCGGTTTCGGCGATCACCCCCATGTCATGTGTCACCAGGATCACCGCCGCGCCGCGTTCCCGGCACATCTTTTTCAACAGGTCGAGGATCTGTGCCTGAATCGAGACGTCGAGCGCAGTGGTCGGCTCGTCGGCGATCACCAGCGACGGCTCGGCGCAAAGCGCCAGGGCGATCACCACCCGCTGCCGCATACCGCCGGAAAACTGGTGCGGATACTGGTCGATCCGGGCCTCCGGGGCGGGGATACCGACTTCGGCAAGGCATTCGATGGCCCGCTTGCGCGCCGCCTCCTTGCCGAGGGACAGATGGGTCCGGATGGTCTGCACCAGCTGCTGCCCGACGGTCATCAGCGGGTTGAGGCTGGTCAGCGGGTCCTGGAAGATCGCGCCGATCCGCCGCCCGCGCAGCCGCCGCATCTCTTCCGCAGACAGCGTGTCGATGCGCTTGCCCTCAAACAGGATCTCGCCGCGGTCGATGCGGCCGGGCCGTTCCAGCAGGCCGGTGATGGCGGTGCCGGTCAGCGACTTGCCCGCGCCGGACTCGCCCACCATGCCGAGGATTTCGCCGGGGGCGAGGTCGAAGGTGATGCCGTCCACCGCCCGCAGCGGACCGTGCCGCGTGTCAAAGCAGATTGACAGGTCGCGCACGCTCAGAAGCGGCGAATTGGGGAAGGTCGTGGTATTCATCGTCATTCCTTTCAGCGCAGCTTCGGGTTCAGCGCATCGCGCAGCCAGTCACCCAGCAGGTTGACCGCCAGCACCAGTGCCACCAGCGTCAGCGAGGGGAAGATCACCACCCACCAGACACCCGAGAACAGGTATTCGTTGCCGACCCGGATCAGGGTGCCGAGCGAGGGGTTGGTGGGCGGCATGCCGACGCCGAGGAAGGACAGCGTCGCCTCAATCAGGATCGCCATGGCCAAGTTGATCGTGGCGATAACCAGCACCGGCCCCATCACGTTCGGCAGGATATGGCTGAACAGGATGGCAAAGGGTTTGCGGCCCACCAGCTGCGCCGCATAGACGTATTCACGGCTGCGCTCGACCATGGTGGAGGAGCGCACGGTGCGGGCGTACTGCACCCAGGTCGTCACGGTGATGGCAAAGACCAGCACGATCAGCGCTGCGCTGTCATGCATCTCCCGCGGCAGGGCGCCGCGCACGATGCCGCTGACCAGCAGTGCCACGAGGATTGTGGGAAAGCTCAGCATGACATCGGCGATGCGCATGAAAAACGCATCCACCGCGCCGCCGAAATAGCCGCTGACAAGGCCGACCACGATGCCGATCACCATCGCCAGCGCCACGCTCACGAATCCGACGGCGAGCGAGATCCGCGAGCCATAGAGTATGGCCGACAGCACGTCGCGGCCCTGGTTGTCAGTGCCGAGAAGGAACCGCGGATCGCCGCCTTCCGCCCAGACCGGCGGCAGCTCGCTGTCCCAAAGGCTCAGCGTCGAGACATCAAACGGGTCATGCGGTGCGATCCAGGGCGCCAGCAGCGCTGCAAGAAGGATGAACACGGTGACGGCAGAGGCCGCCACGGTGACATATGAGGTCCGGAAGCGATAAAAGAGATCGCTTTTCAGGAACGCCGTGAGGCGGGATTGGGGGGATGCTTCAAGTGCCATTTTGCGTCTCCCTTACGCCCGCACCGACAGGCGCGGATCGATGGCGAAGTAGAGTAGATCGACGATCATGTTGATCGCCACGAAGACCAGCGCGACCATCACCAGGTAGGCGGACATCACCGGGATATCGCCAAAGCTGACGGCCTGGATGAACAGCAGGCCCATGCCCGGCCACTGGAAGACGGTCTCGGTAATGATCGCAAAGGCAATCATCGCCCCCAGCTGCAAACCGACGATGGTGATCACCGGCATCAGGGTGTTGCCGAGCGCATGGCCGAAGTTCACGGCCCGGTTGGTCAGGCCGCGGGCGCGGGCGAACCGCACAAAATCGGAGCGAAGCACTTCCATCATCTCGGCCCGCACCAGCCGCATGATCAGCGTGACCTGGAACAGGCCCAGCATCACTGCCGGCAGGATCAGGGATTTCAGCCCGCTGACGGTCAGGAACCCGGTGCGCCACCATCCGATCTGCACTGTTTCACCGCGCCCGAAGGACGGCAGCCAGTTCAGCCAGACCGAGAACACCAGGATCAACAGGATGCCGGTCACGAAGGTCGGCACCGATATGCCGATCAGCGAGATGACGTTGAGCATATTGCTCAGCACCCCCTTTGGATGCAGCGCCGCGTAGATGCCCATCGGCACTCCCAGCAGCAGCGCAAAGACGGCGGCGGCAAGCACCAGCTCCAGCGTTGCGGGCAGGCGCTCAGCGATCATTTCGGCAACCGCACGCTTGTTGCGGTAGGAAATGCCGAATTCCCCCTGCACTGCGCCGGTGACGAAGCGGGTGAACTGAACCGTCACCGGCTGGTCGAGGCCAAGCTGCTCGCGCAACTCCTGGCGGTCCTCGGCAGAGGCGTTTTCGGGCAGCATGCTGTTCACCGGATCACCGATGAACCGGAACATGGAAAAGGCGATCAGGGCGACAGCAAGCATCACGATGACCGATTGGATCAGCCGCTTCAGAATGAAAGCGATCATTGGAGGGTCCTCCATTTGTCGGCTGTGGGCCGTGGTAAAAATGCGGGCCTGCACGCCGCAGCATGCAAGCCCGCCAGGCGGGGAGGATCAGTTGATCTTCGCGTACCAGAGCCGGGGTTTATTGTCGGCGGTGATCGGCAGATCGACGCCGTCGCGCACTGCCCAGGCCAGCGGCTGCTGGTGCAGCGGGATGATTGCCACGTCATCGCGGGCGATCTTCAGCGCCTCGCTCATCATCGCGGTGCGTTTGTCCGGGTCCAGCTCGACCGCCACCTTGGAGGTCAGCGCGTCGATGTCCGGGTTGGAATAGCGGCCCGGATTCCAGGCGCCCATCCGGTCGCTCGGCGTGTGCAGCAGCGATGACAGCACGCTGTAGCTGTCCAGCATCGGCAGCGTCGCCCAGCCCATCATGTAGATGTCCGACGATCCCGCCAGCAGCTTCTCGAAATGCTTAGATTTGGTCTGCGCCGTCAGCTTGGCCTTTACGCCGATCCGCGACCACATGGCGGTGATGGCCTGGCAGATCTCTTCATCATTAACGTAGCGGTCGTTGGGGCAATCTAGGCCGACTTCGAAACCATCGGCATAGCCGGCCTCGGCCAGCAGCGCCTTTGCCGCGGACAGGTCAGCCGGCGGCAAGACATCCAGCGACTCGTCGTATCCCGGCACCGGCGGCGCCACCAGAAGAGCCGCATTGCGGGACATGTCGCGCATGATCTTCTTGCGGATCAGCTCCATGTCAATGGCGCGCCACAGGGCTTCGCGCACGCGGCGTTCCTTCAGCGGGTTGCCGTCCGTCAGGTTGGAATTGTGCAGCGTGTCCTTCTGGTTCATGCCTAGCATGATGGTGCGCAGCGCCGGGGCAATGATCACCGATGCCCCATCCGAGCGGTCGATGCGATCGATATCCTGCAGCGGCGCGGGCGTGATGAAGTCCAGTTCGCCCGACAGGAGCGCAGCAATCCGTGTCGCGTCAGAGCTGATCGGGCTGAATTCGATCCGGGTCAGGTTATGCTGCGGCTCATCCCACCAGCCTTCATGCACGGTCAGAACAGTACGGGCATCGGGCTGGCGGCTTTCCAGCTTGAACGGCCCGGTGCCGTTGGAATTGGCGACTGCATAGTTTTCCCGTCCGCTGCGCATGTCTGCCGGCAGCAGGGCGTCATGTTCCTCCATCCACTCCCGGTCAAGGATAAGCATGTTCGTCAGGTAGTTCAGCACGATTGGGTCGGGCCCCGCCAGCACCAGGTCCACGGTATGATCATCGACCTTCTCGACGGATTCCATGCCGGGAATGTTGCTTTTCACAGGCGAGCTATCATGCGCCGCGCGCTCCAGCGAGGCAACAACGTCATCAGCGGTAAAGGCATTGCCGTTATGGAACGTCACACCCTCGCGCAGGGTGAAACGGATGCGGGTCGGCTCGATGAATTCCCAGGACGTCGCAAGCGCAGGCTCGACCTCGAGGTCCTGATTGTAGCGCACCAGCCCTTCATAGACGTGATTGAGGAAACCGATGGTGTTGCTTTCGGTCATCGAGTGCGGATCCATCGCCGCGATGTCGGTCGAGTCTGCCATCCGCAGCGTGTTGGCGCCAGCGGCCCCGGCCAGGACTGCCGCAAGGGCACCTGCTGCCAGTCCGGCTTTGAGTCGCGATGTGAAAGTCATTTCTATCTCCGTGTTGTAGCTGGGTTTGCCTGCTTCTTCCGGCAGTGCTAACAATCATCGTATACAATATTTGTCCGCATTCAAACATTTTCTTTCTAGACAAAATTGGTATACGTTTCCGGTGGATGGTGCCCGGCCACTGCAGGTTTCTTCAGCCCGGCGCGCGGCACCCGGTCAGAAAAGGTCAGGTCATGAAAGCTCGTAACGGGACGGAACCGACGACTGGAACTACCGATTCGGGCAACCCGGCCCGGGTCGACAGCAGCACGATCTACTCGCGCATTTTCGACGCCATCGTCGACCACAAGCTTCCGCCCGGAACACATCTGAAGGAAGATGAACTGTGCGACCTGTTCGGCGTTGGACGCACGCGCGTGCGCTCCGCGCTGTCGCGCCTGGCCGCTGATCATGTCATTGAACTGGTCGCGAACCGCGGCGCATTTGTCGCCAGTCCGTCAGTCGAAGAGGCCCGCGAAGTCTTCCGTGCGCGGCGGGTTATCGAGGGACACCTGATCCGCCGTGCCGCAGAACGGCGGAATCCTCCGATGCAGCAAGCGCTTACTGAACACCTGCACGGAGAGCATACCGCCAGAGAGGCGGGCGACACGGCTCAGGTTATCCGCCGCTGCAGCCGCTACCACCAGCTGCTGGCAGACCAGGCAGACAGCCCCATAATGGCCGGTTTCATCCGGGAGCTTATTGCCCGCTCATCGCTGATCGTGGCGATCTATGAAAAATCAAAACCGGACAAATGCGAGATCGACGAGCACCGCCTGCTGTCCGACCTCGTCCTGGCCGGCCGTGCCGATGAGGCAGCCGCGCTGATGGACCGGCACCTTCAGGGGATCGAAGACCGCCTAGATCTGAAGCGCGAAAGCGGAACAATTAACGCGCTGTCCCAAAGCCTCGGGTTCAATTGAAGCCCGGCCTTTGAAGCGCTCTGGCCGCAATCCGCCGGGAAAGCGGGACGGCCAGGCTTTTCCCTGCCGAAAGCAGAGCGGCGTCAGGCCTGCAGCCGCCAGTTTTCCTCGCCGTCTATCTCCGCCTCTTCCACCGCCGTATTGGTGCGGAAAGCGCCAAGCGCACCAGCCATGGCCTGAGCCTCCTTAGACAGGCCGTGACTGGAGGACGTAACCTCCTCGAACAGCCCGGCATTGCGGGTGGTGGCGTCATCCAGGTTGGCCATCGCCGAATTGATCTCCTGCAGGCTGCCGGATTGCTCCGAAGACGCTTGCGAAATGGTCTGCATCAGGTCGGCTGCGCTGGCGACGGATTCAGAGATTTCGCCGATGGCCGCACGGGTCTGCTCGACCAGATCCGCGCCCAGTTCTACGTTCTGGCCTGCCTCCGCCACCAAGGCGGCAATTTCGGTCGCCGCTTCCTTGGAACGGTGCGCCAGGGTGCGCACCTCGGAGGCCACCACCGCGAAGCCCTTGCCGACAGTGCCTGCGCGGGCGGCTTCGACCCCAGCATTCAGCGCCAGCAGGTTGGTCTGCTGGGCAATCGCCTCGATCATGCCGATGATGCGGGAGATCTTATCGGAACTTTCCTTGATCGCCTCCATGGCGCCATAGGTCCGCTTAACCACTTCGATGCTGTCGGCGGCATTGCGGCGGGCCGCTTCGACTGAGGCAGCGGCCTCACCCGAGGCCTGGGCAGTTCCGGTGATCGAAACCGAGAGCTGGTTCACCGCGGCCGCAGTGCCCGCCAGGGTCTGCGCAGTGCGTTCAGAACGCTCCGACAAGTCATGGGAGGCGGCGGAAATTTCGGTGCTGACCCCGGCAATGGACTGGCCGTTGGCGCTGAGGCTGCGGACAGAGGCCTCGAGCTTTTCCAGCGCGGCGTTGAAATCGTCGCGCAGCTTGGCATAGCCCTCGCCCATATCTTCGTGAATGCGGATGGTCAGGTCGCCCTGGGACAGCCGCTCCAGCCCGTTGCCGATGGCGGTCACCGCAGCGGTCTGTTCGGCCAGCCGGGCATTGCGCTCCTGTGCGGTGGCGGCTTCGGCCTCCGCCTTTTCGACCAGCCCATCGCGGAACACAGACAAGGCATTGGCAATGCGGCGGATTTCTTCGCTGGAACGGTCATAGCCGGTGACCGGCTGCAGGTCGCCCGCAGCCAGGCGTTCGGTGGTGCCGCTGATGCTGGCCAGCGGCCGCAGGATGAGCACCCGGGTCAGGATCAGGGCCATCACGAACACCCCGGCGGAAACCGCCGCCAGGAGCTGCAGCTGCCGCTGGGCCGCAGTCACATCGGCGGCCAGCCCGTCGGCAATCGAGGCGATTTCCAGCTGGCTGTCATTACCAAGGCCAGTTGCGCGGCGGGCAAATTGCAGCACGGCCTCCACCGTCGCCTCGGAGGCGGCGGCCGCTTCGGCGGCGGCCTCCAGCGCCGCGACCTTGAACACCGGCAGTCCCTGAACAGGGTCAGCGAGGGCAATCATGCCCTCCAGTTCCTGCGCAAAGACGCCTTCGCCAAAGCCGGTATAGCCCTGCAGCGCCGCCGCGGCTTCCTGCAGCGGAACGGCGGCAGCATTGGCAGCCTCGATGCTATGGGCCGCAGCCATGTCCAGTGCGGCAACCTGGAAGGCGCTGGTCCAGCCGTTGATTTCCAGCAGGCGCAGCAGCACGCCGACCTGATTGTCAAGCAGCCCCTGAATGGCGGTGCGGTTGTCGGCGCTGGCCTGGGTTGCAGCCACCGACAGGGTGAACACCATTCGCTCCATCGCCTGTGTCAGCGGACGCACGCTGGCATTGCGAGCGCTCAGAACCTCTTTGCGGCTCTCCTTCAGCTCCTGACGGCTGGCTGTCAGAGTATAGCGGAACAGCTCAACACCTTCATGCACCTTCTTAGCGCGGAACGCATCCAGCCCAAGCTCTTCAAGTCGGCCCATAACAGGTTCCAGCCGTTTCAGGGCATCAGATGCCATTTTCTTCAGCGCCCGTTTAGTGGGCACATCGCGCACGTGGCCAAGCGCCAGCGCGGCACCCGACAGGATGCTGATGTCGGCGCGGGCCTCCAGCAGAATCTGCAGGCTGCCGAACTGCTGTTCGACAAGGTTGTTCAAGACCTCATCCACCTGGATGATGGTTTCTTCGCCGCCGTCCATCAGACTGTCGCGCGCCTCGGCCGCCACCTTCACAAGCTTTTCCTGCACCCTTTGGCTCAGGGTCTGCAGGTCGGCAGTCTGCGTGTCGATCCAGGCCTGATTGCGGAATGCCGCCTGACGCGCAGCCAGCAGGTTGTTGAGCCGCTCCGAGGCGGCAGCGGACTCCGGCGCGAATTGCTGCTGTTCCGCGGCGGGCAGTTCCGACACGCTCCCTTCGAGCGTCGCAACTGCGGCAGCCGCCGCCGCCTCCGCCAGGGCAAGTTCCTCCACCGAGCCGGCCTGCAGTACGCCGATCATTGCGTTCTTGGCCTGCCCGGCAGCGTTGACCATTCGGGTGCTGAGTTCGAGCTGCGGAACCTTCTCACCAGTCAGCACCTCCATTTGACGGCCGGTCTGGGCAAAGACCAGAGTGACGAGTATGCCGCCAGCCGCCGCTGTCGCCCCCATCGCCATCAGGATCAGCGTAATCTTGGCGCCGATGCTGGAAAACAGGCGGAGCCTGCGTTTCGCCGGGTTGTCTTTCTTCGAACTCATTCCATCACCCAAGTCTTCTGCCCGCATGCCGCGTCCGGGGTGACCGCCGCCGGAGGAAGCCATGGCATTCCAAGTGGCGCAGGCCCGCGGTGCGCTACGGCCTGCTTCTCCCCTACAGAAGGGACGCAAGTCGTAAAGAAAGGGTGAGAATGAGGCGGATTATCCCGCGCATTTTAACGGTCCGCTTGCGCAGGCCGCCGCACTCCCTGCAGCCGCCGACGCAGATTTCGTCAATCCGGCGCGCGGGTTACTCCGGCACGCCCGCCTGCCGCAGCGCGCTGGCCCATTCCCGGCCTGCCGGGCTCATCGCAGCCGGATTGTCGCGCTGGAATTGCGACAGGCAGAACTCGGGCGCGGCCTCCAGCAGCTTTTGAACGGTGCTGCGGGCCTCCGCGTCCTGGCCCGACATCTGCAGCGCAATCGCTTTGGACCGCAGCGGCACCGGGAAGGACCGCTTGGCCTCAAGAGAGCGGTCCGCCAGTTCAATGGCCCGCCCGTAGTTGCGGGCGGACAGGTTCGCGAGGGCCGAAAGCGCATCGAAGTAATAACACTGCGGCCCAAGCGGCGTCAGCCGCCGGGCGGCATCGGTCATCTGCACTGCCTCGTCCGGCATGTCCTGATAAGCCAGCGTCGCTCCCTTCAGCAGCAGGGCCAGCGCCTCGTTCGGATTGTCGCGCAGCGCCAGATCGTAGGCGTCCAGCGCCTGGTCAAAGCGGAAGGTCAAATGGCTGGAGATGAGCCCCTTGAGCGTATGAGCAAGGGAAAAGCCGGGCGCGGCCTCAATTGCGGCTTCCGCCATCTGGCTGGCCTTGCGGCAGTCATCCTCGCGGTTCCGGGACAGTCCGCGTTCGACCCGCATCACATGCCAGAATCCCGTCCAGGTCAGCGGCAGCGCATGGCCGCGCTCGCGCTCCAGAAGATGGGTCAGGATGCTGTAAGCCTGCTGGAACTTCTGCACCTCCATTTCCTGCATCAGGGAGATCGCCGCCATCAGGAGGGTGTGGCTCTCCAAGTTGCGCAGCGGCTGGAAATCCGCCAGCCGGACAGCCTCTCCCGCGGCTGTCTGGCCGATCTGCAAGGTGGCATTGCGCAGAACCTTGCTACGGCCTTCCATCAGATTGTCCAGGGCTCCCTCGAAGCAGCGGGACCAGATCACTTTCTCGCGGACTGCATCATGCAGGTCAATTTCGGCATGGAACCGGCCGCCGCCGCTGCTAACGGTCCCTGACACCAGATAGTCCGCGCCCGCCACCGAGGAGACTTCCGCCGGGCGCACGGTTTCCGGGTTAAACTGGCGGGACGCGAGAAAGGAGGTGACGGAAAACGCCCAGCTGCGCGACAGGTAGCGAGACAGCTCCTCTGACATGAGCGACCCCAGCGGTGCGGTTGCTTCCCCCGGAGCGCGGTGCGCGAACGGCAGCACCGCGATAGAGGGCAGCAGCCCGTCCAGGATCACCCGCCCCGGCGATGTGCCGCCTAACGGTGCCTGGGCTGCGGGCCTGCGGGAGAACTCCGCCCGGGCTTCCGCCAGCCAGGCGTTGAACACCGCCTCATGCGGCAGTTCAAAGCCCTCCATGAATTCGGCATTTCCGGTACAGCTGTCCAGCTCCGCGCGGGTCAGGTCCAGAATGACGCGTTCGCGGTTGGCGTAGAGCAGCTTGGCCGCTTCCGGCCCCAAGTGCCGCCGCAAGGTCGACAGCGCGGTACGCAGGCTGGCCTTGGCCTGTTCCGGCTGAGCCAGACACCACAACGTCTTTTCCAGAAAAGCCCGTGTCCGGATCCCGCCTTCGGCCGTCGACAGCAGAGCGACCAGCGCCTGGTGCTTGGCGCCGAGCTGCACCCCCGTACCGTTCGCATGAAAGACGCCAAAAGCACCGAACCGTCGAATCTTCAGAAGGACAGTCATCCGCCACCTCACTCAACCCATGATACATTCAAAATTAAAGCACCGTTATTATGCACACCTTTAGGTTGTTTTGCAATCACAGATTGCATCCAGTTGAATTTGCACCAAATCCGGCACTTGGAAAAGTCTTTCGATAGGGGCAACATTGTTTAAAGATAAATGGTTAGCCTGAAGCTGGTGCGAAAGATGAAATTTTCGTCCAATTCGCCACTTCTTTTCCCGGCAGTCTCCCGCGCTACCTCTAAAACACGCAAAGCGAGAATTTCGCCATCAGGTGCGCCGGTGGCACCATCCGCGGCTGCCAGCGTATTGACCCGGCTATGCCAGCCCCTGCCCTGCACATGTGCTTCGCAGTGCTTCGCAGAACCGTGCTGCGGCCGGTGACAGCCGATGTTCCAAGCGGGCACAGAAACCCACGGGGCCAAGGGTGCTGGCAGTGTTCATGGGCAGAACCGACATCGTGCCCGCAGCGAGATCCGGCCGCACCACGCCATGGCTGATGACCCAGATGGCCTGATGCGCCAGCACAAAACGCCGCCCGAAGCTGGAAGACACGGTCTCCACGGGATAGCGCGGCAGCGCCAGTCCCTGCTCCAGAAACATTCGCTCCACCAACGGCCGGATGACCGATCCATCCGAAGGCATCAGCACCGGGTAGTCCTCGAAGGCTGCAGGCGGGAGGTGGCTGGCCCCGGCCAGCGGATGCCCGCGGGCGGCAACAGCAACGACACGTTCACGGTAAAGCGGGTCAAACCCGATCCCCGCCATGGTTTCCGGCGCAGGCATCCGGCCTACCACCACATCCAGCCTGCCCCGGCGCAGCTGGTCGATCAGGTACTGGTTGTCGCCGGACATGACCATGAACCGGCCGGGCGCGCCGCTGCGCCTCAGCTGCGCCAGCGTGTCCGGCACCAGATCGGCAGCCACCGTGGGCAAGGCTCCGATGGCAACCTGCGGCCCCTCGGCCTCATCCATGCCGCGCAGCAGCGCCACCCCGTCCCGGGCCAGCGCCAGGCTGCGGCCGGCATGGTCGCGGAACAGCTCCCCATAGCTGCTGAGCCGGATGCCGCGGCCGTGTTTTTCAACCAGCGGCTTGCCGCAGACCTGCTCCAGCTCGCGCAGGGCCCGGGTGACCGCTGGCTGCGTCATGCCCAGCGCCTCTGCGGCCTGGGTGACGCTCATCTTGCGGGCCACTTCAACGAAAACCTCAAGATGACGCAGTTTCAAAACTGACGAAAGACGCATATCGGTTCGGTTATTATTAAATGCCTGTTTCAAGATTATACAGACCACTTGCGGTATGCGATACTCCCCTGAAGAGGGAGGCCGGAATGACGCAAGACCGATACGACCGCGGCATGCAGGTGCGGCGCATGGTGCTGGGCGATGCCCATGTCGACCGGGCGGAGGCCGCCAAGACCCCGCTGGACCAGCCGTTTCAGGAGCTGATTACCGAAGGCGCCTGGGGCACGGTCTGGGCATCGGACCGGATCAGCCTGCGGGAACGCTCGATGCTGACGCTGGCGCTGCTGGCGGCAACCGGCAATTTTGACGAGATCCCGATGCACATCCGCGCCACTGCCCGCACCGGCGCCAGCCAAGAGGATGTGCTGGAAGCCTTCCAGCATGTGGCGATCTATGCCGGGATGCCGCGGGCCAACCGCGCTCTGAAACTGGCCAAACAAACCTTTGCCGAAATGGAAAGCGAGGAAGGGGAAACCCCATGACCAAGCCACCGCAGCCAGGGGAGTTCTATCAGAGGGACCGGCGCTGGCATCCGCCCGCACTGTCGCGGGACTACAAGACCTCGGTCACACGCGCGCCGCAGTTTCCGCTGATCAGCCTGGAAAACACCGCCAGCGAGATGACCGGCCCTGTGTTTGGCCGCAACGACATTGCTCCGGCCGACAATGACCTGCTGACGAACTACGCTCAGCCTGGCGAAAGTCCGGTAGGAGAGCGCATCATCGTGCATGGCAAGGTGCTGGACGAAAACGCCCGCCCCGTGCCTAACACGCTGGTGGAGATCTGGCAGGCCAATGCCTCCGGCCGCTACCGGCACAAGAAAGACAGCTACCGCGGCGCGCTGGACCCGAATTTCGGCGGCTGCGGGCGTACCCTGACGGACGGGAACGGCTGCTACCGCTTCCGCACCGTGAAGCCCGGCGCCTACCCCTGGCGCAACGGGGTGAACGACTGGCGGCCTGCCCATATCCATGTCTCGGTGTTCGGCACCGGCTTTGCCCAGCGCCTGATCACCCAGCTGTATTTTGAGGGCGACCCGCTGATTGCGCGCTGCCCGATCGTGAACACCATCCCGGACCCGGAGGCGGTGCAGATGCTGATTGCGCGGCTCGACATGAACGCCACAATCCCGCTGGACACTATCGCTTACCGCTTTGACATCGTATTACGCGGGCGGCGGTCCACCCTGTTTGAGAACCGGCTGGAGGGGAACTGATGCCGCAGCGTCTCGACTATCTGAAGGAAACCCCCTCGCAGACGGCCGGTCCTTACGTCCATATCGGCCTGGCCCCCGGCGCGGCTGGTTTTGAGATCTACGATCAGGAGCTCGGCTGGGATATTTCTGGCCCCAACGCCAAAGGAGAGCGCATACGGGTCGAAGGCATAGTGACAGACGGAACCGGCTCTCCGGTCAAGGACGTGCTGCTGGAGGCCTGGCAGGCGAATGCGGAAGGCGTCTATGCCCACCCCGGGCATTCAGGCGAGGTCGAGGAGGGTTTTCGCGGCTGGGGCCGGGTGATCACCGATTTCGAAACCGGGGAATGGGGGTTCGATACGGTGAAACCCGGGGCTGTCATGGGCCGCAACGGGCAGATGATGGCACCGCATATCAGCCTGTGGATCGTCGCCCGCGGCATCAATGTAGGGCTGAACACCCGGATCTATTTCGAAGATGAGGCTGAGGCCAACGCGGCCGACCCGGTACTGAATGTGATAGAGTGGGAACACCGCCGCGCCACTCTGATCGCCAAACGCGAGCTGCGGGATGGTCTGGCCGTCTACCATTTTGACATCCGCCTGCAGGGCGGGGATGAAACCGTGTTTTTCGATATCTGAAAGGGAAATCCATGAGCAAACCCTGCATCATCTGCGTTGCCATTACCGGCTCGGTCCCGACCAAGGAAAACAACCCCGCGGTGCCCGTCACCATCGAGGAACAGATCGAAAGCACCCAGGAGGCATTTGAGGCCGGCGCTGCGATTGCCCATTGCCATGTGCGGAACAAAGACCAGACGCCGACCTCTGACCCGGAGAAGTTCGCCCGGCTGATGGAAGGGCTGCAAAAACACTGCCCCGGCATGATCATCCAGCTGTCGACCGGCGGCCGCTCTGGCGCCGGCCGCGAGCGCGGCGGCATGCTGCCGCTGCGCCCCGACATGGCGTCGCTGTCTGTCGGCTCCAACAATTTCCCCACCCGGGTCTACGAGAACTCTCCCGACCTGGTGGACTGGCTGGCATCCGAAATGCGCACCTATGGGGTGAAGCCGGAGATCGAGGCCTTTGACCTGTCGCATATTCATCAGGCGGTGAAGATGAACCGCGAGGGGCGCATTCCCGGCAAGCTCTACGTGCAGTTCGTGATGGGCGTGAAGAACGCGATGCCGGTCGACAGGGATGTGTTTGATTACTACGTCAAGACCATGCGGCGGCTGGCGCCCGAGGCCCAGTGGTGCGGGGCGGGCGTGGGGCCCGGGCAGATCCAGGTCAACGAATGGTCGATCGCTGCAGGCGGCCACACCCGCACCGGGCTGGAGGACAACATGCGGCTGGACCGCGAGACGCTGGCCCCCTCCAACGCCGCGCTGGTGAAACGCGCGGCCGAACTGTGCGAGAAATACGAACGCCCCGTTGCAACCTGGCGGCAGGCCCGCGAAATACTGGACCTGCGGCCCGCCTGACTTCCGGTCGTGCCCCCCGGCGCTATGCTGCTCCGGAGGGCCAGCTTCACGAAACCCGAACAAATCCGTCACAATTCTTTTGCCTAGCAAGCGTAGCAGCCGGTCAAACTGAACTGGAGAGACTGCCCTATGCTGCAACCCGCCTTTGCCGCCCCCGGAGAGTTCTTCCGCGGCAATCTGCACACCCATTCCAATCTTTCGGACGGGGTTCTGGACCCGGCTGAAGTCTGCCGCCGCTACAAGGCCGAAGGCTATGACTTCATCGCGCTTACCGACCATTTCGTCGGCTGCTACGGCTATCCGGTGACCGACACCTGTGAATTCCGCGACGCGGTTTTCACCACTCTGCTTGGGGCCGAACTGCACTCCGGCACGATGGAAAACGGCGAACTGTGGCACCTGCTTGCGGTTGGCCTGCCAGAGGATTTCGCTCCGTCGAACTCCCCCGGGTTCGACCCGGTGGACGGCCAGGAAACCGGCCCGGAACTGGCGCGGCGCGCCCGCGATGCCGGTGCTTTTGTCGCCGTTGCCCACCCACACTGGTCGGGGATGACCCTGGCGGATGCCCGGTCGGCCGAAGCCGCCCACGCGGTAGAAGTCTACAACCACGGGTGCGCCACGGAATACGGCCGCGGCGAAGGCTTCCATGTGGCGGACCTGCTGCTGTCAGAGCATCGCGATCTGACGCTCATTGCCACCGATGACGCCCATTTTGCGGGTCCCGACCATTTTGGCGGCTGGGTCATGGTCAAGGCCGAAGCGAACGAACCGGAGCTACTGCTGGAAGCCCTGAAGGCCGGGCATTTTTATGCCTCGCAAGGGCCTGAACTGAAAGCAGTGGCGCTGAACAACGGCCATATCGACGTCGCCTGCTCTGCTGTCTCCACCGTGATCGTGCAGGGGCATGGCTCCGCAGCGGTGTCACAGCACGGCACGTCGCTGACCCAAGCCCGCATCCCGCTCGACCGCTTCAAGGAGAGCCCGTGGCTGCGGGTCACGGTAATCGACAGGAGCGGCAAACAGGCCTGGTCCAATCCGGTCTGGCGCTAAAGCCGGAAACGCTGCCCGGCCCAGAGGGCCGGGCAGGTCTGTTCCGCCGCAATCCGGATAGGCGCATTATTCCTCGCCGGACAGATCCTTGAGGATCGGACAGTCCGGGCGGCTGTCGCCCGCGCAACTGCTGACCAGTTCTCCCAGCGTGTCATGCATGGCCTGCAAATCGGCGATCTTCTCCTCGATCTTGGCCAGATGCTCCAGCGCCAGATGTTTCACATCGTGGCTGGCGCGGCTTTCGTCCTCATACAGCGCCATCAGGGTACGGCAGTCCTCGATGGTGAAGCCCAGCGCCCGGGCGCGGCCCAGAAAGGCCAGCTTGTGCAGATCGGTCTCGGCAAAGCAGCGGTAACCGTTGGTGCTGCGGTGCGGCTTGATCAGTCCGATGTCCTCGTAATAGCGGATCGTTTTGGCGGGCAGGCCCGAGCGGCTGGATACGTCCCCGATGTTCATGCGCGTGCCTCCTGGTTGCCGGCGGCTGTGGATACCGGTGCGGCCTGTTTCTCATCTATGGCCGGTTTCAGCCGGCGCAAGCGCAGCGCGTTCGACAGCACGAAAACGCTCGATAATGCCATGGTGCCCGCCGCCAGCGCAGGCGACAGCAGCGGCCCGCCAAAGGGGTAGAGCATGCCGGCAGCCACAGGGATCAGCAGCACGTTGTAGCCGAAGGCCCAGCCCAGATTCTGGCGGATGTTCCGCATGGTGGCGCGGCTGACCGTCAGCGCATTCACCACCCCGCGCAGGTCGCCGGAAACCAGCACCACATCCGCTGCCTCGATCGCCACATCGGTGCCGGTGCCGATAGCAATACCCGCATCCGCCGCGGCCAGCGCCGGGGCGTCGTTGATGCCATCGCCGACAAAGGCGAGAGCGCCATGCTCCTGCTGCAACTCCTGCAGCGCAGTCACCTTATCGGCGGGCAGGCATTCGGCCTTCACCGCATCGATTCCAAGCCGTGCGGCAATCGCCTGCGCCGTGGCCGCGGCGTCGCCGGTGATCATGGCAACCTTCAGCCCCTGGTCGTGAAACGCCTTTATCGCGGCAGGCGTGCCGGGTTTGACGGGGTCCGCCACTGCGATTACCGCAGCCGCCCGGCCGTCAATCGCAGCATAAAGCGGGGTTTCGCCGCGTTCGGCCAGTTTTTGGCCTTCCGTCTCCAGCGCGCCCAATGCGATGCCTTCGCGCGCCATCAGACGGGCGGCGCCCACCAGCACAACGCGGCCTTCGACCTCCGCCCGCAAGCCATAGCCGGGAATGGCCTCGAAAGCCTCTGCCGCTGGCAGCCCTTTGCCTGCCGCTGCCGTGATGGCGCGGGCAATGGGATGCTCTGACTGCGCCTCAGCGGCCCCGGTCAGGTGCAGCACCTCGCCGCGGGAGAAGCCTTCAGCGCAGATCAGTTCAGTCAGCGCCGGGCGGCCCTCGGTCAATGTGCCGGTCTTGTCGAGCGCCACCACGCGCACCTCTTGCAGGCGCTGGAGCGCGTCGCCCTTGCGGAACAGCACACCCATCTGCGCGGCGCGGCCAATGCCGACCATGATCGAGGTCGGCGTGGCCAGCCCCATGGCACAAGGGCAGGCGATGATCAGCACGGAAACGCCGGCTACCAAAGCCAGCGGCACCGAGGGCGCAGGGCCGAAGACTGCCCATGCCAGCACCGTCAGTGCTGCGACCGCAATGACCGCGGGCACGAACCACAGGGTGATCCGGTCGACCAGCCCCTGCACCGGCAGCTTGGCGCCCTGCGCCTGCTCCACCATGCGGATGATCTGCGCCAGCACGGTGTCACGGCCCACGCGGGTGGCGCGGAACTCCAGCGCCGCATTGCCGTTTATGGTGCCTGCGGTCACCTCATCGCCGCGGGACTTGGCCACCGGCACCGGCTCGCCGCTGATCATGCTCTCGTCGATGTAGGAACTGCCTGAAACGATCTCGCCGTCCACGGCGATACGCTCGCCCGGGCGGACCCGGATCAGATCCCCTGCCCCGATCTCCTCCACCGGCGTTTCCACTGCTTCACCGCCGGCGACCACCATGGCGGTTTTCGGCTGAAGCCCGGCCAGCTTGCGGATTGCCGCGCCGGTACGCCCCTTGGCGCGGGCCTCCAGGAAGCGGCCCGTGAGGATCAGGACCACGATCACCGCCGCGGCTTCGAAATAAACATTGGCTGTGCCGGCCGGCAGCAGCCAGGGCGCAAAAGTTGAAATCACCGAGAAGCCGTAAGCCGCCGATGTGCCCAGCGCCACCAGAGCGTTCATGTCGGGGGCGCCACGGAAAAGGGCCGGGAAGCCCTTGCTGTAGAACTGCCGCCCCGGTCCTGCCAGAACTGCCGTGGTCAGGGCAAACTGTAGCAAATAGCTGTTCTGCATACCAATATTGGCTGCCACCCAATGATGCAGCGCCGGGATCATGTGGCCGCCCATCTCGATCAGGAACACCGGCAGCGTCAGAACTGCGGCAATCAGCACCTGCCGGCCCAGCGCCGCAATCTCATCCGCCTTGCGCTGGCTCGCCTCATCCGCCTCGTCCGCGGCACCGCCGCTCAGGCGGGCCGGGTAGCCTGCCCCAGTCACCGTTCGGGCTAGATCGGCCGCACGGACCGCACCAGTCAGGAAGCGGACCTGCGCAGTTTCATTCGCCAGATTGACGCTTGCAGACAGCACGCCCGGCACTGCCAGCAGCGCCCGTTCCACCCGCCCCACACAGGACGCGCAGCTCATGCCGCTGAGGGCCAGGACGGCTTCCGACTCTGCCGCCGGGTAGCCCGCGGATTTGAGTGCACCCGTCAGCTGCTCCAGCTTAACGCCAGGAGCGGCCTCGACCTGACCGGTTGCATTGGCAAGGTTCACAGATGCCTTTTGGACCCCGTCGACTGCTGCCAGGGCACGTTCGGCACGACCGGCACAGCCTGCGCAGCTCAGGTTGGTGATTTGCAGTGATATACGGCTATTTTCCGACATGGGAGACCTACTGGGTTTATCCTATGCAAAGCCATATGAGGCTTCCAGTGAGGGGAAGGTCAAGACCTGGAATCAAAATTCCTTCCTAAAACTGGAAGCCTTTCGGCAAGCTGCTGTAAACCGCCGCTTTTTTCTTAACGCGGGAATGGCGCGGACCGCCGGTCAGCTGTCGCATTCGGGGCAAAGCCCGGCGGCCCTCCCCTGATAGGGTGCCGAGGCAATGCTTGCGCGCGTCAGCCCTCAAATGTAACGCTGGGTCCGTCAAACCCGCGCCACGCCGCTGGCACAGAATTCACCCGGGCGCGCCAGGCGGCGGCCCGAACCCGCAGAAAAGAACGAAGGACCAGTCTCATGATCAAGACCCGCGCTGCCGTTGCGGTTGCCCCCGGCAAACCGCTGGAAATCATGGAAGTGAACCTCGAAGGCCCGAAAGCGGGCGAGGTTCTGGTGGAAATCAAGGCAACCGGCCTGTGCCACACCGACGAATTCACCCGCTCCGGCGACGACCCGGAAGGCATTTTCCCGGCGATCCTCGGCCATGAGGGCGCAGGCGTTGTCGTCGAGGTCGGCGAAGGCGTGACCAGCCTGAAGCCCGGCGACCATGTCATTCCGCTCTACACGCCGGAATGCCGCGAGTGCGAATACTGCCTCAATCCCAAGACCAACCTGTGCCAGGCGATCCGCTCGACCCAGGGCGCCGGTCTCTTGCCCGATGGCACCACGCGCTTCTCGATGCTGGATGGCACCCCGATCCACCACTACATGGGCTGCTCGACTTTTGCGAACCACACCGTGGTGCCGGAAATCGCGCTGGCGAAAATCCGCGACGACGCGCCGTTCGACAAGGTCTGCTACATCGGCTGCGGCGTCACCACTGGCATCGGCGCAGTGATCAACACCGCTAAGGTGGAAATCGGCTCCCGCGCCGTGGTGTTCGGCCTCGGCGGTATCGGCCTCAACGTGATCCAGGGCCTGCGGCTGGCCGGTGCTGACCAGATCGTCGGCGTCGACCTGAACCCGGGCAAGGTCGAGATGGCCGAGAAATTCGGCATGACACATTTCGTCAACCCGGCCGAGGTCGAGGGAGATCTTGTGGCGCATCTGGTCGAGCTGACCAAGGGCGGCGCCGATTACACCTTCGATGCCACCGGCAACGTCAACGTGATGCGCACCGCGCTGGAAGCGGCGCACAAGGGCTGGGGCGAGTCGATCATCATCGGCGTGGCGCCTGCCGGGGCCGAGATTTCGACCCGCCCGTTCCAGCTGGTCACAGGCCGGGTCTGGAAAGGCACCGCCTTCGGCGGCGCATCTGGCCGCACCGACGTTCCCAAGATCGTCGACTGGTACATGGACGGCAAGATCGAGATCGATCCGATGATCACCCACAAGCTGACGCTGGACCAGATCAACGAAGGCTTCGAGCTGATGCACGAAGGCAAATCGATCCGCGCGGTGGTGGAATTCTGATCCCGCGATTCATGTGAAACATGGGAAACGCAGGCCTCCGGGCCTGCGTTTTCTTTTTTCAGGACAGGCTGGACAGACCCGGCTGTCAGCGTTCCGTACTGGCTTCAACCGCGTCCAGCCGGACATCGTACCCCCAAAGGCGGCGCAAGTGCTTCAGCACCTCTTCCTGGTCATCCTCGTCCAGGTGAATGCCGTCGCGCACGGTATGGGTCAGCTTCAGCTCCCGGTCGCCGCGAAGATCCGCATCGGTCACCTGAATGTCCGGCTCCAGATAGGCCAGGTCATACTGTTTCGCCAAATCGCGGCGGATCGCCTTGTAGCCGGCCCGGTTGTGGATCTGGCTGACCACCAGATTGGGCAGCTCCGCATCGTTGGTCAGGGTGAAAAGCTTGAATTTGCGGATCAGGTGCGGCGACAGGAACTGCTGGATGAAGCTTTCGTCGCGGTAGTTCGCCCAGGCGTCCCGCAATACGCCGCGCCAGTCCGGGTTACCGGCAAAATCCGGGAACCACTCACGGTCCTCGTCGGTCGGATCCTGACAGATGCGCCGAATGTCCTGCATCATCGCAAAGCCCAGTGCATAGGGGTTGATGCCGGAGTAGCGCTGATCGTCATATTCCGGCTGCATCACCACATTGGTGTGGCTGTGCAGCATCTCCATATAGGCGCCTTGCGTGATCTGGCCCTGCTCGTAGAGCTTGTTGATGATGTAGTAGTGCACGAAGGTCGCGCAACCTTCGTTCATCACCTTGGTCTGTTTCTGCGGATAGAGGTATTGCGCCAGCATCCGCACAATGCGCAGGATTTCGCTTTGCCAGGGCTCCAGCACCGGGCTGTGCTTTTCCAGGAAGTACAGGATGTTTTCCTGCGGCAGGTTCATCATCTTGCGCCGCGCGCTGTAGTCGGCGTCCTCCACCATTTCCAGCTTGTCCCGGCCCAGGGTGGAATCGGTCCAGATATCCAGAACGCTCTGGCCGCTTTCGTAGCCTTCGCGCACTTTCTGCATCGCCACCAGCTCCTCTCTGGTGGGTTTGGGCGGGCGGCCGTAGCGGAACACGCCCTGCGACTGCAGCGCGTGGGCAGCGTCCAGAACCTCTTCCACGGCCATCGGGCCGTAGCGCTCCTCGCAGGCCGCGATATAGTTCTTGGCGAACGCAAGGTAATCATGGATGCCCGCGGCGTCCGTCCATTGCTGGAACAGGTAGTTGTTCTTGAAGAAATGATTGTGGCCGAAAGCCGCATGCGCCATCACCAGCGTCTGCATCGCCATGGTGTTTTCTTCCATGTTGTAGCTGATGCAGGGGTTGGAATTGATGACGATCTCATAGGCCAGCCCCTGGCGGCCTGTGCGGTAGAGCGCCTCGTCGCGGGCAAAATGCTTGCCGAAGGACCAGTGCTGATACATCAGCGGCAGCCCGACGCAGGAATAGGCGTCCAGCATCTGCTCCGCCGAGATGATCTCGATCTGGTTCGGATAGACATCCAGCCCAAGGTCGCCCAGCGCGATCTCCTCGATCGCGTCGCGCGCCTTCCCCATCAGCTCAAAGGTCCATTCCGGCCCGTCGAACAGTGGCGTGCGCGCCGTTTCAGCTGCCTGCATACTGCGCCCCTTTCACCTTGGGGAGGAAGAACTCCCGGAAAATCGGATAGATGTGGCCCGGCTGCGAAACACGCTGCATTTCGAAATGCTGCGCCTGCGCCTTCACTTCACGGTAGTTCTGCCACAGGTCTTCGCCTGCCTCGGGATTGTTCAGCAGCATTTCCGCCGCCTCGTCGACGATTTCCACGTAGGCGTAGAACTGGCTGACCGGCAGAAGATCGTTCAGCAGCAGATTTTTGCAGCGCACCGAGTCATTGCCGAAGTTTTCGCCGTCGGAGGCCTGGGCGCCGTAGATGTTCCATTCATCCGGCGGATAGCGTTCCTCGATGATCTCCTTCATTTTCTCCAAAGCGGTCGACACAATCGTGCCGCCGGTCTCGCGGGCATAGAAGAAGGTTTCCTCATCCACTTCCTGTGCGTGGTGGGTATGGCGCACGAACACAAGCTCGGTGTGCTCATAGCAGCGTTCCAGAAACAGATGCAGCAACAGGAAAAAGCGCTTGGCCAGGTCCTTCTCGCGTTCCTGCATGGAGCCGGAGACATCCATCAGGCAGAACACCACGGCGCGGGAGTTGCGGATCTTCTCCGGCACGAAAGTGTCGTAGCGCAGATCCAGCGGGTCGATGTAGCCGACCACCTTGCGCTTTCGGATGATGCCTTCCAGCCGTTTCTTCAGCGCCTCCAGGAATTCCTCCTGCGGCGGGGTGCGCTCATCCAGCGCTTCCAGTTCCGCGATCTGTTCTTCCAGATCGCGCTGGGATTTAGTGGTGGGACGCTGCAGCGCGATGCGGCGGCCCAGTGAGTTGCGCATGGTGCGCACCAGGTTGAGGTTGTTGGGCGTCCCTGCAGTGGTCAGGCCTGCGCGGCGGGTGCCGATGGTTTCGGTCTCCACCGTGGCCTTTTCCACCAGGTCCGGCAGCTCCAGCCCCTCGAACAGGATTTCCAGGTATTCCTCCTGCGTCAGGGTAAAGGAAAACTCGTCCTCGCCGTCGCCGTCCTCGGAGGCCTTGCGGCCGCCCTGCCCGGCGCCGCCCTGCGGCCGCTTGATGGTGTCGCCGACAACAAAATCCTTGTTGCCGGGCAGCACATGGCGTCGCAGGCCGCCCTTGGAGGAATGGAAGAACCGCGGCTCTTTCAGACCCCGGGTCGGGATGGTGACCTTTTCGCCTTCATCCGGGACGCCGCTGCCGTTCTGGATCGACTTTCCCCGGACCGACTGATCGACGCGCTCCTTAATATTCTCCCGGGCCCGCCGCAGGAACCGCTGGCGGTTCCCTAGGCTCTTGCCCTTTGGATTGGCGCGCCTGTCGATGAAATGATGCATGTTGCACAGCGCTCCTCTTTAGCCCGCCTTGTTGACCCGCATGTACCATTCGACCAGGCGCCGCACCTGGCGGTCGGTGTAGCCGTGGCCGCGCATGCGCTCGACGAACTCCTGGTGCTTGCTTTCGGTCTTACTGTCCTTCTTGGACCCGAAGGAAATTACCGGAAGCAGTTCCTCGACCTGGCTGAACATATGCTTTTCGATCACATCGCGCAGCTTCTCGTAAGAGTTCCAGGCAGGATTCGAGCCGGTGTTGGCGCGGTGCCGCAGGGCGAATTTGACAACCTCGTTGCGGAAGTCCTTGGGATTGGCGATGCCCACCGGCTTCTCAATCTTGCTGAGCTCCGCGTCCAGCACCTCGCGGTTGTAGAGCTGGCCGGTGTCGGGATCCTTGTAGTCCTGCTCTTCAATCCAGGCATCGGCATAGGAAATGTAGCGGTCAAAGACGTTCTGCCCGTATTCGGTATAGCTTTCGAGGTACGCCTTCTGAATCTCGTTGCCGATGAATTCCTCATAGCGCGGCGCCAGCTCGGTCTTGATGAACTCGAGATACTTCTGTTCCGTCTCCTGCGGGAACTGCTCGCGCTTGATCATCTGCTCAAGCACATACATCAGATGCACTGGGTCCGCCGCTACCTCGTTGGTGTCGAAGTTGAAGGTGGTCGACAGCACCTTGAAGGCAAAGCGGGTCGAGATGCCGTTCATGCCCTCGTCCACGCCGGCGCGGTCCTGGTACTCCTGCACCGTCTTGGCCTTGGGGTCGGTGTCCTTCAGGCTTTCGCCGTCATAAACCCGCATCTTGGAATAGAGGTTGGAGTTCTCATGCGGCTTCAGGCGGGTCAGCACCGAGAAGCGGCTGAGGATCTTCAGCGTTTCCGGTGCGCAGGGCGCGCTGCGCAGTTCGCTGTGCTCGATCAGCTTTTCATAGATCGAGGTCTCGTCCGATACCCGCAGGCAATAGGGCACCTTGACGATGGACACCCGGTCGATGAAGGCCTCGTTGTTTTTGTTGTTCTTGAACGATTGCCATTCGCTCTCGTTCGAGTGCGCCAGGATCAGGCCGTTGAACGGGATCGCACCGAAGCTTTCGGTGCCCATGTAGTTGCCTTCCTGGGTCGCCGTCAGCAGCGGATGCAGCATCTTGATCGGCGCCTTGAACATTTCGACGAATTCCAGGATGCCCTGGGTCGAGCGGTTCAGCCCGCCGGAGAAGCTGTAGGCATCCGGGTTGTCCTGGCTGAAATGCTCCAGCTGTCGGATGTCGACCTTGCCCACCAGGGTCGAGATATCCTGGTTGTTCTCATCGCCCGGCTCCACCTTTGCGACGCAGATCCGGCGCAGCCGCGACGGATACAAGCGCACCACGGAGAACTTGTTGATATCGCCGTCGAATTCATCCAGGCGCTGCACCGCCCAAGGCGACATCAGCCCCGGCAGCCGGTGCTGGGCAATACCGTATTCCTCTTCCAGAACCTTGCCCATGCGGACCGGGTCGAAGAGGCCCAGCGGGCTCTCGAAGATCGGCGAGACCTGATCGCCGGCCTTCAGCACATAAATCGGCTGGTCTTCGACCAGGCGCTTCAGGCGCTCAGCCAGAGACGACTTGCCGCCGCCGACCGGCCCCAGCAGGTAGAGGATCTGCTTGCGCTCCTCCAGGCCTTGCGCCGCGTGACGGAAGTAGCCCACGATCCGCTCGATCGTGTCTTCCATGCCGTAGAAATCGTGGAAGGCGCTGTAGCGCTTGATCGTCCGGTTCTGAAAGATCGGCCCGAGCCGGGAATGCTTGGACGTATCCACCAGCTCTTCTTTGCCAATTGCCTTCAGCATCCTCTCGGCGACATTCGCGTACAGGCTCGGATCGTCACGGCAGGCGTTCAAATACTCCTGCAGCGGCATTTCCTGCTCGCGGGTTTCGCCGTACTGCTCTGCAAAAAGTTCGGCAATGTCTTTCATCTTGGATCAAGCCTCCTGGTTAACTCGCGCCGTTCCTCCTGGCGTATCGGTTCGCGCACGGACAGAGAGTGCCCAGCACGTGGGCATGGGTGTCCGCGTCAGTGTTGAGTTCTGATTTCTGCTCGGCGCCGCTGCTGGCGTCATACGTCCGGCTGACCGCTCTTTGCGGCGGCCTGAGCCCGGAGTCCAAGGCTGTCGGCGTCGTATTACTTACTTTCGAGCTTACACCAATTACGAACTTCTTACTATCTGAAAGTGGTGTACTTTTAATTAATTGCCAGAAACTTTTGCGGGAAATTCTCTTCACATCGCGGCGATCACCGCCGTTGCACCGCCCTTTTGCATCGCGGCATTTCAAGGGCTTCCGCGCCTGCATCAGCTCAAAACCGGAGCAGCAAATACCGCTTTCCCCTTTCCCCGCAGCGCCAGCGCGGACACGGCGCTCCGCAGAACCCGCCACCCGGCT
Source organism: Leisingera daeponensis (assembly GCF_019801465.1). Classification (GTDB taxonomy): domain Bacteria; phylum Pseudomonadota; class Alphaproteobacteria; order Rhodobacterales; family Rhodobacteraceae; genus Leisingera; species Leisingera daeponensis_A. The sequence goes on from NZ_JAHVJA010000005.1 coordinate 30,923, forward strand.
CCAGCGCCCGCGCGACGTGCGGGTCCGGAGGACGCAGCATTACAGGCGCGTGAAAAACCTTTTAAAATCTGCGGCAGCCAAGACACGGTCCGCGACAAAATCACCCCGAATGCCTCGCGCCTGCACTGGACAGATCTATTAAAATTGTAACATTGTGGCCTCAAAATGGCCGCAAAAGACGGCCGCTGGGCAAAAGACAGGCAACGAAACCATACGCCGACGGCCGAATTCCGGGCTGCGGCGCGTACAGATGGGCGGTAAGTTTATGAGCACGGTCGCATATATCACCCGCGATATGGCGGGCACCACGCAGCATGGAAATTTCTCCGAAGGCACCCCGGCGCACATTGATGCCAGCCGCTCCAAGGACATTTCGCTAAACCTCAGCCCTGCTGATGTCGAGAGCTATTCCCGGCAAGGCGGCAACCTGCACATCAGGCTGGCGAACGGCCAGGAACTGGTGCTGGAGAACTATTATTCCTTCGGCTCAACCGGCGCGAAAAACCTGTTCCTGAGCCAGGAAGGTGAATTCATTGAAGTGGTCCTGGAGGACAAGTCCAGCGGCATGCTGTTCGCAACCTATGAGCCTCTCGACCTGACCGGCAAGTGGAGCGCCTATGACGAGATGGTGTTCCTGGACGTTGACAGGATTGAACCGGTCGTGGCACCGCTGGCGGCCCCGCTGTTCGGCGGCCTCGGCGCGGCCGGAGCCGCTGCAGGCGCCGTTGGCGTCGCGGCCATCGCCGCCGGCGGCGGCGATGGAGGAGATGGCGGCGGCGGAGGTGGCGGCGATGGCGGCGGCAACAATGGCAACACCTTCGTGACCATCGACAGCGGCCAGGCCGGCGGCGACGACACGATCAGCGCTGCCGAAGCGTCCGCCGGGGTGACCCTGACCGGCACCGCAGAGGCAGGTTCCACCGTGGAAGTCACCTTTCAGGGCGTTACCCGCACAGTGACCGCCACCGACGAGGGCACCTGGAGCGCCGATTTCGCATCGGGGGAGATTACTGGCGGCGAATACGACGCACCTATAAGCGTCACCTCTACGGACACCTCCGGTAATACGGCAACTGCCACCTCAATAATCCGCATCGACACCGCGACCACGGTTGCGCTTGATGACGGCCAGGCCGGCGGCGATGATATGATCAACGGCGCAGAGGCCGCAGACGGCGTCACTCTGACCGGCACTGCCGAGGCAGGCGCCACGGTGGAAGTGACCTTCCAAGGCGTGATCCGCACGGTGACGGCCACCGACGAGGGCACCTGGAGCGCCGTTTTCGCCGCCTCTGAAATCCTGTCCGGAGAATACGACGCAGAGGTCACGGCAACGGCTACCGACACCTTCGGCAACACCGAGACAACCACCGGCATGGTCCGGGTGGACACCATTACCTCGGTGGCAATCGATTCCGGCCAGGCTGGCGGCGACGACATCGTCAACAACGCGGAAGCGGCAGCAGGCCTGACCTTGACCGGAACCGGCGAAGCCGGCGCGACAGTCAGCGTCACGGTCGAAGGCGTCACCCGCACAACCACCGTGGACGCCGACGGCAACTGGGCCGCGGAATTCGAAGCGGGATCCCTGCCCGCGGGCGAATACGACACCACCGTCAGCGTGACCTCAACCGACGCAGCGGGCAACAGCGCAACAGCCACGGCCGATCTGCGTGTGGACACCCTTGTCGACCCCCTGACAACCGATACCGCCAGTGTCGAAGGCGATGGCATCGTTAATGAAACCGAACACAGCGACGGCGTGACCCTGACCGGCACCGTTGAACCGGGATCAACCGTGGTTGTTCAGCTGGGCAGCGCCACCAGGACTGCGACCGTGGATGCTGGCGGCAACTGGAGCGTGGACTTTGCTGCCTCCGACATCCCCGACGGCAGCTATGAAGCGGATGTCACCGTCACCGCCACGGACGCTGTCGGCAACACTGCGGAAATCACCGACACTCTGACCATCGACACGGAAGTCGTGCCGTTCGAGGCTGACAGCATCACCGGTGATGACATCGTTAACATCGCCGAGCGCGCTGCGGGGCTGACGCTTACCGGCACGGTGGAGGCTGGCTCAACTGTCGACGTCACCATCGAAGGCGTGACCCGGGCCGCATCGGTCGATGCCGACGGCAACTGGAGCGTGGCGTTCGACGCAGGCGACCTGCCCGAAGGCAGCTATACCAGCCGCGCGGAGATCACTGCGACCGATCCGGCCGGCAACACCGCAACTCTGACCGAGGCCTTTGAAGTCGACACTGATTATGACGCGCCGAACGTCGGCAATATCATCAGCACTGGCGCCGGCGTCACCGGTTTCTTCAGCGACGACTACGAAGACGGCGACACCACCCATGAACTGACCAGCAGCGGTGCCGTCGAGAATGTTACGGGCACGGAAACCGACCTCGGTGGCGGCAGCACCCTGTTCAGCTTCGACGATACGGTCCCGGACGGCTCCAACCTGGTGGTCAACCGCATCGATGATGCCGGCAACAGTTCCGGCACCATGGTGGTGTTTGAAGATGGCGCCGATGCCAGCGTTCTGAATCACGCCGGCCTGTCGCAATTCAATATCGACGAGCTGAACCTGGTCCACGCGGACAACGTCGATCTGACCCTGACCGAAGCCGACATCAACGCTCTTTCGGGCAATTCCGACACTCTGACAGTGCACGGCGGTACCGATGACAGGCTGACCATCACCGGCGCGACCGCAAACGGGACAGAGACCATCGACGGCGAGACCTACAACGTCTATACACTGGGCACTGACGGCACCACGATCCTGGTTGATGAAGACGTCAATACCGTGATCTGACTTACCGGCCCGGCAGCGGCGCCTGCAGCCGGGCCCAAGATATCAAAAGCCTGGGACAAAAGGGCAAAGGGCAGGATGCAACCGGGACGCTTTCTTTGCGCCATCGCAGTGATGTGCAGCCTGTCGGGCTGCGCACCTTCCCCCTTTGGCGGCGCAGGCGATGCAGAGAACGGCCCCCCGCGCAGCAATTTCACACAATCCGGCGAGACCCGGTCAGAAGTGATCAGCACCTTGATGGACCGCCGATCGCTGCTGGCCGAGGACAGCGCCTACGGGCAGGTTGCTGCGGCAGCAATCGCCGCATCCTCCCGCGCGGCGGAGGCGGAACTGGTCAGCGCCAAATTGCGGGCCGAGGCCGCGTCCAAGAACTGGTTTCCGACGCTGGGACCGTCGGTCAGCCTGACCGATCTGGGCGATCTGGTCGCGGGGCTGCTGATCGAGCAGGTGCTGTTTGACAATGGCCGCCGCAAGGCGGAGCGCGAATTTGCCGCCGCCGATGTCGAAGCGGCCGCCGTCAGCTTGTCACAGGACATGAACAGCCGGGTGCAAACAGCAGTCGGGCTCTACGCCGCGGCGCTGCGCGGCGATGAGAAGGCCGCCTATGGCAACCGCGCGCTGCGCCGGATGCAGGATTTCCGCCGCATCGTTCAGGGCCGTGTTGACGGCGGCGTCTCCGACCGCGCGGACCTCAACGTCGTGGACAGCAAGATCAGCGGCATCCGCACCGCCACGGCCACCGCCCAGGACGCCGCCGTAACCGCCCGCGCAGAATTGCAGGCAATGACCGGACGGAGTTTCGAGCAAAAGCCATCGCATCTGTCCATTGCCCCCCCCCCGGAACAGCTGCAGTTCCTGTCGGTGCTGAAGGCGCGCGCCGAAGCAGAACGCGCCATCGCCCAGGCAAAGTCCGGCCGCGCCGCGCTGCTGCCGCAAATTGCGGCGTCCGGCAACGTGACCTCTGACGGTTTCGGTGCCGGGATTACCCTGGGGGTCGGCCAGCCGCTGGGCCTGGGCACCCCTGCTGCCATTCAGGCGCTGGAAGCCTCGAAGGAGGCCGCGGCACGCCAGGTGGGTGAAGCGGAGGAAGCCGCCCGCCGAGCCCGCAGCCGGCAGTTGCAGCAAATCGCATCTTACCAGCGCCAGGAGGGCGAGACCGCCGTGCTGGTGCGCCGCAGCCGCGAGACCTATGAGCTGTTCCAGAAGCAGTTCGAGGCCGGCCAGCGCCCGGTGATGGAGGTGATCCAGGTCTATGAGGAGCTGGTGCGCCGCGAGCAGGCCTATATCGACGCGAAATACGAGGTGGTGCTGATCCAGCTGGAGCTGGCGCGCGACCTGGGGCTTCTGGCTGATGGGGACAAGATTTGACCGACACCACGCGAAAGCCGCCCCGCCCGGCACCTGCCGCCGGAAAAAAGCCGGTGCTGCGGGCCGTGCCGGTTTCCGGGCCGCAAGCCGCATCGCGAGGCGGAGTGCAGCCCGCCAATACCGCTGCCCCGGCCCCCAGCGCCAAGGCTCAGGTCAAGCCGCGCACGGACAATCCGGTGCCTCCGCCCCAGCCGCAGGAAGCACAGCCCGAAGTCGGCTCCTTGCTGGAGGGCGCTGCGGCCCGCATCCAGCACCGCGCCAGCCTGATTGCCACTCTTGCCGCCCTGAAAGGCAGTGAGGTGCCGGTCAGCGATGTCGCCGCCTTCCTGTGGAAGGAAACACCGGGCGATCTGTCGCTGCACACACTGGCCAAGGCGGTGCAGACCGCCGGGCTGCAACCCAAGGTGCTGGAAAAGCAGCGCCTTGCCCCTGCACTCTGGCCTGCGCTGGCGGTTATGTCCGGCGGCCAATGCGTATTGGTTCTGGGCCAGGCCGATAACGCGCTGACCATCTATGACACCTCCTGCCCGGACAACCGCACCGAGGTGCCGCTGGCGGAGTTCAGCCCCTATTTCACCGGCACCGTTCTGTCGGCCCGCCCCTCGCTCAGCCAGATGGCGGCCAAGCACACGCCGCAGATTGATCCGGGCCACTGGTTCTGGAGCGAATTCCCGAAGTACCGCCGTCAGGTGGGCGAGATCATGCTGGGCTCGCTGGTTGCGAACATCCTGGCAGTGTCGGTCGCGCTGTTCTCCCTTCAGGTCTATGACCGGGTGGTGCCGCACCAGTCGCACGCCACCCTTTGGGTGCTTGCCGTCGGCGCCTTTCTGGCGATTGCGCTGGAAGCGATGCTGAAACTCGCCCGCGCACGGCTGACCGATGCGGCGGGCCGCCAGATCGAACTGTCGGTGCAGCACAACCTGATGCGCCGCCTGATCGGCATGCGCTCGGACAAGAAACCGCTGCCGCCCTCCGGCCTGTTTGCCGCAATGCGCGATTTCGGCTCGGTGCGGGAGTTCTTCACCTCGTCCACCATCTCGACGCTGGCGGACATTCCGTTCATCGCCGTGTTCCTGCTGCTGGTGGCCTCCATCGCGGGGCCGGTGGTCTGGGTGATCATCGCAGGCGGCATCCTGATGCTGCTGCCTGCCTATTTCATGCAGAAGAAGATGATCGCCTACACCCGCCAGACCCAGGGGGCGAACGCCAAGGCGGGACGGCTTCTGCATGAGGTTGTCACAGAACTGGATACCGTTAAGACCCAGCGCGGCGAAGACCGGGTGCTGCGGCTGTGGGATGAGCTGAACACTCTATCGTCGCACTCCGCCACCGAGCAGCGCAAGCTGGCCAGTGCCCTCACCTACTGGTCTCAAGGAGTGCAGCAGGCAACCTATATCACCGCTGTGGTGCTGGGCACGCTGTTGGTGTTTGCCGGTGAGTTCACTGTCGGCACCATCATCGCCACTGGCATCCTGACCAGCCGCACCCTGGCGCCGCTGACCCAGTTCGCCGCCACGCTGGCACGCTGGAGCAACGTCAAGGCAGCGCTGGAAGGGCTGGATGCCATCGCCCAGGCACCGCAGGAGAAGGAAAAGGAGCGCACCTACCTGCGCCGCCAGAAAATCGAAGGCCGGTTCGAGCTGCGCGAGATCATGTTCCGCTACGAGGACGACGCCGCGCCAACACTGGACGTGCAGGCAGTAGCCATCACCCCCGGCCAGCGGGTTGCGGTGCTGGGCGTCAACGGCTCGGGCAAATCCACCCTGCTCAAACTTCTCTCGGGCCTCTACGCACCCGATCATGGCCGCATCCTGCTGGACGGCACCGACATGGCGCAAATCGACTCTAGGGATCTGCGGGCGAATATCGGCTACCTCAGCCAGGATGTGCGGCTGTTTGCCGGCTCATTGCGCGACAACCTGAACCTGAACCAGCTGGAACGCGACGACGACCGGCTGATGGAAGCGCTGGAGTTTGCGGGCCTCGGCGGCCATGTGCGCAGCCATCACAAGGGGCTGGACCTGGAAATCAGCGACGGCGGCCATGGCTTGTCCATCGGCCAGCGGCAATCGATCGGCTGGGCAAGGCTATGGCTGCAGAATCCGTCTGTCGTGCTGCTGGATGAGCCGACGGCGGCACTGGACCAGACGTTGGAACGCACTCTGGTCAGCCGCCTTGAAACCTGGCTTGACGGACGTACTGCAGTCATCGCCACCCACCGGATGCCGATCCTGTCGCTGACCAACCGCACCCTGATCCTGCAATCCGGCCGGATGGTGGTGGACGGGCCGCGCGACCAGGTTCTGGCGCATCTGGCCGCCGGGGAAGGCAAATGACCTTGTCCCTCCACGACCCTTACGGCAACGCAGAGCCTCCGCGCAGCGCCAGCCGGATCATATACCTGGCGCTGGCTGCGGTGCTGACCTTCCTGATCTGGGCCGCCTTTGCCTCCATTGACGAGATTGTGCGCGGCGAGGGCCAGGTGGTCTCCTCCTCGCGCGCGCAGATCGTGCAGAACCTCGAGGGCGGCATCCTGGCGGAGCTGCATGTGCGCCAAGGCGATATTGTGACCGCCGGCCAGGTGCTGGCCAAGCTGCAGGACACCAAATTCCGCACCGCTGCCGATGAGTTGCAAAACCAGATAGACGCGCTGGAAATCAAACGCCACCGGCTGGAAGCGCAGATGAAAGGCGCCTTCGAATTCACCGTGCCCGACATGCTGGCGCAACGGTCCCCCGGCATCCTGGCCTCTGAGCGCGGCCTTCTTATTGCACGGCAGACCGACTTTGCCAGCCGCCGCGACAGCGCCCGGCAGATCATGGATCAGCTGAATGCTGAGCTGGCCAATATGGAAGATCTCTTAAGCCAGAAGATCGTGGCGCTGATCGAAGTGAACAAGGCGCGCAAGGCGGCGACCGACGCCCACGCCAAATACAATGAAATCGGCACCCAGGCGGAACTGGAACAGGCCGAGGAATACGCCCAGACCCTGCGGGAAATCACCACCCTGCGCCAGGAGCAGCGGCTGGCAGTGGATCAGCTGAACCGCACCATCATCACCTCGCCGATGGCAGGCATCGTCAACAGCCTGGCGGTGACCACTATCGGCGGCGTGATCCGCCCCGGCGAGGAGATCCTCGAAATCATCCCTCTGGGCGAGGAACTGTTTGTGGAGGCGCGCGTCAAACCCGAAGATATCGCCAGCGTGCAGCCAGGGCAGGACGCCACCATCAAGCTGTCGGCCTATGATTACACCATCTACGGCTCGCTGCGCGGCAAGGTGGATTTTGTCTCGGCCGACACCTTTGAGGATGAGCGCAACCCGCGCGCCGAACCCTATTACCGGGTGACGGTCAGGGTAGACAAATCGGGCTTTTCCGAACGCCAGCAAGCCATTGAGATCCGCCCCGGCATGCGGGCCACTGCGGAATTGCAGACTGGGGCCAAGACCGTGCTGCAATATCTGCTGAAACCGCTTTACAAGTCCCGGGAAGCTCTGCGCGAGCCTTGAGACGGAAAGGTCCGTCCCGTCCTGAACAGTCTCTTCGCCGCGGCGGGCTGGAAGCGACGCTTTAGCCGGCGCTGCGGATCAGATCGCTGAGCGTTTCATCCAATGCGGTGCCAATCGATACCCTGCGGCTGCCCATAGCGGCCTTGGCCGAGATTACGGAAACCAGCCGCGGCGCCTGGCCCGGGCGCAGTTCCAGAACCGGCGACCCGGACGCGCCGAAGTCCACCAGGCACGACATCACCAGTGTCCGGCTCTTGCGGGCCAAAACACTGCAGGAGCGTTTCAGTCTGGGCCGGGTTGCATTCGCCTGTGTATAAGACATCACATCCAGGCTATCCCCCCGCTCGGCGCCGCCGTCCATCGCCAGGGGCGCAACCTGATTGCGGCTGATCGGCTTGTCCAGCCGCAGGACAGCCAAATCGCTGCCGATCTGATGCACTCCTGACGGGCGGTACCGATACTGCGGATGAATGACCGCCTTCACCACCTGCCGCAAGGCGACGGCACGGCGCCCTGACAACCCGGCCTCGAACCGGATGCTTTGCGGATCGACCCTGGCCCCGGTCCTGGGATCAAACAGGCAATGCGCAGCGGTCAGCACCAGATTGGGTGCGACCAGCGCGCCGGTGCACATGCTCTGATTGGCGATGCTCAGCCGCCCGACGGCTTCCAGCCCGCGTATCGATTCGGCGCGCGGTTGCAGTTCACCCGCAGCCGCGCCATTGGGCATGCCCAAGGACAGGCATGCCGCAATTGCAGCAATGGTCAGTCTCATAACCCACTCCAGCTTCCCACATGGGCATCGTCATTCAGGCGTGCGGCTGGAATGAGACCCAAAGTTGCCGGGCCGAGACCAAAAGATGGACAGAATGCGGCAGCGTTAACAATTCCCTAACCCCCCGGTTATTGATGCTTAACCATGGCAAAAAAGCCTGGGGCTTGGCCAGAAAAAGTAAACAATTCGTAAATATTATTTCCAATCCCCAGACAACAAACGAGAATTATCCCGCCGCCTGCCGGGCCGGTTTCACTGCACCGCGCCGGGAAAGGGCCGATTCGGCGGCCTAGATCCGTGAAATTGGTTAACCGGACCCGCCCGCCGGAAGAGAAAAAGTGAACGCCGCTCAGCCTGCCCCTGACTGCCAGCGCCTGCCCGAAACCTTAACGACGGATGCCGGAAAGCGGCCAGTTATGCAGTTCCGCTGCAGTAAATCACAATCAGGATGAAACTTTTTGCCCATATCTGCTGGGGCATTAACGGATCAAAAATCAATCTTTAGTTGTATGAGGCCAATCTTAGCCCCCAATCCGCGGCACCGGGCCGGCGGATGCCTTCATGCCAGAGGTGATATGCTGAAAATGTTGAAGAATTTCAAACTTTCCCAAAAGCTCCCCATGCTGGTCGTCGGCACTGCCCTGACCGTAACCGTTGTCCTGATTGCCTTCAGCAGCAGCTACTTCCGGCGCAGCGTTGTGCATGATGCCGAGATCGTCTTGCAATCCTTGGTCCGCGACCGCGAAGCAGCGCTGCATTCCTACCTTGAATCCATCGAAGCGGCGATCCTCACGGTCTCCGCGGTTCCCTCCACCGCAAAGGCGATGAAAGATATGGGCGTGACCTGGAACTCTCGCGGCGGCAGCGGACAGGAGGCGGTTGGAAACCTGTCGATGTTCGCCTCTGCCTCATCGCCCTATGACATACATTTCGAACGCAATCACCCGGCCTTCGCCGGCATGATGGAGCGGCTCGGCTACTACGACATCTTCCTGATCAGCCCTGACGGCGACGTGATTTTCACGGTTACGAAGGAGGCCGACTACGCCACCAACCTGAACACAGGCCCTTATAATGAAACCGGCCTGGCGCAAGCCTTCCAGCTTGCAGCAGAGGGCGAAAAGGAACAGGTCTATTTTTCCGACATTGCACCCTATGCTCCCAGTGCGGACGCGCCCGCAGCCTTTGCAGCGACCCGCATTCAGGACAGCGGCGGGAGGTACATCGGTGTCTTTGCAATTCAGGTCGCGATTGACGAGATTTCCGGCATCACAACCAGCTTCGGCGGAGATCTGAAAACGCTCGACGTCTATCTTGCCGGGAAGGACTTCAAGGCCAGGACCGCTTCGCGCCGGGAGGGCGGTCACGAACTGCTGCAGGAACTGCCCGCTCTGCCGCACATTCAAGGCGCCTTCACGTCCGCGCCACAAGCGTCCGGTGAACAGACTGAAAACTTTGTGGAGACGTTCTATCCGTCCATCACACGGGAGGACGGGCGCACGATTGCTGCGGTATCCGCACCCGTGATGTTCCGTGGCATCCAATGGGCGCTGGTGGCCGAACTTGACCGCGACGAAATTCTGGCCCCTGCGGCTGCGCAGCAGCAGATCATGATACTGATCTCCCTCGTCTGCGCCGCCGTGGTTTCTTTTTTCGGCTGGCTTTTTGCGCGGTCGATCACCCGGCCGATCGACCGTATCTGCGCCGACATGGAAGCGGTGTCCTCCGGCGACCTGGAGACCGAGGTGTCGGCCGCCAGCCGCACCGACGAGATCGGCAAGATCGGCAAGACGCTGGTCTCCATGCAGGACGACCTGAAGCTGGCCCGTGCCGCCGAGGAGGAGCGCGCCGAGATGCAGCGCCAGCAGCAGCAGGTGGTCGAAAGCCTCAGCGCCGGGCTGGTGCAGCTCGCCGGCGGCGATTTCTCGCAGCCGATCACCGGCGCCTTCCCGGAGGAATACGAGCAGCTGCGGCAGAACTTCAACAGCACGGTCGGCAACCTCAGCGCCACCGTGCAGCAGGTGATCGAAGCCTCCGGCAGCATCCGCAACGGCGCCGCCGAGATCAGCCAGGCCTCCGACGACCTGTCGCACCGCACCGAAAGCCAGGCCGCGACGCTGGAAGAGACCGCCGCCGCGCTGGATGAGCTGACGGCAAGCGTCAAATCCGCCGCCGAGGGCGCCCGCAGCGTCGAGGCGACCATGGCCGAGGCCCGGACGCAGGCGGAAAACAACCGCGAGGTGGTGCAGAGCGCGGTTTCGGCGATGACCGAGATCGAGCAGAGCTCGAACCACATCAGCCAGATCATCTCGGTGATCGACGACATCGCCTTCCAGACCAACCTGCTGGCGCTCAATGCGGGCGTCGAGGCGGCGCGGGCGGGCGAGGCCGGCAAGGGCTTTGCTGTGGTCGCCAGCGAGGTGCGCGCCCTGGCGCAGCGCTCCTCGGACGCGGCGATGGAGATCAAGACGCTGATCTCCGACAGCTCCAAACAGGTGGAGCGCGGCGTCGACCTGGTCGGCAAGGCGGGCGAGGCGCTGCAGAGCATCGTCGAGCAGGTGACGCATATCTCGCAGCTGGTCTCCGGCATTGCCGAGGGCGCCGCGGAGCAGTCCACCGGCCTCAATGAGATCAACACCGGCGTCACCCAGCTGGATCAGGTGACCCAGCAGAACGCGGCGATGGTGGAGGAAGCCACCGCCGCCGGCCACATGCTGAACACCGACGCGGGCAAGCTGGCCGAGCTGGTGGCGCATTTCCGGGTGTCCGGCGGCACGGTTTCCGCCCGCCCGGCCGCAGCTGCCGCGCCTGCCGCGGCGGTCCGGCCTGCGCCCTCGGCCCATGGCGAGGCGGACTGGCAGGTGGAGGCCAGCCCGGCTCCGGCCGCGGCCGCCAGCGGCAATGCCGCCCGCGATCTCTGGCAGGATTTCTGACCATCCAACGGAGGCGCCGCGGAAATTCCCGCGGCGCCTTCAGACTATGGCAACCTGTGCCTGAAATTCTGAGGGTACTGCAACTTGACTGGGGAACCCATTGTCTTCGCGTAACTTATTGATCATTACCACAGACCGCACTTTTGCCCGCACATTGCAGGGCTATATGGAATCCGCATATCCCGGAATGAAGGTGCTTTTGGCCAACAACCTGATGTTGGCCTATAACCAGGCAGAAGCGGCGCAACCGGTGTTTGCCTTTGTCGAGGACGGGTTCACCAAGCTGCCCGAATTCGAAATGATGATGGCGCTGTTTTCCGCCATCGATACCCGCTGGGTATCTGTGATGGACACCCAAGGGGCCACGCCAGCCCGCAAGTCCTCTCCGCTGCTCGATGTCGGGGCCGGCATCTTCGAACTGACAAAATCCGATCACCCCAGCCAGTTCGCGCAATATTTCGACATGATGATAAACGCGCCGCGCCGCAGCCCCCGGGCCGCCGCCAGCGCATCGGCCGCCGGGCCGTCCACAGTTGCAGGAGGCAGCAAGAAGCTCATCCTGATCGGCTCGTCGACCGGAGGCGTGGAGGCGCTGCGCAGTGTGCTGGTCGGTTTTCCCTTCGACTGCCCTCCGACCCTGATCGTGCAGCACACCGGCAAGAACTTCGGCGCCGGCCTGGTCTCGCTGCTGGACCGCATCTGCCCGGCCCGTGTGCGCCCGGCGGAAGACGGTGCCGCATTGGAGCCGGGCCATGTCTACATTGCAGCCGGTCAGCGCCGCCACATGGGTCTGGCCAGCCGGAAGCCGCTGCGGCTGCGGATGAAGGAAGGCCCGGATATTTCCGGCCACACCCCCTCTGTTGACGCTCTGTTCACCTCTGCCGTGCCATATGGGAAGGACGTGGTTGCCACCATCCTGACCGGCATGGGGCAGGACGGGGCCAGGGGGCTTCTGGAACTGCGCAAGGCCGGCGCCAAGACCTTTGCCCAGGACGAGAAATCCTCGGTGGTCTACGGCATGCCGCGCGTGGCTTGGGAAATGGGTGCTGCCCAGCAGCAGGTTTCCCTGGCCCGGATGGCCAATACACTAATACAGGCCAGCAAGGCCTGACCGAATTGCAGGAAGGGACCAGATTTTGACAACTGTTTTCGCCAACTCGAAGTCCGTAACAGTCCTGCAAGGGGAGTACCGGGTGAGCACGGATCCGAAAATCATGTTCTCCACGGTGCTCGGGTCGTGCATTGCCGCGTGCATTTACGATCCGGAAAACGCCGTGGGCGGGATGAACCATTTTCTGCTGGCCAATGCCCGCCAGGGCGGCGCGGCGAATGCCCGCTACGGCATCCATGCCATGGAACTGCTGATCAACGGGCTCCTGAAGAAAGGAGCCATCCGCTCCAACCTGAAAGCCAAGGTGTTCGGCGGTGCCAAGATGTCGGCGAACTTATCGGACATCGGGGCGGCCAACGCGGATTTCGTGCAGCGGTTCCTGCGCGATGAGGGCATTCCCTGCATCTCTTCGAGCATCGGCGGGACCTCGGCGCGCCGGGTGCGGTTCCACGCCTGTTCCGGTGCCGCCCAGCAAACCCACGTGAAGGATGACCGCAAACTCGGCGAACTGGAGCAGCGCGCGGCCGCGCGCCCGGCCCCGGCTCCCGCTCCCGCGGCGGGCGGCGCCGGCGCGGTCGATCTGTTCTGACCGGCGGCGCCCCGCCGGGGTTTGTTACTAGGAAGCCTGCACAAAGACCTGCAGGAAATACCGTTTGCCTGGACGGGGCGGCGAGGGTAGTTCCTTAGGGGAAATGACAGAGAAACAGGCTTCAAATTCAAGCTCATTTGCTTCGCCGGCCCACTGGCGGAGCCTTTTGGCTGCCGGGGTCTTCCTACTGAGCTTGGCGGGTATGGCACATGCCGGGATAACAGTCTTTGCGGCTGCCAGCACTAAAACCGCGCTGGATGACATCGCGGCAGCCTACACGGCGGACACCGGCCAGAACATAACCTTTTCCTATGCGGGTTCCCCGGCTTTGGCCCGCCAGATCCAGCTTGGAGCCCCGGCGGACCTGTTCATCTCCGCCAATCCAGGCTGGATGAATGTGCTGCAGGACGAAGGGCTCATTGACGCCGGCTCGCGGGTTGACCTGCTGGCGAACCGTTTGGTCCTGATTGCGCATGGCACCGCGGTGCCGCCGCTGAACCTGGAAACCACCGATCTGGCCGGCCTGCTGGGCGAAGGCCGCCTGGCCATGGCGCTGGTGGATGCGGTGCCCGCAGGAATTTACGGCAAGGCGGCGCTGGCAGCGCTGGGGCAGTGGCCATCGGTCGCGCCCAAGGTGGCACAGGCTGCAAATGTGCGTGCGGCTTTGGCGCTGGTCGCTTCTGGCGAGGCGCCGATGGGGGTGGTTTATGCCACCGATGCCCGGGCCAGCGCCGGCGTCTCGGTGATCGCGGCGTTTCCTCAGGACAGCCACCCTCCGGTGATCTACCCGGCCGCGGCAGTCGCGGGCGGCAATACCGGGGAGGCCAAGGCATTCCTGGCGTATTTGCGCAGTCCGAAGGGCCGGGACATTTTTCTGCAGCATGGATTCGGAGTGCCTGACCAGTGAGCGCTGAAGCCGCATGGCTGGGGCCCGAGGAGTGGCAGGCGGTGAAGCTGTCGCTGCGGGTATCCCTGTGGGCGACGCTGGCGGCGCTGCCGCTGGCGGTTCTGACGGCCTACGCGCTGGCACGCTGGCAATTCCATGGCAAGCAGATTCTGAACAGCCTGGTGCATCTTCCGCTGATCCTGCCGCCGGTGGTGACCGGCTATATTCTGCTGATGGTCTTCGGCACCAAGGGCCCCATTGGCGGGGCGCTTCAGCAGATCGGCATCGTGTTCGCCTTCCGCTGGACCGGGGCGGCTCTGGCGGCAGCCATCATGGCCTTCCCATTGATGGTGCGGGCGATCCGCCTGTCGGTGGAGGCCGTGGATCCCAGGCTGGAGCAGGCCGCCGCCACTTTGGGCGCGTCTCGCATCATGTGTTTCGCCACGGTTACCCTTCCGATGATCCTGCCGGGCCTGATTGCCGGCACGGTTCTGGGGTTTGCCAAGGCAATGGGCGAATTCGGCGCCACGATCACCTTTGTTTCCAGCATTCCGGGGCAGACCCAAACGCTGCCCTCAGCGATTTACACGTTTCTGCAAGTTCCGGGCGGCGAGACCGCAGCGTTGCGGCTGACGCTGGTGTCTATCGGCATTGCGCTGACCGCGCTGCTGCTGTCCGAACTGCTGGCGCGGCGGGCGGCGGACCGGGCCGGGGGACGCTGATGCTGACCGTGTCGCTGCAGCATGCCTTGCCGGCCTTTGCTCTGGATGTGCGGTTCGAAGCCCCGCCCGGCGTCACCGTTCTGTTCGGCCGCTCCGGCACCGGCAAGACAACCGTGATCCAGGCGGTGGCAGGGTTGCTTAGACCGGATCAGGGCCGGGTGACCCTGGACGGGGACGTGCTCTGCGACACCCGCCAGCGGCAATGGCTGCCGCCGCACAAACGCCGCATGGGCTATGTCTTTCAGGAAGGGCGGCTGTTTCCGCATCTGACGGTGCGCCAGAACCTGGCTTTCGGGCAGTGGTTCGCACCCCGGGACGCCAAACAGGAAAGTCTGGACCGGGTGGTTGAGCTTCTGGGCATCGGCCCGCTACTGCTGCGCCGCCCCGGGCTGCTGTCGGGCGGCGAGAAACAGCGCGTCGCCATCGGCCGGGCGCTGCTGTCGGCACCGCGGATGATCCTGGCGGACGAGCCGCTCTCGGCTCTGGATGAGGCGCGCAAGGCGGAGATCCTGCCCTATTTCGAGCGGCTCCGGGATGAAATCGGCATTCCGATGCTTTACGTCAGCCATTCCGCCGCGGAAGTCGCCCGGCTGGCAACCACCGTGGTAGTACTGCAGAACGGCAAAGTGCAGCGGCAGGGAACAGCAGCCGAGGTTCTGGGCGACCCAGCGGTCATGCCCGCGGGCGTCCGCGCGGCAGGCGCGCTGCTGCAGGCACGGGTGGCCCGGCATCACAGCGACGGGCTGACGGAACTGGACGCAGGCGGCGTGCCGCTGTTCCTGCCGCAGATTGCCAAGGCACCCGGCAGTGTGGTCCGGATCAGGATATCAGCGCATGAGGTGATCCTGTCGCGCCAGCGCCCGGAAGGGCTGTCAGCGCTCAACATCCTGCCGGGCACCGTCGAGCATTTGCGCACAGGCGGCGGACCGGGCGCCATGGTCTCGCTGACGACGCCAGCGGGCCGGGTGCTGGCCCGTGTCACCCGCCGGTCAGCGCACGCGTTGGGGCTGGAGCCGGGCGCGGAATGCCATGCGATTGTCAAAACCGTCTCCATCGCGCCGGAAGATATCGGCGGCGGGTAGGCGCTTTGGCCTGCCTTCAAAAATTCCGAAATAATCCTTCAGGTAATCTTGATACGGAAATAAGTTCGGTTGCGCGGGGCAGGCGGGTATCAATGGGGCAGCACTTCAGCAGGAAAGGCAGCCCATGACAAAACGATCCTATTACGCGCCGGAAGGCGGGCTGCCGCCGCAGACCCAGCTGCTCACCGACCGCGCCATGTTCACCGAGGCCTACGCGGTGATCCCCAAGGGCACGATGAGCGATATCGTGGCAAGCCTTTTGCCGTTCTGGGACAAGGCGCGCTTCTGGGTGCTGTCGCGGCCCCTGTCCGGCTTTGCCGAGACGTTTTCCCAGTACATTGCAGAAGTGCAGCCCGGCGGCGGCAGCGACCGGCCGGAAACCGAGCCCGGCACCGAAGCGGTGCTGTTCGTGGTGCAGGGCGTCATGACCCTGACCATCGACGGCACCGCGCATGAGATGGAAGAAGGCGGCTATGCCTTCCTG
This sequence comes from Leisingera daeponensis, assembly GCF_019801465.1. GTDB lineage: Bacteria > Pseudomonadota > Alphaproteobacteria > Rhodobacterales > Rhodobacteraceae > Leisingera > Leisingera daeponensis_A. Next base: position 47,208 of record NZ_JAHVJA010000005.1, read on the forward strand.
CCGCCTCAGGCCAGCTGGAGCCTGCGCAACAACACCGGCGCGCCGGTACGGTTCCACTGGATCCGCAAGGCTTATCAAGCGGTTGCCGGGCTGGACGCTCCGGAGGCCTTTGTCACCAACGAAAATCACGTCGACCCCACCCCGATGCCGGAAACCGAGGGCAAATGGGCAACCACCCGGTTCGTGGATCCCAACGACCTGCGCCACGACATGCATGTGACCATCGTCACCTTTGAGCCCGGCGCGGTGATCCCCTTTGCCGAGACTCATGTGATGGAGCACGGCCTGTATGTGCTGGAGGGCAAGGCGGTCTACAGGCTGAACCAGGACTGGGTCGAGGTTGAGGCCGGCGATTACATGTGGCTGCGCGCCTTCTGCCCGCAGGCCTGTTATGCAGGCGGCCCGGGCAAGTTCCGCTATCTGCTGTACAAGGACGTGAACCGGCACATGCCGCTGGCGCCGTTGCGCTGACGGCGGGGGGAGGCCGGCCTGAAAATGTGCCCGGGCGCTGCCCGGCTGGTCAGCCGGGCGGGGTCTGATCCGCTGCCGGCGCCCCCAATCCATAAGACAGTTTCTCTGCGGCGTCCTTGACCAGGGCGCCGATGCCGTTGATGCCCCCATCCGGCATCCGCGCAGTGGGGCCGGAGATGGAGATCCCCGCCAGCACCTCTCCCTGCATGCCGAAGACAGGCGCTGCGACGCAGCGCATGCCCGGCGCCTTTTCCTCATCATCAAAGGACCAGCCGCGGCTTCGGATCCGGGCCAGATCAGCGCGGAGCGCCTCTACGGACGTCAGGGTCTTTTCTGTGAACCGCTCCAGTGTCCGGCCGCGCAGGAAACGGGCCAGCTGATCTTCCCCGAAGCAGCTGAGCAGCGCCTTTCCGATGCCCGAAGCATGCATCGGCGAGGTGGTGCCGGGCGGAAAGAAGGCGCGGATGGATTCATGGGTTTCCACCTGGCTCACGAACATCACGTCGCCGCCGCGTTCGATCCCGAGGTTGGAGGTCTCGCCGGTGGCCTCCATCAGTTCGCGCATCACCGGCCGCGCCCGCTCGATCACGCTGGAGCGGCGCAAGAAGGCGGAGCCGAGGCGAAAGGCCATCGCGCCGATGTGCCAGGTCTGCGACTGCGGATCCATCTCGACGATCTGGCGCGCCTCCAGGGTGGCCAGCACCCGGTACATGGTGGCCGCCGACTGATCCAGCGCTGTGGACAGTTCGGTCAGCGTCATGCCGCTAGCGCCGGCCAGCGCATCCAGCACATCCAGCGCCCGGTCAAGCGATTGAATCGTGGCCGGCTGGCTGGCGGAATCAAAGCTTTTGGGGCGGCCCTTGCGGCGCGGTGCTTGCGGCATTTTCAAGCCTCCCGAGGCAATTCAATAAGCAGCTTATGGATAAAACTGAAAATCGCTTCTGTACAGTGAAAAAACTAAAGCCTTTGAATTTATAGTGAAAATCACGCATTTTTGCATTTCTGAAAGCTTTTTTCAAAAAAATTTCCCTGCGTGCGTCTTGTCTCTAAAGTGAAGGAAATCGCCACAGGAGGGCACGACATGAGCTTTCAAAACCCGGTTTTCATTCCCGGTCCCACCAACATGCCCGAAGCGCTGCGCAAGGCAGTGGACATGCCGACGCTGGACCACCGCTCGCCGCTGTTCGGCCAGATCCTGCACCCCGCGCTGGAAGGCGTGAAGAAGGTTCTGAAAAGCGAAACCGCCGAGATCTTCGTCTTCCCGTCCACCGGCACCGGCGGCTGGGAAACCGCGATCACCAACACACTGAACGCCGGTGACAAGGTTCTGGCGGCGCGCAACGGCATGTTCAGCCACCGCTGGATCGACATGTGCCAACGCCACGGGCTGGACGTGCAGGTGGTTGAAACCCCCTGGGGGCAGGGCATCCCGGCCGACCGCTACGAGGAAATCCTTACCGCCGACACATCGCACGAGATCAAGGTGGTTTTGGCGACCCACAACGAAACCGCAACCGGTGTGAAATCCGACATCGCCGCCGTCCGCCGTGCGTTGGATGCGGCCGGCCACCCGGCGCTCTTGTTTGTCGACGGCGTGTCCTCCATCGCCTCGATGGACTTCCGCATGGACGAATGGGGTGTCGACATTGCCGTCACCGGCTCGCAGAAGGGTTTCATGCTGCCGCCGGGGCTGGCCATCGTCGGCTTCTCACCACGGGCAATGGAGGCCGCCAAGACCGCGACCCTCCCGCGCACCTTCTTTGATATCAAGGACATGGCCGCAGGCTACGCCAACAGCGCCTACCCCTACACGCCGTCGGTCGGCCTGCTGAACGGTCTGAACATGGCCTGTGGTATGCTGCTGGATGAAGGGCTGGAGAATGTCTTTGCCCGCCACCACCGGATTGCTGAGGGCGTCCGCGCCGCAGTCCGCGCTTGGGGCCTGGAGCTGTGCGCGGTGTCGCCGGACGTCTACTCAGACAGCGTCAGCGCGATCCGCACGCCCGAAGGCTTTGACGCCAACAAGTTCGTCAGCCTGGCGGCCGAGAAATACGGCGTCGCTTTCGGCACCGGTCTGGGTGAGGTCGCGGGCAAGGTGTTCCGCATCGGCCATCTGGGCAGCCTGACCGACGTGATGGCCCTGTCGGGCATCGCAACCGCCGAAATGGTCATGGCCGACCTTGGCCTGAACATTCAGCTGGGCTCTGGCGTGGCGGCGGCGCAGGACTACTACCGCGGCAACACCGCCTCCAGCGCCAAGGCTGCCGCCTGATGAAGGATACCGCTATGTATATCCCGACCTACGAGGACATGCTGGCTGCGCATGAGCGCATTCAGCCCCATATCCGCCGCACGCCGGTGCGCACCTCTGCCTACCTGAACGAGCTGACCGGGGCTGAGCTGTTCTTTAAGTGCGAGAACTTCCAGGAGCCGGGCGCCTTCAAGGTGCGCGGCGCGACCAACGCGGTGTTCGGGCTGGATGAGGAACAGGCGAAGAAGGGCGTCGCCACGCATTCTTCGGGCAACCATGCCTCCTGCCTGTCCTACGCCGCGATGCTGCGCGGCATTCCGTGCAACGTGGTCATGCCGCGCACCGCGCCGCAGGCCAAGAAGGACACCGTGCGCCGTTACGGCGGCAAGATCACCGAGTGCGAGCCCTCGACCTCCTCGCGCGAGGAGACCTTCGCCAAGGTTCAGGCCGAGACCGGCGGCGATTTCGTGCATCCCTACAATGACCACCGCGTCATCGCGGGGCAGGGCACCTGCGCCAAGGAGTTCGTGGAGCAGACCGACGGGCTCGACATGGTTGTGGCCCCGATCGGCGGCGGCGGCATGATCTCCGGCACCTGCCTGACGCTGTCCAACCTGGCGCCGGAAACCCAGGTGATCGCGGCAGAGCCGGAGCAGGCCGATGACGCCTACCGCAGCTTCAAGGCGGGATACATCATCGCCGATGATGCGCCCAAGACCATCGCAGATGGCCTGCTGGTTCCGCTGAAGGATCTGACCTGGCATTTCGTCAGCAATCACGTCAGCGAGATCTACACCGCCTCGGACGCGGAGATCATCGAGGCGATGAAGCTGATCTGGAAGCACCTGCGGATCGTGATGGAGCCGTCCTCCGCGGTTCCGCTCGCCACCATTCTGAAAAACAAGGACGCCTTCGCGGGCAAACGCGTGGGCCTGATCGTCACCGGCGGCAATGTCGACCTCGACAAGCTGCCCTGGATGAACAGCTAAACTGGGGAACTAAACAATGAACGCACAGACAAATTTTGATCAGCTCGAAGTTGGCTATGACGTCCCGGCGGTCCCGGGCATGGACGAGGCTGACATCCAGACCCCGGCGCTGGTCCTCGACCTGGACGCGCTGGAGCGCAACATCAAGAAAATGGGCGATTATGCCAAGGCGCATGGCATGCGCCACCGGGTGCACGGCAAGATGCACAAGTCGGTGGATGTGGCCAAGCTGCAGGAAAAACTCGGCGGCGCGGTTGGCGTCTGCTGCCAGAAGGTCTCCGAGGCCGAGGTTTTTGCCCGCGGCGGCATCAAGGACATCCTGGTTTCCAACCAGGTCCGCGACCCGCTGAAGATCGACCGTCTGGCCCGCCTGCCCAAGCTGGGTGCGCGCACCATCGTCTGCGTTGATGACATCGACAACGTGGCCGACCTGTCGGCAGCGGCGCAAAAGCACGACACCGAGCTTGAAGTCTTTGTCGAGATCGACTGCGGCGCGGGCCGCTGCGGCGTGACCACGACTGAGGCGGTTGTTGAAATCGCCAAGGCCGTGAACGCGGCAGAGAACCTCAAGTTCTCCGGCATCCAAGCCTATCAGGGCGCCATGCAGCACATGGACAGCTACGAGGACCGCAAGGCCAAGCTGGACATCGCCATCGCGCAGGTTGCCGATGCGGTCGAAGGCTTGAAGAAGGAAGGCATCGAGTGCGAGCTGGTCTCCGGCGGCGGCACCGGCTCCTACTACTTCGAGTCGAACTCGGGTGTTTACAACGAACTGCAGTGCGGCTCCTACGCCTTCATGGACGCGGACTATGGCCGCATCCTGGACAAGGACGGCAACCGGATCGACCAGGGCGAGTGGGAAAACGCCTTCTTCCTGCTGACCCAGGTGATGAGCCACGCCAAGGCCGACAAGGCCATCGTGGACGCAGGCCTCAAGGCGCAATCCGTGGACAGCGGCCTGCCCTTCATCTTCGGCCGCGACGACGTGGAATACATCAAATGCTCGGACGAGCACGGTGTGGTCTCGGACCCGAACGGCGCGCTGAAAGTGGGCGACAAGCTGCGCCTTGTGCCTGGCCACTGCGACCCGACCGCCAACGTGCATGACTGGTACGTCGGCGTCCGCAACGGCAAGGTCGAAACCGTCTGGCCCGTCTCGGCCCGCGGCAAAGCCTACTAAGCAAACGATCCCCGAACTGGCGGAGGTGCGCATGCCGCCCTCCGCCGGCTTTTTTGTTGAGGAGAAACAGACATGTATATCGTTCCGGAAAAGGCGATTGCGGATCTTGTGACCCGCGAGGCCTCGTTCGATGCGGTCGAGAAGGTCTTTGCCGCGATGGCCGCAGGCGATGCCTACAACTTCCCCGTCGTGCGCGAGGCAATCGGCCACGAGGACGCGCTTTACGGCTTCAAGGGCGGCTTTGACTGCGCGGGCCTGACCTTGGGCCTGAAGGCCGGCGGCTACTGGCCGAACAACCTGGAAAAGCGCGGGCTGATCAATCACCAGTCCACCGTCTTCCTGTTCGACCCCGACACCGGCAAGGTGAAGGCGATGGTGGGCGGCAACCTTCTGACCGCGCTGCGCACCGCCGCGGCGTCTTCGGTGTCGATTAAGCATCTGGCCCGCCAGGATGCCAAGGTGATCGGCATGATCGGCGCAGGCCATCAGGCCACCTTCCAGCTGCGCGCCGCGCTGGAGCAGCGCAGCTTCGAGAAAGTGATTGGCTGGAACCTGCATCCGGAAATGCTGCCCAACCTGCAAGAGGTGGCCGACGAGGCCGGGGTGCCGTTTGAGGCGGTTGAGCTGGACGGCATGCGCGAAGCGGATGTGATCATCTCGATCACCTCGTCGTTTGATGCGATACTGAAGGCCGGGCAGGTCAGCCCCGGCGCCCATATCGCCTGCATGGGCACCGACACCAAGGGCAAGCAAGAAGTCGATCCCCAGCTGCTGGTCAAAGCGGATGTGTTCACTGACGAGGTCGCGCAGTCGGTCTCCATCGGCGAGGCGCAGCACGCAGTGGCGCAGGGCCTGATCGAGGAATCCGATGTAGCCCAGATCGGTGCAGTGATCAACGGCAACAACCCGGGCCGCACCTCGGACGATCAGATCACGCTGTTCGACGGCACCGGCGTCGGCCTGCAGGATCTGGCGGTCGCGGCCTCGGTCGTTGAGGTCGCGGTGGAAAAGGGCATCGCCATCGAGGTCGATTTCTAAGCCCCAGCCAGAAACATTTTCTGCAATTATCCGCATAGCGGAGCGGCAGGAGAGAGGTGTACCTCTCTCCTGTTTTTTCTTTGAGGGACTCCAAACATGTTTCTGGGATTGAGCCTGCTGGTGGTCGGCGTGGTGCTGTGCCTGAACGGCGTATGGCAGATGGGCCGGATCCAGGACCGCGAGATCATATTGATCAACACGGTTGCGGCGCTGGTGTTCTTTGCAGTTGTTCTAATGATCGCACTGGCTGCGGAGCAGCCGGCGGATCTGCTGGATGCGGGCATGACATTGCTTTTTGGAACCACTTACTTGTGGGTCGCCTACAACCGGACCTTTGTTTCCAGCGGCGAGGGACTGGGCTGGTTCAGCGGCTTTGTGGCGCTGACCGCAGCACCCATGGCCCTGCGAGTGCTGGCACAGGCGGACGGGCTGTTCGATGTCTGGCTGGCCGCCTGCTGGGCAGCCTGGTCTGGGCTGTGGTTCCTGTATTTTCTGAACCTCGCGCTCCGGCGCGGCAGCCCCCGTCTGACGGCCATGGCAACCCTTCTGTGCGGGGTCTTCACAGGCTGGCTTCCGGGGCTAGCGGTTCTGCACGGGCTGACCACCTGAGATCCTTGTAAGAAAAGCCGGCCCACCAAGGGCCGGCTTTCGCATTCCATTCATTCCGTTTGTTTCAGGCGCGGTCTTCTTGCGGCAGCGAGCCGCGGCCGTGGCCGCTCAGCCCGCCTGAAACCTCCTCGGTGGACTCGTCAGCCAGATCCTGCGGCAGCAGCAGGTTCAGAACGATGGCGATCAGTGCCGCCGGCAGAAGGCCGCTGGTCAGCAGGATCCGCGCGGTGTCCGGCATGTGCTGCAGCGCGCCGGGTTCCAGCTGCAGGCCGAGGCCAATCGACAGCGAGATCGCAAAGATCACCATGTTGCGGCGGTTCCAGTCCACGTCCGACAGCATCGACACGCCAGCCGCAACCACCATGCCGAACATCACGATCACGCCGCCGCCCAGCACTTCGATCGGCACGGTGCGGATCACCGCCCCCACCTTGGGAACCAGGCCGCAGACGATCAGGAAGATGGCGCCGCAGGTCACAACATGGCGGCTCATCACGCCGGTCATCGCAATCAGGCCGACGTTCTGGCTGAACGAAGTATTCGGGAAGGCGCCGAAGAAGCCTGCAAAGGCGGTACCGACACCATCGGCATAGGTCGCCCCCGCGATCTCTTTCTGGGTCGCCTCGCGGCCCGCGCCGCCCTTGGTCACGCCCGAAACGTCACCGACGGTTTCAACCGCGGAGACAAAGCTCATCAGGCAGAAGCCGATGATGGCGGCAGCCGAGAACTCGAACCCGTATTTAAAGGGCTGCGGCAGGGCAAAGGCGGCCGCCCCGGACCAGGAGCTGGAAACCGCCTCGAAGGTCAGCATGCCGGTCATCAGCGCATAGACATACCCCACAATAAGGCCCAGCAGCACGGCGGAAACGGACAGCATCCCTTTGGTAAAGAACTTGAGGCCCAGGGTGACAAAAATCACCACCAGCGCGGCCGACCAGTTCAAGAGCGAGCCGTATTCCGGTGTGCCGATCGCCGGCACACCGCCCGCAGCGTACTGAATACCGACCTTAACCAGCGCCAGGCCGATCATGGTCACGACCAGGCCGGTGACCAGCGGCGGCAAGGCAAAGCGGATCTTGCCGATCACCGTCCCCAGCATACCGTGGAAGATACCGCCGACGATGACGCCAGTGAACAGCGCGGCCAACCCGTCGACACCCTTGCCCGCAACGAGCGGGATCATGATCGGCAGGAAGGCGAACGAAGTGCCCTGCACAATCGGCAGGGCAGAGCCGACCGGTCCCAGGGTGATGGTCTGCAGCAGGGTGGCAATGCCGGCAAACAGCATCGACATCTGGATCAAGTAGAGCAACTCCGGGAAGTCGGGCGAATTTGAGCCGAAGCCGAAGCCGGCGGCCCCGGCCACGATGATTGCCGGTGTCACGTTTGATACGAACATCGCCAGCACATGCTGGATGCCCAGCGGGATCGCCTTGTGCAAAGGGGGGGTGTAATCCGGGTCGCGCAGTTGCTCTGGCGTCCCAACGGAAGTGTCAGCCATGAAGGGAATCTCCTGTCGGTCATGGGGATCTCGCCGCTTCTTGTTTTTTGTTGGCGGCTTGAGGGGAGTGGTCAGTCCGAGACCACGGTAAAAGGCTCCTTGAACCAGTGTTCTTCGAGGTTCGGCGAGGTTCCGATCCGGTCAACAACGATGTATTGGCCGGGCGCGCCAAGTGGCGCGAGGACCCCGTGCCAGGTGCCGCGGTGCAGGTTGATGGACTGGCCAGGCCGGCTGATGAATGCCTGCAGGTTGACCGGCACGCCGCCGTCGTCATCCGCCACCACCACCAGCATCGGCACGCCGCTGACCGGGACAAACGCCTGGCTGCCTTCCGGGTGGCGCTCCACCATGTCCACCTTGTGGGGCAGATGGCGGGCCTTGGCGTCAAACAGGCTGATCCCGGCCCGCCCATCCGGGCCGAAATCCAGGGAAGCGCGGTCGTGGTGGCGGCCGCACATGCCCTGATTGATCATCTTGTCCGGTGCGCCCGAGACCTCGATCACGTCGCCGTACGGCGCAAAAGCCGCTGCGGTCAGCGGCTCCGCTGTCAGCCGACCGCTCATGGCAGCAGGTCCTGCAGCCGGAACTGGGCAATCCGCTCCACCTGGCGGCAGGCCTCGTCGAACTCGGTTGCCCGGTCGTTGCGGATCCTGCGGTGGAACGCTTCCATGATCGACGCTTTGTTGTGGTCGCGCACCGCGATGATGAAGGGGAAGCCGTGCTTCTCCACATATTCGCTGTTGAGCCGGGTGAAGGTCTCGCGCTCCTCATCGGTCAGCATATCAAGGCCGGCGCTCGACTGTTCCGAGGTGCTCTCCGCCGTCAGGCGGCCGGCAGCAGCCAGCTTGCCCGCCAGATCCGGGTGCGCGGTCAGCACACCAAGGCGCTCATCCTCGGATGCGGTGCGGAAAATCCGGCACAGCGCGTTGTGGATGCCGGCCGCGCAGTCATGCGCCGGACCCAGTTCAAGGTCAAAGGCGCGGTCGGCGATCCAGGGCGAATGTTCAAAGATCGAACCGAACTTGGCAACAAATTCCTCGCGCGCCATCCGGCTGGGGCGCTCGCGCTTGACCGGCGGATGGGTCTCCGCCCAATGTTCGGCAATGTCGACCCTGCGCGGACACCACACGCCCTCAAAACCTTGAATATACTCGATGAAGCGCTTGAGGCCAGCGATCTTGCCCGGACGGCCCACCAGACGGCAGTGCAGGCCGATGGTCATCATCTTCGCAGCACCTTCCTCACCCTCGGCATAGATGACGTCAAAGGCATCCTTCAGATACTGGAAGAAATGCTCGCCCGTGATCCAGCCCGGCGAATTGGCAAACCGCATGTCATTGGCTTCCAGCGTGTAGGGGATGATCAGCTGTTCGCGCCCGCCGGTTTCCAGCCAGTAGGGCAGGTCGTCGTCATAAGTGTCTGAGATGTAGTCAAAACCGCCTTCTTCGGCGACTAGGCGTACGGTGTTGGCGCTGCAGCGGCCGGTGTACCAGCCGCGCGGGTGCTCGCCCACGACCTCGGTGTGCAGGCGCACCGCTTCGGCGATGGCGGCACGCTCTTCCTCTTCCGCCATGTCCTTGTGCTCGACCCATTTCAGGCCGTGGCTGGCGATCTCCCAATCCGCGTCCTTCATCGCCTGCACCTGTTCGGGCGAGCGGGCCAAGGCAGAGGCAACGCCGTAGATCGTCAGCGGGATTCCGGCGCCGGTGAACAGCCGGTGCAGCCGCCAGAATCCGGCACGGCTGCCGTATTCATAGATCGATTCCATGTTCCAGTGGCGCTGGCCGGGCCATTGCGCGGCACCGGGAATGTCGGACAGAAAGGCTTCGGAAGCCGCATCCCCGTGCAGGATGCAGTTCTCGCCGCCTTCTTCATAGTTGAGGACGAATTGCACGGCAGCTTTGGCCCCATTGGGCCACTGCGGGTCAGGTGCCTTGGCACCGTACCCGCGCAAGTCACGAGGATAGCGCGTCACGACTGGTCTCCTGTTTTTTATCCCTTATAGAGCAAAATAATCCTCGGGGGCTTTCAGTAAATTTTTGAAAGAACTTTTTGACTCTTCCTTCTGTATGCATTGGGCTGAACCGCGCATACCTGAAGAAACGGAATTGATAGGAGGCTGGCATGGCCGGATTTCTGACCACCCATGTGCTGGACACCGCCCGCGGCTGCCCCGCGGAAGGGCTGAAGATCGACCTGTACCGGATCGAAGGCAAAGAGCGCATCCACCTGCGCAGCCTGACCACCAATGACGACGGGCGCACCGATGAGCAGATCCTGCCCGCAGGCGAGTTTGCCACCGGCACCTATGAGCTGGTGTTCCATGCAGGTGGCTACCTGCGCGCCACCGGTCAGGCCGGCGCCGATCCGCTGTTCCTGGACGAGGTGCCGCTGCGTTTCGGCATGAGCGAGGCAGACAGCCACTACCACGTTCCGCTCCTGCTGTCGCCCTACGGCTACTCCACATACCGCGGCAGCTGAGCCGCGCACCCCAAGATACCTCTCCTCCCGCTTGGCATCCGCCGGCGGTTCCCGTCCCAGGCAACTGGGGCGGGCTTTTTCATTCCGAAGGCAGCGACGCCTGGATGTGGTCCACCATGAAATCCATGAACAGCCGCACCTTGGGGTCCTGATGGCGGCGGTGGACGTACAGGCAGGCCATCTGGATCGGGATCGGCGGCTCCTCCGCCAGCACCGGCACCAGCCGTCCGGAGGCCAGATGCTCCGAAATCTCGAACACCGGCTTCAGGATGATCCCGTGCCCCTCCAGCGCCCAACTGGTCAGCACGTCGCCGTGATCGGATTCAAACGGGCCGGTGACCGTCACCCGCTTGACCCCGTCCTGACTGCGCAGGGGCCACTGGAACTCCGGCGCGCCGGGGTAGCGCAGGTTCAGGCAGTCATGGGCCTCTGTCTTCAGTTCCTCACTGTTTTTCGGCTGGCCGCGCTGGCGAATGTACTCCGGTGCCGCGCACAGCACCCGCGGGCAGTCGGCAATCTTGCGGATGCGCAGGTTCGAGTCCTCCGGCACGCCGAGGAAAAACGCCGCGTCCAGTCCCTCGGCCGCCAGGTCCAGCTTGCGGTCCGACAGCCGCAGCCGGATTGAGATCAGCGGGTAGGCTTCCTTGAACTTGGGCACCGCCGGCGCGATCAGCCGCTGCCCCAGCCCCAAGGGCGCCGCCACATACAGCGTGCCGCGCGGGGTTTGGGTGACGCTGCTGATGTCGGCCTCGGCCTCATCCACCGCTTCCAGAATCTTGACTGCGCCGTGGTAGAACAGGTTGCCCTGTTCCGTCGGATTGAGCAGCCGCGTGGTGCGCTGGAACAGGCGCACATTCAAGTGATCCTCCAGCTGTGAAATCCGCGACGACGCCACGGCCGCCGAGATCCGCATGTCACGCGCGGCGGCCGACATGTTGCCAAGTTCATAAACACGGACAAAGGTGCGGATATTGTCGAGATAGGCCATTCAAGTATTCTTTGTGTTATTTTGAAACAGCTTGGATTTTTTACCTAATACATGAAAATAACACCATGCTCTAGTGTCCTTGCCAAAGCTTATGAGGAGAGAACAATGGAAGAGCTTGTGATCATGTGGGACTGGCTGGGCTTTGCGGTCCGCTGGCTTCACGTCATCACCGCCATTGCCTGGATCGGATCGTCCTTCTACTTCGTCGCGCTGGACCTTGGCCTGCGGAAAGTTCCGCATCTGCCGGTCGGCGCGCATGGCGAGGAATGGCAGGTCCACGGCGGCGGTTTCTACCACATTCAAAAATACCTGGTGGCGCCGGAGAACATGCCGGACCATCTGATCTGGTTCAAATGGGAAAGCTACGCGACCTGGCTGTCGGGTGCGGGCCTCTTGATGATCGTCTACTGGGCGGGCGGCGAGCTGTACCTGATCGACTCGACCAAGGCCGATCTGGCCCTGTGGCAGGGTATCCTGATTTCCGGCGCATCGCTCAGCATCGGCTGGCTGGTCTATGACTACCTGTGCAAATCGCCCCTGGGGGAAAAGCCGACCTTCCTGATGGTGCTGCTGTTCGTGCTGCTGGTCGCCATGGGTTGGGGCTACAACCAGATCTTCACCGGCCGCGCAGTGATGCTGCATCTGGGTGCCTTTACGGCTACCATCATGACTGCAAACGTCTTTTTCATCATCATGCCGAACCAGCGCATCGTGGTGAAAGATCTGCAGGAAGGCCGCACGCCGGATGCGAAATACGGCAAAATCGCCAAGCTGCGTTCGACCCACAACAACTACCTGACGCTGCCGGTCGTGTTCTTGATGCTGTCCAACCACTACCCGCTGGCGTTTGCCACCGAGTACAACTGGCTGATCGCGGCGCTGGTGTTCCTGATGGGCGTGACCATCCGCCACTACTTCAACAGCAACCACGCGGGCACCTCCAACCCGACCTGGACCTGGCCGGTGACCGCCATCCTGTTCATCGGCATCATGATCCTGAGCCAGGCACCGCTGCAGCAGGACACCTACGAAGAGTCCGAGGCGCGGGAGCTCACCAGGAGCGAGCAGGTCTTTGCCAGCAACCTGCACTTCGAGGACGTGATGAATGTGGTGCCGGGCCGCTGCGCCATGTGCCACGCGCGGGAACCCTACTATGACGGCATCCGCCGCGCGCCCAAGAACGTGCTGCTGGAGACGCCGGCTGACGTGGCAAAATACGCCAAGGAAATCTACCTTCAGGCTGGCGCCACCGTGGCGATGCCGCCGGCGAATGTCACCCATATGGAAGAGGACGAGCGCGCTTTGATCCGACGCTGGTATAGCAGCGCTTCCAAGGATCTGCCCTTCGCGCTGGCCTCGAACTGAGCAGATCTTCCGCAGCGAAAGGAATGGCCCCGTCTCGGCTACGGGGCCATTTTTCGTGCGCGGGGATGACAGGACGGGCTGGAACCATTTGCAGACCTCACGCGTTCTTCTTGAAAACGGGTTTGCCCCAAAGGGTGGGGCGCATAGCGCTCTGGTGAGCTGAAACACAATTCTAACTCCTCACCGGCACACCCCGGCCCCTGCACCGGATTCCGGGGGCACTCCGTTCGGGACCACGGATGATTGTCGGAAACCGGCAGTCGAGGAGGATACAAAATGCTTCGGAAAACCATCGCAATCGGATTTGCCATCTGCACTGGCCTTGCTGCCTGCGGAGATACGACAGGCGAGCAGCTTCTTTACGGTGCCGGTGCCGGTGCGGCGGGTTCTGCCCTTCTGGACGGCAATTTGGTGACCGGCGCAGCGGTCGGCGCCGCAGCAAACGTTATCTACTGCAAGGAAAAGCCCGGCCGCTGCTGATGCAACTCCAGGTGCTCCAAAACTTGAAGGCGGTTCACTAAGAACCGCCTTTTTCCCTCGTGCCGCCGGGAGACTAGTTCCCGGTTTCGATGCGCCGGAAGGCGGCGAGCCCTTGTTTCACTGCATAATCCACGAATAGCCGGATCTTGGGGTCCTGCAGTTTCCGGTGCGGGTAAAGGCAGCCGAAGATCGTCGCCTCAGGCGGTGTGTCCGGCAGCACCTCGACCAAGGCGCCGCTGCGCAGATGCGCGGCCACGTCGAACCGCGGCTTGTTGACGATGCCGCGCCCGTCAAGCGCCCAGCCTGTAAGCACATCGCTGTCATCGGCGTCATACTTTCCCGACACCTCCAGCTTGCGCGGCCCCTCCGGGGTCGACAGCGTCCAGAAATATTCGGGCGATCGCGGGTAGCGCAGCAGCAGGCAATTGTGGCCGGTCAGCAGATCCTCCGGCACCTGAGGGGTGCCGTGGCGCTCCAGATACTCCGGCGCGGCGCACAGCACCCTGGCGCAATCGGCGATCTTGCGCATCTTCAGGGTGGAGTCGTGCGGGGTGCCGATAAAGAAAGCCACATCCAGCCCGTCGGCCAGGATATCAACCTTTCGATCCGACATCCGCATCCGGATTTCGGTCGCAGGATAGTCCTCGACAAATCCCGGCACCAGCGGCGCGATAATGCGGCGGCCGACACCCAGGGGCGCGGTCACCCGGATCACCCCGCGCGGTGCAGCTGAAAACTGGGAAACCACCGTCTCGGCGTCCTCAATCGATTCGAGCACCTTTTTGGCTTCGGCATAGAACAGCTGCCCGACCTCGGTCGGGGTCAGCGATCTCGTGGTGCGGTTGAACAAACGGACACCAAGGTGCTTTTCAAGCTCCTTGATGCGCTTGCTGGCGACCGCAGGAGTCAGCCGCAGGTCGCGCCCGCCGGAGGTGATGCTGCCCAGTTCGACGACTCGGGTAAACACCCGCAGGGATTCCAGATAAGACATGGTTCACAGACCTTTACGGGGCGCATCCGCCGCTTGCCCTTTACCGCGGCAGGCGGCAGACACGCCGGTTCCGGCACCTATTAGCCTAACCATTTTCAACAGGGTGTTGAAAGCCTTTCGCGATTGCGGCCGTTAACCGGGGCAGTCGGACAAGGTAAAAATGACTGAACAGAATTAGAAGCTGTCCAGCGACTACTTGGAGGCCAGATGGAACATCAAAACGACATTCGCTTTCTGCTGAACGGGCGGGAGCTTTCGGTCAAGGACGTGAAGGCGACCACGACCCTGTTGGATTTCCTCCGGCTGGAGAAGCGCCTGACCGGCACCAAGGAAGGCTGCGCCGAGGGCGACTGCGGCGCCTGCACCGTGCTGGTGGGCCGTCTTCATAATGGCGCGCTGCGTTACGAGGCGGTGAACGCCTGCATCCGTTTCCTGGCGTCTCTCAATGGCTGCCACGTTGTGACGGTTGAGCATCTGTCCGGCCCCAAGGGCCGTCTGCACCCGGTGCAGCAGGCGATGGTGGAGTACCACGGCAGCCAATGCGGCTTCTGCACCCCGGGTTTCGTGATGTCGCTTTATGCGCTGTGGATGGAAAACCCGCAGCCCAACGAAGCGGAAGTGGAGACCGCCGTGCAGGGCAATCTGTGCCGCTGCACCGGCTATGAGCCGATCGTGAAGGCAGCACTTGCGGTGAACCAGTACGGCACCCCGGCCAATGATTACCTGACCACCGAGCGTGAGAGCCTGACCGCCAAGCTGAAGGCGATCCAGCCGCAGGCCCGCGTTGTGACCGGCCCCGAGGACGACCGCGCCATCCTGCCGCTGGATGCGGCGGATCTGGCAGAGGTGCTGGCCGAGAATCCCAAGGCGACCATTGTTGCCGGCTCCACCGATGTGGGCCTGTGGGTCACCAAGTTCATGAAGCCGATTTCTCCGGTGGTGTTTGTCGCCCACCTGGAGGAGCTGAAGGCGGTTGAGCTGACGGATGAGGCGCTGATCATCGGTGCCGGCGTCACCTATACCGAGAGCGAAGCGGCGATCCGCGATGCTTTCCCGCATCTGAGCGCCTACTGGGACCGCATCGCCGGCTGGCAGGTGCGCAACATGGGCACCATCGGCGGCAATATCGCCAACGGCTCGCCCATTGGGGACACCCCGCCGGTACTGATCTCGCTGGGCGCCGAGGTGACGCTGCAGAAGAAGGGCGGTTCGCGCACGCTGCCGCTGGAGGATTTCTTTATCGACTACGGCAAGCAGGACCGCGAGCCGGGCGATTTCGTCGCCTCGATCCGCATCCCGCTGCGCCGGGACGGGCAGATCGACGCCGCCTACAAGATTTCCAAGCGCCGGGACGAGGATATCTCCTCGGTTGCGGCGGGTGTCAGCGTCACCGTGAAGGACGGCATGATCACCTCTGCGCGCATCGCATTCGGCGGCATGGCCGCAACGCCCAAACGTGCAGCCGGCGCCGAGGCGGCCCTGGTGGGCCAGTCCTGGAGCGAGGCCGCTTTTGAGGACGCAGCGGAAGCGGTGAAGCAAGACTTCACCCCGCTCAGCGATTGGCGCGCCTCTTCGAACTACCGGTCGCTGACGGCCAGCAACCTGCTGCGCCGCTTCTACCTGGAACATGACGCGGGAACCGCCGGTGCCGTCCGGCTGGCCGTCGCCTGAGGAGATTTTGAGATGAAAGACCATCAGACCATCAGCGGCGCCGTTCACCATGACCGCCAGCACGACAGCGCCATCAAGCACGTGACGGGCCGCGCCGAATACACTGACGATATCGCCGAGCCCTATGGCACACTGCACGCCTACCTGGGTGTCTCCACCGTGGCGCATGCCAATATCAAAGGCATCGATTTGTCAGCAGTGCGCGCTGCGCCCGGCGTGGTGGATGTGCTGACCGCCGATGACATTCCCGGTGTCAACGACATCAGCCCCACCGGCAAGCATGACGAGCCGGTGTTCCCGACCGAGAAAGTCGAATTCCACGGCCAGCCGATGTTTGCGGTCATCGCCGAAACCCGCGATGCCGCCCGCCGTGCGGCTGAGCTGGCGCAGGTGGATTACGAGGTGCTGCCGCACGCCCTGGACCCGGTCCAGGCGCAGGAGGCCGGTTATCCGATGATCACCGACCCGCTGAAGCTGGAGCGCGGCGATGTGGAAGCTGGGCGTAAGGGCGCTGCCCACCGCATTCAGGCGCAGATGACCGTCGGCGGCCAGGATCATATGTATCTGGAGGGCCACATCGCCTTTGCCATCCCCGGCGAAGACGAAGATGTGACCGTGCATTGCTCCACCCAGCACCCGAGCGAGGCGCAGCATATGGTGGCGCATGTTCTGGGCGTGGCGAACAACGCGGTGACCGTCAACGTGCGCCGGATGGGCGGCGGCTTTGGCGGCAAGGAAAGCCAGATGAACCTGTTCTGCGCGGTGGCTGCAATTGCTGCGAAGAAGCACAACCGCCCGGTCAAGATCCGCCCGGACCGCGATCAGGACATGACCGCCACCGGCAAGCGCCATGACTTCGTGATCGACTATGACGTGGCCTTTGACGATGCGGGCCGCATTCAGGCGGTCGAGGGCGGCTTTGCCGCGCGCTGCGGTTATTCCTCGGACCTGTCCGGTCCGGTCACCGACCGCGCGCTGTTCCATGCGGATAACGCCTATTTCTACCCGAACGTGCGGCTGAAAAGCCGCCCGATGAAGACCAACACGGTTTCAAACACCGCCTTCCGCGGCTTTGGCGGCCCGCAGGGTGTGGTTGCAGCGGAGCGGATCATCGAGGAAATCGCCTATGCCCTCGGCAAGGACCCGCTGGATGTGCGCAAGGCCAACTTCTATGGCGAAGAGGGCCGCGACCTGACGCCCTATCATCAGAAGGTGGAGGACAACATCCTCGACCGGCTGATCGGGGAGCTGGAAGAAAACGCCGAGTACCGCAAGCGCCGCGAGGAGATCATCGCCTTCAACAAGGAGTCGAAGATTATCAAGAAGGGCATTGCTCTGACCCCGGTGAAATTCGGCATTTCCTTCACTGCAACCTGGTACAATCAGGCGGGCTCGCTGATCCATGTCTACAATGACGGCTCGATCCACCTGAACCACGGCGGCACCGAGATGGGGCAGGGCCTCAACACCAAGGTGGCGCAGGTTGTGGCCGATGCCTTCCAGGTGGATTTCGAGCGCATCAAGATCACCAAGACTACCACCGAGAAGGTGCCGAACACCTCGGCCACCGCGGCCTCGTCCGGGTCGGACCTGAACGGTATGGCGGCGCTGGATGCGGCGGAGCAGATCATTGCCCGGCTGACCAAGTTCGCGGCTGAAAAGTATGAAGTCTCCGAGGCGGAAGTCCAATTCCTGCCCAACCGCGTGCGGGTTGGCAGCGAGGTGATCCCCTTCGACACGCTGGTGAAAGAGGCCTATATGGCCCGCGTCCACCTGTCGGCGGCGGGGTTCTACAAGACGCCGGAAATCCATTGGGACCGCGCGGCGGGCAAGGGGCAGCCCTTCTTCTACTACGCCTATGGCGCGTCCTGCTCGGAAGTCTCCGTCGATACGCTGACCGGCGAATACCGGGTGGAGCGCACCGACATCCTGCATGACGTGGGCCGCTCGCTGAACCCGATCCTGGACAAGGGCCAGGTGGAGGGTGCCTTCATCCAAGGCATGGGCTGGCTGACCACCGAGGAACTGTGGTGGGACGGCGAGGGCCGCCTGCGCACCCATGCGCCCTCGACCTACAAGATCCCGCTGGCGTCTGACCGGCCGCGCATCTTCAATACGCAGCTGGCCGAATGGTCGGTGAATAAGAAGCGCACGATCAAGCGGTCCAAGGCCGTGGGCGAGCCGCCGTTCATGCTGGGCATCTCGGTGTTCGAGGCGCTGTCGATGGCGGTTGCCAGCACCGCGGACTACAAGGTCTGCCCGCGCCTGGATGCGCCGGCCACGCCGGAGCGCGTGCTGATGGCGATCGAAACGCTCAAAGGGCAGGGCTGAGCGATGACCCGCCGCCTCTCCCTCCAGGGTTTTCTGGCAAGCCACAGCCGTGTGGTGCAGGTCGCGCTGACCCGCGTTCGCGGGTCCTCCCCGCGCGAAACCGGCACCTGCATGTTTGTGGCGGCGGAAGGCCTGTGGGGCACCATTGGCGGCGGCCAGCTGGAATACATCGCCATCGACCACGCCCGGCGGATGCTGAAGCAGCATGTGATCAGCGACACGCTGGATGTGCCGCTGGGGCCGGAGATCGGCCAGTGCTGCGGCGGAAGAGTGGAAATGTCGCTGGCGCAGATGCGCCAGGCCGACCGCGAGGACGCCATTGCCCGCCAGCAGGCCGAGGACCAGGCGCTGCCGCATGTCTATGTGATGGGCGCTGGCCATGTGGGCCGGGCGCTGGCGGATCTGTTCCAGCATATGCCGGTGCGCTGCATCCTGGTTGACCAGCGCGCCGAAGAGCTGGCCCTGTGCAACGCGGATGTGGAAGTCCGCCAAAGCGCTATTCCTGAGATCGACATCGCCACCGCCCCGGCGGGCAGTGCGTTCATCGTTCTTACTCATGATCACGCGCTCGATTTCCTGCTAGCCTCCGCTGCCCTGCAGCGCGGCGATGCGGGCTATGTCGGCCTGATCGGATCGGCCACCAAGCGGGAGAAGTTCCGCCGCTGGTGCCGGGACCATTGCGACGGTCTGGGAACCGACCGTCTCATCTGCCCCATCGGGGCAAGCGGTAGCCGCGACAAGCGGCCCAGCGTCATCGCAGCCTTCGTGGCGGCGGAAGTGATCGCTGATTTGACCTCTGAAACTGCCGCGTCCGCCCCCGCAAGGGGCACAGACCTGCCCGGAACGGGCAAGCAACCGGACGCAGAGGGAGACCCGGCTGGAGCAATCAGCCGGTAAGGACTGCGTCCTCTGATAGGAGGAGGCCGCCATGACCACAGGGCGGAGCTATACGTACAAACTGTTCGCGCGGAATGACTTCAGTGCATTCTGGGCGCTGTTCACCGACAACCTGATCAACCTGATCGTGCTTTCCGGCATCTGTCAGTTTGTCTTCAACATGCCGGCCGACATCGTGTTTGGCCGCATCGTGCCCGGCGCCGCAGTGGCGATCCTGGCCGGTATCGCGGTCTATACCTGGCTGGCCAAGCACATCGCTGAGAAAGAAGGGCGCGACGTGACCGCGCTGCCCTATGGCATCTCGACCCCGGTGATGTTCGTCTATCTGTTCGGCGTGATCGGCCCGATCTACTGGTCCACCAATGACGCCATGCTGGCCTGGCAGGTGGGCATCGGCGCGGGCTTCATGGGCGGCATCGTTGCAGGCCTTGGTGCCATCGTCGGCCCCTGGCTCAAGCGGGTGACCCCGCGCGCCGGTATGCTCGGCACCCTCTGCGGTATTGCCCTGGTGTTCATCGGCACCGTGCCGCTGGCGACGATTTTCGAGAATCCGTTCATCGGCTTTGCCTCGATGATCATCATCCTGTGGGGCCTGGTCGGCCGCCACCGGCTGCCGTTCAACATTCCCGCCGGTCTTCTCGCGCTGATCGTGGGTACCGTCGTGGCGCTTGGCATGGGCGAGGCCTCGGTCTCCTTTGAGGGCGTGGGTGTCTACCTGCCGGTCCCGTATTTCGGTGACCTGATTGCCGGTATCCAGCATCTGTTTGCCAACCCGGAGCTGTTCCTGGTCCTGGTGCCGGTGCAGGTCTACAACTTCATCGAAACCATGAACAACGTCGAAAGCGCCGAAGCGGCGGGCGACCACTATCCGGTGGGCCTGTGCCAGGTCACCGACGGCGTCGGCACCATGATCGGTGCGGTCTTCGGCTCGCCGTTCCCGACCACCGCCTATATCGGCCACCCGGCCTATAAGCGGATGGGCGCGCGGTCCGGCTATATCATCGGCGTCGGGCTGGTGATCCCCTTTGCCGCCTTCTTCGGCCTCCTGGCGTTCCTCAACAACCTGATCCCCGTGGCCGCGGCCGCGCCGGTGCTGGTGTTCGTGGCGCTGAGCCTGGTGACCAATACCGCGCATTCGGTGAAGACCGACCACATCGCCGCCGTGACCATCGCGATGATGCCGCATGTCTCCGCGTTCCTGGTGGTGAAATGGGGCGCGCTGGCCGGTGCCCTGGGCGCACTGGGTGCCACCGGCATGGCGCAGCTGGGCGACCCGGAACTGACCGCAGCGCTGCTGCAGCAGGGGGCGCATTACGAAGGCCATCTGGCCCTCAGCCAGGGTGCAATCCTGACCGGTCTGATCTGGGGCGCCATCGTGGCCAGCGTGATCGACGGCGATTTCCGCAACGCGGGCGGCTTTGCCCTGGCGGCAGCTCTGATGTCACTGGTCGGCGTAATCCACTCCGCCAGCCTGCACTGGCCGGAGTTCAGCGGTATCGCACTAGGCTACCTGATCGCCGCCGGCTTCCTGTTCATCTACCCGATCTTCCACAAGGCCGAGGAGCATGAGGAAGCTGAGGAGGACGGTGTGAAACCCCACGTGCCGCACCTGCCGGCCGGCGAATAATCTAACATGACACCCAAGTGACAATGGGCAGGGGGCCGCGCGCTCCCTGCCTGCGAACCAAGGACAACAACGACATGACATCGAAACAGACGCTGCTGCGCGGCCGGGTGCTTTCCTTCACCGCCGAGCCGCAAGACCCCCAGGACACCAGCGCCTATGAGTTCATCGAGGACGGCGCGCTGCTGGTCGCGGACGGCATGATCCTGGCCAAGGGAAGCTATGGCGACCTCGCCCAGCAGGCGGCGGATGCGGAGGTGATCGACCACCGCCCGAACATCCTGATGGCCGGCTTCATCGACACCCACCTGCATTTCCCGCAGGTGCAGGTGATCGCTTCCTGGGGCTCGCAGCTCTTGGAATGGCTGAACAACTACACCTTCCCGGAGGAGGTCCGTTTTGCCGATGCAGGCCACAGTGCCGAGATGGCCGGGCATTTCTTTGACCTGCTGACCAGCCACGGCACCACCACCGCGGTGGCCTACTGCTCGGTCCACAAGACTTCCGCCGAGGCCTATTTCACCGAAGCCGCCCGCCGCAACATGCGGATGATCGGCGGCAAGGTCCTGATGGACCGCAACGCGCCCGAGGGCCTCTTGGACACGCCAGTCAGCGGCTATGACGACACCAAGGAGCTGATCGCGAAATACCACGGCAAAGGCCGGGGCATGTATGCGATTACCCCGCGGTTTGCCATCACCTCCACCGCCGGTCAGATGGAGATAGCGGGCGCGCTGGTGCAGGAGCACCCGGATTGCTACGTGCAGACTCACCTGTCGGAAAACCACGACGAGATCGCCTTTACCGCCGAACTGTACCCGCAGGCGCGCGATTATCTGGACGTCTACCAGTCCTACGGGCTGCTGACCGAAAAAATGCTGCTGGGCCATTCCATCCACCTGCAGCCGCGCGAGATCGATGCACTGGCGGAGACCAAAGCCAAGCCGGTGTTCTGCCCGACCTCCAACCTGTTCCTGGGCAGCGGGCTTTTTGACGACGCAGGCCTGCGCGGGCGCGGCATCACCAATGCTATCGCCACCGACATCGGCGCCGGCACCAGCTATTCGATGCTGCAGACCCTGAATGAGGGCTACAAAGTTCTGCAATTGCAGAACCAGAAGCTGCACCCGCTGCGCGCTTTCCATTGGATAACCCGCGGCAACGCGGTGGCGCTGGGGCTGGAGGATAAGGTGGGCACGCTGGAAGCCGGCACCGAAGCCGATATTGTGGTGCTGGATTCCCGCGCCACGCACGCGATGGACCTGCGGATGCAGCGGGCGGAGACCCTGTCCGAGGAACTGTTCATCCTGCAGACCCTGGGTGACGACCGCTCCATCGTACAGACCTATGTGGCTGGCCAGCCGATGAAGGCCTGACCCTGCCGCCGCGGGCAAGCGCCCGCGGCATTTCCCGTTCGCTTTATCTACCGGGTCTTTGTTGCACCCTGCGGAAATTGGGCCAGGCAAGCGCTGCAATTGAGGTTCAGATTCCATTGATCTTGATTGATCGTCATGATTCACCGGACGCAAATCGAGCGGTGACCTTTCTGATCTCTTGTTGGCTGACCGGTGCGCAGTTGGCGCGACTGGCGCCGTATTTCCCAATGTCGCATGGCGAGCCTCGGGCCGATGACCGGAGCGTGCTGGGCAGGATTGTCTTCATCAATCGCAATGGCTTGCGCTGGCAAGAGGCACCGAAGGTATACGGCCCGCACAAGGCCTTGCACCACCCTTGTAGCGATGGAGCGTCAATGGCGGGCTTCGCTCAGATGATGGCTGGACTGGCAACTGACCTGTCAGCAGGCAAGCTCCCCGTTACAGCATCTCATTGAGTTTCAAAGCCAGTAGATGACGAGGGCGGCAAGAGCGATTGCTAAGTGGAATACCTGCGGACATTTGCCGGAGCGGGTCACGATGCGCCTCCAGTCCTTCAGCCTGCCGAACATGATCTACACCCGGTTTCGCCACTTGTCATATTCGATGGTCGCTGTCCCGTGTGCCTTGAGATATGATGCGTCAATTATGACGGTCTTGCCTTCATTGTGGTCAGCCGCCAGTCTCGGGGTCAAAAAAGGGGACGCGGACAGCTGATCGGGCGCGCCAAGGGTGGAATGGACACCAAGCTGCACGCAATCTGTGACAGCCAGGGGCGTTCACTGAACCTGTTCGTGACCGCCTGGCAGGTGAGTGATTACACCGACGCAAAGGCGCTTCTGAGTGGGCTGCCAGACGTCCAGTGGCTTCTCGGAGATCGCAGAAATGATGCCGATTGGGTTATAGAAGCGTTGAAGGACAAATGGATACGCGCCTGCCATCCCGGCCGAAAGCAGCGCAAGAAAGCCACCAGATACGACAAACGCCGATATAAGCGGCGCAACCGCATTGAGATTATGTTCGGCAGGCTGAAGGACTGGCGGCGAGTCGCGACACGATACGATACGATACGATACGATACGACAGATGCCCAAAAGTCTTCCACTTAGCAATTGCGCTTGCAGCACTCGTAATCTACTGGCTTTGAAACTCAATGAGTCCAGAGCCTAGATCACTTTCCGAGGCTGTTGGCGGTCACTGCGGCGGCCGGGACAGAAGCTCCTGCGGATCAGGCCAGCAGGCGGGTGCGATGATTCTGATTTACCCGGCACCGCTGCCATGCGGCCGGTCTGCAAACTCAGAGGCACCGCTTGGCGGTTGTTGTGACGCCGCGAAGCGGCTAAGCAGGCTTCGTGCGCGGTTCATTTTAAGAGGCGAGAGTGAAAGCTGTTCCTGGCTGCCCCTATCCGGGCACCGCGAGGCTGGCCAAAAAGCGGTCTCTGTCGTTCACGCTGCTTCGCGTGATACGCGGTCATCCAAGCGGAAATGAAATGTTCCTCGGCGCGATTCTGGAGCAATTGGGCGACAGGTCCTTTGGCTGGGCCATTCTGCTGTCCTGCCTGATCAATTTGCTTCCGTTGCCGCCGGGGGCGACACTGATCACCGCCATTCCGCTTTTGATCTTCTGCGGTCAGTTGAGCCTGGGGTTCTCCAGCGTCCGCCTGCCGAAAAGAATTGCGCGGATCCGGATTCCTCTGGAGGCCATGCGCCGCAATGTCCTGCGCCTGCGGCCGGTTTCCCGGCGGCTGGAACGCATTGCCCGCCCGCGTCTTCCTGCGGTCTTCCATCCGAAGCGGGAGCAGTTCATCGGCTGTTTGCTGTTCCTGGTGTCTCTGGCGCTGTTCGTGCCCTTGCCGCTCAGCGGCTGGTTTCCCGCAATTGCCCTGTTCGTCGCAAGCATCGGGCTGGTCGAGCGGGACGGGATAATAGTGCTGGCAGGCGTCTGCGCAGGGGTGTTTTCGATAGCCCTGACAGCCTTTGTTGCGGCATCGATCCTGATCGGAGCAAACAGCCTGCTGCACTGAATTCCTGTGATTCCGGCGGGCTGCAGGGCGGCCGCTGAAACAGCCCTGTTCCGGCCCCTGCCGTAGAGCTACTGACTGCTGCCCCGGAGTATGGCAGCAATATCCGCAAAGCCGCGGGCCTCGGCATGCTGCAACGGGGTGACGCCGTCGAAATCGGCAATTGCTGCGTTGGCTCCGGCCCCGACCAGGGCATGCACGGTGGCGGTGTGATCCGGCCCGCCGTCGCCTAGCACCACCGCCTCCATCAGCGCGGTCCACCCCAAGTTATTGACATGATCCAGCGGCGCGCCGCCGGCAATCAGGCGCCGGACCACCTCATGGTGGCCCAGATGGGCAGCGGCGATCAGCGCGGTGCCGTCATAGACGCTGGTGATCAGATCAGCGCGGTTGCCCAGTTCCAGCGCCAGCGAAACCATCTCGGGATCATCGGCGACCGCGGCGATGGTGAGCACGTCATAGAACCGGTTTTCCAGCGCGTTCATGTCGCCGCCGGCCTCGGCCAGGGCCCGCAGCGCCTCATCGCTGGAGGCGAAAGCGGCGACATGCGCCGGAGTCCGTCCGGCACGGTCCCGGGCATCAGGATCCGCCCCTGCGGCGGCAAGGCGGCGGATGGCAGCGGCATTGTCCTCGTGGGCCGCAAGGTGACCCCCCCCGTAGCCTGCCAGATCAGCGGCGGACGGCGGGGTTTGCGCCTGCACGGCGGGTGCCGCCAGCAGTATCAGGCTCAGCAATATGCGCAGCATTTGCAGGGTCCTCCTTGGCGTGCGGCCGCCCGGAAGTGGGCGGCCGCGGGTTCCGTGCGCGGTTTATTCGGCGCCGATGGCGTCCAGGCCCGCGCGAACGCACGTGGCGTCGATGTCGCCCGAGGGCGCGCCGCCGGCGCCGATGCCGCCCACCAGCGCGCCGCCGATGCGAATCGGCAGGCCGCCGGCCTGGATCACCAGGCGGCTGTCCATGTCGCGCAGCCCGTCGTTCTGCGGGTTGCTGCCGATAAAGCCCGCCAGGCCGGCGGTGTCGCGGCCCATGCTGGCGGAGGTGAAGGCCTTGCCGGTGCTGCTGCCGACGGTGTGCGGCCCGGCGTTGTCGGCGCGCAGTATCACCTTGGTCACGCCGCTGCGGGCGACGACGGCGACACTGACATTGTGGCCTTCGGCGGCGCAGGCATCAACCGCGGCCTGCGCCGCGGTCTGTGCCATCTCCAGCGGCAGGTAGGGGGCGGTCGGCAGCTCCTGCGCGGCGGCGGCAACCGGGGCCAGCAAGGCGGCGGCGAGGGTCAGTTTGCGGATCATTGCGGTCCTCCTTCATGTCTGATGGGGGCACCCTAGCGGCGCATCCGCCGGCCGGGAATTGGTAGGGCTTGCAGCGCTCTCGGTAGTTCTACGGAGTGCCGTGCGCCTCCAGCCAGAGCCGGGTCAGCTCGGCGGCGGAGGTGGTGCCGGCCTTGGTGCCGATCGCCGCCCGGTGGCTGTCGACGGTGCGCGGCGACAGGTCCAGCACCCCGGCGATCTGCCGTGTGGTCAGCCCCTTGGCGATCATCTCCAGAACTTCGGCTTCGCGTCCCGTCAGCCGCGCGAGCAGGCGCCGGGCCTCGTCGGTTTCCGACGCCTGGCGGCGGCTGCGCTCCAGCTCGGCCTGGCCGCGCTGGATGGCGTCGATCAGGTCGTGCTCGTCCACCGGCTTGCTGAGAAAGTCGATGGCGCCGCTGCGGAAGGCGCGGCGGCAGGCCTCGATATCGCCGTGGCCGCTGATCACCACCACCGGCCAGTCCACGCCCTGCGCGCGCAGCTGCTCCTGCAGCTTGAGGCCGGAGATCACCGGCATCCGGATGTCGAGGATCAGGCAGCCCGGCGGCAGCGTGGCGAGGGCGCTGAGGAACGCCTCCGGCGCGGCAAAGCCGCGGACCTCGATGCCGACGGTGCGCAGCAGCAGCGACAGCGCCTCGCGCACCGCGTCGTCGTCATCCACCAGGTAAACCGGGCAGCTCATTCCGCGGCCTCCGCCGGGCGGGCGCCGGCGTCCGGCAGGCGCAGGCGGAACAGGGTTTGCGGCGCGTCCGCGCCGAGCGACAGATCGCCGCCCATGCGTTCGGCCAGCCGCTGGCAGAGCGCCAGGCCGAGGCCGGTGCCGTCCGGCTTGCCGGTGACGAAGGGTTCGAACAGCCGCGGGCGGATCTCCGGCGGCACGCCGGGGCCGCTGTCGGCAACCTCGATCAGCACCCCGCCGCCGCTGCGCCGGGCTCTGAGCGCGACCTGTTTCTCATCGCTCTCTGCGGCGGCCTCGATGGCGTTGCGCACCAGGTTGAACAGGATCTGCTCCAGCTCGACCGGGTCGGCGCGGACGGTCATTGCGGACGGCCCCGGATCCACCGCGAGGCGGACGCCGGCGCGCCCGGCCTCGGGCCGCAGCAGCAGCTCGACGCTGCGGATGGCCTCCTGCACCGGCGCCGGCCCGGCGGGGCCGGTGCGCGGCCGGGTCCAGCTGCGAAGCCGCCCGAGAATGGCGGAGGCACGCTTGGCCTGGCTGGCAATGCCCTCGAACACCGGGCCGGTCTGGTCCGCGCCGCCGCGCGCCGCCAGGTGCCGCCCGGCCTGGGCCTGGCTGAGGATCGCGGTCAGCGGCTGGGTCAGCTCATGCGCGATGCCGCTGGCCATTTCGCCCAGGGCGTTGACCCGCGAGGCATGGGCGAGGCGGGCGTCCTGCGCGCTCAGCCGGGCCTGGCTTTCGGCCTGCCGCGCCCGCAGCAGCTGGCGCAGGCCGAGCGCGGCGATCAGGTAGAGCAGGGAGGTGAAACCCGCCACCGCCAGCAGCCGTTGCAACGGCAGCAGATCGGTGAGGCCGGGCGCAATACCGGCGCTGAACGACAGGGGCTGCGAGGCACTGCCGAGCGGTTTGGCGAATTGCGCGGCAGCGTCAGCGGCCGGGCCGCCTTGAAGCAGGCCGGTGCCATCGGGCAGGTCCAGCGTCCGGGACACCGAAGGCCGGGACCAGAAGGCGCTGTCGGAGGCCAGCAGCGCGGCGGCATCGATCTGCAAGGCCAGGCCGAAGCGTGCGCTGTCTGAGTTAGGGCTGCGCTTGACCAGCAGGTAGTGGCCTGGTGCGCTGGGTGTGGCCGCCAGCACCAGCTGCCCGCTGGAGGCCCGCGCGGCGCTGCGGACAATGGCGGCGGTTTCCTCCGGCAGGCCGGGGCGGCTGGTCAGATAGCCGCCGCCCGCCAGCGGCACCAGGTCGATGGCGGTGATGCGCGGGTAGAACCGAAGGATGGTGGCGCCGACATCCAAGAACAGATCGCGCCGCACCTCTTCTCCCGCAGTGGCCAAGGCGGACAGAGAGGTCAGGTGGGCGTCGTGCTGATCGGCGCGCTGCGAGGCGAGGCGGTGGAGGATATGCGCCTCGGTCTGCAGTTCGTTTTGCAGCTTCTGGCGTTCCAGCAGCGCCGAGAGCCCGGCCGCCACGAACAGAACGGCCAGCCAGCCGCCCAGCAGGCGCAGGGGAGAGGCGGGCGGACGTGGGGTCGGGGAAGGCGTTTTCATGGTCCGGTAGGTGCAGATCTGGCAGGACAGACCGTATGGGACGGAAGGGGCCGCTGCAAGCCGCGGCGGCAGCGGGCCGGATCAGGGCCGGTCAGACGGGCGGGCCGCGCCGCAAGGCTGCCTCAATCGTACCGAGGTGGCGGGTCATCGCGGCGTAAGCCTCCTCCGGATCGCCCCGGGCGATGGCCTCGGCCACCGCGTGATGCTGGTCGCTGTGCAGGCTGCGGAACTCGCCGACGCCGATCCGGCGGTAGGTGCGGTCCCATTCGCGCTGCCAGGCGGTGCGGCGGCGGGTGCCCGAAAGAAAGCCCAGGAAGCCGATCAGCACCGGGTTGGCCGAAACCTGGGCGACCGCGCGGTGAAAGGCATCATCGACCTGTTCGCAGGCCAGGGTGTCGCGCGCGCTGCGGCCGGCCGCGGCCTTGCGCCGCAGGTAGTCCGCATCCGCCGCATCGGCCCGCCGTGCGGCCTCGGCCGCAATCTGCGGCTCCACCAGCAGCCGTGCGCGCATCAGGTCCAGCGGTGTCACCCCGTCTATCAGCACGGTATCCCGAAGCGGCAGATGCCGCGGGCGCGAGCCGCGGAAGGTGCCCTGTCCGACGTGGCGCCAGATTTCGCCCTGCGCCTCCAGCCGGGCCAGCGCCTTGCGCAGCGTATCGCGGCTGCAGGACAGCATCTGCGCCAGTTCCCGTTCGGGCGGCAGGCGGTCGCCTGCTGCCGGGGCAAGGCTGTCCAGCAGTTGCAGCAGCGCGCTGCCTGCCGCTTCCACGGTTTGCCTAGCCATATTGTCCTCCCGAATTTCAGACCAATTTGCAGACCAATCAATGCGAGGGCAAGCAGGGGCCGCTGAAGACGGAGATGAAAAAATGCTGGAGACTGCACTGCTGTTCGTGGCGGGACTCGCCGGGGGGCTGCTGAATGCCGTTGCCGGGGGCGGCACCTTTCTGACCCTGCCGGCGCTGATCTATGCCGGAGTGCCGCCGGTCAGTGCCAACGCGACCGCGGCGCTGACGGCGCTTCCAGGCTACATCAGCAGCGCCTGGGGCTTTCGCGGCGACCTGCGGCCGGAAGGCAGGCTGGGGCTGAGGGGTACGGTGGCGATTGCGGCGGCAGGCAGCATTGCCGGGGCGCTTCTGCTGGTCGTGACGCCGGGGGAGACCTTCCTGTGGGTGGTGCCATGGCTTCTGCTGGCCGCCACGGCGCTGTTTGCTGCCGGACCGCATCTGATGCGGCTGATGAGGCGGCAGGACGGGGAGACGGCTGGTCCGGGCGGCTCAGCCGTGGTCATTCTGGCGGTGTCGGTCTATGGCGGCTATTTCAACGGCGGGCTGGGGATCATGCTGCTGGCCGCGTTCGGGATGATCGGCTACCGCAGCCTTCACGGGATGAACGGGCTCAAGAACATGCTGTCGGCGGTGCTGTCGCTGACCTCGGTGCTTGCCTTTGTCACCGCAGGGCTGATCGCTTGGGAACAAGCGCTGGTGATGGCGGCGGGCGCAGCGGCGGGTGGTTACGCCGGCGCGCGGCTGAGCCGCCGGATCGTGCGGACCGATCTGCTGCGCCATTTCGTGACCGCCACGGGCGCCGGAATGACGCTGGTGTTCTTCCTGGTCTGATCCGCCGGATGCCGGGCCGGCGCCAGAAACCGGACCCTGCGAATTGCACGCCGGTTGCGATCGATGCGGCAAGCGGGTGCGGTCGAATTGGCCGCTCCTTGTGACTTGATAGGCTCTGTTTGACCTGCCCGCCGATAGGTTCAGGGGACCGTAGACCGAGATACCGGAATAAGCGGTACTGGCTGTCGTTAACAGGTCAGAAGTCCAACAGGTTGACGTGGCTACAGCGCAAGGCAACCCGCGCGAGAATGCGGTTCGCGAGGGTGCAATTTTCGGTTATGCGCTCTTGAGCAGCAGCCGCGGCACCTGTAATGGCGCGGGCGCCATCATTTAACATAATCATCATTATGGAATAATTTATTCGCAGCAGCTGTTCTCCGCGAGGCTTTCACAGGGTTTGCCTCCTGAAACGTAAAGCAGCAAACAGGCTGGCCGCCATCACCCCTGAGTGAACAGCTGATAGCCCGGATGCGCCACAGCGCGCAGGCTGGTTATCGGATCCTCCCCGATCCATGTGGTGCGCTCCATGACGAACAGTGCGTCACCGGTTTTGCTCTGGAGCACTTCGCTGTCGCTTTCGGTGCCGGGCCGCGCGTAGAGCCGCAAGTCGCACCGGCTGTAAGGACGATGGCGGACCAGCCATTCATTTGCACTTTCACGGGTCAGATCGACCGCTTTGATTTCCGGCACGGTTTCCAGGCAGATCCAACGGTCCTCAAAGATATAGGGCCGGTTGTCAGCCAGGTGAAGTGCTTCGACACGCAGCATCGGGCGGGCCTCGTGCAGGCCGAAATTGGCCATGATGGCCTGGGATGAAATCTGAACGGACTGGCGGATCAGCTGATACTGGTAAACGCTGCCCTTCTGTTCGACCTCAAGCCGGGTGATCGGGATATTCAGCGTCGCGCGGGTGACCGGATCGCGCCGCACCATCGTGCCGCCCTTGCGCCGCCGCTCCACCGTCCCGCTTTCGGCCAGGTCCCGCATGGCGCGGTGAACGGTCGAGCGGGCACAGCCGAATTGGGCCGCAAACTCTTCATCGCGCGGAAGTTTATCCCCGGGCCCGTAGGTGGAATCCAGGATCATCTTCCGGATGCTGTCCCGGATATCCGTCCAGGAATGGCGCCGCTTGTCCGTCAAGATTCCTCCCCCAGACCACACGGGACAATGGCCGTTTCCGCTCCATATTTCATCCCGCGGCAAAAGGCGAACGTGAACTGCCAACCACGATTGACAATATTATGTAGCTACATATTAATGTAAAGCACTTACAAAACAAGACCGAGTCTGCGCCACCGGCCAGCGGCCACCGCAGATCCACCGACAGACGGAGGAATGGAACATGCAAAGACGGAAGTTTCTGAAGGCCGGCGCTTTGGGCGCAGCGGCCACGGCGCTGGCCAGCCCGGCCATCGCCCAGGGCAAGATGCAGTGGAAGATGGTCACTGCTTGGCCGAAAAACCTGCCCGGTCCCGGCGTGGCGGCACAAATGCTGGCGGACCGGATCACCACGCTGTCGGGCGGCCGGATCGAGGTGAAGCTGTTTGCCGCCGGCGAACTGGTTCCGGGCCGCGGCGTGTTCGATGCCGTCTCCGAAGGCACTGCCGAGCTGTATCATGCGGTGCCGGCTTACTGGGGCTCCAAGTCCAAGGGCATCCTGCTGTTCGGCTCGCAGCCGTTCGGCCTGCGCGCAGATGAGCAGGTCGGCTGGATGTATCACGGCGGCGGCCAGGCGCTCTATGACGAGATGTACGGCCGTTTCGGCATCAAGCCGTTCCTGTGCGGCAATTCCGGACCGCAGTGGGGCGGCTGGTTCAAGACCGAGATCAACTCCGCCGAAGACCTGAAGGGACTCAAGTTCCGCACTACCGGCCTGGCCTCGGAAATGGCATCGAAACTGGGCATGGCAGCGGAGGCCACCAGCGGCCCGGCGATGTTCCAGGGCCTGCAAACCGGGGCGCTGGACGCGGGCGAGTTCATCGGCCCCTGGACCGACAGCGCTCTCGGCTACTATCAGGTCGCCAAGAACTACTACTGGCCGGGCGTGGGCGAGCCTTCCTCGGCCGAGGAATGCGGCGTCAACGCCAATGTGTTCGCGGAACTTCCGGAAGACCTGCAACAGGTGGTGACGATGGCCTGTGAGAGCCTCTACAACCCGGTCTGGACCGAATACACCACCAAACACGCGCTGGCGCTGAAGAAGATGGTGGAAGAGGACGGCGTGCAGGTGAAAATGTTCCCCGAGGACGTGATCGCCGCAATGGGCGCAGCCGCCAAGGAAGTGATCGCCGAGCTGCAGGAGGACGAGGACGAGCTGGTGCGCCGCATCACTGAAAGCTTCCTCTCCTACCGCGACAGCGTCGGCGGCTACATGACCTATGCCGACAACGGCCAGATGAACGCCCGTGCCTCGGTGATGGGCTACTGAGCTTTGCAAAGACCGCCGGCATCCGGGTGACCGGGCGCCGGCTTTTTGATGGGGGAGAGACGCAGGATGCTACGGGTTGCGGAGGCGCTGGACGGCCTCAACCGGGGTCTGGCAATGGGGATACGCTGGCTGGCGCTGCTGATGGTGCTGGCGCAATTTGCCATTGTGGTCGGGCGCTACGTGTTCGGGGTGAACTCCATCGCGGCGCAGGAAAGCGTCCTCTACATGCATTCCGCCCTGTTCATGCTGGCGGCGGGCTACACGCTGCTGGTCGACAAGCATGTGCGCGTGGATGTGTTCTATGCGGGCCTCAGCCCCCGCACCCAGCGCCGCATCGACATCTTCGGCCATCTGGTGCTGCTGCTGCCCTCGATGGCAGCCCTGCTCTACTGGTCCTGGCCCTCGGTGCGCAATTCCTGGGCCATCCTCGAAGGCCCGATCGCCGTCGGCGGCCTTGAGGCTGTGTTCCTGCTGAAGTCGCTGATCCCCGCCTTCTGCGTGCTGGTCATGCTGCAATCCATCGCCCTGCTGATCCGCCTGTTCTCCGAAAGAGCCCCCCAATGACGGAATATCTCGACCTGGTCATGTTCGCGGCCCTGATGGCAGCGATCCTCATGGGGTTCCCGGTGGCCTTCTCCATTGCGGGCATTGCGATCCTGTTTGCCTATCTCGGCTGGGCGCTGGGGGTGATGGACATCTCGCTGCTGGGGGCATTGGGCCAGCGCGCCTTTGGACTGCTGAGCAACCAGGTGCTGATCGCCATCCCTCTGTTTGTGCTGATGGGTGCGATCCTGGAAAAGAGCCGCATCGCCGAAGAGCTGCTGGACACAATGGGGCGGCTGTTCGGCCAGCTGAAGGGTGGATTGGGCATTTCGGTGGTGCTGGTCGGGGCTCTGCTGGCGGCCTCAACCGGTATCGTCGGTGCGACCGTTGTGGCGATGGGCATGATCGCCCTGCCCGCCATGCTGCGCGCGGGCTACAACCCGCGGGTGGCTTCCGGAATTGTCTGCACGGCTGGCACCCTGGGGCAGATCATCCCGCCCTCGACCCTGCTGATCATCCTCGCCGACGTGATGTCCAATGCCTACCAGCAGGCGCAATACGAACAGGGAAAATTCTCGGTCGAGGCGCTGTCCGTTGGCCAGTTCTTTGCCGCGGCGCTGTTGCCCGGGCTGGTGCTGGTGGTGTTGTACCTTCTCTATATTCTAATCCGGGGTTTCCTGCGTCCACAGGATATGCCCTCTGCCCCGGCTGACCTGGCCCGCCCCGGCCGCGTCGAGGTCGTGCGCGCCGTCGTGCCGCCGATCCTGCTGATCTTTGCCGTGCTCGGCGCCATCCTCGGCGGCGTTGCAACCCCCACCGAAGCCGCCTCTGTCGGCGCCATCGGCGCCCTGCTTATGGCCGGCGTCCGCGCCGGCGGCCCGGTCCGGCTTATCCTGCTGGGGGCTGCTGCGCTGATCCTGCTGGGCATCCTGTCCGGCCTGCATCCCATCCGCCTGCAGCGCAGCGACCTCAGCAGCGGCGATTTTGCGGCGGGGATGTTTTATGCGCTGCTGGCCGCAGCCGGAGCCATCGCGGTGATCGCCGCCCTGCGCAGCGGGCTGAAACAGCGCATTCTGCACGAGGCCGTGACCTCGACCACGACAATGACGGCAATGATCTTTGCCACCATCCTGGCCGCGGGCATGTTCTCGTTGGTGTTCATCGGCCTGGGCGGCGAAGAGCGGGTGGCGCATATCCTCGGCAACATGCCGGGCGGACCCTCCGGGGCGCTGCTGTTCTGCATGCTGTTCATCTTCGTGCTGGGCTTTTTCCTCGATTTCGTCGAGATCTCGGTGATCGTGCTGCCGCTGGTCACGCCGACGCTGATCCTGATGGGGCATGACCCGGTCTGGCTGGGTATTTTGATAGCGATCAACCTGCAAACCAGCTTTCTGACCCCGCCGTTCGGCTTCTCGCTGTTCTACCTGCGCGGCGCCGCGCCCAAGGAAGTGACCACCAGCCACATCTATCAAGGAGTAGTTCCGTTCATCGGGCTGCAGGCGCTTGGCGTTCTGATGGTCTGGCTGGTCCCAAGCCTTGCCACCTGGCTGCCCGCTGCAATTTTCTGACGCCCCACGCCCTGGTGGCAGCTCCAATGGAAACCAGCCGTAAAGGCAAAGAAGCTCAGGACTGAAGAAGAAAAACAGTCGCGCGGCGCCGTAAAGCCAACAGAGGTTCGCGGCCCCTTGCTTGCGTGGCGGGAGCCGCGTGATTCAGAAGCCGATCAAAAGCACGGTTCCCGGCGCCGACCAGGCCATCGCCACAGGCAGCCGGAACTAAAGGCAGAGGCTGAGGCTCGACACGACCGCCGCCTCCGCAGGCGTTTCGGCCGCCGGCACGCGCAGTCCCAGAATGCGCCGCGCCTCCTGCCAGGTCGCAACCGGGCGGCTGTTTGCTGCGCAGATCTCGGCGGTGCGTCTCACCAATGCGGCGTTGGACGGGGCCAGCGTGTCCCGGTCAAGCCGGACATTGTCCTCCAGCCCGGTGCGCGCGTGCCCGCCCGCAGCAATTGCCCATTCGTTCAGCGTCAGCTGATTGGCCCCGATGCCGGCCGCGCACCACGGCGCGTCTTCTCCGAACAGCCGGTGAACGGTGCGGACGTAATAATCGAATACATCCCTGTCCGCCGGCATGGCGTTTTTCACCCCCATTACGAACTGAATATAGGGAGTGCCCGCCAGCTGGCCTGCGTCGGCCATCTGCTTTGCCTTCAGAATATGGCTCAGATCGAACGCCTCGATCTCCGGCTTGACGCCGAAGTTCAGCATTTCCGAGGCCAGCCAGTCCACCAGTTCCGGCGGGTTCTCGTAGACGCGGGTGGGGAAATTGTTCGACCCCACCGAAAGCGACGCCATGTCGGGCCGCAGGGGCAGCATGCCGCCCCGCGTCCGGCCCGCCCCCGACCGCCCGCCGGTCGAGAACTGGATGATCATACCGGGACAGTGTGTTTCGATACCTTCCTTCAGCGCCGCGAATTTCTCCGGGTCGGACGAGGGCGTCTCATCCTCGTTGCGCACATGCGCATGCACGATCGCGGCCCCCTCCTCAAAGGCTTCATGGGTGGATTCCACCTGTTCCGATACGCTGATCGGAACCGCCGGATTGTTGGCTTTGGTCGGCAGGCTGCCGGTGATCGCCACGCAGATGATACAGGGGTTTGTCATTGTTTCGTTCCGGTTTCTGAGGCGTTTCGGGACTGCGGCCTGTCAGGTCATGAGCCGCTCAGCGCGCGCCTTGCGCGGTGCGGAGGCCTTACCGCCCCGCTGCAAGCTCTCGATCGCGGCGCCTTCTTCATCGCTGAAGAACATCCACGCCGCATCGGGCTTCTTGTGTTTTATGCACCCCGGACAAGGGTCTCCGGCATTCTTGCACATGGCTCCGTCTTCCCGTGCTGTCTTTAGTTTCAGGCCGCCCTGGCAGCCGCTTCCGGCATCTTCCCGAGCGCCTCAAGAAAGAAGGGGCGGAACCCCTCCGGGTGTTCGCTCATCGGGAAATGACCCAGCTCGTCCATCACGGCCAGCGTGGCGCCGGGGATCGCCTTGGCGGTGCGCTTGGCATCCTCGGGCGTGCAGGTCAGATCGTAGGCGCCGACGATGATGTGAACCGGGGTCTGGCCCGTGTCGATCCCGGCCAGCCGGGGGATCAGGCTGTCGTCCTTGGTGTAAAAACTCAAGTCTCCGCGGAATACGCCGGGGCCGCTCTGCATGAACATCCAAAGCGTGTTCCAGCGCTCGGCATCCGGTGCAAAGGGTGAAATATTGGCCGAAACCAGCGCCGCCCCCATTTCGCCGCCATGGGCGTCCGGGCGGTGGAACCAGTCGATGTCATACCAGGCGGGCTGGAAATCAGACGCTTCGATGGCGATGAAGCCGCTGAATTTTTCCGGATGCAGGGCGGCAAGCTGCAGTGCGATGCGCCCGCCCATCGAACAGCCCGCCAGCACCGGGCGGTCCAGCCCCAGCCCGTCGATAACCGCCAGAACGGTTTCGATATAGGCTTCGGTGGTCAGCAGGTATTCCTGCGTCTCGAACCCTTCGGGCGGCAGCGATTTGCCGTGCCAGGGCATGTCAAAGGCAATCAGCCGGTTCGCGGCAGTGATCTCCGCGTCATTCAGCAGATGCCGCCACTGGCGGGTGTCGGCCCCGGCGGTGTGCAGGCAGAGGACCGGACGGCCCTGCCCGGCTTCCTCGAAATAGATCCGGCGCGGGGCGCCGCCCACAGTGACCGTCACATAGCGGCCGGTGATCGGTTCGATAGTCATGCGGCCAGCTCCTCTTCTGCGCGGGCAAGCGACAGCACCTCCTTGAAGAACCGCAGGTTCTTGACCAGGCTCAGGACGTCGCCGTCGATCCGGCCGCGGCCGGTCTTGACCAGTCCGAAAATGTCGTGAAAGCCCGGCTCGGGCCGCGCCTGCCAGAACTTCTCCAGCGCCTCGGCGTCGGTGCGCAGGGCAAACCGCCAGGGCGTTTTGCGGCTCGGGCCTTCGGTAACGGACAGGATATGCCCCTTGTCGAACGCCAGATAATATTCGCGCCCGTCGATCTCGATCAGCACCGTTTCGGAAAACAGACGGCCAAGGCGCAGCAGATGCGGCGCCGCCTCCAGACTGGCCTGAATATGCTTGAACATTTCGATCACCTGCACCTCCCGCAATCTCATCAGCTGGGAAAGTGTTGCCACAGCGGGATGCGCGGCGGCCATGCCGGCACGGGTATCAGGTGATACTTGCGGGCAGTGCGCGCGGGGGTGCACCCTGCGGTCCGCGGTATCACCCGATACCGCCTCAGGCATTGGGAAACCCGTCCGTATTGGCAAAGCTCCGGTGCATGCGAGGGACGGTGGAGCGTCCTGCAACCGACCCAGCCTGCCAGGAGGAGGAACAACCCATGGGCATCGTCAACCAAGACAACATTACGGACGTCGTGATCGGCAGCCTTGGCCAGCATGGCACCATCACGGACCGCGAGCGCGAGATCGCCACCGGCATCATCAAGCACATGCACGCCTTCATCAAGGACGTGAAACTGCAGCACCATGAGTTTCTAGCCGCCTGCGATTACCTGGCGCGCGCGGGCCAGCTGTGCGACGACAACCGCCAGGAATTCATTCTGCTGGCCGACATCCTCGGGATCGAGGTCTTGGTCGACATGATGACCAACCCGGTCGAAGGCAACGAAAGCGAGTCAACCGTTCTCGGCCCGTTCTACCGCGAGAACCCGCCGGTCCTGCCCAAGGGCGCCTCGACCATCCAGAAGCATTTCGACAACGAGGAAACCGCCTATTTTGAAGGCTATATCAAGGACGAAAGCGGCAACGGCATCGCCGGCGTGACGATAGACGTCTGGGAGGACGCCCCGAACGGCGTTTATGAAAACCTTGATCCGGACCAGCCCGAATACAACCTGCGCGGCCGATTCGAGACCGACGAGAACGGCCACTATGCCTTTGTTGCGGTCCGCCCTGTCCCCTACCCGATCCCCGATGATGAAACCGCGGGTGAGCTGCTGCGATTCATGGGCCACCACCCGAACCGCCCCGGCCACATGCATTTCATTATCTCCAAGGACGGTTACCGCCCGCTGATCAGCCAGATCTACGACGCCGACAGCGATTGGCTGGAGAACGACAGCGTCTTCGCCGTCAAGCAAAGCCTGATCGGCAAGTTCAAGACCGCCGCCAAGGAGCTGGGCACCGACCTGCACTTCGAATTCGACTTTGTGCTCAAGGAAGGCGCCGCCGCGCAGGCCGTCGCCGCCGAGTGAGTGCCTAATACCTCCCACCAGACTGGCCTCCGATTTTCGGGGGCCTTTTTTCACTTGCAAGGATCCCCTATCGTGAAGACGTGGGGGAGACGCGGACAATGAACTTCAAACAGCTGTCCTATTTCATTGCAGTGGCGGAAGAATTGCATTTCGGGCGGGCCGCAGAGCGTCTTGACATGGCGCAGCCGCCGCTCAGCCGCCAGATCAAGCAGCTGGAAGAGGAACTGGGCGCGATTCTGTTCAACCGCGGCCGCAGCGCGATCACGATGACCCAAGCGGGGGAACGGCTTCTGGAGCGCGGGAAATCAATCCTGGCCCAGCTCGAGGACACCCGGCTGGAAGTGCGCCGCCTGGGCCAAGGCGCCGAAGGGCGGCTGCGCATCGGCTTTGTCGGTTCTGCGACCTTCGGCATACTTCCGAACATTATCCGGTCCTACCGGGCGAATTATCCGGAGGTGAATCTCAGCCTCATTCCCATGAATAACGCGGATCTGCACCGGGCATTGGTTTCACGCGAACTTGACGTCGTGTTCGCGCGTCCGACGCTTCAAGACCCGGAGTTTCTGTCAAAACACCTGGTCGAAGAACGGCTGATCCTGGCCTTGCCCGATATCGTGGACACCGGCACACGCTCGGTTGCGAAGCTGGAGCGCCTGAAGACGCATCATCTGATCCTTTACCCCGAAAAACCCCGGCCGAGCTATGCGGACATGGTCCTAAAAGCTATCGAAGAAGCCGGATTTGAAGCGCCCTTGCGCATCTGGTGCATGGATCTGCAAACCGCGCTTGGTCTGGTCGCTGTCGGCGAAGGCGTTTGCATCGTCCCGGAGTCAGTTGCAAACGCCCCGCGGAAGGGCATGAAATTCCTCAAGATCGAACCGGAAGTCGCGCGCACCGAACTGTCCTTGAACTATCGTCTGGACGAGCAAGGGCTGCACGTGAAGAATTTCGTCGACATTGCCCAGAAGGTTGCCCGGAAGGTCTTTTGAAGGAACGGCCCCTGTGAGAGGCCGTCCGCTCACACGCCCAGCCAGGTATGCTGTGCGGCCTCGTCGGCGCGGATTTCCTCTGCGCTGCCGGTCCAGACGGCCTGCCCCTTGCCGACCACCACCACGTCATCCGCAAGCGAGGTCGCGAACCCGAAGTTCTGCTCGACGATGATCATCGGCAGCCCCGCGGCCTTCAGATCCTGCAGCTTGTCATGGATCAGCTTCACGATGATCGGCGCCAGCCCCTCGGTCGGCTCGTCCAGGATCAGAAGGCGCGGGTTCATCAGCAAGCCGCGGGCAATCGCCAGCATCTGTTGTTCGCCGCCCGACAGCTGGGTGCCGCCGTTGTCCATGCGTTCGCCAAGGCGGGGGAACAGGTCCAGCACCCGCTCCATCGTCCACTCCGGCGCGGCGCCGCCGAACCGCTTGGCGGCGATCTCGAGGTTCTCGCGCACTGTCAGCGACGGGAAGATGTCCCGCGTTTCAGGCACATAGGCGATGCCGCTCTTGGCAACGTCATACGGCTGCCGCGCGATCGGCTTGCCCTCAAAGACGATCTTGCCGGATTTCAGCGGCAGCAGGCCCATGATGGTTTTCAGCGTGGTGGATTTTCCCGCGCCATTGCGGCCAAGGATGGCGAGCACCCTGCCCTGTTGCGCTTCCAGCGACAGGCCATGCAGGACCTGCGTTTCGCCATAGCCGGACTCAATTCCGCTCAGTTCAAGCATCTTCCCAGCTCCCCAGATAGATTTCCTTGAGCAGGCTGGACCCCCGCGCCGCCTCCGGCAGTCCGTCAAAGACCACCTCGCCGTAGTTCAGCACGGTGATCGTGTCGGCCACGTCAAAGGCCAGGTCCATGTCATGCTCGATGATCAGCAGGGTCAAATCCCGCGGCAGGTTGTTCAGCAGATCATGAAACCCCTTCGCCATCTCCGGCCCGACGCCGCTGGTCGGCTCATCCATCAGCAGCACATGCGGCCGGGTAGCAAGTGCCACACCGACCTCCAGCTGGCGGCGCACGCCATAGCTCACCTCGGACACCCGGGCCTGCAGGAAGTCCGTCAGGTTGACCTGCTCGGCGACCTCTTCGACGATCTCGCGAACCTCGGGCTTGGCCAGGCTGTCCGACCAAAGCTGCGTCGCGCTGCCGGTATGCACCGCGGCGGCCAGACCGAGGTTTTCCTCCACCGTCAGCCCGTCGAACAGGGTGTTCTTCTGGTAGCTGCGCGACAGGCCGCGGCGGGCGCGTTTCGCCACCGGCAGCGCGGTGACATCCGCGCCCGCCAGATGAACCGAGCCGCTGTCGGGCGTCAGCTCCCCGACCAGCTGGTTGAACAGAGTCGTCTTGCCCGCCCCGTTCGGCCCTAGGATCACCCGGCGCTCGCCGCGCTCCAGCTTCAGCGACACATCGCGGGTGACGTGGACGGCGCCAAAGCTCTTGTCCAGATTGCGTGTCTCAAGCATCGCTCAGCACCTCCTTGGTCTTTTGTTTGCGCACAGCCTTGGCCGCCCGGCGCTCGGCGCGCCCGCCCCAGCAGGCCTCGATCCAGCCGAAGATCCCATTGGCGCGGCTCATCACCACGGCGATCAGGATGACACCGACGACAAGGTGCCAATGGGGGGTCAGCGCGCTCAGCTCATGTTTAAGCAGCACAAAGGCAGCAGCACCCACCAGCGGGCCAACCAGAGTTCCCAGCCCGCCAAGGATGACAACCACCAGCGCCTCGCCGGACACCGTCCAGCTGAGCAGACCGGGCGAGATATACATGACGTGCTGCGCCGCCAGCACCCCGGCGAGGCCCGCAATCATGCCCGACAGCCCGAACACATCCGCCTTGACCCGCCAGACCGTCAGGCCAAGCGCCCGCATCCGCTGCTCGTTGTGCATCACGCCGGCCAGCGACCGGCCCAGCCCGGAGCGCAGGATCAGCACTGACGCGCCATAGACGGCACCAAGCACCGCAAGGCAGAACAGCGCGAAGCTGCGGCTGTCGTTCAGGTCCACGCCGATCAGGCTCAGATCCAGCCGGGCGATGCCGCCCAGCCCGTCATCGCCGCCAAAAACCGGCGCTTCAAACACATAGGAATAGGCCATCTGGCCGAAGGCCAGCGTCGCCATGATGAAATAGATGCCATGGCTGCGCGCGCAGATGGCGCCGATGACCCAGGCGCAGCCGCCAGTCAGCGCAAGGGCAGCCGCCATCGCCACCGGCGGCGAAAGCCCCGCCTTGGCCGACAGGATGGCATAGGCATATGCGCCCACGCCCATCAGCGCGCCGTGGCACAGCGACACCATGCCGCCAAAACCCGCGGCGATGTCGAGCGCCAGCACAAGAATGGCGAGGATCAGGATCTCGGTCAGGATTTCCAGCCCGAAATACCCGGCCGTCAGGGCTTGGAACAGGGCCGCGGCGGCCAGCAGCAACAGCACCGTGCAGCGAAGCGCGTTGTGACGAAACATCGGCTTATCCTTTCGCGGGAAACAGGCCCACGGGCTTGATCACAAGGACCGCCGCCAGCAGGGCATAGATGAGGACAGAGGCAAGCTGCGGCGCCAGCACTGCACCGAAGGTCTGAACGAAACCATAGATCAGCGACCCAGCAATCGCGCCCTTGAGCGAGCCGAGACCGCCGATGACGATCACGATCAGCGTCGGGATCAGGATCTGCAGCCCCATGTCCGGCGTCACGCTGAGAAGCGGCGCCGCGACAACCCCGGCAAGCCCCGCCAGCGCGCAGCCGACACAGAAGACGATGAAGAACAGCCGCTCGACGTTGATCCCGAGACAGGACGCCATGGCGTCATTGTCGACACCGGCCCGGATCATCGCGCCGATCTGGGTGCGGCCCAGCACAAACGCCAGCGCCGCGAAAATCGCCAGGCCGAGACCTATGATGAACAGCCGGTAGGCGGGATACTCGATGCCCAGCAGTTCCACCCGGCCGGCAAACAACGTCGGCACATCGATGGCCAGCGCCAGATCGCCCCAGAAGATCCGTGTCAGATCAAGCATCACGAAGATCAGCCCGAAGGTCACCAGCACTTGCGCCATCGGACCGGACTTGCGCATCCGCCGGATCAGCCCGGAGTAGAGCAGAATGCCCACTCCGGCCACGGCGACGGGCGCCAGAAAGAACCCCATCCAGTAGCCGCCGATGGCAGCCAGCGAGGCGGCAAAGTAAGCCCCCAGCGCATAGAGCGATCCATGCGCAAGGTTGACGAAGTGCATCAGCCCGAAGATGACCGTCAGGCCGATGGAAAGCAGGAAAAGCAGCATGGACAGTTGCAGCGCATTCAGCGCCTGAAGCGTCCAGAAACCAAGATCATGTGCCATGAGAGGCCCTCCTCGGAGTAGGGGCCCGGCCGCACGCGTGGCGGCCGGGCCGCAGTGTCAGTTGGAGACGGGAGCCATCTCGCAGCCGTTGGCCGGGTCGGCCTCGGCGGGCAGCTCGGCCAGCACTTTCTGGGTAAGCCCGCCTTCGCCCGCCACGGTCTCGTAGACGTAAACCGGCTGCACGATGTTGTTGGTGGCCGAGTCGATCGACAGCTTGCCGCGCGGGCCGTCAAAGCTGACCTGGCGCAGCGCGTCGGCCAGCGATGCGCGGTCACGCGCGCCTGCCTTGGCGGCCTCGACCAATGCGCGGGCCGCGTCATAGCCATGCACGGCGAATTCCGACGGCAGGCGCCCTGTCTTGGCCTCGAAGGCCGCGACAAAGGCGGCGTTGGCCGCGTTGTCCAGCGTCGGCACGTAATGCAGCGCGGTGATCACCCCCTCGGCGGCCGGGCCTTCGGCGTTGACATACAGCGGCGAGGTCAGGAAGCCGGAGCCGTAGAGCGGCAGATCCGCCTTCAGCCCGAAACTGTCGTATTGTTTGACAAAGGAAATCGCCTCGCCGCCGGCATAGAACACATAGACCGCATCGGCGCCGCTGGCCTTGGCCTGCGCCAGGTAGGGGCCGAAATCCTGGGTCTTCTGAAACGGGGTGAAATCCTGCCCGACGATCTCCCCGCCCGCGGCGGTAAAGGTCCCGGCAAAGCCCCCGATCATCTGGCGGCCCGCCGCATAGTCCGGCGCCAGCGTATAGACCTTGCGGATGCCCTGATCGTACATCCACTGCCCCATCGGACGGTTCACCTGCCCGTTGGAAAAGGACATCCGGGTGATATAGGGCGAGCAGCTGGTGCCGGTGGCCTCGTCATTGCCGGCGTTGGCGACGATCAGCGGCACCCCGGCGCCATGCACCATGTCGCGCACTGCCCCCAGAACACCCGAGCTGACGACGCCCGCCATCACGTCCACCTTGTCCTGCAGGATCAGCTTCTTGGCCTTGCCAAGCGCCACTGGCGGCTTCACTTCGGTGTCCTCGCGGACGATGTCGAACCCGGTGCCGGCCTCGCTGCCGAACTGTTCCAGGGCGACGCTGAATCCCGCCTCGATGTCGTTGCCAAGCGCGGCATAGACGCCCGAGAACGGCAGCAGCAGGCCGACCTTGATGTTCTCCTCTGCGGCTGCAGGCACAGCGAGACTGGTGGCGAGCCCGAGGGCCGCCAGGATTGCGCGTTTCATGATGATTTCCTCCTGTTGGTTTTGCGGCCCTCTCCTCAGGGCCTGCCCGGCTCGGCGTCAGCCGAGATCTCCGCCCCCCACCGGCACCGTGACGCCGGTGATGTAGGATGCGTCCTGCGACGCCAGGAACAGGATCGGGCCGGCCTGTTCGTCGAGCGTGCCGTAGCGTTTCATCAGCGACGACTGCACCGTCTGATCGACAATGGTGTTGTACCAGTCTTCGCGCTGTTCTTCCTCGGCATTGGGATTGCGCGGGACGACGCGCGGCGGCGCCTCGGTGCCGCCCGGCGCGGCGGCCACCACGCGGATGCCGCGCTCGGCCACTTCCCAGGCCAGGCTCGCCGTGATCGCATTCACACCGCCCTTGGCGGCCGCGTAAGGCACGCGGTTCAGCCCGCGCGTGGCGATGGACGACACGTTGACGATTACCCCCGAGCCCTGCGGCAGCATATGCTCTATCGCGGCGCGGCAGCAGTAGAGCGTCGGGAAAAGCGACCGGCGTACCTCGGCGTCGATCTGCTGCGGCTCGTAATGCTCAAACGGTTTGGCCCAGATCGTGCCGCCGACATTGTTGACCAGAATGTCGATCCGGCCCCACAGGTCCACGGCCGCCTGCATCGCCTCCGCGCAGCCCCCCCAGGTTTCCAGATCAACAGCGACCGCCTGCGCCGTGCCGCCCGCGCTGCGGATTGCCTCCGCCGCCTCCTCGCGCGCGGGGGAGCGGTCCACGATCAGCACCCGGGCGCCCTCCGCCGCGGCCCGTTCGGCAACCCGGCGGCCGATGCCCTGGGCCGCGCCGGTCACGACCATGACTTTTTCATAAAACCGGCGGCTCATGCGGCTTCCGCCTCTGCTTCGGTCGGGTTGAACTTCTCGAAGTAGAAATTCGCAGGCTCGACCCCCAGCTTGGCGAAGTGGCCCCGCACCGCATCCACCATCGGCGGCGGGCCGCAGAGGTACACATCGCAGTCGCCGCCGTTCAGATCACCGGCGGTGACATGATCGGTGACAAAGCCCTTGCGCTCATGCGCGTCTTCCTCGGCGGCCAGAATTGTGATCACGGTGACATTGCCGATCTTTTCGGCCAGCTCCTGCACGCGCTCCAGTTCCACCAGATCGGCGGCGCGGGTCACCGCGTAATACAGCACGATGGGGTGATCCGCCCCCTGCTCTGCGACCTGCTCCAGCATCGACAGGAACGGCGCCAGGCCGGTGCCGCCGGCCAGCCACAGCTGCGCG
This sequence comes from Leisingera daeponensis, assembly GCF_019801465.1. Taxonomy (GTDB): domain Bacteria; phylum Pseudomonadota; class Alphaproteobacteria; order Rhodobacterales; family Rhodobacteraceae; genus Leisingera; species Leisingera daeponensis_A. The sequence goes on from NZ_JAHVJA010000005.1 coordinate 91,646, forward strand.
CGCTCGATCGGGCGCAGGTAAAACGCGCCCATCGGCCCGGTCAGCGTGACGCTGTCGCCGGCCTTGGCCCGCTCGCCCAGATAGCTGCTCATCACGCCCCCGGGCAGATTGCGGATCAGAAACGCGGCCTCGTCGGCTCCGGGTGCAGAGGAGAAGGAATAGGACCGGTGCTTGCCCGTGCCCGGAATGGTGACGTTCACGTATTGACCGGGCAGGAAGCCGATCGGTTTGGCCAGCTTCACCCGCAGCCCGAAAGACGTCTCCGACAGGCGGTCCACCCCCAGCACCTCGCCCTCGACGGCCTCCGGCGCGGTCTTGCACGCCGCGGAGGGTACCGGGACGCGCACCACGCAGTCGCTTTCCGGCGTCATCTGACAGGTCAGCGCATAGCCCTGTTCCGCCTCATCGTCGCTCATGGACTCATCCATGAAGAATTCCAGCTCGTACTCGCCCTTCTCAACAAAGCACTTGCAGGTGCCGCAGACCCCGTCGCGGCAATCCATCGGCAGGTTGATCTTCTGACGGAAGGCCGCATCGGTCACCTTCTCGTCGTCATCGCACTGGATGACGCGGGTGACACCATCCTCGAAATTCAGGGCAACTTTGTAGCTTGTCATGGCATGCTCCTCCCTTGGCCGCGCACCCTGCCGGGGATGCGCGGAGGTCTTTTGGCTCCCGGAATGGCCCGGATCAGATGTGGTAGACGTCGATCACGTGGTGGATGAGGTCGTTCTTCAGAACCACCTTCTTGTCGATGATCAGCGGCTTTGGCCCGCTCGCGTCGATCATGTAGAAGGACGTGCCCCAGTGCTGGTCGGTCTTGCCGTAACGGAAGCTCAGCGTGTGCCAATTGAAGCGCAGCTTGATCTCCGTACCCTGGCGGCTCAGCACCTCGATCCCCGACAGGTAATGGCAGGTGCGCGGTTCCGGCAGCGAGGTCGCCGAGGAGCGGTCGGTCTTGATGCGGAACACCCGGTCCTCGATGCCCTGCTTGTTGGGGTAGTACATCAGCGACATCTCGTTCTGCGGATCTTCCGTGAGCGTGTCGTAGTCATCCCAGGCTGGCATCCAGAACGGGCAGTCTGCGTGATAGAACGTCAGCCAGGTGTCCCAGTCCCGGTCATCCAGCGCACGGGCCTCGGCAAAGAGAAAGGCCTGGATGGCTTCGTAATTCATTGCCGGGCTGGTGCCAGTGCGTTCAAGCGTTTCGGTGGTCATGTCTTTTCCTCCTCACTCGGCCGCGGTGCGTGCCTCAGGCGCCGTGGCGCGTTCCTTGGCGATGGCTTCGCCCATGCGCTCGGACCAGTTGCTGTGCTGGATGACGAAGAGCCCCTCGTCTTCGGTGCGGGCGCCGGAAAGAACCGGATTGATGCCGAGCGCCTTGGCGTCCTCGTCCGGGCCTTCGATCCACTGGGTCGCGCCGCGGGTTAGGTCGTTCCACTGGGCATGGGCCGCGCCGGCATAGCCGCGCTGCGTGGCCCGGAATTCCTCGGTGTCATCCGGCGTTGCCATGCCGGAGGCGTTGAAGAAGTCCTCGTACTGGCGGATGCGGCGGCTGCGGGCCTCTTGGCTCTCGCCCTTGGGGGCGATGCAGTAGATCGTCACCTCGGTCTCGTTCACGCTGACCGGGCGAAACACGCGGATCTGGCTGCTGAACTGATCCATAAAAAAAACGTTCGGATAAAGGCAGAGGTTGCGCAGAACGCCGACCATCCATTCCGCCTTGGTCTTCCCGTATTTCTCGGTCCATTCCGCCAGCCGCGGATATCCGGGGCGGTTGGTCGGATCGGCCCATTCGGTCCACAGCAGGATGTGTCCGTTGTCGTAGGCGTGAAACCCGCCGCGCTGCTTGGCCCATTTCGAGGCATCGGTCGCCTTGATCTGGTCTTCCTTGCCATCGTCGGTGCGGTGCGCAGTGGTCGCGACATAGTTCCAGTGCACGGCGGAGACGTGGTAGCCGTCGGCGCCGTTTTCGGCCTGCAGCTTCCAGTTGCCGTCGTAGGTGTAGGTCGAGGACCCGCGCAGCACCTCCAGCCCCTCGTCGGCCTGATCGACCATGATATCGATCATCTTGCGCGCCTCGCCGAGATACTCCTCAAGCGGCTGCACATCCGCATTCAGCGAGCCGAACAGGAAACCGCGGTAGTTCTCAAAGCGGGCAACCTTGGTCAGATCGTGGCTGCCGTGCTTGTTGAACTGCTCGGGATAGCCTGCGCCCTTGGGGTCCTTGACCTTGAGGAGCTTGCCGGTGTTCGAGAAGGTCCAGCCGTGGAACGGGCAGGTAAAGGTCTTCTGGTTGCGGCGTTTGAACCGGCACAGCTGCGCGCCGCGGTGCGAACAGGCATTGACCAGCGCATGCAGTTCACCGTCCTTGTCGCGAGTGATGACCACCGGCGTGCGGCCCATCGTCAGGGTGAAATAATCGCCCGGCTCCGGGATCTGGCTTTCATGCGCCATGTAGATCCAGTTGCCTTCGAAAATGTGCTTGATTTCAAGCTCGAACAGCTCTTCGTCGGTGAAGATGTCCCGGCGGCAGCGGAACACGCCGTTTTCAGGATCGTCCTGGATCGCACCGTCGAGACGGGCCTCGAATGCGTCGAGATTGGATTGTGTGAACATCAGTCGTCCTCCTCCTGACAGCCGCGGCGCCTGAGGGGCGTCGGGCTGGCTTTGATGTCGTGCCGCGGGCTATTGCCCGGCGGCGGTTTTCAGGGTCCGGCCGCCATCCCGGCGGAAAAATGCGATCTTGTCGGGGTCCAGCGCCGCGCCGATGCCGGGGCCGCGCGGGATCTCGACACAGAAATCGCGATAGGCGATCGGCTCGGCCAGGATCTCCCCGGTCAGCAGCAGCGGGCCGAAGAACTCGGTGCCCCAATGCAGGGTCTCGACAGTGGAAAACAGCTGCAGCGCCGCCGCAGTTCCCAGCCCGGTTTCCAGCATCGTGCCGCCATAAAGGCCGCGTCCCGCCGCCTGGGCGATGGCAATCACTTCCGACGCCCGCTTCAGCCCGCCGGACTGCGCCACCTTGACAGCAAACACATCCGCAGCATGGGCATCGGCCACCGCCAGGGCATCCTCCGGCCCATTCAGCGCCTCGTCTGCCATCACCGCGATCTCGTAGCCGCGGGTCAGCTCCGCCATGGCGCGGTGATAGCGGGCCGGCACCGGCTGCTCGACCAGCTCGCAGCCCGCCTCCTGCAGCCCCCTCAGCCCCCAGCGCGCGTCCTGCAGCGACCACGCGGTGTTCACATCGACGCGGATGCTGGCGGCATCGCCGACGGCGTCCTTGATCCGCGCCACATGGGCCACATCCTCGCGCACCGGACGCTTGCCGATCTTCAGCTTGAAGATGTTGTGGCGGCGCGCTTCGATCATCTCGCGGGCTTCCGCGATATCGGTCTCGGAATTGCCGGAGGCCAGCGTCCAGGCCACCGGCAGGTTGCCGTGCACGGCCCCGCCGAAAAGCTGCGAGACCGGCACGCCCAGGCGCTTGCCCAGACCGTCCCACAGCGCGGTTTCCACTGCCGTCTTGGCGATCCGGTTGCCCTTGGCCACCTTGTCGATCCGCTGGATTGCCCCGTTCACGTTGTCCGCGTCACAGCCCAGCAGCGCCGGGGCGATATAGGTGTCGATGGCGGACTGGATGCCTTCCGGGCTTTCCGCGCCATAGCTCAGCCCGCCGATAGTGGTGCCCTCGCCGATGCCCTCGGAGCCGTCCGAGAACGCGATCCGGACCAGAACGGCCGTCTGCACCCGCATCGTCGCCATGGACAGCACGTGGCCGCGGATGGTGGGGATGTCGAGTATCATCGTCTCGATCTGGTCGATCTTTGTCACGGAGGTCACCACATCTGCATGTTTCGTTGGAATGCAGATTGCCCGCCCCGGCTGGAGTCTGTCGATGATGGCGGGGGTCTCGGGTGATACCCTTCAGGCGCAAACCACCTTAATCAGCACCCTCGGTTGCCAAGTTCTCCGGAAGCGGGCGCGCCGGGCCGCCGGACGGAACCCCGGTTTGGCACATTGCCGCAAACCCGTCCCGGGAACCGGCGTGACAGGCCGGTTAATCTTTCACACCTGAAAGCTGCGGACCGCAGGTGATTGCGCTATTTCTTTCGCACTGCGCTGAACCATTCAGCCATAAACCGGCGGCGCTTTTCGGCATCCTGGTACACCAGCAGCCCAGGCCCCAATTGAATGGGCCGCTTCGGGCTGGCGGAATCCACAAAAGCGACTGGCGGCTTGCTGAACGGGTAGTCCGCTGCCGGGGGCTGCGACCAGGCAGCCGAGATCAGATGGTCGGCAAACATCCTGGCGAGCTCGGGATGGCTGCCGCCCTTCAGCAGCACGGCAGAGCGCATCATGAGGTTGGTATAGTCTTCCGGGTCCACCACGACGATCTTGCCCGCCAGATCCTGCCGCGCCCGGGCGTAGCTGCCAAGGACGTTGTAGGCCACCAGAAGCTCACCCGACGCGACACGCTCTATCATGCTGGCAGAGCAGCAGTGCAGCTGAGGCTCCAGGCTGCCGAGCACTTCCATCAGCCGCCAATAGGCCTCGGCAGTGCGGGCATCCTGTGTCGCAAACAGGTATCCCAGCCCGCTGACCGACACATCATAGGTGCCGACCCGGCCCCGGAAACGCTCCGGCTGCGCGCGCAGCAGGGCAATCAGGTCCTGACGTGTCCGGGGCACGCCGGCACCGGCAAAGGCAGACGCCGACAGCACGATCGACGCCGGTTCAAGCGAAAATGCAAACACATGGCTGCGCCATTCGCCCCATTCAGGGATAAGCGCCGTCGCGGCCGACCTGTGCGGCAGGGTGAAACCGTCATTCGCCAGCCTGGTTTGCAGGTCCATGGCCGAGGACAGGGCAATGTCGAACCGTTCCTCACCTTCCAGGACCGCCTTCATGACCTCGCTGCTGTTGGCCACGGTGTAGTCGACGGCAACCCCGGGATTCTGCAGCAGATAACTTTTGATCAGCGGCGCCAGAATCTCCGTGTCCGTGGTCGAAATCACCCGCAGCGGCGTGCCGTCCTGGGGCCCGATCCAGTGCCGCTCCTCCACTTCAAAGCCGGCTGCGGACTGGGCTGCAATGGCCAGAAAAGTCAGTGCGAGGGAAAACAAAGCGTGACGCATGCGCCTGCTCCTGTCTGGCTGTTCTTGATAATCAGGCTGCCGCCATGGGCTTCGGCCACTTCGCGGGCAATGGTGAGCCCCAGCCCCGATCCGATTGTATCCTTGGCGTTCGCCCCGCGGACGAAACGGCGGGTCAGCGCCTCGGTGTCTTCGCCGCCAAAGCCGCCGGCCTGATCCTCGACTTCAATCTTCTGTTGAGCGCCGGACCCGGCCACCCGTACCCAGACCTCGCTGTCCTGCCCGGAATATTTGATGGCATTGTCCAGGATATTACGGACAGCGTTCTGCAGCAGAATGCCATCGCCTTGGATGCAGACCGGGCTGCCGCCTTCGAAATGCAGGGCAATGTCCTTCAGCTCTGCCACCGGCTGCAGCCGTTCGGTCAGATCCCGCGCGAGTTCGGTCAAATTGACCTCCTTCAGCTCCAAGCTGTCCGTGCGGAACGACACCATCGCATGATCCAGCAGCTGCCCGGCCGCGCGGGAGCTTTCGTCGATGGCGCGGATCATTTCGCGCAAGCTGGCACGGTTCTTCTCCTTTTCCACCCGCATTAAGGTGGTTTCGGCCTGGGTGCGCACAGTAGCCAGCGGCGTCCGCACCCGGTGCGCGGCCTCTGCAATGAAATCTTCCGACCGCGCCAGCGAGGCCTGCAGGCGGCTGATGAAACTGTTGAGCGAGGACACCAGCGGCGACATTTCGGCCGGCACCGGGCGGGTGACCGGGCGCAGGTCCTTCGGGCCGCGCCGGGAGACCGCCTCCGTCAGCGACCGGAGCGGCTTAATGCTTGATTGGGCCGACCAGAAGGCAAGCGCGGATGCCAGCACAAAAAAGCCCGCGCCGATATAAAGCGCCGACCAGACCAGCTGCTCCAGCAGCGTCGCTTGCCCCAAGCGGGTCTGCGCCACCGAAACCTGAACCGGCACAGGCACACCCTGCACCGACAGCCTCCGGGAAATGGTCACGGCCCGGATGCCTTCGCCCTTGTAGCGGGCACTTTCGAAGACCGGCTGCCCCGGCTGCACCGGGACACCGCCAACGGGCAAATCGTCATAGCCGGTCAGCGTGCCGCCGGGGTGTGTGATCCGGTAGAAGACCCTGTCGTCGCTGACATTGCCCAGCATCGACAGCGCGGCATAGGGGATGTCCGCCGTGAGCTCTCCCGACTGGACGGAAACTGAATCCAGAATGGAGGTTGCCGAGGCCAGCAGGATCCTGTCGTGGCTTTCCTCGGCGACATTGCGGACAAACGCCAGCACCGCGATAAACAGCAGCGCTGCCAGCAGCGCAGCGCTGCCCACAAGCTGCACCAGCAGGCGGCGGCGGATCGAACCGCTGACATTGACGCCGGCGCTCATCCCAGCGACAGCCGGTACCCGAGCCCGCGCACCGTGGTGATCTGCACCCCGGAACCGGCCAGATGCTTGCGCAGCCGGGCGACATAAACTTCGATGGCGTTCTCCGAAACGTCCTCGTCATAGGAAAACAGCCGGTCCACCAGTTTCGATTTGGACAAGATCCGGTCCGGCGCATTCAGAAACACCTCCAGCAGGCGGAGCTCCTTGTTGCGCAGGGTGATGGTTCTGCCGCCGGCTGAAACCGTCCCGGCCATCGGGTCGAACTGCAAATTCCCGAATCGCCGCAGGTTGGAACTGCCGCCGCCGCGGCGGCGCAGCACAGCCCGGCAGCGGGCTTCGAGCTCGGAAAAATCGAACGGTTTGGTGATGTAGTCATCCGCGCCGAGATCCAGCATCCCGACCCGGTCCGAGACCTCGGATCGCGCCGTCAGGACGATGACAGGGGTTTCCTTCTGATGCTCCCGGTGGGCTTTCAGAAAACTGCGGCCGTCCCCGTCCGGAAGCATAATATCCAATAAAATCAGATCATAATCTGTGGTATCAGAGAACGCTGCGGCGGTTCCGGCGTCGGGTGCGTGATCCACCACATGCCCGTCCAGCCGCAGCCGGTCCAGAATGGCATTCGCCAGGCTTTCGTTATCCTCAACCAGAAGGAAGCGCATGGGTGCAGGCCCTTTCCAAGCGGTTCCTGACAGGCCGTGACAGGTCCATGTCAGCTTGCTGTGCTCCCTTTCAGTCATGAGCGGCGGGACCGCGATTTGTCAAATGGGAGGACAAAATGAACACATGGACCCTGACGCGCCGGGCCGCGATTGCGGCTGCAGCGGCAGCATTGGCCTTTGGCACACCGGCGGCGGCCGGGGAAAAGGTTCTGGACAGCATCCATTTCCTGATTCCGGGCGGCGCAGGCGGCGGCTGGGACGGCACCGCCCGCGGCACCGGCGAAGCGCTGACCGGATCCGGCCTAGTCGGCAAGGCGTCGTACGAGAACATGTCCGGCGGCGGCGGCGGCAAGGCGATCGGCTATCTGATCGAAAACGCCGCCAGCCAGCACGGCACCCTGATGGTGAACTCCACCCCGATCGTGATCCGCTCGCTGACCGGCGTGTTCCCGCAGAACTTCCGCGACCTGACGCTGGTGGCCGGCACCATCGGCGACTATGCGGCCATCGTGGTCGGCAAGGACAGCCCGATCAACTCGATGCAGGACCTGCTGGACGCCTACAAGGCGGACCCGCGCGGCACCGCCGTTGGCGGCGGCTCGGTTCCGGGCGGCATGGATCACCTGGTCGCGGCCATGGTGATGGAAGCCGCGGGCGAGGACCCGACGGCAGTGAAATACATCCCTTATGACGCGGGCGGCAAGGCGATGGCGGCGCTGCTGTCGGGCGAGATCGCGGCGCTCAGCACCGGGTTTTCCGAAGCGATCGACCTGGCCAATGCCGGCGAGATCAAGATCATCGGCGTCACAGCGGAAGAGCGGGTGGACAGCTATCCCGACGCCCCCACTATGACAGAGCAGGGGCTCGACACCACATTCGTCAACTGGCGCGGCTTCTTCGCGGCTCCCGGCCTGCCCGAAGACAAGCTGGCCGCCTACCAGGAGGCGCTTGCGAAAATGTACGAAACGCCGGAGTGGGAAGAAGTTCGCAGCCGCAACGGCTGGGTGAACATCCACAACTCGGGCGACGACTTCCGCGCCTTCCTGGAGGAACAGGAGCAGGTGATCGGCAACCTGATGAAGAAGCTCGGCTTCCTCTGATCCGGCACCCCGCGGCCGTGCGGTGGCTCTGCCCTCGCGCTTCCAGGGTATTTGCAGCAAGAGGAAGGGAAGACGCCTGCCTTCCCGTGCCGGTCAAGGCACAACCCTCGCCTTGCGCGGTCATCGGCGCCCGGCCGGTCCCGCACCTCAGGCGCCGCGGACGGCGGTCAACGAACCCTTTCCTCTTGCCCGGAATAGCCCGGGAGAACCGCGCCGCGCGCGGCGGGGGCAGCGCCCCCGGCCCGATTGAAACCACACAAGACACCCGGAGGAGCACATGGCCCTCGACAGATGGATTGCCCTGGTCATCCTGATGATCTGCCTCGCCTACGGCTATGCCGCGTTCTTCACCATGGACGCTGCCCTGCCCCCCTTCATGAGACACAACCCGATCTGGCCAAGCACCTTCCCCAAGATCCTGTCGGTGATGGCCGTGCTGGCGGCGCTGTTCGTACTGCTCGGGTTCGAGAAAGGCGCGGAGGACCCCAAGCCTATGGACATCAACTACCGCCGCCTGACCGATTACAAACTGGGACAGGCGCTGGCACTGCTGGCGCTGATGGCGGCCTATGCGCTGCTGCTGCGCCCGGCGGGCTTCCTGCCCGCCACGGTCGGCTTCCTCGCTGCCGGCGCCTGCATTCTCGGCGAGCGCAAGCTGCATATCCTGCTGCCCGTCGCGGCGCTGGCCGCGGGCGTGGTCTGGTATCTGGTCCAGGAAGTGCTGGGGATCTTCCTCAGCCCCTGGCCCGCAATCGTGATGAACGGAGGCTGACATGCTGGACGGCATCCTGATCGGGCTGGGAACGGCCTTTTCCCTCACCAATCTGCTGATGGTCATCGGCGGCTGTCTGATCGGCACATTCATCGGCATGCTGCCGGGGCTGGGGCCGATGTCGATCATCGCCATCATGATCCCGGTAGCGATCTCCATCGGCGACCCGTCCGCGGCGCTGATCCTGCTGGCCGGTGTCTACTACGGCGCCATCTTCGGCGGCTCGACCTCCTCCATCCTGATCAACGCGCCCGGCGTCGCCTCCACCGTGGCGACTTCGTTCGACGGCTACCCGCTGGCGCGCCAGGGCAAGGCCGGCAAGGCGCTGACGGTGGCCGCCATCGCGTCGTTTTCCGGCGGCACCATCGGGGCCATCCTGCTGATGATCTTCGCCCCGGCGCTGGCCACGGTGGCGCTGCTGTTCCATTCAGCCGAATACTTTGCGCTGATGGTGGTGGGCCTGTCTGCCATCGCCGCCTTTGCCGGCTCCGGCCAGGTCGGCAAGGCGCTGCTGATGACCCTCCTGGGCCTCATCATGGCAACGGTGGGCGAAGGCGCGCTGTTCAACATGCCGCGCTTCACCATGGGCATCATGGACCTGCAATCGGGGTTCGGCTTCATCACCCTGGCGATGGCCATGTTTGCCCTGCCCGAAGCGATGTACCTGGTGCTGGACCCCTCCCGCTCCAATTCCGGCAGCGGCAGCGGCGAGATCAAGGACCTGCGCATCACCCGCGAGGAAGCCAGGGCAATCACCCCGGTGATCGGCCGCCAGTCGGTGCAGGGCTTCCTGATCGGCGTGCTGCCGGGGGCAGGCGCCACCATCGCCTCCTTCCTGGGCTACGCGGTGGAGCGCAACATCGCCTCCAAGGAGGAGCAGGAGCAGTTCGGCAAGGGCTCGGTCAAGGGGCTCGCCGCGCCGGAAAGCGCCAACAACGCTGCCTGCACCGGTTCCTTCGTGCCGCTCCTGACGCTGGGCATTCCCGGCTCCGGCACCACCGCGATCCTGCTGGGCGCGCTGATCGCCCTCAACGTTTCGCCCGGGCCGCGCCTGATGGTGGATGAGCCGCAGATCTTCTGGGCAGTGATCATCTCGATGTATCTCGGCAACCTGATCCTGCTGATCCTGAACCTGCCGCTGATCCCCTATATCGCCAAGGTTCTGGCGGTGCCGCGCAACTACCTGATTCCCTTCATCCTGTTCTTCACTCTGATGGGGGCCTACATCGGCCAGAACAACGCCACCGAGCTGCTGATCTTGGTCGGGCTGGGGATCTGCGCTACCGTGCTGCGCTTTGCCGATTACCCTCTGGCGCCGCTGCTGATCGGTTTCATTCTGGGCGCGATGCTGGAAAACAACTTTGCCCGCTCGATGCAGCTTTACGACGGACTGGGGTTCCTGCTGGAGCGGCCGATGACCGTCGGCCTGCTGGCCCTGGCGGTGCTGCTGGTGGTGCTGCCCAGCTACCGCGCCCGCAGGGCCCGGCTGCGGGCCGAAGGGGCCGCCGACGCTGATTGAACCGCAAATGGGAGGCTCCAGCCTTCCATTTTTCCTCCCCCCTGCCCCGGATATCAGATGAATCTGCGCCGCCGTCTTTTCACCGCCTGCATTGCCCTGCTTGGTGCCGGCCTCTTCCTGTGGCTGCGCCTGCCGCTGCCGTTCCTGCTTGGCCCGATGTTCCTGTGCCTGGCCTTTGCCCTCGGCGGCGCCGCGATGGAGGGCATGGGGCGGCTCGGCACTGCCTTCCGCACTATCCTGGGGGTCGCCGCCGGCACCTCGATCACCCCGGAGGCGGTCGCCGCGATCCCCGGCCTGGCGCTGTCGCTGCTCTTCGTTCCGGTGTTTGTCGCAACCGTCGCGCTGGTGTCCTTTCCGCTGATGCGCCGGGGCTTCGGATTCGACCGGATGACCAGCTATTATTGCGCAATGCCGGGCGGGCTGCAGGATCTGGTGGTCTTCGGCGAGCAGGCCGGCGCCAATGTCCGGGTGCTGTCGCTGGTGCATGCCACCCGCATCCTGCTGATCGTCAGCGCCGCGCCCTTTCTGCTGGACTGGATCTGGCAGGTGGATCTGCTGGCCCGTCCCGGCCGCCCGTCGGCAGAGCTGCCGCCCGCGCAGATCGGCTGGATGGTGTTTGCCGGCCTTGCCGGCTGGGGCATGGCGCACCGGCTGGGCGTGTTCGGCGCGTCCATCATCGGGCCGATGGTGCTGGCCGCAAGCCTCAGCCTGTCCGGCATTATCACCGGACGTCCGCCGGCCGAAATGATCTGGGCCTGCCAGTTCTTCATCGGCATGGCGGTGGGCGCCAAATATGCAGGTGTCACCTGGGGCGAGCTGCGCAGGGTAGTCTTTGCCGGATCCGTCAACGGAGTTCTGCTGGCGGCGGTCAGCGCCGTCTTCATCCTCTCGGTCAGCGCCTCGGGCATCGCTGCGCCGCTGGATGCCTTCCTGGCCTTCCTGCCGGGCGGCCAGGGCGAAATGGTGGTGCTGGCGATCATTGGGGGCGCGGACCTGGGATTTGTGGTTCTGCACCATATCTTGCGGGTCGCATTGGTCGTCACCTGTGCCCCGCTGGTATTGCGTCTGGCCAAGTGACCCCTTGCCTGTGCAACGGCGGCCTGGCTCTCCCGGCCAGGGTGAAGGCGCTGATGGATCACCTTCTGCCGCGGCACGGCCCCGGAACAAATCCGGCATCAAGCCGTCCGGCAATAATTGACAAAATTAGTAAATTATAATACCCGCCGCGCTCGAAGGAGTTGCGGATGTTTTACGACCTGGCCAAATTGCGCGCGTTCGGCGCCCGTCCCTGCCTGATCTCAGCGGACGGAACCACACTTACTTATGCCGCGCTGGCTGAGGCATCTGACCAGTTTGCGCGCCAGCTGCCGCGGGGCCGCCAACTGATCGCGATTGAAGCCGCAAGCAGCTTCCAAGCCATCTCCGCCTACCTCGGCGCCCTGGCCGCAGGCCATGCCGTGATGCCGCTGCCCGCCAGCGACGGCGCCACCGCCGAAAGCCTGGAGCAGCGCTTCCGCCCCGCCGCCAGCTTCCGCCTCATTGGCGGCACCTGGCAGCTGCTCGCCCACACGCATGAAGCCGCGGGCATCCACCCGGACCTTGCCCTGCTGCTGCAAACCTCCGGCAGCACCGGCCATGGCCGCGGTGTGCGCCTGTCCGGGACGGCCGTGGATAGCAACGCCCGCGCCATTGCCGGGTATCTGGACATCCGGCCTCAGGACCGCGCCGCGCTGATCCTGCCGCTGCACTATTCCTACGGCCTGTCCGTCCTGCACTCGCATCTGGCGGCGGGGGCCAGCCTCTGGCTGGCACCCGGCTCGATTCTGGATGCAGGCTTTGCCGATATGCTGGAGGCCTCCGGCGCCACCAGCCTGGCCGGGGTGCCGCATCACTTCCGGCTGCTGGACAGCGCGGGCCTGTCCCAGGCGCTGCCGGAAAGCCTCAAGACCCTCACCGTCGCGGGCGGCGCGATGGAGGCGGATCAGGTGCGCAGCTGGGCCGCCCGGATGCAGGCCCGTGCAGGCCGGTTCTTTGTCATGTACGGCCAGACCGAGGCCACCGCCCGGATCAGCTATCTGCCGCCGGAGCAGGCATTGCAAAACCCGGGCGCCGCGGGCCGCGCCATTCCCGGCGGCCGCCTGCTGCTGCGGGATGCCGGCGGCCAGGAAATCACCGCGCCCGAGGGCGAAGGCGAGCTGATCTACCAGGGCCCGAACGTGATGATGGCCTATGCCGAAAACAGTGCCGATCTGGCCAAAGGCGCAGAGCTGGAAGAACTCGCCACCGGCGACCTGGCCCGGCGCGATGCAAACGGGCTTTATCACATCACCGGGCGGCTATCGCGGATGTCCAAGATTGCCGGGCTGCGCATCGGCCACGACGCCATCGAAAGGGCGCTTGCCGCCGAAGGGCATGAAGCCGCGGTCTGGGGTGATGATGCCCGCATCTCCATCGCCGTCTGCGGCCCGGAGGACGGCATCGCCGCGCTGGCCGCCAGGCTGACCGGCGTCGGCCAGCAGCATTTCACGGTGATCCCGCGCGAATCCCTGCCGCGCCGCGCCAACGGCAAGATCGACTACCCGGCGCTCAAGGCGCAATCCGCCAAGCCCAAAACTTCCAAGGGCGTGCTGGCCGCCTTCCAGGCCGCCTTTGCGCCGCAGACCGTGGGCCGCAACGACAGCTTTGCCTCGCTGGGCGGCGACTCACTGCGCCATGTTGAGCTGTCGCTGGCGCTGGACGAGGCCCTGGGCGGCGCCCCCGCAGGCTGGGAGGACATGCCGATCAGGGATCTGGAGCAGGCCGCCCCGGCGCCCGCCGCCAGCCTGCCCTTTGATCTGGTTGCGCGGGTGATTGCCATCTTCGCAGTGGTGGTCGCGCACCAGACCTTCTGGCCGGTCTTCGGCGGCGCCGCGGCGATGGTGATCCTGATGGGGATGAGCGTTGCAGGGTTCCGCTGGGAGGCGCTGAAATCCGGCGACATGCGCAGTTTCTTCAAACCCGTGGCGGCGGTACTGATCCCCTATTACCTGATTCTGGCAGGCTATGCCGTGGCCTGGGAGCAGGTCCCCTGGGCCTCGGTCTTCCTGGCGGGCAACTTTGCCCTGACCACCCCCGAAACCCATCTGATGCTGCCGTATTTGTACTGGTTCATCGAGGCCTATCTGCAGATGACCCTGCTGGTGGCGCTGCCCTTTGCGCTGCCGCCGGTGCGGCACTGGCTGGTGCAGCAGGGCGCCTACCGCGCGGGCCTCTGCTTCCTGGCCTTTGCCGTCGCCATCCGCCTGATTGCGCCGGAAGTCTGGCAGATCGGCGGCCGGGCGCAATTCACCGTGCCGTGGGTCTTCTACCTGTTTGCCCTCGGCTGGTGCATCACCGCCGCCGGCACGCTGGGGCAGCGGCTGCTTGTGCTGGCTGCGGCCTGCGTGATCATGCCCGCCGCCGCCTATCTGGGAGGCAATTGGTATGGTGGCTGGATCAAATACATGTGGCTGCTGGCGCTGATTGCCGGGCTGCTGTTCATCACCCGCCTGCCGGTGCCGCGGTTTGCCGCCCGGCCGCTGATGCGGCTGGCCCAGGCCGCTTTTCCGATCTACCTGCTGCACCGCTTCGTGCCGGAGCTGCTGATGCCGATGATCGGGCTGGAAGGCCGCAGCCCGCTGAACGATGCGCTGGCGATCTTCGGCGGCATCGCCTTGGGCCTCGCCGCCGCAGCCCTGCAGCGCCAGCTGGTGCAGGCATGGTCCGGCGCCCGGAACCGCCGCCAGCCGGATATGGCGCAGGCCTAGGCCAGGGCCGCCACCGCCCGGCCGATCCGGGTCAGCGCCGCGCGCAGTTCCGCCTCGGACGTGGCATAGGAAACCCGGAAATAGGGTGAAATGCCAAAAGCCCGCCCCGGCACCACCGCCACATGGTGCCGGTCCAGCAGATAGGCGCAGAAATCCGCGTCCGTCTCCAGCACCCTGCCGTCCGGCGTGCGCTTGCCCAGCACGCCCGCACAATTGGCGAATGTGTAAAACGCCCCGTCCGGCACCGGGCAGGTGATCCCCTCCATGGAGTTCAGCGCCTCCACCACCAGATCGCGCCGCGCCTGGAAACTTTTCCGCCGCTCCGCCAGCACCTCCTGCGGGCCGTTCAGCGCCGCCGCCGCGGCTGCCTGCGAAATCGACGAGGGATGCGAGGTCGATTGCGACTGCACCACTTTCATCGCATCAATCAGCGCCTCCGGCCCGCCCGCATAGCCCAGCCGCCAGCCGGTCATCGCATAGGCCTTGGAGACGCCGTTGACGGTCAGCACCCGGTCCTTCAGCCGCGGCTCCACCTGCGCGGGGGTTGCAAATTCAAAGCCGCCGTAGGTGATGTGCTCATACATATCGTCGGCCATCAGCCAGACATCCGGATGCTGCAGCAGCACCTCCAGCAGCGGCCGGTAATCCGCGGCGCTATACGCTGCCCCCGCCGGGTTCAAGGGTGAGTTCAACAGCAGCCAGCGAGTGCGCGGGGTGATCGCCGCCTCCAGCTTCTCCGCGGTCAGCCGGAACCCGGTGTCATCGCCGCAGGGCACCAGAACCGGCTCGCCCCCGGCAATGCGGATGATGTCGGAATAGGACGTCCAATAGGGCGTGGGAACGATCACCTCATCGCCTGGGTTGAGGCTGGCCATGAAGGCATCGAACAGGATCTCCTTGGCGCCAGCACCCGCGATGATCTCGTCCAGCGCATAGTCCAGCCCGTTGTCGCGCCTGAACTTGGCCTGCACCGCCTGCCGCAGTTCCAGCGTGCCGCCAAGCGGGGTGTACTTGGTCTCCCCCGCCCGCATCGCGGCAGCGGCGGCCTCCTTGATGTGGTCCGGCGTATCGAAATCCGGCTCCCCGGCACCCAGGATGATCACCGGCGCGCCCTGCCGCTTCATCTCTGCCGCCTTGGCGCCGATGGTCAGGATTTCGGAGACCTTGAGCGGGTCAAGACGGCGGGCGCGGCGGAACTGGGTCATGACAAAGGCTCCCTGCTGGTTTTGGCGCAGCCAGATTGAAACGAAAGCCGTGCTTCGGAAAACCTTCGCTTTACGACACAACCCATTCCGGTTCGGCATCTATCGCCGAGGGCAGCGGCCGTCCGAGGGCGGAAAGCGAAGCGCCCGCCGCCGTTTTGCCGGAGGCAAACCTCCGGTTTGACGGGGGCGGACGGACGCTGCCCGGCCTTCGGCCAGGCGGAACACCTCAGACAGGCCTGCCCTTCAACTGCTTGCGCATCCAGGCTTCCAGCTTCTGCACCGCCTCCGGCACCACCCCGTGCGGGCGCACCAGGTAATAGCGTTTGCGCGACACCAGCGCCGGACCGGGGATGCGCATCAGATCGCCGGCCGCAATCTCCCGCGCCACCATGTCATAGGGCACAATCGCCGCGCCCAGCCCCGCTGTGGCGGCGGCAATCACCATCGAATGCTGGTCGAAATAGCGCCCGTCCTGCCGCGGCGCGCCCGCCAGCCCGGCCCGCTCGAACCACTCGGCCCAGGACCCCGCCCGGCTCTCCAGATGCAGCAGCGGCGCCTGCGCCAGGCTGGCCGCCCGTTCCAGCTGATGGGCGGCATAGAACCCCGGCGCGCAGACCGGCACCATCTCCTCGCCGAACAGCGGCGCCATATGGGTGCCGGGCCAGTTATCCAGCCCGTAATGCACCGCCAGATCAAAGTTTTCGCGGGCAAAATCAAACGGCTCCAGCCGGGTGGAGAAGCTCAGCTCCACCTCCGGGTGGCGCTGAAAAAAATCCGGCAGCCGCGGGATCAGCCACAGGTTGGCAAAGGCCGGCAGCACCGCGATCCGCAAAGCCGAGCGCCCGGCCCCGGCGGCGGCGGCTTTCTGCAGCGTTGCCCGCAGCCCCGCCAAATCCAGCTCCAGATCGGCCGCCAGCCCCTGCCCCGCAGGGGTCAGCACCACGCCGCGCCCGGCCCGCTGGAACAGGTCGAACCCCAGGTCCGCTTCCAGCTCCTTCACTTTCTTGCTGACCGCACTTTGTGTAAGGCCCAACTCCTCCCCCGCAGCGGTAAAACTCTGGTGCCGCGCAGCGCTTTCGAAGCAACGCAAATGGGTCAGGCTCGGCAGCCGCATGTCACTTCTCCTCCAGCTGTAACAGCAGCCACTCGCGGAACTTGATCAGCGGATATTCTTCCGCCTGATCCGCGGGCCAGACCAGGAAATACTCGCCCAAGCTCACCGCAGCGCCCTCCATCGCCAGCGCCAGTCTTCCCTGCGCAATCTCGTTCTCCGCCAGGAAATCCGGCAGCAAGGCCACCCCCAGCCCATGCACCGCGCCCTGCGTCATCGCCGAGGACTGGTCAAACAGCATCCCCCGCAGCTTGGCCGCCGGCACATCGTGCAGGTGAAACCACTGCTCCCAGCAGTCGGGATGCGTCTCCAGGTGCAAAAGCGGGTAATCCAGCAGCTCCGCAGGCGAAGAAACCGGCCCGTCCATCAGCCCCGGCGCGCAGACCGGCAGCACATGTTTCGGCATCAGGGGCAGGTACTCCACCCCCGGCCAGTCCCGCGTGCCGTAATGGATCGCCGCCTGCGCGGTGCCTGCGTCAAAGCTGAACGGCAGATTGTGGGTGTGCAGGTTCACCGTGATGCCGGGATGGGCTGCGGCAAAGTCCTTGAGCCGCGGCGCCAGCCAATGGAGGCCAAAGGACGGCAGGATCGACAGGGTGAAGCTGCCGCCGTCCGGATTGGCCCTGAGCTTGACCGAGGCCTGCGCCAGCCGGGTCAGGATCGCGCGCGCCTCCTTGGCAAAGCCCGCGCCCGCTGGCGTCAGCTGCATCCGCATCTGGTCGCGGGCGATCAGGTCCACGCCCATCTGCTCTTCCAGCTGCTTCAGCTGGCGGCTGATGGCGCTTTGCGTCAGCGACAGATCCTCCGCCGCGGCCGAAGCACTGCCCAGCCGGTCCACCGCCTCCAGCGCCAGCAGAGAGGGGATTGAAGGTAAAAAACGGCGCGGCGCAATCATATGATTATTACTCATGGTTGCAGGATTTACTTTCATTAGCAATCCGCCCCGCAAGGTGCAAATTCTATATCAGACCTACGCCCGGCGGGACATCCCGGCAAACCACCCTAAAGTTTTCCTCATGCCCGCCCTCGCATCAAAAGGAATCCGACATGCCCCATTCCGACATCCTCGCAGCTGCCGGCCTGACCCAAGCCGAGCTGACCGGCGGAAGCCTGACTGTCACCACGCCGGTGGATGGCAGCGAGATCGCCAGGCTCAAGACCCACAGCACGGCCGAAGCCGAGGCGCAGATCGCCGCCGCCAAAAACGCGTTCAAATCCTGGCGCCTTGTCCCGGCCCCGCGCCGCGGCGAGTTGGTGCGCCTGCTGGGCGAGGAGCTGCGCCGCGAAAAGGAAAACCTGGGCCGCCTAGTGACGCTGGAATGCGGCAAGATCTACCAGGAGGGTCTGGGCGAAGTGCAGGAGATGATCGACATCTGCGACTTCGCCGTGGGCCTGTCGCGCCAGCTTTATGGCCTCACCATCGCCTCGGAGCGCCCCGGCCACGCGATGCGCGAGAGCTGGCACCCGATGGGCACCTGCGGCATCATCACCGCCTTCAACTTCCCCGTCGCCCCCTGGTGCTGGAACGCGGCGCTGGCGCTGGTCTGCGGTGACCCGGTGATCTGGAAGCCCTCCGAGAAAACCCCGCTCACAGCGCTGGCGGTGCAGAAGATCTGCGAACGCGCCATGGCTGCCTTCGGCGAGGACGCGCCCGAAGGCCTGATCCAAGTGCTGATCGGTGAGCGGGATCTGGGCGAGACGCTCACTGCCTCCAAGGACGTTGCCATCATTTCCGCCACCGGCTCGGTGCCGATGGGCAAAGCCGTGGCGGCGGACATGTCCAAACGCCTGGGCCGCACCATTCTGGAGCTGGGCGGCAACAACGCGATGATCGTGGCGCCTTCCGCCGATCTGGAAATGGCCCTGCGCGCCATCGTGTTCTCCGCCGTCGGCACCGCCGGTCAGCGCTGTACCTCCCTGCGTCGCCTGATCGTGCACGAAGACATCTATGACGCGCTGATCCCGCGCCTGATCAAGGCCTACGAAGGGCTGCCGATCGGCGACCCGCTGGCGGACGGCACCCTGGTCGGCCCGCTGATCGACCTCGCCGCCCTGGATGCGATGACCAGCGCGCTGGAGCGCGCCAAGGCCGAAGGCGGCACCGTGCATGGCGGTGCCCGCGCCCTGGCGGACACTTTCGCGGATGCCGCCTATGTCCACCCGGCCATCGCCGAGATGCCCGCCCAGACGGAGATCATGCACACGGAAACCTTCGCCCCGATCCTTTACGTAGTGAAGTACTCCGATCTCGACCAAGCCATTGAAATGCAGAACGAAGTGCCGCAGGGCCTCTCCTCCTGCATCTTCTCCACCGACGTGCGCGAAACCGAATATTTCCTCTCGGCAGCGGGCTCCGACTGCGGTATTGCCAATGTGAACATCGGCCCCTCCGGCGCGGAAATCGGCGGCGCCTTCGGGGGCGAGAAGGAAACCGGCGGCGGCCGCGAAAGCGGCTCAGACGCCTGGAAAGGTTACATGCGCCGGCAGACCAACACGGTGAACTATTCACGCGAGCTGCCGCTTGCTCAGGGGATCAAGTTTGACATCTGATCTGGCGTCCTGCCTCTGGCACCAAACCTGCCAGGAAAACCCCGCCTTCCCGGACCTCGCCGGGGAGGCCGAGGCCGACCTCGTGGTGATCGGCGGCGGCTACACCGGCTGCTCTGCGGCGCTCAAGGCCGCGGGCCTCGGCGCCTCGGTCCGCCTGATCGAGGCCGAAGACATCGGCAGCGGCGGCTCCGGCCGCAACGTGGGGCTGGCCAACGCCGGCCTCTGGCTGCCGCCCGAAGACATCAATGCCGAACTGGGCGCCAAGGCCGGAAACCGGCTGTCAGCCCTGCTGGCCGGCGCGCCCGGGATGGTGTTCTCGCTGATTGAAAAACACGCCATCCGGTGCGAGCCGGAGCGCAGCGGCACCCTGCACTGCGCCCATGCCCCGACGGGCCTGAAGGACCTGCAGCGCCGCCACGCCCAGCTGACTGCCATCGGCGCGCCGGTGGAACTGCTCCCCCGCGAGGAAGCCGTCCGGCGCACCGGATCGGATGCCGTTCACGGCGCCCTGTTCGACCCCCGCGCAGGTACTATCCAGCCGCTGGCTTATGTCCGCGGCCTCGCCCGCGCCGCTGCCGGGGCCGGCGCGCAGTTGCACGGGAACTCGCCCGCCACCGCCATCAGCCGCAAGGGCGGCACCTGGCATGTGGCAACGCCAAAGGGCAGCATCCGCGCCAGACACCTGATCATGGCCACCAACGCCTACGCCCGCGGCATATCCGGCTATGACGCGCCGCAGGTGATCCCGGTGCATTACTTCCAGGCCGCCACAGACCCGCTGCCCGCGGCCCTGCTGCAGAAAATCCTGCCGGGCAAGGAAGGCTGCTGGGACACTGCACTGGTGATGTCGTCATGGCGGCTGGATCAGGCCGGGCGGCTGGTGATCGGCGGCATGGGCGCGCTCAACCATTGCGGCAGCGCCCTGCACCGGAACTGGCTGCCGCGCAAACTGGCCGCGCTTTACCCAGACCTGAAGGAAGCCAAACTGCGCAGCTTCTGGCACGGCCGCATCGCCATGACCACCGAACACCTGCCCAAGATCCTGGACCTGCAAGACGGCTTTGCCTGCTTCGGCTATTCCGGCCGCGGCATCGGCCCCGGCACCCTGTTCGGCGCAGCCATGGCCGAGGCGCTGCTGACCGGCGACAGCGCCTGCCTGCCGGTGCCGCCGGTGCGCGATCACGCGATCCCCTTCGCGTCCTTACGCAGCGCCTATTACGAAACCGGCGCCGCGCTCACCCATCTGGTCAGCAACAGATGAAAAGGGCGGGCCGCCTTGGCCCGCCCCTCTCTCACTCGCAGGCGGCAATCGCCGCGCCGATATCCTGCAGCAGCGCCGGGTAGAACTGCGGTCCCGGCTCCAGCTTGGCACCCAGCGGGTCCAGCACCGCGGCGCCCGCGCCGGTGCCGTCCAGCACCGTGGCGACCAGACCCGGATTGAACTGCGGCTCAGAGAACACGCACGACACGCCGCGCTCTACCACCACGTCGCGGATTTCCGCAATCCGCGCCGGGCTGGGTTTCACGGCGTCACTCAGCGAAATCGCCCCCGCCGCGCTCAGGCCGAAGCCCTGCTCGAAATACTGATAGGCATCGTGGAACACGATGAACTGCTTGGCCCGGAAGGGCTCCAGCTGGGCTGAGATGCTGGCCGCCGCGTCTGCAATCTCCTGCTTGCCGGCTTCGGCATTGGCCCTGTAGGCCGCTGCATTCGCCGGATCGTGCTCCGCCAGCTCTTCGGCAATCACGTCCAGCCACGCCCGGGCATTGGCTGGCAGCAGCCAGGCATGCGGATCGGCACCCTCGTGGGGATGCCCATGAGCATCGCCATGCCCGTGATCATGGCCTTCATGGTCATCATGATTTCCGGCAGCAGCATGGTCTTCGGCGTGGCCCTCATGACCATGGCCATCGTGATCCTCGTGGCCGCCGTGATCCGCATGATCGCCATGGCCCTCGGCATGCTCCTCATGACCGTGATCATCATGTTCCTTGTGATCTTCATGCTCGCCGTGGTCCGCATGCTCCTCGTCATGCGCATGCGCCTCGAACCGCGCGCCCTCGCGGAACGGCAGAACCGTGGTGCCCGCGGCCTCCAGCAGTTCAATCCGGTGCGCATCCCCGGCCAGCTCTTCCAGCGGGCCTTCCAGCCAGGGGGTCAGCGCACCGCCCAGCCAGAACACCACGTCCGCCTGATCCAGCGCCCGCGCCTCGGAGGGCCGCATCGCATAGCCATGCGGCGAGGCACCGGGCGGCACCACCAGCGCCGGTTCGCCCAAACCCTGCATCACCCGCGCCACCAGCCCGTGCACCGGTGCGATATCCGCCGCCACCCGCGGCACCTCGGCCCAGGAGGCCCCTGCACCCGCCAGCAGTGCCGCCGTTGCCGTGCCAATTTTCTTCATGCCTGCACTCCGCATCCCGCGCCTCATGTAATCTTATAACATCGCGCCGCTTGATAAACGTCATAACATAACATATCAAGGGACAAATCCGCTGCCGCCCCAAAGGACCCCCGCATATGGATTCCATCGGCTTTGCCCCGCATGACCACACCAGCTGCATCCAGGACGGCATTGCCGCCGTGGACGCCCAGTGCCGCGCCGGGGGCCTTCAGTTCACCCCCGTCCGGCGCCGGGTGCTGGAAATCCTGCTGCAGGAGCATCGCGCGCTGGGGGCCTATGAAATCCTCGACCGGCTGCGCGAAGAGGGCCTCGGCTCGCAGCCTCCCGTCGCCTACCGGGCGCTGGATTTCCTGGTGAAAAACGGCTTTGCGCATAAGATAGAGCGGCTCAATGCCTTCATCGCCTGCACCCATCCGGGCGAGAATCACGCGCCTGTCTTCCTGATCTGCCGCGCCTGCGACGCGGTGGCGGAGGCGCAGCGCGAACCGACCCAGGGCCAGCTGGGCCAGGCCGCCCGCGACGCCGGTTTCATGATCGAACGCGCGGTGATCGAGGCCGAGGGCCTGTGCCCGAAATGCCAGGAGACCCCCGCCGCATGAGCAGCCTGATTTCCCTGGACGGCCTCACTGTTGCCCATGGCGGCAACACGGTGCTGTCCGGTGTCTCCCTGTCGATCGCCCCCGGTGAGATCGTCACTGTGGTCGGCCCCAACGGATCCGGCAAGTCCACCCTGCTGCGCAGCGTCATCGGCGCGCAAAAGCCCGCGCGCGGCCGCATCATGCGGGCGCCGGGGCTGCGCATCGGCTATGTGCCGCAGAAGCTGCACATCGACCCGACCCTACCGCTGACGGTGCGCCGGTTTCTCAGCCTGCCCGCCCGCGTCAGCGACGCCTGGGCCGCCGAGGCGCTGGAGCAGGCGGGCGCCGGCAATCTTGCCGCGCGGCAGATGTCCGGCCTGTCCGGCGGCCAGTTCCAGCGGGTGCTGCTGGCCCGCGCCCTCCTGTGCGATCCGCAGCTGCTGATCCTGGACGAGGCCACCCAGGGGCTGGACCAGCCGGGCTCCGCCGCCTTTTACCAGCGCATTGAAAAGGTCCGCCAGGACCTGGGCTGCGCGGTGCTGATGGTCAGCCACGAACTGCATGTGGTGATGGCGGCCTCCGACCGGGTGATTTGCCTCAACGGGCATGTCTGCTGCGAGGGCGCGCCGGAGCAGGTCGCCTCCGCCCCGGAATACCGCGCCCTGTTCGGCACCGGCACCCAGGGCGCGCTGGCGCTCTACCGGCATGAGCACAACCACAGCCACGATCACGACTGCGCCCGCGGTCACGGGCATCAGCATGAGGCCGCAGAATGATCCTGCTTGACGATTTCCTGATCCGCGCCGCGCTGGCGGGTATCGGCGTGGCGCTGGCTGCGGCTCCGCTCGGCTGCTTCGTGGTCTGGCGCCGGATGGCCTATTTCGGCGACGCCACCGCGCATGCCTCGATCCTCGGTGTGGCGCTGGCGCTCAGCTTTGATGTGTCGGTCTTTGCCGGCGTGCTGGCCACGGCGCTGGCGATGGCCACCACCGTCTCGGCGCTGGCCGGGCGCGGCTATGCGATGGACACGCTGCTGGGGGTTCTGGCGCATTCCTCCCTCGCCTTCGGCCTGGTCGCCGTCTCCTTCCTGCAGGGGGTGCGGATCGACCTGATGGCTTATCTTTTCGGAGACATCCTGGCAGTGGGCCGGGCGGATCTGGCGGTGATCTGGGGCGGCGCAGCGCTGGTGCTCGGGCTGTTGTGGTGGCGCTGGTCCGCCTTGCTGACCGCCACCCTGAACCCCGACCTGGCCTATGCCGCCGGCATCGATCCCCGCCGCGAGCAGATGGTGCTCACCATAGCGCTGGCGCTGGTGGTTGCGGTGGCGATCAAGGTGGTGGGGGTGCTGCTGATCGCCGCCATGCTGCTGATCCCGGCCGCCGCCGCCCGCCCCTTTGCCGCCACGCCCGAACGCATGGCCGTCATTGCCGCCCTTCTGGGCATGCTGGCGGCCGTTGGCGGCCTGCAGCTGGCCTTTGCGCTGGACACGCCGGCAGGCCCGAGCATCGTCTGCCTGGCTGCCGCGCTGTTTGCCGCCTCCAGCCTCACCGGGCTTCTGCTTCAGCGCCGCCGCGGCTGACGCAGCCGGCCTTCCGGCGCCGTTCCGGCGATCCCCGCCCCCGGCGCCGGCACATTCAGCTGCCGGTCCGCTGCAGGTCCGCTGCCGCCGTCCATTTGCTGATGGCCTCGGTCAGCGCCTTCTTGTTGATCGGCTTGCTGAGGAAATCATCCATTCCCGCCTGCAGGCATTTTTCCCGATGCGCCTGCAGCGCATTGGCGGTCAGCGCCACAATCGGGCATTTGCTGCCACCGTCCTCCGCCTCGATCCGGCGCATTTCGGCGGTGGCTTCCAGGCCGTCCATCTCCGGCATCATCATGTCCATCAGAACGATGTCCGGCCTCTCGGCCCGGAACTGCTTCACCGCCTCGACGCCGTTCCGGGCAATCCGGATGTCCAGCAGCGCGTCTTTCAGCATCTTGGTCACAACCAGCTGATTGGTCCGGTTGTCCTCGGCAAGCAGCAGCTTGAGGCGGCGGCCGGACGGCCGGGGTCCGCTGCCGCCGCCCGCCGCGGCTTCGGCCTGGCGGCCGGGAAGGCTCAGCGCCCTGTCGAGAACCTGCCTCAGCTGCCCCGCCCGCACCGGTTTCAGCGCAAACTCGCAGGTCCCGATCGCCTCGCAGTCCGACCGGCTCAGCGCGTGCTCCACCGAGGACAGGATGATCAGCGGCATCGTCTCGAACCCGGGCATCGCCCGGATCCGCGCCGCCAGGGTGTGCCCGTCCATGGCGGGCATCTGGAAGTCGAGAATGACAAAATCGAACCGGCGCCCGTCCAGCTGCGCATCGGCTAGGATTTCCAGCCCCTCATGCGCCGAGGCCGCCAGGCTGCTGGAGATCCCCCAGGCGCTCAGCCGCTCGGACAGGATGACCCGGTTCAGCTCCAGATCATCCACCACCAGGCCGTGCAGCCCGGCGAAACTGTGCGGCCCGCCCGCCGGAGCCGTCTCCGGCTTGCCGCCGGCCCGCAGCGGAATCGCGATGGTGAACACCGAACCCTCGCCCGGCTCCGACTTCACCGCCACCGATCCGCCCATCAGCGCCAGCAGCTGCGACGAAATCGCCAGCCCCAGGCCGGTGCCCTCGAAGTTGCGGGTGGCGGCGTTGTCGGCCTGCTCGAAGGCGCGGAAGATCTTGCTGAGCCGGCTCGGCTCGATGCCGATCCCGGTATCGCGCACCTGCAGCTTCAGCAGATGGCTGCCCGACTCCTGCAGCTCCCCGGTCACCTCGATATACACATAGCCTTCGCGGGTGAACTTGACCGCATTGCCGGCGACATTGGTGATCACCTGGCGGATGCGGCCGGCGTCCCCCTCAAAGACTTCCGGCAGCGCCGGATCGTAGCGCATGGTGATCTCGACCCCCTTCTCCGCCGCCTTCGGCGACAGCAGGGTCACCACGTCCTCGACCGCGGTCTGAAGGTTGAAGGGTTTGATGCTGAACTCGACCTTGCCGGCCTCGATCTTGGAGAAATTCAGGATGTCGTTGATAATTGTCAGCAGCGCCGAGCCGGACTTGGCGATGGTCTCCGCATACATCTGCTGGTCTTCATCCAGTTCGGTGTCGCGCAGCAGCTCCGCCATGCCGATCACCCCGTTCATCGGGGTGCGGATCTCGTGGCTCATGTTGGCGAGGAACTCCGACTTGGCGCGGTTGGCGATATCCGCCGACTCGCGGGCCTGCTCCAATGCGAACTCCCGCTCATCGCGCTCGGCAAAGGTCTCCTCCAGCACACCGACCGAAAAATCCAGCGCCCGGAACTCGCGCGAGGCATACCAGGGCAGCCTTTGCGCCGGGCTGCGCAGGCCGGAGATCGCGTCCGACATCCGCTTGTGGATCATTTGCAGCGGCCGCAGCGCCAGCCCGTGCACCAGCAGCAGGACCAGGAATGACAGCACCAGAACCGGCACCACCGTCCAGATGATGATCTGGCGCACCGAAGCCGCCACCAGCGCTTCGCCGTCCCGGGTCGACCATTCGACCAGCATGGTGCCGAACACCGCCCCTTCCAGCTCGATCGGCCGCTCGTACATCACGCGGCCGCCTTCCGGCGGCACGCCGGGAGCCTTGGCCGACGCCAGCATCTTGCCCGCCGGGGTGCGGATCTCGATCGACACGATCTGCGGCTTGCGGGTCACCGCCTCATTCAGGCCGGTTTCCAGCACCGGCACATCCTCGACGATGATCGATTCCAGCATCAGGCCGCTCAGCAGCGACACCGTGAGGTCCGCCTGCTCGGCCAGTTGCTCCTCCAGCCGCCGCGCCTCCTGGCGCTGCGCCAGATCGCCGACGACTATGCCGACCGCCGAGGCTGCAAGCAGCAGCGACAGCACGATCTGGAAAAGAATGCTCGTACGTTTCATAGTGTCAACGCGGCGCCCTAAAAGGCCAGGCTGCGCTCCATTGCCCGGCGGATGATGTCGTAGTCCTGATCATCCCCCAGCAGGAACCCGTTCTTGGAAATCCGGCGCACGATCTCCTCATTCTCCGAGGACAGCATCACCTTGCGCATCGCCTCCAGAACATCGTCCGGCATCTCCGACGACGCCAGCCAGGGCTTGGTCACATTGTCAAAGGACGCCAGCACCCGGATCGGCACGCCCTTGGCCACCAGTTTCTTGTAGGTGCTTTCCTTCAGCGCGCCCGCCGTGTACTTGCCCGCGCCGACCGCCTCGCCGACCAGGTCATGGCGGCCGAGATAGGCGAATTCCATCAGGTCGGCACTGCTGATGCCCGAGTCCAGCAGGTACTCCTGCGACAGGTAGCGGCCGATGGTCGACAGCTCGTCCCCGAAGGCAAAGCTCAACCCGGCCAGGTCCGCAACCGACTGCACCGTGCTGTCGGCATGCACTACGATGACCCCTTTGAACCGCTTCTGGCCGTTCTTGGATTCCATCGCGATGATGCGGATACCCGGGTTTTCCTTCATGACATGCACGTAGGAGGCCGGGCCGAAACGGGCAAAATCCACCTCGCCGCTGGCCAGCTGGCGGATGCCTTCCTCATATTCCTTGGCGATCTTCAGCCGGATCGAAACAGGCTCGCCCAGCTCTTCGCTCATCCGGCCGGCCAGGAAAGAGAGAAAGGGCTGATACTGTTTGACCGTTGCGGTTGGTTTATCCGCCGCATAGGTGCCGAAAACCAGTTCTGTTCCGGCAAATCCCGCAGCTGGCAGCAATGCCGCAAGCCAGGCCGCCAGCACCGCACCGGAAGCGGCCTGCCTCAGCCGTGTCCGGAAAAGCGCAATGATACCAAAGGTCCACTCAAACACATTCACGGTTCTCGCCTCCTGAGTCGCATCGGCTGGCACGGCAGGAAGGCCGCGCTTCTTCGTTACATGGCACAAGGTTAAGAATACAATGTTAACGCGCCTGCAATTCTCTGAAAAATTTTGCGGTTCTTTTATCCTGCGACATCTATATTAACCCTTCAGTAAGGTTTTCGTAATCTTTTAGGCAAATTCGCCTTAAATTCAAAACAACAGACTCAGCTGGCCCAACAGGATCCACCTTGAAGACGACCTTTATGCCCTCCTGGACCGCTCGGTCCCTCCGCCGCTCAGCACAAACCATTGTGCTGACTTCGCTTTTGTCAGCGCTCCCTGTTGCGGCATTTGCCATTCCATCGCCAGAACTGGTCATCGGCTCGGTGTCCTCTCTGTCCCAGGTCCTGGCCGTGGGAATTGCCATGATTTCCGGTCTGGGGGCTGTAATTGCGGCAAAACTGGGTTTTACCCCCAAACCGGGCAACTCACCTAGGCGCTACCCGGTCAAGCTGATCTCCGTCCTCGTGCTGGCGGCTGCGGCGCTGGCAGCCGGTAATTACTGGCAGTATTCCTCGCATGCGCAGGCTGAGCTGGCAAGGCTGCAGGCCACTTTGACGCGGCCGGCGCAGTTTGACGGCACCACCATCAAGGACGCCTCGCTGAAGGAGACCAGCTTCTCCAAACAAGAGGACCATCCGCTGGCGATGAGCACCGCCGACGCGGCCGCAGCGCTGCAGGATGGCGCCACCCTGTTCTACGACATCCGCGAAACCGGCGAGAACGCCATGGGCACCCTGCCCGGCGCCACCCATATCCGCTTCCCCGATTTCGTCCAGAGCCAGCCGGTGCAGCCGGGCCAGAAGGTCGTGCTTTTCTGCCACAACGGCAACCGCTCCTCGGAAACCTGCGCCAAGCTGGCGGCGATGGGCATCGACTGCAGCTTCATCGCCGGCGGCATCGAGAAATGGATCGTCGAGGGGCGCGCATTCTCCGACAAGGATGTGAAGACGCTGTCCGACCTGCGCGCCATCCCGGACTACCCGGGCAAGGACGTCCTGCTCAGCACCGATGACTTCAAGACCCTGCTGACCACCGAGGACCTGCAGATCGTCGACACCCGCTATCCCGGCGATTTCGAAGTCGGCCACCTGCCCGGCGCCATCAACATCCCGATCCGCAAGATGACCACGGATGACCTGATGGCGCGCATCGCCGAGCTGGACCCGGATAAGCCCACCATCGCCGCCTGCTATGACCGCCGCAGCTGCTTCATGAGCCAGGTGCTGGGGCTGGAGCTGTCGCAGCAAGGCATCGATTTCCTTGGCCGCTATACCCTGCCGTGGGAATATTTTGTCGCGCCCAAGCCGAAGCCGCATGTGCAGGACTGGCTGGCGGACCAGCAGTCCGGCCTGTGGGACAAGGCGATCTCGGCCCTGGCCGCCGCCCTTTTGTGGGTGCATGAGCGCAGCCATATCCTGCTGGGCCTGCTGGCGCTGTCCATCGTGACCCGCCTCCTGGTGCTGCCGGTGGCGCTGAAATCCGAACGCGACCAGATCATCACCAATGACACCGCGGATGAGATGAAGGCGCTGAAGGCAAAACTGGCCCATGACCCGGTGCGCAAGGCCCGTGCAGTACAGGCGTTCTACAAGGACAAGGGCCTGACCCCGATGAAAAACCTCACCGCGCTGCTGTTCCTGCCGGTGATGATGCTGGGCGTCTCCGCCGCGCAGGAGGCCAGCGCCTCGCTGCAAACCCCGTTCCTGTGGATGGCTGACCTCGGCGCAGCCGACCCGCTGTTCATCATGCCGGTGCTGTTCTGCATGCTCGCCGCCGTCTACCTGCTGTGGGCCGTGGCAAAGACCCCGCGCCAGAAAACCCTGTGGATGGTGCTGGGCATGCCTGCGCTCTTTGCCATGGTGTTCACCCTGACGGCCGCCGCCAACGCCTATCTCTGCTTCAGCTTGACCCTTCTGCTGGTGCAGCGCGCCTACGTGACCGGCCTGCACCGCAAGCTGGCTGAGGCACTTGCCCTGCGCGCCCACAAGCGCCGCCTCGCCAAGCTGCCGCGCGGCGTGATCCCGATGGGCTACACCGAGGAGCTGGAGCACGCCGGCAACAAGGCCCTGCGCCTGTCGATCCTGCGCAACGCGGGCCTGCCGGTCCCCGGCGGCGTGATCGTGCGCTCCGACGCGATCCACGACTACCGCGAAATGCCCGAAGCCGGCAAAGACGCCTTTGCGGCCAAGGTCTTCACCCTCGCGGGCGGTAAACCGGTTGCCGTGCGCTCCTCCGCCAGCAATGAGGACGGCCACGACCAGAGCTTTGCCGGCGTCTTTGAATCGGTGCTCGACGTCACCGCGGACACCATGCGCGCCGCACTTGACGAGGTGGTGGAAAGCTTCTCCTCCGAGCGCGCCGCCAGCTACTCCGGCGAGGGCGACAGCACCGGTCAGGGCAATATCGTGGTGCAGGAAATGGTGCAGGCGGAATACGCCGGCGTTCTCTTCACCCAGGACCCGATGGCCCCCGGAATGGCGATGATCGAATGGGTCGAAGGCTGCGGCGAGGACCTGGTGTCCGGCCGCGTCACCCCGACCAGCTTGCGCTTTGGCCGCTACACCGGCCTGCCCGCGGCGGTAGATCAGGACCGGACGCTGGACATGGCGCCGCTGCTGGCCCTTGGGCGCCAGATCGAGGACACCTTCGGCTGCCCGCAGGACGTCGAATGGGCCTATGCCAACGGTGAATTCCAGATCGTGCAAAGCCGCGACATCACCACGCTGTCCTTGGGCACCGAGCAGGAGCAAACCCGCCTGGCCGAGTGGCGCGATCTCTTGGACCGCTACGCGGACGCAGACCCGGATCAGACCATCCTGGAGCAGGACGAGATGTCCGAGGTCCTGCCCCGCCCCACCCCGCTCTCCTTCTCACTGATGAGCGAGCTGTGGGCGCCGGGCGGCAGCGTCGACCTGGCCTGCCGCGAGCTGGGCGTGCCCTATGGCCTGCCCGAAGGGCGCGACGGCCATCTGGTGAACCTGTTCGGCAAAACCTACGTCGATGTGGCGCTGAAACAGGGCATGACCCTGAAACTCACCGCCGCCAAGGCCAAACAGCTGCGCAAGCAGGCGCATCCGATGATCACCCGCTTCCGCAGCGAGGTGATGCCGGAACTGCGCGACAAGCTGGCGATCTGGCAGGCCGTGAACTACGCCGCCCTGCCCCAGGACAAGCTCCTGGAGGCGATCTCCACTCTCAAGGGCATGTTCATCCGCGACGTCTATCTGGAGGCCGAGAAGATCAATATCCTGGCGGGTTTCACCATGGGCGAGGCCGGCAGCGCCGCCGCCGGCGACCCGGCCCTGCGCGCGCATCTGATGCACGCGGAGCTGCCCAACGCGCCTTCCAGCCTGCTGGCCTCCTGCACCGGCAAGGATGCGCAGGCCCGCGCCATGCGGCTGATGGGCCACCGCTCGATCTTCGATTACGAGCTGTCCTCGCCCCGCTACGCCGAGGCCCCCGCGCTGCTGCATTCGCTGCTCGACAGCTCGGTGGAGCCGATCGGCTCGGTGCCGGTCCCGGCCAACCTGCCGGATGAGCTGGACGGCACCATCGGCCTTGCCATCGCCTATCAGGACCTCAAGGAACAGGCCAAGCACGAGGCCCTGCGCGTCATCGCCGAACTGCGCCGCGCCCTGCTGGCCCTGGGCCAGACCAGCGGCCTCGGCGATCTGGTGTTCAGCCTGACCTTCGAGGAGGTTCTCGCCGGCGACTGGTCCGCGCCTGCCCCGCTGCGCGATCTGGCCGAGACCCGTTCCGCGAAAGAAGCCCTGCGCAAGAAATCCGCGCCCACGGACGTCACCCTCAACCTGCGCGACTGCGAACTGCTGTCGCTCGGCGCCCAGGCCCAGGCGGGCGGCGGCACCATGGGCGGCACCTGCGTCGCGGGCAGCGGCAGCGCCACCGCCCGGGTGTTCTGGATGGAGGACGACAGCCGCATCGACCCCGAAGCCTTCGCGGACTTCCAGGACGGTGACATCCTGGTCTGCCGCATGGTCAACCCGGCCTGGCTGCCGTGGGTCCAGCGGTCCGGCGCTGTTCTGTCCGAGGTCGGCGGCTGGCTCAGCCATATGGCCATCGTCGCCCGCGAGAAGGACGTCCTGATGCTGGTCGCCTGCAAGGGCCTCGACAGCCTTGAGCACGGCGAACAGGTGACCGTCAGCGAAGACGGTTCCATCCAGCCGCTGGAGGAAAAGGGCCTCAAGGTGGTTTCCGCCTGATCATCGCCAAACAGGAACATGAAGCACCCGCGCCTCCCGGCCGCGGGTGTTTTCTACCCCGCCCTGCGCTGACTGGACAATCTGCCTGCCGGCTCACGACCGGAGGCACCAGCTGCCCCTTGAACAGTTGGCAAAGATTGCCATATCCTGTTTCAGAGAAAGGAGCCCGCCCATGGCCACCATGAACGTATCCCTGCCGGACCAGATGAAGACTTGGGTCGAGGAACAGGCCCGCGCCGGCACCTATGCCAACTCCAGCGATTATGTCCGCGACCTGATCCGCCGCGACCAGGCCCGTGCCGCTGCCATTGCCGAGCTGCAATCCGCAATCGACGCAGGCCTGGCCAGCGGTCCGGCAGAAACACTGACAGCTGAAGGTTTCAAGGCCGCTATGCGCCGCAATGGCTGAGGCGCGCTGGCGGATCCGCCCCGCCGCACGCGCTGACCTTGCCGCCATCTGGCGCTACGGCCTGGAAACCTGGGGTGAGGCGCAGGCGGACGCCTATGCCGACAGCCTGTTTGCCCTGTTCGACCTGCTGGCGGACTTCCCCGGAATGGCCCGGGAACGGTCCGAGTTCACGCCCCCGGTCCGCATCCACCCCACGGGCGCGCATCTGGTGATCTACCGGCTGGAGCAGGGCCGCCCCGACGTCCTCCGCATCCTGCACGCCCGCCAGGACCTGATGGCCTTCCTGTCAGACTAAGCCAAGACGAAACACACGTTCCGCCCTTGCCATTTTCCGCACATCTGCTCTGATGCGGCGCATGGACCCGCATCTCGACCCGAAAAAGACCGCCCGGCTGCTTCAGCGCCTCAGGGAACAAATGGATGAGCTGCCGCCCAAGCTGAAGGCGGCGGCCAAATACGTGATCGACAATCCCGGCGACTTCGGCCTCGACACCGTCCGCACCTCGGCGCGGAAAACCGGCATCGGCGCCAATGGCTTTGTCCGCCTCGCCAACCATCTGGGCTATGACACGTTTGAGGCCTTCCGCGCCCCTTTCCGCGCTGCGCTGACCACCACGCACGAGGCAGATCTCGGCCAGGACTGGCTGGACCGGATGCAGGACGAAGGCCCCGCAGGAAAGCTGCAGGCCGCCGCCGCCCGAAACCAGCTCAACATCACCTCCCGTTCCCTGCGGCTGATGACGGCCGAACGGACGCAGGCGATCGTGGACACCCTCACCGCCGCCCGCCGCAGCTATGTCACCGCCACAAGGTCGTCCTACGCACTGGCCTATTACTTCCACTACGTCGGCCGCATGGCGCTGCCGGGGCTGGAACTGGTCCCCCGCGACATGGGCGCGGCGCTCGACGATCTGCTGGACATAGGCCCCGAGGACTGCCTCATCGCCCTCACCTTCGCCCCCTACTCCGCCGGCACCATCCAGGCGCTGCGGCTGGCGGGCGCGCGCGGCGCATCTGTGATCCTGATTTCCGACAGCGAAGTGATCGCCCCCGGCATCCGCACCGACCATGTGCTGGCCGTCGCCGCCAACTCGCTGCACCCGTTCGGTGCCATCGGCGGCGCCATGGCGGTGCTGGAATGCCTGCTCACCCATCTGATCGACGCCGGCGGCGATGACGCGCTGCGCCGGATCGAAGCCTATGACGCCCTGCGCCAAGACACCGGCGCCTATTGGAGCGGCCCCAGGCTGCCGCGGATCCGGAGCTGATTGCCGCCCGGCGTCAGGCGGCCTCCAGCGGTGACGCGGCATCGGGCTTCGGCGCTCTCTCCGCCGCCAGCTGCCGGGCTTGCGACACGCTCAGGCAGCGCCGCGCCTGCGGCCCGTAGCCGGTTCCGGGGTGCTCGCGCAGCCGCGGGCACAGCGCCAGAACCGCGGCCCGGGCGTGCGGTGCGAGCATCGCCAGCGCCGAAGGCCCGGGATAGAAGCTTTCCGCTGCCGCGCCCTCGGCAAACAGGATTTCA
Organism: Leisingera daeponensis; assembly: GCF_019801465.1. Taxonomy (GTDB): domain Bacteria; phylum Pseudomonadota; class Alphaproteobacteria; order Rhodobacterales; family Rhodobacteraceae; genus Leisingera; species Leisingera daeponensis_A. Next base: position 124,862 of record NZ_JAHVJA010000005.1, read on the forward strand.
TGCCGCTCCAGCAGGAGATGGTAATAGGTGACCTGCCGCTTGCCCGCCATCGGCCGGATGCCCGGCAGCGCCGCCAGCCCTTTGGCCGGGGCCAGCACCTGCTCCGCGCCGGTCTCCATCAGCATCTTGTGCTGCGGCGACACCGCCAGGTCCCGCCGCGGCAGGCCGCCGCCCAGGGCTCCGGCCCGGATCAGCACCGGCCGCACCCGCGCCGGGCTGCCGGGCCAGGCATGGCGGGTCGCCGCAATCCAGCGCACCGGCTGCGGGCCGCTGTCCAGGGTGCAGACCAGATCGCCCGGCCGCAGCTGCTCCACGCAAACCTCGCCTCCGGGCGTCAGGATGCGGCTCCCGGCGGCAAAACACACCGCCCCGCCAGAGCTTGTGTCGACGTTCTGAAGGTCAATGGCGCCCTTGCCGAAGGAATTCATTTCCTGCTCGGTGGCTGCTTCCTCGGGCATGAAGGAGAGCCGCGTGGTCATGCCGGGCGACGGGTAGTTCTGCACCGTCACAACGTAGACCTTGGAGCCTTCGTACTGGTCCGGCACCTGGTTGGCGCCATCGCTTTTCTTGGTCGGCAGGTCGCCGCTCATTTCAAACACGAAATCGTATTCGACGCCGCCGATCGACAGCTTCGTGTCGGGGTCCGGCGCCCCGCCTGCCTTGTCCAGAAACAGGTCGCCGTCCGCGCCGGACGGCACAAAGGTAATCTCCACCGCCGGATCACCGGTGAGGTTCAGCGCCGGGTTGTTCGCTGTGCCACTGTCTGTCCGTGCCCAGAACGTCGTTGCCACCACTCAGCCCTTTCCACCAGTGCGCGCGGGAACTTAACCTGATATTGCCTAAGAATTGCTGAAATCCTTCGGCGGAATTGCGGCAGCATCAAGGCAGTCGCCGCCGCTGCCAGTGCCGTAACGAACCAGCACCCGGCCCGGCGCACAAGCCTGGAGCCCCCGCAATTCACCTTGTATTTTAACGTGTTACAGACGCAAGTCCGCCTCATCCGGCGCCAGTACGTACTTCAGATCATAGACCAGCGCGCCCGCGGTGCCAAACTTGCGGACCGCCCCGGCCCCCATCTCGCGGAACTCCGCATGCGCCACCGCCAGAACCACCCCGGCATAGACCCCCTGCCCCGGCTCGGAAACCAGCGGAATCCCGTATGCCTCCTGTGCTTCCTGCGGGTCCGCATGCGGATCATGCACATCCACCGCCACGCCGAACTCCTCCAGCCCCCGCACCACGTCGATCACCCGCGTATTGCGCAGGTCCGGACAGTTCTCCTTGAACGTCAGCCCCATCACCAGCACCCGCGCGCCCGCCACCGGCAGGCCGCGTTTCAGCATCGCCTTGACCATTTCACCGGCAACATAGGCGCCCATGCCGTCATTCAGCCGCCGGCCCGCCAGCAAGATCTCGGGATGATAGCCCAGCTGCTCCGCCTTATGCGTCAGGTAATAGGGGTCCACCCCGATGCAGTGGCCGCCCACCAGGCCGGGCCGGAACGGCAGGAAATTCCACTTGGTGCCGGCGGCTTCCAGCACCGCCTGGGTGTCGATTCCCATCTTATTGAAGATCTTGGCCAGCTCGTTGACCAGCGCGATGTTGATGTCGCGCTGACTGTTCTCGATCACCTTGGCGGCCTCCGCCACCCGGATGCTGGCGGCCTTGTGAGTGCCCGCGGCCACCACCTCCTGATAAAGCGCATCCACCCGCTCCGCCACTTCGGACGTCGAACCGGAGGTGACCTTCACCACATCCTTCAGCCGCCGCTGCTTGTCGCCGGGGTTGATCCGCTCCGGGCTGTATCCGGCAAAAAAGTCCCGGTTGAACGCCAGGCCGGAGCGCGCCTCCAGCACCGGCACGCAGTCCTCCTCGGTGGCGCCGGGATAGACGGTGGATTCATAGATCACCAGATCGCCCGGCTTCAGCACCCCGCCGACAATGGCAGAGGCCGCCAGCAATGGTCCCAGGTCCGGCCGGTGGCTGGCATCCACCGGCGTCGGCACGGTGACGATATAGATCGAGCAGCCCGCAATTTCCGCAGGGTCCGAGGTGAAGCTCAGATGCTCGGCAACGGCCAGTTCCTCAGGCTCCATCTCGCGGGTCCGGTCCACGCCCCGGCGCAGTTCGCTGATGCGCCCCGGATCAATGTCAAACCCGATAACCTCCCGGTGCCGCCCGAAGGCCGCCGCCAGCGGCAGCCCCACATAACCCAGGCCAATGACACAGATCTTCTCTTGCGTGCCGTTCATTCCGGGCTGCTCCTTGTTCTGCGGCGCCTGTCGCGCCAGGCCCCCTGCCCGCCCACATAATGCCTCGCCCCCGAAGGGTTCAACCGCGGGGGGCGCAGTTTCCGCCTCACGCCTCGACCACAATGGCAGAAACTTTCCCATCCACATCCCGGCAGGCCGCCAGCAGCCGCGGCATCAGATGCGACATTACATAGTTCGCATGGAACCGGCTCGGCGCCTTCAGCACCAGCCGCCCCCCTGCCCGGCCGACGCGCTCCAGCCCCTGCACCCAGGAGGCGTAATTGGCCGGATCCTCCGCATGCAGCACCGCCTTGGCCAGGCTCCATTCGCTGCCGTCCGAGATATCGGGAGCGGGCGGCGCGGCACCGGGACGCAGCGGCACCACGTTCGGCGCAGGCTCATCCGCGGCCTGCATCCGGTGCTCAAAATCCGGCCCCACCGCGCCCCAGCGCTCCTCGGTGTCCGCAAGCAGCCGCTCCAGGTCGATGCCGTATTCGGTCACCCGCCCCCGGGCACCCTGGCGCTTCACCACCAGCCAGCCCATGCAGCGAAGCTTGGCCATCTCGCGCTTCACCGTGCGCTCGTCCACGTCCCACAGACGGGCGATCTCCCGCTGCCCCACCGCCAGTTCGTCCCGCTGCCAGTTGTAGCGTGCGGTCATCAGTGTCATGAAACGCAGAACCAGCTTCTGCGCGCCCTTGCCCTGGCCAAGCGCAAAAGCCCCCATCGCCGTGAGGATGTCATACTTCAATGCAGAGGCGTTGCGCCCCGCAGGCCGTTTGGCAAGCATTGCTGCCCCCGTTTCTCCCTCCCTGCCCTCCTGGGCCAGGATATGCTGCCTCAAATGTTCCCGGACCTTTTGCCGGGAATTGCGTTGGCGGGTTTCCCCCGAACTCAACGCTATTCGTTTGCTGTATCCGATTTGCGTCCGGAATTGCGATTCTGTCAAGCGCTGACGGAAATTGAATTCAGCCCCAAACCTTTTTTCGAAAGAAAAATTGGTATCAATGGTATTGGGGGACATCCTTGGTGACCCCTATTGAGCCGGAAATGTCCCCCAATCTGCTGTATCCCGGCCCGGGGTGTCCCCCTAAATCTGGTCCCTGCCCACCGGAAAAAGTCAATGAAACGAATCGTTTGCCGCGGGGCGCGCGAATCGCGCCGGGCCTTGTTTCGCAGGGCTTTTCTCCGGTGTGTCCCCGCAGGGACAGGACGCTCTTTGCAACCATATTAGCTTTTGCGTTTTTTGCAAATTCGGCGTAAATGGATATTGAGGCTGAATTAGCGTCCGCAGGAAAATGGATGCTGCCAAAAACAACAACGTGCAGATCGAGGAGCAGTGATGTTTACGCACGAAGACCTGTCCAAAATGCAGGCCCAATCTCTCAAGATGCAAAGCTGGATCCGCCAGCAGACCTTCTCCCCCGAAATGGAAAAGACCCTGCGCCGGTTCTCCTCCTGGGAAGTGGCGGAGCTGATCTTCCGCGTCAACCAGTCGACCCTGCGCGGCCGGCTCTCCGCCGACCCCTCGCTGCCGCAGGGCCATGTCGAGGAGGACGGCCGCCAGCGCTGGTATTCGCTGGAGGAGATCAACGAGCTGCGCCGCCGCATCAAGATCAACCGCAAGTCCCTGCTGCCCAAGCGCCCCGCGGGCAAGCGGGCGTTGCGGGTGGCGATCTCCAACTTCAAGGGCGGCGCCGGCAAATCCACTGTCGCCCTGCATTTTGCCCATGCCGCGGCGCTGGACGGCTACCGGGTGCTGTGCGTCGATTTCGACCCGCAGGCCACCCTGTCGCATTCCATGGGCCTCAGCGACGTCACCGAGGATTACACCGTCTGGGGCATCATGGCCCGCGACCTGGTGCGCGAAACCACGCGGATGAACGCCTCGCTGCAAGGCGCCGAGTCCGGCACCGCCCTGCCCCAGCGCCAGCTGCCCGACGCGATCACCGGCATGGGGCTGCAGGACCTGCGGGTGAGCGATTTCGTCAAACCGACCAGCTGGCCGACCATCGACATCATCCCGTCCTGCGCCAATGCGGCCTTTGTCGAATTCGCCTCCGCCCAGTACCGCCACCTGAACCCGGAATGGTCGTTCTTCGCCGCGGTCTCCCGTTACCTCGACCAGCTGCCGTCCGAGGATTACGACCTGATGATTTTCGACTGCCCGCCGGCGATCGGCTACCAGTCGATGAATGCGGTGTTTGCCGCCGACATGCTCTATATCCCCTCCGGCCCCGGTTACTGGGAGTATGACTCGACCACCTCTTTCATCGGCCAGCTCTCCGAGGCGCTGGAGGATCTGTCGGCCTTTAACGGCGTTGTCCCCGCGGGGACATTTTCGCTGCCCAAGGTTTTCCAGGACGTCCGCTTCCTGCTGACCCGTTACGAAAGCGGTAACGATTTGCACCGTGCGATGCGTTCGGCATTTATGAAGGTGTTTGAGGGTAGAATGACAGAGCACCCGATCGAGATGACCCGCGCAGTCGAACAGTCGGGCCGCTTCCTGAGTTCCATCTACGAAATCGATTACCGGGATATGACACGCGAAACCTGGCGCCGTGCGCGGGCGTCGTTTGACCAGGCCTATGACGAATTCAAGGCCTACGCGCTGGAAGCCTGGGAAAACCTGGAGGATGAGGCATGAGCAAACGCAGAGTCTTCGACATCGACTTCACCCCTGACACCGCCGCTGTCCCCGCGGGGACAGCCCCGGAAAAACCGGCCGAGAAAGCAACCGAATCCCGCCGCGGCCCGATGGCCACCGCGATCTCCGAGAATGCCGATGCGTTGCGCACACGCGCGGAAGCCGAGCAGAAGATCCGCGACGAAAACGACCGGCTTGCGCATGAATTCGTGCGGCTGAAAAAGCTGGGCCTGGTGGTCGACCGGATTCCCATCGGCCGGATCGGCGCCACCAAGCTGATCCGCGACCGCAGGGAGGGGCGCGACCCGGACCTCGATGAGCTGAAGGTGTCGATCAAATCCCTCGGCCTGTCGAACCCGATCCGGGTCGAGGAAAAGGAAGACGGCACCTATGAGCTGATCCAGGGCTACCGCCGCCTGCGGGCCTATCTGGAGCTGCTGCGGGAGACCGAGGATGAAACCTATGAGCGCATCCCCGCGGGGCTGGTGGCCAGGGGAGACAGTCTGCAGAGCCTCTACCGCCGGATGGTGGACGAGAACCTGGTGCGCCGTGACATCTCCTTTGCCGAGATGGCTCAGTTGGCGCTGCGCTATGCCGAGGACGCGGGCACCAGGGCAAAATCCCTCGAGGATGCGGTCAGTGACCTCTATGCCTCTGCCGGCCGCCAGAAGAAGATCTACATCCGCCATTTTGCCCAGCTGCTGGAGGCGGTGGGCGATCTGCTGAAATATCCGGAGGCGATCCCGCGCGCGCTGGGGCTGGAGCTGAGGAAACGGCTGGAGGCTGATGCGGCAAACCTGCCGGAGTTGCGGGAGGCGCTGACGCGGGCGCAAGCCGAAACCGAAGAGGCGGAGCTGAACGTGCTGCGCGGTTTTATCGAAGGCAAGCGCAAACCCGCGCCCCGCGCAGCCGCCGCCCCGCGTCCCGGCGTGGCCAAGACCACCCTGCGCTGCACTGTCCCCGCGGGGACAGTCCGCTGCCAGGCGCGCGACGGCAAGATCGAGATGGCGATGGAACGCGACTTCTCGGAGATCGACCGGCACAAGCTGGAGGGGGCGATTGCGGCATTTTTCGCTGCACTCGAACAGGAAGACTGATCCGGCTGTCCCCGCGGGGACAGCGGCGAAAGACTACTGAGGCCCGGCAGCGATGCCGGGCCTTTTTCATGCTTGCCGAGGCGCAGTGCGGTGTTTCCGGCCGGTGTCCCGGCGGGGACAAACTTGGCGATACGGACGCCGATGCCGGGAAAAACAGTGTCTAATGCGGGCTGTTCGAGCCTGTGTTGCGCCTCAGGTCCGGCCTGATCGGACGCGCAGAGGCCAAAGGCGGCGGGGGATCACACGCTTCCTGTGGCGCGGCTAAACCAGTGTCCAGCCATCAGCCAGCCATTCCCATGCCGCCGGAACGAAAGCTGTCCCCGCGGGGACATGCTGGGGAGCCCAGTAGCGGAAGCCTCTGCCTGCCGGTACGATTCCCTAGTGGGGCGGGAATTCGGTGCGGCGGGGCATTCGCCTGCTGTGCGGCGGACCCGGCTACGACGTGTCCCCGCGGGGACAGGGGGGCTGGATCGGGCAATGGATCAGGGAGTTCTTGTCTGTCCGCGCGGGACACGAAACCGGAACGGCGGGCGCAGCGGTGAGCCTGCAAGCAAAAAGACCCGGCACGGCGGCCGGGTCCTGCGGTGTTTCTGCGAGGCTGTCCCCGCGGGGACAGAGGGATATGCAGCCGGTCCAGCCGCGGGTCAGTTCAGAACCTTGAACTCGATCCGCCGGTTCTTGGCCCGGTTCTGCACCGTGTCATTGGGCACCAGCGGCGTGGTTTCGCCGTAGCCGACCGCGACCAGGCGGTCGGCCGGGATGCCTTTCTGCTGCAGGTACTGGTTTACGGCTGCGGCGCGCTTTTCGCTCAATGCCATGTTCCAGTCCGCCTTGCCCTGACTGTCGGTGTGGCCGCCGACCTCGACCACCATACCGGGGCAGCGGCGGATGATGCCCGAAAGGCTGTTGAGGAAGCCGCGCGAATTGGCATCGAGCCGGGCGGTGGAGGGCGCGAAATTGACACTGCGGCCTTGCGACAGGATCTCGAACCGGCCGGTGCAGGCCTCGCGGGTGAAATCGCCGCTGGCCTCCAGCGCAGTGGCGGCGCCTGCGGTCACTGTCCCCGCGGGGACAGCAGACCCGGCGGCCCCGTTGCGTTCAAACATCAGATCCATGCTGACAAGGCCGACGGGGGTGATGGTGACGCCCGCCGCTTCCTCCAGTTTTTCGCGGCCGGCATTCAGATTGAAATCCTCCAGCTTCAGGATCACCGGCTGCACGGTGGCCACGGCGACGAGGTTTTCGTTCAGCAGCGTCACAGCCACCGGAATTGTAAGCCCGGCCTCGACCCCATGCAGCGACAGGGTGACGGGCAGGTCGATCTGTTTCCGCTGCACTGCAGCAAGGTCGGCGATCAGCGCCGGGCTGATCTGTGCCGTGACCGCAGCCTCGGGGTAGGTGAAGGTTTCGAAGAACAGGAAGCGCATCCGGACGTTGCGCAGGTCGATGGAGGTGTCGACGGAATCCAGCGCGATATGGATTTTTGCCTCACCGGATTCGGAGATGCTGCCGGAGAAGGCGGCAAAGCGGCTGGATTCCGCAATGCTGCCTTTTTTGATCGATATGAAACGGATGGCGGAGGATTCGGCGTTGAGCTGCCAGCCGCCGTCAAACGGGCCTGCCGCCAAGGCAGGGCGGGTTAGTAGTAGGAAAAACGTTAATATAGAAAGAGTTAGGCGGTACATGCAAGGTCCATTCTGGTTGCTGGCAGTGGTCCCATGGCCCGCGGGCCGGGGCGAAAATGATGCACCCAGCCTAACCGCAGAGTTGCCGCCGGACGCAAGGGACGCGATAGTTTGGTAACGAAATACCCTTAAGAATTGGGAAGCAGCCCCCGCGCGGGCGGGCGCAGGGGCGGGAAATGGAGCAGATACGTGCGAATTTTGATGATCCGGGTCCGGCTGATGCTGCTAGCGGCTGTTGCGTCCTGCTGGGCCGCGGCGGCACTGGCGGAGGAGCGGCTGGCGCTGGTGATCGGCAACTCCGCCTATGGCGCGGTTCCGGCGCTGGACAACCCGGTGCGCGATGCGCGGCTGATGGCGGAGGTGCTGGAGGGGCTGGGGTTTGACGTGACCCTGGCGGCGGATGCCAAGCAGATCGAGATGAAGCGCGCCATTGCCCAGTTCGGCCGCAAGCTGCGCGGGGCAGGGGAGGAAGCCACCGGGCTGTTCTACTATGCCGGCCACGGGGTGCAGAGCTTTGGCAGCAACTACCTCCTGCCGGTGGATGTGGCGCTGGCGGACGCGGCGGACCTGGACCTGATGGCAATCGAGGCGCAGTCGGTGCTGCGGCAGATGGCGTCGGCCCGCAACCGCACCAATATCGTGATCCTGGACGCCTGCCGAAACAACCCGTTTGAGGCGGTGGCGGATCTGAACGAAAGCGGCCTGGCGGAGATGAAGGCGCCGACCGGAACCTTCCTCGCCTATGCCACGGCGCCGGGCGACGTGGCGCTGGACGGAGAGGGGGAGAACAGCCCCTTCACCGAGGCGCTGGCACGCGAGATCAAGGTGCCCGGGACGCCGGTGGAGCAGGTGTTCAAGCAGGTGCGCCGGGCGGTGCTGGAACAGAGCGGTGGCAGGCAGACGCCCTGGGACACGTCCTCGCTGGTCAGCGACTTTGCCTTTGCCGCGGCGGCGCCGGAGGTGGTGATGAGTGCCGCGGAAATGGAGGAGGCGCAGATCTGGGCTTCGATCAAGGCGTCGCGGGATGCGATGCAGATCATGCTGTTCCTGCGCGGCTATGGCGACGGCAGATTTGCCGATGAAGCGCGGGCGCTGCTGGCGGAGCTGGTGCAGGAGGAACTGCAGGGCGGCACCGCAGCGGCGGCGGCCGAACCATCCGACGAGCCGCTGCAGGACGCCGAGGCGGCGATGTTCAAGGCAGCGCAGGACGACGGCAGCAAGGCCGCCTATGAAGCCTATCTGATGGCTTACCCCGAGGGACGGTTTGCCGAAGCGGCAGCGGCCGGGGCCGCGGCGCTGGCGGCCGGTGCGGGACAGGACCCGGCGGCCGGAGGTGAGGCCCCGGCTGCGGCACCTGAAGCAGAGCAGGAAGAGGTGAAACTGGCGGAAGCGGGGCCTGTGACCTATGCCACCCCGCTGGACACCGGCGTTGCTGAGATTTCCGGGCTGACGCTGGCCGAGGCGGTGACCCGCTCGCCGTCGTTTCCGCCCATCGAGGGCCTGCCGGAGAGCTATTGGAAGGATCAGTCCTGCAGCAATTGCCACCAGTGGACGCGCGAGCGGCTGTGCACGCAGGGAAACACGTATCTGAGCCTCAACATGCAGCGGTCCCTGGGCAAGCAGCATCCGTTCGGCGGCGCATTCAAGCAGGTGCTGAAAAGCTGGGCGGCGGGCGGCTGCCAGTAGAGCGTAGAGCGGTTTCCGGCTAGGAGATGCCTAAGGGCAGGTTTGCCCTTGAGGCACCCTTCCGGTGATCTTCCGCCATTCTCAGCCTTAAGCGGAACCGCGCGTGCCACACGGCTGCCGGCGCAGCCCTTGACCCGGAACAGGCCGGGGGGACGCGCAGCGCGTCAGCGCTGCGCCGGGCCCAAGGCCGCCAAGGCCCGGCGGCGTCAGCCGCTGGCCTGCGGGCGCGGGAGCACTGCGGTTGCGGTTTGGTATCACGGGGCGTGGGTTGTGATCAGGAAATAAACCCATTCGCCCTTGAAATCAGGATGTTCGGCGCGGGCCTCCGCCACCTGAGTGCGCAGGAAGTCCAGATAGAGCGCTGCCGGTTCGCTGAGCGGGCGGATGCCCTCGTAAAGCGGGTGCGAGGCAGCAAAGGCCACCGCGATTTCCTGGCCATAGGGCGGGCCGACGGTGATGTGCAGGCCGGGGTCTCCGGCCTCCCTGGCGCCGACACGCAGGGCGCTTTCGGGGGCGGCTTCCGCCAGCGGCACCAGTTCGTTCGGCGACAGATGCAGCACCGCGCCGCCGGCGTCGAAATAATCCACATAGACGTAAGACGGGTAGTCCGGTGCGGTGAGGTCGAAAAACAGCCGCTCGCCGCCGGAATAGTCGAGCACGCGGGCATGGGCATCATCGCCGACCAGCAGCGGGTTGGTGATCTGGTCGGTGCTTTGCGGCAGGCCGACGTTTGAAATGCCCGCCAGCGCGCCGCATTGCGGCCGGGGCAGCAGGCGCATTTCGTCCGAGACGGTGATGTCGGCGCCCATTTGTGCCTGAAGGGCTGCCAGAACCGGGGAGCGGAGGCCGTCCTCGGGCAGATGGCCGCGCACCTGCAGCGTTGCGGTTTCCGGGACAAAGGCAACCTGCAGGCGGGAGCAGGGCACGGCGGCGAGGATGCCGGCGACGCCGTCGCGCAAAGGATCTCCTTCAGCCGTCGCGTCGCCCGGCTGCATGAAGCTTTGGAACGCGGCGAGGGAGACCGGGTCGATGCCGCCGCTGCCGCCCTGGAAGGCGAGCGCGGCCTTGATGCGGGGGGTGTCCGGAATGACGGCCGGCGTTTGCTGCGGATTGGGCGCGGTGCCGGGCAAAATGGGCGCATCCGGCTGCGCCTCCTGGCCGGGCTGGCTGGCTGGAGCGGTTTGCGGCAGCGCGGCCGCGTCGGGGCGTGCTGCTGGGGCGGCCGTCAGCGGAGCAGGTGCCGTTGCAAGGGTAAGTGACGGTTCCTGCGCAGCGGCCAGCACCAATGGCGCGGGGGCTGCGGCGGCGGCGGCCTGTGACGGCGCCGGGGCGGCGGCCTGGGCCTGCTGGGTTTGCGGGTTTGCAGCGGCCAGGCTTGCGGCCGGGAGGCTGGCGCTGGCGAGGGTGCTGGCGGCCGCCTGGACCGGAGCTGCAGCGGCGGCTGGCGCGGCGGCGGCAGCAAGGGGTGCAGCAGGCGGAACAGCAGCGGCAAGGCGGTCCGCGTCAGGCGGCTGCGGCAGGGCCGCCGATTGCGGGATGCTGCCGGACGCCAGCCCATGGCTTTGCGCTTCGCTTTCAGCGGCTTGCTCGCCCTCGGGCGCCTGTTGCACGGCCTCGGCCCGGGGGACGCGGTGGGCCTGCAGGTCGAGGCTGCTTTCCGGCGTGGGCTGCTGCGGAACCGGGCCGGGTGTCAGCGAGATCAGAAGCGCTGCGGCACCGCCGGCGTGGACCAGGGCGGAGGCTGCAAGCCCTAGCACCCATATGGCCGGGGTGCGCGTCATCCGTCCGTTTCCGGGGTGACCACCAGCACCACGTCCCGGAATCCCAGCGCCTCGCCCTGGGCGACCAGCGGCAGCACGTTGCGCAGCTCCGCCGTGCGGTGCGCGTTGATGCGCAGGCGCAGATCCGGGTCGTCTGCCAGCAGCGCCGAGAGGGCAGGGGAAAGGGCGTCTCGGGGGATTGCCTTGCCGTCGAGTGCCAGGTCTCCAGTGGCGGAGACTGCCAGGGTGATGCCGCCCGAGGGCATGTCGCGGCCGGTGTCGGCGGTGGCAGGGCGGACATCGAACGGCGCGGTGGCGTCCATCCGGCCGATCAGCATGAAGAACACCAGCAGGAAGAAAACCACATCGATGAGGGCGATAATGGTTTCCGAATGCGGATTGCGGGCCGGGCGGTTGAGTTTCATGGCGCCGCCTCCAGCCGCAGGACGCGCAGGCGGGTGACGCCGGCCAGGGCGGCTCTGTCCATCACCGTGATCAGCGCCTGTGTCTGCGCGGCGCCGGAGGGAAGGACCACCACTTGGGTGAGGGGTTCTTCGGCCACTGCGGCGGAGAGGGTGGCTTGCAGGGTTTCCGCGTCCAGCGCGGTGCCGCGCAGCACCGGAATGCCGTCGGCGCCGAGGCGGATCATCAGGGTGCCTGCCGGCGCCTGCGGGCGTCCTATTGGGGCGCCTTCGGAAGGTTTCACCGCCGGGATCATATCGAGGTTCAGGTAGGTGGAAGTCACCATGAAGAACACCAGCAGGATCAGCATGACGTCGATCATCGGTACCAGCGAAATCAGGGCGCGGGGACGGGCGGGCCGGTTGATCATCATGGCGGCGTCCCCCGTGTCAGCGCGAGCCGTCGATCAGCAGGAGGCGGCCGGCGGCGCTTTCGATGGCTTGCGCGGCGGCGTCAATGCGGGCTGCGAACAGGCCCGCGGCGATGGCGGCGGGGATGGCGACAAGCAGTCCCGCTGCGGTGGTCAGCAATGCCTGCCAGATGCCGCCGGCCAGCACCGAGGCGTTGGCAGCACCTTGGGCCAGTTCCAGCTCCTGAAACGATTGGATCATACCGAGAACGGTGCCGAGAAGACCCAGGAGAGGCGCCACCATGGCGATGAGCTCCAACAGGCGGATGAGGGAATTCATCCGGCTTACCTCCTCATTGCCGCGGCGCTGCAGTTCGTCTTGCAGGAGCGGTCCGCGCAGGCCCTCTTGCAATGCCTGCATGGCGTAGGCCATCACCCGGTCGGCGGGGGATTTGCCGCCCGCTATGCTGTCCTGCGCCTGCTTGCGGTCGCCGTCTTTCCATCGGGTCAGCGCTTGTTCGCGGGCGTCAGAACCGGAGCGCACCGGCCAGAGCTGGATCAGTTTGACGGCGATCACCGTCAGCGACAGGAGTGACATCAGCGCCAGGATCACGATCACTGGTCCGCCGGTGCCGAGCATTTCCCAGGTGCCGGCCATGGTTTACTTCACCAGCGGCGCGGCGGCGCGGGAGCCGAGCTCCAGGATCGGGAAACAGTCCATCTGCTCTTCGTTCTGGGGCTGGCAGGAGGTGATGTCGTGCAGCAGGATCTCGGAGATATTGCCGCAGGCGATCTCGGGAATTTCAAAGAGTTTCAGAGTGGTGCGCTGAACGGGCAGGGGGGCGGCGTTGATCGACAGCAGCCGGTCGATCACCCCCTGGCCGTCGAGGATGGCGAGCGACATCTCGAAGCCCGCAAAGCTCTTGCCGGTCTGGTTGCCGAACAGGAAGAAGGCGCGGCAGCCGCCGCCCTCGATCTCCTCGGTCTTGTTCAGCTCGACCCGCAGCGGGCCGGTCTCGGCCGCGGCGGCCAGCGGCAGGCAGATCAGGGCGAGGGCAGAAAGCAGGCGGTTCAAGGGCATCACTGTCTCCGGGTTCCGGTTGGTGTTGGCCAGCCCGCCGGGTGCGGATTGGTTCTTTGGGTCAGACCAGTGCGGTCAGGGCCTTTTCGATCCTGTCCATGGCGTCGCGGGCGGAATCGAGGTCGCGGCGTTTCAGGTGGCGGGCGGCCACATGCAGCGCGCGGCCCAGGCGGTCGCGGACCTTGCCCGGGGCGCGGGCGACATTGGCCTGCAGCGATTGGGCGCGCTTGACCTGGGCGCCGAGCGAACGCTGGTCCATTTCGCGCTGACCGCGTTTCATCGACTTGCCTTCGTCCTCTCGGTCCTTGCCGATGCGGGCGACGGCGCGTTCGATGACCACGATCATAGTTTCAGCCTCCTGCAGGCGGCCGGCGTTGATCAGGCTGACGGATTTTGCGAGCGCGCGCTTCAGTTTCAGCTCCAGCGGCCCGGCGGCCAGGCCGATGCGCGGCTGGATGCGTTTCAGGCGGCGCTTGAGCGGCGCGATGGCCTTGAGGTCGATGCCGGCGGCGGAAATGTCGGAAGCGTCTTCCTCGGTCACCTGGCCCTCGGGGGCCTCCGGCTTGAGGCTGTCCAGCAGGTTGCCGCCATCGTCGTAGAACAGCACGTTGACCTTGGCCGGGTTGCGCTTGAGGAATTTCTTGAGCTCGGTGACCATCCGCTGCGGCGCGCTTTCGCAGATCATTTCCATATCGCCGGAACGCACCACATAGGTGCCCCAGGCCATGGGCGGGCCGCCGCCTTCCTTCTTCATCGGAGCCTTCAGGGTTTCCGGCTTCTTGCCGGGCTGGATCATCAGCAGAGGGTCCTTGCTGGCGTCGAGGCAGAAGGCGAAACTCATCCGCTTCTTGGCCCCTTCGCGGACCATCTCTTTGACTTCCTTGCCAGAAATACGATCAATACTCATCATTCAACCGCCGGAACGAGCTGTGAAAAGGTTTGACATTAGGATGGCGATAAGGCTCTCTTGGGGTCAAGTTATTGTTTGAGGTTTCCGCGGGTTTAACCACCGGGCTCGAAAAGAGTGGCACCTGCTTTCCGTCGCGTTACCACACAGGAACGTGACCAATAAAGAATGCACCCAGGGGGGCGAACGAAAATGGATCCTGCAGTATTGCTGCAATCCAAAGGGGACGATGCCCCTAGCGGTGAAAACCTCGAGTATGATCCGGCTTTCACCGAAATGGAGCTGGCGGCCCAGCCCGGCGAGGAGTCGGTGGTCGGCAACGAGAAGATCGAGGCCACCGATCCCGATTACCGCGAGGTGCAGAAGAAAGCGCTGGAAGTGCTGGAGCGCAGCCACGACCTGCGGGCGGCGGTGTTTCTGGGCGACGCGCTGCTGCATTCCGAAGGGCTGCCCGGCTTTGCCGATGTGACCACCTATATCCGCGGCTGCCTGGAAGAATTCTGGGAGACCTGCCACCCGGAGCTGGATGAGGACGACGGCGACCCGACGATGCGGATCAACGCGGTGCAGGACCTGTGCGGCCAGCCGGACGGGATGGCGGGGGCGTCGCCCTTGTACCGTTCGCTGCGCCGGGCGCCGCTGAGCGAGAGCCGCGGTTTCGGCCGCTTCTGCCTGCGCGACATCGAGATCGCCGAAGGGGTGATGACGGCGCCGGAGGATATGGAGCATGTCCCGGATACCGCCACTATCGGCGCCGCGTTCCAGGACAGCGACGAGGAGGTGATCGCCGCGCGCCTGGCCGCGGTGAAGACGGCAGAGGAGAACGTCCGGGCGATCTCGGCGGTGTTCGACGAGCAGACGCCGGGGCAGGGGCCGGACCTGAGCGCGCTGATCAAGCTGCTGCAGCAGATTTCCAAGCGGATCGGCAGCTATGCCAACCTGAGCGCGGAAGACGGCGCGGACGAGGATGAGGCGGCAGAGGGTGGTGCGGAGGACGGCGGTGCTGCCGCGGCGCCGGCGGGCGGCGGGCGCCCGGTGCCCTCGGCGCCGGGAGCGATCAACTCGCCCGCGGATGTGTCCAACACGCTGGACCGCATCATCAGCTACTACCGGCGGGCGGAGCCTTCCAGCCCGCTGCCGATCCTGCTGGAGCGGGCCAAGCGGCTGGTGGGGGCCGACTTCCTCACCATCATGAATGACATGGCCCCGCAGGGGGTGGAGAACGTCCACCTGATTGGCGGGATCGACGACGACGATGACGACTGACGGACACGGGGCACTTCCGCGGCGGCACCTGCCGCGGCACCCGTGAAAGCAAGACGAGTAAGGAGACCTAGATGGCCGGAAGTTCACAGAAATTCATTGCCCGCAACCGGGCACCAAGGGTCCAGATCGAATATGACGTGGAGCTGTACGGCGCCGAGAAGAAGGTGCAGCTGCCCTTCGTGATGGGCGTGATGAGCGACCTGGTGGGCAAATCCGAAGTGGAGCAGCCCGCGGTGGCGGACCGCAAGTTCCTGGAAATCGACGTGGACAACTTCGATGACCGGATGAAGTCGATGGCGCCGCGCGCCGCCTTCACGGTGCCCAACACGCTGACCGGCGAGGGCAACCTGGCGGTCGACATCACCTTCGAGAGCATGGACGACTTCAAGCCCGCCGCGATCGCCGCCAAGGTCGAGCCGCTGCGCGAGCTGCTGGAGGCGCGCACCCAGCTGTCGAACCTGATGACCTACATGGACGGCAAGACCGGCGCCGAGGATCTGATCTCCAAGATCATCCAGGACCCGAGCCTGCTGAAGACTCTGGCGGCGCAGCCGAAACCCGGCGGCGACGCCGAGAGCGAAGAATAAGAGGGGAGGACAAAGATGGCTGAAGAAGAACTCCAGGCGGAAGCCGCTGCTGGCGAAGCCGCCTTTGGCTCAACCGAATTTGCGAGCCTGCTGCAGAAGGAATTCCGGCCCAAGTCGGACCAGGCCAAGACCGCCGTTGAAAGTGCGGTCAAGACCCTGGCCGAGCAGGCGCTGGCAAACTCGGCGCTGATTTCGGATGACGCGCTGCGTTCCATCGAGAGCATCGTGGCGGAGATCGACAAGAAGCTGACCGAACAGGTCAACCTGATCCTGCACAACGAGGAATTCCAGCAGCTGGAAAGCGCCTGGCGCGGCCTGCACTATCTGGTCAACAACACCGAGACCGATGAGCAGCTGAAGATCCGGGTGATGCCGATCACCAAGAAGGAGATGTCGAAGACCCTGAAGAAATTCAAGGGCACGGCATGGGACCAGTCGCCGATCTTCAAGAAGATCTACACCGAGGAATTCAGCCAGCTGGGCGGCGAGCCCTATGGCTCCCTGGTGGCGGACTACCACTTCGACCATTCGCCGCCGGACATCGAGCTGCTGGGCGAGATGTCCAAGATCGCCGCGGCCGCGCATGCGCCGCTGATCACCGGCGCCAAGCCGACGCTGTTCCAGATGGACAGCTGGGCGGAACTGTCGAACCCGCGCGATCTGACCAAGATCTTCCAGACCCCCGAATATGCCGCCTGGCGCAGCTTGCGCGACAGCGAGGACGCGAAATACGTCGGCCTGGCAATGCCGCGCTTCCTGGGCCGTCTGCCCTATGGCTCCAAGACCGACCCAGTGGAGGAGTTTGCCTTTGAGGAAGACACCGCAGGGGCCGGCAGCGAGAAATACGGCTGGGTCAATGCGGCCTACGGCATGGCGGTGAACATCACCCGCTCGTTCAAGATGTACGGCTGGTGCTCGCGCATCCGCGGCGTCGAGAGCGGCGGCACGCTGGAGAACCTGCCCAGCCACACCTTCCCGACCACCGATGGCGGCGTCGATCAGAAATGCCCGACCGAAATCGCCATCGACGACCGGCGCGAGGCGGAACTGGCGAAGAACGGCATGATGCCGCTGATCCACCGCAAGAACACCGACGTTGCGACCTTCATGGGCGCGCAGTCGCTGCACAAGCCGGCCGAATACGACGATCCGGACGCCACCGCCAACGCCAACCTGGGCGCGCGGCTGCCGTATCTGTTCGCCACATGCCGGTTCGCGCACTATCTGAAGTGCATGGTGCGGGACAAGGTCGGCTCGTTCAAAAGCCGTCAGGACATGGAATCCTGGCTGCAGGACTGGATCAACAACTATGTTGATTTCAACGCGGATATCTCCTCGGAGAACGAGAAGGCGCGCAAACCTCTGGCCGCAGCCGAAGTGGTTGTGGAAGAGGTCGAGGGCAACCCGGGGTATTACACCTCGAAATTCTTCCTGCGCCCGCATTACCAGCTGGAGGGGCTTTCCGTCTCGCTGCGGCTGGTATCGAAACTGCCCTCGGAAAAAGGAGGCTGATTTCCCACTCCCCAGCCTCAACCAAGCATAGTGCAGTAGAGTTCTTAAATTTTGAAAGGATAGAAAAATGGCTGCAAACATGTTCGTACAGATCTCGGACATCGAAGGCGATGCAACCGAGGAAAACCACAAGAAGTGGATCGTTGTTCAGTCGGCAAGCTGGAACGTCGAGCGCGCGGTTGAAATGACCGACCTGGGCTCCACCCAGCGGATGCACGCCAACTCGAACTTCGGCAAGATCGAGCTGACCTCGCAGATGGGCAAAGCGTCCAACGATCTGGCGCTGTCGGTTGCCAACGGCACCGTGCGCCCGGAAATCATTATGCATTGGTGCCGCTCGGGCGACAGCGCCAGCCAGGGCCTGCTGGTCTATTCGATCTGGAAGCTGAAGGACGTGGTTGTCGACAGCTATTCGATCTCGGCAAGCGAGGACGGCATCCCGGAAGAGACATGGTCGCTGGCTTATGCGTCGCTTGAGCACGAATACAAGTCGACCAACCAGAAAACCGGCAAACTCACCACTGAAGGCACCTTCAAGTGGAACGTGCAGACCGGCAAGGTCGAGTAAACCATTTGGCTGGCCCCGGGTGCATTTACACCCGGGGTCCGTTTTTTCTGACGTATTTGCAGCACGCAGTCCTAGTTGCGGAGTAGAGCCCCATGACACCCGAAGAGCATCTGAAAGCTGGTGATCCCAAGGCGGCGCTGGAGGCGCTGCAGCAAAAGATCCGGGGAGATGCGAGCAATGCCAAGCTGCGGATCTTCCTGTTCCAGCTGCTGTGCGTGCTGGGCGACTGGAACCGGGCGATTGCCCAGCTGAAGGCCGCCGCCGGGCTGGATGAAGGCGCCACGGTGATGGCGCAGGCCTACCGCGAGGCGATCATCTGCGAGGTCTACCGCGAGAAGGTGTTCGCCGGGGAGAAATCGCCGCTGATCCTGGGCGAGCCGGAAGAGTGGCTGGCGCATCTGATCGAGGCGCAGAAGCTGCTCGCAACCGGCAACCCCAAAGAAGCCGCGGAGCTGCGCGCCCGCGCCTTTGATGCGGCCCCTGCCAGCCCTGGCGAGGTGAACGGCAAGCGGTTTGACTGGATCGCCGACGCCGACATGCGGCTGGGGCCGGTGCTGGAAGCTGTGGTCAACGGCAAATACTACTGGCTGCCGTTTTCCAAGATCGTCTCGTTCGAGGCGGAAGAGCCGAGCGACCTGCGCGACGCGGTGTGGACGGCCGGCACGCTGACCCTTGCGGGCGGCGGCGCGGTGGCGGCGATGATCCCGACCCGCTATCCCGGCAGCGAGAAGGCGGACGGGCTGTCGATGCTGGCGCGCGCCACCGTGTGGCAGGATGCCGGCGAGGAAACCTACACCGGTCTGGGCCAGCGGCTGCTGGCGATCGGCGATGAAGACATTGCCATCATGGACGTGCGCACGCTCCGGATGGACGGGCACGGCGAAGAGAATGGCTGACAAGACACTGGCCGAGCGCCTGCAGCCCTCGCTGCTGGACCGGCTGACCGATAATGCTCCTGGTGATTTGAAGGAAACCCGCGAGAGCCGGGTGATTGATCTGGTGCGGCTGCGGGAAATCATTCAGCGCGATCTGTCCTGGCTGCTGAACACCCAGAATGTCGAGAGCCACTTTGATGCGGAGAAATACCCTTCGGTGTCCGTTTCGGTGCTGAACTACGGGCTGATCGAGGTGGCGGGCGAGGCATCGACCACCGAGAAAGCCGAGGCGATCCGGCGGTCGATCAAACAGGCGATAGCCACCTATGAGCCGCGGATCATCGAGGGCTCGGTCGATGTGCGGCTGCAGGACGGCACCGACGCGACTGAGATGACCGTGGGGCTGGAGATCCGCGCCGACATGTGGGCGCAGCCGATGCCGCTGGAGCTGTATCTGCGCAGCAAGGTCGATCTGACCACCGGCGAAGTGGAAATGGAAAGGGCCCTGTGATGGATACACGGCTGCTGACCCATTACGAGAACGAGCTGAACTATCTGCGCGACATGGGCGCGGAGTTTGCGGCCGCCTATCCCAAGATTGCCGCCCGGCTGGGTATGGAGGGGGTCGAGGTTCTCGACCCCTACGTGGAGCGGCTTCTGGAGGGCGTCGCCTTTCTGACTGCGCGGGTGCAGCTGGAGCTGGAGCTGCAGTATCCGAACTTCACCTCCAACCTGCTGGAAATCATTTATCCGCATTATCTGGCGCCGACGCCGTCGATGATGATTGCGGCCTTTGAGCCGGACGTGGCGAACTCGGCCGTGAAAAGCGGCTATGTGCTGAAGCGCGGATCGACCCTGCGGTCGCGGCTGACCGAGGGCGAACAGACGCCTTGCGAGTTCCGCACCTCCGCCGATCTGACCATGTGGCCGATTCAGATCACCGAGGCGCAGTATATCGACGGGCGCGGCGAGTTGGTGGCGGCGGGTGTGGCCACCGGGTATGACGCCCGGGCGGGCATCCGGCTGCGGATCAAGCGCATTGACGGCGACCCGATCAGCAAGCTGGAGATGGACAAGCTGTCGCTGTACCTGACCAGCGAGGCGGGTAACAGCTGGCCGCTGCTGGAACTGCTGTGCACCCAGGTGCAGGGGATCGTGGCGCGCTCCACCGACCGGCGGGCGGACTGGCAGCTGCCGCTGCGCGGAGCAAAGGTGGTGCAGAAGGGGTTCAGCCCGGAGGAGGCGCTGCTGCCGCTGCCGCGGCGGGTCTATGACGGCTACCGGCTGCTGCAGGAATATTTCGCGATGCCGGAGCGGTTCCGCTTTGTCGAGCTGCAGGGCCTGCGGGCGGGTTTGCAGAAATCCGCGGGCAATGAGGTCGACCTTTACATCCTGCTGCGCGAGGGGATGCCGGAGACCGCGCCGATCGTGGTCCCGGAGGTGTTCAAGCTGAATGCCGTGCCGGCGGTGAACCTGTTCGAGAAGCGCTGCGACCGGGTGCGGATTTCGCCGATCGATACGGAGCATCACGTGATCCCGAACCGCACCGCGGGCCTTGATTTCGAGATCTACGGGCTGCAGAGCGTGGTGGGCATCAGCGGCGAGGGCGAGGATGACGTGATCTTCCGCCCGTTCTATTCCGCCAATGATTTCACCGCCGCCGGTGAAAGCCACCCGGCCTATTACACCGTCAAGCGGCGGATGCGGCAGCGGTCGGAGAAGGAGCGGCTGCGCGGGGTGCGCAGTTCCTATCTCGGCTCGGAAGTGTTCCTGACGCTGGTGGACCGGTCGCAGGCGCCGTATTCCGCCGGGCTGGAGCAGCTGGCGGTCAATGCGCTGTGCACCAACCGCGACCTGCCGATGCTGCTGGCGACCGGCAATGACGACGTGTTCCACCTGCCCGAGGGCGGCCCGGTGCGCAAGGTGACGCTGCCGGTGTCGCCGACCCGGCCGCATCCGACGCTGGCGCAGGGCGACACCGCTTGGCGGCTGATCTCGCATCTGAGCCTCAACTACGTCTCGATTGCCGAAACCGGCAAGGGCCAGTCGGCGGAGGCGCTGCGCGAGCTGGTCGGGCTTTATGCGCCGCTGGGCGACCGGGTGACGGAGAAGCAGCTGGAGGGCATCCTGTCGGTCGGCGCCCGGCCCATTGTGCGCCGCATGAGCGACGAGGTGCTGTCAACTGCGGTACGGGGGCTGGAGATCACCCTGGGCTTTGACGAGAGCTTCTTCGAGGGCAGCAACATTTATGCGCTAGGGGCAGTGCTGGAGCGGTTCTTCCGCGGCTACGCCAGCATCAACTCATTCACGGAGACAGTCCTGAAGACTGAAAAACGCGGGGAAATAGCCAGATGGCGACCGGAAAAGGGCCTCGGCCGGATGATCTGAGCCTTTATGGCCGGTTGGCCATGGACCCTGAAAAGCACCACGTTTTTCAGGCCCTGAGGGTATTGGAAGCGCATTTCAATGACGCCCCGCGCCTTGGTGAAAGCCGCCGTCCGCGCCAGGACAGGCTGCGGCTGGGGCAGGAAGCGGAACTGGCGTTCCCGCCTTCGACCATCGCCGCGTTCAAACCGGCGGAGGGTGACAAACCGGCGGTGCTGACCAACCGGTTCTTCGGGCTGTTCGGCCCGCAGGGGCCGCTGCCGCTGCATCTGACCGAATACGCTCGCGACCGGAAGCGCAACCACCGCGACCCGACGATGGTGGCCTTTGCCGATATGCTGACGCACCGGCTGATGAGCCTGCTGTACCGGGCCTGGACGCAAGGCTCGCCCGCGGTGAGCTTTGACCGCGCCGATGACCCGATGGCGCGCAAGGTGGCGTCGCTGATCGGCTATAACGGGTTCAAGTTCACCAGCCGCGACGACATGCCGGACCTGGCCAAGCTGCATTTTGCCGGCCATCTGGCCAAGGGGGCCAAGAATGCCGAGGGGCTGGTGTCGATCCTGTCGGCGTTTTTCGAGGTTCCGGTTACTCTGGAGGAATATGTCGGCAGCTGGCTTGAGCTGGAGCCGGACGACCGCTGGCAGCTGGGCTACGGCGGGCTGGGGCAGACCACCAGCATCGGCGACAAGGTCTGGAGCCGGTCGGCCAAGTTCCGCATCCGCATCGGGCCGCTGAAACTGAAAGATTACGAGCGGCTGCTGCCGGGCGGCGAGGCGCTGAAACGGCTGCGGGCGATTGTGCGGTCCTACGCCGGCGATGTGCTGGACTGGGACGTGAACCTGATCCTGGCGGGTGACGAGGTGCCGCGGGCATCGCTGGGCGGCACCACGCGGCTGGGGCACACCAGCTGGGTGCGCTCGCGCCCCGATCCGGATGCGGATCAGCCGGACGTGAATGATTTGTACCTGTACCCGGGACTAGGCGCCGGGGCTGAAGAGCGAGTAGAGGGAGGGATTTGAGATGACCGAGATCAGCCGCGTGGCGCTGTTTGGCAAATTGAACAAGCTGGGGTACCAGGCCGTCGAGAGCGCAACCGTGTTCTGCAAGATGCGCGGGAACCCCTATGTGGAACTGGTGCATTGGATGCATCAGCTGCTGGCGCAGCAGGACAGCGACCTGCACCGGATCATCCAGCATTACGACCTGGATACCGGCAAGATCGCCGCCGAGCTGACCCGGGCGCTGGACATGCTGCCGCGCGGCGCCTCGACGATCTCGGACCTTTCGGACCATCTGATGGATGCGATGGAGCGCGGTTGGGTCTGGGGCTCGCTTCTTTATTCCTCCGGACAGGTGCGCAGCGGCCACCTGCTGCTGGGGATGCTGAAGACGCCGGCCCTGCGCAACATCCTCTCCAATATGTCGCCGGAGCTGGCAAAGATCGGGGCCGATGATCTGGCGGACAACTTCCATAAGGCCACCGATGGCTCGCCCGAGGAACGGCTGGGGGCGCAGGACGGCTCCAACGTGACCGGCGGCGGCGCGGAGCCGGGCGAGGCCTCCGGCTCGATGGCGCCGGGTGCAATGGGCAAGGGCGAGGCGCTGCAGCAGTTCTGCACCGACCTGACCGAACAGGCCCGCAACGGCGAGATCGACCCGATCGTGGGCCGGGACGAGGAGATCCGCCAGATCGTCGATATCCTGATGCGGCGGCGTCAGAACAACCCGATCCTGACCGGCGAGGCAGGTGTCGGCAAGACCGCGGTGGTCGAGGGCTTTGCCCTGCGGATCGCCCGCGGCGACGTGCCCCCTGCGCTGAAGGATGTGCGGCTGCTGGTGCTGGACGTGGGGCTGCTGCAGGCGGGCGCCAGCATGAAGGGCGAGTTTGAAAACCGCCTGCGCCAGGTGATCGACGAGGTGCAGGCCAGCCCGACGCCGATCGTGATGTTCGTGGATGAAACCCATACGCTGGTGGGGGCAGGGGGCGCGGCCGGCACCGGCGATGCGGCGAACCTGCTGAAGCCGGCGCTGGCGCGCGGCACCCTGCGCACCATCGGTGCCACCACTTGGGCCGAGTACAAGAAATACATCGAGAAGGACCCGGCGCTGACCCGCCGCTTCCAGGTGGTGAAGGTCGATGAGCCGGGGATCCCGAAAGCGATCCTGATGATGCGGGGCATTGCCTCGATGCTGGAAAAGCATCACCGGGTGCAGGTGCTGGACGAGGGGATCGAAGCCGCCGTCAGCCTGTCGGCACGCTATATCCCGGCACGCCAGCTGCCGGACAAATCGGTGAGCCTGCTGGATACCGCCTGCGCCCGGGTGGCGGTGAGCCAGCACGCGGTGCCGGCCGAGGTAGACGACAGCCAGCGCCGGATCGAGGCGCTGACCACCGAGCTGGAGATCATCGGCCGCGACGAGACCGCTGGGTACGAGGTCGCGGACCGGCGCGAGGCGGTGGAGGCTGTCAAAGCCGCCGAGGAGGAGCGTCTGGCCGGGCTGACCGAGCGCTGGGACAAGGAAAAGGCAGTCGTCGAAGGCATTCTGGACCTGCGCGCCAAGCTCCGGGAGGGGGCCGCGCCCGTGGATGATGCCGGGGATGCTGGGGACGACGCTGCGGAGGGCGCCGCCGGAAGCCTGCTGACGGAGGACGAGCGCGCCGAGCTGATGCAGCAACTGAAGGACAAGAACGCGGAGCTGGAAGCCCTGCAAGGCGACTCGGCGCTGATCCTGCCGATTGTTGACCACCAGGCGGTAGCGAGCGTCGTGGGCGACTGGACCGGCATCCCGGTGGGCCGCATGGTCAAGGACGAGATCGAGACCATCCTGAATCTGGAAGAGCGGCTGGCGCAGCGGGTTATCGGCCAGGACCACGCGATGAAGATGATCGCCAAGCGCATCCAGACCAGCCGGGCGGGCCTCGACAACCCGAACAAGCCGATCGGGGTGTTCATGCTGGCCGGTACTTCGGGCGTGGGCAAGACCGAGACCGCGCTGGCGCTGGCCGAGGTGCTCTATGGCGGTGAGCAGAACGTCATCACCATCAACATGTCGGAATACCAGGAAGCCCATACCGTCAGCTCGCTGAAAGGCGCGCCGCCGGGCTATGTCGGCTATGGCGAGGGCGGGGTGCTGACCGAGGCGGTGCGGCGCAAGCCCTATTCTGTGGTGCTGCTGGACGAGGTCGAAAAAGCGCACCCCGATGTGCATGAGATCTTCTTCCAGGTCTTTGACAAGGGCGTCATGGAGGACGGCGAGGGCCGCGTGATCGACTTCAAGAACACGCTGATCCTGCTGACCTCGAATGTCGGCACCGAAACCATCATGGACCTCTGCTCCGACCCGGATCTGATGCCTGAGCCGGACGGCATGGCGAAGGCCCTGCGCGATCCGCTGCTGAAGGTGTTCCCGCCGGCGCTGCTGGGGCGGCTGGTGACGATCCCCTATTACCCGCTCAGCCCGGAAATGATCGGCGAGATCACCAAGCTGCAGCTGGGCCGCATTCAGAAGCGGGTGCAGGAGGCGCATGGGGTGCCGTTCGAGTATACCGACGGGGTGGTCGAGGAAATCGTCAACCGCTGCCAGGAGCTCGACAGCGGCGGCCGGATGATCGACGCGATCGTGACCAACACCATGCTGCCGGAGATTTCCAACGAGTTCCTGCGCCGCCTGATGGAAGGCAAGGAAGTCGAGAAAGTCGCCATCGGCGTCAAGGACGGGGAGTTCACCTACGCGTTTGACTGATCACAGCCAAGGGTAATTAGCGGGAGGAAATTCTATGGTTAAGCATGTTGTAATGGACATGAAGAACGTCGATATCGGCGCTTCGGGGCTGGAGATGGTCAAACCGCCCAAACTGTCCTTCAAGGTTGTGGTCGAACTGGACAAGAAAATGGAGAAGGGGGTCGAGAAGGACCCGCTTCTGCAGCATGAGTTCCAAGCCGGTGCCAGCGAAGTTTTCGAGCAAACCCGCAACACCATCGAGCAGAAGTGCAAGGTGTTCGACAAGGCCTTTGTTCAGATGGCCAACAAGGGCGCCGACAAGAAGGATATGGAAAAGCAGCTGAAAGGGCTGAACGACGCCATCAAGAACGACATCAAGGTCGGCGAGAAGGCGGCGGAACTGGCGGCGCAGAAGGCCTGGACCAGCCTGCAGAAGAAGAAAAAGGAATGGTCCAAGTTCAAGATCAAGGTGGCCGTATCGATTGCCGGCACCCTGGCCGGGCTGGCGGTGAGCATCGCGGCGATGGCGACATCGCCGTTTTCGGGCGGCGCCGGCGCGGCTTTCGGCATCATCGGCCTGATCAAGTCCGGTGTCACGCTGGCCAAGGATATCGGCAAGCTGGCGATCAATATCGATCAGTCCAAGGCGATCCTGGTGAAGAACCTGGTGGTGGTGGAAAAGGCGGCCTCCAACAAGGCGCTGAATGCCACGAACGAGGTGTCGGCGGCGGTGTTCCAGGAATTTCTCGGCATTTCACAGCCCTCGGTCAAGACGGTGGAGGATGCGGCGGATACGCTGAAGGCGAAATACGCCCAGATGGTCGTCAAGATGCATGACCTGTCGAAGACGCTGAACAAGATCCTGAAGGAGCAGGAGAAGCTGAAGAAGGAGTTCCTGGCCGAGGTCGGCAAGAAGCTGAAGAAGCACCCGGTGAAGGACAAGAAGACGCAGCTGGTGATGGTCAGCAAGGCGCTGGATACGGCGCTGGCCGGCAACTATGCCGAGGTTCAGAAAGCCATCGACAAAATTCAGACGATGTATGCCGATGCCCGCGGCTGGGCCAACAACATCAAGGACCTGATGAAGCGGGTGAACGCGCTGACGATCAAGGATCCGAAGGCGCTGAAGGTGTTCCGCGAGGGGTTGAAGTTTGCCGCGCTGGCGCTGTCGCCGATCGACGGCAACTCGATCGCGACCGGGGCCAAGGATCTGGCCCTGGGTGTGGGCGGCGCGGCCGGCGGCTATGCCTATGACAAGATTACCAGCAAGGTGCTGGACGGGACCGTGTTCGACGCGGCCTGAAGCTGAGACAAAGACTGCCGGGCGCCTGCGGCGCCCGGACGAATGCAAGACCGGCGGGAGAAGGACATTGGACAGCAGCGCGCAAACCGCAGAGACGCTACGGGACAAGGCCCGCGAATTTGTCGAGCGCCCGTGGGTGACCAATGCCATTCTGGGCATCATCATTTTCAATGCCATCACGCTGGGGCTTGGCACGTCTGCCGCGGTGCAGGCGCATGCGGGCGGGCTGCTTGACGTGATCGACACCGCGGTTCTG
Source organism: Leisingera daeponensis (assembly GCF_019801465.1). Classification (GTDB taxonomy): domain Bacteria; phylum Pseudomonadota; class Alphaproteobacteria; order Rhodobacterales; family Rhodobacteraceae; genus Leisingera; species Leisingera daeponensis_A. Next base: position 151,266 of record NZ_JAHVJA010000005.1, read on the forward strand.
ACGATTTTCGTGCTGGAGCTGGCGCTGAAGCTCTTTGCCTATGGCTTACGGTTCTTCTCCTCCGCCTGGAACATCTTCGACCTTATCGTCGTCTCCTTCGGCCTGTTCCCGGACAGCCAGGGGCTGTCGGCGCTGCGCGGCCTGCGGGTGGTGCGGGCGCTGCGGCTGTTGTCGGTCATTCCGCAAATGCGGGCTGTTGTGCAGGCGCTGCTGGATGCGCTGCCCGGCATGGGCGCGGTGATCGTGATGATCTCCATCGTGTTCTATGTCTTCGGGGTGATGGCGACGATGATGTACGGCGCGGTGTTTGACGAATGGTTCGGCACATTGGGCCGGTCGCTGTATTCGCTGTTCCAGATCATGACGCTGGAAAGCTGGTCGATGGGCATTGTGCGCCCGGTGATGGAGGAATTCCCCTTTGCCTGGTCGTTCTTTGTGCCCTTTATCGTGATCACAGCATTTTCGGTGCTGAACCTGTTCATCGGCCTTCTGGTCAACACCATGCAATCGGCGGTGGAGGCCGAGGCCGAGGCCGAGTTCGAGAAGCTGCGTGACCTGGTGAAGTCGGAGACCGACGTGGTCGACGCGCATGTGATGGAGCTGCATGAGGAGATCAAGGCGCTCCGGGCGGAGATTGCCGAGCTGAAGGGGCAGGGCAATGGCTGACAGCTCGCAGAAGTTTATTGCCCGGAACCGGGCGCCCAGGGTTCAGATCGAATATGAAGTGGAGCTTTACGGCGCCGAGAAGAAGGTGCAGCTGCCCTTTGTCATGGGGGTGATGAGCGATCTGGTCGGCAAGTCCAGGGTCGAGCAGCCCGCTGTGGCGGACCGCAAGTTCCTGGAGATCGATGTCGACAATTTCGACGAGCGGATGAAGTCGATGGCGCCGCGCGCGGCTTTCACCGTGCCCAACACGCTCACCGGCGAGGGCAACCTTGCGGTGGACCTGACGTTCGAGAGCATGGCGGATTTTGCGCCCGGAGCGATTGCCGCGAAGGTGGATGCGCTGCGGCCGCTGCTGGAGGCGCGCACCCAGCTGCAGAACCTGATGGCCTATATGGATGGCAAGACCGGCGCCGAGGCGCTGATCGAGACGATCCTTCATGACCCGTCACTGCTGGCGGCGGTGTCGGCCCCGGCGGCGGATGCGGAAAGTGCGGCGGCGCTGGACAGCCTGCGCAATCTGGAGCTGCCGGAGGAAGAGGCGGACACCAGCGGCGGCGTGCTGGCCGGCCTTGCTGCGCAGTCACCGGAGGACGTGGCTCCGGAAGATGCCTCCAGCGGCGTATTGGATGCGCTGAAGGAAGCCGCACCGGAAGAGCGGCCTGAAGAGGATGCCTCGGCCGGCGTGCTGGAGGGTTTGCGCACCGCAGCGCCTGAGGAAACCGAACAGCCGGATGAGGCCGCGGATGCCTTGTCGTCGCTGGCGGCGTCTGAGGTTCCGGAGACTGTTGAGGAAGACACCTCTGCGGCGGTGCTGGATGGGCTGGCCCAGGCAGACCTGCCGGAAGATAAGAAAGATACGTCGGGTGACGTGCTGGCAGGGCTGAGCGCCGCCGCGCGGGAGGAGGAAGACCAGGGCGACGAAGCCGGGGAAGCGCTGGCCTCTCTGGCGGGCGCGGCGGTTCCTGAAGCTGAAGAGGAGGATCAGACAGGATCCGTTCTGGAAGGCTTGGCGCAGGCGGAAACACCGGAAGAGGACGAGGACACGTCTGGCGATGTTCTCGCCGGGCTGGCCGCGCAGGAGGTGGAGGACACCGCCGAAGAAGATACCGCGGGTGCGGCGCTGGAGAGCCTCGCTGCGGTTGAGGTGACGGAGACGGATGAAGAGAACCATTCCCGCGTTCTGGATGCGCTGGCGGACCTCGATGTGCCGGAGGCGGCCGGTACTGCCGCAGATGATGCGCTCGAAAGCCTGGCGTCTGTCGAGATTGATGAGGCGGAGGAAGAGGACCATTCCGGCGTCTTGGACGCTTTGGCGGATGCTGCGGCGGAGGACGTTGAGGACACTGCAGCGGAGGATGCGCTGGAAAGCCTGGCGGCTGTCGACGTTGACGAACCGGCGGAAGAGGATGCTGCGGGCGCGGCCTTGGATAGCTTGGCGGAAGCCGAGGTGCCGGTGGCTGAAGACACTGAGGAAACGTCCTCGGTTCTGGATGAGCTTGCCGCAATCGAGTTGCAGGAAGAAGACGAGGACGAAGACGCCGCCGGAGCCGCGCTAAAGAGCCTGGCCGCGGCGGAGGTTGAGGTACCGCAGGCTGAAGATCACTCGGACATTCTGGAAGGGCTGGCAGATCTGGAGCCTGAGGAGGCCGAAGCGGATGATGATGCAGAGGCGGCTTTGGGCAGTCTTGAGTCCGTGGCGGAAGCCGTGGAGGAGGACGAGGATATCTCCGGTGTTCTGAGTGACCTTGCGGATGTTGGGCTGGCGGCAGACGAGGAGGGCGCGGAGGCCGCTGCGGCGCTGGACAGCCTGGCGGATGCAGAGATTTCGGTGGCTGAGGAAGACGATAGCCTGGATGATGTGCTTGGCGGTCTGCTGGAGGATGCGCCTGCGGAAGAAGACGCCGGCAGCGAGGCGGAAGGCGCGCTGGAGAGCCTAGCGTCCGTTGAGGTTGAGGAAGAGGCCGACGGCGGGTTCGATGACGTTCTGGACGGGCTGCTGGAGGGCGGCCTGGATGATGCGGAGGACACGGGCGAGGATCTGAGCGCGGTTCTGGAAGGCCTTGGAGCACCGGAGGAGGCAGACGCAGGGAAGAGTTCTGACGATGTGCTGGCCGGGCTTGCCGATGACCTGACGGAGGAAGCAGAGGACAGCGATGACCTAAGTTCTGCGCTGGACACCCTGGACGCGCCTGCGGAGGAAGACGCGGACGATGGCGGGCTGGACGATCTGCTTGGCGATCTTGGCATTGACAGCGTTGAAGACACGGCGGAGGAGGATACCGGCGAGGTGCTGGATGCTCTGACCGCGGATGAGGTCAGCCCGGAAGACGCAGGCGGTGGCGAGCCGGACCTGGATCTGGACGCCATGCTGGACAGCGGGGACGGGGCCACCGCCGGGGATGATGATCTCGACAGCTTGCTTGGGGACCTGGAGGAGGAGACGGAAGCCTCGGACGCTGATGACCTGGATGCGCTTCTGAGCGGTGCTGAGGACAGCGGCCTGGATGATTTGCTCGGCGATCTGGATGATGTGGAAGCCGACGCGGCTGAGGCGGACAGTTCCGGAGCGCTGCTGGCAGGCGATGCGGACACAGAAGACGCCGGCGGGGACGATCTCGATGCCTTGCTGGGCGATCTGGATGAGTCCGGAGATGAGACCGCAGAGGAACCCGAAGACAGCAGCCTGGATAATTTACTTGGCGGGTCGGAGGACGACGGCGCCGCCGCTGCCGGCGGGGCTGGCGATGATCTGGACACGCTGCTTGGCGGGCTGGACGATGACGCGGCCGGAGAGGACGCCAGCCTGGACGATCTGCTGGGTGATCTTGGCAGCGATGAGGAAGAGGATGGCGATCTGGACGGCCTGCTGGCCGGTCTTGGCGAAGAAGCGGAGGCCGAAGAGGCAGAGGACGCGGACAGTGCCGAGGACGACCTCGACGTGCTGCTGGGCGGCTTGGGGGATGCGGACTCCGATCTGGACAGCCTGATAGGCGGCGACGGCGGGGACATGGATCTGGATGATCTGCTTGGCGATCTTGCCGATGATGAGGAGGACACCGCAGAGGCGGGCGGCGATGATCTGGATGCACTTTTGGGAGATCTGGACGAGGGCGGCGATGAACCGGCAGCAGCGGCAGCCGACTCCACGGGCGAGCCGGAGTTTGCCTATGGCACCATGAGCGCGGAGCGGCCCGCGGTGCAGAAGCTGGAGCGCAAGCGGTTCCGGATGGCTATTCTGGGCGATTTCTCGGGCCGGGCTGCCAGGGGGCAGCTGGAGACAGGCGATGCGCTGGCCGCGCGCAAGGCGATCCTGCTGGATCCCGACACGGTCGAGGATGTGATCGGGCGCTTCGCCACCGAGCTGGTGCTGCCGGTCGGCAAGGACGGCGTCGGCATTGCGGTCAAGCTGGAGGATCTGGACGGGCTGCACCCGGATGAGCTTTATGAAAACGTGGAGCTGTTTTCAGAGCTGGTGGGGCTGCGCAAGCAGCTGCAGAGCGGCGCGACGGCGGATCACGCGGCGGGGACGCTGAAGGCTTGGGCGGAGAAATTCGGCACCAAGGCGCGGGCGCCGAAGCGGACTTCAGCCGGGAATTCGGTGCCGGCTGACAAGCGGCTGAGCGCCTTCCAGCAATTGATCGGTGATACCGGCAACACGCTGCGGGAGGCGTCGCCGGTGGAGGACCTGCTGGCGCGCGTCGTCGGCCCGCACATCCGGGCGCTGCCGGATCCGGATGTGGCGGCGATGCAGAAGGCGGTGGACGAGGCGCTGTCAGACGCGATGCGGCTGGTGCTGCATCACCCGGAGTTTCAGTCGGTCGAGGCGCAGTGGCGCTCGCTGGATCTGATGGCACGCTCGATTGAGGCGGACGATTCGCTGGATGTGATGCTGTATGATATCTCGGCGGAGGAGCTGGCGGCGGATCTGGCGGCAGAGGACGACCTCTCGAAGACCGGCTTTGTGCGGCTGCTGACCGAGGAGCCGCTGGACGAGGAGAACGGCCGCGGCGGCTATTCTGCGCTGATCGGCATGTATCAGTTCGAGGAAACCCCGCCGCATGCGGAGCTGCTGGGCCGGATCGCGCGGGTGGCGGCGCATGTGGATGCGCCTTTCTTCGCGTCGATCTCGCCGGAGTTCCTGAAAACGCCCAAGGCGGAGCGGCCCAAGCTGGTGGCGGTTGCCTGGGACACGTTGCAAGGCATGGCGGAAGCCGGTCATCTGGGGCTGGCCAGCCCGCGGTTCCTGCTGCGCCGCCCCTATGGTGAAAAAACCGATCCCTGCTATGAGTTTGATTTCGAGGAGTTTACCGAAACGGAAGGCCTTAAGGGTATGCTTTGGGCCAATCCGGTGGTGCTGGTGGCGATCCTATTGGGGCGGTCGTTCACGGAACACGGCCCGTCGCTGCAGCTGGGGAAAATTATGTCTCTGGGCGGGATGCCCTATCATTATGTGAACGACAAGTTCGGCGACCAGGTGGCACTGCCCTGCACCGAGCGCAATATCGATCTGGACAAGATCGCGCTGGCGCAGGAGCGCGGGTTCATGGCGGTGAGCGCGGTTAAGGGGCGCGACGAGGTGCGGCTGACCTCGTTCAACTCGCTGAAGGGCGGCGAGATCCTGGGGCCCTGGACCGGCCTGCCGGCGCCGGAGCCCTCGCCGCCGGATCCGCGGGGGTTGCCGAAGCCGCCTGCAGGCGGCGGCGATGAAGACGAAGACCTGGATCTGGACCTGGATACGGGCGGGGACGATGAGGACGATCTCGGCCTGGATGATCTGGATTTCGGAACCGGTGACGGGGATGACGACGGCCTCGGGGATCTGGACGATTTGCTGTCGTCATTCGGGGATGACGATGACGGCGACGATGGGGACGATGACGAAATGGATGCGGACCTAGCCGCGCTTTTGGATGATTTGTGATGCGAATGTTTGAGAACACTGCCGGCGATTACCGGCCCGGTTCCCGTCGCGGAAAGGAGGAGACATGGTTGTAAGCAAGGGCCATGAAAACGACCTCGCCTGGATGTCGGGGACATATTCCACCGACGGGCTGATGATGAGCCGGGCCATTGTGCGCGAGGGATTGAGCAAGCTCACCGAGACCACCATCGAATTTGCCGCGACCAAGGCTCAGCCCAAGCTGGAGGACCTGGTCGGCAAGCAGATGAACGTGCATGTGATGCGCCAGGAGACGGAGCATCAGTTCAACGGCATCTGCGTCTCGGTCGAGCATCTGGGGTTCCGCAACGGGTACGAGATGTTCGTGGCCGAAGTGCGCCCGTGGTTCTGGATGCTGACGCGGACCTGCGACCTGCGGGTGTTTCAGGACAAGACCACGGTCGAGATCATCAAGCAGCTGTTCGGGGAATACGGTTTCAGCGATTTCACGGACAAGCTGAGCGACAGCTACGAGAAGCGCGAGTACTGCCTGCAGTACCGCGAGAGCGACTTTGATTTCCTGTCCCGCCTGATGGAGGAAGAGGGGATCTATTACTACTTCGAAAGCCCGATTGGCGAGACAACGCGGGAAAAGCTGATCTTGTGCGACGGGGTCAGCGGCCATTCCCCGATCAGCGGCGGCTCGACCGTTGAGTTCCACGCCCGCGACGACAGCGACCGGCGGCGCGAGGAGCATATTTCCGAGTGGACCAAGGATGAGCGCGTGACCCGCGGCAAGGTCACGCTGAACGATTTCGATTTCCTGACGCCGTCAGCGGATCTCAAGGCCACGTCCTCCATTGCCAAGGGCAAGCATTCCTACAAGGACTATGAGGTCTACGACTACCAGGGCCACTACCGGAAGAATTCCGGGCTCGGCACCAAGCTGGCGCGGGTGCGGATGGAAGCGGAAGCGATCAAGCATATCCGCTGGCGCGGCGCTTCCAGCGTGCCGACGCTGGTCACCGGCACCACCTTCACCATGACAGAGCACCCGGTGAAGGAGAACAACAAGGAATACCTGGTGATCGATGCGGAGCATCACATCAAGGTGGCCTGGGATTATGGCGAGCGCGAGAGCCAGAAGCAGAAGAAAACCGCTGCCAAAGGGTCAATGCGGCGCGATCTGAAGCCGAAGAACATGGACGTCCCCGAGGAGATGGAGCACGATGTCTATGCTGCGACCTTTGGCGCAATCCTGAAATCCGACCAGTTCCGGGCGCCTCTGGTGACACCCTGGCCGGAAGTGCAGGGATTGCAGACCGCAACCGTGGTCGGCCAGAGCGGCGAGGAGATCTGGACCGACGAGCACGGGCGCATCAAGATCCAGTTCCATTGGGACCGCGAGGGCAAAAAGAACGAGACCTCGTCGTGCTTCGTGCGGGTGATGACGCCCTGGTCGGGCAAGAACTGGGGCATGGTGGCGATCCCGCGCATGGGCCAGGAGGTGGTGATCCAGTTCGAGGACGGCAACCCGGACCGGCCGATCTGCACCGGCATGCTTTACAATGCGGAAACAATGCCACCCTATACCTACCCCGACGATCAGACCCAGCTCGGGATCAAGACCAACTCCTCGAAGGGCGGCGGCGGCTATAATGAGCTGATGTTCGACGACAAGAAAGACAGCGAACTGATGCGGGTGCAAGCCGAGAAGGACCACCAGATGCTGGTCAAGGACCGCTCGACGGTGACGGTGGGCATGGATGCGCCGGACCCGGAAGTGACGTCTGCGGATGAGAAAAGCTACGTCTTCACGGTGCAGCAGCACATGAAGGAGACCGTGCATCAGGGCGACAGGACCGAAGTGGTGGAGACCGGCGACAAGTCGGAAACCATTCAGACCGGCAACATGACGCTCGACGTGGATACAGGAAACCTGACTGAGACCATTGCCCAGGGCAACCACACGGAAACCGTGTCGCTTGGCAATCTGACCGTGGATGTGACCGCGGGCAAGATCGCGATGAGCGCGGGCCAGGAGATCAAGCTGACCGTGGGCGCATCCGAGGTGAAGATCGACAACTCCGGTGTCAGTATCAAAGGGCCGATGATCAAGATCGAAGGCACCGGAATGGTTGAGGCGAAAGCGCCGATGACCACCGTCAAAGGCGAGGCCATGCTGACCCTGAAGGGCGGCCTCACGATGATCAACTAGGTGGGTGCAGATGTCGGCAAGATTTGAAAAGCTGGTGAAAATGCCCGCTGACCCGGTGGCTAAGCTGCTGTCGCGGGCAAATGTCATCCTGAAGACGCCGCTGGAGGCGCCGCCCACGGCACAGGCGGGGGTTGTTCTCGAGGAGCTGGACCGCAAGGGGGCTCTGGTCGATTTGCTGCGCACGCTGGCGGTGCTGCTGCCCCCGCGCGAGCGGGTGTGGTGGGCTTGCCTGGCGGCGCGCGATTACATCGGACCGCGCTCGGACAAGGACCCGGCCTCGCTGACGGCGTCGGAGGCCTGGGTGTTTGAGCCCACAGAGGAGAACCGCGACAAGGCGCGGATCACCCTGGACCACGCCTATGTGGATGATGACACGGTGAATTGCGCGCTGGCGGTGCTCTATGCGGCGGGAACGCTGGGACCGGGAGAATTGAATCAATATCCTGCCCCGGCAGGGGCCTCTGAGGCGGCTGCCTTTGCCATGAATATGGTGGCCTTGGGTCAATTGTCTGATAAGTTTGAAGAACACGGCGGCGTTTTGGTGGAGCGGGCGCTGGATATCGCGCGCGGCGGCAAGGGCCAGGTGATCGAGGTCCCGATGCAGGCCGCGCAGGACTGAAAGGGAGGACGTAACAGATGGGAATGCCACAGGCCCGGGTGACGGATCTGCATGCCTGCATGCTGCCCTCCACCCCGCCGCCGCCGGTGCTGCCGGTGCCGACGCCGATCCTGCCGCCCTGCGCTGTCACGGTGCTGGTGGCCAGCCTGCCGGCCGCGCGGCTGACGGACATGTGCACGGCTGCGCCATCGCCGCACCCGATCATCAAGGGCTCCGGCACGGTGCTGATCAACAACCTGCCGGCCGCGCGCGTTCTGGACAGCACCGCCTGCGGCGGCATGATTGCAAAGGGTGAGTTCACCGTGCTGGTGGGAGGATAGGCCCAGGCATGGGAGTGACACTGAAATTCCAGAGCTCGGGCGCAATGCCCGGCGATGCGGCCCCTGTTCCGATGCGGGGGCCGAGCCTCACCGTGGGGCGCGGCGCCAGCAATGACCTAGTGCTGCCGGACCCGGACCAGATGCTGTCGCGCAACCACTGTGTGATCGAGGATCACAACGGCAATGTGGTGGTGGTCGACCTCAGCTCCAACGGCACCTTTCTGAACTATTCCAAGATCCCGCTGGGCCGCACGCCGACGCCGCTGAACAATGGCGATGTGCTGTGCGTCGGCAACTACGAGCTGGTGGTGGAAATCCGCGATGATCTGGCGGATGTGGGCGACATGATCTCTGCGCCTGCGGCGCAGGCGCCTGCCTCGCACGGGAATGCCGCCAATGCGCCGGATCCGCTGCAGCTTCTGGAGGATGCGGGGCCGGGCGGCGATTTCCTGGACGATCTGCTGGGCGAGGGGCCGAAAGGGCCTGCGCAGTTCAACCCGGTGGACCCGATCGACGAGCTGCTGCCGCCGCTGGGCGAGGAAGAGGATCCGTTTTTCCAGAAGGCCAGTGACGGGCGCGAAGGGGAGGGGGCCAGCCTGCCTAATCACAACCCGACGGCTTCGGACGGGTTTGCCGCGCCCGCGTCGCAGTCCAATCTGATCCCGGATGACTGGGACGATGATTTCCTGTCGGGCATCGGCGAGCCGGAAACCCCGGTGCCGCCGTCGGATCCCCAGCCCGCCGAGCCGCCGCGCGAGGTGCCGCAGCCGCCCTCAGAGGTGCCGCCGGCGGCACCGCCGCAGGAAGCACCGCCTGCGCCGCCGCAAGAGATCCCGCCGCAGCAGGATACTCGCGGGAAAACCGCTGCGCCCTCGCAGGAGGCGCAGGAGGCGGTGGAGGCGTTTCTCAAAGGCGTTGGAGCGGAGGTCAGCATCGATCCGGCGGACCACGCCAGCACCATGGCGCGGATGGGAAGGGTGATGAAAACGCTGGTCACGGGGCTGCGCGAAATCCTGATGACCCGGACCTCGATCAAATCGGAATTCCGCATCGAGCAGACGATGATTTCCGCCGGCGGCAACAACCCGCTGAAGTTCTCGATCACCCCGGAGCAGGCGGTGGAGGCGATGGTGCGACCGGCGACCAAGGGCTACCTCAGCCCGGAATCCGCTGCCGAGGAAGCGCTGCGGGACATTAAGGCGCATGAGGTGGCGATGGTCACCGGCATGGAGGCGGCGCTGAAAGGCGTGCTGAAGCGGCTCGACCCCAAGGCGCTGGAGGCGCAGATCGAGGACAAGGGCGGGTTCACCGGCCTCCTGCGCGGGAAGAAGGCGCGCTACTGGGATGTATACGAGCAGCTCTATGCGGAGATTTCCGACCAGGCTGAGAATGATTTTCACGACCTGTTCAGCCGCGAATTTGCGCGGGCCTACAAGGATCAGCTGGACAGGCTGAAGGAATGATCGGCACCGCGCCCTGCGCGCGTGCCCGCAAGTAAGAGGAGATCCCGGTGTCCTGGGACAGCAAGGTACTTTGGACGGAGGGGCTGTTTCTGCAGCCGCACCATTTCCAGCAGTCCGACCGTTACAACGAGGCGCTGGTGGCCGGTCTGGCGCGGCGACTGAGCCCCTATGCCTGGGGCGTGAACGGGCTGGAAATCGACCATGAGGCGCTGAAGATCGGCCAGTTCGCGGTGAAGTCCTGCGAGGGGCTGACCCATGACGGAACCGTGTTCCGGGTGCCGATGGCGGACCCGCATCCGCCGGCCATGGAAGTGCCGACCACCGTCAAGGATTGCATTGTCTACCTGACCGTGCCGCAGCGCCGCCAGGGCGCGACCGAGGTGGATCTGAGCGGTGCCGAACGCTCGGCCAGCCGTCTGCGCCCGAACAAGGTGGAAGTGACCGATGTGACCTCGACCGAGCGCAAGCCGGTGGAGCTGGATGTGGGCAAGATGCGTCTGCAGTTCGCGCTGGAGGTGGACGATCTGGCCGACCTGCTGGCGATTCCGGTGGCGCGCATCATCGAGGTGCGCCCGGATAAGGAAATCGTGCTGGACCAGGCCTTTGTGCCGTCCTGCCTGGACGTGCGGGCCGCGCCGGCCCTGAGCGGGTTTCTGCGCGAGCTGGAGGGGCTGCTGGCGCACCGGATGGAGGCGCTGGCGGGCCGCCTGTCGGAGGCGGGCGGCGCCCGCGGGGTGGCGGATGTGTCCGACTTCATGCTGCTGGCGGTGGTGAACCGGTTGCTGCCGCAGGTGCGCCACTTGCGCAATATCGAAAACCTGCACCCGGAACGCCTGTTCACCGCCTGTGCCGGGCTGGCAGGGGAGCTGTCGGTGTTCATGTCGTCCGAAAAGCAGGCACCGGAGTTTCCGCCTTATACCCATGACAACCTCGTTGCATGCTTTGCGCCGGTGATCCGGGTGCTGCGGCAGTACTTGAGCTCGGTGCTGGAGCAGACGGCGATCCCGATCAAGCTGGAAGCGCGCAAATACGGTATCTCGGTGGGGGTGATTGCCGACCGCAAGCTGCTGGGCAACGCGGGCTTTGTGCTGGCGGTCAGCGCCGACATCCCGGCCGAGGACGTGCGCAAGCATTTTGCCGGCCAGGCCAAGATCGGCCCGGTGGAGGAAATCCGCCAGCTGGTGAACTCGGCGCTGCCGGGGATCACCCTGCGGCCCCTGCCGGTGGCGCCGCGGCAGATCCCCTATCATTCGGGCGTGGTCTATTTCGAGATGGATGCGGACAGCCCCTATTGGCGCAAGATGACCACCTCGGGCGGCATCGCGGTGCATGTATCGGGACAGTATCCAGGGCTCAAGATGGAGCTTTGGGCGATCCGTAATGCATAAGGGAAGGCGCTGAAATGGCTGATTATGACGATCCCTTTGCCGAACCGGGGGATACTGACAAGACGGTGATCAAGCCGAACCCGGGCGGGCGGCGCACCGCCACGCCGATGCAGCAGCCGGACGTGCCGCAGCAGACCCAGCCTGTGCCGGAACAGCCGGCGGAGCCTGACCTGGATGCCTATGGCGTGCCGCAGGCGGCAGCGCCGAAGCCGCAGGCCGCGGCGGGCGGCGCCAAGGCGCCGAAGATGGCGCTGACGGGGATGAACCAGCTGACCGCTTGCGCCTCGAACCTGTTTGCGCTCATCTCACGGATCCGCAACCGGGCTCAGCACATGGATCCGGACGGGCTGCGCAAGAACGTGGTGGCCGAGGTGCGCGCGTTTGAAAACCGCGCCCTGCAGGCGGGCATTCCGGCGCAGACTGTGAAAATTGCCCGCTATGCGCTGTGCGCGACGCTGGATGACGTGGTGCTGAACACGCCCTGGGGCGGCCAGTCCGCCTGGGGCTTGCAGTCGATGGTGGCGACCTTCCACCGCGAGGTTGTCGGGGGCGACCGTTTCTATGACTTGCTGGCGCGGCTGGAGAAGGAGCCGGGCAATAACATTGACATGCTCGAGTTCCTCTACATGTGTCTGTCGCTGGGATTCGAGGGCCGCCTGCGGGTGGAGCAGGGCGGTTCCGAGAAGCATTTGCAGATCCGCGGCGCGCTGGCCCGGATCATCCGCAACCAGCGCGGCCCCGTTGAGCGCGATCTGTCGCCGCATTGGGAAGGCATCAATAAACCCTTCAAGGCGCTGTCGGTCTGGCGGCTGGTGTGGATCACCATGGCGGCAACCTGTGCCATCCTGGCGCTGCAGTTCCTGGGCCTCAGCTGGATGCTGTCGAACCAGACCGAAAATGTCGTGGGGCAGCTGACAATTGTGGACTTCGGCCCCAAGGCTGAGCTGGAACGGCGCGCGCCGCCGCCGCCGCCGGCGCCGCTGGCACCGACCACAGAGGAGCAGGTCGCCAAGGTCGCGGGCTTCCTGGAGCCTGAGATCAAGGAAGGCATCGTGCAGGTCTTCCAGAAGGGCAACACGCTGATTATCCGGCTGACCGGCTCGGGCATGTTCGGCTCCGGTTCCGACCAGCTCAGCAGCGCGTTCCGGTCGCCCGTCAACCGGGTGGCGGAGTCGCTGAATGATGAAAAGGGCAGGATCATCGTGGCCGGGCATTCCGACAACGTGCCGATCCGCTCCTCGCGCTTCCCGTCCAACATGGCGCTGTCGCTGGCGCGGGCGAAATCGGTGATGGCAGGCATGGCAAAAGTGATGACCGATCCGGACCGGCTGTCGGCCGAGGGCCGCGCCGACAAGGAACCGATTGCAGACAATAGCACCCGCGCAGGGCGGGCCAAGAACCGCCGGATTGAAATCCTGCTGGTTCAGGAGGTTGAAGGATGATCCGCCGTTATATCTTTCCCTTGTTCCGGTCGATCTACACCATCCTGCTGATCCTGGCAGCGGTGCTGTCGGTCTGCGTGTGGTACTTCGCGCCTTTCATCGGCGGCGCGGAGTGGCGCCCGTTTGACGGGGTGATGTCGCGGCTGATCGCCATCGGGGTGATCTTCCTGCTGTATTTCATCACCATCGGCATCATCTTCTGGCGCCGCCGCCGCAAGGACAAGGAGATGACCGAGGAGATCGCGGAGACCGTCGATACCTCGGAAGACGATGTGCTGTCGGAGGAAATCGGCGAGCTGCGCGGCAAGTTCAAGGATGCGATGAAGGAGCTGCGCAAGTCCAAGGGCGGGCGGCGGCACCTGAATGACCTGCCGTGGTATATCATGATCGGCCCCCCGGGCGCCGGGAAAACCACTGCGATTGTGAATTCCGGCCTCCAGTTTCCGCTGGCGGAGAAACTGGGCAAGGCAGCGATCGGCGGCGTCGGCGGCACCCGCAACTGCGACTGGTGGTTCACCAATGAGGCGGTGCTGATCGACACTGCCGGGCGCTATACCACACAGGAAAGCGATGCCGAGGCCGACAATGCCGCCTGGCTGGGCTTCCTGGGACTCTTGAAGAAGTACCGCAAGCGGCAGCCGATAAACGGCGCGATCATTGCGATTTCGCTGTCTGATCTGTCCTTGCAGGATGAGATCACCCAGAAAAGCCACGCCGCCGCGGTGCGCCGCCGCCTGGCGGAGCTGCGCGAGAAGCTGGGCGTGCGTTTCCCGGTCTATGTGCTGTTTACCAAGGCGGATCTGATTGCCGGTTTCCAGGAGTTCCATGACGCACTGGGCAAGGAGGACCGCGAGCAGGTCTGGGGTTTCACCCTGCCGCTGCCCAAGGGAAAGAAGGAGAAGCCGCCGATTGCCGGTTTCGACGAGGAGTTCGGCCTGCTGCTGGGGCAGCTGAATGCGCAGCTTCTGGAGAAGATGCAGACCGAGACCGATCATCAGCGCCGGGCGCTGATCGCCGGTTTTCCGGCGCAGGTTGCCTCGATGCGCGGGGTGGCGCGTGAGTTCCTGATGGAAGTGTTCCAGGACAACCGCTATGAGCAGCGCCAGATGCTGCGCGGGGTTTATTTCACCTCCGGCACCCAGGAAGGCACGCCGATCGACCGGCTGATGCTGGGCATGGCGCAGACCTTTGGCATCGGCCGGCAGGCGATCGGTTCAGGGCGGGGCACCGGGCGCAGCTTCTTCCTGACGCGTCTGTTCGAAAGCGTGATGTTCCCCGAGGCGGGGCTGGTCTCGGCCGATGACAAAGTCGAGCGCCGCTACCGCTGGACGCGGCGGATTGCGATTGCCGCGACGGTGCTGGTGGCCATTGCGATGGGTGCGCTCTGGGTGCGCTCCTACCTCAAGAACACCGACCTGATCGCCCAGGCAGAGGGGCAGGTGGCAGCCTATCAGGCAGCGGCGGCACAGCTGCCGCCCAGCCCGGTGGGCGACACCGATCTGGTGCCGGTGGCCGCGGCGCTGAACAACCTGCGTGACATGCCGGGCAATCCGGTGCTGTCCGATCCGGAGCCTGAAGGCGCCATGACATACGGTCTCTATCAGGGCGAGGTGATCGGCACCCAGGCGGCGCAGACCTACCGCGGGGCGCTGAACCGGCGGCTGCTGCCGCGGCTGCTGGTGCGGCTGGAGCAGCAGATCGAGGGGAACATGAACAACCCCGACACGCTGTATGAGGCGCTGAAGATTTACCTGATGCTGGGATTGCAGGGGCCGATGAACCCGGATCTGGTCAAGGAATGGATGCGGCTGGACTGGGAAAACATTGCCTATCCCGGCATCGCCCGCAACCAGCTGCGCGGGGACCTGATGGACCACCTCACCGCGCTGCTGTCGCAGCCGATGGAGGAGATCGCTCTCAACGGGCCGCTGATCGAGCAGGCACAGAGAATCCTGTCCGAGATGCCGCTGGCGCAGCGGGTCTATAACGGCATCCTGAATTCGCAGCAGGCAACAGCGCTGCCGAAATGGCGGATCACCGATGTCGGCGGGCCTTCGGTCAAGCGGGTGCTGGTGCGCAGTTCGGGCAAGCCGCTGAACGACGGGATCGAGGGCATTTTCACCTATGACGGCTTTCACAACGTGTTCCTGCCGGAAGCGGTCAGCGTTGCCGAGCGGGTCCACCGCGAGGCCTGGGTGCTGGGTAAGAATAACGAAGCCGCGCAGAGTGAGGCCGTGCTTCTGAAGCTCAGCCGTGACGTGCTGGACCTCTATTACAACGACTATATCAGCCGCTATGACCAGATCCTTGGGGACATCGACATCATCCCGCTGGAATCGCTGTCCCATGCGGTGGAAGTCACCAACGTGCTGTCGGGGCCGACATCGCCGATCGTCAACATCCTGACGGACGTCAGCAACGAAACCCGGCTGAATGAGGACAAATCGCTTCTGGATGCGGGCACGCTTGCCGCGGGCGCCCAGAACGTGGCCGCGATTGAGGCGCGCTCCAACCTGTCGATCCAGGGGCAGATCCTGCTGGAGGCGCTGGTCGGCTCTGCCGAAAACGCGCCCGGCCAAGCGGCCAAGCCGCCGGGGGCCTATGTGCAGGAGCGGTTTCAGTGGCTGTACGATCTGGTCAACCGGCCCGAAGGACAGCCCTCGCAGCTGGATGATCTGATGGGGCAGCTCCAGCTGGTCTATCAGGAGCTGAACAAGATGTCCTTCTCGGGCGTCGCTACCGGCGGCCAAAGCGGCCAGGCGCTGCTGCAGTTCCAGCAGAGCGCCAGCCGAATGGGCGGGCCTCTGCCGCGTTGGGCAACCCAGATATCGGCGGGGTCTTCGGGGATCACCTCCGAGGGAACCCGGGCCTCGATCAACGCGCGCTGGCAATCTGCAGTGCTGCCCTTCTGCGAGAAGGCGCTGGCGAACCGCTACCCGTTCAACAGATCGGCGCGCGCCGATGTGGCGATGGCGGATTTTGCCAAGTTGTTCGCCCCGGACGGGCTGATCGATGGCTTCTTCAATGAGCACTTGCTGAAGTATGTCGACACCCGAAGCCGCCCCTGGACCTGGAAGCGGGTCAATGACGTGGATCTGGGCATCAGCCCTGCTGTGCTGCAGCAGATGCAATATGCGGCGGAAATCAAGGAGGCGTTCTTTGCGGGCGGGCCGCAGCCTGCGGTGCAGTTCCAGATCACCGTCAACGCGCTGGACCCGAAGGCCAAGGAAGTGCTGCTGGAGATCGACGGAACGAAGGTGGCCTATAACCACCGGTCCGGAGCGCCGACGCCGGTTGCGGTGACCTGGCCGGGCTCGGTCGGGCTGGCGCGGCTGACCCTGCTGCCGCAAAAGCGTGACAGCGAGAACGTGCTGTCGCGGGACGGGCCCTGGGCCTGGTTCCGGCTGCTGGATGCGGCAGAGGTGCGGCGCACCAATGTTTCCGACCGGCGGCGGGTGAATTTCCGCGTTGGCGGCCGGCTGGCGCTGTTCGAGCTGCAGTCCGGGTCGGTCATCAACCCCTTCGCCCTGCCGGCCATGGCGAAGTTCAGCTGCCCGAAGTCGA
This sequence comes from Leisingera daeponensis, assembly GCF_019801465.1. Taxonomy (GTDB): domain Bacteria; phylum Pseudomonadota; class Alphaproteobacteria; order Rhodobacterales; family Rhodobacteraceae; genus Leisingera; species Leisingera daeponensis_A. The sequence continues at coordinate 167,825 of NZ_JAHVJA010000005.1, forward strand.
TGTGATGGCGGGGTTCGGCGCCTTTGGAAAGATGCCGTCAGCCGGGGATTTTTTCCGGCTGAACACCCCGGGCGGGTTCGTGCGGGTCTGGGATGCCTGGCTTCAGCAGGTTATGCTGGACGGCAAGGCGGCTTATGGCTCCGGATTTGACGGGCATTACATGACGGCGCCGATCTGGCGGTTCACCTTGCCTGCCGGTCTGGCCGGCAAGGCGGCGGTCTGGGGCGTGATGATGCCGTCGGTCGACCGGGTCGGGCGCCGGTTTCCGCTGACGCTGATGGCTTCGCTGCCCGGAGCCGGTCCCGGGGGGCTGGGCCATCTGGGGGCATCGGCGCTGTTCGGGCAGCTGGAGGAGCTGGCACTGGATGCATTGGAGGACACGATGACCAAGGACAGCCTTGTTGAGCGGCTTGCAGCCTTGCCGCTGCCCGGCAATCTTCAGGCAGAGGCTTCCGATGCCGACGGTCTGAACGTGGTTGTGACTGGGCAGCAAGGCCTGCAGCGGCTGTCTGTGAACGGTTCCGATGGAAGGCTGAATCCGCAGCTCTCCGGCTGCAGCCTGTGGACGGCGGTCTTGGAGGAGGGGGCGCGGACGCTGGCCTGCCCGGGGCTGCCGGCGGGCACCGCCGCATTCGGGCTGTTCGATCTGGGCGCGCCGGTCTGGGCCGGGGTTGAGGCCGCATAATGAACCAGCTGCGCCAATACCGCTATACCGCGCAAACCCATGTGGGGCTGAAGCGCAAGGTCAATGAGGACTCCGTGCTGGCCTTGCCGGAGCATGACATCTGGCTGGTTGCCGATGGCATGGGCGGCCATGATGCAGGTGATTTCGCCAGCAGGCTTATAGCCGATGCGGTCGCGATGATCCCGCTGGGCCTGGACCCGGCGGCGCGAATGCATGCGCTGCGCGACGCGATCCAGAACGCGCATAAGGCGATCCGGGCCGAAGCGGAGGCCCGCGGCGGCGGCACCATCGGCTCGACCGTTGCAGCGCTGATCATGGCGAACCAGCATTTCGTCGGCCTGTGGGCCGGGGACAGCCGGATCTACCGGCTGCGCGACGGTCACATCGAGATGCTGACAGAGGACCATTCCGCGGTGGCGGAATATGTTCTGGCCGGCAAGATGACCTGGGACGAGGCAGAGCAGCACCCGCATTCCAATGCCATCACCCGTGCGGTAGGGGTCGGGGAAAAACTGGAGATCGATAAGATCCGCGGTGACACCGAACCCGGCGACCGCTTCCTGATCTGCTCCGACGGGCTGACCAAATACGCCACATTCCAGATCCTGGAGGATTTGCTGGGAAACACACCTCTGGAAACCGTCGGTGATCAGCTGATCCAGACCGCGCTGACGGGCGGCGGCGCCGATAATATCACTGCGATCGTTATCGACGTTCTGTAAGCCAGCCTTTCCGCAGACCCAAGTTGCTTCAGGATTTCTGTGCGCCGTCAGGGTTTGGCGGTGACCAGGATGCGGCTGTCCAGCGAGCGGATGCGGCTGGAGTCCGCCTCATAGCTCGCCTTCAGCGCCTCGGCAAAACCCACGGCGCTTTCCGATGTCGGCCGCATGCCGTCGAACAGGGGTTCGGCGGAATGCAGCACTAGCACTTTGCTTTTGCCCAATGTGCTGTCATCGACCTTGAAAGCGATGCCGCCGTTCTCCGCCGATTCCTCCAGGCTGTAGGCGACCCGCACCGGAACCTCGCCGGGGGCACCGCCCCGCAGGCTGGACACGGCGTTGTCCTCGCGCGAGATATTGGGCAGCAGGTGGAACACATTGCCCGATACGTCCAGGATCGAGACGGTCAAGTATCCATCGGTCAGATGATTGGGCAGCACGACGTCGATCACCGGGTTTTCGCCGACGAAGAATCGGCCTGACGGGTTCGGCTCAACCGTGGTTCCACCCACTGCGAATTCCACCTCGGTGCCGCCCGGGGGGGCCTTGGGCAGATGCTGCTCGACCACGCAGAGCGAGTCATTCAGCACCTCGACATCCAGTACAACCTGCCGTTCGTGGGCCAATGCGCGCAGGGCGTCGAACAGCTCCAGCCGGGTGGCGGTGCTGGCGACGCGGCCGCTGATCAGGATCGGGTCGGTGGGGCCATAGCCTTCGAGATGGCCATTGCCGTCGCGGACCAGCGGGCCGCAGTCGGCAAAGGTGTCCATGATTGATTTGACCTCGGCCACCGGCAGAACTGGAAGCTCGAACCGGATTTCCGCCTTGCCCTCCAGCGCGCCGGGGAGGCCGTTGCGGAACATCTCGTTCAGCATTTCCGCGACATTGGGATCGTCTGTTGTGCCGCTGAGCCGGGCCTTGTTGTTGCTGATGACCAGACGCCATTCGCGCAAGCCGTCGAGCGGCTTCACCGTGTCCAGCACATCCGTGCCCCAGGTCTCTGCAATGGCGCCGGAAGCCAGGGTGAGGTCGGCGTCCTGCGACAGCGCCATCAGCCCGTCCCGCACCGTCTCGGAAGGCACATTGCCGACGATCTGAACCGGACCACCGGGCTGTTTTTCCGCAATCAGCGAATAGGGTCGGGCTTCCGGGTAGCTGGGGCCGAGAACTCCGTCGAGGAAACCGCCGAAGTAGGCGCCGGCCCCGCCGCCGCCAAGCAGCAGCAGCACCGCCAGGGCCGCCCAGAGCCCGCCGCCGCTTTTCTTCGGCTTTGCCGGCGCCGCCTTGGAAGCCGGCGGAGACGGCGGCGGCTGGCTGGACTGCGGCACGATGATGGTGGCGTCCTCATTCGGGGCGTCCAGAACATCCCCCAGGCTGCCGCCATCGGGATTGTCCAGGAATTCCAGCACCTCGCCTGCGCTCTGGAAGCGGTCATCCGGGTCGGGGGCGCACATCCGGTCAATCAGGGATTTCAGCGGCTCGGGCAGACCGTCGGTGTCCAGTGGCTTCTGCTTGTTTTCAACCACTTCCATGGGGTTGGCGCCGAGCTTGGGCGCGGCACCGCGGAAGTTGGCCAGAAGAAGAGCCCCTAGCGAATAAATGTCCGATCTGGCATCGGTATTTCCGCTCATCTGTTCCGGAGCGGCATAGGAATACTTGCCGGCGAATTCATTGCCGACGATGGTCTGGGCGCCGGGGTTGGTGTCCTTGGCGATTCCGAAGTCTATGATCACCGCCTCGGCCGGGTCGCCGCCGCGCAGGATGATGTTGTCGGGGCTGAGATCGCGGTGGACGATATTGCGCGCATGCGCCGCCTGCAGGCCCTGGGCGACCCGGCGGCAGATCACCAGCAGGTCCTCGGCCGGCATCGGGCCCTGTTTCAGACGCTTGTCAAGGCCGGGGCCGTCGACATAATCCATCAGCAGATAGATATGGCCGTCCGGCGTGCGGTGGTTCTCCGAATACCGCACGACGGCGGCGTGGCGGATTTCGCGGATGTTTTCTTCGCGCGCCATCAGGACGGTAAAGTCCTCATTGGCAGCGAGTTCCTGTTTCAGCACCTTCAGGGCGACCAGGTTGCCGGAGATCTCCGACCGGGCCTTGTATACGTCAGACGTGCCGCCGCGCCCCAGCAGGCATTCGATCCTGTAGGTATTGTTGAGCAGATCACCCGGCTGGAACAGGTCGCCAGGGCGCGATTCAAGCATGGAAGTCTCCCTGGCCTTTTGTCCGGCGCGGGTCCGGGCTGTTCTCAGCCCAGAGCCTGGAATTCGACGCGGCGGTTTTCATCGGCGCGCGTGTTTTCCTGATTGAAGGGCGCGGTTTCACCCATCCCGATCGCCTTCAGCATGTCTTCCGGCACGCCGCAGGAACTGATCAGGTGGCGGCGCACTTCCTGTGCCCGCAGCAGCGACAGCCGTTCGTTGTAAGCAGCCGAACCGGAGCTGTCTGTATGGCCGATGATCTGGAACACGGTGCCGTCCAGCGCTTTCATCGAAGCGCACATATTGGCCAGCTTCGGCTCCTGATCCGGGCGCAGGGCTGCGCTGTCGAAATCGAAGGTGATCTGGACGTTGATCTGGGTCTGGCGGTCTACGGGATTGTATTCCTCCGCCGCCGCGGCGACGGTTGTGGCCTCTTCGGAGGCAGCCTGGCCTGCATCCGCACTGCTTGGCACGATTACCAGACCGCGGGTTTTCTGTTTCTTGAAGGCTTCGGTGATTTCCTCCACCGACAGTCCGCTGTCATTTGATTGTGCCTGCGCCATTGGCGCGAAAATCAGGCCGGCCCCCAGAACACTTGTAAAAATACCTTTCAGGCGGATCATGCTCTGCGCCCTCCCCTACCGTTTCAACATTGCTGGCAGTCTATACCAGCGCTATCAGCCTGCCAATGCCGGGCAGCGGGGAGCGCGGGAAAAAAGCGCGGTGTTTCCGGCAAGTTGTAAACAGGGGGTTTACTGCCGCGCGGCTAAAGATTGAAATGGGTGAAACCGGACCGGGAGGGGAAATGCGGGTACTGCCAGCTGTGATTATCGCCATTGGCCTTGTGCTGGCTCCGGCTGTCTGGTTCGGGCTCAGCTGGCTGCTGAGCGAAGAGGACTATCAGGGCTCCGGCGGGGTGGATTCCACAGCACGGATCGAGATCGAGATGCTGCGCCAGCAGGTCGAAGATCTGCAGGCCCGGATGACGGACCTGCAGAATGAAGTAGCCAGCCTGCCCGCCGGAGGGGCAGGCGCCGCAAGCCCTTTCACTGATGATGCGGCCGGAGAGGCCGCGATCTGGAACCAGACCGGCGGCGCGGATCTGGACTACGCCCAGGTTGTGCTGATCGCCGACCGTTTGAACGTGAACCGCGGGCTGCGGGTCACAGGCGGAAGGTATCTGACCGAGAAGCTGGGCCGCCCGCGGGAAGACCTGAATGACACCTGTCAGCCAATGACCAATCCGGACCTGAAGGAAAAGCTGGTCACCGAACAGGTCGGGCCGATCCGGGTCAGCATGCTGCGCCCGGCGATCGAGAGCCTGAAGGTGGTGTTCGAGAATATCCGCCAGGCCGACCCGGACCTTTATGCCCGTATCAATACCGCCGGCGCGCTGTGCGTGCGGCGGATCCGCGGCACCACCAATTCGCTGTCCACCCATAGCTACGGGCTAGCGGTCGACCTGAACATCGATGGAAAGCTGGACAATTTCACCGATGGCAAGACCCAACTGGGCCTCACCATCATGGCGGACTTCTTTTACGATCAGGGCTGGGTCTGGGGCGCCGGGTTCCGGCGCGAGGACAGCATGCATTTTGAAATCAGCCGCCGCCAGCTGGATGAATGGATTGCCAACGGTCTTCTGTGATCCCCTTTCCTGCTGCCGGTCAGGCCGACCGGAGCAGCACTTTGCTGGAATCGATTGCCGCGGCGATCCGCTGGTAGCGCACCACGGATCGTGTGGGAGAGCTTTCGGCTGAGCGCAGCAGTTTGGTCTGGGTTTCCTCCAGCACCGCCAGGGCCTGGGCAACCGCGGTTGCCTGCCGCTCCGGTGCGACTGCCACAATCGGGCGGTGCGACCGCTCCGTGCTGTTGATGGAGCGGGCCTTGCCCCTTGGTTTGGATGGGTCGCGGTTTTCGCGCGCAATCTGGCGCAGATCCTGGGCTGTTTCCTTGAGAATTGCCCGCAGGGGATCATGCCCGGGCAAACCTGCCAGATCCTTCTCCAGAGCTTCGAAACGCTCGGCCAGGCAATCGATCAGATAAGGGCCGACAATGCCGCACAGATCCTGGAAGCCGGCAACACGGTCCACAACCTGATCTGCGGACCGGATGCGGTTGCCAAAGAAGCGGCCGCTCCCCGAGGAGCCTCCGAAGGTGCTGCCATCCCCTTCGCCGCCGTCGCCGCTGCCACCGCGCGCGCCGACACCGCCGCCATCACCGCCGCCATCACCGCCGCCATCACCGCCGCCATCACCGCCGTCGCCGCCGCCGTCACCGCCGTCGCCGCCGCCGTCACCGCCGCCGTCACCGCCGCCATCACCGCCATCACCGCCGCCATCACCGCCGTCGCCGCCGCCATCACCGCCGCCGCCATCACCGCCGCCGCCGTCGCCGCCGTCGCCGCCATCACCGCCGTCGCCGCCGCCATCACCGCCGCCGCCGTCGCCGCCGCCATCACCGCCGCCGCCGTCGCCGCCGTCGCCGCCGCCATCACCGCCGTCGCCGCCGCCGTCACCGCCGCCGCCATTACCGCCGTCGCCGCCGCCATCACCGCCGTCGCCGCCGCCATCACCGCCGCCGCCGCCATCACCGCCGTCGCCGCCGCCATCACCGCCGTCGCCGCCGCCATAGCCGCCGCCATAACTGCCGCCGGCCTGGCCATCCGAGGGGGTGTTCAGGAAGAAAGTGAGGAGAACGAGGAACAAAGCACGATGTAACATCGGCTTGAATTAGGGCGGTTAACCTTCCAGTCCATAGGCCTGACGGATTCCGCGTTGTGTGCCCGGCCCGAAGTCGCCGTCAATCGCGCCGGCATAGAAGTTGTTTTCCTTCAGCTTCTGCTGCAGGGCGCGCCGGGTTTCGGACGTGAACATATTGGGGCGTTCGCTCAGCAGGTTCAGAACATCGGAGCTGCCGCTGCGCAGGGCAGCATAGAGGTAATGTGCTGAATCGTCGGGGCCCTTGGAAGGGATCAGCCCGTCATCTATCAGCGCTGCGAAGTTGAACTGAGCCTGCGGGTGGCGCAAGTCGGCAGCGCGCTCGAAGAAGGTCAGCGCCTTTTGCGGGTTGGAGGGCAGGCCCAGCCCGCCCTGATAGTGCAGGAAGCCGAGATCATTGATCGCATCGGCAAAATCCTGCGCCGCAGCGGCCTGATACAGCTCCAGCGCCTTGGCCTGATCCACGTCCACGCCCGTGCCGCGCTCGTAGAGCTTGGCAAGCTCGAACTGCGCCTCGGGAGAGCCGGCATCCGCGGCGCGCTGCAGGAAGTCCACGGCCGCTTTGGGGTCGAAACGCCCTTCATTCGGGTTCAGCCGGATATAGGCCAGACCCAGCATCGACCGGGTATCACCCAGTTCGGCCAGCGCCAGCAGCTGCTCCTCCTGGTCGGGTTTCAGCGCCGCCCACGCGGCAGAGGCATCCGCGACGGACACCGGAGCGTCATTTTCCCCGGGCCCGGCCAGGTAAAACGGCACGCCGGTCAGAGAGCCGTATGTGTGCGGTTCCTGCAGGTTTGCGGTGCTTTGCAGCACCTGGTCGCGGACCTGGCGGAACATCAGGCTGATCTCCAGCCCGGGCTGCACCATTTTTTCCATCAGCGCGGTGGCATAGGGCGAATTGCTGCCGCTGCCGTCTAGCGCCACCTGGCCGTCCTTGGCAGCAAAGGCAACAAGGGTGCCGCGGTCCGGATCGGCCGGCGCCATGCCGCCGCCGCCGCGGGTTGCCGCGGTGGTTTCAGCGGTTTGCCCGCTGCCTTGCTCCAGGGCAATGGAGTCGCCCAGGGGGTTGTCGCGGCAGCTGTCCAGGATCACGATCCGCATCTTGCGGGCCCGGTCGACCGCATTCAGCAGCTGTTTCAGGGACAGCGACTGGCGCTGCACATCGCGGTTGCTGGCCACCTTGGCATCCGCGGGGATCAGGAAGTTTTCGCCCTGCACCTCGATCCCGTGGCCGGCAAAATAGACCAGAGCCAGATCGGCAACTTCGGAGCGGAAGGCGAAGTCGTCCAGCAGCTGCTCCATTTCGGAGGTGCCCGGGTCGAGCGCAAGGCTGACATCAAATCCGATGCCCTCCAGCGTGTCCGCCATCGCCACAGCATCGTGGCGGGTGTTCTCCAGAGGCGGCAGGTACTGGTAGTCCGCGACGCCGATAACCAGGGCAATGCGGTCTGTCGCAGCCTGCGCGCCGGCGGCAAGCAGCAGGCCAAGGGCGAAAATCAAGGGTTTCAGAAAAAAAGACATGCGGACCCCCGGAATAGCGACTTCTGCTTTGTCCCAATGTAGTCCTTAGCAGCAGCAAAGAAAAAGAAAATTCGCCGCAAGCAGTGGCCCCCGCCCGGTCCGGGGCGGGGGCGGAAGGCTTCAGGTGCTTGCCATGCTGCTGGCCGAACGCAGGCGGTCGCGCAGCTTTTCCAGTGTCACCCCCGCCGCTGCGGCCGGCAGGTCCGCCGGGCCCGCCTCGTCGACTTGGGCCTGCACGCGCCGGTAAAATCCGGAGAGGCCCGACAGAGTCTGGATCACCAGATCAAAGTCCTGCAGGGAGCGCAGTTCCTGGCTGGTCGGGGCGGTGCCCCGTTCCAGCACATCGAGAACAACGTCCTCCAGCGCTTGCATCTGGCCGCGCAGCTGCTCCATTTCCCACGCCGACGCGGCGCACAGTTCACCCAGGGCTTTGTCGGGACGCTCCATGATCAGAGACGCCCGACGACCTGTTCGATGGCCTGCTTCATGGTTGCCACCGTGAAGGGCTTGCGGATGATGTTGTTCAGGCCGATCTGCTTGCCGACCTGGATGATTTCCGGTGTCGGTTTGCCGGTCACGAGGATGAAGCCGACCCGCTGGGTTACCTGGTGGCTGCGCAGCGCCTTCAAGAGGCCCAGACCGTCCATGCCCGGCATGTTGTAGTCCGACAGCACCAGATGAACCGGCGTCTGGGTCAGCTTCTGGTACGCGCCCTGGCCGGAGTTTTCGACCATGTAGTTCTTGATGCCGATCTCATCCAGGCTTTGTGTGATGATCCCCCGGCTTGTCGACATATCATCGACAACCATGACGCGGAGAGAGTCTTTCAAGCTCATTTTTGTTTCCTTCTGCTCTGCTTGCAGCCGCGGCCGGGGTTACCTGCCGGCGGGTGAGTTGACATAGGTGGTGATCCCGGCCGTCTTCATGTGCTGCGCAGCCGGGCCTGACATGCGCTCGGAGTGACCGATGAAGAGGGTGCCGCCCGGGTTCAGGGCATTCTGGAAGGCGCTCCACACCTTCTGCTGAGTCGGATTGTCGAAATAGATTGCGACGTTCCGGCAAAAAATCGCATCGAACTTGCCCTTGAAGGGGAAGGGTTCGATCAGGTTCAGCACACCAAAGGTGATCAGCTTGCGCAGGCTTTCCGGCAGCCGCCCGTCGGGGTCGCGCTTGGGCACCAGCTTGCTGTATTTTGCATCGATCTGCGCCAGTTCGTCTTCCGGGTACCTGCCCGCCTGGGCATGGCGCACAACAACCGGGTCGATATCCGTGCCGAGGATCTTGATGTCCAGCTTGGCGGCTTCCGGGCATACATCCAGCAGCGTCATCGCAATCGAGTAGGGTTCCTGCCCGTTGGAGCAGCCCGCCGACCACAGCCGCACCCGGCCGCCGCGCCGCGCCTGTTCCACCAGCGGCGGCAGCACGTCATTGCGCAGGGTTTCGAAGTGGTGCGGCTCCCGGAAGAAATGGGTCACATTTGTGGTCAGCAGCGACAGCAGCCCGCTTCGCTCCTCGTCGGAATTGGGGCCGTCCAGGCTGGCAAGGTAGTCCTTGAAATTGGTGATGTTGCGCTGGCGCAGCTTGCGGGCCAGGCGCGACGACACCAGAGGCTTCTTGCTTTTCGCCATCGCCAGGCCGAAGTTCTTATGCGCGAATTGCGCAATGGCTTCGAATTCCTGGTCCGACAGCGAAAAGTTTTCAGCCGGGGGAGTGATGGTCGTTTCTGCGCTCACGGCATCACCTGCTCCGGGGCCGAGATCACCGCATCCAGATTGATGATGCGCACCATGGTATCATCATGCGAGATGATGCCCTGGATGTACTCCATCGTGTTGCGGCTATCCACCGGCGGGGTGTCCTGGATGTCGTCCGGGTTGATCGAGATGATCTCCGAAACCGACTCGGCCAGCAATCCGACCGGCTTGCCGTGCACGGAGACGACGATGACCACATTGCGCTCGCTGGCTTCGGTCTGCTGCAGGCCGAAGCGGGCGGACAGGTCATAGATCGGGATCACCGCGCCGCGCAGGTTCATAACCCCCAGCACATCCGCCGGCGCATGCGGCAGGATGGTCACCGGCGACCAGCGCCGGATCTCCCGGATCTGGGTGATCTTCAGGCAGAACGCCTGCGTGGCCACGGTGAAGCTGACAAACTCGCTGTGTTCAGCGTGTTTCACTTCCTGATCGGTTTGCTTCACTTCAGCTTGCATTGCTCATTCTCCGCTCGGTGTCAAAGGCGGCTGCCGTCGGCGAGGCCGCAATGATGCTTTCAGGGTCCAGGATCATGGCGATTTTGCCGTCGCCCAGGATGGTTGCCGCGGCGACGCCGGGGATCTCTCCGCAGACGCCGTCGAGGCTCTTGATCACCACCTGGCGCTGATCGTGGATGTCATCCACTGCCAGGGCGCAGCGCTGACCGGTTTCGGTTTCCACCAGCAGGTAGACGCCGGCCTGCTGATCGCTTCCGCGGTAGAGGCCCAGTGCGCCGGCGACATCGCAGATCGGCACGAAGTTGCCGCGGATCGACAGCAGGGTGCCGTCAGCCCCCAGGCTGTTGATCATGTCGTCGCTGCCGCGCATGGTTTCGACGATCGAAGTGATCGGCACCACCATGGTCTGATCGGCCACCGACACCACCATGCCGTCCATCACCGCCAGTGTCAGCGGCAGGATGATGGTGAAGGTGGAGCCCTTGCCCGGGGCGGAAGAGATGTTGATGCGCCCGCCGAGGCCGGTCACCGCATTCTTCACCACATCCATGCCGACGCCGCGGCCTGAGAGATTTGAGATCTCCTTGGCCGTCGAGAAACCGGGGGCGAACAGCAGGTTGTCGATCTCGCCATCGGTCAGCTCGGCGTTTTCCGGGATCAGACCCTTTTCGATCGCGATCTGCTTGACCCGCGGGCGGTTCACGCCCGCGCCATCGTCCCTGATCTCGATGCAGACGCTGCCGGAGCGGTGTGAGGCCGACAGCCGGATTTCCCCGGTCCTGACCTTGCCCGCGCTTTCGCGGTCCTCGGGCTTTTCGATGCCGTGATCGACCGCGTTGCGCAGGATATGCGTCAGCGGGTCGGACAGCCGTTCGATGACCGTCTTGTCGACCTCGGTGTTTTCGCCTTCGGTGACCAGTTTGCAGGTCTTGCCGGTGGCAGCCGAGGCTTCGCGCACGATCCGGGCCATGCGCTGGAACAGCGGCTTCACCGGCTGCGCGCGGATGGCCATGACGCCTTCCTGAATGTCGCGCGCCAGATTCTTGAAGCCTTCCAGCTCGGTCTCGACATCCCGGGTATCCGAGACATTGAGGTTGGCGATCTGCTGGGCCAGCATCGAATGGTTGATGATGAGCTCCCCGACAGCGTTGATCAGCCGGTCCACCCGCTCGAGCTCGACACGGAGCGTCGGCTTGGGACCGCCGCGCTGCTCCTGCTTGCCGCTCTCGGCTTTCGGGGCCGAGGCCTTTTCTTCGGCGGCTGCCGGCTTGGCTTCGGGTACAGGTGCGGGGACCGGTGCTTCAAAAGGGGCTGCGGGCGCCTCCCCCTCAGCGGCGGCTGCGGCTTCCAGAGAGGCTTCCGGAAGGGGCGGCGCGCTGAACATCGCGTCAAGGGCCGCAAGCGCATTGGCTTCCGCCTCCGCGTCGCCATCGCCTGCAATCGACAATTCGCACAATCCTTCGACAAATTCGAACACCGCTTCCACCACAGAGCGCGGCTCCTTGGTGATCAGGACCAGATCCCAGGCCAGATAGGCCTCGTCCATATCCATCGCGTCAAAGCCGGGCAGCTCGTTCTCATCCAGTTTGACGGTCAGGTCGCCCAGATCCTTGAGGGCCTGGAACAGGAAGAACGGTTCGTTGCCGGTGCCGTACATTTCCTTCAACGGCTGGAAGCGGATCCGGTAGGTCTCCTCCTGCGGCTTCGCCGGAACGCCGCCGAGACCGCCGAGGTCCATCATCGGCGCGGGGCCGCCAAGCCCCATGGGCTCGAAGGTGAGGTCTTCCTCTTCCTCGGGGATGTATTCGTCCAGCGCGGCAAGAAGGGTATCGTGGTGCGGCTCGTCGATCTGGCCGCCGTCGCGGGCAACTTCGACCAGCGCCGACAGATGATCGCTGGAACGCAGCAGCAGCTGAATAAGCTTCTCGTCCAGATCCAGCCGGTTGGAGCGCACTTCGTCAAACACGGTCTCGAAGCGGTGTGCAAAGGCCACCAGATCGTCCAGGCCAAAGGCCCCGGCGCCGCCCTTGATCGAGTGCACTGCGCGGAAAATCGCATTGACAACCTCAGGGTTGTGATCGCCTCCTTCGATGGCGGTCAAACCCTCGTCCGTTGCTTCAAGGAGTTCTTCGCACTCCTCAAAGAAGGTATCCTGAATAGACCCCGACATCTCAGGCCGCAGCTCCGGTCACGCGCTTGAGTGCAAAGATCAGCGAGGCATCGTCGAACGGCTTGGTGATCCAGCCGGTGGCGCCGGCGCCGCGGGCGCGGGCCTTCAGTTCCGGCGCGCTTTCGGTGGTCAGCACCAGGATCGGCACCTTGGAATTGATGCCGTGGCCGCGCAGTTCTTCAATGACGCCAAAGCCGTCGAGGTTGGGCATGTTGATGTCGGTGATCACCACATCCGGGTCCACGTCGGGGTACATGTCGACACCCTCGCGGCCGTCCACGGCGCAGTGGTATTCGAAGCCGGCCTCTTCCAGGGTTGCGGCCAGAAGATTCCGGATGGTGCGGGAATCGTCGATTGCCAGAACTTTGGTTTTCATGCTGTTTCCTCGTCTTCAAAACGGTTGGGCTCCAGCCCCAGAAGCGTCAGGGACTTGCGGCAGGATTCGGTGATGTTGGTGACTGCGAACCCCACCCCTTCGGACCGCCATTGCTGTTCTGCGCCAAGCAGAAGCTGCAGGCAGCGCGACGGCATCAGGGCTACGCCGCTGCAGTCGATTTCGACCGCCTTGGCGCGCGCGCTTTGCAGGAAGGCGATCAGCGGATCCAGCTCCGCGAAGGCGTTCGGCAGGTCCAGAATATGCTTTTGCGTTTCCGTGGTCATTTTCGGCGATTCGCACCCCCGTTGTCGGCGATCAGTTCGATTTCGATGAGGCAATTCTTAGGCGGCGGGCCTTAACATTTGATTGCTGCCGCACCTGCGCAGAGGGGGATTTATAAGGAGACCGGAAGCATTTCCGGACCAGAATCCCGATCAATTTTTATCTGTGTTCTGACGGTCCGGAGAATCACCTGAGGGCGCCCGTCCAGGCGTGTTTCCGGCATCCTGCACAGCCTGCGGATGCATCTTTACCGGGTCTTCAGAAAGTGACGCCGGAGCGCGGCAGAATTCGGCATGTTTCCCCATTGAAATGCGGCAAGCGCCCTGCGCCGTAAGCGGCAAATTAACATCTGAGACGCATTCTGGCTGGCATCACTATTGCGGTGGCCTAGACCGCATTGCTCGTAGGAGGACGGAATGAAAGCGTTCAAATCGCTCAAGCTGGCACATAAGTTGCCGCTGTTTGTTGTTGGGTTCGGTGTGCTTGTGACGGCGATTCTCGTCACCATCAGCACGATCAGCTTCCAGCGCAGCGCCGAAAAAAATGCCGAGGACCAGTTCCGGTCCATGGTGGCGGACCGGAAGTTTTCGGTGCAGACGCTGCTGGACGGAATTTATGCGGATGTGCAAACCTTGGCGGCGGTGCCGTCGACGGCCACCGCCATTGAATGGCTGACCATGACCTGGAACGATCTGGACGGCAATCCGGGCCAGATTCTGCGCCAGGCCTATATCGACGAAAACCCGAACCCGATCGGTCAGAAGCATCTGCTGGTGCGAGGCAAGGGGGAGTCGCCCTACCACATGCATCACGAAACCTTCCACCCGGCCTACAAGACCCTGATCGAAAGCAAGGGCTACTATGATGCCTTCCTGATCAATCTGGCCGGCGACATTGTCTATTCGGTGTTCAAGGAAAACGATTACGGCACCAACATGATGTCCGGCCCGTTCAAGGACTCCGGCCTGGCCGACGTGTACCGCTCAGCTCTGGAAGGCAGCCGCGGCGAGGTGTTCTTTGCCGATATGCAGCCCTACGCACCCTCCGGCGGCGCCGCCGCAGCCTTTGCCGCAGCTCCGGTTGTGAATGATGCCAACCTGACTGTCGGCGTGCTGGCGGTGCAGATTCCGGTGGAACTGCTGGGAGCCATTGTCAACAATGACCAGGGCATGGGGCAAACCACCCAGATCTATATTGCCGGCGCCGACATGAAGGCCCGGACAACGTCCCGTTTCGACGACGGCTACCAAGTGCTTTCGCAGCTGCCTTCGACCCCGCAGGTTGCGGCGGCTTTTGATGGCAAGTCGCATGTCCAGAAAGGTGTCCCCGGGCTGAACGGCCATGCCGTGCTTGCCTACTCCGAGCCGCTGCAGCTGGAATTTGCAAACTGGGCGATCATTGCCGAACAGGACTGGTCCGAGCTGATGGCTCCGGCAGTTCAGAAGCGGAACATGCTTCTGCTGGCCTCGCTGATCTGCGCGGGTGGGATGTCTTTTTTCGGCTGGCTTTTTGCGCGGTCGATCACCCGGCCGATCGACCGGATCTGCGCCGACATGGAAGCGGTGTCCTCCGGCGACCTGGAGACCGAGGTGTCGGCAGCCAGCCGCACCGACGAGATCGGCAAGATCGGCAAGACGCTGGTCTCCATGCAGGACGACCTGAAGCTGGCCCGCGCCGCCGAGGAGGAGCGCGCCGAGATGCAGCGCCAGCAGCAGCAGGTGGTCGAAAGCCTCAGCGCCGGGCTGGTGCAGCTCGCCGGCGGCGATTTCTCGCAGCCGATCACCGGCGCCTTCCCGGAGGAATACGAGCAGCTGCGGCAGAACTTCAACAGCACGGTCGGCAACCTCAGCGCCACCGTGCAGCAGGTGATCGAAGCCTCCGGCAGCATCCGCAACGGCGCCGCCGAGATCAGCCAGGCCTCCGACGACCTGTCGCACCGCACCGAAAGCCAGGCCGCGACGCTGGAAGAGACCGCCGCCGCGCTGGATGAGCTGACGGCAAGCGTCAAATCCGCCGCCGAGGGCGCCCGCAGCGTCGAGGCGACCATGGCCGAGGCCCGGACGCAGGCGGAAAACAACCGCGAGGTGGTGCAGAGCGCGGTTTCGGCGATGACCGAGATCGAGCAGAGCTCGAACCACATCAGCCAGATCATCTCGGTGATCGACGACATCGCCTTCCAGACCAACCTGCTGGCGCTCAATGCGGGCGTCGAGGCGGCGCGGGCGGGCGAGGCCGGCAAGGGCTTTGCTGTGGTCGCCAGCGAGGTGCGCGCCCTGGCGCAGCGCTCCTCGGACGCGGCGATGGAGATCAAGACGCTGATCTCCGACAGCTCCAAACAGGTGGAGCGCGGCGTCGACCTGGTCGGCAAGGCGGGCGAGGCGCTGCAGAGCATCGTCGAGCAGGTGACGCATATCTCGCAGCTGGTCTCCGGCATTGCCGAGGGCGCCGCGGAGCAGTCCACCGGCCTCAATGAGATCAACACCGGCGTCACCCAGCTGGATCAGGTGACCCAGCAGAACGCGGCGATGGTGGAGGAAGCCACCGCCGCCGGCCACATGCTGAACACCGACGCGGGCAAGCTGGCCGAGCTGGTGGCGCATTTCCGGGTGTCCGGCGGCACGGTTTCCGCCCGCCCGGCCGCAGCTGCCGCGCCTGCCGCGGCGGTCCGGCCTGCGCCCTCGGCCCATGGCGAGGCGGACTGGCAGGTGGAGGCCAGCCCGGCTCCGGCCGCGGCCGCCAGCGGCAATGCCGCCCGCGATCTCTGGCAGGATTTCTGACCATCCAACGGAGGCGCCGCGGAAATTCCCGCGGCGCCTTTGCCTTCAGGGGCCCACTGGCCGGCTGCCGGCCGTTGGTCCGGCCGGCCGCAGACAGGCCCTCCGCCTGCAAGCTTTGCTGCAGGCGCTGATCCGCGTTCCGCCTGCCGGCAAACGGGCTGGTTGCCCTTTACCCAGCCTCAGCATCAAACAGACCGGCCGGCCGCTCCGCGTCTTCGGAGGCACCGCCGGGGCCGGCCAACGCGCTCAGCCCCCCGTCTTGCACACTTGTGACGCCAGCGGAACGGCGGCCAAATAGCACCCGCCCCAACGCGTGAAATTTCCGAAAAATGGCAGGATCCTGCGTTCATGCATCGCAAAATCCGGCAATGGACTGGAACGGCTCAGTTTTCTTTAATTAAATCTCCGCAGATAATAAACCCAAGCGCGATAAAATTCACTGTAAGATACTTATGCGTGTGATGGGCCGGGCGCGTTCAAGCCCGGGTGCCGTGCCAGTTCAAAGGGGTAAAAGGATGAGTAACGACCACTTGCCAGAGATGAAAGCGCCGCCATTTATGCAGCCTGTGATCCTCAACATTCTTTCGGTTGACGATGATGAAATTGACAGGCTGCGTCTGAGAAAGCTGTGCCGCAAGGCCGGCATGGAGGCCGAGTTCTTTGAGGCCGCCAACCTGGATGAGATGCGCCAGCAACTGGACAAGGAACAGTATGACCTGGTGTTTCTGGACCACAACCTTGGCATGGACACAGGCTTGGATGCGCTGAAACTGCTGCTGACCCATGAGGAGCAGGTCCAGGCCGTGCCGATAATGCTGACAAGTGTCACCAGCTATCAGACCGCCGTGAAGGCGATGCGCCGGGGCTGTGCCGATTACATCGTCAAGGAAGAACTATCGGTGGACGCTTTGATCAAATCCATTGCCTCCGCCATCGAACGGCGGGCGCTGTATGGCCAACTGTCCAGTGCCCGGGCGTCGGAAAAGGAGCTGAAGCGGATATTCCAGCGGTTCATCGTCGGCTGCGGACCGGACCTGCGGCTGCTGCTGAGCCGGACACTTGCCGGTGTGCGGGTGGTGAAATCGCAGACACGCCAGGATGACGTCGTGCCGCCTTCGGTCCTGGCGGATGTCTCAATGCTGGAACGCAGCTGCAGAGACCTGGTGGCCTTCATGGACGATCTGGACAGCGTCATTGAGGACACTCGCGCGGTGACCGCCCGAGCGACCCCGAACCTGCTTCAGTAACGGGCCTCGCCATTGGCCGGACTTTAAACGCAAGAACCGCAATCCCTGTCACTGAGTCACGCGGCAACGGCAGATGCGGCAGAAAGGAGCGACAGACAGATGAGCAGTTCCCGCCCTCCCCGCCCGGCATTGAACATCATCCTGGTCGAAGACGATGACGGCGATGCAAAGGCCCTGCGCCGGGCCTTTGAACGGGCCCGTATGGCGAATCCGGTCACCCGGTTTGCTGATGGTGTCGACGCTCTGGCCTACCTGCGCGGCGAGATGAATCACGTCCCTCCGCCCCATTTCGTGGTGCTGAGCGATATCAACATGCCGCGCAAGAACGGGATTGAGCTGCTGAGGGAAATCCGCGCCGATCCAGTGCTGCATGACATCCTGTTCATCGTGCTGACGACCTCGGACGACGAGCGGGACATCTCCGAAGCTTATGCCAACAACGTCGCCGGCTACATTCTCAAGTCCAAGGCAGGCGGCATGTTTGCCAACCTTATGGCAACGCTCGACAATTACTGGCGAATTGTCGAACTGCCCGAAATACACATCAAAAAGGTGACCGATGGCAGCTCTCAACATCCTGCTCATTGACGATGACGCCGGCGACCGGAAGCTGTTGCGCCGGCTGCTGAAGAAGCACCATCCGGACGCCAGGATAAATGAGGCCGACAGCGGCGAAGGTGCCTTGGGGCACGCCGGGCAGCCGGCAGACGTGATTTTTCTGGACTACCTGCTGCCGGACGGCACCGGACTCGACCTGATCGCCCGGCTGAACGAGGCCTGGCCGCGGGCCGTTCTGTTCATGACCACCGGCCATGGAGACGAGGAAATCGCCAAAAGCGTCATCCTGGCCGGAGCCAGCGATTACATCCCCAAATCGGCGCTCAGCGCGGAAGCGCTGAAGCGGATGATTGCCAACGGGCTGAAGGTCGCTGACATGCGCTGGCGGATCCAGGAGCAGCAGAACGAGCTGCGCCTGTTCTCGGATGTTCTGATCCACGACATGCGGGCACCGCTGCGGGCTATTAAGTTCCTCAGTGATCAAATACAGGAGGAATATGCCGAAGGTGACCTGGAGGAAGTGTCCCGGCAATTCGAGCTGATGAAGAAATCAGTGAACAAGACCTCCGAACTGATCGAGCGGCTGGCAAGCCATATCAACCCGCATAGTGACGGCCGGGCGGAGCGGGTGACGGTCGAAAGCCTGTTTGACAGTTTGCGCACAGTCCTGGCGCAGGACCTGGCGGAGTCCGGCGCCAGAATCGACTGGCAGTCCAATGGTCTGAACGTGGTGTGTTTTCCGCCGGATATCGTGCAGCTTCTGCAGAACCTGATCGGAAACGCGATCAAGTACAGCGGCGGCAAGACCCCGGAAATCACAGTGACTGCGGAACCTGCGCACCCAGGGCTGATGATCTCCGTCTCCGATAACGGCATTGGCGTGCCGCCGGAATACCGGGAAAAGATCTTTGAGCCTTTCAAGCGGCTGCAGCGCGGCAGCGAGCAGCCCGGCACCGGGCTGGGCCTTGCCACCTGTGCCAAGATCGCAAAGCGCCACGAGGGTGTGATCTGGTGCGACCCGCAAACGGAAACTGGCACCACAATCCGGTTCACGATCGGACTTGTCGCGCAGCTCGCCCGAGAAACGGCCTGAAGGCGCTTGTTCCCAAGGCGGAATGCATACTTCTTCCCAGCCCATCGGATCATCCTGGGGCCAACCACTCCGCCAACCGCGTTCCCCTGGGCCGGAATTTGTTAGGCTAGCCGGGTGCAACCGGCTCTTGGGAGGGGCGCACCGCTGCCCGGACCGCGCCGCCAGCTCCGTCCAGAACCGCCTTCTGCAGATGCTACCCTTCCAATGAGACCCAAAGCACCTTGGCGTCTTCCTTGCTGACCGAAACACAGCCATGGCCCATACCGCTATCGTAATAAACGGAATCACCCGCACCCATGCGAAGGGGCCGGTAGTGTTCCGTGTAGAGAATGAGCTCGCCGCTGAGCACAAACATGAATTCTTCGCCTTGGTGCCGCACCCAATTGTCGAACTCTGTGACGTCCCGCGCCTTGATGGTGCTGATATAAGGCACCATGCGCTTGCTGGTCAGCTCGCTGCACAAAAGCTCGTGATCGTAGGTCGAGGTTTCCTTGTGCTCGCCTTCCCCCGTGCGGGTGAAGTCCCGGCGCCCGGTTACACCACTTTGGCTGGATTGCACAAACAGCTGCGGCGTTTCCAGCTCCAGCGTCTGCATCAGGCGCCGGATAATCTCAAAACTGGGGCGGGTCTGGTTGTTCTCGATCTTGGACAAGGTGGACCTTCCGATGGCAGCAGCCCTGGCGGCTTCCTCGAGCGTCAGACCCTTTTCCTTGCGCGCTTCACGAATCATTTTACCCAGAATTTCGCCATCCGGAGCCTCCACTGCTTCGGGGCCCAGTCCTGTTTCTTCTGAGGGAATTGGTTCCATTTCTGCGATTTCTCCTGATCCGAAAACACCTTAGCTTTGATGTATCTGTCGGTCAAAATTTCCGTGATCGCACTTTCTGTTTGCAATAGGGAAAAAGTTTCCTATAGGAGACGCAGCGTCGTATACGACTGAATACCTGCCGGTCCTGAACCGCTTTTCGGAGGAGACACCACATGAGCGCATATGATCTGATCGTGATCGGGGCCGGTCCGGGCGGTTATGTCGCAGCAATCCGCGCGGCGCAGCTGGGCCTGAATGTCGCTTGCGTCGAAGGCCGCGGATCGCTGGGCGGCACTTGCCTCAACGTCGGCTGCATCCCCTCCAAAGCGCTGCTGACCTCCTCCGGCAAATATGCGGAACTGTCCCATTTGGCCGCGCATGGAATTGCCGTCGAAGGGGCCACTCTGGACCTGGGCGCGCTGATGGCACGCAAGGACAAGATTGTCGGCGACCTGACCAAGGGCATCGCCTTCCTGTTCAAGAAGAACGGCGTCGACCACATCGAAGGCTGGGCCAGCATTCCAGCGCCCGGCCAAGTGCAGGTTGGTGAGGACATCCACACTGCCAAGAGCATTCTGATTGCCACCGGTTCGGAGCCCGCCGCCCTCCCTGGCGTGGAGATCGACGAGGTTGACGTGCTGAGCAGCACCGGTGCGTTGGCGCTGGACGCTGCCCCGGAGCATCTGGTGGTGATCGGCGCCGGCGTGATCGGGCTTGAACTCGGTCAGGTCTGGTCACGCCTCGGATCCAAAGTGACGGTGGTGGAATACCTCGACCGCATCCTGCCCGGCATCGACGGCGAGATCGCCAAGCTGTCCCAGCGGGCGCTGAGCAAGCGCGGGCTGAAGTTCCAGCTGGGCCGCGCACTGAAGACCATCGAAAAGCGCGGAAACACCTTGAGCCTGACGCTGGACCGCGTCGGCAAGGACAAAGAAGAGCAGATCGAAGCGGACAAGGTGCTGGTCGCCATCGGCCGCCGTCCGGTGACCCGCGGCCTGGGCCTGGAAAAGCTGGGCGTTTCCATCAGCGCGCGGGGCTTCATTGAGGTGGACGAGCGTTTTTCCACCTCCGTTCCGGGCATTTTTGCCATCGGCGACTGCGTGCCCGGCCCGATGCTGGCGCATAAGGCCGAGGAAGACGGTGTCGCCTGTGTTGAGATGCTGGCTGGCGAGCTCGGCCATGTGGATTACAACACTGTGCCCGGCGTTGTTTATACCGACCCGGAGGTGGCCTCTGTCGGCCAGACCGAGGAAGCGCTGAAGGAGGCCGGCACTGATTACATTACCGGCAAGTTCGCTTTCATGGCCAATTCCCGCGCCCGTTCCACTGGCGAAACCGACGGTGCGGTAAAGGTGCTGGCATCACCCGAGGGCAAGATCCTCGGCGCCCACATCTGCGGCGCGCATGGCGGCGATCTGATCGCCGAACTGGTGCTGGCGATGACCAAGGGAGCCACGGTCGAGGACGTTGCGCGCACCTGCCACGCGCACCCTGCACTGGGTGAAGCAATCAAAGAAGCCTGCCTCGACGCGCTCAGCCGCGCCATCCACGCCTGATCCGGAGCCCCGCCAGATGACGATCCAGCTGCGTCCCCGCCACCCGGAAAAGGCTCACAAAGCCGACAGCGCGATCCCGCGCAAGCCCAAGTGGATCCGCAAGAAAAAGATCGAAGGCGCGGCGTATTACGAAACCCGTAAACTGATGCGCGAGCACGACCTGGCGACTGTCTGCGAGGAAGCCGCCTGCCCCAACATCGGCGAATGCTGGTCCAAGCGCCATGCCACCATGATGATCATGGGCGAGGTCTGCACCCGCGGTTGCTCCTTCTGCAACGTGACCACCGGCAAGCCTGACACGCTGGATGCGTTTGAACCGGGCCGGGTTGCCGCGGCGGTCAAGAAACTGGGCCTGCGCCA
Source organism: Leisingera daeponensis (assembly GCF_019801465.1). Classification (GTDB taxonomy): domain Bacteria; phylum Pseudomonadota; class Alphaproteobacteria; order Rhodobacterales; family Rhodobacteraceae; genus Leisingera; species Leisingera daeponensis_A. The sequence goes on from NZ_JAHVJA010000005.1 coordinate 189,113, forward strand.
CGTGGTGATCACCTCTGTCGACCGGGATGACCTGGCGGACGGCGGGTCCAAGCACATCGCCCAGACCATCCGCGCCACCCGCCACCAGAACCCCGGCACCACCATCGAGGTGCTGACCCCGGATTTCCTGGGTAAGGGCGAAGCTGCCCAGACAGTGTTCGAGGCAGCGCCGGATGTCTTCAACCACAATCTGGAAACCGTGCCGCGCCTCTATCCGCGCGTGCGCCCAGGCGCGCGCTACTACACCTCGCTGCGTCTCTTGGACGATGCCAAGCGCACCAACCCGCAATTGTTCACCAAATCCGGCATCATGGTGGGTCTGGGTGAGACCCTGGACGACGTGCGCCAGGTGATGGACGATCTGCGCGCGGCTCAGGTCGACTTCCTGACCGTGGGACAGTATCTGCAGCCCACCCCGAAGCATCATCCGATTGATCGCTTCTGGGAACCCGAAGAATTCGTCCAGCTGGAGCAGATCGCCCGTGCCAAGGGCTTCCTGCATGTGTCGGCGACACCGCTGACCCGCTCCTCGTTCCACGCGGATGAAGATTTTGCCGCCCTGAAAGAGGCCCGTCAGATGGCCTTGGCAAAGGGCATTTAACCTTAACGCAAGCGGGAGGAGACCCATGGAAGCGTTAAATTCAATCGTAGGAGCCGTAAACGGCGTGGTTTGGGGGCCAATGATGCTGGTCCTCATTCTCGGCGTCGGCTTCTTCCTTCAGGTTGGCCTGAAGTTCATGCCGATCCGGAAACTGGGCATGGGCTTCGGCCTGATGTTCAAGGGCCGTGAAGGCACCGGCGAAGGCCAGATCAGCCCCTTCAACGCGCTGATGACCGCTCTGTCGGCCACCATCGGCACCGGCAACATCGCCGGTGTTGCAACCGCCGTTTTCCTCGGCGGCCCCGGCGCGCTGTTCTGGATGTGGATGACCGCGCTGGTCGGCATGGCCACCAAGTATTCCGAAGCCGTCTGCGCCGTGAAATTCCGTGAGCGCGACGAGGAAGGCAACTATGTCGGCGGCCCGATGTATTACATCAAGAACGGCCTCGGCGCGAAATGGGCCTGGCTGGGCGTGGCCTTTGCCGTGTTCGGCTCCATCGCGGCCTTCGGCATCGGCAACGGCGTGCAGGCAAACGGCGTGGCACAGGTTCTGGAGACCAACTTCGGGTTCAGCACCTCCATCACCGGTATCGTGCTGATGGTGCTGACCGGCGCCGTGATCCTGGGCGGCATCACCCGCATCGGCGCGGTGGCCGGCAAGCTGGTCCCGTTCATGGCGGTCAGCTACATCATCGCCGGCCTGATCGTGCTGGTCGTCAACGCAGACGCCATCGGCAATGCATTCAGCCTGGTGTTCACCCACGCCTTTACCCCCTCGGCGGCCGAAGGCGGTTTCGCCGGTGCAGCAGTCTGGGCAGCGATCCGGTTTGGCGTGGCCCGCGGCGTGTTCTCGAACGAAGCTGGCCTTGGCTCCGCGCCGATCGCCCACGCGGCAGCGAATACCAAAGGTCCCGTCAACCAGGGTCTGATCGCGATGCTGGGCACCTTCATCGACACCATCATCGTCTGCTCGATCACCGGTCTGGCGATCATTGCTTCCGGTGCCTGGACCTCCGGCGAATCCGGTGCGGCGCTGACCTCGCTGGCATTTGAAACCTCGCTGCCCGGCGTTGGCGGCTACCTGATCGCCATCGCACTGTCTATCTTTGCCTTCACCACCATCCTGGGTTGGTCCTATTATGGCGAGAAGTGCATGGAATTCCTCTTTGGCGTGAAGGTCATGCTGCCCTACCGCATCCTGTGGATCGTTGCGATCTATTTCGGCGCCACCGCCGACCTCGGCTTCATCTGGCTGCTGGCTGACACCCTGAACGCGATGATGGCCGTTCCAAACCTGATCGCCCTGGCCCTGCTGAGCCCGATCGTCTTCAAGGTGACGAAGGAGTTCTTTGCCACCGGCGGCAAGTCGGAAGAAGCCGGCCGCGCTGCTGAATAAGCTCTCCGGGAGGGCGCGCCCTGTGCCCTCCCCACTCCGGAACCATACCAAATCAAAGGCTGCACAGGATGACCGACGCACCAAAACGCACCCCGCTTTATGACCTGCACGTCGAGCTTGGCGGCAAGATGGTCGACTTCGCCGGCTGGGAAATGCCGGTGCAGTATCCCATGGGCATCATGGGCGAGCACAAGCAGTGCCGCGAAAAGGCCGCGCTGTTTGACGTCTCCCACATGGGCCAGGTGATCCTGCGCGGCGAAAACGTGGGCGAGAAGCTGGAAACGCTTTGCCCGCAAGCCTATGCCGGTCTGAAAGAAGGCAAGGCACGCTACGGTTTCTTCACCAACGAAGACGGCGGCATCATGGACGACCTGATCGTCTCCAACGCCGGCGACCATTACTTTGTCGTGGTAAACGCAGCCCTGCGCCATCAGGATATCCCGCATATGCAGGCCAATCTGGACGGCGTCGAGGTGACCGAGATTTTCGACCGCGCGCTGGTAGCCGTGCAAGGCCCCAAGGCTGAGGAAGTTGTGGGCGCGCTCTGCCCGGCCGCCCGCGAGCTGAAGTTCATGGAAACCACCGTGGCGGATATCGGCGGTGCCGAATGCCGCATTTCGCGCCTCGGCTACACCGGCGAAGACGGCTACGAAATCTCGATCCCGGAAGCCGATGCCATCCGCATTTCCAAACTGTTCCTGGCCCATGACGACTGCGAGCCCGCGGGCCTCGGTGCCCGCGACTCGCTGCGCCTCGAAGCCGGCCTCTGCCTTTATGGCAACGACATCGACCAGTCGACCTCCCCGGTGGAGGCTTCGCTGGGATGGGCGATGCAGAAGCGCCGTAAAGAAGAAGGGGGCTTCCCCGGTGCCGCCCGCATCCAGAAGGAACTGGCCGAAGGCCCGTCCAAGAAGCTGGTCGGCATCAAGCCCGCGGGCCGCGCCCCAGCCCGCCAGGGTGTGGAAATCCAAAGCGAAGGCGGCGATACTCTTGGCGCCATCACCTCGGGCAGCTTCGGCCCCACCGTCGGCGGCCCGGTCGCCATGGGTTATGTTGCGGCGGACCATGCTGCGCCTGGCACCAAGGTGAACCTCCTCATCCGCGGCAAAGCGCAGCCGGCTGAAGTAGTCGCCCTGCCCTTCGTCACTCAGAACTACAAACGCTAAGACATCATCAGGAGAGTCAAAAATGGCCACCTATTACTCTGAAGAGCATGAATGGATCACCGTCGAAGGCGACGTTGCGACCCTGGGCATCACCCAGCACGCCGCCGACCAGCTGGGCGAAGTTGTCTTCGTCGAGCAGCGCGAAGCCGGTGAAGAGTTCGAAAAGGGCGGCGAAATCGGCGTCATCGAGTCGGTGAAAGCGGCTTCCGAAATCTACGCGCCGCTGGACGGCGAAGTGGTCGAGGTCAACGACGCCCTGGCCGATAACCCCGGCGCCCTGAACGAAAGCCCGGAAGGCGATGCCTGGATCTACAAGATCAAGATCTCCGACGCGTCCCAACTGGACGATTTGATGGATCTGGACGGCTACAAAGCCCTGATCGGCTAAGCACCCCCTCCCCGCCGGAACAGCCCGGCGGGGCCCATTGCCCCAGACAAGGACCTCAGTAATGGCCTTCAAACTTACCGATTACGAAGCCTATGACTTCGCCAACCGGCGCCATATCGGCCCGTCTCCGACAGAGATGCGGGATATGCTGCAGGTGATCGGCTTCAAAACCCTGGACGAGCTGATCGACGCCACCGTGCCGCCCGCCATCCGCCAGAAAGAGGCGCTGGACTGGGGCCCGGCGATGACCGAGCGCGATGCGCTGTTCCACATGAAGCAGGTGGCTTCCAAGAACAAGGTGCTGACTTCGCTGATCGGCCAGGGCTACTACGGCACCACCACCCCGGCGCCAATCCTGCGCAATATTTTGGAAAACCCGGCCTGGTACACTGCCTACACGCCCTACCAGCCGGAAATTTCCCAGGGCCGCCTTGAGGCGCTGCTGAACTTCCAGACCATGGTCAGCGATCTGACCGGCCTGGACATTGCAAACGCCTCGCTGCTGGACGAGGCCACCGCCGCCGCCGAAGCCATGGCTATGGCACACCGCGGTTCGCGTTCCAAGGCGAACAACGCCGCCTTCTTCGTCGACAAGAACTGCCACCCGCAGACTGTCGCCGTCATCCAGACCCGCGCCGAGCCCCTGGGCATCGACGTTGTGGTCGCCGATCCCGATGATCTGGACCCGGGCGCGGTCTTCGGCGCGATCTTCCAGTATCCCGGCACCTACGGCCATGTGCGCGATTTCACCAAGGAAATCGAAGCCATCCACGAGCACAAGGGCATTGCCGTCGTTGCCGCCGACATCCTGGCGCTGGCACTGCTGAAGTCGCCCGGCGAGATGGGCGCGGACATCGCCATCGGCTCGACCCAGCGCTTTGGCGTGCCCATGGGTTATGGCGGCCCGCACGCCGCCTATATGGCAACCACCGACAAGCTGAAGCGGGCCATGCCCGGCCGCATCATCGGCGTCTCGGTCGACGCCCGCGGCAACAAGGCCTACCGCCTGGCGCTGCAGACCCGCGAGCAGCACATCCGCCGTGAGAAAGCCAACTCCAACGTATGCACCGCGCAAGCGCTGCTGGCGGTGATGGCGTCGATGTACGCGGTCTACCACGGTCCCGACGGCATCAAGGCGATTGCCCAGTCGGTGCACCGCAAGACTTCGCGCCTGGCCGCAGGCCTCGAGGAGCACGGCTTCAAGGTCGAGCCCGAGGTGTTCTTCGACACCGTCACAGTCGAAGTCGGACAGCTGCAGAAAACCGTCATGGAGGCGGCCGTTGCACGCGGCATCAACCTGCGCAAGGTGGGCGAAACCCGGGTCGGCATCTCGCTGGATGAGCAAACCCGCGCTGAGACCATCGAAGCGGTCTGGGGAGCCTTCGGCATCGAGAAGAAGGACGACAGCGTCAAGAACCGCGCCTATCGTCTGCCCGACTATGCACTGCGTGAAAGCGAGTACCTGACCCACCCGATCTTCCACAAGAACCGGGCCGAGGCCGAGATGACCCGCTACATGCGCCGTCTGGCCGACCGCGACCTGGCGCTGGACCGCGCGATGATCCCGCTCGGCTCCTGCACCATGAAGCTGAATGCCACGATCGAGATGATTCCGGTCACCTGGCCGGAATTCGGCAACCTGCACCCCTTCTGCCCGGAAGACCAGGCGCAGGGCTATCACCAGATGATCGCCGATCTGAACGACAAGCTCTGCCAGATCACCGGCTATGACGCGATCTCCCAGCAGCCGAACTCCGGCGCCCAGGGCGAATACGCGGGCCTGATGACCATCCGCAACTACCACGCGGCAAACGGCCAGGGCCACCGCAACGTCTGCCTGATCCCGACCTCCGCGCATGGCACCAACCCGGCCACCGCGCAGATGGTGGGCTACAAGGTGATCCCGGTCAAAGCGGACGACAAAGGCAACATCGACACCGCCGATTTCCGCGCCAAGGCAGAGCAGCACAGCGACAACCTCGCCGCCTGCATGATCACCTACCCCTCGACCCACGGTGTGTTTGAAACCACCGTGCAGGAGGTCTGCCAGATCACCCATGATCACGGCGGTCAGGTCTATATCGACGGCGCCAACATGAACGCCATGGTGGGCCTGTCGCGTCCGGGTGATATCGGCGGCGACGTCAGCCACCTGAACCTGCACAAGACCTTCTGCATTCCGCACGGCGGCGGCGGCCCCGGCATGGGTCCGATCGGCGTCAAAGCGCATCTGGCTGAACACCTGCCGGGCCACCCGGAATACGGCACTGCCGTCGGTCCGGTCTCGGCAGCGCCCTTCGGCTCGCCCTCGATCCTGCCGGTCAGCTGGGCATACTGCCTGCTGATGGGCGGCGCAGGCCTGACCCAGGCTACCAAGGTGGCGATCCTGAACGCCAACTACATCGCCGCGCGGCTGAAGGATGCCTACAAGATCCTCTACACCTCGGAGACGGGCCGTGTGGCGCATGAATGCATTCTCGACACCCGCCCGCTGAACGATGAGGGCCACGTCACCGTGGACGACATCGCCAAGCGTCTGGTCGACTCGGGCTTCCACGCCCCGACCATGTCCTGGCCGGTGGCGGGCACGCTGATGGTGGAGCCGACCGAGTCCGAGCCAAAGGACGAGCTGGACCGCTTCTGCGAAGCCATGCTGTCGATCCGTTCGGAAGCACAGGACATCATCGACGGCAAGATCGATCCCGAGAACAACCCGCTGAAACACGCGCCGCACACGGTGCGCGACCTGGTGGGCGACTGGGACCGTCCCTACAGCCGCGAGCAGGCCTGCTTCCCGCCGGGCAACCTCGGCGTCGACAAATACTGGCCGGCCGTGAACCGGGTCGACAACGCCTACGGTGACCGTCACCTGGTCTGCACCTGCCCGCCGATGTCTGACTACGAAGAAGCTGAAGCCTGATCCGTCAGGCCTCCCGCCCCGCCGGTCAGCCCGGCGGGGCACCCCGCAGCCTGTCTGGCAAGGCTGCATCCCCGCATGCCCCGTTCAGAGGAGAGAATGATGACCCGTCTCGAGCCGCTGACCGTGCCAGCAGCCCGGCAGACAACCGCAAACGCGGCCCAGGGCCGATTCCACGATGTCGAAATCATTCTGCCTCAGCCGGACTCGCCTGCCGCTGCTCAGATGATCTGCGAAGTCTTCCGCGCCGCCAATGACCTGTTCCCCGACAGCGGTTATCGCATTGCCGTGCGCAATCTTGCGTCGCAGATGCGAAACGCACCTGAAAGTTGGAACCCGAAAACCGTCATCTTCCTCGGCGGCATTTCCAGCCGCTGGACGCTGAACTCAGGCGAGAAAGCCAGCCTGCAGCGGATTTGCCGCCAGGCGCAGCGCTGCCTGTTCGCCGGCAGCGCCATTTTCCTGCTGCCGGAATCCGGCCTCAATGCCGCGGTGGAAACCGCCGTGCACGCGAATTTTGCCGCCGCGGCAGAAGAGGAGCAGCTGATCTGCGCCCCGGCCGGCACTTTGACCGCCACATCAGGCCGCATCAGCACCGCCGTCAGCAGTTTTGCCGCCTTGCGCCTGCTGGCCGGTTTCCTTCGCGCCGACCGCGGCGCCTTCATCGCCGATGCCGTCTGCGACTACCTGGGTCTCGCCTTCGGGCCGGCGTCAGAGCAATCCAGGGTTTCCTTGCAGCTGCGCCAGACTGCGGGAGGCGATGCGCTGGTGGTCAAAATCCTCGACCTGATGCAGCAGAACCTGGAAGAGCCGCTCCTGATCCGCGAGATTGCCCAGCAGGCCGGCGTTTCGCCGCGCAAGTTGGAGCGCCGGTTCCAGCAAAAGGCGCAGACCAGCCCGCTGACGGCCTACCGCAAACTGCGCATCGAAAAGGCCCGCCAGCTTTTGCTGCACACCACCCTGCCTCTGGCTGAAATCGTTGCCGCCACCGGTTTCGGCTCCCGCAGCAGCCTGACCGAATGGTTCAAGCGCGAGTACAAGACCAGCCCCCAGGCCTTCCGCAAGCAGTACTACGCGGACAGCCATCGTGCCGCTTCCCTAGCTTGAAAGCCACCAGTCAAGGTCAGGAACAAGGCGGCCCCTAGGCCGCCCTTTCTTTCTATTCGAACAGGTCGGCTCAGTTTCCTGATCCGCTCTCTCCCCCGTCGCCGGAGAGAGCGTTCGGATCAAACACGTTGCCGAAGCCAGAGTTGTTACCCTGCGGCTCCTGCTCTGTTTCAGGTTCTGCCTCGCTGCCACCTGACAGGCTGCCCGGGGCAAAGACCCCGCCGAAGCCGGAGTTGTTGCCGGTACTCCCGGTGGCAGGTGCGGTCTGCGCCGGAGCCGCCTCGCCCTGTTCCTCCTGCTGCTGGCGGCGCAGCTCGCGCTGGCGGCGCAGCTCCTTGATGCGCTCTTCCGTCTCCAGGCGCTTCTGTTCCTGCACGTTGGCAATGCATTGCTGCGGACTGTAGACCGACGCGGTGCCGACAACTGCCACCGTCGCACAGGCCACAACCACCAGCGCCACCGCGGCTGCATTGGAGCTGAGGAAACCGGGCAGCCGCAGCTTACCGCTTTCCAGTTCCTCCACGGTCGCTTTCTTGCGCGCTTCGGCCACCAGCTGCTTGCGGCGGATGCTGGCCTCGTTGAACAGAGCCGCAAAGACAGTCAGCACCACGATGATGAAGGCCAAGGCCGAGATCGCCGGGGTGATGCCATAACGGACCTTTTGCGCCAGCTCGATGGTCAGCGTCGGATATTCGCCGAAGGTGAAGGTGGTGGTGTTGTAGTTCTCGAAGCTCGCCAGGAACGCCAGCACCGCTGCGGAGGCTATCGCAGGCCGCATGAACGGAAGCAGCACCTTGCGGAAGGCTTGCGCATGGGTCGCCCCCAGATCCAGCGCTGCTTCCGTCAGCGCGATGTCATAACGCTGCAGCCGTGCCACCAGCACCAGCATGCAGTAGCTGGCAATGAAAGTGGACTGGCCGATGATAGTCAGGAACAGCCCGTTCGAAAGGAAGCTGTCGGCGCCAAGCCCAAGCATCCGGTTGATCCGGTCCCAGAACACCAGGGTCGAGATCCCCAGCACCACGCCGGGGATCAGGATCGGCGCGATGATGATGGTATAATAGGTCGCCCGCAGCTTGGGCCAGATCTGGGTCAGCATCAGCGCCCCGGCCAGGCCCATTGCAACCGACAGCACCACCGTCCCCGCGCCCACCAAGATCGAGTTCCAGATACCGTTCAGGATCCGCTCATCCCGGAACAGCGCCGAGAACCATTCGAACGTCAAACACTCCCAGGGGGTCATCCGCGGGAAGGACGGCGAGTTGAAGGCGGTTGCCGACATGATCACCAGCGGGCCCAGCAGATAGGCAAAGAAAATCGCCAGGTAGACCCAAAGACTCAGGCGCATGAATGAGAAATTCTTCATTTGCCGATATCCCCCATATTCACCTTGAACAGCCGCATCACGGCCAGAACAAGCAGGATACAGGTGACCAGCAGCACCACCGCATAGGCAGCCCCCTGCGGCCAGTCGGAGTTGTCATTGAACTGCTGGTAGATCAGCTGGGTGAACCACAAACTCGACGGCCCGCCGAGGATCTGCGGCGCCGCCAGCGCGCCCGCCGACAGCATGAACACCATGGTGCAGCCTGAGGAGATGCCTGGTTTGGCATAGGGGATGACCACCCGGCGGTGGATCATCGGCCAGCTTGCGCCCATGTCCCGCGCGGCCTCGATCTGGTTGCGGTCCAGGCTCTCGATCACGTTGTAGATCGGGAAGATCATCAAAAGGATATAGGCATAGCCCAGACCCGCATAGAGCGCGATGTCATTGCGGATGAAGTCAAAAGGCGTATCGAAAACACCCAGCCCCACCAGCATGTTGTTCAGTACTCCGGTCTCGCCGAAGATAATGCGCAGCGCGAAGGCCCGCAGGATCTCGTTGATCCAGTAAGGGATGATCAGCATCAGCGCGAAGATGCGGATGTGGTTGCCCTTGGTCTGGGCCAGGTAATAGGCGATCGGATAGCACAGGATCAGGTTGAAGACGGTGACGCAGACCGCCGCCACCAGGGTGCGGAAGAACACCTTGAGGTCGACCGCGTTGTAATCCTGGCTGCCGCCCTCCGGGCCGTAGATCAGGTATTTGTAATTCTCCAGCGTGTAGACATCCTTGGGGCCGCCGATCTCCGGCGGCGGCAGATTGGGCCGGAATGAGAAGTCGAGCATCGACAGCTGCGGCAGGATGATGAGGCCGACGGTCCAGAACAGAACCAGCCCGAGCATCAGGCTGCCCATGCCGGTGCCGTTGCGTTTGAAGAATTCCTTCAGGAAGCTTGGCATGGCTTGGGCCTCCCTATTCCGCAGCCAGTTCACCCGCGGGCACGATGACGGCGTTTTTCGTCTCGTATTCCAGGGTGATGTTCTGGCCGGTGTGGTCCTCGAACGACTGGCCGAGGTTGGGGATAGAGACCTTCAGTTCTTTACCGCCGTCGCCTTCCATGAAGATGTTGAAAACATTGCCCTCGAACTCCTCATTGTTCACCTTGGCAGTGACAAAATGTGTTCCCTTGGCCCCCTTAGGCGCAAGCGCAAAGGCTTCGGGGCGGATGAACATCATGGCCGCGTCGCCTTCCTTCATCTTACCCTGGTTAGCGGTGGAAATCCGGGCCACCAACTCGCCGGAACGGTTGGTCTGGATCAGCGCCTCCTCCCCCATGATCCGCTTGATCTTGCCGCGGAACACATTGTTCTCGCCCACGAAAGACGCGGCAAAGGCGGTGGAAGGATCATTGTAAATGGTCTTGCCGTTACCGATTTGGTCGATCACGCCCGCCTTCATCACCGCAATGCTGTCCGACATGGTCAGCGCCTCGCCCTGATCGTGAGTGATGTAGATGAAGGTGATGCCGACCCGTTGCTGAATTTCGCGCAGCTCGGTGCGCATGTGCTGGCGCAGCTTGAGGTCGAGCGCCGACAGCGGTTCATCCAGAAGCAGCACGTCAGGTTCCGCGCAAAGCGCCCGCGCGATTGCCACCCGCTGGCGCTGGCCGCCCGACAGTTCCGAGGGCAGCTTGTCGCCCTGCCCCGGCAGCGCGATCATGTCCAGCAGCTCATCGGCGCGCTTGCGCCGCTCGCGCACCGAGGCGCCCTTAATCTCCATCGAGAAGGTGATGTTCTCCCAGACCTTCATCAGCGGGAACAGCGCCAGGTTCTGAAAGATCAGCGCGGTCGGGCGCTTGTTGGGGCCGATGCCCTTCATGTCATTGCCGCCGATCAGCACCCGGCCGTCGCTTGGCTCCAAAAATCCCGAGACCGCGCGCAAGATCGTCGTCTTGCCGCAGCCCGATGGGCCGAGGAAGGAGAAGAAATCCCCCCCATTGATGTTCACGTTGGCATCGCGCACGGCAACAAAGTCACCGAAGCGGATCCAGAGATTTTCGAGATCAACGCCGACCCCAGCACTCATTTGGCTTCTCCCCAGGGTGCAGATCCCCATTCCGGTGGCGCGCCACCGGCCCCGCAAGGGCTGCTACCCATTTCTGTTCGTATGTGATTGCGCCGGACGGCACATGGCTGGCCCCCGGAATGTTCCCGGGGGCCAAAACTTTCAACCGCTTGGGCTTCAAGCGCTCTTGAACTTGTTGACGAACTCGGTGCGCACGTCAGCGTACCAGGGCGCCTCGGCCGGCCAGGGGTTCAGGTTCGCCAGTGAGTCGCCCGGGTAGGCTTCAGCAAAGTTCTTCTTGTAGACGTCGCCGGAGAAGCTGTCGGCACCCAGCACCGGCGAGTTGTAGCCGTGGCTGTCAATTGCCTTGCCTGCCGGCTCCTGTTCGTATGCGTAGGAAATGAAGGCATAAACCTGCTCTTCATTCTGGGCGCCCACCGGCATCGAGATACCGTCGACCCAGGCCATCGCGCCTTCGACCGGCGCCTGGTAATGCACCGGCTCGCCAGCGGATTTCAGCGCCAGCGGCGGGCCGTCCCAGGTCTGTCCGACCACCACGCCTTCGTTCAGAAGGCCGTTCTTCTGGGTGTCGGCATCGTTCCAGATCAGCTTGATCCGGTCCTTGCGCGCCACGCACCAGTCGGTGACCTGGCCCCAGACCTTGCGCATGGTTTCCTCGTCATCATAGGCGGCCCAGATCGAACCCGGCTCCATCTCTCCGGACGCTTCCATGAAAAGACCCGCGCCAAGCATCATCGAATGCGCCCGGCCCATGGTCTTGCCTGCGTTTTCCTCCGACCAGACATCACCGTAAGACGGCGCATCGCCTTCCGGCAGCCACAGGTCGGTACGGTAGGCAATACCCTCGGTGCCCCAGATATGCGGCAGCCAATGCACGCCCTGGCCGCCGAAGTTCCAGGCATCGGTGCCGATCTTGGCCATAGCCGGGTTCACCGCGTCGATATTGACCTTGCTCATGTCGAAGGGCTTCAGCAGTTCGAGCGGCCCCCACTGCAGCGAGCGGTTGTTGGTAGGCGACACAATATCAAAGCCCTGGCCCTTGGTGGCCTTCATCTTGTTGATGATTTCCTCGTTCGACCCGATGCCGGTGTAGTTCACCTTGATGCCGGTCTTGGCTTCAAAACCCGAAATGAACTCCGGCGGCAAATAGTCCGACCACATCAGGATGTTGATTTCACCCGAGGACGCCAGCGCGCTCTTCGAATAGAGCGGTGCCGCCAAGGCTGCAGCACCAGCACTTTTCAAAATGCTCCGCCGTGTCAGCTTGCCAGTTTTCGTCATTGATCCGTTACTCCCTTTGGACTGTTAATTATTCTTCTTGTTGTTTCAGCAGTTAAACCTTGCGAAGGCTTGCTTGCCCCCAACAGTGACAGTTTTAGAAAACGATAAGACCAGATTACCCGTCAACCTGCGCAACATCGTGCCAGTTCTCGCACAGTTTGAGAACATCACCGACAGAAACGCGTTGAGCAACTATCTCTGTAGTAGCAGTGTGCGCGCCGCAGGGCGGGCCGTCAACGCTTCTGCGTCTGCCCCTTGCAGAACACTGGATTACTTGGGCAGGCAGAGCGCATCGCGGCTCAGCCGGGGCTGGACAGAAGGACCCGCATTCAGCGGCGCATCAGGCGGCCATAATATTCTCTTTGCACTCTGCTTTTCCGCCATCCGGCGGCCGCCTCCCATATCGCTGAATCCCGCTTTCGATTTTATGCAAGGTACGGCCCGCAGTCTTGCCGACGCTGTTGTCCCGCCGCTTAGTCGGTAGGAAACTGTCGGGAGGCTCATTCCATGAAATCGCGCACCAAGGTTGTGGTGATCGGCGGCGGCATCGCCGACTGTTCCACGCTCTACCACCTCACCCAGGAAGGCTGGAGCGACGTCGTTCTGGTTGAACGCAACTAGCTGACCAGCGGCACCACCTGGCACTCGGCGGCACAGGTCACGAACTTCGGCATGAACCAGACGATGGTCGGGCTGAAAACCCACTCCATCAACCTCTACAAATCGCTGGCCGAAAACCAGGAATACCCGATCAACTACCACCACGGCGATGGCGGCATCAGGCTCGCCAATACCGAGGCGCAGATCCAGGGCTACCGCCATTTCGCCTCGATGGCGCGCGGCATGGATGTGCATTTCGAAGTGATCGACGCCGAGGAATGCGCGCGCCGCCATCCGCTGATTTCAATTGACAACATGATAGGGGGGCTCTGGGACCCGCTGGACGGAGACATCGACCCGGCGCAGCTGTGCCAGGCCCTGGCCTATCACGCTCGCAAAGCAGGCGCCGAGGTCTACCGCAACACGCCGGTTACCGCCCTCACCCAGCACAAGGACGACACCTGGGCCGTGCATACAGAACATGGCGACATCGACTGCGATATCGTTGTGAACGCCTGCGGCTACCGGGTGAACGAGGTCGGCGCGATGATGGGCGTGCACCACCCCGTCGCCTCAATGGAGCATCAGTATTTCCTGACCGAAGACATCCAAGGCATCATTGACGCGGGATATAGGATGCCGTTGATCCGCTGCCCGATCAGCGACTATTACTGCCGCCAGGAAAAGAACGGACTGCTGATCGGTTTCTACGAGCAGGACTGCAAAACCTGGGGCATGGACGGAATCGACCCGAACTTCGCCAATTCCCTCTGCCCCGACGATCTGGAGCGCGTGATGGACGTGCTGGGAGGCGCGTTCGAGCGGATGTCAGCGCTGCGCGAAACCGGCATCCGCTCCATCGTGAACGGCCCGATAACCTACACCATCGATGGCGCGCCGCTGATCGGCCCTATCCCGGGCAAGCGTAATGCCTTCTGCGCCATCGGCCTGCGTGCGGGCCTGGGCGAGGGTGGTGGCCACGGCTGGCTCTTGGCGCAGATGATCGTGCATGGCGAGGCCTGCTATGACACGTGGTGCATTGACCCGCGCCGTTTCACCGCACACGCCAACGTGGAGCTGACCGCGCTGAAGGCGATCGAGGACTACCAGAACGAATTCCGCTTTCACTTCCCGCATGAGCACCGCCCGGCAGGCCGCCCGGCCAAGACCACGCCGTTGACCCCTGTCTTGGCAGCCGAGGGCGCGGAGTTCTCCGTGGTGAACGGCTGGGAGCGGGTCGACTACATCAAGCCATCACCGGATTTCCACCCCTCGCTCACCTTCAACTTTGACGAGGCCTTCGACGTGGTCGCGGCGGAAGTGAAAAACGTCCAGGAAAACGTGGGCCTTGCTGAGGTCAACGGCTTCAACCGCTTCGAGATCACCGGCGCCGGCCGCCACAGTTTCCTCGACCGCATGTTCTGCGGCACCGTGACCAAACGTGACGGCCGGGTGGGGCTGGGCTACCTCTTGAACCATCACGGCATGGTCAAGGGCGAGGCGACAATTGCCAACCTGCCGGCATCCGACCGGGGCGAAGCACGGGTCTGGTACGGGTCTGCGGCAGCCAGTGAATATCACGACATGGACTGGCTGAAGCAGCACCTGCGCGCGGATGAGGACGTGCAGATCCGCTCACTGACCAATGAGCAGACCATTCTGGTTCTGGCAGGCCCCAAGGCGCGCGATGTGCTGACGGCCTGTTCCCGCGGCGACTGGTCAAAAGAGGCGTTCCCGTGGCTGTCGGTACGCGAATGCTTCATCGGGTTCGCCCCGGCCACGGTGATGGGTGTCAGCTTCTCCGGCGAACTGGCCTATGAGATCCATGTCCCCAACGCCTCGCTCTTTGCCGCCTATCTGGCGCTGCGAACGGCGGGTAAGGATCACGGGCTCAAACTTTTCGGCGCCCGCGCAATCGAGTCGATGAGGATGGAGAAAGGCTTCCTTCACTGGAAAGCCGATTTGATTACCGAATTCGACCCGTTCGAGACCGGGCTGGACCGCTTCGTGAAGCTGGAGAAAGGCGAATTTATCGGGCGCGAAGCCGTGCTGAAACGCCAGTCCGACGGCGCCCGCAAGAAGCTGGTCACTCTGCGGATCGACTGCACCCGCGCCCCGGCCCACGGAGGAGCCTCGCTGATGCAGGAGAATAAGGTCGTGGGCACCGTGTATTCAGGCGACTGGGGGCACCGGGTGGGGACCAACCTGGCCTACGCCTTTGTCGAACCGAACCTGGCGGCGGAGGGCAGCACCATGCAGCTCGACCTCTGCGGAGGTCTGGTCGCGGCAACGGTCATCGCTCCCTCCCCATATGACCCCGGCTTCGACCGCATCCGAGGCTGAGCCGTTCCCGAAACAGCAAAACGCCCGGGGACATCCCGGGCGTTCTTGTTTCCATTGCAAAGGCTCAGGTCAGCTGCGGCCTTTCCAGGGCACCAGCCAGTTCTCAGCCTTGCGCATCAGGATGTCGATGCCGTAGCCGATGATGCCGATGAGCACGATGCCCATGATCACGATATCGGTCAGCTGGAACTTGGAAGCCGCGATGATCATCATGCCAGCCCCCTTCTGCGCGGCAACCAGCTCGGCGGCCACAACCGTGCCCCAGCAAACCCCCATGGCCACACGCGCGCCGGTGAAGATCTCCGGCAGCGAGTTCGGCACAATCACATGGCGCATGATCTGCCACTTGGAGGCGCCAAGCGAATAGGCGGCGTGGATTTTCGAGATGTTCACCCCGGAAACCCCTGCCCGTGCCGCAATCGTCATGATCCACAGCGCCGCCAGGAACAGCAGGACGATCTTGCCGGTCTCCCAGATTCCGAACCAGATGATTACCAGAGGGATCAGCGCCAGCGGCGGCACCGGTCGCATGAATTCGACAATCGGGTCGAACCAGCCGCGGAACCAGCCGGATAGACCCATGGCATAGCCCAGCGGGATGCCGACGATGGCACCGGTCACAAAACCCGCCACAACCCGCAAGAGCGACCAGCCCAGATGCTGCCACAGCGAGAAGTTCTGGTAGCCCTCGCTAGCAATTTCAAAGAACCTGGCAACCACGGTTTCCGGAGCCGGCAGCCAAATCGGATTCATCTGCATTCCAGCACTGGGTGTGAAGCTGATCGCCCCCTTCCCTGTCAGCGTCACGGTGCCATCGCCGGTGTCCACCGCGCCGCCAGCCGCGATCGGCTCGCCGTTGATAGCCACGATCTTTGCACCATCCCGGCGCTTGGCCTCATCATTCTTGTCAAACAGCAGCGTTGTCGAACGACCGGCCTGAGCCGCCATGGCATCATTCATCGCAAAGCCGCTTCCGCCGTCGACATCGAACTTCTCCACCTCCTCGCCGAACCCGAAGACCCTTACGATGACTTCGGCGTCATCCGTAGCGCCATCGGCGTTTTGCAGCGTGTAAGTAAAGGCGGTCTCCCCGGTGAATGGCCCAGGAACGTGAATCGGAAACAGCTTAGAACCGGTGAAGGCCGCCCAGATCACAAAAATCACCAGAACCGAAATGATCGAGGCAGCCCGGTCCGGCGTTACTGCGCTTTCATCCCCGAAGGTCACGGTTTTCAGGCTGGTGAAATCCTGCCGCGACTGCATCCCCTTGCGGATCAGCTGCACAAGGAAGAAAGCGCCAGCGAACAGCGCAACATAAAACAGAAGCACGCTCATGCCACTTGCTCCGTGCGGCCCATGATCTCTTCCTCCATTTCCCAGATCATCGAGAGGATCTCATCGCGGGTCTCGGCAAAACCTTCGGATTTCTTGACGTCGCGCAGGTCGGCATTCACGCCACGCTCGGCAAAAGGCAGCTGGTATTCGCGGTGGATGCGGCCAGGCCGCGGCGCCATCACGATCAGCCGCTCGCCCAGCAGAAGCGCCTCCTCCACCGAGTGGGTGATCAGGATGATGGTCTTGCCGGTTTCCTTCCACAGCTTCAGAACCAGGCCTTGCATCTTCTCCCGGGTCAGCGCGTCCAGCGCACCGAGGGGTTCGTCCATCAGGATGACATCCGGCTCATTCGCCAGGCAGCGCGCCAGTGCCACCCGCTGCTGCATGCCGCCCGACAGCTCATAAACCGCCTTTTCCTTGAAGTCCTGCAGTCCGACGATTTCCAGCAGATGGTCGGAGATCTTCTCCCGCTCTGCCCTGCCCATGCCCTTCATGCGGGGGCCGAATTCCACGTTGTCGCGCACGTTCATCCATTCGAACAGCGCCCCTTTCTGGAACACCATGCCGCGCTCGGCATCCGGTCCGGTCACTACATGCCCGTTCAGCTCCACCGCGCCTTCCGTAGGAGCGAGGAAGCCTGCGAGGATATTCAGCAGCGTGGTCTTGCCGCACCCCGACGGCCCCAGCACCGACAACAACTCCCCCGCCTGTAAATTCAATGAAACGTCCTTCAGCGCCTGAACCGAACTGCCGTTGGGCAGGTCAAAACGCATGGAGACACTCTTGATGTCCAGTCCCGACATCTTTTTCCCTTCCTGTTAGGGCCTTGCGCCTTCCGCCCAGCACCCCTGGATGCGAACGGCCCGGTAACCGGGCCGTTCGG
Source organism: Leisingera daeponensis (assembly GCF_019801465.1). GTDB lineage: Bacteria > Pseudomonadota > Alphaproteobacteria > Rhodobacterales > Rhodobacteraceae > Leisingera > Leisingera daeponensis_A. Next base: position 206,539 of record NZ_JAHVJA010000005.1, read on the forward strand.
CATGCTCGCGCCGCTGCGGATCAGTTCTGTACGGCTGCAAGCGGGGCGCTGTTGACAGCCCCGTCGTAGGAGTCCAGCGCCGCCTCGATGCTGCCCGCATTCACAAAGATGTCGGCCACGCCTTTCATGAAGGTCTGCGCACCGCCGCCCAGCCATTTCTCCGACAGCTGTTCCTCAACCGAGGGAAAGGAGAAAGTGGCAATGGTTGCCTCTGCGTCGGCCAGGTCCATGCCGGCGTCCTTGGCAATCACCGGCAGCATCTCGTCCTTGTGATCGCCGGAGTTCCACATGGCATTGGCATCTGCGGTCACCTTCAGGAATTTGCTGAGCAGCTCCGCTTCGGCCTCGACAAAGCCGGCAGGCGCGCTGGTCACGTCAAAAACCAGGATACCAAGTTCTTCCTTTTCGGCACCGGTCAGCAGCACATTGCCATGCTCCACCATCCGCCGCAGCGCGCCGCCCCAGCCGCAGACCATGTCCAAGTTGCCCTGGGCAAAGGCTGCTGCGCCATCGGCAGGTGCCATGTCCACGATCTCCATCGACCCGACATCAACCCCGAAATGCGCCATCTGCGAAAGGAAGCCGTAATGCGCGGCAGTGCCGATTGGCACACCAACCTTTTTGCCATTGAGCTCGCCGGCATTCTCCTTGTCGATTTCCAGCGCCTCAGCCACAACGCAATTATCGTTGTCGGAATAGCTGACCGCCACATCCACGGTCTGAAGGTCCTGCCCCGCAGAAGTCGCAACCACGAAGGGCGGCACGCCCTGGCTGACGGCAATCTGCACGTCGCCCGAGGCCATGGCAGCAGACATTGCCGTACCGGTGTCAAAAGAGACCCAGTTGATCTTGACGCCCATCTCTTCTTCATAGGTGCCGTTGGCCTTGGCAAACTGGAACGGCATCGGCCATTCCAGGAAATAGGCCACCGTGATTTCGTCGAGCGCCGACGCCTGTGTTGCTGAGATCGCGGCTGCGGCTGCGCAGGCTGTTGAAAGCAGATACTTTTTGATCATATTAATGGTTCTCCCAGTTGTCACGCCGGGCCCGTTCTGCGCGGGCCTTAAGGCATTGATTTTTGCACGGCAAACCATATCCGGGAAGACTTTTCACAGGAGAATAAAATTACTCTTACAGAGAAAGTAAAACTCAGTTTCGTTTTTTTCGTATGTAATGGCGCAAATCTGCGGATAGCATAAGCATCGGCACGGGAGGGCCGCCTATGCAAAAGACGCTGAGTCTGCGCTGGCTGGAAGTGTTCCAGCTGATCTCGAAGTCCGGATCGATACAGAAGGTTTCTGCGGAAACCGGGCTGTCGATCAGCACTGTTTCCAACCATCTGCGCAGCTTGGAAAGCGCGCTTGGCGTAGATCTGGTGGATCATACCCGGCGCCCGATGGGTTTGACGCCGGCAGGCGTGGTCTTTGCCCGGTATGTCTATGATGGCCTGATGACGCTCAAGCGCGGCGAGGCGGAAATCCGCTCCGGCAGCTGGCAGCACGCCACCGACTTGCGCATGGCGCTGCTCGACGACTTCGACAACGAAGTTGGTCCGGAACTGTTCCAGTTCCTTTCCTCCGCTCTGCCGCGCTGCAGCTTCCGCCATTACACACGCCCCAGCCACGAGATCATCGAAAAACTGCAGGCGCAGAAGCTGGACGCAGGCGTTGCCACCCGCCCGTCCGGTCTGTTGCCCGATCTGATTGAATACCCGCTGATGCGTGATCCGTTCATACTGGTTGTACCCACGGGCTATTCCGGCAGTGTCGAGGAGCTGACCAGGCCTGATGCGCCACTGCCCTTACTGCGGTACTCTCGCGACCACACCATCGGCAAGCAGATCGAGACCCAGCTGACGCGCCTCAAAATCGCGCTGCCAAACCGGTTTGAGCTGGAGTGCAACCAGTCGATCATCGGCCTGGTGTCTGAGGGCAGCGGCTGGACCGTCACCACCGCCGCCAGCTACCACCGCGCCCAGCGTTTCCACGAGAAAGTCAGGGTCGTGCGCTTTCCTGGCAAGAGCTTTGCCCGCACGGTGTCGCTGTTCACCACCAGTGTCTATCCGGCGGCCACATCCCAACTCATCCATCAGGCTTTGCAAAAATCCCTGCGCCATCATTTCACCGATCCGATCAGCCGCCGCTTCCCCTGGCTAGGGGAGGAATTCCGGACGCTGCCGTCAGGCGCGGATTGAGCTGGCTGGGCAATTCGAAACAAACATCCGTGTTTTTCGAAACCTGTGAACCCCGGCTTGACCGTTCGGCCCGGGAACCGCTGACTTAGGCGCAACCCGCACCCAGTGCTCCCCTGCATACCCCGCGGCACTTCGAGGAACTTGAAACCATGGCAATCAGCTACCTGAAACAGGCGCAGCCGCGCCCTGCCTCCGAAAACAGCGACATCCGCGACACCGTCGCTGTGATGCTCGCGAATATTCAGCGCGAAGGCGAAGACGCAGCCCGGCGGTATGCTGAAAAGCTTGACGGCTGGAACGGCCCTATCGTGGTGACAGAGGCCCAGCGCCGCGCCGCCTGCAACCGGGTTCCCGGCCAGCTCAAAGAGGACATCCGGTTCGCCCATGCCAATATCCGCCGCTTTGCCGAGGCACAGAAAGCCACCTTGGGCGAATGCGAAGTCGAGGTGATCCCCGGCCTGATCGCGGGCCAGAAGCAGATCCCGGTCTCCAGCGCCGGCTGCTATGTGCCGGGCGGCCGCTACAGCCATATCGCCAGCGCACTGATGACGATCACCACCGCCAAGGTGGCCGGGGTGCCGCACATTACCGCGGTCTCGCCGCCGCGCCCCGGCAGCGGCATCCCTGACGCCATAATTTACGCCATGGACCTTTGCGGCGCTGACCTGATCCTGAACCTGGGCGGAGTACAGGGCATTGCCGCAATGGCCCATGGCCTGTTCGGCGCCGAAGCCGCCGACATCCTTGTTGGCCCCGGAAACTCCTACGTGGCGGAAGCCAAGCGGATGCTGTTCGGCGCGGTCGGCATCGACATGTTTGCTGGCCCTACGGATTCCCTGGTGATCGCCGATCACACCGCCGATGCGGAAACCGTCGCCTGGGATCTGGTCAGCCAGGCCGAACACGGCGCGGACAGCCCAGTCTGGCTGGTCACCACCAGCCAGGCGCTGGCCAAGGCGGTTTTGGACTGCGCACAAACGTTTATTGATCAGCTGCCGGAACCCAACCTTTCCGCCGCCCACCGCGCCTGGAGCGAACGCGCCGAGGTTATCCTCTGCGACACCCGGGAAGAGGCCGCGCAAGTGGCCGACCGTTATGCGCCCGAACACCTGCAGGTGCAGGCGGAGGATCTCGAGTGGTGGCTGGGCCGCCTTACCGCCTATGGCTCGCTGTTTCTGGGCAAGGAGACCACGGTCTCCTTCGGCGACAAGACCTCCGGCCCCAACCATGTACTGCCGACCAGCGGCGCCGCACGCTATACCGGCGGCCTGTCGGTGCACAAGTTCACCAAGACCGTCACCTGGCAGCGCTGCAATGCCGCCGCTTCGCACGAACTGGCCCAACGCACCGCGCGCATCAGCCGGATGGAGGGGATGGAAGGCCATGCCATCGCCGCCGAAAGGCGGCTGCAGACCGAATCCGCTTAACACGCTCCGGGTCTGAAGTAGGACGCCCGGCCCTTCCGGTCCGGGTGTTTTTCCTTGCCTGGTCGGCTGATCGGTTCACCCCCGCTCCAGCCGCCGGAACACCAGGGCGATCACCCCGGCGATAGCCATGTAGACCAATGCCAGCAACAAGAGCGGCTCATAGACAATAAATGTGTCGGCCCGCACCCGTGAGGACACGGCATAGATTTCCACCACTGTGATCGTCGCCACCAGCGGTGTTGCCTTCAGCTGCAGGATGGTCTCGCCGCCCAAGGTCGGCAGCACATTGCGCACTGCCTGCGGCAGCCAGATCCGGCGGAACATGGTGAAGCGCGGCATGCCAAAGGATTTCGCCGCCTCCAGCTGCCCCTTGGCCACACCAGAAAACGCGCCCCGCATCACCTCGCCCTCGTACCCCGCGTAGGACAGTGTCAGTGCCAGCACTGCATAAGGCCAGGCCTGCCTGAGATAGGGCCACAACTCGGACGAGCGGATCCAGGGAAATTGCGGAAACAGCGACCCCAGCCCGTAGTAGAGCAGCCAGATCTGCAACAGCAATGGCGTGCCGCGGATGATGGTGCAGAAGGTGCGCGCGGGGATCGACAGATACCATGGCCCGACGGCCTGCGCCAACCCCAGCGGCACCGCCAGCAGGAAGCCCAGAAAGGTTGAAACCGCCAGGATCCAGATCGTCGCCCACAGCCCCTCCAGCGCCAGCGGCGCATATTGCGGGATCCAGTCCCAGCGCAGAGACACCGCGCACCAGATCACAAGCGCTGCAAAGACCAGCATCATTGCGATGCGGTGAGGCTGCATCAGCTCCTTCAGACCGGTCATGACGTGCCCCCCTTAAGCGACGGCTGGCCGCGCCGTGCCCATTTCTCCACCCGGGCAAAGACTGCGCCGGAGCACAGCGTCACCATCAGATAGAGGAAGCCTGCTGCCAGGAAGAAGGTGAAATAGGCCCGCGTGCTGCTCGCCGCCTGCCGGGTCTCCAGCGTCAGTTCATTGAAGCCGACCACCGCAAGCAGCGCGGTGTCCTTGGTGGCGATCAGCCACAGGTTCGCCAGTCCCGGCACCGCAAAGCTCATCATCGCCGGGATCGTCACCCGCCGCATAATCATAAGACCCGGCATGCCGTAGGATTTCGCGGCCTCGATCTGGCCCGCCGGCACCGCATTGATGGCGCCGCGCAGCACTTCGGTGGCATAGGCCCCCTGCACCACGCCCAGGACCCAGATGCCGGCCGCAACGCCGTTGATCTCGACCCGGCCGCCGCCCAGCCCCTCGGAAACCTTGTTGATGATATCGCTGCCCACGTAATAGAGGATCAGGATCAGCACCAGCTCCGGCACCGCCCGGATCACCGTGGTGTAGATGGCGAGAAGGTCGCGTGTGACCTTCCCGCCGTAGAGTTTGCCATAGGCCCCGAACAGCCCGATCACCAGCCCCAGCCCGAAGGCGCCGAAGGCGATCTGCAGGGAGTTTGCAAGCCCGCGCAGTAGGTTCCCCCCCCAGCCCGAAAGCGACAGCAGTTCCGCGCTGGCGCCGAGGCCCAGAAATTCGAACAGTCCGGTCACGTCAGCGCCTTAGTAGATGCTGGTTGTGAAATATTTGGCAGTGATCTTCTCATGAGTGCCGTCGGCAAGGATTGCCGCGATGCCCTTGTTCAGCGCCTCGCGCAGGGCATCGTCGCCCTTGCGGACCCCGGCACCGACGCCGCGGCCCAGGATTGCCGGATCATCTGCCACCGCGCCCTTGATCTCGCAGCAGCCGCCAGTATCGGAGTTCACAAAGTCGGCCATTGCGATGCTGTCCGCCTGCGTCGCGTCGATACGGCCAGCGAACAGGTCCTGGTTGGCCTCATCCTGGGTCTGATAGACCTTCAGCTCGGTATCCTTGAAGTATTCCTGCGCATAGGCCTGGTGGATGGTCGAGGCCTGAATGCCGACGATCTTGCCCGCCAGCGATTCCGGTGTCGCCTCGATGTCCATCGACTTGTCCGCCACAATCACCGCGGGGGTGTTGTAGTAAGGGTCAGAGAAGTCGATGGTCTTCAGCCGCTCCTCGGTAATCGACATCGAAGCCATGATGGCGTCGATCTGTTGGCCGGTCAGGGAGGGAATGATGCCGTCCCAGGCCACCGGGGTGATCACGCAATCCAGCTCCGCGGCCGCGCAGACCGCGTTGATCACTTCGACTTCCCAGCCGACCCAGTTGCCGGCGCTGTCGAGCGAGGCAAACGGCGGATAGGGCTCAGCGGCGATGCCGATCTTCACCTGTTCCGCGGCTGCGGCACCGGCGGACAGGGCGGCAGCTGCAGTGGCAGCGGCAAGCAATGCTCTCAGTTTCATCTTATTCTCCCAGTTGGTTTTTTTGGTGGTAGTGGATCAGGCGACAGAGCTCAGGAATTGCTTCAGCCGGTCTGATTGCGGATTGCCAAAGACCTCGGCAGGCGGCCCCTGCTCTTCGATGCGGCCCTGGTAAAGATAGACAACGTGGTTTGCGACCTCGCGCGCGAATTTCATCTCGTGGGTGACCAGCAGCATGGTGCGCCCCTCGGCCGCTAGGTCACGGATCACCGTCAGCACCTCGCCCACCAGTTCCGGGTCCAGCGCCGAGGTCGGCTCGTCGAACAGCATCGCCGACGGGTCCACCGCCAGCGCCCGCGCAATCGCCGCGCGCTGCTGCTGGCCGCCGGACAGATAGGCTGGGTAAGTCTCTTCTTTGCCGCCCAGCCCGACCCGCTCAAGCAGCTGACGGGCACGCGCAACGGCATCGGACTTGGGCACCTTCAGCACATGCACCGGCACCTCGATCACGTTTTCAAGCAAGGTGCGGTGGGTCCACAGGTTGAACTGCTGAAACACCATTGCCAGCTTTGTGCGGATGCGTTCGATCTGTTTCTGGTTGGCCGGGCTTCCATCCCCCCGCATCGCTACCTCCTCGCCGCCGATCACGATCCGGCCGGAGCTTGGCGTCTCCAGAAAGTTGATGCAGCGCAGCATGGTGGACTTGCCGGAACCGGAGCCGCCGATGATTGCCACCACATCGCCCTGACGGGCAGTCAGCGACACCCCTTTGAGCACTTCCAGATTGCCGAACGACTTGTGCAGATCCTCCACCCGGATCGCCTCCCGGCGCGCGTCTGCTTCCGGAACCGATGCGGCTGCTGTGGCTGTGTCCATTATTGCGTCTTCCCGAATTTTCCGATTGCAGTAAGCCGCGACTCGCGTAATTATGCAAGTGTATAATTTCCCCGTCAGGCAAAAACAGGAGCTGAGGTGAACGACGAGCGCCGCAAATTCAAACGCGAACCCGCCGAGGCCCGGAAGGAGGCGCTGATTCTCGCCACGCTGGAGCTGGTGGCGGAAAACGGCGTCCGCGGCGCTACGGTGCGGGCCATTGCTGAACGCGCCGACGTCACCCAGGGCCTGATCCGGCATTACTTCAGCTCCAAGGAAGAGCTGATCATCGCCGCCTATGAGCACCACATGACCGCCATGACCGACGAGACCTTTGCCCCCGCGGCCGGAGCGGACGGCACGGCGCTGCAACGGCTTACCGCCTTTGTGAATGCCTCGCTGACGCCGCCGGTGGTGGACCCGCGTTCGATCGCGCTTTGGGCCAGCTTCCTCAACAAGGTGCAGCAAGACCCGCAGATGAAAGCCACGCACGAACGCACTTACGCCTACTTCCGCGACCGGCTGGAGGTGCTGATCGCTGCCGCGCTGAAAGAGGCAGGCCGTCCGGCTCCGGCGGCCCGGCTGCGGCGGCTGGCGATTGCCTGCAACGCGGTGATCGACGGCCTGTGGCTGGAAGGCGGCGCCCTGCCGGACGCCTTCGGTCCAGGTGAACTGGTTGAAATCGGGCGGCACTCCGTTGCCGCCATCACAGGATTGAATTTGGAGCAGGAGGCTGAAAAGAAATGAGGCTGACAGCAATCACTGAACGCCTGGCCGGACTGGGCGGCGGCAAATGGGAAGTGCACCTGAAGGCGCGGCAGATGTCCGCGGCCGGTGCCGACCTGGTCGAGATGACCATCGGCGAACCGGATGTGCCCACCCCGCCAGAGCTGGTCGAAGCCGCCGCGCAATCGATGCACGCAGGCCGCACCGGATATTCCGACGGCCGCGGCGAGGCGCATCTGCGCGCGGCCCTGGCAGAGGCATACTCCATCAGCCGCGGCCGGGAATTCGGGCCGGAGAACATCCTGTGTTTTCCCGGCACCCAGACCGCGCTTTACGCAGTGCTGCAGGGCGTTGCCGAACCTGGCACCGAGGTACTGGCAGGCGACCCGATGTATGCTACCTACGAGGGCGTGATCCGCGCGTCCGGAGCAGATATGGTGCCGGTGCCGCTGCGCCCGGAGGCCGGCTTCCGGATGCAGGCCAGCGACATCGCCGCCCGCATCACGCCGCGCAGCCGTGCCATCCTGCTGACCACACCGCACAACCCCACCGGCGCCATTCTGACTCCGCAGGATCTGCGTGAAATCGGCGAACTGGCCCTCCGGCATGATCTCTGGATCATCTCCGACGAGGTCTATGAGCATCTGGTGTTCGAAGGTGCGGAGTTCACCTCCCCCCTCTCCGACCCGGCGCTTGCAGACCGGGTGATCGCAGTTTCCTCGATCTCCAAGTCCCACGCCGCCCCAGGCTTCCGCAGCGGCTGGTGCGCCGGGCCCGAGGCGTTCTGCTCCGCCCTGCTGCCGGTCTCGGAAACCATGCTGTTCGGCAACCAGCCCTTCATCGCCGACATGACCGAAAAGGCAGTGAGGGAGGGCTCTTCGGTGGCGCCCGGCATGGCCACCCGCTTTGCCGCCCGCGCCAGCCTGCTGGAGCAGCGCCTGCACGCGGAAACCGGCCTGCGCGTCCACCGCCCCGAGGCTGGAATGTTTGCCCTGATCGACATCTCCGCCACCGGCATGGACGGCGACGCTTACGCCTGGGACCTGCTCGACAGCGGCGTTGCCGTTATGCCCGGCTCCGCCTTCGGCGCAAGCCTCACGGACTGGGTGCGGGTCGCCCTTACTATTGACGACGACAGCTTTGCCACGGCGCTCGACCGGATCGCGGCCCACGCAAACCGAATTTCAAGGAGCGTTGCATGACCAAGGCAACAGTGGGCGAAGCGCTGGTCGCTGAGCTCAAGGCGCGCGGCGTGAATTGCGTCTTCGGTATCCCCGGCGTCCACACGGTGGAGCTTTACCGCGGCCTGGCCGCGTCCGGCATCCGCCACGTCACCCCGCGCCACGAACAGGGCGCGGGCTTCATGGCCGATGGCTACGCAAGGACCTCCGGCCGGCCGGGTGTGGCTTTTGTCATCACCGGCCCCGGCCTCACCAACACGCTGACCCCCATGGCCCAGGCCCGCGCAGAGTCAGTGCCCATGCTGGTGGTCTCCGGCGTCAACGCCAGCAGCACGCTTGGCAAGGGGCACGGCCATTTGCATGAACTTCCCGACCAGCACGCGCTGGCAAAGACCGTAGCCCTGGTCTCGGAACACGTCGCCCGTCCGGAGGAGCTGAGCACCGCCTTGGACCGCGCCTTCGCCCCCTTCTCCAGTGGCCGGCCCGGACCCGCCCACATCCAGATCCCGCTCGACGTCGCCGGCAACGGCGCTGAGGCCAGCCCGATCGTGGAGGATACCGCCACACCGGCCCTCGACCCGGCTCTGATCACCGAGGCCGCTGCCCGCCTCTCCGCTGCCAGGCAAGTTGTGATCCTGACTGGCGGCGGCGCCAAGACCGCAGGGGCGGACCTGCAGGCACTGGCAGAACGCCTCGACGCCCCGGTGGTGCAAACCGTCAACGCCCGCGGCCTGATGCATGGCCACCCGCTGACCGTCCCGGCCAGCCCCAGCCTGCAAGCTGTCCGAGACCTGATCGAAGGCGCCGATTGCGTGCTGGCATTGGGCACCGAGCTCGGCCCGACCGACTACGACATGTACGCCACGGGGACCGCAGCAGCCATGAAAGGCCTGATCCGGGTGGACATCTGTCCCGAGCAGCTGGACCGCCACGAAGCTGCGCTTGCCATCCAAGGCCGCGTGGATGAGGCCATCTCCGCGCTGCTGAGCGCCCTGCCCGGCACCCCCACCCAAAGCCAAGGCGCCGCCCGAGCCGAACATGCCCGCGCCGCCGCATTTGAGGAAATCGGGCCGGACTACCGGGCTCAGGTCGAGGTGCTGAATGCCATGCGGAACGCGGTGCCGAACGCGCTCATGATAGGCGACTCCACCCAGCCGATCTACGCAGGCAACCTCTACTACGACCACGATCGCGCTGGCGGCTGGTTCAATGCCGCCACCGGCTACGGCGCGCTGGGCTATGGCATCCCTGCAGCAATCGGCGGCGCCCTCGCTGCGCCGGATGCCCCTGTGGTCTGCATCGCCGGTGACGGCGGCGCCCAGTTCTCACTGCCGGAGATCATGGCCGCCGTGGACGAAAACCTGTCCGTGACCTTCATGATCTGGAACAACCGCGGCTATGGCGAGATCGCCACCTCAATGGAAGCCGTCAATGTCCCGGTCGTGGGCTGCGATCCCACTCCGCCAGACTTTGCTGCCACCGCACAATCCTTCGGGATTCCTTACACCCGCGTCCCGATGGAACCGCAGGCAGTGGCTGCAGCGTTGCGGGAAGCCCGCAGGCGCAATGCCCCTTCCATCCTCGAAATCGACATCACCGGACCCGCTCCGGACCAGGAGTAACCCCATGCGAAACCCCACCTTCGAATTCACCCGCGCGATCACCCGCCGCCCTGCCTCCACCATCGCACAGGGGCTGCGGGCCGAGGACACGGGCAATCCCAGCCTCGACAGCATGCTGGCCGCCCATGCGGCCTATGCAGCCGCCCTGCGCAGCACCGGCGCCGAAGTGATTGAACTGGAGGCGCTGGAGGCCTATCCCGACGCCCAATTCGTCGAGGACACCGCCCTGTGTCTGCCGCAGGGCGCCATCCTGATGCGCCCCGGCGCACCCTCGCGGCTGGGCGAGGTGGCGGAAATGGCCCCGACCCTGCGCGCCTGCTACGATGACATCCGTGAGATCACCGGCCCCGGCCATATCGAGGGCGGCGACATTCTTGTGACCGGCAAGGAAATCTTGGTCGGCCGCTCCGACCGCACAGATGCCGCAGGCGTGGCCGAACTGGCCGAAATCGCCGCCGAATGGGGCCACGCCTTGCGCGAGGTCTTCACCCCCGAAGGCGTGCTGCATTTCAAGACCGACTGCTCTCTGATGGACGCCGAGACGATCCTGTCGACCAAGCGCCTCGACGCCTCCGGCTGTTTTAGCGGCTACCGGGTTCTTCATGTGGCGGACGGCGAGGAAGCCGCCGCCAACGCCATCCGATTCAACAATCTGGTTCTGATGGCTGGGGGCTTCCCCCGCACCGCCGAAATGCTTGACAAGGCCGGATACGAGATCGTCGAGATCGACAACTCAGACTGCGCCAAACTGGACGGCGGCATGTCCTGCCTGTCACTGCGGTTCTGACCCCGAACTCTCCCGCGCAGCCGCACCAGAGCTGCGCGGACCCGCCGCCTTACACGTCGGCCAGCCGCCCCTCAGGAAGCCGTCAGGGATTCCCCGGTATCCAGAACCGGCGCCGCATCGATATCTTCCGCATCCAGCATCGATGCCACCCGCTCCAGCGCCGCAATCAGCGCCGCCTGCTCCCAGTCCTCCATCGCCGCGAACTTGCGCACGAAACGCTGCTGCAGCGGATCGGGCGCATCGGCAATCGCCTGACTTCCCTTTTCGGTAACGAGGATATCTGTCTGCCGCCGGTCAGCCAGCGACTTCTCCCGCAGCACCATTCCCTTGCGGACCAATTTGTCGACCAGTGAGGTCACGGTTGCCTGGGAAATCCGCATCTGCTGCGAAATCTCCTTGGCGGTGCAATGCTCCCTGCCGGCAATGATCTGCAGCACCCGGAACTGCGCCGCAGTCAATTCGACCGACTGGGCCAGCTCGCGGCCGAACAGGTCGGTTGCACGCAGGATCCTGCGAAGGGCAATCAGGCTGGCATCAATGCGGTCCATATCCCGGTTCTGGCAGAGCCCGGCGCGACAATCAAGCCACGCCAATCTGATTTTGATTTGACCATCTAAATAATCACCCTCGTACCTCCACTGCGAAACGTGCTGAAATCAGACGATAATGACACAATGCCGCAGAATTTTCCGACAGGGTTGAAAAAATCTCCACGCCACTATACTTAGCCTCTCGAAGTAATAATGGAGACGCCTAGACAGATGCGACATGCATTGGAGTTATTCCGGAAAGCAGCACCCGCGCTGCGTGAACCCACGGCAGACGACGGACCCGAAATCTGGGAGCTGGTGCGGGCCTGCAAGCCCCTCGACGAAAACTCGATGTACTGCAATCTGATCCAGTGCGACCACTTCCGTGACACCTGCGTCGTGGCAGAAATCGACGGCAAGATCGCCGGATGGGTTTCCGCCTACGTTCTGCCCGGCGATCCGGAAACGCTGTTTGTCTGGCAGGTGGCAGTGTCTGAGAAGGCCCGCGGCACCGGGCTCGGCTCACTGATGCTGACCGGCCTGCTGCGCCGCAAGGCCTGTGAGAAGGTCAAACGGCTACAGACAACCATCACACAGGAAAACAGGGCGTCCTGGGCCTTGTTCAATAAATTCGCAGCCAACCGCAGCGCGCCGCTGAACAGTCAGCCCTACTACACCCAGGGCCAGCACTTCCGCGACCGCCAGAGCACCGAACACATGGTCACGATCGATTTCTCCGAAGCGCCCAGCTGGGCAGCCTGAGGCCGTTTGATCCCATGTGGCGCACGCCCGCTCTGATCTGCACAATCCCAAAAGGACATACGATGCCGACTGACACGTCAGCCAAGATTTCTATTTTCAAACGCCGCGAGTCCGAAGCCCGCAGCTACTGCCGCAGCTTCGACACGGTTTTCACCCAGGCAAAGGGGTCGGAACTGACCGACCGCCAGGGCCGCACCTACATCGACTTTCTGGCCGGCTGCTCCTCGCTGAACTACGGCCACAACGACCCGGATATGAAAGCGGCGCTGCTCGACCACATCGCTGCCGACGGGCTGGCGCACGGGCTGGATTTCCACACCAGCGCCAAGGCGGACTTTCTGGATGCCTTCGACCAGCACATCCTGCGGCCGCGCAAAATGGACCACAAGGTCATGTTTACCGGCCCGACCGGCGCCAACGCGGTTGAGGCCGCGCTGAAGCTGGCCCGCAAGGTGACCGGCCGCACCAATGTCATCGCTTTCACCAACGGCTTCCACGGCGTGACCCTGGGCGCGCTGGCTGCGACCGGCAACAGCTACCACCGCGGCGGCGCCGGCACGCCGCTGAACGGCGTCACCCGGATGCCCTATGACGGCTATTTCGGCGCAGAAACGGATACCGCCGCCTATTTGGAAGCGATGCTGGAAGACGGCTCAAGCGGTGTCGACGCGCCGGCGGCGATCCTGCTGGAGACCGTGCAGGGCGAAGGCGGCCTGAATGCCGCGCGCCCCGAATGGGTGCAGCGCGTCGCTGCGCTGGCCAAGGCGCACGGCGCCTTGCTGATCATCGACGACATCCAGGCCGGCTGCGGCCGCACCGGCGGCTTCTTCTCCTTCGAGGAAATGGGCGTCACACCGGACATCGTCACGCTGGCGAAATCGGTTTCGGGCTTCGGCCTGCCGATGGCGCTGATGCTGGCACGCCCGCAGCACGACATCTTCGGACCGGCAGAACACAACGGCACCTTCCGCGGCAATACCCATGCCTTCATCACCGCCGCCACGGCAATCCGAAAGTTCTGGACAGATGCCAGCTTTCAGCAAAACACCGCCGCCAGGGCCCGGCTGCTGACCGCCGCGCTAGAGGAAATGTCCGGGCTGATCCCTGGCTCCAGGCTTAAAGGCCGCGGCATGATGCAGGGGCTGGATGTCGGTTCCGGCGAACTTGCCGCCAGCATCTGCGCCCACGCCTTCGACAATGGCCTGATCATCGAAACCTCCGGAAACGAGGACCAGGTGGTCAAGGTTCTGGCACCCCTGACCACGCCCGAGGAGACATTCATCAAAGGCCTGAACATCCTGCGCAGCGCAATCCGCGGCGTGACCGATTCAAGCAAATTTGCAGCGGAGTAAGACATGATTGTTCGCGACTACAACGACATTATTAAAAGCGACCGCAACCGCGTCGTATCGGACGCCCAATGGTCTTCGGTACGGATGCTGCTGGCAGAGGACGGGATGGGGTTCTCCTTCCACATCACCTTCCTCGAAGCCGGGTCCGAACACACGTTCGAGTACAAGAACCACTTCGAAAGCGTCTACTGCATGCAAGGTTCCGGCTCGATCACCGATCTGGCCACCGGCGAAACCCACCTGATCCGGCCCGGCGTCATGTATGCCCTGGACAAACACGACCGCCACACCCTCCGGGCCGAGGAGGAGCTGGTCATGGCCTGCGTCTTCAACCCGCCCGTGACCGGCACCGAAGTGCACCGCGAAGACGGGTCTTACGCGCTGGAAACCACCTGAAGAGGCCCCGGCAAAGGCCGGGTGAAGCATATTGAATTTCCCTGACCACACCGTCGAAAAAATCGGCGGCACGTCGATGAGCCGTATCCGCGAACTGCGCGATACGCTCATCATCGGCGGCCGCACCGGAGCTTCGCTCTATCACCGCATTTTTGTGGTTTCCGCCTTCGGCGGGATCACCAACTTGCTGCTGGAGCACAAGAAGACCGGAGAACCCGGCGTCTATGCGCTGTTTGCGAATGATGACAACGACCACGGCTGGCTCGATGCGCTGACCCGCGTCGCTGAAGCCATGACCGAAGCCCACAACGGCGTTCTGGACAATGCGGCCGACCGCGCCCGGGCGGAGGAGTTCGTGCGCGACCGCATCGAAGGCGCCCGCAGCTGCCTGTTCGACCTGCAGCGCCTGTGCTCATACGGCCATTTCCGCCTCTCGAGCCAGATGATGCTGGTGCGCGAACTGCTGTCCGGCCTGGGCGAGGCGCATTCCGCCTTTGTCACTGCCCTGATGCTGCAGCGCGCCGGAGTGAACGCCCGATTTGTAGATCTCAGCGGCTGGCGCGATGAAAGCGAGTGCACGCTGGCAGACCGGATCACCACCGGCCTGCGCGATCTGGACCTGGCCGCGGAGCTGCCGATCGTGACCGGCTATGCCCAGTGCAGCGAGGGGCTGATGCGCGAATACGACCGCGGGTATTCCGAGGTCACCTTCTCCAGCATCGCCGCCCTGACCAAGGCCAAGGAAGCGATCATCCACAAGGAGTTCCACCTGTCCTCGGCCGACCCGGCACTGGCGGGCACCGATGCCGTGCGCAAGCTGGGGCATACCAACTATGACGTGGCTGACCAGCTTTCGAACATGGGGATGGAGGCAATCCACCCCAACGCAGCCAAGATCCTGCGCCAGTCGGATGTGGCCCTGCGCGTGACCAACGCCTTTGAGCCTTCCGACCCCGGCACCCTGATCGACAGCCAGCCGGCTAAGGTCCCGGGTGTCGAGATCGTGACCAGCCTCGATGTGGTGGCTCTGGAGCTGTTCGAACAGGACATGGTCGGCGTCAAAGGCTACGACGCCACCGTGCTGGAAGCGCTGCGCCGCCACCGCGTCCGGATCGTTTCCAAAAGCTCGAACGCCAACACCATCACGCACTACGTCGAGGCCTCCCTGAAAACGGTGCGCAGAGTGGTGAACGACCTGGAGGGCGCCTACCCGTCCGCTCTGGTCAGCACCCGCGCGCTCTCCATCGTCTCTGCCATCGGCCGCGACCTGTCCGGCGTGCAGGCCTTGCGCCGCGGTCTTGCGGCATTCGACGAGTCCGGCGTCGAAGTGATTGCCGCCCACCAGACGCCGCGCAATGTCGACGTCCAATTCGCCGTGCCCCGGCAATCCGCGGAAACGGCCGTCATGGCTTTGCATGAGGCGCTCATTTCCGGCCCGAAGCATTTAGCCCAAGCCAAAGCCGCCTAAGGGCGGCCCAAGTGGCCGCCTTCGCCCTTGGAGACTTCGAAGCACTCCATCAGCAGGCGGACGAAGTTGGCTGCCCGGCCACTTGCTGCGCGTGCTGCCCAGACTACCCGGTCGGCATGCGTGCTTCAATCGGGCGCTTCGCTCCCGCCACGGCAGGCGTGCTGCAGATCTTGCGCAAAGAGCTCCACGGCATGCCGGAGAACATGCACGCGGCGGGTTGCGAGATAGAAAGTAGAACGCCACCGCATCTCGCTGTTCCTGATTTCCCTGAACTTGCCTTCCGCGACCCGCCTGCGGGCGAAATGCTCCGGCAGCGGCCCCAGGAAACACCCCGTTTCGATGAGCATCGCCATGGCCTCCATGTTGGCCACAACCGCCTTGGGCTCCGGCGAGCCCAGATCGGGCGAGACCAGCATGTCGTATGAGCGCTGGCACAGCTGATGCCGCCCGATGGTTTCGAGGCTGATTTCACTGTCCTGCTCACCGAACAATGGATGCCTCTGCGCGCAGTAGAGCCTGTGCTCTTCGCTGCACAGCTCGATATACTCCAGTTCCGGCACCTGATTGCGGAATGGCGCTACGGCGGCGTTCAGCTCGCCGCTGATCAGCTGCTGCGTCAGGTCCGTGGGCGAGGCCACCACGATCTCGACCCTGACTTCATTCGGGCGTGCGAAAAACCGATGCAAGGCGCCCGCGAGATTCAGGCCTGGGAGACTGGCGATCGCATCGACGATGCCGATCCGCAGGTCTCCGGCGATCGTGTCCCGAAGTTCCAGCAACTCGGCATCGAAATCGCGCGCGCTGCGCAGAATGTCGCGGGCTTTCTGATAGGCAATCTCCCCGCGTTCCGTCAGGCGGAAGCCGCCGCGGCCGCGTTCGCAGAGCCGGTAGCCCAAGGAGGTTTCCAGATCGCGGATGCGGATGCTGATCGCCGACTGGGTGATGCCAAGCGCATACTGCGCATCGGAAAACCCGCCGCACTCGACGACGGTGACAAAGGTCTCCAACAGCGTGTTACGCAGCAGTTTCATAGCACGGTCCTCCCTGCGGTGCGGCGGCCTTTACATGAAATTATCAAATGTGAAGATTAGCAATGTGATATTTTTTCATGCTTCGGCCCATGCTGAGGTGTCTTCCGACCCTGTTAACCATGCCAACTGGGAGGAGACCCGCATGGCCCTTAGCTTGAAACACCTGAAAACCACCGCCGCGGCGGCGCTGCTGAGCCTGGCGCCGGCCGCCGTGTTTGCCGAGGACTGGAAGTTCGCCATCGAGGAGATTCCGGGCTCGATCATGGACGCCTATGCGCAGGAGTTTAAAAAGCGCATCGAGGCGGCGACCGATGGCGATGTGACCGTGACCGTTTATCCGATGGGCACGCTCGGCACCCCGACCGAGACGGTGGAGCAGGCAGCGGAAGGCGTCATCCAGCTGACCAATGTGTCGATCGGCAACCTGGGCACCATCGTGCCGGAAAGCCAGGTGTTCCTGCTGCCCTACCTGCTGCCCTCCGACCCGGCGGCGGTCTCTGAGATCCTGAGCGGCTCTGAGACCATCTATGGCGCGCTGAACGAGGACTTCCAGAAGCGCGGCCTGGAAATCATGTCCATGTATTCCGAGGGCCCGCAGGTCTGGACCACCAACCGCGAGATCCGCACGCCGGAGGATTTCGAGAACTTCAAGATGCGGGTGATGGTATCGCCGATCCTGCTGGAGACCTACAAGAACATGGGCGCCAGCCCGACGCCGCTGCCATTCGGGGAGGTGTTCGGCGCGCTGCAGCTGGGTGCAGTGGACGGCCAGGTGAACCCGATCCCGACCATTGAGGAGATGAAGTTCTATGAAGTCACCAGCCATCTGATCTGGGCCGGCGAGCAGGAACTGGTGACCACCGTGGTCGCAGGCTCCGACTGGTTTGCCAGCCTGTCACCCGACCGCCAGCAGCTGCTGCGCGGCACCATGGCGGATATGACCGGCTTTATCGACGGTGTTGTGACCGAATTCAACCAGCAGCGTCTGGACGTGATCAAGGACGCCAAGCCCGGCATCGGCCTGGTGGTGCTGAACGAGGACGAGCGTGACGCCTTCCGTGCCCGCTCGGGCGATACCGCGGCGGCCTATGTGGAAACCGCCGGCGCCCGCGGCCAGGAGCTGCTGGATGCGCTGCAGGCGGAACTGGCGGGCAACTGAGCCCGCTTCCGGCCCTGCGCGCTTTGCGCGGGGCCAATCCAAGGGAGGATATCATGCTACATGCCAAACCCGCTCCCTTCGGCCTTCTGGGCAAGATTGATGGCGCCATCGGGCGTGCCGAGGTCTGGATCCTGGGCTGGGGGATCATCCTGATGGCCGGCAACACCATCGCCAATGTCTTTGGCCGCTACGTGTTCAACCAGTCGATCTATTTCTCCGAGGAACTGAACGAGTTCCTGATTGTCACCGTCACCTTCATGGGGCTGGGATATGCCACCCGCAAGGGCATCCATATCCGCATGTCGGCCATCTATGACGCGCTGCCGGTGAAGCTGCGCAAGGGGCTGATGGTGGTGATCGCCGCCACCACCGCGGCGATGATGGCACTGCTGGCCTGGTATGCGCTGGAATATGTGCAGAAGGTCGCCAGCCGCGGCCGCATCACCCCGGCGCTGCAGCTGCCTCTGTATCTGACTTATGTCTGGGTGGTGCTCGGGCTGGCGCTGACCGCACTGCAGTACCTGCTGACCGCGCTGCGCAACCTGAATTTCGCCGAGGAGGAGATTTACGTCTCCTACCTGGAGGTGGACAGCTACGAAGACCCGGAAACCGCCGCGGCCATCAAACGGCATGAAGACGCTGACGGGGAGGAAAAACCATGACCGAACTGATGCTTGCCGTGATGATCCTGCTGCTGCTGGCAGGGTTCCCGATGAAGATGCCGCT
Organism: Leisingera daeponensis; assembly: GCF_019801465.1. Lineage (GTDB taxonomy): Bacteria > Pseudomonadota > Alphaproteobacteria > Rhodobacterales > Rhodobacteraceae > Leisingera > Leisingera daeponensis_A. The sequence goes on from NZ_JAHVJA010000005.1 coordinate 225,085, forward strand.
GATCTCGGCGGCGGTGCTGGGCTTCCTCGTCTACTTCCCGGATATGAGCCTGCAGATCCTGGTGCAGCAGATGATCGGCGGCGTGAAGCCCGCGGCGCTGATTGCGGTGCCGATGTTCATCCTGGCCGCCGACATCATCACCCGCGGCCATTCTGCCAACCGGCTGATCGACGTCGTCATGAGCTTCATGGGCCATATCAAGGGCGGCCTGGCGATTTCCGTGACCTCGGCCTGTGCGCTGTTCGGCGCGGTCTGCGGCTCGACCCAGGCAACTGTGGTGGCGGTCGGCGGTGCCATGCGGCCCAGGATGCTGAAATCCGGCTACAAGGACAGCTTTGCCATCGGCCTGATCGTCAATGCCGCGGACCTGGCCTATCTGATCCCGCCCTCCATCGGCATGATCATCTATGGCGTGGTTTCGGGCACCTCGATCTCTCAGCTGTTCATCGCGGGGATCGTGCCAGGGCTGCTGATCGTGGTGCTGTTCTCGGCCTATTGCATGGTCTACGCCTACCGCCACGACATCCCGGTGCTGCCGCGCGAGGGCTGGGGCCAGCGCTTCACCGCCATGCGCCGGGCGCTGTGGCCGATGGGCTTTCCGGCGATCATCGTGGGCGGCATTTATGGCGGGGTGTTCTCGCCCACCGAGGCCGCCGCGATCTGCGTGCTTTATGCGGCAGTGCTGGAGGTGCTTATCTTCCGCTCGGTAAAACTGCGCGACCTCTGGGACATCGCGCTGTCGACCGGCGCTATCACCTCGGTGGTGTTCATCCTGATCGCGGCGGGCGCGGCCTTCAGCTGGACGCTGAGCTTTGCCCAGGTTCCGCAGCAGATCATCGCCTCGCTGGGGCTGGATGAGGCCGGGCCGTTGATGGTGCTGGTGGCGGTGAACCTCGCCTTCTTCCTCGGCTGCATGTTCGTCGACTCGATTGTGGTGATCCTGATCCTGGTGCCGATCTTTGCGCCGATGATCAAAGCCGCCGGCCTCGATCCCGTGCTGGTCGGTGTGCTGATTACCCTGCAGGTCGCCATCGGTGCCGCAACCCCGCCGTTCGGCTGCAACCTGTTCACCGCCATCGCGGTGTTCCGCCGCCCCTTTGTCGAGGTGGTGCGGGGCGTACCGCCCTTCCTCGTCATCCTCTTGCTCGTGACCGGCCTGCTGGTCGCCTTCCCGCAAATCGCCCTGTTCCTGCCGGAACTGGCCTATCGTTAAGAAAAACGGAGAACCAACATGTCTGCACACGGTTACGAATCCGGCCGCCTGAACCTGCCCTTTGTCGGCATCGCCACCTTCGGCAAGAAGCCCTATGTCGAGGATTGGGACAACATCGACGCCGATGTTGCGATCCTGGGCGCGCCGTTTGACTTCGGCTGCCAGTTCCGCTCCGGCGCCCGGTTCGGCCCGCGGGCAGTGCGCGAGGCCTCGACGCTGTTCAGCTTCGGCCATGCCGGCGCCTATGACCACGAGGATGACGCCACCTATCTGGGTGCGGACGTGCGGATCGTCGATCTGGGCGATGCCGACATCATCCACACCAAGACCGAGGAGAGCCACGCCAATATCGAATACGGCGTGAAGAAGATCCTGGACGCGGGCGCGCTGCCCGTCACCATCGGCGGCGACCATTCAATCAACATCCCCTGCATCAACGCCTATGCGGAGGACTGCGAAAAGAACGGCCCGATCCACGTGATCCAGATCGACGCGCATCTGGACTTCGTCGACGAGCGCAAGGGCGTCACCGACGGCCACGGCAACCCGATGCGCCGGGCGATCGAAAAGGATTACGTCTCCGGCATGACCCAGCTGGGCATCCGCAACGTGTCCTCGACCGCCAGGGAAGGCTATATCGACGCTCGCGAGCGCGGCTCGGACATCCTGTCGGTGCGCCAGGTGCGCAAGCTGGGGACGGACGCCGTGCTGGAGCGTATCCCCGAGGGAGCGCGCTATTACGTGACCATCGACATCGACGCCTTCTGCCCGTCCATCGCGCCCGGCACCGGCACCCCCAGCCACGGCGGCTTCCAGTACTACGACGTGCTTGAGATTCTGCAGGGCCTCAGCAAGCGCGGCGATGTGGTGGGAATCGATATGGTGGAGGTCGCCCCGGCATATGACCCCTCCGAAAGCACCCAGATCCTGGCGGCTCAGCTGTTGCTGAACTTCATCGGCTTCATCTTCCACAACAAAGGGTAAGCGTCTCCTCCCGCTGTGTCTGCAGCCGCAGATGCAGTGCAAACCTGGCGCGCCGGCGGTAATTCGGCGCGCCGGGCATGAAAGTCGGCTCAGGTCCGCGATCCTCAGGCGACTACAGCAGGCGTGGCCAAGTCGCCATGTGCGCTGTCCGCCGCGAGCAACGCCCCGGACTGAACCGCACCTAGTTTAGCGGAGGCTTCAACTCCTGAGTAGAAAGAAGCCACAATGAGCAAGGCAACAAACAAATATTCCCCGAGGTTCGCGAACGTGCGGTGCGTTTAGTCCTGATCAACCAGGACCAACACACTTGCCGCTGGCAGACAATCATGTCGATCACCGCGAAAATCGTCTGCTCGGCGCATACATTGAATGGGTAGTTAAGAAGGCAGAAGTCGACAGCGGCAAGCAGGCTGGCGTGCCGCAAATTCGACTGCGAGTTCTGTTCGACAGTTTCCAGCACCTCAGCAACGGCCTCAATGGATTCTTGCACTAACCAGTTCTGCCGCCCTCACGGCGGGCAAAGACTGCAAGGTCACCTAAGTGACGACAACGCAAGAAAACCGTCTGATACGACAAGCGGAGATACAAAGCCGGAACCGCATTGAAATCATGTTCGGCAGGCTCAAGGACTGGCGGCGGGTCGCCACACGATACGACAGATGCCCGAAGGTCTTCCTCTCAGCAATCGCCCTCGCCGCAACCGTCATCTATTGACTATGAGTACTGAACCTAGCCAATGCCGTAATGCCGCCTGCTAATTGTCGTCGGCTAGGAACACTGCGTCGATGAACTTAATTTTGGACATAGCGGGCTCTTTCCCAGGGCACCGCGCCGTTCTGCTCCCAGCGGCCGTTTCAGTCAACAGACCAGCCGGATCATCATTCGAGCGAGTATTCCTTTCTCACGCCAGCGCTTCCACCGGCTGTAAAGCATCGTTAGCGAACCTCATTCAGCAGGAGCGTCTTGCCAGCACAAACCATTGCCGTTTAAAAAGTTTATCCGGCTCAATACGCGTTGGCCATCGAAGCGATGGTTCGCAGTGGTGCCTGAGAAAGAAGGGTGCAAAACGCGCCATCTGCGCGTCCCTTATCCAGAAAAGATCAGACAAGCACACCACTCGTTTTCGATCTCTGAATCACTCAACACACCGGAAACCAATGTATCCTGACCTTAAGCGAACCTTCCTCAATGGCGAAACGTTGTACCAAGTCCTTGACGGGAGGGGCGGGAAGTGTGAATTCACCGCACCTGCGAGCACAACTCCTCCGGCTTGTGAAAACTGACATTCACAGTAAACATCGGTAACAACTAAATGTGCGAGCAAGAATTCATGCAAGTCTTCGCACCACCTCTCCTCATCCCAGTGTCAGACAAACTTACAAAAGTGAAGCTAGAACGGATCGCAGGTACCACTTGGATTGTTCCCTCAACAAATGAGGTGCATTGTCAGTCGAGGGAAACTTGAACCACCTAAAGCAGATCCATGAAACCATAGCAGGTGTACGCTAATGGCAGGTAATGGCGGCGGTATTTAGGGATGGGGAAGTTTGCGGGTTTGTTTTGCATAAGCTTAGGCATAGGCGCGCGGCAGGGCATGCCGGCTGCAACTCCCGCAAGCAGCCGCCCGGTATAGGTTGCCATGGCCACGCCGCCGCCATGGTAGCCGAACCCGGTCCAGGCGCGCTGCCAGTCTCCAATCTGTCCGGCATAAGGTGTCAGTCCGCGGGTCACGCAGACCAGGCCGCTCCAGTGATAAGCGGTCTCCGCGTCGGCTAAGGCTGGGAACATCGCCTCGAAATCGCAGCGGATCCGGCGTCGCATCTGCAGCATGGAGCCAGGGGTGATGTTGCTGGAGCCACGCATCCCGAACAGCACCCGGTTGTCCGGCAGTAGGCGGAAGTAGTGCAGCAGGTTGCGGGTGTCAAAGGCGATGCGCCGGGTGGTCCAGCCTTGGGCCTGTTTCTCCACTTCTGTCAGGGGGCGGGTCACCATGATATGCGACACCACCGGCAGATAGCGCCCGGACAGCCAGTCAGGCAGGTTGTCGCTGCTGTAGCCGTTACTGGCTACGATCAGGCGGTCGGCCTGGATCCGGCCCGAAGGCGTTTCAATGAGGTAGGTGCCGCCGGATTGCTCCTGCACCGAGAGCGCCGGGGTACAGCCGCGGATCACCGCGCCGGCCTGCTGCGAAAGGCGGGCCAGGCCAGTGACGTATTTGGCTGGATTCAGGCCGAAACCATGGGGCAGCATAAGTCCGCCGTGGAACCCGTCGCCGTGCAGGCCTTCCTGACGCATCTCCTCGGCAGACAGCACCGGACAGTGCACCCCGGCATAGCGGCTGAGGCCTGCGGCCATTTCCGGCAGGGCGCGGGCCGCGCGGGGGCTGTGGGCCAGGCAGTATTCGCCGTCCTCCTGCGCCTCCGCCGCGATGCCGCCGGGCGAGGTGAGATCGCGGACCAGCGCAACCGCCTCCTTCTGGGCGCTGTAGAAGGCGCGCAGATCGTCCTCGCCGAAGCGGCGGATGATGGCGCTGTCGCCCAGCTTGGCACCGCCGAAGCCGCAGAAGCCGGCATTGCGCCCCGAGGCGCCCCAGCCGGGCTGGGCTGCGTCGATCACCAGCGGCGCCTCGCCATGGTCGCGGGCCAGATGCAGTGCCGCGCTGAGGCCAGTGTAGCCGGCGCCAATTATCGCGACACCCACGCGCCGGTCACCGTCCAGCGCCGGATAGGCAGGGGCGGCGGGCAGCGTGGCGTCCCAGTAGCTGCCGACTGGGACTTCGGTGTCGTAGGCGTGGGAGTCGTAGATGCGGCGGAGGTTCTTCATAGCGCTGGTCCGCTCCTGCAGCCCCGGTCAGGGGGCAGAGATCACCTTGGTTTCGAGAAATTCGAGGATGCCTTCCCGGCCGCCCTCGCGGCCGATCCCCGACATCTTGACCCCGCCGAAAGGGGAGCCCGCGCTAAGGAAGGCGCCGTTCACATTGACCATGCCGGACTGCAGGGCACGGGCAACGCGGCCTGCGCGGGCGCTGTCGCCGGTCTGCACATAGGCCGACAGGCCGTATGGCGTTTCATTGGCGATGGCGATGGCTTCTTCCTCGCTGCTGAAGGGGATCATCACCAGCACCGGGCCGAAGATTTCCTCCTGCGCCACCCGCATGTCGTTGGTCACATCAGCGAAGATGGTGGGGCGGGCATAGTAACCAGTTTCAAAGCCTTTTGGCTTGCCGGGGCCGCCGGCCACCAGCCGCGCGCCTTCGGCGATGCCGGCCTCGATCATCTCCTGCACGCGGGCATACTGCTGCGCGCTGGACAGCGGCCCCATATGATCGCCCGGTTCGGCCGGATTGACGAAGGTCATTTGCGCGCACTTCGCCTGCGCCAGCTCCACCGCGCGGTCATAGACGCTGCGCTCCACCAGCATTCGGGTGGCGGCGTCGCAGCTCTGGCCGGTGTTGATGAAGCAGGCCTCGACCCCCTCGGAGATCGCGGTTTCCAAGTCGCAATCGGCAAAGACAAGGTTCGGGGATTTGCCGCCCAGCTCCAACGCCACCTTCTTGACGGTTTCCGCTGCATCGCGGGTCACCGCGACCCCGCCGCGGGTGGAGCCGGTGAAGGACATCAGGGCGACATCCGGGTGGCGCGACAGCGCGGCGCCAACCACCGGGCCTTCGCCTTGGACGAGGTTGAAGACGCCCGCGGGCACGTCGGCCTCGTGCAGCACTTCGGCATAGAGGGTCGCCGACAGCGGTGTCAGCTCGGAGGGTTTCAGCACCATAGTGCAGCCCGCAGCCAGTGCAGGCCCCACCTTCAGCACGATCTGGTTGATCGGCCAGTTCCAGGGCGTGATCAGCCCGCAGACGCCAGCCGGCATCCGCACCAGCGTGTCGCCGTTGAGCAGGGTTTCCTCGAAATCGAGCGCCTTCAGGTCGGCGATGATGGCCTCCAGGTGGTCGATGCCGACCTGCGCCTGCATCTCGCGCGACATGGTGATCGGGGCGCCCATCTCCAGCGAGATGGCCTTTGCGAAATCATCCGCGCGGGCGGTGTAGACCTCCAGCACCCTTTCAAGGAGCGCAATGCGGTCTTCGCGGCGGGTGGCGGCAAAGCCGGGCAGCGCAGCCTTGGCTGCGGCCACGGCGGCATCAACGTCAGCTTCGCTGCCAAGCGCGAGGCGGCCAAGGGACTGTTCGGTGGCCGGGTTGATCACCTCCGCCGAGGCGCTGCCGCGGGGGGCGGTCCAGCGGCCGCCGATGTAGAACTGGGACATGTTATACTGCATTGCCGTATCCAATCTGGTTTGAGGGCGGGTCATGCGGCGGCGGCCGCCGCGCGGTGGTCCTGCTGCCGGCGCCGCTCCTGCCGACGGTTGACCAGCGAGGCGGTGATGACGCCGGCGGTGACGATGCCGATCAGCATGGTCGAAAGCGCGTTGATCTCGGGCGAGACGCCCAGCCGGACGGAAGAATAGAGTTTCATCGGCAGGGTGGTGGAGCCGGGGCCGGAGGTGAAGGTGGCAATCACCAGGTCGTCGAGCGATAGGGTGAACGAGAGCAGCCAGGCCGAGATCACCGCGGGTGCGATCACCGGCAGGGTCACCTGGCGGAACGCCGAGAACGGGGTGCAGCCGAGGTCCAGCGCGGCATACTCCAGCGAGCGGTCGAAACTGGCAAGGCGGGAAGAGACCACCACCGAGGCGTAGCACATGGCAAAGGTCGCATGGGCAATGGTGATGGTCCAGAAGCCGCGGTCAAGGCCGATGGCGACGAACAGCAAAAGGAGCGACAGGCCGGTCACCACCTCCGGCATCACCAGAGGCGCAAAGATCATGCCGGAGAACAGGGTGCGGCCGGGAAAGGATCCCGCGCGCACCATCACAACCGTGCTGAGCGTGCCCAGAACCGTTGCCAGCGTGGCCGAGACAAAGGCGATGCGCAGGGTGATCCAGGCGGCCTCCAGATAGGCGTCGTTGTTCAGCGCGATGCCGTACCATTTGGTGCTGAAACCGCCCCAGACGGTAACCAAGCGGGAGTCGTTGAAGGAGTAGATCACCACCAGCAAGAGCGGCAGGTAGAGGAAGGCCAGCCCGAAGGTCAGCGAGGTCAGGTTGAAGATGTTGAAGCGGCGGATCATCCCAGCTCCTCCTGATGTTTCTGCTGGTGGCGCTGGAACAGCACGATGGGCACGATCAGGATGGTCAGCAGCACGATGGCCACCGCCGCCGCCACGCCCCAGTCGCGGTTGGAGAAAAACTCGAGCCACAGGGTCTTGCCGATCATCAGAGTGCCGGAGCCGCCCAGCAGGTCGGGGATCACGAATTCGCCGATCGCCGGGATGAAGACCAGGAAGCAGCCCGCAACCACCCCCGGCAGTGACAGCGGCAGGGTGATCTGGCGGAAGGCGGCAAGGGCGCCGCAGCCGAGATCCTCCGCCGCTTCCAGCAGCCGCCCGTCAGTCCGTTCCAGCGAGGCGTAAAGCGGCAGGATCATGAACGGCAGGTAGGAATAGACGATGCCGACATAGACCGCGATCTCCGTGTGCATGATCGCCAGCGGCTGTTCAATGATGGCAAGTTTCATCAGGGTGAGGTTCAGGAAGCCCTCGTTCTTGAGGATGCCGATCCAGGCGTAGATGCGGATCAGGAAGCTGGTCCAGAACGGCAGGATCACCAGCAGCAGGAGGGTTTTGCGCCAGTCCTGCGGCGCCTTGGCCATGGCATAGGCCACCGGGTAGCCGATCAGCAGGGTGAGCAGGGTTGCGATGGCGGCGACCTTCACGCTGTTGAGATAGGCCTTGAGATAGATGCCGTCCTCGGCCAGCCAGACGAAATTCTCGAAGTCCAGCGCCGCCAGGGATGCGCGCAGACCTGCAAGCCCCTCATCGAGGCTGAATGTCGGGGCATAGGGCGGGCTGGCGGTCACGGAATCGGACAGCGCGATCTTGATGACGATCAGGAAGGGCACCAGGAAGAACAGCCCCAGCCAGAGATAAGGCAGCAGGATCAGCAGGCGGCGTGATGTCCTCATGGTCCGGCCCTCACGCGTCGACCAGCACGCAGGCGCCTGCGCGCCAGCTGAGCCAGACCCGGTCGTTCCAGTCAACCTCGCGGCGCGAGGTCAGGAGCCGGTTGGCCTCCTGCGCGCGGATCAGCATGCCGCCGTCAAGCCGCACCAGGAAGGTGGAAGCGCTGCCGGTGTAGGAAATCTCCTCCACCGTGCCCTCCACCATGTTCACGTTGTGGGCTTCCGCAGGCCGGTCCTTGGTAACGTGGATTTTCTCGGGACGCAGCACCAGCGTCTTGCGGGCGCCGGGGGTCATCACATCCTCGGGCTGCGGGCGGATCGCCAGCCGGGTTCCGCCATCCCAGCGGGCCAGCGCCAGATCGCCCTCCATGCCCGAGAGTTCAACATTGATCAGGTTCACGTTGCCAATGAAATCAGCGACATAGCTGGACGCCGGATGCTCGTAAATCCGTGCAGGAGTGTCGGTTTGCAGCAGCTTGCCTGCCTTCATCACTGCGATGCGGGAGGAGACGGTCATCGCCTCGTCCTGGTCGTGGGTGACAATGATGAAGGTGAGGCCCAGCCGGTCCTGCACGTCCATCAGCTGGAACTGGGTCTCTTCGCGCAGCTTCTTGTCAAGCGCGCCCAGGGGCTCGTCCAGCAGCAGAACCTTGGGTTTCTTGGCCAGCGAGCGCGCCAGCGCCACCCGCTGCATCTGGCCGCCGGACAGCTGGTGCGGCTTGCGGTCGGCAAAGCCTTCGAGCTGCACCAGCGCCAGCATCTCGTCGACCCGGTCCTGGAGGTCGCGCTTCTTCCAGCGCTCTTGTTTGAGCCCGAAGCCGATGTTTTTCGCCACCGACATATGCGGAAACAGCGCGTAGGACTGGAACATCATGTTGATCGGGCGCCGGTTGGCGGGGGTGCCGGTCAGATCTTGCCCGTCCAGCAGGATGCGGCCTGAGGTCACCTCCTCGAAACCGGCTAATAGCCGCATCATCGTGGTTTTGCCGCAGCCGGATGGGCCGAGGAGCGAGAAGAACTCGCGTTCCTGGATGTCCAGGTTCAGATCCGAGATTGCAGTGAAGCTGCCAAAGGTCTTGGTCACATTCTCGAAGCGGATCAAGGGCGGGCGGGCTGGTGCCTGGGGAGTGGCGGGTTCGGCCCGGGCGGAGGCGGCACTGGCCGGATCAAGGAAGTTCATTGGTGCAGGTTCCCCTGTTGCAGGTGCCTGCCGCGGCATGAGCGGGCGACGCGGCGGCGCAAGGCAGGCGCAGCCCTGAAGCTGCGCCCGAATTCACTGGCCGGTGCGGACCTTGGACCAGGTGCGGGTGTACAGGCGCTCGGTCTTGCGGTCCTGAAGCACCGGGGTGGTCAGCATCTCCATCGTCGCCTCGGTCGGATAGACGGCGGGATTACTGGTCAGCTCCGGATCGATCTCAGCCTGGGCGGTGAGATTGGCGCTGCCGTAGCGGATGAAGTTGGCGTTCTGGGCTGAGACCGAAGGCTGCAGCAGGTAGTTCAGGAAGGCATGGGCCTCATCCACGTTTTTGGCATCAGCCAGGATTGCGAGGCCGTCAAAATCGAGCAGCGTGCCTTCCTCCGGGATGATGTATTCCAGATTGACGCCATTGTCGGCCTCCTTGGCGCCGTCGGCGGCCCAATAGGCGTCGCCGCTCCAGGTCAGGCCGAGGCAGGCATCGCCGTCCGACAGGGCGCCGATCATGGCATCGGTGGAAATCTGGGCGATATTGTCCCGGATCGCACCGATATGCGCCCCGGCAGCGGTGATCTGATCCTTGTCGCTGGTGTTCGGGTCATGGCCCATGTTGATCAGCGCGGCGCTGATCACGTCGATGGGCGAGTCCACGATCATCACGCTGCAATCGGCCAGCTTGCCGGAAATCTCCGGGTCGAACAGCAGGTCCCAGGACTTGGGGTGGTCCGCACCCAGCCGATCTGCCAGCTTGCCAGTGTTGTAGGCGATGCCGAAGGTCCACCAGTTGTAAGGCACCAGGTATTCGTTGCCGGGATCGAAGGTTTCGATCAGCCCGGCGATCTTGGGCCAGAGGTGCTGCAGGTTTGGGATCTTGGATTTGTCGATCTTCTGCAGCACGCCAGCCGAAATCAACCGCGCGGTGCCGGTGGAGGAGGGGACGATGATGTCGTAGCCGGAGCTGCCCGCCAGCACCTTGGTTTCCAGCATCGCGTTGGAATCGTAGGTGTCGTAGGTGACGTCGATGCCGGTTTCCGCTTCAAAGGCTTCGATGATCGCCGGATCCAGGTAGTCGCTCCAGTTGTAGATCACCAGTTCGCCCTCAGCCGCCGCGGCGGCGCCCCAGATGGCAGCTGTTCCGGCCAGCAGGCTGGTTGTCAGCTTGGATTTCATGGTTCCCTCCCGTGTTGGGTTTCTGATTGCTTCTCTTTTGGGATGCGGGCCTCAGGCCCGCTCTGCTTCCAGTTCCAGCCCCTGGCCCAGCAGTTCCCGGGTGGCGCGCTCAACGCCTTCGGTCAGAATGTCGAACATGGTGTCAATCTGCGCTTTGGTGATCACCAGCGGCGGCGAGAAGATCGCCATATTGCCGTAGGGGCGGACCATCAGGCCGAGCTCCTGGCAGCGGGCGTCGATCACCGCTCCAATGGTGGCGTCGATTTCCGGGCTGGCCTGGCCGCCGCGGGTCAGCGAGCATTCGATGCAGCCCACCAGCCCCATGCCGCGCACATCCGCGATCAGCGGCAGCTCCAGCATCTGGCGCAGGCGCTTCTGGAAATGCGGGGTCACCTTCTGGACGTGTTCCAGGATGCCGTCGCGCTCGAAGATCTCGATGTTCTTGAGGCCCGCGACGGCGCAGACCGGGTGACCAGAATAGGTGTAGCCGCTGGTGAAATAGACATCCTTGGCGACATCGCCCTCGATGTCCTTGAACAGCCGGTCGGAGAAGATCGCGGCCCCCATCGGCGCATAGCCCGAAGTTAGCCCCTTGGCGCAGGTAATGATGTCCGGTGTGATGCCGAACAGTTCTTCGGAGGCGAACCAGTGGCCCAAACGGCCAAAGCCGGTGACGACCTCATCCGAGATATACAGCACGTCATGCTTGCGGCAAACCTCCAGGCAGCGCTTGTGATAGCCCGCGGGCGGCACGATCACGCCGCCGGAGCCCAGAACCGGCTCTGCAATGAAGGCGGCGACATTGTTCGCGCCCAGTTCCAAAATGGCGTTTTCCAGATCCGCCACCTTTTCATCCAGGAAGGCGTCGATGCTCATGCCCTGGGGGCGGCGGAAGGCATTCACGTCCGGCAGGAAATGGGGAATGACCTGATCGGTGTCGAACCACTGGCGCTCGCTTGGCTTGCCGCTGAGCGAGGCGGTCAGGTAAGTGCCGCCGTGATAGGCATGCGCCCGGGTGATGATCCGCTTCTTGGACGGTTTGCCCAGCAGGTTGTTGCGGAAATGGACAAAGCGGATTGCGGTATCAACCGCGGTGGAGCCGCCGGTCGTGAAATAGACCCGGTTGAGGTCGCCAGGCGCCCGTTCGGCAATCGCGTGGGCGAAATCGGCGCTCACTGACGTGGCCTCGGAAAAGGGGGAGCAATAGGCCATCTTGCGGGCTTGGTCCGCCATCGCATCGGCAATCTCGGTGTTGCCGTAGCCTAGCTGCATACACCACATGCCGCCTGGCCCGTCGATCACCTTGTTGCCGTGCTCGTCGTAGACATAAATGCCTTCGGCATACTCGCTGAACGTCCTGTCGGCTTTTCCGGCGCCCTGAACTTCCAGCCCTTCCCACGGATGGAAGTAGTTCTCCTTGTCCCAGGTTTTGAAGTTTTCGAAGTCGTTTCCAAGTTTGATCATCTCGCCCTCTATCCGGAATTGCTATTCCTGTGAATGAACGTTCATACATTTATGGCATAAGTGAATGATCGTTCATTGTCGATGGAAATTTGCTGCAATCCCGGGCATGGTGCCGGAAAGGCGGCGGGTAGCTGGTAAACAAAAGAGGGGCGGGCAGATGGCAAGTGCTGAAGAAACAAGGAAAAAGCGGAAGGTCGACAAAGACCTGCACCGGGAGGTGCTGCTGGAGGCGACCGCCAGCGTGATCCTGAAATACGGGGTCAGCGGCACCACGATCAGCCGCATCCAGGAAGAATCAGGCTTATCCCGCGGCATGATCAACTTGCACTTCCAGTCCAAGGACAATCTGATTCGCGAGCTCGCCGTCCATATGACGCAGGAGTACAATGACGCCTGGCGGAGTTTTACTAGCCAGGCACCGCACTCGGTCAGTACCCCGGAAGATGCGGCAGCCCGTTTGCAGGCGCTGTTTGCGACGGATTTTTCCGAAGCAGTCCTGAATGAACGCAGCGCCCGGCTGACTTTTGCTTTCCGGGCCGAACCAGATTTGCAGGCGCTGGGAACAGGTTATATCGAGACCCGCGGAACCGACCTGCACGACCATGTGCGCAACTGCTGCAAAGTGCTGTGCGATGCCTGCGGCACCCAAGGCGATCCCGAAAAGGTCACCATGGCAATCATGTCCTTGCTGGAAGGGTTGTGGACTGATTTTCACGCTCACCCCTATGAGTTCAGCAGGGAATATGCGGTGGAGATCTGCCGGACCACCGCCCGCGCCTTCTTCCCCGGGTATTTCTGAAAAGAAAGCACAAGCGGGCCGCTTGATATGTACAGAAGGCAGAATAATGGGGAAGGCGCTAATTTAGCGCCAAAGCGCCTGACGCACCGCCGAACCTCCGCCATCCGAGACTAGCAGAATATCCGTTTGGGAAAATGAAACGTGCCGTTCAATAACTCACCTGAACTCCAAGGCTTGAAAGAGTTAAATTTTTTCCTTTTATTTTAACGCGTTATTACCCTTCACCCTTCATATTGCCACTGTTGGCGGCCGCAGCGTCAAAAAAGCTCTGCGGCTTCATGAGTTCTCAGTAAAACAGGATGGCGGTATGACCTACAAAAATTCCAGATTTGTACTCTTAACCGGGACGTTCCTTTCAATAGCGGCCTGCAGTGTGAGTGAAAAAGTAAGTGACAGCCTCAAAGGAATGCACAGCACCCGCCTCCTGGTTGACGAAAGTGTGCCGGGGGGAATCGGCGGAAGCTCCACTCCTCACGGAGAACAAATCATGAACATATTCTTGACCGGTTACAGCTACTGGGACAACACTCCCCGCGGCTCGGCACAGATTGCCCGACCAGTGATTCACCGGCAGGCTGGCGGATCAGGAACCTACGAGGACCCCATCACTCTCGCAGTCGGGCATGTAAAACGAAATGGCCGCAGCTATATGGACTACCCTGCCGGCACAAAATTTTACGTCAAAAAACTGCAAAGGTACGCGATTGTAGAGGATCTCTGCGGCGATGGGCCGAAGCCGCAAGCAGGCCCATGCCACAGCGGCTACCAGGGCCATGACTGGCTGGATATCTACGTTGGAGGCCGAGGGATCAATGAAAGCTGGGTCGACCTCTGTATGAACCGTATCACCGGAATTCAGCCGGTCATTCTGAACCCCGGCCCTGGCTACCCGGTTTCTCCAGGGGAAATTGCAGCCAGCGGATGCGCAACCTTTTAACTCGGATCCGCAGTAAAGATTTTCTCTCGATCCATGTCTTGCCGGCTCTGCCCTGTCAGTCGGAGCGGGCAAGACGATGGGCAATAGCCTGAAGAATAACGCCATTGGTATTCAAATCGGTGTAGGCCTCGGTTGGTCGACCAGTTTTCAGAAAGATGCTCGAAGCAAACCCGTTATTTGTTTTTGCTACTCTCCTGGTAAAATTCAAAAGCTTCTCAGAGTATTCGTGCGGTTGATAGGCCGACCAGAGAAAGGCAGCCTTACTGCTGATAACCAGGTTTTCCTCGCGAAACTCCGGCGTCCTGTACTCAGGTTCCTGCCCGACCGTATCAAAGGCCCAAGTGCGCTCTTGTGCGTCCAGTTGCAGTCCTTGATAGAGGAACCAGGGAGATTTGTCGATTGGGCCTTCCGAGACGCAAATGAGCCGACCGGTTTCGCGGAAGTCCTCCAATTGAGCGGCAAACAACACATCAGCCAGATAAGCGCTTTCCTTCGACATCCCCATTTCCATAGCTTCAAGCAGTAGCGGTTCTGCGCCGAACGGGCCAATTCGGGCCGCAGCTTCGAGCAGTGCCATTTGCCCGTCAGTCGCCGACCGGTTTGTTAAAACCTCATATGGGGATTTTGCAGATACCCCCCACCGCCGGAAGGCCAATGCCGAGTAATGAGCGCTATGCGACACATATGAAGTCTTTAATTCTCCATTGGTGACCGAGTGAATTTCGCCTTCAATGATCACTTTCTGAAGGTCCCAGGAAAAGACAAGCTCAGCCAATCGATCACCGAAGTTGCTGTGCCGGCGCAGGTTGTCCAAGGCAGCAAGCAGCCGACCTGCGTCGGACCCGTCAAAGTCCCTGTTGCCCCATTTACGGCGGTCGGTCCGTATCCATCCCTGCGGCAAGTGACGGCCCATGAACGTTCTGCCCGCGATGTTGGGCAGAATCTTTCGAATGGCGGCCTCAACGTTCTTTTGGGTGACCAAGCCAATCTCTTCAGCGGCTACTAAGCCATTGATGTGGCTACCTACGTCCCACATGGTGACGGCCTTGTGTTGCCGCCCGCCAGGTGCAAAGTCCACTGTCGCCGGGCACAATCCGGTTCTGGGGTCAGTGAATTTTTCAAAATACTGCCAAGCCACACGGGCGTCTTCCAAAAGCTCCTGCCGCCCGGCATCTGAAAGAACCTGGCGTGTCTTTATCAGCTCCGGCGCGGCGGCAGCCGTCTTCCTCAGGCGGGTCGGCAGCGGCCCAGCCGGGGCGACGGTCCGGGCGAACTCTTCGAGAAGGAGAAACTTCGTCCCTTGGTTCCGGAGCATCTCCTTCAAAAGGCTTTCCAATGCCCTGCGTTCCGGCGGAAATGCAATCGCCTTTGGCTGAATGAAGACCACTACATCCCCGGTTCCCGCCGTCGCAGACCGAAATGCTTCCGCTGCGCCACCGCCGCTGACGACGCGCCGCCGGAATTTCAGGAAACCCGTGCCCTCCAACCCTTGAGGTCCGCCCTCTTCGGCGAATAAAGTAACGCCTATGCCAGGCTCCAACGGCCTGACCGTCCGGACTTTGGCCTCACTCCGGGTTGCAATATCTACAGAGTGCATGCTGGATGGCCAGGCACTGGCACCTGCTTTCCCGTGCTTTAATTCGGTTGAAACCCAAAAATCGCTGTAGGCCTTACTTAAAAACTGACCTTCGCGGGAATGAGGAATCCCGGCTGTTTGGAGAAACTTCGTAAATTCTGAGTACCCGGATAATTGGTCGGGATTACTTTCCTGCGGTTTCAGCACATGCAGGCACACCATCCGCTTGAACCCGTAGGTATCGCGCAGTTGGATGTCTATCACCGGCAACAGGGACACATCTCCGTCCAGCTCCTGTTGCGACAGCCCATCGGCAAATCGAACCGCGGCTGCCTTCAGCTGTTTCAAACCTATTCCGGAGAAATCCTTGGCCGAAATGTAAACAATATTCTGGCTGCCAGAAGGTCCAGCAGCTTGCACGTTTCCTTCAATATCCTTCAGAGACACCAGGGTGCCCCCATACAGCCTCACGACACCATTGTCCCAGGTTTCGGACCGGACCGGGGCTGACTGTACCGGAACCGACAGGAGATTGAGAATGCCTGCAGAACGCACCCCCCGCGGATTAGCCGGATTTTCCCGTTCCGCGCATGCGATTGCCTGCAGAACGCTAGCCGAATTTCGAACGGCCACCCCCGAGCGCAGCATACTTTGGAGAGCTGAGACGGCATCATGTGCGGCCCGGCCTTGGAAGTACTCGGACAGCGACTGCAATTCCGGAACGTAAGGCACAACATCCAACCCGCTGCTGCCAATCATGTAAGCATTCAGAACCTGAGCGAGCTTGCTTTTTGCAGTATGCGCGCGGCCTTGCTCATCATAGGGGTTCACAACGCAGGCCAGCGGAATGTTTCTTTCAACAAAGGCATCAATCACCGTTATGAGATGCGGGATTGAAACTTCTTCATTGATTGCTGTCACTACGGGAAAAGTTGGCACAGGCAGCTTCCGAAACGCGGAAGAAAACCCGATCCGCGGGAACACAGCCAAGCCAGCTGCGGCCGATTTCAGGAAAAGTCTGCGTCTCATGTGTTGCCAGCCACCATTCTGTAGGCACGTCCCTGGCGCTTTATGCTACCCCAGCTGGTTAAACGTCCGGTTACGGCACGCAACACCGAGCGTATCACCGAAAAATACATGAGCGGGCGGTAAACGACGCGCTGCAGCGGGAACAACAGCAAACACCAATTGCTTTCATCTTTATCAAACGCAATTGCAATAGCAGCAATGAGTAGCTCCAATGCCGGGAGTGCCAGGTAGGCCCATAGGTAATGCATCGGCTGTAGGTGCTGAGAGCCTCCCACTTCTCCGGCCCAGCCGCCGGCGACCAGCTTGTACAGCATCAAAATCACAAACAGATCTGCGATAGGGGCCAACAGCGGGAATACATAGCCAAATACAAACATGTCGGAAATTGATACCAGGCCAACCGAACGTCTCTCAATGATCGCCCGTTTATGCTTCCAGGCGCTTTGGAACATTCCAAACGACCAGCGGAGCCTCTGTTTCATAAGCTGGCCCAACTTCTCCGGCACTTCGGTGAACGCCTTAGCCTTTGGCTCGAAGACTATTTTATAACCTGCCCGGTTCACCTGGATCGTCAGGTCGGCATCCTCCGTCAGAGTTTCCTCACTGAACAACCCGGCCTTTTTCAAAGCCTCAACCCGCCACGCCCCGATGGCTCCCGGAACCACCAGAATGCCGTTGATCAGGTCAAACGCTTTCCTTTCGACGTTCTGGGACGTTGCATACTCGAAGGCCTGAAGCCGGGTTAGCAGGTTCACGCGGTTGCCTGCAATAATTTTGCCTGCCACCGCACCGGTCTTCGAGTCTGCAAAGTGCCTGACGAGATACGTGATTGCATCTTTGCAAATTTGCGTATCCGCATCAATGCAGACGACAAACTCGGCATCAGTGCTCAAAATGGCCCTGTTAAGCGCACTCCACTTCCCTTGGTTTGGTTGCGAGATGAGGTGGACTTCGCTCTTGTGGCCGAATTTGAGGACCTCGATCAGTGTGTCATCGGTGGAGCCGTCGTCCACCACAATGACTTCCAGGTTTTTGTAACCACTGGCTCGCACGCTTTCGATGCTTTGTGCGATCACTTTTGCCTCATTGTGGGCAGGGATCACCACCGCAACCTTCGGCTGCCTTTGCAAGGTTGTAAATCTTTCACGGCGGTTCGAAAGCGCCATAATGAGGATTCCGGCCGAGCGAACTATGCCAATTGCGAGCACCGTCCAGAAAACAACGACGACAGCTTGTTGCGCCATCCAGACAATGGAGAAGGAAACTCTGTCAAAGGCCGGGGATCCGCCTTCTGCAACAGGCATCAACGCAGCCCGGTTTGTGCCTAGAAGATCCGCCAACGTCGTAAACTCATAGCCTTTTGCCCGCAACGAACGGATTATCGGTCGGACTGCGTCAACTGTGGCAGCACGATCCTGGCCGCCGTCATGCAATAGAATGACATTGCCGCTCCCCTGTTCCACCTGATCTATTACAAAGTTTGCGATTTCCGCGCTGTCCCAGCCTTCCCAGTCCTTGGGGACAATTTCCATACCCGCAATCGTGAACCCTCGGGCTTCAGCTGCCTCCAGCGAGGCCACGCGCTCTGCGCTGATCGGGCCACCGCTACGCTGGAAGGGTTCGCGGTAGAGCAATGTTTTCCGGCCGACAGATCCAGCCAAAATTTTGTCCAGAAGCGAAAATTCCAGATCCACACGTGTTTGGGAGATCTGGTCCATTCTAGGATGGGAGAAGCTGTGCGCACCGACCTCGTGCCCTTCATCGACCATCCGCCTAACCAGGTCGGGAGAGTCCATCACGCTGGTGCCAACAACAAAGAAGGCCCCCGGAACTTTTTCTTCCTGCAGGATATCCAAAATTTCCTTGGTGTATGTCTCATGCGGGCCGTCATCAAAGGTCAGAACAACCTTGCGCCTGTCCGGTTTGCCATGCAGTTCTATCGAGTATGGCTTGGGCAAAAGGCTATAGGTCTGGTTGCGGACCAAACCTGTCCCCGCCTCGAAAGAAAGTTGACGGGCTCCTGCAGATGCGCGCTGGTCTATGCGGATAAACGCGCCCTCCCCTTTGTAATCTACAAAGTTGTTAAGCTCTACGACACGAAGTTCAGCCCCAAGAACGTCTTTGGAAGCATCTTGGTGCTGCAGGACTTTCCAGATCCCGGGGTCCTCGGTCCCAAGAGACCACACGGCAAAGTTGGCAATGCCAAGCTCCTTTAGGCGGAGCAGTTGATTGTGCGCAGATGCGGCATCCAGCATCCAGATCTTGCGCTGTCGTCCTTGGGCGTCTCGGTAGCGGCTAAAGCTATTGTGGGCTTTGGCGCTGAACCGCAATTTTGCTCCGGAGGAGCTTACTCTTTGCATCGCTTCCGCGTAAGAAAGGATCTCTGGCTTGGATAACCCAGAGGTCCACTCAACGGAGAAATTGCCGAGCGCGACAACTAGCTTGTCTGCTCCGACCGCCTGAACTGCCTCAGCGGACAAATCTTCTATCCAGCTATATGGTGCAAGCGGGCCTGGCACGGTCTCCACCCAAGGCTGACGAAAGAGCTTCAGGATAATCTGGTCAAACAGATCAATCAGATCCGCTTTCTTCCAGTGGGACTGCTGGCCCGTGAGAATGGTACAGGCTTTCAAGCCTCGGGAACGGAATGCATTCGAAAAGCTCGACATCAGCGGCTTGAGGCGTCGGAACACTTCTGAACTCAATCCAGTGAGGTCCAGGCACGCACCTTGCGCATTCAATGCCGCCACAGCGGCGGCCATATCTGCGGCAAGCGCCTCCGCTCGCTCTGTATCTGCGAGGCTATCCAGAAAGTCTCCCTTCTGCCTTGCCTCTCCCAGCAAAATGACCGGCAGAAGCTGCGGACGCAACGCGGCCCTTGCAATGTACTCTTCCACGGCAATCCGGGTATCCTTGCTGATAACCGATACTGCAGGGCGGCCTTTTTCTTCGACGATACTGATCCATTCAGGCACGATCACGCCAATTTGGCCGCAACTATCATCCAGCGATAAAAATGCTTCTTCAGAGGACACAGGCACATGGCCAAACACCTTAGGAGCTGCCGTGTCTGCCATAGCCGAAAACAGGGGCTGTTTGCGCCCATTTTCACAGTGGGTTTCTGATCTGGGCTCTGAAGTTGCCGAAGCCAGATGCACGTGGTTGGGATGACTGGAACCGTTCACCGCAAGAGAGACATGGCTTTGCTCGCCATCGTGGAAGGGATTCAGCTCCCGAATTGCGGACTGCAAAGAAAACGAGCCATCAAGAAACAGCACAGCCCAGCAAATGACGGCCGTTACCAAGGCAAAAAAAACAGCCCTCACCCGACGAGCCCGGACCCGCTTGGGATCCGCAAATACCCTGCCAGACGACGCCACGGATTGAAGCCTGTCCTGATGAAAGGAAAACCGCTTCAAACGACCGCCCTCCGAACGCAGCTGCACTGCACTTCAAAAGCCGCCAGGCACACACCAGCAAGGCAAAGATCAACACTACTGTCAGACACGGTCCCCCGACCCCTTTGCAGGCCAACACTGCTATCTAGAATGCGCGGCGCCCGGCCCCACAGAGTTCCACCCATGACAAGCAGATCAGGCTACATGGCCTACAATGTCCCCTAACGAGGCAGGGCTTGTCAAAATTTCCTCAAATTTTAGCCGAACTTTCGCTTTGAGCTCAAAGCTCAAGCGACAGTTCCACTGTTTTGGCGGCACTGTTGACACAAGTGGCGTGTCAGATTTTAGCGCGAGAAGAATCAGTCCCAATTACTGGAGGACCGGTAATGTCAACTTGCTGCAGGAGGCCGACGCCGCACCGGCAAGACCTGGCGAGAGAGCGGAAACAATAATGGCTGATTGCCTGGATTAATCGAGAAATCCGGTTCGACGCGCGGAGTATGATGCAGATTCAAAAAAATTATTGTTTCTCTCCGGAAGCGTTCTATCAACTTAACCCCAAGGGAGTTTCACCCGAAAGAAGATCCGAGTTTGGGCTAGTATGCTTAGTGGGGTTCACATGAAGATTACTATAAAACTGATGGCCGCAGCTCTTTTGGGCACCATCCCGTCTCTTGTTGTTGCGGACCCAAAGCCCCGCAGCGCCAAGCCTGCGCCCCCGCAACTTGTAGCGAGTATCTATGCTGGGAAAACTGATGTCTGGGCCGAAGGGTGCAATGGCGGCATCTACTACTCGCCCAACCAGCAAGCCCGCGCTTGGTGCGGCGACAACAGTGACAGCCTCGGCGCCGGGGAATGGAAAGTCGACTCCCAAGGGCGTGTGTGCCATCAGCTGTCCTGGTACTGGCCTAATGGCAACCGGGCAGGAAAAAGCCTTGGCGAGCAAGCATGCATTTCCCATGTTGTCGACCGTTGGGGAACAGTTTGGAGAAGTTGGTCTGATGACACGGAATGGTGGCCGCTGGCAGGAAAACACTCTGGAATTAAAAAATATTCCGGGATGGAAAAAGGATACAAGTTCCATTCCAGTGTTGTGGCAACCCGATCAAAACTGGGGCTTTAACAACTGCTTTTAGGGATAGCTTGGAACTTGCGTCGAGTTAATAACAGCCTGTCTGACATCAGCGCCAATGGGACAGTTTAGGGTGGTTTGATAAGAGAGGGTTGCCGCGAAGGCAGTGCCCCAGATGCCAACGTCCATGCCCTCAAGCGTTGCGTAAAGCGCCAGGGTCGGGCTTTCGTTCACGGCTTCGATGATACCGCCCGCCCCCTGCAATTCGATGCTGACCGCGTTGCCACCGAACATCGCCAGCAGGAACATGGTCACTAGCGGCGGAACGATCAGCAAGGACACAACAAACTCGCGCAGGGTTCGCCCCTTGGACACACGGGCGATGAACAGGCCGACAAACGGCGACCAGGCGATCCACCAGCCCCAATAGAAGACAGTCCACCAACCCTGCCAGTCACGCCCGGCCTCTTCATCCACCCACATTCCCATTGGCACAAAGTTCTGCACATAGTTACCGAGAAGATTGACGTATTGGCCGAGCAGACGCGCAGAGAGCGACCTTCGCGAATCCCTTACTGTCGCTAGATCAGGCCACGATTTTCGCCGCGGTGCCGCGATCAAAAGCTGCCGCTCGTCGAGGGCGCAGCATGAAACTGGCATCGTATGACCGTAAGCGTTGCCCCCGCCTCACGCGGGATCAGCTTGACGGTGGGAAGTTCCAGGGCAGGAGCTCGTCGAGCCGGCTGGCAGGGTGACCTGCAGCGATGGCTTCGAGGGTGGCCTTGAGGTAGGCGAAGGGCTCGACGCCATTGATCTTCGCCGTGGCAATGAGCGAAGCGATGCAGCCCCAGGCGCGGCCGCCTTCATCATGGCCGGCGAATAGCGCGTTCTTTCTTGTCAGGGCGAT
>NZ_JAHVJA010000006.1 GCF_019801465.1 Leisingera daeponensis
ATCGCCCTGACAAGAAAGAACGCGCTATTCGCCGGCCATGATGAAGGCGGCCGCGCCTGGGGCTGCATCGCTTCGCTCATTGCCACGGCGAAGATCAATGGCGTCGAGCCCTTCGCCTAATCCCGCATCTCGCCTGAAGTGATCTTGGCGACGTCGTACTTGCCGAAATATGAGATCAGGCCGTCGCCTTCACGAAATAGAATCTTGTGGCCGTCGGAATAGCTTCGTTCATTCCCGCCCTTGGCCTTGTTGAACGCGTCAAGCTTACGGGCATACGACTCGAAGCTTCGGTCCTTCACGGCAGCTAGGGATGGGTCGACGTTCTTCTTGTACGCATCCGCAAACTCGATTGCGGCTTCTGTTGCCTCTATCCTGCTGGTTTCTTTCGTGGATTTCCGGACGTGCTTCTTCGCGACCGGATCCCAGAGCCGCACGAACCAAAACGGGCTACGGCCTGTCTGATAGATCGCCAGTCTGGTTCTGACCTGCTTCAGCTTAGAGATTTTGTTCTTTGAATTTCCAGACACTCGTCACGTCCTGCTCGGTGTGTAACTTATCTGGAGGCTTTCTCACTGGCAAACGATCCTGAAAAATCGTTTTAAAACAGTGAGTTATGGTAGCGGAGGAGGGACTTGAACCCCCGACACGCGGATTATGATTCCGCTGCTCTAACCAACTGAGCTACTCCGCCGCTCTGTGTGGAGGCGATTTACGGAATGCCGCCTGCCGGGTCAAGCGGAAAAAGGGCAGAAACGCGGATTCTCGTGAGATTTTTTCTTTCCAGACTGAAAATAGTTTGATTTCAATAGGCTATCGGTTGGTTGACAAAAACGTAGCCCCTTTCTGATGCCACGCGGCAGGGCGGGCTGGCATAAGCGGCGCTTATTCGGACAGTCCGTCGAGGGCGGTCAGGTCCGGGCGGGGAAGCTTATCCAGAAGGGCGAATACCAGCGCCCGGCAAGACTCGCCGGCCCAGTCCGCAGGGTGGAAGCCCGGCGGCAGGTCCGGATGGCGCAGCACCACGCGGCGCCAGCGGTGCACGAGAAGGGTCCGCAGGGTGCCGGTCTGCGCGGGCGTCAGGCCCGCCGGCGGCGCGGATATCTTTTTCAAATCCAGCTGAAGGGCCGCGCAGGCGTCGCGCAGGTGCTCTGGAAACAGGCGCAACTTGAGCCATTCCGGCACCGCGATGGAACTCACCCCGGCGGCCATTAAATCGTCCAGGTTGCGCGGCATCGGGCCATGGCCCAGAGCGGCGGTGCGGTTCACCGCCACGTAGCTGGGCAGCAGCAGGACCTCATCCAGGGTTGCCTGGCCTGCGCCATCTTCGGCGATCAGAAGGTGCCACTCGCTTGGCGCGGCGGCATGGCGCTCATAGATCCGCGGGGTGACCGCAGCAGACTGGTTGCGGCCGTATTCGGTCAGGTAATGGACAGAGGCGCGGCCCGCGCGGCTGCTTTCAATCCAGCCGTCTTTGCGCAGCCGGTGCAGGGCCACCCGGATTG
This sequence comes from Leisingera daeponensis, assembly GCF_019801465.1. Lineage (GTDB taxonomy): Bacteria > Pseudomonadota > Alphaproteobacteria > Rhodobacterales > Rhodobacteraceae > Leisingera > Leisingera daeponensis_A. The sequence goes on from NZ_JAHVJA010000006.1 coordinate 1,503, forward strand.
CTTCGGGCTTTATCCCCATCGGCGTAATGATGCGGGTCAGGGCGCTGCCGCTGATCTGGGCCCCCTTTTCCTGAGCGAGATCACCGAACAGCGAAACGATCACCGACCAGACCCGCTGGTTCTGCGGATCGTTCAGTTGCTGGACGGTGGCGTCAAACCAGGGGTTATGCTGTTCGTTCATAGGGATAAATATAGAACGCCCGGACCGGTTAGACCAGTCCGGGCGCAGGACAGCGTAACCGCTGCCCTGCCACTTTTCACCACTTTAAAAGGCGTTCATGGTGAGCAGTTCATACTCCGCTGCGATCTCATCGTCCTGGTTGGTTAGCGTCACGTGCCAGCGGACCTCGCCGTATTCCTCGTTGCGCGGGGTCTTTTTCTTGACCGTGAGGCGGACCTTGATGCTGTCGCCGGCGGAAATGGGTTTCATGAAGCGCAGATTGTCGAGGCCGGTGTTGGCCAGAACCGGGCCCTCGTCCGGCTGCACGAACATGCCCGCAGCAAAGGACAACAGCAGGTAGCCATGCGCGACGCGGCCCGGGAAGAACGGGTTCCGCTTGGCGGCTGCGTCGTCCATGTGGGCATAGAAGGTGTCGCCGGTGAAATGGGCGAAGGTCTCGATATCCTCCAGCGTCACGGTGCGCGGGGCGGTATGCAGGGTCTCGCCAATCGCCAGCTCGCCGAACTTGCGGGTGAAGGGGTGTGCGGGGCCTTCGATCTCGGTGCCGCCGGGGACCCATTTTTCGCCGATTGCCGACAGAATGTCGGGCGAGCCCTGGATGGCGGTGCGCTGCATGTAGTGTTTGACGCCGCGCACGCCGCCCATTTCCTCGCCGCCGCCGGCCCGGCCCGGGCCGCCGTGCACCATGTGGGGCAGGGGGGAGCCGTGGCCGGTCGATTCCTTCATCGAGTCGCGGTTGTTGAAGTACAGGCGGCCGTGGTAGGCGCCGGCGCCGATGGCAACCTCGCGGGCGACGGCCGGGTCATGTGTGATGACCGAGGCCACCAGCGAGCCCTGGCCGCGGTTGGCCAGATCGATGGCGTGATCCAGATCCCGGTAGCCCATGATGGTGGAGACGGGGCCGAAGGCTTCGGTGTCGTGCACGCGCTGTGCGTTGTCCGGATCGGCGCAGTGGAACAGCATCGGCGGCACAAAGGCGCCTTTTTCGGCGTCGGCGCCCTCCACGATGAAGCTGTCGGGGTCGCCATAGACGCGCTCGGCTTCCTTGCCGATGATTGCGGCCTTTTCCAGCACGTCGCGTTTCTGGCTGTTCGAGACCAGCGCGCCCATGCGGGTGGTTTCCAGGCGCGGATCGCCGATCTTGGTCTTCGCCAGGCAGGCAGAGAGCGCTTCGATCACCGCATCCACCTGCGCCTGGGGCGCGATGATGCGGCGGATGGCGGTGCATTTCTGGCCCGCCTTGGTGGTCATCTCGCGGCTGACTTCCTTGACGAAGAGGTCGAACTCCGGCGTGCCGGGCTGCGCGTCGGGGCCCAAGATAGACGCGTTGAGGCTGTCCTGTTCGGCCACGAAGCGGACCGAGTTTTCCAGGATCACCGGGTTGGCGCGCAGCTTCAGCGCGGTATTGGCGGAGCCGGTGAAGCTGACCACGTCCTGCATGGTCAGATTGTCCAGCATGTCGCCAAGCCCGCCGGAAACCAGCTGCAGCGCGCCTTCGGGCAGGATGCCGCTGTCGAGCATCAGTTTCACCGCCAGCTCGGTCACGTAGCAGCTGTTGGTGGCCGGTTTCACGATGGCGGGGACACCGGCCAGCAGGGTGGGGGCCAGTTTCTCCAGCATGCCCCAGACCGGGAAGTTGAAGGCGTTGATATGCACCGCGACACCGCGCAGCGGGGTACAGATGTGCTGGCCCAGGAAAGTGCCGTTGCGGCTCAGTTGCTCCACGTCGCCGTCGAGGTAGACATGGGCGTCCGGCATCTCGCGGCGGCCCTTGGAGGCAAAGACGAACATGGTGCCGATGCCGCCGTCAATGTCGATCATATGGTCGGACTGCGTGGCGCCGGTGTTGAACGACAGGTCATAGAGCGCTTGCTTGTGCTGGTTCAAGTGGCCGGCGAGCGCCTTCAGCATCCGGGCGCGGTCGTGGAAGGTCAGCTTGCGCAGGTTTGCGCCGCCAACGGTGCGGGCATAGTCGAGCATTCCTTGCACGTCGAGCGCGTCATTGCCGGCGCTGGCGATTACCTCGCCGGTGATGGCGCTGGCGATGTTGCGGGCACCTGCGCCCGGTGCGACCCATTGACCCGCTGCAAAGCTGGAAATCTCTAGAAGGCTCATGATGCTGTCCTTTTCGTCAGGCCGGCAGGGGGCCGGCTGGCTGGAATCCGATGCTGAGATATATTGACCGTCCGGTCGGTTTATGCAAGGAATTTGTCAAATGCACCGCTGACAGGGTGAGGGAGCGATGAGCGATACGATTCTGGTGGAGGACCACGGGACCTGGGTGGAGATCACCCTGAACCGTCCGGACCGGCTGAACAGTTTCAACGAGGAAATGCACAACGCCTTGCGCGCCGCGCTGGAGGCCGCGCGTGACGGCGGGGCCCGCGCGGTGCTGCTGACGGGCGCCGGACGCGGCTTCTGCGCCGGGCAGGACCTGGGCGACCGCGATCCGCGCAAGATGGACGGGCCGCCGGACCTGAGCCAGACCGTGCGCACATTCTATGCACCGCTGGTGCGGCTGATCCGTTCGCTGAATTTCCCGGTGATCTGCGCGGTGAACGGCGTGGCCGCCGGGGCAGGCGCCAATCTGGCGCTGGCCTGCGACATGGTGCTGGCGGGTGAGAGCGCCAAGTTCATTCAATCGTTTTCCAAGGTGGGCCTGATCCCGGACACCGGCGGCAGCTGGCACCTGCCGCGGCTGCTGGGCGAGGCGCGCGCCAAGGGGCTGGCGCTGACCGCTGAGCCGCTGCCTGCGAAGAAGGCCGAAGACTGGGGCCTGATCTGGAAGGCGCTGCCGGATGAGGATCTGATGGCCGAGGCGCGCGGCTTGGCGGAGAAATTCGCAAATGGCCCGACGCTGGGTCTGGGGCTGACCAAGCAGTGCATTCAGGCGGCTGCGGTCAACACGCTGTCCGACCAACTGGAGATCGAGGCGGACGCGATGAAGACCTGCGGAGAAAGCGCGGATTACGCCGAGGGCGTGGCCAGCTTCCTGGAAAAACGCGCCCCCGCGTTCAAAGGCAAATGACCATGACCCCGAAAGAGCGCGCCGAGAAATCCGCAGCCGCCATGTGGGCCGAGGACCACGCGTCCAAATGGGCGGGGATGGAGATCACACATGTGGATGAGGGCGAGGCCACGCTGGAGCTGACCATCGCCCAGCACCATTGCAACGGCCACGGCATCTGCCACGGCGGTGTCACCTTCATGCTGGCCGACAGCGCCTTTGCCTTTGCCTGCAACAGCCGCAACCAGTCGACCGTGGCGCAGCACAACGTGATCAGCTTCACCGCGCCGGGACGGCTGGGCGACCGGTTGATCGCCACCGCGCGCGAGGTTTCGCTGACCGGGCGCAGCGGCATTTACGACGTGACAGTGACCAATCAGGACGGCCAGCAGATCGCGGAGTTCCGGGGCTTTTCCCGCGCGATCAAGGGCCAGTTGTTCGACGAATAAGGTGTGGAGGACGCCATGGAAGATCTGAGCCCCAAGGAGGGTGAATTGGACCAGATCGAGATTGCCTCGATCGACGAAATCCGCAGCCTGCAGCTGGAGCGGCTGAAGTGGTCGGTGCGCCACGCCTATGACAACGTGCCGATGTACAAGCAGCGGTTCGACGAGGCGGGCGTGCACCCGGACGATCTGCAGGAGCTGAAGGACCTGGCCAAGTTCCCCTTCACCTACAAGAACGACCTGCGGGACAATTATCCCTTCGGCCTGTTTGCGGTCCCGCGCGAGCAGATCCTCCGCCTGCATGCCTCCTCGGGCACCACGGGCAAGCCGACGGTGGTGGGCTACACCGCAAATGACATCTCGCACTGGGCCGACCTGGTGGCGCGGTCCCTGCGCGCTGCCGGTCTGCGCAAGGGCGACATGGTGCACAACGCCTATGGCTACGGGCTGTTCACCGGCGGTCTGGGCGCGCATTACGGGATCGAGCGCCTGGGCGCGACCGTGGTGCCGATGTCGGGCGGCCAGACCGAAAAACAGGTCGGGCTGATTACTGATTTTAGGCCCGACGGGATCATGGTGACGCCCTCCTACATGCTGAACATCCTTGAGCAGTTCCGCAAGGCGGGCCTCGACCCGCGCGAAAGCTCTCTGAAGGTCGGCATCTTCGGCGCTGAGCCTTGGACCGACGCAATGCGCCGCGAGGTCGAGGAGGCCTTCGACATGCACGCGGTCGACATCTACGGCCTGTCCGAGATCATGGGGCCGGGCGTGGCCAGCGAATGTGTCGAGACGAAGGACGGCCCGGTGATCTGGGAGGATCACTTCCTGCCGGAAATCATCGACCCGCAGACCGGCGAAGTGCTGCCGGATGGCGAACTGGGCGAGCTGGTGTTCACCACGCTGACCAAGGAAGGCCTGCCGATGGTGCGCTACCGCACCCGCGACCTGACACGGTTGCTGCCGGGCACTGCGCGGTCGATGCGGCGGATGGAAAAGATCACCGGCCGCAGCGATGACATGATCATTCTTCGTGGCGTCAACGTCTTCCCCAGCCAGGTGGAGGAGCAGCTGCTGGCGACCGGCGGCCTGGCGCCCTACTACCAGATCGAGCTCTACAAATCCGGCCGCATGGACGCGATGCGGGTGTTTGTGGAGGCCAATCCGGATGCCGCCGATGAGCTGAGCAAGACCGCGGCGGCGCGGATGCTGACCAAGCGGATCAAGGATATGGTTGGCGTTTCGACCGAGATCATTGTAGGCGACCCGGGGTCCGTCGAGCGCAGCCAGGGCAAGGCCAGGCGCGTCGTCGACAACCGCAGCAAGACCTGACCCGGGAGAGTGAGCCTTGGCCCGCACGATCGCAAAAGACCACGATGAGAAACGCGCGCAGATCCTGAAGTCGGCAGCCAAAGTGTTTGCCGAGTCCGGCTACGACCGTGCGTCGATGACCCAGCTGGCGCGCGAATGCGGGATCTCCAAGGCAAACATCTACCACTATTACGACAGCAAGGATGCCGTGCTCTACGGCCTCCTTGATACTTACCTTTGCGAGCTGCGCGACCGGGTCTGCCGAGTGGATCTGGAGGGTCTTGGTGCCGAGGACCGGCTGCGCCGCATCGTGTCGGAGATCATGCTGGCCTATCAGGGCGCCGACCATGAGCATCAGGTGCAGCTGGGCGCGATGGGGGCGCTGCCGGAGGAGCAGCAGAAGCATCTGCGCGGCTACCAGCGCGAGATGGTACAGTTCATGAGTGATGCGCTGAAGGATGTGGCACCGGAGATTTTCAACGGTGACGCGGCCAAGCTGCGCGGCGCCACCATGTCCGTCTTTGGCATGCTGAACTGGTATTATATGTGGAATTCCGGCGCCGGATCAAAGGCGCGCGAGGATTATGCCGGGCTGGTGGCGGACCTGACGCTCAGCGGGGTCAAGGGGCTCTGACCGCGGCGCGGTTTTGCGTTCGGGTGTTTCTGCGCTAGCCTGTCCAGATATCGGAGGATGCTATGCAGAAACCTGAGAACTTCGAGAATTTCTATTACAAGAAGGTTGGACTGGGCGAGGCCTGCGGCTGCGCCGAACGGGCCATCGACATGTATGAGTTTGACCGCACTGCGGGGACGCTGAAGACGGCACCCAGCCGGAGGCGGTTTTCCTGGAATCGGTTTGCGCTGAAATACGGGCTGCTGTCGCGGAAGAAGACACCGGCAGAGTAATAGTGAAACACCCGGCGGGACGTGCCCGCCGGATGCCGTATCGTTTCAGGCCAATCAGCCCGGATTGCCCAGCAGCTGGGTGATGCGGCGCACCGCGACGCGGCGGTTGGCGCGCTCGGCGTTCAGGGTGCTTACGGCCAGGTCGCTTTCGCCGTAACCCTGCACCACCATGTTTTCCGGTGCCACGCCGAAATACTCGGTCAGCGCCAGCGCCACGGTTTCGGCGCGCCGGTCCGACAGGGCCAGGTTGTAAGTTGCGGCGCCCACGGCGTCGGTGTGGCCCTCGATCAGGAACACCTCGCCCGGGTTGCGGTCAATCAGCTCGCGCAGGGCGTTGCCCAGGGTCGCCAGCTCCTCCGCCTCCTGCGGGCGGATCACCGAGGAGCCGGTGTCGAAATTCACCGAATCCACGTTGATCACCGGCGTCAGGCGGCGCACCGCGTCGATGTTGCGGATCTGCGCCAGCGAGAAGCGGCGGTCCACGGTCTTGGCTTCCTGGGCGGCCAGTGCTGCGGCCAGGTCCTCAGCCGAGACCGCATCGGTGCTGGAGAAGGCGCGGCGGTTGTCCTGCACCTGCGGCAGCTCATTGACCACCACGCGCTCGGCCTTCTGGGTGTCGTCGAACAGCACCACGCTGCGCCCGTCCGGCAGCAGTTTGGTGCGGCGCAGCACGCGGCCCTCGGCGGAGCGGATGGTTTCCACCTCAACACCGTTCTCGCGCACCACTACGGTGCGGGTGGAGCCGTCCTGGAAGCGGTAGGTGGTCACGTTGGAGCCCGGCTGGCGCAGCAGCGCATCATCGTCTTTCAGGACGCGGTACTGGCCGTCCTGCTCGACAATGGCGCGGTCGCCGGAGTTGGAGACCACCTTGCCGCCGTTGTTGAGCAGCGTTCCGATCGCCAGGGCGCCAAGGCCAAGCAGGGCGTTGCGCTCGCGGGTCGACAGGCCGCTGTCCTCCTCAGTGGCGGCATTGGCCTGCGGGGCGGGTGCCTGGGCCTCTGCCTGGGCGTTTTCATTGACTTCGGTTTCGAATTCCTCGTCAGAGCTGCGCGCGGTTTCCTCGGTGACTACTTCTTCGGTCACTTCGGCTTCGCCTTCGGAAACAGCGCCGTCCACGGCTGCCGCGGCGGCGGCAGCGGGCTCGCTGCTTTCCTCGGCCAGGGCATCAGCCTGGGCCTGGCTGTCCTGTTCAACCAGTTCGGGATTGTCGGTTTCTTCAGCCGTCCCGCCTTGTGACTGGGCAAGGTCCGCAGCGATCTCCTCGGCGCTGGCGCCTGCGGATGCCTCGCCGCTGCCGTCAGCCTGGGGGTCGGTTTGTACCTCAGCCTCAGCCTGCGCTTCGGCTTCCGCCTGAGCTTCTGCCTGGGCCTGTTCCTCGGCTGCAGCCTGTGCCGCCGCTTCCGCTTGAGCCTGTTCTGCTGCAGCTTGTTCTTCAGCTGCGGCCTGTTCTTCTGCCGCTGCCTGCGCGGCTGCTTCTGATTGAGCCTGTTCTGTTGCGGCTTGTGCTTCGGCAACGGCCTTCGCTTCAGCTTCTTCTTGTGCCAACGCCTCTGCCAGTGCTTGTTCCTCGGCTTCAGCCTGAGCTTCAGCTTCTCCTTGCGCTTCGGCCTCTGCAGGCTGTTCCTGCGCGTCCTGCTGCCCGGCGGTTTCCGCTGCAGCGTCAGCCTGGGGTTGATCTTCGCTGACTGTTTCGGTTTGGGCTTCCGATACAGCCTCTGCCTGCGCTTCGGCTGCCTGATCAGTGGACACCGTCACCTCTGCCTCCGCAGCGCCGATGCCTGCCAGAACACTGGCGGACCGCAGATCCGCGGGCAGGGCGGGGTCAAAGGCGCCTTCGCCATAGGACTGACAGAATCTTGCGACCTTGCCGCTCTTCTCCTCGACGTCCCGACCGGCCTCCAGCTTTCTCTGCCGCCGTTCCGCACGCTTGCGACAGCGGTCCACGAGATCGCCGATCTCTGCGGCGGACATCTGGCTGAGGTCAATCTGCTTGCCGCCCTGGTTCTGCGACAGGGCGGGCATCGGGGCCGCCAGCGAGACCATCACTGCCAGCGCCGTGGATGATTTGAAAATTCCCGGTTTCATTACGGTTCCTTTCTTGTTCCGGCACATGGCCGCACAAGGGTAACGGATAAGCTCAGAAAAAGTTGCGCATTGCGCCGCAAAAAGAAAAGCCGCCCCGGGCAAGGGGCGGCTTGGATCAGGCAGTTATCCGCTGGCGGCTGAGCGTCAGACCGCCGGCGGGGGCACCATACCGATGATGTCATAGGTCTGCCGCAGGATCGGTGCAGTAATCGCGCGCGCGCGTTCGGCGCCGCGGGCCAGGATCTTGTCGATCTCGTCCTGATGCTGCATCAGCCGCGCCATCTCAGTAGAGATCGGCGCCAGTTTGGAAACCGCCAGATCCGCCAGCATCGGCTTGAACTCCGAGAATTGGCGGCCGCCGACGTCGGCCAGGACCTGTTCCACGGTCTGCTCATTCAGCGCGGCGTAAATGTTGATCAGGTTGCGCGCCTCGGAGCGGTCTTCCAGGCCATCCGCTTCGGAGGGCAGCGCTTCCGGGTCGGTCTTGGCCTTGCGGATCTTCTTGGCGATGGCATCGGCGTCATCGGTCAGGTTGATGCGGCTGGCATCCGAGGGGTCTGATTTCGACATCTTCTTGGAGCCGTCGCGCAGGGACATGACCCGGGTAGCTGCGCCTTCGATCACCGGCTCAGTCTCCGGGAAGAAGTTGACGCCGTAGTCATGATTGAACTTGATAGCGATGTCGCGGGTCAGCTCCAGATGCTGTTTCTGGTCCTCGCCCACGGGCACATGGGTGGCGTGGTAGATCAGAATGTCCGCCGCCATCAGCGCCGGGTAGGCCAGCAATCCCAGGGAAGCGTTTTGCTGGTTTTTGCCCGCCTTGTCTTTCCACTGGGTCATCCGCTGCATCCAGCCCATGCGGGCAACGCAGTTGAACACCCAGGCCAGCTGCGCGTGCTCGGGAACCTGCGACTGGTTGATCAGGATTGACTCTTCCGGGTTAATGCCTGAGGCGATAAAACCGGCACAGAGCTCGCGGGTGGATTTCTTCAGATCCGCGGGGTCTTGCCAGACGGTGATCGCATGCAGGTCGACCATGCAGAAGATGGTCTCCATATCTTTGGCCTGCCAGTCGACGAAGCGCTTCAGTGCACCGAGGTAATTCCCCAAGTGCAGGTTGCCCGAAGGCTGGATCCCCGAAAACACGCGCGGGGTGAAGCTGGTTTCGCTCATCGCGGAAACTCCCGTCTGGAATTATGCACCATCGTCGCTTACCCATGAGGCCAGGATAGGTCAACAGGCGCGGGGGATTCCGTGCCGCAAGGAGCCAGGATGAGCAGCCAGCCACATAACGCCCCTGTCAACCCGCTGCCCGCCGCCGTGGTGGCGCTGGTGCTGATCATCATCGGGATAGAGGCGGTGTTCTCGCTGGGAGCCCGCGGTATCCTCGGCGGGCCGGAGGCAATTGGCTGGCGGCTGGAGGCGGTGCAGTCCTATGCGTTTTCCAGCGATATCTTCTGGTGGATGCAGGAAAGCGGGCGCTGGGTACCGGAGCATCTGAAGCGCTTTCTTTCCTATATCTTCGTGCATGGCGCCTTTACCCACGCGCTGTTTGTCTGCGTTTTTGTGCTGGCGATGGGCAAGATGGTGGGCGAGGTGATGGGCGATCTGGCGATGGTCATCATCTTCCTGCTGTCCGGGGCCGGCGGCGCCTTGGGCTACGCTCTGCTGGTCACTTCGCCGGTGCCGCTGGTGGGCGGTTTCCCCGCGGTTTACGGGCTGATTGGCGCGTTCACTTTCCTGTTGTGGCGCTCGCTGGCCTCTGTCGGGGCGCAGCAGAGCCGGGCCTTTTCGCTGATTGCCTTCCTGATGGGCGCGCAATTGCTGTTCGGGCTGCTGTTTGGAGGCCAGAAGGATTGGGTTGCAGACCTGAGCGGCTTTGCCACCGGCTTCGGGCTTTCGTTCTTCTTGGCGCCGGGCGGCTGGGCACGGATCCGCAACCGCATCCGCCACGATTGACACCGGAGCGCTCAGGGCACCTTTAAGGCGGCATTTCCCAACGGTGGCGAAACTGCTCCGAAGCACGGCAGGCTCCGGCGTAGAAGCGTCTCAGGGGCAGGCCTCACCTGAAGGCTTGTTATCCTATGAGGAGCTGGCTTGCGGGATCAGGCCTGTTTCCGGCGGCTGAGAGCGGAGCGGAATTCCGACAGGCGGAAGGCGCCCAGGGCCTGGCCAACAGTAAAGTAGACCGCGCCGCCCAGCACCACTAGCCCGAGCAGGGACAGGTAACGCCAGTAGTCCAGCGTGAACAGCCAGCCCGCCGTTTCGGCCACGGTATAAAGCACCGCGCCCATCACGGCAGAAGCGGCCAGGATACGCCAGGCGCGGCGGCGGAAGCGGGTATCGAACCGGGCGTCCTCCCCCATGCTGCGGGTGCCGAGCGCCAGCAGAGCCACCATGGCCCAGCCTGCAGCGGAGGCGGCAATGGCGGGGGCGATCCAGCCCAGCACCGGCTTGAGGCCAAAGGCCAGGGCGGCGTTCACCGCCATCGCCACCAGCGCATAACGGAACGGGGTCCTGGTGTCCTCGCGGGCGAAATAGAGCGGCTGCAGCACCTTTTGCAGCATGAAGGCCGGCAGGCCCGCACCATAAATGGCAACCGCGACGGCGATGGCGGCGACATCTTCGGGGCCGGTGGCGCCGCGTTCATAGAGGACCGAGACCAGCGGCAGCGGCACGGTGATGAAGGCCACGGCGGAAGGCACCGCCAGCAGCAGCGAGAACTCCCCGGCGCGCGAAAGGGCGTCCTGCGAGCCTGCGCCGTCGCCAGCCCGCAGGCGGCGCGACAGGGCGGGCAGCAGCACAATGCCAACGGCTATGCCCACAACACCCAGCGGCAGCTGGTACAAGCGGTCGGCAATGAACAGCCAGCTGGCGGCCTTTTCGATGTCTGAGGCCACGTATTGCCCGACCACCAGGTTGATCTGGGTAACGCCCATGGCCAGCGCGGCAGGCACGGCCACCCGCACCAGATCGCGCATCTCGCTGTTCCAGCGCGGCAGGCCGGGGCGCAGGGAAACGCCGGCCCTTTCGGCGGCCGCCCAGACCAGCGCCAGCTGGGCCACACCGGCAACCGGGATCGTCCAGACCAGCCAAACCACCACGTCGCCGCCCAGGATCGCTCCGGCCGTCATTGCCGTGCAGGCAAATATATTTAGCAGCACTGGTGCTGCCGCTGCGGCAGCAAAGCGCCCGGTGGCGTTCAGGACGCCGGAGAACAGGGCTGCCAGTGACATGAACAGGATGTAGGGAAAGACGATGTAGCCGTATCCCACGGCCAGATCAAATCGTGCATCGCCGACAAAGCCGCCCGCCGTCAGCCACACCAGCCCCGGCATGAACACCATGCCCAGACCAACCAGGGCAAGAACCGCCGCTGCGAGCAGGTTGAAGGCCTGCTGGGCGTAAGACCGGGCGTCCTCGCCGGCCTCATACCGTTTTGAAAAGGCCGGGACAAAGGCTGCGTTGAAGGCGCCCTCGGCGAAGAAGCGGCGGAACATGTTGGGCAGGCGGAATGCGACAATAAAGGCGTCCAGCACCGGCCCCGGGCCGATGAAAGCAGCAATGAGGATCTCGCGGGCAAACCCCAGCAGACGGCTTGCCAGCGTCCAGAACCCCACGGTCAGGAAACCCGACAGCAATTTGATCGGTTTCATGTATCCGCCCGCTTGGCGCCTTCGGCAATGGCCTCGCGCAGTTTCTTCTCCAGCGTCCGCTGTTTGGATTCCGAGTAGTACTTCAAGCCGAACATGTCCTTAACATAGAAGGCATCCACCACCTGCTCGCCATAGGTCGCAATCACCGCATTGGCAATATAGACGTTGGCAGAGGCAAGAGTCCGGGCAAGATCATAGAGCAGCCCGGGCCGGTCGCGGGTATCGACCTCAATGATGGTGTAGATCTCCGACCCCTCGTTGTCGAAAGTGATATGGGTCGGCACCTTGAAGGCTTTCTCGCGCTTCTTGATCTTGTCGCGGGATTTCAGCGCGTCGCGGGTGATGACCTCGCCTTTCAGGGTTTTTTCGATCATCTGCTTCAGCCGGTGCAGGCGGATCGGGTCGAAAGGGTGGCCTTCGCTGTCCTGGATCCAGAAGGCATCGGTCACATATCCGTCCTTGGTTGTGTAGGAGCGTGCATCCACAACGTTGGCCCCGACCAGGGCCAGTGCACCGGCAATGCGGGCAAATATGCCCGGGTGATCTTCCATCACAAAGCAGGCCCGGGTCGCGTCGCGTTCCACATCCGGATAGAGCCGGATCATCACCTCACCCGGGTCGCCCTTGGCGGTGTAATCGCGCAGCATTTCAGCAAAATCCACATGCGCGGTCACATGCAACCCGTGCCAGTATGGCGGGTAGTGGCGGGCGGTTTCGGTCTTGAGATCGGCCTTGGACCAGTCCGGCAGCGCATCGCGCAGGGCCTTCTTGGCCGACGCGCCGCGGTGTTCGCGGTTCAACGCCTCCATGCCGCCCTCCAGCGCCGCGCGGGTCTGGCCGTAAAGCGCGCGCAGCAGGGCCGCCTTCCAGTTGTTCCAAGTGTCCGGGCCAACGCCTCGGATGTCGCAGACGGTCAGCAGCAACAGCAAGTCCAGCCGTTTCACCGTCTGTACTGCCTTGGCGAAATCGCGCACGGTACGGGGGTCGGCGATGTCGCGTTTCTGCGCCATGTCGGACATCAGCAGGTGATAGCGCACCAGCCATTCCACGGTCTCGCATTCCGAGGGTTTCAGGCCCAGCCGCGGCGCGACCTTGCGGGCAATTTGAGCACCCAGGATGGAGTGATCCTGCTCGCGGCCCTTGCCGATGTCATGCAGCAGCATTGCAACCATCAGCACCTTGCGGTTGAGCCCCTTGCGCAGGATTTCGGACGACAGCGGCAGTTCGTCTTCCAATTCGCCGCGTTCGATGGCGGCAAAGTTGGCGATTACCTGGATGGTGTGCTCGTCCACCGTGTAGGAATGATACATATTGAACTGCATCATCGCCACGATGGGCTCAAACTCCGGCAGGAAGGCGGACAGCACGCCAAGTTCATTCATGCGCCGGAGCGCGCGTTCCGAATTACCGTGCTTCAGCAGCAGGTCCAAGAAGATACGCCGGGCTTCCTTGTCGTTGCGCATGTCCTCGTCGATCAGGTGCAGGTTGGCGGTCACCAGGCGCATCGCGTCCGGGTGAATCAGCATGCCTGTGCGCAGCGCTTCCTCGAAGATCCGCAGCAGGTTCACCCGGTCCTCGAGGAATTCCTTGGGGTCGATCACGTCCAGCCGGTTATGCACCACCTTGTAGCCGGGCTTGATTCTGGGGCGGCGGCGGAAGATCCGCTCCAGCAGCGGCGCGCCTTTCTGCTGGCTGGCTTCAAGTTTCGTCAGGAAAATGCGGGTCAGGTCACCGACACGGGTGGCATGGCGGAAATATTCCTGCATGAAGACCTCCACGCCGCGGCGCCCGGCGCGGTCTTCGTATCCCATGCGGCTGGCAACTTCGACCTGCAGGTCAAAGGTCAGCTGCTCGGTAGCGCGGCCGGTCGCCAAATGCAAATGCGCGCGCACTGCCCACAGAAAGGTTGCGGCCTTGGCGAACAGCTCCATTTCCTCGGGGCGGAACAGGCCGAGAGGCACCAGCTCCTCGGCGTCTTGAACCTGATAGAGATACTTTGCGATCCAGAACAGCGACTGCAGGTCGCGGAGGCCGCCCTTGCCCTCCTTCACGTTGGGCTCAACCATGTAGCGCTGGCCCTGTTTCAGGTGGCGGGCATCGCGTTCGGCCAGTTTGGCATCGACGAATTCTTCTGCGTCCTGGGAGAACAGCTCTTTTTTCAGGCGCTTGTCCAGTTCTTTGGCCAGCGGTGCATGGCCTGCCAGGAAACGGTGCTCCAGCATCGCGGTACGGATGGTGTAATCCTCTCCGCCCAGCCGGACGCAATCCTTGATGGTCCGGCTGGCATGCCCGACCTTCAGCCTCAGGTCCCACAGGATGTAGAGCATGGATTCAATCACGCTCTCCGCCCAGGCAGTGATCTTGTAAGGCGTCAGGAACAGCAGGTCGACGTCAGAGGCCGGCGCCATTTCGCCCCGGCCGTAACCGCCAACTGCCATCACCGCGATCCGTTCGCCCCGGGTCGGGTTCGCCAGGGGGTGCAGCATTTCACTGGCCACAAACAAAGCAGTGGTGACCAGTCCATCGGTCAAAAAGGTGTAGGAGCGTGTCAGCTCCCGGGCAGCGAAGGGCTGTTCGGCAAAGGCTTCGGCAATAGCGGTGCGCCCGGCCTTGTTGGCCGCCTTCAGGATCTTGACCGTTTCACTGCGCAGGGCGGCTGGGGCGGTGTCCTCTGCCAGCGCTTTGATCTGCGCGCGGATGCTGACCGCGTCAAAGATGTCCGCCGGGCCGCAAATCAGCGGACCCAGCGGTTCAGGATGGCCGTTGGCTGATGGCTGCGCCGTCCGGGCGGGTTCAGAAGCCTGCGCCGGCGAAGCTGCTTGGGGCTGGGTCAATGATCACGACCTTCTGCTCTTGGATGGTGGCAACTGCCAGGCCGCGCTCATTGGTGCCGTCGGACCGCAGCCGGAAGATGCCGCCGGCCCCTTGGAAACCTGCGCCTTGGGTCAGGGCACCCGCGGTCAGCGCGTCGGACTTGCCTGCGGCAACCAGAGCGCCGATGGCGGCAATGCCATCATAGGCCAGGCTGCCGATGGAATGCGGCGCGGCCCCATAGCTGGCCTGGTAGCGGGCGCTGAACTGCTGGACCTTGCTTTGGTCCGGCAGCGCAAACCAGCCGCCCTGAACGCCGGGCAGCGAGAGGGTCTGGGGCGGGATGTCCCAGCGGGTCAGGCCGATGTATTGTTTTTCTGCCGGATCGACGCCTGCTTCCGGCAGCAGCTGCGCCAGCAGCGGCAGTGCGCCGGCCGTGGTCGAAGTCAGGAAGACTGCATCAGCACTTGCTGCTTGGGAGCGGATATTGGGGATCGCATTGATCACGCCTTGCTGCGACAGCTCATAGCCAACGCTCCCCGCAATGTTCACACCGCTCTGGCTGGCGGCGCGTTGGATCGCGCTGCGTCCGGCAGTGCCTGCGGCGTCATTGCCGCCAACAATCAGGATGTTGCGCTTGCCGTTGCGGGCGGCAAAGCTGGTCAGCCGCTGGGCAGTATTGTCAAAGGTCGGTCCCAGAATGAAGACATTACCGCCTGCAATCGCCGGGTTGTTGGAGAAAGCCAGAACATTCACGCCGCGCTGCCGCGCCGCGATACCCGCGGCATTCGCGGCTTCGGCGTAAACCGGGCCAAGAATGACGCGGGCGCCGTCGTTCAGCGCCTGCTGCGCTGCGCCGGATGCAACCTCAGGGCTGCCTGCGGTATCATAAACACGCAGGTCGATCTGCACGCCGTCGAGGTCAGCGATGGCCATCCGGGCAGCATTTTCCAGGCTCTTTGCCAGCACGCTGTCGCCCTGCTGAGCGGACCCGCGCGGTACCAGCAGCGCCACCGGAACGGGTTTGGAGGTATTGATTGTCGGGCCGGTGCCAACGGCAATCGGATCACAGGCGGTGAGGGCAATGGCGGAAACGGCTGCGGCGGCTGTCAGTGCCGCCTTGCGGGCGCGTTTGAAAACAGCAAACATAATGGCTTGAAACTCCGTTCTCCCGGCGCTGCAGCGCCGTGTGGGTTTAAGGGCGGATCATAAACGACCAAAAAGGCGGGTCCAGCGTTGAATCACCAGAATGTCATATTGTCCCCCGGGCTGTACTTTGTTGCCACGCCGATCGGCACCGCCCGCGACATTACCCTGCGGGCGCTGGATGTGCTGGCATCGGCCGATGTTCTCGCGGCTGAGGATACACGCTCGCTGCGCAAGCTGATGGAGATTCACGGTGTCCCCTTGGGCGGGCGGCGGATCATCGCCTACCATGATCACAGCGGCACCGGGGCGCGGTTGAAACTGCTGGAGGCGATTGATGAAGGGAAATCGGTTGCCTATGCGTCTGAGGCCGGGATGCCGTTGATCGCTGATCCCGGTTTTGACCTGAGCCGCGCAGCGGCGGAGGCGGGCCATACGGTGACTTGCGCCCCTGGTGCCTCTGCTGCGGTCACGGCGCTGACGCTGGCCGGGCTGCCAACGGATGCGTTTTTCTTTGCAGGTTTTCTGCCCAATGCCTCCGGCGCCCGGCGCAAGCGGCTGGAGGAGTTGCGAGACATCCCCGGCACGCTGATTTTCTATGAATCCCCTAAACGGGTGGCAGCTTCGGTTTCCGATATGGCCGCGGTGTTGGGCGACAGGCCTGCCGCGTTGTGCCGCGAGTTGACCAAGAAATTCGAAGAGGTGCGCCGCGCACCCTTGATGGAATTGGCTGCCGGGCTGGAGGAGAACCCGGTCAAGGGCGAGATCGTTCTGCTGGTCGATCGCGCTCGGGAGGCGGAAGTCAGCGAGGGCGATCTGGAAAGCGACCTGCAGGCCGCCTTGCTGGGCAACTCGGTCAAGGATGCTGCGGGGATCGTCGCAGAGATGCACGGGCTGCCCCGGCGCAAGGTATACCAAATGGCCTTGCAGCTGGCGAAGGGCAGCTGAGACATGGCCGGCGCCCGCCAGCACCGCGGTGCCCGCGCCCATATGGCTGGCGAGGCAGCGGAGGAGATTGTTGCACGCCACTATGAAAACCGCGGCTACACCGTGGCCGAGCGCCGCTGGCGCGGGCCGGGCGGCGAGATCGATCTGATCCTGCGCGGCCCCGAAGAACTGGTGTTCGTGGAGGTGAAGCACAGCTCCACCAGTGCCGGCGCGGCGATGCGGATCACGCGTCGGCAGGCGGAACGGATCTATGCCAGCGCCGGGCAGTACCTGGAAAACGAACTGCAAGGCCAGCTGACACCAGTCAGGTTCGACGCGGCGCTGGTGGATGGCACGGGCGCGGTGGAGATCATCGAAAACGCCATCGGCTTTGACTGATCCGCAGCTGCCCCATTGAACCCTGGCGTTCTGTGGGCCATGTATTCGGGCAGCTTACGAGGGATACTGCCATGAAAATCGCCTTCCAGATGGACCCGGTCATGGGCGTGAACATCAACGCTGACAGCAGCTTCCGCCTGGCCGAGGAAGCCCAGGCGCGGGGGCATGAGCTGTTCTACTACGGCCCCGACCAGCTGGCCTATCAGGAAGGCCGCATCACCGCCCGCGGCCACGATATGACCGTGCAGCGGGTGGAGGGCGCCCCGGCGGTGCTGGGGCCCGAACGCGAGGTTGATCTGGCGGATTTCGACGTGGTCTGGCTGCGCCAGGACCCGCCGTTTGACATGCACTATATCACCTCGACCCACCTATTGGACATGCTGAAGGGGCAGGCACTGGTGGTGAACGACCCGTTCTGGGTGCGCAACTACCCGGAAAAGCTTTTGGTGCTGAACTTCCCGGAATTGACCCCGCCGACCACCATCGCCCGCGATCTGCAGACCATCAAGGCGTTCAAGGAAAAGCATGGCGATGTGATCCTGAAGCCGCTGTACGGCAACGGCGGCGCCGGCGTGTTCCGGTTGGATGCCAATGACCGCAACCTCACCTCACTGCATGAGCTTTTCACCGGCTTCAGCCGCGAACCGCTGATCGTGCAGAAGTTCCTGCCCGACGTCAGCAACGGCGACAAGCGGGTCATTCTGGTGGATGGCGAGCCGGTTGGCGCGATCAACCGCGTGCCTGCGGCAGGTGAGACCCGCTCGAACATGCATGTGGGCGGCCGGCCCGAAAAGATTGGTCTGAGCGAGCGTGACCTGGAGATATGCGCCGCCATCGGACCGCTGTTGCGCGAGAAGGGCCAGATCTTTGTCGGCATCGACGTGATTGGCGACTACCTGACCGAGATCAACGTGACCTCCCCGACCGGCATTCAGGAACTGGAGCGGTTCGACGGCGTGAATATCGCTGAGAAGGTCTGGCAGGCGATCGAAGCGAAGGTCTGAGATGTGCTCCGGTTCGGGGTCATCCCGGCAGCCTGAAGCTCAGCGCCTCGGCAAAATGGGGACGCTGCACGTGTTCCTCGCAGGCTAGATCTGCAATCGTGCGTGCGACTCGCAACACGCGGTGGTAGCCGCGCGCGCTGAGGCCAAAGCGTTCAGCCGCGCGGACCAGCAGATCGCGGCTTTCGACGTCAGGGGCGGCGATTTCCTCCAGCAGCGCGCCCTCGGCGTCGGCGTTCTGGCGCAGGCCGGGGTGGTCCTGAAACCGGGCGGTCTGCACTTCCCGCGCAATTGCCACCCGCCGGGCGACCTCAGCAGAACCTTCGGCGCTGGGCGGCAGTTCCAGGTCGGCCAAATCGACCGGCGGCACGTCCAGATGCAGGTCGAACCGGTCCAGCAGCGGGCCGGAAATCCGGCCCAAGTAATTTGCCCCGCAAATAGGGGCCTGCGAACAGGCACGGTTGGCATCGGCCAGAAAACCGCATTTGCAGGGGTTCGCAGCCGCTACCAGCATGAAACGGCTAGGGTATTTCACATGCGCATTGGCACGCGCCACCATCACCTCTCCTGTCTCCAGCGGCTGGCGCAGGGTCTCCAGCACCGGGCGGCCGAATTCCGGCAGCTCGTCAAGGAACAGCACCCCGTTGTGGGCCAGGCTGATTTCTCCCGGCTGCGCCCGCCGCCCGCCGCCCGCTATGGCGGCCATGGAGGCGGTGTGGTGCGGCTCTCGGAAAGGGCGGGCGCGGCTGATGCCTCCCTCGTCGATCAGCCCGCACAGGGAATGGATCATTGAGGTTTCCAGCGCCTCCGCCGGCGTGAGCGGCGGCAGGATCGAGGGGAGCCGTGCCGCCAGCATTGACTTTCCAGACCCGGGCGGGCCGACCATCAGCATGTGGTGGCGCCCGGCGGCGGCGATTTCCAGCGCTCGCTTGGCGGTCTCCTGCCCCTTAACATCGCGGAGGTCCTTGCCGCCTAGCCCGAGGACAGCTTCCCCCGGTGCGGCAGGTTCGATTCGCCGCTGGCCGGTGAAATGCTGCACCACCTCGGTCAGGGTGGCGGCACCGATCACCTGGGCCGCATCGACCCAGGCGGCCTCCGGCCCTGAGGGTTTCGGGCAGAGCAGCATCCGGCCTTCCTCCGCCGCTGTGACCGCTGCGGGCAAGGCTCCGGCCACGGGCATCAGCTGGCCGTCCAGCGACAATTCGCCAAGGGCAATGGTTTCCTCAGCCTTTTCCGCCGGGACGATGCCGATGGCGGCCAGCAAGGCGAGCGCAATCGGCAGGTCAAAATGGCTGCCTTCCTTGGGCAGATCCGCGGGTGACAGGTTTATAGTGATCCGGCGCGAGGGCAGGGCGATGGACATCGCCGCAAAGGCTGCCCGCACCCGCTCGCGCGCTTCCTGGACCGCCTTGTCCGGCAGGCCAACCACCGAGAAGGCAGGCAGGCCGGGAGCGACGGCGCATTGCACCTCGACCTGGCGGGCCTCGACGCCCTGAAAAGCCACCGTGTAGGACCGTGCAGTCATCTCTCCCCGCCTCTCGAAAGGTCAGGGAGAGATGCTTGGAAATCGTGGTTTCCAATTCGTTAACGCGCTTAGACGCGCGTCGCGAATTCACGAAGATTTCGCGCAGGCCGTCTGTTCAGTCCAGCGACCAGGGCCGCTTTGGCAGGTCCATTGCATAGGGTTCCGGGTCGTAGCTGACCTCCTGCGCCAGCGCTTGCCACTTCAGAACCGCCGGGTCGGACAGCAGGAGCTTGCAGAAGGCGCGGGTTTCTGCGGAAACCGGCAGGCCATATCCCACGATCCGGGCGGCAACCGGGGTGTAGAACACATCTGCCAGAGAATAGTCCCCGAACAGATAGCCGCTGCCGTGGCCGGAAACCTTGCGGGCATGGGCAAACAGCGCCTCGAGCCGGTCCAAGTCGGCCTTCACACCGCGCGACATCTCGAAGCCTTCATAGATATGGGCCAGCTGCATCGGGCATTCGCCACGCAGGGCCGAGAAGCCGCCGACCATTTCCGCTGCCAGCCAGCGCGCCGTGGCACGCTGTGCAGGATCGGACGGCCACAGCCCGGCGTCCGGGTGGCGTTCGGCCAGAGTCTCGGCAATGGCCAGGCTTTCGCCAACCATCAGGCCCTCCGGCGTGCGCAGCGCGGGCACCAGCCGCGCGGGTGCCAGATGCGCCATTTCCTGCGCCATGGTTCCGGAATAAAGCTCCACCATATGCACTGTATGGGGCAGTGAGAATTTTTCGAGCATGAGCCAGCCGCGCAATGACCAGCTGGAATACATGCGGTCGCCAATATAGATTTCATAAGCCATGACAGGAGGCTATCGCGGGGCGGCACATTTCAAAATGGAATGTTTGTGATGGCAATATTCACGGAAGATGATTGATAACCCCGGCTTGCCAGCCGTCTGGACCATAGGAGACTTCACTGACCGACAGGTTGTCGATCCGGTGGGCGAAAACCTCTTCCGCGGTCAGCATCTCCGCCCGCTGAATCTGGGTGAGGATCTGGCCGAAATGGCCGACCACAATCAAGTCGCGGCCTTGATGAGTTGCGATCAGCGCGTCAATGGCGGCATTCACCCGGGCGCAGACTTGGTGCCAGCTTTCACCGCCTGGCGGGGTCACATCCCCGGGCGTTTCCCAATAGGCGCGGATGCGCTCCGGGTCTTCGGCGTCCACCTCGGCCCAAGTCCGCAGTTCCCAGGCTCCGAAATGAATTTCCCTCAGGGCCCGGGCATGGGGCAGGCGTTCCCGGCGGCCCTGGATGGCGCTGGCGGTTTCAGCTGCGCGGGAGAGGTCGGAGGACACAACCAGGGCCTTGGCAGGCAGATATTCCGACAGGCGGTTGAGGGCCGCCGTGTCAGACAGGTCTGCCGGTAGATCAGACCAGCCGACCATGCATTTCGCATGGGTCGGCCCGTGCCGCACCAGATAGAGCCGGGTGGTCACAATACCCCTTTCAGCACCAGAGGCAGCCCGGCCGTCACCTGAACCACGGTGTCCGCACGTGCCGCCAAGGCAATATTGAGCCGCCCTTGGGCTTCGCGGAAACGGCGTGCGAGTTTGTTCTCCGGCACGATGCCCAGCCCGGTTTCATTGGAGACAATGACCACATCTGCCTGGCAGCGGCCGATGGCGGACAGCAGCTCTTCTGTGGCGGCGTCCAGATCGTGCTCGGCCAGAAAGTGGTTGCTGAGCCACATCGTGGCGCAATCCATCAGGCAGACTTGATCCGAGAAAAGAGGGGCCAGCACATGCGCGGCTGTTTCCGGTTCCTCAACAGTCGTCCAGCCCTCCCCTCTTTGTTTGAGGTGCCGGGACACTTTTTCGCGCATCTCGGCGTCGAAAACCTGCGCAGTTGCCCAGTAAACTTTGTCTTTTCCGGCATTTGCGCATAGTTGCTCGGCAAATGCCGACTTCCCTGAGGCGGCGCCCCCCAGAATAAAAGTTACATTTGCAGGCATTTTTTGCTAACCTGTGAGTCCGAAGCCGTTCCTGTGGGTAACTGCAGGGCCCGGTGAAGACAAGAGACCGCAGCGTTCCGGGGTTCCACTTTTTCAGGCCGGGAAAGACTGCGCAGGGGCCAAGGTACATTTAGCTTTTCCGTTTTGGCCTTTGGATGAGCCGCGAGACGCATCCAGTGCGCTGTAGCTGCCGGCCTATGAAAACCGGGCCCCCGATTGTTCCAAGCACGCCCCCAGGCGGCAGTTTGTTAATTAGTTTCCGGGGGGAAAACACATGGCACTTGATCAAACAGTCGAAAACCCATTGCCGAGGCAGGCAATGAAGGCGGAACTGCTGGATGCGGAGACCGAGCGGCGTCTGGCTTATGCCTGGCGGGATGACCGCGACGTCGAATCGCTGCACCGGCTCATCAACGCTTACATGCGCCTGGCGATTTCCATGGCGGCCAAGTTCAAGCGGTACGGGGCGCCGATGAACGACCTGATCCAGGAGGCGGGCCTGGGTCTGATGAAGGCTGCAGACAAGTTCGACCCTGACCGCGGCGTGCGGTTCTCGACCTATGCGGTTTGGTGGATCAAAGCGTCGATCCAGGATTATGTGATGCGCAACTGGTCGATGGTACGGACTGGCTCGACCTCCTCGCAGAAGTCGCTTTTCTTCAATATGCGCCGCGTGCAGGCGCAGTTCGAGCGCGAAGCGCGCGCCACGGGCGTGCCGCTGGACAGGCATCAGCTGCATCAGAAAATTGCCTCCGAAATCGGTGTGCCGCTGCGCGATGTCGAAATGATGGAGGGGCGTCTGTCAGGTGCCGACTTCTCGCTCAACGCGATCCAGTCCGCGGATGAAGAAGGCCGCGAATGGATTGATGCGCTGGAAGATGAAGCCTCACAGGCCGAAGAACTGGTGCAGGAACAGCATGACCGCCGCCAGTTGCGTAAATGGCTGGTCTCGGCACTGCAGTCGCTGAATGAGCGCGAGCGTTTCATTATCACCGAGCGCAAGCTGCGCGAACGGCCCCGCACGCTGGAAAGCCTGGGCACCGAACTGGGCCTGTCCAAGGAACGGGTTCGCCAGCTTGAAGCCGGAGCGTTCCAGAAAATGCGCAAGTGCCTTGAAGGCCAGTCGCGCGAGGTGCACAAACTGCTTTCATGAGAAAGCGGAACAGTCTCCTTAAGATCATTTCAAGCGCTGCCGCTCTGGCGGCGCTTGGCCTGTCTGGCGCCCGCGCAGATTCGGTTTCTGCCGCAGCGGACGCGCTGCGCGGCGCGGATGTGGTGATCCTTGGCGAAGTGCACGATAACGCTGTCCACCATTTGCGGCAGGCAGCGCTGCTGTCGGTGCTGGAGCCGAAAGCCGTGGTCTGGGAGATGCTGACCGCGGAACAGGCCGCAAAGCTGGAACCGGGTACGCTTGCCGACGCAGAGCAGACGGAAAGCCTATTGGACTGGGCTGCCAGCGGCTGGCCGGAGTTCACCCTATATGCACCTGTCTTCGCGGCGGCCAAGGGCGCGCGTCAGTACGGCGCGCTTGTGCTGCGGGAACAGGCGACCGAAGCCATGGAGCAGGGTGCGGCTGCCTTTTTTGGGGCAACGGCTTCTGCCAGATTTGGCTTGGATCAGCCGTTGCCGGAAGAAGAGCAGGCGGTGCGGGAAGCGGATCAGCTGGGTAATCACTGCAATGCGATACCTCAGGAAATGCTGCCGGTGCTGGTCGACTTCCAGCGCTTGCGGGATGCAAGCTTGGCAGCCGCCGCGGACAAGGCACTAACTGAAACAGGCGGACCGGTGGCCGTCATTACCGGGAACGGCCACGCCCGAACTGACCGGGGGATAGCGGTCTACCTCGCCATGGCCCGTCCAGATGCAGATATCCGCAGCCTGGGCCAGTCTGAAGACGGGCAAATCAGCGGTGTTTTTGACCTAGTGCTAGATGCGCAGGCGGCCGAACGGCCAGATCCCTGTCTTGCCTTCCGCAAGAACGGCTGACAACTTCACACTTCTGCCGCGCCGCAGTAAGGTCGCGGGAAACCGGGCAAGGATGCGCTGATGCTGGCTGGCAAACATATTCTTCTGATCATCGGCGGCGGCATTGCGGCCTACAAGTCACTGGAACTGATCCGGCGCCTGCAGGATCAGGGTGCACGGGTGACGCCTGTGCTGACCAAGGCCGGCGCTGAGTTCGTGACACCGCTGTCGGTCTCCGCTTTGTCCGGAACAGCCGTGCATCAGGAGCTGTTCGACCTGACAGCGGAGGCTGAGATGGGGCATATCCAGCTGTCCCGCAGCGCCGATCTGCTGGTGGCGGCGCCTGCCACTGCCGATCTGATGGCCAAAATGGCGCAAGGCCACGCGAATGATCTCGCTTCGACCCTGCTGCTGGCGACAGATACTCCGGTGCTGCTGGCGCCGGCCATGAATGTGCGCATGTGGGAGCACCCGGCGACCCGGCGCAATCTGCAGGCGCTCAAAGAGGACGGAGTGTCCTTTGTTGGTCCCAATGACGGCAGCATGGCTTGCGGCGAATTCGGACCCGGCCGGATGGCCGAACCGGAAGAGATCCTGGCGGCCATCGCCGCCAAGCTTGCGGACGGGCCGCTGAAGGGCAAGCGCATTCTGGTGACCTCCGGTCCGACCCATGAGCCGATCGACCCGGTGCGCTATATCGCCAACCGCTCCTCCGGAGCGCAGGGGGCAGCGGTGGCCTGTGCTCTGCGCGATCTGGGCGCGGAGGTGGTATTTATTACGGGCCCGGCAGCGGTCCGCCCCCCCGAGGGCGTGCAGGCAGTGCCGGTGGAAAGCGCCCGCGAGATGGAGGCGGCAGTGCAGGCAGCACTGCCTGCGGACGCCGGCGTCTTTGCCGCCGCGGTGGCGGACTGGCGGGTGGCCAGCGCCTCCGACCGGAAATTGAAGAAATCCAAGGACGGGCTGCCGGTGCTGGAGTTCGCGGAAAACCCCGACATTCTGAAGACCGTTTCGCAGATGAAAAACGGCCGCCCCGGGTTGGTGGTAGGGTTTGCTGCCGAGACCAACGATGTGGTGGAAAACGCTACTGCCAAGCGCAAGCGCAAGGGCTGCGACTGGATTGTGGCAAATGATGTCTCGCCTGCAACCGGCATCATGGGCGGCAGCGAGAACGCGGTGATCCTGATTTCTGATGACGGGGCCGAAGAGTGGCCGCGCATGGGCAAGGGCGAGGTCGCGCGCAGGCTGGCAGACCGGATTGCTGCAGCGCTGGCCAAGTGATTTTGAGTATTTAGGCAAAGAAGAAGCAGGGGCGCTGTGATGGTGACTATCCGTGTGATTCATGATGAGGGTGCAGACCGGGATGTGCCGCTGCCGGCTTATGAAACCGCCGGCGCCGCGGGTGCCGATGTGCGCGCCAACCTGCCGGACCGCGGCAGCCTGTCGCTTCAGCCGGGCGAGCGCAAGCTGGTGCCGACCGGCCTGCGGATCGAGATCCCGGCGGGCTATGAGGTGCAGATCCGGCCGCGCTCCGGTCTGGCGCTGAAGCATGGGATCACCTTGCCCAACACGCCCGGTACAATTGACAGTGACTATCGAGGGCCGCTGGGGGTGATCCTGCTCAACGCCGGAGACAAATCTTTTGAAATCCGCCACGGAGAGCGCATCGCCCAGATGGTGGTGGCGCCGGTGCTGCAAGCACGTTTCGAGCTTGCCGGCACGCTGTCCGGCACTGAGCGGGGTGCTGGCGGCTTCGGCTCCACCGGGCGCGGCTGATGCTGCGGATCCTGGTCCTGGGCGCGCTGATCTGGTGGGGCGGGCGCTTTCTCGGCCTGCCGCGCAATCTGCGGATAACGCTGCTCACAGTTCTGTTCACTGCCGTTCTGGCTGTTCAGCTGACCTTGCCGGACGGGCACCCTTTGCGTGAAGGCACTGGCGGCGCCGTGGCGCCTTGGCTGATGCTGGGCGGCATTGCTATTGCGGCCTGGTTTTATGCACGTATCGTGGCCGCCCTGAAAAGCCGTGCCCAGCCCCAGGATACCGAAATGAGCCAGCCTGCCAGCACCTTCACCGAAAGCGAACTTGACCGCTACGCCCGCCACATCGTCCTGCGCGAACTTGGCGGGGCAGGGCAGAAGAAGCTGAAGAACGCCAAGGTGCTGGTGATCGGTGCGGGCGGTCTGGGGGCGCCTGCACTGCAATATCTCGCTGCCGCCGGTGTGGGCGTCATCGGGGTGATTGATGACGACGTGGTCGATAATGCCAACCTGCAGCGGCAGGTGGTTCACCGGGACGAGGACATCGGCAAGCCCAAGGTGTTCTCGGCCCAGGCTGCGATGAAGGCGCAGAACCCCTATGCGGAGGTGCGCCCTTACAACCGCCGCCTGACCGAGGAGATCGCGGCCGGGCTGTTTGCCGACTATGACCTGATCCTCGACGGCACGGACAACTTCGAAACCCGCTACCTGGCCAATCGCACCGCAGTGGCGCTGGGAAAGCCGCTGATCTCCGGCGCGCTGTCGCAATGGGAGGGGCAGCTAAGCGTGTTCCACCCGGCAAAAGGCGGTCCGTGCTACCAGTGCATTTTCCCGGAGGCTCCGGCCGCAGGTCTTGCGCCCAGCTGTTCCGAGGCCGGGGTGGTCGGCCCGCTGCCCGGTGTGGTCGGTTCGATGATGGCGGTGGAAGCGATCAAGCAGATTGCCGGAGCCGGGGCGGTGCTGCGGGGCGAGATGCTGATCTACGACGGGCTGTATGGCGAAACCCGCAAGATCCGACTGTCCCGGCGGGAAGATTGCCCGGCTTGCGGCGGCAGCGTGGAAAGCTGATCAACGCCAGTGAATGAAGCCTATTACATCGCGCTGCTGTGCGG
Organism: Leisingera daeponensis; assembly: GCF_019801465.1. Classification (GTDB taxonomy): domain Bacteria; phylum Pseudomonadota; class Alphaproteobacteria; order Rhodobacterales; family Rhodobacteraceae; genus Leisingera; species Leisingera daeponensis_A. The sequence goes on from NZ_JAHVJA010000006.1 coordinate 27,686, forward strand.
CGCCCTGTTCGGTGGTATACCGGAGCAGGTGCATGATTTCACGTATCCCGGCGGTGCGGCCTCAATCCGCATCGACTGCGAGAATAAAAGCCGGGTTGTCGAGTTCGGACTCGACAAACGCAGCAGTCTCGACAGCCTCCAGCAGGCCCTGTTTGCAGCAGAAATCACCGGTAAGGAACCAGTGGTGGTCCTAATCGATACCGATGGCCGAATGGGCCGGTTCGAGTGGCGCATTGCCCGGGCGGCCAATGTAGCGGACGTTCCTATCCGTATCATTCCGGCGGAACTGGCGGACGGCCTGGGAGCGGGCGGTTGATCAGCCCTTGCCCTCATCCGGGTAAATCCGGGCAGACCTGGCTGCGGCTTCTAAGCTCGATTGCAGCCCGGTGGCTTTCCCGCTAGCGTCGCCGTCAAAGGAGAGCCGTACATGTCCAATCCGCTTCTGTCCCGCTGGGACACGCCGTTTGAAATTGCCCCTTTCAACAGCATTTCCGATGATGATTTTGCCCCCGCGCTGAAGCAAGCGCTGGCGGCGCACTCCGCTCAGATAGACGCCATCGCGAACAGTTCCGAGCTGCCCACATTTGCCAATGTGATTGAGGCGCTGGAAACACCCTGCCGCGAGCTGGAGCAGGTTCTGTGCGTGTTCTTCACCGTAGCCGGCGCCGACAGCAACCCCAAGCGGGAGGAACTGCAGCGGGAATTCTCTCCGAAACTCGCGGCGCATTTCTCGGCCATTACCGCGAACAAGGCGCTTTTTGCGCGCATCAAGGCAGTTTGGGATCAGCGGGCGGAGCTGGATCTGACCGATGAACAGCAGCGGGTGCTGATGCTGACCCACCGCGGCTTTGTCCGCGGCGGCGCGGCGCTGGAAGGCGATGCTGACGTGCGGATGCAGGAAATCAAGGGGCGGCTGGCCACCCTTGGCACCCAGTTCACCCAGAACCTGCTGGCGGATGAACGCAGCTGGTTCATGGAACTCAGCGAAGAGGATCTGGAAGGCCTGCCGGCTTTCGTGGTCAAGGCGGCCCGCGCCGCTGGCGAGGAACAGGGCAAGGGCTGTCCGGTCGTCACCCTGTCGCGGTCGCTGATCACACCGTTTCTGCAATTCTCGCCGCGCCGCGACCTGCGCAAGAAGGCCTTCAACGCCTGGGCCGCCCGCGGCGCCAATGGCGGCGAGACCGACAATCGCGCCATCGCGGCCGAGATCCTGAAGCTTCGCGAGGAGCGCGCGCATCTGCTGGGCTACGATAATTTCGCAGCGTACAAATTGGAAACCGAAATGGCCAAGACGCCGGAGGCCGTGCGCGGCCTGCTGATGGAGGTTTGGGACGCGTCCAAATCCCGCGCCGATCAGGACGCGCAGGTGCTGACCGCGATGATGCAGGCGGACGGCATCAACGGTGATCTGGAACCTTGGGACTGGCGATACTACGCCGAGAAGCGCCGCAAGGCGGAACATGATCTGGATGAGGCGGCGCTGAAGCCCTACCTGCAGCTCGACCGGATGATCGAGGCGTCTTTTGCCTGCGCCAGCCGCTTGTTCGGGCTGGAGTTCGCACCGCTGGACGTGCCGCTTTACCACCCCGACTGCCGCGCTTGGGAGGTGACCCGGGACGGGCAGCATGTGGCGGTCTTCATCGGTGACTATTTCGCCCGTAGTTCAAAACGCTCCGGCGCTTGGTGTTCGGCCATGCGCCAGCAGGCCAAGTTCCCGGAGGTGCAGGCGCCGGTGGTCATCAATGTCTGCAACTTCGCCAAAGGTGATCCGGCGCTGTTGTCTTGGGACGATGCCCGCACCTTGTTCCACGAGTTCGGTCATGCGTTGCATCAGATGCTGTCAAACGTGACTTATGAAAGTATCTCGGGCACCTCGGTCGCGCGCGACTTTGTCGAACTGCCCAGCCAATTGTATGAACACTGGCTGGAGGTGCCGGAGGTGCTTCAGGAATTCGCTACCCACGCGGAAACCGGCGAACCAATGCCGCAGGAAATGCTGGAAAAAGTGCTGGGGGCAGCCAATTTCGACATGGGCTTCCAGACGGTGGAGTATGTTGCGTCGGCCCTAGTGGATCTTGCCTTCCATGATGGCCCCGCGCCGTCGAACCCGATGGCCAGGCAGGCGGAAGTGCTGGAAGAAATCGGCATGCCGCGGGCGATTATCATGCGCCACGCAACGCCGCATTTCGCGCATGTGTTTTCCAGTGACGGCTATTCCTCTGGCTATTACAGCTACATGTGGTCGGAAGTGATGGATGCTGATGCCTTTGCCGCATTCGAGGAGGCAGGCGGCGCCTTTGATGCGGAGCGCGCCAAGGCCTTGGAAGAGCACATCCTTTCCACCGGCGGCTCCGTTGATCCGACTGAGCTTTACACCGCCTTCCGCGGACGGCTGCCGGGCGTGGAGGCACTGCTGAAAGGCCGCGGTCTGGTTGCAGAATAGGCGTGCTTGCCTCTTCTGTCTGCGGCAAAACCGCCTGCAGGCCAACAGCACAGGAGTAATTCCGGAACAATGAAAGAGCGGGCGCCGGCCCGCTCTTTTCCGCTCAGTAGCCGAGGCTGCGGTCGACCAGATGCAGGAGCGGCTCTCCCGCCTCGGCGCGGCGGATATTCTCGGCAATCACCTCTGCCGCGGTGCTCTCGCGGGTTTCAGAGGCGATGTGCGGTGTCACCGTCACATTGGGATGCGCCCAGTAGGGATGCTCCGGCGGCAGCGGCTCGATGCGGAACACGTCCAGCGTCGCGTGTCCGACCTGGCCGCTGTCCAGAGCGGCCAGCAGTGCGCCGTCGTCGATCAGCGGGCCGCGGCCGGGGTTGATGATCTTTGCACCCCTGGGCAGCATGGCAAGGGTTTCGGCGTTCAGGGTGTTTTCCGTGGCAGGCGTGTCCGGCAGCAGCAGAATGACGATTTCGGCCTTCGCCAGTGCCTCCTTCAGACCGTCTGCACCAGCAAAGCAGCTCACGCCTTCTATTTCCTTTTGCGTCCGGCTCCAGCCTGAGACCTGAAATCCAAGCGCAGCCAGTGCTTGTGCCGACGCAGTGCCGAGGGCGCCCAGACCCAGAACCGTGACGTTTCTGTCCTTGGCCAACGGCGGGGCTTTGGGCTCCCAGCGCCCGTTCTGGTCAAGAATATGTGTATCCATCCCTAGATGATAGCGCAGGGAGTGGCCCGCCACCCATTCGGTCATTCCCTGTTCCAGCCCGCTGTCCACCATCCGGGTGAGCGGCACGGTCAGAGACGCGTTGGGGGTGATCTTCTCTACCCCGGCCCAGAGGCTCAGCACCGCTTTCAGCCGGGTGAAGGGGGTGAAGTCGCTGACCGGCCCGTTTGGCGCAAAGATAATGTAATCGACTTCCTCCGGGGCGAATTCATTGCGCAGGTTGGCAGGAACGCCAAGCCGGGCGAACTCCGCGCGCAGCAGGGGTTCATAAGCAGGCCAGGCATCGGGACGGCCTGCAAACAGGACATTGGCAGTCATGATATCTCCCTGAAATTCTTAGCGTTGGGTTTGCCGGGGCCGGTGGATGTGGGCGCTCTGCACGATTCCGAAGGCGCCCAGCAGCACCAGCATTGCCGAGCCGCCATAAGATACCATCGGCAGCGGTACGCCCACCACCGGAGCCAGCCCCATCACCATCGACATGTTCACTGCAAAGAACAGGAAAAAGGTGATGGCAATGCCCATGATCACCAGCGAGGAGAACCGGTCCTTGGTCCCAATTGCCGAGGCGATGCAGAACAGGATGATCAGCATGTAGATGAACAGCAGTGTGATGCCGCCGATGAAGCCGAACTCTTCCGCCAAGGTGGTGAAAATGAAGTCGGTGTGTTTCTCGGGCAGGAAGTTCAGCCGTGACTGGGTGCCTTGCATGAAACCGCGCCCGGACCAGCCGCCGGACCCAAGCGCGATCTTCGACTGGGTGATGTGATAGCCCGCGCCTAAGGGATCCTGCGACGGGTCCAGGAAGGTGTCGATGCGGCGGAACTGATAGTCCTTCAGAAGCTGCCAGTCGGTGCCGCGGCTTTGGAACACTGCGCTCACCAGCCCGACGCCGGCGGCGATTACCGCCGCGAAATAGGCCCAGTGCACCCCGGCTAGAAACATGACGCCGCCGCCGGCCGCCATCAGCAGGATCGACGTGCCGAGGTCAGGCTGTTTCAGGACCAGAGCCGTCGGCAGAAGGATTAGCGCGACCGGCAGCAGCACCCACAAGGGGCGCGAGGTCTTCTCGGGCGGCAGCCAGTCGTAGTAGGCGGCCAGCAGCATCACCATGGCGATTTTGGTGACTTCCGAGGGCTGTAGGCGCATGAAGCCGATGTCGATCCAGCGCTGCGCGCCCATGCCGACGGTGCCGAACAGCTCCACCGCGACCAGCAGCGCCAGCGATCCCAGGTAGGCCACCACCGAGATATTGCGCCAGAACCAGATCGGGATCATCGCCACCACGAACATCACGCCCAGGCCGAGGGCAAAGCGCTTGACCTGCGGTTCCACCCAGGGATTGAAGGAGCCGCCCGCCACTGAGTAAAGCATCAGAAACCCGACGCTCGACACCGTGGCCAGGAGCAGGATGAGCCCCCAGTTCAGGAAAAGAACCTTGCGCAGGCCGGTAGGAGTCGATTTGGCGTGGTACTCAAGATAGCTCATGCCCGGCTGCTCCTGCTGCCCAGCGGGCGCTTGACGCGTTCGCGCTCCAGCCGCTCCTGCTGCGCCTTTATACGGCTGCGGTCGGCGTTGGGATAGGCTTCCAGCGGTGGGGTGCCGTCATAAAGCGCCTGCAACAGCACGTCACGCGCCACCGGCGCCGCCGCCTTGGAACCGCCGCCGCCATGTTCGACCACCACGGCGACTGCATATTTTGGCTTGTCATACGGTGCAAAGCAGACAAACAGCGCGTGGTCGCGCCTTTCCCAGGGCAGATCCTCGTTTCGGATCACCCCGGCCGCCCGTTCGGCGGCGGTGATATTGCGGACTTGGCTGGTGCCAGTCTTGCCCGCCATCTGCATTCCATCGCCGATGATACGGGAGCGGTAGGCGGTGCCGCGGCGGTCGTTGCTGACCGAATGCATGCCCCGCCGCACCATGCGCAGGTTGTTCTCGCTGATCCCCAGCGGCTCGCCGGCACCGCTGGGCTGCTCCACACCGTCCAGCGATTTCAGCAGCCGCGGGGTCACGCTGCGCCCGGTGGCGATGCGCGCCGTCATCACCGCCAGCTGCAGCGGCGAGGCCAGCATGTACCCCTGGCCGATCGAGGCGTTTGCGGTGTCGCCGATCAGCCAGTCCTTGCCGTACGAGCTGGCCTTCCACTCCTTGGTCGGGGTGATTCCCTGTGCCACGGCTGACATCGGCAGGTCATGCTTGATGCCGAGGCCGAACTTGTTGGCCATCTCGGAAATCTTGTCGATGCCGGTCTTGATTGCCACGTCATAGTAGTAAACGTCGCAAGACCGTTTCAGCGAGGTGTTGAGGTCCACATGCCCGTGGCCCGCGCGCTTCCAGCAGTGGAAGCGGCGGCCCGCAACTTTCAGGTGGCCGGGGCACCAGACAGTTTCCTCCGGTCCGACGACACCGTTCTCCAGCGCCGCCAGAGCGGTGATCATCTTGAAGGTGGAGCCGGGCGGATACGTGCCCTGCACCGTTTTATTGGACAGCGGACGGTACTTGTCCTCGGTCAGCATCCGGTAATCGGCCACTGAGATACCGCGCACGAAGAGGTTAGGGTCGAAACTGGGCGAAGAGCAGATCGCACGGATGTCGCCATCTTCGCAGTCGATCACCACAGCGGCTGCACTCTCGCGGCCCAGCCGGGCCTGCACATAGTTCTGAAGTCCAGCGTCGATGGTCAGCTGCATGTCGGCACCAGAAATGCCTTCGCGCCGGTCCAGTTCACGCATCACCCGTCCGGTGGCGTTGACCTCGACCCGCTTGGCGCCGGCCTTGCCGCGCAGCACGTCCTCGCGCCTGGCTTCGAAACCAACCTTGCCGATCTGGAACCGCGGGATCATCAGCACCGGCTCGGGATCTTCCATCTTGCTGAGGTCATAGTCGGAAACCGGGCCGACATAGCCCACGACATGGGCAAAATCGCCGAGCTGCGGATAGACCCGCGTCAGGCCCACTTCCGGCGTGACACCGGGCAGAGCGGGGGCGTTCACCGCGACCTTGGAGATATCCTCCCATCCGATCCGGTCGGCAAGGGTGATCGGCAGGAACGGCGGTGAGCGGCGCATTTCGGCGCGGGCGCGCTCTAGGTCTTCCGGGTCCAGCGGCACCAGACCTGACAGCTTTGCGATCACCGCCTCCACGTCGCCTGCGTCCTCGGGCACTACGGTGATCCGGTAAGAGGGCGAGTTCTGCGCGATGATCAGCCCGTTGCGGTCGAAGATCTGGCCGCGTGCCGGCGGCAGCAGGCGGATGTTGATCCGGTTTTCCTCCGCCAGCAGCCGGAATTCATCGGCCTGATCCACCTGCAGATAACGCATCCGGGCCGCCAAACCGCCGGCAAAGGCCAGCTGCAGCCCGCCCAGGAACAACGCCCGCCGGGTCATTTTGCCGTGTGCGGCATCCTGATCCTTGGAATTGCGTTTCATCTGCGGCTTACCAGAGTTTCGGCCTCGGCCGGGGACAGCTTGCGTACGTTCAGAATAGACTGGCTGACCCAAACTGCCAGCGGATACACGGCAATAGTCATCACAACCTGGATAACGGTCAGGCTCAGCTGCGCCTGCTCCACGCCGAACAGGGCCAGGATCAGCCGGTTCAGCGTGGCAATCCCTGCTAGCGCAAGGGCTACGGCCAGCCATTCGCTGGCAAAGGTGCTGTCACGGTGCGGCGCCGCGCGGGCCTTAAGGAAGCTGCAGCCCAGCACTGTCAGCAGCGCCAGCAGCCCGGGCGGGCGATGGAACAGCAGGTCAGCCAGCAGCATCACCAGGCCTATGGACAGGGAAGGCACGTAATCGGGGCGGCGCAGCGACCAGGCCATGGCGAACGCCAGCAGCAGATCCGGCGGCGCCCAGAAACGGGGTTCGGTCTCCAGCGGCAACAGGTGAAAGAAAATGATCAGCAGCGCCAGCGCCGGAAAGGCCGCGCGCATCATCCAGATCCGGGCGGGCGAGGTATTAGCCATTACCGGCCTCTGCCGCACTGTTGGCGCTGTCGTCTCCCAGGGTTTCAGGCCGCGGCTGCGGCAGCGGGTCACCGGGGGCGGCGCCGACCAGCCCGCCCGGGTCCTGGATCACCTCGGTGCCGTGGTGCCGCAGGACCCGCAGGTACTCCAGCCGGCCGTAATCAGCGGACAGGCGCACGCGCATCCGGCCAGACCGGTCCTTGGCGACCTGGCCGATAAGCAGACCTGCCGGAAAGACGGAACCGTCACCGGAGGAGATCACACGGTCGCCGGGGCGCACCAGATCGGGATTTTCCAGAAAGCTCAGCACCGGTGCGGCGCTGTTGTCGCCGGTGACCAGCGCCGTCTGCCCCGACGGCTGGATAATGGCGGGCACCGCGCTGGCTGCGTCTGTCAGCAGGATCACCCGCGCGGTATCGCGCCCGGTGCCGGAAATCCGGCCCACCAGTCCAATCCCGTCCATTGCCGCCCAGCCGTCATGCACCCCGTCGCGGCTGCCGACGTTCAGCAGCACCGACTGCCGGAAGGGAGAGCCGCTGTCGGCCATCACCACCCCAGTAATGTAGGTAAGCTGCGGATCCAGCTGCACGTTGTTGAGATCCAGCAGCCGGGCGTTTTCCTGTTCCAGCTGCAGCGCGGCCTCTTTCCAGGCCCGCATTTGCCGCAACTCGCTGCGCAGTTCGCGGTTCTGTTCGGCCAGCCGCTGGTAGCTTTGGAAATCGCGGATCAGGTTGATGGTGGCAGTGACCGGCACCATTGCCCAGTCCATGCTGGGCACCACCTTGTCCACCACCTGGGCGCGGAACCGTTCCACCCGCGGGCTGTCAATCCGCCAGACAATGAAAATTGCGGCGAGGCACAAGCACAGCACCGCTGTCAGCAGACGCCGCAGCGGGGTTGCGTAATCGTCGCGCTGTGACTTGTCTTTTGCCACGTCTCTCCTTCCAGCCGCCCCTTCCAGCGTCCTGTCAGCTGGCGCCGCTCCGGCGATCAGGGTCTATCAGCTGTCGTAGTCGATGGCGTGGGCAAGCTGCTTTTCGTATTCCAGCGCCTTGCCGGTGCCCAGGGCCACGCAGTTGAGGCTCTCGTCTGCGATCGACACGGCCAGTCCGGTCTGCTCGCGCAGGGCCAGATCCAGATCTCCCAGCAGCGCGCCGCCGCCGGTCAGCATCACGCCGCGGTCGACAATGTCAGCGGCCAGATCCGGCGGGGTGGTTTCCAGCGCGGTCATCACTGCCTCGCAGATCTGCTGCACCGGCTCGGCAAGCGCCTCGGCCACCTGGGCTTGCGAGATCTCGATCTCCTTCGGCACACCGTTCAGCAGGTCGCGGCCGCGAATCTGCATCGACTGACCGCGGCCGTCGTCGGGCATGCGGGCGGTGCCGATGGAGGTCTTGATGCGCTCCGCGGTGGACTCCCCCACCAGAAGGTTCTGCTGGCGGCGCAGGTAGCTGATGATCGCCTCATCCATGCGGTCGCCGCCGACGCGGACGGAGCGGGCGTAAACGATATCACCAAGCGACAGGACCGCCACTTCGGTGGTGCCGCCGCCGATGTCGACGACCATGTTGCCGGTCGGATCAGTGATCGGCATGCCTGCCCCGATGGCGGCGGCAATCGGCTCGGCGATCAAGCCGGCCCGGCGGGCGCCTGCGGACAGCACCGACTGGCGGATCGCGCGTTTTTCAACCGGGGTGGCGCCATGCGGCACACAGACGATGATCTTGGGCTTGGAGAAGGTCGAGCGCTTGTGCACCTTGCGGATGAAGTGCTTGATCATCTCCTCGGCAGTGTCGAAGTCGGCAATCACGCCTTCCCGCATCGGCCGGATCGCCTCGATCGATCCGGGGGTGCGGCCTAGCATCAGCTTGGCGTCCTCGCCCACGGCCAGCACCTTCTTGACACCGTCCTTGACATGGTAGGCCACCACCGACGGCTCGGACAGGATCACTCCGCGGCCCTTGACATAGACCAGAGTGTTGGCTGTGCCGAGGTCGATGGCCATGTCCGAGGAGAACAGACCGCCCAAGTTTCCGAAAAGCGCCATATAGAAGGGATCCTGTGAGTGCTGCCAATGTTCCATGGGCGACTCCCTGCGGGAGCCGCCTCGCCAAACCTTATAAGCGGCACGGCAGGGCCGCGAAAGGGCGTATTATGGTGAAACAGCGCCTTTCCGCCCAGTATCCAGTGGCGTCAGTGCGCCGCGTTCATGCGCTGTTCCTGCGGCGTCCATCCAGCCGGTCCCGACGGGACGCAGCCCGTGCTGCTGAAACAGCTCTCAGGTCGGGAATATCCGCTGCATCTCTGCTTTGAAATGCGCCCAGGTCAAGCTGGCGCTGTTGCCGGCGTACCCCTCGTAATAGGATTTTCCGCTGGATACGGGCAGCCCGGCCCATATTTTGGCTAGGTTCAGCATAAAGGTCTTGCGCGGCATCTCGGAGGCCAGGAAGGCGCTGTAGCCTGCCTCCTCGATCAGCTGATGCGCCAGCTGGTCCTGCAGTTCTGGCGTGAAGCGGGCCTGTGGTTTCACGCCCTGATGCCGGACCAGCCGACGCAGCGTGGCGGGGATGAACTGATAGCGCCCGATGGCATGCGGCTGGCCCGGTGTGGCATCAATCCAGGTATTTATTTCGGCGATGGTCATGCTTGTCGGCTTCTTCGGCGGCTTGCGGGTGGCGCCGTATTGCACCGCATCATATTGCGCCTTCCCGGCTTCGGCGCTGGCAATCAGGTCCAGCAAACGTTTGACGCTGGGCGGCGCCCTCAGGATCGGGGCGAACAGCCCGCCGCCGCTGCGGCCGCGGAACAGGCTGGCGGCGCCGGGGTTCAGGGATACGGCGCCGCGCCCCTGTTCGGTGCCCGGCAGGGTGTCGGGCAGCAGACTGGCAACTGCCTGCGGCGCAGGGGCCGCGGCGGAGGGTGCCGGTCCGGGCATCGGAGCGGAGGCCTTTTGCAGGAAGAACTGGCTTCCTACCAGCGAATATCCTTGCGCGCTGACCGCAGCCGCGGTGCACAGCAGCAAGGCCAGAAACGTCAGGATCAGGGCAAGGGCGCTCATTCTGAGGGGCATGGGAACCTGCATTCTGCGGCAACTCGTCGGGGGCCAGTCTGCTGCAGCGGGGTTGAGATTCCGTTTATCCTGCGCACGCCGCCTCTTCCGCCCCTTGGAAATAGAAGCTAGAGGACGCGCATGCTTTCATACCAGCACATCTATCACGCCGGGAATCCGGCCGATGTCCAGAAGCACGCGCTGCTTGCCTGGATGCTTGACTACCTCACCCGCAAGGACAAGCCGCTCAGCTATATCGAGACCCACGCGGGACGCGGGCTTTACCAGCTGGACGCGCCCGAGGCCGTGAAGACGGGCGAGGCGGAACAGGGCATCACCAAGGTACTGGCGGACCAGGGGCTGGCGGTGGACCACCCGCTGCACCGCGCGCTGACGGAGATCCGCGAACAGCACGGGTCGGCAGCCTATCCCGGCTCGCCGCTGATCGCAGCGTCGCTGCTGCGGCCGGGCGATTCGCTTCAGTTTGCCGAGCTGCACCCGCAGGAAAACACCGCCCTCCGCGACGCGCTGAAGCCCTGGAAAGCCAAGGTGCACCAGCAGGACGGGTTCGAGCTCGCCATGTCGCTGGCGCCGCCAGCCCCGCGCCGCGGATTGTTGCTGATTGACCCCAGCTACGAGATCAAATCCGACTATGCCCGCATCCCCGGCATCATCGGCCAACTGCACAAGAAGTGGAACGTCGGGGTCATCGCGCTGTGGTATCCGATCCTGAAGGACGGCAGCCATAAGCAGATGCTGAAGGCGCTGGAGACGCAAGGGCTGCCTGATGCCCTGCGCCACGAGGTCTCGTTCCCGCCGGTGCGTGAAGGGCACCGGATGATGGGCAGCGGGATGTTTGTGGTCAATGCGCCCTATGGCGCGGCAGAGGAAGCAGCGCGGATTTCGGCGCTGTTCGACGCGGTGTCCCGCAAGTAACCCCGGATCGCAAGTTCTGCACGAGCAACCAAAGAGGCACTGCCTGCCTCGCCGTTTAGTGCGGCGGCTTTGACCATGCTCCAATGCGGCAGCCTCTGCCTTGCTGGCGGGATTGCGGCGGGCAAAAGCGAAATCCGGGTAGGCCAGATGAAGCTGTTGCGTCTGATCCGCTGCCTCTCCCCGGCGTCGGCAGCCCGCATTTTGCGAGGCTGAGGATTTGCAAACAACTTTGAAATCCATCGCTTTCCCGCTACGCTTTTCAGCAGGGAGGGTGCGATATGGAGCGCAGGCTGGCCGCCGTGCTGGCGGCGGATATGGTTGGCTACAGCCGCCTGATGGACGTCGATGAGCAGGGCACCCTGGCCCGTCTTCGCACCCACCGGATTGAACTGATCGACCCTGCGATCACCAAGAACCGCGGCTCTATCATCAAGACCACCGGCGACGGGATGCTGGTTGAGTTCCCTAGTGTTTGCGATGCAGTGGCCTGCGCGGCTGAGGTGCAGGACCGGATGCGCCGCCGAAACGCCGATGTGGCGCCTGATAAGCGCATTCAGTTCCGGGTCGGCGTAAACCTTGGCGATATCATCTTTGACGATGGCGACATTTACGGCAGTGGCGTCAACGTGGCAGCCCGGCTGGAACAGTTTGCCGGCACCGGGGACGTCTGTGTCTCGGCCGCAGTGTACGGTCAGGTCCGCCGAATGGGGGGGCTGCAGTTCGAAGATCTGGGTGAGCACATCTTGAAGAACATCTCCGAACCGGTGAGAGTATACCGCCTTCTGTTGGATGAGGACGTTCCCGCGGCGCCGCCGGAGGAAGCCGGCGCTCCGGCTCCAGTGGTCAAACCCTCGCTTGCGGTGCTGCCCTTTGCCAATATGAGCGGCGACCCGGAGCAAGAGTTTTTTGCTGACGGTTTGACTGAGGACATCCTGACCGAACTGAGCCGCCGCCACGAGCTGTTCGTGATTTCCCGCAACTCCTCCTTTGTCTACAAGGGGCAGGCGGTTAACATTCGCGAAGTGGCGGAAAAGCTTGGCGCCCGCTACATTGTCGAGGGCAGCGTGCGCAAGGCGGGCAACCGGCTGCGGGTCACCGTGCAGCTGATTGACAGCTGCAACGACAGCCACATCTGGGCAGAGAAATACGACCGCACTCTGGATGATATTTTCGAAATCCAGGATGAGGTGACATCAGCAATTGTCGCTACGCTTCCCGGGCGGATCGAAGCGGCCCAGCAGGATGAGGTTTCTCGCAAAAAACCCTCGAGCCTGGCGGCCTATGAATGCGTTCTGGCTGCAAAGGTGCTGCACCACCGCAGTACCCGCGAGGACAATGCCGAGGCGATGAAGCTGATTGACCGGGCCGTTGAGCTGGACCCGGAATTCGCCCATGCGCACGCCTGGCGGGGTTGTATCCGCGGTCAGGCCTGGGGATACGGCTGGTGCGACGACGTCGAGGCAATGCTTGAGCTGGCGATGGCGTCGATCCAGAAAGCCGCTGAAATGGATGACAACGACGCCGACGTCCACCGGCTGATGGCGGCACTGGCCATTATCCAGAACAATCTGTCCCAGGCGCAGTACCACCAGGAGCGCGCGCTGGCCCTCAATCCCAACTATGATCTGGTTGTAGTGCAGATGGGGGAGTTGCTGACCTGGCAAGGTCGCCCGGAGGAGGGCGCGGAATGGATACGCAAGGCGATGCGCCTCAACCCGCATTTTCCGGTCAGGTTCTGGAGCCACCTCGGCAAGGCGCATTTCACCGCGCGCCTGTATGAGGAGGCGTTGTCGGATTTCCTGCGGCTGCCGTCGATGGATGCGGTTCAGGCCGGGCTGGCGGCGGCTTGCCACAGTTTCCTCGGCAACGCGCAGCAGGCGCAGGACTGTGTGGAGCAAGTCCGGGTTATGCAGCCTGATGCCACGGCAGAGAAGCTGCTTTCCGGGCTGCACTATGGCCGAGAGGAAGATGCCGCTCATTTCTGCGAAGGTCTGCGAACGGCGGGGCTGGAATAGGCCGCTGCTGCGAAGTAAAAAAAGGCGCCGCAACGGGCGCCTTTTCGTTTTGGTGAGAGCTGGGGTCAGGCCAGATCCTTGTAGGAGATCTCCTTAGTGTCGGCGCCTTCGCCAACCCGGCCGCGGCGCACGATCAGACGGTTCAGCGCGTTCACATAGGCCTTGGCCGAGGCCACCACCGTGTCCGTGTTGGCGCTTTCGCCGGTGGCGATATTGCCATCTTCCTCCAGCCGCACGGAAACCGTTGCCTGCGCATCGGTGCCCTCGGTCACCGCATGCACCTGGTACAATTGCAGCCGGGCGGAGTTCGGATATATCTTGCGGATCGCCTTGAAGGTCGCATCCACCGGCCCGTCACCTTCGGCGGTCTCGGTGACGTCATTGCCGTCGATCTCCATCTCGACAGTGGATTCCGCCGGGCCTCCGGTGCCGCACACCACTTTCATCGAGACCAGTTTCAAGTGGTCATTGTCCGCGTCGGTTCCTGTCCGCATCAGAGCGATGAGGTCGTCGTCGAATACCTCTTTCTTGCGGTCAGCGAGTTCCTTGAAGCGGACAAAGACATCCTTGAGCTGGTTGTCCCCCACGTCATAGCCGAGGTGCTCCAGCTTGTCGCGCAGGGCAGCGCGGCCGGAATGCTTGCCCAGAGGCAGCGAGGTGCCGGAAAGGCCGATATCCTCGGGCCGCATGATCTCGAAGTTTTCGCGGTTCTTCAGCATACCGTCCTGGTGGATGCCAGACTCATGCGCAAAGGCGTTCTTTCCGACGATGGCCTTGTTGGGCTGCACCACGAAGCCAGAAACGGTCGAGACCCGGCGCGAGATGTGCATGATCTTGGTGGTGTCGATGCCGGTGTGCCAGGGCATGATGTCATTGCGCGTCTTCAGCGCCATCACCACTTCTTCCAGCGCGGTGTTACCCGCACGCTCGCCGAGGCCGTTGATGGTGCATTCGATCTGGCGCGCGCCGCCGGCCACCGCGGCCAGCGCATTTGCGGTCGCCATGCCCAGGTCGTTGTGGCAGTGGGTGGCAAAGATCACCTCATCAGCCCCCGGCACGGTCTCAATCAGCCGCTTGATAAGGTCGGCGCTTTCCGCAGGCGCGGTGTAGCCGACGGTGTCGGGGATATTGATGGTGGTCGCACCCGCCTTGATGGCGATCTCGATCACCCGGCACAGGTAATCCCACTCAGTCCGGGTCGCATCCATCGGCGACCATTGGACGTTGTCCACCAGGTTGCGTGCGTGCGTCACGGTTTCGTGGATCTTGTCGGCCATCTCATCCATCGTCAGGTTCGGGATGGCGCGGTGCAGCGGCGAAGTGCCGATGAAAGTGTGGATGCGCGGCTGTGCGGCCTTGCGCACGGCTTCGGCGCAGCGGTCGATATCCTTGAAATTGGCGCGCGCCAGCCCGCAGATCATCGCGTTCTTGGAGCGCTCGGCAATCTCGGACACGGCGGCAAAGTCGCCTTCGGAGGCAATCGGAAAGCCGGCTTCGATAATGTCGACGCCCATCTCGTCCAGAAGCTCGGCAATCTCCAGCTTCTCGTCATGGGTCATGGTTGCGCCGGGGCTCTGCTCACCGTCGCGCAGGGTGGTATCGAAAATCAATACACGGGATTTGTCGCCGGAAATCGGGGATGCGTTGGTCATTTTGGTATCTCTTGTCTCTGTCCTAGGCCCTTAGGGGCATCATAAGCCTGTTGTGGCGCGCGTGCGGCAATCCTCTGAGCGGGCGCGCCGGAAGGGCACGCTCAGAGGCGGGCTAGGATCAGTAGGGTGCGCAGAGCTGCACCGCGGGAAGCGGTGGCGGCTTGGGTGATATCTGCGCAATTGGTCATGCCACGGATTTATACAGAGGCAGCGCCGAATGGAAAGGGGGATTCTGACCGTAGTGAGAGGGACAGGTTGCCGTCGCGGCACGGCATCACCCCGGCAGGCCTTTTGCGGCTCCATGCGGCGAGTGCAAGACAGTATTGAAAAAGGGGTATAATATAATTAAGGACCTGCCGCAGTTTCAATGCGTCAGTTTGTCCGCGCTGCGTCTTTTTTTGTGGCGGGCATGGCAATGGGTCTTGCGCCGGACGGGTTTCCGGCGCCAACGCCCCGGATCCGGCGTTTTTGTTGAGAAAGGCGTCATCGACAGGAGGGAAAAGTGTCGAATAAAATTGTCCTTGGATATGACGACAGCGAGGCCGCCAAATCGGCGCTTGCGTTTTCCGTCAGCCTTGCCAAAGCGCAAGGGGCAGAGCTGGTCATCGTGCATGTGCTGGAATGGTCGCCCTATTCTTTCCTCACTCCGGAGGAGATCGAGCAGCGCCACAAGCGCCGCGAGGAAGAGCTGAAACGCGCAGAAGACGCCTTGCTGGCCCCCGTACGCAAGAGCCTGGAAGGCGAAGGTGTCACCGTTCTGACCGAACTGAAATACGGCCATATCGCGGAAACCCTGATCGACGTGATCAAGGCGCATGGCGCCAGCCACCTGATCATCGGCCGCACCGGCCATTCGGCGCTGTCGTCGCGGCTGTTCGGCTCTGTCGCGGGCAGTCTGGCGCAGGCCGCGCCGGTTCCTGTCACCATCGTTCCCTAAAGATAAACTCAGAGGACAGTCATGAGGAAATCAATCAAGGCGGCAGCCCTGTCTGCGCCGCTGCTGCTGGCGGCAACTGCGCCGGCGATGGCACAATCCGTCGATGAGCGCGTCAATGAGCTGTTTGCCAGCTCCACCGGCTGGTTCGTCAACCTGATCTTCAGCCCGTTTCCCGGCACCAGCTTTCCTTGGATCGTGGCGTGGCTGGTGATTGCCGCCACCGTTTTCACCATTTACTTCGGCCTGATCCAGTTCCGCGCTTTTCCGCATTCTATCTCGCTGGTCAAAGGCGACTATTCCGACCCGAATGACGCGGGTGAGGTCAGCCATTTCCAGGCGCTGGCAACCGCGCTCTCGGGCACCGTCGGCCTCGGCAACATCGCCGGCGTTGCGGTCGCCGTCGGCATCGGCGGACCGGGCGCAACCTTCTGGATGATCCTGGCCGGCCTGATGGGGATGGCTTCCAAGTTCACCGAATGCACCCTGGGTGTGAAATACCGCAACGAGTTCGCGGACGGCCATGTGTCGGGCGGACCGATGTATTACATGACCAAGGGTTTTGCCGAACGCGGCCTGCCAATGGGCAAGGTCCTGGCGGTGCTGTTCTCGGTGTTCTGTATCCTTGGCGCGCTGGGCGGCGGCAACATGTTCCAGGCCAACCAGGCACACGCGCAAATCTCCGGCGTCGTGGGCGAGTATCCGGGCTGGATCACCGGTGTGGTGTTCGCAGCGGTGGTTTTTGCCGTGATCGTCGGCGGCCTCAAGTCGATTGCCCGGGTGACCGAGAAGGTGGTTCCGTTCATGGGCATCATGTATGTGGCAGCGGCAATTGTTATTCTGGGCATGAACGCGGACAAGATCGGCTGGGCCTTCGGCCAGATCTTTGAAGGTGCCTTCACCGGCCTCGGCATCGCCGGCGGCATGGTCGGCGCGCTGATCCAGGGCTTCAAGCGGGCGGCCTTCTCGAACGAGGCCGGCGTCGGCTCGGCAGCCATCGCCCACTCCGCTGTGCGCACCAAGGAGCCGATCACCGAAGGTTTCGTGTCGCTGCTGGAGCCCTTCATCGACACCGTTGTGATCTGCACCATGACCGCGCTGGTGATCATCATCACCGGTCAGCTGATCCAGGACCCAAACACCGGTCTTTACCTGCTGGACGAGGGCGCTAGCACTATCCAGACCGTCGACGGCAACAAGGGGGTGGCGCTGACCTCGGCGGCCTTCTCCTCGGCCTTCGGCTGGTTCCAGTACGTGCTGGCGCTGGCGGTGATCCTGTTCGCCTTCTCCACCATGATCAGCTGGTCCTACTACGGCCTCAAGGCCTGGACCTTCCTGTTCGGCGAAGGCGAGATTACCGAACTGGTGTTCAAGGTGATTTTCTGCATCTTTGTTGTGATCGGCGCAGCTGCCAACCTCGGTCCGGTGATCGACTTCTCCGACGCGGCAATCTTTGCCATGGCGGTGGTCAACATCATCGCGCTCTACTTCCTGATGCCGATCGTCAAGAAAGAGCTGAACAGCTACATGTCGCGCTTGAAATCGGGTGAGATCAGGAAATACAGCTGATAGGCCCTGCCTGATTAAAGCTTGAAAATCAGGCCTTCCCGGTCACCCGGGGAGGCCTTTTCTTTGGCCTGACCCTAAATGCCGTCCTCCACGAACCGGCGCAGCCCGGCTAACTGGCCCGGAAGTTCTCCAGCTTGCGACTGGCAGAATCCTATCAGCAGCCCTTGTGCCGCGCCATCCGGGTCATGAGGCGACAGCGGCTGGACGCCATAACCCTCAGCGGCCGCGCGGCGGCAGATCTCCGCGTCCTTCCGGGGCCGCTTCAGGTGAAAGGCGATCTGCATGCCGGCGTTGTGACGGTGGAAGGAACCGAGTGTTTCCGGCCACTGCGCCAACGCCTCAGCCGCCGCGGCATAGCGTTCGGCATAGAGCCTGCGGGCGCGGCGGATGTGGCGGTCGTATTGGCCCGATGCCATGAACTCCGCCAGTGGCCGCTGCGCGGTGACGGCAGCGCCTGCGCTCGGGTGGATGAACTGCGCCCGGAATTGCGGCACCAGAACCGGCGGCAGGATCGCATAACCCAGCCGCAGCGCGTGGGAAAACGTCTTGGAAAAGGTGCCGACATAGATGCAGCGCCCCTCGCGGTCGAGCGCAGCCATTGCTGGCACCGGCTGGCCGCCATAGCGGAACTCGCTGTCGAAATCATCCTCGATGATCCAGCCGCCGCTTTCCTTGGCTGCCTTTAGAAAAGCCTGCCGCTGCGGCACTGGCAGGGTGCCGCCCAGCGGAAACTGATGTGAGGGGGTCAGCAGGGTGACCTTGGCCATCTGCCGCGGCCTCTCAGCGCCGCGCGGGCCTGCCCGCAGCCATCGCACTTTCCAGCCGCGCGACAAGGCAAAGCGCTGGGTGGGGGTGAACCCAGGGGTTTCCAGCGCAATGTCTTCGCCTTCCACCAGAAACTCCATCGCCAGTTCCAGCGCCTCGCGTGCGCCGCTGGTCACCAGCACCTGCTCCGCGCTGCACTCGATGCCCCGCCACCGCGCCGCATAGGCCGCAATTTCCTTGCGCAACTCGGGGTCGCCAAAGCCGTCTTCCTGGTGACACAGGCTCAGCGGGTCCATTCTTGCCACCCGAGCAACACAGCGCGCCCACGGGCGCGCAGGAAACACCTCCGGGTCCGGCGCGCCGGGCAGCAGCATACCCGGTGCAGGAGGCGGTGGCGCTGCAATCGGCTTGGCAGGAACCTCCGGCGGCCGGATCGGCGCAACGTCGCAGACAAATATCCCGGCGCCCTGCCGGGATTCAGCAAAGCCTTCGGCCACCAATTGGTCATAGGCCGTCACAACGGTGGAGCGCGCCACCCCTAGATCATGCGCCAGCGCCCGCGACGAAGGCAGCCGGGTGCCGATGCGAAGGCTCCCCTCGCTGATCCTGCACCGCATCGCCGCGACGATCTGCAGATACAGCGGCTCAGCCTTACTGCCAAAAACCATACCGGACAGGTCAATCATACTGGACTGCTCTTTTTGTCAGAAACTGGAAGTTAATATCAACCCAGTGTGCGCGTAGCTGTCACGCGAAACAATAAGAAATATGAGGTCAGCCGATGCGCCAGTCCGAAGATCCAGCCGCCCTGAAATCCGGCCGCAGCCGCCTGCGCCGTGCCCATGAACGCGGGCATTATGACCGTGAGAGCCTGTATCAGGTGCTCGACGCCATGCCGTTGGCACATATTGGCTACCAGATCGGCGGCGCCACCTCGGTGCTGCCGACCCTGCAATGGCGCGAGGGGGACCACGTCTACTGGCACGGTTCTGCAGCCAGCCGGGCGATCCGCGCGATGGCAGGGGCGGAGGTCTGCCTGACCGTCACCTGCATGGATGGCTATGTGCTGGCGCGCTCGGCTTTCCATCACTCCGTCAACTTCCGGTCCGCGATGCTGTTCGGGGTGGCTGAAAAGGTCGCGGGCAATGATGCTAAGGCGGCCAGCCTCAAGGCGATGGTGGACCATGTGTTTCCCGGCCGATGGGATACCTTGCGCCCGATGAATGCGCAGGAGCTAAAGGCGACTGCGGTGCTGCGGATGCCGATCGAGGAAGGCGCTGCCAAGATCCGTTCCGGCCCGCCCAAGGATGACGAGGAAGACTACAGTCTGCCGATCTGGGCCGGCGTGGTACCGATGGCGATGGAACTGAAGCCGCCGCAGCCTGATCCTGCCAATCTGGAGGGGATTGTGATGCCCGACCATCTGAGCCGCATCCGCATTGGCTGAAACGAAAAGGCGCGCCGTCATGGCGCGCCTTCATTCCGTCGGACTTACTCAGTCTGGCTGGCGTCTCCGGTTTCCTGGCTAACCAGTGCACCGTTCTCCCAAGTGCCGTCCGCCTGCTGGCCGCTGGCGTATTTCATCGTGCCGGGGCCCTGGCGCTTGCCGTTGACAAAGCTTCCCTCGTAGACGTCGCCGTTGGCATAGGTTGCAACGCCCTGGCCGTAGATTTTACCTTCCTGCCATTCTCCCGCGTAGGTAAAGCCGTCCGGCATCACGATCTTGCCCTGCCCGTGTCGCTGGTTGTTGGCGAAATCGCCTGTGTAGACCGATCCGTCCGCATAGGTCACCGTCGCCTCGCCGTGGCGCTGTCCGTCTTGCCAGCCGCCTTCATAGCGGTAGCCGTCGGCGTAGATCATCACCCCTTGGCCGTGGTTCTTGGCGTTCTTGAAACCACCGGTATAGGTGAGGCCGCTGGGGTAGGTGGCGGTGCCTTCGCCCTCGATGACACCTGCGACCCAATCCCCTTCATAGGTGGAACCGTCCGGATAGGTGATCTTGCCCTGGCCTTCGGCCAGGTCGTCGCGGAAATCGCCCTCGTAGACCGAACCGTCGGGATAGGTCATTGTCCCCTTGCCGTCGATCTGGCCGCGGGCCCAGTCGCCGGTGTAGGTGTAGCCGTCTCTCTCGGTTATGGTGCCGGTGCCGTGGCGCTGATCGTCGGCAAACATGCCAATATAGACATCACCATTGGCGTAGGTCATTTTGCCTTGGCCGTGGCGGCGGGTGTTCTTCAGCTCCCCTTCATAGACATCGCCATTGGGGTGCGCCTGGCGGCCGGTTCCCTGCATCTGGCTGGCCACCCACTCACCTTCGTAGACAAGTCCCTCCGGGGTTTCGAGCCGGCCCCGCCCTTGCAGTTGGCCATCAAACACCTGGCCCTCATAAACCGTGCCGTCTGCATAGGTGATCTTGGCCTGGCCTTCCTGGCGTCCTTCAGCCCAGCCGCCGTCATAGGTGTAGCCGTCCGGCGAGGTCATCACGCCCTGGCCATGACGTTTGCCATTGGCAAAGCTGCCCTGGTAGCGCACTCCGCTGGCGTAAACTGACATGCCGTCGCCGTGGATCTGGCCGTCCTGCCAGCCGCCCTCATAGGTGCTGCCATCGGCGCGGGTCAGCTTGCCCAGCCCGTGCGGCTTGCCCTGCGCGAACTCGCCTTCATAGACCGACCCGTCCGGAAACCGCGCGACACCCTGGCCGCGCACTTCGCCTTCGACCCAGTCGCCGGTGTATTCATAGCCGTTCGGCAGCTTGTAGGTGCCGGTGCCATGCTGCAAGCCGTTGCGAAAGGTGCCTTCATAGACGCCGCCGATTTCATCCTGGGTGGTGATGACCTCGCCTTCCTGCGCCAGCGCGGGAGAGGCCAGAGCCAAAAGGGTGGAAATCGCGAATGCGGTGCCGAAACGGGTCATGGAAAACCTCTGCCTGCCCAGGGATTACGGTGCTGCTGCCATATTGGGTTGCTCGCCCGGAAACTAAGCTACCGTAACACTGGCCGCAATGTCTTTTCCCGGGCCCGGGCCCCTTGCCCTTCCCCTTGGCCGTCAATCTGGTAAATGGCTGAGGTAGGAAATTTGCAAAGGGCCCTAGCAGCATGGCAGACCGTTTCCGCGTGACACTGGCGCAGCTGAACCCCACCGTGGGCGACCTGGCGGGCAATGCCGCCAAGGCCCGCGCCGCCTGGGAGGAGGGCCGCAAGGCCGGCGCCGATCTGGTGGCGCTGCCGGAAATGTTCATCACCGGCTACAACACCCAGGACCTGGTGATGAAGCCGGCCTTCCATACCGCCGCCATCGCCGAAGTGGAAAAACTGGCAGCAGACTGCGCTGATGGCCCGGCGCTGGCGATCGGCAGCCCGTGGGTTGAGGGCGCACAGCTTTATAATGCCTACCTGATCCTCAAGGGCGGCAAGATCGCCTCCCGCAGCCTCAAGCACCACCTGCCGAATGAAACCGTGTTCGACGAGGTGCGGATTTTTGAGGCCGGTCCGCTGGGCGGCCCCTATTCTGTTGGCTCCACCCGCATCGGCTCCCCTATCTGCGAGGACGGCTGGCATGAGGATGTCGCGGAAACTCTGGCCGAAACCGGAGCCGAGTTCCTGCTGATCCCCAACGGCTCTCCCTATTACCGCAACAAAATGGAGGTGCGCTTCAACCACATGGTGGCGCGCGCGGTCGAAACTCACCTGCCTGTGATCTATCTGAACATGGTGGGAGGTCAGGATGATCAGGTTTTCGACGGCGGCTCCTTTGTCTTGCATCCAGGCGGCGCCTTGGCTCTGCAGATGCCCGTGTTCGACGAGGCCTATGCCCATCTAGACCTGAAGCGCACCGATGACGGCTGGCGCGCGGTCGAGGGAGAAAAGGCGCATCTGCCGGATGAGTGGGAGCAGGATTACCGGGTGATGGTGGAATCCTTGCGCGACTACATGGGCAAAACCGGTTTCAGGAAGGTTCTGCTGGGGCTTTCGGGCGGTGTGGACTCGGCCATCGTTGCAGCCATCGCTGTGGACGCACTCGGCGCTGAAAACGTTCGCTGCGTGATGCTGCCGTCCGAGTACACCAGCCGGGAATCGCTCGAGGATGCCGAAGCTGTGGCAAAGGCGCTGGGCGTCCACTACGATTACGTCCCGATCTCCGAGGGCCGTGCCGCCATCACCAACACGCTGGCACCGCTGTTTGAAGGGATGGAGCCGGGGCTTGCTGAGGAGAACATCCAGTCCCGCCTGCGCGGCTTGCTCCTGATGGCAATGTCCAACAAGTTCGGGGAAATGCTCCTGACCACCGGCAATAAATCGGAAGTTGCCGTCGGCTATGCCACGATCTACGGTGACATGAGCGGGGGGTACAACCCGATCAAGGACTTGTACAAAACACGCGTGTTCGAAACCTGCCGCTGGCGCAACGCCAACCACAGGCCCTGGATGAAAGGGCCTGAAGGCGAGGTGATCCGCCCCAATGTGATCGACAAACCGCCCAGTGCCGAGCTGCGGGAGGATCAGAAGGACAGCGACAGCCTGCCGGATTACCCGGTGCTGGACGCGATCCTGGACATCCTTGTCGATCAGGATGGATCAATCTCAGATTGTGTTGCGGCCGGTTTTGAACGGGATACTGCAAAACGTGTCGAGCATTTGGTTTACATCAGCGAATACAAGCGCTTCCAGTCCGCCCCCGGCGCCCGGCTGACCCGGCGCGCGTTCTGGCTGGACCGCCGCTACCCGATCGTGAACCGCTGGCGCGACCCTTCCTGAGGCGCGCATTAACCCTCTGAAGGCGCAGGTTTTTCTGCACTTTCAAAAAGGCGGCTGTACCTTTCTGCTGCCGGTAATGCCCTGATATGCGGCGGAAAAATCACAATGGCGGAATGCGGCGCAACCGGTGTCGCATGCACGCTGGACCAGCGCTTTGGCACCGGGCATAGATGCCTTCATGCCTGGACCCAGACTGCCTCATTTCCAACCTGATCTGGCCTTGCCCAAGGCCGTCGACGCCGTTGTGATCGGCGGCGGCATCATTGGCGCCAGCACCGCGCTGGAACTGGCCGAACGAGGCCATTCTGTGCTGCTTTGCGAGAAGGGCCAGATCGCGGGAGAGCAGAGTTCGCGCAACTGGGGATGGGTGCGGATTGCCTGCCGCGACCCGCGTGAAATCCCGCTGATGGCAGAGTCGCTGCGCCTGTGGGACGGTCTGGCAGAGCGCACAGGGCATGAAACCGGCTTCACCCGCTCCGGAATTCTCTATACCGCGGAAGGCGCCAAGCGCGAGGCCCAGCTGGAACGCTGGCTGCACAACCTCGACGGCTGGGAGCAGGGCGCCCGTTTGATCCGCGGCGAACGGCTGGCGCAGCTGATGCCCGGGCATCAGACCGCAACCCGTGCGGCACTGCACACGCCGTTGGACGGCCGGGCCGAACCGCAGCTGGCGACCCATGCCATCGCCTCCGCCGCCCGTGCGGCCGGCGCCCGGGTGATGACAGACTGCGCCGTTCGCTGTGTTGAAACCTCCGCTGGCCGCATCAGCGGCGTGATGACCGAACGCGGACGGGTGGCCTGTTCCGCCGTAGTCACCGCCGGCGGCGCCTGGTCGCGGCTGTTCCTGGGCAACGCGGGCGTGAACCTGCCGCAGCTCAAGGTGCTGAACTCGGTCCTGCGTACATCGCCTGTGCAAGGCGGCCCGGAAACCGCGGTGCGAAGCGGCAACCTTGGCCTGCGCAAGCGGGCGGACGGTGGCTACACGGTCTCAGACGCGATGGAGAATGTGGTGGACATCGTTCCCGACAGTTTGCGCCTTGGCTGGAAATACCTGCGCAGCCTGCGCCAGGAATGGCGGGCGCTGCAGTTCCGGATCTCCGGCCGTTGGGCGGAGGAAGCGGCCCAGGCCCGCCGCTGGGGCCCGCAGGACACCACCCCGTTCGAACAGTGCCGCGTACTTGACCCGGCGCCCTCGCAGAAGGCGCTGAAAAGCGGCTGGGCCGCCGCGCAAAAAGCCTTCCCGGTGCTGCAGAACGCCGACGTGGTGCAAAGCTGGGCCGGGCTGATGGATGTGACGCCTGATGCGATCCCGGTCATCTCGCAGGTGGACAGCCTGCCGGGGCTGTTCATCGCCACCGGTTTCTCCGGCCACGGTTTCGGAATCGGTCCCGCCGCAGGACGGCTGACGGCGGATCTGGTTACCGGCAGCACCCCGGTCGTCGATCCGCGCGCCTTCCGCTTGTCCCGGTTCACCGACGGCAGCAGTTACGGGCCGCAAACCGGCTATTGAGGCATCCGCCCGGCTTGATGCGGGCTGTCAGAGCGCTGGCTGCGCACTATCATTACGGCAGGAGGGCTGGCGGATGAGCCGGAACAAGACTGTCCCGACGGGCGCAAGCGTCGAAGAGTTTCTGCAATCTGTGGAGCCGGAGCGAAAATCGGTCGAAGCGCAGGAGCTGGACAGGCTGTTCCGAAAGGTGACCGGTTTCCAGCCGCACATGTGGGGCCCGTCCATCATCGGTTACGGCTGCTACCGCTACCGCTATGCGACGGGCCGGGAAGGGGAATTCCTGGCCACCGGATTTGCCCCGCGCCGGGCGCGCCATTCGATCTACATCATGCCGGGCTATCAGGACTACAGTGCCATCCTGTCCCGCCTGGGCAAGCACAAGCTGGGCAAAAGCTGCCTCTATGTGAACAAGCTCGCTGATATTGACCTCGATGTTCTGGCTGAACTGATCAAAGCAGGCCTCAGGGATCTGAACGGGATCTGGCCAGTGCAGCCGGAATGACCGCCGGGCTTTTCTCTTTGCAGGAATACTTGTTCCGCAGACCTCCGCCGAAAACACGTTAACGTCTGCGAAACTGGACAAATTGCGGCCCATGTGACAAGGGGCAGGGCAACAGGAGACTCGTGATGACCACCACCCGTTTTGCCCCGTCGCCGACCGGCTATATCCACGTCGGCAACCTGCGCACCGCGCTGATGAACTATCTGATCGCCCGCAAGGCAGGCGGCACCTTCATCCTGCGCATTGACGACACCGACCCGGAGCGGTCCAAGGAAGAATACGTCGATGCCATCAAGCAGGACCTGGAATGGCTGGGCCTGACCTGGGACAAAGTGGAGCGCCAGTCCGAGCGTCTTGACCGTTATGTCGCCGCCGCCGACAAGCTGCGCGAAATCGGCCGCTTTTACGAGGCGTTTGAGACCCCGACCGAGCTGGACCTGAAGCGCAAAAAGCAGCTGAACATGGGCAAGCCGCCGGTCTATGACCGCGCCGCTCTGAACCTGTCCGAGGACGAGAAAGCCGCCCTGCGCGCCGAGCGCGGGGATGGCGTCTGGCGCTTCAAGCTGGACCATGAACGGATCGAATGGACCGACGGAATCCTGGGCGACATCTCCATCGACGCGGCCTCGGTCTCCGACCCGGTGCTGATCCGCGGCGACGGCCAGTTCCTTTACACCCTGGCCTCTGTGGTGGATGACACCGAAATGGGCGTGACCCATGTGGTGCGCGGCTCCGACCATGTGACCAACACTGCCACCCAAATCCAGATCATCGAGGCGCTGGGCGGTTCTGTACCCTCCTTCGCCCACCACTCGCTGCTGACCGGCCCGCAGGGCGAGGCGTTGTCCAAGCGCCTGGGCACCCTGGCGCTGCGCGACCTGCGCGAAGCAGGCGTGCAGCCGATGGCGCTGCTCAGCCTGATGGCGCGCCTGGGCTCTTCTGATCCGGTTGAGCTGCGCACGGAGCTGGCAGAACTGATTGACGGCTTTGACATCAACCGCTTTGGTGCCGCCCCCACCAAGTTCGACGTCGAAGACCTTTATCCGCTGACCGCACGCCACCTGCAGTCGCTGCCGCTGGACGCCGTGCAGGGCCACGTTGACGCGCTGGGCGTTCCGGCGGACAAGCAGGCTGCCTTTTGGGATATGGCCAAAGAAAACATCACCACGCTGAAAGATCTGGCTGGTTGGTGGGAACTGTGCCGCGATGGGGCCGAACCGCTGGTGGCTGATGAGGACAAGGACTTCATAGCCCAGGCGATGACGCTGCTGCCCGAAGGCCCTTACGACAGCGAGAGCTGGGGCAAGTGGACCGCCGCAGTGAAAGAGGCGACGGGGCGTAAGGGAAAGGGTCTTTTCATGCCTTTACGCAAGGCGGTGACCGGCATGGAGCGCGGCCCCGACATGTCCGCCCTGCTGGCGCTGATGGAAACCGTGCGCGCCCGCGGCTGACCCCTGCCAGGCTCAATAAAGGAAGGCGGTGCTTCAGGGCGCCGCCTTTTGCTTCTTCTACAGAGCCGGATCAGCCCCAGTTTCCGTCGCGCAATTCCTTGCACATCTCCTTGGCCGCCTCAGCCATGTCCGGGTTCGGATGGCCGCCCAGCGAATCCAGAGATTTTTCCATCCAGCGCATCACAGAAGGCGAGTCGCTGCCGCAACGGGCAATCGGCGGAAAGGCGCAGTTTAGCAGGTGCCTGGCGGTGACCGGTGGAACGCTGACATTCGGATAGGCCGGCTCGCGGGTCCTGCTGGTCTCATCTGCTGGCATGTTCTCCCACAGCAGTCGCTCCAGCCGCCCCATCACCTCCACAGCCGTGCCGGGATCGTTGACGCCGGGTGACAGCGCCCGCTGCGCGGTCTCCGCCAGCAAGGTCAGGCCGAACGAGGGGTCCTGGTCAAAACTGCGTACATCACCGATGTCGATTGCGGCAGAGGCCGCCTTGCAGAAATCGTTGTCCCCGGCCGTGGCCCAGGCCACCGGCTGGCCTCGCAGAATGTACTCTCCCGGCGCGCGCGCCAAGGTGATCTGCGTGCCGGCTTCATCCGCGAGCTCGTTCAACCGCGACAGCCCGGCATAACGCACAAAGCCGCTCTTGGCGGCTGGAATATCCACGGCATCTGAGGGTTTGTTGCCTTTACGGGCGCACAGCCCCCCGAGACAGGGCTTGTCCAAGCGGGCGCGCAGGCTGGCGCGCGTGCGGCCTTCGATCAGCCGCAAGGTGTGGTCCATGCTGCCCAGGCCCGACAGGTGGTCGATCCAGCGCAGTATGGCGCCGACAATCAGCACCACCACGATGACGGTCAGACCGAAAACGACAAAGGCGCCCTCAGGCGTGAAATAGCCCGCGCGGAACAGGATCACCCCGCTGAGCGAATAGATGAAGCCGCTGACAAATGTCGCCAGTACCCGGTGCGTGACAGTGTCTTCCAGCAGCAGCCGGTAGACCCGAGGCGTCGCCATAGAAGCGGCAGTACGGTAAGCGCTGACCATGACATTCAGCGAGAAGGTAGTGACCGCCAGCATTCCTGAGGCCAGGATTGTCAGCACCGGGAGCACCGCCTCGCGTCCGAATTCCTTGCTCAGGTTATCCGGCAGCCAAGGTTTTGCCAGCGGTGCCAGCAGCAGCGCCAGGACGGAGAAAAGGGAAATCAGAACAACCCTGAACCAGAGCTGACGGGCGATCCGGCCCAGATGCAGCAAAATCTTTTCGATCATGCCCTGCAGACTATGCGGCGGGCACCGGTGCTGTCGATCAAATCGTCAAAGATTCTGCGCTCGGCTGCGGTAATGACCTGATGGCGCGGATACCGCGGCGCTTCGCGGTCATCCAGAATTGGCGCGTCCCAGCCATCAGTGGTTCCCACAAACCCGTTCAGGCCCTCTTCACCGAACTCCCGAAGGTAGCCTTGCAGCACCACATCCAGATAGCTGAGCAAGATCGGGTGCCGCTCGGTGACACCGTTCTGTTTTCCAGCGGCAACCGCGTAGACGGAAATTTCAGGTTTGCCGGGCAGGCCGTGCGCCACCTTCCCGGAAGCCGGCAGCCGCTCATAGGCAAATTCCCGTTCGTCCAGAGCCGCCCAGTCACCGCCGGGCACCTCGGCAATCAACCCGTCAATCTCACTGTCTTCACAGGGCACTGCGGTCAGAAAGGCCACTTCGCGCAGTCCGGTATGAACCCAGGCGCGGCGCCAGCCGCGCAGCCGCGCACGCGCCGCGCCGCCATAGCGGTGGGTGGAAGTGTTCACGAGGCTTCCGTAGCCAAAGAAGTAAGGAGCTGTCATACCTGCGCCTTTCTGCCGCATTTCCACTTATTGATGTATGTCAAACCGCTTTTTGGCGGCTTGTGCAATAAGCGATGCAGTATAGCTGCGGGAGCTAACCCATGCGCATTACAAAAAGAACTAACATTGCCGTGCGGCTGCTGATGTATTGTGCTGCGCATGCGGACCGCCTTGTGACCAAGGCCGAGATTGCAGAGTGCTGCAACATCTCGGAGAACCATCTGGCGCAGGTGATCAACCAACTGAGCCAGCTGGGCTATCTCGCCACTCAGCGCGGCCGCAACGGTGGCATGAGCCTAGCCAAGCGTGCGACGGAAATTCGGATCGGCGACGTGTTCCGCGATGTCGAGGGCAACCTTCCGATGGTCGAATGTTTTGCGGATGCGGACAACACTTGCCCGCTGACAGATGCTTGCCGCCTCAAAGTGGCTCTGGCGGATGCTGCAAAAGCTTTCTATGCCTCGTTGGACGACATCTCACTGGACACCCTGGTCTGCGATAACCACGACCTTATGCGTCTCTTGCAGCCGGTCTCCTGCGGCACGCGTTAAGGCACGCCGCGGCATCTCCGCTTACTCGCGCGCGCGCAGGATGCGGGCAGGTTTGGCGGCCAGCGGCCGCAAGGCAAAGGCAAGACCCGCCAGCAGCGTCGTCAGCACCCCGCCGGAAATCACCATCACAGCATTCGGCCAGATCACCGCATAGCTGGTCTCGAACACATAGGCGTTGATCGCCCAGGCCCCGGCGATGCCTGCCGCGAGGGCCACCATCCCCGCTGCTGCCCCCAGCAGGGCGGAGCGCAGCGCAAAGCTTGCCAGGATCTGTTTGCGCGGCGCACCCAGAGTTTTCAGCAGTGCCGCTTCATAGCGCCGTGCAGGTTCTCCGGCGGCTGCAGTGCCCAGCAGCACCAGGAACCCGGTCAGCAACGTCGCCGCGGCGCCATAGGCGGTGGCCGCCGCCAGTTGTCGCAGGATGTCCGACACCCGGTCAATGGCGTCGCGCATGCGGATGGCAGTGATATTCGGCATCTCCCGCGCCAGGTCGCGCAGGATCGCGGCCTCTGCCTGTTCCTCGGCATAGACGGTGGCGATGAAGCTGTGCGGCGCGCCGGCCAGCGCGGCCTCGTTCAGAACCATCACAAACCCCATGCCCGCGGTGGAGAAATCCACGTTGCGGAAGCTGGTGATGGTACCGGTGATGTCACGGCCCAGGATGTTCAGCGTCAGCGTGTCGCTCAGCTTGAGGCCGAGTTCCTCTGCCTCCTCGGCGGCAAAGCTGATCTGCGGGGCGCCTGAATAATCCTCCGGCCACCATTTTCCCGCCGTGACCTCCGTCGCCTCTGGCTGCGCAGCGGCGTAGGTGATGCCGCGGTCGCCGCGCACCACCCAATGATCGCCTGCGACCTCTGTCGCGGGCTGTCCGTTGATCCGGGTCAGCACCCCGCGCAGCATCGGCGCGTTCTCCACCCGGGTGACGGAGGGGTCGTTCTCCACCCGCTCCAGGAAGGCAGGCATCTGGCTGCGCTGGATGTCGACAAAGAAATAGCTCGGCGCCACATCCGGCAGGTTGCCCGCGATCGCCCGGCGCATGTTGCCGTCGATCTGGCCGATGGCGGCCAGCACCGTCAGGCCCAGACCCAGCGCCAGCACCGCAGGCACGGCGCCATCGCGGGCACTGCCAATGGACGACAGCGCCCACCGCAGGGCAGGGCGCCCGCGCGACGCCCGGGTGCCGCGCCGCGCCGCAAAACCGATCGCCAGCGCCGCCAGCAGCAGCACCATCAGCGCCCCCATCAGTCCGCCCGCGGTCCACAGCGTCAGCTGCGCCGAACCGCTGAACCACGCCGCCAGCCCCACCAGCGCCGCCAGCGCCACCCCGGTCGCCAGCAGATAACGCGGCGCGGGCAGCCTTGTGCGGCTGGCAAATGCATCCCGGAACAGCGAGGCCGCGCGGATCCGCTCCGCCCGCGCCAGCGGCCACAGGGCAAAGATGAAGGCAGTCAGCACGCCATAGACAGCGGCCTCCGCCAATGCCGAGGGGTAGAGCGAGAACACGGCCGGGAACGGCAGCTGCGCCGCAATCAACGGCCCCAGCAGCAGCGGCCCCAGTCCGCCCAGAACCAGCCCGATGCCCACGCCGATCAGCGTCAGCGCACCGATCTGCAGGAAGTAGGTCAGGAAAATCGTCTGCCGCTCCGCCCCCAGCGTCCGCAGGGTGGCGATGGTCGCGGTCTTGGTCGCCAGATAGGCGCGCACGGCGGCCGAGACGCCGACGCCGCCGACCGCCAGGCCGGACAGGCCCACCAGCACCAGGAAACCGCCCAGCCGCTCAACAAAGGAGGTGATCCCCGGCGCGCCGTTCCTGGCATCGCGCCAGCGCATGCCGGTGGTCTCAAACAGCCCCTCGGCCTCTGCCTGCAGGGCATTCAGGTTGCTGCCCGCAGGCAGCTCCATCCGGTACTTGGTGTCAAACAGTGTGCCGGGCTCCAGCAGTCCGGACTCTCCCAGATCCGCCGTCCGCACCATGGTGCGCGGCCCCAGCTCAAAGCCGGAGGCCGCGGCATCCGGTTCCAGCGCGATCATCGCCGTCAGGCGGAAATCCTGGGTGCCCAGCCGGAAAACATCCCCCGGCTGCAATCCCAACCGGTCCGCCAGAACCCTGTCCATCACCCCGCCGGGTAAGCCCTCAGCGCCTGCCAGCGCCGTCTTCAGCGGCATTTCCGGGCTCAGCTTCATCTCGCCTTTCAAGGGATACAGACCGTCCACCGCCTTCACCTGGGTCAGCCCGCGCTCCTCGCCAACCGTGGCCATGGACCGGAACTCGGCAATCCCGGAATACCGCAGCGCGGTCCGGTCCAGCCAGGCGCGCTCGTCCTCATTGGCAAACCGGTAGGTGAAATTCAGTTCGGCATCGCCGCCCAGGATCGTCGCGCCCTCTTGCGACAGCCCGGCCTCGATAGAGGCCCGGATGGAGCCAATGGCGGCAATCACTCCGACCCCCAGGGCAAGGCAGGCTAGAAAGATGCGGAATCCCTTCAGCCCGCCGCGCAGCTCCCGCAGGGCAAATCGCCAGGCGAGGCGGATATAGGCGGCATTCATTCCGCGGCCTCGCGCGCCGCCGCGTCGTCCACGCGCCCGTCTCGCAGCCGCACCACCCGGTCGCAGCGCGCTGCCAGCTCCGGTGCATGGGTGACCATCACCAGCGTCGCGCCGTAGCGGTCGCGCAACCCGAACAAGAGGTCCATCACCGCGGCGCCATTGGCCTCATCCAGGTTGCCTGTGGGCTCATCCGCCAGCAGGATCGACGGCCGCGGCGCCAGGGCGCGCGCCAGCGCCACCCGTTGCTGTTCGCCGCCCGACATCTGCGCCGGGAAATGGCCCGCCCGGTGGCCCAGACCCACCGCTTCCAGCTCAGCCTGGGCGCGGGGGAAGGCATCCTTGACGCCCGCCAGCTCCAGAGGCGTCGCAACGTTTTCCAGCGCCGTCATGGTCGGGATCAGATGAAAACTTTGGAATACTACGCCCATGTTATTGCGGCGGAACCGCGCCAGCGCGTCCTCGTCCATTGCGGTCAGATCCTGGCCCAGGGCGGTCACCGTGCCGCCGGTCGCCTGTTCCAGCCCGCCCATCAGCATCAAGAGCGACGATTTGCCGGACCCGGACGGTCCCACCAGCCCCAGTGTCTCCCCTTGTCGCACGTCCAGCGAGATGCCGTGCAAAATCTCCACCGGGCCGGTATTGCTATTCAGGGTCAAACTCGCATCTAAAAGATGCAGAACGGGGCTGTTTTGATTGGTCATTGGGCCTGCCTGTTGGACGCACCTAACGGATATGGAGTGTTTGCAGTGATGCGCAAGACATTGGCACTGCTGAGTTTGCTGCTTTCTACAACCCCCGGCTGGGCAGAGCCGCTGCGGATCACCGTATTGGGCGACAGCTTGGTGCATGGTTACGGGCTGCCGCAGGGACAGGGCCTGGTGCCACAGTTGGAGCGCTGGCTGAATGAAAACGGTGCCGAGGTGGTGCTGCAAAACGCAGGTGTGTCAGGCGACACCACTGCTGGCGGTGCGGAGCGCGCCGAATGGACGCTGTCGGATAATCCGGACGGGCTGATCGTTCTGCTGGGCGGCAATGACATGCTGCGCGGGCTGGACCCGCAGGAAGCGCGCGCCAATCTGACCCGGATCCTGCAGA
This sequence comes from Leisingera daeponensis, assembly GCF_019801465.1. Taxonomy (GTDB): domain Bacteria; phylum Pseudomonadota; class Alphaproteobacteria; order Rhodobacterales; family Rhodobacteraceae; genus Leisingera; species Leisingera daeponensis_A. The sequence goes on from NZ_JAHVJA010000006.1 coordinate 59,977, forward strand.
CGGCACAGGCCAAGGGGATTGACGTTCTGCTGATCGGCATGAAGGCGCCGCGCAACTACGGCCCGGAATACAAGCAGGCCTTTGACGCGATCTATCCGGAGCTGGCGGTTGAATACGGCACGGTGCTGCACCCGGACGCCTTTGCCGGCATCGCGGCTGAGGCGGGCAACGACCCCGCAGCGGCGCAGGCGTTCATGCAGGATGATGGCATTCACCCCAACGCCCGCGGCGTTGCGCTCAATGTGGCTGCGATCGGCCCGGCTGCGCTGCAGCTGGTGGCGGCCATAGACGGCTGAAAACAGCCCCGGCCGTCAGGGCTGTTTGAAAATTTCGGTACAGATCAGAGGGTCAGGAGACCAGCGCGATATCCACTGCGGATTCGCGGCCGTCGCGGCCTGCGCGCAGCTCATAGGTCACTTTCTGATTGTCTGCCAGGCCGGTCAGCCCGGAACGCTCAACAGCGGAAATATGGACAAAAACATCCTTGCCGCCTTCTTCGGGTGCAATAAAGCCGTAGCCTTTGGTGGTGTTGAACCATTTGACGGTGCCAGTGGCCATCGTCGTGTACTCCTAAGTCGTCTCAGTTCTCTGCCCGCTTATGCGGCAGTCCGGCAAGGTTTGCAGATGATCATGACCGTGCCGTAATGGGTACAGTGATGGCATTCGCGTAACATCGCCGTGACAGAATTGGGTGCGAATCCCCTTCAGCGCAAGAAAAATGCGCCGTGACGCCGGGTTCTTGGGCAGATTCAGGCAATTGTGCGCCTAAAGGACCGTCACCACAGTGCCCAGCGGCACGCGCTCGTACAGGTCCACCACATGCTCGTTCATCATGCGGATGCAGCCGTTTGACACCGAATGGCCGATGGTCTGGGGCTGATTTGTGCCGTGAATGCGAAAATATGTGTCGACCCCGTTCTGGAACAGATACAGCGCCCGCGCACCCAGCGGATTGTCCGGCCCGCCCGGCTGGATGTACTCGTTATCGATGAACTTGGCATAGGCCTTGGGGTCGCGCTCGATCATCTCGTCGGTCGGGCGCCAGGTCGGCCATTCCTTCTTGCGTTCGATCACTGCCCTGCCGGTGAATTCAAGCCCCGCCTTGCCGACGCCAACGCCATATCGGATCGCCTTGCGCTTGTCGGTCACGAAGTAGAGGTAGTAGGAGCGCGGCAGCACCAGAATCTGCCCCGGAGCAAAGTCTTTCCGGATCCGCACCTCCTGCGGTGTCGGGTCGAAGGGAGCGGGCTCCTTTTTCCGGGCCAGTGCGGGTAAGGGAAGCAGCGCGGCCGCAGCAGCTGCGGTGCCCGTGGTCAGAATTTTCCGGCGTGAAAACATGGCCAAACCTCCGAACTTCAATTTTATCTCTCTTCATCTTCCGGACCCGGCCGCAGGCGGTCAACGGGTTTTGACCCAAGCAATGCAAACTGTTGCACAGCAGGCCGCGGCCGGTATACCGGGGCAAACAGCTACAGGAGCCGTCATGGGCGCCAAGACACTCACCTGCCTGACCTGCGCCCAGCTCAACCGGGTGCCGGAAGAGAAGCTGGGCAGCGGGCCAAAATGCGGCAGCTGCGGCGCCGCGCTGATGCCGGGCCAGCCAGTAGATGTCGACCCGGCGACTTTGCAAAAGGCTGTGCAAAATGACGATGTTCTGCTGGTGGCGGATTTCTGGGCGCCCTGGTGCGGCCCCTGCCGGATGATGGCTCCGGAATATGCCAAGGCCGCCAAAGCGCTGGCAGGCAAGGCGCGGCTGGTCAAGCTCGATACCCAGGCCCACCCGTCCACAGGTGCCCGCTACCGGATCCGCGGCATCCCCGCTCTGGTCGCCTTCGAGCGCGGCAAGGAGAAAAAACGCCAGGCCGGGGCAATGCGGGCAGGGCAGATTGCCGCCTGGCTGCGGGGCTGATCCGGCGGCTGTTCTTTCCCTTGGGCCCTTCGTGTCAGAGCTGGTCCAATCCCCTGAGGTTTAGAACCTTGGGACCGCGGCCCCCTTCCGGGCCGGCGCTGTGTTCCCGGCGGTCATTGTTGCTGCAGTGCCACAGCTGAAAGGCCAGCATGCCCAGCATCAGAACCACGGCTGCAACAGGGTAAAGCAGCACCACCAGCCACACGGGCCAGCCGCCGATCACGCTGGCTGCTATGGCCAGAACAAGGCCTCCGAATGCACCGAAAATTGCGCTGATCCAGGCCATACAGCCCGTTCCCCCCTCAAGTCCCCTGCCAACGCAGGGTAGAGTGCGGTGCGCGAGCAGGCAACCGTGCATAAGAGATATGCGCGAGACCGGCCCGGTATCCGTTCTGCCGCAGGCGGTTCGCACGGCCTCCGCCCGGATGCGCTGCGAACGGGGTCAGGCGGCCGCCAGCCTGCCGCCCGGGGGACGACTGCCGCCGGGGCCGCCGGTCCATTCTCTGTGCCAGTACATCAGGACAACAGCCAGCAGCGCCACCGCGGCACCTGCTGCCGGATAGATCACCAGACAGGCCCACAGCGGCAGCCCGCCAATGGCATAGCCCGCCACGGCGGCGCACAGTCCCGTCACCATACCCAGAAGAATACCTGCCCAGGCCATGACACCTCCACATCTCCGCGCAGCCCGGACCCGAGTGTCCCGCTGCCTCTCTCCCATCATCCGGCCAACTGTGTTGTAAAAAGGTTAAGATTGCGGCGGCGGAGGCAAACCTGCGTAAATAACTGGCGAGCTGCGGTTACTTCGAGGTCAGCGCGACCCCGTCCTTGGCTTTGGGCATCCGGCCCTTGCCCTGCTGCAGCACATGCGCCAGTTCATGCACCAAGAGTTCGGGGTTCTTGGCGTCGCCCGGCTTCATAAAGTAGATGTCGTTGCCATAGGTGAAGGCTTTGGCCTTCAGCTCCTTGCAGACATCCTTGGCGTTGCCGCCCGAATGCACTTGCACCTTGGCCAGTTTGGCCTTGGAAAAATGCGCCTCCAGCCCCTTGCGCACGTCGCCGGGCAGCTTCTTGCCCTTGGTGCCTTCCGGCTCCGTCTTCAGCTTCTTGCGCTTGGCCTTCTTGCCGCCTAGCGCCTCGACCTGCGCCTTCACGTCGTCCGGTTTAATAGCCATGGGGAGGTCCCTTTCAACGCTTCAAACAATATCGGGGCGCTGGGCGCCTGAGGTGAGGATAGCGCAAATCTGGGAAATTGCGAGTTTGGCGGGCGCGGCGAGTGCTTTTCTTTTTTGGGCCGTGTCGCACAGCGGCATGGCCCTCGCCTGACCTTCCCCTTGGTCAGGCGAGGGCCTTGGGTTGCGCCACGGGGGTTGCAAGCGAGTTAGTACGTTCACAAACAGTTTAGCGAAGCATTCCAGGCGCAGTCTTAGATGGTTAGTTAACCGGCTTTGCAGAATTCTTCGGGGTTTCTCTCAACATATTTGACCATTTGGAGTACTAAACCGGGTTCAAAAGTCCCGGCTTCCAAGCGTTGACCGGCTGTGGAACTCAGCATTGCATCTTTCATTTCGGTATTGGCGCGTCTCATTGCCGAGCGAAATTCACTGTTGCGCGCGTCCCCAGGAACCGAATCCAGATGCCTAAGAATAGGGATGATTTCACTAGCGACGCGCTTCACATCGTCCGCTATTTCCGTTTGGTTAAGTTTCCTCAGGCAAAATACAACGTCGGCTGACATGAATGCTGCGTTTCCCATGAATTGCAGGAAACCTCCGTTCAAGATCTGGGCGCGGAAGTACTCCAAGCAGAAGAAGGTCATCTGCCCTTCGGTCAACAGCCCCTTGGCAACCAATTCCCTTAACGAATCCAGTTTGTAGGCATCTAGGGCAGCCCAGATTTCTTCTGAGGCAAAGCCCCCGAGAAGCCTGTCGTAATAATCTTCGATCCTCAACTCGATGTCGGTTTCGGGAGACAGAAAATCTGTCTCCCGGATTGTTGGCTTCGGCAGGATCAATTGATCTCCTGCCAAAAGCCGCTTCAGCCAATTCACCTCACAAACTTCTTGTGCTTCAAGCGCTTGGGCTCCAGCGCGTCGGGACCCAGGCGGCGCTTCTTGTCTTCTTCGTAGTCCTCGAAGTTGCCCTCGAACCACTCCACATGGGCGTCGCCCTCAAAGGCCAGGATATGGGTGCAGATCCGGTCGAGGAAGAAACGGTCGTGCGAGATTACCACGGCGCAGCCGGCGAAATCGACCAGCGCGTCTTCCAGCGCCCGCAGGGTCTCCACGTCCAGGTCGTTGGTCGGTTCGTCGAGCAGCAGCACGTTGCCGCCCTCTTTCAGCAGCCGCGCCATGTGCACGCGGTTGCGCTCACCGCCGGACAGCAGCGACAGTTTCTTCTGCTGGTCGCCGCCCTTGAAGTTGAAGGAGGAGCAATAGGCGCGGGAGTTCACCTGCGCGTCGCCCAGCTCGATGATCTCGGCCCCGCCGGAGATCGCCTCCCACACGGTGTCGTTGTCATTCAGGTCATCGCGCGACTGGTCGACATAGGACAGCTTCACGGTGTCGCCGTATTCCACCGAGCCAACATCGGGCTGCTCCTGGCCGGTCAGCATCTTGAACAGGGTCGATTTACCGGCGCCGTTGGGGCCGATCACGCCGACAATGCCGCCCGGCGGCAGCGAGAAGTCGAGGCCTTCGATCAGCTGCTTATCACCGTAGTGCTTGGCGAGGCCGTTGACCTCGATCACCTTGGAGCCGAGGCGCGGGCCGTTCGGAATGACGATCTGGGCACGGCCGACCTTCTCGCGCTCGGACTGCGACGCCATCTCGTTATAGGCGGCAATACGGGCCTTGGATTTCGCCTGGCGGGCTTTCTGGCCCTGGCGCATCCACTCCAGTTCGCGCTCCAGCGTCTTCTGCTTGGCCTTGTCCTCGCGGGCTTCCTGCTCCAGCCGCTTGGCTTTCTGCTCCAGCCAGGCGGAATAGTTGCCCTCGTAGGGGATGCCGCGGCCGCGGTCGAGCTCCAGGATCCAGCCGGTGATGTCATCCAGGAAGTAACGGTCGTGGGTGACGCAGAGGATGGTGCCCTTGTAGTCGATCAGGTGCTGCTGCAGCCAGGCTATGGTCTCAGCGTCGAGGTGGTTGGTCGGTTCGTCGAGCAGCAGCATGTCGGGCGCTTCGAGCAGCAGCTTGCACAGCGCCACGCGGCGGCGCTCACCGCCGGAGAGGTTCGCGGGCATAGCATCGTCCGGCGGGCAGCGCAGCGCCTCCATCGAGACGTCCACCTGGCTGTCCAGGTCCCAGAGATTCTGGGCGTCGATCTCGTCCTGCAGCTTGGCCATCTCCTCGGCGGTCTCGTCCGAGTAGTTCATCGCCAGCTCGTTGTAGCGGTCGAGGATGTCCTTCTTGGCCTGCACGCCCAGCATGACGTTTTCACGCACGGTGAGGTTCTCGTCGAGCTGCGGCTCCTGCGGCAGGTAGCCGACCTTTGCGCCCTCGGCGGCCCAGGCCTCGCCGGTGTAATCCTTGTCGAGGCCGGCCATGATCTTCATCAGGGTCGACTTACCGGCGCCGTTCACGCCGACGACACCGATCTTCACGCCGGGCAGGAAGGAGAGGTGGATGTTTTCAAAGCATTTCTTGCCACCGGGGTAGGTCTTGGAGACACCCTGCATGTGGTAAACGTACTGGTAAGAAGCCATTATGTCGCTCCGTGATGGGGGGAATTCGCTGGCAGGTGTGATACCCGATGGGCGCAGGCGGGGCAATGCGGGATGCAGTTGCAGATGGCGAGCAAGACGTGCTCTGCCGATACAGCGCTATCTGCAACGGTTGTGACTGCCTGTCCGAGACCGCACCGGCGGAGAGCAGCAAGTGCCGACCCGTTTCACTGGGGGATGGCTGGTGGCTTGGCGGGGCAGTCGCATCCAATTCGCAGCTTGGACCTCCACAACCAGGCGAAACATAGGCACATCTGCGGGTCTGGAGGCCGCGCCGCTTACACCCGGTGCCAATTTGCATCTGTTGCATGATGTCTGGATGCAGCGGGCGGGACGGTCTGGAGGCGACTGGCCTGTTACGCTAAAATTACCCGGAACGGTTGGGCGTACGCTGGTGAGTTCTTCTTTACGGCTAGGCTGCGGTGGACAGCAGACAAGTGACGGGCTTCATTGAACCGCCTGAATTTATCCTGATGAGGCCGCGATGGCGACGATTACATTTTACGAACCCTTTGTTATCGGCACCGAGATCGAAGCCGAGTTCTTTGTCTCTGCCGAAAGTATCCTGTTTGTGGGTGCTGACGGGTTTCGCGCGGAATACAGATCGGCTCCTGCGGAGGCGTTCCAGTTCATTGTGGGTGCAGACAATTCTTTCACAGTCACCGGCACGATCGAATCCTACTACCAGTACCAGCCCTACAGCGTCACAGAGCCGGTTTATACCGTGACAGGCCTTTCGCTGGACGCAGGGAGCGTTGTTTCAGATCCAAACATCACGTCCGAAGACTTTCTGCAGCTGTTTTACGGCGGATCCGATATTTTCAACGGCTCTAGCCAGAATGACAGCATCAGAGGCTTGTCCGGCGCGGACCTGATCAGGGGCAACGGCGGCCATGACCAGCTGTTTGGCGGCATAGGCGCGGATTCTGTATATGGCGGTTCCGGTAATGATGAATTGGAGGGCGGCACTGGGTCGGACCGGCTAGGAGGCGGCAACGGGCAGGATACATTGTTCGGTCAAGCTGGCGCAGATACTTTGTACGGCGGGGCGGGCAGTGACTGGTTGGGTGGCGGAGATGGTTCTGACGCCTTGTATGGCGGATCCGAAAGCGATGTTCTGCGCGGGCAAAACGGTAATGATGTTTTGTTCGGAGGTCGCGGCCGGGATTCCCTTTTCGGAGGCGATGGCAGTGACACTCTGTATGGGGGTGATTACGCTGATACGCTCGAAGGCAGGTCAGGTAATGACAGCTTGTTTGGCGGCAGCGGCAATGATGATCTGAGAGGGAACATAGGGCAAGACACGCTTGCTGGTGTAGGCGGTTCCGATACTTTGGATGGCGGCTATGCCGCAGATTTTCTTGATGGCGGGGTTGGAAATGACTGCCTGATTGGCGGGTCTGGAAATGACACACTGCTGGGCGGTTCCGAAGATGATATGCTGCAAGGCGGCAGGGGTAACGATACACAGCAAGGCGGCACAGGCAATGACATTTTGCAGGGCGGATCGGATGACGACTCGCTGCAAGGCGGTTCGGGCGATGACACGCTACAAGGCGGTTCCGGCAGTGATACGCTGAATGGCAGCCTTGACGGCGATCAGCTGTTTGGAAGCGCCGGGAACGATGTTCTTTTTGGAGGCGATGGCGCTGATTTTCTGGCGGGCGGAGATGATGAGGACAGCCTGACAGGCGGTTCGGGCGATGACACGCTGAATGGCGGGTCCGGTGAGGATACTCTCAGCGGCGGTGCCGGAAATGACGACCTGCTAGGAAACTCGGACAATGACGCGCTGTTTGGGAATGCGGGGGCGGACGAGCTGGATGGCGGCGGGGGAGCTGATCTGCTTGATGGCGGTGCGGGAGATGATGAGCTGTCAGGGGGAGGCGGTTCGGATACCCTGACTGGTGGACTAGGAACCGATCTCCTCAGCGGCGGCGCGGGTGCGGATGTCTTTGTCTTCAGCAGTTTTGATGAGGCCAGTGCCGGGGACGATTTCCTGGACGTGATCTCGGACTTCGACGTTACCCGGGACCGGATTGACTTCAGCTCTCTCACTTCGGGGGATGCCTATATCGGCATATCCCTCGACGACGGTGATTTTGAACTGACACCATCCAATGGGGCCAATTTCTTTGACATCACCCTCTTCATTGACGGCCACGATGATGGCCTGTTCATCGGAGCAATGGACAGCAGTGAAACAGAGTTGGACTTCGAGATTCTTCTTCTCGACGCCACAGGGTTGACCTCGGAACATATTATCGGGATTTCCGGTGGTCCCGTTGGAATGTAACCAAGATAGGTTCGGAATTGCCTGGCTGGCCAGGCACGGGCATTTTGGTGCTAAATTCTGCGCAGGCAGGGGCAAAAAAGAGGGTTCAATGAACAGCAACAAGAGCAAGGCGGTGCTGAGATTGCCTTTGGCGGCGGCACTATTGCTTTCGCCGGCGGTGGCAGAAGCCGCCGCGATGACAGGCCGGGCCGCATTGCGGGAAAACGCTGCGGTCTATGTGCACAAGGCGCAGGTGCGCGGCTCCCCGTCGGCGTCGCAGTTCGGTGGTGGCATTGGCGAGACCGGCGGCGATGCAGCGGAAAGTGATGGTGTTAGAAGTTCCAGCACCAGCACCGCGGCACTGGTCGGGCCGGCGTCGGTCACAAATTCTGTCACCGCTGCTGTTGTTGCCCAGATCAGCATCTCCTCGGCGGCCTGCGAGGCGGTTGGCGCGGCCTACCGGACCGATTGTCTTGCCAATGAACTGCGGGCGCTGGTCAAGAAATTGCCTGCCGAGGGCGAATACGCAGCTGCCCGCGAGGCGCTGGCGACTGCTTCGGACGAGTTGAGCAGGCTGTCCCGGCAGAACCGGGACAACAGCCAGCCCCGGTTGCGGATCACTGTTCAGGCGGATAGCGAGACCAAGCGCCGCCCGGTGGCGGCTGTAAAGCAGGAAACGGTGGCTGAAACCAATGCCAAGGCGCTGGCGATTCTGGAAGACACCACAACCGTTCTGCTGCGCTCGGCGGAGGGCAACAGCGATGTGGCGCTGCATTACCAGCGGATCGCCCAGGCGCTGAATTCCAGCAAGGTTCTGCTGCGATCGTCGTGACGCGGCGGTCCCCCCCCGGCCCGGTCAGCCGGGCTGTTCAGGGCAGGCGGTGGCAAAGGCAGGGTGGGCGGTGCAGGCCGCCTCTACTGCACAGATCCGCGGCAGGTCTGAGAAATCCGCCTCCCAGCGGCGAGCATTGTAAAGCTGCGGCATCAGGCAGATGTCGGCCAGGCTAGGAGCATCACCGGTGCAATAGGGCGCCTGACTGAAGCCTTTCAGCAGAGTTTCAAACGCCTGCAGGCCGGGGCGGATGAAATGCTGCATCCAGGCCTTGGGCATATCCGGCGCGCCGCTGCTGAGTGTGGTGGCATGTTTGGCGACTTGCAGATTGCAAACCGGATGCACATCCACTGCCAAGGAATGAGCCAGTGCCCGTGCCTTGGCGCGCTGGCCAAGGTCCTTGGGCAGCAGGCCGAGGTTCCGGGTTTCATCCAGATAATCGAGGATCGCCAGCGACTGGGTCAGGCGCAGCCCGTCGATCTCCAGCACCGGCACGAACCCCTGCGGATTGCGGGCCAGATGTTCCGGGCTCTTGTGTTCGCCCTTGACCAGATCAACCGGGACCGAAGTGTATTCGATCCCGGCCAGGTTCAGCGCGATGCGCAGCCGGTAGCTGGCCGATGAGCGCCAGTAATCATAAAGGATGGTGCTGCCCATCGGCGTCCTCCATTACAGTAAAGGCAGCCCGGCGGGCTGCCTTGCCGGCCTGATCCAATCAGGCCTTGTTCAATTCCTTGGCGTGCAGCCACTCGGCATGTTTGGGGGCCTTCTTGGTCTTGGACCATTCCTCCAGCATTTCCCATTTTACCGAGTCGAGCTTTTGCAGCAGCGCCTCTTCTTCCGGGTCGGGGCAGGCCAGCTCCACCCGGTGGCCGTTCGGATCGAAGAAGTAGATCGAGTGGAAGATCGAGTGATCGGTAACACCCAGCACCTCGACGCCGTTGGCCTCCAGATGGTCCTTGAACTGGATCAGGGTTTCGCGGTCCTTCACCTTGAAGGCGATGTGCTGCACCCAGACCGGCGTGTTGCGGTCGCGGTCCATCTCCGGCTTGGTCGGCAGTTCGAAGAAGGCCAGGACGTTGCCGTTGCCTGCATCCATGAAGATATGCATGTAGGGATCGGGTTCATGGGTCGATGGAACATGGTCCTCGGCAATCGCCAGGACAAAATCCATGTTCAGCATCTTGTTGTACCACTCCACCGTCCGCTTGGCGTCCTTGCAGCGGTAGGCGACGTGGTGGATCTGTTCGATTTTCAAGCGGAGTCCTCCCCAGTTTTCAGCGCGGCAGCCGCCAGCGCCTGTTTCAGGATCGCGCGTTTCCCAATGTGGTTGGCCAGCACCAGAACCAGGCGTGCGTTGAGCGCATCGCTTTCAGCCTTGCTGAGATCCTCGTGCGCGGCCAGCAGATCGGCATAGAAATCGTCGGCCCGCTCAAGGTTGGCGGTCAGGATCAGTTGGTCTTCGGTCATCTTGATCATTCCTTGCCGATGGCCCGGCGGACAGCGTGCCGGAACTGGTTTTCGTCATAGCTGGGGCGTCGGGCGGCGACATGCTGGTCCGGGCGGATCAGGTAGACACCGCTTTCGGCGCTTCCCAGGTAGCGTTCCTTCAGCGCCAGTGTTTTGTCGTCTTTGATGGAGAGCGCCAGGCGGGTGACCTCGATGCCGGATTCCTCGAACATGTCGGGGGCGTCGGCGTCGATGGTCAGCAGGGTGAACTTGCCGCCCAGCTTGTCCAGAAGGAACCCGTCGCCAAGCGGCACGTCGGGGCAGGAAGAACCCGGGCGGGTGCGCTCCGGCCCGTTCAGCGCATCGGCTGAGTTCAGCGGCGAGCCGTCATAAGTGCAGGGCACAGACAGGCGGCCGGAGTTCACCAAAGGACGGGCGAATTCATACTGTTCGGACAAGTCCAGAACAGCGTCGCGCAGCACCCGGCTCATCTCCGACTTGGGGGTGATGAAGTCAGTGGAGCGTGAGGAGTTCAGGATGTTCTCGTCGGCACCGTAGACGCGTTCCACGTCATAACTGTCCAGCAGGCACTCCGGTGCCTTGCCGTCCATCACCAGCTTGAGCTTCCAGCACAGGTTATCGGTGTCCTGCAGGCCGGAGTTGGCGCCGCGGGCGCCGAACGGTGACACCTGGTGTGCGGAATCGCCTGCAAAGATCACCCGGCCGTGGCGGAATTTTTCCATGCGTCGGCACTGGAAAGTGTAGATCGACACCCACTCCAGCTCGAACTTCACATCTTCGCCCAGCATGGCCTGCAGCCGCGGGATCACATTCTCGGGGCGCTTTTCGCGCTCCTTGTCGATGTCCCAGCCCAGCTGCAGGTCGATCCGCCAGACGCCATCGGGCTGCTTGTGCAGCAGGGCCGACTGGCCCTTGTTGAAGGGCGGGTCAAACCAGAACCAGCGTTCGGTCGGGAAATCCGCCTCCATGATCACATCGGCGATCAGGAAGTTGTCCTCAAACACCCGGCCGACAAAATCCAGCCCCAGCATCTGCCGGGTGGGGGAGCCGGCGCCGTCGCAGGCGATCAGCCAGTCGGCTTCCAGATTGTAGGGGCCTTCGGGCGTGTCGACTTCCAGCGTCACATGGCTGGGATGGGTGCCGATGGCCGAAACCTTGTTGCGGCCGCGGATCTCAATCGGTGCGCCCTGTTCCTGCAGTTCGCGGACCCGGTTCACCAGGTATTCTTCGAAATAATACTGCTGCAGATTGATAAAGGCGGGGCGCTTGTGGCCCTCTTCCGGCAGCAGGTTGAAGTCATAGACCTGACGGTCGTCAAAGAACACCTTGCCAGTGTTCCACTGCACGCCCTTGTCCACCATCGGCTGGCCGCAGCCCAGCCGGTCGAGGATCTCCAAGGGCCGCTTGGCAAAGCAGATCGCGCGTGAGCCGAAGCTAACCTTGTCGTTTTCGTCCAGCACCACGACCTCGGCCCCTTGCTGCACCAAGTCGATGGCGGCAGCCAGGCCGACGGGGCCGGCCCCGATCACGACCACCGTGCGGCGAACCGGGGCAGGGGCATCCTGATCCGCATGGCGGGCATAGGGGTACAACGGGACTTCAAAGATCTTGTTCATCAGGTCTCCTCCCAATTTCCGGGTGCCCTTAGGCACAGCTTCCCTGTTTCCCGGCATGGGCACGCCGGGAGGATGGTCTAGCGTCTCACAGGTTCTGCCAGGGCGATACGATCTGGATCAAATCGCCCCGGTTGCAAAATCAGCCCTGCAGGGCCTCCCACATCTCCAGATCGCGCTGGGCGGTCCAGATCCGCGGGTGCGCGATGCCGCGGGCCTCGTCATAGGCGCGGGCGACGTTGAAGGGCAGGCAATGCTCGTAGATCGCATAATCCGCAAACTTCGGATCGCATTCGGCACGCACAGCATCCCAGGCTTCTTTCAGCGAACCGCCGCGTGCAGCGATGCGCTGAACCGGGCGGTAGGTGCTTTCGACGAAGTCGCGGGTGTTCTCGATGGCGGCGTTGACCATCTCCTTGCCCACCAGCGCATCGCCGCGGCCCGGGGCAATCGCGTCCACGTCATAGGCTTTGATGTTGTCGAGCGTCTGGCCCCAATCGGCGAAATGCCCGTCGCCGCAGTAGCAGGCCGAGTGGTATTCGACGATGTCGCCGGTGAACATCACGTTCTGGTCCGGTACGTGGATCACCGCGTCGCCCGCGGTGTGGGCACGGCCGATCTGTTTGATGTCGACCCGGCGGTTGCCGAGGAAGACAGTCATCTGATCGGTGAAAGTAGTGGTGGGGTAGGTCAGCCCCGGGATGCTTTCATGGCCTTCAAACAGGCGCGGGAAACGCTGGAACTCGCTGTCCCAATCTTCCTGCCCGCGCTCCAGCACCATGTTGTATGCGGCATTTGACATGATCACTTGCTGTGCGTCGAATGCGGAGGCGCCCAGCACCCGCACAGCGTGATAGTGGGTCAGAACCACATGGGTGATCGGCTTGTCGGTCACGGACCGCACGCATTCGATCACCTTGTTTGCCAGCCGCGGGGTGGCCTGCGCCTCGACAATCATCACACTGTCATCGCCGATGATCACGCCGGAGTTCGGGTCGCCTTCGGCGGTGAATGCATAAAGCCCCTCTCCGATCTCATCAAAGGTGATCTTCTTTTCGGTCAGGTCCCCTTGGGACGCAAAAGCTTTTGCCATGGTGGATCTTCCTTATCTTGCGTAGGGGTCTTCGAGCGCGGGCAGGACGGTGCCGGTGCAGTCGCCGAAGCCAATGGTGTAGCCGTCGCCCTTGGCCGCGCCCTTCAGGGTCAGCGTGTCGCCGTCGGCGATAAAGGAACGCTCCTCGCCGGTGTCCAGCGTCAGCGGCTCCTTGCCGCCCCAGCTGAGTTCCAAGAGCGAGCCGCGGCTTTCCTTCACCGGGCCGGAGATGGTGCCGGAGCCCAGAAGGTCGCCCGCGTTCATCGGGCAGCCCGAGGTGGTATGATGCGCTAACTGCTGCGCGGCGGAATAGTACATTTCCTTGTAGTTGGTCCGCACGATGGTGGTGGCCTCCCTGCCTGTCGGCGCCATGGTGACTTCCAGATCAATGTCATAGAGCATCGGCCCGCAGTCCTTCAGGTGTTCCAGCAGTTCCACCTCGCGTTCCGGTGTGGAGCAGCGGAACGGCTCCAGCGCCGGTTTGGTCACGATCCAAGGGGAGATCGAGGTTGCGGCTGCCTTTGCCTGAAACGGCCCCAGCGGCTGGTATTCCCAGGCTTGGATGTCGCGCGCCGACCAGTCGTTCAGCAGCACGTAGCCAAAGATGTGGTCATCGGCTTCCTGTACGGTGATCGGTCCATCAGACGGGGTGCCTACGATGGCGCCCATCTCCAGCTCGATATCAAAGCGCGCGCAGGGCGCCCACCGCGGCTTGTCATCGTTCGCGCCTTTCAGCTGGCCCCAAGGGCGGCGCACATCGGTGCCCGAAACCACGACGGAGGAGGCCCGCCCGTTATAGCCAATGGGGATATGCAGCCAGTTCGGCGGCAGCGCGTTTTCCGGGCCGCGGAACATGGTGCCGACGTTGAAGGCGTGGTTTTTGCCCGCGTAGAAATCAGTGTATTCGCTGACCGCGAAGGGCATGTGCAGCTCAGCATCGGCCTGCGCCACCAGATGCGGCTTGACCTTGTCCTTCTCCGCGGCGCCCTCGGCCAGCAAGGCAGTCAAGCGCTCGCGCAGCGCTGCCCAGACGGCCGGGCCTTCCTCCATCACGTCATTCCAATAGGGCACATCGAACAGCGGCGCGTCGCTCAACTGCACCAGCCCGGCCTCTTCGGCGGTCTGCATGTCCAGGATCAGGTCGCCGATCGCCACACCGCAGCGCGGGTCATCGCCGTCAACGGAAAATACGCCATATGGCAGGTTGTTCAGAGGGAACGGGTGGTTTGCATCATTGGCCGAGGCCACCCAGGATTTCAGCAGAGGCATCGTGTCTCCAGTTTCCGGATCCGCAGATCCTTTTCATCTTTCCGGAAGTACTCCGGGGGTGAGTGGACCCCATGGGGGCCAGAGGGGGCAGCGCCCCCTAACCATTTCATTTCAGGCCGGGCGTGCCATCGAACTTCTTTTCGATGTCGCTCCAGCAGTCGATATAGTCATCCTGCAGCGGCGCTTCCTTGGCTGCAAATGCCGTCAGATGCTGCGGGAAGCGGGTCTCAAACATGAAGGACATGGTGTTCTCAAGCTTCTCGGGTCCGAGGTTGGAGTTCGACGCGCCTTCAAAGGCGTTCTTGTCCGGACCATGCGGCAGCATCATGTTGTGGAGGCTCATGCCGCCAGGCACGAAGCCTTGCGGTTTGGCGTCATACTGTCCGTAGATGTTGCCCATCAGTTCCGACATGATGTTCTTGTGGTACCACGGCGGGCGGAAGGTTTTCTCAGCCACCATCCAGCGCTCGCGGAACAGCACAAAGTCGATGTTGGCGGTGCCTGGCACGCCCGACGGGGCCGTCAGCACGGTGAAAATCGACGGGTCCGGGTGGTCGAACAGAATCGCCCCCACCGGGCAGTAAGTGGTCAAGTCGTATTTGTAGGGCGCGTAGTTGCCGTGCCAGGCCACCACGTCCAGCGGCGAGTGGCCGATTTTGGTCTCGTGGAACTGGCCGCACCATTTGATGGTCACGGTCGAAGGCGTCTCACGGTCTTCGAACGCTGCCACCGGCGCCTTGAAGTCGCGCGGGTTGGCCATGCAGTTGGCGCCGATGGGTCCGCGGCCCGGCAACTCAAATTTCTGGCCGTAGTTTTCGCATACAAAGCCGCGGCAGGGGCCTTCCAGCACTTCCACCCGGTACACCAGCCCGCGCGGGATGATGGCGATTTCCTGCGGCGCCAGGTCGATGATGCCCAGCTCGGTCGCAAAGCGCAGCCGGCCCTCCTGAGGCACCACCAAGAGTTCGGAATCAGCGGAGAAGAAGTAGCTGTCCTCCATCGTCTCGGTGACCAGATAGATATGGCTCGCCATGCCGACCTGGGTGTTCACGTCGCCAGCGGTGGTCATGGTGCGCATGCCGGTGAGCCAGGTGAGGCCTTCATCGGAATGCGGCACCGGGTCCCAGCGGTACTGGCCCAGTGAGATCACGTCCGGATCGACGCAGGGTGCAGACTTCCAATGCGGCAGGTCGATTTTTTCATAGCGGTGCGAATGTTTTACCGACGGGCGGATGCGGTAGCACCAGGTTCGCTCCGGCACATCGGCGGTAAAGGCGGTGCCGCTCAACTGCTCGCCGTAAAGGCCGTAATTGCATTTCTGGGGGCTGTTCATGCCCTGCGGCAGCGCACCGGGCAGCGCCTCGGTTTCAAAGTCATTTGCAAAGCCGGGCATGTAGCCCTCATGCGGCCCCTGAAGAGAGGGGGCCTGGATCATCTCATGGGGATCGGCTGGCCGATTCATCGCGCGTTTCTCCTCTTGCTGCTTGCGGGATATTAGTTGTTTTTGTAACTAACAAGGGAAAGGGGACGAAGATGGACGAAAAAGATGATTTCGCTTTGCAGGATTTCCTGCCCTACCTGCTGAACCGCGCGGCAGAGGAAAGCTCGCTGGGGTTCCAGAAACACTACAAGAACCGCTATGGAATGCTGCGCACTGAATGGCGGGTGCTGTTCCATCTGGGCAACTATGGCCAGATGACAGCCAAGGAGATCGGAAGCCGCGCCAAGATTCACAAGACCAAGATCAGCCGGGCCGTGGCAAAGCTGGCGGAAAAGCGTTTTGTGACCCGGACACGGGATGAAAGCGACCGCCGTGCGGAGCATCTTGCGCTGACCCCGGCGGGAGAAGCCGCCTACAAGGACCTGCGCGAACATGCGCTGGAATTCGATACTCAGATTTGCGCCCGGTTCACCAGCGGCGAGGTTGCGATTTTGCGGTATATGCTGCGCAATTTAGCAGGGATCGAGCCATAGACATTAGGCCGCTCAGCCCCCAGATAAAGCGCGGGATTATAGGTGAAGCGATGATACAGATTGATGTCAATTCGGGGCCGCTGATTGCCTGGCTGATGGAGCAGGGGCTGCAAGGCGCGCCGCAGCAGGATTTGCTGCAGGGGTATTGCCAGCGGCTGGTGGCAGCGGGGGTGCCCTTGTGGCGTTTTACCGTAGCGCAGCGTGCATTTCACCCAAAGTTTGGCGGTCTCGGTTTCTGGTGGACCCGCGAAGAGGGCATCCGGCACGAACATTATGAGTACCGCGAGTCCCCGCGCGAGGAATGGCTGCGCAGCCCGTTCTTCTACATTCTCGAACAGGATCTGGAAGAATACCGGGAGCGCCTTGAAGGCGGTGCACCGGAGCGCTTCCCGCTGCTGGGGGAGCTGCACGGCCGCGGCGCGACGGATTACTTCGCGGCAGGCGTGCGCTTTGCCCCGCCGGAAGCCGGTCCGAACAACCCGCTCAGCCCGCACGAGGGAATGCTGGCATCCTGGTCCACCGACCGAAAGGGCGGCTTCTCATCGCGCGAACTGGACCTGATCCGCACGACCTTGCCGCATCTGGGCCTGGCGCTGAAGTCTTCCTCCAACCGGCAGATGGCCAGCGATCTCTTGCAGGTTTATCTGGGCCGCGATGCCGGCCGCCGGGTGCTGTCAGGGGAGATTCAGCGCGGATCCTCGCAGCAGATCGACGCGGTGATCTGTCTGTTTGACCTCAAGGGGTTTACCCAACTGTCAGAGCGGCTGCCGGGCGCTGAGCTGATCGACATGCTGAACGGGTACTTCGGACTGGCCGTGGAGAGTGTGCAGTCGCACGGCGGCAACATTCTCAAGTTCATGGGCGACGGTATGCTGGCCATGTTCAACTTGGGAAGCATTGAAGAAGACGCCCACGCCGCGCTGGCGGCGGCAAATGAGCTGTGCGGCAAGGTGCGGAGCTTCAACGCCGCTCGCGAAGCCGAGGGGCTGCCGACGGCTTCCTATACCTTGGCGCTGCACGCAGGCGACATCCTGTACGGCAATATCGGGGCCGAGAACCGGCTGGATTTCACCGTTATCGGCCAGACAGTGAACCAGACCGCCAGAATTGCCGACATGCACCGGTCCGTCGGGCAGAGCTTTATTATCTCCGAAGTTGTCAAGAATGCGGCTGAGGGGACCGGGCACGACCTGGTGTCGCTGGGCCGCTACATGCTGCGCGGGGTGGCGGAGCCGATTGAGCTTTATACCATTTACGGAAAAAACTGCGTGGCCGCCTGCGCCGGCGAACAGTGAGCTGACCGGGGGTCAGAGGCTGACCTCGACCCCCGGCAGATTCACTTCCTTCATCATGTCGCGAAGCTCCTGCCGCGCCGCGATGTTGGAGATGTTGAGCTGCTTGACGCCAATGTCCTTGAGATCCAGAAGCGTCAGCCCGCGCGGGAACAGCTCGCGAAAGATCACCCGCTCGGAAAAGCCCGGCGCTATGCGGAAGCCGATGCGTTTGGACAGCATCTTAATAGCGCGTTCCATCTTTTCCTTGTTGACCATGCGCTGGGTGCCCACACGGTTGCGTATCACGATCCAGTCGATCGGCTTGAGGCCCGCCTGCGCCCGCAGCTGGCGGGCGTTCCAGACCATTTCGGAATAGACCGACGGGCCGGTGATGGCTTCACCTTTCTGGTCCACATGGGCCAGAAGATCGAAATCGACAAAGCTGTCGTTCAGCGGCGTGATCAGCGTGTCGGCCAGCGAATGCGCCACCTGGCTCAGGCGCGTATGCGAACCGGGGCAGTCGATCAGGATGAAGTCATGGCCCGGCTCCAGCGCCGAAACCGCAGCCGACAGCCGGTGGTCGTAAATGTTCTCGCCGGGCTGCAGTCCGGCAGGATCGATCTCCGGCAGCTCATGGATTTCCACCATCGGCAAGTTCAGACCGGCCTTGGCGCAGAATTCCTTGCGGTTTTCAAGGTACCGCCCCATCGAGCGCTGCCGCAAATCCAGATCCAGTGCCGCCACCTTGTGGCCCAGACGGGCCAGGGTGGTTGCCACATGCATGGAGACAGTGGATTTGCCCGCGCCGCCCTTCTCGTTTCCGACGACAATGATATGCGCCATGTACAGGTCCCTTCGCTCGTGCTTTGCACACGTCTTTCGCTTTGGCCCCTGTATAGGCTCTGGATTCTGTCAAGAAAAGCCGCGCGGGCAGGCTGGTAAACTTAGTGTATCACCTGTGTTTTGCAGGACCCGCCGGCTTGCGCTTGGGGCGGGCATCGCCGCCCTTGCCGCCCTTTGCCGGCAAGGCTGCCGCTGCGCGGGCCTTGTTCTTCTTGCTGTTGGGCTTGCCAACCGGCGGCTTGGGGCCCTTGGCTTTGAACGGCTTGGCCGCGGGCGCGCCGGGCCTGGTCATCCGTTTTGACGGATCCGATGCGCCTTTGGGCTTGGCGGTCACCGCAGGCTTGGGCTTGCTGGGGCGGGCGTCATTGCGCGGCTCGCGGCGCTCTTCCCGGGCCGGTTTGTCCTTCCACTCTTTGCGCGGTGGACGGCTGTCCTCGGAGCGCTCGGATTTGGCGCGGTACGGCTTCGCACCGTCGTCCTTGCCGCGGTGCGGCTTGGGCTTGCGGTCGCCCTTGAAGCTACCTTTCGGCCCGCCGGGCCCGCGGCGCGGGGCAGGGGCCAGTTCCGGAGCTTCGGCCAGCTGCTTCAGCACGGCGCCCGGCTCCAGCTCGGTCTTGCCGTCCAGCGCCTTCAGGAAGCCCTCAACGGCGCCTTCGCTGATCTCGGCAAAGGTTTCGTTGTCCTGCACCCGGATCGCGCCGATGGCGTCGCGGTCGATGTTGCCGGCCTTGCACAGCATCGGTAACACCTTGCGCGGATCGGCACCTGCCTCGCGGCCACCGGACAGGGAGAACCAGACGGAAGGGCCGAAGGCTTTGCGTTCCTTGCGCTCTTTGCGCGGCTCGGGAGTGTCCGCCGGGCGCAGGTCCTCGGGCGCCGAGTGGCGGCTGCGGAACAGGCGCAGGTAGGTGGCGGCGATCTGCTCGGGCGTGAAGCTGTCCAGCAAGGTCTGAACACCGGCCTGCTCATTTTCGGCAACCGGCTCCTGCCAGACCGGATCGGCCAGCATTCTTTCTTCGTCACGCGCCAGCACATCATCGGCAGAGGGGGCCTCGCAATGTTCGGCAGTCAGCTTGGCCCATTTGAGAAGCCGCAGCGCCTTGCTGCGGGCCTTGGGCGGGGCGATCAGGGCGCTGACGCCTTTGCGGCCCGCGCGGCCGGTCCGGCCGGAACGATGCAGCAAGGTTTCGTGGTTCGAGGGCAGTTCCGCATGGACCACCAGTTCCAGCCCCGGCAGGTCGATGCCGCGGGCCGCCACATCGGTTGCCACGCAGACGCGGGCGCGCCCGTCGCGCATCGCTTGCAGTGCGTGGCTGCGCTCGGTCTGGGACAGCTCGCCTGACAGGGTCACAACCGGCAGGCCGCGGTTGGTCAGGCGTGCTGCCAGACGGTTCACCGCGGCGCGGGTGTTGGCAAAAACGATGGAGCTGGGCGCCTCATAGTAGCGCAGCACGTTGATGATGGCGTTTTCCGCGTCCGCTTGCGCCACGCTCATCAGGCGGTATTCGATGTCCGCGTGCTGCTTGGTCTCGCCGGCGGTCTTGATCCGCATCGCGTCGCGCTGGAAAGTCTCGGCCAGGCTGGCAATCGCCGGCGGGACGGTGGCGGAGAACAGGAGGGTGCGGCGGTCATCGGGCGCTTCGCCCAGGATGAACTCCAAGTCTTCGCGGAAGCCAAGGTCCAGCATTTCGTCGGCCTCGTCCAGCACTACGCCGCGCACTTGGCTCAGGTCGATGGAGCCGCGCGCGATATGGTCGCGCAGCCGGCCCGGGGTGGCCGCCACGATGTGGGCGCCGCGGGCCAGTGCCCGTCGCTCATCCCTCATGTCCATGCCGCCTACGCAGGAGGCAATCACGGCGCCTGCTTCACGGTAAAGCCAGCCCAGCTCGTGTTTAACCTGCAGTGCCAGCTCGCGGGTGGGGGCGATTACCAGCGCCAGCGGCGCCGCGGCCTCTGCAAATGCCTCATTCTCTCCCAGCAGGTCCTTGGCCAGTGCCAGGCCGAAACCAACGGTCTTGCCCGACCCGGTCTGAGCAGACACCAGCAGGTCGCGCCCTTCCACGTCCGGCTGGGTCACAGCCTCCTGCACTTGGGTCAGGGTTTCATATCCGCGCTCTTGCAGTGCGTTGGCCAGGGCTTGTTTCACGAGGGGGCTGTCTTTCCCGCGGGGCTGCATCCGGCCCCAGCGTCAGGAGAAATGAAAGAAGGCTGCCCGTCCGGGGCAGCCTTCGGGAGGTGTTCCGAAATACGGCGGAAGGCTTAAAAGCCCAGGCCTTCGTATTTCTTCTTGAACTTGGACACGCGGCCGCCGGCATCCATCAGGCGCGAGGTGCCGCCGGTCCAGGCCGGGTGCACGGTCGGGTCGATGTCCAGCGCCAGCTGATCACCTTCGCTGCCCCAGGTGGAGCGCATCTTGATGATGGTGCCGTCGGTCATTTTGACGTCGATGAAGTGGTAGTCGGGATGGGTGTCTTTTTTCATGATACCACTCCTCAGGCTTTCTTGGGCTTGTAGTTCGCATCTTCTGCGATACGGGCCGATTTACCGCGGCGCGCGCGCAGGTAGTACAGCTTGGCGCGGCGGACGCGGCCACGGCGGACAACTTCGATTGAGTCGATGTTGGTCGAGAACAGCGGGAACACACGCTCCACGCCTTCGCCGAAGGAAATCTTGCGGACGGTGAACGAACCGGCAATGCCCGAGCCGTTCTTGCGGCTGATGCAAACGCCTTCGTACATCTGCACGCGCGAACGCGAGCCTTCGGTCACCTTGTAGCCGACACGGATAGTGTCACCGGCTTTGAAGTCGGGGATGTCTTTCCCCAGGGCGGCAATCTGTTCCGCCTCCAGCTGTGCGATCAGGTCCATCGCAACTCTCCTAATCTGCCTGCGGTTCATTCCGCAGAGGTTTGTGCCGTCATGAGAGCTCCTGGTCTTCACCGGGTCCGCAGCTGCGCCCGCCAGAGATCACGCCGTCTGTTCCTTGCAGCTGGCAGGCAGATCCCGGAGAAAACCGAAGAAGATTTTCAGGTGATAGATCCAACAGCCAGCGGCCCGGAGCCGCAAAAGCGAATCCAGACCGGCGCTGTATACGTCCGGCAGCCCTGCAAAACAAGAGCCCAGCCGCACAATAGGCAAGAGTCTTCTATTAACTCCTGCCCCGTCTTTCATGGAAAACATTAGGCCGCAGGCCCGGGCTTCAGGCGCTCAGGCTGTCTGATCGTCGACAGCGGCGCCCGGCGCGTTCTTTTTGACCGATTCAATGCCGCCATCGCGGCCGGAAGCGCTGGCATAGCTTTGCGAGGTGCCGATCACCTGGCCGTTGGTGGCCTTGAGGTTGAACATGTGCTTGCCGGAAGACGTTTCCTTGCGCTCGTAGCGCGCGTCATCGCCAGCATTCTTCTTGACCGACTCGATGCCGTTCTCGGCGCTGGCCTTCTGCTTGTAGCCTTCGCTGGCAAGGATGTTCTCGCCGTTGCCTGCTTTCAGGCGGAAGCGGAATTCTCCCGCATTGTCGGTGTAGAGTTCAAATTTCCCAGCCACCCTGCTGTCTCCTGTCATTTAACTTATGCAGAATCAGTAAAACACGGGTTTCGCATTGCGGCAACGGCTTCCATCCGGGGAAAAACCAGACTGCCGCATCAGTTGCCCTAGGGGTTGCCGTCATCCTTGGCACGGCTGTAGGCCTCCCAGAGATCCGGTCGGCGGGTCCTGGTGATCTCCTCGCTCATCCCGTGCCGCCACTCGGCGATCTTGCCGTGATGGCCGGACATCAGCACCTCCGGTATCTCCCGGCCTTTCCATTCGGCGGGGCGGGTGTACTGAGGATGTTCCAGCAGGCCGGAGGAAAAGCTCTCCTCCTCGGTCGAGGCCTGGTTTCCCAGAACGCCGGGGATCAGCCGCACCGTGGCATCGATCAGCGCCTGGGCCGCTAGCTCGCCGCCGGTCATCACGAAGTCCCCCAGTGAGACCTCCTGAATGCCGTAGTGCTCCAGCACCCGTTCATCGACGCCCTCGAACCGGCCGCACAGCAGGGTGATGCCATCGCATTGCGCGAAGGTCCGCATCATCTTCTGGTCCATCCGGCGCCCGCGCGGGGACAGGTATATCAGGGGCCAGTTGCCGCGGGTGCCTTCCATCGTGTGCTCGATCGCTGCGCCCAGCACGTCGGCGCGCAGGACCATTCCGGCACCGCCGCCCGCGGGCGTGTCATCCACATTTCGGTGCTTGCCCACGCCGAATTCCCGCAAGTCTGTTGTTTCCAGCTGCCACAAGCCTTCCTGCAGCGCCTTCCCGGTCAGGCTTTCGCCCAGCACTCCAGGAAAGGCGGCAGGGAACAGGGTGATGATCTTGGCTTTCCACACGCCCGCCAGATCCGGTGTCGGCGTCATCAGCTCGCGCGGCTTCAGGGTTGGGCGGATGGCCTTGCGGCCGTGAGAGCGGGAGGGCGTATCTGTCATGGCGTTCTCATAGGCGATGGTGCGCTGCGAAGAAAGCGAAGTTATGCGAGGCTCTGCCTCGCGCTCCGGGATATTTGCGGCCAGATGATCAAGGGGCCAGTTTTCATCCGTCAGGAATTATCCGGGCGGAGAGGGGAGGCCTGGAAACGGCTCAGAGGGCAATTCAGACCCGAACGGGCAATACCCGGCCAATGGCGTGAGAGCGCAATGCCCGACTTGCACGTTTCAGAACAGGCCTTCAGGCGGGTCGGCAACGATACGGCCTTGGCTCAGGTCCACGGTCGGCACCGCTTCCAGGGTAAAGGGCAGCAGTACCGTGGCCTTCAGGCCGGGGCCGTGGATTTCCAGCAGGTCTGAAGCGCCGTGGTTCTGCACAGATTTCACCGAGCCCAGCAACGTGCCGCCAGTGTCATAGACCTCCAGACCGATCAGGTCGGCATGGTAAAACTCGTCATCCGGCAGCTGCGGCAGCTGATCTCGGCGGGCGAACAGGCGCAGCCCCTTGATGGCGTCGGCGTCCTCTTTGGTCTCCACACCGCCCAGCAGCGCGGCAAAGCCGTTCTTGATGGGGCGTGTGATGGTCAGGGAGTAGGTCTTGGACCCGTCCTCATTGCTGAGCGGCGAGTAGTCCTCGATCTCTTCCGGGACCGCGCAGAAGCTCTTGAGCCGCACCTCGCCGCGCACCCCGAAGGATCCGGCAATTGCGCCTACGCAGATCAGATCGCTCATGGTGTCAGTCCTTTGCACAGAACCCCGCCCGCAGCCATTGGCCGCCGGATTGTTCGCAGAGCTCCACTTGGTGGTTGCGTTCAAAGAAGATGCCCGCGGTAAAGGCCACTGCAACAAAAAACACAAGCCTTATCAACCGTCCCATCGGTGGTCTCAGCGGGATTCGAGCGGCAGGTCCGCCATCCGGCTTTCCCAGCCGGTTTCTTCCAGCTCGGGCGTGTCCGACAGCCGTTCCGGGTAGCCGATGCAGAAATAGCCGATCAGCCGCCATCCTTCCGGCGCGTTCAGATCGCGGTTCAGCTGCTCCGGGTCGAGTACCGAAACCCAGCCCAGCCCCAGCCCCTCGGCGCGCAGGGCGAGCCAGAAGAGGGTGATGGCGGTGACCACTGAATAACGCCGCATCTCCGGCATGGTGGCCGCGCCCAAGCCGTGGCCTTGGATGGTTTCGTCGTCGCAATAGACCGCCAGCTGCACCGGGGCGTCGCGCATGCCGGAGAGCTTCAGCCCGGCATAAAGCTCGGCACGCTCGCCGGAATAGCCGGCCAGCGCTTCGGCATTGGCGGTTTCAAAATTCTTCAAGGCGGCGGCGCGGGCGGTTTCGCTCTCCACCCGCAGGATGCGCCAGGGTTCGCTCAGGCCCACCGAAGGGGCGAGCGGAATGGCAGAGAGGCAGCGCATCAGCACTGCCTCCTCCACCGGATCGCTGCGGAACCGGCGCACATCGCGCCGGAGCCGCATCAGCAGATCAAGCTGGCTGCGGAACTCCTCGGGAAAAGCGCCCCGCAGCTCCACGGAATTATTCCGCGTCTGCTGCTGCTTCGGCGGCTTCAGCGGCCTTTGCAGCTTTCTCTTCGGCGCGCTCCTGGGCTTTCTTGCCCGGGGTGCCTTTTTTCGGGTTGTTGCGCTCGGCCTTGGCGCGTACACCGGCGGCTTCCAGCATGCGGGCGATACGATCGGTCGGCTGCGCGCCCTGGTCCAGCCAGTGCTGCACGCGCTCCAGGTCCATTTTCACACGGTCTTCCGAGTCTTTCGGCAGCAGCGGGTTGTAGGTGCCCAGCTTCTCGATGAAGCGGCCGTCGCGCGGCATGCGGCTGTCAGCGGCCACGATGCGGTAGAAGGGGCGTTTTTTGGAGCCGCCGCGGGCCAAACGGATTTTCATTGCCATGGGTACATCTCCTTTGATGGCGTTGTCCGGGGTATGCCCCGGTTGTCCTGTTGTCGTTTTTATTCTTGGTGTTTCTTATGGTGGCGGATGACTTCATCAATGATGAAGTTCAAGAATGCCTTGGCGAATTCAGGGTCCAGATCGGCCTGCTGCGCCAAGTCTTCGAGCCGCGCGATCTGTGCCGCTTCGCGGGCGGGATCGGACGGGGGAAGGTCGTGTTCGGCCTTGAGCCGGCCTACCGCCTGGGTGTGCTTGAACCGCTCGCCCAGGGTGTAGACGAGGATCGCATCCAGACGGTCGATGCTTTCGCGGTGGCCCTTCAGCAGCTGCGCTGCGCGGGCGACGGGATCTTGGATATCTGTTGTCATCAGGGTCTCCGCACTGCAGCAGGCAAAGGTGTCATCGAGTGGGGGGAGCCCGTGCAGCGGGCGTGCACCACTTGTGCGCCGCCGCAGTGCCGCGGCGCGGTATTTGCGCGCGATTCAGTCAATGGTCCAGCCCTCTGGTTTGAAAAGCGGGTCGGCGTAATGGGCGATTTCCATGTCGATGCCATGCGCTGCCTGGCTGCTTTTCAGGGTGTCCGGTGCGGGGTGGCGATAGACCGCGTCATTGCCGTCGATGGTGGCGGCCTCGTGGTCCTTCTTGGCACCGAGCCGTTCCGCGAGCCGGATCGAGTCGAGATTCTTCGGGTCGATATAGCTGACCGCGGTCTCCCAGCCCAGTTCTGAATACAAATGCTGACGGGCGGCATGCGCCGCCTCCAGCGCATAGCCCTTTCCTGCGGCGCCGGGCCAGATGATCCAGGCGATCTCGCGCTCTGGCCAGCCTGCGGGCTGCCAGCCTCCGGCCATGCCGTAGGTCTCGCCGCTGTCCTTGTCGTGGATCATCCACATGCCGAAGCCGCGCACATGCCAGTGGCCGATCTCGGCGGCATAGAGCATCCAGGCTTCATAGGTGTTCAGCGGCCCGCCCATGAAGCGGGAGCGGTAGGAGCTGAAAGTGGCCTTGAAGTCAGGGTAATCCTGCGCCTCAGGGCCGCGCAGCATCAGTCGTTCTGTTTCGATCACCGGGATGTCAAACGGCATCAGCGCGCTCCTTCCGTAGGAAGGGCGCGGCGGCGCTGGGATATGAACACTAGCAAACGCATCAGTGCAGCAGGCCCCGGGCAGCCTGGGGGCCGGAGACATGAGCGGGCGGCATGTGGCGCCAGCGGCGCAGGCCGGCCGCGGGCTGCAGGGGGAAGGACACCAGCCGTTCCGGCTTGGCGCCGATACGGCGGGCCAGCGCGATCGAGGGTTCGTTCTCCTCCGGCACGTAGGAGATGATGGTGTCCCAGCCGGCCGCGTTGAACAACCAGTCGAGCACGCACTGCACGGCTTCGCTGGCATAGCCCTTGCCTGCGCCGGTCTCCATCAGGTGCCAGGACAGTTCCGGCTCCGGCCAGCCCTTTGGGAACCAGGGGCCAACCAAACCGACAGTGTTCCCGGTGCTGCGCTCCACCACTGCAAACAGTCCGTAACCGTGCAGGTGCCAGTGGCCGATGATGGTGGCAACCGACCACCACAGCGAATCGGAATCTTCCGCCGCATTTATGAAGCGCGCCGCGCCGGGTGCCAGGAATGCTGCGTTGGCATCAAACTCCGGATCGGCCGGAGAAATCAGCATCAGCCGCTTGGAAACCAGCCTTGGATACCGACTTTGCGCGTCTTTCATGTCATACCCCATCGCCCGGGCGGGGGACCGCCCAGTGCCTTCTTCACCCACCCGGTGAAGGAGTATCGGGGAGACTGCGTAATTTTCCGTTAAGCGGCCGAGGACTGCGGAGACGCCGGCTGTTTGTCGGGGGCGGAACAGATGGCAGATCATACGCAATACTCCTCCCGGGCCTGGCGCGAACCTGGGATCGGGGCAAGGCCGGAGCGGTTGGAGGTATCGTGAACGAACTGCGGCATCAGGTTACTTCTTCTTGCCAAATCCGCTGAGGCCCGCGGGCAGGCCCATGCCGCCGCCAAGACCGGGGAGGCCGCCGGGCAGGCCGCCTTTGCCGCCCATCGCCTTTGCCGCCGCTTCCAGTGCCTTAGGGTCCATCTGGCTGGGGTCCATGCCACCCATATCCGGCATGCCGCCTTTACCGAACATGCCCTTCATGGCCTGTTTCAGCATTTTGCCTTTGCCCATCTTGCCCATCTTCTTCATCACATCGGCCATCTGCCGGTGCATCTTCAGAAGCTTGTTGAGGTCGGAAACCTCCATGCCGGAGCCGGCCGCGATGCGCTTCTTGCGGCTGGCCTGCAGCAGGGCGGGGTTGGAGCGTTCCTTTTTGGTCATCGACTGGATCATGGCGATCTGGCGCTTCAGCACCTTGTCGTCCATGCCGGCATCCTGCACCTGCTTGGCCATTTTGCCCATGCCGGGCATCATCTGCATCATGCCCTCCATGCCGCCCATCTGGAGCATCTGTTCAAGCTGCATCTTCAGGTCGTTCATGTTGAACTGACCCTTCATCATGCGCTTCATCATCTTCTCGGCCTGTTCGGCCTCGATGGTTTCCTGGGCCTTTTCGACCAGCGCCACGATGTCGCCCATGCCGAGGATGCGGCCGGCGATCCGGTCTGCCTCGAAGGTCTCCAGCGCGTCCATCTTTTCGCCCAGGCCGACAAAGCGGATCGGCTTGCCGGTGACGGCGCGCATCGACAGCGCCGCACCGCCGCGGCCGTCGCCGTCCATCCGGGTGAGGACCACGCCGGAGATGCCGATCTTGGCGTCGAATTCCTCGGCCACCTCAACGGCGACCTGGCCGGTCAGGCCATCGACGACCAGCAGGGTCTCGCGCGGGGAGACCACGTTGCGGACGTCCTCGACCTCCTGCATCAGGGTCTCGTCGATGTGCAGGCGGCCGGCGGTGTCGAGCATGTAGACGTCATAGCCGCCAAGGGTCGCCTGCTGCTTGGCGCGCTTGGCGATGTCGACGGGTTTCTGGCCGGGCACGATCGGCAGGGTATCGACGCCGATCTGGGTGCCGAGGACGGCCAGCTGGTCCATCGCCGCCGGGCGGTAGACGTCGAGCGAAGCCATCAGGACCTTCTTGCCCTCTTTCTCCTTGAGCCGCTTGGCGAGCTTGCCGGTGGTGGTGGTCTTACCGGAACCCTGCAGGCCGACCATCAGGACGGGGGCGGGCGGGTTGTCGACCTTGAGCTTGCCGGGATCCTCGTCGCCGCGCAGCACATCGACCAGCGCGTCATGCACGATCTTGACGACCTGCTGGCCCGGGGTCACCGATTTGGTGACCGCCTGGCCGGTGGCCTGTTCCTGCACTTTCTTGACGAAATCGCGGGCAACCGGCAGCGAGACGTCGGCCTCCAGCAGCGCCACACGCACCTCGCGCAGGGCGGATTTGACGTCCTCTTCGTTGAGGGCGCCCTGTTTGGTGAGCCGGTCAAAGACGCCGGAAAGGCGTTCGGATAGATTTTCAAACATGCCTGCGGCCTCCTAATGCCGGTTTCAACGTGTGGCGCCCCCGTATGTAGGGGACAAGCGAACCATGCGCAAATGCCCCCACGGGCGTAACACGCTGGTGGGGGGCGATCCCTGGCACGGGCAGGGACCGGAAGACTCGGGTTCTTCCGGATGTTGGGGCAGGCGTTACGCGGATTGGGGGCCGGAGTCAACCGTTGCGGGGCCAGCCCCCGACAGCCGTGCAGCATTAATGTCCGTCAACCGCTGCGGCCATTGCTTCAGGTCCCGGCTGTCGGGGACTGCTACGCCCTCTGCACGCTTGACACGGCGGGGGTGGCTTGGCCAACATCGGATGGCTGGCCTGCCGCCGCTCACTCACCGGCCGGGCCTGCTCAAGGGAGCACCGAGGCAGATTTTTCAGGACAGGCATGTAACGCGAACCTCAGGGTCCGCGGTCCTTGGCGGGCAGCCGCATCAGCTAAGGGAGGATCTGAGAACATGCGCGTTTTCACTATTCTGGGACCGTCGCAGTCCGGCAAATCAACGCTGGCAACGGCGCTGGCCAATCTGGACAGTGCCGCTGGCAAAAGGCAGGAGGTTGCAGGCGTCGCCGCTTTGCAGCCTTTTTCATTTATGGGAGAGGACTGGGCCGCAATCGACATCGCGGGCGGGGCCGACAATCTGGCACAGGCGGGGCCGGCGCTGGCCGCCAGTGACGCTGCCGTCCTCTGCGTTCCGGCTGATGCCGGCGCTGCGGTGCTAAGCGCGCCGTACCTGCGCAAGCTGGAGGAGGCGGGCATCCCCGCCTTTATTTTTGTCAACCGCATGGACCAGGCGGCGGACCGGG
Source organism: Leisingera daeponensis (assembly GCF_019801465.1). GTDB lineage: Bacteria > Pseudomonadota > Alphaproteobacteria > Rhodobacterales > Rhodobacteraceae > Leisingera > Leisingera daeponensis_A. The sequence continues at coordinate 88,905 of NZ_JAHVJA010000006.1, forward strand.
TGGCGGAAATCGTCGCCGCGCTTCAGGCCTATTGCAGCCACAACATCATCCTGCGGCAGGTGCCGATCCGTGAGGACGGCCAGGTTGTGGGTGCTGTGGATCTGATTTCCGAACGGGCCTGGCAGTATCAGGAGGGCAAGCCTTCGGCGCTGATCGAACTTCCGGTGGCGATGTACGCCCGCGAGCAGGAGGCCCGCACCGAGTTGCTGGAGGCGCTTGCGGATTTTGACGACACGCTCCTGGAGGAGCTGATCGAGGATCAGCAGGTGATGGCCGAGGAGGCCTATGAGGTAGCCACCAAGGTGTTGCAGCACAACGATCTGATCCCGGCGCTGCTGGGATCGGCAGAGCACAAGAACGGGATCATGCGGCTGATGAAGTCGCTGCGCCACGAGGCGCCGGATGTGGTGGCGGCGCTGGAGCGGCTGTCGCGGGACGGCAGCGTGCTGGCGGTTGGCTGCATGGCGGATCTGGTCAAGCATCTGGGTAAGACGGTGATGGTGCGGGCGCTGGACGGCAGCGTCGGCAATGGAGCTTCGGTGGGCGGTGCCGCGGTCGGCTCGCTGACCGGGATCGGATCGCAGGCGAACACCAGGCTGACGCCCGGCGATTTGGGGCAGGCGGTGAAATCGGATCATCTGAACCTGGGCTTTGCCTACGGACCGGACGGTGCCGCGCCGCTGCCTGAGTGGGCGCAACCGCGGCCCTCGACCTTCAGGCGGGTGATCACGCCGGTGAATGAGCGCGACGACGCCCGCTTGTCCGGAGCGCTGGAGCGGCTGGCGGAAATCGATCCGGGGCTTAAAGTGGGCCAGGATGAGGCCAGCGGCCATGTGCTGCTGAATCTGCAGGGGCCGCAGCACATGCGCCGGATCAAGGAGACCCTGAAGGATGAATTCGGCGTCGAAGTGGACGAGGCACCGGTGCCGCCGGCGCTGCGCGAAACCATAAAGAAAGTGGTGCAAGTGCACCACCGCCACCGCAAGCAGTCCGGCGGTGCGGGCCAGTTCGCCGACGTGGTGATTGAGGTGAAGCCCTTGCCGCGGGGCAGCGGTTTCGTGTTCGAGGAGACGGTGAAGGGCGGCGCGGTGCCCAAGAACTACATCCCCTCGGTCGAGGCAGGCGCGCGCGAGGCGCTGGCGCAGGGCCTCAACGGGCATCCGGTGGTGGATGTCTGCGTGACCCTGAAGGACGGCAAGCACCATTCGGTCGACAGTTCCGACTATGCCTTCCGGACAGCTGGCAAGAATGCGGTGAAGGAGGCGCTGAGCGAGGCCGGGCTGACCCTTCTGCAGCCGATTATGCGGGTGCATATCCATGTGCCTTCCGTGTTCACCGGCGGGCTGGTGCCGGTGGTGAGCGGCATGAAGGGCCAGATCCTGGGCTTTGAAGCCGAGGAGGGGGCCGTGGGCTGGGATGTCTTCGAGACGCTGCTGCCGATGTCAGCGCAGGATGAACTGTGCAGCACATTGGCGAGCGCCACCCGCGGCACAGGCTGGTTCAGCACCGATTTCGACCACTACGAGGAGGCGCGCCGGGCGGACTTTGCCGAGGCATGAACCGGTCGGGGCGGGCGGAAGCCCCGCCCCGCGGTGCGATGGCGCAAAACGGGGCGCAGGGGGCGGAACACCTCTTGCGCCCCGCGGATGTTTTCTGTGATCTGCGCAGCAACCCGGCACGGACTTGCGGAGAAAGATCATGGATGCCTCATCGGCCTATCAGGACAGCCTGCCTGTCTCCTCGGATGCGCTGCTGAAGCAGCTGGACGATTGGGGCATTGCCTACCGGCTGCACACCCATGTGCCGTTGCGCACGGTGGAGGACGCCAAGGGCGTCGAGGAGCAGTTCATGGTGCCGGGCGAAAACGCGCTGCGGCTGAAGAACCTGTACCTGCGGGACAAGAAGAAGCGGAACTATCTGGTGACGCTGCAGCAGGACCGCGAGATCGACCTGAGAGGCCTGGGCGCGGCGCTGGGCATCGGCAACCTGTCATTCGGCTCGGCCGACCGGCTGCTGGAGAACCTCGGCATCCGCCCGGGCGCGGTCAGCCCGCTGGCGATGATCACCGGCGCGGAAAAGGGCGTGACCTTCTATATGGACGCGCAGGCGCAGGAGGCCGACGTGATCTATATGCACCCGCTGGTTAATGACCGCACCGTGGCGATGAAGCGGGCCGATGTGATGGCGTTCTTTGAGAAAACCGGCGTTGCGGTGAACTGGGTCTAACCACGCCTTTCCTCCTCCAGCGCCAGATCCAGCGCCGCGGCCACATGGGCGGCGGAGGGGTTCACGAACAGGAAGCCGCCGGCCTCGAAGCTGACGTCGTCGATGCGGTCCGGGAAGGCCAGCGGCAGCTCGGTGCAGGCCAGCAGGATGGCGGTGCCGGGTTTGGCGTGTTTCGTGCAGAAGCGCAGCAGGCGGGCTTGCGCGCCACTGGACGCGCCGCCGTAGAAATCCTCGTCGATCATGGCCTGCATTTCGGCGATCTCAGCCTCCGGCAGGGGATCGTTGGCGCTGACACCGTGTTCGGCAAGCACATTGGCATAATTGCGGGCCTGCATGGTGACGGCAGTGCCCAGCACCAGCGCCTGCGTGGCGCCGGTTGCGGCGGTGGCCTTGGCGGTGGCGCCGAAGATGCTGAGGATTGGCATCGTCACGCTCTCCTGTATCGCATGCAGCCGGGCGTGCGGGGTGTTGGAGGCGATCAGGGCGAAGTCGCAGCCCGCACGCTCCAGCGTCAGCATCGCCTCGCGGAAGACGGCGTCAAAGGCGGCCCAGCTGGCCTCATCCCCCGGGCGGCCGCGCAAGGACCGGGTCTGCGCCTGCACCACGGATTCGATGGTGATGGGCGGCACCGGCAGTGGAGAGCCTGTGCTGCGGTCCGCAAAGAACCGCCCGGCGCCTTCGCAGATGGCGCGGTAGTAGTCGATGGTGGAGGCCCAGCCGACGCCGCCGAGAATGCCGATCTTCTTCATGGGAATGCCTGTGCTCTGAACGCGAATGCCGGCAGACTGGCACAAGCCCGGCCGTGCTGCCAAAGGTAAAAAGCCGCCAGCCGGAGAAGGCTGACGGCAGGCGCGCAGGGCAGAGCAGGGGGTCAGGCCGCCAGCGCTTCGATCTGGGTTTTTGCCTTTGCCAGGGCGCCGTCGGCATCGATGGACATGGCGTCGGCGGCCACGATCTCCACCTCGGTGATGCCGATGAAGCCCAGCACGTGGCGCAGGTAGGTGGTGGCAAAGTCGATGTCCGACCCGGCCTGGGTGCCGCCCGAGGCCATGACGATGATGGCGCGTTTGCCTTCCAGCAGGCCGATCGGGCCGTTTTCGGTGTATTGGAAAGTGAGGCCGGCGCGGGCGACCAGGTCGATCCAGGCCTTCAGAGTGGAGGGCACCGAGAAGTTGTATACCGGCGAGCCGATGACAAGGGTGTCGGCCTGCTTCAGCTCCTCGACCAGCGAGTCGGAAAGGGCGAGCAGCTGTTTCTGCTCGTCGCTGCGCTGGTCGGCCGGGGTGAAGTTTGCGCCGACCCAGGCGCCGTCCAACAGCGGCAGCGGCGCGGCCAGGTCGCGGCGGATCACACTGCCGGCTCCAAGGCGGCTGATGATCTGGGCGGAGAGGTCCCGGGTGACCGAACCTTCGGTGCGGGCGGAAGAGTCGATGTGCAGAACGGTGCGGGTCATTTTCATGTTCCTGTGCTTGTTGCTGACAGAAATTTGGGGTATTGCAAATTTGAACGCAACGGCGATAAAATCACAACATTTGTGCATTTTCGCGCAGTTTTGCTGGCAAGGAGACTGGCATGGAAAACTGGGATGAAGTCCGCACCGCCTATCAGGTGGCCCGCATGGGGACGGTCAGCGGCGCGGCCGAGGTGCTGGGTGTGCACCATGCAACGGTTATCCGCCACATCGATGCGATCGAGGCGCGGCTTGGGGTGAAACTGTTCCAGCGCCATGCCCGCGGCTATACGCCGACCGAGGCCGGGCAGGACCTCTTGCGGGTGGCGCAGGCCACGGATGACCAGTTCAGCCAGCTGGTCGGGCGGCTGAAGGGGCAGGGCGATGATGTCTCCGGTGAACTGGTGGTGACCTCGCTGGCGTCCTTTGCGCCGATGCTGGTGCCGGCCCTGAAAGAGTTTCAGGACATGCACCCGGGGCTGATCATCCGCTATCTGACCGGCGACAGGCTGTTCCGGCTTGAATACGGGGAGGCGCATGTTGCCATCCGTGCGGGCAATGCGCCGGATCAGCCGGACAATGTGGTGCAGCCTTTCATGAAGCAGCAGGTGGGGCTTTATGCCTCCAAGGCTTATGTGGAAAAATACGGCGTTCTGCAGGGTGCCGAGGACATGGCCAACCACCGGTTCATCGGCAACGACGACGAGAACAGCCGCGCTCCGTTTTCGCGCTGGCTGCGGGCGAATGCGCCGTCCGAGGCGATCTCCTTCCGGTGCTCGAACGGGTTCACCATGCAGAATGCGGTCCGCAGCGGTGCCGGCATCGGATTCATGGCGGCCTGGGAGGCGCGCCAGCAGCCGGATCTGGTGGAGATGATGGCGCCGGAGGACGAATGGTCAGGCACACTGTGGCTGGTGACCCATGTGGATCTGCACCGTACCACAAAAGTGCAGGCATTCCTGAAGTTTCTGAAGGAACAGGCAAAGGGCTGGCAGCTGTGAGTGAGGCAATGCGCGGGCATCTGGCGATGCTCCTTTTCTCGGCGCTGGTGGCGGGATCCTTCTCGCTGGGCGTGATGGTCGCGAATGAAATCGCGCCGGCGGCATTGAACGCAGCGCGGTTCGGCATCGCCGCGGTAGTGATCGGTATCGCCGCTGCGGCCACCACCGGGATGCGGCGGTCGCATTTCCAGGCGCCCTGGCGGTTTGCGATGCTGGGCGGGCTGTTCGGCGGCTATTTCGTGCTGATGTTCTACGGGCTGAAAACGGCTGCGGCGGTCAGCGCGGCGGCGGTGTTCACGCTGGTGCCGGTGATGAGCGCGGTTTTCGGCTGGCTGCTGCTGCGGCAGGTGACGACCCGCTGGATGGCACTGGCGCTGGCGATCGGGGCTGCCGGAGCAATGTGGGTAATCGTGCGCGGTGATCTGGGCGCCTTGGCGGCGTTCCAGATAGGCCAGGGCGAGATCATCTATTTCTGGGGCTGCGTGCTGCACGCGGTCTATACGCCAATGGTGCGCAAGCTGAACCGGGGCGAGCCCGCAGTGGTGTTCACTTTCGGAATGCTGCTGGCAGGCGGCGCGCTGCTGGCGGCGTTCGGCTGGCGGGACATTCTGGCCACCGATTGGATGCACCTGCCGGGCATCGTTTGGATCGGATTGGTCTATCTCGCCGTCTTTGCCAGCTCCGCCACCTTTGTGCTGCTGCAGTACGCCACCCTGCGGCTGCCCTCGGCCAAGGTGATGGCCTATACCTATCTGACTCCCAGCTGGGTGATCCTGTGGGAGATCGCGCTGGGCCGCGGCGCGCCGCCGGGGATGGTGCTGATCGGGGTGGTGATGTCGGTCGTGGCACTGGTGATGCTGCTGGAGGGCGACGCCAGGCCGGTGCGCGCCTGAGCGCGCGCCGCCCTTCGTGCGCACTTGCGGCAAGTCAACAAATCGCCCTTGTTTTCCGCTATACTGGTCCTGAGGGACGCGTCAGGAAAAGGAGGGAGGAATGTTCAAACACATCATGGTGCCCGTCGACTTGCACATGCCCCCGGCGGTTGTGAAAGCCCTGGACGTCGCGGCGGATTTCGCCAGCAGCCACGGTTCGCGGGTGACGCTGGTTCACGTGACGGACCAGCAGGTCAAAGGCGCGCATACCCTGGGGTCGTCCGGCGAGGAACTGGCCGCACTGGCCAGCAAAATGGCGGAAAGCAGCGGCGCAAGCGTTGAGGCGCTGCCGATCCATTCGGTCGATGTCGGGTCGGAGATCGACTCCATCCTGACCCGGACCGCGAAGGAGCTGCAGGCTGACCTGATCGTGATCGCCACGCACATGCCCGGCATCCTGGACTATGTGTTCTCGTCTCACGCCAGCCATTTGGTGCTGCACTCCGAAATCTCGGTGTTTGTCGTCCGCTGAGACGCTGACCTTAACCGCCGGTCTGGCTGTCCTCGGACAGGTGCTCCGCCTCCAGGAAACGTTCAAAGGCATCCAGGTTGACCGGTTCGAACTGACCGAAGCCCTGCATCCAGACTGAGGCCGCCCGCATCGCGTCGGGCTGCAGCTTGCACCATTTGACCCGGCCGCGCTTCTCCTGCGCGATGAGGCCCGCGCGTGTCAGGATCGTGAGATGCTTGGATATAGCCGCCAATGACATCTCGAAAGGCTCCGCCACATCGGTCACGGCCATGTCGTCTTCCAATAGCATGGTCAGGATCGCCCGGCGGGTCGGATCGGCCAAGGCTGCAAAGACGGTGTCGAGGGTGTCGCTCATGCCTGACAGTCCTAAAGGGCAAGAACCGGGTCGACAATCCTGCAAAAGCTGCGATGGATCGAGGGAAGGCATTTCGAGGGGGCAGCAGGCATGGCTTTGCGGTATTGGGCGGTGATTTTCATTCTGGGCATCGGCTGGGGCATGTCTTTCATGTTCAACGCCATCCTGCTGCGCGAGCTGGGGCCGCTGTCTGTCTCGATGGGGCGGGTGGGGTTCGGCGCGCTGGGCTGCTGGATCTATGTGCTGGCAGCGCGCAAGCCTGTTCCCGCGGCGCCGGGGCGCTGGCTGGCGCTGTTCGGATTCGGTGCTCTCAGCTATGCCGCGCCCTTTGCCTTCTACGCGCTGGGCCAGCAGGATATCGCCAGCGGCGTAGCAGGGATCGTCAATGCGACTACGCCGGCACTGGCGGTCGTGGTGTCGCATTTCTGGCCCGGCGGCGAACGGGCGACGGTGATGAAATCGCTCGGGGTGATCTGCGGTTTCCTGGGCATCGTACTGCTGTCGCTGCCGCTGTTGCAGGGCGGCCAGTCTTCCGAGGCCTGGGCGGTGCTGATCACCCTGTGCGCGCCGCTGTGCTACGCCTTTTCGGTCAATATCGCCCGCAGCTTCAAGGATATGGAGCCGGTGGTGCTGGTGGCTATTGCACTGACTGGAGCCACCGCCGCGATCACGCCGCTGGCCGTCTGGAGCGAAGGGCTGCCGCACATCACGCGGGTGGAGACCTGGGCGTCGCTGTTCGTGATCGGCTTTGTGCTGACCTCGGCGGCCTTCATTGCCTTCTACTGGGTTTTGCCCAAGGTGGGGCCGACCAATATCACCATGCCGACGCTGATCGCGCCGGTCTCGGCCTTGTTCCTGGGCACTTACATTTTGGGTGAGACGCTGCTGCCAGAGCATCTGTGGGGCATGGCAGCGATCCTCTTGGGGTTGTTGCTGATCGACGGGCGGATTGTCCGCTGGCGGCTGGCAAATCGGCCCGTCCGGTAAAATCAACCTTTCGGTTGAATATGGAATCCGGTGCGGTTTGGCGCTACCGGCAGCTGCGGCATAGTCCTCCGGCGTCAGGCGAATGTTATAAATTTGTTAAAAATCAATACCTTAGTCGTATTTTGAATCTTCAATCCTTGTAATTGACTCCTGCGCCTCGTGGCCTTAGCACCCTGCATAGAAATTCGCGTGAGGATGGCGCCCGTGACCGATGACGACCAAAAGCAGCGCATGGCGCAGCTGGAGGAGCGGCTGGCGGCGGCGCGTAAGGCCCAGGAGCCCAAGCCGCGCGCGGATGAGCATTATTCACTGGCCAATCAGGCCTGGCGGATGGTGATCGAATTGGTGGCCGGTCTCGCGATCGGCTTTGGCATCGGATACGGGCTGGACCACCTGTTTGGAACCCTGCCCATTTTCATGGTGCTGTTTATTATGCTGGGCCTGGCGGCTGGGGTGAAGACGATGCTTCGCACCGCGCAAGAGATCCAGGAACAGAAACTGGCCGATGAGGCCGAAAAAAATGCGCAAGACCGGGATTGATCCGACGGGATTGGCGACCGGCGACAGGAGAAGCGGACCGATGGGCAAAATTTTCTTTTTCGCAGCTCTGGCACTGGTAGTTGTGTCGGGTCTGATTTTCGCTCCGGCGGAAGCAAAGCTGGCAATCCACCCGATGGACCAGTTCATCGTGCAGCCGCTGTTCGGCGGTGACCAAATCTCTTGGTACACCCCGACCAACGTGACCCTGTGGATGGCGCTGGCCGTTGCTGCCGTGTTCGCACTGCTGGTTCTGGGCTCTTCGCGCCGCGCCATCGTGCCGGGCCGCACCCAGTCGGTTGCGGAACTCGCCTACGGCTTCATCTACAAGATGGTCGAGGACGTGGCCGGGAAGGACGGCGTCAAGTTCTTCCCCTACATCATGACCTTGTTCATGTTCATCGTGATGGCCAACTTCCTGGGCCTGATCCCCGGCTCCTTCACCACCACCTCGCATATCGCGGTGACCGCGGTGCTGGCGGCGCTGGTGTTCCTGACCGTGACCATCTTGGGCTTCGTCAAGAACGGCGCCGACTTCCTGGGCCTGTTCTGGGTGTCGAGCGCGCCGCTGGCGCTCCGCCCGATCCTGGCGGTCATCGAACTGATTTCCTACTTCGTGCGCCCCGTCAGCCATTCCATCCGTCTTGCAGGTAACGTGATGGCGGGCCACGCGGTTCTGAAAGTGTTCGCAGGCTTTGCCGCAGCACTGGGCATGTTCAGCTTCCTGCCGATCTTTGCCATCACTGCGGTCTACGCACTCGAAGTTCTGGTGGCCTTCATTCAGGCCTACGTGTTCACCATCCTGACCTGCGTGTACCTGAAGGACGCACTGCACCCGAGCCACTAAGGCCAGGATCTGAAAGCTTACCGGGAGCGGCCCCGCAGGGGCGCCCCACCCTAGAAATCACCACATTCCATCGTAAGGAGAGACATCATGGAAGGCGATATCGCACAACTCGGTCAATTCGTTGGCGCAGGCCTGGCAGCAATCGGTTCCGGCGCAGCCGCAATCGGTGTGGGCCACGTTGCCGGCAACTTCCTGGCAGGCGCTCTGCGTAACCCGTCGGCAGCCGCCGGCCAGACCGCAACCCTGTTCATCGGCATCGCATTTGCAGAAGCACTGGGCATCTTCTCGTTCCTGGTCGCTCTGCTGCTGATGTTCGCCGTCTAAGACCTTAGGAACCTATTTCCTTACGGCCGGGCAGTGCGGCTTTAAACCTGCACTGCCCGGTGTAACGGCAAGTTCCCAAGGAGGACGACATGGCATCTAATACGCAAGACGCAGCACACGGCGCGGCAGACGCAGCGCACGGGTCTGCTCCGGGCATGCCGCAGCTGGACTTCTCGACCTTCGGGAACCAGATCTTCTGGCTCGTGGTCGCCCTGGTCGTGATCTACCTCATTCTGTCGCGCGTCGCGCTGCCCCGCATCGCTGCGGTGCTGGCCGAGCGTCAGGGGACCATCACCAACGACCTCGCCGCGGCTGAAGACCTGAAAGCCAAGGCTGTCGAGGCCGAAAACGCATACAACAAAGCTCTGGCGGATGCCCGTGCCGAGGCTCAGCGCATCGCTGCCGAGACTCGCGCCGAAATCCAGGCCGGGCTGGATGAGGCCATCGCCAAAGCAGACGAGCAGATCGCTGCCAAGGCTGCCGAATCCGAAAAGGCGATCGCCGAGATCAAGGCCGGCGCGCTGGAAAGCGTGAAGGCGGTTGCAACCGACACTGCAGAGGCGCTGGTCGCTGCACTGGGCGGTTCGGCAGACAAAGACGCAATTGCCGCGGCAGTTGCCGAGCGGACGAAAGGATAAGGTCATGCGCAATATTCTCGCTCTTGCCCTGACCCTTGGCGCGGCTTCCCCTGCATTTGCGGCCGGCGGCGGCATGGACCTGTCCAACACCAACCTGGTTGTTGCACTGGCGTTCATTCTGTTCATCGGCATTCTGCTGTTTGCCAAGGTGCCCTCGCTGATCGCCGCTCAGCTGGACAACCGCGCCGAAGGCATCCAGAAGGAACTGGACGAAGCCCGCGCCCTGCGTGAAGAGGCCCAGACGGTTCTGGCCTCCTATGAGCGCAAGCAGCAGGAAGTTCAGGCCCAGGCCGACCAGATCGTGGCCGCCGCCCGTGACGACGCTGCCCGCGCAGCCGAGCAGGCCAAGGCCGATCTGGAGGTTTCCATCGCCCGCCGTCTGGCAGCTGCCCAGGAGCAGATCGCTTCGGCGGAAGCTTCGGCTGTGAAGGAAGTGCGCGACCAGGCAATCAGCATCGCTGTTGCCGCCGCGGATCAGGTGATCTCCAAGCAGATGACCGCCGCTGAGGCCAACAAGCTGATCGACGCCGCCATCGCGGATGTGGACGCCAAGCTGCACTAAGCTTTGGCTGATACAGACAAGTTAAAAGAACCCGGTCCGAGTGGCCGGGTTTTTTTGTGTCCGCAGTTGGTGGGCGGAACTGCGCACCCAACGGGGCTGGCATGGCTGTAGGGTGGGTATTTTGCCCACCGGTTAGAGTTAGCCCTTGCCCGTCTCATGCTCCAGCCGCTGTTTTGCCACTTCAGCGTTGCGCTCAGCGCGTTGGTGGTCGGTGAGGGCCTGTTTCACATAGTCCAGATGCGCCTCCACCGCGGTGCGGGCGGCCTGCGGGTCGCGGGCCTGCAGGGCGGCGTTGATGGCGCGGTGCTGCTCCAAGAGCGCCTCATAAGTGGTGTGCTGCTGGAACATGATGCGGCGGTTGTAGAAGACGCCCTCGCGCAGCAGATCGAACATCGAGCGCATCATGTGCAGCATGATCACGTTGTGGCTGGCGTCCATGATGGCGGAGTGGAACTGGGCGTCGAGCTTGGCCGCCTCCTCGGACACAGCGGGATTGCCGGCCGCCTCCATTTTGTCAAAAATCGTCTGGATTACTTGCAGGTCGTAATCCGAGCTGAACCGGGCGGCGCGCTCAGCCGCCAGCCCTTCCATGTCGCGGCGGAAGGAAAGGTAGTCGAACACCGCCTCGTCATGGGTGGCGAATAGCCGGATCAGGGCAGGGGAGAAGGCGGAACCGAGAACATCGGCCACAAATACGCCGGAACCGGCCTTGGACGCCAGCAGGCCGCGTTCCTGCAATTCGCCGATGGCATCGCGCAGGGAGGGGCGGGAAACGCCCAGCCGCTCGGCCAACTCCCGCTCGGCCGGCAGCCGCTCGCCCGGTGAAAGGATGCCGCGCAGGATCAGCTGCTCGATCTGCTTAACGACGGAGACGGAGAGTTTCTCGGGCTGAACTTTCTGGAAGGGCATCTGGAAGCTCTGACGGATTGGTCAAGATATATGACCACGCGGCGGCCCTGGCTGCAAGGGTGAGTGGCTTCACGAAGGTTGTAACAATAGGTCAGTATTGTTGACTTTAATTTGCGATCGCCTAGCGTTCCGCTAGATCACACGCCAGGAGAGGGCCATGCAGTTGGATCAGAACTTTGCCAGCCGGAATGCGCGGATGAAGGCGTCGGAGATCCGCGAGCTTCTGAAACTGCTGGATCAGCCGGACATTATCTCTTTTGCTGGTGGCATTCCGGATCCGGCGCTGTTCCCCGCGGACGACTTTGCCGAGGCTTTCACCATTGCGCTGGCGCCGGACCGGCAGGCGCAGGCGCTGCAGTATTCCGTTAGCGAGGGCTACCTGCCGCTGCGCCAGTGGATCGTGGGGGAGATGAAGAAGATTGGCATCGTCTGCGAGCCGGAGAATGTGCTGATTACCTCCGGTTCGCAGCAGGCGCTGGACTATCTGGGAAAGCTGTTCCTCTCGCCGGGCGATACCGCGCTGGTCGGCTGGCCAACTTACTTGGGCGCGCTGGCGGCCTTCAACGCTTATGAGCCGCGCTATGACCGGCTGTCGCTGAACGGGAACCGCACCGCGGAGAGCTATGCCGAAGGCGCGGCAGAGGCCGGCAGTACGGTGAAATTCGCCTATCTGTCGCCGGACTTTGCCAACCCGACCGGAGAGACACTGGACCGCGCCGGGAGGTTTCGGCTGCTGGAACTGGCGGACAAGCTGGATTGCGCCGTTATCGAGGATGCGGCCTATCAGTCGCTGCGATATGACGGCGAACCCGTGCTGCCGGTGCTGGCGCTGGAGATTGAACAGAAGGGCTCGATCGAGGATTGCCGGACGGTTTACTGCGGCACCTTCAGCAAGACCCTGGCGCCGGGGGTGCGGATCGGCTGGGCAGTTGCGGCCAAACCGGTGATCGCGCAGATGGTGCTGCTGAAACAGGCGGCAGACCTGCATACGGCGTCGATCAACCAGATGGCTGTGCATGGCGTTGCAGAGACCTGTTTCGACGCCCATGTGGAGCAGCTGCGCGCGGTTTATCAGCGCCGCCGGGACGTGATGCTTGCGGCCATGGCGGAACATATGCCGGAGGGCGTGGAGTGGACCCGGCCAGAGGGCGGGATGTTCATCTGGGTGACCCTGCCGGATGGCATGAGCGGGGCAGGCTTGCTGGCGCGTTCGCTGGAGACGGAACGGGTGGCCTTTGTCCCCGGCCAGGCGTTCTTTGCCGATGGCAGCGGCCAGAACACGATCCGGTTGAGCTTCTCCAATTCCTACCATACGGCCATCGAGGAAGGCATTGCCCGGCTGGGGCGGTTGTTGCGGTCCGTTTGAGGCCCGACAGGCTTCTGCTAGGCAAAACACCGCCGGATCCTGCGGGTTATCCACAAGATATGGTGTGGTTTGCACAGAATTCGCCCCGATTTGGGGGTGCGGAGCGTTGACACAGGGGGTAGGAACCGCTGAACTTTCTCGATACGGAATCACGAAGGGGCAGCTTTGCGGTTTTCCAAGCTCAGGCTGAACGGCTTCAAAAGCTTTGTTGATCCTACCGAACTGGTCATAGCCGATGGGCTGACAGGGGTTGTGGGTCCAAACGGTTGCGGCAAATCCAATCTTCTCGAGGCTCTGCGCTGGGTGATGGGCGAGACCCGCGCCAAGGCGATGCGCGGCGGCGGCATGGAGGATGTGATCTTTGCAGGCACCTCGTCGCGGCCCGCCCGCAACTTCGCCGAGGTGAGCTTGCAGATCGACAACTCCGAGCGTTTGGCGCCGTCCGGGTTCAACGACAGCGATATCCTGGAGATCGTTCGGCGTATCACCCGGGATGTGGGCAGTGCCTATAAATCCAACGGCAAGGATGTACGGGCGCGGGACGTGCAGATGCTGTTTGCCGATGCCTCTACCGGGGCGCATTCGCCTGCGCTGGTGCGGCAGGGACAGATTGCTGAGCTGATCAACGCAAAGCCCAAGGCGCGGAGGCGCATTCTGGAAGAGGCCGCGGGGATCTCCGGCCTCTATCAGCGCCGCCATGAGGCAGAGCTGAAGCTGAAGAACACAGAGGCCAACCTTCTGCGCGTTGATGACGTGATCGAACAGCTGGCGGCTCAGCTGGCGCAGCTGGCCAAGCAGGCGCGGCAGGCGCAGCGCTACCGCGAGATCGGCGAGAAGCTGCGGCTGTCCGAAGGCATGCTGCTGTACCGGCGCTGGCGCGAGGCGGATGAGGCGCGGCTGGCCTCCGAGGATGAGCTGCGGGTGCGGGTCGAGCAGGCGTCAAAGGCCGAGGCGCTCGTTCGGGCCGCTGCCGCGCAGCGCGGCACGTTTGAGGAAAAGCTGCCGCCCCTGCGCGAGGAAGAGGCCATCGCGGCCGCGATTCTGCAGCGGCTGGTGGTGCAGCGGGATTCACTGGGCGATCAGGAGGCGCAGGCGCGCCAAACCATCGAACGGCTCAGCAGCCGGATCGTGCAGCTGGGCAACGACATAGAACGCGAGGCGGGCCTGAACAAGGACGCCGGCGAGACCATCGAACGTCTGGAATGGGAGCAGCGCGAGCTGTCCAAGGCCGGCGACGGCCATGATGCCAAACTCGCCGAAGCCGCTGAACTGGCCCGCGATGCGGGTTCGATCCTGCAGGCCCGCGAAGATCATCTGGCGCAAGTAACCGAGGATGTGGCCCGCCTCGCGGCCCGCCACCAGTCGGCGCGGCGCGCGGTCGAGGACTGCCAGCGCGCTCTTGGCCGCTCTGAGGGCGAAGCGGAGAAGGCCCGCGCAGCCCAGGGCGAAGCGCGGGAAGCGCTGGAATTGGCGGCCGAGAAGTTTGAGTCGGCGGTGACGGCTGAGGAAGAGGCCCGCGAAGCCTCGGAGATGGCGGAAGAGGCGCTGGAGGCAGCCGATGAGGCGCGCACTGAAACGCAGAGCCGCGAGGCCGAGGCGCGCTCGCAGCGTTCCGAGGCCGAAGGCGAGCTGGGTGCGCTGCGTGCTGAAGTGACTGCACTGGCCAAGCTGGTGGAGCGCGACACCGCCGAGGGCGGCCAGGTTCTGGATGAGCTGACCGTGGCCCCGGGGTACGAGAAGGCGCTGGGTGCTGCGCTGGCTGATGATCTGCGGGCGCCCCTGGCGGATGCGGACGGACCGACCGGTTGGCTGTCGCTGCCGGGCTATGACCGCGACGCGGCGCTGCCGGAGGGGGCACAGCCTTTGGCGCTGTTTGTCTCCGGCCCGGAGGCCCTGTCGCGCCGGGTGGCGCAGATCGGGCTGGTGGACGGCGACGCCGCGGCGGGCTTGCAGGCACAGCTGCAGCCGGGGCAGCGCTTGGTCACGCTGGAGGGTGACCTGTGGCGCTGGGATGGCTACCGAGCCTGGGCCGAGGATGCTCCGAGTGCCGCAGCCCTGCGGCTGGAGCAGCTCAATAAGCTGGAAGCGCTGAAGCAGGAAATGGAGCGTGTCAGCGCCAAGGCCGACGGCGCCCGCGCCGCGCATGAAATGCTGCTGCGCAAGCTGGAAGAGGTGACGCTGGCCGACCAGAACGCCCGTCAGGCCCGCCGTGTGGCGGATCAGCGGGTGGCTGATGCGGCCCGTGCCCTTAGCCGGGCAGAGGCCGACCGCAACCTGGCCGAAGGCAAGCTGGAGACCCTGGGCATTGCGGTGTCGCGTCATGAGGAAGACGCGCTGAACGCCAGCTTGCAGCTGAAAGAGGCTCAAAAGGCGCTGGGGGAACTGGGCGACCTGGATCAGGCCCGCACCGCGGTGGAAGACATCAAGCAGTCGGTGGAGGCGGCGCGGATCACCATGCTGACCCACCGCTCCAGTCATGACGAGCTGCGCCGTGAGGGCGAGGCTCGCACCAAACGCGCGCAGGAAGTCACCAAGGAGCTGTCGGGCTGGCGCCACCGTCTGGAGAGCGCCGAGGCGCGGATCGAGGAACTGGCCGAACGACGTGAGGCCTCGCAGGTCGAATTGGAAGAGGCCAACGCGGTTCCGGAGGAGATTGCGGAAAAGCGGGAAGAGCTGAATGAGGCGATCTCCGAGGCCGAAGCGCGTAAGTCGGCCGCCACCGAGGCACTGATTGCAGCCGAAGCCGAGCTGCGCGAGGCCGTCCACAAGGAGCGCGAATGCGAGCGGCTGGCCTCCGAGGCGCGCGAGGCCCGGGCCCGTTCCGAGGCACGCAGCGACGCAGCCAAGGATGCCGTGACACAGGCCGCTGGCCGGATCATCGAGGCGCAGCAGATCACCCCGCAGGCGCTGCTCGAGAAACTGGGCGTGTCGCCGGACGAAATGCCGTCCTCAGAGGATCTGGAGCATGACGTCGACCGCTACAAGCGCCAGCGCGATGCGCTGGGGGCGGTCAACCTGCGCGCCGAGGAAGACGCGCGCAGTGTTCAGGAAGAGCATGATACGCTGGTGGCTGAAAAGCTGGATCTGGAAGGCGCGGTGAAGACCCTGCGCGACGGCATTTCCAGCCTCAACCGCGAGGGCCGCGAGCGGCTGCTGACCGCCTTCGAGCAGGTGAACAACAGCTTTGCGATGCTGTTCACCCATCTGTTCGGCGGCGGTGAGGCCAATCTGGTGATGGTCGAAAGCGACGACCCGCTGGATGCGGGGCTTGAGATCATGTGCCAGCCGCCGGGCAAGAAGCTGTCGACCCTGTCGCTGCTGTCGGGCGGCGAGCAGACGCTGACCGCCATGGCACTGATCTTTGCGGTGTTCCTGTCGAACCCGGCGCCGATCTGTGTGCTGGACGAGGTCGACGCGCCGCTGGATGACGCCAACGTCACCCGTTTCTGCGATCTGCTGGACGAGATGTGCCGCCAGACCGATACCCGCTTCCTGATTATCACCCACCACGCGGTGACTATGGCGCGGATGGACCGGCTTTTCGGCGTCACCATGCAGGAAAAGGGCGTCAGCCAGCTGGTTTCGGTTGACCTCAAGAAGGCAGAGGCGATGGTGGCCTGACTTCCGGCGCGGAGGAACCGCGCCGGACCTGTTTGACAAGACGAATTTTGTGGAGTGACAGATGTATACGCTCAAAGCAATTGCTGCGGCTGCTGTGCTGGTGATGCCGGCTGCCGCAATGGCGGAAAATGTTGTTGCCAAGACCGGGGACAGTGTCGCCAATTTTTTCAAGGACGAGGGCGCCGAGGTTGAAATGACCACTGACAGCGTTGGCGACCCGAACCTGAAGGTCGAATACTACGGCAATGACTTCTCGGTTTATTATTACGGCTGCGACAACAACACCGACTGCGAGGCCATTCAGTTCTTCTCCGGCTACCAGACTGACGGCAGCGTGCGCCTGTCCAAAATCAATGAATGGAACACCAATAATCGATTTGCCCGTGCCTATGTCTCCGAGGAAGGCTCCGCCCGGATCGAGATGGATCTGCTGCTGGGGGATAATGGCATGACTCCGGATGACTTTGCCGATGCGGTCGGAATATGGAACCGGGCCGTGCAGGATTTCGAGGAATTCATCGGTTGGTAATCCCGCCGTCACCGGATCGTGACAGCAGGTTGCAGACTGAAACGCTAGGGTGGGGGCATGAGACGGATCATGCCCCTATTCCTTTGCCTGTTGGCCGGCAGCGCCGCCGCTGATAGCTGGAAGCTGAAGCCCGGCGACACGCCTTTCGCGCAATCAGAGCTGGAGGCGCTCCCGGGGCAGTCCTTCCGCTTTTTTGACGGCGGCGAGTCGCAATACGGCAGCGGCGGCGCCTATGCCTACACATACTCCGCAGAAAACGGCGGCGGCACTGCCTGGGGCACTTACCGGATCGTTGAAGACGGCAGTATCTGTGTTGCCTTCACCAACGGGTTCGGCCGCTGCGACATGTTTGTCCGCAACGGCAGCCGGATCATTCTGATCACAGAAAACGGCGAGAGGTTTCCGGTGCGCTAGAGCTTTTTGAGCAATGCCGGGGTCGGCCAGGCGTCTGCGGGCAGGCCGAGGCGGACCTGCTCTTTCTGCACAGCGACCCGGGTGCGGGCGCCAAGGATACCGTCAATGTCGCCCACGTTGTGGCCGCGCGCCTGCAGTTTCTTCTGCAGCTGCTTCATCTGGGCGTCATTCAGTCCGCTGTCCGGCTTGCCTGCCTCATAGACCTCGGCGCCTTGCAGCCGGTTGGCAAAATAGGCGGCAGTCAGCACATAAGTGAAGCTCTGGTTCCATTCGAAATAAACGCCGAAGTTCGGATAGGCGAGAAAGGCAGGCCCCTTGTGGCCCTGCGGCAGCAGCAGCGAAGCGCGCAGGGACGGGTCTGCCAGATTGCCCTCGCGTGCAGCCACGCCCAGCTTGCGCCACTGCGCCACGGACTTCTTCTTCGCGGTGCCGCTCATGGACAGGTCCAGGTCCGCGGGGATGGTGACTTCCTGCAGCCATGGCTGGCCCGGCTGCCAGCCGAGGTGCGACAGCATCCGGGCACCGGACATCAGCGCATCGGGGGCCGAAGTCTTCAGGCTGACTTTGCCGTCGCCATCGGCATCGACACCGTGCCGCAGGATATCGCCCGGCAGCATCTGCACCATGCCGATCTCGCCCGCCCAGGCACCGGTGGTGCGCTCAGGGTCGAAGTTGCCCTGTTTGAACAGTTCCAGTGCGGAGAACACCTGCGGCCGGAACAGCTCCGGACGGCGGCAGTCATGCGCCAGCGTGACCAGCGCGTCGCGGGTGTTGAAATCGCCCTGGTATCCGCCGTAGTCGGTCTCGAACGCCCAGAAGGCCAGCAGAACACCGCGGTCGATGCCATAGGTGTTCTCGATCCGCTGGAATGTGGCGTCGTGTTTTTGCGACATCTGCAAGCCGCGCCGCAGGCGCTCCTGCGAGATCAGGCGGCGGGAAAAGTCGATAAAGGGTTTCTGGAAGACTCCCTGACCCCGGTCGGCCTTGAGCACGCGGGGGTCCTGGCTGGTGGCGGCGAAAAAGGCATTGACCGTGGCGTTGTCATAGCCGGCCTGAACGGCCTCTTCCTTCATCAGCTTCACGAAGTTCTGAAAGCCGCCGCCGCACTGGGCTGCTGCCGCAGCAGGCAGCAGGGCCGCTGCGAGGACAAAGGGCATTAGGCGCATGGTTCTGGCGCTCCTTGGTCTTACCGCTCCCACGGGGTCTTATGTGCTAGAAAACCGCGGCAATGGCAACCGTCAGGGCCAGCGCAAGCGCCCAGGCCTGCCATAGGAGCGTAACCGATCGCGTGATGGTTTCAGCACTGGCGCTTTTGACGCCGCTGGCGTGGACCCAGCGAAAATCGCGCATTTGGCCGTCGTAAGACCGCGGCCCGGCCAGCGATGCATCCAGCGCCCGCGCCATCGCGGCCTCGGGCCAGCCGGCATTGGGGGAGCGGTGCGTGCGGGCATCCTCGGCGATGGCGCCCCAGTGCCTCAGCTGGCCGCCGGCCAGGGCGATCAGCCCCCCGGTGATCCGGGCCGGGATCAGGTTCAGCAGGTCGTCCAGCCGGGCGCTGGCCCAGCCAAAGTCCCGGTACCGGTCGTTGCGGTAGCCGATCATGCTGTCTGCGGTGTTGACCAGCTTGTAGATGATCAGCCCCGGCAGCCCGGCAATCAGGAACCAGAAGGCGGGCGCAATAACGCCGTCGGACAGGTTCTCCGCGCCGCTTTCGATAGCAGAGCGCGCGGCCTGCGGCGCGGTCATGCTCTCTGTATCGCGGCTGACGATCATCGCCACGGCCTCGCGGCCTTCTTCCAGGCTGTTGCGCAGGCCGCTGGCCACGGCAGCCACATGTTCGGTCAGGGACCGCTGGGCGATCAGGATTGCTGCAACAAGGATTTCCACCAGCGTGCCGGGCAAGGCCAGCAGCTTGCCCGCGATGAAGCCGGCCAGAACCAGGGCGGCCGCCGCCAGCACGCCATTGATGCGGCGGCTGGAGCCGGAGTTGAGCTTGCGGTCGAGAAGGCTGACCATCCTGCCCATCAGCACGGCCGGGTGGGTGACCCGCGACCACAGCCATTTCGGTTCGCCGAAGACGGCATCCAGCAGCAGGGCAACAGCGAGCATTCCGGCGGTGGTCATAGCGCAGCCTCCAGTCTGTCCCAGCCCTCCGCGTGCGGCAGGCCGAGTCGCAGGTAGGTTTTTGAATAGGGGAAAATGCGGCTCCAGATATGGGCGCGGGCCAGCCTGCGCTGCCAGGCCGCGGCATCATCCACCGTGTAGAGCCGGAACAGATCGGTGCCGCCTGCAAGCGAGGCCCCTTTGGCGAGCACAAGCTCGTCCAGCCTGGCCGCATCCTGGCGGAGCCTGGTGCGGGTTGCTTCTGCCCAGTCGTGATCCCGCAGCGCCAGGGCGCCGGTGCGCAGGGCAGGGCCGGACACCGCCCAGGGGCCCTGCCAGGTCGCCAGCTGCGCAATCAGCCTAGGGTCACCGATGGCGAAGCCGAGCCGCAGGCCCGCGAGGCCCCAGAACTTGCCGAAGCTTTTCAGCACCACGGTGCCCGGGCGTGCGGCCAGGCGGATCAGGCTCTGATCAGGGCAAACGTCGCAGAAACTCTCGTCAATGATGGTCAGCGGCGCAGAAAGATCCTCTTCGCTCCACAAGCGGCCGTCCGGATTGTTAGGATGAACTGCCACCTGCGCTTCGGCGGGGCCGTGCACCCGGACAATCCAGCCGCGAGCCTCGAACGCGGCGGCGTGCTCATTATAGGTGGGCTTGGTGATCTGCACCCAGCGCGGTTCGGCCAGGGCAGGCAGCGCCGCAATCAGGGCCGAAGCGCCGGGAGCCGCCAGAACCGCCGCTTGATCCGGGATGTTCCAGAACCTGCGGGCAGCCCGCTCCACTTCCGCCAGGGCGTCCGCATCCGGCAGCGCCCCCCAGTCGCCGGCGGTGAATTCCGGCAGCGGGTAGGGGTGCGGGTTGATGCCGGTGGACAGGTCCATCCAGCCGCTGCGGCTGCCGCCGAATTCGGCAATGGCCGCGCTCAGGTTGCCGCCATGATCGCGGGGCTGGGTCGCTAGGTCGAGAGAGAGGTCATGCATCGCGGTCGCCACCGGTGAGAGTTCGCTCCGGCCCGGGGCCGGCTGCCATGTGAGGCACTGCGCGTATTAACCTATGCCGCACGATGCGTGAACTCCCTATTTATGGCGTCAGCCGCGCCCGTGCGGCTCCATCCAGCCGATAACTGGGTTTATGGGGATGATCCGGTGCGGATTGATGGTGTCGTGGCTGTAGTGGTAATGGCGCACGATATGCTGCATCCCCACGGTCTCCGCCACGCCCGGCCACTGGTACAGCTCGCGCGTGTACGCCCAGAGGTTGGGGTAATCCGTCAGCCGTTTGCGGTTGCATTTGAAATGGGTGTGGTAGACCGGGTCGAAACGCAGCAGCGTGGTGAACAGGCGCCAGTCTGCCTCGGTGATGCGCTCACCCAGCAGGTAGCGGTGCTGCGACAGCAGATCCTCCAGCCAGTCCAGGCTGTCGAACAGCGGCACGACCGCGTCGTCATAGGCCTCTTGTGACGTGGCAAAGCCGCATTTGTAGACGCCGTTGTTTATCGTGCTGTAAATGCGGGCGTTGACCGCTTCAATCGGTTCGCGCAGCTCCTCGGGCCAATAGTCGTCGCCGTTGCCAGTGACCCCGTCGAAGGCCGAGTTGAACATGCGGATAATCTCGGCGCTTTCGTTGGAGACAATGGTGGCTTTCGCCTTGTCCCACAGCACCGGCACCGTCACCCGGCCGGTGTATTCCGCATCGGCGCGGGTGTATATCTGATGCAGATGGGAGCTGCCGAAAAGGGAGTCGCCGGTGGCCCCGTGCGCGTCGGTGTCAAAGGTCCAGCCTTCGCCCAGCATGTCGGGGTGCACCGCGGAGACGGTAATGTGATCCTCCAGCTCCTTCAGCTGGCGGAAAATCAGGGTGCGGTGGGCCCAGGGGCAGGCCAGCGACACATAGAGGTGGTAGCGTCCGCTTTCCGCCTTGAAGCCGCCATCGCCCGACGGGCCTGCGCTGCCGTCCGCGGTGATCCAGTTGCGGAACTGCGATTCGCTGCGCTTGAAGGCGCCGCCGGTGGATTTGGTATCATACCACTGGTCGTGCCATTTCCCGTCGATCAAAAGTCCCATCGCGTCTGCTCCTGCTGCTGTGCAGGGAAAACATATGCGGAGCGGGCGCGGGCGCCTATGCAAGCCAGCGCGCAGGCCTTCTGCACCTCTGCACAGGAGCAACAAAATTGCGCGGCCGTGAAATTTTCGAAAATGTTCACTTGATTTTATATGTTTGTGACGCACCGTTGAGAGAAGGACCGGGGAAACCCAAGCATTTGGAAGGCTGCTGCGATGAATACTTATGTACCCAAAGCCGTGCAGGAAGCGCTGGACTCCGCCCGCCTGCAAGGGATGCGGCGCAAGAGCCGTTTGCGGGTGATGGCGGACAATGAGCTCTATCCGGTGCTGCGGCTGTGGAAGACCGGTTTCTCGGTCGAGGCGGAGACCGCGCCGATGCTGCGCGGGCTGGTTGATATCTACGACGGTGCCCGCCACTTGTCGCAATGCCTGATCGTTGCAGGCGAGGAAGAAGGCGGTGAGATGCGCTATGAGTTCAAGCGCTCGACCCCGGCCGCGGACCAGGCGCCCCTGGATTTCTACAAGTCGCCGGACGGGCCTGCCGGGCTGATCCCCTTCGACCAGTCGCAAGGCAAAATCTGATCCGGCGCCCTAGGGCCGGATCTCCACCACTGTCCCGATCTCTGCAAGGCGCCAGAGCGTTTGCATCTGCTCATTGCTTACAGCAATGCAGCCGGCGGTCCAATCGCCAGGCAAAGTGATAAGATTGCCGACCGAATTCGGCTGCCCGTGAATGAATATATCGCCGCCCGGGCTGAGCCCGGCGGCTTCGGCGCGGGCGCGGTCCTCGGGCTTCGGATAGTCGATTCCCAGCGACAGGTGATAGGCGCTGTTGGGGTTGCGCCGGTCGATCCTGAAGAGGCCTTCAGGCGTTTTTCCGTCGCCTTCCTGCTCCTTGTCGCCTGACGGTGCAAATCCCAGCGCGATGGGGAATTTCAGCACGGTCTCCCCGCCGCGGCTGGCGGTCAGGCGGCGGGCGGATTTCTCGATCAGGATGCGGTCGATCCGGTCCACCGCTGCGGCATGCGGCGGCGGTGCGGGGGGCGGCGCAAAGGCCTGCCAGGCCACCCAGGCGGCGCCGGTCACGACAACCAGCGCCAGCAGGCGCAGCAGGCGTTTCACTGTTACTGCAGGTCCGAGAAGGCTGCGGTCAGGCGGCGGCAGGCTTCCTCAACCCGTGCCCGCTGTGTGGCGAGGTTGAAACGCTCCATGAATTCGCCGCCGGCTCCGAAACCGTCGCCCGGCGAGGTGGCGATTCTGGCGTCCTCGCGCAGCCGCTTGATGAATTCCGCTCGGCTCATGCCGGTGCCGGAGAAATCGACCCAGGCCAGGTAGGTCGACTGCAGCGGCAGCGACTTCAGTCCCGGCAGCGCGTTCACGGTCTCGTCAAACAGTTTCCGGTTGCCCTCCAGATGGGCGATCTGGGCATCGACCCATTCTGCGCCTTCGGGCGAATAGGCGGCGGTGATCATCGCCACGCCAAGCGCGCTGGGGTCATAATCCAAGGTGGCCTGGCGGTGCCGCATCGCCGCCCGCAGGTCCGGGTCCGGGATCATCATGTTGCCGGTGCGCTGACCGGCGATGTTGAAGGTCTTAGAGGGCGCCGTCAGGGTGACGGTCCAGGGACGGGCATCGGGCGCGGCCACATCCATCGGCACAAAGGTGCTGCCCGGGTAGACCAGGTCATGGTGGATTTCATCCGATACCAGGATCAGCCCGTTGCGCTTGGCGAACGCCGCCACCGCACGCAGTTCCTCCGGCGTCCAGACCCGGCCCGAGGGGTTCTGCGGCGAGCACCACAGCAGCAGCTTCTCAGTCCCGTTCAAGCGGGATTGCGCATCATCAAGGTCCAGGTTGTACGTGCCGCCGTCCCGCGCCAGCGGGCATTCGGTCACCTTGCGGCCCGCCTTGTTCACTTTGTGGGCAAATTCATGGTAGACGGGCGAGAAGATCACGACGCCGTCGCCGGGTTCGCTCCAGACATCAATGCAGAGCGCAATGGCGTTGCCCAAACCTTGCGAGGTCAGCACCCATTCGGTCTCGATCTCCCAGCTGTGCCGGTTTTTCATCCACCACTGCACCGCCTTCAGATACTCCGGGTGCTGCCAGGAATATCCGAACACGCCATGCTCTGCGGCCTGTTTGACCGCCTCGATCACGCAGGGCGCGGTCTCATAGTCTGAGTCCGCCGTCCACATCGCCAGACCATCCTCGGGGGAGACGCCGAACAGCTTCTCCATCTTGTCCCATTTCGAGCTGTGTGTGCCGCGGCGGTCAGTCGGTTTGTCAAAATTCATGTGGTGAGCTCCCGTATCGTTGCAAGCGAAGCTAATCGCTGCAGCGGCGCGCGCAAGGGGGCGTTGCGATGGGGGCTGCAATCGCATACATGAAGCACATGAAAAGACCGATCCTGATCCACCCCGATCCCCGCCTGAAAAAGGTCTGCGTGGCTGTGCCGGACCTGAGCGACGACTTGCGCGTGCTGGCGGACGACATGCTGGAAACCATGTATGCCGCACCGGGCATCGGCTTGGCGGCGCCGCAGATCGGCATCCTGCAGCGGCTGATCGTGCTGGACTGCGTCAAGGAAGAAGATGGTGAGCCGCGCCCGCTGGTGATGTTCAACCCCGAGATCATTTCCGCCTCGGACGAAACCAATGTCTATGAGGAAGGCTGCCTCTCGATCCCGGATCAATATGCCGAGGTGACCCGCCCCAAGGTGGTGGAGGTCGAATGGATGGACCGCGACGGCAATGCGCAGCGCGAGACCTTCGGTGGCCTCTGGGCGACCTGCGTCCAGCATGAGATCGACCACCTGAACGGTAAACTGTTTATCGACTATCTGAAGCCGCTGAAGCGCCAGATGATCACCCGCAAGATGCAGAAACTGAAGCGCGAACGCGCCCGCGCCTGAGGGAAGCCCAGACATGACCGTCCGCACCTGCCTGCCCTGGCCCGACAAATGCCTGCGCACGAAGGCTGAAGAGGTGACAGAGATCACCGATGAGATCCGTGAAATCTGGAACGACATGGTCGATACGATGGAGGCAATGCCGGGTGTCGGCCTGGCCGCCAACCAGATTGGCGTGATGCTGCGGCTTGCGGTGGTGGACGGCTCGACTGAGCGCGGCCGTGCCGTGAAGCTCGCCAACCCCGAGATTCTGCATGCCTCGGTCGAGCTGCGCGAGCATAACGAGGCCAGCCCCAATCTGCCCGGCGTCTCCGC
Source organism: Leisingera daeponensis (assembly GCF_019801465.1). Classification (GTDB taxonomy): domain Bacteria; phylum Pseudomonadota; class Alphaproteobacteria; order Rhodobacterales; family Rhodobacteraceae; genus Leisingera; species Leisingera daeponensis_A. Next base: position 113,467 of record NZ_JAHVJA010000006.1, read on the forward strand.
CAGGATCAAACGCCCGCGCGCCGTCACGGTCCGGTTCATCAACGAGCAGGGCATGGTGGACCGCAAGGATTTCGTCGGGATCGAGGCAACCTCGGTGCAGCACCAGATCGACCACCTGAACGGCAGGATGTATTTCGACCGTCTCAGCAAGGTGAAGCGCGACATGCTGATCCGCAAGGCAAAGAAGCTGAACGGCTGAAACTGATATTTTTTCCGGATCGCCTGCGATCCGGCTCGCGCCTGGCGGCAAACTGCAAGGCGCCCCGGGGAAGGCTTGGCGGGCAGATTGCCCGCCCTACGGAGGCATAGATGCGCATCATCTTCATGGGAACGCCCGATTTCTCGGTGCCGGTGCTGGACGCGCTGGTGGAGTCCGGGCATGAGATTGCCGCTGTTTACTGCCAGCCGCCCCGGCCGGCCGGCCGCGGCAAGAAGGACCGGCCTGCACCCGTTCACGCCCGCGCCGCGGACTTGGGGCTGGAAGTGCGCCACCCGGTTTCGCTCAAAGGCGAGGAGGAGCAGGGAGCATTTGCGGGGCTGAATGCGGATGTGGCGGTGGTGGTGGCCTACGGTCTGATCCTGCCGCAGGCCATTCTGGATGCGCCCCGGCACGGCTGCCTGAACATCCATGCGAGCCTGCTGCCGCGCTGGCGCGGCGCGGCACCGATCCACCGGGCGATCATGGCGGGCGACGCGGAAACCGGCGTTTGCATCATGCAGATGGAAGCGGGGCTCGACACCGGCCCGGTGCTGCTGCGTGAGGCCACTGCGATCAGTGCAGAGGAAACCACCGCACAGTTGCATGACCGGCTTTCGGAAATGGGGGCCGGACTGATCGTTGAGGCCTTGCGGCGCCTGCCGGAGCTGACACCGGAAGTGCAGCCCGGAGATGGCGTCACCTACGCGGAAAAAATCGACAAGGCGGAGGCTCAGATCGACTGGTCCCGCCCGGCAGCGGAAGTGGACCGGAAGATCCGCGGCCTGTCGCCCTTCCCCGGAGCCTGGTGCGAGATCGAAGGCCAGCGGGTCAAGCTGCTGGCGTCACGGATTGCGGAGGGGCAGGGCGTGCCCGGCGAGGTGCTGGACGACGCCCTGACGGTTGCCTGCGGGGCCGGCGCGGTGCAGCTGTTGCGCTTGCAACGCGCGGGCAAAAGCGCGCAGGATCCCGATGTATTCCTGCGCGGCTTCCCGGTTCCGAAGGGCCGCCGCCTGTAACCGGAGGGTCTGATGCCCATCATTGCCCTGATCATCATCGGCGCCGCAGCCGGTTTCCTGGCAACCCGGCTGATGCGGCTTGAGACCGATATCATCACCACGGTCTGTATCGGTATGGCAGGAGCGCTGATCGGCGGCTTAGTGCTGCGCGCTCTGCTGGCAGTGATGGGGTTCATGGCCGGCTTTGTTGGAGCCGTCTTGGGCGCCCTTGTGCTGATCTGGCTTTGGCAGCGCTACATTCAGCGTTAGCCGCCGCAACTAGCTGCGTGGCGGGCGGCTTTTGTAGACGGGTAGGTGCCATCCGAAGGTGATCGAGCCCGCGCGCAGGGTCCAGCAGACGCCGGCGCAGGCAAGCAAGGCAAACCGCAGCTCCAGCCCGGCCCAGATTGCCAGCACAGCGGTGATTGCGCCGGCCATGGCGCAGGTGATGTAAAGCTCGCCCTGTTTCAGGACCAGCGGCACCTCGTTGCAGACCACATCGCGCATCAGCCCGCCCAGCGAGCCGGTGGCCATGCCCATCAGCACCACGATCACAGGCTCTTTTCCCAGTGCAATTGCGGCGCCGGTGCCGGCGGGCACGGCGACCGCCAGGGCAAAACTGTCCAGCCAGATCACCCAGCGCATCCGGCTTTCCACCAGATGCGCGGTAAAGAACACCGCCACAGCGGCGCCCGCTGCCAGCAGGATGTAGTTGGGGTCACCGACCCAGAACACCGGATCACGGTTCAGCAGCAGATCCCGGACCGTGCCGCCGCCGACCGCCGTCAGGCAGGCGACGAAGGCAAAGCCGACAATGTCGAGCTGCGCCCGGCTGGCGACCAGCGCCCCGGTCAGGGCAAAGACAAGCACCGAGGCGTAATCGAGCAGGGTCAGAAAGCTCATGTATAGGCCTCGCGCATCAGGCGCTTTTCTTCTTCTTGAAGGGGGCCATGCCTGCGCGTGCCAGCTCATCGGCGCGTTCGTTTTCGGGGTGGCCTGCGTGGCCCTTTACCCATTCCCAGGTCACCTTGTGGCGGGCTTGCGCTTCGTCCAGGCGCTGCCACAGCTCGACATTCTTCACCGGCTTCTTGCTGGACGTTTTCCAGCCGTTCTTCTTCCAGCCGAAGATCCAGCCGGTGACGCCGTTCTTCACATAGGCCGAGTCGGTGACCACGGTGATGGTGGACGGCCGCGCCAGGCTCTCCAGCGCGTTGATCGCGGCCAGCAGTTCCATCCGGTTGTTGGTGGTCTCAGCCTCGCCGCCGCTCAGTTCTTTTTCTTTGACGATGGTGTCACCGTCCATGGCGCGCAGCAGAACGCCCCAGCCGCCGGGGCCGGGGTTTCCAGAGCAGGCGCCATCGGTATAAGCAAATAATTCAGGCATGCGCCGTCAGTACTACGAACTCTTGGGTAGTGCCAGCCAGTCCTTTGCCCTCGCAGCGGCGGTTGCCAAGGATGGTGAAGCCGGCGGTTTCGAGTTTTTCGCGCAGTTCGTCTTCGCTGTAATAGGCATAGAATCTGCCCAGTTCATCGCGGCCTTCGCCCTCGCCCAGCTTCATCGCCAGGCACAGCGTGCCGCCAGCCGTCAATGCCCGGTGCGTGGCGGTCAGGTGAATGGGCAGTTCAGCTTTCGGCACATGCAGCAGGCTGAAATAAGCCCAGATGCCGTCAAATACCGCCTCTGCGTCCAAGGCCTCAAACCCTGCGACCGTAACTTCGACCCCATAGGCGGCGCGGGCGGCTTCCGCCATTTCCGGCGAGGCGTCCAGCGCCGCCACCCGGTAGCCCGCATCCCGGAACCGCGCTGCCCAATGGCCGGGGCCGCAGCCTAGGTCCAGCACCGTGCCGTCCTCGGGGAGCCGGGCGGTGAAAGCGAGATAATCAGCTTCTTCGCCTTCATCCCCGCGGCCCGTAAAGCACTCGGCGTAGTCCGCGGCACGGTCGTCGTAGACGCTGATGGTTCTGTCATCGCTCATCTGGGCTTCCCTCAGGACAGGGTCAGGCGCGTTCCATGGCCAGCCGGGCGGCAAGGCCCGCAAAGACGGTCGCAAAGCCGCGGTTCAGCCACTTCAGCACCCGCTCGCTGTTCAAGAGGTAAGTGCGGGCCTGGGCGGCAAACAGCCCGTAAAGCACGAAAATGGCAAAGGTCATCGCCATGAACACCAGCCCCAGAACGGACATCTCCAGCGTGGCGCTGGCGGGATTGCCGCTCAGGAACGGCGGCAGCAGCGCCAGGAAGAACACCGACAGCTTGGGGTTCAGGATATTGATCAGCGCCCCGCGCCAGGCGATTTTCCAGCCGGGCTGGCTGGTGCGTTTCGAATCCACTGCCAGCACGCCGCCGCTGCGCAGCGCCTGCCAGGCGAGGTACAGGAGATAGGCAACACCCGCGGCCTTGACGATCTGGAACAGCAGGGCGGAGCTGTGCAGCACCGCCGCCAGCCCCAGCGTGGCAGCGGCCAGATGCGGAACAATGCCAAAGGTGCAACCGATTGCGGCCCAGATGGAAGCGCGCCAGCCTTGGCCGAGGCCAAGCGCCAGCGTGTAGATGACACCCGTGCCCGGCGCGAGGACGACAACAAAGGCGGTTATCAGAAAGTGCAGCGTGATCATCAATATGGCTCCAGAAATAATGCCCGGGGACTAATGCGTAACACGGTTAGCCCGAAGCAGGTGCATTTTCTGAGGCCCGGATTGCACTCAGGCCTGTGCGCTCATGCAGGCTGCCGCAACACGCGCGGCACTTTGAACTCGACGGTCTCGACGGCGGTTTCCACCACTTCGACCGTGACGTCATAGCGCTCGCGGAACGCGTCGATCACCTCGTTGACCAGCAGTTCCGGGGCGGAGGCGCCGGCAGTGATGGCCACGGAGCGGATGCCATCCAGCGCGCGCCAGTCGATGTTTTCGGCGCGCTGCACCAGCTGGGCGTAATCGCAGCCGTTCTTGGCCCCGACCTCGACCAGGCGGCGGGAGTTCGAGGAGTTCGGAGCGCCGACCACCAAGAGGGCATCGGCCTTGGGAGCCACCGATTTCACCGCCTCCTGGCGGTTGGTGGTGGCATAGCAAATGTCTTCCTTGTGCGGTCCGATGATGTTGGGGAAGCGCTCTTCCAGCGCCGCAACGATACCCTTGGTGTCATCCACCGACAGGGTAGTCTGGGTGACATAGGCAAGCCGGTCCGGGTCGCGCACCTCGACCGTAGCCACGTCCGCCGCGGTTTCCACCAGCAGCACCTCGCCTTCGGGCAGCTGGCCCATGGTGCCGATGGTCTCCGGATGGCCCTTGTGGCCGATCATGATCATTTGCAGCCCGGCCTCGGCGTGGCGCTGCGCCTCGATATGCACCTTGGAGACCAGCGGGCAGGTGGCGTCCACATAGATCATCTCGCGCGCTTCAGCGGCGGCGGGCACCGATTTCGGCACCCCGTGCGCGGAGAAAATTACCGGCCGGTCATCGGGGCATTCGTCCAGCTCCTCGACAAACACAGCGCCTTTTTCGCGCAGGGAATCAACCACGAATTTGTTGTGCACGATCTCATGGCGCACATAGACCGGCGCCCCCCATTTGCCGATCGCCATCTCGACGATCTTGATGGCGCGGTCCACGCCCGCGCAAAATCCGCGCGGCGCGGCGAGGTAGAGAGTCAGGGCTGGCTTGGTCATGGGCGTCTCCTTGCGCGCCAGAGGTAAGCGCTTCAGGCGGCGAGGTCCAGTGCCGCAAACGCCTCACACGGATGTGATAGGGGCTTCCAGCGCCGGAAGGCTGCAGCTAGTTTCAAGGCCCATCAGCACGGGAGGCAGATTTGACGCGGGGAAACTCAAGGGCTGCGGCTTTGGTGCTGGCGTGCAGTGCTGCGGCAGGGTTTGCAGCTGCACAGGGGCAGGCAGGGGATATCCTGCCCTATGACAAGCCGGACGCTGTGGAAGCGGGCAGGGCGGTCTACCAGGGCCATTGCGCCAGCTGCCACGGCAGCGATCTGCAGGGGGAGCCGGACTGGCAAATCCGCGACAGCGAGGGGTATCTGCCGGCGCCGCCTTTGGACGGGACGGGTCATACCTGGCACCATCCTGACACGCAATTGCTGGAGGTTGTCAGAGCGGGTGTCGCAGCCGTTGCCGGCAACGGGTACCAAAGCCGGATGGCCGGTTTCAGCGGAGTGCTGAGCGAACAGGAAATGCGGGAGGCGCTTGCCTATATCAAAAGCCGCTGGCCCGCACAGATCATCGCGCGCCACAACAGGATCAATGGCCAGGGCGGTCACGCGCGCGACTGAGTTTCGCCGGAACAGGGGGCGCCCCATCAGGCCCCTGTTCCGGTTTTTGGCAATGCGGTCCGGGATCAGCCCTGGGCGGCTGTGGCGGAACGCGGTTCGTTTTGTTCACGCGGCGGGCGGCCGATCACGTCGCGCAGCTCTTCCAGCTCGATGAAATTGTCGGCTTGGCGGCGCAAATCGTCAGAGATCATCGGCGGCTGGCTGCGGATGGTCGAAACCACCGAAACCCGTACGCCCTGGCGCTGCAGGCTGGCAATCAGCGGGCGGAAGTCCCCATCGCCCGAGAACAGCACGATATGGTCCACCCGCGGCGCCAGCTCCATGGCGTCGACCGTCAGCTCGATGTCCATGTTGCCCTTGACCTTACGGCGGCCCATGCTGTCGGTGTATTCCTTGGCCGGTTTGGTGACCATGGTGAAGCCGTTGTAATGCAGCCAGTCGACAAGCGGCCGGATCGGAGAGTACTCGTCATTCTCCAGCAGGGCGGTGTAATAAAAGGCCCGCAGAAGCTTGCCGCGGCGCATGAATTCCTGCCGCAGAAGCTTGTAGTCGATATCAAATCCAAGCGCCTTGGCCGCGGCGTATAGATTTGATCCGTCTATGAACAGCGCGAGCCGTTCGTCCTTGTAAAACATCAAATTTTTCCTTCCGGTATATCCGCCTCGGCCGGGGGTTCCGTGAGTGAATGCTTGAAATCGGCGAAACGGGTAGACTTAATGTAAGTTATTTGTCATTTGCCGCAAGTAGACTGTCCGTTTGAATAGGGTCAAAGATGGCCGCAAACCGTAAATTGGCGCTGATTGCGCTCGGCGGCAATCTGCCTGCCGGCGCTGATACGCCGCAAATGACCCTGTCCAATGCCATCCGCGCGCTCCGGTCGGAGGAGACTTCACTGCGCAGCGTGTCCCGGTTCTTTCAGACCCCCTGCTTCCCTGCGGGGGCGGGGCCGGACTACGTGAACGCTGCTGCGGCGGTAGAAACGAGCCTGTCCCCCGGCGGCCTGCTTGCACGGCTCCACGACATCGAAGCGCAGTTTTCCCGGGTGCGCGAGCAGCGCTGGGGGATGCGGACGCTGGATCTGGATCTGGTGGACTATGACGGCGCGGTGCTTCCGGACGAGGCCGGATATGCCCGCTGGCAGGGCCTCCCTCTGGTGAGCCAGATGCAGGAAGCGCCAGGGCAATTGATCCTGCCGCATCCGCGCATTCAGGACCGCGCCTTTGTGCTGGTGCCGCTGGCAGATATCGCACCGCGCTGGCGCCACCCGGTGCTGCGGAAATCCGTGACCGAGATGCTGGCGGACCTGCCGCCGCAGGATGTGGCCGGGGTGACCCCGCTCTGAGCCGCGCAATGCGTTGTTTTCCGCCCTTGTCAAGAGAAAGATATGGGCGTAAATGTCTGCCTTCTGGACCAGGAATGAAATGGAGAGTCGCTGATGGCCCGCGTGACGGTTGAAGATTGCGTCGATAAAGTGCCTAACCGCTTTGAGCTGGTGATGCTGGCTGCGCACCGTGCCCGCGAGATTTCGGCCGGCGCCCCGATCACCGTCGAGCGCGACAACGACAAGAATCCGGTCGTGTCCCTGCGCGAGATCGCTGAAGAGACCCAGAGCGCCGACGAGCTGCGCGAGCGCCTGATCGAGAGCAACCAGACCCAGATCGAGGTCGATGAGCCGGAAGAGGATTCCATGGCTCTCCTGATGGGCGCGGACAACGACAAACCCGCCGACGACGACATGTCGGAAGAGAAACTGCTGCGCGCGCTGATGGAGGCCCAGGGCCAGGGCTGAGGCGCGCGTCTGGACATTTGAGGCTGCGGACCGGACATGATTTCCCCTGACGACCTGATTGCTCTGGTCCGCAACTACAATCCCAAAACCAACGCGGACAGGATCGCCGAGGCCTATGCTTTCGGCGAGCAGATGCACGAGGGCCAGTTCCGGCATTCGGGCGAACCCTATTTCACGCATCCGGTGGCGGTGGCCGCCATCCTGACCGAGCAGCGCTTGGATGATGCAACCATCATCACCGCGCTGCTGCACGACACCATCGAAGACACCAAGGCGAACTATGAAGAGGTCGCCCGCCGTTTCGGCGATGAGGTGGCTATGCTGGTCGACGGCGTCACCAAGCTGACCAACCTGCAGCTCAGCAGCCGCGAGACCAAGCAGGCGGAAAACTTCCGCAAGCTGTTCATGGCAATGTCCAAGGATCTGCGGGTGATTCTGGTGAAGCTCGCCGACCGTCTGCACAACATGCGGACCATCAAGGCGATGCGGCCCGAGAAACAGGCCCAGAAGGCGCGCGAGACGATGGACATCTACGCGCCGCTGGCGGGCCGCATGGGCATGCAGTGGATGCGCGAGGAGCTGGAGGATCTGGCCTTCCGCGTGCTCAATCCCGAAGGGCGCCAGTCGATCATCCGCCGCTTTGTGACCCTGCAGCGGGAAACCGGCGACGTGATCCACCGGATCACCGGCGACATGCGGCTGGAGCTGGAGAAGGCGGGCATCGAGGCCGAGGTCTTCGGCCGTGCCAAGAAGCCCTATTCGATCTGGCGCAAGATGCAGGCCAAGGACCAGGGCTTCTCGCGGCTGTCCGACATTTACGGCTTCCGGGTGATCACCTTGTCGGAAGAAGACGCCTACCGGGCGCTGGGCGCCATTCACCAGCGCTGGCGGGCGGTGCCGGGCCGGTTCAAGGACTATATCAGCCAGCCGAAATCCAACGGCTACCGGTCGATCCATACCACCGTGTCGGGCCGCGACGGCAAGCGGGTGGAGGTGCAGATCCGCACCCGGCAGATGCATGATGTGGCAGAGACAGGCGTGGCGGCGCATTGGTCCTACCGCGATGGCGTGCGCACCGAAAACCCCTTTGCCGTTGACCCGGCCAAGTGGATTGCCTCGCTGACCGAGCAATTCGATGCCGAGGACGACCACGACGAATTCCTCGAGGCTGTGAAGCTCGAGATGTATTCCGACCAGGTGTTCTGCTTCACCCCCAAGGGCGACGTGATCAAGCTGCCCAAGGGCGCGACGCCGATCGACTTTGCCTATGCCATCCACACCCGCATCGGCCATGCCTGCGTCGGCGCCAAGGTGGACGGCATCCGGGTGCCGCTGTGGACCCGGCTCCGGAATGGCCAGTCGGTGGACGTGATCACCGCCGAAGGCCAGACCCCGCAGGTCAGCTGGCTGGAGATCGCCACCACCGGCAAGGCCCGCACCGCAATCCGCCGTGCCCTGCGTGAGGCCGACCGGGCGCGGTTTGTGAAACTGGGCCATGAGCTGGCGCGCTCGGCGTTCGAGCACGTCGGCAAGAAGGCCACCGACAAGGCATTGGAAACGGCCGCCCGCGCGCTGCGCGCCAGCGGAGTGAATGAGCTGCTGGCGCGGCTGGGCGCGGCAGAAATCACTGCCCATGACGTGGTGCAGTCGGTCTATCCGGAACTGACCACCACCGGCGACGGCGATGAGATCTCGCCGCGCCGCGCGGTGATCGGCCTGGAGCCGGGGCAGAGCTTTGAGCGTGCAACCTGCTGCCAGCCGCTGCCGGGCGAGCGCATCATCGGCATCACCTACCGCGGCCGCGGGGTGGTGGTGCATGCCGCCGATTGCGACAAGCTGGGCGAGTTCGAGGATCAGCCGGAACGCTGGATGGACGTGCACTGGCATAGCGGCACCCATCCGGCTGTGTATGGCACCACGCTGGAGCTGACCATCGGCAATGATGCCGGCGTTCTGGGGCGGATTTGCACATTGATCGGCGAGAAAAAGGCAAATATCTCCGATCTGGAATTTGTGGACAGGAAACCAGACTTTTACCGGCTTATGATCAATGTGGAGCTGCGGGATGTGGAGCAGCTGCACTCGCTGATGCTGACACTCGAGGCGGAAAGCGATGTTGCCGCGGTGGCGCGGTTCCGGGAGCGGCCGGAAGAGCGCCACTTTCCGGGATAGGCCGCTGAAACTCTGAGCCGGGAACTGGGCCGGGAACTGGGAAGGACGGACAGCTTTGGTATTCAGGCGCCGGGACAGACGTCCGCCCCTCCGGGCGCTGGCGGATTTTCTCTGGCCGCGCGGCGGCTGGGGGCGGGCGTTCCTGTATGTGAAGCACCGGGTCCGGCGCCTGCCCGATTCGCCTGAACGCATCGCCCGCGGCATCTGGGCCGGGGTGTTCACCACTTTCACACCGTTTTACGGGCTTCACTTTTTTGTCGCGGCGCTCATCGCGCGGATGATGAACGGCAATATTCTGGCCTCGCTCAGCGCCACCTTCTTCGGCAACCCGCTGACCTATGTGCCGATCGGCGTGGCGTCCCTGCAAACCGGGCACTGGCTGTTGGGTACAGAGTTCGACCAGGAGGTCGACAAGTCCCTGGTGGGCAAGTTTCTGGCCGCCGGCGGCGATCTGAAGAACAACCTGATTGCCCTGTTCATGGACCGTCCCGCCGACTGGCAGGGGTTGCACCTGTTCTATAACGAGGTGTTCTATCCCTACATGATCGGCGGCATAATTCCGGGCATCATTGCTGCCACGGTCTGCTATGTGCTCAGCCTGCCGGTGATCCGGGTCTACCAGCAGCGCCGCCGGGCCAAAATCAAGGCTAAGTTCGAAGCGATCAAGAAGCGCGCTGAGGTCGATACCGGTGCCTGAGCCGGGCTGCGGGATTGTACCATTATTTCCAGCAGGCTTGCTCTTGCCCGCGGTCTGTCTAGTCTTTGTGCCAAGCCTTTGACTTCAGACGGATGAGATACCTCTCATGACAGACCACCAATTGCGCCTGGGCGTGAATATCGACCACGTGGCCACTGTGCGTAACGCCCGCGGCGGCGCCTATCCGGATCCGGTCCGGGCAGCAAAACTCGCAGAGGAGGCGGGCGCCGACGGCATTACCGCCCACTTGCGCGAAGACCGCCGTCATATCACCGACGGGGACATCGACGCGCTGATGGAGGCGCTGAACGTGCCGCTCAATTTCGAGATGGCGGCGACGGCGGAAATGCAGAAAATTGCCCTGCGCCACAAGCCGCATGCGGTCTGCATCGTGCCGGAAAAACGCGAGGAGCGCACCACCGAGGGCGGGCTGGAAGTGGCGCGCGAGGAGAACCGCCTGGCCCATTTCATCGCGCCGCTGCGGGATTCGGGCTGCCGGGTGTCGATCTTCATCGCCGCCGACAGGAAGCAAATCGACGCCGCCCACCGTATCGGAGCCGAGGTGATCGAGCTGCATACCGGTGCCTATTGCGATTATCACGCTGAGGGCAAGTTTGCGGAGCGCGACCGCGAGCTGGAGGCGCTGCGGGAAATGTCCGCCTATGCCCATACATTGGGGCTGGAGGTGCATGCGGGCCACGGCCTGACCTATGACACCGTGCAGCCGGTCGCGGCCTTCCCGGAGGTGAAGGAGCTCAACATCGGTCATTTCCTGATCGGGGAGGCGATCTTCCGCGGCCTGACCCCTGCAGTGCACGAAATGCGCCGCCTGATGGACGCGGCACGGGGGCACGAGTGATGCAGGTCAATCTGATCCGGTACGCTCTCTGGTGGATGGGTGCCTCCGTCGCAATGCTGTTGGCTGGTCTCCTGCTGGCGCAGTTCGGTCTGGGCATGCCGGCCGGTCTCGCCACGGTGCTGCCGCCAATGGTCGCATCTGTTGCGGAAGGCATGCGGATTGCCCAAGTTACCCGCGCGCCCTTGCCCGGCAGGGACGCCTGGACATGTGCAGCGGCCATGACCGGGGTGGTGGCGGTGCTGACCGTCATCCAGCTGCCGTTTTACTGGAACAGCCCGATGGTGATCGAAGCGCGGCAGACAATTCCCTTTGTCTACCTCGCCGGGATTTTCCTTCTGCTGCTGTCGGTCATCCTCATGGTCAACCGGCTGTTTCTCGGCCATGGCATCAAACTGGGGCTGAAGCGGCTGGAAGAATGATCCTGGGCATCGGAACCGATCTCGCCAATATCGAGCGAATCCAGCGCACGCTGGACCGCTTCGGCGACCGCTTCCGCAACCGGGTGTTCACCGAGGTGGAGCAGCGCAAGGCCGAACACCGCCGTGATGCGGCCGGCACCTATGCCAAGCGCTGGGCCGCCAAGGAAGCCTGCTCCAAGGCGCTGGGCACCGGCCTGCGCATGGGCATCGCCTGGAAGGACATGGCGGTTTCCAACCTGCGCACCGGCCAGCCGGTGATGCATGTGACCGGCTGGGCCGCCGAGCGGCTGCGCAAGATGACCCCGCCCGGACACGAAGCGGTGATTCATGTCACTCTCACCGACGACCACCCCTGGGCGCAGGCCTTTGTGCTGATCGAGGCGCGTCCCGTGGCGGCGAACCCGGCGGATTTACCCGCCGGAACTTGACTTGCCCCCTTCAGGCCCGCATGTAGCCCCGGACCCTGTTTCCAAACCGGAGAGCCTGATGACGGCCAAAGCAAAGACCAGCAGTTCGATCATCGAGACGATCAAGACGGTCGTCTACGCGCTGCTGATCGCCGGTGTCTTCCGCACCCTGTTCTTCCAGCCCTTCTGGATTCCGTCCGGATCGATGAAAGAGACCCTGCTGATCGGGGATTTCCTGTTCGTGAACAAGATGGCCTACGGCTATTCCTATGCGTCCTGCCCCAGCATCCGCTTCCCGGCGATCGGCGTGAACATCGACGCCAAGAAGATCTGCGGCTTTCTGGACGGCGACAACACCCGTCTGATCGGCAGCGAGCCTGAGCGCGGCGACGTGGCGGTGTTCCGCCACCCCGTGAACGGCAGTGACTTTATCAAGCGTCTGGTCGGCCTGCCGGGCGACAAGATCCAGATGAAGAACGGCGTGCTGTTCATCAACGGTGAGCCGGTCAAGCTGCAGGACGCGGGCGAGTTCGAGGAAGTGATGGAACGCCAGGGGCCGCAAGGCTCCATGCCGCGCTGCGAGAACGCGCCGGTGGGCCAAGGGGCCATCTGCAAGAAGTCGCGCCAGATTGAAACCCTGCCGGGCGGCACCGAGCACGTTGTGCTCAACATCACCAATCAGGGCGTCGACCACACCCGCGTCTACCATGTGCCCGAAGGCCACTACTTCTTCATGGGCGACAACCGCGACAACTCCTCGGACAGCCGCCTGCCGCAGACCGCAGGCGGGGTTGGTTTCGTGCCGTATGAAAACCTGATCGGCCGCGCCGACCGGATCATGTTCTCCTCCGCCGGGCGCTCCATGCTCTATTTCTGGACCTGGCGCGGCGACCGTTTCTTCAAGGGGATCCAGTGAAGCTGTCAAAGGAATTGCGCGCGTTCGAGGAACGGATCGGGCATAGATTCGCCCGCCCCGACCTGCTGCAGCGCGCCGTGACCCATGCCTCCGTGTCGTCCTCCACGCGCAAGGATAACCAGCGGCTGGAGTTCCTGGGCGACCGGGTGCTGGGGCTGGTGATGGCCACCGCGCTGCTGGAGCATGACAAGACCGCCACCGAGGGCCAGCTGGCGCCGCGTTTCAACGCGCTGGTGCGCAAGGAGGCCTGCGCCGATGTCGCCAAGGAGATTGACCTCGGCGCGGTGCTGAAGCTGGGCCGTTCCGAAATGATGTCGGGCGGCCGCCGCAAGCAGGCGCTTCTCGGCGACGCGATGGAAGCGGTGATTGCGGCCGTCTACAAGGACGCGGGCTTTGACGCCGCGGCGGATGTGATCCTGCGCCTGTGGGGCAGCCGTATCCACCAGGTGGAAACCGACGCGCGCGACGCCAAGACCTCCCTGCAGGAATGGGCGCAGGCCCGCGGGCAGAAACCGCCGTCCTATGTCGAGGTCTCCCGCAGCGGTCCGGACCACGCGCCGGTCTTCACCATCGCCGCGCGGCTGCAGGACGGCTCCGAGGCGCAGGCCACCGCAGGCTCCAAGCGACAGGCCGAACAGGCCGCCGCCAAGGCGCTGCTGGAACAGCTCGGCTGACCCGTCAGACCACCCGGATAAAACCGGCAAGCCCGGTCTTCTGGTGCTCGATCACATGGCAGTGGACCGCTCAGTCGCCCAGGTTGTCAGCGACCAGGGCAATCTCGGCCACCTCATCCTTCAAAAGCAGCATGGTATCCGTCACCAGCGGCGGCAGCTTGCGCAGGTTGGAGCGGATCGGAACAAATGCCAGCCCGTGCAGGTGGATCGGATGCAGGTTCGGCGTTTCATTCCTGAGCCGCAGCACATTGCTCTTGCCGCGCTCCAGCGTGACCAGCGGCCCAGTGCCGCTGGCCGCGTCGCCCGCCCTCAGGGGTCCAGCCCAAGACGAAGTCATGCACCTCGGCGTTTGCCAAATCAGGCCGGGAAACCGGATTAGTAGGCAGCGGCTTCAGCTCCCGCAAATCCCGCGCCAAGTCCGCCCCAACGGAGCGCAGTGGTTCCATTGTGCGGGTTGGCTGGCCCGGAAGCTCTGCCAGCAGATCCGCTGTTTGCTCCTCGCCCGCAGGCATCCGCACCGCGAAATCCACCCTCTGGCCGGGGCCCACCAGCAAAGGCACCCCAGCGGAGAGCAGGGGCAGCTCCAACTCCACCGGATGCCCGTCCCAGGCAATGATCCGCGCCTGATCCGTACTCAGGTGCAGCTTGTAGATCCGCGAGGTGTCGGTGTTCACCATCCGCAGCCGAAACAAGCCGCCCGCAGGGGGATCATAAACCGGCGCCTGCAGCCAGTTCGCGGTCAGCACATTGCAATGCGTTCCGCCGAGGGCCGCGCTCCGCGCGGTATATTAGGGCAGGAAGGTGCCGTCATCATTCAGCCGGAAATCCCGCAAGTTGACCGCCTGGTCGCCGTCGAACCCTGGATTCTCCGCCTCCCGGATCACCATCACCCCGGTCAGCTCATGCACCATCTGCGCCATGGTCATGCAGTGCGGGTGATACCAAAAGGTGCCGGCATCCGGAGGGGGAACGTGTAGTCAAAGCTTTCGCCGCCTGCGATCGGCATCTGGGTCAGATAGGGTACCCCGTCCATCGCATTGGCAATCCGCAGCCCGTGCCAATGCATCGCGGTATAATCTTCGGTGCCATTCTCTGCCCGCAAGTGCATGGGCTTGCCCTGAGTGCCCAACAGAACCGGCGGCAGCGCATCCGGCGACAGGCTCACCAGCCCCGGGTCGGAGTGTCACGAAAGGCAAAGCTGGCAGGCTGAATGGTCAACCGCTGCGCCCGGGCGGCACTTGCCGAGCCCCAGCCGCCTGCGCCAAGCGCCCCGGCAGATGCAGCAGTTCCCAGCAGAATATCACGGCGGTTCATCAGGCATGCCTCCTGTTGTGCTCTCAAAGAAAGGCCTGGCTGTCAGATTGGCTCGGCGCCGCGGTTCTTGCACCGGGTCTGCCACAGGTCGTTGACATAGGGCAAGCTTGCGGAATGGTGGCACATGCCCGAAAAAAACGCCTCTGGCCCCTGTGGGTAAATTCCTGTAGAGGCACTGATCTGCAAACAGGACCAGTTGAGATGACAACACGCGCCGGATTCGTTGCCCTGATCGGAGAGCCCAACGCGGGCAAATCGACCCTTCTGAACCGCATGGTCGGGGCCAAGGTCTCGATCGTGACCCACAAGGTGCAGACCACCCGCGCCCGCATCCGCGGCGTGGCGATGGAGGGCGACGCGCAGCTGGTGTTTGTTGACACCCCCGGCCTGTTCAAGCCCCGCCGCCGCCTGGACCGGGCGATGGTGGCCGCCGCCTGGGGCGGCGCTGCCGACGCTGATGTTGTCGTGCTGATGGTCGAGGCCCACCGCGGCATCACCGAAGGTGTCGAGACCATCCTGGAAGGTCTGGCGGAAATCGGCGAGGGCCGCACCGTGGCGCTCGCGATCAACAAGATCGACAAGGTGCCGGCCGAGAAACTGCTGGGCCTCACCCAGGACTTGAACAGCCGCTACACATTTGCCGAAACCTTCATGATCTCGGCAGAGCGCGGCCATGGCGTCGACGACCTGCGCCAGTGGCTGGCGGGCAAGCTGCCGGAAAGCCCCTGGCTCTACCCCGAGGACCAGATCGCCGATCTGCCGATGCGGATGATCGCGGCGGAAATGACCCGCGAAAAGCTGACCCTGCGCCTGCACCAGGAGCTGCCCTACCAGCTGACCGTCGAGACCGAGAAATGGGAAGAGCGCAAGGACGGCTCCGCCCGGGTCGACCAGATCATCTACGTGGTCCGCGACGGCCATAAGGGCATCGTTCTGGGCAAGCGCGGCGAGACCATCAAGTCCGTCTCCCAGGCCGCGCGCACCGAGCTGGAGGAATTCCTGGGCCGCAAGGTGCACCTTTTCCTGCAGGTGAAGGTGCGCCCGAACTGGCTGGAAGAGGCCGAGCGCTACTCGGAAATGGGCCTCGACTTCAAGGACGGCAACTGAAGAGCCCCATGCTGTTCACTTTTGTGAAAATACTCCCGCCGGAGGCTCCGGCACTAACAGCAGGCGCTGTTACAGGCAGGGGCGCGGCATGACCCGCCTCACCGCCCGGTTCTGGATCGACGCCTACCTGGCCCGCCTGCGGTTTCAGGACATCCCGGCCTTCATCACTTCTCATGGCGATGACACCGCGGGCGCGGTGCTTGTGAAGCTCAACTCGCTTGACGGCAAGGCCCGCGCCTTTCACCGCACCTATGACCTGATGAGCGGCGCCCGCAAATGGGATGAGCTGGCCGCCGGGGCCGAGGCCGAGGTCGATGCCTTCATCCGCCGCCAGCGCGACTTCGACCCGGATCTCTGGGTGATCGAGGTCGAAGACCGGCAGGGACGCCATCTGCTGGACGAACCCGGCCTGGAATGACCCTGCCGCTTGCAGCCCGTCCTGCAATGCGCTCTGGTGGGGCGGACCGCAGGACAGGGAGGCCCGCCATTGGAATGGCGTGATCAGGGCATATTGCTTTCAGTGCGCCGCCACGGCGAAAGCTCGGCTATCATCGATGTCTTCACCGAAGAGCACGGCCGCCACGCGGGTGTGGTGCGCGGCGGGGCCGGCCGCCGGATGGCGCCCGTCCTGCAGCCCGGCGCACAGCTGGACGTGACCTGGCGGGCGCGGCTGGAGGACCACCTCGGCAGCTACCAGGCCGAACCGCTGCGCAGCCGGGCCGCCGCAGCGCTCTCCGGGCGGCTGGCGCTGGCAGGGCTCAATACGGTTACGGCGCTGCTGTCCTTCTGCCTGCCCGAGCGCGAGCCGCATCCGGACCTTTACACCCGTAGCGAGCGGCTGCTGGACCTGCTGGGCAACGAAGAGCTTTGGCCGCTCGCCTACCTGCGCTGGGAACTGGCGCTGTTGGAGGAGATGGGCTTTGGTCTCGACCTCTCCGCCTGTGCCGTGACCGGCAGCCGTTTCGCGCTGGCATATGTATCGCCGAAAACGGGCCGGGCTGTTTCACGTGAAGGGGCCGGGGACTGGGCGGAGCGCCTCCTGCCGCTGCCGCCGGTGATGCTGGGGCAGGGTGATGCGGGGGACGCAGAAATCGTGCAGGCCCTGTGCACAACCGGTTATTTCCTGGAGGCGCATCTGGCGCCATCGCTGGGCAACCACCCGCCGCCGGAGGCGCGGGGGCGGCTGCTGGATCTGCTCAGCCGCCGCCTTTGAACAGCATCTCGCGGCCCGCTTCGTTGCTCAGGATCAGCACATCGCCTGAGACTTCGGCCAGCGTCATCTCCTGCAGTGCCTTCAGGAATGCGTCCTCAGCCTCCAGTTCCGGGCAGGCCATGCGCGTCACCGCCAGCGGCCCGGTTTCAAACCAGGGATAGGGCGCGGTCTGGCGGCCCAGGAAATTGTTGCAAGGTCCCCGCCCGGCGATCTTGCCCGGCTCCGGAAAGGTCAGGGTGGCAGCGGCGGCAAAGGCAGCACCGTCAATGCTCTGCAACTTCCACTCCTTGCCCGCGGCGCCGTAGGCCGACAGGCTCTCATCCCCGGTGCAGGCGGTTGGCAGCAGCAGGGAGGTGATCAGGGCAGCACGCAGCATCAAGACCTCCGGTGGCAGGTTCTAATTCCAAACTGAAGGGGTGCAGCGGTCAGCGCAAGGCCGCAGGCGCAAGCGGGCGGGAGAACCGCGCGTTCGGCCCGGGGCTCCCTCAGTTCGTGCGGATAATCTCGGCCACCTTGCGGCCGATTTCGCTGCTGGCCTTGACGGACGGGTGGATCATGTCCAGCGCGTGGTAGGACCGGTCGCCGTAGGGCACCATGTCCTTGTTCGACAGGAAGAAGATGCCCTCATCCATATCTGCCAGCCGGTCGATGCGGGCTTCCAGCTCATTGCCCTCGTCACGGCAGTGCTCGATCATCGATCCCACGCCCGGGCTGCGCAGATAACCGACATAGATCACCCGGGCACCGGTCGCGCGCAGCTCCGCCAGCATGCCGGGAATGGCGCCAGTGCGCCCGTCAGAGGAGATCAGCCTGTCCATCTTGCGGTTGCAGGCGAAGCAGCCGCAGCCCAGCCACAGGTCATTGCCACCGCCGTTGACGATCACCCAGTCCCATTTGCCGGGGGTGTACTGTTTGCGGATGTTCATCCCTGCGGCACCGGAAATGGGCAGCTTATAGATGATCCGCGCGGCGGAAACCGAGCGGTCCACCACCGGTTCCTGCAACTCCCGCGCCACCGTGTCCGATATCGATTTGCCCGCCAGGCTGTGCCAGGCCAGAAGTGAATCCCCCATCGCCAGAATGCGCGGGGATTGACCTGCAGGCACGGTGTCGCCGCAGGCGGAAAGCAATAGCAGGGCGGGCAGAAGAAGGCAGCGGAATAATGTCATGCCCCTTGTTAACCACGAATCGTTAAGGATCGAATAACCTGGATTGGAAACAGACTTATTCCGCGCCGTGGTTGCAGTCCGGCCGCAGAGCCCGCAGTGCGCAGCCGCACAAAAAAGCCCGGCGCGAACGCCGGGCAAGGAGGGGATTGCTCCCCTGCGGTGGTAACTGGCGGGGCTCAGCCCAGCAGTCGGCGGGCGATGACCTGCGCCTGGATTTCCGCGGCACCCTCGAAGATGTTGAGGATGCGGGCGTCGCACAGCACGCGGGAGATCTTGTACTCCATCGCAAAGCCGTTGCCGCCGTGGATCTGCAAGCCATTGTCGGCCGCCGCCCAGGCAACCCGCGCGCCCAGGAGCTTGGCCATGCCGGCCTCCAGGTCGCAGCGGTGGCCGTGGTCCTTTTCCCAGGCCGAAAAATAAGTCAGCTGGCGGGCGATCATGATCTCCACCGCCATCATCGCCAGTTTGCCGGACACCCGCGGGAAGTTGATCAGCGATTTGCCGAACTGCTTGCGCTCCTGCGCGTACTGCATGGCGATGTCCAGCGCCGACTGGGCCACGCCGATGGCGCGGGCCGCGGTCTGGATGCGGGCCGATTCAAAGGTCTCCATCAGCTGCTTGAAGCCCTTGTTCTCCTCGCCGCCCAGCAGGTTCTCCTGTTTCACATGGAAATTGTCGAAGCCCAGCTCGTATTCCTTCATGCCGCGGTAGCCCAGCACCTCGATCTCGCCGCCGGTCATTCCGGGGGTGGGGAAAGGGGCTTCGTCGGTACCTGGGGTCTTCTCCGCCAGGAACATCGACAATCCGCGGTGGTCGGTGGTGTCCGGATCGGTGCGCGCCAGCAGGGTCATCACATGGGTGCGGGCGGCGTGGGTGATCCAGGTCTTGTTGCCGGTGATTTTGTAATCGCCGTTCTCGTCCTTCACCGCACGGGTGCGCAGGGAGCCGAGGTCGGAGCCGGTGTTCGGCTCGGTGAACACGGCCGTCGGCAGTATCTCCGCGCTGGACAGCTTCGGCAGCCAGTTGGCCTTCTGCTCCTCTGTGCCGCCGCACAGGATCAGCTCCGCCGCAATCTCGGACCGGGTGCCCAGCGAGCCGACACCGATATAGCCGCGCGACAGTTCTTCGGAAACCACCACCATGGAGGCCTTCGAGAGGCCGAAGCCGCCGTATTCCTCCGGGATGGTCAGGCCGAAGACGCCCATCTCCGCCAGTTCCTCGATGACTTCCATCGGGATCAGTTCATCCCTCAGGTGCCACTCGTGGGCATTCGGCTCGACCTTCTCCACCGCATAGCGGCGGAACTGGTCGCGGATCATTTCCAGCTCTTCCTCCAGGCCGGAGGCGCCGAACATGGTGGAACCGGCCTGTTCCTCCATCAGCTCCACCAGACGGGAGCGGGCGGCCTGGCTGTTGCCCTGCTCGCAGAGCGTCATCACTGCAGGCACCATCAAAGCACGCTGGGCGTCCTGGCTCAGGCCCAGATCCTGCAGGCGGATGATTTCGCCCTGGTTCATCTGGATGCCGCCGTAGACCTGCCACAGGTATTCGCCAAAGCCGATCTGGTGGATCAGCTGCTCCATCTCGCCGAACTTGCCCTCAGCCTGCAGCTTCTCGGCCCATTTCTGCATCTGGCGCAGCGAGTAAACATAAGTGGCAAGCCAGGACAGACCGTGCGCAGCCACCTGGTTTTCCTCGATCAGCTTGCCGGACACACGGCCGTCGCTGCTCACCATTTCCTTGACGGAGGCGCGCGCGGCCTCAAGCAGCTGGTCCAGCGGTTCCAGCGCGGCGCCGGTCAGCGCCAGCAAGTCGGGAATGAGAGTCGGTTTCATATGCAAGTCCTGTCCGTCGTGGGCCATGAATCAGATCCTTCTTCGGTCGCCCGGTGGTAAATCATTTTGCAGGCGCAGCGCAACAAAAATACTCACTGGTGCGTCATTTGGATCAAATCTTGCGTGTTGATTTTGCCCGTGCAGCACGCTGAGGATGTGATAGAGCGGGGGCATGACTGAATTGTTTGCGCTTCTTTCCCCGGCTGAGCTGGCAGCGGCCTTTGGCATCGCGCTGCTGGCCGGCACGGTCAAGGGCCTGGTGGGGTTCGCCATGCCGATGATCTTCATCTCCGGCCTCAGCATGTTCCTGGCGCCGGACCTGGCGCTGGCCGGGCTGATTCTGCCCACCTTGGTGACAAACGGCATGCAGGCGCTGCGGCAGGGGCCGGGCGCGGCGCTGGCCTCGATCCGCAAATTCCGGGTGTTCCTGCTGGTCGGGCTGGTCTGCCTGCTTCTCAGCGCCCAGATGGTGCGGCTGCTGCCGCAGCAGGCGCTGCTCCTGGTGATCGGCCTGCCGGTCACGGTCTTTGCCTGCATCCAGTTGATGGGCAAGGTGTTTGCGATCTCCAATCCCTCTCCGCGCAGCGAGGCCATGGTGGGCGGTATTGCGGGCCTGATCGGCGGTGTCTCCGGCGTCTGGGGGCCGCCGACCGTGGCCTATCTCACCGCTTTGAATACCGAGAAGACAGAGCAGATCCGGGTGCAGGGCGTGATCTACGGCCTCGGCGCGGTGGCGCTGCTGGTTGCGCATGTGGGGTCGGGTGTGATCCGGGCCGAGACAGCACCGTTTTCGCTGGCGCTGATCGTGCCGGCCGTGGCGGGCATGTGGATCGGCGGCCAGTTGCACGACCGGATCGACCAGGTTCTGTTCCGCCGCGCGACCCTGGTAGTTCTGCTGATCGCCGGGCTGAACCTGCTGCGCCGCGGCTTGCTGATGTAGCGGGGAGGACCAGGGCAGCATGCATCAACGGCTCAACGCATCGCAGCTGGCAACCGGCTCCATCCTGATCGCGCTTGCGGTCATGGCGCTGAAGGTTGCGGCCTGGAAGATGACCGGCTCCGTGGCGCTGCTGTCGGATGCGCTGGAATCGCTGGTCAACATCGGCGGCGCGGTGATGGCCTGGATCGCGGTGCGTTACGCCCAGCGGCCTCCGGACGCCGGCCACCCCTACGGCCACCACAAGGCGGAGTATTTCTCGGCGGTGATCGAAGGCATCCTGATCGTGATCGCCGCGCTGGTGATCCTGCATGAGGCCATCGGCGCGCTGACCCGGCCTGCGGCTGCAAACTGGGGCGCCGCGGGCATGGCGGTGAACGGGCTGGCAATGGCGGTGAACCTCGCTTGGGCGCGGGTGCTGCTGCGCGCGGGCGGGCGGCTGAAATCCCCGGCCCTGTCCGCCGGCGGGCGCCACCTGATGAGCGACGTCTGGACCTCTGCCGGCGTGCTGGCCGGGCTGGGTCTGGCGCTTGCCACCGGCTGGGCGGTGCTCGACCCGCTCTTGGCGCTGCTGGTCGGCGTCAACATCCTGCGCGAGGGCTGGCTGGTGATCGCCGCCTCGGTGAACGGCCTGATGGACACCGCCGCCCCGGAGGAGGACCGCGCCCGGGTGGAAGAGATCATCCACCGCACCGCCAATGGCGCGATGCAGGTTCACGGGCTGAAAACCCGCCGCGCCGGCCGGGCCCTGTTTGTCGAATTCCACATGGTGGTTGACGGCGCCATGACGGTCCGCGCCGCGCATGACATCTGCGACCGGGTGGAGTCCGCCCTGCGCGCCGCCATTCCCGACGTGCAGCCGGTGATTCACGTGGAGCCGGAGCACAAGCTGGAGCCCGCGGGAATCGAGCCGCGCTGAACCGTTTGCATTTCCCCGCCGCCTCCCGTTTAACCGCGCTTGAATCTGGCAAAGGAGCAGGCACATGGCGATGGAGTGGAACAGGCTGCTGAACGCAGGAAGGCTGTGCCGGCCGGAGTTCCCCGAGGCACCGGGGCGCGAGGCATACCTGCAGGACTATGACCGCATCCTGTTCTCCGAGCCGTTCCGGCGGCTGGCGCAGAAGACCCAGGTGCATCCGCTCTACAGCCACGACCATGTGCACCACCGGATGATCCACAGCATGGAGACCTGCAGTGTCGGCCGCTCGCTGGGCGCGGGCGTGGGCCAGGCGCTGCTGGCCGCGGGCCGCATCAGCCCCGGCCAGGTCCTGCGCATCGCCGGCCATGTGCAGGCTGCCTGCCTGCTGCATGACATCGGCAACCCGCCCTTCGGCCATTCCGGCGAGGACAGCATCGGCGGCTGGTTCGCTGCGCAGTTCAAGGCAGGCAGGGGGCTGGCTGCACACGTCCCG
Organism: Leisingera daeponensis; assembly: GCF_019801465.1. Classification (GTDB taxonomy): domain Bacteria; phylum Pseudomonadota; class Alphaproteobacteria; order Rhodobacterales; family Rhodobacteraceae; genus Leisingera; species Leisingera daeponensis_A. The sequence goes on from NZ_JAHVJA010000006.1 coordinate 135,857, forward strand.
GCGGACCGGCAGGCGGAGTTCGCCCATTTCGAGGGCAACGCCCAGGGCCTGCGCATCGCCGGGCGGCTGGAAATGGCGCGGCGCGAGGGCGGCATGCGGCTCAGCTATGCAACGCTGGGCGCCTTCCTGAAATATCCTTGCACCCGGCAGGTGCGCGATGCCGTCTGCAGCGGCGGTCCTGCCCCCTATGCGGGTCTCAAGAAATTCGGCGTCTTCGCCGCTGATACCGCGCTGCTCGACGAAATCTGTGCCGCCACCGGCATGATCCGCGAAGACGCAGGCTGGTACCGCCGCCATCCGCTGGCCTTCCTGGTCGAGGCGGCCGACGACATTTGCTACCGCATCATGGACATCGAGGACGCGGGCGCGGTGGGCGATCTGGACCGGGCAGATGTCGCTGCGGTGCTGGAAGACATCACCGGCAAGCCCAACCGCGAGGATGACGCCGCGATGCCGCTCAGCGAGCGTGTATCCCTGCTGCGGGCGCTGGCCATCGGCGCAGCCACCAGCGCCGCGGTGCAGGCGTTCATGGACAATTACGACGCCATCATGAGCGGCGAGTTCGACGGCGACCTGATCGGCGCCTCCGCCAAGGCGGACGCCTTTGCCGAACTGCAGCGGCTGTCGGTGGAACGGATCTTCGCCGCCCGCCGCAAGACCGAGCTGGAGGTGGCCGGCCGCCAGGTCCTGCACCGCATTCTCGACCATTTCCACGGGCTCTACACCGATCTGGCCGCCTGCGGCTGGGATCCGGCCGGGCTGGCCAAGGAGCATTCCCACTGGGCGCAGCTGATCCGTGCCGTGGACCTCGACCTGCGCGGGGTAGAGGACGCCTGCACCGCCATGCATTCTCTGGCGGATTTCGTCTCCGGCATGACCGACCGCTATGCTGTCAAGGTCCGCGACATGGTCAGCGGTTCCCTTCAGGTCTGATCGGTCTCCCGCGCGCGCATGATCTTTTCGCGGGCTCTGCTGTCGCGGCCTGCCATCTGGTCGGTGATCCGGTTGGCCCAGGCGTTGTTTTCGTCCGCCAGCGCCTTGATCTCCCGCGCCAGAAAGGCAAAGCCCTGGCCGGCTTTGCCTGCCCGTGCGGCCTCGATGCCCGCGTTGATGGCCAGGATGGACAGCTTCTGCACCGAGCGCAGGATGTTCTCCGCCAGCTTGAGGATCTCGGCATTATCCGCTTCGGTCTTCTTCAGCGTGCCTTCCAGTTCATTGCGCAGGCTGACTTCGGCCGATGCATCCACCACCAGCCCTTCCAGAAAGACCATCTCGCCGCTGTCGTCGTAAACTGCATTGCCGCGCTCGCGGACCCATGCGGCGGTGCCGTCGGGCCGGCGCAGCCGGTAGGCCACGTCCCAGTTTTCCCCGGCTGCAATGGCTGCATCCACATCCGCAAAGACACGGTCAATGTCATCGGCATGGGTCAAGCCGACATAGGATACCTTGGCATTGCCAAGGATGTCCGATGTCGGGCAGCCGCATAGTTTCTCAACCTGGCCGGCCATGAATTTCATCGTGAAATTCTCGTCATTGGCACAGCGGTACACGAAGGCGCTGCCAGAACTGAAAATACTGTTGAAAACGGTCAATGCCTGTTGGTCCATCCCGCCCCTCCCTGGGTGTGGCGCAAAACTCAGTAAAACAGCCGTAAAGCTGCGCTTGCGGAAGATTTGCGGTGGAATGGTTAAGGAAGCGTTTACCGGAAAATTTATTTCCTGAAATGAAAAACCCCGGTGCGGAACCGGGGTTTTCTTTACCTGCAGGAATTGAAAGCGCGTCAGCCGATGGCTGCGGCTTTCACGTCCTCGTCGATGAACGGCAGGTACTGCTCGAAGTTGTCGGAGAACATCTGCACCAGCTTGGCGGCCTGCGCGTCGTAGGCGGCCTTGTCATCCCAGGTGCGGCGCGGGTCCAGCAGCAGTTCCGGCACGCCCGGCACGTTGACCGGCACATCAAAGCCGAAGTTCGCGTCCTTGCGGAATTCCGCGTCCGCCAGCGAGCCGTCCAGCGCCGCGGTCAGCAGCGCGCGGGTCGCCTTGATCGGCATGCGCGAGCCGGTGCCGTAGGCGCCGCCGGTCCAGCCGGTGTTCACCAGCCAGCAGGTCGCGCCGTGCTGGGCGATCTTCTCGCGCAGCAGGTTGCCGTAGACCTCGGGGCGGCGCGGCATGAAGGGGGCGCCGAAACAGGTGGAGAAGGTGGGTTCCGGCTCGGTCACGCCGCGCTCGGTGCCTGCCACCTTGGAGGTGAAACCGGACAGGAAGTGGTACATCGCCTGCGCCGGGGTCAGCCGCGCGATCGGAGGCAGCACGCCGAAGGCATCGCAGGTCAGCATGATGATGTTCTTGGGGTGGCCGCCGCGGGCGCTGGACGATGCATTGGAGATGTAATGCAGCGGGTAGGCACAGCGCATGTTGGCGGTCAGGCTGTCATCGTTGAAATCCAGCTCCTTGGTTTCCTCGTCGAACACCATGTTCTCGATCACGGTGCCGAACTTGGATGTGGTGGCGTAGATTTCCGGCTCAGCCTCGGCATTCAGGTTGATGGTCTTGGCATAGCAGCCGCCTTCGAAGTTGAAGGTGCCGTTGGAGGCCCAGCCATGCTCGTCGTCACCGATCAGCACCCGGTCCGGGTCGGCGGACAGGGTGGTCTTGCCGGTGCCGCTGAGGCCGAAGAACACGGCGGTGTCGACCGGGTTGCCCTTGGCGTGGTTGGCGGAGCAGTGCATCGGCATGATGCCCTTTTCCGGCAGCAGGTAGTTCAGCAGGGTGAACACCGACTTCTTGTTCTCGCCTGCGTATTCGGTGCCGCCGATCAGGATCACCTTCTTGTCGAAGTTCAGCGCAATGACGGTCTCGGACCGGCAGTCGTGCTTTTTCGGGTCGGCCTGGAACGAGGGGCAGTTGATGATGGTGAAGTCAGCCACGAAATCGTCCAGGTCCTCGCGGTCGGGACGGCGCAGCAGGTGGCGGATGAACAGGTTGTGCCAGGCCAGCTCGGTGACCATGCGGACATTGATCGCATGCGCCGGGTCGGCACCGCCCACCAGGTCCTGGACGTAGTAGTCCTTGCCCTTCATGTGCTCCAGCATGTCGGCGTAAAGCGCGTCAAAGCCCTCGGCGCTCATCGCGGCATTGTTGTCCCACCAGATGGTGTCGCGCACGCTGTCGGTTTTCACCACATGCTTGTCCTTGGGCGAGCGGCCGGTGAACTTGCCGGTGGTGACCAGGAAAGCGCCGCCATTGCCCAGCGTGCCTTCGCCGCGCTTCAGCGCGGCTTCGATCAGCGCCGGCTCCATGAAGTTGTAATAGACATTGCCCAGACCCTCGATGCCCTGATCCTCGAGGCGGAATTGCGGGTTAACCCGTCCAGATGTCATGCGTTTTTTCTCCTGTGGCGGCGCGGGCGGCACGCTGGCTGCGCGGCTGCGCCATTGGGGCAATAGAAAACGGCATCGCTGCCGGTGGCGCGGTCTTAACATGGCGTTTTGGGCGGTGAACAGGCCGGTTTCAACTAGTTAGCGCCATCAAGGCGATGTTTAGCGCAACCATTGTTCTGCACCGCGGCAAGTGCCTCCCTGTTCAGCAGATGCTAAGGTATTTTTGCCCCAATTGAGTCCAAAGATCGCCCCGTTTCCTCAAATGGGATTGATTCGGGGCCCTATAACGGCGATGAAAGTGGTAAAAACAAACCAGAACAGAGCAGATTAGGGGCAATTCCGATGTCAAAGATTGCTTTGGTTGACGATGACAGGAACATCCTGACATCGGTTTCCATGACTCTTGAGGCCGAGGGCTTCGAGGTCGAAACATATAATGACGGGCAGGCCGCGCTGGACGCCTTCAACAAGAAACTGCCTGACATGGCCGTGCTCGACATCAAGATGCCGCGCATGGACGGCATGGACCTGCTGCAGCGGCTGCGCCAGAAGTCCCAGATGCCGGTGATCTTCCTCACCTCCAAGGATGACGAGATCGACGAGGTGCTTGGCCTGCGCATGGGCGCCGATGATTACGTCAAGAAACCGTTTTCGCAGCGTCTGCTGGTCGAACGCATCCGGGCGCTGCTGCGCCGCCAGGAGGCGATCAGCAGCGATAGCGAAGGCAGCGCCTCGCCCGAGGCCAAGGTGATGGAGCGCGGCAACCTGCGGATGGACCCGCTGCGCCACGCGGTCAGCTGGAAGGGCAAGGACGTGTCGCTGACGGTGACCGAGTTCCTGCTGCTGCAGGCGCTGGCCCAGCGGCCGGGCTTCGTCAAAAGCCGCGACCAGCTGATGGACGTGGCCTATGACGATCAGGTCTATGTGGACGACCGCACCATCGACAGCCACATCAAGCGGCTGCGCAAGAAGATGCGCAGCGCGGATTCGGATTTCGCGGCAATCGAGACCCTGTACGGGATCGGTTACCGTTATAATGAAGAATAAGCGGCACATCTAAGCGGGGCGTCATGCCCCCGGCCAAGGGAGCGGCGCGGATGCGCGATACCAGCATTATGCAACGCCAGCAGGACGGCGACGTGGTTCTGGGGGAGGACTGGGTCACCCCCGACCAGTCGGTCGCGCGGGAAATGCAGGTCAAGCGCGCCCGCCGCGGTTTCCTGCCCCTCAAGGGCTCGCCGCTGACCCGCAGGATCATCACCTTCAACCTGATCGCTCTGATCATCCTTGTCACCGGCATCCTTTACCTGAACTCCTCGCGCCAGAGCCTGGTGCAGCAGCGGGCCGGCGCGCTGGTCTCCGAGGCGATGCTGGCCGCTGACGTGTTCGAGGCCGAGATGCCTACGGCCGGCGCTGTCAGTTTCGCGGCCGGCGACGGCATCAGGGTGGAGGACACGCTGGCCCGGCTCAGCCTGCGCGGCGGCGTCGAGGCCTTTGTGTTCGACACCACCGGCAACCTGATTTCCAGCATCAAGGGCGTGGACCGCAGCGACGCGCTGAACGTGCTCAATGACAGCGGCCGCAGCCGCACCCTGATCAGCGATGCGCTGGCCGGCCTCTGGGGGCTGGCAGATGGTGGCGGCACGCCTGCCGCGGCCTCCGGCCGGTCGCTGGAGGAGCGGCTCAGCGGGCTGGTGGACCAGGCCATGAACGGCGGCACCGGGGTGGAAACCGTGGTGGACACCGGCGGCCACCGGGTGATTTCCGCGGCCACCCCGATCATGCACAACGGCACCGCGGTGGGGGTGATCGCGCTGGCCTCTCCAACCGGAGAGGTGGATGCGCTGGTCCGCGGCGAGAAGGAGCGGGTGCTGCAGATGTTCGTGGTGGCGCTGCTGGTCTCCGTCGGGCTCAGCCTGGTGCTGGCCTCGACCATTGCCAACCCGCTGGCCGACCTGGCCGAGGCGGCGGAACTGGGCCGCGACCGCGGCAGCCGCAAATCCAACCCGGGCCGGATCCGCATCCCGGACCTGTCGGCGCGCCCCGATGAAATCGGCCGCCTCAGCCGCGCCCTGCGCGGCATGGTCAAGGCGCTCTATTCCCGTATCGACAGCAACGAGCAGTTCGCCGCGGACGTCGCGCATGAGATCAAGAACCCGCTCGCCAGCCTGCAGTCCGCGGTCGGCACGCTGCGCATGGTCAAGCGCGACGACCAGCGGCAGAAGCTGATGGATGTGATCGAACATGACGTGCGCCGCCTCGACCGTTTGGTCAGCGACATCTCCAACGCCTCGCGGCTGGATGCCGAACTGGTCAAGGAGGAAGAGGAAGAATTCAACCTCCTGACCATGCTGGGCAACCTGAACCAGTATCTGGGCGAGGACGCCCGCGCCAAGGGCATCGACTATATCACTGACCTTCCCGCCCAGCCGATCCTGCTGCAGGGGCTGGAGGCGCGGCTGGCGCAGGTCTTCGTCAACCTGATCACCAACGCGATCTCATTCTGCGAGGAGGGCGACGCCATCCGCGTCTGGGCACGGCGCCGGGCCAACCGGGTGCTGGTGGTGGTCGAGGACACCGGTCCCGGCATCCCGGATCAGGCGCTCTCCAAGATCTTCAAGCGCTTTTACTCGCAGCGCCCGGTGGAGCATTTCGGCAATAACTCCGGCCTTGGACTGGCGATCTCCAAACAGATTGTCGAGGCGCACGGCGGCGTGATCTGGGCCGAAAACATCCGCCCGACCGAAGCCGATGTCACTTCTGAGCCGCTTGGCGCGCGTTTTGTGGTAGGCTTGCCTGTCTGAAGCCGGTGCAGCCCATGTCTGAAACCCAAAGCCTGATCCTGCATGCCTCCTGCGTCGCGCTGGAGGGGCGGGGACTGTTGATCACCGGCGTCTCCGGCCAGGGCAAGTCGGCACTGGCGCTGCAGCTGATGGCTTTCGGCGCCCAGCTGGTGGCGGACGACCGGGTGCTGCTGCAGCTGCTGCACGGGCAGGTGGTCGCCAGCGCGCCGGAGCCGATCCGCGGTTTGATCGAGGCGCGCTTCATGGGTCTCCTGCGGGCGCAGATCCGCAGCCCGGTGCCGGTGGCGGCGCTGGTGGACCTTGACGAGGCCGAAACCGAACGGCTGCCGGTGCGCCACACCACCCGGCTGCTGGACCAGGAGGTGGCTCTGGTCAAACGAGTCGACGGCGCGCATTTCGCTCCGGCGCTGATGCAATACCTCAGATGCGGGGCGCTGGACCCCGATGCCTGAGCAGGTGAATCAGGCGGTGCCGGCGGTTCTGGTCACCGGCCCCTCGGGCGCCGGGCGGACCACCGCGATCAACGTGCTGGAGGATCTCGGCTTCGAGGCGATCGACAATCTGCCCTTGCGCCTCTTGCCCGGGCTGTTCGATGCCGCCGCCCTGCCGCGGCCGATGGCGCTCGGGCTGGACAGCCGCAACCGGGACTTCTCCCCGCGGGCGCTGCTCGATGTGATCGACATGCTGTCCGGCCGCCGCGGCGTCGAGCTGACCGTGCTTTACCTCGACTCGCAGTCCGACGTGCTGCTGCGCCGTTATTCGGAAACCCGCCGCCGCCACCCGCTGGCACCGGCGGAATCCCCGGGGGAGGGCGTGCGCCGCGAGCTGGATCTGATGGCGCCGATCCGCGACCGGGCCGACATCCTGCTCGATACCTCGGAGATGAACGTCCACCAGCTCAAGGCCGAGATCGAACGCTGGTTCGCGCCCGGCGGCCGCACCCTGGCGCTGTCGGTTCAAAGCTTCTCCTACAAACGCGGCATGCCGCATGGCATCGACATGGTGTTCGACTGCCGCTTCCTGGCCAATCCCTACTGGGAGCCGGGCCTGCGCGCGCTCGACGGCCGGGACGCCGCAGTGCAGGACTACGTCCGCGCCGACGCCCGGTTTCAGCCGTTCTTTTCCCGGGTCCTGGACCTCACCCGGCTTCTGCTGCCGGCCTACCGGGAGGAGGGGAAGTCGCATCTTTCCATCGCCTTCGGCTGCACCGGCGGCCAGCACCGCTCGGTCACAATGGCGGAAACCCTGGCGAATGCCCTTGCGGAGGACGGGCTGCAGGTGTCAATTAGACACCGCGAGCTGCAAGGCCAGCAAAAGAAGTGAGAGGCCGGGTTGATCGGGATTGTGATCGTAGCGCATGGCGGACTGGCAAGGGAATACCTTGCCGCTGTGGAACACGTTGTGGGTCCGCAGCCCAGCCTCATGGCCATCGCCATCGGCCCGGATGACGACCGGGGCGCCAAGCAGGATGAGATCTGCATCGCCGCCAACAAGGTCGACAGCGGCGGCGGCGTTGTTGTGGTGACCGACCTCTTCGGCGGTTCGCCCTCCAACCTCAGCCTCAAGGCCTGCGCGCCCGCGGACCGCCGCATTCTTTATGGCGCGAACCTGCCGATGCTGATCAAACTGGCGAAATCCCGCCACTTGCCGGTCGCCGATGCGGTCCGGCAGGCGATGGAGGCCGGGCGCAAGTATATCAACGCGCAAAACATAAACCCTGACGGGGAGCAGGCACATTAAATGGCTCTGAAGACGCTGAAAATCATCAACGAAAAAGGGCTGCACGCCCGCGCCTCTGCCAAACTGGTCGAGGTGGTCGAAGCGTTTGACGCCACGGCAGAGGTGCTGAAGGACGGCATGTCCGCCTCCGGCGACAGTATTATGGGCCTTTTGATGTTGGCAGCCTCGAAAGGAACGACTATTGACGTCGAAACTTCGGGGCCCGATGCTGATGCGCTGGCGCATGCGCTGGAGGCCCTGGTGGCCGACAAGTTCGGCGAGGGCTACTAGCCCCGCGCCGGCGACGGGACGGGAAAAGGCACATTGGCGGATACCGCACACGACAGGAATACCGGCATCGCGCCGGACACCGCTGAGCAGACTACGGGCGAGGTCTATGACCGCCGCACGCTGACCTATGCCAATTCCTTTGATGACCGCTGGACCGCTCTGGCGATCAAGACCATCGAATGGCTGACCGGCAAGCTGACGATTCTGCGCATGGTCAGCAAGTTCGAGAAGCAGAATGCCGAATACCGCGGCCAGAAATTCTGGCGCGGCGCGCTCAACACCATGGGGATCGATCTGCAGACGCCCGAGGAGCAGATCAACAACATTCCCGCCGACGGCCCGGTGGTGATCGTCGCCAACCATCCGCATGGCATGGTTGACGGCATGATCTTTGCCGACCTGATCGGCCGCCGCCGCCTCGATTACCGCATCCTGACCCGTTCGGTGCTGACCGGCCTGGACGAGGCCGCAACCTCCTTCATGATCCCGGTGCCCTTCCCGCATGACCCGGAAGCGCAGCGCAAGATGGTGGACATGCGCGCCAAGACCATGGCCTTCCTCAAGGACGGCGGCGCCGTGGCGCTGTTTCCGTCGGGCGTGGTGATGTCGTCGGACAGCTGGTTCGGCCCCGCGGTCGAGCGCGAGTGGAACGTCTTCACCGCCCAGTTGATCCGCCGCTCCGGCGCCCGGGTGGTGCCGATCTATTTCCCCGGCGCGAACTCGCGCTGGTACCAGATCGCCTGCCAGATCTCGCCGATCCTGCGCCAGGGGCTGCTGCTGCATGAAATCGTGCGGTCCTGCAACAAGCCGCAGGCGCCGGTGGTCGGCAAGCCGCTGACCGATGCGCAGATGGAGAAGCTGCACACCGATCCGCGCGGCTTCATGGCCTGGCTGCGCGAGCACACGCTCGGCCTCGGCAAACAGGGCTGAGCCGGCCTGAACACTCTGCTGGAAACGAAAAAGCGCCCCGCGGGGCGCTTTCTTGTTCTGTCCCGGTTGTCTACCGGGTCGGCACCGGTACCTCGCCGCGGTAGTCATAGAATCCGCGCTGGGTCTTGCGGCCCAGCCAGCCGGCCTCGACGTATTTGGTCAGCAGCGGGCAGGGGCGGTACTTGGTGTCGGCCAGCCCGTCGTGCAGCACGTTCATGATCGCCAGGCAGGTGTCCAGCCCGATGAAATCCGCCAGCTCCAGCGGACCCATCGGATGGTTGGCGCCCAGCTTCATCGACTCGTCGATCGATTTCACCGACCCGACGCCCTCGTACAGGGTATAGACCGCCTCATTGATCATCGGCATCAGGATGCGGTTGACGATGAAGGCCGGGAAATCCTCGGCGCTGGCCGAGGTCTTGCCCAGCCGCGCCACCACTTCCTGGCAGGCGCTGAAGGTGGGCTCGTCGGTGGCGATGCCGCGGATCAGCTCCACCAGCTGCATTACCGGCACCGGATTCATGAAGTGGAAGCCCATGAACCGCTCGGGTCGGTCGGTGCGGCTGGCCAGCCGGGTGATCGAGATCGAGGAGGTGTTGGAGGTCAGGATCGTGTGCGGCTGCAGATGCGGCTGCAGATCCTCGAAAATCGCCTGTTTCACGGTTTCGCGCTCGGTGGCGGCCTCGATCACCAGATCGGTCGCCCCGACGTCCGCCAGCGTCAGCGAGGGCTTGATGCGGGCCAGGGCCGCCTTCACGTCCGCTTCGGAGATCTTCCCCTTGCTGGCTTGGCGCTCCATGTTCTTGTGGATCTGGCTCAGCGCGCCATCCAGCGCCTGCTGGCTGACGTCGTTCAGCACGACCTCGTATCCGGCCAGCGCCATGACATGGGCAATGCCATTGCCCATCTGACCCGCGCCGATCACACCAACCTTCTGAATTTCCATGCCTCGGGCTCCTGAAATAGCTGCGGCAACCTTACTGGCCGGGCACGGGCAGGCACAAGGGCAGCTGCGGCGGATTTGAGGCAAATTCGCACTTTAGGGAAATTGAAATGGTTGCCCGCCAAGGTGAGTCTCGGGTGAAAAATTGGTGGTATTATGAGCTATGAACTCAAAAGCGCGGGGGCGCTTGCGGGGGAACCATGCAGGTATGGGCAATCCAGACTGCTGGTGCGGGGGCCGCAGAGGTCCCTGGACGACCCTTATGTTGCCTTTCTGGGCGGAACCGAAGTCTACGGCCGATTCGTTGAATTTCCGTTTGTCGACTCGCTGCAGGCGCGGCTGGGCGTGGATTGCGTCAACCTCGGCAGCGTGAATGCCGGGCTGGACAGTTTCGTGCAGGATGACAGCCTGATCGAGGTGGCCCGCAACGCCCGCGTGACCGTGGTGCAGATGCTCGGGGCGCAGAATATCTCAAATCCCTACTACCGGGTGCATCCGCGCCGCAACGACCGCTTCCTGCAGGCCCAGCCCGCGCTCAAGACTCTGTACCCCGAGGTCGACTTCACCGAATTCCACTTCAACAAGCACCTGCTGTGCACCTTGCGGGATATTTCGGACCAGCGGTTCGGGCAGGTGCGCGACCAGTTGCAGCGCAGCTGGGTGGAACGGATGAACAGGCTGATCGGCGCGCTCGACGGCCGTGTGCTGCTCCTGTGGCTGCGCTACGCGCTGGACGCCGGCGCCGGCTTCCCCGAAGAGCCGGTGCTGGTCGACCGCGCCATGGCGGATGCGCTTCGCCCCGGGGTGCAGGGCATCCTCGAGATCAGGGCTGCCTCGGCGGCCGCAGCGCAGGATATTTCCGGCATGATCTTCGGCCCGATGGAACTGCCGGCCGCCCGCCATATGATCGGCCCCAAGGAACACCTGAAGATCGCGGAAGCCCTCGCCTGCGATCTGGAGCCGCTGCTGCGCCCCTAGGGCCGGCGCCGCCCATGCCGCCGGAACGAAAAAGGCCCGCCAGTTGGCGGGCCTTCTTTTTGGTCGGCTGTCCGGCCGGGCTCAGCCCAGCTTCTCGGTCAGGGCCGGGACGGCTTCGAACAGGTCGGCAACCAGGCCGAAGTCGGCAACCTGGAAGATCGGTGCTTCTTCGTCTTTGTTGATCGCCACGATGACCTTGGAGTCCTTCATGCCGGCCAGGTGCTGGATCGCGCCGGAGATGCCGACAGCGATATACAGGTCCGGGGCAACAACCTTGCCGGTCTGGCCCACCTGCCAGTCGTTCGGGGCATAGCCCGAGTCGACGGCGGCGCGGGAAGCGCCAACAGCGGCGCCCAGCTTGTCGGCCAGGTTCTCGATCAGTTTGAAGTCTTCCTCGGAGCCGACGCCGCGGCCGCCGGAGACAACGATGCCGGCCGAGGTCAGCTCGGGACGGTCGCTTGCGGCAACCTTGTCCTCGACCCACTCGGACAGGCCCGGGTTGTCAGCGGCAGAGATGGTTTCCACGGATGCGGAACCGCCTTCGCCGGCCGCGTCGAAGGACGCGGTGCGGAAGGAGACGACTTTCTTGGCGTCGTTCGACTTCACGGTCTGGATCGCGTTGCCGGCATAGATCGGGCGCTCGAAGGTGTTGCCGTCGACAACGCCGGAGACGTCCGAGATCACCATCACGTCCAGCAGCGCGGCAACGCGCGGCAGAACGTTCTTGGCGTCGGTGGTGGCCGGAGCAACGATGTGCTCGAAGTCGGATGCCAGGCCTGCGATCAGCGCCGCGGTCGGCTCCGCCAGGCGGTGGCCCAGCGAAGCGTCTTCGGCGACCAGCACCTTGGACACGCCTGCGATCTTGGCGGCTTCTTCGCCGGCCGCCGCAGCGGAGGCGCCGGCGGCCAGAACGGTCACGTCGCCCAGCTTGGAGGCAGCGGCAACAGCTTTTGCGGTCGCGTCCAGCGCCAGCGCGCCGTCGGTCACTTCAGCAAGGAGAAGAACAGCCATTACACAGCCCCCGCTTCTTTGAGTTTCTCAACCAGCTCGTCAACCGAACCGACCACGATGCCTGCGGCGCGCGCCGGCGGCTCTTCGGTCTTGACGATTTCCAGACGCGGCGTGACGTCGACGCCGTAGTCGGCGGCGGTTTTCTCGTCCAGCGGCTTCTTCTTCGCCTTCATGATGTTCGGCAGCGACGCATAGCGCGGCTCGTTCAGGCGCAGGTCCACGGTGATGATGGCGGGCATCTTCACGGAAATGGTCTGCAGGCCGCCGTCAACCTCACGGGTCACCTTGGCACTGTCGCCTTCGATGTCCAGTTCGGAGGCGAAGGTGCCCTGGGACCAGCCCAGCAGTGCCGACAGCATCTGGCCGGTTGCGTTCATGTCGTTGTCGATCGCCTGCTTGCCGCAGAGCACGACGCCGGGCTGCTCTTCCTCGACCACTTTGGCCAGGATTTTCGCAACGGCCAGCGGCTCGATGTCGGTGTGCACGTCGTCGGCAGCAACCACCAGGATGGCGCGGTCCGCACCCATGGCCAGCGCGGTGCGCAGGGTTTCCTGGGCCTGCTTCACGCCGATCGACACCGCAACCACCTCATCAGCCTTGCCGGCTTCCTTCAGGCGGATGGCTTCTTCGACGGCGATTTCGTCGAAGGGGTTCATCGACATTTTCACGTTGGCGAGATCGACACCGCTGCCGTCCGCTTTGACGCGGACCTTCACGTTGTAGTCAATCACGCGTTTGACAGGCACGAGTACCTTCATTTTGCGTTCTCTCCTTAACAAACGGCAAGCCGCCCAGGGCGACTCCCCCTCTATGCTCTCGCAGCGTTGATACCGGCTGGTGCGGGCTCGCAACAGGGCAAAATCGTCACGTTAGCGCACGGCGACGTCGCGTTTGCGCATTTGGAACATCATTTCCGCAAGAATGTTTCCAGTGGGAAATCCGCCTTCCGCAACGGCAGCGCCCAGGCGGCCCGCATGACGCGATTGGCACCGGATTCGCCAGAATCCGGCGCCAAAGGGCGAATCGGTCAGGAAAAAGGGGCGCGCGGGGCGCTCAGCGGTTGGCGCCGGGCACCCACAGAACGTCGTCCTTGCCGCCGTTGTTGGCGGTGCGGGCGGCAACAAAGAACCAGTCGCTCAGGCGGTTCAGGTATTTCACTGCCGCCGGGTTCACATCTTCCGTTGTGCTGAGGTCGGTGGCAAGCCGTTCGGCGCGGCGCGCCACGGTGCGGCAGACATGCAGATGCGCCGCCAGTTTCGAACCGCCCGGCAGAATGAAGCTGCGCAGCGCCTCCAGATCCTTGTTCATCACGTCGATCTCGGCTTCCAGCCGCTCGACCTGCGCCACGGCCACCCGCAGCGGCGGGTATTCGGCCTCGGCGTCCTTTTCCATCTCCGGCCGGCACAGGTCGGCGCCCAGATCGAACAGGTCGTTCTGAATGCGCGCCAGCGCCGCGTCCATCTCGCCGTCCGCTTCCAGCCGGGCGACGCCGACAAAGGAGTTCAGCTCATCCGAGGTGCCGTAGGCATTGACCCGCGCCGAATGCTTGGCCACCCGCTCGCCGTTGCCGAGCGCGGTTTCGCCCTTGTCGCCGGTGCGGGTGTAAATCTTGTTGAGAACGACCATTGCCGCTTATCCTCCCTGGCTTTGCAGGTAGATGTAGGCCAGCAGCAGAACCACAGCAATGAATTGAAACAGAATGCGCAGACGCATCATCCTGTTGGCATTGCGGCGGTTGAACGCGCCGCCCTTGCCGAAACCGCCGATGCCGATAACCAGCGCTACAACCACGGCGGCCATGGCGGCCAAGCCCAAATAATACAGCGGTTCGCTCATCCTGTCCCCCAAGACCATCCGTTCTCTGTTGGCATTCCTCTACCCTGCGCAGCCGCCGATGGCGACCCTATCCAAGCTTCACAAGGATGCGGTCAATTGCCCGGGTCGGCAGGATGCGGCGCAGGAAGCCCGCGATATGGGTCGGGGTGGTCACGTAATAACGCGGATGCGGGCGGCGCGATTCGCAGGCATGGGCCAGCTTGGCGGTAACGGCTGAGGCCGGCAGCTCGAACCGGTCCGGCCCGTTCGCCTCATACAGCCGCTTCAGCAGCCGGGATTCATAAAGCTCGCGCAGCGGCGAGGCTTTCCAGTCGATGAAGCGCTCGAAATGCGGGATCGATTTTTCGCGGATCTTGGAGGTCACCGGTCCCGGCTCGATAAGCACCATGTGGATGCCGGTGCCGCGCAGCTCCACCCGCAGCGTGTCGGTCAGCCCCTCCAGCGCGTATTTCGTCGCCACATAGGCGCCGCGCCAGGGGAAGGTCACGAACCCCAGGATCGAGGAATTCTGCACGATGCGCCCGTGCCCCTGACTGCGCATCACCGGAATCACCTGCCGCGTCAGCTCGTGCCAGCCAAAGAAATTGGCCTCGAAGATCGCGCGCAGGCCTTCAGTCGGCAGGTCCTCCACTGCGCCGGGCAGCCCGTGGGCGCCATTGTTGAACAGCGCATCCAGGGTGCCGCCGGTGGCCTCCAGCACTTCCGCCAGGCCTGCGGTGATGCTCTCCGGGTCGGTGTAGTCGATGCGCGGGCTTTCAAACCCTTCGGCCCGCATCCGGTCGCAGTCGCGCTGCTGCCGGCAGGAGGCGAACACCCGCCAGCCGCGCGCGCGCATGCCGCGGGCCGCATCCAGGCCGATTCCGGAGGAGCAGCCTGTGATCAGAATGGATTTTTTCAAAGTCGTGCCCTCTAGCCCGGGAATTCCCGGGACCCGTTATGGGCGTTTCTTGCTCACCAGGGAAGCGGCAATCCAGCCGACCTTGCCCTTGCCTGGCGCGCGCAGATGCAGCCAGCCGGTGCCGCTGTCCTCGAACACGATCACCTCGTCACCGCCGAGAAGGCGGGCAATCACCGGGTAATTGGTGCCCGGCCCCTGGCGCATATTCACGCGCGACGCCCTGATTCGGCGGACGTCTTTCTCCGGTTCAGGCTGCGGCTCGGCGAGCGCTTCGCCGGCCGGTTCGGCCGCGTCGCTCTGCGTCTCAAGCCCGGCAGAGGCGGTCTGGATGCCGGAAATGCCGCCCTCCAGCGATGCCAGCTGCAGCTGCGCACTCTGGTCTGCCACCGCCGGGAACACATTGCCGCTGTCGCCGATGGCCAGCCGCGCTTGTGTGATCTGGCGCAGCGCCACCCGCGAGCGGAGCTGCGGGTCTGCGGCGGGGCGCACCGGCCGTTCCGCCTGTTGTGTGCTGTCAGCAGGGCGGAAAGTCACGTTGCGGATCAGGGATTTGGCATCTTCGCTGGCGCGGCTGCTGCGGCTGCCTTGCCGGGCTTCATCCGGCGCGGCAAACGCAGCCTTGGCAATTTCCAGAGTGTCCGGGCGCTCTTTGCGCGGCTCGAAATCAGCCCCGCCGCTCAGCTCGTAAAAGCCCCAGCCCAGAAAAGCGAAAGAGACAAAAATAAAACGCGACATAACCGGTCCCCCCTAGTACCACCACACGGGCAGCTGCACTGAATTGCATTGGTTTGGAAATAAACGCGCGGCGCGGCTGCCTGGTTCCATTTAAACTAGGGCAAGTTAACAGCGGGGAAACAGGGGAGAGTCCGCCGACTTCTCCCCGAAACCCGTTGGCGCGGCGCTGCACTGCGCGAAATTCGCGCGCGCCCCGCTTTACCAATTCCGGCGGCGGCAGTATCACGATTTCATGACCGACCTGGTAGAAGATCCCGACATGCCGTCTGCCCCCGAACAGGGTGAAATCCTGGAACCGCTGCGCCGCGCCATCGGCGAGCGCTATCTGACCTATGCGCTCAGCACCATCATGCACCGGGCGCTGCCCGATGCCCGCGATGGCCTGAAGCCCGTGCACCGGCGCATCCTCTATGCGATGAACCGGCTGCGCCTCAGCTCCACCGGCGGCTTCCTGAAGTCAGCCAAGATTTCCGGCGACACCATGGGCGACTTCCACCCCCACGGCGACGCCGCGATCTATGACGCGATGGCGCGCCTGGCGCAGGACTTCAACGTCCGCTACCCGCTGGTCGACGGCCAGGGCAACTTCGGCAACATCGACGGCGACAACCCGGCGGCCTCGCGCTACACCGAGGCGCGGATGACCTTCGTGGCCGAGGCGATGCTGGAAGGCCTCAACGAAGATTCGGTCGATTTCCGCGACAACTACGACGGCCGCCTGACCGAACCGGCCGTGCTGCCCGCGACCTTCCCGAACATCCTGGCCAACGGCGCCGCCGGCATCGCGGTGGGCATGGCCACCAACATCCCGCCGCACAACATTGCCGAGCTGATCGACGCCTGCCTGCATCTGATCCGCACGCCGGATGCGCGCGACGACACCCTGCTGAACTACGTGCCCGGCCCGGACTTCCCCACCGGCGGCATCATCGTCGAGCCCAAGGAAAACATCGCCAAGGCCTACAGCACCGGGCGCGGCTCCTTCCGCCTGCGCTGCAAGCACGAGGTCGAGGACCTGGGACGCGGCCAGTGGCAGATCGTCGTCACCGAGATCCCCTATCAGGTCCAGAAGTCCAAGCTCATCGAGAAGATCGCAGAGCTGATCCAGACCAAGAAGGTGCCGATCCTCGCCGATGTGCGCGACGAATCGGCGGACGACATCCGCATCATCCTGGAACCCAAGTCCAAGAACGTGGACCCCGAGGTTCTGATGAACATGATGTTCCGCAACTCGGACCTGGAAATCCGCTTCAGCCTCAACATGAACGTGCTGATCGACGGCGTGACCCCCAAGGTCTGCTCGATGAAGGAGGTGCTGCGCGCCTTCCTCGACCACCGCCGCGACGTGCTGCAGCGCCGCTCCCGCCACCGGATGGAAAAGATCGACCACCGGCTGGAGGTGCTGGAGGGCTTCATCATCGCCTTCCTGAACCTCGACCGGGTGATCGACATCATCCGCTATGACGAGGACCCGAAGGCCGCCCTGATCCGCGAGGACTGGAGCAAGGACCATCCCCGCGCCTTCACCGAGGCCGAGTATGTCACCCCGGCCCCCGGCACCGGTGAGTTGACCGAGGTGCAGGCCGAGGCGATCCTTAACATGCGCCTGCGCAGCTTGCGCAAGCTTGAGGAAATCGAACTGACCCGCGAGCGCGATGCCCTGCGCGAGGAGCGTGCCGGGCTGGTCGAGCTGCTGGCCTCCGAGGACTTGCAGTGGTCCCGCATCTCCGAACAGCTGAAAGAAACCAAGAAACAGTTCGGCAAGGATTACGCCGGCGGCGCCCGCCGCACCCTCTTTGCCGAGGCGGGCGAAGTCGAAGAGGTGCCGCTGGAGGCGATGATCGACCGCGAGCCGATCACCGTGGTCTGCTCGCAGATGGGCTGGATCCGGGCCATGACCGGCCACATCGACCTGAACCGCGAGCTGAAGTTCAAGGACGGCGACGGCCCGCGCTTCATCTTCCACGCGGAAACCACCGACCGGCTGCTGGTGTTCGGCTCCAACGGCCGCTTCTACACGCTGTCGGCGGCCAACCTGCCGGGCGGCCGCGGCATGGGCGAACCGCTGCGCCTGATGGTCGACCTGCCGAACGAGGCCGAAATCGTCGACCTGCTGATCCACAACCCCGACGGCCGCCTGCTGGTCGCCTCGGATGCGGGCAACGGCTTCATCTGCGCCGAGAAGGAAATCGTCGCCCAGACCCGCAGCGGCAAGCAGGTCTTGAACGTCAAGGACGACGAGCGCGCCAAGATCTGCATCCCGGTGGAGGGCGACCACGTCGCCGTGGTCTCCGAGAACGGCAAGTTCCTGGTCTTCGCGGTCGAGGAGATGCCCGAACTGACCCGCGGCAAGGGCGTGCGCCTGCAGAAATACAACATGGCCCGCGGCAAGCAGGGCTCGCTGGAACTGGACGGCGGCCTCAGCGATATCACCACCTTCAACTGGGATGACGGGCTGAAGTGGGAAATGGGCGGCGGCAAGACCCGCCACGAGGCCGACCTGACCCAGTGGCTGGGCAAGCGCGCCGGGGTGGGCAAGCGCCCGCCGCACGGTTTCCCGCGCCACTACAAGTTCAAGTAAGGCCGCAGAAAGCTGCTGCCTGTCTGTGCCCCCCGCGCCACCCGCGCGGGGGGGGCTGTAGCGGGGCCTTTACCCTGCGGGCCGTCCCCGGCTATCAGGTCAGGACCGAATTTCTCTTGGGGGACTTCCATGATCCGCACCCTTTCCATGCTGGCTGCTCTGGCCCTGCTTGCCGCCTGCGGCGAAACCCGCCTGGACGAAGCGCCGGAGGATCTGGGCGCCTTCCAGGCCCGCGTGACCCATGTCTACACCGAAAAGGCGCTGCAATGGCCGCTGTCGCGCAATGCTGACCACAGCGAATGGACCGCGCCGATCGAGAACGCCCTCAACACCCGCCTGCGCCGCTACCGGGGCGCCCAGGAATACGACGTCGCGGTGACCCTCGAGGGCTTCATGCTGGCGCCCCCCGGCGTGCCGGTGCTGTTCTCGCCGAAAAGCGCGGTGGTGGTGAACGTCTTCGTCTATGACGTGGCGCAGAAGAAATTTCTGGCCAAGAAGCACCAGATGGAGATCTTCGAAAGCACCACCGGCGAAAGCGCCCTCCTGGGCTCCGGCCATGCCCGCACCAAGGAAGAGCAGATCCAGGGCCTGGCCATCAATATCGCCGACAAGGTCGAGGAGTGGATGGCCGAGCAGCACGAGGCGGAAGGCTGGTTTGCCCCGCGCGCGGAGGCGGACGCCACGGGCGGCACGGACGCTGCTGCGGACGCAGCGGCACCGGCCGGCTGAGCCTTGTGAAAACCGCCCCTGTCAAGCAGGAACGGGTTGATTTTTGCCGGCAAACCAAATAATCCGCCGGCGCAGAGGAAACCGGGTCAGCAAGAGACCCCTCATTTCAAAAGGGCGCCTAAGCAATGGCTAAGGAAAAGTTTGAACGCAATAAACCGCACGTCAACATCGGCACCATCGGCCACGTTGACCACGGCAAGACCACTCTGACCGCGGCTATCACCAAATACTTCGGTGACTTCAAAGCCTACGACCAGATCGACGGCGCACCGGAAGAAAAAGCCCGCGGCATCACCATCTCGACCGCGCACGTGGAATACGAGACCGAGAACCGCCACTACGCGCACGTCGACTGCCCCGGCCACGCCGACTACGTGAAGAACATGATCACCGGCGCGGCCCAGATGGACGGCGCGATCCTGGTTGTGAACGCAGCTGACGGCCCGATGCCGCAGACCCGCGAGCACATCCTGCTGGGCCGCCAGGTTGGCATCCCGAAGATGGTCGTGTTCATGAACAAGGTTGACCAGGTCGACGACGAAGAGCTGCTGGAGCTGGTGGAAATGGAAATCCGCGAGCTGCTGTCCTCCTACGAATACCCGGGCGACGATATCCCGATCATCGCAGGCTCCGCGCTGGCGGCGATGGAAGGCCGTGACGACAACATCGGTTCCGAGAAAATCAAAGAGCTGATGGCGGCTGTCGACGAGTACATCGACACCCCGGCGCGTGCGGTTGACCAGCCGTTCCTGATGCCGATCGAAGACGTGTTCTCGATCTCCGGCCGCGGCACCGTTGTGACCGGCCGTGTCGAGCGCGGCGTGATCAACGTCGGCGACTCGATCGAGATCGTCGGCATCCGCGACACCACCACCACCACCTGCACCGGTGTGGAAATGTTCCGCAAGCTGCTGGACCGCGGTGAAGCCGGCGACAACATCGGCGCCCTGCTGCGCGGTGTGGACCGTGACGGTGTTGAGCGCGGCCAGGTGCTGTGCAAGCCGGGTTCCGTGACCCCGCACACCAAGTTCGAAGCCGAAGCCTACATCCTGACCAAGGAAGAAGGCGGCCGCCACACCCCGTTCTTCGCGAACTACCGTCCGCAGTTCTACTTCCGCACCACCGACGTGACCGGCACCGTGACCCTGCCGGAAGGCACCGAGATGGTGATGCCGGGCGACAACCTGAAGTTCGGCGTTGAGCTGATCGCGCCGATCGCGATGGAAGACGGCCTGCGCTTCGCCATCCGCGAAGGCGGCCGCACCGTCGGCGCCGGCGTCGTTTCCAAAATCATCGAGTAATCAGGTCTCCTGAATGGTCGACGGAAGGGCCGCCCCAAGGGCGGCCCTTTTTTTGTGCTGAGCGGAGCTGACCGAAAGGCGGCAGGTAGCGGTCGCGCAAATCTGTAAACGGCTGAACCGGCCGGCATCTGCCGCCGCCATTGGCCAGAGCCGCACCTTGCAAAGACAAAGCGGCTCCGCGAGTATTCGCCTCATGCTTGAGTCTTTCCTCTTCTTCTTCTTTTTATTCGCCGGCCTGCTGTATATTCTGCTTCGGCTGCGAAACCGGAGGAGAAGTAGCCGTCCCGCCGTCATAGACGGTTCCAACCTGCTCTATTGGAGGGACAATTCTCTCTCGCTCGATCCGGTTCGGGAAGCGGTGCAACTGCTGAAGGCTGCCGGCTACAGGCCATATGTGATCTTTGACGCCAATGCAGGCTACCTTGTCGAGAACCGGTATCTCAATGGATGGAACTTCGCGAAGCGCCTGGGTCTCTCCGTAAGCCAGACCCTAGTTGCCCCACGGGGCCAGCCTGCGGATCCTTTGATCCTCGCGTTTGCGCGGGACAGCGGGGGCATCGTGATCTCACGCGACAGGTTCCGGGACTGGGCCGAAGCCTTTCCGGCTGAAACTGCGCCCGGCAGGGTTGTCAGTGGCGGATACAGAGGCGGCAGGTTTCAGCTGAACCTGGAGCGCCTTTCAAAAACCTGAATGAGGAAGGCGGCAGTCCGATCGCGAAGGCGAAGTGCAATTCAGCCCGCCCGGTTCTCCGCAACCTCACTGCCGCGCCCGGCTGCCGCATCTGCCGCGTCCGTAATGGCATCCAGCGACGCTTCCAGGCTCAGCCGGAGCGTTTCCACCTGCTCGTCGCTCGGCTTTTTCGGCACCTCATCGGTCCATTCCCGGCACATCAGCACACCGCGCGAGAACGGCAGCGGCAGCATCTGCCGGTCCCAGGTCGGCAGCTTGATCACCTTCTTTTCGGCAAAGGCCACGGTGAACACCCGGCAGCCGGTCATCCGGGCCCAGACCACCGGCACCGTCGAGGACACCCGCGCGGGTCCGCGCGGGCCGTCGGCGGCGATGCCGATGGAGCAGCCGTCTTTGGTGCGGCGCAGCACCTCGCGCGACAGGGCGACGTGGCGCTTATGGCTCGACATCGGGATGGTCTCGAACCCCAGGCGCACCAGGATCTGCCCCGCCAGACGCCCGGCGCGGGCGGCGGAGGTCAGGGCGCAGATGCGGCCCAGCGAGGTGTCGAACAGATAGGGCGCCATGATCAGCCGCTGGTGCCACAGCACGAAGATCACCGGCTCGCCGCGGCGCACGCAGGCGTCCATCTCCTCGAATCCGCTGCGGGTCCAGCGCGAGGTGCGGAAGGCGAATCGCACATAGGCGGCAAACAGCCCCTCCACGGCGCGGTTGACCCTTGGGCTGTCGGCGATTTTCTTTCTCAGGCTCACGGGGCTTGGGCTCATTCCTGCTGGGGGACAGGGCCTCGGCCCCGGTATTTGCCCCGTCATACTGCATGGCTGCGCCGGGGCAAAGCCCGCCGCCCGCAAACCGCGCGGGCAGCGCAAGAAAATCCGCTTTTCCCTCTTGCCTCCGCAGCCCGGCTGCCGTAGGACATGCCGCACCACAGGGGTATAGCTCAGTTGGTAGAGCGACGGTCTCCAAAACCGTAGGTCGCGGGTTCGAACCCTGCTGCCCCTGCCATTTTCCCGAACACCGCCAGTCCAGCGCTGCCCTTCCGGGCAGGCCGTTTGGCGTGTCTCCTCACTCCAGATCGATGTGGCCCGGCGCCAGCCCCTGCAGCTGCCGCTCGCAGGCGGCGTCAAAGGCGCGCTCCACCTGGCGGGCCAGCCGTTCCGGGCTGAACAGCGCGGCGGTCTGCTGCCGGCTGCGGAGCTTGCCGCGCAGCGCGGTGCGGGCGTTACTGTCCGGGGCCAGAGCTGCGGCCTTGGCTTCGTAGTCCCGGGTGTTTTCGGCAATCAGCTCCGGCAGTCCGGCCGAGTGCAGCAGGCTGGCCGAGGTGCGGGCGGCGAATTGCCGGCCCGGCAGCGTCAGCACCGGAACCCCCGCGGCCAAAGCGTCGCGTGCATCGGCGGTGGCGTTCACGGTGAAGCTGTCCAGGAACAGGTCCGCCAGCGGCAGCCGGACCCGGTGGTCCGCGCGGCTGGCAGCCGGGGCAAAGATCAGGCGGTCCGGGTCTGTCCCGCGGGCGGCGGCGGCGCGGCGCAGGTTGGATACGGCGTGCTCGCCGTTGTCCCGCAGCCACAGCACGCTGTCCGGGGCGCCTTGCAGCAGCCGCATCCAGATATCGAATTCCAGCGGCGTGATCCGGCTGCCGCTGGCAAAGCTGCAGAAGACGAAGCTTGCTTCGGGCAGGCCGCAGGCTGCCCGGTCCGGGGCGGCGGACGGCGCGGCCGGAGCGGCGGCCTGGAAACCGCCGGCCAGGCGCAGGAGGTGTTCGCTGTGATAGCGTTCGCTGCCGGGCGGGCAGGCGGCGGCGTCGCTGATCAGGTAGTCGTAGGCCGCGGTGCCCAGGGTGCCGGGGTAGCCGGGGAAGGCGATGTGCAGCGGCGCCAGGCGGGCGGCAAACAGCTGCAGCGCGCCGCCGCCGGAATATCCGGAGAGGTCCACCGCGGCATCCAGCCGGTCCGCCTTCACGGTGCCGGCCATCTGGCCGGCGCCGCCGCTGTCCAGAACCGTGATCCCGCAATTCAGTCCGGCAAACGCCTGTGCAGCGGTGTCCGGCAGGCCGGCCCCGATGGCATAGGCGCGGATGTCGAACCGGGTCCGGTCGTGGGCAGCGAGCATGGCGCCGTGCTGCTCCAGCACCGAAGCGGCATCGCCGGCAGCAAAGAAGTAGCCGATCCGCAGCCGGTCCGGCCGCTGCCCGGCGGGCGGGGTGCTGTTCAGCTCCGCAGCACCGAACAGGTCGCCGGCATTGGCCTGTGCGCGGGCGCGCAGCAGATCGGGGTTGTCCTCCATCAGCATCAGCGCGCTGGGGTCGCAGCCGCTGCCGCGCAGGCCCAGCTGGCGGCGGTGGTCTGAATATTCCGGCAGCCATTTCCAGTCGCACAGCTCCGCCAGCACATGCAGCCGCTGGGTGCGGGCGCGGTCATCGGCGGGGTTGGCTTTCAGCACCTTGTCGAAACAGGGCAGGGCAGCGGCGAAGGCGCCTTCCGCCTTCAGCAGCAGGCCGAGCTGGTACTGCGCCTCTGTCAGGGCGGGGTTCAGCCTGACGGCCCGGCTGTAATGCTCCTTGGCCTCCGCCGCGGCGCCCTGCCGGTTCAGCAGGCCCGCCAGCGTGAAGTGCAGCCCGGCGTTATCCGGTGCCTGGGCCACCGCCTTGCGCAGCATGACCGCGGCCTTCCGGCTGCGGCCCTGCTGGATCAGCACCTCTGCCTTGCCGTGCACCGCCTGCAGGCAGCCCGCGCTGAGCGACAGCGCCTTGTCGAACAGCGCCATGGCGTTGTCCAGTTCGCCGCGGGCGGTCTTCACCCGGCCCATCGCGGCATAGGTGCCTGCGGCGCGCGGGTTGAGGCCCGCCGCCTTGTTCAGGCAGGTGGCGGCATTGTCCAGATGGCCGGCGGACAGATGGCAACGGCCCAGGAAATCCCACAGGAAATGCGATTCGCGGAAGGTCTTGAGCAGCGCGCCGCAGCTTTCCGCGGCCTCGAAATGGCGGCCCTCCGCCAGCGCGGCCTCCAGCCCGGCCTGATGCACGGGGGACGGGTCCGTCTGGGTGTCGAGCCGTTTTCGCAAGCCTTCCAGCGCGCTTTGGGCGCGGGTGTTCCTGGGATTGCGCGACAGGATGCCGGCGTAGGCCATGGCGGCATCCTCCAACTGGGCATCGCGTTCGAACTGTTCGGCCTGGGACAAGGAATATGCGGGCGTCATGGCATCCTATCTCGATAATTCACGCAGTCCGGCCCCCGAAGCGGCGCGATCGGCCGCAGGGAACCGCTGGAGTCATTTTTGCCAGTAGTGGATTAAAATTGGATTGACCCAGCGTCCGCTGCCCGCGCAACGGCGCGGGAGGGGGAGGAGGGCCGGGCAGGCGGTGCGGGGCTTGAATTCAGGCCCGCCACCGGTTACATCGCCCTGACTGCTAGCAGAGAGACACCCCCAGTATGGCGACTATCAACCCCGTTCAGTTCATCCAGCAGGTTCGCGCCGAAGTATCCAAGGTCGTCTGGCCGACCCGCCGCGAAGTGCTGCTGACCACGGTCATGGTGTTCATCATGGCGGCGCTGACGGCGCTGTTCTTTGCGCTGGTCGATCTGCTGATCCGCTTTGGCCTGCAAGGGCTTCTGGGGATGTTCGGGTAAGCCCGCAGCGGTTTTCAGGCGTCCCCTGCCGCGCAGGCCTTTATCTTGGCGGCCCTTGATCTTGGCAGCAATGGGCGGTAGGTGATCCGGAACTATTGAGGCGGGCGTGCAGCGATTCGGTTTGCACGCCGCTTTTTGTTGGAGAGCGCAGCGTTTCGGCTGCAGCGGGATGATCAGGCAGCGGCGCGGCAAAGGCCCGCCCGGCAGAACAAGGACAACGGTTCATGGCGAAACGGTGGTATTCGGTCAGCGTTCTTTCGAACTTCGAAAAGAAAATCGCAGAGCAGATCCGCACCTCGGTCGCAGAACAGGGCCTTGAGGACGAGATCGACGAGGTTCTGGTCCCCACCGAAGAGGTGATCGAGATCCGCCGCGGCAAGAAGGTCTCGACCGAACGCCGCTTCATGCCCGGCTACGTGCTGGTGCACATGGAAATGTCGGACCGCGGCTATCACCTGATCTCCTCGATCAACCGGGTCACCGGCTTCCTCGGCCCGCAGGGGCGCCCGATGCCGATGCGCGACGCCGAGGTGCAGGGCATCCTGGGCCGCGTCGAGGAAGGCGTCGAGGCACCGCGCACCCTGATCACCTTCGAGGTGGGCGAGAAGGTCAAAGTGAACGACGGCCCGTTCGAGGATTTCGACGGCATGGTCGAAGAAGTCGACGACGACAACCAGAAGCTCAAGGTCACCGTGTCGATCTTCGGCCGCGAGACCCCGGTGGAGCTGGACTTCACCCAGGTCACCAAGCAGGGGTGATTGATCCCACAGTGGAATTTGAGGCGCCGCGTTGGGTTCAACGCGGCGTTTTTTGTTTGGGTTCGTAAAAAGTTATCTGTGCTACTCATGCTCTGGCAGCATTTTTGACGTTTCATTCCGGGGGTGACAATTTTGAAAGATTTTTCTTTGGAACAGCTCCGCGAGAGCGTTACGCGTGCAATGGCTCCCCTGAGAGTACCTCGATCTGGCCCGCATCTCCCGCGAGAGTGGCGCGTGCATAGGGGGTTGCCGCACAGTGACTACTATAGAGTGTTTATGCTGTTGGTGGACCTGCTGGAATTTGAGTACTCAGGTCCCTTCGAGAAGCTCGCTTACTCCATACCTGTGGAGTACAAAGGGCAGATTTACAGGGTAAACTACGAAAAATTCGGAATGCGGATCATTGTTCCAGAAAATGGGGACCCGCAAGGCCTTTATCGACAGCTCGAAAAAGGAATGAAAGCTGCTAAGCGGTACTTTTTGTGGAGGGCTGACCAGGCAGCAGGCACAGACAATCTCAATCTAGTCTCAAAGTGTCATTCGCTCTGGGAGAAATACCTCTTCCTTAGGGGGCGATCCGAAAATCTCCGCGATCAAGCTGAAGCTTCGAAGGGCGAGGTTCATCACGAAAAAGGCAGTGGTGATCATGAGGGGAGTATATGGGCCACATTTAGCTTTCCCAGCTTTGAATACAAACAGCAAGCTGACTGGCTCCACGAGGCAGCGGTGGATGCATTTTTTGCTTGGTGTGAGCAGGCTTTGGTTCATGTGGCCGTGCTGCTGGGGAAGCTGAAGAATGGTCGGGAAATTACAGACCTCCTCAATGGGAACTTTGGGGACAAATGCCGATTGGTTTTTAACTATGCTGATCCCGCGGACAAGCGTGCTTGCGACGACATACTCGCTTTACGCACCGAGATAAGAAACTATGTTGCTCATGGCTCGTTTGGAAAGGATGGCTCCACTTTCCAGTTTCATTCCAAAGTCGGCGCGGTTCCACTAAAGATTTTGGACGCTCCAAAATCTGGTAGCTTCGCATTTGTAACCGAAAGTGATTACGATCAGCGGCGTGATTTTGAAAGGATCGAACGTTTTTTGAGTCAGCTTTGGTCCGGGAAGAGAGAGCCAGCGAAGCTATACATTGAAACCAACCTTCCGTGCATCCTGACGTACGTGACTAACGGCAAGTACCAACGTGCCATGCGTACCGTAGAAGATATGAAGGCTTTTCTAGAGGGTCTGACGCGAATGTGGGATGATGCAGCGAACATGGATTGGTGACTGATCGTGCGTAGCTCAGCTACCACTTGCCAACTCCCGCATTCCCCTGTAAACGCGCCCAATCGTCTTCGGGCGAGATTCTCTCGTGGGAGATCAAGGGATCGCGATCCTGAAATCCGACCACGCAACACTCTCCGGGCGGAACGCGTTCCGTCCTCGTTGAAAGGAAAACCAAATGGCTAAGAAGCTTGTTGGTTCGATGAAGCTGCAGGTTCCTGCAGGTCAGGCAAACCCCTCTCCGCCCGTCGGCCCGGCCCTGGGTCAGCGCGGCATCAACATCATGGAATTCTGCAAGGCGTTCAACGCCAAGACCGCAGACATGGAACCCGGTGCGCCGTGCCCGACCGTGATCACCTACTATCAGGACAAGTCCTTCACCATGGACATCAAGACGCCACCCGCGTCTTACTACCTGAAGAAGGCGGCCAAGGTGAAATCCGGCGCGAACAACCCGTCGCGCGAAACCGTCGGCACCGTGACCGTGGCCCAGGTGAAAGAGATCGCCGAAGCCAAGATGAAAGATCTGAACGCCAACGACATCGACGCGGCAATGCAGATCATCCTGGGCTCTGCCCGCTCCATGGGCATCGAGGTGAAGTAAGATGGCAAAGCTCGGTAAACGCACCCGCGCCGCGCGCGAAGCTTTCGCTGGCAAGGAAAACCTGTCCGTGGAAGAAGCTGTTGCCCTGATCAAGGCCAACGCCAACGCCAAGTTCGACGAGACCGTCGAGATCGCCATGAACCTGGGCGTCGACACCCGCCACGCTGACCAGATGGTCCGCGGCGTGGTCGGCCTGCCGAACGGTACCGGCAAGGACATGCGCGTAGCCGTCTTCGCCCGCGGCCCGAAAGCGGACGAAGCCACCGCGGCTGGCGCAGACATCGTCGGCGCCGAAGACCTGATGGAAGCGATCCAGGGCGGCAAGATCGACTTTGACCGCTGCATCGCAACCCCGGACATGATGCCGGTCGTCGGCCGTCTGGGCAAAATCCTGGGCCCGCGCAACCTGATGCCGAACCCGAAAGTCGGCACCGTGACCATGGACGTGAAAGCGGCCGTGGAAGCAGCCAAGGGCGGCGAAGTGCAGTTCAAGGCGGAAAAAGGCGGCGTTGTGCATGCCGGCGTCGGCAAAGCGTCCTTCGACGAAGCCAAGCTGGTCGAAAACGTCCGTGCCTTCGTGTCGGCCGTGGCCAAAGCCAAGCCGGCCGGCGCAAAAGGCGCCTACATGAAAAAGATCAACCTGTCCTCGACCATGGGTCCGGGCATCACGGTTGATGTGGACAACGCTGTCACCGAGTAATCGGAAGCGCAGCTGATGCCAGAAGGCCCGGCGGATCTGATCCGGCCGGGCCTTTTCCTTGTCGGGCGCCGGCATGCGGGCGCTCAGCGCAACCCGCGGCGGCAGGGGCCGTAGTGCTGCTCCAGCAGCAGCCGCAGCAGCCGGGGCTTGCCTGCGGCGGCCAGCTGCACGGTGCGGGCCAGCAGCCCCTGCGCCTTCAGCCCGGCGACCAGATTGTGGCCGGTGCCCTCCAGAATGTAATGGTGGATGCTGCGGCCGGCCGGGAAGCGGCGCCAATGGATCTCCTCCTCCGGCGCATCTCCGTGAAAGATGAAGTGCCCGCATCGCTCCGGGTCGAGGGAGCCAACCGTCTCGAACCGGTAGGGCGGGAAGCGGCGGCGCCAGTACTGCCAGCGGGTTTCCTCCGGCACGTGCTCCGGGTGCATGGAGAATTGCGGCGAGAAGGCGATGGCGCGGTCGATCCGGGTGAGCTGCGGCAGCACCAGTGCCATGAAGCCGCCCATGCTGTTGCCCAGGGTGACCGTCTCGGTGATCGAGAACTGCACCCGGATGCGTTCGATCTCCTGGACGATGAGGGCGGTGAGGTCCGGGTCGTTCATCCAGCTGCGGCGCTTTTCCGCGACCATCAGGATGTGGTTGCGTCCGCCGTCCGAGGCGGTGCCGGGGAACTCGAAGGGCGGCATCTCATGCCGCTTGGTGCCGACGCCGCTGAGGCAGACGAACAGCCTGCTGCCGCTGCCGTGCTGATGGGCAATGCTGTGATCCCCGTTGCGGGCGATGAGGTCGGTGGTAAGCTGCATGCGGGAGACACGGGGCGCTGCGGGTCAATGGTTCCGGTATGGAGCGGGCGGCGGCGGCTTGTCGAGGCGGCGGCGGAAACCCTGCGGAAGCTGTGCCTTGCCCGGCACACCGCAGTGGCGGCGCGGCCGGGGCCTGCCGCGGCGGTGTGCCGGGCAAACTTGGCCTGCGGGGCGGATTTGCCCTTGGAAATCCCCGCAAATGGGACTAACTACGGCTACGAGATAAAGCGTGCGATTCGTCGTGCGCTTTATTTCATTTCGTCCAAGATGGTGGGTGGCCTCCGATCGGGCCTTAATTTCCCTCCTGAGACGGGTACAGACCAAGAAGATCGGGGGTTTTCAATCCCTCGGGCGGATTTGGCTCATCCCGTAAAACGGACCTGAACGCCGGTTCTTCCTGAGCCGGCAAATATGAGCCGGGATGCGCAAGCATCCCTAACTTGGAGAGAACTGTGGATAGAGCCCAGAAAGAGAAAGTGGTCGAGGAACTCGGCCAGATCTTCGAAAGCTCTGGCGTCGTGGTGGTAGCTCACTACGCCGGTCTGACAGTTGCCGAGATGCAGGACCTGCGCGCACGTGCCCGTGACGCGAACAGCTCCGTGCGTGTTGCCAAGAACAGGCTCGCCAAAATCGCCCTCGAGGGTAAGCCGTGTGCAAGCATGGCCGGCCTGCTGACAGGGATGACCGTTCTGACCTACTCCGAAGATCCCGTGTCCGCTGCGAAAGTGGCCGAGGATTTCGCCAAGGAAAACAAAAAGTTTGAGATCCTTGGCGGTGCGATGGGTGAGAACGCTCTGGACCGTGCCGGTGTCGAAGCCGTGTCGAAAATGCCGTCCCGCGACGAGCTCATTGCTCAGATCGCAAGCTGCATTGGCGCACCCGCTTCCAACATCGCCGGCGCGATTGGCGCACCTGCAAGCAACATCGCAAGCATCCTTTCGACCATCGAAGAGAAGGCGGAAGCTGCGTAAGCGGTTGGCACTGAATGGCTGGCGTGGGGCTGAAGCCCGCACGTTGGAACACACATACTGTAAACGGAAAGAGCTGATACAATGGCTGATCTGAAAGCACTCGCAGAAAGCATCGTGGGTCTGACCCTGCTGGAAGCACAAGAACTGAAAACCATCCTGAAAGACGAATACGGCATCGAGCCCGCAGCAGGCGGCGCGGTTGTCATGGCAGCTGGCGGCGACGCCGGCGGTGCAGCCGAAGAAGAGAAGACCGAATTCGACGTCGTTCTGAAGAACGCCGGCGCGTCCAAGATCAACGTGATCAAGGAAGTCCGCGGCATCACCGGCCTGGGCCTGAAAGAAGCCAAAGAGCTGGTCGAAGCTGGCGGCAAGATCAAAGAAGGCGTGTCCAAGGACGAAGCGGAAGACATCAAAGGCAAGCTGGAAGCAGCTGGCGCCGAAGTCGAGCTGGCCTAAGCACTGTCTCTGGTGCATTTCTGATGCATCAGGAATTTGGCTGGGTCCGGATTTTCCGGGCCCAGCCGAACCTGTCTTAAAAAGGGCCTTCTGACAGGGCGCTTTTTCAGGCGGGGTTCAAGGGATCGGGAGGCTGCCTTCGGGACGGTGGCCATGAATTGATCCGAACACGCTGTCTCGTATGGGCAAGGAGCCGGGGCCCGGCGGCATCCTTGACCGGTGAGAACTCGAAAGGTGACATCTGACATGGCTCAATCGTTCCTTGGCCAGAAACGTCTACGCAAATATTACGGCAAAATCCGCGAAGTGCTGGAGATGCCGAACCTCATCGAGGTGCAGAAATCTTCTTATGACCTTTTCCTGCGCTCCGGCGATGCAGCAGAGCCGCTGGACGGCGAAGGCATCAAAGGTGTGTTCCAGTCGGTTTTCCCGATCAAGGATTTCAACGAAACCTCCGTTCTGGAGTTCGTGAAGTACTCGTTTGAAAAGCCGAAATACGACGTCGAAGAGTGCATGCAGCGCGACATGACCTACAGCGCGCCGCTGAAGGTCACCCTGCGCCTGATCGTGTTCGATGTCGACGAGGACACCGGCGCCAAGTCGGTGAAGGACATCAAGGAGCAGGACGTCTTCATGGGCGACATGCCCCTGATGACCCCGAACGGCACCTTTATCGTGAACGGCACCGAGCGCGTGATCGTGTCCCAGATGCACCGCTCGCCGGGCGTGTTCTTCGACCACGACAAGGGCAAGACCCACTCTTCGGGCAAGCTGCTGTTCGCCTGCCGCATCATCCCGTACCGCGGCTCCTGGCTGGACTTTGAGTTCGACGCCAAGGACATCGTCTTTGCCCGTATCGACCGCCGCCGCAAGCTGCCGGTGACCACCCTGCTCTATGCCCTGGGCTTGGATCAGGAAGGCATCATGGATGCCTATTACAACACCGTCTCCTTCAAGCTGGAGAAATCCCGCGGCTGGGTCACCCCGTTCTTCCCGGAACGCGTGCGCGGCACCCGCCCGACCTACGACCTGGTGGACGCTGCCACCGGCGAGATCATCTGCGAGGCCGGCAAGAAGGTCACCCCGCGCGCCGTCAAGAAGATGATCGAGGAAGGCTCCATCACCGAGCTGCTGGTGCCCTTCGACCACATCGTCGGCAAGTTTGTGGCCAAGGACATCATCAACGAGGACAACGGCGCGATCTACGTCGAGGCCGGCGATGAGCTGACCCTGGAATACGACAAGGACGGCGAGCTGATCGGCGGCTCCCTGAAGGAGCTGCTGGACGCGGGCATCACCGACATTCCGGTGCTGGACATCGACAACGTCAACGTCGGCCCGTACATGCGCAACACCATGGCGCAAGATAAGAACATGGACCGCAACAGCGCGCTGATGGACATCTACCGCGTGATGCGCCCGGGCGAGCCGCCCACCGTCGAGGCCGCATCGGCGCTGTTCGACACCCTGTTCTTCGACTCCGAGCGTTACGACCTGTCCGCCGTCGGCCGCGTGAAGATGAACATGCGCCTGGCACTGGACGCCGAGGACACCCAGCGCACCCTGCGCAAGGAAGACATCGTCGCCTGCATCAAGGCGCTGGTCGACCTGCGTGACGGCCGCGGCGATGTCGACGACATCGACCACCTGGGCAACCGCCGCGTGCGCTCCGTCGGCGAGCTGATGGAAAACCAGTACCGCGTCGGCCTGCTGCGCATGGAGCGTGCGATCAAGGAGCGGATGTCCTCCGTCGAGATCGACACCGTGATGCCGCAGGACCTGATCAACGCGAAACCCGCGGCGGCGGCGGTGCGTGAATTCTTCGGCTCCTCGCAGCTGTCGCAGTTCATGGACCAGACCAACCCGCTGTCGGAAGTCACCCACAAACGCCGCCTGTCGGCGCTTGGCCCGGGCGGCCTGACCCGCGAGCGCGCCGGCTTCGAGGTCCGCGACGTGCACCCGACCCACTATGGCCGGATGTGCCCGATTGAGACCCCGGAAGGCCCGAACATCGGTTTGATCAACTCGCTGGCGACCTTCGCGCGCGTCAACAAGTACGGCTTCATCGAAACCCCCTACCGGGTTGTGAACGAAGGCCAGGTGACCGACGAAGTGCACTACATGTCGGCGACCGAGGAAATGCGCCACACCGTGGCGCAGGCGAACGCGACCCTGGACGAAACCGGCAAGTTCATCAACGAGCTGGTCTCCACCCGCCAGTCCGGCGACTACACCCTGGCGCCGCGCGAAAGCGTGGACCTGATCGACGTGTCGCCGAAGCAGCTGGTCTCGGTTGCGGCCTCGCTGATCCCGTTCCTGGAAAACGACGACGCCAACCGCGCTCTGATGGGCTCGAACATGCAGCGTCAGGCGGTTCCGCTGCTGCGGGCCGAGGCGCCGCTGGTTGGCACCGGCATCGAGGAAAAGGTTGCGATCGACTCCGGCGCCGCCATCCAGGCCAAGCGTGCGGGCATCATCGACCAGGTCGATGCGCAGCGTATCGTGATCCGGGCCACCGAGGATCTGGAGCTGGGCGATGCGGGCGTGGACATCTACCGTCTGCGCAAGTTCCAGCGGTCCAACCAGAACACCACCATCAACCAGAAGCCTCTGGTCAAGGTGGGCGACACGGTTGCCAAGGGCGAAGTGATTGCCGACGGCCCGTCGACCGATATGGGCGAACTGGCTCTGGGCAAGAACGTGGTTGTCGCGTTCATGCCGTGGAACGGCTACAACTACGAAGACTCGATCCTGATCTCCGAGCGCATCGCGCGTGACGACGTCTTCACCTCGGTCCACATCGAGGAATTCGAAGTCGCCGCCCGTGACACCAAGCTTGGGCCGGAAGAAATCACCCGCGACATCCCGAACGTCGGCGAGGAAGCCCTGCGCAACCTCGACGAGGCGGGCATCGTCTACATCGGCGCCGATGTGGAGCCGGGCGACATTCTGGTCGGCAAGATCACTCCGAAGGGCGAAAGCCCGATGACCCCGGAAGAGAAGCTGCTGCGCGCCATCTTCGGCGAGAAAGCATCTGACGTGCGCGACACCTCGCTGCGCGTGAAGCCGGGCGACTACGGTACTGTGGTCGAGGTGCGCGTCTTCAACCGCCACGGCGTGGAGAAAGACGAGCGTGCGCTGCAGATCGAGCGTGAGGAAGTCGAGCGTCTGGCCCGTGACCGGGACGACGAGCTGGCGATCCTGGACCGCAACATCTATGCCCGCCTGCGCGACATGCTTCTGGGCAAAGTGGCCGTCAAAGGCCCGAAAGGCGTGCGTGCCGGTTCCCCGATCGATGAGGAGCTGCTGGACAGCCTGTCCCGCGGCCAGTGGTGGATGCTCGCCCTCGAGGATGAGCAGGACGCCCAGATCGTCGAGGCCCTGAACGAGCAGTACGAGGCGCAGAAGCGTGCCCTGGACGCCCGTTTCGAGGACAAGGTCGAGAAGGTCCGCCGCGGCGACGACCTGCCGCCGGGTGTGATGAAGATGGTCAAGGTCTTCATCGCGGTGAAGCGCAAGCTGCAGCCGGGCGACAAGATGGCCGGCCGTCACGGCAACAAAGGTGTGATCTCGAAAGTGGTGCCGATGGAGGACATGCCGTTCCTCGCCGACGGCACCCCGGTCGACTTCTGCCTCAACCCGCTGGGCGTGCCGTCGCGGATGAACGTCGGTCAGATCCTGGAGACCCACATGGGCTGGGCCGCGCGCGGCCTCGGCATCAAGGTGGACGAAGCGCTGCAGGAATACCGCCGCTCGGGCGACCTGACCCCGGTCCGCGAAGCGATGCACCACGCCTATGGCGACGATGTCTACGACGAAGGCATCGCCAACATGGACGAGGACACGCTGATCGAAGCCGCAGGCAACGTGACCCGCGGTGTGCCGATTGCGACGCCGGTCTTCGACGGCGCCAAGGAAGACGATGTGAACGACGCCCTGGTGCGTGCGGGCTTTGACCAGTCCGGCCAGTCGATCCTGTTCGACGGCCGCACCGGCGAGCAGTTTGCGCGCCCCGTGACCGTCGGCATCAAGTACCTGCTGAAGCTGCACCACCTGGTGGACGACAAGATCCACGCGCGTTCCACCGGCCCGTACTCGCTGGTCACCCAGCAGCCGCTGGGCGGTAAGGCGCAGTTCGGCGGTCAGCGCTTCGGTGAGATGGAAGTCTGGGCTCTGGAAGCCTACGGCGCCGCCTACACCCTGCAGGAGATGCTCACCGTCAAGTCGGATGACGTCGCCGGCCGGACCAAGGTCTATGAGTCGATCGTCAAGGGCGAGGATAACTTCGAGGCGGGCGTGCCGGAATCGTTCAACGTTCTGGTCAAAGAAGTCCGCGGCCTCGGCCTGAACATGGAACTCCTGGATGCGGAGGTTGAGGAGTAAGGGCCCCGCGCCCTTCTCCCGTTCCCCCCTTCCGCAAGATTTGAGGTATCAAAATGAACCAGGAAATCACCAACAACCCGTTCAACCCGCTGACCCCGCCGAAGGTCTTTGATGAAATCAAAGTCTCGCTGGCCAGCCCGGAACGGATCCTGTCTTGGTCCTATGGCGAAATCAAAAAGCCCGAGACCATCAACTACCGGACCTTCAAGCCGGAGCGCGACGGCCTGTTCTGCGCCCGGATCTTTGGCCCGATCAAAGACTACGAGTGCCTGTGCGGCAAATATAAGCGGATGAAATACCGCGGCGTCGTCTGCGAGAAATGCGGCGTCGAGGTCACCCTGCAGAAAGTGCGCCGCGAGCGCATGGGCCACATCGAACTGGCCGCACCGGTTGCGCACATCTGGTTCCTGAAGTCGCTGCCGAGCCGCATCGGCCTGATGCTGGACATGACCCTGCGCGACCTGGAGCGGGTTCTGTACTTTGAAAACTACGTTGTCATCGAGCCGGGTCTGACCGACCTGCAGTACGGCCAGATGATGACCGAAGAAGAGTACATGGACGCCCAGGACGCCTATGGCATGGACGCCTTCACCGCCAACATCGGCGCTGAAGCGATCCGTGACATGCTGGCCCAGATTGACCTGGAATCGGAAGCCGAGCAGCTGCGCGCCGAACTGGCCGAAGCAACCGGCGAACTGAAGCCCAAGAAGATCATCAAGCGTCTGAAAGTCGTGGAATCCTTCCTGGAATCGGGCAACCGTCCGGAATGGATGATCATGACCGTGATTCCGGTCATCCCGCCGGAACTGCGCCCGCTGGTGCCGCTGGACGGCGGCCGCTTTGCGACCTCCGACCTGAACGACCTGTACCGCCGCGTGATCAACCGGAACAACCGCCTGAAGCGGCTGATCGAGCTGCGCGCGCCGGACATCATCGTCCGCAACGAAAAGCGGATGCTGCAGGAATCCGTGGACGCGCTGTTCGACAACGGCCGCCGCGGCCGCGTCATCACCGGCGCCAACAAGCGCCCGCTGAAGTCGCTGTCCGACATGCTGAAAGGCAAGCAGGGCCGCTTCCGCCAGAACCTTCTGGGTAAGCGCGTCGACTTCTCCGGCCGTTCGGTGATCGTGACCGGTCCGGAACTGAAGCTGCACCAGTGCGGCCTGCCCAAGAAGATGGCGCTGGAGCTGTTCAAGCCCTTCATCTACTCGCGTCTGGAGGCCAAGGGCCTGTCCTCGACCGTGAAGCAGGCGAAGAAGCTGGTCGAGAAAGAACGTCCCGAGGTCTGGGATATCCTGGATGAGGTGATCCGCGAGCATCCGGTGATGCTGAACCGCGCACCGACGCTGCACCGTCTCGGCATCCAGGCGTTCGAACCCACGCTGATCGAAGGCAAGGCGATCCAGCTGCACCCGCTGGTCTGCTCGGCGTTCAACGCGGACTTCGACGGCGACCAGATGGCCGTGCACGTGCCGCTGAGCCTCGAGGCCCAGCTGGAAGCGCGCGTCCTGATGATGTCCACGAACAACGTTCTGTCGCCCGCCAACGGCGCGCCGATCATCGTTCCCTCGCAGGATATGATCCTGGGTCTCTACTATGTGACCCTGGAACGCGAAGGCATGCCCGGCGAAGGCAAGATCTTCGGCACCATCGACGAGGTTCAGCACGCGCTGGACGCCGGCGAAGTGCATCTGCACTCCAAGATCACCGCGCGGATCACCCAGATCGACGAGGAAGGCAACGAGGTTCTCAAGCGCTTTGAGACCACCCCGGGCCGTGTCCGTCTGGGCGCGCTGCTGCCGAAGAACGCCAAGGCACCCTTCGAGCTGGTCAACCGCCTGCTGCGGAAGAAAGAGGTTCAGCAGGTCATCGACACCGTCTACCGCTACTGCGGCCAGAAGGAGTCGGTCATCTTCTGCGACCAGATCATGACCATGGGCTTCCGTGAAGCGTTCAAGGCCGGCATCTCCTTCGGCAAGGACGACATGGTGATCCCCGACACCAAGTGGACCATCGTCGACGACACCCGCGAGCAGGTGAAGGACTTCGAACAGCAGTACATGGACGGCCTGATCACCCAGGGCGAAAAGTACAACAAAGTTGTCGATGCCTGGTCGAAGTGTAACGACAAGGTCACCGAAGCGATGATGGGCACCATCTCCGCTGACAAGCGGGACGAGAACGGCGCCGTGATGGAACCGAACTCGGTCTACATGATGGCCCACTCCGGCGCGCGTGGCTCGGTTACCCAGATGAAGCAGCTGGGCGGCATGCGCGGCCTGATGGCCAAGCCGAACGGCGACATCATCGAGACCCCGATCATCTCGAACTTTAAAGAAGGCCTGACCGTTCTGGAGTACTTCAACTCCACCCACGGTGCCCGTAAGGGTCTGTCGGATACCGCGCTTAAGACGGCGAACTCGGGTTACCTGACCCGCCGTCTGGTGGACGTGGCGCAGGACTGCATCGTTCGCGAGATCGACTGCGGCACCGAGCGTGCGATCACCGCGGAAGCGGCTGTGAACGACGGTGAAGTCGTGGCGTCCCTGGGCGAGCGCATCCTGGGCCGTGTGGCTGCGGATGACATCAAGAAGCCCGGCACCGAAGAGATCATCGTGGCCGCAGGCCAGCTGATCGACGAGCGCATGGCCGACGCAGTGGAAGAGGCCGGCGTGCAGTCGACCCGCATCCGCTCGCCGCTGACCTGCGAATCGGAAGAGGGTGTCTGCGCCATGTGCTACGGCCGCGACCTGGCCCGCGGCACCCGCGTGAACACCGGCGAGGCCGTCGGCATCATCGCGGCGCAGTCGATCGGTGAACCCGGCACCCAGCTGACCATGCGGACCTTCCACATCGGCGGCGTTGCCCAGGGCGGCCAGCAGTCGTTCCTGGAAGCCTCGCAGTCCGGCAAGATCGTCTTCGAGATGCCGCAGACCCTGGAGAACGCCAACGGCGAGACCCTGGTTGTCGGCCGCAACATGAAGCTGATCATCCAGGACGAGCACGGCGAAGAGCGCGCCAGCCACAAGCTGGGCTACGGCTCCAAGCTGTTCGTCAAGGAAGGCCAGCAGGTCAGCCGCGGCGACAAGCTGTTCGAGTGGGATCCCTATACTCTGCCGATCATCGCAGAGAAGCCGGGTACCGCGAAGTATGTCGACCTGATCTCGGGCCTGGCTGTCCGCGACGAGACCGACGAAGCCACCGGCATGACCCAGAAGATCGTGATCGACTGGCGTGCGGCTCCGAAGGGCTCCGAGCTGAAGCCGGAAATCATCCTGGTCGACAGCAACGGCGAGCCGGTGCGCAACGATCAGGGCAACCCGCTGACCTACCCGATGTCCGTGGATGCCATTCTGTCGGTCGAAGACGGCCAGCAGATCCTGGCCGGTGACGTTGTCGCGCGTATTCCGCGCGAAGGCGCCAAGACCAAGGACATTACCGGTGGTCTGCCGCGCGTTGCGGAACTGTTCGAAGCCCGCCGTCCGAAGGATCACGCGATCATCGCCGAAATCGATGGTTACGTGCGCTTCGGCCGCGACTACAAGAACAAGCGCCGCATCTCGATCGAGCCGTCGGACGAGTCGATGGAGCCCGTCGAATACATGGTGCCCAAGGGCAAGCACATTCCGGTCCAGGAAGGTGATTTTGTCCAGAAGGGCGACTACATCATGGACGGCAACCCGGCGCCGCATGACATCCTGTCCATCATGGGTGTCGAGGCACTGGCGAACTACATGATCGACGAGGTCCAGGACGTCTACCGCCTGCAGGGTGTGAAGATCAACGACAAGCACATCGAGGTGATCGTCCGCCAGATGCTGCAGAAGTGGGAGATCTCCGACTCCGGCGACACCACCCTTCTGAAGGGTGAACATGTCGACAAGCAGGAGTTCGATGCCGCCAACGAGAAGGCGCTGGCCCGCGGCAAGCGTCCGGCTCAGGGCGAACCGATCCTGCTCGGCATCACCAAGGCGTCGCTGCAGACCCGTTCCTTCATCTCGGCGGCTTCCTTCCAGGAGACCACCCGGGTTCTCACCGAGGCTTCGGTGCAGGGCAAGAAGGACAAGCTGGTCGGCCTCAAGGAGAACGTCATCGTGGGCCGCCTGATCCCGGCCGGCACCGGCGGCGCCACCCAGCGGGTGCGCCAGATCGCCCAGGGCCGCGACAACGTGGTACTGGAAGCCCGCCGCGAGGAAGCCGAAGCCGCTGCAGCCCTGGCTGCGCCGGTGATGGACGAGGACGCGATGGACAGCGGCCTGGACAACCTGGTCGATACTCCGGAAAGCCGCGACTAAGCTCCGGCACACGGCAAACGGAAAAGCCCCCGCATGGATGCATGCGGGGGCTTTTTCACATCTGCGGCCGGGGCTATCTGTTGCGGGGCAGGGAGGACACAGGGATGAAAGACGGTCTGCGGATGATCACAACGGCGGTGCGGCGATGACAGCAAACCAGACCGGCGCGCTGCTGATGATGGGGGCGATGGCGGCCTATACCTTCAATGACGTTCTGATCAAGATGATCGGCGGCACGCTGCCGCTGCCGCAGATCCTGACCGTCCGCGGGCTGGCGGCCAGCGCCCTGATCTACCTGCTGGTGCGGCGGATGGGCGGTCTGCAGCTGCGGCTGCCGCGCCGGGCCTGGGGCATGATCGCCCTGCGCTGCGGCGGCGAGGTCGCGGCCACCTACCTGTTCCTGACGGCGCTGATGCTGATGCCGCTTGCCAATGTCACCGCGGTGCTGCAGGTGCTGCCGCTGGCGGTGACGCTGAGCGCGGCCCTGTTTCTGCGTGAACCCGTGGGCTGGCGCCGGCTGGCGGCGATTGCCGCGGGTTTCTGCGGCATGCTGCTGATCGTGCGGCCGGGGCCGGAGGGGTTCAGCGACGGCGCGCTTTACGCGCTGGCGGCGGTGGCCTGCATCACCGCCCGCGACCTGGCGACCCGCCGGATGCCGCCGGAGGTGCCCTCGACAACGGTGACGCTGATGTCCTCGCTGTCGGTGCTGGCCTTCGGCGTCGCCAGTTCCGCTGCGGTCGAGTGGCAGCCGATGGGCGCAGCGGAGCTGCTGATCCTGGGCGGTGCCGCCCTGTTCATCTTCGCGGGCTACCTGTGTTCGGTGATGACCATGCGGGTGGGCGAGATCGCGGTGATTGCGCCGCTGCGCTACAGCGGATTGCTGTGGGCGCTGCTGCTGGGCTGGCTGGTGTTCGGCGAATGGCCGGATGCGCTGACCCTTCTGGGCGCGGCCGTTGTGGCCGGGGCCGGGGTGTTCACCTTCTACCGGGAGCGCCAGGCGGGCCGCCGGCGCCGTCCTGTCCTGCGCTGAAGACCGCGCGCACCCGGGCAGCGTCGATGCCGAACACCGTTGCGAATTCGCGTTCCTGCTTCGGAGTCAGAGGCGCCACCGCCGCCGGTCTGGCGCGCTCCTGGCGGGAGTCGTTGAACCGGTTGTGGCTGCGTACCCACATCGGCACGTCGGTCACCGTCACCGTGGGCATATGGTGGTGGATGCGGTGGTGGGCGAAGTTCATGACAGACTTGCGGCAGCCGCCGGCCGCATACATCGCCAGCGCCGCGGTGAAGTAAGGGTGCACCGCGGGGTCTGTGGCGGCGATCCCGGCGGCGCTGAACTCGGCGATGTAGCCGCGGTTGAAATCGATCGCCGCGGTGTCCGTCTTGGCCAGCAGCGGCGCGCAGTCGGCCGCGGTTTCGCGCAGCCGCTCGACGAATTCGCCCGCCACCGCGTCATCGTCGTCGAAGCGGAACTGCAGGCAGGGCCGGTCCGGGTCGCGGCGGGCGCGGTTCAGCAGTTCCTTCATCACCTCGCGGTGGCGGCGCGGCGGCTCTGCCGCAATCCGCACCTGCGGCAGGCCGGCGGTCAGGTCGCACAGCCGGTCGCGGTGCTGCCGGGGCAGGCTGTCGCCGGTCACGATGACCAGATCGAAATCGGGATCGCTCTGCGCCCGGAGCGAGGGCAGGGCGACGGTCTCGAACAGCCGGAACCGCTCCTCCATCCGCGCGTCCGAGTAGAGATAGGCGATGCGCTCCGCCATCGTTCCGTGCTCGACCTGGAACCCGCCGATGGCCGGGTAGGAGAACCGGCACAGCCCGATGACCTGCATAGTGAAATCCGCTTGTTGCCAATGCCTGCGCCGGCGACTATGGCGGTGCGGAGGCCCGCTGGCAACCGCCGCGCCGGGCCGCGGCGCCCGGCTGCTGTTGACAACCCCCGCGACTCCCCATATACGCGCGCCTATCCGGCACCCGGAGTGTATTCTTCGTCAGCCGAATTCAAAATTGCAGTGGCTCAAGGTCCGGGCACTTTTACCACCCGGATCCTCTGTAAACACACCGCGTCGTCTCACCTCGGAATGGGAGCGATTGCGGTTTTTGCGCTTGTGGACGCACAGGTGCAGCGAAATCACCCGCACGCGCCGGCGTG
This sequence comes from Leisingera daeponensis, assembly GCF_019801465.1. GTDB lineage: Bacteria > Pseudomonadota > Alphaproteobacteria > Rhodobacterales > Rhodobacteraceae > Leisingera > Leisingera daeponensis_A. The sequence continues at coordinate 176,700 of NZ_JAHVJA010000006.1, forward strand.
CATGACAAGTTGCTAAACGGGGAATACCTGAATGCCAACGATCCAGCAGCTGATCCGCAAGCCGCGTCAGCCGAAACGCAAAGTTTCGAAGTCCCAGCACCTCGAGCAGTGCCCGCAGAAGCGCGGCGTCTGCACCCGCGTGTACACCACCACTCCGAAGAAGCCGAACTCCGCTATGCGGAAAGTCGCGAAGGTCCGCCTGACCAACGGTTTCGAAGTGATCTCCTACATCCCCGGTGAAAGCCACAACCTTCAGGAACACTCCGTGGTTCTGATCCGCGGCGGCCGTGTAAAAGACCTTCCGGGTGTCCGTTACCACATCCTGCGCGGTGTTCTGGATACCCAGGGCGTCAAAGACCGTAAGCAGCGCCGCTCGAAGTACGGCGCGAAGCGTCCTAAGTAAGAAGGAGAGGCTGATATGTCACGTCGTCACGCCGCTGAAAAACGCGAAGTCCTGCCCGACGCCAAGTTCGGCGACCGCGTTCTGACCAAGTTCATGAACAACCTGATGATCGACGGCAAGAAGTCGGTCGCAGAGCGCATCGTCTACAACGCGTTCGACCGCGTTGAAGGCAAGATCAAGCGCGCTCCGGTTGAAGTTTTCCACGAAGCGCTGGACAACATCAAACCGTCCGTCGAGGTCCGCTCCCGCCGTGTTGGCGGCGCGACCTACCAGGTTCCGGTTGAAGTCCGCCCCGAGCGCCGCGAAGCGCTGGCCATCCGCTGGCTGATCGCTGCTGCCCGCAACCGCAACGAAAACACCATGGAAGAGCGCCTCGCAGGCGAGCTGCTGGACGCCGTCCAGTCCCGTGGCACCGCGGTCAAGAAGCGCGAAGACACCCACAAGATGGCCGAGGCGAACAAAGCCTTCAGCCATTATCGCTGGTAAGCTAGAGGACCTAGACCTATGGCACGCGAATATCCCCTCGAACTGTACCGTAACTTCGGTATCATGGCGCACATCGATGCAGGCAAGACCACCTGCTCCGAGCGCATCCTGTTCTACACCGGCAAATCCCACAACATCGGTGAGGTGCACGACGGTGCAGCCACCATGGACTGGATGGAGCAGGAGCAGGAACGCGGCATCACCATCACCTCGGCTGCGACCACCACCTTCTGGGAGCGCACCGAGGACGGCAAGACCGCTGACACCCCGAAGCACCGCCTGAACATCATCGACACCCCCGGCCACGTCGACTTCACCATCGAAGTCGAGCGTTCGCTGGCGGTTCTCGACGGTGCTGTCTGCGTTCTCGACGCCAACGCCGGTGTTGAGCCCCAGACCGAAACCGTGTGGCGCCAGGCTGACCGCTACAAGGTTCCGCGCATGGTGTTCGTCAACAAGATGGACAAGATCGGCGCCGACTTCTTCAACTGCGTCCGCATGATCGAAGACCGCACCGGCGCCCGTGCGGTTCCGGTCGGCATTCCGATCGGCGCAGAGAACGAGCTGGAAGGCCTGATCGACCTGGTCACCATGAAAGAGTGGCTGTGGCAGGGTGAAGACCTGGGCGCCTCCTGGGTCCACGCCGAGATCCGCGACGAGCTCAAGGACATGGCCGAAGAGTGGCGCGGCAAGATGATCGAGGCCGCCGTCGAAGAAGACGACGACGCCATGGAAGCCTACCTGGAAGGCGAAGAGCCCGACGTGCCGACCCTGCGCAAACTGCTGCGCAAGGGCACCCTGGCGCTGCACTTCGTTCCGGTCCTGGGCGGTTCCGCGTTCAAGAACAAAGGCGTTCAGCCGCTGCTCAACGCCGTGATCGACTACCTGCCCAGCCCGCTGGACGTTGTCGACTACATGGGCTTCAAGCCGGGCGACGAGAACGAAGAGCGTAACATCGCCCGCCGCGCGGACGACAACATGGCCTTCGCGGGCCTGGCGTTCAAAATCATGAACGACCCGTTCGTCGGCTCCCTGACCTTCACCCGGATCTACTCCGGCGTGATGAACAAGGGCGACACCCTGCTGAACTCGACCAAAGGCAAGAAAGAGCGCGTTGGCCGGATGATGATGATGCACTCGAACAACCGTGAGGAAATCACGGAAGCGTTCGCAGGCGACATCATCGCGCTGGCAGGCCTGAAGGACACCACCACCGGTGACACCCTCTGCGCCGTCAACGACCCGGTCGTTCTGGAAACCATGACCTTCCCCGATCCGGTGATCGAGATCGCGGTCGAGCCGAAAACCAAGGCCGACCAGGAGAAGATGTCCCAGGGTCTGGCTCGTCTGGCCGCCGAAGACCCGTCCTTCCGCGTCGAGACCGACATCGAGTCCGGTCAGACCATCATGAAGGGCATGGGCGAACTTCACCTGGACATCCTGGTGGACCGCCTCAAGCGCGAGTTCAAGGTCGAGGCGAACATCGGTGCGCCGCAGGTGGCCTACCGCGAGACCATCTCCAAAGAGGTCGAGCACACCTACACCCACAAGAAACAGTCGGGTGGTTCGGGCCAGTTCGCCGAGGTGAAGCTGATCATCTCCCCGACCGAAGCCGGCGAAGGCTACTCCTTCGAATCCCGCATCGTCGGCGGTGCGGTTCCGAAGGAATACATCCCGGGCGTCGAGAAGGGCATCCAGTCGGTCATGGACTCCGGTCCGCTGGCAGGCTTCCCGGTGATCGACTTCAAGGTTGCCCTGATCGACGGTAAGTTCCACGACGTGGACTCCTCGGTTCTGGCCTTTGAAATCGCATCCCGCATGTGCATGCGCGAAGGCATGCGCAAAGCTGGCGCGAAACTGCTCGAGCCGGTGATGAAGGTCGAAGTGATCACCCCGGAAGAATACACCGGCGGCATCATCGGCGACCTGACCTCCCGCCGCGGCCAGGTGTCCGGCCAGGAGAACCGCGGCAACGCCATCGCCATCGACGCCTTCGTGCCGCTGGCCAACATGTTCGGCTACATCAACACCCTGCGTTCGATGAGCTCGGGCCGCGCCCAGTTCACCATGCAGTTCGATCACTACGATCCGGTGCCGCAGAACATCTCGGAAGAGATCCAGGCGAAATACGCGTAAGCGTCAGCAAATCAGGGGGTCCGCAACCGTTGCGGACCTCCCTCGAAACAAAAGGAGGCCATCATGGCTAAGGAAAAGTTTGAACGCAATAAACCGCACGTCAACATCGGCACCATCGGCCACGTTGACCACGGCAAGACCACTCTGACCGCGGCTATCACCAAATACTTCGGTGACTTCAAAGCCTACGATCAGATCGACGGCGCACCGGAAGAAAAAGCCCGCGGCATCACCATCTCGACCGCGCACGTCGAGTATGAGACCGAGAACCGCCACTACGCGCACGTCGACTGCCCCGGCCACGCCGACTACGTGAAGAACATGATCACCGGCGCGGCCCAGATGGACGGCGCGATCCTGGTTGTGAACGCAGCTGACGGCCCGATGCCGCAGACCCGCGAGCACATCCTGCTGGGCCGCCAGGTTGGCATCCCGAAGATGGTCGTGTTCATGAACAAGGTTGACCAGGTCGACGACGAAGAGCTGCTGGAGCTGGTGGAAATGGAAATCCGCGAGCTGCTGTCCTCCTACGAATACCCGGGCGACGATATCCCGATCATCGCAGGCTCCGCGCTGGCGGCGATGGAAGGCCGTGACGACAACATCGGTTCCGAGAAAATCAAAGAGCTGATGGCGGCTGTCGACGAGTACATCGACACCCCGGCGCGTGCGGTTGACCAGCCGTTCCTGATGCCGATCGAAGACGTGTTCTCGATCTCCGGCCGCGGCACCGTTGTGACCGGCCGTGTCGAGCGCGGCGTGATCAACGTCGGCGACTCGATCGAGATCGTCGGCATCCGCGACACCACCACCACCACCTGCACCGGTGTGGAAATGTTCCGCAAGCTGCTGGACCGCGGTGAAGCCGGCGACAACATCGGCGCCCTGCTGCGCGGTGTGGACCGTGACGGTGTTGAGCGCGGCCAGGTGCTGTGCAAGCCGGGTTCCGTGACCCCGCACACCAAGTTCGAAGCCGAAGCCTACATCCTGACCAAGGAAGAAGGCGGCCGCCACACCCCGTTCTTCGCGAACTACCGTCCGCAGTTCTACTTCCGCACCACCGACGTGACCGGCACCGTGACCCTGCCGGAAGGCACCGAGATGGTGATGCCGGGCGACAACCTGAAGTTCGGCGTTGAGCTGATCGCGCCGATCGCGATGGAAGACGGCCTGCGCTTCGCCATCCGCGAAGGCGGCCGCACCGTCGGCGCCGGCGTCGTTTCCAAAATCATTGAATAATGATTTTGAAACGGTGGGCGGCAGTCGGTTTTCGCTAGAAAATCGCCGAGAGCCCACACGGTTCTGATTACAGAAAGGGCCTCCCTCGGGAGGCCCTTTTTCTATGCGCCAACCTCAGAACAGGGCAGGGACCGGCCTGGGGCCGGAGGCCGTCCTGCAAAAGCTCCGGTGGAGCTTTTGAGGCCGCAGGGAGCGCCAGCTCCGGGTGCGATGCAATCGCGCCCGCCCTCCGGGCAGGCCGGGCGCGGCCCGAACGCGGGGCGTCCGGGCATGGTCGTGTTTGCAACTGGGTACTAACTCTCAGAAAGACGAAGCAGAGTCCTTCCAATTGATTGCCATGTGAGGGTTGGGGTTTGAAATTTACGTTTGATACTAATTGCTTAATAGACTTGGATCTTGGTCGTCCAAACGCGGCGAAGGTTCAGGAATTAATCTCGGCTCACAGAGCTGGAAAGGCGGAAGTAGCCTTTGTTGCGGTTTCTGCATCCGAACGCCAGCCAGGAGACAGATACCTGGATAGCTTTTGCGAGTTCGCAGCTCGCTTGAAGAAGCTGAACGTAGATGACATTCCTCTGCTGCTAGGAATAGCCTATTTTGACATCAGCTATTGGGATCATGCTGTCTTTGCGGACGAAGAGTGTGACCTCGAGGAACGAATTCACAATGTTCTATTTCCGACTGTAGCCTTCAACTACTCGGACTTCAAAAGGCGGACTCCAGAAGCAACCGGCGATATTTTGGTAGACAAGAAATGGCGTAATCGCTGGTGCGACCGGCAGATGATGTGAGCGCATATCTCTAATGAAAGAGACATTTTTGTAACCAGCGTCTCAAACTTCAAGAAGATCGACGGAGCGGCAGGTTTTGGGTCGGTCAGTGTTAGAACACCGGAGGAAGCCGTCAATTGTTTGGAGGCTTAAATTCTTGGGTGGGAAGAGGGTAAGCAAACCGCTAACCCGCCGTGCGCCGCAAACGCAACTGTTTCGCGGCGAAACCCCTTGCCTCATGGGGCCATAGGGCGTATAGGGCGCGGGTTCGCCGCGTGCGAACAGGGGCGGGATGATTCCCGCCTTTTGGGTTCGATGAGGGGTTGCGGTGGTCGCAGGCCCTCCTCTCAACCCCAACGCCTGAATAAAAGGCTGTACGATGCAAAGCCAAAACATCCGTATCCGGCTGAAGGCATTTGACTATCGCGTGCTGGATGCGTCCACGCAAGAGATCGTCAACACTGCCAAGCGGACCGGCGCGCAAGTGCGCGGCCCGATCCCGATGCCGAACAAGATCGAGAAATTCACTGTTCTGCGTGGCCCCCACGTTGACAAGAAATCCCGCGACCAGTTCGAGATCCGCACCCACAAGCGCCTTCTCGACATCGTCGACCCGACCCCGCAGACCGTGGACGCGCTGATGAAGCTCGACCTGGCCGCCGGCGTTGACGTCGAAATCAAGCTGCAGTCGTAAGTTCGGAGGGTATTGATTATGCGTTCCGGAATTATCGCTAAGAAAGTGGGCATGACCCGCCTGTTCATGGAAGACGGCAAGCAGATCCCTGTGACCGTTCTGTCCCTGGACGGCCTGCAGGTCGTTGCTCAGCGCACCGAGGAAAAAGACGGCTACACCGCCGTTCAGCTGGGTGCTGGCTCCGCCAAGGCAAAGCGCACCTCGCAAGCCATGCGCGGCGTCTTTGCAGCTGCCAAGGTCGAACCCAAGCGCAAGCTGGTCGAATTCCGCGTTCCCGCGGACGGCCTGATCGAAGTCGGCGCCGAAATCTCGGCCGAACACTTCCTGGCTGGCCAGAAAGTGGACGTCACCGGCACCTCGATCGGTAAAGGTTTCGCCGGTGCCATGAAGCGGCACAACTTCGGCGGCCTGCGCGCCTCGCACGGTGTGTCGATCTCGCACCGTTCGCACGGTTCGACCGGTCAGTGTCAGGACCCGGGCAAGGTCTTCAAAGGCAAGAAAATGGCCGGCCACATGGGCGCAGCCCGCGTGACCACCCAGAACCTGGAAGTGGTGAAAACCGACGCCGAGCGTGGCCTGGTCTTCATCAAGGGCGCCGTACCGGGCCCGAAATCCGGCTGGGTCACCGTCAAGGACGCCGTGAAGAAGAAAGCTCCCGAGGGTCTGCCGTTCCCGGCCGCTCTGAAAACTGCGGAAGCTCCCGCGGAAGGTGGTGAAGCATGAAACTTGACGTGATCAAACTCGACGGCGGCAAGGCTGGCGACATCGAGCTGTCCGAAGACCTGTTCGGCCTGGAGCCGCGTGCGGACATCCTGCACCGCGTGGTCCGCTGGCAGCGCAACAACGCGCAGCAGGGCACCCACAAGGTGAAGACCCGCTCCGAGACTTCCTACTCGACCAAGAAGATCTACCGCCAGAAGGGCACCGGCGGCGCTCGCCACGGTGACCGCAACGCGCCGATCTTCCGCAAGGGTGGTATCTACAAGGGTCCGACCCCGCGTTCGCACGGCCACGAGCTGACCAAGAAGTTCCGCAAGCTGGGCCTGCGCCATGCGCTGTCCGCCAAAGCCAAAGCGGGCGAACTGGTCATCATCGAGGACGCTGCTGCCGAAGGCAAGACCGCAGCTCTGGCCAAGCAGGTGAAAAACCTGGGCTGGAAGCGCGCGCTGATCATCGACGGCGCATCGGTCAACGAAGGCTTCCTGCAAGCGTCGCGCAACATCGAAGGTCTGGACATCCTGCCGACCATCGGTGCCAACGTCTATGACATCCTGAAGCGTGACACCCTGGTGATCACCAAGGCGGGTGTCGAAGCACTGGAGGCTCGTCTGAAATGAGCGTGAAGGCAGAACACTACGACGTGATCCGCAAGCCGATCATCACCGAGAAGTCCACCATGGCGTCCGAGAACGGCGCAGTGGTTTTCGAGGTGGCAATCGACTCCAACAAGCCGATGATCAAGGAAGCCGTCGAGGCTCTCTTTGGCGTCAAGGTGAAAGCGGTCAACACCACCGTCACCAAGGGTAAGGTCAAGCGTTTCCGCGGCCAGATGGGCAAGCGTAAAGACGTGAAAAAAGCCTATGTCACCCTGGAAGAAGGCAACACCATCGACGTGTCCACCGGACTCTGAGATTTGCCTCTCTGACTATTGGAAGGCCCTCGCGCAAGCGGGGGCCTTTTTCGTTGTGGTGGCGGAAGCAGGGCGGCTGCAGCGAGGGGGTTCGGAACAGGGCCGCTGGCGGTTTCGGGGCTGTTGCCGCCCGGAGCGGGAACCTGGCCTAACGCCCAAGCGTTCTGGTTCTGCCATCACAGGAGAATTGCCATGCCAGCCAAATCGAAAGCGCAACAGAAAGCCGCCGGGGCTGCACTCTCGGCGAAACGGGGCGAGACCAAAAAATCGGAGCTGTATGGGGCTTCGAAGGAAATGTACGAGACCATGACCGAGGAGGAACTGGAAGAGATCGCCTCGACCGATCATGACGGTCTTCCCGAAAAGAAGGACTAACCGAACCAGACGGGGAAACTGTCCGCGCCAGCCTTCTGCGGAAAGCTTGGCTCCTGCAGGCTGCGCCAGGAAAGGGCCGGCGCGCGGCCTGTTCCGGTCAAACGCTCAGTGCGTCAGGAGCCACCCGATTAGGTGGCTCCCTTTCTTTCGTTCCGGGTTACCCCTGCCGCAGGTCCTCCGGCAGCAGGGCGGCGGGGATGTTCTGGTAGCAGACCGGGCGCAGGAAGCGGCGGATGGACAGGGTGCCCACCGAGGTCGCGCCAAAGTTGGTGGAGGCCGGGTAGGGGCCGCCGTGGACCATGGTGTCGGAGACCTCAACCCCGGTGGGGAAGCCGTTGGCCAGCACCCGTCCCGCCTTGCGCGCCAGCACCGGCAGCAGGGCCTGGCCCTGGGCGGTGTCGCCGTCGTCCAGATGCAGGGTGCAGGTCAGCTGGCCCTGCAGCGCGCGGGCGATTTCCAGCATCTCGGCGTCGCTGTCGGCGGTGATCACCAGACCCAGCGGGCCAAAGACCTCCTCGGCCAGGATCTCGTTGTCCAGCCAGGTGCGCGCCTCGGTGACATAGAGGTAGGGCGCGGCGGTGCGGGTGTTGCAGCTGGTGGTCAGCAGTTCGCGCACGCCGGCGGTGGCGGCGACGCGGCGCTGGCCGTCCTGGTAGGCGCTGGCGATGCCCTCGGTCAGCATGGTCTGGGGGGCGACCGCTGACAGGGCGGCGGTGGCGGTGTCGATGAAGCGGTCCGCCTCTGCGCCTGCGCGCAGCACGGCGATGCCGGGGTTGGTGCAGAACTGGCCCGCGCCCATAGTCAGCGAGGCGGCCCAGCCGGTGGCGATTTCCGTACCGCGATTGGCGAGGGCGGCGTCGAGGATGAACATCGGGTTCACGGACCCCAGCTCGCCAAAGAAGGGGATCGGCTCTGGCCGTGCGGCGCAAAGGTCGAACAGGGCGCGCCCGCCTGCCAGGGAGCCGGTGAAGCCCACCGCCTTGATCAGCGGGTGCTGCACCAGCGCCGCGCCGACCTCGCGGTTGCCGCCCTGGATCAGGCTGAAGACGCCGGGGTGGATCCCGCATCTGGTAATCGCGGCAAGGATGGCTTCGGCGACGATCTCGCCGGTGCCGGGGTGGGCGCTGTGGCCCTTGACCACCACCGGGCAGCCGGCCGCCAGAGCTGCGGCGGTGTCGCCGCCGGCGGTGGAGAAGGCGAGCGGGAAGTTTGAGGCGCCGAAGACCGCAACCGGCCCCAGCGGGCGCTGCATCATGCGCAGGTCGGGGCGGGGCAGCGGGGCGCGGTCCGGCAGGGCGGCGTCATAGCGGCGGTCGAGGTAATCGCCCTTCAGGATGTGGTCGGCAAAGAGGCGCAGCTGGCCCGTGGTGCGGCCGTGCTCGCCCTGCAGGCGGGCTTCGGGAAGGCCGGTCTCCTGGGTGCCGATGGCGGTGATGTCCTCGGCGCGGGCTTCGATCTCGTCAGCGATGGCGTTGAGGAAGGCGGCGCGCTCCGCCCGGCTGGTGCTGCCGTAGCTGGCAAAGGCGTCCTCGGCCGCCTCTGCCGCAGCTGTCACGTCGCTGACGCGGCCAACGGAGAACTGATGGCTGGGGCCGCTGGCGGGGGCGGAGTGGAAGCGGGTGTCGCCGGGCGCCCAGGCGCCTGCGATCAGGTGGTTTCCGTGCGGTGTGAACATGGGCGGGCCTCTGTCTGGTGCTGCCGGGCGGCAGGGTGAATCTGATATGGGATAATGGATACAAAATGCGATTACTGCAAGGGGCCTGCCGGAGAAATCCGGGCGGGAGGAGGCGCAGAAGGGGAAACGGCGGCCTAGCCGCCGGTGGTGGCGCGGTGCTCGGCAACCAGGGACAGCAGGGCCTCCTTGGTGCGGGAGATATGCAGGGTCAGCGCGGCGCAGGCGCCTTCCACATCGCGGGCCTGGGCCAGGTCCAGCAGGTCGCGGTGCTCCTTCTTGGCCGGTTCGCGCTGCTGCATCACGCTGAGGTGCATCCGGATGAACCGGTCGCAATGCAGGCTGATGCCCTGCAGCACTTCGTTGGTCAGCTTGCGGTCCGCGGCGGCATAAAGCGCCGAGTGGTACTTGTGGTTGAGGGCGCCCCATTTGGCGACGTCATTGGCATCGTAGGAGGCGTCCATGTCGTCGAGGATCCGGGTGCAGCGGGTGAAATCCTCCGCCGTCATCGCCGGGATCGCACGGCGGAACAGGTCGACCTCCAGCAGGATGCGCAGGTCGAAGATCTCGGCGATTTCGCGCAGGGAATGCTTGGTGACGGAGGCGCCGCGGTTGTTGGTGAACTGCACCAGCCCCTCCGCATCCAGCCGCTTCAGCGCTTCGCGGATCGGCATCCGGGAGACATCGTATTCCTCTGCCAGCGCCTCCTGCCGGATGGTTTCGCCCTCGGCCAGCTCGCCGCTCAGGATGCGCTCGCGCAGGTCGCTGGCAATCACTTCCGGAAGGGAGCTGCGGGTAACGGCGCGTTTGCCTGCCATGGGGGCCTCATGAAATTTGCTGTTCGTATTTTGGATACGCTAGTAGGTCCGTCCCGTTTCTTCAAGCAATTGGCCGGGTTTCGCGCGGGCGGCGGGTTCTGCCGCCCGGGCGCCGGTTTTTGTATCCAAAAACCGGGTTCTCAGGCGCCCCAGGTGTCGCTGAGGCGGTAGCCGCCCGGCCAGGGATCGTCCGGGTCCAGCATGTGCTGGTGGATGCCGGTGATCCAGCCGCGGCCGCTGAGTTCCGGAACGATCGCCGCGCGCCCGCCCACTGCGGTCTGCTCCACGATGCGCCCGGTGAAGCGGGAGCCGATGATTGATACGGCCTCGAACGTCTGATCCGGAGTCATCTGCCCCTTGGCCAGCATCAGCGCCATGCGGGCGGAGACCGCGGTCCCGGTGGGGGAGCGGTCGACCTTGCCCGGCTGGATGGCGACCGCGGAGCGGCTGCTTAGGCCGGTTTCCGTCTGTTCCAGCGGGCCGCAGAAGGCGCAGAAGGAGATGTGGTTCCAGTCCGGGTTCTCCGGGTGGGAAAAGCCCAGCTGCGCGTTGGCGGCCTCGAGGATGCGGGTGCCGAGCTGCGCGATTTGCTTGGCGTTTCCTTCAGTGATCTCCACCCCCAGATCGGCAGCCTGCACCACGACGAAGCTGTCGCCGCCATAGGCGGTGTCGACGGTCAGCGTGCCAATGCCCGGCACCTCCAGCGCCACGCCGATCTCACCGGCAAAGCTCGGCACGTTCTGCACGAAGATCCGCTCTGCCTTGCCGTTCCGGCATTCGGCGCGCACCCGCACCAGCCCGCCGGGGGCCTCCAGCACCAGACGGGTTTCCGGCTCCTGCATCGGCAGGATGCCCCCGTCCAACAGGACGGTGGAGACGCAGATCGAATTCGAGCCGGACATCGGCGGGGTGTATTCCGGCTCCATGATGATGAAGCCCATGTCGGCCTCCGGGTGCTTGGGCGGCACCAGCAGGTTCACATGGCGGAACACGCCGCCGCGCGGCTCGTTCAGGACGAAGTTCCGCAGGGTCTGGTCGCGGTCGATGAAGGCGCGCTGTTCCCACAGGGTTTCGCCTGGCGGCGGGGCGACACCGCCGACGATGACATCGCCAACCTCGCCCTCGGCGTGGGCAGAGATCACATGGATGGTTTTGCTGCTGCGCATTTGTGTTTCCTCCCTGCGGGCTGGGCCCGCTTATTTAAAGGTTCAGAACCGTGTGGCTGCGTAGGGCTGCATCGGCAGCGCCGGCGGGCGGTTCGCTATCAGGTCTGCGACCAGTTCTGCGGTGCCGGCCGCCTGGGTCAAGCCCAGATGGCCGTGGCCGAAGGCGTAGACGACGCTGGCGGCGCGGGCGGAGCGGCTGATGACCGGCAGGCTGTCGGGCATCGAGGGGCGGAACCCCATCCACTGTGTGCCGCCGGAGGTGTCGAGGCCGGGCAGGAAGCGCCTGGCCTTCTGCAGCAGGGTCTCGGCGCGGCGGTAGTTGGGCGGCAATTTCAGCCCGCCCAGCTCGACCGCGCCGCCGACGCGGACTCCGCCGCTGATCCGGGTGACGACGAACCCATGCGCCGGAAAGGTCAGATGGGTGCGGAGGCCAAAGGCGCCGGGCGGCAGGGTGGTGTTGTAGCCGCGTTCCGTCTCCAGCGGGAAACGCTCGCCCAGGGTGCGGGCGAGGTGATGGGACCAGGCCCCGCAGGCCACCACGATATGGTTCGCGGCGACCGGGCCGTCCGTGGTCTGCGCCACGGCCTGTCCGCCCTCGCTGCGCAGCGCCGTCACCCCGGCGGTGTCTATCCGGCCGCCCCGGGCCAGGAAAGCCTGCGCCAGATGTCCGGCCCAGTCCCTGGGGTTCACCGTGTTCATCCAGTCGGGGGTGAAACCCGCATGGGTGAAGCGCGGCGCCAGGCCGGGCTGGATATCTGCAATCTCTGCGGGGCTGTGCAGCAGGTCGAAGCGGATGCCGTGTTCGCGGCGCAGCTCCCAGTCCGGCAAGGCGGCGCGGAAGGCGGCCTCGCCCTCATAGAGCTGCAGCTGGCCCTCGCGCTGCATCAGCGGCTCTCCGTCCACATCGGCGATCTGGCGCTCCAGCGCGGCGCGGGAATGCGCCATCAGCTGCACCTGCGCCGCCAGCGCCGCCTGGTAGCGGCTGCGCCAGCTGGCGCGCCAGAACCGCAGCATCCAGGGGGCGATCCGCAGCGCATAGGCGGGCGGCACCGACAGCGGCCCCAAAGGGTCCAGCAGCCACTTGGGGGCCTTGCGCATGATGCCCGGCGTGGCGAGCGGCACTATGTCGGTGAAGGCATAGGCGCCGGCGCTGGCCGCCGAGGCCTCCGCCGCCACGCCGGTGCGGTCGAGCACGCGCACCTGATGCCCCTGTTTCTGCAGCTCCAGCGCGGCGCTGAGGCCGATGATGCCGGCGCCGATGACGAGGATGCCGTGTGCCTGTTCTTTGGTCATTTCAGATCCTTCACAAGCCGACCAGGATGGAGGGCAGCCAGGTTGCCAGTTCCGGCACCGCCAGCAGCGCCGCCAGCACCAGGCCTTGTGCGGCCACAAAGGGCAGAACCCCGCGGTACATATGGCCGTAGGTCATGTCCTTGGGCGCGATGGAGCGCAGGTAGAAGATAGAGGGGGCCATCGGCGGCGTCAGATAGGAGGTCTGGATCACCACCAGCACCAGCATCGCGAACCAGACCGGGTCGATGCCGGCACTGCGCACCAGCGGCGCGAAGATCGGCACGAAGATCAGCACGATCGACACCCAGTCCAGCACGAAGCCGGCAAAGAACACCACCAGCAGCAGGAAGGCGATGAGGCCCGCATTGCCGTAGCCGATCATCTCCACCGTGTCGCGCACCAGCCCGCCGCCGCCGGTGACGGCGAAGATCGAGGTGAACATGGTGCCGCCTGCCACGATCAGCATGATCATCGCGGTGATCCGCAGGGTGACACCCAGGGCCGCGCGCAGCATGGAGAAGCTGAGTTCGCGGAACATGCAGGTCAGCACCAGCGTGCCGGCGGCCCCCACGGCGGCGGCTTCTGTGGCAGAGGCGGCGCCGGCCAGCAGCGAGCCCAGCACCATGGCAATCAGCAGCAGCGGCGGCACCAGCGCGGTGACGGTGATCTTCAGCTTCTGACCCGTCGGCAGGGCGCGGCCCTCGGTCGGCAGCACCGGCGCGTCGTCGGGCCGGCGCAGGCTGCGCAGCAGCACATAGCCGACGAAGAAGGCCACCATCAGCACGCCGGGCAGGATCGAGGCGGCAAACAGCTGGCCGATCGACAGCTGCGCGATCGAGGCATAGACCACCACGATCACCGAGGGCGGGATGACGGTGCCGAGCGAGCCGCCGGCGCAGATGGTGCCGGCGATCAGGTCGTTCCTGTAGCCCGCCGCACGCATCGCGGGGATGGCCATCAGGCCGACCACGATCTCCACCGCGCCGACCACGCCGGAGGCGGCGGCGAAGATCGCGCACATGGCGATGGTCGACAGCGCCAGCCCGCCCGGCAGGCCGCCGAGCCAGATCTGCAGCGCGTGGAACAGCCGCTTGGCAATGCCGGAGCGCTCCAGCACCGCGCCCATGAAGATGAACAGCGGGATCGCCGCCAGCACGAAGTTGGAGGCAGTGTGCAGCAGCGGTCCGTAGAGCTGCAGGAACAGCATGTCACCGAACACTGCATAGCCGAAGGCCACCGCAACGATCATCATCGAAAACGCCACCGGGATGCCGGCAAAGACCAGGGCGAACAGGGCGGCAAACATCAGAAGGGGGATCATGAATCAGGTCTCCGGCGCGCAGTGGTGATCGTCGGGGGTTTGCCCCGGGATCTTCTCGCCGCGTAAGTAAAGGAGCGCCTCCAGCAGAAACTGCAGGCAGAAGGCAAGGAGGCCGAGGGCAATCACCGCGTAAAACGGCCACATCAGGGGCGCCCAGGGGCTGACGGTTTCCACCTCGCCGGTCTGGAACGCCTTCAGCGCCTTGGAGGCGGCGACCCAGGTCAGCGCGCCGGTGACCGGCGCCATCAGGAGCGCGTAGACTGCGGCGTTCAGCAGCTGCTGGATGCGCAGCGGGGCCTTCTGCGACAGGAAGTCGATCCGCACATGCGCTTCCTTGCGCAGCGAATAGGCAGCGCCGAGAAAGATGATGGAGCCGTTCAGCATGTAGGAAATGTCAAAGGCCCAGAGCGTCGGTGCGCCAAAGGCATAGCGGGCCACGACCTCGTAGAGCATGGCCGCGATCATGGCGAGGATGGTCAGCTGGCCGGCCGCGCCGAGCAGGGCGGACAGCCCCGCAACGCCGGTTCTGAAAAAATGCATGGAAACCTCCGGAAGGGAGGCGCGGGCCGGACAGTTCCGGCCCGCGCCACAGGGTCATTCGGCGGCGTCGCGCACCAGGTAGACGGAGTTCTCGGCCCAGCTGGACTGGTAGGCCAGGTAGCTGTCCAGCACCTCCTGCATCCGGGCATTGCCGCCTTCGGAAAGCTCGGCTGCGCGGGCACGGGCCCAGTTGCGGCCGGCCTCGCGCAGCTTCTCGGACTCGGCGTGCTCCATCTGGACCATCTGCACCTTGGTCTGGCGGAAGTCGGCCATCGCCTTGATGTCGGCGTCGCCGAAGCGGGTGTAGCCTTCATAGGTGGACAGTTTCGCCGCCGCCTCGACCAGCGCTTGCAGGTCAGCGGGCAGCGCGTCCCAGGTCTCCTGCTTGACGAACACCTCCCACAGGAAGGAGGGCTGATGCACGCCGGGCATGATCATATAAGGCGCCACTTCGTGGAAGCCTTCGGAGATGTTGGCGCCGGGGGTGGACCATTCGATGGCATCGACGCCCTTGCGCTGCAGCAGGGTGTAGATCTCGTTGCCGGGCACCACCGTGGGCACGCCGCCGAAGTCATCCTTCATCACTGCGGCAAAGGCGCCGGAGGTGCGGTATTTGACGCCCTTCAGGTCCTCGACGGTTTTGATCTCGACGTTGGAGTGCGCCATGATTTCCGAGGTGCCGATGCCGACCACCAGGCTGTGCAGCCCCATCTCCTCGCGCCGGAAGTCCTGCAGCATCTTCTCGCCGCCGCCCTCATAGATCCAGTGCAGGGTGGCTTCGGGCGACATGCCGCCGGGGAAGGAGGCGAAGATCGCGTTGGTCGGGTCCTGATTGACCAGGTAGGAGGGGGTGGAGTGACCGGCCTCGACAATGCCTTCCTGCACCGCCTCATAGGTCTTGAAGGCGGGCACAAGCACCCCGGCGCCGAACGGCTGGATTTCCATCCGGCCCTGGGTCAGGGTTTCGACATTGCCGGCAAAGCGCTCCATGAAGTTCTGGTAGAGGAAGGAGCCTTCGCCGACGGCGGCGGTCATTTTCCACTCGACCTCTGCTGCGGCGGCGGCAGTGGCAAGGGCCAGGCTGAAGCCGGCCGCAAGTGCGGATGTGAATTTCATGATTGTAACCTCTCTTCTGCTGGTATGCGGCCCGGGTTCCTTGCCCGGGCCTTGGTTGAATGTGTTCAGGCGGCGGCCTCGCCGGGGCTGGAAATGCCGCCGCGGAAGGGGTCATCGGGGCTGAAGAACAGCTTGCCCTCGCCCATCACGAAGGCCTGGCCGCTGAGGGTGGGGATCACGCCGCCGTTCAACCCCGGCTGATAGGACAGCCGGTAGGGGGAGCCGATGATGCTTTCCTGGATGATCTCCTCGCCCGGCTGCAGCCGCCCCGCTGCCGCCAGACAGGCGAGCCGGGCAGAGCTGCCGGTGCCGCAGGGGGAGCGGTCATAGGTGTCGTCCGGGCACAGCACGAAGTTGCGGCTGTGGATGCCCGTCCGGGTGGAGGGGCCTTGGAAGATCACATGGTCGATCGGCTCGCCTTTCTCACCGCCGATGCCTTGGGCATTGGCAGCGGTGCGGATGGCGATGGCGTGATCGGTCAGCGCGCGGATGTTCTCCGTGCGCAGGGGCAGGGGGCTAGGCTCGACGATGAAAAACCAGTTGCCGCCATAGGCGACTTCGCCTGTCACCGTGCTGCCATCCGGCAGCGTGACATTGGCCGCCGCGGTGACGCGGCGGCTTTCGATGTTTGTGACGGTGACGGTATTGGCGTCCTCCAGCAGCACCGTCACCAAGCCCACTGGGGTCTCGATGCGGTGGCTGCCGGGGGTGATCAGGCCCAGATGGGCCAGCGTCACCGCCAGCCCGATAGTGCCATGGCCGCACATGCCCAGGACCGCGTCGGCGTCAAAATAGATGACACCGGCGGCGCAAGCGGGATCGGTGGGCTCGACCAGCAGCGCGCCGACCATGGCGGGCTGGCCGCGCGGCTCGCGCATGACGGCGTGGCAGAAGCCCATGTGCTCCTCTGCCAGCCGCCGCGCGCGCTCTGCCAGCGGGCCGGTCCCAAGGTCCGGCCCCCCGTCGAGGATCACCCGGGTGGGTTCTCCGCCGGTGTGGCTGTCAACTACATGCATTCGGCGATGATCCCGCCCTGCGCCGACCAGTCCGCGAACCAGCTGCGGAACAGCTTGTACTGCTGTTCGCAATAGTTGCGCTGGGCGTCTGACAGCTCGTCTGTCTCGTTGAAATGCAGGCGGTAGTCTTCCTCGCCGTTCAGCACCAGCAGGTGCTTGTAGTAGAGGATCAGGTCCGGGCCCTCGTCGAAGGTAGACAGCACATGGATCGCGTCGGTCAGCTCCTGCGCGCGCAGGCGGGCTTCGGCGCTGCCCTCAGCCGCCAGCTTGGACAGGCGGGCCAGCAGCAGCGCCTCGCGCGGCAGGGCGCAGCCGATGCCGGTGATGGAGCCGGTGGCGCCGCAGTTCACGAAGCCGTGGTAGACCTCGGTGTCGACGCCCACCATCAGCGTCACCTGATCGTCCTGGCTGGTGATATGTTCAGCCGCATAGCGCAGGTCGTCCTTGCCGCCGAACTCCTTGAAGCCGATCAGGTTCTTGTGCTCGGCGCGCAGGGCAAAGAACAGCTCGGCGCGGGTGGCAAAGCCGTAGTAGGGGCTGTTGTAGATGATCGCTGGAACGTCCGGTGCGGCATCCAGAATGGCCTTGAAGTGGTTCTTCTGCGCCGCAACGGAGGTGCCGCGGGACAGCACGCGCGGGATAACCATCAGGCCGGCCGCGCCGATCTCCTGCGCGTGGCGGGCGTGATCCACCGCGGATTTGGTGTTGATCGCTCCGGTGCCGACCACAACCGGCAGGCCGGCGGCGGCGAGGCGGGCGACGCCCTCCATCCGCTGTTCATCTGTCAGCAGCGGCCAGTCGCCCATCGAGCCGCAGTAAACCACCGCCGACATGCCCGCGGCGATCATTTCTTCGCCCTTTTTGACCAGCGCGTCGAAGTTCGGCGTGCGGTCCGGGTTGCAGGGGGTCATCAGGGCCGGCATGGTGCCGGTGAAGACGTTTGTAGACATTATCCAATTTCTCCAGGTAGGGGCAGGCTGCCGCTGGGAGGCACGGCAGCCTGCGGGGGAAGGGGTCAGCGCACGTTGGCGAGGAACTTGCGGGTGTGTTCGGACCGGGCGTCGCCGAAGATCTGCGCGGGCGGGCCGATTTCCTCCATCACGCCCTGATGGAAGAAGGCCACCCGGTCGGAGACATCGCGGGCAAAGCCCATCTCGTGAGTGACGCAGATCATCGTCATGCCCTCGTCGGCCAGCAGGCGCATGGTATCCAGCACCTCGCCCACCAGTTCGGGGTCGAGCGCGGAGGTTGCCTCGTCAAACAGCATGTATTCCGGCTCCATCGCCAGGGCGCGGGCAATCGCAAGCCGCTGCTGCTGGCCGCCCGACAGGGCGCTGGGGTAGACGTTCAGCTTTTCGCCCAGTCCCACATGCTGCAGCTGTTTCGCGGCAATTTCGCGGGCCTCGGCCTTGGATTTGCCTTTGACGATGCGCGGCGCCAGCGCCACGTTTTCCAGCGCCGTCAGATGCGGGAAGGAATTCCACTGCTGGAACACCATGCCCAGCTTCTGGCGCAGCTTGTTGATGTCGGTGCCCTTGGCGTGCACATCGATGCCGTCGACGGTGACGGCGCCGTCCTGGATCATCTCCAGCCCGTTGATGCAGTAAAGCAGCGTCGATTTGCCGGAGCCGGAGGCGCCGATGACAGAGAGCACTTCGCCCTTCTGCACATCCAGGTCGATGCCTTTCAGAACGTGCAGAGCGCCGAAATACTTGTGAAGGTCGCGGATGGAAATCATTGGGCCCACCTGTTTTCGAGATGTGTGGCGTAGCGGGAGACCGGATAGGACAGCGCGAAATAGAAGGCGCCGGCCAGGGCCAGGATCAGGAAAGGCTCCTGGGTGCGGGTGATCAGGATCTGGCTGGCTTTCAAGAGCTCGACATAGCCGAGCACGGAAACCAGCGCGCTGTCCTTCATCACCCCCAGCGCAACGCCGACCCAGGAGGGAAACACCGCCCGCCCGCCGATCGGCAGCACCACATGGCGCAGGTCCTGCCAGTAGCTCATACCAAGGCTGCGTGCGGCGCGGCGCATTGGGGCGCCCACCGCCTCAATCCCGCCGCGGGCCACATTGGCCACCAGCGCCGCGGTATAGACGGTCAGGATCACGGTGCCAGAGGCAAAGGGATCGAGGTTCAGCCCGACGATGGGGGCGAAGTTGTAAAACAGCACCAGCTGGATGATCAGCGGCACCGAACGGAACACATCCAGCACCGGCGCCAGCGTCAGGGTGGCGGCGCGGCGGCCCTCGTACAGCATCCAGCCGAACAGGGTGCCCAGCACCGTGCCAAGCGAGATCGACAGGACGGAAATCCACAGGGTGCGCAGCGCGGCGTCGCCCATGAACCACAGGTCATTGGGGGCAAAGCCGCTAAAAAATTTGAGTGTTGGTTCCATGAAATGCCCCCTCAGTACCGGAACAGCCGGGCGGCCATCAGCCGCGAGCTGAGCAGGATCACCTTGACGATGGCGTAGTAGATCACCGCCGTGACCGCGAAATATTCAAAGATGCGGAAGGTGCGGGAGGCGAAGAACTGGGTCTCCCCCGACAGTTCGCGGAAGCCCACCAGCATCCCCAGCGAGGACATCAGCACCGCCCAGACCATCTGGTTGGTGATCGGGTGGTAGACGATGCGGAACACCTGCGGGATCACCACGCGGCTGTAGGCCTGCCAGGGCGTCATCCCAAGGCTGCGGGAGGCGCGGATCTGGGTCTCCGGCACCGCCTTGAAGCCGCCGCGGAAGTTTTCGGCCAGATAGCCTGCGCAGTTGAAGGTCAGCCCCGCCAGCACGATCAGATAGGGCGACAGATGAAGGCCGAAGGCGCCGAGGCCAAAGCCGAAGAAGAACAGCTGGAACAGCGCGGGCGTGTTGCGGGCCAGCTCCACCCAGGCAGTGGCGAACCAGTAGACCGGCCCCCGAAGGTGCAGCCGCGCCAGCGCCAGGCAGAGGCCGATCACGATGCCAAGCACCATCGCCAGCACTGCCACCTGAAGCGTCAGGGAGGCTGCCTCCAGCAGGTCCGGCAGGCTTTTCATCACCGGCCGCCAGTGAAAATTATAGTCGAACATGTGGGGTTATGCTCCCTAGCCCCTGCCAGCCGCCGGGAGCGCGCGGCAGGCAGGGGCGGGTTTCACCTTTGGATCAGTACAGCACGCCGGGGATGCGCAGCTCGGGCGCGTCGCCGCCGACGTATTTGCCCCACAGCTCGGCATAACGGCCCGACCGCACCTGATGGGTGACAAACAGGTTCAGGAAGTTGATCCAGGTGACATCCTCGCGCTTGCCCACGACCGAGGTGTAATCGGTCGTCCAGGGCATCCGCGGGCCGGCTGCCAGGGTCTCATACTGCTGGGTCACCGGGAGCACTGCGGTATTGGTTGTCAGGCCGATGTCCGCCTTGCCCTGGGCCACCGCCAGGAACACCTCGTTCTCGGACTGGTAGCCCTGGTAGTTGCCTTCTTCGCCCCATTCGGCGGCAATCTTCAGCCATTCCTGCTCCGGCACGGTGCCGATGGCGCCCGCCACCCGCTTGCCCTTGATGTCTTCAAAGCTCTCGATGCCGCTCTCGGTGTTCACAACACCCTGGGCGAAATAGATCGCGTAAGGAATGGTGAAGCCGACGGTGCGCGCCCGTGCCAGGCTGTCGGAGGTGGCGCCGAACACCACATCGGCTCGGCCCGTCACGATGGCCGGCAGGCGCTCGGCCCAAGTGACCGGCAGGATCTCGGCATCAACTTCAAGCGCTGCCGCCAGGTCGTTGCAGTAATCGACGTCAAAGCCCGCCGGTTCGTTGTTGGCATCGCGGTAGCCGATCGGCGGGAAATCCAGCACCACGCCGCAGCGCAGGGTGCCGCGGTCCACCACATCATCGAGCGTATCCGCGAGGGCAGGTGCCAGCGGCACCAAGGCAAGCGCCGCAGCCGCGGCCAGCGATTTGAACATGAGATCCTCCTGTCGGTTTGTTGTTGTGGAGAATCAGATACAGGATAATGGATACAAAATCCACATATATGTGAGAACGCCCGCCGAGGCCGGAGGGGCCAGGTCAAAGAACGCCGTAAATCAGAGGTTTAGGGGCGCTCGCCGGCGCGCATTCTGGCCTCGGTTCCGGTCCGGTCAGCCGTGATTTTGTCGAGGAACCCCGTCATCGCATCCGGGTCAGGGTTGTACCGGCCGCTCCACAGGGCGATTTCGATCAGCACCGGCGCCAGGTCGCGGCCCTTCTGCGTCAGCTCATAGACAAAGCTGCGGCCGCTGTCCGGGTCCTTCTGCTTGGTAATGATGCCGGCCTGTTCCAGCTGCTTCAGCCGCTGTGCCAGGATGTTGGTGGAGATCCCCTCCCATCCTGCTAGCAGCTCGCCGTAGGTACGGGCGCCCTTTACCGCCATGTCGCGGATCACCAGAAGGCTCCACCGGTCGCCGAATATGTCCAGCGCATAGGCAACGGGACAGCCGGAGTCGTATTTGCTGCGCGATCGGGTCATGCCCCTGCCTAAAGTTTTCACTTGCAAAATACAAGCACTCATGCGAGCCATTTAATCACTTGCAAAACGCAAGCAATTAGGAGTGACCATGACCGAGACCCCAACTAACGCGGATTTCCGCGAACGATCGCGGCTGTCCCGCCGCCAGCTGCTGGCCGCCTCCGCAGGCGCGCTGCTGCTGCCCTCCCTCCCGAAAGCACAGGAAACAGCCATGACCCCCAAAGCCTTTGTCTATACCGAAGTTGCCATCTCCGTGCCGTTCGATCAGGCGCCCTGGCAGGAGATCAACGAGGCGATCCGGCAGCAGCCGGGTTTTCTGAACAAGACCTGGCTGTCGGGCCACGGCAACAACTCTCTGGGCGGATTCTATGGCTTCGACAGCATTGAAAACGCGCGCAAATTCGTGACCGGATATTTCCCGTCGGAGCCGCGGGTCTTCGGGGTGGCGCATAACACGCGGGTGTTTGACGCCGAGGCGACCGCAGCCGCCAGCCGCGACATGGGGGCCGTGCAATACGGCGGCGCGAAAGACGCGCCCGGTGCCTTTGTCTATACCGAGCTGCAATTGTCGGTGCCCTTTGGAGACGCGCCCTGGCAGGCCCGCAACAAGGCGCTGAAGATGCTGCCCGGGCTGCAGAACAAGGTCTGGCTCAGCGGGTTGCAGACGCAGACGCTGGGCGGTTTCGATGCCTTCGATACGCTGGATCACGCGCTGGATTTCGCGGTGAACATGTTCCCGGACACCGCTGCCGGACTGGGCTGCGCCTTCTACACGCGGGTGTTTGACGCCTCGGTGACAGAGACCGCCAGCCGGGCGATGCGCTCCCCCTATTACAGCCCGGCCGCCTAGTGCCCGGCGCCAGGCGCTGAAGTGGTTTGACTGAACCCAGGCCGCGGCGGATTTGCGCGGCGGCCTGGATCGGCGGGGGTGCGCCGGCGCGGCGCGGCAGCGCTAGGACTTTGTTAGGGCCGGCTGCCTATTGAATGAAGGCGATGGCCCGGAAACAAAGGACCCAAATCACTATGCCTGCTTTCTTCTACCGTTTGCCGGTGCGGATCTACGCGCTGGCTGCAATGGCGGTTTGCCTGTTTGCCCTTCTGACCGTGTTCCTGCTGATCCGGTCAAACAACCACGAATATGCCAGCCGGGAACGTGAATTGCATCAGCTCACGGATCTGGCGTTCAGCCAGCTGCACGTGCTGCAGCAGCAGGCTGAGGCCGGCCAGCTGGATCCGGCCGCCGCCCGCGAGATGGGGCGCGCAACGCTGGAGGCCTTCAGATTCGGCACCGCAGGCGATTTTCACGCCTTTGACTTCGATCTGGTGATCACCGCAAACGCGTTCCTGCCGGAATGGGTGGGCACGCGCCAGCCGGGGCTGACCGATGAAAACGGGGTCAAGATCTACCAGGAGATGCTCAAGATCGCCAAGGCGGAGGGGCAGGGCTCGCTGATCTACCATTTCGCCAACGCCAGCACCGGCGTGATCGAGGCGAAGATGGGCTATATCCGGGTCTATGAACCCTGGGGCTGGATCGTCGGCACCGGCGCTTATGTCTCCGATATCGAAACCAAGGTGCAGCAGAACATCCTCACGACCGTGACCGCGCTGCTTGTCACGCTGGCGGTGCTGCTGGTGGGGGCCACCCTCATAACCCGCAGCGTCACCGGCCCGGTGAGCGCGCTGCGCGGCCGCATGCAGTCGATGGCCGACGGCGATACCGGCAGCGAAATCCCGGCCACCGCCAACCGGAGCGAGATCGGCGACATGGCCCGGACCCTCGACGTGTTCCGCCAGTCGCTGATCCGCCAGCAGGAGCTGGAGGCGGCCAAGCATGAGCTTGATGAAAAACGCAGCCGGGTGGTGGCCGCGCTCAGCAGCAAGCTGTCGGCGCTGTCGCAGGGCGACCTGACGGCGCAGATCACCGAGGTCTTCCCTGAGGATTACGAGCAGCTGCGCCGCGACTTCAACACCACCGCGCAGAACCTCAGCGGCACGGTCGAGCAGGTGATTGCCGCCGCCGCCAGCATCCGCAACGGCGCCACCGAGATCAGCCAGGCCTCCGACGAGCTGTCGCACCGCACCGAAAGCCAGGCCGCGACGCTGGAAGAGACCGCCGCGGCGCTGGATGAGCTGACCGCAAGCGTCAAATCCGCCGCCGAGGGCGCCCGCAGCGTCGAGGCCACGATGGAGGAGGCCAAGCAGGAGGCCCGCAACAGCGGCGAGGTGGTGCAGAGCGCGGTATCCGCGATGACCGAGATCGAGGAATCCTCGAACAAAATCAGCCAGATCATCTCGGTGATCGACGACATCGCCTTCCAGACCAACCTGCTGGCGCTGAATGCCGGCGTCGAGGCCGCCCGCGCGGGAGAGGCGGGCCGCGGTTTTGCGGTGGTGGCTTCCGAGGTGCGGGCGCTGGCGCAGCGCTCCTCGGACGCGGCAATGGAGATCAAGACCCTGATCTCCGACAGCTCCGGCCAGGTGGCGCGCGGGGTGGATCTGGTGGGCAAGGCGGGCGATGCGCTGCAAAGCATCGTCAGCCAGGTCACCCATATTTCGCAGCTGGTTTCCGGCATCGCCGAGGGCGCCGCGGAGCAGTCCACCGGCCTCAATGAGATCAACACCGGCGTCACCCAGCTGGACCAGGTGACCCAGCAGAACGCCGCGATGGTGGAAGAGGCCACTGCCGCCGGCCACTTGCTGAAGACCGACGCGGGCAAGCTGGCCGAGCTGGTTGCCCACTTCAAAACTTCGGGCGGCAGCCGGATTTCGGCCCCCGCGGCCCATGCCCCCGCGCCTGTGCCGACCGCCCATGGCAGCGATGACTGGGATGTGCAGCCCGCCCCCCGGCCGGCCGCAGCGGCCCCGGCTGACGGCAGCGCCGCGCGCGACCTGTGGCAGGACTTCTGACCGGCCGGACGGGTCTCGGATCCAGGAAACGCCCGGGGCCCCCCCGGGCGTTTTCCGTTTGCGGGGAGGGGCGGGGATGCTGCCTGCGGCCGCGTCCGCGGCATTCCTGTCAAAATGCGGCAAAAAATTTCCGGTATGCGGCCGGGAGGCTCCGGAGGCGCTGCGCGCAGTAGGATTTTATTAGAAGCTGCAGCCTAAACAGGCAGGTAATAGACCTGAAATGAAGGCCTGAATATATGCCCCGAATACCTGCTTTTCTCTACCGTCTGCCCGTCCGGATCTACGCACTGGGCGCACTCGCCCTCAGCCTGATGGCGGTGCTGACCTACCTGCTGCTCTCGCAGTCCGTGAAAAACGCCTATGAGATGCGCTACACGGAACTGCACAACGTCACCGACACCGCTGTCAGCCTGCTGCACGACCTGGAGGAGGGCGTCAAGGCAGGCCGTTTCACGGTGGAAGAGGCCCGCCAAATCGGCCGCGAACGCCTGACCGCGCTGCGCTTCGGCGAATCGGGCTATGTCTTCGTCTTTGACCATGACCTGGTGGTGCAGGCGCATCCGGTGGTGCCGGACTGGGTCGGCACCAACCAGGGCGCCTATGAGGACGTCACCGGCATCAAGGTGTTCCAGGAATTGGAGAAGATCGCTGCCGCCAAGGGCGCGGGCGAGCTGACCTATTACTTCAAGAAACCCGATTCCGATGTGATGGAAGCCAAGATCGGCTATGTGCAGGCCTACAAGCCCTGGGGCTGGATCATCGGCACCGGCGCCTATGTTTCCGATATCGAGGCTGCCGTGGCGGTGATGCGCACAAAGGCGCTGGTGATCTTCGGTGTCAGCCTGCTGGCCCTGGTGATTGCCGCCTATTTCATCACCCGCAGCGTCACCGGGCCGCTGAACGGCCTCAAGAACCGCATGCAATCGATGGCGGACGGCGACACCAGCAGCGAGATCCCCTCGGCCAATGCGCGCAGCGAGCTGGGGGAAATCGCCCAAAGCGTTGACGTGTTCCGTCAGGCGCTGATCCGCCAGCAGGAGCTGGAGGAAGCGGAGCAGGCGCTGAACGAGAAGCGCAGCCGGGTGGTGGCCGCGCTCAGCAGCAAGCTGTCGGCGCTGTCGCAGGGCGACCTGACGGCGCAGATCACCGAGGTCTTCCCTGAGGATTACGAGCAGCTGCGCCGCGACTTCAACACCACCGCGCAGAACCTCAGCGGCACGGTGGAGCAGGTGATTGCCGCCGCCGCCAGCATCCGCAACGGCGCCGCCGAGATCAGCCAGGCCTCCGACGACCTGTCGCACCGCACCGAAAGCCAGGCCGCGACGCTGGAGCAGACCGCCGCGGCGCTGGATGAGCTGACCGCAAGCGTCAAATCCGCCGCCGAGGGCGCCCGCAGCGTCGAGGCCACGATGGAGGAGGCCAAGCAGGAAGCCCGCACCAGCGGCGAGGTGGTGCAGAGCGCGGTGTCCGCGATGACCGAGATCGAGGAATCCTCGAACCAGATCAGCCAGATCATCAGCGTCATTGACGACATTGCCTTCCAGACCAACCTGCTGGCGCTGAATGCCGGCGTCGAGGCCGCCCGCGCGGGCGAGGCGGGCCGCGGCTTTGCGGTGGTGGCTTCCGAGGTGCGGGCGCTGGCGCAGCGCTCCTCGGACGCGGCAATGGAAATCAAGACCCTGATCGGCAACAGCTCCGGCCAGGTGGCGCGCGGGGTGGATCTGGTGGGCAAGGCGGGCGATGCGCTGCAAAGCATCGTCAGCCAGGTCACCCATATTTCGCAGCTGGTTTCCGGCATCGCCGAGGGCGCCGCGGAGCAGTCCACCGGCCTGGGCGAGATCAACACCGGCGTCACCCAGCTTGACCAGGTGACCCAGCAGAACGCCGCGATGGTAGAAGAGGCCACTGCCGCCGGTCACATGCTGAAGACCGATGCCGCCAAGCTGAGCGACCTGGTCGCCCACTTCAAGATCGCGGGCGGCCGCCAGCCTGCCGCCCCGGCGACCAGCGCCGCCGCGCCTGCCCAGGCGCCCACGGCCCATGGCAGCGGCGACTGGGACATGCAGCCCGCGCCGCAGCCCGCGGCGGCGGCCAGCGGCAATGCTGCCCGGGACCTGTGGCAGGACTTTTGATCCGCCCGCCCGAACGCGGCAGCAGCAAAAAACGCCCGGGAAAATCCCCGGGCGTTTCTGTTTCAGGCTGCCGGCTGCGATCAGCCGATGATCGCGTTCAGTGTTGCGCTGGGGCGCATCACCTTGGCTTTCAGCTCCACGCTCGGGTGATAGTAGCCGCCGATATCGGCAGGTTCGCCCTGCGCCGCAGCCAGCTCGCTGATGATCTGCTCCTCCTTGGCGCCCAGTTCCTCGGCGATGGGGGCGAAATGCGCCGCCAGGGCCGCGTCCTCGGTCTGTGCCGCCAGCGCCTCGGCCCAGTAGCGGGCAAACCAGTAGTGGCTGTCGCGGTTATCGGGCTGGCCGACCTTGCGCGAGGGCGAGCGGTTGTTGTCGAGGATGCCCTGGGTCGCGTCTTCCGCGGCCTTGCCCAGCACCCCGGCCTTGGCATTGCCCTTCACGTCGGCCAGGAAGTTCAGCGACTCGCCGAGGGCGCAGAATTCACCCATCGAATCCCAGCGCAGGTGGTTTTCCTCGACCAGCTGCTGCACGTGTTTCGGGGCAGAGCCGCCGGCGCCGGTCTCGAACAGGCCGCCGCCGTTCATCAGCTTGACGATCGACAGCATCTTGGCCGAGGTGCCCAGCTCCAAGATCGGGAACAGGTCGGTCAGGTAGTCGCGCAGCACGTTGCCGGTGATGGCGATGCTGTCCTTGCCCGCGGTGATGGTTTCCAGCGACTGGCGGGTGGCTTCGCGCGGCGCCAGGATCTGGAACTTGTCGGCAACGCCGGCCTTCTCCAGCGCGGGCTGAACGTATTTGATCAGCTCGGCGTCATGGGCGCGGTTTGCGTCCAGCCAGAAGATCGCCTCGGAGCCGGTCAGGCGCTGGCGGTCCATCGCCAGCAGGATCCAGTTTTCGATCGGCGCCTTCTTGACGGTGCAGGCGCGCCAGATGTCGCCTTCCTCCACGTCGTGCGCATGCAGGGTGTCGCCGTTGCACAGCACGATGCGGATGGTGCCGTCTGCCGGGGCCTCGAAAGTGGTCGGGTGCGAGCCGTATTCCTCGGCCTTCTGCGCCATCAGGCCGACGTTGGCGACGGCGCCCGCGGTGGTCACGTCCAGCGCGCCGTTGGCTTTGAAGAAGTTGATGGTCTCGTCATAGACCGGGGCATAGCAGCGGTCGGGGATCACACAGTTGGTGTCGCCCTTGTTGCCGTCCTGGTCCCAGCCCTTGCCGCCGGCGCGGATCACCGCGGGCATCGAGGCGTCGATGATTACGTCGGAGGGCACATGCAGGTTGGTGATGCCCTTGTCGCTGTCGACCATATACATGTCCGGGCGCTCGGCGCGCACCGCTTCGATGGCGGCCATGATTTCGGCGTTGCCCTTGACGCGTTCCAGCAAGTCGCCCATGCCGGAGTTCGGGTTCACACCCAGCGCGTCCAGCTCAGCGCCGTATTTCTCGAACACAGGCGCCAGCCAGGCCTTGACCGCGTGGCCGAAGATGATCGGGTCGGAGACCTTCATCATGGTGGCCTTCATGTGCAGCGAGAACATGGTGCCGTCTGATTTTGTGTCGGCAATCGCATCCGCCAGGAAGGACGACAGCGCCTTGACCGACATGAATGTGGCATCGGCCACGGTGCCTTCTTCCAGCACCCAGCCGTCCTTCAGCACGGTGACAGCGCCGTCCTTGGCCACGAACTCGATCCGCGCGGCACCGGCCTGGGCCGCGGTGATGGTGGCGGATTTCTCGTTGGCATAGAAGTCGTTGCCCGGCATCGACGACACTTTGGTCTTGCTGTCTGCCGACCATTCCCCCATCGAATGCGGGTTCGCCTTGGCAAAGTTCTTCACCGCCTTGGCAGCGCGGCGGTCGGAGTTGCCTTCGCGCAGGACCGGGTTCACCGCGGAGCCCTTGATGGCATCATAGCGCGCGCGCGCCTCTTTTTCGGCGTCACTCTTCGGCTCTTCCGGGTAATCCGGGATGCCGTAGCCCTGAGCCTGCAGCTCCTTGATGGCGGCGGTCAGCTGCGGCACCGAAGCGGAGATGTTCGGCAGCTTGATCACGTTGGCGTCCGGGGTCTTCACCAGCTGGCCCAGCTCCGCCAGGTCATCGCTCTGGCGCTGTTCTGCGGTCAGGTTCTCGGGGAAGGCGGCGATGATGCGCCCGGCCAGCGAAATGTCCTTGGTGCCGACAGTGACACCGGCAGCGGCGGCGAACTTGCGGATGATCGGCAGGAAGGATGCCGAGGCCAGTTCGGGTGCTTCGTCTACAATGGTATACAATATGTCCGGGGTTTGATTTTCTGCCATGTTCCACAACCTTTCAGCGATCTCGGAGGCTTATAGGGCATCAGCGCGGCCAGGCCGCGCCGGTTTCGGGTAGTCCGGTGCTGCCGCAGCGGCGCCCGGATATCGGGCGGGACCGGCCTGGGCAGCCAAGGGTATGGCCCCCATGTAGAACACGATGGCTGCGGGCGCAATGGTTTGGCGCATCCGGGCCCCCGCGCGGATTGCCGCAACAGGGGAAAGGGGCGCTGCCGCGCAGGTTTGAATGGAAAAGAAGCGCTGCCCCTTTTGGCCTGGCGGCCAATTCGCCCCGGAGTATATGCCGCAAAGTAGAAGGGGCGCGGGGGGGTTACTCGCGCAGCTCGTCCGGGGCGACGCCCCAGAGCTTCTTCTTGGGCGCCCAGCCGCTGTAGCCGCCGGCCGAGATTTCGCACCAGTCAAGCTCGCATTCGCCGAGACGGGCCACCACGCCCAGCTCGAAGGCGGCGGTGACCGGCGCGCGGGGGTCGGGACGGGCGTGCACCGTCAGCATGTCCTCTTCGACCAGCACGGTGCGCACGCCCGAAAGCAGCGCATAGTGCACCCAGCCGCCGGCCCCGTCGCGGTCCCGCACCCGGCGCCAGTGGCCGTACTCGGCGGTGATTTCCAGCGGCATGCTGCGGCGCTTGAACACCCAGTCGATCTTGTGGCTGAGCGACGGGCCGCGGCGCACATTGCCGGTGGCGGCCTTCATCGAGACATAGCGGGGCAGGGGAAGGTTGGTGACTGGGCCGCGGGATTCGGCCGTGCAGACGGTGGCGGTCAGCACCAGGGATACCGCTGCCGCTGCCAGATGGCGGACTGCCAATGCCGCGTTTCTCACTGCCTGCTCGCCTCTTCTTGCCCGGCCGGGTTGCGCCCGGCCTCTTGTTCCGGTCTTCTGCCCGTCTTGTTATGTCCCCGCCGCGCCGGGAATTTTCCGGCTCGCGGGCAAGGGAATGCGGTTGGGTTCTTGTGCCTCTGCGCATCCTGCGCCACGATGCCATGGAGGCGTAGGAAATGAAAAGCCCAAGGGAGAGCGCAAGTGCCAAGAGACCGACTGAGTGTTGTCGTTACGCGACGGTTGCCGGAACCTGTGGAAACCCGGCTGAGCGAGCTGTTCAATGTGCGCCTGCGCGAGGATGACACGCCGATGACCCGCAGCGAGCTGGCGGCGGCGCTGAAGGATGCGGACGTGCTGGTGCCCACCGTCACCGATACCATCGATGCGGGGCTGCTGGGCCAGGCCGGCGACCGGCTGAAGCTGATCGCGAACTACGGCGCCGGCGTTGATCACATCGACGTTGCGACCGCCCGCCAGCGCGGCATCCTGGTGTCGAACACCCCTGGTGTGCTGACCGATGACACCGCCGACATGACCATGGCGCTGATCATGGCCGTGGTGCGCCGGATGCCCGAGGGGCTGGCGGTGATGCAGAAGGGCGACTGGCAGGGCTGGGCGCCGACCGCCTTCCTGGGCGGCCGGATCGCCGGGCGCCGCCTGGGCATCCTGGGCATGGGCCGGATCGGCCAGGCCGTGGCCAAGCGCGCCGCGGCTTTCGGCATGCAGATCCATTACCACAACCGGCGCCGCCTGCGCCCGGAGATCGAGGAGAGGCTGGAGGCCACCTACTGGGAAAGCCTCGACCAGATGGTCGCGCGGATGGATGTGATCTCGGTCAACTGCCCGTCGACGCCGTCGACTTTCCATCTGCTGAACGCGCGGCGGCTGAAGCTGATGAAGCCTTCGGGCGTCATCGTCAACACCTCGCGGGGCGAGGTGATCGATGAGCACGCGCTGACCCGGATGCTGCGCGCGGGTGAGATCGCGGGCGCCGGCCTCGACGTTTACGAGCACGGCACCGACATCAATCCGCGCCTGCGCGAGCTGCCCAATGTGGTGCTGCTGCCGCATATGGGCTCCGCCACCATCGAGGGCCGGATCGAGATGGGCGAGAAGGTGCTGCTGAACATCAAGACGTTCGAGGACGGCCACCGGCCGCCGGATCAGGTGGTGCCGTCGATGCTGTAAGCCAACGGGCAGCACCGCTGGAATTTTCAGGGAGGGATTTCATGAAGTATCTGATTCTGGCCGCTGCCGCGCTTGCCGCAGGCCCTGCCGCCGCGCAGGAGGCCGCGGATGCGGTTGCGCCCGAGGCCGCTACAGCTGGCACCTTCGAGGCGATTTCCCCCGACGTGGCCGCAGCGCTGGAAGCCAAGGCCGACGGCAAAGCGGTCGAAGGCGAAACCTGGATGGTGGCCGCCGCCAACCCGCATGCGGTGGAGGCCGGCGCGGCGGTGCTGCGCGCGGGTGGCAGTGCCGCGGATGCGATGGTGGCGGTGCAGACCGTTCTGGGGCTGGTGGAGCCGCAGTCCTCCGGCCTCGGCGGCGGGGCGTTCCTGGTCTGGTATGACGCCGCGACGGGCGCGCTGACCACGCTTGACGGGCGCGAGACTGCGCCGCTGGCCGCGACGCCAACCCTGTTTCAGGATGAAGACGGCGAGCCGCTGAAGTTCTTCGATGCGGTGGTCGGCGGCCGGTCGGTCGGCACCCCCGGCACGCCCGCGCTGCTGGAGGAGGCACACCGCCGCTGGGGCCGTGCCAATTGGCCGTCGCTTTTCGAGCCGGCGATCAGGCTGGCGGAGGAGGGATTTGCGGTCTCGCCGCGGCTGGCGGCGCTGGTGGCGGGAGATGCCGAGCGGCTGGCGCGCTCGCCGGCAGCGGCCGCCTATTTCCTGCCGGACGGCGAACCCGTTGCCGAGGGCGCAACGCTGCTGAACCCCGGCTATGCCGCCACTCTGCATGCGTTGGCTGTGGGCGGGGCTGGGGCGTTCTACTCCGGCCCGATCGCGGCGGAGATCGTGCGGGCGGTGACCACTGCCGAGGGCAACCCCGGCGTGCTGTCTGCCGCTGATCTGGCGCTCTATCAGGTCAAGGAACGTCCGGCGGTCTGCACCGCCTACCGCGATTTCGAGGCCTGCGGCATGGGGCCGCCGTCCTCCGGCGCGCTGACCGTGGGGCAGATTCTGGGGATGCTGGGCAATTATGATCTGGCGGAACTGGGCGCGGACAGCGCCGAGGCCTGGCGGCTGATCGGCGATGCCTCGCGCCTCGCCTTTGCCGACCGGGGCCGCTACATGGCCGACAGCGATTATGTGCCGGTGCCCACCCACGGCCTTGTCGCTGCGGACTATCTGGCGGGCCGCGCCGAACTGCTGCAGGGAGACGACGCGCTGCCCGAAGCGGCGCCGGGCGCGCCCGAGTTCGACCATGCTCTGATGCTGGCGGATGACGAGTCGATCGAGCTGCCCTCGACCTCCCACATCTCCATCGTCGACCAGTACGGCAACGTGCTGTCGATGACCACGACCATCGAGAACGCCTTCGGCTCGCGGCTGATGGCGGCCGGGTTCCTGTTGAATAACGAACTCACGGATTTTTCCTTCCGCACCCACAAGGACGGGGTGCCGATCGCCAACCGCCTCGAGCCGGGCAAGCGGCCGCGCTCCTCGATGGCGCCGACCATCGTGTTGAAGGACGGCAAGCCGGTGCTGGCCATCGGCTCGCCCGGCGGCAGCCGCATCATCGGCTACGTGGCCAAGTCAATCATTGCCTGGGCCGACTGGGGGATGGATATCCAGGCGGCGCTGGCGCTGCCGCATCTGGTCAACCGCTTCGGCACCTATGATGTGGAGGCCGGCACCGGCGCCGAGGACCTGTCGGAGGCGCTGACGGGGATGGGTTATGAGGTGGAGGCCCGCGACCTCACCTCCGGCCTGCATGCGGTTGAAATCGGCGACGGGCTGAAGGGGGCAGCCGATCCGAGACGCGAGGGGATTGCGCTCGGCGGCTGAGGCAGCTGCCAGGCCCGCCTCGCCGGGACGGGCGCTGCCCGCAGTGTGACGCGCAATGGCTACGGGGTTCTGGGTATTGCGGAACTCCGGACGCCGGGCATAGGTTAACAGGTGAATTTTTTCAGGGGAGGCCGCCATGGTCCAAGCCACATCACTGCCGCGAAACGAGGCCGGGATTGCCGCCGCCATCGAGGCGCTGACCCGGAAGTTCGGCGACCGGCTGCAGACCGGCCAGGCCATTTGCGAGCAGCACGGCCACACCACCACCTGGATCACCAACCAGGCGCCGGATGCGGTGGTCTTCCCGACCTCCACCGAAGAGGTGGCGGAGATCGTCAAGGTCTGCGCCGAACATGGCGTGCCGGTCATTCCTTTCGGCACCGGCACCTCGCTGGAGGGGCATGTGAACGCCCCCGCCGGCGGCATCTGCGTCGACATGATGCGGATGGACAAGATCCTTGCGGTTCACGCGGAGGATCTCGATGTGGTGGTGCAGCCCGGCGTCACCCGCGAGCAGCTGAACACCTATCTGCGCGACCAGGGCCTGTTCTTCCCCATCGACCCCGGCGCCAATGCCTCGCTCGGCGGCATGGCGGCGACGCGGGCCTCGGGCACCAACGCGGTGCGCTACGGCACCATGAAGGACAACGTGCTGGCGCTGGAGGCGGTGATGGCCGACGGCGGTGTCATCCGCACCGCGCAAAGGGCCAAGAAATCCTCGGCCGGCTATGACCTCACCCGCCTGCTGGTCGGCTCCGAAGGCACCCTGGGCCTGATCACCGAACTGACGCTCAAACTGCAGGGCATCCCCGAGGCGATCCGCTCCGCCCGCTGCGCCTTCCGTAGCGTGGATGAAGCCTGCCGCGCGGTGATGACGACCATCCAGTACGGCATCCCGGTGGCCCGGATCGAGCTTCTGGACGAGATGAGCGTGCGCGCCGCCAATGCCTATTCCGGCCTCGACCTGCCGGAAACGCCGCTGCTGCTGCTGGAATTCCACGGCTCCGACGCAGGCGTGGTGGAGCAGGCGGACATCTTTGCCTCTATTGCTGAAGAATTCGGCGGCTTTGATACCGCCGCCACCTCGACGCCAGAGGAGCGCAGCAAGCTCTGGCAGGCGCGCCACGACATGTACTGGGCCAGCCTGCAGCTGCGCCCCGGCGCCAAGGGGATCTCGACCGATGTCTGCGTGCCGATCTCGCGGCTGGCGGAATGCGTCGGCGCGGCACGGGAAAAGGCCGAGAGCATGGGCCTGCTGGCGCCGATGGTCGGCCATGTCGGCGACGGCAATTTCCACGCGCTGCTGCTGATCGACATGGACAGCGATGCCGAACGCCAGAAGGCGGACGAATATATCGGCTGGCTGAACGAGATGGCGATTGAAATGGACGGCACCTGCACCGGCGAGCACGGCATCGGCCAGGGCAAGCGCCCCTACCTGCAGCAGGAGCTGGGCGAGGCCACCCGGTATATGGCGGCGATCAAGGCGGCGCTGGATCCCGAGAACATCCTGAACCCCGGGAAGATCGTGGAGATGTAGGCAACCTGCCCGCCGCAGCTGCAGAACAGCAGGATTTGCGTGTTCTGATTGCGCTCCGCAATGCCTAGATCAAGGTCAGGCACAACAAGCGGGCAGGCCTTCATGACCATCGGGCATTTCATCTGGACGGATCTTTCCACCTTCGACATGGCACTGGCGCGCAAGACCTATGCGGATCTGTTCGGCTGGTCATTCGGCGGCGATGGCGGCTACGACTTCGCCCGGGACAAGGCGCAGGCTGCCGCGGCGGTGTTTCCGATGCCGGAGTATCTGGCCAGGATAAACATGCCCTCCTTCTGGATGTCCTATGTGCATGTCGAGAATCTGGACGCCAGTGTCGAAGCCGCCCGCCGCCACGAGGGCGCGATCATCGAGATCTCGCCGCAGCCGTTTGACGAACACAGCCGCATCGCGCTGGTGCGCGATCCCTCCGGCGCCGGCTTCACCATGGTGGAGGGCAGCAGCCTTGCGCCGCCTCAAGGGCCGCCGCAGCCCGGCCATGTGGTCCGCCGCTGCCACCACCTGCCGGACGTCGTACTGATCGAGGGGTTCTACAAGGATCTGTTCGGCTGGACCTTCCACAAGACGGCGGACACGCCCTGGCCGGTCTACGATATCCGCCACCCGGACGGCAGCCTGGCGGCCGTCGCCGAGGAGGTGCCGGAAGAGATCCGCGGCAAATTCCGATACTGGATGCCTTGTTTCGCTGTCCGCTCGCAGCAGGAGGCAAAACAGACCCTGTCCGCGCTGGGCGGCGAGGTCACCGTGGAGCTGCCGGACGGCCGCCTGATGGGGGCCGATCCGCAGGGTGCGGCTTTCATGATCCGGGCGCTGGAGCCCGAAGACAGCATTGGTGCCAAGGCCGGGCAGAGCGTCAAGCTGCCGTGGAAGGCCGGGCTGGGCCTGCTGTGCATCTGGCTGGCGGTGGTGCTGGATATCCCGCTGTTCTGGGGCGTGCTCTTCCTGCTTTGGAGCTGGCCCGCGCTGCGCACGGGGTGCGCCGATTTCATCGAACCCGTCCGCCGCAGCACCCATCCGCTGCTGTACTGGGGGCTGACCGGCACCTGGATCGGGCTGAGCCTCTGGGTGATTGCCGGGGCGCTGGCCGCGTTGTAGCCCGCGCCCGCAGCAGGCCGCCGCAGCGGGCGGGCTTCCGAGTGTTCGGGGAAGATGAAAACATCGGGACTCTGCCTTCATCTTTGCAGAAATACTCACTGCGCAACCACTGACCTAAGGCGCAGCGTTCGGGGTGTTGCGCATCCGGCGTACGCTGGCCTCACGGGATCTTAAGCGGCCTGCGGCATAGTCCCAATTGATCGCGGTCACCCGCCGGGCCTGACACCCCCGGCCTCAGGAACAGGGCCCCTTGGCACGGGCACGCACTGACGACGTTCAGCGTGCGGGAGCAATCCTCCCGTCCCGCCTCCGCCCCTTGGCGGCGGCGCCACTCCTAACCGCTGGCCGCAGAATATCAGGCACAGATCAGACAGCATCAGACAGCAACCGGCGGGGCAGGTGCCCTGGCCGGACTGGCGCAATTGCGCCGGCATTTCCCTGAAATGCCGGAATACTGCCGCATTTCTGCGCCAGCTTTGATCCTGAGGTGAACGGCAAGGCATCTGCGGACCCGGAGGGCAGAGATGGGACTGAAGAAAGCGATGGGCATCCTGATGGTCAGCACCCAGGCAGTGATTGGCGCCGACTATTACTTCCAGACCCGCGATGCCGGCCTTGGCTGGGGCGATCTCAGCGCCACCGATTACGGAACCATCGTGCAGGAGCGCCTGGCCCGCGCCCGCGCTGCCCGGGAACACGCCGGGCGCGGCGGGCAGGATGACGGCCAGTCCGTCTGGAGCGAGGCCGCCAGCTATGGCAGCAGCCTGCTTGGCGGCGGCGAGCAGGTGGCGCAGGCGGACGCCGGCGGCGCGGTGCAGCCGGTCTGCATCCGCCGCGGCAATGCCGCCGACTGCTGACCGCGGCAGCACCGGCATGACAGCGGAACAGCAGGGGGCCGCGGCCCCCTTTTGCTTGCGCAGAAAAACGCCATTTCCGGCAGGGCCGCCCCCAGAATCCGGTAAGCGGTGGCGCGCAAGGTCGGTTTTGGTTGTTTTTGCGTCGGCCTGATTTTGCGCGGAATTCAATGCGCGGGCATAACCGCATCCAAGAATCTCATTAAGCTGGAGAGCGGGAGAATGAAAACCCAAGTCAAAGCACTTGTTGTTGGCGGCGGCGCCGTCGGCACCTCGATTGCCTATCACCTGGCCAAAGCCGGCTGGGAAGACGTCATGCTGATCGAGCGTGACGAGCTGACCTCCGGCTCGACCTGGCATGCAGCCGGCCTTCTGCCGCTGTTCAACATGTCCTATGCGACCACCCACATCCACAAGTACTCGGTCGATTTCTACAAGACCCTGGAAGAGGAAACCGGCCTGAACGCGGGTTTCGCCGTGGTCGGCAACCTGCGTATGGCGCAGACCCAGGAGCGCATGGACGAGTACATGCTCTATGCCTCCACCGCGGAAACCTGCGACGTCAAATACGAGTGGCTGACCCCGGACCAGATCAAGGAGCGCTGGCCGCTGATCGAGACCGGCGACCTGAAGGGCGCGATCTACCACACCGAGGACGGCTACATTAACCCGGCCGACGTGACCCAGGCGATGGCCAAGGGCGCCCGCCAGCGCGGCGTCGAGATCGTCCGCAAGATGCAGGCCGACGCGTTCCACTGGACCGGCACCCACTGGGAAGTCACCTGCACCAAGATGGTCGAGAAGGGCGGCAACCTGGTCGAGTCCGACGAGAAGGTGGTGATCACCGCCGAGCACGTCGTGACCGCCTCCGGCAACCACGCGCAGCGCACCGCCAAGATGCTGGGCATCAAGATGCCGGCGATCCCGGTCGAGCACACCTTCATCGTCATGGATCAGGACCCGGAACTGGTCAAATGGCGCGAAGCCGGCAACCCGGAGCACCCGGTGATCCGCGACGCCGACAACGAATCCTACGCCCGCGAGGAGCGCGGCGGCTGGATCCTCGGCATCTACGAGCACGGCGCGCCGGCGCGCTTTGAGCATGGCGTGCCGGACAGCTTCCGCGCCGACCTGTTCCCGCTGGACCTGGACCGGATCGCCGACCAGTACATGGCAATGGCAGAGCGCGTGCCGTCCTGCGCCGAAAGCGGCCTCAAGGACGACTTCAACGGCCCGATCTGCTACACCCCGGACGGCAACCCGCTGGTCGGCCCGGCGCCGGGCCTGCGCAACATGTGGCTGGCGGAAGGCTTCTCCTTCGGCATCACCGCCGCCGGCGGCACCGGCTACTACCTGGCGCAGATGATGGTGGACGGCGAGGCCGAGATCGACATGGCGTCGCTCGACCCCAAGCGCTACTCCTCCAACTGGATGACCACCGAGTTCGCGGCCCGCAAGAACGAAGAGTGCTATGAGCACGTCTACATTCTGCACCACCCGGACGAAGAGCGCCAAGCCTGCCGTCCGCTGCGCACCGCGCCGGCATACGACCGCCAGAAGGCCCGCGGCGCACAGTTCGGCTGGGTCAACGGCTGGGAGCGCCCGAACTACTTCGGCCCGCTGGACGCGCCGGAGAACTTCGACCACGACGCCCGCTCCTTCCGCCGCGGCGGCTGGTGGCAGTATGCCGTGGACGAGGCGAAAGCCGTGCGGGAAGGCGTTGGCCTGATCGACGCAACCGCCTTCACCAAGCATGTTGTCAAAGGCCCCGGTGCCACCCAGTTCCTGGACTGGTTCACCTGCAACAAACTGCCGAAGGTCGGCCGTATCAACCTGACCTACGCGCTGACCGTTGCCGGCACCACCCGCACCGAATACACCATCGTGCGCAACGGCGAGAACAACTACTATCTGGTCTCCGCCGGCGCCTGGTCCGAGTATGACGCCGACTTCCTGCGCAAGGCGGCCGAAGACAAGATGGAGGAGTTCGGCTACATCGAGATACAGGACGTGACCAGCCAGTGGGGCGTCTTCGCCATCGCAGGCCCCAAGTCCCGCGATGTGCTGAAAGAGGTGATCGTCGACGCCGATCCGGAAACCGCGCTCTCCAACAAGCGCTTCCCCTGGCTGTCGGCCAAGCAGATCGAACTGGGCATGTGCCCGGTCAACGCGATCCGCGTGGCCTACACCGGTGAGCTGGGCTGGGAACTGCATCACCCGATCGAGATGCAGAACTACCTGTTCGACCTGCTGGAGAAAGCCGGCGAGAAGCACGGCATGAAGCTGGTCGGCGCCCGCGCCCAGAACTGGCTGCGCCAGGAGAAATCCTACCGCGCATTCGGCAATGAGCTGGGCCGCGACGCGACCCCGCTGGAAGCCGACCTGCCGCGCTTTGTCGACCTGTCCAAGGACTTCCACGGCAAGGCCAAGCTGGAAGAGACCGGCGTGCGCGTGAAGTGCTGCACCGTGCTGATCGACGGCCCTGCCGATGCCGATCCCTGGGGCCGCGAGGCGCTCTATGCCGCAGACGGCACCCGTGTGGGCCGCCTGACCTCCGGCGGCTACTCGGTGGCCTTCGAGAAATCCATCGGCATGGGTTACGTGAAGCCCGAGTTCGCGGTGGAAGGCACCAAGCTGCAGGTCAAGATCCAGGACAAGCTGTGGGATGCGGTCGTGACCTGCGACAGCCCCTACGATCCGAAGAACGAGGTCATCCGCAAGGACGGCTAAGGCCTGACGGACGAAACAGGGAAGCCCCGGCCAATGCGCCGGGGCTTTTGCATTTGCGGCCTCCGCCTGCGCCCGCCCGCGGGCCGCACTATTCAATTGCCGCCCGCAGTGTTCGTGTCTAGGCTGAGAGCATGCCGGAAAAAACTCCAGATGCGCCCGGCGCACCGGACACCGCGCTGTTCCTGCGCAGCGATGACGTCATGGCCGAGGCCGTGCGCCATGCCCGTTTGCCCCTGTGCATCACCGACCCCAACCTCCCGGACAACCCGATCATTTACGCCAACGCCGCATTCTGCGAGCTGACCGGCTATGCCATGGAAGAGGTGACGGGGCGCAATTGCCGGTTCCTGCAGGGGCGGGACACCACGGCCGAGAGCGTTGCGGCGGTCCGCAAGCTGCTTGCAGGCCAGTCGGTCGACACGGTCGAGATCGTGAACTACCGCAAGGATGGCAGCGCCTTTCTGAATGCGCTGCAGATCGGGCCGGTGCTGGATCCGGAGGGCAGGGTCAGATATTTCTTCGGCTCGCAGCTGGACGTCTCCGCCAAGCGCGCCGCGGAACGGCAGGCGCAGGCGCTCGCCGACCGGGAGCTGCGGCACCGCTTGGGCAACATCGTGAACGTGATGTCGGTGATCATCCGGATGTCCGCCCAGGAGGAAACCAGCGGCAGCGAGCTGGGCAGGATCCTGACCGGCCGCCTGGAGGCCCTGGGCAAGGCGCATATCGATTCCATCGTTCAGCCCGCGCGCAGCACGCCGGAGCTGCGCGCGCTGGCGCTGCAGCTGCTGTCCGTCTATGCGCCGATGGGCAGACGGCAGGTTCTTCTGTCGGGCACGGAATATGCGCTGCCCGAACATCTGATCTCCCCGCTCACACTGGTGCTGCATGAACTGGCCACGAATGCGGTCAAACATGGGGCTTTCAGCTGCGCCGGGGGCAAGGTGCAGCTGTCCTGGTCGGCAGACGGGCAGGCGCTGCAGCTCAGGTGGGAGGAAAGCGGCGGCCCGGCAGTGTCCGTGCCCCGGCGCCGGCATGGCTCCGCGATCATCCGCAAGCTTGTCTCCGCCTCCGGCGGCGCGCTGGACTTCGACTGGCAGGCCACCGGCCTTGTGGTCACTGCCTCCTTCACGCTCTGACACCAGCCGGCCGGTCATCCGCCTGCCCGGCGGTTGCGCCTTGCAGCGGGGCAATTGGAATTCGAGTGCCATCGCTTCCCCTGGTTTTCTCGCGTCACAGTGTGGCCGGGCCCACTTGCCTCGTCCTGTTGACGGCAGCTGCACTCCCCTTCACTGTCCAGCGTTTAAGACATCAAAGCAGGGCACGCAGGCAAGATGAATGATGATTGGAACGACTATGCCGACGGTTGGGACGGCAACAGCGATGTCCGGCGTTATGCCAACTGCGCCTTTGCCTCGCTGGACGAATACGCGGGCATCTCCGGCGGCGGCTGGCAAGCCAGGCGGGTGCTCGATTTCGGCTGTGGCACCGGGCTCTTGAGCGAAAAGCTAGCGCCGCATGTGAAAGAGGTGGTGGCCGTTGACACTTCGGAGCGGATGATCGCGGTGCTGCAGGACAAGGCGCTGCCCAACGTGAGGGCGCTGCACGCGGACATTCTGGGCGGCAGCGCGGGCGGGGCCGGAAACGGGCTCAGCGGCTTTGACCTGATCTGCGCCTCTTCGGTTTGCAGCTTTTTGCCGGATTACCACGGTGCCGTGGCGGTGCTGGCGGGGTTATTGAACCGCGGCGGAACATTCGTGCAGTGGGACTGGCTGGCTTCGGACGAAGGCGGCTCCGGGCTGACGCTCCGTCACGTGAGAGAGGCGCTGCGGGATGCAGGACTTGGGTCAATACGTGCTGAACAAGCGTTCGCTATGGATGCCGGCGGTCCGGCGATGCCGGTTCTGATGGGTGCTGGCATCCGCGCCGCGGGGTGAGATCGAAACACGCGCGTTTGACGGGGCCGGGCAAAGCGGCTTGCCCGGCCCCTCATTCCTGTCGGCCAAGGCTGCCCCGCGGGCGGTTCAGCCCTCCGCTGTCTCCGCCAGCTCCATGTGGCCCCAGCCGCGCGACAGCACCTTGCGCAGGATCGGCTCGAAGAACTCCAGCGGCTTGGTCGGGTAGTCCGGGTCAAAGGCGCATTGGTCGTATTTTTCGCAGAAATACCGGCAGTCCTCCCAGTAGGGGCTGTCGCGGTATTTGTCGCGCGCGTTGCGGTCGCCGCCGAAATGGTGGTTGTAGTAGAAGCCCTGGAACACGCAGTGGTGCTTGAGGATCCAGTAGCATTTCTCGCTGACATAGGGCTTCATCATCGCCGCTGACAGCTCGCCGTGGTTGTACGGGGACAGGATGTCGCCGGTGTCATGCACCAGCGCCGCCACGATGATCTCGTCATCGGCGCCGTCCTCATATGCACGGGTCGCGGCCTGCAGGCTGTGCTGGTAGCGGTTCACCGGGTAGGGGGTCCAATCCTCGGCGAGCGAGCGGATCGCATCGAGGATCCGGTCGGGCAGGGCGGCGTTGTATGCCTCTTCGTATTTTTCCACCGCGGCCCAGTCGGCGGCGGTGGCTTCTTCGAAACTGGTCCAGGTTGGCTTGTGGCTTTTGTCCAGCATTGGCGCGGTCCTTTGGTTGATCTTTGGGCAGGCTAGCGGCTCCATGCTGAGCAGGAAAACGAATTGATTTGCTCGCTCTGAGCAGAAATAGTGATCGCCATGCAGATCAGCGCATTCAAGACATTTCTGGCGATCGAGGCCGCAGGCAGCTTTCACGGCGCGGCGCGGGCCTTGAACGTGACCCAGACTGCTGTCAGCGCCCGGATCAAGGCGCTGGAGGAGGCGCTGGGCACGCCGCTGTTCGACCGCGGCCCCGGCGGCACCCGGCTGAGCGAGGCGGGACGGCAGTTCCGGCCTTATGCCGAGCAGATGATGCGGACCTGGGAGTTTGTCGCGGGCGATCTGAAGGCCAGCCTGGCGGGGCGGGTGCCGCTGCGGCTGGGGGCACAGCTGTCGGTCTGGGACCCGCTGCTGGTCGATGTGGCGGTCTGGCTGGAGGAGGTGCAGGGCACTGTGCCCTTCACGCTGAATTACGACCACGCGATGGACATGGGCGAGGCGGTGGCGCGCCGTCTGCTGGACCTGGCGATCGTCAATGAGGTGCCGGCGGGCGCGCGGCAGGCGGTTGAGGAACTGCCGCCGGAGCGGCTGGTGCTGGTGGCGGACCGTCCCCTGCGGCTGGGGCGCGATGCGCTGCCGCTTTTCATCAATCTGGAATTCGGTGCTGAGTATGACGCGCAGTTGCAGGAGGTTCTGCCCGCCCGCAGCCGCCAGCATATCGTGCTGGGCAATGCGCTGATGGGGCTGCGCTATCTGCGCAAACGCGGCGGCATGGGGTATTTCCCCGCCTATATGGCGGAGGAGGCGCTGGCGGCAGGGGACCTGCATGCGGTTGGGGGCGCGCCGGAAATCCGCCTGAGCTGCCGCGCGCTCTATCTGCCCGACAACCCGGCGCGGGAGCATATCCGGCAGGTGGTGCGGGGGCTGCAGGAGGTGCGCCGCGGCTAGGCGAGAAAATTCCGCGCCGGAATTCAGTTTGCGGGCCGTTCCGCAACCAGCGCCAGGTTGTTGGCAGGCATTTCCACCGATCTCAGCAGGTCCAGCCCGGCGTCCTGCAGCCAGGCAGCGGCCTCGGCATCGTCCTTGTAGCCGGTTTCCGGATCATGGGCGGCGAGGCTGGCGTGAAAGGCGCGGTCGCCGTCGCTGGTGAGTTCTCCGCCGCGCATGAAGGGGCCGTAGATCACGAAGCGCCCGCCAGGCGCGAGGGCGGCAGCGGCCTCGCGGATCAGGGTGCGGGCCTCGCCCGCGCTGATCAGGTGCAGCAGGTTCACCAGCACGATCAGGTCCTGACCTGCATGATCCGCGCCCCAGCCGGGGGCGGTGGCATCCAGCATCGCCGGCGGCAGGATATTGGCAAGTTCCGCCTCATCGGCATAGGCCTGTATGCTGGCGCGGCGGGCGGCGTCGACTTCCGTTGGCTGCCACATCAGGCCGGGCAGGCGGGCGGCATAGGCAGCCACATGCTGGCCGGTGCCGCTGGCCAGTTCCAGGGCGCGGCCTCGCGGCGGGGCGGCATCCGCCAGCAGATCGCAGATCGCGCCGCTGTTGCGGGCGGCGGCCGGGGCAAACAGCTTGCCGTCCTGCGGCGCGGCAACTGACGCCATGCCGGGAACCGGGCGCACCGGCATCAGCGCAGCCGGTCAGGCAGGAGGGCGGCGACGACCGCAGCGTCCAGCGCCGGCCTGCGGCCCGCCACCAGATCGGCAATCAGCTGCGAGGCCGAGGGGGCGGTCATGATGCCGTAGCCGCCCTGGCCGGCGCACCAGATGAAATCCGGCTGATCCGGGTCCGGCCCCAGCACCAGGGTGCCGTCGGCCACAAAGCTGCGCAGCCCGGCAAAGTTGCTTTCGACCCGGGTCACCGGTTCAGTCACCATTTCCTCGTAGCGTGCCAGCCCTTCGGCCAGCACCATGTCGTCGGCATAGGCGTCATGCGGCTCCACCGGGTCGGCGTCGGCGGGGGAGACCAGCAGCTTGCCTGCATCAGGCTTGGCGTACCAGGTCTCGCCCGCGCCCATCAGCATCGGCCAGCCGCTGACGTCGTGGCCGCCCGGGGCGGGCAGCCGCGCCATCGAGCGGCGTTTGGGCTGCAGGCCGATGGCGGCGACGCCGGCCAGCGCCGCGACCTGGTCGGCCCAGGCGCCGCCGGCGTTGACCAGGTTGCGGCCTTCGTAGGTTTCGCCGCCCGCGGTGACCTGCCAGCCGCCGCTGATGCGGGCGATCGCGGTCACCGGCGCCTTGGTCACTGTCCGGCCGCCTGCGGCGCGCAAGGCCTTGGCGAAGTCCTGCAGCATCCGGTCGGTGTCGATGTCCTCGGCGGCGCCGCTGATGGCGGTGAAGCCGACGGTCTCCGGGTTCAGGATTGGCACCATGGCGCGGGCTTCCTCCAGCTCCAGCGTGGCCATGCCCAGCTCATCCACGTCGCGGGCAAAGCCCTCGGCGTCCCCCTTGGCCCCGAGCAGCATCAGCCCGCGCGGCGACAGGTAGCCGTTTTCGCGCAGGTAAGCGGCGCTGGCGCGGTTCAGGTCGAGGGTGGGGCCGTGGCCGTAGTTTTCCTCGAACAGCGCGGCCGAGCGGCCGGAGGAGTGGTAG
The DNA here is from genome assembly GCF_019801465.1 of Leisingera daeponensis. GTDB lineage: Bacteria > Pseudomonadota > Alphaproteobacteria > Rhodobacterales > Rhodobacteraceae > Leisingera > Leisingera daeponensis_A. Next base: position 220,487 of record NZ_JAHVJA010000006.1, read on the forward strand.
CCGAGCGCGTCCTCCATCTCGAGCAGGGTGACGCTGCCGAGCTGGGCAAGCCGGGCGGCGGCGCTGGTGCCGGCCATGCCGCCGCCGATGACGATGAAATCCTGCATGGGTCTAGTCCTTGTGGTCTTCCTGTTCTTCCAGCCGGTCGGTGGCGGGCGACGGCCGCGGGCTGAGCGCCCCGATCGCGCGGTAGAGGTCTGCATCCAACGCGCAGTTCAGGGCCGCCAGCGACGGCTGCAGCTGTTCGGCGTTGCGGGCTGAGATGATCGGCACCGGCGCGGACGGGTGCGCCGCGGCCCAGGCCACGGCGAGGGTGGCCGGGTGGGTGCCGCGCCGGGCGGCAAGCTCTGCCAGCGCCGCGGCTGTCTGGTGCATGGCGGCGGGGCTGTAGCGGATGCCGTAGCCCGTGTCCTCGGTGATCCGGCCGCTGCCGCCCGCAGCGTATTTGCCGGTCAGCAAGCCGCCGCCCAGCGGCGAGTAGGGCACCGCGGTGATGCCCTGGTCGGCGCACATCGGCAGGATCTCCACCTCTGCCTGGCGCTTTACCAGCGAATACATCGGCTGCAGCACGTCCACGGAAACGCCGGAGGCCAGCCCCGCCATCTGCGCCTTCATCACCTGCCAGGCGGCAAAGTTCGACAGCGCCGCATAACGGATCACGCCTTCTGCCTTCAGGGCGGCGAAGCAGTCCATGGTTTCGCGCAGATCGGTATGGGGGTCGAAGCGGTGCAGGTAGAAGACATCGACCATGTCCAGGTCCAGGCGGCGGCGGCTTTGGTCCAGCTGCGCGCGCAGGTTGGCGGCGCCGGCGCCGCCCTCGTAGCCGGCCTTGGTGGCAATCAGCAGCCGGTCGCGCTCCGCCTTGATGAGGCGGCCGAGGATCCGTTCGGAGTTGCCGTCGGTATAGACCCAGGCGGTGTCGAAATGATTGATGCCCGCGGCGCGGCAGGCGGCGTACATCTCAGCCGATTGCGCCTCGGAGGCGCGGCCGCCGAACTGCATGCAGCCAAAGGCAAAGCGGCTGGCGGGGGTGCCGCCGGGGGCGGTCAGAATCTTGGCCGGGGTCTGTGTCATGGGGCGGAGAGTGGCACGCAGGGCAGAGCAGGCAAAGGGCAATTCCCCTGCCGGCGGACAAAATGCTTGGTCAAACCGCGGTTGAGTGCAACTATTTGCAGGCAGTTTAAAAAAATCTATTGAAACGGGGGACGGACGATGACGGAGCCCAATGCGCATCCGATGGCGGCGGGGCACATTCCCTCCTATGTCACCGCGGCGGACGGCAGCGATTTCCTGTTCAGCTTCATGGCGGTGTTCACTCTGGCCCTGATCCTGCTGATCGGGGTTGCCTATTTTACCCTGCACGCGCTGCCCGAGAAGATGGCGCACAAGAGCAATCACCCGCAGTTCCAGCTGGTCGGCATCCTGGCGCTTCTGGCGCTGTTCACCCACAACAACATATTCTGGGTTGCGGCGATCCTGATGGCGGGTTTCCAGATCCCGGATCTGGCGGCGCCGCTGCGGTCGATTGCCGAGGCGATCCGCGGCCAGGGCCGGCAGGGTGAGGCGCAGGGACCGCAGGCGCCGCGGGGCGGCGGCCCGGAGCAGGACAGCCCGGAGGCGGGCACACCTGAGCACGCTGCGCCTGCGCAGGCGGCACCGGCAGCGGAGGGGCACTGAACCATGATCGAGACACTTCTGTGCGCGCTGGTGACCATCCTGCCCGACTTCCTGTTCCGCCGCTATGTGCAGGGCAAGCGGCTGGGGCGGGAGCTGACGCTGTTTTCCGTCTGGTACGAGCTGCGCTGGGGCCTGACCGCCTGCGTGATGCTGACCCTGATGGTGCTGACCACGCTGTTCTATTTTCATCCGGCGACCAATGCGGTGGCGTCCTATTTCCGCACCGTCACCATCCTGCCGCAGGTCGGCGGCCGGGTGGCCGAGGTCTATGTCGTCAACAACCAGGAGGTCGCGGCCGGCGTTCCGATCCTGCGGCTGGAGGGGCTGTCGCAGAAGGCAGCGCTGGAGTCCGCCCGCGCGGCGATTGCCCAGGTCGAGGCTTCGCGCAAGCTGGCCGATACCGATCTGGCCCAGGCGGATGCGGGCATCGCCCAGGCGCGGGCGGCGCTGGCACAGGCCCGCGATGACCTGGAGCGCAACCAGTTGCTGCGCGACCAGGGGTCCAGCGCGGTCCGGGTGACCGAGATCGAGCGGCTGGAGAACCTGGTGGATCAGCGGTCGGCCTCGGTCGAGGCGGCGCAGGCGCAGAAGGCAGCGGTGGAGCAGCAGATCGAGGTGCTGATCCCGGCCCAGATGGCCAGCGCCGAGGCGCAGCTGCAGCTGGCCCAGGCGGAACTGGACAAGACGCTGGTCAGCGCCGGTGTCGACGGCACGGTGGAGCAGTTTGCGCTGCAGGTCGGCGACTATGTCAGCCCGCTGCTGCGCCCGGCCGGCATCCTGGTGCCCGCCACCTCCGGCCGCAACCGGTTCCAGGCGGGCTTCAACCAGCTGGCGGCGCAGGTGATCAAGCCCGGCATGATCGGGGAGATCGGCTGCATGACCAAACCCTTCACGGTGATCCCGATGGTGGTGGTCGAGGTGCAGGACGTGATCGCCACCGGCCAGATCCGCCCCACGGATGAGCTGCGCGACCTGCAGAACATGCGGGCGCCCGGCACCATCACCGTGTTCATGGAGCCCCTGTACGAAGGCACCGCCGAGGCGCTGCCGCCGGGCAGCAATTGTATCGCCAATGTCTATACCAGCAACCATGAGCGGCTGGAGCATGACGAGAGCCTGGGCACCGGCCAGCGCATCTTCCTGCATGTGGTGGACACCATCGGGGTGGTCCACGCCGCCGGGCTGCGGCTGCGGCTCCTGCTGATGCCGGTGAAGACGCTGGTGCTCTCCGGCCACTAGGGGTGCCGGCGGGCGGGGCTGCTGCTGCAGGCGGAGGCCACATTGCCGCCCTGATTGCCTGTTAGGAGGCTGCAAGGCGGATTGGAGGGCAGGCAGTGAAACAGTTTCCGATGATCGGAGCCGCGGCGCTGCTGGCAGCCTGCGCAGCGCCGGAACAGCCGGATTACTGGACGGCGACCAGAACCGGCCACGGAACGCAGCCCGCGCCGGCGGCGGCCCCGCCGGGGGGAACGGACTACCGCACCGCGGCGCTGGCAGAGGCGGGGCAGCACATCAGCGTCATGCGGCCCGGATTGCACCAGACCCGCACCGGCGCGCCCTGGCTGGTGTTTCATTCTTCCGGATACCGGAACGGCGGCACGCCGCTGACCGGCGGGGCCGCTGCCGAAGCGGCGCTGGCCTACGCCAGCTCCAAATGGAAGTCTCCCTATGCGGTCCAGACCCGGGCCGGGGACGCAAGGACCCGGTTCCGGATCGTGACTGCCGACGGCAGCAGTTTCGCGGTGCTGAACAAGATCCGGCTGCCGCTGAAGCATCCGGCGACGTCCGACACAGAAGCGCTGAAACAGCTGTACGGGCACGCGGCGCAGCTGTCCGGCTGCACGGTGACCGGCCCGGCGCTGGTCCGGCGCGCCAGCGGCAGCGCGGACGGGCTCGCGGTGCCGGTGGCCTGTTTCTGATCCTAATCTGAGAAGCAGAGTTTGTTTCTGTCCAGGTCCCGCACATAGGCCGAAAACCGCGGCCCGCGCTGGGCCGGTTCGCCCTCGCAGGTGCCGCCGAGCCCGATCGCCTTCTCGTGCAGCCTGGTGACTTCGGCGGCGGAGCCGAGGCTGAAGCCCACCATTGTTCCGTTTCCATTGGTGGCCGCTTCGCCGTCGAAGGGCAGGGCGGCCGCAAAGGCAAAATCGTCCTTCAGCCAGTAGGTCATTCTGTCGTTCGGCTGCAGCCGGGTCAGTCCCGCGTGTTCAAAAAGGGCGTCATAGAATGCAACTGACGCGTCCATGTCGTTGGTCCCGACAACGAAGTAGTTCATTTTCAACAGGCAATCTCCAATGTGCTTTACGGTTTTGCGGACAGGGGTCCGCAGGGCCAAGAGCCCGGGCCAACGGTGCTGCGGGGCGGCCCCGTGAAGCGGGGTGTACATCAGGACTGTGACAGGATGTGTCAGCAGGCTCCCGGACCATCGGAATTCTGCTCTCAACAAAAAAGGCCCGCCAAAAAGCGGGCCTTTCGCTGGTCTGGAGCTGTGCCGTTTATTGCGGGATATCGCCTTCGATGCCTTCGACATAGAAGTTCATGCCGGCCAGGGTGCCGTCATCGGCCACTTCGCCCTCTGCCAGCCAGGCGGAGCCGTCCTGCTTGTTCAGCGGGCCGGTGAAGGGATGGTAGGTGCCGTTTGCAATCGACTCCTTGAGGGCCAGCGCGGCCTCTTTCACCTCAGCCGGGACCGCGTCGGAAATCTCGCCGATGCCGACCATGCCGGCGCCGATGCCGTCCCAGGTGTCAACCGATTCCCAGGTGCCGTCGATCACCGCCTTGGTGCGTGCGATGTAGTAGGGCGCCCAATTGTCGATGATCGAGGACACGCGCGGCTTCGGCGCGTATTCGGCCATGTCGGAGGCCTGGCCGAAGGTGATCACGTTGCCCGCGTTCTGCGCCGCCGCCTGCGGCGCGGTGGAATCGGTGTGCTGCAGGATCACGTCGGCGCCCTGCTCGATCAGCACCTTGGCGGCGTCGGCCTCTTTCGCCGGGTCGAACCAGGTGAAGGCCCAGACGATCTTGAACTGGACGTCGGGGTTCACCTTCTTGGCGTGGATATAGGCGGAGTTGATGCCGCGGATCACTTCCGGGATCGGGTAGGAGCCGATGTAGCCGACGATGTTGCTCTCGGTCATGTGGCCCGCGATGGTGCCCTGCACCGCGCGGCCCTCGTAAAAGCGGGCGGAATAGGTCGACACGTTGTCGGCGCGCTTGTAGCCGGTGGCGTGCTCGAATTTCACGTTCGGGAACTTCTTGGCGACATTGATGGTCGGGTCCATGTAGCCGAAGGAGGTGGTGAAGATCAGGTCGGCGCCTTCCAGCGCCATCTGGGTCATCACGCGCTCGGCGTCCGGGCCTTCGGCGACGTTTTCCACATAGACGGTTTCGACTTGGTCGCCGAATTCGGCCTCAACCGCCTTGCGGCCCTGGTCGTGCTCATAGGTCCAGCCGCCGTCGCCGACGGGGCCGACATAGACAAAGCCCACCTTGGTCTTGTCTTGCGCCCAGGCCGCGCCCGCGGCCAGGCCAAGCGCCACCGCGGCGCTGGTCAGGAGGTTGGTCAGTTTCATCAAAGGGACTCCCCAGTTGGTTTTGGTTGGCCCCGGCAGCCGGGGCGGGCAATGAACCCCCCGCGTCAGCGGGAGGCGTGGAAGTTGCGGCCAAGCGAGGCGGGTGCGCTGCTTTTGTCCGCGGAAAGGATAACAAGCACAAGGATCGTAATAAGATAGGGCGACATTGCCAGATACTCGACCGGGATGGCAACGCCTGCCGCCTGCAGATTGAGCTGCACCACGGTGACCCCGCCGAACAGGTAGGCACCGAGCAGCGCGCGCCAGGGTTTCCAGCTGGCAAACACCACCAGGGCGAGCGCAATCCAGCCGATGCCGGCGGTCATGCCCTCGGTCCACTGCGGCACCCGGATCAGGCTGATGTAGGCGCCGCCGAGGCCGGCGCAGGCGCCGCCGAACAGGATCGCCATCAGGCGGATCCTCAGCACCTTGTACCCCAGCGCATGGGCGGCGTCGTGGTTTTCCCCCACCGCGCGCAGCACCAGGCCCATGCGGGAGTACTTCAGCATCCACCAGACGGCGGCGGTCAGCGCGATGCCGAAGTAGAGGATGATGTCATGGCCGAACAGGATCGGCCCGATCACCGGCAGGTCGCTGAGCACCGGGATGTGGATGTCGCCCATCCGCGGCGGCTTGATGCCGACATAGGACTGGCCCATCAGCGCCGACAAGCCCAGCCCGAACAGCGTCAGCGACAGGCCCGAGGCGACCTGGTTGGCCTGCGCGAACTGGGTCAGGATCGCGAACAGCACCGACAGCGCCGCACCGGCAAAGGCGGCGGCCACAAAGCCCAGCAGCGGCGAGCCGCTTTCCACCGCGGTGGCAAAGCCGGCAATGGCGCCCACGATCATCATCCCCTCGACCCCGAGGTTCAGCACGCCCGATTTCTCGACCACCAGCTCACCGATGGCGGCGAGCAGCAGCGGCGTCGCCGCCACCATCAAGGAGGCGATCAGCAGGACCGGGTTGATTGCAGAAAGATCCATGTTACGCGACCTCCGGCTTGCCGATTGCGATGCGGAAATTGGTGAGCAGGTCGAAGGCCAGCAGGAAGAACAGCAGCATCCCCTGGAACACCTGGATGGCGGCCGCGGGCAGCTGCAGGTTCGACTGCGCGATGTCGCCGCCAATATAGGTCAGCGCCATCAGCCCGCCTGCCAGCAGGATGCCCACCGGGTGCAGGCGGCCTAGGAAGGCCACGATGATTGCGGTGAAGCCATAACCGACGTTGAAGTCGATGCTGACCTGGCCCGACGGCCCGGAGACTTCGAACATGCCGGCAAGACCCGCCAGCGCGCCGGAGGTGCCGAGGCAGAACAGCACCAGCCGCGCCGGGTTGACGCCGGCAAACCGGGCAGCCCGCGGCGCCTCGCCGGTCAGGCGGATGTGGTAGCCGGTCATGTGGCGGTTCAGCAGCACATAGGCAAAGATCACCGCGATTAGCGCCGACACCACGCCCCAGTGCATGCCGGTGCCGGCGATCAGCTCGGCGTTATGGGCGGCGTCCCAGGACTGCAGGTTGCGGGAGCCGGGAAAGCCGAAGCCCTCCGGGTTTTTCAGCAGGCCCAGCGAGACCGAGGCGAGGAACTGTTCGGCCACATAGACCAGCATCAGCGAGACCAGGATTTCGTTGGTGCCGAAGCGGGTTTTCAGCACCGCCGGGATCATCGCCCAGATCCAGCCGCCGAATGCGCCGGCGATGACCATGAAGGGGAAGATCAGGAAGGAGTCGGAGGGGTAGAAGGCAAGGCCCGCCCCGGCGCCAAAGATAGCGCCCATGATGTATTGGCCCTCGGCGCCGATGTTCCAGATGCCGGCGCGGAAGCCCAGCGACAGGCCGATGGCGATCAGCACCAGCGGTGCGCCCTTCACCAAGAGCTGCGGCCGGTAGTAGAAGGCGAATTCGCCGAACAGCGGTTCCCAGAAAATGGTGCGGATCGCCTCCACCGGCGGTTTGCCGAGGGCGGCAAACAGCAGCCCGCCGAAGGCCATGGTGGCCAGCACCGCCACCAGCGGCGTCGCCAGCGACCAGGCCCGCGACGGCTGCGGCCGTTTCTCAAGCCGGATCATTGCGCGGCCCCCTTTTCATCTTTCTTGAAATACTCCCGCCGGAGGCGGACAACGGCCTCAGACATGCGCCACCTCCATGCCGTGGGCGCCGCCCATCATCAGGCCGATTTCGTCCACCGTCAGCCCCGCGGCCTCGCGCGGGGCGCTGAGGCGGCCTTCGTTCAGGGCGGCAAAGCTGTCGGAGATTTCCATCAGCTCATCCAGGTCCTGGCTGATGCAGATCACCGCGGCGCCTTTGGCGGCCAGGTCCAGCAGGGACTGGCGGATGGCGGCGGCGGCGGCGGCATCGACACCCCAGGTCGGCTGGTTCACCACCAGCACATCCGGGTCCTGCAGCACCTCGCGGCCGATCACGAATTTCTGCAGGTTGCCGCCCGAGAGCGAGCGCGCGGCATTGCCTGGCCCGGGCGTGCGGACGTCAAACGCCGTGATGATGCGTTCGGCAAACGCCTTGGTCGCGCCCCAGTCGAGGAAGCCGTTCTTCTCCAGCCCCTCGCGCACCGAACCGGTGAGCATGGCGTTCTCGGTCAGGCTCATGTCCGGGGCGGCGGCGTGGCCGAGGCGCTCCTCGGGCGCGGCCAGCACGCCGAGCCTGCGGCGGGCGGTGGGGCCCAGGCGGCCGATCGGCTTGCCGTGCAGCTTCACCGCGTCCGCGTCGGTCAGGGTTTCGCCGGACAGCACGCCCAGAAGCTCGTCCTGACCGTTGCCGGCCACGCCGCCGATGCCGAGGATCTCGCCCTTGCGCACCTTCAGATGCACGTTCTTGAGCGCGGTGCCAAAGGCCGACGGCGCGGGCACCGACAGGCCGGTGATGTCCATCGCCACTTCGCCGAACTCCCGCGCCGCGCGCTGCGGCGTCTGCAGCGAGCTGCCGACCATCATTTCCGCCATGTCGCGGGCCGAGGTTTCCGACGGGGTGCATTCGCCCACGTTCTTGCCCAGCCGCAGGATGGTGGCGTGGTCGCACAGAGTGCGGATTTCCTCCAGCTTGTGGGAAATATAGAGGATCGAGGTGCCCTCGGATTGCAGTTTCTGCAGGGTCTTGAACAGGATCTCGACCTCCTGCGGCGTCAGCACCGAGGTCGGCTCGTCCATGATCAGCAGTTTGGGGTCCTGCAGCAGGCAGCGGATGATCTCGACCCGCTGGCGTTCGCCCGCGGAGAGGTCGCCGACGGTGCGGAACGGATCCAGCGGCAGGCCGTAGGTTTCCGACACCTCGCGGATGCGGGCGGCGAGGTCGCGCATCTCCGGCGGGTTTTCCATCCCGAGCGCGATGTTCTCGGCCACATTGAGCGCATCGAACAGCGAAAAATGCTGGAACACCATGGCGATGCCATCGGCGCGGGCCTGGCGCGGCTCGGCGGGTTCATAGGGCTGGCCCCGCAACAGCATCTTGCCGCTGTCGGGTTTCACCAGACCGTAGATCATCTTGACCAGCGTCGATTTTCCGGCGCCGTTCTCGCCGAGCAGGGCATGCACCTCGCCCTCGCCGATGTCAAAGGAGACGGTGTCGTTGGCCACGACTCCGGGGTAGGCCTTGGTCAGGCCTTGAAGGCTCAACAGTGGTACACTCACGCGCGCCGGTCCTCTCTCTGTTCGTCTTCTTCTTTTCCGAGCCGCAGCAGCTGCGCCGCGACGCCGACCGCAATCATCTGCGGGTGTTTTCCAAGGTCCGGATCGCCGATCGGGCAGGTGATCCGGGAGATCTGTTCCTGGCTGTGGCCCAGGGCCGCAAGACGCGAGCGGAACCGCGCCCATTTGGTTTTGGAGCCGATCAGCCCGGCAAAGGCAAAGCCGCGGCCCAACAGCGCGTGGCATAGCGCCAGATCCAGCGCGTGGGAATAGGTCAGCACCAAATGCGCAGCGTTTTCAGGCGCATGCGGCACAAGGAGCGCAACGTCAGCGGCCGGAACCGCGGAGACGCCTGCCGGGACCTCTGCCGGAAACCGGTCCGGCGCGGTGTCGGCCCAGGTGATTTGCAGATCCGGCAGCGGCGCCAGCACGTTCACCAGCGCCCGGCCGACATGGCCCGCGCCCCAGATCCAGACCGGGCGGCCGGGGCGGTGGACAGGTTCAATCATCCAGCCGTCAACCAGCTGCGGTTCCGGGGGGAGGCCCTGGCTGCGGGCAGCGGCGAGGATGCGTTTCACCGCCATCGGCATCGGCGCGGGGGCGGCCGGGCGGGCGATTGTTTCTGCGTCCAGGCCGTTCAGATCGGCGGCTTCGTAAACCTCGCTCAGCAGGGTGACGGCGCCGCCGCAGCACTGGCCGAGGTCCGGTCCCAGGGCATGGGTGCTAAAGCGTTTGGGCACCATCTGCTCCCGTGCCGCTTCCGCGGCCTCATACTCCAATGTGCCGCCGCCGATGGTGCCGCTCTGGCCGGTGTCCCAGACAAGCATGGCGGCGCCGGGTTCGCGCGGGGAGGAGCCGCGGACGGCGGCGATCACCACCCGGGTCACGCGGCCGTGCGCGGCGACTGCCTCGCGCAAAGCCTGAACGTCAAATCCCATCGCGCACCCTCCGGATTGCACGCCAGATTTCCTCTGCCGTGGCGGGGGCATTGAGCGCCGGATAGGCATCGCCAAAAGCGGAGACCGCACCGCTGAGCGCCAGCCAGGCGGAGATGCCCAGCATGAAGGGCGGCTCCCCCACCGCCTTGGAGCGGTAGATGGTGTCCTCGCGGTTCTGCCCGTCCCAGAGTTTCACGTTGAATACGTCGGGCCGGTCTGAGCAGGCGGGGATCTTGTAGGTGGAGGGCGCATGGGTGCGCAGGCGGCCTGCGCCGTCCCAGACCAGTTCCTCGGTTGTGAGCCAGCCCGCGCCCTGCACGTATCCGCCCTCGATCTGGCCGATGTCCAGCGCCGGGTTCAGCGAGGCGCCGGCGTCATGCAGGATATCGCAGCGCAGGATGCGGTTCTCGCCTGTGAGCGCATCCACCGCCACTTCGGTCACCGCGGCGCCATAGGCGAAGTAGTAGAACGGGCGGCCCTGGCCCTTGATCCGGTCCCATTCGACCTTGGGCGTCTTGTAGAAGCCGGTGGCCGACAGGCTGACGCGGCCCTGGTAGCAGGCGGCGGCGGCCTTATCGAAGCTCATCACGTCCTGGCCGATGCGGACCTGGCCGTTTTCGAACACCACGTCGCCGGGGCGGGCCTGATGGTGCAGCGCCAGGTGCTCGGCCATGCGGTCGCGAATGGTGTCGCAGGCGGCCTTCACCGCCATGCCGTTGAGGTCGGAGCCGGAGGAGGCGGCGGTGGCGGAGGTATTGGGCACCTTGCCGGTGTCGGTCGCCGTGATCTTCACCTTTTCCAGCGGAATGCCGAAGCGGCTGGCTGCGACCTGCGCCACCTTCTGGAACAGCCCCTGGCCCATCTCGGTGCCGCCGTGGTTCAGGTGGACCGAGCCGTCCTGATAGACATGCACCAGCGCGCCGGCCTGGTTGAGATGGGTGAGGGTGAAGGAAATGCCGAATTTCACCGGCGAGAAGGCAATGCCGCGCTTGAGGTGCGTCCGGCCCTTGTTCCACTCCCGCACCGCCTGGCGGCGCTTGGCATAGTCCGAGGTTTTCAGCAGCTCTGCAGTCAGCTCGTGCAGGATGAAGTCCTCGACCGGCATGTGGTAGGGGGTGGTCTGCACGCCCTTGGGCGGCGGGCTGGGTTCGGCGGGCTGTGCCGGGGCGCCGCGGGAGGCAAGGTCGGCGTCCGGGTCCGGTGGCGCGCCGGAGGTGTCTTGCGGCGCGCCCGGCGGGGCGTCCGGGCTTTGCATGGGCGCATAGTAGTTGCGCCGCCGCAGCTCCGCCGGGTCCATCCCGAGGTCATGGGCGATATGGTCCATCACCCGCTCGATCCCGACCATGCCCTGCGGGCCGCCGAAGCCACGGTAGGCGGTGGCGCTTTGCCGGTTGGTGCGCAGGCGGTGGCTTTCGATGCGGATATTGGGGATCAGATAGGCGTTGTCGCTGTGCAGCATGGCGCGGTCGGCCACCGGCAGCGACAGGTCCTGGGCCCAGCCGCAATCGACCAGATGCAGGAACTCGACGCCCTGCAGGCGGCCGTCGCCGTCAAAGCCCGCGCGGTAAGTGATGCGGAAGGCGTGGCGCTTGCCGGTGATGACCATGTCGTCGTCGCGGTCATAGCGCATCTTGCAGGGCTTGCCGGTCAGCCGCGCGGCGACGGCGCAGGCCACTGCCAAAGCGTTGCCCTGGCTTTCCTTGCCGCCGAAGCCGCCGCCCATGCGGCGGGTCTCGACACGGACGGCGTGCATCGGCAGGCCGATGGCATCGGCCACCTTGTGCTGGATCTCGGTCGGGTGCTGGGTGGAGGAGAAGACGTGCATGCCGCCATCCTCCTGCGGCCAGGCCATCGCCGCCTGGCCTTCGAGGTAGAAATGCTCCTGCCCGCCCAGCTCAAAGGTGCCTTCGACGGTGCGCGGGGCAGCGCCGATGGCGGCGGCGGCGTCGCCTTTCCGGTAAACGCGCGGGCCTTCCTCGAACCGGCTGCCGGCGGCGAGCGCCGCGTCGAGGGTCAGCAGGGCGGGTTCTTCCCGGTAATCGACCTTGCCCTTGCGGGCGGCGATGCGGGCGTTGCGGTGGCTGTCGGCCACCACCAGGAACACCGGCTGGCCGACGTAGTTGACGGTGCCCGCCGCCAGCAGCGGCTCGTCATGGATCGAGGGGGAGACGTCATTGGAGAACGGCAGCCCCTTGGCGGTCATCACCGCTGCCACGCCGGGGCTATGCTGCGCATCGGTCAGGTGCATGCCGGTGATATGGCCGCGGGCGATGGGCGAGAGGCCGAAGGCCAGATGCAGGGTTCCGGCGGGCGAGGGGATGTCGTCGACATAGCGGGCGGCGCCGGTCACATGCATCCGGGCAGCGTCATGGGGGAGAGGTTTGGAAACGCTCATGAGGTCACCTCCAGCACCGAGACCGGGGTGCCGTTCAGCTCGTCAAAGTAGCGCAGCAGAAGATTCTTGGCGGTTCCCATCCGGTATTCCGCGGAGGCGCGCATGTCGTCCATCGGGGTGAAATCGCGCTCGAAGGCGGCGCAGGCGGCGGTGATGGCGGCCCGGGTCCAAGACTGGCCGGTCAGGGCGGCCTCCACATGGGCGGCGCGTTTCGGGATGCCGGCCATGCCGCCGAAGGCAATGCGGGCGGCGGTGACGGTGCCGTTCACAACCGTCACATTGAAGGCGCCGAGCACTGCGGAAATGTCCTGGTCGAACCGTTTAGACAGCTTGTAGACCCGCAGCGTGTCGGGCTGGCGCGGGAAGCTGACGGCCTCGACGAACTCGCCCGGCTGGCGGTCCTGCTTGCCGTAGTCGAGGAAGAACGCCTCCAGCGGCAGTTCCCGGCGGCGGGCGCCATGGCGCAGGTGCAGGGTGGCATCCAGCGCGATCAGCGCGGGCGGGGTGTCGCCGATCGGGGAGCCGTTGGCGATATTGCCGCCGACCGTGGCAGCGGCGCGCACCTGCTGGGAGGCAAAGCGCCGCAGCATCCCGGCAAAGGAGGGGTGCAGCGGCTCAACCGCCATCCGCAGCCGGTTCAGGTCCGCCATGGCGCCGATGCGCACGGCGCTGTCCGTGACCTCGATGTCTTTCAGGTCCGCGCAGCGGTCAAGGAAGATCATCTGCGGCAGGCGGCGCAGCTGCTTGGTGACCCAGAGGCCGACATCGGTGGCGCCGGCGATCAGGGTTGCCTCCGGGTTCTGTTGGTAGAGGTCCGCAAGTTCATCCGCCGACTGCGGCATCAGCGGCTGCGCGCCGGGTTCAACCGGGCGGTCGCGGGTGATCCAGTCCGGCACCGGGGCATCCTTGGCGGCCTCAGCTGCGCGGATGATCGGGGCGTAGCCGGTGCAGCGGCACAGGTTGCCGGCCAGCTGGTCATCGAAATCAGTGGCACCGTTGGCGTGGGCGGTGACCATCGACATGATGAAACCCGGGGTGCAAAAGCCGCACTGGCTGCCGTGGTGATCCACCATCGCCTGCTGCACCGGGTGCAGGGTGCCATCCGGGCCTGCGGCGCCCTCGACGGTGCGGACGGATTTGCCGTTGAGCTGCGGCAGGAACAGGATGCAGGCATTCAATGCCCTTGAGCCGCGGCCGTCTGTCACCATTACGGTGCAGGCGCCGCAATCGCCCTCGTTGCAGCCTTCCTTGGTGCCGGTGAGCCCTCTCTCCTCGCGCAGCCAGTCCAGCAACGTTGCTGACGGATCTGCGTCCGGAATGCAGACCTCTTCACCATTCAGTCGAAAGGTGAGTGCCATCTTCCCGATACCGCCGCTTTACCCTGTTGACCCGATGTGCCCCGGTCTCGATGCGGCGCAGAGAGCGGAGCGGGCTGTTTTTTTGCTTGCTGACAACAGCCTAGGGAGCAGCCCGTTGCCAAAGCAAGGAAAACCGGTGCTGCGGCGCAGTATTTTGCAGCGCAAGAATATTACCGGCTGTTGCGGTAGGATGTTCATTTTAATGCGTTTTATCCGCAGCCTTGCGGGGACTTTGCGCGCCGTTTGCGAAAGAGTTTCAACAAAACGGATATAATACAGCGCTGCTGCGCTGGTTCGGGCGGGTAATCGGCGCGCAGATCGCTCTTTCGCCCCGCCGCGTCAATAAGATAGCGTGGCGGCATGACAAGCTCTCCCCGATTCATTCACCTGCGCACCCATACCGAATACTCTCTGCTGGAAGGCGCCGTGCGGCTGAAAAAGCTGCCGGACCTGTGCAAGAAGCACGAAATGCCGGCGATTGCGGTGACGGACACCAACAACCTGTTTTCGGCACTGGAGTTTTCGGTGTCGGCCAGCGGTGCCGGGGTGCAGCCGATCATCGGCTGCCAGGTGGACCTGCGGTTCACCGAACCGGCGCCGGGAGAGCGGCCCAAGCCGCCTGCGCCGCTGGTGCTGCTGGCGCAGAGCGAGGCGGGTTATGAGCATCTGATGAAGCTGAACTCCTGCCTCTATCTGCGGCAGGGGGGCGAGCTGCCGCATGTGACGCTGGAAGAGCTGGAAGAAAACGCGGGCGACGTGATCTGCCTGAGCGGCGGGCCGGACGGGCCGGTGGGGCGGCTGCTGCAGCAGGGCCAGCGGCCGGCAGCGGAAGAGCTGATGCGGCGGCTGAAGGCGATTTTCCCGAACCGGCTGTATGTGGAACTGCAGCGCCACCCCGGCGAATACGGCCAGCCGGAGGCGGAGAAGCTGACCGAGCGGGGCCACGTGGAGATGGCCTATGCCATGGAGCTGCCGCTGGTCGCCACCAATGACGTCTATTTCCCCAACACGGAAATGTTCGAGGCGCATGACGCGATGATCTGCATCGCCGAAGGCGCATACGTCGATCAGGTGGAGCCGCGCCGGCGGTTGACCGCGCAGCATTACTTCAAGAGCCAGGAAGAGATGGTTGCGCTGTTCGCCGACCTTCCGGAGGCGGTCGAGAACACGGTGGAGATTGCCAAGCGCTGCGCCTTCATGGCGTACCGGCGCGACCCGATTCTGCCCAAGTTCGCCGATGACGAGGTGGCCGAGTTGCGCCGCATCGCCAACGAGGGCCTGCAGAAGCGGCTGGCGGTAATTCCGCATGCGGTGAGCGTGGAGGAATACCAGGAGCGGCTCGATTTCGAACTGGGGATCATCGAGGGCATGGGGTTCCCCGGCTACTTCCTGATCGTTGCCGACTTTATCCAATGGGCCAAGGACCACGACATCCCGGTGGGGCCGGGGCGGGGCTCGGGTGCGGGCTCTCTGGTGGCCTATGCGCTGACGATTACCGACCTTGACCCGCTGCGCTACTCGCTGCTGTTCGAACGCTTTCTGAACCCGGAACGGGTGTCGATGCCCGACTTCGACATCGACTTCTGCATGGATCGCCGCGAAGAGGTGATCAAATACGTGCAGGAGAAATACGGCCGCGACAAGGTGGGGCAGATCATCACCTTCGGCGCGCTCCTGTCCAAGGCGGCGGTGCGCGACATGGGGCGGGTGCTGCAGATGCCCTATGGCCAGGTGGACCGGCTGTCCAAGCTGATCCCGGTCGAGGGCGTGAAGCCGATGTCCATCGCCGACGCGCTGAAGGAAGAGCCGCGGCTGAGCGAGGAGGCGCGCAACGAGCCGGTGGTGGACCGGCTTTTGACCTATGGTCAGCAAGTTGAGGGGCTGCTGCGCTCTGCCGGCACTCACGCGGCGGGCGTGGTGATCGGGGACCGGCCGCTGGATGCGCTGGTGCCGCTCTACCGCGATCCGCGCTCTGACATGCCGGCCACCCAGTTCAACATGAAATGGGTGGAGCAGGCCGGGCTGGTGAAGTTCGACTTCCTCGGCCTCAAGACCCTGACGGTGATCCAGAACGCGATGGATCTGATCTTCCAATCGGGGCGGGACCTGCATATCGCCGCCGATGGCACCCAGCTTTATGATCCGCCGGAAGGCGCCGAGAACCAGATCAACGCCATTCCGCTGGACGACAAGGTCACCTATGACCTTTATTCCCGGGCCAAGACGGTAGCGGTGTTCCAGGTGGAATCCACCGGCATGATGGACGCGCTGAAGCGCATGAAACCCACCTGCATCGAGGATATCGTGGCGCTGGTGGCGCTGTACCGTCCCGGCCCGATGGAGAACATCCCGGTTTACTGCGAGGTGAAGAACGGCCAGCGCGAGATCACCTCTGTGCATCCGCTGATCGACCATATCCTGGAGGAGACCCAGGGCATCATCGTCTATCAGGAACAGGTGATGCAGATCGCCCAGGTGATGGCGAACTACACCCTTGGCGGCGCCGACCTGCTGCGCCGGGCGATGGGTAAGAAGATCAAGGAGGCGATGGACGCCGAGCGCCCGAAGTTCGAGAAGGGCGCGGCGGAGAACGGGGTCGACAAAAAGAAGGCGAGCGAGGTTTTCGACCTTCTGGAGAAATTCGCCAACTACGGCTTCAACAAATCGCACGCGGCGGCCTATGCGGTGGTGTCGTATCAGACCGGCTGGCTGAAGGCGAACCACCCTGTGGAGTTCATGGCCGGCGTCATGAACTGCGATATCCATCTGACGGACAAGCTGGCGATCTACTTCGAGGAAGTGAAGAAGGGGCTGGGGCTGAAATATGTGCCGCCCTGCATTAACCGGTCGCTGGCGACCTTCAACGTGGTCAACGGGGAGCTGGTCTATGCGCTGGGCGCGCTGAAGAACGTCGGCCTGGACGTGATGCGGCTGGTGGCCGAGGCGCGCAACGAGGACGGCCGCGAACGGCCCTTTGTCAACGTCTTCGACTTTGCCCGCCGGGTGAACCTGAAGAAGGTCGGCAAGCGGCCCTTGGAGATGCTGGCGCGGGCCGGGGCCTTTGACCAGCTGGACAGCAACCGCCGCCGGGTGTTCGAGAGCCTGGGCGCGCTGGTCGATTATTCTGCCGCGGTGCATGACCAGAGGAATTCCAGCCAGGTGTCGCTGTTCGGCGAGGCGGGCGAGGACCTGCCGGAGCCGCGGCTGCCCAATGTGCCGGACTGGCTGCCGGCGGAACGCCTGAGCGAGGAGTTCAAGGCGATCGGCTTTTACCTGTCCGGCCACCCGCTGGATGATTACATGCCGGCGCTGAAGCGCAAGGACGTGATGACGCTGGACGAGGTCACCGCCAAGGCCGAGCGCGGGCCGTTCATGGCCAAGATGGCCGGTGTTGTGGCCGGGCGGCAGGAAAGGAAGTCAGCGCGCGGCAACCGCTTTGCCTTTGCACAGCTGTCGGACCCTTCGGGGGCGTTTGAGGTGACGCTGTTTTCCGAGGTGCTGGAGAAGAGCCGCGAGTACCTGGAGACCGGCGCCAAGGTGGTGATCACCGCCGAGGCGACGATGGAGAGCGACCAGCTGAAGCTGCTGGTGCGTTCGGTCGGGCCAGTGGACAGCGCCATTGCCGATGCCGGACGCAGCAGTTTGCGGGTTTATCTCAGCGACGCCGCCGCGGTCGGCACCGTGGCGCAGGTGCTGGAGGACGCCAAGGCGGCGGCCCGTAACGCCGCGCGGGGCGAGGTCTACATGTATTTGCAGGACCCGGGCCTGCCCGGCGATGTGGAGATGGACCTGGGCCAGCCTTTCCCGATCAACCCGCAGATCAAGGGCGCGCTGAAGTCGCTGGACGGGGTGATGGATGTGGAGGAGATCTGAGGGCGAAACTGCCGGAAAATTCGGAAGCTCCCTAAGCGGTGCGCCGGGGCGGGATCACTTCCAGTCCAGCTTGGCACCGCTGAGGCAGACGGGCAATGTGTCAGGCGGCATCTGGCCCAGGCCCTCGAAAAGCTTGATGTAATTCAAGCTGGAATGGATTGCGGTGATCTGACCGTTATCCACCTTGAAGATCATCTGGCCGTCGAAATCGAACGGCGGTCGGTGAGGGTGGCTGGTCACATGCACGTCGAAACAGGTGATCACCCAGGGGCCGGCCTCCTCAAAGACGCCAAAGGTGAACTCCGGTGCGCCGCCCAGAAGCGCCTTCATGGTGGTGACAAAATCCGAGGCGATGAACTGCTGTCCCATCAGGCTCGACACCGGGCCGGTGGCCTGGGTGTCTTTTGTGAACATCTCCTCAAGAATGCCGTTGTTGTCGCGGTACCAGACCTCTTCGAACCAAAAGCGTACCAGTTCTGCGTTACTTGTCACTGTCGGTTTCCAATTCCGTGCGGGTTTCAAACGCATTCATACAGGCGCAACCTTCAGCCAAGGTTAACTCTGCCGGCGTGTCAGCTGTTTTGCGGCCGGGGCAGGCATCAGTAATGCGGCGGGCGTTCGTCGGCGAAGACCACGCCGCCGCCGCCCTCCTGCTCGCGGGTGGCTTCGCGCTGCATCAGCATGGCGACGCGGCGGGTCAGCAGATCGATCTCCTGCTGCTGGCGGGCGATCACGTCGCTCATCTCCTCCACGCTGCGGGTCAAATGGGCGATTTGCTCTTCCAGATGCTGCATGGTTCGGGCCTTTGATTGCGGATGCGTTTAGATAGGCGCTTTGGCGGGGCGCGTCCATCATCAAGCCGCACGCATATTGAAGTTGAGAATTTCGGGCAAAAGGAAGCAGGTGTCAGGCCCTGCGCAGCCTTGCCGCGCGGGGCGGCATCCGCTAGACCGCCGGGCGAGTGAAACCGCTACCCGTGAGGAGGCCTCAGATGGCCAAAGTGAAGAAACAGCCCCGCCCCAAGGCGCAGACGCCGAAGGGGTTCCGTGACTATTTCGGTGCGGAGGTGACCCAGCGCAGCGAGATGCTGCGGGCCATCGCGGGTGTGTATCATCATTACGGGTTTGAGGCGCTGGAGTCCTCGGCGGTGGAAACCGTCGAAGCGTTGGGCAAATTCCTGCCCGACGTGGACCGTCCCAACGAGGGCGTGTTTGCCTGGCAGGAGACCGAGGACGACGGCAACGGCGACTGGATGGCGCTGCGCTATGACCTGACGGCGCCGCTGGCGCGGGTTTACGCGCAGCACCGCAACGATCTGCCGACCCCCTACCGCCGCTATGCGATGGGGCCGGTCTGGCGCAACGAGAAGCCGGGTCCGGGCCGCTTCCGCCAGTTCTATCAGTGTGATGCCGATACTGTCGGCACCGCCTCGATGGCCGCCGATGCCGAGATCTGCGCGATGCTGTCGGACACGCTGGAAACCGTCGGCATTCCGCGCGGCGACTATCTGGTGCGGGTCAACAACCGCAAGGTACTGAACGGCGTGCTGGAGACCATGGGCCTTGCGGAGGGCGACGGTAAGCGCGATGACGTGCTGCGCACCATCGACAAGTTCGACAAGGTGGGCGAGGCCGGCGTGCGCGAGCTGCTGACCAAGGGTCGTCTGGATGCCTCCGGCGCCTTCATTGACGGGGTTGGCCTGTCGGACGATCAGGCGGCGCCGGTGCTGGCGTTCCTGACCTCCAAGGCGGCGGATGCGCCGGGTACCATCGCCAACCTGCGCGCTGCCGTAGGCGACAGCAAGACCGGCCAGGACGGCATTGCCGAGCTGGAGCAAATCGGCGAGCTGCTGGCCGCGGGCGGTTACGGCAAGGACCGGATCGAGATCGACCCCTCGGTCGTGCGTGGGCTTGGCTACTATACCGGGCCAGTGTTCGAAGCAGAGCTGACCTTCGAGATCCTTGACGAGAAGGGCCGCAAGCGGCAGTTCGGCTCGGTCTCGGGCGGCGGCCGCTATGACGGGCTGGTCAAGCGCTTCACCGGGCAGGAAGTGCCTGCGGTGGGTGTCTCCGTCGGCGTCGACCGGCTGCTGGCGGCGCTGCATGCCAAGGGACGTCTGACGGCAGAGGCCGCCGGGCCGGTCGTTGTCACCGTGATGGACCGCGACCGGATGGCGGACTACCAGGCTATGGTGGCGGAGCTGCGCAATGCGGGCATCCGGGCCGAGGTTTACCTGGGTAACCCCAAGAACTTCGGCAACCAGCTGAAGTATGCGGACAAGCGCAACTCCCCCGTCGCGGTGATCGAAGGCGGCGACGAGAAGGCCAATGGCGTGGTGCAGATCAAGGATCTGATCCTGGGCGCCAAGATCGCCGAGAACGCCACCTTGGAAGAGTGGAAGGAACGCCCCAGCCAGTTTGAAGTGCCGCGCGCAGACCTGGTGGCCAAGGTGCGTGAAATCCTGGACGGGCAGGGCTGAACATGGCGGTCCGTTCGCAAATACAGGCCCGTGCCGCAATGCTGCGGCTCCGCTTCGAAGCCGCGGGCGCGCAGGTGGTGGACACGCCGCTCCTGCAGCCCGCCGATACGCTGCTCGATCTCTACGGCGAGGACATCCGGGCGCGTGCCTATGTGACCTCTGACGCGCTGCGCGGCGAACAGATGCTGCGTCCGGACTTCACCGTGCCGGTGGTGGAGGCGCATATGCGCCACGGCGCCGAGCCTGCGCGCTATACCTATTCGGGCGAGGTGTTCCGCCGCCAGGAGCATTTCCCCGACCGGCCCAATGAATACCTGCAGGTCGGCTATGAGGTGTTCGAGCGCGACGATGCCGCGGCGGCGGATGCCGAGGTGTTCGCACTGTTCGCGCTGCAGGTGCGCGGGCTGCCGCTGCGGGCGGCGACCGGCGACATCGGCATCCTGATGGCTGCGGTCGAGGGGCTGAACACCACGGAGAAGCGCAAGGCGGCGCTGATGCGCCACATCTGGCGGCCGCGCCGGTTCCGCTCCCTGCTGGACCGCTTTGCCGGCCGCACCCCGATGCCGGAAAGCCGCCGCAAGCTGCTGTCGACCGAGGGCGATCTGACCGGCTCGGCGGTGGAACTGGGCAAGCGCCGCGCCGCGGAGGTGCAGGCGCGGGTGGAAGCGCTGCGCGCCGACGCCAAGGCGCCGCCGATTGCCGAGCATGAGCTGCTGGCGCTGGAGGCGCTGATGGCAGTGCGCGAGACCGTGCCGTTTGCAACCGAGCAGATGCGCGACATCGCGGTGGACCTGCCGCAGATCATTCCGGCGCTGGACCGGCTGGACGCGCGCACCGCGGCGATGAAGGCGCGCGGCGTGGATGTGGACAATCTCGATTTCGAGGCCTCCTACGGGCGCACCTCGATGGAGTATTATGACGGCTTTGTCTTTGGCTTCTACGCCGAGGCGCGCCCCGACCTGCCGCCGGTCGCCAGCGGCGGGCGCTATGACGCGCTGACCCGGCGCCTGGGGCAGGGCGAGGAGATCCCGGCGGTGGGCGGCGTGCTGCGCCCTGACCTGATGCTGCAGCTTGAGGAGGCGCGCAAATGACCCTGAAGCTGGGAGTGCCGTCCAAGGGGCGGCTGATGGAAAAGACCTTTGACTGGTTTGCCAAACGCGGCGTGACGCTGTCGCGCACCGGGTCCGACCGGGAATATGCCGGCGCTGTCGAAGGCGTGTCGAACATGGAGCTGGTGCTGTTGTCGGCGGGCGAGATCCCGCGCGAACTGGCCGCAGGGCGGATCCACCTGGGCGTGACCGGCACCGATCTGGTGCAGGAAAAGCTGCCGCGCTTCGAGCAGCAGGTGGAGGAGTTGGCGGAGCTGGGCTTCGGCCATGCCGATCTGGTGCTGGCGGTGCCGCAGTTCTGGATTGACGTGGACACGCTGGACGACCTCGATGCGGCGGCTTCGGCTTTCCGGGCGCAGCACGGCCACCGGCTGCGGATCGCCACCAAGTACCACCGGCTGGTGCGCGAGTTTCTGACCGATGCGGGTGTGGCGGATTACCAGCTGGTGGACAGCCAGGGCGCGACGGAAGGCACGGTGAAGAACGAGACCGCCGAAATGGTCGCCGACATCACCTCCACCGGTGAGACGCTGCGCGCCAACCACCTGAAGCTGCTGGCGGACGGCCTGGTGCTGAAATCGCAAGCGACCCTGTGGCGCAGCCGGGTGGCGAAATACGGCAGCGCCGACAAGGCGGCGCTGAACACGCTCTTGGACCTACTGGAACACCGCAAGTAAGCGCTGCAGCCCGCGCGTCCGCGCGGGCCATGCCCAACGCCTTCGAGGGCCTCTTCGATGCCCGCGAAGGGGGCGGGAGAGCTCACATTTTCCGGACGCATGCCGCCTGCGGGCGGGCCGGGCGCCGGGCTGATGCCCGGCGCTGGCGAGGCGTGCCGCGGGGGGGATGCGGACAGCCTCAGATCACTCCGATTTCCGCCAGCGCCTGTGACAGCTCGGGCGGCAGCGGTTCCTCCTGGCTCTTGCCAGCCGGCAGATCAGCGGGGGAGTCTTCGGTCTTCAGGTAACGCCAGCCCTGGAACGGGCGTTTCGGCGCGGTATTAGTGCGGTGCAGCTCCGGGTCCAGCACGATGGCGCAGCGGCGGATGCCGTCCTCGCCCGTCAGCTCATCCAGACGCAGGATCCGCTGGCGGCACTGGATCAGTCCCTTGATCACCCAATAGATCGAGCCGCCGTTCAGAATCTCCGCCGCGCGCTTGGGCCACATACGGGTGACGTGGCGGGGCAGGCCTTCCGGCAGCTCCCGGCGGCGCATCTCCTGCCAGACCATCAGGCTTTCGACGCTTTCGGTGCCAACCGAGAGCTTAACAAGGTTCACACGCTTATCCACAGCTTCCCCACAGAGTCGTCCAGAGCTTTGACCGTATATAGTAGTTTACGGATAGCCGACTTCAAGGTATTGTGTTTCTCCACGCATTCGCTGCAAGTAAGCCTTAACAAAAAACGGATTCGCCACGGTGCCCATAAGGCGCTGCCGCTGCGGAGCCGTTTTTCATCAAGACCGAACGACTCAAAGGACCGACACATGAGCCGCTTTGCCGCCCCCATCGCCGAGCAGATCTGGGATATGAAATACCGTTTCAAGCAGGCCGATGGCACGCCGATCGACGTGACCGTCGAGGACACCTGGCGGCGGATCGCGCGGGATCTGGCGCGGGCGGAAAAGAAACCGGACGTTTGGGAAGAAAAGTTCTTCGGCGCGCTGGAGGATTTCAAATACCTGCCCGCGGGCCGCATCACTGCAGGCGCAGGCACCGCGCGCCAGGTGACGCTGTTCAACTGCTTTGTGATGGGCACGGTGCCGGACAGCATGTCGGGCATCTTCGACATGCTGAAAGAGGCGGCGCTGACCATGCAGCAGGGCGGCGGCATCGGCTACGACTTCTCAACCATCCGGCCGCGCGGCGCCGATGTGAAGGGCGTGGCGGCGGATGCCTCCGGCCCGCTGAGCTTCATGGACGTCTGGGACGCGATGTGCCGCACCATCATGTCGGCCGGCAGCCGCCGTGGCGCGATGATGGCGACGATGCGCTGCGACCACCCGGATATCGAAGCCTTCATCACCGCCAAATCCGACCCGGCGCGCCTGCGCATGTTCAACATGTCGGTGCTGGTCACCGATGATTTCATGGAAGCGGTGAAGGCAGGCGGCTCCTGGGAACTGCAGTTCGACGGCAAGGTCTACCACACCGTCGAGGCGCGCGACCTGTGGAACAAGATCATGCAGGCGACCTATGACTATGCCGAGCCGGGTGTGATCTTCATCGACCGCATCAACAAGGCCAACAACCTCTCCTATGTCGAGAACATCTGCGCCACCAACCCCTGCGGCGAGCAGCCGCTGCCGCCCTATGGCGCCTGCCTCTTGGGCTCGATTAACATGGCGCGGCTGGTGGCCAATCCCTTCGAGAAGGGCGCGCATCTGGACCAGGCGGCAATGCAGGAACTGGTCGCCACCGCCGTCCGCATGATGGACAACGTGGTCGATGTGTCCAAATTCCCGCTGGACGCGCAGGCCGAAGAAGCCCGCAACAAGCGCCGGATCGGCCTCGGCGTCACCGGCCTGGCGGATGCGCTGCTGATGCTGGGGCTGGAGTACGGCACCGACGAGGCCGCGCGTCAGACCGACGAATGGCTGCACAGCATAGCCCGCGCCGCCTATCTGGCGTCGGTGGACCTGGCCAAGGAAAAGGGCGCTTTCCCGCTGTTCGACGCCGAGGCGTATCTGGCCTCCGGCAACATGCTGAACATGGATGACGACGTGCGCGAGGCCATCCGCGAGCACGGCATCCGCAACGCGCTGCTGACCTCGATCGCGCCGACCGGCACCATCTCGCTCTACGCGGGCAACGTGTCCTCGGGCATCGAGCCGGTATTTGCCTATGCCTACACCCGCAAGGTGCTGCAGAAGGACGGCAGCCGCACCGAGGAGGAAGTTGTGGATTACGCGGTGCAGATGTACCGCGAGAAATTCGGTGCGGACGCCGAACTGCCGGAGTATTTCGTCAACGCCCAGACGCTCTCGCCCGCGGCCCACGTCAAGATGCAGGCGGCGGCGCAGAAGTGGATCGACAGTTCGATTTCCAAGACCATCAACTGCCCCGAGGATATCTCCTTCGACGCCTTCAAGAACGTCTACATGCAGGCCTGGGATCAGGGCTGCAAGGGCTGCACCACCTACCGCCCCAACGACGTGACCGGCTCGGTCCTGTCGGTGAGTGAAAGCGCCGACACCGCCCCGGGCGAGACCGCCAAGGCGCCGCATGAAAGCGACAGCGCGGAAGTGGTCTACATGTCCGAGCCGCTGGACCGGCCGCAGTCGCTGGAGGGCCATACCTACAAGCTAAAGTGGCCGGATTCGGAGCATGCGATCTACCTGACCATCAACGATATCATCATCAACGGCCACCGCCGCCCGTTCGAGGTGTTCATCAACTCCAAGAACATGGAGCATTACGCCTGGACGCTGGCGCTGACCCGGATGATCTCGGCCGTGTTCCGCCGCGGCGGCGACGTGTCCTTTGTCGTCGAGGAGCTGAAAGCGGTGTTCGATCCGCGCGGCGGCGCCTGGGTGCAGGGCAAGTACATCCCGTCGATCCTGGCGGCGATCGGCGGTGTGATCGAAACGCACATGGTCAAGACCGGCTTCCTGGAAGGCGAGGGCATGGGCCTGAAGTCCGACCCGCAGGCGCAGGTGGTGAACCTGAACGCCCCGCGCGGCAAGGCCTGCCCGAGCTGCGGCCAGTTCGACATGCAGATGGTCGAAGGCTGCATGACTTGCCGCAGCTGCGGCCATTCGAAGTGCGGTTGATAGCGGCGCCAAAGCAGTAGTCAGAGAAAGCAAATGAATGCGCAAACGAAAGCATAAGTCTGCGCAAGGGGTGTCAAGGGGGTAAATGAATGCCCCTTCGGCCCTCAGCTCTGGCCACCTTTTTGAACTTATTGAGCTGGCGGAGCATTGCTCCTCCAGCTCTTTGTTTCTCGGCCGGGCCGTGTTCCACCCCCCAAACAAAGGGCATTTCGGAGCTTTTTGTCCGCGTTGAGGGCGACAGGCGTCGGTTGACGCAAGCGCAGGCTGGACCTGCGTGTCTCGATCGGAAAGCTAGCCTTCACCGAAGCGATTGAGGCGGCAGACGTCCGTCATTGAGCATGAGCGGCGCACCACGTTTATGATCAAGGCTGTGAACAGGCATGCAATTTTGACCCCGTAGCGGGGAAATCGGCGTCCAAAAATGACCCCCTTACACTGATGTGAATCATGCCCCCGAGGTTATCGGGGAGCACAGATTGGGATGTTGG
>NZ_JAHVJA010000007.1 GCF_019801465.1 Leisingera daeponensis
ACTGCGGGAATGGAAGTTGATGCTTCCATACGCACGGATGTCCGGTCCGTGCTGGACTATATCGTGTCGCCCATTGCTGACCCGATCCAGCGCGCGTTCCATGAGCGCTGAAGGTTGGCTGGATTACGATATCTGGATGATCCGGCGGGGCAGGTGCAGAAAGCACGATCGCGGCTGAGGCCGTTGAAGCCCCTGTCAGACAGGCTGTGCTGCGACCTGTTCTGCAAGGCCGCCAAGCCGTTGGCAGAAACGCGGAGTTTGAACGCCGGAACCGCCTTGATTTTCAAGGTTCCATAGCCACGGTGCTGGGAAGTAAGGATTTGGTGGAGCCTAGCGGGATCGAACCGCTGACCTCCTGCATGCCATGCAGGCGCTCTCCCAGCTGAGCTAAGGCCCCAAACCTGTCCGCTTTTCAGTGTCCGTTCCGTTTTCGGTGCGGCCCGTCTTGCGGTGTGAGCGTCGTTTACGGGACGGCGGCGCAGGCTGCAAGAGGAAAATGCGCCGGGTCCCAAATTTTTTGCCGCCCCTCAGGACGGACAGTCCGGGGGCAGCAGAAAATGCCCCCGAACCGCTTGAACGGCCTCAGGAATCGTCGTCCGGCGACGACATGTCGGCGATGTCGTCCAGCGAGACGTTGTCATCATCATCGTCATCGTCCAGGACATCATCGCCCAGGTCGACATCAACGTCGTCGTCATCGTCCAGGACGACGTCGTCCGCGTCCATGTTCTCTTTGGCTTTCAGGGTGGCCGCGTCTTCGGCATCCGCTTCGATCATCCGGGTCTTGCCGGTATCCAGCTCGACGACCTCGCCCGTGTAGGGGCTGACGATCGGGTCCTTGTTCAGGTCATAAAAGCGCTTGCCAGTGGTGGGGCAGACGCGCTTTACACCCCATTCTTCCTTGGGCATGTGGATCCCCTTGATTTACTGGTGAGTCGTATCGACGATTCCGGTGCCTTGCCATATGAGGGGGGCACTGTCAAAGCCTTTGCCGGAAAGGGCGCATGCATGGCCGATTATCAACTGTCCGGGAACCCGCCGGTGCCGCTGACGCTGCGCCGCTCGGCGCGGGCGCGGCGGATCAGCCTGCGGATCTCCTCGCTGGACGGGCGGGTGACACTGACCCTGCCCAGCGGGCTGCCGGAGGAGACCGCGCTGGCCTTTGCCGAGGAAAAGGCGGACTGGATCCGCGCCAACCTGGAAAAACACCCCGAGGCAGTGGACGCGGTCTTTGGCGCAGCAATTCCCGTCGACGGCCAGGACCGGGTGATCGCGCCCGCACCGGGGCGGCGCATTCAGATGGATGCCGGCCGAATTGCGGTGCCGGGGCCCAATCCGGGCCGGCCGCTGCAGCGGTATCTCAAAGAACTGGCGCGCAACCGGCTGGCGGAGGCTTCCGACTTCTATGCCGCCCGGCTGGGGAGGGGCTACAGCCGCCTGACGCTGCGCGATACCCGCTCGCGCTGGGGCTCCTGCACCGCGGACGGCGGGCTGATGTATTCCTGGCGTCTGATCCTGGCGCCGCCTGCGGTGCTGCGCTACGTCGCCGCCCATGAAGTGGCGCATCTTCAGGAAATGAACCACTCGCAGGCGTTCTGGGACACGGTTGAGTGCATCCACGGCCGCTGGCAGGAGCAGCGCGCCTGGCTGCGCGAAAACGGCGCCAGCCTGCACCGCTACCGGTTCGGCGAATGAAATCAGGCCTTTGAGCCGGCAGGTGTGCGGGCTAAACTGGCGGCAGTTTTCAGTTGCCAGTTCCCGGTCCAGAGGCCTGCCCCCGTGTCAGACAAGCCGCAACGACGCCTTGCCGCCATCTTCATGCTGGATGTCTTCGGCTTCAGCCGCATGATGGCCGGGGACGAGGCCGGCACCCTCAACCAGGTGCTGGCCCAGCAGCAGACCCTGATTGCCCCTGCCATCCGCAGCCACGGCGGCCGCATCATCAAGCTGATGGGCGACGGAGTGCTAGCCCTGTTCCCCAGCGTGATCGCGGCGGTGGAGGCTGCGGCGCAGATCCAGGCGGATGCAGCGCGCACCCGGCATCTGCAGCTGCGCATCGGCATCAATCTGGGCGAGGTGATGATTGCCCAGGGCGATGTCTTCGGCGACGAGGTGAACATCGCCGCCCGGCTCGAAAGCCTGGCGCGTCCCGGCGGCGTGGCGCTGTCGGCCGCCGCTTATGACCAAGTTCGCAACCGCATCCCCTATGACTTCGAGGACTTCGGCCTGCATGAGGTCAAGAACATCCCGGACCCGGTGCAGGTCTACTTCCTGGGCGGGGAGCTGACCTCGCTGCCCTCCCTGCGCCGCAGCACCCTGCCGCCAAAACCGCCGGAGCCTGCCCGCCGCAACGGGATGCGGCCCGCGATGCTGCTTCTGGCGGGCTGCCTGGGGGCCGCCACGGCGGTGGCCGGGATCTGGGGCTGGCAGCAGGCGGCCCGTCATTCCGGCGTTGCGGCGCCGGTGCCCGGCCAGCCCGCTGCGGCTTCCTTCGAGGGCAGCCCGGTGATCGCGGTGCTGCCGTTCACCGCCGGCACGCTCCAGCCGGACATGGCGCGGATGCTGGCGCAGGATGTGATCCGCAGCCTTGCTGCGGCCGGCGATGTCCGCATCATTGCCCCGTCCAGTGCCCGCGCCGCTGCCGGATTGCTGCCGGGCGAGGCGGCGGCGCTTCTGGGGGCGGAATTCGTGGTGACCGGCCATCTTCCCGGGTCTTTGCGGGAAGGGGTGAAGCTGGAGATCCTTCAGGCCGATGCGGGGAGCGGAGAGCAGGTCAGGGCGGAGCCGCTCAGCATTCTGCCGCCGCAGCAGCAGGCGGCGGCGGTCACGCTTGCGCCGCAACTGGCGGACAGCATCATCCGCTATTTCGGCAAGCCGCTGCCGGAACTTGCCCGCCCGGACGTGCCGGATGAGGCCGTGCTGCGGCTGCTCACGGCCCGCAGCCTGAGGCTGCAGGGCAACCGGGACCGCGCGGACCTGGCGCTGGGGCAGGCGATCCAAATGGCGCCGGACTGGCCGGAAGCGCAGGCGCAGGCGGCGCTTTGGCATCTGGATATGCTCACCGGCCCTGCCGCTGGCCTGCCGCAGCGCGCGGCGGAGGCCGCGCAGATCGCGGCAGGTCTGCCGCCGCAGGCCGGCGTCCTGCAGGTGCAGGCGCTGGCGGCGCAGTTTGCGGGTAGGTCCGATGAGGCGCTGCAACTGGCTGAACAATTGGCTGAGACGTACCCCAACGATGCCGAGGGCCAGCTCCTGCGCGCCTGGCTGCTGCACCTGGCAGGGCAGGGGGGCGGCGCGCAAAATGTGCTCGACCAGGTCCGCCGGCTTGACCCGCTGCCGCAGCCGATGGCCCTGACCCTGCAGGCAGCACTTAACCTCGCGGCCGGCCATGAGGGGGAGGCCGCCGCTGTTGCGGCCGAAGCGCTGGCATCGGAGCCCGAGGCGCAGCTGGCCGGGCTGCTGCACTGCGCCAGCCTGGCCGCACTGGGCAATTTCGACGAGGCCGCTGCGGCCTGCGCCCGCCTCAAAGGCGCGCCGCTGACGGTCGATCAGGCGGCGGCGGCTTTCCCCTATTCGGCCCCCGCCCCGCAAAGGGCGCTGCGCACCGGCCTCAGCCTAGCAGGGCTGTCAGGCCGTCCCTGAGAACGCGCGCAATTGCGCGGTTGACCGCGGCGTGATTTGTGATCACATGAGCGGATGAACCCGAATGCCCGCCCCGCCCAGGAAGCTGCCTCCGCCCCCGCCCATGACCGGGTCTACCGCGCCTTGCGCACCCGCATCATGCATGGCGAAGTCACCCCCGGCGCTGCCCTGACCCTGCGCGGCATCGGCGGCGAATTCGGCGTTTCGATGACGCCCGCGCGCGAGGCGGTGCGCCGTCTGGCCGCCGAGGGCGCGCTGTTCCTGTCCTCCTCGGGCCGGGTGACCACGCCGGAACTCACCAACGAGCGGATCGAGGAACTGGCCGCCCTGCGCGCGCTGTTGGAAGTGGAACTGGCCAGCCGCGCGCTGCCGCGCGCCCACATGGCGCTCATCGACCGGCTGCAGACGATCAACTCCAACGTTGCTGAAATGGTCTCCAAGCGCGATGCGGTCGGCTATATCCGCACCAATCTGGAGTTTCACCGCGCCCTATACCTGCGCGCCCAGGCGCCGGCCATGCTGGCGATGGCGGAAACCGTCTGGCTGCAGCTGGGGCCGACCATGCGGGCGCTCTACGGCCGCTTGCGCCGCACCGACCCGCCGCAGAACCACCGCCTGATCATCGCCGCGCTCAAGGCCGGGGATGAGCCGGGCCTGCGCCTGGCGGTGCGGTCGGATGTGACCCAGGGCCTGCGGCTGCTGGCAGGCTGACAACGGGCGGTTCAGGGCAAGGGCGCCGCCGCAGCGGGTTCAGGTCACGCCCCACCAGCGCAGCGTCTGCTCAAAGTGGTGCCGGATTGCCTTCGTGGCAGCACCGGTATCGCGGTTGTCCAGCGCGTCGATAATGGCCAGATGCTCCTCCATCGCCGAGACGATCCGGTCCTGCAGGAAGGGGCGGGCGTTCTGGATGATGGCAATGCGCATCCGGTTGGCGGCATACGCCGAGGCCAGCTGCGGGTTGCCAAGACCGGCCGCCAGGAAGTCGTGCAGCGACAGATCCACCTCGATGGCCGCGTCCGGGGTCCCGCCGGCGGCGCTTCGCAGCGCGGTTTCGCGGAAGTCCTGATGCCGCCTGCGCAGCGTATCGAGACCCGCCAGATCGGCGCCGGCGATCCGGCGCCGCGCGCCTTCCTGGTCCAGCGCCATCCGGAAGTCGAGGCAGTCGCGGATGGTTTCGGGGCGCGCCTCCATCACTCGGATGCCGCGCTTCGGCAGGGTGACCAGCAGCCCCTGCGAACTGGCGTGCTTGACCGCTTCCCGGACCGCCGCCAGCGGCAGGCCCAGCATGGTCACCAGCTGGGACATCGACAGGAATTGCCCGTCGCGCAGCCGGCCGCTGCGCAGCGCGGCTGACAAGGCTTCCTGCGCCTTCTCGGTCAGAAGCTGTGCATCGCGTGACTGGGTCATCCGGCTGTCCTCAAGAGGGTGTGCCGCACTTAGCGGTCATTTCCCGCAGATTCAATAAGGTGCTTTCTGGAAATGCATACAGACTGCACGCTGAAACGAATGCTAACATGTTAGTTGCAAGTTCAGCTTGCCGCTTTCCTGCGGGACCGGCAAGCCGGCCGCCGCGGAAAGAAACCGGGACAACAGCCGGCCGCGGATCAGATCTGGGAGGATAAGATGACCGCAACCGAAGACCTGCATGTTGTCCACGGGGGGACGCTCGACCCCGAAGGCAACGCACTCAACCCCGTCGGCAGCGGCGAGAAAACCTGGGGATGGTTCGCCATCTTCAATATCTGGGCCAACGACGTGCAGTCGCTGTTCGGCTACTCGCTGGTGGCCTCGCTGTTCATTTCCTACGGTGTCGGCGGCTGGACCGCCTTTGCGGCCCTGATCGCCGCCGGCCTGTTCGTGATGTGGATGGTGAACCTCTCCGGCGCGCCGGGCGAGAAATACGGCATCCCCTATCCGGTGCTGGCGCGCGCCAGTCTCGGCACCCAGGGCGCCAAGCTGCCCGCCATCCTGCGCGCCACCGTGGCGGTGTTCTGGTACGGGGTGCAGGTATATTTCGCCTCGACCGCGCTGGCGCTGCTGATCCGCTCGCTCACCGGCGCCTCCGGCGGCGCCGAGATCCTCGGCCTCACCGGCATCGACTGGCTGTCCTTCGTGATCGTCTGGGGCTTCCACATCGTCATCTTCTGGCGCGGCATGAGCTGGGTGGAAACCTTCCTCAACATCGCCGGGCCCTTTGTCTACGTGGTGATGATCGGCCTCGTGATCGTGCTGTGGCAGCGCTCGGACGGCCAGCTGCTGACCGCGACGGCAACCATTTTTGCCAACCCCGAGGGCACCTTTTGGAGCGAGTTCAAGGGCTTCATTGCCATTGTCGGCACCATGGTCGCCTATTTCGCAGCGGTGATGATCAATTTCAGCGACTTCTCGCGCTATGCCAGGGACAAGCAGGCCATGGTCATGGGCAACCTGGCCGGACTGCCCTTCAACATGATCCTGTTCTCGGCCCTGGCCCTGCTGACCACCGGCGGCGCCGCGGTGGTCTTCGGCGAGGAGATCATCAACCCGACCGAAATCGTCGAGCGCACCGACAGCGTTCTGCTGGGCATTGTGGCTGCGATCACCTTCTTTGCCGCTACCGTCGGCATTAACCTGGTGGCCAACTTCATCCCGGCCGTGAACGGCATTGCGAACCTGGCTCCAGAGAAGATCAGCTTCCGCAAAGCGGGGCTCATCACCTCCCTGTTCGCGCTGGTGATCGGCGGCTTCTGGAACAGCTTCATCAGTCAGTTCGGCATCAGCGGCTTCGTCAACACACTGGGGGCGACACTGGCGCCGATCTTCGGGATTATGATCGTCGACTACTACCTGCACCGCAGGGAGCAGCTCAGCGAAGACGACCTCTACAACATGGAGGCCGGCATCTACCATTATGACAACGGCTGGAACAGCGCGGCGGTCAAGGCTTTCGGACTGGCGGCAGTTTTCTCCGTGGCGACCGTCTGGGTGCCGTGGTTCGGGTTCCTGTCGGGCTACAACTGGGTCATTGGCGCAAGCCTTGGCGGGGCGATCTATCACATGTTCGCCAAAAGTCAGGTCAGGCTCTGATGCTTCAGTGAGGCCCCTTGCCGGCGGGGGCCAGCCCCGCCGGCCTTTTAATTCGCCTGCCTCGCGCGCTCCGCATCGAAAACTGGACGCTGGGCCAAATGAAAAAACCCGGCTCCTGGGCCGGGTTTTCTGCGTTTTGCGGTGCGCTGCGGGTTTACGCCGCCAGCCCCTTGGAGCCGATCGCCAGGAATTTCTGGCGCCGGTCCTTCACCAGCGCGGCAGCGTCCATGTCCTTCAGCTCGTCCAGCATTTCCTGGATGGCGCCGCTGACGGATTTTATCGCCGCCTTCGGGTCGCGGTGGGCGCCGCCCAGCGGTTCCGGGATGATCCGGTCGTTGACGCCCAGCTTGTTCAGGTCCTGCGCGGTCAGGCGCAGCGCTTCCGCCGCTTCGCGCATCTTCTCGGCGTCCTTCCACAGGATCGAGGCGCAGCCCTCGGGCGAAATCACCGAATAGATCGAATGCTCAAGCATCGCCACCCGGTTCGCCGTGGCAAAGGCCACCGCGCCTCCTGAGCCGCCTTCGCCGATGATCACCGAGATCAGCGGCACGCCGATCTTCAGGCACATCTCGGTCGAACGGGCAATCGCCTCGGACTGGCCGCGCTCCTCGGCGCCCTTGCCGGGGTAGGCGCCGGCGGTGTCCACCAGGGTGATCACCGGCAGCTTGAAACGGCTGGCCATCTCCATCAGCCGGATCGCCTTGCGGTAGCCCTCGGGGCGCGCCATGCCGAAATTGCGCTCGATGCGCGATTTGGTGTCGCTGCCCTTCTCGTGGCCGATCACCACCACCGGCTGGTCGTTGAAGCGCGCCAGGCCGCCCATCACTGCCAGGTCATCGGCAAAGTTCCGGTCGCCGGCCAGCGGCGTGTATTCGGTGAACAGTGCCTCGATGTAGTCCTTGCAATGCGGGCGCTCCGGGTGGCGCGCCACCTGGCATTTGCGCCAGGGCGTCAGATTCTTGTACAGGTCCTTCAGCAGCTGTTCCGCCTTGGCGTCCAGCGCCTTGGCCTCATCCGCCACATCCATTTCCTCATTCGCGCGCGCCAGCGCCCGCAGCTCCTCCGCCTTGCCCTCGATTTCGGCCAGCGGTTTTTCGAATTCCAGATACTGGGTCATGTCGCCTCTGCTCTGCAGGTTTGCAGCTATATGGCCCTAGCAGCGCCAAGATGCAACTCAGCAAGATCCGCGATCTGCGCCTGTGCGGCCGCCAGGGGCCGGAGACGCACGCAGGAGACGCGCCTATGACAGCCTGCCGCGGCGGCCCGGCGCTATTGTCAAAGCTGGAAGCTATCCCTGGCGCGGCGCAATCACCTGCAGGGCTTCGTAGGTCTGGCAGTGCCGCTGGCGCTACTGCGGCCAGATCACCGGATAGAGCGAGGCCACCAGCAGCATCGCCATGGTCCAGTTGAACAGCACCAGGCGGCGCGGGCTGGTCAGGAGCCGCGCCATCTGCTGGCCCAGCACCGTCCAGGAGCCGACCGAGGGCAGGTTGATGGCGCCGAAGATCACCCCAACCAGCAGAATTGCCGTCAGGGTCTGGTCCGGCGTGTAGGCGCTGATGGCCGTCAGCGCCATCGCCCAGGCCTTGGGGTTCACCCATTGAAACGCCGCCGCCTGCAGAAACGTCATCGGGCGGCCTTCCGCCCCCTTGGCCTGCACCGGCGCCGCATGGGCGATCTTCCACGCAAGCCACAGCAGATAGACCACCGAAACCGCCTTCAGCACCGTGTAGCTGACCGGAAGTGCATCAAACACCTGCACCAGCCCGGCGCCGACCAGCAGCACCATGAACACAAACCCCAACGCCACCCCCAGCATATGCGGGATGGTGCGGCGGAAGCCGAAATTGGCGCCCGAGGCCATCAGCATCAGGTTGTTCGGCCCCGGCGTGATCGAGGAGACAAAGGCGAAAAGCGCCAGCGCGGTAAGGAGTTCGTATGTCATGCGCAAAATCATTGCGCCAAACCGGCCAAATGAAATTGCGTTTCGCTTCGACTTGCATGTAATTTCGCAATAAATGGCGAAAAATGACAAGATAAACCAGCATATATTGCAGGAGCTCAGCCGCGACGGCCGCATCAGCAACCTGGAGCTGGCGGAGCGGGTGGGCCTGTCACCCTCCGCCTGCCTGCGCCGGGTGCAGGAGCTGGAGCGCGCAGGCGTCATCACCGGCTACCGGGCGGTGCTGGACCGGCAGAAGCTGGGGGTGGGTTTTGCTACTTATATCGGCGTCGGCCTGGGCGAGCACACCAAGGAGGCGCAGCAAGCCTTCGAACGCGCCATGCAGGCAGCGCCCGAAGTGGTCGAGTGCCACAACATCACCGGCACCATAGAATACCTGCTGCGCGTCGAATGCGCCGATCTGCCCAGCTACAAGAAGTTCCACACTGACATTCTCGGCACGTCTCCCTACGTCACCGCGATCACCACCTATGTGGTGATGGGGTCGCCCAAGGATCTGCGGGCGTGAACTCTGGCTGAGGCTGGATTTTGAGTATTTTCGGAAAGATGAAAGACTGATGCGCTTCATCTTTCCCCAAATACTCACTGGGCTGCGTTGGCTTCAGACGCGCGGCTGCAGGTGTTGCGCACCCTGCGTACGCTGGTCTCACGGGATCTTAGGTTGCATTTGGCAGTTTTGGCTCCGATCGCGATCACCCGCCGGGGCTTGGCTTCCCGGCGCTCTTGGAACCGGACTCCCGCCTGGCAGCGGGGTCATGCAGAGACAACGTTCAGCATGCGGGCGGATACGCCCGTCCATCTCCGCCATTTTGGCGGCGCCGCCAATCCTTAACCGCCTGCGCTGGACCTGCAAACGGCACACAGGCAGATACGGAACAAACCGACCGGCAGGGCAGGGGCCTTGGCCGGCCCGCCGCGCTGGCCTGCAGGCCGGCGGTTCCGCAGGCCATCACCGGTCCTGCAGCAACGCCTCCATCGCAATCTCCGGCGAGGCCAAAACCGGCACCCTGGTCTGCGCCCGCAACGGTTCAGCCGCCCCCGCCATCGAGGCCTGCGCCAGCACCACGCAGGCAAAATCCATTGCCCCCAGCGCCTCGGAGACATCCGCGGCGACGGCCGCGGCAAAGCCGGATCTGTCCCCGGACTCAAACAAGGGCCAAAGCCCGCCGAGTTCCAGGCAGGTAAGCCCGGGATCGCGCCCCCCGAAGGCCCGCCGCAGCAGCGCCTCCGAAGGCGCCGCGGTGCTCTCCAGGCAATAGGCCATCAGCACCGGCCCGCCGATGCGTGCCGCGGCCTGCATCATCGGCCAGTCGATACGGATGGCGCCGGCTTCCTCCGCCACCGGGCCAAGGGTGGTGCAGGTGCACAGGACCGGACCGTCTGCAGCGGCAATGGCGCCGGCAACCTCCGCCCGCAGGCTGGCGTCAATCCCGCCCTGCGCCCGCGCCAGCCATCCGGCGCGCACCTGCTGGTCCAGAACCTTCTCCGGCGCCAGTGCCTGAAAGGTCTGTACATGCGCCTCAGCCGTGTGCAGCAAGGTCAAATCCGGCATTCTTCTCTCCAATCAAAAAGGGCGCCCCGGCGGGACGCCCTGGAACCCTCTCGTCACGAACCGGTGTCAGCTGCCCGCGATCAGCTCGGCCTGCGCCACAATCACTTCCGCCTGCTTAATCGAGGCGATATCGACCAGACGGCCCTTGTAGACGGTGGCGCCGGCGCCCGAGGCCTTGGCCTCTTCCATCGCTGCCAGGATCTCGCGGGCTTCCTGCACCGCCTCTTCCGACGGGGTGAACACCTGGTTGGCCAGCGCGATCTGGCTTGGGTGGATCGCCCATTTGCCGACCATGCCCAGCGTTGCCGAACGCTTGGCCTGCGCGATATAGCCCTCCTCGTCAGAGAAATCCCCGAACGGCCCGTCCACCGGCAGGATGCCGTGGGTGCGGCAGGCGGCAACGATCGCGGCCTGCGCCCAGTGCCAGGGGTCGGACCAGTGCTTCTGGCCCTCGCGGATCATGTAATAGTTCTCCTGCGTGCCGCCGATGCCGGTGGTCTGCATCCCCATCGAGGCGGCGAAATCCGCAGCCCCCAGGCTCATAGCCTGCAACCGGGGGGAGGATTTCGCGATGTCTTCCGCATGCGCGATGCCCGCCGCGGATTCAATGATGACCTCGAAGGACACCGGTTTGCTGCGGCCCTTGGCGCGCTCGATGGCGGTGACCAGCGCGTCCACCGCGTAGACATCCTCGGCACAGCCAACCTTGGGGATCATGATCTGGTCGAGCCGGTCGCCCGCCTGCTCCAGAATATCCACCACATCGCGGTACCAGTAGGGGGTGTCGAGCCCGTTGATCCGCACCGACAGGTATTTGCTGCCCCAGTCCACGCTGTTGATCGCCTCGATCACGTTGGCGCGGGCCTGGTCCTTGTCATCCGGCGCCACCGAATCCTCAAGGTCCAGGTTGATCACATCCGCCGCCGAGGCCGCCATCTTCTCGAACAGTTTCACCTTCGAGCCGGGGCCGAACAGCTGGCAGCGGTTGGGGCGCGCAGGGGCTGCGGGCTGGATGCGGAATGACATGCGGAGACCTCCCGGGGTAAGGAAATTGCAGAATTTTCGATCTTTGAGTTATTAAATTGCGCACCTCCTTGCAAGCGGATTTTGCACCTGCGGCAAGAGACGCCGCGTTGCGGCAATCCCGTTTGCGCCGTTTCCGTCGCAAACATGCGCGAATGTGCCGCCGCGGCCGCCTTAGGGGTGGGGCAGGGCGCAGGCCGCAAGCCCGGTGCGGGAAAGGAGTTTCATGAGACGCGCGTTGATCGAGAACTGGGCCTTGTTTCTGGGCATGATGATGCTGATGGTCGGCAACGGGCTGCTGGTCACGCTGCTGACAATCCGCGGGGCCACGCTGGGGTTTTCCGAACTGGAAATATCGATCATGCAGTCCTGCTACCCGCTGGGGGCGCTGGCCGGCACCATGCTGACGCCGCGGCTGATCGAGAAAGTGGGCCATATCCGGGTGTTCTCTGCGCTGGCGTCGATGGTCTCGGTGGCGGCGATCGCCCATCTGCTGACCGCGGACCCCGTCAGCTGGGCGCTGATGCGGCTTCTGGCGGGGTTCTGTTTCCCGGGGCTCTACGTGATCACCGAAAGCTGGCTCAATGCCAAGTCGGAAAACCGCATCCGCGCCCAGGTTCTGTCGGTTTACTTCATCATCCAGACGGCGGGGCCGGCGCTGGGCACCGCCATGGTCGGCCTGCCGGATCCCAGCGGCAACCTGCTTTTCGGGGTCACCTCGATCCTTCTGTCGGTGGCGATCGTGCCATTGCTTCTGTCCAACAACCGGGCGCCGGAGTATTCGGCGCCGGACCGGATGCCGGTGACCCGGCTGTACAAGGTGTCGCCGATGACGGTGCTGGGCATCGTCATCATGGGCGCCGGGGTGGTGGCCTGGTACATCAGCCTGCCGCTCTATGCGCTGCAGAACGGCTTCAGCGAGGCGCAGGCCTCAGGCGCGCTGGTGATCGCGCTGATCGTCTCGGCGCTGGTGCAATACCCGGTTGGCTGGCTGTCGGACCAAACCGACCGGCGCTATGTGGTGATCGCGCTGTCCGGGATTTCCGCGCTGGTGGCCTTGTGGATGGCGGTGGACACGGCGCCTTCGCGGATCGTGATCGGGTTCTCGGTGATCGCGGCAACGACGCTGCCGATCTATTCAATCCTTGCCGCCCACGCCAACGACCAGCTGCAGCCGGGCCAGGTTGTGCCCGCCAGCGGCACCATGGCCTTCCTGCTGCAGCTGGGCCAGTTCTTCGGCATTCTGATCGGCCCGAACATGATCGCCCTCGCGGACGGGCGGGGCCTGCAGTACCTGCTGATCGGGGTCGGCATCGTCGTTGCGCTGATCGCCATTGCCCGCCGGGCCAGTACCCATGCGCCGGAAGACACAGGCGAATTCCAGGCCATGGGCGTGATCGGTGTCGCGCAGCCCGGTGCGCTGCAGGCGGAAACCTGGTTGGAGGAGGAGGAATCGCGAACAAGTCCCTCAGTGGAGGGAGAATCTTCGGCAGTTTGATCATTCTGACGAAGAAAGTCTCGCAAGAGTAACTTTCTTGCGCGATTTCGAGAGGACTTTGCGCGAAATTCACCCGAAATTGACGCGACCTGTTATACTTGAAGGATGAGCGCGATGATCGAGACCCCTTATCTGCTGTTTCTGGGCGACGCGCCTGACATGCTGGCTGCCAAGGTTGCCATCGGCATTCGCGACTGGCGCCCCGAGCACGCTGTCGGCCAGATCTCCCTGCCGGGCTGCGGCGCTGACCTGGGCCTGAAGGAGCTGTCTCTGGCCGAGGCCAAGGAAGCCGGTGCCAAGACCCTGGTGATCGGCGTGGCCAACCGCGGCGGCGTGATCTCGCCCGCATGGAAAGAGGTGCTGATCGAAGCGCTGGAGATGGGCTATGACCTGGCCTCCGGCCTGCACAACCTGCTGCGCGACGAAGGCGACCTGGTGGCCGCGGCCCAGACGCACGGCGGCACCCTGCATGACGTGCGCGTCCCCACCGTCGGCTACCCGATTGCCAACGGCAAGAAACGCACCGGCAAGCGCTGCCTGGCGGTCGGCACCGACT
This sequence comes from Leisingera daeponensis, assembly GCF_019801465.1. GTDB lineage: Bacteria > Pseudomonadota > Alphaproteobacteria > Rhodobacterales > Rhodobacteraceae > Leisingera > Leisingera daeponensis_A. Next base: position 13,298 of record NZ_JAHVJA010000007.1, read on the forward strand.
GCTCGGTCGGCAAGATGTACACCGCGATGGCGATGGACGCCGAGATGCAGAAGCGCGGAATGAAGTCGACCTTCCGCGCCACCGGCCAGACCGGCATCCTGATCACCGGCCACGGCGTGCCGCTGGACGCTGTTGTGGCCGACTTCATGGCAGGCTCCATCGAGTACCTGACCCCGGACAACGACGACGACCACTGGGACCTGATCGAGGGCCAGGGTTCGCTGTTCCACATCTCCTATTCCGGAGTCACCCTGGCGCTGGTGCACGGCGGCCAGCCGGACGCGCTGATCCTTTGCCACGAGCCGACCCGCACCCATATGCGCGGCCTGCCGGAATACGATGTGCCGACCCTGGAAGAGCTGCGCGAGGTAGCCCTGCCGCTGGCGCAGCGCTCCAACCCGGCCTGCCAGATCGTCGGCATCTCGGTGAACACCCAGCATCTGAGCGAAGATAAGGCGGTGAAATACCTGGCCGAGGTGGAAGAGCGCATGGGCCTGCCTGCCGTCGATCCGTACCGCCACGGCGCCGGCCGCCTGGTGGACGCGCTGGCCGCAGTCTGATCTAACAGCCCCGCCGGAGGCGCGTGCCGACAGGGCAGGTGCCTCCGGCGGGAGTATTATTGGAAAGATGAAAAGGCAGGCGCCCCGGTTGCCGGGCACTGTGCCAGGGCCCCGCCGCCTGCGGAGGGCCGCAGGAAAGGGCAGTTTCATGAACATCACCGTCACCCCGGACGTCTTCAAACTGGCGCAGGCCTTCACCATCTCGCGCGGCTCGCGCACCGAGGCCAAGGTGCTGACTGTGCGGGTGGAGAAGGACGGCGTCACCGGCTGGGGCGAATGCGTGCCCTATGCCCGCTACAACGAGACGCTGGACAGCGTGACTGCCGAAATCGAAGGCCTGCCCGCCGATTTCACCCGCGAAGAGCTGCAATCGCTGCTGCCCGCCGGTGCCGCCCGCAATGCTGTCGACTGCGCGCTGTGGGATCTGGAAGCAAAACAGGCCGGCAAGCGGGTTTGGGAACTGGCAGGCCTGCCGGAGCCGAAACCGGAGATAACTGCCTATACCCTGTCGCTCGACACTCCTGAGAACATGCAGAAACAGGCGGCGGAGAACGCCCATCGGCCGCTCCTGAAGATCAAGCTCGGCACCCCCGACGACATGCCGCGGCTTGAGGCGGTGCGGGCCGGTGCGCCCGATGCCAAGATCATCATCGACGCCAACGAGGGCTGGTCGGCTGAGGTCTACGCCAAACTCGCGCCGCATCTGGTGCGCCTGGGCGTGGAACTGGTGGAGCAGCCGCTGCCCGCGGGCGAGGATGAGGCCCTGATCGGAATGGAACGCCCGGTGCCGGTCTGTGCCGACGAGAGCTGCCATGACCGCGAAAGCCTGCCGGGGCTCAAGGGCAAATACGACGTGGTCAACATCAAGCTGGACAAGACCGGCGGCCTGACCGAGGCCCTGAAGCTGCGCGAGCAGGCGCTGGCCGAGGGCTACCAGGTGATGGTCGGCTGCATGGTCGGCTCCTCGCTGGCGATGGCGCCCGCGACGCTTGTGGCGCAGGGTGCGGCGGTTACGGATCTTGACGGGCCGCTGCTTCTGGCCGAAGACCGCGAGGAACCATTGTTGTTTGATGCAGAAGGGGTCCACCCCCCGAAAGCTGCCCTGTGGGGTTGAGGAGAAAAAGATGACCCGTACCGTATATGTGAATGGCGAATATCTGCCCGAGGGCGAAGCCAAGGTATCGATCTTCGACCGCGGCTTCCTGTTCGCCGATGCGGTCTATGAGGTGACCTCGGTTCTGGACGGCAAGCTGATCGACTTCGAAGGCCACGCCGTGCGCCTGGACCGCTCGCTGAAAGAGCTGGACATGGCGTCGCCCTGCTCCAAGGAGGAGCTGCTGGAGATCCACCGCAAGCTGGTCGAGCTGAACGGCATCGAGGAAGGCCTGGTCTATCTGCAGGTCACCCGCGGTTCCGACGGCGACCGGGATTTCGTGTTCCCGACCGAGGACACCCCGCCGAGCCTGGTGCTGTTCACCCAGAACAAGCCGGGCCTGGCTGACAGCCCCGCCGCCGCGAAGGGCGCTAAGGTGATCTCGATTGAGGACATCCGCTGGGGCCGCCGCGACATCAAGACGGTGCAGCTGCTTTATCCGTCGATGGGCAAGATGATGGCCAAGAAGGCTGGCGCCGATGATGCCTGGCTGGTCGAGGACGGCTATGTGACCGAGGGCACCTCGAACAACGCCTATTATGTGAAGAACGGCAAGATCGTGACCCGGCCGCTCAGCAACGACATCCTGCACGGTATCACCCGCGCCGCGGTGCTGCGGCTGGCGGCCGAAGCGCAGATGGAGATCGAGGAGCGCCTGTTCACCATCGAGGAGGCAAAGCAGGCGGATGAGGCCTTTACCACCTCCGCCAGCGCCTTTGTGATGCCGGTGGTGGAGATTGACGGCGTGCAGCTGGGCGACGGCGCCCCGGGCCCGATCGCCAAGCGCCTGCGCGAGATCTACCTGGAAGAAAGCCGCAGGAAAGCGGTCTGAGGCCGATTGCCGGACCGGACGGAAAGGCCGCCCCTTGGGGCGGTCTTTTTTGTTCAAAAGAGAATCAATTCCGCCGAGGCGGGACAGACGGCCGGGCTGAAAACCCTGCTTGAGGACTGCCCGGACAGAGCTATTTTCCAGCCATTGGCAACAATGAGCGCCGGGCTGGGGGACTGTTCCGGAAGGGGGCTCCTTCAGCTCAGGATTTTAACTAATTTTACACAAAATGCGCCCGCCGGTGCCGGTTTGCAGTACTCTGGCTGCAGGTGATGGGAACCGGCCAAGGGGCCGCCAGCCAGAGCCGCAGACCGTGGAGGTGCCAGATGGAACAGTGTTATCAGCCGGAGATCGGGGAAGCCGCGCGCAGCCGTGCCGCAGAGCCGAGCGAAGCGGAGATCCTGGCTGCTGTCCGCCGGGTGCTGACCGCGGATGTGGTGGAGCATCCCGAATATGCCCAGGCGCCTGCCAGCCAGGGGTGGCTGGCCGGCAAGCTCCTGGCGCGGGAGCGTCCGGCACCGGGCGCGCTGGCTTCCCGGCTTCTGGGCTGCTTCCGCGGCTAGGCGCGCCGTCCGGGGGTGCGCGCCCTGCTGCGGACCGGCGGTCCGGAAAATTGTTGAAGACATTTGTTGCAATGGCCGCCCGGAACGGGCGGCCTTTTTCTTTGCAGCAGCAGCGCCGGCCTTTTGTGCTAGCCTTGGTGTGAAATCAGACGAGGGCTGCAGATGCTGAACCGGGTTTGGATGCTGCTGGCAGCGGCGCTGATGGCAACACTTGCTGAACCGGCGGATGGAACTGCGGAATGCGGCGGCGGGACACCCTGCCGGATTGACGGCGGTGAGTACTATATGGCTTTGCCGGACGGCTGGCAGGGCGGGCCGGCGGTGATGTTCCTGCATGGCTATGGAAGCAGTGGTGCCAAGGTGATTGCCAATTCCGGTCTGGTGGCGGGTTTTATCCGGCGCGGCTATGCGGTGCTTGCCCCCAGCGGGCTGCCCTGGCAGGAGGGCAAACCCGCCGATTGGTCGGTGCGCGACGGCTGGAACACCTATCCCCGCAATGACCTGGCGTTCCTGCGCGATGTGCTGGCGGACGCCGCCGCCCGCGCCGGGGTGGCACCGGACCAGCTGCTGCTGAGCGGCTTTTCCCGCGGCGGCTCGATGGTGTGGGAAGTGGCCTGCCTGGCGCCGGAGTTTGCCGCCGCCTATGCGCCGGCTGCCGGCGGCTTCTGGCTGCCGATGACGCAGGACTGCAAGGGGCCGGTGCGTCTGCTGCACATACACGGGTTTACCGACAAGGTCGTGCCGCTGGAGGGGCGGTTGATCCAGGGGGCAGCGGCAGAAATCGTGCAGGCTGACATCTGGGAGGGGCTGCAACTGTGGCGGCGGGAAAACGGCTGCCCCAGCAACGCCGCAGAGCATCAGGCCGAAAATGGCATCTGGCGCAAACGCTGGAAATGCCAAGCGGGAGGGCTGGAACTGATCTTGCACAAAGGAGGCCACAGCCTGCCCATGGGCTGGAGCGCGATGGCTCTGGACTGGTTTGAAAGCCTGGGGCGCTGAGGCAGCGGGGCCGGGAAGTCATAGCTGCCCCGCTGCCCGTGACCTTTTTGCCTGCATGCGGTTAGTGGCAGTGGACGCGGCCGGTTGCCGTTTCCATATGGCAGCACTGGCCCGGAGGCGAGCTTTTACGGCAGCCGCCGCCGTGCATGACGGTGTCTTGTTGAACGGCAGGTGCCTGCGCCGCTGACGGGGCCGCAAAAACGGCAGCCGCGGCTAGGCTCAGGACCCATTGATTTCAGGCTTTCAGCATGATTCACCAGTCGAAAATCGAGCGGTGATATGTCTGATCTCTTCTGGCTGACCGACGCGCAGATGGCCCGTCTGGAACCCTTTTTCCCAAAGTCCCACGGCAAGCCGCGAGTTGATGACCGGCGTGTCCTGAGTGGAATTATCTTTTTCAATCGCAATGGCTTGCGGTGGCGGGATGCGCCCAAAGAGTACGGCCCGCACAAGACCCTGTACAATCGCTGGAAGCGGTGGAGCGAAAAAGGGGTCTTTGTGCGGATCATGGCAGGCTTGGCTGCTGATCATGGCGAGGAAAAGACTGTGATGATCGACGCAACTTACCTGAAAGCGCACCGTACGGCTTCCAGTCTTGGGGTTAAAAAGGGGGGTGGGCCTGATCGGGCGCACTAAGGGCGGCATGAACACTAAGCTGCACGCAATCTGTGACAGCTAGGGGCGTCCACTGAACCTGTTCGTGACCGCCGGGCAGGTGAGTGATTACACCGGTGCAAAGGCGCTTCTGAGTGGGCTGCCTGACGTCCAGTGGCTTCTCGGAGATCGCAGAAATGATGCCGATTGGGTTATAGAAGCGTTGAAGGACAAATGGATACGCGCCTGCATCCCCGGCGGAAAGCAGCGCAAGAAAGCCATCAGATACGACAAACGCCGATATAAGCGGCGCAACCGCATTGAGATTATGTTCGGCAGGCTGAAAGACTGGCGGAGGGTCGCGACACGATACGACAGATGCCCAAAAGTCTTCCTCTCAGCAATCGCGCTTGCAGCCCTCGTTATCTACTGGCTTTGAAACTCAATGAGTCCAGAGCCTAGCATGGCGGCAATGCACAGGATGGTTTTCAGGGGCATCATTGGGGGCTTCGCTTGGGATGTGATGCGGTTGTATTCTCTTGTTGAGCGGGCGGGGCAAGGCGGCTTTCGCCATTTGCGGGTGTGGCATTTCGCCAGTGCCTTTTTAGATGAGGCTCTGACATCTGGCTGGTGTTCCCGAGTGTTCAGCCGCCTTCCTTGAGCCGCTGCCTGAAGAACCCCAGGATTTCGTCCCGCGCCGCCAGGGTCGGGCTGCCGGCCTCATCCACCAGATGCGCGGTCTCAACGCTGTGCGGCGCGGGGACGTGTTTGGCGAAAAACGGCGGCACGTCCGTGGCGGCGGCGCTGTCCGGGAGGGTGCGGGCTTCAAGCCGGTCTCCCAAAGCCCCGGCATAGGCGGCAAAGCGCTGGGCCTGGCAAAAGGCGTCGCCCTCGAACCGGTAAGCAAGAACGGTCAGATCTTCGCGCTCCATCCGGTCGCGCACCGCCGCAAGCTCCTCCGGGGGCTTTCCAGTCCGGCGGGCGAGTCCAGCGGCAGCGAGGGCTGGGCCAGGACCGGGGCCAGAACTGAGGCCTCCAGCATCATCGACATCGCGAAATTACCGGTGAAGCACATGCCGATAGCGCCGGTGCCGGGGCCGCCGCATTCCTGATGCGCCTGCCGCGCCAGTGCCCGCAGCCATTGGGTGACCGGGCTGGGCCCGTTGCCCGCAAAGGCACGGAACTCAGCGCTGACGCAGGCGCGGCGGAACACCACCGCGCCGGCCGCCGCCGTGCTCTGGTGCCCAAGGAGCAATGCCCGATGGCGCTGGCCGCGGATATTCTGGGCGACCGCTGGACGCTCTCGATCCTGAGAGAGGCTTTTTACGGGGTCTGCCGCTACGACGATATGCGCGAGGACCTGAAGGCGGGGGGCTCCATCCTGACCGACGGGCTGAACATGCTGGTGGCGCGCGGGGTACTGGAAAAACAGCCCTGTCAGGAGGCGGGCGGCGGGTGCGCCAGGCCTATGTGCTGACCGGGGCCGGGCGCGGGCTGGCGCTGGCGTTTCTGGCGCTGACCCAATGGGGGGAAGCGCATGTTCTGGGGGGAGAGGCGCCGGTTGCGGTGGCGGACCGGCTAACCGGCGCGCCGCTGCGGGTGGGGCTGACGGACGCGGACGGCAAACCGGCCGACCCTGCGCGCGCGGCCTTGCGGCTGACGGGCTGAGACGGAGACAGGCCCGGCTCTTTCACCTTTGCGGCAATACACTGGGGTGAATTGGCCGTGAGGCCAAGAGGGGCAGCGCCCCTTGTCCGGACAATTCCGCGGGGCAGGAAAACGACGCGCAGGAGAGCGGGAACCGGCCTGCCGGCCTGCACCCGATGGCCTTAGCCTGAGTGCAACAGGGAGCAGACCTATGCGGCCATTCGAAGGAGCGCGGGTGCTGGACCTGACGCATGTCTACGCCGGACGGTTTGCCGCCTTTCAGCTGGCGGTGAGCGGGCAGGGACGGCGGACCGACGCGGCAATGGCGGATGCGGCGCTGATGCTGCAGAACTCCGGCACGGCCCAGGCGTTCGCGACCGGCAAGGGGCCGCGGCCGCATGGCAACCAGGACCCCGGCCTGGCGGGCTATGTCGGCTATCAAACCACCGACGGCACGCTGATGATCGGCGCCTGCACCAACCGGCAGATGGCGGTGCTGATGCGCGCGGCAGGCCATCCGGCGGAGGCTGCGGCGGTCGAGGCGACGCCGCGGGCGGATATCGCCGCGCGCCGGGCCTGGGATGCCGGGGTGCTGACGGAGGTGCTGAAGATCCCCGGTGCGGCGGAATGGGAGCCTTGCTGAATGCCCATCACGTGCCTGCGGCGAGGGTGCGCTATCTGGAGGACAGCCTGCAGGAGCCGCATTACGCCGCCTGCGGCGTGCCGCAGGAGGTGCAGAGGCAGCGGCGGACGGCGGCAAGCTTTGCCTTTGGCCACGGCGGCCCGGCGCTGGACCACGGCCCGCGGGCGCATGGCGCCGACTCTGCCGCGGTGCTGCAAGAGCTGGGGATACCGCCGGAGGAATTCGAGGCGCTGAATTCCCGCGGCGTGGTCGCCTGAGCACCGGGCCAGGCCCCAGCAGGCCAGGGGGCTCCCGCCTGCCAGATCCGCATTAAAAATGCATCCCCGGCCGTTGGGCCCGGCGCCGCGCTGCGCGCGGGCGCGGGTGCTGTCAGTACCGCCGGTGCTGCTGACGGGGGATGGCAGCAGCAAAGCGATAGGCAGGCCTTCAGAAAAAACGGAGGGTCCGGCCTTGGCATCCATCACGATCCCGCCGCGCGCGGCCGGCATCTGCCTGGTGGCAGCATCGGCGGCGTTCTTCAGCACCGCGGGCATCTTCACCCGGGGCACCGCCGCCGCAGCCTGGGTGATCATCTTCTGGCGCGGGCTGGCGGCGGCGGGGTTCACCCTGGCCTGGCTGGCAGTGCGCGGGGCGCTGGCCGCGGAGGTGCGCGCCCTGGACCGCCGAGGCTGGCTGATTGCGGTGATGGGGGCCGCGGGCAGTGCTGCCTTCATTCCTGCCTTCAAGCTGAGCAGCGTTGCCAATGTGGCGCTGATCTATGCAGCGGCGCCCTTTGCCGCAGCCGCGCTGGCCTGGCTTGCGCTGCGCGAGCGGCCGCCTGCCCGGGTGATGCTGGCCAGTGCCGCGGCGCTGGGCGGCGTGGCTGTTATCGTCTCCGGCTCCCTCGGGAAGGGCAGCCTGGCAGGCGACGGCCTGGCGCTGTTCATGACGCTGATGATGGCCGGGATCATGACCGCCTACCGCAAGTGGCCGGAGGTCACTGCGGCGTTTCCCAATGCGGTCTCCTCGCTGCTGCTGCCGGTGGCGGTACTCTGCGTGCCGGTGGCGGAGGTGCCGGCGGAGGAGCTGCCGGTGCTGGTGTTGTTCGGGCTGGCGTTTGCGGTGGCCTCTGTCACCCTGTGCGAGGGCGCCCGGCGGCTGCCTGCGGCGGAAACCGCGCTCTTGTCGGCGCTGGAAACGCCGCTGGCGCCGCTGCTGGCCTTTCTGATCCTGGCAGAGCGGCCCGGCCCGCAGACAATGGCGGGCGGGGTAGTGATCCTGGCGGCGGTGCTGTGGTCGCAGCGGCCTGCGCGGCGGCGCGGGGCGCCTACTGCTTGTCGGTGACGTTTTCCTTGAACGCGACGTCGAAGGCCGCCTGCTTTTCGGCATTGGCCTCGGTCTGGTAGGTGGCTTTCCATTCTTCCATGGTCATGCCGTAATAGATCTCGCGGGCCTCGTTCTTGCCCATCTCGATGCCGCGCTCGTTGGCGGCTTCCTGGTACCAGCGGGCCAGGCAGTTGCGGCAGAAGCCGGCCATGTTCATCAGGTCGATGTTCTGCACGTCGGTGCGGTCTTCCATCAGGTGTTTCTGCAGGCGGCGGAAGGCGGCGGCCTGGATTTCGATCTCGGTTTGCTTGTCCATGGCGGTGGCTCCGGTGTTGTCTCGCGTCCCCGCAGGCCTAGCAGCCGGAGCGGGGGCGAGCAATGGGCGCGGGCGGCGGCTCAGACCAGCTGCAAGGCCAGCCACGGCCCCAGCGCGGTGGCGAGGATCACGATCTTGTAGGTGCCGAGCCAGCGGTAGACCGTGAGGCTGACATCGGCGGGCGCCAGCCCGAACGTCCGGGCGTGCAGGCGGGCCACCCAGTTCTGCATCAGCATCAGCAGGACGGCGGAGAGGGTGAACAGGCCGATGTGCAGCACGGTCAGCCAGCCGAAAAAGGCAGATAGGGTTTCCTGGGCCATCATGGCTCCTTTCCCAAAGCTGTTCCGCGTTTCCGTTACAGATATGGGGGCGCGATGCCGGTTCTGCAACGCGGGGGCCGGTCCCAGCGCAGCCCGGCGCCGGGTCAGAGGCCGGAGGCGGTCAGCGCCTGGGGCAGGATGCGGGCGAGGCGCTCTGCCCATTCGTGCTGGCCCTTGTGCTCGGCGATCAGGTCGTTCCTCAGTTCGATCAGCGTGTTGGGGCGCCCCGGCTTGGTGGCGTGGGTTTCGATCGCGTCGCCGGGCAGGTAGCCGGTGTAGGGCTCGTTGACGCCGACGCAGAGGCCGTCTTCGCGGTTCAGCGCGTCGATCACGAAGGGGGAGAAGCGCTCGCCTTTGGGGAACAGGATGCCGATCTCCCAGGGCCGCGGCGGGCGGCCGCGCAGCTGGCGGGTGAAGCTGTGCACAGAGACAATCACTGTCCGCGGCCGTTCCGCCAGCCGCGCCAGCGCCCGGTGGTAGGGACGGTAGCAGCCTTCGAGCCGCTGTTTCAGCTCGGCCTCACCCGCGTGGCGGTTGGCCGGGATGATGGTGCCGTCATAAAGCTTCATCAAAAGGGTCGGATCGTCCTCGCCGCGGTTGGGGTCGATCACCAGCCGCGAGAAGTTGGAGGCGACCACCGGCGCGTCCAGCATTTCGCCCAGCAGCCTGGACACCTCGTAGGCGCCGACGTCATAAGCGATGTGGCGTTCCATATCCTCGCGCGGGAGGCCGAGGTCGCCGCCGCCGGCAAAAGGCGGCACATGGTTGGTGGCGTGGTCGCAGGTGATCAGCCAGCGGGCGGGGCGGTCTGCGCCGTGAACAAAAAACGGTGTGTATGTCATGAGCCTGATATGTTTTGCCGCATTCTCTTTACGGGAGTTGCGCGGAAATGGGAATTGGGGGATAAGCACCCCAAGCTGTTTGCGGTAACATTATTCAGGTCCGGAGGAGAAGACCCCAATGAAACGTTCGCGCAATGTGAAGATTGTCGCCACCCTGGGGCCGGCCTCGGAAACCTATGACACCATCCGCGCCCTGCATGAGGCGGGCGCCGATGTGTTCCGCCTGAACATGTCGCACGGGAGCCACCCGGAGATCGCCGAGAAGCACAGGATCATCCGCCAGGTGGAGCAGGATCTGGACAGCCCGATTGCCATTCTGGCGGACCTGCAAGGGCCGAAGCTGCGCGTCGGCGTCTTTGCCAACGGTGCCGAGGAGCTGGAGGAAGGCGCCAAGTTCCGCCTCGACCTGGATGAAGCGGAGGGGGACGCCGCGCGCGTGTGCCTGCCGCATCCGGAGATTTTCCAAGCGCTGGAGCCGGGGGCGCATCTGCTGGTGAATGACGGCAAGATCCGCCTGGTGGTGGATGACTGCGGCCCGGATTTTGCCGATTGCACGGTGGAGACCGGCGGCACGATTTCCAACCGCAAGGGGGTGAACGTGCCCGACGTGGTGCTGCCGCTGGCAGCGCTGTCGAAGAAGGACCGGGCGGATCTGGAATTTGTCTGTTCGCTTGGGGTCGACTGGCTGGCGCTGTCGTTCGTGCAGCGTGCCAAGGATGTCTATGAGGCGCGCGCGCTGGCCGATGGCCGCGCGGCAGTGCTGTCCAAGATCGAGAAGCCGCAGGCGGTGGAGGATTTCGAGGCCATTCTGGATGCTTCCGACGGCATCATGGTGGCGCGCGGCGATCTGGGCGTCGAGCTGCCGGTGGCGGCGGTGCCGCCGATCCAGAAACGGCTGGTGCGCAAATGCCGGGCGGCCGCCAAGCCGGTGATCGTGGCAACCCAGATGCTGGAAAGCATGATCGAAAGCCCGATGCCGACCCGCGCCGAGGTCTCGGACGTGGCCACCGCCATCTACGAGGGCGCCGATGCGGTGATGCTGAGCGCCGAGAGCGCGGCGGGCCAGTATCCGGTGCAGGCGGTGCAGACCATGGACAAGGTGGCAATCGAGGTCGAGGCGGACCCGACCTATACCCAGATCATCGCCGCCTCGCGCTCCGCCAAGGGCACCACGGTGGCCGACGGCATTGTCGCGGCGGCACGGGAGATTGCGGAGAAGACCGAGATCAAGGCGATCTGCTGCTTTACGCAGTCCGGAACCACTGCGCTGCTGACCGCGCGGGAACGCCCCGGCGTGCCGATCATCGCGATGACCCCGGTCAGCGCCACCGCCCGCCGCCTGTGCCTCAGCTGGGGCTGCAAATGCGTGATGACGCCTGAGCTGGACCGCTTCAAGGGCGCGGTTGTCAGTGCGGCGCGGGCCGCGCGGGCGGGCGGGTATGCCAGCGAGGGCGACCAGATCGTGGTGACCGCAGGCGTGCCCTTCAACGTGCCGGGCACCACCAACATCCTGCGCATCGCCCCCTGCGACGAGCGGCTGATCTACAGCACCGACCCGGAGTAACCGGACGGCCGCGACAGGGCAGCAGGCTTGCATTTGAAAAGCCGCTGCCCGCGCCTACCATCTCCCGTGTGGCTGTGTTGACGGGGGACGTGTTTCATGGATACGGATCTGGCGCTGATCCTGGGGCTGATCATTGCGGCCTTCACGGTGCCGTCGGTCATGTCCGCGATCAGCGAGCGGCGGCCGCCGCGGGCGTCGGTGCTGACCATTCTGATCGCGATCGGGCTGGTCACCTATGCGGTGATGCTGAAGCCCGGCGGCTACAGCGTCGAGGAGATCCCGGACGTGTTTTTCCGGGTGGTCGGGCGTTTCCTTTAGAGAATCCGCTTGCCCATCCCGCCGCCATTGCTTAAAGGGCAGCTCTGTTCCGCGCGGCCGGCCGTCGAGGCATGCCGAGTCGCGCGTCTAGCGAACCTGCATTGAAGGAGACGGAAATGCCCAAGATGAAGACGAAGTCGAGCGCCAAGAAGCGCTTCAAGATTACCGCAAGCGGTAAGGTGAAGGCAGGTCAGGCCGGCAAACGCCACGGCATGATCAAGCGCACCACCAAGTTCATCCGCGACGCCCGCGGCACCACCACGCTGTCCGCACCGGACGCCAAGATCGTCAAGGGCTTCATGCCCTACGACCGCTAAGAGGAGATTGAGATATGTCCCGCGTTAAAGGTGGTACCACGACTCACGCCCGTCACAAGAAGGTCATCAAGGCAGCCAAAGGTTACTACGGCCGCCGCAAGAACACCTTCAAGGTTGCCCGTCAGGCCGTCGACAAGGCCAACCAATACGCAACCCGCGACCGCAAGAACCGCAAGCGCAACTTCCGCGCGCTGTGGATCCAGCGGATCAACGCGGCTGTGCGTTCGCACGACGAAGCGCTGACCTACTCCCGCTTCATCAACGGCCTGACCCTGGCCGGCATCGAAGTGGACCGCAAGGTTCTGGCCGACCTGGCCGTGCACGAGCCCGAAGCCTTCGGTGCCATCGTGCGCCAGGCACAGGACGCGCTGGCAGCCTAAGGCTCCGGACGCATTCCGAATTCAGAGAAGGCCGCCCATCGGGGCGGCCTTTTTCGTGTCCGCGGCGTTATGCGGTTATTACCTTGCTATTTGCGGCACGCCGCCTGATAGTCGGCCGGGTTATCCGGCTGGAGGCCATACATGAAGGCGAACGCGCACCCGAAACAGGAAGACCGGCTTCGGGCTTTGTATTCCTTCGATATTCTGGACACTGACCGGGAGAAGGATTTCGACGATATCGTTGCGCTGGCCGCCGAGCTGTGCGGCACCGCGATTTCCGTCGTCAACCTGATCGATGCCGAGCGCCAGTGGTTCAAGGCGGAAACCGGGCTGGGGGTGCGCGAAACGCCGCTGGAGACCTCGATCTGCTCGCATGTGATCCTCGAGGAGGATTTCGTCGAGATCAATGACACCCTGCAGGACTCCCGGATGTGCGACAATCCGCTGTGCCTGGCGGAGCCGGGCCTGCGGTTCTATGCCGGGGCGCTGCTGAAAACCAGCAGCGGCCTGCCGCTGGGCACTCTCTGCGTGCTGGATTACCAGCCCCGGAAGCTGACCGGAATTCAGCGCCGGACGCTGCGGGTGCTGGCGCGCCAGGTGATGGCCCAGCTGGAGCTGCGCAAGTCGCTGCGGGCGGAAGAGATCCTGCGCAAGGAGGCCGACCACCGGGTCAAGAACTCGCTGATGTCGCTGTCCGCCTTCACCCGGCTGCAGCAGCGCCACTACGATTCGGCCGACACCCGCACCGCGCTGTCCAGAGTGATGGCACGCATCGATGCGATGTCCCGGGTGCATGAGCTGCTGTATCAGCAGCCGGACGGCCGGATGATCTGCCTCAAGTCCTTTCTGGAGCTGATCTGCGGCCACACGGCACATCTGGCGCCGCCGGGTGTCGCGCTGCAGGTCGAGGCCTGCGCCCGGGAGGTCAGTGTCAACAAGGCGGTGGCAATAGGCTCCTTCGTCAATGAATTCATCGCAAATTCTTTCAAGCACGCGTTTCCGGACGAGCGCCCGGGCAGCGTCACTGTCCGCCTGGAGCAGGTCAACGGCAGCGCCCTGCGGCTGACCTGCCGGGACGACGGCGTCGGCTATGCCGCGGGCGCGGACAAGATCGTGGCCGGGCTGGGCGTGAAGATCGCCGAGGTGGTGCGGATGGAGCTGGAAGGCGAGCTGGAAGTCTTTGCGGAAGGGCCCGGCGTCAGCGCGGCGCTGCTGTTCCCGGCCTGACCCGGGCCGCAGCGGCGCTCAGCCCCTGCCGAAGAAAGCCCTGATCTCGGCGGCCCGCGCCATCGTGTCGGTATAGCCCGCGCTGATCAGGGCGCCGATGTAATCCGGCTCGAACATCAGGTAGCTTTCGATCCGGCCGTCAGCTTCCAGCGCGCCGAAGCCGCGCATCAGCATCCCTACTGCCCGCGGCAGCCGCGCGGCATGCGCGCGGGCCACGGTGCGCAGATCCTGCGAGGGCTGCAGCAGCAGCGCCTCGATTTCCCGCAGCGGCGTCTGTTTCCGGGCCTCGGAGCCGAGCAGCGACACGGTGCGGTTGATGCGGGTCAGCCGTTCGTAGTCGGCCTCCAGGTTGTCGTTGAACAGGATGTCCAGCACGTGGCCCGCCACTTCGCCGATGCCGGGGCCGTGGCCGGGGCGGCTGCGGCCGGGGGCGTCGGGGGTGCGGTCGCGGGTGGAGATCACCAGGATGCGGCGCGCGCCGCAGTGGATGGCAGGGGACAGCGGCGAGCCCAGCCGCAGCGAGCCGTCACCGAAGTATCCGTTGCTCAGCGCCACCGGCGCAAAGGCCAGCGGCAGCGCGGCGGAGGCCAGCAGATGCTGCGGCCCGATCAGCGCCCGTTCGCCACGGCGGCGCACGCGCTGCCAGTTGCGGATGCTCCGGCTGCCTTCGAAATAGGTGACCGAAGTGCCTTCGCTGTAGCTGGAGGCGGTGATGCAGAAGGCGTGCAGCGCGCCGCTGCGGATGGCGCGCCTGAGGTGGGCGGGCTTGTATTCGCGTTCCAGCAGCCGGCCGAGGGGCGCGTGGTCCAGGAAGCCGCCCGGTGCCGGAACGCCGAGGTAGCGAAGCACCGGGCTCAGCGCCCATCGGAGACCGGTCGCCAGCAGCGGCAGGGTGCGGGTGTCATAGACCGAACTGCTGCGCAGCGACTGCCACAGCGATTCCAGATGCCGCGCGCCGGCCTGGAAATCCTGCGACGCGGCGGCCAGCGAAGCGGCGTTTATGGCACCGACAGACGCGCCGCAGACGATACCGAACGGGGAGCGGCGGCTGCCGGTGATCTCCGCAATCGCCCGGATGGCGCCCGTCTGGTAGGCGCCGCGCGCGCCGCCGCCCTGCAGCACCAGCGCGGACAGCGGGGCGGGCGGTGAGGGAGGGGCGGTACGGCTCACTCCGGGGGGCGGCCCGGTGCGGCCCGGTTCAGGCGGCAATCCCGTGCGGCCCGTGGCGGATGATGGCCCATTGGCCGTAGCTGTCATCCAGGTCCAGTTTGATCGCCGCATCGGATTTGGTGGAGGCGCTGCCGATCTCGGCCAGGGTGAACTCGATGCCGCCGGGGATGTCGATGCGGACCCGGTGCTCGCCGCCGCCATGCGGCGCCTGGATCGGGCGGCCGGAGGAGGTTACCAGCCCGTCGATATCCAGGCTGGCTGTGCGGTTCTCGATGTCGGCCTCGTAGTCGATCCGCTTGAAAAGCGTCTCATGCACGGTGTCGCACATGGCACGGAACACCCACCAATGGGTGGCCTCCTCATCGGTCTCGCCGCCCAGGAGAACGGTTTCAAGCGCTTCGCGCTGAGCGCCGGTGGCGCGGTCGTCGATGATCGCCTGCAAGGCGCCCTTGCCCTCGAAAATCGGGCCGGGCCAGGCGTAGAGCAGCGCGGCCCGGGTGCCGGTCAGGTCGGTTTTGCCGAAATGGCCCTTGCTGACTTGGATCACTTCGAAGCCGGTGCAGTTGCCGTGGGTGGGCAGATCCTCGAACTGGCAGGGGCAGCCGTAATTGCAGTTGCAGTTCCCGAAGCTGGGGCCTTCGATATACCAATCCACATGTGCCATGGCTGTCCTCCGGTTCTCTGCTGAATGGGATGCGCTGTGCCGCGCCCCGCAAGTATAGCAGAAAACCGGAGCATGTGCGGACGGCGCGGGTCAGGGTCTGCCGGGTTCTGCCGCGGCGACAGGGAACAGGCGGTCATAGGCGAGGGTGAAGCCGTAGGTGTAGACCACCACGAAAGAGGTCACCGAAAGGTCGGTGGCCAGAGCCTGCAGGAGGCCGAGGTTCAGCCACCAGATGTAGACCGGCAGCGAGGTGATCAGCAGCGTCGCCTCGAACCCGCCGGCGTGCAGCAGGCGGCCCAGCGGCGAGCGGTCGCTGGAGACGCGGCCCGCCCTGGCGTCGGCCCTGTCGAAGATCCAGTTGTACAGGAGGTTCAGCAGCATCGCCTTGACAGCCAGAAAGGCGCCCAGCAGGCCGATGTCGCTCAGCGGCTTGTCAAAGAAGGCGGCGCCGACCGGTACCAGCACCGCCATCAGCAGGATCTCGAAACTGATGGTGTAGCGCAGCCGGTCCTTAGCCGAGCGCATTGCAACTTTGCCTGCCATTTTGGTCCTCCATTCATGCGAATCCGGGCGTTTCGCTTTTTTCTATCGTGAATTCCTGTTAGATCCAGTCAGTATATATCTGCTTTTCTGATGGATGTGCGATGATGTCCCCTGAAACCCTGCAGGCCTTTGTTCTGGCGGCTGACCTAGGGTCGTTCTCGGCTGCGGCGCGCAGGATGGGCAAGGCGCAGTCGGCGGTCTCCACCGCGATCGCCAACCTGGAGATCGACTGCGGGCTGCAGCTGTTCGACCGCAGCGGCCGCTCGCCGGTGCTGACAAGGGCAGGGCAGCAGATGCTGCCGCATGCGCGCGGCATCCTCCTGGGCCAGCGGGAGTTTGCCGCCAAGGCGGCGTCGATGGCGGAAGGGGTGGAGGACAGCCTGTGCCTGGCGGTCGAGCAGGGGCTGAACAAGGCGCCGCTGCTGGACGCCTTGCGCGGCTTTGCGGAGATCTATCCGCATGTGGCGCTGGAAATCCTGTCGGCCGGCCCCAATGATACTGCGGCGCTGCTGAAGGAGGGCCGCGCCGATTTGGGGCTGATGACCGAGCAGGAGTATTATCCCGAGGGCTTTCAGTTCCGCGGCGTCGGCCACACGGTGCTGGCGGCGGTTTGCGGTCGGGATCACCCGCTGGCCGCGCTTGGCCCGCTGGCCCACCGCGACCTGCGGGCGCACCGGCAACTGGTGCTGCGCAGCCGGATGCAGGATGCGGAGTGGCGGATCGGCGAGTCGCACAGCGCCGCGGTCTGGTATGCGGAGAACCCGGGCGTGATCGTCGATCTGCTGCGCCAGGGGCTGGGCTGGGCCGAGCTGCCGCTGCCCGCGGTGCAGCCGCATCTGGACAGCGGTGCGCTGGTGCGGCTGCGTTACGGCTTCCAGCAGAGCGACGCGCTGGCGGGGGTGGACGTGGTCTGGACGTCGCAGCGGGTGCTGGGGCAGGCGGGGCAATGGCTGCAGCAGCATCTCTTGAAGCTGCCGCAGGAGGCGTGGCGGTGCTGAGCGCTGCCGGCTCCCGCCCGCCGCGGGGCGCCGTGGTGACACACAGGCGGGGCATTGGCCCCGGCCCTCTTGCTTTCAGCGGCCCTTGTGGTAGCAGGGCACAAGCAGAATTCGAGGGGCCGTGATGGACGATCTTAAAGCCAAATACCTGGGTCAGATTGCAGAGGCCGCCGACGAGTCGGCGCTGGAGGCGATCCGCCTTGCCGCCGTCGGCAAGAAGGGCGAAGTGGCGCTGAAGATGCGCGAGCTGGGCAAGATGACTCCGGAGGAGCGCCAGGTGGCGGGCCCGGCGCTGAACGCGCTGAAGGATGAGATCAACTCGGCCCTGGCGGCCAAGAAGGCCGGTCTGGAAGATGCCGCTCTGGATGAGCGGCTGCGCACCGAATGGCTGGACGTGACGCTGCCGTCGCGCCCTACCCGTCAGGGCAGCCTGCATCCGATCAGCCAGGTGCAGGAAGAGATCACCGCGATCTTTGCCGAAATGGGCTTTTCCGTTGCCGAAGGGCCGCGGATCGACACAGACTGGTACAACTTCGACGCGCTGAACATTCCCGGCCACCACCCCGCGCGGGCCGAGATGGACACGTTCTACATGCACCGCGCCGAGGGCGACAACCGCCCGCCGCATGTGCTGCGCACCCACACCTCGCCGGTGCAGATCCGCGCGATGGAGAAGATGGGCGCGCCCCTGCGCATCATCTGCCCGGGCGGCGTCTACCGCGCCGATTACGACCAGACCCACACGCCGATGTTCCACCAGGTCGAGGGCCTCGCGCTCGACAAGGACATCTCGATGGCGAACCTCAAGTGGGTGCTGGAGGAATTCGTCAAATCCTTCTTCGAGGTGGACGATGTCGAGCTGCGCTTCCGCGCCTCGCACTTCCCCTTCACCGAGCCGTCGGCCGAGGTCGACATCCGCTGCTCCTGGCAGGACGGCACGCTGAAGATCGGCGAGGGCGACGACTGGATGGAGATCCTCGGCTCCGGCATGGTGCACCCCAAGGTGATCGCGGCCGGCGGCATCGACCCCGAGGTCTACCAGGGCTTTGCCTTCGGCATGGGGATCGACCGGATTGCGATGCTGAAATACGGCATCCCGGACCTGCGCGCCTTCTTCGACAGCGACCTTCGCTGGCTGCGCCACTATGGCTTCCAGAGCCTGGACATGCCGGCGCTGCATGGCGGTTTGAGCAGGTAAACGCCTCAACTTGAAGACCTTCCGCCCGGCCGGCAGGCCGGGCAGCGCCCGGCCCGTCCCCCACGGGGCGGGCGCTTCGCTTCCCACCCCGCCGGGACGTGCGCTGCCATCGGAGAGGAAAAAACAGTGCGTGGCTGCCGCCGCCCAGGTGAAGGGGGCAATGCTCTGTGCTTTGCGGAAACGACTGCGCCAAGGTGCGGTTCAGTTTTTGAAATGACTTAGCGCGGAACAAGGCCGAGAGGCCGCCGCGTCATCGCCTGACCGCCCGCAAGGGCGGACGATCTGGTGCCGCAAGCGCACCGGCTGGACGTCGTACGGACTCGGCCGGCAAAAACTGCCTAACACCCTCGTTGGATCGCCAGCCCGCGGTCAGGCGATGGCGCGGCCTGGTACCCAGCCCCACAAACTTGTGACGTGACAGCTGCTACGTTGCGGCTACCCTAGGGTGAATGATCCGAGCAGTCCTTTCCCTCTCCGCCGCCCTTATGTGGGCCTCTGCCGCTGCCGCCGTGGGGCCTTCGAAACCCGCTGGTTGCCATGGCGAGACGCCCTGTGTGCTGGGGGACCGCTCCTATCATGTGATGGAGCCGGAGGGCTGGGACGGGGTTTCGCCCCTGCCGGTGCTGCTGCATTTCCACGGCTGGTCCCGCACCGGGCGCCATGCGCAGAGAAGCGATCGGGTCGGGGCCTCGGTCAAGCGCCGGGGCGTGCTGCTGTTGACGCCGAACGGACGCCGCAAGACCTGGGATTTCTGGTCGGCGGAGACGCAGGACGTGGCCTTCGCCGACGCGGTGCTGAGGGACGTCGCCAAACACTATCCCGTTGATGCAGAACGGATTTACGTCTCGGGCTATTCCTATGGATCGGCCATGGCGTGGCGCTATGTCTGCCACAGCGGCAATGACGTGGCGGCGCTCTTGGCGGTGGCCGGCACCCTCCAGCAGAGTGAGAATTGCCCCGAAGCCCCGCGCGAGGTGCGCCATGTGCATGGGCTGAAGGACACGGTGATGGACTTCCCCTATGGCCCCGGCGGCGAGCGGACCTATCCGGTGGCGCTGTGGCGGGCGCGGCTGGGCTGCGGCGCGGCGCGCGCATTGGGGCAGTGGCAGGTTGTGGACTTCCTGAAGCTTGAGCGCACGGTCTGGCCGGGCTGTACCGGCGGACAGGTGGTGCTGGACACCCTTCCCGGCGGCCATTTCATCCCGCACGGCTGGATCGGGCGGCAATTGGATGAGCTTTTGAACCTCACTCCCAGCTATCCTTGAGGGCAGGGCGCCCGGACCCTTGAACCTTGGCGCAATCTTTGCCATTGCCTGTGGCCAACACGCATGTCTGCCAAGGGGTCCCCGACCAATGAAATTCACGCTTTCCTGGCTGAAAGACCACCTCGACACCGATGCTTCGGTGGAGGAGATCACCGAAGCCCTGACCGATCTGGGCCTTGAGGTTGAAGGGGTCGTCAATCCGGCCGATGCGCTGAAGGACTTTACCCTCGGCTATGTGAAACACGCCGAGAAGCACCCCGACGCCGACAAGCTGCGGGTCTGCAAGGTGGACACCGACGAGGGCGAAATGCAGATCATCTGCGGCGCCCCGAACGCGCGCGAAGGCATCACCGTGGTGGTCTGCAAGCCGGGCATGTATATCCCCGGCCTCGACATCACAATCGGCGTCGGCAAGATCCGCGGTATCGAAAGCTTCGGCATGATGGCCTCCGAGCGCGAGCTGGAGCTGTCGGAAGAGCATGACGGCATCATCGAGCTGCCCTCGGGCGCGGTCGGCGACAAGTTCGTGGACTGGCTGGCGGAGAACGATCCGGCCAAGGTCGACCCGGTCATCGAGATCGCGATCACCCCGAACCGCCCCGATGCGCTGGGTGTCTACGGCATTGCCCGCGACCTGGCGGCACGCGGTCTCGGCACCCTGAAAACCCGCGCGTTTGAGGCGATCCCCGGCGATTTCGCCAGCCCCATCAAGGTCTCCATCGACGAGGACACGCTGGATGGCTGCCCGCTGTTTGCGGGCCGGGTGATTAAGGGCGTGAAGAACGGCCCCTCGCCGCAGTGGCTGCAGGACCGGCTGAAGGCGATCGGCCTGCGTCCGATCTCGGCGCTGGTGGACATCACCAACTTCTTCACCTTCGACCAGAACCGCCCGCTGCATGTGTTTGACGCGGCCAAGGTGTCCGGCGATCTGCGCGTTCACCGCGCGGCTGGCGGCGAGGTGCTGAAGGCGCTCGACGAGAAGGAATACACCTTCGGCGCGGGCCAGATGGTGATTTCCGACGCCAACGGCCCCGAGAGCATCGGCGGCATCATGGGCGGCGAGGCGACCGGCTGCACTGAGGAAACCGTGGATGTGTTCCTGGAGAGCGCGTTCTGGGATCACGTGCAGATCGCCACGGCGGGCCGCGCGCTGAAGATCAACTCGGACGCACGCTACCGGTTCGAGCGCGGCGTCGACCCGGAATACACCATCGAGGGCCTGCACCGCGCGACCCAGATGATCCTGGATCTCTGTGGCGGCGAGCCGTCGGAGGTGGTGATCGCGGGCGATGTGCCGGATCATTCCCGTGCCTACAAGCTGGACGCCGACCGGGTGCAGTCGCTGGTCGGGATGGAGATCCCGGAAAGCGACCAGCGCCAGACCCTGACCCGGCTGGGCTTCCGCCTGGAAGGCAATATGGCGCATGTCCCCAGCTGGCGCCCGGATGTGCAGGGCGAGGCCGACCTGGTGGAAGAAGTCGCGCGGATTGCCTCGCTGACCAAGCTGGTGGGCAAGCCGCTGCCGCGGCTGACCGACGGCATCCCGAAGCCGGTGATGACCCCTCAGCAGCGCCGCCAGCAGATGGCGCGCCGCACCTGCGCCAGCCTCGGCTATAATGAGGTCGTCAGCTACAGCTTCATCGACAAGGCCTCTGCGGCGCTGTTCGGCGGCGGTGACGATGCCACCATGCTGGCCAACCCGATCTCGTCGGAAATGTCTCACATGCGCCCCGATCTGCTGGCGGGTCTGCTGCAGGCTGCCGCCCGCAACCAGGCGCGCGGCTACATGGATCTGGCGCTGTTCGAGGCCGGCCCGGCCTTCACCGGCGGCGAGCCGGGCGAGCAGGTCAATCAGATCGCGGGCCTCTTGGTGGGCCGCACCGGGCCGAAAGACGTGCATGGCGCCGCGCGCGTGGTGGACCTTTATGATGCCAAGGCCGACGTTGAGGCGGTGCTGGCGGCCATCGGCGCGCCCGCCAAGGTGCAGATCCTGCGCGAAGGCGCCGCCTGGTGGCACCCGGGCCGTCATGGCCGCATCTGCTTGGGCCCGAAGAAGACCTTGGGCGTCTTCGGCGAGCTGCACCCGAAGGTGCTGAAAGCGATGGGCATCAAGGGGGCTGCCGTGGCCTTCACCATTTTCCCGGATGAGGTGCCGCTGCCGCGCAAATCCGGCGCCACTCGCCCGGCGCTGGCGATCAGCGATCTGCAGGCGGTGGAGCGGGACTTTGCCTTTGTCGTCGACGACAGCGTTGAGGCGCTGACTTTGGTCAACGCGGCGGCCGGTGCCGACAAGGCACTGATCGAGGATGTGCGCGTCTTTGATGAGTTCATCGGCGGCTCCCTGGGGGAGGGCAAGAAGTCGCTGGCGATCACCGTGCGGCTGCAGCCCAGCGACAAGACGCTGAAGGAAAAGGACATCGAGGCGGTGAGCGAGAAGATCATCGCCAAGGTGACCAAGGCGACTGGCGGCACCCTGCGCGGGTAGAGTTTGGTCCAAGGCTTTACTGAAAAGCCTTGGCAAAAGTTTTGAGGAAAACTTTTGGGCGGCCCCCGGTTCCGGGGCCGCCCTTTTCCTTGCGGCGGCAGATCAGAACCGCATTTTCAGCCCGGTCAGGTAGTCGGCCAGAACGTCGAACACCAGGCGGATGCGGCGACTGGTGTGCAGTTCGCGGTGCGTAGCCAGCCACAGCGGAAACTCCAGCGGGGGCAGGTCGTCGAGATCCAGCGGCTCCACATCCGGGCTTTTGCGGGCGATGGCGTCCAGCATCGGCACGATGCCGAACCCCTGCCGCACCAGTTCCCAGGCCGCCAGGCCGCTGGTGGAGCCGACGGGGAAATTCTCATCGCTCAGACGGATGCCAAGCGGTTTCATGTAGCCCAGGAACTGGGGAATATCGCCGAAGGACACGAAATCATGGGCACTGAGGTCGGCGCGGCTGCGAGGGGTGCCGCGGCGCTCCAAATAGCTGCGGGCGGCATAGAAGCGGGCAGTGGTGTCCTGCATCTTGCGGGCAATCAGTTCCGGCTGTTCCGGGCGGACGTGGCGGACCGCAATATCTGCCTCGCGCCGCTGCAGATCGCGGATGTCGTCCGCCGCAACAATCTCAATCCGCAGCCGCGGTGCCTGCTGGCGCAGCCGCTCCAGAACCCCGGGCAGGATATGGGCTGAGATGCCGTCGCTGGCGGTGATGCGCACCAGCCCCTCGATGGTCTGCGCCTGGCCTGTCGCGGCAAGCGCCAGCCCGTCGGCCGCCTCGCCCATCCTGCGGCTGTGGGCCAGCAGCTCCCGCCCCGCTTCGGTCAGGGCCAGCGACCGGCCCAGCCGTTCGAACAGCAGCACACCCAGCTCCGCCTCCAGCGCTGCAACCTGGCGCGAGAGCGTTGGCTGGGTGAGGCCAAGCTTGCGTGCCGCTGCTGACAGGGAGCCGGTTTCAGCGGTGGCGAGAAAGGCGCGGATATGGTTCCAGTCGGGGCTGAGCATGCAATTATGTATATCAGCCCTGCGGATTTCGGCAATTTATCCTTGGTTCTTGCATAGGTAAGGTTTGGCCAGCCAAGGAGACCTGCGATGACCGCCGACGCCCGCTTTTGGAACAAGATCGCCCCGAAATACGCCAAGTCCAAGATCCGCGACGAAGACGCCTACCGCTATGCGCTGGGGCGGACCCGGTCCTATCTCAACGCGGAGGATAACGTGCTGGAACTGGGCTGCGGCACCGGCTCCACCGCCATTGAGCTGGCGCGCGGTGTTTCCAAAATCGTCGCAACGGATCTGTCGAAGGCCATGCTGGAGGTCGGCCGCGAGCGGGCCTGGGATGCTGGCGCCGGTAACGTCGAGTTTCATTGCTGCAGTGCCGGGCAGGCGCCGGAGGGGCCGTTTGATGCGGTCCTGGCGCATAACCTGTTGCATCTGCTGCCGGATCTGGAGGAGGTTCTGGACGGCGTCGCGGCACGGTTGAAGCCCGGCGGGCTGTTCATCTCCAAGACCCCTTGTTTGGGTGAGATTCGGGGCAGCTGGAAATACTGGGTGTTTTCGGCCGCCATTCCGCTGATGCGGCTGGCAGGCAAGGCGCCCAGCTATGTGGACTTCATCGACATCCGCAGGCTGGAGGCGGCAGTGCAGAAGGCGGGGTTCGAGATCATCGAGACCGGCAATTACCCGGCGGACACGCCCGGGCGTTACCTGGTGGCGCGGCGGCGCTGAGCTTTGCCTTTTCCCCGCTGGCGCTAGGTTACGGGGTGGAGGCTGACATGTTTGAGGACCGGATTTCCGCCGGGCTTCAGCTGGCCGAGAAACTGGCTGAACTGCCGATGACGGATCCCGTGGTGCTGGCGCTGCCGCGGGGCGGAGTGCCTGTGGCTCTGCCCGTCGCGCAGAAATTGCAGGCCCCGCTGGACCTGATCCTGATCCGCAAGATCGGCATGCCCTCCAACCCGGAGCTGGCCGCAGGTGCCTTGGCCGAAGGCAGCAATCCCATTTTCAACGGCGCACTGCTGCAGGCCGCCGGCATGAAGCCGGAGGATTTTGCCCCTCAGGTCGCCCAGGCGCGGGAGGAGAATGCCGCCCGCCGCGCCCGGTATTTGAAAGGGCGTCCTCAGGCCGGTCTGAATGGGCGCACTGCCATCGTTGTGGATGACGGAATTGCCACTGGCGCCACCTTCATGGCAGCGCATTTCTGGCTCAAGGAACGCAAGCCAGCCCAGGTGATCCTGGCGGTGCCGGTTGCGCCGCCGGAAGCGGTGGACGAATTGCGCCCCTTGGTAGATACTGTGGTCTGCCTGCTGAGCCCCAGGGAATTCTGGGCGGTCGGCGCGCATTACAGGGATTTTATGCAAACCAGCGATGACGAGGTCATGGCCGCGCTGGCCGCGGCCCCGGAAGCTGGCGCAGGAAAGGACAAGACGTGGCATTGAATGTTTATCTCTCGGGCGAGATCCATACCGACTGGCGGGAGCAGATCGTTGAGGGCGCAAAGGGGCTGGAAGTGAGCTTCAGCGCTCCGGTCACCGACCATGACGCCAGCGACGATTGCGGCGTGGCGGTGCTGGGCGCCGAGGAAAACAAGTACTGGCACGACCACAAGGGCGCGATGGTCAACGCGATCCGCACGCGCAAGGGGATTGCGGATGCCGATGTGGTGGTGGTGCGCTTCGGCGATAAATACAAGCAGTGGAACGCGGCGTTTGACGCGGGTTATGCCGCGGCATTGGGCAAGTCGATCATCGTGCTCAGCCCGCCGGAACATCAGCATGCGCTGAAAGAGGTGCATGCCGCCGCCCTCGCCGTGGCAGAGGAGCCGCGCCAGGTGGTCGAGATCCTCACCTACGTGCTGACCGGCAAGCTGCCTGCATGACACCCCCAACGCTCGCGACCGGGCGGCTGATCCTGCGCCCGCATGGGGTGCAGGATTGCCAGGCCGTGGCGGCGCTCTGGGCGGAGCCGGAGGTGGTGCGGTTCATCTCCGGTGCGCCGGCTTCGCCGGAAGAAAGCTGGACCCGGCTGCTGCGCTATATCGGCCACTGGCAGGCGCTGGGCTATGGCTATTGGGCGGTGACACTGCGCGAAAGCGGCCGTTTCATCGGCGAGGTGGGCTTCGCCGACTACCAGCGCGGCATGGAGCCGCCGCTGGCGGGCGTGCCGGAAGCGGGCTGGGTGCTGGCACCGGAGGTGCACGGGCAGGGGATTGCCACCGAAGCTGTTGGGCGCATCCATCAATGGGCGGAAGAAGCGACGGACTGGGCGGAAACCGCCTGCATTTTCGACCCGGCCCATACGGCCTCGCACCATGTGGCGCGCAAGCTTGGCTATGCGCCCGCCGTCGAGGCGCTTTACAAGGAAAATCCGACGCTGGTGATGAAACGGCCCATAGCCCGGCGATGAAGCCGGGCCGCTAGACAGGGCAATCTGAAATTCCCCGCAGGTTCAACGGCTTGGGGTCAGGCGCCTGCGGGCGGAGCCCGCGCCGCTGCTGGCGCCGTTCAACGGTTCCTTAACGGGGGCAGTGTAACACTACCGTGATACAGGAAAACAATATGGGCACCGCTCTCCAGCGAGGGCGGTGTTTGGAACTACCTTATGAAGAACCGCCGCCGGCCTTCAGTGCAAGTGACCCCGCTGATCGAGGATGAGGGGCTGTTCAAACGCGAGGTGCGGGATGTGCCGGTGGAACTGGTGCCGGTATTCAGCCGCAACAACCGCGGCGATCTGGTGGTGAAGGGCATCGTCAGCCCTGGCGCCGAGATCGAAGTGGTGTTTGCCGGCCGCCGCCTGCGGGAGGCTGCGGGCCTGGTCGAGCGCATGAAGAACCTGCGGGCGCAGGGCGCGCGTGCGGCCCTGAACGGCCATGAGGCGATGATGCAGATCCGCCAGCTGCGATTGCCGGTGCAGGTGCGCGGTGCCTGGCGCCTGCGGTTCGAGCCCGATGCCTCCGGCTGGGAGGTCAAGAGCTATCAGCTGATCGCGGCGCAATGGGCCTTTACCGACCTTGAGGGGTATACCGTGCTGGCTGGCTGGCCGCCGGTCGAACCGGAAGACCGGGTGCAGGACCGCGCCCGCGAAGCGCGGGCCCGGCAGGTGGCCGCCAAGGCGGCACAGGCAGCCCGCCAGTCCCCGGATGCATGAAAACCGCCCCGCCTGAGGCGGGGCGCCAGGCCCGGCGGGATGCGCTGCAGGAAGAGCGCGGGACCGGGCAGGCGGTGGTCAGCCCGCTTTCTGGATTTCCACGGAATGCGGATAAGGGATGGAGATGCCATTGGCGTCAAAGGCCTCCTTCACGCTTTGGGTCAGGGCGAATTTCAGCTCCCAGTAATCCTCCGCCTTGCACCAGACGCGCGTGGTCAGATCGACCGAACTGGCGCCCAGATTGGTAACACGCACCCAGGGTTCGGGGTCCTGCAGAACCCGCGGGTCGGCATTGGCCTGCGCAATGATGATCGCCTTGGCGGTTTCGGCGCTGTCGCCGTAGTCGATCCCGAACACCATGTCGACGCGGCGGGTGGCATGGTGCGAGAAGTTGGTGATGACAGAGCCCCAGGCCTGGCCGTTGGGCACGATGATCTGCACGTTGTCGGCCGTGGCCAGTTCCGTTACGAACAGGTTCACGTCCTTCACCGTGCCCTTGGTGCCGCCGATGTCCACGTACTGGCCGATCTTGTAGGGCCGGAAAAGGATCAGCATGAAGCCGGCCGCCAGATCGCTGAGGGTGCCCTGCAGCGCCAGGCCGATGGCCAGGGTGGCCGCGCCCAGCATGGCGACCAGGCTTGTGGCTTCGATTCCGAAGATATTGAGGACCGCGACCAGCACCACAGCCAGCAGCGCCCAGCGGATCATGCTGGCGGCGAAATTGCCGAGCGTCGGGTCGATCTGCGGGGTCTTGTTGATGCGGTTGCGCACCGCGGTGCTGATCCAGCCGGTGGCGATCCAGCCGAGGATCAGAACCACAAGCGCTTTCACGCCCGCAACCAGCAGCGGCCACAGCGCACCGGCCTGTTCAATCAGGTGTTCCATAAACATTCTGTCCCTTCAAAATGCGCAAAGGAGCGGAAGCCCGCCCCTCTGCAATCATGTGACGCCGCAGGTCCGGCGTTATTTTTTCAGCGAGTCGCGGATTTCAAGCAGCACGTCAAGCTCGGTCGGGCCCGCGGGCGCTTCTTCTGCCGGGGTGTCCTCCTTGCGCTGCATCGCGTCGCGGGCGCGGTTCACGGATTTCACCAGCAGGAACACCACCCAGGCAATGATCAGGAAATTGATCACGGCCATCAGGAAGGAGCCGTAGGCAAAGACGGAGGCCCCGGCCTCGCGTGCAGCTTCCAGTGAGCTGTAGCTGGTGCCGTCGCCGCCCAGAACAACAAAGTTGTTGGTGAAATCCACTCCGCCGGTGAACAGGCCGATGATCGGGTTGATCAGGTCATCGACCATGGATTTCACAATGGCCGTAAAGGCGGCGCCGATGATGATCCCCACCGCCATGTCCATCACATTGCCCTTGGCAATGAAGGCCTTGAACTCGTCCAGCATATCCGTTTCCTTTCCATCCCTGTCGCATTGTTATGCGCAGCAGGCTAGGAGCGGCGTTTCAACCTGTAAACGGGGAATATGCGGTCTGTAACGGCATGCCGGCGGGGCCGCAGGGTGGAGGGGCGGCCATCAGGCCGCCCCGCGGGGCTTCAGATCAGGTCGAAGTCTTCCATCTCCAACCCGATTTCCTCACCGGTTTCCGGCGCCGCTGCCGCGTAATCATCCAGGCTCAGTGCCGCCATCAGGTCTTGTCCGGCCAAGTCTTCTGTGCCTTCGATGGCTTCATCATAGGCCGCCAGAAGGTCTTCCGGCGTCTCAAACCCGCCCTCCGGCGCCTCGATGCGGAACAGTTCCGCCTGGGAACCGTCCTCGCCGCTGCCATAGAACACGACGGATTCAACAGCCGAAAGATCACCGCCGATTTCCTCGGAGAGGAAGTGCGACAGGTAATTTCCAAATGTCGGCTCGGTGCCTTCAGGAAGCGCCGGGATGCTGTAGGGGTTCGGGTCCGGCGCCTCATCCAGAATAAATGTGCCGCCCAACGGATCGCCGGAGTCCGAGAACACCTCTCCGAAGAATACCTTTTCGTAGGTGGGCTCCTCCGGGTCCTCAGGCTCTTCGGGTTCTTCAGGGTCGCCGCTCACGCCTTTGATCGAGCCGGCGTCATTGGTGGTGGAGGTGGCGCGGATGCCGAAAATATCGATTTCATCGAGGCTTTCGATATCCAGAGAGACCGTCATCGTGTCGCCGGTCTGCAGGTAGGTTTCCTTGTCCTCGCCCTCGGGTCCCAGGCCGGGGCGGCTCAGCTCGGTGGCTGCGTCCCACTGCACCTTTTCGCCGTCCAGGCTGGCGCCGTTCATGTTCAGTGGGCCTCTCAGGGACTCGCTGGAGCCGGAGAAGTCATCATCTCCGAAGTAGACGGCATTCACGTCCATGGCGCCTTCATCGACAGTGATATCGGCGAAGAATGCGCCGTTTTCCTCGTAGACGGTGACGGTATAGGCGAGGCCGTCCACCGCGTAAGTAAAGATCTTGGAACTCTCAGGCATTGGGTTCGCTTTCACTCGTGACCGGAAAGGGTTGCGCGGGTTTGCCCCGCCGGCCAGCGCAGTCAGGCAATCCGCATTTCACAAAATCGCCTTATTTTTAACAAAATTGCAGAGAGCTAAAAACCACCTGCGCGGGAACAGTAGGTGCGGATTGTTGCCGATCAGGGAACGCCTGACGGTCCGGCGAAGCCGGCCGCCGGCAGCGCGCTGGATCCGGCAGCAAAGGAAAAAGCCCCGCCGGGCAGGCGGGGCTTTGTTGTTTGTTCACTGTCCGCGGTTGCCGGAGTTACTGCTTCAGCGCCAGCTTCGGCGACAGCACGTCGATGCCCAGGGCTTCGCCGACCGCATAGTAGGTCAGCTGGCCTGCGTGCACGTTCAGGCCGTTCAGCAGGTGCGGGTCGTCCTCGCAGGCCTGGCGCCAGCCCTTGTTGGCCAGGTTCAGCATGAAGGGCAGGGTGGCGTTGCCCAGGGCCTGGGTCGAGGTGCGCGCCACGGCGCCCGGCATGTTGGCCACGCAGTAGTGCATGATACCGTCGACTTCATAGATCGGGTCGGCGTGGGTGGTCGCCTTGGAGGTCTCGAAGCAGCCGCCCTGGTCGATGGCCACGTCCACCAGCACCGCGCCCGGCTTCATCTCGGAGAGCTGTGCGCGGGACACCAGTTTCGGCGCTGCTGCACCGGGGACCAGCACCGCGCCGATCACCATGTCGGCCTCGCGCACCAGCTCGGCGGTGGCGCCGGCGGTGGAGTACTGGTTTTTGAACGAGCGGCCGAAGACGTCGTCCAGGTATTTCAGGCGGGTCAGCGAGCGGTCGAGGATGGTGACATCAGCGCCCATGCCGGCCGCAACCTTGGCGGCGTGGGTGCCGACGACGCCGCCGCCGATCACCACCACCTTGGCCGGGGCCACGCCGGGGACGCCGCCCATCAGCACGCCGCGGCCGCCGTTGGCCTTCTGCAGGGTGTAAGCGCCAACCTGCGGCGCCAGGCGGCCGGCCACTTCCGACATCGGCGCCAGCAGCGGCAGGCCGCCGCGGTCATCGGTGACGGTCTCGTAAGCAATCGCGGTGCAGCCGCTGTCCAGCAGGTCCTTGGTCTGCTCCGGATCGGGTGCCAGGTGCAGGTAGGTGAACAGCAGCTGGTTTTCGCGCAGCATCTTGCGCTCAACCGCCTGCGGCTCCTTCACTTTGACGATCATGTCGGCGGTGGCAAAGATTTCCTCGGCGGTGTCCAGGATAACGGCCCCGGCGGCGGCATAATCCTCGTCGGTGAAGCCGGCGCCCATGCCGGCGCCTTGCTGAATGACAACCTCGTGGCCGCGCAGGACGGCCTCGCGGGCGGCGTCCGGGGTCATGCCGACGCGGAATTCCTGCGGTTTGATTTCGGTGGGGCAGCCGATTTTCATGTGAGTATCTCCTCCAAATTCTCTGGAGGCATTTTGCCGCAGGCGGCGTAAAATGTGCTGCTTATTTGAGCATAATAAAAACATGCCTTTCGAAGAATCTTCGCGTATAATAGGTAAATAAAGCAAGGATCTTCGCAAAATGTCGCTGGACGAAACAGATCGTCGCATTCTTTCGGTGCTGCAAAAGCAGGGACGCATCTCCAACGCCGATCTGTCGGAGCGGGTGAACCTGTCCGCCTCGGCCTGCCACCGCCGCGTGCAGCGGCTGGAGGCAGAGGGGTATATCAGGGATTATGTCGCGCTGCTGGACGCACGCAAGATGAACGTGCCGTCGACGGTGTTTGTGGAGATCACCCTGTCGGGCCAGGCAGATGAGGTTCTGGACGCGTTTGAGAAGGCGGTGTCGCGGATTCCGGATGTGCTGGAATGCCACCTGATGGCGGGGACGGCGGATTACATCCTCAAGGTGGTGGCCGAGAACACAGAAGATTTCGCGCGCATTCACCGCCAGCATCTGGCGCGGCTGCCGGGGGTGGCGCAGATGCAGTCGAGCTTTGCCTTGCGCACCGTGTTCAAGACCACGGCGCTGCCGGTCTGAGGCGGTTCTCCAGGGGGTGCATGCACACGCCCCCTAGCAGCGGCGCGGCGGATAATCAGGCCGGACCCGGATAGGTGAACAGCAGCAGGTGGGTCAGGTTGAAGGCAAAG
The DNA here is from genome assembly GCF_019801465.1 of Leisingera daeponensis. Lineage (GTDB taxonomy): Bacteria > Pseudomonadota > Alphaproteobacteria > Rhodobacterales > Rhodobacteraceae > Leisingera > Leisingera daeponensis_A. The sequence goes on from NZ_JAHVJA010000007.1 coordinate 43,892, forward strand.
TGCATCAGCACCGGCACTTGGAACCGGCCTGTTCCCCAATACCCCAGCCCGCAGGCCAGCCCGAGGAGGGCTGCGAAACCCGCCACCGCAGGACCGGCGCCGATGTGGGCCAGGCCGAACAGCAGGCTGGCTGCGGCGAGGCCGGCGGCAGGCCCGTAGCGGCGGCTGAGGCCCTGCTGCAGGTATCCGCGGAAGAAGGCCTCTTCCGCCAAGCAGGTGAGCAGCAGGTTCGAGGCCATCCACAGGAGGGTCCAGTCCGGCAAGCCGGGTTCCAGCCGCAGCGCGCCGGTCAGCAGGGCCAGGGGCAGCAGGGCAGCGAGGAGCAGCAGGCCTGCCAGCCAGGCAGGGCGTCCCGCCGGGGCATTGCGCTGCAGCAGCGCGGGCCAGGCGAGCAGCAGGGTGAAGAACACCAGCGGCTTGTCGAGGTTCAGGTGCAGCGAATAGGGCGCGCTGGCGGGCCCGGCCTGCACCTGATCTAGGATCAGCAGATTGTGCACCCCCGGCAGCAGATGCGCGCCAAGCGCCAGCGCCCACAGGATCAGAGCCGCGTGGCCGGGCAGCCGGGCGGAGCCGCGGGTGCGGGGGAGGACAGCGGCAAACAGCAGGCCGGCGGTCAGCGCCGCCAAGGCCAGCGGCTTCAGAAACCCGAGCGCCAAAGCAACGCCGCCGAAGGCAGCAAGCAAGGCGAAGGCCAGTCCGCGCTGCGCGCTCCAGCCGGCAGCAAGCGCGGCCATCAGGATCAGCCAGGGCCAGGTCTGGGGCAGAGTGGACAGAACAAAGCTCATGGCTTGCACATAATCCGCTCATCCGCCTCTTTTCCAGCCGGTTGCGCAGGGGCTTTGCGGCTTTTGCGCTTGAACCTGCCCGGGATTTCCGTTTGCCTTAAAGGAAGCTGCAAGCGGGCGGGTGACATCAAGCCGTTACATGCCGCCCTTACAAGCCAGCCTTTGCGCCACCTGACAAGGAAGGAACCCGCCCGTGACCCGCGAATTTGAGACCGCCTCCCTCGACTGGCTGGAAGCGGAGCTGCAGGACACGCTGGACGAAGATATCGAGATCGAGTTTTCCGAGCCGATGCTGAGTCAGGAGATCCGCAAGGTCTACCGCGAGCAGCACCCGGAGATGCTCGACCGTCAGGTCTATTTCCGCAATCTCCTGCGGCTGCAGGCAGAGCTTATCAAGGTGCAGGACTGGGTGCAGCACACCGGGGCCAAGGTGTGTATCCTGATGGAAGGCCGCGACAGCGCCGGCAAGGGCGGGGTGATCAAGCGGATCACCCAGCGGCTTGACCCGCGGGTGGCGCGGGTGGTGGCGCTGCCGGCGCCGAACCGCCGCGAGCAGAGCCAATGGTATTTCCAGCGCTATGTGCCGCATCTGCCTGCGGGCGGGGAAATCGTGCTGTTCGACCGGTCCTGGTACAACCGGGCCGGAGTGGAGCGGGTGATGGGTTTTGCCACCGAGGATCAGGTCGAACAGTTCTTTCAGGACGTTCCCGAATTCGAACGGATGCTGGTGCGTTCAGGCATCATCCTGCTGAAATACTGGTTCTCGATCACCGACGAGGAGCAGCAGCTGCGATTCCTGATGCGCATTCATGATCCGATGAAGCAGTGGAAACTGTCGCCGATGGACCTGGAGAGCCGGATCCGCTGGGAGCAGTACACTAAGGCCAAGGAGGCGATGTTCAAGCGCACCAACATCCCCGAGGCGCCCTGGTACATCGTCGAGGGCAACGACAAGAAGCGCGAGCGGCTGAACTGCATCGAGCACCTGCTGACCAAGATCCCTTATGAAGAGGTGCAGCACGAGAAGGTCGAGCTGCCGGACCGCAAGTACAATCCGGACTACGAGCGCCAGGTGCTTCCGGATGAGCTGTATGTGCCGAAGATCTATTGAGGGCTGACGGAAATGCAGAAAGGGGCGTGCCGCGGCACACCCCTTTCTTGTTTGCCCGGTGGGAGTATCAGAACAGGAAGTCGCCGGAGTTCAGCTGCTGTTCTGTAATGCCGGCCAGCAGCATGCTGTCGCCGTCGGTGTCGGTGATCAGCAGGCCGTTTGCGGTCTGACTGACGTGGTTGCTCATCAGATCGCTGTAGCTGGTGATGCCAGTGGCATTACCCAGGCCGATACGTTCGCCGATAGCGTTCGGGTTGAAATCGGAAACTGTGTCGTTTCCGTCACTGAATACGAAGAGATCGCCGCCGTTGCGCCCGGTCAGCATGTCGTCGCCGCCGCCTCCGCCCAGAGTATCGTTGCCGCGGCCGCCCCACATATCGTCAGCGCCGGAGCCGCCCCACAGCCTGTCGTTTCCGTCGCCGCCGCGCAGGGCGTCGTTTCCGTCGCCGCCCCAAAGAGTGTCGTTGCCAGCGCCGCCGCCCAGAAGGTCGCTGCTGGAGCCACCCCAGAGCCTGTCATAGCCAGCATCGCCGTACATAGAATCCTGGCCACTGCCGCCGTGCAACCGGTCGCCATGGATGCCGCCGCGCAGATTGTCGTTGCCGCCCTGGCCGTAAATGGTGTCATGGCCAGCGTTGCCCATCAGGTTGTCGGTGCCACTGCTGCCGGTCAGCGAATCGTCGCCATCCAGGCCGTTCAGGGTGCCGGCGCTGCCGAGGGTCAGGACATCGTCACCCATGGTAGGCTGGCTCGTTCCGCCGCCGGAACCGCCCGATCCGCCGCCCCCGGACCCAGTGTCCAGCTGCAGCGCCGCGCCGGTCTTGGCGAAGTTCTGAGTGACCATCACGGCATCCCAGCCTTTGAAGTTGCCCTGCTCGATGCCGATGCCGATCACTTCGACATTGGGGCTCAGGATGTTGGCGCGGTGGCCGGGGCTGTTCATCAGCGAATTGTGCAGATCGATCACGTCATCGGCGAGGCCGGGGGCGCCGCGCTCGCTCTGCCAGGCAATGTTTTCCGCCCAAGTCCAGCTGCCGGAAAAGACAAAGCCCGCATCCGCCATCCGGTCGCCGGCGCTGGAGCCGCCGACGCCGGTGTGCGAGAACACATCCTGCTGCAGCATCCATTCGCTGTGGTTTTCAGAAGAATCGTTGAGCCGCAATTCCAGCTGTACCGGATTGAGACCGCGCGAAGTGCGCTCGGCGTTGATCAGCTCGAGCATCTGCCGCTCGAGTACACTTGCCTGTGACATCGTTAACTGCTCCATGAGTGTGCCGGACCTCCGGCGGTGCGCCATCCGGTTAAAGGAATTCCGTTGGGCCGGAAGGCGGGGAGCCCGAAAATGCGGTTTTGCGGCGAAGCTCTGCCCGTTGGGTGCCGGGTGGTACGCGGATTTTCGCGCGTTCTGCCGATTTGGGGCGGTTGCGCCCGGCCGGGAGCAGCGGCGGCAAATCTCCGCCGCCCCGGCTGCGCCTGGTGCCGGCCGCTGGATTCGGTGCTGCCCGCCGAAAGGGCACCGCGGTGAGGGTACAGGGGAAAGTACAGGGGAAAAGGGTCCGGACGCTGCCGGGGGGAAGCTGGCAGCGTCCGGAAATGCAGGAAACCCGCGTTGGCAAGCCTTGTTTGCAGGGACCAAGACCGGCGCCGGTAAAAGGGGGGGGAGCGCCGCCTGCCCAGGGTTTCAGGAAACCGGGTGTTCCAAGCCCGGCCGGCGGGGCAATGGTTAGGGAAACGCAACTGTTTTGCCCTGCCGCAGACACTGTATAGCAGAGTAATGCAGGGAAATACACCCTAAAGATGTAATTCTAATCAATTCGCGATCTTTGAGTGTGCCCTGCCGGTCGCAGGCGGGGCTGGCCTCAGCCGAACGGAGTGCTCCAAATGACAAACCCCCGGGCGAGGCCGCGGGGGTCGTCTGATCGTTTGTTCCGGCGGTCCGGAGACCGGCCGTAGTGCTGTCCAAAGCTGGAGAGCGAGGTATGCTTACAGCAGACCTTCGCGCTGGGCTTTCTTGCGTGCCAGTTTACGGGCACGGCGGATCGCTTCAGCTTTCTCGCGCGCTTTCTTCTCGGACGGCTTTTCGAAATGTTGCTTGAGCTTCATTTCGCGGAAGACGCCTTCACGCTGCAGCTTTTTCTTCAGAGCGCGGAGCGCCTGATCGACGTTGTTGTCGCGAACACTAACCTGCATGTGGTATTCACCACCTTTCTAAGTTTTGAGTTGCAAGGAAATTGCAGGAAGTGGCCGTATAGCAAAGCGTGCATATTTTGTCTAGTAGGGTGTCAGAACGCTGAAAGCGGGAGGGTGAAATGACCAAAGACCACGATCACGCACAGGACGACATCAAAGACAGGCTGCTGGATGCGGCGCTGATGCACGTGCCGTTTGACGGCTGGTCGGAGATCACCTTCCGCGCCGCCTGCCACGACGCGGAGGTGCCGGAGGTGCTGGCGCATGCGGTCTGCCCGCGCGGCGGCGTCGACCTGGCGCTGGCCTTTCACGCCCGCGGCGATTCGCGGATGCTGGAGCGGCTGCAAGCGGAGGACCTGTCGGGGATGCGGTTCCGCGACAAGGTGGCGGCAGCGGTGCGGTTCCGCCTGGAAGCGGTCGAGGACAAGGAGGCGGTGCGCCGCGGCACCACGCTGCTGGCGCTGCCGCAGTATGCCGGCGATGGCGTCAAGGCGATCTGGAACACCTGCGACCTGATCTGGGACGCCTTGGGTGACGGTTCGGACGATCTGAACTGGTACACCAAGCGCGCGTCGCTGGCCGGCGTCTATTCCGCCACCGTTCTGTACTGGCTGGGCGACGACAGCCTGGGGCATCAGGCAACCTGGGATTTCCTGGAGCGGCGCATTGATAATGTGATGGATTTTGAGAAGCTCAAAGCCGGCCTGCAGAAGAACCCGCTCTTGAAGCCGCTTCTGGTGGGGCCGAACTGGCTGGCCGAGCAGATCAAGCCGCCGAAGGCGCGCGATGACCTGCCGGGGTCGCTGAACCCGCGGCGGTAGGGCCGCGCAACAGGCAGTGCCCCCTCCTGAGGGAGAGGCGAAGGGCGGATGGCGCCCGTGCGGTCTGCGCTATCCGTCGCGACCCGGTTCGTTCGGATTGCTTGAAAACAAGGCAATCTTATTGCCCTGCGGGTCGCGCAGGTAGCCAACATAGAAACCGGGGCCGTAGGAGGCGCGAAAGCCCGGCTGGCCCTCGTCGGAACCGCCTGCGGCAAGCGCCGCGGCATGAAGGTTGCGAACCTGCTTCTGATTGCGTGCCTCGAATGCCACCATGGAGCCGTTGCCGGCCGAGGCAGGGTGCCCATCGAAGGCTGGTTTAACGTAGAAATCAGGCAGGACGGCAGGCTGACCGGGCTTGGCGGCCAGTGTGTAACTTAGTCCAGCGGGCCCCTCTTCCAGTTTGTAGCCGAGGGCCGGCAGAAGCGCGGAATAGAAGCGTTTGGCACGCGCGATGTCATCCGCGCCGACTGTGACATACGCAATCATGGCTGTGTGTTTTCTCCGTTTGCCCGGCAACTGCGAGGAGCTGCCCGGGTGAGGGTAGGCCAGCATGCAAAGCAGTTCAATGCAGCCAGTCCGTTTCCCTGAGGGCGGTTTCGCCTTGCGGGCTGAACGCCCGCTCCGCAAACCATCCCACTTGCGGCGCCTTTGCTGTTTGCGCCCCCCTTGCCGGATGCTAGGCAGGTGGCAAGGATCAGGAGGACATATTCCGATGACAGAGATGATGCGTGCCGTGGAGATCAGCAAACCCGGCGGGCCGGAGGTGCTGCAGCTGTGCCAGCGCCCGGTGCCGCAGCCGGGCCATGGCGAGGTGGTGATCAAGGTGGCCTATGCCGGCGTGAACCGCCCCGATGCGCTGCAGCGGGCCGGTGCCTATGATCCGCCCAAAGGTGCCAGCGACCTGCCGGGGCTGGAAGCCTCGGGGGAGGTGGTGGCCGTGGGCGCGGGGGTCAGCGGCATCGCGGCGGGCGACCAGGTCTGTGCGCTGCTGCCCGGCGGCGGCTATGCGGAGTTTGTCGCCACCCCGGCGGCGCATTGCCTGCCCGTGCCGGCAGGGCTGGACCTGAAACAGGCCGCCTGCCTGCCTGAGACCTTCTTTACCGTCTGGTCCAATGTCTTCGCCCGCGGCGGCCTGAAGGCCGGGGAGCGGTTCCTGGTGCATGGCGGCTCATCCGGCATTGGCACCACTGCGATCCAGCTGGCCAAGGCGTTCGGCGCGCGGGTGTTCGCGACCGCCGGGTCGAAGGAGAAATGCCAGGCCTGTCTGGATCTGGGCGCGGAGCGGGCGATCAACTACCGTGACGAGGATTTCGTCAAGGTGATGCGGGACGAAGGCGGCGCCGACCTGGTGCTGGACATGGTCGGCGGCGACTACATTCCCCGCAACGTCAAGGCGATGGCCGAGGACGGGCGGCTGGTGCAGATCGCCTTTCTGCAAGGCCCGAAGGTGGAGCTGAATTTTGCCCTGATGATGGTGAAGCGGCTGACGCTGACCGGTTCGACCCTGCGCCCGCAAAGCGATCTGGCCAAGGCGCAGATTGCCCGGGATCTGCGCGAGGCGGTCTGGCCCCTGTTGGAGGCGGGCAGGGTGGCGCCGGTGATGGACAGCGAATTTGCGCTGGCGGATGCGGCAGCTGCGCACGCCCGGATGGAAAGCTCCGGCCATATCGGCAAGATCGTCTTGAAGGTGGGCTGACGTCTCCGGGGCATTCAAATCAAAGGGCCGGCGGATGCGCCGGCCCTTTTCCGTTGCGGCCCGGGGTTACGCCACTGCGCGCCGGTACAGATGCCAGGTCGCATGCCCCAGCACCGGAACCACGATGATCAGCCCGGCCAGGAAGGGGATTGAACCGACCACCAGAGCAACGCCGACGATCACGCCCCAGGTCATGCAGATGACCGGGTTCTTGCGCAGCACCTTGATCGAGGTGGCCACCGCGACCGGCAGGCCCACGTGGCGGTCCAGCAGCAGCGGAAAGGACACCAGGCTCATCGCCAGCGCGGCAAAGGCAAAACCCGCGCCCACGATGCCGCCGGTAATGGCCATGATCCAGCCTTCGCGGGTGGTGACCACGGCGGCGGCAAAGATGGCGATTGATTCCGGCGGCTCCGGCCCCAGGGTGCGGCTGTAGATCATGTCGGCCGCCACCAGCCAGACAATGAACAATGCCGCCAGATACAGCCCCAGCACCAGAATGGCGCCAAAGGCGGGCGAGCGGATGACGCCGAAGGCATCCACCCAGCGCGGCTCGAAGCCGGCTTCGCGGCGCTTGGACATCTCATACAGTCCGACTGCCGCGACCGGCCCGAGGATCGCAAAGCCCATGATCATCGGCACGATCAGCGGCAGCAGGTTCATCGACAGGCTCATCACGATCAGCGCGATGCCGATCAGCGGATAGAACAGCACCAGGAACATCGCGTCGCTGCGGCAGGCAGCAAAATCCTCCAGCCCCGCGGCCAGGGAGTGAATAATGTCATCCATGCTGAGCGTGCGCGCCTTGGGCAGCTCCTTGACACCCTCGCTGCCCATTTCGCCGACGGTTTCGCTGATATGGTGCCCGGTGGTTTCTGCACCCTGCAGAAGCCAGCTGAGCGGGTTACCGATTGTTTTTGCCATGCGCTTCCTCCTTCTCGCTGACCAAAACGGAAGTGCCGTTCAGGCAGGGCCGGGCGCGGCACAGAAGTAAGTGTAGCACGAAACAGGGCAAAGTCTGCTACACAGGCCGTTTATTGCCGCTTGAAGAGAACGGCGCCTGGCGGCGCCGGCCTCCGGTGGGAGTACTTGCAGAAAGATGAAGAGGCGGCGGCTTCGGCCGCGTCGCCTGGATAGTGTGTGGCAGTAGCGTCATCTTTCCCGAAATACTCCGGGGTGAATTGGCCGTGAGGCCAAGAGGGGCAGCGCCCCTGTCCGGCCGCCGCGCAGGGTCAGCGCACCGGCGCGAAGCGGGCGTCATTCAATGTGCAGTCCTTGATCACATCGCGTCCGCAGGGCACCGGGTTCAGTGACTTGGACAGGCAGATGCGGGCCTCCTGGATGGCGCCTTCGCGGCAGGTGATGGTCAGGCTGTCGCGTGATAGTGCCGGGTTTTCCTTGAGAAACGCCTCCTCCACCACCGACGCGGGCAGGGTGACGGGTTTGTCCAGCTTGCGGAAGATGGCGGGGCGGGTGACGCCTGTGAAGGCCTCGCGCATCAGGGTGTAGTACTGGCGGGCGCTGAGACCGGAGCAGGTGCCGTGTTTCTTCCACTGGTGCCAGGCGAGGCCTGCGCTGCCCATGATGTCCGCCATCTGGCGGCTCATCGCCCGGCTTGGCGGCGCCTCGGCGCTGCGGCAGTAGCTGGGCCAGCCGCGGTGGTATTGCGGCCAGAGCCCGTGCAGGGTCCAGCCGTAGTCATGCCGGGCATCGCACTGGTCTGCATTGCGGGCGTCTCCCTCCAGCGCGCACCAGTTCGGCGACCAGCTGAGCGCCAGAACATAGTAGTCGAACTCTCCGGCCGGCTCGCCCTCAGCAGCCGCAAGCGTGGCAAATCCGGTCAAAACAGCCGCCAGGCCCAGCAATAACTTGCGCATTGGCCTCTTTCCTTATGAAATCAAGCCGACTATATAGGGCTGAAGTTCCCCGACAACGGAAACCTGCCCCGGATCGCCGGGGACGCCATTTCAGGCGGCGGGAGAGATGTATCCGGGGATCAAAGGTGTTTTAAGGAGATGAGCACATGGCAAAACCGTTGATGGCCAAGGCAACCGCCGTGTGGCTGGTGGACAATACCACGATCAGCTTCAAGCAGATCGCGGATTTCGTGGGCATGCACGAGCTGGAAATCCAGGGCATCGCGGACGGCGAAGTGGCGGTAGGCGTCAAGGGCTTTGACCCGGTGGCCAACAACCAGCTGACCCAGGACGAGATCGACAAGGCGCAGAGCAACCCGCTGCACAAGCTGAAGCTCAAGTTCAATCCGGCTGCGGCCGGCGAGGAAAAGCGCCGCGGCCCGCGCTACACCCCGCTGTCCAAGCGCCAGGACCGCCCCAACTCGATCCTGTGGCTGGTCAAGTTCCACCCGGAACTCAGCGACGGCCAGATCGCCAAGCTGGTGGGCACCACCAAGCCGACCATCCAGTCGATCCGTGAGCGCACCCACTGGAACATCGCCAACATGCAGCCGATCGATCCGGTGGCACTGGGCCTTTGCAAACAGTCCGAGCTGGACGCGGCGGTGCAGAAGGCCGCGGCCAAGAAGGCAGCCGAAGGCGGCGTGATGAGCGACGACGAGCGCCGCAAGCTGGTCTCCACCGAGCAGTCGCTGGAGATGGAAGCCGAGCCGAAGATCCCGACCGCCATCGAGGGCCTGGAGACCTTCACCCTGGGCGGCGGCCTGAACGACGAGGACGAGAAGAAGGAAGAGGACGTCCTGGACGCCGACAGCTTCTTCAACCTGCCTGCGGGCGGTGAGGACGAGGATGACGACGAGGACAGCCGCTTCTGATCCGGAAGCTCCCGTCCCGGCTTGCCTGTTCGGCAGGCAATAGGAAGATCATTAAAAAGCCGCAGATCCGATGCTCCGGATTTGCGGCTTTTTCTGTTAGAATTGAGTCTCATCAATACAAGATGTTGACTGTGCGGCGGCTGTTCGCGCAGCATGATGTTGCGGTGCAGCTGTGTTCCAGGCTGCCTGCAGGTTTGAGACGAGCGCGGCGCGCCTCTGGTACGGGGCGGTTCCGCGATGTGAAAGGTATGGCGTTTAGCGAGTGATGCCAGCGGTCCGGCCCCGGGAAGCCGGTTCGCGCAGGGTTGGCAGGAGTATTGGTTATGGACGCATCCGGGGGCGCGGCGCTTGGGGAAGGCTGCCGCTTGGATCTGGAGGAACTGGCCGCCGCAAGCGGCCGCGGGTTCTGCCAGGCATTTGCAGATCAGCTGGCGCAGGGCGTTGGCGCCGATCTGGTCACCGTCAGCGGGCTGAAGGCCGGTAAAGCAGGGCATCTGAAGCTGGTGGCCAGCTGGTTCGACGGGTTGCAGCTGGGGGATTTCGAATATGACGCGCGCGGGGCCCCGTGCCTTGAAGTGGTGCAGGGCGGCCGGCCGCGGGTGGTCCCGGACCGGGTGCAGGAACTGTATCCGAAGGACTGGATGTTCACCGAGGAAAACATCAACGGTTATGCAGGTGTTCCCCTGAAGGATGCCGCAGGCGCGGTGGTCGGCCTGGTGCAGGCGGCCTGGCGCCAGGAGCCGGGCGCGGCGCTGGCGGCGGAAGCTGCCGCTGTCATGCAGCGGTTTGCGCCGCGGCTGGGGGCGGAGCTTGCCGGGCTGCAGACGGCCGCGGCGCTTTCAGCGCTGGCGCGGGGACCGGGCAGCCCTGCGCCGCGGGCAGCATTCCGGCAGCTGGCAGAACAGTTGCAGGCTGCTTTCCGGGTGCGGTCTGCCTTCATCGCCGAGCGCTGCGAAGACAACCCGGACAGGTTCCGGGTGCTGGCTGTCTGCGAGGGAGGGCAAGCCTCCGCGCTGTGCAAGGATGCTGTGGTGCCTTATGAGGGAACCCCGTGCGCCTTTCTGCATGAAGGGGAACCGTTTCTGGTGCCGGAGGGGCTGCTGGAAATGTTTCCGGCGCAGACGCATTTCCGGGCGCAAGGCTTGCAAGCTTATCTTGGGATTCCGCTGCGGGATGCGGAGGGGCAGCTCTTCGGCCATTTCGCGCTGCTGCATGACCGCAAGATCGACCAGAGAGTCTCGAGAAGCGGCCTGAGTGCAGTGTTCGCCGGGCGGATTGCTCTGGAGTTGCGCCGCCGCCGGGCGGAGCGGCGGCGCCGTCAGGCGGAGCAGGCGCTGCTGCTGCGGCATAAGAGCGAAAGCCTGGGGCTGCTGGCGGGCACCATCGCGCATGAGTTCAACAACCTTCTGGCCTCAATGCTGGGAAGCAGCGAGCTGGCGCTGGCGCATCTGGAGGCCGGTCATGCCGCGCAAGTGCATGTGCAGGCAGTGGAGGCTGGGCTGCAGGGCTCGGCCCGGCTGATGCGGCAGCTGCTGGGTTATGCCAGGGGCGGCGGCGCGCCGCGGCCGGAGCCGTGCGACCTGAACCTCATTGTCCGTGAGGCGCTGGCGCTGGTGCCGGCAGATTGCAAGCTGGGCAAGGCGGTGGTGCTCGATCTGGCAGAGGGGCCGCTGACGGCGCAGCTGGATCCGGTGCAGGCGGGCCAGCTGCTGATGCAGGCGGTTCTGAACGCGGTGGAGGCAATCGGGCCGGGCGCCGGCACCGTCACTGTCTCCACCCGGCGCAGCCGCCTGAGCGCGGCAGAGCGGCGGCAGCTGCTGAAAGGGCGCAGGATGCCCGCAGGCCCCTGTCTGCTGCTGGAGGTGCGTGACACCGGCGGCGGCATGGGGCGGGACACCGTCGCCCGGGTTTTCGATCCCTTCTTCAGCACCAAGCCTGGCGGCCGGGGCCTCGGCCTGGCGGCGGCAATGGGAATCATCAGCAACCACCGCGGCGGGCTTATGGTGGAGAGCCAGGTGGGACGTGGCAGTGCCTTCCGTTTCTATTTCCCGGCCGGTGCGGCGGAAACCGGTCGGTCAGCGGTGGCCCCCGCCGGGCCTGTGCCGCGTGCAAACCAGACGCGCCGTATCCTAGTGGTCGACGACGAGGACACCGTGCGCCGGGCCGTCGCAGGCCTGCTGCAGCTGCGCGGCTGCAAGGTGGCTCAGGCCGATGGCTATGACGCGGCGCTTGCGCTGCTGCAGGCGCAGGGGCCGTTCGACGGCGCGGTCATCGACATGAGCATGCCGGGGCGCGGCGGCTGGGAGACGCTGGCGCGGCTGCTGCAGGTTCAGCCCGGCCTGAACGCGGTGATGATGAGCGGCTATGCCTTCAGCGCCGCGGAGGCGGGCTATCCGGAACTGCACGGCGTGCAGGTGCTGGACAAGCCTTTCACCAGAGAGAAGCTCTACAAGGCGCTGTTCCGGTAGTTGCATGGAACGGCGGGCTCCCGCGCCTGCGGCTGCCCCTGGCGGGGCCGCTTGGCAGCCTTGGGCCAGGCGCCGCGCAGGCGCGCGGCGCGGCGGGGCTTAGCCGGAAGGCGCCTGCTCCAGCAGCCAGGCCCGGACCCGCTCGATCCGGCTGGTGCCGGTCTTGGCCTGCGGCGTCAGCAGGTAATAGGCGCTGGCAGGGGTGCAGCGGTGCGGGTGGGCGGGCACAAGCGTGCCTTCGGCCAGCTCGCGGGCCACCAGAAGCTCCGGCAGGATCGCCACGCCGTGGCCGTATTTCACCGCGTCGATCAGCATCTCGAACTGGCTGAACAGCGGGCCGGTGGGGCGGGCGGGCAGCGCTTCGCCCAGATCCCCGAACCAGATCTGCCAGCTGAGCGGCCTCGTGGTGTGCTGCAGCGCCGGGTGGTCGAGCAGGCGGGCGGCGTCCTGCAGCGGCGCCTCCAGCAGTCCGGGCGCGGCCACCGCCACCAGGGTTTCCGGCATCAGCAAATCGGCTCGGAAGCCGGGCCAGGGCGGATCACCCTGCACGATGGCAAGGTCCACCAGGCTGGCATCCACCTGGGCATTGTCCAGATAGGTGATGGTGTTGACCGTCAGCCGCGGCTGCGCCTGCGCCAGCCGGGCCAGCTGCGGCATCAGCCAGCGGCTGCCGAGCGTCGGATAGGTGCCGATGTTGAGCGCGCCGTAAGGATTGTCGCGGGTGCGCAGCCGGTAGAACGCGGCCTCCAGCGCCTCCAGCAGCGGCGACAGCTCCTGCAGCAGCATCTCGCCTGCGCCGGTCAGCTGAACCCGCTGCCGTTCGCGTTTAAACAGGGTCTGGCCGGTCTGCGCCTCCAGCCCCTGGATCTGGCGGCTGAAGGCGCTTTGCGACAGGTTCATGGCGCGGGCGCCCTGGGCAAAGCTGCCGGAGCGGGCGGCGGCCTCGAAACACAGGAGAGCTGCAGTTGGCGGGATCTTGCGGCGCATGGGAATACCCTGCCACTTGTTGCGAATATTGCAACAAGCATTGCGAAGGACCGGCTTTATCTGCGGCAGTCGGCCTGCAATGATGGCGCTGAATGCAACACCACTCACGAGCAGCACGAAGTTGGGAGCGCGCGGCATGAGTTTTCTACCGCAGATCAAAGACGCCGATGTCGAGACCGTCAGCCAAGCCATGAAGACCATGCCCGAGTCCGCTTCGGTGGCGGAGTTTGTGCCCGGGCCGGGCATCCAGCGGCTGGAGCTGAGGTTTGACATCCAGCTGCTGCGGGAGGCGCTGGAAGAATGCCTGCGGCGCGAGGAGTTCATGGGCGGCCTGCAGGACCAGGGCTTTGCCGCGCTGCCGCTGACCCGGCGCCCGGGGCAGACGGAATGGACCGCCAATGATCTGTCAGGCCGGTACTGGCTGCGGGCGGATGACCGTTATGTCGAGGAGCCGCGCGAGGATCTGGTGCCGGAAGTGGACTTTTCCGAGTTCAATCCGAAGTTTGCCGGCACCTATTTCGAGCATGTGCACAGCGAACTTGCCAAGCGGTTTCCCATCGGGCGGACCCGGGTACTGTCGAAAGGACTCTACAACTGCAACTCCTGGCACCGCGACCCGGAGCCGCGGCTGCATATCCCGGTGCTTTCCAACCCCGGGTCGCTGTTCATCGTGAATCATCATGTCACCCACTTGCCAGCGGACGGGTCGGTGTATTTCACTGACACCCGCGGCTACCACACCGCATTGAACGGAGGCGAAACCCGGCGCGTCCATATTGTGGCCGCGCTGGCATATGATCAGGTGACGGAATGAGCCAATATGCAGGGCTTGCGGGCGCGGGGGGCAATGCGGCCCTCTGTGATTTGCGCAGCGATACGGTGACGCGCCCCGATGCGGGCATGATGCAGGCGATGGCTGCGGCGGAACTGGGCGATGATGTCTTTGGCGAGGACCCGTCCGTGAACCGGCTGGAAGCGGTTTTGGCCGAACGTCTGGGCAAGGATGCGGCGCTGTTCTTGCCCACCGGCACCATGAGCAACCTTGCCGGTCTCTTGGCCCACTGCCAGCGCGGCGAGGAGATCATCACGGGCGCGGGGTATCACGTGCATGCTTATGAGGCCGCAGGCGCCTCGGTCCTGGGTGGGATTGCGCTGTGCCCGGTGCCGGTGCGCGCGGACGGGGCGCTGGATCCGGGCGTGGTTGCCGGGGCGGTGAAGGCGGATGACAGCCATCTCGCCATCAGCCGCCTTTTGTCGCTGGAAAACACCCATAACGGGCTGGCGGTGCCGCTGGCGGATATGTCCGCGGCGGCAGAGGCCGGGCGGGCCGCAGGGCTGTCCGTGCATCTGGACGGGGCGCGGTTCTTCAACGCGATCACCGCGCTGGGGTGCGCGGAAACGGATCTGGCCGGGCTGACCGACACGGTGTCGGTCTGCCTGTCCAAGGGTTTGGGCACACCGGCGGGATCAGCGCTGGTCGGGCCTGCAGATCTGATCGCCAGGGCGCGGCGCTGGCGTAAGATGCTGGGCGGCGGCATGCGTCAGGCCGGGGTACTGGCGGCGGCGGGCCTTTATGCGCTCGAGCACAACACAGCCCGGCTGGCAGAGGATCATGCCCGGGCCGAAGAGCTGGCCGGTGTGCTGCGCGGACTGGGGGCGGGGGAGGTGTCTCAGGCCACCAACATGGTGTTTTTCACGCCGGTTGACGGGCGCAATGATGCGCTGCGGGCGCATCTGGCGGCTAAGGGCGTGGTGATCGGCGGCGGCAGCACCGGTGCCATCCGGATGGTGCTGCACAGGGACGCGGATGACAGCGCGCTGGCGCAGGCGGTGCAGGCGCTGCGGAGGTTTTACGGCTAGCTGCGAGTAGCCGGAAAGTTCGAATGTCCCGTCCCCGGCCGGACCGTCAGATTTCCTTCCGCGCGTTCAGCGCGGCGGAAATGGTGCCGTCGTCGAGGTAATCCAGCTCGCCGCCGATCGGCACGCCCTGCGCCAGCGAGGTGAGTTTCACTTGCCCCTGCAGCTGGTCGGCGATGTAATGGGCGGTGGTCTGGCCGTCGATGGTGGCATTGAGCGCCAGGATGACTTCGCTGATGCCTTCGGTGGCGACCCGGTCCTGTAGCCGCGGGATGCGCAGATCCTCCGGCCCCACCGCGTCCAGCGCCGACAGGGTGCCGCCCAGCACATGGTAACGGCCCTTGAAGACGCCCGAGCGTTCCATCGCCCAGAGGTCGGCCACATCCTCGACCACGCACAGCTCGCCGTTGCCGCGCACCTCGTCGGTGCAGATCGGGCAGATCTCGCTGGTGCCGACATTGCCGCAGTTGAGGCACTCGCGCGCTGTCGCCGCCACCTCGCTCATCACGTCAGCCAGCGGTGTCAGCAGCAGCGCCCGCTTGCGGATCAGATGCAGCACAGCGCGCCGGGCAGAGCGGGGCCCGAGCCCCGGCAGCTTGGCCATCAGGGCAATCAGGTCTTCGATGTCGCTGGTGGAGTTCTTGATCATGCCTCAGGCCCTTGTCCGCCCTGCCATATAGGCTGATCGGGGCAGGGGAGCGCAAGAGCGGCGCCGCAAAATGTTCGGGGTTTGTTTTGCTGCCGGACATGCAAAAGGCGGCCCGCACCGGGCCGCCTTCGGGATGGTTGCCGGGCGCCGATCAGAACGGCAGCTTGATGTCCTTGGGCAGGCCCATGCTTTCGGTCAGCTTGGTCATCTCTTCCTGCGCCTTCTCCGCCGCCTTTGCCTGGGCGTCCTTGATCGCGGCCAGGATCAGGTCCTCGACCACTTCCTTGTCATCGCCGTTGAAAATCGACGGATCGATGTCCAGGCCCTTGAGGTCGCCCTTGGCGGACGCGGTGGCCTTGACCAGGCCGGCGCCGGCCTCGCCGGTCACCATGACGTTGTGCAGGTCGTCCTGCATCTGCGCCATCTTGGTCTGCAGTTCCTGTGCCGATTTCATCATCTTGGCCATGTCGCCAAGACCGCCGAGGCCTTTGAGCATCTGAGTTCTCCTGAGATTCCGGTTTGGGGGACAGATACGGGGCGCGGGGGCGTGAAACAAGGGGTAGGATTGCCTGAACCGTCGAGATTAGCCGCCTCCAGACCGGCCCGTGGGTGGCGGGCGCGGCTGTAAATCGCTGAAATCAAGCTTGGAAACCCGGGTATGGACCCGGAGGATATCCCGTCTCGGGGCAGGTATTCACCCGTCCTCGAAGGGGTCCCATTCGTCCTCCACCTCGGGCAGGGCCTCGGCGGCGACTTCGGCGGCCAGTTCCTCGGGGGTGCGGATGCGGGTGATCTTGGCCTTGGGGAAGCTTTCCAGCACGGCCTGCACCAGCGGGTGGGCCGTAGCCTTCTCGCGCAGCGCGTTTTCGGCTGCGTCGCGGACCTCGGCAATTGTTGGGGCCTCACCGTCCGGCGCAATCGAGACCACCCAGCGGGCGCCGGTCCAGTTCTGCAGTGCCGAGCCGAGCCGTGCGGCCAGATCGCGCGGCGCCTGAGCGGAGGGTGTGAATTCGATCCGCCCGGGCTGATAGGAGACCAGCCGCACGCCGGTTTCCACCTCGACAAGCAGTTTCACGTCCCGGTTGGTGCGGATCAGTTCGACCACATGTTCGAAGCTTGGGTAGCGGGCAAGGGCGGAGCTGACCTGCGGTGCCAGCGCTGCCACTGTGCCGCCGCCGCCATGCGCAACCGGCGTGCCGCCTGCCGGGCCGCCCTGCGGTGCAGCGCCGCCAAGCGCCTGGGCGCCCATGCCTTGCATCTGCATGCCGCCGCCGGGGCCGCCGGGGCCGGGGGGCGGCGGAGGAGGCGTGTCCTGCAGCTTGCGGATCAGTTCCTCGGGGCTGGGCAGGTCGGCCACATGGGTGAGGCGGATCACCGCCATTTCCGCGGCCATCATCGCGTTCGGTGCGGCAGCGACTTCCTCCAGCGCCTTCAGCAGCATCTGCCACATCCGGGTGAGGACGCGCATCGCCAGGTTTTCCGCCATCTGCTGGCCGCGGGCGCGCTCATCCGGGCTGACGGTGGGGTCTTCGGCGGCGTCCGGGGTGATCTTCACCACCGAAACCCAATGGGTGATCTCGGCCAGGTCGCGCAGCACCGCCAGCGGATCGGCGCCCTCGGCATATTGCGCGCTGAGTTCGGTGAGGGCTGCTGCCGCATCGCCGCGCAGGATCATGTCCATCAGATCCAGAACCCGGCCGCGGTCGGCCAGGCCCAGCATGGCGCGGACCTGATCGGCGGTGGTTTCACCCGCCCCGTGGGAAATCGCTTGGTCCAGCAGGGACGTCGCATCACGGGCAGAGCCTTCGGCGGCGCGGGTGATCAGCGCCAGCGCATCCTCGGCGATCTCTGCACCTTCGGCGATGGCGATCTTGCGCAAGAGGCCGATCATCACTTCCGGCTCGATCCGGCGCAAGTCGAAGCGTTGGCAGCGCGAGAGGACCGTCACCGGCACCTTGCGGATTTCGGTGGTGGCAAAGATGAATTTCACATGCGCGGGCGGCTCCTCCAGCGTCTTCAGCAGCGCGTTGAAGGCGGATGTCGACAGCATGTGAACTTCGTCGATGATGTAGATCTTGTAGCGCGCGGAGGCGGCGCGGTACTGCACCGAGTCAATGATCTCGCGGATGTCATTGACGCCGGTGCGGCTGGCCGCGTCCATCTCCATCACGTCGACATGGCGGCCTTCCATGATCGCCGTGCAATGCTCGCATGTGCCGCAAGGGTCGGTGGTGGGGCCGCCCTGGCCGTCCTCGCCGACGCAGTTCATGCCCTTGGCGATGATCCGCGCGGTGGTGGTCTTCCCGGTGCCTCGGATGCCGGTCATGATGAAGGCCTGGGCAATCCGGTCGGCGGCAAAGGCGTTTTTCAGCGTCCGCACCATGGCGTCCTGGCCCACCAGATCGGCAAAGGTCTCGGGCCGGTATTTTCGTGCCAGAACCTGGTATTTCGATTGGCCGGTGCCGCTGGGAATGTCGTTCATGGTGTCTCGTGCCGGATTCGGTGTGCGGGGCGCCCGCGTTCCGCGCAGGGTATTGAAGCGCGCCGCGTTCGTCCACCGCAGAAGGGCGCAATCCGCGGACTGCAAAAGCGCTTTGGCTTTGCCCGGTTAGCCGCTAGGCTGCTGGCAGGGGAGTTGCGGGGGGCGAAGGAGCGCAGCGGCTAAGGAGGCGCTATGCGATCTGATGATACCTCGGCGCCTGCGGAGCGGACGTCCGCCGCGCAGGCGGGTCTGACCATTCACGCGCTGTCGGCGGGCGGCGGCATTCTGGCGCTGTGCCGGCTGCCTGGCGGCGGAGGCGATTACCGCAGCGACCTGATCCAGATCTATCAATGGAAGCCGGGGCTGGTGATCTCGATGACCACCGAGGCCGAACATGCGGCTGCCGGGGTGCCGCGGCTGGGGGTTGATATCCAGAGCATGGCCTGCCGCTGGCTGCATCTGCCGGTGCCGGATTTCCAGGCGCCGCCGCCCGCGGTGACGGCGAAATGGGCAGCGGCCAGCCAGTCGGCGCGGCAGGCGCTGGCAGGCGGCGGCCGGGTGCTGGTGCATTGCAAGGGCGGCTGCGGCCGTTCCGGCATGGCGGTGCTGCGGCTGATGATCGAATGCGGCGAGGACCCGGCGCAGGCGCTGGCGCGGCTGCGTGCGGTCCGGCCCTGCGCGGTGGAGACGGATGAACAGCTGGCCTGGGCCTGTTCACCGTAGAGAAGTCACCGGCGGGGCAGCAGCGAGTGGCTATGACACCGCCCGCCCCGGCGGGGCAGGCGGGGCCTTCCAGATGTGCCCGGTCGGGCAAGCTTCGGTTCACAGCACCATCATCTGTTCGGCCTGCCGCGCCTCATCGGTCTTGGGCAGCGCCTCCATCAGGGCGCAGGGGCGGGCGTTCAGGCTGGAAGCAGCAAAGCCGGTGCCCTCGCGGCTGAGGATTGCATCGGCAAACCGGTCCAGCCCCTCGCGCGGCGCATCTTCTCCGACACCGCAGAACAGCCGGATGCGGTCATGGCTGGCAGCGAACTGCGCCGGGCAATTGCGCGGGCAGCCGTCCAGCGCAGTGGTGCCTGTGATTTCGAAATCTTCCTGGGTCAGCGGCTTGGCCTTGGTCATCGCCTCGGCCAGCTTGGCGATCATCCGCTCCGCTGCCGGGCAGGGCTTGCCCAGGTGCTTGCAATCCGTTGCCGCATAGAAATGCGTTTTGTCCGTCCACATCATGTTGGCGCCCTCCGCGCGTGGTGCGGGGGTCTGGGGGACAGGAGACCGGATGAAATAGCGGGCGTTCCGCGGTGCCATCAGACCCTGTCCGGACACCCCGCCCGGGTTCGAGTTTCACTTCCGATGGCAGGTCTCCTGACTTGCGGGTCGATGCTTTCCCGATCCTTCCCGGCCCATCGGGCCAGTGGCTCTATCGGGGTCGCTCGCCGCTTACAGTTGCGGGGGCAGTCGCGGAGTTGGCATCGCCGGAAGGCGGGGCCGCACCGTGTTCCCTTTTCATCCCGGACACAAGATTCTGTGGCGCGGGAACCATCGCCACAACCGGTAGCGGCTGCCCCCCCGAGTCGTCAATCGTTTTTCTGCGCGCCTTCAGGCCTGTGCAACTGCAGGTGCAGTCCCCGGATCACATCCGAATCGCGCCGCACCCGCGCCAGCTGCCAGCCGCCCTGCAGCAGGATATAGAAGTTCTCGGCCGCTGCGCGGGCCTCCGTCTCCGCCAGGCCCAGGCGCCGGGCATGGGCTGCGGTTTCGGTGATCCAGCCCTCGAACAGCTTGGCGGCGTGCTGGTGAAAGGCCTCGTTCTCCGGCCCCTCGAACAAAGTGGCAGAGACCGGGCAGCCGCTCCATTTGCCCTGAGTGTCGAACAGTTTCGCGAGCTTGTAGCAAACCGTCTTGGCGCCTTCCTGAAACGTGGGCGCAGGGCCGAAGGAGGCGGTGATCAGGGCCATCATCCGCTCCGAGGCCCAGTCTGCCGCGGCCAGTGCCAGGTCGGATTTGCCGTTCGGGAAGTGATGGTAGAGCGAGCCCTTGGGCGCGTCGGCCGCGGCCAGCAGCTCGGCCAGGCCGGTACCGCTGTAGCCCTTGTTGCGGAACAGTCCGGCGGCCGCAAGGATCAGCCGCTCGCGGGTCGGAGCCGGGCTGTCAGGGCTGGCAGAGGGTGTCGTCACGTCAGTCATGCCGGCAGGTTGACATCATTAGACCGATTGGTCCAGAGGTGGAGTAGACCAATCGGTCTAGGAGGTGTCCCATGCTCGACGGCCATGCAGAACACAGCGCGGATATCCGGGTGGAGGAGCTGCGCTTTGCCGCGGATGATGCGGTGCTGGCCGGGCGGCTTTACCGCCCGGCAGGGCCGGCCAGGGCAGCGGTGGTGCTGAACGGCGCAACCGGGGTGCCGCAGGGCTATTACCGGCATTTCGCGCGCTGGCTGGCGGCGGAGCGGCAGATGGCCTGCCTGACCTATGACTACCGGGATTTCGGGGACTCGGCGCAGGGGCACCCGCGCCGGTCGAAGGCCACAATGGCCGAATGGGCGCTGGCGGATCAGCCCGCCGCCCGCAAAGAGATGCAGCGGCGCTTTGCGGGCGTGCCGCTGTTTGTGATTGGCCACTCGCTGGGGGCGATGCTGATGCCCCTGCAGGACGGCCTGGAAAACGTCGCCCGCATGATCGTGGTTGCGGGCGGCTTGGTGCACCACCACGATCATCCCTGGCCCTACCGCGCGCTGGCGCTGGCCTTCTGGTTCGGCCATGTGCCGCCGCTGGTCCGTGCCTTGGGTTACCTGCCCGGGCGCGCGGTAGGGTTCGGGGCCGACTTGCCCGAAGGCGTTTACTGGCAGTGGCGGCGCTGGTGCACCACGCCGGGCAGCTACCTTCCGGAAACCGGCAATGCGCTGCCGCAGCCCCGCTGGGCAGGGACCGGCATCCCGGTGGATCTGTTTGCGATGGCGGATGATGACGTGGTGCCGCCAGCGGCGGTCTGGCGGCTGGGTGATGTCTACGGGGATGTGCCGCAGCGGCGGGTGGTGCTGGACCCGCAGCAGGCCGGAGGGCGGAAGATCGGCCACCTCGGCGCCTTTGCCCGCGCCAATGCGGCATTGTGGCCGCGGCTGGTGCCGCAGGCCTAGCCCGGACTCCGCCAGGCGGTGCGGCTCAGGCGGTGCGGCTCAGGCGCTCTTCGGTGATGCGGGCATAATCCGCCAATCGCAGCTTGAAGCGGCGGTTGAGATTGCTGCGCGCCAGCTTCAGCGATTGCACCAGCAGGCGGCCGGTCAGGCTTGCCGCCGACAGCTTCAGCCGCACCGACATCCGGGTCCGCTGCGGCGACAGGGCCAGCAGCTCGATCTCCATCCGTCCGTCGATTCCGCTGCCGCTGCCATCCAGCGCCATCGCCGAGGGCGGGGCATAAGATGCCAGCGTCAGCTGGGCTTCGCGCTGCTTGCCGCGGAAGCTGAAAGCAAGATCCCAGGCCAGCCCGCTTTCCGGCTCGGCCGGGTCGCCGGTGCGCTGCAGCTCGATGCCGCGGCGCAGGGCAGACCGCTCCAGCATGGAGAAATCCGAGACCGCCTCGAACACCTCGGCAATCGGGGCTTCGATGTCTTCTTTGCTGTGAAATTCCATGGTCGCCTGCCTCATTTGCGGTTCGCGGGTGCCGCTTCCGGCAAATATGCGCGCTAGTCCAGCGTGTCCGCAAGCCAGTTCTTGATCAAAAACTGCGCAATTGCGCCCTTGCGAGCGGGTTTCAGAACCGGGTGCTCTCCCGCATAGGCCGTCATCATGTCCTGGCGGCTGACCCACAGCGCATCCTCGATCTCAGCCGGATCGATGGAGATCTCCCGGCTCAGCGCTTCGCCAGCGCAGCCGATCATCAAGGACATCGGGAAGGCCCAGGGCTGGCTGGACAGGTAGCTGACGGCGCCGACCCTGACGCCGGTTTCCTCGAGCACTTCCCGGCGCACCGCCGCTTCCAGGGTTTCCCCTGGTTCGACAAAGCCGGCCAGCAGCGAATACATCCCTTCCGGCCAGCCGGGGGAGCGGCCCATCAGCACGGAATCTCCATGGGTGATCAGCATGATCACCACCGGGTCGGTGCGCGGGAAATGCGGCGCCTTGCAGGCCGGGCAGAGCCGCTGCCAGCCCGCCTGCGCCATATCGCTGGGCGCGCCGCAGCAGGCGCAGAACCGGTGGCTCCGGTGCCAGGCCAGCAGCGCCTTTGCGGTGGCGGCCAGTTCCGCTTCCAGCGGCGTGAGGCGGGTCATGATCCGGCGCAGTTCGGCAAAGACGTGAGTGTCCGGCAGGTCCGGATGCCGCTGCTCGCTGGCATCGGAAAAGCTGCTGAGCGCGTCCTGGTCCAGGTCGTCCGGCTGCCAATCGCTGACATCGCAGGCAAAGCACGGCGCGCCTCCGCCGGCGGCGCCCAGGAACAGCGCGTCCTTCTTGCCGGCGGCGGCCAGCGGGTGCTGCGGCGCGGTCCAGGCCAGGCCGCATGGCAGGCCGGCCTCAGTGTCGCGCCGGGCTAGCGGTTTGCCGCGCCACAAGAGCAGCACCCGGGCCTGCGGGCTGTTCCAGGCCGCCTCCAGCGCCGGGGAGTCGCCGCGCAGATGCGCCGAGCGCTCCAGCCCGCCGCCGCCGAAAGTCACCTGTTCCGCGCGTTTCATGGTGTTCTCCTATGACTCGCGGATGCATGGCCGCGCTCGATGGGAATGCGGCAATCCATGGCAGTGTGCCGCAGCTGTTGCCAGCAATTGGCTGCGATCTGCGCTTGCCTGTCGCCGTGCGGCCACACCCGCGCGGCTGACCCGGCGGTATTTTACAGCGGAACAGGGCGCCGCCGCGGGTGCGCCGCAAACAGTCAGTGAAAAAGTTAACAGGCAGCGAAAAGGATTCTTTGCAAACTGCAAAAACGTTGATTCAAATGGGGCCAACAAAAAAGAGCGCTGAAAGGCGCTGGCGGGAGCGGCGGGCCGGAAGTGTCAGCAAGAAATTGGACATGAAGAGCGGGGCTGGGGCCTCAGACACCCGGAGCGCCGGGGAGTTGCATGTGCTGGCCACCACGGATCTGCACTGCAACCTGCTGAGCCATGACTATTATGCCGACCGGCAGGGCACCGCAGCCGGGCTGTCGCGCGTGGCCACCCTGATTGCCGAGGCGCGGGCCGAGGCGGCAAGCCGGGGGGCGGCCTGCATTCTGGTGGATAACGGCGATGGCTTCCAGGGGGCGCCGCTGGGCGAGGTGCTGCCGGGGGCCGCCGGGCCGCATCCGCTGGTGCGCGCTTTTCAGACCTTGAAATATGATGCGGCAGGCCTCGGCAACCATGACTTCGATTTCGGGCTCGAGGCGCTGGCGGAAATGCTGCAGGACATGCCCTGCCCGGTGCTGTGCTCCAACCTCAGCGCGGCCGATCCGGAACGGGTGCTGCCGTTTGCGCCCGCCGCGGTGCTGGACCGGGCGGTGCCGTCCTGCCCGGACCTGCCGCCGGTGCGTATCGGGCTGATTTCGGTGCTGCCGCCGCAGACGCTGGTCTGGTGCCGCCAGGTGCTGGGCGGGCAGCTGCAAGCCGCGGGTATCGTCGAGGCGGCAGCGGAGCAGGCGCGGCGGCTGAAGGCGCAGGGCTGTGACATGGTGCTGGCGCTGGCGCATACCGGGCTGTCCGGCCGGGCGGGCAGCGACAGCAGCGAAAATGCCCTGGGGGAGCTGGCCGCGGTGGCGGAAATCGATGCCCTGGTCGGCGGCCACACCCATCTGACCCTGCCGGACCCGGAGCATGATTTTGCCAAGCCGGTGGTGATGCCGGGATCGCACGGGTCGCATCTGGGGGTGATCCGGCTGCAGCTGGAATACACCGGCAGCGGCTGGCAGGCCGCCGCCGGAAGCGCCTCCCTGCACGCCGTGGCGCGGCAGCAGGAATGCGGCGGCGCGCAGCCGCTGGCGGCGGAAGAGCCCGGGCTGGTGCAGGCGCTGGCAGAGGACCATGCCCGCACCCTGGAGCGGATGCGCGAACCCGCGGGCCACTGCCCGGTGGCGATGCATTCCTATTTCACCTTCTTTGCGCCGGACCGGGGCCTGACCCTGGCCGCCTGCGCTCAGGCCGCAGCGGCGCGGGTGCTGCTGCGCGGCACTGCCGCCGAGGGTCTGCCTTTGCTGTCGGCGGCGGCGCCGGGCAAGTTCGGCGGCCGCTCGGGTCCGCAGTCCTACACCGATATCGCGGCGGGCGACCTCTGTGCCCGCAATATCGCCGATCTGCAGGTCTTCCCGAACGAATTGCGGGCGGTGGAGGTCACCGGCGCTCAGTTGCGCGACTGGCTGGAAATGTCCGCCGGGCTGTTCAACAGGATCGTGCCGGGCAGCTCCGGCCAGCGGCTGACCGACCCGCAGCGGGCCGGGCACAACTTCGATGTGATCTTCGGGCTCAGCTACCGGATCGATGTGACGCAGCCGCCGCGGTTTTCGGCCACCGGGGAGCTGATCAGCCCGGAGGCGCGGCGGATCACCGATCTGCGCTGGCAGGGCCGTCCCGTGGATCCCGGGCAGCGCTTTGCGGTTGCGGTCAACAGCTACCGGGTCAGCGGCGGCGGGCGGTTCCGGATGCTGGAGGAAGCGGCGGAGCTGGCGCTGCCGCCGGTCCGCATCCGCAAGACGATCCGCGACTATATCGCCGGGCGGCTGCCGCCGGAGCCGCTGGCGCAGGCGCCGTACCCCTGGCGGCTGGCGCCGGTGCCCGGCACCCGGGCGGTGGCGGTGACAGGCCCCGGCGCGGCCCGCCACCTGCAGGAACTGCCCGCCGGCATGGCCACGCCCCGCGGCTTCAGCAGCAGCGGCTTCTGGGAACTGGACCTGCAGCTATAGCCCGGCCCCGGCGGCCCTTGCCATTCACGGCGGCGGTCCTTATATCGGGATTCGAGAGGTTGGCGCGGGCAAGCGCCTCGCCAACCTGGTCAGGTCCGGAAGGAAGCAGCCACAACGAGCCCCGCTTGGGTCGCTGTCCAGCCTCTCACTTTACTCCCCCGCACAATAAGGCAAAACGGGATCCCTCCCGCCCGCTTCGGCGCAATCAAAGATTGCACCGCCGCCGTTGGGCCCGGCGCCGCGCTGCCGCGCGGCGGGGGCAGGATCTCAATCCGGCCCGGAAATAGCCCTCGGGTGAATTGGCCGTGAGGTGAAGAGGGGCAATGCCCCTGCTTGCCTTGCTCCGGTTCAGAACCGGCCGTTGTCTGCCGGGTAGACGCCGAGGATCTCCACATTGGTGGTGAAATAGCTCAGCTCATCCATCGCCAGCTGCACATTGGGATCCTCGGGGTGGCCTTCGATGTCGGCATAGAACTGGGTCGCGGTGAAGGAGCCGTCGACCATGTAGCTTTCCAGCTTGGTCATGTTGATGCCATTGGTGGCGAAGCCGCCCATCGCCTTGTAGAGCGCCGCCGGGATGTTGCGCACCTGGAACACGAAGCTGGTGATCATGTTGTGGGCGCCGCGGCGGGTGTAATCGATGTCCTTCGCCATGATCAGGAAGCGGGTGGTGTTGTCGCTGTTGTCCTCGATGTGGCGGGCCAGCACGTCCAGGCCGTAGATCTCGCCGGCCAGCTCGCTGGCCAGCGCCGCCGAATGCTTGTCGCCGGCCTCGGCCACATCGCGGGCGGCGCGGGCGTTGTCGGGGCTGACCCGGCCGCGGATGCCGTGCTCGCGCAGGAAGGTGGCGCATTGCGGCAGCAGCACCAGGTGCGAATGCGCTTCGCGGATGTCTTCCAGCCTGGCGCCCGGCACCGCGAGCAGGTTGATATGCACCCGCACGAAGGCCTCGTCGATGATGTGCAGCCCGCTGTGCGGCAGCAGCCGGTGGCTGTCGGCCACCCGCCCGTAGGTGGAGTTCTCCACCGGCAGCATCGCCTGTTCTGCCTCGCCGCTGCGCACTGCCTCCAGAATGTCCTCGAAGGTGCGGCAGGGCAGCACCTCCATGCCGGGGCGGGCGATGCGGCAGGCCTCGTGGCTGTAGGAGCCGAGCTCCCCCTGAATGGCGATTTTGCGGCTCATGGGTGTGTTCCCCGTGCAAAACTTCAATAATTGGGCGTTTCGTCGCGCTGTCTATACCTTGCCACTTGGGAGGGGAAGCCTTAGACACCCCAGCAGACAGCTAAATGGACCCGCGATTCATGTTTGACACAATGACCCTTACCAAAGCGACTGCAGGCGTCTGCGGCGCGTTTCTGGTTCTCCTGCTGGGCAAATGGGCCGCTGAGAGCCTGTATCACGTGGACAGCCATGGTGAGGCCGCCTATGTGATCGAAGTTGCCTCGGCTGAAGATGCCGGCAGCGATGAGCCGCAAGTCAGCTTCGAAGAGCTGATGGCCTCTGCCGATGCCGCCAAAGGCGCCAAGGTTTTCAAAAAATGCTCTGCCTGCCACAAGCTGGAAGACGGCGCCAACGCCACCGGCCCGTATCTGTACGGCGTGGTCGGCCGCGAGATCGCCTCCGCACCCGGCTTTGGCTATTCCGGCGCACTGACCGGCATGGCCGGCAAGGCCTGGACTCCGGAAGAGCTGGACGCCTTCCTGGCCAAGCCGTCCGCATACGCATCGGGCACCACCATGTCGTTCTCCGGCCTGAAGAAGCAAAGCGACCGGGTGGACCTCATCGCTTATCTGGACAGCCTGGACGACTGATCCCGACCGCTGTCCCAGCTATCCGAAAGAAAAGCCGCTGCGGTTTGCAGCGGCTTTTTTTGTCCCCATGAGCGGTGACGGCTCAGGCCGGGTTGTTTTCGCGGTAATAGGCCAGCGCATCGCGCTCGGTGCCGTCAGGCAGGATGCAGACGCCGATGGTGCCCGCCTTGCCGCTGCGCAGCACGTAGCTGCCGCCGGTCTGCACGCAATAAGCCTCTTCGGGGCTGGTGTAGACAACTTCCTCTTCCTGCTGGGCGCAGGCGCTGAGCGCGGCGGCCCCGGCGACCGCAAGGGCGGATAGTTTCATGGACTTCAGCATCGCAAACTCCCTCGGTTCATAACACAATCGTGATCCGAGGCTGGCAGGCAATTTTATTGCGGGCAAGGGCGGCGGCGCATAGGCCCTTGTTTCGGCTGCTTTATGCCCAGATCGGCCGTCTGATCACCCAATCTCAACTTGAATGTTACCACCCCCGGACATTAGCTTGGGGCCGGATAACCCGGGCCGAAGTTCCGGGCACAGGAGGTCATGGCAGATGAATACCGCCAAAGCTGCGGCGCGGGCCCGCGCCCAGGACAGAGTGAACCCGCTGCAGGCGGCTGCGGCACTGGCGCTGGGATTGATCTTAGCCTTGGCGGCCGCGACGCTGGCCAGGGCCGAAGAGGCCATCATCAAGGCGCATGGCTTTGCCGAGTTCGGGGAGCTGAAATACCCGGAAGGCTTTGCCCGTTTCGACTATGTGAATCCGGAAGCCCCGAAAGGCGGCGAGCTGTCGATTTCCGCTGTCGGCACTTTCGACAGCATGAACCCCTATACCCGCAAGGGCCGGGCAGGGGCGCTGTCCTCCAGCCACTACGAAAGCCTGCTGGTGGAATCCTACGACGAGCCAGGGTCCTATTACGGCTTGATTGCCGAAAGCCTGGAGTACCCGGAAAGCCAGGACTGGGTGATCTTCAACCTGCGGCCCGAAGCGAAATTTTCCGACGGCAGCCCGGTCACCGCCGAGGATGTGGTGTTTTCCCACAACATCCTGCTGGACCAGGGGCTGCAATCCTACGCCGAGGCGGTGCGCAAGCGCATTCCCAAGGCCGAGGCGCTGGGGCCGCACCGGGTGAAGTTCCACTTCTCCCCTGACTTCCCGCGCCGGGCGATGATCACCCAGGTCGGCGGCACGCCAGTGTTTTCCAAGGCCTGGTTCGAGGCAGATCCGGAGAACCGCCGCATTGATGAGCCGCGGCTGGATCCGGGCATCGGCTCCGGCCCCTACGTGCTGGAAAGCGCGGATGTGAACCAGCGTATCGTCTACAAGCGCAGCCCGGATTATTGGGGCAAGGACCTGAACGTGAACGCCGGCCGCTTCAACTATGACCGCATCCGGGTCGAGTATTTCGGCGATGATGTCGCCGCGATGGAGGGGTTCAAGGCAGGCGTCTATACGCTGCGCCCCGAAAACAACTCCAAGAACTGGGCGACCAACTATGAATTCGCCGCGGTGGAAAAGGGCCAGGTGATCAAGGGTGAAATCCCCGATGGCAACGTGCCGCCAGCCAGCGGGTTTGTGATGAACCTGCTGAAGCCCAAATTCCAGGACATCCGCGTGCGCGAGGCGATGCAGCTGGCGTTCAATTTCGAGTGGACCAACGAGAGCCTGCAGTACGGGCTGTTCCGGCACCGCTCCTCCTTCTGGCAGGATTCGCCGCTGGCCGCGCAAGGCCTGCCCGAGGGCCGCGAGAAGGAAGTGCTGGAAGCGCTGGGAGATCAGATCGACCCGTCCATTCTGACCTCGGAGCCGGTGATGGCGCATGCTTCCAAGGCATCTCGCCCCGGCGACCGCAAGAACCTGCGCCGGGGGATGAAACTGCTGGATGAGGCGGGCTGGACCGTCGGCGATGACGGCATGCGCCGCAATGCACGAGGCGAGCCGCTGAAGGTCGAGTTCCTGGCCGACAGCCCGACCATCGAACGCATCGTGCAGCCCTATGTCTCCAACCTGCGCACCATGGGGGTGGATGCGGTGGTGAACCGGGTTGATTACGCCCAGTACACCAGCCGCCGCCGGGAGAAGGAGTTCGACATGATCTCCCACGCCTATCCGATGTCGCTGGAGCCTTCGACCGGGCTTTACCAGTACTTCGGATCGGAGGCGCATGAATATTCGGTGTTCAACCCGGCGGGGCTGGCCGATCCGGCTGTGGATGCGCTGATTGACAACATTGTCAAGGCCGGCACCCAGGAGGAGCTGCGCGCCAACGCCCGCGCGCTGGACCGGGTGCTGCGGGCCAAGCGGTTCATGGTGCCGACCTGGTATCTGGACGTGAACTGGATCGCCTATTGGGACATGTACCGCCAGCCGGAAAACCTGCCGCCCTATGACACCGGCCTTCTGGACCTGTGGTGGATCGACGCCGAGCGTGAGGCTGCCCTTAAGGCCGCCGGCGCACTGCGGTAAGGAACGGACATGGCAGCCTATATCCTCCGGCGCCTGCTGTTGGTGATCCCGACGCTGTTCGGCATCCTGCTGGTGAACTTTGCCCTGGTGCAGTTTGTGCCCGGCGGCCCCGTGGAACAGATCATCGCCCAGCTCGAAGGCGGCGGCGACGTGTTCGAGGGCTTCGCCGGCGGCGGCGGCGACACCGGCACCGAGGCGATCAGCGCCAATGAAAACTACGCCGGCCGCCAGGGCCTGCCGCCGGAGCTGATCAAGGAGCTGGAAGAACAGTTCGGCCTCGACAAGCCGCCGCTGGAACGCTTTCTGATAATGCTCGGAAATTACGCCCGCTTTGACTTCGGCGAGAGCTATTTCCGCAAGATCGACGTCACCGACCTGGTGCTGGAAAAGATGCCTGTGTCCATTTCGCTTGGCCTGTGGTCAACGCTGATCGCCTATCTGATCTCGATCCCGATGGGCATCCGCAAGGCGATGCGCGACGGCTCGCCGTTTGATACCTGGACCAGCGGCGTGATCATTGCCGCCTATGCGATCCCCGGCTTCCTGTTTGCCATTATGCTCTTGGTGCTGTTTGCCGGCGGCTCCTACTGGCAGATTTTCCCGCTGCGCGGCCTGACGTCGGACAACTGGGAGAGCCTCAGCCTGTTCGGCAAGATCATGGACTATTTCTGGCACATTGCGCTGCCGGTCACCGCCTCCACCATCGCGGCCTTTGCGACGCTGACACTGCTGACCAAGAACTCTTTTCTGGATGAGATCAAGAAGCAATACGTGATGACCGCCCGGGCCAAGGGCCTCAGCGAAAACCGGGTTCTGTACGGCCATGTGTTCCGCAACGCGATGCTGATCGTGATCGCGGGCTTCCCGGCGGTGTTCATCGGCGTGTTCTTCTCAGGCTCGCTGATCATCGAGACGATCTTCTCTCTCGACGGGCTCGGCCGCCTGGGGTTCGAGGCCGCAGTCGCGCGCGATTACCCGGTGATGTTCGGCACCATGTACATCTTCGGCCTGATGGGGCTGGTGGTCGGCATCATCTCCGACCTGATGTATGTGGTGGTCGACCCGCGCATCGACTTTGAAAAGCGGGAAGGCTGATCCATGGCGCTCTCCCCCCTCAATCAGCGCCGCTGGCGCAACTTCTGCCGCAACCGCCGCGCCTTCTGGTCGCTGTGGATTTTTGCGCTGCTGTTCGGCCTGTCGCTGTTTGCCGAGTTCATCGCCAACGATAAGCCGATCCTCGTGAGCTACCGCGGCGAGGTCTACGCGCCGGTATTCAAATTCTACCCGGAAACCCAGTTCGGCGGCGACTTCCAGACAGAGGCGGTCTACAGCGACCCCGAGGTCGAATGCCTGATCCGCTCCGGCGGCATCGAGGACTGCATTGACGAGCCCGAAACCATCCTGGAGAAGATCGCGGCAGGCACCTATTCGGCTGAGGATTTCCACCAAGGCTGGACCATCTGGCCGCCGATCCCCTACAGCTTTGACACCACGGTGGACCGCCCCGGCGCGGCGCCGCTGCCGCCCGGCGGGCTGAACCTGCTGGGCACCGATGACACCAAGCGCGATGTGCTGGCGCGGGTGATCTACGGCTTCCGCCTGTCGATCCTGTTCACCCTGATGGTGACCGGGGCCGCCAGCCTGCTGGGCATTCTGGCGGGGGCCGTGCAGGGCTATTTCGGCGGCCTCACGGACCTGGTCTTCCAGCGTGTGATCGAGGTCTGGGGCTCGGTGAATTCGCTCTATGTCATCATCATCATGTTTGCGATCCTGGGCCGCAGCTTCTGGCTCTTGGTCTTCCTGATGGTGCTGTTCGGCTGGACCGCGCTGGTCGGCGTTGTGCGGGCCGAATTCCTGCGCGCCCGCAACCTGGAATACGTCCGCGCGGCCAAGGCGCTGGGGGTCGGCAACCTGACCATCATGTTCCGCCACATGCTGCCGAACGCGATGGTGGCGACGCTGACCATGCTGCCCTTCATCATCACCGGCACCATCGGCCTTTTGGCCGGTCTCGATTTCCTTGGCTTCGGCCTGCCGTCCTCGGCACCCTCGCTGGGCGAGCTGACGCTGCAGGCCAAGCAGAACCTGGAGGCGCCCTGGCTTGCCTTCACCGCCTTCTTCACCTTTGCCATCATGCTGTCGCTGCTGATCTTCATCTTCGAAGGTGTGCGCGATGCCTTTGATCCTCGGAAGACGTTTTCATGACAGTTGCGGGTGCCCATGATATGCCCCGCCCGGCCGCAGGCCGGGCAGCGCCCGACCGCCCCCATTGGCGGGCGCTCCGCTTTTGCCCGCGGCCGGGCGCTGCCCTCATCAAGGGATTGCAAGGGGAAGAACAATGAGCAAAACCTCCTCCCCCCTCCTGGATGTCCAAAACCTCCGCGTCTCCTTCCGCCAGGACGGCAAGGTGACCGAGGCGGTGCGCGGCGTCTCTTTCTCCGTGGACCGCGGCGAAACCGTGGCGCTGGTGGGCGAGTCCGGTTCCGGCAAATCGGTCTCGGCGCTCTCCACCGTCTCGCTCTTGGGCGACAGCGCCACGGTCGAGGGGTCGGTGACCTACAATGGCACCGAAATGGTTGGCGCCCGGGAAAGAGATCTGATGAAAGTGCGCGGCAATGACATCAGCTTCATCTTCCAGGAGCCGATGACCTCGCTCAATCCGCTGCACACCATCGAGCGCCAGCTGGCGGAATCGCTGGCCCTGCACCAAGGGCTGGCGGGGAAGGCCGCGCGGGAACGCATTCTGGAGCTTCTGAACAAGGTCGGCATCCGCGACGCCGAAAACCGGCTGACCTCCTACCCGCACCAGCTGTCGGGCGGCCAGAGGCAGCGGGTGATGATCGCCATGGCGCTGGCCAACAAGCCCGACATCCTGATCGCGGATGAACCCACCACTGCGCTGGACGTGACCATCCAGGCGCAGATCCTTGACCTGCTGGCAGAGCTCAAGGAAAGCGAGGGCATGGGGCTGTTGTTCATCACCCATGACCTCGGCATCGTGCGCCGCATCGCCGACCGGGTCTGCGTGATGAAAAGCGGCGAGATCGTCGAGGAAGGCCCGGCAGCGGAACTCTTTGCCAACCCGCAGCACCCCTACACACAGAAACTGCTGGCGGCAGAGCCCTCCGGTCAGCCGCAGCCGGTTGCCCCGGATGCGCAGGAGCTGGTGTCGGCCAAGGACCTCAAAGTCTGGTTTCCGATTCAGCGCGGGTTTCTGAAACGCACCGTCGGCCATGTGAAGGCGGTGAACCCGATGTCGGTCTCGGTGCGGGCAGGCGAAACGCTCGGCATCGTCGGGGAGAGCGGCTCCGGCAAGACCACGCTGGCACTGGCCATCATGCGGCTGATTGCGTCGGAGGGCGCGGTGACCTTCCAGGGCCAGGATCTGCGCAAATGGTCCACCCGCGACCTGCGCAAATTGCGCAAGGACATGCAGATCGTGTTCCAGGACCCGTTCGGTTCGCTCAGCCCGCGGATGACCTGCGCCGAGATCATTTCCGAGGGTCTTGCCATCCACAAGGTGGACCAGCACCGCGACACCCGCGAACTGGTGGCGGAGGTGATGACGGAAGTGGGCCTCGATCCCGCGGCGATGGACCGCTACCCGCATGAGTTCTCCGGCGGCCAGCGCCAGCGCATCGCCATCGCCCGCGCCATGGTGCTGCGCCCGAAACTGGTGGTGCTGGATGAGCCGACCTCGGCGCTGGACATGACGGTGCAGGTGCAGATTGTCGAACTGCTGCGCGACCTGCAGACGCGCTACGGGCTGGCCTATCTTTTCATTTCCCACGACCTCAACGTGGTGCGGGCGATGTCGCACAAGGTGGTGGTGATGAACCAGGGCGACGTGGTGGAGACCGGCGCGGCGGAGGATCTGTTCGTCAACCCGCGGGCGGAGTACACCCGCAAGCTGCTGGCCGCTGCCGGGTAAGACGCCCTTGCTTAACACTGTGGCAGGCTTTGCTGCATCTATGCGTTCGCACTGCACGCAACGCCCATAAGTTGCGGCAGCAGATGCGACCAAATGTTTCGCGCGCGAAACATTGCGGCAGCGGTGCTGACCTATCCGCCGCTGCCTGGAAAGCAGCGGAAGGCTCCCGCGCCCGCAGGCGTCCCGGCTGCGCCGGACCCCCTTGGCGGCCTTGGGCCAGGCTCAGCGCCGCTGGCGCTGAGCCTGGCCCAACGGGAGCGCTGAGCCTTTGGCGCAGTTGCGACGGGCGGGAGGGCGCCGGGTCTCCTGCGCAGGTGTCAGATGGCGGTGCCGTGGCCTGAAGTGCTGAGGTCATAGGCGTCAAAGCTGCGGGCAATCATCCGGGTCAGCGGGCGGGCTTCATCGCGGATTTCCAGCCCCGCGGCGGACACCGTCAGCATGCCGGGGAAAGCGGTAACCGCGATGGCAAACATTTGCTCCAGCCGGTCCCCGGTCACGGCAAACCGCGTCAGGATTTCCTCGCGGCAGATGCGGAAATCGCACATCAGCGCCTCGATCAGCCGCGCCCGCAGCAGGTCCTCGCCGCCAAAGGCATGGCCGCGGGCGGTGGCGAACTGCCCGCCGCGGATGGCGCGGACATAGGCCGAGGTGGCGGGCGCGTTCTGCGCATAGCCCTGCGGGAAGCGCGAGATCGCCGAGGCGCCGATGCCGATCAGCACCTCTGCCGGATCGTCTGTGTAGCCCTGGAAATTGCGCCGCAGGCGCCCGGTCCGCTGCGCCACCGCCAGCCCGTCGTGGGGGCGGGCGAAATGGTCGATGCCGATCTCCCGGTAGCCGTCCCACAGGAACAGCTGGCGGGCGGTCTCGAAAAGCTCCAGCCGCGCCTCGGGCGTCGGCAGCGTATCGGAGCGGATCATGCTTTGCCGTCCGGCCATCCAGGGCACATGCGCATAGCCGTAGACCGCCGCGCGGTCCGGTGTCAGCGACAAGAGTTTCTGGACGCTTTCGGTCATGATCGCGGGCGTCTGATGCGGCAGGCCATAGAGGATATCGGCGTTGAGACTGCGGATTCCATGCGCGCGCAGCTGATCGATTGCGTCACGCGTGGCCTCGAAACTCTGGAAACGGCCGATCGCCTGCTGGATGGTGCTGTCGAAATCCTGCACCCCGACCGAGGCGCGGTTCATGCCTGCCTCCGCCAGCGCTTCCAGCCGCCGCTCCCCGATTTCATTCGGATCGATCTCCACCGAGAATTCCGCGCGCGGCGCCAGCGGGACTGCTCCGGTGATCGCACCGGCCAGATCGCGGATCAGTTCCGCACTCAGAAGCGTCGGGGTGCCGCCGCCCCAGTGCAGCCGCGACAGGGTGATCCCGTCGGGCAGCCGCCGCTTGAGCAGGGCAATTTCCGCCTTCAGAACCTGGACATAGGCTTCCACCGGGGCGCCGGAACGGGTCCCTTGCGTGCGGCAGGCGCAGAACCAGCACAATCTGCGGCAGAACGGCACATGCACATACAGCGAAATGCTGCTGCCGGGGGGAATCCTCGATATCCAGCCGGAAAACTGGGCGGAATCAGTCCCCTTGCCGAAGTGCGGCGCGGCAGGATAGCTGGTGTAGCGCGGCACTTTGGCGTCAAACAAACCCAGCTCGGCCAATTGAGCTTTCTGTTCCATTCAATTAGCGTTATGGCAGCGCGTGAACCAGAGCCTTGACCCAGATCAATCCGGACCAGCGAATGAACGCTCCTGTACTTGCCCAAACCAGATGCGGTGACTGCCCGATCCGCCACCGGGCTGTCTGCGCACGCTGCAACGCGGAGGAGCTCGGAGAGCTGGACGCGATTAAATACTACCGCACCTATGAGGCCGGCCAGCCGATCATCTGGTCGGGTGATGCGATGAACTTCGTGGGCTCCGTGGTGTCGGGCATCGCCTCGCTGACCCAGACGATGGAGGACGGGCGCACCCAGATGGTGGGCCTGCTGCTGCCCAGCGATTTCGTCGGCCGTCCGGGCCGTGAAGGCGCGGCCTATGACGTGGTCGCGACCACCGATGTGGTAATGTGCTGCTTCCGCAAGAAGCCGTTCGAGGACCTGATGGAGCGCACCCCGCATATCGCGCACCGTCTGCTGGAAATGACCCTGGACGAGCTGGACGCGGCGCGCGAGTGGATGCTGGTGCTGGGCCGCAAGACCGCGCGGGAGAAGATCGCCAGCCTGCTGTCGATCATTGCGCGGCGCGACGCCTCGCTGACACCGGGCGGGGCAACCAACCGGATGGTCTTCGATCTGCCGCTGACGCGGGAGGCGATGGCCGACTACCTCGGTCTGACGCTGGAAACCGTGAGCCGCCAGATCTCGGCTCTCAAGCGGGACGGCATCATCGAGCTGGAAGGCAAACGGCATGTGACCGTGCCCGACATGCGCCGCCTGATGGAAGAGGCCGGCGACGACAGTGACGGCGGTTTCCTCGGCTGAGGCGGTCTGTCACCGCGTTTCCTGACTGTTTTCCGCCAGCCACCGCGCCACCCGCGCCGCCGGGCTGCGCGGGCCGGAGGGGCGCAGGCTCCACAGCCGCAAGTCCCGCGGCAGGCTGGCTCTTTCCGCAAAGGGTGCCACCAGCTTGCCGCTGCCAAGCAGCGGCGCCACCAGCGCCTGATGGCCGATCAGCACTCCAGCGCCATTGACCGCCTCCTCCACCGCCAGGGAATAGAGCGAGAATTCCGGTCCCCGCAGATGCAGGGTTTCGCCGGGGCAGGCGGCCTGCAGCCAGTGCTCCCAGTCCTGCGCCCAGACCGCGTCTGACAGGCAAGGCACATACTGCAGGTCCGCAGGGGTGCGCAGCTGCCGGGCCATAGCGGGCGCACAGACCGGGAAGATCACATCCTGCTCGATCGCTGTCCCCAAACCGCCGCCGTAGAAAAGGCAAAGGTCGTAGGGCGTGCGCTTGAGGTTCGGCGGCGCCTCTGTGGCGGTGACAGAAACCGCCATCTCCGGCATTGCGGCGCGTAAGCCGGGCAGGCGCGGCGATAGCCAGAACTGCGCTATGGCGGGCAGGGTGGCGATGTGGACGGTGCTGGGCTGTGCCTCTGCGCGCAGGCGGCGGGTGGCGGCATTGAGCTGGTCGAAGGCCTCGGTGAACCCGGGCAGAACCCGCGCGCCGAGGGCCGTAAGTGTCACCTGCTTGGGGCGGCGGTCGAACAGCGGCGCCTGCAAAGCCTCCTCCAGCGCCTTGATCTGCGCCGAGACCGCGCCGGGTGTCACCCCCAGCTCCTGCGCGGCAGCAGAGAAACCGCCCAGCCGCGCGGCGGCCTCAAACGCGCGCAGGGCCGTCAGCGGCAGGGACCGGGCAGGGGGCGGGGAAACAGCCATGGCTTAGCCTCAATTTTTCTAGCCCTAGTTTTCTGGAAATCTGATTTGCGGGCAAGGGGGCAGCGGCGGTTTTATGGGGGCAGAGACAAACCCGCCACTGGCGAAGGAGACAAATCATGACAGAGCTTGCCCGACGCACCTGGGTGCCAGCCGACTGCGAGGACTATGTGCAGAAGATGGCCGCCAGGACCGCCGCTGCGACCAGCGCAGAAACCGCCGCGCGCCTGACCGCGCTGGCGGACCGCAATGCGGAGATCCACGATCGCGACTGCTTTAATCTGAACCCGGCCACCAATGTAATGAACCCGGCGGCAGAGGCGCTGCTGGCCTCCGGCCTCGGCAGCCGCCCGTCGCTGGGCTATCCCGGCGGCAAGTACGAGATGGGGCTGGAAGCCATCGAGGAGATCGAGGTAATCGCCGCTGCGGTCGCCGCCAAGGTTTTCAAGGCGCGATACGCGGAGATCCGTGTGGGCTCGGGCGCCTTGGCAAATCTTTATGGCTTCATGGCGCTGACCAGGCCGGGCGATGCGATCATCGCGCCGCCGGCCGCCGTGGGCGGCCACGTCACCCATCATGCCGGCGGCTGTGCGGGGCTTTACGGGCTGAACACCCATCCGGCTCCGGTGGATGCGGATGGCTATACTCTTGATCTGGACGCGCTGCGCGATCTGGCGCTCAAGGTGCGGCCGAAGCTGATCACTATCGGCGGCAGCCTGAACCTGTTCCCGCATCCGGTGCCGGAGATCCGTGCGATTGCGGATGAGGCTGGGGCCAAGGTGCTGTTCGACGCCGCCCACCAGTGCGGCATGATTGCCGGCGGCCACTGGGCCAACCCGCTGGAGCAGGGCGCGCATCTGATGACGATGAGCACCTACAAGAGCCTGGGCGGCCCGGCGGGCGGGCTGATCGTCACCAATGACGCAGAAATCGCCGAACACCTGGATGCCATCGCCTTCCCCGGCATGACCGCGAATTTCGACGCGGCCAAGTCGGCAGCGCTGGCGATGAGCCTGCTGGACTGGGTGGAGCACGGCGCGGGGTATGCCCGGGCGATGGCGCAGCTGTCTCTGGCCCTGGCGCAGGAGCTGGCGGGGCAGGGGCTGCCGGTTTTTGCCGCCGCGCGGGGCATGACGCAGTCGCACCAGTTCGCGCTGGAAGCGGCGGAGTTCGGGGGCGGCCAGGCGGCGTCGATGCATCTGCGCAAGGCGGGCTTCCTGGCCTGCGGTATCGGCCTGCCCATTGCAGAGGTGCCGGGGGACATGAACGGGCTGCGCCTCGGCACGCCCGAGCTGGTGCGCCGCGGTGTCACGCCGGAGCATGCGCCGAAGCTGGCAGAGCTGATTGCCCGCGGGCTGCGGGCGCAGGACCCGGCGGCGCTGGCGGCGGAGACGGCAGAATTCCGCGCCGCCTTCCGCGGGATGCAGTACGTCCGGCAGGGGTAGCCGTGCCCGGCTGCCGCTGCGCGTGACCCGGCGCAGCAGCTGTGCTCTAATGGTTGCGTAACAACAAATGGAGGCGGCAATGCAGTTTGGTAGCCTTATCGGCATGCTGATCATCGGGGCGCTGGCGGGATGGCTGTCGGGCAAGATCATGCAAGGGCGCGGCTTCGGCATCCTTGGCAATATCATCGTTGGCGTGGTCGGGGCCTTTCTGGCCGGGACGATCTTTCCGGCGCTGGGGTTTGCCGCAGGCGGCGGGTTCTTCTGGTCGCTGATCCACGCCACCATCGGCGCGGTGATCCTGCTGTTCCTGATCGGCCTGATCCGCAAGGCAGGCTAGATCACCGGTTGCAAAGACGGAAAAGGCGCCTTGCGGGGCGCCTTTCTGCTGTTGGGAGCGGCCTGGCTGCGAGGCGTCAATGCGCCATCAGAACCGGAACCCTGGCCTGTTCCAGCATGTTGCGGGTGGCGCCGCCCAGGATCGCCTCGCGGAAGCGGGAGTGGCCGTAGGCGCCCATGACGATCAGATCGGCGGCGGTGTCGGCGGCGTGGCGGTTCAGCACGTCCGAGACCCGGGTCATTGTCTTGCTGAGAACGTCAATCTCGCAGGTCACACCGTGCCGCGCCAGCATCTGCGCCAGCAATCCGCCGGGGTCGGAACGTTCCGGCCCGTGCTGCGGCGGGTCGATCACCGCGATGCGGACCAGATCCGCGCCCTTCAGGAACGGCATCGCCCGGCGGATGGCGGTCATGGCCTCGATGCTTTCATTCCAGGCCGCCAGCACCGTCCTGGGCGCCTTCAGCGGCGCGGCGTTGTCCGGCACCACCAATACAGGGGCGCGGCCCTCGAACAGCGCCGCCTCGACAATCGGCTCCGCCTCGGCGCGTTTGCCGGCGCCGTAGGGCTGACCCAGCACAACAAGGTCCGAGAACCGCGCCTGCCGCGCCACGTGGCGGCCGATATCGGCGATCTGCGCCACCCCGCTGTCTGTGCCAAAGACCACGCCGGCCTGCTGCAGCGTTTCTTCCGCCTGCGCCTGGACTGACCCGGCCTCCTCCTGGGCGCGGGCGAGCGTTTCCTGCAGCACCATCGCATTTGCGCCGGCGTAATAGTAGCCGGTCTGGGTGCGGTCGACGCCGAGGCAGAGCGCGTCTGCATGCGCGCCGAATTCCTCTGCCAGAGCCGCAATTTGCGCCAAAGGCGCCGCTGCGGTGTCCGCAGCTGTAAGAACGGTAAGCAAGGACTTGTAGGACATTGACACCTCTCGGCGGAATAGGCACCGCGGGCCTGGCCGGCGCGGGTGCGTGGAGTTTCAGTGCACGGGAAGAAGTGTCACATGTCGCCCGGTTTTGTCTTGATGCAGATCAAGGCGCGAGGGAGGCGCGTTCTGCATGAAGGGCGCGGTCTTATAACGTTCCCGGATCCGGAAGAATCGCGGGGGCATGGCAAAGGGACGCAAGATGTCTAATTATATCAAGCTGATAGCGCTTGGTTTGGTCACGCTGTTTGCGATGATCGGTGCCAACTACGCGCGGGATCTGGCTTACCAGGTGCATGCGATCATCGTGATGATCGTGGCGGGCGGCCTGTTCCTCTACACTTTGCGCCGAACCGACGAGCCGAAGCCGGCCGCCGCCGGTCTGGAGAACGAGTATTTCGACAGCGTGATCCGCGCTGGCGCAATCGCCACTGCCTTCTGGGGGGTGGTCGGGTTCCTGGCGGGAACCTTCATTGCGTTTCAGCTGGCGTTTCCGGCGCTGAATTTTGAATGGGCCGACGGCCTGGCCAACTTCGGCCGCCTGCGTCCGCTGCACACCTCGGCGGTGATCTTTGCCTTCGGCGGCAACGCGCTGATCGCGACCTCCTTCTATGTGGTGCAGCGCACCTCCGCGGCGCGGCTGTGGGGCGGCAACCTGGCGTGGTTCGTGTTCTGGGGCTACCAGCTGTTCATCGTGCTGGCGGCGACCGGCTATCTGTTCGGTTCGACCCAGTCCAAGGAATACGCCGAGCCGGAATGGCACGTCGACCTGTGGCTGACCATCGTCTGGGTTGCCTATCTGGCGGTGTTCCTGGGCACCATCATCAAGCGCAAGGAGCCGCATATCTATGTGGCGAACTGGTTCTACCTGTCCTTCATCGTCACCGTGGCGATGCTGCACCTGATCAACAACATGACCATTCCGGTGTCGATCTGGGGCTCTAAATCGGTGATCGTCTGGCCGGGCGTGCAGGATGCGATGATTCAGTGGTGGTATGGCCACAACGCCGTAGGCTTCTTCCTGACTGCG
This sequence comes from Leisingera daeponensis, assembly GCF_019801465.1. Classification (GTDB taxonomy): domain Bacteria; phylum Pseudomonadota; class Alphaproteobacteria; order Rhodobacterales; family Rhodobacteraceae; genus Leisingera; species Leisingera daeponensis_A. Next base: position 83,871 of record NZ_JAHVJA010000007.1, read on the forward strand.
GGCTTCCTGGGCATGATGTATTACTTCATCCCCAAGCAGGCCGAGCGTCCGGTGTTCTCCTACAAGCTGTCGATCATCCACTTCTGGGCGCTCATCTTCCTGTACATCTGGGCCGGCCCGCACCACCTGCACTACACCGCGCTGCCGGACTGGGCCTCGACCCTCGGCATGGTCATGTCGGTGATCCTGTGGATGCCTTCCTGGGGCGGCATGATCAACGGCCTGATGACCCTGTCGGGCGCCTGGGACAAGCTGCGCACCGACCCGGTGATCCGGATGATGGTGATCTCGCTGGGCTTTTACGGCATGTCCACCTTCGAAGGCCCGATGATGTCGATCCGTGCGGTGAACTCGCTGTCGCATTACACCGACTGGACCATCGGCCACGTGCATTCCGGCGCGCTGGGCTGGAACGGCATGATCACCTTCGGCGCCCTCTACTACCTGGTGCCGGCGCTGTGGAAGCGCGAAAGCCTCTACAGCCTCAAGCTGGTCTCCTGGCACTTCTGGCTGGCCACTCTCGGCATCATTTTCTATGCCGCTTCGATGTGGGTGACCGGCATCATGGAAGGCCTGATGTGGCGTGAAGTGGACGCCAACGGCTTCCTGGTGAACTCCTTTGCCGACACTGTGGCAGCGAAGTTCTGGCCTTACATCGGCCGGGCCCTTGGCGGGGTGATGTTCCTCACCGGCTCAATCATCATGTGCTACAACCTGTGGATGACGGTCCGTAAGGCGCCGGCCAAAGAGGCCAGCCTGACGGTCCCGGTCCCGGCTGAATAAGGAGCCAGGAAGCAATGTCTATTCTCGACAAACATAAGATCCTCGAGACCAACGCGACCCTGCTGCTGATCTTCAGCTTCCTGGTCGTGACCATCGGCGGCCTGGTGCAGATCGCACCGCTGTTCTACCTGGAAAACACCATCGAGAAGGTGGAGGGGATGCGACCCTACACCCCGCTCGAGATGGCGGGCCGCGAGGTCTACATCCGGGAAGGCTGCTATGTCTGCCACAGCCAGATGATCCGTCCTATGCGCGACGAGGTCGAGCGTTACGGCCACTACTCGCTGGCAGCGGAGTCGATGTACGACCGTCCGTTCCAGTGGGGCTCCAAGCGGACCGGGCCGGATCTGGCCCGCGTCGGCGGCCGCTACTCGGATGAGTGGCACGCAGACCACCTGCGCGACCCGCAGTCGGTGGTGCCGGAATCGGTGATGCCGAAATACGGCTTCCTCGAGGAGCAGAAGATCGACGGCAAATACATCGGCGACATCATGGCGACCAACGCGATGCTGGGCACGCCCTACACGGACGGGATGATCGAGGCTGCGCAGGCCGACTTCCGCGCCCAGGCCGATCCGGACAGCGACTATGACGGGCTGCTGGAGCGCTATGGCGAGGACATCAATGTGCGCAACTTTGATGGCAAGCCGGGGATATCCGAGGCTGATGCGCTGATCGCCTATCTGCAGATGCTGGGCACGCTGGTCGACTTTTCGACCTTCACCCCGGACGCGAGCCGCTGAGGGAGGCTGGTATGGAACTCTACACACTCCTCAGGCAGTTCGCCGACAGCTGGATGCTGCTGTTCCTGTTCACCTTCTTCATCGGTGTGATTGTCTGGGCGTTCCGCCCGGGCAGCACCAAGGCCTACAAGGACACCGCAAACATCCCGTTCCGGCATGACGACGCACCTGCGCCCAGCCAGGACCAACCCGCCGCGGATAAGGAGGCGAGGGCATGAGCAAGAAATCGCAGAAATTCGAAGGCGATCCGAACACCACAGGCCACGAGTGGGACGGGATCGAGGAATTCGACAACCCGATGCCGCGCTGGTGGCTGTGGACCTTCTACGCCACCATCATCTGGGGCGTCCTTTACACCATCGCCTATCCGGCCTGGCCGCTGATCAACGGCGCCACCGCCGGGGTGCTGGGCTGGTCCACCCGCGGCGATGTCGCGGCGGAGATCACCGCGGTGGAAGAAGCCAACGCGCCGGTCAACGCCAGGCTGGAGGCGGTCGAGCTGACCGCCATCGCGGAAGACCCGGAACTGGGTTCCTACGCGGTGTCCGCCGGTTCCGCCGTGTTCAAGACCTGGTGCGCCCAGTGCCACGGCTCCGGCGCGGCAGGCGCCAAGGGCTATCCGAACCTCCTGGACGACGACTGGCTCTGGGGCGGTTCGGTGGAGGATATCCATGCCACCATCACCCACGGCATCCGCAACGAGGACAGCGACGAAGCGCGCTACTCCGAGATGCCTGCCTTCGGCCGCGACGAGCTTCTTGAGAAAGAAGAAATCAGCCAGGTGGTGAACTACGTGATGTCCTTGTCGGGCGAGCCGCAGGATGCCTCCAAGGTGGACGCGGGGTCGGTTGTCTTTGCGGACAATTGCGCCTCCTGCCATATGAAGGACGGCACCGGTGACCGCGCGCAGGGCGCGCCGAACCTGGCCGATGCGATCTGGCTCTATGGCGGCGACTACGGAACGCTTACCGAGACCGTGACCAATTCGCGCTATGGCGTGATGCCGGCCTGGAACACCCGCCTGACAGAAGCGCAGATCCGCGCGGTGTCGGCCTACGTGCACCAGCTGGGCGGCGGCGAATAAACGCCGGACCGGCTGAAACGGCAAAGGGGCCGCGGTTTGCGGCCCCTTTCCTTTTGCGCAGGCCCCAGCCCGAGGGTTCAGAACCTGAACATTGCCCGGACGTGCAGGGTGCCGAAATCGACATCGTTGCCGTCGGTGCCGAAATCATCGAACTTGTGATACTGGTATTCGCCGCCGATCACCCAGCGGTCGTTGATCTGATGGTCGTAGCCGAAGCCGATGACATATCCGGGGTCGTCAAGGTCGATGCCCGTTACCCCCGACAGCCCGTCAAAGTTGGTGTAGGCAAAGCCGAGGCTGCCATAGAGCAGCGCATTGCCCAGGTCGTAGCCGGCCCGCAGTTTCAGCCGGGCGATCCCGTCGAAGTCCCCGGAAGCGCCGCCCGAATTGATCGAAAGATCGGAAAAATCATACTGCAGTTCGGGTCCGATTGCCCAATCGCCCAGCTCCCACAGGTAGCCGACCGTGAAACCGCCCACCGCGCCATCGGTGTCGAGGTCGGTAAGGGTTCCGAGGTCAAAGTCCCCGGAGCCGTAGCCGATCTGGCCGCCGATGTAGCCGCCCTCCCAGTCGCCAGCAAGGGCAGGCGATGCCGTGGCGGCGGAGAGCAGGAGCAGGGCGGGGACAACTTTTCGTTTCATAACAAGCATACCTTCTAACTGATGCCGCCGGGAACCCGGCGGCCGTGCTTGTGAAACAAGATAACTCAGCTTCTGCAGAGGAAAGGCCTGCGGGAGCCGGAGGCCGCTGAACCTTCTGCAGCAGGCGGTCTTTTGCCATTTTGCGGCCCTGATGCGCCGGTTTCCGCCCAATCCGCCTGCGGCTGTGCAAAGGGGCGGGTGCCGCAGCCGGTTGCGGCACCGGCAGTTCTGCAACCCGGCTGGCGGCAATAATTTTGCTCTGCCCCTTGAAACGGGAGGGGCCGAGATCTCATTTTTCCGGCGGGCATCCACTGATGACAGCCGGTAGGGCGAAGGCCAGGCGGGCAGGGGAGCGGTGCCGGCTGCACGGCTCTGGAACAAACCGGGCCATCCTTGGAGACGTTTCACGTGTTTGATATCTGGCTTCCGCTTCTGGGCGGGCTTTTGCTGCTGGTTCTTGGCGGCGAGTTTCTGGTCCGCGGCGCGGTGAGGGTGGCCGAGCGGTTCGGGGTGTCGCCGCTGGTGATCGGGCTGACACTGGTGGGCTTCGGCACCTCGGCGCCCGAGCTGGTGACTTCTGTCCGGGCGGCACTGGCCGGGGCGCCGGGGATTGCCTATGGCAACATCACCGGTTCCAACATTGCCAATATTCTGCTGATCGCCGGCCTGTCGGCGCTGATTGCGCCGATCGCGGTGCAGTCGGCCGCGCTGCGGCGGGACGGGGGGGTCTTGTTGGGGGCAACGGCGGTGTTCGCGCTGCTGGCGGTGGCCGTTCCGGTGACGCGGACTGCCGGGCTGGCCTTTGTGCTGGCGCTGGCGGCCTATGTCTGGTTCGCCATCCGGCAGGAGAGAACGCCCGCGGCGGAGCATGGCGCGCTCTACGAAAAAGCCGCTGCGCTGGAACATGTCGATCCGGCGGTATCGCCTGAAGCTACGGCCAGGCTGCCTGTGTGGCGCCCGCTGGCCACCGCCCTGGGCGGGCTGGCGCTGGTGATTGGCGGCGGCGGGCTGCTGGTGGACGGGGCGGTTGAACTGGCGCGCTTGATGCAGGTTTCCGAGACGGTGATCGGCCTGACGGTCGTGGCTGTGGGAACCTCGGCCCCCGAGCTTGCGACCTCGGTCGCGGCGGCGCTGCGCCGCCAGGGCGAGATGGCCTTCGGCAATATCATCGGTTCCAATATCTACAACCTCCTGGGCATTGGCGGCGCCACCGCGCTGATCGCGCCTTCGGACGTGCCGCAACGGATTGCGGCGTTCGACAACCCGGTGATGCTGGCGGTGACTCTGGTCTTCTTGGCACTGGCCTGGACCGGGCTGCGGCTATCCCGGCGCGAGGGCGCAGTGCTTCTGGCGGGCTACGGGGCTTATGTCTGGTGGCTGTGGCCGGCCTGAGCCCCGCCCGCTTCAGCCCATCGAGGTTTTCGAGCTGCGCTTGCGGGCGCGGGCGGCGTCGTTGCGGGCGCTCCACCAGGCGATGCCGCCCCACAGCACCACGTAGAAAACGCCGGTTGCCAGCACCATCTCTCCGGGGAAGGGGCCGATGTCGGCCCGGTCCAGGGCCTGCTGCCAGCTGGACACGCCGGTCGGATGCACCGCCAGCTTGCCCGCATAGGCCAGCGTCTGGATCAGAAGAATCCAGAAGTAATTGCGCCGGATGCGCCGCCCGATCGCGGTCATCACCCCGACATGGTATTCGGGCCGCAGGTAGTCGGCGGCGAGCACATCCTGCCAGTGGTCCTCCAGATGCAGGTCGCCCTCAAGCAGCATCGGGGTGTAGAAATGCGTTTCCAGCCAGCGGGCACGGGCGCGGAACACGTTGAAGTAGCGGTAGCGGCGGGCTTCCAGCATCAGGAAGAAGATGATCAGCACCCCGACAAGGATCAGCGGCAGCGGCGAGGCTTCCGGCGAGGAATAGGAAATCGACAGGGCCACGCCCAGTGTCACCACCGACCAGTTGGTGGTGGTGTCTAGCCGGGTGCGCCAAACCGTGCTGCGGTAGATTTCGCCGCGGTACAGATGCGCAAGCGCGCCGACTTCATCCGCCGACAGCGGCGCGCGGGCGCCGCTTGTGGTCTGTTCGCGCAGTTCCTTGGCCATGGTTTGAGAGTAGTTTTCTGCCGCAACCGGGCAAATTATTTACGCCGGTTTGATCAACATCAAACTCTGCCCGCCGGACCCGCGGTAGTGTCGCAGGTGAAAGAGATTGCTGCTTGGCCAAGACCCCTCCCGGGCGGCAAGAAATCCCGCGAGGCCAACGTGCAGGCCAAGCGGGCCATGCGCCGGTTTTCCGATCTGTTCGCGCGTTTCCTGGAAAACCGGCGCATTTTTTGTTCCCGGAGAGGTTACCCGAAGGCTTCGGTCTCAGATGTTCTGCGGCCGGACGCAGCGCGTTTTCACCGGGCGCCGCTGCAGCCAGGCGGCCAGCCGGGCCAGCAGCCCGGCTCCGCGCGGCAGCGGCTTGGCAGGGGTCAGATCGCGCAGCCGCACACAGTCCTGCCGGGCGGCGGTCATCATCGAACGGGCGTAAATGTCAGTCAGCATGTCAGGATCTCCTGTTCTGGCGTCTGTTCACGACTCTTGCCTGAACCGGCGATTCCTGCGAGTTAAGAATAATCGCAATGTGTAAGTTGGGATTACATATGGATTGGCTTCACATGCCGCCTCTGGCGGCGCTCAGGGCCTTCTCTGCCTTTACGGAGACCGGAAATGTCGTGCGGGCGGGGGAGGCTTTGAATGTCAGCCACGCTGCAATCAGCCAGCAGCTGCGGGCGCTGGAGGCTTATCTGGGGGCGGCCCTGCTGGACCGCAGCGGCCGGGCGCTGGAGCTGACCGCGGACGGCGCGCATCTGGCGCGGGCGCTGCAGCTGGGGTTCGGTGCGATCGAGACCGCGCTGCAGGACATCTCAGCAACCGGGGCCGCGCGGCCGCTGCATGTCACCTGTACGCCGATGTTCGCCGCTCATTGGCTGATGCCGCGGCTGGCGGGGTTTCAGGCGGACCATCCCGAGGTCGATCTGGTGCTGGACCCCAGGGGCGAAATTGTTGAGCTGAAACCCGGCGGCATCGACATCGCCATCCGCTATGGCGACGGGATCTGGCCCGGGCTGGAGACCCGGATGCTGCTGCGGTCGCCGATGGTGGTGATTGCTGCGGACAGGCTTCTGGACGGGCGCAGCGTTTCCGCTCCGGAGGATCTGCTGGACTTGCCGTGGCTGGAGGAGCTGGGCACCACCGAGGCCTCGCGCTGGCTGGAATCGCGGGGCGTCAAGGACAGCTTGCGCGGCTCGCGGACCCAGTTGCCGGGAAACCTGCTGATGCAGGCGGTGCGTGCCGGCCAGGGGGTTGCGGTCAGTGTCCAGGAGTTCGTTCTGGAAGACCTGGAGACCGGCCGCCTGCGCGCCCTGTTCACAGAGGGCGAGGGCAAGGGCTACTTCATTGCCACCCCCGCCGGCGTTCCCCGCCCGGCAGCCCGCAGCTTTGCGGCCTGGCTGCAGCGGCAGGTGAAGAACGGCACCTAAGACGGTCCGGGCCCGCCGTGCCCCTGCTGTCAGTCATGAGAACGGGGATGCAGCTGGCCGGTGCTCCGGCAAGGCAGCGCGCGCCAGAAAGTGTTCAGGAAGGAAGCCGCCAGCATCACCTATAAGGCGCGTGGCGGCTTCCTGTATCAGTAGGCCTGCTTCACTTCGGAGTATTCGCCCTTCAGTTGAAGCGTGACGGTCACATCCGCATTGTCGCGGTTGCGCCAGAACCAGCCGTGTTCGCCGTTGAACTCAGCGAGGATCGCGCCCTCGGAGCCGGTGGAGCCGCGGCCCTTTTCATAGGTGACGGAGTTGCCGCCGCCGTGGCCGTGCAGGTCGAAGTTGACCTTACCGCCCTCAACGGCCATCCGGTATTGCGCGGTCTGGCCCTTCTCCATCACCAGCTTCCATTCAGCGGATTCGCCGGGCTCCAGCGTTAAGATGGTCTCGTCGCGCCATGCCTCGGTGGTTTCGGAGGTGGCTTCCTGCGCATAGGCGGCTCCGACGAAGAGACCAAGCACGTCGTTCAGCAGGCTGGACTGTTCTTCGGTAGCCTGGTTCATCAGCCGGTCGGCCTCTGCCTCGTCCGCGAGCTGGGTCTTGATCTCGCCCATTTCCTTGAGACCGATGACGCGGCCTATGCCGGTCGGGTCGATATCGTATTCGGCGGGCAGCACCACGGTAACGAGGATCGCAACGGCCGAGACGCCGGCGATCGCGGTGGAGCGTACAAGCTGCTTCGAGCTAGGAAGCTGGTCGAGGCTTGGTTTCTCTGCGTTGAACATGAGAGGTTCTCCTATTGGATCAGGCGGCCACGAAGAGGCCGGTGAGCTGGTAGCCCGTGAGAATGAAGCCAAGCGTCATCATGATGACGTTGGCGGTGTAGGCCTGGGCGAAAAAGCGCGGTGAGCGCCGCCAGAACCCCATGACGATGAGGATCACGGCGAGCGCCATCAGCTGGCCCAGTTCGACGCCGACATTGAAGGCCAGGAGGTTGGCCAGAAGCCCCTCGGAGGCGATGTCGTAGTCGAGGATCTTGGTCGCCAGGCCGGTGCCGTGGAAGAAGCCGAAGATCAGCGTCGCCAGCTTGGTATTGGGCTGGAACCCGAACCAGCGCTGGTAGGCGCCGAGGTTGTCCAGCGCCTTGTAGACCACCGAGAGGCCGATGATAGCGTCGATGACATAGGCGTTGATGCCCCAGCCGAACCAGACGCCAAGCAGCATCGTGGTCGAATGCCCGATGGCGAAGAGGCTGACGTAGATGCCGACGTCACGCATCTTGTAGAGGAAGAAGACGACGCCGAGCAGGAACAGGATGTGGTCGTAGCCGGTCACCATGTGTTTGGCGCCGAGATACATGAAGGGGATGATGTTTACTCCCCAGATCTCCTGGATATAGCCGGCGTCGCCTTCGGTGACGTTGTGGGCTGCGGCCTGAGTTGCGCCGAGCGCAAGCAGGATAAGAGTTGTCAGGAACAGCGGCCTGCGCAATGCGGCGCGGCGCGTGTCCCGGAAGACTGCGGTCATGTTGGTCTCCGAAAATGTGTGTGGATTCTGTGTGGCGGCCGCTCGGGCGGCACCAGATCACATGCGCGGAGGCCGCTCGCGGGGATAGACCGGACCCGGACGCCAGGACGGCCCGGCGGGGGGAGCCGCCGCTTCGGGGACGTCCCGCACTGCGGCGAAGGAGCCCCGGACAAGAAGCGCCGGGCTGTGGTCATGATCGGCTGCATCATGGCTGTGGCCGTGCAGAGCCCAGGCGAGGTCTTCCTCGAACCCGTGGCTATGGCCGTGGGTATCTATCATCTCCGCATGGTCCTGGATGGTGATAACCATATCCGGGATGTGGGAGGCGGCTCGCTGGGGCGACCAGAACGCAAGGCACAGGCAAAGGAGCGCGGCCAGGCCCCGCCGCATCCAATCCATCCATTTCCCGGCAATCCGTGCCTGCACCATGTCCCGCTCGTGGCTCTCTAAACGCCATCTTGCTTTATCCCCCTTGGGGGGATAGCTCACTCCTATGATAGAACCACACCGGCATGCAAGCCATCCCAAGCTCTCCGCACGGTTGAAACGCGCCGAAGGGCATTTGCGCGCGGTCATCGGCATGATCGAAGGCGGGCGCCCCTGTCTCGAAGTCGCGCAGCAGCTTCAGGCCGTGGAAAAAGCCGTCCGCAACGCCAAGCAGGCGCTGATCCATGACCACATGGATCACTGCCTCGACGGTGAAAACTCCGAATCCGACCGGGCCGAACTCAAGGCCATTTCACGTTACCTTTGAGGCAATCATGCTGGATATCCTGTCTGACCGCACCTACCGGCACCTTTTCCTCGCGCAGGTTGTTGCGCTGCTGGGAACGGGTCTTGCGACTGTTGCGCTTGGGCTGCTGGCCTATGATCTGGCGGGTGACAGCGCTGCGATGGTGCTGGGCACGGTCTTCACCATCAAGATGGTGGCCTATGTGGGGATTGCCCCGGTTGCAGGTGCTTTCGCGGATCGGGTGAACCGCCGCCGCCTGCTGGTCGTGCTGGACCTGGTGCGCGCTGCCGCGGCGCTGGCGCTGCCCTTCGTGACCGAGGTCTGGCAGGTCTACGTGCTGATCTTCCTGCTCCAGTCTGCCTCGGCGGCCTTCACGCCCACCTTCCAGGCCACGATCCCCGATGTGCTGCCCGATGAGGCGCGCTACACCCGGGCGCTTTCGCTCTCGCGTTTGGCCTATGATCTGGAAAACATCATCAGCCCGACGCTGGCGGCGCTGCTGCTGGCAATGATGAGCTACGATACGCTGTTCCTCGGCACCGTCGCAGGCTTTGCCGCCTCTGCACTGCTGGTTGTTTCCGTGATGCTGCCGAGCCCGCAGGCCGCAAAGCCGCGGGGGATTTACGACCGCACAACGCGCGGAATGCGCATTTACCTGGCAACCCCGCGCCTGCGCGGCCTGCTTGCGCTCAACCTTTCGGTTTCGGCGGCCGGGGCGATGGTGCTGGTCAACTCGGTCGTGCTGGTGCGCGGTCTGCTCGGCCTGCCGGAAAGCGCGCTGGCCTGGACGATGTTCGCCTTCGGCGCGGGCTCCATGGCGGCAGCGCTGCTGCTGCCAAGGCTTCTGGACCGGATTCCCGACCGACCTGTCATGCTTTCGGGTGCGGGCCTCATGATCCTCTCCTTGCTTGGACTCGCCGGGGTCACCGCCGCATCGGGTCTGCATTGGGGAGCGCTGCTGTTTACATGGCTGCTTGCCGGCTTCGGCTATTCCGCGGTGCTGACCCCCTCAGGGCGGCTGCTGAAGCGTTCGGCGCACCCTGAGGACAGGCCCGCTGTGTTTGCCGCGCAGTTCGCGCTGTCGCATGCCTGCTGGCTTGTCACCTATCCGCTGTCCGGCTGGCTGATGACACAGTTCGGCGCCGTCCCCGCGCTGGCTGTCCTGGCCGCCTTGGCCGGGACCGGAATCGTGACCTGTCTGATGCAGTGGCCCGGCGGAACGGCCGGGGAAATTGAGCACACCCACGACGATCTGCCGCCTGACCACCCGCATCTGCAGGAGCACGGAACGAGCGGGCACAAGCACGAGGTCATCATTGACGACCTGCACCGCCGCTGGCCCGTGCGTTTCTGAGATGGTTTCCATCGCCGGCCTTTTTACGGCAGCCCTCGTGGCTGCAACGCTGTTGCCTGCCCAGTCAGAGGCTGTGCTTGCCGGAATGCTGATTGGCGGCAGCCACCCGGTATGGCTGCTTCTGGCGGTCGCAACGGCAGGAAATGTCCTGGGATCAATCCTCAACTGGACGGCAGGGCGGTATCTGATGCATTTCTCGGATCGCAGCTGGTTCCCGGTGTCGCGCGCGCGGCTGGATCGCGCATCCGCCTGGTACGGCAAATGGGGCCGCTGGAGCCTTCTCGGGTCCTGGGTGCCCGTGATCGGAGATCCGCTGACGCTGGCGGCAGGGCTCCTGCGCGAGCCGCTGTGGCGCTTCGCTCTTATCGTGACCATTGCGAAGGGGGGCAGGTATCTCGCGGTTGCCGGAATCGCGTTTGCTGCCGTCTGAGCCACGCGGGCTTGCTGTCAGGCGGCACCGGCACACAGTGCAGGCTTCCGCCTGCTCTCACCCGCGGCGATAGGTGCTGACAGGGGCGCTGGCCAGCTCAGACCGGGAATGGTTGTCCTTCGATATTGGTTTTCCCTATCCCGGCATCACAAGCCGATGAGGTTGAGGAAGGTTGTCCCCCGCAGAACAGGGCGACCCCCAGTAGTTGCTTGCCGCGCGGGTTCGGGAAACTGGCCCGGACGGATCATCTGCACGCCGGTCAGCCAGGAAAGTCCGCTGCTATCACGGCCCGCCTATTTCGAGTGGCGGAATACGCAGCGCTCATGAAGTCTGTGGCGCCTGGACCTAGCGGGATCCGAATTCCATCACCCGGGTCGCCACGGTGTAATCGGACTCCACCAGCAGGATCACAAGCAGGCCGATCAAAGCCAGCGGCGGCAGCAGGATCGCATAGCTCAAGGCGAGGCGCTCCCAGGCGATATGCATGAAAACGGCCACGATCAGGCCTGCTTTCAGCATCATGAAGATGAGGATCAGGGTCCATCGCAACAATCCCTGAAGGCCGGCGTAATCGACGTAATAAGACGCCGCGCTCAGCACGAACAAAAGCCCCCAGACCAGAAGATAGAGCCTGATCGGATGCTGCTGGCCGCCGTGCTCATCAACGGCAGCCTTGGCGTGCGTCCCGGCGGTCTGCGATGAATGTGCCATACTGTCTCCCTACCACAAATAGAAGAATGCAAAGATGAAGACCCAGACCAGATCGACGAAGTGCCAGTACAGCCCCATGATCTCGACGCCTTCATAGTCGCCGTTGCCGCTCGACAGCCAGCTGCGCTCATCGCGGTCAAAATCGCCGCGCCAGACTTTTCTGGCGATAATCACCAGGAAGATGACCCCGATGGTGACATGGGTGCCGTGAAAGCCGGTGATCATGAAGAAGCTGGCTCCGAACTGCTCGGCACCCCAGGGGTTTTCCCAGGGCCGGACGCCTTCGGAAATCAGCTTGGTCCACTCGAAAGCCTGCATGCCGACAAAGGCGGCGCCTAACGCCGCAGTCGCCAGCATCAGCAGCGCGGTGGGAACGCGGGCCTTGCGGTAGGCATTGTTCACCGCCATCGCCATCGTCCCGGAGGAGGAGATCAGCACAAAGGTCATGATGGCGATCAGCAGCAGCGGAAAGTTGTGGCCGCCGATGTGCAGGGCGAACACCTCGCTTGCGTTCGGCCAGTCCACCGTGGTCGAGCTGCGCGCGGTCATGTAGGCGACCAGGAAACAGGCGAAGACAAAGGTGTCGCTGAGCAGCAGGATCCACATCATCGCCTTGCCCCAGGAGACCTTTTTGAACACCCGCTGGTCCGAGCTCCAGTCGGCGGCAAAGCCGCTGTGGCCTTGCTGCAGCAGGGTCTGGTCCTGGCCTTGGAATTTGCTCTCCATGTTTTCTCTCCCCCTCAACTCACGGCGGCGCGGCACAGCGCCAGAAACGCGTTGCCCCAGCCCTGCAGCAGCGCAAACAGCATCAGCCAGAACGCCAGCAGCGCGTGCCAGTACAGTGCGCAGGCCCGGACGCCCGGCAGCAGCGCCCTGACGTCCCCTGCGCCGGCGTGGCGCAGGCAGACCGCCCCCAGCGCAATGATGCCGCCCAGCACATGCAGCCCGTGCAGGCCGGTGATCAGATAGAAAAAGCTCGCCGCCGGGGCGCCCTCCAGCCGGTAGCCGCTTGCGGTCAGCGCGATCCACACCTGCACCTGCCCGGCAAGAAAGGCGAGCGTGGCGACACTGGCGGCGATCAGGCTGGCGCGCAGCCAGCGCGTGGTGCCGGCCCGTGCCGAGATCACCACGAACTGCAGGAACAGGCTGGCCAGCAGCAGGAGCGCGGTGTTGAGCCAGACCCGACCGGGCAGCGGTACCAGCTCCCAGGGGGTCTCCTCGATCTGCATGACGAAGGCACTGCCCAGCATCGCAAACAGACCGCCGGCCACGGCCAGAAACACCGCGATGAAGATGAACCCCGGCGCCCGGCCCGGCCCGTGCCCCGCCAGGGGCGCGATCCCGGTCTCCAGCCAGGGCTTGGAGGCCAGCCGCTGCTGGGACAGCCACAGGCCCGCAACCAGGGCAACCAGTGCCAGAAAGGCAAGAATGACCGTCACAGCCGCCGTTCCTCCCCGTCCGGGACCCAGGGATCGTTCTGGGCGAGGTAATCTTCGGGCGCTCCGGGCACGCTGTAGTCATAGGCCCAGCGGTAGACATCGGGCAGCTCATTCCAGTTGCCGTGCCTGGGCGGGGTCTCGGGGGTATGCCATTCCAATGAGGCCGCGCGCCACGGGTTGCCGCCCGCTTTACGGCCGTGGCGCAGGCTCCAGAAGATGTTGAACAGGAACAGCACCTGCACCGCCCCTACGATCAGCGCGGCGGAGGAGATAAAGGCATTGAGCCCGTCCACCGGCGCGGTCAGGAATTCAGGCTCGCCGATCTCGAAATAGCGCCGCGGCACGCCGACCAGGCCGACGTAGTGCATCGGGAAGAACACTGCATAAGCGCCGATGAAGGTGACCCAGAAGTGGATCTGGCCCATTGCCTCGTTCAGCATCCGGCCGGTCATCTTGGGGTACCAGTGGTAGATCGCGCCGAAGATCACCATGATCGGCGCCACCCCCATCACCATGTGGAAATGGGCAACCACGAACATCGTGTCGGAGAGCGGCACATCGACCACCACATTGCCGAGAAACAGCCCGGTCAGCCCGCCATTGACGAAGGTCACGATGAACCCCAGCGCAAACAGCATCGGGATGGTCAGGTGGATGTCGCCTTTCCAGAGCGTGAGTACCCAGTTGTAGACCTTGATCGCGGTCGGAATGGCGATGATCAGCGTGGTGGTGGCAAAGAAGAAGCCGAACCACGGGTGCATGCCGCTGACATACATGTGGTGCGCCCAGACGATGAAGCTGAGCGCGCCGATGATCACGATGGCCCAGACCATCATCCGGTAGCCGAACACGTTCTTGCGCGCGTGCACCGCGATCAGGTCGGAGACGATGCCGAAGGCGGGCAGCGCCACGATATAGACCTCCGGGTGGCCGAAGAACCAGAACAGGTGCTGGAAGGCGATCGGGCTGCCGCCGCCGTAGCTGAGCTTTTCGCCCAGTTCCACCAGCGTCGGCATGAAGAAGGAGGTGCCCAGCAGCCGGTCGAACAGCATCATCACGCAGGCCACAAACAGCGCCGGGAAGGCCAGCAGCGCCATCACTGTGGCGGTGAAGATGCCCCAGACCGTCAGCGGCAGCCGCATCATCGTCATGCCGCGGGTGCGGGCCTGCAGCACGGTCACCGCATAGTTCAGCCCGCCCATGGTGAAGCCGATGATGAACAGGATCAGCGAGACCAGCATCAGGATGATGCCGCTTTGCGCCCCGCCCGGTGTGCCCGACAGCACCGCTTGCGGCGGGTACAGAGTCCAGCCCGCGCCGGTCGGGCCGCCGGGGACGAAGAAGCTGGCGACCAGCACCAGCACCGCCAGCAGATAGACCCAGTAGCTGAGCATGTTGACGAAGGGGAACACCATGTCCCGCGCGCCGACCATCAGCGGGATCAGGTAATTGCCGAACCCGCCGAGGAAAATCGCGGTCAGCAGGTAAATCACCATGATCATCCCGTGCATGGTGACAAACTGGTAATAGGCCTCGGCGGTGATGAAGTCGAAGGTGCCGGGAAAGCCAAGCTGCAGCCGCATCAGCCAGGACATCACCAGCGCCACAAGGCCGATCGCCACGGCGGTGCCGGAATACTGGATGGCGATGTATTTGGCATCCTGCGAGAAAACGTACTTGCCGATCCAGCTGTGCGCATGCGGCGGCATCACATCTGCGACTTCGCGCGGCGGCAGTTGCATCCGGTCGTCGGAACCGCGGTCTACCATGCTTTCCTCCTTGCGTGTGTCCTCTGTCCCCGGCGGCTTTCAGCGCGCCGGGCCATCAGGGCCGCAGAAGGGGGGCGGCCCGGTCAGGCCTTGCTTCCGGCATTGCGCCGGTCAGTTCTCCGCCAGTTGCACCGGCTGCGCGGCGCGGGCATTGCTGGCGTATTCTTCGAAGGTCAGCTGCTCCTGCAGCCACTCCTGGTATTCCTCGGCCTCCACCACGGTCACATAACCGCGCATGAAAGGGTGCGCGGTGCCGCAGTATTCGGCGCAGAGCACCTCGAAATTGCCGGTGCGGGTCGGCGTGAACCAGATGTAGGTGACCATGCCGGGCACCATGTCCATCTTGGCGCGGAATTCGGGCACGTAGAAGTTGTGCAGCACGTCGATCGAGCGCAGCAGCAGCTTCACCGGCTGGTCCACCGGCAGATAGATCTCGCCGCCCTCGACGATCAGGTCATCCTTGCCGAACCGGTCATGCGGGTTGACACCCAGGGGGTTTTCGCCGTTCACCCATTCGGCATCCGCGGTGCCCAGCACACCGTCGGCACCGGGCAGCCGGTAGGCCCAGCTCCATTGCTGGCCGAAGACCTCAAGCTCGGTTGCCTCCTCCGGCACGGTGACGAACTGCTTCCACACGAACAGCCCGGGCACCAGCATCGCCGCCACCCCGGCGGCGGTGACACCGGTCAGCCACCACTCCAGGCGCTTGTTCTCCGGGTCGAACTCCGCCTTGTGCCCCGGCCGGTGCCGGAACTTCAGCACGCAGTACGCCATGAACAGAACAATGGCAGCAAACACTGCGCCGGTGATCCAGAAGGTGATGACCAGCGTGTCGTCGATATAGTCCCAGTTCGACGCGATCGGAGTCCACCACCACGGGCTCAGCAGGTGGAACACAATGGACCCCAGTACGATCAAGACGAGTGCGACCACGATTAGCATCCCGCCCCCTTTCCCTGCATGGCGGAACATCCGGAACGTCCGGCAAGCAGAATTGTTGGTAAGCCGCACCACTATAGGGTATTTTTGCCAAACAATCCAGTGAACCGGATGAGCGGCAGGAGCCGTTGGTTTCCTGGCGCCGGGTGTTTAACGCTGAGATCCTGCACAGCCGTTGAAGGCCCGGTAGAGAAAAAGAGCGCTTTGCTTTGGCTGTGGCCGGTTCAGGCTCCTGATACGGCGAAAAATCTGCGGTGATTGGTGCGGCCTTGCTGATGCCCGGATCGAAGCCCCTGTTTTGTGCGTCCAGAACAGCTTCATCACCAGCTGGGCTTGGCAGTTGTGGAGAGTAATTGCCGCGGGCTGGAAGAGGTGAGGCAGCGAACTCCTTGCTTTGTTCATGATTGCTTCGGTCCGACATGCCCGAAACAAGCCAGTTAGGCGCAGGGGCATTCCTAGGAGCATTTTGCCTGCCTGGGGGCGCCCACTGGCACGGGGTTGCGTTCAGGGGTTCCCGCCGCCTGGCCTGTGTTCTGCCAAACATCCGTCACTCAGGATGGCAAGGCCGCGTCGGTGGCGGCTGTCTTCCCTCCCTCACGGGCTCCACTGTTAATGTCCTTCTTTATCGCCGATAGCAAACATGGGGCACTGATCCTGAAAGGTCATTTGGCCGAGCTTGCCCGCATCGCCACAACCAACCTTTTGCTGCCCTCCCTGGATCCCTATCCCGATGAGTAAACCTCTGCTTCTCTTCGTTCTGCCTTGCGCACTTACCTCTGCAATTCCTGCAAGCGCGAGCGCCGGCAGCATCGCGGCTGACAGCTGGAGCGAAAAAAATGCGCTCTCTACCGGAGCGCTGTTGATGATGCGGTGAGCATTCTTGGAGCCGCAGGGATGCGCCCGGGATTTCTGGAACAAAACGAACAGTTCATTGCCGGCGGCTGCCAATACCGGGGAAACATCTGCCCGCAATCGGAGAAAGAGATAGAGTTCGCAAACCTTCTGACTATCATGACGATGAACGAAGGCATGGCCAGCAGCTTCGTTCCTTTCGGATGTGATGACTAAAGACACCGGAGAGCTGCTTTGCGCAGTTATCACTTGCCTGTGCCGCGCAGCATTTGTCAAGATGGGCTCAAACCAGCCGATCTCCGCGCCGCGGCGGCAATGGGCGCGTCCTTCAGGTCCTGGTGGGAGAGGCCGGCCCTTTCCTGCCTTTGATTGCCCTCTAAGTTGCTGCGCTGCTGCTTCCCCGGTCTGGCCGTTCAGCCAGCGCGCAGCATCTAAGATGAAACTTCCTGCGCAGCTGTATGCATTTCCGATACGTAAGAAAGGGTGGAGCTTCCCCCAATAATTACTAAGCAGGCGAGCCTGCATAATCAGGAAGCGCTTTCCTTCCTTTGCAGGGCATCCATCCGCAGTGCGGCAAGCAGATCATGGAAGCGGTCGCCTTGAACAAGCACATGGTCCCGCATAGCCTTGTCGGCGGCTTGATCGTCGCCGTTGCGAATGGCTGCAACCACGGCATCGTGCTCATGGAACGATCTCTTTACCCGGTTGCGGACTTGCAGCTGAATGCGGCGGTACGGCTGCAGCATTGAATGCAGGCGCTTTGCCTCCTGTTCTATGAAGGCATTGTGGGTTGCCCGGTAGATGCAGGCATGGAAGGCCGAGTTTTCCGAGTAGTAATCGTCGAACCTCTCTTCCTCAGCCAGATGGCGGCAGGTTTCGTGCCGCAACTCCAGGTCTGCCAGTTCTTCCTCTGTGATCCGCCTTGCAGCAAGGCGCGCGCAGGTGGCCTCCAATTCAGCCATTGCTTCGAACCGCTCTGCCAGTTCCTCCACGCTCCACTCGGTGACAAAGGTGCCCTGTTTGGAATGGATCCGGACCAGACCAGACGCCTCAAGCTGCTGGAGCGCATCGCGGATTGGGGTGCGGGAGCATTCGAACTCACGGGCCAGAGCCTCCGGGTCAATCCGCATGCCAGGCGCGAATCGGCCATTGACGATGGCGTTTTCGAGCGCTTCGCGGATGCGCACTGTATTTGATTTTCGAGCCATGCACGGCGCTCCCCTGAAATCCTGCAAGGAATATAGAAGCTTGAGCATGATTAATCCACAAAACATCATGTTATATACAACAGAGCGATATTGAAGTATAAGAAGGGGGAGGATTAGGGAGGAGAGGTGATGACCGGGGCGAATATCACGTTGCTGAGCGACCTTTTGCAGAGCATCGGAGACCGCATGCGCTCGAAGCCCACGGCTCAAGCGTCCTTGCAACCGGCCGCGGACAGGCTTGCCAGCGGCTGCGCTGAACTCATGCGCAAAGGCGGCGAAGCTTCACGGATTGCGGTGGCAGAACAGGCGCTGGCCGCTTACGCCGAGCTGGATGATGAGGGCAAGGCGCGTTTCTTCCGGATGCTTTTGGAAGACTTCAGTGCAGATCCTGCTGCAGTCCGGTCTGCCTATGCGGAATGGGAAACCGCCAGGACCGAGGCGGCGCTGGAAGATCTGTTCAAGGCTGTGGAGCCTAAGCGGCAAAGCCTGCTGCGCATGCTCAACCACCCGACCGGCGGCACTCTGCAGCTGGTGCGGATGCGCCAGGACCTGCTGCGGCTGATGCGCGGCGCGCCGGAACTGGCACCGCTGGACAGCGACTTCAGCCACCTGTTGTCGTCCTGGTTCAACCGAGGATTTCTGGTGATGCGGCGGATTGATTGGAACTCGCCCGCGGCAATCCTTGAAAAAATTGTTGCCTATGAGGCAGTGCATGAAATCAAGGACTGGAACGATCTGAGGCGGCGGCTCGAGCCGTCTGACCGCCGGTGCTACGGCTTTTTCCATCCGGCTACCGGCGACGAGCCGCTGATTTTTGTCGAGGTCGCTCTGTGCAAAGGCATCCCCGGCACCATAGGACCGCTGCTGACAGGGAGCAGCGATGCTGGGGGCGAAGCCGCCGATACGGCGGTGTTCTATTCCATCAGCAATTGCCAGCCGGGACTCAAAGGGGTTTCCTTCGGAAATTTTCTGATCAAGCAGGTGGTGCGCAACCTGTCGCAGGAGCTGCCGCAGATCCGCACTTTTGTCACCCTGTCGCCCGCCCCGGGTTTTGCCCCCTGGCTGGCCGGACAGGAGGACGCCGGTGCGCAGGAGCTGGCGGCGGAACTGGCGGCGGAGGGCTGGCGGCAGGATGCAGAACTGCGCGAGGCCCTCGCGCCCGAGGTCCAGACCTGGGCGGCGCGGTACTTTGTTCACGGCAAGACCGGCGCAGGTCTGCCCGCGGATCCGGTGGCGCGTTTTCACTTGGGCAACGGCGCCTCCGCGCACCGGACCAACTGGCCCGCTGATCTGGCCGAAGGGGCGCTGCAGCGCGCCCACGGCCTGATGATCAACTATCTTTATGAGCTGGATCAGATCGAAGCCCGCCACGAGGCTTTTGCCAGCGAGGGCACCGTGGCCTGCGGTCCCGCCGTCCGGCGCGCTCTGCGGAGCGGTAAAGGCCCAGGCGCCTGAACCATCCGGCACTCCGACACCATTTGCGAAGCGAGACAAGACAATGACCAGTACCATCCCTGAAATGTTCGATGCCAGCTGCCGCAAGGATGGCGCCAAGGTAATGTTTGAACGCCCGGGCCAGCCGCCCATCACCTATGCCGCTGCGAACGATCTCGTTCTGCGGCTTGCCACCGCGCTGGAGGAGCTGAGCGTGCGCCCGGGCGACCGGGTTGCCGTGCAAGTGGAGAAAAGTGCGGAGGCGGTGCTTCTTTATCTGGCCTGCCTGCGGACGGGCGGCCTGTTTCTGCCGCTCAACACTGCCTACACTGGTGCCGAGATCGATTACTTCCTGGATAACGCCGAGCCGCGGCTGTTTGTTTGCGATCCCGGAGCTGTGGACCAGCACGCGAAACGCGCTTCCGCCGCGCTGGCGGTGGAAACGCTGGGTGCTGACGGCGGCGGCACGCTGATGCAGCGCGCCGCGCAGGCCGTGCCTCAGCCGGCGCCGGTCGAGCGCAGCCCAAATGATCCGGCGGCAATCCTCTATACTTCAGGAACCACCGGGCGTTCCAAGGGTGCGGTGCTGACCCATGGCAACCTGGCTTCCAACACCGTCGCGCTGAACCAAGCCTGGCGGTTCAGCGGCAGCGACAGGCTGATCCACGCGCTGCCGATCTTCCATACCCACGGGCTGTTCGTGGCCTGCAACATGGCGCTGTCCGCCGGGGCGACGATGATCTTTCTGACCCGTTTTGACGTCGATCAGATCATTGACGAGATGGCCGATGCAACTGTGCTGATGGGGGTGCCGACCTTCTATACACGGCTGCTGAAGTCGCCCCGGCTGGGCCCCCTGGCAACAGCAGGCATGCGGCTGTTTGTGTCGGGCTCCGCGCCGCTGCCGCAGGACGTGCATACCGGGTTTGCCGAGCGCACCGGACATGTGATCCTGGAACGCTACGGCATGACGGAAACCTGCATGATCGCGTCCAACCCGCATGCCGGCGAGCGCCGCACCGGCGCGGTCGGCTTTGCGCTGCCCGATGTGGACATCCGGATCACCGACCGCGAAACCGGCGCTGCCCTGCCGCAGGGAGAGACCGGCGCGATCGAGGTCCGCGGCCCCAACGTGTTCCAGGGCTACTGGCGGATGCCGGAGAAGACCGCTGCGGAATTCCGCGAGGACGGTTTCTTCATCACCGGGGATCTGGGCCGCATTGACGCCGACGGCTACCTGCACATCATCGGCCGCGACAAGGATCTGGTGATCAGCGGCGGCTACAACGTCTATCCCAAAGAGATCGAGACCGCCCTCGACGCGCTGCCTGGCGTGGCCGAATCCGCCGTGATCGGGGTGCCGCATCCCGATTTCGGCGAAGCGGTGACCGCCATCGTCGTGCCGGCACCCGGCGCATCGCTCGACTCTGCTACCCTGCTCAAGGCCCTTTCCGGGGAACTGGCCCGCTACAAGCAGCCGAAAACGGTCCTGCTGGCCGACGCGCTGCCGCGCAACGTCATGGGCAAGGTGCAAAAGGCCGAGCTGCGCCGGCATTTCGCCGATCTTTACACCCCCGCCGCCAGCGATACCGCGAGCTGAAACGCTGGCAGGCGGCTGAAGTCAGACCAACATCACCTATGGGGAGGAGCCCAGATGACTGTAAAACCAGAGACCACCGATGAATTCATCAGCATGACGGCAACCGAGGCGATTGCAGTGTTGAAACGCGGGGACGCCGCACCGCTCGATTTTGTGGACGCGGCCATCGCCCGGATCGAAGAGGTTGAGCCGGACATCAACGCCTTGCCGATCCGTTTCTTCGAGGAGGCGCGCAAGGCAGCCAAGGCGTTCCCGTCGCAGCAGCACGCAGGCGCGGACCGGCCCGGCTGGCTGGCCGGGCTGCCGGTCGCGGTTAAGGATTACAATGATGTCGCCGGGCAGGTGACGACCTACGGCTCGCCGATCTTTGCCGAAAACAAGGCAAAGGCATCCGACTTTACGGTGCAGACGCTGGAAGAAAGCGGCGGCATTCCCATGGCGAAGTCCAACGTTCCCGAAATCGCCGGGGCCAACACTTTCAATCCCGTTTTCGGCGCCACCCGCAACCCTTGGGATCTGCGGATGACCGTGGGCGGTTCCTCCGGCGGTTCGGCGGCGGCGCTGGCAGCGGGCGAAGCCTGGCTGGCCACCGGCAACGACCTTGGCGGCAGCCTGCGCATTCCGGCCAGCTACTGCGGCATCGTGGGCATGCGCCCCAGCGTCGGCCGCGTGCCGCGCGGGGCGGGCCTTCTGCCCTTCGATCCGCTCTGGGTCGAGGGCCCTATGGCCCGCAATGTGGCGGATGCGGCGCTGATGCTGGACTCGCTGGCCCATGCGCATCCCAGGGACCCGCTGTCCTTTCCGGCGCCCGCAACACCTTTCGTGGAAGCGGTGCGGACACCTAAAGCGCCCAGGCGCGTGGCCTTCACGCCGGATCTGAACCTGTCGCAGGTGGATCCCGAGGTGGCCGACATCTGCCGCACCGGCACGCAGGCCTTTGTCCAGGCCGGCGCAGACGTCGAAGAGGCCTGCCCGGATTTCTCCGGCGGCCTGGAGGCCTTTCAGACCCTGCGTGCGGTGCTGGTCGCCAGCCTGCGCGGCGATCTCTTGGAAACCGACCGCGACCGGGTGGCCCCGGAAATCATCTGGAACATCGAGAAGGGCCAGAACATCACCGCCGACGAGGTGCTGCGTGCCGAACGCGTCCGCGCCGCCATCTTCCACAACGTCGCCGCCTTCTTCGAGACTTTCGACCTGCTGGCCTGCCCGACGGTGGCGGTGCCGCCTTATCCGGTGGAGCAGCGTTTCCCGACCCACATCGGCGGCGAGGAACTGACCAGCTATATCGACTGGATGTTCCTGACCTTCGTGATCACGCTGACGGGATGCCCCGCAATTTCGATCCCTTGCGGCACGACCCGCAGCGGCCTGCCGGTGGGCCTGCAGCTGATCGGTAAGCCGAAAGGCGACTTTGATCTGCTGTCGGCAGCGCAGGTCCTGGAAACGGAGCTGGGCCTCGCTGCCCGGATGCCGATCCGTCCGCGGAAGTGATCCAACCGGAGGAAATACAAAATGATACAGGGAATTACCCGCGCCTCGGTCAGCATGGTCGAGCGTTACCTTCCGGATGCCTTCGTGCTGGTCCTGATGCTGACCCTTGCCGTTTTCGGCGCCGGAATGCTGATAGAAGGCCACGGGCCGGTGGCGATGGCCCAGTTCTGGGGCGAAGGCTTCTGGAACCTGCTGAGTTTCTCCATGCAGATGGTGCTGATCCTGGTGACCGGTTTCGTGGTCGCCAGCACACCGGTGTTCAAGCGCCTTCTCCGGGTGCTGGCCAAACTGGCCCGCACCCCCCGTCAGGGCATTGTCCTGGTGACCCTCGTGTCGCTGGTTGCGGCCTGGATCAACTGGGGTTTCGGCCTGGTGATCGGCGCGCTGTTTGCCCGGGAACTCGCCCGCTGCATTCCGCGGCTGGACTACCGGCTGGCCATCGCCAGCGCCTACAGCGGCTTCATGGTCTGGCATGGCGGGCTGTCCGGTTCCGTCCCGCTGGTGATCGCCACCGACGGGCATTTCACCGCTGACAGGATCGGGATAGTGCCGACCAGCGAAACCATCTTCTCGCCAATGAACCTCGGCATCCTGCTGGCGCTGTTCATCGTCATCCCGCTGGTCAACTGGCTGATCACCCCGCCCGAAGGACAGGAAGTGACGATCGACCCCGCCAAGCTGGGCGAGGAGGATGCGGCTGACCGGACCGCACTGGAGACGCCATCGGCACGGCTGGAAAACAGCATGGCGCTGTCCTTGGCCTCCGGTGTGCTTGGACTGGGCTATGTCGGCTACTATATCTTCGGCACTGACAGCGGGCTGAACCTCAACATCGTCAACTTCACTTTGCTGTTCCTGGGCATTCTGCTGCATGGCCGTCCGTCGCAGTTCCTGGCTTCGGTCAAGGAGGCGGTGGACGGCGCCAGCGGCATCATCGTGCAGTTCCCCTTCTACGCCGGGATCATGGGAATGATGGTGGGCTCCGGCCTTGCGGTCACGATGTCGAACTGGTTCGTCTCGGTGTCCACCGCGGAAACGCTGCCGCTGTTCACCTTCCTGTCCGCAGGCATCGTCAACCTGTTCGTGCCCTCCGGCGGCGGCCAATGGGCGGTGCAGGCGCCGATCATGCTGGAAGCCGGCGCGGCCCTGGGTGTCGAGCCCGCCCGGACGGCAATGGCCGTGGCCTGGGGCGACACCTGGACCAACCTGATTCAGCCATTCTGGGCGCTGCCAGCGCTCGCGATTGCCGGTCTCTCGGCCAAGGATATCATGGGTTATTGCCTGGTGGTGCTGATGGTGACCGGGGTGGTGCTTGCATGCGGACTGACGTTCCTGCCTTGAAAAACTCGACCCTTCATAAATGAGGGCAGCCACTCCGGCTGCCCGCTACCTGCGGCATTGCAGAAATTGATCTCCCGGCTGAGAATGGCCGCTTTCACAGGTTAGTGAGGTTGTCATCGAAGATTTGGCAAATTCACATTTTCTGCCCTTTCCACGGTGGCCCATACCTGCCGTACGTAAACGGCACAGCGCCCGTTGACCCCAAGCCTACTCGACAATTACTTGCAGCGGGTGCCCGCCGCTGTAACGTGACTTTGGTATGAGGCTGGCGGATGGAAGCTGAGATGACCGACGAGTGTATCTTTTGCCGAATTGCGGAGGCCGATTTGCCCGCACACAAGGTTTTCGAGGACGATCTGGTGATTGCGTTTCTCGATCTCCATCCGATCCGCGAAGGCCATGCGCTGATCATTCCCAAGCAGCACTATCCCTGGTTCGAAGATCTGCCAGAGATCACCGCAGCGCGGATCATGGCCGTTGGGCAGCGGCTGGGGCGGGCGATGAAACGGGAATGGGGCGTCGAACGGGTTTCTTTTTTCTACACCGGTATTCACGTGCAGCACGCGCATGCCCATGTGGTGCCGATGTTTCACCGCCACGATGTCTCTTCGGCACGGTATCTCGAAGACGGGATCGAGGCGTTTTCTCTGCCGCCGAACCCCGGCGGCGCGTCGCTCGCGCAGACGGCGGACCTTATCCGGGCGCAACTGGCGGAGGCCGGCTGAACGGCAACCCCCGAACGAGGTTTGGCAGCCGCGCGCTGATGCGAAGTCAAATCGCAATCTGTGCCGTCAGATAGATCGCAACTGCAGCGACAAACGCCGGAAATGACTAAGGGTGTTCGCGGGAAAATTCTTCCTCAAGAACCACCAGGACAATCCCCCCGGCGACAAAGGCCAGAAGCAGCGTGACACTCGTCGGCGAGATCAGTGTCAGGACACCGACGATCCAGCCGATTAGGATTGCCAGGGTCAGCACCCACCGGCCGAAGCGCTGATAAACTCCCTTGTGGATGTCCATCATCCGATAGTCCACGACGAGGAAGTGGACCGCCATCGAGACCACAAAGACCGCCATGGAAACCGGGTTTTCCAACTGCACGATCAAATAGCCGATGACGGCCTTGTAGACGGTGCAAGACGCAAGGTGAATCGTCACTCGAAGCCCGGTCGCCTCGTGGCCTGCGTGGGCGCCGTTTGCACTGCCCGGTTTCTCGACCAGCCTTTCCAGCCCGTAAAACGTAACCAGACCAATCAGCAGTGGCAGGAACGGGTTGTCCTTCAGAATATCCGCCGTGCGGCCAAGCGTATCAGGAAGATATGCCGTGCCTTCAACGATCTTGGGCAAGAGGCCGAGAAACACATAACTGATCGAGATGCCGTCGGCAAAGGACAGCCAGTATTTCTGGGGCAGTTGCCGCTTCTTCCAGCGGAACATGTCCGCCAGCACGTGGATCAAGCCGAGCAACATGACCGAAGCCAGAGACAGGCCAATCAGGGCGGTATCGTTCATGTGATCTCCCTTCGGGAATTATGACGACTGCTGGGATAGGTGCTAAGCAGCAAGGTGCTGGATATGGAACCGCAGGTGGTCGTCAATGAAGCTGGCGATGAAGTAATAGCTGTGGTCATAACCGTCGCGCCGGTTGAGCTTTAACGGGTAGCCGCTGACCTTGGACGCCGCCTCCAGCGTTTCCGGCTGCAATTGTTCATCCAGGAACGCGTCAGCATCACCCTGATCTACAAGTGCCGGTACGAATTGCGTTGCCTTGCGCATCAGCAAGCTCGCGTCAAATTCGGACCACGCGCTGGCATCCTCACCCAAATAGGCCGTCAGCGCATTGCGGCCCCAGGGGTAATTGACCGGATTGCTGATCGGGCTGAAAGCCGACAC
Source organism: Leisingera daeponensis (assembly GCF_019801465.1). Lineage (GTDB taxonomy): Bacteria > Pseudomonadota > Alphaproteobacteria > Rhodobacterales > Rhodobacteraceae > Leisingera > Leisingera daeponensis_A. The sequence goes on from NZ_JAHVJA010000007.1 coordinate 109,361, forward strand.
CGACCGAAAGCGGCCGGGGTTTCGCAAGGCCAGTACCAGGGCGCCGTGACCGCCCATCGCATGGCCCATGACCGAAGCTGAACCGCTGACGGGAAAGGCCGTCTCGACCAGCTGCGGCAGCTCGTCCAGAACATAGTCATACATATGGTAATGGCGGTTCCAGGGCGACCGCGTCGCGTTGACATAAAACCCGGCGCCCTGGCCGAGGTCATAACTGTCGTCGTTGGCAACCGCGTCGCCGCGCGGGCTGGTGTCCGGTGCCACGAGTGCGATGCCCAATTCCGCTGCGATGCGCTGCGCACCTGCCTTGTGCATGAAGTTCTCATCGGTGCAGGTCGGCCCGGACAGCCAGTGGACTACCGGAACTTTCTGCCCGTTCGCGGTCTGCGGCGGCAGGTAGATCGCAAACCGCATGTCACAGTTCAGCACTTCCGAAAAATGAGTGTAGTGCTTGGTCCAGCCGCCGAAGCTTTTGCTGGCGCTTGCAATTTCCAGTGACATTCCGGGCCTCGAAATCATATGTGCTGGCTGCTCCGTTGCCGGCGCAGCCTTGGGTTTGCAGTCGGGTTACTTGTCGAATTGGATGACGGTGCGTATGCTTTTGCCTTCGTGCATCAGGTCAAACGCTTGGTTGATGTCATCAAGGCCCATGGTGTGGGTGATGAAGTCGTTCAGCTTGAATTCGCCCTGCATGTAGCGCTCGACGTAATTGGGCAGTTCCGACCGGCCCTTGACGCCGCCAAAGGCCGACCCGCGCCAGACCCGGCCGGTGACCAGCTGGAACGGACGGGTGGAAATTTCCTGTCCGGCGCCGGCGACGCCGATGACCACGGATTCACCCCAGCCCTTATGGCAGCATTCCAGCGCCGAACGCATGACGTTGACGTTGCCGATGCATTCAAAGGAATAGTCGACGCCGCCATCCGTCAGCTCCACGATCACGTCCTGGATCGGCTTGTCATGATCCTTGGGGTTGATGAAATCGGTCGCGCCCAGCTTGCGGGCGAGGCCGAATTTGCTTTCGTTGATGTCGATCACGATGATCCGGCTGGCCTTGGCCATTGTTGCGCCGATCACCGCGGACAGGCCGATGCCGCCCATGCCGAAGATCGCAACGGTCGCGCCTTCTTCGACCTTGGCGGTGTTCATCACAGCACCGATGCCGGTGGTCACACCGCAGCCCAGCAGGCACACTTCTTCCAGCGGCACTGCGGGGTTCACCTTGGCCAGCGAAATTTCCGGCAGCACGGTGTATTCCGAGAAGGTCGAGCAGCCCATGTAGTGAAAGATCGGCTCGCCATCCTTGTAGAAACGGGTGGTGCCGTCGGGCATCAGGCCCTTGCCCTGGGTCTCGCGGATCTTCTGGCACAGGTTGGTCTTGCCGGATTTGCAGAATTTGCATTCGCCGCATTCCGGCGTGTAGAGCGGGATGACGTGGTCACCGACGGCAACGCTGGTGACGCCCTCGCCGATGGATTCAACGATGCCGCCGCCTTCGTGGCCCAGAACGGCGGGAAAGATGCCTTCCGGGTCATCACCGGACAAGGTGAAGGCGTCAGTATGGCAGACGCCGGTGGCAATGATGCGCACGCGGACCTCTCCGGCCTGCGGCGGCATCACGTCGATTTCTTCAATGGAGAGCGGTTGTTTCGGGCCCCAGGCGATGGCCGCCTTGGATTTAATGATGTCGGTCATACGGGTTCGCTTTGCAGTTAGAACGGTTGGTTTCCCGGCCTGCCGCCGGGCTCGATTGCGTCGAAAGCGATATAGACCATTCCCTCCCTGCGTTAATTGCCGAACTTTGCAAATCACTATTGCGGTCTGGTAACAATGAGGGCGGGCAAAGCGCATTGGAATTGAAAGGAAACAAAGTGTTCAGCTGGGAAGGTGTCACTGAATTCGTGGCGGTTGCGGAGGCCGGAAGCTTCACCGCGGCCGCGGACCGTTTGGGGATCTCCACAGCGCAGGTCAGCCGCCAGATCGGCGCGCTGGAATCACGGCTGGCGGTCAAGCTGTTCTACCGCACAACACGCAAGGTTTCGATCACCGAGACCGGACAAATCTACTACAATCACTGCCGGCAGGTGCTGGATGGTCTGGCCGAGGCCGAACGCGCGGTCACCGACTTGCACCAGACCCCCAAGGGCCGCCTCAACCTGACTGCGCCGGTGACCTACGGGGAAAATCGGATCGCGCCGTTGATCAACGACTTTGCCGTCCGCTACCCCGACCTGGAGGTGAACCTGACACTGACGAACCAGAGGCTCGACCTCGTGGCCGAGCGCTTTGATCTGGCCATCCGGCTCGGGGACCTCGAAGACAGCACCATGATGGCTAAACGGCTGGCGTCGAGAGCACACCACGTTTGTGCCTCGCCAGGCTATCTCTCAGAGCGGGGCATGCCCCATACGCTGTCCGAGCTAGACCAGCACAACTGCCTGCAAGGGACGCTGGATTTCTGGCGGTTTCATGAGCGGGGAAAGCCCCGCCATATCCGGGTCACCGGCAGCGTCCGCTGCAACAGCGGCTGGTCGCTGGTTGACGCGGCACTGAAAGGGATCGGTATCATCCAATTGCCGGACTACTACGTTCAAGACCGGATTGAGGCGGCTGAGTTAGTTCCGGTGCTGGAACGCTTCCGCGCTCCCGACGACGGCATCTGGGCGATATACCCTCATAACCGTCACCTGTCCCCAAAAGTGCGGCTGCTGCTGGATCACCTTAGCAAAGGCTTGAGCTCTTGAGCCCAATCAGGAAAGTACTCCTCTGAAAACATGAGAGCCCAGGATCCGTCAACAACATCCATCGTCCCAGCAACCGCTTTTGGAAAGGCAGAGATCGGTCGCTATGAAGATCAGGAGACCAATGTGCAGATTGCATCTCGAAGAAATGCACGCGGGGTAAATTCACTTAACCAATTTGAGTGCATTTGCCTACGCACCATGTCGACGGGTTAGGAATGTAACGGTAAGGGCGGCTCGCGGTCATCAGCTGCGGAGCCAGTTGGAGCGCCTTTTGCCGCCGATTTTGCCCATCGACTTGGCATGAATGCTGCAGAGGAGGCCAAAGTCAGCTGTGCCGTACGCGATGCAGTTCGAAACCCTATTGGACCGCTGCAAGCCGCTGAGTTTACATATGCCGCTAAATGCGCGTTCCTCCCGTTCGTGATTGACGCAGCGAAAGTCCGAAAACCGCCCTCGATGCCAAAGTGGTGCGATCCGTCCTATTTGGACATTCAGCGATCGCGCCACGAATGACCTGTTCCATCCAGTACCGATAGGCAGACATAGATGCTGCATACGCTGGGATGACGTGCTTCCTTGTTGCTCCGCACTCGGACTCTCAATAACAGAAGCCACGAACTAATTTTACTCGAAGACAGGTGTGGCTCAGTTACCAGATGATTGGTGTAATAGTGTCCATTCTTTGCCTCAGGATCTTTTAAAAAGGTAACAGCAGGTCTCGACATCGAAACCATCAACTTTGTACCCCTTAGCGAAGGCTGAAGTCATTTCTTCCCGCACACGAAGGCGCTCGGAAATTGCTGCGTCGAGATCTGAAACCAGCAGCCTGTCCAGGTCTTTGGGAACTTCCACCATCATGGTTCCTTCTGCCACGCCGGGCGCGACAGTTTTCCGCCCTTTTGCCAGTTCTTCGACGCGGGGAGCAGTCAGGTGCCAGTCGACCAGCAGCCGGTCGGATGGAATGCCGGCATTGATGCCGACCATTTCGCCATAGTAATCTTGGTAATAAGTGCTGGCTGTGCCGCCGAGACGGGCAATGTTGAGGTTCGCATTGATGCGGCGCAAGGGATCGAATGTCCAGCGCACCAGTGTGATGCCGCGCGCCAGGCACCAGTCGCGCTGGAACCATTTCAACTTCATGCCCAGCCCCATGCCGCGGCTGTCAGGATGCACCGCCAGCCGGTGGGAGTGCTGGATATGCGGCTGGCTGGTCGGAAACCCGAACAGAAAGCCAAGCATGCGCCCGTCCTTGAAAGCTCCCGCAACAAGGCCGCCTTCGTGCTGGATCGCCAGCATAAGATCGGAATTGTCCGGCGGGTCGTCTTCGCCCCAGACTTCTTTCTGAAACCACTCCGCGTGCTTCAGCTCGGCGACGCCGCTCAGCTCGCGCAGGACCAGGCCAGCGTTCGGCATGTTCATGCGGTGACCTCCTCGGTGTGGTCGGTGACGGTCTCCAGATAGGCGCGGTCCAGCGTGACGCCGATGCCCGGCCCCTGCCGGGGCACCGGCATTTCGCCATTGCGCGCCTCCAGCGCCTCGTTGGTGATATCGCGTTCGAAATAGCGGCTGGCGCTGGAGGTATCGCCGGGTTTGGTGAAATTGGCGAGCGTCGCCAGATGGATGTTGTGCGCCCGGCCGATGCCGCTTTCCAGCATGCCGCCGCACCAGACCGGCACCCCGAAGGCGGCGCAGGTGTCGTGGATGGCGCGCGCTTCGGCAAAGCCGCCGACGCGGCCGACCTTGATGTTGATGACCCGCGCAGCGCCGGTTTCCAGCGCCTTGCGCGCGTTGCTGGCGCTGCGGATGCTTTCATCGAGGCAGATCGAGGTCCGCAGGCTGCGCTGCACCTTGGCGTGGTCGTGGATGTCGTCATGGGCCAGCGGCTGTTCGATGTAATCCAGTCCGAAATCGTCCAGCGCCTGCAGCACCGCCAGATCCGCCAGCCCGTAGTCGGTATTGGCGTCGACGGTCAGCTTGATGTCGGGGTATTCGGTGCGGACCGCCTCGACGATGCGGATGTCATGGCCCTGCGCGATCTTCAGCTTGGTGCGCTTGTAGCCTTGCTCCAGCGCCGCGCCGACCCGCTCCAGCGTGGTCTCCTCCGGCGCGATGCCCAGACTCACACCGACGTCGACATGATCGCCGGTGCCGCCCAGAGCCGCCTGCAAAGGCAGGCCGAGGCTTTTCGCCCAAAGGTCCCAGAACGCCATCTCGACCACCGCCTTGGCCATGCGGTTGCCGCGCCAGGGCGACAGGACCGGCTGCAGATCATAGGGCGAGGCAAAGCGCTTGCCGACGATCTGCGGCAGCAGCACCTCACGCAGGAAGGTCATCGCGCCGGAAATGGTTTCTTCGAGGTAGTCCGGCGCCGGGTCCATTACCGCTTCGGCCACGCCTTCGATGCCTTCGCCCTTCAGCACCAGCAGCGGAAAGGTCTTGGCGGTCATCGTGCCGGAGGAAATTACGAAAGGCGTGAGCAGCGGCAGGCTGACGATGCGCAGCTCGGCGCTCTCGATGCGGATGCCTTGGTAAAGGGGAACGGGGGAAAGGAGGGCGTCACTGGACATATCTGAAACCTGAATAAGGGCCGGGATCACATCGCCTTGGCGATGAACCGGCGGAATTCTTCTGTTTTGGGATTGGTGAACATCTCTTCGGGCGGGCCTTGCTCAGCGATGCAGCCCTCGTGAAGAAAGACCACCTCAGAGGACACCTCGCGGGCAAAGCCCATCTCATGAGTGACGACGATCATCGTGCGCCCCTCGGCCGCCAGGTCCTGCATCACCTTCAGAACCTCGCCCACCAGCTCCGGGTCAAGCGCCGAGGTCGGCTCGTCGAACAGGATCGCGTCGGGCTCCATTGCCAGGGCGCGGGCGATCGCCACGCGCTGCTGCTGGCCGCCGGACAGCTGTGCGGGGTACATCTGCATGCGCTCCTGCAAGCCAACCCGCCGCAGCAGCATTTCGGCGCGGTCGCGGGCTTCGGCCTTGCTCTCGCCCTTGACCTGGACCGGTCCTTCCATCACGTTCTCCAGCACCGTGCGGTGGGTCCACAGGTTGAACTGCTGAAACACCATGCCCAGCCGGGCCCGGGTCGCCTCGATGTGGCGCGCGTTCTGCGGCTTGCCGTTCCTCACCAGGATCTCTTCGCCGTGCACGGTCACCTTGCCCGAGGTCGGCGTTTCCAGAAAATTCAGGCAGCGCAGGAAGGTCGATTTGCCCGAGCCGGAAGACCCGAGGATCGAGATCACGTCATGGTTCCTGGCTTCCAGCGAGATCCCCTTGAGGACCTCGACATTGCCAAAGGACTTGTGGATGTCTTCGGCCTTCACAATGGTATCCGGTGCGGTCATGCCCGTGTCTCCTTCAGGGGCTGGGCGGTGGCTTGAGGGGTATTGCGCGTGCCGATGTGGCGGCTGAGGCGGCGTTCGGCCTGCCGCCAGAGCAGGACGAAAATGGCCGTGATGCAGAGGTAGATCAGCGCGGCCCAGAGATAGACCGAGAAGTCGAACGTCTTGGAAAACACCTGCCGGGTGCGGCCCATCAGGTCGAAGACGGTGACGACGCTGGCCAAAGCGCTGGCTTTCATCAGCAGGATCACCTCGTTGCCGAGCGCGGGCCAGGCAATCCGGTAGGCATGCGGGAACACCACCCGGCGCAGCGTCTTCAACCGGCTGAGGCCGATGGCCTTGGCGGCTTCGATCTCGCCGCGGGGCACGCCCAGAACGCCGCCGCGCAGGATTTCGGTCTGATAGGCGGTGGAGTTCAGCGCAAAGGCCAGCAGCGCGCAGTTGAACGGATCGCGGAAAAAGCTCCACAGACCCCACTCCTGCAGCAGCGGGCGAAACTGGCCCGAGCCGTAGAAGATCAGGAACAGCTGCGCCAGGATCGGGGTGCCGCGCATGAACGACACATAGATCCGCAGCGGCGCTTGCGCCATCGGTGCGGCATGGACGCGGACCAGCGCAAAGACCGGGGAGACCGCGGCGGCGATCAGCGCTCCCAGCAGCGTCAGCTTGATCGTCATCAGGGTGCCGTCCAGCAGCCGGGGCCAGTATTGCACCAGAATTTCGACGGGGCTCATCTCAGGCCCTCCGGATGCCGCGGTTGGCGCGGCGTTCCATCTGCGCCAGCACCAGTTCGGACAGGACGCACATCGCCCAGTAGATCAGGCAGGCCAGCAGGTAAAAGGTGAAGGGCTGCTTGGTCACGCCCACGGCGACCTTGGTCATCCGCATCAGATCATCCAGCGCAATGACGGACACCAGCGCGGTATCCTTCAGCATGTTGATCCACAGGTTGCCCAGCCCCGGCAGGGCAAAGCGCCAGACCTGCGGCAGCTGAATGCGCAGAAAGATCTTGCGGCCGGTCATGCCGATGGCCCGCCCCGCTTCCACCTGGCCCCGGTCCAGCGACTGGAACGCGCCGCGCAGCACTTCGGCTGCAAAGGCACCGAACACCATGCCAAGCGCCACCACACCGGCGGCAAACGGGCTGAAGTCGATGGGCGAGGCCTCAGGCGCCCACCAGCGCAGGACCGCATTGATCAGCAGTCCAGCACCATTGTAGACCACGAACAGCGTCAGGATCTCGGGCAGGCCGCGCATGATGGTGGTGTAGCCGAAGCCCAGAAACCGCAGCGGCCGCGCACGGGACATCGAGGCAAAGGCGGCCAGAAAGCCGATGCACAGGCCTACGGGCAGTGTGGCGATGGCCAGCTGCACCGTGATCGCCAGCCCTTGCAGGATTTCGTCCCCCCAGCCGGCATCACCGTATGAGAACAGTTCAAACATGGATGACCTTTTCAGGCTGGAGGGACCAGGGAAGCGCCCCGGTTACTTCATCGTGTAGACGTCGATGTCGAAGTACTTGTCATTGATCGCCTTGTAGGTGCCGTCGGCGCGGATCTCGGCCAGCGCGGCGTTCAGCTTCTCGCGCAGCGCGTCATCCTCTTGGCGCACGGCAATGCCGACGCCGTCGCCGACAAAGGCCGGATCGGTGATCGGCTCGCCTGCCAGTTCGCAGCAGCCGCCGTCATCACTCTTGGTTGTCCAGTCCAGCATCGGCAGCATGTCTCCGACCTGCAGGTCGATGCGGCCCGAGGCCATGTCGAGGTTGACCTCGTCCTGGGTCGGATAGAGGCGGATGTCGGCGTCCGGATAGGCCGCCTCGATGTAGTCGGCCTGGGTGGTGCCTGATTGCGCGCCGATCACCATGCCGGACAGCGCCTCATTGGTGAATTCGGTGATGTCCGAACCTTTCGGCACCACATGGGTCATCGCGGCCAGGTAGTAGGGATCGGTGAAATCGACCTGTTTCTTGCGCTCTTCGGTGATGAACATCGAGGCGATGATGAAGTCATACTTGTCCGCCAGAAGACCGGGGATGATGCCGTCCCAATCCTGCGCCACCACTGCGCAGTCTTCGCCGATGCGTTTGCACAGCTCCAGCCCGATCTCCACGTCGAAACCGGCAATGCTGCCGTCAGATTCGATGTAGTTGAACGGCGGATAGGCGCCCTCTGTGCCAAGCCGCAGCCCGTCCGCCGAGGCTGTGCCGGCGGCCATCGCGGCGGACGCCAGAGCGAGGGTCAGTGTCTTCTTCAATGTCATGGGTAGTCCTCCTGTCGTTCCCAAATTCTGTTTATTTTTCAATGGCGGCGACCGGATCGCCGACATGGCCGGTGAAGCGGCCGTACAGTCCGGCAATCCGGTTCAGGCGTTCTTCGACCTGGGGTCCCAGTTCCATGCACACGCCGTTAATGATGAGATTGGACAGGCTTGCCATCTGCGCCGTGGAATCCCAGAACTGATTGAATTGGGTCGGCACGGCAAAAACCTCGTCGGCGGCCTCATGGCCCCAGTCGCAGAACACATCGGTAATCAGGGTAACCGGGATACCGGCGGACTTCGCCTCGCGTGCCAGAAGCTTGGCCAGACGGGAATAGCGGCGGGCCTCGAAGATCACCAAGCAAGCGTCCGGGTCCGTGGCCAGGACTTCGGCAAAGTTTCCCCCTGCCAGGTCAACCAGGGTCACCTTGTCGCGCAGGTATTGCATCTGGTTGGCGAAATACTGGGCAAGCCCGCGTTCGGTCTGGAACCCGGCAACATAGACGTTTTGGGTTCTGGCCAGCCGGGCGACGACATTCTGCCATTCCGGGGACCGGGCATATTCATAGATCCGCACGACCGCGGCGATCTCCAGTTCCATCCCTTGGGAAAGATGGCTTTCGTCATCGCGCGCGGTATTGCGCAGCTCATTCAGCCGGTCGCTGACCAGCCAGGGGTGATCCCCTAGATCGTCTTTCAGATGCTCCTTCAGGTCCTTGAAGCTGGTGTAGCCGATTCCGCGGCAGAACCGGCCGACCGTGGCTTCGCTTACCCCTACTTTTTCGGCGAGGCTGGCGGCGGTCTCGAAAGGAACCTGATCCAAGGTGCTAAGCATGTAATTGGCAATGGCCCGCTCGGCTTTCGAACCGGTTTCGAGGGCATGGGTCAGTTGGGAACGGACAGGGGCAGGCAACGTGGCGGACCTTGCGGTGGTGACGGATTGTCTGGCAAAAATGCAAGATAACTTTCACACGGTCAACAAGAATCAAAAAACTTTCAAAAAATGCCTGTGGTGAGTACGGATTTAACGCAGCAGAATCGGAGCGGTCATGGTCCGGGTCGTAGCCGTCACTCTCTGGATCGAGGTGGTGGTATCGAGTGAGTTTCAGGGGCAACTCGAACCGATGGTGGATGGAAGCAATCTTCCTGACATGTCCGGACTGCGTAAGCCGGTCGAGATCGCGCAGGAAATTGCTGACGATGTGATGACCGATCTTGATAAGCTTAGCCGGTATCTGGGGCGGCATCCTGAGGGGCGGGGCAGCCTGGAGGCGCAGGCGCTCCTGCCACCTGAACTTTGGGAACTGTTCCCAAGTGACGAGTTAGAGCATTTAAGATCATGGGCGGAGCCGGCGCTTGCAAGCCGCAATTTGCACTGGTCCAAGGGAATTTCCTGCGGGGTATCTCTTCGAGTTCCAGAACTGCGAGGAGACGAGCCAATGTGTTTATCGCTTGGCCGCATAGAATTGGCGCTGGCCGTGGGGTCGGAGAACCTCAAACGCGACGTATGTGCCTTTTGCCCTTCGAAAAATCAATGTCAATACAAAGTGCAGGAACGGTACTTCCTGACGAAGCCTCCACGCGTTGTGTTTGCGCCGCATGATTACGCCCACATTCCTGTGCCCGGTGGATGGATCCCAGACGCGGTGATCTTGGACGAAAACTTACGTACCGGCGGAATCGACATGGGCACCACAACCCCGGCAAACACAATTTTGGGCTACCAAATTCAGCCGGAAAAACTGCTGGAGGCGCATCGATTGACGACGCCAGACACGCCTATGGGCCCCAAGGAAATTTTGGCTTGGCGATTTCGCAAAGAAGTTTTGGAGGCGATCTGCGAAGGCCAGCGGTTCATTACGCACGGTGGAATGGTAACAGTTCCGAAAGTCCGACCATTCATCTGGAATGAACAAGCACTACTGGTTCTAGATGGGACGCTCAGCTTGCTCTAAACCGTGGCGATGGCCTCCAGCGATCTACTGGGGGCCTCCCGACCCACCCTGAGCACCCGTTCAGAAGCCGCCACCATCACGCCAACCAACTGGGGCCGAAAACGGGGGGCATTTCGGGTGCTACGGGTCCCGGGAGTGCCTTAATTTCTTGTTTGAGAGGCCGATGGCTGGGGTGGTAGGATTCGAACCTACGGTACACGGTACCAAAAACCGCTGCCTTACCACTTGGCTACACCCCATCGGTGAGGCGCTGTCTAAAGTTTGTTTCGGAGGGGTGCAAGAGGGTTTTTGAAAAAAAGTGCAGTTCTTTTTCCGGCTCCGCCGGAAATCCTGCTGCAGTCCTTGCCGCAGTGGCTCCCGGGGGGGGCGGCAGTGCCGGAAATAGTCAGAGTTTCAACGTGCTAGCCTGTTTCCAAAGGCGAGCCTGGGTGCTGGATGCCGTCCGGAAAAACCACGCTGCAGAGGGCAGGGGCAGATGGGCTGAATAAGTGGAATGGCAGCACTTGCCAGGGCCCGCCCAATGTGGAGCCGGCCCTGAAAACTGCGGCAGTCAGGATCCCCAGATTGCCTGCTGGTGCGCCTCCTCGCCGCTCTCGAAAATGTGCGGCTGCACACCGCGGCTGGCAAGCTCGCCCTGCATCTTCAAGCGCATGAAGGCGCTGGTGGTGTAATGGGCAATCGTGGCGCTGTTTTTCTCCAGCGTCTGTCCAACCGAGGCGGCGTAGTCGTCTTGCAGGTCCTCGGCGATGCGGAAGCCGTTCTGGTTCATCACCATGCTGACATCGCGGCCGCTTCTGGCGAAGGCGTCCTGCAGCACCCGGTCCAGGTCCTCGACGTCCTGCTTCTTGCGGACGCTCCAGCCTTCGAGGTTGAGGAACATGGTGTGGCGGGCGGCGTCATAGGTGACGCGTTCGGAAAGGTTGAGGTTCAGGAGGTCGTTCATCAGCCCCATCGGCTCATCCTGGAAGATGCGGTCATCCATCAGGGCGACGTTTTCGATGATCGGCTTGAACTCCATCTGGTCGAGGATGTCGCGCTGCAGGTCGATGCCGGGCGCGATTTCGATCAGCTCCAGGCCCTTGGGGGTCAGCTGCAGCACACAGCGTTCGGTCACATAGAGTACCGGCTGCGAGCGCTGGGAGGCGTAGGGGCCGGAGAAGGTGATCTGTTCGATCAGGCGCACGAACTTCTTGTTACGGCCCTCTTGGACGATGCGCAGCTCGCCGTTTTCAACCGCGACCTTCAGGCCGCCCGCGGTGAAGGTGCCGGCAAAGACCACGGCGCGGGAGTTCTGCGAGATGTTGATGAAGCCGCCGCAACCGTTGAGGCGCCCGCCGAAGCGGGAGGCGTTGACGCTGCCCTCGGCATCGCATTCGGCCATGCCGAGACAGGTAAGGTCGAGACCGCCGCCGTCGTAAAAATCGAACATCTGGTTCTGGTCGATGATGGCGTCGGCATTGGCGGAGGAGCCGAAGCTGGAGCCGCCTGCCAGCACCCCGCCGACGGCGCCGGCCTCGGTGGTGAGGGTGATGTAGGGGGTGGCTTTTTCTTCGTTTGCCACGGCCGCGACGCCATCGGGGGCGCCGACGCCAAGGTTCACGGCGCCGTTCGGCGGCAGTTCGAAGGCGGCGCGGCGGGCGATGATCTTGCGCTGGTCCAGCGGCATCTTGGCGATGCCCTCCACCGGCACGCGGATTTCGCCGGAAAGCGCCGGATTGTGCTGCACTCCGTAGTTCATCCGGTGCATCTCCGGGTCATCGGCGACGCAGACGCAGTCCACCAGCAGGCCGGGGATCTTCACGTCCTTGGGCTTGATCGAACCGTCCTCGACGATGCGTTCCACCTGGGCGATGACAATGCCGCCGTTGTTGTGGGCGGCCATCGCCTGGGCCAGACAGTCCAGCGTCAGCGCCTCGCGCTCCATGCTGATGTTGCCGGAACGGTCGGCGCTGGTGCCGCGGATAAAGGCGACGTCAATTTTCGTGGCCTTGTAGAACAGCCATTCCTCTCCGTCGACTTCGTGGTAGCGGACGATGTCCTCCTCGGTGACCTTGTTGACCTTGCCGCCGCCATGGCGCGGGTCGACATAGGTGTGCAGTCCGACCTTGGAGAACAGGCCGGGCTGGCCGGCGGCGCAGGCGCGGTAGAGCTGGGAGATCACCCCCTGAGGCAGGTTGTAGCCGCAGATCTTGTTCTCCTGCGCGGCCTGAGCGACCTTGGGCATGCGGCCGAAGTTGCCGGCGATCACCCGGCGCAGGAGCCCGTCGTGATGCAGCCGCCCGGTGCCTAAACCCTTGCTGTCGCCTGCGCCCGCGCACATGATCAGGGTGAGGTCGCGGGGGGCGCCTTCGGCCAGAAAACGCTTTTCCAGCGCCGCATGCAGCATTTCCGGGATGCAGCTTTGCACGAAGCCAGTGGTGGTCACCACGTCGCCGTCGCGGATCAGCGCCATTGCCTGTTCTGTGGTTGTCGTCTTGTCTTTCATGGCTGCGCGTCCTCCCCCGTGCCGGTTGCCGCCGGATCGGGATCAGTATCCTGACGGCAGTATGGTCGGGAATGTTAGGCGCTGCGCGGCACGCGGCTGTCTTTCGATTGCGTCAGCGTTTTGGGGAGTTACGACATCCGCCAGGAGGGGGGGGCGGGAAGTTTCCGATCGGCGTCATCCTGTGTCCGATAGGGCGAGCGGCCCAAAATTGCCGCTCGCCCCAAGGGGATTGTGCATTTTGCCTGCTCAGAACAGATTGAAGCCGGAGTCGTGCCAGTCTCTCAGCGTGAGACCCTCAAGGGCTACAGACCAATTACCACCGTCGGAAACCTCGATATAATCTCCGTAGTCAGTGATCTGCAGTGAATGGCGTGTCGCGCCGTACGCCTTGATGAGGTCCACGCCAAGCTCGAAATCCGTGATGGTGTCGCCGCCAGTGTGTGATGACCGGAATACAAAAAGATCGGCTCCGGCACCACCTGTGAGCAGGTCATCGCCCATCCCGCCAATCAACAAGTCGTTGTGACCGCCCCCATCCAGAATGTCATTGCCACCTTTGCCGCGCAGCTGGTCATTACCGTTGCCGCCCAGCAGTTCGTCGTGGCCTGTGCCACCGTTGAGGCGGTCATTGTGTGCACCACCGAAAATAAAGTCATCCCCGGAGCCGCCGCTCAGAAGGTCTCTGCCTTGGCCGCCGGCCAAACAGTCGTCACCGCGGTTTCCGACCAGGGTATCCCATCCGTTGCCCCCCCGCAGGTCATCATTTCCTGCGCGCCCTTCTAGGTAATCTGCTCCCTTGCGCCCGTGAATAAAATCGCGAGCGTTGCTGCCTGTCAGGTCGTCACTGCCATTAGTGCCGATCGTGCGGTCCATGGCAACAAAGACGTCTTTCTGGAGCAGGCTGACGTCCGTGTTGCGGACGATGATCTCAGACAGTTTTGTATCCCACAGCTCGGTCAGTTCCTTATCCGGAATACCCTCGCGCTCTTCGCTCCAGTAGGGGTCGCCATCGCGAAGGCGGGTGAATTGATCGATCATGACGATCGTGAAGGTTTCGCCCAGCAGGCCATCGCCATGTGGATCTTCGGCCAGGCCTCCAATCCAGGCGTCGACCAAATCGGTATCGCCATAAGCCTCCTCGAGTTTGGCCGCCAATGCTGCGTCGGACGTGATGTCGGAGAATTTCTCGGCCGGCGACAGCCCCAGGGCTTCGCGCAGCTCATTGTAGCTGGCAACGCCCATATCCCGGCCGCGCTGGATGTTGAGAGCGGCAAGGTCCAGCCCGCCGGCGCCGGGCGGCCCGAACAGGAAGGAGCGCACGTCCTCAACCACCTTGGTGTCAACGGCTTCCGAGGTCTGCGTGGCGGCGCCGCGCAGCACGTTTTCGATCATGTTTTTCTGGCTGATCAAGTGCGGCTGGAAAAAAGCATCGCGCAGGGCCAGCGGATCCAGTTGATCTCCGCTCTCGGTAACGCGTTTCAGATTGGCGGAGAGCAGCGTGTGTCCCAGCCGGTAGACCGCAGTGGAAAATTCTATAGCGATCCCCGGATTAACAGTCGGGTTGTAGCCCTGATAGGCGCCGAAAGCATCCTCTCCGATCAGGATAGGCAGGAACTCCTTGAAGGTTACGGCTTGCACCAGAGCCTCGACCCGGGCGCGGGCGGCTTCAAAGAGCTGATCATCTGTCAGCATCGGGTCTCTTGCGGCCAATTCATCGACCAGGCGGTTGTGTTCGCGTGTGAACAGGGTGTGCATCGAGGTCAAAGCGACGTTTTCAGCGGCACGGACGTCGCCTGTCAGGAAGCCGTCTCCGTCCCGGAGCAGAAGATCGTCTTCTGTCATCTTCAGCTTGCCGCCGGCGCCCCGTATTGCGTTGAGCATCTCTTCGGTCGATCCGTAGATCATTGAAGCGTCGATATAGGCCGTGATCTCGTTGTGATACCCGTCGTGGTGGTGCTCCACCCGGGTAAAGGGAATGATCGCCTGGCCGGTGCCGAAGGGATCGAAGAACGGATCGCCTGCGGGCACTTTGATATGTGCGGTGATTTCGCTTTCTGCGCCGGATAGTGACAGATCGTGGTCCAGAAACTGCCCCCAGATCCATAGGAAGTCGGAGGCGCCTCCGGCTGTCTGCGTGCTGCCGTGCTGCTGTGACAGGATATTCGAAATCTCGCGCGGGTTGGGCCGGTCGCCACCGGCCATTTCTCCATTCGGGCCCAGGCCGCTGGGCGCCATCAGCATCAGCGCTGTGTTTGTTGCGCCCCAGTCCGGATGGTCGGGATTTGCGGAAGTGCCATCAGCGGGGCGCGCGGCCCCGATCTCTAAATTGGACATGTGATCCCCCAATCACTCGTTACTTTTACTAAAATGCCGCCGCGCACTGCACGCTCCCCAGCGAACTGCGGCAGGCAGCCACCTGCTGGCCCCAACTAAAAAATACGGCCAGGGACACAGGATCACCTTTCAGTTTATCATATTTTTGTGAGAAATTGTGAGTTTTCGTGATGTTTTTTTAGCGCGGAAGTTGTTGGGTATATCTCTTGAGGCCGCCGAAGCGGGTCCTTTTCAGGCCTGGTTGACCTGCGAATCTGCTCCTCCTGCGGACGGGCTGCATGTCCACTCCGCAATATGGTCCAGCAACTCCTTCTTGCGCACAGGCTTGGAAAGGAACCCGTCCATTCCGGCCGCACGGCAGGCAGTTTCATCAGCACTCAGGACATTAGCGGTGAGCGCAAGAACAGGGCAGGGCTTGCGTCCATTAGCCCGTTCCAGCTCACGCAAGCGCCGGGTCGCCTCCAGCCCGTCCATGACAGGCATCGACATATCCATCAGCACCAGGTCGAAATCCTGAACGGCGAATGTGTCAACGGCCTCCTGGCCGTTACCGCAAATGGTAAGTTGAATGCCGGTCGGGGCAAGCATCTTTTTCAGCACCAGCTGGTTGGTGCGGTTGTCTTCGGCAGCAAGAACCCGCAGCTCGCCGAACAGGTCTGCCGCGCGCCCGGTATCGGGCGGACGGGGGGCGTCCGAGGGAACTGCCCCGGTGTTCAGGGCTTCCTGCAGCGTCTGGAGCAGCAGTTTGCCGCGGGCAGGCTTCATCAGCACATGCACCGTGCTGCAGTCCCTGAGCGCCTGATAGCTGGCGATCACGGGACTGCCTGCACAGAAAACGATCGGCAGATCGCGGCAGCCCGGCAGGCTGTGAAGCTGCAGGCAGAATGCCCTGGCCTGCTCCAGCGGCAGGCTTGTTTCGACCAGAACCAGATCCGGCCGGCAACCGTCATGCAGCTGAGCTTCCAGCTGCACCAGCAGCTCTTGAAGGCTGGGAGAAGCGACAGCGGTTGCACCCCAGAACTCCAGCTGGCGCAGCCTCACATCGCGGGAAAAGGGAAGGTCGGCAATGACTGCCACATGCCTGCCGGCAAACGGCCGCGTGGCGGGCGGAACCGGCTCTGCCACCGGCAGCGTCAGGCATACGGTGAAGCAGGAGCCATTGCCGACCTCAGATGCCACATCGATCCGTCCGCCCATCGCATGAGCCAGGCGCGAGGAAATCGCAAGCCCTAGACCTGTGCCCTCGAACCGCCGGGCTGTTGTGCTCTCGACCTGCTCGAAGGCGTGGAAGATCTGGCCAATGCTGTCTTGAGGGATGCCGACTCCGGTGTCCCGCACATCAATGCACAGCGGAATTTTATGGCTGTCGTCGTAGTTGAGCGTTAGGCTGACTTGTCCCTCCAGCGTGAACTTTACCGCATTGCCAACGAGGTTCATCAGGATCTGGCGCACGCGTCCGCCGTCACCCAGGAAAACCGCCGGAGTGCCTTCGGGGATATCAATGCAGATTTCCACCCCCTTGGCGGTGGCGCTGGGCGACATCAGCGCCGCCACGTCGTAGATCACGTCGCGCAGGTTGAAAGGCTGCTCAAGCATCTGTGTCTTGCCCGCCTCCAGCTTGGAGAAGTCAAGAATGTCGTTGACGATGCGCAGCAGTGCCTCGGAAGAGGCGAGGATGGTGCTGGTGCAGGACTTCTGCTCAGGTGTAAGGCTGGTCTCATTCAGCACCTCTGCCATCCCGAGCACGCCATTGATGGGCGTGCGGATTTCGTGACTCATTGTGGCCAGGAAGCGGGATTTGGTTTCGGTTGCGGCTTCGGCCCGGGCTTTTTCCTGCAACAGCCGGTCGGCGATCCGTTTCTTTTCCTGCAGGCTGGTTTCCAGCGTGTCGAGCGCGGTGAACACGGCAGCAATCTCGTTTCCGCTTGCCGGAACTGCAGGGTGTTCACGGGTGGCGAGTCGCCGCAGCTTTCGGGTTGCCAGCTGCATCGCGGAAGAAAAGCCGCGCGCCCTGCGCATGGCAAACATCAGCGCCGCTGTCATCAGCAGTGCGGTCCCGGTCAGCCCCAGCACCAGGATTCGAGTCAGCGCCTCGTTTGCCGCCGCAACTGCCCGACCGGCATACTCAGCAGCCAGGGCGGTCACGGTATCAGCCTGGCGGGTGACGGCCTCGCTGCTCATCGCTAGCGCGCCGAGTGTCGGGACCTCTGGTTCAGCCTTGATGCCCAGCAGCACAACCGCCTTAACGCACCAGTCCGCCAAGGCATTGTCCAACGCCTTGACCTCGGCCCGCAGCGGGGCCTGAAGCGGCAGGTCCTGAAGCGCAGTGAGGTCGCTGTTGATTGCATTCAAATGCCTTTGGAATTGCCGGGCCACCTCTGCCTGCGGGATGAGCCGTGTCATAGACAGCACCTCCAGCGCGTAGACCTCAGCGGTGGTGATGCCGGCGGTGACGCGGCTGGTGCGGCGGGTGACTTCCAGCGAGGATTCCAGCACCGCATCCTTCCGGGCCGAAGCAAAAACCGCCATGCCGCCAACCAGAATTGCAGCAAACAATGCCGCCGCCGCAATCACCAGAACCGGCAGGACAATCGATCTTTTTATATTCATGTCCGGGAGCCCTCAGCCGCGTGCATCAGTTGGCCGGCAGGATTGGGGACGGCACATTGGTTCCGGTGTCCGTCAGCGTTTCCAGAAAGGCAATGAGGTCTGCAATTTCATCGCCAGTAATGGCAAAGCCTTCAATGTCGGGGGTGCGGCCTGGAGCCGCGGCCCCGCCGGCGGCATAGTGCCGGATCACCTCCTCAAGTGATGCCAGCGACCCATCGTGCATGTAGGGTGCCCGCAGCGAGATATTGCGCAGGCCCGGGGTTTTGAAGCGGTGGATCTGGCCCTTGCCGGGCGGCTCCAGTTCGCCGCTGCCCGGATCGCTAGCCTGCAAGCCGATGTCATACAGCCGGTTGTCTGTAAACATCCACCCAGCGTGGCAGGACACGCAATTTGCCCGTCCGGTGAACAGCGCAAAGCCCCGTTTGGCGGCATTGGAAACGGCCGTTTCATCCCCTTCCACCCAGCGGTCGAAGCTGGCGACACCGCTGACAATGGTGCGCTGGTAGGTGGCCAGCGCGGTCAGCACGGTTTCCTTGCGGATGCCTTTGCCAGGAAACAGTCGCTCAAACCACAGCCGGTAATCGCGCACCGCCGACAGCCGTTCTGTGATGCCGCTGAAGGTGGCGTTCATCTTGTCCCCCGCAGTGATCGGTCCGATGGCCTGCTCTTCCAGGCTGGCGGCACGCCCATCCCATAACAGCGGTGTGATCCAGGCGGCATTTAGGAGGGTCGGCGCATGCCGTCGGACTGGCGTGCCTGCTGCGCCCATGGCTTTGGGGACCGGCACTTCCCAGCCGAAGGAAGGATTGTGGCAGCTGGAGCAGCTTATGTTCTGACCGCTGGAAAGGCGCGGGTCGAAAAACAGCATTTTACCGAGGGTGGCGACCTCGCGGCTATAGGGGGCAGAAGCGGGAAAGGGCACCCTTTCGGGGCGCTGAAACGCTTCGAGCCCGGCCGTTTGGGCCAGGCTCTGGACTGTCCACACCAGCAGCGACAACGCCGCCGCGGCAGCAGTATTCCACCGCATTCAGGCCTCCTCGTCCTCTGTCAGCCCTAGTTAACCGGATTGGCAACATCTGAGAAGGCCGTAAAAATAAGGTGAGCTAAACCTGCTTCGCGGCTGTTGAAGCAGGCTATGACGGGGTCCGGGCCGGTTTGCCGGAGACCTGTTTGCGGCCAATGCGCCGGGTGACCAGCCATGGGCCGATCTTCAGAAGCAGCAGCGCAAAGCCGGCAGTCCACAGGCCGGAAGAGACGGTGAATCCATCCAGGCCAGCGGCCAGTTCCGCGCCGCCTGCAATGCGCGCGGCTGCTGCGCCGAGCAAGAGCATGAAGGCAATGGTCAGGGCAGGGCCTGCAACCAGGGGCCGGCCGGTATGGCCCATGGCCGCGCGCATCATCACAGCCAGGGTCATGCCGCCAATGGCGCCGATGCCCAGAATGTGGGCTGGGGCTGCGGGTTCCAGCATCCCGAAGGGCACGCCGCCTGCTGCGACCAGCCCGGCAGGCACCAGCGCATAGGCCAGGTGCAGCATCAGCAGCAGCGGATCCGGCAATGCGGCAAGACCGCGCCAGCGTGCCAGCCTCATTATGTGCAGCAGACCGGCGGCTAGCAGCAGCGCGCCGCTGACGGCGGCCCAGGGCGCTGCGGTCCATGCCAGCAGCGCGGCGGCACCAAAAACCAGCGTCACCGCATCGAAGGTTCCAAACGGAACCGGCATCCGAGCGGCCCCCCGTTGAGCCAGCCAATTGCGGGTGAAGCTGGGAATGATGCGGCCGCCGATCAGCATGATCAGGAAGATCAGCACCGCTATGCCCAGACGGCGCGAAACATCCGCCGCGCCCGTTGTCATAGCTTCGATATGAAAACAGGCATTGGCGGCACCAAGAAGGGTGACCGGAACCAGGACCTTGAGGTTGCGCCAGTTCTCCCCCGCGATGATTTCACGTGCGATCATGGCAATGACGGCGGCCAGGAAAGCGCAGTCCACAGCCATCACACCTAGCGCGGTCAGTCCCAGCCACCCGGCCGCCGCAAGCCGCCCCAAGAGCCAAAGGCCAAAAATCAGCGCCAGCGGCCAGCCGCGTGCAGGCATCCGGCCGGTCCAGTTCGGCACCGCTGTGAACAGGAACCCCGCCACCACCGCGGCACCGTAACCGAAGATCATTTCGTGTATGTGCCAATCGGTGGCCGGAAAAGGGCCGCTGTAGTCCAGGCCGCCTTGCCAGATCAGCAGCCAGACGGGAATGGCCAGCAGGGCAAACAGGCAGGCGCCCAGAAAGAACGGCCGGAAGCCGTAAGAAAACAGAACAGGCTCAGTGTTGTTTGTCCGCGCAGCCATGATGGCCTCCGTCGCGTCCGGTCAACGAAGGGCGGGCGGCGCTGGTCAGGTGCCGCCCGCCGGTTTGGCGCAAGGGACGCAATCTTTCGCCAAACCCCGCGGTCAGAGCCAGCGGGCAGGGATGAGCAAAACTTACTCCGGAGCGGATTACCCCGCGTTCCCGCATGGTTGTTTCCTCAGCCGCCACTATGCGATAACGGCGGCGGGACCACTTTGTTCTGCAGCAAACTCTCGGTGCATTCTTGTCAAAGCTCGACGAAAGCCTTCTGACCGGGCTGCCGCCCTTCAGCCTCCTGAAGCGCGGCCAGATCCGCGACATCCTCGATCAGGCGCTGCCCAGGCGCTATGACGAAGGCGCCGAAATCTTCCGCGAAGGGCACGATGCCGAGCGCTTCCACCTGTTGCTGGATGGCTATGTCCGGGTGGTGAAGACCACGGAGGGCGGAGAGCAGATCATTGCGCTGCATATTTCGCCGGGTCAGCTGTTCGGCATTGCGCCCGCGCTGAACCGCGATACCTACCCGGCAACCGCAGTGGCCGCCTCGGAAACGCTGGCGCTGTCCTGGCCGGTGCGCCTGTGGGCGAAGTTTACTGCCGAATACCAGGGCTTTGCCACTGAAAGCTACGAAACCCTGGGGCGGCGGCTAGGCGAGATGCAGACGCGGATCACTGAATTGGCGACGCAAGCAGTGGAGCAGCGCGTTGCGGCGGCGCTGCATCGGATGGCAACCCAGTCGGGTCGCGTGGTGGAGGAGGGGATCGAGATCGCCTTTCCCGTGACCCGACGGAATATCTCCGAGATGACCGGCACCACGCTGCACACGGTGAGCCGCCTTTTGTCGGCCTGGCAAAGGGACGGTATCGTTCAATCCTCCCGCAAGCATATCGTAGTGACCGCTCCGCAACGGCTGGCAGCGCTGAGCAAGCCGCAGCGGTAGCGGGCGGACAGGCGCAACTGCGGCAGCTTCGCAAGTGGCCGCGTGAAAAAAGGCCCTGCAGAGCAGGGCCTTGCACCATTTAACTTTTGGGACGAGGTAAGTGGCAAGGCGGCTGGGGGTTAGGGGGAGCCGCCTTGCCGCGGGATCAGCCGGCCGTTGCCAGCAGGTCGGCTTCCTCCGCTGCCTTCACCTCAGCCAGATCCGCCTCGCCGTCGGCATTGGCGTCGATGGTCGCAAAGGTTTCCTCTGTCAGATCGGGAAAGGCCGCCTGCAGCTCTTCCAGGGAATAGGTGCCATTACCGTCGGTATCGGCTTCGGTGATGGATTCCATCGCCGCCAGAGGCGAAGCGGCCAGAGCCGTGAGGGCGGCGGCGGTCAGCGCGAATTTTTTCATGTGAGACACTCCATTCGTTTGATTTGATCTTCCAGCGGCCGCGGTGTTCCGCGTGCCATGGCACATTGCTAGGCTGATGCTGCGCCGGCTGCTATCCTCTTGAGCCGGCCCGGCGGTTTCCGGCGCCCGCGTGCCGGAACTGCCCGGTCTGCCCGGCGCTTTGCCGCTCCGGAAAAACACTGGTCCTTTATCCGCCGACGGTTTGGCCCCGGTCTTGCGGTAATCTGCCTGTCCAGATGGCGGCGGAATATTCAGCCGCCCGCGTGGACAAGGCCTGAAGGCCCTCTAGGTTGCATAGATGTGTGCTGGCTGGCGGGTATTGTGGGTGTAAGAACGGAAATCATAACGGATCTTGGCACGCTGGAAGCGTTGAAGCCTGCCTGGACGGAACTGCATGGCGCCTCCGGCGGAGGACCGTTTTCGTCAATGGACTGGATTCTGTCCTGGTCCTCGGCCTTCGGGGAAGGGGCCGCACCGAGGATCGGCTGTGCCTGGCGGGATGGCCAGCTGACGGCGGCGCTGCCGCTGGGCGTGAAGCGGGAACCGCTGTGGCGGGGCGGGCCGCAGATGCGCAAACTGTCGATGCTGTGCAGCGACCGGGCGGGGTTTCACGATGTGCTGGCCGTACCGGGGCAAGAGACGGATGCTGCCGCGCTTTTGGAGGAAATGCTGGCGGCCCGGGACTGCGACATCGCGGATCTGACGCCGATGCGGGCGGCGGCGGCATTTGCCCGGATCAGCGGGACGGAGGGCGGAAGCCGGTTCCGCACCCGGCAGCGCCAGGAAATCCGGGCAGTGGTCTGCCGCCATGATGATGGTCTGGAGGCTTGCCTGGCGCGGCGCAGCAGGAAGTTCCGAAGTTCGCTGCGCGCCGGCCGCCGGGCACTGCAGCAGCGGGAGCATGAAATGCTGACCGCAGACAGTCCTGGTGCCGCAGCCGACCGCATCCTGGAGGCTGCGCTGGCGCTTTCGGCCCGGACCTGGAAAGCCCGGCTGGGCACTGACATCGGCACCGGCAAACGCACGCGGCTTTTCTTTCAGGAGCTTTGGCGGCGGATGTCAGCCAGCGGCACGATGGCGGTGCATTTGCTGACCATTGACGGACGCCCGGCGGCCAGCAGCCTGTGCGTCGAGGCAGGCGGCACCTCTTACGGGCTGGTTCTGGATTTCGACGAGACATACGGCAAAATTTCTCCGGGACGGATCATGGCCTGGCGGGGGATCGAGGCTGCCATTGAGCGTGGTCTCAAGACCTCGAACACATTGCGCTCAACACCGTTCCTGGATCGTCTGGGAGATGAATTCGAAACTTTTCACCGGCTGCGTGTCTGCCGCCGTTACGGCTGGGGCGACCTGTTGCTGACCACCCAGGACCTGCTGCGCCCGGTGGGTAAAAGAGCACGCAAGCTGAAACAATTGCGCACCAGAAAGCGGTCCGCCTTCGTCGGCTGACCCAATTGGCATAAGGAGGGACCGCGGATGGCCCGCCGCACTTTCAATACCAAGCTGCAGGCCCGGTTCGCCGGAGTGGCCGTGTTTGTCTGCCTGGCTGCTGCCACGGCAGTCGCGGGATCGCCAGCTTTGGGGCCGGGAGACGACGTCAGCATCTCGGTGCTGAACCGCGAAGACCTGTCGCGGGACTACAGGATCCGGCCCGATGGCAAGCTTTCCTTGCATGTCGTTGGCGAAGTGCCGGCGGCAGGGCAGACCCCGGCGGAACTGGAGGCGAAGCTTGAAGCCTTGCTGAGCGATCGCACGGGCCTGCCGGCATCAGTTGCAGTGAGCATAGCGCGCTGGCGTCCGGTATACGCGCTGGGCGATGTTGTCTCGCCCGGTGAAATCGCGTTTCGCGAGGGGCTGACGGTCGGGCGCATCCTGGCAGTGTCCGGCGGGCTGTACCCGCGCGAAAGCGAGACAGCCTCCAGCCAGCTGGACATACGGATCGCGGACGAACGCTCCAAGATTGCGGTGCGCCGGTCCGCAATGGTGGATCTGCATGCGCAACGGCTGCGGCTGCTGGCAGAAAGTTCCGGTGCGGTCGAATTGCAGCCAGATGCGGAATTTTCGGCTCTGGCCGGGCCGGAGGCGGACCAGCTGATAGCCGAGCAACTGGCGATCCTGCGCTCCCGGGTGGAACGCGACCGGGTGCGGGCGGCCTCTGCGCAGACCCAGGCGGATCTGGCCGCCAGGGAAGCCAGTGCCTTGGCCAATCAGCAGGCCATTCTGCGTGAGCAAATTGAAACCAGCGCTAAAGCGTTGAAGGATCTCGAAAGCCTTCTTGACCGCGGTTTGACCAGCACTGAGCGGGTGCGCCAGCTGCGCAGCATTTACAACGACGAGAATATCGAACTGATGCTGTCGGCCAGCTATGAAGCCCGTGCGCGTCAGGCGGAAGTCAACCTGCTGGCCTCGGTCGAGGATGCCCGCCGGATGCGAGCGGAAGACATCACCGCGGAGCTGGCCAGGGTGATGGCCGCCATCCGCACCGAAGAAGCCGAAATCGCCGCCTCGCGCGAACTGATAAGGGCGCTGTCCGCGGCGTTGGGCCAAGTGCCTGCCACAGGTCCGCTGCTGCCGCCGGAGTACCGCATCCGCCGCAATGCCGGTCAGGGAGAGCAGGTGCTGCCGGCTGCGCTGGACACAGAGGTTCTGCCCGGGGATCTTGTGGAAGTCCGCCGCGGCGGGTTTGCAGTGGCGGAACCGGGGTAGCGGCTGCTGGCCGCCCAGGCTTCGCAGCAGGGACCCCGCCCTACCGGATGCCTGCTGCTTTGCGGCCTGCCGTGGAGTGCGGAGGACTATCCGCGGACAACAATCCGCTTGCGAACCTGTCAAACGCCAAAGCGGCGCGTTCTTCCAAGTAGGCGGCGGCCGCCTCCTGTCCGCAAGCCAGCAAATTTTGCTCCGGAGGCGAGCGCAGCGCCTCAAGGATTGCACCGGCCAGGGCATTGGCGTCTCCGGGGGGAACAAGCACCCCGAGCTTGCCGCCTTGCAGGATCGCTTCAGGCCCCGGGCAGCGGCTGGCGATCAGCGGCGTGCCTGCTGCCAGGGCCTCCACCGCGACATTGCCGAACCCCTCGCGCAGAGACGGCAGAACCGCCAGCTCTGCCCGCGCGAATTCGCGCAACAGGTCCGGGGAATACCCCATCAGCCGAACATGATCCGACAGGCCGAGGCTGCGTGCCAATGCTTCCAGCGCAGAGCGTTGCGGACCGGTGCCGTAGATCAGCAGCCGGGTGCCCGGCCAGGCCTGCCGCACTTGCGCAAAAGCACGGATCAGCACGTCATGCCCCTTGTCCGGGATCAGCCGCCCGGCGGCCACTATTCTCCCTTGCCGCCGGTTTGGCGGGTCGCGGTGCAGACGGTCCAGCTCGGACGCGTTCAGAACTGGGTTCGGCAGGCATGCCAGCGGCGGGCCAGGCAGAGCCAGCGCCTCAATCCAGCCTTCGCCGATCTCTTGCAACGGCACCGCCAGCCGGTCCGCCCTTGGATAAAGCATGCGGATCAGGGTTTTCCGCAGCCGCGGATGGCGCGCACCGGCCAGATAGTTTTCCGCCGTAGTGTGTTCGGAGATAATCAGCCGCGGCCGGATCCGGAGCGGCAGCAGGCAGACTGCCAGGACAGCGGAGAGGTTCATGGCATTTGTGCCGGCGTAGAGAACCGCAGGGGGGTGCTTGCGCAGCATTCGCGCCATTGCCGAGGCCCGAAGCAGCAGCCCTTTGCCTCCGCATGCCAGCATTGGCAAATCGGAGGGCAGCTGCGCCAGCAGCTCGCCCTCGGCGCGGTTCAGGATCAGCAGCGGCGCCCAGCGGCTGCGGTCGAGGCTGCATAGCAGTGACTTCACCACCATCTCGATCCCGCCCGCCTTCAGATGCGGCAGGGCAAAGGCGATGCGCTGCGGTTGCATGGTGCTCCTGCTCCGTCCTTCAGGGCAATTCCCGGGTCAAACCGGAAATGGGCTCTATATACTTTGCTTGTGTTCAACTGAGAGTAGCTCCGCAATGGCATTGCTCAAGTGCCGTCCGCGCAGGCGGGCGGGTTTCATTCTGGCAGTCGCAGCCGGTCTGGCGGTTGGCAGCACCGCTGCTGCAAGCCAATGCTCCGCGGACAGCCGGCACTGGCGTTTTGACGATGCCGGCGAAGGGCGCGGTTTCGCGCATGTGCAATTGCAGCGCGGCGCGGCGGTTCCCGCCGAGGACCCGCTGCATCCGGGAAATCAGGTGGCGCGCCTGACAGCAGGTCCCAAACAAAAGGGTAAGGTCGGTAAGGCGGACTATGTTCACCGTTTCCAGCCGCTGCAGGCCGGCAGCGTGGTCCTGATGCAGGCCCGGTTCTATTTTCCGCCCGGCACACCGCTCAACAGCCTGATCCTGATGGACCTTGAGTGCGCCTCATGCGGGTTGGACACCAATCCAGGTGTGCGGCTCTACCTGCGCCGCGGAATGCTGCGGGTGGACCGTTCCAAGATCGGCATCAAACAGGCGTTTCTTCCATCGGTTCCGCACATGATGGCGGCGGGTGTCTGGCATGAGCTGTCCTGGCAGGTGACGCTGGGCGCCGGGGAACAGGGCCGTTCGGTTGTGAGGCTGGATGGCGAAGTGGTCAGCGACGCCCGCGGCACCACGGTTCTGACGCAGGAAGTCGTGTCCCGCCACATGGATGTTGCCGTGCAGGAACAGGCTGACCGTTTCCAGGTCGGGGTGACCGCAAATTCAAACCCTCAGACGGTGGAACTGCTGCTGGATGATGTCCGCTTCTGCCAGCTTTGAAGGGGGTCAGATGATCTGGTGCAGCACTGCGCAGATCCGTTGCAGATCCTGCGGCCGGAGGCCCGGATGCACAGGCAGCCGCAGCACTGAGCGTTTGAGCGCCTCAGCTTCGGGATGGCTGGCTAGGTCCACCGCGTGGTGGAACTGCCGCCAGAAGCGCACGGACTGGATGTTTTCCGCGTGCAGGGCAGCATGCACCCGGTCCGCGTTCCGGGTGAACAGCGGAAAAAATGCCGGACAGGCGCCGGCTGGCAGGTCCGGCATCAGGGAGTGCATTCCGGCGTGCCGCGGCACGTTGTCCTGCAGGGTTTTGAAATTTGCCCGGTGGGCGGCACGCACTTTGCCGCTGTCAGCCATACGCAGCAGAATCCGGCTGAATGGAGATATTCGCCCGCCCATGTCCGTTTCGGATATTCCGGCGCGAGGGTGCCAGGCTTCAAGCAGATGCGCGGGCGCATCTGCTACTGGCCGGGGAGCCGCAATCCCGCGCCGCAGGACGCCTTTCAGGCCAGCCAGCGCGGGCCGCAACGGCATTGCTGTCAGCCGGTCCGTCGCTTTGCAGCAGGGCCGCCGCAGCCAGAGCGCACCACCATCCGGCAACGGCAGTGTTTTCACCAGGCTGAACACAGACATGTCCCCCTGTCCGCCCAGTGAGGCGCCGTCAGGGGTGCAGGAAAACAGACCGAGCGCGACATCTTCGATCACCGCTGCTCCGTGTTCCCGCGCCAGGGCCTGCAGTTCCCTGAGGGGTTGCGGATAGCCGAAGTAATGGATGGCATAGACCGCCGCGACAGCGCCGCCCTGCAATTGGCGCCGTATGTCATCAAGATCCGCGGACAGGTCCTGCTGCAGCCGGTAAAGGGAAATCTTCATGCCGGCCGCCAGAACCGCGTCTGCCTCGGACCCGCAATGCCAGGCGGGGAGCAGCACTTTCGCACCCTTGGGCAGTCCCAGAGCGCGCAGCCCTTCGCGAATTGCAAACCGCCCGTTGCGGGTCAGGGAGGTGTGCGGGCTGCCGAAGGGGAATGGCAGCGCATTGCGGCGCAGATGCAGCCGCAGCGGCGGCGATTTTGGGATGACCCGTGAGCGGTTCACGCAGCCCCCCGGCGCACAGCCTTGTGCAGCAAGAGACGGATCCGCGCGGTTTCCGGGACTTTCAGAAGCGTTGCAGCGGCCACATAGACCAGCCCGCCGCAAAGGGTGCAGAGGGCGATCAACAGGATCATTTCAACCCGGCCGGCAGTGCCGGATCCGGCCGCTGTTTGAGCTAGCCGGATCGCGATGGCGGCAGCCGCAGAGGCAATCGCCATTGCGGCAAAAGGCCATGTTTCCTGAAGCTTAATTAGCGGCCCGTGGGAGCGGATCAGCCAGAAGTACAAAAGCCCCATCAGCAGGGTCATTGAAACAAGCGAAGCTGCGGGCACTGCCAGAATGCCGAATTCGGGCAGAAGCAACCAGTTAAGAGCAACCCTGACAGCCAGGGCAGCGCTGATCGAAGTGGCAATGATCCTGACATGCGGCAGCCGAGGGTCTGCGAACAGTGCTGATGCCAAGGCTCCCAGCACTGCATTGACCAGGAGAAGCGGAGCCAGCCAGGCGACAATGCCGGCTGTCTGTGCCACCGCCCAGGGGGCAAACGCGCCATGCCCCAGCAGCGCCGAGACCAGCGGCCTGTTCAGCATGAAAAGCGCAACGGCGGCGGGCATTACAAAAAACAGCGTGGCCCGCAGGGCCTCCTGCACGCTGGTCCGGAATGCATCCCGGTTGTCCTGAGCCAGATGGCTCGCAAATTCAGTATAGTAAACAACCACCACACTGCTGGTGACCACGCCGGGCGCCATGTTGGTCATCCTCTGGGCAAACTCCAGCGTGGCTATCCCGCCTTCTCCGGTCAGCGAAGCCATGGCCATGTCGATCCAGGCTGCACCGATCACGTGAAACTGCGACAGCAGCATCGCCCAGATGCGCCGCTGCGAATAGGGGACCTGCGGGGAAGGCGTTTTGACAGGCGTCCAGCTGCGGGCCAAGGCCTGGCGGAGGCAGAATGCAAAAAGTCCTGCCATCAAAACCGTGCCTGCTGCAATTGCAAGCGCAACGGCGCCAATGCCGAAGGCGAATACGGGCACCAGAGCCAAGGCGGCGACCGCGCAAAGACGCGGTATCAGCCGGGCAATCACGGGCATCCGGAACAGCCGAAGCGCGTTCAGTGTCGCTCCCGCCAGCGCTGTTGCGGCGGACAGCGGCAGAACCGCCAGCAGAACCCGGAAATAGGTTTCTGCGGCCTGCCGCTGTGCGCCGGAAAAACCAGGGGCGAGAAGCGCCACGATCTGCTCGGAAAAAACAAAGGCTGCAGCGCATATCACTGCAGCTGCAAGAAACACCTGCCAGAGCCGCTTGCGCAAATGCACGGACAATGCGTCCGGTCCCCGGGTCTCCGCGAGCCGTACCAGCGGCGGAACCTGCAGCAGATGAAAGGCGCGTTCCAGCCCGGCGGCAGCATTCGAGACCAGCCGGCGGGCAAAGAAAAAGGCATCCGTTGCAAGCCCCGCGCCAAACAGGTTTGCAATGGCCAATGCAATTATCAGGCTCAGCCCCATCCCGGCGGTTTTCCAGAAAGTGACCGAGATAATATTTTGCAGTGTTCCCCGCTGCTTCATACGCGGCACTTTCCTGAAACCAAGGAATTCTTTACCAGCTAATCACCTTAGCTCCGTTCCTGAATACGGCCATTGGTTTGAGGGAAATTGTTGTTCTGCCGCGGCGGAACGCACGGCCGATCGGCCAAAGGGTGTGGGCATCAATTTTTAATTTATTACTTTAAACAATGAGTTATGGTTCTGTACGCCCTTTGGCGTATGCCGGTTGGTCAATTGACACGAATCGTCTCCTTCCATTGCAATGGGGGCAGGGGACATCGCAGATTTCACCGTTTCCTATTTTTAAGGGACGGTGAACGGGCCTGCGGAACTATCTCAAATACTGGGAATTGTATGGGGGTATACAATGAACCGGGTTTTCTTTCGCGGCCCGTCCGGGGGGGGCGGCGCTTCAACTCGTATTGAGGATCAGATTACTGTTTCTCCGCGGAGACCGGGGGCGGTAAGCCGCAGGGCCAAACCAAAAATGCAGCGTTCAGGCGCTGCGGAGGCGACAGAGGGTATCGGGGCGGAAGAAATTGTTCCGGGTCCGGCTTCTGATCCCTTTTCAGGCGTAAAGGCCAAGGGGCTGCTCAGCGGCGCTGAGCTGCGCACCGGTTACGCGCCTTCCAGGCCGCTTCTGGATGCCGTGATCAACCGTGGCTTGGCGTTGCTGCTGCTGCCGCTTGCCAGCCCGCTTATGCTGCTGATCATTATCATGCAAAAACTGCTGGTTCGCGGCCCCGTGTTTTATGCAGGGCGCCGTCTTGGCAAGGACCGGAAAGAATTCAATATCCTGAAGTTCCGCACGCTCAGCCACAGCGCCGAAACCGTGACCAGTGACCGGACACTGCCGCGCCGCTCTATGACGGAAACCCGCATCGGCCTTTATCTGCGCCGTTCGCGGCTGGACGAACTGCCGCAGCTTATCAACATCCTGCGCGGCGACATGGTGTTTGTCGGCCCGCGCCCGATCCGGCCGGAAATCGAAGACCTCTACCGCGAGGAGGCGCCCGGTTACGAGGAGCGCTTCCGTATCCGACCGGGGCTTGTCGGTTTCGCACAGGCGCTGATGACCCACGAAACACCCAAGAACCTGCGTGCAAGATTCAACCGGATGTGCTGCCGCACTCCGATCCGCTACCGTGCTGCTTTTGGCTTTCTGGCCTATGTCGGCTTCTGCGTGCTGACGAAATCCGCCCGGCTTGCGCTGTCCGGAGTTGCGGACCAATTCCGTCCGCTGGCGCAGCATAAATGGCTGCGGACCGGCTTCAATTGCCCCCCTGACAGTAAAGTTGAACTGTCCGCCGGCAACAGCACCCACGTCGGAGCGATCTGCGGCATTTCGGACGAGATTGTGCAGTTTGTCTCCACCCGCCCTTTTCCGGAAGGCGAGCATTTTCTGATGCTGGTGCGGAAACGCAAGTCCGGCCGTATTTGCCGCCTCAGAGTTCGGGCCAGAATTGAACATTGCGAACCGGTCGGCATCGGCCGCAGCGGATTTGCCAACTATGCGACCTATTCCACCACATCGAGGGGGGCCCGGCATTTCGTCGAGCGCTACTTGCTGCAATCGTCGGTAATTTCATCATGACCAGGAGCTGGCGGCGGCAGGCGATTGCAGCACGTTTGACGGGACTTTGCTGCGGAGTAGCACGCAACCGTCCGGGAGGACGGCCATGATTGCTCATTACCGCCAGTTGCTGCGCTACTACTGGGGACTGGTGGCCTTCACCTTTGTAGTGCTGGTCGGCGGTACCGCCGCAATCAGCACCTTTCTCCTGTACCTCTCGCCAGTGTACACCGCGTCGGCCAAGGTTTCGCTGCTGCCGACCCAGACAGAACTGGCCTTCAGCCAGAACTTTGTCCGCTCAACCACAATCAACCCGGCAAATCTGCTGACGCAAACGCATATCGAATATCTCCTGAGCCGGGAAATCGCCGCCAAGACCGTTGACCGGATGATAGCGGAGCAGGCTGAAGGACTGCCGCGGCCGGCGGCTGCGGCTTCAGCCCCATCAGAAGCTGACCGCCGGCTTACGGGTCTCAAGAACCAGATTGCGGAGCGCTTCACCAGTTTCCGGCGCAGTGCCCGCCGGGTCTACAACATCGTGAACTCTGGACGCCACGTGCAGATCGATCCCTACACTGACGCAGTGCTGACACTGCAGGATTCCATTGATGTGGATATGATTGAAGGCACTTACATCCTTAAGATCAAAGTCTATTGGGGCAAGCCCGAGGCGGCCGCGGCGGCAGCCAATTTCGTGGCCGAGGAGTATGTTTCCTATGCCCGCGCCCAGGCTGACGCCGCCTCGCGCCGGATGGAAGAAGTGCTGAGCCAGGAAATAGCCAAGGGCAATGGCAATTTCTCTGAGCTGGAAGATCAAATCAACGCGCTGCGGTTGGCCAGGGCCAACAATTTTGCTGCTTTACGGGTCATCGATCCTGCAATCGTGCCGGTTTACCCCGCCTTTCCGAGGGTAATCGTCAATACCGTCTTTGCCATCGCCGGCTGGATCATGGCGTCGGCCTTTCTTGTGATATGCGCGGATACGTTTTCCAGCACGGTCAAAACGGACGCCGACCTGCGGCGGCTGTTCGGCCCGCGTGTCCTGGGCATTATGCCGCTGCGCCGTCCTAACCGGGCCAAGCTGGCGGAACTCGCCAAACAAATGAACCTGCAATGCAATGCCATTCCCTGGCAGGGGGCGGTGACGGCTGTCGGAAGCGACAAGGAAAGCCGCCGTTTAACCGCGGTGATCGAAGTTGCGCTGCGCCGCCTCAAGGGGCGCCAGAAGCAGTATGCGCAGTATCAGCAGGGAAACGCCAGAACCGCAGAGGCGCAAGGAGGTTCAACTGCGCTTCAGGCTGTGCCCGGCGGTCCCAGTGAGACGGTAGTACAGCTTGGGCGGCTGCTGGACGGGCGTGCCGAGGCGGCACCTGTTAACGGGGTCAAGGTGACTGATCTGGGCGGTGCGGATGAGAGTTTTTCCATGAACCAAGCCAGGGGGTTCAACTGGGTTGTGATCGGGATACGCCCAGGCACCGTGGCCGAGGAAACGCTCCAAGGCTTGACTGCCCGCCTTCAGGCGCAGGGTGTGGAGAATGTTTTCGGGGTCTACCTGAAAGGCTGACAAAGGAGGTGACCGGGGGTGCGCAGGCACAACACATCCTTGGCCGGAGGCTGCCGCAAGGCGCAGCGGCGCCGGGCGCTTGTGATTTGGGGGGCTGGCATTGCCGCTATTCTGATTGCCTGGCTTCTGCCGGCTTTGGGGGCGCTGCCGGCAGAAAACGTGCCGGCCTGGACTGGCCTGCCAGCCTTGGCTGGCTGGCTGTGGATCGCGGATGGCTGGATGCGCCGCCGCGGCGGCGTGCCATGCCTCACCTGGCACAGTGTCAGTGCCGATGCTTCCTGGCTGCCCTGGGCGGCTGAAACCTCGGTTCGACCGGAAACTCTGGACCGTCAGCTGTCGCAGCTGCAGCGGATGGGCTGCACGGCGATGGATACCGCAGAATTCATCCGCCGCCGCCGTGCCTGCCTGCCCGTCCCTGCGGAAACCGTGCTGCTGCATTTCGATGACGGTTATCTGGACAACTGGGTTGCGGCGGCCCCGATCCTGCGCCGGCACCGCATGCGGGCGACGCTGTTTGTTTCTCTGGAATTTGCCGCTCCGGACCGGCCCGCGCCGCTGACCCTGGAGGACACCAGCTGGCCGGATTTCTGGGACGGTTACCTCAGCTGGGGTGAGATACGGGCGCTGGACCGGGACAGCCCGGACAAGGTTTTCGACGTGCAGCCGCACGGGGTGGACCACACCCGGGTGCCGGTCGGCCCCCGTGCCGTGGGGCGTCTCACCCGGGAGAACTGGAAGCAGCACGCCTGGATGCAATGGGCCGCCATGCGCGGAAGCAAGCATAGCTGGTATCTGCCGGAAGCCCCTCCGGCCGTTCCTGAAGGAACCGCAATCCCGGAAAGCGACGCAGCCCTGGCAGCGCCCGCCTTTGCAGACGGCCAACTGGAGACCAGAGCGGAGTATACCGCCAGGGTCCGCGCCGAACTGGCCCGTTGCCGAACCGAGTTCAAGGCCCGCCTTGGCAAAGCGCCCGTGCTGTTTTGCTGGCCGCAGAACCGCACCTCCAGCCTGGCGCGCCGGATCGCAGCCGAAGAAGGCTACTTGGCCACCACTGCGGGTCAGGGCTGCAACCGGGCAGGGGAGGATCCGGCGGTGATCAGCAGGGTGCATGTCGGCGAAAATACAGCTGGCTTTGCAAGTGCCTGGGTCGATGCCTGGCACTTCCATGCTACGGTGCGTTGCTTTCAGGGCAACGCATACTGGTATCTGGTGATCCTGGCGGCCGGCTTCAGCAAGGCAGTTCACAAACGCCTGAGAGCACGCAGGCATCGCAGCCGGCAGCGCCAGGAGGCGCACCGGGCATGATCTGGCGGCTGACCGGATATATGCTGCTGGCGGGCGGCCTTGGCTTCTTGGCGCTGCTGCTGGTCTCCTATTCTGCACTGTCTCCAAAAGCAGGCCTGCTGCTGGTGCCTGGTTTGGCCGCTGGCGGGATACTTGCCCTAAACCCATATGCGGCGGCGCTGCTGCTGGTCGTGTTTTCCCACCTCGACGCGCTGGCGGGTATTTTTTCCAAGGCCTTGCCGCTGTCGGCATTTAAGCTGCTCAGTGCAGCGGCCTTGGGCGGGCTGCTGCTGCAGAGCTACAGCAAACCGCGGCATCTGCGGCTGGGGCCGGCCAGCCGGACTAAGTCACTGGTTATATTGTTCATGATCTGGCTCTGCATATCTTATCTAACCTGCGAATTTCGCGCGGCAGGCAAGGAGCATGTGATCGGTTTCGCCAGCGTGATAGTTCTGTTCTTTCTGATTGTTGCTTTGGCGGATACCCCGGGGCGGCTACGCGCAATGGTCTGGGTGCTGGTGGGAACCGGGTTAGTATCCGGTCTGTTTGTCCTTGCCGAAACTGTGCTCGGTGTGCGGCTGGTGGCAACTGAAGCCGCCGCCACCACCGCCCAATTCGAGGGTCAGGCGCGCAGTGCGGGGGCCTCGAATTACAACCCCACGACGGCGGCGCATATGCTGCTTTGCACAGTGGTGACCGCAGCAGTTCTGTTCTTCGAGCACAAACCATTGAGATGGTTCAGCGGCGCCGTGGTGCTGGTGGGCATGGCCGCGCTGGTGCTGACGCTGGCGCGATCCGCCGCAATCGCCCTGGTGCTCATTGCGCTGGTCTACATGTGGCAGAAGCGCAGCCATCGCCTGTTTCCGCTGATGCTGATGTGCCTTGCCGCGGCGGGGGCGGTGTCGCTGCCATTCGTTCCCGACGTCTACTGGGACCGGATGGGCACAATCTTTGAGCAGGGATCGGACCGCACATTGCTGCGCCGGTTCTCCTATAACCTAATCGGATTGCAGCTGCTTTGGGAAAACCCGGTCTTTGGCGTTGGCCCCGGCAACTATCCGCATTTCTACGCTGGTGAGGATTTCCGCTGGTATCCGGGACGGGAACCGGTGCCGCGGCAGCTGCACAACAGTTATTTGGAAGTTGCCGCTGAACTCGGGCTGATCGGGCTGGCCCTGTTCCTGGGGGTAATGCTGACCGCATTGAAGGCAGCTGCACAGACCGCGCGTGCCGGGGTGCCAGGCCTGTCGGTTTTTGCCAAGGCAGTGGCCTACGGTTTTGCCGCGTTTTTGATCGCGTCGCTGTTCATGCCCAACGAGGACACTAAGTTTATGTGGATCCTGCCAGCACTTTGCGTGGCGGCCCGGACGTTAAGCCTTGGGGGAGACGCCGGGGAAGCTGGCACAGGCCAAGCAGGCAGCGGGGGGAAGGGTAACTGACATGCGGCTGGCAGTCATCGTCACGGAATATCCGAAGTTCACTGAAACCTTCATTCTGCGGGATGTGATGAAGTTCCTGGAATCGGGAGCCGACGTCCGGCTGTACCACCTGGCGCCTTATAACTCCTCCGAAGTGCTGCATGAGTTTGCCAGACCGACCCGTGCCATTGCCCGCCATGTCGGTCTGGTAAGCCCGCGCACACTCGCCAGTTTCACGGCCGGCCTGGGCCGCCTGGCCGGTCCGCTGACGGTGATCGGCGCGCAGCAGGGCGGCAAGCCGGTTCTGGCCGGCAAGTCCGCGGTTGTGTCCGTTGCGGCCTCTGCGATTGCCCGCGAACTGGCAGATTGGGGCGCCGATCATGTCCATGCAGAATTTGCAGGTCATCCCGCAACTGCCGCTTGGGTGATTCACCGGCTGACCGGCATCCCCTATTCGGTCAGCTGCCGTGCCCATGATATTTTCCGGACCCAGCGCCTGCTTGCGGAAAAGCTGGGTGAAGCCGCCTTTGTCCGCACCATCAGCAATTTCGGGCGCGCGTTCCTGGCCAGTCACGTCCGCGGCCTGCGCGCAGAGGACATTCAGGTTATCCACTCAAGCGTCGATGTGGAGAGCATCCCGCAGCTTGGCCCGCCGTCGCAGGACGGGCCGTTCCACGTGGTCTATGTCGGCTCGCTGCAGGTGCGAAAGGGTGTTGACGTGCTGCTCCGGGCGCTTGCCGCAACAGATATTCCGGACTGGCGCTGCTCGCTGGCAGGGGACGGACCGGAGCGCGCAGAGCTGGAAGCGCTGGCAGCAGACCTGGGCCTGAGAGAGCGGGTGAGGTTCCTGGGCAAGCAGGATTTTGCTGCGGTCAGCACACTTTATGAAAGCGCCAATGTTATAGCTGTGCCTTCGGTGATCGGCCCGGCCGGGCGAACGGAGGGCATTCCCAATGTTGCGATTGAGGGGCTTGCGTTCCAGCGGCCGGTCATTTCCACCAATGTGTCCGGTATTCCCGAGCTGATCCGCCCGGGCGAGACCGGTTTCCTGATTGAGCCGGGATCAGTTGCAGACCTGCTTAGGGCGCTGGAAGACGTGCAGGCAAACCCGGCGGCGGCCTATGCCATCGCCCGCCAAGGGCGCAGGCTGGTGGAGGAGGAATTTTCACTGGCAGCCAATGCACGCCGCCAGCTTGATCTGTTCCGCACCCATTCCGCGGCAGCGCTGGGGAGGGCAGCAGAATGATCTTGCTGTTTTGGGTATGCGCCGGGCTGGTTGCCTTCTCTTTGGCGGGGTACGGGCTGCTATGGTGCATTCTGGCCGGAATTTTTGGTCGCCGGACGCCGCTGCCCCCGGAAACGCCGCTGCATGCCACGGTGCTGATAGCAGCCCGCAATGAAGAAGCCGCGATCCGGGACAAGCTGAAGACCGTCCTGAAACAGGACTGCGGTCCGCACCGGGTAGACGTTCTGGTGGTCTCCGATGGCTCAGAGGACGCGACACTGCAGCAGGCGCTGTCGCTGAACAGCCCGCGCATACGTGCCTTTCAGACGCCGGAGCATGGCGGCAAGGCGCAGGCGCTGACTGCCGGGCTGGCCCGGATCCATGCAGATGTGGTGGTCTTCTCCGACGCCAACAGCATGCTGGCGCCAGGTGCCTTGCGGCATCTGCTGGCACCCTTCGCAAGGCAGGGAACCGGTGGTGTCTGCGGCCGCTTGCAACCGCAGCACGGCAAGGGACGTGGTGGCTGGCTGGCGCGGGCTGAGCGATTGTTCTGGGCGTATGATGCGGCCTTGAAAGCAGCTGAGAGCCGCCTGGGGGGAGCCGTTTCGGCCCAAGGAACACTATACGCCATGCGCCGCGAACTTGTGCCTGAGCGGGTCCCCGGAGATGTTGCCGACGACTTTTACATCTCGGTGCAAGCCCCGGCAAAGCACCGCCGTCTGGTGTTTGAACCCAGGGCCTTGGCGCAGGAAGTTGTCACCAGTCATACCGGGGACGAGTTCATGCGCAGGGTCCGCTCTACAGAACGGGGCTGGCGGGCCCTGATGCGCATGCGCAGGCTGATGAACCCCGGTAAACACGGGCTCTACGCGCTGCAACTGCTGCTGCACAAAGGGCTGCGCCGGCTGGTGGCATTTCTCCTGCCTGTGCTGCTGGCGCTGAGCCTCGCCGCGGCGGCTTCGCAAGGTGGTATCTATTCCGCCGCCCTGCTGGGGCAGCTGGCTGTTTACGGGGTGGCGGTTGGAGCGCTGGTCTGGCCGCCTGCCGCACGGTTGCCCGGCTCCGGCCCGGCCCGGTTCTTTGTGCTGGGTCATGCGGCAATGGGGTTTGGAATTCTTCGGTCCATGGCTGGGGTGCACAGCGTGCGCTGGGCGCCGGCGCGGAGGATGGCCGATGAATGACGGCGCGGCCCTGAAAGCAGCAGCGCCAGAACAGCTGCAGACCCGGATCCTGCGCCGCTGGAAAGACGTCGCGCAGCTGGAAACGGAGTGGCGCAGCATGCATGAACGCTGCCGCGGGCGTCTGTATTCCTCCTTTGACTGGCTTGCGGCACAGCATGCGGGATTTGGCCCGGCCGGTGATCTGCGGATCATCACCATTTTTCAGGCAGGGAGAATGGTCGCTGCCGCGCCGATGTGCCTGGTCCGCAAGCGGTTCAGCAAGCTGCTGCCCTTCTACCGGCCGCGGGTGCTGACCGGCTGGATGTGCAACTATGCCGGATTTTTCGAGTTCCTCGCCACCAGCCGTGAAGCCTTAAGGGCGCTGCTCGGAGCCGTTTGCAGGGCGGCGCCGCGGGCGGGCATCGAACTGGCCCTGTTCCGGGTCTGCACCCGCGATGTGCTGGCTACCCGTTGCCTGCGGCTTGGCGGGCTGGAGCTGTGGCAGGACCGCGCTCAGGGCAGCTCTATCGCAGAAAACCTCAGGGATTGGGAAAGCTACCTTCAAACCCGCAGCCGTTCCTTTCGCAAGAAAGTCCGCGTCAGCAACAGGCAGTTGCAAGAGGCCAAGGCGGAGCTGGACGTGTTTCAGTCGCAGGACAATGCGCCGGTTCAAAGAATGCTCAAGCTTTCGCAGCGCAGCTGGAAGCAGAAGTCGGGAACCGGATTGGCGGCCTTGCTGGGCGGCGGTGCTTTTCTTCAGGAGTTGTGGCGGCGCCTCGCAGCGCGGGGCTGCGGCAGCCTGGTTCTGTTGCGGGCGGGTGAACAGGACATCGCGTCTTTCTGTGCGGTCCGCTGCCAAAGCACATGGTACGGCTTGTTTTCTGAATTTGACGAAGCCTTTTCCGAATTGTCGCCGGGGCGTTGCGTTATGTACCGCAGTCTTCAGGCGGTGATCGGGCAGGGACAGCCTGTGCGTTTCGAATTCGGGCGCAGGACGCATTACCTGAGGGATTTCGAAACCGGGTCATATCAGGTCCGGCGCCTGCGGGGCGTGCGGCGGGGCGGCCTTGCCTTTTGGCTGCTGAAGCTTGAGGACGCATTGCGGGGGCTGACAGGGCAGCGGGGCCTGCTGGCGAACCGCCGGTCGAGGCGGGCAGATATCCTTGCAGATGGCAAGGGGAGGCTGTGACGATGCTGCAGACGCTTTGTGCCGCAGATGCTGGGATCCGGGTCAGCTTGGATCAGTACTTGCCGCCCGCGGCGTTTGGTGAACTAAGGGCCTTCCTGCAAGGCTGCCCTTCCGCCACCTGGCTTCAGTCGCCAGACTACACGGCAAATTGCCCGCCGCCGCCGCGCCACCATTACGTGTCAATGACCGCCTATTCCCCGGACGGCAGTCTTGCCGGTTTCGGTGTCGTTCGGCTGACCCGGATGGCGCCGGGACGCTATCTGGCCAATTTCCGGCGCGGGCCCGTCACAAGAACGCCGGACGACCTGGCCCGTATTCTGCCTGCGTTTGCAGAACGGCTGCGCCGGGAAGGATGCTGCTCGATGCAACTGAACCCGCGCTGGAGCGGTGAACAGGATGTGATGAAGATTTGCGCCCTGCTAGAGGCCGCGGGCGCAGTCCGGCTTCCTGAAAGCGGACAGTCCCAGCACACGGAAACCGGCCTGGTTGCTCTGCATGGGACCGAGGAGCAGTTGCAATCCAGATTGAAACAGCGCTGCAGACGCCAAATCCGCAAGGCGGAGAAGGCCGGCATCGATGTGCGCCCTGCAGCGAGTCTTCAGGAGGCGTTGCAGTTCGAGCCCCTGATGAAGAATTTCTTTCGCAGCCGCGGATTGGGTCTTGAATCCGTGCCGCCGGTCGAAGCGCAATGGCGGATGACGCGGGACAAGGGGGCGTTTCTTCTGGCTTGGCAGCAAGACAGGCTGGTGGCGGGTCATGTAATGGTCGCGGACGGCGGCCGCGCCTTCTGGCTGGTTCTGGCGCGCGCCACGGACTGTTCCTGCGCTGCAGCGGGCTATCCGCTGGTCTGGGAGGCCTTGAAAGCCGCACAAGAACAGGGCTTTGCACACTACGATATGGCCGGGGCCGCGGGGTTGCCCGGGGCTAGCGGCTCCGGCGGCACGCGGGGAGCCGAAAACCGGGCACAGTTCAAATCGGCCTTCCGTCCCGAGGTGATTCCACTGGTGCCAGCCTATGTGCTGCCGTTGCGCCAGCCCGCTCATATGCTGCTGTTCAACCTGCGCCGCGCTTACCGCGGGTTGCGAACGCAGGCCACGGGGCGGATATGAGCATGCCGAACGTCACACCTATTTTTGTTCTGGGCCTGCAACGATCCGGCACCACGCTTGCAGCCAACCTGCTGGCAGCACAGCCGGGAATTTCCGCAGTAACGGCAGAGCGTCACCACGGGGTTCATGAAAGCGTCTTTTTTTCCCATTTTGCTCCCGCCATGGAGCCCTGGCCTGGTCCCGGCTGGCGTGCCGATGCGGCGGGGGACTTCCTCAGCAGCGAGTACTTCCGGCTTCTGAGCATGCCGCGCCAGCAGGGGGAGCAGGCTGCAGAGGCCAGCGCCAGCCCGGCGGAGCTCTTTTGCCGGTTGATGGAGGAACTGGTGCAGCGCACAGGGGCGGCAGCATGGGTAGAAAAGTCGCCTCATCATACGCTGCTTGGTCCGGCAATCGCCAAGGCCGTCCCAACAGCCCTCTTCCTGTGCGTCACCCGGCAGAGTCAGGGCTTCCTGCGCTCCCGCCTGTGGTCTTATGGCCGCCGGCCGCCGCCCTACCCCAAGCGCGCCTTGTTGATCGGGCGGGGCTGCGCCTCGAACGTGTTTCACAAGCGCTGCATGCGGCGGTTGCAGCGGCAGCTGGGCAAGGGACGTGTCTTCGAGGTTGAGTTCGAGGCTCTGCGCAGGGAGCCGGACAGGGCACTTGCGCCGGTGCTGGCTGCGGCCGGTCTGGCGAAGAGCGCCATTCTGCCGCCAGAGTTTGCTCCGAATTCCAGTTTCTCCACGCATAGTCAGCGCAAGCAGGCGCTATCGGCATTGGATCTGCGTGTGGCGAGGGCAGCGGAGCTGATGGCGCATGCCGTGCCGCAGGTTCTGTTCGCGGCGATTCAGCATCAGCTGGCCAAGCGGCGGCCGCCAGAGTTTCCTTCTTGGGTCTGGCCGCAAGCAGCGAGCGGGCCTCGGGGCGTAATCAGGCCGCAGGATCGGCAGGGATAGGGAGAGCCACACATGCAGCCGCTGCGTGTTGAAACAGTTAGCAGCCTGGGTGAACTGCAGGCGATGGAAGAACATCTCGGGGCGCTGTCTGCAGGGGCCGGCGCCGGCGCCTATGACAGGCCTGGGTTCTTTCTGCCTTGGGCGCGTGCGGCGGTTGCCGTCGGGCAGCAGCCTGCTTGCCTATGCCTGTGGCGCGGTCAGGAGCTGGCTGGGTTTGTCCCGCTGTTCCGGCGGCGCGATTGGAAGGCTGCCTTGGCCTGGCGTGGCGGGCCGCCGGTCTTCGGGTCCTCTCCGGCATTCGATTTCCTGACTGATCCGCAGGAAAATCAGGATGAACTGGCCGGAGCGCTGATACGGGCATTAGAGCGGATGCGCTGGCTGGACCTCACGTTTGAAAACCTGCCGGAGGGCAACCGGTTGGGCCGCTGGCTGGGCCAGGCTTTCGTGCGGCAGGGGTATAGTGTCGGGCGCAGTCCCGGACTGGGATACTTTCTGGCGGAAGGCGTGTCGAGCAGCGCCGAATTGGAAGCTCAGCTCAGCAGCAAGAACCGCCGCAATCTGCGCGCTGCCGAGCGAAAGATGGCTGCCAGTTGCGAGGTCAGCCTGTTTACCCAAGATGATGATCCAGAGGCCGCGGTGCAGGTTCTTCACGCGGTGGTGGCCGCCAGCTGGAAGGACTGCCCGCGCATGCGCCGTATTGGCCTGAAACTGTATGCAGACCAGATCCGCGGCTGCGCGCGGGACGGAACGCTTCGGTTCTGGTCAGTGTCTTGTCAGGGAGAGCCTGCCGCTTTTGTCTTTAATCTGGCGGAGTATGGCGGAACGCATCACGGCTATTTCACCGCCATCACCCCCAAGGGTTGCGAGCTGGGGGCCGGAACGGCGTTGATGTACCGGTCTCTCAAGCACAGCCTGGATGGGGGGGCAACATCGTTCAACTTGTGGTCTGCCCGCCACAACATCAAGCGGATGACAAACAGCCGGATGCAAACCGTCAGCCTGCGTATCAGCCGTGCCAGCCTGGGAGCGCGGCTGCGACTGGAGGCCGCCAGCCGGCTGCAGCTGCTGCGTCAGGCCTTCAGAACGGGAAATTCCCGTTCGCGGACACAGGAGTAAACCTGAACCGGAAAAAGCCTTTGCCCCGATTATCAGGTTGCAGCCGCTTTTCGCAGGGAACACTCCGGGACCGTCTTGAAGTGGTTACTTGCTGGGAACGGCAAAACCGCCGTTGAGCGCACTGACGGCAAGGTCTGGGGCGCTGTTGCGGGTTGCCATGCGCTCCAGGTTGACGATGGTCGACAGCATGATGCGGTCATGGCTCCAGTCACTTGGTCGCTGCAGCAGCATTGCCGTTGCCAGCACTGCGCCGGCCATTGCCAGGGAAACCACTCCCCAGCCAAGCGTGTTCAGCCCCTGCGGCTGAATTGCCGTGACCGCAATGATCCGCCGTTGCAGCGACGCGCCGCGGCGCGTTTCACGGCGGTCGACGAGCGCTACCGCCGGGCTGCGGCGGATGAACAATGCCGGGCCGCGTGCAGCATTGGCGCAAGCGCGGATCAGGCATTCGCAATAGGCGCGCACATCGAAAGAGGGCCGCGCCATCAGGGCCTGATCGCAGGCAAATTCGCGCAGCAGCCGCACCTCGCGCCGCCACAGGTAAAACGCGGGGTTCCAGAACAACAGGGGGCGGAGAATCTCCAGCAGGAACTCGCACTCGATGTCGCGCTGGCGGAAGTGCTGCAGTTCATGCGCGATGGTCAGGCGCAGGTCGCGCGGGTCATTCAGCAGCTGTGTGGGCAGCACCACATAGCGGCAAAACGGCCCGCGTGTTGAATAGGCCACACGGATCTCATCGGACACCATCAGCTGCATCCGGCCGATGCGTTTCCAAATAAAGGCATTTGACAGATTCTGGCGCAGCCGGAAAACAGATACAGCGACATGCGCCAGGCAGATCAGCATCCCGGCGGCAAAGGCGGCCGCTACCGCCTGCGCCCAGGCCGGCTGCAGGCTGGTGAGGCCGCGCACCGCATCCTCGCGCAGGCCCAAGGTGGTCTCGAAGGTGCCTGCGCTCATGCTGACATTGCCTTGCAGATACTGCGATACCAGCATGTCGGAAAAATTCGGCGGATGGGCGATGACGAAGCGGGTGAAAGCGAGGATCAGCAGCGGTGAAGCCGCCAGAAGCACTGTCATTCCGTTCAACAGCCGCAATTGCGGCCGGTAGGCACGTCCCAGAGGGCTGCGCGCGAGCCCCTTGCGGGCAGCGAACCACAACAGCGTGCCCGCCAGCAGCAGTATGTTCAGATCGATATAGGCATTCAGCAGAACATCAGCGTTCATTATCCCCCAGCCTTTCATCCAAGAGCGCCCGCATCTCCTCGAGCATCTCGTCGGTCACATCCTCATCATCGACCAGCCGCGCCACCAATGCGGCGGGCGCGCCGTTGAAAAGCTTGCTCGAAAGGTTCTTCAGAGATGTTTTCTGATACTCTGCCTTGGGAACGGCGGGGCGGTACACCAGGGAGCGGTCCTTGCGCTCGCTGGTGAGAAAGCCCTTCTGTTCCATGATCTTGAGAACCGTGGCCACCGAGGTATAGGCGCGTTCCTGCATCTTGTTCAGTTCGGCCAGGATGTCGCGCACGGTGCCGCCGCCCATGTCCCAGACCACGGTCATGAATTCCAGCTCAACCTCGGTCAGCAGGGAAGTGTCGTGTTTCTTGCGCATCGCCTCGGCAGTCCGGCTCATGTGATCGTTCCAGTCATGCTAGGGGAAGCAGGCTTCCGTGAAAACTATTTTTTTAGAAGATGCGCGGCGGCTGGGCTTTGTTGTCAATATGTGCGCCGTCACGCGAGGCTTCTCAGCAGGTTGCGGGGCCAGGGGCCGGTCTTTGCGGTGGTCCCTGGCGCATTGGTTCAGGGTTTGGCCGGGAAGGCTTTGCAGGGCAGGTTTGCCTTCAAGGCCTGTCCCGATTGTGTATGGGCTCAGCTCATTAGACCTTCCAGAAGCAGAAGATACCCCAGGCGATTGACAGGCCCAGCGGCCACCACAGCGGCATCCCCACCAGGCCCAGCCAGGCCAGGAAGATGTAGGAGGTGCCGAGCAGGCTGATGAACAGCCGGTCGCCGCGGGTGGTGGTGAGGCCCAGCACGCCTTTGCGGGCCGCGCCGCCGGGGTGGCGGATTTCGGCGATGATCAGCACGCCGATGGCACTGAAGATACCGATGAACAACAGGGCAGTGGGCCAGGTCCAGGCCATCCATGAAAGCATCACACCCTCCCCATCGCGAAGCCCTTCGCGATGTAGTTGCGGACGAACCAGATCACGATGGCGCCCGGAATGATTGTCAGAGTTCCCGCCGCCGCCAGCAGCCCCAGTTCATAGCCCGCGGAGGACGCGGTCTTGGTCATG
The DNA here is from genome assembly GCF_019801465.1 of Leisingera daeponensis. Lineage (GTDB taxonomy): Bacteria > Pseudomonadota > Alphaproteobacteria > Rhodobacterales > Rhodobacteraceae > Leisingera > Leisingera daeponensis_A. The sequence continues at coordinate 153,040 of NZ_JAHVJA010000007.1, forward strand.
GTGGCGGCAATCGGCTTTGCGGCGACGGCGGTCAGGGTCTTGGCGAGCAGCAGTTCCACCCAGGAGAACATGAAGCAGAAGAAAGCTGCCACACCCACGCCCGCCTTGATCGACGGAATGAAGATCGTCGCAAAGAAGCGCGGGAACGAATAGCCGTCGACGAATGCGGTCTCGTCCAGCTCCTTGGGCACGCCCCCCATGAAGCCTTCCAGGATCCACACCGCCAGCGGGATGTTGAACAGGCAATGCGCCAGGGCGACGGCCAGGTGGGTGTCGAACAGCTCCACCGCGGAATAGAGCTGGAAGAACGGAAGGGCGAACACCGCTGCAGGCGCCATCCGGTTGGTCAGCAGCCAGAAGAACAGCTGCTTGTCGCCCAAAAACCGGTAGCGGCTGAAGGCATAAGCCGCCGGCAGCGCCACCGCGATGGAGATCACCGTGTTGATCGACACATAGGCGATCGAGTTGATGTAGCCCCAGTACCAGCTGGGATCGGTGAAGATGGTCTTGTAGTTGTCCAGCGTGAAAGTCTGCGGGAACAGCGAGAAGCCCGCGAGAATTTCATTGGTCGTCTTGAAGCTCATCGCCACCAGCCAGTAGATCGGCAGCATGAGGAACAGGATATAGACGATGGGGACGATGGATCGTTTCTGCATTGTGGTCCCTCCCTTAGTTCAGGTCGTCTTTGGTCATCAGCGTGTAGAACAGCCAGCTGACCAACAGAGTGATTGCGAAATAGATGAGCGACATGGCAGCGGCTGGGCCGAGGTCGAACTGGCCAAGCGCGATTTTCACCAGGTCGATCGACAACAGCGTGGTGGAGTTGCCGGGACCGCCGCCGGTGAGCACGAACGGCTCAGTGTAGATGTTGAAGCTGTCCATGAAGCGCAGCAGGATGGCGATGGTCAGCACCGTTTTCATCTTCGGCAGCTGGATAAACCGGAACACCGCCCAGTTGGAGGCGCCGTCAATCTTGGCCGCCTGGTAATAGGCGTCGGGGATCGACACCAGGCCCGCGTAGGACAGCAGCACCACGAGCGAGGTCCAGTGCCACACGTCCATGGTGACAATGGTCACCCAAGCCGCAACCGGATCCTGGGTCATGTCATAGGAGATACCCAGCACATGGTTCAGGAAGTAGCCCAACAGGCCGATGTCGGGCAGGGTGAAGATGTTCCACATCGCGCCGACCACGTTCCACGGAATCAGCATCGGCAGCGCCATCAGCACCAGGCACACCGGCACCCAGAAGCCCTTGCGCGGCATCGACAGCGCAATCGCGATGCCCAGCGGCACCTCGATGATCAGGATCAGGAAGGTGAACATGAACTGGCGGCCAAGCGCCGCGTGAAAGCGGTCGGAGCGCAGGATCTGCTGGAACCAGTCCAGCCCCTGCCAGAAGAACACGTTGTCGCCGAAGGTCTCCTGCACCGAGTAGTTGACCACCGTCATCATCGGAATGAGCGCGTTGAAGGCGACCAGCGCCAGCACCGGCAGGACAAAGAACCAGGCTTTCTGGTTTTCGGTTTTCATCAGGCTGCTCCTTGTTCGCCGGTGGCATTGGCGGGGGCGGTGGCAAGCCAGCCGTCCACGTAAAGCCGGGTCATGTCCTGGCGGAAGGCCAGATGCACGGCGCTGCCTTTTTCCGGCGCGGCGCCTTCGGTGACGGCGTTGACGCGGCAGCCGCCGGCCTCGCATTCCACCACGGTGTGGCGGCCGATGTCAGAGACCTTGGTGACGGTTGCGGCCAGGCCGTGGTCCGCCAGCGAGACGAACTCAGGCCGGATGCCGATTTCGGTCTGGCCCTCCGCGGCGCCCTGAATGGGTCCTTCCAGCGCGATGGGCTGGCCTGCGAACACGGCGGCACCGCTGTGTACTTCGCAAGACAAGATGTTCATTCCCGGCGAGCCGATGAAGTGGCCGACAAAGGTATGCGCGGGGCGTTCGAACAGCTCCACCGGGGTGCCGATCTGCACCACTTCGCCCAACTGCATCACCACCACCTGATCGGCGAATGTCAGCGCCTCGGTCTGGTCGTGGGTGACGTAGATCATAGTCGCCTTCACCCGCTGGTGCAGCTCCTTCAGCTTGGAGCGCAGCTTCCACTTCAGGTGCGGGTCGATCACGGTGAGCGGCTCGTCGAACATCACCACGTTGACGTCCTCGCGCACCAGGCCGCGGCCCATGGAGATCTTCTGCTTATTGTCCGGTGACAATCCGGCCGCCTTCTGGTCCAGCATGCCGGTGACTTCCAACATTTCGGCAATCGCCATCACCCGCTGGTGCACGGTGGCCTCGTCCCGGCCGCGGTTGCGCAGCGGAAACGCCAGGTTGTCGTACACCGTCATGGTGTCGTAGATCACCGGGAACTGGAACACCTGGGCGATGTTGCGCTGATCCGGGGGCAGGGCGGTCACGTCCTTGCCGTCGAACAGGATCTGGCCCTCGGACGGGACCAGCAGCCCCGAGATGATGTTCAAAAGGGTGGATTTGCCGCAGCCCGAGGGGCCGAGCAGCGCATAAGCGCCGCCGTCGGTCCAGTCGAGGTCGATTTCCTTCAGCGCGTAATCCGAGTCGGACTTCGGCGTCGAAAGATAGCTGTGGCGCAGTTTGGAGAGAGTTATTTTAGCCATTGATGCCTCACGCCGCGCGGCTGCCGTCGGGGGCAAAGAAATATGCCTGCGCGGGGTCCATGTAGAAGTCGTGCAGCTCGCCCACCTGATAGGGGTGGACGCCGTGGGCCAGCGAGACCCAGCTGCCGGAACCCATGTCGAAATGGGCGGAGCTTTCGGAGCCGGAGAGTTCGGTCACCTGCACCTGGCCTGACAGCTGCACATGGGCGCCGTTTTTCGCCACAGGCAGAACGTGGTGCGGGCGGATGGCGATGGTGTAGGTGCCATCTGCCAGCCCAACGGCAGCGCCGCTCAGCTCCCAGGTGACGCCGGCGCCCAGGCGGGCCATGCTGCCCTGCTTGGTGATCTCGGCGGTGTTGATCGGCGGGTCGGAGAACACCCGCGCCGCATCGACATTGCCGGGGTTGCGGTAGATCTCGGCGGTGGGGCCGAACTGGGTCACCCGGCCGTCACGCATCAGCGCGGTCTTGCCGCCCAGAAGCAGCGCCTCTTCGGGTTCGGAGGTCGCGTAGACCACCACCGCGCCGCGGCCTGCAAACAGTTCGGGCAGCTGGTCGCGCAGCTCCTCGCGCAGCTTGTAGTCGAGGTTGGCCAGCGGCTCATCCAGGAACACCGCACGGCTTTCCTTGGCAATCGCGCGGGCCAGGGCGCAGCGCTGCTGCTGGCCGCCGGACAGCTCATGCGGGCGGCGGTGCAGCATCGGCTTCAGCTGCAGGATCGCGGCGGCCTCTTCGACGCGGCCTTCGATCTCCGACTTCGCCATTCCAGCCACTTTCAGCGGCGAGGCGATGTTTTCAAACACCGTCATGTGCGGGTAGTTGATGAAGAACTGATGCACCAGGCTGATGTTGCGCTTCTGGGTGCTGAGACGGCTGACATCCTCGCCATCCATCAGCACCTGGCCGCTGGCCATCGGGTCAAGGCCCGCCATCAGTTTAATGAGTGAGGTCTTTCCGGAGCCGGTGGCGCCGAGGAGGACGTTAAAGTGACCGGGCTCCAGCAGCAGGGAAGTTTCCTTGATGTGCTGAATGGCGCCGACGCGCTTGGTCACACCCTTGAGTTCGAGTGCCATCTTGCTTTGACTTTCTGGCAGGCGGCCTGTTTGCGCGCGGGGCAGGGGCGCGCTGGAATCTTAGGGAAAAAGGCCCCGGATGACGGAAAGGGGTCCTCCGGGGCCTGATGCAGCCCGGCCAGATGATGGGGATCGCTGGCCGGGCCGGGAGGAGGCCTTAGTTGGTTGCCCAGCGGGCCACCAGCTCGTCATAGTTGACGGTCTGGCCCTGCGGCTTCTCGTTCTCCAGCGGCGGCTTGGCGCCGCCATTGGCGTACCACCACTCCGCGTCTTTCTCTTCGTTCAGGCGCGGGCCGCAGCCGCCATAGACATTCGCCTGCTCGTCTGCGCGCTGCATACGGGCCATGGTGATGTCCATTTCCTCGGCCAGACGGTCCATCGCTTCCTGCGGTGTGAAGGCGCCGGAGTTCACGTCACCGATTTGCTGCCACCAGATCTGGGCCAGCTTCGGATAGTCCGGCACGTTGATGCCGGTCGGTGACCATGCCACTCGGTCAGGCGAGCGGTAGAACTCGACCAGGCCGCCCAGCTTGGGTGCGCGCTCGGTGAAGCTTTCGTGGTTCACGGAAGAGTCGCGGATGAAGGTCAGGCCAACGTGCGATTTCTTCACGTCCACGGTTTTGGAGACGACGAACTGGGCATAGAGCCAGGCAGCCTGAGCACGGTCCAGCGGGGTGGACTTGAGGAAGGTCCAGGAGCCCACGTCCTGATAGCCAACCTTCTGGCCTTCTTCCCAGTAGGGGCCGTGCGGGCTGGGCGCCATCCGCCACAGCGGGCTGCCCTCGGCGTCGACGGTGTTGTTGCCTTCGGACTGCGGCTTCACCATGTCGGCGGTGAAGGCGGTGTACCAGAAGATTTGCTGTGCCACGTTGCCCTGTGCCAGTGCCGGCAGCGACTGGTAGAAGTCATAGGACGCCGCACCCGGAGGTGCGTACTTGCGCAGCCATTCGTCCCACTTGCGGATCGCATAGACCGCTGCCGGGCCGTTGGCGGCGCCGCCGCGGGTCACGCTGGCACCTGCCGGGTTGCAGGAGCCTTCTTCCATGCGGATGCCCCATTCGTCGATCGGCACGCCGTTCGGCTCACCTTTGGAGCCAGCACCGGCCATCGACAGCCAGGCATCGGTCATCCGCCAGCCAAGGTCCGGCGCACGCTTGCCGTAATCCATGTGGCCATAGATCGCGGTGCCGTCGATTTCCTTGACGTGCTCGCTGAAGAACTCGGCAATGTCCTCATACGCGGACCAGTTGACCGGAACGCCCAGGTCATAGCCGTATTTTTCCTTGAATGCGGCCTGCAGGTCTTCGCGGTCGAACCAGTCCTTGCGGAACCAGTAGAGGTTTGCGAACTGCTGGTCGGGCAGCTGGTACAGGTCGCCGTCCGGGCCGGTGGTGAACTGGGTGCCCATGAAGTCATCCAGGTCGAGGCCGGGGTTGGTCACGTCCTTGAACTCGCCTGCCATCATGTCAGTCAGGTTGTAGGCCAGCTGCAGGCGCGAGTGGGTGCCGATCAGGTCGGAGTCATTGACGTAGGCGTCATAGAGATTCCGCTTGGTCTGCATCTGAGTCTGCACCGCCTGAACGACCTCGCCTTCACCCAGGATCTGGTGGTTCACCTTGATGCCGGTGATTTCCTCGAAGGCCTTGGTCAGCACCTCGGATTCATAGCTGTGCGTCGGAATGCCTTCGGACAGCACGTTGATTTCCATGCCCTTGTAGGGCTCGGCCGCCTTGATGAACCATTGCAGCTCCGACAGCTGTTCATCTTTGGTCAAAACCGACGGCTGGAATTCTTCATCAATCCATTTCTTGGCGGCCGTTTCATCGGCATGCGCCATTGTTCCCGCAACCACCGCACAAACGGCCGCTGCGGACAAAAGATACCTGCGCATCTTTTCCTCCCTGAAAAGTCTGTAAGGTCAGTAATGCACTCCAGGCACCTGACTGTTACAGAGTTTTCATATCTTGGATTATGTTGTCAAACTAATTTTTTAGTAATGCATACTAATTTGTTTTTAAAGGAAAAAGTAATTTTCTGAAGAGCGTGTTTTGCAAGTTCGGGCATGCCGCATTGCAGCATTGCGGGTTGTGACGCTACGCAACTTCTCGCCCGGCTTGCGTTGAAAAAAAAGCAGTCGCCGTGCCAGGGCATTCCCGCTACAGAGACGGCATGACGCAAGAAAGCACATTCGAGATTTTCCTGACCGCGCCGCCGGGACTGGAACAGGCGCTGCTGGCTGAGGCCAAAGAGCTGGGTTTTGCCGCACCCAAGGCTGTGCCGGGCGGGGTAACGGTGCAGGGCGGCTGGACGGAGGTCTGGCGTGCCAACCTGTCAGTGCGCGGTGCCGCGCGGGTGCTGGCGCGCATCGGCGAATTCCGCGCCTTCCATCTTGCTCAGCTCGACAAACGCGCGCGCAAGTTCCCCTGGGGCGATGTGCTGCGCCCGGACGTGCCGGTAAAGGTCGAGGTTGCCACCAACAAGAAATCCAAGATCTACCACGCAGGCGCAGCCGCCCAGCGGGTGGAAAAGGCCATTGCCGAAACGCTCGGCGCCCCCGTCACCAAGGATGCCGAGCTGACGGTGAAGCTGCGCATCGAGGACAACCTCTGCGTCTTCAGCGTCGACACCTCGGGCGAGGGGCTGCACAAGCGCGGCCATAAATCGGCGGTCGGCAAGGCACCGATGCGGGAGAACCTCGCTGCCCTGTTCCTGCGCGAATGCGGCTTTGACGGAACGGAACCGGTTATTGACCCGATGTGCGGCTCCGGCACCTTTGTGATCGAAGCGGCGGAGATCGCCAAGGGCCTGCTGCCCGGCCGCAGCCGCAGCTATGCCTTTGAACAGCTAGCGACCTTTGATGCGGGCGCTTGGGCAGAACTGAAGCAGCAGGCCGAGACGCGCGAAACGGACATGCTGTTCCACGGCTCCGACCGCAACGCGGGCGCCGTTGAGATGGCAGCAGCAAACGCGGACCGGGCGGGCGTGCACGAATGCACCCGTTTTGCCCAAGCCGCGGTCAGCGACCTGCAGCGCCCGGATGGCCCGCCGGGCCTGGTCATCGTCAATCCGCCCTATGGCGCCAGGATCGGCAATAAGAAACTGCTCTATGCCCTCTACGGCGCGTTGGGGCAGGTACTGACGGAGCGGTTCTCCGGCTGGCGCGTGGGTATTGTGACCTCGGAAACCAGTCTGGCCAAGGCCACCAATCTTCCGTTTCTCCCGTTCGGCGCGCCGGTCGCACATGGCGGGTTGAAAATACGCCTGTTCAAGACCGGTCCGCTGCCCTGAGGCACTGTTCCCGGCGATGTCTTCGTGACGCATCGTCCGGGTTTCCAGCCTGCACCCGGAACGGCTAACCTGCCGGTCGGAGCAGACGGTGGAGGAACCATGCAGCAGGCCGAAGATTTCCGCGCGGAAAGCCACGTCCTGGCGGCCATTCTGGAGGACCTGCCAGAGGCGGAGTTTCACCGCGAAACCCAGTTCAAGGGCTGGACCATCGACCATGTGCTGGGGCATCTGCACCTGTTCAATGCTGCGGCAGAGGCGTCGCTACAGGGGGAAGACGCTTTTGCAGCTTTCATCGCGCCGGTCCTGCGGGACATGCAGACCGGCCGTTCCATTCTGGCATGCCAGTTCCCCTGGCTGGACGGCCTCAGCGGCCGGGCTTTGTTCGAGGCGTGGCGGGAGGGGGCAGAGCGCTGTGCTGATGCTTTCACAGCGGCGGAGCCAAAATCGCGGCTGAAATGGATCGGGCCGGACATGAGCGCGCTCAGCTCGGTCACAGCCCGGCAGATGGAAACCTGGGCACACGGGCAAGAGGTGTTCGACCTGCTGGGACAAGAGCGGCAGGAGCACGACCGTATCCGCAACATCGCGCATCTCGGAGTGGCGACTTTCGGCTGGAGCTTCCGAAACCGTGCGCTGGAGGTGCCGGAGCCTGCGCCCTTTGTGCAGCTGACCGGGCCATCGGGGGCGGTCTGGGATTGGAACGCACCCCAGGATTCCAATTTTGTCAAAGGCTCCGCGGTGGAATTCGCACGGGTTGTCACACAGGTGCGCAGCATCGATGACACCCGCCTGCTGGTCCGAGGGCCGGCAGCGGCTGACTGGATGCGGATCGGCCAGTGCTTTGCCGGCCCGCCGGAAACGCCGTCAGGCAGGGGAACACGCTTCAGGGCAGGTGCCTGAAGGAGCCGGGAAATCAGGCTGACGCTGGGGTTAGCTGGCGGACCAGGCTCTGGTAAGCCCCTCCAGCGTCATGCGGCGGGAATCCGCCAGCGTGACTGGCAGCGCCTGCGCTTCCAGCGTGGCGGCATAGAGCGGCTCCAGCGGCGCTTCGGCAAGCAGGGCTACATTCTGGCCGAGCCAATAGGGGCGGGCAGCGGCCAGCTCAGCTCCCAGCAGCAGTCCCCATAGCCGCCCGCGCGCAGCTTCTGAGGTCAGCTGCCCCAGGGCCGCTGCCGCCTGCACCGATGCCAGCCGCGCCGCCAGCAGTTCCGGCTTGGAAATCCCGTCGGCCGCCGCCTCTGTCAGCGCCGCTTTATCCCATTCGCCAGTTGCCTCCATTACCATCTGCCGGGCAACTGCTGCCGCCAGTCGCCCGCTCAGCGCGCTTTGAAAACTGACCGCTTCCCTGGCGCTGACCTGGACCCAATGCGTCACGAACGTGCCCGGCAGGCAGACCACCCCGTCCCATTCAGGGTTCAGCCGCAGGAAGCCGGTCAGTCTGGCTGCCGCCGCCTGTATCAGCCCCGCAGGCGCAGATTGGCTCAGACCCGGCAGAGCATGGACGGTTAGCTCTTCCAGTCGCGCTCGGGTCAGCGGCAGCTTGGCGGGTTCTGCGGGTACCGCCTGCGGCGCCGCAAGGCCGCTGCCGCCCAGCACCACCGGCAGCGTTGAGCCTGCCAGCGCCTGACGCAAGCCCGCGGCCACAGCTGTTTTGCTATGGTCCTGCAGATGCAGCACCTGCGCCGGGCCTGCCGTGCCTCCGGTCACGGCCCAGGCCGTCAGTGTCTTCCCGTCGAGATTGGCGGCCAGCCAGCTGGCGCCGCTGCCGGTAGACTGCATCATGCCCTCACTTTCTCTGCCATCGCTTGACCGTGGCTTATGGCGGTGTTTTAGGAACCGGGCAAGTGGGCGGCCTGCGGGCTAGCCCCGGCGCTGGGCTTGAGAACGGTTGCTGCTGTTTGCTTCGCACCAATTCCGGGGAGTTGCGCGAATCACAGGCCTCCGGCTATCCGCAGGCGATTGCGCACACCTGTCCTGGCGCTCCGGTTCTGAGTTCAGCTGCTGCAACCAGCACTGCAGAGGGGGGAGGATGGAGGCCTTTGGGCTCCGTAAAGGGAAAGCCCAGGGGGCGAAGCAAAGGCCAGCCGCGCTGCCTAATGCGCTTTCTCGCCGCTGCTTCGATTCCACCACTGCCTTGCGTCCTGGCGAAACAATCTTCTGCCTCTTCACCCACTGTTTCCGCCGGTTCATTGCACTTTGCGTGATTTACGGAATTTTGGCGTGAAAATGAAAATTTTGCGCGCAATTGCCTAAATTTGTCTTAATTAGGTCAAGGTGTTGGAAATCACCGCCGCCAAGGTATTGGGCGGCAGCTGAAAACGGCGCGGGCGCGTGGGGGCGTGCCCCGTTTCAAACCTGAATATCGGTAGCGGCAATCCGCGGCCTTTGGCCTGCGGACTGTCAGGTTGAGTTGTCAAAGTCCGCTGTTTTTGCGGCGGCCCAGCCGTGGGGATTGGCTGGAACGAGGGGATGTGGAATGAGAAATGCGGTTTCCGGTGGTCCGGGGCTGTCTTTTGTGCGGGTGGATGTGGAAGGCAGGCAAACTGCCGAGGCCGCTCCTTTTCTCGGCGCTTTGCCTGTGCAGCCGGCCAATTTGAATGCTGCTCTGAACAGTCTTGCGCCGGTGCGTCAGGCAGCACGGCGCACGCGTATCGGACCCTATGCGGCCCTGGGCAAGCGGGGGCTGGACCTGCTGTTTGTGCTGCTGAGCCTGCCGGTGGTTTTACCGCTGATCGCGTTATGTGCCGCCGCGTTGTGGCTGGAGGGCGGCAGGCCCTTTTACACCCAGGCGCGACTGGGCCGCGGCGGGCAGTTGTTCCGTATTCTGAAATTGCGCACCATGGTGCGGGACGCGGATCAGCTTCTTCAGCACTATCTGAAAACCGACCCCGAATTGCGCCGGGAGTGGGACGAGACCCAGAAGCTCAAGAACGATCCGAGGATCACCCGCGTAGGGCGCTTCCTGCGTGCAACCTCGCTGGACGAACTGCCGCAACTGTGGAATGTGGCCTGCGGCGAGATGAGCCTGGTCGGGCCGCGCCCGATGATGCCGGAACAGTTGCCGCTTTATGGTGATGCGCGGGCCTATTTCGCCTTGCGGCCGGGAATTACCGGCGTCTGGCAAGTGTCTGTGCGGAACGAGGGCAGCTTTGCCAGCCGCGCGCAGGCGGATGCGGAGTACCGGCAGGGGCTGTCGCTGGGCAGCGATCTGGCGCTCATCTGGCGGACGGCCGGGGTGGTGCTGAAGGGGACGGGATATTAACGCCTTTCTGATCTGCTGCTCCTGCGCCCAGGGAGAAAGGCAGCGGATCGGCCGGCCATTGCAGGGAGCACGGTTGTGAAGCATTTTGCACCATCAAAGGCCATCGGTGCCGGACCGCTGCGCGGCCCGCGCGAGACACGGAAGGACGACAAGGACGGTATGACCGAGCAAGGCTTCAAGCGGTTCCGCCGCCGCCGTGCCCCGGCGGCAGCCACTCCCTTTACCGCTGATACGGAGGGGGGCAGCCGGTTGGCTGTGCCTGCGTCCGCTGCTCCGTCTCTGCTCCCGGCCACCCTGCCGGAACCTTGGGACCGTATCCGCCAGGTTCCTTTTGACGGCGCCGGGCACCAAGAGGCGCGCCTGCCCCTGGTCAGCCGGTTCCGCACCGCGCCTGCGGCCAAGTCCTTTGACCTCCTGCGCACCCGCCTCCTCCACACCCTGAAGGCACGGGGCTGGAAACGGGTTGCCGTGACGGCCCCGGCAGCGGGTTGCGGCACTACGTTTTCGGCGGTCAACCTGGCGCTCAGCCTGGCCCGGGTTCCAGGCAGCCGTACAGTGCTGATGGACATGAATTTCCGCCGCCCGGGAGTGGCCTGTGCCTTAGGGCTGCAGGCACCGGCCAACATGACCGGCGTCCTGTCCGGCACCGTGCTGATGGAGGAGCACCTGCTAAGGCCGCTGCCATCGCTGGCGGTTGGATTGAACAACGCGGCAGACCAGAATGCGGCTGAAATCCTGCACAGCGGCACATGCATCGAAACCCTGGACGGCCTGATGCTGCGCAGCGGGGCCGATGTCGCGCTGTTCGACCTGCCGCCGGTGCTGGAACATGACGACACCGCCGCCTTTCTGCCGCAGGTTGACGGGGTGCTGATTATCTCGGACGGCACCAGCACCACTGCCGCGCAGCTGGCGGCTTGCGAAAAAATGCTGGCGGGCCACACTCAGCTTCTGGGCGTGGTGCTGAACCGGGCACGCAAGTCGGACAGTTCGCTTCTCTGATGTATAACCGCCATAGTTTAGCCCGGTTGCTATGGTTAATAGCCGGGCGGCGGCGTATGCGAGGCCGGCAGAAATGGGACGGGCCGGACACCCCGGCAGCATGAGAGCAGACAAATGGGGCCGATTTATTCTCTGGGTGATTTTCTCGACATGGTGCGGCGCAGGCTGTTCACCATAGCCTGCGTATTTGTTCTTGGCTGTCTCGTGTCCCTTTGGTTGGCCGCGAGCCAGCAGCATGAATACGAAACCGCCGAGGTGCTGCAAATCACGCAGCCGCAGATTGCGGGTGAGCTGGCCAAGTCCACTGTCGAAGGCTCCTCTGCCAGGCGCATGCAGCTGATAGAGCAGCGCCTGATGGCGCGGGGCACCTTGCTGGAAATCATCGAGAAATTCGGCCTTTATGCTGATCAAGAGGCCCTGACTGACTTGCAAAAGGTGGTGCAGCTGCGCACTGCGGTGCAGATCACCGGCGTTGCTGCCGCCCGCGAGGGCTTTGCCGACGACGGCACAATCTCGGTGCTGACAATCACCGCGCGGATGCCCACGGCTGATCAGGCGCAGCAGGTCGCAAGCGAGTTTGGCCGCCGTACGATCGAACTCAGCATCGCCAACCGCATAGACCAGGCCCGCGAAACGCTCAGCTTTTTTGCCGAAAAGGAAGCTGCTCTGGCGGATCAGGTTGCGGCGCTGGAGGCCGAGGTCGCCGCCTACCGCATTGAAAACGATGTGACCCTGCCCGGCACCATCGAATTCCGCAGGGCCGAGATCGCAGCGATGAACGAGGGCCTGCTGGAGATCGCCCGCGAGCGGATTGAAATCCGCCGTGCCGCCGATCAGGCTCAGGCGACCGAACGTCCTGCCACCGCGCGGCGCCTTCAGGAAGAGGCGGAGCAGCGGCTGGCCACGCTGGATGCGCAGGAGGCACTTCTGAGCCAGCGCAAGACCGCGCTCGAGGCCTCTCTGCAGACCACTCCGGAAGTGGAGCGCAGGCTGGGGGCCTACGAACGCCGCATGGAGCAGCTGCAGGGGGAGCTGGCGCAAATGACCGCCCGCCGCAACGAGGCCGAGGTCGGGTTCCGGCTGGAAACCAGCCATCAGGCCGAGCGCCTGACGGTGATCGAGCCAGCGCCGCTGCCGGATTATCCTGTGACCGGCGCCCGCAAAACCAAGGCACTGATGGGGGCGGCGGCCAGCCTGGTCATTGCTCTGCTGGCCGCCTTCCTGATGGAGCTGCGCCACCCGGTGCTGCGTACTGCTGCCCAGATGGAGCGGGAAACCGGCCTTGTGCCTGTGGTCTCGATCCCGGAAATGGACACGCGCCCGCCGCGCCGCGGACTATTCGGATTGCTCCGGCGCCGGGCTTGAGTTCCTCTTTTTAAAGGCTCGCATCAGCCGGGCTGCCGTTTGGCAGGCAGGCTGTGCACTTCGCTTTCGCGCTGGCGGGACGGAGCTGCCGCGGCTATACAGATCCTGTGTGTCCTGCGTATTTTGCAGGTCAGGGTGCCCCTAGTGCAGCTGCCATTGCGGATACCTCTACCCAATGCCAGTGCAGCGCAGCTCCACCAATGGACAGGGTCAGCAGCGCAAAGCCCGCATCATGCAGCGGGTCCCACACGTGATGCCGGCGTGCCAGCCGCACCAGGACCGGATAGGCTGCAAGCATCGCCAGCCCCAGCGCCGCTATCCCGCCAGCCAGTCCGAACCAGGCCACTCCGCACAGAAACAATGCAGTTTGCGCGCAGGCCCGGGCGGCAGAGAACAAAAAGAAGCCCCGGCTATCGCCCGCTGCCAGAGCGGCCTGGTCATAGGTCATGGTGATCACCGCAGGTGACAGCGCAAGTGCGATCAAAACGACCATCGGTCCGGCCTGCACATAGCGGTCGTCATATAGGAATTGCACCAGCCACGGCCCGGTCCAGGCCATTCCCAGCAGCAATCCCAGAATCCCCGCTGTCAGCGCGCTCCGAAGCTGCCGCTGCCGCCGCAGGTTTCCGGGCGCGTCCCGTGCGGGCTTGTCCCGGTAGACCGGGATCATCAGCCGCTGGTTCACCGCATGGCCCAGCAGCATCGGAAAGCTCGCCAGGAAATAGCCGATGTTATATATGCCCAGCACATCAAGGGAGACGAATTTTCCCAGAATTGCCCGGTCGCCTTGCGAGGTCAGGAACCAGAAGGCAGTGGACAGAAAGATCCACTTGCCGAAGCGGATCAGCTCGTCGGCGGCGGCCTTTTCCCAGCGCAAGCGGTTGGCAGGCCCTGGCAGCCCGTAATGGCAAAGTGCCAGCTTGGCGGCGGCCTGGATCACCCCGCCCAGCACGAGTGCGATCACCGACTGGGTGGCAAGCGCCAGCGCGACCATCACTGCCAGTCCGGCCAATTGGCCGCCCAGGTCCAGCACTGTGACGCGCCCCGCCAGCAGATGCCGGTGCGCGGTCTCGATCCGGGTCGGGTTGAAACCGGCGATTGCCAGACCGGCGCCGGCAATCGGCAAGTAGGCCAGCAGCTCAGGCGCGCCGTAGAATACAGCCGCAGGCCAGGCCAGTAATGCGGTCAGGAACCACAGGCCAAAGCCGCGGATGACCTGGATGGTCCAGGCGGTGTTCAGGAAATCCGGGTCGTCGCCGCGCCTGTTCTGGGCAATCGATGGCCCGATGCCGACATCTGAAAACAGCGACAGCCCCACCGTCACGACTGTGACCAGCGCCATCAGGCCGAAAGCTTCAGGAAACAGGATACGGGTCAGGATCAGGTTGGACGCCAGTCGCAGGGCCTGGCTGCCGCCATAGCCGAGCATCAGCCAGGAAGCCGAGCGCAGCACCCGCGCCGCCATTCCCTGGCCAGTGAAAAACGTCACCACCCGTTGCATGTCCTTGTCGCACTCCCGTTGTCCGGATCCGCAGGCTAGGGGGGGAGGACAAGGGCGTCAATTGAGCCCGTGCCGGAGCCGCGCCCGGGCCGTGCAGCGGACCGGAATCTTGGAACAGTTCTGTTGCCTGTGCTGCATTGCCCACGGCCGGGCAACAAGCGGCCAGAGGTGCTGGGCAAGGCGCGGCAGGGCGGCTAACCTGCCGCTGAAATCGTTTCTGCTGGAATTGTCCGCGTTGAAAATAGCTTACGTCCTCAATACTTACCCGCAGCCGTCGCACAGTTTCATCCGCCGTGAGCTGCAGGCGCTGGAACGGCAGGATTTCATCATCCACCGCTTTGCGATGCGGCCGTCCTGTGCTGCCTTGCCTGACCCAGGCGACCAGGCGGAGGCCGCGCGCACCGAATACGTGCTGCAGGCCGGTCCCGTGCGCCTGCTGGCCGCTCTCGCGCGGGAGGCCGCGGCGGCGCCGGTCCGGTTCGGGAGCGCGCTGCGGCTGGCACTTAAGCTGGCGGGGGACTCGGACAAAGGCAACCTGCGTCACCTGATCTATCTGGCAGAGGCGGCCCATGTGAAACAGCGCTGCTCGGCGGAAGGCGTGCAGCACATGCACGCCCATTTCGGCACCAATTCCGCCGCGGTGGCGATGCTGGCGCAGCAGCTTGGCGGCCCCGGCTACAGCTTCACCGTGCATGGGCCGGAAGAGTTCGATGCGCCGCATGCCTTGTCGCTGGGCGAGAAGATCAGCCGCGCGGCCTTCACGGTGGCGGTCAGCAGTTTCGGAAAAAGCCAGCTGAGCCGCTGGGCTGCTTTCGGAAAATGGGACAGTCTGAAGGTGGTGCATTGCAGCATCGAACCGGACCGTTTCGCTGAACCCGCACCGCTGCCGCCGGGGCCGCTGCGGCTGGCGGCAATTGGTCGGTTTGTCGAGCAGAAAGGCCAGATGGTGCTGCTTCGCGCGATGGCGCAACTGGTAGGGCGCATCCCGGACCTGCACCTTTCATTGATCGGCGACGGAGAAATGCGCCCGGATCTGGAAACGGCAATTGCAGAGCACGGGCTGCAACGGAATATCACGCTCACCGGGTGGCTGGCAGAGGATGGGGTGCGGCAGGAACTGGCCCGCGCGCACGCGCTGGTGATGCCCTCCTTTGCCGAGGGTCTGCCGATGGTGGTGATGGAGGCGATGGCAGCCGCCCGTCCGGTGATCGCGACGTACATTGCCGGAACGCCGGAACTGGTGGTGCAGGGTCAAACCGGCTGGCTCGTGCCTGCGGGGGATGAAGCCGCGCTGGCAGAGGCCGTGCTGGCGCTGGCGCAAACATCACCGGAGCAGCTTGCCGCCATGGGGCGGGCCGGGCGCGACCGGGTGCTGGAGCGTCACGACAGTGCCAATGAGGCCGGGAAATTGGCTGCCCATTTCCGCAGTGCCATCGGGGGATAGCGGCCGGGGCCTCGCGCCTTCAAGCCGGCGCGTCGGAAACTGCCCTTCTACCAAGGCTGGCAAGCGTGACCTGGCGCCGCCTGCGCATATTGCGGATGCGGGAGCGCCTCTCAGTGGCCATCAGGGTTAACGGCCGCGGGTCCAGCGGGTACGCGAGGCAAACATCGGGGTTTTCACCGCCAGTGCCACCCCGGCGTAGGTCAGGAACCCCGCCGGATCGTTCAGCAGCAGGCGCAGCACGGTTCCCGTGCCCGGCTGCCCCTTGTCCTCGTTCCGCTCAAGCTCAGGATAGCGGGCAGTAATTTCGGCCACCCCGGCATTCTGCCGCCGCCTGACCCGGACTAGGTTCCGGAAGCCCTCCACCATCGGCCAGGTGTAGCCAGCCGGTACCTGAACCCGCTCCTCCGGGGCGAAATTGAGGCGGGCAAAAATGTCGTCGGCGATGATGTCCGGCCAATGCCTCCAACGCTGCCGCCCGGCGCGTGTCATGGCAAAGACGCCAAACCCCGGCACCCCGCTGGTAAAGAACGGCAGCCGCGTCCACAACCGCGCATAGGCGCGGGTCAGTGCACTCCGGGCCGGGGCTACCTGAGGGCGGCCGCTGGCATAGAGAGGGGTATCTTCCGCAAGAGTTTCCGCGATTTGCGGGATCAGCGCGGGCGAAACCAGCACATCCGCATCCAGATAGATCAGGATGTTCCCGCGCGCTGCTGCATCACCGGCATTGAGCGCTCCCAGCTTGCCGCCCTCCGGCAGTTCCATAACCTGCAGCTGCCAGCCATCCGGGCATGGGACGGCCCGCGCCAGCGCCGCCGTTGCATCGGAACAGCCATTGGCCAGTACCAGCACTTCCCCTGCCAGGCCAGCAGGCAGCGGATCGGAAGCAAACACGGCCTGCAGGCAGGATTCGATGTACTCCGCCTCGTCATGAGCGGGGATCAGCACCGACACGCGCGGGTTCATTTCACCATCTCCAGGGCGTCCCAGCGCGGGTTCTGATCGGTCAAGGTGCGCAAGGCGCCCCAGCTGCCCCATTTCCCGGGCGCTCCGACATCCGCATAAGCGGTGAACAGCCTTCCGCCTAGCGCCTGCCAGCCTGCCAGCAGCTCCTGATACAACGCCCCCATTTCGGGGGTATAGTTGAAATGGATGAAGAAGCCGGTCAGCGCTTCATCCTCCACCATCGGGCCGATGCCGACAACATGGCTGCCGCCTTCATACATAATCAGCTCCAGCCCGTGCTTCTGCGCGACCTTTGCGTGATAGGGCAGCACCCTTCCCAGAAGGTCGGTCAGCGTGTCAGCGGCATCGCCAGAGATCAGCCCGTCCCGCAGTTCCGCCCCGGCCTGGGCGCTGGCCGCATCGTACTGGTGCCGCGCCAGAAATTCTGATGCATCGGGGCCAGACAGGCCGCGCTCTGCCGCCACCGCCTGCGCCTGCTCTCGGCTGGCGGCGATCCAGGCGCGCAGCTGACCGGCGCGATCTCTCAGCCCCAGCACACCGCCGAAATAGCCGGTTACAGCGTAGGCGTCGAAGTAGGCAGCAGGCGCCCGGCGCTCCGGCTTCTCGGCCTTCCAAAGCGGAGCCTCAAGCACCTGCTCCTCCAACCCCAGCCAGCCGGTCTGCGAAGAAATGACCCGCACCAGCCGCTCGCTGCCATCGCCGAACACGTCGGTCCAGATTTGCGCGACTTCCGCCGCGCGGCCGCCGTAGAACTGCATCCATAGATTCTCGCTGCCCCAGCGGGCCTGTGCCTGCGCCTCGGCCCAGGCGGCCTGCCGGAACTGCCAATTCCAGACCTCGTTGGAATACTCGATATAAGCGCGCAGATCCTCATCCAGCCGGCTGTTTACCAGTTGCGCGAATTGCCGGACATAACTGTCATCCGCCATATGCGGCATGCTGAACCAGGGATCGGCACCGAGCCTGTTGGCGAGCGCCAGCATCACCTCCGCAGGCACGCCCTTTTGCGCCCAAGTGTAATCGGAGGGCAGCGGCCGGTCCTCCCACCCGGTTTGTTCCGAGTCGTTGGTGGCCATCCAGTCCATGAACCGCAAGGCGGCGAAACCGTCCAGGCGCTCCAGCCAAAGCGGGTTGAACAAACCGCCGCCGTTAAAGGCCGCCAGATGCTCTTCCTTGACGACGGTTATATTGCGAACGTAGTTGCCGCCGCGGCCCATCCTCTGAATGCGGATCTCCACCGGGCCGGGGCCGGGGGTGAAGTCAAACCGCACCTCGCCCTGGCCATAGCGGACATTTTCCGCCCGGCCCAGAACCTCGACAATGCCTTCCCCCTCGAACCGCAGCACGTAGCGGCCCGCCAGCGACACCGCCTCCTCTGGGAGGTCGGTGAGGATCACTGTGCCGATCGAGCTCAGCTCGGGCGGGATCGCAGTAGGCCAGCCTGCCGGGTCCAGGTAACCGGCTCCCAGCAAATCGTTGTGATCCGCGCCGCCCCAGCGCTTCGGCAGATGGCCGATCCAGGGCCGCGCGGTCTTGAAGTGATCCAGAAACGGCGCCTGGGTGCTCCAATCGGCAATGCCTGCCAGATTTATGGCGACAGGCTGGCGCATGGCCTTGCCCGGTAAGGCCGGAGCGTCGTCCAGCATCGCTGCATTCAGTACGGGCAGAGGCGGTTCCTGCGGTGGTGGCACGGGATCCTTGGGCAGCGCAGCCGTGCGCGCACTTTCCCCTTGTGCTGCAGCCCAGGCAATGTCCTGCAGGCGCGCGGCCAGTTCCGGCGAGGGCGCGGAATAGCGCTTGCCCCAGCGGTCCGTCAGCCGGTGCGGCAGGCCCTTCGGGACTTCTCCGGTCAGAACCGCAAACTGCAGCAGAGCCAGGAAGTAGAAGCCGGTGGAATTGGGGTGGATATCATCGGCAAAGACATCGCGGATGCTGCTCAGCCCCGGCATTGTGCCGGCTTGAATAGCATCATCCAGCCGCGCCATCGCCTGGCCTGCAGGCAGCAGCTTGACATTGCCGCCTGTAGCAGCACTGACTTCTGCCACGACTGCCTGCCAGCGCGGCAGATCCTGTTCCAGCCGCTGCCGCCAAGGCACATCCGCGCCGTCGTCAAAGGGCACCGCGGTGCCGGTGCCGCTGTCCAGACTGTGCCAGGTTTCCTGCAGGTAGAAGTCCACGTCAGGGTTTGAAGCCCGTGCGAGCTCATAAAACCGGGTGACGGCGCCTTCGGTATCGCTCCACTTCAGGTGATTGGCCAGCGGGATCGCCTCGGTCACGATCACCGCATCGGCGTGCCGCGTCAGCCTTTCACGTGAATCAACGCCTTCCGCACTGCCGCTGTGCTGCCAGTTATAGCTGAGCGGGGCGCCATTTATGATCTGCGCTTCGACTGTGGCCTCTGCCTGTGTGTCCAGAAGCTGATCCAGCATCTGCGGGTTGTCCTGGCCGAACAGCGAATGGCCGATCATCACGACAGAAGTGATCAGCGCCTCCACCTTCATGCCTGCGTCTCCCCTCCGCTGATGCCGGTTCGGGGACAGCTGCGCACGGCGTCCCAGACGATTTTCTGCACATTTGCGGCTGTTTCCGCACTGAACGATTGCGCTGGGGTGCCATCCGCACGGTGCAACTGATGCGGCAAGCCCACGGGAGCGCGCTGGTACAGAACCGCGTAATGGGTCAGGGCAACAATATAGGCACCCAGATCATTGAAATGGATCGTGTCCAACTCGCCGGCAGGCGCGCGCGCAAACAGCGATTCACGTGAAGCCAGTCCAGGAATATCTCCGGCTTCAGCCGCCCGGGCAACCGCTGCCATCACCTGCCCCCCGGGGATCAGGTAAACCGGGTGCCGGGGATTGCGGCGGCTGTCCGGTCCAAGCAGTTTGCCGATCCATAGCGCCTCCAGATCGCCATCTATCCGCGCCAGCCAGCCGCCGGGGTCATCCAGGCGGTGCCAGGTTTCATAAAGGTACAGGCGCGGCGGCGGTGCAGCCTCCCGGGCCAGATTCGCCCATTTCCCCAGATACTTGGACGCGTCGAAATACCTGACCGCGTCGCGCAGCTCGACCATTTCAGTCAGCACCACCGCACCGTATTCCCCCGAACCGATGGCCTCTTTTGCATCCCGGAAGGCCGGTGCGCGGTTGGTCGTTTCAAAATCGAGGATATCCTCCCCCGGCTCCCAATGCGCCCTCAGCGGTGTGCCGGACCCCAGCTGGCTGTTGTAGCCATGCCCTTCCGGCGCCAATTGCGCCAGCATGTGCGGCATGTCCGGCCCGACCAGCGAATGGCCCAGGTGGAAAACCTTCAGCGGCCCGCCCGGTGGGCTCAGCGGCGGCGGCACAGGAACAGACCGGCCGCGGGTCGCAAACACTATCAGACCCAGCGTTCCGGCGGCAGCGCTTAGGGCCAGAAAACCGCGCCGTCCCATCATCCGCGCCCCCGGATTTCCGCCGTGGTCATGATCAGCCCCGCGCCAACGGCAAAGCGCCCGCCAACCGCTTCGCCACGCAAAAACGGCGGCCGGTCCGCGGTGAAAAACGCCTGATAGGCACTCGCTGCCAGATCTAGTTCCAGCTCCATCCCGTCAAAGCCGTAGAACGCACGGCTCAGCGTGTACTGGGCTTTGTAGGCGGCCTCCTTGGCAGAAAAGATCACCTTGGCCATTTGCCCCGGATTGTCCTGTCGGCGCAGCCAGGCCTGCTCGCGTTCAGAGCAGATCGCGGGCAGCAGTTCGGCCTTCAGCGGGGTGTCTTCCTCCACGTCGACCCCCAAGGCCTGCACCTCCCCCTCCCGGGCGAGCACTGCCATGGCACAGCTTTTGGTGTGAGTGATCGAGCCGACGAGCCCCGCAGGCCA
The DNA here is from genome assembly GCF_019801465.1 of Leisingera daeponensis. GTDB lineage: Bacteria > Pseudomonadota > Alphaproteobacteria > Rhodobacterales > Rhodobacteraceae > Leisingera > Leisingera daeponensis_A. The sequence goes on from NZ_JAHVJA010000007.1 coordinate 173,431, forward strand.
GACCGGCGCCCGATCGCTGCCGACCTGCACCGGGGCAGGCGAAACACCAAGCTGCCGCATCGCCTGATGCACGGCGTCGCGGCCCGCGGCAAACTCGTTGCGCCGCTTTTTCACCGCATTGGGCGACAGCCCTGCCGCTTCCTCCGCCAGCGGTTCTGCGGGCGTGCCCAGCGGGTCCGCACCTGCAAGCGCGACATTGGCGGCAAAAAGCGGCCGGACCAGGGCCAGCCGCTCGGTCAATCTGCTGTGTCTGTCTGTCATCCGGTCCGAGCCCTGCGGTTTGCCCGCATTGCCCGCCGTTTCGACATCATATCGTTCCGGTCAGGGGCTGCGGTTGCCTCGGGCTGTTGTTCCGCATTCGCCGGGGTGCCTGCAAGCCCCTCTATATGGGCCGCCAGTCCGGAAAGAGTCGGGAAGCGGAAGATATCGGTGATCGACAGGGCGGTTGTGCCGAGTTCCTCACGTAGTTCCCGGTGTGCCTGCACTGCCAGCAGTGAATGCCCGCCAAGGGCAAAGAAATTGTCCTGTGCGCCTATGCCGCTTACGCCCAGAATACGGCTCCAGACCGTCGCGATTCTGGACTGCGCGCCTGCGTCAGGCGGTACAGCCGGTGCAGCATTAGCCTGCGCGGGCTGCGGATCGGGCAGCGCCTTGCGGTCGATTTTCTTGTTCGGCGTCAGCGGGAAAGCTTCCAGCGTGATGATACGCGACGGCACCATCACCTCTGCGAGACGGGCTGCCAGCGCCTGTTTCAGCGCGTCCTCCTGCACCGGCCCAGAGGCGGTGATGTATCCAAACAGCTGCTCGCTGCCGGCCGCGCCGCGCGGCACCACAACCGCGCCGGTAACACCCGGCTGCGCCGCAAGTGCGGCCTCGATTTCGCCCAGTTCAATCCGCTGGCCGCGGATCTTCACCTGATGGTCGGTGCGGCCCAGGAACATCAGCGTGCCACCCGCCGTCCAGCGTACCAGATCACCGGTGCGGTAAAGACGACCCGCAGCGAACGGAGCGTTGACGAACCGTTCAGAGGTCAGTTCCTCCCGCTGCCAATACCCCTCGGTGACACCCGCGCCGCCGATGTACAGCTCGCCCGGTGTCCCGGCTGGAACAGGTATTTGTCTTTCGTCCAGCACGTAAACCTGCGTATTGGCAATCGGCGTCCCGATCCCCGATGTCCCCGCGGCGGCGGAGACTTTCTCCACCGTCGACCAGATCGTCGTCTCGGTCGGGCCGTACATGTTGTGGATTTCTGCCTGCGTCGCTTCCAGCAAAGCCTGCACCAGATTGCCGGGCAGCGCCTCGCCGCCCACCAGCAGATGCTGAAGATGGCCCAGACAAGTGCTCGCGTCCGCATCGGCGGCAATCATCCGCGCCATTGACGGGGTGCACTGCATGTGGCTGACTCCGTGGCGCACGATTTGAGCTGCCAGCGAGAAATCATCCTCCGCCATCTCTTGCGGCGCGTTCGAAAGCCGCAGCACGTCTGCCAAGGGTCTCAACCCTTCCAGCACCACGTCCGGCGCGATGCCGTAGTCGATCAGGCAGGCGATTTCATCCACCCCGATCCGTTTCAGCTGCTCCACCCGCTGGCAGGCATCCTGGATGGTGCCGAACAGCCCCGAGTCCTCGAAATAACGCTCGAAGGCAAAATCGAGGATCGCTTCGAGTTCCTCCTCCGAGAGCATCCCCAGGTCCATCTCGAACGGGTTCTTCACCCCTTCGGGTTTCTTGAACGCGGGGAAGGCCCAAGCGTATTGCTTGATCAGCCCGGCAGCGGAGCGCAGGTAGTCCTTCATCGGCTCGCGTGCCACCCGCCGGGCTTCCTCGCGGGTGTGTGCAAGATAGCTGTGCAGCATTAGGGTGACCTTGAAGTCCGCAGGGTCATGCCCGGCCTCGCGCAGGGCCGCGTGATAGATGCGGATCTTGCTCGCAATCTCGTCAATGCTCTGGCCCAGCAGGTGGGTCAGCACGTTTGCCCCAATCGCCCCGGCCTCGCGCCAGGTCTCCGGGTTGCCTGCGGTAGTGACCCAGACCGGCAGTTCCTTGGAGACCGGCCGCGGCTGGGTGATGACACTGTGTTCGCCGCCCTCCTTTCTGGGAAAGGCAACCTCCTCGCCGCGCCAGAGCTTGCGAACTGTTTCAATGCTTTCGAAGAGGGCAGGCTTGTTCGCTGGGGGCGTGTTCTCGGGCCGCAGAATAAAATCATCCGGTTGCCAGCCCGAAGCAAAGCCGATGCCTGCACGGCCCGCAGTCAAATTGTCGATCACGGCCCATTCCTCTGCAATCCGGGCCGGATGATGCAGCGGCGCGACGCATGATCCGCCGCGCACGCCGAGGTTCTGCGTCACCGCAGCGACGGCGGCGCCGGTGACCGACGGGTTCGGGTAAGGCCCGCCAAAGGCATGGAAATGCCGTTCCGGCGTCCAGACGGCGTTGAACCCGTGCTGGTCCGCAAACTTGGCGCCCTCCAGCAGCAGATGGTATTTCTGCGGCCCCGGCCCGTCGTCATTACCCCAGTAGAACAAGTTGAAGTCCATCTTCCGGCCGCTGAGGGCAACCGGCCCCTTGGACAGCTCCAGCCGGCTCTCGTCGCTCGTCAGCACCAGCTTGAAGCCGCGTGTGAGGGTCCAGAACAGTTCCAGCACCGAAATGTCGAAGCTGAGGCTGGTCACTGCCAGCCAGGCATCTCCCGCTTGATGCGGGATGCGCTGATCCATTCCGGCAAAGAAGTTCGAGACGTTGGCATGGGTGACCATTACCCCCTTGGGCAGGCCAGTGGAGCCGGAGGTGTAGATCAGATAGGCCAGATCGCTGCCGGTCGCGCCCCCCGCGAAATTCTCCCTCGTCCCCGCGGGGACTGTTTCGATGTCCAGCACTTGCGCGTCCGAAGCAGGCAGGCTGCCCGCCAGCGCCCCCTGCGTCACGATCACCTGGACCTGGCTGTCTGCGATATAATGCGCAATACGGTCGGCAGGGTAGGCGGGGTCCAATGGCACATAGGCGGCCCCGGCTTTCATCACCCCAAGCGCTGCGAACACCAGCTCCGGCCCGCGGCGGATGTGGATGCCCGCATGGCTCCCCGGTTTTACACCCAGTTCACGCAGGCGCCCGGCCACCGCATTGGCGCGGCCGTTGACTTCGGCGTAGGTGAAGCTCTGGTCTTCGAACACCAGCGCAGTGGCGTCCGGTGTCCTGGCCGCCTGCGCCTCAAACGCGGCGTGGATAGTCAGGTTTGCGGGGTAGTCCGCGGCAGTCTGATTCCAGTCTTCCAGCAGCAGCTTGCGCTCAGCTTCGGGCAGGACCGGCAGTTCTGCAACCGCACGGTTTGAGTCCTTGGCGATGGCGGACAGCACCAGTTCGAACCGAGCGGTCAGCAGGCTTGCAGCGTCGGGTGTCAGGGCAGCCGCGTCGCAGTGCAGTGCTAAGGCGTCAGCGGTAAATGCTACAGTGGCGGCGCAGCCTTCGATTGATGCTTCACGGCCGAGCATCAGGCCAATGCCAGGCTTCGCCTGAGCCGAAATCTCCGGATCGCGGGCTGCAAGGTCTTCGGCAAAGCCGCCGAATTTCCGCGCCTTGCCAATCTCTTGTGCGGTGCGTTCCACAAGGGCCCCAACGCTGTCCTGCCGTCGGACCTGCAAGGGGACCCAAGATGAGATCAGGCCGGGCAGGCCTTCCATTCCTTCCATGGAAAGCGCTACATCCACGGTTTCGCCGCCGTCGCTGAGCAGGGCAAAGGCAAGCGCGGCCGCAGCTACATGTTCTTCGCTGAGACCGGCGGGCATCTGAATTTCCCGGCGAATGGAGCCGCTTCCACCCGCATCCGAGGCCAGCGGCACCTGCACCGGCTGCATTGCTGCAAGCCGCTGGCGCCAATGGCTTTCGCCGCCTCTAACCGCTGCAAAGCGCGCGGTGATGGCTTCGGCTTCTGATGCGCTCAGGGAGGGAATCAGGTCTCCGGCTTTGACCAGTGTGGAAACGTCCAGCGGCTGGCCGCCAGGTGTTGTTAGGCGGGAGAGTGTGAGGGTGCCGTCCCCGGTGGCAATTTTCACGCTGCCCGTGGCAGTCTCCAGCACGGTGCCGGGAGCGCCGCTGCCGTCCGTTACCGCAGCAGACCCGGCCAGAACCACTGTTTCCCCGATCCGCATTTTGGCAGTACAGAGTGGGTTCCAGTATCCACCGGTATCCAGTGCCCGCACCAGCCGGGCCAAATCCGCCGCAGGGCGGGCAAAGTCAAGCATTCCACCTGCCGCCGGGCAGTCGGACTGCTTGAACAGGCGGCGCTGGCTCAGGTCCTGCTTCCGGCGGTTCAGGTCGCCGGTTTGCAGCTGGGTGACGACCTCGCCAAAGCTGTCCATCGCTGCGGCGTAGCATTTGGAGTTGAGACTGAAGGCGGTCTCATCCTCTGCCATATCGAAGATCCGCTGGGCGATGATATCGCCTTCGTCGATGCCGCCTTCGATCAGGTGCCAGGTGATGCCGTGCTGCGCCTCGCCGTTGATCAGCGCCCAGTTAGGCGCGTTGAGGCCCGCGTAGCGCGGCAGCGGACCGTCGTGGAAGTTCACAGCGCCTTTGGCGGCCAGGGCCAGGACCTCATCGGGGATCACTGTGAGGTTGGCAATCGACAGCAGCCAGTCGAACCCGCCGGAAAGGGCGGCGGGTTTATCCAGCAGCTCCAGTCCCTTGTCTACGGTCCAGGCACGGATGTCCGCGTCCTGCGAAACCACCGCCCGGATCAGGTGGCCGCGGGCCAGCAGCGCATCCGCACAGCCGATCAGAAGGGATTCATTGCCGATCAGGGCACAGGTGAATGCGGTCATTTCTGCTCCTTTGCAAGCGGAGAAGGGAGGCGCGTTTCATTTGGTGATGCGCGGCCCGGCGCAAGGAGCGCGCGCAGACTGTGACGACAAAGGTCACGCAGGAAATACGGCGGATCTGCCTGCGGCTTATTCTGGATCAGGCGGCGCAGGCCATAAAGAAGGCTGCCACACATGCGGGCCAGAGTGGCAGCAGCGGCGTAGGCGCGGCCGTGGGTCATGATGAAATAATGCAGGCGCGAGTCGAACCAGTACGCGGGAGTGCGTTGCCATCCCTTCATGCCGGTGGAGGCGGAGCCGATATGTTCCACTTCGCTGGCGGGCACGTAATGGGTGCGCCAGCCCGCCCGGGCGGCGCGGCGGCACAGGTCGGTTTCCTCAAAATAGAGAAAGAAGGTTTCGTCAAACCCGCCCACGGCCTCGACCGCCTCGCGGCGGATCATCAGGCTGGCACCGGCGGTCCAGTCGACCTGCACCTCTGCCTGCGGCATTTCCATGGCGACCACCCAGGGTTTCAGCAGGCGGGTGAAAAGGCCGGTGCGGACGCTGGCCTCGAACTCCCCCGCGATGGAAGGGAAGCGGAAGGCGGTACGATGCGGCGCGCCATCGGTGCCGCGCACAAACGACCCGGCCAGCCCGGCACCCGGACGCTCCAGCAGAAAATCCCTCAGCGTACGGATGGTGCTGCCCTGAACAAAGGCGTCGGAGTTCAAGAGAAAGTAGAACGCCGGTGTGCTGCCGTCCGCGAGGCCGGTTTTGAAACCGATGTTCATGCCCGCACCAAAGCCGCCGTTCACGGGTGATGCGATTACCCGGACCTTGTTGCCATCGAGCCAGCCGCGGGCCTCGGCCGCCCTGCGTATCTGCGTGTAAGAGCTGTCACCGGAACCATTGTCGATGATCAGCAGCTCTCCCGGCAGGTCGTCCAGCTCGCGCAGCGCGGCTTCGGCGGATTGCAGGGTCATCTCCGGGGTGCGGTAATTCAACAGGATGATGAGGACGCGCTGCTGGGCCATATCGGTCACTCCGCCGCTTGGATGGTTCGCATAGGGGCGGAGACCGCCGCGCGGTCGGCGGCGTCCAGCCGCGCCTTGACGCCTGCCGCCAGCACGCTGACGTTCGGGACCAGCACCATGCTGTCGTGATCGCCTGGCACCTCGGCGACCTCAACGGCGGGCGCCCAGCGGGTCCAGTCGTTGTCGGGGCATACATACTCGCGTTCGCTGCTGACCCAATTGCCGCCGCTGACTTGCCATTTGCGGTCCAGCGGCGGGCGGAACAGGGTAAGCGGACCATGCCAGGGTCTCAGGCCGTAGGATTCGACGGCGGTGCGGAAGGCCAGTTCGATCTTGCGGTTGTTGAATTTCGGCAAGGCGCCGGTTTCCGGCGGTTTAATGCGGCGTTTCTCGAACTCCCAAGCGATGCGGTTCCGGATCCATTCGCCGAGGTAGCCCAATCCCTTACTGCGCAGTTCTGCCAATTTGATCAGCGCCTTGTCCTGACGGCTCAGTGCCGGGCGCACCGGCAGCGGCGTGTCCAGCAGGATCAGCGCTGCGGTGTCCTGGCCCTGCGCCTTCAGCTGCTGTGCCATCTCATATGCGGTGATGCCGCCGCCGGAGAAGCCGCCGAGCAGATAGGGGCCCTCAGGCTGGATCTGGCGGATCTCGCTCAGGCAGCTGCGGGCGGCGTCTTCAATCCGGTCGTGCGGGGCATCGCTGCCCACAAGCCCCTTGGCCTGCATGCCGTAGACCGGGCGGTCCTTGCCGACCAGCAGCGCCAGATGCCGCAGGTTCAGCACGTTGCCGAACATGCCCGCAACCAGGAAAAATGGCCGCCGCCCAGTGCCGTCGCCGGGGTGCAGCTGCACCAGATGGGTGAATTGCGGTTTCTCTTCTGCGGCCTGCGGTGCGTCCACAGATTCTGCGGCGATGCCGCCGCCGGTGCGTTCGATGATCCGCGCCGCCAGCGCGGCGACGCTGGGGGCTTCGAACAGCACAGACAGCGGGAATTCCACGTCAAAGGCGCGTTTCACCTGGGCAAACAGCCGGACTGCAATCAGCGAGTGGCCGCCGAGGTCAAAGAAGCTGTCCGCGATGCCGACCTGGCTAACCCCCAAAAGGGAGGCAAACAGCTTTGCCAGCTGCTCCTCCACCGGGTTGCGCGGGGCGATGTAATCGGTGTCGAGTTGCGGGCGGTCGAACGTCTGGGTCTCTGTTTCGGCAGCTGTGCTCCGGTTCGCCTGGGAGATCAGCGCGGGCAGGTCGAGCGAGGAGACCACCACCTGCGGCAAACCGGTGGCCAGCGCACGGGTCAGAACCTCGCCGCCCTCCTTGGCCTTGATTCCGCTCGCGATGTTCAGTTGCAGGCGGCGTTCCTCGGGTGACAGAGGCTGCGGGCTGTTGACCGGCTCCAGCCCCAGCTGGGCGGCGGTAGCATCCGCCTCGCGCGGTTCCCCGGCGGCGATAAAGCCGTCAGCCGGGCGCTGGATCCGGAAGCCCTCGATTTCCACCAGCACGGTGCCGTCGGGGTCCGTCAGGGTCACTTCGAACGCCGCGGTGGCTTTGTCGGGGCTGCCGGACAGGCGAACATGGCTGAAGATGGTCTGAGTCAGCGGCGCGAATACCCGGACCGTGCCATAAGACACCGGCACCCAAAGCGCAGTTGCGTCATACCCGGGGATCAGCTTTATTGCCCAGCCCGTGGCAAGATCCAGCAGGCCAGGGTGCAGGAGGCAGCCGTCCGCAGCGGCGGCTGCTGGCAGCGACAGGGTTGCAATGCCTTCATCATCCCCCAGCGCGGCGCGGTCCAGCACATGCCAGCGCGGGCCGAAATTCAGATGCGCCTCCTGAGGGGAGCGCAGGCGCCCGCGTTCAGGCGCCTGCTCCTCCGGGCAACGGGTGAAAATCATTTGGAGGTTGAGGGGGGCGGGACGTTCTGCCTCCGCAGCTAAGGCCAGCACAGCCTGACAATTCAGAAGGTAACCTTTTGTAAACTCCGAGTAAACAAACAGTTCATAACCATTTTCATTAGCTTCTAACTTTACAAGCGCCTCGCGCGGGCTGTCCAGCTCTGCAATCATAGGGCGCAAGAAGTAAAGGTCGCGAATCTCAAACGGGCCTTTGACGCCAATCGCCGCCAGCGCCTCGGCGGCCATCTCGACATAGCCGGTGCCGGGCACCAGGGCAGTTCCATCCGCGGTCCGGTGTTCGTCCAGCAGCCAGTGTTCGGTGCTGAAGCGGGGCGAGAAGATCCGGTTGCCCGCGGTATCAAAAGCCTGCTGTTGCAGCAACGGCTGCGGGCACGGTTCGGGTTCACTGGCGCCCGTGCTTCCGTTGCGGCCAGCCATGGCATCGGCGGCCATACCGGTGTCCGCCCAGACGCCCCAATCCACGGCGACGACCCGCGTCTTCCCGCCCGTGCGGTGCTTCGCCCAGGCGTTGAGGTATTCGTTCGCGGCAATGTAATCCACCTGGCCGGCGGGCCGGGTCGCTGTGGAGGTCGACGAAAACAGCACCATCAGTTCCAGGCTGCCGTCCGGGAATACCGTGTCCAGTGCCCTCAGGCCGCTGACCTTTGGGGCAAGCACTTGGGCGATCTGATCCTCGTCCTTGGCCAGCAGCGGTCCGTCGCTGATGGCACCAGCCCCGTGGAGCACCCCGGTAACCGGGCCAAAGGCGGCTTCGGCCAGTTCGCGCGCCGTGCGCAGATCGCCGCTATTGCAGACGTCAGCAGCGAGCGGCATCACCTGGCCCATGCCGCCTGCCTCCAGCGCCATGACAGCACGGATGCGCTTCGCGGTGCGGTTGGCGGGGCTATGGCTGCTGAGAAAGCGGTCCCAGGTGCCGCGCGGCGGCAGACCGCCGCGGGAAATCAGAGATACCCTGGCGCCGTATTCACGCATCAAGTGGCTGGCGATGGTTAGACCAATACCGCCGTAACCGCCGGTGATCAGATAGTGGCCGCCTTGTTTGAAGGGCGGCGTCTTCGGCTCGGGCAGCGTTTGCGGGCGCCAGCTGAGTTCAAACCGTTTTTCCCCGCGCCAGGCGGCGGAGGCGTTGACGGGATTTGCCAGCAGTTCTTCGAGCAGGCGCGGAGTGATCTTCGCTTGATCCGGATTGCGCCGGGCAAAAAGGCCCTGCGGCGCCTGAGGCAGTTCAATGTCCACGGCGGCGCAGGTGAAACCGGGCAGCTCGCGCGGAATCACGCCCAGCGGGCCTGCGATCATTGCCTTCTCCGGATAGGGCAGGGCCTCGTTCCGGACCTGCGCAGCGCCGGTGGTAAAGACAGTCAGATGCGCCGGGCTGGTCAGATCGGCATTGCCTAGCTCTTGTGCCAGCGCGGTCAGGGAGTGGAAGCCCGTCTCCAGATTGCGGTCAAAGAAGGAGGAGCCGGGGCGGAAGCGTTCGCCATCCGTCACCAGCCAGAAATGCGCGATCCGGTCCGGCAGCAGGCCGGCGTCCGTCAGGTCTGCCAGCAGCGCGCCATAGGCGGCGCGGCCCTGTTCCGGCGGCAGAATATAAGAGTGCGGGGAAAGCTGCGCATAGGTGTCCCCGGCGCGGACGCGGGCAACGCTGTGGCCTGCGGCCTGCAGACATTCCGCGACACGGGCGGCATGGCCGCATTCGTCCTCAAAGATCAGCCAGCTGTGCGGTTCCTGATCAAGTTCATGTTCCACATCCATAGCGCAATCAGCCAGCCGCGGGCGCCAGACGGGACGGTAGCCCCAATCTTTGATATCGTCCCGGCGGGCGGGGGGGGCAGCCGCGTCCTCCAGCACCGGTTTGCCGGGTTCTATGAAGTAGCGGCTTCGCTGGAAGGCGTAACCGGGCAAAGGAAGGCGGTTGCGCCTCGCCTCGCCCCAGATCTGTTCCCAGTCGGCCTCCACCCCGCAGGCCCAAAGCCGGCCGATAACGCCAAAGAAATAGCTGTCGTCCATCACCTCCTGATCCGGATGGCGCAGCGAGCTGAGAACCTGACCCTGTTTCACCGCAGGCGACATCTGCGCCAGAGCGCTCAGCGCCTTGCCGGGGCCGACTTCCAGGAACAACCGGCCCGGGGTCCTGGCGAGGGTTTCGATGCAATCGGCATAGCGCACGGTATTGCGCAGCTGGCCGGTCCAGTAATCGGCGCTGGCGGCCTGCTCTGCGGTCAGGGCCGCGCCGGTGCGGTTGGAGATCACCGGAAGCTTGGGCGCTTTCAGCTCCAAAGAACGGATGAAATCGCCATACTCCCGCAGGATGCCGTCCAGCATCCGTGAGTGGGCCGCAATGTCGATCTGGATGCGCTGGTGCTCGATCCCGCGCAGGATCAGGTCTGCCGACAGCCTTTCCAGCGCCTCCTGCGGGCCGGACACTGCAGTGAGCGCGGGAGCGTTGACGCTGGCGATATCCAGATTACCACCGATGAGGGCTTCAACCTCATCAAGCGGCAGCGCGATAGACAGCATGCCTCCCGCGGGGACGGTATCGAACAGCCGCCCGCGCAGCAGCACCAGGTCGATGCAGTCCTCAAAGCGCATCACACCGGCCAGGCAGGCGGCGGTGTTCTCGCCCATCGAATGGCCCACCAGCGCGGCGGGCCGCACGCCCCAGCTGATCCAAAGCTGCGCCAGCGCGTATTCGACGATCATGATCAGCGGCAGCTGCACCGAGGGCTTCTGGAGCTTGGCATTGGCGGTGTCCTCTTCGCCCTCGTCCGGCAGCCAGATAGCGCGGATGTCGTAGTCGAGGCTCTTTTGCAGATGCTCCAGCCCGCGGTCCATCCACTCGGCAAAGACCGGCTCGGTCTCGTAGAGGTCGCGCGCCATGCCGGCATATTGCGCACCGCCGCCGGGGAACATGAACACCACCTCTGGGGCGTCGCCGAGACGGTCGTGAGTGAAGACTTTGCGGGGATCGCTTTCCTCAATCAGGTCAACTGCTTCGGCAGCGGTTTCCGCCACCAGCACCCGCCGCTTGGCAAAGCCGCGGCGGCCTTCCTTGAGGGTATAGGCCACGTCGGCGAGATCGGCCTGGGGATTTGCTTTCAAGTACTCCGCCAGCGCTCGGGTGTTGGCGTCCAGCGCCGACTTGGACTGGCCTGAAACGCAAAGGATCTGGAACGGGAAGTCGCTTTCTTCCGAGGCCGCGCGCTCCGGCGCTTCCTCTAGGATCAGATGCGCATTGGTGCCGCCGACACCCAACGAGTTGACGCCGGCCCGCCGCGGTCCCTTGTGAGGCTGCCAGGGCGTGAGGGCAGCGTTCACGCGGAACGGCGAGGTCTCGAAATCAATCGCCGGGTTCGGCGCCTCAAACCCCAGCGAGGGCGGGATTTCCTTGTGGTGCAGCGCCAGCGCGGCCTTGGTGAGGCTAGCAACGCCTGCTGCGGTATCCAGATGGCCGATGTTGGTCTTGACTGAGCCGATAAGGCAATAGCCGGTATCCTGCGTAGTGGCCCGGTAGGCGTCGGTCAGCGCCGAAACTTCGATCGGGTCGCCCAGGTAGGTGCCGGTGCCGTGGCATTCGACGTAGTCGATGGTTTCCGCCGGGGTGCCTGCCGCGTGCAGTGCCTGTTGCACCGCCGCTGACTGGCCGCCGACCGACGGCGCCAAGTAGCCGGCCTTGTCGGCGCCGTCGTTGTTGATGGCCGAGCCCTTAATCACCGCCCAGATGTGGTCGCCATCGGCAATCGCATCCTCCAGCCGCCTGAGCGCCACAGCGCCGGCGCCGGAGCCGAAAACGGTGCCTTGCGCCCGGTGGTCGAAGGCGTGGCAGCGGCCGTCAGGCGACAGGATCTCGTTTTCCTTGTAGAGGTAGCCGCGCCCTTGCGGCAGCTCGATGGTGACACCGCCCGCCAGCGCCATATCGCATTCGCCTTCGCGCAAGGCCTTGCAGGCATAGTGCACTGCCACCAGCGAGGTGGAACAGGCAGTCTGCACGTTGACGGACGGTCCCTTCAGGTCGAGCACATGGCTGACCCGGGTCGACAGGAAATCCTTGTCGTTGCCGGTATGGCGCAGCAGGAACATCCCGACGTCATCGACCAGGGCAGGGTTGGAGCAGATGTTGAAATAGAAATAGCTGCCCATGCCGCAGCCTGCATAAACGCCGATGGGGCCGTTGATGCTTTCCGGAGGGTGGCCCGCGTTTTCCATCGCGTTCCAGGCAACCTCCAGGAATTTGCGGTGCTGCGGGTCAAGGATGGCAGCTTCCTTGGGGCTGAAGCCGAAGAATTCGGCATCAAACTCGTCAAACCCCTGCAGACGGGCTGCGGCCGGGACATAGTTCGGGTCAGCTAGGAGCGACGCGCGTTCACCATTTTCCAGCAGGGTTTCACGGTCCAGGACCTCAATCGACTCTATCCCTGCGCGGAGGTTCTGCCAGAACGCCTCGGCAGAGCCGGCGCCCGGCACAGTGACCGACATCCCGACAATGGCAATATCGCCTGAATAATTACCGGCACCGCCTCGCGCTGCGGTTATCCCATCCTGCATCGTCAAAACCTGACCTCACTGGCCTTTCGCAAACAGCCCGGCACGCCGCAGCCAGTCCGCTTTGCGAAAGTGGCAGGGCCCGCCGGACGGGTTGGTTGTCTGGTGCCGGGGTTCTCCCCGGCGTTTTCCCGGCCTGGCGGCGCAATCCCCATTTGATTTGCTGGGCCGGCTGAACTCAAATTTACTTTCGTCAATCCATGCGGCTGTCCTGTGGACGCATTGTGTCAATTTCGGCCGGAAAAGCGGAAAGATTGCGGCATCACAGGACGCTGCGCTCTTTTGCCCTGGCGGTGTCAGGCATCAGCGCCTGCGCTCCCCCAAATAGCGCCGGTTTTCTCTGGAACAAGTCCGGGTAAAGCAGCCGTTCGGCATAGCCCAGCACTGATCCGGCGCACATCCAGGTGATCGGGATCAGCGTGGCGTTCAGCAGCATGTCCACCATGGTGGCTGCCAGGATCAGTGCAATTGGTGCAGCGTAAGGCGACACGCTGCCTTCTGGCGCCCGGCGGGCGGCCTGGGCCAGGAGGGCAAGGGGGGCGGCCAGCAACCCCATTTCGGCGATATATCCCAGCCAGCCGAAGGTGCCGAAGACTATGATCCAGCGACCGTCCGGGATCGACAGGATCTGTCCTGTTTCCGCATGCCTCACCAGATTGCGGCCCCAGCCGCCCCACCCGAACCAGGTCTTTTCGGCAGCGCGGGCCAGCAGCTGCGCCTCGTTTTCAAAGCGGTAGTTCAGCGAATGCGCCCGCTCGGCACTGATGGCACTGGCCTGGGCTACCAGTTCCTCGGTCGGCACAAGGCCTACGTTGCGCAGCATCGGGTAGCCGACCGCGATCAGTCCCAGCAGCAGGGCTGCGCGGAGCTGCCAGCGCAGCGGTGCCAGCGCCACCACGGGGGTGAAAGCCAGCGCATATGCGAGGGAGGCCAGGCTTTTGCACAGCACCAGCACCGCAAACAGGTATCCCGCCGCCATCACCAGCCGGACACGCTCGCCACCCGCTGCGGTGCGGGCCAGCGCGGCGGCTGCCAGCAGTGCCGACATCATGAAGAACGCCAGCCACAGCGCATGCGGCAGGAAGACGATCGGCCTGAAGCCGCCCTGGCGCATCATCTGGCTGAAATCATGCTGGAAGAAGCCGTAGACCCAAGTGTTGATCTGCGGGCTGAAGCGTATCTCGATCAAGGAGGGGATCGAATAGGCCAGCGCGGCGATCATCAGCGCCAGCAGCAGTTCCCGCTGGGCCTCAAGGGTGGAAAGGTATCGGCGTGCCAGCAGGAAGGGGATCAGCACGATCATCTGGTTGATTACGACAGAGCCAAGATCGCGCCAGCGCAGGCCGGGCAGCTGATCGGTCAGAAAAATGATCGGATCGGAGTTGGCGATTTTTCGGAACAGGATCGGCTCGCCGTTGGTCAGCACAGTGGGGATGACTCCAAACACGAACAAGAGCACCAGCACCCGCACTGCCGGATGCCGCGGCAAGAGCGGCGCCGGCCTGCGCAGCAAAAAAGCGCACAGCACAAAGGCCATCACTGAGGGGATGGCGAACTTGTCCATATCCGGCACCAGCGGCAGGTCGAATTCGGCCAGCGGCGGCAGCAGCAGGTAGCCCGCGATGATGCACCACAGAATCGCCCGCTCCAGCGGCAGGCGCCGGAACAGGATCAGGCTGGCCAGCGGCCAGGCCAGCAGCATCAGATAGGCCAAAGCGTTGGGCAAAGCCCCGTGCTCCCTCAGTTCCCCGGTATTTGCGTCAAAGTTTACCCGTTGCGGGCGGGCCTGTCGCGCGGATTTGCAAGAACAGGTAAACAGCGTGCAGCTTTGCCACGGACTGGCGCAGGCTGGCCTATGGATGCTGGCCAGCAGGCAGCAGCGGCGGTATCAGAAGGCAGAGCAGAACCGGGGGCACCGATGTTTTTTGAATTCCGCGGCCGCCGCATTACGGTGAACATGCCGTCACGCGCGTTGCTGGAGGAAGAGGTCCGCGCGCGCCTGAAGGCTGGGCATGGTTTCGCATTGGCAACGGTGAACCTGGATCATCTCGTCAAAATGACGAAGTCAGCCGCGTTCCTTTCAGCCTATCAGGCGCAGGACCTGGTGGTGGCAGATGGCCGTCCGATTGTCTGGCTGTCTCGCCTTGCCCGCCGCCCGGTGGAGCTGATGCCGGGGTCCGATATGGTGCTGCCGCTGTGCCGACTGGCTGCCGAGGCCGGGGTGCCGGTGGTGCTGGCAGGCAGCACCGAGGAGGCCCTGCAGGACGCCGAAGCCGCGCTGGCGGCAGCAGTTCCCGGGCTGGAAGTTGCCTGGATTCATGCCCCTTCTGGCCGCTTCGATCCTGAGGGGGAAGAGGCGGACCGGATCCTGCACCGGCTCGATGAAACGGGCCCTTGCCTGTGCTTCCTGGCGCTGGGCGCGCCCAAGCAGGAGCTGTTCGCGCAGCGCGGGCGCAAACTGGCGCCCGGGGCCGGCTTTGCCTCGGTCGGTGCCGGGCTGGATTTTCTGGGCGGCCATCAGAAGCGTGCGCCTGCCTGGGTCCGTGCCATCGCGATGGAATGGCTGTGGCGGGCGCTGTTCAGCCCGGCCCGCCTTCTGCCGCGCTACGGCAGGTGTCTGGCCATCCTGCCCGGGCAGGTGCTGCGGGCCCGGCGCATCAGGGCACGGTGAAAACGGGCTACTTATACTCGAGAATTCCGCGCGCAGTGCCGCGCCAGCGGCGCCAGTAAAACTCCAGCGCACCGGCGGCTTCGGCGAATTTTCCAAGAACCGTGAACAGTGCCCGTTCAAATCCCATGCGGCGGGACAGGCGCAACACCTGGGCCGGGTAGACTAACGCTGCAAGCAGCACATATGGGGAGAGCAGCCCGCCCGCCAGTATAACCGCAGGCAGTAAAGCGCCCCAGAGGAGCGCGCGGCGGGTCTCCGTCACCCAGTGACGTTCCGGTCCGGCCCCGTGCAGCGCAACGCCTTCGGCAAAGGCATGGCCCGCGCGGCGGCAGCGGTTCCACCACTGGCCAAAGTGCAGCATCTGCGCGTCATGCAGGGTCATCTCAGCATCCAGCCGCCAGACCTGCCAGCCTGCGCGGCGCAGCCGCAGGCAAAGTTCCGGCTCCTCCCCGGCGATGAGCCCGTCCCGGTAACCGCCCGCGGTATAGACTGCCGCCACCCTCATCAGCGCATCGCCACCGCAGGCTTTGGCCTCTCCCAATGGCGTGTCCCACTCCGCATCGCACAGCCGGTTAAAGACTGACGCATCCGGAAACCGCTCGCGCCGCCGCCCGCAGGCCACCGCTGCCTTCGGGTGCGCCTGCAGGAAGTTTGCGGCAGTTGCGATCCAGTCCGGGTCCACCTCGCAGTCGCCATCGACGAATTGCACATATTCGATCCCGGCGGGCAGAACGGCCAGCCCGGCGTTGCGGGCCCGGGCGGCAGTGAACGGCCGGCTGAGATCCAGCTCCACCACCTCGGCACCCAGCTCCCGCGCCGCCGCCGCCGAGCCGTCGGTCGAGCCGCTGTCCACATAGACTAGCTGCCGAACACGGCCTTGCAGCGAACCCAGGCAGCGGATCAGCCGTGCGCCCTCATTGCGGCCGATGATTACGGCGGCGGTATCCGAGGCGGTCATTTGCCGCCACCTGCGAGAAACTTGCTGTAGGCGGCCGATGCGCGCAGAAACCCGCGGCGCTGAAGCTCCGCGATCCCAGCGCTTTCGATTGCGTCACCGGACCACAAGCTCAGGTTTGGCTGCGCCTGCAGTGCGGTGCTGCGCTGGCGGTCCTCGCCGTGCGCCGAGACGGTCTCGGCCTGTATCTGCAAGTCCCGGGCGAGGCTGTCGCCAGCAAACTTGTAATGACGAATCAGCCCTTCTACGTCCGCGACCCGTACTCCGGCGGAGGCATGCGGATGCACTGCAGCTTGCACGCCGGAGCCGTTGAACACCAGAGGATGCTTGCTCAGGCAGCAGCGTTCGCCGAAGACCTTGCCGCGAACACCGCCGAACAGCATCTGCGCGTCGCCAGGCGGAGGGGTATTCTGCCGCAGGAAATAGGAAAATCCGGTGTCTTCCGAGGCATACTCCACTGCCTCCACCGTGCCGATGTCTGAATAGCGGAAGCTGCGCACGGCCTCGCCATAGCTGAGGCCGCGTGCGGCCGACAGCGGGCCTTGGGGAAACATTTCCAGCATTTCGGCCTGCAGCGCGGTGTAGCCTTGGTGCTTCAGGTAGCCAGTCAGACCATCCAGCCCGGTCGAGGCGCTGCCCTCGAAATCGAACAGCTCATCCATGTCCGCAAACAGGCACCAGCGGTTCCGGCCGTAGCGGTCCGCGGCGTAGGCGCGGAAGGTGTTCTCATAGTCCAGCCAGGGCAGGGCAGAGTGCAGCACCGCGGTGTCTGGTTCCTGCCGGATGCGGTCAACCGTTCCGTCGGCCGAACCGTTGTCAAAAAACACGAAGGCTGACACACCCAGCCGCCGGTAGTGCTCGAAAAACACATCGAGGTAAAAGGCACCGTTGCGCACCAAGGCTATCAGCACCACTTCATCGGGTGCTGCAAAGCGGCGGGCGGGACCGTGCAGACGGCTAAGCGATGCGCGGAATCGGGCGCGGTGTGCCGCACGGCTGGCGCGGCCGGCCAGTCTTTTGGTGATTGATCTGCCCACTGCGCCCCCGTTTCGCGCCCGTCCGGTAATCCGCGGCCAGCTTGCAGGCTTCCGCCCCTGCCTGCAAGCGCCGCCTGCCCGCGCCTGAACCGCACAAGCCGCCTGGACTCAGTAGTCGCGCTTGAAGAACAGGCCGATGCCGGTTTCGCCCTCGCTGTCGACCGTGCCCTGCACTGTCAGGCTTTTGGTGACATCCAGATTGATGCTCAGCTCGCTGTCGCCCTGGGTGTTGATGTTGAAATCGGTATAGACGTTTTCTGCGACATAGCCGCCTAACCCCAGCTGTCCGGCACCCAGGTTGTCGGTACCGATATCGACGTCATCCGCTCCGGTTGCCTGGCGGACCTTGCTTTGCGCACCGCCGCCGCGGCCGCTGAGGGTCAGTGCCGAGCCCGCCAGCCGCGCCAGCGCCAGAGGGGAGATGTCGCCGATGTTGTCGCCGAACAGCAGGAGCGCCAGCGCTTCCTCGCTGGGTCGCGGCGGGTCGGACGTCACCTTGATTTCCGGCGCATCGACCCGCCCCGAGATTTCCAGCGTCGCGGTGCCTTGTTCGGTGGCGGCAGTGGATTTGAATTCCAGGTAGGGTTTCAGATCGCCAAGCAGGGTAATCCGCCCCTCATCCAGTTCCAGCCGCCGGCCGAGGATGTCGAAGGTGCCGCGGATGAGGCTAATCTGCCCCGAGGGGGAGGGCCGCGCAGTGGTGCCGCGCAGATGGATCTGGCCGCCCAGTTCAGAACGCAGCCCGCGCCCGCGGGCGAAAATTCTGGAGGGAGCGCTGATCACGACGTCCAGATCCGTTCTGCCGGAGCCGCCCGCAGCGCTGCTGCTGCCGGTCAGCCCGGCGCGGGCGAGCGTCCTGCGCACGTCACTTGGCGCGCCCACGTGGCGGACCGGCGGGATCGGCGCCGCGGAAACCGAGCCGCCGGCCGTATTCAGATTGATGTTGGTTTCACCCACATTGATTTGGCCCGACAGGCGGTTGTTGCCCGCCATGGCGCCGGACATCGCCAGGCTGCCGTTCAGCAGGGTTTCATAGGACAAGTGGTCGGTCACCACCACATCGCCGATGGCAATCTGCAGGTTGCCGTTGAACGGAGGCAGCAGCCCCACCGGGCCGCTGATCCGCACCGTTCCGCCGTCGCGCGGGCGGGCTGAGACCTGCAACTGGGCGCTGGAGCGGGCGATGGAAACTGTGGCATTGATATCGTCCACCCGCTGGGCGGCCGCCGGAATCGCCAGCGAGGCGCCGGGAACCGAGATGGTGCCGCTGACCCCGTCCAGTGCCGGAACGCCGCGCAGGGCCATGTCGAAGTTCGCAGCCCCCTGCATCAGGTTGGGGGAGAGGAATGGGTTGAGCCCTTCCAGCCGCAGGGTGCCCTTTGCAGTCACATCGGCGGTGCCCTTGGCCTCGTTCCAGCTGCCTTCAATGCGGCTGTCGATGCCTGCGGGGCCGCTGGCCGTGCTATCCACCGTCCAGGTGCCATCGCGCCGGGTGGCGGTGCCTGCAGCAGCCAGGCGGCCGGGCAGATCGGGAACCAGCCGCTGCAGTTCGGCCATTACCGCGTCAAAGCGCAGGTCGGTGCTGCCGTTGCTTTCGGTGAAGCGGGCATCAGCATCCACGGCAATGCCCGCAGGCCCTGCAGCCTGGACAGTGGCTTGCCATTCGCCGCTGCGCCGTTCTGCGGTGCCCTCGGCACTCAGTCTGCCCGCCAGCTGCGGCACAAAACGCTCCAGCTCGTTCAAAGCGGCGGCGAAGGTGAAATCGGCGTCGCCTTCGAGCGTGACCGAACCGTCCAGCTTGGCGCTCGAGGTGTGCGGCCCTTTCAGCTCGGCCACACCGCTGAAGGTCCCGCCGGTGCGGTTGAGGGTCGTGGCCAGTTCCAGCGTTCCGGGCGCCTGCGGCAACAGCACTTCGAGCCGG
Source organism: Leisingera daeponensis (assembly GCF_019801465.1). Classification (GTDB taxonomy): domain Bacteria; phylum Pseudomonadota; class Alphaproteobacteria; order Rhodobacterales; family Rhodobacteraceae; genus Leisingera; species Leisingera daeponensis_A. Next base: position 192,297 of record NZ_JAHVJA010000007.1, read on the forward strand.
TTGAGCCGGGCAGTTATGTCCATCTGGCCGGACTGGTTGCTGAGCGTGCCCTGGGCCGCGGCTTCCAGTGCACTGCCGGCCAGTTCGAACCGGTCGATGGCTATGCCGTTCTCATCCCGCGCGGCCTTCAGCGCCAGCGTGGTGGTGCCTGCCAGCAGTTCATCCGCCTGGGCGATGCCCGCCGACAGGTCCTGTGCCTGCACGGAAAGCTCCGTATCGAACCCGCCTGTCAGCGGGGTGAAAGCACCCTTGACGGCGGCCTGCACCGCGCCGCCAAGCGGGCGGCCCGCCAGATCCGAAAACCGGCCCAGGTCCGCGGCCTCAGCCGTCAGGTCGCCGCTGACTTTCAACCCTTCTTCCAAGCCATCAAAAGCGAGGCTGCCTTCGGCTTTATAGTCGCTTCCGCGCAGCTCCATTCCGGTGACCCGTATGGCGCCGGGCCCGTCTGTGCTGAGCGTGCCTTCAAACCGGATTTCGTTGCCGGTGGCTTTGGCCAGCGCCGGATCGCGGGGCTGGAAGCCGCTGAGCCCGGCGGTCAAGCGGCCTTCCAGCGCAAAGCCGCTGGCCTGGTCCAGGGTGCCGCGGCCGGCAAGCTCAGCTGTGTCCACCAGCGCGCCGGGATGGCTCAACTGGTTCAGCACGCCGTCCAGACTCCAGTCGCCCCCGGCGGTCTTGCGCAGCTGCAGGTCCGCCTTTGCCAGCGTCGTCTGGCCGCCGCCGATAGGCAGGGTGACAGCCGCCTGGCCAGCGGGCGGTGTGATCGCGGTCTTCAGATTGGCAGTGGCCAGCTTGCCGGCCGCATCCAGCGAAGCGGCACCGGTCACTTGCAGCGCATTGGTGCGCAGCACCAGCGTTTCCAGTGCAACCGCGCCGTTGCCGCCGCGCAGCCCCTTAACGTTCAGGCGCAGCCCGGGACCGAAAAACGGCCTGTTCACCGGCGGCAGCAGCACGTCGATGTTGCCGCCGAGATCCGCGGAAAACGCGATGTCGCGCGGCGTCTCCGGTGCGGCGCCCTCAGGCAGGGCGCGGGCCGCAAGCACCACCTGACCGCCCAGCCGCTCGGTGCCATTGGTGCTGAAGGTGATGTCGGCAATGAAATCGGTGACCGGTCCGCTGCCCTTGGCAGTCAGCTGCAAGTCCGGATTGCCCGGCAGGTCCAGGCTGCGCGAGATCAGCCCTCCGGCGGCCTCATCCAGTGCCAGATCAAGGGTGATCAGCCGGGTTTCATTGGCATAAGCCGCATCCAGCCGCAGATGGTCGCCGGGCTTGTCCAGCCTTGCGGCGGCAAGCTTGGTGTCAAGCGCTCCCTCCGCCAGTTTCAGCGAGCCCTCGACCGAGAGTGTGGCCGCGGTTCCGGCCAGGTCTTCACCCAGCTCAATCCGGGCAGCTTTGACCTGCCCCAGTTCCACCGCCACCGGCAATTCCGGCAGGGCAAAGGGCGTGGTCTCCGCCTCCGGGAGTTCGGGGTCCGGCGGCAGCGGCTCAGGTGCCCGCGCCACTTCGATGCGTTCGGCCGACAGTTCGTTCACGGAGAAGCGCCCGCGCAGAAGTTCCAGCCGGTTCCAGTCCAGCACTGCGCCTTCGACCGTCAGCCAGATGCCTTTCTCGTCCGCAACGGTGATCTTCTTGATCTTGGCCTGCGAGGAGAACGCCCCTTCCAGACCGCTCACACTGATGTACCGGCTGTCGCCGGATAGGGTGTCCTCGAGGAAATCAACCAGCAGCCCGCCGGCATCCTCGGTGGTTGTTTCCTGCGCCGCAAGCGGAGCGGACGCTATTCCAAGGGCCAATGCGAAGCCTAGAAACGGTCTCAAAACGCCTGTCCTATCCCGATATAGAATTGCAGCCCGTCCTCGCTTCCGCCGTCCACCGGGTAAGCAAGGTCGAGTCGGATCGGGCCAATCCCGGCCACATCGTAGCGCAGGCCGATGCCGGCGCCGGCATGTCGCGCAGAGGAGCCTGAAACAAAACTGTCCGTATCGACGAAGCCGAGGTCGTAAAAACCGACCAGAGAAATCTTGTCTGTGATCTTGCCCCGAACCTCAGCGGAGAGAGCCGCGAAACTGCGTCCGCCGGCAATGCCGCCATTGGCGGGCACGCCCAGCGACTGGTACTCATGCCCCCGCACGGTGCCCGCGCCGCCTGAGAAGAACAACAGGGTCGGAGAGACTTCGCTGAGCGACGGCCCGGCCACTGTTCCAAGCTGCAGCCGACCTGCCAGCACGATGCGGTCATCCGCACCCAGCCCATGATAGATGCGGCCGTCGCCCTTCAACTGCAGGCCGGACTTGCTGCCGCCAAAGCCCACAAAAGGCGTGGCATCGCCTTGCAGGAAATAGCCGGCGGCCGGGTTCACACGGCTGTCGCGGGCGTCATATTCGGCGCGGAACCTGCCGGCCACGTATTTGAAGCGGCGATTGCCGAACACATCTTCCGCACGGATTGACGACACCCCAAGTGCCGCCTCGGCAAAGAACGTATCTGAAAATGTTCGCCGCGCGCCGATGGCGCCAAAGACGCGGGTCGCGGTGTAATGCTCCTCATCCAGCCGCTCGGCCTCTGCCAGATAGAAGATACTGTCATCCGGCCCCAGTTTTGCCGGGCGGTCCAGCCGCACGGCAATGCGCCCGTCGATATCGTTGCTGCTGCCGATGCCGCTGATGCGCGCTTCGATCCGCAATTTTTCTGCAGCGCCGAAGAGGTTCCGGTGCATCCAGCTGCCTGAAAGCTCCAGCCCGCTGGAGGAGGTGATCTCGGCCCCGAAGGTCAGCCGGCGCGGCGGCAGGTCCTCCACCTGCGCCACGAAGTCCAGGCTGCCGTCCGGGTTCGGCTGCTCCGCCTCGCGCAGGACAACGCTGGAAAACGTGCCGGTGCGCCGAAGCCGGGTGGCGGATTTGGAAATCAGATCCGGGTGGAACTCCTTGCCTGCCGGAAAGCCGGCAATGCGGCGGATGGCGTCTTCGCGCACATTCGTCGTGCCGGTGATCTGCATCTGCCCGAACCGCAGCTTTGGCCCAGGTGCCAGGCGCAGCTCCGCATCCAGCCGCGCCTGCAGGTGGTTGGCAGTGATCTTCTGGCCCGCGACCTCTGCCTTGGCGTGGCCGCTGCGGCGCCAGGCCCGCACCCCGGCAGCCGCGGCGTCGCGGATCACCCCGGTGCCAGCCGGCTTGCCGGAAGCAAAGCCCTCAGGGATGCTGACATCGCTGTTCTGCGGAAACGGTGCCAGCTTTGCCTTGCCGAAGGCGAATTGCGGCCCCGGCTTCACGGTGATCTCCACCTTTTGGACGCTGCGCGGCGGGTTCAGCGGCTGGATCTGCGCTGCCTCGCGCCCATCCAGGCGGATGTTCACAACGGGTGAGAAATGCCCGGCGTCGAACAGAACCTGAACCAGCGTCCGGTAGTCCGACAGCGCCGCAGCCAGCAGCTCCTGCACATTGGTCTCACCGCTGGCCGCGACTGATGCCGAGGCGCCGCGCAACCGGTCTGCCAGCGCAGAATCCGCACCGGGGGCCTGCAGCGTTGCTTCGGCGGCACGGCCGGGAGGCGGCAACAGGGCCATAAGGCTGAAAACAAAGGCGCACGCCAAAGGGCGGGGGCGGAAAGGAAAATTCATGTCTGCTCCGGCAGCGGGCGTAATATGTCCGCCTGACCCCGACAGGTTCCAGGCGCCTGGGGTGAGCCTAGCACGGGAAAAATGCAGGATGGAACCGGCAAAGCGGCGGCATTCTGCCGGTCTGGCATGGCGGCGGATTGCCGCGCATACCCATGCCTGCTGGCGTCCGCGGCCAAAGAGCATTGGCAAGCCCAAGGAGGTATGTGCTACTTTAAACCAGCTCCAGCGGGCAAACCCGCCAGAGCTGACACTGTTTAACAAAGAACTAGAGCAACGTCAGGCGCAGCCACCACTCACAAAGCAGCTCAGCCTGACTGGGATGATACCACGCATGATTTTACTGTCTATGTAATTGTCAGTTTGATAAAGTTGCGTGGTATCATTTCACCCGGGCCATGCCGGGGTATTAATGACTGAGGATCCGGGAGGGCGGTTTTGGACCGGTTGAGACCAATATTCGAACTTCGCGACATGCTCCACCAGATGGAGCGGGACCTTGGCCTCGACAGCCTGAGCCGGTCGGAGCGGGATGTTCTGCTGGCGGCCAATGCGCTGACGGGGGCACCGGGGGAGCCGGTTCAATCCGAACAGATCCGCAACCACCGGCTGGTCAAGGGCCTCGCCCAGGCCACATTTCACCGCACGCTGAAATCGCTGCTGGAACTGGGGCTGATCAGACGGGCAGGGGACAGCAAGGCCAAGCATTACGTTGTATGTTTCGACCCTGCGGCAAAGTGACGGCGCTGCGTCATAATCTGTACATATGATTGCAGGTTCCGCTGCGCCTGTCTAAAGGGGGCGGCATGATGCGAGTTTTTCAGCACTTTGCTGGCCTTCAGAGTTTTGCGGTGATCACCGCGGTTTACGTCGTCTGCCATGGACTGACCGCCTGGGTGGTTACGCCTGTGCAGGGGATGTTCCTGCCGGAAGTCACGGTCTTTGCCAGCCTTGTTTATCTGCCGCACGGGGTGCGGGTGCTGGCTGCCTGGCTGATGGGCTGGCGCGCGGTGCTGCCGCTGGCTGCAGGCGCCTTCCTGTCAGAGCTGATGTTCACCGACGCCAATGTCCGCCAGCTGATGGAGCCTGTGCTGCTGGAATCCATTGCTGTCGGCGCGTTTTCGGCCTTTGCGGCCTTTGAAATCGCCGGGCTGTTCGGCTGGAAGCTGTATGCCGGCCAATCGCGGCGGATTGCTTGGACCAGCCTGCTGGCGGTCGGCGCGCTGGCCTCCCTGATCAATTCCGCGGGGCAGTCGGTTGTGTTCTCCGGTCTGATCTTTCCCGGCGATCAGCTGCCGGTTATGGCGGTCTATGCCGCAGGTGATCTGATCGGCCTCGCGGTCTGCATGCTGGCACTGACATTGATCTTCCGCTGGCTGCGCCTGGCAGCGGGGAAACGCCGCCCGCAGGAATAGCAAAGCCCGCCGGCCGCGGGCTTGCAAGGGCAGTATTCGGCTAGGAGCCGCTACCTCGCCATCAGCCGCGCCACATCCAGCATCCGGGCCGAAAAGCCCCACTCGTTGTCATACCAGCCGAACACACGGACCTGGCTGTCGCCGGCCATGCGGGTTTCCGGTCCGGCGATCACCAGTGATTCCGGCCGCGCCCGCAAGTCCGAGGAGACCAGGGGGCTGTCGGTCCAGCCCAGAACGCTCGAGGCCGCGACGCCCTCCCGCAGGGCGGCGGTGAATTCCGCTTCGCTCATCGGGGTTTTTAGCTGCGCCACAAGATCCACGGCTGAAACGCTTGCTGTCGGCACCCGCACTGCCGCACCGCTGACCCGGCCTTTCAGATGCGGCAGCACTTCATCTATCAGGTGCATTGCGGAGGTCGTGGTCGGTACCATCGACAGCGCGCCGCCGCGGGACCGCGCGAAGTCGCCGCGCGGCGCGTCGACCATCGGCTGCGAGTTGGTGTAGCAGTGGATCGTCGTCATATGCGCGGTGTCGATCCCGGCGATCCCGTCCAGCAGCTTGACCAGCGGCGTCAGCCCGTTGGTGGTACAGGACGCATTGGAGACGATGCGCGCATCGCCAAGGGTCTCCTCGTTTGCACCCAGCACGACGGTCAGTTCAGCCGCGGGGGAGGGGCCGGAGATCAACACTTTGGCAGCGCCCGCCTTCAGTCCGCGCTCTGCCACATCGGACGTCCGCGCAATGCCGGTGCATTCCAGCACCAGATCGACGCCCGACAGATCCACCGCGGTCAGGTCGGGCTCATGGCTCACCGGGATTGTGCGCCCCATCACCTGCAGCGCCCCGCCGCCATGTTCCACCGGATGGGCAAAGGGGCCGAATGTGCTGTCATACTGAAACAGATAAGCGCACATGTCCAAGGGCGCGATATCGTTGATCCGCACCACCTCGATGCCGTCTCCGCGCGATGTGGTCAGAATCTGGCGCAGGATGGCGCGGCCGATACGGCCGAATCCGTTGATAGCAAGTTTCATGCGCAATCTATGGCAGGCGTGCCGGTGCCGCTCAATCCGCACGGCCTGGGAAAATGATCACATTTCCCAAGAGGATGTTTCAGAAAAACGCGTCTAAACCCCGCAAGCGGCAGATGCGTCCTTATTTGCGGCAGATCACCTGCGCGTAATAGGTGCCGGTGATATTGCGCACCATCGAGTCCAGGTTGACGCTGCAGCCGGTGGCCGCGCGCAGGGCTCTCACCGCCTGGCGGGCGGTCAGCACGGCGGGCGGGCGGAATGGCAGGTGCTCCAAGTTCATCCGCGTGGCGCTGTAGCGGCCCGCCGTGTCCTCGACCGGGGCGACCAGCCAGTCGCGGCCCAGCACGCTGACCTTGATGCCTTCCGCGCCTTTTGCGGATGCGGCAGGCGCCAGCGCGCCACAGAGGGCCGCTGCCAGTGCAGTCTGTTTCATCATCGAAATGCTCCTGCGAAAAATGCCTGCGCTCAGCCTAGCGCAGCCCCGGCACAAAGCAAGCCGCGGCTTACAGGTGGTCCACCGCCTCTGCCTGGCGCAGCTCCGCCGCGCAAAGCTGCAGCCCGCGCAGCAGCCGCTCGGCATCCGCCTCCGGCTGCGAGCCCCGCGGTGCAGAGCAGCCCGCCACAATTGGCGTCCGGCCGGGCCTCGACACCGGCACTGCATAGCCGGTGATCCCGCCCTCAAACTCGCTGTCGGTCAGGCAGTAGCCCTGTTCGCGCGCCTGGGCGACGCGTTCCAGAATGGCTTCGGGGTCCGTCAGGGACTGGCCCGTGTGGCGCGGAATGTCCGCTTCTGCCAGCACCGCAGCGGCCTCATCTGCCGGCAGCCCGGCCAGAAGCATCCTTCCCAGGCTGGTATGGGCCAGCGGAATGTGGGAGCCGGCGGTGAAGCCATAGGTTATGTGGCCGTGGTCCACCGTCGATTGCGCCAACAGCAGCACCCGGCCCTGGTCCAGCATCGCCAGCGTCACCTCGATCTCCATCTGCCGGGCATGTCGGTTCAGCGGCGGTTGCACCCGGCGGCCGAACTGGTTGGCCTGCAAAAAACCGCCCGCCAGCGCCAGCACCCGCGGGGTCAGCGACAGCATCCGCCCGTCCTGACGCAGGTATCCCGCTTGCACGAGCGTCAGTGCCCCGCGCCGGGCGGTGGCCCGGTCCTGGCCGCTGCGCCGGGCGATCTCGGCTAGGGTCATGCTGGGGGTTTGCGCATCAAACACCGCCAGAACCGCGAGCCCCTTGGCAAAGCTCGACGAAATATTCCTGTCCTGTTCTGCTGCCGTCATCCTGAAACCGTCCCGTCCTGATCCTGAAAACACCGCCGGCTGCAGCGGTTTAGTGCGAATGCTCGCATCAATGTTCGCTTTGCGAACGCTGTCAAGGCGCAATGCCACCGCAATATCCAATTCGCGCAACGGGTTGCGGCAAAAAATGCAGCAGTCTGGACGGCAGGCCATTTACGGTGCAATTTCAACTAGCTCCGCATAACGAGGCCGCCCATGGCACAAGATTTCACAACCGGCAAACTGGCCCGTTTGGGGCTGCTTAGCGATGAGGACTGCCGCCAGGCTGCGGAGATCACCTCCCGTGCCCAGTTTGACGGAATCGAGACAGTACGGGTGCTGTTTCCCGATCAGCACGGAATCCTGCGTGGCAAAACAATGGTGGCGGAGGCCTTTGCCGGCGTATTCCTTCGCGGACTCAACGTGCCTGCAACGCTGCTTCTGAAAGACACCTCGCACCGTTCCGCCTTTCCGGTCTGGGAGGGCGGTACCGGCCTGGCCGGGCCAACGAAGGGGGCAGGCGATGTGCTGCTGGTGCCGCGCCCCGATACATGGCGCGCGCTGCCCTGGTCCGGCCATTCCGCCTGGATCTTCTGCGAACCGGTCTACCCGGATGGCCAGCGCGTCCCCTTTGCCTCCAGCGGCGTTCTGCAACGGGCAATCGACGCGCTGGCAGGGCAGGGGATGGCCGTCACTTTCGGGCTGGAGGTGGAGTTCCACATTTTCGAGCTTACGGACAAATCCGCCGCCCACGATCAGTCAGGACGCCCCGGCATGCCGGTCCAGACCCGCAACCTGACACAAGGGTACCAGTACCTTACCGCAACACGGTACGGCGAGGTGGAGGGCGTGCTCGACCTCCTGCGCCGAAACGCCCAGAAGCTCGGCCTGCCAGTGCGCACGGTCGAGATCGAAATGGGCCCCAGCCAGGTCGAATTCACCTTTGCCCCCGACAGCGCCATGGCCCAGGCCGACGCGATGGTGATGTTCCGCACCATGGTCAAGGAGGTCTGCGCCAGGAACGGTCTGCATGCCAGCTTCATGGCCAAGCCGCGGCTCGATAACGCCATGGCCAACGGCTGGCACGTGCACCAGTCGCTGCAGGACCTGGCGACGGGCCGCAACCTGTTCATGCCGGAAACCGCCGGGATGCTGACCCCGCCCGCCAGCGCCTGGATGGCGGGTCTGTTGAAATACGCCTCGGAAACCTCGCTGCTGATCGCCCCTACGGTGAACAGCTACAAGCGCTACCTGCCATTCCAGCTGGCCCCGAACCGGATCGGCTGGGGCGAGGACAACCGCGGTGCCATGCTGCGGGCGCTGATGCAGCCCCATGACCTTGCCAGCCGGATCGAAAACCGCGCCCCCGACAGCTCCGCCAACCCCTATTATGCGCTGGCGGCCCAGATTATCGCTGGTGCCGCAGGGATCAAAGAGGGGCTGGAGGCCCCGAAACCCACTCTGTCGCCCTACAGCGAAGAGGCTGAGCGCCTGCCGCGCTCACTGGGGCAGGCGCTGGAAGGCTTTGCAAGTTCAACCCTCTGCCGCGAGGCGCTGGGGCAGGACACCTTGGAATACTTGCTGCAGCTCAAAACCTTCGAATGGGAGCGCTATCTCGACACCGTCAGCGATTGGGAGCAGGCGGAATATTTCAACCTGTTCTGAGGCGCCTCTGGACCAGCGGAGGATGCATGAAAAATTGTATCCGCTCCGGGATTGCCGTCTTGATTGCACCACCGCGCCGTTGATAGCGTATACCCGCGTATGCAGGGCTGCCGCGCCGGTTCCCTGCCATCCGCAGCGCCATTTCCGGCGGTCTGACACATTGAAGTTCCAAGCCTCTTCGAAGGAATGCCTCCCATGAAATACACAGAAGAACACGAGTGGCTGCTGCCTGAGGGTGACCTGATCACCGTCGGCATCACTGCCCACGCCGCCGAGCAGCTGGGTGAGGTGGTCTATGTTGAACTGCCGGAGCCGGGCACCGAGGTCTCCAAGGATGATGAGATTGTGGTGATCGAGTCGGTCAAAGCGGCGTCCGATATCCTGGCGCCGCTGGATGGTGAGATTGTCGAAGTGAACGAGGCGCTGGCCGACAATCCGGGCATGGTCAACGACGACGCGGAAGGCGAAGCCTGGTTCTTCAAGATCAAACCGTCGGATCTGTCGCCGATGGATGATTACATGGACGAGGCGGGTTACAAGGATTTTATCGGCTGATGCTTCAAGCCTGCCGCAACCTCGCGGCAGGCAGTGCGCTGCGGTGATCACGATCCCGCCAGCAGCCTATGTCCCCGCCGGTTGCGGGCTACTATCCGGTCATCACCAGAACCCCCACGCTCATCTGGAGGTGCGCAATGACCGGATTTTCAGGGCTTAAGGCCCTTTTCATCAACACATCCCTGAAAAAGAACGGGAGCAAAAGCCACACCCGCCTGCTGATGGAGGCCTCTTCCGCCATCATGGACAAGAACGGCGTCGAGGTGGAGCATCTGCACCTGCTCGACCACGAAGTGCCGCCCGGCGTTTATCCGGACATGACCGAACAGGGCTGGAACCGCGACGACTGGCCCGGGATCTGGGAGAAGGTGAAGGCGGCACAGATCCTGGTGATCGGCACTCCACTCTGGCTGGGCGAGGAAAGCTCGGTCTGTCGCATCCTGATCGAGCGCCTGTACGGGATGAGCGGCGAGCTGAACGATAAAGGTCAGTCTATTTTCTATGGCAAGACCGGCGGCACGGTCATCACCGGCAACGAGGACGGCATCAAGCACACTGCCATGACGATCTGCTACGCGCTCAGCCATCTGGGCTTCACTATCCCGCCGCAGGCCGATTGCGGTTGGATCGGCGAAGCAGGGCCGGGGCCGTCATACGGCGATGAGGTGGACGGCAAACCCGCTGGCTTTGAAAACGAATTCACCCAGCGCAACACCACCATCATGACCTGGAATCTGATGCACCTGGCCGCAATGCTGCGCGATGCGGACGGCTATCCGAACGAGGGGAACGACCGTAACGCCTGGTCGGCAGGCTGCCGGTTCGACTACGAAAACCCGGATTACCGCTCCTAGGCGCAGTGCTGCCTCCGAGCGGGCCAGTTATCAGCCTTGTTTCCCGCCGGAATAAATGCGGTGCCTCCGGCGGGGTGTTTTTGCAAGAGGAAGCAGGCGGCGCTGCCCTTTCAATAGCCGCGTTCTCGGTCCACTTCGTGCAGCAGGTTTTCCCCAGCCTCAAGCCGGCGGTAATTTTCCACCACGTCTTTGAGCGCGTCGCCCAGGTGCCATCCCGACACATGCGGGGTGATGGTCACCTGCGGGTGCGTCCACAGTGGGCTGTCCGCGGGCAGCGGCTCCTGGCTGACCACATCCAGCACTGCATGGCCGGGCCTGCCCTTGCCGAGCGCTGCCACTAGTGCGGGCTCATCCACCAAATCGCCGCGGCCCGCATTGATCAGCGTGGCGCCGGGTTTCATCGCCGCCAGCGTCTCCGCATTCATCAGCCTGCGGGTGGCGGGGGTGGAGGGCAGGATCGAACAGACGTAATCGCACTCACCCAGCATCTGATGCAGCGCCGCGTCGCCATGACGGCAGTTGACGCCCTCGATCTCCTTGGGCGAGCGGCTCCAGCCCAGCACCCGGAACCGCATGTCCCGCATCAGCCGCGCCGTCATGCCGCCAATGTGGCCCAGCCCCAGCACGCCGACAGTGGTTTCCGCCGGGCGCCCCGGTGCCAGCGGCTCCCAGGCGCTGCGGGATTGCGAGGCCGCGTGTGCCAGCATGTTGCGCTGGCCGCGCAGCACATAGGCCAGGCAGTATTCCGCAATCTCATGCGCCGGTTCCAGCGGCCTTAGCCGGGCCACGCGCACGTGCGGCGCCAGGCCGGGATGCGCCACGATGGTATCCACCCCGGCGCCCAGTTTCTGCACCAGCTTCAAATTCGGCAATCGTGCAGGCAGATCGCTTTTCAATGCCGAGACCGCCAGCACCGTGATGTCTTCCAGGTTTCCGGGGCTGGATATCGGCCGGATGTCGGCGCCGGGCGCGGCGGTCCGCAATTCTTCTGCCAGCTGTTCCTCGGTATACCATCCGTCGTGGCCGATACTGATCAGCAATGCCATATGCGCGTCCTCCCTGCGGCATGTCCTCTTGGCCGGACTAAGCCACGGTTGGCGCCCAAACGAAAGCGGGTTTCCGGCCCGTCGGCAGGCGTTAGTCCAGCCGCCGCACCAGAATCTGGTTGCCTTCGCCGCGTTTGGTTTCAAACAGCTTCAGCGTTGCAATCAAATCGCTCAGCTTGCGCTGGCCATAGCTGCGGGTGTCGAAATCCGGGAAGGCGGCGGTGATGTACTGGCCGATCTGGCCCAGGGTGAACCATTCGTCCTCCTGGCCGATCGCATCCATGGCGCGGACCACCAGTTTGGTGGGGTCCGCCAGTTCCGCAGGGGCATTGCCATTGCCCTCTTCCTTCTTGGGCTTCTGCTTTGCCTTGCCCGGCTCTTCCAGCAGGTTCTCCACATAGATGAACCGCTTGCAGGCCTGCACAAAGGCAGCTGGCGTCTTGCGCATGCCCATGCCGAACACATCCACCCCCTGTTCGCGGATGCGGCTGGCCAGCCGGGTGAAGTCGCTGTCCGAGGAGATCAGCACAAAACCGTCGAATCGCCCGGAATGCAGAATATCCATGGCGTCGATCACCAGCGCGATGTCCGACGCGTTCTTGCCGGTGGTATTGGCGAACTGCTGGTGCGGCACGATCGCCAGCGCCGCCAGCTTCTCCTTGTTCCAGCCCTGCGGCCCGCCGCCGGCAAAGTCGCCGTAAATGCGCCGGATGCTGGCCTCCCCGAAGGAGGCGATTTCCTCGAACATCGCCTCGGCGTATTTGGCGGAGATGTTGTCGGCGTCGATCAGGACGGCCAGAAGGGGCGGTTTTGTCGGATTTGCCATTGCGGGGCTTTGCCTCTTGTTCGATGGCGGGACGGCGGCGGGGCGCCGCCGCTTGGATGCTGCCGGTTTTTCGGTTCGTGCGTGAGTGTGCTGGGATGGTGTGGCGATAGAATGACGGAGGCGTGGCATCTGCCTGGTTTGCAGAAGGGGGCGCAAAGGCGTTCCGGCGCCGGCCTTCCTTCCGGGGACTCAGGCGAACGGATCGCCGGGATATCCCACCCGCGCCAGATAAAGGCCGTGCCCGGGGCAGACCGGCCCGCAGGCGGCGCGGTCGCAGGCTTCCAGCGCTTCCTTCACATCCGCCGGCTCCCAGGCGCCAGCGCCGACCCGCTCCAGCGTGCCGACAAAGCTGCGGACCTGGTTGTGCAGGAAGCTGCGGGCGCGGACGTGGAAATGGACTTCCGGGCCGGAGAAGCCCCGCGCCCGCTCCACCGTCAGCTCGTCCAGCGTCTTCACCGGGCTGGCCGCCTGGCAGATAGAAGAGCGGAAAGTGGTGAAATCATGGTTCCCAACCAGATAGTTGGCGGCCTCCTGCATGGCCTCTGCGTCGAGGTCATGGCTCAGCTGCCAGACCTGGCCTGCATCATGGGTAGCCGGCGCGCGGCGGATCAGGATGCGGAACAGATACTGCCGCTCCACCGCCGAAAACCGCGCGTGCCAGTCGTCCGCGACCCGCGCACAGCCCACGATGGCCACCGGGTCGGGCTTCAAGTGATAGTTCAGCGCCTCCGACAGGCGGAACGGATCCCACTCCTTGGCAAGGTCGCAATGCGCCACCTGTCCCAGCGCATGCACACCGGTATCGGTGCGCCCGGCGGCGGCGATGGTGTGCTCCCCGGGCTCCAGCCGCGCGAGCGCAGCCTCGACCGCACCCTGCACGGACGGCAGGTCCTTCTGCCTCTGCCAGCCGGCAAAAGGCTTCCCGTGGTATTCGATTTTCAAAGCAAAACGCGGCATGGCCGGGCAAGTAGCAACAGGGCCGGTCCGGGGCAAGCCCTGCGTACGGTCTGGTATCCCGGGGGCATGCCGCCTATCTTGTCCTCAGCAAGAACAGAGCAGGATCAGGGCCTTGGTGATAACCTCCCTTGCAGACGGGGTGATGAGCGGGGTGGAGAGCGTCGCCAGCGGCCTTTCCACGGCGCTGTTCGACCGGCCTATCCGTCTCGGCGTCACCGGTCTGGCGCGCTCCGGCAAGACGGTGTTCATCACCTCGCTGGTCGCGAACCTGATGGACCGGGGCCGGATGCTACAGCTGAGCGCGGCGCGAGAGGGGCGGATCGAAGCCGCCTTTCTGCAGCCCCAGCCCGACGACACCGTGCCGCGGTTCGACTATGAAAACCACCTGGCGGCGCTGATCGGGCCGTCGCCCCACTGGCCGGAGAGCACCAGGGCGGTCTCCGAGCTGCGTCTCAGCCTGAAGGTGCGGCCTTCCGGACTGCTGGCGGGCCTCCAAGGGCCGCGCACGCTGCATCTGGATATCGTCGATTACCCGGGCGAGTGGCTGCTGGACCTGGCCCTGCTGGACAAAAGCTATGCTGAGTGGTCGGCCGACGTGCTGTCCCGCATCGCAGGCCGCCCGCAGGCACAGGAATTCCTGACAGAGAAATCCAAGGCGGCATCCGCGGGCAGCCATGACGAGCCGCAGGCACAGGCGCTCGCCGCGGCCTTCACCGGGTATCTGTCGGCTGCCCGCGCCGCCGGTTTTTATGACTGCACCCCGGGGCGCTTCCTGCTGCCCGGCGACCTGCAAGGCTCACCGGTGCTGACCTTCGCGCCGCTGCCGCTGGAGGCCAGCCCGCCGCGCGGCAGCCTGTGGCGGGAAATGGAGCGGCGCTACGAAGCCTATAAGTCCAAAGTCGTGAAACCCTTCTTCCGCGACCACTTTGCCCGCATCGACCGGCAGGTTGTGCTTGTGGATGCGCTGTCGGCGATCCATTCCGGCCCGCAGGCGGTGGAGGATCTGCGCCACGCGATGACGGATATCCTCAGCGCATTCAAACCGGGGCGCAACCATTTCCTGACCCGGCTTCTGGGCGGCAAGCGGGTCGAGAAGATCCTGTTCGCCGCCACCAAGGCGGACCATCTGCACCATGCCCAGCACCCGCAGATGACCGCCATCATCGAGGCTCTGACCCGCGAGGCGCAGGACCGCGCCCGCTTTGCCGGCGCGGATACCGCGGCGCTGGCCATGGCTTCTCTGCGCACCACGACCGAGGAGATGCGCCCGCACAATGGCAGTGAACTGCCCTGTGTTCGCGGCACCCTGCTGGAAACCGGCAAGCAGGCGGCTTTCTATCCCGGCGCTCTGCCGCAGGATCCCGCACAGCTGCTCACCCCTGCGCGGCAGGGGGCGGAACGCTGGCTGGAGGGCGATTATCAGGCGATGGCCTTCGCGCCTGCTCCGCTCACCCTGAAACATGGCAGCGGTCCGCCGCATATCCGCCTGGACCGGGCCGCGGAATTCCTGATCGGAGATGCCCTGTGACCTTCTTCCTGCGCCCCGCCAGGCCTTTGGATGCCGGAACGGCAGGTGATATTCTCTACCGGTTCCAGCAGGATACAGTATGGATGCCGAAACTCTATTCCTCCGCCGAGGCGATCTGCTTCTGCGGTTTGATGATCGACCGCGGCTGGGTCACGGTGGCAGAGCGGGACGGGTCTGTGCTTGGCTTTCTCGCCCGCAAAGGAGAGGAGGTCTGCTCGCTCTACCTCGCCCCCGGCGCATGCGGCCAGGGCGCGGGCAAAGCACTGCTGGACGCGGCAAAGGCGGAAACTTTCAGGCTTACCTTGCGGACCTTCGCGGCGAATGAAGGCGCGCAGCGGTTCTACCGGCGTGAAGGCTTTTCCGAAACAGGGCGCGGTGATGGCATGAACAACGAGGAGGGGCTGCCCGACATCGCCTACGAGTGGCGGACAGAGCAGGAGGTTGCGGCATGAGCAAGAAGCCGGTCCTGTTTGACTTGGAGGAGGAGGCGGAAGCGCCTTCCGTTGCAGAGGCGCCGCCGGTCCCCGATCCGGCTGCGCTGGCGACCCCGCCATCGGCCATGGAGCAAGCTGTCCGCGTCGCCGCCCGCAGGCCTTCGCGTCTCGCCCGCTGGTTCTGGGGACTGCTGGTGGCGGTGGTCGGCGCCATGGCATCGGTCGCGGCCTGGGATTTTGCCGCCGGACTGATTGCCCGCCTGCCGGTGCTGGGCTGGGCTGTGACCGCCGGGCTGGCACTGCTACTGCTGCTGGCGCTGGCGCTGGCGATGCGCGAACTGGCGGCTTTGTCGCGGCTGCACCGCGTCGATGCGCTGCGCCATCAGGCTGAGGCGGCCGCGGACCTGGCGGCGGCCCGTGCCTTCACCGCCCGGCTTGAGGCATTCTACAAGGGGCGCGAAGACCTTAGCTGGCATCAGGCCCGGCTGGCGGAGCGCCGTTCTGAGGTGATGGACGGTGATGCCCTGCTGCTGCTGGCCGAGGAGGAGCTTCTGGTGCCGCTCGATGCGCTGGCCCTGCGCGAAGTGGAGGCAGCGGCCCGGCAGGTGGCGACGGTGACGGCCCTGGTGCCGATGGCGCTGGCCGATATCCTGACGGCGCTGGTCTCTTCCATGCGGATGATCCGCCGCGTGGCGGGTATATACGGCGGCCGCCCCGGGTTCTTCAGCTCCTGGCGGCTGACCCGCGCAGTGCTGGCGCATTTGGCGGCCACCGGCGCGGTGGCGGCAGGCGATGACCTCTTGGAGCCCGTGCTGGGCGGATCGGTGCTTTCGAAACTCTCCCGCCGTTTCGGCGAGGGGCTGGTAAACGGGGCCTTGTCGGCGCGGGTGGGCATTGCGGCGATGGAGGTCTGCCGCCCGATGCCATTCTCGCCGCAGCATCGGCCCAGCGTCCGGAAAGCGGTTCAGCGGGCATTGACCGGTTTGTTTTCCAAGGGGGAGTAGGCGCTGATCCGTTCCGCCGGGCTTGCTTCTGCTCAGAACAGTTTCGGCGGCTGGTCCTTGGGCTGGCGCATTGCAACAACGCCCGTCCTGAACCCTTCACCGATGCGGTCCGCCAGAGCGCCCCATTGCAGCGCGGTACGCTCCGGAAGCTCGGCCCGCAGCACCTCGTGAAAGAGGCCCAGCCACAGGGGGAAATGCTCTGCCTTCACGTCCGGGCGGCTCACATGCACCCGCATCGGATTGCCGCTGTAGCTGCGCTGCCGCAGGATTGCGTTGCGCCAGAAGCCCGCAATCTTCTCCTCATGTTCCGGCCAGTCGGTGACATGAGCGGCAAAGATCGGTCCGAGCACGTCATGATTTCTGATGCGCGCATAGAACACTGCGACTACGCGGAAGATCTCCTCTGCGGTGATCTCAAACCGCGCCAGCGGGTTTTGCACTTCGGTCTCGGTCATTATCTGCTCCAGCCTGCCGTCTAACGCTTAGATAGGCCGAAGGCGGCGCAAGCGGAAGGGGGAGGCAGCAACCGCCATAGCCCCCGGCCGGAGTGCAGCGCATCTGCCGCTTTACCCTCCCGCAGGTCCGGCCTATAAGGCGGTTCATGTCCCTATTCGCGGCCATCATTATTCGAATTATATCCCCGGCGCTCTGAAACCACTGAGCCGCCGGGCAAAGGCGCTTGAGCCATCGCGCCGAACCGAATATCCCAATTTCCGACCTTGATCATCCAAAGGACGCCCCCGATGTGCGCCGACACGCCCCAGACGCCTGACTACAAAGACACTCTCAATCTGCCGAAAACCGATTTCCCGATGCGGGCAGGCCTGCCCAGGCGCGAGCCTGCCTGGCTGGAGCGCTGGGCACAGATCGGCGTCTATGACAAACTCCGCGAGAAGGCGGCAGCTGCGAAAGGCACCGCTGCGGAACGCAAGCCCTTCACCCTGCATGACGGCCCGCCCTATGCCAACGGCCACCTGCACATCGGCCATGCGCTGAACAAAACCATCAAGGACATGATCGTGCGCTCCCACCAGATGATGGGATTTGATGCGCGCTACGTGCCGGGATGGGACTGCCATGGCCTGCCGATCGAATGGAAGATCGAGGAGCAGTACCGCAAGAAGGGCAAGAACAAGGACGCGGTACCTGTTGTCGAGTTCCGCCAGGAATGCCGCGCCTTTGCTGACAGCTGGGTCGATATCCAGCGTGAAGAGTTCAAGCGGCTGGGCATCACCGGCAACTGGGCCGATCCCTACCTCACCATGAACTACCATGCCGAGGCAGTGATCGCCGATGAGTTCATGAAGTTCCTGATGAACGGCACCCTCTATCAGGGCTCCAAGCCGGTGATGTGGTCGCCGGTCGAAAAGACCGCCCTGGCCGAGGCCGAGGTCGAGTATCACGACAAGGAAAGCTTCACCATCTGGGTGAAGTTCAAGGTGGCCGAGGCAGGCGGTTTTGTGGCTGCGGACGGCGAGGATGCCGATTTTGCCGGTGCCGACTCGGCGATTGTGGCGCAGGACCTCGAAGGCGCCCATGTGGTGATCTGGACCACCACGCCCTGGACCGTCCCGTCCAACAAGGCAGTGGTGTACGGCGCCGACATTGCCTATGGCCTTTATGAAGTCACTGGTACGCCGGAGGAATGCTGGGCCAATACAGGCGACCGCTTCCTGCTGGCCGACAACCTGGCCGCAGACGTGTTCAAGCGCGCCCGCCTGGGCGAAGACCAGTACAAGCGCCTGCGCGGTGTCTCGGCTGAGGAGCTGTCCAGCCTGTCGCTGCAGCACCCGCTGGCCGGCACCGAGGGCAGCAATGGCGAATGGGACGGAATCCGGGACTTCCGCGCAGCCCCCTTCGTGACCGACACCGAAGGCACTGGCTTTGTCCACTGCGCCCCCAGCCACGGTATGGAGGAATTCGAGCTCTACCGCGACCTCGGCATGCTGGAGCAGATGATCACCTACAACGTGATGGACGACGGCGGCTTCCGGGCCGATCTGCCGTTCTTCGGCGGCACCTATATCCTCAACCGTAAGGGCGGCGAGGGCGATGCCAACAAGAAGATCATCGACAAGCTGGCCGAGGCCGGCGGCTTGCTGGCACGCGGCAAGATCAAGCACAGCTACCCGCATTCCTGGCGCTCCAAGGCGCCGATCATCTATCGCAACACGCCGCAGTGGTTCGCCAGCGTCGACCGCAAGCTGGACGATGGCATGGGCGAAATGGGCGACAGCATCCGCGAACGCGCGCTCCGCTCCATCGACGAGTTGGTGAAATGGTGGCCGCAGACCGGCCGCAATCGCCTGCATTCGATGATCGAAAGCCGCCCGGACTGGGTGCTGAGCCGCCAGCGCGCCTGGGGCGTTCCGCTGACCTGCTTCACCAAGAAGGACCGGCTGCCGACCGATGCAGACTTCCTGCTGCGCAACGAAGAGGTCAACAAGCGCATCGTCGCCGAGTTCGAAGAACACGGCGCCGACGTCTGGTATCAGGACGGCTTCAAAGCCCGCGTGCTGGACGGCATCGTCGATGCCGAGGCCTATGACCAGGTGTTCGACGTGCTGGACGTGTGGTTCGACTCCGGCTCGACCCATGCCTTCGTGCTGCGCGACCGCGAGGACGGCACCGAGGACGGCATCGCCGACGTTTACATGGAGGGCACCGACCAGCACCGCGGCTGGTTCCATTCCTCGCTGCTGCAGGCCTGCGGCACCAAGGGCCGCGCGCCTTACCGCAATGTGGTGACCCACGGTTTCACCCTGGACGCCAAGGGCATGAAGATGTCCAAGTCGCTGGGCAACACCATCGTGCCCGAAGAGGTCGTCAAGCAGTACGGCGCCGATATCCTGCGCCTGTGGGTGGCCCAGACCGATTACACCGCCGACCAGCGGATCGGGCCGGAGATCCTGAAGGGCACCGCCGACAGCTACCGCCGCCTGCGCAACACCATGCGCTTCCTGCTGGGCTCCTTGGGCGACTTCCGTGAGGACCAGCGGGTTGAACCTGCGGACATGCCGGAGCTGGAGCAGTGGGTGCTGCACCGGCTGGCCGAGCTCGACCAGAAGGTGCGCAGCGGCTACCAGACCTTTGACTTCCAGGGCGTGTTCTCGGCAGTGTTCAACTTTGCCACCGTGGACCTGTCGGCCTTCTACTTCGACATCCGCAAGGACGCGCTCTACTGCGACGGCGACACCCTGAACGCCCGCGCCGCGCGCACCGTGCTGGACATCCTGTTCCACCGCCTGACTACCTGGCTGGCGCCGGTCCTGGTGTTCACCATGGAAGAA
Organism: Leisingera daeponensis; assembly: GCF_019801465.1. Lineage (GTDB taxonomy): Bacteria > Pseudomonadota > Alphaproteobacteria > Rhodobacterales > Rhodobacteraceae > Leisingera > Leisingera daeponensis_A. The sequence goes on from NZ_JAHVJA010000007.1 coordinate 211,792, forward strand.
GTCTGGCTGGAGAAATACCCGGGCGAAGGCAGCTCCGTGCATCTGCAGGATATCCCCCACACGCCGGCAGACTGGCTGAACGAGCCGCTGGCCGCCAAATGGTCCAAGATCCGCCAGGCCCGCCGGGTGGTGACCGCGGCGCTGGAGGTGCAGCGCACCGACAAGGTGATCGGCGCCTCGCTGGAAGCCGCCCCGGTCGTGCATGTGCGCGACGCCGCGGCACTGACGGCGCTGAAGTCGGTGAACTTCGCCGACATCTGCATCACTTCCGACATCGTTTTGACCAACGATCCGGCCCCGGCTGAGGCGTTCCGGATGCCGGAAGTGGACGGTGTGTCGGTGGTGTTCGAAAAGGCCGACGGCGGCAAATGCCAGCGCTGCTGGAAAATCCTGCCGGATGTCGGCAGTCACAGTCATGAGGGTGTCTGCGGCCGCTGCAACAGCGCGCTGGGATAACCGTTTCTTCACCTCTGAATTGCACGCAGCGCCCGGCCGAAATGCCGGGCGTTGTCATTTTTTGCGCTATTTTTTGCGGAAGATTCCGCGCTTTTGCCGTGTGGCGGTTTGTGCATTGCGGAATTGAATTCCTCCGGATGTTGACCGGTTTTCCACAATTGGTTAAGAATTCGTTAATTTCATGCAGATTTTAAGCCGTCATTTCAAAGAATGGCATCTGGCAGGGGGCAGTTTTCTATGCTGAAGCTGAAAGCGGACGCGCAACCGGCGGGTGAGCCGGGCATGCGGCGGGGCGCGGCAATCCGGATCGACGGGGTGTCAGCGCCGAAAAACATCAAGATTGGACTGGTGGCTGCTGGCTGCGAAGTCTCCGCTGCATCACTGAAGGGCACAGCCGCCAGCCCCAGCAAGGCTGAGCCGGTTGCCAAGGCTGCAAACAGCACTCGGGCCGCCGGGGGCGGCCTGGCTGCAGTGGCAGGCCGGATCACCTCCGCCGACTGTGCGGCTGCCACCGGGCCACAGCCGCTTTCGCCGGCGGCGCCGGTGAAGAACGGGGCGATCGCCAAACTGGCGCTGGCGGCCTCCGGGCTCGCGGTGGCGTCTGCCATGCTGCTCTATTTCCAGTTCGGCGGAAGCATACCTGAAACGGATGCGCAGGCAACGACAGTTGCCGCGGCAGAGGTGTCGGCAGGAGCCGCCGCTGCGGCGGGGCTTGAAGGTGCAGCTGCCAGCGGTGAGGATGCCCTGGTGGCACGGATTACCCAAGGTACACTGGCGGCACTGCGCAGCAAGCAGGGCAGCCAGCCCGCGCCAATGGCGCCGGATCAGTCTGCAGCAGCTGCGGAAGGCTCGGCACTGTACAACATGGAGCTGACCGCTGCCGCCCAGGGCCAGTCCGAGGCCTATATCGACCAGCTGGTGAACGGTGCCTACGAGCGCCGGGACATCACAGTGCCAGCCAGTCTCATCGGCGCCGACGGCCGGGTGGATACTGCCACTTTGCTGGCGCTGTTCATCGGCCGCTAGGGCTTTTCCCGCAGGGCAGTGCCTCGGCGGCACTGCCCTGCGGGCAGGGGCCTTGTTTGCCTGCTTTCAAACTGAAAACACAACAGAACAAAAAAGGCGCAGCACGCTCATTCAGCGGGCCAGGCGCCGCACATTTCCGGGGGGATCATGAAGACCTTTTTCGCTACCGCCGCCATCGGGCTGTCCGGCCTTTTCGCCGCGCCCGCCGCCGCTGACACCTGCGGCGGCATCTATACCGTGCAATCCGGCGACAGCCTGTCGGTGATTGCCGACAAGCTTTACAAGGACGCGGGAAAGTGGAGCGCGATCCATAACCGCAACATCGACCAGATCGGCCCCAAGCCGGAGGCCATCCGGGTCGGCATGAAACTGTCGCTGGCTTGTCTGGAAGGGTTGCCGCTGGGCCTGCCGGGCGGCAGGGAAATCACCGCCGCGGCCCCGGCAGCGGCGGTGCCGGTCAGGGTGGCGCCAGGCAATGCCGCGGTGCGCCAGAAAATCAACCTGCTGACCGGCGACGACTATGCGCCCTTCACCTCCAAGGCCGCGCACAACGGGGGGCTGATCACCGAGGTGGTAAATGCGGCGATGGCTAAAGCGGCCCCGTCCGAAGGTTATGCCATCCACTGGGTGAACGACTGGTCCTCGCATTTCGATCCGCTCCTGTCGAACGCGCTGCTGGACCTCGGCTTCCCTTGGTACAAGCCCGATTGCGAAACGATGCCGGACAGCTACCGTTGCCAGAACTTCCACTTCTCCGAGCCGATGTTTGAAACCCTGATGCTGCTCTTTGCGCATAAGGACCGGCCATTCACCTTTGCGCAGGACAGCGACATCGAGGGCAAGACCCTGTGCCGCCCGGCGGGCTATCTGACCTTTGATCTGGACGAGCGCGGCCGCGACTGGATCGCGGAAAAGAAAATCACCCTGAAGCAGCCGCACAAGGTGAAGGATTGTTTCGACATGGTCGCCTCGGGCGAGGCGGATGCGGTGGCGATCAACGAATTCACCGGCCGCAGCGTGATGAAAGAGGCTGGCATTGCCGAGCAGTTCACAGTGCTGCCGCAGCCCCTGTCCGTGCTGGGCATTTATGTGGTGGTGCATAAGACCCACCCGCGCGCCGATGAGATGCTGGCAATGATCAACAAGGGCCTGCGTTCGATCCAGGAGAACGGCAGCTACCAGACCATCGTAGAGGATCACATGGCCCGGATCTGGGCCGGGTTCTGAGGGAGGCAGCGGCATGAAACGGCTTTTCTCGCGCCTCCTCCGGCTGGCTGCCCTGTTAACACTGGCGCCGTCCGCGGCCTGGGCTATCTGCGACGTGGACTATGTGGCGCAGCCCGGCGACACGCTGTTCTCCATCGCGGAGACCCATTACGGCGACCGTAACCGCTGGACCATGGTCTACTACCGCAACCAGAAACTGCTTGCAGGCGCCACCGTGCTGCCGGGCCGCAAGCTGTTCATTCCCTGCCTCACCGGCGCCACCGCGCCGGATGCAACACCGCTGAGGCAGGAGAAGGCGGAGCTGACACTGCTGACCGGAAGCGGTTACGGCCCGTTCACCGACCGCGGCCTGCCGGGGCAGGGCATGGTGACGGAATTGATCAACGCCGCACTGGAGCTGGCGCCGGCGCCGGTCAGCTATTCGGTCAGCTGGGAAGACGACTGGTCCAAACATCTGTTTCCGATGCTGGACAAAAAGGAATTCGACATGGGCTTCCCTTGGCTCAAGCCCGACTGCGCGGCAGAGCCGGACAACGAGCGCTGTGCGAACTTCCATTTTTCCGAGCCGGTGATGACCATGCCGATCATGCTGTTCGTGCGGGCAGGCGGCGGCATTGACTACACCGAGGATGCCGACGTCGAAGGCAAGACTCTGTGCCGCCCGGCGGGATACTTCACCCATGACCTGAACCGTGCGGACCGGCGCTGGCTTGATGAAGAAAAGATCACCTTGGTGCAACCGGCGGCGCCGGCCGACTGTTTCCGCATGGTGGCGGAGGGGCAGGTGGACGCCGCGGCGGTGAACTTGTTTCTGGGCGCCAACACCATCGTGACGGAAAATCTGCGCGACACTGTGGTGCCGCTGGAAAAACCGCTGTCAGAGGAAGGTCTGCATGTGGTGATATCCAAGCGCCATTGGCGCGGCACCACCCATCTCTACCGGATCAATGCAGGGCTGCAAAACCTGCGCGACAGCGGCAGGTTCGAGGAGATCATGTCGCGCCACCTGGAACTGTTCTGGGCTCAGCTGCAATAGGACCGGGCAGGTCAGGCCGTCAGCGTCCTGGCCTCCTCATAGCCGTGAAAGGCCGCCTGGGCCCCGCCTGCGCGGTTCCGGCCTTGCGGCCAGGCGCGCTGCATCATCAGATGTTCCGCCAGCACTGCGTTTTCGTGAAACGGCTCCTCGCTGCCCGCGTCGGGGGGGGGGGGGGATGGTCCCAGGCCGGGGAGCTGCCGTCCGGGTGCGGTGCATCCTGCGGATGCTCCTCCTGTCCGCGCGGTGAATTGTCGGCGGACTCGCTCTTGTCCGGATCGTCGGAGCGGACGACGGGCCGCGCGGTCAGAAAACCGCGGTTCGGCTTGATAGGATCTACAGGTCCTGAAACTGGTATAAACATAACAGAGGGTCCTTCGCAGAGGCACTGAACCGTTCTTAAAAGACCCTTAACACAACAGGCTTAACGAAACGTAAACACGGGCGCGCCGGGAAAGGCCGCCGCGCCTGTGTTTGCCAGGTTCAGGATGTTGGCAGCGGTCAGCCGATGATTTTCTGCGCCTTGATGTAGCCGGCTTCCGCAGCCAGCACACTGACCGGCTTGGGCCCCGCCTGGCAGCCGTTCATCAGGTCCTGGTAGTAGGCATCCATGTCAAGGCCCTTTACCGGACGCTGTTCCAGTGCCTCAGCCCGGGCCGCGGCGCGGGCAGGGCCAATGTGCTGGCTGGTCTGCGGCTGGCTCACGGCGCCGTTCAGGGCTTCTGCGCGGGCCAGGCTGCGGGACAGGCCCTGGCTGGTGCCATCGGTCAGCGGCGCGTCAACCGGCTGGCCGCCGGCTTCGCCAACGGCCGCCGCCTTGCGGGATGCCGCCGCCGTAAGGTTCAGACTGGAGTAGAGGCTGGCACTGCTGGAAACGGAACTGATCATCTTACTGGCCCTGGTGAAACGCTGTTGAAACTCTTTTTATAACAATTTGAGGCAATCTGGCGGGAAATCCCTGGCAGTGGTTAACAGGGTGTTAACCTGGGGTGGCGGCGCCGGACCGGCAATTCCGGCCGGCAGGTCTTGCCTCCGCTGCCGTTCGGCCGGATGATGCGCCGTGAGTGCGCCGGAGGGACCAATGATATTTGCAAGCCTTGATACCCCGGTCGGGCCGCTCAGCGTGGCTGAGCGTGACGGCGCCATTGTGCGGCTTGACTGGACGGCCCGCAGCGAAGGGAAATCAGCGCTGCTGGACCGGGCGCTAGAACAGCTGCGGGCCTATTTCGCTGCCGAGCTGACAGAGTTTGACCTGCCGCTGCAGGTGGAGGGGTCGGAATTCCAGCGCGCCGTTTGTGACGCGATGCTGGCGATTCCATTCGGGGAAACCCGCACCTATGGCGGTCTTGCCAAGGACCTGGGCGCCCCGCCGCAGCCGGTAGGCAATGCCTGCGGCGGTAACCCGATCCCGGTGATCATCCCGTGCCACCGGGTGCTGGGCGCCAGCGGGCTGGGGGGATTCTCCGGCAAAGGCGGGGTAGAGACCAAAGTTGCGCTGCTGAAACACGAAGGCGCAGCCAGTCTGCTGATATGACTGGGCAGGCCGCCAATTGCGCTGACTGCGTGCAATTTCAGCCGGAGAAAACGCCGGTGGGAGAATGCGCCCGGAAGGGCGCGCGCCCTCCGCCGGCGGCCGTCAGGCTGCGGAGGCTCTGCTGCGCTTTTCCGGGATGATCTGCTGGGCAATGCCGACAAACAGAAGATAGACAGAGGTCACCACCAGCCCCCAATGGGCCCAGCTGGCGGGGTGGAAATCGACCCAGGCGGCCCAGCCTGCAAAAAAGGTCCAGGCCAGCGCCACCGGCAGCGACACCTTGCGCCAGCGCACGGTGCGGACCGGATGGATGAACTTCAACGGCAGGAACATGGCAATTGCCAGCACGGTCACCAGCACCAGGCTGGTCCAATGGCTGGGCTCCAGCGCGAAGATCACCAGCACCAGCATGTTCCAGCAGCCCGGGAAGCCGGAGAAGGAATTGTCCTTGGTCTTCATCCGGGTGTCGGCGAAATACATCGCGCTGCCAAAGGTGATCACGATGATCGCGAACCAGCCGGTCCAGCCGGCCATCAGCCCCGACTGGAATAGCGCAAAGGCGGGAATGAAGACATAGGTCAGGTAGTCGATGATCAGATCCAGCAGCACCCCGTCAAATTCCGGCGAATAGCGTTTGACGTGATAGTGCCGGGCCAGCGGCCCGTCGATGCCGTCTACGGCAAAGGCGACCACCAGCCAGACGAACATCAGGCTCCATTTGCCTTCGGCGGCGGCCAGCATGGCCAGCATGGCGAACACGGCGCCGGTTGCGGTGAGCAGGTGGACGGAAAGGGCGCGGATCTGAGGTGTCATGTGTCCCTGATGGCGAAATTACCCCGGTCCCGCAACCGTTCAGTGCAGAATTGGGCGGAATTCCGTACCCGGCGACAGCTGGATGCGCGCCATACGGCGGCCGTGCGGCGCCGGATCGGTGATATCGGGTTGGGAAGAGGGGGGCACGGCGGGCATGTCGCGGTCCCAGGGCAGCACGCCGGGCGGCGGTGCGGGGGCGGCCGGGGCGCCATCGGCAAACAAAACGGCAAAGCCGGTACGGGTCATGGCAGAATCCTTTCTGGATCGGTTTCTGCCATCTGGCCCGCGGCGCCTTAACAAGGGCTTTCCGAAGGCAGGCAATTTAGGGTGGATTTTAGCTAAACCGGATGTGCTGCCCCGTCAGCCGCCACGGCAGTTTCCCAGCTGCACCGGCGGACAAGGACCGGTTCTGCAAGAACAGTAAATGCAGCAATCGCCGGGCCTCGGCTGCGGCAGGGCGCGGCTGGCAGGGCACTTGTAAAACCACTGGCTGGCGTCTTGCGGCATTTCCTCCGGCGCTTCACGCCCGCGGGCGGGTAGGGCAGAACGCTGGTCAGCGCCACAGGCGCGGTTGGTTCGCCAGGCATCGGCAAGCCTCCCTGCTGACAGCAAAATCCGGCACGCGGGCCGGGGCAAGTCACGCCTTGGGGTGGGCCTTGTTGTAGACCTCCATCAGGTGGGTGGTGTCTACGGCCGTATAAGCCTGTGTTGTCGACAGCGAGGCATGCCCCAGCAGTTCCTGGATGGCGCGCAAATCGCCGCCTGCTTCCAGAAGATGGGTGGCAAAGCTATGGCGCAGCGCGTGCGGGGTGGCGGTCGCGGGCAAGCCGAGCTGGGCACGGGTCCTTGCCATCACCCCCTGGATCTGGCGCGGGTTTAATGCTCCGCCGCGCACCCCGCGGAACAGGGGCGCGTCAGCCTCCTGCGGGTGCGGGCACAGGTGCAGATACCGTGCCACCGCATCGCGGGCGGCAGGCAGAACCGGCACCACGCGCTCTTTCCTTCCCTTGCCCAGGATGCGCAGCACCGGCGGCAGCGGCGCCTCCGCCCCCTTGAGACCCAAGGCTTCGGAGATCCGCAATCCGCAGCCGTAGAGCAGCGTCACCACCGCCACATCGCGGGCTGCCACCCAGTCCTGCTGCGATTGCAATTCAACGGTTTCCAGCACCGCCCTGGCGGCCTCCGGCGCCAGCGGGCGCGGCAGCTTCTTCTGGAACTTGGGAGAGCGTGCCAGCAGCACTGCGGCCGGCTCAAAGCCCTCCCGCTCCGCCAGCCAGCGGTAGAAATTTTTAACCGCCGACAGCTTGCGCGCCAGCGACCGCGCGCCGGTGCCTGAATTGCGCTCCGCTGCCATCCAGGCGCGCATGTCGGCGGTGGTGATCCGCGACAGCGCGCCCAGTCCCTGCGGCCCGCCGCTGTGCTGCGTCATGAAGGCCAGGAAGGCGGTCACATCACCGCGGTAGGCCGTCAGAGTGTTGGCAGAGGCATCCTCCAGCCCGCCCAAGCGCTCCAGCCACAGCTGCAGCGCATCGCGGCAGGCGGGGGAGAACAGGGTCATGACAGCCAGTAGCGCATCGAGCGTTCGAAGACGCCGCCGAAGAAGGCCAGGAGGTCGGTGCCCTGCATCGGCGAGAACTGATGCGGGTCTTCCGATCCCATCACCAGCATGCCGGGCAGGCGGCCTGTTCCCAGGTCCAGCATCAGGCAGGCCTCGGAGCGGATCCACTCGGCCTTGGCCCCGTAAACCCGCGGGCTGCCGCCCTGGGTCTGGCGCAGGGTCACCGGCCGTTCGCTGCCGGGCTGGCCGGCATAGCTCTCGGTGAAGCCGGGGCCCGCCAGTTTCAAGGCGCCGGACTTGCGCTCCACTTCGGCGCCGCCGGGCTGTGCGGTTTCCAGCACCAGCGCCAGGGCATGCACGCGCAGGATCTCCGGCATGTCCTGTTCCAGGCAGGCGAGAAAGGCGGAGAAGTCCTGCGGCTCCAGCAGCCGCAGCACCGCGCGGTGGATCAGATTGGTGCCGGCCAGGTTGTCGTACGCCGCCGCGATCACCGAACGGTGGGTGTCCTCCAGCCGGTCCAGGCGTGCAGCCATCCGCTCCATCGCAATGCCGCGCAGGTCAACGACATTGGAGCCCATCGCGCGCTCATTGGCGGCCACCAGGGCGTTCATCAGGTGCTGGTCTTCCAGCACGGCGTCGGGTTTGGCGAGGATCGCCTCGCGCAGTTGGTCTTCCAAATTGGCTGAACTGCTCATGCGTGAAACTCTTGCGGCTCCGGACCTCTGACGGGTTTGGAAACGTGTATAACACGGGATTTGCGCAATGCTGCGGAAAAATGAAAGGGCAGCGGAAATTGCCGCACCGGGGAAGGCTCCCGCCCGTCGCCGGTGTATCGCAGTGCCCCGCTCCCATTGGACCCGGCGTTTGCGGCGGGGGAGGCAATGGCCCCAAAAAGAAAGGCGCCCGGCTAGGGGCGCCCTTTTGTTGTCTCCGCTCCGGCGGAAAGATCAGAGAATCTTGATTTCCGCGGCCTTGATGTCGGCCAGGAAGGCGTCCAGGCCCTTGTCGGTCAGCGGGTGGTTCACCATCGCCTTGATCACAGCCGGCGGCGCGGTGATCACGTCGGCGCCGATGCGGGCCGAATCCAGCACATGGTTCACCGAGCGGATCGAGGCCGCCAGGATCTGGGTCTCGAAACCAAAGTTGTCGTAAATGGTGCGGATGTCTTCGATCAGCTCCATGCCGTCCAGGTTGATGTCGTCCAGACGCCCGATGAAGGGAGAGATGAAGGTGGCGCCCGCCTTGGCTGCCAGCAGCGCCTGATTGGCAGAGAAGCACAAGGTCACGTTCACCATGTGGCCCTCGTCGGTCAGCGTCTTGCAGGCTTTCAGGCCGTCCCAGGTCAGCGGCACCTTGACGGCGATGTTCTCGGCGATCTCCACCAGCTTGCGGCCTTCGGCGATCATGGTCTCCGCATCGGTTGCGGTCACTTCTGCCGATACCGGGCCGTCAACCAGATCGCAGATTTCCTTGGTGACTTCGATGATGTCGCGGCCGGATTTCTTGATCAGCGAGGGGTTGGTGGTGACACCGTCCACCATGCCCAGGTCGTTCAATTCGGCAATGGCGTCGATCTCGGCGGTATCTACGAAGAATTTCATGGGGCAGTCCTTTGGATGGGTTGGCCTCGGTCGCTTCAGCCTTTACCTCATGGGACTACGGGCGGCAACACGGGCAGAGGCATGAGCGGGCAGGAGTTCTTTCAGGCAGGCGAGCGGGTCGGGGTGCTGACCACGCAACCCCTTGACCGGCTTCTCGATTACCGCGCGCCGGAGGGCGGCTGCTTCCTCGGCGCCTATGTCGAGGTGCCCTTGGGGCCGCGGAAGGTGCTGGGCGTGGTCTGGGGGCCTGGCGCCGGGGATTTCGATTCGGCTAAGCTGCGCGCGGTGATCCGGGTTCTGGACGTGGCCCCGATGCGCACCGAGATGCGCCAGTTCCTCGGGAAGGCTGCCGATTACACCCTGACCCCGATGCCCGCGATGTTGCGGCTGGCGACCCGCGCGCCGGGCCTCAGCGATCCGCCCTCAATGCGCAAGATCCTGCGCCGGGGCGAGGGCGTGCCGGACCGGATGACCGAGGCCCGCACCCGCGTGCTGGACGTGCTGGAAGAATACGGCGGCCTGGCTTTCACACCCAAAGAACTGGCCGATATGGCCGATGTGACGCCGTCGGTCGTGAAGGGGCTGGTGAAACAGGGCGCCCTGCGCGAGGAGGAGGCCCCGCGCGACACCCCCTATCCGCATTTGGACCCGGAGCTGCCCTCCAAGCAGCTGACAGAGGATCAGGCCAAGGCTGCCGCGGTGCTGGCGGAAGGCGTCCACAGCAAGCGCTATGGGACAACGCTGCTGAAAGGCGTCACCGGCTCCGGCAAGACCGAAGTCTACCTGGAGGCCGTGGCTGCCGCCCTGCGCGCCGGGCGGCAGGCGCTGGTGCTGCTGCCTGAAATTGCCCTGACCGCCGAATTCCTGACCCGGGTGGAGGCGCGGTTCGGCGCCAAACCGGCCGAGTGGCACTCCGGCGCCACCATGACTGAACGCCGCCGGGTCTGGAAGATGGTCGGGCAGGGGGCGGCGCAGCTGGTGATCGGCGCCCGCTCGGCGCTGTTCCTGCCGTTCCGCGACCTGGGCCTGATCATCGTTGATGAGGAGCACGACACCTCCTACAAGCAGGAGGACGGAGTGCTCTACAACGCCCGCGACATGGCGGTGCTGCGCGCGGCCATGTGTTCGGCGCAGGTGGTTCTGGCCTCTGCAACGCCCTCGCTGGAAACCTGGGCCAACGCCGAGGCCGGCAAATACAACCGGCTGGATCTCACCTCGCGCTTCGGCGCCTCGGTGCTGCCGGACATGCGGGCGGTGGATATGCGGTCAGAGGACCTGCTGCCCTCCACCTGGATCTCACCCACGCTGAAACAGGCCATGAAGCTGCGGCTGGAGCGCGGCGAGCAATCGCTTTTGTTCCTGAACCGCCGCGGCTTTGCGCCAGTCACCATCTGCCGCGCCTGCGGTGCGCAGGTCGCCTGCGACCACTGCGACGCCCGCATGGTTGAACACCGTTTCATGAAGCGGCTGATGTGCCACCAGTGCGGCGAGACCAAACCGGTGCCGGAGGCCTGCCCCTCCTGCGAGGTGGAGGGCAAAATGGCCCCGGTCGGCCCCGGCATCGAGCGGCTGGCAGAAGAGGCCACCTCGCTGTTTCCGGAGGCGCGGATTGCGGTGCTGAGCTCCGATCTGTTCGGCTCTGCCCGCGCGCTGAAGAGCCGGATCGAGGAAATCGCCAAGGGCGAGGCCGACATCATCCTCGGCACCCAGCTGGTCGCCAAGGGCCACAACTTCCCGCTGCTGACGCTGGTGGGCGTAATCGACGCGGACCTCGGCCTGCAGGGATCCGACCTGCGCGCCGCGGAACGCACCTTTCAGCTGATGCGCCAGGTGGCGGGCCGCGCGGGCCGCGCCGAACGGCCGGGTGAGGCGCTGATGCAGACCTTCCAGCCCGAGCACCCGGTGATCCGCGCTATCCTGTCGGGGGATGAGGAAAGCTTCTGGAAGGCCGAAGCCGCCGAGCGCCAGGCCGCCGGGGTGCCGCCTTATGGCCGGATGGCCGGGATCATCCTGTCGGGGCCGGATCTGGCGGCGGTGTTCGACCTTGGCAACGCGATGGCGCGCAACGACGGGCCGCTGCGCCAGATCGGTGCGCAGCTGTTCGGTCCGGCTCCGGCGCCCATCGCCCGCGTCCGCGGCCGCCACCGGGTGCGGCTTCTGGTCAAGGCGCCAAAAAGCGTGCCGCTGCAGGAGGCCCTTGCCCGATGGACCGCGCCGCTGCACCTGAAGGGCGATTTGCGCCTCAGCATCGACATCGATCCGCAAAGCTTTTTCTGAACCAATAACCAGGACCAGCGATGTTACGGTGCCGCGCGCACCATCTGCGCGCTGGTGCGTAGCTCACTGTGCAGACAGTCTTTCCCTCTCGCCAGACAGCCCGAACAGGCGTAAACCGGGCCCATGTTCAAACCGATGCCCCTTTCCGAGGCCCAGAGCCTCCCATTCTGGCGACGCCCGGTGGCGCTGCTGTTCCTGATGGCGCTGGCGATGCCCATCGCCTTCAACACCTGGAGCGCGCTGCTCAACAACTTCGTGATTGAGGCCGCAAATTTCGACGGGGCCGACATCGGCCTGTTGCACACGGTGCGCGAGATCCCGGGCTTCCTGGCCGTTGGCGTGATCGCCGTCATCCTGTTTGTGCGCGAGCAGGTGCTGGGGCTGATCTCGCTGGTGCTCTTGGGCGTGGCCACCGCAGTCACCGCCTGGTTCCCGTCTCTTGGCGGGCTGTTGATGGTGACGCTGCTCAGCTCAATCGGTTTCCACTACTATGAAACGGTGAACCAGTCGCTGCAGCTGCAATGGCTGCCCAAGGACCGTGCGCCGCAGACGCTGGGCTGGCTGGTGGCGGCGGGATCGGCGGCCACGCTGGTGGTTTACGGGCTGATCGTGCTGACCTGGGAAAGCTTGGGCCTGTCCTACAATACTGTGTTCCTGGCCGCAGGCGGGCTGACCGCTGTCATCGCGCTGTTTGCGCTGCTGGCCTATCCCCAGTTCGACGCGCCGCACCCGCAGACCAAGAAGCTGATCCTGCGCAAGCGCTACTGGCTCTACTATGCGCTGCAGTTCATGGCCGGTGCCCGGCGGCAGATATTCGTGGTCTTTGCCGGCTTCATGATGGTCGAGAAATTCGGCTTCGAAGTGCATGAGCTGACCGGCCTGTACCTGATCAACCTGGTGATCAACATGACCGTGGCGCCGGTGCTGGGCAAGGCAGTGGCTGCCTTTGGCGAGCGCCGCACGCTGATTTTCGAGTATGCGGGCCTGGCTATTGTGTTTGCGGCTTATGGCGGCATCTACTGGTTCGGCTGGGGCGTGGCAATCGCAGCGGTGCTTTATATCGTCGACCATGTGCTGTTTGCCCTGGCGCTGGCGCTCAAGACCTATTTCCAGAAGATTGCCGATCCGGGCGACATTGCCCCCACCGCTGCCGTGGCCTTTACCATTAATCATATCGCCGCGGTGTTCCTGCCGGTGCTCCTGGGGCTGCTGTGGGTCTTTGAGCCGGGCCTGGTTTTTGCCTTGGCGGCGGGCATGGCGCTGGTATCGCTCGCCCTGTCGCTGCTGATCCCGCGCCACCCGGAGCCGGGGAACGAGACCATCTTCAGCAAATACGCCAGCCCGGCGCCGGCTGAGTGAGCCTCCGCCCCGGCAGGGGCGGAGCTCCGCGCAGGCGGTGAATGCGGGCGCTGCCTGGCGCGAGGCCGGGCGGAAGCTTGACGCGGGACCCGCAGCAGCCTAGGCGCTTGGCAACAGTTTCAGGAGCGACGCCATGCCCACATTCACCGCCCTCACCACGCTCACCGCAAAAGCCCAGGCCGAAGCGCTGGGCGAAGCCATGGAGCGGCTGAATCCGGAACCCACTGGCATTGGCGTCTTCGAGATGGAAGACGGCTCCGGCCTGTGGGAGGTCGGCGGTTATTTCACCGAAGCGCCCGATCAGGCCGGGCTGGCGCTGCTGGCGGCGTTGCACGGGGCCAAGCCCTTCGTCGTTTCCGAAGTGCCGGAAACCGACTGGGTCGCCCATGTGCGCCGCGAACTGGCGCCGGTCGAGGCTGGCCGTTTCTTCGTCTACGGCTCGCACGATGCGGACAAGCTGCCGGCAGGCAAAATCCCGCTGCTGATCGAGGCGGCGATGGCGTTCGGCACCGGCCACCACGGCACCACGCTGGGCTGCCTCAAGGCGCTTGATCATCTGCTTGACCAGGGTTTCGAAGGCAAAAAAGTCGCCGACATCGGCTGCGGCACCGCGGTGCTGGCAATGGCTGCGGCACGTGTCTGGGAGGGTGCGATCCTGGCCAGCGACATCGACGAAGTGGCGGTCGAGGTGGCCGAAGCCAACCTCAAGGCCAACGGCATGGAAGGTCAGGTTGCCTGCCTGGAAGCGGCAGGTTTTGACCACCCGGAGTTGCAGGCGCAGGCGCCTTATGACCTGATCTTTGCCAATATCCTGAAGGGGCCTCTGGTCGCTCTGGCACCGGACCTGACGGCGAATCTGCGCCCCGGCGGCTATGCGATTCTCTCCGGAATCCTGAACGAGCAGGCCGATGACGTGGTCAGCGTTTATGCTCAGAATGGGGCCAATCTTGCGCGCCGGGACGAAATTGGTGAATGGACAACGCTGCTTCTCCGCAAGGCGGGCTGATTGAATCAAGTTTGCGGCAAATTTGAGGGGCTTGCCGCATTTTCGCCTCATTTTCAGCCAATGATGGGCCATCCGCTGGTGGGGGCCAGTTCGGAGACTAGTGATGGGCGAACATCGTGATACGTTCCAATCGCGTTTGAAGCAAATCAACCGCAAGCATAGTGCCATGTCCGAAGGCTATTCCGCGAAAATGCGGCCGGACGGGCTTCTGGTGATTCAGCCGCGCCGGGTGCAGTCCCGGATTTCGGCCCGAACCGTGGTGTTCTTCGCCGGGGCTTTCCTGCTGTTCAAGGGCTTCCTGATGGCGGCGCTTGGCTTTGACAGTTACGACGAGCGGGTCAGGACGCTGGCAGAAGGCAGTGTCCTTGAGCGTGCCGGTGCCTTCATCATGCAGGCTGATCCCGCTTCCGTATTCATCGCTCAGAAGATCGGACCGGTGCTGCGCTGACTGCGCAGCGCCGTCCTGAAAGAAACGAAAAGGCCGCTGCCGGGGGGGCAGCGGACTTATATGCATCTGTGGCAGGCACTGCCTGGCGGGCAAAAAAAACGCCGCGGCCTTTTCAGGTCCGCGGCGTTTCCCTATTCGCCCCGAGGGAGGAGGCAGGGCGGAAAAGAGATTGTCTCAGAAGACGGATTTGCCGGCTGCGACACTGTCGATGTCGCCGCGGCACATGCCGATATCGGCCAGCTCGCGGTCGGACAGGCCATTCAGCGCGTTGCGGGTCGCGCGGGCGTCGTTCCATGCAGCGAAAGCGCCGGCAGCAGTGGCGAGCAGAGCGCCGAGACGGCCAACCAGGCCGGTGGAACCATAGGTGGTGCGGGTGGTATCAAATGCGGCCATATCCGTGTCCTCTGATTAGCTGTTAGCATCCGTCGCGTCATTGCGATGGCCGGCATCTAGTGGCGAAAAAAACGCGCGGCAAGGCATGAAAATGCATGTGTCGTATGCGTTCTGTGCATAGCTGTTGCGCCTGTAAATAAAGGGTTTGCGGCCGCGCATCGATCCGGGGCCAAAATGTCGCTGCTGCTGTTGTGAAGGGTCGTTTCCAGGCCGCATGTGCGCCAAGCTCCGCAGCCGGCGGCTGGGAAAGCAATTGGACATGTTCGCCTTTTGTGCTAGTGCTGGGGCAAAATAAATTCCGGCGGTCGGGCCGGCACACGGGCAAGGGCAGGCACAGCATGCGGATTTTGGGAATTGATCCGGGGTTGCGGAACCTTGGATGGGGCGTGATCGAATCGCGCGGCACCCGGCTGAGCCATGTCGCCAATGGCGTCTGCACCTCGGACGGTGACGATCTGGGCGAGCGGCTGCTATCGCTGCACAATCAGGTTTCCGAAATTATCGAAGCCTATGCCCCGGATCAGGCTGCAATCGAACAGACCTTCGTGAACAAGGACGGCGCCGGCACGCTGAAGCTGGGCCAGGCCCGCGGGGTGGCACTGCTGACGCTGGCCAAGGCAGGCCTGCCGGTAGGGGAATACGCGCCCAATAGGGTCAAGAAGACGGTGGTGGGCGTGGGTCATGCCGAAAAGGAACAGATCATCCACATGGTCAAGCTGCAGCTTCCGGGCTGCCTGCCCAAGAACGCCGATGCCGCGGATGCACTGGCGATTGCGATCTGCCACGCCTATTACGGGGGCACGCAGCAGCGGCAGCTGAAGGAGAAGCGCGCATGATGGGCCAGCTGGCATGATTGGGAAACTGACGGGGCGTCTCGACTACCGGGCGCAGGACCACGTGCTGATCGACGTGCGCGGGGTCGGGTACATCGTCTATTGCTCCGACCGTACCATGGCGGCGCTGCCCGGCGCGGGGGAGGCCGTCGCGCTGTATACCGACATGGTGGTGCGCGAGGATCTGATGCAGCTCTATGGCTTCACCTCGCTGGTGGAGAAGGAATGGCACCGGCTGCTGACATCCGTGCAGGGGGTCGGCGCCAAGGTCTCGCTGGCCATTCTCGGCGCGCTGGGTCCGGACGGGGTGAGCCGGGCGATTGCCCTGGGCGACTGGGCGTCGGTCAAGGCCGCCAAGGGCGTCGGCCCCAAGACCGCGCAGCGCATCGTGCTCGATCTCAAGGACAAAGCGCCGGGTGTGATGGCGATGGGCGGCGCTGTGATGGATGCAATGGACGGACCGGGGCTGGAGGTGGTTGACGACGCCGATCCCGCACCTGCTGCCAAACCGGCGGGCAAGGCGCCGCCGAAGAAGCCGAGCGGCGCAGCCGCTGCCTCGGCCGGCGCACTGTCGGCTTTGGGCAACCTCGGTTATGGTCCGTCGGATGCCGCTGCGGCAGTGGCGGAGGCTGCAGCAACATACCCGGATGCCGATGAGCCGGAACTGATCCGTGCCGCGCTGCGCCTGCTGGCGCCGAAGGGGTGATGAGGTGAGGCTTGACGTTCAATGCTCCGCCCGGCAGGCAAACACTCAAGGCAGGAAGAGGAATTCCCTTGATTGACGCCGACCCCGCCCTGCGCCCCGAGCCGCTGCCAGAGGACAACGACCGCGCCCTGCGCCCGCAAGGCCTTGGCGAATTCATCGGCCAGGCTGAGGCCCGCGCCAACCTGCGCGTCTTCATCGAATCAGCCCGCCGCCGCGGCGAGGCGATGGATCACACACTGTTCCACGGCCCTCCTGGCCTCGGAAAGACCACGCTGGCGCAGATCGTCGCCCGCGAGCTGGGGGTGAACTTCCGCATGACCTCCGGTCCGGTGCTGGCCAAGGCGGGCGACCTCGCGGCGATCCTCACCAACCTCGAATCCCGTGACGTGCTGTTCATCGACGAGATCCACCGGCTGAACCCGGCAGTGGAGGAGGTGCTCTACCCGGCGATGGAGGATTTCGAGCTGGACCTGGTGATCGGCGAAGGCCCCGCTGCGCGCACCGTGCGGATCGAGCTGCAGCCCTTCACGCTGGTCGGCGCAACCACCCGCATGGGTCTCTTGACCACGCCGCTGCGCGACCGCTTCGGCATTCCGACCCGGCTGCAGTTCTACACCATCGACGAGCTGTTCGAGATCGTCAGCCGTAACGCCCGCAAGCTGGGCGCCCCGGCTGATGACGCCGGCGCCCGCGAAATCGCGCGGCGCGCGCGCGGCACCCCAAGGATCGCCGGACGCCTGCTGCGCCGCGTGGTGGACTTTGCCGTGGTCGAGGGCGACGGAACTATCACCCGCGAACTGGCTGACGGCGCGCTCACCCGGCTTGGGGTGGACCAGCTGGGGCTGGACGGCGCAGACCGCCGCTATCTCAAGCTGATTGCCGAGAACTACGGCGGCGGGCCGGTGGGGATCGAGACGATTTCAGCCGCCCTCAGCGAAAGCCGCGACGCGCTGGAGGAGGTGATTGAGCCATATCTTTTGCAGCAGGGTCTGATCCAGCGCACGCCGCGCGGCCGGATGCTGGCGCAGAAAGCCTGGACGCACCTGGGGATGGCGCCGCCGCGCAGCCAGAACGACTTGTTCGGGTGAAGGTAACTCTCACCCCTATAAGTTGTGTCAGAACCTCTGCCCAAATGTTTCGCGCGCGAAACATTTGGGCAGAGGTTCTGACCTATTGAGTGGCTGCTGATCGGGCCGCGCGCCGCGCCAGCGGCGCTTGGCCCAAGGCTGGCTCCGGCGGCCTGGCGCAGCCAGGAGGCGGGACGGGCGCGGGAGCCCCCCCTTGCCGCCGCGCGGTGCAGGCGGCATAGACACGGCAGGACCAAGGAGACGCCAATGACCGCCCAGCTGCCAGACCTGACGCCGGAGCAGATCGAAAGCCTGTTCACCCGCAATGACGGCTCTTACGCCTTTGCCCGCTGGGGGCGGCCGGTGGCGCCGATCGTGTTCGGGGTGCAGGACGAGACTCTGAAAACCATCAAGGGCGCGCTGGAGGCGGTGATGACGCTGGCAGGCCACCAGATGGCCGAGACCGACCCGGAGCTGGGGTCGAACCTGATGTTCTTCTTCTTCCGCGGCTGGGACGAACTGCTGGAGGTGCCGGACCTGGACCGGCTGATCCCCGGGCTGGCACCGCTTGTGGCGCGGCTGAAGGAAGCGGATGCCAGCCAGTACCGTGCCTTCCGCTTTGACGATCAGGGCGGCATCAAGGCGGCCTTTGTGTTCCTGCGGATGAAAGGCGCGATGGCACAGATGCCGGCCGAAACGCTGGCGCTCACCCAGGCGGTGCAGGTGGCGCTGATGTGGGGCGACGCTGCCTTTGCAGAGGCCTCGCCGCTGGCGGTGCTGCCGGAGACCGGCGCCACCATCCTGCGCCCGGAAATCGCCGGGGTGATTGCTGCGGCCTATGACCGGATGATGCCGGTGGCGGCCGGGGACAAATCCCACGCCCTGCGCCTGTTCGCGCGGCTGCAGGCGCCGGCGGAACCGCCGCAGAGCTGATGCGGTCCTTCGTCGGCCTGCCGCTGCCTGATGCAGCCCTTGATGCGCTGGAGCATGTGCAGGAGGGGCTGACCGCGGGGCGGCACGTCCCGCCTGAGAACATGCACCTCACGCTCGCTTTCCTCGACGATCAGCCAGAGACTGTTCTCCAGGCGCTGCACCAGGCGCTGGCGGAGATCAGCGCACCGCCATTGATGCTGACTTTCAGCGGGCTGGACACTTATGGCGGCAAGCTGCCGCGGGTGCTGGCGGCGGAGGTGCAGAAGACACCGGAGCTTGCCCGCCTGCGCGACCGTGTCCGTGCGGCCTGCCGGTCTGCCGGGATTGAGCTGTCCCGCGAACGGTTCCGGCCGCATGTGACCCTCGGGCGCTTTCCCCGGCATCTGGAGCCGGGGCAGGTGGAGAAAGTCGCGCGGTACCTGGCGGAGGCGGCAGGTTTCCGGCTGCAGTGCGAAGTGGAGAGTTTTGCGCTGTACCAGTCCACGCTGGCGCCGGAAGGCGCACGGTATGATGTTCTGGCGGAGTATCCACTGGAGGGGTGAGCCGCTTGCAGCGGTCCGGTGCCGACCATAGGCTGCGCGGATGAAGCCAGGAGAGCAGGTTATGAACCACCAATTCCCCGTCCGGGTCTATTACGAGGACACCGACATGGGCGGGATCGTCTATCACGCCAACTACCTGCGGTTCATCGAACGGGCGCGCAGCGACTGGGTGCGCGGCATCGGTGTGGATCAGAACGCCATGCGCGAGGGCGGGCTGCTCTATGTTGTGCGCCGGATCGAGGCGGACTACCTGGCGCCCGCAAAGTTCGACGAGGAGCTGCTGGTCACCACCTCCATGCACTCTGTCACGCCCGCCCGGATGACCCTGGTGCAGGAGGTCACCCGCGCGGGCCTGCCGCTGTTCCGCGCCCAGGTCACCATCGTCTGCATCACCACGGGCGGCAAACCGGCCCGGCTGCCGGCAGAGATTCGCGCATTGCGGTAACATTTGGCGTCCGGCCGCCTGTTTTATTGGCCTTTGCCATTGAACTGGGCTAGCGTCTTGCCAAATAAGGCCGGATAAACGGCCGGAACATCTATAGAGCAGGCTAATGGAAGCAGAAACTCTGGCGCTGGCGCAGGAGATTGATTTCTCCATGTGGGGCCTTTTCGCGCGGGCCACCGTGACCGTGAAACTGGTGATGCTGATGCTGGTGGGGGCCTCGATCTGGTCCTGGGCGATCATCATCCAGAAGACCATCAATTACCGTCTTGCCCGCAAGGAAGCGGACGCCTTTGACCGGGCGTTCTGGTCCGGCAATCCGCTGGATGAGCTGTTCGAGCGGCTGGGCTCCGAACCGTCGGGCCAGGCGGCGCGGATCTTCTCGGCCGGCATGAGCGAGTGGCGCCGCAGCCACCGCAGCGACGGCGGGCTGATTCCCGGCGCGCAGGCGCGCATCGACCGCTCGATGGATGTGGCAATCGCCAAGGAGACCGAGGGTCTGCAGGGCGGGCTGTCGGTGCTGGCAACCGTCGGCTCCACCGCGCCTTTCGTGGGCCTGTTCGGCACCGTCTGGGGCATCATGACCGCCTTTATCGAGATTGCCGAGCAGCAGAACACCAACCTGGCCGTCGTGGCGCCGGGCATTGCCGAGGCGCTGATGGCAACCGGCCTGGGGCTCTTGGCGGCTATTCCGGCGGTGGTCTTCTACAACAAGCTGAGCGCGGACAGCGACCGCATCATCGGCGGCTATGAGGCCTTTGCCGACGAGTTCGCCACCATCCTCAGCCGCCAGCTGGATTCCTGAGCCATGGGCGCCGCAGTCCAGCAGCCTTCAGGGGGCGGCAACCGCCGCCGGGGCCGCCGCCGCGGACGCGGACGGCCAATGTCAGAAATCAACGTGACGCCGTTCGTGGACGTCATGCTGGTGCTTCTGATCATCTTCATGGTGGCGGCGCCGCTGATGACGGTCGGCGTGCCTGTTGAACTGCCCAAAACGGCGGCCGGCGCGCTGCCCGGAGACGAGGAAGAGCCGCTGACCGTGACCATGACCGCCGAGGGCGGGGTCGAGATCCAGACCACGCCGGTGGCGCGCGGGGAACTGGTCGCCAAACTGCGGGCGATCGCGGCGGAGCGGAGCTCTGACCGGGTGTTCCTGCGTGCCGATGGCAAGATCGCCTATTCGGACGTGATGCAGGTGATGGGCGCGCTGAACGCGGGCGGTTTTTCCAACGTGGGGCTGGTCACCGACACCGGCGGTCCGGCGCTGGACGGGCGGCAGGGCGCAGGCGCAGGGCAGTAGGCGGGGACGCGGACGGTGCAGACCGGAACCAAAATCTCGCTGGCAGGTCATGGGCTGCTGATGACTTGGGTTGTCTTCGGCGCCTGGTTCCCGTCCGAACCTTTGCCGTCCAACGTGCAGCAGGTGGCGCTGATTTCCTCCGAGCAGTTCGAAAAGCTGAGCCAGCAGCGCCAGGCGCCGCAGGTCTCGCCGGAGCCTGCGCCATTGGCGGAGCCCGCCGAAGTGCAGCCGGCGCCGGAGCCGGCACCGCAGCCGGACCCGGAACCGCAGGTGTCCCGGCCCGAGCCGGTCCCCCCGGCAGAACCCGACCCGCAGGTGTCGGAGCGCCCGGAGCCGCGGCCTGAGCCGGATGTGCCGATTGAGCTGCCCTCCGCCGCCGAAGAGCCGGATGTTGCGGCGCTGGTTCCGCAAGTGAGGCCGGAGGCCGCGCCGCGCCCGGTGGACCGGGTCGCGCCGGAGCCTGTTGCGCCGCCGGAGCCGGACACGAAGATCGACGACGTCGTGCAGCCCGAGGTCGCGCCGGAACAGGGCGCTGAGGCGCCGCAGGAGGTGCAGGAAGCCACCGCGCGGGAAGCGGCAAGCGACCGGATCGTGACCGAGGAGAACGAGGGCGATGAGGTGGCAGCCTCTGCCGCGCCGGCGGTATCCAAACGCCCGAAGACGCGGCCAGCCCGTCCCGAGCCGGAACCGCAGGTGACCGAAGCTGCCCAGCCCGCCAAGCCGGAGCAGCCGTCACAGCCCGAGAAGCCGGCCCCGGCCGAGCAGGCGGATACATCCTCTGCCGTGCAGGATGCGCTGGCGGAGGCGCTGGCCGGCGGTGCCGACGTGGAAGCAGCGGAGCCGTCCGGGCCGCCGCTGACACTGGGCGAAAAGGATGCGCTGCGCGTTGAGGTCTCGCGCTGCTGGAACGTCGGCTCGCTGTCCACGGATGCGCTGAAGTCAACGGTGGTCGTCAGCGTTTCACTGAATCAGGACGGCACCCCGGACACCGGCTCCATCCGGATGCTGTCCAGCACCGGCGGCTCCTCCTCGGCGGCAAAACAGGCTTATGAGGCAGCCCGGCGGGCGATTATCCGCTGCGGGTCCGGAGGTTTTAAGCTTCCCCCTGAAAAATATTCGCAATGGCGCGATATTGAGATGACATTCAATCCCGAAAGGATGCGGATCAAATGAGGAAAATTCTGGCAGCTCTTCTGATCGGTGCCGCAGCAGCGGCAGGAGCGGGCGCGGCCATGGCTCAGGACGGCCCGCTTCGCATCGAGATCGACCAGGGCGTGATCGAGCCCTTGCCCTATGCGGTTCCGGATTTCGTGCCGGAAACCCCGGCGGCGGCTGAGTTCGCCTCCCAGATCGCGCGGGTGATTGCGGCGGATCTGAGCGGCACCGGCCTGTTCCGGGAAGTGCCGGCCAGCGCCCATATCTCGAAGGTGACCGCGTTCGACAGCCCGGTGAAATACGCCGACTGGAAAGCAGTGAATGCGCAGGCGCTGATCACCGGCGCGGTCAGCGTCAACGGCAGCCAGCTGACGGTACGCTTCCGCGGCCATGACGTGTTTGCCGAAAAGGAGCTGGGCACCGGGCTGCAGTTCAACGGCACCACCGACGGCTGGCGGCGGATGGCGCATAAGGTAGCCGACGCGATTTACAGCCGGATCACCGGCGAAAGCGGCTATTTCGACAGCCGTGTGGTCTATGTCTCCGAAAGCGGCCCAAAGAACGACCGCCGTAAGCGGCTGGCGGTGATGGATTACGACGGTGCTAACGTGCAGTACCTGACCAACAGCGCCTCCATCGTTCTGGCGCCGCGGTTTTCGCCCACCGGCGACCGGGTGCTTTACACGAGCTATGAGAGCGGCTTCCCGCAGATCCATGTGCTGGACGTGGGCCAGGTGCAGCGCAAGGTGCTGTCCAGCGGCGACGGCACCATGAGCTTTGCGCCGCGGTTTGCGCCGGACGGGCGCACCATTGTCTATTCTCAGACCCAGGGCGGCAATACCGACCTGTTCTCGATGGACATCAACACCGGTGCCAAGACCCGGCTGACCTCGGCCCCCTCGATCGAAACGGCGCCGTCATTCTCGCCGGACGGCAGCCAGATCGTGTTTGAAAGCGACCGTTCCGGCAGCCAACAGCTCTATGTGATGCCGGCCGGCGGCGGCGAAGCGCGGCGGATCAGTTTCGGCCAGGGGCGTTACGGCACCCCGGTCTGGTCCCCGCGCGGCGACATGATTGCCTTCACCAAGCAGAACAAGGGCCGTTTCCACATCGGGGTGATGCGCACAGACGGCAGCGAAGAGCGCTTGCTGACGGCATCTTTCCTGGACGAGGGGCCGACCTGGGCGCCCAACGGCCGGGTGATTATGTTCACCCGCGAAAGCCAGGGCAGCGCCGGGCGCGCGCTGCTGTATTCGGTGGACATTACCGGGCGCAACCTTAAGCCTGTGAAAACGCCGGACGGGGCTTCGGACCCGGCCTGGTCGCCATTGCAGAACTGATTGTCATGATAACGCGGGTATACCCGCATGGAACCTGATCCGGGCATGTGTTAATTTCGGGTCAAGAAACGCAAAGGGATAGGCAGACGATATGAGCGGTTTCAAATTGGCGATTGCGGCTGTGGCCGTTCTGGGCCTGGCGGCCTGCAGCAACAACCGGTGGGACGACACGGCAAACGGCAGCGCCGGGGCCGGGGCCGGGTCCGGGGCCGGACTGGGCGCAGGGGCGCTCGACCCGGCGAGCCCGGCCTATTTCCAGCAGACCATCGGCGACCGGGTGCTGTTTGCGGTGGACCAGTCGACCCTGTCGCCCGAGGCGCAGGGAATCCTGCAGGGCCAGGCGCGCTGGCTCAGCCAGAACGCTGACTACGCGGTCACGATCGAGGGCCATGCGGATGAGCAGGGCACCCGGGAATACAACCTGGCATTGGGCGCCCGCCGGGCCAATGCCGCGCGGGAATACCTTATTTCCCAAGGGGTGGCAGGCAGCCGCCTGAAGGTCGTGAGCTACGGCAAAGAGAGGCCGCTGGAGATCTGCTCGGCAGAGGCCTGCTATGCCAAGAACCGCCGCGCGGTCACCGTGCTGGCCGGCGGCTTGACGGGGTAACGCCATGAGACTCCTGCACACCGTTTTTCTGGCCGCTGTGCTGGCTCTGCCGCTGCCGCTGGCAGCGCAGGACCAGCAGACGCTGGCGGATATCCGTCAGGAACTGACTGTTCTGCATGTCGAGATCCAGCGCCTGAAGCGGGAGATGTCGACAACAGGGGCGCCTTCTGCGGATGTGTCGGGGGATACGGTTCTGGACCGGGTTGCCGCAATCGAGAGCGAACTGCAGCGGCTGACACTGCAGACCGAGGAAATGAACCACCGTATCGACCGGATCGTCACCGATGGCACCAACCGGATCGGCGACCTCGAGTTCCGGCTGGTGGAACTGGAAGGCGGTGATCTCGGCGCGCTGAAGGAAACCACCACGCTGGGCGGCGGCGAGCTGCCGGCAGCGGGCGGTGCGGCCCTGCCTGCGGTTGGCGGCGAAACCGATGGCGGCGAACCGCCGGGCGGTGAGCTGGCGATCGGCGAGCAGGCGGATTTCGATGCGGCCGAGAAACTGCTGGCCGACGGATTGTATCAGGATGCGGCGGAGAAATTCGCCGCCTTCAACCAGGCCTATCCCGGCAGCCCGCTGGCACCGCAAGCTGAATTCAGCCGCGGCAAGGCGCTGGACGGGCTGGGGGACACCCGCGAGGCAGCGCGCGCCTATCTGGCGGCCTTCACCGGCAATTCCGGAGGTCCGGTGGCCCCCAAGGCGCTCTTTGAGCTTGGTGCGGCCCTGGGGCGTCTGGGACAGACGGATCAGGCCTGTGTCACGCTGTCAGAAGTCGGGGCGCGCTTTCCCGGCGCCGCGCAGGAGGCTGAGGCTACTGCGGAAATGGCCAAGCTGGGCTGTTCTTGACAGGTCTGCGGCGTGATATTCTGGGACTGCTGCGCGGCCAGTTCCAGCCTACGATGACCGGCAGGCTCGGCATTGCCATTTCAGGCGGCAGTGATTCCATGGCGCTGATGCACCTGATGCAGGAAGCGTTCGAGGGTGAACCGGTTGAGCTTTATGCTGCGACAGTGGATCACGGGCTGCGGCCGGAAGCGGCGGCCGAGGCCGAATGGGCGGGGCGGGCTGCTGCCGCGCTGGGGATTTCCCACGAGGTGATCCGCTGGGAAGACGGCCCCGGCAAGGGAAACCTGCAGGGCCAGGCCCGCGACGCGCGCTATCATCTGCTGAGCGGCTGGGCCCGGCGCAACAACATCTCTACCCTGTGTGTGGCCCATACCGCCGATGATCAGGCGGAAACGCTGCTGATGCGGATGGCGCGCGCCGCGGGAGTGTCCGGCCTGTCGGGCATGCCGCCGCGCCGTGTCCACAACGGGGTCACCCTGCTGCGGCCGCTGTTGGAAGTGACCCGCAGCGAGTTGCGCCAGTATTTGCAGGAACGCGGCATCGAATGGTGCGAGGACCCCAGCAACTGCGATCTCCGCTTTGAGCGGGTGAGGGCGCGGCGCGCGCTGGAGGAGCTGGCGCCGCTGGGGCTGACGCCGACGGTGCTGTCCAGGGTTGCCGGGAATATGAACAAGGCGCGCGAAGCGCTGGACTGGTATGTGTTCCTGGCCGCCCGCGACCTGGCTCATGTGCAGGCCGGTGCGGTCGTCCTGTGCCAGCGCAAATTCCGTACCCTGCCCAGCGAGACCGGCTACCGGCTGCTGGTGAAAGCCATCCAATGGGTGGCGGGCACCCCGTACCCGCCGCGCCGGGTGCCGATGGAAATCGCGGTGCTGGCGGCGCGCGGCGGCGGTGCGGCCACCGTCTCGGGCTGCCATCTGCTGACAACTTCCAAGCAGATCTGGATCTGCCGCGAAGCCAAGGCGGTTGAAGGCGCGATCAGCCTTCCGGGCCAGGTCTGGGACAGCAGGTGGAAGGTTTTCGGCGGCGACGCCAAGGGATGCGTAGTGCGCGCGCTGGGACGGGACGGGCTGCGCAAATGCCCGGACTGGCGGGCCGCAGGGATCCCGGGAACCGTGCTGGAGGCGACCCCTGCTGTGTGGCAAGGCGCTGAACTGGCCGCCGCACCGACTGCCGGATTGGCAAATGGCTGGTCCGCTGAACCGGTTGCAAATGAAGAAGAGTTCTTTGCATCCCTTTTATCGCATTGAACCTGCCTGAATGATCCTTATTTTAAGCACAACGCAGGCGGCCTGAGAGGTGCGCCTAACTGATAGGGAGAACTTTCCTTGGGCAACGCTCGCAATATCGCCTTTTGGGTTGTTCTGTTTCTGCTGATCCTGGCGCTGTTCAATCTGTTCAGCGGTTCCGGCAGCACGATGCAGAGCCGTGAACGCACTTTTTCGGACTTCGTCAGCTCGGTGGAGACCGGCAAGGTCAGCACCGTCACCTTGGACGGGGAACAGGTCCGTTACACCACGACCGACGGGCAGAACTACGTCACCATCAAGCCGGGTGATGCCGAAGTCACTTCGCTGCTGATCGAGAAGAACATTCCGGTGCGTGCAGAGAAGCAGCAGCAGTCGGGCTTCCAGTCCTTCCTGATCACGCTGCTGCCGTTCCTGCTGCTGATCGGTGTCTGGATCTATTTCATGAACCGGATGCAGGGCGGCGGCAAAGGCGGCGCCATGGGATTCGGCAAGTCCAAGGCCAAGATGCTGACCGAGAAGCACGGCCGCGTCACCTTTGACGACGTTGCGGGCATCGACGAGGCCAAGGAAGAGCTGGAAGAAATCGTCGAATTCCTGCGCAACCCGCAGAAATTCTCGCGCCTCGGCGGCAAGATCCCCAAGGGCGCGCTGCTGGTCGGCCCTCCGGGTACTGGTAAAACCCTGCTGGCCCGCGCCATTGCGGGCGAGGCCGGCGTGCCGTTCTTCACCATCTCGGGTTCCGACTTCGTCGAGATGTTCGTCGGCGTCGGCGCTTCCCGCGTGCGCGACATGTTCGAGCAGGCCAAGAAGAACGCGCCCTGCATCGTGTTTATCGACGAGATCGACGCCGTCGGCCGCCACCGTGGCGCCGGTTACGGCGGCGGCAACGACGAGCGCGAGCAGACCCTGAACCAGCTGCTGGTGGAGATGGACGGTTTTGAGGCCAACGAAGGCGTCATCATCCTGGCCGCCACCAACCGCAAGGACGTGCTGGACCCGGCGCTGCTGCGCCCCGGCCGCTTTGACCGCAACGTGACCGTCGGCAACCCCGACATCAAGGGCCGCGAGAAGATCCTGGCGGTGCACGCCCGCAAGACCCCGCTGGGCCCGGATGTGGACCTGCGGATCATCGCCCGCGGCACGCCGGGGTTCTCAGGTGCCGACTTGGCGAACCTTGTGAACGAGGCGGCGCTGATGGCCGCCCGTGTCGGCCGCCGCTTTGTCACCATGGAGGATTTCGAATCCGCCAAGGACAAGGTGATGATGGGGGCCGAGCGCCGTTCGATGGTGCTGACCCAGGATCAGAAGGAAAAGACCGCCTACCACGAGGCCGGCCACGCCGTTGTCGGCCTTGCGCTGCCGCTGTGCGATCCGGTTTACAAGGCGACGATCATCCCGCGTGGCGGCGCACTGGGGATGGTGGTCAGCCTGCCGGAAATGGACCGCCTGAACTACCACCGCGATGAGTGCCAGCAGAAACTGGCGATGACCATGGCGGGCAAGGCGGCCGAAGTCATCAAATACGGCGAGGACCACGTCTCCAACGGCCCGGCCGGCGACATCCAGCAGGCCAGCCAGCTCGCCCGTGCCATGGTGCTGCGCTGGGGCATGTCGGACAAGGTCGGCAATATCGATTATGCCGAAGCGCATGAAGGCTATTCCGGCAACACCGCTGGGTTCTCGGTTTCCGCTCACACCAAGGAGCTGATCGAGGAAGAGGTCAAACGCTTCATCCAGCAGGGGTATGAAACGGCGCTGGAGATCCTCAAGGAGAAGCATGAGGAGTGGGAGCGGCTGGCGCAGGGCCTTCTGGAATACGAGACCTTGACCGGAGACGAGATCAAGCGTGTGATGAACGGCGAGCCGCCGCAGGCGGGCGATGACGAGGATGACAGCGAAGACAAGGGCAATGCCTCCGTCACTGCGATTCCCAAAGCCAAGCCCAAGAAGACCCCGCCGGAAGGCGGCATGGAGCCTGAGCCCTCCGCCTGATCCCGTAAGAGATTGCCCCCGGATGCCGCTGGCCTCCGGGGGTTTTCATTTCAGAACCTGCTCGGCAGGTTCACAAAAAACCATAGCTGGCGGCACTGGCCCCGGGCTGCGGCAGCTGTATGCTCGCCCGGCATACATTTGGGAAAAGCGGGAGAGGGCTGGCATGCCGGTGCTGCGGAAAACGGAATACACGGGCGAAATCATCTGGCTGGGTCATGTCCCGGCGGGCGGCGGCCTGCAGGCTGAGCCGTCGGACTGGCTGGAGCTGGGTTTTGCCGGGATTTCCGGTGAACGCCATGAGGGTGAAAACCGCGCCTCCTGCGTGCGGGTCCGCAATCTCTATCCGGAAGGCACGGAAATCCGCAATGTGCGCCAGCTGACCATCCTGTCGGAAGAGGAACTGGCGCTGATTGCCGCGGATATGGGAATGCCGGCGGTCGAGCCGGCGCATCTGGGCGCCACCATTGTGCTGCGGGGGATCCCGGACTTCACCTTCGTGCCGCCGTCCTCGCGCCTGCAAGGGGAGGACGGGGCGACTTTGACGGTGGACATGGAAAACCGTCCCTGCGTGCTGCCTGGCCGGGAGATTGAGAAGAACCACGCAGGCTTCGGCGCCCGCTTCAAGCCTGCTGCGCAGAATCGCCGGGGAATCACCGCATGGGTGGAACGGCCGGGACGCCTGATGCTGGGCCATGTGCTCACTCTGTTTGTTCCTGATCAGCGCGCCTGGGCGCCCTAGGCGCGCTGCTTCAGGGAACTCCGTTTCCTTTAAGGAACTTTCGCCGGGCCTGCGAAAGACCCCACGCCGCTTCAAGGCAGGATAATGTCGGAAATCAAGCGCGTGTTTTGCCGCATATTGTCTAAGTCTATCGCGAAACCGGCATCGCTGTGCCGGCGATTGTATGCAAACTCAGCAGGAACCTTGCCATGAGCTACAAGAGTGACATCGAGATTGCGCGTGAGGCGCAGAAGAAGCCGATCCAGGAGATTGGCGCGAAGATCGGGATTTCGGACAGCGACCTGCTGCCCTACGGCCATGACAA
>NZ_JAHVJA010000008.1 GCF_019801465.1 Leisingera daeponensis
AAATCCAATAATCTCTCTAAAACGATGAAACAAAACCACTGCCGCGGGATGGAGCAGCCAGGTAGCTCGTCAGGCTCATAACCTGAAGGTCGCAGGTTCAAATCCTGCTCCCGCAACCAACACAATTTCCTCAGATATATCAAAGGCTTCCGGCAAACCGTCCGTGGCCTTCTTCGTGTCCGGGCCTTCCACACCCGCCGAAAGCCGCAGCAGCCCCGCCAGATCCCCTTCAAGGGTCAGATCCAGGCCAGGGCCCTCCGCCGCAGGCGTCAGCACGATCCGCTCCACCAAAGCGCGCAGCGCTTCCTTGGCCTCTTCCATGCCTTCGCTGGAGCCAAGGCTCCGGATCAGCCGCGACACCCGCTCCCGGTAGGCCTCCGCCATCGACGGGTGAAACACCACCGGGTCCGCGGCAGGGGTGTTCTGCAGCTCCCGTTCCAGTTGCTGGCGCCGCGCGTCGAACTCGGTCATGGCGAGAACCTCGACCGTCTCGCGGTAGCGCTCCGAAAGGTTGAGATGCAGTCATAGGGCACCGTTTCCGTCACACAGCGGACACAGGGAACCAAGCCAATCATCAGTGTTACTTAGCCAAGTAATTAATGAACATCTGAAACAGTTCGCTCTGACTGGATATCTCGAGGCGCCGGTAAATGTTCGAGCGGTGGATTTTGACGGTCCCTTCGGCGATGCCGAGGTGCTCGGCGATGGAAAGGCTGCTGTGGCCGCGCAATATCAACTTAGTGACAGCGTGCTGAGCCGGTGTGAGCACGCTTCCAAACACCTCTTGAAAAACCTGCTCGGCGTCTGCTCGGACGGGTGTTTCAACGTTGTCTGCAGCGTGCGTCAGTTGCCAATGCCGTTGAAGACTTGCAGCAACGATAGGTGTGAGCGCAGCAAGGGCTGCGAATTCTTCTGAGCAAAAAGGCTGGCCTCCCCGGTTGCGCATCAGAGAGTAGGTGGCCGTGTGCTCGCCGGTCAGCCGGACCAGAAAACCGATCTCCTCGACCAGAGTGCCCGCCTCGTCCGAGATGCAGGGGTGAACCTCGCGAGAGGCCATGAATTCAGACTCGTAGAAGCCGTCGGGAGCGAGGTCACGCATGCGCCATAGCCCTTCGGGCCGGCCGGATATACTAGCCGAATAAAACGGGTCGAGCAGATAAGCACCGCGCAAATAGGAACGCAATGCCCGCCGGTCCACGGTTGCCGAGTATCCGTCATGCACCACCTTGGGCTCTGCGCGTAGACTGAAGGCAAATGCGCAGCTCATGTCGAACTCCGCACAACTTTTGGTCAATAGATCAAGAGCTTGTCCAAAGCTGGAGCCGCCAGCAGCTGAGATCAAGCCGCCAACGGTTTCCGCGTCCTGTGCGGTGATCATCGTCTGACCTCCCTTGTATAACTTACGCCATATGGAATTTCAGTGTCCGCCTTTTAGGCTTTCCGCATCCGGCCTTGGGAAAGATCGGGTCCGTGACCCATAGACACAGAAACCGGCCGGACAGGCAAGTCTTGGCCCAGGAGGTAAAGAATGACAGGAAGACTGACCGGAAAGGTAGCTTTGATAACCGGGGGGGCGGGCGGGTGCGGCTTGGCAGCATCCGAATTATTTGCCGCCGAGGGAGCGAAAGTCGGGATCCTGGATCTGCCTGGGAGCGACGGCGAGGCCGCAGCGCGCCGTTTGCGCGACAATGGGTGCCAGGCCATTTTTGCGCCCGCCGACGTGTCGGACGCTGAGCAGGTCAGGACTGCGGTGAAGACGGTCGAAGAGACCCTTGGCCTGATTACTGTTCTGATGAACCACGCCGGCATTCTGGCCGCTGCGCCATTTCTGGAAACTTCGGAAGAGCAGTGGGACAAGATCATGGCCGTGAATGTCAAAAGCATGTTTCTGGTAACGAAAGCAGTGCTGCCGGGGATGCTCGCAGCAGGCGGAGGCAGCGTGATCTGCACCTCTTCAATTTCGGCCATTGCCGGAACGCCGATGGAAGTTCTTTACTGCACGAGCAAGGGCGCCTGTCACATGTTTGCCCGTGCGCTGGCCGTGGAGTTCCGCGACCGGAACATCCGATCAAACGCGATCTGCCCGGGTTTCATTGCAACGGCACACGGTCTGCGTGAAATCGATCTCCTGAAACAGCATGGCGTCGATGTTTCCGAGAATGCCATCGCGGCCGCGCAGGGGCGCCTGTGCAAACCGGAAGAAGTCGCCAAGGCAGCACTGTTCCTGGCAAGTGATGATGCGAGTTTCGTCAATGGCGCGCATCTGTTTGCCGACAACGGTTACACCGCAATTTGAAACAGCAACAACAGGGAGGATTGAATATGACCACCTCATCACACGGGATGACCGTCAATGATTTTGGCGTCGACCAGGCGCATTGGCGCAATTGGGTCGGTAATCAGGCTTGCGTCCGCGCCGCGCGTGGGGCACCGCAAAGTGAAGACGAACTCTGCGCGTTGATTGCCGAAGCGACCGGCAAGGGGATGAATGTGCGCGCCGCCGGTTCCGGGCACAGTTTCACACCCGTCGCACTGACCAATGGCCTCCATCTTACGCTAGCGAACATGACGGGCGTCAAGGGAATCGACCATGCACGTCGCCGAGTGACCGCGTCAGCCGGAACGACGATCAATGAGCTGGTGAAGGTGCTGAAAGCTGAAGGCCTGTCAATGATCAACCAGGGCGACATCGACAGCCAGGCTATAGCTGGCGCGCTGACCACCGGCACTCACGGAACCGGCGCGAAACTGCCGGTGCTGGCCGACGCCATCGTGGGCATGAAGCTGATCCAGCCTGACGGTTCGATCCTGACCGTCGACGAAAGCACGCCGGACCTTCTGTTGGCGGGCAGGGTTTCGCTGGGGACGCTCGGCGTCATCTCGGAAATGACTCTCCAGCTGCAGGATAGCTACAACCTGCACGAAAAAATCTGGCGCGAGGACTTCGAGACCGCGATGGAAATGCACGACGAGCTTGCGGAAAATCACCGGCATTTCAGCTTTTTCTGGTGCCCATATGAGGAAAGCAGGCATTGTTATTGTCTCCCCGACACTTCAGCGACTTCAAAAACCGGCCGGACCTCTGATGTCTGCGAGATGAAGGTCATGGATATCACTGAAGAAGAACCATTCGAACGTGAGTTTGAAAAGGCCGCCTACAGTTCGGATGTCTATCCCATCGAGTATGTCCCAAACTTTCACGAGCTGGAATATGCTGTGCCGCGTGAACACGGTAAGGACGCTGTACGCGCCGTGCGCAAACTGATGCTGGAACAGTTCCCCGAGGCGATCTATCCCATAGAGTACCGCTTCACGGCCGGTGACGAAGCCTGGATGAGCCCGTTTTACCGCCAGGACAGTGTTACGGTGTCGGTCTCCGGGGAACCTGGCAAGGACTACTGGGACTACCTGCGCGCCGTGGACAAGATCCTGCGGGACTTCGGTGCTCGTCCGCATTGGGGCAAGATGCATTTTCTGACGGGCGAGGACGTAGCTGCGATCTATCCGCGGGCAGAAAACTTCAGAAACCTGCGCCGCAAGTTGGACCCGCAGGGCTTCTATCTGAACGACCATCTTTCAGCATTGTTCGGCTGACCAATTGCCGGTCACGGGACGTCGAAGCCCGGTCCGACCTCCAACAGGGAGTAAGCGCATGGCCTATATCGGCACCATCGTTATTTACATCATCATGGCCTCAGCCGTGGTTGGGGCTGTTGCCTCGATCATCGACAGTGAAAGCCCCCTTGGTAAGGAATTCACTGCAGGCCTTCACTCTATCGGTCACATTTTCATTCCCGTGGCAGGGATCATGGCCGCGGTTCCGTATCTTTCCGCCTTTATCAGCTCAACCATCGGCCCGGCTTTTCAGGCGGTCAACGCTGACCCGGCTATGGCGGCAACTTCAATCATCGCCGTGGACATGGGTGGTTATCAGCTGGCCAAGGCGCTGGCCCAGTCGCACGAAGGCTGGATCATGGCGTCGGTCACCGGCTTCATGGCAGGAGCCACGATCATCTTCACAATCCCGGTCGGTCTTTCGATGCTGGAAAAGGAGGACCACCAGTATATGGCCATCGGGATCATGTGCGGGTTGCTGTCGATCCCGGTCGGGGTTCTCGTTTCATGCCTTGCACTTGGCCTCATGGACATCGCAGTCCGTCCGGAAATCAATGCTGCCGGCAGTGCCACCTACGGTCTGGTTCTTGAAACGGCCGATGTGTTTCGCAACATTGCGCCGCTGGTCGTCTTTTGTTTGGCCCTGGCTGCCGGTCTCAAATTGTACCCTTCCTTGATGATCCGCCTGTTCCTCGCCTTCGGCCGCATCATGTATGCAGCGATCACACTGGTTCTGGTCCTGTCAATCGTGGAGTATTTCACTGGCCTCCTTTCCAGCCTTCTTGGCGGATGGGGGTTCGCGCCGATCATCGCCGATGAAGAAGATCAATTCCGGGCCTTGGAGATTGCGGGCTACATCGGCATCATGCTGTGCGGAGCTTTCCCCATGGTGTGGATGCTGAACCGGTTTTTGCAGAAACCGATGCAGAAAGTCGGCACTTGGCTCGGGCTGTCTTCCGCGGGCACTGCGGGGCTTCTGGCGGCTTCGGCCAATGTGCTCGCGATGTTCCGGCTGATCAAAGACATGCCACCTCGGGACAAGGTGCTGGTGATTTCCTTTGCAGTCTGCGGTGCGTTCATGTTCGGCGACCATCTGGCGTTTTCGGCGAATTTTCAGCCAACGATCATCCTCCCTTTGCTCTTGGGCAAAGCAGCGGGCGGCGTGGCCGGGTTCTCGCTAGCGGTTTGGGTGCTGTCCTCGGAAGACAAGCGGCAGGCCATCGCCAGTAGTGCAGGCGGCCAATGAAGATCCTGGTCTCGAAGGCGAAATGCCAATCCAAGGGAGAGACGGCGGACCGCTAACTGGTGCAAAGCCGGTGCAGTGCAAGCCGTCGTGCTTCTTGCCTTCCGCCTGTGCAACCCGGGCCGCACCGAAGTGCAGAGGAAACTAAATTTGTCAAGCAAGGCACCTAATTCAGGCAGAACTAGGTGCCATGCTTGGTACGCCTCTCAAACGAACCTTAGACCTGTTTGGGATGAAACGGTGTCTAATTCCTGCTCCTGCAACTCGCCTCCCAGGGGGGGCAGCAGTTCCCGATCTCGTATCACCTGAACGGGCTGCCTGCTGATTGGTCCGGACCATCGTGCCATGCCGCAACGGCAACCCCGGAAAACGCGCGCCCTTAGGCAGCCAGATCTTCGCACGCCGGGACAGACTGGCAGCGTGCGGAAGGCTACTAAAGTTCGTTGCACGCGGGTGGGTTGCTGGGGATCCGCGATGGGGCTGATCTCACGTGGGCGGAGTGAAGGAGTTGGATTTTCGCCGCTAAACATCGCACGCTTTGAACTTTAGTCTAGATTTATCTTGCGGCTCATGAAAGCTCGGCCGCAGCTTCGGATAACGCTCCAACGCATTACGTTGTGTGTTAAAATGTAGGGTGCTGGTCACAAAGGCGCTTTAACTCGCACAGGGGACTTTGGGCATGATTACGCGAAACAAGGTTGTCGTTTCCGGTTTGACCAGCGGTCAGCCGATCGTTTTCATCCATGGCTTTGGATGTGACCAGTCGATGTGGCGGCAGGTTGTGCCAAGCCTTGCCGAAGATTTCCGGATCGTGACCTACGATCTGACGGGCATGGGGCAGTCGGATCTCTCCGCTTACGATCCGGGGCGCTATGCCGATCTTCAGGCGCATGCCGATGATCTGCTGCTAATCATTGATGAACTCGAGCTTGAAAAGGCGGTGCTGGTCGGCCACTCCATCGGTGCAACCATTGGGCTGCTCGCGGCCAATCGGGAGCCGGGGAAGGTGTCCCGGCTCGTTCTTGTTTCTCCGACGCCGTGTTTTCTGGATGACGAGTCTCATGGGTATCACGGAGGTTTTTCTCAAGGTGACCTTGAGGAGCTCATTTCGTTCCTGGACGAGAACCATCTGGGATGGTCTGCTCAAATGGCCCCAACGATCGCCGGTCAGCCCGCAGGGGCTCCCGCAGCTGACGAACTTACCAAAGGATTTTGCCGCACCGATCCTGCAATCGCCCAGCATTTTGGCCGTGTGACTTTCTTCGCGGATGAACGGTCGGCGTTTGAAAGGGCTGCGTGTCCGGCCCTGATCCTGCATTGCGACGATGATGCTCTCGTACCGATGCAGGTTGCCGAGTGGATGCGCGACCGGATGCCGGGCGCGACGCTGAAGGTGCTGACGGCCACCGGCCACTGCCCTCATATGACTGTCCCCTCTGACGTGGTGGCGGCAATCCGCGACTATCTCAAGGATTTCTGAGCGCCATGGAAGACAGAGTGGATCTTCAGTCCGCTTTCGCGGAACTTTTGGAGGATGCACCCTGCGGAATCGTCGTGACGGACCCGGACGGAAGGCTGAAATATGTCAATGAAACGCTGAGCCGCTGGTTGAACCTTCCGGCCGCGGCCGAGGAAAGACCGCAACGGTTGCCTGAACTTATGACTGGCCCGGGAAGGCTGTTCTACGAGACCCATTTGGCTCCAATGATGCGCCTGCAGGGGTTCGCCCGCGAGATTTCCTGTTCTTTGAAGGTGATGAACGGCGCACCCTTTCCTGTTTTGCTCAGCGGAGTTGCGCGACACGATCCCGAGGGAAGCCCTGTCCGGTTCGACTATACCATTTTCGACGCCCGCGAACGCCGCTTGTACGAGGACCAGCTTCGGGCTGCCCGGCGTGAATCAGATGAGCTTGCAGCCATCGTCCGCACCTCGCCGAATGGTATACTTCGTGTGCAAGAGAACGGTGTTATCCTGCGCTGGAATGCAGGCGCTGAGCGGCTCCTGGGGAGGACTTTCGAAGCTGTTCAGGGACTTTGTGTCCAGGACGAGATCCGGCTTGAGGATGACCCGGACTGGTTTGCGCGTGCAGCCGCAACCTGCAAGAGTAAGCCTGAAGCTGTGTTTGAAACAGTAGACAGTAAGGGGCAGCACTTTGAGATCACCGTGGTGCCGATCGAAGAACACGAAACCGGGGCCAAAAGAAATTACTCAATCGTCCTGCGCGACATATCCGCCCGCAAGAAGGCCGAACTCCGGTTGAAGGTCGCGATGAACGAAATGAAACATCGCATCAAGAACACCCTCACCGTCGTTGCCGGGATAGCCAAGCAAACCCTTCCAGCCGAATTCCATGCGAGCTTTACCGGCCGTCTTCAGGCGATGTCCAAGGCGCATGATATCTTGACAAGCGAGGGCCAGAAGACCGCGGACCTTATGGAACTGCTCGCACTGACAGAGGAAGAGGCCGGTGGGGCGGAACGCTTTCGCATTTCAGGGGTAACCGCGATGCTGCCATCGGAGCAGGCGACCAGTCTTTCGATGGCCCTGCACGAGCTCACGACCAACGCCCTGAAATATGGCGCTCTTTCTGAGCCAAACGGGTACGTCGAGGTCGCCTGCGAAAGCCTTGATCAAAGGGGCGGTTTACTTCGGATTGTATGGCGGGAACGTAATGGCCCGCCTGTCGTCGAGCCAACGCGTCGAGGCTTCGGCAGCAAGATGATTGACACTATCTTGAAGTTTGATCTGGGTGGAGAGGTGGAAGTGGACTACCGGCCTGATGGACTTCAGTGCGTC
Source organism: Leisingera daeponensis (assembly GCF_019801465.1). Classification (GTDB taxonomy): domain Bacteria; phylum Pseudomonadota; class Alphaproteobacteria; order Rhodobacterales; family Rhodobacteraceae; genus Leisingera; species Leisingera daeponensis_A. The sequence goes on from NZ_JAHVJA010000008.1 coordinate 7,655, forward strand.
ATCTCCTTCGGCAAGGGGAAAGAGAGGTGATTTTCCAGTGGGGACAGTCCCCACCTGGTTTGACGTCTTGTCTTGAAGCCTGGGCCCATAGATTTCCGCTTGTCGGTATGCCTCATTAGTCGACACGCGAGCGGTAAACATGAGCAGCGAGTGCAACGCTGCATCTTGCGCTGATGTCGAATTTGGGCTGCCTGCGCCACTTGCGGAAAGGCCGTCATCCGGCGAAGGGCAGAAGGGGCAAGTTCTTCACAGGCGTCACCCTTGTGAACAAACTGGATGCCGAAGCCCGCGCGGTACGCCAAGGCCGGCGGGCGGTTCTTCCTCCAACAGAGCAGCCGCTTCTACGAGCGCACCTCGTTCACCATCAACGCTTTAGCGCCGATACTGTTCTCTGTGCTTTACAACCTTGCGCCTTGATCCCGCTGTGGCCCAAGGTGGCGGGGGTGAGCAGAGGGAAGGAAGGCATCATGACGCAAGTCCGGCGCCGCATCGCTATTGTGGGCTTCGGTCCGCGGGGCCTGGGGGCGCTTGAGGCGCTGGTGAACCGGGCACAGGCCACCGGCGCCTCGATGGCGGTTGATGTGTTCGATGCCAGCCGCTGGCCCGCCGCGGGTCCGAGTTTCAGTCCCGATGAAAGTAAGGTCTGCCTTCTGAACCTGCCGTTGCGCAGCATCGCCTTGCCGCCGCCGCCGTCATGCTCGCGACTGCAGGAGGATTTTGCGGACTGGCTGGGCGAGGCCGGATGCGACCGGGAGGCTTATCTGCCGCGCGCGATGCTCGGAACCTACTTGCATGAACGGTTTAAGGCGCTTCTGGCACAGCTGCCGGACCATATTTCCGTGGTGCATCACCCGCTGCGTGTCAGCGCAGCGCATTGGGATCAGGATGGCTGGCGGCTGCACGCGCAGAGCGGCGGTCACGGGCCGTTTGAGCATGTTCTGATGTCCCTCGGGCAGCCGGAAACCCACCCGGATCCGCAGCTGAAGAGATGGCGAAAGCACGCGGGGCTCAATGCCCTGCCGCTCTGTTCAGCCTATCCTGGCGCTGAGTTGATCCGGGCTGCCCAAGATTGGTCCGGACGCGTCGTGGGCATTCGCGGATTGGCTCTGTCGTCGCTTGACGTGATCCGCATGCTGACACTAGGTCTCGGCGGTCGGTTTGAAGATGGACGCTACATCGCATCCGGGCGGGAGCCAGCACGGATCGTCCCATTTTCTCTGGATGGTCTGGCGCCGTGGCCAAAACCGCTGGATGCGGCGCTGGATGCAGGGTTCGACCCGTTGCCAAGGGAGGACGCAGCGTTTGAGGCAGCCCTGCACGCAGCACTTTCGGACTCCGGAAACGCGGGTCTGCCGACCGCCTTTGATGTGCTTGCTGCATCCGCAGTGCGTGTTATCCGGTCAGCCGGGGGGGGAGCGGAACAAGATGAAGTGCTGGACTGGCTGGAGCGGGAAGCCGGGGCACCGGGCAGTCAGGAGCTACTCGGCACTCTCGACGCTCTGCGCTGCGGCATCCGGCAAGCGGAGGGACAGGAACCGCCTGCCATCGGCTACACGGTGGGCCAGCTGTGGCGCAAATGGCAGCCACTGCTGCGCAGCATCTACGGCAGCAGGCTGGTGCCCCCGGCCACCGCCCGCGCCTTTACGGCATTTGATGAGGGGCTCAAGCGTTATTCCTACGGCGCGCCGGTGGTAACGGCCCGGCAGCTCCTGATGCTGATTGAAACCGGACTGGTTGATCCGCGCGCCGCGGACGATCCCGGAGTTGCCCTGTCTTCGAAGGGCTGGGACATACAGTCCGGCGAAGCGGCCGTGACCGCGGATGTTATGATCGACACCGTGCTGCCGCCCCCGGCTCTCGAGCGCGTGGCGGAGCCGCTGGTGGCTGGCTTGCAGGACGCAAAGACCCTGACGGCGCTCAGCGAAGGGTTGGGGGCACGCTGCAGGCCGGATGCGGTTCTGATCCGGTCTGACGGAAAACCGGTGCAGGGGCTTGGGCTGGCCGGACGGCTGTCAAACGGCAGCAGCATTGCGGGCGACTCTATCCACGACTGCTTTGGCGGTATCTGTGACCGTTGGGCGGAAACCGTGCTGGAGGCCCGGTAAGCGGCGCTCCTGATTGCAACCGTGGAAAAGAGCCCTGTTGCCAGGTCGAGGCCAGCGCCGCTAAAGATGATACACCGGCAGCTTTTTCAAGTTGGCAACGTGTCTCCGGCCAAGCACGGGAAAACGTCGGCAGTGAACTGTCGCCCAAAGCACCTCTGAACACGCGCAGGTTGCCTGTATGGCCCGCTGCAACTAGACTGCCGAGCTGGACGGCACGGCGGCTTATACCGATGCGGGCATGCGCCGAGCGCTGGCGTTAGAAATTGCCAACGCGGTGGTGCTGGAAATCGCCTAAGTGCCTTCGGAGGCTGGGCACATTCATTCGTTTAAATAGTTGCGAAGAGGGCAGGTAGAATTTGGCGGTTGGCTGCTCCCACAACCAACACCCGCGAATACCGCATCATCACGATCGGCGTCGTGATATCTCGGCGCCGATTTGCGTATCACCTTCAGCAGGTTGCCGTCGATCAAGAGCCAGTGGCTCTGCACGTCATCGCCCCAATGCACCCCACACGCTCTACGAACTCATGCAGCTCATCTACGGTCCGTTCGGCAACGGCCTCGTCAGACAACGACGTTGCCAAGTCCGCCACCATCTCCCGGTAGAGTTCCGGCAGGTTCCCGGGCAGATCGACCGCCGACGGAACAAACTCTGCCCGCTTGTCCCTCATCGCAGTCAGTTCCTCATGCGCAGTGTTCAAACGTTCGCTGATCAGCTGCGAAAAACCACGCCTTTGAAGACTTGCAGGAGTTTGCGTTTCTTCGTCTCATGCACGCGCTGACAGGTTTGGCGAAAGCGCAGCCTCTCCTCGGCGGCTTCCTGGCTCTCGACGAGGCTTTTGTGGAACCGCTGGCGGAAGTGTTCCTAGCCCTTGGGCTTCTTCTGAAGCCTAGCAGGACCAGCCACTGAGCCCCCTTTCTTGGAGTTCGCGCAGTGACAGGTCCTATGTTTTCCGCTTCCGGCAGGAGTCATCTTGCCGCTGCAAATCCCGAAGGCAATTTCCTGCCTTAGACCCTTAGAAGCTCACGATCTTTCAGGTGATACCCGTCAGGGGCAATCTCTGCACGGAACTCCGGGTCATGGCTGACCAGCAGGATTGCCTGATCAAGCTCTTTCAGGATTCCGGTCAGACGCCCGTAGTTTTCCGGATCCAGCGCGTTGGTCGGTTCATCAAGGATGAGCACCTCCGGCTCCATCGCCAGCACTGTAGCCAGCGTGACCAGCCGCTTTTCGCCGCCCGACAGTTTGTGGGTAACCCGGTCGCGCAGATGCATCAGCCCCAGGCGGGTCAGCACATTATCGACAATGGCCAGCGCTTCCTGTTTGGACTTTCCCAGGTTCAGGGGGCCAAAGGCCACGTCCTCGGCCACGGTCGGGCAGAACAGCTGGTCGTCTGCGTCCTGAAAGACGAACCCGATGCGGCGGCGCACCTCGTGAAAATCCGCTTCGCGGGTGCAAGTCTTGCCGAAAGCCGAAATAGTGCCCTGTTCGGGAGCAAGCAGCCCCATGATGATCTTCAGAAGGGTCGACTTCCCGGCCCCGTTGGGCCCGACAAGCGACAGCCGTTGCCCTGGTTCAAGCTGCATCGATGCGCCTTCCAGCACCGGGCCCAGCCCGGGGTAGGCAAAGTGGATGTTGTTCAGGTCAAGAAGCAGCATAGATGGCCTCCGCGCAAATCAGGGCGGCAAGAGCGGCGGATAGGGCCGCGGCAAACAGCAGGTCAGCCCTGCTCAAGCGGAAGTCGTCCAGCAGGACGATGCGGCCGGAAAACCCCCGGCATTTCATCGCCGCCAGAATGCGTTCCGACCGTTCGATGGCGCGCACCAGCATCATGCCGACCAGGTAGCCATAGCTGCGGTAAGTGTGCCAATTGGTTCCCGGGCGGAAGCCGCGCAGCTTCATCGAAGTTCGCAGTCGCTGGTATTCCTCGCGCAGAACATCGATGTAGCGGATGGTGAACATCAGCAGATGTACAAGCCGCTCCGGTGTTTTCAGGGCAAACAGCGCGTGCCCCAAGGTCACCGGCTCCATCGACCCCACCAGCGTCATGACCGCAAGAATGACCGCATTGGCCGTCAAAGCAATCTCCACGGCGCGCCGCAAACCTTCCCAGCTGGCCTCCAGCCCCCACAGGGAAAACACCGGCGTTCCGGGAATCGTAAAGGGCAGAAGCAGCAGCATGAATATGATGAAACTGTCCATCATCGCCATCCGCTTCAGCGTTTTGCGGGGCGGCAGGCCGGAAAGGGCCAGCAGCCCTGACGACAGGATAAGCGCGCCCGCCAGAACCCACAGGCTGTTCAGAGAGACGACAACTATTGCGTAAATGGCGGTCATGACGATCCGCATGCGCGGGTCGAATGCGGTGACTTTTGCCCGGCAAACACCGATCCCGCTGAGCGGTTTTTCATCGCCTGTCAGAACATAGGTCATGCGCTGTTTCCCATCTTGCGCCGGGCGGCGATGTAGAAGCCCAGCCCGAACAGGCCGAAAATATAGCCGATTCCGCCGAGAACGGACTGGAAGTCCGACTTGTTCTTGAAAGCGGTCAGTTCCTGCCGGAGCGGACGCAATTCGTTACGCAGCATGGCGGCAAGCTCGGCCCGGGCCTGATCGGACAGGCCGGCTGCCGTTGCGGCCAGCGGGAGCGCACCGGATCCGGCCGCCGCGGGTGTTGCCGTGCTTGGGCTTTTGCCCATGATCTGTGCCACCTCTGCCGCATCCATGGCAGCTTCGGCAACATGGCCGGCGCCGAGGTTGCCGCGAAAGATGTGCGTCACCGGCTCGGCCGGGGTGAACACAAAGAAACCGTCGTCATCGGTCCTGGTCTCACCAAGTTTGCCGCCGTCTTGGTCAAAAACCTCGATCAGCAGGCCCGGGGCCATTTCGCCATTGGAAAAACCGACCTCGCCCTCGATGTCGGAGCCGGAAGGAAACACCGCGGAGATCACATTGTGGGCAAATGCAGGCAGCGGAGCCATCAGCGCAATGCCCAGAACCCAGGCGCGGATCATGCGAGGCTTCCCTTCGCGTCAGCAAACAGCTCGGGTTTGACCCGCCGCGCAAGGAAAATGGCAGCGCCGGACAACAGGGCCTCGATCACCATCACCGGGATATGGGACACGAACACGAGCTTGGCGGCCAGAAGGAATTCATCACCGGACAGCATCAGCGAAACCGCAACCGCAAGCGTCGTGAGGGCGATGGCTGCGCCGCCGCCAATGCCGCCCCAGATCGCCCCTTGCAACGGTGAACCGCGGGCCAATAGAGGGCGGATGGCCAGTCCGGCCAGAACTGCGGGCAGGGCGATATTCACGGCATTCACACCGAGCACGGTCAGGCCGCCAAAGCCGAAGAAGACCGCCTGCAGCAGCAGCCCGACGAACAGGGCCGGGAAGGCCGCCCACCCCAGCACCAGCCCGGCCAGCCCGTTCAGGATCAGGTGTACCGAACTGGGCCCGATCGGCACATGGATCAGCGAGGCCACAAAAAAGCTGGCGGACAGAACCCCTGCCGCCGGAATCCGTTCCAGCGGCAGGTTGCGCAGGCCCATGGCAATACCGCCGGCGGCGGCAACCGCTCCGCCGATCACAACCGGGTTCGACAGAGCGCCGTCTACGATATGCATGGGCCGGGCCTCACTTCAGCTCTGCGGCGTGGATCCACAGCACGGCATCCTGGCTGAGCTCCTTGCCTTCGTACTCGGTCGCCGGTCCGGAACCCAGGGCCGCAAAGCCCCAGTAACCCGCTTTCGGGATGCCAAAGGAGAACACACCGTTCTGGTCCGCGATGGCAACGATCGAGCCGCCCGCCATTTCCTGAACGGTGGGTTCGGTGGTTGAAAACTTCTCAAGGTCCGGCTCCGCCGCCATGAATTCGATTTCAATCTCGGCGCCAGGAACCGGTTTGCCTTCCGCCAGGACCTGACCGGAGAAGGTGGAGCCCACGATCACGTTGTAGGGTTTGTTCAGCGGCAGGATTTCGGTGGCCAGGCCAACCGGCTGATCCCAGTCGGTGGGCAGCGTGTTGCGGTTCAGCACAACCTTGGAGATCTGCTGGATAAAGATATCCTCGCTCTCCTCGTAGTAGGGCGCGGGCACGGTGACCACCACATAGTCGCCGGACCGTTTCACCGGGACGGACGCCTTGTAGGCCGAAGCTTCGTTTTCAGCGCCCTTAAAGACGGCCGGTTCCAGGCGGTCTGAAAGGTCGGTCTTTTCACCCTTGTGGATCATGAAGAACTCTGCCGGCGTGCCCATGTCCATGGCATGGCCGTTTGCCATCGGGTGCCAGAACACCAGGCCCATCGGCACATCGCCGGGCTTCGCAATCAGGGCGCTTTCGGTGTAATTCAGCTGGAAGTGCGCCGACGCGGCGGCCGGCAGGGATACGGCCAGAGCTGCGGCCAGGTAGTTCAGTTTCATTTCGTCCTCATTCGACGACGCAGGCGCACCTGCAATCAGGAATGAACAACGGGGATAGTGGCACGGAATAGCCGGAACGGCAGTCGCGCCAGACGCTCACCCCGGCGTCCGGTGGAAAAGGGCAGGTTTGCCGCAAGCGGATCCGCGCCCTTGTGTCCGGCAGGTCTCCTGACTCGCGGGTCCTGGTTCGGCTGGCCTTCCCGGGACGGATCCCAGTGGCGTCTTCAGCGTCACTCACCGCTCACAGTTGCGGGGGCAGTCACGGATTTGGTCCCTTTTGGGTACGCCGCACCGTGTTCCCTATTTCTTCCGCTGCGCATTGAAACACTCGCGGAACCGGTCACTTTTGCTGAATGGCAAAACGGAATTTCCGAGTCAAGAGTTTTGCCCGCGCCAGCCGCCCTGGCTTTATGAGGCAGGGCAGCAATCCCGAAATGGCGTTCGGTCCAAGCTGGTGCGGAATCGTAAACCGGTAAACCCCGATCGGCTCCGTCGTGGCTGCGTTTTCGCTTACCGCTATGGAAACGGCTTTCGACACAGCCTGAGGAACATGGTTCAGTCCTAGTGCAAATGCGGCAGGGATGATGATAAGCGGGGCGGACGAAGCGAGCGGCCTCCTTTTCAGCTATGCCGATCTGGAAGAACGCATCCCGGGCCGGTATCCGCTCCGGAAAATCAGGCAGGTTGTGAAAGGCTTGATGGCCAGCCTGGGTGCCGATTTCGCGTGCTGCCAAGCCGAAACGCCGCCTTTGGAACAAGGGCAGGCTGGCCAGCGGGAAACGCCCGTTACTCCAGAAATAAGGATGTACATAGTCCTGAAAGAACCGAAGCCGTCAATGCTCTAGCGGTCGAACTGGACTAGCCGAATCAGCCTCCGGTAGCGTTCTGGTGCTTTCAAATCCAGACCCGATCGCCGCCCGCAGAAATCACTACTTGCTAGTTGATCCGTCTGGCGGATGGCAAGCATGGGAGCTTCAATGTTGCGGTGGAGGTTCTCCTGAAGACTCTCAAAACCGAGCTGCTACGGCAATTACTTGTTGTGCCACTTAACCTCCAATTAGCTTTTCGCCGGTATCCCTAAAATCGAAGAGGAGAAGCCTCAACTACACGGGTTGGAGAAACCGCCGAATGCTTTTTGAATCGCACAACCAGTCGGACCTAGCCTCGGAAGACCGGCCATTGGTGACTGTATTCTGCGCAGTCTGGCACAAGCAGGTAGGCAAGCTGGAGCTCTTGCGTTCTCATTGGGAGAACCTGAAGGCACAAAGCATAAGGGTCGAACCCTGCTACATTTTTGACAACGGGGAGGAAGCCCCGGAGTGGCTCGATGCGCCGTGGCATTCGTTTTCCGAACCTCTTACCATCTATGAAGCGTGGGCTGCAGCGGTAGCGCTTGCCAAGACACGGTACGTCATGAATTTGAACATGGATGACCGGCTGGCCACAAACGGGGCGCAAGAACTTCTGAATACTGCAATGACTACCAGTTCTGCTCTTGTGGGAGGGGACTGGCTGGTCTGTTTTGACAAGCAGCACCTGTCTCTGGAGTTTCCGGTGACAGATTTGGAAGGCACGCAATACCTGCCCGCATGGCCGCCCCGCCGCCATCAAGGATTAAGGCTAGGCAGCGGCTCGGGGGAACGCGGCACCCTTGGGGCCGCTACTATGTGGGATCTGGATATCGTGGGCAAATGGTATCCAACGTATTTCGGTAACGGCGCCCCCATCCTGTCGATCGGCGACACAATCTTCTGGGGGCTGCTGAAGCACAAGAACCTGAAGCTGACCCGGCTGCCCAAGATTATCGGGCGCTATTATTCCGATCCGGACGCCCAGGCTGAATTCAGGCCTCACCAGGACAATGACCTGCTTAAATCGGAAGGCCTGAGCACGAGGTCCTTTGCAGACGGCGTGCGCAGCGGCGATTTCTGCTGGCACGGCAAGGCTGCGGCCCGCGTCAGGCAAAAGCCGCTCAACAAGATAGAAAAGAAAAGCGCTGAATTGGAAGCCCGCTACCGCAGACTTTTCGGTCTACCCGCGCAACAGGTTGCTGCGGAGTGACGATGGCCGCGAAAATCTATATCACAGGCAGCGGCGGGATCGTCGGGCGCCATGCGCTCAAGGTGCTGGCGGAGCTTGCTCCCGGCGCTGAAGTGATCCGCAACACGGCAGACCTGACAAATCTCTCCGAGACGGCTGCGGCGATTGCAGCAGCGGGCCCGCTGGATCTTGTGATCCACCTTGCGGCAATGGTTCCGGTGGCAGCGGTCAACGCCGACCCGGCCAGGGCCTATGCGGTCAATGCGGGCGGCACGATCAACCTGCTGTCGGCGCTGTCGGCCTCCCCCGCCCGGATGCTTCTCTGCTCGACCAGCCATGTCTATGCCAGCCAGGACACTCCAATCCCGGAGACCGCAGAAACCAAACCTGTCACTGTGTACGGGCAGAGTAAGTTGATGGCCGAACAAGCGGCGCTGGAAATCTGCGCTGTCTCGGGCCGCTCTCTTTGCATCGGCCGCCTGTTTTCCATTCATGATCCTGAACAGACCGGAAGCTACTTGCGGCCTTCCCTGGAAAAACGCTTCACCGAGGCGGACCCTGAAGCAGATTTCGAGCTTTACGGAGCAGACGGGCTCAGGGATTTCCTGACCGCTCGCGCAGCCGCCCGGTATCTGGTCCGGCTGGCGCTGTCAGATGCGGAAGGCGTGGTGAATGTGGCCTCAGGCAATCCGGTGACGGTTGCCGGGTTCGCGCAGTCCTTAGCGCCCTTTCCACTCAAGATCACTCCTATGGGGCAAAGCAACAACTTGGTGGCCGACGTTTCGCGCCTGCAGCACATACTTGGAGAATGTAATGCCTGAACGGATTTCCATCGTTATCCCGACCTTCAACCGGGCCGAGATGCTGCCAAAGGCCATCGACAGCGCTCTCGCGCAGACCCATCCCTGCGAAGTGATCGTGGTGGACCATGGTTCGACCGACAGCACGCCTGAGGTGGCGGCAGGCTACGGCAGCAAAATTACCTATGTGCGCCGTGAGCGTGACTTCGGCCCGCATTTCTGCTGGCTGGAGGGGGTGCTTCACGCCTCGGGAGAATATGTGCATCTGCAATATGATGATGACTGGATCCACCCGACCTTCATCGAGAAATGCGCGGACCTGCTTAAGGGTGATGTGGGCTTTGCCTTCACCGGCGCGGAAGTTGTCGACGACAGCACCGGCAAGCAGACGATGACACAGTTCCTGGACTGGCTGCCCGCTTCCGGCATCTTCGAAAACCGTCTGGCGGAGGAAAAGATCGTCGGCTCACTGATCTCTCCCGGTGCCGCGGTCTTCCGCCGGCAGATCCTGATCGACGCGCTGTACCAGGGCCGCCTGCCGCTGCAGGGCCATGAATACCACGGCGTCGGTCCAGATATTTTTGCCTCGCTGCTGTCCATGCTGCGCTATCCCAAGGTGGGCTTCGTCAAGGAGCCTCTGGCCAGCTTCCGCGCTCATGACGGGAGCATCACAATCGATGCCTTCAAGGACCGGAAGAAAAAGGCAGATATCGCAGCCGCCTACAACGAGGTGCGCCACTACTATGTCGAATTAAAGGCCATGCAGGCCGTACGGGAGGCACGCGCATGAATATGATAGCCCGGAAGCCGGTGACCCTGGCGGAAGAAACGATTTCGCAAGCTGAGCTGGAGGCCACCGCGGAATGGATGCTGGCCGGTAACCGCCTGACCAAGGACGCGCTCACGGTTGAGTTCGAGCGGGAGTTTGCAGAATGGATGGGGTGCCGCCACGCGGTTTTCGTCAACTCGGGGTCGTCAGCCAACCTGTTGATGATCTATGCCGCCAAGGAGGCGGGGCGGTTGCGCAACAACAAGGTGATTGCCCCGGCTGTCAGCTGGGTCACCACGGTGTCGCCGCTGATGCAGCTGGGGTTTGATGTGCGGCTATGCGATTGCGACCCCCAAAACCTGGGCCTTGACCTCAACCACTTGGAAGAGCTCTGCCGGACGGAAGCACCGTCAATGCTGTTGCTTGTGCATGTGCTGGGTCATGCAAACCACTTGAAGGAAATTCAGGAGATTTGCGACCGCTATGGCATTCTGCTGCTGGAAGACAGTTGTGAAGCTTTGGGGTCAACCTATGGAGACCGCAAGCTGGGCTGTCACGGGACAGCGGGCAGCTTCTCCTTCTATTACGGCCACCACATCTCCACCATCGAGGGCGGGATGGTCGTGACCGACGACACGGAATTGCATCAGGTAATGCTGTCGCTGCGCTCCCACGGCTGGAGCCGCGATCTCGATCCGCAACGCCGTGAACGGTTGCAAAGCCAGCACAGGATTGATGATTTCCGCAATTTATACACGTTCTACCACGCGGGTTTCAATTTGCGCTCGACCGATTTGCAAGCCTTTATCGGGCGGATGCAGCTGAAGAAGCTGGACAGCATCTGCACCGTCAGGGCGCGGAACTTCGGCTCTTACGCGGATACGCTGACCGGCTACTACCAGCAGCGCAGCGATACAGGCCTGTTGTCCTCCTTTGCCTACGGGACATTGGTTGAAAACCGGATGGAGGTTTTTGAAAAACTCAAGGAAAATCAGATTGAGTGCCGCCCGCTGATCTGCGGAAACATCGCCCGCCACCCGTTCTGGGTCCGGGAGTACGGCGAGCAGACCTTGCCTAACGCTGATCTGGTCCACGAATTCGGCATCTACCTGCCGAACCACCACAATCTGAGCCGCGCTGATGTCAGCCGGGTTTCGGGAGTCTTTGCTTCAGTTGCCCGGCCAAAGGATATGCACACAACTGCAATCTGACAGCATTTGGGTTACGGGGCAGGAAATCTCTCCTGAATGGCCAGATCACGGAACAGGCGGAAAATACGAAATGAAGAAGGCACTTATCACCGGCGTCACGGGCCAGGACGGGTCTTACCTGGCGGAGTTTCTGCTGGAGAAGGGCTATGAGGTGCATGGCATCAAGCGCCGGGCCTCGTCGTTCAACACCCAGCGGGTCGACCACATCTACCAGGACCCGCATGCGGATCACGCCCGTTTCAAGCTGCATTACGGCGATCTGACCGACAGCTCGAACCTGACCCGGATCCTGCAGGACGTGCAGCCCGACGAGGTCTACAACCTCGGCGCCCAGAGCCATGTGGCGGTCTCCTTCGAGAGCCCGGAATACACCGCCGACGTCGATGCCATGGGCACCCTGCGGCTCTTGGAGGCGATCCGCTTCCTCGGGCTGGAGAAGAAGACCCGCTTCTACCAGGCCTCGACTTCCGAGCTGTACGGCCTGGTGCAGGAGACGCCGCAGCGCGAGACCACGCCGTTCTACCCGCGCTCGCCCTATGCGGTGGCCAAGCTCTATTCCTACTGGATCACGGTCAATTACCGCGAGGCCTATGGCATGTATGCCTGCAACGGCATCCTGTTCAACCACGAGAGCCCGCGCCGCGGCGAGACCTTCGTGACCCGCAAGATCACCCGCGGGCTGGCCAATATCGCGCAAGGCCTGGAGCCCTGCCTTTATATGGGCAACATCGACGCGCTGCGCGACTGGGGCCATGCCAAGGATTACGTGCGGATGCAGTGGATGATGCTGCAGCAGGCGGCGGCGGAGGATTTCGTCATTGCCACCGGCAAGCAGTATTCGGTGCGCCAGTTCATCGCCTGGTCCGCCGCCGAGCTGGGCATCCACCTGGAGTTCTCCGGCTCGGGCGTGGACGAGATTGCCACCGTTGCGGCGGTCGAGGGCGACAAGGCGCCGGCGCTGAAGCCCGGCGATGTGGTGATGCGGATCGACCCGCGCTATTTCCGCCCGGCGGAGGTGGAGACGCTGCTGGGCGACCCGGCCAAGGCCAGGGAGAAGCTGGGCTGGGTGCCGGAGATCCCGGTGCAGCAGATGTGCGCCGAGATGGTCGCCGAGGACCTGAAGACCGCCCGCCGCCACGCGCTCCTGAAGGAGCACGGCATGGAAGTGCCGGTCTCTGTGGAGGACTGAAAGAGCACACCATGGCCTATGATCTGAAGGGAAAACGTGTCTTTGTCGCGGGCCACCGCGGCATGGTCGGTGCCGCCGTGCTGCGCCGTCTGGCAGCTGAAGACTGCGAACTGGTCACTGCCGCCCGCGCGGAACTGGACCTGGTCGACCAGGCGGCCGTCAGGGCCTGGATGCAGGCGCAGCGCCCCGATGCCATCGTCATGGCAGCAGCCAAGGTCGGCGGCATCAAGGCCAACAGCGATTTTCCGGTCGATTTCCTCTATCAGAACCTGATGATCGAGGCGAACCTCGCCCAGGCCGCCCATGAAGCGGATGTGGAACGGTTCCTGTTCCTGGGCTCATCCTGCATCTACCCGAAATTTGCGCCCCAGCCGATCCCGGAGGACAGCCTGCTGACCGGCGCTCTGGAGCCCACCAACGAATGGTACGCCGTTGCCAAGATCGCAGGCATCAAGCTGATGCAGGCCTACCGGCGGCAGTACGGCCGCGACTGGATCTCGGCGATGCCGACCAATCTCTACGGCCCTGGCGACAATTACGACCTGAACTCGTCCCATGTGCTGCCGGCGCTCCTGCGCAAGTTCCACGAGGCCAAGGAAGCAGGCGCCGCCTCGGTGGAACTGTGGGGCACCGGCACGCCGCGGCGCGAGTTCATCCATTGCGATGACCTGGCGGATGCGCTGGTGTTCCTGCTGAAGGAATACTCCGGCCACGATCATGTGAACGTAGGCTCCGGGGTGGAGGTCACCATCCGCGAACTGGCGGAAACCATCGCCCGGGTGGTCGGCTACGACGCGGAGCTGGTGTTTGATACGACCAAGCCGGACGGCACGCCGCGCAAACTGATGGACAGCTCCCGGCTGCATGCCATGGGCTGGAACAATTCCCGGTCTCTGGAAGAAGGTATTGGCCAAACTTACAGCCATTGGCTCCAGAACGCCTGATTTTGAACTAGGAAACACGTTATGAATATTCAAACAACTGAGCTGAAAGCCCCCCGGGTTGCCCTTGTCGGCGGGCAATGGGCCCAGAATGTCGGCAATGCCTTTTTTAACCTGGGCGGGGAATATGTACTGAAGCGCGTGTTCGGCGACAATGCGGTGGGGTATTTTCAGGATCAGCCGAACTACCGCACGCTGCACAACAAGTTCAAAGGCAACCCGGACAATTACGTCGATTTTGTCAAATACCTGGATATCGACTATCTGGTGCTGCAGGGGCCGGTGCTGAATGCCTGGATGGCCGCCAGCTGGGAAAAGACGTTCAAGGCGCTGCAGGAACGCGGCACCAGGATCATCCTCCTGTCCTGCGCCTTCTTCAAATTCACCGGCAGCGAGATCGCCAAGGTGAAGGCCTTCCTTGAAGCATATCCGCCGGCCCTGATCTCCACCCGGGATGACAAATCCTACGGCATTCTGAAGGACTGGCTGCCCGGCGTTCCGAAGTACAACGGGATCGACTCCGGCTTTTTCCTCAACCGCTGCGTCACCCCGTTCAAGACCCGCGGCAGCACGCCTTACATGGCAATGAATTTCGACCGCTACCCGGAGCCGAGCATCTCCGAAAGCGCCTTTGATGCGGGCAAGTTCCGCACCATGCGGATCGAACTGGAAGGGGCAGCCTACCATCTCGGGATTCCGAACTTTCTCGACAAATCCGCGCATAAGGGCAAGATCCGCAGCTACTTTGCCGACCTGACCGACCGCCGCAAGCTGCCGGAGACCTTTGCCGGCCGGATGGTGGTGCGTCCGGAGCACCGTTTCTTCCCGCATGTCACCCACAAGATCTACCGCCAGCCCAATGCCACCGCATCGGACGAGCCCTGGACCTACATCAACATCTACGCCAATGCGGATTTCACCCTCTCCGACCGGGTTCATGCCTGCGTGGCAACCCTGGCCTTCGGCAGCCCGGCAATGCTGTTCACGCCAAGCCCGCGCTCGGCGCTGTTCGGCCGTGTCGGCCTCGAGGAGATCAAGACCCGGCTGGTGACCCTGGACCTGGATTACCTGCACGAGGAACAGGAAAAGGAAATCGCCTGGCTGAAAGAGCGGCTTTGAATGGCACGGAAAGTTTTGGTTGTAGGCCCCTTCCCGGGGCCTATCAGCGGCCAGACAATCTCAACGCAGAAATTTTACAGCTATCTCCTGGGCAGGCATGGGGCCGGGAGAATCCGTAAAGTGAACATCGCCCGCGGCAACCGGCGGCTGCCGCAGGCGGTCAAGCTGCTGCGGGCCGGCTGCGCGGCCGCGCGCATCTTGCTGGAAAGCGGGCGCTCCAGCAGCACCTATATCTCGGTGGATGCCAACAAGGGAATGTATCTGACATTCCTCTACTGCCTGTGCGCCCGGGCCAGATCCTCCCGGGTTTTCCTCCACCATCACACCTACTCGCATATCTCGGAGCGGAACCGGGCGATGGCATGGATCGTCTCTGCGGCCGGCGCGGATGCCGTGCACATCAGTATCTGCCGGGAAATGTCCCGGGCGCTTTCCAGCCGCTATCCGAAGATCAGGCACACTGAGAACCTGTCGAATATTTTCCATATCGGGTCCGCCGAGCAGGGCGCGCGGCCGGAAGGCAGCGGTACGGAGATCGTGCTGGGCCATATGTCCAGGCTGTCCTGCGAGAAAGGTGTCCAGACCTGCCTGGAGGTGTACCGGAACCTCAAGCGCCGGGGGATTCCGGCAGTTCTCAGGCTGGCAGGCCGTTTTGCCGATGCAAAGACACGGGACCTGGTGCAGGCCGCCGCCGCCGGCGACAGCGGCATTCAGCATCTGGGAGAAATCTCCGGTCAGGAAAAGGAAGCGTTCTTTCAGTCGCTTGGCTTTTTCCTGTTCCCCTCGGCCTACAAGAACGAAACCCAGGGGATTGTGAACCTTGAGGCGCTTTCCCACGGGGTTCCCGTTCTTGCCGTCGGGCGCGCCTGCCTGAAATCGGATCTCAGCCGCCAGCCCGAATGGCTGTTTGCGGACCAGGCTGCGTTTACCGGCCGTGTCCCGGACTATATCGCGGACAATCTTGACCGGTACCCGGAGCTGCGGCGGAACGCTGCCGCGCTCTTTGAAGACCTGAAAGGCGAAAGCGGGGACCAGCTGGAGCGCATTTCAGACCTCCTGGTTCCCCTGGAGGCATGACGAGACATGCCGCCCCGACGCCACACCCTCTCTGTTGTTTTCTCCAGACTGGTTTTCAGCCTCGTGCAATGGAGTCTGATCTCCATCCTGGCCCACTCCGGGGATGTGGAGGCGATCGGGGTCCTCGGGGCGGCGCTGGCGGTCAGCACGGTGTCCTTCGGCTTTTTCAACATGGGGCTCCGGCAGGGCATTGCGACGGATCTGTCCGGCACTTTTCCGGATTCCGGCTATTGGGTATTCCGCATCCTCACCGGCGGGCTGGCCTGCGCCGCCATTGTTCTCTTCGCAAGCCTGACCGCGGCCTCCAGCATGGCATTTGCGGTCACGCTTGCGGTGCTGCTGCCCAAGCTGGCGGAAAGCTTTTCCGAGGCGGCCTACGGCTTTTTCCAGCGGTCCGGCGACCTCGGGAGCATTGCCCGCTCCCAGCTCCTGCGGGCGGTTCTGGCGTTTGCGGCCTTCCTGGGCACCTATACGGCGACCGCCAGCCTGTTCTGGGCGACGCTTGGATGGGGGCTGTCGCAGTTTGCGGTGTTCGCCCTGGCGGACAGGAGCGCAAGCGGCCTGGCCGGCCGCCGCGGCCCCGGTCTCCGGGAGCTGCCGCTTCTGCAAATCGCCCTGACCCAGCTTCCGGTGGCGGCCGGCACGCTGATCGGGGACATCGGCCTTCTGGCCCCGCGGTTCCTGGTCGATGCCGCTGCCGGCGATTTTGAGCTGGGCCGGTTCACCGCGGTCTATTACCTGTTTCAGGCCGCCAATATCCTGGTGCTGTCCCTGCTGCTCACCTTCCTGTCGCCGCTGGCCCGCAGCTTCCAGGACGGCCGGTTTGCCGCCGTGCGGCGGCAGGTCTTCAGATTCCAGCTGCTGCTGATGCTGTGCTGCGCCGGCGGTTTCCTGACCGCGGTTCTGGCCGGCGACTTGGTGCTGCTGCTTCTCTACGGCGCCGCATTTCAGGATCTTGACACGGTTTTTGTCCTGCTGGCGGCAGGCTGGAGCTTCAAATACATGGCGCTGGTGCCGCGGGTGTTCATCACCGCGGGGCGGTATTTCTCGACCGGAATGGTGATGGATGCCGCCGCAACAGCCCTGACCCTTTCCTGCTGCGGCTATTTCTACCTTGTCCTGGACACGGGCCTGATCCATCTGTCGGCCGGCTTCCTGCTGGCCCAGGTGCTGTCCCTGGTTTGCTTTAACGGCATCTTCCTGTACCGGCTGCGGGCGCCCGGCGCCGGCCCGGAGGACGGGAAGGCCGCATGCGGGGGCGGATGAACCGATGGCGGAAGACAATCTCCGGATGGTCTGCATGGCTTCTCCTGCGGCTGGCGCCTGCAGGCCAGGGGCGCACGCTGCGACAAGCCGGATGAGGAGTGGAAATGGCAGTTGATGTATGGCTTGCTGCGGTGCTGGTAGCTGCGATGCTCAGCTATGCCGTTGTCCGGCAGCATATCAATCTTGCACTTTTCCTTACCCTCATGCTGCTCGGCGTGGTCTTCCGGTTCGGATATATTGATGCAGGCCTAATCACAGAAGGGTATTTCTTCCGCGAAGTCCGCGGCAAGCCTGCAGATCTCCTCTGGTCGTATCAGTGGCTTTTGATCTTTACGCTTGCAGCCTTTGCCGCCTACGGAGCGTCAGGCAATGGGGGGCGGAGGGCCGCGCAAAAGCTCAGCAATGCCTGCAAATTGCCAGTCCGTTCCGATCTTGCAGGAGTTTCCGTTCTCGCGGCCGCCGCAATGCTGGCAGCCGCAATCATGTTCATTGCGAGCCTGTTCGGGGGGCTTGGAAACGCGATTCAGTTTTTGTCTCGGCGCGCAGGCGCAGGAACGGCCGGATTGGGATTTATCACGCTCAGCCTGCAATTCTCTTTTGTTTTCATAGGCCTCGCGATTCATTCCGCCCGCATCAACCGAAGGTTCTTTTTGGCATCAGCAGCAATGGCCATGGGGCTGCTGCAAATTTGGATTATCTTTGCAACCGGGTCGCGCGGGACCGCTGCTATTAACGCGCTTGGCTTCAGCCTCTTCTGGTTCTGGACGCCTCAGCGGCCATCGCAGGACGGAAGCGCCCGCTTCGGTATGCGCCCGCGGACTGCGCTTATGCTGGCGGCCGCCGGCACCGTTGCAGTCTTCCTGCTTGTTGTTGTCGGCGGGGCAATCCGCGATGTGGCCCAGGGGAAATCGCAAAGCCTTGATCTTGCGGAAAGCTTTGATGGGGCTGCGCTTGAGTTTGCTGCGGCCCTGCCCATTGTAGACCTGATGAGCGCTGTCAAAACCTATGTGGACTATCAAGGTCATGACTATGGGATGCAGTTCATCAACTATCTGGGGCGCTTTATTCCGCGTTCAATCTGGACGGAAAAACCCGACGTGTTCGGGGTTGCGATGCGGGTCTTCTTTTCCGGTGACCGCCTTTCAGGCGTGCCTCCGACAATGGCAGGCGAGTGGTATATCGCCTTTGGCGGCACAGGCATCCTTCTTGGCGGTATCTTACTCGGTTTTATATTGCGGGTTTGCGACAAACTTTGGCTGCTTGCCCGCACCCAAAGCCACGCGGTTATCCCAGCAGTGTTCCTGACAGGAACAGTACCTGTCCGTATGGTGCGAGAGGGTATGGAAATTGGTGTGTTTTTCCTGATCTACATTACCGCCGCCTTCATTCTGTTCCGCTTCATAAGCCGTTTGAAGGCCAAAAGGCAGCCTGCCTTATGACGTCTCGGCGGCCTGCCTTGGCAGGCCGCTGTGCCAGGAAGCGCCCTCAATCCGCCAGCGCATTGACCGGCGCGGTGATCAGCGACGGGGTGATCTGGTCGATGGTGCGGCCCCAGCGGGTGACCGGGTTCTCCGCCACGAAGACGATGTCATCCGGGCGCAGCTCGAAGCGGGCGGCCAGCGGCAGATGCGCGGCGTTGCGCACGTCCAGGTGCCAGGCGGTCACCGCGCCGAACTCGCGGATATCGTCCGAGGCGCGCAGCACGTAGACCTGCGAGGCGTCGCCGGTCTCCTTGGCGATGCCGCCGCCGGTGTCGAACAGCGCATCCGCCAGCGTGGCCTTGCGTTCGAACGGCAGCGTGTAGCGGCCCTGGGTGCGGACCTCGCCGCTGAGGTAGACGTAGTCGCGCTCCACCGCGTCCAGCTCCAGCGCCTGCGCGAAGTTCTCCCGCCGCTCGTTCAGGTCGGCGCGGCGCAGGGTGAGCGCGGCGGTCAGCTCGTCGATGGCCGCCTTGCGGCCCGCCAGGGTGGCCTGCTGCAGCTGGATCTGCTGCGCGAAATAGCGCTCGGCGCGGCTGAGGTCGTAATCGGTGTCCACAAACACCGAGTCATCCGCCAGCAGGGGGATGCGCTGCAGATCGGAGCGGGAATAGAGATCCTCCAGCGGGATCTGGTACATGCTGCCGTCGCGGTAGATCCTGACCGAGCTGGTGTCGATATCGGCAACCGAGACCGAGCCCGCCGCCGCCAGCGCCTCGCCCAGGGTGAGCGGCGTCAGGGTGATCGGCAGCACTCCGGGCTGGCCCACGGCGCCGCCGATGGAGACGCGGCGGGAGTTGAATTCGGAGACCTCCAGGCTGAAGGTCGGGTCGATCTGGCTTTCCACCAGGCGCTGGAACAGCAGCGCCTCGGCCTCGTCCACGGTGAGGCCGGCAATGCGCACCCGGCCCACGTCCGGGATGTTGATCGAGCCGTCATCCTGCACCGTGTAGCCGTTGCGGCTGTTCTGCGCCGCCAGCAGTCCCGACAGCTCGGCCACCGTGCCCTGCGTCGACGGCGTCGACAGCACCAGCACGTCGCCGGTGCCGATGGTATAGGGGCCGGGGTCGATGCTGGGCGGCGGGTCCAGCCGCAGCCCCTGGCGGCTGCCGTCCTGGGTCGAGGGCGCATCCGGCAGGGTGCCCGCGCCGCGCGGGCTGGCGCCGGCGCCCGAGCCTGCCGAGATCCGGAACACCGCGGGCAGGGTCCTGGGCTGATAGGCTGCGCGGTTGGCGACCAGCACGGTCTCCGGCGTCATCGCCACCACCCGGACCTTGCCGGTGTCCGACACGCCGGCCTTCACCGCCGGGCTGCGGTAGATGGTCGAGCAGCCGGCGGCCAGTCCAGCCAGGGCCAGGGCGCTGAGGGCAAGGGAAATACGGCGCACGATGCGTTCTCCAATCAACTTATATTCAATTCTCATCCGGCACCGTCTTCATGAAGAGGTTGCCAAGGAAGCTGCCGGTCCATTGCGAGGACTGCACAACCGCCCCCTGCCGGACCCAATAGGTATTCGTGAAGCTTTCCGCCATCCCGTGGCAGCGCTCTTCCAGCTGTTGCGCGGCAACCGGCAGGCCGCGCAGAAAGATATCCCCGGCGCCCAGGCGGGTGACCGCGCAGCGGTAGGCGTGCAGCTCGATCTGGTCGTTGCCATTGAGGAAGCTGTGGAACCGCTCCGCGGTGCCCTCCCGCGCCGCCAGCACCAGATCCGCGCTCTGGCGCACATCCGAAGCGGCCAGGCCGGAGCCGAAGCCCTTGGCGGAGGTGAGGAAGCCCTGCTCCAGCGTGATGGTGGCGCCATCGGCGGTGAGCCAGGTCTGCACGCCCGCGCGTTCGGTCTCCAGGAGCATGACACCGCTCAGATCGCGGGTCGGGAAGGCCACCTCCAGCCGCGGCGGGACCGGCCGGACGGAGGCCAGCGCCGAGGCGCGCGGGTGGAAGCGGGGCGCCTCCGGCTGCAGCGCGCCGCGCAACAGGTCGAGGTCGTCCTTTGCCTCGCCGCAGGAGAGCAGCAGCAGGGTGAACAGGAGGGGGGCCAGGCGTTTCATCGCAGGAATCTCCCCCAGCCCCTGACCAGTTCCTGGGCGCGGGCCTCGCGGGTGACGCCATAGAGCCGGTTGCGCACATTGAGCCGGGCGCCGCCATCGCGCAGCACCGGGCGGATCACCTGCGCCAGCCGGTCGCGCGACGGGCGGCCGGTCAGCCAGGACACCGGGATCTCCAGCCGGATCCCCTTGTCGAAACTGCCCTCGCCGAAGTCGCTGAAGCCCACCGAGGTCAGGGTGAAGAAGGCGCCGACCTTGAACCCGTTGGCAAATTCCCGGTCCAGCGTGACGGTGGCGCCGTAGTCGCCGGCCAGGTAGCGGCCGGCGTCGATCTGGGCGTGATACTCCCCCGGCAGATCGTAATAGGCCGACAGATGGCCGGTGGCGGCCGAATAGTCCTGGAAGCCGAACAGCACGTCGAAATCGCGCTGGCGCACATAGTTCAGCTCCGCCCCCAGCGCCAGGCGGCTGTTCGCCGGGAACCACAGGATCTCGCCCGACAGGCCGCCGTACATGGTCTCCAGATAGCCCAGCGTGGCGCGGGCATAGAGATTTTCCCCGGGCCGCCAGATGTACTCGGCGGTCAGATGCTCGACCCGCAGGTCGGACTCCCGGGCGTAAAGCCCCCAGTCCGAGCGCACCCGCTGGATCACCGAGTTGGACTGGCGCCGGCTGTCGTCCAGGTTGCCCGCAAGCGGCTGGCGCAGCCCGGCGGACAGGGTCAGCCCCGGCGACAGCGTGTAATCCAGCCCCAGCTGGGCGCCGATCTCATAGCGCAGCGGCGCGTCCGGGTCGAAGAAGGAGGCCTGCAGATAGGGGCCGAAGCGGTAGCTGAAATGCGGATAGGCCGCCGCGGTGAAGCCGCCCTTGACCAGGGAGATGCTGTCGGAGACCTCGGCGCGGGCAAAGCTGCGCCAGGCGCCGTCGGGATCATGCTCCAGCTCATAGAGATCATTGCGGGCAATCCGCACCGCGCTGAGCGGCACGCCGTTTGCCATCAGCGCGATGTCAAAGTCCCGGGTTCCGGCGGGCTGGGTGTTGGCCAGCACCCGGGCGGTGCGGCCGATGGCCTGGGCGGCCTGGCCGTAGGTGCCGTTTTCCACCCCGATGCGCAGGGTCCCGCCTGCCTCCTCAAGGTAGACCAGCCGCAGCCCTTCCTGCTGCAGCTGTCTCTCCAGAACCTGCTGGCGGCGAACGGCTGCGGCGGGCGCGTCCGGCAGGTTCCAGCTGGCCAGCGCCACCTGGTCCACCGGCAGCAGGGGCGGCGGCGCCGCCCCCTGCCCCCCCGGCGCCACGCTCTGGCGGGGGTCGATGAAATAGCTGTAGCTGACCCCCAGGGTGCTGCCGTAAAGGTAAGAGGCGGTCAGCTGCGCGCCGTTTTCGAACCGGTACTGGAGACCGAAATTGAACGGAGAATTGAGCTCGAAGCCGGATCTGGATGTTTCCTGGGCATAAAGATCCGGGGAGTATTCCGCGAGCAGGGTCAGGCGGTCGCTGTACTGCCAGCTGGCGCCGCCGAACAAAGCCGCATCGCCGCGGAACCAGTTGCCGAAATCAAGCTGGCCGGTCTCCGAGATGCCGCCCGCTCCGGATGCTTCCCGCGTTTTGAACCGGTCCGACAGAACCCCCAGCGGGTTGGAGAAACTGCCGCGCCCGGCCATGCGCCCCCAGCCGATGCCGCCCGTGATCTTGAACCGGCCCCGAAGGGTCTTGGTCGCGACAATATACTCGGCGGCATTTACCCCGGTGCCCCCGAAGTCCCGAAGGCCAAGCGCAATGGCCGGGCCGTTCCGGGTCTCGTGCCGCAAGCGGAAATGCAGGTCGAAGTTCCTGTCGTATAGGCGGTCATGCACGTCCGACAGCCCCTTGATGGCACCGTAGCGGAAGCTGCCATGCACCCAGGGCAGCAGCTGGAAGGTCATGGTGCCGCGCAGCGTTCCGTCAAATCCTCCTGCAGTGAACACCAAGGTGCCGTCCTCAAACATCTCTGCTGTCGGGACCTCGATCAGACCGGGAGTGCCGTAGGTGGAAACACTTTGCGCAGCGAGCGGCGCCGGGGCGGCTGCCAGCAGCAGCGCTGCCAGCAGAAAATGCCGTCTCTGGAGTATCCGTTGTCTCATAACGCTTTAAAAAATCACTTGTGGCCCGCTTCCCCTTATCCGTTTTCCGGCAGGCTGTCCCGCGGCCGGGTGAAAAGGGGCGAATTGTCTCTCGCCTGTGGCGAATCTGCCTGTTTCATTGCGCTTTTAAGGCGCCGCTGCAACCCTTGCCGGCGCCGCGGGGCGGCAGCCGCCCCGGGCGCCCTGCCGGGGGGCGTTTCCGAGGCGCAGCACAGCAAAAAAATGCAGTATTCCGGGGCTTTTACAGCAGTGCGGCATTCTCAGGGCAAAGCCGGCATGATAGGCTGGCGCCGGATAGGTTTAGGAGATTAACGATGACCCGGATGACCCTCTTGGCGCTGGTGCTGTCTGCAACCGGCGTTTGCGCCCAGACTGCCAGCGAGAATGACTGCGAAGACACCCAAAACAGCGACGGCGCTGACTGCGCCGGCCTGCATGCGGATGCCGGCGAGGCCGCTGCCGCCGCAGAGGCGGAAGGCGTGACCGGCTTTGTGCCGCTGGTGGCCCCGGCCCTGGGCGCGGTTGCCGCCGCGGCCGGTGTTGCGGCGGCCGCGGGCGGCGGCTCCACCCCCTCCACCACCAGCACCACCAGCACGGCAAACTGACCCCGGCCGGGAACCGGCCAAGGACAGAAAAAGAACGGCGCGCCCTGATGGGCGCGCCGTTTCTGCAAGCGCCGGTCCGGGCCGGACGCCTCAGCTGACGTAGTATTTCGAGCCGTAGTCGCCGTAGCTGTAGCCGTACTGCTTCATCCGGCGGGTGTTGATCTGGCCCAGGATCATCCCGGTCAGGCGCTGGTTGTCGGTGTGGAACAGCCGCAGGGATTCCGCCACATCCTGCTCGGAAGTGTCATCCCATTTCACGGCCAGCAGCACCGCATCCGCATGGCGCGCGATCAGCCGGGCATCGGAGACGATCAGCACCGGCGGGGTGTCGATCAGGATCACGTCATAGCTTTGCCGCATCTCCTGCAGGAAGGCGCGGAACCGCTCCGAGGCGAACAGGTCGGCGGCATTGGCGGAGGTCTGCTCCCCCGCCAGCACGTCGCAGCCCAGCAGCGGATCCTGAAAGATTGCCTCCTGGGCCGGAAGATCGCCTGCCAGCACCGAGACGATGCCCTGCGGCGGCACATCGCTGAGCTGGGCGGTCATGGTCCGGCGCCGGATGTCGCCCTCGACCAGCAGCACCTTCTTGCCGATGCCGGTAAAGTTCTGCGCCAGCGCCAGCGCGTTGGTGGTCTTGCCTTCGCCGGGCAGCGAAGAGGTCATCACCACCACCTGCGGCGGCTGGTCCACGTTGGACAGCATCAGCGAGGTGCGCAGGTTGCGCACCGCCTCCGCCGTGGCGGACGAGGGTTTCTCGGCCAGGTATTCCAGCACCTTGCGGCGGCCGCTGGCCGGGAACACCGGGATCTGCCCCAGCACGCTGTAGCCGGTCTTGCGCTCCAGGTCCCCGGCCGAGCGGTAGCCCCGGCGCCGCGCCTCCAGCAGCAGCACCGCGCCCGCGCCCAGCATCAGCCCCAGCAGCCCGCTCATGGCGAGGATCAGGGATTTCTTCGGCGCCGACGGGAACAGCGGAATCACCGCCCGCGACAGCAGGCGGCTGTCGGCCTTCTGGATGCCCTCCTGGGCAGAGGTCTCCTTGAGGCGGGTCAGGAAATACTCGTAGAGCAGCCGCACCGCTTCGGCTTCGCGGCTGAGCTGCTGCAGGGTGATCAGGTCCTCGCCCTGGCGGGCGGTCTGCCGGGACAGCTCCGCCTCCGACTGCACCAGCGTCTGAGCCTGCTGGGCGGCGCGGCGGGCATCCAGCGCGGCGCGGGCCAGCAGCCGCTGGAAGGCGGTGTCGAAAGCGGCGGCGCCCGCCGCGGTCTCCGCCTGCGCCAGCAGCCGCTGCAATTGCCGGTCCTGGCTGATCTCCGCCTGCGCCTCGCGGGTTGCCGCCGCGCGCAGCCCGTCATAGCGCGCCTGCGCGGCGTCCGCGGCGGCCTTGGCCAGGGAGATGCGCTCGCGCAGGTCCTTCAGCTGCACCTCCTGGGCCTGTAGCGCCTCCGGCGAGATCAGCGCGGTGCCGGCGTTGAATTCATTGGCCTTGGCCTCGGCGGCTTCCAGCTCCGCCTTCAGCTCGGCCACCCGGCCGGTCAGCCAGGTCGTCGCCTGTTCGGTGGCGTCGAATTTCACCTCGATCTGATTGAGGATGTAGAGATCCACGATGGTGTCGGCGATCAGCGCCGACTTGCGGGCCGATTCGGTTTCCGCAACCACCCGGAACACCAGCGTGTTGGGCACATTATGCACCGAGACCTTGCTCAGCAGGGTGGAGACAACGCTGTCCCGGATCAGCTGCTGCACCAGCTCCTCCGGCATCTCCGCCGCCGGGCGCTGCAGGCCCAGCAGCGATTTGATCCCCGATTTCACCGACCGCACCAGGACCGCCGGGGCAGAGGGCTCGGTCAGCGTGCCGTTGAACTCCGGATCCTCCATCAGGTCCAGCTTGTCGACAACCTTGCCCATCAGCCCGCGCGACTGCAGCACCTCCAGCTCGGAGTTGACCTCGGCATAATCGCCCGACAGCCCGCTGACGACGCTTTGCAGATCGACCACGCTTTGCTGCTTGGTTTCCAGCATCACCACGGCGCTGGAGGTGTAAAGCGGCACCGCCGCGACAAAGGCATAGAGGCCGCCGGTGAAAACGGCCGCCAGGGTGGCCAGCGCCACGATCCATTTGCCGCGCCACAGGGTGGCCGCCAGGGCCCCCAGGTCGACGGCATCATCGTCCGGCGCCTCCGCGGGTGCCGGGCGCGGCACCGCGAAGGAAGCTTCGTTCAAAGGCAATTGTTTCATGAAGTCCCGAAACCCGTAATGACCGGCGCGTGCCGGCGGCGTGCTGCAGCCCCGCATACACGCCGCCGCGCCTGGAAGAAAGGCCTGCGCAACCGGCGCGGGCGCGGTGCGGCTCAGCGGCCGGTGGTGCCGAGCACCGCCAGGCCGGTTTTGGCAATGATCTTCAGATCGGTGAGGAAGCTGCGCCGGAACAGATAGGCCACGTCCAGCGCCACCCGCTCGTCATAGCTGATGTCATTGCGCCCCGAGACCTGCCACAGACCGGTGATGCCGGGCTTCTGGGCCAGGTAGGCGGAGACGCTGCTGCCGTATTTGGCGAGTTCCTTGGTGACGATGGGGCGCGGGCCGACAAAGCTCATCTCGCCCTTCAGCACGTTCCAGATCTGCGGCAGCTCATCCAGGCTGGTCTTGCGCAGGACGCGGCCCAGCCGGCTGATTCGCGGATCATCGGCCAGCTTGTGGTCGCGCGCCCATTCCGCGGCGGCCGCCGGATTTTCATCCAGATGCGCCTGCAGCATGGCCTCGGCATCCGCCACCATGCTGCGCAGCTTCCAGCATGTGAACGGCTTGCCGTTGCGCCCCACCCGGGTATGGCCGAAAAAGCCCGCGCCGCCGTCGCTGCGCACCAGGGCCCACAGCAAAAGGATGACCGGCATCAGAACCGGCAGCAGCAGCAGGGCAAAGCCGATGTCAAAGGCCCGTTTGCCGAAGCTGGAGTAGAATCCGGGCAGTCTCTGGCCGGGCAGATGATGATCAGAGGACTCATCAATGGAATACGCGGTCAGTGCAAAATCCTGCATCGTCAAACACCCGTAAATTCAAACATCTAAAGCAAAACCCTCCCGTTAAACGGGACGGACAGATGTTCAATACACTTAAGTTGTGACGAATTTAAGTAGCATTTTTCATACTGCCGGAATTTGGCCAGTGCGTGCTGCAGGCGGGCCCCGATCCTGCCGCCCCCGGCAGCCGCCTTCAGCCCCCGCGGCAGGCGGCGATGCCCATGCGGATCAGCTCGCTGCCCTTGATCTTGTAGACCCCGGAGATCCGGTTCCGCCCGGTGTGCAGGAACCAGGCCCGCAGCGGTTCGGGGTAGTGCCGGGCCATCAGCCTCGAGAAATATTCGAAGTCCTTGTCCTTGAGCCGCACGCCCCGGCGCGAGGGGCCGTGAAAGCCGAAGACCGTGCCGGGGGCCACGCAGGTGCCCGGCAGCCCCAGAAAAAGGGTGCAGGTCGAGTAGCAGATCCGCCCCCGGATCTCGACACGCACGGCGCTGCGCCGGAGCTGCTTCAGCTCGATCAGGCGCTGGTGCAGGTAGCCGCCGGAATCATTCCCCACGACAAGCGGGGCCTGCGCCGGGGCCGCCGGGGCCCACAGCGCGGCAATGGCCAGGGTGATGGCTGCAGCCGCGGCCTGCCGCCCCGGCAGGGTCATCTGCCCGGGTCTGCCGGGAGCCTCCGGCAGGCGGCCGGATTGCGGATTCCGCTGTCCGCAGCCCTGTCGTTGGAACCCATCGCAAAACCCCTCCCGGTTGCGTGCCAGGGTGTGACCGGGGATTCCTGCCTGAGTGGTCCGCCTTCAATGGCGGTATGCTGCGGCGCGCCTGCAAGGCGGCGCGCGCGGCCTCAACCGTTATTCTAGCGCAAAGGCGGGCAGATGGATGCCCCTCCATTGGAGGTAGCGGCCCGGCCCGGGGAAGGGCGGCGCAACATCCTGCGCCGGGCGCGTGCGCGGCCATGCCCCGGGCCGGTGCCGCGGAGGTCAGCGCCCCGGCGCCCTGCCCGGTTCCGGGAGGGCTTGCCGGGGTATGTCCGGAAACAGAAGCCCTGCCGCGTCAGGCGCGGCGCCGGCGGTTCACTTCCCAGGCCAGGATCAGGGCGGCGCCCACCGCCGCCAGCGTCAGCAGGCCGGTGCCGGCATCGATTTCCGGCACCCCATGCGGGTTGCCGACGCCATTGCCCCAGCCATTGCCGCCAGCATTTCCATTGCCGCCGCCATTGCCGATACCGTGCCCATGGCCGTTGCCCATGGCAAAAGCCGCCGTCAGGGTCATGCAGTTTGCAGCAATTGCGGCACCTGCGGCAGTCAGGAAAGTCTTCATGGTTCAGCCTCAACTGGTTAGAGTTCGCACCCCTGCACAGCCGTTAACATTTTCCTAAAAAACACGCAACTTCCGGCCGCCGTCTGCCGCGGCGTTTCTACCCGTCCGTGTTCCGGCGGCCCCGGCCCGCGCTAGAGCCTTGCCTGCAGGAAGCGCACCGCCCCGTCCGCCAGGCAGGCCGCCGACAGGGTGCCGCTGGCATAGGCGCCGGTGTCGACGGCAATCCGGCCGTGCGCGGCCGCCGCTTCGCTGACGATGGTATGGCCGTGCACCACCCAGACCCCGTCGCGGCGCGGAGTGCGGAGAAACTCCGGGTGCCCCCACATCAGCACCTCCCCGGCCTGCCGGTCCGGAGCCGCTTGGGGATCCGCGCCGGCATGGGCCACCAGCACATTGCCCGACAGCCGCGAGGTCTCCAGCCCGGCCAGCCAGTCCATCAGCGCCGGCCCCATCCTCTCCTGCAGCTGGTCCCGGCACGCGCGCAGCTCCTCTGCGCTCATCTGCGGCCGGACGCCCGGCACGGCGAAGGAGGCCAGGGTCTGCAGCCCGCCATTGCGGATCCAGCGGCCGCCCCCGCGTTCGGGATCGCGCAGAAAGCGCAGCAGCATGTCCTCGTGATTGCCCTTCAGGCAGGTCAGCTCCGGGCGCGCGCTGAGACAGCGCAGCACGTCGGCGCTGTGCTCGCCGCGGTCGATGTAATCGCCGGCCAGCACGATCCGGTGGTCCTGCGGCACCTGCGCCAGCATCCGCTCCAGCAGCCCCAGGCAGCCGTGCACATCGCCGATCACGCAAAGCGGTTCCCCGGGCGCCGGATCCGCAAAGCGGGCGCCCCGCCCGGATGTCTGCAGGCCGGATTTTTGCGGCCTGAGTTTTTGCAGCAGGGATGACAGCACGGGCAGACGGCTCTCCGGTTGGCCTGCGCCGCGGCGCAGGGGCATGGGGGTCCGGCGGTGATACCCCCCTGCCCGCAGCGGGGCAAGCCGCGGGGGCTGGCGGCCTGCTCAGAACAGGAAATCATCCGCAGCCAGCTGCCCCGGCCGCA
This sequence comes from Leisingera daeponensis, assembly GCF_019801465.1. Lineage (GTDB taxonomy): Bacteria > Pseudomonadota > Alphaproteobacteria > Rhodobacterales > Rhodobacteraceae > Leisingera > Leisingera daeponensis_A. Next base: position 36,223 of record NZ_JAHVJA010000008.1, read on the forward strand.
GGCCCTCCAGCAGGAGCCAGCCGCTGCCAGTGCCGATCAGGGTGCCTCCCTCTGCCAGGCTGATCTCCAGATCGGCAAAGCGGTCCGCGGCAGCACCCTCCAGGCGGATGCGGTCCAGACCGGGGGTGAAATCCGCCACCGTGTCGCGGCCGTGGCCGCCGGCAAAGACAAAAATATCGGCGCCGCCGCCGCCTTGCAGCAGGTCGCGCCCGGCCTCCCCCATCAGGCTGTCCGCGCCGCGGCCGCCGTCCAGCATGTCATTGCCGCCGCTGCCAGCCAGCCGGTCGGCGCCATCCCCGCCTGTCAGGCGGTCCGCGCCATGGCCGCCCCACAGCACATCATCGCCGGCGCCGCCCCACAGCCGGTCATTGCCGCCGCCGCCCTGCAGCCGGTCATCGCCGCCGTGCCCGGCCAGCACATCCGCCCCGTCCTCACCCAGCAGCCAGTCCCGGCCGGTGCCGCCGCGCAGGCTGTCGGCCTCACTGCCGCCTGCCAGCCGGTCATCGCCATCGCCGCCCGTCAGCAGGTCGCGCCCGCCCCCGCCCCACAGACTGTCCTGCCCGGTGCCGCCGTCCAGCATGTCGGCACCATAGCCGCCCCACAGCCGGTCATAACCATCATCGCCTGTCAGGCTGTCTTTGCCGCTGCCGCCCTGCAGTACATCGCCGCGGCCGCCGCCCCACAGGCTGTCATTGCCCCTGCCGCCCCACAGCGTGTCATGCCCGCCCAAGCCCGCCAGCCGGTCATCACCGCTGAGCCCGTAAAGCGCGTCGCGGCCGCCGGTGCCCGCCAGCACATCATGCCCGCTGCCGCCGTAATAGCCGCCGCCGGGCAGAGTGTCGCCCAGCCCCTGGCGCTGCGGGAACTGAAACCGCAGCGCCGGGCCGAACACATCCTCCAGCTCCAGCCGCCCGCCGCCAGCCTGGCCCACAACGATCCTTGTGCCGCCCGCCTCCAGGTCGATGCCATAGCTGCGGCCGCGGCTCTGCAGCTGGGCCGGGCTGTAAAGCCCCTCGAACAGCGACAGGTCCAGCAGGTCCTCGCCGGGGGTGAAATCGCGCACCGTCACCGCTGCCGCACCGGGGGTAATGACAAAGATGTCGGCGCCGCTGCCGCCGGTCAGATCGCCGCCCTGCGCGCCCGAAACCAGCACATCATCGCCGGCCTGGCCGTACAGATCCGCCGCCCCCGCACCGCCCTCCAGCACGTCATTTGCAGCGCTGCCGCCGAGCCGCGCCTCGCTGTCTCCGGCCCGGCGCACAACGCCCAGCTCCGCCAGCGGCAGGGTGAAGCGGCTGATGCCGCCCTCGGCGCCGGAGGCGGCAAAGACCTGCAGCTGGCCGTGTGCCGCCACCGCCTCCAGCGCGGTCACATTCTGCAGCCCGAGGCCGGGCCTGTGCTCCAGGCTCTCAAGATGGATCAGTTCGCCGCCCGGGGTCAGGGTGAACAGGCTGAGGCCGCCGTCATTGCCCGCCGCCAGCACCAGCAGGTGATCCCCCGCCTGCACCACCTCCAGCGCCGAAAGGCCGCCGAACCGGGTCATCGCGGTGTCCTGCAGCTGCGCCTCGAACCGCAGCCCCCCCGCCGCGTCCACCTCCACCAGGGTGAGCGAGCTGCTGCCCGCGGCGCCCAGCAGCGCCCAGGCCTTGCCGCCCATCTCAAACCCCTCCAGCGCGGTGATGCCGGAGACCGAAAGCCCCTGCCCCGCGCCCAGCACCGCCCCGGGGCTGAGCGCGCCGGTGGCGGCATCCGCGCTGTAGCCGCGCAAGGCCCCGGCATCCGCCGCCAGCAGCACCGGCCCGCCCGCGGTCTGCACCGCGGCCAGGAGCGCCGAGGGCTCCAGGCTGAAGGGCGCGCCGCCGCCGGTCTGCGCCTGCACGTTGCCGCCCGCATCCAGCCGCCAGCCCTGCAAGGCGCCGCCGGACAGCCCCACCGCGTAAAGCGCCGACCCGCCGCCCTGCAGCTGCAGCACCGCCACCGCGCCCGGCCCGCCCGCATCGGCGCCCGGCAGCGCCTGATGCTGCTGGCTGCCCAGGCCGCCGCCGCTGCCCAGCTGGTAATAGCTGAGGCCGCCGCCTGCCTGCTCCTGCAGCAGCCGCAGACCGCCGCCGGTTTCCGCCAGTTCGAAGTTGCCGGTGCGCAGGGAGGCCTGGCCGTGCAGTTGCCGGCCCGCCAGCTGCGGCAGGCCGCCATTGTCCGGCAGCTGCCAGCGGCTGAGGCCGCCGTTCATGCCGTTGATGGCATAAAGCGTGGCCTGGCCGTCCTGCACCGCGATCTCCAGATCGCGCAGATCGGTGCCGAAAATCATGTCCTCCGTGCCGAACCGTCCGCTGAATGCCAGTGCCATCGTGCCGCTCCCATGCGCTGCAAAACCCGGGGGCACCCTGGCGGGCGGGCGCGGCGCAAAACGGGCGGCAAATCTGGCGAAACCGGGGATATTGTTTACAGATTGAGAACAATTGCGCGAACAGGCGGGGAATGGGCCGGGAACAGAGCGGAACCCCGCCCGCCGCCCGCGGGGGGTGTTGCGCACCCGGCGCACGCCCCGTTAGCGCCGCCTTGACCCGGCTCTGGCACTCTGCCGGCAATCCCGTTTGCCATGCCGGAGCCCCGCCGATGACCCAGGCCTCGCCGATCCTCGCCCTGCCCTACCTGATGCCCTCCCAGGCGCAGAAACATGTGACCCACAACGAAGCGCTGCAGATGCTGGACGCGCTGGTGCAGCTCAGCGCCGAAGGGTTTGATGCCGCCACGCCCCCCGCCGCGCCCGCCCTGGGCGAGACCCATGTGCTGGCGGCCAGCCCCGGCGGCGCCTGGGCCGGGCGGCCCCATGCCATTGCCGTCTGGCAGGGCGAGGGCTGGCTGTTCCTCACCCCCCGCCCCGGCTGGCGCGCCTGGGGCACCACTGAGGGTGAGCTCAGGGTCTGGGACGGCAGCGCCTGGGTGCTGCCGCCGGCGGAAACCCAGAACCTCGCCCGCCTCGGGGTCGGCACCCAGGCCGATGCCGCCAGCCCGCTGTCGGTCTCCGGCCCGGCAACGCTGCTCAGCCACTCAGGTGCCGGCCATCAGCTCAAGATCAACAAATCCGCCGGCGCGGAGACCGCCTCGCTCTTGTTCCAGTCGAACTGGAGCGGCCGCGCCGAGATGGGGCTGGCGGGCAGCAATGACTTCGCGGTGAAACTGTCCGCCAATGGCAGCAGCTGGAGCACCGCGCTGGCGCTGAAACCCAATGGCCGCGCGGGCCTCGGCACCGCCAGCCCGGCGGCGCATCTGGAGATCCGGGGCAGCAGCGACGATTACCTGCTGGCGGGGGATGGCGGCAGCCCGGACTTCCGGCTGGGATCGGACGGCAACGGCAGCTGCTCCGGCGCCTGGACCGGCGGCGGCGCTGACTACGCCGAATGGTTCGAATGGGCGGACGGCAACCCCGGAGGGGAAGACCGCCGCGGGCTGTCCGTGGTGCTGGACGGCGCAAAAATCCGCGCCGCAAACGCCGGCGAGGAGCCCATCGGCGTGATCAGCGCCAGCCCGGCGGTGGCGGGCGACGGCGACATGGATGAATGGAAACAGCGCTGGCTGCGCGACGATTACGGCGTGCTGCGGCGCGATGCGGACGGCAAGCCGCAGGAAAACCCCGCCTATGATGCGTCACGGGCCTATGTGCCGCGCCGCCGGCGCCCGGAATGGACGCTTGTGGGGCTGGTCGGCAAGCTGCGCCTGCGCCGGGGCCAGCCCGCGGCCCCGGGCTGGATCCGGATGCGCGCGGTGACGCCGGACATCGAGGAATGGCTGGTGCGCTGAGGCGGGCTGCCGCCTCCGGATAGCAGCCGGGATCCGCCGCCGGGGCGGCTTGCAGTCTGCCCGGATATCGCATTTAAGAAGCGCAAAGCGCAAAGAGGGAATGTGATATGGCTGCGGAACGGTTTTTGATGGTGGGCGCGGGGCTTTCCGGCGCGGTGATCGGGCGGCATCTGGCGGAGGCCGGCCATGAGATCACCGTCATCGACAGCCGCAGCCACACCGGCGGCAACTGCCACACCGAGCGCGACGCGGACACCGGCGTTCTGGTGCATGTCTACGGGCCGCATATTTTCCACACCGACGACGAAGAGGTCTGGGATTATGTGAACCGGTTCGAGAGTTTCAAGCCCTACAAGAACCGGGTGAAATCGACCACCCGCGGGCTGTCCGGGGAGCGCGAAGTGTTCTCGCTGCCGGTCAACCTGCACACCATCAACCAGTTCTTCCGCAAGACCATGCGCCCGGAGGAGGCGCATGATTTCATCGTCAATGAACAGGCCGACACCTCGATCGAGAACCCGGAGACCTTCGAAGAGCAGGCGATGCGCTTCGTCGGCAAGGACCTCTATGAGGCCTTCTTCAAGGGCTACACCATCAAGCAGTGGGGCATGCACCCTTCCGAGCTGCCCGCCTCGATCCTGAAGCGGCTGCCGGTGCGGTTCAACTACGACGACAACTATTTCTTCCACCAGTTCCAGGGCATGCCGGAAAACGGCTACACGCCGATGATCGACAGGATCCTGGATCATGAGAACATCACCGTGCAGCTGGAGACCGGATTCACCCCGGAGATGGGCGAAGGCTACAGCCACGTGTTCTATTCCGGGCCGCTGGACGGCTACTTCGGCTATGAGCTGGGCCGTCTTGGCTACCGCACCCTGGATTTCGAGCGCTTCACCCACCAGGGCGACTACCAGGGCTGCGCGGTGATGAACTACGGCGAGGAGGAAGTGCCCTACACCCGCATCACCGAGCACAAGCATTTCGCGCCCTGGGAAGAGCATGAGGGCTCGGTGCTTTACCGCGAGTTCTCGCGCCTGGCGGAGCCCGGCGACATTCCCTACTACCCGATCCGCCAGGTGAAGGAGAAGGAACTGCTGGCCGCCTATGTGAAGCTGGCGGAAGAGACCCGCGGCGTCACCTTCGTGGGCCGTCTCGCCACCTACCGTTACCTGGACATGGATGTGACCATCCGCGAGGCGCTGGACGCCGCGCGCGGCTTTGCCGCCTGCCTGGAGACGGGCGAAGCGGCACCGGCGTTTTTTGCGGCGCCACTGTGAGCGGCGCCGCAACCCCGCGCCGCCTTCGGAACAGGTTTTCCGGATAGGATCGCTGGGAATTTCCTTTGGTGTTTCCTCCGAAAAGCAGCTAATCCCCCCGGAATATTCAACTTTCGCTCAGACCAGCAGATCACAGGTAGTTACGTTGAAACGCAGACTGATCCTTCACATTGGCGCCCACAAGACAGGCACCACTGCAATCCAAGGTTTTCTCAACCGGTCAGAAAACAGCCTTGCCAGCGCGGGCTGGGAACTCGTCAAGATCAACGGCGTGGTCAACCTCAGCAATACGATTGAGTTCAGGCGGGGCGGAAACGGACGCGCCCAGTTCAACTTCCATCCCCGCATGCTGGATATGATCGCAGGCTCCCTTCGGGATAGCGGCCGTGACATGATCATCTCGTCAGAGGACATGTTCTTTCTCAACGACACGGCCAGCCTTCCCGGCCTGAGCGAGGTGGTCAGAAGCCTGGGCTTTAAGGTGACAATTGTTGTCTACTTGCGGAATCAGGTGGAAATGGCGGCCTCGAACAAGGCCCAAGGCGCCAAGACCTCGCAATCCGCACTCGTTTTTGGCAACGACAAGCGCAACGTGCTGCCGGAGCTGACTGCCGACACATTGGAATACCTCAGCTACCATCAGAAGCTCAGCCATTGGAAAACCCATTTCCCGGACGCCGAGTTCATTGTGCGCAACTACAACCGGCACCTGCTTGCCGGCGGCGACTCGGTCACCGATTTCATCCAGGCTTGCGGCCTTCCCTTCAAGCCGGACGGAACTCAGCTCAATGAATCAATCGGTTCCAAACTGACCAACCTGCTGCACGACCTGCGGTTTCACGGCCTCCCCCCCAATGTCGCCTGGTCTCTGTTCCGGCGCGGTTTTTTCACCGACGACGGCGGCCTGAAACAGTCCCCCTCTGCGCAGCAGGCCGCCGCATTCATGGCGGCATTCGAAGAGGACAACCGCAAAACTGCCCGCGATTTTGGCGTTGACCTCACGCTTGACTGCAGCAAATTCCCCAATGAGGAAGTTCTGCAGCCGGATGATCAAGCCTTCATCTTTCAGAACATCGCTTCAGCCCTGAACAATCTGCATCAGTCTGTCGCCCCCCGGAGCATCGACACAATCCGTGACAGCGCCATCGCCCTGGAGGACACCGACCTGAAACAGGCCCATGCCCTGATGCAGGTTGCGCACGCCCTGCGCCCGAACGGCAGGAAGATCCAGGAAAAGCTGAAATCTTACGAGGAAAAGCTGGGCCTGTAGATCTGGCCTGCCTGCTGGCGGGCCTTTTTACCAGCCCGCCAGCAAGCGCCGCCCGCAGCTGAATTGCGGCTTACCGGCTTTGTTTCTGCCGCTGCCCTTGTCTGCGCCAGCCTGCACATTCCCGGTTGGCCTGGGCATGCTCCGGGCATCCTGCTGAGGCGGCCGGATGAAAGGCGCCTTACTGGGCGGCCGTCTGCACCTGAGAGCGGGCCGGCGCCTGCCGGTACAGCTCCAGAAGGGCTTCGGTATGCTGCGTCATGCTCACCGGCGGGCGGGCATTGGCCCAGTAGCTGTCCAGGTCGATCCGCCCCTCAAGCGCCGCTTCAATGCGCGCAGCAAAGGCCTGTTCGTCACCGGCCTCGAACACCAGATCCGGGCAATTGCCCAGCTCGCGGGCGCCGCCGCGGCTGCTGGTCAGCAGCGGAATATGGCGGGCATGCATCTCGATTGCAACCTGCGGCAGGTTGTCTTCCCACAGCACCGGCACCACCCCCAGCGTCACCGGCGCCAGCAGCTCATCCAGCTGGTCATGACTGTAGCCGTCGGAATAGACCACGTCCCGCAGATGCCCCGACAGCTCGCGCAGCGGCTCCAGGGTGCGCCCGCGCGGCGCGGCCAGCACCAGGCGGACCCGCTGGGCCACGTCCTTGGGCAGCGCGTTCAGTGCATCCAGCAGGAAGAAATAGCCCTTGTCGCGCCGCATGTAGCCCAAATAGCCCAGGGTCAGCACCCCGTCCTCGTCCAGCAGCGACGGGCGGGGCGCAGTTTCCTGGAATTTGCCGTACTGGCGGGTGCCGATATAGGCGGTGCTGACCAGCTCCGGATTCACACCGTACTCCCGGGCAATTTCGCTCACCCGTTCAGACACCCCCAGCACATGGTCGCAATTGCGGTTGATCAGTTCCAGGAACCGCTCCCGGCGGACGGCAAAATCGGCGGCCGGGCTTGGGTTGATCGGGAATTCCGCCTCCGGCGACAGCCGCACCGCCGTTCGGGCGGCCGCGGCGGCCTGGCCGGAGGCCTGCCTGCGCAGCTTACCATGCGCCCGCACCAGCCGGCTGGCCACCCGCACGGCGGTGCCGAAACCGCGGTCGAAGACCCGGGTGCCCGGCCCGCAGCCGTATTTCTTCAGGTTGTAAGCCACCGCCCCGGCCAGCCGCACTGCCCGTTCCTCGGGCTTCTTCTGCAGGCAGCTGCGGCACTTCCGGCCGCCGCCGAAATCGGCGCAATGGATCTTTTCCTGCTGCCAGAGGTTCACCTGGGGGCAGAACGGGTAGTAGTTGTGCAGCGACAGGACGACCTTGGTCTGCGGCCACTGCTGCTTGAGTTCCAGAACCTCGGCCGGGATGCCTTCGAGGTTGTTGAAATGGATCACGTCGAACGGACCGTGGGCCTTCACAAAATCGAAGAAGACCTCCGCGGTTTCCGGATGCGACACCTGCGCCGGATTGCCGAAGGACATATGGGCCGGCGACAGGATGCCGGAATTGACGATTTCGTAGCGGGGGGCGTCATCGGACGGGCCATGGCGCAGCTTTTCCCATCTCGGCTTGCTGGAGAACAGGTCGTAGGAAATGCCCGCAGACAGGAACCAGGCCTCAACGCCGGGTTGTTCCTGCAGCCTTTTCATGAGGTTCGCCTGATAAACCGTCACCCCGCCGCCGCGCTTTTCCGCGTCGAGATAGTCCACCCAGTTATAATACAAAACCTTCATAAGTACCGCCGCTGCCTCGTGTAGCTTGCGCCTTTCATAGAAGGCTTGGACGGCTATTGCAAATTGAATGGGCGCGCTATTCCATATCGCGTTCGTGCGCTGCGATCGCCTCATCCAAGTCGCTGTAATACTTCACCTTTCCGCCCTCCAGTACCAGGCCGGCGTTGCAAAATTCGCGCACCTGCCGCATCGAGTGGTTGACCATGATGGCGCCGGACAGCTGCATGCGGTCGGCAAACACTGCCTGGCTCTTGCGGCGGAAGGCGGCATCGCCCACCGCCGTCACCTCATCGACCAGATAGGTGTCGAACCGGATCCCCATCGAGGCGCCGAAGGTGAGCCGCGAGCGCATGCCGGAGGAATAGCTGCGCATCGGCATGTGGAAGGATTTTCCGAGCTCGGCGAACTCCTCGACAAAGGCCACCAGATCATCGCTGTCGACCCCGTAAATGCGGGCGATGAAGCGGACGTTCTCCGCCCCGGTCAGATCCCGGTGGAAGGAGGCCGCCAGCCCCACCGGCCAGGAGATGGTGCCCTCGGAGACCACCCGGCCGTGATCGGGCCTGAGGGTGCCCGCGATGATCTCCAGCAGCGTCGACTTGCCGGCCCCGTTGCGGCCCAGCAGCGCCAGCGACTGTCCAGCCGGCAGGGTGAGGTTCAGATTGTCGAGGACAATCTTGCGCTCGCCCTTGATCCAGAAGCTCTTGCTCAGGTTCTCGAACCGGATCACCGTCCTGCCCTCAGCTGCGGTCGCGGACCGAATAGAAGATCAGCGCCCCGATCGCCCAGACCAGGAGCAGGAACAGCCCGGTGAGCGCGCTCAGCACATAGCGGCGCGGGTATTCCGCCTCGGTGGCCAGGGTGGGGGTGATATAAGTGGCCAGGTAGCGGCTCTGGCGGGCGGCCTCGTCGCGCGCCAGCTCCAGCGCCGCCAGCGCCGCGCGGTAGGTTTCCTCGGCAAATTCGCGGTCCACCGTCAGCCGTTCGAACTCCGAGATCAGCGTCGGGTAATCCTCCCCCACCCCGCCGGTGTCGGTGTTGCTGGAGGCGAAGGTCTGGCGCTCGATGTCGATGCGGCCGCGGATCACCTCGATCTTCTGCTGCGCCTTGTTCAGCCGCACGTCGCCCGCGGGCACGGTGCCCGCCAAGAGATCGTATTCAATGAGCGCCTCGGCCAGCTGCTGCTGCAGGTTGTTCATCACCCCCATGCGGGCCTGGATATCGGCCTCCGGGTCGACGATGCGGGTGCGGGTGCGGAACCGGGTCAGCGCCTCGCGCGCCGCCTTCAGCCGCTCCAGCGCCTCCGCCAGGTCGGCCTCGGCATAGCGCATTGCATCGGTGCGGGCCTGCTCATTGAGAGCATTGATGCGGGTCTGGCTTTCCTCGACGATGGCGCGGGTGATCGCCTGGGCCATCTGCGCATCAAAGGCCGTCACCTGCACCTCGGTGAGCCCCGAACCGCTGTCATAGGCAATACGCACCACCCGCTGCCAGTACCAGGTCAGGTCCTCTAACGAGGCCCCCGGCCACAGCGCAAACACCCAGTCGCCGGGCCAGCGGCTGGCAAAATGGGTGCTGAGGCCGGTGCGCGCCTCCACCGCCGCCACCATCTCCTGGCTCTGGATGAACTCATAAAGGATGTCGCTGTCCGAGGCGGTGCTGTTGCCGGTGAAACTGGCGAGCCCGCCCAGGAGATCATTGGCGCCGGTGCTGTCCTGGCTGCGCACGGTGAAGCCGGCGGTGGAGGCATACTGGTCTTCGGCGATGGCAAAAAGATAGAACACCGCCGCTGCCAGCGGCGCCAGCACCAGCAGCGCAAAGGAGGCGATCAGCCCCCAGTGGCGCCGCTTCATATGGGCCGCGCGGGCGATCGGAAACGCGGGCTGCTGCTGCTTGATCGCCTCCAGCTCGGCCTCGGCAGTCTCGGCCCGGGCCAGCAGACGGCCGATACGGCGCTTCTGCCGGGCGACCTTCTCCTTCAGATTGACCGGACCGGGCTTCGCTTTCAGCGCCAGTTCCGGACCGGCTGCCGCCGGATCCTCCGGGCTGGGGCCGCCGCTGCCGGAGCTTTTGCCTTCCGCTCCCTTGCGGCCGGAACGGAATTGGGCGGCCGCTGTGCGCTGCGCCGCCGGACGGTCCTGTGTCATAATCTGCTTACCCCGGCCCGCGGCCGTTTGTAATTGCCTCGTCTTTCTTTCATATTATCGCCTGCAGCGCGCATATTCACAATGGCTATTCATGACCCGACCCACACCCGCGGGGGCCGACGCCCCGTCCCCGGCCCCTGCCCTCTCTCCGGCCTTCCCTCCGGCCCAGCCGCCCGGATCCGGACGCGCCCGCAGCTTTGCTGCGCTGCGCACCATCGCGGCGCTGATGCTGCGCGAGATGTCGACCCGCTACGGCCGCACCCCGGGCGGCTATCTCTGGGCGGTGCTGGAGCCGCTGGCAGCGATCCTGTTCCTGGCCATCGGCTTTTCGCTGGTGATCCGCAACCCGTCGCTGGGCACCAGCTTCCTGCTGTTCTACGCCACCGGCTTCCTGCCGTTCAATCTCTACCAGAGCGTGTCCACCACCGTGGCCCGGGCGCTCAGCTTTTCGCGGCCGCTGCTGCGCTATCCGGCAGTGACCTGGATCGATGCGCTGCTGGCCCGGTTCCTGCTCAACAGCCTGACCGGCATCCTGGTCACCCTGCTGCTGACCGGCGCCGTGCTGGCCGTGATCGACAGCCGCGCGGTGCTGGACCTGCCGCCGGCGGTGCTGGCAATGTTCCTGGCTATGATCCTCGGCCTCGGGGTCGGCACCCTGAACTGCGTGCTCTCGGGGCTGTTTCCGCTGTGGGAGGTCGCCTGGTCGATCTTCACCCGGCCGCTGTTCATCGCGTCGGGCATCCTGTTCATCTATGAGGACCTGCCGCCGCTGGCCCAGGACATCCTGTGGTACAATCCGCTGATACACATCTCCGGACTGATGCGCACCGGCTTCTACCCGACCTATAGCGCTTCTTATGTCAGCGTGCCCTTCGTGCTGCTGTCCAGCCTGGGGCTGCTGGCGCTGGGGCTGGTGCTGACCGGCCGCTACCACCGGGATATCCTGAACCGCTGAGACCGCCCGTGCAGGCCGCCCCGGGCGGCGCGGCGGTCAGTCCTCGGCGGCCAGTTCCAGCACCCGTGCGTGGCGCACCTTGGTGCGCCGCAGCAGCCCGTCGCGCAGCGCATGGCCCATCAGCCGCAGGAAGGCGCGGCGCGCGCCCGGGTGCTGGCGCGCCTTCATCAGCCATTTCGGCACGATCACCAGGAGCACCGGCCAGAACAGCCAGCCCGCCGCCATCCGGTACAGCAACAGCAGGTTGCGGTGGTAGTAATAGGCCTTCCACAGCGGCACGAAACGGCCGCGCTGCGCCGCATCCGCCTTGGCCTGGCCCTTGCCCTGGAAAGTCGACAGGTCATGCTCGAAGCGCACCGAGGGCTCAAAGCCGATGCGGCCGCCCGATTTGGTCAGCCCCAGCGTATAGATCCCGTCATCGCCATAGATGAACAGCTCCGGATCCGGGAAACCGATCCGCCGCACCGCTTCCGCCGAGATGAAGAAGCCCACGAAAGAGGTGACATCGATCTGCATCCCCCCGCCCTCGTAATCCGAGGGCTGCACGTGAAAGCCGGAGCGGCCGCCGCCGAACAGGGTTCGCAGGAACTCGCGGGCGTGCCAGAACGGGTTGCGCGAGGGGCGGTTCATCTCGCAGATGCGGCCGTCCGGGAAATAGACCGCCGCCGCGACCGCATCCCAGCCGCCTTCTGCCTGATCGTGCATGGCCAGCCCGCGGAACGCCGCCAGCCCGCCGGGGGCCGGACGGCCGTCGTCATCCATCACCGCCAGCCAGTCCGGATCATGCGCCTCCATCGCCCGGCGCATGCCCATTTCGAAGCCGCCGGCGCCGCCGCGGTTGGTTTGGCTGGTGCAGATATCGAGCCGCGGATCCTCCAGCCCGGCCAGCCAGGCGCCGGTGCCGTCGCTGCTGGCATTGTCGGCCACCACCACCGCCGCCAGTTCGTCCGGGGGGCTTTCCAGGAGCCGCGCCAGCGTTGCCTTCAGCTTGTCCAGCCGGTTGTGGGTCACCACCACCGCCACCAGGCGGCCTGCGCCTGCGGGAGCTGCCGCTGCCGGGATTGCGCTGCCGGGGGCCTCTGCTGCTGCTGCCAAAGGATGCTCCTTGCCTGTCCGGGCCCCTGCGGGCCTGTCTGATGAATCTGCTGCCGCTTATGCGGGCCCGAAAGCACATAAATGCCCGGTGCTGTCAAACGCTTTACGCCGCTTTCCCGCCCGGGCATTTAGGTCCGCTTCGGACCAAATGTTTCGCGCGCGAAACATTTGGTCCGAAGCGGACCTATTTTGCATCCTGTTTCCGGCTCCTTAAAAAACCGGTTCCTGCCCTGTGCAGCGGCGTATATCCTCCTAATCTCAGAACAAGGGCGGCAGCCAAGCCGCCGCAGAGCGATTGGGGAAAGGGCAGTTCATGCGCATTGCGATGATTGGCACCGGTTATGTCGGACTGGTGTCCGGCGTCTGTTTTTCGGATTTCGGCCATGACGTGGTCTGCGTCGACAAGGACGCAGGGAAAATCGAGCGGCTGAACAGCGGCGAGGTGCCGATCTACGAGCCGGGCCTGGACCAGCTGATGGAGAAGAACGTGGCCGCCGGGCGGCTCAGCTTCACCAGCGATCTGGCCGCGGCCGTCAGCGGGGCTGAGGCGGTGTTCATCGCCGTCGGCACCCCGACCCGGCGCGGCGACGGCCATGCCGACCTCACCTATGTGATGGCGGCAGCCGAGGAGATCGCCGGGGCGCTGACCGATTACGCGGTGGTGGTCACCAAATCCACCGTGCCGGTGGGCACCAACCGGCAGGTGAAACAGGTGATCGCCAAGGCCAATCCGCAAGCCGATTTCGACGTGGCCTCCAACCCCGAGTTCCTGCGCGAGGGCGCCGCGATCGAGGATTTCATGAAACCGGACCGGGTGGTGGTCGGCGTCCAGAACGACCGCGCCGCCGAGGTGATGGCGGAGATCTACCGCCCGCTGTACCTGCGCGACTTCCCGATCCTGACCACCGACCTGGAAAGCGCCGAGCTGATCAAATACGCGGCCAATGCCTTCCTCGCCGCCAAGATCACCTTCATCAACGAGATCGCCGGCCTCTGCGAGCGGGTGGGCGCCGACGTCAAGGAAGTGTCCCGCGGCATCGGTTTCGACGGGCGGATCGGCAACAAGTTCCTGCATGCGGGCCCCGGCTACGGCGGGTCGTGCTTCCCCAAGGACACCGCGGCGCTGGCGCGGATCGGCCAGGACCATGCCTTCCCTCTGCGCATCACCGAGACCGTGATGCGGGTCAATGACGAAGTGAAGCTGCGGATGGTCGAAAAGCTGCGCGATGCCTGCGACGGCTCGTTCAACGGCAAGACCGTGGCGGTGCTCGGCGTCACCTTCAAGCCCAACACCGACGACATGCGCGAGGCGCCGAGCCTCACCATCGTGCCGGCGCTGGTCGGCGGCGGCGCCCGGGTGCGGGTGGTGGATCCGCAGGGCCGTGCCGAGGGCGAGGCGCTGCTGCCCGGGGTCAAATGGATGGACGATCCCTACCAGGCGGCGCAGAACGCCGACCTGGTGGTGCTGCTGACGGAATGGAACGAGTTCCGTGCCCTCGACCTCAAGAAGCTGGCCCGCAGGATGGAGGTGCCGCGGATGGCGGACCTGCGCAACATCTATTCCCCCAAGGCTGCCAAACGGGCGGGTTTCGAGACCTATACCTCGGTCGGCCGGGGGGATCCGAGATAGGTCCGGTCCGGACCAAATGTTTCGCGCGCGAAACATTTGGTCAATCGTGCTGACCTAATATCAGGCTCTAACAAGGCACAAAAAAGGGCGCGGAAACCGCGCCCTTTGCTGTTCCAGAAGGCTCTGATCAGAGCTTTTTCAGCCAGGCCTGCAGCTCCTTGACCAAGGCGGCGCTGACGGCCTCGCCGCTGATCTCGATCTTCTGCTCGCTGGGGGTATAGGCCAGCCGCACGCCGCGGGGGGCGGGCAGGGTGATCCGCTCGCCCGGCATCGCGGCGTCCCAGTCGCCGGCGCCGCGCACCCGCGGGCCGCTGGCCAGCGGCGGCACCGGGGGCCGGGGCTGTTCCGCCTCCCGGCCGGCATTCCGCTCCTTCGCCTGTGCCGCCAGTTGTTCCAGGGTCGGCGGGGCAGGGGGCATATCAGGCTCTGACTTGAGGGTTTCCGCCGCCTCACCCTCCACCAGACGGGTCAGCACCTCCAGCTCCGCCTCCGGGGAAGACCGGCCGGCGGCCTGCAGCGCCGCTGTGGCGCGTTCGGCAAAGCCTTCATCCGCCTCGATCGCGCGCACCAGCGCCAGGCCCAGTTTCTCGCTGATCGCGGTGGGGTAGAACAGCACCGCATCCAAGGCTTCCACCAGGGTCACGAAACTGCCGATCTTGGAGCGCTTGGCCCGGGTGGCGTTGCCGAACAGCGCCTGCAGCGCGTATTTGCGGCGGGTGAAGACGCCCTCCTTATAGGCCCGCACCGCGATCCGGGCGCGCTCGTAATGCGAGAGGTTCACCCGGATCTCGTTTTCCTCGACCATCGCCACATAAGACGCCTCGGCGCTGTCCGGCCGGATCACCAGCGCCTTCAACGTGGCGAAACGCGGGTCCGAGGTCTCTTCATAGAGTCTGCGCAGCGCGGTCACGCGGCGCCAGCCGGAAATGAGGCCATGGGTGCGGCCTCCGGAGGCCTCCTCCAGCGGCACCACTTCCGCCGGGGTCTGCTGGCCGCGGGCGCGGATCGACTCGATCAGCGATTGCAGCTCTTCCTCGTCCTGCTCGATGCGGTCGCGCACCAGGTGGTTCTCGTCGATCTGCGCCAGCGGCAGCTCTTCGATCATCAGCCCCTTGGCGCGGGCGTTTTCCAGAACGCCGGACAGCTCCTGCAGCGCCGCCTGGGCGGAGGCATCGGAGGCCACCTGGGCAATCGGTGCCGCCCCCACGCTGGAGGCGGTGCCAAGCGCGGGTTTGCCTGCGGGGGCGGCTGTCAGGTAACCCGTCTGCGCCGGGGAGAGCCGTTTGCGTTTTGCCATGTCCTGTCCTGACCTGTCTGTCTGTCTCCGGGCAGAGAGTGTGCCGGAAATTCCTTGTTAGGGCCTTAGCCGGCCGCGCGCTGTTCCGCCTCTTGCTGCAACACCTCGCGCCGCCAGACGCCGATCAGCAGTTTCTTGAAGGCCGCATAGGTCTCGTCGAAGGTTTCGCGGCCGCGGGCGTAGGTCTCGCGGTTGAAGTCGCGGTAGTCGGCCTCGTAGATGCCGGAGACCTGCTCGCCGGCCTGGCCGATCAGCGCGGTGAAATCCTGTTTGTGGGGGGAGAGCACCCGGCCCATGTAGGCCTGCATCAGCGCCGCCAGCTCGCCCTGCTGGGCGCCGTCGTAGCGGGTGATGACGGCGCGCACCGCGTCCCACTCGAAGCTGAGGCCGGGGCGGCCCAGGGCGCGGGCCGCGAGGTTCTCGCCCTCCTCGATGGAGGCAAAGGTGGAATGCAGCATGTCGAAGAAGCGGCCCGTCGAGTCGAACTCCAGGAACGACGCGCCCATCGGCACCAGCAGGATGTCGGCGGCGGACAGCCCGTTGATCGTCAGGTAGCCAAGGGCGGGGGGCGTGTCGATGAAGATCACGTCGTATTCGTCCAGAACGCCGTCCGCCTCCAGCCGCTCGGTGAGCGCATCCCACAGCTTCCAGCTGCGCGCCGCCATCCGCCAGACCGGGATCTGGAACTCCGCCCAGTAGAGGTTCAGCTGGGCGCCGATCAGGTCGATGTTGGGCCAGTGGGTGTCCTGGATCACGTCCCGGGCGGTCATCTCCATCGCCGCATCCAGCGCCTCGTCCAGCGGCTGCGGGGCATCGCCGCGGTCGAGGCGGCGCTGGTTCTCCAGCCGCAGGTGCTCGCCGTAGTGGCGCGCCAGGAGCGGGAAGGCGGTCTGCCATTCATCCTCCACCCGGCCGCCGAAGATCGAGGTCATCGAGCCCTGGCTGTCGAGATCAATGACCAGCACCTTGTAGCCGTCGAGCGCCGCCGACATCGCCAGATGCGCCGCGGTCGAGGTCTTGCCGACGCCGCCCTTGAAGTTGGCCACCGCCACCATCTTGGCGGGCAGCCCCTCGGGGCGGTAGGGCAGGTAGTCCTTGGCCTTGGATCCTTGCGCGCCGAAATGCGCCCTGAGCCGCAGCACCTCGTCGAGGGTGAACCACTTGGCGCCGCCCTCGGTCTCGGAGCGGCCCTGCGGCAGATCGGGGTTGGCCTTCAGCACCCGGCGGAAATGGGCCTGGGCGACCGGGATCAGGTAGCGGGTGATCTCCCAGGTGGAGAACAGGCGCAGTTCCTTGCGGCCTTCCTCGTTCATGCCGCGGCTGGCGAGATCGGCGCGCCCTTGCGCGCAGGCGGCGGCAATCTCGGCAAAGCCCGCGGTGCTGGTGGGGGTGTCCAGCTCGGCCAGGGCGGCGTCCGGATCGATGCTGAAATAGGGGGGGAGGCTGGTGCTGCCCTTGTGGATATCTCTGGCCATGAGAGTGCTGCCCGCTGTCGGTGAGCCTTGCGGCCCGGTCGGTGTGAAATGCTGTTCTGTCTGCTCTGCAGCCTCAATGTGCTGCCTTTTGGAGAGAATACCCAAAAACACGGCACATGGAAGAAAAATGCGCATCCCCCTTGGTTTTCCTAAGCAAATCCAGCGGTTGCGGCGGGGGAAAGCGGGGGTGTTTCAGGGCGTGCAAAAAATTCTGCCCTGTTAAATATGGGTTATTTATCAGTTACAGGGGAAGCGTGACTCGCGCAAAGCCCTTTTTTCATTGGCGATCCGGGCGGAATTCCGCTCCTGCGTGACTCTGAAACCCCGTTGAAACGACTCCGAACCCCCGACCAGATGACTCCGAACCCCCGTTGCGGGGGCATGTGGATAACCCTAGGGTGAGCGTAATCAAAACCACGATAAACGAGTCGCCGAAAAGGGGCAGCAGACCCCGGCGGGCGGCAGAGCGGATACGGGCAGGCAGATGGCAGCAGAGCTGACAGCGGGAGGGATTCCGCCGGAAGGAGAGGGGGACTTTTTCCTCTGCGATATCTTCGGGGCGATCCCCAAGAACGATCTCGCGTCGATGGAGCATCCGCTGTTCTCCCTGGGCACCCGGCCGGACCGGCGGATTCTGAACTACCAGCACAACGGCGCCGAGATCACCGTCACCCCCAGCGTCAAGGGGCTGGCGACGATCCACGACAAGGACATCCTGATCTTCTGCATCAGCCAGCTGATGGCGGCGCTGAATGCCGGGCGGCAGGTGAGCCGGGTGCTGCACCTGAAGGCGCATGACCTCTTGGTGGCCTGCAACCGGGAAACCTCGGGCGATGCCTACCGCCGCCTGCGCGAGGCTTTCGAGCGGCTGGCGGGCACCCGCATCACCACCAATATCGTGACCGGCGGCGAGGAGGTCACCACCGGCTTCGGCCTGATCGAGAAATGGGAGATCGTCCGCAAGGCGCGCGGCGGCAAGATGGTCAGCGTGGCGGTGACGCTCAGCGACTGGCTGTACCGGGCGGTGCTGTCGAAATCGGTGCTGACGCTCAGCCGCGACTACTTCCGGCTGCGCAAGCCGCTGGAGCGGCGGATCTACGAACTGGCGCGCAAGCACTGCGGGCGGCAGAACAGCTGGCAGGTGTCGGTGGAGACGCTGCTGAAGAAATCCGGCTCCGCCTCGCCGCGCCGGGTGTTCCGCAAGATGATCCGCGACATGATCGACGCCCAGCCCCTGCCGGATTACGCGCTGGAGGAGCTGGAGGGCGATGTGATCCGCTTCAGCCAGAAGGCGGCGGTGACCGAGGCGGTGCTGAACGCGCCGCAGCTGAAGCCGCAGACGCTGGAGGAGGCGCGGGCGCTGATCCCCGGCGCCGACGCCTATGCGCTGGAGGCGGAATGGCGCGCCATGTGGGTGCGCAGCGGCAGCCCCAGATTGCGGATGCCCGATGCCGCCTTCCTGGGCTGGGTCAGGAAGCGCGCCGCGGAATAGCCCGCGGCTGGCTTACGGGCCGCCGGGGTTTCATCTTTCCATAAATACTCATTCTGCCGGGGACTGCTGGGCGCTGCCTTTGCCTGGAAAGGCGGGTCGTCTTCTCTCAGAGAAAGGTCAGCATGGTTGACCAAATGTTTCGCGCGCGAAACATTTGGTCCGGTCCGGTCCTATTCTGGCTGGCGGGTCTGCCCGGCGGCTGCAGAACCGGAATTGGGGTGCGGAACGGAACAGGCCCGCCCCGGCCGGTGGCCGGAACGGGCCCGGTCAGGCGGTCGGCCCTCCCCCCGGGCCGCTGCCTTTCCAGCTGCGGCCCCTGCCGGGGCCGCTGTTTTCCTGCCGCCGCCCGTTCTGCCGCCGCCTGTCCTGCGGGCGGCAGAACGGGCCTGCGGGAGCTGGGCTGTCAGCTGTCGCCTTCCTTCAGCGCCTGCGACATGCTGGCGAGCACCGGGCTGATCAGGTAGTTGGCCAGGGTCTGGCGGCCGGTTTCGATCATCGCCTGGGCCGGCATGCCGGGCAGCGCCTTGACGTTGGGCAGGGCGGCCAGCTCTTCGTCCTTGATGCGGATATGCACCGGGTAATAGGACTCGCCGGTGGCCCGGTCGGTGCTGGTGCCGGCCGCCACCATCACCACTTCACCCGTGACCGGCGGGGTGGAGCGGAAACTGTAGGCGGTCAGCGACACCCGCGCCAGGCTGCCCATCGAGACCTCGTCGATATCCGCCACCGCCACCCGGGTTTCCACCAGGAGGCTGGCATCCTCGGGCATCAGCTCCAGCAGGGTGCGGCCGGGATCGACCACCTGGCCCAGGGTGTTGATGCTGAGCCCTACCACCCGGCCGCCGCGCGGCGCGCGGATGGTCAGCCGCTCGGCCACATCCCGTGTGGCGTCCAGCCGCTGGTTCAGGTCCAGGATCTGCTCCTGCACCTCCTGGCTCTGGGCGGCGATCCGCGCCACCCGGTCGCGGCCGGTCTGCAGGCGGCGCTCTTCCATTTCGCCGATCTGCTCCAGCACGTTGCTGCGGTCGCTTTCCAGCGCCCCCAGGGTGCCCAGCAGATCGCTGAGCTGCATCTGCCGCTGGCTGATGCGGGTCTTCGGCACCAGGCCCTTTTCGAACAGCCCGGTCAGATCCGCCAGTTCCCCCTGCACCAGGGCGAGCTGTTCCTCGGTGGCGCGGATGCGGGCGTCGCGGCCCCTGAGCTGGTCATTGAGCTGGGTGATGCGGCCCTGGATGATCTCCATCTGGCCCTGGTACAGCGCCCGGTTCGAGAGGAGCAGATCCTGCTGCACCGCCGCCAGCTGCGCCAGTTCCGGCGCCGCGGCGATGAGCTGTTCCAGCGCGGCGCCCGGCTGCAGGGTCTCGGCCTCCTGCAGTTCGGCCTCCAGCCGCGCCTGCTGCGCCAGGGCGCTGGCCAGCTGGGTGTGCAGGATCGCCAGCTGCGCCTCCACCCGGCGGCCGTCGAGCCGGGCGAGCACCTGGCCTTCGCGGACGCGGTCGCCCTCGGCGACGTTCAGCTCGCGCAGGATGCCGCCTTCGAAATGCTGCACCGCCAGCCGGTCGCCGGCCACGTTGAAGCTGCCGCCGGCCACCACCGCGCTGGTCAGCTCCGCCTTGGTGGCCCAGAACACCAGCCCGCCGAACAGGCCGAAGCCGCAGACCACCAGCCACAGCACCAGCTGGCGCACCCGGGTGGGCGGCCGCTTGGGCAGCGGGATGTCCTGGCCGCTGCCGGCCGGCATCAGGTCGCGGAAGCCGCTCTGCACCCCGTCCGGGCGATTGCCGCTGCGGGCCGGGGCGCGGCTCTCTTGCTCTACCAGGCTCATGCGCTTTCTCCTTCAGCCGGAGGGGTCTGTGCGTCCTGGTCCGCGCTGCCCTTGCGGTGGCGGAACGGGGCGATCTTGGGGTCGTCGGGATGCGCCTGGGCGGCGGCCATCGGCTGCGCCGCGGCCTCGATCACCTGGCGGGCCTCGCCGAAGCGGGCCAGGCGGCCGTCCTGCAGCAGCGCCGCATGGCTGACGCGGCGCAGCAGGCTGATCCGGTGGGTCACCGCCACCACCGCGGCGCCGCGGGCGCAGGCCTCCTCGATGGCGCAGGCCAGCGCCTCTTCGCCCTCGGGGTCGAGATTGGCATTGGGCTCATCCAGGATGATCAGCTTGCGGTCGCCGAAGAAGGCGCGCGCCAGGCCGATGCGCTGGCGCTGGCCGGCCGACAGGAACTCGCCGCGCGGGCCGACCTCGGCGTTGTAGCCGCCGGGCAGCGCCAGGATCATCTCATGCACCTGCGCCAGTTTGGCCGCCGCCACCACGTCGGAGGGGCGGGCGTCCGGATCCATCAGCGCGATGTTTTCCGCCACCGTGCCCTGGAACAGCTCGACCCGCTGCGGCAGGAAGCCGATATGCTGGCCGATCTGCGCCGGATCCCAGTCGCTGAGCGCGGCATCGTCGATGCGGATGTGGCCGCGCACCAGCGGCTGCAGGCCGGCCAGCGCATGCGCCAGAGTGGTCTTGCCGGCGCCGGACGGGCCGATCAGCCCCAGCGACTGGCCGGGCTTCAGCTCGAAGGAAATATCCATCAGCAGCGGGTCCGGGCGGCCGGGCAGCACCACGGTGGCGTTCTCCACCGACAGGCGGCCCTCCGGCTCGGGCAGGGTCAGCCGCTCCGGCGCGGCGCCGAGGTGGGCCAGCAGGGTGTTCAGCCTGCCTTGCGCGCTGCGCGCCTTGAGGAAGCCGCGCCAGCCGGCGATCGACTGCTCCACCGGCGCCGCGGCGCGGCCCAGCAGGATCGAGGCGGCGATCATCAGCCCCGGGGTCAGCTGGTTGTTGATCACCAGCACCACGCCGACGCCCAGCACCGCGATCTGCAGCCCCATGCGCACGGCCTTGGCCAGCGAGGTGATCAGCGCCACCCGGTCGGTGGCCAATGTGTTGAACAGCAGCGCCGAGAACGCCTTGAGCTGCCAGCGCCCGATCAGCGGGCCGGTCTTGCCCATGGCGCGGATCAGGCCCGCGTTCTGCATCATCTCGGCCACCGCGGCATTGGTCTCGGTGGCCTGCTTGCCGGCCTCGTCCATCGGCTTGCGGGCCAGCATCTCGTTGAGCAGCGCCAGGCCGAACAGCAGTGCGATGCCGGCCAGCGCCACCATCCCCAGCACCGGGCTGAACAGGAAGATCAGCGCCAGGAAGATCACCGACCAGGGCGCATCCAGCAGCGCCAGGAACACCGGGCTGGTGATGAAGCCGCGCAGGTCCTGGATATCGCGGATGGGTTCGGCCTGGCGCAGGGCGGGCGGCAGCTGGCCGTTGATCATGCCCTCCAGCACCACCGGGCTGAGCCGGGCCTCGAGGCGGGAGCCGAGCCGCGCCACCAGGCGCTGGCGCAGCATGTCGAAAAGAAAAAAGAACACCAGCGCGATGCACGCGCCGGTGGTCAGGGCTATCAGGGTCGGAATGCTGCCCGAGGCCATGACCCGGGCAAA
This sequence comes from Leisingera daeponensis, assembly GCF_019801465.1. Classification (GTDB taxonomy): domain Bacteria; phylum Pseudomonadota; class Alphaproteobacteria; order Rhodobacterales; family Rhodobacteraceae; genus Leisingera; species Leisingera daeponensis_A. The sequence goes on from NZ_JAHVJA010000008.1 coordinate 57,856, forward strand.
CAGTTGCAGCATGTAGAGTGGCGCTGTCAGGATCAGGAGGTTCACAAAGATGCTGGCGGTGAAGATGGCTGCCAGCACACCCCTTTGTCCGTCGAATACCCGTTTTGTCTTCATTGTCGTTGCCCCCCGGCTGCACGAAGTGAAGTTGTAAAATCTGGAGGTCAGCGCCCTGGTCCAAGGATGCAATCCTTGGCCGGGGACCAAATCGCTGTCCTGAACCAGGGCTGGACGGGCCCGGAGCAAACCCCGGGCCCGCCGTTCCTAAAGCTCAGGCACCGTGATACAGGTGGCCCCAGATGTTGTCGTAGGCATCATCGAAGGCGTCCGCTGTGACCACGCGGATCGCTTCATAGCTGCCCGCGTCGCCGCTGGAGACCGCGTTGATGCCGACACCGCCCCAGGGGTTGGTGTCATGGCCCAGAGAACTGAAGTAGCTCTCGTTGTTGGTCAGGTCGAGGATCTTCACCGTGGCGCCGCCCACTTCGATGGTGGTGTCGGTGCCGTCGTCGGTGACCGTGGCCGCGCCGCCGGCGCCGTTCGGGCCGCCGTTCAGCTTCTCGAAGGCATCCTGCGCCGAGATGTCGCCGGTGACACGGAACAGCAGCACGTCATGCTCTTCGTCTATGTCGAAGTCATGAATGACGTCCTTGCCATCGTTGGACGTGAAGCCCATGCCGTCCCACTTCAGGTCGATGATGAAGACATCCTTGCCGTTGCCGCCATACAGCCAGTCGTTGCCCTCGCCGCCCTTCAGCCAGTCGTTGCCGGCGCCGCCATCCAGCTTGTCGTTGCCGGCGCCGCCATCCAGGAAGTCCCTGTGGGTGCCGCCGAAGAGCTTGTCTCTGCCGTCTTCGCCGTAGAGGCAGTCATAGCCGCCGTTGCCATAGAGGTGGTCATCGTCGTAACCGCCCTTGAGCACGTCGCCGGCGCCGCCGCCCCAGAGGGTGTCTTCGCCGCTGCCGCCAATCAGCAAGTCCTTGCCGCGGCCGCCGCCCAGCTTATCGTCGCCTGCGTCGCCGAACAGCACATCCCGGCCGTTATTGCCGTAGATGCAGTCGTTGCCGTCATTGCCGTGCAGCGTGTCATTGCCGCGGCCGCCGAAGATCAGGTCGTCGCCGGTGCCGCCAAAGGCCTTGTCGGCATCGTCGCCGCCCTTGATGGTGTCATTGCCGGAGCCGCCTTTCAGCAGGTCGTGGCCGTCGCCGCCCATCAGCCAGTCGTGGCCGTCATCGCCGGACAGCTTGTCGTTGCCGTCGCCGCCGAAGAGCTGGTCATCGCCAGCGCCGCCGCTGCCGACATCGTCGCCGTCTTCGCCATAGATGACGTCATTGCCGCCTTCGCCGAACATGGTGTCGTGGCCGTCGCCGCCGCGGATCACGTCATGGCCGTCCTTCTGGCCCCGGTCCACCGGCTCGTAGCAATCCGGGCAATCAACCGGCTTCTTGCCGTGGCCGCCCTCATCCATGCTGTGTTCCTTAACGGTGTCGGACGGCTCTTCGTCGTCGCAGCAGCGCCAGTCAACATAGGGCGCATCATAGTGATCGCTGCCCGGGTTGTTGCCCCGGTCGCCGAAGATCAGGTCGCCCTGGGCGCCGCCTTCCAGCACGTCATTGCCGGTGCCGCCGCGCATGGTGTCGCGCCCGGCGCCGCCGTTGACGTCATCGTCGCCTTCGCCGCCGCCCATCAGGTCGCGGCCGCGGCCGCCCTGCATCAGGTCGTTGCCTTCTTCACCGAACATGCAGTCATCGCCGCCCTGGCCGTCCATAGTGTCGTCACCGGTGCCGCCCAGCATGGTGTCGTCGCCGTCAACCTGGCCGTTCTTGTCGCCGGTGCCGCTGTCGGCGCCGAAGTCGAGATCATCGCCCTGGCCCTGACGCTCGTCGCCGAACATCTCGTCATCGCCGGAGCCGCCGATCACCAGGTCGTCGCCGAGGCCGCCGGACATCCGGTCGTCGCCCTGCTGGCCGTTCATGCGGTCGTTGCCGTCGCGGCCGTACATGGTGTCGTTGTTGTTGGAATGGTCGTCGTCGTAGTCGCCGTAGAGGTCGAACTGGCCGTCGTCGCCCCACATGCAGTCGTCGCCGCCCTCGCCGTCCATGCAGTCGTTGCCGTCGTTGCCGTAAAGGTAGTCGCCGGCATCGCCGTCGCCGTATTCCGGCTCTGCGTAGTGATCGTCGTCGTTGAGGCGGCCCCGCTCGCTGTAGTCGCCGTCGGCGTCGTCGCCGAAGATGTTGTCATCGCCCTTGCCGCCGAACACGGTGTCGGAATCCAGCCCGCCCAGCAGGGTGTCGTCGCCGGTTTCGCCGTCGATGTAATCACAGCCTTCGCCGCCGTCGATCCAGTCATCGCCGTCGTCGATATAGACCAGCTTGTAGACCGGCACCTCATACTCTTCCCAGGTCTCGTAATCGATATGGGTCTCGTAGTAGTGCACCACCCTTTCATAGCGGCCCTCGCCGTCGCCATCGCCGCCGAACAGCATGTCGTTGCCGGTGCCGCCGCTGATCTTGTCGTCGCCGTCCTGGCCTTCGATGTAGTCCTGGCCTGACTGGCCATCGAGCTTGTTGTTGCGCTCGTTGCCGTAGATGGCGTCATCGCCCGCACCGCCGCGGGCGTTATCAGCGGCATTGTGGTCGTTCAGGTTGATGACATTGCCGCCGCTGTCACCCTGTTCGGTGGCGCCGTTGTTGTAGTTCGGGTCGGTTTTGTCCTTTGAGAACTCGATCCTGCACTCCGGATCGCAGACGTCCCACTCGGGATTCCGGTCCTTAATACCCATGGTAAACTTCCTCCTCGTTAAAATACGGGGCAGGGCTGCGGGCAGAGGCCCGGGGCCGTGCCCCCGCCGGTGCCGCGGCCCAGGAAGGAACTCCCCGGGGGGCCGCAGGCGCTAAAGGCGTGGTCATGCCTTCTGGGAGTATTGCAGCGCATCCAGGCTGCAGCGGATGCCCCCAAATGGGGACAAAATGCGGTTTACAGGGCGGGCAGCTGCCAGCCGGTGCGGCTTTCGACAGCCGCGGCGGCGGCCTGCGCCGCCTCCTGCAGGGGCGCATGCCAGTAGACCCCGGCCGCCAGCCCGGCGGCCGCCAGCAGGAGCGCCGCAGCGGCCGGCCCGGGGCGGCGGCGGCGCGGCCTGGGCAGGGCCTGGGCCAGCGCCTCGCCCACCGCGGCCTTCAGCACCGGCTCGAACTCGATCCGGAGCGCCCCTTCCATCCGGTTCACCGCCTCTTCCAGCTGGTCGATGCGGGCGGTGAGCGCGGCGCGGTCGGCCGCGGCCTTCTGCGCGTGGCGCTCGCCCAGCCCCTCGTTGAGGGTGGCGAACATCTCCACGATGCGCTTGTGCAGCTCCACCAGGTCGGCCTGGGCGGCCAGCGGCACCTCGCCCTGGCGCAGCACATTGGCGATCTGCGCCAGCACCGCGTTGCTCAGCCGCGGCGGCTGCACCGGCTGGCCCTGGGATTTGTCCTGTGCGGGCGCGGCCTGAGCGGTCCCGGCTGCTGCGGGTGCGGCCTGGGCCGCCTGGGCCGCCTGGGCCGGTTCGGCCCGGGTCTGCGCGGTCCGGGTCTGCGTTTGGGCCGGCGCGGGCGGGCCCTGGAACGGGGTCTCCTGTGCCATCTTGTTCATGACGCTCTCCCCAGCGAGGCCTGCCAGGTCAGCCGCTGGGCCATTTCAGCGCGGCCGGGCGCCTGCATCTTGGCCAGCACCCGCTTGGCATAGGTGTTGAAGGTCTGCACCTTGAGGCCGGCGATATGCGCCGCCTCGCGGTTGGAGAGCCCCAGCTGAATCAGCGCCGCCACCCGCGCCTCGGCCGGCGACAGCCCCATCTTCTGGGCCAGCATCTCGATGCGGCGGCGGTCCGGCTGGCGCGGCAGGATCGCCACCACCAGCGGCTGGCCGGAGCCGGCGCAGCGGTAGCGGGTCAGCGACACCGGCAGCCGCATGCCGCTCTTGCGGTCCTCCAGGAACAGGATCAGCTCGCGCGGCGGCTGGCCGGCGCCGGCCGCGCCGCCGCGGCGGTTGCGGGCGCATTCGGCCACCGCCGCGTAGAAGCCCGCGGTCTCGCCCGGGCGGGCGCAGCTGAGGCGGCCGGAGTGGTCGCTGAGCAGGTCGCCGCCGTCGAGCATGTCGCGGCCCGATTCATTGCAATGCAGCAGCGCGCCCTCGGCATTGAGCACCAGCACCGCCGAGTCGGTCTTCTTGGAGACCGTCCACAGCAGCGCGCTGGTCACCGCCGCCTGGGTTTCGCCCGCCAGCTCGCGCAGGGAATCCTCGCGCAGCACCGGCCAGATCGCCTGCAGGATGTCGCCGCAATGGGCATCATGCGGGCCGCCTTCCAGCTTCAGCGCGATCAGGTCCTCGCTGCCGTCCTCGAAGCTGCAGGAAAACAGCGCCCAGCCGCAATCCGCCGCCAGCTCCGCGGCCAGTTCCGCCAGCCGCGGCTGCTCTGCGGCGGCCAGCTGCGCAGCCAGCATCCGGGCCGCCGCGCCGCCGGACCGGCGGCTGCGGAAGGCGGTGGCGCTGCCGGGCTGCAGCTGGCGCCGCAGCACCGCCGCCGCGGCGCTGGAACAGGCGCCGCCGAGGCGGGGATCGCTGGTCAGCACCGGGGCGCGCCGGTGCCCGGGCTGAACCAGTGCCAGGTGTGTCAGGGATGAGATTTGCCTCTGGAGAGACCGCGTGAAAAACAACCTGCCCGTTTGCGAAACGGACGCACTCAACATAACCATGTTGCCCCCCGGCATGACATAATGAATGTCTTGAGGGTAGCACGCTGGCGGCAGGGTCAAACCGGGCAGAGGGGGTACGCCAAAGGCCTGGCGGCCGGGGATCCGGGGGCAGGCCTTGGGGTCAAAATACCACCATGGGGGTAGCGCCACGCGGCGGGAACGGCGAATCGCTGAAACCCTGGGTTGTTTTGATGATTGATTCAGATTTCTTAAAATTGCAGAAACCCAAATGGAAACACTGCGTTTCCGCTTTGGGAACAATGCCAAGGGAGTAGGGCAGCCCGGGCAGATCGCGTGGGAAAACAGCCGGATAAGGCGGAACCGCGGGCCGCGCCTGCGGCGGCCCTGCCAAAAAGCACTGCTCCGGGAGGGGAAGTTTCTTAACAATAAAGGATAGATTCGCTACGGTTTATCCACAGCAATGCGCATCAGAAGTGTTTGAACGCTGGCGTGCGCTGCCTGGCCCGGGACGTTTTTTCCGGGCGTGTTCTGTATTTATCACGATCCGGAAACGGCGGCGCGGGGGCGCTGCCGGGGCCCAGGCGGCGGCAAGCAGGTGAAGTGTGTTCCGGGGGGCGGCAGCGCATTGCCAATCCGGCGGTCTGCGGGGGCGGGCCGGCGGCAGCAGCGCGCTCCAGGGGGACGGGCCGGATCCGGGATCCGGCATGTTACGAGTAAAGGAGTTTTTTTATGCCTGTTCACGTTGTGGGGGAAAGCAGGCTTCTCAGGGATATGTTTCTGACCATCTGTGAAGCGAATGACTATGAAACCGGGCGCTGCTGCGGCGCCCTGGCGGAACTGCCGCAGCTGCCGTCCCAGGATATGGTCCTGTGCTACAGCCATGGCACTGGCGAGGCGCTGCTGGAGGAGATGCAGGCCTTCCGCGCCCGCAACGGCGCGGTGCCGCTGATCCTGATCACCGGCGATGACTGCCCGGCCGCCGCCCAGGTGCGGCTCAGCCGCTATGCCGAGGCGGTGATCCCGGAGCGCAAATCGGCCGGCGCGCTGATCGCGGCGCTGCAGGTGGTGCAGGACGGCTACCGTATCGTGCTGTCGGGCGCGGCAGGCGGCGCGCCGGACGCCCCGGACGGAGCGGAGCCGCAGACGGCAGAAGCGGCGGCGCCCGCCAGCCCGCCGCCGCGGCACGGGCTGTCGGACCGCGAGCGGCTGATCCTGGCCAAGCTGACCGAAGGCGCCACCAACAAGAGCATCGCCAATGAGCTGGGGATCTGCGAAGCCACGGTGAAAGTGCATCTGCGCACCTGCTTCCGCAAGATCGGCGCCAAGAACCGCACCCAGGCCGCGCTCTGGGCCTCCGAGCAGCTGCCGCCGCAGGCGCCCCGCCACTGACCGCGGCCGCCGGCCGCACGCGCTGCGCCGGACATGCAACAGGCGTCCCGGCCCTGCGGCCGGAGGCGCCGCTTGCCGGATGCGGGCGGGGCCGGGGCCCGCCGCATCCGGCCGGTATCGCAAGCCGGTGTTTCTGAAAAGCCCCGGGGCGCCGCTCTTGACCCGACCCGGGAACTGGCCCGAATAGAGCCTGATTTTCCGCCTCGGGGTCAGATCCTGATCCGCCGCGCCTCGGGCTAGATCTCAATTCTCCGCGCCTCCGGCTAGATCTTAATTCTCCGCGCCTCCGGCACGAGATCATTGATCCGGGCGATATGCTCCGGCAGGCAGCGGCTCAGGAAATCATACTTCTCCACCACATGGGCGCGGGCATTGGGGCCGATATGGGCGTAGTCCCCGGGATTGGCCAGCACGTCCGCCACCTGATCGGCGAGCTTTTCCGGGCTGAAGAAATCGACCAGCAGCCCGGTCTCGCCATGGCTGATCGCCTCGCGCACCGGCGCCACGTCGGCCGCCACCACCGTCGCCTGCATCGCCATCGATTCCAGGAGCGACCAGCTGAGCACGAAGGGCATCGTCAGGTAGATGTGGCAGCGGCTGATCTGGATGATCCGGGTGAGGTCGGCGTAGGGCACCCTGCCGAGGAAATGCACCCGGCTCCAGTCGACGCTGCCGCCCAGCTCGTCCTCCATCTCGCCGCGCAAGCCCGCGGGGTGTTTGCTTTCGGCGCCGTAGGAGGTCTCGTTGCCGCCGATCATCAGGATGCGCGCATCCGGGCGCTGCGCCTGGATCCGGGGCAGGGCGCGCATCATGATGTGGAAGCCGCGGGCGCGCTCCATGTTGCGGGCGATGTAGGTCACCACCTCGTCCTCGCGGGTGAGCGGGCGCTCCAGCCGCCCGAGGCTCACCGAGGCCTGCGGATCGGGGCGCAGCGTGTCGGTGCGGATGCCGTCATGGCAGAGATACATGCGGGAATGGAAGCTTTCCGGGAAGCGGTCGCGCTGCCAGGCGGTGGGCACATGGCCCAGATCGACCTGCTCGATGCTGGCGTAAGGCACAGAGTTGCGCGCCTCGGCAAAGAAATAGGCCTGGTCGTTGGCCGGGTTTTCCGGATCGAAGCCGACCAGCCCGCCGGTGGTGCGGTAGAAATACTCGAAGAAGCCGATCACCGGCACATCCGGGTAGGGGTCCTTCATGAACATCAGTTCGCCCCAGCCGGTGTGGCCGATGATGATGTCGGGGGTGAAGCCCTCCGCCTTCAGCTGCCGCGCCGCCAGCGCCGCGCCGAGGCCGGTGCCGGCCGCTGCCTCCCAGTCCTTGGAGAGGCCGAAGGCGTCCTGTTCCGGGGTGCGGAAGGGCTTGTAGACAACGGTTTTGATGCCCTTCAGCTGCACGCCTTCGCGCTGGGTCAGAAAGACGATCTCATGCTGCCCTTGCGCCGCCAGCCAGGGGGCAAGCTCGCGGTACTGGCCGGGCATGTTCTGATGCACAAACAGGATTTTCATGGAACCATGCTTGCCGGGGCCGGCAGCGGGATGCAAGCGCGGGGCGCGCGCGGGCGGAGTTCTGCCGCGGCTGTTGCCCTGCCGCCAGCGCGGGGCTAGGAGTGGCACAGGCTTGGATGCGATGACGTGAGGGCGGGAATGCAGATTGAGGAAACGGGTCTGCCGGGGCTGAAGGTGCTGACACCGGCGCGGTTCGGCGATGCGCGCGGGTTTTTCAGCGAAAGCTGGAACCGGCGGCGGATGCAGGAGGCCGGGATCGACCTGGATTTCGTGCAGGACAACCACTCGCTGTCGCGCGAGGCCGGCACCCTGCGGGGCCTGCATTTCCAGGCGCCGCCCCATGCCCAGGACAAGCTGGTGCGCTGCGGCCGCGGCGCGCTGTTCGACGTGGCGGTGGATATCCGCAAGGGCTCGCCCAGCTGCGGCAATTGGTTCGGCATCGAGCTGAGCGCGGAGAACGGCAGGCAGCTCCTGGTGCCCAAGGGCTTCCTGCACGGGTTTATCACCCGGGTGCCGGACACCGAGGTGGTCTATAAATGCACCGATTATTATGCGCCCGACTGCGACGGCGCGGTGGCCTGGGACAGCTGCGGCATCGACTGGGATTTCGGGGGCACGCCGGTGCTCAGCGAAAAGGACGCCGCAGCGCCCGCGCTTGCGGATTTCGACAGCCCGTTCACCTGGGAAGGATAAGCCATGAAACTGCTTGTGACCGGCGGCGCCGGCTTTATCGGATCCGCGGTGGTGCGGCTGGCGGTCCAGCGCGGCCATCAGGTGGTGAATGTGGATGCGCTCACCTATGCCGCCTGCCTCGACAATGTGGCGGAGGCGGCGCAGAGCCCGGATTATGCTTTCGAGCAGTGCGACATCCGCGACCGCGCCGCATTAGACACTGTTTTCGAGCGCCACCAGCCCGACGCGGTGATGCATCTGGCGGCCGAGAGCCACGTGGACCGCTCGATCGACGGGCCGGGCGATTTCATCGAGACCAATATCACCGGCACCTTCAACATGCTGGAGGCGGCCCGGAAATACTGGATGCAGGCGGGCAAGCCCGAAGCCTTCCGCTTTCACCACATCTCGACCGATGAGGTCTACGGCTCGCTGCCCGCCGACCCCGCCGTGCAGTTCACCGAGGAGACCGCTTACGATCCGCGCTCGCCCTATTCGGCCAGCAAGGCCGCCAGCGACCATCTGGTGCGGGCCTGGGCCGAGACCTACGGGCTGCCGGTGGTGCTGACCAACTGCTCCAACAACTACGGGCCCTATCATTTCCCGGAGAAGCTCATTCCGGTGGTCATTCTCAATGCGCTGGCGGGCAAGCCGCTGCCGATCTACGGCGACGGCTCCAACGTGCGCGACTGGCTCTATGTGGAGGACCACGCGGATGCGCTGCTCTTGGTGGTGCAGAAGGGCGCATTGGGCCGCTCCTATAATATCGGCGGCGAGAACGAGCGGTCGAACCTGGAGCTGGTGAACACCCTGTGCGGGATCCTGGATCAGAAACGCCCGCGTGCGGATGGGAAGTCTTACAAAGACCAGATCACCTTTGTCACCGACCGCCCGGGCCATGACGCGCGTTATGCGATCGACCCCAGCCGCATCCGCGAGGAACTGGGCTGGCGGCCCTCGGTGACGGTGGAGGAAGGGCTGGAGAAGACGGTGCAATGGTATCTCGACAACGAGGCTTGGTGGCGCGCCCTGCAGCACCGCGACGGCGTCGGCCAGCGGCTGGGCACCGGCAAGTGAAGGCGTTCCGGCTGTTCCGGCTGGAAAGCCTGCCTCCGGCGGGGGTATTTTGGGCAAGAGGAAAGCCCGGCGCAAAACCGGGCGCAGCATAAAGGACGCGGGCATGACCATCCTGGTTTTCGGCAAGACCGGCCAGCTGGCGCAGGAACTGGCAGTTTATGACGGCGTCATCTGCCTGGGCCGGGATCAGGCGGATCTGAGCCATCCGGCGGCCTGCGCCGCCGCCATCCGCCAGGCCGCGCCGCAGGCGGTGATCAATGCCGCCGCCTATACCGCCGTGGACAAGGCGGAAGAGGAAGAGGCGCTGGCCAATGTGATTAACGGCGCCGCGCCCGGCGCGATGGCGGCCGCCTGCGCGGAAACGGGCATTCCCTTTGTCACCGTCTCCACCGATTACGTCTTTGACGGCAGCGGCGAAGCGCCCTGGCAGCCCGGCGATGCCACCGCGCCCCTGAACGCCTATGGCCGCTCCAAGCTGGCAGGCGAGGAGATGGTGCGCGCGGCGGGCGGCACCTATGCCATTTTGCGCACCTCCTGGGTGGTGTCGGCGCATGGGACCAACTTCGTGAAAACCATGCTGCGCCTGGGGAAAGAGCGCGAGCGGCTGACCATCGTCGCGGATCAGACCGGCGCGCCGACCCCGGCGCGGGACATTGCCGCCGCCTGCCTGGAAATCGCGCGGCAGCTGGCGGAGGATCCGGGAAAGTCCGGCACCTATCATTTTGCCGGGCAGCCCGAGACCAGCTGGGCGGATTTCGCGCGCGGGATCTTTGCCCGCGCGAGGGTAGATTGCGCGGTGGAAGACATCCCCACCTCCGCTTATCCGACGCCCGCGGCGCGGCCCTTGAATTCGCGCCTCGGCTGCACGTCTCTGGAGACGGTTTTTAACATCCCGCAGCCGGACTGGCGGCCGGGGCTGGATCAGATTTTGAAAGACTTGGGAGAGCTCTCATGACCGCAAGAAAAGGCATCATCCTGGCAGGCGGCTCCGGCACCCGGCTCTATCCGATCACCATGGCGGTGTCGAAACAGCTCTTGCCGCTCTATGACAAGCCGATGATCTATTACCCGCTCAGCGTGCTGATGCTGGCGGGCATCCGCGAGATCTGCGTGATCACCACGCCGCAGGACCAGGAGCAGTTCATCCGCCTGCTGGGCGACGGCAGCCAGTGGGGGGTGGAGCTGACGTATGTGGTGCAGCCCTCGCCCGACGGTCTGGCGCAGGCCTTCATCCTGGCGGAAGACTTCCTGGATGGCGCCGCCTCGGCGCTGGTTCTGGGCGACAATATCTTCTTCGGCCACGGGCTGCCGGAACTGCTGGCGGCTGCGGACGGGCAGGGATCCGGCGGCACCGTGTTCGGCTATCATGTGGCGGACCCGGAACGCTATGGGGTGGTGGCCTTCGGGGCGGATGGCACGGCCCGGGAAATCATCGAGAAGCCGCCGGTGCCGCCGTCGAACTATGCGGTGACCGGGCTGTACTTCCTGGACGGCAGCGCGCCGGAGCGGGCGCGGGCGGTGAAACCTTCGCCCCGCGGCGAGCTGGAGATCACCGATCTGCTGCAAAGCTATCTGAACGAAGGCGCCTTGCGGGTCGAGACCATGGGGCGGGGCTATGCCTGGCTCGATACCGGCACCCATGGCTCGCTTCTGGACGCCGGCAATTTCGTGCGCACCCTGGAGCAGCGCCAGGGGCTGCAGACCGGCTGCCTGGAGGAAATCGCCTATGAGGCGGGCTGGATCGATGCGGCGCAGCTGCAGGCCCGGGCGGAGAAATTCGCCAAGAATGCCTATGGCGCCTATCTGGAAAGGCTCCTGAAGTAGGCCTGCCTGTTAGGCAAGCTTGGAAGAGCTGCTGAGAAGGCCTTGAAGGGCAGGTGCGCCTTCAAGGCCTTTTTTAATTTTGCTCAGGCTGTCCGCGTCAAGGACAGGCGCGCTTCGCGGCGTCTTGCGGCCTCCTTGCCCCGGGCGGGGAGGATTTACTCGATCACGCCGGCGCGGCTGAAGACACCGAAGAAGTTGCCGAAGATGTTGGAGACGGTCAGCACGTCGTTAACCGGCGATTCGGTTGCCATCACCAGGTCGCCCGGGTTGATCTGGAACTGGCGCGCCGAGAACAGCCCGTCCGCCGAGGTCAGATCCAGCGAGAACACCACCCGCTGCTGGCGCGGGCCGCGCACCCCCGGCGCAATGGCGGACGCGGGGTATTCGCGCAGGATCAGCAGGCCCTTGGGATCGGCCTTGCCGTCCTGGAAGCCGCCGGCCACCGACATTGCATCCATCGCCGACATCTCGTCCTTGGTGAAGATGTGCAGGTCTTCCCGGCCGGTGGCGCCGAAGGAGAGGAAATAACGCTCGTCCTCCTCGACAAACACCCGGTCGCCGCCGCGCAGCAGGGTGTCGAGACGGGGATTGTTCAGCAGGGTGTCGACCGAGGTGCCATAGATCGACTGGCCGCGCACCAGCCGGATCTGCGGGTTGTTGAGGCTGGAGCTGATGCCGCCGCCCGCCGAAATGAGCCCCATCACCGTGTAGTTGCGGTCGGGCATCGGATAGGTGCCGGGCTGGGCGACGCCGGAAACCAGGTCGACCGAATTGTTGCGCCCCTCGGCCATCGCCAGCTGCACCTGGGCCGAAGGCACCACCGGCTCCAGCGCCTCCTGCAGCTTGCGGCGCGCCAGGTCCGGGGTCAGCCCGTTGACGTTCACATCGCCCACATAGGGCATGAAGATGGTGCCGTTGGCGGCCACCTTCATATCCTGCAGCTGCACCATTTTCTGTTCCGTCGCGGTCAGCAGCGAGTTGTCGTTGCTGTCCCAGATGCTGAGGGACAGGAGATCGCCGGGCTGGATGATCTGGGTCTTGGCGCCCTGGTGGCCGTGCAGCCAGCCGAGCCGCTCCTGCTTGCCGGTCGGCGGCCAGGCCGCCACCGCCGGCAGCAGCGCCCGGTTCACTTTATAAAGCGCGAAATTGGCATCCGCCTCGCCCGATTCCTTCAGGATCTCCTCGCTGGCGGGGGCGCCGCCGGGCAGGCGGGAGCAGGCTGCGGGCAGAAGGCAGAGGCCGGCAGCCGCCAGCCAGGGAAGAAGTTTCAGCATCGGGAGCCTGTCATTGAAGCGCTCTGGGAACCGCCATGGCATCTGCCGGGGGAACCGCTTTGATTTTTGTCCGGGCAAAGGATACTGGGCTGGGCAAGAGGGTTCAACAGGAACGGGCAGCAGGGATGGCGAAAGACGCCGTATTGGTTCTGGGCGCAACAGGGCGCATCGGGCGGCTGCTGCAGCTTTGCCCGCCTGAAGGGCTGGCGCTGCGGCTGCAGGCGCGCCGGGCGCAGGCTGCTGCCGGCAAGCCGGACGCCGGCTGGCGCCTGTTCGATCCGCTGGAAGACCCGGCGGCGCTGGCCCGCGCCGCAACTGGCGCCGCCGCGGTTCTCTGCCTGGCCGGGCCGGTGCCCGGACGGGGCGCCGGGGAGATGGCGGACCATATCCGCCTGGGCGAAGCGGCGGTGCGGGCCGGCGCAGGCGCGGGCGCAAGGGTGCTGCTGGCGTCCTCGGCGGCGGTCTACGGCGCCGGGTCCGGCCTGCTGGCGGAGGACGCCCCGCTGCATCCCGCCAGCGCCTATGGCGCAGCCAAGGCAGAGATGGAGGCCCGCGCCGCGGCGCTCGGGGCAGAGCTGGGCGTGCCGGTCTGTTCCCTGCGGATCGGAAATACCGCCGGCTTCGACGCGATCCTTGGCGGCTGGCGGCCGGGCTTCAGCCTCGACCGGTTCGCCGATGGCGCCACCCCGCGGCGCAGCTATATCGGGGCGCGCAGCCTGGCGCAGGTGCTGGGCGCGCTGCTGCAACGGCCCGCGCTGCCGCCCGCACTGAATGTCGCGCAGCCCGGCACGGTGGAGATGGCGGCGCTGCTGCAGGCGGCGGGCCTGCCCTTTGCCGCGCGCCCGGCGCCCGGCACCGCAATCCCCGAGGTGGCCCTGGATGTGTCCCGGCTGCAGGCGCTGCTGCCGGTGCCGCTTGCCCCGGCGGATGCGGCACAGCTGGCAGCGGAATGGGCCGGATTAGAGCCGCAATTGAGACAGGAGCAGAGCCGCCGATGACTTGGCGCAAACGGATTTTCGACCTTTTCTTTGCCAGCCTGCTGATCGTGGTGCTGGGCCCCATTCTGCTGCTGCTGCTTGTGTGGCTCCTGTGGAAGGAGGGGCGGCCGCTGTTCTATGTGGCGGAGCGGATGAAGGGGGTGGACCAGCCTTTCAGCTTATGGAAGCTCCGGACCATGACGGTGGTGGAGACGGACACCGGGGTGTCGGGCGGCGACAAGTCGGCGCGCATCACAAGGACCGGCGCCTGGCTGCGCTCCAAGCGGCTGGATGAGTTCCCGCAGCTGTGGAACATCCTCAAGGGGGACATCTCCTTTGTCGGGCCGCGCCCGCCCCTGCGCCAGTATGTCGAGGCGCATCCGGAGCTTTATGCAAAGGTGCTGAAATCGCGCCCCGGCGTCACCGGCCTTGCCTCGATCACCTATCACAAGCATGAGGCGGCGCTGCTGGCGCGCTGCGGCAGCCCGGAGGAGACCCATGCGGTCTATTCCCGCCTTTGCGTGCCGGTGAAGGCGCGGCTGGACCTGATCTACCAGCGGCATCAGAGCATGTGCTTCGATTTCGACATCGTGTTCCAGACCATTGGCAATATATTCCGCCGCGGGTAGACACGGATTCGGCGATTCCCGCATAGCCTGCACCGCCCGGCCGGGGCAGGCGCCCCGGGGCGCAGGGGCATCCGGCGGGTTTCCGCCGCCGGCCGTTTTGCCGGATGGGGAAAACCGGCTATGATAGAAACTGTGTTTTATGGGCCGCGCACCGGATTTCAGCGCATCGGGGCCGTGTTTGATTTACTTTTTTCTGCTATCCGGCAGCAGGGCGCTGCCGGGACAGGCAAGCGGAATAACAACAGGGCAGAAATGCAGGCACTCAAGGGCAAACAGGCATGTACAACCTGATCAGCGCGCTGTCGCGCAAGCAGAAATCCTGCGTCTTCCTGGCGGTGGACCTGGCGCTGCTGCCGCTGGCGCTGCTGTTCACCCTGCAGGTGCAGCCGCTGCCCGACCCGGCGCTGGCCACCCTGGGGCTGCTCCTGCCGGTGCTGCCCTATGTGATTGCCGGTGCCGCCGGGCTGGCCCTGTGGCTGGGGCTGCCCCATGTGCAGCTCAACGCCTATGAGCGCCATGCCGCGGCGCAAAGCGCGCTGCTGGCGGGCGGCACCGCGCTGGGGCTGGCGGCGCTCACCGCCGCCTTCGGGCCGCCGCTGGGCCCGGGCACCCATATGGTGTTTGCGATCTGCTATTTCCTGTTCATGGTGGTTGCCCGCGCCGCGATGCTGCAGCTGGTGCTGATGGTCTACCGCCGCGCCAAGCCGCGCTGCCGGGTGCTGATCTACGGCGCCGGCAATACCGGCACCCAGCTGGCGCAGGCGCTGAAGGCGCATGACGGCATCGACCCGGTCGCTTTTGCCGATGACAATTCCTCGCTGCAGGGGCTGACCCTGGTCGGGCTGCCGGTGTTCGCGCCCAGCCGGATTGCCGAGATCGTGCAGGCCCGCGGCATCCGCCGGGTGCTGCTGGCGATGCCCTCGCAGAGCCAGCCGCGCCAGGCGCAGATCACCCAGCGGCTGCAGAAACTGGGGCTGGAGGTGCAGGCGCTGCCCTCCTTCGCCCAGCTGATCGGCGAGGAGGCGCTGGTCGACAAGCTGACGCCGGTGGCGCCGCAGGCCTTCCTGGGCCGGGCGGCGCGCGACGTGCCGCTGAAGGAGGCAGCGGGCTCCTACCAGGGCAAATCGGTGCTGGTCTCCGGCGCCGGCGGCTCGATCGGCTCGGAGCTGTGCCGCCAGGTGCTGGCCTGCCGCCCGTCCAAACTGGTGCTGTTCGAGCTCAGCGAGCTGGCGCTTTACACCGTGCATCAGGAGCTGGGGCCGCTGGCCGGGGAGGCGGGCATCGAGCTGGTGCCGGTGCTGGGCTCGGTCACCGACCCGCGCCAGGTGCGGATGGTGCTGAATGCCCATGAGGTGCAGGTGGTGCTGCATGCGGCGGCCTATAAACATGTGCCGCTGGTCGAGGCGAACCCGCTGCCGGGGCTGGCCAACAATGTCTTCGGCACCCAGACCCTGGCGCGCGCGGCGGCCAGGGCAGGGGTGGAGCGTTTCATCCTGATCTCCTCCGACAAGGCGGTGAACCCGGCCAATGTGATGGGCGCCTCCAAGCGGATGGCGGAGCTGATCGTGCAGGATCTGGCCACCCGCTTCGGCGGCCGCACGGTGTTCACCATGGTGCGCTTCGGCAATGTGCTGGGCTCTTCCGGCTCGGTGGTGCCGCTGTTCCAGGAGCAGATCAGCCGCGGCGGCCCGGTCACCGTGACCGATCCCAATGTGCGCCGCTTCTTCATGACCATCAGCGAGGCGGTGCAGCTGGTGCTGCAGGCGGGCGACATGGCCAAGGGCGGCGAGGTCTTCGTGCTGGACATGGGCGAGCCGGTGCCGATCCTGCAGCTGGCCCGCCAGGTGATCGAAAGCGCGGGCCACAGCGTGCGCGACGCGGACAATCCCGGCGGCGATATCGCCATCGAGATCATCGGGCTGCGGCCCGGCGAGAAGATGGAGGAAGAACTGACGCTGAGCGAGGAGCTGATCCACACCCGCCATCAGAAGATCTTCTGCGCCCGCGAAACCGTGCTGTCGGAGATCGAGGTGGCGGGCTTCCTGCGCAGCCTGCGCCAGGCGGTGGCGGCGGGCGACGAGGCGGCGGCGCTGCAGGTGGTGCGGCACTGGGTCGAGGGCTATTGCCAGCCGCCGGCTGCGGAGCGCAAGAGCTCCTGACCGCCTTCAGGCGGCCCGGGGAGCGGTCCGGAGTGCGGCCTGAGGGCTGCAGCGGCCGCAAATCCGCGGTCCCCGGCGCCGGCGGCAATTGATCCGCTGCCGCCGCCATGGTCTAAGCGGGCAACAGACAACAGGCCGGGACCGCGGAGACCGGCGGCAGGCAGTTCCAAAAGGCAGGTTTCCCCGTGACCCCGATCAAGACCCTACTGCGCAGGACCGGAGCTATTGGCGGTGCCGTGCGGGCCGCGGCGGCGCTGCTGTGCCTCACCGCCGCCCCGGGGCAGGCTGAGCGGCCGGAGATCACCCGCGATGATCCGCAGGCGGCGCCGGGCACGGAAGCCGCGGCGCCGCGGCTGAAGCCGCTGCCGCCGCCCAGCCTCAACTTCTACGGCAGCCCCGGCATCATCGACATGCCGAGCGCGGAAATGCTGCCCGACGGCCAGTATGCGGTCAGCTATTCCTGGTTCGCGGGCCAGAGCCGCTACAACATCACCTTCCAGGCGCTGCCCTGGCTCAGCGCCTCCTTCCGCTACAACGGAATCAAGAGCAACGGCGCGCTGATCGCCGGGTTCCAAACCTATTACGACCGCGGCTTCGATGTGCGCGCCCGGCTCTGGCGCGAGCGGCGCTGGCTGCCCGAGGTCACCATGGGTCTGCAGGATTTTGCCGGCACCGGGATCTATGCGGCGGAGTATTTCGTCGCCACCAAGCGGTTCGAGGCCGCCGCCCTGGGCTGGGGCCGCGGGCCCGGCCGGCTGAAGGTCTCGGCAGGCCTCGGCTGGGGGCGGCTCGGCAGCCACGGCGCCATCGGCTCCATCGGCAGCCGCCCGTCCTTCGTGGCCGGCGACACCGGCGGCGAGCTGGCCACCGACCAGTGGTTCCGCGGCGATGTGGCGCCCTTTGCCGGCTTTGAGTGGCAGCCCGACGAGCGCTGGAGCCTGAAGGCGGAATATTCCACCGACGCCTATGCGCTGGAAACCGGGGCGCCGGATGTCTTCGAGCGCAAATCCTCGCTGAACTTCGGGATGGAATACCAGTATTCCGACCGGGTGCGCCTGGGCGCCTATTACCTCTACGGCTCCGAGATCGGTCTGACCGCACAGATCCAGCTCAACCCGAAACACCCGCCCGCCCCGATGGCGGTGCCGGCGCCGCCTCCCGTCATCCCGCGCAGCCAATGGGCTACGGAAGAGGCGCACTGGCGCCAGGACTGGGCCGCCAGCGAGGCCGCGTCCCGCACCGTCCGCGACCGGGCCGCCGAGGCGCTGAAGGCAGACGGGCTGGTGCTGGAGGCGGTCACCCTGACCGGCACCAGCGCCGAGCTGCGCTACCGCAACATCCGCTACCGCTCGCAGAGCCAGGCGGCGGGCCGCGCCGCCCGCGCCCTGGCGCAGACCATGCCGCCCTCGGTGGAGACCTTCCGGCTGGTGCCGGTGCACCGCGGCACCGGGCTTTCGGCCATTGAAATCCGCCGCTCCGACCTGGAGGCGCTGGAGTTCGACCCCGACGCAGCAGATGCGCTGATGGCCTCCGCCGGGGTGCAGGATGCCGGGGCGCTGCCGCCGGAGGCGCTGTTCTCCGGCGGGCTGTACCCGGCCTTTGCCACCTCCGTCAGCCCCTATACCCAGCCCGCCTATTTCGACCCGGAAAAGCCGTTCCGGATCGATGCGGGCATCGATTTCGCAGCGTCTTATGCGCCGGCCCCGGGCTGGCGCATCGCCGGCACCATCCGCCAGCGGCTGGCCGGCAATGTGAAGAACGGCCGCGCCTCCAACTCGGTGCTGCCGCATGTGCGCACCGACCAGAGCGAATACGCCCAGTTCGGCACCACCCTGGAGAATCTCTATGTGAGCCGCCTGTGGAAACCCGGCCGCAATCTCTATGCCCGTGCCACCGCCGGCCTGTTCGAGGCGATGTACGGCGGCGTCTCCGGCGAGCTGCTGTGGAAGCCGGTGAACAGCCGCATCGGTTTCGGGCTGGAGGCCAACTATGTGGTGCAGCGCGATTTCGACCAGCGGTTCTCCTTCCGCGATTACAAGACCTTCACCGGCCATGCCTCGGCCTATGCCGAGCTGGGCAAGGGCTATCTGCTGCAGGTTGACGCGGGCCGCTACCTGGCCGGCGACTACGGCGGCACCGTCAGCCTGAACCGGGAGTTCGGCAACGGCTTCCTGGTCGGCGCCTTCTTCACGCTGACCGATGTCTCGGCCGAGGATTTCGGCGAGGGCTCCTTTGACAAGGGATTCGTCTTCCGCATCCCGGTCGACTGGCTCCTGGGCAAGCCGTCGCGCTCCGGCTTCGGCCTGACCATCCGCCCGACCCAGCGCGACGGCGGCCAGCGGGTGGCGGTGCCGGACCGGCTTTACGGGCCGGTGCGCGAGGCCCACCGCAAGAGCCTGGAAGACCAGCGCGCGAGGTTCTGGGAATGAGCATGAACATGATCCGGAAGGCCGCCGCCGCCCTGGCCGCTGCGCTGCTGCTGGCGGGCTGCAGCAAGGGGCCGGAAAAGACCAAGGCCGGGCTGGAAGTGGTGCAGGCGGTGGCCGAGCAGTTCAGCCGCCGCCGCAGCGCGCCGCCGCCGCCAGCGGAGCTGACCCGGGCGCTGCTGGACAAGCAGACCCAGGCCTATATCGAGGTCACCATCGAGAACCGCGGGGCCACGGCCTATCTGACCCGCGCCCTGGAGCGCCGCGACAGCCATCCCGGGCAGGTTGAGGTCTGGCGCACCCAGGACAATGTCTCGGTTGCCCTGCGCCAGGGCATGGTGATTGCCACCCGCGGCCTGGGCGGCGGGCTGTTGTCGGCTGAGGTGCCGGCCGCGGACGGCGCGGGCGGCCCGGCGCGCGGCGGCGCCCGGCGCTATACCGTGCGCGCCGACGGCAACGGCCAGCGGGTGCTGAACATGGCCTGCAGCCTGCACGACCTGGGCCCGGAACCGGTGGAAATTGTCGAGATCACCCATCCGGCCCGCCATCTGCAGGAGCGCTGCGAAGGGGCCGGCGGGGTGGTGGTCAACGACTACTGGGTTGATTCCCGCGCCGGGAGCCTCCAGGTCTGGCAATCGCGGCAGTGGGCAGGCCCGGAGACCGGATATCTGCGAATCCGCCAGCTGCGGCAGTGAGGCGGCGGCGGTTTTCCGCCCCGCCGCCGCGGCATTGCGGCAACGGGCGGAAAAAATCCGCGATGCAAACGGGTTTTCAACAGTTTTGCCGCTATTCCATACGTTGAAATAACAATCCGCCTCTCATAAGATCGCCTCAACGCATCTTTCACAGTTCTCCAAAGGAGTTTGAAATGAAACATCTTCTCACCGCCCTGACCCTGGCCGCGATGGCTTCGGCCGCCCAGGCCGGCAACCTGGAGTCCGTCCCGGCCGCTCCGGTCGTCGTCGCAGACGAAAGCCTCAGCAACGCTGGCGGCCTGAGCGCAGGCGCCGTTGCCGGCGCCCTGGCCGGCCTGGCTGCGCTTGCCCTGATCGCCAACGACGACGATTCCGTCAGCACCACCACCACCACCACCACCAACTGATCTTCCGGTCTGCCGCCAGACCGGCGGCACCGCCATCTTTTGGAAACGGGCCTCAGCTGAGGCCCGTTTTTGTTTTCCGCTGCAGGCGGTTCTTTAAATTATTATTCATAATACGGATTATACGAATTTATTGTGCGCCCGGCCGCATTCCAATCTGCATTGCGGCAAATCCCCTATCCTCCTGAAAAGAATGGAGACCGGAAGCCGGCTTGCTCAGCGCCTGATTTCGAGTGTGCGGCGCGCGGGCCTGCTGACCGTGAAGGAACCAGCGCAGAAGATCATGCCCCCGCCGCGGAGCTGCGCAGCGGGCGCGTTATAATCAGCCGGGAACGGTCCCCTGCCCGCGACGTGCAAACGGGCAGGCTCAGGCGCTGCGGCAGGCCGGCACGCCCATGCGGATGATCTCGCTGCCTTTGATCTTGTGGACCCCGGAAATCCGGTTGCGGCCTTCGGCCATGAACCAGCTCTTCAGCGGCGCCGGATAATATTGCGCCATCACCCGGCTGAAATAATCGAACTTATCCTGCGCCAGGCGGCGGCCGCCGCGCGAGGGGCCGTGGAAGCCGAAGGTGGTGGCCGGGTCGACGCAGGCGCCCGGCAGTCCGAGAAACATGGTGCAGGTGGAGTAGCAGACCTTGCCGCGGATCTCGACCCGGACGCCGTTCTGCTGCAGGTTTTTCAGTTCGATCAGCCGGTCATGCAGATAGCCGCCGCGGTCGCTGCCGACCACATAGGTCTGCTGGGCGGCGGCGGCGGCGGGCTGCAGCACCATCAGGGCCAGCCCAAGGGCGGCCGCGGCTTTTGCAGCGGTGCGGCTGCGGCCCAGCAGGGCGGCTGCCGAAGATGCGATGTTCTGTGCCAGCATGGTCAGGCCTCCAAAGCGTTAACGGGCGTTGGAGACTGATTAAGAAAGCGTTGCGCGCTGACCGGGTTGCAGATGTGGCAAAAGTTAGTACATTATCAACACTTTAGCACTCATGTTAGGAAAATTTTAAGGGTCTGCGCCCGGCCCGGAAGCCCGGTTCCGGCGGCACGGACCGGGTCGGGCTGGCCGGATCAGAGCAGGCTGAAATCCATCGCGGCGAGAGCGGCGGCGGCAATCAGGGCATTGGCCAGCATATGCGCCTGCACCGCGCCGCCAGGGCGGCGGGTGCGCAGGTAGAGCAGCCCGAAGACGGCCCCGGCCAGGCCCCCGGCCAGCCAGCGGCCGTGCAGCGCGGCAAACAGCAGGCTGCTGGCCAGCAGCCCGGCCAGGCGCCGCCAGGCGGGCGCGCCGGGCCCGCCGGCCAGGCGCTCCAGCACATAGGCGCGGAAGAACAGCTCCTCGATCACCGGCACCAGCAGCACCGTGCCCAGCAGGCGGCAGAGGATCCAGAACAGATCCGGCGCCGCGGTGCCGCCGCCGGGGCTTTCCGGCGCCGTCCACAGCCACAGCGCCGCCACCGCACCGCCCGCCAGCCAGTCCAGCGGCCCGGCCCGCCAGCTGAACGCCCGCAGCGCGGGCCAGAACAGCATCAGCCCCAGCAGCATCAGCGCCGCCCGCAGCGGGTAGCCGTCGGCGGGGGTTTCCCAGAACAGCGGCGTCAGCGTGCCGCTGATCATGAAGAGGATGAAGGGCACGATCCTGGCAAACAGCGGATCCGCCGTCAGGGAGGGGGCGGATTGGGAAGAAGACCCGGCAATGCTCCTCTGGAAGAAGGCCATGTTGTGCGCGATGCCCAGAACCGCAAATGCCAGCAGAGAGAACAGAAGCCAGCCCGCGTAGGAATGGAACCCCTCCACTGCCAATTCAGGCGAGACATAGGCACCGAGCCAGATCAGCACGGAAATGCGCAGGATGTTGAAGGCCCAGCTGAGGCTGACCGCCAGCGGGAACAGAACCAGCCAATAGGGTTTCATGCGCAGCGCTGGACGGGCCAATAGAGCATAAATACCCATGAAAACCGTCATCAGGGCCACGCCTTCGGCGCCGGAACACCCCGCGGCAACACGGACGGCAAAATCGTTGAGGCCGATGACACGGTCTCCAGGCAGGCTGGAGATTTCCGTTCCGGCTGCGGAAAAAACCAGGCTCACTGCCTCGAATGTCAACTGGGTCAAGGCCCGGTTTTCGCCCCAAAGCCAGCCGGTGGCTTCAACCACCAGCGGGAGCAGAAAACAACCGGCGGCGACAAGCGGCAGGAAGGCGTCACTGCCTAGAAACCATTGTTTCCAGGCGCGCAAGGGCAAGAGCCAGAGCGCAGCGCCGAGGAAGGCAAGCGCTGCGCCAGCCAGAAACAGTGGCGCCGCCCAGCTGAAGCGCGCTTCCAGTTCCGGAAGCGAGAACCACCAAAGCGGGGCGAACAGCAGTCCCGCCCCCAGCAGATGCAGCCCGGCTGAGAGGATGCGGCGGGGCGGTTCTGTGTCCGCCAGGCGCATATAGCTCTGCCAGATCCGGGGGCGGAACGCCGCCATCAGAATGACAGCCAGACTCATGAAGATAACGCTCAGGGGAAGCGTTCGCATGCCTCGGCAGAGCATATATGCATTCACGTTGCCGCAGAAGAACTGGCCCTCCTTGTGGGTTAGAAGGCGGATGGCCACTGCCTCGGCCACAGCCGCCAGCAAAAAAACGGCCAGACGCAAGAATACCGGCCTGGAGATCAGCCCCTGCCTCATGGTCTCTCCTTTGAATGGATTTTGAGAACAGGGCGATAGGCCTGTCCCGGTTTTGCACTGCTCCAGGCTCTGTACATATGCGGCTTGAACTGCGAAGGCCAAGGGGTTTCCCGGCCGCAGGTTGCGCCGTATCAGGCCAGCTCAGCCTGAAAGCCCGATATTGCGCCAGCGCGGCGGTGTTCCGCCGGTCGGTGGCAAGACCCGCCTGGCCCAAGAGTACCGATATCGCTGCCCTGGCTGTTTGGCCGTGTTCATTTTTCATCCCGAAGAATCTTCTGGGCCGGCAGCCGAAAGCTCACCGCACTCAAACATCGCGTTTCTTCGCAGTTTTTCAGTCTGGAAGTTGCGCTTCCGCTCATGTCCCTAAACCATATGATGAAATTTTTGCTGCGGCACAGCCCTAAGGCTTGTCAGTGAGGCGAGCATTCACTAGGACCGGATGCAAGCGAGCTTTGATCGAGTATTAGTCATGTTGATTACTCCCGTCCTCCTCTGCGGAGGCTCCGGAACCCGTTTGTGGCCCTTGTCGCGCAAGAGTTATCCCAAGCAGTTCGTGCCCCTGATGGGGGAAGAGACCCTGTTCCAGGCCTCGGCCCGGCGGCTGGCGGGGCAGACAGACAGCCTGCGCTTTGCCGCGCCGATGGTGCTGACCAATTCCGGTTTCCGCTTCATCGTCGCCGAGCAGCTGCAGGCCATCGGCATCGACCCCGGCGCCATCCTGATCGAGCCGGAGGGGCGCAACACCGCGCCTGCGGTGCTGGCCGCCGCCCTGCGCGCCCAGGCGGAAGATCCCGGTGCGGTGCTGCTGGTGGCGCCTTCGGACCATGTGGTTCCCGACACCGCGGCCTTCCATGCCGCCGTTGCCAAGGGCCTTGAGGCGGTGGCGGAGGGCCGGCTGGTCACCTTCGGCATCACCCCGGCCCATGCCGAAACCGCCTATGGCTATCTGGAACTGGCCGCCTTGCCGGGGCCGGACGGCGCCGCGGTGCCGCTCAAGCAGTTCGTGGAAAAGCCGGATGCCGCCCGCGCCGCCGACATGCTGGCGGCAGGCAATTTCAAGTGGAACGCGGGCATCTTCCTGTTCCGGGCCGCCGATATCATTGCCGCTTTCGAGACCCATGCGCCTGCGCTGACCGCCCCGGTGCAGGCGGCACTGGACCAGGCTCAGCCCGATCTCGGCTTCCTGCGCCTGGCGCCGGAGCCCTGGGGCCGCGCCGAGGATATCTCGATCGATTATGCGGTGATGGAAAAAGCGGAAAACCTGTCTGTGGTGCCCTTTGATGCGGCCTGGTCCGACCTGGGCGGCTGGGACGCGGTCTGGCGCGGGAGCGGGCCGGATGCGGAGGGTGTCGTTACCAGCGGCGGCGCCACCGCGATCGACTGCCGCGACACGCTGCTGCGCGCCGACAGCGAACGGCTGGAAGTGGTCGGCATCGGCCTGGACGGCATCATGGCGGTGGCGATGAACGACGCGGTGCTGGTGGCCGACAAGTCGCGCGCCCAGGACGTCAAGCTGGCGGTGGCGGCGCTGAAGAAGAAGGGCGCCTCCCAGGCCACCCAGTTCCCCAAGGACCACCGCCCCTGGGGCTGGTTCGAGAGCCTGGCGGTGGGCGAGCGGTTCCAGGTGAAGCGGATCCTGGTGCATCCCGGCGCGGCGCTGAGCCTGCAAAGCCATGTCCACCGCTCCGAGCACTGGATCGTGGTCGAGGGGACCGCCAAGGTGACGGTGGACGGCGAGGTGAAACTCGTGACCGAAAACGAAAGCGTCTATGTGCCGCTGGGCGCGGTGCACCGGATGGAGAACCCCGGCAAGGTGCCGATGGTTCTGATTGAAGTGCAGACCGGCGCCTATGTCGGCGAGGATGACATCGTGCGCTACGAAGATGTCTATGCGCGCGGTTAACTGGAAAGAACGTTCATAATGAGTGCATCTGCGGAACCGGTTCTTTATCTCTCGCCCTATTTCTGGCCCGAGGAGATCGGCTCGGCGCCCTATTGCCGGGAGCTGGCGGAATATCTGGCGGAGCGGGGCTATGCGGTTTCGGCGCTGACGTTCCGGCCGCATTACCCCAGCATAGAGCCTTTCGGCGATTGGGCGGAGGGCGCCCGCGACCGTGAAATGCTTGGCCGCATCGCCATCGAACGCGTTGCGGTGCAGGCGCGCGGCTCCGGCGGCTTCAAGGACCGGGTCCGCAACGACCTGCGGTTCCTGCGCCGGGCGCTCTGGCATGCGCTGCGCGGCACCCACCGCCGGACCGGCGCCATCATTGCCTATGTCCCAAGCGTTCTCACCCTCTACGGGGCGATGGCGCTGAAGCTGCGCTCCGGCGCGCCGGTCATCGCCGTGGTCCATGACATCGAAAGCGGCCTGGCCGCCTCGCTGGGCATCGCCTCCAATCCGCTGATGCTGAAGATCATGCGCCTGGCGGAGCGGATCGGCCTCGGCTTCGCGGATGAAGTCGTGGTGCTGACCGAGGGCATGAAGCGGGAGCTTGAGGCGATCGGCTGCCGGCGGCCGGTCACGGTGCTGCCGATCTGGTCGCAGGCGGCGGAAGAAGCCCCGATCAGCCCGGCCGCCCCGGTGCGGGTGATGTATTCCGGGAACTTCGGCAAGAAGCAGAACCTGGACCAGCTGCTGCCGCTGCTGTCGCATCTGTCGGACACCATGCCGGAGGTTGAGATCGTGATGCGGGGCGGCGGCTCGGAACGCCCCCGGATCGAGGCGGAGGCGGCCCGGCGCGGCATCGCAAAGGCCCGTTTCCTGGAGCTGGCCCCGGCAGAGGAATTCATGGCCTCGCTGCAGAGCGCAAATGTCCACCTGGTGCCCCAGGCCCTGAACGTGGCGAATTATGCGCTGCCCTCCAAGCTGTTCTCGATCATGTCGGCCGGCCGCCCCTATGTCTGCATTGCCGAGCCGGACAGCCCGCTGGATGTCCTGGCCCGGGAGTCCGGCGCGGGCATCTGCGTCTACCCGGATGACGAGGCCCGCCTCTGCACCGAGGTGGCGGAGCTTCTGGGCGATCCGGCGCGGCAGCAGCGCATGGGCGAGGCCGGCCGGGCCTATGTGCAGCAGCACATGAACCGCGCCACCATTTTCAACAGCTACGAAGCCATCCTGCGGCGCCTGGCGGGCGCCTCCCGGGAGCAGCGCATTGCGGAGATCAAACATTGAAAAAGGCACTTATCACCGGCGTCACGGGCCAGGACGGGTCTTACCTGGCGGAGTTTCTGCTGGAGAAGGGCTATGAGGTGCATGGCATCAAGCGCCGGGCCTCGTCGTTCAACACCCAGCGGGTCGACCACATCTACCAGGACCCGCATGCGGATCACGCCCGTTTCAAGCTGCATTACGGCGATCTGACCGACAGCTCGAACCTGACCCGGATCCTGCAGGACGTGCAGCCCGACGAGGTCTACAACCTCGGCGCCCAGAGCCATGTGGCGGTCTCCTTCGAGAGCCCGGAATACACCGCCGACGTCGATGCCATGGGCACCCTGCGGCTCTTGGAGGCGATCCGCTTCCTCGGGCTGGAGAAGAAGACCCGCTTCTACCAGGCCTCGACTTCCGAGCTGTACGGCCTGGTGCAGGAGACGCCGCAGCGCGAGACCACGCCGTTCTACCCGCGCTCGCCCTATGCGGTGGCCAAGCTCTATTCCTACTGGATCACGGTCAATTACCGCGAGGCCTATGGCATGTATGCCTGCAACGGCATCCTGTTCAACCACGAGAGCCCGCGCCGCGGCGAGACCTTCGTGACCCGCAAGATCACCCGCGGGCTAGCCAATATCGCGCAAGGCCTGGAGCCCTGCCTTTATATGGGCAACATCGACGCGCTGCGCGACTGGGGCCATGCCAAGGATTACGTGCGGATGCAGTGGATGATGCTGCAGCAGGCGGCGGCGGAGGATTTCGTCATTGCCACCGGCAAGCAGTATTCGGTGCGCCAGTTCATCGCCTGGTCGGCCGCCGAGCTGGGCATCCACCTGGAGTTCTCCGGCTCGGGCGTGGACGAGATTGCCACCGTTGCGGCGGTCGAGGGCGATAAGGCGCCGGCGCTCAAAGCCGGCGACGTGATCATGCGGATCGACCCGCGCTATTTCCGCCCGGCGGAGGTGGAGACGCTGCTGGGCGACCCGGCCAAGGCCAGGGAGAAGCTGGGCTGGGTGCCGGAGATCCCGGTGCAGCAGATGTGCGCCGAGATGGTCGCCGAGGACCTGAAGACCGCCCGCCGCCACGCGCTCCTGAAGGAGCACGGCATGGAAGTGCCGGTCAGCGTCGAAGGCTGAGGAGAAGGAGCTAATGCGGCGGGTTGCGGCACCATTTACCGTTCGCTGATGCCCGCCATTTTGCGAGGTGATCTGCGACAAATTCTGGAGGAGCAGCTCCACGATGAATCTGTATGTGCGAAGTCAAGTGACTGCAATTCCTTTTGCATTCCAGCAGTAGACTATCTGCAAGACAGTGCGCGGCTTACGAATGCAGCAGCTATTTGACGAGCCTGAAACAGACCGAAACCTGCCCATCACTGCATCGGATATTAACGTCTGCATTCGAGGCAGGATCCTGTTCGACGGGGATCCGAAATAGTTCTGAAATGCTCCTGCGGCAAAGTTCAGAAAAGTCCCGCTCCTTGATGATTGATCCTGGCCGCAGCGAAAAGACTGTTTGAATTTACCCTTCAAACAGTATTCACTGACAGCTTCGGTGCAATCCGCCGTGCTGCCAAAGGAGCTACTCCTGCGAAGGGTGAAGTCGGGGTAGCACTTCCTGGATGATTGGTCCGCCTGCCGTCAGGAAGATACGAGGCTTTCCGTAGTGAAAATCAAGGACGTCTTCGCCTTTGGTGGAACAGGACGTGCGGCCGGGGATGCTGGAGGCACGAAAAGGAAAGGTGCTGTCGCAAGTGGCAAGACTACGTGTCGCCCGGTAGCCGCCAATGTTTTCCGGATTTAAGCGCCGCGTAGCCTTACCGCCTTCTCACAAAAACCTCCGGGTTCCTGGCCTGCTTTCTGCCGGCGCGCTGCCGCCGGTGAGCGGCTGCGCTATGGTGCGGCGGAACTGCGGGACCCGGCGAAACTCCGCCGCCGGGCGCGGGCACCGCCTTTCCGGCCAGACAATCAAGGAACCCTGCCGCCGCCGCCGCGTTCTCCTTACGACGCCGCACCGCGGCGCGCTCATTTCGATCCCGAACCCTGAACCTCAAGGAGGACAAGACATGGACGACGACCGCATCACCGGCAAATGGACTGAACTCAAAGGCCGTTTGCGCGAAGCCTATGGCGAGTTGACCGACGATGAACTGGAGCGGACCCGGGGCGAGCGCGAACAACTCGAAGGGCTGCTGCAGCAGCGCCTGGGCAAGACCAAGGACGAGGTTCGCCAGACCGTCGACCGCATTCTGGACGGTATTTGATATGGCCCGCAGACCTGACAGCGACGCAGACGCCGCCGCCCAGCTTTGGAAGCGGCTCGGGGACACCCGTGCAGGCATGCTTTCGGTGGATGGCAGTCGCCAGCACCCGCAGCCGATGACCCATTTTGCCGATCCGGATGCCGGCGCGATCTGGTTCATTACCTCTGCGGATACCGATCTGGCCCGCGCAGTCGGACTTGGCGGCGAGGCAACCTTTGTCTACCAGTCCCAGAAGGGCGACTATCATGCCTCGATCAAGGGGCCGCTCACCGTCAGCGAAAGCAGCACCACACTCGACCGGCTGTGGAGCCCGCCTGTTGGTGCCTGGTTCGAAAAGGGCCGTGACGATCCCAAGGTCACGCTGCTGCAATTAAGCCCGCGCGAAGCCGCAGTCTGGGCTTCGGACACGAACCCGGTTCTGGTCGGGCTGAAGATGCTGAATGCGGCAATGCGCGATGGCTCGGGCGAGCCGGACGTTGGCGTGCACCGGGTCATCGATTTCACAGCTGCAGGCTGACGGGCACCCGGTCCTGAATGGCGGCCTCTTCCGGGTCCGGCGGCGCATCAGTGCCGCCGGACCTGCTGCATTGAAACTCTGACCGCCCTGTCTGCGTTGAGGGTATGAGGCCAGAAGCAGCCAGGGCTGAAACAGCCGGGCAACTCCGGACACCGTCCCGTATCCGCGAGGCGGCTCCGAGGTGCGGCTTCACCACAGAAAGCGAGGATGAAATGGCACTGAAAGTCGCAAAGCTGGAAGAGATACATGCTGAAATGTGCGGACTGCTGGCCGAGCGCCAGGATGAGATGGCCCGCACCGCCCCCTCTGGGAACGGCACTGCCGGCGGCGACCTGACCGAGATTTCCGCCGAAATCGGAAACTGGTCGGACGACGCGGCAAAAATCGAGGCTGCGGACGGCAAGGAAAGCGAGGCCGCAATCGCCGACCTGGTGGAGCGGGCCAAGCATATCTGCTGGCGTCTCAGCAGCAGCGCCGCAGGCCGCGGCAAGTGACTGCAGACGGGCGGCCCGCTCGCAGGCTCGACCGGGGCTGTCTTGGACCGACTGAATCCGGCTGTACGGCCCGGCGCCTCCGCTGGAACCCCCTGCGGATGCCAACAGGAGATTCTGCTGTACAGTAGCGGCCATGGATCACACAGAGTTTTTCGAATTTGCCCCTTACCATTTGATGCTGGCCGCAGCGGGTGCGGTTATCATTCTTGCCCACTGGCTGCCGCGGCTGGTCTCCTCACGGGAACCTGCGGCAGCCCCTCTGCTCATTCTGCTGGGCATGGCGGCCTTTTGGCTGGTGCCCGGCAGCCCGGCGGTGCCGGACCCGCGCCTGAATCCTAAACCTTGGGAAATCGTCAGTGAGCTGACTGTGATCGTGTCGCTGTTTGCCGCCGGCTTGCGGCTGGACAGCCTGCGGCCCTGGAAGCGGTGGGGGCCGACACTGCGGCTGCTGCTGATCGGAATGCCGCTCACCATCGCCGCAGTTGCGCTGCTGGGCTGGGGCATCGGCGGCATGACCGCAGCGGGGGCTATCCTGCTGGGCGCGGTCCTTGCCCCCACGGACCCCGTTCTGGCCGGCGACGTGCAGGTCGGACCGCCTTTGAAGGGCGGCGAGCATCCGGTGCGTTTCACCCTGACGACCGAAGCAGCGCTAAATGACGGGCTGGCCTTTCCGTTCGTCTATCTGGGCCTTATCGTCGCCTTGCAGGGACTGGACCCGCAGAGCTGGCTGCTGCACTGGGCGGCCATCGACGTGGTCTACCGGATCGCCGCCGGGGCGGCGATGGGGATCTGCGGCGGCTGGGTGCTGGGGCAGGTTCTGTTCATCTATCCCGGCAACGCGGCGCTGGCCAACACCGGCTCCGGCGTGGTGGCGCTGGCGGGTGTGCTTCTGTGCTACGGCTCCACCGAGCTGGTCGAGGGCTACGGCTTCATCGCGGTGGCAGCCATGGGGCTGACCCTGCGCCGGATCGAAAATGAGCACCGCTTTCACCTCCGGCTGCACAATTTCTGCGAAACCATCGAACACGCCCTGACCGCTCTTCTGCTGGTGGCGCTTGGCAATGTGCTGCCGGTGATCCTCGGAGATCTCACGTCGGCGCTTGTGCTGATCGCAGTGCTGCTGATCGTGCTGATCCGCCCGGCGGCAGGCTGGCTGTCGCTGGCCGGAACGCGCCTCGGCCGCCGCGACCGCGCGGTCATCTCCGTCTTCGGAGTGCGCGGTATCGGCTCCATCTACTACCTGTGCTATGCCGGAGCCCATATTGAATTCGTGAACGAGCCGGAATTGTGGTCCCTGATTGGGCTGACAATCCTGCTGTCGACCATGCTGCACGGTTTCACTGTCGGCCGAGCGATGGACAAAGTCGCCAATGAATGAAGGG
The DNA here is from genome assembly GCF_019801465.1 of Leisingera daeponensis. Lineage (GTDB taxonomy): Bacteria > Pseudomonadota > Alphaproteobacteria > Rhodobacterales > Rhodobacteraceae > Leisingera > Leisingera daeponensis_A. The sequence continues at coordinate 88,040 of NZ_JAHVJA010000008.1, forward strand.
GGCAGCTGCCGCTGACTTGCCCGCCATAACCAGCTAGCAAAGCTCTATTCCCGGCATCAGCAATACCGCCGCCGCAACATCCGGTAATGTCAGCCGACTGGCCAATATTCAGGCAGATTGCGCTTGCGGAAAGCAGCGGCATTTCACCCGCGACCCGCAATGTTCAGAATGAGATCGCAGTCGAAAACGCGCTTGTTCGTACCTTGGCCAGCCCAACCTGGGCTTTGCTCTCGCGCGCCAGGCAGCCGGAGGAAGCAAGGTCTTTGGAAGCGAAAATCAGGATGGCCTCGGCACTGGCGGAACAGGAGACGCACACAGGGATGCCGGTGACCCGAAAATGGCAAGTTTCTGCGCCAAGCGGCGGAACTTAATTTCACCCGGTAATTCGGAAAGTGGCGGACCGAGGAGGATTCGAACCCCCGACCCCTTGATTCGTAGTCAAGTACTCTATCCAGCTGAGCTATCGGTCCACTGCGGCGGGGTTTACTGTTACTGCCTCAGGGCTGCAACCCCAAAAGACAACGGTTTCGATGTTTCTTGTGTCGCAAGATTCGAAAATTCGCTCTCCAAGCCATTCAGCGTCAGCCTTCTCCCGTTTCCGCATGGCCGTTTGGCCCGGAAGAGGACTTCGGGCCGCAAAGCAAACGGCAGCCTTTCGAAATACGGGCGGGAATGTGGTATTGTCGGTCATCCAGTCCCCCTCCGGCTGCGTTGGCACCGAAACAAGGGGGCGCCTAAGAGCGGGGGAATCAGCACATGTCAGAGCGGCAGCCAGCAGCGTTCCAGCTCCGCCCCCTGGAAACGGATGACTTCGCTGCAATGGCCGGCTGGTTTCAGAATGTCACTGATCTTGCCCGTTTTGACCGCTCTGGCAGGGTGCCTTTTAGCACCGCGGGCATGGAGGACACCTGGGGGCAGGCCGCGGATCCCACAAGAAAATCCAGCAGATGTTGGTTTGCCATCACCACGGGCACCGAAGAGCTGTGCGGCGTATCCGGCCTGGAAAGCATTACAGCCGTGAATCGCGATGCCGTCATCGCGCTGTTTATCGACGAGAATAGCCGCAGGCAGGGCATAGGCATTCGCGCAACGGCGCTGGTTCTTGACTTTGCCTTCCGCCAGATCGGGCTAAATCGCGTTACATCCTACTATCGTGAAGACAATTTATGCAGTCAGCGGATGACCGCACGCGCCGGCTTCGAAACGGAGGGCAGAATGCGGGAGGCCTGGTTCGCTGAAGGCCGGTATTTCGACATGATCACCGTCGGGCTGCTGCGGAGGGATTGGGAGGCCCGCCGCAAGGCACTGGCGCGGGAGCTTGACGCCTCCTGCACCGCCTGTTTCCGGGGTGCGGTGGTATCCGGCTGGGCCTGGCCTCCCGGCCCGCAGGATCCGCCGGCAGACTGAGCTGCATCAGCCTGCCAGGCACGGCACAGCACCGGCTGGCGGCCGGTTGCAGTCATTCTCACAGGGGGAGGACAGCTTGTGAGCGGCCAAGACAAGACATCGACGGTCCGGCGTCAGCTAGGGGCAGTGCTGTTTGCCGATGTTGTTGGCTACGCGCGGCTGATGGGAAATGACGAAATCGACACCTACAGCGCCCTGAAGTCCCTTCTGGAACAGCTTGAAACCGCTTGCCAGGCGCACGATGGCCGGGTGGTCGCAGTCCGCGGCGACGGCGTTCTGGCGTTATTCGAGACGGCCACGAACGCGGTGAAATTCGGGATCGAACTGCACCGCATTGCAGAGCAAAGCAACGCGTCCCGTCCGGAAGACCACCGGCTGCGATTTCGCGCCGGGGTACATATGGGCGAAATCCTGATAGACGACCGCGGCATTCACGGCGACAATGTCAACATTGCCGCCCGCCTGCAGGAGATTGCCGAACCCGGGCGGGTTTTTGTCAGTTCTTCCGTCTATGAACAGATCCGCAACCGTTTGCGCTTCGGCTTTGAATTCCTGGGCCCCCAGCGGCTCAAGAACATTGCGGAGCCCATCCCGGCTTACTGTGTCCGCAGCGAAATAGAGGGCGCAGCCATGGCCGCCACATTGCGCCCGGACTCCCCGCCCGCACATCCGCAACTGCCGGGCATTCCATCAGTTGCTGTCCTGCCTTTTTCGAGCTTGGGCGGGGATCAGTCTGACAGCTGGTTTGCCGATGGTCTGACCGAGGACATCATCCTGAACCTGTCCAAGTTCAAAAACCTCTTTGTCATCGCGCGCAACTCTGCCTTCTTCTTCAAGGCGCGCACAATGCCGCCGCAGGAGGCCGCGCGTGAACTCGGGGTTCGTTACGTTGCGCGCGGCAGCATCCGGCGGGCTTCCTCCCGGATCCGGGTAGCGATTGAACTGATCGACGCGGAATCCGGCCGGACCATCTGGGGTGAGCGGTATGACCGGGACATCGATGACATCTTTGCCATTCAGGATGAGGTCACAGACGCTATCGTCGCGGCAACCGCAGTGCTGATTGAAGCCCAGGAGCGCAAGCGGATGTCACAGGCCGCGCCCGCTGACTTGGCCGCCTATGGGTATGTCCTGCGCGGTCAGCAGTACATCTTCCGTTACACGCGGCAGGACAACCGCCAGGCGCAGTCCCTGTATGAAAGGGCCTTGGCCCGCGACCAGGATTATGCCCGGGCTTCAGCCGCGATTTCCCGCACACTCAATATCGATTGGCGGTACTCCTGGGCCAAGGATGCCGACCACGCGCTGGATACGGCGTTGTCCTTTGCGCAAAGAGCCGTGGAGCTCGATCCGACCGATGCCCGCGGATTTGGCGAACTGGGGTTCGTGCATTTGTACCGCAAAGAGCATGATGCCGCGATTGGCGCTTACCGGCGGGCCCTTGCGCTCAACCCCAACGACGCTGATCTGCTTTCGGATTACGCCGATGCTCTGGCGCATTCAGGCGACAATGAAACGGCGATCAGCAGCCTGAAACAGGCCATGCGCCTTAATCCTTATTTTCCCGACCAGTATTTATGGCATCTGGGAGGGGCCTATTACAATCTCAAGGAATATGATGCGGTGATCGATACTTTGACCAGGATGAACAATCCGACAGAGGGTCAGCGGATGCTGGCTGCCAGCTATGCCCAGCTGGGCAAGATGGAACTGGCACGGGACATGGCTGCCCGGCACCGCGAGGCTCACCCGAATTTCTCGCTGGAGCGCTGGGCCAAGGTTCAGCCTGACCGGCTGGCTGAGGACACGCAGCATTTTGTCGAAGGGCTGAAGAAGGCGGGGTTCTGAACCGGGCAAGCGCCACCGCCATTTCCGCAGGCCCTTTTGCCTGTTGCGGCTGAGGCGGCCGGGTCAGTCGCCGGATCCGCGTGCCTTTGCGCCGCTGACCTTGGCACCGCTCACCTTGGCGCCACTTACCTTGGCACCGCTGACTTTGGCACCGCTGACCTTGGCACCGCTGACGCCAGGGCCGCCGCCGAAGTAGACATCCAACAGGACCTGCTCGAACATGCCGGTCATCAAGTCCATGCGAATCGTGTAGTCCGCCTTATCGTATTCCCAGACTTTGATGTCATCGGAGATCTGGAAATCTGCCGAGGCGACGCCGGATTTAGAGGGGTCCAGAGGAGCCCTTGCAAAGGCCCCGCTTTTTGAAAACGCCCTTTCGCCCTTGCCATGCACCAGGAGTATGATTGGCTCTGGCAGTTGAAAAAATTCGCCCTCGTATGAAAACCCGTAGATTCGGGCAAACCGCGGAGACCTCTTGTCCTGAAGCTGCTTGGCCAGAAGGCCATTGGCGCCCCGCCTGTCCCCGCGTTTCACATCTCTGATTTTCAGGTCTTCAACCTGACGTCCGAATAGTAACACTTCTGAAAAACTGAGTAACGTCTCTGCCACCTTACTCACTCCTGTGGCTATGGAATCAAACACCAGAAGACCTTTTCACAAAACCGCGCCGCGAGTGCCTGCCCGTTTTCTGAGAAATCCCCCTGAACGGGAAAATACCACAAATTGAATGGAAATTGTAGCTTTCCGCCTGATTACCCGTCCGGAACTCTGGTTCGGACTGAATGGGCGTGACTGTCCTCGCCTGCTTCACCCAAGCGGGGGCCGGCCTGCACCAGTCCAATACCGCGCATCCTGAAGTTGCCTTCGATGATGGCCTGAAACGCGCCGCCGGTTGAGTTTCTGTCAACCAGCAAGAGCGCCTGTTCCACCGCCGCGTAGGTGAGGGTTTCAGCTTCCAGCATGCTCCACGCAGCAGCCAGATAAGACCCCAGGATATCCCTTGCCTCCAGCAGCGCCACGCGGAACCCTTCCGGGTCTGCAGCATAGCGGGTATCGAACAGAGCCTGCATGACCTCGCCGTAATAGGGGCTTTCCTCCAGCTGATCGGACAGCTCCTCCATTTCCGGCGTGATGAGATCGTGGACCAGCAAACGCTCGTGAAATATATCAACCAGAATATCGAACATTGCCCCGGTGAGAGGTTCCGACAAGGCGTGCTCGCTGTTCCAGCCGCAAACGAAATCGTCCAGCAAGCGTGTATTCGCCGCCATCCGGATCTGCGCGCTTCCGGCCAGTTCGGCAAACCGGTTCAGCTGATTGAAGGTGTAAAGATTGCCCCTGGTGTTAGCCAGCAGTTCCTCGACCACGGAACCGAAGTGCAGGGACGCAATAAGAGCGACCATATCCGCTGCAGATTCGTGGAAGCCGTAATACTCGCCCGGAACATCGTCGGAGACCGGCATCCCTGCGACGCTGTAGATGATGGCATGCCCGATCTCATGTGCGACCACGTCGAAATTCAGGCTGTAGGCGCGGTATTCGCTGCCATGTTCGCTGGTGCCGCCGGTTTCGAGAAATCCCCAGCCTATATGGGCATTGTCAAGGCTTGGCAGCAGCGACAGTTCCAGCCGGGCGTAATCGCGGGCAAAATGCCAGGGGATTTCATGGCCGAAATAGCTTTCCCACACATCCAGGGTGAAATGCGCAGCGGCAAACAGATGTGCGGCTTCAAATCCAGGGTCGGACGGCAGAATGTGAAAGAAATGACCGTCTTCATCCGGTTCAGGGGGGGGCTGCAACTCCCCCTGCCAGGGCGGCAGATACATGCCCGGACCTTCAGGCCCCTGCACAATTGCGCCATACGGAATTGTTTTGCCAAACGCGTTGACCGCATACATCCGCGGCCCCGACGGTCCCGGGCCGATTGAACCCGGCGGCGCGGAAATCTCGACCAGCTCCAGCACCGGGTTTTCAGTTCGGAATGGCGATTGGGGAAACAGCAAGAACCGGGTTCCCGGCGCTTCCTCCACCGCCTCGAAAGGGTCGTCCATAGGGCCTCCAGTCCTGTGGAGGTTTCACCCGTCTTGCCCTGCCTCGTGCCCGCTGTCCGGCGCAGGCTGTGTTTTTCCCGTGTGATGATACATGAATTCGCGCCGGATCAGCTCAAAGAATTCATCAGTGCCATCAAGGCCGATAGACAGCGCATATGCGCCTAGTTCTTCCGGGACGCCGCGCTTGAGGCATGTTTCAAAGTACCAGAGTATCAACTGCAGCCGGACCGCGTCCGGTGAAGCGCCGCCCGGCTGCGCATTGCCTGCCACCAGGTGCTGTTTGGCCGCGGCGCGGGACTTCAGTCCGGCATAGGCGCCTGTCTGCCGCAGTTCCGCCAAAAAATGCGGTTCCAGATCCGTCTGCAAAGCACTGACTGCGGCACCGGCAAGGGCCGCCTCAGCCAGTTCTGCTTCGTAATCCTCTACTGTCAGCCCGTTTTCCTGCAGCCAATTCTGCAATTCCTTGCTGCGAAATAGCCCCAGTGCTTGCCGGTGGCGGTTTATCTGCGCCAGAATTGTCTGCCGCCCGGCCTGCAGCCCGGCTTTGCGCGCCTCATTCAGCGCCAGAAGGCGCAGTGCAGCCTTGGCCTGGATGGCGGCAAAGCGCTCCGGCGTCAGCCGCAGTTCATCCAGAACCTGCCGGTCCGCGTCCTGCAAGGTGCCGCCCTGTGCTGCGATTCTGTGCTCCAGCTCTTGCCAGGCCAGCGTGCGCTCCATCGGTTCATGCGCTTCGCCGAACGCTCGGCTCTTTGCGTCTGGAAAAGCGGCCATGCGCACAAGCATTTCCTGCGCGTCCTCGCGTTTCGCATCTACCGTTCCCGTGGCGATCCAATCCGAGAACCGGTCTTTCCATGGCGCCTCAGGCATGTCCGCGAGTATCTGCTTCCATGTCCGCTGCTGATAGAACCGCGTTTTGGCGGCCTGAAGAACAGCTTCTGCCTGCTCCCCGTCAAGAACCCCTTCACGCGCTGCCCCCTCGACCGTCGCGCGGATCGAGACCATCGGTTCACTCAGCGGGGCAAAGCCAAGCTCTGCTGGGCTGTGGAGGACCGCAACCTCATCATCGTCGCAGATCGCACCGGAGGCATAGGCTTCATAAATTCTGCCAATACCGATCATTCCGAAGCCCGACAGCTCTGCCGCGCGCAAGGCACCCATGCTGGCGCTCCCGAACACAGCGATTCCCTGCTCCATCGCCCAGAGGATTTCCTTGTGCCACACAGAGGGCACCCCTTCGAAATACCCGTCGATCAGCCCGATTACCTTCGCCCCCTGAACGGCACTACGGTAGATGTCTCCCTGGCTTGCAGGCGGCAGGACGATGGCCCCCGGCAGCAGAGCCTGCACATCCTTTGCCCCGATCGTGGGGCCGGCAAACACCACGGTTGTCAAATACTTGCCTCCGCTGTCCTTGATGCCCGCCCGCCAGGGATGAAATCCGGGTCGTCGTGCGGAGCTTCCAAGCCAGGGATGACCGCTCGCACAACTGAAATCCCCAGGTCCCGGCGTGAAAGGTCAACGATCAAGACCTGCTGCATGCCCGCCGCGCGCAGTCTGCGCAGCAGCCAAGCCCGGTCCTCTTCGAACGAGGTGGACGAAAAGGATGGGCAGTCCTGTAACCGCGCAACGGCCTTTGTCCTGGTCAGCAGGCTTCGGACATATTCAGCGCGTTCCGCAGAGGCTGAAGGCGTGAACTCCTCAGGGTCCAGATCGTCGCGTGCGCCGGAGATATAGGTGAGCCGTGTCTGCGCGGCCTCGGTGAGAGACCGCAGCAAGGCAATATTCCGGTCCGGGTGGCAGCCGCTGCCTATTCCGATATGGCCTGGACGGCTGCCTGTTTCGCAAATCATGCAATGGAACGCGGCAACGCCGATGTCCGAGGTGATGTCCCAGACGCCCGCTTGCAGCCCGGCGGCGGCAAACCGGTCCATTGCCACGCGGCAGCGGGGGTCATCAATGGCCGCAGGGTCAACCCGAGGTCCAGCAGGAGCATGGTGCCACAAGGTGATCGCATCCCTTTCGATCAGTTCGCAAATGGCATGGCAGGTGGCTTCAGCCAGGTTGTTTCCCGAGGCCAGCCCGTTAGTCGTGCGGGGGAAAGCCCCTTGCCCGCCGCAAGGCGGGCTGGTGTAATCAGTGTCCACCATTTCATAGGGCAGCCAATGCGATTTGTCTGTCGCGAGATCTGTTCCCTCGATCCACAGCATCCGGCGCTGCGGGTTGAAGCCGGTGCCGGTCACGCGCGGCAGCCGCTCCACGTCTGCCACCAGGGCATCCTTTTGCAAGTCCTGAAAACTGGCCAGCCGCAAGGGCAGGGTGACCCTTTCCGCATGCCAGGTCTCGATTGCCTCCATCACACCTGAGGCCTGTGCTGCTTCCAGAGTCAGCCCCTTGCCTAATGACACGGCAACGGACCGTGAATTCGGCCGCGTCACCATCACCGTAGGCAGGCCGACCCGGTCCAGTCCGGTCAGGTTTGCAATCCGGGTGATGCCCATTCCGGCCAGATGCGGGCGGACCGCGGCAAGCGTCTGCGCAGGATCACACAGCCGGTGCGTGTCATGCAGATATGCTTTCTTTTCCGCCTTCGGCATCTTGCTGGCCTCACTGTCACGACCGCCGCAGGAAACCTGCCACGGGCCAATCAGCAGCGGGCAGGTTTCGCTGAAGGATGGCCGGTCGCGCGCTGGCGGTCAATAACCGGGCGGGGCGGGAGAAAAACGCCCCAGGCTGCATTTCCGTTACCGTTGCGGCCGAAAGTCGAAGACAGGAACAAAACTTGCCGGAGCCAGGGTTTGCTCCAGCAGGTCCTCTCCGGCCGAGGCCCGGCTGAACACCCTGATTGCCGGTCCAGCGTGTTTGACTTGCAGGCTGCCCTCAATCGCACGGACGGCCATCTCAACCGCCAGCCGTCCTTGCAGCACCGGAAAATCCGATGGTGCTGCGATAATGCGGTCGCGCAGCACCCCGCGGTACACCGCGTGGGTCATGTAGTCCGAGACCACCTGTACCTGCCCCTGCATGCCGCGGGCGCGAAGCACCGACACCGCGGCTTCGGCAGCGGGTGCGGAGCCGGCGATGTAGTCAAGGTCCGGAATTTCATCGAGCGCTTCCTCGACCAGCCGCACCTGAATTTCGCGGCCGGTATCGCCGTATTTTGTCACGGCAACCACGGCGGAGCTGTCTGCAAGCGCGGCCCGGAACCCTTTCTCCACAAAGGTGACCCAGCCCGCATTCTCAGGTCCCGGAAACCAGGCGACCTTGACGGGGGCAGAGCCTTTGGGGTGGCGCGCGGCAATGATCCTGCCTGCTTCGGCGCCCATTTCTATCCAGGATACACCTGCCTTTGCGGTAATGCCGGCGTTTGCGATGTCATTCACCGCGGCTATCACCGGCACCGAGGCCGAAATCCGCTTTACCGTGCTGGTGAGGCCAGAAAACGATACGGTGCCGAGGATCAGAGCATCTGCTCCGTCAGCGACGCATTCCTCCGTCTGCTCTATCTGCCGCTGCAAGTTGGGATAACCGCCGGCTTCCACAAGTTTGAACGAGACGCCCAGCCGGGCCGCTTCCGCTACCATCCCGTAGTTGACGCTCAGCCAGTAGGCGTCTTTCAAATGCGGATAGGCGATGCACAGCCGCCAGGCTTGGGACGCCTGTTCAAGCGGAGCATAATCAATGGTTTCCAACCCGCTGCCATAGTCAAAAGCAGTCCGAGGCACCTGCACGCGCCAGCTGTCCGCTGCTGCCGGCAAGGACAGGAGTGTGAAGAGCAATAGACAGAATGCGCGCATGAAGACCTCTATGTATCAGGCACAGAGGATAGGGAGCGGGCCGCGAAAGGGAAATTCAAAATTGCGAAATCCGCCAATGCAGGCGAAAGTATTTGAATGTTAGGAAAACTCGGCCTGGGCGGAAAACTGGGCCTCGCATTCATCGTCATTGCGGGGTTGCCGACCCTTGCCGGCGTTCTGGGGCTTGTGGAACTGCGGGTGCTTGCACGGCGCCAGGCGGAAGTGATCAGCCAAACCATTCCGGCCATTGCCGAGGTGCGGGGGATGGCCGAGGAAAGCACCCGCATCATAGCCATCGCCCCGGAGCTTGCGGCTGTCACGACCCAGGCGGAGCGCGCGAACCGGGCGCAGTTTCTCTCCGACCAGGTCCAGGCACTGACCCGGCGCCTGGACGCGCTGGAGCGCGGCGGGATCAGCGGGTCCGGCCGTCTGCGGGATACGGTAACGGATGCTGCCCGGGTGCTTGCACTGCTTGACGAACTGGTGGAGACGCGCATCGCGCTGCACAGCGGCTTCAAGCAGCTGACCGGCCGCAACCTGACTGCCGCGAACAATCTTCTGAGCATGGCCGACACGCTGGTTGCCAACGCGGAAATGGGTACCACAGCCGTTATTTCGAGCCTCTACAGCCCTGGCACCTCACCTGTCGAGGAACAAGCCCGTACGGATATGCTCGACAAGCTGATTGAGGTCGACCTGTTTCAGCTTGGCCTGATGTTCGAGCTGCGGTCGCAAACCGCCGAAATCGGGCTGATGATCAACCGGATCGAAGAGGCCGACACCACGGCTGAGCTGGAGGAAATCGAAACCGCGCTGACCAGCCGGCTGGAAATCGTATCCCGCCGGATCAAGGCGATCCGCGATCCCGGGCGCCGCCAGCAGGCGGAAGGCTATGCGGAGCAGCTGCGGACTGTACCAGAAAGCAACGCCGGGCTGTTTGATTTGCGTGGCCGTATCCTGACCACAGAGACCCGTATCACCTCCCTCAAGCAGGAGCTTCAGAACACCGCGCTGCGGCTGGGCGACGAGGCCTCTGCCGTCGCCGATCAGGCGCAGGAGCGGGCGATCAGCTCAGGCAATGCCGCGGCTGCGGATATCCAGCGGGCGCAGCTGCGCAACGGGTTTGCCGCCATCACCGGGCTCCTGCTGTCCCTGGCCGTCCTGTGGTTCTATGTCCGCGGCAGCATTACCCGGCGCCTCAATCAGCTGGCCGGCACAATGGCGGCGCTGATGCGCGGCCAGCTGGATCATCCGGTACGGCCCCGCGGGCAGGATGAGATTGCCCGAATGGAGGCCGCGGTTGAAGTGTTCCGGCAGCAGGCGCTCGACAAGATGGAACTGGAAAAGGTTCGCGACCGCAATGAGCAGGAGCTGAGAGAGCATCGCAACAACCTGCAATCCCTTGTTGACGAGCAAACTGAACGGCTCCGCGAGGAGGTCGAAGCTCATGACGAGGCCAGGCAGAAGGCGGAGGCGGCGGATCAGGCAAAGTCTGAATTCCTGGCGATGATGAGCCACGAGATTCGCACGCCGATGAACGGTGTGCTGGGCATGCTGCGCAGTCTCTCGGATGAGGGCCTGCCGCCCCCGCAGATGGAGCGGCTCCGTGCGGCGCTGGTTTCGGGTCAGAACCTGCTGAAAATTCTGAACGACATCCTGGATTACTCCAAGATTGAAAGCGGTGCGCTGAAACGGGAGGATACCACTTTTACCCTGCGCGGCCTGATCAATGACATTGTCGTGCTGCTGCGCCCCGGAGCGGACAGCAAAGGGGTTCACCTCTGGCTGGACGCACCTGAAGAATTGCCGGACGTGGTGGTAGGGGATGCCGCGAAGTTGCGGCAAATCCTTTTCAACCTGCTGTCCAACGCGCTTAAGTTCACCGATGAAGGAGAAGTCATTCTGCGGGTCCGCACTGGCGGCAATGCCGGCCGGGGACACCGCGTTACTTTTGAAGTCAGCGATACCGGCAAGGGCATTTCGGAAGAAGCCAAGGCCCGTATTTTCGAAGCCTTCGAGCAAGAAGACACGGAAACAGCCCGCAAATTCGGCGGCACCGGCCTGGGGCTTGCGATCAGCAGGCATTTTGCTCAGGCCATCGGAGCTAGGCTGTCTTTGGAAAGCACCAAGAATGTCGGCTCTGTTTTCACATTGACGGTAGAACTGGGACCAGGAGATCCCGCAGCTCTGACGCGGGAAGAGCCACCCGCTCCGATCCGGCAGGCAGAAAATCCGTTGTCGGTTCTGGTGGTGGAGGACAATGAAATCAACCAAATGGTTGCACGGGGTTATTTAGAGCGAATGGGCCACAGCTGCCAATGTGTGGCAAGCGCTGAGCAGGCGCTGTCGTTGCTGCCGGAAATTCGGGTCGACTTGGTGCTGATGGACGTCAACCTTCCGGGCATCAGCGGTACCGAGGCTACCCGCCGCCTGCGCGCGATGCCGGACCCCCGGCTGTCCAAATTGCCGGTTATCGGTATTTCTGCGCATGTGCAGGAGGAGCAGATCGAAACGCACCTGCAGGCAGGGATGAATGGCTTTGTGGCCAAGCCGGTTTCTCCGGAACGTCTTGCCCAAGCGCTGCAAAGCGTCACCCAAGGGCGCGAGGGCGCTATTTATCTTTCAGCCCGGCAAGCCTCTCCTCAGGGGGACAGGCATGCAGGCTTGCAGCGGCAGATGCGGGAAAACATTCAGGACCTGGGGGCGGACCGGGCATATGAAATTGCCTTGCTCTTCCAGCAGGAGTTGCCGCGGAGTATCGAGAAGATGAGCGCCGCCCAGGCAGGGCAGAATTTGGCGCGCTTGGCACAGGAAGCTCACCGTGCAAAAGGGGCGGCCAGCAGTTTCGGGCAACAGGACCTGGCTGACCTGCTGGGTGACCTTGAAGAGGCTGCGGCCGAAGGCAGTCTGTCAGCCGCCGCCGGGCACATGCGCGAACTGAGCGCACTGGCTCCGAAAGTCCTGGAGGCTCTGGCGGGAATTTTGCGAGACAGCGCCAATCAGCCCAGGGGAGCAGTGAAAACGTAGCCTTCGCCATGCACAGTGGTGATCACTCGCGGATTGGCAGGTTCTTCTTCCAATTTGCCCCGCAGGCGCCTGATCAGCACATCCACGGTGCGCGGATTGGCGCCGTATTGCCGGTGGGTGACCCGGCTCATCAGCGCATCGCGCGAGGCAACCTCTCCCGCCCGGCTAATCAGCATGTCGAGCACTTCGAACTCCGCCCGGGTCAGCGGAACGCTGTCTCCTTCCAAGGTTTGCAGATGCCGTGCGGCAACATCGAACCGGAAGTTGCCGAAGGTATAAACCCGGCGTGACAGACGCCGTGCCTCCTGGGTCCGGCGCAGCAGGTTTTTCAGCCGCGCCAGCAGTTCACGCCGGTTGAACGGCTTGCAGACATAGTCATCCGCGCCAAGTTCCAGCCCAACAATCCTGTCGACCTCGTCATCCCGGCCAGTCACCAGAATGATTCCCATCTCGGACTTTGCCCGTTGCTCCCGGGTGATTTGCAACCCGTCCTTGCCAGGCAGATTGATATCGACCAAGAGCAAATCAACATCCCTGGATTGCAGTATGCGTTCCGCTTCTTCGGCCGTTTCGGCCTGAGAAATACTGTACCCTTGCGCATCCAGATAACTGGCGAGGGTGCTTCGGGTGACCGGTTCATCCTCGATGATCAGAATATGCGCCATTTTCGTTTTCCCCGCTTTTCTTCCTGTCTGTTAACAAATTTTCACATGGCTAACCAGTCTGTTCATTCCGCCGGGCTGACCTGTTCACATTTGCTGCCTAGCCTCCTTCCCCGAAAGCATGGCTTTCACACAGCAAAAGGCTCAGGCCGTCAGGACCGGGGCTGCGACAACAGGGAGAAACACATGAAATTCCGGAAACACCTTTTGGCCACTGCCGCGGTGATGGCGATGGCAGCTCCGATGGCAATGGCGGAAGATTCCTCTGATCCGATTATTATTCCCATTCATAACTGGTCCAGCCAGATCGTGATGAGCCACGTTGTCGGCCAGATTTTCGAGACCATGGGTAACAGCGTGGAATATGTCTCCACCGACAGTCAGGCCGTTTACGAATCCGTCCGCTTGGGGGATGTCACGCTGGAGCTGGAAGTCTGGGAAGGCGCCTTTGGCAAATCCTTCAACGAGGCCCTGTCCAAGGGCGGTCTCCATGACGCTGGCGATCACAACGCCGTCACCCGCGAAGACTGGTGGTACCCGGCCTGGACCAAGGAAGCGTGCCCCGGCTTGCCGAGCTGGGAAGCCTTGAACGACTGCGCCGCCGCTTTTGCAACCCCGGAAACCGGCGACAAGGGGCGCTTTTTGGGCGGCCCCGTCGACTGGCTCAAGCATGATGCGGAACGTGTTGAAGCGCTGGACATGAATTTCACGGTGGTCAACGCGGGTTCTGCCTCGGCTTTGTGGGCCGAAGTTGCTGCAGCTGAAAAGACCAAGAGACCCGTGGTGATCTTTAACTGGACCCCGAACTTCGCCGAGGCTGTCTGGCCGGGTGAATTCGTGGAATTCCCGGCCTGGGAAGAAGGATGTGACAAGGATCCTGCCGTCGGCCCCAACCCTGACGCGACCTATGACTGCGGCAACCCGGCCAACGGTTACCTCAAGAAAGCCGCCTGGGACGGTATGAAAGACAAATGGCCGGCGGCCTATGAAACGTTGACCAAGATCAGCTTCACCAACCCGCAGATCGCGGAAATGGCCAAGCTCGTCGACATCGACGAAATGGAGCCGGAGGACGCCGCTGCCGAATGGCTGGAGGCCAATGAAGACGTCTGGAAACCCTGGACCGAATAAGCCCCTCACCTCCCTCCTGAGTGCCGGGGCAGTCCGCTGCCCCGGCGCCTTTGCTAAGGAAAGTAGAATCATGACTGCCGCCTCCCCTGTCATTTCCTGCAAGAACGTCTGGAAGCTGTTCGGAGCCCAGCCGGAACAATACCTTAAGTCGCTGACCGGCAACCCGGGCTTTGATGAGATCCGCCAGGCAGGTTACATCGCCGCGGTGCGGGACGTTTCCCTGGACATTGCCAAGGGCGAAATGCTGGTGATTATGGGGCTGTCCGGCTCCGGAAAATCAACTTTTGTCCGCTGCCTGTCGCGGCTCATCGACATCACCGGCGGCGAGGTCCAGGTCGAGGGTCAGAACATCGGAGCAATGTCCGAGAAAGAGCTGATCGACCTGCGCCGTAACAAAATGGGCATGGTGTTTCAAAGCTTTGGCCTGCTGCCGCACCGTACCGTGCTGGACAATGTCGCCTTCCCGCTGGAAATGCGCGGCCAGGACCGCCACGAACGCCGTGCCCGCGCGCTGGAAGTGATTGAGCTGGTCGGCCTGTCCGGACGCGAGGATTATTTCCCGCGCGAACTGTCCGGCGGCCAGCAGCAGCGCGTCGGGATCGCCCGCAGCCTGGCGATCGAGCCGGATATCTGGTTTCTGGATGAACCGTTTTCTGCCCTCGACCCGCTGATCCGCCGCGAGATGCAGGACGAATTCCTGCGCCTGCAAGAGATGCTGGGCAAAACAATCGTCTTTATCACCCACGATTTTGACGAGGCGCTGCGACTCGCCGACCGCATCGCGATCATGAAGGATGGTGTCGTCGAGCAATGCGCCACCCCCGACCAGATCGTGCTGAACCCGGCCACCGAATATGTCGCCAAGTTCACCGAGGAAATTGAGAAATCCCGGGTTGTTCACGCAGGCGTGCTGGCACGCGAGGTGAACGGCTACAGCCTGACCGGTGCGCCGGTCGGCGAACGGCAGACCATTTCCGAACTGGCGCGGCTGCTGGTCAACGACAGCCGCGATTTCCTGCCCGTGGCGAATAATGCCGGCACCCTTGTCGGCGCGATGAGCCGCCAGGAAGCACTCAATGTGCTGCTGGGAGAGGGATCATGACAGACCTGACGATGGTGCACACCGGCAAACCCCAGATCTGGACAAGAGCCAGGATCGGCTGGGCCATCTTCACCGCTGCTTGCCTTCTGGCGGTTGGGAATTCGGTGCTGCCAGACGGGTTGGTGCGGCCGCCGGAATGGCTGATCCTGCCCTTCGCCGATTGGATCAATGCGATCTTTATTTTTGTGCGTGATGATCTGGGCCTGCTCTATCTGACCCGCGCATTTGCAGACGGCGTGGAATGGCTGCTGGATGTGACCGCCAACCTGCTCTACGGTAAGAACCGCTGGCCCCGGATCGGCCCCATTCCATGGACCGTGATCGCCAGCATCGGCTTTGTGATCGGTTACGCCCTGCAAGGCTGGCGGCTGTCGCTTCTGACGGGCGGAACCTTTGTCTGGATCGCTGTAATGGGGCAGTGGAAATGGGCAATGGAAAC
Source organism: Leisingera daeponensis (assembly GCF_019801465.1). Classification (GTDB taxonomy): domain Bacteria; phylum Pseudomonadota; class Alphaproteobacteria; order Rhodobacterales; family Rhodobacteraceae; genus Leisingera; species Leisingera daeponensis_A. The sequence continues at coordinate 103,501 of NZ_JAHVJA010000008.1, forward strand.
CCTTTCCGTGATCGTTGTCGCGGCGCCGTTTTCGATCCTGTTCGGTCTGGTCATGGGCATCCTTGCCTGGCGCTCAAAAACATTTGAGAAAATCCTGAACCCGATCCTGAACATTGCGCAGAGCCTGCCGCATTTCGCCTACATGATCCCGGTTGTCGTGTTCATTGGTGTCGGTCCCAAGGCGGGTGCAATTGTCACCATCATTTTCTCGGTGCCGCCAATGATCCGCATGTCCCTGCTGGGGCTGCGCAAGGTCCCGCATGAGGTGATCGAAAGCGGCCATATGTGCGGCTCCACCCGCTGGCAGCTGTTGCGCCATGTGCGCATTCCCACCGCAAGGACCGAAATTCTGGTAGGCGTCAACCAGGTGATCATGCAATGCTTGGCCATGGTGGTTCTTGCCAGCTTCATTGGCATGCCGGGCCTTGGCCAGAAGCTTCTGCAGCTGCTGCAAGCCCTGAAGATCGGACGCTCGGTTGAGATTGGCATCACCATCGTTTTGCTCGCCGTTATGCTGGACCGCTGCACCAAGGCCTGGGCCACCAAGCAGCCGGAGCATTTCGAGAAAGGGACCTCCTTTGCGGTGCGCAACAAGTTCCTGCTTCTGGGCATCGGCCTGTCGCTGGCCTGCCTGGTGCTGGCGCAGTTTATCCCGCTGATGGATCAGATCGGGCGCCGCGACGCCTTCACCATCTCCAAGCCGATTGATGCGGTTGCGGACTGGTTCATCGTGCTGATCGACCCAGTTACGCAATGGCTGCGCTGGTTTCTGATCACCTGGGTTCTGATCCCGATCCGCGATGCCTTCCTGTGGATGCCCTATGCGGCTGTGCTGGCGCTGCTGGCTGCGGCAGGCTGGGCCATCGGCGGGTTGCGTTCCGCGCTGGTATGCCTCACCTTCTTCGGCCTTATCGCTATCTCCGGCTGGTGGGACCGCGCCATGATCACGGTTTACACCGTGGTGGTCGCTGTCTGCATTGCCGCAGCGATGGGCTTCCCGCTGGGTATCTGGGGATCGTTCAATGAAAAGCGCGCAAGCATCGCTCTGCTGATCTGCGACACGCTGCAGACCTTCCCCAGCTTCATCTACCTGATCCCGGTTGTCATGCTGTTCGGCGTCAATGATGTGGCCGTGGTCGGCGCCGTTGTCCTGTTCGCTGCGGTGCCGCTGGTGCGCTATACCATCGAGGGGCTGCGGCAGGTGCCGGAAACCCTGATCGAGGCTGCCGACATGTCCGGCGCCACCCGGATGCAGACCCTGTGGAAAGTGCGCCTGCCGATGGCCCTGCCCACCATCATGGTCGGGGTCAACCAGTCGGTGATGTTCTCGCTGTTCATGGTCATCATTGCAGCCTTCATCGGAACCCAGGATCTGGGCCAGGAAATGCAGCGGGCGCTGTCCTCCACCGACGTGGGCAAGGGGCTGGTGCTTGGCCTTGCGGTAGCCTTTATGGGACTGATGGTGGACCATCTGGTCACCACCTGGGCGCGTGCCAAGAAAGAAGCCCTGGGGCTGGAGTAACGTCATGACCGTGCATTCCAGCGACTTTGGACCCGCCCCGCTCCGCCGCATAGGATTCCTGCTGTTTCCCGGCTTTCCATTGGCTTGCCTCACCGCGGCAATGGAGCCCCTGCGCACCGCAAATGAACTTGCCGGGCACCAGGTGTTCACCTGGTCTCTGGTGACCGAGACCGGCGCGCCTGCCGCGGCATCAGCGGGCGTGCAGTTCACAGCGGACAGCAGCCTGGCGGATTTGGAGGGGGTTGATTGCCTGTTTCTGTTGTCCGGACCTGAGGCCGAGTTTGAGGATCCCGTGGCAGGACCGGGCCGGCTGCGCTATCTGTCGCGTCACGGCATTGCGCTGGGCGCAGTCTCCGGCGGGGTTTTCCCTCTGGCGCGCAGCGGAGTTCTTTCCGGACGGCGCTGCGCGGTTCACTGGTGCTACCGCACAGCCTTCGAAACCGCCTTTCCGGACAGCACGGCAGTTGACAGGCTGGCTGTGCGTGACGGGACAATTCATACGGTGTCCGGGGCGGCGGCGATGTTCGATCTGGCTTTGGATCTGATCTGCCATGCGCTGGGCGAGGCGGCAATGAATGAGGTTGCCTGCCTGTTTCAGCACCCTGTCATCCGCAGCGGCAGCGCCCGGCAGAAAGTCCCGGTGCTGCAGAGCGGCCGCACCGTTGACCAGATGCCGCCGGCAGTCAAACAGGCGATGTCCATCTTTTCCGAGAACGTCGAAACCCCTGTCGGCATCCGAGATGTCGCCCGCATGGCCGGGATTTCCCCGCGCCAGCTGGAGCGCAGTTTCCGCACTGCAACAGGCCTCAGCCCGGGCGAGTACTACCGCCGCCAGCGCCTGAAGGCCGCCCGGCAGATGGTGCGGTATTCCTGGGACAGCATTTCGGACATCGCCCATGCTGTCGGATATGCCAGTTCGTCCACTCTGACGCTCCATTACCGAAAATTCTATGGGGTGACACCGGTTCAGGACCGCAAACAGACGTTTCTGCCTGACACCCGCGGGCCAGTTGGCGGGGTCCGGGCTATGCACTAGCAGCCTGGGCACAATGTTACGTTTACCGCAGGCAGATTGCTTGCCTGGCGCAGTTCCAGGCGGTTTCGGCTGCAAAGCGGCACAAAGAAGGCGGAGCAAAAACTCCGCCTTCTTTGGGGAAGGCTTGGTTCCCGGTTCTACAAGGCTGCAAGGTCCCTTAGGAACAGCGCAATTCCTGGCACATAGATCAGCAAAGCCGTCATCAGCGCCAATATCAGGAAGAAGGGCAGCGTGCCGCGGATCACCTGCAAGTAGGGTTTGTTGAAGATCGCAATCGCCGTGAAGATGTCGCAGCCGAACGGCGGCGTTGCTGATCCGATGGCCATCTGCAGCGTGATCATGACCCCCACCAGCACCGGATCCAGGCCGGAGGCGTCGATGACCGGCACGAAGATCGGGGTCAGGATCACCAGCACCACCAGCGAGTCGACAAACATGCAGCCGACAAAGAAGCACAGCGCAATGATGAACAGGATATACTCCTGCGACGCGCCTTCAAGCTTGAGAGGCTCCAGCAGCCCCTGCGGCACCTGCTCAAAGGAGATGTACCAGGAGAATGCCTGCCCTGCGCCCACAAGAATGAAGACAACAGCGGTAATCAGTCCGGTGCTGAGGGCAGCGTCCAGCACATCGTCCAGCTTGAGTTCGCGGTAAATCACGCATTCCACGATCAGCGCATACAGCACAGAGAAGGACGCGGCCTCGGTTGGCGTGACTGCGCCGGAATATATCCCTCCGACGATCAGAACGGGGAAGCCGAGCGGCAGGATGGCTTTCCTGATGGCAGCGCGCCGTTCAGCACCCGTGGCTTTGGGGACCAGCGAGATCAGATCGCCTTGCCAGACGCTGTAGAAGTAGCAGTAGACGGAAAACAGCACCGCCAGCACGATGCCTGGGCCGATGCCGGCGATGAACAGCTCTCCGACACTGGTATTGGCCAGCGTGCCATAAAGGATCATGCCGATGCTGGGCGGGATCAAAAAGGCGATGTCGCTGGCGTTGATGATCAGCGCCATGACAAAGCTGTCCTTGTAGCCGGCCTTGAGCAGCCGCGGCCGCATGATCTGGCCGATCGAGACCACCGTGGCTTGGGTCGACCCGGAAACCGACCCGAACAGAGTGCAGGCGATACAGGCGGTGATCGGCAGGCCGGCGCGGCGGTGGCCGACATAGGCCTGGATCAGGCCCAGGAGATTGTTGGCAGTATGGCCGCGGGCCATGATATCGGCGGCCAGGATGAACATCGGCACCGCAATCAGTGCATTGGGAGAGATCCCCGTCACCATCTGCTGGATCACCACGCCGGTGTCGCTTTGCGAAAAATGGACCAGGCCGATCAGCGTTGCCGCCACCAGCGGCACCACCATTGGATAGCTGAGAAACAGCAGCAGCACCATTGGCACAACCAGCGCTGCGGTGATGACATAGGTATCAAGCTCGCCCGCGATGATATCGTTCAGAAATTCCATCTCAGACCCCAATCTCTTCGGCTTTGCTTTCCTCCACCTCGTAAGACAGCCAGGTCCCCTCGTGGGTGAGGTTCATCAGGAACGCGATCAGGTACTGCAGCCCGGCCATGGCCAGGCCGACGGGGATCACCGCATAGATGCTGTAGACCGGGAACTGCAGCGCCGGGCTCAGCCGGTTCACTGCCTTGATCTCCACTACGTAGAACACCGCCTGATAGGCGAGGAACAGCAGGAGCGCGCTGGTGGTGAAAGTGATCAGCATCATCAGCGCCTTGCGCCCGCGCGGCGGCAGGGTGTCATAGGCTGCGGTCATGCGGATGTTGCGACCTTTGCGGACCGCGTAGGCAAACCCGACGAAGGTCACCGCGACGATCAGGAACTGGTTCAGCTCCTCCGAGAAATACAGGCTTTTGCCAAAACCGTAGCGGCCGATGGCGTTGGCGGTGGAATTCATCATCATCAGCAGAACCGCCAGAATGATGATGGCTTTCTCGATGAATTCGGTGCCTTTGCTCAGGGCAAGAAGCAAGGTTTTCATGTCCATCTCCCCGCGCGCCGCCAGGACGCGCGCTCCAAGGAAAGGCGCGGCCCTCCCTGTCCGGGAAGCCGCGCCCTCTGTTTTCAGAAAAGCGGATCAGTTGGCGCTTGCAACGTCGGACTGCAGGCCTTCCAGGATTGCCTTGGCGCCTTCTCGGGCGCTGGCTTTGTCCGCATCGTCGTAGGCGTTTTCGACTATGTCATAGAAGGTTTCGTGCAGGCTGGTGCTCAGCTCTTCGAATACCGAGCGTTCCTCTTCGGTCAGCACCACGACTTGCAGATCCGGGCGCTCTGCCTTGATCTTCTCCATGTTCTCGGCATTGATCGAGATCTGGTAGTCGTGCGCCGCCTGTTCAGCTGCGGCAACCGCCGTGCGGATCATGCCCTGCTGTTCTGCAGGCAGCCCGTTGAACCATTCGCTGTTGGTCGACACGGTGCCGACATAAGGCTGCTGGCCCGGGAAGATCAGGTAGTCCTGCACCTCATGCCACTTGGCGTTGTAGATGAAGTAGACGGGGTTCACCATGCCATCAACGGTCTTGAGCTGCAGCGCGCCGTAGACCTCGCCCCAGGACAGCGGCGTGGGGTTGGCGCCAAAGGCCTTGTAGGTTTCCACCGGAATGGTCGAAGTGAAGGTGCGGACCTTCTGACCGTCGAAATCCTCCGGAGAGCGGATCGGCTTGTTCGCGCCCCAGGCCATTTCACCTTCTGAAATCATGGTGAGAAGCTTGAGGTTCACCTTCTCGAACTTCTCGCTCAGGCCTTCATAGATAGTCGGGCTGGTGGTCAGCACCTTGCGGATCACATCGGTGTCGCCGCCGAGCAGATAGGGCAGATCCAGAACCTGCGCTTCGGGAACATAGGAGCCCAGATGGCCAGTGCCGACTGAGACGAATTGCACGGTGCCCTTGGAGGTCAGCTCGACGATATCATTTTCGGTGCCCAGCTGGCCGTAGTAGTAGATGCGCACCTTGATGTCGCCGCCGGACTGCTCTTTGATGCTGTCGGCAAAGGCCTGAGCGAAGATGTCCTGAACGTCGCCCTTGTCTTCCTCAGAAGCGAATTTCCAGGTGTCCGCGACTGCTGACGTTGCCATTCCGGCAATCAGCACTGCCGAAGCCAGCAGCTTGCGGGTGAAGTTAGTCATTTGGATCGTCCTCTCCTGCGCCGCTTACGCGGCGCCTTCCGAAATAATCACAAGGGGGCGGAATGCCTTGCCTTGATCTGGTGCCCATTTGCAGAGCGCACCGTAACCGGCCGCGCCGGACGGGGTTGTTTCAATGCCGAGTTCCGCTACTGCGCGGGCAGCTGCCTCGCCTTCTGCTTCCGACAGCGCCACATAGGAGACGCCGGCCTTTTCCAGCGCGTGCCAGGCCACGATAGAAGGTTCCTTGCAGTCGAGGCGGCCCATGCTGGAGTCGGGGCCGTCGGCGCGGGTGGGGGTGCCGGCCTTGTGGCTGGTCTGAAGGCAGGCCGCAGCCTCGGGCTCGACAACGATCAGCTCCGGCTGTTCGGCCCAGTTGTGCCGGATCATATAGGCCATGGCGGCAGCAAGGCCTCCGACGCCCGCCTGCAGATAGACGTGGGTGGGCCAGTTTCCGGAGGCTTCGAACTCTGCCCGCATTTCCTCGGCGATGACGCAATAGCCTTCCATCACCCATTTCGGAATTTCGGTGTAGCCTTCCCAGGTTCCGTCAGCCAGCAGCACCGCGCCGCTTTCCCCGGCGTCGGCAATCGCGGCGGCAACGCTTTCATCATAGACATCGCCGGAGCGCACCACTTCGGCGCCGAGCTCCCGCAGGCGTCCGGCAAAGCTTTCCGGAACGGTTTTTGCCAGATGGATGCGCGCCTTGGCTCCCATTGCACGCGCGCCCGCTGCAACACCCATGCCGTGGTTGCCGGCGCTTGCGCAGACAAAGGTATGCGCGGCGGCAAACGCGCGGAGATCGCTGTCATTCAAGCGGTCCAGTGCCAGCGCCTCCCCCGTCTTCCGCTGCCAGGCCTGCGCCAGGATCCGGGCAACGGCATAGGGCGCGCCGAGCGCTTTGAAGGCGCCAAGCCCCATCCGGCCAGTTTCGTCCTTGGCCAGAACGGTGATGTCATTCGGGGCGCGCAGAGCGCACAGCGGCGAGGCCTCGTAGTTCTCCTGTGCCCGGAAGAATTCCAGGGCGCGTTCGAAGGCTGGACTAAAGCTGAGAGTGTCTGAATTTTCCATGGCCAGGAAACTACCACAGGCCAATTGCTTGAAATTTTCATGAATGGCGGTAAGGTCGAGAAAATTTCTCTGTTTGGGCGGCAATGGTGGCGGGTTTGACTCATGACAACCAATCTGGATGACGCCGACCTGACCATTTTACGCCTGCTTCAGCAGGATTGCCGAATCGGGCTGGAGCAGCTGGCCCAGGATTGCTCTCTGTCTGTGCCATCCGTTCAGCGGCGGCTGAAAAAGCTGCGGGAATCTGACCTGATTCAGCAGGAGGTCGCAGTCCTCAACCCGGCCCGCTTCAGCTACAAGATGACCTTTATCGTGCTGGTGGAACTGGACCGGGAGTCGCTGGATCAGCTGGACCACTTCCGCAAGCGGGCCAAGGCCGATCCTCAGGTGCAGCAATGCTATTATGTAACCGGGGATGCCGATTTCATTCTGATCTGCACGGCTCAGGACATGCAGGATTTTGAGGCGCTCACCCACCGGCTGTTCTTTGAGAACTCCAATGTCCGCCGGTTCCGGACATCGGTCGCGATGGAGCGCACCAAAGTGGGAATGGCTCTTCCGATCTAAACGGCAGGGCCAGTCGCGGCCACTGCCGGGTATCCCTGCCGGATGGTTTCCGGTGTGACACGAAGAGCTTCTTGCTGGGAGAGGGGAGGGGCGTGCCGCTTCTTGCGCATGGCGGGATTGCCGACGATTTGCCAAACGGGGCCGCATCTTTTCGCTCTCTGCCGTGAGCGCGTGCCTAGCGTTGCCCGTCAGGTTTCCGGCGCGGAATTTCCGGGCTTTCAAGCGGTGATGCAGCCCAACTTCAATGCGATCTCGCCGCGAGTGTAAGAAGTAGTGATGTCTACCTCTTTGTTGCCGCTTTTGCTGGTGTCATCGGGCCTCGCTCACCCGCTGGGACTGCCGTTTCAAAACCATTGCCCGGGTTCCATCAGTCCCAGGTCCAGCAGTTGGCGCGAGTGCCACTCGAACGGGGCCGAGTTGTGCCAGCGGAAGGTCTCGATATCGAAGGTTGAGCCGGGGTTGCGCTTGAGCGCTTTTGCCGTCCGGAAGGAACAGACCGCGGCCGTAAGGTTGTGATGCCAGGGGCAGGCATAGGTGTTGTACTCCTGATCATTGAAGGTGTGATCAGATTGCAGCTCCAGCCCGGGTTTTGCTTTGAACAGGGAAATCCGGTCGATCTTGCGGCTGGCGGCGGGAATATGCTCTTCGAACCTCCAGCGCACGCCGCCGAAGAAATCCAGCTGCCGTTCCCGCGGGTGGCCGGTTTCCGGATCCTTGCGGGATTGCGCATAGTAGCCGGATTTGTCGAGGTAAGCCGCTTCCAGCGACACCGCGCTGGGACAGGCGGCCAAGTCGCCCGCATACAGATCGATCACATATGTGAGCATTGCATCGCGGCGTTCCTCGGTGTGAAACGTCAGCATCTCACCGACGCTGCGGGCCTCGCAGAACGGGTAGAACAGGTATTCGGCATTGTAGCAGTAATAAAGCCAGCAGCCTGGCCGGGCGGCAGAAATCACGGCATTCACCGCCCCGGTCACAGCTCCTTGCGGCCCGCAGTCAAACGGCACCCGGTGCACCTTGGCGCGTACATCCTGCGGCAGGTCGAATGCATCGGGCATCAGCGCAACGACTGCCTTGAAACCGCTTTGCAGATGGTGGCGCAGGGTGGTGGCAATCTCCACCTCATCTTCGATGAAGACCAGCGCCACCGGCCCTTTGGCCAGCAGTGCCTTACCTTCATTCAGGAAATCCTGCAGCGAAGAATACATCATGCCGGTCTGCCCTGCCTTTCTGGCCTTTGCCGCCAAAATCGGGTAAATCCCGCTGCATTGCAAGCCGCGGCAATTGCCTGTATGGCAAGCCGCTGTTTTACCAACCCTGGCTGGAAGGCTGACCCGTATGAGCGCCCCGAAGAAGCTGTTTATCAAGACCTATGGCTGTCAGATGAATGTCTATGACAGCGAAAGAATGGCTGAAGCGCTAGGCGGTGAAGGGTATGTGGAGACAAAATCGGCAGATGATGCCGACATGATCCTGCTCAACACTTGCCATATCCGGGAAAAAGCCGCGGAAAAGGTTTACTCCGAGCTGGGCCGCTTCAAGGGGCTGAAGGCCGAAAAGCCGGATTTGAAGATCGGCGTTGCAGGCTGCGTGGCCCAGGCCGAGGGGGAGGAAATCATGCGCCGCCAGCCGCTGGTCGACCTGGTGGTGGGCCCGCAAAGCTATCACCGCCTGCCGGAGATGGAAGCCAAGGCGCGGCAAGGGGAGAAGGTTATGGACACCGACTTCCCGGAAGAAGACAAATTCGAGAAGCTGAAAAACCGCCCCAAGGCCAAACGCGGCCCCGCGGCGTTTCTGACCGTGCAGGAAGGCTGCGACAAATTCTGCGCCTTTTGCGTGGTGCCTTACACCCGCGGCGCCGAGGTTTCGCGCCCCGCAGACCGCATCCTGCGCGAGGCGCAGGATCTGGTGGAGCGCGGCGTGCGCGAGATCACCCTGCTGGGCCAGAATGTGAACGCCTACCACGGTGCCGGCCCCAATGGTGATCTGACCCTGGCTCAGCTGATCTGGGAGCTGGACAAGATCGACGGACTGGAACGCATCCGCTTTACCACCTCGCACCCGAATGACATGCAGGACGACCTGATCGAGGCGCACGGCACCTGCGCCAAGCTGATGCCCTATCTGCATCTGCCGGTGCAGGCGGGATCGGACAAAATCCTCAAGCGGATGAACCGCAGCCATACCGCCGAAAGCTACATCCGCCTGATCGAGCGCATCCGCGCGGCGCGGCCAGATATCCTGATCTCTGGCGATTTTATTGTGGGCTTCCCGGAAGAAACCGAAGAGGACTTCCAGGCCACCATGGATCTGGTGGAAGAGGTGAAATACGGCACCGCCTATTCCTTCAAATACTCCACCCGTCCCGGCACCCCGGCGGCGGAGCGCCCGCAAGTCGACCCGGCTGCGGCGGACGACCGGCTGCAGCGTTTGCAGGCCCTGCTGACCAAGCAGCAGCGCGAAGTTCAGGACAGCATGGTCGGGCGCGAGGTAGGCGTGCTGTTTGAAAAGGCCGGCCGGCTGCCGGGGCAGATGGTTGGCAAATCCGACTATCTGCACGCCGTGCATGTTGCGGATTGCACCCGCGAAGTGGGTGATCTTGCCCGTGTGCGCATTGTTTCCTCCGGCGCCAACTCTCTTGCGGGTGAGTTGATCGGCTAAGCAGGGCTGAGCGGGCCGAATCTGCCGGCGATCTCTGCGCAGGCCGCTCCTTGCCCGGTTGGCCGACACGTCCAGGCGAATTTTCATTGCGCCACTTCCGGGAACAGTTTTCCTGAATTGCGATGAGTGTTCAACCGGGATGCTTAGTCCGGCCGGAAACATTAACAATTAGGCGGGTGTACTGCATCTCGATCAGATAAATTAGCTTTTGAGGCCTGAACGGTGGCTGCTTGTCTGCGGCAACACCCTGGGGGGGAACTTTAGGTGAAGGAATTTTGGTTGTGTCGATACTCACAGTGAATAAGGCGATTGCGCTGGCTGCCGCTGCCACGGCCGCGCTCGGTATCGCTGCCGCGTCTGCCAGCGCGCAAACCCAGCAGCGGACTATCAAGGGCGAACGATATGTGCCCACCATTTGGGTTGATCCGGACGGCTGCGAACATTGGGTGATGGACGACGGTGCCGAGGGATTCATGACGCCGCATGTGACCCCGGACGGTAAACCTGTCTGCCGCCGCGGGAAAATCTGCGGTGTGATGCCGACCGACCAGTTCTTTGCAACCGACAAGCATTACATCAATGCCGCCGGGCGCCAGCGCTTGGGGGAGTTTTTCCAGCAGGCCAAGGCGAACGGCGCACGGTCCTTTGTGATCGCGGGCCATACCGACAGCCGTGCTTCCGATGAATACAACATCCGCCTGTCAGAGCGCCGCGCCAATGCCGTGGCACAGGTTGCCCGCTCTATCGGGGCCCGGATCAATGATATCCGCGCCTATGGTGAACGGGACCCGCGGGTGCCCAACACGAGCGCAGCCAATATGGCGCAAAACCGCCGTGTCGAAATCTATTGCCTGCGCTGAGGGAGAGGGATGATGAAAACAGTAGCAACCGCAGTACTCGTTGCCGCCGCCGCAGTTTCAGCCTGTACGCCGGCGATCGACAAGACCAGCGACCAGCATATCGGTGATGGCCGCTCGCTGGATCTATCCAACCTGACCGCCGGAATCTGGGTCGATCCGCGGGGATGCGAGCATTGGATTATTGACGACGGCCTGGAGGGCTATGCCGATCTGCGCCGCACACCTGACGGCATGCCGGTCTGCAACAGCGACCTGCCGCGCAACGTGGCAACGGGGCCGTTCAAAGAAGGCTCAACGTTTAAAGACCCGATCTGACCGGGGCCTTGACCGCCTGCAGCAGCCGCCCTAAGGGGCGGCTGTTTTGTTTCAATAAAGTGATTTTGCGCAGCGCCTGCTTGCGCTATCGCCGCCGCGGAGGCAGACTAAAAGGGCAACGCCAGATTGAGGAGATCAGCTTGGCCATCAGTGCCCTGAATGACCCGCAGACCCAGACCGCAACCCACGAAGTGCTGCTGGAATTCCCTGACAACCGATTGCTGATCGACCTGTGCGGCGAATACGACCGCAACCTGGCTGACATAGAACAAAAACTGGGCGTGCAAATCGTCCGCCGCGGCAACCAGCTGTCGGTGATGGGGGAGGATTCCGCGCGGGAACAGGCCGCAGGCGTGCTGGCCGCACTGTATGACCGGCTGGAAACCGGGCGCAGTGTCGAAAGCGGAGACATCGATCGCGAGCTGCGCATGGGGCCTGATTCCGACGATGCCGAACCCGATGGCCAGCTGCAGATGTTCCGCGGCGGCCGGGTGGAGATCAAGACCCGCAAGAAGCTTGTGGAGCCGCGCACTGAGGCGCAGAAGGCCTATGTGCAATCCCTGTTCGAGCATGAACTGGCCTTTGGCATTGGACCGGCCGGTACCGGCAAGACTTACCTCGCCGTCGCCGTGGGGGTTTCCATGTTCATCACCGGCCACGTCGACCGCATCATCCTGTCTCGTCCGGCTGTTGAGGCGGGGGAAAAGCTTGGCTACCTGCCCGGCGACATGAAGGACAAGGTCGATCCCTATATGCAGCCGCTCTACGATGCGCTGAACGACTTCCTGCCCGGCAAGCAGCTGGCCAAGCTGATTGAGGACAAGCGGATCGAGATCGCGCCTTTGGCCTTTATGCGCGGCCGCACCTTGTCGAATGCTTTTGTGGTGCTGGACGAGGCCCAGAACGCCACCACCATGCAAATGAAAATGTTCCTGACCCGCCTGGGCGAGGGCTCGCGCATGGTAATCACCGGTGACCGCAGCCAGGTCGACCTGCCGCGCGGGGTGCAATCGGGCCTGGCCGACGCTGAGCGGCTGCTGAAAACGATCCCCAAGATCAGCTTCAACTATTTCACAGCCCGCGATGTGGTGCGCCACCCGCTTGTGGCTGCGATCATTGAGGCCTATGACGCGGATTCAACACCCGCCTGACGTGGATCTGCCAGGCTTCATCATTGTGAATTAACTCCGGGGGTGCGGGGGCGTTTCCCGCGCATGCACGACCGTACCATGACGCTTGACATTACTATCGAGGATGGCCGCTGGCAGGACGCAGGCCTGGAGGCACTGGCCGGCGAGGCAATCTCTGCTGTGCTGGCGCATTTTGCGCTGGACGCCAGCATGTGCGAAATTTCGCTGCTGGCCTGCGATGATCCGCGCATTGCGGATCTGAATGCGGAATTCCGCGAAAAGCCTGTTCCCACCAATGTTCTCAGCTGGCCGACAGAGGATCTGGCCGCAGAGGCGGATGGCGGTGTGCCACAACCTCCTGAGGCTGATTTTACTGGGGAAATTCCGCTTGGGGACATCGCTGTCTCATTTGATACCTGTGCCCGTGAGGCCGCCGAGGCTGGGAAATCCCTGGCAGATCACACCCGTCACCTGATTATTCACGGAATGCTGCATCTATTGGGGTATGATCACATTCGTGACCGCGACGCCGCATTGATGGAAGGGATTGAGATCCTGATACTTGGCAAACTGGGTATCGCGAACCCATATATGAGTGAGGACGCCCCGTGACCGGGGTTTTTGGAATGGACAGATGGGCGACATAGAAGGCAGTTCTAACGCGGCGCAGAGCGCGCTGCAGGACATCAACGGCACGGCGGCGGATGCGCCGGCCTCTGAAAATACCGGATTGTGGACGCGGCTGCGCAGCGTGTTCAGCCCCGAACCGCAAGACGGGCAGGAAACCGGCAGCGAACAGCCTGCGCCGGGCTCCGGTCCGCACGGCATGATCAATCTGCGCCGGATGCGGGTTGAGGATGTCGCCATCCCCTCTGCCGAAATAGCCGCTGTGCCGGTGACTGTCGCCAAGGATGATCTGGTCGGCATATTCCGGCAAAGCGGTTTTACCCGGATCCCTGTTTACGAGGGGACGCTGGACACGCCGCTGGGCTTTGTCCACCTCAAGGACTTTTCTCTGACGCACGGCTTCAATGGCGGCACCTCGGAGTTTGATCTGTCCAAGATGCTGCGCCCGCTGCTGTTTGTGCCGCCCTCGATGCCGATCGGGGTGCTGCTGACCAAGATGCAGGCCGAGCGCCGCCACATGGCCCTGGTGATTGACGAATACGGCGGCGTGGACGGTCTGGTCACCATCGAGGACCTGATTGAACAGGTGGTCGGCGAGATCGAAGATGAACATGACGCCGACGAACTGCAGACCTGGTTTGAAGAAAAACCCGGCTGCTACATCGCGCTGGCCCGCACGTCTCTGCCGGAGTTCGAAGCCGAAACAGGCCATTCGCTGACCAGCCACGACGATGTGGACGAGGAGGAGATCGACACTCTGGGCGGGCTGGTCTTCATGCTCTCCGGACGTGTCCCGGCCCGCGGTGAGGTGATTGAACATCCCGAAGGCGCCGAGTTCGAAGTCATGGATGCCGACCCCCGCCGCATCAAGCGGCTGCGTGTGCGCCTGCCGGACGCCGCTGCATGATGTCATTGGGGCTGCGGCAGGCCGCGCGCCAGCTCCGGCTGGCACCGGCAGCGCTTTCCTTAGGGGGCGGCGCGCTTCTGTCGCTGGCGCTGGCGCCCTGGCACATGCTCTTCGGAGTGCCCGTTGCGCTGGCCGCCGCGGGCTGGCTGGCCGTTCAGGCGGCCTCTGCCCGGGCCGCTGCTCTCGCCGGATGGCTGTTCGGGCTGGGTTATTTTGCCTTCGGCCTGTCGTGGATTATTGAACCGTTCCAGATCGACCCTGACCGTCACGCCTGGATGGCGCCCTTTGCTCTGGTGTTCCTTGCGGCCGGTCTCGCCCTGTTCTGGGGGGGGGCTTTTGGCATTGCCGCCCGTGTCAGCCGCGGAGCGGTACGCGTTCCGGTGCTGATCGCCTTGTGGGCGCTTGCGGAATTCGCCCGTGCCTATCTGCTGACAGGTTTTCCCTGGGCGGCATTCGGACAGTTCTGGATAGATACGCCTGCCGCATCTCTGCTGCCCTTGATCGGGCCGCAAGGGCTTGCGCTGCTGACACTTGTTGCGTTCCTGCCGCTGGGATTGCTGCGGAAAAATGCTGCTGCGGCTGTGCTGCCGCTGGCGGCAGTTGCAGCAGCGGTCGTGACGGCTCCGGCACCATCCGAAACGGAGCTGACCAAAAAGACGGTGCGCATCGTCCAGCCCAATGCGCCGCAGAACCTGAAATGGCATCCGGACCACAGGTGGGAGTTTGTCCGCCGCGCGCTGGCGTTTTCTGCTGAGGACCCGCGTCCGGACCTGATCGTCTGGCCGGAAACCGCGGTGCCGCAGTTGCTGAACTATGCCGGGGACACGCTGCAGGTTGTTGCCGAAGGTGCCGACAGCGTGCCGGTGCTGCTGGGCATCCAGCGCGAAGAGGGCGGCGCCTATTTTAATTCGGCGGTGCTGCTGGATGCGGACGGCCTGCCGGCGGCCACATACGACAAGGCGCATCTGGTGCCGTTCGGGGAATATGTGCCGTTCGGCGATTTCATGGCGCGTTTCGGCATTCATGGCTTCGCGTCCCAGGCAGGTGCTGGTTATGCCGCTGGACCTGGTGCCGAGGTGATGGAACTGCCCATCGGCAGCGCCCTGCCGCTGATCTGCTATGAGGCTGTTTTCCCGCAGGATGTGAACGCCGCTAAAACCCGGCCGGACATGCTGGTGCAGGTCACCAACGACGCCTGGTTCGGCACCCGTTCAGGGCCTTATCAGCACCTTGTGCAGGCGCGGATGCGGGCGCTGGAGCAAGGGCTGCCGATGATCCGGGCCGCCAATACCGGGGTGTCGGCAATGATTGCGCCGGACGGAACGCTGCTGGACAGGCTGCCTCTGGGCGAGGCCGGCTATATCGACGCGGCTCTGCCTGCGCCGCTGCCGCCCACCCTGTACCGCCGGACCGGAGACTGGCCGGTTTTTCTCCTGTGCCTGTTCATCGCAGGTGCGGCAATCTTTCTGCCCCGCGCTCTTGCGCCGCGGTCATAGCTGCTTAACTGTACCGGAATATAGATTGACCCGCGCGGACGAGCCGCGTAATGCGGCTTGATACCTGCCACAACGGCTTCCTGGCGTGGCAAGGATGAACCAATGGAGCACTTTTCATGACCCGTATGAACTACACCTTCACTTCGGAATCAGTATCCGAAGGCCATCCGGATAAGGTCTGCGACCGCATTTCCGATGCTGTTCTGGACGCTTTCCTGGCGGAGGAGCCCGAAGCACGTGTGGCAGCCGAGACTTTCGCCACCACGAACCGTGTTGTCATCGGGGGCGAAGTCGGCTTGTCCGACAAAGACAAACTGCACAGCTACATGGGCAAAATCGACGAGATCGCCCGCGCTTGCATCAAGGATATCGGTTACGAGCAGGATAAGTTCCACCACGAGACCGTGGAAGTGACCAACCTACTGCACGAGCAGTCCGCCCATATCGCGCAGGGTGTTGACGCCTCGGGTGACAAGGACGAGGGGGCCGGCGATCAAGGCATCATGTTCGGCTTTGCCACCAACGAAACCGACGCGCTGATGCCCGCGCCTATCCAGTTCAGCCACGCAATCCTGCGCCGCCTCGCCGAGGTGCGCAAGAACGGCGCTGAGCCGGCGCTTGGCCCGGATGCGAAATCGCAGCTGTCGGTGGTCTATGAAGGCGGCAAGCCGGTGGGCGTCAGCTCGCTGGTGCTGTCCACCCAGCATCTGGACGAAAGCCTGACCTCTGCCGATATCCGCGCTATCGTTGAACCTTACATCCGCGAAACCCTGCCCGAGGGCTGGCTGACGGCGGAAACCCAGTGGCATGTGAACCCGACCGGAAAATTCGTTATCGGCGGTCCGGATGGCGATGCGGGCCTGACCGGGCGCAAGATCATCGTGGACACATACGGCGGCGCAGCGCCGCACGGCGGAGGCGCCTTCTCCGGCAAGGATCCGACCAAGGTGGACCGCTCGGCGGCTTATGCCGCGCGCTACCTGGCCAAGAATGTGGTGGCCGCGGGCATGGCGGAGAAATGCACCATCCAGCTGTCTTATGCGATCGGCGTGTCCAAACCCTTGTCGATCTATGCCGAAACCCATGGCACCGGCGAGGTCGACCCGGCGGCGATCGAACGCGCTATTGATCAGGTCATGGACTTGACCCCGCGCGGCATCCGCTCGCATTTGGGGCTGAACAAGCCGATCTACCAGCGCACGGCAGCTTACGGCCATTTCGGCCGCGAGCCGGAAGCGGACGGCGGCTTCAGCTGGGAGCGCACCGACCTGGCCGAGGCGCTGAAGAAAGCGGTTTGAGGCCGGGACATGACAAAAAGCGGGCCGTAGGGCCCGCTTTTTCATTTCAGGGCGGCTCCCGCCTTGCTCGGCGCATTCGCTGAATGCACCTCGCCCGTTGGGCACGGCGCCTTGCTGCGCTGCGGCGCACCGGTCAGCACTGCTGACCGGATGTTTCGCGCGCGAAACATTTGGACAGAACCGCTGACCTGTTGGGGGTGGAGCGAAACGGAAGCCTGCGCCATAGTGCAGGGCAAGGTTCTTTCGGCTGCCGGGGCTGCAATTTTGCGCAAAATGCTTATCCTTTCCTTCTTGGTTCTGATGTCTGCTGCCGCCGCTAGGGAGGCTTTGCCGCAGAAATTCAGTCTGCAGGGAAAGACACTGGTTTATGACACCGAAACAGATGTGACAGACGGGCTGGCGGAGATCACCGAAGAGGACGTCGCGCACCTGCGGGATATCCTGAAGCAAAGCCCTGAGATTTCCGAATTGCAGCTCAACAGCGTCGGTGGCAGTGTTTACGCTGGCGAGGAAATTGCCGGGCTGGTTTTGGAGTACGGGCTGGACACTCTGGTCGACGGCACCTGCATCAGCGCCTGCGTGGATGTCTTCCTGGCGGGCGAACGCAGGCGCCGCCGCTGGGCAACCCCGTTCGAATTCGGCTCCTGGATCTACGAAGATACCCAGCGCGAAGTCTACGAGCATCTCAGCTACATGGTGGCACGTGGAGTGGAACCTGGTTTTGCCATCGAAACGTTGCGCACCGACCCGGACGGGGAGTGGTACCCCAGCCGTCTGCGGCTGATCGCGGCCGGTGTTCTGCGCGAGTTGCGGCCGGGGCAAACCCCCTAGATGGCTTGACCCGCGGGCCTGCTTGCGGCACAGGGGCGGCCAGCCTTTCACAAGACGCCTCAAACAGGAGCCCAGACGCATGTCCGGCGACCAGAAGCCCCGCGACGACCAGTCCAAGGATGCCCAGCCTGCCGCCACCAATGCGGCTGAAAAACACGCCAGCGGCGCGCCCTGGCGCAACTTCTACGGCCGCTTCAAGGGTAAGACCCTGAAGGACAGCCAGAAGCGTTATCTGGACGAGGACCTGGCGAGTCTCAGCCCCGGTGCAGTCGGCTGGGATGAAAACCCGGACCGTGTCCCTCTGGACCTGGATGCGTTGTTTGGCGGCAAGGATGTCTGGCTCGAAGTCGGCTTTGGCGGCGGTGAGCATCTGGTGCATCAGGCTGTCAGCAACCCGGGCGTTGGCATCATCGGCGCCGAGCCCTTCATCAACGGTGTGGCCATGCTGCTGGGCAAAATCCGCAGTGCGGGCGCGGACAATATCGCCGTGCACCCCGGCGATGCCCGCGACCTGATGGATGTGCTGCCGGAGGCGTCCGTTTCGCGCGCCTTTCTGCTTTATCCCGATCCCTGGCCCAAGGCCCGCCACCATCGCCGCCGCTTTGTGACGCAAGAGCATCTGGAGCCGCTGGCCCGCTGCCTGAAACCGGGCGCGATCTTCCGGGTGGCAACCGACATTCCCGACTATGTGCGCCAGACCTTGGAAGAAGTGCCCAAAGCCGGTTTCGAATGGCTGGCGGAAGGCCCCGCCGACTGGCGCCAGCCCTGGGGCGACTGGATCTCGACCCGCTACGAACAGAAGGCCCTGCGCGAGGGGCGCACCCCGCATTACCTGACCTTCCGCCGCTTGGGCTGAGGGCAATTAGGCTGGACCGGCCAGAACCAATCCGTTACCGATAGCGCAAACGAACAGACGAACGACCGACAGACGAAGGAAGCCCCATGTCCGGACACGGCACGCCCATCCCGATGACCTCCCACCGTGCTGGCCCGCTCAAGGGCGTGGCGGAGGTGCCCGGCGACAAGTCGATCTCGCACAGGTCGCTGATTCTGGGCGCATTGGCTGTGGGGGAGACGAAAATTTCCGGCCTGCTGGAAGGCGAGGATGTGCTGGACACCGCCAAGGCGATGCAGGCTTTCGGTGCCGAGGTGGTGAACCACGGCGGCGGCAACTGGTCGGTGTTCGGCGTCGGCGTCGGCGGCTTCGCCGAGCCGGACAATGTGATCGACTGCGGCAATTCCGGCACCGGGGTGCGGCTGATCATGGGGGTGATGGCAACCTCGCCGATCACCGCGACTTTCACCGGCGATGCCTCGCTGAACAAGCGCCCGATGGCGCGCGTGACGGATCCTCTGGCGCTGTTCGGCACCCAGTCCGTGGGCCGCTCCGGCGGCCGCCTGCCGATGACCATCGTCGGCGCCGCGGATCCGGTGCCGGTGCGTTATGAGGTGCCGGTGCCGTCGGCACAGGTGAAATCGGCGGTGCTGTTTGCGGGCCTGAATGCGCCCGGTAAGACCGTGGTGATCGAGAAGGAAGCGACCCGCGATCATACCGAGCGGATGCTGGCCGGTTTCGGGGCTGAGATCACCACCGAAGAGACCGACGAGGGCCGCGTCATCACCCTGACCGGCCGGCCCGAGCTGAACCCGCAGGTCATCGCGGTGCCCCGCGATCCGTCCTCCGCGGCCTTCCCGGTCTGCGCGGCGCTGATCACCCCCGGTTCTGATGTGCTGGTGCCGAACATCGGCCTGAACCCGACCCGCGCGGGTCTGTACTACACTCTGCAGGACATGGGTGCTGACCTGACGTTTGAAAACATGCGTGAAGAGGGCGGCGAGCCGGTTGCCGATCTGCGTGCCAAGTATTCGCCCAATATGAAGGGCATTGAGGTGCCGCCGGAGCGTGCGGCCTCAATGATCGACGAATACCCGGTGCTGTCGGTTGTCGCTGCCTTTGCCGAAGGCAACACCATGATGGCCGGCGTCAAGGAGCTGCGGGTCAAAGAAAGCGACCGGATCGACGCGATGGCCAGGGGGTTGCGCGCCAATGGTGTCACCGTCGAGGAAGGCGAGGACTGGTGGCAGGTCACCGGCCTCGGCATCGACGGGGTGGCCGGTGGCGGCACCTGCGAGAGCTTCCTGGACCACCGCATCGCCATGTCCTTCATGGTGATGGGCATGGGTGCGCAAAATGCAGTTTCAGTCGATGACGGCACCCCGATTGCGACCTCTTTCCCGATCTTCGAAAGCCTGATGGGCAACCTCGGGGCCAAGCTGGAGCGCACATGAGCGAGAGCTTTACTATCGCCGTCGACGGGCCTGCGGCTGCGGGTAAGGGCACGTTGTCAAAGGCGCTGGCCGCCCGCTACGGCTTCGGCCATCTGGACACCGGGCTTCTGTACCGTGCTGTTGGGGCGAAGATGCTAGACGGTGCGGCACCGGTGGAAGCCGCGCAGAACCTGACGCCCGAGGACCTGGCGCGTGACGATCTGCGCGGGCCGGAAGTGGCGCAGGCGGCTTCCAAGGTTGCGGTGATTGCTGAGGTGCGCGCGGCTCTGGTGGATTTTCAGCGTGCTTTTGCCCGCCGTGCAGGCGGCGCAGTGCTGGACGGGCGCGACATCGGTACGGTGATCTGCCCCTATGCCCAGGTGAAGTTCTTTGTCACCGCCAGCGCAGAGGTCCGTGCCCGGCGCCGGTTTCTGGAGTTGGCGGCGGCAGGCAAGGTGACAACTCTGGAAGAGGTTCTGGGCGACGTTAAAGCCCGTGACGATCGCGACATGAACCGCGCCGAGGCGCCGCTGCGCCCGGCGGCCGATGCGGTTCTGATCGACACCAGTGACCTGAGCATCGAGGAAGCATTGGAGAAGGCGGCCGCGGTGGTGGACGCCTTGCGCAAAGCCGCCAGCTGACCGGGCGGCCGTCGCTTCACCTCACTGATCTGTGCATGGTGCCGTGCGCTATCGCACTGTACCCTGCGGCAGGGCGGATCAAAGAGGAGTTGGCGCCATGGCCTGGCTGCGGACAATCTTGATGGCATCTGTTCTGGCCGCACCTGTATTCGCCCAGGGCGCGCCAGAACCGCCGATGACTTATGAACGGCTGGGGCGGATTCTCTTTGCTCTGGATGACAAGGCGCAGCCGGTCGGGCGTGGGTTTCAGCTGAGTATCTCCGGGGTGCCGATGCTGGTTGTTACTGACCCGGCAGCGGACCGGATGCGGGCGATGGTGCCGCTGCGCCCCGCAGAGGGGCTGACTGCGGAAGAACTGATGCGTATGATGCAGGCCAACTTCGACACCGCGCTGGATGCGCGCTATGCAGTTGCCAAGGGGCAGTTGTGGGCGGTGTTCATTCACCCCCTGTCGCCGCTGCAGAAGGATCAGCTGATTTCCGCGCTGGGCCAGACAGTTAACATCGCGCGCACTTACGGAACGCTCTACACCGGCGGGGCCCTGCAATTCGGCGGCGGCGACAGCCCGGGGATACAGCGCCAGCTGATTGAGGAATTACTGAAAAAGGGGGAGGAGATCTGAGGCCATGCCCGGTTTCCTGCGGGCTGCGTCTGCCCCAAAGTCGTCAGTACGATTTTCGCCGGAAATTGGCGAATACAGAATGAATTTCGTCACCTGAAAATCGTAATATTACGAACCAAGTCACGAGCGGCAGCTATTTTCGCCGCACGTAGCTTGGAGAGTGCATATGGCAAGCTTTCAGGAGCGCCTGACCGAGATGCGCCGGGATTTTCACCGGCACCCTGAACTTGGCTTTCAGGAAGACCGCACCAAGGCAAAGGTGGCGGAACAGCTTCGCTCACTTGGCCTGGAAGTGCATGAGGGCGCTGGCGTCATCGGGCTGCTGAGCGCTGGGGCGGGCAACCGTGCCATCGGTTTGCGCGCAGACATGGATGCGCTGCCGATCACCGAAACCTCTGTTCATGATTATGTCTCCGAAGCGCCCGGCAAAATGCATGCCTGCGGGCATGACGGTCATATGACGATGCTTCTTGGGGCTGCGGAGCGTCTGGTGCAGGAGAAGGGGTTTGACGGCACCGTCGTATTCATCTTCCAGCCGAACGAGGAACACGGTCTGGGCGCGCAGGCGATGATCGCGGAAGGGCTGCTGGAACAATTTCCGATCGAGGAAGTCTATGCAATCCACAACCTGCCCGGCGCACCAGCGGGGCAGGTCTCGACCCGGCCCGGCCAGATCTGCAACAGCGAAAGCCTCTTTGAAATCACCGTCAAGGGGCAGGGCGGCCATGCTTCGATGCCGCAGGCGGGGGTGGATGCCATTACCGTCGGAGCCGAGATGGTCCTGGCGCTGCAGACCATCGTCGCGCGCAAGCTGGCACCGGGTGCCGGCGCGGTGGTGTCAGTGACCGAATTCGTGACCGACGGCCAGCGCAACGTGCTGCCAGGCCTCGCAGTGCTGAAAGGCGACGTGCGCGCGAGGGTGCCCGAAGACCGCGAGGCAATCGAGCGCTTTATGCGCCAGATTGCCGCCGGTGTCGCCGCGACCCACGGGGTGGAAGCCGAGGTGAGCTTTAACACCGAGTTTGTCGAGACCATCAATGCGGCAGAACCTGCTGAGGCCGCCTGCCGGGCGGGTGAGGCCGCAGGCTGCGAAGTGATCCGCAACCGCCCGCCGATGAGCTTTTCCGAAGATTTCGCCCATTTCACGGCTGCCGTGCCGGGCTGCTTCCTGCTCCTGGGGAATGGCGAGGAGGGGCCTTACGGCAAACCGCTGCATTCGGCGGATTATGATTTCAACGACGCGCTGCTGCCCATCGGTGCGGAGTTCTGGGTGCAGCTGGTGCGTGACCGGCTGCCTGCCGAAAAGGCCTGGCCGCGTTGAACCGGTCTGCTGCCGCAGCTGAAAATGAACTTCGGGGCGCTCAAGGGCGCTCCAGCGCGGCCAGCCGGTTCCGGAGATTCCTCCGGTCCGGCGGCCATGGCCGCGAACAAGAAAGGAAATGATCATGCCCGAGGCTCCCGCCCGCGGTTTTCCCGAGTCTGAATTTGCCGCCCGAACAGAAAAAGCGCAGGCGTTAATGGCCGCGCAGGGGCTGGATGGGCTCCTGTTGCTGACCGAACCGGAGGTGCGCTACTTCAGCGGTTTCCACACGCTGTTCTGGCAAAGCCCGACGCGGCCCTGGTTCCTGTTCGTGCCGCCCGCAGGCAAACCCATAGCTATAATCCCGGAAATTGGTGCAGACCTGATGCGCCGCACCTGGATTGAAGACATTCGCACCTGGAGCGCGCCTGCGCCTCAGGATGATGGCATCAGCCTGCTGACGGAGCTGCTGTCGCCGATTGCCGGGCGGGGCGGCTCCATCGGACTGATGAAAGGTCATGAGACCTCGCTCCGGATGCCGCTGGGCGACTACGAGCGGCTGATGGCGGCGCTGCCTGGGCTGAAAATTGCGGATGCGACGCCGCTGGTGCGCGGTCTGCGGATGGTGAAGTCCGCAGCTGAGATTGAAAAACTGCGCCATATCTGCGGCATAGGCTCGCGCACATTCGCGCGGGTGCCGCAGATCGCCCATGAGGGTCAGCGGTTTGAGGATTTGTTCCGCGCCTTCCGGCGCGAGGCGCTGGCGCAGGGTGCTGACGATGTGCCCTATCTGGTCGGCGGCGCCGATCAGGGCGGATACAGCGATGTGATCTCGCCGCCGACAGGGCGGCCTTTGCAAACGGGCGACATCGTGATGTTGGACACTGGTTCCAACTGGGACGGATACTTCTGCGACTTCGACCGAAATTTTGCCATCGGCCGGGCGGATGAGTTGTCGCGCCGCGCTCACGACGTGCTGTGGCGTGCGACCGAAGCCGGGATTGCTGCGGCGAAACCCGGTGCCACCTGCCGCGAACTGTTCGAGGCGATGCAGTCCGTGATAGCAGAGATGGACGATCAGGGCGGCGACGTGGGGCGGCTGGGCCACGGGCTCGGGATGCAGCTGACCGAATGGCCCTCGCATGCGGCCTTTGATGAAACGGTAATCGAGGAAAACATGGTGCTGACCCTGGAACCCTCGCTGGGTTACGGCGAAGGCCGCATCATGGTGCATGAGGAAAACATCGTGGTGCGGGCAGATGGCGCGGAACTGCTGACAGAGCGCGCAGCCCCGGAACTGCCGGTGATCTGAGGGAGAAGCGGCAATGAGACTCGCTTATGATACGGATGAAGGCGTCGGCACCCGCGCGATCCTGGGTGTGATCGTGCTGGAGACCGACGAAACGCTGGAGCCGGAGTTTTCCCGGATGATGGCTCAGGAGGGTGTGGCACTCTACCACAGCCGTATCCCGATGGTCCCAGAGGTCCGCCCGGAGACGCTGGCGAAAATGCAGGCGGACCTGCCGGCCTCGGCGCGGCTGTTCCCTTCCATGCCGGATTTCGATGTGATCGGCTATGGCTGCACTTCAGCCTCGACGGTGATCGGCTCGGCCAAGGTGGCCGAAGCCGTGCAGACTGTTCTTCCTAACACCAAGGTGACCGACCCTCTGGCGGCAATCATCGCGGCTGGCAAGGCGCTCGGCGCTGTCCGGTTCGGGTTTGTGACCCCGTACCTGCCAGTGGTCTCCGCGCAGATGCGGGCTAAGCTGGAGGAGGCGGGGTTTGAAATTGCGGGTTTCGGCTCGTTTGAGCAGAAGGATGACCGGGTGGTGGCCAGGATCACCGAGGCGGCAATCGCGGAATCGGCTTATCAGGTGGCCACTCAAGGAGAGTGCGACGCAATCGTGATTTCCTGCACCAACCTGCGCTGTTTGCGGGTGATCCCTGAAATTGAGGCGCGGACCGGGGTGCCGGTGATTTCCAGCAACCAGGCGCTGGGCTGGCATATGCTGCGTCTTGCGGGTGTTGAGGACCCTCAGCCGCAGTTCGGTAAGCTGTTCACCCGGGGATTGATTGCCTGACAGGGGGAATTCATCCGGATTCTCCGGAGGCAGCACTGCGGCAGACTGTCCTGCCGCAGTTCACAGTCTGTGCTTGTAATCAGCCTGCCGATCGCAACAGACTGGCTCCCGAAACCTGACCCGTGCCCTGCAAAGAGGACACCTGGATGCCCGCTGCCTGCCCCGACGACTGTCCCCAGAACCGCAACGTTCTGTTCATCATCATCGATCAGCTGCGCGCAGACTGCGTGTTCGGGGCATTGGCGGAGCATGTAAAGCTGCCGAATATCCGCAGCTTCATGCAGGAGGCGGTATCGTTCAAAAGGCATTACTCGGTGACCAATCCCTGCGGGCCGTCGCGGGCGTCGATTCTGACCGGGCAGTATGCGATGAACCACCGCTCGGTCCGCAACGGCACGCCGCTGCGCCACGACACCCCGAACATCGCTACAGAAATGCGCAAGGCAGGCTATCTGCCAATGCTGTTCGGCTATACCGACACCTCACAGGATCCGCGTGCCTATGATGCCAACGATCCGGCGCTCAGGACGTATGAATACCCGATGAACGGGTTTCATGAGATGACCGAGATGCGGCTGGAGATGTCCTATCCGTGGCAATCGCATCTGATGAGCCGCGGCTATAAATTCAAAAATTACTGGGACGTCTACAAGCCGGTTTCACCCTCTGGCAGCGCGCCCAGGCTGAACGATCCTGCGCTGTATTCGGCAGAGGACAGTGATACCGCGTTCCTGACCAACTCCTTCCTTGGGAAGATGGCTGCCTATCACAAGGAAAGCTGGTTTGCGCATCTGACCTATATCCGGCCGCACCCGCCGCTGGTGGCGCCAGAGCCCTACAACAGCATGTATGATCCCGCCGGCCTGCCATTGCCGCAGCGGCTGGCGACACCGCAGGAAGAAAGCGCTCAGCATCCGTTCTTTGATCCGCTGCTGCGCAAAAGCACCGCTGCCAGTTTTGTCGAGGGTTTCCCGGACCTTGAGCCGACAGATGAGAACATCCGGACGCTGCGGTCGGTCTATCTTGGGTTGGCGACCGAAGTCGACCATCATCTCGGGCGGGTGATCCAGTTCCTGAAGGACACGGGCCAGTATGACAGCACAATGGTGGTGATCACCGCGGACCACGGCGAGATGCTCGGCGACCGCCACTCCTGGGGCAAGATGACGGTCTATGACGCCGCCTATCACACTCCGCTGATTATCCGGATGCCGGGTAATGAAAAGAATGCTGGCGCTCGCATCTCCCGGATCACCGAGTCCATCGACGTGACACCGACCATCCTCGAATGGGTTGGGCAGGAAGTGCCGAATTCCATGGACGGCAGGTCTCTGCTGCCGCTCTTGCATGGAGAAGTGCCGAAGGACTGGCGGCCGTATTCTTTCTCTGAACTGGACTTCTCGGACCCGCTGGAACCGACGCTGTGGCAGCAGGAGCTTGGCACCACGGCCAGCGACTCATGCCTGGGCATCCTGCGGGATGAGCGGTTCACACTGGTCGAGTTCGCTGCTGATCTGCCGCCGATGCTGTTTGACAGCCAGGGGCGCGGGGAGCTGGAGAATGTGGCGGCTTGGCCCGAATACTCCGAGGACCTCTGCCGGCTGACCCGGCAGATGCTGCGCCACCGGATGCGGAATATGGATCATACGCTGTCGCTGACCGCAATCACAGGTGACGGCGCACGCAGCAAGCCCCGGTTCCAGCGGTAAAACGCCCAACCGGATCCGTTGGTACCAGAGGGAAACGCCTCCGCAGGCTGTCAGGCTCGGGGTGCTGGCGGCGGGCGGCCGGCAGTTCCCGCTTTTGCAAGTCATTCTCAATTTCATTGACAGTTGAGAATGACTTGCAATAACAGTGCATCAAAGACATCTTCAAAACGGAGAATCGGATGTTCCCGAACCTGCTCAAGACAGTGTCCGCCGCCGCCATCGCGGCCGTCGCCGCCAGTGCCGCCATGGCTGAAGACAAGATGAAGGTTGTCACCACCTTCACCGTGCTGGCCGATATGGCTGCCAATGTGGCCGGGGATGCGGCTGAGGTGGTCTCGGTCACCAAACCGGGGGCGGAGATCCACGGCTATGAGCCGACACCGCGCGATATCGTACGGGCTTCTGACGCCGACCTGATCCTGTGGAATGGCATGAATCTGGAGCTGTGGTTCGAACAGTTCCTGTCGAACTTGGACAATGTGCCCTCCGTGACCTTGACCGACGGCATCGACCCGATCCCGATCGCGGCCGGCTCTTACGAGGGCAAGCCCAACCCGCATGCTTGGATGGGTCTTGATAACGCGCTGATATATATCGACAATATAGTCGAGGCCTTTGCCGAGCACGACCCGAAAAACGCCGCGATCTACGTCAAGAACGCCGGGGAATACAAGGACAAGCTGCGTGCCACCATCGAGCCGCTGCGCCGTGCCATCGCGGAAATCCCTGAAGACAAGCGCTGGCTGGTGACCTGCGAAGGCGCCTTCAGCTACCTGGCCCGCGATTTCGGCATGAAGGAACTGTACCTGTGGCCGATGAACGCCGATCAGGTCGGCACCCCGCAGCAGGTGCGTTCGGTGATCGACGGTGTGCGCGCCAACGACATTCCGGTGGTGTTCTGCGAAAGCACCGTGAACACCGCCCCGGCTGAACAGGTGGCGCGGGAAACCGGTGTGGCCTATGGCGGCGAGCTTTATGTCGACTCCCTCAGCGAGGCAGACGGCCCGGTGCCGACCTACCTGGACCTGCTCAAGGTCACCTCTCAGACCGTGGCCCGCGGCCTGACCGAAGTGACCAACTAAAGCCGCCCTTTTTCATATCCAAGTGCCCCGCAGCGGAAGTTGCGGGGCGTTCCATTTCACAAAACACAATTTCTGTGTGTAACTCTGCGGGAAAGCCCCATGCTTGATGCCAGCGAGACCCACATCATGAACACCAGCGCCGCACCTGCGGACGGCGGGATTGCCGCACAGAATGTCACCGTCACCTACCGCAACGGCCATACCGCGCTGTGGAATGCCAGCTTTGGCATTCCCCGCGGCACCGTCACCGCGCTTGTCGGGGTGAACGGCGCGGGCAAGTCGACGCTGTTCAAGGCGATCATGGGGTTTGTTCCGGCTGCGCAAGGCGAAATCCGCATCCTCGGCATGACGGTCAAAGAGGCGCTGCGCAAGAACCTGGTCGCCTATGTGCCGCAGTCGGAGGAGGTAGACTGGGCCTTTCCGGTGCTGGTCGAGGATGTGGTGATGATGGGCCGCTATGGCCACATGGGCTTTCTGCGCCGCTCCAAACCCGCCGATCACGAGGCGGTCGATCAGGCGCTGCGCCGGGTCAACATGCAGGACTTTCGCCACCGCCAGATCGGTGAGCTGTCCGGCGGCCAGCGCAAACGGGTCTTCCTGGCCCGCGCGCTGGCCCAGGACGGGCAGGTGATCCTGCTGGATGAACCCTTCACCGGTGTCGATGTGAAGACAGAAGAGCAAATCATCGCCCTCCTGCGCGAGTTGCGCGAGGAGGGCCGGGTGATGCTGGTTTCCACCCACAACCTCGGCAGCGTGCCGGAATTCTGTGACCGCACCGTGCTGGTCAAGGGCACGGTGCTGGGCTACGGGCCGACCGAGACCACCTTTACCCGCGAGAACCTGGAGCATGCCTTCGGCGGCGTTCTGCGCCATTTCACCCTAGGCGGCGACGCGCTGCATGACGATGGCGACACCCGCGAGGTCACTATCCTGACCGACGACGAGCGCCCCTTTGTTCAGTACGGCGAAAAGACCCAGACCAGCGAAAGCAAGGGCGAGGGCGGAGGGCAGCAGTGATGGAATACCTGCTGGAGCCGTTCACCTACGGCTACATGACCAATGCGATGTGGGTGTCGGCGCTGGTCGGCGGCGTTTGCGCCTTCCTGTCCGCCTATCTGATGCTCAAGGGCTGGTCGCTGATCGGCGACGCGCTCTCGCACTCGGTGGTGCCGGGCGTGGCAGGGGCCTACATCCTGGGCCTGCCCTTTGCGCTGGGCGCCTTCATCGCCGGCGGGCTGGCAGCGGGCGCGATGCTGTTCCTGTCGGAACGCTCTGGATTGAAGGTGGATGTGATCATCGGCCTGATCTTCACCTCCTTCTTCGGCCTTGGCCTGTTTATCGTCTCAATCAGCCCGATGTCGGTCTCGGTGCAGACGATCACCATGGGCAATATCCTGGCGATCACGCCCGAGGATACGCTGCAGCTGGCGATCATCGGCTTTGTGTCGCTGGCGGTGCTGCTGGCCAAATGGAAGGACCTGATGGTCACTTTCTTTGACGAAAACCACGCCCGCACTATCGGGCTGCGGCCCGGGCTGCTCAAGGCGGTGTTCTTTGTGCTGCTGTCGGCCTCCGTCGTGGCGGCGATGCAGACCGTAGGGGCGTTCCTGGTGATCGCCATGGTGGTGACACCCGGCGCCACCGCCTATCTGCTGTGCGACCGTTTCCCGCGGCTGATCATGGTGTCAGTGCTGATCGGCGCGGTCACCAGCTTCCTTGGGGCATACGCCAGCTACTTCCTGGACGGCGCCACCGGCGGCATCATCGTGACGCTGCAAACGCTGATCTTCCTGATAGTCTTCATCTTCGCCCCGAAACACGGGCTGCTGGCGGCCAAGCGCAAGGCGCGCGAGGCGCTGAAACGCGGCCCTGTGGCACAAGAAGGGGCTGCGTGATGGACCTCGACATTCTGCTGATGCCGTTCCAGTTCGCGTTCATGCAGAACGCCTTTTGGATCTCCATGATCGTTTCGGTGCCCACGGCCCTGCTTTCCTGCTTCCTGGTGATGAAGGGCTGGGCGCTGATGGGCGACGCGGTCAGCCACGCGGTGCTGCCGGGGATCGTGCTGGCCTATGTGCTGGGCTTCCCGCTGCTGATCGGCGCCTTTGCCGCCGGCATGCTGTGTGCGGTGGCAACCGGTTTTCTGGCGGGCAACAGCCGGGTCAAGCAGGACACGGTGATGGGGGTGGTGTTCTCCGGCATGTTCGGGCTCGGCATCGTGATGTATGTGGGTCTGGAGACCAACGCGCATCTGGACCACATCCTGTTCGGCAACATGCTGGGCGTGGAGCCGGATGAGCTGTGGACGGCGGGCATCATCTCGCTGGTGGTCGGCGCGGCGCTGGTCTTGAAGTGGAAGGACTTGCTGCTGCACAGCTTCGACCCGGCGCAGGCGCAGGCCTCTGGCCTGCCGGTCACGGTGCTGCATTACGGGCTGCTGGCGGCGCTGTCGCTGACCATCGTGGCAACGCTCAAGGCGGCCGGGCTGATCCTGGCGATCGGACTGCTGATCGCCCCCGGCGCCATCGCGTTCCTGGTGGTGCGCAAGTTCAGCACCATGCTGTGGGTCGCTGTGCTGGTCTGCATGTTCTCGATGCTGGCGGGCACCTATGCCAGCTTCTTCCTCGACAGCGCACCGGCGCCGACCATCGTGCTGATCCTGACAGCGCTGTTCATCCTTGCCTTTGCGCGGCGGCTGTATCTGACGCATCGCAGGTCGATGCAGCGCGCCAAGGAGGCCTCGGGCACCGCGTGACTCACGCGGTGCCGCGCTGCGACATCTCCAGCAGCCACTGCCGCACAAGTTCCGCGTTCGGAACCAGATCCTGCGTCTTGGACCACACTAGGTAAAAGCCCGCGCCGGTGGTCCATGACCATTCCTTACGGGCGGCCAGCAGGCCCTGTTTGATCAGCGGCTCGGTCACATGCTGCCAGCCAAAGGCAAAGCCCTCGCCCGCAATCGCCGCCTGCAGCACCAGCGCATAGTCGTTGAGGCGCATCCCTGCGGCGGGCGGCCGACCTGTGACGCCGAAATGTTCAAACCATTGCTGCCACCTTGGGCGCTCTCGGATCGGTTCCTCGAGGTGGATTAGCCTTTCATGCAGCAGGTTCGGAACGGTTGCTAGATTAACCGCGGAGGCCATCACCCTCGGGCTGGCCACCGGATAGATAACCTCCGGCGCGATCAGGGCGGAGTGGCAGTCCGGCCAGTTGCCGTCACCGCGCCTCACCGCAAGCGAGATGCCTTCGGTATTGATGTCCGGCTCCCGGTCGGAGCTTTGCAGGCGCAGGTCGATATCGGGGTGCGCCTCATGCAGCTGGGCCAGCCTTGGCATCACCCAGTAGTATGCAAAAGCGGAGGAGCAGTTGAGCGTCACATGGTCATTGCGCCCGAACTGCCGCACCGCTTTAGCGGAAGACAGAATATCCCCCAATGCTTTCGAGACATCCGTGTAAAGCCGCATCCCTGCCCCGGTCAGCTCCACCTTGCGGTGGCCGCGGCGGAACAAAATAACGCCCAAAGACGCTTCCATCTGCTTGATCGCGGCACTGACGGCAGGCTGCTGCACGTTCAGTTCTTCCGACGCGCGGGTGAATGAAGCGTGCCTCGCGGCGGCTTCGAAGACGATCAGGTGGCGGGGGCTGGTGAGGAGCTTCCACAGTTCTTGCATAAATGTGTGTTATCCAAATCATCAGAATTTTCAACCGTCACAACGTCTGCGCCGGGTTTTATCTTTCCGCAACGCCTGAAGATGGAGAGCCCCATGGCCCGACGCGCCCGCGCATCCCGTGACAGAAACACTGCCCCCGCCGGGGCTCCGGCCTCGCCCTGGATCCAGCGGACGCTGCCGTACTTTGACGTGCTGGACGAGGAAAAGCTGGTCCGGCTGGAAGCGCAGGTCGACTGGATTTTCGAGGATGTCGGCATCGCTTTCCGCGACGACCCCGAAGCCTTGCGGATCTGGAAAGAGGCCGGCGCGAAGATTGACGGCGACACCGTTCGCGCCGATGCGCAGTGGATCCGGTCGCTCTGCGCCAAGGCGCCGCGGGAGTTCACTCAACTGGCTCGCAATCCTGCGCGCTCGGTCACCATTGGCGGCACCAATCAGGTCTTCGCCCCGATCTACGGCGCGCCGTTTGTGCGCGACCTGGAGGGCGGGCGCCGCTATGGCGATATGGAGAGCTTCGAGAAGCTGGTGAAGCTCACCTATATGCATCCGAACCTGCACCACGGCGGGTTTGTGATTTGCGAGCCTTGCGACGTGCCCGTCAGCAAGCGCCATTTCGACATGCTGTTCGCCCATATGACGCTGAGCGACAAACCGCATCTGGGTGCCATCACTGAGATGTCCCGCGCTCAGGACAGTGTGGACATGGCGGAAATCGTTTTTGGCAAGGATGTCATGGACGAGAACTGCGTGATCATGGGCAATGTGAACACTAACTCGCCCTTGCTGGTGGACAAGGTGGTGACCGAGGCGGTGCGCACCTATTGCGCCCGCGGGCAGGGAATTATTGTTGTGCCGTTTATCCTTACAGGCGCGATGGGGCCGGTCTCCACCGCGGCGTCGGTGGCGCAGGCGATGGCGGAGGCGATGATGGTCTGCGCCTTCAGCCAGATCGTGCGGCCCGGCGCGCCGTTTGTGCTGGGCAACTTCCTCAGCTCCATGTCGCTGAAGTCCGGCGCGCCGACGTTCGGGATGCCGGAGCCGGTGATATCCAACTATGCGATCGGCCAGCTGGCCCGCCGCGCCGGGCTGCCCTTGCGCTGCGGCGGCTCTCTGACCGCGTCCAAGATCGAGGATGCGCAGGCCGCCTATGAGAGCGCCGACTCGATGCATTCCACCATGCTGGCCGGGGCCAACTATGTGCTGCATTCGGCGGGCTGGCTGGAAGGCGGGCTGTGCACCGGGTTCGAGAAGCTGATCATGGATGCGGACCGGCTGGGCTCCTACCAGAAGGTGCTGAGCCAGGGGCTGGACACCAGCAACGAGGCGATGGCCCGTGATGCTTACGCAGAGGTGGCGCCGGGCGGGCATTTCCTGGGCTCCGGCCACACCATGCGCAATTACCAGACCGCGTTCTATGAGCCGAAGCTGAGTGACAGCGAGAATGTCGAAAGCTGGGAGGAAGGCGGATCCAAGGACATGCGCCAGCGCGCCTATGAGCGCTGGAACCAGATGCTGAACGAGTATCAGGCGCCGCCGATGGATGAGGCGGTGAAAGAGGAACTGGCCGCCTATGTCGCCCGCCGCAAGGAGGAGATCCCGGATGCGTGGTACTGAGTTAACCCTTTCTTCACGCATAAGTTCAGCTGATGCAGGATGTGCCGGATTGCCCCGGCACCCCCTGTGCACCCCCCGTACACCCCCTGTGCACCCCCTTGGTGCCTTTTGCCGCAATTCCCGCGCTTTGCCCCGGACCTGAGGACAAACCCATGTCAGACAATTTTGCCCAATCGACGCTCAACATCCACAAGGAGGAGAGCACCGGCGACAAGAAACTGCCCACCCACGCCAAGGCGGTGATCATCGGCGGCGGTGTGGTTGGCTGCTCGATCCTGTTCCACCTGGCCAAGTTCGGCTGGAAGGACGTGGTGCTATTGGAGCGTGACGAGCTGACCTCCGGCTCTTCCTGGCACGCGGCGGGTCAGATTCATACGATTTCGTCGGACCCGAACATCTCGCGCCTGCAGTCTTACACCATCGATCTGTATAAGGAGATCGAGGAGACCTCCGGCCATTCCGTGGGCCTGCATATTACCGGCGGCTTCTATCTGGCGTCGAACAAGACCTGGTACGACTACCTGAAGCGGGAACGCTCCAAGGCGCGTTATATGGGGCTGAACCAGGAATTCATCAGCCCCAAGGAAGTGGCTGAACGGCATCCGCTGATCGACCCGAAACACTACCACGCGGCGCTGTGGGATGATCAGGACGGCGATCTGGACCCGTCGGGCGCGACCTATGCCTTTGCCAAGTCTGCCAAGGTGCACGGAGCGCAGTATTTCACCCATACGCCGGTGACCGCGACCACCCAGCGCCCGGACGGCAGCTGGGACGTCACCACGCCGCGCGGGGTGATCAATGCCGAGCATATCGTGAACTGCGGCGGCCTGTGGGCGCGGGAAGTTGGCCATATGCAGGGCATCAACCTGCCGGTGCAGCCGATGGAGCACCATTACCTGATCACCGACAAGATCGACGCGGTGGCCAACCACCCGACCCGTCTGCCGGCCGGGATCGACTATGAGGCCAACATCTATTTCCGGCAGGAACGGCAGGGGATGCTGCTGGGCACCTATGAGCCGAAGGGCACGCCCTGGAAGGTGGGCGGCACGCCCTGGGATTTCGGGCATGAGCTGCTGCAGCCGGATCTGGACCGGATTGCCGACCGTCTGGAGATGTCGTTTGAGCGCATCCCCGCCATCGGCGAGGCGGGCATCAAGGACATGATCAACGGGCCGTTCACATTTGGCCCCGACGGCAACCCGATGATCGGGCCGGTTCCGGGCATGAAGAACTACTGGTGCGCCGTGGGCGTCATGGCGGGCTTCTGCCAGGGCGGCGGTGTGGGCCTGACCATGGCGGAGTGGATGATCGACGGCGAGCCGTCCATCGACGTCTGGGCGATGGATGTGGCGCGGTTTGGCGAGTTTGCGACGCCCGATTGGGGCACCGTGAAATCGACCGAGAACTATGAGCGCCGGTTTGTGATGACCTTCCCGAACGAGACGCTGCCGAAGGGGCGGATGCAGAAAACCACCGCGCTTTATGACCGGCTGGTCGCCAAGGGCGCGCGCATGGGCCAGGGCTTTGGCCTGGAGAACGCGCTGTGGTTTGCCGACGGACCGGAAGACGCCCATGAAGAGCCGACCTTCGAGCGCAACCGTTCGCACGATTACGTGGCGCGTGAGGTCAAGGCCGTGCGCGAGGCTGTGGGCGGCATCGAAGTTGCCAACTTTGCCAAGCATGAGTTCAAGGGCGCAGGCGCGCGGGCCTATCTGGACCGGGTGCTGGCGGGATACGTGCCGAAACCGGGCCGCCTGACGCTGACGCCGATGCTGACCCCCAAGGGCAAGCTGTACGGCGATCTGACCGTGGCGTGCCTGGGAGAGGAGCATTTCATGCTGTTCGGCTCCGGCGCGATGCAGGAGGCGCACCGCCGCTGGTTTGAAAAGGACCTGCCCGCCGATGTGACCTATCAGAACGTTTCCGACGACTGGCACGGCATTGCGCTGTCGGGGCCGAAGTCGCGGGAGCTGCTGCACCGGATCACCCGTGAGGACGTGTCGGGCGAGGCGTTCAAATTCCGCGATCTGCGCCAGACTTTCGTGGGCGGGGTGCCGGTGATCCTGAACCGGATCAGCTTCTCGGGTGAGCTGGGCTATGAGATCTACTGCAAGCCGCAATATCTGCTGCGTCTGGCGGAGGCGATCGAAGAGGCGGGTGCTGCTCTGGGCTACCGCTGGTACGGGGCGCGGGCGCTGATGTCGATGCGGCTGGAGAAGGGCTGGGGCGTGTGGACGCTGGACTTCCGCCCGGACTTCGACGCGGCGGAAAGCGGCATGGATGTTTTCATCAACTGGAAGAAGGATTTTGTCGGCAAGGAGGCCGCGCTGAAGGCCCGCGAAGCCGGTCCGAGCCGCAAGCTGGTCACCATGACCATCGACGTGGACGGCATTGATGTGTCGAACGACGAGGCGATCCTGAAGGACGGCGAGGCGGTGGGGTACATTTCCTCCGGCGGCTATGCGCATCACGCGCAGACCTCGATGGCGATGGGCTATGTCTCGGCAGAGCACGCTGAAGTGGGCACCAAACTGCAGGTCGAGATCCTGGGCGAGATGTATGACGCCGAGGTGCTGGGCGCGCCGATCTATGACGCCAATGGCGCCAACATGCGCGCGTGATGTAAGCAGGGGAGCGGAAACCATGACCAAACCCATGCGGAAGCTCCCCGAAGCGGCCGAGGCCGTGCCGGCTTGCCGCTGCATCTTCCTGCTGCTGCCAACCTTCTCACCGTTGGACCTGTCCAGCGCGGTGGCGGCATTGGAGGCGGCAAACAGCCATGACGGGACCGCGCGCTATGACTGGCGCGTGGTCAGCGAGGAGGGGCTTCCCGCGACGGCTCCTAACGGGTTAAGGGTCGCGGTGGATGGCGGCCTGCCGGAACTGCCCCGCGGGGGAATGATCTTTGTCTGCGGCGGCTACGGGCAGGAGCCTGGCATTTCGCTCAAGGTGCTGGGCTGGCTTCGCAAGGCGCAACGCTTGGGGCTGCCGGTGGCGTCCCTGGGTGGCGGCATCATGGCTTTGGCCAGGGCCGGTCTCTTGTCCGGTCGCCAGGCGTCGGCGCACTGGGCTCAACGCGCCACACTGGCCGAAATGCATCCGGATGTTGAAGTGAAAAGCTCGCTGTTCACCATCGACGGCAAGCTGATCACCTGCGCGGGAGGCACTGCGACTGTCGACATGATGCTCAATCTGATTTCAGACCATCATGGTCCGGATGTTGCAACAGCCGCTGCTGATCTGATGGTGTGCTCCTCGGCCCGGAAAGGCAGCCAGGGGCAGACGGTCTCTGAATTCGGGCGCGCCGGAGTGCGGCATGAGAAACTGGCCGCGGCGCTCGGTCTGATGCGCAGCAATCTGGAGGAGCCGCTGACCCCGGTCCGCATCGCCGATCTGGTCGGCCTGTCGGTGCGTCAGCTGGAGCGGCTTTTATCCAAGTACCTTCAGACCACGCCCAAGGTTTATTACACAAAACTGCGGCTGGACTATGCGCGCAGCCTGCTGTTGCAGACCAATATGCGCATCATTGACGTGGCACTGGCGTCAGGCTTCAATAGCCAAACCCATTTTGCCAAAGTGTACCGGCGCTATTTCGGCAAGTCCCCGCATCAGGAGCGGCCGTTCTGACGGCTGCCTGTGTCTTTGCCCTTTGAATGTGAACAAGCATGCAATTTTGACCCCTTATTCGCTCACTGATTTCAAGCTGCTGGAGCTCCCGGCATACGAACCGGATTGTGAAACCGAGGCCGCATGGGGAGTGAACCCGGACGCGACATTCGACTGCGGCTTTGCGCCCTCGTCGATTTACAAGGTCGCATGGCCGGGCATGAAGGAAAAATGGCCGGAAGCATACGCGCTGTTGCAGCAGATAAGTATTCCGCTCGACCAGTATCTTGAAATTGCCCGGAAAACCGATGTCGAGGGCATCGCTCAGGAAGAGGTCGTTGATAGCTGGCTGTCCTGCCTTTGTTATCAAGGCTTTGCTCGGGCACTCGATTTCCACGACAAGTTAGCTTCCATCTGAACGCTTCACCACGAAGTCCGGTTTTCGGGAACCGAACAAATTTGGCTCGGGCCACACCTCGACAGCCATAAGGTCTAGGAGTTGGGGGTTGGCCTCAAAAAACTTCTGAAAGCTTGGCTCATCGTCTGAAAAATCTTCTATCAAGTCTTGATATTCTTGCAGCGTTCGGTCGCCGATAGCGAACCATCTGCTCGCGACCGCCTGCACCATGTGCTTCGCGGCGTTCACACCGTCTGTCTTTGCGTAGTGACGCTGACCCGAAGTCTTAGTTGGTAGATCGAATGGGGGCGGTGCAAGTCCGCCCCTTTGCACCGCGAAGCTGTGGTGTCAACGGCGGAGCAATATCCGACCACCGGGCGAAGCAAAAGTCTACCAGTCCGGAAGGTTGCGCCAATTCTGGAACCAAGACCCCAAAAAGCGCTGGACAACGCATCCACTCAGCTGCGTTTAGCTGGACTATATCTGCAATCATCCGGTTTTTTTATGCCGGCCCCAAAAAGAAACACCTGAGGGATGTGCAGCGGGGGCCTTCGGGCAGATATCCGCCGCACGCATGGAGCGTTACGTGGTCGGTCTACAGGCGCACGGCGCCACGCCGATGATGATTACCAAGGGCAACCGCTCCCGCTGTCACTCTTAAACGAATTCCCGTCGTTTCGGCGCGAGTTCTCACCGAGATCTACAAATTGAGCGTCCAGAGAGCGCCTTGCTTAAGCTCAAGATTGTGCGAAGCCCTTGCAGGCAGGAAGAGATGGGGTTTAGGTGCCGCCCGCACTCCTGGAGAATCCGAACTTGATACGGCCCCGCCTTCCTGGCCGGGGTCTCGGTTGATCAATCTATCTGTTCAGCATCGCCCTTACAAAATACTCAACTTCTCCAGCAACGTTCTCGGTGAGAATGGGCTGATTGTTCAGCCCATACCGCAGCCACAACCCATCGATGAGAGCTGCGACCGCTTCTCCTTGGCGCTTCGCAAGCTTGCGGTCGCTTGTCCACGCTCGGCAGATGTAGGTAAAGTTGCTTGCAAGACGCCGATGATACAGCCGGATTAGGCGGTTCGTCCCCTCGTACTTACGCGCCTGCACGTAAAAAACCAGCCAAGCAGAGACAACTTTCGGCTGAACCACCTTTTCTGAAAAGTTAGCTGAAATAAGAGCGCGCAGGCGCTCGTCAGGATCCTGAATGCCTTTTGTCGCTGCAACCACCTCGGTCCGCAGCAGTTCAAGCAGGCTGCGAATTGCCGCCTCCAGAAGCTTCTCTTTGCTTGGGAAGTAATGATGTGCAAGCCCCGGAGAAATGCCGGCCTCCTTGGCGATGGCACGTAATGTGGTTCCGTCAAAGCTCTTTTCATGAATCACGTTAATTACTGCGGCAATCAGGGCGTCTTCCCTGACTTTCCTCATTCCGACTTTGGGCATGGCAATACCTTCTTTTCCTGGGACTTGCCCGTAAACGAATACGCTGCGCGGTTGTGCCCCCGCCTCAGCTCCGCCACGTAGCACAGTTTGACTGCCCGACGCGATAGTTTGCGGGGCTGCCGTTCCTTCGCTGCTGCCGGATGGCGTCTTGTCATCTCACAGCGTTCCGCTTCCTGCCGGGCAGCATGGTTAGGGATGTGGCTGTTACTCGCATTTTATAGTTTGTCGGTCAACCGACCAAAAAAACTTGCCGCGCGGCAACGATTCATGTCATTCCGAAAAAAAAGACTCAGATCAGGCGATCGGGCGATCAAACAGGAGGAAATGCGATGAGATGTTTTTTTCAGGCAGCGATGGTTACGATGGGAATGGCGGCCGCGCTGCCGGTATCAGCGGAAGATTCGGCTGATCCGATACGGCTTGCGCTGAACGAGTGGTCGACCCAGCAGGTTATCACGCAAATCACCGGGAGACTGCTGCAGGAGATTGGCCGGGACGTAGAGCTCGTAACTGCCGGGTACTATCCGCAGATGAGCGCGCTGGAAACCGGCGAGCTGACCGCGACGGTCGAGATCTGGACCGACAACGTGCCGGAAGGTTTTTCCAATCAGGTGGACAGCGGCGCTCTCAAAATTGTCAGCAGCATTGGTGTGACCGGGCAGGTCGGATGGTGGTATCCGGCCTCGTTCGAAGCAACTTGCCCCGGGCTTCCGGACTACAAAGCGCTGAAAGGCTGCTTGGACCAGCTGGTCAGCGAAGACACCTATCCGAAGCCGCGCTTTGTCGAATACCCGGCTGACTGGGGCAATACGTTCAACGCTGAACGCTTTGCTGCGCTGGGTTTCGATTTCGCTGCTGTCCGGGCCGGATCCGAGGGAGCCCTGGTGGCTGAAATGAAGGCCGCCCATAAAAGCGGCGATCCGCTTCTGATCATGATGTATTCGCCCCACGTCGTGTATTCGCTCACCGATTTCAAGCTGCTGGAGCTCCCGGCATACGAACCGGATTGTGAAACCGAGGCCGCATGGGGAGTGAACCCGGACGCGACATTCGACTGCGGCTTTGCGCCCTCGTCGATCTACAAGGTCGCATGGCCGGGCATGAAGGAAAAATGGCCGGAAGCCTATGCGCTGTTGCAGCAGATTAATATTCCGCTCGACCAGTATCTTGAAATTGCCCGGAAAACCGATGTCGAGGGCATCGCTCAGGAAGAGGTCGTTGATAGCTGGCTGGCTGAAAACACGGCGACGTGGAAAGCCTGGGTCGCGGCGGCCCGCGGGGCTTAGCGGAATCTCTTTCCTGCCCATGTCCCGAACATGGGCAGGACTGAACGTTGTAAATACCCGGAAAATCGGAGTGATGTCATGTCGACAACGGGTCTTTCTTGCAAAAATGTCTGGAAAGTCTACGGTGCCAGTGCTGAGCGTGAATACGCACGGCTTTCCAGCCAGTATGATGATCCAGCTGCTTTGAGCAGCGCTTTGCGGCAAGCCGGGCAGATTGTCGCTGTCGGTGGCGTCAGTTTTAATGTCGCTCCGGGTGAGATGTTCGTGATTATGGGGCTTTCCGGTTCGGGCAAGTCTACGGTCGTTCGCTGCCTGACGCGGCTGATTGAGCCTTCCGACGGCGAAGTGTCGCTGGACGGCGCCAATTTGCTGGCGATGTCAAATTCGGACCTGATGGAAGTCCGCCGCAAGAGGTTCGGAATGGTGTTCCAGCATTTCGGCCTGATGCCCCATCTGAGCGTCCTGGACAATATTTGCCTGCCGATGCGGATCCAGGGCGCGGACCCGGCCAGGACCGTCGAACGCGCGCGCGAAGTCATCGATCTGGTCGGTCTCAACGGCCGTGAAAACAATTACCCGCGCCAGCTGTCCGGCGGACAGCAGCAGCGGGTCGGCATTGCGCGGTCCCTGGCAATCGATCCGCAGGTTTGGTTCCTGGATGAACCGTTTTCGGCGCTGGACCCATTGATCCGCCGGCAAATGCAGGACGAATTCCTGCGGCTGCAACGCACTCTGAAAAAGACCATCGTCTTTATCACCCATGACTTTCTCGAAGCGCTGAAGCTGGCCGACCGGGTAGCGATCATGAAGGATGGAGAGGTGGTTCAAATCGGAACACCTGCCGATCTCGTGCTGCGCCCGGTCAACGGCTATGTGCGCGAGTTTACGGAGGACGTGCCACGGGCCAAGGTTTTGACGGCGGGGGATATCGCCGAGCCCGGCAAAGCCGGAAACGGCATGACAGTGCAGGCAAATGACTGCCTTGATGATGTCATGCATGCGTTCGAGAACGGTGCAGACGGCGCGAATGTCGTGGCGCCGGATGGCACGATGGTCGGGCGCCTTACCGCGCGAAACATTATCCACGCGCTGTCGGAGCACTGAGATGCGGGCCTCTAACTCTGAATTTCCGCTCCGCAACAAGCTTTTGATCGGCGGCTTTTCAATGTCCCTGATCGTTCTGGCCGCGGCCTTTCAAATTTCATGGCTGCGTACATTTCCTGCGGCTTTGACAGTCCCGCTGACCGACTGGCTGGGCGCTTTCTTTGCCGCATTGGCTGAGTTCAAGGCCCCATTTCGGGCCTTGGCGGCGGCGGCAAAGTTCATGATGGAAGCGGTGCGGGACGTGCTTGCTGCCATTCCCTGGCCAGTTCATGTGATTGCCGCCGTCCTGGCCGCCCACCGGGCGTCAGGGCGCAGGCTGGCAGTCTTTGCGGTTCTCACCTACGCCTATACGCTGGGCACTGGGAAGTGGGACGCCACACTGAACACTTTGGCGCTGGTGATCGTCGCCGTTCCATTCGCATTGATGGTTGGCTTCATCATGGGCACCCTGGCGGCAAAGTCGGATCGTGCCCGCGCTATCGTCGAGCCGTTCCTTGACCTGATGCAGACGGTCCCAGCCTTCGCCTACCTGGTTCCTGCGATGCTTTTGCTGGGGTTTGGCCCGCAAGTGGGTCTCGTAGTGAGCGTGATTTATGCTGCGCCTCCGATGGCGCGGAACGTGATGCTGGGCCTGCGGCGGGTGCCCTCCGAACAGATCGAAGCTTCCCTCATGATGGGGATGACGCCGCGCCAGAGGTTCTTCCAGGTAGAGATGCCCGCGTCGATTTCGCAGCTGGCCGTGGGCATTAACCAATGCGTGATGGCGACCTTTGCCATGGTCATCATTGCCTCGGTCATCGGTGGCTTCAATGATATCGGCTGGGAAGTGTCTGGAAACTACCGGCGGCAGGTTCTCGGCGCAAGTTTCGAGGCCGGAATAGTGGTCACCTTGTTTGCCATCCTGATCGACCGG
Source organism: Leisingera daeponensis (assembly GCF_019801465.1). GTDB lineage: Bacteria > Pseudomonadota > Alphaproteobacteria > Rhodobacterales > Rhodobacteraceae > Leisingera > Leisingera daeponensis_A. Next base: position 144,714 of record NZ_JAHVJA010000008.1, read on the forward strand.
ACCGGGAACGGCTTCACCAGGCTTGCACTGCTGTCTGAAGCCGGAAAGGGCAAGCCGGGCAGCACCGCGCATCTGAAAGCCGGCGCCATCCTGATAATCGCTGCACTCCTCCTGTCTGTCTGGGTGGAAGCCTTCCGGGTATTTCCTGAAACCATTCGCTTCGGTGTCGCCGAGATGATCAATGCCCTGATGGATCAGGTGCTGCATAGCTTTGGCCCAACACTGAAGGCGATCAAATCAAAGTTCGTAATCTTTTTCATGAAGCCGCTGGAGGCCGGGCTGGTGACTGCGGTCACCCCGATGTTCTGGGGATTTGCCCTGACGCCTCCGGTTATCGCCGGGTATTTCATCAGCGCCAGTGCTGCTGCCGTCTTGTTCATGCGCCGCGGCAGGACCGGGGCCGCAATTGGTATCCTCTCAATCGCAGTGCTGGTTTTCTTTGGCATGAACGGGGTGCCATGGCCGGTCTGGTTCATCATGGCGGCACTGGCAGCGGAACGGCTGGCAGGGCGCCGAACTGCCTGTTTTGTTGTCTTTACACTGGCATTCATCCTGTTGAACGGCCTGTGGGACAAAGCAATCTTTTCAATGTCTCTGGTTACTTCGGCAATCTTCGTGTCCGTCGCCATCGGCTTGCCGGTCGGCGTGCTGGCCTCGATGAACCGGCCCTTTGCGATAGTGGTGCGCTCAGTCAATGACTTCCTGCAAAGCGTGCCGGTCTATGTCCTCCTGATCCCGCCGCTCTGGCTGTTCAGGACGTCGGAGTTTGCCTCGATGCTGGCTATTGTGGCCTACGCCATCGTGCCGTGCATCCGCTACACCTACGAAGGCCTGCTGAACACCCCGGACAACACGCTGGAAGCGGCCAGATCCATGGGAATGACGCGCTGGCAGATCCTGTTACGGGTCAAAATCCCCATGGCTGTCCCGGCTATCATGCTGGGCGTCAACCAGACCATCCTATTCAGCCTGGCGATGCTGGTGATTGCGGCGCTCATCACAACCCGCGGCTTGGGGCAGCAAATCTATACCGCGCTTGGCCAGCAGGATCCCGGCCTTGGCATTGTTGCAGGACTTTGCATAGCGCTCATCGCCATGTCGATGGACCGCATACTGCAAGGCTGGGCAGCGGAAAAGAAGCAAGCATTGGGGCAGGAATGAAACCCGCAATTTATGACTACATCATCGTGGGCGGCGGCTCGGCGGGCTCGGTCCTGGCCAGCCGCCTGTCGGAAAACCCGTCCTGCCGCGTTCTGTTGCTGGAAGCGGGCGGTCGGAACAGCAGTTTTTTCACTCAGATGCCCATGGCTCTTGGCATGGCGCTTCGGCGTCGGCGGTTCAATTGGATGTACGAGACCGATCCCGAACCGCATCTGAACAACCGCCGCTTGGACTGCCCGCGCGGGCGGGGGCTCGGGGGCTCGTCGGCGGTCAACGGCATGGTCTATTTGCGTGGTCAGCCCGAGGATTTTGAAGCCTGGCAAAAGATCGCAGGTGACAGCTGGTCCTGGGATTCTGTTGCCGGGTATTTCAGGAAGGCCGAAAACTACTCGGACCGCTCGGCGCCGGGTATGGGACAATCCGGCCCGCTGCACGTGACCAAGCCCAATGGGCTTGATCCGCTTTCGAATGCGTTTCTTGAGGCAGGGGCACAGGCCGGCCATGCCGTTCACGACACCTTTAACAGGGGCTCCAGTATCGGAGTAGGCCGTTTCGACGCTACGATCCACAAGGGCTATCGCTGGAGCACTGCCCGCGCCTATTTGACGAAGGAGGTGCGCCGCCGCCCGAATTTGACCATCCGGCTGAACGCCCAGGCAGACCGGATCGAGCTCGACAAGGGGCGGGCCTCTGCAGTGCACCTGGCCGGGGGCGAAAGGATCGCCGCCGCACGGGAAATCATCCTTTCCGCGGGCGCGATCAGCAGTCCCAAGCTCCTGTTGCAGTCCGGCATTGGCCCAGCCGGGCAGCTGCGCTCTGTTGGCATAGAGCCGCAACATGACCTTTCGCAAGTCGGGCAGAACCTGACCGACCACGTTGATGTCTACGTGCAGTATTCCTGCCACCAGCCGGTTTCTCTTTATCCTGCGTCGACGCCGCTGGGAATGTTGCGCGCCGGGGCCGAGTGGTTCCTGTTCAAATCCGGGATCTGTGCATCGAACAATTGGTCGGTGGGTGCGTTTCTGCGAAGTTCGGACAAGGACGCTGCCCCAGAAATCGAAATGGAGTTCTTCCCGATGGCGGTGTCATTCGATGGCGCCTCGAGGATCAAGGGGCATGGTTTCCAGGTTGCAGTCGGGCCGTGCCGGAGCAGGTCGCGGGGGAGCGTCACGCTGGCGTCCGCGGACCCGCGGGAACCGCCAAGGATTGCCTTCAACTACATGAGCGACCCGGAAGATTGGCGCAAGGTCAGGGCTGGCGTGCGGCTTGCGCGGGAAATCTTCGCCCAGCCGGCATTTGACCGGTTCCGGGGAGAGGAGCTTTCACCCGGGGCGCATGTTCAAACAGATGATGAGATCGATTGCTTCGCGGCGGATGAGATCAATTCTGTCTATCACCCGTGCGGCACCTGCCAGATGACGGCCAATGGTACCGGCGTAGTTGATCCGCGGTTGCGGGTCGAGGGACTGCACGGTCTGCGTGTTGCCGATGCCTCGGTGTTCCCGGAAATCACCCGCGCCAATATCAACGCACCGGTCATCATGGTGGCAGAGCGCGCTGCAGATTTCATTCAGCAGGACAACTTGCCGGCCTCGGCCGCGCCCGCCAAACAATAGGAGTATTCAGCATGCCAATTCAGCCTCAAGCCAGCCACTACATCGGCGGCCGGTATATCGAAAATGAAACCGGGGAGCCGATCGACAGCCGTTTTCCGGCCACTGGGGAAGTGATTGCTACCGTGCGCGCCGCCGATGCCGCCATCGTTGACCAGGCGGTTGCCGCTGCCAGGAAGGGCTATGAGGAATGGTCAGCCATGTCGGGTGCCGACCGGGGCCGTGTGCTGTGCGCGGCGGCGCGCATTTTGCGTGACCGGAACGAAGAACTGGCAATGCTTGAGACCATGGACACAGGGCGGCCTCTTCAGGAAACGCGTGTGGCCGATGCCGCTTCGGCGGCGGACTGCCTGGAGTTTTTTGGCGGCATGGCGGATAAGATCCGCGGCGAACAGATCAGTGGAGAAGAGGGTTTTATCTATACCCGCCGCGAACCTTTCGGTATCTGCGCAGGGATCGGAGCCTGGAACTACCCGATCCAGAACGCGGGCTGGAAGGCTGCTCCGGCGCTTGCGTGCGGCAACGCCATGATTTTCAAACCCTCCGAGACAACACCGCTCTCAACTCTGAAACTCGCCGAGATTCTGACTGAGGCAGGCGCGCCTGACGGTGTTTTCAACGTCATTCAGGGACGCGGTAAGACGGGCCAGCTGCTGGCTGAGCATCCGGGCGTGGAAAAAGTGTCATTCACCGGTTCGGTGCCGACCGGCCTGAAAGTGAATGCCTCCGCCGCTTCGCAGTTGAAGCACACGACAATGGAATTGGGCGGCAAGTCCCCGCTAATCGTCTATGACGATGCGGATATTGAAAGCGCCGTTATCGGAGCCTTGCTGGGGAACTTCTACTCAACCGGGCAGGTCTGCACCAATTGCACTCGTGTCTATGTGCATGAAACGGTGATGGACCAGTTCCTGGCGCAGCTTTCAGAAATGACACGCCGCATCAGAATCGGTGATCCCCGCGATCCGGAAACCCAGATGGGGCCTCTGGTATCAGATACGCAGCTTGCGGCAGTCATGTCCTATATCGAAGCTGGCAAGGCGGAGGGCGCTCACCTGTTCCTGGGTGGCGGGCGTCCGGCCTTGCCGGGACTGGAGGATGGCAGTTTCATTGAGCCCACGATTTTCACCGGCGTGCGCGATGAAATGCGTATCGCGCGGGAAGAGATCTTCGGCCCGGTTATGTGCGTCATGTCCTTTGCCGGCGACGAAGAAGTCATAGAGCGCGCCAACAACACGGCATTCGGGCTTGCGGCCGGTGTGTTCACCAAGGATCTGCGCCGCGCCCACCGGACGGCAGACCGTCTTCAGGCGGGTATCTGCTGGATCAACAACTTCAATGTCTACACAGTGCAACCCCCTTTCGGAGGCTTCAAAAAGTCGGGTATCGGACGGGAAAACGGCTTCGCCGCGATTGAGTATTACTCCCAGGTCAAAACTGTTTTCGTGCATTTGGAGCCGCTCGCCCCGGCGTATTGACTGCCCGGGTGTCTTTGGCTGTGATCGGATCACAGCCTGTAAGATCGCGCGAGTGTTTGCGAGGGCTTAGTCGTCAATCGGGAACTTTTGACGACTAAGCGTCACCTCTGTGGATTGGACGACGAAGACCAGGCAAAAGCTCTCGGACCCGCGGCACCCCACCATACTACTATTAGCCAACACGGAGGAAAATTGCGGGGATGCGTCGCTTAACGCTGCGATTCTCCCCTACTGGATCAATAGGTCGAACGGACTACCTACCCGAACGCACCTCTTGCTGCAAAGAAAGAGGACGAAGAGAGAACGTCGAGAGCCTCCCGAAACCTGTAATAATAGAGATGCCGATCTGGCGGTACCGCTTGTTTATGATCATATCATGTAGGTTTGCAGTTCCTTGCACATACGCATGCGGAGGCTTGAGCACACCGCTTTTCGAACGAAAAACCCAGTGGTCGGCAGGGGGGCACCCTTGGAGAAGAAAGTTGATGGTCAACATAAAGAACAGAAAAATTGATGTGATAAAGTATTTCAGCAATAAGTATTGACTAATATAAGCTATCAAATATTGGGTCAACACATGCAGACCCTTACCACCAACCCGCCGCAGGCCCGGTACCGCAAACTCGATTTTGCTGGCCTGTCCACTGTTTCACTGGAGGGCGAGCACTTCCTGCGTGTCAGCAGCGAGCTGCTCCGCCAGCTGACAGAAGAGGCGTTTGCGGACGTTTCGCACCTGCTGCGCACATCCCATCTGGCCCAGTTGAGGGCGATCCTTGAAGATCCGGACGCATCGGACAATGATCGCTACGTGGCGCTGGAGCTGCTCAAAAACGCGGTGATTTCGGCGGAACGGGAATTTCCCAGCTGCCAGGACACCGGCACGGCGATTGTTGCCGGCAAGAAGGGCCAGAACGTTCTGGTCAGCGGTGACGCGCGGGCCGCCGTCGAGCAGGGCATTGCCCGGACGTGGAGCAAGCGCAACCTGCGGTTCTCGCAGATGGCGCCGCTGGATATGTTCACGGAACAGAATACCGGGACCAACCTGCCGGCACAGATCGACATCGAAGCGGTATCCGGCGACACTATGGAATTGCTTTTCATGGCCAAGGGCGGCGGGTCGGCCAACAAAACTTTCCTGTTCCAGGAAACCCGGCGCCTGCTGGAGCCGGAGCGGCTGCGCGCCTTTTTCGACGAGAAGATCCGCACCCTCGGCACCACTGCCTGCCCGCCGTATCACCTGGCCTTCGTCATCGGCGGGCTGTCCGCCGAGCATTGCCTGAAAACCGTCAAGATGGCTTCCGCCCGCATGCTCGACGATCTGCCGACCAGCGGCAGTCCGGACGGCCGCGCCTTCCGCGATCTGGACGCGGAGGAGATGATCCTCGCCCTGACCCGCGATCTGGGCCTCGGGGCGCAGTTTGGCGGCAAGTATTTCTGCCATGACGTTCGGGTGATCCGGCTGCCGCGCCATGGCGGCAGCCTGCCGGTGGGCATGGGGGTCAGCTGTTCGGCCGACCGGCAAATCCGGGCGCGGATTGACCGCGAAGGCGCCTGGCTGGAAGAGCTGGAGCGCGATCCGGCCCGGTTCCTGCCCGAGGGAGAGTTCGCCTCGGCGGCGGCGGTCCATATCGACTTGGACCAGCCGATGGGGGCGATCTGTGCCGCGCTGTCGGATATCCCAGTCTCGTCACCGGTACTACTGTCGGGAACTATGATCGTGGCGCGGGACCTGGTTCATGCCGAGCTTGCGCGACGGATCGCTGACGGCAAGCAGCTGCCGGACTACGTTCTGAACCACCCGGTCTATTATGCCGGTCCGGCAAAAACACCCGAGGGCCATGCATCCGGATCCTTCGGCCCGACAACTGCCACTCGCATGGACCCTTACGTGGCGGACCTGCAGGCGCGCGGTGCCAGCCGGGTGATGATCGCCAAGGGCAACCGCTCCCGGCAGGTGATCGACAGCTGCAAGGCAAACGGCGGTTTCTACCTGGGGTCAGTGGGCGGCGCTGCAGCGGTGCTGGGGCGTGACGTTATCAAGCAGATCGAGGTGATCGACTTTCCCGAATTCGGCATGGAGGCGGTGCATCGCATTCGGGTTGAAAACTTTCCAGCCTTTGTGATTATTGACGACAAAGGCGGCGACTTCTTCACGCGCCGGCCGTAATTTGAGAGGCGGCATGGGGCGTGACGAAACCAAAATCACACTGCGGCAACTGGAGATCTTCCTTGCTGCGGTAGAGCATCGCAGCTTTGCCAAGGCCGCACGGCAGTTGGGGCTGACCGCCTCGGCGGTTTCGATGCAGATGCAGAACCTGGGCAGCGAACTGGGGGTGCCCTTGTTCGAGAAAGACGGCCGCTCGATACGGCCAACGGCCATCGCGACTGCCGTCCTGCCCTACGCCGAACGCATGACCGCAACCCTGAATGAAGCAGTTGAAGTGGTTCGCGGACTGCAGGGAGAGATGGACAACCGGGTGCGCGTCGCCATGGTGTCCACCGCGCGCAACTTCGGGCCGCATTTGGTACAGGCCTTCCAACAGACCCACCCGGATACCGAGGTGCATGTCTCTATCCACAACCGGCGCGGCGTCATTGCGGCCCTGGAAAACCGGCAGATCGACATCGCGCTCATGGGGCGCACACCTCGGCGGGTGGAAGTCGAGGCCCACCGCTTTGCTGCGCACCCTTATGTGCTCGTTGCGTCCCCGAAACATCCGCTCACCCGGTTCCGGAAGATCCACCGCAGTGATCTTGTGGCCCACAAGTTTCTTGTCCGCGAGCCCGGATCAGGAACGCGCATGGTGCATGAGCATTTCTTCCAGAGTGCGGAGCTGCCTCTGCCACCCGCACAGGAAATGGACAGCAACGCCAATATCAAACAGGCGGTCATGGCCAACATGGGTCTGGCGTTTATTTCGGCGCACACCATCGCTCTGGAACTGGCGGCCGGGAAGCTCTGCTTGCTGGATGTGAAGGGCATGCCGGAACTGCGTGACTGGTACGTGCTGCACCCTAAGGGAGCAGTGCTGGGCCGGGCCGCGCAGATGTTCCGCGATTTTGTCAGTCAGGAAGGACCTGGCTTCATGCAGGAATTTTTTGAAGCCTTGCCGCTTCCAACATAGCCCGGGCGCGCTGCGCGACGGGTGGGTCCACCATTTCACCGTCCACCATCACGGCACCGCGCCCTGCAGCCTCAAAAGCAGAAAGAATCCGCCGGGCATGGGCCAATTCCGCCTCATCCGGCTGGAAGGCCTTATTGGCCAGCGCGACTTGCACGGGATGGATGCAAAGGATCCCGTTCATTCCGAGCGCGCGGGCGCGGGTGGCAGCAGCCTCAAAGCGAGCCCGGTCCTGAACATGGCCGATGCTGTCAGGCAGACCGACAGCCTCCAGTCCGGCGGAGCGGGCCGCCCAGACCAGTTGCTGGCAGGGCGCTGTCAGCGACTCGGGCGTGGGGTCATGTCCGCAGGCGTTGCTGAAGTCCTCGGTACCAAGGGCAAGCGCCCTCATGCGTGGCGTTGCCTTGGCAATCGCGGGCAGGGCCTGAAGCGCAAAGGCGGATTCGACCAAGGCAATCAGCCCGATCCCGCGCAGAGGCAAATTCACTTGCGCTTCCAGCGCCAGAAGATAATCGTCAATCCAGACCATCTGCCCCGGGCTTGCGGCCTTTGGTACTATCAGTGCCGAAACTCCCGGCAGAGCGGCGGCTTCCAAATCCCTTGAGCAGGCTCCGAGTCCGGAGTTGACGCGGACAACAATCTGCAAACCAAACTGTGCAAGATGCGCAACTGCCCCCGGCAAGGCCTCTCGCGCAGCCTGCTTTTCTGCTTCGGGCACGCTGTCTTCGAGGTCCAGAATAACCGCATCCGCGCCACGCTCCTGCGCGCGCAGCACGAATTTCTCCTGATGTGCAGGGACGAAAAGCATAGATCGGGTCAAGCCGGCACCGCCTCTGCCGCAAATTCCGCGCGGATCATTTCGCTGTGCTCACCCAGCCTTGGCACGGCGCCAAACCGCGGATTTGCAGGCGCAAAACTATGGCGCACGGGGGCCGCGACCAGTTCGACCTCTTCGCCGCTTTCCAAAGTCACGGGTGTCCGCCGCAATTGCGGATGCCGGGAGAAATCCTCGACTGAGTTTACCCCTCCATAGGCAATCGTTGCCTGGTGCAACAACCGCTCCAGTTCTGCACGGCCGTGGCGCGCAAAATGCGCGGTGACCCAGGCGTCAAGCGTCGGCCGGTTGGCCACGCGGGCGGCAGCATCGCAGAACCTTGGATCAGTGGCCATCTCAGCTTCGCCGAAGACATCGGCGCAGAGCCGCACCCATTCCCGCTCGTTCTGGATTGAGATGGCCAGCATCTGCCCGTCGGCGGTGCGGAACCCGCCATAGGGTGCAATGGAGGGGTGATGCATGCCGACCGGTTCGGGCGCCTTGCCCCCATAGACCGCATGCATGAGCGGCACGGTCATCCAGTCGGCCGCAGTGTCGAAAAGCGAAATCTTCACCGAGCTGCCTTCGTCCGTCTGCGCGCGGGCAATCAATGCCTGCTGGATACCGATGACCGCATTCATGCCGGCCCCGATATCGCAGACCGACACACCGATCCGCCCCGGATGGCCCGGCGCGCCGTTGACGGAAACCAGCCCGCTCTCGCACTGCACGAGGAAGTCATAGGCCTTCATCTCGGAATAGGCGCCCTCTTCTCCATAACCCGAAATATCGCATGTGATGAGCCGCGGATTGCGCGCGCGCAGCACCCCCGCATCAAAGCCCGCGCGGGCAATTGCACCGGGGGCAAGGTTCTGGATAAAGACATCGGCGCGGTCGAGGATCCGGTGCAGCAGCGCCGCGTCATCGGCATCCTTGATGTCCAGGCACAGGCTTTCCTTGCCGTGGTTGGCCCAGACGAAATAGGACGCCTCGCCCTTGACCGCCTTGTCGTATTCCCGGGCGAAGTCCCCGCTGTCGCGTTCGATCTTGATGACCCGCGCGCCCCCTTCGGCAAAGTGGCACGAGGCCAGCGGCGCCGCGACAGCCTGTTCCAGGGACACGACCAGCAGGCCCTCATATGGCTTGCAAGTGCGCTGTGTCATTCCGGGCCTCCTTTGCCTTGGAAATTGTCAGAATCCGGCTCATTTCATTGGCAACGATCGTCATGCCCTCGTCGAACCCCATGCCGGGCTTCACCAGCACCCTGTCGGGGCGGGTCGCAAAGGCGGCATGCAAGCAGGCGCGGGCCGAGCCGTCGGTCTCGTTGCAGGTGCCGCCCTGGTAGGCATCCACGCCGGTGCCCTTGCAATAGAGCACCGCGTCAACGGTATTGTGGAGCGAGCCCAGGTCCGGTGTCTTGATCTGCACCATGTCGCAACACTCCGCATCGACAAAATCGACCACATCGGCAACGGTGTTGCACCATTCGTCGGCCACGATCTTCACGGTGCTGCCCCGCGCCTGCAGCGCGGCGCGCAGCTGCCCGAGCAGGTCCATCTGGCCTTGTTTCGACCCGGCGTCGCAGGGGCCCTCGATATAGAGATCGAAGGGGGCTGCCCGCGCTTCGAGCAGGCACAGGTAATCCGCCATCTGCTGCGGATCGTTGCCGAAAATCTGGCCAATGGTTCCGTAGACGTCGATATGGATCTTCGGACGATAGGCGGTGTCGGCGCGCAGGGCCTCGATCCGCTGGGCCAGCCAGGTCACATATTCGGCGAGCTTGCCGCCGCTCTGCCCCAGTTTCTGCGGGACATTATTGATCAGCCCGTGCGGCAGGGCCGCAACCTGCCGCAGCACCATCTTGTCAACGCTGCTGTAACGGTCATCGCCGCTCTGGCCGAACAGGGGCAGCGGCTGCAGGACGCGCGGCAACTGCCATTCGTCGCAGATCACCTCGTATTTCTGCCGCCCGGTGGCAAGGGCTGTGGCCTCCAGCAGGGCCTGGCTGACGCCGTAGCGGATTGCCGTGTGCAGCCGGGCGCCCTCCGCCTCCAGCGCATCGAACCGCTGCACCGTCTCGCGGAACCGGGTAACGTCGCAGCCGGTCAGCAAAGGCGCCAGATGTTCCTGCATCAGGGGAATGAAACGGGCGGCCGTGAACAGCGGGTCGCGCCCGCCCGCGCCTGAGTACTGCACCGCCGCGCAATCGCCCTGCGCCCAAAGCCCGTTTTCCAGCTCCAGCAGAACGGAAACCGCCTCGCCCCGCTGGCGGATACTGTCAAAGCCGCCGGTCCGCGCCGCGCCGCGGTAGACGAACCCGTCCTGCTGCGCACCGTCCTTGATGGCCGCCTGGTCGTCGAAGTAATACGCCGCGTGGCCAGGGGCGAAATGAACACTTTTGATCTTCATGGGTAGGTCCTTGGAATCATGCAGCCGGGCGGCCGATAAGCTTGCTGGCGGAAATGGCGCGGACGTCATCCACGACCATGTCAAAGGAGGCTTCACGCCCTTCCGACGCGGCACGTTCGCCGATCTTGTCGCGGTGGAACGCAAGCACGTCCTTAGGTAGCGGAACATTGCCCGGATCGAAGATGCGCACCGCGCCGCGGTTGTCCCGCACCGGGATCAGGCTGCCCGCATTGGCCTGTGCCGGCGCAAAGGGCACATCCATGACCCCCTGTTCGAACGCCAGCACGATGCCTTGCGCCACGTCGCCCCGGCCCAGCCGGTAGATGCGCCGCATCACGGCATGGACCTCGGCTTCGATGATTTCCGCCTCTTCGGCGATATCAGCAGAGTCGGGGCGGGCCTGGTCAGCGATCATGTTGACCATCTGCCGGGTCGCCCGGAGACCGGCGATATTGGCCTCAAGCGTCGGCACGCCGCTGGCTTCGTGCGGTGTCTTCACGATGATCTTGGTGACCCGCGCCTGCCGCGCCGCCAGGGCACCCAGGCAGATCACCGCGGTGGCCTGCGCCTCATCCTCGGGAAAGCCGCCCATCCACTGATGGAACACGGTGGACAGCGCGTAATCGTCGTAACCGGCGTCCTGGAAATAGTGATGCGCCAGCTTGCGCAAGGACCGCATGGCGGCAATGTCCTGAACCATGTTCCCGGCCTGGCCGTAGCCCAGCGTAAGGCAGCGAACCCCCTGCTCCAGCGCCAGCAGCCCCTCGACGATGGCTACTACATGGCTGACAAAGGGCGGCACAAGCGTGCCGGTCAGCGGGCCGAACGGCTCCCGGTTGATGCGGATGCCATGTTCTTCGTAGCGGCCGACCAGCCGGTCGCAGTATTGCCAGTGACGGATCGAGTCCTGCAGGGGCACAGTTTTGGCATAAGGAATGTTGTAGGAAATCCCGCCGCCTTCGTAGCTGGAGAAACCGGCTGACAAGGTGATCTCGGCCAGCAGCCGCGCATCCGGGGTGCCGTGGCGCACCTGAATAGGTTTGTCGACGGCATCGACAAGCGTTGCGCAGCCGTCGACGCCATGGTTGACGGCGGGAAACCCGTTCAGCAGCGATGTGCCGACAGCGCGCGAGCGGTCAATCCCGGTCTGCGCATCCTCGTACCGGTTCAGGCGCGTATAGGCGTCCACCGTGGTGGGCAGCAGATCGCAATGCGGGCTGAGCCCATTCATCAGCGCAGTATGTTCGCGCAGCAGGGCAACGCCGGCCCGGGGCTGCAGCAGCGTGCGGCCCTCGGCGTGCGCCTGCGCCAGGGCCGCCGAGAACCGTTTGCTTTCGGGCAGACTCTGCTGCCGGGCAACACCGGCGCCGAAATCCACGGCTGCGCCAGTCGGCCAGCTTTGCAGAACGCCGCGGCGTTCTGCGGCAAACGCATCATCGGAAAGACGCGTGTTGGCAATTTCTGGGGTCACTGTTCCGGTCCTTGCCTAACGAGCATCCAGGAAAGGCGCGCCGGTATCGAAAGCCGCCGAGTTATGCCCCAGCTGCGGCACCCGGCGCAGGTCGATGTCCCGGCGCAGCCCGGCGATCATCTCGGCCAGATTGACGCTTGGCCGGAACACCCGGTCATAGCCCATGTCCAGGAACAGCGCCTCGACCTCCTTCCAGTCCTTCTTGCCGATCACCAGATTGCCGCCGGCATAGAGCACGATGTCGCCGGCGCCGCGTTCCTCGCAGCGTTCGCGCATCCCGGCGCAGTCGATCTCGCCGTGGCCGTAGATCGAAGACACAAGGATGGCATCGGCGCCTTCGCCAACCGCCGCGGTGACGAATTCCTCCTGGCTGACCATCACCCCGAGGTTGACCACCTTGATCCCGGCATCACTCAGGGCCCTGTCCAGAATGCGGTTGCCGACCACATGGCAATCCGAACCGATAACCCCGAGGATCACCTTGTACCCCTGTTCCATCTGCGTTGCTCCCGAGTCGTTCGCGCAATGATGGCAACAGCTAAAGCGCAGGCAGAGATATTGCGTCAACTCATCTTGATGATGTCTGGCAACTCATCAGTTTTGCTTTACATTATGAGTGCCAATGGACGCTGCTGAGGAAATCGAACATGAGATTGGATTTGCCCATTCAATCGGTTGGGGTGCCTGGTGCCTCGCTCCATGCGTTGAGGCGCCCGAGCCTAAAGCAACATGATGTGACACTGCATGCATGCTTGAAATCCAGTTATCAATTTCCGCTTCGGTGAAATCCGCTGCGACGCAATAATCCAGTTGCCGCAGGCGCAAGATTCAGATTGAGCTTTCTGCACGTGCATCCTTTGCCAGCGCATAAGTTCGGTATTGTCCAGCGTTGAATGAATCCGCCACCACTGAGATTTCGCGGGTGCAGCGGAAGTCCGGAATGACGGGCCGCACCGCGGCGGTGGAGGGTGATGATCAACGGCGACTCTGGGCCGATCGCGCCGCCCCGGTCTGACGGGCGGTTTGCTGCCATTTTCCGCAGGTACAAACCGATCAGGAGGCTTCGGCGAGAGCGGCCATACTGGCGATCATTAAAGCCCAGTTTTCTCTGCACTACGGCAAGTCGGCTCGGAGCCCAAGTTGCCGTTACTTATTTTGGAGCTCTTCGCTAAAGCAGCATGCTGCTTGGGAGCCTCCCGCAGACATCTGTGCTACACGTTCCTGACGCTAATGCGGCCCTTCACGTAGTCGGCAAGGAAGGGCCGCATTAACGTCAGATGTTAATTGGTCCGTGGAGAGATAGAACGGCCTGTTACTCCATGCTGTTCTTGAAAATCTTGCCGTCCTTCATGATCAGGTCGAAGTTTTCGTGCGGATCGGCAACCAGGCTGATGTCTGCCAGCGGGTTGCCGTCGACCAGGATCAGGTCCGCATAAGCCCCCTTTTCAATCACCCCCAGCGCGCCGGCCTGATAGGGGTGCCGGGGCCCTGCAAGCTCCAGCAGCTCTGCGTTGACCGAGGTGGCCATTTTCATCACTTCATAAGGCGTGAACCAGCGTTGCAGTTTCGCCAGGAAGGCCCCTTGCCGTTCCGCCAGGGCAGGGTCAAACAGGATGTCTGTGCCGAAAGCGATCTTCACGCCAGCTTCCTTGGCCTTGGTGTAGATCGTGTCGGTGCCATCCGTCACAGCGATCCATTTCTGCTGGCTGCCCGGATCGTCGAAGGAAAACCCGTCCTCGTCGTCAAGCAGCGGCTGAATGCTGAGCCAGACATCGTGCTCCTTCATCATCTGAAGGGTTTCTTCGGTCATCAGGAAGCCGTGTTCGATGGACTTCACACCGGCTTTGATTGCCAGCTGCGCGGCCTCGTCAGTGAAAATATGCGAGGCGACATAGGTGTTGTACGTGTCAGCCACCTCAACAAAGGCTTCCAGCTCCTCCATGGTGTACTGGCGCACGTCCAGCGGGTCATAGACCGAGGATACACCGCCCCCGCCCGAGATCTTGATCTGCGAGGCGCCCATGCGCATGACTTCCCGGGTGCGCTTGATGACTTCATCCACACCGTCGGCCATGGCCATCAGACCGGTACTATACCAGTACCATTGAGAATCTGCCGGGTTTGTCGGCACTGCCTGGTAGGGGCGGTAGTCAAAATGCCCGCCGGTTTGGCCAATAGGCGGGCCGGACGGCAGAATCCGTGGGCCGGGAATTTCGCCCGCGTCGATCATCTTTTTTGTGGCGAAGGGGTTGCCGCCTACGTCGCGCACGGTTGTGAAGCCGCGCATCAGGGTTGCCTCGGACCCGAGAGCGCCGCGGATGGCCACTTCCAGAATATCGCCAGTGACCACTGTGCTTTGCGCGGCGCAGCAATAGGAGGTATGCCAGTGCGCGTCGATAAGGCCAGGGATCATGGTGCGCCCGCCGCCATCGATGACATGTCCGCCGGCCACAGCAAGCGGTTCAGTGGAAATCTCGGTAATCAGGTTACCCGTCACCACCACATTGGCGTTTTCGATCAGCGTTTCATTGACGCCGTCAAAGACGTTCACATTGGTGAAAAGGGTGGGTGCGCCGTCCTGCGACAGGGCGGGCGAAGACGCCAAAGCCAGAGTTAACGCGCATACAGACGCGCGTATTTGAAGTGACATTTCAAAAAGTCCCAAAGAATTGTTGAACACCTTCAGCATCGCAGAGGGTATGCAGCCAATCAACTCAGTTGGTTTGATTGCAGCTTGTCAAATGCGTTAAAACCACTACTCAGGTCAGTCCGCTTAACGGCCGCTTTTAGTTCTGCGGCCACTCGTTGCGACGTCCGCATTTCTGTTCAAAGCAAACGGGCAGGATCGTCTTGGCTGCGCCTGCAGAAAAAGTCCGGAAAGTCCCGCACTGTGCGAGTGCACCGGCTCCAGGACCTCGCGGTCGCGGCTAACGGCAGAAACGGCGGGCTGCACCGCAGCATCAGGATGCTGTTACCAAGGTCAGGAATGGGCCGATCGCGCCACCCTGGCAGGAAGGGCGGTTTGCGGACCTTCTCGGCGGGTGCGAGATCTCGTGCTGCCATCTGAGAAAGCTGACATTCCGGCGTTCATTTAGGCTGTGGGTTGTTCACAAGGTGCATCATTCAGCCACCACGCTGACCCCTGTAACAGTCTACCGTGTGCATCCGCTGGAGGGAGTGCTGCACACGCTTCGCGGGGTCCTGGCGCAGGGCAGTGTAATCCCGGTGTTCTACTACCTGTTCGGGGATGCTGTCAGCCTCTACACCGTGGTCGGCGTCAATGTGCTGGTGTTCCTTTTCCATGTCACCGGGTCGAACCTGCGCCATTCCCATATCCGCATCAGCTATTGGCCCTGGCTTGAGCACTTCCTGATTTCCCCGGCCCAGCACCAGCTGCACCACTCGGTGGCGGAGCGGCATTTCGACAAGAATTTCGGCGCAGCACTGGCCATCTGGGACTGGATGTTCAATTCACTGCACCTGTCGCATGGGGAAGAGGATCTGCAATTCGGGCTGGATGCTTCTGAACACAGTGCAGCGGCAAGTTTGCAGGTCCTGTATCTGCAGCCGCTGCTGGACATTAGCCGGATTCTCCGCAAGCATTTTCGCAATGGGGTGGACACCACCCGGCGTGTGCTGGCATGGGCGAGACGGGCAAAAACGGGAGGCTGGGAGTAAATGATGAGTGATCCGACTGAAGGTCCTAGGGAAAAGAGTGAAACCTCCTCATCGCTTGAGCTGGAATTCAGCAACCGGGTTGCGGGCAACCTGGAAAACAAGAGCGGACTACTGGCGGCGATTTTCGGCGACGACGAGGAAACCAGTCCTGACGGCCTGGCAGGGAGGCGTCCGGAACAGATGGGCACCGATCCCAAGGTCGTTGCTTTTCCTTTGAAGCGGGACAAGTAAGCCGCGGGGACGCGGAGAGCGCCCAGCCATAAACGACAGTCGCACCGCTACCGAGGGCCACGAAATCGCGCGGTCGCACTTAGGTTCGGTTGCAGCCAGATAGATAAGGCGCGCATAGCGCGCCAATGTACTGCCGTCGCTGGATCGCGTTAACAGTGATGGCACTGTAAGAATGGCAACCTCCAGCATGTTTGCCGCGTCATCACCTTCTGGAACAGGCTGCTGAAGACCAAGAGTTCCGCAAGTTGATTTCCGGAACTGTTCCCCGTCGGGGAACATGAGGTTGGGACCGATCAATAGGTGCCGGCCAGGCGCGGCTTCCACGAACAATGGGAAAGTGGCGGCCTGACCGGAGATGGTGTTTTTTTCTGGAGCGCTGATTAGAAGTCAGCTTGAACGGCAACAACAAAGCTGCGACCAGGCTGAGCAACCCGGCCGATGGGGCTCACATCAACACCGCGGGTGTAATAATCCTCATCAAAGAGGTTGTTGATCGCTGCGGTAAGGCGGACATTCCGGTTGGATATGCCGAGTTCCTTGGATGCCTGCAGGTTCCACACCCACGCAGACGGCAGAGGGCCTGCTGAGCCATCGGCCGTTTCAACCTGCGTATTGGCGGCGTCACTGAAAGCAGCACTGCGGTAGTGGCCATTGAGGCCGAAGGCCCAGCTGTCCAGCTCGTACTCAGCCGCCACATTGAACTGATGGTCCGAGGCGTAGGGCACTTCATTGCCCGCAAATTGCCCCGAAAGCTGCTCGGTATCGGTCAACGTGTAATTCGCCTTAAGCGACAAGCCCGGCACGGTATAGGGCTGCCACGCGGCGGTCAGTTCAACGCCCTGGTGGCGAGTCTCGCCCAGGTTCTGGAACTGCAGGCTGGAGCGGTCAAACTCGATCTGGTCGGAGAAATCGATCCGGAACAGCGCAGCACTGAGGCTGATGTCCGAGGTTGGCTCATAGCGCATCCCCAGTTCGTAATTCCACGCCAGTTCGTTGCTGACCGGCGCGCCGCGGGTCACCTGCGCAACCTGCGGAACGCGCAGGGACTTGTTGGCATTGGCGAACAGGAAAACGCTGTCCGAGGCCTGAAAGCCAACCGCCAGGCCAGGCAGGAGCTCGGTGGTGCGGTTGCCCGACGCAGTATTGTTGATGCGGTCGCTGAAATCGGTTTCGACGGATTCGTAGCGCAGGCCGGGGGTGATCTCCAGCCGGTCATTCATCAGCGAAACCGTGTCGCTAATGTAAGCAGCATAGGCGTCGGTTTTGAAGTACCAGTCCCGTGCGGCCGTGGTGGAGCCGGTGGCGAGATTGGTGCGGTCGACGGCGAAATCGACCTCTTCGCGCACGTATCGCGCCCCGACCACCAGCTTGTGCGAAGCATTGCCGGTGTGGAACAGATGCGTGTAGCGCGGTTCGGTGCCGTACACTGTGAATTCGCGCGGGCTGCTGGCCACGTCGGTTGCCGGGGTGTCCGGGTCGAACGGCTGGCCGAAATCGAAGGTCCGGTCCGATTTATGCGCGAAGTTTACCCAATGAAATTCCCCGTTGCTTCCGATCTGGCGGTCATAGGTCAGCGAGGCGCGCAGGGTTTTTGCATCGAAGGCATCATGCGGGCGCGTTGATTGGCTCGGATCCTGTTCGTAGGCCTGTGGCGACAGTGCCCCGGGCAGTTCCGCGTCCACATCGTAATACTGCAGGCGGCCCTTCAGGCTGCTCTGGTCATCAATCAGCCACTCACCATCAACCATGACGTTCAGGACATCGGTTCCGGAATGCTCCCGGCCGCCGTTGCCAGTCACGGCGTTGACCTGCGCCTGAAGACCGAAATCGGGAGACACGAAGCCGCCCCACCGGAAGTAGGTGTCGCTCAGCAGATTGCCGGTGCGTTCATCCACGATGAATTTCTGCTTGGCGGTGCCGGAGAGCTCTTGCGGGATCGGCTTGCTGATCAGATCGATCACACCGCTCACATTGTTCGGGCCGAAACGGACAGCGCCGCCGCCGCGGACGATGTCGGCCCGGGCGATCGTTTCCAGGCTGGCCGGAAACAGCGAGAGCCCGGTCCCGGTGTAAGGCGCCAGCGCCAGCGGGATACCGTCCAGCAGCATCATGACCCGCTCGCTGCGCAGCGGGTTGAGGCCGCGGATCCCGATGTTGGGCAGTACGCCGGTGCCGGTCTCGTCTTCGACACGGACGCTGGGAACCTTGCGCAGCGCATCGTCCAGCGTCCGGTTGCCCTGCTGGTGGAGGTCCTTTTCAGACAGGATATCACGTGCGCCCGGGTAACGCTTGACCTCTACTTCCGTGGAATCGCCGAGCCAGCTGCCGTCGACAGTTATGGCTTCCAGTTCCAGGACTTCGGCGTCCGTCTGATTGGCTGATTGCGCATGCAGAGCCGCCGGCATCCCCAGGCTTGCGGCTGAAAGCATTAGAAGTCCCAAGGTGCTGACTGGTGAGCCAAGAGACCGCTCTGGCCGTATGTAAGTATTTCCTGCGTGAGTGGTTCGCATTTTCATGTTCCTCGTTCCGATCGAAATTCGCATCCGGAAGAACTGCTTGCAGGAGTTAGTCAGCGCATTCTTTGCGTCGGCCGGCACCCGTGAGCATGGGGCGGCCGGCAGGTCTCTCTGTCTTTTGCTTGGCTGTATTCGCCGCGGTTCACATGGTCCTGATGCAACCGGGCTTGACGGGCTGCCGCTTGGCTGGGTCCCGGCTCTCATAGGTGGCAGCCCCCGCGCCGTCAATCCTGACAAAAAAACTTTTTTACAGGCTGCTAATGGCCGTGCGCGCCCGCGGATATTCTGCACAACAGCATTTCCGACAAAAAGACTTTGACGGCGGATGGCCTTGCCTGTAACTGCAGCAGCCATCAGCCAGCCCCCCGGCGAGCCAGATATGCAAACGAGCTATGGACCCGGTTACATGCGCTGTTTCATTCTTGCCATCGTTCTTGGTCTCGCCACTGCTGCCGCTCAGGCGCGCGAAGTGGTTCATGCGCTTGGCACGGCACATGTACCGGATGCGCCTGAAAGGGTCATTGTGCTGGAATTCTCCTTTCTCGATGCCTTGGCCGCGGCCGGGTTGAAGCCGGTGGGCGTCGCGGATGACAACAAGCCGGAGCGCATCCAGCCTGTGCTGCGGGAACTGACCGGGGACAGCTGGATCAGCGTCGGCACCCGCAAGACCCCGAGCCTGGAAGTGATCGCCGCGCTGCAGCCTGATCTGATCATTGCAGACACCGCCCGGCACGGGGCTATCCGCAGCACGCTGGAACAGATTGCTCCGGTAATCTTCTATGACAGCCTGACTGGCGGATACGAAGATGTGCTGTCTCAGGCTGCCCGTATCGGCGCAGCGGTGGGCCGGGCTGAGGAAATGGCTGCATTTCAGGCCGGTCACGCTGTGCGGATGAGCGCGATACGTGAGCAAATCGCGGCCGCAGCCAATGGCCGTCCCGCGCAATTCGGGGTCGCCAGCAGCCGAGGACTCTGGCTGCACAGCCCGCAATCCTATGCTGGCACATTGCTGGCTGCTCTCGGCTTCGGGGCAGCCGGGCCAGAGACGGAAGGCAGCTCCTACGGCGCTCTCTACCAGCCTGTGACGCTTGAGCAGTTATCGGAAGCCGATCCCGCGATTCTGATCCTGGGCAAACCTGCCGAGGGGGATACGATTGATCAGGCCTGGGCGTCCGAAGCACTTTGGCAGCAGCTTGAAGCGGTCCGGAATGGAAATGTCTTTGAAGTTTCCTCCGATCTCTGGTCCCGGTCGCGGGGCATGCTGACCGCCGAACAGTCCGCAGCAGATCTTCTGGCCATCGCAAAGTCGCTCCAGTGAACGGGGCCCGCAGTGTGATCCAGGCCGGCGAAAGGCATACGTTGCGCTGGGACCGGGTATTCTGGGTGCTGGCCGGATGTGCAGCCATAGCGGGAGGCACCGGGCTTTCGCTGGCCACAGGCGGGCGCAGTGATGTCGGACTTGCCGATCTGTCAGGTTTGTTCCGGGGCGCTGAGGCGACACTGGCCGAACAGACCATGCGCGATATTCGAGTGCCGCGCACCCTGTCGGCGGTGCTGCTGGGCGCCAATCTTGGGGTGGCCGGGCTGCTCCTGCAAGCGGTGACACGCAACAACCTGGCTTCGCCGGGCCTGCTTGGAATCAACCAGGGGGCGGCGCTGGGGATTGTGCTGGGGGTGGCGGCGCCCGGGTTTGCAGCAGTGCCATTGCCGCTGCTGGCGACGTTCTGCGCCCTTGCCGCGGCAGCTCTGACCTTTTCTATTTCGGGGGCATTTTCCGGGCGTATCGATGCGATGCGCCTGATTTTGGGCGGGATTGCCGTGGGCGCGCTTGGGTTTGCCGCAGTGCGTCTCGGCTATACGCTGGAGGACGACGTGTCGCGCCAGATCGTGCGCTGGACAGTCGGCGATGTTGCCGGGGTGCGGATGGATGCCGTAGTGCGGCTGGCTCTGGTCGCGGTGGCAGGCGTCGGCGCGGCCCTTGCCCTGGCGCACCGGCTCAATCTGATGTCATTGGGACAGGCCGCCAGTCACGGGCTGGGCGCGGACCCGCGCCGAACGCTGGCCGCCGGCACGGGTTTAGCAGCCATTCTGACCGGGGTCAGCGTGTCCGTGGCGGGCCCCATCGCGTTTGCCGGACTTGTGGTGCCCCATCTTGCGAAAAGCCTGGCAGGCCCGGATTACCGGCGGCTGGTGCCGCTGGCCGCGCTTCTGGGAGCTGGACTAATGGCCTGGGCCGATGCGCTCTCGAAATTGTGGCCGGGCATGGCGGAGATTCCGGTAGGCGTGGTTGTGGCCCTGATCGGCGCGCCTTGGCTTCTGGCGGCAGCTCTCAGCGGCAAAGGAGCAGGCAATGCGCGCTGATCCTTTACCCTATCACCGTTTCGGCGGCCGCCGCACTTCCTGCACCCTGATCTGTCTCTCGATTATTCTGACTGCTGTCCTGCTGTTCGGTCTGACCAGCGGAGCAGTTCCCATCCCTGCCAGCGTCCTATGGAACACGCTGTTTGGCATTGAGGGGCCCCGTCAGAATTTCATAATCTTCAACCTGCGCTTGCCCCGCACCCTTCTGGCCGCCCTCACCGGTGCCTCGCTCGCTGTCTCCGGGGCGGTGATCCAGTCGCTGCTGCGCAATCCGCTGGCAAGCCCGAAAATCGCCGGCATCAATTCCGGCGCCGCCTTCGCGGTTCTCAGTTGCACATTAATCCTGCCCGCGCACGCCAACGGTTTGGCCCCCTATGCGGCAGCAGTGGGTGGACTTGCGGCTGGCGGTCTGGTCTGGATCATGGCCAGCCGGGGACAGGCGGATGCCGCCCGGTTGACCCTGATCGGCGTTGCAACCGGGTTTGCGCTGGATGCTGCGGTTGAATTCCTGCTGGTCACCCAGACCGGGCCTGAATTTTCAGCGCCGATGATCTGGCTGACAGGCAGCCTTTGGGGCCGCGGCTGGACGCATTTTACCGCTGCCGCGCCGGTACTCTCCGCGCTGATCTTACTGGCCTTCCTTCTCAGCTTCCGGCTGGATCTGCAATACCTCGGCCCCGCCCGTGCGGCGGCGCTTGGGGCGCGCAACCGGCTGGAGCGCGGCGCGGCCTTTCTCGTGGCAGTCCTTCTGGCCGCCATGTCCGTCAGCGTTGTCGGGGTCATCGGCTTTGTCGGCCTGATGGCGCCGCATATCGCCATGCGCCTGGTCGGCGGCCGCCATTGGCCGCTGCTGCCTGCCGCGGCGCTGACCGGCGCGATCTTCTGCGCGGGGGCTGATGCCGTCGGCCGCGCCATTGCGCCGCCGGTCGAGATTTCAGCCGGTATCATCACGGCGCTTCTGGGCGCGCCGTTTTTCATTTGGCTTCTTGTAACAGAGAGCCGTAGTCAGAGAGGCACCGGATGATCGAGCTTGAAAACCTCGTGGCAGGCTACCGGTCTTTCCGCCTCCACCCCGCAAGTTTACGCTTTGACGCTGGCAAGCTGACCGCGCTGATCGGCCCGAACGGCTGCGGCAAGTCTACCCTTTTCAAGGCGGTATCCGGGCAGCTCAGGGCGGAGAGCGGGCGGATCCGCGTTGGCGGTGAAGACATTGCGCGCCTGTCCCCCCGCGCACTGGCCCGGCGGCTCGCCCTGTTAGCGCAGGACAATGAAGTGCCGCCCGGGGTCACCGTGGCTGATCTGGTAGGCTATGGCCGCGCCCCGCATCAGAACCTGCTGGGCATCGGTGATGCCGCCGACCGGGTTCTTGTGGACCGTTCCATTACCCGGATGGGGCTGGAGGATCTTGCCGGACGCAAGCTGGCGGCCCTGTCCGGCGGTCAGCGTCAGCGGGCCTTCATTGCTATGGTTCTGGCCCAAGACACCCCTGCGATGCTGTTTGACGAGCCGACCAGTTGGCTGGACATCCGCCACCAGGTTGAGGTGCTGAGACTGATGCGCAGCCTGGCCCGCGAAGGGCGGAGCTGCATCACGGTGCTGCACGATATCCCGCAGGCGGCCCGCTATGCCGATGAAATCGTGGTCATGAATGCGGGCCGCGTGGTAGCGCATGGCACGCCGCAACAGGTGTTGACCGGGGAGCTGATCGAACGGGTCTATGGCCTGCCTGTCGAAATCCATCCCGACCCGCTAACCGGCACACCGGTCCCGGTGCCGCTGGAGACGGTCTGATCGGGTCAGCAGTTCAGTGTGCTGCAAAGATTTGTCTGCCAGGCAGAGGCCGAATAAGTCCAGTTGCCCTTGGCGATGAACAAGGGGTTTGGTGCAACCTGCTGCGCAGGCGAATGTCCGGAACTCCCGCAGACTGTGAATTCGCTACCTCTGAAATTTCGCGGGTGCAGCGAAAGTCTGGATTGGCGGGCCGCACCGCAGCGGTGGAGGGTGATGATCAACGGCGGCTCAGGGCCGACTGTGCCTTCAATCCTGCCTTGGGTGAGCCTGATGCCGCACTGCATCTGAGGTCGGCTCCGAGCCCGTTGTGCCCACCGAGCAGATGCAGCATTCTGCGCGCGCAGCGACAATACGTACAAAAGGACGACAGAGGTTGTTAACTAATCGCACCTCGTATTGCAAGCCTTTTGTCTGGTGGCAGGCCGTCACCATTGCCGGGGGCAGTGTTGTCTTCGCGGTCGGCATCGGCCGCCGCATGATGGGGCTTCGCGGTTGAGCCTTCCAATGTGTGAAACGCACGCTTCGGACCAGGTGGCCAGCAGGTGCAACAGCCTCAGCGGAATGGCTCTCCCCACGTCCCGGCGGAGACGTCTCGTGTTGCTTCAGCGCGGTCAGAGTCGCCGATCTCTTTTCATGTCGGAGCGACAGCCGCCCGTTGGAAGGGCTCGCCAGATTTCAGCATCGCGTGCATGATGACGGCCAGTTTGCGGGCCACTGCGACGGCAGCGCGCTTGAAACCGATGGTTTCCCGTAGACGTAGTCCCAATGACGCAGATCGCTGTCGACGCGGGTTCGCGTCAGGACCACGGTTGCGGCCTCGTAGAGCAGACCTCTCAAATGGGCGTCGCCGCGCCGGGAGATGTGACCGCCGTAGTCGCCTTCGCCGGACTGGTAACGGCGGGTCGTCAAGCCCAGCCAGGCCTCGACCGAACGCGACTTTCGGAAATTCTCCGGTTCCTCGATAGCTGTCACGAATGCGGACGCTGTAATTGCGCCGATGCCAGGAATCGACATCAGCAATCGGCAGGCATCGCTCTGCCGGGCTGTGGCCAGAACTTGCCGCGTGAGTTCCGCGGCCCGGGTGCGGACGCTACGCCAAGCCTCCAGGACCGGCATAAAGATACTGGCGAGGTCTTCCTGGTCGGAGAGCAGACGGCGGACCTCTTCCTCAAACCGACCACCCTTTCTGCGCGGGACAACCAGCCCGAAGGTATTCATCAGACCCCGGATCTGGTTGGAGAGCTCGGTCGCAATCCGGACCAGCCGGGTGCGTGCCGCCACCAGTGTTCGCGTCAGCATGCTGTCGAAACCCTTCACCCGCACTTCGCGGTAGAACCCGACCTCGGCCAATTGCGCGAGGCCGTTGGCGTCGTTCGCGTCGGTCTTGTTCGGGGCCATGTCGAGCGCGGCCTTTGCATGGCGCGCATCGATGCAGATGGCTGGGAGTCCTTCCTTGCTCAAAGCGTGAAAGAACCAGACAGATAGCGGGCCTGTCTCGAAGCCATCAAACGCCTCTCTGACTTCTTTGCGAAGCCGCTCAACGAATTGCCGGCTTCCGTCGAATGGTTCGACGAACTGTTTGCCCTGGCCAAGTCCCATAGGCAGGTGCCTGGTCAGGACCGGAATTTCTGGAAAAGCCTTTCGGCCTTTAACAAATGGCGCAACAAGGTTCGCAGGCGCATCGAATATACCCTCGGTGATGTGGAGAAGGAGAAGGAACGAAAGGCGCGTCACGACGGGTGGCTTCCGTTGCTCGAACTGATGACGGCATTGTCGAAAGGTGGCGGCCCAATCCATACTGGCGAGGTTGGCGCGATCGCGGCCTTTGCGGACCGGGCTCGAGAGTTGAATATCGAGCCCCTGCACCTCGAACTCCGGAATATCGAACTGCTCTTGGACCGGGCCGCCAGTGAACCTCTTCGGAGCAAGAACATCCGGGCATTGCAGGTGCTAAAGCGGTACCATTGCATTCAAAGTATCCCGCCATTGATGCGCTGAACCTTGATGTGTTGCGCGCGCTGGGCGGTTTTTTTGACCATATCGGTCATTTCGGACTGACGCAGCCTGCCTATGAGGATTTCCTGGCCTGGGCCGACCTCGCCGGGGGAGCGGATGACTTGCGGAGACTCAGCGCCGGACTGTCCGTATTCGATCCAGAAGATCCGAACCTCGCCCTGGTCGAAGCTGCGCTGCCTATCGCCGAGGCAAAGGAAACGTTTCGTGGAACCGACAGCAAAGGACGGCCATCATACGAGCGAACGGTGTCCGTTCCGCCGGAGGAATTGCCCGAAAACTGGCGCGGCTTTTTGGAACAGTTGAGAAACCGGCGCATTGGCGGCGATCCGAGCGCGCCCTCATTGGATATCCTGAAGAGGATGATCCAAAAGCTCGGCCAGTACATTTTCGTTTTGCGCCGGGATGGACTGGCCGAGGAGCTTCACCAGGAGGGCCTCACCGCTTTCTATGGCGACATTTCGACCCGGATCAGCGAACGCACGGGAGCGCTGCTCCGCCCGGCTACCCTGCGAGCGACATGGGAGGAACTGGAACGCTCTGCCCGCCTCCTTGGCACCTACCTGGAAGAACTGTGCGCGGCGCTGAAAAAGACGCTGGCAACATTGCGAGATGAGGAACTTGCTGTGACCCAGCTGAAATACGAGAGAATGCATGGGCTTGGCGGGCCTCCTGACGTTATTCGGGAGGCGTTTGCATTGTTGGACAAGGCTGGGAATTCCCACAGTCCCGGGAAGCGTCACATATTGCGCAATCGTGCTGCGGCACTTGGTCTTCCGGCCATCCTTCCATTGCGCCGGGACTGGGATCGCATTGCCTTTGGCAATACACTGTTCTGGGAGCGTGATCGGTACAGATTCCGCCACTTCAAGCCCGGAAAGACCGCGCTTCTGGATGGTCGATGCTCCTTTCCGGCTTCGATCCCGCCTCGGATGTCGTGTTTCATCGATGCGCTCATCCTGCAGGACAACGACCCGAAGTACCTCGATGCCCTCCGGAACAAGGCCGAACAGGAACAAAGGCCGCTCTTCGTCCAGCCAAACAGAAAACCAGCCGCAAAATCCTATGTCAGCCGCGTCTGGTCGGAAATCGCCGGAACGGGCGCGACTAGCCGACATCGAACGAGGGCGAGGTGGGCTACTTGAGCTTCTCGAATCTGGCGTAGAACCTAAAGTGATTCGTGACAGGTTGCTCGCGCTTGATAGACAGGAGCGCGAATGTAAGGCCGAGCTCGCCATTCTCCCAAAGCAAGAGTTCGTTGACCCAAAGGTGTCGGCACCTGAGTACAAGAAGTTGTTGCAACGGGCCATTAATGAGTTTGGCAAATTGGACGGCATATTGGCACGCAAAGAGGTGCAGACCGCCATACGCAGCTTGATAGACGCTGTTATAGTCTATCCGAAAGACGACCCCACAAAGCGCGACGTAAAACTAGTAGGAGATATTGAGTATCTTATCGCTCCAAACGGCATTGGTATGAAAGCGATGGTGCCCGGGGGCGGAATCGAACCACCGACACGAGGATTTTCAATCCACTGCTCTACCCCTGAGCTACCCGGGCACGGGAAGGCTGATCGCCTTGGGTGGGGGCCTTCTATGCTCTGGGCGCGGCGGTGTCCAGAGGGTTTTTTAAAGAAAATCGCTAATGACGGGTTTGGTGCGTTTTTTCTTCCGGGGCTTGAGCGCGTTCCGCTTCTTCCAAAGCGTTTTCAATGTCTTCCGGGTCCTGGCTGGGCACCGAATAGGCGCCGGTCAGCCATTTCCCGAGGTCGATATCGGCACAGCGCTTGGAACAGAAGGGCCGGTAGGTCTTCTGCGATTCCCCGCCGCAGATCGGACAGCTCATTTCAGCACCTCCTGCAGCAGCGGGCGGCCGCGTTTGCGCTGCAATTCGTAGTGGCCGAGGGTGGTCCAGCCGGCCAGAACGGTTTCCTCGGAGTCGGCCTTAAAGGCCGCCCGCAGCGCGGTTTCAAATCCGCGCCGGTCCTTCTTCGGCATCGGTGCCAGGTCCAGAACGATCTGGCCGCCCAGGCCGCGCACCCGCAAGGCGCGGGGCAGGGCCCTGGCGGCGGCCATATTGGCTTTGACACCTGCCGCCAGCGATACGTCCGACCCGGTGTTCACATCCACCGCCACCAGGGCGCGGGTCGGCTCGATGAACAGAAAGCCGCCGCCGGGGAGCGGCTCGCGGATGCCCTGCGCCATGTCCAGCGCGTCCAGCACGCCTAGGCGCTCGAACCCGCCGGGGTCGCGCTCCACATCCGCAGGCTCCACCCAATCGCGCCAGGCCAGCAGATGCGGGGTGTCGCCTTCGGCCAGGACCTCAGCCCCGGAACCGTCATCCTGCATCACTTGCGCTGCCATTGCCGCCATGGCGGCTACATCCTCGGCGATGTCCCCGCTGTCCGCACCAGCACAGGCCGAGCGCAGGATCAGGCCATAGCCCGACCCGTCCATCTCTTCATGCGCAATTTCCAGCAGCCGGTCGCGCTCGTCCTCGTCGCGGATGCTGCGCGAGATGTTCAGCCCCGGCGCCTCGGGCGTGACAATGGCATAGCGGCTCTTGAACAGCAGCTTCTGAGTCACCGGAATAGCCTTGCCCGGTTCGGCGTAGCCGGAAACCTGCACCAGGATCATCTGTCCCGGTGCCAGCCCCTTGACCTGGCGCAGGAAGGCGGGCCCGTCCGGGGTGGTCAGGAACATGCCGCCCTGGCCCTTGACCGGCCGGTCGGCGCGGGCGCGGTAGATGGTGCCGGGGGCAGGGGCGTCGCTTTCGATCAGGAAATCCTCCAGCTTGCCGTCCACCATCAGCGCAGCGGCTTCGCGGTCCTGGATGTGGTCGAGAATGATGGTGCGGCCCTTCATGCGGCGGCCTCCTGATAGAGCGGCAGCCCGGCGGCGCGCAGCAGGTTTGCAGTTTCAGACAGCGGCAGCCCGACGATGCCGGTGAAGGAACCGCTGATCCATGGAATGAAGGCGCCCGCCGGTCCCTGGATGGCATAGGCGCCGGCCTTGCCCTCCCAGTCGCCGGTGGCGAGATAGGCGTTCAGTTCCTCGTCGGAGAGGTTTTTCATCTTCACCTGGCTGACCACGTCCTTTTCCCAGACCCGGTCCCCGCGGCGCACGGCAACGGCGGTGATCACCCGGTGGCGGCGGCCGGACAAGGCCAGCAGGAACTCCGCCGCCTCGCCCGCGTCCCGGGGTTTGCCCAGGATGCGGCGGCCAAGGGCGACGGTGGTGTCCGCGCAGAGCACAAGATCCTCCGGCCCGGCAGAAACAGCCTGGGTTTTCTCCCGCGTTACCCTGGTGCAATAGGCGCGCGGCAGTTCGCCCTTCTGCGGCGTCTCGTCAATCTCCGGCGGGCGCACCTCGTCCGGATGCGCGCCCAGCTGCGCCAGCAACTGCAGCCGCCGGGGGCTGCCAGATCCAAGGATAAATGCCATGCCAAAGCCCTCTTACCGGTTTGCGCCTGTAATACGGCGAAAACTGGCAGCGTGAAAAGAGCGCTGCGCCCTTTCATCTTTCCAGAAATATTCCCGCCGGAGGCAGCGGCCTCCAGGCCGCCTCAAAACAAAAGCCCGGCGGAGCGCCGGGCCTTGGTATTTCTTCCAGATCAACCGCTTACTTGAAGCGGTAGTTGATCCGGCCCTTGGTAAGGTCATAGGGGGTCATTTCCACCTGAACCTTGTCGCCAGCCAGAACACGGATGCGGTTCTTGCGCATCTTGCCTGCCGTATGCGCGATGATCTCATGGCCGTTCTCAAGCTCGACCCGAAACGTCGCGTTAGGCAGGAGTTCCTTCACGACACCGGGAAATTCGAGCGTATCTTCCTTGGCCATGTTGTCTCCATCATTGGGTTAACCCGCAAACTGCGGGACGTGCGCTTAAATGGGGTCATTTTTCCAATATTTCAAGGCTCAATCAGTAAAGATCCGCCTTTGCGACCGATTTTACCCGCGGCAATTGCTCCTCCCAATGCAGCCGGTTCAGCACCCCGCCATCGGCCCGCACATGGTCGATGGCCTCCAGGTCGGCCTCGGCATAGGTCCAGCCGGGCTGGTTCAGCGTGCCTTCCGCCAGCACGCCGGTGCCGGGGAAGCCCTTGTCCGGCGGGCCGAAAATGCCGCCTGTGCCGGTGTTCATGTCGACCGCTTCGGACCATTCGTTGGCCCCGGTTATAGAGGCCATGGCGGTCACGCATTGGTTTTCGAGCGCCCGCGACATCGCGCCGATGCGCACCCGCCAGTATCCGGCCAGCGCCTCGGTGCAGGAGGGCACCAGAATCACGTCCGCCTCCGCCAGCGCGCGGCCCAGAAGCGGGAACTCGCTGTCATAACAGATCAGCACCCCGATTCTGCCCAGTGCGGTGTCGAAGATCTTGAGCGGGCCGCCGCCCGTGATGCCCCAGTCCTCGCGCTCGAACCGGGTCATGATCTGCTTGTCCTGATGGTCCCGCTTGCCCGCCGGCGTGTATAGCTCCGCCCGGTTCACCGGCCTGTCGAACCCGCTGTTCACCGGCGCAGAGGCGCCCAGGATATGCACCCCATGTTCGGCGGCCAGTTTCAGGTGCAGCGCAGCCGCGTCCTCCATCTTCTCTGACACCGAATGGATCGACTGTTCCAGATCGCCGGCCACCGTAGCCCCGTCCAGTGTCGACAGCTCCATCGCGCCGTATTCCGGGAACACCAGCAACTGGGCACCGTTTCCGGCTGCTTCCGCCACCCAGGCGGCCAGCTTGTCCTCATACTGTGCCCAGTTGTCGAGCCAGTCGAGCGGATAGGCGGCGGTGGCGATTTTCATTCGGTTTCTCCGGCAGTCAGCAGCCGCATCCCTGTGCGGCCCACCGGCAGAATTGCCCTGCATCTGGTCCTGGCGCAAGTTCCTGAGGTGCCCCGATTGCGGCCGGTGCCGCCCAAGACGGTGAAAACCTCCGGCAGGGATGCGCATTTTTGCAACGGAAACGGCCGAGACCTGCGATGCATCTTGGTGATGCGCGGCCATTTGGCCATTCTCTGGCGCAGCTCATCGATTTATTCTTTGAAAGAGGACCCCCCCTTGGCAACCAAGCTTGATGACAAGAGCCTGAAAGGCGTTATCGCCGATATTCCTAAGAAAGGTTTCCGCACCAAATTCTGGCGAGAGTACCGCGCCGGGGCCTGTAAGGGCAGCGGTGTTGGCAAGCATATGGATCTGCTGGAGAAATTGGGCGTGCCCCCGTCGGGTGATCCGGCCAAGGCGGATCTGGACAACATGCCGGAGATTGTTCAGGCCTTCAGCATGCTGGCCAACGCAATGCTGAAAGCGCGCGGCAAATGCGGCAAGCTGCAGTCCCATAGCAAGGACCTGTGCCTGGCCTATGCAAAGCAGATCGAAAAACGCGAGAACGCGGCGGCAGAGCTGGCCCGCAATGCAGACAAGATCAAACAGCAGCAGATGAAAAAGCAGCTGAAGCGCGAAAAGGCTAATGAGGAAACCGACAAGCATCTGGCCAAGCTCAAGAAAGAGCACGAAGAAACCCGCAAGCTGATCCTCAAGGAAATCAAGGCGGCTGAGGTGCGCGGCAAGAAGATCGAAGCCGCCTGCCTGGACATTTCTAAGGATGTGAACGCCGCGCTGAACAAGCTGGAAGCGATCAAGAAGGCTTGGAAATCCGCCTACCACAAGGAGGGCGCGGACCGCTCCAAGATCGAAGCCCAGGCAGACAAGGGCATCCGCGACCTGACCAAGGCCTTCAAGATCGACGCCCACGCAAAGAACGTGAAAGGCGCTCTGCCCAAACTGTTCAAGGAGCTGGCTGAGAACTACAAGCAGTTCAAGCAGGAAGATTACAACAAGAAGGAGTATGTTGCTGCCGGCAGGGCGGTGACGGCAGCCAAGCGCACCTTCGATGATGCCCGCGATTCCGTAAAGCTTTATGCCGCCCAGCAGAAAATCGCGCTGGAGGAACTCCAGGCCGCGCGCCCCGAAGGCGTGTGATAAAACAAGACAGGCGCCCGCTTAGGCGCCTGCTTTTTCACAGATCCCGGATCCAGAACTGCAGCGGTTTGCGGGTCTCTTCCGCCTGATCCACGTCCTTCCAGGAAAAATGCGCGATGGCACCTTCCAGCGGGGCATAGCCGCGCTTGCGCCAGAACGGATCCAGCGGCGCGTAGTCCGCGGGCCGCAGCGGGTGGTCCGCCGGGCGCTGCACGCCGCAAAATGCGGTCTTGCTGAACCCGTGCTTGCGGGCATGGGCTTCGCGCGCGTCAAAGAACCCGTGGCCGACGCCATGCCCGCGGTACTCCGGCAGCAGCACGGATTCGGCGCAGTAGAAGACATCGTTCAGATCAACGCCGGTGCCCTCAAAGGCAGCGGCGAAGTCATCGGCGTGATCAGCCAGCGGCGCGCCGGTGGAGGCGCCGACCAGGGTACCGCCGTCAAAGGCGCCGACCACCACCGCCCGTTCGCTGTCGCGGTAGCTTTGCAGATAATCCCGCTCATACCCCGGATCGCCGTCATAGAGATACGGCCAGGCGCGGAACACCTTGATCCGCAGGCCCGCCACATCGTCCAGCGCGGCCTCCAGCGCCGCGCCGGTCATCGCTTCGACCCGGATGGTCATCCGGCGGAAACCTGGGCGATCCAGTCCGCCAGATTGTAATAGGTGGTAACGCGGGAAATCTTGCCGTCCTTCAGCTCAAAGAACGACCCGCCCGGCAGGCGGTAGGTCTGGCCCTTGGCTTCCGGCAGGCCTTCGTCGGTCACCAGGTAGGTGCCGTTGACGATGAACTCCGCCGCGGCGCGGGTGCCGTCCTCGCTGGAAAAGATCACCATATCGGTCAGCTCTTCCTTGTAGCAGCGGCTCATATGGGCGCAGAATTCCGCGAATTTTTCCTTGCCGACGCGGATTTTGCCCTCATTGACGTGATGGGCAATCTGCTCGTCCAGGCAGTCCAGCATGGTGTCCGTGTCGCCGGCGTTGAAGGCTGTGAAATAGCGCGCGATGGTGTCGGTCATGTTCTCTCCGTCGGTTCACCCCAGCGGTTCTTCAGGTGCTGGATGATTTGGTCCCGTGTTTGCCGGTAAACGTCTAGCTTGGCTTCCCGCGTCTCGCCGAGCCCGGTAGGGTCCATAATCGGCCAATATTCGACATCAAGGTGAAAAAAGCGGGTGAGCTCCAGCGCCCGGCGCTGGCTGGCAGGCGATAGCGCCACCACCAGATCGAATGACGACAGGTCATCGCCCCAGCGCTCCATCTCGTCGAATGAGCGCGAGCGGTGACGCGACAGCTCAACGTCAATTTCCTGGCAGACCGCGATAGAGAAGCCGTCAATCTCCATGTCGTTCTTGACACCGGCGGACTGCACATATGTGCCGGTGCCGTAGAATTTCTTCATGATGCCCTCCGCCATCGGAGAGCGGACCGAATTGTGGTCGCAACAGAACAGAACGGACTGCGGCAGCTCCTCCACGCGTCAGCCTCCGAAATGCAGGACGCAGATCAGGGTGAACAGGCGCCGGGCGGTGTCGGTGTCGACCTCGGCCTTGCCTTCCAATCGTTCCTGCAGCACCCGGCTGCCTTCGTTGTGGATACCGCGGCGCGCCATATCGATGGTCTCGATCTGGCTGGGCGGCAGGGTTTTCACCGCGGTGAAGTAGCTCTCGCAGATCTGGTAGTAGTCCTTGACCACCTGCCGGAAGGGCGACAGCGACAGGTGGAACTCGGCAGCCTTCTCACCGGCTTCGGTATTGATGTCAAAGACCAGCCGCTTGTCGCGGATCGCCAGCCCCAGGTGGTAGGGGCCGGCCGGGATATCGCGGTCCTCCCGCTGCGGCAGGGCAAAGCTGTTGTCTTCGATCAGGTCATAGATCGCCACCTTGCGCTCCTGCTCGATCTCGGGTGTCGGGGGCGGCAGGTTGCGGTCGTCCAGTTCGATATGGCTGATGCGGCTCATGGGTCTTTGTCTCTGATATGCGCAGGGGCGTCCGGCCATGAGTATCGCACCGCCGTGCCTGGGGCAATGCAGCAGCGGGCGTCAATATCCTGGCCGTTTGCGGCAGTGCTTGACAGGCCGCGCCCGCCCGCCCCAGGCTGCCGCCGGCAGGAGGCAGAGAAATGACAGGTCTTGAACAGTTTTCCCTCACCGGCCGGCGCGCGCTGGTGACCGGCTCCACGGCCGGACTGGGCTTCGCTGCCGCCCGCCTGCTGGCAGAGGCGGGGGCCGAGGTCTGGGTCAATGGCCGCAGCCGGGAGCGGGTCGATGCCGCGCTCGCCCGGATGCCCGGCACCGCCCGGCCTCTGGTGCTGGACATCGCGGATGAAAATGCCGTCACCGGGTCGATGGCACAGATCGCGGCAGCAGGCGGGCTGGATATCCTGGTCAACAATGTCGGCCAGCGCGACCGGCGCAGCCTGCCGGAGTTTACCCGAACCGATCTGCAAACGCTGTGGGAGGTCGACCTCGTTTCGCCGTTCCGCCTGTCTCAGATGGCTGCCGCGCAAATGGCGCCCAAGGGCTGGGGGCGGATCATCAACATCTCTTCGATTGCGGGCCTCATCGCGCAATCCGGCGATGCGGCCTATACGACCGCCAAGGCTGGAATCAACGGCATGACACGGGCGCTGGCGGCAGAGCTGGGCCCCAAAGGGATCACCGTGAACGCCATCGCCCCGGGCTTCTTCAAGACCGCGCCCAACATGGCCGCTGCCGCGGATCCGGCGATTTCAGAGAAGCTCAGGAACGCAACCGCGCTGGGCCGCTGGGGCGAGCCGGAGGAACTGGCCCCAGCCATCCTGTTCCTGGCGTCGCCGGCCGCGTCCTACATCACAGGGCAGGTGCTGGCCGTGGACGGGGGCTATACCGCCCACTACTGACCTGCTGACCGCGTCTTTCTGGTCCGGAATGCCCCGGGAAGAATGCGTGGCGTGTGCAGAGGGGCAGCGCCCCTCCGCTGTTTAGCCGTTCAGCGCATCCAGCCGCGCGGTGACGGACAGCCCGTGCGCCTCCAGGCTTTCGCTTTTCGCCAGCACCTCGGCCGCGGGGCCGATTGCGCGCAGCGAGTCCGGGGTCAACTGGCTCAGCGTTGTGCGCTTGAGGAAATCCATCACCGACAGGCCGGAGGAGAACCGGGCCGAGCGCGCTGTCGGCAGCACGTGGTTCGGGCCGCCGACGTAATCTCCGATGGCTTCAGGCGTGTACTGGCCCAGGAAGATGGCGCCGGCATGGATGGTTTTCCCGCTCAGGGCCACCGGGTCCGTGACACACAGTTCCAGGTGCTCCGGCGCGATGCGGTTCGACAGCGCTGCCGCCTCATCCAGATCCCGCACGGTGATCACCGCGCCGAATTCGCGCCACGAGGCGCCGGCAATGGCGCGGCGCTCCAGCGTTTCCAGGCGCTTGTCCACCGCCTCCGCCACTGCGCGGCCAAAGCTCTCGTCATCAGTGATCAGGATCGACTGGGCGCTTTCGTCGTGTTCGGCCTGGCTCATCAGGTCCAATGCGATCCAG
Source organism: Leisingera daeponensis (assembly GCF_019801465.1). GTDB lineage: Bacteria > Pseudomonadota > Alphaproteobacteria > Rhodobacterales > Rhodobacteraceae > Leisingera > Leisingera daeponensis_A. The sequence goes on from NZ_JAHVJA010000008.1 coordinate 178,861, forward strand.
TCCGGGTTGTTGTCCTTGTCCGCGATCACCAGGATTTCCGACGGGCCAGCGATCATGTCGATGCCGACCTTGCCGAACACCCGCCGCTTGGCGGCTGCGACAAAGGCGTTGCCGGGGCCGGTGATCTTGTCGACCGGCGCGATGCTCTCGGTGCCATAGGCAAGGGCCGCCACTGCCTGTGCCCCGCCGACGCGGTAAATCTCATCCACACCCGAGATCCGAGCTGCCAGCAGCACCAGCGGGTTGATCTGCCCGTCCGGGGCCGGCACAGTTACTGCCAGCCGCGAAACCCCCGCCACCTTGGCCGGGATCGCATTCATCAGCACCGAGGACGGGTAGGAGGCCAGCCCGCCCGGCACATAAAGCCCGGCAGCCGAAACCGCCGACCATCGCCAGCCCAGCGTTGCGCCGCTGCCGTCCGTCCACTGCGCATCCTCGGGCATCTGGCGGCCGTGATAGGCACGGATGCGCTCTGCTGCCAGCTCCAGTGCGGTGCGTTCTTCCGCCGGGACATCGGCAATGGCTGCATCCACTTCTGCGTCAGAGATCCGCAGCTGCGCCGGTTCCAGCTCCAGCCGGTCGAATTTCGCCGTCAGCTCCACCAGCGCCGCATCGCCGCGGGCGCGGACGTCGGCAATGATCCCGGCCACGATGGCGTCCACATCCGGGCTGTCCTCGCGCTTGGCGCCCAGCAGTGCGGTGAAGGACTGTTCAAAACCTGCATCGGCGGTGTTCAGAAACTGCGGCATCGGGATCTCCTTTGGCCCCCGCATAGCCCCATGGCGGCGCGGCCTCAAGAATTATGCGCAAGCCGGTGCAATTGGACGCAATTGAAGCGCGCCGTCAGCGGCCCCTGATGCTAGCGCAGGCCTCAGCTCAGGCGCTTGCGCATTGCAATGCAGGGCGTGCCGCAGCATCCGCCGCCGGCCCCGGCCTCCTGCCAGCCGTGTTTGCGGTAGAATCCCAGCGCCGTTCGGGTGGCGTTCAGGCGGCCTTCGCTGTGGCCGCTCCGCAGCAGCTCCGCTTCCAAATGGGCAAGCAGGGCGGCACCGGCGCCCTGACCCGCCGCAGCAGGCGCAGCATACAGCAGCGAAATGGTGCCATCCGGGTCCAGGCCGCCCACAGCTGCGGCCTCGCTGCCGCGTTCCGCCAGCCAGTAGCGCCCCGGCCCGCCGATCCAGCTGCGGATCTGCTCCGGTGTCTTGTTGGCAGTCCACTCCGCGATCCGGACGTCATCGCCGCCGTGGTCGGCCTGGCACAGATCGCGGATCGAGGCGAGGAGAACCCTGCTCATGGCAAAGACGTCAAACACCGTGGCGGGGCGGATTTCCAGCGCAGCCGCCGGGGCGGCAAAGGCCTGGGAAATGCCGCGCTTGTTCTGCATGGCTCAGGCGCCATGGTCCGGCGCCTGGCCGGAGGGTGCCCGGTAGGGCCGTGTGACATCACGCAGGGACACTTCCAGCGCCTCCACTGACAGGCGCACCGCACCATCGCCGGCGAGGGTCAGCAAGACATGGCCCGCACCGTCCTCCCCCGGTTCGAAAGTGACAGAGAGCAGCGACAGAATCAGGTCCTTGTCCTTGCGGTCGACGCCCTGCGAAGAAACCCCCAGGACGTTGTCGATCACCAGCAGCGACTGCACCCGCTCGTAAGCCCGGCCGCGGCGCTCCGCCGCGTCGCGGTCCTCCCAGCGGAACCGGTTCACCAGCAGCGCAAAGCGGCGCTCGGCGGAGCGCCAGCTCATTTCGGTCACCGGAAACACCGCATCCTGCAGCAGCGAGGACAGCACCTTGAGGTCCTCTTCCTCCAATGCGCCCAGGTTCAGCGGCGCCTCGCGGCCGTCCTCGAAACTTGCATCCGCCATCACTGCTCCTTGATCCGCTCGATTTTGGCACCGACTCCGGACAGTTTGCGCACCACATGCTCATAGCCGCGGTCCAGGTGGTAGACCCGGCTCACCCGGGTTTCGCCTTCTGCCGCCAGGCCCGCCAGAATCAGCGAGACAGAAGCCCGAAGGTCCGTCGCCATCACCGGTGCGCCCTTCAGCTTCTCGACGCCGGTCACCGTGGCATGGCCGCCATGCACCTCGATCTGCGCGCCCATGCGCACCAGCTCCGGCGCATGCATGAACCGGTTCTCAAAGATCTTCTCTTCCAGCATCGAAGTGCCTTCAGCGGTGCACATCAGCGCCATCATCTGCGCCTGCAGATCGGTTGGAAAGCCGGGGAAGGGCTCAGTCACCACATCCACCGCCCGGATCCGGCCATTCTTACGGCTGACGGTCAGGCTGTTGTTGCCTTCGGTAATCTCAATGCCGGCCGCTTCCAGCTTCTCGCAGAAGCTTTCCAGCAGGCTGCGGCGGCCGCCCAGCAGTTCCACCTCGCCGCCGCAGATCGCGGGCGCCAGCATATATGTGCCCAGCTCGATCCGGTCCGTGACAACCTGATGCGTCGCGCCGTGCAGGCGGTCGACGCCTTGAATGGTGATCTCCGGCGATCCGTCTCCGTCGATCTGCGCGCCCATCTTGCGCAGACAGTCGGCAAGATCGACGATTTCCGGCTCACGCGCGGCGTTCTTGATAACGGTGGTGCCCTTGGCCAGGGTCGCTGCCATCATGATGTTCTCGGTTGCCCCGACCGAGGCAAAGCTCAGCTCCACCACCGCGCCTTTCAGCCCCTTTGGCGCTTTGGCGTGCAGATAGCCGTCCTTCAGCTCGATTTCAGCGCCCAGGGCCTCCAGCCCGTGGATATGCAGGTCCATCGGCCGGGCGCCGATGGCGCAGCCGCCGGGCAGCGACACCACCGCCTGGCCCAGCCGCGCCAGCATCGGGCCCAGCACCAGGTTGGAGGCGCGCATCTTGCGCACAATTTCATAGTCGGCGATGTGGCTGGTCAGGTCATGGCTCGACATCGCCAGAACCTGCCCGTCCTGCAGGCTGGAGACTTCGGCGCCCAGGGACTGCAGCAGCAGCGTCATTGTCTTGATGTCGCTCAGCCGCGGCGCGTTGGTCAGCGTCAGCGGCTCCTCGCTCAGCAGCGTCGCCGGCATCAGGGTGAGGCAGGCGTTTTTGGCGCCTGCGATCGGGATCTGCCCGTTCAGCGGGCCGTTGCCCGTAACCAGAATCGAATCCATCTGAAATTACTCTCCGCTCTTGCCCGTGTCCTGGTCCTGCTTTTCCGCCCGCGCCTTGGCCTGTGCCTTGCGCCGGGCCATGTTTGCCTTGAGCGCCGCCTTCAGCCGGTCTTCGCGCGATGCCGCCGAACCGTCGTTTTTAGGTGATTTCTTCTCTGCCATAAGACTTCTGTAACTTAGTGCGAAAAAACCGTCCAGAATGCTCTTGCACCCCCCCGCGTTTATGCCTAAAAGCCCCCTCACCGGCGCTGCTGTAGCTCAGAGGTAGAGCACTCCCTTGGTAAGGGAGAGGTCGAGAGTTCAATTCTCTCCAGCAGCACCAGATTTCCCCAAGTAAGACACTGAAAGTAAACGGTTTTCGTGCCGTGCGGCACTTGCACACTGGGCAAACCTTTTAAGGTTCACTGCATACCTTTAATGTTTAGTCCCGTTTGCTCCCCACTTATTCCGGGCAAAATCCGGGAAGTGTGTTCGCGTGACGTTCCGCCAGAAAAAAGCGATTCGCACACCTAACCGTGGCGCGCGAAGGCATCCGCCAAAATCAGCCGATTCTCTATCTCGCTTGTGAGCCTCTCCACCTCGCCCGCAAGCGCCGCCTCAGGCCCATTGTTATCGACGATCCAATCCGCATCCTTGACGGTCAGCTCCATAGATCCAGGCGGCTCAGGCGGCAGGCGATCCGACGCATCAACCCAAACCACCAGATCGAACAGATGCCGCGACCGCTCAAATTCATCACGGCGCCGCATTCCGGTGTAAATATCGTGATGTTCAAGGATCTGCTCTGCCAGCATCGGACCAGGGCGGAGATTGTAAGCCGCGATGGCATGAAACCACAGCTCTCGGTGATTTGCCCGATCCTCGAAACAGGCCCGCCAATCCGGGTAAACATCCCGCATCAGGGGGAATACAGCCTTTCGAGCGGCAAATTCCGAGCTGGATACAGAGCGCATCCCGTATTTTTCAGAAAGCAGCCCACCGACGCCATCCTTTCCGTGACGACCATGACCGATGATCAACAGGCGAGCTGATCCGCACAGATCCAGCTCAAAGGGCGATACACCTGACCCATCACAAACGCTGCAGTGATCAATCCCAAGGAAGGCCCAATCATGGCACCCGTGGCCGCCGCAATTGCGGCACTTAGGTAAAACACTCATGCCCGCCACCTCGCATCCGGCGCCTGATTGATCAGCGCGCGCTTGCCATTGGCGTAGGTGATCACATGAGCGCGCTGCCAGCTCGACGGGCCATTATTGTAGCCCTGATCAAGATCCCCGGTCATGCCAGCGATAAAGACGCCATCCATGATCTGCGGGCTGTGCTTGTCGGCAATCGTGAGACGCGTGCCCATCTTTGCCAACCCCTGCGCCGTGCCGCGCGAACCATTCGGCCCCTGATGGCCGTGCATCCCGCATTCTATGCCGCCGCTATCCTGGCAGATCACGAAAGATCCGCCCATCGGCACAAAGTCGATCCCCTCAAGCTGGCGGGGATCCTCATTCTTGAGCGCCCAACGGCAGAGGTTAAAGCCTTCCCGTTCTTCGCGGATCGCCCGCAGCAGCTCAAGATTGCACTCATGCCAATATTCGGCGTTACCCGTGTCCATCCGGTCAACATCCTTGCGCGCCCACTGCATCAGGCGATCATCATGGTTGCTTTCGATCATGACCGTGCGGCAGGTTTCCCGCTCGATCTGACGCAGAAACCGCGCGCCCTCGCGCACCTGCCAGCGAATACCGGAATGGCCGGCGGCCTGCATCCTGGCGCGATGGATCGGGTCGCCATCAACATGACGGGACGCCATTTCAAATGACATGAGGTCATGAATGAACTGGTATTCCGGGCGCAGCGCGTCGATCAGGCTGGCACCATGCCGCCCCCAAAGCGCTTGAAAAACGTCCTCAGCAAGGCTTGGGATGTGAATATCCCCAAAGGTCACAGCCTTGATGCGGTTGCCGGTGCTGATCCGCCCGCTCCGCACGATCACGTCAAGATCCTGAAACGCACCGTCAGAGGTTGCGCTGATCTGGCGGCACCAAGCGTTCCCGCGATCATCAGCCTCAACCAACGTGGCGCCGAGGACATGGTGAAACTCAGCCTTGAGGCCCGCCTTTTTCTTAACGTAGTTCGGCACCGTGCAGGCGCCGGTAGTCATGACCGATGGAACGAATTTTCCGGGCATGGCCGGAACGCTTTCAAAGGCAAGCTTGGCGTGCGGGAAAATCGCCGTGCGGCCCTGCGCGTAAGTGGTCAAGCCGCTCAGCGGGCGCACCGCAGTCGGCAGGGTGTTCATTTCCGCGCAGAAAAGCACCGGGCCGCAGTCATAGGGATCAAACCGGATATACGGCTCAACCTCGCGCGCAAACTGCGCGTTGCGGGTCTGGTGATCGGAAAACAGCGCGTGATTGTAGGTAAAGCCCCCAACCACCACCTCAGCCCCGATGTGGCGGGCGTATGCCTGCAGGTTGGACCAAAAGCGCAGATGCACATCCGTATCGTCCTGCGCCGATGTCAGAAGCCAGCGGCGCACCTCACCCTTGCGGAATGCCGCCGCAGGCGCCCCAGGCTTTGCGAACAGATCCCAATCCGGCAGGAAATGCTCATCGCCGCGGGCCTCAGCCGCGGCCTGAACCTGCAGGAATGAACGAACCATCCGCTCGCTTGTCTTATAGCCCCGCTCTGTGAGCCTGCGGGCAGCCTCAGCGACAGAGGACCCCTTGCCGCCGCGCGGGTCCCGGAACGGGTCAAAACCATCCCTCAGCGCCGCCTCAAGCGCGTCCTTGATGCGCTGCGCGCGGGCAGGATCCTTTGCGCCGGTTTTGCGTTTACTACTCATTTCGGGGTTTCCCCTTTTTCCCCTTCAAGCGTCGGATGCGGTCATAATGCTGTGAGGCATCAACGAGCGCTTGAATGATCAGATCATTGCGCGGCGCGGCCTCAATCTCAGCCGCCAGATCGCGCTTGAATTTTGCCGTGTATTTCGGCGGCTCCGGCACCGCCGAAGCGTCAAAGACAGCCCGGCGCGCCCCGGCGCAGGCAGTCAAGAAACTCAGCGCCAGCAGGGCGAGGCCCAGGCGCAGCCCGTTTGATCGCATTTTTTACCTCTTGAGCTTGCTGCACATCCAGATCACGGCGGACATCAGCCGCCGCATCTGCCCGCAGGCGCTCCACAGCGCTCCACAGGAGGGCGGACAGGACCAGAGCGCCCGTCACCGTCAAAAGCGCCGCCCTGACCGCAGGGCGTGCGCTGAGGGCAGCCCTGACCGCCCGGATCATGAAAACAACGCCCGCCACGGGCGCAGCGGCTCAAGAGATTGCAAACAAAGGCTGTGTTCGGCCTCGCGCCGGTTGGTGAGGCCACGGATCCGCTGCAGTTCGCCGTTGATCCGCCCCTTGTCCCAACGCAGCAGCTCATCGCAGGCACCGCGCAGATCCCCGGCATTGGCTTTGCGCACCAGAGTTGAGCTGCAGGCCGCCCCGGTGCCGACATTGTAAGACCAGCTCAGGAAGGCAACAGCCGCCCCCTCAGGCAATCGCACCTTCAGGCAGCGGCCCAGATTTGCCGCAAACTGCTGCAGCTCCACCCTCAACAGCTCCTTGCATTCCGCCGGGGTGTAGGTATCACCCAGCTTTACGCCGCGGGTGTGACCGTAACAGACTGTCTCCACGCCTACCGCATCAATATAGGCGGTAGTGCGCAACCCCTCCCAAGGGGCAACGAAAGCAGCCGCACCACCTATGGAAGCGGTAGCCATAGTTATCATTACCCCGCGACGCACAGCGCCGGAGGCGTCACGCCGGAAGCGGCTCAGCAGCTCGCGGATAGTCACCTGCTGGACGATCCGGGCAACAACCCCCAGCGCCGACGCGACCGATGCCAGCACCGCAAAGAACACAGGATCCAGCCCCAGGGCCTTTGCATCCACCAGCCCCAAAAAGACCGCCGCCATGGAAAGCAGCGACGAGATCACCAGAGCATAGATTGACCACGCGCCCGCAAGGACACCTTTCCAATTTTCCACAAGTTTCATGATTTCATTTCCTCAAAAAAAAGACCCGCCAAAAGCGGGTCAGGGTGAGTGCGCGGCAAGCCGCGCAGTATTTGGATTGGAGCACCCCCTTGGGCGCTGTTGCAGGGCCTCTTAGACTAGCGGCAGGAAATAGACGGGATCCCCCGCCGCATCCTCGATCCCCGCAGAGATTTTGTCAGGACGGCGCTCAAACCAAGCCAGGATCTCGCGGGACGCATACAGCAGGGCAACCGAATGCGTGAAACCCGCCACCCGCGCAAGCTCAGCGGCGCGGGCCTCCATTGCCACGCTAACGCCGCGCCCGCGATAGGCCGGATCAACAAAGATATTGGTGAGACACAGCACCGCCCCAGGTGCTATTCCGGCCCGCTCAACAGCAGACTTGAGGCCCGGAGTTGCTGCAATCCCACCCATTTTTAAAGCGGGCATGAACATTGCCGATCCGGCGAGGCGCAGCCCGTCGCGGGCAGTCACGGCACGCCCCCCGAGATCCGCAAGGCCGCGCAGCACCATCATGTATTGATCCTCCGGCCAAAGGGACTGCAGCCGGGCAAGCGGGCGGAACTGCGCCCGCAGCGCCCGCAGATCATGGCAGAAATACTGCATCACAGCTCCCAGATTGCTTGCCTGAAGTCAGCCAGCACCTCATCAAGCTCAGCCGCCGTTTGCGCCTTTCCGGCGGCATCACCGAACCCCACCCGCAACGCTTCAATCCGCGGGCCGACCTCACGCCACTCTGCCGCCTTGAACAGCACAATCTGCGCGAGCTGATAAACATCCAACCCCAGGGCCGCCGCCTCGGCATCCAGAAACGGAAAGGCTGACAGATCGGCAGGCTCAGGATCGGCGGCCAGATAGGCCGCCGCCTCCCGCTCTTTTTCCCAGTAAACCATTTCCTGCCCAGCAATGGACGTGATATAGCGCCGCCGAACCTCATCGGTTGCCGCCGCGATGGATGCCACCGCGAAAGCACGCAGACCGGCCAGCTCAGCGGCCTTTGACGCCGCCGACCGCTTCAAAGTGATCATTCCGCCACCTCATGATTTGTGACGCTGCCGAGATAGGGAAACGGCGGCGTGACCTCGACTTGATAAAGCCCCGGATCAGGCAGAGAAAAGGCCGCACCCTGCGCGGCCTCATCGGTGACGATCTCCGCCAGGACCTCGCCGCCCAAGACATCATGCACCATGATCGCGGTACCCGGCGGGCAACCCGTGATCTCAATGCCCGCCGCCGTTTGGACCGGCGGCGGGACCTCAGGCCGGGGCATCAGAGCGCCCCCGGCAACATAGCTGCGCAGCACCCGCGCAAGGTCAAAGCTGGCGGGCAGCTCAATCACCGCCCCCTCAGGGGCAGAGACCGACGAAACCACCGCCTCGACAGAAAGGCCATCCTCAGCCAGCACCGCAAATTTTTTCATCTAACCAAAGCCCTTGCCACATAAGAGGTCTCTTGCACATTTGTGTAAGTCGCATCCGTTGCGCCGCTGCCGGTTGTGTGCTGGCTGATAATGCTGATCACAATGCGGATTTGCACATCATCAAAAACCCCCTGCTTTGACACAACAACCGACTCATCAAGCCAGCTTGTCGTTGTTGCCTGAGGGAAGTTGTAAAGCGTGATCCAAGTGCCCCAAGAGCCGCCGGATTTGATGCGCCACTGCAAGCGGGGCAGCGTGAAATTGTTTATGTGCGCATAAATCGGATCACCCTTTTGGGGATAGCTAGTCGCATCCTGCACAGAGTGCTTCCTGTACTTCAGCCGCGCCGCAATCTGCCAAAACTCAGTTTGCTCAAACTTCCCTAGAGTGAGCGCGCCAAGCCCGTTGTTGTGGTTTTTCGTGACCGGGCTAGGCTGCGCGGTCAGCACGCCGCCCTTGCTGGCCGCGCCATCAACAAGGCTTTGCCGCACAATAAGCTGATTGAACTCTGCCGCACCCCCTTTCGTGATCCGCCAGCCGGAAGCCCCGGATTGAAAATCATCCGATTGCAGGCTGTTATTGAAAACGCTCAGCCCGTCAAACTCGATCTCATCCCCGGTGAGCTTCACCTTGGACGCGGAACCGCCCTGCGCATTGTCAGCCGCGACGATCTCAACCGCGCCGGTTGCGCCCCCGGCCTTAGCCCGGAACACCAGCGAGGCGGCAGCATTGCCCTCAAGATCTGTGATCGCCTGACTTGCCGCCGTGGCCTCTGCCTGCACAATCCCGATCTCAGGAATATCATCCGCAAGAGGGGCGAGCCGCGCAACAACGCGCGCAAATTGGGTCTTTTTGCCGCCCTCTGCATCATCGCCCCAAAGGCCGATAAAGTCGGAACCGCCAGCGGTTGCGGCAGGCACATTGTAATGGAAGCTATGCCACGCCCAATCAGAGGACAGCGTGAACGCCTGCTTGCCTGAATTGCCCGTGTCCGATGTCGAATAGGCCGCAGCAAACTTTGCCGCCGGGGATGATGAGGGCTGTTTTGCCAGAACATCAACCCGGATGCGCCGCCCGGAAAACTGCAATGCCTGCTCAGCCGGTATTTCGATGCGCAAACCGCTCGTGCTGCCGCTTGTGTTGATCTCCCCGCCGGTTGCCGTGATCACGGAACCGCCTTGCCCTAAGACATCGCCGCCCTCTGATGCGGTTTCAGCCGGGCCCACATCATCAACAGCCGACAACCCGTCAAGGATGCGCTGAAAATCGGTGTGCCCAAGCCGGAACTGAGTAAGCGTTTGCGAGGCGACCGTTGCGCTTTGCGCCGCAGCAGAGGCAGAGCCCGCCGCATCTGTTGCGCTTTGCGCAGCAGCAGATTGCGAGGCCGAGGCCCCGCTTGCAGCCGTGCCCGCCGAATTGGCGGATTGAGAGGCAGAGCTTGCGCTTTGCGCGGCAGCGGTTTCCGAAGCGCTTGCCGCCGAGGCGCTGGACGCCGCAGCAGAGGCAGAGCCCGCAGCATTGCCCTCAGCCGCCTCAGCCGCAAGGCGCGAAGTTTCCGCCGCCGAGGCACTGGACCCCGCCGCCGTTTCCGAGGCGCTCGCCGCCGAGGCGCTGGACGCCGAGGCAGAGGCAGAGCCAGCCGCATTGCCCTCAGAGGTTTCCGCCGCAAGGCGCGAGGTTTCCGCCGCCGAGGCACTGGACCCCGCCGCCGTTTCCGAAGCGCTTGCCGCCGAGGCGCTGGACGCCGCGGCAGAGGCAGAGCCCGCCGCATTGCCCTCAGAGGTTTCCGCAGCGAGGCGCGAGCTTTCCGCCGCCGAGGCGCTGGACCCCGCCGCCGTTTCCGAAGCGCTCGCCGCCGAGGCGCTGGACGCCGCAGCAGAGGCAGAGCCCGCCGCATTGCCCTCAGCAGTCTCAGCCGCAAGGCGCGAGCTTTCCGCCGCCGAGGCACTGGACCCCGCCGCCGTTTCCGAAGCGCTCGCCGCCGAGGCGCTGGACGCCGCAGCAGAGGCGCTTGAGGCGGAAAGCGTGCTTTCCGTTACATCCTCATAATGCAATTCAGACCAATCAATCTGATGATCAGATGCCGCGCCCGGCCCATCGCTTTGCAGGAAGAACATGAACCCCTGCGGATTGGTGTAGGCCGGGGTGGAAAGAGTTTCATCAAACGCCTGCGGACCTGCGCCCGCATCCGCCGCGCGCAAGGTGATCCAGTGACTAGACCCATCCTCACGGATCACCCGGAAACCGATATTGGCGTTATACGGAGAAGCCGAAGCATCCACCACGCCACGGATACGGAATGAGCGCCCGGCAAGGTCCTCCGGCGTGAGGCCATCCGAATAGACATCCCGGCCCGTCGCCCGAAGCGCATAGGCCGCGCCGTTCGGATGCCCCGTCACCGATGCAATGTGATTCCGATCAGAAGAAAACGGATCAAACGCCCCCGGTGCGAACCGGCTGCGCCCAAGCATGTTTCCCGCGCTATGCTGAAACGACCTGTCACCAGCAATTGCGGCCTCAATGCGCGAGCTTTCCGCCGCCGAGGCGCTGGACCCCGCCGCCGTTTCCGAAGCGCTCGCCGCCGAGGCGCTGGACGCCGCGGCAGAGGCAGAGCCAGCCGCATTGCCCTCAGCAGTCTCAGCCGCCAGGCGCGAGGTTTCCGCCGCCGAGGCACTGGACCCCGCCGCCGTTTCCGAAGCGCTCGCTGCCGAAGCGCTGGACGCCGCGGCAGAGGCAGAGCCCGCAGCATTGCCCTCAGCAGTCTCAGCCGCAAGGCGCGAGCTTTCCGCCGCCGAGGCGCTGGACCCTGCCGCCGTTTCCGAAGCGCTCGCCGCCGAGGCGCTGGACGCCGCAGCAGAGGCAGAGCCAGCCGCCGCCGTTTCAGCGGCCTCCGCAGCCTGTTGAGACGCCAGCGCCGCCGCCTCAGAGCTGGACGCCGCAGCCTGCGCGCCAGAGGCCGCAGCCTCCGAAGCCTGAGCCGCCGCCGCCGAACCCTGCGCGCCAGAGGCCGCAGCCTCCGCCGCCGCCTGCGCATCAGCCGCAACCTGCGCGGACAGGTTGGCATCCCCGGCGCTGTCAATCTGATCCCGAACTTCTAGCGCAAGCGCCGACCACTCAAGCGAGCCGGGCCCGAAATCATCCTTTCCAAACCGCACGTCATTAGTTGAAACAGGCACCCAGGATGTCCACGACACGCGGCGCGGCGAGGCCGGGATATACTTGGCGCGGGCCTCATATTCCGAGGCTCCGACAAGCCCGGCCTCAATCAGCAGATCGCCGGTTTCAAAGGCGCGCGTGTCAGTTTTGGACACCACCGCAGCGGTTTCCTTTAGGCGCACCTCAAAGCGGATGCCCGCGATGTCGTCAACATTGGCATTCCACTGCATCAGCAGGGCGGGGCGGCGGGCGGTGCCTGCCGCGTCCTGAATATCCGCGGCAACCGGGTTGAACCCGACCACCCCTTGCACCGTGGGGCGCACCGGGTCCAGAGGAACCGGCGTTACCGGCTTGTAATCCTTTGAATGGTCCCAGCTTCCATGATCCGACGGATCAACCTCAGTCAGATCGGCAATGAGATCGCAATTCGGCAGATCAATGATGCCATCAACCCGGAACTGCTTTGCCGCATATCCGTTGCGGGCACTTGTCCACGTCACCACATCGCCGGGCTCAATGAGCCGGAACCTTGCGGGCAGGGTATGCGTGTGACGCCTGGCGCGCCGCGCCGCCGCAAGCTCGCCTTTCAGCAGCCGCTGCGCCTGCGCCGGAAACGGAACAAAGGAAAGCTGCACATCGGTCATGAGCCGCCGCCCGCCGTCCTCGACCTCAAACCCCGCGTTGTAGAGCGGCGGGGTTGAGCGCATCACATAGCCTTCATCCGGCGACGGATAAGACGCGATCACGCCATTCACGGTTTCGCTCAGGCCGAAAAACGGCGTGAAGGTTTGCGGCGCGAGGCTCACAATGTCCTCATCCTCAAAATGCGCAATCGGCGCATCAGGCGCGCCAACATAGATTTTGAAGATCCCGCCAACCTCGCTCATGCGGCCAGCGCAGGCGGTCAGCACCGCCTCAAAGGCGCTGCCGATCTCGCTATTCACGGTGATCTCACCGGCGCAGCGATAGGCCGGCTCAAGCCCGTCCTCACCCTCGACCTGCGCGCGGCATTTCCCGATCTGAGAAACCCAATGCGCGGCAGGCAGGCGGGCAGCGGTGAGCCCTTGCAGCCCGTAGAACCATTGCGGCTCAACCGCACTGGACGCCAGCCCCGCCGCATATTGAACATATCCAGCCCGCGCGCCAGGCGCGCCCGCGCCAATGGTGATTTCAATTTTTGGGTCAGCAAGGCCGGAAATATCGTAATCCGCGACCACCACCAGAGAGCCCGCGCCGCCGCCCTTGATTTCGGGCTGTTGCACATGGCCGCCATCCTCAGTGACCGCCGCCTTGCCCGCCGCGCCGTTGCCGTGCGGCGGATATTCCGAAACCTCGCCGGAAATGGTTGCCGAACCGCGCGACACCCCGCCCGCTGCGGTCCAAGACTTCACCACAGATGCGCCATCTTTAAGCGTGACAACTGTATTCCCGCCGGTGCCAGCCGTGACGCCGCCGCCGCCGCCGCCGACGATCTTGAGCGAAAGGGTTGCCTGATTTGCGCCCAGATCGACAGTGGAAGTTTCCCCCGCCGCGCCGCCGGTGCCCGGATCGCGGTAATAAATGCCGCGCGCGAGGTTGTACGCCTGAACCGCAGGCAGCGCATCGCCATCGCCGCCCCATGTTGCCGGATCATCCCAGCGGTGCGGGCCGGTTCCGCCCTGCGTGCTGTCTTTGGAAACGTCATAGAGCTTGACGCCATCAAGCACGAATTTGGAGCGCGGAAACCCGGTGAAAATCTCATTGTTGACGCGGAACGTCACAACCGCATAGGCGATGCCCTTGCCGACCCGCGAGGACGAATAGGCGCGCGGCGCGGCATCATTGACGGTGAGCGTCAAGAACTCATCCGCAACAAGCTGCGTGCCATCATGGAACCTGATCCAAGCATGATCCTTGCCATCCTCGCGGTATTCCACCGCAGCAAGGCCCTTTTCGCTGCCGGTATCCTCAAGGGTCACGGCCCGCCCCTCAATGAACCACCGCTTGAGCCCGGCAACCGGAATATCGCTGAGCGCAATCACCTGCGTGTAATAGGCATTGGGCGTGTTGCCCTCCTCGCCCCATTCGGAATGCCAGACCAGCGAGCCCGCCGACAGTGAGGGGCCCAGCACAAACGAGCGCGGCACGCTGCCGCCGGTGCGCACGGTGCCTTGAATGGCAAAGGGGGCCTCTTGTGGGCCGCCCTTTTTGGCAAACGATTTGACCAGCGCAGAAACGCCGAGCTGCACCGCCGCGCGCAGCAGAAAGTTGCCGATGGCAAATGTGCCAAGCGCGCCGAGGCTGATTGTCCAGCTTGAGATTGCCGTGATCGCGGCAGTGATTGACGCAAAGATTGCCATGAAATCACCCCAGAATTTTCAGGAATTTGTTTTCAGTCAGCGCGAAGCCCGCCGCGCCGAAAAACCGCGCAACACGCGGATCATTGAGGCCGGAAAGCCCGGCAGCGGCGCAGCCCTCAGCGCGCGCCCATTCCTCATAAGCCCGCACCATCCGCAGAGGCGCGCGCCCGCGGTGCGCCGGATCGACCCAGAAAACCAGCTCTTGCGCGATCCGCACCGGAGCAAGGGGTGAAATGGCCGCTGAGGCCGCCAGAACGCCGCGCAGAGCGCCATTCACCTCAAGAATGAGGCAGAGCTTGCGCGGGTCCTCAATATGATCCTGAGCGGCGCGTGAGGCGTGCGCAGGATCGAACGCAAACGGAATGCCGGATGCGGTGTGAAAGTCCCGGCACAGGGCCAGAACCGCAAACCGCTCATCAGGGCGCGCCGGGCGCACAACTGCCGCCCAGGTCACGCCGCAGCATCCTCGCGCACGGTGCCCTTACGACCCCAGAAAATCACCAGATCGCCGCAGGACGTGACATCCTTGTAAAAATCATCCCCCGGCGCGCGGGCTTGCTGGCTTTCATCGCTGCGCATATCCGGGTTGCCCCGCGTCAGCTCTTGCGCGCTGGAAACGCACTTGATGGAAATACTGCCCTCATTGCCCTCAGAGGGGGTTTCGACCGGAGCCCCGTCAACAAACCCGACAAAGCGCGAGGTGGCGGGCTCAACCATCCGCATTGTTTGCGGGTCAAATTCGCCCCGGTAAATCTCAACCTTGGCCTGCCGGATGTCATAAACCCGCATCAGCTCATTGATGCGATCATCCAGTTGCGAAAACCGCACCTCGATTTCCTGCACGGTGAGATTTGACACCATCGGGATCGGGTCAATCGCAATCAGCGATCCAACACCCGAGAAATCATAGGACACAGCCAAGCCGGTATCCGCATCAATCACCTGCGCCGAGACATCCCCGACATCGGACCAAAAGCCCTCAGTGATTGGCGCGCCGGTTTCACGCACCCGCGCCGTGATCCGCATGAAATCGCGCGTGACAAGCGTTTGCGCCTCAAGCAAAGCTTGAGTGCTGACAGGAATTACCCGCATTGCATCACCTCAGATTGTGAAGGGGGTTCAGAGAATTTGGATGCCGGAAAAGCTGACCGATGAGGCCGACAGATCGCGCAGGCCGGGCGGTTGCTGCCCCGGCTCAAGGATCATTTCGCAGGATGCGCGGTTGACCGTGACCGCCGCCCCCACCAAAGCGCCGGGGCGGATCGCAGGCCAAACCAGAAACTTGCGCACCGCTCCCGGCGCGGTCAGGCTCTTTGTTTCCTGCACCATATGCAGCGCCCGGCTTGGCCGCGCTCCGTACTCAAAGCCGATGTAATCGCCCGCGCTAAGGGTCAGGCCGCCCTCAGGCGTTGTGAGCTGGACCGCAAAGGCATCCCCGGCATAGAGCGCCGAGATCGACACGGTGCCGCCAAATCCGCCAGGGTGTGCCGCCGGGAAGGGCCTGCGCACATCATGCGCCAGAAATGATCCCGCCGACCCGTTGAGCGAGATAAGCGCCGCCTCAATCGCTGCGGCATCCGCGAGGCGGGCGGGCGCGGTTGTGAAGCTCGCCCGCCACAGGGCAGAGCCCAAGTCTTTCGCCTGCGTTGCGCCGCCCGCGGTGCGGCTCAGCTCTTGCCGGTGCAGCGGCCAAAAGGCCGCATCGCTGATCTTGCAGAGATCAAAGACATCGCTGCGCGGATAGGTGAAAGGCATTTAGAGCTTCCTTCCTGATTTCGCTTTCATCACCGCTTGCTCAACCTTGGCATTGAACTGCGCCGCATCCGCCCGCATCCGCTGATCAAGCTCTTGCACCGCTTGCAGCGAGGCCCCGCGCGCGTCGATCTTGGGCGCATAGCTGAAACTCATGCCACCGCCGCCGATCTGGCCGATCTTGTTATTCGGGATCACCTGCGCGCCCATCGGCAGATTGACCAGCTCCGGGCCTTTTTCGCCAACCCACGACAGCCCGCCGCGCCAATTGTCAGTGCCAAGGGCGTTTTTCCCGATCAGCGATCCGGTCAGCCAATCATCACCGCCAAGGATTTTTGACACCCCCCGGATTGCAAACATCTTGATCAGCGCAACGCCGAACTGCTTGAGCGCCTCCTTGCCGCTATCAATCCGATTGATGAGGTTGCCAACCGCCGCCTCGACATCCTCCGCCATTTGCGCCGCCGGGCTCTTTTCAAGCTCCGAATTGAGCGCGCCGATTCCGGCAGCCGCCGCCGAGGTGCTTTCAGGCAACTCCCCGAAAGCCTCTTTGATCTGCTTGGCTCTCAGGATGTACTCATCACCGCTGATGATCCCGGCCTGCTTGGCCTTGGTCACAAGCTGCATCGCCTCGCGGAATTTGTCAGCGCGGGCCGTTGCCGGGTCAATCGTGCCGATCAGCTTTGCCAATTCCTCATTGAGCTTTTTCACGCCCAAGGGATCGCCTTCCGAAGGCGTGCCCGGCGCAGTGCCGGATGGCTCATCACGCGAATTTGCGCCGGTGCCCTGTGACGGGAACTGACTGCGCTTGAACCCCTCAAGCATCTTTTGATAGCGCTCAAGCTGCGCCTCAGCGGCGGCAAGCTCAGCCTCAGCCTTGGCGGTGTTTTCCACCATAGCCTCCGCATAGCCCGAATTGCCACCGGCGGTGAGCGGGTTTTGATCCAAGAGATCACTGCCCGCTTTCTCGCGGGCGCGCACAAGCGCCAGCTCAGCCTTTGCCGCCTCAAGCGTAGAGCGGGCCTGATCAATACGGGTTGCAATGAGCGCCTCACCCGAAGCAACCGCATCATCATTTGTGCGATCGACCAGATCAAGCGCCGCCTGCAAGCGCGCCTCAGCAAGCGCCGCCTCATCTGCCGCCGTGGCGCTTTCGCCCAGCCGGGTTGACAGCAGGAACGCACCCCCGGCAACCGCGGCGATGGCAAGCCCAATCGGCCCGCTGAAAAACGCCATTGCGCCGCCAAGAGCGATCATCGCCGTGCCCGCGATCTCCGCGTTTTCCGCCAGCGTGACCATGAACCGGGCAAGCCCGCTCACAGCGTTTGCGATAGTGACACCAAACAGCGTTGCCGCCTCAATAAATGCCGGGTCCAGCAGGACGGTTGCCAGATCGGAGAATGCACCCACCAGCATTGAAACCGCATTTTGCAGCGGCCCGCCCGCTTGGCTCGCCTCTTGGAAATTGACCGCCAAGCCCTGCAAAACCGGCGCAAGCTGCACCGCGAGCTGATTGCGCATCCCCTCAAAGACAAAGCCAATCCGGCTCATCGCATCATTTGCGGCCTCAACCCCAGCCGCCATTTCGCCCGACATGCTGAGCCCGAATTTCTGGACCTCGCCGCGCGCCGCCCGGATCGCCCCCGATCCCTGCAAGAGCGCAAGCGAAACCTCATTTGAGCGCACGCCAAACTCGCGCATCACCCCGGCGGCATCCTGCGCGCTCAGGCCCATATCATTGATGCGATCCGCGATTGCGCCAAACCGGGCGTCAACATCCATCTCCATCAGCTCGCGGGCATCAAGCCCCAGCATCTTGAGAGCATCCGCAGCCGGGCCAGTGCCCTCGCGCGCAGCCTCAGCGAGCCGCTTGCCCATCATCTGCACCGCGCCGTTCATTTCGCTCACTGCAACCCCGGCATCGGAACCGGCAATTTGCAGCGCCCTGAGCCCGTCAATGGTGCCATCAACGGAACGCGCCATTTTGGCTTGCGCATCGACTGCCTCAAGCCCGCCCTTGGTCATTGCGACCATTCCCGCCGAGGCGGCGGCAAAGGCGGCCCCGGCGGCAACGCCGGTGACTTTGGCGGCGCGGGCCAAGCTGCCCATGAGGGCCTTTGCGCGACCGATGCCGCGGGCCAGGTCTTTTGTATTCGCGCCTATGGAAACCTTGAGGTTTCCGATATTCTGCCCCGCCATCAGGATTGCCCCCTTGTTTCGCGCACCTGCGCGAGCTGCGCAGGATCGCCGCCCCAGGCGAGAAACAACTGATCAAGGCTGATCTCTTGCTCTGCCGCCGTTTGCGGACCCTGCTTTTCTTGTTGTGCGAACATGCTGCCGAGATCGGGCAGCTTTTGAGCGCGCGAGAGCGCGGCAACGTGCCAAGCGAGCCACGCGCGGCCATCCTGCTCAGCGGACAGGCGGCGGCGCGCACCCTCAAGGCGCGCAACCATTTCGCGGGGCGTGATCCGCCAAAAGCTATCAGGGTCCAGCCCGTGCGCCACATAAACGCGGTGCAGCTCAAGCCAGTCCCAGGCCGCCCGCCCGCCGCTTACTTTCCCGGCTCACCGCCCTCTTGGGCGTCGGGAAACGCGGCAAGGATTGCCTCAGTCATGATCCGGTCATGATCGCCGCGCAGCCCGTCAATGAGCTTTCCGGCATCCTTGACGGTTGCGGCGGGGCGCTCATCCAGCATCAGCGCCCAGAACAGCAGGCGCAAATCCTTCATGCGCACCTTTGCACCGGGCTGGAATTTCTCAAGGAACTCATCAATCGCCAGCTCGGCGGCATCCTCAAGCTCGCAGATGGAGTTTGTCGAAAGGATCAGATTGATCTTTTCGCCTTCAAAATCGGCCGGAATTTGGCCGCGCACTTTGTTCGCCATGAGGACGCCCTTTCAGGGTTGAAATGCAGAAAAAAGGTGAGCCCTGGCCGCGCTTAGGCGGCGCTCAGCGTCGGCTTGCCGGAAGGCTTCACAGTGAACTCGCCGGCCATCGTGGTTGTGGACGGATCGCCCGGCTTCCAGCTCTGCGGGATGCCGGAAAAGTCCAGCTTGACGCCGTTGGGATAAGTGATGCGGAAATCCCCCTTGCCCGCGATCATCGCGGCATAGAGCGCATCAGTTGCGCTGGGGTTGTAGTTGAAAGAAATGGTGGCCGGGTCAGTGTCCAGAAGGCCCGCGATGTACTCGCGGAAATCGTCAGGGCTTTCCAGATGCGTCGCGTCGATGGCCTCGCGGGTGATGCCGGGCGAGGTGATCCCCGTTACCTCGCCCAATTTGGTGTAGATAGTCGAGCCACCATCAAATCCATCACCGATGGAAAAGGTGGCGCCCATGCCGATCTGTGCCGAAGTTACAGGCATATCAGATCCTCCGAATTTTCAGGGGTTAAAGGGATGGATCATCCGGCGTGACGCCAAAGACGATCTCATAATTCATGATCCGCGTGCCGACGACCGGCGCACCATTGTTTCGCGCGATCTCCACCGACAGCAGGCGGCAGGACTTGGCGAGGCCGAACTTTCCCGCGGCCAGCACCTTTAGCTCAACGGCAAGCTGCATATCATCAAGCTGATCCATCGGATCACCGCCAGGGCGCGCCATCAGCGCCACCGCAAGGGAGAGGCTGCGCTCCACCTCGCTTATGCTTTGGTTGTGATCCAGCCCCTCACCCGTGGCGAACACATAGAGGGCGGGCAGCTTTTCATCCTTGATCACCCAGCCCGCGGGCAGCGTGTCCAAGATCTTGACAGCAATGGCCTCGCCGCCCTCATCAACGGTGAACTCGCCCACCAGGATCGCAGCCTTGAAGCGATGCCGCAGCTCTTTCGCAATCAGCGTGTCGCTCACGGCATTTCCTCCAATTCCGCAGTGATCAGCGCATCAGAGGCCGGGCTTGAGCTTTCTTGCTCAAAGAGGAATTTGTAGATCTGCCCGTCTTTCGGGTCGATCAGATCCCCCTCAGCGAGATCCGCCATCACCTCGCGCGAGGCGCGCAGGGTTGGAACAAGGCTTTCGATCTCAGCGCCATCCGCCGCTGGTGTACGGAACGGAACCTTGCGGAAAATGGCGGTTACATCGCGAGCCTGCGGCGTGCCGTAGTGGATGGTGACGGTGCCGCCAAAAGCGCGCGCCAGCGCGCCAGCGACACCGCGAAACGGCCCCTGCATCAGGTGGTGGCCGCGCCGCCATCCAGCAGGACAACGCCGGTATCGGACGGATCCGCTGCAGCCTGCACGGCGAAGCCTACCAGGGTGTTGCCGCTGGCAACCGTGGTGCATTCCTTGGCGGTGTTGTTCCAGTACACCTTGGCGCCGACAGTCCACGCCTGCGCCGACAGTTTCGGCAGCTCGAACACGCCGCGGCGCACGATGGTCACGGTCTCGCCAGACAGAGCGTCAGCAGTTGCCACGCCAAACAGCGAGCCAACCAGAACACCGGCACCGGAAAGCACGTCGGCGGGAGCGGCGAGACTGATATTCTCGCCCGACTGGATAAAGTTTTTCATGGGGTTTCCCCTTTGCATCAGAAGGATTGGAAGTGCGAAACGCAAAGGGGCGCCGCTATCGGGCGCCCCTTTGCGAAATCAGCCGTCAGGCCAGGAATTAGCCGCGGCGGTAGCCGCCCCGGAACTCCGCCGCCGTTGCGCCGAAGATGTGGCGGGCCACCATGTTCACGCCATCCGGGTTCATGCCCTCTTTGGTCATGACCGTCGGGGCCTCATAGCCATCCAGGAAAGCGTGTTCCAGAACCGGCAGGTCAGAGGCGAACAGATACCAGCGGCTATCCGAACCGCCAGCCGCGGCGCCCAGCGACGGCTCAACCACCGGGGTCAGGGTGGCACCAAACGGGTTGGCATCTGCGGCCTTGGCCGGGGTGGCCGCAGCCACAAATTGCCCAGCCGAGGTTTCCAGGGCGGGCGGCACATACAGAAGATCCGGCGAAACAGCGATGAAATCATCCTTGTCTTTGGAACCCGCCGGGCGCTGCTCCCACATCGCCTTGCGGCCATCGCCCACAGTGGTCACGCTGATAGCACCGGCTGCGCCAAGGTTGCCGTGATCAGCATGGAACAGGGCCTTATCATCGCCGGTTTTGGCGTTGTCGCGGATCAGGCCCCAGGCAATCTTGCTTTCCAGGGTACCGGCTGCACGCGCGAAATCGCCCGGCAGGCGCTCGAAAACGCCCATATCGTCGTTCACGATGGCCTCAAAGGTCAGGTTGATCTGCCGCCCGTATTTCGCCACCTTGAGGCCCGACGCCTCATCCGTGATGGTGGACTGCAGATATTCGCCATTTTCGCCTACCGGCTTGAGCTGGAAATCACCACCTGCGGTGATCGAATGCAGCGCGCGGAAGTCGGATGCGCTTCGCTGGCGTGAGATCCGGCGCCACGTCGAGGCCCGGCGCTCATAGGCAGCACGCAGGGTGCGGCCCATCACTTCAGTGGTGATGTAGGCAAAATCGGAGGTGCCCATTGCTCCCGACATGATCGAAGTGCTGCGCAGACCGGCGCGGATCGTTTCGATCTCATTGAAGCCCGCCGAGCCGCCTGCAAGGTGCATTGCCAGATTGCGCAGGCGCATCCCGCGGTATTGCTCCGCCGGGCCTTCCAGGGCGTGCATCAGCGGGTTTGCACGGTGCATCAGTGCGCCGATCATGCCCTCAACCTGCGTCTGCGCCTCATCGCGCCGGATCTCGACACGCACACCGCGCGGCTGATTGGCCGACATGACCGCCAGGATCCGCGCGTTTGCCTGTTCCAGAGTGGTGCCGTCGTGGCACATGCGGTCAACCTCCGCCTGCGGGATGTGCGCCATGAAGGGCGCAGCGGCCTCGCGGATGCCCTGCTGACGGGCACGATCAGCGGCAACCGCATCCGTGGCACTCATCTGCGGAGCGGGGGCCGGGGCAACCGGAGCCGGATCCTGCATCACGGGCGCCGGGGCAGGGGCCACGGGCGCAGCCGGGGCAGGCGCAGGGGCCGGAGCCGCGGGCGCCGGAGTGGCCTGCATCTGCGGCGCCACCGGGGCACCGCTGGCCGCCGGAGTTGCGGGAGCAACGGCACCGGGCGCGTTCGGGGGGGTATTGGACATGTTCACAACCTCATTTCCATTGGGCATCTGCCCGGTTTCTTGGCTTGCGCCATCGCCAAGGCCCGCCTCTTGGGCCTCGAATTTCATTTGCGCCTCTTGGGCGCGGTTGAACGCCGCGCGCGCTGCACGCTTGGCAGCGTCGTATTGCATCACCGGATCCGCATCCGCCGCTGCATCCGAAGCCGTGACAGCATCGGCAAACCCTGCTGCAACCGCCTCTTTCGCGTTGAACATGGTTTCCGCCTTCATGATCTCGCGGGCGGCCTCAGGCGTGATGCCAGCGCGGGCCGCATAGACAGCCGCGTATGCGTCTGCCATCGCGCTCAGATCATCCGCCGCTGCGCGGAGCTGATCAGGGTTGCCATAGGCCGGTGCAGACGGGTCATGCACCAGCATCAGCGAACCCGCAGACATTTCGATGCGATCCGCTGACATGATCATCAGCGATGCGGCAGAATGGGCGTTGCCCGTGACCTTCACAGTCACCTTGCCGGGGTGCGCCTCAAGCGCCGCCCGGATCGCCTCGCCCTCAGATGGCGAGCCGCCATCACAGTTGACCATGACAGTCACGTCACCGGAAAACTGCCCGAGGGCATCAATCACCATTTTCGCAGAAAAAAGGCCGGTATCACCCGGCCAGATCCAATCATCTTTGACGACTGTTCCAAACAGCCAGATCGCTCCGGCCTTAATCAGTTCGCTCATACTCGCTTTCCCCTTTCAATGAGCCAGTGAAATCCGCCGGATCATCCCCGGCGATTAGCTGCATGAGCGCGATCACCGCCCGCATCCCGACTGACTGCCGTTCCTGATCGGCCATACCTGCGGCGAGGCCATCCAGGCGGGCCGCATCATCTTTTCGCTCCTGAGCGATAATGTCGGGATCCAGACCCATTGCGCGTTGCTCGCGGCTGAGGCTCGAAAGCCCGCCAGCGATCTTGGCGAGGATCGACGGAATTTCCTTGACCGGATCAATCAACGCGCGGCGCTGAGCGGTCCAAGACACTTCCAGCGGGCTAAGGCGTTTGGTTTGCGTCAGCCGGTAGGCATCCAGCGCCCAACGGCCAATGCCCGCGCAGAACTGCGCAATCATGATCTGCTCTTGCCATGTTTCAATGTTCTTATCCATTTCGAGCCGCCCGGCCCGCATGGACGAGTAATTGACCCGGCTCAGATCACCGCTGAGGCTTTCATAGGTGATGCCGATGCCCATAGCGACTGCGCTCAACCCGAGCCTCATCACCACGTCATAATCATCAACTTTGGGCGGATCAGTGAATATTACTTCCTGCCCCTGCTCAGCGTAAACCAGTGCGCCCGGCGCCAATTGATCCAAACCCGGCGCATCACTTGGCAGCTTCCCGCTATCACCGGGCTTGATAACCCCAGCGAGCAGGGCAGAGATCTTTTGCTTGAGGATCTGCGCTTCCTGATAGTCGCGCATTTCCCCAAGCGTCACCATTACCGGGGCCAGCCAGGGCACGCCCCGCATCTGGCCGGGCCGGTCAATCCGCCGGATGTGAAGAACATGCTCAGCCGGGATCCGCTGTGTCTTGATCGAGATCTTGCGCGAGGCTGAGCCGGGATGCTGCTCATAGAGGTGATAAGCCACCGCAACGCCGTCCGCGTCAAATTCGATGCCGTCCCGCACCTCATTGCCGCCGTGATCAGTGATCACCGTGTTCAGGTGATCGACTTCCACCAGCTCCACCGCCAGCGGCAGTGCCCGCCCGTCATTCGCGCGCACATGCCGGATTGCCAGCACCTCGCCGCTTTCAACAACGCTGTTCATCACAACGGTTTGCATGGAAGCGAGGTTTAAGGCCCGGTGCTTATCCAGATCGGTTGACTGCAGAAACGGCAGGATTTTTGCTGCCGCAAGATCAGCTTGTTTCTTGCTCCTGCCGGTGATGGATGGTGTGATGCCGGATCCAACAACGTTGTTTGTGATAACCGACTGCGCTCGCTTGGCAAACGGCGCGTTGCGGATCATATCGCGCGAGCGCTGCCGCATTGTGCCGCGGCCACCGCGCGATGCAGCATCCGCATCCGTCGCCGGAGAACGCCAGCCCTTGACACGGCGGCCATTGCTCGCCGCGTCATAGTTCATAAGGATTTTCGCCTCAATCTTGGCTTGGATCCGGGACAATCCGCGCTGCGGTGAAACCGCAAGGATTGCCTTATCCAGCATAGAGGCGCTGCTGAAATGCATCATACCTCAAAGCCCCCGGCTAGTGGTTGCATAGATCAGCGGGACCGATGGGTGGGCCGGGGCAAGATCGGCCTCAATCATCGACTGGATCCGGCGCATTTCGTTCAGATCGCGATACTGCACCATTTCGCCATTGATCATGGCTTGCTTGAGGCCGCCTGCGATGGCGGCCTTGATGTTTGCAAGGTCCGCTTGCGTGTATGTCGCCATGCTGCTCACTCCAAGAAACTGATTTTGCGGGGCGCCTTTTTCACGGGCCGAACCGGACCCTCTACCGGCTCAGGCTCGCTGCCCTCGCTCATCGGCACCGCAAATGGGTTTGACAGGCCGCCGCGCGCCCAATCATGCGGATCCGCTGGATCCAGGCGCAGCAGCCCCTTGTGTTCAGCCGCCGCTTGCGCGTAGCTGCTGAGGTCGATGCTTTCGTTTCGGGGCTGCAATTTCTCATAGCCCTTTTCGGTCCAGCGCTCCGCCGTGAACTCTTTCAGCGGATCCTCCGGCATCCAGTCGCCCAGCATCAGGGAACCGGGGCCGCCATCCTCGCGATCAAGGGCAGAGAAAACCGTGTCTTTCAGCTTGTCGGTTGCGATGTTCAAAAGCTTGATATCGCGGGCCTGCCCGCCATCGCTTTTACGCTCCGGCGCCTTGTACCAGACCCGGCCCGAAACCCTGTAACCGCCATGACCCCGCACGAAAAACCAGCGATCCGCCTCACCTTCAGCCCGGCGATCCTGCCAGAATTGCGTTGCCCGGTCTGAAACCCCCGGTTTGCCGTGAAAGTCGCACGCCATTGCCATCGGGATCAGGCCATATTCCTGCCCGTCAACAGGGTAGGGCGTGCGCAGCACCGGCAGCAGCACATCCCAATCCTCAATGTACTTGTGCGGCTCAAGCACCCGGCCCTTTGCAAGCGGCGCATCATGCGGCGGCTTGAACAGATCGAAACGGTCAATGATCAGTTTGCGGCCATCCAGCCCAAAGGCCGTGATCTGCACCACAAAGCGATTACCCTGCACATCCGCCGAAGCGATCAGGAACCGCGCCCATTCCGGCGCGACCTTGTGCGCAAATGGCCGGCACATCCGTTTCAGCGCCTTAAGGGTCAGATCCCCCTCAGTGCTGAGCGCCCGCGGGACATAGGCAAGCCCCATATCCGTATTCACGACAACCTTTAGCGTTTCCTCATCACCGCCAGCATCAACAGCCCGCTTTGCGGTTTCGTATTTACTGACGATCCGCGCCCAGGATGCAAAGGCTGCAGCGGCGCCGTTCAGGTGATAGCTCACCCGCTCGCTTTTGCGCACCTCGCCGCTATCAATCCGGGCAAGCCCGCCCTCAGCGGTTTCATGCAGCCAGTACCCTTTGCGGTTCAGATCAACCTTTTGATCATGAGTGATCCAGCAGCCGTTATGCGGGCACAACATCACCGCGGCCTCACCGGCCTCAGCCGGTGATAGGCTCTTGTCATAGTGCAGCTTGTCAGTGTGCGGCTCGAATGCCTCGCCGCACTCAGGACAATCCCAATACCAGCGCGCACGCGTTCCGCCGTTGTACAGCTCAAGGATCCCCGAACAGGGCGGGGCCTCATGCGGGGTTGACGGCTTCCAATCCACCTCAGTGACCATGTAACCGGGCGAGGCTTCCGCAACAGTCATGCCGCGCGAGCCAAGCGTTTCCGTCCGCTTGGCACCCATCGCAAAGGGCGAACCTTCATTGCCGATGTTCAGCTTCATCCGGTCAATGTCGGTAAAAAGCACAACCTGCGTTGTGTTCCCCGAAAGGAAATTCTTTGTCGGGGCGCCGATGATGATCTTGGCCCCGCCGATGAATTTCTTGCTCAGAATATTCCGGTCTGACCGCCCTGTGCCCTGCCGTTCGGCAAGATCCGGGCTGTTTTCGATCATGGGTTTCAGTTCCTCATCAACCCATGCCTCGCCGGAACTTTCGGTCATATGCACGATGCGGCAAACACAGGGATTGCACAGCACAATGTGGCTGACCGTCGAAAGCAGCATGACGGTTTTGCCCGCCCGCGCTGGACCCACAAAGATCACCTCGCGATAGCGGCGGGATGCCGTCATATCTGCAGGCTCATTCATGTAAGGTGTGACGTTCCGGTCAAAATCCACCCAACGCCCGTTTGCGTTGACCTTCATGTGTTTCTCTGCCGCTGCAATCACACCCATGCGGGCTGCAGGCGTCAGGGTTGGAAGCGCACGCACCAGCGGCACCGAGACACCGGCATAGGGCGGCAGCGGCGGCAAATCAGGGATCTCGCCGGGCCGCCGGTTAGGCATCACCACCATTCACAACAACCTCCCATCCAGCGGATCGACAACTTGCGTTTGATCCTCCCCCAGGGCCGCGGCCTTGATCTTGGCTTGGACGCTGCGCAGGATCCCGTCGTTATAGTCAACCGCCCGCTCGACCTGATCCCCGGTCAGGCTGAACTCACGTTCCAGCCAATCCGGTTGCCCATCCAGGCCCGCCCGGAACTCGCCAAAGATCTGATCCAGCAGCTCAACAACCTCATCCACATGGATCAGGGCGCCGCGGGCGCGGGCCGCTTGCATCCAAACAAGCTCAGCCTGCGCCATTTCTTTCCGCTGACCTGCGGAAAACCCCGCCGCCTGATCCCGTTGACCCGCGTTGAGAAATTCCATGCGCTGTTGCGAAACAAAATCATCCGCAGCCTGTTTCTCAGCCTGTTCCCGCGCCTTGGTTTCTTCAAACCAGCGCTTGCAGTCTGAGAACCGGAACTCATAGGCAACGCCGTTGCCGCCCTCGCCCTCAACCGGCATTCCCTTTTTGCGCCACTTGTCGATGGTGTTTTCTGAAACACCGAAGATCTGCGCAATCTGCGAGCGGTTCAGCAGCGGCTCTGCCGCGGCGGCCTCTGCATCTGCGGTTTCGGCTTCCTCTGCCATGCCGGAACCCCCTCTTTGTCAGGGGCCAGGGCAACAACAACATCAACCCTAATCTGTATCCCTGAGCATCATGAAACACATCAAAGCACCGGGGCGCGAATTACCCGCGTGCGGTCAGGGGCCGGGAAGGACCCAAAGGCCCAACGCCCCTTAGCGTGCGGTTTTCACTGCATAGGCCAGATGCTTAGCGATGGCGGGGCCGATCTCCCGGCTCGCCAATACCTTTGCCCGCGTCTCGAATTTGAGGCGCGGCGAATACTTCACTGCGGATTTATAGACCGCCAAGAGCTTGAGGCCCTTGGCACGTTTGGTTCCGCGCGTGCCGTCCCGGCGCCGCCCCCGGTCAGGCCTCTGCCAGACACCGGCCACACCCTTCACCTTGCCCGAGAACACGTTAGGCTTGGCGAGCTGGCGCTTGAGCGCGCCGCGGGGCATGTTGCCATATTTGTTGAGGCGGGCACCCACCGGCACAACCACGGCCTTGCGCTTCGCACGGCGCGTTCCGCCGGAAGCCTGCAGGGCCAGGTAATGGGATTGAACTTTCTTGAAGCCCACCACGCCGACAGGGCGGCGCTTGGAGGCGCGGGCTACAAACATCCCCCGTTTGGTGAACGGAGCGGGCCGGTCCAGATCGCGTTCTAAGCCGGATTGCTCAGCGTCGCGGATCTGACCGGCCACGTCATTGATACCTAGAGCGGTAGCGAACGGCAGTTGACTTGATGCAATGCTGTTCAGCCGCCGCTCTATGGCGCGCGTGTCTACGGACAGTTCAATCATGTGTAGGGTTTCCGGTGCGCGCCAAATTGAAAACTGTGGCCGCGCGCCCCGGTGCAGTCAGCAGGCTCAGCACCGGGCGCGTAAACGCAGAGCCGGTGCGGCTTAAACCTGAGGCGGTAGGGCTAACGCGGTCCTGCCCCTTGGCGAGGGGCTGATAACCCCGCTTTCGCGGGTGAGAGCAAAAATATTCGTGTTATGTGGAGCGAGATCTAGGCTACTTCATGGCTGGAACCCCTTTTCGGCTGGCGCTGGTGGCGGCAAAGAAAACGCCCGCGCTGCTGCTGCAGGGCGGGCGTTGCCGTCTAGGCACACCTATAATCAATAGATACACCTTATAAGGTTGGGCGCCGGGTTTTGTCAAACACTTTCCGAAAAGTGTACCGCGTTACGCATCCCAAGGCGTGGGTGCATCGCGCGCCACCAGTCCGAGAACACGGGCCATCAGCTCAAGATACACATCCGCCAGCGCGTTCAGCTTGGCAACATCGCGGCGATGGCCCGACCAGCCCGCGCCCTGCAGGATCGCCTTCATATCGGAACCATCCAGGCAGACCGCATCCATCAGCGCACGGGCCATGATCGGCTTGCGGGCGCCGCCGCCCTGAGTATTGGGCGCCAGAGCCACCCCTGCACGGTCCAGTGCCTTTTGCACCGTCGAGATCGTGTCCGCATAGCGGATCCGGGTTGTCACACCGCCGTCATTGGTGGCCGCGCCGCCATCCACCTTGCCGCCCTCAGCCGATGCGCCCGCCACCGATTCGACTTTCTCGACGGCATGAGCGTAAGCCTCAGCCGCAGCCCGGCGCGCGTCCCGCTCATCCATCCGGCGCAGCAAGGCTGGCATCCGCTGCCGGGTGGCCTGCACGCCCGGCGGCACCAGCTCAAAAGCTTCCTCCGCCCCGCCGTAGGTGGTTGGCGCCGGAGCGCTATCCTTGGCCTCGCACAGCTCTGCCGCTGCACGGGCCGGGCCGGGCGTGGCCCGCTCGCCGCTGCCGACACCCACAAGCGCCCGCCGCTGCGCCCGGTTGGTGATGATGGCGATATTGACCCGCTCCGCGATCAACCGCGCCGCTACATGGTTCATGCTCAATTCCTCTGTTCAGCCACAAAATCTAGTGAAACGCCCCAGGTACGGCCACTATATACGAGACGTGATGCACCTTAAAAGGGGTTTCTTAGGGATCGCACCAAGGGATCAGGGATCAGGCAGGGACCACGCGCACCCCGGATCCCTGCGCCCGCGCCGTCGCTCAACCTCCTGATTTTCCTAGTCTTTGTTTTTCACTTAGGGATCATAGGGACCATTGGGATCAAGATTTCCGTACACACACAGGAAAGATAAACACGCAAAAACGCGCACTCACACACATAGGGCAAGGCCCTCAAGGTTTGGTCCCTGTGATCCCTATGGTCCCGGATCTCGCGTAACGCGCTGATATTACTTTGCAAAAACCCGCACCCCTGAAATAGGCCACGTCCCGCCAAACCCGCGCCAAGTCCCTATGATCCCGCAGATCTGATTATTCCCTTCCCTTCCCACCTACCTATAGGGGTCTTAGGGGGCGAAGCGTGCAGCCGAAAAAGAGGGGTGCGGGGATCGCAAGGCAGAAAGAAGAGGCCGCCCCGGTAAGGGGCGGCCCAACATAAGCGCATCTGCGCGCCTTAATGCTGCTGCTCAGCCCCGCGCAGAGCTTCCGAGGAACCGCCCGCGTAAGTGATGCGATAATCCTTGATCTGCTTTCGCCCGCAGCGCTGGCAACGCATCTTGGAGACGATTTCCCCAACGCTGGCCTGCGGGCCGCATCGGGCGATCAGATCCGAAACGGCAACCGGGGCCGCGTGATCGCAGGCCCCGCATTCAACATAGAGCTGATGATTGGGGATCACCCCCAGGCGCGTGCCGCCTCGCTTTAACATGGCAGCCTTTTACCTAGCACCAGGCGCCCAGGAAAGAGCCCCAACCTCAAAATGGCATCTCATCAGGATCACGCACTGCGCTTGGCGTATCGGATCCGGGGCCCTGCCAGGGCAGTTGCCTATCCGTCGATTCCCTGTGGAGCCTCAGCAGAAGCGCATTTTGATCACACCTTAAAAGCTGAATTGCGCACTCAAAGGTGTTTCGCAATCATTAAGCGCGCGACTCGCACAACTTGACAGGCACACTCAAGGCCCTATATCAGCCCACCTAACGCCCAGACCGTAACAAATTGTTCAGTCAATACTTGTTTACATGGGCTTTGGAGAGTGCTTGTATTCTCCTAGGAGTGAGAGAGATGAACACCTGTAAACACATGGGCTGCCGGAATTGCAATTGCGGGCGCTTTAGCGCGCACCGTGTTGCAAACGCGAATTTTGCCCCGAAGCAAAAGCCCAAGAAGGTTGTTCGCCGCGATCCGCTAAAGGCCGCCGCTCAGATTGAACAGCGGTTCAAGGAGACTATGCAGATCCTGTCTTGATGTTCTCTTTAGCACCGGAGGAAGGCGTTGATATCGTCTTCCTCACCATTGAACAAATCGATTACTTCCATGAATTGGCGCTCAAAGAGGGCGGCCTTGCAGGCAACCTCAAAACGGATGATCTGAAATCTGCAATTGGCCGACCAATGACCGCGCATCACTTTGGCGGGATTTGCGACCTGCTCAATTTGGCCGCACGCTACTGGCACGGGATTTCCATTGCGCATGGATACTGTGACGCCAACAAGCGCACAGCCTTCATATCGGCCATCGCCTTTCTTGAGGCGAACGGGATCGAGATCGACGAAAGTGTTTCATCTGGCGAGCCAGGCCGCTTCATTGAAGAACAGTTCCAAGCAGGCACGTTCACGGTAGAGGTGTTAGAGCAATACCTGAGAACCCGCTGCCGCTGGATTGAGGAATAAGCCCTCAAACAACGGGATCATAACCGCCGCCAGCATCATATTTCGCTCGCGCATCTGCATCCTCGCGGTTCTGGATGAACTCAGCGCTCAGCCGGATCCCGCGATAGCCGGTATCGCTTACCTTGGCCGCGGTGAAACCCTTGCCCTCTGGCGTCTTGTGAAACTTGGATTTGTCGCTCAGGTGCTTGGAAACGGTTTTTGAGGTCCAGGGATCCCCCTTGCCCGCATCCACATACCACCAATTAAAAGCGTCGATCAGCTCGCGCGAACGGGTGAACACGTCGGGATCCCCATCCACAACACAGCAGTTGTTGATAAACACAAGCATGGGATCGCTTTCCTCACGGTATTCCTCAGTTGCGTCCAGGATCTCTTGCGGGATTTGCAGGCCGTCAGTCAGCCATTTCTCAAGCCCTTCCAGCATCCAATTCAGGATGCCGGAGCGCTCCGCCCACAGCTTTTGAGGCAACAGCGGATCAACGTCCTCATCCGGGATTGACACAAGGAACGGAACCAGCAGCACCCGGCGCCAGATCCCCTTATCCGTGCCGCGGATCTCCGGCTTGTGGTTGCCGGAGATAGTCAGCTTGAACTCAGGCGTTACCTCAACAAATTCCTGCTGCATCCGGCGCACAAGGATTTCCTCGCCGCCCGTGATCGCCTTGATAAAGCCCTCTTTCAGCTTTTGGCCGCGCTCCGGCTCAGCGGCGCGCACCATGCGGGCGCCAGGAAGGCGCACCAGATCCGGCGTTGCATCTGAGCCCTTGCGCTGATCGGATCCAGCGAGGCTTTCAATCGGCACTGTGGTTGCATAGGCCGCCATCATCTTTGCGATCAGATCCACAATGGTAGACTTGCCGTTGCGACCCTCGCCATAGAAAAAGCACAGCTTTTGTTCAGTGGTCAGGCCGGTTAGGCAGTAGCCAAACCAGCGCTGCAGAAACTCGCGAAGCGCCGGATCCGGCTGGATCGAAATCAGGAATTCCTCAAAATCCGGGCACAGGGCATCCGGGTCGAATTCCACCGCCATCATCTTTGAAAGGTACTGATCCCGCGCGTGTTTCAGCACCTCGCGGATCAGCTTTTTCTTGCCGCTGCGCGGATCCATTTCAACCCGAAACCGGATCACGCCGGTTTCCGTGTTGATCATCAGCGGATCCTCATTCAACCGGGTAAGCGGCTGGTAAAGGTCAACCTGCGCCTCGCGCATCATGTTGTTGATCGGGCCGGTGTTTCCGGCCGCCTTGGCGTGCGAATGATGGCCGCGGCGCAGGGCCGCCAGTTTCCTTTTCAGATCCTCGCTGCGCTCAACAACCTTTTCCAGATCGCGCAGCCGGGCCTTTTGTTCCTCAGAGCGATTGGAGGGCGTGACCGCTTTGATTTCGTCAACTTCCTCGCGGGCCTGATCGCCCGCCTCAACCTGCATCTGTTCCCATTCCTCAAGACGGATGTGCTGCGCCTCGCGGGTGATTTTACCGGAAACCTGCTGCGCAAGGCGGCGGGTTTCTAGCTGATCATCATCCTGTTCCCACAGCCGGTCTCTCCAAGTGAACCACGCGACCCGCGGCACAAACAGGCAGTCAGCGCCAAAATAGCTCTTGAACCGCTTGCCGTTGCCGTAGTCGTTCAGCGGGAAAACCGCGCATTCCTCCGCAAGGAGCTCATCGGGATCATGGGCGGGATCGTATGGGCCGGCATCCTGAGGGGTGCGGGGATCCGGGCCAGGGCCATAGCCATCAGGATAGACCGGCTCAGCCCGGTCAAAGGCTGCGCGCACATCGTCGTATTGTCCGTTCATTGCTCGCCGGGCCTCTTTATCATGTTGTTCAGATCTCCGCCGGGCACGGATGGCACGATATATGCGCTGAGGCCGGGGTTGATCCTCATTGCCCGCTTGGCGCAGGCTGTTAGTTGTGCTTGGGTCTGGCGAGGCTCGCTATCGCCATCCTTGATTAGCCAGAAATCACTCACCGAGCAGGGCGGCACAAACGAGGGGCCGCCATCCATATCCGGTTCATCCGAGAACTTGCCGCCAATGCGCTTGCCCGACATGTTGCCGAGATCCACACCAGCCCAATAGCTCGCGCCCGGCAGGACGCCGCCAACCAGGGCGGTCAGGGTTGTCTCAATCCCTTCACCAGACACCAGCGAGGAACCGCAAGCGTTTCCGGTGAGGCGGATCGCGCCGCCCTGCTTTGATCCGCGCACCACCTTGGACGGCAGTTGCTCGCCATCGGGGGCAAAGATCTGCGCTTTGCCGCTAGGCTGATCCAGATCTATCCAAGTGCGATGCACCGCGCGCATCATGCCATCCGGGGCTTGCACCGCGGCCACCAGAACCGGTCCGGAATACAGTGTGTGGTTTCGCCTCTTGATCCGCTTCACATAGGGCAGATCCGGGATGAACCGGAAGCACTTGAAGGTGTGCGGCAGCAGCTCGAAATCCGGCACCCGGAAAGCAAGGTAATCCTCTGCCAGCGTGCCCCGGAAAGGCTCGCCCGCCTGCCAAATGCTGACCGCATCGCGGATTGCCCAGGCACGATAGCGCGCCTCATCTGCCTTATCCTTTTTGCGCTGTTCCTCTTGTGCCTTCCGGCGGCGCTCGCGCTCAGCCGGGTCAATCTCTGCGCCGCGCTCGCCCTCAAGAACCTCAATCGCTTCCATGAACGTGCAATCAAGCACGAGCTGCACAAGCCTGATGTGATCGCCCCCGCCGCATGACCGGCAGTTATAAACACCGCTTTTCAGATTGATCGAAAAGCGGTCATTGCCCCCGCACTTGGGGCACGGCCCGACACCCTCGCGCTTGCCGAATTTCACGCCAGCGAGCGGTGGCAGCTTGTCCAGAACCTCACGCATAGTACGGTTGCGCGCATCATCAATGCGGGGATCATGCACCAGCGTCATGCGGGCACCTCAATCAATCAGAAATTCAGGGGGATTCGCTGGCAGACATATCCGCCAGCGAGGCGCTCAAAATTAGAACGGGATTTCATCATCATCTATGTTGTGATTGCCGCCGCCGGATCCACCGCCATAGCCGCCGCCGGAGCTGCCACCGTACCCGTCACCGGATCCACCACCATAGCCACCACCAGACCCGCCGCCCGAACCGCCATCCTGCCGCCGGTCAAGCATGGTGAGAACAGAGCCAAAGCCCTGCAGCACCACCTCAGTTGAATAGCGGTCCTGCCCGCTTTGGTCCTGCCATTTGCGGGTTTGCAGCTGACCCTCAATATAGACCTTGGACCCCTTACGCAGGTATTGCTCCGCCACCCGCACAAGGCCCTCATTGAAGATGGCGACAGAGTGCCATTCCGTGCGCTCGCGGCGCTCGCCTGTGTTGCGGTCTTTCCAGCTTTCAGAGGTGGCAATCCGCATGTTGCAGACCTTGCCGCCGTTCTGAAACGTGCGCACCTCAGGATCCCGGCCTAGGTGGCCGATCAGCATGACCTTGTTGAGAGAACCCGCCATCAGATCGCACCCACAGCAAAGGCCACAGCCATAGCCGCATCAAACGACAGGATCACAGCGCCCGCCGGAGGGCGATCCCGCGCAGGGTTCAAAGGCAGGCTTGTCAGGTGCAGGGCGCCGGGTGTTACCGGCGGCAGGAACCCATTTGAAAGGCCCATTTTCGCCCAGCCGTCAATAACCTCGCGGCAACCCAGGGCGCGGGCGAGATCCTTACCGTGATGCGTCTTGCCGCAACCATGCGGGCCGTGAACGATGATTGTGCGGTATTCGCGTGCTTCCTTAGACATTATGAAATTCCTTGTGTAGCAGGGGAAACAAGCGCGCTTTTGCGCGACCAGAGGGGGCAGGACACCGCGTTGCGCGGGCCATCCACTTTGACTTGCCGGGTCGCGCAGGGCTGCGCCTTTGCCCGGATCTCCGCATCCGGCGGAAAGCTTGAACAGGTGCCGCAGATCCGTTGCAGACCAATCGGACAATTCGGCATCTTGGGATCCCGCCGCGGATCGCGGCGCACCAGACGCCGCCCGCCAGCAGAGAAATAAGTTTGGTCAGGCTTTGGCATTGACGCCATCCTGCAGGCTCACACCGCCCTTGCCCTCAATTCGTCCTTGGCGGGCAATCTTGCCCCGCACAACGGGCTTGGGCGACGGCAGGACGCCGGGACAATCACGGCACAAAACCAAATGACTGCGCAGCAGCTCAGTTGCCATCTTTTCCAGCGATACCGGAGCAAGGCCGTTCTGAATGGCGAAAACACGCGCAATATGCGCAATCTCTTTGCGCTCCTTGTCGTTCAACGTCAGGGTGATCTCATGCATTTTCACACTCCGCATTCTCTGCGATGGTTTCCCGCCAATCGGGGAAACGCTCATCCAGCTTGGCGCAGACGCGATCCGTGTAAGCCCGCACATCCTGAGGGGTTACGGGCGGCAGAACTTTCCCTTTTTCCGCGGCCTGTTTGCGCAAAAAATCCTCAACCGCATTGGCGCGGGACAGCCGCAAGTCCTTGCTGTGCCCCTTCATAAACCGGCCAACCGCGTTAATGCCGCCAGTTGCGCCAGAGACAACTTGAGCGGGAAGCTCCAAGTCGGTGACAGCGCACAAAAGCCAACCGCGAAACACGGCAGGGGGCGGGAGATCCGCCAAAATTCCTTGTTCCTTCATGGTGCTCCCTCACAAAACAAACACTATATGTATCCATAACACCTTTAAAGGTTCGGTCAACCCGGCAAGCGCACCTTATTAAGGGTAATCCCTACTTGAAGTTGCCAACCCCACCTTTAAATGTTAGCCATTCGTTAGAGGGCGACAGCCCAACCACTCGAAAAGTTTGAATTGATTAGGTAAAAACAAATGGCGAAACCAAAGAACGAGCGCAGACCAGAAGTCCTGCGCAAAGTCGAAAACGCCCGAATGAATTTGAGAATGGCTATTTCCCTAAGTCCCTACAGCGAGACATCCGCCGCGGTTGAGGGGGGCATGAGCAACAACGTCCTGGGGAAGTTTTGCAGAGGTGAGACAGACATTACTCTGACAAACCTGCTTTCAGCATGTGAAGTGCTAAACGTCCCAATCTCTCTAATCGTCTCAGATCAGGCAATTTCACCCGCACGCATCAGGCTTGCCAAACTTATTGACAGCGTAGACGCAAAAGACCTTGAGGCATTTATTGCCGCCGAAAAGGGCAGGGTCTAAGATTTCATGAGTGCCGCCAGATCCGGCAAACAAGTCAAAGAAAAAGCGGCGCTGGCGCCGCTTTAGTTCTTTTGCGAGGCGGCGTTAGCGCTCCGCCAGGAAGCTTTCCAGGCGATCCGCCAGATCATTCAGCTCTTGCTCACCCCGGCCAGCAGCCATAGGGGCAAGGGCGCCAAATACTTCGAACTCATTTTGACAAACAACAGCAGCCCCGGCGCAATCTTGGGGTGCTGAACCTGAATTGCGGGAACCCCCGCCGCTTTCCCGATGAGCAGAGGCGCCCTCCGGGACAAGCTGCGCACCGCCCATATGGGGCATCTGCGGTTCACACATTATTGTATCCTTCCAACCTTAAATCGTCATATGCACACTCCTAGGGCGCTAACTTGCGTCAGTCAACCCGGAGCTGCACAACATGTAGATGCGCACGCAGAACTCTATATGAAAACCTTTATTGCTTGCGGCACACCTTTAAATGTGTGATACACACCTGAGACGCCCTTAAAGGTGAGAGCATGACCAACATTGACATACCACCGCCACAGGCGGGCGCTTGGCCGCCATCAGGCGGCCCGATTGTGGCCTTGATTGACGGCTCAGGAATGGGCGTTTGCCTGTTGATTCTCTTCTTTCTTTTCACCTGCGGCATGATCATCAAAGAGGCATCCGGCAAATGAACAAGCTGCAGATCCTCACCCAGGATAAAAACCTCAACACGGATGAGGCAATTGCGTGGCTCGCGGAGCATGGAATTGTCACCAACCGCGGCGGCCTCGACACTTTGCGCCGGGAAGGTCTTTTGAAGTGGATCGAAACCCGCGGAAAATTCAAAGTGCTCTACCGGCGCGAAGATCTGGCAGATGCCTTTATCACGGAGCAACACACATGCCCCTCAAGCTTAGAAGAAAACCCGGCTCGCCCAACTGGTACATCCGCGGGACTGTCTCAGGGATCCACGTTGACCGCAGCACTCAAACTAGTAACCGAAAAGCGGCAGAAGCGATCCGCATCAGGACGGAGGCGCAAATCCTCCAACGTGCTGCCCTTGGAAAGAAAGCAACAGCAACCTTTGAGGAAGCCGCAGTAAACTATCTGATGGCTGACGGCGAGGAGCGCTTTCTTGATCCTCTGCTGCGGCATTTCGCGGGCAAAAAACTGTCCGAGATCGACAATGCTGCAATCAACGCAGCGGCCCAAAAGCTGTATCCGAAGGCATCCCCGGCGACGATCAACCGCCAGCTCATCACGCCGATCTCCGCCATCCTGAACATGGCCGCCGAGGACAAGCTTTGCGATCCTATCCGGCTGCGCCGCCGCAAGGTAGACACCAAAGTTACCCGCTGGCTGACACCGGAGGAATTTGAAGCCTTCGCGGCAGAGCTGCCGCCGCACCTTGCTAGGATCATCGGTTTCATGATCGGCTCAGGCGCGCGCGTGCGGGAAACTCTCAGCCTACAGGCGTCAACCTTCTACCAGGGCACCCGGCAGGCGTATCTTGTGGACACGAAAAACGGACATCCCCGGATGGTCGAGTTTCCCGAACGCGCCCGGCAGATGATTTGCACTAAGGGCCTGCCGGAAAAAGGCACTCTGTTTCTTTCCTCGCGCGGCAACCCCTATGAGCTGCGCGACAATACCGGCGGACAGATCAAGACGGCATTCAACAAGGCGCGCCACCGCGCCGGATTGGAAAGCAAAGGCCCGCGCAAGGTGACGCCGCACACCATCCGCCACACTTGGGCCACATGGTTTTACTCTCAGACCCAGGATTTCGGAAAGCTCTTGGATCTTGGCGGATGGGCCGATGCGGACACTGCCAACATCTACCGCAAAATGGCACCCGAGGATCTGCCGGAACGCCTGCTGCAGCACGGCTGGGACTTCCGGCGCGGGCACCAGCCACACACCAGCAACCTGCGCGCCCTGCGCTGATAGGAGGTCAAGCAACTATGCCGTTTAGCAGCAAACCCTTTCCACGTCGGCGGGCAGGCATGATCCGGCCCGGCCTTGGCGCCACCTATGAAAGCGCCAACGAAGTTCGCAAGCGCAAAGGAATGCTGCTGGTCGGTTATCTGCGCTGCCGCAATGAAATCACAGAGCCGGGAATGCCGGACTACAGGCGTAAACAGGCCAAGAGCTGGAAATCCTTCTACCGACGCAAACACCTTGAAGCGCGGCGGCGGGACACTCTGGCTATTTTTTGACCTGACCGCACCTTTTATCTTGATTTGAACCCTTAAGAGAAAGTTCATGACTGATAATCCCGATGCCCCGCGCGTCACCCCTGAAATGGTGGATCTCGAAATCAGCCGGGAACTCTACCACGTACCAGAGGGCACGACGCTCACCATCTGCACACTTGAGCTGCAGAACGGATTTACCGTCACCGGGGAAAGCCCGTGCGCGGATCCCGCAGATTTCGACCTTGAAGAAGGCCAGCAGCGCGCCAAGACCAAGGCCCGCGAAAAGGTGTTCCTGCTGCTGGCCTTCCGGCTGCGCGACGAGGCACACAGCCAGGAAACGCGCCGGAATGAGGCCCGTGAGAAGTTGCAGGGCAGCAAAGCGGCGCAGAGCGACCCGCTACTGCGCGCAGCACTCGAAGGCCCGCAAGGCTATGCCAAACGGTTTCTTGAGGATCGCTGCGCCATCGACGGCAAAGATAGCACTTTTACCGCGTCGCATGTGGCCGTGACAGCGTTCCGCGAATGGCTGGCACTCAACACTGGGAACGCTTGGCCCGAACACCTCGCCCGGAAAGCCCTGCTGCTTGTGGATCAGATCGACGGCAAACAGATCCGTTACGTAAAACTGCAAAACACTGGCTGGACCGGCTTCAAACTGAAGGCCAGCAAATGACCGCGGCGCAGTGGATCGGGCGGGACTACTACATCGGGCGCCTCAAGGTTGGCGGGATCTCGCCCGGATGGACGCCCGGCCCCAATGGCGAAACCTTTGCCGGGCGCTGTTCGCTTCCAGGCGCCGCCCAGGTGCTAGGCCCCTACGGGACCGAACAGCAGGCGCGCGCAATGGTCGAGAAATCAACCGCCAGCCGGATCAAGGCCATGTTTGGCGCAGGCCCCGACACCACAGCCGCGGCGGTGAGCGACGGGCGCAATCTTCGCGTGACCGCCCGCGCAATCCTGATGGCGGGCGTGTGGAGCTGTGACAAGCCGGTCAATGTCTACGCCATGTTTGACGATCTCCGGCACGCTTTAGGCATGAAGCGCGAAGATGTGCCAGCCATCCCGA
Organism: Leisingera daeponensis; assembly: GCF_019801465.1. Taxonomy (GTDB): domain Bacteria; phylum Pseudomonadota; class Alphaproteobacteria; order Rhodobacterales; family Rhodobacteraceae; genus Leisingera; species Leisingera daeponensis_A. The sequence continues at coordinate 218,005 of NZ_JAHVJA010000008.1, forward strand.
AACCCAAGCCCCGCAAGGCAGCGGCAGACGAATACACACCCATGCCGCCGGAGGATTTTGAACCCTTTGAGGAAGATGGAAGGCAGACAGGATGAACTACTCCGGCGACTGGATCACAAAATGTCAATCAGCCCCGCCGCCAGGAAATGCCCTTGCGCCCGCTTTGCGCAGAAAACGGACTTTGCAACATCTTACCAAAGCACCTGCAGCCGCTAGTCAATGGCTCAATTAGCTCTTGGTTGGCAGGGGTTTTCGCCATGCGGAGGCACGACCGCGTTTGCCGGGAACTTGTTCAAGTAGCCCCCGCTTTCGCAGTGCAACGAATTCGTCCTTGACTTGAACATCACGCCTAAGACCTGTGATTTCACGACCAATCTGGTTCGTGATTTCAGTGTGGGAATCCAGATATTCCATGATGATTTGGGCAGGGCTAGCAAGTCTTTGGTGCCGAATAAAGACAAGAACAGAGTTCTCTGTCTCTGTAATTTCAGGCTCAGCCAATCGGATTTTCTTCATGGCCTCAAATGCTGTATTCAGACCTTCACCAACATCCTTATTAGGAGGATTCGGGAACTTGTTGGCCATCCTCACAATTTTTCCGTTTCGAGCAAATTGTTCATCCAGAACAGTTTCGATTGTTACATGCCCAGCGAGCCTGCCCGGACTCTGCACCTCAATCCTATCATCATAAATTCGAATTTGTGTGTCGGTAGCGATGCTGTAGTCCCTATGGAGAACTGCGTTTGTTATGATTTCATGTAGTGTTTCGTCAGGGTAGCTGATTTCCTCAAGGCCGCCCTCTGTCATTCTCTTGATGCCCTCAACGATCTCCTTAGTTTGTGCTACAGCCTTGGAAATCAAGTCGACGATTGGACCCTCAACCGTCAATGGGTCGAAGGCAAGCCTTTCTCGGTCGACTCCTTCGTCGGTGGTTGTGTAGCGGAAAATCTTGATTGCGCACCGCTTAGGGAGTATGGCTTGCGGTTCATCCGCAAACAGTAGAATTGACGCAACTGTTGGAGAGCCATTATTGAGAAGAAATTGAGATTTAAGCCATACTTCCGGCTCGGAATGGGGAATCTGTTGTAGCATAAACTCCAGTGCCGTAATTGAGTTGGAGACTTCATTCACTTCGACGTTCACGGTCTCATCTTCAAACGAAGCAATACCTTTATCAAGTTCCAACCTCCGCAACGCGTCGGTTGTCTCGACCTTTAAGTTTTGGGCGTTTCTGCGAGTATACGGGAGGTCATTTGTTGCCTTAATAATGCCCTGAGTTTTTCGAATGGTGATGTGAAGAAGATAGCCTTCTTCATTTTCGGACTCGAGAAAAGATGTACTACATACATTCAGTCCGCCAAGTTTTTCAATAATTGCAAAGATTGGGTTGGCCGCCTCTTGATCAGGGAAACCCCTCCAATAGTGCTCCTTGCCTTGGATGTCGGCGACTTCGTCCACACCGACAATTATTTCACCGCCGCTAGTGTTGGCAAAAGCGGAGATGCTCTTCGATAAAGAGGCGGGAGATACTTCCACAGCCTTATAATCGAAGAAGATACCCTCTTCTTGCTTGAGCAAAGACGCAATGTCTTCAGCTGGAACAATTTTTTTCATCTGCCCTCCAGGAGTCGCCAACCCCGAACCTAGCGGGTAAAGACTAGTGGAGCCAAGGGGGCTTTCTTGAAAGTTCTTATCCTACCGTAGATGCTGCAGCTCCCCGTCTAACGATCCTACAGCCCAGGTCCGCATAGGGCTGCCTGGGGCCGATGCAGTGCCCCGGCCCTGACGGATTTTCCTAAGCTTCACTGACCATATGCGGAGATGACAGCCTCCAGTGCTTCGGCATGCATATAGAGTTCTTCAATTGATGTGATTTTATGCTTCTGCTCGTTCTTATCCGCGTCGAAAATGACTACCGATTTGTTGGTCGGCGAGTTGAAGAATAGGCGGCAAATTGGGCGGCGGTTGTTGTCGTCCATTAGGATTGCGCAGTAGCTTTTAGCGTCACGCATAGCGATCCGGTTCACGTCCACCATTTTCGCACCTATGGCACGGATGATGCGATGGGCTTCGATCTCTTCCTCCGTGGTCACGATATCGTCGTCATTCTTTGCCGCGTCACTTTCATCCGGCACCGTGCTGACGTCTGCACTACCGCTGTTCCGGAAGGTGATGGAGAGTTTGTCCTGGATGCGGTCGCGTATCAATTCGTCCAGCGCGGCCTGGATTGCGGGCTTCAATTGTTCGGCCACGTTCTTGGTAATCGAACCATCGTAAATTTGACGTCCAACAAGCCGTACAAATTCGTCGTCGGGGTCCTCAAGTTGAGCTTTAAGGTAGTTTGACGCCGCCCTCGTATACTTCAGTGTAGAGGCGGCCTCGATGATCTGATCAATTTCGAAACTTTCCTTGCGGAAACGGGACAACTCTTCGACCTGGACGGCATCGTAGGACTGGAAATCGAATTTGAAGAATGGCTTTTTGTCCATTTTGTTCGGAGCGTCGGTATCGGAGAAAAACCAAGCTTCCCGCCCATTAGTCAGAATGGCAAGGCGCGCTTCAGTAACCGAAAAGTAGCGAAAGAGCTGGTTGAACTGGGCATCGCCGAGCTTCGATGTGATAGGTTTCGCCTCCACCAGCATGGCAATTTTCCCATCAATTTTTACAGCGAAATCAACCTTTTCACCTTTTTTTGTTCCGACGTCGGCCACAAATTCTGGGATGACTTCGTTTAGGTTGAAAACATCAAAGCCCCAAGATTGCAGCAAGGGCAGAATGACCGATGTTTTCGTGGCCTCTTCAGTTACCGCCTGCTGTTCTGCGATCCTGGAGCGTTCCGCAAGCCCCTCCACGAGTTGAAAAAAATCGCCCATAGCACTCTCCCAAAAGAACTGTTTCACGTTCTTACAATCCAGAGGTGTTCGTCAAGGAGGTTATTTAATCCGAGTCTGCTACAGGGGTGAAGGTCCGCTTCGGGGCTGCGAACGGCATGCGGTGCGAGTGAGGCTCCCTACTCTTACAGCTCAAAAACCTTGAGCCGCCGCGGTGGCTCCCGCAGTCCACGGCAATCCGGCTGCACTGCAGGAACCGCGCGCACCACTCGCAGGATCTCAGGCAGCACCACCGGGACCGCAAGAGAACCGACCGCGAGCGCGATCAAGCCCACGCTTAACCAATCCAAAGGCCGCAGCTTTCTGCGGCACGGGTGAACCGGCCCCCTCATTGCACCATCCCCAAAACCCACCGGCCTAAGGCCGCGACCTTTTCCCAAAGCAGCGCCAGACCAGACGCCACAGCCGCAAGACCCAGGATCACGCTGCGCCAGCGCGCCCGCACGATCCCCTTGGCTTCCTCATATTTCGCGATTTCAACCAGAGTTTCGCCATATGCGAGGATCTTGCGTACCCGATCCACCTCATCAGGCTTGAGCCGGGTTACATCGCCGCCAATGGCCGCCTGCAACTCCCCCAAAATGGCTAGGATCTGCTGATCCGCCGTCGCTTGCTCTTGCACTCGATTTTCCTTTCTTAGCCGCTAGACCCAGGAACAGCCGCACGGGCGCGCAATCCGGCCAGAAAGCGCGATCCGGGCAAAATCCGGGAGGTGGTTTTTTGAGATTGTCACAGGTGGTTGTTTTTGCTTGATTTCTCCCAAGCGGCCTTTTCCCTTGGTAAGGGAGAGGTCGAGAGTTCAATTCTCTCCAGCAGCACCATTTCACCGTTTTGCTTATGTATCCCCGCTAACACCTTGAACGGAAAGGTGAGAGCCGGAGTTCGATACCCTTGAAAACGATTGTACCTGAGGGGTTCGGAAAAGACCATTCGAAGGTAAGCGTTGCCCCCGCCTCACGCGGGATCAGCTTGACGGTGGGAAGTTCCAGGGCAGGAGCTCGTCGAGCCGGCTGGCAGGGTGACCTGCAGCGATGGCTTCGAGGGTGGCCTTGAGG
>NZ_JAHVJA010000009.1 GCF_019801465.1 Leisingera daeponensis
CGGCTTTGCCGACGTGAACAAGTTCTTCGAGGGCAGCCTGTTCTTCGATGCGGTCAACCCGGAGCTGGAAGGCCGCATGCTGAAGGAATTCGAGCGCATCAAGGCAGGCTTCTGATCCCGATAGCGGCGGGAACCGGCGCCCGCCGCTCCGCCAAGAGCCAACAATCAAGACAAAAGGATGTGCCAGCATGCCAGGCGCAAATGGGTATTCCGTTCTGTTCGAACCGGTGAAAATCGGCCCCGTCACCACCCGCAACCGGTTTTTCCAGGTGCCGCATTGCACCGGGTTGGGCCATGTCCGTCCGCAGGCAGAGGCTGCGGTACGTGCGATGAAGGCTGAGGGCGGCTGGTCCGTGGTCTCAACCCAGGAGACCGAAATCCACCCGACTTCGGACCTTGGCCCCTATGCAGAGCACCGGCTCTGGGACAAGCACGACGTCCCGGCGCTGCGGCTGATGACGGAGCAGGTCCATGCCAAGGGATCGCTGGCGGCGATCCAGCTCGCCCATAACGGCCACCACGCGATGAACCACCTGACCCGCGCCCCGGTACTGGGGGTGAGCGACCGGCCGATTGACGTTGTCTATCCCAAGCAGGCCCGCGCCATGGACAAGCAGGACATCCGCGACCTGCGCCGCTGGCACCGGGACGCAGCGCTGCGCGCCCGCGACGCGGGGTTTGACATCGTCTATGTCTACGCCGGCCACCAGATGACCCTGGCGCATCACTTCCTGCTGCCCCAGTACAACAGCCGCAGCGACGAATACGGCGGCTCGCTTCAAAACCGTGTCCGCCTGACCCGCGAACTGCTGGAAGACACCCGCGAAGTGCTGGACGGACACTGCGCCGTCGCCTTCCGCTTTGCTGTAGACCAGATGATAGGCACGGACGGCATGCAGGCCGGGGAGGAGGGCCGCGCGGTGGTGGAAATGCTGGCGGACCTGCCCGATCTCTGGGACGTGAATGTCGCGGACTGGAGCAACGACAGCCAGACCACCCGGTTCCAGCCCGAAGACGGCTATCAACTGCCCTACACCGAATTCGTGAAGCAGGTGACAAGCAAACCGGTGGTCGGCGTCGGCCGCTTCACTTCGCCCGACCTGATGGCCTCGCTGGTCTCCCGGGGCGTGCTGGACCTGATCGGCGCTGCCCGTCCGTCCATTGCCGACCCCTTCCTGCCCAAGAAGATCGAGGAAGGCCGGATCGAGGAAATCCGCGAATGCATCGGCTGCAACATCTGCGTCTCCGCGGACAACCTCGGCGTCCCGATCCGCTGCACCCAGAACCCCACGATGGGCGAAGAATGGCGCCGCAAATGGCATCCGGAGGTTATCGCGCCCAAACAGCAGGAAGAGGCCGTACTGGTGGTCGGCTCCGGCCCCGCGGGTCTGGAATGCGCAATGCAACTCGCCAGGCGCGGCTATCAGGTGACGCTGGCGGAAGCGTCAGGGGAATTTGGCGGACGGGTGCGGAAGGAAAGCAGGCTCAAGGGTCTGTCCGCCTGGAAACGGGTTGCCGACAACCGCCTGTGGGATCTCCAGCAGCGCGGCAACGTGCAGATGTTCACCGGCAGCTTGCTCACCGCGGCGGAGGTTGCCGATCTGGGGATTCCGAATGTCTTCCTTGCCACCGGCAGCAGTTGGCACCGCGACGGACGCGGGCGGACCTCGCCGTTGGCGCTGGCGATGGGCGGAATGCCTGTCTTCACTCCGGATGACATCATGGACGGCCTCCTGCCGCCGACTGACGGCCCGGTGCTGCTGTATGATGATGATCAGGGCTATATCGGCGGTGTGCTGGCAAGCCATCTTGCCGCCGCGGACCGCAAGGTGGTCTTGGCGACGCCGGGCGCCGTTGCCTCGGCCTTTACCGAACTCACTCTGGAGCAGCACCGGGTGCAGGCGGACCTGCTTCAGGCCGGAGTGGAGATCATCCCGCTGCACGCTCTGCAATCGGCGGACGCGTCCGGCGCGCTGCTGTCCTGCATCTACACCAGCCGCCCGCGCCGCGTGGACTGTGCCAGCGTGCTGATGGTCACCTCCCGCCAGCGCGGCACCGCGCTTTATGATGACCTCACTGCGCACCATGCAGACCGCTTCACCACGCTGGAGCTGATCGGCGATGCCGCCGCCCCGGGCCTGATCGCCGATGCGGTCTTTACCGGGCATCTCGCGGCGCGCAATTTCGAACGCGACCCGGAGGCCGCAGATGCCGACTGGTTCCGCCGTGAACTCATCTCACTCGAAGACATGGGAGGCGCATGATGCCGAAGGACGATCTGCAGCTGATGCGTGAACTGATCGACAGCCACCGTGAAGGATTTGCACTGGAGCGGCATTTCTATACCTCCCAGGCGGTTTACAACAATGACATCAAGATGTTTTGGAACCGCAACTGGATCTGGGCCGGGCATGTCAGTCAAATCGCCGAACCCGGAGACTACTTCCTGTTCGACTACGGGCCGGAGTCGGTGATCGTCGTGCGCGACCGCGAGGGCGAGGTGCGTGCGCATCTGAACGTCTGCCGTCACCGCGGCTCCCGCGTCTGCCTGGAAAGCCGGGGGTCCGCCCGGGTGTTCTCCTGCCCCTACCACGCCTGGACCTTCGGGCTGGACGGAAAACTCCGCGGCGGCCGCGCCATGGGGCCGGATTTCGACCCGTCCGATTACGGGCTGTTCCCGGTGCAGGTGCAGATCTTCCAAGGCCTCATCTTCATTTGCGCCGATGAAAACCCGCCGTCGCTGGAAGCAAGCCTCGACCGCCTCGCGCCTCTGTCGGCACCGATGGGATTGGACTACCTGAAACTCGCGCATGAGGCCTCCTACCCGGTGCCCGCCAATTGGAAGCTGGCGCTCGAAAACTACCTCGAGTGCTACCACTGCGCCCCTTCGCATCAGGAGTATTCCCGCAGCCACTCGCTTAAAGACTCGGCAGAGGTGGAAAAATACGGCGGCGCCCTGCGCGAGCGGTCTGCCGCCATCGGCCTGCCTGTCGAAGAACTGGACCTGACAGGCCCCAATGCGCTTGCACCGGGTACGGATGTCTACTGGCGCCGCTACCCGCTGTTTCCCGGCTACCAGACCGGCAGCAAGGACGGCGAACCGCTGGCGCCGCCTCTGGGCGGACTCACGGGCCATGACGGCGGCGCGACCGATCTGTCGGTCGGTGCGCTCAACTATTTCCTGATCTACGCCGATCATCTGGTGGGCTACCGTTTCGTGCCCCGCGGCCTTCAGGAAACCGACATCCAGATCGCCTGGTATGTGCGCGGCGACGCAGAGGAGGGCCGCGACTATGACAAGGAAGCGCTCACCTGGCTGTGGCATGTCACCTCGCTCGATGACGAGCGGATTATCCGCCACAACCAGGAGGGCGTGAACTCGCACCGGTTCGTGCCAGGCCCGCTGTCCGAAATGGAGTGGAGCCTGCCCGGCTTCTACCGCAGCTATTTCAGCATGATCTGAGAAGCCGGGATCGCTGGCGCAGGGCTATTGCACCACTGGTTCCTGCGCCAGCTCCAGGTGCAGCTCGCTGCCGGTGTAGGGGCTGGCGGCGATGGCTGCATCATCCAGTTCCACCCCCAGGCCCGGCTCCCTGGAAGGGATTACATAGCCATCCTCCCAGCTGATCGCGGATTTGAGGCAGGACATATAGGGGCCTTCGAAAGTGCCGATCGACTCGAGGATCAGGAAGTTCGGGCTGCAGGCGGAGATCTGGATGTTCGCCGCCGCCACCACAGGCCCGCAGTAAAGATGCGGCGCGATCTGGGCCTGCCGGGTCTCTGCCATGGATGCGATCTTTTTGGCCTCCAAGAGGCCGCCGACTCGCCCCAGGTCCATCTGCAGGATCGAGGCCGCCCCGGCCTCCAGCACGCGGGCGAACTCATGCTTGGTACAGAGCCGCTCGCCGGTTGAAATCGGCACCGCGGTGAAGCGCGCCACCTCTGCCATATCGGCGGGGTTCTCCGGCGGCACCGGCTCCTCGAACCACAAGGGCTCATAGGGTTCCAGCCGCCGCGCCATCCGCTTGGCGCCGGAGACGGTGAACTGGCCGTGGGTGCCGAACAGCAGGTCCGCGCGGGTGCCGACCGCCTCGCGGATGCGCTTCACGAACATCTCGCTGCGCTCCAGATCCTCCAGCCGCGGCTGATGCCCGTCATAGATCGTGTACGGCCCGGCGGGGTCGAATTTCACCGCGGTGAAGCCCTGCTCCACCCGCTTCAGCGCCACCTCCGCCGCGATGTCCGGGTCGTTGTAGACATTGGGCGTGTCCGGGTCCGGATAAACGTCGCCTTCTGGCGGGTAGAGGTATGTATAGCTGCGCAGCCGCTCATGCACCTGGCCGCCCAACAGTTCATACGCCGGCTTACCCGCAGCTTTGCCAATGATGTCCCAGCAGGCCATTTCCAACCCGCTCAGCACTCCCATCACCGTCACATCGGGGCGCATGGTGTAACCCGCGCCATAGGACTTGCGCCACAGCTTCTCGATATGGTGCGGGTCGCAGCCTTCGAACTGGCGGGCAAACAGCTCCTCTGCCATGGCGCAGCACAGGTCCGGGCCGAAGGTCGCGTTGTATATCTCGCCCACTCCGGTAATGCCGCAGGCGGTGGTCAGGCGCACAAAGATGAAATAGCGCCCGCCGTGGCGCGGTGGCGGGTTGCCGAACACAAAGGTCTCAATCTTGTCGAGCTTCATCTGAAATTCCCTGTCATTCAGCCGCCAAGGGCCTGTTTTCATTATCTTCCAGAACCATTTCGGCACCGCGCGCCGCCAGCATCATCGTGGGCGCATTGGTATTGCCCGAGGTCACATTCGGGAACGACGACGCGTCAATCACCCGCAGGCCCGCCATCCCATGCACCCTGAGCCGCGCATCCAGGACCGAGTCGGTTGCAGTATGCCCCATCCGGCACGTGCAGCTTGCATGAAACACGCTGCCCGCGCGTTCACGGAAGTTTTCCAGCAGCGCAGCATCATCCATCCCGGCGATATCCGGCACCCGCTGCTCCCGCGTGACCCGTTTCATGGCGGGGGTTGCGGCCAGCGCCTGCAGCAGATGGCTGGCGCGGATGGCGGTCGCCTTGTCTTCCTCCGCCGACAGCGAGTTCGGCTCGATCAGCGGTGCCTGGCCTGGGTCGGCGGACTGGATATTGATCTGCCCTCGGCTGACCGGGCGGCTCGGTTGCACGCACAGCAGAAAGCCGTTGTCCTTGTCAATCTGAGGCTTGCCGTTTGCCTGTGTCGAGTAAGACGCCGGGTTGCAATAGACCTGCACATCCGGCAGCGCCGCGCCCGCCGTGCGGACAAAGCCGCTGCACTGATTGACCGGTACGCTCAGCGGCCCTTTGCGGGTCAGCACATAGTGCAGCCCGGCCTTCATCTGCTTGGCCAAACTGCCCAGCCGGTCGTTCAGCGTCGCTGTATTGGCCCAGAAGAAATGCGAGACCGCCAGATGGTCCTGCAGCCCCTGCCCCACCTGCGGCAGGTCATGCGCCACCTCGATCCCATGCCGCTGCAGCAGCGCCGCGGGGCCTATGCCGGAAAGCTGCAAGAGCTGCGGAGAGTTCACCGCGCCGGCGCTGAGGATCACCTCGCGCGCGGCCTTGGCGGTTTGCGGTTGGCCTTTCACCCGGAAGGCCACGCCGGTGGCCCGCCAGCCCGCGGTCAGCACTTTCTCTACCAGCGCGCCGCTGATCACCGTCAGGTTGCCGCGTTTCATCGCGGGCCGCAGGAACGCATCCGCCGAGGACCAGCGCCGCCCGTCCTTCACCGTGCTGCGGACATAGCCCATGCCCTCGCCGGGCAGCGTATTGACCCCTTCCTCCGCCGCGGCGTTCATGTCCGGCAGGAACGGCCAGCCCATGTCCTGCCCGGCGGCGAGAAAGTTTTTGGCAAAGGGATGCATCCGCTCGCTGAGGTCGGTAACCCGCACCGGCCCCGTCCCGCGCAGACGGCGGCGGCCCTGATGCCATTCGTCGTTGGTCTCCAGCGCTTCATAGCTGCGGCGCACGTTCTCCCAGCCCCAGCCGGTTGCGCCTGCGGTGTCCCAGTCGTCGAAATCATGCGGCAGCCCGCGCACATAGGCCATCGCGTTGATCGAACTGGAGCCGCCCAGCACCTTGCCCCGCGGCCAATAGGCCGCGCGCCCGTTCAGCCCCGGATCCGCCGCCGCCGAATAACGCCAGTTCACCTTGGGATCCGAGAAGGTGAAGCCATAACCAACTGGGATCTTGATCCAGAACCGCTGGTCGCTGCCGCCGGCCTCGATCAGCAGCACCTTGTAGCGGCCATTGGCAGTCAGCCGTTCGGCGAGCACACAGCCGGCCGAACCAGCGCCCACGATGATGAAGTCGAATGTCTGCGCCATGGCAAGCCTGATCCGTTGAGTTCCCGCCAAATTGCGCAGCGCGTATGATATAAATCAAACAATGTGTTTTGCCCCTATGGCTTAACTATGCTTAAAGCTTTTGCCATGACCGACCTGCCCCATGTCACTTGGCTCAAGGCCTTTGAGGCCGCCGCACGGCTGAATAGTTTCTCCGCCGCGGCGGAGGAGTTGGGCCTCACGCCCGCTGCCATCAGCCAGCAGATCCGCCTGCTGGAAAAACACTTGAATGCCCAGCTGTTCAAACGCCTGCCACGTGGTGTCGCGCTAACCGACACCGGCCAGGCCTATGCCCAGCCGATCCGCAAATCCTTCATCGACATGCAGCAGGCCACCGCCGGCCTGTTCGGCAAGAAACGCAAGCGGGTGGTCAGGGTGCGGGCCTCGATTTCCTGCGCGGCCTTGGTCATCGCGCCCCAGCTTGGCCGTTTTCAGGCGACGCACCCGGATATTCTGGTAGAGCTGACCACGTCCATCTGGGCCAACCGGTTTGACGAGGAAGGTCTGGACATCGACATCCGCTATGGCGGCGACTGGCAGGAGAGCGAGGTTCTGCATCTGGGCCACGAAAACGCTGTGCCCGTCTGCAGCCCTGGTTACCTGCACGATCTGGGCGGCAGCCCTTCGATCCATGATCTGGCCGGATCCGATGTGGTGCAGATCTTCGGCTCGGAAACCGACTGGGGCCGCCTGTCGGAGCTGCACGGGCTGAACCTGCAGACACCGGCAGACTGGTTAAAGGCGGATTCATCACTGCTGGCGCTACAGACCATCGCGGCAGGCCACGGGGTGACGATGGTGCTGGAAAGTTTTGCCAGACAATACATCGAGCAGGGGCTGGTAGTGGTTCCGACCACCTTTAAGCTGCCGAAACGGCGCTCGCATTACATTGTGATCAATGACCGGGCTGGCCAGCGCGAGGAGGTCAAGACCTTCTGCAGCTGGCTCATGTCGCTGTACCAGGCGCTGATCTGAAGCGGTTTTCCACCCGTTTTTGCTGCGGCAGTTGTGGCTTTGCTATTCCAGCAGAGCATCCAGAGACGCGGCCATCGCGCTCCACAATTCCTCTGCCGGTTCGGTGCCGACCGAAATGCGGATAAACCCCGGCGCAACCGCATCGCCCCAACGGGCGCGGCGCTCCGCCGAGGTGTGGATACCGCCGAAAGACGTCGCAGAGCGGATCAGCGGGCAGGTGTTGATGAAGGAATCGGCCTGTTCCGCACTGTCCAGCGTGATCGAGATCAGGAAACCGAACCGGGACATCTGCTGTTTCGCCAGCTCAAACGAGGGGTCGGATTTCAGCCCCGGAAAGCGGATCGCCTGCACCAGCGGATGCGCTGCCAGCCGTTCGGCCAGCACCTCAGCGGTGCTGCACATGCGGTCAAAACGCACGTCCAATGTTTCCAGCCCGCGGTGCGCGAGCCAAGCCTCCTGCGGGCCGGGGATGCCGCCGCCGAACTGGCGCCATTCGCGCGCGGCCTGCAGCACATCCGAATTGCGGGTCGCCAGATGCCCCATCAGCACATCGGAATGCCCGCCCGGCGCCTTGGTGTCAGAGGCCACCACGACATCCGCACCCAGTTCCATCGGGCGCTGGCCCAGCGGGGTCATGGTGGTGTTATCGACAATCAGCAGCCCGCCAGCGGCGTGAACCGCCTCAGCAATCGCGTGCAGGTCGCACAGGTCCAGGCCGGGGTTTGAAGGGGTTTCCGCAAAAACAACGTCAAAACCTTCGAAGCCGCCCTCGGCAAAACTGGTGGTGGGGCGCTGGTGAACTTCCACGCCGAGGCTCTGCAGGAACCGCTCGCTCAGGCGCCGGGTCACATAATAGCCGTCCGACGGGATCAGCAGTTTCGACCCTCCCCTCACGGTGGCAAACAGCGCCGCAGAGATCGCCGCCATGCCAGACGGAAAGGCCAGCGCGGGCGCGTCTTCCAGGTATGCCAGAACATGTTCCAGATGCTCCCAGGTGGCATTGTCCACCCGGCCATAGCTGGGACCGCCGGTCCAGTCGCCCGGCAAGTGGTACATCGAGCTTTGCGTCAGCGGCAGGGCCACCGGATCGCCCTCGGACAGCGTGTTGCCGCGCAAATGCAGCATGGCACCGGATTTTGGAGCGGTGGGAGTATCCATTTAAGGCGCCTTTCCTGTGTACGGGTCAACGGATTCATAGCGGCCCCCCTTCAAAGGAAACAAGGCCGGAAACGCAGGGTTCCCGGCCTTTCGCTTTGATCCCTTATTAAATGCCCTCAGCCCATCCAGCGGCGCACGGGGGCGGCGGATTCTTCCAGCGGCTGACAAACAACGTCGATCAGGGTGGGACCGTCATGGGCAAAAGCTTCCTTAAGCGCCTGGTCCAGATCTTCCGGCTTCTCGACCCGCCAGGTCCTGACTCCGAATGCCTCCGCCACCGCGGCGTGGTTGGTGCGTTTGAAGTCCACATTGTAATAGCGCTTATCGCAGTCGTCGCGCTGGCTCGCCTTGATCCAGCCGAAGTTCGCATTGGAGAACACCACATAGGTGATGGGTGCCGCGCAGCGCACCACGGTTTCCAGTTCGCCGCAAGTGAAGTTGAAGGAGCCGTCGCCCATAATGCCCACAACCTTGGCTCCGGGCCGCCCGAACCAGGCTCCGAGCGATGCAGACAGCGCGTAACCCAGGGCACCGTGGGCGCGGTTGGTGATGTACTGACGGCCCGGATGCTTCTGCTGCGAGTAGGCGTTGTAGTAGGGGCAGCTGGTTCCGGGATCGGAGACCACGATGGCGTCATCCGGCAGATTCCGGTTCAGGGTATGGATGATCTGTTCCGGCAGAACCTGTTTGGTCTTGCTGTGCGCCAGCTCTTCGAATTTGGCAAACTTGCGCTGCTTGATGTCGGCCACTTTGGCGGCGCCGCCAAATGCCGGCAAATCGCCTTCGCGGCCATCCAGATAGGCATTCACCGTCTGCAGCGCCAGTTTCAGGTCGGCAACCACACCCTCCTCAGTCGGGTAATTGGCGCCGATTACCATCGGGTCATTGTCGAAATGCACGATGCGCTGGCCGGGCCTGGGCGCCTCCCAGCGCGAGGTGGTGGTGGAGCCGGCGCGGCAGCCCATGAAAACCACCAGATCGGCAGCTTCCATCATCTCCCAGGTCTCGTCGGTGCCGCCGTTGGAGCCGACCACGCCGAGAGACAGCGGGTGGGTGTCGGCGAGCGCTCCCTTGCCCGAGATTGAGGTCCCGACAGCGATATCCAGGCGGGTTGCCAACCTGCCCAGCTCTTCCATAGCGCCTGAAATCACCACGCCGCCACCGCAGACGATCAGCGGAGACTTGGCGCTGAGGATGGCCTTGACGGCAGCCTCCGCCGTGCCCGGCTCCGGCGCCGCGCGGTAGGCGGGGTAGCTTTGATGCTTCGGGTCGCCCCAGATATCACTGGCCGGCACATCGTCATACTGGATGTCATAAGGCAGCCCCAGATGCGCCGAGCCGGAACGGCCGGTTGTCATTGCCCGGAACGCCTGGCGCACCATGCGCGGGATATGCTCGGCGCGCCTGATCACCGTGTTGAATTTTGTGAGGGGGCCCATCAGGACCTCCTGATTCACCTCGGTCAGCGGGTATTTCCCGTAGGAACCGATGGAAATGTCAGTGGTGATCGCCAGCACCGCATAGGAGCTTTCGTTAGCCTCGATCAGCCCCGGCAGGATGTAGGTGGCGCCGCCGCCCGAGGGGCCTTCGCAGACCCCCACCCGCCCGGTCACGCGGGAGAATCCGTCCGCCATATAGGCCGCGCTGCGCTCGTCGCGGGTAAGGACATGGGTGATGCCATGCTCCAGCCGGTTCATCGCATCATAGAAGGGCAGCGTGGTATCGCCGCAAAGGCCGAAGATATGAGTAACGCCATGCGCCTCAAGCGAGCGCACCATCGCCTCGGCGCCGTTCATCGTATTCTTCATTTGGACCTCCAAAAACCTGTCCGAAAACATTCCGGGAAACGCCCGGGATTCGCGCTCAGAACTGTATACAGGTCTGTAGAAATTTTTGAAGGCATAATCAGACCACAGGCTGCCACAGAGTTTTCCGGCACTGAGACCCGGAATTTTTTGTATGCCGCTGCCGCCCGAACACCCTACTGTGGCGGGAAATCAATTGCTTTCCCGGTTGGACCTGCCATGCCCCAGATCACTGCCACTCTCCTTGATCAGATCCGCGCCCGCTTTGCCCAGGTGGAAAACTGCCCGCAGCAGGGCAGCCGCATCTTTTTTGAAAACGCCGGCGGTGCGTTGTCACTGAATTCGGTGGTGGAGACCTCCGCCCGCTATGCCGCGATCCCCGACAACCAGGGCCGCGACAACTCCGGCAGTCATGAGCTGGTGCGGGTTATCACCAAGGCCAAGGACGACATGCGCGTGATGATGAACGCGCCCGGCGGCCAGTTCTTCGCTGGCGAAAGCGGTACCGAACTGCTGTTCCGCCTGATTATGAACGCCTGTCTTGGCACCTCCGAAGGCAGGACTGTGCTGGGCTCGACGCTGGAGCACCCGGCCACCCGCTCCGCCTGCGCCCGCTGGGCTGGGGTGGCGCGGCAGAACCATGTGCTGATCCCACATGATGATGCCAGCGGCACGATCACCGCTGATGCCTACGCCAAAGCGGTCACACCGGATGCGGTTGTGGCAACCATCGTCCATACCTCGCCAGTGACCGGTATGGGCGTGGATGTGGCCGCCTGCGCTGCCGCCATCCGTGAAGTCGCTCCAGAGTGCTTCATCATCGTGGACGGCATCCAGCACGCCGCCCACGGGCGCATCGACCTGACCGCCTACGGCGTGGATGGCTATGTGATCTCGCCCTACAAGATGTTTTCGCGTCATGGCTACGGGCTCGCCTGGATCTCGGACCGGCTGACCGCGCTGCCGCATAACTGCCTGATCGACGGGCCCGCGGACAACTGGGAAATGGGCACCCGCGACACCGGCAGCTATGCGACGCTGTCGGATGTGGCCGCCTACCTGGAGTGGCTCGGCGGCGAGGTCAGCGATGCCACGGACCGGCGCGCAAAATTCGTGGCGGCGGGGGAGGCTATCCACACCCACGAGAAAGCCCTGACCGACGCGATGATCCAGGGTACAGGCAACCTGCCCGGCCTTGCCGAAATGGACGGCGTCACCATTTTGGGCGGCGCCGACAACCCCGCGCGCGAGGGGCTGGTGTCGCTGGCCGTGGACGGGGTGCCTTCGGTGGAGGTGGTCAAACGCTTGAACGAACAGGGCATCCGCACCCATCTGCGCAAGGCGGACCATTATTCCGGCAACATTCTGACGCCCCTTGGCATGGACAGCTGCGTGCGCGTTTCCATGTGCCACTACAACAGCGTGGGCGAAGTGGCGAAGTTCTTGGGCGTGATGAAAGAGATCACCGGATGACCCATCGAATCCGGGGCCAATGGGTTTGAATTCTTCACGGGTCATCACCCGCCCCCGCCGCTAGGGTCGCCGGGAAGGATACAGCGGCCCTCCCCAGCCTGCAGGGAGCGCCGTTTCAGGCACGCAGGCAAGGGAACATGACGCATGAAAACCCATGCACAGGCAGTTGTCATCGGCGGCGGGCTGGTCGGCTGCTCGATCCTCTACCACCTGGCGAAACTCGGCTGGAAAGACGTGGTGCTCTTGGAACGCGACGAGCTGACCGCCGGCTCCACCTGGCATGCGGCGGCCAACATCCACGGGCTGCACGACAACAACAACGTGACCCGTGTCCAGCACTATACCATGAACCTGTATAAAGAGCTGGAAAAGGAAACCGGCCAAGGCTGCGGCGTGTTCCAGCCGGGCTCCCTGTACCTCGCCAAGACCGAGGAGCGTGAGCACCAGTTGCGCTTGCAGGAGGCCAAGGCGAAATACTACGGCCTCAACTTTCATGAGGTCAGCCGCGAACAGGCCAAGGAACTGCACCCGCTGGCGCAGTTCGACGACATCCGCTGCATCATGTTCGAACCCGACGGCGGAAACGTCGACCCCTCGGGCGTGACCATGGCCTATGCCGCCGGCGCCCGCGCCATGGGCGCCCAGATCGAACGCTTCTGCCCGGTGATCGGCACCGAGCAGCAGCCCGACGGCTCCTGGATCGTGAAGACGGAAAAGGGCGACATCCACACCCAGTGGGTGGTCAACGCAGGCGGCCTCTGGGGCCGCGAGGTGGCGGCGATGGCGGGCCTCACCCTGCCGTTGCAGCCGACCGAGCATCAGTATTTCGTCACTGAATCCATCGACGAGGTTGCCAATCTGGGCCGCCGCCTGCCCTCAATCGCCGACCGCGACGGCGAATACTACTTCCGTCAGGAGGGCAACGGCTTCCTGATCGGCGCCTATGAGAAGGACATGCGCTTCTGGGCCGAGGACGGAACCCCGCTGGACTTTGCCCATGAGCTGTTCCCCGACGATCTGGACCGGATCATGGAGAACGTGATCCGTGCCACCGAACGCGTTCCTTGTGCCGAAACCGCCGGCGTCAAACGCGTCATCAACGGCCCGATGATCTGGTCGCCCGACTCCAACGCCATCTGGGGCCCGGTGCCGGAGCTGAAAAACTACTTCTGCTGCACCGGCATCATTCCCGGCTTCTCCCAGTCCGGCGGCCTCGGTTTGCTGGCGGCGCAGTGGATGATCGAGGGCGAACCGCAATACGATATGTTCGCTTGGGATCTCGCGCGCTTTGGCGACTGGGCCGACAAGGCATTCACCAAGGCCCGGGTCGAGGACCAGTACGCCCACCGCTTTGCCATCCATTTCCCGAACGAGGAACGCAGTGCCGGCCGCCCGGCCCGTGTGCGTCCCGCGTACGAGCTGCAAAAGGAAATAGGCTGCGTCTTTGGCCTCAACTGCGGCTGGGAGCATCCCCTGTGGTTCTCCGGCACGCCCGGCACCCAGGACACCAACAGCTTCACCCGCCAGAACTGGTGGGAGCCGGTGGGCCGCGAGGTCAACATGCTGCGCGAAAACGTCGGTGTAATCGACATCTCGAACTTCGCCAACTACGTGATCAAGGGGCCGGGCGCGTTTGACTGGCTGGACAAGCTGGTTGCCAACAAGGTGCCCACTGAGGTGGGCCGCAGCTGCCTCACCCCGCTGATCTCGGTCCGCGGCGGCGTGGCCGGCGATTTCACCATCAGCAAGGTGGCGGATGACGAGTACATGATGGTCGGCTCCGGTATGGCGGAACGCTATCACCAGCGGTTCTTCAACATGATCGAGCTGCCCGAAGGCACCACGTTTGAGGTCGCGACCAACCGCATCGCGGGCTTCAACGTGGCCGGTCCGAAATCCCGCGAGATGCTGCAGCGGCTGACCAATGCGGATCTGTCGAACGAGGCTTACCGCTTCATGCGCTCGCGCACCATCGACGTGGCCGGTGTGGAATGCCTGGCGATCCGCGTGTCCTTCACCGGCGATCTGGGCTGGGAACTGCACTGCGCGGAAAGCGATCAGGTCAAGCTGTACTCCGCCCTGCTGGCGGCAGCCGCAGAGTTTGACGGCGGCCCGGTTGGCGGCCGCGCGCTCGGCTCCCTGCGGATCGAGAAGGGTTATGGCTCCTGGGGCCGCGAATACAGCCAGGAATACTGGCCGCAGGAGGTTGGCCTGGCCGGTCTCATCAAGCTGGACAAGGACTTTCTGAACAAGGACGCCTATCTGAAGGTCAAGGACAACGCCCCGCGCGAAGTTCTGTCAGCCTTCGAGATCGACACGGTGAACGATGCCGATGCCTCGGGCGGCGAGCCGGTCTTCACCCCGGACGGCAAACCGGTGGGCCGGGTGACCTCAGGCGCCTACGGCTACTCCGTCGGCAAGTCGCTGGCGCTGGGGTATGCCAACCCGGCGGTTGCTAAGCCGGGTGACGAGGTCGAGGTCTTCATCCTGGGCAAGCCGCATAAGGCGCGCATTCTGGAAGCGGCGGCCTTTGATCCTTCGGGCGCGCGACTGCGGGCCTAAGCAGGCTCCACCGCCCGACTAGAAACACCAAGGGCAGCGCCCGACCCTGGGTGGGTGCGAAAGCGCCCTCCCGTGGGGAGGGTCGGGCGCTGCCCGGCCTTCGTCCGGGCGGGACTTACCTGTGGGGCAGAGCTAAATCGGCTGCATCCCCGCCGTCAGCCATTGCGCGAAACGGGCCTCATCCACATCCCCCGTGGCGAGGTCCTCCATCATTCGCACGCCCTCCACCAGGTCCGGGCGGAACTGGTATCCGTTCAGCCGCAGAAAGGTAACGGCGGTCACAAAGGCCGTGCGCTTGTTTCCATCGACAAAGGCATGCGCCTTGGCGAGCCCGAACGCATAGGCCGCGGCAACCTCCGCCACGCCTGCATCCGAATAGGCCGCAAGGTTCATCGCCCGCGCGCAACCCATCTCCAGCAGCGCCCTGTCACGCATCCCCGCCGCGCCGCCGTGGCGGGCAATCTGCCGGTCATGAATGACAGTAACGGCTGCCAGCGGCACCCATTTATAAGTGCTCACGCAAGCGCCTGCAGCAGATCACGGTTCTCATCCATCACGATCTCGGCCGCGGCCAGCGCCTCGGCCACCGAGGGGTCATGCGCCATCACCCTAAGGCTGCCATCATCGCCGCGCACCACAAACAGCGTGTCGCCTTCCTTGGCGTCCAGCATGGTGAGCATCTCCGTCGTCAGCGTGATGACGGCAGAGTTTCCGACTTTCCTGATCTTGGTCTCAATCATTGGCAGGCCTCATGTATATATACCCGTATATACGTCAAGGACCGCCGAATTTCAATGTCTGCGGCAAACGGCGGTCAGGCCCTACACATCCATCTCCGCCGCAGCCTTCAGCAGCCAGGTCTTGAAATGCTTGACCGAAGGCGTTGCCGCCTTGTCCTTGAAGGTGGCGAAATAGGTCCAAGGGCAATCAAGGTCGAAATCGAAAGGCTCCACCAGCCGCCCGTCTGCTACATGGAACCGGACTAGTGTTTTCGGCAGCACTGCGCAGCCCAACCCGTTTGCAGCAAACTCCAGCCCCATGTTGGAGGAATTGGTCTGCAAGCCCCCCTTCAGCTCGATGCCGGCCAGCCCATAATGCTTGGCTATCTTCTCCCAGTATATCGGCCGTCCCAGGATGTGGATCAGCTTCGCCTGCACCAGTTGTTCCGGCCGGGTCAGCACCTCGCCCGCGACCTGGAAGTCTGGCGCACAGACCAGCGCCAGCTTCTCGTCCCACAACTTGACCGCCGGTCCCATCACGTCATCGACATGGTTGATGGTGATGGAAATGTCCGAAACATTGGTTTCCACATCCACCCAGATGGTGCTGTGGATGGTCAGATCGATATCCGGATGCGCCGCGGAAAACCCCTCGATCACCTTCAACAGCCAGCGTTCCGCCAGGCTGACCGGGCAGGAGATCACCACCTCCCGCTTGTGGCTTTGCGAGATCAGGAGCTGGGTGGCTGAATCAATCTCCTGCAGCGCATGACGGACCGAGGGCAGATACGCCTCGCCCACATCGGTCAGCGACAGCGACCGCGGATGGCGCACGAACAGCGGGCGGCCGATGAACTCCTCCAGGCTGCGGACGTGGTTGGACACCGCCGACTGAGTGCAGTTCAGCTCGTCCGCTGCAGAGGTAAAGCTGAGATAGCGCGCGGCGGCCTCAAAAGAACGCAGGAAGGTCAGGTGGGGGAGATTCTTCATCAATCAATCCGCTGGCGGTTTCGGGCCATGTTCACATGCTTTGGAATGCGCCGCAATTCCCAAGGGTTAGCGCCCCGAAGTGGTCAGAAACCGACGTTTAGCACGCAGCTCGCGAAATAAAGGGGGCCTATGACCCCGGTTTAATTGCGGGTCACCCGGCACCAATGCCCCTAGCCTTTGGTCAATGACCTCAGATGGACCGCCTGACATGACAGCCACATTCAACCGCGTCGCTGACTTCACCTTCGGACTGCACCCCGAAGACCTGCTGGAAACCACCCGCGAGGCCGCGGCGCTGATGTTCCTGGACACGCTGGGCATCACTATCGGCGCCACCCCGATGGAGGCCGGGCGCATCGCCCGCGATACCGCCGTGGCGCTTTATGGCTGCGGCGAGGAGGGTTTGGCCGCGCGCATGATGTTCGACGGCCGCCGGGTCAGCGTCGCGGGCGCCGCCTATGCCGCCGCCACCGCCACAGACAATCTGGACGGCCACGACGGTTACTACCCGACCAAGGGCCATATCGGCGTGGTGGTGATCCCGGCCATCGCCGCACTTGCGGAAACCGTCCCGGACTTTTCGGGCCCCGAGGCGCTGGCCATCACCACCCTGGGCTATGAGCTGGCAGGCCGCGCTGCCCTGTCGCTGCATGCCACCGTCAGCGACTACCACACCTCCGGCGCCTGGAACGCACTGGGGGTGGCGGCAATGGCAGCGCGGATGCGCGGCCTCAGCCGTGACCAGCTGCGCGAGGCGCTGGGGATCGCCGAATTCCACGGCCCGCGCAGCCAGATGATGCGCGAGATCGCCAACCCCTCGATGCTGCATGACGGCTCCGGCTGGGGCGCGATGGTGGGCATGTCGGCGGCGGTTCTGGCCGAGAAGGGTTTCACCGGCGCCCCCGCCATCACCATCGAGGAAGACCGGGTGGCGGAGCACTGGGACGACCTCGGCAGCTTCTGGCAGATGGAGCATCAGTACGTGAAGCCCTACCCGATCTGCCGCTGGGCCCATGCCCCGATCGACGCGCTCCGGCAGGTGATGCTGGAGCACGGCCTGACCCACGAACAGCTTGCCAGGATCCACATCAACACCTTCCACGAAAGCGCCTGCCTCTACCCGGGCATCCCCGCGACCACCAGCCAGGCGCAATATTCGCTGGGCTTTGCGGTGGCGGTGCAGGCGGCTTATGGCCGGATCGGCGTCGAGCATATCTCAGGCGAGGGGCTGGCGGACCCACGTGTGGCCTCGATCCACGAGCGGATCTCGGTCGCGGAGGCCGCGCGCCATTCGGTCCGCTTCCCGGCCTGCCGGGTGGCCGATGTGGTGGTGACGCTGACCGACGGGCGAGTGCTGGAGACAGGAGATGTCCACGCCCGCGGCGGCCCCGAGGCGCCGTTCTCGCAGGACGACATCGTGCGGAAGTTCATGGAGTTTGCCGCCCCCGTGCTTGGCGAGGCCCGCGCCGGCGCAATCCGCGATACGGTGCTGGGATTCACCCGCGACGGCAGCAAATTCTCCGATCTGAGCCGTCTGATCTATGACGCGCCGGAAATCAGAGCCTTCTAACAGACTGGAAAGAAAGACATATGTCACGCGAAAGGCGCAGCGGCGGACGCCGCGGCAAATCCACCCGATCCGGCGGCAGTATCGAACAACTGCCCTGGCAACAGGTAAAGAACACCTATCCGGCGTTCGAGCTTTTGAAACCGGAGCAGGTGGACCAGCTGCACGACACCTCGATGCGGATCCTGTCGGAGGCAGGCATCCGGGTGATGGGCGAGAACGTCATGGATCTCTTTGAAGATGCTGGCGCCATCGTCGACCGCGACAGCAAGACCATCCGCATCGACGAGAGCATTGTCGCCGCGGCGCTGGAAACGGTGCCGTTTGAATTTACCCTGACCGCTCGCAACCGCGCCAAGCAGATCACCCTGGGTGGCAATAACGTGACCTTCGGCCTGGTGGCCGGCCCGCCCAACGTGCACGACTGCATTAATGGGCGGCGGCAGGGCAACCTGACCGACTACCAGAACTTCATCAAGCTGGCGCATCACTTCAACGCCATCCACCTGATCGGCAACCAGGTGACCGCGCCGCTGGAGCTGCCCGCCAACAACCGCCATCTGGACACCTACCAGGCCAATCTGACCTATTCGGATCTGACCTTTCACTGCTCCGCCATCGGCCACGGCCGGGCGCTGGACGGGATAAACATGATGGCGATCTCCCGCGGCCAGACGCCAGAGGAGATGAAGGGCGATCCGGGCGTGATCACTATAATCTCGGTGAACTCGCCGCGGCTGTTCGACGACGCGATGGGCGACGGGCTGATCGCTATGGCCGAATACGGCCAGCCGGTGACGGTGACGCCATTCACCCTGATGGGCGCAATGACCCCGGTGACCCTGCCCGCAGCCCTTGCCCAGCAGAACGCCGAGGCGCTGTTCGGCGTGGTGCTGACCCAGCTGGTGAACCCGGGCACCCCGGTGATGTACGGCTCCTTCACCTCCAACGTCGACATGCGCTCCGGCGCGCCGGCCTTTGGCACGCCGGAGAACGCCAAGGCCAATATCGCCGGTGGCCAACTGGCGCGGCGCTATGGCATCCCCTACCGGACCTCCAACGCCAACGCCTCCAACGCGGTGGACCTGCAGGCGGCCTATGAAACCATGATGGCCACCTGGGGCGCGGTGCTGGGCGGCGCCAATATCGTCTATCACGCGGCCGGCTGGCTGGAGGGCGGTCTGACCGCGTCATATGAGAAATTCATCTTGGACGTGGAGATCATCCAGAACATGATCGAATTCCTGAAGCCGATAAAATTCGACGCGGATGAGCTGGGTTTCGATGCCATCCAGTCAGTGCCCACCGGCGGCCATTTCTTTGGCGCCGAGCACACGATGGCGCGCTATGAGACCGCGTTCTACCGCCCGATGCTGTCGGACTGGCAGAATTACGAGAACTGGGAAGCGGCCGGCGCCAAGGACGCCCTGCAACGGGCCACCGGGATCTGGCAGCAGGCCCTGCGGGATTTCGAGGAACCGGCGATGGACCCGGCAATCCGCGAAGAGCTGGAGGCCTATGTGGCCAAGCGGAAGGAAGATATCGGTTCCGGCGAGCCTTGAAGGAGTAGGAGCGAGTGGCCGGCCCGCCGTCCATTGGCCGCCCAGGCCAATGGCGCAGAATAATCGTGCGAGGGGCCAGCCCCTCGCGCCCCCCGGAGTATTTCCGCAAAGAAGAAGGAACCAGGGCGCATTTCGACGCCCTGGTTCTTCACATCAAAGACAGTCGAACAACCGGCCCGGCAGCGCGTCATGGCGCGGCAGGCCAAGTGCCCGCATCAGGCAGAACATCATCGCCTGGTTGGAGGTGACAACTGGCTTGCCTAAGCGCGCCTCGATCCGCTCCACCGCCTCAACCGCGCGCAGGTCAGTGCAGCTGAGAACGATGGCCTCTGCCTTCGGGTGGTCGGCCTGACAGGCGAGATCGAAGACGTCCTCCGGCGTCAGCTCGCCCTGGCCGTAGTTGCCCAGTTCTCGGCCTATATCGGCGCATTTAACCGTTTCGATGCCGTTGGCAGCCAGAAACGCCATCGCCTGGGTGTTAATTTCTCCCAGATAAGGCGAAGAGAAGCCCACTTTCGTTGCGCCAAGAGCCTTGATGCCCGCCACCAGCGAACCGGCGGCGGTGAGGGAGATGGCGCCGGAGCCTGCCTTGATCCGCGCCGCCAGGTCCGCGTCAAAGCCTGGCCCGTGAGTCAGCGTCGCCGAGGTACAGCCATAAAGCACCACGTCGGGCCGCACGCCCGAGATCATCCGGAGGTCATGGCTGATATCCGAGGCGCCAAGCCCCGCCATCTGGTCGGAACCGGGGATCTCGTCCACGTCATAGCCGCCCATGCGCTGGAAATGCACCGTGGTGTCCGGGCAGCGCATCAGCATCATGTCCGCCTCGAGGTTGGTGTTGGTGAAGGGCACCAGCACGCCGATTTTCGCGCGGGTGCGGGTTTCATGGGTCATTTGACAACTCCTTTCAGCACCGCCAGCGCCCGGTCCATCACCGGCTGGCTGCAAATGGTGGCGCGCAGGCAATCGCCCAAGCCATAACCGCCCATGCCGCGCATCAGCAGTTTTTGTTCCCGCAGCGCCGCATCCGCCGCCTGCGCCTGTTCGGGTGAGGCAAAGCGGATCAGCACAAAGTTGGTATGGCTCTGCGGCACCGTGAGCCCCAAAGCGCGGCAGCCTTCGGCAAAGCCGTCGCGGATGGCCGCCGCTTTGGCCACCACGTCCTGCATATGCACCTGGTCCCGCATCGCCGCCGCTGCCATCGCCTGCGACGGGATGGAGATATTGTTGGGGTTCAAGAGCTTGCGCACTTCCCCGGCGATCTCCGGCGGGAAGTACCCCCACCCTGCCCGCGCGCCCGCAAGGCCAAAGGCCTTGGAGAGAGTGCGCAGCACAACCGTATCGCCGCGCTCCGCCAGCGCGAAGATTTCGCCCGGATCGTTGTCCGCATCGGCAAACTCGGCATAGGCCTGATCCACCACCAGCAGCACATCTGCCGGCAGGCCCGCGCGCAGCCGCAGGATTTCAGCGTTCGGTATCAGCGTCCCCGTCGGGTTGCCGGGGTTGCAGACGAAAACGATGCGGGTCTCAGAGGTGACGGCAGCGAGGATATCATCCACCGAAACCGTCAGCTCCCGCTCCCGCGCCTTGACGTAATCCGCTTGCACCTGCGCCGACGCAGACGCCACAAAGGCATAGCCGTAATCGGTGCCCAAGACCCGGTCCCCCGGCCCGGCAAAGGCGCGGATCAGGCAGCCGATCAGCTCCATCGACCCGGCCCCGCACAGCACCTTGACCGGGTCCAGACTGTGCACTTCGGCGACAGCTGCTCGCAGTTCCGGCCACTCCGGGTCCGGGTAGAGCGGCATCTGCTCCAGCACCGCCTTGCCCGCCGCAATCGCAGCCGGGCTGGCGGCAAAGGCGCTTTCGTTCTGGGCGAGGGAAATGACCCCCTCGCCACCCAGATCCGCCAAAGCATAAGGCGCCAGGGCGGCAACATGCGGGACCGCGCGGATCATTTGCCACCCCCATAGGCGCTTGCGCCTTCCTCAGTCACCAGCCCGCGTTTCAAATCCAGTGCCAGCGCTTCGGGGTCGCGCTCCGCCGGGTCGCCGAAACCGCCGCCGCCCGGGGTTTCAAAGATCAGGTAGTCGTCTGCCTCCACCCGCAACTCGCCCTTGCCGGGGATGTCCTGTTCGCCATCGCGGAAGCGGATACGGCCCGGGGCGCCGGGCTGCCCCCCCATGCGGCCCAGTGCCGGGAACTTCAGCCGTTCCACCGACAGGAACACGATGAAGGGGGCGCCGTTCGAGGCCGTCATCTCGATCCGCTGTCCCAGCCCGCCGCGGTATTTGCCTGCGCCACCGCTGTCGGGCCGCAGCTCGCGGCGCCACATGATGACCGGGGCGACCGCCTCGGTGATTTCCACCTGGCTGCCATAGACCCCCGAAGGATAGGCCGTCGCCGACAGCCCGTCCGCATGGGGCCGCGCGCCGGTGCCGCCGTTGTGGACCGGCTCGATGGCAAACGCGCGGCCGCCGTCGCGGGCCACCTCCGGCGCGTGGCGCATCGGCAGGTCGAACATGCAGGACGCGCCCTCGGCCGGAACCTGATCCGGCAGCGCCTGATGCAGGCAGCCGAGCACCAGATCCGGCGTCACCTGCCCCAGCGTATGCCGCATTGCCACCGGCACCGGGCGCTGCGCGTTCAGAATGCAGCCCTTGGGGCCATCAACGGTGAACGGCTCCAAACTCCCGGCATTGTTCGGGATATCCGGCCCGACAATGCAGCGCAGGGCAAACACCGTGTAAGCGGTTGCATAGTTCAGCGGCACGTTGATGCCCTTGCCGGAACAGCCCGAGGTGCCGGTGAAATCCACATGCATGCCGTCCTTGGTGACGGTCAGCGCCGCGTGCAGCTCCAGCTCGTTCTCGTAGCCGTCCATCTTGAGCACGTTCTTGTAGACGCCCTCCGGCACCTCCGCGATTGCCTCCAGCGTGCCGCGGCGGGAGGTCTCGATGATATAGGCGCCCAGAGCATCCAGATCATCTATGCCGAATTCCTCCATCATGCCGGTGAGCCGCTTCACCCCCGCTTCGCAGCAGGCGATCAGCGCATAGATGTCGCCCTCATTGGCGATGGGCTCGCGGCTGTTGGCGCGGATGATATCCATCAAGAGCGCATTGGGCGCGCCCTCCTCCACCAGCTTGCAGGGCGGGATCAGCAGCCCCTCGTCATAGATGTCGGATCCTTCCGGCCCCATGCCGAGGCCGCCCAGGTCCACCAGATGCGAGGTGCAGGAGGTGAAGCCCACCACCTTGCCGTTCTTGAACGCAGGCATCATCAGCAGGAAATCGTTCAGATGCCCTGACGCCAGCCAGGGATCGTTGGTCATGTAGATGTCGCCGGGCTTCATAACCTCCACCGGGAAGCGCTCGCGCAGGTGCATCACCGCCTCGGCCATGGTGTTGATATGACCCGGCGTGCCGGTCACCGCCTGCGCCAGCATCCGGCCCTGCACGTCGAAGATGCCGGCCGAGATGTCGCCGCATTCGCGCACGATGGGCGAAAACGCCGCGCGGATCAGGGTCTGGCCCTGCTCCTCGACAACTGCCAGCAGGCGGTTCCACATGACTTGCAGGCGGGCGGGGGAAAGATCCTGTGACAAAGCGGTCATTGCGCAGCTCCTTTCTGATCCCGGATCAGGACAATGTTGCCAATTACGTCCGCATGGGCAGAGAAATCCGCCGAGACCAGCGTGGTGGTCTGGGGTTCCGTGATCAGCGCCGGGCCGCAGACGCGGTCGCCGGGTTTCAGGCTGTCACGCGGGACAAAACCGGCCTCTTTCTTTGTGCCGTCCACGTCGCAGGTGATCACGCGGAAGGCAGCGGGCGTGACTGTCTTCAGCTCCGGCGTCTCAGGCACCGCTGCCGCCTCGGCCTCCGGAGTCGCCACCCGCACCGCCCAGTTCAGGATCTCGATCTTCATGCCCGGCACCGGGCGCGAGAACTGCTTGGCGTACTCGGCCTCAAACGCCGCGGTCAGCGGGCCAAGGTCCTCCGACGTCAGATCACGATCCGGCAGAGTGATCTCGATCTCATGCCCCTGCCCGCTGTAGCGCATGAAAGCGGTGCGCTGCACTTGCGTTTCGGCATCGCCCGCGCCCTGCGCCACCACCGATTGCGCCTCATCGGTCATCTGGGCGAACAGACAGTTGATGCTGCCCATATCCATGCTCTCCAGCAGCGAATAGCGCGAGCGCACAATCTCGAACGACACCGGCGCAAACAGGAACCCGACGGCCGAGCCCACACCCGGGTTCGGCGGTATCACGATACGCGAAACGCCAGCTGAACGCGCCACCCGTGTCGCATGCAGCGGGCCGTTGCCGCCAAAGGCGATCATGGTGCGCGGGCCCAGGTCCTTGCCGGACTCCACCGCATGCATCCGCCCTGCGCTGGCCATGCTCTCATCCACGATGCGGCTGACGCCATCCGCCGCGCCTGCCCCGTCCACCTCCAGCCTGCTGCCGATCACCCGCGCCAGAGCCTCCTTCGACGCCTCCGGGGCGATCCGGATATGCCCTTCTGCAAAGGTGTCCGGCACGATGTAGCCCAGGGTAATGTCACTGTCGGTCACCGTCGGCTCGGTGCCGCCACGCCCGAATGCCACTGGCCCGGGCTCAGAGCCTGCGGATTTCGGCCCCACGGTCAAACGCCCCAGCCGGTCCACCCCGGCAATAGAGCCGCCGCCGGCGCCAATCTCGATCATCTCGATTACCGGGATCCGCACCGGCATCCCCGACCCCCTGATGAACCGCGCAGCCCGGGCGATCTCGAACTGGCGCGAGGTCTGCGGCCGGGCATTATCAATCAGGCAGAGCTTGGCGGTAGTGCCGCCGACGTCAAAGGACAGCACCTGCGCGAGTCCCGCCCGCGCGGCAATGCGCGCGGCCAGAATGGCGCCGCCGGCGGGTCCGCTTTCCACCAGCCGGATCGGGAACCGCGCCGCCGTCTGGATCGTGCACATGCCGCCGCCCGCGGTCATCATCAGGATCGGGCAGGTCACGCCCTCCGCCGCAAACCGCTCGGCAAAGCGCGCCAGATAGGTCTCCATCAGCGGCTGGATATAGGCGTTGGCCACCGTGGTGCAAAGCCGGTCGAACTCCCGCGCCTCGGGGCTGACCTCGGAGGAGATCGAGACCGTCAGCCCGGGCCGCCGTTCCGCCAGGATATCGCGCAGCCGCCGCTCATGATCCGGGTTGGCATAGGCGTGCATCAGACAGACGGCCACGGCATCAGCGCCGCTGGTGTCCAGTTCCGCAATCAGCGCCTCAACCGCGCTGTCCTGCATCGGGATCAGCATCCCGCCCTCTGCCGACATCCGTTCGCGGATGGTCAGCGCGCGTTCGCGCGGCACCAGCAGATCGGGCTTCTCCAGGTTGATGTCATACTGGGAATAGCGCCGCTCATAGGCGATCTCGAGGATATCCCGGAACCCCTCGGTGGTGACCGTCGCCACCGTCGCCCCGCGCCGCTCGATCAGCGCGTTGGTGGCCAGCGTGGTGCCGTGGATAAAGCCGGTTACCTCGCCCAGCGACCGGCCCGATTGCGCCATCACCCGCGCCGCGCCCTCCATCGCGCCGTCCGCCGGGTTCCGGTGGGTGGTCAGGGTCTTGGTAGAGGCCAGAATAGTGTCTTGCCCGGCCACCAGAACGGTGTCGGTGAATGTGCCGCCAATATCAATGGCAAGGCGCAGCGCCTGTGATGCTGTCATATGTCATTCCAAAGTCTGCCGTTGAGAAACCGTCGAAGCCCGCGAAGGGCGGCGGATCTCAGGCAGCGACCAGATCGCACCCGGTTGCGCGGCGGTCCATGCGTTTTGGAATGAATGCGTGTGTCATGCCCCCATCCTGAGCCGCTGCGGAGCGGCACGCTTGGCGGATTGCGACACACGCAAAGTCAGATAGCGGCATCACGCAGGCCGCAGGCGGCATCCCTCCCGGCAGTTCCCCGCCAGGAGGAAGGGCTTCTCAGCCGAAATGCAGGGTTTTGACTTCCTGGTAATCCTCCAGCCCCAGCATGCCGCCCTCGCGGCCATTGCCGGACTGTTTGTATCCGCCGAAGGGGGAGCCGTAGTTGAAGCCGCCGCCGTTGATATGCACCGCGCCTGCGCGCAGGCGGGCGGCGACACGCTCGGCCCGTTCAGGGTCGCCGGTCTGCAGATAGGCCGCCAGGCCGTACGGCGTGTCATTGGCGATGCGGATGGCGTCTTCCTCATTCTCAAACGGGATGATCACCAGCACCGGGCCAAAAATCTCCTGCTGGGCGATCGCCATGTCATTGGTCACATCGGCAAACACCGTCGGGCGCACATACCAGCCCTTGTCCAGCCCCTCGGGCCGGCCCAAACCGCCCGCCAGCAGGGTGGCACCCTCGCCGATGCCCTTCTGGATCATGCTCTGCACCCGGTCGAACTGGATGCGGTCGAACATCGGGCCGATGTGATCGCCTTCCTGCGACGGATCGCCCACGGCCTGACCCTCGGCTGCCGCCTTGGCGATCTGCAGCACCTGATCATAGCAGCTCCGCTCCACCAGCATCCGGGTCGGCGCGTCGCAGCTCTGGCCGGTGTTGTACATGCATTCCAGCACCGAGGCGGTGACCTTCTCTTCAAGGTCAGCATCGGCAAACACCAGGTTCGGGGACTTTCCGCCCAGCTCCAGCGTCACCCGCTTGACGGTATCCGCAGCGTCCTTGGAGACCGCGATGCCCGCCCGCGTTGACCCGGTGAAGGACATCATGTCCACGTCCGGGTGCCGCGACAGCCCCGCGCCAACCGTCGGGCCGTCGCCATGGATCAGGTTGAACACCCCTGCCGGATAACCCGCGTCATGGATCATCTGCGCATAAACGGCGGCGGACATCGGCGTGTGCTCCGACGGTTTCAGCACGCAGGTGGAGCCGGTCGCCAGGGCCGGCAGCACCTTGAGCGCGATCTGGTTCACCGGCCAGTTCCACGGCGTGATCAGGCCGCAGACCCCGATCGGCTCGCGCACCAGGATGTCGCCGTTCGGCAGCGTCTCGCGCAGCTCCTGGGTTTTCAGCGCCTCCAGGATGCCCTCCAGATGCCCGATCCCCGAATCGGCCTGGGCATTGCGCGCCATCGAAATCGGCGCCCCCATTTCGGCAGACATTGCCCGCGCCAATTCCTCGCGCCGGTCCTTGCTGATCTCCAGAAGCCGTTCCAGCAAAGCAATCCGCTCAACGCGGGAGGTCTGCGAAAAACTCTCAAAAGCCGCACGGGCCGCTGCAACCGCAGCGTTCACGTCATGCTCATCTCCCAGGATAATGGTCCCGATCCGCTCTTCCGTGGCCGGGTTCAGCACCGGGAATTCGCGGCTGGAATGCGGAATCACCCAGGCGCCGCCGATATAGAATTTTTGCAGGTCCATCAGGTTGTTCTCGCTGTAGCACCGCATTTGCGGCTTGGGTTTAGGCAAAAGCGTAGCGCATCTTGAATGCATCTGCCGTTGCCAGTGGATTGGAAGGGCGGGTTTGATCCGGCAGCCTGCCCGCTTTTTTGCGCACAGGATAGGCCAAAACCGCCACCTCGCGGGTCATTTTTCGACAAACCCCTGCTGTGGGCTGGACGCATCAGTGGCCCGGAAAGACACCGTTAACCGCCGGAACCGCTTCGCGGCCCGCTGCCGCGCTGGCTATGCTGCCCGAAAGCCCGCCAAAAAGGGCGCCCAGAGGCAGAACATGAGCAAACCCCATTGGACAGCACGGTCCGTGCTGCTGGCAGGCACGTTCCTGTGCGGCTGTACCGTTGTCGGCATCGACTACCACCGCCCCGATTTCGCGGTGCCGGTCAGCTATTACCAGTCCCGCAGCTATGCCACCGCCAAAGGCGCCTCCGAGAGCTGGTGGCAAGGGCTGAACGACCCCGCGCTGAACCGGCTGGTTGCCGCAGGCCTGCAGCAGAACCTCGGGCTCAAGGCGGCCAAGGAACGGCTGATCGCAGCCGAGGCGCTGCGCCGCGGATCCGGCCGTCCGCAGCAGGCCAGCGGCGATCTGGACGCCAGCTCGATCTTCTCGCGCCGCGAATCGCAGGATGCCTCCACCAGCACCGACACCGCTGCCGTTGGCGCCACCTATGTTTTTGACCTGTTCGGCGAATTCCAGCGCCGCTCCGAACGGGCCGTGGCGGACCGCGACGCGCAATTCTACCAGCTGGCCACCACCCGGCTGGCGGTGATCGACGCGATCACCCGCACCTATATCCAGGCGCGCTTCTTCCAGCGCGGCGCCGCCGTCACCCGCAAGACCATCCAGCTGCGCCAGCAGATCCTGCAAACGGTGGAAGAGCTGAAAGAAGCCCGTGCCGTGCTGGCACTGGACTTGGAACGCACCAAGCTGCAGGTCGCCAGCGCCAAGGCGGACTTGCCAGCCTTCGTCGCCAGTTACGAATCCTCGGTTTTTGCCCTGGCCACGCTGCTGGACCGCGATGCGTCAGAGGTTTTTGCGATGATGCAGGGCAGCTATGGACAGCCCTCTCCCGCCACCCAGCCGGACCTGGGTGTGCCAGCCACCCTTCTGCGCAACCGCCCTGACGTGCTGCTGGCCGAAGCGCAGCTGCGCGGCGCCACCGCAAACATCGGGGTCACCGAGGCAGAGCTATATCCCTCGTTGGAAATCACGGGGTCGGTTCAGGCAGTACGCGGTGCCGACGACCTCTATTCCATCGGCCCGGCGCTGAACCTGCCGCTGTTCAACCGCCCGGTCCTGCGCGCCTTCCACCAGAGCGCAGTTGCCGAGGCCAAGGCCGCCGAATACGACTACCGCGCAGCGGTGCGCGCAGCGGTGGACGAAGTGCAGTCGCAGCAAAGCAGCCTGCGCGCCGCCCGCGAACGAACCGAAGCTCAGGCGCGGGCGGTCAACCTCGGTTCAAAGGTCGCTGATCTGGCGCGCGAAACTTTCAAGGCCAATGAAATCACCCTGTTCGACCTGCTGAACACGGAAGAAGCCCTGCGCGACAACGAGCTGAGCCTGATCATTGCCCGGCGCGACCTGGCACTGGCCTGGGCCAGCCTGCAAATTTCACTGGGCAAGGGCTGGGCGCCGCACCAGGATCCGGGTAGCGCGGTGGTTCTGGTTAAGAAATCAGACTAGGAAAGCTTTGCGGCGCAAATGCAGCAGGCCGCGGTCAGGCCTGCTGGGCCTCGCGCTCCATCCGCTCAACCATTTGCCGCGCGCGCTTGCACTGCAGCTTGTCGCGCAGCGGGCTGTCCGGATCGATATCCTTGGAGCAGACAACACATTTGTCGGCACCGGAAATCGCGTTCAGGCCGCCGCAGCTGCCCTTGATCTTCTTGCCCATGAGGATCACCCCCAGCGACATGCCCAGGGTGACGATCAGCAGCAGAATGAAGGCCAGAAGAAAGGTGCTCATGGGTGGTCTCTCGCTCGATGGCTTGGCGCGCGCTTTAGTGTCCGGTCAGCGCCTCAAAGGCGCTGCTTGCCGCTGTCATATAGGCATCCGCGCCGGCTTGCACGTCCCGATCTATGAAAAACACGGCAAGTTTACGCTCCTCCGCAAGCTTCAGCCCGGCTTCCCGGCCCAGGACCAGCATTGCGGTAGCCCAAGCATCGGCCAGCATCGCGTTTTCCGCGATCACCGTGACCGAGGTAGTGGCGTGCGTCACCGGCCGCCCGACAACCGGATCAAGGATGTGCGAATAACGTCGGCCTTCGTGTTCGAAATAATTGCGGTAATCGCCGGAGGTCGCCAGCCCCAAATCGCTGACCGGCACGATCAGCTGCACGGTCTGCGCCGCCGCATCAGGTTTCTCGATGCCGATGAGCCAGGCCTCTCCCTTGGCGTTCTGACCCTTCGTCACCAGATCTCCGCCGATCTCCACCATGTAATTCTTGATGCCAAAGCCCTGCAGCGCCTCCGCCACAGAATCGACGCCATAGCCCTTGGCAATGGCCGAGAGGTTAATGCCGGTCTCCGGTGCCGCCTTCTTCAGCGTTCCGGCACCCGAATCCAGCTCCAGCAGCCGCGCCTGGCCGACACCGTCCAGTGCTTCGGCAATGGCCGCGTCAGAGGGCACCGGGTCTTCCGGCAGGCGGGGGCCGAACCCCCACAGCTCGATCAGCGGCCCCAAGGTAACATCGAACTTGCCGCCGGTCATGGCGTGCACGTCATTTGCTGCTGCCATCACGTGGGAAAGTTCCTGCGACACCTGCACCGGCACGGTGCTGCGCACGGCTGAGAAGGTGGAAACCTCAGACGCCGGATCCCAGTTGGACATCTTGGCGTTGACGGCTGCCAGAGTGGCTTCCACCTCAGCGGCCAGCGCCGCCTGATCCAGACCCTCGCCAATGGCGACCACGCTGTATGTGGTGCCCATAGTCTGGCCCGTCAGGCGGACCTCCTCCGGCTCGCTTCCGAACCAGCAGCCGGACATCAGCAGCACTGCAGGCAGGATCAGGGCAAGCAGAAACCGTCTGGGCATCGGTCATCCTCCGGGGAAAAAACTGGCGCTGCTATGCCCCTGCCCGGCGCCAGAGTCAAATGGCGCCTCAGAACTTCAGCGGCACGAACGCCAGCGCCAGAAGGCCCATCCCGGCAGGCACCCCGTACAGCCAGGCCCTGAGCCGCGCGTTGGGCGCATCGGACTTCCAGTTCTGCCGGTAGAGATGGCCGCAGACCACCACCACAAACACGGTCAGCGCGCCGGTCGCGGGGGTCAGGTAGAGGGTTTCGAACATGTTGTTTTCCCGCCGTTGTTAGCGCTCGCGTCATTTCGCCCCTTCCCGGATCATAATCCGACGCTAAGATGGGGTATGACCTGATGCAGGATAGGAGGAGACCCCGCGCATGGCACCGTTCTCATACCAGCCTCCCACCCGGGGCGACAAGGCCGGACAGGCCAGCCACAGCCAGTCGGCCGAGTCGAATTTATCGCATGGCCAGTCCACTGTTGCCAAGCTGCTGGAAGCCAAGGGCGATGCGATCTACTCGATCCGTCCGAAGGATACGGTCGGGCACGCGGTCGAGGCACTGAAAGAAAGACGCATCGGCGCGCTCGTGGTCACCGACCAGAATGGCGCGCTGCAGGGCATTCTGTCGGAGCGCGATATCGTGCGGCGGCTGGCGGAAACCCCCGGCCACACTCTGCCGCAGCTGGTCGAGGACATCATGACCCGCGACGTTCAGACCTGCCAGCCCGACGACCTGCTGATCGACGTGGCCAAGGTGATGAACGAAGGCCGCTTCCGCCACCTGCCAGTGATGAAGGACGGCAGGTTGGCTGGCATGATCACTGTCGGCGACGTGGTGAATTTCCGCCTTCAGGAGCTTGAGTACGAAGCCCTGCGCATGAAGCAGATGATCGTCGGCTAGACCCCGCCGCTTCTCCAGAATCCGAGCCGGCCCTGACGCCCGCTGTGGCCCGGGCCGGTTCATCCGGAAGATAACGGTACGGCTTCTGACACAAATCCGGGCTTTCCCTCTTTTCCGGCCGGAACTCGCACGCATTATTTGCAAATGCTGCCGGTTTGATGCGAAGAAAGCCCCCTGGACCCAGCGCCCGTTCATCAAGACTGCAGGATCCTAATCCCCCAGCAACTCCCGGATGCTGGCATCCAGCTGGTCGGCAAACCCCGAATCATTACCTGGATTGGCGGCGCAATGCCCCCAGGGCGAGTCAAACGGGCGAAAGGCAGCGCTTGGCATTTGGCGGGCTTCAGCCTCGTTGTCCTCGGGCGGAAAATAGAGATCATGGGTGCAGGGCATCAGGATGGCGCGGGCCTTGATTGCCGCCAGTGCCGCCCGGAAATCGCCGTTGTAGAGCGGGCCTGCTGAAATATCCCCGGCCTGCCAGGTGGCTAGCTTGGCCAGAAGATTGTTGGCGTCCCATCCGTGGACGTGGTCCTGCTCCCAATCCAGCAACAGTTCCTCGACAGTCTCAAACCGCAATTGGCGGTACAGGCCCTCGCGGAAGAAGGCCTGCGAAAACGCCCAGCCGGCATAAACCCGGCCAAAGGCCTTGAGGCCGGCCACCGGCGGTGAGGCGTAGTTGCCGCCGTTCCAATTCCGGTCGGCGCATAGGGCGGCTTTGACCCCTTCGAGAAAGACAAAATTGTGCGGGGAGGTCCTGGCAGAAGCGCAGAAAGGCAGGATGGCCTGCACCATATCCGGGTACTGCGCCGCCCATTGGTAGGACTGGCAGCCAGCCATGGACCAGCCCGCCACCAGGGCAATCCGCCTTATGCCGAGGTGATCATGGATCAGCCGGTGCTGGGCGGCGATATTGTCCCACATCTGCACCAGCGGAAAGCGTGGGCCATCCTGCGGGGGCGGGGTGTTGGATGGCGAAGAAGACCGCCCGTTTCCGAACAGGTTCGGGCTGACGATGAAATGGCGGTCCGGGTCGATGGCTCGGCCAGGGCCGAAGTACCCTTCGTTGCGGGAATTGGTGCCGGTGTAGAAAGTGGGCAGAACGATGACGTTATCGCGACGGGGCGAGAGCGTGCCATAGGTCTGATAGGCAAGCTTGGCATCTTTCAGCACCTCCCCAGACAAAAGCGGAAAGTCACCCAGGGGATAGATCCGGTAGTCCTGCATCGTGGACTCCTTTGAAAACTGACAGGACCCGGACTGCCCCGGTTAAGGAGAAACACCACAGTTTCGGGTGTGTGCCTTTGGCCGGGATGGCCAGTGAAATCCGCAGGTCCGGGTCCTGTTATTGTCTTATACAAGGTGGCTTAGTACAGGCGCAGGTATTCCTGCACTTCCCAGTCGGTGACTGACTGGTGGTAGCGTTCCCATTCGTCGGTCTTGTAATCGAGATAAGACTTGCGCATCACCGGGCCCATCACATGCTCGGCCATTTCATCATGGCGCAACGCCTCGATCGCGTTGAACAAAGTGCGCGGCAGGCGGCGGATGCCCAATTCCTGCAATTCCGCTTCGGTCTTGGAGTACAGATCGAAATCGGTGGGCTTGCCCGCGTCTATCTTGAGCTTGATGCCCTTCAGCGCGCAGCTCAGGTGCATCGCCATCGCCAGGTAAATGTTCATGGTCATGTCGCAGGCGCGGTTTTCGATGCAGTGGCGGCTTTGCGGCAGGCGGAACTGGGCCGAGCGGTTATTGAAACCGTAGGTGATATTGGTCGGCGCCCAGGTCACGGTGCCACCCTCGAATCCGCCCACCCGCGGCACCAGACCGTTGTAGGAGTTCACCGTCGGGCAGGTGATCGCGGTGATCGCCTCGGCGTGCTGCATCAGCCCGCCCACGGCCCAGCGGCTTTCGTCCGACCAGTCGCTGCCATCGGCGGTTTCGAAGATGTTTTGGCCCGGGCGGCTGTCATGCTGCATCGACATGTTGATATGCGCGCCGGACCGCCAGTCGCCTACCGTCGGCTTCGGCATGAAGGTGACGAACATGCCGTGCTTCTTTGCCACTTCTTTGAGCGTGATGCGCAGGAAGGCCAGACGGTCGGACATTTCCAGCATGTTGGTATAGTGGAAATCCAGCTCGAACTGGGAATAGGCGCCCTCGGCCACCACGTCGTGCAGGTTCCAGCCCAGGCCTTCGATGATGTCAATCATGTCCTTCAGAAACGGCATTGAGTCGATGGAATACTCCACGTCATAACCGAAGGCCTGGCGGCGCGGGCTGATCGCCTTGCCCAGATCGTCGTCGAACGCTTTCACCGGCAGGCCGTTTTCATCGTATTTCATCACGATGAATTCGGGCTCGACGCCGGCATAACCAGTGTAGCCTTCCAGCTTGGCCTCATGCATGGCGCGTTTCAGGGCCTGGCGCGAGCAGACGTTATAAGGCGCGTCTTCCC
The DNA here is from genome assembly GCF_019801465.1 of Leisingera daeponensis. Taxonomy (GTDB): domain Bacteria; phylum Pseudomonadota; class Alphaproteobacteria; order Rhodobacterales; family Rhodobacteraceae; genus Leisingera; species Leisingera daeponensis_A. The sequence continues at coordinate 33,005 of NZ_JAHVJA010000009.1, forward strand.
AGTAAAGGTCCGAGAATATGATCGCCATCGAGGTGTCCCAGGGGCAGACATAAACGGCGTCCAGATCCGGCACCACCACCTGGTCGCTGTCGGCGGGGCTGAGTTCCGGAACAAAGGAGATCGAATGCACCGCGAACTGCGGGCCCTTGCCGAGGCAGAGCGGCTCGAAATCGCTCATCGGCACCGGTTTGGTCTTGGGGATGCCGTGCAGGTCGATCCAGGCGGCCATGACATATTTGACGCCGGCTGCTTCCAGCTGCTCGCGCACTTCGGGGATCCGGGGGCGGTTGCGCTCCACCGCGTCGTGGAAGCTTTCGTAATAAATCTTCTCTTCGGGATTGACCTTCAGCATGTTCGTTCCTCCCTTGGAAAGGCAATCGTTTTCTGTTCGCTGCCCGCGGCGGGGCAGCGTTGTTTTGGTTTTGTTTTCTGCAGTTGCCTGGTGAAAAAAGGGGGGCGGCCCGTCGCCCGGGGTCAGACTAGGGCGCCCAGTCACCAGGAGTTGCGTGTATCAGCCGGCGACAAAGTCTGCCGGATCGATGCCGGGAACCGCAGTGATCCCGGCCAGTTGTTTCCAGTTGTGCGGATAGGCCGCGTAGAAGATCACGCATTTGCCGTCCGCCTCATAGGAGATGTGGTTGTCTTTGGGAACGAAGAGCACGTCGCCGCGGTTGCAGATGTATTCCTTGCCATCGCAAACCAGGCGGAATGTGCCCTCGAGGCAAAAGATGATTTCGTCGCAGGTCAGTTCCCACGGCACCTTGATGTTGTTCAGAACATTGATGCCACCGCACATGGACTTGCTGAACTCACTGGTCACCATCGGCTTGATGTAGGTGTCGCTGTCTCCCATGGAGTCATAGCGCTTCTGGACCAGGTCGAATTTGAAAAGCTGCGGTTGATCGCCCATGGGTTACTTTCCCTCGCTGGCCAGGTGTTTCAGGATGCTCTCGTTCAGCTCGACTTTGTAGCCGTCCGGGTCTTCGCAAAAGGCGATGACGCGGGTGCCATTCTTCATCGGTCCCGGCGGGCGGGTGATGTTGACGTTGGCCGCCGCCAGCTGCTCGCAGGCGGCATAGACGTCCGGGGTTTCGATGCAGATATGGCCCCAGCCGTTGCCCTTGTCGTAAGGCTCTTCCTGGTCCCAGTTTGCGGTGAGTTCGAGGGTCGGTGACTCTGCCTCCGGGCCGTAGCCGATGAAAGTATTGGTGAATTTGCCCTCGGGGTAGTCGGTGCGGCGCAGCACCTCCATGCCCAGAATTCCGCAGTAGAATTCTAGCGATTTCTCCATGTCCATCACCCGCATCATCGTGTGGGCCAGGCGGAAACCCTTGGAAATGGGTTCACTCATGTGTCTTGTTCCTTTTTTTCACTGTTGGGCCGGCGCGCTGGCCAGATCTCGTTCGATCAGGTCCTGGAAGGCGCGCACGCTGTCCTCCCAGGCGGGCGACAGCAGGCCCCCGCCGGCTGCAACTGGTGATTTGCAGCCCTCGTACATGCGCTCGACCATCTCGTGATCTTCTTTATGGACATCCCACCATAGCTTCTTCAGGCTCTCGGTTTCCTCTGTGCTCAGCTTCTGGCCATCGGTGGTGTAAAGCGCACGGTACTGGCGCATCTTGCCGGGACCGGCAGGCACGTTCAGGTACACCCCCATCTGGTCCGGAAAATAGCGGCCGAGGATGAAGTTGGGATAGAGGGTCAGGTAGCGGGAGCTGACACCAAGGCTGCCCGCCGTGCCGGTTTCCTCCTTCAGGTCCACCGCGCTGCCGATACAGTTCCCATCGGTGATGGTATTGTGGTCCTCTAGCGGCTGTTCGGTGGTCGAAGAATGCACGAACTGGACATGGTAGGGCTCAATGAAATTCTCCATGATCAGTTTCCAGTTGGTCTCGATCTCGCCGAAATCGAGCAGGCCGACCGGCTCCAGCCTACCGAAATCGATGCCTTCCAGGCGGCTGATCAGGGGGGCGGCGTAGTCTTTGAATTCCGGCGCATTGCCGTCCAGGTTGACGAAAATCCAGTCCTGCCAGACATGGGTGCGAACCGGCTTCAAGCGGTGCTCTTTCAGGTCGAAACCATCGAACTCCTGCTTGCCCGTTCCCGCAAAATGGGGAGCTGCGCGCAACCGCCCTTCCAGGTCATAGGCCCAGGCGTGGTAGGGGCAGCGGATCAGCTTACCGACATTCCTGGGCCTGTCGACCAGGGTCATGCAGCGGTGCAGGCAGACGTTATGGAACACCTGAATGCTGCCGTCCTGACCACGCACCGACAGCAGCGGCAAACCTGCGCAACTGAAAGGATGGGTATCGCCTGGATTGGCGATCTGGTGGGCAAAACCGATGAACACCCAGTTTTTTGACAGCACCGTCCGGCATTCCTGCTGCCAGATGTCCTCGCTGCGGTAGGCGTCCGCGGTCAGGCCATGCTGCGGCCCGCCGGCTACCCGCGTTCTTTCCTCGGCAATTGTCATTCGTCCTCCCTTCGACACTGCCACACGCGCCCCGGCCTGATCTGCCGGACGCATGGAACCTGCCCCTGCTGCGGCTGTTCTGTTACTGATTCTGCGCAATTCGCAGGGCTCGAATGGTAGATTTGCGAATTTCGCACTTTCTGGCAACAGAATTCTGCGATTTTCGCCATTGAAGGCAATCTTCAGGCAAGAATCAGGACGTTTCTGGTCCAAAAGCGCCCCAATAATGAGCAATACGCATTGTCAGTCCCGGCCAGAGCGAGGAAACGCAAAGCCTTTCCGGATCTGCACCAGACTTCTTGTCCGGCATTATGCTTTCAGTGCAGCGCACAGCCGGCCGGCGCCAGTTTCCCGCCTTCTGAGCCGGGGGTTCACGGGCTGATGTTTGCGGATTCCGCCACAGCCGCATATGCTGGGCTGCGAATACGGCAATCGGGCACCAGGCATATGGCAGGCAAACAGCAATCCTCCGCGCGCAACAGGCGCGTCAGTCAAAGCATCCGCTCTCCAGGGGATGACCTGAACCAGCAGATCATCCGGCTGCTGCAGCAGGACGGGCGGATGGCATTTTCCGAAATCGCGCAGAAACTTGACGTATCAGAGGGAACCATCCGCAACCGGGTCAGTGGCCTGCGGGAAAACAACATGCTTCGCATCGTGGCAATGTCGGATCCCGTGGCCACTGAATACACCACCGACGCGATGATCGGACTGAACGTCGCCGCCGGTGTCACCCCGCGGCAGGTGGCGGAAAGGCTGGAAAGCGACCCGCGCGTCGTTTTCATATTGTGGGTTGCCGGCCGCTATGACCTGGTCGTTGAACTGGTCAGCGATGACGCGGACGCTGTGAAAGCATTTCTTGAGCACGAGATCCACGCCAGCAAGGACATTGCCAACGCAGATGTCATGTTTGGGCTGAAGAATTTCAAAAACCAGTTCCTGCTGAAGCGTGATGTCGAGGATTGGGAGGAAGCCGAGGGCGGCTGATCGCCGGGAACCGCGGGCAACATGGGTGGATCCGCCCCTCACAGATCAAAGCAGTGAAGGCCATAAGGCCACCCCGCATTTTCCGCCTCTCCACCGGCGGCAGTAAAAAGCCCCGGATGGTCCATCCGGGGCTTTTGGTTTTTTGTGCTGCGCTCCGGCTCAGCCGCCGAAATCGTCGAGCATGATATCCTCGCGATCCACGCCCAGATCCAGCAGCATGTTGATCACCGACTGGTTCATGATCGGCGGGCCGCACATGTAGAATTCGCAGTCTTCCGGCGCCGGGTGGTTCTTGAGGTACTCCTCGTACAGAACGTTGTGGATGAAGCCGGTGTAGCCTTTCCAGTCGTCCTCCGGCTGCGCATCGGACAAGGCGACGTGCCATTCGAAGTTGTCGAACTCTTCGGCCAGCTGGTCGAAGTCCTCGACAAAGAACATCTCCTTCTTCGAGCGCGCACCGTACCAGAAGCTGATCTTGCGGTCGCGGTTCTCCAGCCGTTTCAGCTGGTCGAAGATGTGGCTGCGCATCGGTGCCATGCCGGCGCCGCCGCCGATAAAGACCATTTCCTTCTGGGTGTCGCGGGCGAAGAACTCACCGAACGGGCCAGAGATGGTGACCTCGTCGCCCGGCTTCAGGTTGAAGATGTAGGACGACATCTTACCCGCCGGAATGTCGCTGGAGCCCGGCGGCGGCGAGGCGACGCGGACGTTCAGCATGATGATGCCCTTTTCGTCCGGGTAGTTCGCCATCGAATAGGCGCGCTCGACCGGCTCATCCACCACGGATTTGTACTGCCATAGATTGAAGCGGTCCCAATCCTCGCGGTACTCCTCCTGGATGTCGAAGTCGGTGTAGGCTAGCTGGTGGGCGGGCGCCTCGATCTGGATGTAGCCGCCGGCGCGGAAGTTCACGTCCTCGCCTTCCGGCAGTTCCAGCACCAGCGCCTTGATGAAGGTCGCCACGTTGTCGTTCGACCGCACCTTGCAGCGCCATTTCTTGACGCCGAAGACCTCTTCGGGAACCTCGACCTCCATGTCCTGCTTGACCGCAACCTGACAGGACAGGCGGTCGCCGCAGGCGGCTTCGCGCTTGGTGATGTGGCTTTCCTCGGTCGGCAGGATGGAACCGCCGCCGGAATGCACACGCACCCGACACTGGGCGCAGGTGCCGCCGCCGCCGCAGGCGGAGGGGACGAACAGTTTCTCAGCCGCCAGCGTCTGCAGCAGCTTGCCGCCCGCAGGCACCGAGATGGTTTTTTCACCGTTGATGGTGATATTGACGTTGCCGGACGCGACCAGGCGGGAACGGGCGGCCAGGATGATGGCCACCAGCGCCAGCACGATCAACGTGAACAGGACAACGCCGAGCGAGAAAGTTTCCATAACTTCAGACGCTCCCTTACAGTTTGACGCCGCTAAAGGACATGAAGGCCATCGCCATCAGACCCGCGGTGATAAAGGTGATGCCCAGGCCCTGCAGGCCGTCCGGCACGTCGGAATACTTCAGCTTCTCGCGCACGCCCGCCATCGCGGTGATCGCCAGCGCCCAGCCAAAGCCGGAGGAGAGGCCGTAAGTGGTTGCTTCCGCGAAGTTGTAGTCGCGTTCCACCATGAACAGAGAGCCGCCCAGGATGGCGCAGTTCACCGTGATCAGCGGCAGGAACACCCCCAGCGCGTTGTAGAGCGGCGGGAAATACTTATCGAGGATCATCTCCAGGATCTGCACCATCGCCGCAATCACCCCGATATAGGAGATCAGGCCGAGGAAGGTCAGGTCCACATCCGGGAAGCCGGCCCAGGCCAGCGCGCCCGGCTTCAGCAGGTAGGTCAGCAGCAGGTTGTTGGTGGGCACGGTGATCGCCTGCACCAGCATCACCGAAATCCCCAGACCCAGCGCGGTGGAGATCTTCTTGGACACCGCGATGAAGGTGCACATGCCCAGGAAGAAGGAGAGCGCGAGGTTCTCGACAAAGATGGCCTTAACGGCGAGTGAAATCAGCCCTTCCATCAGTGCGCCTCCACATTCTGGATTTTATATTCACGCTCTTCGGCCTGGTTCGGCTTCCAGGTGCGGAACGCCCAGATCAGCAGGCCGATCACGAAGAACGCCGAAGGCGGCAGCAGCAGCATGCCGTTCGGCACATACCAGCCGCCGTTGTTTACGGTTTCCAAGATGGTGATGCCGAACAGGGAGCCGGAGCCGAACAGCTCGCGGACCACGCCCACCAGCATCAGGATCAGTCCGTAGCCCATGCCGTTGCCCAGACCGTCGATGAACGAGGCCACCGGCGGGTTGCTCATGGCGAACGCCTCGGCGCGGCCCATCACGATACAGTTGGTGATGATCAGGCCAACAAAGACTGACAGGGTCTTGGAGATCTCAAAGGCGTAGGCCTTGAGCACCTGATCCACCAGGATCACCAGCGAGGCGATGATCACCATCTGCACGATAATCCGGATCGAGCTAGGGATCTGGTTTCTGAGGATCGAGATGAACATCGACGAGAACGCGGTCACGAAAGTCACCGCCAGGGTCATCACAAAGGCCACCTGCAGAGAGGAGGTCACCGCCAGCGCCGAGCAGATGCCCAGAACCTGCAGCGTGATCGGGTTGTTGTCGACCAATGGGTCGACCAGCATGTCTTTCTTGGTCTGCGCCATCAGAACTCTCCCGCTTTAAGGGCGGCCAGGAAGGGTGCGTAGCCCTCTTCGCCCATCCAGAATTTCACAAGGTTGTCCACGCCAACGGAGGTCAGCGTCGCACCGGCCAGCGCATCAATGTGATGCTCCGGCCCGGCCGGGCCTTGCGCCTTGGCAACGCTGATCTGCAGCTCGCCGCTTTCGTCATGCAGCTTCTTGCCGCTCCACAGGGACTTCCAGCGCGGGTTGTCCACCTCGGCGCCGAGGCCCGGGGTTTCGCCGTGCTGATAGAACTGCAGGCCGAAGATGTCGTTGCCGTTTTCCTCAACCGCGATGAAGCCGTAAAGGGTCGACCACAGGCCATAGCCGTGGATCGGCAGGATCACCTTGTCCAGATCGCCGTTTTCCTCGCGCAGCAGGTACACGGTCTTGTAGCGCGACTGGCGGCCGATGCCCGCCGGGTCGTTCTCCAGCGCGCGGCTCAGCTCCGGGTCCTGCGCGGCGGCCAGATCATCAAAGCTGGCGGCGTCGAACTGGTCGGTGAACTCACCGGTTTCCAGGTCCAGCACCTGTGGTTCGAAGGCGGCGAACGCCTCAGCCACCTTGATGCCGGGCTCATAGAGCCCCGCCACCTGCAGAACGTTCAGCTGCTTGTCGCGTTTCTTGTTGATCTCCTGCACCGGGCGCAGGGACACCGCGGCGGTGGACACGATCATCGAAGCCACCAAGCAGACGGCAACAGCGATGAAGATGGTCTTGCCGACGGAATCCGGCGATGCGGCCAGGAAGCGGCCAATCAGGCCCTTGCTTTGGGTATCAGCCATGGCGGCGCGCCCTCCGTTTGATGTTGGCCTGCACGACGAAATAGTCGATCAGCGGTGCGAAGACGTTGCCGAACAGGATCGCCAGCATCATGCCTTCGGGGAAGGCCGGGTTCAGCACCCGGATCAGCACCACCATCACGCCGATGAGGGCACCGTAGATGTAGCGGCCCGCGTTGGTGTGGGACGCCGAAACCGGCTCTGTCACCATGAACACCAGGCCAAAGGCATAACCGCCCAGCACCAGGTGCCAGTACCACGGCATCGCAAACATCGGGTTAGTGTCGGAGCCGATGAGATTCAGCAGCACTGAGAAGGCGATCATGCCCGCCAGGCAGCCGACGATCAGGCGCCAGTTGGCGATTCTGGTGAACAGCAGGAAACCCAGGCCGATGGCGCAGGCCAGCGTCGAGGTCTCGCCGAAGCTGCCCTGAATGGTGCCAAAGAACGCGTCCGACCATTCGATGCCCTTGGCGACCAGCGCCTGCATGCCGTCGGCGGCGGTAACACCCAGCGCGGTCGCGCCGGAGAAGCCGTCAACCGGGGTCCAGACAGCGTCACCCGACATGTTGGCAGGATAGGCGAAATACAGGAACGCACGGCCCACCAGCGCCGGGTTCAGGAAGTTCTTGCCGGTGCCGCCAAAGACTTCCTTGCCGATCACCACGCCGAAGATGATGCCAAGCGCCACCTGCCACAGCGGCGCGGAGGCCGGCATGATCAGCGTGTATAGCATCGAGGTCACAAGGAAGCCCTCGTTCACCTCATGGCCACGGACGGTGGCAAAGATGACTTCGAAGATACCGCCCGCAACCAGCGTCACGATGTAGATCGGCAGGAAATACAGGAACCCGTGCGCGATATTGGCCATCGGGTTCGCCGCATCCAGCGAGATGCCGAACATCTGCAGCAGCGCAATCCGCCAGCCGGTGGCGGCATCAGCACCCAGCGCGGCAATAGCGGAGTTCGCCTGATAGCCGGTGTTCCACATACCCCACAGGATGCAGGGGATGGTGGCGATCACCACATAGGTCATGATCCGCTTCATATCGACGTATGAGCGGGCATGCGGCGCCACGGTGGTGACGGTTTTCGGGGTATAAAGGAAGGACTCCACCATCTCGTAGACGGGGAAGAGCTTTTCGTACTTGCCCCCCTTATCGAAATGCGGCTCGATCCTGTCAAAGAAGCTGCGCAATCCCATCCGGCTCAGCCCTCCTTTTCAATCTTGGTTAGGCAGTCGCGCAGCGCCAGCCCGTATTCGTACTTGGCCGGGCAGGCAAAGCCGACGAGGCCCATGTCCTCTTCGTCGAGCTCCAGCGCACCCAGCGCCTGTGCGGTGTCGGTGTCCATCACCAGCAGCGCGCGCAGCAGCTGCGTCGGCAGGTAGTCCTGCGGCATCAGCCGCTCAAAGGTGCCGGTGGGCACCATGGCCCGGCGGCCGCCGTTGAGGTTGCTGGTGAGGTTGAACAGCTTGCGGCTGAGTGCCGAGCCCAGCACCGGCTGCACGGCGTATTTGCCGGGCATCGGGCGGATCCAGCCCAGCGGGATCTGCTCGCGGTCTTCCTCGATGATGGCAACCTGGCGGGCGAAGCGGCCGAGAAACGCTAGCGAACCGGCAGCCTGGCGGCCCGACAGGATCGAGCCGGAGATCACCCGGACCGGAGCATCGGCGGCAATCTCGCCGCGGGTCAGCTCATCGGTGGAGGCACCCATAACGGTGCGGACCAGACGCGGCGACCGTGCAGCGGGACCGGCAATGGCAACCACGGTGGAGGGGTCCAGGTGGCCGGACAGCAGCAGGCGGCCGATGGTGATCACGTCCTGATAGGAAACGGTCCAGACCTGATCGTCAGCGCGCACGGGGTGCAGGAAGTGGATGTGGGTCCCGGCCAGGCCCGACGGATGCGGGCCGGAGAACGCGGCGGCCTCGACACCGGCAATGCCAATGCCCGGAACGCTGTCACCCGCTTTCTGGCACAGATAGGTGGTGCCGTCGGTTAAGAGGGTAACGGCCTTAAGGCCCGCCTCAAACGCCTCAGCCGCATCGTTGATTATCACGGCGGCGTCCGCGGCCAGCGGCTCGCTGTCCATCGCGGTCACGAAGATCGCGGCAGGCTTGGAGCCCGGCTGCGGCATCTTGGAATAGGGACGGGTGCGGAACGAAGTCCACAGGCCAGCTGCGCAAAGTTTCTCGGTCAGCCCCTCGGCTGTATCCGCGTTGCCGGTGGCCGAGAAATCGACGCCTGCATCGTCAGCGTCGGAAACCGAGATAACCACGCTTTCCAGAACCCGGCGGGCGCCGCGGTTGATGGCCACGACCTTGCCGGTCATCGGCGCCACCATCATCGCGTCTTCGGCATCCTTGTGGCAGAACAGCGGGGCGCCGCGGCGGACCTCCTCTCCTTCCTGCACCAGCATGCGGGGTTTCAGGCCCATATAGTCGGGCCCTAGCACGGCCACTGCGGTGATGGCGGGGCCGTCGTGGATCACCTGCTCCGGCGCGCCTGTCACCGGCAGATCCAGCCCCTTCCTCAAGTTAAATGTCTTCATATTTGCGCTACGTCCCTCCAAGGCCGAATCCCGAGGCGGTTCTTACCCCGTTCCGGCAGCGGCGGCAAAGAAAAGGCACAAAACGCCGTTTTCCGCACATCCGCACAGCCTGTCCTGATTTCCGGCGCACTCGAATCAAATTCGGCACCGAATGGCAAGGCTGTGGCCCCGCCTGTTTCCCAATTTCCTGTACACTGCGCGTTTTTATCAGACTGTTGGCGCTCACGGTCTCCGGGAAACCGTCAAAGCGGACAGGCGGAAACGGCAACGCCGTCCCCGCAGGCGCCGCCTAGGCGGGCCAGTCTGCCTGTCAGTCTCAACAGGCCGTTGAAACTGATTCTACCAAATACTGCTTAGTCAGGCGTCCCAGACAGCCTGCGGTTCGCCCATCAGATCCCGGTCAACGGTGATGCCCAGCCCCGGCGCATGCGGAACCAGCACGCCGCCATCCTTGACCGGCGCATCGAATTCCGCCGTTTTTAGCGTCACCATATCGCGGCAATCCAGAATGCAGCGCAAGGAACGCTCAGGCACCGTAGCGCCCAGATGGGCGATGGCGGAGAACGCCACCACAGACCCGACGGTATCCTGCACGCTGACGGTCGCGCCTGCGGACAGGCACATGTCCCGGTGCCGCCGCCCGTGGGTCAGCCCGCCGGCCTTGGATATCTTAAGGCCGATGCCCTCGGCCACATCCTCCGCCAGCATCAGGGCGATGTCCTCATCCTGCTGCACCAGCTCATCCAGAATGATCGGCACCGTGCAGCGCTTGCGCAGCGACATGGTCTCGCGCCAGGTCTTGCAAGGCGCCTCCAGCACGAAATCCAGCCCCTCCGGCAGCATCCGCAGCATGCGCAGCGCGGCTTCCGGCGTCAGCCCGCCATTGGCATCAACCAGAAAGAACTCGCCCGGCTGCCGGTCGGCCAGCGACGCACGGATGCGCTCCGCGTCAAGCGCCGGGCCGCCCTCGGCATCCAGCGCGCCGATCTTCACCGAATGGCCCAAATAGCCCATCTCGCGGTGCTGCGCGACGCGGGCGCGCATGTCCTCAGGGCTGCCTGCATAGATCGAGGAGATCACCGGCAGGCGCTTGCCCGTCGAACCGCCTAGCAGCTCGCACACCGGCATATTCACCGACTTGCCGAACAGATCCCAGCAAGCCAGGTCAATTGCCGACTTGGCGTGGTTGTGGCCCAGCAGGGCTTCATCCATCGCCTCGTTGATGCGGTCCATCTGCCGCGGGTCGCGGCCCAGCAGATAGGGCGCAATCTCGGCAATACCCGCCCGCGCACCCATCGCGTGCGACGCGATGTAGGTGGAGCCGAACGGGGTGCTTTCGCCCCAGCCCTCGAGTCCCGTGTCAGTGGTGATGCGCACGAAGGACGCGTCAAAGCTGCGGTACTCCCGCCCGCCCGACAGCATGTAGACGCCGCCGGAATAGGGCAGATCCAGCTGGTACAGCTCTATCTTCCTGATCTTCATTCGGAAACCTCCGGGATCATCAGCACCAGCTTGCCGGTGTGCTTCTTGCTCAGGAAATCCTCCTGCGCGGCGGCAATCTCGCTCAGCGGATAGGTCTTGGCCACCAGCGGGCGGATTTCGCCGGCTTCGATGTAGGAGATCAGATTGGCGAAAACCTCGTCCTCCTGGAAGGTGCAGCCCATCAGCGTCAGGTCCTTAAGGTAGAGCGTGCGCAAGTCGATCTCGCTGATCGGCCCGGCGATGGCGCCGGCGGTGGCGTACCGCCCGCCGCGCCGTAAAACGTCCAGAAATGACGGCCACTGCGGCCCGGCAACCAGATCGACCACCACGTCGATGGAGCCTTCACCCAGTTCCTTGATCAGATCTGCGTTGCGGTCGACAACCTTGTCAGCGCCAAGTGCCAGAACCCCTTCGGCTTTGGCGGCAGAGGACAGCGCGATCACCGTGGCGCCGCGGCGCTTGGCCAGTTGCACGGCGGCAGAGCCGACCCCGCCGGAGGCGCCGGAGATCAGCACGGTTTCTGCGCCCAGGCCGACGCGGTGCAGCATGTTTTCCGCCGTGGAATAGGCGCAGGGGATCGAGGCGAGTTCCGCATCCGACCAGTCGCAGTTCACCGCATGGGTTTCGCGCGCAGGGGCCACCGCAAACTGGGCGAAGCCGCCGTCGCATTCGCTGCCGAAGGTCCAGCATTCATAGGGGCGGTAGTCGACGTAAGTCCGCAGCATGTTGCGGACCAGCACCCGATCGCCGATGCGGGCGGGATCGCCCCCCTCCCCTACCACGGCGATATGGCCGCAAGCGTCGGCGCCCTGAATGCGCGGAAATTCCAGCGGCTTGCCGGACCAGCTAGCGTCATCATCGTTTACACCGTCGAACCCCGTGGCACCGCCCGCATTGGTGTCGGCGTCCACCGCCTTGGAATACCAGCCGATGCGGGTGTTGATGTCGGTGTTGTTGATACCCGCTGCCGCCACGCGGATCAGCACTTCGCCCGGCCCGGGCTGCGGTACCGGCACATCGGTGCGGTACTCAAGCTTGTCAATGCCGCCGTGGCCGGTCAGCAGGACCGCCGCCATTTTACTGGGGATCATGCCCTCACCTCCCTTGATTGAAATTCTTTGGCCGGCCCTCCCCTGCCGGCCAAAACAGGCCGCCATCCCTGACGGGACAGCGCCCTGAAACTTTTCTTACAGCTCCAGCGGATGCGCGCGGCCGCGCTCCGCCAGCCGGCGGTTCAGCTCTTTCGCTTCCGGCAGCCCGGCCTCCAGCGCAAATACGAATGCGTGGGTTAGGTAGAAGCAGGCGGCATCGATATTGCCCGCCTCTTCCGCCATGTCACCGGCCAGCGTGTAAAGCCGGACCAGCTCTCCGCTGTCCTTTTCGTCATGCGCATTCAGCAGCGCCCGGTCGAGGTCTGCGCGCTCCATCGCTCAGCCCTTCAGCGAAATCGCGATGTTCTTGGTGCGCACATAATTATAAAGCGCCTCCAAGCCCTTCTCGCGCCCGAAACCGGATTTGCCGACACCGCCAAACGGGGTGGAGATGCCGCCCGCGAACCATTCGTTCACGAACACCTGCCCCGCGCGCAGACGGTTCGCGACGCGATGTGCCCGCGCCAAATCGCGGGTGAAGACGCCGGCCACCAGCCCGAATTCGGTGCCGTTTGCCATGGCAATCGCTTCCGCCTCGGTGTCAAACGGAGTGAAGCAGGTGACGGGGCCAAAGATTTCTTCCTGCGCGACGCGCGCGCCCGGGTCCACATCTGCCAGAATGGTCGGAGCCATGAAGTAGCCCTCGCGCTCCAGCCGGGCACCGCCGGAGGCTGCGCGGGCGCCGCTTTGGCGGGCCGTGGCGGTGAGGGTTTCGATGCCGTCCAGCTGACGCGCCGAGATCACCGGGGTCAGGCCGGGGTTTTCCAGCCCGTGGCCGACGCTGAGACCGTTTGCCAGCGCCGCGGCGCGTTCGACGGCCTCGTCGTAGATCGAGCGGTGCACCAGCACCCGCGACATGGCCGAGCAGACCTGCCCGGCGTTGTAGAAGATGCCGCTTTGCAGGGAGGACATCAGCGTGTCCAGATTGGCATCCTCAAACGCCACCGCCGCTGATTTGCCGCCCAGCTCCATCAGCGCGGGCGTCACCGGGTCGGCGGCAGCGCGTAGGATGGCCTGGCCGGTCGGCACCGAGCCGGTGAAGACGATCTGATCCACCGCCGGGCTTTCGACCAGCCGCGCACCAAGTTCCGAGCCGATGCCGTTCAGGATAGACACCGCCCCCGCGGGGACCTCGGCGCGTTCCAGTGCCACACCCAGCATGGCGAGCGCCATCGGGTCCAGCTCGGGTGATTTGATGATCACCGAATTGCCCGCCGCCATCGCAGGCGCCAGCGACCGCGCAGCGATCGACACCGGGAAGTTCCAAGGCACGATCTGGGCGGAGACGCCGTAGGGCTCATAGACCGTAAAATCAGCGTAATCGGGGCCGAGCGGGATCGACTTGCCTTCGATCTTGTCGGCCATGCCGCCGTAGTATTCGAAATACTGCGCGGCCTCTTCGAATTCATCGTGCGCCGCGCTGAGGCTCTTACCGCTTTCCCGGCAGAGCAGATCTGCGCCCTCGTCCGCGATGCCGCGGATTTCGGCAGCGATACGCTGCATCAACTGGCCGCGTTTCGCGGGCTGCATCGCGGCCAGATCGCCGCGCTCGAAACTGGCGCGGGCGGCATCCAGCGCTTTGGCCAGGGTTTCCTCGCCCGCCAGCGCGCAATCGGCCACATGCTCGGCATTGCCGGGGTCCTCGACGGCCATGCGCGCACCGCCGTCGCCTTCAACCCATTCGCCGGCCAGGAAATTCCTGGCCAGCCCGTCTTTCAGAAAGGCACTCATGCCTCGCGGCCCTTGGTCACCTGATCCGCCACCCAGGCGTGAAAATTGTGGGTCGGCCCGTCCATCGCCGGTGAGAAACGGCCGCCGTCGAACAGCTCGCCATGGCGTCCCTTCTGCATGCCCTCGACAACAAAGACGTCTTCCTCGAACACGGTCTTCCACAGCTTGGCGTTCTCGGTGCGCAGGTCTTCCAGCTCCGGGGTCTTTTCCGAAGATTTGGAATAATAGAGCTCGATATGCTCGACAGTGTTTTCAGTGTCGACCGGTTCCAGGATGATGGCAAATGCGTGGTCGCGCTGGACGCCCAGGAGGACATTCGGGTAGACGGCCACGTACTCGCCGCCTTCGTCCCACTTGTTGCTGAGACCTTCGAAGTCCGGGAACACCTCACCATTTTCGCCCTTCAACTGACGGTAGACCAGGGTGCCCTGGCCGGAGTAATGGCCCGGCACCTCGATGTTGTAATGATCCTCCAGGCGGGAATAGCTGTTCAGGCCCGGATGCACCCACGGCAGGTGGTAGCTTTCGCAGTAGTTCTCGACCGCTAGTTTCCAGTTGGTTTTCACCTCCAGTTTGAAGCCGGAGCCTTGGCCGCCGTGGTGCACCGGGGTCTCGAACTCCTTCCAGCGCTCCAGCAGGCCCGCGTGGGCCTCTTCGAACTCCGGCGCGGAGCCGTCGACATTCACGAAGATCACGTCGCGCCAGACATAGGAGCGGATGCGCACCAGTCCCAGTTCATCGAGCTTGATGTCCTCGTGCTTGTTATTGCCGGGGCCGCCGACATGCGGGGTGGAGACCAGGCGGCCGTTCAGCCCGTAGCACCAGCTGTGATAGGGGCACCGGATGGCACCGCGGATCTTACCGGGCTTTTCCACCAGGATCATGCCGCGGTGGCGGCAGGTGTTTTGGAACACGCCGACGGCGCCGTCATTGTCGCGCACGATCAGCAGCGGCATGCCGAGGAAATCCACCGGCTTGGCATAGCCTGGTTGCGGCACGTCCTTGCCGAAGCCGATGCCGGACCAGTTGGCAAACAGAACCGAGCGTTTCTCTTCGGCGAAGACCGCAGGGTCGACGTAGTGGGCGTTCGGAAGGCCATTGGCGACGTTGACAGGGGCCATCACCGGGGCAAGCGGATCATGCTTGTTCATCTGTGTCTCTCCAAGACTGGGAAATGCGTGCGCGTTTCCCGCCATTGAAGGCAGGGAGAGGATTCACTCAATATCAGGAATATTCGCCTTGGCCTTAGCTGGATTCACCTGAGTTCCGATTGACCTCGTCAATCACCCAATTGCGAAGCAACCGGGCGGATTCCGACAAATCCGCGTCCGGGCGTCCCACCAGATGGAAACCGTGCGGCGCGGCCAGAACATGCGGTCCGATCGGCACCAGCTGGCCGGTGGTCAGCAAGGGATGCAGCAGCCGCTGCCAGCCGAGCACCAGCCCCACTCCGTCCTGCGCCGCCTGCAATGCCACCGCATAGTTGTTGACCCGCACACCGGGCGCAATAGGGCCGCTATAGCCCAGCTGCTGGAACCAATCTGTCCAGGTGGTCCAGCTGCGGTCATCGGATTCCAGATGCAAGAGCCGCTGCCGGGCCAGCTCCTCCAGCGGGCAGCCGGTGAGCTTCTCCGCCAGTTCCGCATTGCCAACCGGCACCAGATGATCGCGGTACAGCTCGGCCTGCTCCAGGCGGGTGTCCCGTTCCCGCCCGTAACGGATGTAAAAATCCACGTCCGGCATGCTGCGCAAAGGTCTGTCGTTGACGATCTGATTGACGTTCACATCCGGATGCTGGCGCCAGAACCGCACCACCGAAGGCGACAGCCACAGCGAGGCCACCGCCGAAGTCGAGCCGATGGTCACGGTGTCACCGGTCTGACGGTCGCGGATTGTCTTCAGACTGAGGGAAATCTTGGAAAACGACGAGGCCAGGGTTTCAAACAACGCCTCGCCCTCTTCTGTCAGCTCCACACCGCGGTGTTTTCGCTGGAACAGCGGCGCCTGCAGTTCCGCCTCCAGCGCTTTCACCTGATGGCTGACGGCGCCGGGGGTGACAGACAGCTCTTGCGCCGCGTTCTTAAAACTCAGGTGCCGGGCCGCGGCTTCGAATGCAGCCAGTGTGGTGAGCGGCGGCAGGTTGTAATGACGGCGGGACATCGGCGGCTCCAGGTATGCGGCACGGATGAAGGGGCTTCATTTCAATATGGGAAATTCGCCTTTGATGGCCAGACCCCATCGTTCAGCGCTAGGCCGAACCCGTGCTGCCGCCGGCGGCCTAATCGATCCGGCTGCGCTGCAGCATAGGCGTCACATTGAACGCCGCCTTGTAGACGCGGGAAAAATGGCCGGGGCTGTCAAACCCGCAGGACAACGCCACCTCGGTCACCGAGGCCTCAGTCTGGATCAATAGGTTGCGGGCGCGCTCCAGCCGCATTTCCATCGAATACTTCTTGGGTGAGGTATTGAGGTATTTGCCGAACAACCGCTCCAGCTGGCGAGTGGAAATACCGATCTCCTCGGCAATCACGGTGGGCGAGACCGGTTCGCTGATATGGTCGTGCATGATCTGGATGGCACGGGCCAGATGCGCATTGCGCATTCCATTGCGCGACTGCAGCGACACGCGCTGCTCGGCGGTGGCGTTGCGCACCGCGTTATAGACCATCTGGTCCGCCACCGCGATGGCCAGGTCGTAACCGTGTTCGCGCTCGATCAGATGCAGCATTAGGTCCGCCGTCGCCGTTCCGCCGGAAGCCGTCACGTGTTTTTCATCCGCCACAAACACGCTGCGCACCAGGTTCACCTCCGGGAAGGCCTCCATGAAACTGTCGTGGTATTCCCAATGGATCGCCGCCTGCATGCCGTTGAGAAACCCCGCCTCAGCCAGCACCCAGGCGCCGGAGCACAGCGCGCCGACCGCAATCCCGCGCGCCTTTTCCCGGCGCAGCGCCGCCAGCAGCGGTTTGCTCACATGGTTGCGCATGCGAATGCCTGACAAGGCAAACAGCCGATCGCATTTCGGAATCGCATCAAAGCCGTAATGCACCAGCATCACCGAGCCGTTGGAACAGGTCGCGGTCTCGCCGTTCTCCGAGCCGAACGACCAGTCATAGAGATCCTGGCCGCTGACCAGATTGGCGATGCGCAAGGGCTCCACCGCGCAGGAAAAGGCGAGGTGCGAGAACTCTTCCACCAGCAGAAAGGCAAAATGCTGCGTCTTTTTCATGGCTTGCCTCAAGGGAAAACGGACTGCGCGAAAGCCTCCCCGCGCAGTCCCTGGCATCGGGTCTGCCCGCTACTACTTGGCTGCCGCGCGCGCCGCGTCCAGCCAGTTGTCGTAGGTTTCGCGGTTGGCTTCGATCCAGGCCGCGACATGGCGGTCGATGTCGTCCGAACTGTCCTCGCCGTCGGCGATCAGCTTGTTCTGGGCCGAGATGTCGTTGATGTCGATCTTGGCGAGCTCGAACAGCTTGGCAGCGGCCGGGTTGGCGGCCAGGAACTCGTCCGTTGCAACGATGCGGATGCTGTCGACCGCAAAGCCCAGGTCCTTGCCGTTGAAGGTGGTTTCCGCAGCCGCGCCATCGGGCAGCGAGGAGTAAGGCACGGCGAGGAATTCGACATTTTCGCCCGGAACCAGCACGCCGGACACCCAGTACGGGGTCCAGGTATAGTAAAGCACGTTCTCGCCGCCCTCGTTGCGGGCGATGGTGTCGGCGATGATGGCGTTGTATTCACCCTGGTTGTGGTTGACGGTCTCGCGCAGGCCGAATTCGTCCAGCTGATGCTCGATCACGCGCTCGCAGCCCCAGCCGGGGACGCAGCCGGCCAGATCAGCCTTGCCATCGCCATCGGCGTCGAACATCGCGGCCTTGGCCGGGTCTTTCAGGTCGCCCAGATTCTGCACGCCCGCGTCATAGGCGGCCTTGTTGACCAGATAGCCCTGCAGGGCGCCGTCGATCAGGGTGCCGACCTTCTCCAGAACCGCGTCACCGCCGGATTCCTCGAAGAAGGTGTTGTGCAGGCCGTTCCAATGCACCGCGGTGAAGTCCGCGTCACCGGTGCCCAGGGCCAGGTGCAGGGTCTGAGCCTGAACCTCCTCCGGCTCGGCCACGTCATAGCCCAGATCCTGCAGCGCCCGGAACAGGATCCGGTGCTGGAAGATCTCCTCGGCGATCGGCTGCATCACCGGGCGCACGGTGACGCCCTCGCCGGGTTTGTCCGCAGCCAGGCCAGCGCCTGCCAGCATGGTCGAGGCTGCCAGCGCAGCCAGAGCAGTTTTCCTGAACATAAGTAAGTCCTCCCTTGGGTGTTCAGATGAAAGAGAAAGTCAGGTCTTGCCCTCAGGCCCTACCCGTCAGGCGCAGCACCGCGCCGACCGGGCCGCCCTGCCACCAGTGGCGGTGGCCGCGTTCACGGCCGGATTGGCCCATGCCTTGGGTGATGCGGTCCAGCACGATGGCCAGGATCACGATGCCGAGGCCGCCAACCAGCGCCTTGCCGGCATCCAAGCGGCCCATGGCGCGCAGCACCTCGTTGCCCAGCCCCTTGACCGAGATCATCGAGGCGATGACCACCATCGACAGCGACAGCATGATGGTCTGGTTGACGCCGGCCAGGATGGTGGGGGTGGCCAGCGGCAGCTCCACCTTGAACAGGATCTGGCGCGGGCTGGCGCCAAAGGCGCGCGCGGCCTCCACCACCGAGGCATTGACGCCGCGGATGCCCAAGCTGGTGAGACGGATCAGCGGCGGCAGCGCAAAGATCACGGTGACGATCACGCCGGAGACATTGCCGATGCCGATCAGCATGACCACCGGCACCAGGTACACAAAGGCCGGGATCGTCTGCATGGTGTCCAGCACCGGGCGGATTGCGGTCTCGAACCGGTCGTTCTTGCCGGCCAGCACCCCCAGAGGCAGGCCGATGATGAAGCTCATGATCACCGCCGAAACCACGATGGCGAGGGTTGTCATCGCCAGCCCCCAGGCATTCGGGGACAGGAAGCCAAGCACAACCATGCTGATGCCGACCAGTATCGCAACCCGGCGGCCCGCCGCCTGCCAGGCGATCAGGATCAGGATCACCAGCATGACCAGCGGCGGCACTGCGTTGAGCGCGCTGTCGATGCCGACGATCATCTCGTTGAAGAATTTCTTGACGGGCTGGATCAGCGCCCGGTTGGCGATGGCCCATTGCTTGACCCCGTCAGCGGCGTCGGCCAGCCCCAGGTCAACCGAGGAAAACGGGTCGAGGATGCTGAAAGTGTTCTCTGCCATGGTCTTGCCTCCTCAGTGCTTCAGGCCGGCGGCGTCTGCGACATCACCCTGGATGCCGCGCAGCAGGGCGTTCTTGGTCACCACCCCGACGGTGCGGCCATCCGCCTTGACCAGCACCGGGTGCTGGGTCTGCACCGACAGGTTCACCAGATCGTCGAGCGACTGGCCGGGATGGGCCTCGGGCCAGCCGTCCTTGTTGGCGGGGCCGTTCATCTGCTCGTATTGCTCGACCGGGGTCATGATCTTGGCGGCCGAGATCAGCTCCAGCTTGGAGATGCCCGCGACGAAGTCGGCAACGTATTCGTCGGCGGGGTTGGTCACGATGTCCTCCGGCGTGCCGACCTGCACCAGAGCGCCGTCCTTCATGATGGCGATGCGGTCGCCGATGCGGATCGCCTCGTCCAGGTCGTGGGTGATGAACAGGGTGGTCTTCTTCATCTCTGCCGACAGCGACATGAACTTGTCCTGCAGCTGGCGGCGGATCAGCGGGTCGAGCGCCGAGAAGGGTTCGTCCATCAGAAGGATCGAGGGGTCGGCGGCAATCGCGCGGGCCAGGCCGACACGCTGCTGCATGCCGCCCGACAGCTCATCCGGGTATTTCTGGTCCCAGCCGTTCAGATCCACGGCATCAATCGCGCGCATCGCGTTGTCGCGGCGCTCCTTGGGGTCGTGGCCGCGCACTTCCTGGCTGAAGGAGACATTCTCCAGCACGGTGCGGTGCGGCATCAGCGCCATGTTCTGGAACACCATGCCGATCTTCTCGGCCCGCACCTCGCGCAGATCCTTGGCGGATAGCTGATTGACGTCCTGCCCTTCGATGAACAGCTGGCCGGAGGTCGGCTCGATCAGCCGGTTCACATGGCGAATCAAGGTTGATTTGCCAGAGCCGGACAGCCCCATGATGCAGAAGATCTCGCCGCGGCCCACGGTAAAGGTGGCGTCCTGCACCCCCACCACACAGTCAAAGCGGTCGCGCACCTCAAGCTTGCCAAGCCCCCGTTCCTGAACGGCTTTCATCGCTTCATCCGCACGGCGCCCAAAGATCTTCCACAGATTGCGGCAGTCGATCACGGCCTCGTCAGGTTGCGTCGTCACCTGTTCCCCTCCTCCCGAAAACATTTCCTGCATACTGCATATTTTTTCTCTGTACACAAATTGTATTTTCTCCTAACACAAAATGAGCAATCAGGTTGCACAGACCTGTCCCGCCGGGTCATCCTGCCGGCACAGGTTCAGATGCAACAATGGAGACTGAGATGAAGGACGCGTCCAAAAGCAGGAAAGCAGCGCTTTATGGCCACTTGAAAACGGCCATCATGACGCTTGGCCTGCGGCCGGGCGCGGATCTCGACGAATCGAAGCTGTCGGAGGAATTCGAGCTGTCCCGCACCCCGCTGCGCGAGGTGCTGCGCCAGCTGGCCGGCGAAGGCTATGTCGATCTGCGGGAAAACCGCGGCGCGCGGGTCAGCGAGATGTCGCACATGACTTTGCGGGATTTCTTCCTGGCGGCGCCGATGATCTACGGCGCGGTGCTGCAACTGGCGGCCAAGAACGCCACCGAGGCGCAGATCGCCGAGCTGAAGGCAGCGCAGGAGGACTTCAAGGCGGCGCTGCGCGCTGGCTCCGGGGCTGACCGGGCGATGGCCAACAACCGCTTTCACGAGATCACCGGCGAGATGGCCGACAACATCTATCTCGCCCCGTCCTTTCAGCGGCTGCTGATCGATCATGCCCGCATCGGCATGACCTTCTACCGCCCCCAGGACCGCCAGATGGCGGAGAACCTGGGCGAGGCCAGCGCCCAGCACGACGATATCATCGCTGCCATTGAGGCTGGCGACGAGGCGGCGGCGGGCCAGCTGGCAATTGACCATTGGAACCTGTCGCGCGACCAGATCGAGCTGTTCGTCATGCCCGCCGGGCTTGATGTGCCGCTGGGGACGGTGGCGCGCAAAACCCCTGCATGAGGACGAGATGACCCCAATATTCCGGTTTGAGGGGATATATACCCCTGTCGTGACGCCCCACTTCGAGGACGGCAGCGTCAATTGGGACGCGCTGGCCGAAGTGATCGAATTTCTGATCGACAGCGGCGTGCACGGGCTGATCTCCGGCGGCTCCACCGGCGAGAACTATGCCCAGACCGTGGAAGAGCGCATCGCCCTGGCCCGCTTCACCCATGACCGGCTGAAGGCCCGCCTGCCGCTGGTGGTGGGCACCGGCGCCATGCTGACCAGCGACTCCATTGCGCTGGCCGAGGGCGCCAAGGACATTGGGGCCGACAGCATCCTGCTGGCCTCGCCCCCCTACTCGGTCCCGACCGACCGCGAAAACGCGCTGAATGCGCTGGCGATCGACAAGGCCGCTAACCTTCCGGTGATGCTCTACAACTACCCGCACCGCACCGGCACCATGATGGGCGAGGAGTTCCTCGACCGCGTCGGCCGCTCGCGCAATTTCTGCGGCATCAAGGAAAGCTCCGGCGATATCAACCGGGTGCACCTGCTGGCGCGGGACTATCCGCATATCCAAATGGGCTGCGGCATGGACGATCAGGCGCTGGAATTCTTTGCCTGGGGCGCGCCCTTCTGGGTTTGCGGCGGCTCGAACTTCCTGCCGAAGGAGCACGTGGCGCTGTATAATGCCTGCGTGATCGAGGGCAATTTTGCCAAGGGCCGCCGCATCATGTCGGCGATGATGCCCTTGATGCGGGTGCTGGAGCAGGGCGGCAAGTTCATCCAGACCATCAAGCACGGCGTCACCATGAACGGCATCGAGGCCGGCGCCATGCGCGCGCCGCTGAAGGGGCTGAACAAGGACGACAAACGCGCGCTGGAACAGGTCGTGCGGGTGCTGAAACAGAAAATCGCAGATATCGAGGCGGAGGGTTAAGGAATGACTTTGCTTACTCAGGACGAATATAAATCCATCGCCGCCAACCTGGACCTGCCGACGGCTGCGTTCATTGACGGCAAGTTCTGCCCGGCCGCGTCCGGCAAGACCTTTGAAACCGTGAACCCGGCCACCGGCGAGAAGCTGGCGGATATCGCATCCTGCGGTGCCGCGGATGTTGATGTCGCGGTTGAAAAGGCGCGCGAAGCCTTCGACGATGGCCGCTGGTCCCGCCTGCACCCGTCAGAGCGCAAGGACGTGCTGATCCGGCTGTGCAAGCTGATGACCCGCAACGCCCATGAGCTGGCAGTGATGGAAAGCCTCGACAGCGGCAAGACTATCTATGACTGCGAAACCGTCGATGTGCCGGAGACCATCCACTGCCTGAAATGGCACGCGGAGGCCATCGACAAGATCTATGATCAGGTCTCCCCGGCTTCGGATGATCACATCGCCATGGTGGTGCGTGAGCCCATCGGCGTGGTCGGCCTGGTGCTGCCGTGGAACTTCCCGCTGCTGATGCTGGCGTGGAAGATCGGCCCGGCGCTGGCCGCAGGCTGCTCGGTGGTGGTGAAACCCGCCGCCGAGACCACCCTGACCGCCCTGCGCGTGGCCGAGCTGGCGATGGAAGCCGGCCTGCCCCGCGGTGTCTTGAACATCGTGCCCGGCGGCGGCGCCGAGGCGGGCGAGCCCATCGGCCGCCACATGGACATCGACATGGTCTCCTTCACTGGCTCCACCGTGACCGGCAAGCGCTTCCTTACCTATGCGGCGGAATCGAACGCCAAGGAAGTGGTGCTGGAGATGGGCGGCAAGAACCCCGCCATCGTCATGGACGACGCCGAGAATCTGGACCGGGTGGCCGCGCATATCGTGAACGGCGCCTTCTGGAACATGGGCGAGAACTGCTCTGCCTCTTCCCGCCTGATCGTGCACAAGGACGTCAAGGCAGAGCTGCTGGAGCGCATCGCCCATCACGCCAAGGCCTGGAACGTCGGCGACCCGCTGGACCCGAAAACCCGCATGGGCGCGCTGGTGTCACGCGCGCATTTCGACAAGGTCTGCGGCTATCTGGAACAGGCTGAAAACGTGGTTCTGGGCGGCAAAGCGCATGACGGCGCATTTGTGGAGGCCACCGTGGTCGAGGTGCCCGGCAATGACGCGGTGCTGGCGCGCGAGGAGATCTTCGGCCCGGTCCTGTCGGTGATCGAGGTTACCGGCTTTGACGAGGCGATCCGCATCGCCAATGACACACAGTACGGCCTCTGCGCCTCGATCTTCACCGCCAACGCCAAGCGCGCGATCCGCGGTGCCCGCGCCATCCGCGCAGGAACAGTGACGGTGAACAGCTTTGGCGAGGGCGATATCACCACGCCCTTCGGCGGCTATAAGCAGTCGGGCTTTGGCGGCCGCGACAATTCCGTCCATGCCCACGACCAGTACACCCAGCTGAAAACCATCTGGATCGACCTGGCCGACGACGCAGACGAGGCCGTGGATTGACCGCCTACACTGCCAAACGCCTGCCCCGGCAGACCGGCGCGGCGGGATGGAATGCCATCCTGCCGCCGCAGGCCCCGCTGCCGGTGCTGGACCACGACCTGACCGCCGATGTGACCATCATCGGCGGCGGGTTTGCGGGCCTGTCCGCCGCCCGTCGCCTGCATCAGCTGGACCCCTCGCTGAAGGTGGCGTTGCTGGAGGCCGGCCGCTTCGCCGAAAGCTCCGCCGGGCGCAATTCCGGCTTCATGATCGACCTGCCGCATGATCTGGCTTCCAACAACTACGCCGGTTCGGGTCTGGAAGCCGACCGGGCCGCCATCGCCTTGAACCGCAAAGCAATTTCATTTGCCACGGAGGTGGCAGAGGACTGCGCCCTGCCGCAGGAGATGTTCGATCCCGCGGGCAAGATCAATGCCGCCGCCACCCGCGCCGGCGACCGGCACAACCGTGATTTCGCCGCCCATCTGGAGCGGCTGGGCGAGCCGCATCAGCTGCTGAGTCAGCAGGACATGCAGGAGCGCACTGGCAGCCCGCATTACACCTCCGGCCTCTATGCACCCGGCACGGTGATGATCCAGCCCGCAGCCTATATCCGCGCTCTCTCGGCGCATCTGGCCGGGCAGATCAGCGTCTTTGAAAACACCCCAGCCACAGAGTTTGAAAAACAGGCGGATGGCTGGCTCGTCAGCACCCCCAAGGGGCGCATCAGCACCGCCCGCGTGGTCCTGGCCAACAACGGCCACCTGGAAAGCTTCGGCTTCTACCAGCGCCGCCTGATGCACATTTGCCTCTATGCCTCAATGACCGAGCGGCTGACGCCGGAGCAGATCAAACGGCTTGGCGGCGCGCCGCGCTGGTCGGTCACCCCTGCGGACCCGATGGGCACCTCCGTGCGGCGGATTTCCGGCTCCTACGGCGACCGGATCCTAATCCGCACCTGCTCCAGCTTCCATCCCGCCATCGAGACCAGCGACATGCGCCTGCGCAACGCCGGATGGGTGCATGACCGCAAGTTCAAGGAGCGCTTTCCGCATCTGGGGGACGTGCGAATGGAGCACCGCTGGGCCGGCATGCTCTGCCTCAGCCGGAACGGATCTGCGGCTTTCGGGGAGCTGGACCAAGGTGTTTATTCCGCCTGCTGCCAGAACGGCCTCGGCATCGCCCGCGGCACTTTGCAGGGTATGGGCATTGCCGAATTGGTTCTACAGGGGGGATCGGAGATCGCCAGCCACTTCCTGGCCCAGCCGATGCCGCCCAAACTGCCTCCGGAGCCATTTGCCTCACTGGGGGCCAACACCTTCCTGATGTGGAAAGAATGGCGCTCCGGGAAGGAATAGAGGCGGAAGAGGGGCGTCAGGTGCCAGCGAAGCTGACATACGTTAATTTTGTCTGCCGAAAACCGAACTGAGAGCAGCTGTGGCGTTAGCACCGGTACCGCTGCCAGCGCAGGCAGTTTGAATTTGCGTTGGAACCCGATCTTCAGTGCCCAGAGTTTTCTGTGGTATCACCAAGGAAGCACCATTTGCCCAAGCTCCGTTGATCTTTTTCCGTATTCACCCGACCAAATGATGAAGCGGTTTCAGGCGTGGTAAAAAAGATGCGCCGCGCAAAAGATCAGTGGTTGGCGCGGCACCTGGCTCCCGTAATCCGGAAAAACAAGATTACTTCTACGTCGCGACCGGGCCTGCCTTTGGGACTGACAGGCTGGGGTCCTTGGAAACACGCTTGAGAAGCCACTCCTGAAAGCTGAGCATGGCCGGAGTAGGCGGCTTATGCGCGGCGTGCGTCAGCCAGTAGCGACCGGTTTCTATCCGAGCGGGAAATGGTGCCGCCAGCCGCCCAGCCTCCAACCGGTCGCCGAACATCGCCGGGGACAGCAGCGCAACTCCACCCCCTGTTTCGGCAATGTCCGCCATGGCGATCGAACTGTCGAAAATGGGGCCACACAGGTTGGGACAGACAGCGCCGGCCTTCTCAAACCATGACGGCCACTCATCCGCACGGTAGGAGCGCAAAAGGAAGTGGCCATGTAAATCGGCAGGCTTTTTCAGGTTTTCCGCGAGCCGGGGGGCGCAGAGCGGCGTCAAAGGAGCTTCCATGAGCGGAACAGCCTCCATCCCGCTCCAGCGCCCGGCACCGAAACGGATTGCCATGTGCAAACCTTCTTTGGAAATGTCCACCCGGTTGTTGTTGGTCCAGATACGCAAGTCGATCCGCGGATGGGCGCTGCGAAAGGCGGTTAGCCGCGGCATCAGCCAGCCAACGGCAAAAGTTGTGACAACCCCCACATGCAACGTCTCCTGGTAACGGCCGTCCAGGAAACCGTCGAGAACCCGTCCAACCCGGTCCAGACTTTCATTGATCACGGGGAACAGCGCTATGGCTTCGTCCGTCAGAAGCAAACCCTTGGGCGTACGGGTAAAAAGCTGAACGCCCAGCAGGTCTTCCAGCCCCTTGATCTGGTGGCTGACTGCGGCTTGGCTGACCCGCAGCTCGATCGCCGCTTGGGTAAAGCTCCCTTGCCGAGCGGCGACTTCAAAGGCGCGCAAGGCGTTCAATGGCAGGTTGGGGCGGTCCATGCGGCGGCTTTCCTAGCTTCCGGGTCGACTGGGCAGACAGCGGCAGCCTCGCCTTTCCGGTCTGCGACTGCAATACCGACGGCCCCGCGGCGGGTGTCAGTGGCCTGCAGGAAAATGCCCGCTGCAAGCGAATGGAAGGAACGAGCCCGGCGCGCCCTCCATGACCATGATCAAGCTGAGCTGATCGGCAGTTTCGAGTTCAGTGCCACTTGCGGGGCAAGCTGATACCCGGGCCTGGCAGCCGCTCGCGATGAACGCCTCGTTTGACGCCCGGAACCTTTCGCTGAGGTCCGGGAGACCAGCAGCATAGCTGCGCCAAGCCTTGCTGTAGATGCTGCATTTTTCGAGGGACCAGGCGTCGAGTGCCGCAAGCGGGGCGGCGCAAGCCAGTTGCAGGACAGTCCCGGCAAGCAACTTTTTCATTCATGAAACCCTTCAGAATAGGCGCCGCCGCGCAACGGTTGCACGGCGGTGCAGTAACCTTACCGCTGCTCTGCAAGCACACGCTGAATGAAAGCGTATGTCGCCCGGATGCGGGCTTCGTTGGGAATGTTCCGGTTAGCGAGAACAGCCACACCCAGATCTTCGCCAGGCAGGAGAGCTACATAGGCGCCAAAACCATTGGTTGCCCCGGTTTTGTTGAGGATAACATTCTCCTCCGGCGGCAAAGGCGGATCGAGCTTCTCCATCGGCTGCGGTTTTAGGATGTAGGCGTAGCTGTTGCCCTTGATCATCTGCTCCAGTTTGACTGGCCATGGATATTGCTCCCAGATCATGTTCTGCACATAGGCATCTGTCCGCGCCAGCCCCTGCCGCGTTCTTTTCAGAGCATTTCTGAGGTCGTCCGAAGCATCCGCGTGTCCCAAATGAATCTCCAGAAACCGCACCATGTCACGCGCACTGGATTTCACACCATAGGCTTCACTGTCCAGAACCCCGGGACTGACTCGGATCGGGCGGTCGGTCTTTCGGTCGTAACCATATGCGTAGCTTTGCACGGCCTCTTCCGGGACATTTACCCAAGTGTTTTCCAGCCCCATTGAATGAAACAGATACTGTTCTAACGTATCCGCATATCCCTTGCTCAGGACTTTTGCTGTAACATGCCCCAAGAGGCCGATGCTAATGTTCGAATAGCTTCGAGCATCTGGCACGTCCGGCTGCCAGCCAGCCAGCCAGTCCACGAGCTCTTCGGTGTTGGCAGCTGTTTCAGGCACCTGCAGGGGCAGCCCGCCGGAGTGGTGCGTTGCGAGATCCATCAGCGACAGGTTCCCGAACGCGGTACCTTCAAGGTCCGGCAACTGCTGCGAAACCTGCGCCCCGAGATCCATTTCGCCACGCGTTTCAGCCAGAGCGGCCAAGCTCACGTTGAACAGCTTGCTCACTGAGCCAAGCTCGAAAAGCGTATCCGGAGACGCGGCAATGTTATCCTCGCGGGAGGCTAGGCCTGCCGCATAGAAGTAACTCTGCCCCCGGTGCGTCATACCGACAACCAGCCCGGGCACATCATACTCCTCAATCACGGAAGCGAAGCTGCTCTCGGCCAGCTCCTGCATTTGCGCGTCGGTCCAGGGTGCGGCGGAAAGCGCCGCCGGGAATGACAGCAGCGCCACCGCTGCGACTGTAGGAAAATTCATGTCTGCCTCGTAATTTGAGCCCCCAAACGGGCAGAAACGGCTCTACATCCACCGAATACAGCGCTCAAACGAGAAATTGTTACTCCAAATATTAGATTTTCTAAATCCCTAGTGCTGTTGAACTTGGCCCCGAGGCTGACTTGCAGAAGTGTAGAAAGCTGCGCGCTCTAGGATTTTAGGTTTCCAGGCAGCACATGGTTTGTTTGCGTTGGAAGCAAACGTGCTGTTCCCGCGCTCGGCACTGGAGAGCTAGCTCCCTTTCATTTTATGGCAGACTCAGCTTGGCCATCCTTCCGCCATCGACCGTATAGACCTGGCCGGTGATGAATCCCGCATCCTCGGACGCGAGGAAAGCCACTAGCGCCGCCACTTCTTCCGGTCTGCCGGTACGCGCGACCGGGTGGATGCGGGCGATATCGCGGCGGAAGGCCTCAGGGTCGGGCATCGCCTCAATGAAGTCCAAGTTCAGGTCGGTGTCGATCCACCCCGGCGCCACCGCGTTGCAGCGGATGCCCTCTGCCCCGTGATCCACCGCCACGGCGCGGGTGAGGCCATGGAGCCCGGCCTTAGAGGCACAGTAGGCGGCATGGCTGGAGTTACTGCCCAGCCCTTCGATGGAACCTGTGTTGACGATGCTGCCGCGGGACTTGCGCAAGTGCGGCAGTGCCGCCTGAATCATCAGGAAAGGCGCAGTGAGGTTCACCGTCAGGTTGCGCTGCCAGTCGGCCAGAGACATCTCCTCGACACGCGCCTCCTGCATAATGCCTGCGTTATTTACCAGAATGTCCAGGCCGCCTGCCCGTCCGGCCGCTTCCGCTACGACCTGCGCCGGGCTGTGCGGATCGGTGAAATCCGCCGGGATTGCCTCGAACTCCGCGTCCGCACCGCGCTGTGCTGTAAACACCCGCGCGCCCTCGTCGCGCAGGCGGCGGGCAATGGCCTGGCCAATGCCGCTGCGCCCGCCGGTGACCAGCGCAACCTTGCCTTGGAACCGCATCATGACACCGGTTTCCCGCCATTGACCTCGACCAGCGCGCCGCACATGTAGCGGGCGGCATCAGAGGCCAGAAACATCACCACATCGGCAATATCCTCCGGCTCGGCAATCCGGCCCAGCGGCACTGACTTGCCCAGTTCTGCCACTGCGGTATCCGGATCAAAGCCGCGTTTGGCAAAGCCGGAGCGCAGCATCGGCGTGTTCACCTCATTCGGGCAGACGGCGTTGATGCGGATGCCCTGATGGGCGTGGTCCATCCCCATGCACTGTGTCAGGGAGGCAATTGCCGCCTTGGTCATGCAATAAATCGCATGGTTCGGTCCCGGGTTTTTGCTGCCCCAGCAGGACGAGGTGTTGACGATGGCACCTCCGCCCGCACGCGCCATGATCGGGATTGCAGCGCGGCAGATGCGGAAAGGGGCCTCGACATTCACCCCAATCGACAGGTGCCAGTCGGCGTCCGAGGTCTCGGTCACCGGGCCGCGGGTGATGACACCGGCGTTGTTGATGACGATGTCCAGCCCGCCAAGCGCCAGCTGCGCGGCCTGCGGCAGCGCGTTGGCATAGTCCGGCTCCAGCAGGTCGCCCGGCAGATGCGCCTCGGCCTCTATGGTGCGGGTATCGCGGTCGGCGACCGCCACCTTGGCCCCCGCTGCCCGCAGCCGCTGGACGATAGCGGCACCAATACCGCCCGTTGCGCCGGTGACCAGCGCGCATTTTCCTTGAAATTCCATAGCTTTCGTTCTCCAGTCAGAAGGATGCCACCGGCGCGCCGAACAGGCTTTCATCCGGGGTGATGCCCAACCCCGCCCCTTGCGGCAGCGCGATATGGCCGCCTTCGAGGCATATGCCGCTTTCCGCGTCGTAGTTGCCTTCGATATACGGCGCGGCCAGCCAGACGCCCTCCAGCAGGTCCGATTTCACGGTGGCGCCGATATGGGTGCAAGCGGCCGCGATGATGTCGCCGCCCCAGCTGTCATCGCAGGTATGCGGCAGGTTACGGGCCTCGCAAATGTCGCGGAAAGCGCGCATTGGGTGCAAGCCGCCGATGCGGGTGACCTTCATGCCAAAGCCATCGACCAGTCCGGTACCGGCGGCGGTAATCACCGTGTTCAGACTGGTGCTGTTTTCATCCATATAGAGGCCATGGGCGATCTGCGGACGGATTTTCTGCAGATCTTCCAGCGTGTTGCAGGGCTGCTCCATGATGAAGGGAATCTGGGGGCATTCGCGGCTCACGCGCAGCGCATCCCGCGTGGTCCAGCCGCGGTTGCCGTCCACCGCCAGCCGCATCCCCGAGCCGCCGACCTTCTCCCAGACCTTGCGGATGGTCTCGATATCCAGCTCCACCGACCGGCCCCCGACTTTGACCTGCAAGCGCGGATAGCCCTCCGCGAGCTTCTCGGCGGCCAGCCGGGCGATGTCGTCCGGCGCGCCGACGCCGGTGGCGTAATAAGAGGGCACCCGGTCGGTCGTCGCACCGCCTAAGAGGGTGGAGACACTGACGCCCAGATGCTTGCCCAAGAGGTCATGCGCAGCAATGTCGATGGCGGCCTTGGCGTAGTTGTGGCCGTTCAGCAGCCTGTCCATCCGCCGGTGCAGGGTCACCGGTGCCACCTCGGCCCCGATCAGCCCCTCCGCCATCGCAATCAGCGCCGCGCGGGCGCCTGCGGCGTGGGATTCGGCGTAGGTCGGACCGACCGGGCAGGTCTCGCCCCAGCCCGTCTGGCCGTTGTCGGCCACCAGTTTCACCAGCGTCGTGTCCAGCGCCCAGACCTCGGCATTGGCCATGGTATAGGGCCCGTTTTTCACTGGCAGATCATGCTGATAGATATGGATTTCCGCGATTTTCATGTTCTGTGCCCTGTTGGAAAAAAGGCCCGCCCTCTATCGCAGGGCGGGCCAGTCGGGGAGGAGAGATCAGTAGCTCTGATTCAGCTCATCCGCCGCGGGAATTTCGCGCTCGCGCCGGGCGATGTAGTCGAGCAGTTCCTCGTTCTTCGCCTCGTCCAGCTTGGGCTCCTGGTATTCCGCCAGCAGCTTCTTGGCGCGGGTCAGGGCGCGTTCGGTGATCTCGACGCTGCCTTCGGCCTGCCATTGCTCGATCGAGTTGTTGTCGAACAGCTCCGGCATGAAGAAGGCTTCCTGGAAGTTCTCCTGCGTATGCGGGTGGCCGAGGTAGTGGCCGCCAGGGCCGACATCGGGAACCGCCGCAATGGCCTGGTCGAAGTCGTGCCATTTCGGGCCTTCCGCCATCCGGTAAGCCATCGCGCATTGCTCCGCATCGACGATGAACTTGGCGACCGAGCAATGCATCCCGGCCTCGTTCCAGCCCGCCGAGTGCCAGATATAGTTGGCGCCCGCATGAATGACCGCCGACAGGGTGGTTGCGGATTCATACCCCGCCTGCGCGTCAAAGGTCTTGGCGCCGCCCAAGGTGTTGGAGGTGCGCCACGGCACATCGTAATAGCGCGCCATCTGGCCGATCATGAAGTTCATCAGCGAGATTTCGGGCGTGCCCGCCATCGGCGCGCCCGATTTCATCGAAACGGTCGACAGGTAGTGGCCATAGATCGCCGGCGCGCCCTTGCGGATCACCTGGGTGTAGGCCAGCGCGCTCAGCGCCTCGGCGTTCAGCTGCGCCACGGTGGCCGGAACCGAGGCCGGGGTGTTGGCGCCGCCCAGCACAAAGGGCGAGCACAGCACCGGCTGCTTGCGGCGGCAGAAGGCGCGCATCGCACCCAGCATGGTTTCGTCCCAGACCAGCGGCGAGTTGCCGTTGCAGTTGCCGGTGGTGACCGGGTGATCCTCCAGGAAATCCTCGCCGAACAGGATCGCACACATGTCCATCACGTCTTCGGCGTTCTTGGGGCTGGTGGTCATGCCCATGAACGTCTTGTCGGAGTATTTCATCGACGAATAGGTGATGCGCAGGTGCCGCTGGCTGATCGGGTGATCATAGGGCTCGACGATGTGGTGGGCCGAGGAATGCAGAGCCGGCATCATATGCGCCAGCTTGTGGAACATCGCCAGGTCTTCCAGCTGCGGGTTGCGGCGCACATCGTCCAGGTCGCGCAGGAAGGGCGCGCCGGTCATCGGCACAAAGATCGAATGCTTGCCGCCCAGGCGCACGTTCTTTTTCGGATCGCGCGCATGGTAGGTGAAATGGCTGGGGATGGTCTTGATCAGCTCCCGCACCAGGCCGCGGTCGAGATAGACCAGTTCACCCTCGACTTTGGCGCCCGCGCGCTTCCAGTCCTCCAGAGCGATGGGATCGCGGAACTGGACGCCGACATTTTCCAGAATGTTCATCGAGGCGTTGTCGATCTTTTCGACCTGGCTGCCATCCATCACCTCGCACAGCGGGATATTGCGGGTGAGGCCCGGCAGCATATCGAATTTGGGGGCGGTGCGCAGGGCACGGCGGGCGGTGCGGCCGCCGGAGCGTGCGCGGGTCGTTGTGGCTTGCTCAGTCATCGCAGGGGTCTCCTTTGATGCCGAGTTTCACCAAGTGAATGGGGTTTCACCTGCAGGATTCCGAAATCCGGTTGCAAAAACCGACTCCTTGTCCCGCAGAACCGGCCCGGAGCGGGCCCCGGAAAGGTATGCATACATACCTTACTTGAGCCGGAGTTAGGAAATACAGTCAGCGCCAGCCCATTCGGAAACGAGGAAACAGGGAGTTGGCCATGCAGTACTACCTTGACGGTTTCAGCCCCGGCGATCCCGATGTCAAACCGCCGGCACCCGGACTTGAAGGTGCCCCCCGGAAGGCCCGCGAAGTCCCGCGAAAAGTCGATGTGCTGATTGCCGGCTGCGGTCCCGCGGGGCTGTGCCTTGCCGCACAGCTGGCCGGTTTCCCGGAAATCGCGACGATGATAGTTGAGCCGAAGCACGGGCCGATGGAAAAAGGCCAGGCCGACGGCGTCAACGTCCGCTCGATGGAGATGTTCCAGGCCTTCGGTTTTGCCGAGAAGGTGAAACGCGAGGCCTATTGGGTAAACCAGGCGGCGTTCTGGAAACCGATGCCTGGCAACCCGGACCATATCCACCGTGTCGGCTTGGCCCAGGACGTGGCCGATGACCAGTCCGAGATGCCCCATACAATCGTCAACCAGGCCCGGATCCACCAGCTGTTCCTCAACGTGATGAAGAACGCGCCGACCCGCCTGCAGCCGCATTACGGTCTCCGCGTCAAGAACCTTGAGATCGACTCCGCCGCCAGCAACCACCCCGTCACCGTGACCCTGGAACACATGGCCGGGGACGGCAGCGCAGACGGCACCGTTACCGTGCGCGCCAATTACGTCGTCGGCTGCGACGGCGCCCGCAGCACCGTGCGCAGTGCAATCGGCGGCAAGCTGCACGGCGATGCGGCGCATCAGGCCTGGGGGGTGATGGACGTTCTGGCGAACTCCGAATTCCCGGACCTGCGTCGCAAGTGCCTGATCCAGTCCGCGAAAGAGGGCAACATCCTCATCATCCCGCGCGAGGGCGGCTATCTGTTCCGCATGTATGTCGAACTCGACAAGCTCAACCCGGATGAGCGGGTGTCAAACCGAAACCTCACCGCCGCCGACATCATCGCCGCGGCAAACCGGATCATGACTCCCTACGCCATTGACGTGAAGGAGGTGGTCTGGTGGTCGGTCTACGAGATCGGCCACCGGCTCACGGACAAGTTCGACGACGTGCCCGCGGATGAGACCGCCCGCCGCGCGCCGCGCGTCTTCACGGCCGGAGACGCCTGCCACACCCACAGCCCCAAGGCTGGCCAGGGCATGAACGTGTCCATGGGCGATACCTTCAACCTCGGCTGGAAGCTGGCCCATGTCCTGACCGGCCGTTCGGACCCGGAGCTGCTGCACAGCTACTCTGCCGAGCGCCGGCTGGAGGCCGAACGCCTTATCGAGACCGATCACAAATGGGCCCGCATAATGAGCGCGCCACCCAGCCAATCCGAGCTGGACGGCAGCGAAATGCCACGCTTTCAGAAGCAGTTCATCGAAAACCTGGAATTCACCGGCGGTCTTGCCGTCCGCTACGAGCCTTCGCGGATCATCGCCAAGGAAGCGCAGCAGCCGCTTGCGACGGGCCTGATCATCGGCAAGCGCTTTCACTCGGCCCCGGTCCTGCGGCTGGCGGATGCCAAGCCCATGCAGCTGGGCCATGCTGCCGAGGCAGACGGGCGCTGGCGCATCTACGCATTTGCCGGAAGGGATGACAATGGAACCTCGGGCGGCGCGATACATAAACTTTGCGCCTATCTGAACAGCCATCCCGCTTCCCCGGTCCGGCGCTACACCCGCGCGGACGAGGACTTGGACGCACTGATCGACCTGCGCGCCATCTTCCAGCAGGATTTCAAGGCGCTGAACTTCGAAGACATGCCGCCCCTGCTGCGCCCGGCCAAGGGACGCTACGGGCTGCACGACTTCGAGAAGATCTTCTGCACCGACCACATGCTGGGCCAAGACATCTACGCGATGCGCGGCATTGACCGCGCGCAGGGCTGCATGATCGTTGTGCGGCCCGACCAATATGTGGCCCACATCCTGCCGCTTGACGGCGTCGCTGCTCTGTCAGCCTTCTTCGACGGCATCTTCAAGCAGAATGATGTGCACTAGAGAGTGGCAGCAGAACAGCGCACCGTGCGTTTTCAGCAGCAGCGAAGGCGCCTTACTGCCAGTTCCGGCCAAGCCCCTCAGCAATATACGCGCGTTCTCCTGCTCCGCCCTCCAGAGTGATCCGTCTTAAACGATGTCCAGCCCCTGATGATACCCATCTTCACGATGCGTACCAACATGCCGCCGTTTTTTGTCCTATCCGGTGTTCTGCGGCCCCCATCCAATCGGCGAAAGCGGCGGGTCGCCCTTTTTGCGGTCAAAGCCTTTCGGGGCTGTCAGTGTTCCCGTGGGCCTTGCCCATCTGTACTAAAACTGTATGCGAGAGCGCTGTACCCCACCCGCTCCCAGCAGGAACCGCGCGGTCCCATCTGACCCACTGCCGGCGGCCCCGCGGGCACCTGCATGAGGGGGCAGTCGCCGACAGCCAGATCACCAGCCCGCGGACAAAATTCTTCGGGAAGTAAGGCACAGTACCCGCCGCGACGCCGCAGAAAGTCGCACCGCTTCCGCAGAGCGACACGCCGGACGCGGTGAATAAAGGAAAGTTTCGATGCGACGCACCCAATTGCGCGTTTCGTTTGTGTTAGCTGGGAAAGAAGTAACAGCCTAACCCCTGCGTTCCAGCATAATGACAAATGAGGCCTCAAGTTACCGCGCCGTTTCGTAGCACAACGCAAAGAACTCAACGCATACGCTAATTCACCGGAAAAGAGTGCATACAGGCGGCCGTCTTTCGCGACCAGAACTGCACCGCACCTGCTCCCTTGTTTGCTGATAGAGTAAATTTCCCAGGCATTTCAATCCGTGTCCAGCGCATAATCCATCGCTGTCATCAATGCATCGCGACCGAAAAGTCAGGAAACTTACCAGAATTACCATGTATAACCCAAACGACGACACTCATGACCGCTGCCCGCAAAGTAAGCGAGGCGGATGGTCAGGGTAGTCCGGGAAGATGCCGGTAAGAAGGTATGCACGTCTGAAGCCCACAGGTTGGGAGCCGCCGGGCGATTAACTCAGCATGTCTCGGGCGATGATGGTGCGCTGGATTTCCGAAGACCCCTCGTAGATCCGGAAGATCCGCAAGTCGCGCAGGTAGCGTTCCAGCGGGAAGTCACGGGTATAGCCATAGCCGCCGTGGATCTGCAGCGCCCGGTCGGCAATGCGCCAGGCTGCCTCGCTGGCATAAAGCTTGGCAAAGGCCGAGTCCGAGGAATAGCGCTCACCGGTGCCGCGCTTGCGGGCGGCTTGCAGGCCCAGAGCCCGCGCCGCCGCCAGTTCAGTGGCACTGTCGGCCAGCATCCATTGCAGCCCCTGGAAATTGCTGATCGGCTGGCCGCCGACCTCGCGTTCCCTGGCATAGGACACCGCCGCATCCAGTGCCGCGCGGGCAATGCCGGTCGCCTGCGCCGCGACCTCAATCCGGCCGTTGTCCAGCACCTTCATCGCGGTGCGGAATCCGGTGCCTTCGTCGCCCAGCCGGCTTGCCGCGGGCACATGGCAGTCAAGGGAGACCGGGAACACATGGCCGCCGCGCAGCCCCATGGTTTCCTCGTGCCTGCCGATCTCCACCCCGTCCGTCTTGCCCGGCTCCACCACAAAGGCACTGACCCCGCGCGCGCCTGCGCTGCTGTCGGTCTTGGCATAGACCACGATGAAATCCGCGCCGCCCGCGTTCGAGATGAAGCATTTGGAACCTTTCAGCCGGTAGCCGTCCCCGTCGCGGGTGGCGGTGGTGCGCATGTCGGCCGGGTTGGAGCCGGCCATCGGCTCGGTCAAGGCAAAAGCCCCCAGCGCCTCGCCCGACGCGGCGGCCGGCAGCAGCCGCTGCTTCAACGCCTCATCCGCGCCCAGCAGCAGCGAGTCCGTGGCCAGAAAATGCGCCGTCAGCATCGACGCAGTTGAGCCGCAGGCGCCGGCGATGGCCTCCACCGCGCAATAGAGCGCAGGACCGCTGAGGCCAATGCCGCCGTAGGCTTCGGGCAGGTTCATCCCCATGATGCCCATCTCCGCCAGCGCCGGGCAGTGCAGGGTTGCAAATGTCCCCTCGGCATCGATCGCGGCAGCGGCAGGCGCCAGCACCTCGTTCGAAAACCGCTCGATCTGGCCGATGACGGCCTGTTCTTCACTGTTCAGATCACCGCTCATTTGGCCTCTCCTTTCTGCAGCTGCTGCAGGATTTCATCCGTGTGCGCCCCCAGTTCCGGGGCTGCCTGACGGCCGCCGCGCGGCGCACCGCTGAAATGAACCGGCTGCTCCGGCACGCTCAGCGTGCCGAGCGCAGGGTGGGTGACGGGCGTTGCCAGCTCCCGCGCCTGTGCCTGCGGCGACGCCCAGGCCTCCGGCACCGAACTCAGCGGCGCGGCCGGGATGCCCTCCTCGGAAAGCAGCGCGGCGACGCTCTGCACGTCCCGGACCGCGGCCCAGCTCTCGATATGCTGCGCCAGCGCCGGCTCATTCTGCCGCCGCAGGCTGTCGCTGGCGAAACGCGGATCACCTGCCAGTTCCGGCATGCCGATGGCCGCCGCGAACTTGGCAAACAGCCGGTCATTCAGCACTGCAACGGTGAAACTGCCGTCCTTGGCCCCATAGGTTCCAAACGGCGCCGACAGCGCGTGCTTGCTGCCGGTGCGCTTCGGCGTCTCACCGGCCATCAGCGCCCGGCACGCCGCCACCGGCATCATCGACACCAGCGAGTCGTAAAGCGCCAGATCGACATGCCGCCCCCGGCCGCTGCGGGCGCGGTCGAACAGCGCCACCATCGTGCCAAAGGCCGCGAACATGCCGCCGGCAACGTCGGCAAAGGCATCTCCCGCCATCATCGGCGGGCCATCTTCGGCACCGGTCATATCCATCAGCCCACTCATCGCCTGGATGATGATGTCATAGGCCGGCAGCATCCGGTTCGGGCCTGTCTGGCCGAACCCGGACACAGACACATAGACCAGCCGGGGACAGGCCGCGCACAGATTCTCCGCACCCAGCCCGAACCGCTCCATCACACCGGGGCGGAAGTTTTCGACCAGCACGTCGCACTCCGCCGCCAGCGCCCGCGCCGCCGCCGCGCCGTCCTCGGATTTCAGATCCAGAACGACGGATTTCTTGCCGCGGTTCACCGATTGGAACAGCAGGCTGTCGCCGCCCCTGAATGGGCCGATGTGGCGGTAGTCATCGCCAGCGGGGGGTTCAACCTTGATCACCTCGGCGCCCAGATCGGCCATCAGCGCCGTGCAATAGGGCCCGGCCAGAACCCGGGAAAAGTCCAGCACCCGGATCCCCTCCAGCGGCCTGCGGCCTGCCGTTTTGTCATCTTCCATCATGTACTCACCATCAATTGCTTGCTGGAGGATAGCGTCCGGCATGATATAAACAGAAATACAGGATACACATGATGGGTATACAAAATTGAATATACCATTGAACTTCCGCCAGGTTGAAATCCTGCTGGCGGTCGCGGACACCGGCAGTACCGCCGCGGCAAGCCGCGCGCTGAACACTTCTCAGCCCTCGGTTTCGCTAGCCATTGCCCGCTGCGAGGAAGTGTTTGGACAGAAGCTGTTTATCCGCATCCCCGGGCGCGGGATGGAGCTGACCCCGTTCGGGCAGCACAAGGTTGCACAGCTGCGCGAGTTGGAGAAACAGGCACGCTGGATGCTGTGCGGCGGTGAGGGCACACCGGAGTTTCTGAACCTGGGTGTTTTTTCAACTCTTGGACCGCGCTATGCGCCGCGGTTGGTGCGCGGCTTTCTAAACGCCCGGCCCGGCGCCAAAGTCTGCCTCCTCGAAGGTGATCTGCAAACGCTGTTCGACTGGCTCACCGAAGGCCGCATAGACTTGGCACTGATGTACGATTTCGGCATTCCGTCTGATGTCGTCATAACGCCTCTGATCGCCGCGGAGCCCTATGCTTTGCTACAGCAAGGGCACAGGCTGGCACGGCAGACCAGCGTCAGCGCCGAAGACCTGGCGCAGGAGCCGGTCATTCTGATGAACCTGCCCCACAGTCGCGGATATTTCCTGTCGCTGCTGCAAAACGCCCGCTTTCCAGTACGGGTCGCGCATGAAACGAGCTCAATCGAAATGCTGCGGTCAATGGTAGCTAATGGATTTGGCGTCGGCCTTCTGGCGACCGACCTGCCGGATGGACGGTGTTATGATGGAAGTCCGGTGATCCGGGTACCCCTTGCAGGCCGCCCCCCGCGGCATCAAATCGCTATGGCGCATCGCAGTGCGGCGCTCAAGCGGCCAATCACCCAGGCTTTTACCGCTTTTGCCAAAAACTTTTTCAACCCGTCATCTTGAGTGCGAAGCAGCGGCCTGCGCAGATCCACGGCATCTTGGCTTGCGTATTTCTGTCCTGACTTCAGCGTGTGACGACCGGCCCGCCAAGGCAGCTGCGCCTGCCCTGCCGGAATCGCGGATTTGAACTGCCACTACCGTCAACGGCGAACCGGCAAGCCTGTATCGCCGCCAAACCGGGGAGCAAGCTTAGGCCCGCCGGTAAACAACGGGCTTTGCTGGCCCAGTCCGGAAACCTACAATACAGACCCGCCGAATTTTTCCAGATTTACACCGTCGTCCTGCAGCGCGCTCTTAACCTCAGAAGCGATGGCCACCGCCGTCGGCGTGTCGCCATGCAGGCAAATGGTGTCGATCCGCGCCGGGATGCGCTTGCCGCTGGCGGTGATGATGGCGCCTTCGCGCACCATCTCCACCATCCGCCGCCCGGCCTCTGCCGGATCATGGATCACCGCCCCGGGCAGACTGCGGTCCACCAGCGTCGCATCGTCGTTATAGGCGCGGTCGGCAAAGATCTCACACGCCGTCCTGCAGCCCAGTTCCTGCGCCGCCTGCTGCTGCGCGGTGCCCGCCAGCACCATCACGATGATTTCCGGGTCCACCGACAAGGCCGCCTGATAGCAGGCCCGCGCCATCTCCGCGTCCTCCGAGGCCATGTTGGCCAGCGCCCCGTGCAGCTTCAGGTGCCGCACTTCACCTCCGGCAGCACGCGCCATCGCCTGCGCCGCGCCTAGCTGGTAGCGCACCATATTGGCCAGCGTCGCATTGGGCACCGACATGCGGCGGCGGCCAAAGCCCTGCAGGTCAGGAAAACCTGGATGCGCGCCGATGCCGGTACCCTTGGCCACCGCGTTTTTCATCGTCGCGGCCATCACATCCGGGTCGCCCGCGTGATAACCGCAGGCGATATTGGCCGAGGTCACGATATCCAGCAGCCCGGCATCATCGCCGAGGCTCCAGGCACCAAAGCTTTCGCCCATATCGGCATTCAGATCGACAGTTCGGGTCATGTCATCTCCTCACAAGACATCTTCTTCACCGGCAATCGCGCCGCTGATCAGCTGATAGGACAGCAGGTTCGTCATGGTGCGCGGATCCCGGATCAAAGGATAGCATTGGCCGCGCAGCCCCTCGCGCCGCTCCGCTTCGGCCCGCTCCAGCTCTACCGCCTCCTCCAGCGGAATGAAACGGAAGTGCAGCTCCGCCCCCGCCGCCGCCTGCGCCAGCAGCGGCAGGTCGCAAGGCAGCACCGTGCCGATCCGGGGATAGCCGCCGGTGGTCTGGCTCTCCGCCAGCAGCACATAGGGCGTGCCGTCGCCGGTCACCTGGATGTCGCCGGGCGTAATCACCTCCGACACCACCGTGCGCGCGCCGTCGGGGCGGAAGCCCTCGCCATCGCTCTCCACCGGCACGCCCATCCGGTTGCCGCGGGCACTGCGGCGGAAGGCCGTCCGCTCGAACCGCGCCAGTTCAGCTTGCGGGAACAGCGAAGTCTGCAGGCTCGCCACAACCCGCACGGTGCCGCCCTCGAACCGGTCGTCCGGCGCCAGCCCTAGCCCGGTGGTGCGGCCGCTGTCAGGGCCGGTTTCCAGCACGTCGCCTTCGGCCAGCGGCGCTCCGATGCCCGCCGCCAGATGCGCCGAGCGCGCGCCCAGATGCTCCGGCGTCTGGATGCCGCCGCCGACGTGCAGATAGCCATAGCTGCCGCTCTGCGCCGCGCCGATCACCAGCCGCGCCCCCGCGGGCAGCAGGTGGCTGGCGTTCCAGGCCACGGCGGCACCGTCGATGCTCGCCCGCATCGGCGCGCCGGTCAGGGCGATGCGCAGATCGCTATCCGCCTGAAACTCGCCGCCCATGCCGGCCATCTCGACCGCTGCCAGATCCGCGCCCTGCCCAAGCAGCGCCGCGCCCTCGGCCAGCGCCAGCCGGTCGGCAGCGCCGCCGCGTGACACCCCGTATTCCAGCCAGCCCGGGCGGCCGAGGTCCTGAACCGTCACCCCTGGCCCTGCGCGCAGGACAGTCAACGTGCCGGTCATGACAGATCCTCCGCCTTGGCGCCGCCCAGCGGATCGCGCCGCAAGCCTTGCAGCTCTTCCGGCGTAACCGGGGTGAATTGCACTTCATCGCCAGGGCGCAGCAGGAACGGCTCCTCCGCATCCGGGCGGAACAGCCGCACCGCGGTCTGGCCTGCGTGCATCCAGCCGGTCGGCGTCGCCACCGAGAACAGCACCAGCTGCCGGATCGCCACCGCCAGCGCACCTTCGGGAATGCGCGTGGTCAGCTGGGTTTGGCGCGGAATGTCCCAGGCCTCCGGCAGCTCGCCCAGATAGGGCTGGCCGGGGGCAAAACCGATGGTCTGCACCCGCACCCGCGCCGCCGACAGCGAGGCCACCGCCTCTGCCTCTGTCATCCCCGCGGCTTCTGCAGCCTGCGGCAGCTGCGGCGCCAGCTCGGTGCCGAACACTGCCGGGATGCGCCACAGGCGGCGCTGGCCGGGCAGCTCCGCCGCGTACCAGTCGCTCTGCGCCAGCAGCGCCCCCAGCCGCACCCGCAGCGCCGCATGGTCCAGATGCCGCAAATCAAACCGCACATAGGCCGACACCAGCGAGGTAGAGACTTCCTCGACCCCGTCCCAGCTTTCCCCGGCCAGTGCCGCACGGAACGCCAGGGCGGCGCGGTTGGCCGACTCGCTCAGGCGGCTGCCAAAGCTCACCAGCATCCCGTCCACCCCCACCGTGCGGATTTCGGGGCCAGGATTTGCTGCGCTCACCTCAGCCATCACATCTGCTCCGGCAGGAAGGTCACGATGGACGGGAACAGCACGATCAGCACCAGCGCCACCACCATCAGGAAGAAGAACGGCAGCGCCGCCTTGGCCACGGTCAGAATGTCCCGCCCGGTCAGCGACTGCAGCACAAACAGGTTGAAACCGACCGGCGGCGTGATCTGCGACATCTCCACCACGATCACCAGGAAGATGCCAAACCACAAGGGATCAATGCCCGCCTCCAGCACCATCGGCATGATCACCGAGGCGGTCAGCACCACAACCGAGATCCCGTCGAGGAAGCAGCCCATGATCACAAAGAAGATGGTCAGCGCCGCCAGCAGGGTGAAGGTGGAGAGGTTCAAGGAGCCGATCCACTCCGCCAGGATGCGCGGAATGCCGGTGAACCCCATCGCCACGGTCAGGAACGACGCCCCCGCCAGGATAAAGGCGATCATGCAGGAGGTGATCGTCGCCCCCATCAGCCCCTCGGTAAAGCTCTGCCGGGTCAGCGAGCCGCTCTGCCACGAGAGCAGCAGCGCCAGCACCACGCCAACAGCTGCAGCATCGGTGGGCGAGGCAATCCCCGCATAGATCGAGCCGATCACCCCGCCGATCAGCAGCACCACCGGCAGCAGCCTGCGGGCGCGCTTCAGCTTCTCGCGGAAGGTGGCGGCAATGTCCTCAGTGGGCAGCTGGCTGCGATTGAGCAGCGCCCAGACCACCACATAGCCCACGAACAGGCCGACCAGCAGCACGCCGGGCAGCACGCCCGCGACAAACAGCCGGGCGATGGATTGCTCGGTCGCCACGCCATAGACGATCAGGATGATCGACGGCGGGATCAGCAGCCCCAGCGTGGCGGAACCGGCCAGCGTGCCGATCACCAATTTTTCGGGATAGCCGCGCCGCGCCAGCTCCGGGATCGACAGCTTGCCGATGGTGGCAGCGGTGGCCGCAGACGATCCCGACACCGCGGCAAAGATGCCGCAGGCAAAGACGTTCACATGCAGCAGCTGCCCGGGCAGCCGGTTCATCCAGGGCGACAGCCCGGTGAACATGTCCTCCGACAGG
This sequence comes from Leisingera daeponensis, assembly GCF_019801465.1. Lineage (GTDB taxonomy): Bacteria > Pseudomonadota > Alphaproteobacteria > Rhodobacterales > Rhodobacteraceae > Leisingera > Leisingera daeponensis_A. Next base: position 75,497 of record NZ_JAHVJA010000009.1, read on the forward strand.
CGCGAGCGAAACAGGATCTCGCCCATCCAGATGAACAGCGGCAGCGCCGCCAAGGCCCAGGAGTTGCTGTGGCCCCACATGGTGGTGGCCATCACCAGCCCCAGCGGCGCCTCGGTGAACAGCGCCATGGCGGCGATGCCCACGCCCAGCAGCGCAAAGGCCACCCACAGGCCGGCGCCCAGGAACAGGAACAGAAGGACCAGAAGAATGATGGAAAGCGCGGCAACCGACATGATGATCCCCTATTCGCTCAGAAGATTTTCGCCCTTGCCCTCCCAGGAGGGCAGCGCACCGCGCAGCATCGAGACCAGCTCGTCCGCCAGCGCCAGGGTAAGGATCGCAAGGCCAAGCGCCACCGGCGCCTGCGGCAGCCACAGCGGCACTGACACCATGCCCGCGCTGCGGTCGCCGAACTCCAGCGACTCCAGCAGCAGCAGCCCCATGTACCAGGTGGCATAGCCGCTCATCACCAGCGCCAGCAGGGTCACGCACAGTTCCGTTGCGCGATGCGCGGCAGCAGGCAGCCGGTTGGTCAGCAGCGTCACCCGGATATGGCCGCCCGCGCGCAGCGCATAGGCCAGCGCCAGAAAGGTCGAAGCCGCCAGGAAAAAGCCGGTGAAATCCGCATAAGACGGGATCGTCAGCCCCACTCCGGTTCCGGTCAGCGCCACCGCGATCTTGTCAGCGAGGTTCAGGCACACCTGTGCAAAGACCAGCGCCACAATGGCCACGATAAACAGTGCTGCCAGCCCGCCGGCCGCACGGTAGATGAAATCAAGCACAACCCGCATGGCTGCTCCTCCTCCCCAGGAGACCGGACGCCGCCCGCGGCGTCCGGTCAAGGTCATGTTACTGCTGGTAGGCGTTCAGCAGGGTGGCACCGGCCTCCCCGGCCTCGCCTTTCCAGTTTTCCAGCATCACGGCGCCAATCGCGCGCAGGCCTTCCATCAGCTCTTCCGACGGCTCCGACACGGTGATGCCGTTTTCCTTCAGCACTTCGATCTGGCTGCTGGTCTCGGCCCGGCTCATCTCCCAGCCACGCGCCTCGGCCTCAGCCGCGGCTTCCAGAATGGCGGTCTGGGTCGCTTCGTCCAGACGGCGGAACGCGCGCTTGTTCACCACCACGATGTTCTTCGGGATCCAAGCCTGAATATCGGTGTAATGGGTCAGGAAGTCCCAGGCCTTGGAGTTCACCCCGGTGGAGGGCGAGGTGATCATCGCCTCGACCCGGCCGGTGCTGAAGGCCTGCGGAATGTCTGGCACCTCAACCTGGGTCGGCGCAGCGCCCGCCAGGTTGGCGAACTGCTCCAGCGTCGCGTTGTAGGTGCGGAACTTCAGACCCGCCAGATCCTCGACGCTGTTGATTTCCTTGGTGGTGTACAGACCCTGCGGCGGCCACGGCACGGCATAGAGCGCCATCAGCCCCTGCTCGTCCAGCAGCCCGTCGATCACATCCTTCTGCGCCGCCCACAGCCGCTCGGCCTCTTCATAGCTGGTCGCCAGGAACGGTAGCGAGTCGGCGCCGAACGCCGGGTTGTCATTGGCCAAGAGCGACAGGAAGAATTCGCCCGCGGGCACCTGGCCGCTGCGCACGGCCTTGCTGATTTCCGGGTGCTTGAACAGCGATCCGGCCGAATGGACCTTGATCTCCAGCCCGCCCTCGGTCGCCTCGGCAACGTCACCGGCAAACTCGACGATGTTCTTGGTGTGGAACGTGGCGTCCGGATAAGGCGTCGGCATGTCCCAGGTCGCCGCCTGCACCGAAGCCGACAGCCCGGCAATCAAAACGGCCGCGCCGCCCAGCATATTCTTCATCTGCATTTTTTCCTCCCAATGCGGTTTATTGCCACTTTGTAACCATAACACTGATAATTTGTCAACGTTATGCAAATGTAGCCCTCAGCCCGCTTGATCTCTCTGATACTTTGCATTTCTATGCTCAAACGCAGATAAAACACCGGGGTTTTATCAACAAAACAGGGTCAACTGATGGCTTCTAATCAACCCGACGGCCGCCGAATCGTCTCCTCCCGTCACTTGGCAGAGGGCGAAGGCTGGGAAATGTCGGAACTGGAATACGGGCTGATCGTCGCCTTTAACGCGTTTTCACGCTGGACCACGCGCTGCATGGCCGCAGCAGGGCAGCCCGACCTCAGCCCGCTGGAAATCTTGATCCTGCACAACGTCAACCACCGCGGCAAGGACAAGCGCCTTTCCGACATCTGCTTCCTGCTGAACATCGAGGACAACCACACCGTGAACTACGGGCTGCGCAAGCTGCTCAAGGCCGGTTTGCTGGACTCCGAGAAGCGCGGCAAGGAAGTGTTTTACCGCACCTCCGCCGAGGGTGCAGCTGTCTGCTCCGCTTACCGGGACGTCCGCCGGCAGTGCCTGCTGGACGGACTGGCCGGCGCCGAGCTGCCGGGCAATGACCTGCGCGAGATAGCCCGAAGCCTGCGCTCACTTTCAGGCCACTACGACCAGGCCAGCCGCGCGGCTGCTTCGCTTTAAAAACGGCTGGATTTCAACAATCAGAGAGCCCGGGGCGTCTGTATGCTGGAAGGGAAGCATCCGGACTGAAACCATCCAGGCATTGCGTCGCGCAATGTGCCGACCATCGGTCGCCGCGCTCCCATGTATGAAATTGCGGGTCCGCCCAAAATCCCGGCCAAGCAGACATAAGCCAGTGCGGCCGGTCGCCAGCGATCTAGCGCCTTTCTTCTGCGGCCTGCACGACGCGCTGCAATATCGCAAACTGGCATTTGTTTTTCCTACGGCCTTACGAACCTGGAACGGCAGCACGGCGGAAGAATTCTGCCGGTGAACTGAGTCCAATGACGCTTGCAATCGATCCGAACCTGCCATTCAGCACCGCCGGCGAGCTTCTGCAACTTTGCAGGATCCGGCTGCAACATCGCGCCTCCCGCGGCAAAGTTTCTGATCGTATGCAGACGCCAGCAGGCGCTACGACCGCTGCGAATTCAGAGGGAAATTCAGAAATGACAAGAAACGAGCTGTGCAAGGCTGTGGTTCTGGACTACGTCGACGCGATGAACGCCGGCGATTGGAAGCGGCTGCTCGCGCAGTTTGCGTCGGATGCGCGCATCCAAGGGGTTACGGGATCAGGCGGGTTGGATTTTGCACTGCCCATCTGGAAGCAATTGCATGACGGGCTGAACATGCACCTCGACGTGCAGGAAATAATTGCCGACGGCAACCATGTTGCGGTGCGGTACTGCGAGCAGGGATGCTGGACAGCACCGTTTCTTGGCTTCACCGAGCCGACCGGCTGGACCTACGAACTCGTAGCCATCGAGTGGTTCGAGATTTCGAACGGAAAGATCGCCAGTCGCTGGGGGCACGGGACGGGGCTGCGCAAGCGCGTCAGCTCGGCTTTCCAGCCCCCGCGGCTGCCCCCGCCCGAATGACGGCCGAATAGGCCTAAGCGCCGGCAAACCGGCTTCGCATCGACAAAAACCGCTCCGATACGGCGTCGACGAACACCCGCAGATGCGGCTCATTGCGCTGCCCGGAGCGGTACAACAGCCAGATCGGGGCGCTCATTGAAAGCGCTGGCAGACAGCGCACAAACGATGGATCACCGCCAGCAAGGAAAACCGGCAATGGCGCAATGCCGTTGCCCGAGCGCACCGCCGCGGCAAGATTTTGAACCGTGTTGCAGCGCAGCGCTACCGGAGCATCTGGCGCCAGTTCGGCCAGCCACCGGTGCGCCGGAAGTTGCGTCATCGCACCGCCGCCCGCAATAACCGGATGCTCCGCCAGATCGGTCGGCGTCTCCGGTAAGCCGTTCCGTTCCGCATAGATCATCGAACAGAAGAGTGCCCAATGGCTGTCGCCGAGGCGCCGTCCGGCGAGTTCGGGTTCCGGGGCAATATCGCCGAGCCGGATTGCAATATCCGCTTCGCCTGCGCGTAAATCCAGCCTGCGATCGTCTGCCAGCAGCTCGACGTTTAGTTCCGGCCAGGTCTTGCGAATCTCCGCAACCAGCGGGGCGACAACCCCCACTGCGAGGGCTTCCGTCGTGATTACGCGCAACAGACCAGTGACGCTGCGCCGCCATTCGCCGGCTGCCTCCTCAAGCGCGCGAGCTTCGCCTTCAACGCGGCTGGCCAGTGCCAGAGCGTCGCGACCCCGCTGAGTCAGCGTGTAACCCTCTGCCCTCCTCTCGAACAGCGCAACACCCAATGCCCGTTCAAGAGCGCCGATACGTCGGGCAACTGTAGTCTGATCGACACCCAGCTTTCGCGCCGCAGCCAAGGTCGAACCCTCGTTTGCCACTGCAATCAGGAATCTGAGATCGTTCCAATTGTGCATTCTGTTTCCCCCGGCATAGTCAAGATTTTTGACGCCATCCGTTCGAATTGATGGCCCGCATATGCCAACCGCCATCGCACTGTATCGTGCTTCGGCGTTATCACTGCTGCAATGCAAGCACTCTTGCAACTTCTCTGCCGCTTAGCATTTGAAAGACTGATCCTGCACGCGCAGGTAACGCTAAGGAAAAAATGAGTGCCTTGGCTACCGAAGTGCCGGATCAGGGCGCTCGTTCTCACCTGGAACATATCGCATCCGTTCGAGGAGGGGCATACTGCAAAGCGGGTCAACTCTGGCGTGCAACTCGCAGCGTGCGGACCTTGATTTTAAGCTCAACGCAGAGGCCAAAACAAAACGGCGGCCGATATGCGGCCGCCGTTCTTCCTTCGTCGTTTTCCGCCTTTGACTCAGCCAGTCCAGTTCACCGCTTGCGCGTAGATCAGGAATACTGCGGCGATCGCTACCCAGATGGCGAACAGCGGTAGAAAGAAGCGCACCCAGCGGTCCCAGGATACTCCGGCCAGGGCCAGTGTTGCCATGAAGTAGCCGGAGGTAGGGTACAGGATGTTCGAAAGACCGTCGCCCAGCTGATAGGCCAGCACCGCATTCTGGCGGGTAACACCGATCAGATCCGACACTGGCGCCATGATCGGCATGGTAACCAGGGCCTGGCCGCTGCCCGACGGCACCACGAAGTTAAACCCGAGCTGCGACAGGAACATGCCGACCGCGGAAACCGAGCTGGGAAAGTCCCCGACCAGATTGCCCAATCCATGCACCAGCGTATCCATCACCTGGCCCTGCTCCAGCATCACCGCAACAGCGCGCGCGAGACCGACAATGATGGCGCCCACCAGCACATCGCGGAATCCTTCGTTGAAGGCATCGCAGATTTTGCCTGGCGTCAGCCCGGCAATCAGCCCCACAGTCGCGCCCATCAGCACGAACAGGCCGGCCATTTCCATCATGAACCAGCCGCGGGTCAGCACACCCCAGACCATCAGACCGAAGAACATCAGTGCGGCGACCCCGGCCCAGGCCTGGCGGGTGCTGAATTGCATCGTCGGAGCTTCCAGGTCATGCACGTAAGTATCACGCTTGGCCGCTTCCTTGGGGTCATCGGCCAGCAGGCTCGCTTCAGGCGTTTTCTGCACCCGAAGCGCATAACGCATCAGATAGGCGATCCCGGCTCCCAACAGGCAGATGAACAGAAGAGACCGCAGCCCGGCACCGGAGTAAAGCGGCAGTTCGGCAATGGTCTGGCCCAGCCCGGTGTTGATCGGGTTCAGCACTCCGGCGGTAAATCCTGCCGTTGTCGCCAGCAGCGCAGTGGCAACCGCGGTGATCGAGTCAAATCGCAGCGCGATCATCAGGGGCAGGATGACCGGCACATAGACCAGCGCCAGTTCCTGGGTGCCAATCAAGGTAGCCACCACCGCAAAGATCACCATCAGGGCCGGAATCATCATCACACTGCGCGCCGCAAAGCGCCGCGTCAGCTTGTCCACCACCACGTCGATCACGCCAGTGCGGCGGATCACCATGAACATGCCGCCAATAATGAAGGTGAAGAACACCACCGTAGAGGCATTCGCCAGCCCGTTCGGCACGGCCAGCATAAATTGCTCCCAGCCCACCGGGCTGGATTCGACATAGCGGAAAGAGTCCGGGTCAATGGCGCTGCGCCCGTTCGGCAGCGTCACCCGATCATAAAGGCCGGCTGGAATGAAGTGTGTCGCCAGCGCAGCCAGCGCCGTGAACACAAAAAGGATCACGTAGATATGTGGCATTCTGATCTCACCATTTTGCAGGTCCGTGTCTATCTCCTGTTGATGCGTTGGCATGTGTTCCTCCCTTGCCGCCATATTTAAATGTCTGTTGACATCTTCTGTAAAATGTTAGGAGCTATTTTAAGGTGAGAACAATCAGGGAATCCAAATAGATACTATCTGTATTTCTTGAAGGACTTCCGGATTCACATGGTATTCAAAGGGTTGAGCATGAAAGACGCGACCGGATCAGGACAGGAGCTGCAAGCGGATCAGGCCTTTGAAGCGCTGATCGCCGCATTGCGGCAAGGCGCACTCAGGGCCAATGAGTTTATTACCATGCCGCAGCTGGTGGAATCGCTTGGGTATCCGATTGCTGCCACCCGGGAGGCAGTCAAACGGGCAGAGACGCAGTCTTTGGTCAGTATCCTGCCCAAACGCGGCATCGTGGTGATGGACGCCAGCCCGGAAACTACACGCGCCTGCCTGGACATGCGGGCTCTGCTCGACAAAGAAGGCGCCTGCCGACTGATCCGCGCCGGGACACCCCTGCCGCTCAATAGCCTTCGCGGCGCGCATGAGGACATGCTGCAGCAGGCGCAATCGGGAAACGTCGGCGATCTGCCCGCACAGGCGCTTCAAACCGACCTAAGCCTGCATGACTTGCTGGCGAACGGGCTGGACAACCCCTTCCTGCGCTCTGTCTATGATGCCAACCGGAACCGCCTGTCGGTAATCCAGGCCGCCCGCGCCTTTCTGGTCGACCGCATTGTTAGCGCGATGGAAGAGCACCTTGCCATCATCGCTGCCCTGCGCGCCCAGGACACCGAACAGGTTGCAAGGGCTGTCGACCATCATTGCCGCCAGACAATGCGCTGGTGGGGTGTCGATGAGCGTTGAAAGCTTTCCGTACCGCAAGGATGCAGCTCCGATGCAAACTGTAGCATTTTCCCGACGGGCCGATTGAAAGGTTTACCCATGCACGGATCGCAATCATCGACAAAATGAAGATGTGCTGCAATTCTCTCCGCAACCTTCCCACAGATTTTGATTTACAGGCGGACCAAGTTCTGAATGATCCGATCTAAAGATCGGACCAGCCCATCTGACAGCCTGAACAGCTCACTGGGCGGTTATTGGCGCACCCTCCGGCCACTTGTCGCGCAAGGTGCATTGACAGCAGCACTCCGGCCTCCGGCGCCTGAAGCGGAAGAGGCTAGGATGCCAGCGCAGCCCCCAACCGCTCTTCCCGCGGCGGCAGCCCGAATTTCCGGGCGTATTCCCGGCTGAACTGGGCCGGACTTTCATAGCCCACGTCATAGGCCGCCGCCGAGACCGGGGTGCCACTCAGCAACAGACGGCGAGCCTCCAGCAGGCGCAGCTCCTTCTGATACTGCAGCGGCGTCGTGGCGGTCAGTGCCTTGAAGTGTTCATGAAAAGTCGATTGGCTCATCCCCGCGGCGGCGGCCATCGCAGCCACCGTGAGATGAGCCTTGCAGTCAGCGCGGATCAGCGAGATCACCCGGCAGATCCGGCTCGCCGGGCTTTCATGCTGCAGCAGCTGGCGCAGCATTCCGCCGTGGCGGGCGCGCAGCAGGCGGAAATGGATCTCCTTGCGGATCAGCGGGGTCAGCGTCTGCGCCTCGACCGGATCCTGCACTGCCCGGAACAATCGCGCGGTGGCATCCAGCAGCGGTGCATCCGCCTCGGCGACGCTCAGCGTTTCATGGCCCGTCTCGGCCGGCTGGCTGCCCCCGATCTCATCATGCAGGCTGCGCACGATGGCGATGTCGATCTGCATCACGAGTGAGGCATAGGGCGCCGCGGGGCTGGCCTCGGTCACGCCTGCCCTGACCGGCAGCGCATGGCTGACAATCAGCGAGGCCCCGGCGCCATAGCGGATCGTCCGGCCGCCCACATGCGCCTCCTTGGCCCCCTGCAGCACCAGACACATGACAGGTTCATAGAACTGCGACTCGATTGTGGTGCGCTGCGGGTTACAGTAGGCCAGCAGGCCAGGGATGCCGGTTTCGCAGGGTTCACCAAAGGCATTCCGGCGGCGGACAAATTCCGAGACTTCAGTGATCAACTGCTGCGGAACCATCTGCACGTTTCCCTTCTCCGCTTGCGACGATGGCCTATACTTACCCTGCCAGAGCCCCGCAATACAGCGCAATTCCCGGCCGCCTCCTGCAACCCGGAGGATCAGGCAAGTCATTCGGAGGATCAGGCAACGCGATCCGCGCCGCGGCTACTATATTGGCCGCATCCCGATCAGCAGGGCCACGGACACGGCAGCAACCGCGTTGGTTACAGCCGCACCGCCTCCGGATCGGCCCGATACCGAACCAGCTAAGGGGAGACTCCACAGCCATGGCAATATCCTTGAAACTCAACGGCCAGACGCATCAGGTCGAAGCCGAACCCGGAACCCCGCTTCTGTGGGTGATCCGGGACGAACTGAAACTCACCGGCACAAAGTTCGGTTGCGGCGTGGCGTCCTGCGGGGCCTGCACCGTGCATCTGAACGGAGAGCCAGTACGGTCGTGCCAGACCTATATCGAGGATCTCGAGGGTGCCGAAATCACAACCATCGAAAAGATTTCTGAAAGCAGGATAGGCCAGGCGGTGCAGGCTGCTTGGGTCGAATTGGACGTTGTGCAATGCGGCTATTGCCAGTCGGGCCAGATCATGTCTGCGGTCGGCCTGCTCAGCGAAAACCCCAAGCCCTCGGCAGAAGAGATCGACGACTATATGAACGGCAACGCCTGCCGCTGCGCCACCTACCAGCGCATCCGCGCCGCGATTCTGCGCGCATCCGAGATTATGGAGGCCTGATATGACCGTAAACACTTCCCGCCGCGGCTTCCTCAAGTCCGCCGCCGCCGCTGCTGCTGTCCTCTACATTGGCGCCCGGCCCAATGGTGCACTGGCCGCGGGCGCAGCACCCGCACAGCTGAACCCCTTTGTCAGGATCGACACCAGCGGCACCGTCACGGCCATCATCAAGCACTTCGAGACAGGTCAGGGGCCGGCCACAGGCCTCAGTACCCTGATCGCCGAGGAATTGGGGGCAGCGCTTGAGCAAGTTCAATATGAATTCGCACCCTCCGACCCGCAACTGTTCAACAACCTGGCCTTCGGCCCCTTCCAGGGCACCGGCGGCTCCACTGCCATGGCCAACTCATTCATGCAGTACCGCCAGGCCGGTGCCGCTGCACGTGAAATGCTGATCGCTGCAGCCGCGCAATCCTGGGATACTGATCCGTCGGCTCTGGTGATCGAGAATGGCATCATCAAGGGAGCAGGCCGCACAGCCCCGATGGGCGAGTTCGTCGCCGCGGCAGCGCAGATGGAAGCCCCGGCAGAGCCGCGGCTGAAGGAGCCCGGAGAATTCCGGCTGATCGGCAATACCGCTGTGCGCCGCAAGGATTCATTGATCAAGACTAACGGCAGCGCGAAGTTTGCGATGGACGTGCATCTGCCGAACCAGATGGTCGTGGTGATCGCCCGCAGCCCGCGCATGGGCGGCTCCGCGGCCGGCATTGACGATAGCAGTGCAAAGTCAGTCAAGGGCTTCATCCGCGCCGCCATTCTGCCGAACAAGGCAGGTGTGGCCGTCTATGCCGAAAACACCTGGGCCGCTTTCCAGGCCCGCGAAGCGCTGTCGGTCGACTGGGATTTCTCGGCCGCCGAAACCCGCAGCTCGGACCAGATCCGTGAGGAACTGCTGGCCGCGGTCAACAGTGCGCCCCAGTACAATGTCAACGGCGCCGATCAAGCCGCCACCGCCGCGCTGATCGACAGCGCAGACACGGTCCTGGACCGCACATTCTACTTCCCTCTGTTGGCCCATGCGCCGATGGAGCCGCTGACCTGCACCATCGAAGCAACCGAAGACGGCGGAGTGCTGCTGCACGACGGCTGCCAGATGCCAACTGTGCCGCACATGGCCGTGGCCGAAATCCTGCAGCTGCCGCAGGAAAAGATCCGCGTCAATACAATGCTGGCAGGCGGTTCTTTCGGACGCCGCGCCACACCGACCTCGGACTATCAGGCAGAGGCGGCAATGGCCTTTGCCCTGACCGACCGTTCGCGGCCGGTGAAACTGGTCTGGTCGCGCGAGGATGACATCACCGGCGGCTACTACCGCCCCGCCGTGGCGCACCGCGTTCGTGTCGGGCTCGACGCCGAAGGCAGCATCACCGGCTGGGACCACCGCATCGCAGCGCAGTCGATCCTCAAAGGCACCTTCTTTGAGTCCGTGCTTGTGCATGACGGTGTCGACGCCACCTCTGTCGAAGGCGTGGCGGACAGCGACTACCGGATCCCGGGCATGTTTGTCGGCCTCACCGACACCGCCAAGGCCACCACCGTTCTGTGGTGGCGCTCGGTCGGCCACACCCACACGGGCTATGTGATGGAAACCATGATCGACGAGGCCGCCCGCATAGCCGGCCGCGATCCGGTCAACTACCGGCTTGCCATGCTCGAAGGCGGCAGCAAGCATCAGGACCGTCTGGCAACCGTGCTAAAACTGGCCGCCGAAAAGGCTGGCTGGGGCAAGGCCACCGAAGGCCGCAGCCAGGGCATCGCGGTGCACAAGAGCTTCGGATCCTATGTCGCCGAGGTAGTGGAGATCTCCGGCACTGCCGAGGAGGGCGTCAGGATCGAAAAGATCACCTGTGCCGTGGATTGCGGCATCCCGGTCAACCCGGATGTGATCAAGGCGCAGATGGAGGGCGGCATCGGCTATGGCATTGGACATGCCATGCGCGACCAGATCACTTTGACCGGCGGCGAGGTAGACCAATTCAACTTCCCTGATTACGAACCGCTGCGCATCGGCGATATCGGCGCCATCGAAGTGCACATCGTGCCTTCCGCCGAAGCCCCGACCGGCGTAGGCGAACCCGGCACCCCGCCCTCAGCCCCGGCGCTGGCCAATGCCATCGCGGTGTCCGGCCCGCGTATCACCGAGCTGCCAATGAGCGAGAACGGCGTCAGCTTCGCCTGAGCCTTTGCCTGGGCCGGTATCTCTCCGGCCCAGGCGTTCCCACTAGGCCAAGGCGCGTTACACGCAGGCAATCAGTCAGCCCGCAGGCCGGAGCAGCATCCGCTGCGGCTGAATTGGGTAAACAGGGCAAGCAAGACGCATCAACTGCTCCCTCCGTTTGGAGGTGCTTTTGCCGGCAGCCCCGCATCCAATGGGGGAAAGCAGAGACAGTTAACCGCACCGGCTCATCAGGTCATGCGCTGCCGCCGCCAGAAAGTCCCTTAGGCCTGCCGCCGGGATGCCGGTGCCACGTCGAACCGTCCGCGGGTCCGGTTTGCGAAAGCGACCAGCGTCAGCATGACCGGCACCTCGACAAGGACACCCACCACTGTTGCAAGCGCCGCACCTGAATGGAGGCCGAACAGGCTGATTGCCACAGCCACGGCCAATTCAAAGAAATTCGAGGTACCAATCAGGGCGCAGGGGGCCGCAATCTTGTGCGGAACCCGCAGGGCATAGGCCGCGCAATAGGCAACAATGAAGATTCCATAGCTCTGGATCAGGATCGGCACTGCGATCATGGCAATCACCGCCGGGCGGTCCAGGATCACCCCTCCCTGAAGGCCGAACAGAATCGTTACCGTTGCGATAAGGCCGATAACCGACAGCGGTTTGACCCGGGAAAGAAATCCCGCAATCCGCGCCTCGCTGACCAGACGATTCCGCGTCCACAGCCCCGCCGTCAGCGGCAGCACAACAAAAAGAACCGCAGACAGGATCAGCGTGCTCCAGGGCACTTGGATATCGGTGACCCCCAGCAGGAAGGCAACGATCGGGGCAAACGCAAACACCATGATGAGATCGTTCAGCGAAACCTGCAGCAGGGTGTAGCTTTCATCCCCCTTGGTCAGTTGCGACCAGACAAAGACCATCGCGGTGCAGGGTGCGGCGCCCAGGAGGATCAGCCCGGCGATATACTGCTGCGCATTGGCTGGCTGCACGTAAGGGGCAAAGACCACTTCGAAGAACAGCACGCCAAGCGCCGCCATGGAGAAGGGCTTGACCAGCCAGTTCACAACCAGCGTAATGGCCAGCCCCTTGGGCTGGCGGGCCACGTCTTTAAGGCTGGAGGGGTTCACCCCGATCATCATCGGGTAGACCATGGCCCAGATTAGCACCGCCACCACAAGGTTGACGCCGGCAACCTCAGCCGAAGCGATAGTATCAACCACCGCGGGCGCTGCATTGCCGAGGACTATGCCCGAAACCATGGCCAGTGCCACCCAGACACTAAGGTATTTCTCGAAGATGCTCATGACAGGGCTTCCTTTCCAGTGCCCGAAGACAGGCGCCCGACGGCCAGCGCGCTGAGCGCCACCATAGCTGCCGCGGTGCCAAGGCAAGCGGGCACGCCGCCAAGCTGGTACGTCAGACCGGAAAGCACAGTGCCGACAAGGCGCCCGCCCGCATTGGCCATATAATAAAATCCCACGTCCATGGTGACCCGCTCATCCTTGGCGAAGGCGAGGATCAGATAGGAATGCAGCGATGAGTTCACCGCGAACAGCCCGCCAAAGACCAGAAGCCCGACCACCAGCACCACCGTGAGCCAAAGAGCGGGCGCACCTGCCACCATTGCAGCGGCGGCCAGAACGGCAGGCACCAAGGCCAGCACCGCAGCCCAAGTACGGGCGGCGGCGATCAGGTCGCTCTCGCTGCGGTCGGCAGCCTTCAGCAGTCGCGGAGCGGACGCCTGTATGGCGCCGTAAAAAATAATCCAGACCGCCATGAAGGTTCCGATCAGGAAAAAAGCCGCACGGTTGCTTGCTTCGCTGCCATCCGAAAGTACGGCATAGAAATAGACCGGGATGCCGACCACGAACCAGACGTCCCGGGCGCCGAACAGGAACACCCGTGCCGCCGACAGCCAGTTGATGTTGGCGGATTTGGAGAACACCTCGGAGAACTTGGCGCCCTTTCGCCCGCGCGGCAGGCCTGCGGGCATGGCCAGCAGAACCGCGGCCAGGATCACTGCCAGCACCGCCGCCATGGCCAGCGTCGCCCAAGTAAAGCCCGCGGTTGCCAGCAGCCCTGCCCCCAGCAGGAAGCCCAGCCCCTTGACCGCGTTCTTCGAGCCGGTCAGCAGCGCGACCCAGCGGAACAGCCCGTCGCCTTCCTTGGGCGCCAGCAGCTTGACCGCGGATTTCGAGGCCATTTTGGCCAGATCCTTGGCCACGCCCGACAGCCCCTGCACCCCCATCACGAAGACGACCGAGGTCGCGATCTGCCAGCCGGGATCCAGCTGCGCCAGCGCAACCAGCGCCACCACCTGCAGGCCAAGGCCCGCATAGAGCGTCGAGGTCAGCCCGAAACGGGCCGCGATCCAGCCCGCCGACAGGTTGGTGGCCATGCCCGCAACCTCGTACAGGACAAACAGATAGGCCAGCTGCACCGGGCTGAAACCCAGCGTGTGGAAATGCAACAGCACCAGCATCCGCAGCGCGCCGTCGGTCAGCATGAAGGCCCAGTAGGCTGCCGTCACCGCCGCATAGGCCGCCAGCCCGCTGGGCGGCGCGGCGCTGGTGTCAGGGCGCGGTGTCACAGGCTATCACCGACCATGCGGGCCACATCCACCAGCCGGTGCGCATAACCCATCTCATTGTCGTACCAGGCATAGACCTTCACCTGGGTGCCATTCACCACCATGGTCGAGGGCGCATCCACAATCGAGGAGCGCGTGTCATTGGTGTAATCCGCCGACACCAGCGGCCGCTCCTCATAGCCGAGGATCCCGGCCAGCGGGCCTTCGGCGGCCGCCTTGAACAGGGCGTTCACCTCTTCGGCGGTGGTTTCGCGCTCCAGTTCGAACACGCAATCGGTGATCGAGGCATTTAAGAGCGGCACCCGCACCGCGTGACCGTTCAGCTTGCCCTTCAGCTCCGGATAAATCAGTGTGATCGCTGTGGCGCTGCCCGTGGTGGTCGGGATCAGCGAATTCAGCGCCGAGCGCGCGCGGCGCAAGTCCTTTGCAGGGCGGTCGACGATGGTCTGGGTGTTGGTCACATTATGGATCGTGGTGATCGAGCCGTGCTTGATGCCGTATGCCTCGTGCAGCACCTTGACCACTGGAGCCAGGCAGTTGGTGGTGCAGCTAGCCGCAGTCACGATGCGGTGGCGCTGCGGCTCATAAATCTCGTGATTAACGCCATAAACGATATTGGCCGCATCACCGTCCTTAACGGGCGCTGAGACCACCACCTTGTTCACACCCGCCTCGAAATACGGCGCCAGCTTGGCCTCGGTCTTGAAAGCGCCGGTGCAGTCGATCACCACATCCACACCGTCTAGCGGCAGATCCTCGATCCGGCGGGAGCAATGCACCGGCACGCGGGTTCCGTCGATGGTGATGCCGCCGTCATCAAAGCCGAAACCCGCCTGCCAGCGGCCATGCACCGTGTCGAACTCCAGAAGGTGGGCGTGCATTTCGGGCGAGCCGACAGCGTCATTGATCCAGGCGATCTGCGCACCACTTTCCAGCAGCGGTTTCAGGGCAAGCTTGCCCATGCGGCCCAGGCCGTTCAAAGCGTATACAGTCATGGTGTTTCCTTCTTGTTCAGGATGGCCGGGTAACGGAACTGGTCAATGATTCAGGGCAATATCGTCCACTGCCTTCTGCAGCGAAATGCGGTCCAGCTCGGCGATGGGCAGGGCAGAAAAGGCCTGGATCCGGTTCTTGAGGGTGCCATAGGCCTGCTGGAACGCGAGGCTCCTTTCCGCTTCGCTGCCTTCGGCCTTGACCGGGTCCGGCATGCCCCAGTGACCCGAAATCGGCTGCCCTTCCCAGGCCGGGCATTCCTCGTTTGCAGCCTGGTCACAGACCGTGAAGACAAAATCGAATTTAGGCGCAGTGCTGCCGGTGAATTCGATTACATTCTTGGCGCGCAGACTGCCCACCGCGTGGCCCTTGGCACGCAAGGTTTCGACGGCGAACGGGTTGAGCTCGGAAGAGGGTTTGGTGCCTGCCGAATAGACATTGAACCGATCACCGCCAATGCTACGCAGAAGCGTTTCGGCAAAGATCGAGCGGGCCGAGTTACCCGTGCAGATAAACAGAACATTGTAGCGCGGGTCTGTCATGGATGAATCCTCTGATTGCAAGCCGGGCCGGACAGGTAGGCACAATTCCGGGCGGCCACGGCAGCAGTCGAAGAACAGCGCCTCCATCGTGTCGCGGATGCCGCCCATATCTGCCTGGTAGTAGAGCCAGGTCCCTTCGCGGGCCTGCGTCACCAGCCCCGCCTGCATTAAAGCAGAGAGATATGACGACAATGTGCTGGATTTCACATCGAGCGCTGCCCCGATTTCACTGGCAGGAACCCTGTCCGGAAACCGGCGCATCAGCAACCGGAACACCGAAAGGCGCTGAGGGTGCCCAAGAACGGAGAGGCGGAGGGGAATCATTGTTTCCATATTTCGAGTTTTATCGAAATATAACCCTTGCGCAAGGGGTAATGGTCTGCGGGCAGTCCATTTTCCCGCTCTTAACTGAGTACTGGTCTTTTTGGGCAGCGTCGGCAGGCCACCCCATCTAGGCTACTGCAGGCGCGGATTGCGCGCCTGCCTGAAGATCTGCCGCAACTGAGCGCAACACAGCCCGGCTGGCGGTTAGCCCAGCACAGACTTCACCGCGCGCAGTGTGGCGTCCACCACCTGATCGGCCTCGGCACGGTTCAGGCAGAAGGGCGGCGCAAAACCCAGGATATCGCCCTGCGGCATGGCCCGGGCAATCACCTTGTCCTGCTCCAGCAGCTTAGCGGAGACCTGCGGCCCGATCTTGTCGGCGGCGTCAAAGAAGGTGCGGCTGTCCTTGTCTTGGACGAACTCCACCGCACACAGCATCCCCTCGCCGCGCACCTCGCCCACGTTGGCATGGCCCGAAAGCGCCTCTGCCATGGTGGCGTTCAGATAGGCACCTACCTGGCCGGCATTGCTGATAAGGTTCAGCTCATCTATCAGCTTGAGGTTGGCCACCCCGGCGGCGGCGCCGATCGGGTGCGCCGAATAAGTCCAGCCGTGGCCAATCGGGCCATTTTCGTCTGCGCCTTGCTCCAGCACTTTCCAGACCTTGTCCGAGACGATGGAGCCCGACAGCGGCGCATAAGCCGAAGTGAGGCCCTTGGCGATGGTGATGATATCGGCCTCGATGCCGTAGCGATCAGAACCGAACATGGAGCCGAGCCGCCCGAAGCCGGTCACCACCTCATCCGCCACCAGCAGAATGTCGTGTCTCTTCAGCACCGCCTGAATGGCATCCCAGTACCCGGCCGGCGGCGGCACGATGCCGCCAGTGCCCAAGACCGGCTCGCCGATGAAAGCGGCGATGGTGTCCGCCCCCTCGCGCTCGATGAGCGCTTCCAGCTCAGCGGCGCAATGGGCCACGAACTGTTCCTCGCTTTGATCCAGATCCTTGCGGCGGTAGTAATAGGGCGCCTTGGTATGGATCACCTGCTCCACCGGCAGATCGAACTTCCTGTGGAACAGCTCCAGCCCGGTCAGCGAGCCGGTGACCAGCCCTGAGCCGTGATAGCCGCGCCAGCGGGAGATGATCTTCTTCTTCTCCGGACGGCCCAGGATGTTGTTGTAATACCAGATCAGCTTGACGTTGGTCTCATTCGCGTCCGAGCCGCCGAGGCCAAAATAGACCTTGGACATGTTTGCGGGCGCGCGGTCCAGGATCATCTTGGCCAGCGTGATCGACGCTTCGGTGCCGTGGCCCACATAGGAATGGTAATAGGCCAGCTCCCGCGCCTGATCAGCGATGGCCTCAGCGATCTCCTGGCGGCCATAACCTGCGTTCACGCAATAAAGCCCGGCAAAGGCGTCCAGCAGCTTGTTGCCGTCGCGGTCTTCGATGAACACGCCGGAGGCGGTCTTGATCACCCGGTTCGGGCTGTCGCCGCGGGCGTGCTGTGCCAGATGGGTCGAGGGGTGGAAAAAGTTCTCGCGGTCCCACTGGTCAAGCTGGTCGTTCTTCAGCATTGAATTTTCCTTCCGTTTGCGTTCTGCGGCCAAAAGTCTTCGAAAACTCTTGGCAGAAATCTTCGAAGATTTTGGTCCGTCACGCCCAGTCGCGGCAGACGTATTTGACCTCGGTGAATTCCTCCATGCCGAGACGCGCGCCCTCGCGGCCAAGGCCGGATTGCTTGGTGCCGCCAAAGGGGATCGGCGCGCCGGTGACCTTGGTGCGGTTCACCGCCACCATGCCGTATTGCAACGCCCGGCTGAGGCGGTAGATGCGGCGCGGGTCCTGGCTGTGGACATAGGCGACCAGCCCGTATTCGCTGTCATTGGCGCGCGCCACGGCCTCCTCCTCGCTGTCAAACGGCGTGATGGCTGCGACGGGGCCAAATGTCTCCTCCATCATGATCAGCGCCTCCGCAGGCACATCGGTCAGCACGGTTGGCTCAAAAAACAGCGGTCCCAAGGGGTGCCGCCTCCCGCCGCAGGCCAGCGTTGCGCCCTTGGCCAGCGCGTCGGCGACGTGCTCCTCCTGCTTTTTCACCGCACTCTCATTCATCAGCGGGCCGAGGTCGCAATCCTCCATGCCCGGGCCGAGGGTCAGCGCCTTGGCGGCCTCGGTAAACCGGGTGCAGAATTCCGCATAGACCGGGCGCTCCACGAAGATCCGGTTGGCGCCGAGGCAGTCCTGGCCGGAGGTGGCGAATTTGGCCTTGATGGTTTCGCGGACAGCCTTGTCCAGATCGCAACCCTTGAAGACGAGCACCGGCGCGTGGCCGCCCAGTTCCATCACCAGATGCTTCACCGTGTCCGCCGACTGGCGGTAGAGCAGCTTGCCCACCTCCGTTGAACCGGTGAAGGACAGCGCCCGCACGCGGGTGTCGCGGGTCCAGGGTTCGACGACGGTAGGCGCGTTGCCGGTCACCACGTTGAACACCCCCGGCGGAAAGCCCGCGCGCTCCGCCAGCTCTGCCAGCGCCAGCGCGCTGAACGGGGTTTCGGCCGAGGGGTGCGCCACTACGGTGCAGCCCGCCGCCAGCGCTGCGGCGGCCTTGCGGGTCAGCATGGCAGAGGGGAAGTTCCACGGCGTGATCAGCGCTGCCACGCCTACGGGTTCCCGCCAAAGCTCCACCTCGGCATCGGGCAGATGGCTGGTCACGCCTTCGATGTTGGGGCGCTTGGCTTCTTCTGCGTAGAACTCCACAAAGGCAGCGCCATAGTCGATTTCGCCGCGCGCTTCGGATAGCGGCTTGCCCTGTTCCAGCACCATGATGCGGGCGAGGTCTTCTTTGTGATCCAGCTGCAGCTCAAACCAGCGGCGAAGGATGGCGGCGCGCTGTTGCGGCAGCATCCCGGCCCAAGCCGGAAAGGACGCCTGTGCCGCATCCACCGCGGCAGAGGATTCTTCTGCTGAAAGGCTGGCCACATGGCCTAGTTCCGCTCCGTCCGCTGGATCGCAAACCGGGAAGGTCTCGCCATTGGCGGCGGCGCGCCATTTGCCGCCTATGTAGGAAAAAGAGCGTACCAGAGCCTTGTCGGCAATCCCGGTCCGGGCTGAGAGCGCTTTCTCTGTCATGGCTGTCCTCCTCATGTCTTACAGAGGAATGTGCCTGACGCGGGCAGAGGATGTGACTGAAGTTCAGGGGAGGCGCAGAAGAAACAACTGTGCGGCACGTGCTTTGGCGCGGGATCACCCCTGCCCCAGCAGAATATCCAGTGGCGGCGCGCCTGCGCCCTTGACCGGCTTGGTCACCACATAGGTGAAATAGCGGGAAAGGCCGATGCGGGCGTCCAGCATCTCGTCGATCAGCCGCTGATAGGCGTCGATGTCGCGGGTGACGATCTGCAACAGGTAGTCGAAGCCGCCCCCAAGCGCCCAGCAGGCGGTAACTTCCTCATAACGCTGCATCGCGGCCTCAAAGGCGCGGAAGCTGGCGGCGGTGTGATCGGCAATTTCCGCCGCGACAAAGACCGTCACATGCGGCGCCAGTTTCCGCAGGTTGATGCGGGCGCCGTAACCCTCGATCAGCCCGGCCTGCTCCAGCTTCTTCAGCCGGTCCCAGCAGGGTGTCGGCGACAGGCCGATCCGGTCGGCCAGTGCGGCCTTGGTGATGCGGCCCTCGGTCGAAAGCACACGCAGGATATCAAGGTCGCGCTGATCCAGTTGCATGTCTTCCGCCCTATCAGCCGCCGGTGACGCCGACAACCGCGACACAGTCGCCGGATTTGATTAGTCCGGGGAAATGGCGGCTGATCACCAGTCCGGCGCGGCGGGCGCGGTATTCCACCGGCGGCTGACCGGTACGGTCCAGCGGCCAGACCCGCGCCAAAAGATCGCCCTTGGCCACGGCCTGACCCAGATCGGCCATGACCTCAAACAGCCCGTCGCCCTCGCTGAACAAAAAGCAGTCATCGTCCGGCATGGTCAGGTTCACGGTCTCCTCCAGCTGCATCTCGCCTTGCAAGATGCCCGCATAGATCAGCACGTTGCGAAGCCCCTTCTTGGCAATCGCATTGCTGCGCGCGGTCGATGACCCGCCGCCGCCCAGTTCGGTGGTGACCAGCACCTTGCCCATCTCTTCGACGGCGGTGTCATACATACCGCCGCTGTCGATCTCCAACAGCTCCACCGAATAGGGCGCGTTGAACGCCTTCATTGCGGCAAAGCAGGCTTCCTGGATGGCCTTGTTCTCCAGGATGTGCGCCGCGGCAAAGGGCACGAAATCCAGCGTCTTGCCACCGGAATGGAAATCCACCGCCAGATCCGCCATCGGCAAGAGCGTGCGCTGAAAGTAGTCTGCAATCTTCTCGGTCACGGTGCCGTCCGGGCGGCCCGGGAAGGAGCGGTTCATGTTGCCCTTGTCGATGGGCGAGGTGCGGGTGCCCGCCCGGAATGCCGGGTAGTTGAAGGCCGGCACAATGATCAGCCTGCCGGTCACATCCTCCGCGCGTGTGGTGGCGGCCAGCTCATGCAGGGCAATCGGACCTTCATACTCATCGCCATGGTTGGCCCCGGTCAGCAGCGCTGTTGGTCCATCACCGTTCTTGATCACCGTCAGCGGGATCATTACCGATCCCCAGGCCGAGTCATCGCGGCTGTAGGGCAGTTTCAGAAAACCGTGATGCACCCCGTCCCGGTCCAGCGGAATAGTGGGGGAAATTGGATTTTTCTTCATGGTTCAATCCTTCACGAACATCTTGCGCGGCACATCGGACAGGCACTCCGGCCCGTTTTCCCCGATGCGGATGCTTTCGGTGATCTCAAAACCCCAGTCCTCCATCCAAAGGCCGGTCATGAAGTGGAAGGTCATGTTTTCCTGCAGGACGGTGGTGTCACCCGGGCGCAGCGACATGGTGCGCTCGCCCCAGTCCGGCGGATAGGACACGCCGATCGGATAGCCGGTGCGGTTGTCCTTTTCGATGCCGTATTTCTTCAGAACCTTGAAGAAAGCCTTGGCGACGTCCTCGCAGGTGTTACCGGCCTTGGCCATTTCCAGGCCCGCCTCCATACCCTCCAGCACCGCCTGCTCCGCACCCAGGAACGTCTGCGTCGGCTTGCCCAGGAACACGGTGCGCGACAGCGGGCAGTGGTAGCGGTGGACCACGCCCGCAATTTCGAAAAACGTGCCCTCGCCGGATTTCATCGGCAGGTCATCCCAGGTCAGATGCGGTGCGGCGGCATCAGAACCTGACGGCAGCAGCGGCACGATCGCAGGATAGTCGCCGCCAAAACCCAAGTCCGCGTCGTACCGCAGGCCGGCGTCATAGATTTCCGCCACCAGATCGCATTTGCGCATCCCGGGCTCGACTTTCTCGACGATCCGCCGGTGCATCCGCCCGACGAGCTGGCCCGCTTGCCTCATATAGTCCAGTTCGGCCTCCGATTTAACCGCCCGCTGCCAATTGACCAGCACATTGGCGTCGGCAAACTGCGCGTTGGGCAGGTGCTTTTGCAGCGACAAAAAGGCGGCGGCGGAGAAATAGTAATTGTCCATCTCGACCCCAATCACACCGCCGTCCAGCCCGCGGTCCTTCAGCTGCGCCGAAAGGTAGTCCATCGGGTGGCGCTCAGCTGACTGCACGTAATGGTCCGGATAGCCGATGATGCTGGCCGGGTTCATGTAGCAGGTGCGCAACGCCCCATTCGCATCCTGGCCGCGGCCGTACCAAAGCGGCTCTCCGTCCCTGCTGACAATCACGCATTGGTGCACGTAAAAGGACCAACCGTCATAACCGGTCAGCCAGTTCATGTTCGACGGATCGGTGACGATCAGAACATCAAGCCCGCGGCGGGCCATCTCGGCCCGGGTCTTGTCCAGACGCGCCTGGAATTCGGCACGGGTGAAATACAGCGTGGGATTAGCCATATGCGTTGATCCTGGATTGGTCAGCTGATGAAGGTGGCGCCGGCATGGGCAGCCTCTGCGCGGGCGCCGGCGATTGAGGTGATGGCAGTGTCCCGCAGGCCGGTAGCGGTGACGCCAGCAGACCTCTGGTCCGCAGCGGGGTGTCTGCCAAACAACCAGCTGGGCCTTTGCGTTTCCATCAGCGCCGACCGGGAGATGCGGCAGCCAACCGGTGCCCGGACGGCGCAATTGTCCAGCAGGGTAAGTTTCTCTGTCATCCGGCTCTCATCCTGCCAGGTTTCTGTACGGAAAGGTCCGCCGCAGCCTGCACCGGAACTTCTGATTCCGGCCCAGTCCGGGCGCCCTGAGCCAGCCTTGGAAAGACTTGTCCTGCGTGTCAATTTTTTTATTGTCGCGTGACAATCAGAATGCCAGTGCCGAAACCCCTTCCGGCGGCTGGCGCAGCATCCCCGCCAGCAGTTCCAGCGCCTGCCGGAAGCGGAGCGGATCCTGAATGCTTCCCAGCGAAATCCGCACTGCGTTCTGCGGGAGTGTCCGTGGTGTCAAAAACGGAGTGTCCGGGGCCACCGCCACGTTCAACTCCCGCGCATAAGAGACAAAGCCGCTGCTGGTCCAGCCGCCTTCCAGCGGCAGCCACAGATGCAGCGCCGCGGGATGGCCCTGCCAGTTCCAGCCCTGCAGCACCTCCGCCGCTATGGCATGCCGCTCCGCCAGCGCCCGGCGCTGCCATCTAGCCAGCTCCAGCGCGGTGCCGTCGCGGACCCAGCGGCTGGCCAACTCGCAGATCAGCGGCGTCGCCATCCAGCTGAACACCACGATCCGCCCCGTCAGCGCCGGCAGCAGATGCTCCGGTGCCGCCAGATACCCCGCCCGCAGCCCGGACACGGTGCATTTGGTAAAGGTGGTGAGGTATACCGTGCGCTCCGGCGCCAGCGCCGCAACCGGCTCCGGGCGATCTTCTGCCACCGGGCCGAAGGCATCGTTTTCGATGATCAGAAGGTCATGTTTACGGGCCACTTCCACCAGCGCTTGGCGCCGATCCTCCGGCATCATCCCGGCGGTTGCATTGGCAAGAGAAGGCAGCAGAAACAGCACCTTGGGAGCACTCTTTCGGCAAAACTCCTCCAACGCATCAGGCAGCATGCCATCGCCATCCATGTCCAGGCCGGCCAGGGTCAGCCCCAGGCAGGCACAGGCCGAGACCAGCAAGTGATGCGTGACCTTGTCCGCCACCACTGTATCGCCAGGGCGGGTCAGCGCAGTCAAGGCGGCGGACAGCCCGTGGCTGGCACCGTTGGTCATCAGAATCCGCTCGGCCGACACCTCCAGCCCGCAAATTTTCAGCCATTCCGCACCTGCCTCCCGGTGCGCGCGATGGCCCGCATTGGGACGGCTGGACAGGTAGCACCCGGGGTCGAGCCCCTCAGGCAGTTGCCGCAGTGCCTGCTGAAACCTCTCCGCGTGCATCTGCGCAAACACCGGCCGCGAGATTGACAGGTCATAACCGCCGCCGGTTTCCGACTCTAGCCGGTAGGGCTGGCCGCCGGCGGCATCAGGGCCGGTCACGAAGCTGCCGCGCCCGACCTGGCCGTCAATCAACCGCTGCCGCCGCAAGCTGTCATAGGCCTTGCTGACGGTATGCACGCTCAGGCCCAACTGCTCGGCCATCCGGCGATGGGTCGGCAGCTGCGCCCCCTGAGCCAGGCGGCCATCAGAAATCGCCTTGGCTAGCGCCTGCGCCAGGCTGGCGTGCAGCGGAGAGGAGAGGGAATCGGGGTCGGGATACCAGATTGTCATGCGTCAATTCTACCGACGGCCGCCGGAAAATCCTATCCCCTCGCCGCGGCCCCTGCGGCGGCGGAAACCGGGAACCGCCAGCCTCTCTTGGCCGGATAGCGCCCCTGTTTAACTAAGTTCAACGCAACTGGTGAGCGCGCCGTTAACCCAATGTTTGCTGAGCCTTAGCTGCAAATGCGGCAAGATTATGGCGGAATTGCCACATTTGCCCGAATGGGGCCGCGAACATTCCCCATTCCGCCGGCAGCGTTAAGGCCTGCCCGCGCCCTTCCGGCCTGGGACCGAGCTGCCAGGAGGAAATGACGCCGTGCCGCACGATCGATCTTCCGCCGATCCGGCGCAGATCTGCGAACTGCCTTGCGGTTTCAAGCTGCTTCAGGGCCAGTACCAGATCGAGCGCCCGCTGATCAGCGGCGGCTTCGGCATCACTTACCTCGCCCGCGACAGCCTGGAACGGCGGGTGGTGATCAAGGAATGCTTTCCCGCGGGCCTGTGCCGCCGCAACGGCCCGCAGGTAGAGCCCGCCGCGCCGGAACACGCCAAATCCTGCCGCAACGTGCTGCGCGCCTTCCTGCGCGAGGCGCATCTGCTGGCCCGCGCCGAACACCCGGGCATCGTTGGCGTGCATCAGGTCTTCAAGGAAAACCAGACCGCCTATATCGCGATGGAGTTCATCGACGGACTCGACCTGCTGACGGTGCGCGAGGATCAGCCGGAGCGGCTGACCGCGCCGCTGCTGCGGCAGATCCTGGATCAGGCGCTGGAAGCGCTTGGCTGCCTGCACGGGCTGGGCATCCTGCACCGCGACATCTCGCCGGACAATCTGCTGCTCGGCCAGGACGGCACCCTGACCCTGATCGATTTCGGCGCCGCGGCCGGCAGCACCCCCTTGGATGACACCGCACTGCCCGCCCTGCTGGCGGTCAAGGACGGCTACTCAGCGCATGAGCTCTACAAGCCCGACCTGCCACAGCGCCCGGCCTGCGACATCTACGCACTCGGGGCCACCTTCTATTACCTCATCACCGGCGAAACCCCGGCGGGCAGCCAGCAGCGGCTGACCGCGGTGATGGCCGGCAACCCCGACCCCTGCCCGCCGCTGCTTGGCGGTCCCTGGGCGGCGGATCCGGCCTTGTTGGCGACAGTGGATCAGGCGATGTCGGTGCTGCCCGCTGAACGCTTCCAGTCCACCCGCGCCTGGGCGGAGATGCTGGCGGACTGCGATGCTGCGGATCCGGCGCCGGCTGCCGCCTCCCAGGATCAGCCCGGCCCCCTTCCCGAAGCGGAGGCTGTCCCCGCGCCCGCCGGCGGCGGCGCGCTGGACGCGGCAATCGCCGATCTGGTGGCGGCCACCAACTCCAGCCTCACCCCGGGCCAGCCGCGCCCGCCCCGCAGGGAACCGGCGCCCGCCCCGGCCGCAGACGCGCCCCGCCAGATGGTCAACCTGTTTGGCGAGCCGGTCAGCGACCTGGAGGCCTGGCTGGCAGAGGAAGATGCCCGAGCGCGGCGCAGCCGCAACGCGCCTGCCGCCGAACAGTCCCCCGCCGCCGGGGACGGAGGAGCCGAGACGCGCAAACCCACATTCGCAGGCCGCCTGCGCAGGATTTTCGGGTTTCAGGACGGCAGCCCGGCAACCGTTAAGAACTGAAGGATACGGTTATGAAGTTCATCAAGGATATCATCGGAGAAAAGCGGGAACGGGTGCGGGCGGAAGCCGCGAGCCACCCCGGGGCACCGCTCAGCCTGGACAGCGGCTTCCGCCTCGACACTGAGCCTGAGAGCGCCGGGGAGGACTATGGCCTGCCGGAGGATTTCCTGCCGGATGAATACCCGGAAGAAGACACCCCGGAGGCCTGTGCCGAACCCGCTGCCGCCCCGCAGGACAGCGTGGAGGATTTCCTGCACAGCTTGGAAAGCGCCGCACCGGAAGATGATGCCATCGCCGCCTTCTTTGCCCGCGAGCAGGCACAGGCGGCCGCACCCGAACCGGCCCCCGCTCCGGCCGCGCCGGGCGACCCGGAGGCCGAAGACCCCTTTGCCGCCTGGGAAGAGGCGGAGTACGCGGAACCGGACACCTATGCAGCCGAAGAAGAAGAGGAGGGCGGCCCGGACGCCTTTGCCGGGGAGCCGGACTTCAGCCGCCTGCAGCAGCCGGAGCCTTCAGAGGAGCGGTCCGGAGGTTACCGGATCTTCCACCGCAATTCCGCTGCTGCTGCCCAGCCACAGCCGGAAGCGGAGGTCCAACCGGACCCCCAGCCGGAGCCGGCCCCTGAGCCGCAATACAGAATGGACAAACCGGCGCAGCCGCAGGCAGACGCGCAGCCCGCGTCCGCACCGCAGATGCGCCCGGAAACAACGCCAGCCCCCATGCCCGCCTCCGCGGCGCCGCAAATGGCCCTCGCCGCCCCGCAACCGGCGGCCCCGCAGGAGCCGCCGGCATCCGCCGCGCCGATCGACGTGCCCGCCCCTTCGATGGGCCGTGGCGGCAGCCGCGCGGGCCGCGTCAAGACCCGACTCTTGGGCTTCAGCCCGGCGCAGGCGCCCGGCAGCGACCCGTTCTCGCGCAGCGCCGAGGGTACCGCGCCCGGCTACACCCAGTTTCCGGTCGGCTGGCTGGCAGTGGTGGAGGGTCCCGGCCGCGGCGCTGCCTTCACCCTGTTCAGCGGCGTCACCGTGATCGGCCGCGGCGAGGATCAGACCGTGCGGCTGAATTTCGGCGACAACAGCATCTCCCGCGATAACCACGCCGCAATCGCTTATGACCCGGAGCAGAAGACGTTCTATATCGGCCACGGCGGCAAGGCGAACCTGGTGCGCCGCAACCGCCGCCCGGTGCTCAGCACAGAGGAACTGACGGCGGGCGACGAGATCCGCATCGGCGAAACCACCCTGCGCTTCGTGCCGCTCTGCGGCGCCGATTTCGGCTGGGACCAGCCGCAGCAAGGCGATGCCTCCCATGCTGCATTCAGCTGAGCTCGAATACGACGCCGCGACGGCCATCAGCCAGGGCCGCCGCGAGCGTCAGGAGGACGCGGTGGCCGCCGATTTCCCGGCCGGCACCGGCACCGGCTTTGCGGTGCTGGCCGACGGCATGGGCGGCCATGCGGCCGGCGACATCGCCAGCCGGATTGTGGTGACCGAGGTGTTCAGCGAGCTGAAACTGCAGGCCGGGGACCCTGCGGCGCTGGAGCAGGCTATCGGCGCGGTGCTGCACCAGGCCGCCAGCGGCGCCGACGCCTGTCTCGGCGAATATGCCAGCCACCGGCCCCAGGCCCGCGGCATGGGCGCCACCCTGCTGGCTCCAGTGCTGTTCCACGACCGAATGTACTGGATCTCGGCCGGCGACTCGCCGCTTTACCTATTCCGCGATGGCCGGCTGATCCGGCTCAACGCCGATCACTCGATGGCGGCGGAATTCGACGGCCTGGTGGCGCAGGGCCGCATGGACCCGGCAGAGGCCGCCAGCCACCCGGACCGCCACTGCGTGACCTCGGTGCTGACCGGCGCCGGTATCCCCCGCATCGACTGCCGCAGCGCTCCGGTGCGCCTGCAGGCGGGCGATATCGTGCTGGCTGCCAGCGACGGGCTGCAATTCCTGCCCGAGGCAGACATCGCTGCCGTTCTGGCCGCCGAATGCCGCAGCCCCAGCGCCCGTATCGGCGCGGTGCTGATGCAGCGGCTGGAGGAACTGAATGCGCCGGAGCAGGACAACGCCGCGCTCTGCGTCATCAAACCCTTCGACCCGCACGCCGCGAACCCGGCCCCGCCACAGCCCGCAGCGCCGCAGCAGCAGCCCGCAGCGCCCCGCCCCCGCGCCGGCCGCCGCGTGATCACCATGCTGGCCTCTGCGACGTGGTCCGCCGCGCCTGACGCCCGCCGCAACAAGACGGATGCACCGGTGTGAGCCTGCCCCAGAGAGACATAACCCCGCTTGCCGGCCAGCTGGAGCACACCCTCAGTTCCGGGCTGCTGCCATCAGATGTCACCGGCTGGGGCAGTCAGCTGCTGCAGCGCCTGCGCCAGCCGGTGCAGGTGGCCGTCACCGGCGCCCCGGGCAGCGGAAAATCGGCGCTGATCGACATGCTGCTGGGCCGGGTGGTGATCGGCAGGAACGCTGCCGGTCTGCTGACCAATATCTGCCACGGAAATGAGGAGCGGGTGGAGTTCGAGACGGCCGCGGGTGAGCGGCTGCAGCAGGCGGGCCGCCTGGCTAACGCGGCCGTGCCGCCGGGTACGGTGCGGGTGCACCAGTATCTGCCCGATCCGCGGCTGTGTACCCACAGCTATACCGAACTCCCGCTGGCAGGCCCGCCCGCCAGCCAGCAGAACACCCTGCAACAGGCCTCCGCCGAGGCGGACATCATCCTGTGGTGCAGCGAGACTTTCTCAGGGGCCGAGCAGGACTTGTGGTCGGCCGTGCCCGACAGCACCAAGGACCACAGTTTTCTGGTCCTTACCATGGCCGACCGCCAGATCATGCGCGGCGCCCTGCCCGGCCTGATCGAGGCGCTGGAGCCGGTGGCAGCAGAGGAATTCCTCGGCGTCTACCCTGTGGCCGCAATCCAGGGCCTGACGGCGCAGGCGGCAGAAACCCCGGCAGAGGACCTCTGGCGTTCCAGCGGCGGCAAGCAGCTCGCGGATGATGTGAAACGCCAGATCGAGCTGGGCCGCGCCTCGGATGCCGACCAGGCTGAGCTGCTGATCCGCCAGTTTGGCGGCGCGCTGCTGGCTGACACGCCCGCTGCCGCGACCGCTGAAGCCCCGCAAGCCCCCGCCGCCAGCCTGGCCGCCGCGCTGGATCAGCTGCAAAGCGGCGCCGAGGACATGCTGGCACAGGCGGAAGCCGCAGGCGGCCCCCAGGCCGGTCCCGTCCTGGCCCAGTGCATGGATCTGATCCTCGGCCTGTCTGCCTCGCTGGAGACCCTGCCCGGCAGCGCCGCGGTGTCGGCCGCCCGAGAGGCCGCCCAAGACGGCGAGGAGCTGTTGATGCTCTGCCAGCTGGAACAGGATGAGGACGCGGCCATCGACGCGGTGACGCTGCTTTTCCAGCTGAAAAAGGAGCTTGCCGACGACCCGCCCGGATAAAGCCGCCCGGAAACGCGCCCAAAAACAAGCCAATGCAGGAACAGCAGATTCAACCATGAACATGGAAGCCCAGATCGAGAGTGCAACCGATATCCGCGCCTCCGCGCGGCCGACCAACCTGAACGCCGGGCTGGAGCCACTGGCGGCGTTTGCCCGCAAGGCGCAGCGGCTGGACACCGCGCTGGACATCCTCGCTGATGTGTCGGGCGAGCGCGTCCGGCGCAGCCTGGCCCGATTGCAGGCGGAGCTCGGCACTTTTGAACCCAGCGTAACCCTGCTGGGGCAAGTGAAATCCGGCAAGACCTCGCTGGTCAACGCAATGGCGGGCTGGGCCGACCTGCTGCCGTCAGACGTGAACCCCTGGACCTCGGTTGTCACCTCGCTGCACTTGGAACCGGGCGAAACCCGCACCGAAAACAAGGCCTGCTTTCAGTTCATGACCGAGGAGGAATGGGACCGGCTGCTGACCAAGGGCGGCCGTATCGGCGAGATGGCGGGCCGCGCGGGCGCCGGCAGCGAGCTGCAGAAGATCCGCGCCCAGATCGAGGAGATGCGCGAGCGCTCCCGCCAGCGGCTGGGCCGCAAGTTCGAGCTCTTGATGGGGCAGAAGCACGAGTACGGTTATTTCGACAAGAACCTGATCGAACGCTACATCTGCCTCGGCGACGACTTCGGCGATGATGAGCCGGGCGCGGTGGACGAACAGGGGCGCTTTGCCGACATCACCCGCGCCGCCGATCTCTACCTCAATTGCCAGACGGTGCCCCACCGCCTTTGCCTGCGCGACACGCCGGGCGTCAACGACACCTTCATGATGCGCGAGCAGATCACCATCCAGGCGATCCGCGACAGCCGCATCTGCGTGGTGGTGCTGTCGGCAGGCCAGGCGCTGACCTCGGTCGATATGGGGCTGATCCGGATGATCTCCAACCTCAAATCGCGCGAGGTGGTGATTTTCGTCAACCGCATCGATGAACTGGCCGACCCCGCAAACCAGATTGCCGAGATCGAGGCCAGCATCCGCCAAACGCTGGAAGCTCATCATGGGCCGCAGGAGGCGGAAATCATCTTCGGCAGCGCCTACTGGGCCAACAAGGTGCTGACCGGCGGGCTGGAGGATATGGACCCCTCCAGCTCCGCCGCGCTCTTGAACTGGGCCGAGGCTTCGGTCAACGCCTCCCACGCCAAGGCCACGCCGCAGAACATGGTGTGGGAGCTGTCGGGCATCCCGGCCCTGAACCGCGCCGTGTCCGAACGCATCGTCACCGACCTCGGCACCCCGCTGCTGGCCCGCATTGCCGCCTCAGCCACCACAGCCGCCACCGGCCAGGAGGCCGCCAATGCAGTGCTGGTTCAGGGGGAGGGCAGTGGCGGCGGCGCCAATATGCATGACGTCCGCAACGTCTTCGAGGACATCTGCCAGACCCATCTGGAGGCCCTGGAGGCAGAGGTGGGCCAGGTGCTCGACGCTTTCCGGGACCGCGCCGACCGGGCGCATGCCACCTTCACCGACCGCGCCACCCATGCGCTGATCGACCATCTGGAGAAATGGGGCGAGGACTGCCATTGGGAATACGATCCCGCCGGGCTGCGGATGCTGTTGCGCTCCGCCTATTCGGTGATGACCAGCCGCCTGCAATCCGCCGCCCAGAAACGGTATGAAGCCGCGGTGCGGGATGTGGCCGAACTGCTTTATGACGGCTTCGGCCCTGCGGTGGAGGGCATCCAGCTGGCGGTGCCGGAGGTGCCCCAGCCCGCCTCGCCGGTGGCGCTGGCGCAGTCCATCGCGCTGGATTTCAACGAAAGCTGGTGGGCCTCCTGGTGGCGCCGCACCCGCGGCTACAAGGCCTTTGCCAAGCAATTCCGCAGCCTGATTTCAGGCGAGACAGAGGATTTCATGACACAGCTCAAGACCGTGCAGACGGCGGACGCCCGCGCTGCCATCCTCGCCCGGCTGCAGGGCTTCTTGGACGACCAGCGCGACATCCTGCTGGAGATCGCCGACTGCCGCCGCGGCGGCGGCGACATACAAGCGCTGTTCGCCGGGGACGAGGCCCGGCACCGCCAGACTCAGATTGCTACTGCCATGGAAACACTCAGGAGTTTCACAGCATGACTTATCAGACTGCCCAGTACGCCCCGGCCCGCAAGCCGCGGCTGGCGCTGATGGGCGAATTCAGCGCCGGCAAAAGCACCCTCACCAATCTTCTGGTAGGCCGCCAGCCGCTGCCCACCCGCGTCACCGCCACCCGCCTGCCGCCGGTCTGGATCTCTCACGGCGCCGAGTGCGCCCGCCTGATCGGCCCCAGCGGCAGCGAAGTTCCGGTGCCGCTGGAGGATCTGGCGGGCGCGCCGCTGGAAACCACCGCGCTCATCCGCCTGACGCTGCCCGCCGAAGCGCTGGAGCTCTGCGATCTCATCGACATGCCCGGCATCTCCGATCCCAACATGCCCGCCAGCGTCTGGCAGAACCTGCTGCCGGAGGTCGACAGCGTGATCTGGTGCACCCATGCCACCCAGGCCTGGCGCCAGTCCGAGGCCGCCGCCTGGGAGGAGATTTCCGCCCGGCTCGACGCTCCCAGCACCTTGCTGATCACCCATTTCGACAAGCTCATGACCCCGCGCGACCGTGACCGGGTGCTGCGCCGGGTGCGGAAGGAAACAGGTGATCGCTTCAACGCAGTGTTTCCGCTGTCGCTCAGCCAGGCGCTGGCCGCGGGCGAGGACATGGAGGCCTGGAAGACCAGCGGCGCCGATGGGTTCATCGAATATCTGGTCGACCTGCTGCTGAACTGGTCGCAGCCGGGCCGCCCCCGCCCGCCGGCGCAACCCGCGCCCGCCGCCGCACAGGTACTGCAGCCCGATCAGCAGTTGCGGGCAGAGGTTCTGGACATCGGCGGCCTGCGCGACAGCACTGCGCAGCCCAAGCCGCAACTGCAAGAGGCCATTGCCGCGGAGGCCAGTGGCGGCCCCCGCGTTGTCCCGCGCCGGGTCTCTGCCCCGTCCCGGCGCAGCCAGCGCCCCGAACCCCCTTCTGCCGGAGACTGACACCGAAATGCTGCCAACACCCGCGCCATGCACTGCACAGGCCCGCTGCGGGGGCCGTAAATGACCCTGACCCGCCAGCTCGACGCCCTGCGCCATTTTGAGCCCGGCTGCCGCCTGGCCGCCTTCGGCGATCTCGGCGCAAGCATCGTGCTGCGCAGCAGCAGCGCAGGCGGCCACCCGCAGGAATACCTCGACGATCTCTGCCAGCAGGCCCGCCGCGGCTTCCTGGCGCTGGATGCGGCGGTTCAGGCCGGCGGCGTGGCGACCGCGCTGGCCGATGACGTTCTGCTGCTCGCCCCGGGCGAGGCGCGCCTGTTCCTGCGCTCCGGTGCCGGCTCCGGCGACGCGGTGCTCTGCGTCTGCACCGATGCAGAGGCCGCCGCCCGGCTGGCCGCCCCGGCCCGGCAGCTGCTGGCACAGTTGGACGGAGGACTGTGATGGCAGAGCCCGCGCATCAGTCCCCGCGGCCCGGCGCCTCCGCCGCCTCAGCCCTGCATCAGGCGCTGATCCGGCTGGCGCAGCCCGCTGGCGCGCCGCCGCACGGCAAGCCGGACACGCTCAGCGCCGCGGTGCTGCGCGAGATCAGCGAGACCGTTCTCCCGCGCGAAATCACCCTCTGCATTGGCGACCGGCCTGCCGCCGTCCTTACCGTGGCGCAGCGGAGGCTTGCCGGCCTCAGCCTGGGTGGTGCCGCGGCTGGCACCGCCGCCGCCGAGAACCCAAAGACCGCAGCGCAGCTTTTTGCCGCCGGCCTGCGGCGGCTGGAGAGTGAAGGCCTAGGACAGGAAGTCAGCTTCCGCCGCCGCCCCTGCGCCGCGCCGCAAGGCGCAAGCAGTTGCTCCGTCCGCAGGCTGGCCGAAGCCCTCACTGCCGCCGGCGGCGGGCGGCTGGACCATTTCCGGGCCCAGGCGGCACCGCAGGCAGCCGCCTGGCTTCACTGCCCGCGAAACGGTGGGCAGGCACAAGGCAACGGCCCGGCGGAACTGCGCACCCGGCTGGACGCGGTGCGCCAGGCGCTTACCGCTAAATCCACCCGCCCCGCCTCGGCCCGGATGCCGGTGCCGAAACCAGACTGCCTGCTGCTGCCGGTAACACCGCAGCTGCACATCCTCACGGCCTCCGACAGCGGCGCCCTGCTGCTCCTGGCTTTGCCACCGGATGAGGCCCGCACCCAGGCGGCCGTCTGGCGCGGCATCTACGGCTAAACCCAACCTTCGCCGCCTAAAAAACAGGCATAGACCGCGCGGTCGGCGGCGGCGCAGCGCCTGAGTGATTGCCATCCGCCGCTGGCCGGGCCAAAGTCCAGGCAAGGCGGCCGCCCCGTGGTGGACCGCAGCCAGCTTGAACGGACCCCGACGATGACAGCCGCAGACTTCGACATCACCGCCGCCCGCCCCTCCGATCCGGAAGCCGCCGCCCTGATCCACCGCCACCTGTCGCAGATGGCAGCGCAATCGCCCGAGGCAAGCTGCCACGCCATGGACATCAGCGGGCTGGAGGGGCCGGAAGTGCAGTTCTTCGTGCTCCGCCGGAACGGCCAGGCGCTGGCCATGGGGGCGCTCAAGGATCTGGGCGATGGCAGCCGCGAACTGAAATCGATGCACACCCTGGCTGAGGCCCGCGGCAGCGGCGCCGGCCGCGCCATGCTGGCCTTCCTTCTGGACCTTGCCCGCCGAGAACGGGCCGCTGCGGTCTACCTCGAGACCGGCTCCACCGAGGATTTCCTGGCCTCGCGCAGGCTCTATGAATCCTTCGGCTTTGTCGCCTGCCCGCCGTTTGGGGACTACGCCGAGGATCCCTGGTCGGTGTTTATGCATCTGGATCTGCGTGCCGCGGCTTGACCCCCGGCGGCAGCCTGTCATAACTGGCGCCAAGCGGTCCCTTAGCTCAACTGGATAGAGCAGCTGACTTCTAATCAGCAGGTTGAGGGTTCGAGTCCTTCAGGGATCGCCATTTTCTCCTTTAGTGCCAATAAGGCATAACCTTGCACACTTTGGGGGTTTTGATGCACACCCTGTGTCAAGTGGTAAGTGCCAAGTGAAGTTGAGAGCAGTAAAGGCTTAGATAGAAAACGCTTTCGCTCCTCGACTGGCCCCGGGGCACCAGCAGGCAAATGTCAGCTCTTGAGCGTGTTCAGGACGGGAGCAACCTCCTTTAGGAGGTAGATCGGTCCGACAGCCACTCCATTCAGACGGAAAGCTTCAATCCCGTGAGCTGCAAAAGCCGCCAAAATCGTGTTCCGGTGAAGCCCGGTCTCCTTAACTATTACCGTCGGCGTGGTGAACTTGTCATAGAAAGCAGCGATGTCCGCACCGGACATCCGCCACTGGGAGCGCTTTGTCACCGGGTGCAGAACCTCCATTGCAGGAGTATGGCCACCTTCGATCAATGCTTGGAACGCCCCCTTCTCCCGCACTCCGATTGAGCGGGCAAAGGCAGCTGCGTTGATCTCCCCTTCCATGGCCGCCATTTTCTGCTCGCGGGGGCGAAGTAACTCCGACTGATCAACTTCGGCAACGTTGACGACGAGTCCGTGATACCCAAACGCCTCAGCGCGCTTGCCGACCCTCAATCTGCCGTCCCTGATCGCAGCGATAACCTGGCCGACAGAAAGGCCCACTCGCTTGTGAACATGCCGGATCGTTTCCCATCCTGGCGTACCAGCCTCAAGCAAAATAGCCTTTCGCTCCAGCTCCTCGAGCAGGAACAGCCCATCAGACACCCGCCAGGGAGACTTGATCGTTGCAACTTTCGTCCTGGGCGACAGCACGCCGTCAGCTTCTAGAGATTTGAGTTCGACTAGCGTCGCGCCCATAGCTTTGCGCATCGCAAACGGCCCGACCAAAGTCGGGATCTCCTCCAGAAGGGGTTTGTATTTCTTTGCGTCGAAGGTCTTGCGAGCATCGGCGCGCGTGTCATCAGGAGGGAACGCTCCAGCCTCGGTCAGGAAGCCGTTGAGGACCGACTTGCCGACCCCGGTTTCCCTGCTTGCCGAGGCAAGAGAATGGAGGCGTCGTTCAGGCACGGTTTGACCGAGAACCTCATCTCCCGCCTCGACCGGCCAGATCCTCAATAAATGCCGACGTACAATATCGCGAAACCCATCAAAGCTATCATCGCTGCGATAGAGGCGACCAAGTGCCTCGAGCAGCATCGGCAATGCCTGTTTTGACCCAAAGTACCCCCCATCCCCCGCCTGCAAAATGCGATCGAGCGCACACGTGATTGTCTCAGGCCCTCTCGATGCGGCATCAAAGCCTTTGGCCTTCGCAGCACGGTCGTCAGCTTCAAGTTCCTGAGCACGGAGGAGTTCCCTCCCGAGCAACGCACAGAAGGTCATGGCGGCAAACAAAGGCTGAGTTGCCAGCCACGTTTTGTCCTTACCTTGCGACAGGCGCCGATCAAGCCAGACGTCATAGGCGGACGGCTCAATCAGATCGCAGTCAAATTTGCCCGCCTGAAGGTCTGGCAGGATCTCATCCAATCTGGCACCAACATCATCACGATTTACAAGCCGCGAGCTTTCCCAAAGTGGCATCAAAAGTGGCATCAGAGGATGGCAGTGCCGCAAGCACACATCAACACCGCGGCACAGCCAGTCTCCCGCCATGGCCATGTGCCTCAGCGGAAAGGCTTGTTTTTCTGCCGCCTCACGCAGGCAGTGAGGGCAGCCGCGGATGATAGGGTTGCGTACGGCGCGGGAGACAAAAACTTCCCCGCGAAATTTCATGCGTACGCCCCCGATACGCTCACCTGTCCATGACAGCATGGTGGCCAGCTGATCGGGCGCCAAACCGGATCGGGTGGCAAAAATGTCAATCGCCTCCTGCTCCTGGTTCAGGATCCGCTTAAAACTAACGCCAAGATCAAGGGCAAATCCGGTGGCGTCGGTACCATTGATCGCAGCCATGCGCGAAAAGAAGGAGGGAAGTGTCTCCCGCTCCGAAGGTTCGACCGCCAAGGGCAACGTTTCTATCAACGGTGAACTCCGTCTCATTCTTGCATAACTTTAGGGCAAGATCGCTTATGCAAGCGCGAGTGTCCAACCCGTGAGGCCCCAGGATAGATTCAGGATGGTATCAACCCCACCGTTGGTTGCGAGTGTGCTTCAAGGTAAGTTTGAGGCCATTGCCCTGTCTGTGTGAAAATTTTGAGAAGTTTGTAACCCCAGGATTGGGAACAGACATTCGTGTCTGCTCCTTTACAGTAGACAGGACAATATCTGTCTTGCCTCAGGTAGGGCCAAGGTCAGGAATGCGCAGGAAGTGACCTTGGCAAAGTCGGGCATTTGGCGCACCCAACCGAGGTTTTGCGCTGCGACGCAGACCGCCGTTTCTGCCGTTCGCTGCAACTGCACGTTTCTGGAGCCCGTGAACTCTTTCAGCGAGGACATTTATGCCGATTTAATCAAGTGTGCGAAGGCCCGCATTCAAAATGATCGCGGCAAAACCGGTACGTTCCGAAGCGCCTGCAAACTAGGGAGTTCTTGAACATCCTGCAGCGCTGGGTAAGTCTGCCGCCGACCAAAATGCAGGTGAGTTATTACAATCGCATCGTCGACGTGATGGAAGAACTGGTGAAGTTCACCCTGTTGACCCGAGACATGAAGGATCATCTGGTTGATCGATACTCCGAACGGGTCGAAAGCCGTGCAGAGCTGTCCCAACGGGTCAACCAGCCAAAGGCGGTCGGCCAGTGACTGCAGAGCGTTTGGGGGCGGCAACCGGCAAAACCATTGGCGCGCCGCAATTGTGACTATGCACTGCCAGGCCTCGGGGCCGGGCAGTGCATGATTGCGCGTCAGGCGTGGCTTTCCTGTGCTTTCGCTGTGATCAGTGACACGATGCCGAGGGCGATCACACCCGAAAGGGCCGCGGCCACGGGGGTCATCCCGACGCCAGGGCCGGCCACGATTAAACCGCCTACCCCTGATGCACCCGAGATCCCCAGGTTGAAGGCCGCGATGTTGAAGCCCGAGGCGATGGCGCCTGCGCCAGGGCTTCCGGCCTCGGCCGTTTCGACCACTGCCGATTGCACGATCGGCGAGATGGCGAAGGCAAAGACCCCCCAAACAGCGAGGTTGACCGAGATCGCCCAGATGCTTCCCTGGGTCGCCAGCAGCATGGCAAGCGATGCCACGAGGCCGATCAGCACGATACGCAGCGCGCTTGTTGCGCCAAGCCGGTCGGAGGCCGCGCCGCCCGCGAGGTTGCCGACCACGGTCGCCAGTCCAAAGAGCATGAGCGCGAGACTCACCGATGCAGGCGCGATGCCAGTCACATCGGTCAAAAGCGGCGTGAGGTAGGTGAAGACGACGAAGGAGCCGCCAAAACCGAAGACGGTGACGAGATAAAGTGCCAGCAGCCGCGGGCTGGCGACAAGTGCCAGTTGCCGCCACAGCGGCAGCGCCGCGCCAATGCGCAGGTTGCCCGGCAACAGCAGAGCGAGGCCGGCAAAGCTGAGGACCCCGAGCACACCGACAAGCAGGAAGGGCGTACGCCAGCCGAAAGTCTGGCCGATTAAGGAGCCAAGCGGCACGCCCACGACCATGGCCACGGTGAGGCCCGCGAACATCAGCGACACCGCACGGGAGGCCCGCGAACGGTCGACCAGAGAGGTGGCGATTGCCGCGCCGATCGAGAAGAATACGCCGTGGGCGACCCCTGTCACCATGCGGCCGGCGAGAAGGGTGCCGAAACTCGGCGCAAGCGCCGCCGCGAGGTTGCCCGCGGTGAACAACGCCATGAGGCCAAGCGCCAACGGCTTGCGGGGCAGGCGTTGGGTCAGGGCGGTAATCGTGGGTGCGCCGAGCGTGATCGCCAAAGCGTACATACTTACGAGAAGACCGGCCGAAGGCACGGTCGCGTCGAGGTCGCCGGCAATCTCGGGGATGAGGCCGATGATGACGAACTCGGTCGTGCCGATCGCGAAGGCCGCGATGGCCAGGGCAAAAACTGCGATGGGCATGATAACCTCCTCTTACCGTAGAGCCGCGGCGGCGGCTTGCGCGATGTCTTCATCGTCCTCGACCGTGGCACCGGCCACGCCGACCGCGCCAAGGAAGGTGCCGTCCGCGTCACGGAGTACGACGCCGCCGCCGAAGCTGATCAGCCCGCCGTTGGTGTTCTCGATCGTGTAGATCGCGCCCGACGGGCGCGCCTCTGCGCCAAGCGCGATGCTGTCGTTCTGGAACAGGGCCGCGGTGCGGGCTTTTTTCTGTGCCACGTCGATGGCGCCGAGAACCGCGCCTTCCATACGCTCGAACCCGGCGAGCTGGGCGCTGGCATCAACGACAGCGATATTAATCGCAAAGCCATCCTGTGCAGCCTTGGCGCGCGCCGTGTCGATGGCGGTGCGAATGATGTTCTGATGCATGGGATCGTCTCCTTGTCCTGCGGGGCGCCGTGCCCG
The DNA here is from genome assembly GCF_019801465.1 of Leisingera daeponensis. GTDB lineage: Bacteria > Pseudomonadota > Alphaproteobacteria > Rhodobacterales > Rhodobacteraceae > Leisingera > Leisingera daeponensis_A. The sequence continues at coordinate 113,323 of NZ_JAHVJA010000009.1, forward strand.
CTTGCAAGGACCCACTTCGGACGTGACAGCCTTGTTGGAAAGGGGCGCCCATGCGAGAGCGCAATCTATTCAATGTTGCTGAACTTCAGCCGAAATTCTCAACATTTTCCACGCCGCATCGCGCATCCTGGCTTCGGTAAGTTCGCCTTTGGGACCGGCAATGGCGAGTGCAGCTCGAACCTCTCCCTGTTCCCTGACCGGGATCGAAACGCAGTGACGACCAGGCGTGAAGAATTCGAGGTCAAGTGCGAAGCCCAGGCGGCGAACCTTCAATAATCGCGCGTCGGTCACTCCATCCTGCGACAGATCACGGCGATGCCGCACGCGTGTCTCCAACGCAGGCATGAAGGCAAGGAAGACAAGACCCACAGCCGTTCCTTCAAGTGGTTCCCGTCGGTCCACCGGCGAGTTCATGTCGTCAGCGCCCGGGCCGCACACATCAAGGTACAACGCTTGATCTCCGCTGGGAACCGCAAGATAGGAGGCAAATCCCGTCAACTCGGTGATCCGCACAAGCGCAGGTCGCAGCGATGCCCGCAAACGGTCGTCGTCGCCCGCGATCCGCGCAAGGTTGAGGATGCGCGCCCCGAGATAATAAGCACTGTTACCGGAGCGGCGATGCAGGTAGCCGAGGTTCGAAAGCGTGCGAAGGATGTTATGCACTGTGGTTTTTTTAAGACCAGTGATGTCGGAAATCACGGCGAGCTGGGCACTGCCGCCCTGGCGGGCGATGACCTCAAGGATCGCCGTGGCGCGTTCTATCGATTGAATGGTACTACCAGGCATGGGACCATATTCAGCAATGCTGGGCGTTTGTCACGCTCTTCCTGCCTCACAGCTCGGGGCGCGTGAACCATTCCATTATGGCTAAGGTGAGCATCGGATGCTGGCCTCAAAATAATCGCCCTGACCTACGGGGTCGCACGATGGCCCGTTGGCATCGCAGACCGCAGGCGAAACGGCCTCGGCTACGAAGATGAAACTGCGGCGCGCAGGCGTTCCGTCAGGTCGGCAATCTGATCGCGAAGCGCCCCGATATCCGTATCACCCCGGTCGGCGGCACGGGTGACGCAAAGACCGATGTCATGCGCCCTGTCCTCGAGATGTTTGCCCCTTTCCGTCAAGGTGACGGCCACGCGGCGTTCATCTTGAGAGCTGCGGCGGCGTTGAACCAGACCCGCGACCTCCATCCGTTTTAGCAACGGGGTAAGCGTGTTGGTTTCCAGGAACAGCACCTTCCCCAGTTCACCAACGGTCTGGCCGTCACGTTCCCACAGGGCAAGGAGCACCAGGTATTGCGGGTAGGTAAGCCCGAACTCCGCCAGCACCGGCCGATAAAGTCGTCCCATCGCGCTATTCAGTGAATAGATCGCAAAGCAGAACTGCTGATTCAGAGGCAGGGCATGTTTTGTCATCTTGTCGTCATACATAGATCGCATGCGATATTATCGCAAGCGGTTGATCAATCCATAGCTGCGCAATATATATCGCACACGATACAATCGCAGTCGATAAAAGGAACTCTCAATGTCTGTCTCCCCAATCTATACCGCCCATGGATCCGCAACCGGAGGCCGCGATGGCACAGCCAAGGTTGCCGGCACCGACCTGGTGCTGAACCTCGCCCCACCGACCGAAATGGGCGGCAACGGCAATGGCTACAACCCTGAGCAGCTGTTCGCTGCGGGGTATTCCGCCTGCTACATCGGCGCGATGAAATTCGCGACCACCCAGGACGCTAGCCTGCCGAAGGTGCCCAGCGACGTGGAGGTCGAAACCGCTGTCGGCATCGGACCGCGCGACGCCGGGGGGTTTGGCCTGAAGGTCACGCTTGCCGTTTCGCTGCCCGGCGTCGACAAGGAAGCCGCCAAGCGTCTGACCGAAGCTGCTCACCAGCTTTGCCCCTATTCCAATTCGATCCGGGGCAATGTCGAGGTGACCACCGATATCCGGTGACCACAGGCGGCTGCAGATCGTTTTAAAGGGAAATAGCCCCTCAAACTTCGGCCGTAACATCTCGGTGCGGCCGAACTTTCTGGCGGGGGTCATGCTGCAGTTCGACCATGCCGAAGTCGTCGAAGGGACCGCCAGCACGGAAGTTGCGGCTGGCTCATCGTCCCCGGTTTCGCCTCGCGCGCCCCTCGCATCCTCTGGTCTGCCCCGCGCGGCCGCTTTAAGGGTAGACTGAGAACAAGGATGCACGTCTAACACCCGGTTGTGCAACGGTGCTCTGCCCCTGCAAAATCCAACTTTCGGTGACCCAAGCTTGGGGAGCAGCAAGAGTAGCCGAAAACTCTAGCTTCAGGCGGTCCACTTTCCAGGAGGCAGAGCATTTTCTGTCTTTGAAAGACCATGTGTCCAGAACCTAGCCGCTGCCTCCCATTTTGTTTTGCCTTATCAACACCTTGTTAATACAGACAGTTTCCCAGACATTGGCGAGCCTCAGCGGATCCTGTGCAATCATCTCTTCGACCGCCTCTAGGTGCGGTGCTTCGAGCAGGAAGAAGCTGCCGGTCATTGTTTCCTGATCCCCGATTGTGAGCGGCCCGGACAGCAGCACGGTCAGGCCGTGCGCGTCCGGTGCAGTATCCAGATAGGCGCGATGCGCAGCCAGGTGCGACAGGCGGCGCTCTACCGCATCCGGTTTATCGAGCGCATGTACAACGAAATGCATGATTTACCTACCTGAAGAAAAGGCTCAGAGACGGGAAGAACATCAGGATCAGTGTCACGATTGACATCATGATCACAAAGGGGAACGTGCCGATGAAGATGTCTCCCAATGTCGTGTTACGGTCGGCGATTGTGGCCTTGACCACATAGACCGTCAGGCCGAAAGGCGGGGTGAGAAGACCGATCTCGACTGCGATCACCGTGACAATGCCGAACCAGACCAGGTCCCCGCCCAGTTCCGGAACAATGGGCAGCGCCAGTGGCAGAAGGATCAGCATGATCGAGGTGCTGTCCAGGATCATTCCCATCACGATGACGATCGCCACATAGACCAGCAGGAAGCCGTAAAGCCCCGGCCCGGCGCTGGTGAAAAGCGCAGTGACTTCTTGCGGTATGGTCGAAAGCGTCAGCATCCTTGAGTACATCGAGGCCGCGATGATCAGCATCAGAATCGAGACGGAAACAAGCCCCGTTTCCACCAGCACGTTCCAGAAGCGCCGCAAGGTCAGCTTGCGCCGGGCGAGGGCCACGCCGATGGCGGCGGCGGCACCTGCTGCTCCGGCTTCGGTCGGAGTGAAAATACCGGAGTAGATGCCGCCAAGAACTATCAGCACCAGGATTGCAATAGGTGTCAACTTGGTCACTGCGCTGCCCCAGGTTTCACCCTCGATCACTGTGGGGCGTTCGGATTGCATAACCAGACGCGGCCGCAGGAGCGCCATCAGATAGATGCCTATGCCAAAGACTGCCGCGAGTAGTGCGCCGGGCACGATAGCTGCCAGGAACAGTGCGCCAACAGAGACCTCGGCCAGCACGCCATAGATGATCAGCAGAAGGCTGGGGGGGATCAGCATTCCCAGCACCGAAGACCCCGCGACAACCCCCAGCGCAAAGCGGTTGTTGTAGCCGTTGGCGACCATCTGGGGGACTGCCACGCGGCTGAAAACCGCGGCAGAGGCAATCGAGATGCCCGTAATCGAGGCAAAGACCGCGTTGGCCGCGACTGTCGCCATTCCCAGCCCGCCCTTGATTTTCTGCAAAAGCCAGGCCGCGACGCGAAAGGCATCTTTGCCGATGTCGGCAGCATCCACCACCAGCCCCATCAAGACAAAAAGCGGGACGACACCAAAGAGGTAGCGGTTGATTGCCCCGTCAGCTGCCAGCGCCAGGGAACGCATGGCCACATTCGGATTGTCGCGGATCAGCCAGATTCCAAGAAAGGAAAGCACGATCAGTGCGACGGCAATATGAGCGCCTGAAAAAATCAGAAGCAGCATGAAGGCAATTGCCACCAGACCTATCTGTACACGGCCAAGATCGGCTGAGAACAACAGATAGCCCAGGACCAGCAGGACAGCGAAAGCCGCAAAATAGCCCCAGCCCCGGGGCTGCACGGTCGGCGTGTGAAGGATCTTCAAGGGGGCAACGCGGCCGGAACCGGCCAGTGTTTTGATGTCGTGCAGCACCTGGATGGCAAAAGCCAGGCAGGTCAGAAGTGATCCGGCAAACAAACAGGCCTTGATCGGCCAGACCGGAGCCGTGAAAACGCCCTGTGCGCCGAAAAACTCGTTCTCGATCCATGCATCGGCCAGTTTGGGCCAGGTGCCCGTGGCAATAACCGCAAACACGAAAATGCCGGCCAGGTGGAAAACGATGCGGATCAGGGACGCGGCGAACGGGCGCTCCGCCTCCAGCCAGCCGATCAGGATATCCGTCCGGGTCATCCGGCCGCTCATCAAGGCGTGGGCGGCCTGCAGGAAAACGATGGCCACGATCGAGTTCGCCACGATTTCACTGACACCCTGCAACGGCGTGTTCAGGACAGTGCGGCCAAAGATATCTCCGCAAATCAGGAGCATCAGGCAGAAAATCCAGATGGAGGCCGCGCCGCTGACGAAACCCGTCAGCGACCGGACACCTGCTTCGGCACGGTCGGTAGTGTGCCGGAATTGCCGTTCAGAGATCATTTAACGTGCGTCCCAAGCGATCTTAGGTGTGATGCCTGCCGCGCGCACTTTTTCCATGTAGGCGGAAACAACCTCTTGCGCGCCTTTCGCAGCATTGGCCTCGGCCCATTCGCCGGCCAGGTTCGGCAGCCCTGTTTTCCAGGCCTCGATGTCAGCCTCGGGCAATTGGGTCACGGTAGCGCCAGCCTCGGGCAGTTTCGCCAAAAAGCTCTCGTAGCGGGCCATTACTTCTTCTGCATGGGCCACGGTGTATTCTTCGCCCAGTTCGGTCAGAACCTGCCGCACGTCATCCGACAGCCCATCCCAGACATCTTTGTTGATGCCAAACCCGCCGGTCATCTGCGCGCCGATCCCAACCAGGGTTATATAGGGTGCAACTTCGTAGTGCTTGTTTGGAAATGCGCCGGTGACGATGACAACGACACCGTCGGCAACTCCGGTCTGAATCTGGTTGTAATAGGTGGGGAGCGCTCCGTTGACCGGCACCGCGCCAACGGACTTGATCCAGCTCGCCGAGGGACCCGGCGCAATGATCTTGCGGCCGTCCAGGTCAGCAAGAGAGTTGACCGGAAAGTTGGTGAACAGGTGATAGGTCTCGACCCCGCTTGCCCCGAGGAAGACGACGTTCTGGTCGTCCCAGGCTTTCTGCAGTTGTGGCAGTTCGCGGTGGAGTTCGTTCATGATCTTGAGCGTGGCCACCAGATCGTCGCTCACGAAAGGCATGAAATAGGTCATGTTCTGGAGCGGCATCTTGGACCCTTCCCAAAGCGTGCCGACCCAGCCTGCGTCGGTAAGGCCGTCGCCAACTGCCTCAAGTGTGTCCTTGAAGCCATAAAGCGCTCCGCCATAGGATTCCGTCCATTCGATGCGGTCCTCTGATCCCATCGCTTCAAGGCGTGCATTGGATTGTTCCACTACGGTCGTGGAAAGCTGCCCCACCCAGGGCAGCACCTCGGGATGGCTTGACGACATGGTGAGGTTGAAGGTCTCGGCCTGGGCTCCGGCGGTCGTCAGGGCGAATGCAAGAGCTGCAATACTATGTTTCATGATTTCTCCTCCTGTTTTGAGCGGCTCGGACTTGGGTCTTTGCCTTTCACAGCGTTTCGCATACGGACTCGTAGCCGAGCCGGGGCAAGCGCCTGAAAATCTTGGATGTGTCGGCGTATCCGAGGTTCACGAGAAAGTTCGACTTGATCGAAGTGCCGTGGAAGAACTCCTCATCCACCTTGGCGTTGTCGAAACCTGACATGGCGCCCACATCCAGCCCCACGGCCCGGGCGGCCAGCATGAAATAGGCACCCTGCAAAGTGCCATTGCGGAAGGCGTTGACTTGTGCCGCCGTGGCGTTGTTGCGGAAGATATCGCTGGCTTCCGGGTTCGGGGGGAACAGTTTGGGAAGCTCTTCCCAGAAGTTCAGGTCATAGGCGACGATTGCCGTGACCGGAGCCGTGCGCATCTTGGGACGGTTGCCCTCGAACAGGCAAGGCTCCAGCCGGTCCTTGGCGTCTTCCGAGCGGATGAAAAGCACCCGCATCGGCTGCTGGTTCATCGATGTTGGACCCATCTTCGCAATTTCATACAGTGCGCGCAGACTGTCGTCGCTGACGTCCCGGTCCTGCCAGCCATAATGGGTGCGGGCCTGGTGGAACAACAGCTGCAAGGTGGCTTCGTCTGCGGTCAGTGCGCGGTCCTGCAGAGCCTTGGCAGCAGTTCGGGCGGCATCATCCGCCGCAATCACGGGGTCTGTCATCAGTTTCTCCTTTGGAAAGGGGGGAGCCCTAGTATCTCGCGCGCTTGATCCGGGGTTGCCACCGGGCGGCCGTTCTCTGCGCAAATCCCGGCGGTGAGCCGCACCAGCGCAGCGTTTGAAGGCGCCAGTGTGCCGCGGTCGATGCGAACATTGTCCTCAAGCCCGGTGCGGGCATGGCCGCCTGCGGCTATGGACCATTTGTTGATCTTCAACTGCTCGCGCCCGATGCCCGCAGCGCACCAAGGGGCGCCGGGGAACAGGCGGTTCACGGTTTCGACATAGAAATCAAAAACGTGACGATCCGCCGGCATGGCGTTTTTCACACCCATGACGAATTGCACATATGGCGTGTCCGCGATCTCACCAGCAGCGTGCATCTCGGCAGCTTTCAATATGTGGCTGAGATCAAAGGCCTCGATCTCGGGTTTGATGCCATGGGTCTTCATTTCGCTGGCAAGCCATGCAACCAGATCCGGCGGATTCTCGTAGACGCGGGCCGGGAAGTTGTTGGAGCCAACCGAAAGCGATGCCATATCGGGACGCAAGGACAGCATGCCGCCCCGCGCCTGCCCGGCGCCGGACCGCCCGCCAGTGGAGAACTGAATGATCATCCCGGGGCAATGCTTCTGCAGGCCTTCCTGGAGAAGCGCGAACCTTTCCGGGTCGCTGGACGGCGCCTGGTCGTCGTTGCGCACATGGGCATGGCAGATGGTGGCGCCGGCTTCAAAGGCTTCGTGGGTGCTTTCGATCTGTTCGCTGATGGTGACCGGTACTGCCGGGTTGTTCGCCTTGGTCGGCAGCGATCCGGTGATCGCCACGCAGATGATACAGGGTTCCGCCATCTCTCAGGCTCCCTTCGGCGCCAGCACGAAATCGTGCTCGACATCATAGTAAAGACCGTCAAAGCCGTTCTCGGCCTGCTTGGCCGGATCTTCGACCGGCACAAACTTGGCCATCAGGCTTTCTTTCACACCAAAGACCGCATCCGAGTTGATGTAGGGATCGTCCGGGTCAAAAATATGCGTGGTCAGAGGGTCAAAGCCGTCTTTTGCGATGATGTAGTGGAAATGCGCCGGGCGGAACGGGTGGCGTTCCAGCTTGTAGAGCAGCTTGCCGACCGGCCCGTCATCGGGAATCGGATAGAACTTGGGCTTCACGGCCTTGAACCAGTAACGCCCATTGGCACTGGTGGTGAATTTGCCTCTCAGGTTAAAGTCCGGCTGGATACCCTTCTGCTGCACGTCATAGAAACCCTCGTCATTTGCCTGCCAGACATCAACGGAAACGCCTTCCAGCGGGTTGCCCTCGACATCAAGAATGCGGCCATGCACAAGCATCGGCTCGCCCTTGCCGTCCAGGCAGATGTTCGTTCCCATTTCGAGTTCCGGCACTCCGTCAACATGGAATGGCCCGAGCACGGTATTCTCGGAGGCCCCGGTGGGGCGGCGCGAATTGATGGCGTCCACCAGCATTGAAATGCCCAAGGTGTCGCTCAGCAGAATGAATTCTTGCCGCCAGTCGTCGCACATGTGGCCGGTCTCGGTCAGGAACATGATGGCTTCCATCCATTCCTCACGGGTCGGTTCGATTTCTTTCACGGCAGCGTGAAGGTGCCGGATTATGACCGCCATAACCTCTTTCAGTCGCGGGTCAGTACATTTTTGCATGCGTCCAATCACGACTTCCGCGCTGTCGGCTTCGGTGAAAAATCCTTGTTCTTGGGCGTCCATTGGGTTGTCCTCCTTCTGGGGCGGGGCTGCGCCCCGGTCATTCGTTTGGCTTGCTGCCGGTGTGCCCGGGCAGGTCAGGTTCTTCCTTGGTCGCAAAGGCGAACCCCGGCCGCCGCCGCTGCCCTTCCATCCAGGCGCGCAAGGGATCCGGGATCGGGATCCCCAGCGACAGGCCCTGCATTCTGTTGAGGCCGATCGTCAGCGTGATATCGGCGAGAGAGAACTCAGGCCCTGCCATATAGGGAGACCTGGCGATCCGGCCCGCAGCGCGTTCGGTAAACGTCGCGGCCTTCTGAAGAGCCGCGCTGGCTGAAGGATCGTCGGGCGCAATCTTTTGGTCCCGCACGACATCCAGAAACAGCATTCTGACCGGCGGCCAGAAGACTAGGGCGAACCAGTCCAGCCAGCAGTCGACCTGCGCCATTGCGGTGGTGTCCGACCCGTAGAGCGCCCCACGGCGCCGTGCGAGGTGGCGCATGATTGCCTGGCTTTCGAACAGCACAAGGTCTTCTTCCTGCCAGACAGGCACGGTGCCGTTCGGGTTCAGCGCAAGAAACCAGGCGGATTGATTGCCTCCATATTCGCCAGCCAGCGGGCGATGATCCAGACGAATACCCAACTCGGCGCACGTCCAGAGCACCTTCTGAACGTTGGTTGAGCTGCCCCGCCCCCAAAGTATCGGCAGATTGGTCATCGCCCCGTCCGCCTCAGTGTGCCAGGATTTTGGACATCACGCGGCGCAGGTCTGCCGCCGGATCTGCAGTCAGTGAATCCGTGCGCCAGGCGACGTGATGATCCGGGCGCACCAGAATACAACCGGTGTCCGAGACCTCACGGGCCCTTGCCCAGTCCCCGGTCAGATCCTCGATATCGCGACGCGGGCCGATCAGCCGGACATCCAGCGGAACGCCCAGTTCCTCGCCCACGTCGCGGGCTGCGGTTTCCCATGCCTCGCCGCCGATGCCTGTGAAGATCGTGAAGCGGCCCTTTCCGCACAAATCCAATGTCGAATGCTTTGCGCCGCTGCCGTGTTCGAACAGCCAGACATGCGGTATGCGCGCGCCAGGCCAGGTTGTCGGCTGGTAGTGCAACTCAGCATCCAGTTCAAAGGCAGGCTCAATCTGTCCGTCAGTCTCGATCGCATTCGACCGGTAGCGCTGGTTCATCTCGACCCCGTGGGCATCGAATTCGTACTTCTTGAACGCAATAGCTTCGCGGATTGCTTCGCGCTGCTTCTCGGCCGAGGGGGTGGCATCGCAACGCGCCTCAAGGTTCTGCTGCATCACTTCCGGTTTCACGCCCTCGGTCATGCCCAGAGATTCAAAGATCGGACCGAATTCGCTGATCGACTGGTTGGCACGGGTGACGATCTGCTTGGCGACAGGCGCGCGTTCGGCGGTGTAGCTGTCCAGCAACCCTTCGCTTGCCTGGCCCTTCAGAACCGCTGCCAGTTTCCAGGCCAGGTTGAAACTGTCCTGGATCGACGTGTTTGACCCCAGGCCGTTAGACGGCGGGTGCCGGTGGGCCGCATCGCCCATGATAAACACACGTCCCTTCTGCATGTTGGTGGCGTATTTGTTGTTCACGGTCCAGGTGTTGGCCGAGATCAGCTCGATCTGGAGCTCCGGGTCGCCGATCAGCTGCCGCGCGACCTGGGTGGCCAGCGCCTCGTCCACTTCGGGCGCGGGCTGGCTGATGTCGTACCCCCAGACAATCAGCCATTCGTTCCAGGGCCGCACCATCCGCACCAGCCCCATGCCGATGCCGCCTACGTCCGCGCCAGGCTGCATCACCCAGTACAGGACGCTGGGACGGTGGGCGACATATTTGGACAGGTCCGCCTTGAACAGGATGTTCATCGACCCGCCCACACCCATTTCGCCTTCGAACGGCAAGCCGCAGTGTTCCGCAACCAGGGAATTGCCGCCGTCCGCACCGACAAGGTATTTCGACCGGATGGTGAATTCCGCGCCGGACAGGCGGTCGCGGCAGGTTGTCGTCACCCCCTCGTCATCCTGTGCGTGGCTCAGATATTCTGTCGACATGCGTGCTTGCGTTCCGCGCGCGCAGGCGGTCTTGAACAGCAGCGGCTCCATCATTGTTTGCGGCAGATCGTTCATCATGCAGGGTGATGACAGCTTGTGTTCGGCCTGAGAAAGCGGGTGGTTGCCCCAGGACTTCAAGCGGCCGATTTCCTCACCGGCAAGGCTCTCGCAGAACACATTTTCGCCCATCAATTCCTGCCCGGCGGCGAACATATAGGCTTCGTCTTCCACCTCGCGGCCCAGATCGCGAAGCACCTCCATCGTGCGCTGGTTGGTGATATGCGCCCGCGGTGTGTTGGCCAGCCAGCGATAGCGGTTAACGGCCATGTTCCCGATGCCGTAGCTCGACAAGAGCGCCGCCGTTGCAGAGCCCGCAGGGCCGGTTCCGATGATGAGAACATCGGTGGTGAACGTTGCCATGTCAGCTCCTCCTCTTTTTTGGGGTTATGTGTTCAGGACCGGGGATCCCAGAGACGGCCCTCAAAGCTATCCTCGTAGGCCTTGCCGCCCGGATAGCTGACCAGTTCCAGCTGCAGGCCCCAGGGCGCCATGAAGTAGACCCAGGTTTCGCCCGCGCTAGGCCCTTCGGTCATGGTTGTGGGCGCCCCCAAGACCTGGACATTCTGGTCTTGCAGATACGCGACCGCCGCCGCCATGTCGGTGGTGTAGAAGGCGATGTGATGGCCGCCGATGTCGGAATTGCGCGGCGGTACCGCGTTCTGGTCCGGTGCCGAGTACTGGAAGATCTCCAGATTGGCGCCGTTGCCGCAGCGGACCAGGCGCATGGCCGGAATCGTTGCCTTGGGATCCACGTTCAGATGATCCTGCATCCAGGCGCTGTCGCCGCCGGAAAACGGGCCCAGCGGATAAAACGCAGTGCAGCCCAGAACACCGGTAAAGAAGGTCACAGCCTGATCCAGGTCCGGCACGGTAATGCCGATGTGGTCGACCCCCGCCATGCCTGGCAGGCCGTTGGTGTCCGCGGCATTGACCTGTCCGGCGGCCAAGGATGCAGCAAGCAAAATAGAGGCGATACGCATCTTCAGGTTTCCTTTCTGTTGGATTGGGCGAGAAGGCCGCCGGTCAACCGGCGCTGCACGGGAAAGAGCTGCAATCCGGTTCTCTCGGAAATCAGGCCCCACAGCCCGCGCGGGGCAAACAGCATCACAGCGATGCCGGCCAGCCCAAGCGCCATCAGATACCAGGTACCGAAATCTGCCAGCAGGCTTTGCAGGGCAAAGAAGACAAGGACGCCCAGAATAGGACCCTCGATAGTGCCCAATCCCCCGATCACCACGATGAAGATCACGTAGGCGGTCCAATCGGTGACGCTGAAGGCGGCATCCGGCGAGATCCGCGCCTTTTGCAGATAGATCAGCCCGCCAGCGATCCCGGTGCCAAAGGATGCGGTCAGAAACACCAGCCACTTCATCCGGCCCGCGTCCACGCCGACGGATTTTGCTGCTTCGGTGTTGTCGCGCACTGCTGCCAGGGCCAGCCCCCGCTTGGAACGCAGCAGCCAGTAGATGACGGCAATCGTGGCCACAGCCAGGGCCAGTGCCAGCCAGTAGGCGAGGATGTCCCGTGCCGCGCTGGCGCGCACGCCCAGCGTGTCCTGAACCCAGCTGACCAGCATCATTTCGCGCAGGGCATCGCGCGGCAGCGACGTCCCGGTTCCGCCTGCGACCGCGTGCCATTGCGCGATGATCAGGCGCGCGACCTCGGCGATGACCCAGGTGCCGATGGCGAAATAGGCTCCATGCAGCCGGAAGGCAAAAAATGCGGTGGGCACGGCCAGGACCAGCGCCGCCGCGCCCGAAAGCAGCAGCGCGGAAACAGGGTCCGCTCCGCCCAGGATGACCGATCCGTAAAGGGCATAGGCCCCGATCCCGACAAAGGCCTGCTGCCCCACGGAAACCAATCCGCCATAACCTGCCAGAAGGTTCCAGAATTGCGCCAGCACCAGCATGGTCAGGATAAAGAACAGATCCTGGATCAGCCCGCGCGAGACAAAGGCGGGGGCTGCAAAGAGCAGGGCCAGCACCGAAAGGCCAAGGATCAAGGCAATAGCGGATGCGCTTGTGCGGGTTGTAACTGCATAGGGCATGTCCATGGCTCAAGCCTCCCTCGGAAACAGGCCGCGCGGGCGGATCAGCAGAACAATGAGAAAAGCAACATGCCCGGCGAGGATCTGCCACTCGGGATTGATTGCGGCGCCCAAAGTTTGCGCGACACCGATCACCACGCCCCCGGCAAGTGTCCCCCACAGGCTGCCCAAGCCGCCGATGATCACCGCTTCAAAGGCGTAGATCAGCCGGGCCGGACCAATAGAGGGGTCAAAATTCGACCGCGTGCCAAGATAGAGCGCGGCGATGGTCACCACCAGCATGGCAATTGCGGTAGCCAAGGCGAAGACCCGGTCCGGGCGGATGCCCATCAGGCCGGCAGTCACAGCATCATCTGATGTGGCGCGGAAGGCGCGGCCTATGGCAGTGCGATAGAACAGATGGTTCAACGCCAGGATAACCAGGATTGCCGAACCAAAGGTCAAGAGCGGCATGACTCCGGCGGTGACCGGTCCGAGGCTGACCGAGGCTGTTTCGAGCGCGCCTGCAGAAACGCGCTGGCTGTCAGCCGAAAAACTTTCTTGCAGCGCATTTTGGATGACGATCGACAGGCCGAAGGTCACGAGAAGCGGCGGCAGGATATCCTCTCCCAAGGCCCGGTTCAGAACCAGTTTCTGCAAGCTCCAGCCAAGCAGGAACATCGCTGGCATGGCAACAAGAACTGCCGCAAAGGGATGGAGCCCCAAAGCACTGACCAAGAGCAGGATCAGGTAAGACCCCAGCACGATCAAATCGCCATGGGCCAGGTTGACCAGCCGCATAATCCCGAAAACGAGGCTGAGTCCAGCTGCGAACAGTGCATAGAGACCGCCGAGAAGTATGCCTTGGACGATGGTGTCAATCCAGATCATGCCGCCGCTCCGAAATAGGCTGTGTGAATGTCCTCGCGGGAAATCTCCGAGGGACGGCCTGACAGGGTGATCCTGCCTTCCATCATGCAGTAGACCCGGTCAGCCACCCTCAGCGCCTGGCTGATGTCCTGCTCAACCACGATCAGACTGGCACCGCTGTCCTTGATCAACGGCAAGGCGGCGTAGATGTCGCGTATCACCACCGGCGCCAGGCCGAGGCTGATCTCATCGCATAGAAGGATTTCGGGGTTCGACATCAGGGCACGGCCAATTGCCACCATCTGCTGCTGCCCGCCGGAGAGTGCAGTTCCGGGCGTATGGCGCCGCTCATGCAGAACTGGAAAGAGGGCGTATACCGTGTCCAACGTCCAATAGCCGGATCCGTCGCGGCACGCGGCCACGTCCATTGGACCCGAAGAACCGGTCAGTCTGGCGAGCCATGAACCGATCCGGTCGCCCAGATCGGCGCCTCCCTTGTGCTGGCCTCCGATGATCAGGTTTTCTTCGACCGTCAGCGATGGGAAAAGCCTGCGCCCCTCGGGCACCATTGCAATGCCGCGCTTCATGACGGTGTCGGGCGGCAGATGGCCAATCTTTTCCTGCTTGTGCAGGATCTGTCCGGGGGCATTTTGCAAAACCCCGGTGAGAGACCGCATCAGCGAGGTCTTCCCAGCGCCGTTGGCGCCTATGATCGCCACCGTCTCGCCGGGTTCAAGCCGGATGTCGACCCCGAAGAGCGCCTGGAAATCCCCGTAGTGAGCGGTCAGGCCCTGTGTCTCCAGAAATGTCATCAGACTTCGGCCCCCAGGTAGATTTCCTTCACCTCACGGCTCTCCATGATCCTGGCGGGATCGCCGATCCCGATAACCCGGCCGAAGTCGAGAACGAGCAGGCGTTCCACCACCGACGTAAGCGCGTGCAGCACATGCTCGATCCAGATGATCGTCACGCCCTCAGCGTGGATTTCGCGGATTGTCTGCACCAGCGACTGGCACTCGCCTTCGGTCAGCCCGCCGGCGATTTCGTCCAGGAGCAGGAGCTTCGGGCCGGTTGCCATAGCCCGTGCCAACTCAAGGCGCTTGCGCTCCAGCAAGGAGAGCGAGCCCGCTGCCGCATTTGCCTTGGGCAAAAGGCCGGTGCGCTCCAGCACTTCGGCGCAGATTTGCGTAACATGCGCTTCAGATGCAGACCGGCCGTGGCTTGCAGCGACCAGCAAGTTCTCAAAGACCGTCAGTTTCTCAAAAGGCTGCGGAATCTGGAACGACCGCCCGACACCGCCAAGGCAGCGCCGCATCGCGGACGTGCGGGTGACATCCTGACCGTCGAAGACTATTGCCCCGCTATCGGACATCAGGTTCCCGGTGATCAGGTTGAACAAGGTCGACTTGCCTGCCCCGTTGGGCCCGATGATCCCCAGGGCCTGCCCCGCAGGGACGTCGAAAGTGACGTCGTCGGTCACCTTCAGCACACCGAAACTCTTTGAGACGTTCTGAAGCGCTAACATTGGCTTGAACTCCGCTTGGAAAAAAGGGCAATCCGGGACAGAACGGCGAACCGCAATGCCCCGGACCGCCTCAGTCGGGGAGGATTTCCATCGTGCCGCCTGTGGGCACTGCCGGGGCCGTCTTGTTGTCCACGATTACCAGATCGTAGCCGCCGCCTTCCTTGAGGCGCCACTGTCCGCCGACCAGCGGCGTCTTTGCCACATTGCGTGCGGCAAAGGGGGGCACCCCGGCACCGTCCCAGGCCAGCGGGCCAACGATCGTGTCCAGCCGGGTCTCAGCTATCGCATCGGAAACAGCATCTGCGTCCCGGGTGTCGCTCACACGGCCCATGGCATCGGCGGCAACCTCAAACAGCGCGTGTACGAAGCCGATCGGCTGTGTCCACTGACGCCCGGTGGCTGCTGTGTACCCTTCGGCCAGGCCGCCTGCTGACATTCCGTTGAGAGAAGACGTGAAGGGATGGGTGGGCGACCACCAGACCTCTGAACTGAGGTTGTGGCCGGTGCGGCCCAACGCCTCGACTGCCTGCGGGAACAGGATCGCCTTGCCGATCGATGCCGCCTTTGGGGTGAAGCCCTGCTGTTTGGCCTGGGTCCAGAAAGTGGTAAAATCCGGCGGGATCACGACCCCTGTTACGATCTCCACGTTTGCCTGTTTGAAGGCATTGATCTGGGCCGTGAAATCATCTGTCAGGTTCTGATAACGGCCTGTGTCGGTCAGACCATACCCTTGCTCGGCCAGAACCGGGGGGAAACCTACGTTGGGATCGCCCCAGGCATTGCCATCCCCGTCATTCGGAAACAAGGCGCCAACGGATTTGTTGCTGTCCAGTTGGCCCCACATGTTTGTGAAGACTGCGATGACATCCTCGAGCCCCCAGAAGAAGTGGTAGGCATAATTGAAGGGCTGCCAACTGCCGGGATCACCCGGGTTGCCCTGCTGGCCGATGAACCAGGGCTGCCAGGGCGCTACGGTCGAGATGCAGGGGATCTCCTCATTCTCGCAGGTGGTGGTCACCGGGTTGGTCGTCTCGGGCGTCGACGCAACCAGCATCAAATCGATTTCCTCGTCGATGATCAGTTCCTGCGCCACTTCGGCTGCCCGGTTAGGGTTCGACTGACTGTCCTTGACGATGACCTCAAAATTCTTGCCTGCGTCTGTGTCGGCGAAGCCACCCAGGATGTACTGGTCGGCTTCGGCAAAAGCAGCCAAAGGCCCTGATTGCGGCGTCACATAGCCCACGCGAATACGCGCACCTTTGGCGATGGCCGGAGCGGTCAGTCCCGAAGCTGCAGCGGTCAGCCCGATGGCCGCCGTTGATTTAAGCAATTTCCGTCTTGTCAGCATCTCTTGTCCTCCCTCGAGATGTGCCCCGTTGTCAGAGCTCGGGCTGGCGTCCGTGATAGGCATCATCGAGCAAGGCCCTCACTCCCTCCCTGCTGAGCGGCGCGGGGTTCCAATAGGCATTCTTGGTGGCAAGCGAGGCGGCCCGGTCCAGGTCAGCCTCCTGCAGGCCGAGCGCTTTCAATGCGGTTGGCGCACCTATACGGGATGCGAAATCATGAAGGGCCTTGCCTGGCGAGCTGCCGTCGAAAATCTCGGACACAATCGCCAACTGGTCCGGCACAGCCGCAGCGTTAAAGCCGATGGCATGAGGCAGCATGACCGAATGCGTTTCCGCATGGGGCAGATCGAAGGAGCCGCCCAGGGTGTGGCAGATCTTGTGATGAAGCGACATGCCGACCTGCCCCAGCACCGTGCCGCACAGCCAGGCGCCATAAAGCGTTTCACCTCGGGCATCGAGGTTCCCGGGATCGGTCAGTACCGCCGGGAGGGCATTGGCAAAGGCGCGCATTCCCTCGACTGCCAGGGCTGTAGACAGCGGATTGCGGTCTTGCGCGTATAGCCCCTCTGCGGCATGGGCGATTGCGTTCAGAGCGCTGCTGACCGTCATTCCCACTGGCAGGGTCGTGACCAGTTCAGAGTCATAGAGAATGACTTCGGGCTGCACCTCGGGGCTCTTGAGGGTGGTTTTAAGGCCGTCCTTGGTCTGTCCCAGGATCGGTGTCGCCTCACTGCCGGCATAGGTTGTAGGCACCACGATTTGCGGCAGATCGGTGCGGTAGGCAATGGCCTTGCCAAGACCAGTGGTGGACCCCCCACCGACCGAAACAATGCAGTCGGCACCGGTTGCCGCCACTTCGGTCAGGGCCTCTTCAGTTACACTGACGGGCGTATGCATGGTTGCCTTCGCAAAGACACCCGCTGCCAGCGCCCCCACCTCAGCTGCAAAGGTCTGGGCTGCCGCTTCCTGTTGCGGTGTGGAGAGAATGAGGGCGCGCTGTGCGCCCAACCGCTCGATTTCTTCGGCAATCCGGTGCCGCACACCTGGTCCAAAGCTGACCCGAACGGCTGCGCTGTTCGCCACGAATTCTCTTTGAAAATAGGACATGCTGTTTCACCGATGGCTGTGTTTCATCAGGGTTAGCATGTGCAAACTGCGAACTTGATCCAAAGATCAGCAACCAATATAACATCAAGTTATGAAGATTGATCCGCGCCATCTTGAAATCCTCGCCGCTATTGTCGAAAACGGCGGCCTCACCGAGGGCGCCGAAGCGCTCGGCAAGTCGCAGCCGTCGGTCTCAAGAACGCTGGCACAGCTTGAATCCAGGATCGGTACCGCCCTGTTCAAGCCGGGCCGGCGGCCGCTGCAGCCAACCGAGCTGGGTGAGGCATTGGCCGAGCAGGGCCGAATGGTGCGCAAGGCCAACCTGGCGTCCTCGGATATCGTTTCGCGGTTCAAGGCCGGGCATGCCGGTCTGGTGCGGGTGGCAGGGACGCCGATCTTCATGGACGGCGTGATTTCGGGCATCATTGCGAGGTTCCAAGCGCAAGTGCCGGATGTGCGTGTCGAGCAATCCTATGGGTATGCAGAGACGCTGATTGAAAAGCTGCGCAATGAAACGCTGGACATGGCGATTGTGCCCTTGCGGCGGGACAAGGTTCCTCGCGATCTGCTCTTTCAACCTATTCTGCCGGGACTGAACGTGGTTGCCTGCCGTGAGGGTCATCCATTGACGCGCCGCAAGCTGCTGACACCTCAGGACATCGAGGAGTTTCCCTGGATAGCTCCTCCCGTTGATAGCCCGCTCTACCGCGATCTAAAGCGGGCGCTGGCCAACATCGGAGCTGAAAATTACCGGATCAGCTTTTCCGGCGGGTCGCTGGCTTCGGTTATCAATGTCCTGACCGGTTCGGACAGCCTTACAGTCTTGCCCTATTCGGTCGTGTTCACGATGAAGGCGCAAAGTGCTATTGAAGCATTGTCACTGGAAATCGGCCACCCAGATAGAATGCTTGGCGTGCTGGCTTCCAGCACCCCGCATGATAATCCCGCAGCACAACGGTTCAGAGCCTTTGTTGTTGCCCAGTTCGAAGCACTTGCCCATCGTATTGTGCAGCATCAAAAAGACCGGATCTGGCGATAGGACTGGCGGAATTTCTCAGGATCAATGCCCTGCGGCGGGTCTTACTGCTGCCGTAGCGCTGAACTTGAAGCCATCGATATCCTGCAAATAGGCCTCGAAAAAGTCGGTGAAGGTTGCGACCAGCGGCGGCAGGGCTTCGTAAGGCGGATAGTAAAGCGAAAGCCAAAGCGGCGCGATTTCCCAAGCCGGCAGCACCTGTTGGACCCGCCCGTCCCGCAGTCCATCTTGAACGATGAATTCGGGAAGCACGGCGATGCCAGCCCCTGCAAGCGCCAATTCATACAAGAAATCCCCGTTGTTCGAGATGATGGAACTGCCGGAAGTCACTGTGCGTTTCAGCGGGCCTTTGCTGAAGCGCCATGTTTCGGGCGTTTCGCGCGAGGAGTAAGACAAGCAGTGGTTGCGATCCAGATCCTCAGGGGCTTGCGGGCGGCTGTAGCGTTCAAATAGACGCGGGGCTGCAACTGCCATTCGGGGAACCTCGCAGATTTTGCGCCATATCGTGGACCTGTCTGTGGGCGGAGACGAAATCCGTATCGCCAAATCCGCGCCTTCATCGACAATATCGATCAGTTGGTCTTCCAGCGTGACGTTCAAGGCAATATTGGGATAGGCCAGCCGGAAGCTGTCAACCAGCCCCGGCATCAGCCGCATACCAAAGGACATCGGCGCATTGATCGACAAGCTGCCACGGTGCGGCTGGGTCGCCTGTTCCAGGTCCCGGGTCACCCGGTCAAAGTCTTCGACAATGGCCCGGTAACGTGCCGCGACCAGGGCACCAGTCGACGTAAGCGACACCTGTCGTGTCGTCCGCAGCAGGAGCTGGTGGCCGAGGTCTTCTTCCAATCGCGCTACAGTGCGGGTGACCGTGGCCGGGGTCATGCGCAGACTGCGCGCCGCCGCCGCAAAACTGCGCAGCGCGGCAACTTCAAGAAAGACTCGGATCGGCTTCAGATCTTGCATAGCCCATTATTGCATTTCCTATAACAGTATATGCAATAACGTTTCTATTCTTGGAAGAATCCCCCTCATCTATCTTTGTCCCAACGCAAGATACGCGCTGGAGAAAGACCATGATCAAGGACATCCTGGGCCTGCACCACATCACGTCGATGGCTGCGAACGCCAACGAAAACAACAGCTTCTTCACCAAGGTTCTGGGCCTGCGCCGGGTCAAGAAGACGGTGAACTTTGACGCGCCGGAGTTCTACCACCTGTACTACGGCGACGAGGTCGGCACGCCGGGGTCGGTGATGACCTATTTCCCGTTCGGCCGCATGCCCCGCGGAACCCGCGGCATTGGCGAGGTCGGCATAACCGAGTTCGCGGTTCCAAAGCAGACCCTGTCCTATTGGAAGGACCGCCTCTCCACCTTTGAGGTCAAAGGCCTGGAGCAATCCATGGCATTTGGTGAAAACCGTCTCACCTTCGACGGGCCGGACGGTGACAGTTTCGCCCTTGTGGAAAGCGACCTTCGTGGCCGCACGCCGTGGACCGGGGCAGATGTACCTGAAGAGACCGGGATCCTCGGGTTTCACGGGGCCCGTTTCCGCCTGCGCAACGCCGCGGCCACTGGAGAGCTTCTTGAATTCATGGGCTACCAAAAGGCGGAAAGCGGCCACGGGCTGACCCGTTATGCCGTGGAAGGCGGCAATGCGGCCGATACCATCGACCTCGAGGAACTGCCCAATGCCCCGGTTGCGGGCGAGGGCGCGGGCTCGGTGCA
Source organism: Leisingera daeponensis (assembly GCF_019801465.1). Lineage (GTDB taxonomy): Bacteria > Pseudomonadota > Alphaproteobacteria > Rhodobacterales > Rhodobacteraceae > Leisingera > Leisingera daeponensis_A. Next base: position 133,187 of record NZ_JAHVJA010000009.1, read on the forward strand.
TCACATCGCCTTTGCGGTGGAAAACCGCACCGTCCAGGAAACGGTCCGCAAGGCATTGCTGGACACCGACTACCAGGTCACTCCGGTAATCGACCGCGACTATTTCCACGCCATCTACTTCCGTACCCCAGGCGGCGTGCTGTTCGAGATTGCCACCAATGAACCGGGGTTCAATCGCGACGAAGACAGCGCGCACCTGGGCGAGGCACTGAAACTGCCCGCCCGCTATGAACCCTACCGCCAGCAGATCGAGCAGCTTCTGCCGCCGGTCGCAGCCTGAGGACCTAACATGTCCAAAGACAATTATCGCGCGCTGACCAAGGTCGGCAAACCCGGTGCCCCGCTGGTCTTCGCCTTTCACGGCACCGGCGGAGACGAGAACCAGTTCTTTGGCCTCGCGGAACAGATCCTGCCGGATGCGGCCATCATCTCCCCCCGCGGGGACGTATCGGAAATGGGCGCGGCCCGCTTCTTCCGCCGCACCGGCGAAGGCGTCTATGACATGGCGGACCTCGGCCGCGCAACCGAAGCAATGGCAGCCTTCGTTGCAGCCCACAAAGATAGGCATCCGGACACGCCGGTTTACGGCTTCGGCTATTCCAATGGCGCGAATATCCTGGCGTCCGTGGTGATGGCGCAACCCGGCCTGTTTGACCGTGCCGGACTGCTGCATCCGCTGATCCCGTGGCAGCCGGACCCCGCTCCGGAGCTGAAAGGCCATCAGGTGCTGATCACCGCCGGGAAGCGTGACCCGATTTGCCCGTGGCCGCAAAGCCAGGCCCTGTTCGGGTGGTTCAAAGACCAAGGCGCCGAAGTGCGCACCGAAGTCCACGGCGGCGGCCACGATCTGCGGCAGGGCGAGATCGAAGCGCTGGCGGACTTCCTCAGGGCTCCGGCACTGGAGGGTGCGGCATGACCTGGCAACCCCATCTCGCGTCGCTCGCTGTCGGGCTGGCCATCGGGGCAATTTACGGCCTCATCGCCGTGCGCTCGCCCGCGCCGCCGGTCATCGCCCTGCTTGGACTGCTGGGCATGCTGGCCGGCGAGGCTGCCATGCAATGGCTGCGCGGCCATTCCCGGCCGGTCGCGCACGCTTTTCACCTGAAATCCTTCGCCGTGGCTGAACACAAGGACACGGCTCCTGCGGACAAGGCCTGAGCCACGGCGAATAGCGCCCCCCCACTCGTTGCGGTCTTACGAAAGGAAACCTGTCATGACCAATACCACCATAAACACCACTCCGGCAGGTAGCGATGTGCTGGCCGATGCCGACACCCTGTCCTGGACCCTGATCCGGGTCGCAGCCGGCCTGACCCTAGTGCCGCATGGCGCACAAAAACTCTTTGGCTGGTTCGGCGGCTACGGGCTGAACGGAACCGGACAGTTCTTCGAAGAGGCTCTGGGACTGGCGCCGGGCATTCTGTTCGCCGGTGCAGCCGGGCTGACCGAATTTGCTGGCGGTCTGTTCCTGGCACTCGGACTGCTGACACGCCTGTCGGCCGCTGCTGTTGTCACTCTGATGGCCTACGCGGCCTTCGCAGTTCACCTCGGAAACGGCTTTTTCTGGACCGACGGGGGCTTCGAATACCCGCTTCTCTGGGGCGTCGTGGCCTTGGCCATCGCGATCCGCGGCGGCGGCAAGCTCTCGGTTGATCACAAGATCGGCTGGAAATTCTGAAAATCCCTTCGGCGTCACGCCGCAATGCAAAAAAGGAGCAACCCATGTCCAAGCTTGAAGTCCTCACCCCGCAGAACAGCCAGCTGATCTTCATCGACCACCAGCCGCAGATGGCCTTCGGTGTGCAGTCGATCGACCGCCAGACCCTGAAGAACAACACCGTCGGGCTGGCCAAGGCCGCCAGGATCTTTGACATTCCGACGACCATCACCACCGTTGAGACCGAAAGCTTCTCGGGCCACACTTATCCTGAACTGCTGGACGTCTTCCCAGAAACGCCCCTGCTGGAGCGCACGTCGATGAACTCCTGGGACGACCAGAAGGTGCGTGATGCACTTGCCAAGGGCGCAGCTGAAGGCCGCAAGAAAATCGTCGTTTCCGGTCTGTGGACCGAAGTCTGTAACCTGACATTTGCCTTGTCGGCACTGAATGACACCGACTACGAGATCTATATGGTTGCCGATGCTTCCGGCGGCACCACTGCCGAGGCGCATAAATACGCCATGGACCGTATGGTGCAGGCTGGCGTGGTGCCGGTGACCTGGCAACAGGTGCTGCTGGAATGGCAGCGCGATTGGGCCCGCAAAGACACTTACGACGCCACCATCGCTCTGGTTCAGGAACACTCCGGCGCCTACGGCATGGGTGTCGATTACGCCTACACCATGGTGCATAAAGCGCCCGGCCGCAGCAGCCATGGCGGAGAGACGATGGCGCCGGTCCCTGCATAAACAGCAGCACCCCGCCCAGCGGCCTGCCGGGCCGCCCCGCCTCCCTCCTCAATCGCGCCCGGCAGGCCCTAATTTTCCGGAGGACTGATCATGACCACCCGCCGCCGCAGCCTGCTTGCTGGTCTCGGAGCAGCAACCGCCCTCGCAGCCGCCCGCCCGCACCTCGCCTGGAGCCAGACCATGACCGCACCTGACCTGATCCTGCGCAATGGCAAGATCACCACGCTTGACCCTGACACCCCCGAAGCTTCGGCCATCGCCATCCGGGACGGCAAGGTCGCCGCCATCGGCAGCGATGCCAGCATCATGGAGCTGGCGGCGGACGACACCCGGGTAATCGACATGAACAGCCGCCGTGTGATCCCGGGGCTCAATGACAGCCACACCCATGTGATCCGCGGCGGCTTGAACTACAACATGGAGCTGCGCTGGGAGAACGTGCCCTCGGTCGCGGATGCGCTGGCGATGCTGCGCAAGCAGGCCGCCAACACGCCCAGCCCGCAATGGGTGCGCGTGGTCGGCGGCTGGTCCGAGTTCCAGTTCGCCGAGCGCCGCATGCCAACGCTCGAGGAAATCAACGCAGCCGCGCCGGACACGCCGGTCTTTGTCCTGCACCTCTATTCCAGCGCGCTGCTGAACCGGGCCGCGCTGCAGGCGCTGGGGATCACCAAAGACACCCCGAACCCGCCCGGCGGCGAGATCGAGCGCGACGCCAAGGGCAACCCCACCGGCATGCTGATCGCCCGCCCCTCGGCGCTGATCCTCTACTCGACGCTGGCGCAGGGGCCGAAGCTTGAGGCCGAGCATCAGAAGAACTCCACCCGCCACTTCATGCGCGAGCTGAACCGCCTGGGCGTCACCAGCGTGATCGACGCGGGCGGCGGCGGCCAGAAATACCCCGAAGACTACGATGTCATCCAATCGCTGCACGACGCGGACCAGCTTACGTTGCGCATTGCCTACAACCTCTTTGCGCAGCAGGCCGGCCAGGAGCTGAGCGACTACGAGCGCTGGATCGGCATGACGGAACCGGGCGCGGGCGACGCCATGCTGCGGATGAACGGCGCGGGCGAGAACCTGGCCTGATCGGCGGCGGATTTCGAAAACTTCCTGGAGCCGCGCCCCGACCCCGCGCCGGTGATGGAGGCGGAGCTGGAGAAGATCGTCGAACTGCTGGCGACCAACGAATGGCCCTTCCGCATCCATGCGACCTATGACGAGACCATCGACCGCTTCCTCACCGTGTTCGAACGGGTGAACGGCAAGACGCCCTTCAAGACCCGCTTCATCATCGACCACGCCGAGACCATCAGCCCCTGCAACATCGAGCGGATCAAGGCGCTTGGCGGCGGCATCGCCACCCAGCACCGTATGGCCTTCCAGGGCGAGTATTTCGCCGCCCGCTACGGCGCGGAGGCGGCTGAGGCCACGCCCCCGATCCGCGAAATGCTGCGCACCGGCGTGCCGGTCGGCGGCGGCACCGATGCCACAAGGGTGGCCAGCTACGACCCCTGGGTCGCGATGCACTGGCTGACCACCGGCAAGACCGTCGGCGGGCTGACACTGTATGGCGAAAACAACCTGCTGACCCGGGAGGAAGCACTGGCGGTCTGGACCACCGGCTCGGCCTGGTTCTCAGGGGCGCAGGACGTGAAGGGGCGGCTCAGCCCCGGCATGTACGGCGATCTCGCGGTCCTGTCGGACGACATGATGACGGTGCCGGACGCGCGGATCCGCTCGATCACCTCGGTCCTTACTGTGGTCGGCGGCAAGATCGTCTTTGCGGATGCCGAGTTCGACGGCCTGAACCCGCCGCTGCCGCCCGCCAGCCCGGACTGGTCCGTGAACGCCCTGTTTGCCAGCCCGGCCGAACGCCAGCCTGCGCAGGCCCCGGCAGGAGCGGAGATGCGGGCCTGCCACGATGGCTGCGCCAGCGGCTGCGGTATGCATGGCCACAACCATGGCATTGCCTGGGCCAGCCCGATCCCGGTCAGCGACAAGGGCGCCTTTTGGGGAGCCCTCGGCTGCTCCTGCTTCGCCGTCTGAACCTGCCTGCCAACCCGGCGGCCAGCCCATCAAAAGGAGAACACTGATGCCGGATCCAATGATCACCTACAGCGATGCGGATACCAAGGGCCGCTACTCAGCCACTTTCCACGGGGTGGACGGCGAGGCTTATCTGACGACCTCGAAGTTGTCCGCGGCCACGGTGATCGCCGATGGCACCGTTGTTCCTGACAGCATGCGCGGCATGGGCGCAGGCGCTGCATTGGCCAAGCGCCTGATCGCGGACGCCCGCGCCGCCGGGCAGAAGATCGTGCCGCTTTGCCCGTTCGTGCGGGCCTACGCCGGAAAACACCGCGAGGAGCTTACTGATGTCATCCAATGGTAACCCCGTTCCCGAGGGCGGCACCTTCGCGCCCTTCACAAGCGGGGCCTTTGCCTTGTTGTGGACGGCCACGCTGATCTCGAACATTGGCACATGGATGCATGAAGTCGGGGCCGGCTGGCTGATGACAACGCTGAACCCGGACCCGGCGGTCGTTACCTTGGTTCAGGCGGCAACAACGCTCCCTGTGTTCTGTTTCGCACTGCTGGCGGGCGCGCTGGCCGACCGGCTGGACAAGCGCCGCTTGCTGATCGGCATTAACCTGGCCTTGATGGCGGTGGTTTCCCTCCTGGCGCTGCTGGTCTGGCGGGATGCGATGACCCCCATGTTGCTGATTGTCTTCACCCTTGCCATCGGCACCGGGGCTGCCTTCATGGCTCCCGCCTGGCAGGCCGTGGTGCCGCAGCTTGTACCCCGGACAAATCTGCGCCCCGCCATTGCGCTGAATTCGATGGGGATCAACATCAGCCGGGCGATCGGCCCGGCCCTGGCGGGGGTGCTGATCGCCACCCTGGGTCTGGCTGCGCCTTTCGTTTTGAACGCCCTCAGCTATGTGGTCATCATCGCCGCCCTGCTTCTCTGGCGCCCCGCTCCCATGCCGCCCAAAACCTCACGCACCACTATTCTGGCCGAAATGGGTACCGGCCTGCGCCACGTGCGCCACAACCCGGCCATGCTGGAAACCCTGATCCGGGCAGCCGCCTTCTTTGTCTTCGCTTCCGCCTATTGGGCACTGCTGCCGCTGATCGCGCGCGGTGCCGAAGGCGGCGGGTCCGAGCTCTACGGCGCGCTGATGGCGCTGATCGGCACCGGGGCGGTTGCGGGGGCTCTGCTGCTGCCGCGCCTCAAGAAGCGGTTCACCTCGGATCAGACGGTGCAGATCGGCACCTTCGGCACGGTGATTGCCCTTCTTGCCATGGCAGTCTCGAACGCGCCGGCAGCCCTGATGGCGGCCGCCTTACTGGGCGGATTGTCCTGGATCGCAATTTTGACCTCGTTCCATGTTTCAGCCCAGACGGCCCTGCCCGACTGGGTGCGGGCGCGCGGCCTTGCTGTCTTCCTTATGGTGTTCTTCGGATCAATGTCCGCTGGCTCTGTTGTCTGGGGACAGGCGGCGGCGAAGGGATCGATCCCTATGACCCTCCTGGTTGCCGCAGCCGGGCTGGCACTGGCGCTGTTTGCAACACGCCGCTTCAGGATCGGTCAGGGAGAGACCCAGGACCTGACACCGGCCTCAGTCTGGCCCGATGCACCAGCAATCAGTGAGGATCAGTCGGGTGACCGTCCTGCAATGGTCACTGTAGAATACCAAATCGCAGCGGAGGACCGGCAAACGTTCCTAAAACTAATCACACAGTTTTCAAAGGAGCGGCTGCGGGATGGGGCCACGCGCTGGCATCTTCACCAGAGCGTCGAGGATCCCGGCAGCTGGATCGAGACATTCCATCTGCCGAGCTGGTTTGAACATCTTGAACAGCACAAACGCGTCACCAGTGCGGATGTCACTGCTCAATCGGAACTCAAGGCGCTTGATTTGCGTCCGGATGGCCCCACCGTTCGCCACTACATCAAGCCCGACTGACATTCTCAAGAGCCATTCGAAAGGAACAAGCCAATGAGCTGGAACCCGACCCACAATCCCGAATGCCCCGAATGCGGCGATGCGATCGACACTCTGATCATCCCGCGCGCCCGCGACCTCGGCGGGTTTGAAGTCCGCCGCGCACTGCCCTCGGTCAACCGCCAGATGGTCGGGCCCTTTATCTTCTTTGATCAGATGGGGCCGGCGGAATTTATCACCGAGGGCGGCATCGACGTCCGCCCGCATCCCCACATCGGCCTGGGCACGGTGACCTACCTCTACCAGGGGGAGTTTGAGCATCGCGACAGCCTTGGCACCCACCAGATGATCTATCCCGGCGAGGTGAATTGGATGGTCGCGGGCAAGGGCGTCACCCACTCGGAGCGCACCAGCGAGGAAACCCGCGCGACGCGCCACAGCCTGTTCGGCATTCAGACCTGGATCGCGCTTCCTGAAGACAAAGAGGACATGGATCCCGGGTTCGAGCACCACAAGAAGGACGCCCTGCCCGAAATCATTGATGGCGGCGCCAGAGCCAAGCTGATCCTCGGCAGCGCCTACGGCCAGCAAAGTCCGGTCACCATGCACACCGAAACCTTTTATCTGGATGTGACGCTTGAGCCCGGCGCCCAATTTCCCTTACCCGATAACCATGAGGATCGCGGCATATATGTGACTGAAGGCTCCATTGAGGTGGCCGGCCAGAGTTTTGAGGCTGGTCGCATGATGGTCTTCCGCCCGGGTGACTCCATCAGTGCCCGCGCGGGCACGCGCGGCGCCCGTCTGATGCTGCTGGGTGGAGCCACCATGAATGAAGGCCGCTACATCTGGTGGAACTTTGTTTCCTTTTCAAAAGACAAGATCGAAGAGGCAAAAGAAGCGTGGAAGGCCGCTGAGTGGAACAACGGCCCGTTCAGACTGCCACCGGGAGACGAAGAAGAGCACATTCCGATCACCGCTGAACTGGATCGCACCAGTCCGCGGGGCAAGTGACCGCCAAGGCCGGGCTCCGATTGCGGGACGGCCCGGCCCGCGCTGCCGCCAGAGAATGAGCTTACACCTTCGCGACGCAATGCGGACTCACCCGAACATCCTGAACGGCGGCTGAGGATTTGGGCGCCGCAACCGGTTTTGCCCAGCAGATACGGCCGCTTCTTGATCCATCAATCAGTACTACAAGACAACAACGGCGCCGCCGACTAGCAGAACTGCATTGAGCATGCCCCACAGCGTCATCTGGAAATGCGTGTTCTGACCGCCTTCGTGCCCGAACCAATAGCAAAACCAGTTTCCGACGATCAGAAACCCGCACCAGGTCGCGGTAAACATCAAGGTTCCAGCCAGCCCAAGGGCAATGGCCGTGTCCTGGGCCATCTGTCCGGCGGCGGACATGGCAAGCGCGGCTGACCCGGCCCAGAGCGCGGCGGTGGCCGCGAGTTCCCACGAGACAATGAGCCGGAACAGGACGCGGCGCACTCTAGCGCTGGTAACCCTGCGATGGGCGACAAAGCGGTAGGCTTCCGGGTACTCCTCCCGCATGCGGGTCATGTCCATGACCTCGGCGGTGTAGGTTTCATTCAGAAAAGGGTGCAGGAGGTTTTCCAGCGCGCCAATTGTCAGCCAGGCGGCCATGAAGGCAACGCTGACTGCCTGCGCGGCCAGTACGGTGGTTTCCAGCAATGCTCTGCTCTCCGCTGCTGTCTGCCCGCCGAATCCGGCCGGCGGGCAGAGTGTTCAAAGGTCAGGCTTCCCAGTACATGTACTGCGGGTAAAGCTCGTTGGAAATGTGGACCGCGGCCCCCTTAAGGTTGCTCTTGGAGTGGTTGTAGAGCGATCGCCAGTAGGGCTGAATGATGACGCCTTCATCCACCATGATCTGTTCGAGCTTAGCCATGATCCTGCTGCGAGCCGCCGGGTCGGCGGTTGCCAGAGCCTGTTCGACCAGAGCGTCGAACTCGGCATTGGCAAAACCGGACTCGTTCCAGCCTTGGCCGCTCCGGTAGGCCAGCGCCAGTGTCTGGATACCCAGCGGGCGGTGGTTCCAGTTGGTGACCGAAAACGGGTACTTCGCCCAATCGTTCCAGAATGTCCCGGTTGGATAAACTTTTCGTCTGACTTTGATGCCCGCATCGCGCAACTGCGCGGCGATAGCATCGCCCGTTGCCTTCCAGAACGCGGAATCGAGTGAGATCAGTTCATGCTCGAAGTCCGCCATGCCAGCCTCTTCCAGCAGTTTCAGGGCACCTTCGGGGTCACGCACCGGCGCGCCGATATCGGCATAGTCGGGATGCACAGGCGACACATGGTGGTTCTCTGCCGCGCGGCCTTGGCCGCCATAGGCGATTTCCAGTACCACCGCATTGTCCACCGCCATTGCCAGCGCCCGGCGCACCCGCGCATCGGCATAAATGGCCGTGCCATCCACCTCGGTAGTCTGGTTGCAGCGGGCCAGAACCGTGGCCGCAGTGGTGACTTCATGCTTGGTCCAGCCGTCCAGCGTGTCGAAGGACGCGATATAATCGCCTTCGGTGTCGAAGTTGACGTCGTATTCATCGGCGTCGGCACCGGCAAAAAACGCCGCCGGGTCGGCGCCCAGGTCGAGAAATTCGACCCGGTCCATGTAGGCGCCGTTGCCGGCGTTCCACCATGTGTGGTCCGGGTTGCGCACCAGTGCGGCACTGTCGCCGGTACTGTAGAATTCCGGCAGATAAGGGCCGGTGCCGATCGGATTGTCCAGCATCGTGACCTCGTCGAACGAAGAATGCACGATGGCGGCTGGGTAGTCGGCAAAGCCGGCGATCAGCGAAATATCCGGTTGCGGCAGTTTCAGCCGCACGGTGTGGCTGCCTGTCACTTCGACCGCATTTGGCAGCAATTGTTTTGTTTCCGGGTCGATGATCACCTGCAGCTTGCCGGCCATAGCATTGCCCTCGACGGTGCCGTCGCAGAAGCGGGCGATGTTGGCCGCAACATCTTCGGCGGTTAAGGGGTCGCCGTTGTTCCAGGTCACACCCTCGCGGACATGAAGCACGTATTCGGTGGCATCATCGCTGATCTCCCAGCTTTCCAGCAGGACCGGGGTGAAGGTGCCGTCCGAATTGTACTGGACGAGGTATTCCAGCCAGCCGCGGGTGAAGGTTGCAAGGGAGTTGAAGTCGAACTTGCGCGGGTCGCGCATTGCCACGAGTTGCTGCTGAATGCGGGCGGTGCCGCCCATTTGCGCGTTGACCGCGGCCTGTACGGGCGCAGTCAGGCCCATCATCGCATAGGCGGTTGCGGCGGTTGCACCAAAGGAGCACGCCGTTGCCAGGAATTCCCGGCGGCTGACAGGATCAGCTCCGAGGCGGCGGGCCTGCTGTGTAAGTGAATCCGGCAGCGGTTTTCCTGTGCTGGTAAAATAGGTCATTGTTTCCCTCTCTGTTGTGCCGTGAGGCTGGCCGAAAGCGCTCTGCGGCGCAGTATTGCACTGGCCGGGACCCCGCCCGGCCAGTGCAGGGCTTATGCAGGCATGCGGATGCTGCCGATCCCGTCGTCCTCTGTCACCGACGCGCAAATGCTGGACAGGGTGCGTGGCTGTTCGTAGGGCCATGGCGTGCCGCGGTGCAGCACCGCGCGCTGATCCCAAATCAGCACATCGCCTACAGCCCACTGATGAGAATAGGTAAATTCCGGCTGCGTGCAGAACGCCATCAGTTCATCCAAAAGTGCCTGGCTTTCGGTCTCGTCATAGCCATCGACTTTGAAGGCATGGCTGGCGATATAGAGCGCCTCTCGCCCATTGACCGGGTTCGGCCAGACTGCGTTCCAATGCTGGTCGGGCCATTTGTTGAACATCGGCAATTCAGCCAGCTCAGGAGATATCTTTCGCCGGGAATGGCTGTAGCGGTGCCAGATACCGCGGCCGCGGATCTTTGCCTTCAGCGCCTCCGGCATCGCCGCCCAGGCGGCGCGGGTGCTGGCCAGTTCAGTGGCGCCACCTTCGCTGGTGACAACCCGGCCGATCAAGATGTTGGTAAGCGCGGGCGTGGGCAGGAAAGTGCTGTCCGAATGCCACAGGAAATTGGATTTGAGGTTCAGCGTGTGCAGATCCATTTCGCCCGACGTGGAACCGTCTTTCTGCACGTTGGAGACCTCGGGCACCTCGAATTTCTCGCCTGGTTTCCGCTCATCCGCCTTGCGGTCCTCGATCGGGCCAAAGAGCTGCGCCAGCGCCATATGCTCCGCGTTGCTAATGTCCTGCGCCCGGAACAGCAGCGCTGAATGCTCTTCGAACAGCGCGCGCAGTTCGGCGAAATTTTGCCCCTCGCCGACATCGGAGAGGTTCATTCCGCTCACTTCGACACCAAAGTTCGGCGTCAGCGGTTTTGTCTGAATGGTCGTCATCTCGGGTCTCCTCAGCCCTTTGCCTTTGCTTCGATTTCCTCAGCGGAGAGGTGTTTCACCTTCTCCCAGGCCCGTGACTTGCCAGGGTTCAGCAGTCCCTTGGGGTCCATGCGTTTTTTCCACGCGAGGTGCCGGTAGTCGGCGTTCTTCAATCCACCGCCCTCGACGAAATAGGTATGCGCGTCTGCTATGCTGTGTCCGTGTTGCTCGTAGATGCTGTTGATCTCGCGCAACCGCACCTCGTCCGAGAACCAGATGATCGGCAGATCAAAGGCGGCGATCCTGCCGTCCAGCCGGGCAAACTCATGGTGCTGCCAGACGTCATTACCCAAAGCCGCACCCGCGGCGGCAACCGCATCCGCGTCCGACGGATCCGGCACCCCGATCTGCTGATACGTGGCCGAGCGGTCCGCCTTCAGCACCTGCAGGGTCGTATGGTTATACGCGAACTCAAAAACATGCGGCAGCTTTGCCGCCTGCCGCTCGGCATCACTCATCGCCAGATCCAGATGGCCGCCCTGCGCCGCCATGAGCGCGCGAAAGGCATCCATATCCTCCGCCGGGACAAGCGAGACCAGCAGGTGCATGCCCTCCCGCAGGTGTCCTTTGAGGCGCGGGAAGTAGTCAACGATCCGCGCCTCGACTGTGCTGGCCAGCTTGCAGCCGATGTCCGGCGCAGCCGCCAGCGCATAGCCCGCGGCATAGCAGTCTCGGTAGCTGTCGAAGGTGGCCATGCAGCCGACCCAGTTGCGGTGGGGCACCGTGCGCAGGGTGACTTCGGTGATTACGCCGTTCAGCCCCCAGGCGTGGTGGATCTGCAGCGCCGCTTCGGCGTCAAAAGCATGCTCCTGCGGCTCTGCTTCCAGCGACAGCGCCTTGAGCTGGATGATATTGCCCTTTTCCCGCAGGGCGCCGTTGGCGATCGACCCGATCCCGGCCGATCCGCCGGCCACGAAGCCGCCGATAGTGGCAATGTCCTGGGTCGAAGGGAACATCGCCATTTCCCAGCCCTGCTCAATCAGAGCAGCGTTCACATCGGCCATCAGCGCCCCGGCTTCGGCCCGCACATAGCCCTCGCCGATCTCGATGATGCGGTTCATCTTCGTGGTCTCGATGATCAGCCCGCCCTTCAGCGGCACCGCCTGACCGTAATTGCCGGTGCCGCCGCCGCGCAGGGTGACCGGAACATCCGCCTCAAAGGCGCGCTGCAGGCAGTAGCGCATTTCATCCGGGGTCTTGGGCACCGCAACCAGGTCGCCAAAGTACTTCTTCAGCTGTGCATTCAGAACCGGGCTGTACCAGAAAAAGTCGCGCGAGCGTTTCTTCACAAGCACCGGCTCGTCAATCACCTCCACCGGCGACAGGCTGTCGGCAAATGCGGCCCAATCGGCGCGGGGGTGTTCCAGCGGCATCTCTGTCATTGTTGTTCTCCTTGCAAGGCCTCGGCCAGAGGTTGCGGGGCAGCACGGCTGCCCAGAATGTCCGTGACCGAGAGAGCGTCGAACAGCTGCAGATCCCCGATTGCAGCCCCGTCGACGGTTACGGGCGCAAGGCCAAGCGCCTTGCGGGCGCCGGTGGTGATCATCGGAAGATGGCTGCCAAAAGGCGGGTCCAGATGCGCGGCCAGTGCCGCCAGCGAGAGGGTCGCCAGCGGATCGTGGCTGCCCAACGGGCAAAATGCGTCACGCACGTTGTCGGTGCCCAGCACCACATTGACCCCGGCGGCCTGCAATTCGTGGATTCGGGTCAACCCGCGGCGGTCCGGGGTGCCTGCGCTGCGCCCTTGCAGGTACAGGTTGGTGGCGGGCAGTGCTGCCACCGAAATCCCCGCACGGGCAAGCTTATCCGCGATACGCTGCGCGTCTTCATCGGTGCGGTTCATCAGGCTGCAGGCATGACCGCACAGAACCGGGCCCTGGAAACCAGTTTCCAGCGCCGCATCGGCGATCATCTCCAATCCGTCGAGACCGGGCGCAAGGCCCTCGTCGACGTGAAAATCCAGCGCAAGCCCGGCTTCCTCCGCGGCACGGAAGGTGTTGAGAATTCCGGCCTGCCGCTCAGGCTGGCCCAGCACAAAGGCGCCCAGAACGCCGCCGCTTTGAGCCACTCGGCGGGCGCAGGCACGGGCATAGCTGATGTCGGCCATCATGTCGGCAGCGGTCAGCGCTGCCCGTTGCAGGATCACCCCTGCCGGGGCCTCTTCCTTCAGTTCCCGCAGGATGTCCCAGGCTAATGGTGCAGCCGCCGGGTCCGGGCTGATACCCCAATCGACGTGCGTGCGAACAGTGGCACAGCCTGCCGACAGCAGCTCCTGCAGTCCGCGACCCGCCCGCCGGCGGATGTCTTCGGCTGTCCATATCCTGCGGTCCTGCGCCTGTGCGGCGATTGCATCACCCAGCCCGCCGCCGATCCCCTGCATCCGGTCAATAGTGTGGCATTTGTCGAGATGCACATGCGGCTCGGTGAATTTGGACAGCACCAGCCGAGAGGGCTGTGCAGTGGCCGGCTCAAGCGCCACTGCCCGCCCCTCCCGCAGCACAAGGTCCCCCGCCAGGCAATCGCTGTACAACTGCCCGCCGAACCGGTCTGCCGCAGCGATCAGTGCAGCCGGGATAAGCACACCGGGCAGGCGCGCATCTGCAGGAAGGGTATCCCTCATGAGCCGTTCCTGTGATCAAAGCGGGCAAACTCCGCAAGAAACAGCGCGAAGTTGCGTCCGGCAGAGGCCAGCATCGCCTCCCCCTTTGCCGCGGTGGCCGCGGAGGCATCGCCGCACACCCCCTCGGGGTTCAGATCGCCGGCAATCCAGCCCGGCGCAGCCGGCTGGCCGGTTAGTCCGATAAAACGGAAATTCCCGGCCCAGTCCTCCATTGCGGTGCGGAAATTCTTTGCCTTGCCCATGTCCACCAGATCGGGCCGGGCGGCCAGCATCGCCGAAGTCTCACTGTCGCCCGCGTGCAGGTCCACCGCATAAGCGCCAGGTTCGAAAAGACCCTCCGATTCAGCAAAGCCCGACCATGAGCAAACGGCCACGATCAGATCTTGGCTGATGCGCAATTCACGCGCTGCCACCTGCAGCAGCGCAGTATTGCCGCCATGCCCGTTGAACAACACCAGCCTGGCAACCCCTGCACGAGCCACCGAGGCACCGATGTCACGCAGCACCGCCAGCAGCGTCTCCGGCGACAGGCTCAATGACCCGGCAAAGCGGTCGTGCTCGTTGCTTTTGGTGATGGTCAGCGCGGGCAGCACCAGAACCGACTGCTCAGGGCTGAGTTCTGCAAGCATCAGCCTAACCGCCGCCTGCGTCAGGTCCGTATCGACCGACAGCGGCAGATGCGGCCCGTGCTGCTCGGTCGCCCCCAGCGGCAGCACCGCCACGCAATCTTCCGGCAAGGCGTGGAAATCCGGCGCCTTCAGCTCTGCCCATTGTCCCTGAACGCTCATGCTGCCTGCCCCAGGAAACTGTCAAGAAACCCGTTGAACCAGCGCGCCTGGGCCGCATCGTGGGCCGCCATCAGCCGGTTCTGGGTTTGCATGTCCTGCACCCCGGGCCGCCCGTAAACATGCGCTTTGCTGTCCTGCCAGCGGCGGAAGCCGGCCGGTGTCACTTCGGCATGGAATTGGAAGCCAAAGACGTTTTCTCCATAGCGGAAGGCCTGGTTCGGGTATTCTGAATTTCCGGCAAGCCGGACCGCCCCCGCGGGCAGGTCGAATGTGTGGTAGTGCGCCTGGGTAACGACCAGCGGTGCCTGCAGGAACTCTCCCGCCTCCTCAGACGGTTCAACCGGGTAATAGCCGAACTCGAAGAATTCCCGCTCCGGCGCCCCCGCCCAAGCGCCAAGATGATAGGCGATCTGCTGGCACCCCTGGCAGATACCGAGCAGCGGGATGCCTTTCTCCAGGCACTGCGCGATCCAGTGGTCTTCCTCCAGTAGGAACGGGTATTTGGCCGTCTCAAAGACGTCGAACAGACCGCCGTAGATCACCGATGCCGCGACCTCGCCCACATCATCGAGGCGGTCGCCCGCAAAAGGTTTCCGGGTCACGGCCTCATAGCCGTTCGCCGCCAGCCAGGTGATCACACGGTCATCGGCAGCCTCATCGCCATGGCGCACCAAAAGGACACGCGGTGCCATATTCCCCCTCCTTCAGAGAATTGGTTTTGCGTGGCCCTGATGTTGATCTGTGCCAGAGAGTGTCTTTAGGCTTGCAAACTCTTTTCCCTCTTGCAAGCCTTTTAAGAGATCGGAAAAAAGGACATGAAATGAAAGCCTTAAACCCAACCACTATTCGGCCGCCTTTCGCCGCCTATGCGCATGGCACTGAGATTCCGGCTGGCAAACGGGTCATTGTGACCTCGGGGCAGCTTGGCATTCGCGCAGATGATTCGATCCCCGAAAGCAGCTATGATCAGGCCCGCGTCTGCTTCGAAAACATCACGGAAATCCTGCGCGAGGGGGATATGAGGCCCGGTGATACCGCCCATATCTCCGCCTATGTCACCAGCCGCGAACACATGGCCGGCTACATGCGCGCGCGGGATGAATTCCTGGCCGGAACCGGGCGGGTCCCCAGCTCAACCCTGCTGATCGTTTCCGGGTTCACACGCGAAGAGTTCAAGGTCGAAGTAGAGGTCATCGCCGCGAAGTAGGCAGGTTTGCCCGCGGCCTAGGAGCATGATGTGGACCGAAGCCCGCTCTGCTGAAAGGCCGCGCCCGGCGCCAGGCGGGGTCATTCTGACAATTTTGTCCCGGCTGCCTCCGAGACCTTCCTCCAGGCAAGCTTCCGCTTGATCGTGGAAACGCTGATACCGGTCGCATCGGCGGCCTTTTGAATACTGCCCGCGCGGGCTACCTGATCGTGCAGCAGATCAGCCTCAAAGGCCCGGACCCTGTCGCGCACTTCTTCGGCTGGCACCCGGCCTGACATCCCACCCTGCGGGATCACCGGATTTGTCGCTCCGGCAAAGGCGGCTTCAACCATGGCCGCTGATATGCGTGCCTCCTCCCCGGTGACAACCATCCGCTCGACCATGGTCCGCAGCTCCCGCACGTTGCCCGGCCAGGTCCAGCGCGCCAAACGGTTAATTGCCGCGCGGTCAAAGTATTTCTCCGCACCGTGCAGCATGTTGAAAGCTTCTAGGAAATGCTGCGCAAGCCCGGCAATGTCCGCGACGCGGTCTTGCAAAGGCGGAATGCATATCTCAGCAACTGCAAGGCGGTAGTACAGATCTTCACGGAATCTGCCCTCGTTAACCATCGCGCTCAAATCGCCGCGGCTGGTTGCGATCAGCCGCAGGTCCCTGCCTTCGCGGCCAAGGCGTGATTTTCCTGTACGCAGCCAAGAGGACAGCCTTTCCTGAACCCGCGGCGGCATCAGGTCGACCCGCTCCAAGATCATGGTGCCGCCAACTGCCCGCGCCAGCAGACCCTCGTCACGGCCAGCCTCGGCTGCCTCCTTGCCGAACAGCTCCTCCATAACCGCGGCTTCCGGTAAGCCGCCAAATCCGAAGCGCAGCAGCCGCTTGCGGCTGCGCTTGCTGTAACGGAAGATCAAATCCGCGAGCTTGCGTTTGCCAACACCAGACGGGCCGCTGATAAGCACCGCCGCATCTGTGCGCGCCACCCGCATTGCAAGACGGACGGTCTCCTGCATGTCCTCGCTGGCCCAGAACAACTCACCATCCTGCGCCGCGTTCTCGCGGATTTCCCGCAACTCGCTTTCGTAGTTTCGGATCTCCTGTTCAGCCGCCGTCAGCTTACCCTGCATTTCAATCAGCTCAGTCGTGTCGCGCGAATTGATGATGACCCGCCGCACCGTGCCGTCCGGCGCCATCAGCGGGATGCCGGTGGCCAGTACCTTGCGCCCGGATTTCGTTGTTTGCAGCGCGGTCTGGCGCTTTTTGGTGGTGATGATCTTCCAGGTGATCAGCGGATCGAGATACCCCTCGCGTTCCAGTTTGCTGGCGTCGCGCCCCAGGAAGTTGCGCGCGCTCAGGCCGTAACAGCGCTCAAAACCGGCGTTCATCCACAGGGTGCGTCCCGCCCCGTCCGCGACGTAGATGCCATCAAAGCAGTTTTCAAAGATTTCGACGAAATCGTCGAAATTATCCTGCAGCGCCTTCAGCCCTTCGTCGGTGGCCGAGACGAACCAGCTGGGCAGGAAATAATGCTCCACCGCAGTGTCGCGCCGGACGCTGGCTACGCAAAACACCGAGGCGTTGATGGTGATCCAGGCCGGCGCCTGCTCCGCCCCGTCGCGGCGGCGCAGATCCTCCAGCTCCGGATAGCGGTCGGCGAGTTCAGACAGCGTCGTCAGCCCGCCGTCAAACAGGCTGCGCAGCATCCGGTTGGCATAGGTGATCCGCTCCCCCTGCAGCCTGAGCACCCCAAAGGGCAACATGTCCAGAATATCCGATTCGCGTTTCATGCCTGTGCCTCCCGACCCCGACTTGGTGTCATTTTTGATATCATATAGGTTCATTTTTGACACCAATCACTTGCGCCAGTCAGACGAAAGCTCCGCAAGCCGCTAATAAATAAAGAATAATATTTCTGCCTCCTGCCCCGGTTCAGCAGCGGCCCCGCCGCCCCGCAGCCGTAGCCTTGAAGCTGAGACATCAGGAGGAACAAGTGACTAATATCATCGAAACCGACATTCTCGTCATAGGAGAAGGCAGCGCAGGCCAGGTCGCGGCCCTGGCAGCAAGCGAAGCGGGCGCCGATGTTGTCCTGCTGTTCAACGGGCAGGCCTCTTCGACCGCGATCTCCACCGGCTTCCTGACCTATGCCGCGCATGACGGCTTCCCGAAGGAGGAGGTCTTTGATGCCATGTCCGACGTAACCGGCAAGGGGCTGTGCGACACCGCCCTGCTGCGTCGGCTGGTGGATGAGGCGCCCGCCGAAATGGGCGCGATCATTGAAAAGTACAGCATCCCTGTCGACCGCGCCCCGCGCGGATACCGGGTGCGGCGGTCCACCGGAATGCGCGGCAAAGACATCCTGGACGAAACCTACGGCAGCGACGGTGCGGAGGACATGACCGGGCTGATGATGGAGTTCTCCTCCACCCACGGCACGGCGCTGTTCTCGCAACTGCGCAAGGCGGTCAAATCCAGCAGCGTGCGCCGGATCAAGGGCAGCGCCTTGTCGCTGCACCGCGAGGGACCCAGCGTCTGGGCCGATCTGGACGGCTCTCCAGTGAAAATCGCCGCCCGGGCAGTGATCCTGGCCACCGGCGGGATGCAGGGCGTCTATGAGTTCACCGACACCCCGCAGAACCTCTTGGGCGACGGCCAATCGATGGCGCTGGAAGCGGGTGCCGAGCTGGTCGACATGGAGTTCATCCAGTTCTACCCGCTGGCGGTGAACGAAGAAGGCGCACCCGCGATCTTCCTCTACCCGGACTACCCTTCCACCGCCAAGCTGGTGAATTCCGACGGCGAGGACCTGATCCTGAAACACATGGGCCCCGGCCAGTCGGCGCTGGCCGCGCTGCACAACTGGGACTTCCTCAGTTTCATCATCCAGTCGGAGATCATCGAGGGGCGCGAGGTCTTCATCGACTTCCGCGAAACCCAGGACGCCGAATGGGCGCCGGACTCGCTGACCGCGACCTTCCTGTCCAAACACGTGCCGGATTACCGCGAGCGCCCGGTCCGGATCTCGCCCTCGTCGCACTACACCCTCGGCGGCGTGCGGGTGGACACCGACGGTCAAACTTCGATCCCCGGCGTCTATGCCGTGGGCGAGGTGGCCGGCGGTTTGCACGGCGCCAACCGCCACGGCGGCACCGCGCTGGTCGAGGCGATGACCTATGGCGCCATCTCCGGCCGCCACGCGGCCGCCAATCTGCAGCCGCGTTCCAACATGGCGCGTTCCACCGACAATCCGCCCCCAACCCGGCGCGCGGGCAACGGCGCCCTCCCCGCGGACCTGCTGGCACAGGTGCGCCAGCTCACCCAGAAGGGCCTTGGCCCAGCCCGCTCCGACGAGCTGCTGACGGAAACGCTGGCGCAGATCCGCACCCTGCAGGTCGAAATTGCCGGACTGGGCTGGGCCGATCTCGACGGCTTTACCGAGGTCCAACGCCTAGCCCGAGTCGCCCGTCTGGCCGAGGCCATGTGCCTGGCGATGCGGAGGCGGCAGGAATCCCGCGGCACCCACATGCGCAGCGACTTCCCGGAGGAAACCGGCGAATGGCAGCGCAAACAAGCCGTGCGCCTGAACGGCGCGGGGCTGGAAATCCATGACATCGCGCTGGGGGATCAACCCGTGGCCGCAACACTTTAAGGGAGGAAAAACCATGAAACCCAACCTGTTGAAACTTGCCTGCGTCTTCGGCCTTGCGGCCAGCACCGCGCTCAATGCGCTACCCGCAGCCGCCAAGGAGGAATTCAAGGTCGGCATCGTCACCTTTCTGTCCGGCCCCGCCGCCGGGCCGTTCGGTGTACCGGGCCACCAGGGCGCCGAACTGGTCATCGAAGCAATCAACGCAGGCGAGCTGCCCGCCCCCTATAATACCCCCGGTTTTGCCGGGGCGCGGCTTGCCCCGATTTTCGTGGACGAGGCCGGCGGCAATACCAAGCAAGTCGCTGAATACCGCAACCTCGTCCAGAAACAGGGCGTGGACGCTGTGATCGGTTATATCTCGTCGGGCTCCTGCCTGTCGGTGGCGCCGGTCGCCGAAGAGCTGAAGACGCTGACCATTATCCCGGTCTGCGGCTCGCCGCGCTTGTTCGAGGAAGGCGGCAAGGACTACGTCTTCCGCACCACCGGCCACGCGGTCGGCGATGGGGTGGCGGCGGCGCTTTACGTGCGCGACAAGTTCGGCGATGCGCCTGCCTATACCGGCATCAACCAGAATTACGCCTGGGGCCAGGACAGCTACAAGTTCTTCGACCTGGCGATGAAGACCATCAACCCGGACACCGCGGCCTCGGACAACCCGCAGTTCCCGAAGCTGTTCGCGGGCCAGTTCGGCACCGAGATCTCCACCCTGTCGCTCGACAAGGCGCCGCTGGTGCATTCCAGCTTCTGGGACGGCGACATGGAGGCCTTCGTGCTGCAGGCCAATGTGCGCGGCTTCTTCCGGCAGAAGACCTTCATCTCGACGCTCGGCGCCTCGGCGGTGGACCGTCTGGGCAAGGGCTTCCCCGAAGGCGTGGTGATGGGCACCCGCGGCGAATACGGCCTGCTGGTGCGCAATCTGGACACGCCGCTGAACCGCTGGTTCGTCGACCGCTACAAGGAGAAATACGGCGAATACCCCCTGGGGCCGTCCTACCAGTACGCACAGTCCGTCCTGGCGCTGAAGATCGCCATGGACAAGGCGGCAGAAGCGGCCGGCGGCTTCCCTAAGCAGGCGCAGATCATCGACGCCTTGACGGGACTTGAATGGGACAGCTTCGGCGGCCGCGTCTCGATGGCGCTTGGCGGAGGCCATCAGGCGGTGCATCCGGTGGGCTATGGCATCACCGGCTGGAACAAGAAGACCGGCGAGCCGGAAGCCACCGGCGTCGTGTTCTACCCCGCGGACTGCATCATGCCGCCGGAAGGCCAAACCGGCATCGAATGGCTTGAGGCCGGCATGCCCGGCGCCAGCTGCTGACCCCGGTTCTCCCCGGTGGCGGGCGGGGCGCCCCTGCCCTGCCCGCTGCTGGAGAGAGAGGGAGGAGGAAAATACACATGCAACTGCTGTTTACCATACTTCTGGACGGGCTGGTCTATGCCTCGTACCTGTTCATCGTCGCGGCGGGGCTCACCATCATCTTCGGGGTGATGAAGATCCTGAACGTGGCCCATGGCGGCTTCTACGCCTGGGGCGCTTACACCGCCGCCTATTTCATCGGCGCCGCCTCCGAAATGGGGCTGCCCGATTGGTTCGCCTTCCTGATCATCGCCGGATCGGCGCTGGCGGTCGGCATCGTGCTGGGCCTGCTGATCGAGCGGATCGTGCTGCGCCGGCTCTACGATCACGAGGAGATCCTGATCGTGCTCGCCACCTTCGGGGTGTTCCTGATTCTCGAGGACCTGATCCTGCTGATCTTCGGCGTGAACCCCTATTTCGCCTACCAACCGATGGTGGCACTGGGCAGTGTCGAGATGGGCGGCATCTTCCGCGACGTCTATTCGCTGACCCTGTTTGGCGTCGCGCTGCTCGTCGCTGCAGGCAGCTGGTGGATGCTGACCCGCACCCGCTGGGGCAAGCTGATCACCGCCGTCATCCATGACCGCGAGATGGCGCTGATCGTCGGCATCAACGTGCGCCGCCTGTTTGTCGTCACCTTCTGCGCGGGCGCCGTGCTGGGCGCGCTTGGCGGCGCCTATATCGCGCCCACCGTGTCTGTGGCGCCCGGCTTTGCCGTCGATGTCATCGTGCTCAGCTTTGCCGTTGTCGTGATCGGCGGCATGGGCTCGATCCCCGGCGCGCTGATCGGCGCGCTGCTGGTCGGCCTACTGCGCGCCCTGGCGGTCCACAAGCTGCCGGAGCTTGAGCTGTTCGTGATCTTCCTGGTGATGTCCGCAGTTCTGATCGTGCGCCCCGAGGGGCTGTTTGCACCGGCCAAGGCGAGGAAAATCTGATGCTGCACGCAATTCTATCCGACAAGACGGTGCGGCTGACCGCACTGGCGCTGCTGGCGCTGGCCGCCGCCGGGCTGATGCTGCCGGCCTGGGTCGTCGACAACATGATGTTCGGCCTGGCGCGCGGCGCCGCCGTGCTGGGGCTTCTGGTGCTGTGGCGCACCGGGCTTATGTCCTTCGGCCACGGGCTCTACTTCGGGCTGGGCGCCTATGCGGTGGCGCTGTCCGAGCACTGGCTGGGCCTCAGCGATTTTGCCCTGCGCATCCTCGCCGCCATGCTTGTTGCGGTGGTCGCGGGTTTCGCTCTCGGCTTCATCCTGCGCCGCTACCGCGACATCTTCTTTGCGATGCTGTCGCTGGCGTTTTCGATGGTGCTCTACGGCATCCTGGTCAAGACCGAGGCGCTGGGGTCCACCGATGGCTTCTCGGTGTCGCAGACCACCTTCCTGGGCTGGGCGCCCGAGGGCAAGCAGGTGCTGTTCTCCGCCATCATCGCCGTCTGCCTGGCGCTGGCGGTGCTGGTGCAGATGTACCTGCGCTCGACCCTCGGACGGCTGACCACCGCGATCCGCGACAACGAAATCCGGGTGGAATACCTGGGCTATTCGGTGGCCCGTGCGATCCACATCAAATACGTGATCTCGGCCGCCCTGGCCGGCGCAGCGGGCGGCATGATGGCGATGGCGCTGGGACAGGTCGACCCCGACAGCATGGTCTACTGGACGGTCTCGGGCGAGCTGGTCTTCATCACCATCATGGCCGGGCCGGGCAGCGTGCTGGCGCCCTTCATCGGCGCCATCATCTTCGAGTTCCTGCGCACCTACGCCTTCGAGATCGCCCCACACGCCTGGCAGTTGATCGTCGGCGGCACGCTGCTCTTGATCATCTTCTTCCTGCCCGGCGGCATCTGGTCGCTGCTGGAACGCATCCCCTTTATCCGGAGGCTCCGTCATGACTGATGCGCCCATCCTCTCCGTCAAGGACCTGCAGAAATCCTTCGGCGCCGTGACCGCGGCCAAGGACATCAACGTCGACATCCCCGCAGGCCAGGTGGTCGGCGTGATCGGTGCCAACGGCGCGGGCAAGACCACCTTCGTCAACATGGTCACCGGCTACCTGAAACCCTCGGGCGGCACCATCCGGTTCCTGGACCGCGACATCACCGGCATCGCGCCGCGGCTGGCGGTGCATCAGGGGCTCACCCGCTCGTTCCAGGTCAGCCAGGTGTTCATGACCCTCAGCGTGCGGCATAACCTCCTGTCGGCACTGGCCCTGGCCCGGCGCAAGGGCGGCGCGCTGCTGCGCCCCATCGCCGGGCCGGAACTGCTGGCGGAATGCGACGCGATCATGGCCCGTTACGGCCTCACGGATGTGGCCGAACACGAGGCCAGCGCGCTGTCTCAGGGCTCGCGCAAGCTGCTCGACATCGCCATGGCGGTGGTCAGCGGCCCCAGGATGCTGCTGCTGGACGAACCCACCTCCGGCGTCGCCGCGGAAGAAAAGTTCGCCATCATGGACACGGTGATGTCGGCGCTGAAGGCCTCTGGCACCACCGTCCTTTTCATCGAGCACGACATGGAAATCGTCGAGCGCTACGTCGACCGGGTGCTCGCCTTCTTCTCGGGCGAGGTGATCTGCGACGCCCCGCCCGCCCGGGCGCTGATCGACCCCAAGGTGCGGGAACTGGTGATCGGCGACACCCGCGCCCAAACCGGACAAGCGGAGGCAGCCTATGCTTGAGATCAACAACCTGAACGTCTCCATCGGCCCGGTGCCGATCCTGCGCGGCAGTGCGCTAACCGTGAACACCGGCGAGATGGTGGGCCTGATCGGCCCCAACGGCGCGGGTAAGACCACGATGATGCGCGCGATCATGGGGCTCTTGGCGGCACAGTCCGGCACGATGAGCTTTGACCATTACCAGCTGCCCGCCACTCCGCCGCAAGACCGCGCCCGCATCGGCATCGGCTACATGCCCGAGGACCGCAAGCTGGTACCGCAGCTTTCGGCCGAGGAAAACATCATGATGCCGGTCTGGGCGGTAGACATCCCCGACTATCATGACCGGCTGAAATGGATTTATGACCTGATGCCCGAGGTGCGCGAGTTCCGCGGCCGCAGCGCCACCTCACTGTCCGGCGGCCAGCAGAAACTGGCAGCGCTGGCCCGCGCCCTGATGATGGGCGGGCGGCTGATCCTGCTGGATGAGCCCTCCGAGGGCATCGCCCCTGTGCTGGCGCGGCGGATCTCGGAAATCCTGCGGGACCTGAAGTCCGAAGGCATGTCGATCCTGATCGCGGAATCCAACGATCACCACTGCGCCGATCTGCTGGACCGCAGCTACCGCATCGAACGCGGGGCCACGCATCCCGCGTGACCCCTTCCCGCAACTGGTTCAAGCCAAAGGAGACCGGAATGCTGGAACCCGAAGTTAAAGAAACCAAAGCTGGCGCAGCCGCGCGGATTACCCTGAACCGCCCCAAGGCGCTGAACGCCCTGACCCGTGAAATGGTGCAGCGCATGTCGCGCATCCTGTCGGAATGGGAAGCCGACCCAGGGGTAAAGCTGATCGTCGCCGATGCCGCCGGGGACAGGGCCTTCTGCGCCGGTGGCGACGTGGCCCGGCTTTATGCCGAGGGCACTGCGGGCAATAACGCCTATTGCACCGATTTCTGGGCAGAAAACTATGCTCTGAACGCCCAGGTTGCCAGCCTCGGCACCCCCTATGTGGCGCTGATGGACGGGATCGTGATGGGCGGCGGCTTCGGCATCTCGGCCCATGGCGCGCACCGTGTCGTCACCGAGCGCACCGTGCTGGCGATGCCCGAATGCGGCATCGGCCTGGTGCCCGATGTGGGCGCCAGCCACCTGCTGGCCCGTGCTCCCGAAGGGCTGGCGCGGCTGATTGCGCTGACCGGGCTTCGGCTTGGTCCCGCCGACTGCATCGCGCTGGGACTCGCAGACAGTTTTGTGCCCTCCGACCGGCTGCC
This sequence comes from Leisingera daeponensis, assembly GCF_019801465.1. Classification (GTDB taxonomy): domain Bacteria; phylum Pseudomonadota; class Alphaproteobacteria; order Rhodobacterales; family Rhodobacteraceae; genus Leisingera; species Leisingera daeponensis_A. The sequence continues at coordinate 157,526 of NZ_JAHVJA010000009.1, forward strand.
AGCGCTGACCAGCGCGTTGATGAAAGCGGCGGACGCAAGCCCGATCGCGGCTTTCAGCGAACCTCCCGGTCCCGGAACCCTGCCCGATCCTAAAGCCGTGGCGGAGACGTTTGCAGGACAACTGCCCGAAGCAATCGCTGAGCGGCTGGAGCAGAATCGCCAGGACTGGGCGCAAAAAGCAGCCGCTGCATTGCGCCGAGCCTCGCCGATTTCCCTCCAGCTCACACTGAAACTGCTGGATGCAGCGCGGCAAGATTCCAGCTTGCTCCGCTGTCTGGCCCGCGATCTGAACGCCGCGTCATACTGTCTGGCCGAAGGCGACTTTCTTGAAGGCGTGCGAGCCGCGATCATCGAGAAGGACCGCAAACCCAACTGGAAACCAATCAATTTCGCGTCTCCGGAAGTCAGCCTCTAGGCCCTGGCCCTGCTTCGCGGGCTTCGTTTGGCCACAAGGTTACTAAAAGTATACCGGTTGCGATTCGAAACCTGCAGTGAAACGGTAAGCGCGAACCACCCCATCCCCGGCCCTGCCACTCTCGGCAGGGTAGCGCCAAAAGGCGTTGAAGCCAATCTCCAGGACCAGCTAAAGGAGGACACCCGAAATGACTGACCTCACCATCAACGGAAAGGACGTCACACTCGACGTTCCCGGCGATACGCCGCTGCTTTGGGCGCTGCGCGACGATCTGCGCCTGACCGGCACCAAATTCGGCTGCGGGATTGCCCAATGCGGTGCCTGCACAGTCATGGTCGACGGCATGCCGATGCGCTCCTGCGTCACTCCGGTCGAAGCGCTCGAAGGCTCCGAAATCGTCACCATCGAGGCGCTTGAAGGCCCCGAGGCCGACGCAGTGCGCAAGGCCTGGGTCGACATCGACGTGCCGCAATGCGGCTACTGCCAGTCCGGCCAGATCATCGCCGCCGCAGCCCTGCTGACCGAAATCCCAAACCCGACGGATGAGGATATCGACTTTGCGATGGCCGGCAACGCCTGCCGTTGCGCCACTTACGTGCGCATCCGCAAGGCGATCCACAACGCAGCCAAGATGCTGGAGACCTGATCCATGACCAAGTTCTCGCCCACCCGTCGCGGCTTCCTGGCCGGCGGCGCAGCCCTTATCATCGGCGCACATCTTCCTGTTGGCGGCAAGATGGCGGCCAAGGCGGCCTCCGGCCCTGTCAGCCTCAACGCCTTCGTCCGCATCGCCGAGGACAACACCGTCACGGTGATCGTCAAGCATATTGAATTCGGCCAGGGCCCGTTCACCGGCTTTGCCACCCTCGTCGCGGAGGAGCTGGACGCCGAATGGTCGCAGATGCGCGCCGAACATGCGCCTGCGGACACCGCCACTTACCAGAACTTCGCATTTGGCATTCAGGGCACCGGCGCCTCCACCGCGGTGCGCAATGCCTTCACCCAGATGCGCCAGGCCGGCGCCGCAGCGCGCTCGATGCTGGTGCAGGCCGCTGCCCGCGAATGGGGCGTTCCCGAGGATGAGATCACCGTCGCCAAGGGCGTCGTCAGCCATGCCGCCAGCGGCCAGTCGGCGCAATTCGGCGAACTCGTCGCCGCCGCCCAGGACAGCACCCCGCCCGAAGAGCCCAAGCTCAAGGACCCGGCGGATTTCGTGCTGATCGGCAAGGACGTCCCGCGCCTTGATTCCGCGGACAAGACCACCGGCGCGGCGCAGTTCACCCTCGACGTCTTCCGGCAGGGGATGCTGACCGTTGCCGTCGCACACTCGCCCTGGATCGGCGGCAAGGTGAAATCCGTCGATGCCGCCGCCGCGCTGGCCATCGACGGCGTCGAGAAGGTCGAGACCATCCCCACCGGCGTCGCGGTCTATGCCAGGAACACCTACTGCGCCTTCAAGGGCCGCGATGCGCTTGAGATCGACTGGAATCTGAGCGAGGCCGAAACCCGCTCTGCCGAGGAGCAGATGGACGAGGTCGCCGCCGCCGCTGCGACGGGTGAAGGCGTGGTTGCCGAAACCTATGGCGATCTGGACGCGGCCTTTGCCGGTGCCGCTGAGGTGATCGAGGCCGAATACCGCCTGCCCTTCCTCGCCCATGCCCCGCTGGAGGTGATGGACGGTGTGATCGAGAATCGCGGCGATGCGGCCGAGATCTGGATGGGCAGCCAGATGCAGACCGTCGACCAGCAGGTGACCGCCAATATCCTCGGCATCGCGCCCGAGCAGGTGGCGATCAACACCCTGATGGCCGGCGGCAGCTTTGGCCGCCGCGCCCAGTATGACTCGCAGTTCGCCCAGGAGTTGGCCCAGGTGGCCAAGGCCGGCGGCCAGGGCACCTTCAAGCTGGTCTGGAGCCGCAAGGACGACATCCAGGGCGCCTATTACCGCCCGCAGGCCGTCCACCGCCAGCGCGCCGCGCTGGACGAAACCGGCCGCATCATCGGCTGGCAAGACAAGTTCGCCACCGAAAGCATCATGGGCGGCTCCGCCTTCGAAGTGGTGATCCAGAACGGTGTCGACCCCTTTTCGGTTGAGGGCTCAATCCACAAGCCCTACGACTTTGGCGCGTTCGAGGCCCGCTGGGTGCCGACCGACAGCAAGGTGCCGCACCTGTGGTGGCGCTCAGTCGGCCACTCGCACACCGCATTCGCCAACGAGGTGTTCCTGGACGAGGTGCTGCAGGCCAAGGGCAAAGACCCGGTCGCGGGCCGTCTGGAGCTGCTGGGCGACAAGTCCCCGCGCGACCGCAGGGTGCTGGAGCGCGTGGCGGAAATGGCCAACTGGCAGGGAGTGAACGGTTCTGACGGCAAGGCCTACGGTGTGGCGCTGCATCCCAGCTATGACGCCCATTTCGCCTATATCGCCGAGGTCTCGGAGGTGGACGGTGAACCCCGCGTGCGCAAGGTCTGGGTGGCCGCAGACGTCGGCATCGCCATCAACCCCGATGTGGTTAAGGCGCAGATCGAAGGCGGGCTCGGCTATGGGCTCAGCGCCGCGCTGTTCAACGAGATCACGTTTGCCGAAGACGGCCAGGTCGAGCAGGAGAACTTCGACAGTTACCGCCTGCTGCGGATCCACGAGATGCCCGAGGTCGAGATCGATCTTGCCGTCAGCAGTGAAAAACCCGGCGGCATCGGAGAAGCGGGCACCCCGCCGATTGCGCCGGCCGTCAGCAACGCCTGGCGTGTCCTGAAAGGCCAGCCAGTGCGCCGCCTGCCGCTGGTGCGCGCGTAAAAGGAGACCGGACAATGAACTTCATCAAACGCGCTGCGGCCCTGACCGTTGCGGCCCTGCTCGCGCAATTCACCGCCGGCGGCACAGCCGCCGCCCAAGAGGTGAATGGCCTGAAAACTGTCGAGGCTTTCGAAGGCATTGCCCCCGAAGAGGCGCGCTCTGCTGCGATTTTCGGCGAAATGGCCAAGGTCATCACTCACCCGCGCTGCATGAACTGCCACCCGGTCAACAGCGGGCCGCTGCAGGGTGACGAGCGCAAACCGCACTCACCGCCAGTGCCGCGTACCGAGGACAACTTCGGTGTTGTCGCGATGCGCTGCACCACCTGCCACGGCGAAGAAAACCGCCCGTTTCTGGGGGAAAGCGGCTCGGTGCCCGGCAACGGACACTGGCAGCTGGCACCCGCCAGCATGGGTTGGGTCGGCACGACCGTGCCGGAGATCTGCGCCCAGTTGAAGGATCCAGAGCGCAATGGAGGCCGCACCATGACCGAGGTGGCGCACCACATGGGCCATGACTCACTGGTCGGCTGGGCCTGGACCCCGGGCGAAGGCCGCACCCCGGCGCCCGGCACCTGGGAGGCCTTTGCCGAACTGGCGGAGAACTGGATCGAAACCGGTGCCGCCTGCCCCGGTTGAGTCAACGGCTTGCGCGAAGAAACAGACCGGCGGCCCCTCGGAGCCGCCGGATTTTCCGTTCAGACCATTGTCAAACCCGGAAGGGCCCGCTCAGAGCGGCACGAACCGCCAGGCATCGCCCTCCGCCTCGACCCGGCCCAGACCCGGGAACGGCAGGTGGGTGGCGGCGATCGGTGTGCCCGACTGCGCCGCATCAGCCAGCAGCGCGCGGCGGGTGGCGGCGGCGGCAGCAGCGTCGCTGTCCAGCGCATAGCCTGTGTCAGGATCGGCAAAATGCACCTGTCCAGAGATCACCGCGTCACCGACAATCAGCAGTTCCTCGCCGCCGGACCTAAGGCGCAGCCCTGTGTGGCCTGGGGTGTGGCCCGGCAGCGGCACCAGCGTCAGCCCCTCGGCAAGGTCGGCGGCCCCCTCATGGGTCACCACGCGGTCCGCGAAAGATGCGGCAACTGCCTGCACCATTTCGATCATCGGGCGCTGTTCCTCCGGCACTGCATCGGCCAGCCCGGCCTGCGTCCAGAACTCCCATTCCGGCTTCGACACATGCACCCGGACCCCGGAAAAACCGCCGCCCAGCAACCCGCCCAGGTGGTCGGCGTGCATATGAGTCAGCACGATGTCGGTAATCGCTTCGCCCGAGACGGCTTCCAGCGCCTGGCCTGTCGCGGAAAACATCTGCCGCAGTGCTTGGCCGGAACCAGTATCGACCAGGACCCGGCGGCTGGCTGTATCAATCAGCCACAGGTTGGCGCCGATGGTCAGCGGTGCGCTCAGCCGTTGGGTCAGATCGCCGGACAGGCCGGAAAAATACTCCAGCGGCAGATCAAAATGACCGTCGTCGAACACCGTAAGGCTGATCTGGCCGACGGACAGGGTATGAGGGGCATTGGGCATGGGCGCTCTCCTTTTCGCGTGTGATGATCCGGATATGGCGCAAAGCTGAGGTGGCAGGTATTGTCGCCCGTGACAAACTATTTGCCAGTTACGCCAATCATGCCACTTCAACAGCCCGCAGTGATCCTGAACTATCCCGGCTCCATGCCCTCTGCGGTGCTGGGGCTGAATGACATTCTGAGCCACGCCGGACTGGCCCCGCTAACGGTCACACAGCCGGACCTGGCACCCGCCCTTACCCGCGCCGTGATCCTGCCGCCTTCCGCGCGTGAGGTGCATCCCTCGGATGCGCCCTGGGTCACCGGCTGGCTAGCGGAGCAATCCGCCCAGGGTGCGCTCATCTGCTCTGCCTGCACCGGGCTGCACTGGATTGCCGCCGCAGGGATCGACCGGGGCCGTCCAGTAACCACCCATTGGGGGCTAGAGACGCGCATACGGCTGGAATACCCCGCGCTTCAGCTCGATACCGCCCGGCTGGTGATCGAGCACACGGATCTGGTGACCGCTGGCGGGCTGATGGCCTGGATCGACCTGGCGCTGGTGGTGATTGAGCGGCTGGCGGGCCGCGCCGCAATGCTGGACACCGCCCGGCATTTCATCATCGACCCTGGCCGCCGCGACCAGCGCCGCTACCGCCGCTTCCTGCCGCCGATGGACCACGGAGACCGGCCTGTTCTAGCCGCGCAGCAACGGATCGAGGCTCAGTTGGCTGAGCCGCTGAGTGCCGCCAATCTTGCTGCCGCTGTTGGCCTGTCGCTGCGCAGTCTGCAGCGGCGGTTCACCCGCACCACCGGTCACAGCCTGACTGCCTACCAGCAGAACTTGCGTATCGAACGCGCCCGCGACCTGCTGACCACAACTGGACGCAGCGTGGCAGAGATCGCGGCAGAGGTAGGCTATTCCGACCTACCGGCCTTTCACCGGGTTTTCTCACGTCAGGCCGGCATGACCCCCGGCCGCTTCCGGCGCACGCAATGGAACGCGCCTAGCCCTGCAACGCCGTCGCCAGTTCGTTGAAACTGTCCACTTCCAGATCATAGGCACCGGTTTCGCCCCGTGCAGGCGTCTCCGGCGTCCGGTCTCCCCATTCCCGAGGCCGCCGCACCAGCGCGGTGCGGAACCCCACCTGCCGCGCAGCGTCCAGGTCATAGGGGTGGCAAGCCACCATCAGGCACTCCTCAGGCGCCAGCTGCAGCCGCCTTGCCGCCCGCCGGTAGGCTTCTGGCAGCAGCTTGTAGAGGCCCAGCCCCTCGCATGACAGCACCGCATCCCAGACCAGCCCGTTCCGGCGCGAGCTGTCGATGATCAGCCGGTAGGACAGCAGCGAGAATGACGCCACGATGCGGTTCATGCGAAGCGCCGCCAGCCCTTCCTGCACGTCGGGCCAGGCATCGAACCCATGTGGTGCATCCCAAGCAATCGCTTGCCGATCCTGCGCGTCAAAGGTCTCCAGCCCTTCAGTGTTCAGCAGCGCTTCCAGACAGAACCGGTGCGCTTCGTCGAAGTTGTATGCCGGCGGGCTACCCTCACCGAGATTCAGCATCGCCTGCATCGACCGCCGCCGCAGGTCATTGGCCAGCGCCGCCCAGTCACGGCTGATTCCGTGACGCTGTCCCGCCGCGGCGAATGCATCGCGGAACCCACTGTGCCAGTCCAGCACGGTGCCGCCGGTATCAAATGTCAGCGCCTTGATGTCTTGAAGTCTCATGCGGTTTCTCCCTCACCAGCAATTCCGCACCAAGCCGAGCCAGCAGGCGCCGGCTACCCTTAACTGCTGTTCAGGCCGCCTGCGCGGCCTTCAACTGCTGCAGGATACTGGCATAGTTTTCTTCGCCCTGCGCACCGCTCACCAGATGTTGGCGCTCAAAGATCATCGCGGGCACGCCCTGGACGCCGCGGCTGGTCCAGAATTGCTCCTTGGCGCGCACCTGTTCGGCGCGACCGCCGCTTTCCAGCATGGCGCGGGCCGTATCGCCATCCAGCCCCGCGCCAGCGGCAACCGAGGCCAGAACATCAATGCTGGAAACATCCTCGCGCCGGGTAAAGAAGGCCGCAAACAGCGCCAGCTTTACGTCATGCGCCTTGCCCTGCTCCTCCGCCCAGCCGATCAGCTGATGGGCGCGGAAGGTGTTATACATACGCATGTCGTCAGCATAGTTGAAGGTGAACCCCAGCGCCGCGCCCATCTCTGTCAGTCGCGCCCGCGCCTGGCGCGAACCCTCCGGGGTGGTACCGTATTTCGCGGCCAGATGCTCGCGCAGGTTCTCACCCTCCGGCGCCATCTGCGGGTTCAGCTCGAACGGGTGCCAGCGGATATCCACCCCGATGCCGGTCTCGCGCACAGCCTCGGCCAGCTGGTAATAGCCGATGGCGCACCAGGGGCATACAACGTCCGAGACGATGTCGACGCGGATCGGCTGGGTTTCTGCGGTCATGGGATCACTCCTTGTAATTGGCGGCATTGGCGGCCGCCGCAGCTTCGGTGTCGCCTTGGCCAAAGACGGCAGGCCGCGGTTTCGGCAACTGCAACGCCGCCTGGGTGGCAGGCCGCGCGTCAATGCGAGCGAGCCAGGCGTTCAGATGGTCCAGGCCGGAGACATCAACTCCGGCCCAGAAATAGGACCGTGCCCAGGGGTAGGTGGCGATATCAGCAATCGACATCTCCTCCCCCACCAGCCATTCGCGCCCCTGCAGGCGGCTGTCAAGCACCTCCAGCAGGCGGCGGGACTCGTCCACATAGCGCTTGATTGCATAGGGGTCATCATGGCCGTTGGGCCGGGCAATGCGCTGGAAGTACATCGCCTGCCCCATCATCGGCCCGATGCCGCCCATCTGAAACATCAGCCATTGATGGGTCTGTGAGCGTTCATTGGGATCCTCGCTCAGGAACCGCCCGTATTTCTCGGCCAGGTACCACAGGATCGCGCCGCTTTCGAAGACCGCGAAACCATTGTTGCCGCGGTCTACGATGGTTGGGATGCGGCCATTTGGGTTGAGCTTCAGATATTCCGGCGCCTTCTGCTCCTTTTTGGAAAAATCCACTGCTGACAGCTCATAAGGCACATCCGCCTCATGCAGGAAGATCAACGGCTTCCAGCCGTTCATCGTCGGCGCCGTGTACAGAAGGATATCCGGTTTACCCTCGTTCATAACCTCGGTCTCACAGGCTCGCATCGCCCTTGGGCGGCGGGGTCCAGCCGCGTTCCGAACGGTCGTGAGTGTCATGGCGGTCCGCCTTCATCAGCTCGAACAGAGTCTGCGAATGCGCCCGCATCGCATCGATATAGCTTTTCGACACCCCACTTTCATTCCAGCTTTCCCGCAGCCCGTCCAGCGCCTCGCGGTCATGGCTGCGGAAGGTGCGGCTGGCGGCCTCAGCCCGGAACGGGTGGTAGCCGATGGCGGTCATCGCATCGCGACCCATTGCCAGCGCACCCTCGAAGGTTTCCCGCTGGGCCAGATGGGCGCCCGCCCGCTCCAGCTCATAGACATGGTGCCGGTCATGGGCCCGGGCGTGGATGGTGACCTCCGGATAGGTCTTGGCGACATGATGCACCAGTTCGGTCTGCTTTTCCCGGTCATCCAGCGCGGCGACGAACAGCTTGGCATCCTCCAGCCCTGCGCTGTGCAGCAGGTCCGGGCGGGTGGCGTCGCCGTAGTAAGCGCGGAAGCCGATCCGAGACAGGTTCTCGATAGTTTCGGGATCGTGGTCCAGCACCGTAACCTTGTGGCCGTTGGTGACCAGCATCCGGGTGATGATCTGGCCGACCCGGCCAATGCCCGCCACCACGATGCTGCCCGCCTCGTCGATCTCATCCGCCGCGCGGTCCTCTGTCCGGACCGCACGCGGCGCCAGCACCTTTTCATAGAGGATGAACAGCAGCGGTGTCAGCAGCATGGTCAGCGCCACCACCAGCGTCATCGGCTTGATCACCTCGGCACCCAGGATGCCGGCCCCGGCAGCAAAACCGAACAGGACAAAGGCGAACTCCCCTGCCTGCGCCAGACCCAGCGAGAACAACCAGCGGTCGGCGCCGCGCAGGCCGAAACCAGTGCCCAGCACGTACAGCACCCCCGCTTTCAGCGCCATCAGCCCCAGCGCCAGGCCAACCAGCCCAACGGGGTTGGACAGCAGCAGCTGGAAATCGATGCCCGCGCCGACAGTGATGAAGAACAGCCCCAGAAGCAGACCCTTGAAGGGCTCGATATCGCTTTCCAGCTCATGCCGGTATTCGCTGTCCGACAGCACCACGCCGGCCAGGAAGGTGCCAAGCGCGGGCGACAGGCCCACATAGTTCATCAGCAGCGCAATTCCGATCACCAGCATCAGCGCCGCGGCGGTGAAAATCTCGCGCAGCCGCGCCTCGGCGATAAAGCGGAAGACCGGCCGGATCACCGTCCGCCCCGCCACGATGATGCCCCCGATGATAAGCAGGACCGCCACCGCCTGCGCCCAATCCGGCAGCGTGTCGAACAGCGTTGGCGCGCCATGGCCATGCCCGTGCGCGTCCGCCGCAGGCGCGCCATGGCCGGAATCGCCGTGACCGTCGTGACCGCCGGCGACGGCGTTCACCGCCAGCAGCGGCATCAGCGCCAGCATCGGGATCACCGCAATATCCTGGGTCAGCAGCACCGAGAAGGAACCCTTGCCGCCCGCTGTCGGCATCAGCCCCTTTTCCCCCAGCGTCTGTAGCACGATCGCTGTCGAGGACAGCGCCAGGATCATCCCCAGCGCCAGTGATGCCTGCCAGGCAACACCAAAGACCAGCGCCGCCGCGGCAATCAGCACGGCGGTGCCCAGCACCTGCATCCCGCCCAGCCCCAACAGCTGCGCCCGCATCCGCCACAGCATCGCGGGCTGCAGTTCCAGACCGACCAGGAACAGCATCATCACCACGCCGAATTCGGCAAAATGCTGGATGTCGACGGTCTCGCCGCCGACAACGCCCAGCACCGGGCCGATCACCAGCCCCGCGATCAGGTACCCCAGCACAGAACCGAGCCCCAGACGCTTGGCCAGCGGCACCGCAATCACCGCTGCAACCAGATAGACAAAACCAGCAGCAAGAAGATCCATCACACGGCCTCCAGCTTGGCGGCCCCTGCCGCCGTGAATCCATTCAGCGACAACGCCGCGCGGGCGGCCGTAATATCCAGCGTGTCGTCACGCAGCGCCTTCAGCAGTGACCGCCATTCGGCGAGGTGAGACTTGTCCCGCCCCTCTTCCACCGCGCGCCCTGCGCCGAACAGCGCAAAGGGCGCCAGGTAGCGCATCCGGCACAGGTCAGCGGTTTTCTCGAATGGCATCAGCAAGGTACGCAGATGCGCGCCATTTGCACCTTCGGGCGTGTAAGCCTCGGCCGCAGCCCCGCAAGTGACCGCATTAAATGTCACCTTGCCGTCCAAGGCATGGCCCGAATGGCCATAGGCAAACCCGTGCTCCAGCACCAGGTCCTGCCATTCCCTCAGCAATGCCGGCACAGAATACCAGTACAGAGGATGTAGAAAGACAATCGCATCATGTTCTGTGATCCGCTGCTGCTCACGATCGACGTTCATTTCAAAAGACGGATATTCGCCGTAAAGATCGACGCAAGTTATGCCCTCGATCCCGCGCGCGGCCTCGAACATCGGCGCGTTTATCTCCGAACGGTCAGGCCGGGGATGCGCCAGGTAAACCAGAGTCCTCATGCTGCTCCCTCATAACGGCTGCGTGCCCAGCGGACGACCTCCAGCTGCTCCTCATCCGCGATCACGCGGGCGTATCCGGGCTGCGCATAGCAGCGATCCAGCCAGCTCCGGATAGACGGCCAGCGCGCATCGTCCAGTGCGAACCCCGCCAGCTCCGCTCCGCGCAACCAGCTCGACAAAGCGATATCCGCCACGCTGAAGGTGCCCGCGGCATAGTGCGCATCGGCCAAGAACTCTGCCAGTGCATCCAGCAATTGCGGCACCAGCACGGTCATCGCATGTTCGACCATGTCTTCCTTGCCGCCGGCCTTGCCGAAGTAATAGGGCACAACGATGCGCTGGCCGAACATCATGCCGCCAAAGACCTGCGCCATCTGGCTGTCGGCGAACTGCTGGATCTGCAGCGCCCGCTGGCGCAGCTCCGGCTGCGGCGGGATCAGCACAGGCAGCGGCACCGACTGTTCCGCCCAGGCGGCGATATCAGCGCTTTCGGTGACTGGCGCCAGGCCATCACCTGGCAGCAACACTGGCACGGTGCCGGCCGGGTTGACCGCCAGCACCTTCTGCCGCTCGATATAGGGAACGGCGGGGTCCAGAGTATAGCCAATCCCCTTCTGCTCCAGCACTACCCGTACCTTGCGCACAAAGGGCGAGACCGGGTAGCCAACAAGTGTAATGCTCATTTCACTGCGTCTTTCTCATCTGATTTGCCTCCGGACCGCGGCGGCCCGGAGACCGGCCGCCAACCAGGCTGCGGCTGGATCAGGCGTTTTTCACATCGCCGGCAAACCGCGCCGCGTTTTCCTTCAGGAAGGCGTCGGCATCCGCGTTTTCGTCCCAGAACTGGGGCTGTGCCTTGGGGATGGTCAGCGCCTTCTGAACCGCCGGGCGCGCGTCGATGCGGTCAAACCAGGCCTTCAGGTGCGGCAAGTCGTCAACTTCGACCCGCGCCCACGGGTAAGCCCGCGCCCACGGGTAGATCATCATGTCGGCGATGGAGTATTCCCCGGCAATGAAATCGCGGCCTTGCAGCTGTGTGTTCAGTACTTCCATCAAGCGGCGGGATTCATCCACGTAGCGCTTGATCGAGAACGGCTCCTCATGCCCGTTCGGGGCAGCAATGCGCTGAAAATACATCGCTTGCCCCATCATCGGGCCGACGTGACCGACCTGAAAGAACAGCCACTGCAGCGTTTCCGACCGGGTAACCGGATCGTTTGACAGGAACTTGCCGTATTTGTTGGCCAGATGCCAAAGAATGGCGCCGGACTCAAAAATGGCCCGATCTTCGGCCCGGTCATAGATCGTGGGGATCTTTCCATTCGGATTCAGCTTGAGGAAATCGGGGGTTTTCTGCTCCTGCTTGGAGAAATCGATGAAAGTCAGGTCATATGGGACACCAGCTTCTTCCAGAAAAATAACCGGCTTGTAACCGTTCATAGTAGCAGCGGTGTAAAGGTGAATGTCCGGTTGGGTCATGATTGTCTCCTGAGGGCAAGTGTCCGGGCCCGCTCGTTGCCGCGCAGGCCCGAAGGGTTCAGATTTCCAGCGTCCAGTGTTTCTGCTGGTAATCCAGCACGTCCTTGATCGCCTCTTCCGGGAAAACAGTGCGGAATTTGTGGTGATCCGCCGCGATGACCTCGGCCATCTTGTCGATCATTGGCTGCGGATCCATCTGCAAGCCGTCGCCTGCAAACAGGTCGCGGACCTTGCGGATCGCTTCCGGTGACGTTATGCTCTTCTCCGGATCGTACCACTCGTCCATCTTGTCATACATCCGGTCGTTGAACCCGGTCCGGTACGCGCCCGGGTTGAGGGTCGCAACCTGGACACCCATCGGTTCAAGCTCTTCCCGCATCAGTTCGGCGATGGCCTCCAGCGCGTGTTTGGACGCGGTATAGGGGGCCAAATACGGGAAGGTCAGGAACCCGGCGATCGACGAAACGAACACCACCTTGCCACGCCCGCGGCGGGCAAAGGCCTGCGCATAGGGCTGAACGAATTCGACGGTCGAGAACACGTTCGTTTCAAACACAGTCCGAATGCGGTCGACGTCAATCTCGGCAATCGGGCCGGTATCGCCGATGGCGGCGTTTGCCACCACGACATCCACCTCGGCGCCAAAGCGGTCGAAGGCGGCCTGACGATCCTCCGCACTGGTAATGTCCAGCATGACGGTTTCCAGCGCCAGGCCCAGTTCAGCCGCTTCTGCCTTGAGCGTTTCCGCCCCTTTTGCGCCGTGGGTCGTCGCAATCACGCGATGACCCTGCTTCGCCAGTTCGAAGGCCGCACCCTTGCCAAGCCCGGAGCCGGCACCAGTGATCAGAATAGTCTTGCTCATCTGCCGTTCCTCGCCTCAGTCGTGCGGTTCCAAGTCATTGTCCAGACGCTCGAACAGCACGGCCTCAACCGTGGTGGTTCCGACATTGCTGACCTGATGCGTCCAGGGTCCGTTGTGCATGAAGTCGCCATCAGCCACCTCTTTCTCGACGACCGAGCCGTCTTCGAGCTTGATGGACAGCGTGCCGCCCTTGATGAAGTAGACGATCTCCTCGGGGTGGCGGTGCGGCTCATCCGTCGCACCCGGCGGCATCTTCATGCGGACCAGACGCGTAATGCCGGTGTTCACCAGCTCTTCATACATATCTGGCGACGCTTCATCGGCCAGCGGCGCGCGCTGGCCGACGGTGATCAGGGGAGAGTTGCTCACCTCACGAACCTCCTTTTTGGAATGAGTCCACAGCCGTGAATCAGGCCACTTCCGACACAGAGTTGGCACCGAAGACACGGGCCAGATGCGCGTCAAAACGGGCGAAATCCGAGTCCACATCGGCGTTCTTCATCACGTCAAAGGCGCCAAAGGTGGGCAGAGGCGACATGCCGAAGAACTTGGCGTTCAGGTGCATCGGGCGCAGCAGATCGTCGAGCGACGCGCCTTCGAAGAACGGCTCAGTCGGGTTGTCGAATGCCTCAACCGGCGCGTTCAGCGTGACGGACAGCATGTAGGTGGTGCCGGTCAGCGAGCCACCCATACCGTAGTTTTCTTTCGGGGCTTCGGCGACGCGGCCATCACCATTGGTCAGGCGGCCATCCATACCTGCGGTATAGACCTCATCCATGTATTTCTTGAACGACCACGGTACACCCATCCAGTTTACCGGGAACTGCATGATGACGGTGTCGGCCCATTGGTGGCTGGCGATTTCCTGCTCGACATCATAGCCTTCGGCGATCTTGGTCACACGCACGTCGTGTCCGGCGGCTTTCAGGTACGCGGTGGCACGGTCAATCAGCGCTGCGTTCAGTTCACCCTTGGCGAAGGGATAGGGCTGGTGGCCGTTGAGGATCAGAATATTGCTCATGGTGTCTTCCTTGCGATTTCCTGCGGCGTGGCGGGATCAGCCGCCGCACAGCCCGCAATCTGGACACGACGAAACATTCCGCAACTAGTATACTTTTGGTAACCTGCACCAAAATCAGCACGGAAGGATGGGGCGGTTTCGCAGATGACCCGACTAAGGCCATGAAATAAGACCGGAAAACTTCCGCGCCCCGCCCGCGTTGACAAATTTGGACAATTGTGAAATTTATTTCCCAAGCAACGAAAAGTGACCTGATCACTTTTCCTGCCGGCCCGAATCCACTCCGGAAACCCATGGAGGCAATGATGCGAGCACGCGTGGAAGAAGACGACCAAGGTCGCCGCAATGCCTACGACGCCTGTTTTGAACCCTGCGCAATCGAGCGCGGCATGCGGATCATCGGCGGCAAGTGGACCGGCTCCATCCTGTGGCACTTGAAAGACGAACCTGTCCGGTTCAACGATCTCGCCCGCATGGTCGGCGGTGCCAGCAAGAAGATGATCACCGAACGCCTGCGCCAGCTCGAAGGACAGGGTCTTGTGACCCGTCAGGTTCTGGACACCGCACCGGTGTCGGTGCAATACGAGATTACGGATCTGGGCAGCACTGCGCTGGGGTTCCTGGACGAGTTGCGCAAATGGAGTGAAGGACTGCCGCAGCACATGACGGCAGAGGCATAACATGCTTGCGCGGCTGAAACCCTCCCCGCTGCCACCCATCCGCCCCGTGCCCGAACGCGCCGCAACCGGCGAACTGGCGGAAATCTACGAGCGCACCAAAAGCGGGCTAGGCGTGCCTTGGATGGGGGTCGTGGCGATGGCCTTTGCCCGTTATCCAAGCTTCTACAAAACGTTCTGGCAAGCGCTGGAGCCGGTGGCCGCGACAGAGGCCTGCGCCACGGCCTGTCAGGACCTGCGCAACTTCGCGGAAATGCAGGTCGGCTCATTCTCCCCGCCGCCCATCAAGGCACGGCTCGAGGACGCGGGCTATGACGCGGTGGAACTGGAGCAGATCATCGCCTGCAACGAGGTCTTCTCTGCCGGCAACATGCCCTATCTGCTAATGGCGTCGCTGGCCCGGACGCTGCTGGAAGGCCAAGTTTGGACCGCGCAAGGCGAGGCCGCACCCCGGCCCGCGCTGACGGCAGTTGGCGAACACCCGGTCCTGATGGAGGCCCATCACGCCAGCCCGGACACTGCGGCGCTTTACGCCGACTTGCGCGAGACGCTTGGGTTGCCGTTCGTAAATACCGATTACCGCGCCTTTGCCCGCTGGCCGAGCTATTTCGCGGCGGCTTGGGGAGATCTCAAACACGTGATCCAGTCCGGCGGATACGAACCCGCGGTCCAGGACATTCACGAACGGGCGGTGGAACTGGCACTTGGACTGCCAAACGCCACCGGCCTTACGCCGGACGCTCTGAAAGCCGCCGCGGCACAGGATGCGGACCCGAATGAAGTTCTCGCCGTCGTACGGTTGTTCCAATGGCTTCTACCTGGTCTTGCTTTCAACGTCGCCTTCCTGCGCGCGCAGCTTGTTCCAGCTTGATCTTCTTCAACAAAGCCGGCCGAAACGTCTCTCTTTGCGCAGACGAAGCGACGCGTCAAATGCCGGCCGCTTGATGCCTGTCAGGACCCATTAGGCATAACCTTAAAGCTAATCTCCAGGCGAGAGGATTTCTATCGGCCTGCCTATATTCCGCAATTGATGAAAACCTTGCGACCGCCATTCCCCGCCCAAATAAGATGCAAAGGTATCAGACACTAAAACTGGTTCCTTCAGTTCATTGCATTTTTCTTCAATCCGTGCTGCCTCGTTTGCGGCGCGGGCCGATCACTGTAAAATCAATGCGCTCCTTTGTACCAATGTTTCCGTACATCACCTGCCCTACGTGCAAACAGATGCCGAACCTGATTGGCGGCTCGCCCTGCTCAGCGTACTGCTGATTAAGTGCCTGTAAATCGAGAAGCCCTTTTTTGCAGCATTAAGAGCAACCTCGCACGCCCCCGAACTATCTGAATAGCGATTGATCGGAAAAATGGACAATGACGCATCGCCAATTTACTTCAAGACCTCGCCACCGGCCTCCAAAAAGGCCCCTGCGGTAACTTCGTAATAGTCATTTAGCAGCGCGAGGTAACTCTGGACGTCATAGTGCTCTGCAAGCTTGGCTGATCCTCGCAGATCGCAGAACACAATTACGGCGTCGATCATCTCACCGTCGCCTCGCTGGACCTGCCCATCGTAAACCCTCCGGCTGGAGTAAGGACCTAGATACGCTTCCAATACCACATTCGCCCGGCTTCGATGGGTAAGGCTGCGCAACTGTGCGCAAAGAGGCAGCCGGAGTTTGCGAAGCAGCTCCAGCGCATCTTCGGAGAAACCTTCCGGCGCTGAGGAAATCCAGCTCAAGATAATGCCGTCTTTACCTTCCGGAGGTGTCGAGCGGTCCGCGAAATTTGTGAGTTGCAGAAAGTAATCGGTGGCGCCCGCTTCACCGGCTGATATGAGAAACGGAAACTCGTCGGATCGCGATCCGGGTTCAATTCTGATGCGCCCTTCGATTTCACCCTTTTCAAAAAATGGCCGAATCGGGCTCTTGAGCCACGCTTGTGTGTTAGTGAAACCGCGTTGAAAATTTTGGACCTCAACTCCACGATCACGGTGCCAGTTATACGTGCCGACCGTATGCAACGGGTGCAGCATTGGAATACCTAAATGCATCCGTTGCAGATCGATCCCTAAAGAGATCAGCAACTTAACCAGTTCCTCTTGCAGCTTGGGAATGGTCCAATCCTTAAACGCGCTGCGGTTCAACCAGTCGGAGATCTCCCAGTAGTGCGATTGAAGATCGGCATTGACTGCAGTCATTTTGAAAACCTTCGAATTTTCAGCCGAACGGCTCCGGTGATGCGGCGCGCTTTTCCAGTCCCCTTTGTGCCAGGGACTTAACTACTAGAACACCTGAGGTCCAGTTAGGCCGACCCCTAGCCTCCTCAAGCCTGTTGGCGCGCTTCAATCAAGCAGCCTGACCGCCGGGTTGCTGCATTTGTTTTGAACCGCCGCCCTTGTCAGGCTCAATGCCGTAAGGCACCTCCCATGTGTCGTCACGGTGAGCAAAATACAGCTGCGTTGTGACCGGCTTTGTCTGATTTGGCCTCATTGCCGCAGTCTGAAGTTAGTGTGCGAGCACGGCCTTTTCGAAACGGGGGGTGATGCCAAATTGCCTCTTGTAGTGCTTCGAGAAGTGGCTGACCGATGAAAAACCGCAGGCAGTCGCGACATCGATCACACGCATCTGGGTTTGCTGCAAAAGCGCGCGCGCTCTCTCGAGCCTGAGAACCGTCATGTAGCTTTTGGGACTGTTTCCCAAATGCTGGCTGAACAGCCTTTCGAGTTGCCGCGTCGAAATCCCAACCTGCTCAGCGATGATTGATGGCGAAACAGGGTCCTCCAAGCACTCCTGCATATAGCCTATTGCCTTTGATAGTTTTTCATTCCTGTATTCGACACGCCGGAGACTGGCCACAACCTGGCGGCTGCTCCCTTCCCGCACAGATGCACTGAGGAGCTGATCAGCAACTTGAGTGGAGGCCTCCGGGCCAGCCTTCTGACAAATCAGCTCGGAAAAAAGGTCTAGCGTTGCAGCGCCGCCGCCGCAGGAGACAACGTTGGCTGCCTCCTCAAAAATCGTGCAGACAGGATCCAGTTCAAGAAAGCTCTCTTGAAAAATGGGTTTCATCCTCCAGTGCGAGCTGATCCGCCCGCCTTTTGCAATGCCGATCCGGGCAAGAAACAGCGCTCCGCCCCCCAGCCCGCAAAGCCGCGCCCCAATTCTTGCGGCCTGCCGCAGCCAGGCCGCGGTTCTGCCGGACTTGGGGTAGTTTTGGGAATTGAAAGCGCAGCAAATGACGATGCAATCCTCGCGGCGCACCTCCGGCAAAGCGCTGTCAACCGCGGCAGTCAGCCCCGATGAGGAGGTAACGCTGCCGCCCGTTTCGCTGACAATTTTCCACTGAAAAAGCGTCTTTCCCGATGTTTCGTTTGCGGCGGCCAAAGAATCGATACCGGATCCCAAGTCCAAAGCTGAGAACCCCGGCATCAGCAAGAACACAAAGCGGTTCATTGTAACCGGATCGCATCGTTCCATGCCTATTTTCTTCTCTGGCCGCCCCATAGTCCTAGTCCCGAGTTAGGAACGCATGTTTGCGCCGTTGGCGTCATAGGCCGGGCCCGCCAAGACCAGCGCATCATAGAAGTTGCCGAGGATTTCCACCTGAAGCTTGGTTCCGGGATCCGCGAATTCGGCGGCAACATAGCCCATCGCCATCGACTTGCCGACATGATGCGCATAGCCGCCCGAACTGACATAGCCGACCGGTTCGCCGTCTTTCAGGATCGCCTCGTCATGGGCCACGTCGATCCCCTCAACGTCGATGGTCATTGTCACCAGCTTCTGGGAGACACCTTCATCGCGGGCCTTCAGCGTTGCCTCTTTGCCGACAAAGTCCTTTTTCCAGTTGATGAAGACATCCATCCCGGATTCGACCGCGTCAAAGTCGGGACGGTATTCCATCGTCCAGACACCCCAGCCCTTTTCGAGCCGCATCGATAGCAGTGCGCGTGCGCCGTACCAGCGATAGACCAGATCCGCGCCGGCCTCTTCGATGGCGTCTGCCAGGCGCATCAGATATTGCGGCTTGCAGTAGATCTCATAGCCCAGTTCACCGGAGAAACTGATCCGGTTGATAATCACCGGCACGCCGCCGACAAATGTCTGGCGCAGGTCGCGGAACTTGAAGGCTTCGGCTGAAACATCGTCGCGCGTGATCCGGGCAAGCAGTTCCCGCGATTTCGGGCCTGACAGGGCGATGCCGTGCCAGTCGTCCGAAACATTGGTATAGGAAATGCCTGCGGGCAGGTCTTTTTCGAACCAGCGGCGGTGCGCCTCCTGCATCGCGCCAGAACCGAACAGCATAAAGTGATCCTCGGCCAGACAAGCCACGGTCAGGTCTCCGTAAAGCTTGCCCTTGGGTGTTAGCATCGGTGTCAGCGCCAGGCGTCCGGGTTTGGGGACAAAACCGGCCAGGATATGGTTCAGGTATTCGCGAACGCCCTCGCCCTTGAACTCATGCTTGGCAAAGTTGGCAATCTCGATGCCGCCGACAGCTTCGCGCACGGCCTTGATTTCCCGCGCGACATAGTCGTGCGACCGGTTGCGCTCGAAGGATGGAACCTCATGCGCATCCTCGGGACCGTCGGCAAACCACAGCACATGTTCCAAGCCGAACCCCTGGTCCATCACCGCCCCCTTGCCGATCATGCGGTCATAGAGCGCGGTTGTCTTTTGCTTGCGGCCCTTGGGCAGGGTTTCGTTCGGGAAGGTCATCACGAAGCGGCGTTCGTAGTTCTCCGACGACTTGATGGTGCCCCAGTCAGGTGTCGCGAACTCGCCGAACCGTGCTACGTCCATCGCCCAGACATCGATGGAGGGTTCGCCGTCGATCATCCACTCCGCCAAGGTCAGGCCCACGCCGCCGCCCTGGCAAAAGCCCGCCATGACACCAACAGCCACCCAGTAGTTCTTCATGCCCGGAACAGGACCGATCAGCGGGTTGCCGTCTGGACCAAACGTGAACGGGCCGTTGATCACATCCTTGATGCCGGCATTGGCCATCGCCGGGAGACGTTCGAATGCGGTTTCCAGGCGGTCTGCCACCCGGTCCAGATCCGGCGGGAGCAGTTCATGGCCGAAGTCCCAGGGCGTCCCGCCGACTTTCCACGGGGTCGCCTGGGCCTCGTAGGTGCCCAGCAGCATGCCCTGCCCTTCCTGGCGGCAATAGACGTTGGCCTCGAAGTCGATCCCGTGCGGCAGTTGCTGACCGAAGTTCACAACTTCATCCATGCGCTCAGTGATCAGGTAATGGTGCTCCATCGGCTGAACCGGCAATTGAATGCCCGCCATATGACCCACCTCACGCGCCCACAGACCGCCGCAGTTCACGACATGCTCTGCGTTGATCGTGCCCTTGGGGGTGACGATGTCCCAGCTGCCGTCCGGGCGCTGCGTCATACCGGTTGCGCCGCAGTGGGTGAAATACTGTGCGCCATGCGCCTTGGCCGCCTTGGCAAAAGCATATGTCGTGCCGGACGGGTCCAGATGGCCGTCCTGCGCATCCCACAGAACCGCGTGATAGTGGTCCGGATCGATCAGCGGGTGACGCTCGGCCAGTTCCTTGGGCGAGATGAATTCCTGATCCAGGCCCATGTAACGCGCCTTCGAACGCTCGCCCTTCAGGTAGTCATACCATTCCTTGGTGGAAGCAGCGTAGAAACCACCGGTCTGATGCAAACCGACGGATTGGCCAGACAGTTCCTCGATTTCTTTATAAAGGTTGATCGTATATGACTGCAGGCGCGAGATGTTAGGGTCAGAGCTGATGGTATGGATACCCCCGGCCGCGTGCCAGGAGGAACCGGATGTCAGCTCGTCACGCTCAAGCAGCACCGCATCTTTCCACCCGAACTTGGCCAGGTGGAAAAGGATCGAGCAGCCAACAACGCCGCCGCCAACAACAACGACTTTGGCGTGGGACGGAAGTTTCTTGCCGCCTGTGGTCTCTTCGGTCTGAATAGTAGGCATGTTTCGTTCATCCTCAGGGATTCAGCTCTCATAGCGCCAGGGAATAGGGTGCGCGCACCCCGTTTGGATTCCAGGCCATCTCTGAATGAAAGCGGGGTTTCTGATTGTTAATGAATTGCGGGTCGGCAGCGCGATCACGTCCTTTGCGACCCGCGAACCGATCCCGTAAGCGTTAGAAGTCCGTCGCTGCGCCACCCTCGGCCTTGCGCTTGGTGACAAAGGCGTCAAGCTCGCCCCTGATCGCCGGATCCAGAGCCGGAGCCTCGTATGAGGCGAGCCGCTTCTTCCACTCTGCGTTGGCACGCTCGATCGCAATCGGCGATCCGGCCTCCTGCCACGTTTCAAAGTTTCGCCAGTCACTCAGGATTGGTGAATAGAAGGCATCGCGATAACGCGCCTGGGTGTGCTCAGTACCGAAAAAGTGGCCCGCTGGCCCGACCTCGTTGATGGCTTCCAGCGCCAGATCGTCAACACTGGTCGGAACCGGTTGCAGGAATTCTGCAATCATCTGCAGCAGGTCGATATCAAGGATCACTTTCTCATACGAGCAGCACAGGCCCCCTTCGAGCCAGCCTGCCCCATGCATGAGCATATTTGCGCCGCCATTGATGGCGCCCCAAAGTGAGAAAACCGCCTCGTATGCAGCCTGCGAGTCGACCGTATTGGCCGCGCATACATTCGATGAGCGATAAGGAATGCCATAGCGCCGCGCCAGTTGTCCGCCGATATGCTGTGCCTTCATGTATTCCGGCGTGCCAAATGCGGGTGAGCCGGTCTTCATGTCCACATTGGACGTGAAACCGCCATACATCACCGGGGCTCCGGGGCGCACCATCTGGGTAAAGGCCACCCCCGCCAATGCCTCGGCATTCTGCAATGTCACGGCCCCGGCAATCGTAACCGGCGCCATTGCCCCGGCCAGCGTGAAGGGTGTGATCACGACAGGCTGGCCCATTTCAGACAAAGCCATCACACCCTGCATCATCGGAATATCGAGCTGCAAAGGGGAGTTCGTGTTGATGATCGAGAACATGCACGCCTGATCGCGCATCTGGTCGTGTGACAGGCCATGGGCAATCCGCGTCATTTCAATCGCATCGGAAACACGCTCCTCACCGAGCGAGTAGATACAATACGCCTTGTCGGTCAGCGTGATGTAATCCTGGATGCAATCAAGATGGCGGACAGAGGCGTGAATATCGACCGGTTCGACAGGATACCCGCCGGTCACGTTCAGAACGTTGTGCATCTGGGCCAGCCGCAGAAAGTTGCGATAGTCTTCCTGATTGCCAGAACGCCGTCCCCGGTCCGTATCCGAACAATTCGGCGCACTTGCCATCATGTTGAAAACGATATTGTTTCCACCCATGACAACGTTGTGCTGGGGGTTCCGCGCGTGCAGCGTGAACTCCGCCGGGGCAGTTGCAACGGCTTCGTTGATCAGATCCGGATCAAAGCGCACGCGCACATCGCCATCCCTGACATCTGCCCCTGCTTTTTTCATCAGGCCGCGCGCATCATCGTGCAAAACGTCCAAGCCGGTTTCTGAAAGCAATTTCAAGGATGCTTGGTGAATATGTTCGACCTGATCATCCGAAATGAGCTCAACGGCGGGATAAGGACGCTTGAGTTGGGTGAAGGGCCGCTGCACGATTGCCGGGGCCGGGGCTCCGCCATCACGGCGGCGCCCGCGGCGTCCGCGCGCTCCTTGGGACAGTTGATCAGTAGACATCCAATAGCACCTTCATGGCCGGAATTGAGCTTGAGAACGAGAGGCTTGGGTTCAAGCCCTCAAGTCCGTTTCTGCGGGTGGAAGCTGGATGAAGAACCAAGCCGCAGGCCGCCGCTCAAACTTGCGGAGGCTGGCGGGCTTGCCGGCCCGCCAGAGCCCGGAGGCACCAGACGAAGGTTCTTTTTATGTTTTCCAATATACCGCATTGAATCCGATATATAGGAATAATGCAAAGATTCGGTCAAGCCCTTCTGCGGCCCTCCCCTCAAACTGACGCGGTCGGCTCCTGATACTGAGTCGGCTGGGCCACGAGAAGGATCGCCTCCGTTTCCCCGTCCGCCTCATTGCTAATGCGATGATTGCAGTCACTGCGGTACCGCAGTGTATCACCAGCCTCAGCCCGGACAGTACGATCGCCAACCGTTACCGACAGTGACCCAGACAAGCAGGTCAGGTGTTCAAAGGTGCCAGGGGCATGAGGCCTTGAATCTAGCTCCGCTCCAGGCTTCATGAGCAGCCTGTGCCATTCAACAGGAAGAACCGTTCGCCGCGGACTGAGCATATACAACTCACATTTCCCATCCGCGCTGCGCCGCATTGGCGTGGAATAGTGATGAAGATGCTCAATTGGCTCCTCTTTACCAGGCCCGCTTTCCAGCAAGCTGAGATCGATCCCAAGCGCTTGAGAAAGAGCCCAGACGATGGAGAAGGTCGGGTTTGTGGCGCCCCGCTCAATGGCAGACAGCATTGACCGGGACACCCCGGTGCGCTCAGAGAGCCGCTCCAAAGTCAGGCCAAGCGACTTTCTGGCCTCCTTCATTATTTTTCCGATATCTGGAGTGGCTGCGTGTGTGTTCATTCTCAATATCCAATATATTAGATTTTTCTTTACTGGCTGCTGAAGCCTTGCTAAGTCCACAATATTGGAAATCCAGGGGAATGCTATGCTCTACTCCAGCACTCGCGGGAACGCACCCGCTCGATCCCTCCGGGAATTGCTAAGCCGTGGCACTGCCGAGGATGGCGGCCTTTACGTACCCGAGACCTGGCCCGAACTCACACCCGGCGAACTGACTACGCTGAGCGGGCAGCCCTACGACCAGATTGCATCGGATGTTCTGGCGCTGTTTGGCGGAGCCGAGTGGCAGCAGGGCGATTTCACCGCAGGCATAAGACATGCACTGGCCGGTTTTGAAGGCAGTGATGGCCCGCCCCTGACCCACCTGAATGACCAACTGTGGAGCATGGAGCTATTTCATGGCCCCACACTGGCTTTCAAGGATTACGCCCTCGCTCCTCTGGCGGAAGCGATCGACCGGGAACTCGCACTCACCGGCAAACGGGCTACAGTACTCTGCGCAACCTCAGGAGATACTGGCGCGGCTACGGCTAACGCCTTTGCGGGGCGTTCGCGCGCCAATGCAGTAATTCTGTTTCCGGAGGGCCGCGTATCTGACGTGCAGCGCAAGCAGATGACCTGCCTGGGAGCAAAAAATGTCCAGGCCATCAGCGTTCGGGGAGACTTCGATGACTGTCAAAGCATAGTCAAGAGCCTGTATCAAAGCGAAGCCGCTGAAAAATATAGCTACACGGCTGTGAATTCGATCAACCTGGCCCGGATCCTCCTTCAGACGTCCTATTACATTTACGCCTCGGTGAAGATCCACAACGATTGCGGCCAGCCTGTGAACTTTGCTGTGCCGAGCGGAAATTTTGGCAATATCTTTGCGGGCTATATCGCGAAGCAAATGGGAGCTCCAATCGGGAAGCTGATCGTCACCTCAAACGAGAATGACGTCCTTCCCCGGCTGTTCGACACTGGACGGATGTCGAAAGCCGAGACCATTCCAACAATCTCACCTAGCATGGACATTCAGGTTTCAAGCAACTTTGAACGCATGCTGTGGCTATTGAAAGGGCGCGACGGGAACGCAACGCGCGACATGCAAAAACAGCTGGCCGAACAGTCTTACTACGAACTCACGCAAGCCGAGCGTTCCGCACTGACCGAGAACTTCGGAGCGATGAAATGCGGCAAAGGCGACGCCTTGGACACCATGCGCCAGCTCCACAAGCAGTTCGGCAAGATCATTTGCCCGCATTCAGCAACCGGATATTTCGCGGCAGATCAGCTGAAGGCAACGCTTGACGGTCCCATTGTTGTCGCTGAAACAGCCCATCCGGCAAAATTCCCGACGGCTGTCGAAGAAGCGCTCGGCACACTTCCGGATACGCCTGCGCGGCTGATGGACCTGTTTGCCGGTGAAGAGGAGTTCGCAACCGTCGATCCGACGGTTGAAGCGGTGCAAAGCGTGATCGACGGAAAACTCGGAACGCCATGAAACTGACGTGCTTGCCCCCGGAGGTTCAATCTCTTCTGAATGAACCGCGTGACATCCTCTTGATCGGGATGTCGGGAATCGGAAAAACGCTCCTTTCGAGCTATTTGAACCAATCCGGGGCGTGGCACTATGTGTCGATAGACGCCCAAATCCAAGAGCGGTATTTGCGCGAGCAGATTCTTGATGCCTTCAATGCCGAGGTCAGCAAGGGTGCAATGCTGTCCAAGCTGCAAGAACTGGGCATTCTCAGCCTGGACAATGAATTGTGCAAGGACACGCTTGCGCCTTTGACGTCCTATTTGGGGATGCCCGGCAACCCGGACAAAGGCGGGATCGAATTCAATGAATATGTGAAACGGCAAAACTTGCATCGGCTGGCTGAACGCACGGCGGTCGAGGACCTTCTTCGGCTAGGTGCCGATCAGCCAATTCTGGCTGATTCCAGCGGATCGTTCTGCGAATTGTTCACTGCCGGTGACCCCACATTTGCTGCTTTGAAAGACAGGTTCCTTGTCGTGTCGCTGAGGGAGAACGACGAACTCGTCAACAATCTGATAGCGAGATATGTTGAGAATCCGAAACCGATTTACTATCCGCCTGACCTGCTTTCTGAATACTGGGGTGAGTTTTCGGCTGCGGTTGGAAACCAGGACAGGAATGTCGATCCGAGGAAGTTTGCACTCTGGTCGTATAAAAAGTTGGTTTCTGTCAGGCGGAACAAGTTTGCGGCACTGGCCAAACACAGTGACATAACAATTAATGCTGCGGATTTGCGATACGCCAATGAGGTCGCGGATGCCGTTTCGGAGGGAAAATGACATGAGCGGGATTTTGGCATCCGGCAGCGTTGCACTGATCACCGGCGCCAGCAGCGGCATCGGTGCCGCCACCGCGCGGCACTTGGCCGAACGCGGGGCGCGCGTGATCGGCACCGGACGCAGCCGCGACCGATTAGAAGGGCTGGCGGCGGAGCTGGGCGACAGCGGCCTGATGATCGAACTAGACGTGCGCGACGAGGTCGGCGTCACGGCCGCACTGGCCGGGTTACCCGCACCTTGGCGTGACATCGACATCCTGATTAACAATGCCGGCCATGATGCCGGCGGCTGGCAGGTCTTTCAGGATCTCGACCGGGCCGCGAGCGACGATGTCATCGACACCAACGTCACCGGTCTGATCCGCATGACCTCGCATATCGTGCCGGGGATGATTGCCCGAAACCGGGGCCATATCGTCAATATCGGGTCCATCAGTTCATTCTCGCCCTATCCGAAGTCCGCCGTCTACTGCGCCAGCAAATTCGCCGTGGATGGTTTCACACAATCGCTGCGTATGGACATGGCCGACACCTTGATCCGCGTCACCCAGATCGACCCGGGCGTTGTGCTGACTGGGTTCCAGCTAAAGCGCTACAAGGGTGATCAGGCTGCGGCGGATGCGTTTGTCGACAGCTACCCGACCGGGCTGACGCCGGACGATGTGGCACGCTCTATCTGCTTTGCTCTGGAGCAACCTGCCGGTGTAATGATCGACCGGATTATTTTGGAACCAACGCTCGACACCTAAGCGATGCTGCTTGGGAAATTCAGTTGCTAGTCATTCGAGATCTGGTACTTTGAGGCATGTTGATAAATCGAAACTCACCGAGTTTGGTGCGCGGTATCTTAGTCTTGCTTTAAAACGCACCCGCCGTTAGGCCCGCCACGCCTCTGAGCCATCGAAAGAACTGCACCGAGCGGGTTTTGGCTTGTTGCTCTTCTGAAATCTCAAGCCAGTATCCGTTTGGCCCAACCACAGTTGTTGGAGAAATCTGGACAAGGCTGCCTGCGTTGAGTTCATATTCAATCATATTGCGGTCGACCACGGCGACGCCGACCGAATTTTTGGCTGCCTGAATGGCAAGTTCAAGCGTTGCAAATTCCATGGATGTCCCGCTGGGAATATCCGGGTTGTCCGACTCAAGTGCCAGCCAGTCCTCCCACAAAGGAAAGCGCACACCTTTGTCAAAGACATGCAAAAGGCAGCTGGCGCGCATGGCCTCACGGTCCTCAAAAAGTGTCGGCGAACAGACGGCAATGTGCTGTTCCACCAGCAGCTGCACATGTTCGGATCCTGCGGTGGGATGTGCGCCAAATTGAACGACGCAATCCATGCGGATATCAGGCCATGGCTCGGTGTGGACGGCCAATTCAACACCCGGAAACCGTTGTGGATAGGATGACAGGCGCCGTGTCAGCCAACGGGACGCCAAGGTGGGTGGCGCCAGCAGGTTGATTTTGTGCCGTTGAAGGGACCCGGTGGCTTCGCCTACGGCGTTTTCCAGAAGGCCGAAAGTCTCGAAAACCCGCTGATGGAGGACCCGGCCTTCGTCCGTCAATGAAATGCTATTTCCGACGCGGTCGAAAAGCTTGAGATCCAAAGCATCCTCCAACGCTTTTACCTGCCTGCTGACAGCGCTCTGAGTGACGCCAAGCTGCCTGGCCGCGCCGGTGACGCTCAGGCAGTTGCCAACAACCGAAAAGGCCCGGAGCGAGGTGAGACTGGGAAAAGTGTTCATGGGATCGATGCGCAAGCCGCTGTGGGAGAGTGCTAGGCAGCTTAGTTGGTTCTCGCGCCGAGGTCATTACAAAAAGGAATGCCTATTCCTTTTTGTCATTTGCCTGAATCCCTGAAGTTCACCAAAGACACGCCATGGCAGCTCGACACGAGGGAGGCGTGGGGCCCGTGGATTACTTAAGGACAGAGCAGGATACTCTTGGCTCGGTAAATGTACCTGCCAATGCCTGTTTTGGCGCACAAACGCAGCGGACTGCAGGGCTCTTTCCCATATTTGGAGCGCAGAAGCTATCCGCCTATCCGCAGTTGATCGAGGCGGTGCTGCATGTCAAACGCGCCGCCGCGCGCACCAACGTGGCCATCGGGGCCATGCCCAATGGCACGGGCGAAGCGATCAGCGCGGCCATTGACCATCTGTTGACCCAATCTCTGGAGACGGATTTCCCCATACATTCATTTCATGGGGGTGGCGGAATCGGCATCAACATGAACGTCAACGAAGTGCTGGCCAATCTCGCCAATCTCCAATTTGGCGAGTCCTTTGGCAGCAACGCACCGCTGCATCCAAATGATCACATCAACCTCAACCATTCCACCAGCGACTGTCTGTCCACCGCCTGCCACATCGCGGCCCGTGCCGCCTGGGCGGGGCTGGAAACCGAGCTGCTGGGACTGGTAAATGACCTCGGTCAGAGCGCGGCCCAAATGGGGGACCAGCCCAAACTGGCACGCACCTGCCTGCAGGATGCGGTTGACATTCGCGCCGGGGACTATTTCGGCGGGGTTGCGCATAATCTGCTCAAGCTGACGGAGCGCGCTGGCGCAGACGCCAGCGACCTAGCGGCAGTGAACCTGGGCGGCAATATCATCGGGCGGTCTGATGATTGTGACCCGGATTTCTTCAATCAGGTCATCCATCAGTTGAACACGGTTCTGGAACAGGCAGGCCTGGCCCATGATCTGCGCCGCACCGACAATCTGTTTGCTGCGTCGCAAGCTCATGATCCGTTGCAAAACCTGGCGTCGTCGCTGGAACAGATCGCCCGGACGCTTATCCGGTTTGGCGGGGATCTGCGGCTGATGGCGTCAGGGCCGAATGCAGGCTTTGGCGAAATCCGCCTGCCGGTAAAGCAGCCCGGCTCATCGGCCATTCCGGGCAAGATCAATCCGACGATCCCCGAATTCACCATGCAATGCGCCATGATGGCCTGTGGCCGCGCGGCGACGGTGCGCATGACCCAGGACCACGGGGAACTGGATTACAACCCGTGGCAGATGCTGGTCGTGATCGCCCTGCTAGACATGATTGCCCTGTTGCAGAGCGGGGTGTCCTCGCTGCGCCGCAACTGTGTGCAGGGGCTGGAATTGAACACCCAGCGCAACACCGAGAATGCGCAAGGGCTGGGGCCGAGCCTCATGCAGCTAAAACGCAAATTTGGCTACAGCCGTGCCTCGGCTGTGGCGAAACAGGCCGCGGGCGATGTGTCCATCGTGCGCGCAGCACTTTCCGGAATAGAGGAAGTACAATGACACTCGATGCAGATCTGAGCTGGGCCAGGGCCTGGCTGAAAGAGGACAAGAAACAGTATATCAACGGCCAGTGGGTGGCCGGTGCAGGTCAGACCTGGGACGTGAAAAATCCCGCCACAGGCGAAACGCTGAGCACCATTGCGCTGGCCGATGCGGCCCAGGCGGATGCCGCCGCCGCCGCCGCCCACCGCTGCCACCAAAGCGATGTCTGGAGCCGCAAGACCACCCGCAAACAACGCGCCGATGTGCTCAATGCCATCGCCCGGCTGATCCGCGAGAACACACAGAAACTGGCCATTCTGGAAAGCCTGCCGAATGGCAAACTGCTCTCCGAAGCCATGGTGGACGATATCCCGACCTGCGCCGAGATCTTCGAATACTACGCAGGCTGGACCGACAAGTTCTACGGTGAGGTCTCCCCGGTCGAAGACGGCTTCCTGAACTTCACCAACAAGGAGCCGGTGGGCGTCTGCGCCCTGATCGCGCCGTGGAACTTCCCGCTCTATCAGGCCAGCCTGAAGATCGCCCCGGCGCTGGCCATGGGCAACACGGTGGTGATGAAGCCCTCCGAATACACGCCGCTGGCCACGCAATTCCTGTTCGAGCTGATCGACCGCGAGCTGGACCTGCCCGCCGGGCTGCTGAACCTGCTGGTCTGTGACGGGCCGGTGGCCAACCACCTGACGGTCAGCCGCGACGTCCACAAGGTGTCCTTCACCGGCAGCACCAACGTTGGCCGCCAGATCGTGCAGAACTCTGGCCAGTCGAACCTCAAGGCGGTGACGCTGGAGCTGGGCGGCAAGTCGCCGTGCATCTTCTTTGACGACACGCCGGATCTGGATGCTGCAATCGACCGCGCCTTTACTGTCATGTTCTCGCACAAGGGCGAGAAATGCTCCGAGCCGACCCGCTTCCTGATCCAGAAGGGCAGCTATGACTATGTCATGAGCCGCCTGATCGAGAAGGCCGAGGCGGTGCGCTGTGGCGACCCGCTCTCGCCGGATGCGCAGCAAGGCCCGCAGTGCAACCCGGCGCAGTTCAAGCGGATCATGGACTACATCGAGATCGGCAAGGGCGAAGCTGAACTGGTGGCCGGCGGCTATGCGGATCAGCAGGGTGACAATGCCAACGGCCTGTTCATCCGTCCGACGATCTTCGCGAATGTGCCGGGCTCCGCGCGCATCGCCCAGGAGGAAATCTTCGGGCCGGTTCTGTCCTGCACACCGTTCGACACCGCCGAAGACGCGCTGAAGCTGGCCAATGACACCACCTATGGTCTGGCCGCCGGCGTCTACACCGGCAACATCAATGTCGCGCACCAGATGGCGGACCGCCTGGATGCGGGCATGATCTTTGTGAACCGCTATGGCTGCTACGGCCTGTCCAGCCCGTTCGGCGGTTTCAAGGAAAGCGGCTGGGGCAAGGAAATGGCCATCCACTCGCTCAGCTCCTACACCAAAACCAAAGGGATCTGGATCGCCTACGGGTGATCCTTCTCCGACCTCTCCACCATCAATTCATTCACTAGGAAAGACTGTAGAATGAAATACACACGCCTTGGCAATTCGGGCCTGCGCGTCTCTCGGCTGTGCCTTGGAACAATGAACATGGGTTCCAAGGATTGGAAGCCGTGGATCTTTGACGAAGCCGAAAGCGAGCCGCTGATCGGCCACGCACTGGACAACGGGATCAACTTTGTCGATCTGGCGGACTTTTACTCGGCGGGCGAAGGCGAAGCTGTGGTGGGCAATATCCTGCGCCGCCTGGCGCGCCGGGATGAGCTGATCCTGACAACCAAACTGGGCTACCAGATCGGTCAGGACGTGAACTCTTATGGGACGTCGCGCAAGCATATCCTCGATGCCATCAATGGCTCGCTGCAGCGTTTGAAGATGGACTACATCGATATCTACATGCTGCACTACTTCGATACCGAAACCCCGGTCGAAGAAACCATGGAAGCGCTGAACGACGTCGTGCGCAGCGGCAAGGCGCGGTATATCGGCGTGTCGACCATGTACACATGGCAATTCGCCAAGATCCTGAATGTCTGCGAAAAAAATGGCTGGACCAAGCCGGTCAACATGCAGCTTCAGCTGAATTGCGCCTACCGTGAAGAAGAGCGCGAAATGATCCCCTACTGCATGGATCAGGGGATTGGTGTGTCGTCCTTCAGCCCGCTGGCGCGGGGCACCCTGGCCAATGATCCCAACTCGACCCGCAACAAGACCGACTTCTTTACCGCGCAGATGTATAATGACAAGACGTCCTATGACATCGCCTGTTCCGTGCAGCGTGTGGCCGAGGCCAAAGGCATCACTTCCTCGCAGGTGGCGCAAGCCTGGGTTCTGCGCAAGCCAGAGATTTCGTCGATGCTGGTCGGTGCGGACAGTGTTGAGCAGCTCGATACGGCCTTTGCTGCGCTTGATACGGAGCTGGATGCAGAAGATCTGCACGAGATCGAACGCAATTACACGCCCTGTGACCTGATCAACGATTACACCGCGGAAAAGCGCACCCCGCGCACCCCGCGTGCAGCGATCGGCAAATATGCGGATCAGACACCGGAAAAGCACGACCTGAGCATCCCGAATTCAGACATCGGCCAATACGCGGATCAGGCGGCAAACGTGGCTTGATCCACTGCCCGTGTGCCTCAGGCACGCGGGCATGTTTTCGCATGCCAGCCATCTTCTGAAAGGGATGCACAGAATGAACTCGCATTACAGGGATCACCGGAAGATCGACCCAAGCCAGGGCGCACGCCTTGGCGACGGGACGGAAAATGACGGCAACCGGGTCGAGATCGGACCAACCGCGCTCGCCCATGCCGAATGGCGCGAGGCGGGTCTGGAACTGCCCGACCTGGCCGAGATGCGCAAAGCCCGGCATAAGCGCCTGACCGACGCCATCGCCGCGCGCGGCTATGGCGGCCTTCTGATGTTCGACCCTTTGAACATCCGCTACGCAACCGACACGACGAACATGCAATTGTGGAACACCCACAACCCGTTCCGAGCCTGCCTGCTCTGCGCCGACGGTTACATGGTTATCTGGGACTATAAGAACGCGCCGTTTCTGGCCGAGTATAATCCGCTTGTCCGCGAGAGCCGATCCGGCGCGGACATGTTCTATTTCGCACGCGGCGACCGAATCGGCCCGGCGGCCGACGCCTTCGCCGCCGAGGTGGCGGACCTGCTTGCCACCCACGCACCGGGCCATACTCAGATCGGCATCGACAAGATCCAGCCTGCCGGATTGGACGCGATCCGCCGCGCGGGGCTGGAGTATCGCGACGGCGAGGAAGTCACCGAACGCACGCGGGGAATCAAGACCGAGCACGAACTGCGCGCCATGCGCTGCGCCATCCATTCCTGCGAACGCGCCATGGCCGCAATGGAAGACTTTGCGCGCACCGAGATTCCGAACGGCGGGGTGACCGAAGACGACGTCTGGGCCGTGCTGCATGCCGAAAACATCAAACGTGGCGGCGAATGGATCGAAACACGGCTGCTCACCTCGGGGCCGCGCACAAACCCCTGGTTCCAGGAATGCGGGCCTCGGGTCATCTCCGAGAATGAGATCCTCGCTTTCGATACTGATCTGATCGGACCTTACGGCATCTGCGCTGACCTCAGCCGCACATGGTGGATCGGCGACGACCTGGCGCCGATCCATATGCGCGAGAGCTATGCCGAGGCCGTCGAACACATCCGCTACAACACGGCGCTCCTGCAGCCTGGCCTCCACATGGAGGACCTGACCCGCTCATTGCATGTGCTGCAGGACAAGTATCAGGCGCTCAAATACTCCTCGCCGATGCACGGGGTGGGGATGTGCGATGAGTGGCCTCTGATCGCCTATCCCGACCGTCTGGTGGAAGGTGCCTTCGACGCCGTTCTCGAGCCCGGCCTGACGCTGTGTGTCGAGGCGCTGGTGGGCGAAGTAGGCGGGGACCACATGGTCAAGCTGGAGGATCAGGGCGTGGTGACCGGCAGCGGGTTCGAGACGATCTCAACCTATCCGCTCGACGCGCGCCTGATGGGCTGAGCAACCCAGTCAGAATTTGCAATGCGCAAATCCCGCCAGCAAACCCCAAACACACTCTGCTGGCGGAACAGTTTTCACAAACCAGGGAGGAAAGTATGAAACCACCTTTAGGAGAATTGGACATTCCAGTTTCGGAGAGCGGCTTTTACGCCGGGTTTTCGAAAAACGTGGCCGTTAGCGCCAAGCTGCTCGTCACGGCGCTGATCGTATGGGCCGTAGCCTTTCCCGAGAGCGCTTCATCAGCGCTGGGATCCCTCAACACGCTCATTCTCGGAGTGTTTAACTACTGGTACATCTATGCAGTAGCCTTCTTCCTCATCCTTTGCCTGGTGATGGCGCTTCTGCCGGTCTCCGGCCGCTTGCGGTTGGGACTAGACGGTGAAAAGCCGGAATTCTCGAATTTCTCATGGTTTTCCATGATGTTCAGCGCGGGTATCGGGATCGGGATGCTGACGTTTGCGACCGCTGAACCGATTTACCATTTCCAGAACAACCCCAACGTGATCATGGGCGAAGTTGTCGGCACCTCGGCAGAAGCCGTGCGCTCGGCCTATATCTGGTCCTTCGCGCATTGGGGGCTGTCGGCCTGGGGCGCATATGCAATTGCCGGGCTGGCCTTTGCCTATTTTTCCTACCGCCGCAATCTGCCGCTGACGGTGCGAACTGCATTGATCCCGCTGTTTGGCAAGTCGCTTTCGGGGCCGCTGGGGCATTTGGTCGACATCGTGTCGGTGGTCGCCATTGTTTTGGGCATTGCGCAGACGCTTGGGTTTGGTGTGGAACAATTCGTGGCCGGCCTGGCACGTATTGGCGTCGGTGACTGGCTGCTGGTGACCGACGGAAACGGCGGCCAGAAAGCCTCTTTCGCTGCGATCTTGTTCGCCCTTCTGGTCATTGTCGGCGCATCTACGCTGTCGGCCCTGTCCGGTGTCGGTCGCGGAATCAAATGGCTGTCGAACCTGAATATGGGGCTGAGCTTTTTCCTGCTGGCGTTTTTCCTGATCTTCGGATCCACGATGTTCGCTCTCGAAGTGTTTTTCGTCGGCATCTGGGATTACCTGCTCGCGCTGCCGGAAATCAGTTTCACCGTGTGGTCTGATGATGGCACCGAGAAGGGTGCGGCTCTGGCCGGATGGCAAGGCGGCTGGACCGTGTTCTATTGGGCCTGGTGGATTGCCGTGACGCCGTTTGTCGGCCTGTTCCTGGCCCGGATTTCACGCGGTAGAACAGTGCGTGAATTCATTCTTGGCGCGATGATCATTCCGTCGATCATGTGCTTTATCTGGTTTGCCTTTATCGGCGGAACGGCCATTGATCTGGAACTGAGCGGCACGGCCGAAAACGCGATCCTGGGCGTTGGGATTTCCGATCAGCTCTATGCCACGCTTGCGGTCCTGCTCAGCGACGGGCTGACCTGGGTTTTCTCGGTTATCGTCGTCGTATTGCTGCTGACCTATCTGGTGACATCCGCGGACTCGGCTGTGTTGATCATCAACACCATCAACGCGGCCGGTGACGATGGTCCAAAGGCGCGCCCCCATATCATCTTTTGGGGTATTGTGCTGGCATTGGTCGTTGGCGCCCTGCTCGTTGTCGGTGGCCTGAAAGCCATTCAAACCGCGATGGTCATCGCTGCGTTGCCGTTCAGCTTTGCAATGGTGCTGATGGGCTTTGCTCTGATCAAGGCGATCATCAACGATAGCCGCCGGAACGCGGCAGGAGTCGCATCGACAGTAGATGATGAGGATCCGTTACCGGCTGAGTAACGGCACACAATACCCCCGGAGCGCCCGCATGACCTGTTGCGGGCACTCTTTCTGCAATCAATCTGGGGAGGGCTATGTCATGTTACTGACGCCGCAGCAGCGGGGTAGTTCCCGCTGCCAGGCTGAACAACAAAGATTTGTACCGGATCAAAGACTTCCGGTTTCCACTGAACGTGATTGGTTAGACGGTTCCACCCCATCATAAGACCAATGTCAGCGCCACGGTCAAAATGGTGACAACTTTTCCTGGTCAATAGGCTCCGGCTGCTTTGGTTCAAGATTACCGAGCGGCTGAAAGTCGGCACAAAACTCTGATGCCTGATTGCCTGGGCAAGCAACACGAGCAACGCAGGTCCCAACATCTGCGCTGCTGCCGTCCGGAAAGGTGATGCGCAGCGGAAGTTCCCCTTTTACAGATGAGAGACGCCATGTTTTCGGTCGAGGTTTGAGTGTAGCTAGTAAATGCTTCAGCAATTCGCCCAAAGTCACTCCAGCGGCAAGTTCAAAACTCTCAGTATGCGGTCGATCTTGCGGTCTGTTTCTTCCAGCATCTTCTGGTTGCTGTTCAGCTGCCGCAAGCACAGGTTCTGGCTTTCCAGAACTTGCTGAATAGTTGTGAGGAGCGCTTTTGTTAGGCTGAGGTCCTCCCGTTCGGGTTCTTGCAGCAAGTCCAGCAGAGGGTGCAGATCCAGGATCAGACCCTGGTTCTGTTTCATCTGCTCCAAAAGGATTTGCTCCGCTGCCGGGAGTTGCAGCGGCTGGAGTGTTCCGGTCATCGAAAATTTCCTTAAGCATGTTGCGGTGCCGTTTGAGGATTCTGACAAATCGTGCAGCCTCCAGGCGCTGACGCGCCTCTTGCAGGCTACGGGCAAACTGTATTCGGGTGCGCAGATGGCGAGGCTCCCATGCGAGCCCGAGGCAGCCGCTCCACAGCGCCCCCTTTGGATTTGTTCACAGATAGCTTTCAACGCCGTAGTTGTTCCGTGTGACGGTCAATCGAAAACCGCCAGAAGCATTGCGCATCGCGGAACCAAGCTCCTTTATGGAACGGGGTTGATGGCGCTGGAAGACGGCTTGAAGGTCAGAGATGAGCTGACGGTGAAGATTGCTTGTCAGTCTTCGCCGCGGAGCAGGCGGAACCAGGCGAGGAACACTGGGATCAAAATAGACGGGCGACACCAAGCCGAGGTGTTGTGCGAGGTTCTGGTGAGCACGGTCAGAATTCAGGCGGGACAGACGGGGTCTCAGAATCCGCCCGGTGAAGCTGCGACTTATAATGGCAATATGAACGTGATCGCACTCTGTATTAGTGTGACGCGCGGAGATCCAAGGTGTCGCATATGGCGGCAGGCCAATCCCGGTTAGAGCCGTCATGATAATGCGGAGCCATTGCCGCACCGTGCCCCGCAATCCCTTCGGCAGGGATAGAGTCATGTGCAGGATGCCATGCCCTCCGCTCATCCGGTCCAGTTTTCGCCGCAACTGCGTTCTGGGCAGACTGGGAATTGTGCCGCCGATCAACTCCGCCCTGTCCCGGAAGATGTAGTGTTCCACTACTTCTGCGGATCTGTGGTGCTTCACGATCGCTCGCATCAGTGCGACTCCTTGCGCTGCTCTGCCGCCTCTGCAAGTCGGAAAACAGCCTTTGCAAGTTGGGAGATTTTGGAGCTTGGAACCCGGCCTTTGAGACAGTTTACTTCGAGTCCTAGTTTTCCGATTTCCTCTGCTAGAGTGTCGCCGTTGGATTGCGTCTCCAAAGCCCGTGACCGCAAACAGCCGGCCTTAGTTTGGTAGGATCCCTGTCGCATGATCTGTTCAAGCTGCTGATGTTCGGCGTCTGTCAGACGAACTTTAATAGTGTGGTTCCTCGGGGCTGGCATAAGTTTCTCCTGTGCTGGGGGCACAGCTTCTCAGCACGCGCAAACGCGGCTGCAGATCCTGCCCTGCTCGTTCTAGGTGACGGAAACAGAATAGGGCTCCGGTTTGAAAATTTGGAGTGCCCGAGCAAACAGGGCTGTGGAAAACTCGTGCTTCTTCCGGATTCTCGGCGGTGAAAAGGATCGTCCGCTAAGGAAGATGGGAGGGGGCGGTGGCAGAAAATCGGGCCCTATGCTTAGGTTCTTTCGCGCGCGATGTTCGGGGTTGTTCGATAACCTACTGCAAGATTGGCAGCTTGCGTGCAGTTCAGCTTTTGCTCGACCACATCAAGTTGGTTGTCACCGTCCGGCATCCAGACGTGGAACCTGAGGATTCACTGGTTTTAGCTGGCGCCGTCGCAATTTGAGCAACTTGGGCGGTTTCCCGCGCCAGTGGTTCCTTGGCCACAGCAGTGGCCAAGGAAATTTGAGCTGTACCCGCCAACGCTCCTATTGGAACATGTGCCCTTCCGCAGCGTATTCGCGCAGGATTGCAGCGTACTTCCCGGCCAGTTCCTCACAGCGCGCGATGAACCGATCCAGGCTACCTTCGGATCACCGGGCGCGTGAAAGACATCTTCAAGACGGCCAAAGGGAAATACGTTGCACCCGTGCCAATTGAAAGCCTGTTGTTCGAGGACCAGCATGTAGAACAGGTCTGCGTGGTCGGCAGCGGCTTACCTCAGCCCGTTGCCATCACTGTCCTGTCACAAGAAACCACTGATGCAGTCCCGGAGCATGAAATTCGGCAATCGTTGAGCCAATCTCTGGACAGGGTCAATGCCCAGCTTGGGAGGCACGAGCAGTTGGGCCGGATCATCGTCGTGCCAGATGAATGGACTGTGGAAAACGAGTTCTTGACGCCGACGATGAAGATCAAGCGTGAATTGATTGAGGAAAAGTATGAAACTGTCGTGGCTATGCCAGCAGACAGCGAGGTTGTATTGCTGTGAATGTGAACTGGCCCCCATTACGACCGGACACCTCGTGACCTACCCACCGCTGGTCCCTCGCTCATGACGAGAGGTTGCGGGTTTGTGATGCACTACCCTGAACAGCCCCAGCAGAGTGGTTCAGTTTGATTGTTAGCGCATGATTGGCTTGGAGCTCACCCCATATCTGGTCCGAGCTTCATGCGACCTTTCAGTTGGGCCGCAAATTCGCTCCTGAAAACGCCCAATTCTGCACTCAGCCTGAATCGACCCCATGCAGTTCGCTGCTATTGTTCTCTCGGCGCAACTGCTCCTCGCGCACTATGACAAAGATCGCAGCGGGGAAGTCTGCTGCGGACCAAAAAATGCAGGTGCGCTCTGCGCGACACAGTTGTTCAAACCTGGGTCCGGCACATATCCAGGAAAGCTGATACCAGATCTGTACGCCGCACCGCTCTTGCCAGGGCAATGGCAACCTCGAAGCGGCCAATCTCCTGCGTGAGCGGGCGCGTGACCACAGTATCGCCTTCAATCGTCAGGTTCCCGCCAGGCGGGAAGCCAACAAGCGTATACCCCAACCCCTTTCCCACATAAGCTTGAACCATTTCGCGGGATTGCGAGGTCAGCGGCACCTCCGGGTCAAGACCGGCAGCCCGCAACAAGTCAAGATAGCTGGGGCCGGGACCAGCCCGCGACACGGAAATGTAGGGAAGGCCGGACAGGTCCTCAAGCTGCACGCTGTCTGCCTTTGCCAAAGGGTGCGACGCAGACAGCAAAACCAAGGGCGGCAGCGCCTTCAGGCTTTCGACATCGAAGCGCGTGTCATCTAAGCCCTGATTGAAAACAACAAGCGCATCGGCCTCCCCCGCATCAAGTGCTGCAACCAGGCTTGGAAAATCATCTTCCACGACTTCGATACGAACGCGGGGGTAGCTGTCGCGGAACGTCAGAACCGCAGGCAGCACAATCCGCTGGGCAATGGCATAATGCGTCCCGATCCGGATCGTGCCGGCTTCCCCCTTGGCCAGGTCGGCGGCATGCCGGTCCAGGGCCTTCGCCCGCGTCAGCAGAGCTTCCGCATCGGTAAGGAACTCCGCCCCCGCACGGGTCAGCCGCATACCCCGCGCGGGAAAACGGTCAAACAAGGTCAGGCCAGTGACCGCTTCGAGTTTGTCCAGCGCCGATGAGACCGCCGCAGCGGAGACGTTCAGGTTTCGTGCCGCAGGCGCGATACCACCGCAACCCGCAGGCGCGCGCGGCTGTTCAGCGAGATGCTGTCCCACTACGTGATCCGGGACCGCTACGGGCGTCCTGGCAAGGGCAACGACAAGGGTTCCGTCGAAGGGCTGGTCGGCTATTCCCGGCGCAAC
>NZ_JAHVJA010000010.1 GCF_019801465.1 Leisingera daeponensis
TTGTCATGGCCGTAGGGCAGCAGGTCGCTGTCCGAAATCCCGATCTTCGCGCCAATCTCCTGGATCGGCTTCTTCTGCGCCTCACGCGCAATCTCGATGTCACTCTTGTAGCTCATGGCCATCTCCCTGCTGCCATCCGTTCCGGTTCACGCCCCGAAGCAAAGCTTCATTACGAGGCAAGATATATTCCTATTACTCAATTTATTTTCCTGACCGTCAACACCCTGCCGCCCTGTTTTCTGTGTAAAACCGGGCATTTTCCGCATTTCCGCCGCCAATAGGAAACAGCCGGTATTTCACCCCGGGTGAACACGGCGCATTTGCGGCATGCGCTGCCGCAAACAAAAGGGCCCGGGCATTGCCCGGGCCGTGCAGGGTCCGGCCTGACGGCCGGACAGGGGGAATCAGTGTCTAGATATCCAGCGTGTTATCCTTCTCCCAGCGGGAGAAATGGTTGACGAAGGAATTCCACTCCTGCTGCTTCATCTTCAGGTAAGCAGTGGAGAACTCTTCACCCATCATCGCCTTCAGGCCATCGTCCTTGTCATAGAAACGCAGCGCATCCAGCATGTTGAGCGGCAGTTTCGGCGCATCCGTGATCTTGTGGCCTTCCGCATACATGTCGATGTCGTGGCGCGGGCCCGGATCAGCCTTGGAACGGACACCCGAGAGGCCGGCCGCGATGATCACGGCCTGCAGCAGATAGGGGTTCACCGCCCCGTCCGGCAGGCGCAGCTCGAACCGGCCCGGGCCGGGGACGCGCACCATATGGGTGCGGTTGTTGCCGGTCCAGGTCACGGTGTTCGGTGCCCAGGTGGCGCCGGACGTGGTGCGCGGCGCATTGATCCGCTTGTAGGAGTTCACCGTCGGGTTGGTGATCGCCGCCAGGGCCGAAGCATGCTTCATGATGCCGCCCAGGAAGTAGCCGCCCTGCTGGGAGAGGCCCAGCTCGGCAATCTGGCCCTCGCCCTTCTCGGCCGCAAAGACGTTGGTGCGGGAATCCTTGCCCGGCGCGTCCCAGACCGAGATATGCGCATGGCAGCCGTTGCCGGTGAGGCCCTCAACCGGCTTGGGCATGAAGGTTGCGCGGAAGCCGTGCTTCTCTGCAACCGATTTCGCCATGAACTTGAAGAAGCTGTGCTTGTCCGCGGTTGCCAGGGCGTCGTCGAAGTCCCAGTTCATCTCCCACTGGCCGTTGGCGTCCTCGTGGTCGTTCTGGTAGGGGCCCCAGCCCAGCTCCAGCATGTAATCGCAGATCTCGCGGATCACATCGTAGCGGCGCATCATCGCCTGCTGGTCGTAGCAGGGCTTCTCCGCAGTGTCGTGATCGTCCGAGATTTCCTCGCCGTCCGGGGTCAGCAGGAAGAACTCGGCCTCGATGCCGGTTTTCACATGCAGCCCTTCGTCGGCGGCTTCCTTGATCAGGCGGCGCAGCACGTTGCGCGGCGCCTGGGCCAGGTCCTTGCCTTCCATCACGCAGTTGGCCGCCACCCAGGCGACCTCCGGCTTCCATGGCAGCTGGATCACCGAGGACGGATCCGGCACCGCCAACATGTCCGGGTGCGCCGGGGTGAGGTCAAGCCAGGTGGCAAAACCGGCAAAGCCGGCCCCGTCTTCCTGCATATCCGCGATCGCCTCTGCCGGCACCAGTTTGGCGCGCTGGCCACCGAACAAATCGGTGAAGGAGATCATGAAGTATTTGACGCCTTTTTCTTTAGCGAAAGCAGCCAGATCTGTCGTCATGGTCCTACTTCCTTTCCCTGTTGAAGGTGTTTGTTGTGGGACGCGGCACCGCAGGGGGCCGCGTCCCGGCAATAACTCAGAACCCTGCCTTGCCGGGGTACCAGTCGGTACCGGCCAGCGGCACGCGCGCCATAGCGGCGGCCTCCATGGTCAGGGCGCACAGGTCCTCGGGCTCGAGGTTGTGCAGGTGGTTGTGGCCGCAGGCACGGGCAATCGTCTGCGCCTCCAGCGTCATCACCTTGAGATAGTTGCGCAGGCGGCGGCCCGCATCAATGGGGTCCAGACGCTTCATCAGTTCGGCGTCCTGGGTGGTGATCCCGGCCGGGTCCTTGCCCTCGTGCCAGTCATCATAGGCGCCGGTGGTGGTGCCCAGTTTCTGGTACTCGCTCTCCCATTTGGGATCGTTGTCGCCCAGGGCGATCAGCGCCGCGGTGCCGATAGCGACGGCGTCTGCGCCCAGCGCCAGCGCCTTGGCCACGTCTGCGCCGGTGCGGATGCCGCCGGACACGACCAGCTGAACCTCACGGTGCATGCCCAGATCCTGAAGCGCCTGAACGGCAGGCCGGATACAGGCCAGAGTCGGCAGGCCGACATGCTCGATGAACACATCCTGGGTGGCAGCGGTGCCGCCCTGCATGCCGTCCAGGACCACCACGTCGGCGCCCGCTTTCACCGCCAGAGCAGTGTCATAATAGGGGCGGGTGCCGCCGACCTTCACATAGATCGGCACTTGCCAATCGGTGATTTCGCGCAGCTCGAGGATCTTGATTTCCAGATCATCCGGCCCCGTCCAGTCGGGGTGGCGGCAGGCGGACCGCTGGTCGATCCCTTTGGGCAGGCAGCGCATTTGCGCGACCCGGTCGGAAATCTTCTGGCCCAGCAGCATGCCGCCGCCGCCCGGCTTGGCGCCCTGGCCGACCACAACCTCGATCGCATCGGCCTTGCGCAGATCATCAGGGTTCATGCCGTAACGCGACGGCAGGTACTGGTACA
The DNA here is from genome assembly GCF_019801465.1 of Leisingera daeponensis. Taxonomy (GTDB): domain Bacteria; phylum Pseudomonadota; class Alphaproteobacteria; order Rhodobacterales; family Rhodobacteraceae; genus Leisingera; species Leisingera daeponensis_A. The sequence continues at coordinate 2,737 of NZ_JAHVJA010000010.1, forward strand.
CCAGCTTGGAAGAATGGCCGCGCTCTTCCGGGGTCATGCCGCCGTCACCGGTGGTGGTCGAGGTGCCGGCAGCAGAGGCGCCGCGGCCCAGGGCTTCCTTGGCCGGGCCCGACAGCGCGCCAAAGCTCATGCCGGCGATGGTGATCGGGATGTCCAGCTCGATCGGCTTCTTGGCAAAGCGGGTGCCAAGAGTCACCTTGGTTTCGCATTTCTCGCGATAGCCTTCCAGCGGGTAGCGCGAGACCGAGGCGCCGAGAAACAGCAGGTCGTCAAAGTGCGGGACCCGGCGCTTGGCGCCGCCGCCGCGGATGTCATAGATCCCGGAGGCCGCAGCGCGGCGGATTTCCGCGTTGATCGGGTTGGAGAAGGTCGCCGACTGAATCGGGACCGTGCGGGGGATGTTATTGCTATCCATGTCTGTTGATCCCTGTCCTTAGTACGCTTGCGCGTTGTCGACGTCGAAGTTGTAGAGCTTGCGGGCCGAGCCGTAGCGCTTGAACTCTTCCGGTTTGGCATCCGCGCCGGCCCGGGCCAGGAGATCCTTGAGGACCTCGATGTGCTCGGGGCGCATTTCCTTCTCGATGCAGTCGGCGCCCAGGCTCTTGACCGAGCCGCGCACAAAGAAGCGCGCCTCGTAGCAGCTGTCGCCCAGCGCATCACCGGCATCGCCCAGCACCACCAGGTTGCCGGCCTGCCCCATGAAGGCGCACATGTGGCCGATGTTGCCGTGCACGACGATGTCGATGCCCTTCATCGAGATGCCGCAGCGCGACGAGGCGTTGCCCTTGATCACCAGCAGGCCGCCCTGGCCGGTGGCCCCGGCGTACTGGCTGGCGTCGCCTTCCACGATCACGGTGCCGGACATCATGTTTTCCGCCACACCCGGGCCAACCGAGCCTTTGACCGTCACGGTCGCCTGCTGGTTCATGCCGGCGCAGTAGTAGCCGGTGGAGCCCTTGATCGTCACTTCGGCGGGCGAATTCAAACCCACGGCAATGGCATGGCTGCCCTTGGGGTTGACGATTTCCCAGGCAGTCTTGTCGGAGCTGCCGTTGAGTTCCTGCAGGGCCGCGTTCAGACCGCGCAGGCCATTTGCTTCAAGGTCGTATGTCTGCATCTTAGTGGTTCCAGAAGTAAACGGTTGCGGGTTCGGGCTCCCAGACTTTGGCGTCTTCGATGCCCGGCAGGTTCACCAGCGCGCGGTATTCACTTCCGAAAGCCACATACTGGTCGGTCTCGGCCATAACGGCGGGCTTGCAGGCGATCGGGTCGCGGACCACGCCAAAGCCGTCCTTGGTGCCCACAACGAAGTTGAAGAAACCGTCCAGGTCCTCAAGGGTCCCTTCCAGCGCTTCGCCCAGAGTGGCGCCGTTCTGCATCTTCCAGGTCAGATAAGCGGCACCGACCTCGGTGTCGTTCTGGCTTTCGATGCGCACGCCCTCGCGCTGCAGCCGGCGGCGGAGAGAGTTATGGTTGGAGAGCGAACCGTTGTGCACCAGGCACTGATCCAGGCCGGTGGAGAACGGGTGCGCGCCCTCGGTGGTCACGGCGGATTCGGTCGCCATACGGGTGTGGCCGATGCCATGGGTGCCGCTCATGCCGCGCACGTCAAAGCGCTCCGCGACTTTCTCCGGCAGGCCGACTTCCTTGTAGATCTCGATCGCTTCGCCTGCGCTCATGACCCGCAGGCCGGGGCGCAGCTCTGCCAGCGCGGTGCGGGCTTCCTCTTCCTTGCCCGCAGGCAGGTTCAGAACCGCGTGGGTATCGATCACCCGGATCGACACTTCACCGCCCAGCGCCTCGGCCAGGGCGCTATCCAGCCCGCCGAAAGCCTCGCCGGGCTTATCCGACTGAACAGTAAGCTTGGTGCGCCCGTCGCTGTTGGCGCCGTAGATGGCGATACCGGCGCTGTCCGGACCGCGGTCCGTCATGGTGATGAGCATATCGGTGAGCATATCGCCCAGCTTCGGCTCAAGTGATTTGTCTTTCAGAAAAAGACCGACAATCCCGCACATGGGTGTGCCTCCTGGTTTTCAACTCGAATCAACGCTAGCAGTTTGCGCTCACCCGTTCAACTCTTATGAAACTTATTTTCCTTAGAAGGAAGAAAAAGGCGCGCCGAGTTGGCGCGCCTTCTTGGGTTTCAAGTCAGTACTTCTCAAGCAAGGAGGTTATTTTCTCCTTGTCTCCTATGTTCTTAGCCTTCTGCAGATGCTCGCCTTCGCGGACAAACTGGATCCTGTGCCAGCCAATCCAGAAGATCACGCCGAGAACCACCATCAGACCCTCTGACCCTTGGAAGGGATACACCGCCCCCACCTCTGCCAGGTCCACTGCCCAGCTGTCGTAACCGATCGTAGACATTTAAGTTCTCCTTATTCTGCCGGAACTTTACCGATGTTCAGCGCAGCCTTGTCGGCTTCGATAATTGCGGCTTTTGCTTCCTCGTAGGCGTGGTGTTCCGCGTAATCGAGACCTTGAATCTCGACCTCCGCAGGGATTCGCAAAACCCCCATGGCGGCCTGGATCTTCGAGATCACGAAGGCAGGCAGCCAGCCGAGCACAAAGAACATGATGACGGCACCAAGGGTCTGGCCGACCGGATTGACGGTTGCATAGCCCTCATAGGGAGAGCTCGGCGCGCCCCACAGCAGGAAGCCTGCGATGATCAGCCCGACGATGCCCGAATAACCGTGCACGGCAACGGCCCCGACCGCATCGTCGATCTTGAACGTGCGTTCGACCCAGTAGTGCAGATTGTAGACGATCACGACACCAACCGCGCCAACCAGCATCGCCTGGATCGGGTGATACAGATCATTGCCGGCAGAAGCCGTGATGATGCCCGCCAGGCCGCCGGAGAAGGTCCAGAACGCATCGCCCTTGGAGACCACATAGGCTGCCATCAGGCCGCCGGACAGCGACATCAGGAAGTTGAAGGTGATCGCGGACAGCGAGGTTGGCGCCAGATAGATATTGGTGGCCGTCCAGGTCTCGCCGGTCAGCAGGCCTCCGATGCCCTCGGGCGAAATCGCCGGGATGTTGCAGGCCGCGTAGAAGCCCCAGAAACCCGAATAGATCAGGAAGATGCCGATGGTCAGCATCCACGGGTTATGCGGTGGAATATCACGCGGGGTGCCATCGGCGGCAAATTTGCCCAGCCGCGGCCCCAGCACCATGATGACGCCCAGCGCATAGCCGCCGGCAACCGCGTGGATCACACCCGATGCATAGGCATCGTGATAGCCCAGGTATTTGACCATCCAGCCCTCGGCATGCCAGCCCCAGGCGGCATCGATGATCCAGAACACCGAGCCGATCATGACCGCGTGCACCCACAGAGCGGATGAGCGGATCCGTTCAATGACTGCGCCGGACACGATCGAGGCCGCTGTCCAGGAGAACAGCAGGAACGCTGCCCAGAACACACCGGTGATCCGGTCCGAAAGGTTGGTGCCCATGTTTTCCGACCACGGCAGGTTCGCCGCGCCGGCTTCATGGTTCAGCCCGCCGAAGAACGGGAAGCTGGGGAAGGCCCAGTAGATCCACCAGCCGAAGAAGAAGAACGTCACTGTGACCAGCGGAATGATCATGATGTTCTTCATCAATGTGTGCATGTGGTTGCGGTGGCGGCTGGCGCCGACCTCGTACATGCAGAACCCCACGTGAATGAGGAACATGAAGACAACGGTCACCCAGTAATAGAACTCGGTGAACACCGTTGTTAACGCGTTCAGATTTCCATCCAATGTTTTGCCCTCCTGTTGGCACTATCCCGGACACTTTTTGCCTCTTGGGAAAATTATTTTCCTATATTATTGAGTCTCAGCGGGCCGAGCTGTCAATAATCATGTGAAAAATTGTTACCCTTAGGGAAATCCCCTCCGGCAGGGGCCGGCTCCCTCCGCTCTGCTCCGGTTCCCCTAAACCCCGGACTTCCCAAGGCGAAACGCTGATTACCATGCGGCAGCTGGCAGCCGCGGGTGACTTGCGGACACTCCCGGCAATCGGGACAAACCAGCGCCTGATTGCGACGGAATCACGCGAATCTCCGGCACGCCCGTCAGCGATTCTCACTCCGGACGGGTCAAATCAGCCCTCCTGCAACCCCAAGCCGAGACCCAAAAAGACCATTTCAGCCCAGTCCATGCCGCAAAGCCGTTCGAATCCAGCCTTTTTAGCAAAATCTTTTTCCTGATAGGAATAATCGTTGACAGGAAGCCCCCTCCCTTGGCTAACTGGACCGGACCAAAGGAACCAGATCAAGAATTTTGGTCCGCACCAAAAGGGAGATTTATAAAATGACTGCATCCTGGCGCTTCTCAACCCTTGCTGACCGCCACCGGGCGATGGGTTCCGACCTGGAAGACTGGAGCGGCATGGGCACCGCCTGGACCTATGACAAGGACCAGACCGAAGAATACATGGCAATCCGCACCAAAGCGGGCTTCATGGATGTGTCCGGCCTCAAGAAAGTGCACCTGGTCGGCCCGCATGCCAGCCATGTGATCGACCGGGCCACCACCCGCAATCCGGAAAAAATCAAACCCGGCCGCAGCACCTATGCCTGCATGCTGAACGACGACGGCAAGTTCATCGACGACTGCGTCATCTACCGCATGGGCCCGAACAGCTGGATGGTCGTGCACGGCTCCGGCCAGGGCCACGAGACCCTGACCATGGCGGCCCAAGGCCGCGACGTCGACATCCGCTTTGACGACAACCTGCACGACATCTCCCTGCAAGGCCCCGCTGCCGTCGACTTCCTCGAGGAACAGGGCGTTCCCGGCATCCGTGACGTGGTTTACTTCAGCCACATTCACACCACCCTGTGGGACAAGCCGGTAACCATCTCGCGAACCGGCTACACCGGCGAGCGCGGCTACGAGATCTTCTGCCGCGGCCAGGACGCGCCGCACATCTGGGACAACCTGGTCGAAAAAGGTGCTCCCAAGGGCATCATCCCGACCCGTTTCACCACGCTCGACCTGCTGCGGGCGGAAAGCTACCTGCTGTTCTTCCCCTATGACAACTCGGAGATGTACCCCTTCGAGAACGAGAAATGCGGTGATACACTGTGGGAGCTTGGCCTCGACTTCACCGTGTCCCCGGGCAAGACCGGCTTCCGCGGCGCCGAGGAGCACTACCGCCTGAAGGGCAAGGAACGCTTCAAGATCTACGGCGTCAAGCTGGAAGGCTCAGAGCCGGCCGAAGAGGGCGCGCCGCTGCTGAAGGACGGCAAGCAGGTGGGTGTCGTTACCATCGGCATGTACTCGCCCCTGAACGAGCACAACGTGGGCATCGCCCGCATGCCGGTCGACTGCGCTGAACCCGGCGTCCAGCTGACCGTCAAGAACTCCACTGGCGAGATCCCCTGCGTTGCAGCGGAGATGCCGTTCCACGATCCGGAGAAGAAGCGCCGGACCGCAAAAGGCTGAGCCGAATCCCGGGCGTCCCCAATCCGGGGGCGCCCGCTTCCGTTCACCCGACTGCAGGAAAAGCGATCCACATGTCTAAGACCGAATTCCCCCCTTCCATCAAAAGCCGCCCCGTCTACGGCGAGCTTGAACCGCGGGCCGGCAGCGGCCACCTGATGATTGCCGATGCCGAAGGCGCCGAAGCTATCCTCGGGCTGGCAAAATCCGTTGACCCCGGGTTCTGGGCCAAGACCCACATCATCTACATCCCCAAGAAAACCGGCACCAAGTACAGCAGCCAGCTGGAGCAGCTGGGCGCCGGCCAGTATTACTGCGGCCCCTCCTACGAGGCCGCGCAAAGCCGCATCCGCCGCGCCTTGCAGAACTGCCACATGGGCACCCAGGTCTATCTGACCGGCACCGAGAGCCTGATGGGCCAGGCGATGCATGAGGCAGTCACCGCAGGCATTCCGCACACCGCGATCCAAACCGAACACCGCGGCTCGACCGCACGGCGCATGCAGTGCGTGCACTGCAAGGGCATCACCGAGGACGTCACCACCGATCCGTTCGAGTGCAGCCACTGCGGCCTGAGCCTGTTCGTGCGCGACCACTACTCGCGCCGCATCGCGGCCTTTCAGGGCGTGCGGGTGGATGCCGAAGATCCGGGCAACATCCCCGAGAAAGTGGAGCTGTTCAAATGAGTGCTGGCACCGCAAAACTGAATGTCACCGTGGCCGAGGTCAAACCGATCAACGACCTGGTCACCCGTTTCAAATTCGTCCGCACCGGCGGCGGCGACCTGCCCACTTTCTCGGGCGGGGCGCACACCGTGGTTGAGATGCAGGACGGCGACATCACCCGGCTCAACGCCTATTCGCTGATGTCCAATCCGGCCGACCGCGGCGCCTACACCATTTCGGTGCGCCGCGACGACCAGGGCCGCGGCGGCTCCAAGTTCATGCACACCAGGGTGATAGAGGGCATGGAGATGGTGATCTCCAACCCGGTGAACTTGTTCTCGCTGGATCTGCGCGCAAAGAAGCATCTGATGCTGGCCGGCGGTATCGGCATCACCCCCTTCATGGCGCAGATGCACCAGCTGTCAATGATGGACGGGCATTTCGAGCTTCACTACTCGGTCCGCACGGCCTCGCTGGGCACCTACGCCAAGGAGCTGTCTGAGCGTTATCCGGGCAAGGTCCACATCTACCACGACGACCAGAACGAGGCGATCGACCTCAAGACCCTGCTCGCCAACCAGCCGCTCGGCACCCATGTCTACGTTTGCGGCCCAAAGGGCATGATCGAATGGGTGCATGGCACCGCAGAGGCTATGGGATGGCCGCGCGAGGCGGTGCATTCCGAGGAATTCCTGGCGCCTGCCTCCGGCAAGCCTTTCGAGGTCAAATGCGCGGTTTCGAACAAAATCGTCCAGGTCGGCGAGCACCAGTCATTGCTGGAAGCGCTGGAGGCGGCCGGCATCGACGCCCCCTACCTCTGCCGCGGCGGCGCCTGCGGCCAGTGCGAGACCAATGTCATCGGCTACGACGGCAAGTTCCTGCATTACGACCACTGGCTGACCGACGAGCAAAAGGCCGGCGGCAAGCATATCATGCCCTGCGTGTCGCGCTTTGAGGGCAAGACCCTGGTTCTGGACCGCTGAGGGAGAGAGAAATGACCATTCAATTCAACGACGAAACCTTCCGCGGGGACTTCACTTTCCGCAACTCGGAATGGGCGATCAAGCGCTTCCCCTTCCCGTTCCACGAAGACAGCTACATGTATTCGGTCAACATGGAGCCGCACACCTCCTACCGGCCCGGCTCCGTGTTCGAGCGCACCTTCGATGTCGACGAGCACTATGTCTCCGAAATGAAGGACCGCGCCCAGGTACTGGCGGATGACCCGCTGCGCTGCCAGTCGCTGCCGCACATGACGCTGGCAGGCTGGGATCTGGTCGAACTGATCATGGAAGCCAAGGCGCGCGAATACCCCGACCTGTTCGAGCTGCACAAGAACGGCAACCGCTGGCGCTGGGTGAACAAGCCGCTGGGCATCGACGACACTTTCACCTTCCTCGACGAAAGCACTCTGCCCTACGGCCCGATGGAATACATCACCCGCCAGACCCAGGGCGACTTCGCGCTGCTCGACCAGCGCGACGACAACCTGTGGATGGACGCAGGCATGGTCACCACCCAGGCCGACTGGAGCCTGGATTTCGACATCGGCATGAACTTCTTCGAATGGCATGCCCCGGTGCCGAAGGCCCATGAGATGGGCATTTTCGTGCGCGCCCTCAAGTTCCTTCTGAACATCCAGCAGGGCCAGCCCGCGCGGCGCCTGAACTGGACCATGACAGTGAACCCGCTGCTCGACACCTCGCCGGAGAACTACCACAAGTGGGGCGAGATGAAGCAGGACCTCACCTTGGAGAACATGGGCAGCAAGCAGCACCTGCGGGTCGAATTGCAGACCTTCTTCCGTCTGCCGCGCTCCAACGCGCTGGTGTTCCCGATCCGCTGCTACCTGATCAGCTTCGGCGATCTGGTGACAGTGCCGAAATGGGGCCGCCGCCTGCACCGGGTGATCCGCGACCTGCCGGAGGAGCTCGCAACCTACAAGGGCTTCATCGACAACCGACCGATGATGGTGGAATGGCTGTCGCAGTATGATGACGGCAGCCCAACCTCGGACGGCATCTGGCCCGACGACGACTGATCCCGAGCGGACTAGCGGGCCGTCCCTACCCCCTGTCACTTAGGCCCGCTTCACTGACTGCCGTTGCCTCTGGCTTCGGCAGTTTCTTTTTGCCCGCAATCCGCAAGGCGGCCCTGGAAAGCAAAAGCGCCGCGCATCGCGCAGCGCCTGGCCCATCCGTGCATCAGCACCCCGGCTGCCCCGTAATAGGCGGGACGCGCCAGCCGCGCCTCAGCTCGATTGCGGGTAGGAAATGATCGACAGATACCGCGCCGGCAGCTTGACCAGCCCTTCCGGACCGTGCGGCGCATCCGCATCAAAGAACAGCGTGTCCCCCGGCTTCAGCGAAAACACCTTGTCGCCGTGCCGGTAGTCCACCTCGCCCTCCAGCATATAGAGCATCTCCACACCGTCATGCTGGAAGGTCGGGAAGACATCCGATTCCTCGGTCAGGGTGATCATATAGGGCTCCACCATGACGCCTGAGGCATTGGCGCCAAGATGCCCCAGAAGCTGATACTGATGGCCTGCCCGGGTACCTGCCCGTTCGGTTTCCGCCCCTTCGCCGGATTTGGTGTGGACCGCCTCTCGGCTTTCCTCGAAACGCCGGAAGAAGGACGTGATCGGCACGCTCAGCGCATTGGCCAGAAGCTGCAGCGTTGTCAGCGACGGAGAGGTGTTGCCGTTTTCGATCTTCGACAGCATCCCGATCGACAGCCCGGTCAGGTTGGCCAGATCCGCCACGGTGATCCCCTGCTGGCGCCGGAACGACCGCACTTCGCGCCCGATCGCAACTTCCAGAACTTTTTCCGCACCATCGCGGACCCGGTGCGGGTCTTGAGAAAGGTTATTTGCCACTGCGTCACTGTCATCTTTGAGTTTAGCCACTGTGTTATCTTCCTTATCGATGGCCTCTGACAAGCGCGCAGCAGCCGATATGTGAAAACTTTCCCCGACGCAAGGAACGGTGCGAATATTATTTTACTGTCATTACCTGTTTTTCCCAACCCTTTACCGCCAGAGGAAAGAAAATAGTTGCCACGCCGCGGCAACCGGGGCGCCTGAGCACTGCGTCCCGCGCCAGCCGGAGCCGCTGGCCTGCTACTGCTGGACCAAAAAAGCACCAATTCCAGACCCCACCGAACGCTCGGGCCAGCACGTAAAATTAAAATGACGGAAAAACAGATAGCTACGTCTGAATTTCAGAGCCGGCGGAAACACCCAAGCGCAGAACCAATTTGCGCCCCGTCCTTGCTGAGCGGCGCTGAAACCGCTAATCTGTGTGCCAGTCACCGCTGTGTGAGCCCGTTGCAGCACGGCCGCGATAACCGGCAATTGCAACACAGGCACGGCGATCAGGAGCAGGGTTTCCCGCTCATAAGGCCCGGAAAAGACAAAACATGAGCTCAGCGGAAGAAACCACTTCGCAAATTCTGACCACCCATTCCGTCGGCGCGACGGTGCAGGTGGTGATCGACACGCTGTTCGCCCGGATCAAATCCGGCAGTTACCCCGTGGACACCCGGCTGCCCTCCGAACGCACCCTGGCGTCCGAGCTGGGCGTGGCCCGCAACACCGTGCGCGAGGCGCTGGATGTGCTGGCCAGCCAGAACGTCATCCACCGCCGGGCCGGGTCTGGCAGCTTTGTGAAATTCCGGTCCGACCCCAAGCCGGAAGCCTCCTACAGCTCGCTGGCCAACGAAGTCTCACCACTCGACCACCTTGTGGTCCGCGGCATTCTGGAACCGGAACTGGTGCGCCTTGCGGTGATCAACATGACCCCGCGCCAGATCGAGGAGCTGGACCAGATCCTGTCCCGGGTCGAGGCCGTGCGCACCGATCCCGGCGATTTCATCGAGGCCGAGGAGGACCTCTACCGCAAAATCGCCGAAGGCACCGGCAACCCGCTTCTGCATTCCTGCTACGAGCTGACGATCGAGGCCTGCCGCCTGTCCTACCGCACGGCCCTGCGCCGCCGCCACCTGACACCGCAGCGGATTCAGGACTATCAGAAACGCTACAACACGCTGTTCAACGCCATTGCCTCGCGCGATGTGGAATCCGCGGTGGAATTCATCAAGCTGCACTTGATCGACGAGCAGAAACTGCTTCTGCAGGAGGTTTGACCGCGCCTATCCGTCAACCGCGCGGGAGCTGACCTCACTGCCCGGCGCATCGCTTTCCAGCCGCTGGTGCCACAGCTGCCCCAGCGTCTCCATTTCCGATTTCAGCAGGCCGGAGTGCTCCGCCAGCCAGGCGGGGATTGACTTGAATTCGGCGATCCGCGCCTTGCCCTCCCGGATCGTCACCACCGGCCAATCTCCAACCAAGGCATTGGAAATGCCGAAAATATCCTCGCCCCACCATTCCGCGTGGCCGAAGGCGTGGGTGACATGGCCAAGCTGCTTCATCGCCGCCAGCACCGATGGCGGCGCAACCGATCCGGCCTTCTCCACCGCGCTGTGCCAGATATCCAGGATCGCAACATACTCCCAGCTCACAGCCGACCAGCTGCCCGGAAATCGGCGGCTGTACTCCTCAAAGAACTTATGCGGTCGGTTGAAGAAAAACGCCTTCTCACTCAGCATCGGATCGTCAAAGTCCGGAAACTGGAACACCACCCCTTCCATGAAGTCCACTGACGTCCGCTCCACCAGCCGGTCGTAGCCATCCATGGTGCAGCTGATGATCTGCCCCCTGAACCCTTTGGCATAGGCATATTCCGTCATCGCGTGCACCATCGGCGCGTAGGAGGAGCACCAGCACAAGATATCCGCACCGCTCTCCAGCATCGGATCCACCACCGGTGCCGGATCGCTGGAACCGGGATCATACTGCACTTCCTGCAGAATTTGCTTGTCCGCAGCCTTGAACGCCGCGCGGTAAACCGCTTGCGCCGGCAGTCCGAGCAGATCCGCCTGGCTGCACAGGGCAACCGTCTTCAGCTCCGGCCTGTTCTCCGCCAGCCAAGCCACACCGGTCACATTCTGGATCGGATGCGCCTCGCTGGGAGCAATCAGATAAGGCGTGTCCGGCGACAAGTCAGTCGGCAGCAGGGTCGAGGTCAGCACCTTGTTGCGCATCAGGAAATCCCGCACCGGCGCAAAGGTATCACCCCCCAGCATCAGCATGAGCTTGACGTTGTGCTTTTGAACCAGCTCAACCGCCCCCTCCAGCGCGCGCTCCGGATCATAGCCGCAATCATAGGAGTGGATTCGGATCGGGTAGCGGCGGCCGCCGATCAGCACTCCCCCGGCCTTGTTCAGCCCGTCCTCCCAGATCCGGCAGCCGTTCAGACCAGGCAAGCCCCAGCTCTCCACCCGGCCGGAAAGCGGCCCCAAAAAACCGATATTCACTGATTCTGCCATCCCCACGGACAAGCGGGGCAGCGCTGCACGGGCAGTCAGCTGATGCACAAAACTGGTCGTCTTCATGCCCGGAATCCTACCAAGAAAACAACGTGCTTCCAGTCCAATTGCGCCAAAAATCATTCCGCATGTGAAAAAATGTTGACTTTTGGGGGCGAATTTGGACCTAATTGGACCAGACCAAATGAACCAAAACCAAATATTGGTCCGAACCAACGGGAGAACCACATGACCAAGAAACGCATTGCCATCATCGGCGCCGGCCCCTCTGGCCTGGCCCAGCTTCGCGCATTTCAATCCGCGGCCAATAAAGGTGAAGAGATCCCGGAAATCGTCTGCTTCGAAAAGCAGGACAACTGGGGCGGCCTGTGGAACTACACCTGGCGCACCGGCCTGGATGAAAACGGCGAGCCGGTGCATTGCTCGATGTACCGCTACCTGTGGTCCAACGGCCCCAAGGAAGGCCTGGAATTCGCCGATTATTCCTTCGAAGAGCATTTCGGCAAGCAGATCGCCTCCTACCCGCCGCGCGCCGTGCTGTTCGACTATATCGAGGGCCGGGTGAAGAAGGCGGACGTGCGCAAGTGGATCCGCTTCAACTCCCCGATCCGCTGGGTAGAGTACAACGAGGACAAGGGCAACTTCACCGTCACCGTGCACGACCACGCCAAGGACAGCACCTATAAGGAAGATTTTGACCACGTGATCTGCGCCTCGGGCCATTTCTCGACCCCGAACGTGCCGTTCTACCCCGGCTTCGACACCTTTAACGGCCGCGTGCTGCACGCCCATGACTTCCGCGATGCCCGCGAGTTTGCCGGCAAGGACATCCTCCTCCTCGGCGCCTCCTACTCCGCCGAAGACATCGGCTCCCAGTGCTGGAAATACGGCGCCAAGACAATCACCACCTCCTACCGGACCGCGCCGATGGGCTTCAAATGGCCGGACAACTGGGAGGAAAAACCGGCGCTGGAGTCGGTTGACGGCAACACCGCAACCTTCGTCGACGGCACCAGCAAGAAGGTCGACGCGATCATTCTCTGCACCGGCTACAAGCATTTCTTCAGCTTCCTGCCGGACGACCTGCGCCTGAAGACCGCCAACCGCCTGGCCACCGCCGATCTCTACAAGGGCGTGGTCTACGCCCATAACCCCAAGATGTTCTACCTCGGCATGCAGGACCAGTGGTTCACCTTCAACATGTTCGACGCTCAGGCCTGGTGGGTCCGTGACGCGATCATGGGCAAGATCGAGATCCCGGCGGACAAGGAAACCCTTCTGGCCGACGTTAAGGAACGCGAAGCGCGCGAAGAAGCGTCGGACGACGTCAAATACGCGATCAAATACCAGGGCGATTATGTGCTGGAGCTGATCGAGGAAACCGACTACCCGACCTTCGACGTGGCCGGCGCCTGCCAGGCCTTCTATGAATGGAAGGGCCACAAGGCCCAGGACATCATGGCCTTCCGCAACAACTCCTACAAATCGGTCATCACCGGCACCATGGCGCCCGTGCACCACACCCCGTGGAAGGACGCCCTGGACGACTCGCTGGAAGTATATCTGCAGAACTAACGGCACACCCCTGCAGATTGCCTGCGCCGTTTCCCTTCCTGTACGGCGCAGGCACCCCTTCGCCGCTGTGCGAATCTCTCTTCGCAAGCTATAATTCACCTCATGCAGCGCGATAAAACCATGACACTCGGCTTCCTGATTTTCCCCGGCTTTCCAATGGCCTGCCTGACCTCGGCCATCGAACCCCTGCGGGCGGCAAATGAAATTGCCGGCTCTGAAACCTTCCGGTGGAAACTGGTGTCCGAAACCGGCAACAGCGTGAATGCCTCGGCCAATGTGGCGTTCCAGCCCGACTGCCCCCTGGACGCGGCAGAGGACATCGACACCCTGTTTCTCCTGTCCAGCCCTCAAGGCAAATTCGACGACCCCAAGGCCTCCAACGGCAAGCTGCGCCACCTGGCCCGGCACGGCACCACCATGGGCGCAGTCTCCGGCGGCGTGTTCCCGTTGGCCCGCTCCGGCCTGCTGGACGGCCACAGCTGCTCGGTTCACTGGTGCTACAAGGCTGCATTCACTGCGGAATTCCCGTCCCTCACCACCGTTGACGACGTCATTGTGCTGGACCGCCGCCGCTTCACCGCCAGCGGCGCCGCAGCGATGTTCGACCTGTCGCTGAAGCTGATCGAACGCGCCATGGGCGACGCGGTGATGACTGAGGTCGCCTGCTGGTTCCAGCATCCGATGGTCCGCGCCGAGGGCGTGCGCCAGAAAATCCCCGCCTTCAAGACCGACAGCACCGCCGACAGCCTGCCGCCGCCGGTCGCCAAGGCGGTTGAGCTGTTTGCCGACAACCTGGAGCACCCGGTCTCGATCCGTGACGCGGCCAGCGAAATCGGCGTCTCGCCGCGCCAGCTGGAGCGCAGCTTCAAGGCCGCCACCGGCCAAAGCCCTGCCATCTACTACCGCACCCTGCGGATGAACGCGGCACGGCAGCTGGTGATGTATTCGCGCGATTCGATCACCTCGATCGCCAATGCGGTGGGTTATGCCACCTCCTCCACCCTGTCGCAGCATTACCGCGAAAGCTTCGGCGTCACCCCGCAGGAGGAACGCCGCAAGGTGAACCTGTTCAGGGTCCAGGATAACCGCCCGATCCCCTCGGCCTGACGCAAACCGGGCAGAGGCGGCGCATCGCCGCACAATCCTGGCATGCATTTTTCGGCTAGGATGGTTTCTCAGAAGAGAGTCCGCCTGCGAGGAAACGCCAATGCTGACGGCCATTGCCATCCGCCTGATCCGCCGAGCCGAAATCCGCCTTGGGGTAAAGCTGGATTACATCCGCCAGATTGCCCGGACGGATCTCGGGCTGCTCCGCCGCTACAACCGCATTTTCGGCTTTCTGGACCCCAACTGCCACGTCCCGGTGGCGGCCTATCACACCGCCAGATTGCGCGGCGCCTTGGCCGCGGATTGCGGAACCTGCGTCGAGGCCGAGGTCAGCCTGGCCAGGGCGGGCGGACTGGAAGAACATGTGATCGCCGCGGTTCTTGCGTCCGACCTTGCCGCCCTGCCGCCGGAACTGGCCCCGGTCATCCTGCTCAGCGATGCGGTCACCTCGCAGCGGCAGGACGACCTGGATGCCCGCGCAGCCATCCTCAGCCGCTACGGCGAAGCAGGGTTGATCGAGCTGTCGTTTGCGATGAACGGCGCCGCGATGCTGCCCGGCATCAAACGCGCCATGGGTCACGCTACAGCCTGCGATCTGACCCTGATGCAGCGTCTCCACAACCGTAAATGACACCAGACTAGCCGCCCATGATCCGCTTACGGCGCTTCTTGATCTCCGCATCCGCCTGCACCGTGCCATCATGGAATGAGCCGAACACCCTGTCCCACGGCACCTCGAGCGAGCCGTAATTGCATTCGAAATACCGGTGATGCATCTGGTGATGGAAGGTGCCCAGGTTCAATCTGTTACGGTCCTTCATCAGCAGCCCCTCGAACCCGGTGTGGGTGGTCGCCGCTGTCAGCGCGTTGAACTGCAGGTGGTACAGGATATGCACCGGATGCGCCGCCACCACCCAGTGGATCAGCACCGACCCCAAGAAGATCACATGCTCCACCGGGTGCATTGACATGCCGGACCAGGGGCCCACGTTAATGTTGCGGTGATGCACCGAATGCACGTGCTTGTAGAAGAACGGCATATGCAGCAACCGGTGGATCCAGTAGAAATAGAAGCTTTCCCAGATCGGGATCAGCCAGAACAGTGCGATGAACGAGAACGGATGCGCCGCCCAGGTGATCATCGGGGCATAGCCGTTGGCCATCGCCCAGAACATCAGCACCTCATAGGCGGTCCAAAAGAACACGCCGCTGGTCATGGTCCAGAACATGTTGTCGCGGATCTGCCCGCCCAGGGTGAACTGGCGGCCGTTCTTCATCAACGGCCGCGGGTCGTATTTCAGGCGCTTCCCCTGCGCGGTGAAACTGTAGAAATACACATGAAGCAGCCCGGCCACCCCACCCATCAGCACCAGGTTGCGCAGGTACATCGGCAGGATCCAGTCCAGCGCCAAATGCCGGCTCTGCTCCAGCGGCGGCTGAAGCCAGTAGAATGAGATCAGCGCGATACCGGCGATGATCAGTTTCTCCGAGATCAGAAACCAGCCGCTCAGCCACCATTTCAGCGCCGCCAACGGGCGCGGCGGCCACTGGAACAGCGGCGACGTCTGCAGCGGCAGCGGCGGCAGGTGATTCCAGCCCTTCAGTTCTTGTTCGCTCATGAAACCATCCTCTAATGGGTCCAGAGCAGAGTGCCGCGGCCTTACATCTTTATAAAACAGAACTTTTTGCTAATCTTCCTCTGAATTTCAGAGGTAAGAAATGCCCGTCACCCTCAAAGCAATGCGCTATTTCACCACCGCCCTGCGCCACGGCAACATCAGCCGCGCCGCGGAAGAGCTGCATGTGGCTGCTTCCGCCGTGTCTGCCGCCATCGATCAGGTCGAAGCCCGGTTTCAGCTGCAGCTCGCCACCCGCCACCGCGCCCGCGGCATCGCGCCGACGCGTGCAGGGCGGGAAATGGCGCGCAAGTTCACCCGCCTGCTGGAGGATTACGACACGGTCCTCGCCGAAGGCGCCGAACTGAAGCAGGAGTTCAGCGGCAGTTTCCGCCTGGGGTATTATGCCCCGGTGGCGCCGGGTTTCCTGCCTCAGATTCTGACGCCGTTCCTGGCGCCCGGCCAGAAGGTCAGCCTGGACCTCGAGGAATGCCACAACGACGCCGCCCAGTCGGGCTTGCTGGACGGCCGCTATGACGCGATCCTGTTTGTCCCCGACGGCACCTGCCCGCAGATCGAATACGAGGTGCTGCTCGAGGCCCCGGCCTATGCCCTGCTTCCCTCCGGCCACCCGCTGGCTGCGCGCAGGGAACTCAGCCTCGCGGATCTTGCCGAAGAGCGGCTGATCGCGCTGAACCGCCCGATGGTCACCGAATACCAGCAGCGCCTGTTCGAATCCCTGGGCCGCGGTCCCGACACCGTCGTGCAGGCGAATACGACCGAAATGGTGCGCTGCCTGGTGGCTGCGGGCCACGGCTGCGCGGTGCTGAACATGCGCCCCGCTACTGACCTCAGTTACGGCGGGCAGCAGTTGACGGCCCGGCCCTTGCGCGACGCCGGCGCGCCGCTGCAACTGGCCGTCGGTTACAACCGCGAAAATCCGCGCCGCATCGTCAGCGCATTTGCGGACGGCTGCAAGGCTTGGGCCGCCAGCCCCGGCGCCGCCGGTTTTGTCGTGCTGCCGCCAAACGAAACAGGCGCCCCCTGAACGGGAGCGCCAGCGCATTTTCTTCGGAGGGTTTGGTCAGATCACCGACTTGGCTGCCGCCACCAGCGCATGGTGCAGCGACCCCGCCGAGGAGCGCGGCCCGATCACCGCATACTTCTGCCCCGGCTCCTGGCACAGCAGGAAAACACCCAGATGCTCCATTGAGGTCCGGGTGGCATCACCCGCCTTGCCCGCGCGGACATTGGCATTGCACAGCCGCTCTAGCACGTCAAAACAGCGCGGGCCCTCGATGTCGAAGCGGCACCAGCCGTCGGTCTGCTCCACCACGGATCCAGCGTCACCCACCGCCTGTTTCAAATCGCCCGCCATCAGCTCGTGGCTGTCATGCGGTGCCGAAACCATCCACAGGTCCGGCCCCATCCACCAGGCGGCATAGACACCGGCTTCACTCCAGCTGGCCGGTGCGGGCAGCGCACCGCCCAGATAGGACGCCGCGGCAGATTTTACCGCCTCCTCCTGCCCTTGGCGCGCCGCCAGAGAGGCCAGCGCCCGGTCGGCGACTTCACGGATCAGCAGCCCGGTGAAGGCGTCCACCCGCGGTTCATGCCCGCCCAGCGGCGAAATGGCTTTCAGCCCATGATTATCGAACTTACCCACGGAGACGCTCCCCTTCCGGATCCACAAAATGCGCGCTGACAACTTCGACCTGGATTTCCTTGCCCTCCAGCGGATTGACCGCGCGGATCACTTCGCCCTTACGGCTGTCGCCGCTCTTCAAGAAACCGATCCCGATCGAGCAGCCGAGCACGGGCGAATAGGCGGCTGAAGTGATATAGCCCTGATCTGTGGCCGCACTGACCTCGCCATCAGCGTTCATCAGATGCGCCCCGGCCTGCACCGGATCGGCGGCATTGACCGGCTTGAAGCCGACCAGCTTCAGCGCATCCTCCTGGTTCATGCCTTCCCGTTCGCTCAGCGTGTTGCCGATGCAGTCCTTTTTCTTGCTGACCATCTTGCCCATGCCAAGGTTCAGCGCCGAGGTGGTGCCGTTCAGCTCATTGCCGGCGGCATGGCCCTTCTCGATCCGCATGACGCCCAGCGCCTCGGTGCCGTAAGGCACAGCGCCGAACTCCTCGCCCGCTTCCATCAGCTTGCGGATCATCGCATCGCCGTAACGGGTCGGGACCGCGATCTCATAGGCCAGCTCGCCCGAGAAGGAGATCCGGAACAGCCGCGCCCGGCATCCGCCCGCCACGGTGATCTCGCCGCAGCCCATGAAGGGGAACGCCTCGTTCGAAATATCGAACTCGGGGTCCACGACCTTTTGCAGAAGCTTGCGGGCATTCGGACCCGCCACCGCGAACTGCGCCCAGGCCTCGGTGGTCGAGATCAGCTGCACATCCATGTCAGGGAACAGGCACTGGCGCGCAAATTCCATGTTGCGGTAAACCAGAACTGCGTTGGCGGTGGTGGTGGTCACCACGAAATGATCCTCGGCAAAACGCGCGGCGGTGCCGTCGTCATAGGCAATGCCATCCTCGCGCAGCATTAGCCCGTAGCGGACCTTGCCGACCGGCAGCTTGGCGAAGGCATTGGCGTAGATCTTATTCAGGAATTCCGCCGCATCCTTGCCCTGCACGTCGATCTTGCCCAGCGTGGTCACGTCGCAAATGCCGACCGAATTGCGGGTCTGCAGCACTTCGCGGTCCACCGACTGGCGCCAATGGGTTTCGCCCGCCTTGGGGAACCATTGCGCGCGCAGCCACTGGCCGACCTCGACAAACACCGCACCCTGCTCCTCGGCCCATTTGTGGCTGGGGGTTTTGCGGGTGGGGCGGAATTCCTCGCCCACCGAGCGGCCTGCCATCACGCCGAAGGACACCGGCGTATAGGGCGGACGGAACATGGTGGTGCCGACCTCGGGGATCTGCTTGCCCGCCAGTTCGGCCATGATGGCCAGACCGCCCATGTTGGAGGTCTTGCCCTGATCGGTCGCCATGCCCAGCGTGGTGTAGCGCTTCAGGTGCTCGACAGAACGGAAGTTCTCCTGGTGCGCCAGCTTCACGTCCTTGACGGTGACGTCGTTCTGCTGATCCAGCCAGGCGCGGCCCTTGCCTTCCTTCACGTACCAGAAGGGGGTCACGTTGACGGGCGCGTCCTCGGCCTCGGGCAGATCACCGGCCTTGGTCTCGATGCCCAGTTCCGACAATGCGGCCACGGCACCCTCGGCACCGGCGCGCAGCGCGGCGGCGGTGGAGAAATCGCCATTGGCGGCACCGGCCACCGACATGTTCTGCGGCAGTTCGCCCGCAGGGACAAAGGCGGCAATATCCTCGCGCCAGGCCGGACGGCCGCGCTGGTGGCAGGTCAGATGCACGTTCGGGTTCCAGCCGCCGGAGACCGCCAGCGCGCCGCAAGGCACGTCGCGGGTGGTGCCGTTGGCCAGACGCACGCGCGCCCACTCGAGACCCAGCCGCCCCTTGGTGTCGATCACCTGAGCACCGGCAAACAGCTCAGCCCCCTCGACCTTGGGCGCATCCGGGCGGGTGTCGATCACCGCGGTGACTTTCACCCCCTTGGCGATCAGGTCCGCCGCGGTGCGGTGGCCGTCGTCGTTGTTGGTGAAAACCGCAACGGTCTGATCCGGAGTCACCGCCCAGCGGTTGGCATAGGCGCGCACCGCACCGGCCAGCATAACACCCGGACGGTCGTTGTTCTCAAACGCGATCGGCCGCTCGGTGGCGCCCGCCGCCAGCATTGCCCGCTTGGAGTAGATCCGCCACAGGATCTGCCGCGGCTTGCCCGCTTCCGGCGCCAGCACGTGATCGGAAACCCGCTCCACCGCGCCATAGATGCCGTGGTCAAAGGCGCCGATGATGGTTGTGCGCGGCATCACCCGCACATTCGGCATCGCCGCCAGCTCCGCCTGCGCCTGCTCAACCCAGGCCGCGCCGGTCAGGTCGCCAACACCAAAGGTTTCCGCATTGAGGCGCCCGCCGAGCAGAAAATCCTCATCCGCAATGATCACCTGCGCCCCGGCACGCCCGGCAGTCAGCGCCGCCATTAGGCCGGTAGGGCCGGCACCGATCACCAGCAGGTCGCAATGCAGGAAGCCCTTGTCATAGGCGTCCGGGTCGGCCTCGAAACTGATGCTGCCCAGGCCCGCCGCCTTGCGGATGATGGGCTCGTACAGCTTTTCCCAGAACGCCGCAGGCCACATGAAGGTCTTGTAGTAGAACCCGGCTGTCAGGAAGTTCGAGAACCGGTCGTTGATCGCCATGAAGTCGTGCTGCAGCGACGGCCAGCGGTTCTGCGAATTCGCCTCCAGCCCATCATAGAGCTCGGCCACGGTGGCGCGGGTGTTCGGCTCCTGCCGCCCGCCGCTGCGCAGCTCGACCAGCGCGTTCGGCTCTTCCGAGCCGGAGGTCAGCACGCCCCGCGGGCGGTGGTATTTGAACGAACGGCCCATCAGCCGCACGCCGTTTGCCAGCAGGGCCGAGGCCAGCGTGTCGCCCTCAAACCCCTTGTAGCTCTTGCCGTCAAAGGTGAAGGTCAGCGCCTTGCTGCCCTTGATCAGCCCGCCGTCCAGGCGGTTCACCTGCACCCCTTTGCGGGCACCGGTGCTGCCGTCGGCCTGAAAGGCCACGCGGCCGGCATTCATCACTGCATCAGTCATTTGCTGCGCCCCCTCGCCCGGGCCACATCGCGGGCCAGTTCGACATTCAGGATTTCATGGGTCACGGTGTTGCGGGTCACCACCAGCCAGGACCGGTCGCCCTGCTCGTGGAACCACAGCTCGCGGTGCTCGCCCGCCGGGTTGTCGCGCAGGTACAGATAGTCGTGAAACTGATCCGCGGCATTCTCGGCCTGCCAGTCGGGACGGTCGATCAGCGCCGCGTCCCCCAGGTAGGTGAACTCCTGGCTGTCCCGCGGCCCGAGGATCGGATGGTTGATAATCATCGCTGTCTTCCTTCCCTCAGTGCAGGTTCGGCTGGGCGCCCTGGCCCTTTTCGTCGATCATGCAGCCGCGGCGGAACCGGTCGAGCCGGTAGGCCGAGGCCACCTTGTGCGGCGTGTCCGTCGCCAGCAGATGCGCATAGCACCAGCCCGAGGCCGGGGTCGCCTTGAAGCCGCCGTAGCACCAGCCGCCGTTGAAATAGAGCCCGTCGATATGGGTTCTGTCGATGAAGGGGGAGCCGTCCATCGACATGTCCATGATACCGCCCCAGCTGCGCAGCATCCGCACCCGGCCCAGCGCCGGGATCAGCGCCATGCCGCCTTCCATCACGTCCTCGACCACCGGCAGGTTGCCGCGCTGTGCATAGGAATTGTACATGTCCAGATCACCGCCAAACACCAGCCCGCCCTTGTCCGACTGGCTGCAGTAGAAGTGGCCCGCGCCAAAGGTGATGACCCCGTCCAGCACCGGCTTTAGCCCCTCGGAAACAAAGGCCTGCAGCACGTGGCTCTCGATCGGCAGGCGCATGCCCGCCTTCTCCATCACCCGGCTCGACGAACCTGCCACGCAGCTCGCCACCTTGTTGGCGCCGATGAAGCCCTTGGTGGTTTCCACGCCCAGGCACTTGCCGTTCTCGATCTTGAAGCCGGTCACTTCGCAGTTCTGGATGATGTCGACGCCGCGCAGGTCGGCGCCGCGGGCATAGCCCCAGGCCACCGCATCATGGCGCACGGTGCCGCCGCGGCGGTGCAGGAGCCCGCCCTTGATCGGGAAGCGCGCGTCGTTGAAGTTCAGGAACGGATACATCGCGCGGACGCCATCGGTGTCCAGCAGCTCCGCGTCCGACCCGTTCAGGATCATCGCGTTGCCCCGCCGCCGCGCCGCATCGCGCTGCGCATCGGTGTGCACCAGGTTCAGAATGCCGCGCTGGCTGACCATGGCGTTGTAGTTGAAGTCCTGCTCCAGCCCTTCCCACAGCTGCAGCGACAGCTCATAGAACGGCTCATTGCCGTCCAGCAGGTAGTTGGAGCGGATGATGGTGGTGTTACGGCCCACATTGCCGCCGCCGATCCAACCCTTTTCGATCACCGCAACATTGGTGATGCCGTGGTTCTTGGCCAGGTAGTAGGCCGTCGCCAGCCCGTGCCCGCCGCCACCGATGATCACCACATCGTAGCTTTTCTTGGGTTCCGGATCGCGCCAGGTGGGGCGCCATCCCTTGTGGCCCGTCAGGGCCTCCTTGATCACTTTCAGGCCGGAGTACCGCATGATGTCCTCATCAACTGTCCCCGGCAGATTGAGTGAGAAATGCGTCACGTCACAGGGGGATTTCGGACATCGGCAGCGCCATATGCGTCACAAGCGGAATATCACCAATGCGGACACAGCACTCAAAGGCATGGCTCCGCGGGCTCAACATGGATTTATCCGGCTGATATTACTTCAATAATTGCTGAATTTGAGCGAAAGAAGCCGAAAGGCGGGACAAACCCCGTTTGCGTCACGCACCCCGCCATCCGCGCCAAATGCGGCAGGACCGACTCACTCCGGCATTTCGATCTGATCCAGCTCGTTCAGCAGATCCAGCAGCGCCTCATAGCGCTCCGCGCCCATCTTCAGGCGGGTCTGCTCCATCAGCTCCAGACTGGCCTCAAGATTGTCGGCAATGACCTTCTCGCCCGCAACCGCAATCTGGACCACCTGCCGGCGGCGGTCCTCCTTATCGCGCTCCCGGCTGATCAGCTGCTTTTCCTCCAGCTTCTGCAGGATCCGCGTCAGGCTGGGCAGCAGCAGACAGGCCTTGTCGGCAATCTGGGTCGGGTCGATCGGCCCGCTCTCCTGCACCACCCGCAGCACGCGCCATTGCTGCTCGGTCAGGCCCGCCCCGCTCAGCAGCGAACGGATCGGACCCATTACGCGCTCCCGCGCCCTCAGCAGGGCAATCGGCAGCGAACGGTCGGTGGAGGGCATCATCCTGGTCATACCCGATTATCACCCCGCTGCCGGCTAAACGCAATTGCGGCTTGGGTTTCTTCTGCTTGACTCCTGGCATCACAAATGCTACACATGTTAAGTAATTCAGGAAAGGTAACGCAGATGCCGCACATCACGCTGGACTACTCGGCCAATATGGAAGCCCGGACCGACATGGCTGCACTCTGCCGCCACCTGCGGCAGGCCGCAGCAGAGACGGGCGTGTTCCCTCTGGCGGGCATCCGGGTGCGCGCCTTTGCAGCCAATCATGTCTCCATTGCCGATGGCGATCTGCAGCACGGGTATATCGACATCTCCATCCGGCTGCGCGCAGGCCGTGACCTTGAAACCCGTAAACGCGCTGCCTTGGCGGTGTTCGACGCTGCCGAGGATTTCCTGAAACCAGCAATGCAGCAGCACTCCATCGCGCTGTCGCTGGAGATGCGCGACATCGACCCTGAGCTTTCCCCGAAATGCGGCACCATCCGCGACCACATGCAAAAGGCGGACCCGTGATGAGCGATCTGACCACCAACATCGAAATGCTGAACAGCCACTTGGCCTGCTTTCGCACCGACGGGATCCTGAACCTCATCGGAGGTGAAAGCCGCCCCGCCGCCTCCGGCGCCACGTTTGATACGTCCTCGCCAGTGGATGAAAGCGTGATCTGCCCAGTTGCAAAAGGCGGCGCAGAGGACATCGACGCGGCGGCAGCAGCCGCCAAGGCCGCCTTCCCCGCCTGGCGCGACATGCCCGCCTTGGACCGCAAGAAGATCCTCAATCGCATCGCCGACCTGATCGTCGAACGCGCCGAGGAAATCGCCCTGTGTGAATGCTGGGACACCGGCCAGGCCCTGCGCTTCATGTCCAAGGCCGCCCTGCGCGGTGCCGAGAACTTCCGCTTCTTCGCCGACAAGGCCACCTCCGCCCGCGACGGCCAGCAACTGCAATCCCCGACGCTGATGAACGTGACCACCCGGGTGCCGATCGGCCCGGTCGGCGTGATCACCCCGTGGAACACCCCCTTCATGCTGTCCACCTGGAAGATTGCGCCCGCGCTGGCGGCGGGCTGCACCGTGGTCCACAAACCGGCGGAATTCTCCCCGCTCACCGCCCGCATCCTGGCCGAGATCGCCCATGAGGCCGGCCTGCCCGCCGGCGTGTGGAACCTGGTCAATGGCTTTGGCGAGGACGCAGGCAAAGCGCTGACCGAACACCCGGATATCAAGGCCATCGCCTTTGTTGGCGAAAGCAAGACCGGCTCGATGATCATGAAACAGGGCGCCGACACCCTGAAGCGCGTGCATTTCGAACTGGGCGGCAAGAACCCCGTGGTGGTCTTTGATGACGCCGACCTCGACCGCGCGCTCGATGCTGCGATCTTCATGATTTACTCGCTCAATGGCGAGCGCTGCACCTCATCCTCGCGCCTGCTGGTGCAGGAGAGCATCGCGGAAGAGTTCGAAGCCAAGCTGATCGAGCGCGTCAACAACATCAATGTCGGCCACCCGCTGGACCCGGCCACCGAGGTCGGCCCGCTGATTCACAAGGTGCATTTCGACAAGGTGACCTCCTACTTCGAGACCGCCAAACAGGACGGCGCTACCGTCGCCGTCGGCGGCACCCGGGCAGGCGATCAGGGCTGGTTCGTCCGCCCGACGCTGTTCACAAATGCCACCAACGATATGACCATCGCGCAGGAGGAAATCTTCGGCCCGGTCCTCACCGCGATCCGTTTCAAGGACGAGGATGAGGCTCTGACACTGGCAAATGACACCCAATACGGCCTTACCGGCTATGTCTGGACCAACGACCTCACCCGCGCCCTGCGTTTCACCAACGCGCTGGAGGCCGGGATGATCTGGGTAAACTCGGAAAACGTCCGCCACCTGCCCACCCCGTTCGGCGGCGTCAAATCCAGCGGCATCGGCCGCGACGGCGGCGATTGGAGCTTCGATTTCTACATGGAGCAGAAACACATCGGCTTTGCCACCGGCCCCCACAAGATCCCGCGCCTCGGCGCCTGATCCGCTCTTCAAACGGCTGAAAATTTCCCGGGAAGAGCGAGGGGCCGGCTCCTCGCTCCCGCCTCCGGCCCCAAGTGAAAGGTTCCGAACATGCCCGTCCCCGCCCCCAACCTCTACCCGCCTTTCAACATCGTGCGGCTGTCCCACGTTGAATACGCCGTCACCGACCTCGCCGCCTCCCGCGCTTTTTATGCGGACACGCTGGGCCTGCAAGTGACCCATGAGGACGACAGCCGCATCTATCTCCGCGCGATGGAGGAACGCGGCCACCATTGCATCGTGCTGGTTCAGGCCGACACGGCCTCCGTCGGCGTTCTGGGCTTCAAGCTGTACGACGAGCCGGACCTGGACAAGGCTGCGGAATTCTTCACCTCTAAAGGCCTGCCTGTCGAATGGGTGGACCGCCCCCGCATGGGCCGCACTTTGCGCACCCGCGACCCTTGGGGCATCCCGCTGGAGTTCTATGTAAAAATGGACCGGCTGGAGCCGATCCATCAGAAATACAGGCTCTATAACGGGGTAAAACCGCTCCGCATCGACCATTTCAACATGTTCTCGGCGGATGTGGATGCCTCCGTCGCCTTCTACAACGAGATGGGCTTCCGCGTCACTGAGTTCACCGAGGATGACGAGAGCGGCAAGGTCTGGGCCGCCTGGATGCACCGCAAGGGCGGCGTGCACGACGTGGCCTTCACCAACGGGCTTGGCCCGCGCCTGCACCACACCGCCTTCTGGGTGCCAACGCCACTCAACATCATCGACCTTTTGGACCTGATGTCGACCACCGGCTACGTCGACAACATCGAGCGCGGCCCCGGCCGCCACGGGATCTCCAACGCCTTCTTCCTCTATGTGCGCGACCCCGACGGCCACCGGATCGAGATCTACTGCTCCGATTACCAGACCGTCGACCCGGATCTGGAGCCGATCAAATGGTCGCTCACCGACCCGCAGCGCCAGACCCTCTGGGGTGCCCCGGCACCGCGCAGCTGGTTCGAGGAAGGCTCGGTCTTTGCAGGCGCCACTGCGAAACCCAGCACCCTGGACGCGCAGCCGATTATTGCACCGTGAACCTCGCGGTATCAAAGCTGAGGGGCGCGCCTGCCGGGCAGAAAATATGGAAATTGAGGACCGCTCCGCGTCCATTGAGAGTATGCACAAATGAAATGGGATGATTTCTCCGAATGGGGCCGCCGGGTCGCAGACTGGACGCAGGACTACCACCTGACCGTTGGTGACCGCCCCGTGCGCGCCAGAACCGAGCCCGGTGAAGTGCTGAACGCCCTGCCCCAAACCCCGCCTGAAGATGGCGAGGGGATGGAGGCGATCTTCCGCGATTTCGAGAACATCGTGATGCCCGGCATCACCCATTGGCAGCACCCGCGTTTCTTTGCCTATTTCACCTCCAACGCCGCCGCGCCCTCGGTGCTGGCGGAATTCCTGACCGCCGCCATCGCGCCGCAATGCATGCTGTGGCAGACCTCACCAGCGGCGACAGAGATGGAAACCCGGATGATGGACTGGCTGCGCCAGGCGCTGGACTTGCCGGTCCAGTTCCAGGGTGCCATCCAGGACTCGGCGTCCTCCGCCACCCTCGCCGCCGTCCTGACCATGCGGGAGAAAGCACTGAACTGGCAGGGCAACCAGCAGGGTCTGTTCGGACAGAAAACGCTGCGCATCTACTGCTCCTCCGAAGTCCACACCTCCATCGACCGCGCCGTCTGGGTTGCGGGCATTGGTCAGCAGAACCTGATCCGCGTGCCGATCAAGGGCGATTGGCGCGGCATGGACCCGGACGCGCTGGAGGCAGCAATTCAGGCCGATCTCGCCGCAGGCCACCAGCCCGCGGGCGTCATCCTCTGCGTCGGCGGCACCGGCGTTGGCGCCACCGACCCGGTGGACCGCGTGCTGGATGTGGCCGAAAAGCATGGACTCTACACCCATGTCGACGCCGCTTGGGCCGGCTCTGCCATGATCTGCCCGGAATACCGCCACTACTGGCCGGGAGTGGAACGCGCCGACAGCATCGTCTTCAACCCGCACAAATGGCTGGGCGTGCAGTTCGACTGCTCCGCCCATTTCCTGAAGAACCCGGATGATCTGGTCCAGACCCTCGCCATCAGCCCCGAGTACCTCAAGACCCACGGCCATGACGGCATCATCAACTATTCCGAATGGTCGGTGCCGCTGGGCCGCCGCTTCCGCGCGCTCAAGATCTGGTTCCTGATCCGCACCTACGGGCTGGAGGGCCTGCGCCAGCGCCTGCGCAACCACATCACGTGGTCGAAACAATTGCACGAAAAGCTCAAGTTAGAGCCTGATTTTCAGATCACTTCCGCGCCGATGTGGTCGCTCTGGTCCTTCCGCTATGCACCTGAGGCCGCCGCGGATCTGGACGATCTGAACCTGCGGCTGGTCAACGCCATTAACAACGACGGCCGCATTTACCTGACCCAGACCCGCCTCGACGGCCAGCTGGTGATCCGTTTCCAGGCAGGCCAGTTCGAGACCACGGAAGCAGACGTGATGATGGCCTTCGGCGTCATCACCGAAATCGCAAGGAGCCTGCAATGACGCGCTTTGCCACCTACACCGCCGATGGCGAGGTCTTCTATGGCACGGTCACAGAAGCGGGCATGATCGCCCTCTCGCCGCAGTTCCCGGACTGGCCCACCCTGCGCGAGGTGATCGCGGCAGACGGCCTGCCCGCGCTGGCCGAAGCCGCCAAAGGCCAGCCGGTCACCCACACAGATTTCACCTACGAGATCCCCATCCCCAACCCGGAAAAGATCCTCTGCGTCGGCGTCAACTTTCCCGACCGCAACGCGGAGTACAAGGACGGCTCCGCCCAGCCCAAGCACATGTCCCTGTTCCCCCGCTTCCCGCGCTCCTTCACCGGCGCCGGACGCCCGCTGATCCGCCCGCCGGAAAACCACACGCTGGATTACGAAGGCGAAGTCGCCGTGGTGATCGGCAAGGCAGGCCGCCGGATCAAACCGGAGGACGCCTACGGGCACATCGCGGCGCTGACGCTTTGTAACGAGGGCACCATCCGCGACTGGGTCCGCCACGCCAAGTTCAACGTCACGCAAGGCAAGAACTGGGACAATTCCGGCTCTATCGGCCCTTGGCTGGTTCCCTTCACAGATGCTGCCCAGCTGGATGAGGCCCGCATTGTCACCCGCGTGAACGGAGAGGTCCGCCAGGACGACGCCCTCAGCCGCATGATGTTCCCGATCCGCGAGGAGATCGCCTATATCTCCACCTTCACCACGCTGCAGCCCGGCGACATCATCATCACTGGCACCCCCACTGGTGCCGGCGCGCGGTTTGATCCGCCGAAGTACCTGAAGCCCGGCGACGTGGTCGAGGTCGAGGCCACCGGCATCGGCACCTTGCGCAACACGGTCGAGGACGAGGCATGACACCGAACCAGCACCAGGAGGCCGCCGAAACCCTGCTGAAAGCCGAGCAAACAGGCCAGCAGTGCGGCCTGCTCTCGCTGGCCTATCCCGGCATGACACTGGATGATGCCTATGCCGTGCAACAGGCTCTAATAAGGCAGAAACTAGCCTCCGGCCGCAGAAAAATCGGCTGGAAGATCGGCCTCACCAGCCGTGCGATGCAGCAGGCGCTGAACATCACCACGCCCGACAGCGGCGTGCTGCTGGACGACATGGCGTTTGAAAACGGCGCCACCGTCCCCGCAGGCCGCTTCATCCAGCCGCGGGTGGAGGCCGAGATCGCCTTCGTGATGAAATCCTCCCTCGCAGGAGCCGATTGCAGCCGCGCCGATGTGCTGGCCGCCACGGATTATGTGGCGCCTTCGCTGGAGATCCTCGACACCCGCATCCTGCGCGCCGATCCGGCGACGGGCCAGGCCCGCATCATCACCGACACCATCAGCGACAACGCTGCCAATGCCGGCGTCGTGCTGGGAGCGGAACGCCACGCGGTGGACGCACACAACCTGCGCTGGGTCGGTGCCATCGTGGCCCGGGGCGGCACGGTGGAGGAAACCGGCCTCGGCGCGGGCGTGCTGAACGACCCCGTCACCTCGGTCCTCTGGCTGGCGCGGCGGATGGCGGAATATGGACAACGGATCGAGGCCGGGGATATCGTGCTCTCGGGCTCTTTCATCCGCCCCATCGAATGCCCGCCGGGCACGGAGATCGCCGCCGATTTCGGCCCCTTCGGCTCTGCATCCATCAACTTTGCCTGACAGGAGGCCCTGCCCATGCCGGCACACAGGAACAGCTTCAAACAGGCTCTGTCACAGGGCAAACGCCAGATCGGCTGCTGGATGAGCTTTGCCGACGGCCAGATTGCCGAGATCATGGGCACCTGCGGCTTCGACTGGCTGGTGATCGACGGCGAGCATGCGCCCAACGACATCCGCTCGATCCGCGACCAGCTGATCGCGCTGGCGGCCTCCCCCAGCCACCCGGTGGTGCGGGTGCCGGTGGGCGAAACCTGGATGATCAAGCAGGTGCTGGATGCAGGCGCGCAGACGGTGCTGGTGCCGATCGTGGAAAGCGCCGATCAGGCCCGCGAGCTGGTCCGTGCCTGCCACTACCCGCCCATAGGCGTGCGGGGCGTCGGCGCCACGGCGGCGCGCGCCACCATGTTCGGCACGGTCACCGAGTACATCCAGACCGCCGATCAGGAGGTCTGCCTGCTGGTGCAGGTCGAAAACCGCGCCGGGATGGCGGCGCTCGATGAGATCCTGCAGGTCGAGGGCATCGACGGCGTGTTCATAGGCCCGGCGGACCTGTCCACCGACATGGGCCACCAAGGCAACTCCGCCCACCCGGAAGTGCGCGCGGCCATTGCCGATGCCATCACCCGCATCAAGGCGGCAGGCCTCGCCCCCGGCATCCTCGGCACCACGGATGAGGCCACCCAGGCCTACGCGGACATGGGCGCGCAGTTCCTGGCGGTCGGCATCGACGTCATGGTGCTGGCCAAGAACGCCCGCGATCTCGCCGCCAAGTGGAAGACAGACTAGCCCCGCCCCGCAAATCGCACAAAGAGCCCTTCGGCGCCCGGCCGCAGCCCAGGCTTTTCCAGCGCAGCGGCAGCGGGTTTGGGCACGGCACCGCGCGAAGCGCGGTGCCGTGCCCAACGGAAGGAAGGTATTTCCAATACCTGACGACGGGCGGGAGCCTTCCCTCCGCCATCAAGCGCGATGCCAAGATCAGCGCAGCACCATGCCCTCGGGCCAGCTGAGCGTGGTGTCCAACCGGATGGTGCGGCTCTCGCCTGCCTCCAGCTCGAGGTCCCAGGCCAGGATGCCGCGCTGCTTCTCCACGTTCTCTTCCGCGGGCCTCGGGCTGGCGCTCCACTCGATCTCCAGGTCGTCCTGCTGCGAATAGGGCACCCGGTCCAGCACCCGCACCGCCCAGTCCTGCGCGGTCAGGTTCTCCACGGTAATCTCCACCTTCTGCACCTGCGCGTTGCTGCGCGAGATCAGCCCCTGCTCGCCCTCGCTCTGCCCCAGCACGTCGCGGCGCAGCTTCAAGCCTTCGATGGGGCCGAAGCCTGCGTCCATCTCCGCCCCCGGCGCCAGCCCGGCAAAATCCTCCACCGTCACCAGCTTGCCATCGACAAACCGCGGCACCTCGTCAGAGGCCAGCAGCTGCTCGCCGAATGTGTTGCTGAAAGTCGCCACCCGGTAAGCGGTCCCGTCCTGCAACGGCACGGCAACCGCCCGCATCTCTGCCTTGGCGGTGAGACTGTCCATCTCCAGCCGCAGCAGATCAGCGCCAGAGGCAATTGACACAGGCATGCCGAACCGGTAGGTGGCCGCCGCACCGCCCAGATCGGTGCCCCAGCCGCCGCGGGCCTCCTCCGCAAAGACAGGCGCAGCGGCCGGTTCCGCCAGCGCAGACAGTTCCGCCGCATCCTGCCCCATGGACTTCAGCGCCCGCGGCGGCTGCGGCTCCTCGACCCGGCGCAGCCAGGGGCGCAGTACCGACGGGCTGCCCTGGTCACCCGGTACCGCCGTCGACAGCGTCAGCGCCACATCCTGCCAGTTCTCGCCGGTGTCCTGCACCAGCATCACCGCCCGCTTCAGGACAACCTGCTGCTCCGTCACGGTGCTGAGATGCATCTCGTAGGACGGCTGCCAGCCGATTCTGCCTTCTCCCGTAGTGTAATAGCTTACCCTGACGGCGCCCTCACCCGCCTGCTCCGCTTCGATATCCACCGCGATATACAGCCGGTCGTTATCCTCCAGCGTGATCGCAGCCAGCGCCGCCTGCGCCGCTGCCAGCTCCTCCTCGAGGTCCTCCAGCTGCAGCTCAATCCGGCGCGCCTCCGCCTCTGCCGCCACCGCCGCCTGGCTGGCGCCCGCGGCCTCTTCGGAAATCATCCGGGCAATCGCGCTCAGCGCAGCGGCATCCGCTTCCGCCAGCCCCTCGTTCGCGCCCAATTGCTGCAGGAAGCCGATCGAAGCCTCCGCCGCCCGCACGCCGGACCGCGCCCGCGCGGCCTCATCCCGCACCGCAGCCATCCGCAGCTCAACCTCGCGCATCCGCGCTTCTGCGGCCTCCGCCGCGGGATCACCGGCATCGCGCGGCGGCACGTAATTCTCGCGCAGCAGGGTGGCGACCCGGCGGGCACCAGCTATTTCCACTTGCAAGGTCTCCAGCGCTGCCGTCTTGGGCACGTTCTGCAGGACCAGCCGGTGGCGCCCTTCCGGCAGCATCAGCGCGGCGCTGCGGGTGACCTCCGCCAGCCCCGGATAGAGCGTCACCTCCGACACCGTGCTGCTCACGGGTATTGTGTCCGCCGCAGCGGCAGCCGCGGCAAAAGACGTTAAGGCAAAGACCATCAAGGAATATCGCATTGGCATCTCTCAATCAAAATCGGGGCGTCCCCCCGCCAGATGCCATGCTACCCCTGCCAGAAAGGTCCGGCCAGCCCGGCCGCCGCACTGTTCAAACCTGCGGCATAAGACTGCCCAAACGCTGTTCCAGCACCGCCGCCGGAAATCCCAGGAACCGGCAGGAGCAAATCTCCACATGGCTGTGCATGTCACAGAGCAGCAGGCGCAGCCCGCTGCGGCACAGGTAGAAGCCGTGCTGCTTCAGCCCCTTGCGCAGCTCCAGCCAGCTTCTGGCGGTCTGAAAGCTTCCCGCCAGAAGCATCCGCAACTGCGCCGCCATCTCCGAATCCAGCCGTTTGTGGATGCGCGCGGTGGCCCAGGCACTCAGGGCGGATGGGGCGTTCCGGTTCATGAAATCTGCGGCGAACTCCTTAGGCGCCAGCATGGTCTAACCTCAATCACTCTTACGTTCAGGATCAGGTTAGACCCGGCCCGGCTCCCGGGCAGCCGCGCAAAAGAAAAGGGGCCGCCTCTTTCGAAGCAGCCCCCCTATCCGGAAAGGTAGAAGGCTTAGCCTTTCTTCAGGACCTCTCGGCCCAGCAGTTCGGCAATCTGCACCGCGTTCAGCGCCGCGCCCTTGCGCAGGTTGTCGCTGACACACCACAGGTTCAGGCCGTTCTCGATGGTCGAATCCTGGCGGATGCGGCTGATGAAGGTCGCGAAATCGCCTGCGCATTCCACCGGCGAGACGTAGCCGCCCGGCTCACGCTTATCGATCACCATGATGCCCGGCGCCTCGCGCAGGATATCGCGGGCCTCGTCCTCGTCCAGGAACTCCTCGAACTCGATGTTCACGGCCTCGGAGTGGCCAACGAACACTGGCACGCGGACGCAGGTCGCTGTGACTTTGATCGACGGGTCGACGATCTTCTTGGTCTCGACAACCATCTTCCACTCTTCCTTGGTCGAGCCGTCTTCCATGAAGACGTCGATCTGCGGAATGACGTTGAAGGCGATCTGTTTCTGGAACTTGTTCGGCGGCACATCGGTGGTGGGGTTGTAAACCGCCTTGGTCTGCTCCCACAGCTCATCCATGCCGTCTTTGCCCGCACCGGACACCGACTGATAGGTCGAGACAACAACGCGCTTGATCTTCGCACGGTCATGCAGCGGCTTCAGCGCCACCACCATCTGCGCAGTGGAGCAGTTGGGGTTGGCGATGATGTTTTTGTTCTTGTAGCCGTGGATCGCTTCCGGGTTGCACTCCGGCACGATCAGCGGGATCTCCGGGTCATAACGGTACAGCGAGGAGTTATCGATCACCACGCAGCCCGCGGCCGCGGCCTTGGGGGCATACACTTTGGTCGCCTCGGAACCGACGGCAAACAGCGCCATGTCCCAGCCGGAGAAATCAAAAGTGTCCAGATCCTTGGTAGTGAGGGTCTTATCGCCAAAGCTGACTTCGGTGCCGAGAGAGCGGCGGCTGGCCAGCACAGCGATCTCATCCACAGGGAACTGGCGCTCGGCCAGGATGTTCAGCATTTCGCGGCCCACGTTGCCAGTGGCGCCAACGACGACGATGCGGTAACCCATTTATCTGTTTCTCCAGTCTTGCCCGGCCTCATGGCCGGCGCCGGTGTGATAAAGCTTCTGCAGACAAGTTTAAAGGGGCGGATCAGTCCATGCTGTCGCGGCTGAGCAGATAAATCGCGCAGCCGAGCCCAAGAAGCGCCAAAAAGAAGGCGAAAATGCCCGTATAGGGCAAGGATGGGTCCGCTCCGGCCAGGTTTGAATGGATGCGGCCGGTGGCGAACTGCATGATTCCCACCCCGCCGATGCCGAACAAGTTGAGCAGAGTGACGCCCCGCCCGGCCAGATGCGGCGGCACAAAAGCCCGCCCGTGCGCCATGATCACCGGGAAGGAGGCGCCGAAGAACCCGACCGCGGCCATCATCGCAACCGGCATCCAGACCGGCGCGCCGGTGGCCAGGATCAGCCCGCCCAAGCTCACGCAGCCCAACAAGTTGCCGCCCAGGATCACCCATTTGCGGGTGCCCAGCACCCGGTCCAGCGGCCCATAAGCAAAGGTGCCTGCAATCATCGCCGCCCCCATCACCAGCGTTGCCAGCCCCACCTGCTGGGTGCTTAGCCCGTACAGATCGCTCAGATAGGGCCCGATCCACAGCCCCCGCAGTGCGCCGGAGGGCGCATAGGCCACCAGCATCAGCGGAAAAATGGCCCACATCGCCGGCATTTTCAGCAGGTCGAACACAGATCCCTTGTGCTCGCCGTCCGGCTTGTCCGGGTCGCGCACGGTCAGGAAAATTCCCGCTGCCACTGCAACCGAGACCGCTGCCAGCCCCGCCAGCGTGCCGCGCCAGCCGAACAGATCCACCGCCAGCGCTGTCGGGT
Organism: Leisingera daeponensis; assembly: GCF_019801465.1. GTDB lineage: Bacteria > Pseudomonadota > Alphaproteobacteria > Rhodobacterales > Rhodobacteraceae > Leisingera > Leisingera daeponensis_A. The sequence goes on from NZ_JAHVJA010000010.1 coordinate 36,732, forward strand.
AGGAGGCCACCAGATTGCCGGCCGACCCCACCCCCAGCATCAGCGCCGCCAGGGTGGCAAACCTTGCGGGCGGATACTGGCGGGCAAAGATGTAGTAGGACGCCATCAGCACCGGCGAACAGCCGATGCCGATCAGGAACATCGCTGCGCCTACATGCCAGGGGGCCGTGGCAGCGGCGAACAGCGCCGCGCCGCCGCCACCGCCGAGCAGCAGCAGGAGCGACGCACTGCGCCGCGGTCCGACGTGGTCCAGCGCCCAGCCCACCGGCAGTTGCATCGCCGCGAAGGACAGGAACCACATGCCCGACGCAAACGCCAGATCATCCGGCGCCGCGCCGATATCCTGGCCCAGCACTCCCGACAGGACGGCCAGAAAGGCGCGGAAAAACTGGCTCAGCACATAGGCCAAGCACAATAAGATCAATCCAGCCTGCATTCTCCGCCCCCAAGATCCGCAAACGTTTTCGTTGCTGCCGCACAGCTTGCATGTTTGGCGCGGGCGCACAATTTGTTTAGACAGAAACGGCAGGTCACGGGACCGGGTCAGGGGGCTGAGACAAATGACAACGGACACATTCTATGCCAGCCTGCCCAAGGTCCGCGACTTCAGCGCTCTCTCCGACCCCTCGGTCTTCGCGCCGCTGCCCGGCGACTGGCTCCTGTGCTGCACCGACATCGTGAATTCCACCGGGCTGGTGAAGGCCGGCCGCTACAAGACCGTGAACATGGTCGGCGCCGCGGTGATCGCCGCGATGCGCAACGCGCTGGAGGGGGAGGCGTTTCCTTATGTGTTCGGCGGCGACGGCGCCTCCTTTGCTGTGCCGCCCGGCCGCCGCGGCACGACCCAGCGCGTTCTGGGCTCCCTGCGCAGCTGGACAGATGCCGAATACGGCGTCTCCCTGCGTGCCGCAGTGCTGCCTGTCAGCCGGATCCGGGCCGAGGGGCTGGATGCGCAGGTCGCCCGCTATGCGGCCTCAGAGCACGCCGATTTCGCCATGTTCAGCGGCGGCGGCCTGGCCTGGGCCGAAGCGCAGATGAAAGCCGGCGCTTTCGAAGTCGCGCCCGCGCCGCAGGCCCCGCCGCCCGACCTTGCCGGCCTGTCCTGCCGCTGGAGCAATACGCCCGCACGCCATGGCATCATCCTGTCGGTGGTGGCCCATCCCGCCCCCGGGGCCAGCCTGCAGGATTTCGCCGGGCTCGCCGCAGAGTTGCTGGAGTTTGCGGCAGAGCTGGAAGACAGCGGCCACCCGGTCCCCGAGTCCGGCCCCAGGCTGCGCTTCCCGCCCGAAGGGCTGACGCTGGAGGCCAAAGCCTCCCGCGGGAGGCTGCCGCTGTTCCTGCGGCAGCTCTACCTGCTTGGCCATTGCGCCTTTGCGGCGCTGCTGCTGCTCAGCAAGCGCCCGGCCGGGTCCTTCGATCCGGTGCATTACCTGTCGATGCTGCGGGCGCACTCCGATTTCCGCAAATTCGACGACGGGCTGAAAATGACGCTGGACTGCACCCCTGCAATCCGCGACCGCATCCGGCATCGCCTGGAACGGGCCGCCGCGGAAGGGCTGGTGCAGTTCGGCCTGCACGAACAGGACGCCGCCATGGTCACCTGCATCGTGCCCTCCCCGGTCGAGGACGATCACATCCACTTCGTCGACGGGGCAGCAGGCGGCTATACGCAAGCAGCCGCCAATCTGGCGGCTGCGTTTGTTTCCGGCAGAAAAACGGCCTGACCTCAGACCGCCTCGAATGCCCCGGTTTTCGGGTCGTAGCATTCCAGCCCGCCCTCGCCGATATCGGTCCACAGCCCGTGCAGGCTCAGCTGGCCTGCCTTGACCGCCGATTCGATGAAGGGGAAGGTCATCAGGTTCTCCAGCGAGGCCACAACCGCCTGGCGCTCGAACTGGCGCGCCTGCTCCACCGGGTCGTCGATATCCGCGACGCCGCCGAACTTGGGCTTCAGGATCTCCATCCAGCGCCCGACAAAGCTGGTCTTCTCTTCCAGCTGCGGCGCGTTTCCCTTGCACATGTCGATGCAGCCCTGCACGCCGCCGCACTGGGAATGACCCAGCACGATCAGATGCGACACCTTCAGCGCGGTGACCGCATATTCCACCGCCGCCGAGGTGCCGTGGTGGTCGCCGTCCGGCGCATAGGGCGGCACCAGATTGGCGATGTTGCGGTGAATGAAGAACTCGCCCTGGTCGGCGCCGAAGATCGACGTCACATGCACCCGGCTGTCGCAGCAGGAGATCACCATCGCCCGCGGCCGCTGGCCCTCGGTTGCCAGGCGGCGGTACCAGCCCTGGTTTTCTTCATAAGATGTGGCCTTCCAGCCGTGATACCGGGTCACCAGATAACTGGGGAGAGGTTTGGCAAATTCCATTGTCGAATCCTCCATTCGTTGCGCGTTGACGGCCGTATTACCCTGCATTGTCCCTAAATTCGAGAGATTTGATCTTCCCGCGGAAACCTTTTGAAAACTTATGGCTTTCAAATTGGCAGACGTGCCGTGGGGGTACGAAGAATTGGGTGATTGTGGTGGCCAATATATTGACAGTGATGCACTCCGAGACAGTGCGATTAGATCCAGACAAGCTGTCCGCGCTGTATGAGCAGCTCGGCGAAGCCGGTGCCGAGGACGTCGTGTGCCGGGCGATTGAGGAAATGGCGGTCCGCCTGACGCATTGCGAGCGCCTGTGGCGGCAGAACGATATGGTGAACCTGCGCAAAAGCGCCCGGTCGCTGATTGCAATGGCCGAGCAGATCGGCATGACCGCGCTGGCAACCATTTCCAGGGACGTGACCGAAGCGATCGATGCCGAGGACGCGCCGGCGGTTGCCGCCATCCTGTTCCGCCTGATGCGGGTGGGCGAGCGCTCTCTGACCGCGGTCTGGGACCAGCAGGACATGACGATCTGACATTTGAGCAGCCCGCAGGGCTTGCAGGCCGCGCGGCGGCGGCTACTCTGGCGCACCAGAAGTGATTGCAACCGGAGTATTTCGATGCCGCCAGTCTTTGCCGCACCCGGCCCTGACGCCTGCCCTGTGCATGTTATCGCAAGCGACTCATTCGACAGCTGGCTCCCGGGCCAGCCGCAGCGCGTTCAGGTCTGGGCAAAGGCGCAGGGCTTCACCGGCGCCTGCGGCCAGGCCCTGACGGTGCCGGACGCGGACGGCAGAATCGCAATGGCCCTGGCGGGCTACGGCAGCGCCGCCCAGCGCGCGCGGCGCCGCTTCGTGCTGGCCGAAGCCGCGCAGAAACTGCCCGCGGGGACCTACCGCATCGCCTCCGGCCTGCCCGCCGAAGACGCCGCCAGCGAATCCCTTGGCTGGCTGCTCGCCGCCTACCGGTTCGACCGCTACAAGGATGCCAACGGCGTCACCGCCGCGCTGCAGGCGCCTGAAGAGGTGGATGCCGCCGCCGTGGAATCGCTGGCTGCCGCCGAATGCCTGACCCGCGACCTCATCAACACCCCCGCCGCCGACATGGGCCCGGCAGAGCTTCAGGCCGCAGCCGAATCCCTGGCCCGGGAATTCGGCGCCGAAGCCTCGGTGATCCTGGGCGCGGACCTGCTGGAGCAGAATTTCCCGCTGATCCACACCGTCGGCCGCGCCTCGGACCGCGCGCCGCGGCTGATTGACCTGCGCTGGGGCAACTCCGGCCCCAGGCTGACACTGGTGGGCAAGGGTGTCTGTTTTGACACCGGCGGGCTGAACATCAAGCCCGGCAACAGCATGGCGCTGATGAAAAAGGATATGGGCGGTGCAGCCAATGTGCTGGGACTCGCCCGCATGGTCATGGCCGCCGGGCTGAAGCTGCAGCTGCGGGTGCTGATCCCCGCGGTGGAAAATGCCGTCTCCGGCGCCGCCTTCCGCCCCGGCGATGTGCTGATGTCGCGCAAGGGGCTGACGGTGGAGAACAACAACACCGACGCCGAGGGCCGCCTGGTGCTGGCCGACGCCCTGGCGCTGGCGGCGGAGGACGCGCCGGACCTGCTGATCTCCATGGCCACCCTCACCGGCGCAGCGCGGGTCGCCGTCGGCCCCGACCTGTCGCCCTTCTATACCGATCACGACGGCGACGCCGCCGCGCTTGCGGCCAGCGCCGCCCGCACCGCCGACCCGGTCTGGCGGATGCCCTTCCACGACCCTTACGAGACGATGATCGAACCCGGCATCGCCGACCTCGACAACGCGCCGGCGGGCGGTTTTGCCGGCTCGATCACTGCCGCCCTGTTCCTGCGCCGCTTCGCCGGAGAGACCCGCTACATGCATTTCGACATCTACGGCTGGACCCCCAGCGACGCGCCCGGCCGCTCCAAGGGCGGCGCCCTGCAGGGCGCCCGCGCGCTGTTTGCCGCCCTGCCGGACATGCTGGAGCTGTGATCTGATGCCAGACCGCCGCCGCACCCCGGTGAACGACCGTATCGCCGCCGCCCATCTGGACGATGCGCCCGAAGACCTTGAGCGTGCGGACGGCAGCGCCGCCCGCATCGGCGTGCCAGTTGCAGATCTCCTGCGCGCCCCGGACGGGTTCCGCGACCGCCAGCTTGTCTACGGCGAGCCGGTCACGGTCTACGAGGACCGCGAAGGCTGGGCGTTTCTGCAGGCGGCCAAGGATTCCTACGTCGGCTACCTGCCCAGCAGCGCCCTGACCACACCCTTTGAAGCCACCCACTGGGTCAGCGCCCCGGCCACCCACGCCTATTCCGCCGACGACTTCAAATCGCCGGAATCCCATGCCCTCAGCCACGGCAGCCGGGTGGAGGTCCTGGGCGGCAGCGGCCGGTTCCTTGAAACCACCCTCGGCTTCATCCCCGCCCGCCACCTGTCGCCGCTGGGGGCCCATGCGGATGATCCGGTGGCAGTGGCGGAACTGTTCCTCGGCACCCCTTACCTGTGGGGCGGCAACAGCCGCTTCGGCATCGACTGCTCCGGCCTGGTGCAGGCGGCGCTGCTGGCCTGCGGCACCGCCTGCCCCGGCGACAGCGACATGCAGGAGGCGGAGCTGGGACAGGATGCCCCCGCCGGAGACTACCAGCGCGGCGACCTGCTGTTCTGGAAGGGCCATGTTGCCATGGTGCGGGATTCGGGCACCCTGATTCACGCCAATGCCCACGACATGGCAGTGGCGGTTGAGCCCATCGCTGCGGCAATCGAACGGATCGCGGCGCAGGGCGACGGCCCGGTCACCGCGCACAAGCGGCTGGCGTAACGCGGCCCCGATGCCGCGGGAAATAATCTTGATAAGATTTTTGACCGGAGTTTTGTGAAAATTCCGGTCCCCGCTCCGCCGCAGCCCTCGCGGCTACTCCACGGAGCGGATCAGCTTGCGCTCCAGCACCCTCAGCACGGTCTTCAGATCCGTCCCGCGCTTCAGGATATGCCCGTCCATGCCGACCACCGAATACTGCCCCTGCCGGTTGCGCAGCTTGGGGCGCTTTTCGATGCGGTAGAGCGGATGCTCTGCCGTGCGCCGGAAGACGGAGAATACTGCCAGATCGCGCAAGGAGGATATCCCGTAATCGCGCCATTCCCCGGCGGCCACCATGCGGCCGTACAATGTCATAATGACCGACAGTTCCCGCCGGTCAAATGCGACTTGCTGAGGATAGGAAGATCCGGGAAAAGGCTGCACCTGATCAAAGCTCATAGATAAAAGGTTGCGCCGTTTCCGCGGCAAATCAAGGCTTTTAACGGTCGAATTTTCGTGTGGTGCAGTATCCGCACAGGTGCGGAACGCGTGTTTCCGCCTGTATCAGAGCCTGTTTCGGCCCTGTTCAGGCCGCCGCCAGCGCGCCGCATCGCAGGTCCAGGATCTGCTCCAGCGCCGCCCGCCCCGGCGCGCTCAGCAGCAGCCCGCGCTTGTGCTTGCGCCGTTTGACCCAGCCGCTCGCCAGCGTGTGATCCAGGATCTGCCGCCCCATTGGTCCGGCCACATGCAGCTTGCGCTCGGTCCAGTCCAGGCAGGGCCGGGCAAAGGGCTGGCGGCCGGTCTTTTCCGGCAGCACCACCCCCAGCTTCAGCCACTCCCCGGCCGGCACCGCGCGGAAGGCGCCCTGCTCCTCCACCAGCATGCCGCGGTCCAGGAAGGCGCGGGTCATCGCCACCGCCAGCGGCCCCGCCAGATGGTCGTAACAGCTGCGCAGCTGCGCCAGCCCGCCCGCCTTGCGCTGCTGGGCGCGGTGCAGGCTGTCTGCGGGCGCAATCGCCGCCAGCTGCTCCAGCGCATGGGCCACCTCGGCCCCCGCCAGCCGGTGGTAGACGCAGCGGCCGCGCTTTTCGGCCACCACCAGCCCGGCATCCTGCAGCAGCCGCAGATGGGCAGAGGCGGTCTGCGGCGTCACCCCGGCAGCCGCTGCCAGCTCCTTGTTGGTATAGGCGCGGCCCTCCATCAGCTCGCACAGCATCTGCGTGCGGCTGGCGTCGCTGATGGCCTGGCCCAGAATGTCAAACCGCGGTGTGATCATGGTCCTACCCTACGCGGTTCCTGCAGCCCGGCCCAAGCAAAACCCTTCGCCGCGCGCCGAACTGTTCCGCTCCGTCTCACTCAAACGACCCGTGGCAGAACCAGCCCGGCGACAGCGCGCCGCCATGGGCAAAGAACAGCCACAGCCGCGTGCCGCACTCCGTCGCCACCACCCAGTAATCGCGCACGCCGCTGCGCCACTCCGGGTCCTCCAGCCACCATTCCGGCGCAATCCGCTCCGGCCCCTCCGCCTCTGCCAGCGCCCAGTCGCGGCCGCGCCAGCGGAACTGCTGCGGCACCTGCGGCACATCCGGCGCATGCACCAGCTCGGGCCGCCACAGCAGCAGCGGCCGCGGCCGCGGCGGCAGCGGCCAGTCGCCGGCGGCAGGCTCCGACCAGGCCGCCGCCTGCACGGTGAAGGTCTTCTCCGGGATATGGCTCTCTGCCGGGTGGTAGCGGGTGATCGCCTCCAGCCCCAGCCGCGCGCCCAGGCGGCCAATCAGATCCTCCAGCGCGGCGCCATCCTCCTGCCGCGCCCGCGCCGCGGCCCCCGCTTCGGCATGGCCGGCGGGCGTGCGGGCGTGGATGGCCTCCGCCTGCAGCACCTCCAGCCGCAGCATGTCGATGCCGTAGCCAGCATCGATCTGCTCCAGCTTCATTTCCAGCAGCGGCCGGATGCGGGCGGGCTCGCGGCTGGCCCGGGCCAGGCCCAGCGTCACCATCTCCATTTCCTGATCGCAGCGGTGCGCCTCCAGCCGCAGGACCCGCGCGCCCTTGCCGCGCGCCTCCAGCCGGGCACACAGCCGCGGCAGCATCCGGTCGATCCCGGCCAGCAGATCCTCCATCAGCCCGATCGGCTCCGGCAGGGTCAGCCGCACCGCAAAATGGTCCGGGCTGCGTGCGGGCGAGACCGGCTCCGGCGCGCTGCCAATCGCCTGGTCCAGCCGCAGCACCAGCCCCTGGCCGAAGCGGCGCGCCAGGCTGGCCCGCGGCTGACCCAAGAGATCGCCGACCCGCCGCAGCCCCAGCCGGTTCAGCTGCGCCACCGTGGCGCTGTCCAGCCGCAAGGCCGCCACCGGCAAGGGCGCCAGCGCGCCATAGGCCTGGCCCGGTTCCGCAATCCGGCCCAGCTGCGGCACCACCGCCTGCAGCTGCGGCGCCGCGCCGCCCCGGATCCAATGGCGCCGCTTGACGCTCTGGCGTTTCTGCGCCCGCGCACGGGTCGCGCGCGCCTCCTGGTCGATGGCATCGCCCGACCGTTCCGGCGCCGCTTCCTCGCCTGCGTAGCGCGCCAGCGCCCAGGCCGCGCCCAGGGTGTCGGCCAGCCCCATCCGCACGCTCAGGCCCATCTCCGCGCAATCCTGCCCCGCCGTCTCCATCAGCGCCGCCTCGCTGCCGAACAGATGCGCGCAGCCGGTGAGGTCGATGGTCAGCCCGTCCTCCCCGGCCTCTGCCACCCAGGGGCTGAACTTGCCCGCCCAGCGCCTGAGCGCCGCCAGGAACGCCATCTCCGCCGCCCGGCTGCGCGGCCGCACCACCAGGCCCGCGCACATCGCATGGGCATCGCGCAAGGGCTGGCCAACCTGCAGCCCTTCTGCCGAGGCGGCCATGTTTAACGCGGAAATAACCTGGGTGTTGGACACTTCCTCGGCAACGGCCAGCGGCCCGGCAATGCCGCCGCGCTCCGCCCGCAAAATGCGTTCGGCGCCAAGGCGCGGAAACCACAGCGATAGAATGCGGCGATGGGGCATGGGCAGATCGGGCAGCAAGGGCCGCCAGGCGGCAGGTTACAGGAGACTCACGGCAGATGTTCCCATTTTGTTCTCAATATGCGATTCGGTCAATCCGCATGAGCACTGCGCCATGACCCTGCGCCTGCTCAAACCTCTTGCCTGTCTTGCCCTGCTTGCAGCCCTGGCCGCCGGCCCCTCGGCCCCGGTCACGGCAGACAGCGGCCTCAGCAAGCATGTGACCCGCCGCATGGCCCTGATGACCGGGCAGAAGGCGGCGATGGACGTGCTCACCGGCATGATGGCCGGGCGCGTCATCTTCGACCGGGACAAGGCCCGCAGCGCCCGGCGGCAGCTGATCAAATCCACCGGCAGCATCCGCAAGCATTTCAGGAAACCGCAGCTGGACCCGCGCTCCAACGCCCGGCCCCTGATCTGGAACGCCTGGGAGGATTTCAAGACCCGCGCCGGCACTGCCCAAGCCGCGGCCAGGAACCTCAACACCCGGTCCCTGCCCGGGCTGCGCCGCACCCTCCCCGGCCTGATGCAAAGCTGCCTCAGCTGTCACGAGACCTACCGCGACACGCCGAACGGCTTTACCACGCACTAGGGGCGGGCAGGCTCAGGCGCCGAAGCGCGCCATGAAGGTGTCGATGGCGCCGCTGATCACCCGCTCGCGTTCCTGTTCGCTGAACTCGGTATCGATCTTGAACAGGAACCGCAGGAAAATATCCGCCTTGCACAGCTCGATGAACTGCGCCGCGGCCAGATCGGCGTCTTCGATCTTCAGTTCTCCCCGCGCCGCCGCGGCTTCCATATAGGCCTGGATCTCCCCGTGCAGCACCATCGGCCCGCTCTCATAGAACATCGGCCCCAGATCCGGGAACCGGTCGGCTTCGGCCACGAAGATGCGGAACAGCTGCAGGCTGAAGCCGCCCAGCAGCACCCCGTGCACCCGCTCCGCCGCCGCCCGCAGCACGTCCCGCGGCCCGCAGCTGCCGGGCGTCAATTCCAGCGATTCATCCGCCTGCTGCACGCAGGCCGACCGCACCACTTCCATGAACAGCACCCGCTTGTCGGGGAAATAGCTGTAGAGCGTCGCCTTGGAAACGCCCGCCGCCTTGGCGATCTTGTCAACGCTCGCGCCTTCGAACCCGTCCGCCAGGAACACGTCGCGCGCGCCTTCCAGGACCTGGTCGAATTTCCGGCCGGTGCGCAGGACGCTGGCTTGCTGGTTCATGCGGGCTCCGTTGGCTGGCATCAGGTTCTGGCCCTATTGTAGCCTGCGCCGCTGCATTGCAACAGCTTAACCCGTGCCGTCTTGCGCTCCACCGCGGAACCGCTATGTTTAGAATTATTCTAAATCGAGGGGCAGAAGATGCGTTTTTTCACCCAGCGCAAGCACTTCAGGGATTTGTCGGAGCAGGAAATCCTCGCCCTCGCGATCTCCTCCGAGGAGGATGATGCGCGCATCTACCGCGGTTATGCCGCACGGCTGCGCGCCGAATTTCCCGCGTCTGCAGCGATGTTTGACGGCATGGCTGCGGAGGAAGACGATCACCGCGCCCAGCTGATCGCCCTGCACGAGACGCGCTTCGGCCCGGCGATCCCGCTGATCCGGCGCGAGCACGTGGCCGGATATTACGCCCGCCGCCCCGTCTGGCTGATGGAAAACCTCAGCCTGGACCGCATCCGCGACGAGGCCCGCGCGATGGAGCACGGCGCCGAACGCTTCTACAGCGCCGCCGCCGCCCGCACCCGCGATGCGGCCACCCGCAAGCTACTGGGCGACCTGGCCGCTGCCGAGGCAGGCCACCAGGCCCGCGCCGGCGAGCTGCAGGAGGCGCATCTGGACGACGGCACCCGCGCGGACGAGGACCGCACCGCCCACCGCCAGTTCATTCTGACCTGGGTGCAGCCGGGGCTGGCCGGGCTGATGGACGGCTCGGTCTCCACCCTGGCGCCGATCTTCGCCACCGCCTTTGCCACCCAGGACACCTGGACCACCTTCCTGGTCGGCATGGCAGCTTCGGTCGGGGCAGGCATTTCGATGGGCTTCACCGAAGCCGCCTCCGACGACGGCGAACTCTCGGGCCGCGGCTCCCCCGTCAAACGCGGGCTGGCCTCCGGCATCATGACCACCGTCGGCGGCCTCGGCCACGCCCTGCCCTACCTGATCCCGGAATTCTGGACCGCCACCACCCTGGCGCTGCTGATCGTCTTCGTGGAGCTCTGGGCCATCGCCTGGATCCAAAACAGGTTCATGGAGACCCCGTTCTGGCGCGCCACGATGCAGGTGGTGCTCGGCGGTGCGCTGGTGCTCGGCGCCGGCATGCTGATCGGGAGCGGTTAGACGCGCTGCGGGTTGCTCCGCTTGGCCAAGACAGGGTCAAGGGCAGCACAGCCGCCGCGCGCCAGAGCGGTCTACCCTTGAGGCTGTCTTGGACGATATCACAATTGACCAGGCGCTCTCAGCAGAACCCCTTGCCCTGTGCGCAGCACGGGGCCACGCCCAACTGCGAAGGGCATTCTTCGAATGACCCTGAACAGGCGGGGGCACACCCCTGCCCGTCCCAAGCCTGCCCGAAAACAGCCCTTGTCAATTGGTCAGTTCTTGTTACCAATTCCCCATGGCTGACATCTTCTTCCGCACCCTGCCCTTCTTCGCAATCATCGGCCTCGGCTACTGGGCCGGGCGCAGCCGCTTCTTCACTGAGGAAGCGACCGCCTATCTCACCCGCTTCGTCTTCTACTTCCCCCTGTCGGCGATGATCTTCGGCTTTGCCGCCAACCTGTCCTTTGCCGAGGTGTTCGATCCCACCCTGATCCTGGGCTATCTGGCAGGCACCCTGGCGGTCTACCTGCTGGTGACAGCCGTCGCCATGATCCGCGGCCTGGACGTGCCCACCGCAGCGGTGGAGGCGCAATGCGCCGCAATCGGCAATGTCGGCTTCCTGGGCCTGCCGATGATGGCCATCCTGTTCGGCCCCGCCTCCGCGGCGCCGATGATGGTGGTGCTCAGCGTTGACCTGGTGGTGTTCTCCTCGCTGATCGTGATCCTGATCAACGCGGGCCGCGGCCAGGGCCTGGGGCTGGCGACGCTGAAACTTGTCGGCCTGGGCCTGCTGAAGAACCCGATGATCCTGTCCATCGTCGCGGGGCTTGGCTGGTCGGCCTCGGCGCTGCCGATCCCGGAGCCCGCAAATGATTTCCTCACCATCCTCGGCGGCGCCGCCACCCCCGGCGCACTGTTTGCCATCGGCGCCTCGCTGGCGTCGAAATCGGCGGAACGGGTGCAGGTCGCGGGCTGGCTCAGCCTTGCCAAGCTGGTGCTGCATCCCGCCTGCGTCGCCGTCGCGGTGCTGTGGCTGATCCCGGCGGCACCGTTCCCCGCCGCCGTGGCCATCGCCGCCGCGTCCCTGCCGGTGGCGGGCAATGTCTACATGCTGGCGCAGCATTACGGCGTGGCCCCGCACCGGGCTTCCGCCGCCATCTTCATCTCCACGGTGGTGTCGATCGTCACCGTGCCGGCGGTGATCGCCTGGGTCTCCTGATCCGGCCTATCAGAGCCGGATCACGTAATCCTTGCGGGTGGTCTCGATCACCTCCCAGGTGCCGCTGAAGCCGGGCCGCAGGATGAAACTGTCGCCTGCCGCCAGCGGATATTCCGTGCCGTCATCACTGGTGATGACAGAGCGCCCCTCCAGAATCCGGCAGTATTCCCACTCTTCATAGGAAATCCGCCATTTGCCCGGCGTCGACTGCCAGATGCCGCAATACAGCCCGTCGCGCTCCTCCGCGTTCCAGGTGGTGAACACCGGATCGCCCGCGATCACCTTCGCCGGCGCCGGGCGCTCCACCTCCGCCTCCGCGGCCTCCGGTGTCAGTCTCAGAAAATCGCCCATGGCCCTTTGCCTCCCTCTTGCCTTGGCGGCGGACTGTCCCGGTTTTCACCGCCGCTGTCCAGCAGCCTCCTGCGCAAATGCGGCAGCCGCCGCCCGCCCAAAGCCCCGGATGTTTGCGAAATCGCAAGCCTTGTGCCGCAAAAACCGGCATTGCTGCCGCCCATCCGCTGGACCCTGAGGCCGTCAGCAGGTAGCGGTAGGGCTAACAGATTTTGAGGAGCCTCACCCATGGAAACCGTTTCCGAGAACCGCGCCTTTGGCGGCACCCAGGGCGTCTACAAACACGCCAGCACCGCCACCGGCGGCGACATGACCTTTGGCCTGTTCCTGCCGGAAGAGGCCAAGGACGGCCCGGTGCCGGTGCTGTGGTACCTGTCCGGTCTCACCTGCACCCATGAAAACGCCATGACCAAGGCGGGCGCCCAGGCCTGGTGCGCCGAGCAGGGCATCGCCATCGTCTTTCCCGACACCTCGCCCCGCGGCGAAGGCGTTGCGGACGATGACGCCTATGACCTGGGCCAGGGCGCGGGCTTCTACGTGAACGCAACACAACAGCCTTGGGCGCCGCACTTCCGCATGTGGGACTATGTGGCTGAGGAACTGCCCGCACTGCTGGGCGAGAACTTCGCCATCGACCTGGACCGCCAGGCGATCACCGGGCATTCGATGGGCGGCCACGGCGCGCTGACGCTGGCGATGAACCTGCCGGGCCGCTACAAATCGGTTTCCGCCTTTGCGCCGATCTCCAACCCGACAGCGTCGGACTGGGGCCGCAAGCAGCTGAGCGCCTATCTGGGCGATGACGAGGCTGCATGGGTCAAGCATGACGCCACCCTCATGATGCGGGAGAAAGGGTTCGACGGCCCGATCCTGATCGACACCGGCACCTCCGACCAGTTCATCGACCTCCTGAAGCCGGAGGCGCTGGCCCAGGCTGCGGCTGAACGCCGCCAGCAGGCCACCCTGCGGATGCAGCCGGGCTATGACCACAGCTATTTCTTCGTGTCGACGTTCATGGAGGAGCATGTCTCCTTCCATGCCGACGCGCTGTACCAGAACTAAGAAACAAAGGACGCGGCCATGAGTGACGAATTTGATTATGACCTGATCATCATCGGTTCCGGCCCCTCGGGCCGCGCCGCCGCCATCCAGGCGGGCAAACTGCACCGCCGGGTGCTGGTGATCGACCGCAAGGACCGCCTCGGCGGGGTGTCGGTGCACACCGGCACCATCCCGTCGAAGACCCTGCGCGAAACCGTGCTGAACCTCTCCGGCTGGCGCGAACGGTCGTTCTACGGCCGCTCCTACCGCGTCAAGGACCAGATCGAAGCGAACGACCTGAAGGCGCGCCTGCACATGACCCTCGATTACGAGGTCGACGTGCTGGAGCACCAGTTCAACCGCAACCACGTGGATACCCTGCTGGGCCTGGCGAAATTCATCGGCCCGAATGAGGTCGAGGTGGCCACCGAGGCCGGCGAGACCACCCGGCTGACGGCTGAGAAATTCCTGATCTCCACCGGCACCCGCACCTACCGCCCGGATTACGTGCCCTTCAACGGCAGGACCGTGGTGGACGGCGACGAGTTCCTGGAGATGGCAGAGATCCCGCGCTCCCTCACCGTGATCGGCGCCGGCGTGATCGGGGTGGAATACGCCACCATGTTCTCCGCCCTCGACGTCCGCGTTACCCTGATCGAGCCGCGCGAGACCTTTCTCGACTTCATCGACAAGACCCTGATCCAGGAATTCACCCACCAGATCCGCGAGAACGGCGTCGACCTGCGGCTCGGCTCCGCTGTCGAAAGCATCGAGGACCGCGGCGAGCATGTCGAGGTGATCCTCGACAACGGCCGCCACGTGCGCTCCGAAATGCTGCTGTTTGCGGCCGGCCGCATGGGCGCCACCGCCTCGCTGAACCTCGAGGCCACCGGCCTCGAGACCGACCACCGCGGCCGCCTGTCGGTGGACCGCAAGACCTACCAGACCGCGGTGCCGCATATCTACGCCGCCGGCGATGTGATCGGCCACCCGTCGCTGGCCTCCACCTCGCTGCAGCAGGGCCGGGTTGCCGCCTGCCACGCGCTGGAAACCCCGACCCTGCCGGAAAGCCCCTGGTACCCCTATGGCATCTACTCGGTGCCGGAAATGTCCACCTGCGGCATGTCCGAGGAAGAGCTGAAGGAGCGCGGCATCCCTTACGAGGTCGGCGTCGCCCGCTTCCGCGAAACCTCGCGCGGCCACATCATGGGGCTGGAGCACGGCATGCTTAAGATGCTGTTCTCGCTGAAAACCCGCCGGGTGCTGGGCGTGCAGATCGTCGGTGAAGGCGCAACCGAGCTCATTCACATCGCGCAGGCGGTGCTGAACCTCAAGGGCACGGTGGACTACTTCGTGCAGAACACCTTCAACTACCCGACCCTGGCTGAAGCGTACAAGATCGCCGGTCTCGACGCCTTTAACCGGATGCCGATCCCGGAAGAGTTCAAGGTGAAGAAGCCCGCCCGCAAGGCCAAGCCCGCCCCCAAGGTCGAAACCAAACCCGAGGCCAAGGCGGAGAAAGCCCCCGCAGCGGACAAGAAGGCTGCAGAGTGACCGCCCTTTACATCGACGCTGACGCCTGCCCGGTGAAGCAGGAGGCCGAGCGGGTCGCCACCCGCCACGGCCTGCGCATGTTCGTGGTCTCCAACGGCGGCCTGCGCCCCTCGCAGAACCCGCTGGTGGAAAATGTGATCGTGGCCGAGGGCGCCGATGTGGCCGACATGTGGATCGCGGACCGCTGCGGCCCCGGCGATGTGGTGGTGACGGGCGACATCCCGCTCGCCGCCAAATGCATCGAAGCCGGCGCCCGGGTGCTGCGCCACAACGGCGAGCCTTTCACTGAAGCCAACATCGGCCAGCAGCTGGCCATGCGCGACCTGATGGCCGACCTGCGCGCCGCCAACCCGCTGGGCATGCAAGGCGGCGGCAAGGGCTTCACCAAGGCCGACCGCTCCCGCTTCCTCGACGCGCTGGAGCGCGAGCTGCGCGCGGCCAAGGCGGGCAGCTAAGCCATCGCGGCTTTCAAGGGCGCAATATCCCCTTCCAGGACCGGGCGCAGGAAGGTCCGGTCATAACGCCGGACAATGCCGTTCTCCCAGGCGAACCGGAACGCGGCGAGGCAATCCGCATCCTCGAAGCTTTTCGCGCGGTAGTCCTCATAGGCGGCAAGCGAGGGGAAGGAAAACAGCGCCACCGCCAGATCATTGGCGCTTTCATGCGGCAGGAAATAGCCGTGATGGGTGCCGCCGAACCGCTCAACCAGCGGGATCCAGGCCTTGGCGTAAACCTCAAAGGCCTCGAGCTTGTCCGGGTGAATTTCGTAAGTGATGTAGCAGGTGATCATCGCCGCCTCTTTTGCAGGTTCGCTGCCGACCCTAGGCGCCGGCACCCGCCATGCCCAATGACTTTGCGTGATCCCCCTGTTCGCAAACGCAAATGCCCGGGCCAAACAGGCCTGATCCCGGGGCAAGACTCCGCGCCCGCGGACCGTGCTTGAGCACGGCGTGACCTTGGCGCGGGATCAGGCGCTCCCACACTCGGGCAGGCGCGTTCAGGGGCAGGGCTCCGCCCGTCCGGGCCTGAACCGCTTCTCAGCAAAAAATCCAACCTCTCCCCTGCCCACCGAAACTCGCGATCTGCACAGCGGATATCCGCCCGGACCTTTGCCCGGAAAAATTGCATTTTTCCGCCCCCGCCCCATTGCCCGCCTGAGCCAAATCCGCCACTGATCAGGGGGCAGGAAACAAGCGGGGCAACGGCATGTCGGCAGAGGTGAAGATCAGCGTCCCCGGCCTGTTTGCCGCGGCCGGCGCAGGCATCGCCTTCTCCGTCATCGACATGATCTTCAAGTTCCTCTCGGGCGACTACCCGCTGTATGAAATGGTGCTGTTCCGCTCCGTCGTCGCGGTTGCGGTGATGCTCGCCATCATCATGCCGCTGGAGGGCGGCTACCACCTGCTGCGCACCCACCAGCCGAAACTGCACCTGCTGCGCTGCCTGGTGGTGTTCTTTGCCAATATCTGCTTCTTCACCGGCCTCACCCTGCTGCCGCTGGCCGAGGCGGTGGCGATCGCCTTTGCCACACCGCTGATCGTCACCACCCTGTCGGCGCTGTTCCTGGGCGAACGCCCCGGCCCCTGGCGCTGGGGCGCGGTGATGGCCGGTTTCCTCGGCGTGCTGATCATCATGCGCCCCGGCGCCGACAGCTTCCAGCCCGCTGCCATCCTGCCGTTCCTCGGCGCCTGCGGCTATGCCACGCTGCATGTGCTGACCCGGCACGCGGGCGGTTCCGAGGCCGGCGCCACGCTGGCCTTCTACCCGATGATGGGCTTCCTGGTTCTCAGCGCCCTGGCCGGGCTGATCTTCGGCGACGGCCGTTTTGCCACCGGCGGCAGCCCCGCCCTCGACTTCCTGCTGCGCGCCTGGATCTGGCCCGCGCCGAAAGACTGGCCGTATCTGATCGGCGTCGGCATCGCGGGCTCGGCCGGCGGCTATCTGGTCAGCCAGGCCTACCGCATGAACGAGGCGGCGCTGGCGGCCCCATTTGAGTACATCGCGATGCCGATGTCGGTCCTCTGGGGCGTGCTGATCTTCAATGAATGGCCGGACCTGCAGGTCTGGCTCGGCAGCGCCCTGATCATTGCCTCCGGCCTGGTCTCGGTCTGGCGCGAGACCCGCCGCAACCGCCCCGCCCCGCGGCCCCGCCCGCGCGCAGAAGGATGAATCCTATGACCATTGACGCCGTCGTCTTCGACATTGGCCGCGTGCTGATCGAGTGGGAGCCGGAGCGCTTCTACGACAGCCGCATCGGCGCGGCCCGCCGCCAGCAGCTGTTCGAACAGGTGCCGCTGCACGAGATGAACCTGAACGTCGACCGCGGCCACCCCTTCCGCGAAACCGTCTATGCCCTGGCAGAGCAGCACCCGGAGTGGCGCGAGGAAATCCGCTGGTGGCACGACTGCTGGCTGCAGATGGTGCCGTGCGGCATTCCCCGCTCCGTCCGGCTGATGCAGGCCCTGCAGGCCAAGGGCACACCGGTCTTCGCCCTCAGCAACTTCGGCACCGAGACGTTCGAGATTGCCTGCGAAGCCTACCCGGCCCTGCGTGGCTTCGACCGCACATTTGTCTCCGCGCATCTGAAATGCATCAAGCCAGAGCCGGAGATCTATGCCATTCTCGAACGCGAAACCGGGGTGGCGCCGCAGCATCTGCTGTTCACCGACGACCGCCCCGAAAACATCGAGGCCGCGGCCGCGCGCGGCTGGCAGACCCACCTGTTCACCGCCCCTGCGCCGTTCGCGGCGCGGCTGGTGCAGGCGGGGCTGCTGACAGAACAAGAAGCCGCCTGAGACGGCACACGGAAAAGGAAGACAGGCCCATGACCATCCCGTTCATCAGCTTTGAAGAAGGTGAAGCCCTGCTGGACTGGGTCAGCTTCGCCCAAGCGCTGGCCGCCAGCCACGACCTGCCCAAGGCAGAGATCGGCGACACCTTCCTCTACCGCGATCCCGACACGCTCCTGAGCCGCTCCGCCTGGATTGACGGGCTGGGGCTGGCGGTGAAGACCGCCAATATCTTCCCGCGCAACCCCGATGCGGGAAAGCCGATGATCAACGGCTCTGTCTGCCTCTACTCGGACACGGACGGCACGCTGGAGGCACTGGTGGATTTCCACCTGGTGACCAAGTGGAAGACCGCCGGCGACAGCCTGCTGGGCGCGCTGCGGCTGGCCAACCCGGACGCACAGGAAGTGCTGATCGTCGGTGCCGGCACCGTCGGCGCCTCCCTGATCGAGGCCTTCGGGGCCGGCTTCCCGCAGGCGCAGATCCGGGTCTGGAACCGCACCGGCGCTAAGGCGCAGGAACTCTGCAACCAGTACCCCGGCACCCTGCACGCAGCCGATCTGGAACCGGCGGTGCGCGCCGCCGATATCATCGTCACCTGCACCATGTCCTCCGACCCGGTGATCAAGGGCGAGTGGCTGCGCCCCGGCCAGCATCTCAACATGATCGGCGCCTACCGCCCCGACATGCGCGAGGCCGACGACGCGGCCCTGAAGCGGGCGCAGATTTACTGCGACAGCTTCGACACCACCCTGGACCACATCGGCGAATTCAAGATCCCGCTCGCCGCAGGCACCATCCAGCGCAGCGATGTGCTGGCGGATTATTACAACCTTGGCAAATTCCCCTCCTATGACGCGGCGCAGATCACCCTGTTCAAGAACGGCGGCGGCGCCCATCTCGACCTGATGACCAGCCACCACATCCTGCAGAAGTGGAAGGCCCAGGCATGATCTGGCTGCCGGCCCTTGCCGTTCTGGCTATCGCCCTTGCGCCGTTCCTGCGCGAGCGCCTGCGCAAGCCGATCAACGCCAAGGCCCGGCAAACCGCCCCCGGCGCGCTGGCGCAGCTGCCCGGCGGCTGCACCCACTACCGCTGGACCGGCCCCCTGCGCGGTCCCGTCGCGGTCTGCGTGCACGGCCTCACCACGCCGTCGTTCGTCTGGAACGGCATCGCCAAGGGGCTGGGTGCCATGGGCTACCGGGTGCTGACCTACGATCTCTACGGGCGCGGTTACTCGGACCGCCCCGCAGGCCCGCAGGACCGCGCCTTCTTTCTCATCCAGCTGGAGGAGCTGCTGGAAGATCAGGAAGTGGGCGGGGATGTCACCCTGATCGGCTATTCCATGGGCGGCGCCATCGCCACCGCCTTTGCCGCCGCCCATCCTGACCGCCTGCGCGAGCTGATCCTGCTGGCGCCGGCCGGCTTCGGCCGCAGCCCGGACCGGGTGACCCGTATCATCCGCCATGTCCCCCTGATCGGCGACTGGCTGATGCACGCCATCTACCCCGCCCTGCACATCCGCGGCACCGAAGCAGAGCGCAATCTGCCCTCCTCCGTCCCCGGCATCACCGACCTGCAGCAGCAGGAACTGGGCTACCGGGGCTTCATCCCCGCCGTGCTCGCCTCGCTGCGCGGCATCCTGGACGAGGATTTCACCGAAGAACTGCGCAGTCTGCACCAGAAAGGCGTGCCCGCGCTGGCGATCTGGGGCGGGGAGGATACGGTGATCCCGCCAAACTCAGCCGGCCGCCTGGCCGAACGCGCCCGCTCTGTCCGGCAGGAGGAAATCGCCGGCGCCGGCCACGGGCTGCCCTATACCCACACCGAGGAGGTACTGGAGATCATCGCGCAAAACCACCGCCGCGGCCTGATCTGACACCCGCGCCGGGGGCCGGACTTCTTCTTTGGAAACGCGCACCGGGGGCTGCCCGCCGGCGTTACGCCGCCACCGGTGCCGCGGCCCGCCCCAGCGGCCGCTCCTTGACCGGCAGATGCACAATCGCGCTGAACGCCCCGACCGCCACGCCGACCCACCAGACAAAGGTGTAATCGCCGTAGGCGTCATACATCCGCCCGCCCAGCCACACGCCCAGGAAACTGCCAAGCTGGTGGCTGAAGAAGACGATGCCGTAAAGCGTGCCCATGTAGCGCAAGCCATAGATGTGCGCGACCAGACCCGAGGTCAGCGGCACTGTCGCCAGCCACAGCGACCCCATGGCCACCGAGAAGATGATGACGCTCATCGGCGTGATCGGGAACATGATGAAGGCCGCAGCCGCAATCGTGCGGCCGGCATAGATTGCCGCCAGCAGGTATTTCTTGGAATAGCGCTTGCCCAGGTAGCCCGCCAGCAGCGTGCCGCCCACATTGGCCGCGCCAATGAGCGAAATCGCCGCCGCGCCCAGCGCAGACGTGGTGGTGATACCGATCGAATGCAGCGCACCGCCCGGCAGAATCGGCCCGCACATCTCGGTGACAAAGGCCGGGAAATGCGCGGTGACAAAGGCCAGCTGATAGCCGCAGCTGAAGAAGCCGAGGAAGATCAGCGTGTACGACGGATCCTTGAAGGCCTTCTTCAGGATCGACCCCATGCTCTCTTCCAGTTCCATCTTCGACGCCGCCTCAGGCGCCCGCATCAGCGGCAGCAGCGCAATCAGCGCCAGCACCACGCCTGCAAACAGCAGGAAAATCGTTTGCCAGGGCAGGAAGCCGAGCAGCCACTCTGCTGTCGGCGCGCCGAAAATCTGCCCGGCGGACCCGGCCGCAGTGACAATCGCCAGCGACATAGAGCGGTTTTCATCGGAACTCGCCCGCCCCACAACCGCCAGCACCACGCCGAACCCGGTGCCGGCGATGCCGAAGCCCACCAGCCATTCATAGGACTGCATCTCGAACGGCGTCGTTGACCAGGCGCTCAGCACCAGCCCCGCGGCATAGACGATGGCCCCCATGATAATCGCCTTGCGGTCGCCGATCTTCTCGGCAATGGCGCCGAAAACCGGCTGCCCGATGCCCCAGGCCAGGTTCTGGATCGCAATCGCCAGCGAGAATTCCGAGCGCAGCCAGCCGAACTCCTCGGCAATCGGGATCTGGAAGACGCCAAAGGAGGCGCGCACCGCAAAGCTCACCATGATGATGATGCAGCCCACGATCAGAACGGGGGTAAACAGCGGCGCGGAACGGTCCATTGGGTCTCTCCTGACAGGCTGCGCAACCCTTAAGGAATTTGGCCATCCGGTCAAATCAGGAATTCTGGGCGCATCATTAAGAAATATTGATGTGAGTGCAGGGCCGCCCCCGGGGCTGCCGGTGCTCTTGCATACAGCCGCCAGTCCGCCGGGCCCCGCATCCGGTTCCCTTGCGGCTTCCGGCAAAGCCAATATAAAGGTCCGCGAAGATCAAACGAGGCGGGCTGGCACATGGCCACAGCGAAAATCCCATTCAACAAACCCTCGATGATCGGCGGGGAGCTGGCGCATATCCAGGAAGCGCTGGAGTTCGGGCAGCTGTCCGGCGACGGCCGCTTTACCCATCTGTGCAACGCCCAGATCGCGGACAAGACCGGCGCCGATGCGGCGCTCCTGACCCATTCCTGCACCGCGGCGCTGGAAATGGCGGCTCTGCTCTGCGATCTGCAGCCGGGCGACGAGGTGATCATGCCTTCGTTCACCTTTGTCTCCACCGCCAATGCCGTGGCGCTGCGCGGCGCGGTGCCGGTGTTTGTCGATATCGACCCCGAAACGCTCAATATTGACCCGGAGAAAGTCTCCGCGGCCATCAGCACCCGCACCCGCGCCATCTTTGCGGTGCATTACGCGGGCTTCCCCGCCGACATGGACCGGCTGGCAGAGATCGCCCGCGCTCGCGATCTGGTGCTGGTGGAGGACGCCGCGCAGGCCTTCGGCTCCACCTACAAGGGCCGTCCGGCGGGGTCGCTGGGGGATATGGCGGCGTTCAGCTTCCATGAGACCAAGAACATCATCAGCGGCGAGGGCGGCGCGCTGACCCTGACCCGCCCCGACCTGGTGGAACGCGCCGAGATCATCCGCGAGAAGGGCACCAACCGGTCCCGCTTCCTGCGCGGCCAGGTGGACAAATACACCTGGGTCGACATCGGCTCCTCCTTCCTGCCGGGGGAGCTGATCGCCGCCTTCCTCTATGGCCAGCTGGAGCAGTCGGACGCGATCCTGGAAACCCGGCTGGCGCTCTACGACCGCTACTGCGCGGCCTTTGCCGATCTTGGGGCCGCAGGCCGCGTCACCCTGCCCAAGACGCCGCCGGACACCACCGGCAACGGCCATATGTTCTATCTCTTGATGCGCGACCTGGACGACCGCGATGCCTTCATCGGCGGCATGCGCGAGGCGGGCATCATCGCCCCGTTCCACTATGTGCCGCTGCATTCGGCGCCCGCGGGCCTGCGCTACGGGCGCAGCGCCGGCGACCTGCCGGTGACCAACGATATCTCCGCCCGGCTGGTGCGCCTGCCGATGTTCTTCGCGCTCGGCAGCAGCATCAAAACCGTCATCGAGACAGCCCGCAGCTGGCTGCAGCAGAACCCCTGATGGCCTATTACACGCAGGACGCCCTGGCGCAGATGGGTTTTGCCTCCCTCGGCCGAAACGTGAAAATCAGCGACAAGGCGTCGCTCTACGAGGTGCACAAGATGCACATCGGCGACAACTGCCGGATCGACGATTTCTGCGTGGTCTCGGGCAAGATCAGCCTGGGGCGCAATGTCTATATCGGCCCCTTCTGCCTGCTGGCCGGCGGCACCCCCGGCATCACGATGGAGGATTTCGCAACCCTGGCCTACCGGGTGTCGGTGTTTTCACAGTCCGACGACTACAGCGGCGCAACCATGACCAACCCCACGGTTCCTGCCGCCTACAAGGCGGAAATCAAGGAGCCGGTGCACATCGGCCGCCATTGCATCGTGGGCGCAGGCTCGCTGATCTCGCCCGGCGTGACACTGGCAGAGGGCTGCTCGGTCGGCTCGGCCTCGCTGGTGCTGAAATCCACCAGCCCCTGGACCATCTACGCAGGCAGCCCGGCGCGGCGGCTGAAAGACCGCAAGCGCGATCTTCTGGAACTGGAACAGCAGTATCTCGCCGCCGAAGCGGACTAAGCTGCCACGCGCCAAGCCATTGACAGGACCTCAGATGACAGAGCGGCCGAACTACATCGTTTATGCCCCCGCCTTCGACCCCGACAGCGGCGGCAGCATATTCCTGCATGAGCTGGTCAACACGCTGAACGGTCTGGGCGAGCAGGCCTTCCTGTGGCCATGGCGCCGCCTGCCGGCCTCCGGTCTGCGGGCAGAGGTGCTGTCGCGGCTGCGACTGCCCGGCTCCCGCTGGGCACGCCCCTACGGCACCAACCCGGCCCTCGACACCCCGGTGGCCCGGCCTGCCGATTTCACGCAGTCCAGCATCGTCGTCTACCCCGAGGTCACCCTGGGCAATCCGATGCAGGCACGCAACGTGGCCCGCTGGCTGCTGTATAAACCTGGCGTCGAGAACCCGTATGAGTTCACCGAGGGGGAAATGTTCTTCCGGGCCGGCAGCATCTGCGACATTCCGGAAATCACTGGCGGGGCCACTGATCTGTTCATGTGGCGGCGCAACCCGGTCTACCACAACCAGAACCGCCCGGACCGCAGCGGCGCCTGTTACATCGTGCGCAAGGGCGCGCACAAGGACCGCATCCCGGAGACCGAAAACGCCATCCAAATTGACGGCCTCTCGCATGAGGAAATCGCGGACATCTTCAACCGCTGCGACACTTTCTATTCCTATGACGAGGCGACTTTCTATTCCCAGTACGCTGCCATCTGCGGCTGCCAGAGCGTGGTGATCCCGGGGATCTACGCCAGCCGTGCGGAGTGGAACGAGAACCACGCGCCGGGGCGCTACGGCATTGCCTATGGCACCAGCCCGGCTGAACTGGAGCACGCAAAGGCGACCCGGCATCTGGTCGCGGACCTGTTGCAGGAGCAGGAGGACCGCGGCAGGCGCACGGTGGAGAATTTCGTGGAACTGACGCGGGAGCGCTTCGGCTGAACCGCCGGGCAGCCGCCGCCAATCCCCCGCTTCCCATCCCCTGCGCCCCGCGCTATCCCTTTCCTATGACCCATTTGAGCACGCTTTACCGGCAGAAGATCGACGCGGGCGAATTGAAGCCCGATCCGGCCCAGGAAGCCGTCCTTCCGCATTTCGACCGCATCGCCGAAGGCCTGATGGCGCCGCCGGTGAAGCGCGGCTTCTTCCGCAAGGCGGCTTATGAGCCGGTCAAGGGGCTATACCTCTGGGGCGGGGTCGGGCGCGGCAAGTCGATGCTGATGGACCTGTTCGTCGACAGCCTCGACGGCATCCCGTCGCGGCGGGTGCATTTCCATGCCTTCATGCAGGAAATCCACGCCAAAATGCATGAGGCCCGCCAGAACGGAGTTGAGGATGCGCTGGCCCCGGTGGCGGCAGAGGTGGCTGAGTCGGTGCGGCTGCTGGCCTTTGACGAGATGCAGATCACCGACATCACCGACGCGATGATCGTGGGGCGCCTGTTCGAGGCGCTGTTTGCCGCCGGCGTCACCGTGATCACCACCTCCAACCGGGTGCCGGACGACCTCTACAAGAACGGCCTCAACCGGCAGCTGTTCCTGCCCTTCATCGATCTGATCAAGGCGCAGATGGAGGTGCATGAGATGGTCAGCCCCATCGACTACCGCCAGCACCGGCTGACCGGCGCGCAGGTCTATTTCGCCCCGGTGGACGCCGAGGCCCGCGCCCAGATCCGGGCGATCTGGCAGGATCTCACCGGCGGCGGCGATGCCCCGCCGCTGACGCTGGAGGTGAAGGGCCGCGAAGTGACCCTGCCCGCCTTCCGCAACGGGGTGGCGCGGGCCACTTTCTATGACCTCTGCGGCAAGATGCTGGGGCCGGGCGACTACCTCGCCCTCGCCGGGGAGGTGAAAGTGCTGATCATGGAGGACATTCCCCGCCTCAGCCGCAACAACTTCAACGAGGCCAGACGCTTCGTCACCCTGATCGACGCATTGTATGAGGCCAAGGTGCGGCTGATCTGCTCCGCCGCGGCCCAGCCCGAGATGCTCTATGTCGAGGGCGAGGGCACGTTCGAGTTCGAACGCACTGCCTCCCGCCTGCGCGAGATGCAGGACAAGGACTGGGGGAGCGGCGGGGAGAGCGGCGCCCCATGATCGTCCGCGACACGCCCCGGCGGCGGGAGATCTTCCTGATCCTGAGCGGATCGGTGGTGCCGCGCATCCTGCCCAACATCATCGGCGCCGCGCTCTGGGCGCTGCTGGTGCTGGTGCTGGACCGTTATGTCGTTGCGATGCCGCAGATTTCCATCGCCGCGATGGGCGTCTTCGGCCTGTCTCTGTCGCTGTTTCTCGGCTTCCGCAACAACGCCGCCTATGACCGCTGGTGGGAGGCGCGGCGGATCTGGGGCCGCATGGTCTCCGACGTTCGCAGCCTGGCGCAGGAGCTCAGGATCTTTGCGGGCAACGGCCCGGACGAGGAATACATCCTCACCCGCATCCTTGCCTTCCACCACCTGCACCGCGCCCAGCTGCGCGGCGATGAGGTCGCGGAGACGGTGCGCCATTGGGTCGGGCCGGAGGCGGCAGAGCAGCTGATGCAGACGGAAAACAGCCCCAACGCCGCCCTGCGCGACATCGCCGCCCGCCTGCGGGAAATGGCAGAGGACGGCCGCATCGACGGTTTCGGCCAGCGCGCCCTGGCCGAACGCCTGGCGGCATTTCCGGCCGCCCAGGCCGGCAATGAGCGGCTGCTGACCACGCCGCTGCCCTTCGTCTATTCGCTGCTGGTCTGGC
Organism: Leisingera daeponensis; assembly: GCF_019801465.1. Classification (GTDB taxonomy): domain Bacteria; phylum Pseudomonadota; class Alphaproteobacteria; order Rhodobacterales; family Rhodobacteraceae; genus Leisingera; species Leisingera daeponensis_A. The sequence continues at coordinate 62,072 of NZ_JAHVJA010000010.1, forward strand.
GCACCACGTATCTCTACTGCCTGCTCTTGCCCTTTGCCCTCCTGGACAGCGCCGGCTGGTTCGAGCCGCTGGTGGCGGCGGTGGTGGCCTATGTGTTCTTCGGCCTGGCTGAGGTGACGCACGAACTGGAGCACCCGTTCCGCAAACAGGCCAATTCGGTGCCGCTCAGCGCCATGTGCCGGGTGATGGAAATCTCGGTCTGCAACGCTCTGGGGCGCGATGTGCCGCCGAAACTGGAACCGGTGAACTACGTTCTGGACTAGCGGCTGGCAGCAGGAAGGGGGCGCTGCCCCCTCGGCCTCGCGGCCTCCCCCCCGGAGTATTTCCGGAAAGATGAAAAGCGGCCGCGCCGCGCCAGCGGCGCCTGGCCCAACGGGGTGAGACCGGCAGGTCGAAACCGGGCGGGAGAACCTCCCCCGCCCATGCTGCAGGGTTCAGCCGTTTTCGCGCAGGATATGGCCCGCCAGATAGAGCGAACCGCAGATCAGCACCCGCGCCTGCGGGTCTTTCGCAGCAATCGCCTTCAGCGCCGCAAGGGTGCTGTCCGCCGTGCCGGCCTCGATGCCGACCGACTTGGCCGCGGCCTCGGTCTCTTCAGCGCTGAGCGTGTTGATCTCATCCGGGATCGAGATCGCGGTCAGGCTGGCCACATGCGGCGCCAGCGGCGCCATGTAGCCGCTCACGTCCTTGGTGTTCAGCATGCCGCAGATCAGATGCGTCGGGCGCTCCGGCAGCTTGGCCAGCACATCCGCCAGCGCCACCCCGGCCGCGGCGTTGTGGCCGCCGTCCAGCCACAGCTCTGCCTCCGGCGCGGCCTCGATCAGCGGGCCGGTTTTCAGCTTCTGCATCCGGGCAGGCCATTCGGCGTTCAGCATGGCGGCCTCGCAGGCGGCCTCGTCGGCGCCCAGGTGGCGCAGCGCCGCCAGCGCCGCGCCGGCGTTCTGGATCTGATGCGCGCCCAGCAGGGCAGGCAGCGGCAGGTCCAAGAGGCCGTTCTCGTCCTGGAACACCAGGCGGCCGCGTTCCTCATAGACGTGCCAGTGCTGGCCATGGGCAATCAGCGGCGCGCCAAGGCGGGCAGCGGTGGCTTCGATCACCTCCATCGCCTCCTCGGGCTGCGGGCCGACCACCACCGGCACCCCGCGCTTGATGATGCCTGCCTTCTCCGCGGCGATCTTGGCCAGCGTGTTGCCCAGGAACTGCTCGTGGTCGATGGAGATCGGGGTGATCACCGACACCTCGGGCGTGATCACGTTGGTGGCGTCCAGACGCCCGCCCAGACCGACCTCCAGCAGGGTGTAATCCGCGGGCGTGCGCGAAAACGCCAGGAGACCCGCCACCGTGGTGATCTCGAAATAGGTGATGTTCTCGCCGCCGTTCCTGGCATAGCACTCGTCCAGCACCTCAGTCAGATGCGGCTCGGAGATCAGCTCGCCCGCCAGCCGGATCCGCTCGTGAAAGCGCGCCAGATGCGGCGAGGTGTAGGCGTGAACGCTCTTGCCCATGCCCTCAAGACCCGCCCGGATCATCGCCTGGGTCGAGCCCTTGCCGTTGGTGCCTGCCAGATGGATCACCGGCGGCAGCTTGTCCTGCGGGTTGTCCAGTGCGGCCAGCAGCCGCCAGACCCGGTCCAGCGTCAGGTCGATGATCTTGGGGTGCAGCGCCATCATGCGGGCGAGGATCGCGTCGGAGGTCTGGGTCATCAGCCTGGTCCTGTCAGGTCGGAGTTTCTTGCGGGGCAAAGAACAGCGCCCGCCCTTGAGAGGACGGGCGCGGCCCGGCCGCGCGGCCGGGCGAGTCACTATAGGCCGGATTACTCGGCCGCTTCTTCGCTGACTGCGCCATCCGCCGGCGCGTTTGCGGCCTTGGCGGCGTCTTGCTTCTCCGGCACCGGCAGGTCGCCCACCACCTGCGGCGGCAGGCCCATCAGCATCCGGATGATGGTGATCAGCTCTTCGCGCATCTCGGTGCGCGGGGTCACCCGGTCCAGCATGCCGTGGTCCAGCAGGTACTCGGCGCGCTGGAAACCCTCCGGCAGCTTCTCGCGGATGGTCTGCTCGATCACCCGCGGGCCGGCAAAGCAGATCAGCGCGTTCGGCTCGGCGATATGCACGTCGCCCAGCATCGCGTAGGAGGCGGTCACGCCGCCGGTGGTCGGATGGGTCAGCACCACGATATAAGGCAGGCCTGCCTCTTTCAGCATCTCCACCGCAACGGTGGTGCGCGGCATCTGCATCAGCGACAGGATGCCTTCCTGCATCCGGGCGCCGCCGGCCGCCGAGAACAGCACCAGCGGGCGGCCCAGCTTCACGGCTTCCTCAGCCGCGGCGATGATCGCATTGCCGACATACATGCCCATCGAGCCGCCCATGTAGGAAAAGTCCTGCGCGGCGGCGATGATCGGGGTGCGGCCGATTTCGCCGGCAGCCACCAGCATCGCCTCTTTCTCGCCGGTCTTCTTCTGCGCGGCCTTGATCCGCTCGGGGTATTTCTTCTGATCCTTGAACTTCAGCGGGTCGGCCAGCGGCTCCGGCACCGCGACCTCGGTGAACACGCCGCCGTCAAACAGCGCGGTGAAACGGTCGCGCGGCGAAATATGCATGTGATGGCCGCAGCTGGTGCAGACGTTCTGATTGTCGCTCAGCTCGCGGTGAAACAGCATCGTGCCGCATTCATCGCATTTCTGCCAAAGGTTCTCGGGCACTTCACGGCGCGAAAAGATCGAGTTGATCTTGGGCCGGACGTAGTTGGTGATCCAGTTCATATAGCTTGCCTCTCCGGGGGCGCGGTTTGCCCCCCAGATAAGACGCCTTGGCCGCAATTGCAATCAGCGGCGTATGGCAAGCCTTGCGCAAAGCCAGCTGACCAGCATCAGGGCGAAGTCGACCGCCATCCACGGCCGCAGCGCCTGCACGTCCGCCAGGTCGAAGGGGATCAGGTACAGCGCCAGCCCGTTCAGGCTGCTGGGCGAGCCGAACAGCAGCAGCGCGGTGACGTTGTTGAAGAAATGCACCGCCATCGCCGGCCCCAGTGTGCCGGCCCGCGCCGTCAGGTCGGCCATCAGCACCCCGAACAGCCCCGCCCAGGCGGTGATCACCAGCGCATTATCCCCGGCCTCGGCCGGCAGATAGTGGCCGAACGCGAACAGCGCCGAGGGCACCAGCAGCCAGACCGCCGGATGCCGGAACCGCGCCGCCAGAGCCTGCTGGATGTAGCCGCGGAACAGGATCTCCTCCGAACCGGTCTGCACCAGCACCGCAGCGATCGACACAGGCAGGATGCCGAGCCAGGTCCAGAACGGCAGGTTCTGTGTCATCGGCGGCCCCATGTCGTAGGGCGGCAGCGCCACCAGCAGCAGGCTGAGGCCCAAGAGATACAGACAGACCCGCCCGAACTGGTGCATGAGCGGGCGCAGATGGCCGGTCACGGTGGCGAAGCCGCGCTGATGGAACAGCCGCGCCGCCATCGCCACTCCCAGCGACAGAAAGGCGAAACTGCCCAGGAGCACCAGCATCGCGCCGGGCGTGCTGCCATCCGCCAGTCCCTGCAGCCAGTCGCCGGGAAACAGCCCTGCCAGGATCACCTGCAGCGCCGCCGTCATCGCAAGGCTGACCGATGCCACCAGCACCAGCCCCAGCATCAGCCGCCACAGCGCCGGCCGGAGACGGGCAAAGCGCACCAATGCCTCATGCGCCCTGTAGCTGTACCTGTCGTGCATGTTTCCTCCGGGCCGCGCAGGCGGCAATCCGGCCCACGTTATGCATTGCTGCAACGCCAAGGCAAGCCGGGCACCCGCCCTGGCGGTTCAGGCTTGCCGCCCTGCCCCCCGCTCCGTAATGTTTCCCTTAAAAAACAAGACCGGCAGGAACAGCAGTGATCAGAACAAGCAACGGGAAATCCGTGCCTTTTCCCGCACCCGGCGGAAACGCGCCCATGCGGCGCGGCGCGGCGGCGGCAATTGTGCTGGCAGCGATGGCCTTGGCCGGATGCAGCCCGGCGCCCCGGAACATGCCCTTTTCCGCCCGCACCGCCGGGCAGGCGCCGCAGGCCGGCGTCGAGGTGATGTCCTTTGCCGGCGGCGATGTGCTGCTGGCCGCGCCCGGGGGCTACTGCTTTGACCGCCGCAGCAGCCAGCCCGACAGCAGCGGCGGCTTCGCCCTCCTGGCCCATTGCAGCCGCATGGGCCGCCAGAACTGGTTCGGCGCCCGCAAATCGGCGGTTCTCACCGCGTCTATCGGCCCCGCCAGGCCCGCAGCCGCCGCCCCGCGCGCCGCTGATATCGCCGCCATGTTTCCGGACGCCAGGGTGCTGGAAAGCAGCGAGGACCAGCTGCTGCCGCTGGTCAAGCTGGAGTTCCCCGGCGCCGTCGCCGACAGCGCCAGCCCGGTCCACTGGCGCGGCGCCTTTGTGCTGGACCGCCACCTGGTGGCCCTGGCGCTCTACGCCCCCGAGGACAGCCGCACCCTGGGCAGCCACGGCGCCGCCCTGCTGAACGAGATGACCCACCGCACGCTGGAGGCCTCCACCCTGCCGTCGCTGGAAACCGCGGCGGCGCTGCCGCCCGCAGCCGCCGCACCCGGCCTGCGGCCGCAGCCCCGCCCGGCATCCGGGCCGGCGCAAGCCGCCGGCACCGGGGCGGACCCGCGCAAAAAACGCGGGCTCGGGCAGCGGATTGCCGGTTTATTTCAATAGCCGCCCCCGGTTACACTGCGGCCGGCCCTGCACCGGGGCCGCACCGGCAAGCAAGACCGAACAACAGGCAAGAGAGAGCACGATGGGCAGGATCATGGACCGGTTGCTTCACCTGCGCAGCCTGCGCCGCTGGCGCGCCGCGGCAGAGGAATCCTCCCGCGCGCCGCTGTCGGAGCTGCGCCGCCAGCGCAACCAGGCCCGCCAGCTGCGCACCCATCTGGACCGGCTGATCCACACCGCCGACGGCCGCCTGGCGCTGCCCCAGATCGGTTCCTCCTTCTTTCCGCGCCCGCATGGCACCGACTGGTCCTGGCGACCCGAAATGTGGCGCGGCCCCTTGCCGGAGCGCGGCATGGCCTCGGTGCCGCCCAAGGCCCGGCTGGGCAATGAGGTGCAGCTGTTCCACGACTGCGCCTTCTCCGAACTGACCCTGCGCCAGCTCAGGAACACCCGCGAGGAGGACCTCGCCCCCTTCGGCCTGCGCATGGATGTGTTCAAGTTCGACGGCTCCTTCCTGTCGCTGGTGATCGACCTGCCGCCGGCAGCCGCCGAAGGCATCACCCGCCAGCACCTGCTGCGCATCGACAGCATCATCGAATCCGAAAAACCGATTGAGATCTTCGCCCGCCTCAACATCCAGCACGGCCCCAACACCGAACAGCTGGTGCGCGAGCTGCCGCAGGAGGAGAAGAACATCGTGGTGGAATTCGACCTCGCCTATTCCAAGCTGAACGAAAAGCGGATCGAGAAGATCTGGCTCGACCTGATCTTCGAGGCGCCGGACCTGAACCAGGTCATCCTGCGCGACCTGACCTTCTCGCGCCACCGCCGCGCGGCGATCTGAGGAGCCCAGCCCGATGAGTAACCTGACATGAGCGACCTGACACTGACCAAAATCCGTTTCCGCAACGGCATCTGGGAAGGCAAGATCGGCAATGCCCCGGCCAGCGGCGCGCGGCCCGATATCACCGTGATGTTCCAGGATCAGCCGGTCGAAAACGTGATCCTCAGCGAAGGCCAGGCAGACGGCGACTGGCTGGTCGCCATACCGGTCCCGGCGGAGGCACTGGCCGACGGGGTGCAGACCTTCGTGATCTTTGATGCCGCGGACAGCACCCGGCTGGGCGATTTCACTCTGATCGCGGGTGAGGCGGTGGCGGACGATCTGCGCGCCGAGGTCGAACTGCTGCGCGCCGAGCTCGACATGCTGAAGCGCGCCTTCCGCCGCCACTGCCTGGAAACCATGTAAGCGGCGGCTTACTCCAGCGCCTGGAAATGCTCGGCCAGCACCTGCATCAGCCTGTCATGCGGGATCGGGCCATAGCTGCAGCGCGCCACCCCGGCCTGCCGGGCGGTCTCCAGCGTGATGCCGCGCATCATCGTGTTGACCGGCAGCGAACAGCCCTCGCAGACCCGCGCGATCAGATCTGGGTCCGTCAGGCCCGGCACAAAGAACCCGTTGCCGCCGGCCTCTGCATAGGCCGCCGCGCGCTCCAGCGCCTCCGGCAGCAAGGCGGCGTGTTTGGCAGCGTCCTTTTCCTTCAGAAACAGATCGGTGCGCGCGTTCACGAACAGATCCGCATGGGCCGCCCGCACCGCGGCCACCCGCCGGGCCTGCTCTTCGATGCTGTAGAACTCCGCGGTGCCGACCACCTGATCCTCGAAATTGAGGCCGACCGCGCCGGTCTCTGCCAGCCGCTTCGCATTGGCGGTCAGCTGGTCCGGCTCGCGGGCATAGCCGCCCTCGAAATCAATGGTGACAGGCAGCTCCGTGGCGGCCACGATGCGTTCCGCATTGCCCAGCACGAACTCCAGCGGCACTTGCTCGCCGTCCGGAAACCCCTGCGCCGCGGCCACCGGGAAGCTGCCGGTCGCCAGCGCCCTGGCCCCCGCCCCGGCAATCGCCCTGGCGCTGCCCGCGTCCCAGATGTTGTACAAAACCACCGGATTGCCCGGCTGGTGCAGCGCCGCAAATGCCTTGGCGCGGTCGGAATATGTCATGCTGAAATCCTCTGTCTGTAGCCTGTTTCAATCTCAATGAGCCGCTGCTTGCGCCAAAGGCCGCCGCCGTAGCCGGTCAGCGATCCGTCCGCCGCCAGCACCCGGTGGCAGGGCACCACCAGCGCCAGCTGGTTGGCGCCATTGGCCCGCGCCACCGCCCGCGTGGCCGTAGCCCGCCCCAGCTCCTGCGCCACCTGCGAATAGCTGCGGGTTTCGCCCGCCGGAATGGTCAGCAGATAGCGCCAGACCTCGCGCTCGAACCCGGTGCCGTGCAGCGCCAGCGGGGTCCGGAAATCCGCGCCCTCCCCGGCAAAGAACCGGCGCAGCTCCCCGGCGATCTGCTCCGTCGGCGCGGGGCGGCCGAAGCCCAGGCCGCCGGGCTGCGCTTTCTGAAGCTTGGCCACCTCCCGCGGCAGCGCCTTGCGGTCGGCAAACTCCAGCAGATGCAGCTGATGGGCGCAGCTGATCGCAATCATCGCACCCAAGGGCGTATCGATCCAATCCGCCAGCAGCAGCGCATCCTTGCGGAACGCGCCGGGTGCAATCCCCACCAGCTTGGCAAAGGCCGCACGGAAGGCGCTGGCGCTTTCGAACCCCGCATCGAGCTGCGCCGCAATCACCGGCTCGCCCGCCTTCAGTGCCGTGAACCCCTCGCGCAGGCGGCGCTGCCGCGCCATCTCCAGGAAGGTCATGCCGAAATGCCGCTTGAAGGCGCGCCGCACGGTGGAGGCATCCAGCCCCAGCCGCACCAGGTCGCCCTCGCCCCAGCGGTAAGCGGGCCGCGCCTCCAGCCGCGCCAGCAGGTCCTGCACCATCGGATCATCCCCGGCCGCCGCCGCCAGCGGCTTGCAGCGCTTGCAGGCGCGGAAGCCCGCCTCGATGCAGTCGCCCGGCGTGGCGTGGAACCGGCAGTTCTCGAACTTGGGTTTGCGCGCCGGGCAGGTCAGCCGGCAAAAGATGCCGGTGGAGGTCACGCCGACATAGGCGCGCCCCTCAAATGCGGCGTCGCGGTCCAGCAAAGCTTGGTAGAGCGTCCGGGAATCAGGCAGGTCAAACATCATGCGGCGACCATAGCCCAGCCCGCCCCGCCAGTACGCCGGATATCGGGCGTTTATTGTCACGATGGCGCGAGATGCGCCGGGTCCGAGGTTCCCCGGCCAGCCGCCTCAGTTGATGTATTCAACTCCGCTGCAGGACTGCGGCCCCTGACCGCCTGCCTTGCGCGCCGCGATCCCGGCCAGCAGCGCCGCCTCGTTCTCGAAATGCAGGTCGAAGGTCACCAAGGGCGCGCCCCCGGCATCCAACGGCATTGCGGCCGACAGGTTGCGAACCACCGTATCCATCGCATGCTGCACCACCTCATCCCGGTACAGGATCATGTCGCGGCTGCAGCTGTCGGCTGCCCCGCGGCGAGCAGCCGCTGCAGCCCCCAGAACCTTATCCTCGTCAAAATTGACGATCCGGCTGGCGACCTCGTTCTTCTCGCTGCCTTTGACAATGTATTCATGCAGCACCTTCAGCTCAGGGATGGTCCCGCTGACGGTATTGCCGCCCTCTTTCAGCTCTTCTCCGATGCCGCTGACGGTTTTCCAGTCGAACCCGGTGAAATCCACCCCGATGACCACCTTCTGCTGCCATTGAGAAACGTAGACGGCGTTGTTTTCCTTTCCGAAAAAATTCCGTTCCTTGACCAGAACCAGCGCATTGGCGGAATAGGCTTCGGTTGTTTCCAGCGCATTGATCAGCCGCGGCTCCGAGACCACCGGCGTCGTTTCGGTCACCCCCGGCTGTTTGCCCTGCAGAAAGAAGTACACACCCGCAGCCCCGGCGAAGAGGGAAATGATCATCAGCAGAATTTTGTCCATGGATTTCTCCGATTTCCTGGCGCGCATTGGGCCGGCAGCCGGCCCCCGCAAAAATACTTGTGTTGAATAATGCCGTACGTTGGGCGGACGCTGGCTGTGCAGTCAACAGGTTTTCGGGCACCGCGCCGAACGCGATCAGGCAGGTGTTGCGCCCCCACCGTACGCCGCCTTCACGAGATCCTCATTTCCCGGTGCCAGACTGCCTCCTGATCGATCCCCCGCCATGGTTCAGCGCACGGGCCATGACACGAGGCGCAGGCATCTGTGTGGCTGCCTGCGCGACACAAGGAGACCGGCCCTGATAAAAAAAGGGGGTCGTTCAGGAAATCCTGCCCGAGCAGGCCTCCTGTGGGGTCTGTCCACCTCCATCCGGCGGCGCCGCCCCCTTCACTGGGACACAGCGCATATCGGCACAGCACCATCCCGCCGGACCCGGCGGGATGCCGGAAATGAAATAAAGGCCGCCCAACCGGACGGCCCCTTTCGTGCTGCGCGCTTGCGCGGGCCTTACTTCGGCCCCAGCGCCACCATCCCCTTCAGGATGTCGATGGCATAGGCCAGCTGATAGTCCTGCTCGCGCAGTTCCGCAGCTTTCTCGGCCTTCTCGCGCTCTTCCTCGATCTGGCGGACCTCGTCCTCGGACAGGCTGTCATTGTTCAGGCTGCCGCGCAGATCCGCTTCCGAGCGCGACCGGCGGGACGGGCCGTCCTCTTCCTCGGTTGCAGGGGTGCGGCGCGGCTGCGCCACCACGATGTCGGGGGAGACGCCCAGCGCCTGGATCGAGCGGCCCGACGGCGTGTAATAACGTGCCGTGGTCAGCCGCATCGCGCCCTCGCCCTTCAGCGGCATCACCGTCTGGACAGAGCCCTTGCCGAAGGACTTGGTGCCCACCACGATGGCGCGGCGGTGGTCCTGCAGCGCGCCCGCGACGATTTCCGAGGCCGAAGCCGAACCGCCGTTGATCAGCACCACGATCGGCTTGCCCTTGGCCAGGTCGCCCGGGGTCGCGTTGAAACGCTCGCCGTCTTCCGGATCGCGGCCGCGGGTGGAGACGATCTCGCCCGATTCCAGGAAGCTGTCGGCCACCTTGATCGCCTGGGTCAGCAGGCCGCCCGGGTTGTTCCGCAGGTCCAGCACGATGCCGTTGACATTGTCCATGCCGCCGGCTTCCTCGATCTGCTTCTTGAGGTTTTCCTCGAGGTTCGGCGTGGTCTGGTCATTGAAGGTGGTGATCCGCATCACCACGGTGTCGCCCTCGGTGCGGGCCCGCACCGCGGTCAGCTTGATGGTGTCGCGGATGATCGACACGTCGAACGGCTCCGGCTCGCCCTCGCGCACCACGGTGATCACGATCTCCGAGCCGACCGGCCCGCGCATCAGCTCCACCGCATCGTCCAGAGACAGGCCCAGCACACTTTCGCCATCGACATGGGTGATGAAATCTCCGGCTTCCATCCCGGCCTCGTCCGCCGGGGTGCCATCGATCGGGGAGACCACTTTGACAAAGCCCTCCTCCTGGGTGACTTCGATGCCCAGGCCGCCGAACTCGCCGCGGGTCTGCACCCGCATCTTGTCGGCATCATCCGGCGACAGGTAGCTGGAATGCGGATCCAGCGACGCCAGCATGCCGCCGATGGCCGCCTCGATCAGCTCCTTCTCGTCAACTTCCTCGACATACTGCGCCCGGATGCGCTCGAAGATATCGCCGAACAGGTCCAGCTGCTCATAGACGTTCGCCTCGCGCGCCTCTTCCTGCGCCAGCAAGGGCCCCGCCACATAGGTTGTTGCAACGATCCCTGCCAGCGTGCCGCCAACGGCGGCCATCGCAAATTTTTTCATCAAGCCTTCATCCACCTTTTCCAGTGCGGAACCACGTTTCGGGGTCCACCGGGCTGTTGTCCATTCTCACTTCTATATAGAGCGTTTCTGTCCGGTCAGTTCCACCCCCTTCACCGCTTGTTGACAGAATCGCGTCCGGTTTCGGATTTTCTCCGCTCATCAGCCCGACAGGGGTTCCCTCGGGGATCACCTGGCCTGTCTCGCCGAACACCTCGGCCAGGCCCGACAGCACAAACAGCGTCTCCGGCTGCGGCTCCAGAATCACCACGTTGCCCAGATCCAGCAGCGGCCCGCGGTAGCGGATGGTGGCCGCCGTGGGCGCGGTGACCAGCGCCCGCGGCCGCGCCGCGACCAGCAGGCCGGGGCGGGCGATGCCCGCGGCATCGCGCTCGCCGTAGCGGCGCAGCACCAGCCCCTCGACCGGCAGCGGCAGGCTGCCGCGCAGCGCGCTGATGTCGGCCTTGCTGGCGGCGATTTCGCCGCCGGCGATCTCCGCCAGCCCGTCGGCAAAGCCCGACAGCGTCTCGGTCGAGGAGATCAGGATGGCGGTGCGCACCGGGTCCTCGGTGAAGCGTTTCGGCAGGCTGGTGCGGTCGGCAATCGCGGTCGACAGCTGCACCCGCGCGCTCTGCACCCCGGCCAGCCCCTCTTCCAGCGTCCTGGCGGCGTTCTGCTGCAGCAGGCGCAGGCTCTGCACCTCGTCCAGATCGGTCTTCAGCGCCTGGGCCTTGGCTTGCAGCGCCGGCGTCACCTCCGCCAGCATCATCGCGGAGCGCGCCGCGCCAAGCGGCCCCGACGGATGCACCATCAGCACCGGCGGCGGCGCGGTTTCAATGGTCTGGATGATGCCGAGGAGGCCCGAGACTTCCTCCTGCCGCGCCGCCAGCTGCGCGCTCAGCTGACCCTCGCGCCGCGCCACCCGGCGCAACCCGTCGCGCATCGCGGCCAGCCCCGCCTCATAGGCCTTCACAGTGGCGGTCAGCGCCTTCACCCGGTCGCGCGAGCTGTCCGCGTCCTGCAGCCGGACCGAGGCCTGCTCCAGCTGTTCCGCCGCCTCCCGCGCGGCCCCGGCCGGATCCGCGGCCGCCGGCAGCGGCGCGGCCAGCACGGCCAGCAGCATCAGGCCCGCGCGGCGGATCATGACAGCAGGCTCTCCCCGGTCATCTCGGCTGGTTTCTCCAGCCCCATCAACTCCAGGATGGTGGGGGCCAGGTCGGCCAGCCGCCCGTCGCGCAGCTTCGCGCCCTCCGGCCCGCCAACCAGCGCCACCGGCACCAGGTTGAGCGTATGAGCGGTATGGGCACCGCCGGACACCGGGTCCACCATCACCTCGCAGTTGCCGTGGTCGGCGGTGACGATCATCGCGCCGCCCGCCTTTTCCAGCGCCGCCACCACCTTGGCCAGCCCCTGATCCACCGCCTCGCAGGCGCGGACCGCCGCCTTCAGATCGCCGGTGTGGCCGACCATGTCGGGGTTGGCGTAATTGGTGACGATCAGGTCATAGCCCGCCTCGATTGCCTCGACGAATTTCTCCGTCACTTCCGGCGCCGACATCTCCGGCTGCAGATCATAGGTCGCCACATTCGGCGACTTCGGCATATAGCGGTCCTCGCCCTCCTCCGGCTCTTCCTTGCCGCCGTTGAGGAAGAAGGTCACATGCGGGTATTTCTCGGTCTCGGCCAGGCGGAACTGGCGCTTGCCCTGCTTGGCCACCCAGGCGCCCAGCGTGTTGACGATCGCCGCCTTGGGGTAGGCAGTGGTCATGTATTCGTTGTGGCTGTCGGAATACTCCACCATGCCCAGCAGCGCCGCCAGTTTCGGGCGCTCGCCCACGTCGAACTCGGCAAAGCCCGGCTCGCCGATGGCGCGCAGGATCTCCCGCGCGCGGTCGGCGCGGAAGTTGAGGCAGAAGAACCCGTCGCCATCCTTCACGCCCTCATAGCCCTGCAGCACCGTCGCGCCGATGAACTCATCGGTTTCCGACTGGTTATAGGCGTGGTCCACCGCGCCGTGCGCTGTCTGCCCCGGCCGGCCCAACGCGCGGATCATCGCGTCATAGGCTTCGCTGACGCGGCCCCAGCGGTTATCGCGGTCCATCGCGAAATAGCGCCCGGTGACGGTGGCAATCCGCACCCCCTCGGGCAGCCGCTCCTCCAGCCGCCGGAAATGGCGGAACGCGGATTTCGGCGCCACATCGCGGCCGTCGGTGATCGCATGCAGCCAGACCGGCACGCCGGCATCGGTGATCGCCCTGGCCGCCGCCAGGATGTGGTTGATATGCCCGTGCACGCCGCCGTCCGAGACCAGCCCCATCAGATGCGCCGCGCCGCCGCTTTCCTTCAGCTGCGCGATGAAGGCCTGCAGGGCTTCGTTCTCAAAGAACGACCCGTCCTCGATCGCCAGGTCGATCTGGCCCAAATCCATCGCCACCACCCGGCCCGCGCCGATGTTGGTGTGGCCGACCTCGGAGTTGCCCATCTGCCCGGTCGGCAGCCCCACATCCGGCCCATGGGTGATGAGTTTCGCCGCCGGCCCCCTGGCCATGATCGCATCGAAGGCCGGGGTCTGCGCCAGATAGGGCGCGTTCGCCTTGCCCGGCTCGCCGCTGCCCCAGCCGTCGAGGATGCACAGGACAACGGGTTTGGGTACGGTCATGTCAAAAGCTCCGGGCAAGGCAATGTTCGCTAGCCTTCTAACGCCTTGCCGCGCCGGGGTGAACCGTCATTGCTGCCACAGTTGGCGTTATCAGGGCCCCTGGCGGCGGCAGGACCCTGCCCCGCCGCTTCATCTTTCCCCAAAATACTCAAATCCCCGGTCCGTCCCCCGTGCTGCCGTCCCTGTTCTGCGGCGTCAGCAGATGCCGGATCAGCGCCACCGGATGGGCGCGCAAGGACAGCCGCATGGCGACGTAATCCTCCACCACCTCCTCGCCCAGCCCCATCTGCGGCAGATCGGCGGCGGGCTCGTAAATCCCCTCGCCCTCCAGTTCGCGGGCAAACAGCGGCAGCGGCTTGCGGGCGGTGATCGCCTTGGCCGCCCACAAGGCCTCGCGCCGGTTGAGGCCAAGGGCGGCAAAGGCATCCGCCTCCGCCAGCCGCTCGATCACCGGCGGCGCGATGCCCGCCTTGCGCCAGACGTCCTCCACCTCGTGGTAGCCGTTGCCGCGGGCGGCAGTCAGCCAGGCGGCGTCCTCGTCGCGCAGGCCCTTGATCTGGCGGAACCCCAGCCGCAGCGCCAGGCCGCCCTGACCGTCCGGCTCCATCACGTTGTCCCAGTAGGAGTTGTTGATGCAGACCGGGCGCACCTCCACCCCGTGCGCGCGGGCGTCGCGCACGATCTGGGCGGGCGCGTAAAACCCCATCGGCTGCGCATTCAGCAGCGCGCAAGCAAAGATCCCCGGATGGTGGCACTTGATCCAGGCCGAGGCATAGACCAGCAGGGCAAAACTGGCGGCATGGCTTTCGGGGAAGCCGTAGGAGCCGAAGCCCTCGATCTGGGAAAAACAGCGCTCGGAGAACTCCGCGTCATAGCCGTTCTTCGCCATGCCGCGCAGGAACAGGGAGCGGAACTCGCTGACGCTGCCGTGTTTCTTGAAGGTCGCGAGCGAGCGGCGCAGCCGGTCGGCCTGCTCCGGCGTGAAGCCCGCACCGACGATGGCGATCTGCATCGCCTGCTCCTGGAACAGCGGCACGCCGAGGGTCTTGCCCAGCACCTCGCCCAGCGCATCCGAGGGGAAATGCACCGGCTCCTCCTTGTTGCGGCGGCGGATATAGGGGTGCACCATGTCGCCCTGGATCGGGCCTGGGCGGACGATGGCGACCTCGATCACCAGGTCATAGAAACAGCGCGGCCGCATCCGGGGCAGAAAGTTCATCTGCGCCCGGCTTTCGACCTGGAAGACGCCGATGCTGTCGGCGCGGCACAGCATGTTGTAGACTTCCGGGTCCTCTGGCGGCAGGGTGGCGAGGCTGTAGTCCAGCTGGTGGTGCTGGCGCATCAGATCAAACGCCTTGCGGATGCAGGTGAGCATGCCCAAGGACAGCACATCGACCTTGAGAATGCCCAGCGTGTCGATGTCGTCCTTGTCCCAGCAGATGACCGTGCGGCCCTCCATGGTGGCGTTCTCGATCGGCACCAGCTCGTCCAGGCGCCCTTGGGTGATGACAAAACCGCCAACATGCTGGCTCAGGTGGCGGGGAAAGCCGATGATCTGCTCGACCAGCTGCAGGGTCAGCTGCAGGCGGCGGCTGTCCGGGTCCAGCCCGATCTCGCGCATCCGCTCCGCCTCCACGCCCTTGGCGCTGAAGAAGCCCCAGAGCTGCGAGGACATGGCCGAGATGGTGTCCTCGGTCAGCCCCATGGCGCGGCCCACCTCGCGGATGGCGCGCTTGCCACGGTAGTGGATCACCGTGGCGCAGAGGCCTGCGCGGTGGCGGCCGTAGCACTCATAGATCCACTGGATCACCTCCTCGCGCCGCTCGTGCTCGAAATCCACGTCGATGTCGGGCGGCTCGTCGCGGGCTTCGGAAACGAAACGCTCGAATACCATGGTGCCCAGTTCCGGGCTGACGGAGGTGACGTCGAGGCAGTAGCAGACCACCGAGTTTGCCGCCGAGCCGCGGCCCTGGCAGAGGATGCCGCGGGAACGTGCAAAGGCGACGATGTCGCGCACCGTGAGAAAATAGGGGTCGTATTTCAGCTTGGCGATCAGGGTGAGCTCATGCTCCAGCAGCGCGCGCACCCGCTGCGGCGCACCGCCGGGGTAGCGCCAGCTGAGACCCTCTTCGGCGAGCCTGCGCAGGCGCTGCGGCGGGGTTTCGTTTTCGCTGCCCTCGTCCGGGTAGTCATAGCGCAGCTCATCCAGCGAGAAGGTGAGCTGCTCCACCAGCCGGGCGGCATTGTCCACCGCCTGCTCATGATCGCGGAACAGGCGGCGCAGCTCCGCCTCGGACCGCAGCCGCTGCTCGCCGTTGGCCATGGCGGCGCGGCCCAGTTCCTCCACCTTGCGGCGCAGGCGGATGGCGGTCAGCACATCGCCGAGGCGGCGGCGGCTGCCGTGGTGCATCCTTGGCGCGGCGCTGGCCAAGGGGGGCAGGTTCAGCTGTTTTGCCAGCTCCGCCAGCTGCGCAAAGCGCGCCCGGTCGCCGCCGTCATAGGCGGGCGCCATCAAGAGGTGCATGCGGGAGCCAAAGCGGCGCGTCAGCGCGTCCATATGCGGTGCCCATCCATCCGCGCCGCGCGGGTCCTGTCCCGCCTGCGGCAGCAGGAGCAGGTGGAGGCCGTCCGCAAACTCCAGAAGGTCGGCGAGGTGCAGAATGCAGCTGCCCTTCTCCGCCCTCAGCCGCCCGGTGGACAGCAGCCGGGTCAGGCTGCCCCAGCCGGTGCGGTTCACGGGCAGCGCGATCACCTCCGGCGCGTCGGTGAATATCAGCTTTGCCGCCGGGATCAGCCGCACGGTGTCATAGACCGGGAAGGAGGCCGGCTGCGGAATACCTTTGGGCCGCGGCGGGCCAATCGGCGTGTGCGTGCGGTCCCAGGCCAGCCGCTCGCGCACCCGGCGGGCAATGTCGCGGCATTCCGCATGGGCGCGCACGATGCCCGCCACCGAGTTTTCATCGGCAATGGCGATCGCCGCGATCCCCAGCTCCAGCGCACGGGCCGCATACTCCTCCGGGTGCGAGGCCCCGGTGAGGAAGGTGAAGTTGGAAAGGCAGGCAAATTCGGCGAACATGAGTCGCATGATATTCTTGTTTTGTTCTCATGTGGAGTCTTGCCGAAAAGCCGGCCGGGATACGGTGCTGCGCCGCGCGCCAGCGCGGCGCCCGGCCCAACAAGCCCAAGGCATTTTCAATGCCCGCAGGGCTGGCGGGAGCGCCCCCGCCTTTCTGCGGGATGCGCAGGATCCGGGTCGATCCGGGACCGCCGCTTCCGGCAGGATCGGGACAGCAACAAGGAGACACGCGATGCTGAAAATCACCCCCCTGCCCACAGAGATTGTCCGCGCCCTGCAGAATGGCGGGCCGGATGCCCACGGCCAGCGGCCGGAGCGCACGGTGTCGGATGGCGGCGGCAATCCCTGCCGCCACTGCCTGAGATACATTCCCAAGGGCGCAGGCATGCTGATCCTCGCCCACCGCCCCTTTCCGCAGGCGCAGCCCTATGCCGAGACCGGGCCGATCTTCCTGTGCGCGGATCATTGCGCGCGGCATGACGGCGAAGCTCTGCCGGAGGCTCTGGAAGGCTCTCCCGATTACCTGATCAAGGGCTACAGCGCCAATCACCGGATCGTCTATGGCACCGGCATCGTGACCCCGCAGGCGCAGATGATGGCGCAGGCCGAAGCGATCTTTGCGGATCAGCGGGTCAGCTACATCCACATCCGTTCCGCCCGCAACAACTGCTATCAGGCGCGGATTGACCGCAGGTGAGCGGAGCTTCACGAGAAAGCGGATGGCTCCGCCTGGCCTCTCAGAATACAGAGCGCCGCGCCTCCCCTGCCAGGCCGGGCCTTCAGGCGGATTTCGTCAGCGACAGGAACACGTCTTCCAGATCCGCTTCCTCAGTCTTCACGTCGCGGATGCTGATCCCCGCCGCATGCACCGCGGCCAGCACCTCCTCGGCGCTGGTCACCTGGCTGCGGTAGCGCAGCACCACGGCGCCGTCGTCGCGCAGGGCGGCCTCGATCCCCTCCCCCTGCGGCAGCGCCGTCACCGGGGCGGCGGGCTGCACCACCATCGCCTTGGCGTCGAGCCGCCCCAAGAGGCTGGATTTGCTGTCGCGCGCGACCACCTGGCCCTGGTTGATGATGGCAATCTCGTCGCACATCTCCTCGGCCTCCTCCAGGTAGTGGGTGGTAAGGATGATGGTCATGCCCTGGGCATTCAATTTGCGGATGTTCTCCCACAGCATCTGGCGCAGCTCGATGTCGACGCCCGCCGTCGGCTCGTCCAGCACCAGGACGCTCGGGCGGTGGACCAGCGCCTTGCCCAGCAGCAGGCGCCGCCGCATGCCGCCGCTCAGGGTGCGGGCATAGGCCTCCGCCTTGTCCTGCAGCCCGATCATCCGCAGGATCTCGTCGCTGTGGCGCTCGTGCTTGGGCACGCCGTAGAGCCCCGCCTGCACCTCCAGCGCGCCGCGCGGGGTGAAGAAGGGATCCAGGTTCAACTCCTGCGGCATCACGCCGATGGCAGCACGGCTTTGGCGCGGGTTTTCGTCCTGGTCGAAGCCCCAGATCGACACCGCGCCGGAGGTCTTGCGCACCAGCCCTGCCAGGATGTTGATCATCGTCGACTTGCCCGCGCCGTTCGGCCCCAAGAGGCCGAAGACAGAGCCGCGGGGCACCGAGAGGTCGACGCCCTTCAGCGCCTCCTTGGCAGCGCTGTTCTTCTGGGCCGCATAGACCTTGCGCAAACCCCGGATTTCAATCGCCGCCGTGTTCATTCCCATCGCTCCCGTGACAAACCGCTGCGGCTCGCGGCCGCTGACGGAAAACGGGATACCCTGCATCGGCAGCGGCGGAAACCGGGAAATCAGCCAGCGCTGCCCTCGCCCTGCCGGCCATCGCCGCTCCGGCCGTCCCGGCCCTGGCCGTCATCCTCCGCACGGCTGCGGCGCAGCGCGGTTTCGATGCGGGCGGCTTCGGGCGGCTCGCCTTCAGGTGCGCGCGGCCAGCCTTCGCGCTGCTTGCCGCGGATGCCGTCGGTTTCCTCGGTCTGGTCGTGGAACAACAGCACCCGGGTGGGATAGGGCATGTCGATGCCGGCCTTGTCGAGCGCGTTGTAGACTTCCTTGATCACCCGGGCATAGGTGTGGCTGACCTCGGTACGCACCGACTTGGTCCACCAGCGCAGCCGCACCGTATTGCCGTCGGCATCCATCGACCAGGGCAGCGCCTCGGGGGCAGGATCGTCCAGCACCCCTTCGACGCCGGCGCAGGTCTCTTCCATGATCTTGCAGGCGGTGTCGAAATCATCCGAGCAGCCGATCTGCACCCCGTATTGCGAGCGGCGCTTGTCAAAGGCGGTGTTGACGATAACCGCGTCGGTGTAAATGTCGGCATTGGGGATCACCACGCGGCGGCCGTCGTAGGTCTTGATCATGGTGGCGCGGGTCTCGATCCGCTCCACCGTGCCCTCGTAGCCGCCGGAGACGATCTGGTCGCCGACCTCGAACGGCTGGCGCAGCAGGATCAGGATCCCCGCCAGCATGTTCTGCAGGATGTCCTTGAAGGCAAAGCCGATCGCCACCGAGGAGATCCCCAGCCCGGCGAACAGATCGCCCGGCGTGACCGAGGGCGCCACGACGGTGATCGCCAGCATCACGCCGACGATGATGATGGCCCAGCGCACCAGCGCGCCGCCAACCTCGCCCAGGCTGGGGCGGCCGCGCCGGTGGCCCATGCGGCACAGCAGCCGCCCGACGGCGCCCGCCGCGAACCAGAAGACCAGCAGCAGCACGATGACGATGCCGATGTTGGGCAGGAGCGAGAAGAAGCCGTCGACCCAGGAATCCAGCTTCTCGAAGAAATTGCCGGTGTCGGCGTCGATCTCCTCGAGGCCGCTGTCTTCGGATTCCATTCGCATCTCCTTGACCAGACGGTGCTTCTGGCAACGAAATGGCGCGGTTTCGCACCCGGTCAAGCAGCGCTGCGGCCCCTTGCCCGTCTGCGGCGCCGCCGCTATGGTTCGGCAAAACGCGTGCCAATGCGGTGCGCAAAGCCAGTGAGACACAGCCAGACATGACCATCGCCCCGCCCGAAACGCGCATCGTCACCACAACCCGCGTCGCCTGTGACGGCGGCGAAGGCGCCCTCGGGCATCCGCGGGTTTACCTGCATATTCCCGAAGATCAGGGCTGGGTCGAATGCCCCTATTGCGACTGCAAGTTTGTCCTTGCGGACGCGCAGGAAGAGGCCGCCAAGGCGGCGGAGTGATCCGGCGGGCGTGAGGCCGCCAGGGCTGGTCCGGGGCCCGGGAAATCCGAACTTTCCAACTTGGTTCCCTTGAAGAAATTTGCCAGCGCCCGGCAGTGTCCGAGACGAAGAGCAAGGGCGGGCAGCGGATATGTCAAAGCTTCTGATCGTCTATCACAGCCGCACCGGCGGCAGCCGCATGATGGCGGAGGCTGCGGCCGAGGCTGCGCGGGGTGAAATTGAAACCGTCCTGAAACGCGCCGAAGACGCCGGCCCGGAGGATCTGCTGGCGGCGGACGGCTATATCTTCTGCGCGCCAGAGAATCTGGCGGCGCTGTCCGGCCAGATGAAGGAATTCTTCGACCGCTGTTATTACCCGGTTCTGGGGCGCCTCAACGGGCGGCCCTATGCGCAGATGGTCTGCGCCGGATCGGACGGCGAGAACGCCGCCCGCCAATGCGCGCGGATTGCCACCGGCTGGCGCCTGAAAGAGGTGCAGAAGCCGCTGATTATATGCACCCATGCGCAGACGCCGGAGGCCATTCTGGCGGAGAAGGTTATCCCGGAGAACGAGCTGGAGGCCTGCCGCGAGCTGGGGCTGGCCCTGGGGGCTGGTCTGGCGATGGGGGTGTTTTGATTCTGCCCGCAAACATGCGAAACGCCGGCACCCAACCGGGCAGCTACTTGTAAAGCCGTGTGTCCTGCAGAAACACCGTATCAAAGATTGCGAATGCGGTAGAGGCTAACTCTGTTCCAATGACACTTTCACGATCAAGTGCACTGGCTGCCAGCCCACTTCCGGCCGGCGGGCGCCCGCCAGCGTCAATGACCATGACCCCCGGGCCGTCCTCGTTTTCAAAATGCATCAGAGAGACGGCAATGCGGTCAGCAGGTGACGCCCCTTCCCCCCAAGGCCCGATGACAAAGTCATAGTTGGCCGGGTGGCAACCAAGCCCGGCCCCAGCAGTCCAATGCACCTGGTAGCTGGCGACCGTGCCTGCCGGGGAAAGGACAAATCCCCAAACCAAACGGGTTTCGCTACCGCAACAGCTGCAAACGCCATTGCTTTGGCCCAACGGTTCCACTTCGTAATCGGCTGTCACAGAGGAGTCCTGCATGAAAACCGTCTACCTATAGCCGAGTTGCGCGTCCAGCTTTGCTGTCGCGCACACTTTGGCCTTTGTTTCGGTTGATAACTCCAATTGCCCTTCCCTGCCGGATCACCGATAACCGGGAAACAGAACACGAACGGATCTCAAAAACGGGGGCGAGACAGGCTATGAGCGGGACACAATTCGGCAAGGGCTGCCATCTGCATCTGATCGACGGCTCGGCCTTCATCTTCCGCGCCTATCACGCGCTGCCGCCCTTGACCCGCAAGTCCGACGGGCTGCCGATCGGTGCGGTGGCGGGGTTCTGCAACATGCTGTTCAAGCAGGTTGAGGACAACAAGGGCCCGGATGCGCCGACCCATGTGGCGGTGATCTTCGACTACTCCGGCAAGTCCTTCCGCAACGAGATGTACGATCTCTACAAGGCCAACCGCCCGCCCGCGCCCGAGGATCTGGTGCCGCAGTTCCCGCTGACCCGCGAGGCGACCCGCGCCTTCAACATCGCCTGCAAGGAGATTGAAGGCTTCGAGGCCGACGACATCATCGCGACCCTGGCCTGCCAGGCGCGCGAGGCCGGGGGCCGGGTCACCATCATCTCCTCGGACAAGGACCTGATGCAGCTGGTCGGCGGCGGCGTCGAAATGCTGGACGCGATGAAGAACAAGCGCATCGACAGCGACGGCGTGGTGGAGAAATTCGGCGTCGGCCCGGACCGGGTGGTGGATGTGCAGGCGCTGGCCGGCGACAGCGTCGACAACGTGCCGGGCGCACCGGGGATCGGCATCAAGACCGCGGCGCTGCTGATCAACGAGTTCGGCTCGCTGGAGGAGCTGCTGGACCGGGCCGAAGAGATCAAGCAGCCCAAGCGGCGGCAGACGCTGATCGAGAAGCGGGAGCAGATCGAGCTGTCTAAGAAGCTGGTGCAGCTCGACTGCAACATGACGCTGGATTTCACTCTGGATGATCTGGAGGTGAAGGAGCCGGATGCGGAGACGCTGCTGACCTTCCTGAGCGAAATGGAGTTCCGCACCCTGTCCAAGCGCATGGCCGATCAGCTGGGCATGGAGGCGCCGGCCATCCCGGAGGCCCCCGCCGCAGCGGCAGCGTCCAGTGCGGCGCCGGAAGCGGTGCCCTTTGACAAGGAAAACTACGAATGCGTCCGCGACGCTGCCGGGCTGCAGACATGGGTGGACCGCATCCGCCAGCGCGGCTGGGTGGCGGTGGATACCGAGACCACCGGCCTCGACGAAATGGTGGTGGATCTGGTCGGCATCTCGCTCTGCGTCGAGGCGGGCGAGGCCTGCTATATCCCCTTGGCGCACAAGGCCGGGGGCGATGACCTGTTCGGCGGCGAGGGGCTGTCAGAGGGGCAGATGCCGCTGGAGGAAGCGGTGGCGATGCTGAAGCCTGTTCTGGAAGACCCGGCGATCCTGAAGATCGGCCAGAACATGAAATACGACGCCAAGATCCTGCACCGCTACGGGGTGGAGGTGGCGCCGGTCGACGACACCATGCTGATGTCCTACGCGCTGCATGCAGGCCTGCACGGCCATGGCATGGACACGCTGTCCGAACGCTATCTCGACCACACGCCGATCCCGATCAAGCCTTTGCTGGGCAGCGGCAAATCAGCGATCACCTTTGACAAGGTCGCCATTGACGACGCCGTGCCATACGCGGCGGAGGACGCCGACATCACCCTGCGCCTGTGGCAGCTGTTCAAGCCGCAGCTGCATCAGGAGCGGGTGACCACGGTTTATGAAACGCTGGAACGGCCGCTGGTGCCGGTGCTGGCAGACATGGAGCGCAACGGCATCAAAGTGGACCGCGACACGCTCAGCCGCATGTCCAATGCATTCGCCCAGAAGATGGCCGCTTTGGAGGCGGAGATCCATGAGCTGGCAGGCGAGAGTTTCAACGTCGGCTCCCCCAAGCAGCTGGGCGAGATCCTGTTCGACAAGATGGCGCTGCCCGGCGGCAAGAAAGGCAAGACCGGCGCCTATGCCACCGGCGCGGATATCCTGGAGGACCTGGCGACCGAGCACGACCTGCCCGCCCGGGTGCTGGACTGGCGGCAGCTCTCGAAGCTGAAATCGACCTACACGGACGCGCTGCAGGACCACATCAACCCCGAGACCGGGCGGGTGCATACGTCTTATGCGCAGACCGGCGCCAGCACCGGCCGCATGGCCTCAACCGATCCGAACCTGCAGAACATTCCGGTCCGCACCGAGGAAGGCCGCCGCATCCGCGAGGCGTTTGTGGCAGAAGAGGGCAATGTGCTCTTGTCGCTCGACTACAGCCAGATCGAGCTGCGCATCCTCGCCCACATGGCCGGAATCGACACGCTGAAACAGGCCTTTGCCGACGGGCAGGACATCCACGCCATGACCGCCTCGGAGATGTTCGAGGTGCCGCTGGAGGAGATGACGCCGGAAATCCGCCGCCAGGCCAAGGCGATCAACTTCGGTGTGATCTACGGCATTTCCGGGTTCGGCCTGGCGCGCAACCTGCGCATTCCGCGCAAGGACGCGCAGGGCTTCATCGACCGCTATTTCGAGCGTTTCCCGGGCATCCGCAAATACATGGACTCGACGGTGGAATTCGCCAAGGAGCATGGCTATGTGCAAACCCTGTTCGGGCGCAAGATCCACACCGCGGAGATCAACGCCAAGGGGCCGAAGGCGGGCTTTGCTAAACGCGCGGCGATCAACGCGCCGATCCAGGGCACCGCGGCGGACGTGATCCGCAGGGCAATGATCCGGATGCCTGAGGCCATCGCCCATCTGCCCGCGCGGATGCTCTTGCAGGTGCACGACGAACTCCTGTTCGAAGTGCCGGAAGCGGCGGTGGAGGAGACCATCGCAGCCGCCCGCCAGGTGATGGAGAACGCCGCCGATCCGGCGGTGCATCTGGACGTGAAGCTGGTGGTGGACGCAGGCCGCGGCCGGAACTGGGCCGAAGCGCATTAAGCCAAAATAACAGTCCGCCGCGGCGGGGGAGCGCTCCCGCCAGGCTTCGACCTGCCGGTCTCATCCCGTTGGGCCCGGCGCCGCTGGCGCGGCGCAGCGCTGCTGATCCGGGTCAAGGGGACCGCCAGTCTCGGCACCGGCAGCGCCGGGTGCAGCCGGCGCTGCAACAGGGCGAAAGGCAATCAACTGCCCGCTTCGGCCAAGGTGCATTGACTTCCGGCGGGCCGGCGGGGAAGTCTGTGCCCGGTCTGCCGGCGCTGCCGGCCGGGCCGGAATTTCACCCGTGCATTTTCACCCAATCGTTCCGGTGCAAGACAATGAAAAAGATCATTTTTGCCAGCCTTCTCGCCACCGCTGGCGGCTGCGCGCATCACATCAGGCCTTCGGTCACTGAGTATAACGGCGACAGCGTGACTATCGCGACCCCGCAGCACCACCCGCGGCACTGGGCGCTGAAAGCGGCAACCCAGGAAGCGGACCGGATCTGCCGGAAGGGACATGGGAAACAAGCCGAACATGCCTCCACCCGCAAGGATGGCGCGGCCGGAACGAATTACGACCTGTTCCTCTGCCTGAACTGACGCTGCCGCGTGCGGCAACTGCGCCGCGACAGCGGCGCCCGGCCCAACCGCGGCTGCGGCATCTTCGACGCCGCCTGCAGCGGGCGGGAGCAACCCTCCCCTTCGCTGTTACCCCTCAGACGGCTGGCGCACCAGCCGCGCCACCAGCCGCCGGGCCACCGGCGCGACCACCAGCACCGCGGGAAAGGCCACCGGCCAGCTGACGCTCCAGGCCGCCATCCAGGCCGCCGCGAATCCCTCCAGGCCGGTCACCCGCAGGGTGGCAATCCCCGAGACGATGCAGGACATCATCCCCGACAGCAGCAGAGCGAACAGAACCGGGGCAAAACGGGCGGGCAGCATGGCGGTTTCCTTCTGGCAGGGCCGGTATCGTGACGGGGCCGGTAACAGGACCGCCTGGCGGACGGCAGCATCCTGACGGCAGGCCCCCGTCCTCAGCGCGGCAGACGCGAAGACGGTATGCAGGATGGCGCGGCCGAAGAAAACTGCGCAAGCGCACAGAACAAAACTGCGCGGACGCACAATGGTCTGCGGAATGCGGTTTGCGCAGGCTGGCCTGCAAGCAGAGGCCGATGGCGACGCCGGGGCGCTCAGCGCCGCCTCAGCCCAGCCAGCCCAGGCTGTCCTCGGTGCGCCGGGTCGAAGGGGTGTATTCGGCGCTGACCCAGCCGGTGTAGCCGCTGGCGTCGATTGCTTCGAAAAGCTTCTGGAAGTCCACCGGCCCGGTGCCCGGCTCGCAGCGGCCCGGGGCGGCGCCGATCTGTACATGCACGGCGCGGGAGCCGAAGGTCTCCCACACCTTGAGTGCGTCGCCGTGGATCATCTGCGCGTGGTAGGCGTCATACTGCAGGCCGACGTTGGGGCGGTCCACCGCGTCCAGCACCTCGACCGCAAGGTTGTAGTCATCCAGAAAATAGCCGGGCTGGTCGCCGCTGTTCAGCGGTTCGATGGTGAACTGCTGCTCCGGCGCGCGGTCGGCGGCCCATTGCAGATTCTCGATGAAGGTCTGCCGGGCCGCCTCGCCCTTGGCGTAGCCGGCCATCACGTGGATCTTGCCCGCCTTCAGCGCCTCGGCGTAGCGCAGCACCCGGCGGATGTCGCGCTGGAAGCGGTCGGTGCCTTCCGGCACCGCCGCATAGCCGGGCATGCCGCCGGTGTAATTGGGCGGCGGCGCATTGATCAGCAGGAGCTGCAGCCCGTTGGCGAGCAGCGCCCGCTGGGTTTCCTTGGCGGCCAGTTCATAGGGATAGAGGATCTCCACCGCCTCGAACCCCGCCGCGGCAGCGGCCTGGAACCGGTCGAGATAGGGCAGCTCGGCAAACAGCAGCGAGATATTGGCCGCGAAGCGGGGCATAGGATTCTCCTTGTTGACCGTTGGTCTAACCCCGCTCCGCGGAGCAGCCAAGGCGTCAAAAGAGCAGAATTTTCCTATTAAACTTTCATTAACCAGAGGCGGGCTGGAATTCGCTGACTGCGCGCAATGCTGCAGAGGCCGCGGAAGGGCGCTGCCCGGCTACCGGCCGGGTGGCGCAGGTGCAAAAGCCTACGCCCCGTCCAGCTCTGCCGAGGGGATCAGCGGGAAGAAGTGGCCGCCGGACCAGACGCCGAACCAGCCGCCGTGGTGCTCTCCCAGCTCCGCCAGCCGGTAGAAGCTCTTGCGGTCGATCAGCGCCTCCAGCCCGGCACGGATCATGACATAGGGCGACGGCTCGCCGGTCCCCGCGTCGCGCTCCACCCGGATCGGGTGATCCGGCCCCGCCGCGGCGGTGTCGCCGATATTGGTGGTGAAGGTGATGACCTGATCGCGCCCCTGCCCGGCCGCGTCGAAATCCACCGCCACAAAGGGCGCGTCCTCGACGGTGATGCCGACTTTCTCGACCGGGGTCACCAGGTAGTATTTGCCTTCCTCCAGCTTGAGGATCGACGCGAACAGCTTGACCAGCTCGAAGCGGGTGAACGGCGTGCCGAGGTAATGCCAGCTGCCGTCGCGGGCGATGCGGATGTCCAGATCGCCGCAGAACGGCGGGTTCCACAGGTGGACGGGCGGCAATCCCTTGCCTTTGCCGGCCGCTTTTGCCGCGGCGGCAATGCCTTCGGCATCGGGGGTCACAGGTTTTTGTCCGCTCATTGCTTTTGCCATTTCCAGTCAGCACGATAGAGTAACAGCATATATCCGGGAAACGAGGAATGTCATGCCTGAAACGGACGATCTGCTGGCCGGCATCGAAGCGCTGGAAGCCAAGCTGCAGGAGGCGCGCGCATCGATCACCAAGCGCTTTATCGGACAGGAGCGGGTGGTGGACCTCACCCTCTCGGTGCTGCTGTGCGGCGGCCACGGGCTGCTGATCGGCCTGCCCGGCCTCGGCAAGACCCGGCTGGTGGAGACGCTGAGCACGGTGATGGGGCTGGACGGCAACCGCATTCAGTTCACGCCCGACCTGATGCCGGCCGACATCCTGGGCTCCGAGGTGCTGGACACCGCCGCCGACGGGCACCGGTCGTTCCGGTTCGTGCCGGGGCCGGTGTTCTGCCAGTTGCTGATGGCGGATGAGATCAACCGCGCGAGCCCCAGGACCCAGTCGGCGCTGCTGCAGGCGATGCAGGAGCGGATGGTGACGGTGGCGGGCGAGGACCGCGCCCTGGGCGCGCCGTTCCATGTGCTGGCGACCCAGAACCCGATCGAGCAGGAAGGCACCTATCCGCTGCCGGAGGCGCAGCTGGACCGGTTCCTCTTGCAGATCGACGTGAATTACCCCGACCGCAAGACCGAGCGGGACATCCTGCTGGCCACCACCGGGGCCGGGGAGACGCAAGCCTATCAGGTGTTCACCGCCGGTGAGCTGATCGAAGCCCAGACCCTGTTGCGGCGGATGCCCGTGGGCGAGTCGGTGGTGGAGATGATCCTGGATCTGGTGCGGGCCTTCCGCCCCGAGGAACCCGGGGTGTCCGATCACGTGGCGCAGACCGTGGCCTGGGGGCCGGGCCCGCGGGCGGCGCAGGCGCTGATGCTGGCGGTCCGCGCCCGCGCCCTGCTGCAGGGGCGGCTGGCACCCAGCGCGGAGGACGTTCTGGACATGGCGAAGCCGGTGCTGAGCCACCGGATGCAGCTGAACTTCGCCGCGCGGGCCCGCGGTGAGAGCCTGACGGCGCTGATCGAGGAAACCGCAGCGGATCTGGCCCGGACCGGGGCCGCCGCGTGACCAGGCCTGCCGCCTCTCAGGCTGCGGTTGGACTGCGGCACCGGGCAGAGGCCGAGGCCAGCACCCTGCCGCCCCTGCTGGTGCAGGCGCGGCATCTGGCGGGGTCCGTCCTGATGGGCGAACACGGCCGCCGACGGGCCGGCGCGGGCGATGATTTCTGGCAGTACCGCCCGGCTCAGGCCGGCGACAGCCGCCGGATGATCGACCACCGGCGCTCGGCCATGGGCGATGTGCAATATGTGCGCGAGCGGGAATGGCAGATCGCCCAAACCGTGCATCTGTGGGTCGATGCCGGCGCCTCGATGCGCTTTGCCTCCTCCCCCAAGCTGCCGCAGAAAGCAGAGCGCGCGCGGCTTCTGGGCCTGGCTGCCGCGGTGCTGATGGTACAGGGCGGCGAACGGGTGGGCCTCACTGGCGGCAGCCTGCCGCCGCGGCGCGGCAGCGTGCAGATCCTGCGGCTGGCGGAGGCGCTGTCAGCGGACGATGCCGAAGATTACGCCCCGCCCGGGCACCGGGCGCTGATCCCGCATGCCCGGGCGCTGTTCATTTCGGATTTTCTGGGGCCCTTCGAGCCTGTGGAGCAAGCGCTGTCCAAGGCCGCCGCGCGCGGCGTCCGGGGCGTGCTGCTGCAGGTGCTGGACCCGGCCGAGGAAACCTTTCCCTTTGCCGGCCGCACCCTGTTTGAAAGCATCGCGGGCGGTGTCACACATGAAACACTGAAGGCCTCAGCCCTGCAGGAACGCTATCTGGACCGGCTGGCGGAGCGCCGCGCGGCTCTTGAGCGGCTGTGCCGCGTGGCCGGCTGGCGGTTCGGCCGGCATCACACGGGCGATGCGGCGCAGGCAGCGCTGATGTGGCTCTATCATGCTTTGGAAAGAACCGCGCCATGACGATGATTGCAGGCATCGGCTTCACCGCGCCCTGGCTTTTGCTGGGCTTGCTGGCCCTGCCGGTGCTGTGGCTGCTGCTGCGGGCGATCCCGCCTGCGCCGAAACGCCAGCCGTTCCCGGCGGTGACGCTGCTGCTGGGCCTGAAGGATGACGAAAGCCTGTCGGACCGCACGCCCTGGTGGCTATTGCTGCTGCGGCTCATGGCGGTGGCGGCGGCAATCATCGGGCTGTCCGGGCCGGTGCTGAACCCTTCCACCGAGGAGGGCGGCGGCAGCGGCCCGCTGCTGATCGTGATGGACGCCGGCTGGGGCGGCGCCGCGGGCTGGAAACAGACCAGCGCCCAGGCCGGAGTGCAATTGGAGGAAGCCGGCCGGGCCGGGCGCCCGGTGGCTGTGCTGCGCCTCAGCGCCCCGGAAGTCTTGCAGTTCCGCGCCGCCAGCGACTGGCAGCGGCAATTGGCCGGGCTCGCGCCGCTGCCCTGGCAGCCGGGGCCGGATCAGCTGGAACAGGCGCTGGCGGCGATCGGCGGCGCCGAAGGCCGCTTTGACACCGTCTGGTTCAGCGACGGGCTGGAATTTCCCGGCCGCGAAGAGCTGATCGGGGCGCTGGGGCGGCGCGGTGAGATTGAGGTCTATGAACAGCCCGCGGCGGTGCTGGGTCTGATGCCTGCAAGCTATACCGGCAGCGCAATCGAACTGACGGTGCAGCGCAGCCTCGCCGGGCCGGCACAGGAGGTCTCTGTGGTGGCGCAGGGCAAGGATCCGGGCGGCACCGAGCGCAGCCTGGCCTCGCTGCCGGTGCGGTTCGGCGATAGCGCCCTCACCGCCTCGGCGGAGCTGTCGCTGCCCGCGGAGCTGCGCGCGCGGCTGTCGCGGTTTGAGATCCGCGGCGTGAAATCGGCCGGCGCGGTGGCGCTGACCGATGATTCCCTGCGCCGCCGCGAGGTCGCGCTGGTGTCTTCCGAAAGCGCCGATGAAGGCCTCGCGCTGCTGTCGCCGCTGCATTACCTGCGCCAGGCCCTGGCGCCGTCGGCGGAGCTGCTGGAGGGCGCGCTGGGGGATCTTCTGCCGGCGAATCCCGATGTGATCGTGCTGGCCGATGTGGCGCGGCTGGCCCCCGCGCAGGAAGAGGCGGTGATTGAGTGGGTCGAGAACGGCGGCCTGCTGCTGCGTTTCGCCGGGCCGCGGCTCGCCGCCAGCGACACCGCGCGCGCGGGCGAGGAGCCGCTGATGCCGGTGCGCCTGCGCATTGGCGGCCGCAGCATCGGCGGCGCGATGAGCTGGGGCGAGCCGAAGACGCTGGCGCCCTTTGCCGAGGGTTCGCCGTTCTACGGGCTGGAGGTGCCGGCGGAGGTCTCGATCAGCTCGCAGGTGGTGGCGCAGCCCGATCCGGAACTGTCGCAGCGGGTGATTGCGGAACTGGCGGACGGCACTCCTCTGGTGACGCGAAAGACGCTGGGCCAGGGCCAGGTGGTGCTGTTTCACGTGACCGCCAATGCGGAATGGAGCAGCCTGCCGCTGTCCGGGCTGTTCGTGTCGATGCTGGAGCGGCTGGCGGTGTCGTCCTCTGCCGCGCAGCCGGATGCCGCGGACCTGGAGGGCACCACCTGGACACCGGTCGAGGTGCTGGACGGTTTCGGCCGCCTCGAGGCTGCCGGAACGCTGCCCGGCGTGCCGGGCCCGGATCTGGTGGCGGCGCCCGCCGGGCCGGACCTGCGGCCCGGTGTCTATGACGGCGGGCGGCGGATGCTGGCGCGCAACGTGCTGCGCCCCGGCGATGAGCTGCGGGCGGCGCGCTGGCCGGCCTCGGTGGAGGTCAGCAGTTATGACGCGCCGCAGGAACTGCCGCTGGGCGGGTCGCTGCTGACGCTGGCGCTGCTGCTGCTGGCGCTGGACGTGCTGGGCACGCTGCTGGTCTCCGGCCTGCTGGGCCGCGCCCGGACCGCCGCCCTGGCGGCGGCGCTCGGGCTGGCTGCGCTGGCGGCGCCGCAGCACCTGCAGGCGCAGGACGTGCCGGCGCCGGAGGATTTCAGGGCGGCCGAACTGGCGGCCGAACTGGTGCTGGCGCATGTGCTGACCGGCGATCCGCAGGTCGACCGGGTTGCCGAGGCGGGCCTGCGCGGACTGTCGGACACGCTGTTCTTCCGCACCTCGGTGGAGCCGGCCAACCCGGCCGCGGTGGACCTTGAGCGCGATGAGCTGGCCTTCTACCCCCTGCTCTACTGGCCAGTCACCCGCGACCAGCCGCTGCCCTCCTCCGAGGCTTACGCGAAGCTCAATACCTATCTGCGGGCAGGCGGGATGATCCTGTTTGACACCCGCGACGCGGATCTGGCTGCCTCGGGCGCCACCAGCCCGGCGGCGCGGCGGCTGCAGCAGATCGCGCTGCCCCTGGACATTCCGCCGCTGGAGGTGGTGCCGGAGGACCATGTGCTGACCCGCGCCTTCTATCTGCTGCAGGATTTCCCCGGCCGCCATGGCCGCGGCCCGGTCTGGGTCGAAGCGGCGCCGCCGGATGCCGAGCAGGCCGAGGGCATCCCGTTCCGCAATCTCAATGACGGGGTGACGCCGGTGGTGATCGGCGGCAACGACTGGGCCGCGGCCTGGGCGGTGGATGAGAACGGCCGCCCGCTCCTGCCGGTCGGGCGCGGCTATGCCGGCGAGCGGCAGCGGGAGCTGGCGTTCCGCTTCGGCGTCAACCTGGTGATGCATGTGCTGACCGGCAACTACAAATCCGACCAGGTGCATGTGCCGGCCCTCCTGGACCGGCTGGGGCAGTAGGAGCGCGCGATGACACAGACTATCCTGTTCGACCCGCTGGTGCCCTGGCCGGTGATCTGGGCCGCGGCGGCGGTGACCCTGGCGGCGCTGCTGCTGGGGCTGTGGAAAGGGCTGTCGGGCTGGGCCTTGCGGGCGCTGGCGGCGCTGGTGCTGCTGGCGGCGCTCTCCGGCCCGGTGCATCAGAGCGAGGACCGCGCCCCGCTGGAAGACATCGTGATCGTCGCCGAAGACCAGACCGCCAGCCAGCAGCTGCGGGACCGCCCGGAGCAGATGGCCCGCGCCCGCAGCCAGCTGGCGGCAGCGCTGGCGGAGCGGCCGGGAACAGAAGTGCGCTGGGTCAGCGTTCCGGATGGCGAGGGCGACGAGGGCACCCGGCTGATGGCAGCGGTGGCCCAGGCGCTGGCCGACGAGCCTCGGGCGCGGGTGGCGGGCGTCATCGCGCTGAGTGACGGGCAGGTGCACGACGCGGATCAGGCGGTGAGCCTGCCCGCCCCGATGCACCTGCTGCTGACCGGGCGCGAGGACGACTGGGACCGCCGCCTGATCGTGAAAAACGCCCCGGGCTTTGCCATCATCGGCGAGCCGGTGAAGCTGACGCTCCGGATCGAGGATCAGGGCGCGGTGCCGGCGCAGGGCGGCTTTGCCGATCTCGACGTCTCGGTGGCGGGCGGGCCGCCGCAGCGCTTTACCCTGCCCGTGGGCGTCGATTTCGAACTGCCGATGGTGCTGAAGCACGGCGGCCGCAACGTGATTCAGTTCAACGTGCCGGAAGAGCCGGGCGAGCTGACCGCGCGCAACAACCAGGCGCTGGTGCAGATCAACGGGGTGCGCGACCGGCTGCGGGTGCTCCTGGTCTCAGGCGAGCCGCATGCCGGCGGGCGCACCTGGCGCAACCTGCTGAAATCCGACAGCGCGGTGGACCTTGTGCATTTCACCATCCTGCGGCCGCCGGAGAAACAGGACGGCGTGCCGGTGGAGGAACTGTCGCTTATCGCCTTCCCCACCCGCGAGCTGTTCCTGGAAAAGATCGAGGATTTCGACCTGATCATCTTTGACCGCTACAAGCGGCGCGGCATCCTGCCGGCGGTCTACCTCGACAATGTCGCCAATTACGCGATGGGCGGCGGCGCGGTGCTGGTGGCGGCCGGGCCGGATTTTGCCAGCGCCGACAGCATCTACCGCTCGCCCTTGTCGCTGATCCTGCCTGCGGAACCCTCGGCACGGGTGCTGGAGGAGGCCTTCCGCCCCGAGGTTACGGACCTGGGCAAGCAGCATCCGGTGACCTCAGGCCTTGAAGGGGCCGCGGACTGGGGCCGCTGGCTGCGCCAGATCGAGCTCAGGACGCCGGAAGGCCATGTGCTGATGAGCGGCGCCGGGGAGCGGCCTTTGCTGGTGCTGAACCGGGTGGGCGAGGGCCGGGTGGCCTTGCTGGCCTCGGACCACGCCTGGCTGTGGAGCCGCGGCTATGAGGGCGGCGGGCCGCAGCTGGAGCTGCTGCGCCGCCTTGCCCATTGGATGATGAAGGAGCCGGAACTGGAGGAGGAGGCGCTGTGGGCGGAAGCCGCCGGCCAGCGGATGCGCATCCTGCGCCGGACACTGGCAGGACAGGTGGGGCCGGTGACGGTGACCGCTCCCGACGGTTCCACCGTGGAGCTGGAGCTGCGCCAGACCGCGCCGGGGCAATGGGAAACCCGCTACACAGGGCCGGAGCCGGGATTGTACCGGCTGGAAGAGGGCAAGGAGACCACGGTGGTGGGGCTTGGACCCGCGGCGCCGAAGGAGTTCGAAGAAACCATTGCCACCGGTTCCGTTCTGGCCCCGGTGCTGGAACCGCTGCGCGGCGGCGTCTTGCGGCTGGAGGACGGGATGCCGTCGCTGCGCAGCGTGCGGGCCGGGCGCCCGGCATCCGGGCGCGGCTGGATCGGGCTGACCCCGCGGGAGGCCTATGAGACGCTCTCAGTGAGCCAGGGCCCGCTGCTGCCGGGCTGGCTGGCGCTGCTGCTGGCATCCTTCTTCATCCTCGCAGGCTGGCTGCGTGAAGGGCGTCGTTAGGCAGCTCCCGCAGCCGGGGTGCTCCCGCCCAGTCCGGGCTTCCTGCCGGAAACCGTCCTGGTTGGGCCAAGCGCCGCGCCATTGGCGCGGCGCGGGTCGCTTCGGGCACAGCCCGAAGCGAAACACCTCATCCCGGCGGCAGCAGATTATTCTTTGAAGAACACTTCAATCACCGGGTCGCCCGGCAGCCCTGCATAGGTCACGCTGACCCCGCCCTTGCCTGCGCGCGGCGGGAACAGCGGGCCGAAGGAGCCGGCGGAAATCAGGTCGCCTGCCTTGAACTCCACCCCCTTGGAGCGCAGCCAGAGGGCGGCGTTGACCGGGTTGCCCAGCACCGCCCGGCCCGGCGCCTGCACCAGCACGCCGCCTGCCGCGTCGCGCAGGGTGACGGACATCTCTTCCAGCATCCGGGACATCTCTGCCGGGTCCTCCACCGGCACCGGCGCGCCGAGGACCCCCAGCCGGGTGCCAACGCCCATGGCAGTGATGGATTCCGCGGAAAAAAGCTGGTCCCCCGCCAGAGTGAGGTCGGCCAACTCGATGAAGGGACGGATGGCGGAAATATGGGCCAGTGCCTCTTCAGGCGTGGTTGCACTGTTGATGCCGTCATCGGCGACCACCAGAACCAAATCGGCTTCCACCATCGGGATGGCGCCCCACGGGGCGTCCAGCGTGGCGCCGTTTTCCAGCATCATGTTCTGGAACAGCAGGCCCTGCACTGGCTCCGTGGCACCGAAGCGCTCCTGCGCCGGTTTGCTGGTAAGGCCGGCCTTGTATCCGATCACCACCCCCAAGTGCGGTTCCAGCGCCGCGGCGAGTTTGGCCTGGGAGCACAGCGCGTCCTCCATGCTGCCTCCCGGCGACAGCGCCTGCGCCGGGGTCTTGGCCAGGTAGCTGTCCACGAAGGCAGCGATTTCGGCATCGGTGGCACAAGCAGCCATGGCGGCGGGAGACGTGAGGGCCAGGGCGCAGGCGGCAAGGAGTGATTTCAGCATGAAAAAGGCCTTGAGGCAGAACACAGGGATCAATCGATCCGCAGGGTAACCCGGTCGGAACGTCCGGCGCCATCGACAATCACCAGCGAGGAGAAGCCGGGGCCAGGGCTGGGCAGGGAGAACTCGCGGCGGCGCTGGCCCGACAGAACCGGCAGGCCGTTTGCCATCACCAGAAACGGCGCAGTGCCGCCGCGGAGTTTAAGCGTCAACTCCGCGCCCTCCAGCGCCAGCCAAGCGCCGTCGGGCGGGAAGATCAGCTCCGGCGCATCTGCAGGCTCAGAGAAAGCTGCATCGCGGGGGCGGAAGCGCTGCAACGGCGGCGGCAGGTCTGCGGAGCTGACAATCAGCGTGGCGGGCGGCGGCGGCGGCAGCGGGTCGAGTGCGGGTTTCAGGCGGCCGAAGGCCTCGAACAGCACCGGCGCGGCCAGATCGCCGCCGAAGATACCGGGAACCGGGGTGCCGTCGGCGCGGCCCATCCAGACGCCGATCACGTGGCGCCCGTCCCAGCCGACCGCCCAGGCATCACGGTGGCCGTATGAGGTGCCGGTCTTGTAGGCGATGGTGCCTGCATGGGCGCCTGCGGGCACCGGAAGGCCGCGCAGGATGTCCGCGACCTGCCAGGCGGCCTCGGGCGAACTCAGGCGGCCTGCGGGGTGCGGCGCCTCGCCCTGCATCACCCGCAGCTTCGGCCCCTGCCCGCCTGCCGCCAGCCCGGCATAAAGCTGCACCATGTCCTGCAGGCTGATGCCGAGACCGCCGAGCGACAGCGCCAGCCCCGGCGCGCCGCCGGGCAGGTCCGGCCGGGCGCCGCCTGTGCGCAGCGAGGCCAGCACCCGCGCCGGGCCCAGTTCCTGCGTCAGCTTCACCACCGGGATGTTGAGGGACAGTTGCAGCGCCTCGCGCACTGTAATGTCGCCGCGGAATTCTCCGTCGAAGTTCTGCGGCGCATAGCCTGCGAAGTTGACCGGCCCGTCGCGGATTAAGGTTTCCGGATGCGCCAGCCCCTGGTCGAAGGCGAGGCCGTAAATCAGCGGCTTCAGGGTGGAACCGGGGGAGCGGACCGCCTGGGTCATGTCGACAAACCCGCGCCGTTGCACGCCGGCATAGCCGGGGGAGCCCACCATCGCCAGCACCTCCCCGGTCCGGTGATCGGCAGCGATCAGCGCGGCGGAAAGGCGCGGACTGCTGCGCACAGCGTCGGCGGCCAGCATCTCCATCCGCGCCTGCACAGCGGCGTCGAGGGTCAGGCGCAGCTGGCGTTTGCCGGGGTGCTGTGCCGCAACGCGGTCGGCCAGATGCGGCGCGAGGCGCGGGAAGGCGGCCATCCGGTGCGGCAGCGGAGTGCGGCGGGCGGCCTCGGTTTGTTCGTCGCTCAGAAGCCCCTGGCGCTGCATCCGCGCCAGAACCCGGTCGCGGGCATTGCCGGCAGCCTCGGGGAAGCGGTCGGGGCGGCGGCGTTCGGGGCTCTGCGGCAGGGCAACCAGCAGCGCGGCTTCCGCCGGAGTGAGGCGTTTCGGCTCCTTGCCGAACCAGCTGTAGGTTGCCGCGCGGATGCCTTCGGCCGCGCCGCCATAAGGGGCGTGGGTCAGGTAGAGGGTGAGGATCCCGTCCTTGCTGAGTCGGCGCTCCAGCGCCAGCGCCACCCGCATCTGGCGCAGCTTGCCCGCCCAGCGGCCGGTGGTGCCGTCTTCCAGCAGGCGCGCGACCTGCATGGTGAGGGTGGATCCGCCGGAGACCGCGCGGCCGTTCCACAGCGCCTGGCCCGCGGCGCGCAGAAGGGCGATGGGATCGACGCCGGCATGGGAGCGGAAGCGCTTGTCCTCGTAGCGCAACAGCATCTCGAGGAAGCGCGGGTCGACGTCCGCGGGCCGGACGGCGAGGCGCCAGAGGCCGTCGCCGACGGGGTAGACGCGCAGGAGCTTACCATTGCGGTCAAGGACTTCGGTGGAGCTTTCCGCAAGGGTAAGGGGGAGGTCAGTGCTGCCGATCCACGTGTCAAAAGCGCGATAGGCCGCAAAGACTGCAATAAGCAGAACCGCTAAAGCAGCGGCATACCATTTCAGCCTTTTGCCTGGCCGAAGGCCCGGCAGCGCCCGTCCCGCCCCGCCGGGCCGGGCGCTGCCCTTAGCTTTGGTCCGCCAGCGTTTCACCTGACTTCCACACGCCCGGTGCCGGTGCGGGCGCGGTAAGCCGGGCGGTACATGTCCTCGACCGAGGCCGCAGGGTGGTGGAACACTCCGGGCGTCACCGCGCGGACCACATAGGCCAGCGTAACCGGGGAGGCATCGCGCACATTCACGGCCGCCAGGAAGCGGTCGCTGCGGAATTCGGCGTGTTCAGCTTCGGCCGGGTTCAGCCAGTCGAGATCGCGCAGATCGCCGGAGCGCAGGAGGTTGGGGTTGTCGATCTCAAAACCCGCGGGCAGCGGGTCGTTGACCATCAGCCGCGCACCGGTCTTCTCTTGCGGCTTCACCCGCAGGACCGCCACAAACCGCGCGCCGGCCTGAACGGACTGCACCTCCAGCGGCTGGCCCTCCAGCGTGTAATAGCTGCGCTCGATGGTGTAGCCGAAGCCGCCCGCGGCGGGCGAGACCTCGGGCACGCCAAGCGTGGTGAGGGTGATCTCCGCGGTGCGCCCGCTGGCGGCGGTCAGGGCCAGTTCCGGTGCATTCCGACCGTCAGCCGCCCGCACAAACGGGCCTTGGACGGGCTGCCCGTTGACCAGCAGGCCAGACGCCTCCGGGTTCTGCGCCAGCGCGTGGGCTGCCATCAGGGTCCAGGCGGCCTCCTGCGGGGAGCGGTAGCCGCTGGCGTTCGAAAGCCGCGACGACAGGTTCACGCGGTCCACCGCTTCCGATCCGGCCTCGGCGGCCAGCGCCAGAACACCGGCGGAGTCGCGCAGGCGTGTGCCGAAGTCGGCGCGCCAGAGGCGGGCCTCGTCCCGCCCTTCAGCGCCGATCATCTGCGCGGCGCGGGCAAACATCCGGTCAGCGCGGCGCTGGTCGCCATAGGCCGCAAGGGCGGCGCCCACTTGGGCTGCGGCGAGCGGCGTGGCAAAGGCGCCGCCCTTCACATCGGCGTAATAGCGCAAATCGCCCATCCGGGCCGCCCCCTCGCGGGCCAGCACCAGGAGAGCATAGGCAATCTCCTCGCCGCCCCTGTCGAAATCCGGGGCGTAGTTGATGCGGTTGCGCAGGTTGTCCATCGCCTGGGCAAAGGCCTGCTGCGGCACCTCGTAGCCTTGCGCGCGGGCGCGGCTGAGGAAGTCGCTGGCATAGGCGTCGAGCCAGAACTCGCCGCTGTCGGCGCGCCAGAGGCCGAAGGCACCGCTGGGGGCCTGGCGGGTCAGCACCTGGCGGATGGCGGCGTTGATGCGGGCGTCCACCGCCGGGCCGTTACCCAGCCCTGCGGCCTGCGCCACGCTGCTGAGGTAAAGGAGCGGCAGCGCCTTGGAGGTCACCTGCTCGGTGCAGCCGTAGGGGTATTGGTCCAGTTCCGCCAAGAGGCCCGGCACGTCGAACTTGGCCAGCGGGCCGGAGGAAATGGTGGCCCGTGCGGTGCCGGGGCGCAAGCCCGCGAAGACGTCCTTGCTGAACAGGAAGGTGTCGCCGGCCGCGAGGGTGAAGCGGCGGGTCTCGGACGTCACCGGGTCATTGGCGCGGACCGGGAGGCGCAGGTCTTGGCGCAGTTCCTGCCCGTCCGGGATGGTGAGAGACAAAGTCAGTTTGTGGTCGCCCACAGTTTCCGCTGTGACCGGAAGTTCCAGCACGGTCTTGCCTTGTTCCTGCAAGGTGACAGCGGCGGGCAGGCTACCGAGCGTGAGGCCGCCTGCGGTGGTTGCAGTTAGTTTCGTCTCACCAGCCGGACCATCGGCGTGCACGATCTCAATGAGGGCGCGGCTTTCATCGCCCGGCGCCAGGAAGCGCGGCAGCGAGGCGGTGACCACCACCGGGTCGCGCACCAGCATGTCGGCTTCGGCCTGGCCGACGGCCTTGCCCGACCACGCGACCGCCATCAGCCGCACGGTGCCGTTGAAGGCGGGAAGCGTCATCGGGAACTCAGCCGCGCCGTTGGCGTCCGCTTTCAGCGGGCCGGAAAACAGCGCCACCAGATCCTGCGTGGGCGGCGGCGATTGCATTTTCATGCCGCTGTCCGCGTCGCCGCCCGAACGGATCCGTCCCATCGCGCCGTTGCCGGGGGCGATCAGACGGCCGTAGACGTCGCGCAGCTCCATCCCAAGGCGGCGCTGGCCGTAGTAATGCGCGCTGGGATCGGGGCTTTCGAACCCTGTCAGATTGAGGATGCCGAGGTCCACCGCGGCAACCGTCAGCCAGACCTCTTCGCCCTCCGCCGCGCCATCCACGCGGAGTTTCGCCACTTGGGTGCCGCGCGGGCGGGTGACTTCGGGTACGTCAATGGCGACCTGCAGCTGCTGGCCGGGCTGGGTGACAGCGGCGTGCGCCAAGCCCAGGGCCCGCAGCGGGGTGCGGCCCCTGTCGCCTGCCACCGGCTGGATCACGGTTGCGGTCACATAGGCGCCGCTGCCCCAGTCCTGTGTCACCTCCAGCGGGATCACGGTTTCGCCTGCCGGAACTTCCACTGCCAGGCGGTGGATCAGGCGGTTGGAGACCACCGAGACCAGCGCGGTGCCTGCGGCCTGCGGCACGATGCGCAGGCGGGCGGTGTCGCCGGGGGTGTAGCTGTCGCGGTCCAGTGACAACTCCAGCCTCGCCGGGGTCTCGGTGCTGCCTTCGGGCGCGTACCAGCCGGCGTAGAAGTCATAAGCGGCGGATGCATATGCGCCGTCGAGACGTTCAACGACCAGCTCATAGCGGCCCCAGTCCACGGGCTGCGACAGCGGCAGCGGGTCGCTGCCCAGCGTCGCCTCGCCGGTGGCGACGCGGGTGCGGCGGGTGACCGGCTCCCAGTTCCAGTTGCCGTAGAGCTGATACCACTGGTAGCGGGTTTCAACGCGGTTCAGGGTCCATTTGACCCGCATCGGCATGGGCGTCAGGTCCGGCGACAGGGCGATGAATTCAAAGCCTGCCTCGGAGCCTTCCGCCGCGGCCTCGTCAAACTGCGGCTTGATACCGAGAACGGGGCCGGCAGGGCGGACAGGCAGCTCCAGCCTGCGTTCCACCGGCCGGGCAGACCCGTCAGCGACGCGGGTGGTGAGGGTGGCCAGCAGCGGCTTGCCTTCCGCCGGGACGGCGGCGGGCAGGCTGGCCGCAAAGGCGGCGCTGCCATCGGGGCCGGTTTCCTGGCCGCCATAGTGCTCGGTCTGGGCGGAAGAGGCCTCATCATGGCGGCCGAAGCGGAAGCCGGGCCATTGCTCCAGTGTGTTTGCCGCGGTGAGGCGGATGCTGCCCTCCACCTTAAGGCCTGCGCCCGGTGCGCCGAACAGGTAGTCGGCTTGCAGGGAAATCTGGGCGGCGCTGCCGGGCTGAAGCGCATCCGCATTAGTGACCTGCTGCGCAAAATCGATGCGCTCGGGCAGGAAATCCTCGACCAGGATCTGGCGGCTTGCGAGCGCGGGGGCCTTGAGGTCGCTCCTGATCTCGATGCGCCAGGTGCCGCGGGGGGCGGCGGGGCCGGTTTCCAGCGCAAAGACGTGGCCGCCCTGATGGCCTGCGGCGGAGGTCTGGCGGGTGTATTCCACGCCGTCCGGGCGCAGCAGGACCGCGGTCAGCGGCAGGCCCTCGATGGCCTGCGCCTGGCTGTCGCGCGCCAGCGCGGTCACATGCACGGTTTCACCGGCGCGGAAGGCGCCGCGGGTGGTGGCGAGGAACACGTCCACCGGCCCCGGCGCGGGGCGGCCGGCAACGCCGCGGTCCGACAGGTCAAAGGCGGCGTCATTCAGGGGCAGGAAGGTGAAGTCGCCCTCCCCTGCCCGCGCGGTGATCAGCGCCGGGGCCGCGCCGCCGGAGCCGCGGGTGAGGCCGGGGACAAAGTGCGCATAGCCGCTGGCGTCGCTGATCTGGGTCGCCAGCACCTCATTGGCGGCGGAGATCAGGCTGACCTCGGCACCCGCCTGCGGATTGGCATCCGCCAGGGATTGCACCTGCACATGGAGGCCGTCGCTGCCGGACATGGTGCTGAGGCCCAGACCGGTCAGCACAAACCACTGGGTGGCACCGGCATCTTCATAAGGATCGGAGCCCGGCACCCGGGCTGTGAGCGCATACAGTCCCGGCTTCTGCCCTGTTAGAGCCTGATCCAGCGGCAGGCGGCTGGTCATGGCCTGGTTGAGCGCGGTGTCCACTTCGGCGCTGCCGGTCCAGATTTCCTCGGCAATGTCGGCTGCGAAATGCTCGTCCTCCCAGCGGGAGAGCGGCTTGGCGAAATAGCCATCCTGCAGGGTGCGCAGCACGTTGCGGCTGCTGACCCGGCGCAGGCGCAGGTCCAGCTCCGTCAGGTTCACCGTTTCCACCGGAAGCGCGGCCTGACCGCCCGTCGGCAGCACATAGGCGCGGCCCGGGAAGCGGACCAGGGGGGAGCGGTCGCGCACGTAATGGGTCAGCTCCACGTCCTTGTAGAGCTGCTCGCCGCTGGCCGCCGGCAAGCCGCGGCGCAGGGTGATGCGGTAGCGCTTGCCGTGTTCCGCCCCGTCCAGGCACAGCTGGCGGCCCTGGGCAGTCACGGCGAGGCTGTCCTCGGGCAGGCGGACATAGTTTTCGTAATCGGTGCCGGCCTGTTCCAGATCCTCCGAGAACTCGGCGCAGATGCGCGGTGCGGCGCTGTCGCTTTCAACCGTGCTGGAGGTGACCCGGAAGCCGTATTTGGCAATGGCATCCTCCAGCTGCGCGGCGCGGGCGGCATCCGGCGCGGTGTCCTGCGCCAGCCGCAGCAGCGGCAGCATGGCGCGGCCCCGGCCTTGCACCTCCTGCGCACGGGCGGCTGCAGCCAGCGCCTCTGCCTGCGCCGCGGGGGCCGCGGCCCGCAGGTAGCCGTTCAACGCGGCGAGATACGCCTCAGTGCGGTAATGCCGCTGCTGGCTGCGGCTGCCGCTGTCCCCGGCGGCGCGCAGCAGATACCCGGAAAGCCGTGTCCAATCCTCAGCCGCGTCGCTCAGCACCGCCGCCTGCGCCATCCAGCGCAGCGCGGCCAGGGTCTCGCCGCCCCGCAGCAAATTGCCGGCGGCGGCGCGGGCCTCCGACGAATCGCCGGTTGCCAGCGGATAATCCAGCCCGAGGGTGGCGGCGAGATGAGCGGCGCGCTGCAGCTCCTGCTCCGGAATGAACTCCAGCCGGGCGGCGCGCTGTGCCGCCGCCGCTGCCAGACCGGGTGCGGCGGGCTGTTTCACGGCTGACAAAGCGCCGGCATAGGAGCTGGATTGCCCCAGCGCGGATTTGGGAAAGCAGGCGTTCGCCCTTTGATTGAACACAAACCCCGCACAATCCGCCTGGACAGAACAGGCGCGGGCGCAGGACCCGGCATCCGTGTCGAACAGCGGCTGCAGGTCGGAGCCGAAAAAATCGGTGTCCGCATAGGCGCGGTAGCGGAAATCAGGAACCGCCTGCTGCGCCCGGGCAGCCGGCAGAAACATAAGAAAAGCAATAAAGTAGAGAAAAACAGAAGCAAACAGACGCGGCATGGCACCCTCCAATACTGGAGGCAGGCTGGCACGGGCTTAACGTCATAGCAAGATTCCTCCGCGTAACAAAAAGGGAGAGCGGCACGGCTGCCCTGCGCGCAGAGATTGCTGCGCGCCGTTTTTGTATTGATGTATTGCGGAGTTTGCAGGGATGAGCCTTG
Source organism: Leisingera daeponensis (assembly GCF_019801465.1). Taxonomy (GTDB): domain Bacteria; phylum Pseudomonadota; class Alphaproteobacteria; order Rhodobacterales; family Rhodobacteraceae; genus Leisingera; species Leisingera daeponensis_A. The sequence continues at coordinate 103,717 of NZ_JAHVJA010000010.1, forward strand.
CTGACAAACTGGCGGAGGAAAGGCGGGCGCGGCTCGCCGCAGAACGGCTGCTTGAGCTCAAGCAGGCCGAACTGTCCGCTGCCAACCGCAAGCTGGGCCGCCATGCGCTGGCGCTGACCAAGCAGATCGGCCAGACCCAGGCCGAGGTCGCCACGGTGCGCGACGAAAACGCCAAGGTGAAATCCGACCTTCACACCGCCAACGAGAAGATAGAGACTGCCGAGCGGCGGCTGTGGCACTCGATTCAGGCGTTCCAGGACGGTTTTGCCTTCTTTGATGCCGCGGGCCATCTGATCGGCGCCAACACCGCCTATCTCAACATCTTCGACGGGCTGGAGGAGGTCACGCCCGGCATCACCTACGGGCGCATCCTGCAACTGCTGACCGATGAAGGGCTGATCAATACCGGCAGCATGAAAGCCCGTGACTGGCGCGCGATGATGACCGAGCGCTGGAAGTCCGACGCCCCCGAGCCGGTGGTCATCCAGCTGTGGGATGAACGGTACCTGCGCCTGATCGACCAGCGCGGCCACGGCGGCGACGTGGTGACGCTGGCGCTCGATATCACCTCGTCCGTGCGCTATGAGCAGGAGCTGCAGGACGCCCGCGCCCGGGCCGAGGCAGCAAACCGGGCCAAATCCGCCTTTCTTGCCAACATGAGCCACGAAATCCGCACCCCGATGAACGGCGTGGTCGGCATGGCCGAACTGCTGAGCGACACCAGCCTCGACGATGAGCAGCGGCTCTATGCCAATACCATCAAGAACTCCGGCGAAGCGCTGCTGGTCATCATCAATGACGTGCTGGATTACTCCAAGATCGAGGCCGACAAGCTGGAGCTGCATCCGCAGGAGTTCGACCTGGAGCGCAGCCTGCACGAGGTAGTGATGCTGTTGCAGCCGACCGCCCGCGACAAGGGGCTGGCGCTGCTGGTGGATTACGACCTGTTCCTGCCGACGCGTTTCGTCGGCGACCCGGGCCGGATCCGGCAGGTGCTGACCAATCTGGCGGGCAATGCGGTGAAATTCACCAAGCAAGGCCATGTGACCCTGCGGGTGACCGGCATTTCCTCCCCCGAAGACGGCCAGTGCGCAGTGCATGTCACCATTGAGGACACCGGCATCGGCATCCCCGCGGAAAAGCTGGAGCATGTGTTCGGCGAGTTCAACCAGGTCGAGGACGAGCGCAACCGCAAGTTCGAAGGCACCGGCCTGGGGCTGGCGATCTCCAAGCGGCTGATCGAGATGATGGGCGGAGAGATCTGGGTCGACAGCGAAGAGGGCAAGGGCTCCTGTTTCGGATTCCGCCTGCCAATGCCGGTGGCAGGCAGCGCCGCGGAGCAGACGCCGCCGAAGCTGCCTGCCAGCCTGCGTCATGTGTTGCTGGTGGATGACGTGCCGCTCAACTGCGAGATCCTGCAGAAGCATCTGCTGATCTTAGGGATCAAGGTCACCACGGCCGGCACGTCTGCGGCCGCGCTGGCAGCCATGCACGACAGCATCAGCCTGGTGATCAGCGGCCACAACCTGCCCGGGCTGGACGGGCTGCAGCTGGCACGGGAACTCAAATCCGGCGGCTGGGGCGGCGTGCCGGTGCTGCTGATGAATTCCAGCCCGCAGGCGGCCATCGGACCGGACGTCCGGCAGCTGGTCAGCGGCGTGCTGCAAAGCCCCGCGCCGCGCAGCGATCTGTTCAGCCAGCTGGCCCGGCTGGGCAGCGATTCCCCGGCTCCGGCGGCCGCGCCGGCTTCACCAGTTGCGGCGGTTGCGGCGGCCGCCCCCGCGCCGGCTGCTGCGGCGCCAAAGCCGCCCCCTGCTCCCGCTGCTCCCGCTGCCCGCAAGATGCGGGTGCTGGCCGCGGAGGACAACAAGACCAACCAGCTGGTGTTCCGCAAGATCGTGAAGGAGCTGAACATCGACTTGCAGTTCGCCGGCAACGGGCTGGAGGCCGTCGAGGCCTTCAGGTCCTTTCAGCCGGATCTGATCTTCATGGACATCTCGATGCCGATGATGGACGGCAAAGAAGCCACCATGGAGATCCGCAGGCTGGAGGCGGAGAGCGGCGGCCATGTCCCTGTGGTGGCGCTGACCGCCCATGCAATGGCCGGCGATTCCGAGGGCATTCTGGCGGCCGGGCTGGACCACTACCTGACCAAACCGCTGCGAAAAGCGCTGATTCACGATCAGATCCGGACACATGCGCCCGACGGCACCCAGCCGCTTGAGGCCGGCGCGCCGCCGGCCCAGGCCGCAGCGGGCGGCGCGAGCTGAGCCGAAAATTTCCGGCAGGTCCCGGCGCGGCGAGCCTTCCCCCTGCCTCAGGCCTTGCGAAGGAAGACAGGCTTGTCCGGTTCCGACATCTGCGGCTGATAGGCATAGCCGCCGGCATCGAAGTCCTTGAGACTCTGCGCATCCGTCAGACGGTGCTGGATGATAAAGCGCGTCATCGCGCCGCGGGCGCGCTTGGCGTAGAAGCTCACCACCTTCGGTGTGCCGTTCTTGTCTTCCATGAACACCGGCGTCACCACCCGCGGCTTCAGCACCGCCTGATCGACCGCGCCGAAGTATTCCTGGCTGGCACAGTTGACCAGCACATCCGTTTCCACTGCCTCGGCCTGTGCGTTCAAGGCATCCGAAATTTTGCGGCCCCAGAACTCATAGAGGTTCTTGCCGCGCGGGTTCTTCAGCCGCGACCCCATCTCCAGCCGGTAGGGCTGCATGGCGTCCAGCGGCCGCAGCACGCCGTAGAGGCCGGAAAGGATGCGGAAATGATCCTGCGCCCAAGCCATTTCATCGGCATCCAGAGAAGACGCCTCGAGCCCCTGGTAGGTGTCGCCGGCAAAAGCCAGTGCCGCCGGGCGGGTGGCGTCCGTCCTGGGGTCGGCGGCAAATTCCTGAAAGCGGTCATAGTTCAGCTTGGCCAGATCCTCGCTGATGTGCATCAGCTTCATCAGGTCCGCCACTGTTTGTCCGCGCGCCACCTCGGCCAGCGCCACCGCGTCGTCATGCAGCGCGGGCCAGGTCACGTCCTGATCCCGTTCCGCCCAGTCCAGCTTCTTGGCCGGAGAGGTCACTACCAGCATGTCTGCCCCCGAATATCTGCCTTATGTTGCTTGGCGCGATCCTATCCCGCGCCGCGCAGGACGTCCAGAAACGCCGATGCGAAACGTTCCGCGCGGCGCTCCCCCAGCAGCCTTGCGAGACCGTCCTCGTCGCCCTCGCGCAGCTGCGCCACCTTGGCCAGCAGCGACGCCGAGCAAGTGAGCGGCTTCAGCGTGCCGCATTCGCCGCGTGCCAGCTGCGCCTGAACCTCCAGCAGCCCGTCGTAAACCGAGCCGGAATTGCGCCCCGCCAGCTTACGCCGCGCCGGGTGCAGCTGTTCGGACGCGCCGGTGATGACGCTCAGGAAATCATCGCCGTAGCGTTCCAGCTTCTTGGCGCCGACGCCGCTGATGCGGGCCATCTGGTCGAGGGTTTCGGGCCGCATCTCGGCCATCTCGATCAGGGTGCGGTCGGGGAAGATCACATAGGCCGGCACTTTCTGAGCCTCGGCCAGCGCGCGGCGCTTGGCCTTGAGCGCCGACAGCAAGGGCGCGTCTTCCTCCGACACCAGCGCCTTCACCGCCGGGCGGCGGTCGGCGGATTTGATCGTGTCGCGGCGCAGCTCGATCGACTGCTCGCCGCGCAGGATCGGCAGCGCCGCCTCGGTAAAGCGCAGGGCGCCGTGGCGCTCCGGGTCCGGGCGCAAGAGGTCGTGGCCCATCATCTGCCGGAACACCGCCTGCCACTGGCGCTTGCCGAATTCCTTGCCGCAGCCGTAGACCGACAGCTCGTCATGGCGCTTGGCGCGGATCCGGTCGTTATCGGCGCCCAAAAGGATGTCGATCAGGTGGCCGGAGCCGAACCATTCCTCGGTCCGCAGCACCGCCGACAGCGCCTTCCTCACAACGGTGGTGCCGTCGAACACATCGGCAGGCGTGTCGCAGAGGTCGCAATTGCCGCAAGGCTCTGCGTCCTCGCCAAAGTACCCCAGCAGTTTCTGGCGTCGGCAGCGGAGCGCCTCGGCCAGGCCCAGGAGCGCATTCAGGCGGGCGTGGTCGGCGGCGCGGCGGTCGGGCGGGGCGAGGCCCTCGTCGATCTGGCTGCGGCGCAGGCGAATGTCGTCGGGGCCGAACAGGGTGAGGGTTTCCGCAGGCGCGCCGTCGCGGCCGGCGCGGCCGATTTCCTGGTAATAGGCCTCGATGCTTTTGGGCAGGTCGGCATGGGCGACCCAGCGGATGTCGGGCTTGTCGATGCCCATGCCGAAGGCAACGGTGGCGACCACGATCAGGCCGTCCTCGCGGGCAAAGCGGGTTTCGACGATGCGGCGGTCCTCGGCCTCCATGCCGCCGTGGTAGAAACAGGCGGAATGCCCGACGTCACGCAGAGCCGCCGCCAGCGCCTCGGTCTTGGCGCGGGTGCCGCAGTAGACGATGCCGGACTGGCCCTTGCGGGCGGCGGCGAACTCCAGAATCTGGCGGCGCGGGCTGTCCTTGGCGGCAAAGGCGAGGTGGATGTTAGGCCGGTCAAAACCGCGCAGGAAGCTGCGGGGGGCCTCGCCGTCAAACAGCTTCTGGACGATTTCTTCCTGCGTTTCCTGATCCGCCGTCGCGGTGAAGGCGGCCAGCGGCACGTCCAGTGCGCGGCGCAGCTCTCCGATGCGCAGGTAATCGGGGCGGAAATCGTGGCCCCATTGGCTGACGCAATGGGCCTCGTCCACCGCGATCAGGCTGACGCCGATGCGGCGCAGCATGCCCATCGCCGCGCCCGAGGCGAGGCGTTCCGGGGCCATGTAGAGGAGCTTCAGCTGGCCCGCCTCGATTGCCTGCCAGACGGCTTCGGTTTCCTCGTCGGTATTGCCGGAAGTCAGCGCGCCTGCATTGACGCCGGCCTCCTGCAGGGCGCGGACCTGGTCGCGCATGAGGGCAATGAGGGGGGAGATCACCACGGTGATGCCGTCGCGCAGCAGGGCGGGCAGCTGGTAGCAGAGCGACTTGCCGCCGCCGGTCGGCATGATCGCCAGCACGTTCTCCCCGGCGGTCACGGCGTCTACAATTTCCTCCTGCCCCGGGCGGAAGGCGTCAAAGCCGAAAATCTCGCGCAGAATGGGTGTCGCGCCGGTCAGGGCGGTCATATCCGTCATGGGGGCGGAGGGCCTCGCGGTCAGTGCTGCTCTTCTTTGGCAGGCACAATCCCACAGGAGGCATGGGGCGGCAAGGCCCGCAGGTAAAAAGCCCGGCAGGAAACGCCGGGCCGGGGATTTTCAGATCAATAGAACGCCGAGACGTTGTTCACCAGAATGATGCGCAGCGCGTAGACGCCGATCAGCACCGCCAGCGGCGCCAGGTCGATGCCCCCCATGCTGGGAAGGATGCGGCGCACCGGGGCGTAAAGCGGCTCCAAAATGCGGTTCAGGCCGTACCAGATCTGCCCCACCAGCTGCTGGTGCAGGTTCAGGACCTGGAAGTTGATCAGCCAGCTCATGATCACATGGGCAATGATGAAGAACCAGACCACGTCCAGGATCAGCATCAGGATTTGGAACAGCGAGACCATCGGTATTTCCCTTTTTCGAACAGCCTCACAGGTAAGCAGACGCGGCGAAATGCGCAAGGCTTCCGCGAGGTTGCGGTTGACGCGCTGTAAACGGGTGGCATCACGGGCACATGCAGCACAGGAGCGCGCGCCGATGTACCCGATTGTCCGCCTGATCAAGGATACCGTTCTGGCCAGCCGGATGGAGCGGCTGCCGATCACCGGCATGCATGTGTCCAGCCACATCTGCTGGCCCTGGGACCTCGACATGTGGATGGAGCTGAACAACGGCCGCACCATGACGCTCTATGATCTGGGGCGCACCATGCTGGCGCAGCGGGTGGGGCTGATCCGCTGCCTGCGCGAACGCCGCTGGGGGCTGACGGTGGCGGGGTCCTCGGTCCGCTACCGCCGCCGCATCCGCGGCTTTGAGAAGTTCGAGATGCGCAGCCGCACCGCCGGCTGGGACGACAAGTTCATCTATGTCGAGCAGTCGATGTGGAAAAAGAACGGCGACTGCGCCAGCCATGTGATGCTGCGCACCGCGGTCACGGACAAAAGCGGCATCGTGCCGCCGCAAAAGGTGCTGGAGGCGCTGGGGCAGCACGCGGAAGCCTCTCCCGAACTGCCGGGCTGGATTCGGGACTGGTGCGCGGCGGATGCCGGCCGGCCCTGGCCGCCGATGCAGGACAGGCTTGCCTAGGCCCCTGCCCGCCTGCCATACCTGAAGGCAACAATAACAAGAGGGCGGGCATGCAGCAGGTATCCTTGCGCAAGCGCATCTGGGGGTGGTGGTTCTTCGATTGGGCCAGCCAGCCGTATCACACGCTGCTGGTCACCTTTGTCTTCAGCCCGTTCTTTGCCGCGGTGGCGGCAGAGCATTTCATGGACCTGGGGCTGGACGACGAGGCCGCCAAGGCGCAGGCCCAGACCGTGTGGTCGATGTGCCTGACGGTGACCGGCCTGATCATCGGTTTCGGCGCGCCGTTCATGGGGGCGCTGGCCGATATCTCCGGACGGCGGCGGCCCTGGATCATGATGTTCTCGCTGCTGTATGTGCTGGGCGCCTGCGGCCTGTGGTTCATGGACCCGGGCGGCAGCAACCTGTGGTGGATGCTGATCAGTTTCGGCGCCGGCTTCATCGGCGCGGAGTTCGCGCTGATCTTCGTCAATGCGCAACTGCCGTCGCTGGCCGGCAGGGAGGACGTCGGCGATGTCTCCGGCTCCGGCTTTGCCTTTGGCTATCTGGGCGGGGTGATTTCGCTGTTCATCATGCTCCTGTTGTTTGTCGAGCAGGCCAGCGGCAAGACCCTGATCGGCCTCAGCCCGCTGTTCGGGCTGGACGCGGAGGCGCGCGAGGGCACCCGCGCCGTCGGCCCCTTCACCGCGCTGTGGTTCGCCGTCTTCATGATCCCCTATTTTCTGTGGATGCGCGAAGGCCGTGCCACCGGCCGGCGCGGCACGATCGGGCAGGCGGTGGCGCTGGTGGTGCAATCGGTGAAGAACCTGCGCAACCGGATCAGCCTCGCCAGCTACCTCGGCTCCTCGATGCTGTACCGCGACGCGCTGAACGGGCTTTACGGGTTTGGCGGAGTTTACGCCAAGCTGGTGCTGGGCTGGCAGATCACCCTGATCGGCGTGTTCGGCATCGTGGCGGCGCTGGCGGCCACCCTGTTCTGCTGGATCGGCGGCAAGGCGGACCGGAAATTCGGGCCGAAGGCGGTGATCATCGCCTCCATCTTGGTCCTCAGCTGTGTCTGCCTGACCATCGTCAGCATGTCGCGCGAGCAGATCTACGGCATCCCCCTGGCTGAGGGCTCAACACTGCCGGATGCGGTGTTCTTCGGCTGCGGCGTGCTGATCGGCGGTTTCGGCGGCATCCTACAATCGGCCAGCCGCAGCCTGATGGTGCGCCACACCGTCCCGCTGAAAGCGACCGAGAGCTTTGGCCTTTATGGCCTGTCGGGGCGCGCCACCGCTTTTCTGGCGCCGATGCTGATCGGCGTTGCCACCACTGTTACCGGCAGCGCCCGGCTGGGGATCACCCCGGTCATCGCGCTGTTTCTGATCGGATTGGTACTGTTATTCTGGGTTCATGGAGAAGGAGATCAGAGTTGAGACTGTTACTAGCCATCTGTCTGGCGGTGGCGGGATGGAGTGTTCCGGCAAGCGCGCAGACCCCCGCCAAGGCGCTGTTCGGCGCCAAGCCGAGCGCCTCGCAGCAGCGGCCCGCGCCGTTCGGATCCTACGCCAAGGGCTGCGTGGCCGGCGCCGCGCAGCTGCCAGAGACCGGTCCCACCTGGCAGGCGATGCGGCTCAGCCGCAACCGCAACTGGGGCCATCCGGAAGCGATCGATTTCGTCAAGGACCTGAGCCGCGTCGCCGCCAGGCAGCGCGGCTGGAAGGGGCTCTATATCGGCGACATCAGCCAGCCGCGCGGCGGACCGATGCTGTCGGGCCACCGCAGCCATCAGATCGGCCTCGATATCGACATCTGGATGCGCCCGCCGGACCGGCTGAACCTCAGCCGCAGCGCGCGCGAAAACATCTCCTCGATCTCGATGCGCCGGGCCAAAGGCGCCTATGTGAACAGCAGCTGGACGCGGGCGCACCACGAGATTCTGAAGGCCGCGGCGCAGGACAGGCGGGTGGCACGGATCTTCGTGTTTCCCGGCGCCAAGGTGCAGATGTGCAACGACGAAAAGGGCGACCGCCGCTGGCTGCGCAAGATCCGGCCCTGGTGGGGGCACCATTACCACTTCCATGTGCGGCTGAACTGCCCCCGCGGCGCCCGCGGCTGCGTTGATCAGGCGGCCCCGCCCAAAGGCGACGGATGCGCCGATGCGCAGCAGTGGGTGAGCAACATTCTGAACCCGCCGCCGCCGAAACCGGTTGACCCCAGCGCGCCCAAGCCTAAACCACGGCGGGACTACACCCTTTCGGACCTGCCCAAGCAATGCGCCGCCGTTCTGCAATCAAACTGATCCTGGCTGTTGCCGCTGCCGCCGGCCTGGCGGCAGCAGGCTATGCCGCCAGCCGCCCGCTGGCGGAGGAGAGCAAGGCACAGTACCTGAGCAGCTACACCTGGACGTTGAAAAAGCCCTGGTTCGGCGGATTTTCGGCACTGAAGATCACCGATGGCGGCAGCGCCATGGTGGTGCTGAGCGACCGGTCAACGCTGGTGACGGCCCGGATCGCACGCCGCCAGGGCCGGATTTCGGGCATTACGGCGGCAAGCGCGCACCGCCTGCGCGCCTCCACCGGCAAGACCCTGCGCGGCTTTGCCGGCGACAGCGAGGGCCTGGCCATCGCGCCGGACGGCAGCCGCTACATCTCATTCGAGGGCGCGGCGCGGGTCGCCCGCTACCGCCGGCCCGAGGCCCCCGCCGAGGTGCTGCCGCGGCCCAAGGCGTTCCGGAAGCTGCCGCCCAACAAGTCGCTGGAAACCCTAGCCATCGACTCCCGCGGCCGGCTCTACACGCTGCCGGAGCGCGCCTTTGACAAAAACGGCCGGATCCCGGTCTGGCGCTGGAACGGGCGGCGCTGGTCGCGCCCCTTCAGCCTGCCGCCGCGCGGCGGCTTCCTGCCGGTGGATGCGGATTTCGGCCCCGACGGGCGGTTCTACCTCTTGGAGCGCGACCTGACCCTTCTGGGCTTCCGCAGCCGCCTGCGCCGCTGGGACATCACCGCCGCCGGGCCGGTGAATGAAACCACCCTGCTGCTAACCGGCCCCGGCACCCATGACAACCTCGAAGGGCTGTCGGTCTGGCTGGACGGAACCGGCCGGATGCGCGCAACCATGGTATCGGACGACAACTTCCTGCCGGTGCAGCGCACCGAGTTGGTGGAATACGCCCTGCCCCGCTGACACGCGCGTCGCGCCCAACCGCAAGGGGTCCTTCGCAGAAGGCACCCGGCGCGGGCGGGAGCCCTCCTTGTCCCGGCCGTGGACGCGGAAACCTTGCAGGACAGGCCTGTGCGGTCTAAAGGGGCCGGTCTTTTGCCGCTGCGGAGCCCGCTTCGCGGCCCTGGAACAAACGGATCAAGCGCATGACCCGCTCGCATATTCCCGGCATTCTTGCCATGGCCGCCGTGGTGGCGGCCTCCAACGTCCTTGTGCAATTCCTGTTCGGCGACTGGCTGACCTGGGGCGCCTTCACCTACCCTGTGGCCTTCCTGGTGACCGACGTGATGAACCGCGTCTACGGCGCCGCCGCCGCGCGCAAGGTGGTGGCGGCCGGGTTCATCACCGGGGTGATCTGCTCTCTGATCGGCACCCGGATCATGCTTGAAGGCGACGGCTTCACCTACCCGGCGGTGACGCTGCGCATCGCGCTCGGCTCCGGCCTCGCCTTTCTGACGGCGCAGATGCTGGACGTCGCCGTCTTTTCTGCCTTGCGCGAAGGAAAGTGGTGGCGGGCGCCGCTGGCCTCCACCCTGATCGGCTCCTCGGTGGACACCGCGATCTTCTTCACCGTCGCCTTTTCCGTGTCGCTGGCCTGGATCGAACCGGCCAATGATGTGTCCTGGGCCGGCGACATGCTGCCGCTGATCGGACTGGGGCCGGTGGTGCCCTATTGGGTCTCGCTCGCGTTCGCCGATTGGCTGGTGAAATTGTCGCTGGCGCTGCTCGCGCTTGTGCCCTTCCGCATCATCGTGCGTTCGTTAACCAAAAAGGCCACATGATTTTGTTTTGACATTGGCCGAATCTGTGGCAGGCTGAACTTACACGAAACATCAGAAAGGAGGTGCCCATTGTCTAGAGAAGCTATGGAGAGCAGTGCCGGAACAGTTCAGAAGGAGTGCGGCCGAGGCAGCCCTTGGTACGTATAGATCACTGAATTGGTGCTGACCTAACCGGTGCACCTCCTATCATCTCGAAGGGCTGTTCCCCGCGTGTGGAACAGCCCTTTCGATTTTGGAAGACCCTGCCGCAAAACACCTAAGCCATGATCCGCATAAACGACCAAATCGCCCTGCAGGACTGGGAAATGACCGAGAGCTTCATCCGCGCCTCGGGCCCCGGCGGGCAGAATGTGAACAAGGTGGCGACCGCGGTGGAGCTGCGGTTCGAGGCCGAGCGCTCGCCGGCGCTGGCGCCTGCGGTCAAATCCCGGCTGAAACGGCTGGCCGGGCGGCGCTGGACCAAGGACGGCGCCATCATCCTGCAGTGCGACGAGACCCGCTCGCAGCAGCGGAACCGCGAAATCGTGCGCGAGCGGCTGGCGGAGCTGGTGCGCAAGGCGCTGGTGGCGCCCAAGCGGCGCATCGCCACCAAACCCACCCGCGGCTCGGTCAAGCGGCGGCTGGAGGCCAAGAAGCAGCGCGGCGAGCTGAAAGCGACGCGCGGTAAAATCGACCCGGATTGAAACCGCGGATTGCACAGCGCTTCCGCCCGGCCCATGCTGTTGCCAGACAGTTTGGGAGGAATATCATGCGGCTGGACGGAAAAACCGCCATCGTGACCGGCGGCGCCTCGGGCTTTGGCGCAGGCATCGTGCGCAAGTTCCTGGCCGAAGGCGCCCGGGTGATGATTGCCGATATCAACGGGGCAGCCGCGGAAGCGATGGCGGCTGAGCATGGCGGCAACGCCATCGCGCAAATCGTGGATGTTTCCGACGGCGGTTCGGTCACCGCGATGGCGGAGGCGGCGCTGGCGGCCTTCGGGCATCTCGACATTCTGGTCAACAATGCCGGCGTCACCCATCTGCCCGCGCCGCTGGAAGACATCTCCGAGGACGACTTCGACCGGGTGATGGGGGTCAACATGAAATCGGTCTACCTGACCGCCCGCGCCCTGGTGCCGCATATGAAGGCCAACCAGCGGGGCGCAATCCTGAATGTTGCCTCCACCGCCGGGGTGTCGCCGCGCCCGAACCTCAACTGGTACAACGCCTCCAAGGGCTGGATGATCACCGCTACCCGGACGATGGCGGTGGAGCTGGCGCCGCACGGGGTGCGGGTCAACGCAATCAACCCGGTGGCCGGGGAAACCCCGCTGCTCAAGTCCTTCATGGGAGAGGACACCCCGGAGATGCGCGCCAAGTTCCTGTCCACCATCCCGATCGGCCGGTTCTCGACGCCGGAGGACATGGGCAATGCGGCCTGCTTCCTGTGCTCGGACGAGGCGGCCATGGTGACAGGCGTCGCAATGGAAGTCGACGGCGGCCGCTGCATCTAGCCCTCCCTCTTTCATCTTTCCGGAAAATACTCCCGCCGGAGGCAGCGCGCGCCAGCGCGCTTCAGTCAAAAAAGGACCGCGCAACATGCTCCCCGGGCCCAGAAACCTGATCACCGACGTGCCCGGCATCCTTGTCGGCAACGCCCAGGACGCCACGTTAAAATCGGGCACCACCGTGCTGACATCGGACAGTTCCTTCACTGCCTCGGTGCATGTGATGGGCGGCGCGCCGGGCACGCGCGAGACGGATCTGCTGGCGCCCGACAAATCGGTGGCCAAGATCGACGCGCTGGTGCTGTCGGGCGGCTCCGCCTTCGGTCTCGATGCCTGCTCCGGGGTGATGGACGCGCTGCACGAGGCCGGCCGCGGCTATCCGGTCGGGCCGGCGCGGGTGCCGCTGGTGCCGGGGGCCATTCTCTTTGACCTGCTGAACGGCGGCGCTAAGGCGTGGCGGGAAAACCCCTACCGCGCCCTGGGCCGTGCCGCTTTCGAAGCCGCGGCACCGGACTTCGCTCTCGGCACTGCCGGCGCAGGCACCGGCGCATTGACCGCGATGCTCAAGGGCGGTCTCGGCTCGGCCTCGCTGGTGCTGGAGGGCGGTGCCACCGTCGGCGCCCTGGTGGCCGCCAACCCGCTGGGCGCCGCCACCACACCGGGCGAGCGGCATTTCTGGGCTGCCCCTTATGAAATCGGCGAGGAATTCGGCGGCGCCGGCCCCGACCCGGACGCCGGGCTGGGCCGCGTTCTGGAGAGCCGCAAGACGGCTGCGCTCCAGAAACTGGCCGGCTCGCCGCTGCCGCCGGAGCGCGCCAACACCACCATTGCCATCGTCGCCACAGACGCCGCGCTGACCAAGGCGCAGTGCCAGCGCCTGGCCACTGCCGCCCACGACGGCATCGGCCGCGCCATCGTGCCCGCGCATTCTCCGGGCGACGGCGATCTGGTGTTTGCCGCCAGCACCGGGGCGCGAGCGCTGGACGCGCCAGACGCAGACCTTGGAACGCTCTGCCATGCCGCTGCGTTGTGCCTTAGCAGAGCCATCGCACGGGCCGTCTATCTTGCCCGCCCGGAGCCCGGAGACCTGCTGCCCTGCTGGGCCGCGTCCTGAAAACTGCGGTCTCCTGCAGGGGCTTTGATGCGCGTCAAACTGCCGGTTGACACCGCAGGATATTGGATCATGAGTCACACCTGCCAACTCAGAACTGGAGCAAGCAATATGAAACCTCTTTTGACTGCCGCGATTTTCGGCCTCCTCGCCGCCCCCGCCTTTGCCGAAGGCGACCCGGAAGCTGGCGAAAAAGGGTTCAACAAGTGCAAGTCCTGCCACACCGTCACTTCGGATGCCGGCGACGTGATCATCAAGGGCGGCAAGACCGGTCCCAACCTGTGGGGTCTGGCCGGACGCCAGGCAGGCACGGCCGATGGCTTCAACTACAGCGATGACCTGGTCGCGGCAGGCGAGGCCGGACTGGTCTGGGATGAAGAGAAATTCGTCAGCTTCACCGCCGACCCCAAGAAGTTCCTGCAGGCCGAAACCGGCAACAGCAAGGCCAAGTCGAAAATGTCCTTCCGCCTGAGGAAGGGCGGCGAGGATATCTATGCTTTCCTGGCCAGCCACGGCCCTGCACCGGCAGAGGAAGCTCCGGCGGACAGCGCCGCAGCTGAGGAAAGCACGGAAGCCGCCACCGAATAACACCGGCCTTCCGGCTGGAGACCCGAAAAGCCGCGGCATTTTCGCCGCGGCTTTTCGCGTAATTGCTTTCCGGGCCGGCAAACGTTAGCGGTAGGAGCCAGGCCATCGCGATTGCGGCAGGCCGCGCCTGAGAAAACCGTCACGGACACAGTATGAGCCACATGATCCCCGCCTGGGTGAACGGTGAATTGACACCGGTTGACAAGCTGGCCGCGCATGAGCGCGGGCTGAAGCACAAGGCTGTCTCTGTCTTTGTGGTGAAAGGCGTGGAAATCCTGATGCAGCGGCGGGCGATGGGGAAGTACCACACGCCGGGGTTGTGGGCCAACACCTGCTGCACCCACCCGATGTGGGACGAGCAGCCCTCGGCCTGCGCGGTGCGGCGGATGAAGGAGGAACTGGGGCTGACCGGGCTCTACCCCGAGTTCCGCCACCACCTGGAATACCGCGCCGATGTCGGCAACGGGCTGGTCGAGCACGAGGCGGTGGATGTGTTCCTGGCCCATGCCCACCGGCCGCTGCGGATCGCCGCCAACCCGGACGAGGTGATGGAGACCCGTTGGGTCGATTACCACGACCTGCTGGCGGAGGTGAGCCGCCATCCCGAACGCTTCACCCCCTGGCTGAAGATCTACCTGCACAATTACGCCGACGTGATCTTTGGCCCCGACCTGATCATCGCCGGACGCCGCTGACTCCCCTTTCCTTCCATGCCCGCTTGCCCTGCTGCGCGCACCGTGCTTATGTGCCCGGACAATTAGGGAGTATACTTATCATGTCCATCCTCATCGCCGGCGGCGGCATTGCCGGGCTGACCCTCGGGCTGACGCTGCATCAGACTGGCGTGCCGTTCCGCATCTTTGAAGCGGCGCAGGAACTGAAGCCGATGGGCGTCGGCATCAACCTGCAGCCCAACGCGGTGCGGGAGCTGCTGGACATGGGGCTGGATGCAGAGCTGGGCGCCATCGGCGTGCAGACCCGGCAGCTGGGGTTCTACAGCAAACTGGGCAAGACGATCTGGGAAGAGCCGCGCGGCTTGGGCGCAGGCTATGCCTGGCCGCAGTATTCGGTTCACCGGGGCGAATTGCAGATGATGCTCTACCGGGCTCTGATGAAGCGGGCCGGGCCGGATTGCCTGGAAACCGGCGCGCGGGCGGGCGGGTTTGAACACACGGACGGCGGCGCCGCGCTCCTGCTGGCGGACGGACGGCGGTTCGAAGGATCGCTAGTTGTTGCAGCGGATGGCATCCACTCCGCCCTGCGTGTGCAGATGGTGCCGGATGAGGGCGCGCCCATCTGGAACGGCCGCATCCTGTGGCGGGCCACCTCTAGGGCACCGGCCTTCAAGGGCGGCGCGGCGATGGCCATGATCGGCCATGACCATCTGCGGCTGGTGGCCTACCCGATCTCTGCCCCCGATGCGGAGGGCCGTGTCACCATGAACTGGATTGCGGAGAAGAGCTTTGACCCTTCCGCGCCCTGGCGCCGCGAGGACTGGAACCGGCCCGCAGACATCCAGGAGTTTCTGCCGGACTTCGAAGACTGGCAGTTCGATTGGATCGACGTGCCCGCGCTGATCCGCGGCGCCGAAGTGGTCTATGAATATCCGATGGTGGACCGCGACCCGCTGGCGCGCTGGAGCGCAGGCAACGTGACGCTGATGGGAGACGCCGCGCATCCGACCTATCCGGTGGGCTCCAACGGCGCCAGCCAGGCCATTGTCGATGCGCGGGTGATCGGCGCCAAGCTGCTGGAACACGGGGTGAATGCCGCCGCGCTCCAGGCCTATGAGGCAGAGGTGCGCCCGGTGACCACGGCAGTGGGCCAGGCCAACCGCGCGGGCGGCGGGCCGGACGGTGTGCTGCAACGGGTCGAGGACCTGTGCGGCGGCGACTTTGCAGACATCGGCGAGGTGATTCCGCAAGCCGAACTGGCCGCCCATGCCGCCAAGTACAAATCGATTGCGGGGTTCTCCATTGAGGAACTGAACGCGCGCCCTCCGACCATCCCGACAGGCGCCCGCATCAGCTGAAGCACTCCTGCGGCCAGCCGCGGGTCAAGGGCGGCACTGCCGCCGTGCGGCAGGCACGGTTCACCCTTGAAGCGCGGATGGGTGTGAACACACTCGGCCAGGCGCGTTTAAGGGCAGACCTGCCCTTAAACCGCTTCTCAGCGAAAAAACGCCGCGCAAAGCGCGGCGCCACGCCCAACTGTGAGGCCCATTCCATGAATGGGCAGAAGCAGGCGGGAGCGCCCCGCCCTGCCCTGTTTTACCGCGGTCAGACTCCGATCACCGCCTGCACCGCGCGCTGCCAGCGGGCATAGGCGGCCTCGCGCGCGGCGGGCTGCATCAACGGCACGAACTGGCGGTCGAGCTTCCAGGTATCGGCAAATCCGGTCTGATCCGGGTAAATCCCGGCCCGCATCCCCGCCAGCCAGGCCGCGCCCAGCGCCGTGGTTTCCTGCATCACCGGGCGGTCGACGGCGGCGCCCAGCAGGTCCGACAGGCTCTGCATGGTCCAGTCGCTGGCGCTCATGCCGCCGTCGACGCGCAGGGTCACGGTGTGGTGGCTGTCATCCTCCCAGTCGGCGCGCATCGCCTCATAGAGATCGCGGGTCTGGTAGGCGACGCTTTGCAGCGCGGCGCGGGCGAATTCGGCAGGGCCGGAGTTGCGGGTGAGGCCGAACATGCCGCCGCGGCATTCCGGCTCCCAATACGGCGCGCCGAGACCGGTGAAGGCGGGCACCAGGATCACGTCCTGGCCCGGGTCGGCCCGCAAGGCCAGCTCGCCCGACTCGGACGCCTGTCCGATGATCCCCAGCCCGTCGCGCAGCCATTGCACCGCGGCGCCGGCAATAAAGATCGAGCCTTCCAGCGCATAGGTCGGCTTGCCGTCGAGCTGATAGGCGATGGTGGTCAGCATCCGGTTCTTGGACACCACCGGCTCATCCCCGGTGTTCAGCAGCGCGAAGCAGCCGGTGCCGTAGGTGGATTTCATCATCCCCGGCTGGAAACAGGCCTGGCCGATGGTGGCCGCCTGCTGGTCGCCGGCCACGCCCAGAATCGGGATCTCCCCGCCCAGGATCTCCGGATCGGTGGTGCCGAAATCAGCGGCGCTGTCCTTCACCTCCGGCAGCATCTGCTGCGGCACCTCCAAGAGATCGCTGATGGTGCGGCTCCAGCGGCCCTTGCGGATGTCATACATCAGCGTGCGCGCAGCATTTGTGGCGTCGGTCACATGCGACGCGCCGCCGGTCAGGCGCCAGATCAGGAAGCTGTCCACGGTGCCGAACAGCAGCTCGCCTGCCGCGGCGCGGTCGCGCGCGCCGGGAACGGTGTCGAGAATCCATTTCACCTTGGTGCCGGAGAAATAGGGGTCTAGCAGCAGTCCGGTGCGGTCGGTGACCATCTCCTGGTGGCCGGCCTTGCGCAGTTCCTCGCAGATGGCCGCGGTGCGGCGGTCCTGCCAGACAATGGCGTTATGGACCGCCTTGCCGCTGGTCTTGTCCCAGACCACGGTGGTTTCGCGCTGGTTGGTGATGCCGATGCCCGCGATGTCAGCGGCGGTGGCATCCAGATCCGCCATCACCTTGCGGCAGACCGCGACGGTAGTGTCCCAGATCTCCTCCGGGTCATGCTCCACCCAGCCCGCCTGCGGGTAATGCTGGGTGAACTCCTGCTGTGCGGTGCCCGCGACCTGCATCCCCGCATCAAACAGGATTGCCCGGGTCGACGTGGTGCCCTGATCAATTGCCAGAATATAGTTCATCGGCTGCCCTCCAGTCTCCTCTGACCGGGGACAATAAACGCAAAGGTGCTATCGCTACCAGTCCCTACTAATAATTTAGTTGCAGAACTTCGATATTGTCGATCAGGCGGATGCCGTCCATCCAGGCGGCCGCCAGCAGGCGGGCCGGACGGGAGGGGGTGTCGAGCGCTTCCAGTGTTTCCGCGCAGCGCAAGTCGAAGTATTCCACATCGCCGAAGCCTGCCTCTGCCAGCGCCTGGCGCGCGGCGGCTTCCAGCGGCGCCCAGGGCTCGCCTGCCGATGCTTTGGCGGCAGCCTCCCGCATGGCGGCATTCAGCGCAGCTGCCCGGTCCAGCCCGTCCTGCGACAGGCGCAGGTTGCGCGAGGACATGGCGAGGCCCGACGGCTCGCGCACGGTTTCGCAGCCGATCACCTCGATCGGGATGTCCAGATCGCGGGCCATGCGGGTCACCACCATCAGCTGCTGGTAGTCCTTCTGGCCGAAAAAGGCCTTGTCCGCGCTGGTCTGCAGGAACAGTTTGGCGACCACCGTCGCCACCCCGTCGAAATGGCCGGGACGGAAAGGCCCCTCCATCACCGCGGTGGTGCTGCCGCCGACAGAGACATTGGTGGCATAGCCGCCGGGATAAATCTGGTCCGGGTCCGGCACATAAATCAAGTCGACGCCGTAAGGGGCAAGCTTTTCCGCGTCCTCGTTTTCGGTGCGCGGGTAGTTTGCCAGATCCTCCGGATTGTTGAACTGCTTGGGGTTCACGAAGATGGTCACGATCACCCGGTCGCAGGCGGCCTTGGCGGCCTCCACCAGCGACAGGTGGCCTGCATGCAGCGCGCCCATGGTCGGCACCAGAGCAATGGTTTCACCGGCGCGGCGCCAGCCGGCCGTCTTGGCGCGCAGATCAGCCAGGCGGCGCAGGATCGGAGCGGTCATGTCAGCAGTCATCCTTTGGAGGGGGCCTGATCGGAAAACACATGCTCTGCCGCGGGGAAGGTCCGCGCCCGCACTTCGGCAGCGTATTCGGCAATGCCGGCCTCTGCCAGCGGGCCAAGATCGGCGTAGCGTTTGACGAACTTCGGCTTGAAGGCGGTGAAGAAGCCCAGCATGTCATC
Organism: Leisingera daeponensis; assembly: GCF_019801465.1. Lineage (GTDB taxonomy): Bacteria > Pseudomonadota > Alphaproteobacteria > Rhodobacterales > Rhodobacteraceae > Leisingera > Leisingera daeponensis_A. The sequence goes on from NZ_JAHVJA010000010.1 coordinate 122,041, forward strand.
GACCACCAGGATCTGCCCGTCGCAGCCCGCGCTGGCGCCGATGCCGATGGTGGGAATCGCCACCTCGGCGGTGATCTTGTCGGCCAGTTTCTGCGGCACCTTTTCCAGCACCACCGAGAACGCGCCGGCCTCCGCCACCGCGCGGGCGTCAGCCAGAACGGCTTCTGCCTGGTCCTCGCGGCCCTGAACCTTGTAGCCGCCCAGTGTGTTGATCGACTGCGGCGTCAGGCCGATATGCGCCATCACCGGGATGCCGCGCTTGACCAGGAAGCGGATGGTTTCGGCCATCTCGACGCCGCCTTCCAGCTTGACTGCGGCGCAGCCGGTTTCGGCCATCAGCCGGGCGGCATTGCGGAACGCCTGCTGCGGGCCTTCCTCATACGACCCGAACGGCATGTCGATGACCAGCATCGCCTGGCTCAGACCGCGCGCGACCGCCTGGCCGTGCATGATCATCATCTCCATGGTCACGCCGAGGGTGGAGGTCAGCCCGTGCAGCACCATGCCGACGCTGTCACCGACGAGCACGAAGTCGCAGTGCCTGTCCATCAGCCGCGCCATCGGCGTGGTATAGGCCGTCAGGCTCACCAAAGGGGTGCCGCCCTTGCGGGCCCGGATGTCTTCGGCGTTGGGCGCCTGTTTCTTGGCTGTCGCGCTCATGGCTGTCCTGTCCGCGGTTCTAGAGTGGACACGGATTACCAATTAACGCGGCGTGCTTCCAGTGCGCGAAATGCCGCCCGCCCTTGATTACGCTCGGGAAACAGGGAAACTCGTTTCCAATGGGCGCCATTTTCAGGCCCGCAGATTGCACACAGGGAGATTTCAGATGGGTTTCAGATCCTTTGTAGTTGCCGCCGGTTCCGCGCTGGCGCTGGCGGCGGGCAGCGCCTGGGCCAAGGACAGCGTCACCATCGGCCTGCAGCTGGAGCCGCCGCATCTGGACCCGACCAGTGCCGCCGCGCAGGCCATCGACTCGGTGGTTTACAGCAATGTCTTCGAGGGGCTCACGCGCTTCATGGGCGACGGCTCGGTGGTGCCAGGGCTGGCGGAAAGCTGGGAAATTTCAGAGGACGGCACGGTCTATACCTTCAAGCTGCGTGAGGGCGTCACCTTCCACGACGGCAGCGCGATGGATGCGGAGGATGTGAAATTCTCGCTCGACCGCGCCCGCGCCGAGGACAGCACCAACGCGCAGAAAGCGCTGTTCGAAGGGATCACCGCCGTGGATGCGGTGGACCCACAGACCGTGCAGATCACGCTGGAGGCGCCGAACGGCAGCCTGCTGTTCAACCTGGCCTGGGGCGATGCGGTGATCGTGGCGCCGGAGAGCATCGACAGCATCAAGACCAATCCGGTCGGCACCGGCGCTTATACCTTCCAGGAATGGGTGCAGGGCGACCGCATCACGCTGGCGCGCAACCCGGATTATTGGGGCGATCAGCCGGCGCTGGCCTCCGCCACCTTCAAGTTCATCTCCGACCCGACCGCGGCCTTTGCCGCGATGATGGCGGAAGATATTGACGCTTTCGACAACTTCCCGGCGCCGGAAAACCTGCCGCAATTCGACGCCGACCCGCGGTTCCAGGTTCTGGTGGGCTCCACCGAAGGCGAGACCATCCTGTCCACCAACAACAAGCAGCCGCCGTTCGACGATATACGGGTGCGGCAGGCAGTGGCCCATGCCATCGACCGTCAGGCGATCATTGATGGCGCAATGTTCGGCTACGGCACCCCGATCGGCACCCATTTCGCGCCGCACCACCCGGCCTACAAGGATCTGACCGGCATGTCCGCCCATGACCCGGAGCAGGCCAGGGCGCTGCTGGCCGAGGCCGGGTTCCCGGACGGGTTCGAGACCACCCTGCACCTGCCGCCGCCCTCCTATGCCCGCCGCGGCGGCGAGATCGTTGCTGCGCAGCTGGCCGCCATCGGCATCAAGGCGGAGATCATCAACGTGGAATGGGCGCAGTGGCTGGAGAGCGTGTTCCGCGGCAAGAGCTTTGGCCTGACCATCGTCAGCCATACCGAGCCGATGGACATCGGCATCTATGCCCGGCCTGACTATTACTTCCAGTATAACAGCAAGGCGTTCCAGGAGCTGATGAACCGGCTGAACGCGACCACCGACCCGGATACCCGAACCGCAATCCTGCAGCAAGCGCAGGAGATGATCGCAGCGGATTACGTCAACGGCTACCTGTTCCAGCTGGCCAAGCTGGGCGTCGCTAAGGCCGGGCTACAGGGGCTTTGGGAGAACGCGCCCACAGCGGCCATCGACCTGAGCGCGCTCAGCTGGGCGGAATGATGCCCGCCCCCGCCCGCAGATAGGCCACCCGCTCCCGGATCACTTGCCGGATCTCCCCGCCGCGCGGCTGATCCCGGAGCGTCGTGAACCAATGCTCCGGCGGGTTGCGGCCCAGCCGGTTGCCGGTGAACTCCAGCCCGCGCAGCACGGCCTCTCCGGCGGCAGGCAGCCTCTCCGGCAACTCAATCCCGTTCAGCACGGCCCAGACACCGGTCCAGAGCCGCCCGACCGACCACGGGTTATAGCCGCCCCCGCCCAGCACCAGATACCGCGGCGCCATCCCCGTCAGCGCCCGCACCACCGCCCAATGGGCATTGTTCGACAGGTCCAGATGCGGCAGCGGGTCTTCAGTCACCGCATCGGCCCCGCATTGCAGCACGATGGCATCCGGCGCGAAACGCTCGACCGCCGGCAGGATCAGGGAGTCTCGGATGAACGCCATCTCGTCATCGTTGAAGCCGCGCGGCACCGGCATGTTCAGGGCTGATCCGCCCGCATCCTCCGTCAGCATGCCGGTCTTGGGCCAGAGGTTTTCCTCATGCACCGAGATCATCAGCACGTCCGCATCACCGGCAAAGCCGTGCTCCACCCCGTCGGCGTGATGCGCGTCGATGTCGACATAGGCGATCCGCTGCGCGCCGTGGTGGCGCAGCGACAGCATCGCCAGCACCGGATCGTTCAGATAGCAGAAGCCGTTGGCCCTGTCCGGCATCCCGTGATGGGTGCCGCCCGCCGGGTTGTAAACGATGCCGCCGCCCGCCAGCAGCTCGCCCGCCAGGATCGAGCCGCCCGCGGCGGTGGCCGGGCGGCGGTAAATCTCCGGGAACACCGGGTTGGAGATGGTGCCGAGATGATGCCGCGCGCGTACCGCCGCGGTCACCTCCTGCGCTGCTTCCGCCGCCTGCAGCGCCGCGATGTATTCGGGCGTGTGCCAGACGGTCAGCGCCGCCGGCTTGGCGCGGGGCGAGTTCACATAGACCGCATCCGGCAGCCAGCCCAGCGCCCGGGACAGATCCATGACAGTAGACACCCGCGGCACCCGCAGCGGATGGGTGCGGCCATAGGACGATCCGCGGTAGATTTCCGATCCGATGAACAGGGGGCGCGACAGCATGGCCCAGTGATAGCCGGTTTCGCGCTGCGGCCAAAGGGCCTCCCCCAATGCTCTGCCCGGTTTCCCGGAGAGGGTCCGGCCAACCCTTTGACGCTGCGCATTTTTGCCGGTGAGCTGCGGTTTCCCTGCGCTGCCCTCTGGACCCGTTCAGCTCAGGCTCCTAACGTGGCAGCCATGCTGCATTACGCCCTGAAACGCCTGTTGTCGCTGATCGTCAGCCTGGCCGTCGCCTCGCTGGTGATCTTCCTCGTGGTCGAGGTGGCGCCGGGCGACCCGGCCTCCTTCATGCTGGGGGTCAACGCGCAGCCCGACACCGTTGCGGCGCTGCGCACGGAACTGGGCCTGGATCAGGGCAAGCTGGCCCGCTACCTGTCCTGGGCCGCGGGGATGCTGAGCGGCGATTTCGGCACATCCTACACCTACCGCACGCCGGTTGCAGGGATGATCGCGGACCGGCTGTGGGTGTCGCTGCCGCTGGCGCTATATGCGCTGACACTGTCCACCCTGATCGCTTTTCCGGCCGGCATCTACGCCGCCGCCCGCCGCGGGCAGCCCGGTGACATGGCGGTGATGGGCGCGACCCAGCTAGGGGTGGCGGTGCCGAATTTCTGGTTTGCGATGATGCTGGTGCTGATCTTTGCCATCAACCTGCGCTGGTTCAGCGCCGGCGGGTTTCCAGGCTGGGACGCGGGGCTTTGGGCGGGCCTCCATGCGCTCACCCTGCCCGCCATTGCGCTGGCGCTGCCGCAGGCAGCGATCCTGACCCGGGTGATGCGCTCGGCCCTTCTGGACATCCTGGGCGAGGATTTCATGCGCACCGCCCGCGCCAAGGGATTGACCCGCCGCCAGGCACTGTGGCGGCACGGGGTGCGCAACGCGCTGATCCCGGTGCTGACCATCATCGGCCTGCAGTTCTCCTTCCTGCTGGCGGGCGCCATCATCATCGAGCAGGTGTTCTACCTGCCCGGCCTCGGGCGGCTGGTGTTCCAGGCGATCTCCTCGCGCGATCTGATCGTGGTGGAGTCGGTGGTGATGCTGCTGGTCTTTGCCGTCATCACAGTGAATTTCCTGGTCGATCTCGCCTATGCGCTGGTCGACCCGCGCCTCAGGAGCCGTTCATGACCCGCAACCTGATCCTTGGCGCTGTTTTGTCCTCGCTGGTGCTGCTGGCGGCGGTGCTGTCGTTCGTCTGGACGCCGTTTGACCACGCTGCGATGAATATTCCCGCCAAGCTGCAGACACCCAATGCGCAGCACTGGCTCGGCACCGATCACTTCGGGCGCGACCTGATGGCGATGATCATGGTCGGTGCCCGCACCTCCATCGCCGTCGCCTTAGTGGCCGTCGGCATCGGCATGGGCGCAGGCGTGCCGCTGGGGCTGGCCGCCGCGGCACGCAAAGGGTCGTGGCTGGATGAGCTGATCATGCGCGGCAACGATCTGGTCTTTGCCTTCCCGTCGCTGGTGATTGCCATCCTGATCACCGCCGTGCTGGGGGCCGGCGCGGTCAATGCCATCATCGCCATCGGCATCTTCAACATCCCCGTCTTCGCCCGCATCACCCGCGGCGCGGCGCTGTCCCTGTGGGAGCGGGAGTTCATCCTGGCCGCGCGGGTGGCCGGCAAAAGCGCCGCGCGCATCTCCGCCGAGCACATTCTGCCCAACGTGATGAACCTGCTGATCGTGCAGGGCACCATCCAGTTCTCGCTCGGCATTCTGGCCGAGGCGGGCCTCAGCTATGTCGGCCTCGGCGCGCAGCCGCCCACTCCCAGCTGGGGACGGATGCTGGCTGACGCGCAAACCATGGTCAGCTTCGCGCCGCATCTGGCGCTGGTGCCGGGCATGGCGATCATTCTGACAGTGCTGGGGCTGAACCTGCTCGGCGACGGGCTGCGCGACCACCTCGACCCGAAACTGAGGGTGGCGCGCGCATGACGCTTCTGGATGTCACCAGCCTGTCGCTGAAGATCGGCGCCTTCCGGGTGCTGAAGGACGTCTCCTTTCACGTCGAGCCGGGCGAGATCGTCGCTGTCACCGGCGAGAGCGGATCGGGCAAGTCGATGACCGCCTTTGCCATCATGCAGCTGCTGCCGGATCTGGCCCGGACCAAGGGGTACATCACCCTCGACGGCACCCAGCTGCTGGAGCAGTCAGAGGAGCGGATGTGCGCCATCCGCGGCCAGTCTGTCGGCATGGTGTTTCAGGAGCCGATGACCGCGCTGAACCCTGTTAAAACCATCGGCGAACAGGTGATGGAAACCATTCTGATCCACACGGCAATGCCGCGCGAGCAGGCTGAAGCCCGCGCGCGGGAGGTGCTGGAGCGGGTCGGCCTGCCCGCAGACCGCTTCCCCCTCAGCCGCTACCCGCATGAGCTGTCGGGCGGCCAGCGCCAGCGGGTGGTGATTGCCATGGCCATCGCCCTGCGCCCAAAGCTCTTGATCGCGGATGAGCCGACCACGGCGCTGGATGTGACCACCCAGGCGCAGATCCTGGCGCTGCTGAAGGACCTGGTGCAGGACTATGGCATGGGGCTCTTGATCATCACCCATGACCTGGCGGTGGTGGCGGATCTGGCCGACCGGATCGTCGTCATGCGCCACGGCGAGGTGGTGGAAACCGGGCATACGGACTGGCTCTTGCGCAACATGCGCCACCCCTACACCCGGATGCTTTTTGCGGCTTCGAACCATCAGGTGGCGCTGCCGCAGCCGCCTGCCCCTGCGCCGTTGCTGGAAGTCAGGAACGCGGTCCGCGACTACAAGACCCCTCGGAAGTCGCTGTTTTCCAAACCCGGTGCATTCCGCGCTGTGAAGAATGTCTCCTTCACCCTGAACCGGGGCGAGCGGCTGGGGCTGGTGGGGGAATCGGGCTGCGGAAAATCGACCCTGACACGGGCGATTCTGGGGCTGGAGCCGCTGCAGGGCGGGGAGATCCGGCTGGACGGGGAGCCCGTAACGACTCAACCCGCACCTGAGACCCGGCGCAGGATGCAGGTGGTGTTTCAGGACCCCTACGGAAGCTTCAACCCGCGCCACCGGGTAGAGCGGCTGATCACCGAACCGTTCCATACGCTGCCTGATCCGCCAACCGGCGCGGCGCGCAGGGATCTGATTGCCGAAACCCTGACTGGCGTCGGGCTGAAGCCGGAGGATGCCGGCAAATACATCCACCAATTCTCCGGCGGGCAGCGCCAGCGCATCGCCATCGCCCGCGCCCTGATCACGCGGCCGGAGCTGATCATCTTTGACGAGGCGGTCTCGGCACTAGACGTCTCAGTCCGCGCCCGCATCCTCGACCTGCTGGCGGAGCTGTGCGCGGCTTATTCGCTGACCTATCTGTTCATCAGCCACGACCTGAGCGTGGTGCGCACGATCACCGACCGCTGCCTGGTAATGAAACAGGGCGAGATCGTTGAGCAGGGGGACACCGAACAGGTCTTCGCCAATCCGCAGCACCCCTACACCCGACAGCTGATCGCCGCAGCCCCGGTGCTGCCCGGCACGTCCGATCCCGAAAGGAGCCCCCAGCATGTCTGATCCCCTCTGGTTCGATCCCGCGCTCTGCCTCATCGGCGGCAAGTGGCTGCCCGCGGCCGACGGCGGCACACTGCCGCTGGTGAACCCGTCGGACGGCAGCGAAATCTGCCGGATCGCCCGCGGCGGCGCGGCGGATATCGAGGCCGCAGTGCAGGAGGCAGAGGCAGCGCTGGACGGCGCCTGGGGCCGCATGACCGCGCTGGAGCGGGGCCGCATCCTGACCCGGATCGGCCAGTTCGTGCTGGAGCGGGTGGAGCTGCTGGCGGTGATTGAGGCGATGGACGTGGGCAAGCCGCTGAGCCAGGCGCGGGCCGACGCGGTGGCGCTGGCGCGGTACTGCGAGTTCTACGGCGGCGCGGCGGACAAGGTGATGGGCGAGACCATCCCCTACCTCGACGGCTACACCGTCTATACCCTGCGCGAGCCGCATGGGGTTACCGGCCATATCGTGCCGTGGAACTATCCGATGCAGATCATCGGGCGGTCTGTCGGCGCGGCGCTGGCGATGGGCAATGCCTGCGTGCTGAAACCGGCCGAGGAAGCCTGCCTGACAGCCCTGGCCTTTGCCCATATCGCCATGGAGGCCGGGCTGCCTGCGGGTGCGCTGAACGTGGTGCCGGGACTGGGCGCGGAGGCCGGGGCAGCGCTGGCTGGGCATCCGGGCGTGCATCACATCTCCTTCACCGGGTCGGTGCGCACGGGCGCGCTGGTGCAGCAGGCGGCGGGGGCCAACGTGGTGCCGGTGACGCTGGAGCTGGGCGGCAAGTCCCCGCAGCTGGTGTTTGACGATGCCGATCTGGACGCCGCCCTGCCGTTCCTGGTGAACGCCGGCATCCAGAACGCGGGCCAGACCTGCTCCGCGTCCTCGCGCATCCTGGTCCAGCGCGGGATCTATGAGGAGGTGAAAGCGCGCATGGCCGAAGCCTATGGCACGCTGACCGTGGGACCGGCGGCGGATGATCTGCGGGTCGGGCCGCTGATTTCCGCCCGGCAGAAGCAGATTGTAGAAGACTACCTGAAGCAGGGCGCGGACCTGCCGGTGGCGGCACAGGGGGCAATCGTTGCCAATGCGCCAAAAAGCGGCGCCTATGTGCGCCCCACCCTTTTCTCGGACGTGCCGGAAGATCACGCGCTGGCGCGGGAGGAGATCTTTGGCCCGGTGCAGGTGCTGATCCCGTTCGGTACCGAAGAGGACGCGCTGCGGATTGCCAATGCGACGGACTACGGCCTGGTCGCCAGCGTCTGGACCCGTGACGGGGCCCGGCAGATGCGGCTGGCAAAACGGCTGCGCGCGGGCCAGGTGTTCCTCAACAACTACGGCGCCGGCGGCGGGGTGGAGCTGCCCTTTGGCGGGGTCGGAAAATCCGGCCACGGGCGGGAAAAAGGCTTTGAGGCGCTTTACGGGTTCTCCCAGCTCAAGACCGTGGCCGCGCATCACGGCTAGGACACGCTGTTAGGTCAGCTCTGCTGCCCCAATGTTTCGCGCGCGAAACATTGGGGCAGAGAGTCTGCCACTAATTGTGCTGACCGGCGTGGAAACCGCCGCAAGACTGGCGAAGTGTTATCAGACGATTACCGCCTGCCGCTCCTGCTCTCCGACACCGAAAACCCGCTTGTAGCGCTCGATTTCCTCCGCCGGACCCATCGCTTTTTCCGGGTTGTCCGACAGTTTGACTGTGGGCCGCCCGTTGGCAGAGACCGCCTTGCAGACCAGTGAGAACGGCGCCAGCGCGTCATCCGGCACCAGCCCGCGGAAGTCGTTGGTCAGGAGCGTGCCCCAGCCGAAGGAGACCTTGGTGCGGTCCGCGAACTGCGCGTGCAGGTCCTGGATCTGCTGCACGTCCAGGCCGTCGGAGAAGATCACCCGTTTCTCTCCCGGATCCTCACCGCGCGCCTTCCACCAGTCGATCGCCATCTCGGCGCCCTTGGCCGGATCGCCGCTGTCGATGCGGATGCCGGTCCAGCCGGCCAGCCAGTCGGGGGCGCGGTCCAGGAATCCTTCAGTGCCATAGGTGTCAGGCAGGATGATGCGCAGGTTGCCCTCGTGCTCGTCATGCCAGTCGGACAGAACGTCATACGGGGCTTGCGCCAGTTCCGCATCGCTGTCCGCCAGCGCGGCATAGACCATCGGCAGCTCATGCGCGTTGGTGCCGATCGCCTCCACCTCGCGGCGCATGGCGATGAGGCAGTTGGAGGTGCCGGTGAATTTGCCCCCGAGCCCTTCGATCATTGCCTGCACGCACCAGTCCTGCCAGAGGAAAGAGTGGCGGCGGCGGGTGCCGAAATCGGCGATCGTCAGCCCGTCAACCTCGCGCAGGCGCTCGATCTTTTCCCAGACCCGGGTCATCGCGCGGGCATAGAGCACCTGCAGCTCGAACCGGCCCATGCTGTTGATGACGGCACGGCTGCGCAGTTCCATCAGCACGGCGAGCGCCGGGATTTCCCACAGCATGACCTCATGCCACTTGCCCTCGAACGTCAGCTCATACTGGTCGCCCTTGCGCTCCAGGTGGTAGGGCGGCAGCCGCAGCCCCTCGAACCACTCCATGAAATCGGGGCGGAACATCTGCCGCTTACCATAGAAGGTATTGCCGCGCAGCCAGGTGCTTTCGCCGCGGCTCAGGGACAGCGAACGGATGTGGTCCAGCTGTTCGCGCAGCTCGCCCTCGTCGATCAGTTGCGCCAGCGGCACATGAGCCGAGCGGTTGATCAGCGAGAAGGTAACGGTGGTGTCCGGCTTGTTGCGGAACACCGACTGGCACATCAGAAGCTTGTAGAAATCAGTATCAATCAGCGACCGGACGATCGGGTCGATCTTCCATTTGTGATTGTAGACGCGGGTTGCAATATCCACCGGCGGCCTCGTGCATAAGGGTCACTGATTGATAGGACAGCTGTCCGGCCGGGGCAAGGAGATCAGCCCGCGCGGCGGCTTTGCGCCTGAGGCGCCAGCTGGGCCAGCAGGTCCAGCAGCTCGGATTTGCTGATCGGCTTGCTCATGAAGTCGTCCATGCCGGCCGCCATGCAGGCCTTGCGGTCAGACTCGAAGGCATTGGCCGTCAGGGCGACAATAGCGGGCTGCGGCCGGGGCAAGGCCCGGATTGCCCGGGTTGCTTCCAGACCGTCCATTTCCGGCATCGACATGTCCATCAGGATGATGTCAGGCTCAAACCCCTCGAATTGCGCCACCGCCTCGCGGCCATCGCAGGCAAAGGCAAGCTCCACCGGCGCGGCGTTCAGGAACTTCTCTACCAGCAGCCGGTTCACCGCGTTGTCCTCAGCGACCAGAATCCGCAGCCCGCCCAGCTCCGCCGCATCGTCCGCGGCCGCAGCCCCGGCCGGCAGAGCGGCGCCGTCTGCCTGTTCCGCCTGCAGCTTCAGCCGCACCGCGAAGCAGGAGCCGGCACCCAATTCTGACGATACCGCGATGCTGCCGCCCATCGCCTCTGCCAGGCGGCGCGAGATCGCCAGCCCCAGGCCGGTGCCGCCGTACTGGCGGCTGATTGCGGCATCCGCCTGCGAGAACCTTTCGAACACATCGGCCAGCTTGTGCTCGGCGATGCCGATGCCGGTGTCGGTCACGGTGAAGGTCAGCTCATACCCGCCGTCCGCGGGCGCGCCGCCCAGCGCCACCGCCACCCGGCCCTGCTTGGTGAACTTGATGGCATTGCCAGCCAGATTCATCAGAATCTGCCGGATCCGCCGGTCGTCGCCGTAAAGCTGCGCAGGCAGATCGTCCTGAATATCCAGCGCCATTTCCAGTCCCTTGCCGCCGGCCTGGGCCTGCAGCAGACGGACCGTGCTTTCGAAACAGGCGCGGGGATCGAAGTTAACCGGGCTGAGGGAAATTTCCTCCGCGTCCATCTTGGAGAAGTCGAGAACGTCATTGATCAGGCCCAGCAGCATGCCGGCGGAACTGAGGATGGTATCGGCGTACACCTCCTGCTCCTCGCTGAGGCCGCTGTCGCGCAGCAGTTGCGCCATGCCAATCACCCCGTTCATCGGGGTTCGGATCTCGTGGCTCATGGTGGCGAGGAAATCGGCCTTGGCGCGGGCCCCCTCCTCTGCTGCGATACGGGCCTCTTCCAGCTGGCGGGCGTGCTCCTTGGAGGCGGTGATGTCCCGCTCCACCGCGATCACGGTTTCCACCTCGCCTGCGCTGTTGAGCATGGGAACCTGGCTGGTTTCGATCCATATCCAGCTCCCGTCCTTGCGCCGGTTGCAGACCTGGACCCGCACCGGCACTGCGTGCCGGATGCCGTCATCCAGTTTCTGAATTGTGGCCGGGTCTGTCTTGCCGCCGTTCAGCAGATCGCCCGGGAAGGCGCCAACCGCCTCGTCGAAGGAATACCCGGACAGGCGGGAGAAACTGTCGTTCACCCAAGTGATGCGCCCTTCGCGGTCCATCAGCATCACGCTGTCATTTGCGTTTCTGGCGACCAGCGCCAGGCGCCGGGCCTCCATCCGCTGCTCCTGCAGGCGGGTGTTCGCGGCCTCCAGCTGCTGCTGCTGGGCGGCAGTGGCCTGGTTGTACTGGCGGGTGTTTTCAAAGGCGCGGCGCCCGTAGCTGGCCAGCCAGAACATGTAGCCGGTCATGGTTACAATTCCGGCAGCGTGCAGCTGCCATTCGGTTGTGAAGCCGCCGCCCGATTTCAAGTCGGCCCAGAGCATCACCGTCGGGACCGCGCAGAAAAAGAGCATCCAGACAACCGAGGCCGCCCTGTGATACGGCAGGGTGATTGCCGCGTTCATCGCGACACCGGTCAAAAAGGCGATGGAGAACAGAATGTCTATATGGTGGCCGGTGTCCACGCCCGCCTCCACCCAGGGCCAGTATGGCAAGGTGGCGCAGATGCTCATCCCGGCACCGTAGATCGCCGCTGACGCGGTGGACAGAAGCCGCAGCCGGCGCTCTGGAACGCCGTTGGCCGCCAGAACCGGAAGCCGCCGCAGGCAGAAGCTGTCCGCGGCATCCCCGGTAAATGCCGCCAGGAACCCGAAGGCGGCGATGGTCATGTCCGTCGCAAGCCCCAGAAACAGGCAGACCCCGAAAACAAACAGCTGGCGCGGCCAGAAGGTTTTGTACCGCCCCTTGGCATAACGCAGCATCAGCTCCAGCGAGCTGTACTTTCTTTCGTAGCTGGCCAATGGGCCGTTGTCCGACCCGTTCCCTACCTTCATCAATCAGCCTTGCTGTCCAGACTCCCTGCCAGTGTTAAGCGAAATTGGTTAACATATGAAAACTTCCGTTCAGGACCGCAGAACCACCCCGGCCCCTTCCATCTGCACCAGGGCCGCCTGAAGCGAGCCTTCCAAGTCAATGGCGCGGCAGGCGGACAGCTCCACCGTCACCGCAAACCCCAGCCGCGCCGCATCCAGCGCGGTGAAGGCAACGCAGAAATCGGTGGCCAGCCCGGCCAGGGTCACCCCCGTGATGCCGCGGCTGCGCAAATACCCCTCCAGCCCTGTGGGGGTGGTCTGATCGTTCTCGAAAAAGCCCGAATAGCTGTCGATGCCAGGCCGGAAGCCCTTGCGGATGATCAGGTCGCCGTCGGTGCGCAGCCCCTTGTGAAAGGCAGCGCCGCTGGTTCCCTGAACGCAGTGATCGGGCCACAGCACCTGGGTGCCGTAAGGCATTTCAGTCGTCTCAAACGGCGCCTTTCCGGTATGGGAGGAGGCAAAGGAGGAATGCCCCGCCGGGTGCCAGTCCTGGGTCAGGATCACCGCATCGAACCGGTCCATCAGTGCATTGATGGGCGCCACCACCTCATCCCCGCCGGGCACCGCCAGCGCGCCTCCAGGGCAGAAATCATTCTGCACATCGACAACGATCAGGGCCTGGGTCATCGGCATCTCCTATGCTGGATACACAATATGTAGCGGTGCGGGCGGGTCTTGGGAACTGCTGTTGGCGGCCAGCAGCCCGGCCAGGCGGAAAGATACATGCAAAGCCCTTATTTTACTGGCGCTGCGGCACGGGTTCTTTGACTTGAAAACCCCCGCGCATGGTTCTAAGGGCGGGGCATGTACACGATTGCTGCCCTCTATCACTTCACCCGTTTCCCCGATCCCGCCGCGATCCGGCCGGCGCTGCTGGGCCTGTGCCAGGCACAGGACGTCAAAGGCTCCTTGCTGCTGGCGCAGGAAGGGATCAATGGCACCATTGCAGGCCCGCGGGCCGGCATCGATGCGGTGCTGGCGCATATCAAGTCGCTGCCGGGCTGTGCGGGGCTGGACTGGAAAGAGGCCACCGCTGCTGAGCCGCCCTTTGGCAAGATGAAGGTGCGGCTGAAGAAAGAGATCGTCACCATGGGCCAGCCGGACGTGGATCCGCTGGCATCCGTCGGGCATTACGTCGAGCCGGAGGAGTGGAACGACCTGATCCGGCAGGACGATGTGGTACTGATCGACACCCGCAACGATTACGAGGTGGCCATCGGCACCTTCGAGGGTGCGATCGATCCCAAGACCGAGAGCTTCCGCGACTTTCCGGCATGGTGGAAGGAGAACAAGGACCGCTTCCACAACAAACGGGTTGCGATGTTCTGCACCGGCGGTATCCGCTGCGAGAAATCGACCAACTACTTGCTGGGCCAGGGTGTGGAGGACGTCTATCACCTGAAGGGCGGCATCCTGCGGTATCTGGAGGAAATGCCCGCGGAGAACAGCACCTGGGAAGGCGAGTGCTTTGTCTTCGACAACCGGGTGTCGGTCGGCCACGGGCTGGTGGAGGGCCCGCACGAGCTGTGCCACGGCTGCCGCCGACCGATCCTGCCCGAAGACAAGGCCCGGCCGGAGTTCGAGCAAGGCGTCAGCTGCCACCTGTGCATCGATCAGACCTCGGAAGAGGACAAGGTCCGGTTCCGCGAGCGGCAGAAGCAGATGCAGCTTGCCCGCGCGCGCGGCGAGGGGCATCTGGGCAGCATCCCGCTGTAAAGCTGGGTCAAACAGACACTAATAAGGCCGCTGCCCATCAGGACAGCGGCCTTTTCGTGTTTTGCGGGGCTGGCAGCGTCAGTCGCTGCTCAGGCCCAGGTAGCTGCGGGTGCTAGCCAGGAGGCCCTCGCCATGGGCCGGAGCCAGCAGGCCTGCGTGGTCCTCGCCTTCGGCTGCGGCCATGTCGGGCAGCTGGTGGGCGATGCCCTTGTGGCAGTTGATGCAGGTCTTCTCTCCGGTGAACAGGAAACGTTCATGCGCGTCCGCCGCCCGCTTGGACTGGCGGGTGATGTCCATCGACTCATCCGAGTGGCAGTTGCGGCATTCCAAGCTGTCGTTTGCCTCAAGCCGCGTCCATTCGTGCTGCGCCAGTTCCAGCCGGTGCTCCAGGAACTTCTCCCGCGTGTTGATGGTGCCGAAGATTTTGCCCCAGACCTCCTTGGAGGCCTGCATCTTGCGGGCGATCTTGTTGGTCCAGTTGTGCGGCACGTGGCAGTCCGGGCAGGACGCGCGGACGCCGGAGCGGTTGGAATAGTGGATCGTCGGCTTCAGCTCCTCGAACACGTTGTCACGCATTTCGTGGCAGCTGGTGCAGAAGGCCTCGGTGTTGGTGACCTCCAGCGCGGTGTTGAAGCCGCCCCAGAAGATGATCCCCATCACAAAGCCGCCCATGGTCAGAAAGCCGAGCGAGAAATAGGCGCTGGGGCGCCTGATGATCCACCAGAGCCGTTTGAGGAAAGTCCACATCAGTCCGCCCCGCCCTGCTGCGTCTTCACATAGTCGATCACCTTGTCGACATCGACGAACTCATTTTCGACCAGCGGCCGGGCGTTGGTCTGCACCACATGGCACTGGTTGCAGAAATAGCGCCGCGGGCTGACCGCGCCGAGGGTCTGGCCCTCGCGGTTCATGAAGTGGGTGACCGAGATCATCGGCGCCTGGCTGACCTCCACGGCGGTGCGGCTGTGGCAGGTCAGGCATTTGTTGGAATTGAGATCGACCTGGTAGTTGTCGGTCTTATGCGGGATCAGCGGCGGCTGGTCCGGATAGTTGCGCACCTGGCGGATGTCTGTGTTGACGACGCCGGGGATCTGGGTGGCTTCGCCCTCCTGGTCCAGCGGCGCATTGTTGCGCAGCGTGGCGACCTGGTTCTGGGCAAAAGCGGCCGAGGCCAGCAGGATCGGTGCAGCCAGGATGGCGAGACGGAGATGTTTCATGACGGGCCTCACACTGCTTCGATACGGACTGCGCATTTCTTGAAGTCCGTTTGTTTCGAGATCGGATCGGTGGCGTCCAGCGTGACCTTGTTGATCAGCCGGCGCGCATCGAACCAGGGCACAAACACCAGCCCCTTGGGCGGCTTGTTGCGGCCGCGGGTTTCCACCCGGGTGCGGATTTCACCGCGCCGTGAAATGATCCGCACCTCGGTGCCGCGCCGGAAGCCCTGGGCCTTGGCATCGTCGGGGTGCATGTAGCAGAGCGCGTCAGGCACCGCCTGATAGAGCTCCGGCACCCGCTGGGTCATCGAGCCTGAATGCCAGTGCTCCAGCACCCGGCCGGTGGCCAGCCACATCGGGTATTCTGCATCCGGGCTTTCCGCCGGCGGTTCATAGGGCAGCGCAAAGATCACCGCCTTGCCATCGGGCTTGCCGTAGAATTCGTAATCCGAGCCCGCTTTCACATAGGGGTCGTAGCCTTCCTTGAAGCGCCACTGGGTTTCCTTGCCGTCCACCACGGGCCAGCGCAGGCCGCGCACCTCGTGATAAGTGTCGAAGGGAGCAAGGTCATGGGCCTTGCCGCGGCCGAATTCGGCGTATTCCTCGAACAGGCCCTTCTGGATGTAAAAACCGAAGTCCTCGGATTCGTGGTTGCCGTATTCGCGGGCCTTCTCGGTCAGCTCGTACTGGTCGACCTTGCCGTTGGCGAACAGCACCTCGAACAGGGTCTTGCCCTTGTAGTCCGGGTTTGCATCCAGCAGTTCCGCCGGCCAGACCTCATCGGTGGTGAAGCGCTTGGAGAACTCTGCCAGCTGCCACAGGTCGGACTTGGATTCGCCCGGCGCGTTGACCAGTTGGTACCAGAACTGGGTGCGGCGCTCGGCGTTGCCGTAGGCGCCTTCCTTCTCCACCCACATGGCGGCGGGCAGGATCAGGTCGGCGGCCTCGGCCGTCACCGTCGGATAGGCATCCGAGACAACGATGAAGTTGTCGGGGTTGCGGTAGCCCGGCAGCCCTTCCTCCATCATGTTGGGGGCGGCCTGCATGTTGTTGTTCACCTGCACCCAGTAGCAGTTGATCTTGCCGTCCTTCAGGTCGCGGTTCTGCTTCACCGCGTGGGAGCCGACCCAGCCGGGAACGGTGCCTTCGGGCAGTTTCCAGATTTTTTCCGCCTTGGCCCGGTGATCCGGGTTCTTGACCACCATGTCGGCAGGCAGGCGGTGCGAGAAGGTGCCGACCTCGCGCGCGGTGCCGCAGGCGGAGGGCTGGCCGGTCAGCGAAAACGGCGAGTTGCCGGGGGTGGAGATTTTGCCGGTCAGCAGGTGGATGTTGTAGATCATGTTGTTGACCCAGACACCGCGGGTGTGCTGGTTCACGCCCATGGTCCAGAGCGACATGACCTTGGTGCCGGGATCGGCATAGAGCTTGGCGATCTTCTCCAGCGTCTCTGCCGGGACGCCGGACATTTCCGATGCTTTTTCGAGCGTGTACTCGGAGACAAACTCGGCAAATTCCTCGAAGGTCATCTCCGAAGCGCCGCCGGCCTTGTCCGCGTTCTCGGCCATCTGCTCCAGCGGGTGCTCCGGGCGCAGGCCATAGCCGATGTCCTGGTTGCCGCGCTTGAAGTTGACGTGCTTGGAGACGAAGTCCTCGTTCACCGCGCCGTTCTGAATGATGTAGTTGGCGATGTAGTTCAGCATCACCAGGTCGGTGTGCGGGGTGAACACCGCCGGGATGTCGGCAAGGTCGAAGCTGCGGTGGGTGAAGGTCGACAGCACCGCCACCTTGACGTGCGGATGGCTGAAGCGGCGGTCGGTGATGCGGGTCCACAGGATCGGGTGCATCTCGGCCATGTTGGAACCCCACAGCACAAAGGCGTCGGCGTTCTCGAAGTCGTCATAGCAGCCCATCGGCTCGTCGATGCCGAAGGTGCGCATGAAACCGCCCACGGCGGAGGCCATGCAGTGGCGGGCGTTGGGGTCGATGTTGTTGGAGCGGAAGCCCGCCTTCATCAGCTTCGACGCCGCATAGCCTTCCCAGACGGTCCACTGGCCGGAGCCGAACATGCCGATGCCCTCGGGGCCTTTCTCGGCCAGGGTCTTCTTCCACTTCTCGGCCATGATGTCGAAGGCTTCGTCCCAGGAAACCGGGGTGAACTCGCCGTTCTTGTCGTATTCGCCGCCCGTCTTGCGCAGCAGCGGCGTGGTCAGGCGGTCGGCGCCATACATGATTTTCGACAGGAAGTAGCCCTTGACGCAGTTCAGGCCGCGGTTGACCTCGGCCTGGGTGTCGCCGTGGGTGGCGACCACGCGGCCGGCCTTGGTGGCGACCATGATCGAGCAGCCGGTGCCGCAGAAGCGGCAGGGCGCCTTGGACCACTTGAGTTCGGTCACATTGGCGTCGGTGACAAGGTTCTGCGCGGCCGCGGGAACCGGCAGGCCGGCAGCAAGCGCCGCGGCGGCGGCAGCCTGCGCCTTGATGGCGTCGCGGCGGGTCAGGCCAGTCTTGGGGCCGGTCATTGGGGGTCTCCTTCTTCAATGGCGAGATCCTGCGCATCGCAGGTTTGATGGAAGACAAGCGCCGCGCTGGCGACGCCGTCGAGAAGCTGTATTTTGGCAAGCGCATCGCCGATGGCCCGGTCGCTGTCCGCTTCGAACAGGACGACGATCTTGCCCGAGGGACCGGTTTGCGAAATCTCAGCGCGGGGCATGGATTGGATGGCGGCCAGGACGGCCTCCATCTGCGCCGGGTTGCAGCGCACCAGCAGGCTGGAGATATGGATTTCTTCTGTCACGCGGACGTCCTTTGCTGGCGGGGATCGGTGATCGCTATGGCGTTGTTCGGGCAAGTGGAGAGGCAAGCGCCGCAGCCGGTGCAGGCGCCGGCGTCGACCCGGATGGCACCGACCGGGCGGACCGACAGGTCCATCCGCAGGGCGCGCGGGTCGCAGATGTCAGTGCACAGCTGGCAGGCGATTCCGGCGGCATTCAGGCAGCTGCCGGTGATCTCCACCGAGACCGGCCAGGGGGCCGGCTGCTCCAGATCGAACACCGGTTCCGGGCAGGCCTCGGCGCAGGCGGCGCAGAAGGTGCATTCGCTGCCGCGGAAATTGATTCGCGGGCGGTCCCGGCTGTCAAACTCGATAATGTGCTCCGGGCAACTGTCCACGCAGGCTCTGCAACTGGTGCAATGCGCCTGCACCCGGGCTTCATCCGTCCAGGGCGGGCGGAATTCCGTATCCGGGCGGGCCACTCTTCCGGTCAGGAAGGCGCGCCGCGAAGGGGCTGTGCTGGCATGCGCTGGCATTGACCCGGGCCCTTAACCTGCGGGCGGTCCCAGGAAGATCTGAGAGATCCAGATCATCAGGCCGTACCCGCCGACGATTGCCACGGCCAGAACCGGCGCCAGGACCACGGCAAGGAACAGAAAGGTGTTCCTTTCTTCGGCTTTGGTTGGCTGTTCGGACATATGCGCCCTCCTTGGCTAAATTTTCACACCGTCTGTTTGCAGGCTGGCTGCAACCGGCTGGTGCGGGCGGCGGCTGGCTGCTCCGGAAAGGAACGGCGGCACTCTGACAGCGATGCCAGATCCGCCCTTTCCTCCTGCCGGCCTCAGCTCTGCCTGCGCCACCATGGGAAACCGCGGCGGCTGTCGCTTTGATCTGAATCATTTCGAAGGCTGCTGATATTTGAAAAAACGAATATTCAAAAAAGTGAAATTGACTTCACGGCCCCTGCCCGGCCTGCTCCCCCCGATGCGAGGGCGATCCCGGCATATGCAGGCGCAGGCGAATCCGGCAGCACCGCAATTGGAACAGGGGCCGCACCTGGCCTGCGATCCGCGACGGGGCGATGACGCTGAACCGTGCCCAATTCGAGGCGCTGTTTGCCGGGCTGGACTGGCGGCGGGTACGGTCCCTGGAGCCGCGCCGCCCGGCTGTGGCAGAGTGACTCGGGCTGCGGAAAGCCTGCTTCTATAGGGGGAGATCAGGGTATGGTCCGGCCATGTCCAGCGCCCCGCCCATCGACCTTTCTGCCATTCCTGAAGACCAGCGTGACGCCGTTCTGGCAGTGCTGCGCGAGCGGGATGCGCTTCGGGAGGCCAACAAACGCCTGGAGCATCTCGTCGCCGAGCTGAACCAGGCCGTGCATGGCAAGCGGTCGGAGAAGCTGAGCGAGGACGAGCGGCAGCTGGCCTTCGAGGATCTCGAGACCGCAGTGGCCGAGGTCGAGACGCAGCAGGACGCGCAAGCGGCCACTGGTCCGGTGCCGCGCAGGGCAGCCTGCCGCAACCGGGGCAATCTGCCCAAGGACCTGCTGCGGATCGAGAAGGTGATCGAGCCGGACAGCCTGGGCTGCCCATGCGGGTGCGGCGAGATGCACCGGATCGGCGAGGATCGCACCGAGCGGCTGGATATTATTCCCGCGCAGCTCCGTGTCATCGTCACTGTCCGGCCCAAGTATGCCTGTCGCGCCTGCGCCGAGGGTGTCATCCAGGCACCGGCCCCCGCGCATCTGATCGAGGGCGGTCTGCCGGCCGAGGGCGCCATCGCGCATGTGCTGGTCAGCAAGTTCTCGGATCACCTGCCGTTATACCGCCAGAGCCAGATCCTGGCCCGGTCCGGGATCGACATTCACCGCAGCACG
>NZ_JAHVJA010000011.1 GCF_019801465.1 Leisingera daeponensis
AGGGTTTTCTTGCGGGTGCGGAAGGCGATGAAATAGGCAATCGGATAGGCCAGCGCCACCGTCGCCATGGTCACCGCGCCGGCAATCGCGATCGAGCGCAGCATCAGATGCCGCACCAGCGGATCGGTCGCCGCCTCAAGGTAGTTCGCCCAGGTCAGCGTCCGGTCAATCTCGACATAGGTCTGCGTCCAGAAGCTGTAGGCCACCAGTATCCCCAGCGGCGCAGCAACCAATACGCCAACATAAAGCGACGCAGGAGCACTGAGCGAATAACCTTTGCCTGCTTCACTCTGGACGTGCAATTGTCATTCCTCCCTGGCATTGGCGCCAATAACTGTCCGGGAAAGCGCTGAAGTTCCTTCCGCGCGCCCTGAAGAAAACCTCAGCACGCAGGACTGAACGGCATGGCCATTCCGGCGCCGGCACTGAGCACCCCAGTGGCCCGGCTGCCGCCCCGGCACCCGGAACGGCCTTGTTTTGCGAGCTGCCGTGGTGCCGTTTCCAGCCCGGCCGTCGGATCGTGGTCACTTAACGATCCGGCAGCAATGGATTCATCTCAACCAAATAAATTTTGATCGTCACCCAGAAAATTATAACGGCAGAATTTGCTGTGGAATCAAATTTGAGGACCCCGCAATTTAATTCGTTT
This sequence comes from Leisingera daeponensis, assembly GCF_019801465.1. GTDB lineage: Bacteria > Pseudomonadota > Alphaproteobacteria > Rhodobacterales > Rhodobacteraceae > Leisingera > Leisingera daeponensis_A. The sequence continues at coordinate 650 of NZ_JAHVJA010000011.1, forward strand.
GAGTTCCCCGGACCCCTGCTCGACAGTTTTTCGAATGAAACCTCAGCGACAGCAGGGCGAGCCTAATGGAAACAAAAGCAAGAGTGGTCATTATCGGCGGCGGGGTCGTCGGCTGCAGCATTCTCTATCACCTGGCCAAACGGGGCTGGAAGGACGTGGTGCTGCTGGAACGGCAGGAGCTGACCGCAGGCTCCTCCTGGCATGCGGCCGGCAACCTGTTCACCCTGACCGCCCCGGGGAATGCCGCGGTTCTGCAAAAATACACAATCGACCTCTACCCGGTGCTGGAGCGCGAAAGCGGACAGGACTGCGGCCTGCACTACAACGGCGAACTGCTGGTCGCGAAGGATGAGGAAGAGATCAAGACGCTTGCCATCGCCCATGCCTTCGGCAAACGCTACGGCATTGAATCCGAGTTCATTTCCCCGGAACGTGCCAAGGAGCTTGCTCCGACCCTCAAAACCGATGACCTGACCGCAATCCTGCACGAAAAGACCGCCGGCTACTGCGATCCGGCCAGCGTCACCCATGCCTTTGCCAAGGCCGCGCGCAACTACGGCGCCACCATCCACCGCCACACCCCGGTGCTGGAAACCAACCAGCGCCACGACGGCAAGTGGGACGTGGTGACCGAAAACGGCACCATCACCGCCGACTGCGTGGTCAACGCCGCCGGCCTCTGGGGCCGCGAGGTGGCGGCACTGGCGGGCATCACGCTGCCCCTGATGCCGGTCGAGCACCACTATCTGGTGACCGAAGAAATCCCCGAAATGGCCGAAATCGGCAGCGATCACGCGCTGCTCTCCTACGCCGATGCCAACCTCTACATGCGCCCCGAGGGCAAGGGCCTGCTGATCGGCGCCTATGAGAGCAAATGCATTCACTGGGCCGAAGACGGCACCCCGCTGGACTTCGGCCACGAATTGCTGCCCGACGACCTCAGCCGCATGGAGGAGGAATTCCTGCAGGCGGTCGAGCTGATCCCCAGCCTCGCCGATGCCGGCATCAAGAGCGTCATCAACGGCCCGATGATCTTCTCCCCCGACCTCGGCCCGCTGATCGGCCCCTACCCCGGCAAACCGGGCTATTTCTGCGCCAACGGCGTGATGACCGGCTTCAACCAAGGCGGCGGCATCGGCAAGGTACTGGCGGAATGGATCATCGACGGCGAGCCCTCGCTGGACGTCAGCTTCTGGGACGTGGCCCGCTACGGCGATTATGCCGGCAGCCGCTATGCCAAGCAGATGACCAAATACTGGTACGAAAACCGCTCCAGCCGCATCTACCCATACCAGACCTTCCCGGCAGCCCGCCCGATGAAAACCTCGCCCATCTACGACCGGCTGAAAGCCGCAGGCGCAGTGTTCGGCGAGACCTGCGGCTGGGAAGATGCCTACTGGTACGCGGCCAACGACGCCGAGCGGCAGGAGAGCTATTCCTACGAACGCCCCGCCTGGTTCCAGGCCGTCGCCCGCGAATCCCGCGCCGTGCGGGAAACCGCGGGCCTGTTCGAGCTGACCAGCTATGGCAAATACCGCTTCAGCGGCGCCGGTGCGGCGGCCTATCTGGACCGCATCATGGCCAACAAGATCCCGGCCGTGGGCAAAACCGCGCTCTGCCCGATGCTCAGCCATCAGGGCAAGGTCATCGGCGATTTCACCGTCACCCGCCTCAGCGCGGACAGCTGCCTGGTGCTGGGCTCCGGGTCGATGGAGAAGATTCACGAACGCTGGTTCCTGGAGACCCTGCCCGAATCCGGGGTCGCTTATGAGAACCTCACCAACCGCTATGCGGGCCTGCATGTGGCCGGCCCCAACGCCAAGGCGATCATGGCCGCGGTGGCCCCGGGCGTCAGCTTTGGCAGCGCCGACTTCCCCTTCCTGTCGGGCCGCGAGATGGAGCTCGGCCCCTGCCCCCGCGCCTTTGTCATCCGGGTCTCCTACACCGGCGAATGCGGTTACGAGATCTACATGCCGATGGAATACCAGCGCACGCTGTTCGAGGAGATCCTGGCAGCGGGCGACCCCCATGGCCTGACCCTCGCAGGCGGCCACGCGCTGATGGCGCTGCGGCTGGAAAAGGGCTTTGCCGGCTGGAACATGGAACTCACCTCCGACTACTACGCCCATGAAACCGCGCTGGCGCGCTTTGTCCGCTACGGCAAGGGGGACTTCATCGGCCGTGAGGCCGCCCTGGCCGCCAAAGAGGCCGGGCCGCGGGAATGCTTCGTGCAATTCGCCGTCGACGCGGAAAAGGCCGACGCCTATGGCGGCGAGCCAGTGTTCCTCAACGGCAAGCTGGCGGGCTACACCAGCTCCGGCGGCTATGGCTATTGCGCGGGCACCAGCCTGGCGCTCGGCTACCTCTACCCCAATGCCATCGACCCAGCCGCAGAATACGAAATCGAAATCGTGGGCAAACGGTGCAAGGCCCGCCTGCTGACCGCCCCGCCGGTCGACCCCGAGGGCCTGCGGATGCGCAGCTGACACGCCGGCAAAACCGGAACGGGCTGGGGCACTATCCTCACCGCATCCAGCCCCGTGAACCGGAGCAGCGCCTTCCAGGACTGCTCCGGTTCTTTTTTGCGTTCTTCCCAGTCCCGACGCGAACCCATTGAGGCCCCGGCAGGACACGTCCGCCTTCGCCGTCCCGACTGCGCCCCATAGCGGCCGCAGGATTTCGCCGGCACACAGCACAAAAAAGCTGCCCGGCCATGGGGAGCCGGGCAGAAAAACCTTGTGCAGCTCCGCTGCTGCACAAGGCTGGGAGATTGTTCCGGATCAGGCGGCGTTGCCGTGGATCTCCTGCTTGCGGCGGGCCATGTAATCTTTCAGCTGGTCTTCGATTGCCGCGTCAATCGGCGGCTGCTCGTATGCTGCCAGCATTTGCTTCCAGATCCCGTTGGCGCGCTGCGCGGTGTCCTTGCTGCCTCGGTCGCTCCAGTTCTCGTAATTGTCCCAATCGGACACCAGCGGCGTGTAAAAGGCGCTCTCGTAACGGTCCAGCGTGTGCTGGGTGCCAAAGAAATGACCGCACGGCCCGACCTCGCGGATCGCGTCCAGTCCGATGGCCGCATCAGAAACCTCAAACGGCTGCTGCGCCGCTGCCATCATCTGCAGCATCTCGGCATCGATGATCAGCTTCTCGAAGGAGGCCACCAGCCCGCCGCCCAGCCAGCCTGCGCCCTGGTTCAGCAGATGCACATGGCCGCTCATCGCGCCCCACAACGACATCTGGCTTTCATAGGCCGCTTGCGCGTCCACCGCGTTGGAGGCGGTGACATTGCTGGAGCGGAAGGGGATGCCATAGCGTCGCGCCAGTTGCCCGGTGGCCTGCGCCGCCAGGGTGTATTCCGGGGTGCCAAAGGCCGGTGAGCCGGTCTTCATGTCCACGTTGGAGGTGAAGCCGCCATAGATCACCGGGGTGCCGGGCCGCACGCATTGCGCCAGCACGATGCCGGACAGCGCCTCGGCGTTCTGCTGGGTCAGCGCGCCCGCAATCGTCACCGGCGACATCGCCCCCGCCAGCGTGAAGGGCGTGATGATCACCGGCTGGCCGTGCTTGGCCATCTCGATCAGCCCCTCGCCCATCGGACCGTCGATCTGCAACGGAGAGTTGGTGTTGATCACGGTGGTGAACACCGGCTTGCCGATCAGATCCTCGCGCGAGCACCCCAAGGAGATCGCCGCCATTTCCAGCCCGTCACGGGCACGCTCGGCGCCCAGCCCCCAAGGCTGCCAGTTCTTGTCGGTCAGGGTGATCTGCGCGAAATGCAGGTCCAGGTGGCGGCTCTCCTGCGGCAGGTCCAGCGCCTCGAACGGGCCGCCGCCTTCCTGATGCAGGATGTTCAGACTCTGCACCAGCTTGATGAAATCGCACATCTCCGCATAGGTGCCCTGCCGCCGCCCCCTGTCGAGATCCGAGACAAAGGCCGGGCCGCCAACCGAGGCAAAGATCGCGCAGTCATCGCCCAGCTGCACATTGCGCGCCGGGTTGCGGGCGTGCAGCGTAAAGGACGACGGCGGCAGTTTCAGCTTCTCTTCCACCAGCCCGCGGTCGAGCCAGACCATCTCCTCGCCGTGGTCCACCCTGGCCCCGGCTTCCTGCAGATAGCCCCGCGCTTCCGGGTCCAGCACTTTGACGCCGATTTCCTCCAGGATGGTCAGCGAGGCCTCGTGGATGGCCTCTATCTGATCGGAGCTCAACACGTTTGTGGGTGCAGTGCGGTAGCGAACCTGGGTCCAGGCCGATTGGGTCACAGCACCGCCGCTGCGGTCCGGCCGGGCGCCGCCACGGGCGCGTCTGCGTGCAGAGGTTCGGGTCATGGCTACCTTCCTGCGGAGAGCTATTTACTGTTCAACTGTACAATAGATAAGCATGGAAAGTCGCCCTGCGCAATCTTTATTGTTCAAATGTACAATAAAGTATCCGGCCGCCTGCCCGGATCAGCCAAGTGCCGCCCAAGCATTCCCGGACTCGCCGCTCACCGCGATCATCCAATTCCGGAAACGCGGCCCATACGGCAGGCCGGCGCCGCGGGGGGTGGTCACCAGCGCCAGGCACCAGCCGGTGGAAACGACCGTCGGCAATGGCGCCACCAGACGGCCCGCCACCAAGTCATGGTCCAGATACGGCCTGCGGCCCATGGTGATTCCCAGCCCTTCCTTGGCAGCTTTCAGGCAGCTGGAACACATATCCAGTTCCATGTAGCGGGCCTTCCTGTGATCCGCGATTCCCTGCGCCTCGAACCAGGACTTCCACTCCTCGTCCTCGGACAGGCTGGCGATCAGGGTGTGCTGAAGCAGGTCCTGCGGGCTTTCGACCGGGCCGTGCGCCGCCAGATACTCCGGCGCCGCCACCGGCACGATATCATCGGAAAACAGCACCGCGGCATTCTCCGGCACCTCCTCCTTCGGCAGATAGACCAGGGCAAAATCCGCTTCCCGGTTCAAACCGTCTCCCGCCAGTTCGGAGGTGCTCAGCCGCACCGCGATATCGGAGTGCTTCTGATGAAAGTCCCCCAATTGCGGAATCAGCCACACATCAGCGAGCGACGGGAACAGGTTCAGCGTCAGCTGCGACCGCCCAGTCGAGCGCGCCAGCGTATCTGTCGCCATTTCGATCCCGTCTAGCGCAACGCTTAGCCGCTCGAAATAGGCCTGCCCCACTTCGCGCAGGATCAGCCGGTTGTTGCGCCGGATAAACAGCGGCATCGCCACGAAATCCTCCAGCGCCTTGACCTGATGGCTGACGGCCGAAGCGGAAATGCCCAGCTCTTCCGCTGCCAGCTGAAAGTTGCAATGGCGCGCAGCTGCCTCGAAAGCCTTGACTGCAGCAAAGGGGGGAAGCCGTCTTTTCATAGTCCAATCCGCTGGATTTCAGGGTCCATCCAATCTGCCGCTTAGCGGCCGCTTCCACAATTGAAGATTTTTTTGAAGCACCGCTGAAATTTTTTACCCTGTCTGCAAAAGCACCCGCCGCGCCATCATCGCATCAGAGAACACCCCTCAGCACAAGGCCCGGAACGGGCGCCGGAGACGATGCAGTATTCGATCACATCCTTGGTGAAACAGGCCCTGCGCGGCCATCAGGGCTGGCCCGAAGCGTTCCGCCATCCGGAACCCCGGAAGCAGTATGACGTCGTGATCATCGGCGGCGGCGGCCACGGGCTGGCGACCGCCTATTACCTGGCCAAGAACCACGGGATCACCAATGTGGCCGTGCTGGAAAAGGGCTGGATCGGCAGCGGCAACACCGGCCGCAACACCACCATCGTGCGCTCCAACTACCTGTTGAACAGCGAAATCCCCCTGCTGGAATGGTCGCTGAAACTGTGGGAGGGCCTCAGCGAGGAGCTGAACTACAACGTGATGTTCTCCCAGCGCGGCGTGCTCGATATCTTCCACACCGACGGACAGCGCGACGAGGCGGTGCGCCGCGGCAACGCGATGATCATGAACGGCGTCGACGCGGTGATGCTGGACCGCCGACAGGTGCTGGAAATGATGCCGCTGGTGGACGAAAATAACGGCCGGTTCCCGGTGCTGGGCGGCCTGTTGCAGCCGCGCGCCGGCAACGCCCGCCACGACGCCGTGGTCTGGGGCTATGCCCGCGCCGCCGACCGGCTGGGCGTCGATATCATCCAGAACTGCGAGGTCACCGGGTTCGAGCGCGACGCCAACGGCCGCATGACCGGGGTGGAGACCACCCGCGGCCGCATCGGCGCAGGCAAGGTCGCGGTTGCCGTGGCAGGCCATACCAGCCAAGTAATGCAGAAGGCCGGAATCAGGCTGCCGGTCGAAAGCCACAAGCTGCAGGCCTTCGTCTCCGAGGCGGTGAAACCCTGCGTCGACACCGTCGCCACCTTTGGTGTCGGCCACCTCTACATCAGCCAGTCCGACAAGGGCGGCCTGGTCTTCGGCGGCATGCTGGACGGCTACAACAGCTTTGCGCAGCGCGGCAACCTGCCGATTGTCGAGGACGTGGCCGAGGCGATGATGATGTTCCTGCCCAGCTTGGGCCGGGTGCGCCTGCTGCGCCACTGGGCCGGCGTGGTCGACATGACCATGGATGGCTCCCCCTACATCTGCAAAACGCCGGTCGAAGGTCTCTATCTGAACGGCGGCTGGAACTACACCGGCTTCAAGGCAATCCCCGGCGCCGCTTGGTGCTTTGCCCATACCGTCGCGAACGACGCGCCGCACACCTACAACGCGCCGTTCCACCTTGACCGTTTTGCCGAAGGCCGCCCGGTGGATGCCACCGGCGGCGGCCCCTTCCCCAACCACCACTGAGGAGGGCTGACATCCCATGCGCATCCCCTGCCCGCTGTGCGGCGACCGCCCGCTGGAAGAATTCACCTACCGCGGCGACGCCACCCTCACCCGCCCCGCCGCAGACGCCCCTATGGAGGCCTGGGTCGACTACGTCTACCTGCGCGACAACCCCAAAGGCCCCCACCGCGAACACTGGCGCCACGCCCAAGGCTGCGGCAGCTGGCTGGTTGTGGACCGCAACACCGTCACCCACGAGATCACCCAGGCCATTCAGGCCCGCCCCGGCGGGGAGGTGCAGCGATGACCCGCCAGACCCACCGGCTGAATGGCACAGGCCGCCGCCTGGACCGCAGCAAGCCCATCAGCTTCACCTTCGACGGCAAGCGCTACGGCGGCTTTGAGGGCGACACGCTCGCCTCTGCCCTCTTGGCCAATGGCGTCCGGCTGGTCGCGCGCAGCTTCAAGTACCACCGCCCGCGCGGCATCTTCACCTGCGACCCGCATGAACCCAGCGCCCTGGTGCAGCTGCGCAGCGGCGCCCGCCAGGAACCCAACATCCCCGCCACCATGGTGGAGCTCTATGACGGGCTGGAGGCCGCCAGCCAGAACCGCTGGCCATCGCTGCGATACGACCTGTTGTCGGTGAACCAGCTGTTTTCGCCCTTCTTTGCCGCGGGATTCTACTACAAGACCTTCAAATGGCCCGCAAAATTCTGGACCGGCCTCTATGAGCCGGTAATCCGCCGCGCCGCAGGCATGGGCCGCCTTTCCGGCAGCATCGACCCCGACACCTATGAGAAGATCCACCACCACTGCGATATCCTGGTGATCGGCGGCGGAGCCGCAGGCATCAGCGCCGCCCGCGCCGCGGCCCAAAGCGGCGCCCGGGTGACGCTGATAGAGGAACACGCCCGACTCGGCGGTTTCGACGGTACCGGCCTGGAACAGGACATCGCCGAACTGGAGGCGCTGGTAAACGTCCGCATCATGCCCCGCACCATGGTGTTCGGCTGGTATGACAACAACACCTTCGGCGCGGTTGAGCAGGTCTCCGACCACCTGCCCGTCCCCGCCGCCCACCAGCCGCGCCAGCGGATTTGGAAGATCGTGGCCCCTCAGGTGATCCTGGCCACCGGCGCCCATGAACGCTCGCTGATCTTTGGCAACAACGACCGCCCCGGCGTGATGCTGGCGTCCGCCGCCGAACGCTACTTGCGCGACTATGGCGTCCGCCCCGGCAGCCGCGCGGTGATCTTCACCACCAACGACACCACCGCAGGCCTGGCCAAGGCGCTGGGTGCGGCTGGCGTGACCGTCGCCGCGGTGGCCGATGCCCGCAACGGCGATGAGATCGAAACCGTGCACGGCCGCACTGCAGTCACGGGTGTCACCCTGCGCCAAAGGGACGGCAGCCGCCGCACCGTGGACTGCGATGCGGTCTGCGTCTCCGGCGGCTGGAACCCGGCGGTGCAGCTGTTGGCACAGCGCGGCCAGAAACCGCGCTGGAGCGACGGCCTGCAGGCCTTCCTGCCGCAGGAGATGGCGGGTGCGGAGTTCCTGTGCACCGGCAGCCTGGCCGGGCTGGAGGACCGCGAAGACTGCCAGGCCCACGGCCGCATGGCGGGTGAGGTTGCAGCCCAGCGGTTTGCCGCCCCGGACAGCGCCGATCTGGCAAGCTACCACAGCTATCTGGAGGCCAATGAGGCGCGCGCCGCCAGCTTCGCCTATTTCGAGACCAGCGCCGGGAAGTCAAAGAAATTCATAGACTTGCAGAATGACGTAACAGCAGGAGACGTCTCGCTGGCGACCCGCGAGGGCTATCGCTCAGTCGAGCATGTCAAACGCTATACCACGCTCGGGATGGCCACCGATCAGGGCAAGACCTCCAACATCCACGGCATCGCCGCCATGTCAAAGGCGCTGGACAAACCGATGGACCAGGTCGGCACCACCGGCTTCCGCCCGCCCTACCGCCCGGTCAGCCTCGGCGCGCTGGCAGGCCGATCCCGCGGCAAGCACTGGCGCCCGATCCTGCGCACCCCGCTGCATGGCTGGGTCGAGGACAAGGGCGGGGTGTTCATCGAATCCGGCCTCTGGCACCGCAGCCAGTATTTCCCCAAACCGGGCGAGACCATGAGCCAGGCCATCAGCCGCGAGGTCCAGGCCGTGCGCAGCGCGGTGGGCTTCTGCGATGTCTCCACCCTGGGCAAGATCGACCTGCAAGGCCCTGATGCTGCGGCATTTCTCGACCGGGTCTACAGCAACGGCTTTGCCAAGCTGCCGGTAGGCAAGTCCCGCTACGGGCTGATGCTGCGCGAGGACGGTATCGTGATGGACGACGGCACCGTCTCAAGGCTGGCTGAGGATCACTACTTCATCACCACCACATCGGCAGAATCCGAGAGTGTTATCAGCCACCTGGAATACTGCCACCAGGTGCTGTGGCCAGAGCTGGACGTGGCCTTCGCCGATGCGGGCGAGGACTGGGCCGGCACCGCCCTGGCCGGTCCCCGCGCCCGCGAGGTGCTGGCCCGGATCGCCCCGGAGCTGGATGTGAGCAACGCCGCCCTGCCCTTCCTGGCGGCGCGCGAATGCACCATTCTGGACGGGGTGCCCGCGCGGCTGTTCCGGATTTCCTTCTCAGGCGAGCTGGCCTATGAAATCTATGTGCCGTCCCCCTATGGCCGTCCCCTGGCCGAGGCGCTGGAGCGCGAAGGCGCGGACTTCGGCATCACGCCTTATGGGGTCGAGGCACTGGACGTGCTTCGCATTGAAAAGGGGCATGTCAGCTCGGAGCTGAACAAGTTCACCACCGCAGCCGACCTGGGCCTTGGCATGATGATGTCCAAGAAAAAAGACTTCATCGGCCGCGCCCTCAGCAGCCGCCCGGGGCTGACCGACCCCGACCGCGAGGTTGTGGTGGGGCTGAAACCTCTGGACCCTTCGCACAGCTTCCGCCAGGGCGCCCATATCACTGCCAGGGGCGCCCCCCTCGCACCGGAGAATGACGACGGCTACATCACCTCTTCCGCCTGGAGCCCGACACTGGAAAGCCATATCGCCATCGCCCTGGTGCGGCGCGGCCAAGAGCGGCTCGGCGAAGTGGTTGAGATCATCGACCCCCTTCACGGTGAGGACCCCGTCCCGGCCACCATCGTGTCCCATCACTTCTATGATCCGGAGAATGCCCGTGTGCGCAGCTGAAGCCCGTTCCCCGTTCTGCCTCGAAGGCCTGGACCTGACCGGCATCCCCGCGGCAGGCCCCGCCGGGGTCGAGGCCCGGATCGTCACCGGCACCGCCGTGCTGCGGATCATGCCCTTCCACGGCCAGGCAGCCGCCGCCGGCGCCGCGCTGGCGCCATTCGGGTTCACCACCCTGCCCGCGATGGGGCGTTTTGCCGAGGAAGGCGAAAACCGCCTGGCCTGGGCGGCCGGCAACTGCTGGCACCTGATCAGTCCCCGCCCTGCCCCGGCGCTGGAACAGGAGCTGAAACAGGCGCTTGCCGGGCTGGCCGCCGTCAGCAGCGCCGGCGGCGGGTTCCTGCGCCTGCAGATCAGCGGCACCGCCGCCTGCGCACTGATGGCCAAGGGCTGCGTTCTGGACCTGGACCGGATTGAACCCGGCCGCAGCGCCGTCAGCCTGATGGCGCACACAAAGCTCCACCTGCACCGCCGCGCGGACATGGGCTTCGATTTGCTGATCCCCGCCAGCCACGCCGCCAGTTTCTGGGAGTGGCTGGCCATGTCCGCCGCCGAATTCGGACTGGCGGTCCAGACAACCGCGGCTGCCGCACTGGAAGACAGAGCCCCCGCTCCGGCGGCCCTCTCCGCCTGACCCGGCAGCGGGTCACCTGCAGGCCCCAACTGCAGAAAAAAGCCGCTAGGCGCAAACCCGGCGGCTTTTTTTGGCGTCCACGCGTCCCTGCAGGCTAGGCCTCGAACTCCTCCCACGGGTAATGGGACAGCAGCTCCCAGCCGGTTTCGGTGACGTGGATCATCTGCTCCAGCTTCACACCTTCCATCGCGCCCTCCTCGCCGATGTAGGATTCGACCGCCAGCACCATGCCGGGTTCGACCGCGCCGTCATAGCCGTATTCCTCCAGATCCTCGCGGTAGGGGATCGACGGGTATTCGTCGCACAGCCCCACCCCATGCGCCAGGCAGCCATAGCGGTTCTTTTTGAAACGGTCCGGGATCGGCCAGGACTTTTCCGCAATCTCCCGGTAGGACATGCCCGGCTTGATCACCTCCATGTTGAACTCCACCTGCTCGCGCGCCAGCCGGTAGAGGTCCGCCTGCTCCCGCGACCAGACATCGCCGCAGACCCAGGCACGGGAGATATCCGCGCAATAGCCGTAAGGCCCGACCAGGTCGGTGTCGAAGGACACCATGTCACCCGCCTCGATCACCCGCATCGAGCTTTCGTGAAACCAGGGATTAGTGCGCGGGCCGGAGGCCAGCAGACGGGTTTCGATCCATTCGCCGCCTTCAGCGATATTGACCTCATGCAGCTTGGCCCACAGGGCGTTCTCGGTGATGCCGGGCCGCAGCGCATCGCGCATCGCATGCATCCCCTTGTCGGCCACCGCGATTGCCGCCTTCATCAAGTCCAGTTCTCCGGGAGATTTGATCGAGCGCGCTACTTCTGCCACGCCTTGGCCATCCACGATCTCGAACCCCAGATCCTGAATGGCGGTGCCGCCCAGATGAGACAGCCGGTCAATGGCCAGCCGCCTCTCGCCCGGGCAGTAGCGGGCCATCAGCCCGCCGATCTGGCTGCCGAAGGCACTGGCCCATTCCGCCATCCGGTTGCCCGCGGCAAAGAAGTAATGCGCCTTCATCACCCCGTAACTGTCCACTGTCGGCAGGCCCTCCGCCAAGAATGGCATATCGGCATAATCCAGCAAGGTCACCGGCCCGTCGGCGGGCACGAACACACAGCGGGTCTCGAAATGCATGCACCAGATCTGCATGTTGGTGCAGTCGGTGGCATATCGGGTGTTGATCGGGTCCAGCAGCAGGAGCGCCGGCAAATGCTGACGCTGCATTTCCGACTGCAGCCGCCCCAGCCGGTAGCGGCGCACCTCATCCAGGCCGGCTGGTGCCTCGGAATGGTCCAGCGCGCCATGCTGCACCGGCCCGCCGCCTCGCTCCACCCGGACCGGCCAGCCGCGGTCGTGGTTGCTGATCACTTTATTCCTGGCCATCCCAGCCTCCTGACAGCTTGCTTCTGCCTGATTGCAACGCCGCCGGCCGGCCCGTTGATCCGGCTGGCCGGGCCGTCGCTCGAGCGGATCAGCCCCGCTTGCGCAAAAGCCGCAGCCTGGACAGGAAATCCTCTTTGTTGTGATAAGCCCCGCACAGGCGGCGGTGACCCTCATAGGCCTCTCGCGCGTGCAGCACCCGCCAGTTGTCGAACAGCACCACCGTGCCCGGGCGCAGGCCGAAGCGCAGCTGGTAAGCGCGGTCGTTGATCAGGCTGTTAAACAGCGCCAGGCTCCGGTAGAAGGCTGCCTGACGGCTGTCCTCCAGCCGGAACGGCGCCCGGTCATAATTGTTGTAGGTGATCTTGCGCAGGCCGCCGTCGCGGTCCAAACCAATGATCGGGTTTTCCGCCATCAGATGCACCCCGTCACCCTTGTACTGCGCCGGAACCGGCACACTGGAAAGCACCTCAAAGGCTTCCGGATCCTGCTCCCGGATCACCTCCGCCACCTTAAAGGCATCGACAAAGATGCTCTCGCCGCCAGTGCCATCGAACTCGAGGCAATGGAAAGCCTGGTAGCCGGGGGAGTCGATGGCATAGGTGCCGTCGGTATGCGGGCCGATTTCCACCGTCGAATAGGCGGTATCGGCAAAGGCCTTGTTGGCGGTGAAGTCCCAGAATCCGCCAAAGATGGTCTGGCGGATATAGCCCACCCGCTTCAGCAGCTCCTCGGTGGCCTCCGGCGTCGCCGGGACGCCGGTCACCAGCGCAAACCCGTGCCGGTCGACAAGGTTCAGCCACTCCGCCAAACCGCTGCAGTCCACTGCCATCACCGCTGAATAGGGCACCTCCGGCAGACCGTCCTCCATATCCGCCGCCATCCAAAGGCGCTTCGGGCGGTCCTCCTGCCACAGGCCCGGCTCCGCCATCGCCTCCAGGAAGGACACCGGGTATTCACTTTCCTCAGCCTCCTGCGGCCAGGCCACGTAAACCGTCCCGGCTTCCAGCCGTGCGGAAACCGGCGCCAGGTCTGCGGGGATTGCAAACGTATCGACCGACCGCTGCTGCGAATCCGGGTTCATGCTGCGGGCACTATGGCAGTGGTCGCGCAGCCACACCGCCGGATAGCGGGAGACCCGCCCGTTTCCGGCCCAGCACACTTCCAGATGTGTGCCGGACACCTGGAGAGATTCGATTTTGACAGACATCCCGTGCTCCTGTTTGCAGATTCAACTGTGCTGCTCCAAACTATTGTACATTCGTACAGTTTGCGTCAAGTTAAATTGTACGAATGTACAATAGGCATTTTTAACCAGCGGGATAACGGTTTGCACTTCCAGACGGCTGCTGTACAAATATACAATTACCCGGAAACAGGCAGGGATGGATCAGCCGTGACCAACCAGAAGAGACAGCGCCTCAACCCCGAGGACCGGCGCCGGCTGATGCTGCAGGGCGCCAGGGCTTCACTTGCGAAGTACGGCGCCCAAGGCACCGGCGTCCGGGAGATCTGCAAGGACCTGGGGGTTTCCCCCGGCCTGCTCACCCACTACTTCGACGGCAAGGACAGTCTATTTCTCGCGGCTTACCACGACATGGCTCAGCAATATCTTTCCGAAGTCCGCGCAATCACAGGCGACACAAGACTGTCAGCGGAGGAGAGGCTGAAGCAGCTGTTTCAGCTGTATTTTTCAGACGAATGGTCAAACGGCGGTGTGATCGGAACTTACACAGGCTTCTGGAGTCTTTCGCAAACCAACCCGGAATTGAAATCTGCCTTCGAGGAAACTTTTCAGGAGCAGCGGAGCGCCTTCGAGCTCTTGATTAAAAGCCTTATCGAAGAACGCTGCATAACTGTGGATTCCGAGACGTTCGCCACCTTCCTCCTGGTTTTCCTGGAGGGGGTTTGGTTCGAAAGCTGCCTGAACCCCAAGGCGGTCGACAAGGCAAGAATTCAGGCGTTCTGCTGGGACTGGCTGGAATGCTACCTGGCGGCCAAAAGCACGGCCCCAGCCTGACACCCGCCCCTGTCGGCGTGTTCCAGCCCGGACGACAAACCGCTTCCGGACGGCCTAAATCAGCCCCAGCGCGACGGCGGAATGCGGCCTGATCCCAAGATCGGGAAACCCGGCAATCCCTTCCCCAACGGTATTGTCCCGCTGCATCAGCGCGATCTGCGCCTGGGTCACCGGCGGGTGCGGCAGCAGCGACATCAGCGCCGCTGCAAGCCGCCACAGCACAAAGGGCACCGGCAGCAGCAGGCGGCGGTGGCCGTTCCGGGCCGCCAACCGCTGCAGGATGTCGCTGTAGGCAAACACATCCGGCCCGCCCAGCTCATAAATTTTGCGCTGCGCCCGCGGTCCTTCAAGGACACGGGCAACCGCCTCGGCCACATCCTCGACCCAGACCGGCTGCAGCCGGGTGCGGCCAGTGCCGAACAGCGGGATCACCGGCAGACGGGCTACAAGTTTCCGCAGGTCCCCGAAGAAAACGCCGCCCTGGCAGAACATGACGCCGGGACGCAGGATCACAGCAGCCGGACAGGCGCTGCGCACCGCGACCTCGCCTGCCGCCCTAGCCCGCACATAGGCCGAAGCCGAATGCAGGCTGGCGCCGATCCCGGAAATATGAATCAGCCGCTGGCCAGGGGTTTCCTGCACCAGCCGGGCAATCATTTGGGCACCGCTCACATGAACGTCCTGATAGCTCTGCTGCCGTGTCTCGGCGTAAAAGCCGATGCAGTTCACCACCCATGCGGCCCCGCTCAGCGCGCGTGCCATGACACCCTGGTCCGCCAGATCCACCTGTACCTGCACCGCACCGGGCCCCCACTCCTGCGGAGCCGCTGCTCCCGGCGTGCGGGTGCCTGCGCTAACGCGGAAGCCCTGCTGCTGCAGACGCCGCACCACCCGGCGGCCGAGAAACCCCGTACCACCCAATACGATCACGCTTTGAGGGCTGATCTGCATCTCCTGCCGCTCCGCATCCGGATCTGCGCCACCAGATAGTGCAGCGGGACCGGTGCGCCACCTGCAGATGAAAATTCCGGATTAGTCCAGCCGGAACCCGATTTTGAGCCCAACCTGGTAATGGGCGACCTTGCCGCCCTCCACATGGCCGCGGATCTCTCCGACCTCGAACCAGCTGATATGCTCGATTGTCTTCGAGGCGCGGACGATCGCCCCGCTGATGGCGTCCTCGATGCTGGATTGCGAGCTGCCCACCACATCCACTGTCTTGTAAATCGCGTCACTCATCACATCACTCCTGACTGCGCGGCCACACCGGCCGCAGTAGAGCTTCAGTGTGACCGGATCCACGCCCGCGTCCAACCCCTCTCAGCAGCCGGCCGGATCTGCCTGAGTTTTAGCCGGAAACACCTCCGTTTCCACCGGGTGCGGATCAGCGCATCACAAACGGATCCGGGATCGGATCGTCGCTGGTGCGCAGCCAGACCGCCTTGACCTTGGTGTAATCCAGCGCCGCCTGCAGGCCGCCCTCGCGGCCGTGGCCAGACAGGCCGTGGCCGCCGAAGGGGGCAATCGGGCTGACCGCGCGGTAGGTGTTGACCCAGACGATGCCCGCGCGGATGCCCCGGATCATCCGGTGCGCGCGGGTGAGGTTCTGGGTGAACACGCCGGACGCCAGCCCGAAGGCGGTGCTGTTGGCGATCTCCAGCGCCTGCGCTTCGGTCTCGAACGCCACCACCGACAGGACGGGGCCGAAGAATTCGGTGCTGAGGCAGGGAGCCTCCGGCGCGTCAGAGCAGTCCAGCACCGTCGGCGGGAAAAAGAAGCCCTCCCCTTCCGGCACGGTGCCGCCGGTGACCAGCTTGGCCCCCGCCTTCACCGACGCCTCGATCAGGTTCACCGCATGGTCGCGCTGTTTCAGAGTGCACAGCGGCCCGACTTCGGTCGCCATGTCATCCGGCGCGCCAATGACCACCGCTTCGGCTTTCTCTTTCAGCCGCGCAAGGAAGGCGTCCTTGATGCCCTTCTGGATCACCAGCCGCGATCCTGCG
Organism: Leisingera daeponensis; assembly: GCF_019801465.1. Taxonomy (GTDB): domain Bacteria; phylum Pseudomonadota; class Alphaproteobacteria; order Rhodobacterales; family Rhodobacteraceae; genus Leisingera; species Leisingera daeponensis_A. The sequence continues at coordinate 16,653 of NZ_JAHVJA010000011.1, forward strand.
ACACAGCTTTGCCCGGTCGCAGCAAAAATGCCCGACACCTGCGCATTCACCGCGCTTTCCAGATCGGCGTCGTCAAACACAATGAAGGGCGACTTACCGCCCAGCTCCAGCGAGGTGGAGGCGAGGTTTTCCGCGGAATTGCGCACGATATGGCGGGCAGTCTCCGGCCCGCCGGTGAAGGCCACATGGGCCACTTTGGAATGGCTGGTCAGGGCAGCCCCAGCCTCCGGCCCGCCGGTGATCACGTTCAGCACACCGGACGGAAAGTCGGCCTGATCAAAGATCCGGGCGAATTCCAGCATAGGTGCCGGGCCTTCCTCCGAGGCCTTCAGCACCACCGTACAGCCCGCCGCCAGCGCCGGGCCGATTTTGACAGCGGACAGGAACAGCTGCGAGTTCCACGGCACGATGGCGGCCACCACCCCCACCGGCTCGCGCCGCAGCCAGACCTCCATGTCCTGCTTGTCGATCGGCAAATGCGCGCCTTCGATCTTGTCGGCAAGGCCAGCATAGTAGCGGTAGTATTCCGCCACATAGGCGATCTGGGCCGAGGTCTCGCGGATGATCTTGCCGGTGTCGCGGGTTTCCAGCTCCGCCAGCCGCGGGGCGTTTTCCGCCACCAGATCGGCCAGCCGCATCAGCAGCTTGCCGCGCTGAGTGGCGGTCATACCCGCCCATTCGCTGGAGAAAAACGCAGCTTCCGCTGCCCTGACCGCCCGGTCTACATCGGCCGCCGAAGCGGCAGGCATCTGCGCCCAGGGTTTGCCGGTGGCCGGATCGAGACTCTCGAAGGTCTCGCTCGCGTCCTCAAACGCACCGCCGATATACTGCTGGAAGGTCTGCATTCTCAGATTCCCTTATTGAAACGCAGGCATGACTTCGGTGATGAACCGCTCAAGCGAGGCTTTCTTGCGCTCGAAACTCATGCTGCTGTCGATCCAGAACGAGTATTCATCATAGCCTAGGGCTTCGTATTTCTTCAGCCGCTCGATCACCGCCACGGGTTCGCCGATCACCAGATCGCGCTCCATCGCCTCGGGCGAGTAGAACGGATGCGCGGCAATCTCCTCGTCACTCAGCGGATCAATCAGGCCCTGGCTGACGTCCCGCTTGTTCATGAACCAGGCCCCGAAGTAGCAGTAGAAGCGATTGAGCTCCTCTGCCCCGCGTTTCACATCCTCGGCGCTGTCCGCGACATAGGTGTGCTGCAGCAGCATGATCTTGGGCCGCGGCACGCCGTTGTGCTTGGCACAGGCATCGTTGAACTTGCCCATCAGGTCAGTGATTTCCTCATCACCCTTCCACAGCGGCGTCACCTGCACATTGCAGCCATTGGCCACGGCGAACTCGTGGCTGTTGGGATCGCGCGCCGCGACCCAGATCGGCGGGCCGTTCTCTTGCACCGGTTTCGGGGAAGACGTGGTTTTCGGGAAGGAATGAAACTCCCCCTCCTGCGCATAGTCGCCCTGCCACAAGCTCTGCACCGCCGGGATCAGCTCACGCATCCGCTGGCCGGCCTCCCAGGCGTCCATGCCCGGCATCATGCGCTCGTATTCATAGGAGTACGCCCCTCGGGCGATGCCCAGGTCCAGGCGGCCTTCGGTGATGATATCGGTCATCGCCGCCTCACCGGCCAGCCGGATCGGATGCCAGAACGGCGCAATCACGGTGCCGGTGCCCAGCCGCACGTTCTTGGTATGCCGCGCCACGTCAATGAGGTTCAGAAACGGGTTTGGCGAGATGGTGAAATTCATCCCGTGATGCTCACCGGTCCAAACCGCATGCATACCGCCGTCATCGGCAATTTTGCACAGCTGGATGAACTCGTCATAAAGCTGCTTCTGATCGTCTGCCACGGAAATCCGCTCCATATGCGCAAAGAGGGAAAATTTCATGCGCCCTTGCTCCCTGTCGCCACGGGACGGACCTGCCCGGTGGTCTGATTGCCATAATACACCCCGAAATTGCCCATCCGGGCTTCACTCGCGAACCGTTCCAGCATGGTGCACATCGCCGCGTCGGCAATGTCCATCAGCGTGGATTGGGTCAGCGGTGTGAAAACGCCCTTGGCCGGTGTGCCGCCAGCCGATTGGCAAAGGAACGAGATGTGCTGATGTTCGCGCGCTTTGTCTTCGTAAACGGAATAGATGAACCCCGGCTCGGCCTCGACACCAGTGTCCGCGATCAGCTTGGCCAACGCGGCAGAGGCACCCTCCTTACCCACCCGGATTTCCGGCAGCGTCAGCTTGCCCTGGTCGTTGCCTATAAGCAGCACCTCGCCCTCGTGCTCGATCAATGCCGAGACAATCAGCTTGGCGCCTTGGGTCAGGGCTTCGGCCTCGGCAGCGGCGGTCACATAGGCGCCGCGGGCATACCCCAGCCCCGGCGCGGGTGAGGTTTCAAACGCCTCCACCCGGCCGATCAGGATCAGGTGGTCGCCCGCCTCAACCCGGTTGTGCATGGCGCAGTCGAACCAGGCGGAGACACCCTCGAACACCGGGCTGCCCTGCGGTCCCCGTTGCCAGCTGACGGCGGCAAAGCGGTCCTCTACAGGGCGCGCAAATGTGTTGGAGACATCCTTCTGGTCCTCCGCCAGTACATTGACGGCGAAGCCGCCCGCCTGTTCGAACGCCGCGTAGTTGCTGGAGGAGTTGGCAATGCACACCAGTACCAGCGGCGGGTCCAGCGACACGGAGGTGAAGGAATTGGCGGTAAAGCCGATGGGGTTCCCGTCCGGATCGTGCGTTGTCACCACGGTGACGCCGGTCATGAAGGTGCCGAATGCGTTGCGCAGGGCGCGTGGATCGATCTCGCTCATTACGTCGCTCCTTCGGTGTTCAGCCAGTCCCGCAAGGCGGCGTTGACCGCTGCAGGCGCGGTCAGATTGACCATATGCCGGTGACCTTCGATGACAACCGCACTGCCCTGCTGCACGGCATTCGCCATGGCCTGCGCCATTGCGGGTGTCGAGTTTGGATCGCCATCGCCTGTCAGCGCCAGAAGCGGGCAGCGGATGCCCGCAAAGCCGTCCGCATAAGTGCTGTCGCCGCGGGCAAAGGCGGTGTAGGCGGCGGCATAACCCGCCAGGTTCACGCCTGACAGCCATCCGGCCACTTGCGCCCGTGCCGCCTGGTCGGTCTCGCTCTGCCCGAACCAGCGCGCCAGCGGCGTTTCCAGGTCAAAGCTGCCCGCGCGGATTTCCGCAGCGCGCGCCTCCACCGCAGCCCGCGCCTCGGTAGAGCGGCGGAACACCCCGTTCAGCAATGCCACACGGGCCACGTTCTCAGGATGGCAGACCGTATAGCCACCTGCAATCAGCGCGCCCATGGAATGCCCCGCCAGGCTGACCGGCCCCAGATCCAGCGCCTGCAGCGCGGCATGCAGCCAGGCCACGTAATCCGGCAGCTCTGCCCCCTCCGGCAGCGGTGCGCTGCCGCCGTGGCCGGGCATGTCCAGCGCAATCACCTGATGGGTCAGGCTCAGCGCCTCGATCTGCGGCCCCCAGGCCGCCGATTGCATGCCGACCCCGTGGATCAGCACCACCGGATCGCCGCGCCCTGCCCGCAGGCAGGCGACGGCGCCGTAAGGCTCAGACGGCTGCAGGGTTGTCGACGTCATGACCCAGTTCCTTCAGGTCCTGATAGCGGTCGCCGATCCGGTGATGCGGCCGCCCGCCGATGGAGGCGCCAAGCGCAATCACGATCTCATCCGGGCCCGGCGCATCGGCCACGGACAGCTGGATGGTCAGATAATGGCTGCGCCGCCCGCCGTCGTTCTTGTCCATCAGCGGGATCTGCAGCGAGGCATTGGCAGGCCCGCGGGTGTTGGTGAAGGCCAGGTAGGATTTCGCCCCCACCGCCTCGCGGAAGTGATTGCCAAACCGCAGGGTGTGGATGAGGGCGGAGGCATGCTCCACCTCGCCATTGACGCCGACGATGGCGGATTTTCCGTAGCCCTCGACCTTGCCGCCGCCGCCTGCGGCTTCCAGGATCATCGCGGTCAGCTTCTCTCCCAGACCGGGCGCACAGTCATGGATCGCCGGGCGCAGGTCCTCGACAAAGCCCTGCCCTGCCCAGGGGTTTTTGATCACCGCCACCGCGGCAATCATCTTGAGCGGGGTTTCCGCCGCCTTGCCGCCCTCGATCAGGGTTTCTTCAACATGCAGCAGCGTCTTGCGGATTTCGGCGGGCATGGGCGGGTCTTTCTTGTCTGATTCCAGTTGCCGTAATATGGTATACCATCATACAGTATGTCAATGCAGACTTGTTCCGCCCTGCCCCCGTTGCTATCGGAAGAACTATGACCAGCCCCATCATGAGCAAAATCGACCACCAGCCGCAGACCCTGCGCGATATCGTGCAGGAGCGGATGCGCGAGGCGATCATTTCCGGCCAGTTTGCCCCCGGAGAACGGCTGGTGGAGCGGCCCCTGTGCGACCAGCTTGGCGTCAGCCGCACCGTGGTGCGCGAAACCATCCGGTACCTGGAGGCAGAGGGGCTGGTGGAGATCCTGCCCGGCAAGGGGCCGATTGTGGCGCAGCTTACGTGGGCCGACGCGCGGCAGATCTACGACATCCGCCAGATGCTGGAGACCGCCGCCGCCACCGCCTGCGCACAGAACATCACGCCGCAGCTGGCAGAGCAGTTGAAGGCGGCGCTGCTTGAACTGCAAGAGGCCGTGGGCGCAGGCGTGCCCACACCGATGCTGCGGGCCACGACGGAGTTTTACCGCATCATCTTCGACGGCGCCGGCCACAATGTCGCCTGGGAAATCGCCCAGCGTCTGAACGGCCGCATCAGCCGATTGCGGGCGGTGACGCTGTCGACCGCGGAGCGCCAGAAACCCGGCCCCGCCCATATGCAGGATATCTGCGAGGCCATCGTGTCAGGAGATGCCAAAGCCGCCCGCACCGCCATCGATCGCCACCTGAGCGACGCGAAAGAGACAGCCGAACGGCTGCTAAACGAAAAATAGCCGTTTCCCTCACAGGGAAACGGCTATGAAAAATCGATCTTTCAGGGCAGAAATCCGCGCCGGATTTCTGCCTTTCTCTCGCTCGAACGTCAGCCCAGGATGCCAGGCAGGTTCAGCCCGTGCTCGCGCGCGCAGTCCTTGGCGATGTCATACCCCGCATCCGCGTGGCGCATGACGCCGGTGGCCGGGTCGTTCCACAGCACGCGGCCGATACGGCGGTCGGCGTCCTCGGTGCCGTCGCAGCAGATCACCACGCCGGAATGCTGCGAGAAGCCCATACCAACGCCGCCGCCATGGTGCAGCGACACCCAGGTGGCGCCGGAAGCGGTGTTCAGCAGCGCGTTCAGCAGCGGCCAGTCGGATACGGCATCGGAGCCGTCCATCATCGCCTCGGTCTCGCGGTTCGGGGAGGCCACGGAGCCCGAGTCCAGGTGGTCGCGGCCAATCACAACCGGCGCCGACAGCTCACCATTGCGGACCATCTCGTTGAACGCGAGGCCAGCCTTGTGGCGGTCGCCGAGGCCGATCCAGCAGATCCGCGCGGGCAGGCCCTGGAAGGCAATGCGCTCCTGCGCCATATCCAGCCAGCGGTGCAGGCCTTCGTTCTCGGGGAACAGCTCCTTCATCTTGGCGTCGGTTTTGCGGATGTCCTCCGGGTCGCCCGACAGCGCGCACCAGCGGAACGGGCCGATGCCGCGGCAGAACAGCGGGCGGATGTAGGCGGGTACAAAGCCGGGGAAATCAAAGGCGTTCTCCAGCCCCTCCTCCAACGCCATCTGGCGGATGTTGTTGCCGTAATCGACCGTGGGGATGCCCATCGCGTGGAAGTCGCACATCGCCTTCACTTGCACCTTCATCGAGGCGCGGGCGGCTTTCTCCACCGCTTTCTTGTCGCTCTCGCGTTTTTCCTTCCACTCGGCCATGGTCCAGCCCTGTGGCAGGTAGCCGTTGACCGGATCATGGGCAGAGGTCTGGTCGGTGACGATATCGGGGCGGATGCCGCCCGCCTTGGCGCGCTCCACCAGCTCGGCAAACACATCCGCAGCATTGCCCAAAAGACCCACGGATTTCGCCTCACCCGCCGCGGTCCAGCGCTCGATCATCTCCAGCGCCTCGTCCAGGGTCTCGGCCTTCTCGTCTAGGTATTTGGTGCGCAGGCGGAAGTCGATGCTGTCTGGGTTGCACTCCACCGCCAGGCAGCAGGCACCGGCAAACACAGCCGCCAGCGGCTGCGCGCCACCCATTCCTCCGAGGCCGCCGGTCAGGATCCACTTGCCCTTGAGGTCGCCGCCGTAATGCTGGCGGCCGGCCTCGGCAAAGGTTTCATAGGTGCCCTGCACGATGCCCTGAGTGCCAATGTAGATCCAGGAGCCGGCCGTCATCTGGCCGTACATCATCAGGCCCTTCTTATCGAGCTCGTTGAAGTGGTCCCAGTTGGCCCAATGCGGCACCAGGTTGGAGTTGGCAATCAGCACGCGCGGTGCGTCCTTGTGGGTCTGGAAGACGCCGACCGGCTTGCCCGACTGCACCATCAGGGTCTGGTCTTCTTCCAGGTTCTTCAGGCTCTCGACGATCATGTCGAAATCCTTCCAGGTGCGCGCGGCGCGGCCGATGCCGCCATAAACCACCAGCTCATGCGGGTTTTCCGCCACGTCCGGGTGCAGGTTGTTCATCATCATCCGCAGCGGCGCTTCGGTCATCCAGGACTTAGCGTTCAGCTCGGTGCCGGTGGGCGGGAAAATATCACGGGTGTTTTTGCGGGGATCGCTCATGCTGCGGGCCTCCAGTTTTTGAGATCAGTCAGAATTTGGGTGAGATGGGCGCGCAAGTTGTCCGCGCGCTCCGGCAGATAGGTCCAGGGCGGGCTTTCCTGGCAGTAGGTCGCCTGCGCCAGCTCCATCTGGATCGCATGCAGGCCCTCAGCTGGGCGACCATAGTGCCGCGTGGTCCAGCCACCCTTGAAACGGCCGTTCAGAACCGAGGTATAGGCTGCAGCCGCCTCGCAGCGGGCCACGGTCATCGCTTCTACCGCCGGATCGCAGGTGGCGCCCAGATTGGTGCCGATGCTGAAATCCGGCAGACGGCCCTCGAACAGGAACGGAATGTCGCCGCGGATCGAATGGCAGTCATACAGAATGGCAAAGCCGTGGATTGCCTTCACCCGCTCCAGCTCCTCCGTCAGCGCCGCGTGATAGGGTGCGTGATAGGCATCGCGGCGGCGGGTGATCTCCGCCGCGTCCGGCTCCTGCCCGTCCTGCCAGATCGGCCGCCCGTCGAAATCGGTCAGCGGCACCAGCGTCGTGGTGTTCTGCCCCGGATACAGGCTGACACCAGCCGGATCACGGTTCACGTCAATCACATAGCGGTGGATCGGCGTGCGCACGGTGGTCACGTCTTCGGTCAAACCATCGTAAAGGTCATGAATATGCCAGTCGGTATCCGCAAGCGCGCGGCCGGTCTCGTTCAGGCATTCCCAGACCTCGGGCGGCACGTCGGTGCCCGTGTGGGGCAGCCCCAGCACCAGCGGCGATGAACCTTTGCTGACTTCGATCATGCCGCAACCTCCACGCCTGCGACGGCGGCGACGCGGCCTGCCCGCACCATGGCGCTGGCGGCTTCGATGTCGGGCGCCAGATAGCGGTCATCCCCCAGCGCCGGAATATCCGCGCGCAGCAGCCCCAGCACGTCCTGCAACCGGGCCGAGGTCTGCAGCGGTGCGCGCGCCTCAACGCCTTGCGCGGCGCAGAGCATCTCAACGCCTAGGATCACCGACAGATTGGCGTTCATCTTACCCAACCGCAGCGCGCCATGAGCGGCCATCGACACATGGTCCTCCTGGTTGGCGGAAGTCGGGGTGGAATCCGTCACGCAAGGATTGGCCAGATGCTTGTTCTCGCTCATCAGCGCGGCCGTCGTCACCTCGGCAATCATGAAGCCGCTGTTCAGCCCCGGATTGGGGGTAAGGAATGGCGGCAGGTCGTGGCTCAGCGTCGGGTCCACCATCAAGGCAACACGGCGCTGCGCAATCGCACCAATCTCAGCCACAGCCAGCGCTATCTGGTCCGCAGCAAAACCCACGTATTCCGCATGGAAGTTGCCGCCCGAAACGATGCGCCCTTCATCCACCAGAACCAGCGGATTGTCGGTGACGGCGTTGGCCTCAATCTCCAGCGTCTTGGCCGCCATGCGCAGCACGTCCAGCGCCGCGCCCACAACCTGAGGTTGACAGCGAATACAGTAGGGATCCTGCACCCGGCTGTCGCCCTCGCGGTGGCTTTCACGGATCTCCGACCCTTCCATGATGTCACGCATCTGCTGCGCCACGTCGATCTGCCCGGCATGGCCGCGCAGGGTATGGATGTCGGCCACCAAAGGCGCGGTGGAGCCCATGATCGCATCCGTTGTCAGCGAGGCAATCGCCATCGAGGCCTCGGCCATCCGCCAGGCATCAAACAGCCCCGCCAGCGCGCAGGCGGTGGAGAACTGGGTGCCGTTGATCAGCCCCAGCCCTTCCTTGGGGCCCAGCTCGATCGGCTGCATCCCGGCCTTTTTCAGCGCCTCCGTGCTGGGCATCCGGGTGCCTTCGAACGTGGCCTCCCCTGCCCCGATCATCGCCGCCGCCATATGCGCCAGCGGCGCCAGATCGCCCGACGCCCCGACCGAGCCCTGCGACGGGATTACCGGCACTACGCCGCGTTCCAGCATCTGCTCGATCTGCGCGATCACCAGCCAGCGCACGCCCGAGGCACCCCGGCCCATCGACAACAGCTTCAGCGTCATCATCAGCCGGGTCTTGTCCTCCGGCAGCGCCTCCCCCACCCCGCAGCAGTGGGACAGGATCAGGTTGCGCTGCAGCGTTGCGGTGTCCTTGGGCGCGATCTTGGTCGAGGCCAGTTTGCCGAAACCGGTGTTGATACCATAGACCGCCGCGTCACCGGCGGCAGCTTCGGCCACCATCTTGGCCGCGGCCTCGACGGGCGCACGGGCGCTGTCGTCCAGCCGCGCCGGGGTCAGGTTGCGGTAGACATCCTGCAGGGTGGCAAGCGTCACCGTTCCGGGGATCATGTTGATCATTGTTCGCCCTCATAAATACGGGAGTGAAGCGGGTTGAAGCCGATGCGGTAGGCCAGCTCGCCCGGGGTCTCGACATCCCAGACCGCCAGATCCGCGCGCATGCCTGCCGCGATCTGGCCCCGGTCCGTCAGCCCCAGCGCGCGCGCTGCGTTGCGGGTGATGCCTGCCAGCGCCTCCTCCGGCGTCATGCGGAACAGGGTGCAGCCCATGTTCATGGTCAGCAGCAAAGACGTCAGCGGCGAGGAGCCAGGGTTGCAATCGGTGGCCAGCGCCATCGGCACGCCGTGTTTGCGGAAATGCTCGATCGGCGGCATCTGGGTTTCGCGGATTGTATAGAACGCCCCCGGCAGGATCACCGCGACAGAGCCGCTGGCCGCCATCGCGCGGGCGTCGTCCTCGTTGGCGTATTCCACGTGATCGACTGACAACGCGCCATACTGCGCCGCCAGCGCGGTGCCGCCCTGATGGCTCAGCTGCTCGGCGTGCAGTTTCACCGGCAGGCCGAGTTCCTGTGCCACCTTGAACACCCGTTCAATCTGCGCGGGGGCAAAGGCGATGTTTTCGCAGAAGCCGTCGACCGCATCCACCAGCCCCTCGGTATGGGCGGCGCGCAGGGCGGGGATGCAGACCTCGTCGATATAGGCGTCATCGCGGCCCTTGTATTCGGCCGGGGTGGCATGGGCGCCAAGGAAGGTTGTCTTGATTGTCACCGGGCGCAATTCGCCCAGACGGCGGGCGGCGCGCAGCATGTTCAGCTCGGTCTTCAGGTCCAGTCCGTAGCCGGATTTCACCTCTACCACCGTGGCGCCCTCAGCAATTAGCGCATCCAAGCGAGGCAGCGCATCCCGTACGAGCTTCTCCAGAGAAGCTTCGCGGGTGGCCGAAACGGTGGAGACGATGCCGCCCCCTGCCCTTGCGACTTCCTCGTATGACGCGCCGTTCAGGCGCATCTCGAATTCCATCGCCCGGTTGCCGCCAAAAACTATATGTGTGTGGCAGTCGATCAGTCCAGGCGTCACCAGCCGCCCGCCCAGATCAACCTGCTTCCACGGGAAATTGTCAGCTGACAATTTTTCCCTCCGGCCTGCCCAGACGATGCGGCCTTCCGAAACTGCCACTGCGCCGTTCCCGATCAGACCGTAAGGCGTGTCTGAGCTGGCCATCGTGGCCAGACTGGCACCTGTCAGAACATAATTTCCTGTCACGGATTCCCCCCGAGTCACTGTATTTCCGGTTCGACAATAAGCTACTCAAATATAATATTATGTCTAGTCATAAAATGAATAAGTCCAACCTTGCTGACGGCCGCAGACCTTGGGTGAAGTCATGTAAAGTCTCCAAACATTGTATCTGCGATGGATTCACCGGGACCGATCAACTGCAATCCCGCCGTTGCCCGCCCCAATAGCCATCTCTCACGCCGACTGGCTCTGCTTTCCCTGTAAATCTCAGCCCTTGCGAGATTGACGAATTGAACTGCACTGGGTTTGCCTGAGGCTTCAACACCTGAACAGGACGAAGCCGCAATGAGAAAGACAACAAACGAGCAGTTCACCGAGGTCTGAGAGCGTACGGTGCGGCTGGTGCAGTACAACCAGGGCCAGCACAGTTCCCTCTGGCAGGCAATCATGTCGATCAAATATACAGAGCGGCTGGGCGAGGCCAGTATCGCGCCCTCTGCCGGCAGGGTTGGGGACAGCTACGGCAATGCGCTGGCCGAAACGATCAACGGTCTCTTCAAGGCCAGGGTCACTTACCGCCGCGCCCCATCGCGCAATTTCGAAGCGTTGGAAAACGCAACACTCGAATGGGTTGACTGGTTCAACAAACGCCGCCTGTCCGTGTCTATCGGAAATTTTCCGCCGGCAGAAGCAAAGGCTAATTTCCATGCGCTATGAAAACTGAGGAACGAGCCCGCAACTAACTGATATCAGCCTCCGGCAAACCTGCAGCAGTTCAATCTGGGCTTGGAGTGCAAGGCGCTCATGGTTTCTTTTTCCTCTAATGCTTCGTTGATAAAATCAAACAGCAATCCGCTCGAGCTCCGGTCAGGCTCCGCATGAGTAGCGGGCAAAGCAAAGGCAGAAACATTTTTTCCTAGCAGAGCACTACCGGACCAGCCGAAGTGCATGCGCTCAGCATTCCCACGCACACTAAACGCAAGTCAAAGGAGGCCGGCCCGGCATACGCGGCTTTCTGGCGTGCCCGCCCGCTTTTCCGGGAACCTTTCCATCTGCGGGCACGTTGACTGCTCAAAGCAACCCGAAAGGACAGCATCATGAAACCTTCAATTATCATTGCGACCGTTGCTGGCATCGTTTTGCTGGTTTTTGGCATCTACATGATCGACATTGATCAGACACAGGAAACCCGCATTCCTGATGTGGACGTCTCTGTCGAAGGCGGCCAGCTGCCCGAGTTCAAAGCTGACGTGGGCGACATAGAAACCGGCACGGAAGAAGTGACCGTTACCGTTCCCACGATCGACATTCAAAGCCCTGAAGAAGAAGCCCGCGACGGCGGCTGACTTGCCGCCGGGGTTCCTGGAAGCGCAGCCAGACCGCTGCGCCTCTTCCTGACCGGAACAGGCAGCAAAGGGCTGACGGCAGCGAAATGAGGAACCATTCAGCCGTCCAGCCGTTGACATTCCGTATGACGCGCAACGCAGCGCTCAAACAGTGAAGGAGAAAGCAATGCTTGGATGGGCACTCACCTTACTGATCGTCGCGTTTGCCGCCGCAGTTTTTGCAGCCGGCGGCATGGCAGTGGCTTCCGCGGGAGTTGCTCCGATCGTTTCAGTGATTGCCCTGGCACTCTTTGTCCACTCGCTCACTGCCCGCCGCATCAAGAGCTGACCGGGGCCGCGCCCCCGCACGAACAGACGGCAGCCCAAACAAGGAGACTGAAACATGACCAACACAGCTGACGCACAAAAGCAGACCAAACGCCGTACCAAGACCTCGGCAGACAGCGATTCCGGCAGCCTCGCCGGGCGCGTTAAGGAGCAGGCCGCACAAACCGTGCAGCAGGCGCAGGAGCAGTTCGACGCCGGACTGCAATACAGTTCCGGCGAATTGCAGCGTCTCGCCACAGAGGGGCGGTCATTTGTGAAAAAGAACCCCGGCCTTGCGATTGCAGGTGCCCTGGGAGCCGGGGTGCTGCTGGGTTTGGCAATGCGCAACCGCTACTGATCCAGCCAAGTTGGAACCTACCGACCAAAGCCGCGCTTTTCAGCGCGGCTTTTTATGTCCATCGAGGGCTGAACCAAACTTTGCACGTTCGCACCAAGGTAACAGCCCCTGCCCCGGGAACCATTGTCCTTTCCGTGCGTTGCCTTTCCAGAACGACAGACCGAAGGGAGAATATCATGGAATATGGACTTATTGGCCTGCTTGTACTGGCCGTCGACATCTATGCGATCATTCAGATCCTGTCTTCCGGTGCTTCCACTGCGGCTAAAATCCTCTGGATTCTGCTGATCCTCATACTGCCCGTCGTCGGCTTTATCATCTGGCTGATTGCAGGCCCGCGATCTTCTGCCGCAAAGATCTGACACATCCGCATTGCCACGATGCGGCCCGGCTTTCACAGGCCGGGCCGGACTTCTTCCAAGCGGAAACAGCGCCAACGCGGGTTTTCGCAGTGACCCCCGGACACCGGAAAGGCTGATGACATGACCGATACTTCTGATCTGGAAAGGCAGGCCCGAGCACAAGCTGCGGATCTGGGCCGCAAGGCCAAGGAGGCCGTTGCAGACACCGTTCGCGATGCTGCCGGAACAGCGCAAGCGCAGGCCGCTCAAGAGGTGCAGGCGACTGCGGACGCCGCGGGCGCCGCAGCAGATGCCTTTGCACCCGGTTCCGTTCAAGCGCAGGCCGCACAGATGGTCGCAGGCCAGCTGGAAGATGCCGCCCGCCGGGTGCGCTCTCTGGAATTCGACCAGACCATGCAGGATGTCACCGCCTTCGCCCGCCGCAATCCGCTGCTCTTTCTCAGCGCGGCCGCCCTTACCGGGTTTGCCGCCACCCGCTTTCTGAAGGCGCGCGATCCGGCTGCTTCCGCCCTGCGTGGACAGGAGGGAGCGCTGGCGACATCCGACGGAGGGAACAACCATGGCGCATCGTGACTTACGCGCGGCGCCTGAGCTGTTCCTTGCGGTTCTCCGCCACTTCGCAGCACTTCTGCGCAGCGAAGCAGAACTTGCCAAGGGCGAACTGAAAGAAAAGGCATCCCGCGCGGGAACCGGACTTGCCTGCCTGGCTGCCGCGGCGATCCTCGCGCTGGCGGGTCTGCATGTGATTTCCGCCGCGCTTGTCGCTTGGCTCACTGCGGCCGGACTGCCCCCGGGACTTGCCGCTCTCATCGTCGGCGGTGCGCTGTTTGCCGGAGCAGCATGCCTGCTGCTGGCGGCCAAGTCCCGGCTCAGCAGCAAGGCGCTGCTTCCGTCCCGGACCATTCGAAATGTTCAAAAGGATGCTGCCAGCATCAAGGAGGCCGCAAATGCCCGGTACTGACAGGCTGGAACAGCAAGTTGACGAAAACCGGCGCCGCCTGGCCGCCTCGCTGCACGGCCTGACTGGAACCCTGGCCCCCCGTTCGGTGACGGAACAGCTGACTGAGGCGGCTCACAGTTACGGCGGGCAGCTGGGGCAGCAGGCCGTTTCCGCGGCCAAACGCAACCCGGCGGCACTGGTCCTGACCGGGGCCGGGCTTGCGCTGATGCTCACTGGATCCGGCGGCCGTCCGCGCCCCGCGGCGCCCCAACCGGCCGCCGTCCCGCCCGAAGCCGCCTTTGCCGGATTCGATGAACGTGTCGCCGCGGCAGATGCCGCAATGAAGAAGGAGATGACCGGGATGAGTGACGAGAGCTTCCGCGCCAGCAAGATGCGCGAGACCTTGAACGCGGGGCTGGACGCCCTGCCCGATGCTGCCCGCAAACGCGTACTGAAGGCACGCACTGCTGCTTTGCAGGCGCAGGAAAAAGTCGAGGCCCATGCGGCAAGAGCCGCCAAACGCGGGCGAACCTTCTATGATGAGAATCCGCTGGCCGCCGGTGCCATTGCGCTTGGCCTTGGCGCGCTGATCGGGGCACTGCTGCCCGCGACGCGCCGCGAGGACGAATTGCTGGGCGCGCACCGCGATGCGCTGGCCGCCAAAGCAGAAGCTGCCCTGCGCGAGGAGATGGACAAACTGTATCAGAAGGCCAGCGCCAAGCTGGATCCGGCGGAAACCGCGCCGCCTCCTCAAACTGCCGCCAGCTGAATGACATGCCCGGATATCTAAAGACAGTTCTCAGCGGCCGGGGGGTCCGCGTGATGCTGATGATCCTGACGGTCATCAGCATCACAGCTGCGCTTCAGCTGGCGCAGCAGATACTCGCGCCCATGAGCTTCGCTCTGGTGCTTGGGGTGGTGGTGTCACCGCTGGCTGACAGGCTGTCCCGCCATGGCGTTCCGCGGCTGGCGATCGCTTTGTCGCTGCTGGTGGCGTCCACGCTGTTCGTGGCGGTCATCCTGCTGCTGATTGAGCCGCTGATCGGCGTTCTGATTGAGGAGCTGCCCCGCATCAAGACTGTGATGGCCCGCCTTATCGATCAGGCATCGTCGCTGCTGCGCGGTATAGAGACCATCAGCCAGGAGATAGAGGAAAGCGTCGGCGCCGAGTCTGTCGAACCCCAAACAGCTATTCCCTCGGTGGGCGATGCGTTGTGGCTGGCCCCCAGTTTCGTATCCCAGGTGTTCATCTTTATCGGCACGCTGTTCTTCTTTACCCTGACCCGGAATGAGCTTTATGATCTGACAGGCCCCCTGAAGCCCCGCTTGAAGCACGCGGACAAAGTGGTTTCCCGGTACTTTGCAGCGATTACCTTGGTGAATACCGGTCTGGGTGCGGTGACCGCGGCGGCGATGATGGCGCTCGGCGTCGAATACGCGCTTCTTTGGGGTTTAGCGGCAGGCTTGCTCAACTATATTCTCTATCTCGGGCCCTTGCTGATCACTGCAGGGCTGGTTCTGGCAGGCATCCTGCAGTTCCACGGCGCTTACGCAGTGCTGCCACCGCTGGCCTTTTTGCTCATCAACCTGACAGAGGCAAATGTCGTGACACCTTTGGTGGTCGGCCAGCGGATGTCGATGAATCCGTTGCTGATCTTTCTGGTGATCGTCTTCGGTCTGTGGCTCTGGGGGCCAGTCGGCGCCTTCGTGGCACTGCCGTTGTTGCTGTGGCTCAGCGTTTTGCTGGAACCGCAGCCGGGTGCAATGGACCAGCCTGGCGGCGACCCTTTGCGAAAGGTGATCTGACACTGCTTGCCCCTTTCACGGCAGGTATGCAAACCGGCTCGTGTCACGGGCTGGGGCGTATCCGGCAAGTCTTTCATATCCGGCTGTCAATCCGGCGGATCGGTGATTGTTTACCGGCGAAGCCTATCTTGCAGATGCTTCGCCGGTATTCGTTCAGATGTACTTGAACGCCCATTCGTTGTAGCCCTGCTCGCCCCGGTACCACAGGACCTGGTCGGTCTCGCTTTCGTGGTGGTTCCAGCGCTGTTTCTGCCCCTGCGCCATCGCCTCCCGGACCAGAGCTCTGCGCCGCTGGCTACGAACGATATCGCGGGTCAGGGCAGCCTCGTTCCACTTTTCTGCAACCTCATCACGAAATGCCGCGACGGTTTCCTGGTGCCCCGGGGACAGGGCCAGGTTGGTACGCTCGTCTGGATCTGCCTCCAGATCGAACAGCATGTCGCCATCATGAGAGGAAGACAGGAATTTGTACTGCCCTCGCCGGATCATGAAAATCGGCACCGGAGTCGCCTCGGCCAGATATTCGGCATAAACGGTGCGCGCAGGCGCCGGGTTGCCCCGGTCAAGCAAGGCCGTCAGCGCCACGCCTTCCAGCGGTTCAACTTCATTTTCGATACTGGCAATCGCATTGAACGTCGGCACCAGATCCACCAGGGACGCCAGCTCGCTGACCCGCTGGGGCATAATCCACGGGGCGGACAGGATGAGTGGAACGCGCAGGGCCTTCTCGAAGAAGTGCTTCTTGAACCACATGCCCCGCTCGCCCAGCATCTCCCCATGGTCCGAGGTGAAAATGATAGCCGTGTTCTTGTCGGCACCCGTCGCCTGCAAGGCATCCAGCACCTGCGCCACCATGCTGTCGATGTAGCTGATCGAGCCGTAATAGGCCCGGATGGCGCGCTGCACGTCCTCATCGCTGAACTCAATCCCAAGCATCCCGAAATCCTTGAGCAGCCGCACGGAGTGCGGGTCGTGCTTTTGTTCGGGCAAAGCCCCAACCCGCGGCATGGGTATTTCCTTGCCTTCATAAAGATCCCAGAATTCCTTGCGGCACAGATAGGGTTCATGCGGGTGGGTATAAGACACCTGCAGGAAGAAAGGACGCTCATCGCCGGAGCGCGCCATGTCAAAGAATGTGCTGGACCGCCTTAAAGGTAATCTCCTCGTCATAATCGATCTGCACCGACCGTTCGCAAATGCCTGCGATCCGCACCGCGCGCGGGTCATTGGTGTTTCGCTTGCCTTCGTTGCCCCAGTTCGGCACCCAGGCAAAATCCGCAGGGTAGAGATCGGCGGTCAGGCGTTTCTCAAAGCCATGAAACTGGTCCGGCCCGATAAAGTGCATCTTGCCCGACAGCGCTGTCTGATAGCCCGCGGCACGCAGGTAGTGGGCATAGGTCGGGATCTCGGCCGAAAACTCCGCCGCGTTGTCGTAAGCCCCGACCGCCGAGCACAGCTGCCCGGTCGCCATGGAAAACCGTGACGGCGCGCAGAGCGGGAAATTGCAGTAGGCGTTTTCGAACACCACGCCGCCCTCGGCCAATGCGTCCAGCGTGGGGGAATGGCAGAGAGTGTCGCCATAGGCCCGCAGTGCCGAAGCGGTCAGCTGGTCGACCTGAATGAACAGGATATTGGGTTTCTTGCTCATGACTTAGCCCTTCAAAAGCAGCGTACGCACCGCCCCGACGGGGCCGGTTTCATACCATTTCTTATGAATGCGGTCGCGGGCCGAGATGCCGAAGCTTTGCGAAACCCGGTCAATGACAATGGCCAGAAACACGATGCCCAGCCCGCCGACGGTGGCGAGACCCATGTCCAGGCGGCCGATGCCGCGCAGCACCATCTGGCCCAGCCCGGTAACCGAGATCATCGAGGAGACAACCACCATCGACAGCGCCATCATAATGGTCTGGTTGACGCCGGCCATGATGGTCGGCATCACCAGCGGCAGCTCGATCTTGTAGAGCGTCTGGCGGTTGGAGGCGCCGAAGGCCCGCGCCGCTTCGACCATATCGGGCCGGACCTGCCGGATGCCCAGGTTGGTCAGGCGCACCACCGGCGGCAGCGCATAGATGAAGGTCACGATCACGCCCGAGACGTTGCCGATCGAAAACAGCATCGCGATGGGCACCAGATAGACGAAGGAGGGGATCGTCCGCATCAGGTCCAGAACCGGCTGCAGCACCATCCAGAAGCGGTTGTTCTTGGCTGCGGCCACGCCCAGCGGAATGCCGATCAGCGAACAGAACACCACGCAGGTCAGCACGATCGACAGCGTCGTCATGCTTTCCTCCCAGGCGCCCATCAGGCCGATGGCCGCCATACAGACCAGGGCAATCAGGCCCAGCCTGCGCCCGCCGGCCTGCTAGGCAACCAGCGCGATGATGGCCAGCATCAGCAGGTCCGGCGTCCCGGTCAGCGCGTCCTCAAGACCGGTCAGCACGATGTCGAACGGCACCTTTACCGCCTAGAAAACAAAGCGGAAGTTGTCCACGACCCATAGCAGAGCCGCTTCCACCCAGCCGCCGATGGGCACCCATTCAGTGTCGAAGATGTTCCAGAAATCCATTTCCGCCTCCCCTCAGCCGCGTATCGCTGTCAAAGCAGCCTTGATGGTGATCCGGCCGATCGCCGCATGGTCCGGGCTGACCACGGTGACCGGCGACTGGTCGTCCATGAAATGGTCCAGGATCTCCCCCAGTTCGGCATCCGGGCGCACCTGTTTCGGCGTCCCCTGGCTGCCGTTGAGCGGCTCCATGATGGTCTCCGCCCGCACCA
Source organism: Leisingera daeponensis (assembly GCF_019801465.1). Lineage (GTDB taxonomy): Bacteria > Pseudomonadota > Alphaproteobacteria > Rhodobacterales > Rhodobacteraceae > Leisingera > Leisingera daeponensis_A. The sequence continues at coordinate 34,778 of NZ_JAHVJA010000011.1, forward strand.
GTCTGATGCGGCTGATACCCTTGACGAATTCCGCGACATAACCGTCCTTCGGATTGGTCACGATTTCCTCCGGGGTGCCGATCTGCACGATCTCACCGTCGTTCATGATGGCGATGTGGTCCCCCATCCGGATCGCCTCGTCGAGGTCATGGGTGATGAACAGGGTAGTCTTTTTCATATGCGCGGACAGGTTCAGGAACTGGTCTTGCAGCTGGCGCCGGATCAGCGGGTCCAACGCCAAAAAAGGCTCATCCATCAGCAGAATTTCCGGATCCGCCACCAGGGCGCGAGCCAAGCCAACACGCTTCTGCATATCGCCCGGCAGCTGATCGGGGTAGTGGTCGATCCAGCCGGTCAGGTCCATCGCCGCCAGCGCCTTCTCCGCTGCCGCCCGCCGTTCGGAGGGCCTGATATCGCGCACCTCCAGGCCAAAGCCCACATTCTCGCCCAGAGTGCGGTGCGGCCACAACGCCATATGCTGAAACACCATGCCGATGGTTTCGGCACGCAACTGGCGCAACTCGGTCTCGCCCATCGTGTCGACGCGCTGGCCGGCCACGCGAATTTCACCTGCGGTCGGCTCGATCAGCCGGTTCACGTGGCGCACCAGTGTGGATTTGCCTGAGCCCGAAAGGCCCATGATGCAGAAGATCTCGCCTTTCCGGACGGAAAACTGGCGTTGCGCACGCCCAGGACACAGTTGAACCTGTCGCGAACCTCCTCGAACCTCCTCCTTGCTCAATCCTTCGGACAGAACGGCCTTCATGGCTTCGTCCGATCTGCTCCCGTAGATCTTCCACAGGTCGCGGCATTCGATTTGCGCTTCACTCATGGCGCGGTCCTTTCAGGAAAAATGGGCGCAGCCGGGGCTGCGCCCGCCAACTTCAGGGAGGAGGTCAGTTGGCTTTGACGGCCTCGGCGATCCATCCATCGAACTCGGCCTGATTGGCAGACACCCAGTCCCGGGCATGGCGCCGGAAATCTTCCAGAGCGTTTTCCCCGTCGCGCAGCTTCACCTGGGCGGCATTGACCGCCGCGATCGGGATTTCGACCAGTTCGAAAAACCTGGCGGCTGCCCGGTTTTCTTCGAGGAACGCGTTATTGGCGACGATGTAGACGTCATTCACCGCAAACCCCGCATCGAATTCCCCCTCAGACGGCACGCCGATCTGCACCACGTCCTCACCCGGCACAAGCACATCGCTGATCCAGTTGGGTGTCCACGTGTAGTATAGGATTGCACCGCCTTCATTGTAGCGGGTGATGGTGTCGGCCATGATCGCGAAATAGCTGCCCTGGTCGTGCTGCACTGTATCGCGGAGCTTGAACGCCTTCAGATGGTCTTCGATCGTCAGTTCGCAGCCCCAGCCCGGATTGCAGCCGGACAGGTTCGCCCGACCGTCACCGTCGCTGTCGAACAGCGACGCCAATTCCGGGTCGGTGAGCTGACCGATACTGGTAATGCCATGCGCCTCGGCGGTCTTCCTGTCGATGAAATAGCCCTGCCCGGCCCCGGTGATGGCCGCATTGACCCGGGTCATCACAGCCTCGCCGCCGGATTTGTCAAAGAAATCGTTATGCAGCGGTTTCCAGTGGTTGAACGTGTAGTCCGCATCGCCCGAAGCAACCGCCAGGTGAACGGCGGGAAAGTCCGCTTCCAGCGTTTCCTCCACTTCGTAACCCAAAGCCTCCAGCCCAAGCTGCACGACCATATGCTGAAACCAGGCATTTGCCGGCGATCCCTTTATCGGCGATACAGACACGCCCTTGCCGGGCTGGTCTGCCGCCAGATTGCCGAGTTGGAAGAAAGGCTTGGGGTCACGCTGTTCACTGCAAGGTGACGCAGACCCAGGCCGGGCGGGCACTGGAAGCCGAAATGTCCCCGGCACTGCATCAGATCGCTTCCGCTCTGCAGAATGTCTCTGCTCGGACAAGCGAATCCCGGCTGACGGTCACCACGACATCTGCCTTCGCCACCTACTGGCTGATGCCGAGGCTGGTCGGTTTCAGCAACCTTCATCCGCAAATCGAGCTGAACCTGGTTGTCACCGACCGCAAGCTTGACCTCGAGGCCGAAGACGTGGATGTCGCCACCCGCTACTCAAAAACGCCGCCGCCGTGGGAAAAAGTCACCCCCCTGCTGCAGGAGCGTGTTTTTCCCGTTGCCAGCCCGAAATACCAGGCGCGGACAGCGCTTGCCCGCCCCGAGGACCTGCTGAAAGAGAATCTGCTGCATCTTTCGGGAATCTACCGCCCCGGCGCCCGCTGACCGAACTGGTTCCGGCACAACAATGTGGCGCCGCCGCCTGAATCCAGCGGCGTGGTGATGAATACCTACATCAACATGCTGCAGGCTGCCATTGCCGGGCATGGCGTTGCGCTGGCGGGCAATCCGCTGGTTGACCCTTATCTGGAGGACGGTTCGCTGCGCAGGCTGGATGGATTTCTGGAAATAGAGCGCGACTATTTCTACCTGATCGACACCACCAGAGATCAGGAAAACGCACAACTATTCTGCGATTGGATACGGCAGCAAGCGCTAGGTGTTTCCGGTTCTGCTCGAACTCAGCCATCAAATGCCGGTCTCACATGAAGCCCGGCGCCCGCGCGCATGCCGTGGATGTCACGTTCACCTAGGGGCGCGCGCCGGTCCTGTGGATTCAGGTTTGCCGGATAAAATGAAAACCCGGCCGCTCCGCAACCCGACCGGCCTGCAATCAGACTTGGGCGCAAGCGGCTCATTGGCCCTCGAAACTATACCCGCGAAACAGAGAGATCCTGGCCTCCACTGCCTGACACGATAAATGGATGCAGCAGCGCCCAACCGGGAACACGCCGCATGAGACTGCTCAGAATTGTGATCTTGTTCACAGAAAAAATTTCTGTCCACAGGCTATGCACCGCAAATCCGCGGCTCAGTGATTCTCGCTATTCTTATTACCGGCGGCCTGGATGACCAGGCCCGGCACTGCGCCTCGGATCGCATCGAGGCTTCTTTCATCCTGGCAGAAAGAGTTATCTTGCAGCCAGCTTCCGAAGCCAGGACCTGTGTACAAGCGCGGGCGCGGCTGCACTGAAACAAGTTATTCTGCGGGTCCGCTGCCGGTGCCCGGAAAGAGGGACAAATATGCGCTGGAACGAATTTCCTGCCCTGACCGCGGGGGTGTTTCTTCTGTCATCTGCGGCCATGGCACAAGAGCCGCTGAAACCCGTCAAGCTGTTACAGACCTCCTCCGAAGCCTTGCTTCTGGAGCGCCAGTTCTTTGGCCAGGTGGCGGCGAAGCAGACCGTGGATTTGGCGTTTCAGGTCGGCGGGCAGATCCTTAAATTTCCCGTTTCCGAAGGTGCCGAAGTTCCCCAGGGGGGGCTGATTGCCGAGCTGGATCTGGAACCCTTCGAACTGCAGCTGGAACAAGCCCGGCTGCGCAAGGAACAGGCTGACCGCACAGTGGCACGGCTGGAGAAACTGACCGGAACTGTCAGCCAGGTATCAATCGATGACGCCGAGACCGAGGCTGGCCTTGCCCGTGTCGCCCTGCGCGATGCCGAATATGAACTGGAGCACGCAACGCTGAATGCTCCTTTCGATGCGCTGGTCTCCAGCCGCGAGGTCGAGCAGTTCACAACCATCAGCGCCGGCACCCCGGTAGTGCGGCTGCACGACATGTCCGAGCTGCACATCAAGGTGGATGTGCCCGAGATCCTGTTCCAGCAGGCTGATGAAAGCGATGTGGTGACGATAGCCGCGAACTTCCCCGGCCAGGAGACCGACTATCCGCTGGAGATCATCGAATATGACGCCGAAGCCAGCAGCGTTGGACAGACCTACCGGGTGACCCTCCGCCTGACTCCGCCCGACGACCGCCAGATCCTGCCCGGCGCTTCTGCCACTGTGAATGTGAGGGTGGACACCGGCGATGCCGCGATCCGGGTGCCGGCCACCGCTCTGGTGGCAGCCTCTGACGGCCGCACCGGGGTGATGGTCTTTGCGCCTGCGGGCGCCGAAACAGGCACCGTCACCTGGACGCCGGTTCAGGCCGAAGCGACCCAGTACGGCGATTTCCGCATCGCCCAGGGCCTCAGCGGCGGCGAGGAGATCGTGCTGACCGGCGGCGGCGCGCTGAAGGATGGCCAGCACGTCAGCCGCTTCTCCGGCTTCGGCAATTGAGGGCACCCTGATGGACATTTCACGCGGGTCGATCAACCGGCCGCTCTACACTTGGATCATCATGCTGGCTGCGCTGCTCGGCGGGATCTGGGGCTTTTTGAACCTGGGCCGCCTCGAAGATCCGGCCTTCACTATCAAATCCGCTGTCATTTCGACCCAGTACCCCGGCGCCAGCAGCGCACAGGTCGCGCTGGAAGTCTCTGAACCGCTGGAATCGGCGATCCAGAAGATGGGTGAGGTGAAATTGATCACCTCGGTGAACCGTCCCGGCCATTCGCTGATCGAAGTGGAGATGCAGGACACCTATGACGGCACCGAACTGCCGGCAATCTGGACCAAGCTGCGCGCTGAAATCCGCGATGCTGCCCGCATGCTGCCCGACGGGGTCAGCGAACCCTTCGTCAATGACGGATTCGGCGATGTGTTCGGCCTGTTCTATGCGGTCACCGCGGAAGGCTATACCGACGCCGAAAAACATGAGCTTGCCACCTTTCTGCGGCGCGAGCTGCTGACGGTGGACGGGGTTGCCGATGTGGAAATCGCGGGCTTGCCGCAAGAGGCGGTCTTTGTCGAACCCAAGTTGGCGGTTGCGGTCAATCAGAACATCCCGATCGACGCGATCAACAACGCGCTTGCCAACGCCAACTCGGTCCGGTCCGCAGGCAGCCTGGATGCCGGGCCGTCCGAAACCCGGCTGAACGCGCCGGAAGGCTCAGACTCGGTGAGCGAGATCCAGGGCCTTGCCATCGGCTCGCAGGGTGAGGTCGTCAACGTGATCGACATGGCGGACGTTCACCGCGGCCGCATCGACGACCCGGATCTGATCATCCGTTTCGACGGGGTCGAGGCCTTCACCCTCGGCATCGCCGGGCTGGCCTCCGAAAACATCGTCGAGGTGGGCAAGAGCGTCGACGCCAAACTGGCAGCGCTGGACAGCCGGATCCCCTATGGCGTCAGCCTGGAACCGGTCTACCAGCAGCATGTGGTGGTAGAGCAGGCCTCCAACGACTTTCTGGTCAACTTGGCAATGTCGGTGACCATCGTGGTGGTGGTGCTGGCGCTGTTCATGGGCTGGCGCGCCGCGGTGGTGGTGGGCAGCACCCTCCTGCTGACGGTGGTGGGCACGCTGTTCTTCATGAACCTGTTTTCGATCGAGATGGAACGGATTTCACTCGGCGCCCTGATCATCGCGATGGGCATGCTGGTGGATAACGCCATTGTGGTGGCCGAGGGGATGCAGATCGCCATGCTGCGCGGCCGCAGCTCCCGGGAAGCGGCCCATGACGCGGCCTCGAAGACGCAGATCCCGCTGCTGGGCGCCACCGTCATCGGCATTATGGCCTTTGCCGGCATCGGTCTCAGCCCCGATGCCTCGGGCGAGTTCCTGTTCTCATTGTTTGCCGTCATCGCCATCTCGCTGCTGCTCAGCTGGCTCTTGGCGCTGACCGCCACGCCGCTGCTGGGCCATTATTTCTTCAAACAGGGCAAGGAAGGCGGCAAGGACGCCTATGACGGCATCCTGTTCCGCACCTACGGCACCATCCTGCGGATGTCGCTGAAGCTGCGCTGGCTGGTGGTTGCAGGCCTCGTGGGCATCACTGCGGTGTGTTTCATCGGCTTCGGACAGGTCCGGCAGCAGTTTTTCCCGGACTCCAACACGCCTCTGTTCTTCGTCCACTACAAGCTGCCGCAGGGCACCTCGATCCAAACGACATCGGACCATCTCAAGGTGTTCGAGGACTGGCTGGCCGAACGTGACGACGTGGTCTCGGTGGCCTCTTTCACCGGCCAGGGCGCCACCCGCTTCATGCTGACCTATTCTGCGGAAAAGCCGAACCCCAGCTACGGCCACCTGATCATCCGCACCGAAAGCCTCGCTGCGATCCCGCTCTTGCAGGCTGACCTCGAAGCTTTCGGCCAGGTGCAGTTCCCCGAGGGCGAGTTCCGCACCAAGCGGCTGGTCTTCGGCCCGGGCGGCGGCGACCCGATCCAGGCGCGCTTCTCCGGCCCCGACCCGCGCGTCCTGCGCCAGCTGGGCGAGGAAGCCATCCAACGGCTGGAAGCCGCATCGCCCAACATCCTGATGCCGCGCCACGACTGGCGCGAGCAGGAGGTTGCGCTGAAACCGGTCTATGCCACCGACCGCGCCCAGACCGCCGGTGTCACCCGCGAAAACATTGCCGACGCGCTGCAGTTTTCCACCGACGGGCTGCAGGTCGGCGTCTTCCGCGAGCGCGACCGCCTGATCCCCATCGTGGTGCGCCGTGCGCCTGAAGAGGCTTACAACATCTACGACCAGGTGGTGTTCTCCTCCTCCGCCGGCCGTTTCGTGCCGCTGGAGCAGATGATCGACGGCATCGAAGTGGTGGTGGAGAACACGCTCGTTCACCGCCGCGACCGGGTGCCGACCCTGACCGTCGGCGCCGACATTCCGCCGGACATGACCGCCGCCACCGTCTTTGCCGAGGTACAGGAAGCCATCGAGACAATGAAGATCCCGGCCGGATACATGATGGAATGGGGCGGCGAGCACGAAAGTTCAGGCGACGCCAACGAGTCCCTAGGCAAACAGCTGCCGGTGACGCTGCTGATCATGGTGCTGATTTCGGTGCTGCTGTTCAACGCTCTGCGCCAGCCGGTGATCATCTGGCTCTTGGTGCCGATGTCGGTGAACGGCGTGGTGATCGGGCTTCTGGGCACCGGCTTCCCCTTCACCTTCACCGCGCTTCTGGGCCTGCTCAGCCTGTCGGGAATGCTGATCAAGAACGGCATCGTGCTGGTCGAGGAAATCGACCTGGTGCGCGAAACCGGCAAGCCGCTGCGCGAGGCCATCGTCGAGGCGTCGGTGTCGCGTCTGAGGCCGGTGATGCTGGCGGCAGTGACCACCATCCTCGGCATGGCGCCGCTGCTGACCGACGCCTTTTTTGTTTCGATGGCGATCACCATCATGGGCGGCCTCGCCTTTGCCACCGTGCTGACGCTGGTCGCAGCACCGGTCTTCTACCTGATCTTCTTCAGACGGGTTGAAGCGCAGGAAAGGAATGAAGCCCGGCATGCGCCGGCTTGAAATCCCAGGCGCCTGCAGACGTCCGCATCCGGGAGTTTCTGACGGGCCTGCGCCAACAGGCCTGCGCCGCCGGCGGATCCGGGAAAGCTGAGGCTGCTCAGATTGACCTCGCTCCCCGGGCACACCGCGCAGGCTGGCTGGGCCGGTCACACTCGCCTGCAGCCGCAGCGCGGCCTGCGGCACCCGTGTTTCGGCCCTGCCGCGAAAGCAAAGGGCCCGGCTGCGGCAGCCGGACCCTTTCAGAGCACATGGGAGGGAAGTGTCAGGTCTCCTGCCCGTCAGGACGGCCGCGGTTCCGGGTCAGCCGTGTTTCGATCCCTCGGACAATCACATAAAACACCGGGCTAAACACCAGGCCGAACACTGTGACCCCGAGCATGCCTGAAAACACCGACACGCCCAGCGACTGCCGCATCTCCGCTCCGGCGCCGGTGGCCAGCATCAGGGGCACAACCCCCAGGATGAAGGCCAGAGAGGTCATCACTATCGGCCGCAGCCGTGTCCGCGCGGCCTGCACCGCCGCCGCCCAGCGGTCCTTGCCCTCTTCCTCGGCCTGTTTTGCGAATTCGACGATCAGGATCGCGTTCTTGGAAGCCAGCGCAACCAGCACGACAAAGCCGATCTGCACCAGGATATTGTTGTCCAGCCCCGCAAGGCCCACCCCGGTGATCGCGGACAGCAAAACCATCGGCACGATCAGGATCACTGCTGCCGGCAAGGCCCAGCTCTCATACTGAGCGGCCAGCACCAGAATGACGAACAGCACCGCAAAGGCGAACACCAGCGCGGCGGTGTCGTCGGTGTTTTTCTCCTGATAGCTCAGCTCGGTCCATTCATAACCTATGCCCTGCGGCAGCACCTGAGCGGCGATCTGCTCCATCCTCTCCAGCGCCTCGGCCGAGGATACGCCGGGCATGGTCTGCCCCTGAACCGCCGCAGAAGGATACAGGTTGTAACGCGGCTGGCGCAGCGGGCCAGTGGTGTCGGAGAAGCTGGCAACAGCCCCCAGCGGCACCATCTCGCCGTTGTCGGAGCGGACCCTCAGGCGCGCGACATCATCCGCTGTTTCGCGGAACGGCGCGTCGGCCTGCACGGTCACATTGTAGGTGCGCCCGAACAGGTTGAAGTCGTTGACATAGGCCGAGCCCAGATAGACCTCCAGCGCCTCGTTGATGCGCGCGACAGGAACATTCAGCATCTCGGCGCGCTCGCGGTCGATCTCCGCCCAGACCCGGGGGGTGCCGGTATTGTATTGCGAGAAGACCGCCACCAGGCCGGGATCGGCATTGGCCGCCGCCGCCAGCGACTGCGCCGCCTGCGCCAGCGCCACGGCGCCGGCGCCGCCGGTGTCCTGAAGCACCATCTTGAATCCGCCGCCGGTGCCGATGCCCGGCACGGGCGGGGGCGCGATGACAAAAATCGCGGCTTCCTTGATTGCCGCCATGCGCCGCCGCGCCTCGCCTAGAACCGCTTGGGCGTCATACCCCTCGGCTTCGCGTTTCTCGAATGCGGTGGTGGTCAAAAAGATCACGCCTGTATTGCTTTCGGTGGTCAGCGTGGCTCCGTTCAGACCGGTGAACACAGCCGTATGCTCGACACCGTCAATATCCAGCAGCTGGCGCGTGGCATGGCGCACCACCCGGTCAGTGCGCTCCAGCGAAGAGCCCGGCGGCAGCTGCACCACGGCAATGTAATAGCCCTGGTCCTGCTGAGGAATGAAACCGCCCGGCACCTTGCCGAACTGATGATCGGTCAGCACCAGCAGCCCGCCGAACACCGCCAGCATCATCAGCGGCATCCGCACCAGCCGCCTGGTCATCCATCCATAGCCATCCGACGCGCGGTCAAAGCCTCGGTCGAACTTGCCAAGCGCCCAGACAAAGGGCCGCGCCAGCAGGCCCGGTTTGGACTCCCCATGCGGCTTCAGCAGCATCGCCGCCATCGCCGGCGACAGCGTCAGCGACACCAGCAGAGAGATCGCCGTGGCCGCGGTGATGGTCATCGCGAACTGGCGGTAGAACAGGCCGGAGATGCCAGGCACTGCCGCAGTCGGGATAAACACCGCCGCCAGCACCAGCGACACCGCTACCAGCGCGCCTGAAACCTCGCTCATGGTTTTGCGGGCGGCATCCCTGGGGGACAGCCCTTCGCGGATGTGTTTTTCAATGCCTTCGACCACGATGATCGCGTCATCGACCACGATGCCCACAGCCAGGACCAGGCCAAACAGGGACAGGTTGTTGATCGAATAGCCAAGCGCCGACAGCAGCGCGAAAGTGCCGACCAGCGATACCGGGATCGCCAGGATCGGCGTCACCGCCGCCCGCCAGGTGCCCAGGAACAGCAGCACCACCGCAATCACCAGCGCGACGGCTTCAATCATGGTGTGGACCACCGCGTCGATCGATTCCCGGATGAAACCGGTGGGGTTGTAGATCACATCGTATTCCAGCCCGTCCGGGAAGTCCGCGGCCAGACGGTCCAATGCCTCCAGCACCTCGCCGGCCGTGTTGAGCGCATTGCTGCCCGGCCGCTGGGTGATGCCGAGCGCCACCGCACTGCTGGTGTCCAGATACGCCCGCGTGCCGTAGTTGGCAGCGCCCAGTTCCACCCGGGCCACATCCCCGAGACGCACGATGCGCCCTTCCTCGCCGCGCTTTACGATGATACGGGCGAATTCCTCGGGCTTGTCCAGCCGGCCGGTGGTCTGAACCGAAACCTCAAAGGCGGACTCGGCCACTGTCGGCTGCTGATTCAGCAGGCCGGAGGAGACCTGCACGTTCTGCGACCGCATGGCCGCCAGCACCTCACCCGGAGTCATGCCCATTGCGGCGATGCGGTCAGGATCCAGCCAGACCCGCATGGAATAGTCGCGGGCGCCAAAGACGGTCACCGTGCCCACGCCGTCCAGCCGGATCAGCTCATCGCGCACCCGCTGCGCGGCACCGGTGATATACAGGTCATCGCGCGAGCCGTCGGGCGAATACATATGCGCCACCAGCAGCAGGTCGGGCGAAGCCTTCTGCGTCACCACGCCCAGCCGCCGCACCGGTTCCGGCAGGCGCGGTTCGGCAATGGCGACACGGTTCTGCACCCGCACCTGCGCCTCATCCAGGTCCGAGCCGACTTCGAATGTGGCGGTAATGGTCAGATTGCCGTCGCCGGTCGCCTGGCTGGAGAGATAAAGCATCCCCTCGACGCCATTGATCTGCTGCTCCAGCGGGGTGGCGACTGTTTCGGCGATGGTTTCCGCCGAAGCCCCGGGGTAGCGGGCGGTCACCTGCACGGTCGGCGGCGCCACCTCCGGGTATTGCGCAACCGGCAGGGTGAAATAGGCCAGCCCGCCCACGATGGTAATGAAGACCGACATCACGATCGCAAAGATCGGCCGGTCAATGAAAAACTGCGAAAATTTCATCGTCTTGTCCTCGGCGGCAGTGCCCCCGCGCCTAGCGCGAGGCCACCTGCAGCTCTTCCAGCTCGGCAACCCGGGCGGTCACCGTCGCGCCGGGCCCCACCATGTGCAGCCCGTCGACCACCACCAGTTCATCCGCCTCGATGCCGGTCACGCTGCGCAGCCCGCTGCGGCGCTCACCCAGTGTAATTGCGCGGCGCGAAACCGTGCCGCCGGCGTCCACCACCCAGACGAACTTCTCCGCCTGGTCGGAACCGATGGCGCGTTCGGGAATGAACACCCGCGGCACGCCGCTTGCGGTTGTCAGGCGCAGCCGCCCGAACATGCCCGGCACCAGCGCACCCGTCTCATTCTCCAGCACCGCGCGGCCGCGGATGGTGCCGGTAGCGCTGTCAATACGGTTGTCGATGAAATCGACTTTGCCCGTATGGCCGAAATCCGTTTCGCCGTTCAGGCTGACCGCAACCGGCGCGGCATTCAGAAAGGCGCGGATGTCCCCGTCGGCAGCGCTGCGCTGATAGTTCAGCAGCTGCTGCTCGGTGGCATCAAACACGAAATGGATTGGATCGATCGAGACAATTGTGGTCAGCGCGGGACCGGCGGCGCCGGCCGAAATCAGGTTGCCCGCATTCACCGCATCATCGGAGATACGGCCGCTGACAGGGGCGTGGATACGAGAGAACTCCAGATCCAGCCGCGCCCGCTCCACCGCAGCCTCAGCTCCGGTGATGGCCGCCTTGGCGGCCGCCGCGGCCTGCTGAGCGCTGTCCAGCGACGAGCGGCTGGCGTGGCCACGGTCGCTCAGCTTGCTTTGCCGCTCCAGTTCGACGTTGGCCAGCTTCAGGGCCGCGCGGGCCTCGGCCAGCCGCGCTTCCGCCTCGGCCAGCACGGTTTCAAACGGTCGCGGATCAATGGTGAACAGCAGATCGCCCTTTTCCACGATCTGGCCCGGCTCGAAATGCACGGCGGTCAGCTGGCCGGACACCCGGGCGCGTACCGCCACCTCGTCCACCGCCTCGAAACGGCCGGTGAATTCGTCGAATTCCGAAACCTCGCGGATTGCGGCACGGACAACCCCGACCTCGGGTGCGGGCATGGCCGCCGGTGGAGCAGAGGCCTCTGCCGCGGTTGCAAATTGCAGCAGTCCGGGCTGACCGGCGCCGTACCAGGCCCCGCCGGCGGCCAACAAGGCAAGAGCTGCACCGGCAGAGAGCGATTTCGTCTTTTTCATTTTCCATTCCTCAGGCCAAGGGCCGCAACATGACGATTGAGGAAGGAAATAAGGGCCGCGCGGCGGCGGCTGTACCGGACTGGCAAGACGCTCACTATTTCCCGTCAGGACATAATGAGCGTAACCCAGTTCACAGATGCAGTTCCTCCGGGGACGGAGGGTTGGCAACGAGGAAGTCGACGAACGCCCTGATTCGCGGCGCAATCAAGCGCCGTTCGCGGTAAACCACCCGGAAAGCGAAGTCTTCGACTTGGCAATCCGGCAGGATTTCCACCAGTTTCCCTTCGGCGATGGCAGCGCGGGCGATCTGTCCCGGCAGCTGGACGATGCCGATTCCCACCGACCCTGCGTAGCTCAGGGCATCCACACTGTTGACCACCAGGACAGGATCGAATTGCAGCTGGATGATTTCGCCGCCGGACCTGAACTGGAACGGTGTCAGCCGGCCTGAATTGCGGCCGCGGTAATAAATCGCCCTGTGGCCGGCAAGATCCGCCACTGTTTCCGGTTTGCCCGTGCGCTCCAGGTACCGCGGTGCCGCGCAGGTGACGATATTGTCGGAATACAGCTTTCGGGCGATCAGATCCGGGCTGCTGCCCAGGTTCCCCGCGCGCACCGCGACATCGACGCCTTCGGCGGCCAGATCCACCACCCGGTCATCAAAGACCAGTTCCACGTCGACATTGCGGTAGCGGCACATGAAGGCCAGCACCCGCTGGGTCATCCACAAGCGCCCGACCGAATCCGAGGCGGAGATCACCAGACGCCCGCGCGGGTCCTCGACGCTGTCCATGATCTCGCTTTTCAGCGTCTCGGCTTCCTCCAGCACGCGCTTGGCGCCTTCCAGGAACCGCTCGCCTTCGCTGGTCCGAGACACCGCGCGGGTAGTGCGGGTGAACAGCTTGGCACCGATTTTGCCTTCCAGCCGCCGGACCGCCTTGGACACGGAAGAGGTGGTCAGCCCCATCGTCCGAGCGGCTTCAGCAAAACTGCCTGCCTCGGCAACCCGGACGCAAATCCGCAATTCGTTGAGGTCATCCACCTTGCAAACCCCTGCTTGAAATCCCCCGGACCGTAGCCGAAGCCCCGGTCAGTGTCACTGCACCCCCGGACAAGCAGCACCCCAGCCTGCCGCCCGGATTACAATTGCTTGAAAGGACGGGACCGCAGCCGGTGCCAGGAAGCGGGAGAGGCATCGTCCCTGGCCGCTTCCAGCCGCTTTTGAATTTCATCAGGCATCGGTACGGCATGCGGCTGCGGCTGTTGCTGCACATGCAGTTCCATGAACTCCCCGATGCAAACCTCCGCACCGCGTGAGGTCATAATCATCTGGAGGTGAAAACGCTTGCTGTCGGAGGCCAAAACATGAGTGGTGACCAGCAGAGGCTCTGCCTCCCGCACCTCCCGCAAGTAAAACTTGTGGTCTTCGATCAGGTAGATCGTACACCCCGTTCTCTTGCGGTAGGCTGCGTCAAACCCGACTGCATCCTGCAGCGCATCCACGGCATGACTGAACACAAACCCGTAATAGGCGTCCTGCATATGCCCGTTGTAGTCAATCCAGTCCGGCTGGACCTTTGTCTGATAAAGAAAAGGCATCTTCTTCTCATCCACCCTCTATCGGCCGGTGCGCCTCGCATTCACAATCACAGCCTTTAACCCGGCTGCAATGCGGCCGTCAGGCTATTGCAAATCACCGCAGCCACGGTAATCCGCCTGCTCAGCCGCCGACAAGAGCGTCACGCTCTCTGCGCGCGCATGCGGGGCAAGCCACACGGGAGCTAGCCCGCCAGGAAGGCCCGCAGCTGAGGCGTCACAAAATCGAGAAAGGCGCGCACCCGGTTGGGAACCCGCTCGCCGCCCAGAAACAGGGCATGGACGTCCTCCGTATCGCCTTCGGTGGCGGCGGGCAGAACCTCAATCAGCCGCCCGGCCCGCAAATCGTCGCGCGCATGGAACTCCCCAATCCGCGCCAGTCCCAGTCCCGCCACGGCCATTCGCCGGACCGTTTCGCCGTTGTTGGCAATCAGCGGCCCCTCAACGATCCGGTCAACGATGCGCCCGCTGTCGCGCAGCGGCCAGACCGCGTTCGCCCGGCGGAAATTGAACCCCAGGCAAGCATGATCCGCCAGATCGTCAATCCCGGCAGGCGTGCCCCTCTCCGCCAGATATGACGGCGCGGCGACGATCATCCGCTTGGCGCTGCCCAGCCGGATGGCCGTCATCCCGGAATCCTGAAGCGGCCCGACCCGGAAGGCAACATCCGTCCGGTCGAGGTACAGGTCGACAATTTCGTCCGACAGCGACAGGTCGATGGTGATGCGCGGAAACTTCGCCCAGAAGCCGGCCAGAAGCGGCTCAATCCCCAGCTGCCCGAAGCCTACCGAACTGCTGACCCTGACCCGTCCTGCCAGGCCGGCGGATCCTTGGGCAACCTAACGTTCGATCTCGTCCATCCCGGCAATCAGCACCCGGCTGCGCTCGTAATAGACGCGCCCTTCGTCGGTCAGCGACAACCGCCGGGTTGAGCGCTCCAGCAGCCGAACCCCCAGCCGTTCCTCGACCCGGCCGATCAGCTTGCTGACGGTGGACGGCGTCATCCGCATCATCCGTGCCGCCTCCGAAAAACTGCCGCTGTCGACCACCTGCAGAAACACCTGCATTTCCCCCGCCCGGTTGTCCATAGCGTTGCCTCTTGTGAACCTGTTTCACAGATAATGTGGAGATGCGTGGCGTTATCAAGGTGCCGGGCGCCGATTATCTGGCCTTTCGTAAACGCGGGCAACGCAATGGCGAGAGCATGAAACCCAAGACATCCCTTGATCTGATCCGCAAACCGGACCGCTTAACATTGGGCATTGAACTGCCCCTCGACAACGATTGGTCGCCCCAGGGCATCCGCCGGCGCGAGGCCAGCGGCCGCCCGTCCGGCGTGCCCGATCTGAGCGCCCAGGCAGAGCTGCTGCGCCGGGTGGACGAACTGGGTTTTGCCGCCATCTGGGCGCGCGATGTGCCGGTGTTCGACAGTGTCGGCATGGGCGATGCGGGCTCGGTTTACGACGTGTTCGCTCTGCTGGGGTTCTTGGCCGGGATCACCCGCAACGTGGCGCTTGGCACCGCCGCAGTGGTGCTGCCGATCCGGCATCCGATGATGACGGCCAAAGCCGCAGCCTCGATCGACGCCTTGTCAGGCGGACGGCTGATCCTGGGCGTTGCCTCGGGCGACCGGCCTGTGGAATACCCGCTGCTGGGCCTCGACTTCGAGGCCCGCGGTGAGGACTTCCGCAAGGCAGCGGATTACCTGCGTGCAGCCTGGCAGCCCGGCGGCCTGCCCTTTGACGGCGGCCGGATCCGCGAATACGACCTGCTGCCCCGCCCTGAGCAAAGGACGATCCCCGTAGTGGCAGCTGGTCAGGCACGCCAATCCGACGGCTGGCTGGCCGCCAACATGGACGGCCGGTTCGTCTATCCCGGCGGCGTCGGGCGGATGACTGCGCAGACCGCGGCCTGGCACGACGCGACGCAGGGGCGCGGCGCCTTCATCTCGGCCTTCCATCTGGACCTGCTGGCCGATGCCGGGGCCCCCAATGAGCCGGTCCGGTTCGGCGGCCGCATGGGGCGCAAGGCGCTGATCAGCCTGTTCCGGCGCTACGCTGCGGCCGGCGTGGACCATATCGCGGTGAACCTGCGGCAGTCGGCCCGGCCGCTGCCGGAAGTTCTGGACGAACTCGCGTCGGAAGTCCTTCCGGCGCTGGACAACAGCAAGGCGGCACAGGCCGCCTGACAATCCCCAAAGAGGAAACGATGCAGACTGTCAAATCCAACGGTTTCGAAATCCCCGCCCTCGGCTTCGGCGTCTTCCGCATGTCGGACGAGGAAATCGCCAAGGTGATCCCCGCGGCGCTGGAGGCGGGCTTCCGCCATTTCGACAGCGCCCAGATCTACAAGAACGAGGCCGCGCTGGGGAAGGCGCTGGAACAAACCGGCGTCAGCCGGGACGAAATCTTCCTGACCACCAAGGTCTGGGCCGACCAGTACGCGCCGGAGAAATTTGCAGCCTCGGTCGGCGAAAGCCTGGAAAAACTGCGGGTGAACAATGCCGACCTGCTCCTTTTGCACTGGCCGGGCGACGAGGTGCCGGTGGCCGAGCAGGTGGCGATGCTGAACGAGGTGCGGGCCGCAGGCAAGACCCGGCTGATCGGCGTCAGCAACCAGAACGCATCGCAGATGCGCGAGTCGGTGGAATACTCCGCCGCCCCCATCGTCACCAACCAGATCGAGGTGCACCCTTATCTGAACCAGTCCGCCGTGGCCCCCGCCGCGGCAGAGCTGGATGTGGCCATCACCGGCTATTACGGCATGGCCGACGGCGCCGTTCCAAAGGACCCGCTGCTGCAGAAAATCGGCGCGCAATACGGCAAGACCGCTGCCCAGGCAGCGCTGCGATGGGTCATCCAGCAGGGGTTCATCGCACTGTCCAAGACGGCCAACCCCGCCCGCGCCGCTGAAAACGCGGCGATTTTCGACTTCACTCTCTCTGACGAAGACATGGACGCCATCCACGGGCTTGCCCGCCCGGACGGCCGCATCGTCAGCCCCGAAAACCTCTCTCCCGTCTGGGACGCATAAGGAATATCCGTCATGTCGGCGACAAACACGCAACCGGAGGCCCGCTCCGGCTGGATCCTGCTGGCGCTGGCCATCGGCGCCTTCGGCATCGGCACCACCGAATTCTCGCCCATGGGCCTGCTGCCCGTGATCGCAGAAGGGGTCGATGTCTCCATCCCCAGCGCTGGCCTGCTGGTCAGCGCCTATGCCATCGGCGTCATGGCGGGCGCCCCCATCATGACCCTGGTCTTCAGCCGCCTCGGCAAGCGCGCGGCGCTGATGGCGCTGATGGGCATCTTTACCTTCGGCAACATCCTGTCGGCGCTGTCACCGGATTACTGGACGCTGCTGGCGTCCCGGCTGGTCACGTCGCTGAACCACGGCGCCTTCTTTGGCCTGGGCGCGGTTGTTGCCGCCAGCGTGGTGCCCAGGGACAAGAAGGCCAGCGCCGTTGCCACCATGTTCATGGGCCTGACCATCGCCAATGTCGGCGGCGTTCCGGCGGCCACCTGGCTGGGCCAGCAGATCGGCTGGCGGATGGCCTTTGCCGGGACAGCGATGCTGGGCGTCATCGCCATCGCAGCGCTTTGGAGCGCCCTGCCCAAGGGGGATCCGGGCCAGCGCCCCGAGGTGATGAAGGAGCTGCGCGTTCTGACCCGTGCGCCGGTTCTGATCGCCATGGCCACCACGGTGATGGGCTCTGCCGCGCTGTTCGGCGTCTATACCTATGTCGCCCCGGTCCTGCAGGAGCTGACCCAGGCGTCCGAGACCTATGTCACGATGATGCTTGTTCTGATCGGCGTCGGATTTACCATCGGCAACTGGCTGGGCGGCCGCCTGGCGGACTGGTCGCTGGACGGGGCAACCATCCTGTTCCTGGCCGCAGCCGCCGCGGTCAGCTTTGCGATGCCGCTGGCGATCGGCACCCATGCGGGCGCGGCCATCGTGCTGCTGGTCTGGGGCGCGGCCGCCTTTGCGATGGTTCCCCCGGTGCAGACCCGGGTGATGATCGCCGCCGCCGAGGCTCCGGGCCTGGCTTCTTCGATCAACGTCGGCGCCTTCAACTTCGGCAACGCCGTGGGCGCCGCTGCCGGCGGCTGGGTGATCCACGCAGGCTATGGTTATGGCGCGGTGCCGGTCGCGGCGGGTCTGATGGCAGCTGCGGGTGTGCTGCTGGTGCTGGCCGGACGGGCGCGCGGCACCGGCCAGGAGTTCGCTGCGGGCGCCTGATCCCGCGCCAGCTTCCGCCTGAACAAAGGCCTGCCGTGTCAACCGCGGCAGGCCTTCGCAATTCTAGGCCTGCGATCAGGCCGCAGCCGCTGTCAGACCATAGAAGCTGGCAGCATTGCCGCGGAACACCGCAGCTTGCATCTCTGCGGGAACCAGCCCGCGATAAGCCCCCGCCAGCGTACGGTAGCCCGAATACAGCTTGTCGACCGGAAAGTTCGACCCGAACATCACCCTGCCGGTGCCGAACTGCTCCAGGCAGGTCTCGACGATGGGGCGGATGCTGTCCGCTGTCCAGTCATGCTCGAACATGCCCAAACCGGACAGCTTGCAGGTGACATGGGGCAGGCCCGAGAGGTGCTTCAGCTCCTCCGCCCATACAGTCAGCCCGGCGGAAGAGCGGTCATGCGGCGACCCTGCGTGGCACAGAGCAACCCTGGTGTCCGGTGCCAGGGCCAGAACCCTCGCGGTCTTTTCCATCAGTTCCGGAACCAGCTGCAGGTCAAAGCTCAACCCCCGCCGCCCGGCGTCCTGCAGCCCGGCCAGAAACCGCGGGTCATCCAGCAGCGCATTGGTGCCGGTTTGCGCGTCTTCGCCCGGCGCGCGGCCCACGATCTGGCGCACGCCGCGCACCGTCGGCAGGCTTTGGAACTGGTCGAGCTGCTGCGCCAGATCGGGTGCGGTCAGATCGCAGAACACCACCTGCGCCATCGGCCAGTCCGGATTGCGCTCCGCCACCGACTGCAGCCAGCGCGCCTCCGCCAGACCGTCCTCCGCCCCTACCTGTATATGCACCGAGGCCGCAAAGCCTTCGGCTGCGGCCTCGGCGCGGAATTCCTCCAGCAAATAGTCCCGCTGGATCGGGGCCGGATCACCAAAGAACCGCTTCTCGCCTTTCGCCATCAACCACGGATACCGCACCGCCCCCAGATCCCACAGGTGATGATGCGCATCGATCCATCCGCTCATGAGCGCGGCACCTCTGCCATGCGGGCCAGAATATCGACGCCCTGCTGCTTCCAGAAATGCAGAAGGTCGATAAAGATCCAGTTCTCGGCCAGCTTGCCGCCATCCCGGCGGTAGATGTCGATCACCCGGAACTCGCCTGCCTTTTCCGATGCGGGCATGCCCATGAACCCGCCTGTCGGGCGGGCGGTGAAATTCGGCCAGCCGAAGAAGCCGCCGTAATGTCCCTCGGCCAGGCGGCAGATGTGCTTGGTCTTGGAACGATCTGTGAAGCCCGCGCGGAACGGCCCCGAGTGCTGCTTGGCATAGCGTCCGATCGTATAGGTGGCGCCGATCCCTGCCGGACCCCACCAGATCATGTCCTCGGCCCAGGTGCGGCGCAGCTCGTCCTCCAGGCTCAGCCCGCTTTTCCACTGCCCGAGGTCGGAGATCATCGCGTTGATCGCAGCCAGGGTCTTTTCGCCCTCGTCCGCAGGCTGCGCATCGAACATCAGCCCGTCATGCGTCATCGGACCCGGCTGCACCAGATGCGCGGCGGTCTGGGGCGGGAACGGCTGCAAGCCTGCCTGCATCATCAGATGGGGGATGTCGAAGTACATCGCCGTTTCGGTGATCTTGCCGTCTTCGACCTTGTTGAACTCGCAATACCGCAGGAACGCCATCTTCCCGGTCGGTGCAATTCCCAGCCACGGCGCATCGAACAGCCCCATAAGATGCCCCATCGACACCACCCAGACAGAGTTAAAGCCGTCCATCTCATTGGCCCCGGCCATGAAAATGTCCTGCCTCCGCTGCATGTGCTTCAGCGCCGCGCGCAAGGGTTTCCAGAACACATCGGCAACCGCTTCCGCACCCTGCTGCTCATTGAATGGATGGTAGCCGCGCCAGATATGATTCGAGGTGCAGTACCGTGCAAGCACCTCGCCTGCTTGCCCTGAATCCGACCTGTCGAGATCGGCGTAAAGGTTTCGGACCATTTGCTTTTCCACTGAAAAGTCAGGCATGGGAAGTTGCTCCTTGCATACGTCTGCAAAAAAGTCTTGCCAAAAAGTCACCTATAAGTCTACCCTCCTTGCAATCGTATGCAAAATGCCCAGCCAAAGCTGTCAGGGGGAATACATGGCCGAGATACGACTACAGAATGTTGGCAAGCGCTGGGGGTCATTCGTCGGCGTCGACAACTTTGACCTGACCATCGCCGACAAGGAGTTTCTGGTGCTGCTGGGGCCGTCGGGCTGCGGCAAGACAACCACCATGCGGATGATCGCCGGGCTGGAAGAGGCCACCGAGGGCGACATCCTGATCGACGGCCAGCGCGTCAACGACATGGAGCCCAAGGACCGCGACGTGGCGATGGTGTTCCAGTCCTACGCGCTCTACCCCAACATGAACGTCTACGAGAACATCCGCTTTCCGCTGAAGGTGCGCGGCATCGACCCCAAGACTCATGACGAGAAAGTCCGCCGCGCCTCGGCGATGGTGGAACTGGACGACTTCCTGCACCGCAAGCCCGCGGAACTGTCCGGCGGCCAGCGCCAGCGCGTCGCCCTGGCCCGCGCCATCGTGCGCGAACCCAATGTCTTCCTGATGGACGAGCCGCTGTCGAACCTGGACGCCAAGCTGCGCGTTTCCACCCGCGCGCAGATCAAGAACCTCAGCCACGAGCTGGCGGTGACCACAATCTACGTGACCCATGACCAGATCGAGGCAATGACTCTGGCCGACCGCGTCGTGGTGATGAAAAAGGGCGTGGTGCAGCAGGTCGGCTCCCCGACCGAAATCTATGACAGCCCCGCCAACACCTTTGTCGCCAGCTTCATCGGAAACCCGGCGATGAACCTGATGGACGGACAGGTTCAGGGCGGCACCTTCCGCGCCAAGAATGTGGAAATCTCAGGGCTGAACGCGCCGGACGGCCCGCTCACGCTGGGTTTCCGGGCCGAGGACGCCAGCATCGCGGCACCCGGTGAGGGCCAGATCAACGCGCCGATCTACACGATGGAACTGCTGGGTGACGCAACGATGATCTCGGTGCGCGTCGGCGGGGCTCTCGTCTCGGTAAAGGCCGACAAGACCTTCCGGGCCGAAATCGGCCAGACGGTGTCGATCGCCGTACCGCAGGGCATTTGCCACCTGTTTGACGGTCAAACCGGCGCGCGGATCGGGGGCTGAACGCCCCCTGCCGGCGCTACCGCCACTGCGGTCCACAGGACGGGCGCAAACCGCCTGCCTCAAATCCAGAAAAAACAGGGAGAATGACATGTTACTGAAAAGACTTGCTGCCGCATCGCTGTTTGCCGGGCTGATGGGCTCGGCGGCTTTTGCGGCCAACTGCGGCCCCGAGGGCCAGTCGATCCGCATTCTGGCGAGCGACTTCCCGGCAATCCACGCGGTGGTCGATGCGGCCCGGGCCAACTGCGGGGATGCCGCGGCGGAATTCACCGCCAACCACACCACCGAGGCGCGCCAGATCATGAACGCGGCGCTGACGCCGAACCCCGCGGAATACACCTCGGTGATCCTCGCCAATGCCACGCTGACCCAGCTGATGAACGACGGGCTGGTGCGGCCGCTGAACGACCTGGTGGAAAAATACAAGGACAGCATCCCGCCGAATGTTCTGATCACCATCGACGGCAACGTGATGGCGGTTGCCTTCATGGCCAACTCGCAGCACCTGTTCTCGCGCAAGGACATCCTGGAGCAGGCCGGTGTCGACAGCATACCCGCATCCTATGAGGAGGTGCTGGAAGCGGCAGAGAAGATCCGCGCCGCGGGCATCATGGAACATCCCATCGCGATGAACCTGCAGACCGGCTGGAACGTGGGCGAAGTCTTCAACATGATCTACCTCGGCCACGGCGGCGAGTTCTTCGCACCCGGCTCTGCCGAACCCTCGATCAACAATGAGCAAGGCATCGCCGCGCTGGAAACCATGAAGGCTCTGGCCGAATACGCCCACCCGGACCACCTGACCCATGCCTCCAACGAGACCCAGGGCCTGTGGGAATCCGGCCAGGCGGCGCTGGCCATCATGTGGGGCTCGCGCGGCGCGCCGATCCTGGATGACGAAGGCTCCACCGAGGAAGTGACCTCTAACACCGTCCTGTCCGCGGCCCCCACCGTCGGCGGCGGCTCGATCCCGGCAGCCACCCTGTGGTGGGATGGCATCTCCATTGCCTCCAATGTCTCCGATGAAGAAGCCGAGGCAACCTTCGCCGCGCTGATCAGCGGCCTGACCCCCGAAATGGTGGCGGAGAACAACGACGACGCGGTCTGGCTTCTGCCCGGTTTCGAGCCTGGCCCGGCAGCGGCGGGCGTGGCCGGAACCGTGCAAGGCGGGGCCCGTCCCTACCCGATGATCCCGCAGATCGGCCTGCTGCACGCAGCGCTCGGCTCGGAACTGACCGACTTCCTGAAAGGCGGCGAAAGCGCCGAGCAGGCGCTGGCCGATGTCGAGACCGCTTACCGGACCTCGGCCAAGGAAGCCGGCTTCCTCAAGTAAACCTCCCCGACTGGAGGGGGCTGCAGGCCCCCTCTCTTTTCCCGGACAGAAGACTGAGACGCACGCCATGAAGCACCGCACCTTTTTCTGGTTCATCCTGCCGACGCTATCCGCGATGATCCTCTTCATCGCGCTGCCCATCGTCTCGGTTTTCATCCAGTCGCTGTTTGTCGAGCACGAGCAGGTTCTGGTGGTCTCCGAGAGCTGCGGCCCGTTCGGCTGCACGCCCACGACCACGGTCGACACCGCGGCCACAGCCGCACTGCAGGAAGAGCAGCCGCTGGGCCGGTTCAATGGGCTGAACACCTACATCAACCGCTCGCACCTGGCCTTCGCCGAGGTCGGCGAGGCCTGGCGCAACACGGAAACCTTCGGCGCGTTCTGGAAGCAGATCATCAACCTGCCCTTCTACCGCGCGCTGATCTTCACGCTGACTTACACGGCGGTTGTCACTCCGGTCGTTATCGCCCTTGGCCTGGCAATTGCAGTGGGCGTCAACAACCTGCCCCGCTTCCTCAAGGGTCCGTCGATCTTCATCTCGCTGCTGCCGTTCCTTGTAACGCCTCTGGTCGGCTCGCTGATCCTGTTCTGGATGGTCGACAGCGACGGCGTCATCGGCGCCACCATCCAGCGGATTTTCAACGATCCCTCGCTCAGCCTCAAGGCCTCCACTGCGCTGACCTGGACCATGCTGATCGTCTATGGCGTCTGGCACACCCTGCCGTTCAGCTTCATCACCTTCTACGCAGGCCTCCAGACCGTGCCCGAGGACACCATGGAAGCGGCGATGATCGACGGCGCGTCGAAGTGGCAGCGCATGATCCACGTGATCGTGCCGCATCTGGCGCCGCTGATGTCCTTCGTGACGCTGATGCTCTTGATGGACAACTTCCGCGTCTTCGAGCCGATCGTCAGCTTCAAGGCCGAGGCCCACGCCACCTCGCTCAGCTGGATCATCTACAACGACCTGCGCGAAAGCGGCAATCCGCTCTACGGCTCGGCCGGGGCGACCTCGATGATGACCATCATCGGCGTTGTCATCCTGCTGACCCCGGTGCTGATCCGCACCTGGCGCGACTTCTCCCGCAAAGCACACTGAGGGCACGATCATGGCAACCAAGGCACAATCCCGCATCGCAGCCCCGGCAGTGAGCACGAAGTCCCGGACCCGCATCCAGCCGCTCACCGTGATCTCTCTGGCGCTCGTCGCGCTCTGGCTGATCATCGCTGCTTTCCCCTTCTTCTGGACCTTCTGGGGCAGCTTCAAGGTGCAGTCGGATTTCTTCTCCAAGACCGACTGGCAGAACGCCATCTACGGGGTCAACACGATCCGGCAGACCGGCAGCCCCTTCACCCTCGAAGGATATCACGGCGCCTGGGTGGACGAGGAATTCTGGCGCAATGTCATCAACTCCGGCATCGTGGTGTTCTTCACCGTGGTAATCTCGCTCACCTTCGGCACGCTTGGCGGCTACGCGCTCGCCCGTTCGGGGCGCCGCTATGCCTTCTGGCTGCTGATGGCCGCGCTGGTGTTCCGCGCCATGCCGCACATTACCCTTGTCTCGGGCTACCTGCTGCCGTTCTTCGAGTGGAACATCTGGGGCATCCTGCCGACCACCATCATCGTGCTGGTGGCGATCAACCAGCCTTTTACCCTGTGGATGCTGCACTCCTTCTTCCTCAACATCCCCAAGGACATGGACGAAAGCGCCATGGTCGACGGCTGCACCCGCTTCCAGGCCTTCCGCCACGTCATCATCCCGGTCATGTGGCCTGGCGTGATCACCACCGGCCTGTTCAGCTTCCTGCTGGCCTACAACGACTTCGCGGTGACCGCGATGCTGCTCAGCTCCGAGAATGAGACCATCATCCCCGCGATCAACAGCTTCCTCGGCACCACCCAGGTCGAAGGCAAGGTGATGTACGCCGTCGCCGCCGTGGTCTCCGCCACCGCCCCGCTGTTCGTGCTGATCCTGTTCTTCCAGCGCCAGATCGTCAGCGGACTGACCGCCGGCGCGGTGAAAGGGTGATGAGCAGCGCCGCAAGACATAACGCCGTTGCGCGCCACCCGGCGCTCAACCGGATGCCAAGGGATTTTCTGACGGACGGCCGTCTCCTCCCCGTCTGATCACATCATCCCTTGGCAACAAATTGAAGGAACAGAGCATGAAAGGCTCCCGCCCCGAACAAGCCGTGCTGACCAAAGACACGGACCTGAGCAAGACCGAAGACACCCGCCGCGTGATCGAAAACATGGTGGACGGGCTGAACGACCACCGCATCAGCGACATCGGCGAATTCTTCTCCGAAGGCTTCCGCTGGATGGGCAACCAGGGCTGCGGCACCAAGACCGGCCTGCAGGAGTTCCAGGACAACTGGCAGCGCCCGTTCCAGGCCGCCTTCTCCGACAAGGTCTGCATCGACGAGGCCCGTCTCTACATGGGCGAATGGGCCGCCGCCTTCGGCCGCCAGGAGGCCACCCACAGCGGCACCTTCCTCGGCATCGAACCCACCGGCAAGCGTGTCGAGATCCGTTACATGGACTTCTGGAAAGTCGTCGACGGCAAGATCGCCGACAACTGGGTGAACGTCGATTTTGCCCATGTCGCCGCCCAGCTCGGCGTTGATCTGTTCAACGGCGAAGGCTGGGAAGCATTTGACCGCGGAGAGAAAACCCCTCCGCGCCCCGACAATTGAGGACCTGACCATGACCATCGAATACCTGAAACGCGGCAAGCCCGAGGCCGACCGCGCCGAAGACGACGCCAAGACCCGCGCCGTGGTCGAAGCCACGCTGAAGGACATTGAAGCCCGCGGCGACGCCGCCGTGCGCGAGCTGAGCGAGAAATTCGACGACTACAGCCCCGAAAGCTTCCGCCTCAGCCAGCAGGAAATCGACGCGCTGATCGCCTCGCTGAGCGACCGCGAGCTGGAGGACATCAAATTCGCGCAAAAGCAGGTGATGAATTTCGCCCAGGCGCAGCGCGACTCGATGCTGGACATCGAGGTGGAAACCCTGCCCGGCGTGATCCTCGGCCATAAGAACATCCCCGTGCAGTCGGTCGGCTGCTATGTGCCGGGCGGCAAATTTCCGATGGTTGCCTCGGCCCATATGTCGGTCGCCACCGCCAAGGTGGCAGGCGTGCCGCGCATCATCGCCTGCACCCCGCCGTTCCAGGGCAAGCCGAACGCGGCGGTGATTGCCGCGATGCACCTGGGCGGCGCCCATGAGATCTACGTGATGGGCGGCATTCAGGCGGTCGGTGCCATGGCCATCGGCACCGAAACCATCGACCCCGTTCACATGCTGATCGGCCCCGGCAACGCCTTTGTCGCCGAAGCCAAACGCCAGCTGTTTGGCCGCGTCGGCATCGACCTGTTTGCAGGCCCGACCGAAACCATGGTGATCGCGGACGAGACCGCCGCCGATGCCGAGCTTTGCGCCACCGATCTGCTGGGCCAGGCCGAACACGGCTACAACTCTCCCTGCGTACTGCTGACCAACTCGCGCAAGCTGGCCGAGGAGACGCTGAGCGAGATCGACCGCCTGCTGGGCATCCTGCCGACCGCGGACACCGCCAAAGTCAGTTGGGAGGAATACGGCGAGGTGATCGTCTGCGACACCTACGACGAGATGCTGCAGGTCGCCGATGACATCGCCTCCGAGCACGTGCAGGTGATGACCGACCGCGACGACTGGTTCCTGGAAAACATGACCTGCTACGGCGCGCTGTTCCTCGGGCCCCGCACCAATGTCTCCAACGGCGACAAGGTAATCGGCACCAACCACACCCTGCCGACCAAGAAGGCGGGCCGCTACACCGGCGGGCTTTGGGTGGGCAAGTTCCTGAAAACCCACAGCTATCAGAAAGTCACCACCGACGAGGCGGCGACCATGATCGGCGAGTACGGCTCTCGGCTCTGCATGCTCGAAGGCTTCGTCGGCCACGCCGAGCAGTGCAACATCCGCGTCCGCCGCTACGGCGGCAAGAACGTGCCTTACGGGACTGCAGCAGAATGACCACCGATACTCACACCCGGAACAAGGCGCTGATCGCCCCGATGCGGGACGCGATGCGCGACTTCACCGAAAAAGGCGTGCGCGCCGCTCTGGAGGAGCTGATCGCGCCGGACGCGGTGGTGCATATGTGCCATCCCTTCGGCGACCTGACCGGGCCCGCGGAGCTCTATGACACCTGCTATGCGCCGCTGCTGAAGTCCATGCCGGACCTCGAGCGCCGCGACTGGATCGTCATGGGCGGGCGCACCGAGCACGGCGGCGACTGGATCGGCTGCGGCGGCCACTACTACGGCACTTTCGTGCGGCCCTGGCTGGACATCCCTCCAACCGGCCATCTGACCCACATGCGCTACCACGAGTTCTACCGCCTCAAAGAAGGCCGCGTGGTGGAGATCCAGACCATCTGGGATATTCCCGAGGTGATGATGCAGGCAAAGGCCTGGCCGATGGCGCCCTCGCTCGGCCTCGAGTTCTGCATCCCTGGCCCGGCAACGCACGACGGCATTGTCCCAGGCCCCTGGGACGAGGACAAGTCGCAGACCTCCTGCAGCCGCATCGTCGACATGCTGGCCCACTTGAAGAAGCACCCGAGCCAGGGCGGCCCGGAAGTGATGGAGATGCCGAAATTCTGGCATGAGCGGATGAACTGGTACGGCCCTGCCGGCATCGGCACCGGCCGCGGCATCGCAGGCTTCCGCAACTGGCACCAGATCCCGTTCCTGAACGGCATGCCCGACCGCGGCCAGTACCTGGACGAGATCACCTATCACTTCTTCGGCGACGGCGAATACGCCGCGGTGACCGGCTGGCCCAACATGATCCAGACAGTCACCCACGACGGCTGGATGGGCATCGCCCCCTCGGGCCAGCGCATCACCATGCGCTCCTTGGATTTCTGGCGGCTGGAGAACGGCAAGATCCGCGAAAACTGGGTCACGGTGGACATTCTGGACGCCTACCGTCAGTTGGGCGTAGATGTCTTTGCCCGCCTGCGCGAGTTCAACAAGGCCCGCGTGGCTGGCGAAATCCCCTTCCCTGTCAGCGAGGTTTGACATGCCCACCTTCCCCAGCACCCCCAGTTTCAGCCTAAAGGGCAAGCGCGCCCTGGTTGCCGGCGCATCTTCCGGCATCGGAACGGCCTGCGCCGTGGCCTTGGCGGAACAGGGTGCTGAGGTCACTCTTGCAGCGCGCCGCACTGACGCGCTGCAGGACATCGCCGCGGAAATGACCGCCCGCGACTGGGTGGCGAAGGTGCTTCAACTGGATGTGGGCGACGTCGCCGCCACGGCAGAGGCGGTGGCGGCCAACGGGCCTTTCGACATCCTGGTGAACTCCGCCGGAACCGCCCGGCACGGCAAGGCGGTGGAGACCGCGCCGGAGGACTTCGACGCGGTAATGGATGTGAACGTCCGCGGCGCCTATTTCCTGACCCAGGCGGTGGCCAAGGGCCTGCTCGCGGCCGGCCGCCCAGGCTCGCTGATCAATATCTCCAGCCAGATGGGCCATGTCGGCGGCCGCGAGCGCGCGGTCTACTGCGCGTCGAAATTCGCGGTCGAGGGCTTCACCAAGGCGATGGCGCTGGAATTCGGCCCGCACAAGATCCGCGTCAACACGGTTTGCCCGACTTTCATCCTCACCGATCTGACCCGTCCGACGTTTGAAGACCCGGAAAAACGGGCCTGGGTGCTGGACAAGATCAAGCTCGGCCGCCCGGGCGAGGTCGAGGACATCATGGGGGCGGTGGCTTACCTCGCGTCCGACGCCGCTTCGCTGGTGACCGGCACCGCGCTGATGGTTGACGGCGGCTGGACGGCAGACTGATGGCTACAAGTAAAGTCACATCCATGGACGTTGCCCGCCTCGCGGGTGTCAGCCAGTCCGCGGTCAGCCGGGTGTTCACCCCCGGCGCCTCGGCATCGAAAAAGACCATCGAAAAGGTCCGCAAGGCGGCCGAGGAACTCGGCTACCGCCCCAACGTGCTGGCCCGCGCGATGGTCTCCGGCAAAAGCGGCATCATCGGGCTGGTGGTCGCCTATCTGAACAACCAGTTCTACCCGGAGGCGCTGGAGAAGCTCACCAACGCGCTGCAGGAGCGCGGCTATCACGTGCTGGTCTTCCTGGCCTCCCATTCGGCCGGCAACATCGACCGCGTCGTCGAGGAGATCCTGGACTTCCAGGTCGACGGTATCATCGCCGCCTCGGTTGCGCTCTCTTCTGACCTCTCCGCCCGCTGCCAGGCGGCCGGCGTGCCCATGGTGCTGTTCAACCGGGCGCAGGATGATCCGTCGATGTCAGCCGTAACCTCCGACAACATCACAGGCGGGCGCAAGGCAGCCGAATTCCTACTAGCCGGAGGCCACAAGAAAATCGGCTATATCGCGGGCTGGGAAGGCGCCTCCACCCAGCGCGACCGCGAGGCGGGCTTCCGTGCCGGGCTGGAAGCGGGCGGCGCCACGCTGCATGCCCGCGAGGTCGGCAATTTCGTCACCGAACAGACCCAGGAAGCCACCCGCCGCATGTTCGCAAGCGACCCGCCGGATGCGGTTTTTGTGGCCAATGATCACATGGCCATCGCGGTAATGGACACGCTGCGCTTTGAACTGGGCCTCAGCGTGCCGGGCGATGTCTCGGTGGTGGGCTACGACGATGTATCCGTTGCCGCCTGGCCCACCTACAGCCTTACCACCGTGCGCCAGCCCGCCAACCGCATGGTGGCCGAAACCGTCGACATCATCCTGGCCAAGATCGAGGACGCCGACGTGCGCCCGCGCCGGGTCGAGATCGACGGGCCACTCATTGTTCGCGGCTCCGCCCGCATACCTGAAGGATGGAAGACATGAAGGGATTTGACCCCAAGTTCAAAGATTTCCCCGATTACATCATTGGCATCACCAAGGAGATCTGGGAAGACCGCGGCATCGCCACGCTGCATGACTACTACGCGCCCGATATCGTCGTGCGCTCGCCCGCCTCGGTGGTGACCGGCAACGAGGGCGTGATCGCCGCGACCATGGCGACGCTGGCCGAATTCCCCGACCGCACCCTCCTGGGCGAGGACGTGATCTGGTCCGGCACCCCGGAGGAGGGCATGCTGTCCTCGCACCGGCTCCTGTCCACCGCGACCCACCTGGGCGACGGTGTCTACGGCAAGGCGACCGGCAAGAAGCTCACCTACCGGATCCTCGCCGACTGCCACGCGATCAACAACCAGATCAACGACGAATGGCTGATCCGCGACCAGGGCGCGATCGTGCGCCAGATGGGCTGGGACCCCAAGGACTACGCCCGCGACCTGATCGCGCGCGAGGGCGGGCCGGAAAACTGCGTGCAGCCCTACACCCCCGCCAACGAGCAGCCCGGCCCCTACAAGGGCACCGGCAATAACAATGAATGGGGCCAGAAATACGCCGGTATCCTGACCCGGATCATGAATGCCGACATGCGGGTGATCGAAAGCGAATACGACCGCGCGGTGCAGTCGGAATATCCCGGCGGCGTCACCGGCCACAGCGTCGGCCCGGTGGACCGCTTCTGGATGGGGCTGCGCGCCTCCTTCCCGAACGCCGAGTTCAAGATCCGCCACCAGATCGGCCGCGACGACCCGATGATGCCGCCGCGCGCCGCGCTGCGCTGGACGCTGCATGGCAAGCACGACGGCTGGGGCGTCTTCGGCAAGCCGACCGGCGCCGAGGTGTTTGTGCTGGGCGCCAGCCACGCCGAGTTCGGCCCCTGGGGCCTGCGCCGCGAATACGCGCTGTTCGACGAGACCTCGGTCTGGAAGCAGATCCTGCTGCAGACGGGCGATCTCTGAATGAGGCCCGGTGCCTCTCCTCTGGACGCCAGCGAGGCGGCACGGCGGTTTCACACCCACCGTGCCAGCCTGCGCGCCCGGCGGCTGAACAACCGCCCGCCCGGCGCGGCGGGCTGAACCGGCCGTTTCAAACCAGATTTCAAGAGGATCAACGACATGAGCACCATCCAGAACCGCATCGTCCGCTACGGCGAGCTGAAACCCTGCAAGACCGCCTTCATCGACGCCCACACCCCGGGCTCCGACCAGAAGGAGAACTTCACCATCATCGGCGGCGGCGTCAGCGAAAGCCCCGACCAGCACGTCCACATCACCGACAAGATCGGCTTCAACATCGGTGCTGCGGGCCAGCCGCCGAAATGCCGCAACTCCTTGCACAGCCACACCACCGCCGAGGTGTTCTTTGTCGCCAAGGGCCGCTGGCGCTTCTTCTGGGGCCGCTACGGCACCGCGGGCGAGTTCATCGCCGAGGAAGGCGATATCTTCAACATCCCCACCGGCATGTTCCGCGGCTTTGAAAACGTCGGCCAGGACTACGGCATGATCATGTCGATCCTTGGCGGCGACGATGCCGGCGGCGGTGTGATCTGGGCGCCGCAGGTGATCGAGGACGCGCAGGCCCACGGCCTGATGCTGGGCAACAACGGCGTGCTCTATGACAGCAAGAAAGGCCAGGAACTGCCGCACAACGTGCAGCCGATGCCGGTGCTGACCGAGGAAGAGCTGAAAGCCTACCCTGAAGTTCCGGTCGAAAACGTGATCGGCAAATACGTCGCCCGCTACTGGGACCTTATGGCGCTGTCCGCAATGCAGCCGGTCAAGGTCATCGGCGAGGAGGCGCTGATCCGGGACAAGCCCGGCTTCGAGGTCGATTTCCTCGGCCGCGGCTCCGCCGTGAGCGAACAGGCCAAGGCCGAAAGGCCGGTGGTGCTGATGCCCGCCAGCGGCCACTGGCGCATCGCCATCAACGAGGTCGAGACCACCCTGTCCAACGGCGACACCGCGCTGGTCCTGCCCGGCGAAAGCTACAGCGCCGAACCCTCGATGACCGGCAACGCGGGCCTCTACCGCATCACCGCCACCGACGATCCCGCCGGGGCGACCTGGCAAGGCTGACGCCTGCGGTCCCCGTGCGGTGCCAGGCTGCTGCACGGGGGCTGCAAAAGGGGGGGCCGTCAGGCCCCGGAAATCTGGGAGACGGAACAATGGTCAGAGCATTCCTTACTGACCCGCTGCCCCGGACGCAGAAAGCGGCGGATTGCATCTTTGCGCCCCGCAAGGCGGCGCGGGCCCGATGACACCGCTTGTTCTCCTGCCCGGCATGATGTGCGACGCGCGGCTGTTCGCCCCGCAGATCGCGGCGCTGTCCGGCCGCATTCCGATTGTGACCGCACCGATCAGCCGGCATGACACGATGACGGCGCTGGCGGCGGAGGTTCTGTCCTATGCCCCGCCGCGCTTTGCTCTTGCGGGCCTGTCCATGGGCGGCATCGTGGCGATGGAAATCCTGCGCCAGGCGCCCGGCCGCATCGCCGGCCTGGCGCTGATGGACACCAACCCGCTGGCCGAACTGGACGAGGTCAAGGCCCGCCGCGGGCCGCAGATCGAAGCCGTCCGCAACGGCGGGCTGCGCCGGGTGATGGCCGGGGACATGATGCCGAACTACCTGGCAGACGGGCCGGACCACGCCGCGATCCTCGATCTGTGCATGGCGATGGCGACGGATCTGGGGCCGGAGGTCTTCATCCGCCAGTCCAGGGCCTTGCGCGGCCGCGCCGACCAGACCGCCACGCTGCGCGCCTACTCGGGCCCGGCGCTGGTGCTGTGCGGGCGCGAGGACATCCCCTGCCCCGTCTCCCGGCATGAACTCATGCACCGGCTGATGCCGCAAAGCCGGCTCGAAATCATCGAACAGGCGGGCCACCTGCCCACCCTGGAGCAACCCCAAGACACCACGGCGGCGCTGCTCCGCTGGCTGGAGACGATATGAACCAATCCCTGCTGGACCTTCTGAAAAAGGTCGACACGCCAACCGTCTGCAACGCCATCGAGGTTGCCCAGGGCAAACGCGGCTTCGACGCTTTCACCCGCGGCACCATGCTGTGCTCCGATCCCGCGGCCGGGGCCATGGTGGGCTATGCCCGCACCGCCAGGATCGCCGCGGTGGCCCCGCCGGAGGAACCGCCCGAGGTGATCCGCCAGCGCCGGATGGACTACTACCGGCACATGGCCTCCGGCACCGGGCCTTCTGTGACCGTGGTCGAGGACATGGACTTTCCCCATTGCATCGGCGCCTACTGGGGCGAGATCAACACCACCGTGCACAAGGGCTTCGGCATCAGCGGCGCCCTGACCAATGGGGTGATGCGGGATCTTGGCGATCTGCCGGACGGCTTCCCGGTTGTGGCGGGCTCCATCGGCCCCAGCCACGGTTTCGTGCACGTCAAGGAGATCGGCACCCCTGTCAGCATCTTCGGGCTGACGGTTCAGGACGGCGACCTGGTGCATGCGGACCGCCATGGCGCCCTGGTGATCCCCCCGGAGGTTCTGGAAGGTCTCGAACAGGCCATCCTCAAGCTGCTTGAAACGGAAAAGCTGGTTCTGGAGCCGGCGCGTCAGCCGGGGTTCGACTTCGACGCGTTCGAGAAGGCCTGGCAAGCCTTCGAAGCCGCAAGGACCTAGGGCAGGGCCCCGGTCGGCAAGCGCAGCCGGCCTTTGCGCGGCTTGAGAAATTGCCGGTGTCAGTAAAAGAACGTGCCGCAACACCGGCGCGTTCCGGATAGTCTCAGCAGATCAGATCTGCTTTTCGGGCAAGCGCACGACCAGCCCGTCCAGGTCTGGCGTCACCTTGAGCTGGCAGGTCAGCCGGGACAGCTGCTCATCCGGCTCGAAGGCAAAGTCCAGCATGTCGGTTTCCAGCTCGCCCTTGGCCGGCAGCCTGCCGGCCCACGACTTCTCCACATAAACATGGCAGGTCGAACAGGCGCAG
This sequence comes from Leisingera daeponensis, assembly GCF_019801465.1. Classification (GTDB taxonomy): domain Bacteria; phylum Pseudomonadota; class Alphaproteobacteria; order Rhodobacterales; family Rhodobacteraceae; genus Leisingera; species Leisingera daeponensis_A. The sequence continues at coordinate 67,786 of NZ_JAHVJA010000011.1, forward strand.
GCCCCGCCGCAATCGGCATCGATTCCCGCTATGCCGTTGTCGCGGGCGCCTTCCATCACGGTTGATCCCAGCGGAACCTCCACCGCGGTGGAGGCCCCGTCAAAGGCCACATAGGTGATCTTCACCATGGCGGATCAGTCCAGCAGGCCGCGCTCGGTCAGCACCTTGCGCGCGACACGGAAGCACTCGAGCGATTGCGGCACGCCGCAGTAGATGCCGATCACATGAATGATCGAGCGGATTTCCTCCTTGGTGACCCCGTTGTTCAGGGCGCCTTTGCAGTGCACTTCCCATTCATGCATTTTGCCCAGAGCCCCGATCATGGCGAGGTTCATCATGGACCGGGTCTTGTGGTCTATGGTGTCATCCCCCCAGCCGAAGCCCCAGCACCACGCGGTCATCGCCTCCTGGAACGGGCGGGTGAAGTCATCGGCGGCCGCGAGGTTCTTCTCGACATATTCCGCACCAAGGGTCGACTTGCGCTGAGCCAGACCGTGTTCAAACAGGTTGTCGTCCATATCATTCTCCTTGCGAGGACTGGCCGGCCTGCCGCAGGCCGGCTGTTCTGGTGTGTTATTCGGCCGGAGTGCTCCCGGCGCTATGGTTGTCAAATGCCGGCAGCCCGTTTTTCTCGCGCTGGCTGTCGCGCCAGACCGCCTTCAGCACCGATACAGCCATCAGAACCATCACTGCACTGAACGGCAGCGCGCCGATGATCATGGCGGTTTGAATCGCTGCCAGCCCGCCGATCATCAGCAGCGCCCCGACGACCAGCGCCAGAGCGCAGCCCCAGAACAGGATATGCGGGCGCGCCTTCGGGCCTTCGTCCCCGGCCGCATTGATTGTGTTGATGATCAGCACCGCCGAATCCGCCGAGGTCACCAAATAGGTGAGCAGAAGCACCACCACCAGAACAGAGAAAACCCAGGCCATACCGCCATTCAGCATGACCGACAGCGTCGCGAACAGCTGATCGGAGAGCCCGGTGCCGATAATCGCGTGTCCGGCCACGCCGGAAAGTTCGAGATCAATGGCTGTGCCGCCGACAAGCGCGAACCACACGAAGCACATGAGCGACGGCACGATCACCGCGCCCAGCACGTACTCGCGGATGGTGCGCCCTCTGGAAATCCGCGCCAGGAAGACACCGACAAAAGGAGCGAAGGCAATCCACCAGGCCCAGTAGAATACGGTCCAGCCGCCCTGCCAGCCGGCGAGCCGGCTTTGCACCGATCCTTCAATGCCATCGCCGCTCCACACGGTGAACAGCAGCGCAGGCATTGCCGCCAGATAATCGAAGACGCCGGCAAAAAATGCCTGCAGGCCAAAAAGCGTGGAACCGAAGATCAGGAAGAATGCCAGCAGCGCAAAGCTGAGGCCCATGTTGATGTTGGACAGCCACTTGATCCCTCTGCCCACGCCGGACAGTGCGGACAAGGTGGACGCCCCGATGATAATCAGCAGCGCCACCGCAATGGCCGCCTTGGTCGGGTCGCCAGCATCGGTCAGCAGCCAGTCGCCGATGCCGATCCGGTGCAGTCCCGCAACGAACTGGTTCACACCGAAACCCAATGTTTGCGCCACGCCGAGAACCGTTGCCACAACCGCCACCACATCAATGACATGGCCCAGCGGCCCGGACAGCTGCTTCCCGAACAGCGGCGTCAGGGCCGAGCGGATGGTCAGCGGCAACCCGCGGCGGAACGAGAAATAGGCCAGCGCCAGGCCCACGATCGCGTAGCTGGCCCAGGCATGCAGCCCCCAATGCGAGGACGACCATTTGTAGGCCGAGCGCACGGTCCCGGCGGGTCCGCCTTCGACCGCCCCCAGGATCACATCGGGGTTTGTCTGAAAATGATAGATCGGCTCGCCGGTTGCGTAGGTCAGCATCCCGATCCCGATGCCGGCACCGAACATCATCGAGAACCAGGAAAAGCTGGAAAATTCCGGTTCGTCGTCGGGGCGCCCCAGTTTCATCCTCCCGGACGCCGGCAGCAGCGCCAGGCCGATGCAGGTCAGGAAGAAAAACGCCATTGCATAAACGTACCAGAAATTGAACGCGCCCAGAATGACCGCGTTCAGGCTGGACAGCACGCTGGAGGCGTTGGCCGGAAAGGCGACGGCCCAGATCACCAGGCCGCCGACCAGCAGTTTGCCGGTGATGGTCACGTCTTTTGTGAAGCCGCGGTAAAATCCGCTCTCCGCCGTCCTGATCGGCAGCTCCGTCAACGGGGGTTTAATCGGCATGAAGTTTTCTCCCTGTCTTTGCCAAGGGATTTTCCGGGATCAGCTCCGCAACCGGATGGCCACGTTTTTGGTCTGCACGTAGTTCCAGAGCGCTTCGCGTCCCTTTTCCCGCCCGTAGCCGGATTTTCCGTAACCGCCGAACGGCGTTTCAACGCCGCCCGCGTACCATTCGTTAACAAAGACCTGGCCCGCGCGGATCTGCCGTGCCGCCTGCGTCGCCCGGTCGATATCGCGGGTGAAGACGCCCCCGACGAGCCCGTAGGGCGTGCCGTTGGCAATCTCGATCGCCTGAGCATCGTCACGGAACTTCAGAACCGACAGCACCGGGGCAAAGGCTTCCTCATTGGCGATGTTCATGTCCGGGGTGACCCCTGTCAGGAGGGTAGGTTCCAGATACGCGCCGGGGATGTTCATCCTGCGCCCGCCGGCGGCCGCGGTGGCGCCCGCTGCAATCGCGTCGGAAACCATGCCCGCAGCACGGTCGCGCTGCGCTTCGCTGACCATCGGCCCCATGTTGGCGCCGAACTCGGCCCGCTCGATGCCGGGTCCGACGGACAGGCTGCGGGCCACGCCGGCGATGCGCTCGACCAGCTCGTCATGACGGCTTTCATGCACGATCACACGGCTCATCGCCGAACACACCTGGCCCGCGTTGAAATAGATCCCCCAGCGGACATCGTTTTCAAAGGCGTCGAGATCGGCGTCGTCATGCACGATGGCGGCGGACTTCCCCCCAAGCTCCAGCACGCAGGGAACCACATTGCGCGCTGCGGCGCTGGCGATGGCAACGCCTGTCGGCACGGAGCCGGTAAAGACGATCTGGTTGACATGCGGATGCGCCGACAGCGCGGCCCCGGCCTCGTGCCCCAGCCCGCACAGGATGTTGACGGCTCCTTCGGGCAAACCGGCCGCCTCGGCCGCATGGGCGAACCAGGCATTGGTCAGCGGCGTCAGCTCCGGCGTCTTGATCACGGCGGTGTTGCCGGTGGCCAGCGCCGCCGACAGCGAGCGCGCGGTCATCTCCACCGGGTAGTTCCAGGGGATGATCTGGGCAGACACCCCGAACGGTTCATAGGTGGTGAAATCGAAGTAATTCGCGCCAAGCGGAATAGAACGGCCTTCGACGGTTTCGGCCTGGTTGCCGTAATACTCGAAATAGCGCGCAGCCCCTTCGATCTCCACGCGCGCTTCCCACAGCGGCTTACCCTGTTCCAGCGTCAGAACCGGGGCGATTTCGTCGATGTGGCCGAGCAGGTAGCGGCCCATGGCCTGCACCATGCGCCCGCGCTCCACAGGGCGCAGATCGCTGAGCGCACCCGAAAGATGCACCCGGCGGGCCGCCGTGACCGCCCGGTCCACATCGCCGGCATCGGCCAGCGCCTGCTCTGCCAGCTTCTCGCCGGTGCCCGGGTTGAACACGTCAATCCGCCCTGCCCCGCCGTCAATCCAGCTGCCGTCCACGTAATTCTGCCAATTTGGCTTCACATCTTGCATTTCGCGCATCTCCAAAGCGTCAGAGGGCAAGATTTCGCCCCCCGCCGCACAAGCTGTTTGAGTTTTTTAGTTGCAGTCCACTGCCTCACGCATCCATTGCTGCAGCTTGGCAACAGAATGCTCGCTCATCACGCCGCAGGCGGGATCAAGAACCAGCGGGCCCGGCACATACCCCTTGGACTTTAGGCCGCGGTGGACGGATTCCACCAGCCGGATGTCCTCGGCCACCGTGGTGTCGCGGTCCTGGGCTGCCAGGCCGCGGATCACGTCGCTCTCAAAGCCGCCCTCGGTATACCAGCCGCGCCAGACGGTGCAGCTGTCGACGGTGTTGGCACGCCAATGGTATGTGTTCAGCACATTGCCCGGGTAGCACTGGAACGAGAACATCGGCCACAGGAACCAGCTCTGGTAATCGCCGGCATGCTCATTGCTGTCCAGATCGACCGGATAGGTCATCTTGTCCAGGCTCTGGCACTCCGTCGTGTGGCGCAGCACGTAGCCGCCGCTGGCATCGGGCTGAATGTCATAGGTTTCCGGCTTGATCACACCTTCGGCAAAAGTCGGGTGATTGGACGGGCAATGATAGCATTCCGAGTAATTCTCGATCGAAACCTTCCAGTTGCAGTTCTCCGGGATCTCGACCCACTCCAGGGGGGCCAGATCCTTGACCTGCGGCACGAACTCGGCGATCTCCTCGCGCACGCCCGGGTACCATTCGTCCATCGGAGCGGCGTCGTTGTCGAGATTGACGAAGATGAAACCGAGGAAGTCTTCGGTGCGGACTTCGGTCAGGCAGATTTTTTCACGGTCAAAGCCCGGCACCTTCTTGATGTTGGGGCCTGCCCGCAATCCGCCGGTCAGCTCATAGGTCCACTGGTGGTAGGGGCAGACCACGACGCGGGTGTTGCCGGTTCCGGTGACCATCTCATGCGCGCGGTGCTGGCATACATTGTAGAATGTCCGGATCACGTTGTCGCGGCCGCGGATTGCGAACAGGTTCTGTCCCGCGATCTGGAACGCGAAATAGTCGCCCGCATTCGGAATATCCGCCGAATGCCCTGCATACTGCCAGGTGCGCGACAGCAGCCCGTTCATCTCCTTCTCGAAGACGGCAGGGTCCGTGTAGTAGCTGGCATCCAAGCTGCGGAGGGGTGAAATGTTCATGTTAGGTCCTCATGGTAAAGGCCAAGCTGATGGCGGCGTTTGTGGAACTGCTCGACTCGTCTGGCGACCTCCTCGGAGGACATCGCAATGACGAAACTCAGGAGGGTCTCCAGCAGTGCAATCGTGGAGACCGAAGACGGGAAGAACTGCGGCGTTTCGGTGGAGACGACAAACCCGAACTCCGCAGCCCGGATGATCGGCGACACAGGCGAATCCGACAGTGCAATGATCCGGACCCCTTGGGATTTCGCGATCTGAACAGCCTCCACCACCTCGGTGCGGTAGGGGGAACAGGTGATCGCTATGAGACTGTCTCTCTCATCCGCCCACGCCAGGTCATCAACGCTGGTCGAGCCCGGACGCGGAATCGCATGGAAATCGGTCATCCCGGTCGAGGCGAGGTAGGAAAAGTTGTTTGCATTGGCGTTGTTCACTCCGGCACCGAGGGTGAAAACATTGCGGGACTCCCAGATCGCCTGAGCGGCAGCCTGCATTTCAACTTCGCTGGTCGCGGCAAAGGTCGCCTCGATGTTGCGCAAGGCGCTTTCCGCCATCTCAGCGTACAGATGTCCCATCTCCCCCCGTTTTCGGACGCCCTGCAGCCAAGTCGCCCTGCCGGAAAGCGACGATCCGCCAGAGCGAATCGCCTCGCGAAACCGCTCCCGGAACTCATCATACCCCTCAAAACCGGCCTGCCGCGCCATCCGCACCATCGTATTGGGCTTCACATCCGCGGCCTCGGCAATTTCGCGCACTGTCGAAAAACCAATTTTTTCAGGGTTTTCCACGACAAAATGCGCAGCCTTTCGCAGCTGGGGAGTCAACTCGTCCAGATCAGACGACAGCGCCTTCAAAACCGAGTCTGGTACGTTTGTGTAATTCATGCTGGCCTGCGGTATGTACATATGTGCCATTATTTGTTGACACTGGTACATATGTGACATTAAGAAGTCCACTGAAATCCATGTCTGTCGAACAGGAAAACTGCGATGTCCAAGAAAGAACTGCCAGCGCGCGCCAAGGTCGTCATTGTCGGCGGCGGCGTGATGGGCTGCGGCCTGGCCTACCACCTGGGCCACGAAGGCTGGGGCGGGGAAACGGTGCTGCTGGAAAAGGCGGAGCTCACCTCAGGCTCCACCTGGCACGCTGCGGGCCAGATCACCCATTCCACCAGTTCCTACGGGCTGGGCAAGATGGTCGACTACAACATCGGCCTCTATTCGAAGACACTGGAGGAAGAGACCGGCCAGGCCGTCACCTGGCACGGCTGCGGCTCGTTCCGCCTGGCCTACACCGAAGACGAGATGGACTGGCTGCGCCACACCCTATCCGTCGGCCGCGCCCTTGGCTTCAACATCGAGCTGGTCGGGCCGGATTTCATCGCGGAGAAACACCCCTACTATAACCTCGACGGCGTCATCGGCGCGCTTTACACCCCCGACGACGGCCACGTTGACCCCTCCAACGTGACGATGGCCATGGCGGCCGGCGCGCGCCAGAACGGCGTGCAGATCTTCCGCCAGTGCCGGGCGACGAACATTACCCGGAACGATGCCGGCGAATGGGTGGTGGAAACCGGACAGGGCACGATCGTCTGCGAGCATGTGGTCAACGCCGGCGGCACCTACGCCCGCCAGATGGGCGAATGGTCCGGCCTGCAGCTGCCGATGACCTCGATGACCCACCATTATTTCGTCACCGAGGACGTGCCCGAGTTCAAGGATCTCGACAAAGAGCTGCCGGTGATCCGCGACGACAAGATGGTGTCGGGCTACATCCGCATGGAACAGAAGAAGGGCCTGATCGGCATCTACGAAAAGGAGAACTCGAACTCCGTCTGGCACGACGAATGCCCCTGGGAATACGAGAACTGGCTGTTCGAGGCCGATTACGACCGCGTCATGCCCTGGCTGGAAAACTCGCTGGAGCGCATGCCGATCTTCGCCGAGCTGGGCATCACCCGCGAAGTCCACGGCGCGATCTCGCATCCGCCGGACGGCAATCCGATGGTCGGCCCGGCGCCGGGCGTCAAGAACTACTGGTGCTGCTGCGGCACCCAGATCGGAATCGGCTGGGGACCGGGCCTGACCCGAGAGCTGGCCAAATGGATGGTGCACGGCGCCGCCGACATCAACATGCGCGACTACGACCCGCGCCGCTTCGGCGCCTATGCCAAGAAGGACTGGCAGGTCATCAAGGCGCATGAGGACTACAAGCTGCGCCACGAGATCCCCTTCCCGCATTTCAACCGCCTGGCCGGCCGGCCGATCAAACCCTCGCCGCTCTACGAGATCCTCAAGGAAAAGGGCGCGGTCTATGAGGAGGTCTTCGGCCACGAGCGCCCGCGCTGGTTCGCCCGCAACGGCGTGGAGCAGCGCGACCACTACTCGTTCCGCCGCAACGAGGTGTTCGGCATGGTCGCGCAGGAATGCAAGGCCGTGCGCGAGCGGGTCGGCATCATGGACGTCACCGCCTTCACCAAGGTCGAAGTCTCCGGCCCGGATGCCCATGCCTATCTCGACCGGCTGACCGCCAACCGGATGCCGCAGAAGGACGGCTCGATCACCCTGACCCACATGCTGAACCGCCGGGGCCGGATCGAACTGGAAACCACCGTCGTCCGCATGGCCCGGGACCGCTACTACCTCGTCTGCGCGGCCTTCTTCGAACAGCGCCTCCTCGACCACCTGAATCAGAACCTCGCGGGAGAGACCGTCACCGTCAGAACCCTCTCCGAAGACTGGTCGGCATTGTCCCTGAACGGGCCGAAATCCCGCGAGGTGCTGGCCGCATGCACCGATGCGGATCTGTCCAATGCCGGTTTCCGCTGGCTGTCCGCGCAGGAGATCACCGTCGCCGGCCACAAGGTCTGGGCCTTCCGCATGTCCTATGCGGGCGAGCTCGGCTGGGAGCTCCACATGCCCGACGAGGCCTGCGTCGACGTCTACAACGCGCTGTGGGCCGCCGGTGAGGAACATGGCATTGAGAACTACGGCTCCTTCGCCATGAACAGCCTGCGCATGGAAAAGGCCTTCCCCGGCGCAGGCGAGCTGACCAATGAGGTCACCCTGCCCGAAGCAAACGTCGGCCGGTTCTTCAGGCTCGACAAGGAGTATCTGGGCGCCGAGGCGACACGCGCCAGCGCCGCCCGGGCCGGGGCCGGCGAACTGCCCTGGATCTGCGCCTATCTGGAAATCGAACCGGACGGGTCCGAGGACGGCCACGGCGGCGAAGCCATCCGCGTCAACGGCCAGGTTGTCGGCGCCACGGCGTCGGTCGCCTACGGCCACTCGGTCGGCAAGATCCTCGCCTTCGCCTTCGTCAAACCGCATGTGAATGTGCCGGGCACCGAGGTCGAAGTCCTCATCGCAGGCTCGCCGCGCAGGGGCCGCATCCTGGGCGAACCGGCCTACGACCCGAAATCGGAGCGCCCGCGCACCGACGCCCTGGCGGTCCCGGCCTGACCAGCAAGGCGGAGCGGCGGTGGCGCCGCTCCGTCACGCCATCCGGGAAAAAGACAAGACACAGGGAGGCCGGGATGATCCCGCAAACGATGAAGGCAGTTGTGTTGACCGGCCACGGCGGGCTCGACAAACTGGTGTACACGGACGTGCCGACGCCGCAGCCCGCAAGGGGCGAAGTTCTGATCAAGGTCGGCGCCTGCGGGCTGAACAACACCGATATCAACACCCGCACCGCCTGGTATTCAAAATCCGTCGACGCCGGACTGGGCAGCGGCAGCACGGACGGGTTTGAAAAAGCGGATGCCGGTGACGGCACCTGGGGCAGCGGCGCCCTGAGCTTTCCGGTTATTCAGGGCGCGGATGTTGCCGGTGAAATCGTCGCCGCCGGCGACGGCGTGGACACCGCGCGGATCGGCGAACGGGTTGTGATCGACCCCTGGCTGCTGGGCCATGGCGACTGGCTTGACCCTGGCAATTCCGGCTATTTCGGATCCGAGGCCGATGGCGGCTTTGCCGAATACACCACGGTGCGGGCGGCCAATGCGGTTCCGGTCTCCAGCGCGCTCAGCGATGCGGAACTGGCCACCTTCCCCTGTGCCTACACCACCGCCGAAAACCTGGTGCAGCGCGCTGCGCCGCGCCCGGGCGAGACCGTGGTGATCACCGGCGCATCGGGCGGAGTCGGGTCCGCCGCCATTCAGCTGTGCCGCCTGCGGGGCTGCAAGGTGATCGCCGTGGCCAGCCCGGCCAAGGCCGCGCTGCTCAGAGAGCTGGGCGCCGCGGTTGTCATCGACCGCAGCGCGCCCGATCTGGAAGCTGCCATCCGCGAGGCTGCAGCCGGACTGGTGGACATCGCCCTCGACGTCGTCGGCGCACCGATGTTCATGCCGCTTATCAACGCGCTGCGCCAGGGCGGGCGTTATTCGACCTCAGGCTGCATCGCCGGGCAAATGGCCGAATTCGACCTGCGCCAGCTGGTCTACAAGGACCTGCAGCTGACCGGCGCCACGATCTGCCCGCCCGGCACCATGCAGCGCGTCGCCGGCATGATCGAGACCGGCGCCCTGAAGCCGCTTCTGGCGGCAACCTACCCGCTGCGCGACCTGGCCGCTGCGCAACAGGCCTTCATGACCAAATCGCACGTCGGCAACATCGTGGTGACACCATGAAAATAACACGCATCCGGGTATTCAAGACCGCGCTGCCCTATGCCGGCGGTTCCTATGGCTGGGGGGCGGGCAACGCCATCACCACCTCGATCTCATCAGTGGTCGTGATCGATACCGACGCCGGACTGCAAGGCTGCGGCGAGTTTGCCCCCTGCGGCGAAAACTACATGGTTGCCCATTCCGAGGGTGTCGAGGCGTTTGCCCGATTGGCCGCGCGGCACCTCCTGGGGGAAGACCCGCGCCAGCTGCGCCGGATCGAGCGGTTGATGGACCATACCGTGCAGGGGCACGGCTATGCCAAGGCCCCTTTTGATGCGGCCTGCTGGGACATTCTTGGCCAATCCGCCGGTCAGCCGGTGTGGATGCTGATGGGCGGCAAGCTGACCGAAGGCGCGCAGATGTACCGGGTTGTGCCGCAGAAGCCTGTGCTGGAGGACACCATCGCCGAGATGGAGCAGCACCGCGCGGCGGGCTACCGGCAGTTCCAGATCAAGGTCGGCGGCGACTGGGTGACGGACATTGACCGCATCCGCGAAGGCGTGCCGCTGCTGAAGCCCGGTGAGAAGGCAATGGCCGACGCGAACCAGGGCTGGCGTGTCGACAATGCCATCCGCGTGGCGCGGGCAACCCGCGATCTGGACTTTATCCTGGAACAGCCCTGCCACAGCTATGACGAATGCCAGCAGGTGCGCCGGGTCGCGGAACAGCCGATGAAGCTGGACGAATGCGTGACCGGCATCGAAATGGCCCGCCGCATCGTGAATGACCGCGGCGCCGAGATGTGCTGTCTGAAAATCTCAAACCTCGGCGGGCTGTCCAAAGCCCGCAGGGTACGCGATTTCCTCATTGATCACGGCATACCGGTGGTTTCCGAAGATACCTGGGGCGGTCAGATCACCACCGCGGCGGTAGCGCATTTCGCCGCTTCCACGCCAGAGGAGATGCTGATCAACTCCACCGATCTGATGAATTACAACACGCGCAGCACCGGGATCGGCGGACCGGCCGCAAGGGATGGCAAGCTCTATGCCACAGATACGCCGGGGCTGGGGGTGACGCCGGACTTTGACAGTCTCGGCGCGCCGGTTTTCGAAATGGCAGACCAACCGGCATGACCGCCGGAAAACAGGGCATCAACATGAAAATCACACGCATCACCGCCTGGGAAGTCCCGCTGACCTCTCACGAAACCTACTATATGGCCGAAGGCAAAACCTGCGACACCACGCTGTCGGTGGTCCTGCGCCTGGACACCAACAGCGGCCTTTCCGGCTGGGGCGAGGTCTGCCCGATCCCGCATTACCTGCCTGCCTATGCCAAGGGGGTGATCCCGGCACTGGAGGAAATGGCCCCGGTTCTCATCGGGGCCGACCCGGTCGGCCCCGATGCGCTGATGGAGCGCCTGAACAAGCATCTGATCGGACATGATTACGCCAAGTCGGCGATCGATACCGCGCTGTGGGACCTGACCGCACAGGCTGCCGGCCTGCCGCTCTATGCGCTGCTTGGCGGACGCGCGGCCGAGGACATGCCGCTGTATCATTCCATCACCTGCGTCGCGCCCGAGGACATGGCCCGCATGGCGCGCGAGGCCCATGACCTTGGCATGCGGCAGTTCCAAGTGAAGCTGGGCGCGGACAAGGACTGGCAGGCCGATGTGGCCCGTCTGACGCTGGTCCGCGAGACGGTGGGCGCGGGCCCGCTTGTCTATGGCGACTGGAACTGCGGCGCCGATGCGCTGACCGCAACCCGGGCCGGCCGGGCGGTGCAGCATCTCGACATCATGCTGGAACAGCCCTGCGCCACAATCGCGGAATGCGCCCATGTGCGCGCCGCCACCGGCCTGCCGATGAAGCTGGACGAAAGCGCCCATGACATCCACTCGATCCTGGCGGGCCACCAGGCCGGCTGCATGGATGCCGCAGCGCTGAAGCTGTCCAAGATGGGCGGCCTCTCGGCCATGCGCCGGACCCGCGATCTCTGTCTCGCCCTCGGCACGCAGATGTGCATCGAGGACACCTGGGGCAGCGACATCACCACCGCCGCGCTGCTGCATCTTGCCGCCTCGACGCCGGCGCGCGGCCTCATGAACACCTGCGACCTGTCCCACTATGTCGGGCCGCGCCTCGACCCCAGCGCCCCCAGCCGCCGCAACGGCCGCATCGCCCCGCCCGAAGGCGCAGGGCTCGGCGTCACCCCGGACGCAGACGCGCTCGGGCAGGCCAAGACAATCATCGACTAACGCACCGATCCAACCACAGAGACCACACCCATGGACGACTTCTCCACCGAATTCCCCTCGCACGATCCCGCCTGGGTGCAGGACATGCACGCCAACCACTACCTGCAAAGCTGGTCGAAACAGGGGGGCAAGCCCCGTGTCATCACCGGCGCCAGCGGCTCCTGGTTCTGGGACAGCGACGGCAAGCGTTACCTCGACTTCCAGTCCCAGCTGGTCAATGCCAACCTCGGCCACCAGCACCCCAGGATCGTGCAGGCGATCAAGGATCAGGCGGACAAGCTCTGCTACATCGGCCCGGCGATGGGGTCGGACGTGCGGTCGGAACTGGCCGCGCTGATGAATGAGATCACGCCCGCGAACATCTCCTCGACCTTCTTCACCACCGGCGGTTCGGCGGCGAATGAAACCGCGATCCGCCTGGCGCGCCACAAAACCGGCCGCACCAAGATCATCGCCCGCTACCGCAGCTATCACGGCGCGACCGGCGGCACGCTGTCGCTGACCGGCGATCCGCGCCACCACCTCACCCGCGCCGACATGCCGGGCATCGTGCGGATGCTCGACCCCTATGTCTACCGGCTGCCGACCGGCCACAGGGATCCCGCCAACTGCCCGGTTGCCCAGGGCGGCCCGCATCTGGAGGAACTCCTGATGTATGAAAATCCCAACACCGTGGCAGCCGTCATTCTGGAACCCATCGTCGGCACCAACGGCATCCTGGTGCCGCCGGACGGATACCTGCAATCGATCAAGGAAACCTGCGAAAAATACGGCATCCTGCTGATCGCGGACGAGGTCATGGCCGGTTTCGGCCGGACCGGGAAATGGTTTGCCGTCGACCACTGGGCCGTGCAGCCGGATATCATCACCTCGGCCAAGGGCATCAACTCCGGCTATGTCCCGCTGGGCACCATGTCGGTCAGCACCGAACTGCACGACTGGCTGCGCGACTATCCGCTGCCCGGCGGCCTCACCTATGCAGGCCACCCGCTCGCCTGCGCCTCCGGCGTCGCCGCGATCCGCGCCATGCAGGAGGAAGGCACACTGGCTCACGCCACCGCGATGGGCGAGAAGATGCGGGCGGAGCTGCACAGGCTGGCCGAGAAGCACCCCTCGATCGGGGACATCCGCGGCAAGGGCATGTTCAACGGCATCGAACTGGTCAGGAACCGCGACACCCGCGAGCCGCTGGTGCCGTTCGCGGCCAAGGGCGCGGACGCCAAGCCGATGAGCGACATGATGAGCTTTGCGATGAACGAAGGCCTGTACCTGTCCTTCTACTCGAATGTCATCCGCCTGACCCCGCCGCTCAACATCAGCGAGGAGGACCTGACGACAGGGCTCGAAATCCTGGACCGCACCCTGGAAATCGCTGACCGGGAATGCGCCTGAGCGCGCATTTCCAGCCAAAGGAAGATCACATGAGCACCCATGGGGTTATCATTGCCGGAGCGGGGCAAGCCGGTTGTTCCGCTGCGGTCAAGCTGCGCAATCTCGGGTATGAAAGGCCCATCACCCTGATCGGTGACGAACCGCATCCTCCGTACCAGCGGCCGCCCTTGTCCAAGGCCTATCTGCTGGGGGACCTGCCGCGCGAGCGCTTGTTCCTTCGTCCCGAGACCTATTACCGCGAGTATCAGATCACACTGAGGCTGAACGAGCCTGTTACGGGCATTTCGGCCGCCAGCCGGACCATCGGCTGCGGGACCGAAACACTCCCCTACGACCACTTGATCCTCGCAACAGGCGCCGCTCCCAGGCGGCTTCCCGGGGAGCTCGGAGGCCGCCTGCCCGGCACCTACACAATCCGCAGCATGGCCGATATCGACGCCATTGCGCCCGAGTTCGAACCGGGCCGCAGGCTGGTCATCGCCGGCGGCGGCTACATCGGGCTGGAAGTGGCGGCTGTCGCCGCCAAGCTGAACCTTGAGGTCACGCTGATCGAGGCGGCGCCGCGCATCCTGCAGCGCGTTGCGGCACCGGAAACCGCCGCCTTCTTCCGCGAGCTGCACCGGTCCAACGGAGTCCGGATCCTCGAAGACACCCAGCTGGCGCGCGTCACGGGCAGCGGCCGCGCCACCGGCGTGGAACTCGCCGGCGGCGAAGTGATTGCTGCCGATTTCGTTGTTTTCGGGATCGGTGTCACCCCGGAAACCAGCCTGGCCGCCAAGGCGGGGCTGGCGGTGGAAAACGGCATTTGCACCGATGCCCGAGGCCGCAGCTCCGATCCGCATATCTGGGCCGCCGGCGATTGCGCGTCCCTGCCCTTCCGGGGCAGCAGAATCCGTCTCGAGAGCGTCGGCAACGCTATCGATCAGGCCGAAGTGATTGCCGCGAACATCGCCGGAATCCCCACTGTCTATGACCCCAAACCGTGGTTCTGGTCCGATCAGTACGACGTCAAGCTGCAGATCGCAGGCCTCAATGCCGGATACGACAGCACCGTCACGCGCGCCGCGCCCGACGGGGGCGTCTCGGTCTGGTACTACCGGGAGAACACCCTGATCGCCGCCGATGCCATGAACGACCCGCGCGCCTACATGATCGCAAAACGGCTGATAGACGCCGGGAAATCCGCCTCGCCCGACCTAGTGGGCGACCCCGGCAGCGATCTCAGAACGCTCCTGAAAACCTGAACCGCAGCAGAAAGGGACGTCACAGATGTATTTGGACCCCAAATCCGCGGCCGGGTTCCGCTGCGACGAAGCCCCCTGCGCTGCCGAGACAGCCGGCCTACGCCATTTCCAGTTCCTGCTCCTTTCCGGCGCGAACATGCTGGATTTCACCGCGGCCATCGAACCCTTCCGCGTGCTCAACAGCCTGACCGACGCGCCCGCCTATTCCTGGTCAGTGGTTTCCGAAACCGGCGAGCCGGTTGCCTGTTCAAACGGAATCAGCTTCCCGGTCGGCGGCCGTCTGGCGGCGGCCCGGCAGCCGGACTGCCTGGTCGTGTGCTCGGGCGGCACAGGCTATATGGAGGCCTCGGCACAGACATTGCAGTGGCTGCGCAGGCATGGGCGCTTCGGGGGGGCGGTGGCGGCTATCGGCACCGGCGCCTTCACGCTTGCCCGGGCCGGGCTTGCGGCCGATGCCGACCTGACCCTGCACTGGTCGCTGTTCCCGGTGTTCGAGGAAACGTTCCAGGACATTAACTGCCGCAACGCGCGCACCCTGTCCGGCGACACGTTTTCCTGCAGCGCCGGCGGCAGCGCCAGCCTGGATTTCGCTCTCTCGGCGATCCAGGAGGACTTCGGCTTTGAGACCGCCCGACGCGTTGCCGAATTCTGTCTGCACGACTTCGGCACCGACCACAGCCGCGCGCAGCGGCATCCGGTTTCCAAGCGGGTCGGCAGCCGCCATCCCGCGATCGTGAGCCTTGTGAACAAGATGGAACAGACCATTCACAGCCCGGTGCCGCTCAGCGATCTGGTCAGGGAGGAGTCCATTTCCATGCGCCAGATCGAACGCCTGTTCAAACGGCACCTGGAGACGACCCCTTTGCAGTATTACCGCAATCTGAGGCTGGATCGCGCCCGCGCGCTGCTGCTGGGGACCGACATGTCCATCCTTGAGACGGCCGTGGCCACCGGTTTCGCCAGCGTTGCCAATTTCTCGAAACACTACTGCCGCCGCTTCGGGGAGCGGCCAACCGCCGACCGCAAGGCCGTGGCCTCCCGCAGCGCCCCGTCCTGTTAGCGCCCGGCGCTCTTTCGGCCCTTGCGCCGCAGCAATGGCGCGCCCTCGGCCCCGCCCGCTATTTGGCGATTTCACCAAGCAGCCAATCCCAGAACGCCCGCACCCTCGGCTGGCGCTGCCGGTGGGACACGGCACTCATGAAATAGCGGGGCGCTGGCGGCAGCATTTCCGGCGGCAGTTCGAACGGCATGCACAAACGCCCCTCCGCCAGCATTCGCTCGGCATTGGCACGGTTGCCCAGAGCAACGCCGCTGCCCCGCGCGGCCGCCTCAAACGCGTGAAGCGAATAGCTGACCGAAAGAAACCGCTGATGTTTAAGCCAGGACCGCCCCGCCAGGATCTTCTTCCACGACGTCAGGCGGCGCTCAGTCTCGATCAGGGTCACCCCCTCAAGGTCGTCCAATCCCGCGATGCCATGCGTTTCCGCATAGCCCGCACTGGTCAAGGCAACCACTTCATCGGACAGGACCTGCATCGAAACCAGATCCGGATCCGGCTCGAACCGGTATTCGATGGCAATGTCCACGCCGCGTTCTTCGGGATTGAACGTCATCCGGTCCAGAAGCCGGACATCATATTCCGGGAAAGCCTCCGAAAAACCGCTCAGCTTGGGTATCAGCCACATCGTCGTCAGCGTTGGCGGGGCCGCAACCGTCAGCACTTCGCGCTGCGATTCCTGGGTCGCAACAGACGTGGCACGGCTGATCGCCTCCAGGCCCGGGCGCACTTCGGTCAGGTAGTCGCGGGCGCCTTCGGTCAAAACCAGGTTGCGCCCTCTGCGGATGAACAGCGGCGCCCCAAGAAAGCCTTCGAGCTTGTCCAGCTGGTGGCTCACCGCCGGCGGGGTGACATTCAGCTCGGCGGCGGCCGCGCGCACCCCGCCCAGCCTGGCCACGGTTTCAAACACATGCAGCGCATGCAGCGCATGCAGCGGAGGAAGTCTGTGAATCGCCATGCTGTTAGAAATAACTAAACAGAAACAGCACAAGCAATGAATTTTCTTCCATTCGGCCGCATTGTAAACCGTTGCGGGACAAGCCGAAGCTAGGACACTGAAATGAAGCCGCTTGAAGATATCACCGTGGTCTCCGTCGAACAGGCTCTGGCAGCGCCGCTGTGCACGGCACGGCTGGCCGAAGCCGGCGCGCGGGTCATCAAGATCGAACGCACGGAAGGCGACTTTGCCCGCGGCTATGACCGCGCGGCCAGAGGCTCCAGCTCCTATTTCGCCTGGACGAACCAGGGCAAGGAATCGCTGGCACTGGATTTTCGCGCCCCGGAAGACGCCGCACTGCTGGACCGGATCATTGCCTGCGCCGATGTCTTCATTCAGAATCTGGCGCCCGGCGCCATGGCCCGCGCCGGTTTCGGTTCGGCGGACCTGCGCCGGAGACACCCGCAGCTGATCACGGTGGACATCACCGGCTACGGCGAAAGCGAAGCGGTCAAGCACCTGAAGGCCTATGATTTTCTCATTCAGGCGGAATCCGGCCTCACCGGCGTCAGCGGCGGCGCGAATGAAATGGGGCGGATCGGCGTTTCCATCTGCGACATCGGCGCCGGCATGACCTGTCACGCCGCCGTGCTGGAGGCGCTGATGCGCCGCGGGCGCACCGGCGAGGGCGCGGCAGTGGCCGTCTCCCTGTTCGACGTTGCCGCCGACTGGATGAGCGTCCCGCTCATTCACAGCGAACACGGCGCCGGCGCCCCCAAGCGGGTGGGACTGCGCCACCCCAGCATGGCCCCCTACGGAGCGTTTGAGACCCGCGAAGACGCCCTGACCCTGATCGCCATCCAGAACGAGCGCGAATGGCAGCGGTTCTGCCGGGACGTCCTGCGTTCTGACTCCGCCGGAAAAGACCCGCGATTTGCCTCCAACAACAGCCGGGTGGCCAACCGCGGCGCGCTGGAGCAGCTGATCGCCCGGGTGTCCCGCGAGCTGACCCTCGAAGAATTCCGCAGCCGGCTTGCCGCGGCAAACATCGCCTTCGGGGCCGTCAACAGCGTCGAGGACCTGGGCCGGCACCCCGCGTTGCGCCGCCGCGACGTGACAACTGAAGACAACGAGACGATCGCGATCCCGGCTGCGCCGATCCGCTGGCTGGACGCTGAGCACTCCAGCCCGCCTTCCGCCGCCCCGGCGATCAACCAGCACGGCGCCGCCCTGCGCGCTGAATTCGCCAGACCGAAGCAAGAGGTTCATAACAGATGCCGCAATCCGTAGACTCCTGGATCGGACGCTCTGAAACCCATCACGACACCCTGCGCGCCGAACCTGCCCGCTTCATGCAGGCCACCATCGGCCGGGACCCGGCGCTGCAAGCCGGGGATGCGCTGCCTCCGCTTTGGCACTGGCTCTATTTTCTCGAAGCCAAGCCGCTCAGCGAGCTCGGCCGCGACGGCCACCCGGAAAAGGGCGGCTTCCTGCCGCCGGTCGCCCTGCCCCGCCGCATGTGGGCCGGCGGCAGGTTCGCTTTCCATGCCGGCATCCCGCTCGGCTCCCGGGCCAGCAAGCGCTCCACCATCAAGCACATTGCCGAAAAGAACGGGCGCAGCGGCGCGCTGTGCTTCGTGACCGTCCTGCACGAACTGTTCCTGGAGGACGGTACGCTTGCCCTGACCGAGGAGCACGACATTGTCTACCGCGAAGACCCGTGTCCGGACGCGCCGCAGCCTGCCGCCGCTCAAGCTCCGGCCAGCGCGGAGGTCATGGAAACCGTTTCGCCGTCCCAGGTCATGCTTTTCCGCTACTCCGCCCTGACCTTCAACGGGCACCGGGTCCACTATGACGTCGACTACGCCCGCGCCGTCGAAGGCTACGGCGGGCTTGTCTTCCATGGGCCGCTGACCGCCACCCTGCTGATCGATCTTGCGCAGCGCACCATGGGGAAAACACCGAAAACCTTCGCGTTCCGGGGGCTTGCGCCTCTGGCCGGGATGGATCCGTTCCAGCTCGCAGGCAACCGCGAAAACGACGCCATGCAGCTTTGGGCCCGCCGTCACGACGGGGTCAAGGCGATGCAGGCGACAGCAGCTTTCTAAGGTCCCGGCCAATGCAACCGAAACCCGACACTGATCCAGCCATGGCAAAGCCCAACGTGCTGAACTTCTCCGAGCGGCTCGCCTCATGGGCCGCGCAGGCCGAGCTGGGCATTGATGAATACGTCAGGGAACAGGCCCGGTTCACCCTGATCGACACGCTGTCCTGCATGGTGCTCGGCGCGGCGGCGCGTCAGGCCGTTGCCGCATCCGATGCGATGCTGTTCGGCCTGAAACAAGGCTCGGTGCCCCCGGTCGGCGGCGGCAGCATGCTGTCGATAACCGGCGCGGCGCTGGCCAACGGCGCGCGGGCGGCGGCCCTCGACTTCGACGACTATGAACTGTCCGGGTCGAGCCATGCCAGCGCGCCGGTGCTCAGCGCTCTGCTGAGCCTGGCGCACAAGGTGCCGATGACAATCGACCAGATCAGCGATGCCTGGATTGTCGGGTACGAGACCATCATCTGGATGGGCAAGGCGCTGGGATACGGCCATTACGACATCGGCTGGCACTCCACCTCCACCCTGGGCCCGATCGGAACCGCAGCGGCGGTTTCCAAGGCGCTGGGGCTGACGGCGCGCCAGATGTCCAATGCCATGGCGCTGGCGGCCTCCTCCTCCTCCGGCCTGCTGACCCAGATCGGCTATGACGCCAAGGCCCTCCATACCGGGCTGGCGGCCGAGGCCGGCCTGCGCGCCGCGCTGCTTGGCCGCGCGGACGCCACCGGGAACTGCAACCTCTGGGACTCCGAATTCGGCTTCACCAAGGTTTACGGCACGCCGGAATCGATCGGGTTCCGCGAAATGATGAAGACAATGGAACTGGGGCAGGCCGTCAGGCAGTACCCGGTCATCCGTAAGCTCTGGCCCAGCTGCGCCTACACCCAGCGTCCCATTCATGGCGCGATTGAACTGAGCCGGCAGATTCAAAGGCCCAGCGACATCGCATCGGTCAATATCCGCATGCCGGCGCCCTTCCACCGCGTTGCCGGCTTCGGCGTGCCCGGCAACGATGCCGAAGCCCGCTTCTCGGTCCGCTACTGCACCGCCGTCGGCCTGCTGGAAGGCAGAGTGACGCCCGGCGACTTCGGCCCCGAAGGCTTCAACGATCCCCGGCGCCGGGAGCTGGCGGCATCGATCGAACTGGAGCTCTATGACCTGCCGAAGGGCGATACCGGCGATATCGGCCCCACCACGCCCGAAAGGATCACCATCGGACTGAAAAGCGGCCGGGTGATCAGCCACGACATGACCTTTGTTCCGGGCGGCTCGTCCATGCCGATGACCGAAGCCGATCTGATGCAGAAGGTTCAGGCCTGCGGCTGCTCCGCAGAGCTTGCCCGGGCCTATCTCTCGGCGGACGGCGCCACCCCCTTGCTGGACACCGGATTGCTGGATCAGGTCTCGCCATCGTTGAGAGCGGCCGCCAGATGAAACCCGCCGCCCTCAGATCGCTGCTCTACATTCCCGGCCATGTCGAGGCCTATGTCGGCAAGGCGGCCGCAACCGCGGCGGATGTCGTAATCCTGGATCTTGAAGACGCTGTGCCGCCAGCAGGAAAGGACCAGGCGCGGCAGATGCTCCCGGCCGCTGCAGCCCGTCTGCATGACAGGGGTAAAGCCGTGGCCGTGCGGATAAACAACGAGGACTCGCTGGTGGACGACGATCTCGAAGCGGCCACCGGGGCCGGGGCCGATTTCGTGATCCTGCCCAAGGTGGAAGACCCGGCATTTGTGCGGCAAGCCGCCAAATTCATCTCAGCCGAGGGGTGCGACGGCCTCTCCCTGATCGGCCTGATCGAAAGCCCGGCCGGTCTGCTCAATGCGCCTGCCATTGCCGCGGCCCACCCGCGCTTGATTGCCCTGAACCTCGGCACCGAGGATTTCTGCCTGGAAATGGGCATGGAGCCGGACTGGGACAGCCTGCTGTACCCGAGCCAGCAGATCGTGACCGCAGCGCGCGCCGCCGGCAAGATCCCCCTGGGCTATGCCGGCAGCATCGCCCGGTACAACGACATCGGCGCGTTCAGCACGACAGCGGAAAGATCCGCACGGCTCGGATTCGAAGGCGGCTTTGCAATCCACCCGTCACAGGTGTCCCCGCTGAACGCCGCATTCACTCCTTCCGAAGGCGCCGTGACGCACGCCAGACGGATTGTCGAAGCCTACGAAAAATCCCTCGCCAAGGGCCTGGGCGCCGTTTCGCTCGACAACAAGATGATTGACCTGCCGGTGGTCGAGAAAGCCCGGCGCGTGCTGCGGCTCAGCGCCGGGGCCGGACCCCCGGCCCGCGGATAGCGGCAGGGCGCAACAGCGCGACGCGGCCATTCCGGCGGGCGGGCTCAGGCGGCAGAACTGTCTTTCCTGCCCGCTTCCTGGGCCTGCAGCACCGCACGCCATTCGTCATCCAGGGCCGGCTCGGTCTGCACCTGCAGCGCCCGCAGCCAATCGGGCACCTCCGCGCGGGCGGCAGACCGGCCGCCCTGCGGCACCGCCGGGACGGATTTTTCGCGCGCCACAATGCTCTGCAGCATGGCGAACCCGATCTGCCAGCCATCCTGATCTTCGAACTTGCGCACCCGGTCCATGGTAAACAGCTTGCGGATCAGGCGCCGGCGCACCAGTGCCGCATCCGCTGCAACGTGCTCCTGCCGGGCCTCCGGCAGCTCCTGCGCCGCGGGCAGCGCAAAGGACAGCCCGGCGCGCAGGCTGCCGTTTGTCTCCTGGAATACGCGGCGGAACTGTGCCGGCACGACTCCGGCACCGGCGATCTCCACGCCGATCCACTCACCGGCCTCCGGCAGCCACGCCGGGTCCGGCTGCAGCTCCACCTGCATACCGTTCAGCGACATGTCATGGCTTGCACCCGGGGCCTGCGCGCCCCCCTCCCTGTGCAGCACCACGGGTTCATGCAGCTCAAACCGCTCCTCGCTGCGCAGCAGCGGCGGCGTGATGGCGATTTTCGCCACCAGCAGCAGCACGATCATGTTGACGATCGACCAGAAGGTGACGACCGGCATCAGGTGGCTGAAGGCGATGATCTGGTGGTTGTAGCTGGAATTGATCGCCAGGCCGGCCGTCATCAGGCCGCACAGCAGCAGACAGATGGCAACCGTTGCGGTGTCCTGTATCTCGGTTCCCTCGCCGCCCTTGGGCGTGACCTTGAACGCATGGCCATGCGGCTTCAGCAACGTGGCAACCACGACCGGCAGCAGCCGGAAAGCCTGCAGCACGCCATGCGCCATCGTCGCCAGCGGATGATATTTTCCGGGCGCGAAATGCCGGACCGCGGCAATGGCCGCGACAATCGCGGGTATCTGGTAGGACATCACGGTGTCTGCAGAGGAATTGACCAGCGGCGGCACGCCCGTCAGCAGGAAAACCGCCGGCGTCACCATGGCAAGGGTCTGGCCGAAGGACTGGGTGATCCAGTGGAACGGCAGAAAGAACAGGCGCTCGTGCCATTTCAGCCCCGGCCCGCCAAAAGGGCCTTCGCGCAGGAACATGATCTGTATCGCGCCGCGCGCCCACCGCGCCCGCTGGATGAAAAAGGCGTTGATGTTCTCCGGCGCCAGGCCGAACGCCAGCCGCTCATCCAGATAGCGGGTGACAT
The DNA here is from genome assembly GCF_019801465.1 of Leisingera daeponensis. Lineage (GTDB taxonomy): Bacteria > Pseudomonadota > Alphaproteobacteria > Rhodobacterales > Rhodobacteraceae > Leisingera > Leisingera daeponensis_A. The sequence goes on from NZ_JAHVJA010000011.1 coordinate 89,912, forward strand.
AGCCCTTGCGCTTCAGGGCAAGCGTCAGCAGCATGTCCTCGGTGATCGAGCCGGAGGGCAGCTTGTTGCCGATCTCCTCCAGCGCGCTGCGCCGCACGATGCCGTTGGACCCGCAGCAGAAGGCGCAGTCATAGCCGTCGCGCCCCGGCATGATCGCTTCGAAGAAGAAGCGCTGGTCGTCGGGCATGACCTTGCTCATGTTCAGCGACGCCTGCATCGGATCGGGGTTGAAGAAGTTGTGCGGGATCTGAACGATCCCGATTTCAGGATCCGCAAAGAACCCCATCGCCCGGTAAAGGAAATTCCGCTGCGGTATGAAATCCGCATCCAGCACCAGGAAGAAGGGGGCGGAGGTGCGCGCGACCGCGGCATTGATATTGCCGGCCTTGGCATGGGCGTTGTCGGCGCGAGTCAGATAGCCGGCCCCCAGCCGTTCGCTCATGCGCTGCAGCCAGCCGCGCCGCCCGTCATCCAGCACCCAGACATTGAGCTTTGCCTGCGGCCAGTCCAGCTCCACGGCGCCGACAATTGTCTTCTCCAGCACCTCGGCGGGCTCGTTGTAGGTGGCAATGAAAACGTCAACCTCGGGCAGATCCGCAGCAGGCATGGCGCGCAGCCGCGCCTCGTGGAGGTCCGCTTCCGGCGTGCGGTTGGTCCGGCGCAGCATGTAGGCATACAGCACAGCGGTATCGAGCCAGGCCAGCATCTCGACGATGAAGACCGACCAGACAAACAGACCGGTGACGCTGAAAACGCCCGCCGGCAGCACCGTCTCGAACAGCCGCCACTCCAGATAGCGCAGGATCACCACGGCCAGCCCTGCCACCACCAGCCGGTCGGCCCAGTGGCTGTTCTGCCACCGGTTGCCGAACAGCAGGATCGCCGCAGTAATCAGCAGCAGGGGGACAAGGGATTCAGCCTGCATCCGGAGGGCCGCCCTCCTCAGGGGACAACGCACCGGCGAGCGGCGGCGCGATGCCGCGCAGCAGTTCCTCGAACCAGAGGCCCGCAACCGTCAGCATGCTGCCGAAACCGCGGTCAAAGCGCACTTCGGCGGTGCGCCCGACATCGCAGAAATTCTGCGCCACGCCCGCCTTCGCCACATCCGCCGGGGCAAGGCGCAGCATCACCGACAGGCTGCCTTCGGTGAGGTTCTCCGGCTCGGCGGCGAGCAGCCCGGTGGCCCGCTGGCTGCCGGCGCCCCGCAGCGCCTCGACGGTGGCGTGGAACGACTGGTCAGAGCCGCGCAGCCGCACCCGCGCGGTATCGCCGGGGCGGATGGCCTCAAACGCGGTTTCATGCACGAACACCTCGACGAACCTGCGCGAGCAATCGAGCAGCTGCAGAACTTCGTCCCCCGAGGCAATCACCGCCCCCTTGGCCGGGGTTGCCGACCAGACCACCGTGCCGGTGGGCAGTTGCGGGGCAAACCGGTCAAACCGGTCCACTTCCTTGCGCAGCGCCTCCGCCTCCTGCAGAAGGCCGGCGCGCTGTGCGGCGGCCCGGGCTTTGCGGCCCTTGAGGTCTGCCAGCCGGATCGCGACCTCGTCCCGGCGCTGCCGGGCATAGCTGCCGTCCTCGGTGCCCAGCCCCGGCAGGATGCCGTCCTTGATCCCGGCCATGCTCCGCACCGTTTCCTCCACCGCCGCAGCCAGCCGGATCACCTCGCCGTTTGCCTCCGCCGCGAGCGAAACCGCCGTGTCGGCCTGGGTCTGCGGCACCGACCCGTTGTCCGACAACCGGCCGAGCCTCTCGGCATCCCGCGCCAGCCGCTCCTGCCGCTCGCGCGCGGCCGCCAGCTCACCGCGCAATCCGCTCAGCTGCGCCTCCAGCACCTGCCGGGCCAGCGTCTGCACCTGCCCCATCCGAACCAGAAGCTGCTGGTCGAGCCGGGTCAGGGCGGCAATTTCCCTGCTGATCGAAGTCTCTTCACGGGACAGGATCCCGATTCTGGCTTCCAGCCGCGCAAGCTCGGTCCGGCTGGAGCGCGACGCCTGCAGCTCGACGATTGCCGTGGCCGGCAGCACAGGCGTCGCAGGCGCCAGCGCGTCCGACATCAGCGCACCGTCAAAAGGGCTTTTGACGGAAATGATGGGTGCGTTGACCACCGCGGCCCGTGAAATATAACTCGTCACGTGCGGTGCAAATATCATGAACGCGGCACCAAGGCAGGCAATGCCTGCCGCAACCCGCGCCGTTCGCTTCAGCTTCATGGTGGGACCCGGCGCCTGTGAAAATGCAATAAACCGTTGCACGGCCGCGTTAACTTTGAGTTGCCGCCGCAGCGCCGCCAAGCTGCGTTTAACTAAAATGCCACCGATCAGGCGCCGTTCAGCCCCGCGCCTGCAGGGATTTGCCGCTTCCGGGCAGCCGCTTTGGCCGCTACCGGTGGTACTGCGCGAACGGCCGCCCGTCCAATAGGGTGAGCATCACCGGCGTCCGGTACAGCGCGGTCAGCCGCTCCGCCGTGGCGGCCTCCGCCACCGGCCCCTGAAAGGCAACCCGCCCGCCCTGCAGCGCAACCACATGATCCGACCAGCTGATCGCGTAATTCAGGTCATGCACCACGATCACAATGCCCTTGCCCCGCGCTTGGGCAAGTTGGCGCAGCTGCGCCATCAGGTTGCGGGCGTGGTGCAGGTCGAGATTGTTCAGCGGCTCGTCCAGCAGCAGCCAGTCCGTGTCCTGCGCATAGGCCATCGCGATGAAGGCCCGCTGCCGCTGGCCGCCCGACAGCTCATCCAGAAACCGCTGCTCCAGCCCCTCGAGGCCGAACAGCGCCACCGCATCGCGGACCGCGGCGCGGTCCGCCGCGCCAAGCCGCCCCCGGCAGTGCGGCCAGCGGCCGAAGCCGATCAGGTCCCGGACCCGGACCCGGCTGCCGACGCTGGCCTGCTGCGCCACCACCGCCATCCTGCGGGCCAGCTGCGAAGGCTCCGCCTGCAGCAGGTCCTGCCCGTCCAGCCGGATGCTGCCGCCGGCAGGCGCCAGCTGCCGGGCGATCAGGTTCAGCAGCGTCGACTTGCCCGCGCCGTTGGGGCCGATCAGCGCGGTGATCCGGCCCGCCGGAATTGCGGCGTCAATGCCGTGCAGGATGGGATGCGCAGCGGGGCCGAAGCGGAGGCCTGAGATTTCAATCACCGGATTTTGCCTTTCACCAGCAGGAACAGGAATAGGAAGCCGCCGCAGAACTCGATGACAACCGCCAGGGTGGATTGCAGATGCAGCAGGCGCTCGAACACGGTCTGGCCCGCCACCAGAATGAGCGCCCCGATGAGCGCCGCGGCGGGCAGCAGCAGCGCGTGGCGGTGGCTCTGCATCAGGCTGTGGGCAAGGCTGGAGACCAGCAGCCCCAGAAAGGCCATCGGCCCGACCAGCGCGGTCGCGACCGAGACCAGCGCCGCAATCAGGCACAGCACCCGCAGCTGCAGCCGGTCATAGGCCACGCCCAGGCTGCGCGCCGGACCGCGGCCCAGGGCGGCCACGTCCAGCACATGGTGATTGCGCAGGAGCCATAGGCCCGCCAGCGCCATCAGCCCCAGCCCCGCGAGCAGCGCAGCGCGGTCGATGCCGCTGAACTGGGCAAACATCCGGGCCTCGACCATGGTGAATTCCGACGGGTCCATCAGCCGCTGCAGAAAGGCGGTGAGGGTGCGGAACATCACCCCCAGCACCACACCCGCCAGCACCATCAGCTGGATGTCATGGCGGGTGCGGCCCAGCAGGGCGGTGAACAGCGCCAGCGCCGCCGCCAGCATCACCGCGGTCTCCAGCGCGAACCCCGGCAGGCCGCTGATACGGCTGGCGCCCGCAGCCCCCAGCCCCGCCACCAGACCGGTCTGCAGCAGCAGGAACAGCGCATCAAACCCCATGATAGAAGGCGTCAGGATGCGGTTCTGGCTGAGGGTCTGGAACAGCACCGTCGCCACCCCGGCCGCGGCGCCCACCGCCAGCAGCGCCGCCAGCTTGACCAGCCGCAGCTCCAGGATATAGGCGCTCGGCCCGCGCAGCCCCCAGAACAAGAACAGCGCCGCTGCCGCCGCCAGCAGGCCGCCCAGGGCAACAAGCCGCCGCTCAGCCATCGGCCCGCCGCCCCAGCAGCAGATAGAGGAACACCGCGGCGCCGAAGATGCCGAAAACGGTGCCGGCCGGGATCTCGTAGGGATAGCGCAGCAGCCGCCCCAGAATATCGCAGATCAGCAGCAGCCCGGCGCCGGCAGCGGCCACCACGGGCAGGCTTTCGCGCAGGTTGTCGCCCATCAGGCGCGACACCAGATTGGGCACCACCAGCCCGACGAAGGGCAGCATTCCAACGGTCACGATCACCAGCGACGACACCAGCGACACGGTGACGATGCCGAACCCCAGCACCTGCCCGTAGCGCAGGCCCAGGTTCAGGCTGACGTCACGGCCCAGGCCCGCGATGGTGAACTGGTCGGCCGCGAAATAGCTCAGCAGCGCCAGCCCGCCCGCCAGCCACAACAGCTCGTAGCGCCCCGCCAGGATGCCGGAGAACTCGCCGCTCATCCAGACGCCAAGGTATTGCAGCAGCCCGCCCTCGATGGCGATGAAGGTGGCGCAGGCCATCAGCAGCCCGCCATAGATCAGGCCGGAAAGCGGGATCAGCAGCACCTGCTGCGGCGGGATGCGGCGGGCCAGCAGCATGAACACGCCGGTGCCCGCCAGCGCCGCCGCCGCCGCCGCCAGCATCTTGACCGGTATGGGGGCGGCAGGCGCCAGCAGCGTCACCGCCAACAGGCCCAGCATCGCCGCCTCGCTGGTGCCGGTGGTGCCCGGCTCGACAAACCTGTTGCGCACCAGGAGCTGCATGATCACCCCCGCCACCGCCATCGCGGCGCCGGTCAGCAGCACCGCGGCGGTGCGCGGGATGCGGCTGACGGCCAGCACCTGCAGCGCCTGCGGATCGCTCAGCAAGGAGCCAAGCGGCAGCGGCCCGGCCCCCACCAGCAGGCTGACCACGGCCAACGGCACCAGCAGCACCGCCGCCAGCAGCAGCCAGCGGCGCGGCGCAGCTGAAACGGGGGCGGTCAGATCAGCCACCAGCTTTAACGCCCTGCGCAAACCCGCTGCGGATTTCCTCCAGCGTGGCCGTCATCGACTGGATGCCGCCGCCCGCCACATAGACATTCGCGGGGTTCAGATAGATCACCTGCCCCGTCTTCCAGGCCGTGGTGCCAGCCACCAGCGCATTGTCCAGCGTGACCTTTGCGGCCTGATTGCTCTGCCCCAGCGCCAGCGCCCGGTCGACCACGATCAGCCAGTCGGGATCGGCGGCGGCAATGAACTCGAACGACACCGCCTCGCCATGGGTCTGCGCATCCAGATCCGGCACCGCCTCCGGCAGCTCCAGCGCCTGGTGCAGCCAGCCGAACCGCGAATGCGCGCCATAGGCCGAGACCCGCGGCCCGTTCGTCATCACGATCAGCGCATCGCCGCGCCCTGCCACCGCCGCCCTGGCGTCCTCCAGCCGGGCGTTGAAGGCCGCCTCCAGGTCTGCCGCCTGCGCTTCGCGCCCGGTCAGCCGGCCATAGTCCCGCAGCCGCGCCAGCGCCTGCACCGTCAGGTCGGTGCCCCAGATCGTCATATCGATGGCCGGCGCGATCTCCGACAGCGGCGCCACCTGGGTTGAGGACCGCCCGCCCGCCACAATGAGATCCGGCGCCAGCATGGCGATCGCCTCGTAATCCGGCTCGAACAGCGTGCCCGCGGAGGCCGCCTTTGCCTGCAAACCGTCCAGATAGCTGACATACATGTTGGCAGGCACCCCGGCGGGCTGCACTCCGAGCGCCGCCAGCGTGTCCGCGGCCGCGATGTCCAGAACCACGATTCTTTCAGGAATTTCAGGCAGCTCGACGCGGCCCCGTGCCGTTTCTATGGTTACTTCCTGCGCCGCCGCCGCGCCTGCCAGCGCGAAAAAAACCGGTGCGGCCAGTTGCAAAACCTTCCAATGTGCCATTTCCTGTCCTCTGAAGAGATGGAATTTGGCTGGCTGTGACGGCTTGCTCAAAATCAAGGGGGGCTTACTGGCTAGTGCTGCAAAAGTCCAGATCCGCTGTTCCGCCGCCGCATGCGTCCTGGCGGCCTGCTGCCGCGGCAGTCAGGCGAAGGCGCGCAAATCACCGTCCTGGCGGCAGAAAACCTCTTGATGCAGCGGAACGCCGATTGTAAGGAGGCGGCCACCGCACGGTCCTGCACCTGATAAGGCTTCGACCCGAACCGTCAGCTTTGCACCTCCCAGCCCAACAACTCTGGACAGAAAGGCCCCGCGATGCCGCACCGGCTCTCCCCCTCAGATTTTTCGAAACGCCCTGCACGGGTGCGCAGCCGATGAGCGGCGCGGCAGAGACCTTCGAGGGCCTCTACGGCCTCGACGCCTGGGGCAGCGGCATGCTGGAGGTCACCCCGGACGGCGCCGTGGCGCTGCGGGTGCCGCAGGCGCCGGACGCCAAGCCGACCCCGCTGCCGGAGGTGATCGCGGCAATCGAGGCGCGCGGCATCTCGGCGCCGGTGGTGCTGCGGGTGCATCAGTTCCTGGAGCAGTCCCTGACCCAGCTGCACGAGGCCTTCAACAGCGCCATCGAGAACGCGGGCTACAAGGGCCGCTACCGCGGCGTGTTCCCGATCAAGGTGAACCAGCAGGCCGAGGTGATCGGGCATCTGATGGCCGCAGGCCAGAAGTTCAGCTACGGGCTGGAGGCAGGCTCCAAGCCCGAGCTGATGATCGCCCTGTCGCAGCCGCTGCCCGAAGACGCGCTGCTGATCTGCAACGGCTCCAAGGACGAAGCCTTCATCCGGCTGGCGATCCTGTCGCGCAAGCTCGGCCACAACACGGTGATCGTGATCGAAACGCTGGACGAGTTCGAGATCATCCGCCGGGTGGCCGAGGATCTGGGCATCCGCCCGCTGCTCGGCGTGCGGGTCAAGCTGACTGAACGCGTCACCGGCAAATGGCAGGAAAGCTCCGGCGACCGCTCCACCTTCGGCCTTGGCGCGCATGACCTGGTGACGCTGATGGGCCGCCTGCGCGACAGCGGCTTCCTCGACTGCCTGGTGCTGCAGCACAGCCACCTGGGCAGCCAGGTGCCCAACATCTTCGACATCCGCCGCGCCGCGGACGAAGCCTGCCGCTTCTTTGTAGAACTGACCCGCATGGGCGCGCCGCTGACCCATATGGACCTCGGCGGCGGCCTTGGCGTCGATTACACCGGCGAGCGCCGCCCGGACGAGAACTCGGTCAATTACACCGTCAACGAATATTGCACCAACATCGTCGAAACCATCCGCTACGCGCTGGATGAGGCGGGCATCGCCCACCCCACCATCGTCACCGAAAGCGGCCGGTTCGTGGTGGCGCATTCCTCGATCTTCATCTTCGAGGTTCTGGGCGCCACGCTTTATGACGCGCCGGAAAAGCCGGAGGTGCGGCCCGACGACCACCACCTGGTCTCGGACCTGATGGCGGTGGAGGCCTACATCGGCGGGCCGCGCTTTCAGGAGGCGCTGAACGACGCGATCTATTACCGGGACGAGCTGCGGGCGCTGTTCCGCCGCGGCCAGATCGGGCTGGAGCAGCTGTCGCGCGCCGAACAGGGGTTCCTGTATCTGGCGGGCCTGTTCAAGGCGGCGGCGCGCGGGGACGAGACCCTGTCCGAAGCCGCCAGCGCGCTCGGCGCCTTCACCGACCACTACCAGGGCAACTTCTCGCTGTTTCAGTCGCTGCCGGACGTCTGGGCCATCGACCAGCTGCACCCGATGATGCCGATTCAGCGCCTGAACGAGCTGCCGTCGCGCAACGCGATGATCACCGACATCACCTGCGACAGCGACGGCAAGCTGGATCACTTCATCCTCGCCGACGGCACCGCCAACGCGCTGCCGGTGCACGACCTGCGCGAGGGTGAGCACTATCTGATCGGCGTGTTCTTTGTCGGCGCCTACCAGGAGACGCTCGGCGACTTGCACAACCTCTTTGGCGATGCCAACGTGGTCACCATCTCGCTGGACGGCCAGGGCGGCTTTGATATCGAGCACGAAACCGAGGCCGACACCATTGCCGAGGTGCTGTCCTATGTCGAATACGACCCGCGGCTCTGCCTGGAAACCTTCCGCAAACGGGTGGAACGGGCCGTGAAGTCCGGCAAGGTCAACGCCGCAGAGCGCCGGCAAATGATTGCCGCCTACAAGGACAGCCTGGCCGGCAGCACATATTTCGACTGAAGCCGCCCCCCGGAAGACGACCCAGGGGCACATCGGAACACCGGGGCCTCGGCCCCTTCTGCAAAGGAACAAACACATGGAAAAGGTTCTGGTTGTTGGCGCCGGCGGCGTCGGATCCGTCACTGTCACCAAAATGGCGATGCACCCGGAGATCTTTAAGGAGATCACCCTGGCCAGCCGCACGGTCTCCAAGTGCGAGGACATTGCCGCCAACGTCAAGGAACGCACCGGCGTCACCATCCGCACTGCCCAGCTGGACGCGATGAAGGTCGCCGACACCGTGGCGCTGATCAAGGAAACCGGCGCCGAGCTGCTGGTCAACCTGGCCCTGCCCTACCAGGACCTGGTGCTGATGGACGCCTGCCTCGAGGCCGGCATCCACTATCTCGACACCGCCAACTATGAGCCCGAGGACGAGGCCAAGTTCGAATACAAATGGCAGTGGGCCTATCAGGAGCGCTTCAAGAAAGCCGGCCTGACCGCGATCCTGGGCGCAGGCTTTGACCCGGGCGTCACCTCGATCATGGCCACCTGGGTGCGCAAGCACAAGCTGGAGGGCATCCGCCTGATCGACGTGCTGGACTGCAACGGCGGCGACAACGGCAAGCCGTTCGCCACCAACTTCAACCCGGAAATCAACATCCGCGAAGTCACCGCCCCGGCCCGCCACTGGGAAAACGGCGCCTGGGTCGAAACCCCGGCAATGACCCACAAGCACGAGTTCGACTTCCCTGCCGTGGGCAAGAAGAACATGTACCTGATGTACCACGAGGAGCTGGAGTCGCTGTCGACCCACTTCCCCGAGATCGAGCGCGCCCGCTTCTGGATGACCTTCGGCGACGCCTACATCAACCACGTCACCGTGCTGCAGAACGTCGGCATGACCGGCATCGAGCCGGTGATGCACAACGGCCAGGAAATCATCCCGCTGCAGTTCCTGAAAACCGTTCTGCCGGACCCCTCCGAACTGGGTGAGCTGACCAAGGGCAAGACCTGCATCGGCGACATCATCACCGGCCCGGCCAAGGACGGCGGCGCAGAGAAGACCTATTACATCTACAACATCTGCGACCACGAGGAATGCTATGCCGAGGTCGGCAGCCAGGCGGTGGCCTACACCACCGGCGTGCCCGCGATGATCGGCGCGGCGATGGTGATGAACGGCACTTGGCGCGAGCCGGGCGTGTGGAACACCGAACAGCTGGACCCGGATGCCTTCATGGACATGCTGAACACCGACGGCCTGCCCTGGCAGGTGGTCGAACTGGACGGCCACCCGGAGTTCTAGGCACTCCAAGACACCGGCTGCGGGCATCCACTGCCCGCGGCCAGACATTTCGGGCTGGTTTCTTCAGAAGCCGGCCCTTTCCGTTCCCGCCGCAACGAAAGACCCCGCCATGGACATCAAAGCGCTCTCCACCGAAAGCTTTGCCCGTTTCGACCTGCACCGTGTGCCCTCGCCCTGTTTCGTGGTGGATGAGGCCGCGGTCGAGCGTAACCTGACGATCCTGAAACAGGTGGCGGATGCCTCCGGCGCCAATGTCCTCCTTGCGCTCAAGGCGTTCTCGATGTTTGCTGTCGCCCCCTTGGTCCGGCGCTACCTGTCCGGCACCTGCGCCTCCGGCCTTTACGAGGCGCGGCTGGCGCGCGAGGAATTCGGCGGCGAGGTCACCACCTATTCCGCGGGCTTCAAGGCCGCCGACCTGCCGGAAATCATCCGCCTGTCGGATCACCTGATCTTCAACTCCCCGGCCCAGCACCGCCGCTTCGCACCGCTGATCGCCGAGGCCCGCGCAGGCGGCGAGAGCATCTCCATCGGCCTGCGCGTGAACCCGGAGCATTCCGAGGGCTGGAACGAGAAATACGACCCTACCGCCCCCTGCTCACGCCTCGGCACGCCGGTATCCCAGTTGACAGAACAGGACTGGGAGGGCGTCGAGGGCCTGCACATGCACACGCTCTGCGAACAGCTGTTCGAGCCGCTGCAGCGCACCTTCGCCGCGCTGGAAGAGAAGATGGGCGCCCGCCTCAAGCAGCTGAAATGGATCAACCTCGGCGGCGGCCACCACATCACCATGCCGGATTACAACCGCGACGGGCTGATCGCCCTGATCCGCCATATCCGCGAAACCTACGATGTCGAGGTCTTCATCGAACCGGGTGAGGCGGTGGCGCTGCATTCCGGCATCCTGGTGGGGGAGATCCTGGATGTGGCGGAAAACGCCATGCCGCTGGCGATCACCGATATCTCCGCCACCTGCCACATGCCCGACGTGATCGAGGCCCCTTACCGCCCCGACCTCCTGGGCGAAGTGTCGGACGTGCCGCCGCACCGGCTCGGCGGGCCGTCCTGCCTGGCCGGCGACGTGATCGGCGACTACGGCTTTGCCGCGCCGCCCCAGCCCGGCGACCGCATCGCCTTCCTCGACCAGTCGCATTACTCGATGGTCAAGACCAACACTTTCAACGGCGTTCCCCTGCCCGCGATTGCGCTGTGGAACTCCGATACCGACGCGCTGAAACTCCTGCGCACCCCCTCCTATGACGATTTCAAGGACCGCCTGTCATGACCTATTTCCTCGAAGGCGAACTGAGCGACGCCGAACGCGATCCCGCCACTGCCCGCTTCCGGGTGATCCCGGTGCCGCTGGAGCGCACCGTCTCCTACGGCGGCGGCACCGAGGGCGGCCCGGAGGCCATCCTTGAAGCCAGCGTCGAGCTGGAACGCCTCTACCGCGACAGCGAACCCTGCGCCGCCGGCATCGTGACCGAGGACGCCGTTGACTGTACCGGCCCGCTGCCCCAGGTGATGGAGCGCATCGCCGCCCGCACCGAGGCCGCGGTGGCCGCGGGCGCGGTGCCGGTGACACTGGGCGGCGAGCACGCCCTCAGCTACGGCGCGGTGCGCGGTGTTGCCCGCGCGCTGGGGCGCCCCGTCGGCATCGTCCAGATCGACGCCCACGCCGACCTGCGCAAGGCCTATCAGGACGAACGCCACTCCCACGCCTCGGTGATGCAACTCTTGGCAGAGGAAGACGGTGTCCGCATCGCCCAGTACGGCGTCCGCGCCATGAGCCAGGAGGAGGTCGACCGCCGCGCCGCCTGCAACGTGGTCTCCATCGACGCCGAGGAGCTTGTCACCGGCAATATCCAGTCCGTGACCCTGCCCAAGGATTTCCCGCAGGACGTCTACGTCAGCTTTGACGTCGACGGGCTGGACCCGGCCATCCTGCCCGCCACCGGCACGCCCGTCCCCGGCGGCCTCGGCTACTACCAGGCACTCAACATCGTGCGCTCTGCGCTGGCGGGCCGCAATCTGGCAGGCTGCGACGTGGTGGAGCTGGCCCCGACGGCGGACAGCCGGGTGTCGGAGTTCACCACCGCCCAGATCACCTATGCGCTGATGTCCTTCGCGTCCGCCAAGTGACGCCCGCGCGCAGCGGCCCCGCAGCCGCTGCGCGCCCGTCGGGGCAAAGCTGCAACAGCGCATGGCAAAGTAATTCAGTCAACAATACCCCCTTGCACCCCGGCGATTTCCTGCCTATGAGGCGCAGGCCTTTGACAAGGCGAGCCAGGAATTAACCCAAGCTAACAGCTCCAAGAACACGGGTTAATCATGGCACGAACTTCCAGCATCCGCCTGTCCGGGCTGCTCTGCAGCACCGCGCTCACACTCATCACCGCCTCCGCCGCGCTGGCAGAAGACGACGAGATCCTGTCGCTCGACCCGATCGTGGTCAAGCAGCGCGATCCGATCGGCAACGCCGCCGACCGCGCCACCTCGATCTATGTCGCCGACGCCGAAATCGAACGCGCCGCAATGGGCGATCTCAAGGACCTTTTTGCAGGCATCGCCTCGGTCTCCGTCGGCGGCGGCATCCCGATTGCGCAGAAGATCTTCGTCAACGGCGTCGACATGCTGAACCTGGCGGTGCAGGTCGACGGCGTCAGCCAGAACAACCGCACCTTCCACCACGTCAGCGCCAACGCCTTCGACCCCGGCCTGATGAAATCGGTGCGCGTCGACCCCGGCGTCGCCCCCGCCGATGCCGGACCCCGTGCGCTGGCCGGCCGGGTGGTGATGGAAACCATCGACGCCGAGGACATCCTGGAGGACGGCGAAACCTTCGGCGGCCAGTCCCGCCTGTCCTATTCCAGCAACGGCAACACCGCCCAGGGCTCGCTGACCCTGGCAGGCCGCAGCGGCGGCTTTGAAATCCTCGGCTACGCCAAGCGCGCCACCGGCGGCAATTACGAGGACGGCGACGGCAACGAAATGTCCGGCTCCGCCGCGAACCTGTCCGCGGGCCTGCTGAAATTCGCCTATGAGGGCGATCAGGGCGACCGCATCGAACTGTCGCTGCAAGAGGTGCAGGACAACGAAATCCGCAACTTCCAGCCCAACTTCGGCGCCAGCAGCCGCGGCTTCGCGCCCTACAACACCAGACGCCGCATCGCCTCGCTGCGCTACGAAAGCGGCAATGAAACCGGCCTCTGGGACCCGTCGGCGACCCTCGGCTTTTCCGAAATCAACGTCGACCGCCCCAGCGACCCGTTCGGGGATTCCACCGCGACCAGCTCCAACACCTACGCGCTGACGCTGCAGAACGACTTCCACCTGTCGGACAGCAACACCATCACGGCAGGTGTCGACTACCAGGTCCGCGAAAGCTCGGTGAACGCCACCTGGACCAACGGCAAGACCGGCGAGGAAAGCAAGAACCTCGGCATCTTCGCCCAGGCCCGGCTTGAGCCCACCGACCGCCTCAGCGTCTCGGCGGGTCTGCGCTATGACTGGCAGGACTTCACCGGCCAGGACTTCGCGCAGTCCGGCACCGCCTTCACCGGCTCCACCTCGGGCGCAAGCGGCAACCTGTCGCTGGTCTATGACCTGACCGACTCGCTGTCGCTGCGGGCCGGCTACTCCAATGTCTTCGGCGGCTACGATCTGGAAGACAACTTCCTGTTCTATCAGGCCTGGGACTACTCCGACCTGCAATCCTCGCGCGCCAAAAACATCGTCGTCGGCGCCGACTGGCAGCGCGGCAGCTGGACCCTGGGCGGCGAGCTGTTCAAGACCAATATCGACAACGTGCGCGGCGTCTCCGGCAATGCCGTTGTCACCAACGACTTCGAAAGCAAGGGCTTCAACATCGCCGCCACTTACGGCTGGGACAGCGGCTTCGCCCGCTTCACCATGAACAACAGCGATGTCGAATTCAACGGCGGCCCGGCGGAAAGCTTCTTCCTGGTCGACTCCGGCACCCCGATCGGAAAAGTGCTGGCCTTCGAACTGCAGCAGGAAATCGCCGCGATGAACCTGCTGGTCGGCGGCAGCGTCGAGGCGGCGCTGTCCAACGACAACGGCGTCTACGAGAGCTACACCCAGAAGCAGCCGGGCTACGGGGTGCTGAACCTCTTTGCCGAATACAGCCCGCCGTCGCTGGACAACCTGACCATCCGCGCCGCCGTCGACAACGTGTTCGACAAGCGCTACGCCGACCGCTCGACCTACGGCACTGAATACACGTCCTCGACCATCACCGCCTTCAACGAACCGGGCCGCAACATCTCGGTTGTTGCCACGCTCAAGTTCTAAGGCCCATCCGGCCCTGCGGTTTCCGGCGGTTGCCCGCCGGAAACCGCAAATCCCACTAAAATACTAAGAATTCCCTTTTCCCGCCCCGCGGCACAGTCTAGACACGGGGCGTGAAGGCACCTTCACATCCGGCGCCCAGCCCTCTGCCCCGCGCCGCTCCGCAGCCAGCCATCCCGCTAGTTCTTGTCAAAAACTGACCGCCCGCCTGACGGCCCGGCCTCCGTGCCGGGGTGTTTCGCGCGCCGCGGCACGGCCACGGGACCACTCAGCACCATGCACCCCGCCCCTTCCCCCTCCCTGCCGGGAGGCCCGAGATGAGCCTCCAGCAAGCCATTCACCCCGGCCCCTGCGCCGCGGCTGCCGCGCAAGCCGCCTCGCTGCAGGCCCTGCTGAACACCTATCTGCGCGAAATCGCGGCCGGCAGCGCCACGCTGGCCGGCAGCCGCGATTCCGTCGAAATCCCGCTCAGCCATATCCCCGCCCGCCTGCGCGTGCAGATCGAGTATTTTTCCCAGTCCGGCCCGCACTGCTTCGGCCCGGCGCAGATCCGCTTTTCGGGCTCCAGTGCCTGGCAGGCCGCGGCACCGGTGCAGGTGCTCACCCTGGTCGCGCAGGAATGCTTTGCCCGGCTGAATGCCGGCGGCGCAGGCAAGCTGCCGGACTTCCTGCGCGGCATCTTTAACAGCAATGCCGAAATCGAAGCGATCCTGTGCCGCCATGCCGACGCGCCGGAGCCGGACGGCTTCCTGGCCGCAGAGCAGGCGCTCAGCTACGGCCACTGGCTGCACCCCACCCCCAAAAGCCGGGACGGGCTGACCGGCTGGCAGCAGGCGGTCTACGCGCCTGAATACGCGGGCCGGTTCCGCCTCGCCTTCTTTGCCGCCGACAGCGCCCTTGTGGCGCAAGGCGCAGCACAGGGCACCGCCGCCGGTCTGGTCCGCCAGATCCCCGGCGCCGGCAGCGCCTTCCGGCTGCAGCCGCATGAGACCCTGATCCCGGCGCATCCGCTGCAGGCGCAGATGCTGCGGCTGGACCCGGCGGTGCAGGCGCTGATGGCCTCGGGGCGGCTGCGCGACCTGGGCGAGGGCGGCTGCGCCTTTGCCGCCACCTCCTCCATGCGCACGCTATTTGCCCCCGAATGCCCCTGGATGCTGAAATTCTCGATCCCGGTGCGGCTGACCAACTCCCTGCGGGTGACCAAGCGCAACGAGCTCGAAACCGGTGTCTCCATGGCCCGGCTGCTGCGCGGTCTCGGCGCCGCCAGGCTCAGCCCCAGGTTCCGGATCATCAACGACCCGGCCTATCTGACCCTGAACCTGCCGGGCCGCAGCGAAAGCGGATTCGAGGTGATCTTCCGCGAGAACCCGTTTACCGGCCGCGCAGGCCAGGGGGTCTACAACCTCGCCGCCCTCACCGCCGACCCGCTGCCCGGCCGCAGCGCGCTGCTCACCGGCATCATCCAACGGCTGGCATCGGATCGCGGCCAGCCCGCGGGGGACACCGCCTGCCGCTGGTTCGACGCCTACCTCGACTGCATGCTGGACCCGGTGCTGGAGCTGTACGACCGGCACGGCATCGCGCTGGAGGCGCACCAGCAGAACAGCCTGCTGGACCTCGGCAGCGGCCTGCCGTCCTGCGGCTACTACCGCGACAACCAGGGCTATTTCATCGCGCAGGACGCCTTCCCCCGCCTTTGCGCGCTGGAACCCTCGCTGGCCGGCCAGCCGGCGCTGGTCTACCCCCGCGCGCACATCAACGAGCGGCTGGCGTACTACCATGTGGTCAACCAGATCTTCGCCGTGATCCGCCGCCTCGGCCGCGACGGCCTGGCCAGCGAACCCGCGCTGCTGCTGCTGCTGCGCCGCCGCCTGTCCGCCGCCGCCGACCGCCTCACCGGCGCCGGGGCGGAATTCGCCCGCTACCTGCTGACCGCCCCGTCCCTCACCGCCAAGGCCAACCTGCTGACCCGCGCCCACAACGTGGACGAGCTGCAGACCGAAACACAGGAAGGACTGTTCCTGCAGATGCCGAACCCCATCGCCGCGGCCCGGCCGAAGCTGGTGCAGGAGCTTGCCGATGTCCCTGCATGAGCCGCTGAGCCGCACTGCCTCCGCGCCCCGCGTCCTGCGCCAGCTGTGCGAGGCGCTGCTCTGCGAGGGCTGGGCTGCCGCGCTGCAGCTGGACCGCGGCCAGACCGTCAGCTGGTCGCTGCGCCAGACCCGGTTCCGCGCCCGCGGCCGCCGCGGCGCCTTCGGCCGCTACCGGTTGCAGGAGGGAAGCATCGAGATCCGGGACGGCAGCCGCTGGCGCCCCGCCGCCGCCGCGGACGTGCTGGCGGCGGCCGCGGCCCCCTCCCCCGCACTGGACATCCTGCGCGCCGACCTCTGCCATACCGAACACCTCAGCGACCTGACCGCGCTGCACATCCCCGCCGCAGCGCGGCGGCACCGTTTGGGAATCTCGGCGCTGGAAACCGCGCTGCACGAGGGCCACCCCTACCACCCCTGCTTCAAGGCCCGCAGCGGGTTTTCCGATGCCGACCACCTCGCCTACGGGCCGGAGGGCGGCGCGGCCTTCCGCCTGACCGGCGTGCTGTTCCACCGGTCGCTGGTGCAGCAGTCCCTGCCCGCGGACAGCTTCTGGGAACAGGAGCTGGGCACCGCCGAATGGCGCCGCATCGCCGCGCTGGCCGATACACGGGGCACCCCGCTCGGCGCCCACTGCCTGCTGCCCCTGCACCCCTGGCAGCACGCCAAGCTGCAGGACGATCCGCTGTTCAACGCATGGCGCACCGCAGGCCGGCTGGCAGAAACCGGCCCCATCGGCGAAGCCTACCGCGCCACCCAGTCGGTGCGCACCCTGATGCGCGCGGGAACCCCTGCCCGCGCCCATGTGAAAACCGCGATGGCGATGCGCAACACGTCCTCGCTGCGCACCCTCGCGCCGGAATCGGTCGCCGTCGCCCCGGCGGTCTCCCAATGGCTGGCGGCGGTGCTGGACAGCGACCCGCTGTTCGCCAGCCGCTACCCGCTGACCATCCTGCCGGAATACGCCGCCATCACCGCCGGCCGCGGCACCGCGCTGGACGGGCATCTGGCCGCGATCTGGCGCCAGAGCCCGGAGTCGCTCGGCCTGCCCGCCGGCAGCATGATGCCCTTCAACGGCCTCGCCCTGACCGAAACCGACGGCAGGCCGCTGATTGCCCCCTGGATCGAGGCGCACGGGCTGGACGCCTGGCTCGCGCAGCTGATCGAGGTGGCGGTGCTGCCAATCTGGCACCTGATGGTGGCCCACGGCATCGGGCTGGAGGCGCACGGCCAGAACCTGATCCTGCGCCATGACAACGGCTGGCCGACAGGCCTCATCGCCCGCGACTTCCATGAAAGCCTGGAGTACGTGCCGGAATTGCTCTCGCGCCCGGACCTCTGCCCGGACCTCGCTCAAATAGATCCGGCCTACGCGGACGCGCCGCCGGACAAATTCCACCGGATGTCCAGCGCCGAGGAGCTGCGCTGGCTGGTGATGGACACGCTGTTCGTGTTCAACCTCGCCGACCTCTCCGCCTTGCTGCAGCGCCACTACGGCCTGGCAGAGGCCACTTTCTGGCGGCGGGTCCGCACCAGGCTGGACCGCTACGCCGCCGAGCACGGGATGCAGGCCCGCCAGGACTTATTTGCCCCCTTCGCGCCGCAGATCCGCGCCGAAAGCCTGATCACCCGCAAGATCGACCCCGACAGGCCGCAGCACGGCCACCTGATCGCCAATGCCCTGGCCACCGCAAAGGATGACTGACGACATGTTTGTTCTGAACGACACCCCCATCGACCCTTCGGACCTCGCCGCGCGGCTGGACCGCGTGCTGATAGACCCTGCCAAGCACCGTTACGGCCTGCACATGCAGAACGCCGGCGCCGCGCTTTCGGCGCTTCTGTACCTGCGGGCGCAGAATGCGGGCGTCTTCCCGATCCATGCCGGCATCCCGCCCGAAACAGCCCGCGAAATGGCGCAGGCCGCGGGCTGCGACGTGATGCTCAGTGACGGGCTGAAACAGACCGCCCTGCCGCAAACCGGCACCGCCCCGCGCGGCGGCGTTCTGGTGCAGATGAGCTCCGGCACCACCGGTGCCGCCAAGGTGATCACGCGCCACTGGGACGAAATCGCCGCAGAGGTCGAAAGCTACGCCGCCTTCTTCACCGCCAGCGCCGCGATGACGCCGGTGATCGCCTGCCCCGTCACCCATTCCTACGGGCTGATTGCCGGCGTTTTCGTGGCGCTGCACCGCGGCCATATGCCGGTGGTGCTCGACAGCCTGAACCCGAAATACATCCTGCGCCGCCTGCGCGAGACGGATCAGCCGCTGCTCTACACCTCGCCCGCGATGCTGCACACGCTGGCCCGCCTGCTGCCCGCGGACCAGCGGCTCTATGCCGCCAACACCTCCGGCACCGTGCTGCCGGAGGCCTGGTTCCAGCTGATCCGCGCCCGCACCACCCATCTGTTCCAGCAGTACGGCTGCTCCGAGGCCGGCTGCGTCGCCATCAACCAGGACCTTCAGAACCCCTATGACGTCGGCCATCCGCTGCCGCATGCCGCCCTGGCCGCAGGCCGGGACGGCAGCCCGGACGCGGTGCGCATCACCGTCGCCGGACACGAAATAGACACCGGCGACCTCGGCCATCTGAACGCATCCGGCATGCTGGTGTTCACCGCCCGCGCCGACGACATGATCAACGTGGCGGGCCTCAACGTCTATCCGCAGGACGTGGAAAAGGCGGTGATGGCGCTGCCCGGCGTCAGTGACGCCGTCGCCTTCCGCCTGCCCGACCCGCACTCCGGCGCCCGCGCCGGCCTATTGTATGCCGGCACCGCAAGTGAAGACACCATCCGCCAGGCCTGCCGCAACGCGCTGGCCGACTACCAGCAGCCCGCCCTGATCAAACACCTCCCCGCCCTGCCCCGCCAGGCCAACGGCAAGATCAGCCGCCGCGAAGTCTCGGCCCAATACGCACAGGAGGCCGTCCCCGCATGACCTACGACAGCATTCTCGAGGCCATCCGCCAGACCCTGGCCGGTCCGCTCGCCAATCCGCACATGCAGAACTTCTCCGCGCAGGCGGTGCTGAACGACGACCTGCACGTCGACTCGGTGATCCTGATCAACCTGATGCTGCATCTGGAAACCGATCACGGCATCGAGATGCCGGAGCGCGAGCTGTCCAAGAGCGATTTCGCCACCGTCGACGGGCTGATCCGCATGCTGCTGGGCGAGGCCCCTGAAGCCGCCGAAGACACCTCCAACGCCCCCGCCCCCAGCGAAATCACCGTGCATTGCTTCGTCAGCTGCCTCTGCGCCGCGATCCGCCGCCACGCGCACCTGAACTTCCGCCCGTTCTACTTCGGCACCTGGGACAGCAGCTTTGCGGTGACGCCCGCGATGCAGCTCGCCTACCACAGCGAGGAGATCACCCAGGACCACTTCGCCGACTGGGTCGAGCGGCTCTACAACATCCCGGTGCGCGAATGGTACGACCACGGCAAATCCAAGGAAGCGAACCTGATCCGCTTCGAACAGCTCCTGTCGACCAAATCCGGCGACGAGCAGCTGGTGGTCTTCCTCGACATGTTCCACCTGCCGGAGCGCGAGAACAAGTACAACCAGAACCCCTTCCCGCATTATGTCATTATCGAGCTGACAGACGATCCGGATCTCTGGCATCTCTATGACCCGGACTACCGCTGGCGCGGCGACCTGCCGCGCGAAACCATCCTCAACGCGATGGCGCAGCCCACCGTCGCGGGCGGCTATATCCTGAACAGCGGCCGCGCGCAGGCACCTCGGCCCGCCGACCTGGCCGCCTATTTCACCGAAACCTTCCGGGGCGGCGACAACCTGCTAACCTCCGCCCTGCGCCGGATCTTCGACTACCACTGCAATCCCGCCCGGCCGCTGGCGCTGGCGGACCTGGGCCGCGCAGTGCGGGAAATGCCGGTGCTCTCCCTGCGCAAATACGCCTACGAGCACGCCTTTGCCTTCTTCTGGCAGGAGCTGGACACGGACTTCGCGGCCTTCGACGCCGAATGCGACCGGGTCGAGGCACTCTGCGAAGGCTTCCGCAGCCTGCACTATCTGGCGGCCCGCATCGCCCATACCGGCGACCGCTCCATGATCCCCGACCTGTTCGCGGCGCTGGAGGCGCTGGACCAGCTAGAGTTCACCATCAAATCCGCGCTGCACGCCCAGTTTGATGACTGGCGCGCCGCCAACCTGCCAGCCCAGGCCAATCCTCAGACTTGCCTGCCGGCCAGCCCCCAGCCGCAGGAGGTTCCGGCATGAAGATCTCGCTTTGCACCATTTCCTTCCGCCATCAGCTGATCGGGCTCAAGGACATTGCCTTCTGGGCCCGCGACAACGGCTTTCAGGGCATCGAGCTCTGGGGCGTTCACGCCCGCAACCAGCCGCCGCTGGCGATCCACAACGCCCAGTGGATGGCATCGCACGGGCTGGCGGTGCCGATGATCAGCGACTACCTGCCGCTGCATGACCCGGATCTTCTGCGCGACCGCACCCTGGCGCTCTGCGCCCAGGCCCGCACCTGGGGGGCGGGCAAGATGCGCACCTTCGCAGGCCAGCAGGCCAGCGCCGCCGCGACGCCCGACGAGCGCCGCCAGACCATCCGCGCCCTGCGCGAGGCCTGCGTCATCGCCGCCGACCACGGTCTGCGGCTGCTGGTGGAGACCCACCCCGGCACCCTGGCCGACTCACTGGCCGCCACCTGCGGCCTGATCGACGCCACAAACCACGACTCGCTCGCCATCAACTTCGACGCGCTGCACGTCTGGGAAGGCGGCGACGACCCGGTAGAGGCCCGCCGAATCCTTCTGCCCCGCATCGCCCATTACCACCTGAAAAACGTCTCTGCCCGCGACCGGCTGGACGTCTTCGCCCCCGGCAATGTCTACAGCGCCGCAGGCAGCCGCGACGGCATGGTGCCGCTGTTCGAAGGCGCCTATGACTACACCCGGCTGCTGGCGGCAATGGCGCAGGACCCCGCCTGCGAAGCCTCGCTGGAATGGTTCGGGGACGCTGTATTCCAGACCCTGAAAAGCGATAATGCCCAGATCCGCACCCGGATCCGGCAGGCGGTACCCGAGACCGCGGAAGCGGTCTGAAAACCCGGGAACCCGGTCCTGACAAAAGAAACCCGGCACGCCTTCCAGCCTGCCGGGTTTCCTGTTTCTGCATTCCGCCTGTGCGTCGTCACACCGCTTCCGGCACCTGCTCCGCCGCGCCCGCCTGGCGCTGCCACAGCCCGGCATAGACCCCCTGCCGCGCCAGCAGCTCCGCGTGGCTGCCGTCCTCGGCGATTGCGCCCTCCTGCAGCACCACAATCCGGTCCATCTGCGCAATCGTCGACAGCCGGTGGGCAATCGCGATCACCGTCTTGCCCTGCATCACGTCCAGCAGCGTCTTCTGAATCGCTTCCTCCACCGCGCTGTCCAGCGCCGAGGTCGCCTCGTCCAGGATCAGGATCGGCGCGTTCTTCAGGACCACCCGCGCAATCGCGATCCGCTGCCGCTGGCCGCCCGACAGCGCCACGCCGCGCTCTCCCACATGGGCGTCATAGCCGGTGCGCCCCTGCTGGTCGCGCAAGCCCATGATGAACTCATGCGCCTCCGCCCGCTTGGCAGCGGCGATCATCTCCGCCTCGGTCGCGCCGGGGTTGCCGTACATGATATTCGCCCGCACCGAGCGGTGGATCAGCGAGGTGTTCTGCGTCACCACCCCGATCCGGCTGCGCAGGCTCTCTTGCGTCACTTCGCGGATGTCCTGCCCGTCGATCAGAATGCGCCCGCCCTCCGGGTCGCGGAACCGCAGCAGCAGGTTGATCAGGGTCGATTTCCCGGCCCCCGACGGCCCGGCAATGCCCACCCGCTGGCCCGCCGGGATATGCAGATCAATGCCGTTCACCCCGCCCTTCGTGTTGCCGTAGTGGTGCCGCAGGCCCTCGATCCGCACCTCGGCGCGGCGCACCTCCAGCGGCTTGGCCTCCGGCGCATCCGTCACCTCATGCACCGCCGACAAGGACCGCAGCCCCTCGCGGATCACCCCCATGTTCTCAAACAGCCGGATCGTCACCCACAGGATCCAGCCGCTCATCCCATTGAGGCGGATCGTCAGCGCCGAGGCCGCCGCCACCTCGCCGACGCTGACAGCCCCGCGCATCCACAGCCAGATCGCCGGCGCCACCACGATCAGGATCAGCACGCCGTTGATGGCGATGCTGCCGAACGCCAGCCGCGTCATCATCCGCAGGAACCGCTGATAGCGCGTCCGCAGCCGCCGCAGCGCCGACAGCGCATAGGCCTGCTCCTGCCCGTCGCGGGCAAACAGCTTCACCGTCTCGATATTGCCATAGGCATCGACGATCCGCCCGGTCGCGGCAGAGCGCGCATCGGACCATTTCTCCGCCGTTGCCGCCACGTTCAGCGCGGTGTGGCGGACGTAAACCGCATAAAGCCCGACCCAGGCCACCAGCGGCACCGCCAGCCGCCAGTCGATCTGCGACAGCACCACCACCGCGCCGATCATGTAGGTGACGGCAAACAGCACTGCCTCGAACAGCATATGCACGCTGTCCTGCACCGCAGGCCCCATCTGCATCACCCGGTTGCTCAGCCGCCCGGCAAAGTCGTTCTGAAAGAACCCCGCCGACTGGCCCAGCAGGTGCCGGTGCGCCTGCCAGCGCACCTGCTCCTGCAGGTTCGACGACAGCGTCTGCTCCAGCAGCAGGTGATTGAGCCCGACCAGCGACGGCCGCAGGATCAGCACGCAGAACAGCGCCAGCAGCATCTCCCGGCCGTGCTGCGCCCAGAACGCCCCGGCCCCGGTCTCCGCCATCAGGTCGACCACCCGGCCGGAATAGAAGATCAGCCCGCTCTCCATCAGCGCCGTCAGCACTCCGGTGGCAAACATCAGCGGCAGCCATTTGCGGTAGGGCGCCAGCTGCTGCGCCAGATAGGCCCTCAAGGTGGCCCGCGGCGGTGCCTGATGCACAGACGCAAAGGGATCGACAAGGTTTTCAAAAGCCCGGAACATGAGGAGCCTCTCAAGGATTTTCGTGGAACCGCTTGAGATGTGGGTTGCCGTATCCGCCCGCCCGACGCCCCGGAAACCAGAGACTGAATTGGGCAAGGGCGCGGACCATGCCTGCACCGCAGCCCTGCCCTTGTAGGCACCCCGGCCCCGCTTGTCAGCAGCGAAAATCGCCCCTGCGCCGCAAAAACCGCGCCGGTTTTCTGCTTGCAGCACCGCGGCGAAGCGGTATGGTGCCGAAATCTGAGTAAAAAACTAGGAATTATGCCATGCTCACCGACACAGGCCGTTTCGAAACCCCGAACGCGTCCAGATACCTGCAGCAGCTCTGCAAGCATTTCGCCCACAAGGTCGCGGTGGACCACGACGACTCCCGCGGCACAGTGGCGCTGGGAATGGGGCCCGCGACACTCCTCGCCAGCGCCGGTACCCTGACCGCCGAAGTCACCGCGCCGACTGCCGAAGAGCTGGAGCACGCCCGCCAGATCATCGACAATCACCTCGCCCGCTTCGCCTTCCGCGAAGAATTCGAGGCCATGGACTGGCACTCCGCAGCGGCGTGACCGCCACCAATTCTTGACAAAACCAATCAGTTTTCCTACCCGTGGCCCCGCGTTGGCCGAAAACGCACCCAGCAAGGCACCCCCCGCTCCCTCAGGGGCCGCCCAGCCATTCCTCAAACCCGCCGCCGCACCTTTGCGGCGCATCTGGCTGGAGACCGGTCCATGACCCTTCGTTTGTCCGCAGCGGCGGCTGCCCTTCTGCTCCTGGCCCCCTATGCCGCGGCCCAGGACACCCCGGCAGCGCCAGTGCCCGCCATCACCGCCGAAGCGCCTGAAGCCGCTGAAGCCGCACCGCAGGCGCCTGCGCCCGCCCCCTCGGCCCCGGCCCTCCCGGCGGACGCCGGCAGCCCCGCAGCAGACCCCGCGCCCGCCCCTGCCCCGCAGGCCGCCGCGCAACCGGACGCCGCGCAGCCTGTCCTGACGCAAATGGCCGGAGACGCCTCCGCCAAGGCGCTCGCCTTCCTGCGCGACGGCGGCCCCTCGATCTGGGCGATTGCCGCGCTCTCGGTGATCACCCTGGCGCTGATCCTGTGGAAGATCTGGCGTCTGGCGCTGATCGGCGCCTGGTCGCGCGGCAAGGCCGCCGGCGCGGTCGCCGCCTTCGAACGCGGCGACCGCGCCGCCGCCCTCGCCATCGTCCAGAACCGGATCGGGGTGCGCTCCAAAGTGGTGACCGCGGCGCTCAACGCCGCCGCCGCCCTGCCGGAGGACCGCGCCCGCGAGGAAACCGCCCGCGTTGCCAAGCTGCATCTGGCCAGCGCCGCCACCGGCCTCGGCGCGCTGGAGCTGATCGCCACCATCGCCCCCCTGCTGGGCCTCCTCGGCACCGTCCTCGGCATGATCGCCGCCTTCCAGGCGCTGCAGGCGGCGGGCTCCAAGGCCGATCCGGCGCTGCTCGCGGGCGGCATCTGGGAGGCGCTCCTGACCACCGCGGCCGGCATGGCCGTGGCAATTCCCGCCTCCGCCGCGCTAACCTGGTTCGAAGCGGTGATCAGCCGCATCCGCCGCGACATCGAAGACAGCGCCACCCGCATCTTCGTCGCCCGCCAGCCGGACCAGCTGGCGCTGGCCGCCGAGTAGCCCGATGCAGCTCGCCCCCGCCCCCAAACCCCGGCGCAAGCCCAGCCTGACGCCGATGATCGACGTGGTGTTCCTGCTGCTGGTGTTCTTCATGCTGGCCTCCCGCTTCGGCATGGACACCGTGCTGCAGCTGCCGCTGGCGGGCCAGGGCGGCAGCTATGACGGCCCGCCGCGGCTGATCGGCATCGGCCCCGGCAACCTGGATGTGAACGGCGTGCCGGTGGCCGATGCGAATCTCGCGCAGGCGCTGGCGCCGCTGATGAAAACGCCGGCCGACATGCTGATCCTGCGCGGCCGCGACGGCGCCGACCTGCAGCGCATCACCGATGTCACCGCGCTGCTGCGGCAGGCGGGGCTCAGCAGCGTCGTGCTGGTGGAATGAGGACGCGCCGATGGACCTGACCGACCCGCCCCGCCGCCCCCGCGGCGAATCCATCGTGCCGATGATCAACGTGGTGTTCCTGCTCCTGATCTTCTTCCTGATGACCTCACGCCTGGCCCAGCCCGACCCGTTCGACGTGACCCCGCCCGATGCCGCGTCCGAGACCGCGCCCGAGGCGGAACCGGTGCTCTACATCGGCGCCGATGGCCGGATGCATTTCGACGGCGCCGAGGGCGAGGCCGCGCTGGCCCGCCTTGCCGCCGCCAGCGCAGGACACCCCGGCCTCCAGCTGCGCGCGGACGCAAGGCTCGAAGCCAAGATCCTGGCCCGCATCCTGCGCCAGCTGGCGGAGGCCGGCCTCGCCCGCGCCGAACTGGTGGTGCGCCAGCCATGAAACGCGCCGCCGAATTCACCGTCTTTGCGGGCCTCGCGGGCCTCATTCACATCGCGCTCTTTGCCAGCGCGCCGGAGACCGGCGCCCAGTCCAGCGGCGCCGGCGGCGAGGCGCTGGTCACGCTCCAGCCCGCCAGCGCCGAGATCGCCCGCATGGCCGAGGCCTGGGAACAGCCTCCGGAAACCACGCCGCACATCGAAACGCCCGGCAGCGAACCGCTGCCGCAGGCCCCTGCCCTGCCGCGGATCGAGCTGGCCCGGGCCCCCCGCGCCGCCGTGCTCGCCCCCCTCGCCAAACCTGCCGCCGCCGAGCCGGTGCAGGCGGACACCGCGCCGCCGCCGGAACCGCGCAGGCCAGAGCCGGAACCGGAACCGCAGGCCAAACCGGACCCCCAGCCGCAGCGCGAGACCGCGGCCAAGGCCAACTCCACCCGCAACGCGGCCGCCCAGGCAGGACAGCGCGCCGCAGGCACGGGCGGCGGCGCCGAGGCCGGACAGGCTGGCGGCGCCCGAACCGCCACCGCCAGCCCGGGCCGCGAGGCCAAGCTGCGCAATGTCTGGGGCAACAAGATCCGCGCCCGTATCGAACGGCGCAAGCGCTATCCCGCCGGCGCCCGCGGCCAGGCCCAGGTGGTGCTGCGCCTCACCATTGCCCGCGACGGGCGGCTGCTGGACAGCCGCATTGCCAGATCCTCGGGGGTTGCCGCCTTTGATCAGGCCGCCCTCGCCGCCGTCAGCCGGGCCGGAACCTTCCCGCCCGCGCCGAAGAAGCTGCAGGACAGCCAGATCCGGCTCAGCCTGCCGGTCAGTTTCACCCGGTAGGGCCGCGGGGTCAGCCCGCTTCCAGGGACACCGACACCTCGGTGTTCATCGAGTTGCTGACGGTGCAATAGGACTTGGCCTGCTTGACGATCTTCCGGGCCAGCTCCGCATCCGCGGCAGGGGCGCCGATGACGGTGACCGCGGCGGTTTCCAGCCGCCCCGGCAGCTCTGCCGATTTGACGGCGGTGACCTTCACCTGAAACGGCTGCAGCTCCGCCTTGTTCTGGCTGGCGGCCCATTCCACCGAACGCACGATGCAGGCGCCCAGCGAGGCCAGCATCGTCTCCACCGGCGAGCCGTCGGCCGGATGGGTCTGGCTGTCAGTGCCGCCGCCGCTGCCGTAACGCAGCTGCGCGGTGCCGTCGTAGATCACGAAGACGGGGCCAAAGCTCTTGGGCTTCACTTTCAAAACCATGTTCCGGCTCCTTTTCAGAACAAGAGGTTGGGCAGAAACAGCGCCAGCGCCGGGAACAGCGCCAGCAGCAGGATCGCAAGCAGGTGGATCAGCCAGTAGGGCACGGTGGCGGTCGCGACACGGCCCAGGCTGACCTCGTTATTGGTCAGCGCCGTCAGCACCGACAGGTTCAGCCCGACCGGCGGCGTCACCTGGCCGATCTCGATGACGATGGTGATGATGACGCCGATCCACACCGGGTCGAACCCCAGCCCGGTCAGCAGCGGGAACACCACCGGCAGGGTCATGATCATCAAGGACAGCCCGTCAAAGAAACAGCCCAGCAGCAGGTAGATCAGCACCACGATCAGCAGCACGCTGTAAGTGCCCAGCCCGCTTTCCGAGACCGTCTCCAGCACCTGCTGCGGAATGCCCAGGATGCTGGCCGACTTGGCCAGGATCGTCGCCCCCAGCACCAGAAAGCCGACCGAGGTGAACAGCAGCACCGAGTGATAGACCGCCTCCGCCAGTTTCTGCCAGGTCAGGTCGCCCCAGACGGAGCAGATGATGACCGCCAGCACGACACCGACGCCGGCTGCCTCGGTCGGGGTGGCCAGGCCGCCGACGATGCTGCCGATCACCGCCAGGATCAGCGCCAGGAGCGGCCAGATCTGCCGGAAGCCCGCCAGCGCCTGGCGCAGCGGCACCGGGGTTTCGCTGCGCGGCGCGATGGCGGGGTTGCGCAGCGCCTTGACCAGCAGGTAGGCCATGAACATCGCACCGACCAGAAAGCCCGGCACGATGCCCGCGGCGAACAGCCGCCCGATCGAGGTTTCGGTCAGCGCGCCGTAGATCAGGAACGACAGGCTGGGCGGGATCAAGAGCCCCAGGGTGCCGCCGCCCGCCAGGCTGCCGACGATCGTGTCCTTGTCATAGCCGCGCCGGGACATCTCCGGATAGGCGACAGAGCCGACCGCGGCGGCGGTCGACAGGCTGGAGCCGCTGACCGCGCCGAACAGGGTGCAGACCGCGATATTGGTGTGCAAAAGTCCGCCGGGAATGCGCCGGAACAGCGGCGAGAAGGCGGCATAGGCCTTCTCGCTGATGCCGCTGCGCAAGAGCACCTCGCCCAGCAGGATGAACATCGGCACCGCGCTGAGGGTGAACGAGTTGAACACGCTCCAGATCGCATCCACCGCCAGCGAGGTCGCGCCGTTGGAGAAGAAATGCAGGATCAGCATCCCGGTCAGCCCGAGGGCGGCGCCCAGGGCCACGCCGGTGCCGGCGGTCGCCACCAGACCGCCGATCAGAGTCAGCCAGAATGCCATCAGGGGGCTCCGTCCGTAAAGCTTTGGTCTGCGCCCGCCTCGCTGTCGTCGACCCGGTCAAGCAGCCCGGTCAGCCGTGCCAGCAGGATCAGGGCGGTCAGCGCCAGCGCCAGCGGCATCGCCGCCATCCAGGGGTACAGCAGGATCCGCGAGGTTTCGGTCTTGAGGCTGCGCTTGAAGGCAAACTCGAACCAGGGGATGGTCTCGATGATCAGCCAGAAGAAGAAGGCGCAGCCGACCAGCAGCGCCGCGATCTGCATCGCGCTGTGCAGCCGGCCCTTCAGGAAATCCGCCAGCAGCGCCACCCGCACATGCTTGGCCCGCAGGGTCACCATCGGCAGGCCGAGGAACAGCGACACGCTCAGCAGCAGGCCGACCACCTCCTCGGTGATATGCAGCGGGCTGTTGGCGAATTTGCGCATCAGCACGCTGGTGACGATGATGCCGGTGATGGCAATCATGCACAGCGCCGCCGCGCCGGCGCAGGCGCGGGCCAGGAACTCCAGCCCCTGCGCGGTGATTTTCCGGGCAAGCTGCATCGCGGCGCGCTCAGCGGCCCAATGCGGTCAGCACGCGCTCGCGGTAGGCCGGGGCATTGCCGCCTGCCTCCTCTGCCAGCATCGCCCAGGTCTCGGTCACCGCCGCGACAAAGGTGTCGCGGTCCTCCTGCGGGAAATCCTCAGCCCAGGTGATGCCTGCTTCGGCCAGCTCCTCGCGCGCCGCCAGCTCGCGCTGGAAGTCGTCCTCATACTGGTTGGTGCGTTCCCACAGCGCGTCCGCCGCTTCGGTGATCGCCGCCTTGGTGGCCGCGTCGGTGGCTTCCCACTTGTCGGTGGCCACGCCGATCACATAAGGGCCGGAGGCCATCGGGTAGAGGAAGGACGCATGGCTTGCGACCTCCTGCAGCGACACGGTATGGGCATAAAGCGCAGGGTAGAGCGCGCAATCGACCACGCCGGTCTTCATCGCCACATACATTTCCTCCTGCGGAATGATCTGCGCGGCGACGCCCAGCCGGGTGAAGGTCTCCACCTGGTCGCGGGCCCAGACCCGCAGCTTCTTGCTCTTCAGCGCCTCCAGCGTGTTCACCGGCTCGTCGCGGCAGAACACCGACACCGACAGCATCGGGATCGCCGCATAGCCGACCGAACTCACGCCCCAGTCCGCGAACTCTTCCTCATAGATCTTCCGGACCGTCGGAATCGCCTTTTCGAATTCCTCGATCGAGCCGATGGTGCCCTGCACCACCACCGAGCTGAGCGCCGGGGCGTCGCGGCCCAGGTAGTTGGCCCACATCAGGCTCATCTCGACGGCGCCCTTGGGCAGAAAGCGCAGCGTGTCGGTGTTGGGCAGCCCCAGCGAGCCGCCGCTGTAGATCTTGATCTGTT
Source organism: Leisingera daeponensis (assembly GCF_019801465.1). Classification (GTDB taxonomy): domain Bacteria; phylum Pseudomonadota; class Alphaproteobacteria; order Rhodobacterales; family Rhodobacteraceae; genus Leisingera; species Leisingera daeponensis_A. The sequence goes on from NZ_JAHVJA010000011.1 coordinate 119,192, forward strand.
CCTCGCCCAGGGTCTCGTTCACGTCGGCGGCGAATTTCTCCAGCTCGGCGGTTTCGGGCCGGGTTTCCGGCAGGAAGTTGTTGAAGCGCCAGGTATCCGCGCCGGCGGCGGACACAATCGAAGCAGCAGCAGCCGCCCCGGCGGCAATCGTTTGGGCAAGCTTATTCATTTTTAAATCCTCCTAATGTCAGGACTATATGCACAGGGGCCAATAATTTTCACCAATTCCGGCCTTTCCCGCGTTCTGGCAGGACTCCGCGGCGGCGTAAACCGGTCAGATGCGCGGCCTGCGGTGCGCGCGGCGCCTGGCGGAACCTCTGCCCGGCAGCCGGCGCCCGGCCGGGGCCGCGCCCTACCCTGCGAGATCCTCGAAAGCGCCGGGGATCAGCTCTTCCCAGAACTCCGCCATCTGCGCCGCCAGCAGCGCCGCGCCCCAGCCGCGGGCGCGGAACTCCTCGCGGTCGATCTCGTCCTCAAGCCGGCTCAGGAACAGCCGCTTGTCCGCATCCCTCTGGGTCGGCGAGCGTCCCGCCGCCAGATCGCGGATGCGCTCCAGCTTCTGCGCCCGCAACGACCGCTCCCGCGCCTTGGCCTGATCGGCGGCCGCCGCGGCGCGGGCCGCCTCCGCTTCCGCCGCCTTGCGCGCCTCCGCCGCCGCCAGCACTTCCGGCGGCACCTCCCTGGCGGCTTCGGCCGGCGCGTCCTTGTAATCGTCCCGCAGCGCCGCGCTCAGATAGCGCACCGGGCTGTCCACCCCCTTGCGCCCCTTCAGATAGCCGACCTTCTCCGCGATATAGTCCTCGCCGTGCTCGGCAATCCACTGCCGCGCCAGCCGGTCGCTCACCCCCAGCTCCATCAGCTGGGTGTAAACAGGCCCCTGCCGCACCCCGGCGCCGTCGTCGATGTCCAGCATCGCCAGCTGCGGGTTCTCCTTGATCAGGAAGCGCACCTCGGCCACCTGCCGCCCCATCTTCTTGAACTCCGGCGTCAGCAGGATGTTCGAGGTCTTGTTCACCTCCGCCACCGCCGGCTTGATGATCTTGGCATTGAGATGCTTGAAGCTCTCGTAATAGGCGCTGCCGTCGACTCCCATCAGGCGGCGGAACAGCGCGATGTCCCACCAGCCGGTGGAGCCGGTGCGCACGAACCGGTAGCAGTTCTCGTACAGCGCCAGCGCGTGGCCCGAGGTGAACCGCCGCTGGATGTTCAGGTTGATGAGGGCAAAGACCTTGGGGTCATGCAGCTTCTCCGCCAGCGCCGGGCTGTAGGCATATTCGCAGACACCGCCCGAGAGCTTGGCATAGGACAGCAGCGAGCTGACGCCCCATTCCTGCCGCCCCTGCTCATCCAGCATGTCCCATTCCGCCACCGTCTCCGCCAGGCTGCGCAGCGACTGCTTCAGCGTCTCCATGTCGTTGGAGTTGTAGCCCACCATCAGGCACAGCGTCTGCGCGTCGATCTGGTGCTTGGGCTTGGTGATCAGCGCGTCATAGGCATTCAGCAGCAGCACGTTCGACAGCTTCCGCTGCAGCAGCGTCAGCTTGCCGGAGACATGGATCGCGGCGACATTCTTCTTCACCGACCCCCGGCGCAGGGGGCCTGTCAGCTTGCTGTGCGGGATGCTTTCGGTGTCCATCGCCCTGCCCTTCCGCCCCGTCTTTCGGCCTTTGCGACTCTGCGGGATCTGCTCCCGGACACTATGGCGGAAAAGGCACCCGCGCTCAATCCTGCTTTGGGCACCCATTTACGGGAGAGAACCGTCCTGCAAACGGGTACCTTAAAAAGCCGCCCGCGGAATTCCGGCAAAATCCTCCCCGAAACCCCTGCGTTCCGGGCTATTCTGACCCCTGAAACCGCCCGTTTCCGCTGCTTTGAGTCGCGGGTGCCCGTCCTCCCGCGAATCGGAACCCTTGCTCCCGCAGACGGGTACCAATGCTCCTGCAAACGGGTGCCCTTGATACCGGAGACAGGTGCTCAACCTTGTGTAACCATATGATACATAAGGAAATACCAGACCCAAAGATTCTAAACTGAATCAAAGATTCACAACATTTCAACCAGTTTGTGCGATAGTATTTTCGGGGAAAAAGGTCATATATTCCGCGGGATACGGACGGCAGCGGAAAACAGATGCGCCGCCAGATAATGATTCACTCTCTGCCCAGGATGTGCGACAAAAACCGGGATAACACGCCAAACAGGCGATTTACCCGAGGCACAAGGCACATGGCAAAGAAACCTGACACCCCCCTGCCCCCTTATTTCAACCTGGATCCCGAAGCGGCGGCAGCCAAGCTCGGCGAGCTTGTCGACACCGCCAGATTCGCCAAGGCGGCGGCCTTCGCAGGCCGCGGACGCGACGACCTGGCCAAGCGCGGCTACGCTCCGGACGGGCGCAAGCGGCTGCGCAAATTCTCCACCTGGGAGGTCTGCCGCTACCTGATCCCGGTCGCCCCCGCGCATCTGCGCCGGGTGCTGAACAAACACCCCGACCTGCCCCAGGGCGAGGGCGCCAGCGGCTCCAAGTGGTTCACGCTGGAGGAGGTGCTGAAGCTGCGCGATCATTTCGCGGAGGAAGGCATCAGCACAAAGGAATACCGCCCCTACCGTCCCGAAGGCCTGCCCGCCAAGGTGGTGGCGGTGGCCAACTTCAAGGGCGGCGTCGGCAAGACCTCGACCGCTGCGCATCTGGCGATGTCGGCGGCGCTCGACGGCTACAAGGTGCTGGTGGTCGATCTCGACAGCCAGGGCTCGATGACCTCGATCCTCGGCGGCCAGGTGGCGGATGAATGGCAAACCGTGTTCCCGCTTCTGGCGCGCGACTACGCCGAGGCGGTGGAAGCGGAGAACAAGGTCCGCGCGGCGTCGGGTTTAGACTCTATTCCCCTTGATGAGACTCTAACCGAGGCGCGGCAGGTTTCGCTGCGAAACGTGGTCCAGAACACCCACTGGCCCAACATCGATCTGATCGGCGCTCAGCTCAACCTCTACTGGGCGGAGTTCCAGATCCCGGTCTGGCGCATGGGCCTGCGCAACTGGGCGCTGTGGGATGCGCTGACCAATGCGCTGGACCAGGGCGGCGCGCTGGATGACTACGACATCGTGCTGCTGGATACCCCCCCTGCCCTCGGCTACCTCACGATCAACGCGCTGGCCGCCGCCGATATCCTGATGGTGCCGCTGGGGGCCTCCTTCCTGGAGTTCGACTCGACGGGCCGGTTCTTCGACATGCTCTACTCCACCTTCGCCTCCATCGAGGACGGTGAGAACGCCGCCCGCCGCCGGGCCGGCCTGCCGGAGATGAAGTTCGAATGGGACGTGGTCCGCGCCCTGATCACCCGCTTCGACGCCAGCCAGCAAAGCGATCTGGCGAATGTGATCCAGGCCTATTTCGGCGACATGATGAACGCTTACCGGCAGGACTACACCGCCCTGGTCGGCCAGGCCGGGGAAAGCGTCTCCGGCATCTACGAGGCCGACTACCGCAACTTCAACCGCGAGACCTATACCCGCGGCCGCGAGGTGTTCGACCGCACCTATGCGGAATTCAAGGAACTGCTGATCGGCAGCTGGTGGCGCGATCAGCAGATGGATCAGGCAGACAGCAACACCCAAGAGGACAGAGCAGATGGCACGCCGCAGACAGCTTGAGACCCCCTCGCCCGAGGCGCTGAAGGAAATCGAGGCCGGCATCGACCGCGACCTGGCGCGCAGCCCCGGCCTGCGGCCGCCGATTGCCGATGTGGTGGCCGACGCCGCCCGCCACGCCGACCCCCTGCCCCAGGCCGACCGCGAGGCCGCAGCCCGCGACAAGTCGGACGCTGCGCGGCTGCGCGCTGCCGAGGAAAAGGGGCTGGTGGCGGTGGAGCTGCCGCTGGACGAGATCACTGCCGACGCCCTCAACCGCGACCGGATCGTGATGGACGAGGAGGAGATGCAGGAGCTGATGACCTCGATCTCGGTCAACGGCCTGCGCCTGCCGATCGAGGTCTTCGAGCCGCTGAACCCCGACGATGCCGGCCGTTACGCGCTGGTCTCCGGCTACCGCCGCCTGACGGCGCTGCGCCGCCTGAACGCAATGAGCGGCGGCGAACGGTTCCAGACCATCCCGGCCTTCATCCGCGAACCCGGCAACATTGCCAATGCGCTGGTGTCGATGATCGAGGAAAACGAGATCCGCTCCGGGCTCAGCCAGTACGAACGGGGCCGGGCCGCCGCCGCCGCGGTGCATGACGGGATCTTCGCGAGCGTGGATGAGGCCGTGGCGGTGCTGTTCCAGAACGCCTCCAAGGCCAAGCGGTCCAAGATCCGTTCCTTTGCCCTGATTCACGAGGAACTGGGAGATATGCTGACCCATGGCACCGGCCTCAATGAACGCCAGTGCCTCCGGCTGGCCGGCGCTTTGCGGGCCGGGGCAGCAGAGCCGCTGAGGGCGGCTCTGGAACGGGCCGGGGGGCGTTCGGCGGCTGAGGAATGGGACGCCATGCTGCCGGTGGTCGAGGCCGCCGAAGGCGAGCCTCAGGATGCCAGCCGCGGCGGCCGGCCCAAGACCGCGCGCAAGGTCGAGAAGGCCCGCCGGACTCAGGTGGCCCGCGGCATCACAATCGAGCGCGAATACGGCCCCGGCGGCTATGCCATCCGGTTTTCCGGCAGCGAAGTCACACAGGAACTGGTCGACGCGGTCATGGACAACGTCCGCCATCTTCTGGAGCAAAACTGACACAGCGGAAGCTGAAGGCAGGTTTCGCAGCGAAACCCCGGCGGTCTCCGCCGGGGTTTTTCGTTTCCCGGTTCGGGCGCGACTGCTGCGGCAGCATGTCCGGCCCCGGTGGTTTCGCAGCGAAACCTCTGCCCGGTCCAAGCTGCGGCGCGGCGTTCGGGGCCGGTTCCTGCGCTGCGGGCGATTCCGTATCGGGCTCTGGTTTCGCTGCGAAACCTCCCGCGCCTGAACACACCCCAAGCCGACCGGGCCGCAAGGGGCGCCGGGGCGTTGTGCCGCTGTTCCACCGGTATTCCGGGTGGAATACCGGCATGCAGATTTCCGCCGTTTCGAAAGCGGTGTTGCCGAATGAGGAACCTTTCAAATCCGGCCGCAGGGAAGGGGCCTGCCTTGCGGATGCCGCCCGGACCGGGCGGCGGCCGCGGCGGGCACTTTGCCTGAAAGACGAAAGGGAGCATCACCCTGCCAGCGCGAAGCCGTGCAGACCGGACAGGTGGGGTTTCGCAGCGAAACCTCCATCGGGAAGCCGACGGGGAAACGAAGGTCCCGGCGATGTGTCAGGTCGTTTGTGTGCGGTTCAGAGGAAGAGGGAAACGGCATGGTGGGCACTCTTTTCCCAGCCAGGGGCCAGGCCACCGTTGCGGGGCGGTGGGATGCTGCCAGAGGCGAAGAAGATTTGCCTTAAGTCTGGCCGACGGCCCCAAGACACTCCGGGACTGCTTGGCTAGCCAGCTCTGGCAACGCTGGCCTCAGGGCACTGCCAGCATGCACTGGAAACGTTACGCGCGAGGCTGAGCCGCCTTGAACAGAAAGGGGCAGACGTCTTCACCGCTCCCGGCTTCCCGCAGCAGTCTGCCCGCCACGCGCTTCGCTGGCGGCCGCGGATGACGGCGAACGCCGGTGCCTCAAAGACCCGCGGCCCGTGTCAGGTTGATGCGGAAGCGGTCCTGGCGGCGCCGGTCGGGGCGGGGCTTTTCTGCCGGGGCATGGCCAGGCTCCTGCGGGACATAGCGCTCGCATGCCGAGGCCGAGTTGGCCAGCCCGGCGCGCAGGGACTGCCCGGAAAACAGCGCCAGCCGTTCCTTGTCAGGCAGCTCCGCCCGGATGCCCGCGTCCAGCACGGTCTTCTTGATCAGGCGCGCGACATGCTTGTCGCTGAGGCGGCTGTCCAGCGTCCGTTTGCCGTCGCGCGAGACGCGCAGGAAGACCGGCCCGAAACCTATCTTGGCAAAATGCAGCCACTGCTCCAGCGCCTGCACGGGACAGGTCCGGGCGGACGAGCCGCGTCCGACCTCGACCTCGCGCCAGCCGGACTTCGCGTTGAGTGTGAGCAGGACCCCCTGGTCCATGATCTCGATCCAGCCGCCGGAGTCCGGAGTGCCGTCCTTGCGCACATCGAGGCTGACGATTTCGGAGCGGCGCAACCCGCCGGCGTAACCCAGAAGCAGGATCGCCCGGTCGCGCAGCCCGCGCAGGTCGTGCGGAAGGGTGTCCGTCATGGCCATAATGTCCTCTGGCTGGATGGCTTCCTTTTGCACCGGCGGGCGCCCGTGCTCCCGTTTGATCCCCGCCAGCGCGGCGGCGATGCGGTGGTCCCTGCGGTCCAGGGGAAAGCCGCGCTGGGTGAAGTTCCAGGCCAGGCCGGAGAGGCGGCGTTCAATGGTGCTGGCCGCCAGCGGACGGGCGGAGGGGCTGGTGCCGGGGGTGGCCAGTGACGTTAGATAAAGCGCGATGATGTCCGGCGCGGGGGGCAGGGGGTCCGTTCCGCGCCGCCGGCACCAGCGCGCAAAATGCCCCCAGTCTTTTGAATAGGCTTTCAGGGTATTCTCGGATGCTGCGGCCTGGGCATGGCTGCCGGCAACAGGCGGGACACCGGATTCCGAACTTAATTTCCGGCGTTCCGGCGGCGGGTTTCGGGGTGTTTGGGCCATAATTGGAAGACTATGCTCATTATGTCCGATAAAGCAAGATTATTGGACATTACTAGAAACAGGAAAGCGCGGCGGTTTCTACATAATATTGTAGCCAAAAGCGCCGCGGCCCGCTACGGTCTGTGGCATGACCTATGCCCGGCCCGAGCCCCCGCACGACCCAGCCACGTTACCGCCGATGCCGGGCTGGGTCACCGGCCGCTGCCCGGAAACCCCCGAAGATGTGGCGTTTTTGTCAGGCGCGGCGCTGGCGCATCTGCATCTTGTGCTCAGCAGGGGCGACGTGCCCCAGGCGTTGCTGCGGGAGCGGCTCGCGTTGCGCGCAGCGGAGGCCTGTGCCGCCTGTTCCGGGCGGATCGAGAGAGCACCGGAACTGCGCGATGCGGTGCAGTTCCTGCAGCCCGGCGATCATCCGGGGCCGGCAGGGGAAATCTATCTGTCGTGGCGGCGGGCGCTGGAGCGCCCGGTTTCGCCCGGGGCCCTGCACCGGGCCTTGCCGGAGCTGGACCCGGGGCAGATCGCGGCGTGGCTGGACGGGAGCGGCCCGGGCGGGGCAGGGCAGGCCGGACCGGTTTCGCGCGCCGCGGCCGTCCTGCAGACGGTCCTGCAGGCGCAGCCGCGCGCGGACACCGCAGCTATGCTGCTTGCCGATGCCGCTTTGGCGCAGGCGCTTGGCTGGCCGCATGCCGTCCCGCTCCTGGCGGCGGGCCTCAGGCGCCGCGATCTGCGGGCGGACGCAGACGGGCTCCGGCTGGCGGCCCACCGTGCGGTCGCGGCGGCAGCGGCCGGGGCCGCCCTGGAGGCGGCCGCCCTGTCGCAGAGTGCAGCGCGTCTGCGCGCCGTTGCGCCGAAACTGCGGGCCCGCGGGGCGGCGGAGGCGGTCGGCCTGTTCCTGACCCGCGATGCTGTCGCCCCGCCGGCGCTCACCTCGCTGCGGTCGGAGCGGGCGGCGCGCCGCTTCTGCGACCGGCTGGTGGCGCTTGGCGCGGTGCAGGAACTGACCGGACGGGACACGTTCCGGCTGTACGGGATCTGAGCGATGGCCAGGGATGCGGCGGACGCCGGGCTGGACCGGGAGCTGGCGGACCTTCCGGCCGGCCACCGGTGGCGGGAATGGATGCGGCGGATCGAGGCGGTCCTGTTCGCCAGCGCCACGCCGGTGCCGCGGGCGGATCTGGCCCGCGTTGTGGGGCAGGGGGCCTCCGTCGAGCTGCTGATCGAGGACCTGTCAGCCGATCTGGCGGACCGGCCTTACGAAATCGCCTGCGCCGGCGGCGCCTGGATGCTCCGCACCCGGCCCGCCTACGCCCCGGCGATCCGGGCGGCGGCGGATGCCGGCGGGCAGGGGCTGGATCTGAGCGAATTCGACGTGGCGGTGCTGGCGGCCATTGCCTACCACCAGCCGGTCACCCGCGACGGGCTGAAGGAGATCTTCGGCAAGGAAATCAGCCGGGACCTGACCGGTCGGCTGCACGCCCGCGGCCTGATCGCCACCGGCCCGCGCAGCCCCCGGCGCGGGGCGCCCTACACCTTCGTCACCACCGGGCAGTTCCTGGCGGCCTTCGGGCTGGAGTCCCTGAGCGACCTGCCGGACCGGGAACAGCTGGAGGATGCCGGGCTGGCCGCACCGTGACGCTGCCTGTCAGTCAGGCAGCGCTGCGGCTGGCATGATCTCGAACCGCCGCCTGCAACAGCCTGGACGGAGCAGACAGCCTGGACAGGGCAGGCGGAGGAGATCCCGTCTCTAGCAACAGTTCGCCTCTGCCGTGCGCCATTTCGAACAACAAGATTCCCCGGCAAATGGGTCCTTCTCTATCGCTGAGGACAGCCGTATGACTGAAATTCGGATTGACCTTGACGGCACGGCAGCAAAGCGCACAAGCCGTGCGGGGAAGGAAACTCTATGCAGCCGGTCAAAGGAATTGCACTCTAGCTGTGTTCGGTGCTGTTGTTCATCGTCATGTCTTCGCAGATCAAGGCAGCAGCCTCCCATGTTCCGCCTGGACAGGCAGTATTTTTCCGGTTCCTGTTTGCTATTCCAGTGATTTTCACTTGGCTGGCCCTGCGGGGTGATCTCTCCACTGGGCTGAGGGTCCGATCGAGGCTGTCACATTTCTGGCGGGGGCTGTCGGGACCGGCGCCAGGGGGGCAGGGCATTGCTGGCCTCGGATTGCTGCCGCTGCCGAAGTGACTGCAATCGGTTATGCAGCGCCTCTATTGGTGGTCGTTCTCGCTCCGCCTCTTACGCTTCTGACAGGCAGGACCGTCCATACAACAGAAGCCGGGAGTGCTATACTGGTGCTTATGGGGGCCGTCTGTGCCGCATTGGCCCAGATCTATCCCCGCCATGTCTTTGTCCCGTGACCACCACCTTTGGCGGGTGGGGTGTGTTGAGAGGAAGGCTCGGTTCGCTGGTTCCCTGTCGAGGGAAAATGATTTTGCCTGTTACGTTTTCTCACCCCGCAGAAAAGTTCTGACTTTTGTGCGTTCTGGGGTTGCGACTCTCTTCGGCTAACCATAGAACACCCCTCACCGGCGGCGCTGAGGCGCTGACGGTCACCACCGAGGGTTATCTGGAACGGCGGCGCGGCAAGAGATTGGAGCGCAGCCGGGATTGTTGTCTCTCAGGGGTGATGCTCTTTGACATTGATGGATGACTGAAGAGATATGCGGGCGGTTTGGTTCATTTCGATGGATCAGCCGATGCATATCGCGCTGCTAGGATTTAGGTCCGATGATGCAGTGTCAGCTTC
>NZ_JAHVJA010000012.1 GCF_019801465.1 Leisingera daeponensis
GTCGTTGACTACCTGCCTGATCTTGCGGAGCAGGTGCCGCGCGGGGATGCGCTCTTCCAGATCGACATAGCTGAAAAGCGATCCGCTTACTTCATCCGTCCCGCGCATCATCACCCCCCGCCGAAGTTGTGCTGAGGGTGAATCATGTTCCTCAGACCGCGTCGAGAACCAACTTCTTCAGCAGCCTGTTAAGGGCGGACGGGTGAAACGTTCCCCCGTAAAAAGCCGGTTAAAAAGGCTCTGCCGCTAGGGGATGAGCGAGCAACAGCCGGTCAGGACGTCCATTTTGCCGCCGGCGCGTAGCTGCAGCATGTCGATCGTGATCCCGAAGGTCCGGTCCGACATGCCATCGGAGCAGTGCTGTGCTGTCAGAGTTCCAGACAGGCTTGCGGGCTCGGAGTCGGGATACTTGCTGTGGCGAAGGTTCACGGCGTGGAAGCCGGCTTTTCCGCTGCGGCCTGATGCCGCCTCCCGCGCCGCGAGAGTAAAGCGGATATCCGGATCATCCGGAGTGGTGAGATTTGGCGTTTCATCCAAAGTGAGGGACCAGAAGGGTTCCGTGCCAAAGCAATCCAGAGCCTGGTTTCGCTGCTGGTACCAGTCCCCGACGGGGGTGCGGTCCAGAAATCGCGGTGCGGTCCAGCCTGACTGCTCGCGGCTGTTCACCAGGCCCCATTTGCCGCTGGTGTCGGGGCGGATCACTTCCACCCCGGTTTGATCCGGCGCCAGCGTGCCGATGATTTCAGCGTCGGCTTGCGGCGCGCTGCGGATATTGAGCATGTCGTCAGCCGCAACGCCGGTGACGCTGTAAAGGGCCGGAAACTCCTGTGCCGCGGCGGGAATGGCTGCGGAAGACAGCCAGAGCAGAGCGGCAGCGAGGCACTGCTTCATCGCCGCGCATTCCAGCTGAGCGAGGCATGGCGGCGGGTGTAGAACTCGCCCATCAGGCCGATCACGATCAGAACCAGAGCCACCCATGCGGCGTACTCCCAGGAGCTGAAATGCGGATTGTAGTTGATAAAGACAAACCCGCGCGACTGATCGATGCAGTGAAACAGCGGGTTCCAGTCGAACATCGCCAGCATGAAACTGGGAAGCGTGTTGGCCAGGAACATTTTGCCCGAGGCGATCATGTTGGCGCGCTGGTAGATCATCGTCAGGATGCTGACAAAACTGGGTGCCCAGGGTTTCAGCACCAGAAACACCAGACCCACACCGACCCCGGTGACCCAGGCCAGCAGAACCATGCCGAAAGCCGGAATGGGTTCTTCGATGTGCACGGGCGTATAGGCGACGTGGTAAGCAAACAGGATGGTGAACAGCGACAGCACCTGAATGTAAAGCGCCCCGATCGCGGCAGACAGAATGGCCACCATCGTGTTCATCGGCGCGTGCTGCATCATCGGGCTGCTGGGGCCTTCGGCGCCGGCTACCGCACTGACGGTTTTGGTGTGCACCATGAACAGGTAAACGCCGGACATCACATAGAGCAGGAAATCGCCGCGGATGGCGGAACCGCGCAGCCCCAGCAGCGAAAACATCACGTAGAAGGCGGCAACGAACAGAACTGTCTGCAGCAGATTCAGGCCGAGCGCGACAAAGGCGTTGTTATGCTTGGAGCGGACGCTGCGCACGACGGAATGGAACACGACCTCGGTGAGGGTGAAGAAACCTGACATCCACGAAGGCCGGGTGCGCTGCTGAAACATGAACCTGCGTTCTCTGCTCGAATGTGATGCGGCTGCTTGCCGTTCTGCTGTCTGCGCATCATAAGGGGCAACAGGCAAATTTTCAATTAAACCCGTGTTGGGGAGAACCGCGTGACCTATGACGACCTGGTGCCCGTGATCCGCCGCCTGGCCATCGAAGCCGGTGCGAAGATCATGGAGATCTACAATTCCGACGATTTCGACGTGAAGGTGAAATCCGACGACAGCCCGGTGACCGCAGCGGATGAAGCCGCGGATGCGCTGATTTCGGCGGGCCTGCGGGCGGCGTTCCCTGACATGATGCTGGTCACCGAGGAGCAGGCGGCGTCGCACAAGGAACGCGGTGACACTTTCCTGATCGTTGATCCGCTGGACGGCACCAAGGAGTTCATCCACCGCCGCGGCGATTTCACCGTCAACATCGCGCTTGTCGAAAAGGGCGTGCCGACCCGCGGCGTGGTTTATGCCCCGGCGCGTCAGCGGATGTTCTTCACGCTGGCCGATGGCAGCACGGTTGAGGAGACCGGCAGCTTCGATCCGGACACAATCGGCGAGACCCGCCCGATACGGGTGGCCGACAGCGACAATTCCGCGCTGATGGTGGTGGCCTCGAAATCGCATCGCGATCAGGCGACCGACGATTACATCGGCAAGTACAATGTAAAGGACAGCAAGAGCGCCGGCTCTTCGCTGAAATTCTGCCTGGTGGCGACCGGAGAGGCGGATCTCTACCCCCGGGTCGGCCGCACCATGGAGTGGGATACTGCGGCGGGCCACGCGGTTTTGGCCGGTGCCGGCGGCAAAGTGGTGCGTTTTGATGATCACGCACCGCTGAAATACGGCAAAGAGGGCTATGCGAACCCGTTCTTCATCGCCTATGCCCCGGCAGTGGAACTAAAGGAAGCCTGATGTCTGTCCTGATCGTCATCCCTGCCCGCTACGCCTCGACACGCTATCCCGGAAAACCGCTTGTGCCGCTGACTGGGGCCACCGGCGAGAAACGCTCCCTGGCGGAGCGCTCCTGGCGGGCGGCCTGTTCTGTTCAGGGCGTTGACCGGGTGGTGGTGGCCACCGATGACGATCGTATCAAACAGGCCGCTGAGGCGTTCGGCGCCGAGGTGGTAATGACTTCGGAGTCCTGTGCCAACGGCACCGAGCGCTGTGCGGAGGCGCATTCGGCGCTCGGCGGCGGTTATGAGATCGTGGTAAACCTGCAAGGCGATGCGCCGCTGACACCTCATTGGTTTGTCGAGGATTTGGTAGCAGGGCTGCGGGCCGCCCCTGGCATGGGGCTGGCTACACCGGTGCTGCGCTGCAATGGCGAAACCCTGAACAGCCTGCTTGCGGACCGTAAGGCGGGTCGGGTCGGCGGCACCACTGCGGTGTTTGCCGGCGACCACAGCGCGCTCTATTTCTCCAAAGAGGTGGTGCCTTATTGCGGGCGCACCTTCGGGGATGGCGAAAACACGCCGGTCTTTCACCACGTTGGCGTCTATGCCTACCGTCCGGATGCCTTGGCAGCGTATCCTGATTGGGATACAGGCCCGCTGGAGCAGCTGGAAGGGCTGGAGCAGCTGCGTTTCCTGGAGAACGGACGCAAGGTGCTGTGTGTGGAGGTCGAGGCGCGGGGGCGTGAATTCTGGGAGCTGAACAACCCTGAAGATGTGCCGCGCCTGGAAGCCATGATGAAGAAGATGGGGCATGAGTGAGTGAATTATGGTAATAAATAAAGTAACAGGAAGGCAGCCGCTGCAAAGCGGCAGCCAGAGGCGGCGGGCAGCTGCTTTACAATTTGTTGGAACGAGCCGGGCATGATGCGCGCAAACCTTCCCGCGCGTGATGCGGGGCTGAGCCGCCAAGTCTGGAATTTGAGTATTGAGAGAACGCCATGCGCAAAAAAGTAACTAAGGCAATTTTTCCGGTTGCGGGCCTGGGGACCCGGTTCCTGCCGGCAACGAAGTCCGTCCCGAAGGAAATCATGACTCTGGTCGACCGGCCACTGGTGCAATACGCCATCGACGAGGCGCGGGCTGCCGGGATCAAGGAGTTCATTTTCGTCACCTCTCGCGGCAAGGGCGCACTGGAGGATTATTTCGATCACTCGCCGGTTCTGGAGCAGGAGCTGCGCAAGAAGGGCAAGGACGACCTGCTGGAAATCCTGAAAAGCACCGACATGGAATCCGGTGCCATTGCCTATCTGCGCCAGCACAAGGCGCTGGGCCTGGGCCATGCGGTGTGGTGCGCCCGCCGCCTGATCGCCAATGAGCCCTTTGCGGTGATCCTGCCGGACGATGTGATCGCGGCAGAGAAGCCCTGCTTGCAGCAGATGGTCGAGGCCTATGACGAAACCGGCGGCAATATGGTTGCCGCTATGGAGGTTCCGCCGGAGAAGACCTCTTCCTACGGTGTGCTCGACGTGAAAGAGGATATGGGCCGGGTGGTCGCCGCCAATGGCATGGTCGAAAAGCCGAAGATGGAAGACGCGCCGTCGAACCTCGCGGTGATCGGCCGCTATATCCTGGCGCCGTCGGTTCTGAAGAACCTGAACAAGATGAAGCAGGGCGCCGGCGGCGAGATCCAGCTGACCGATGCGATTGCCGAGGATATCGCCCAGGACGTGCCGGTTTACGGCTACCGCTTCAACGGACAGCGTTTCGATTGCGGCTCCAAGGCTGGCTTCCTGCAGGCGACCGTTGCCTTTGCGCTCGCGCGCGATGAGTTGCGCGATGACCTGATGAGCTACATCACCGAGATCGCGCAGGTCGGCAAGGCCGCGCAGTAACCACTCTGGCCGCCCTTCTTGGGGGCGGCCCAGCATGGGGCAGAGACAGTGACCAATATCCTCGTGACCGGCGGAGCCGGATACATCGGCTCGCACGCCTGCAAGGCGCTGAAGGCGGCGGGCTATACCCCTGTAACCTATGACAACCTGGTGACCGGCTGGCAGGATGCGGTCAAGTTCGGCCCCTTCGAGAAGGGCGACCTGAACGACCGCGCGCGGCTGGATGAGGTGTTTGCTAAATATCAGCCGGCAGCGGTGATGCATTTCGCGGCGCTGAGCCAGGTTGGCGAGGCAATGAGCGAACCGGGCCTCTACTGGGCCAACAACACCGGCGGGTCGCTCAATCTGATCGAGGCCGCGGTGGCGGCGGGCTGCCTGGACTTCGTGTTCTCCTCGACCTGCGCCACCTATGGCGAGCATGACAATGTGGTGCTGGACGAAAACACGCCGCAGCTGCCGCTGAATGCCTATGGCGCATCCAAGCGCGCGGTGGAGGATATCCTCAAGGATTTCGGCGCCGCGCATGGGCTGCGTTCGGTGATATTCCGCTATTTCAATGTGGCGGGCGCCGACCCCGAGGCGGAAGTGGGCGAGTTCCACCGTCCGGAAACCCATCTGGTGCCACTGGTGCTGGATGCGATTGCGGGCAAGCGTGATGCGCTGACCATTTTCGGCACCGACTACGACACCCCGGACGGCACCTGCATCCGCGACTATGTGCATGTCTGCGACCTGGTGGACGCGCATGTGCTGGGCCTGCAATGGCTGGAAAACGGCAACGGAAGCCAGGTGTTCAACCTGGGCACCGGCAGCGGTTTTTCGGTGCGCGAGGTAATGGACAAGGCAGAAGCCGTGACCGGGCAGAAAGTGCCCTGCAACACCGGCCCGCGCCGGGCGGGCGACTGCACCAAGCTGGTGTCGGGATCGACCCGCGCGGTCACCGATCTGGGCTGGGAACCGCGCCGGTCCAGCCTGGAAACCATGATCGCAGACGCCTGGAAGTGGCACAAGACAGGCTACTACGAGCGCTGACAATGGCTAAACCCGCCGCGCCAGAACTGCCGCCGCTGGGCCTGACCGGGGCCTACCGGATGCGGTGGAAGCGGCGGCGGATGCTGTGGCGGGCCCTGCGCGCCCGCCGCCAAATGCAGAAAATTGCGGACCGCACCCTGCAAATCCCCAGAGGCGGCGTTCTGGTTTTTACTGTGCTGCGCAACGAGATCACCAGACTGCCCTATTTCATGGAGCATTACCGGCGGCTGGGTGCCTTGCATTTCCTGGTGGTGGATAATAGCAGCGATGACGGCAGTGCGGAATTCCTCGCGGTTCAGCCGGATGTTTCCCTCTGGTCTGCAACTGGCAGCTACCGGGATACGCGCTTCGGTCTGGACTGGCTGGGCTGGCTGCTGATCCGCCATGGCCACGGCCGCTGGTGCCTTACAGTGGATGCCGATGAACTCCTGGTTTATTCCGGCATGGAGGCGCACGGACTCAATGATCTGACCGGCTTGCTGGAGCAGCAGGGGCGTGCGGGGTTTGGCGCGTTGATGCTGGACCTCTATCCCAAAGGTCCCTTGGGCGCCCAAGCCTACACACCGGGTGAGGACCCGGCAGAAGTGCTGCAATGGTTTGATGCAGGTCCTTACAGGGCGGTGCGTCAGCCGCCGAAGGGCAACCTTTGGGTGCAGGGCGGCGCCCGTGAAAGGGTGTTTTTCGAGGATCAGCGGGAATGCTCGCCGACGCTGAACAAGTTGCCGCTGGTGCGCTGGAACCGCCGTTATGCCTATGTCAATTCCACCCATTCGATGCTGCCGCGGCAAATGAATGCGCTTTATGACGGGCCGGGCGGCACTGCGCCTTCCGGGGTGCTGCTGCACAGCAAGTTTCTGCCCGAGATTGTTTCCAAATCGGCAACGGAAAAGCAGCGGCAACAGCATTTCCATACGCCGCAGCAGTTTACGGGCTATTATGACCGGATCACTGATGCTCCGGATATGTGGTATGCGGGGTCGGTGCGGTACCGCGGCCCGGACCAGCTGGCGGCGCTGGGGCTGATGACGCCGCTGGCCTGGTGACGTCTGGGCATGTTCTCCCGACTGTTGCAGCCGGGCCGTGCGCCGGCGTAACTGTTTCTAAATTCATTGTTAATAGACTGTGTGCGTGACATATTGCGCGGAAGCTAGCGCCCCGCCATGGGGGCGGGCAGGTGCGCTCCTTGGAAAATGGTTTGGAGTTGACGTGGGGCTTTGGGATTCTTACCGGATGCGGTTGCGGCGCAAACGGCGGCTGGTCCGTGCTGTGCGCAAATCCGGTGAGCTGTCGCCTGTGCAGGACAATACAAAGGCAATCCGGCCCGGGGATATCCTGCTGGTCTCCACCATGCGCAATGAGCAGATCAGACTGCCCTATTTTCTGCAATACTACCGCGGTTTAGGAGTCAATCATTTCCTCTTCGTGGACAATGGTTCCACCGACGGCACCGCGGATTACCTGCGCGGGATGGAAGATGTGTCGCTGTGGCACACAACTGCCAGCTACAAGCGGTCAGGTTTCGGTATCGACTGGATGAACTATCTCAAGCGCAGATACGCGCATGAGCATTGGGTTCTGGTGGTCGACCCGGATGAGTTCTTCATCTACCCGTTCTGCGACACAAGGCCGATCCGGGCGCTGACCGACTGGCTGGACAACTCCGCGATCCGCAGCTTTTCGGCGATGCTGCTGGATGTCTATCCCAAGGGCCGGATCGGCGAGGTGCCGTATCAGGCCGGGCAGAACCCGTTGGAAATCGCCCATTGGTTCGACAGCGGCAACTACACCATCAGCCGAAACCCGGAATACGGCAACCTGTGGATCCAGGGCGGGCCCCGGGCACGGGTGTTCTTTGCCGATCAGCCCAGGAAGGCACCGGCGCTGAACAAGATCCCGCTGGTCAAATGGAACCGCCGCTACGCCTTTGCCAGCTCCACCCACGCGCTGCTGCCGCGCGGGCTGAATCAGGTCTATGAGACCGATGGCGGCGAAAAGGCCAGCGGCGCGCTGCTGCATACCAAGTTCCTGGATACTTTCACCGCCAAGGCGGAGGAGGAGCTGGTACGCGGCCAGCATTACGGCGGATCAGCGGAATACAAGGCCTATGCCGCCAGGCTGGCGGAGCAGCCGGAACTGTGGTGCAAGTGGAGCGAGAAATACATCAACTGGCGCCAGCTCGAGATCCTGGGGCTGATGTCCAAGGGGAATTGGGCATGAGCACGGTCGGCGTTGTCATGCTGGTGCACACAGCGCTGGAGCGCGCGGCGCAAGTGGTGCGCCATTGGACCGCAAACGGTTGCCCCGTGGTTCTGCACGTCGACCGGAATGTCAGCCGCGATCTGTTCGCCCGCTTCCGCCAGTCGCTGGACGGCAACCCGCTGGTGCGGTTTGCAGCCCGGCACCGCTGCGAATGGGGCACCTGGGGCATCGTTGCCGCTTCGCAATCCGCGTCGGAGGTGATGCTGGCGGAATTCCCGGACGTTCGGCATGTCTACCTGGCCTCCGGTTCCTGTCTGCCGCTCAGACCGGTACAGGAGCTGACAGACTACCTGGCCGCGCGGCCGCAGACGGATTTCATCGAAAGCGCCACCACCGCGGATGTGCCCTGGATCGTCGGGGGCCTCAGCCATGAGCGGTTCACGCTGCGGTTTCCGTTTTCATGGAAAAAGCACCGCTACCTGTTCGACCGCTATGTGAACTTGCAGCGCAGGCTGCGGATCAAGCGGCGGATACCTCCGGGGCTGGTACCGCATATGGGCAGCCAATGGTGGTGCCTGACGCGGCAAACGTTGTCAGCGATCCTGCAGGACCCGGAGCGCCCGGTTTATGATGCCTATTTCCGCAAGGTTTGGATCCCGGACGAAAGCTATTTCCAGACCCTCGCCCGGCTCTATTCCGGCAATATCGAGAGCCGCTCCCTGACGCTGAGCAAGTTCGATTTTCAGGGCAAGCCGCATATCTTTTATGACGATCACCTGCAGCTGCTGCGCCGCTCTGACTGTTTCGTGGCGCGCAAGATCTGGCCGCATGCGGAGCGCCTGTATCAAGCCTTCCTGACCGATCCTGCCGGGGCGATGAAGCGGACCGAACCGAATCCGGGAAAGATCGATCGGATCTTTGCCAAGGCGGTGGAGCGGCGCACCCGGGGCCGGGCCGGATTGTATATGCAAAGCCGCTTTCCCGGACACGGGTCGGAAAACGGCGTTACCTCCAGCCCCTATTCGGTGTTCCAGGGCTTCACGGAGCTGTTCGAGGATTTCGAAACCTGGCTGGCGCGGACAACCGGCGCCCAGGTGCACGGGCATATCTTTGCGCCGCAGGGAGCGGCGTTCTCCGAAGGTCAGAGCCTGGTCAACGGCTGTCTGAACGGCAACGCCAAGGCGCGCGATTACAACCCGGAGAGCTTTCTGACCAGCCTGATCTGGAACACCCGCGGGGAGCGCCAGTGTTTCCAGTTCGGACCGCGGGACAATCAGGCGGTGAACTGGCTGGTCGCGCGAGATACCAATGCCCAGGTCTCTGTCATTAGTGGCGCCTGGGCGATCCCGCTATTCAAGTCGAGCCGCAGTTTCGCGGAGCTGCGTCAGGAGGCCGCCAGGCTGCAGCAGCGGGAGGCAGAGCAGCTGCAGATCCTGCGTTCGCAATGGACCAAGGCGCGGGTGCGGATCTGGAGCATGGCAGAGTTTGTCGAAGCGCCGATGGAACCCTTGCAGACAATCATTGACGAGATTGGCCCGCTGACCGCGCGGCACCTGGGAGAGGCCCCGAGAATGACCGATCTTGAAGGCTTCGGGCAGTTCCTGCAGAATCTGAAAAATCAGGGCATGCATCCCTACCTGATGGGGGACTTCCCGGTCGGGCAAAGCCCTGCCAGCCCGTCCAAGCCGCAGCGCAAACCCTATCTGGTGCGAAAATCCTGATGTCATCTTCCTTTGATTACTTCGTCGTCTTTGCAGAAATGCGGACCGGCTCCAATTTCCTGGAGACCAACCTGAATGCCTTTGACGGGCTGGCCTGCCATGGCGAGGCGTTTAACCCGCATTTTATCGGCTATCCCAACAGCACAGATATCCTGGGTGTGACCCGGTCCATGCGGGAAGCAGACCCGGCACGGCTGATTCAGAAGATTAAGGCAGATCCGGGTGCGCTGGGCGGCTTCCGCTATTTCCACGATCATGACCCGCGGGTGCTGGACCTGATGCTTGAGGATCCGCGCTGTGCCAAGATCATTCTGACCCGCAATCCGTTGGACAGCTATGTGTCCTGGAAAATCGCCAAGGAGACCGGCCAGTGGAAGCTGACTGATGTGAAGCGGCGCAAGGACGCCAAGGCGCGGTTTGATGCAGCGGAATTTGCAGCCCATGTGGGAGCGCTGCAGGATTTCCAGATCACACTGCTGAACCGGCTGCAGGCCCTGGGCCAGACAGCGTTTTATGTGGCCTATGAGGACCTGCAGAGCGTAGAGGTGATGAACGGGCTGGCCCGCTGGCTGGGGGCTTTGCACCAGCTGGAAGCGCTGGACGGCAGCCTCAAGCGGCAGAACCCGGCGCCGGTGCTGGCCAAGGTGGCCAATTCTGAGGAGATGCAGGAGGCGCTGGCCGGCATGGATCGGTTCAACTTGACGCGGACTCCGAATTTCGAGCCGCGCCGCGGTCCGGCGGTGCCGGGTTATGTGGCCGGGGTGGTGACGCCGCTGCTTTATCTGCCGCTGAAGGGCGGCCCCGAGGCCGAAGTGGTGCAGTGGATGGCAGGGCTGGACCGCGTGGCGCCGGAGGGGCTGATTCAGGGCATGAACCAGAAACAGCTGCGCCAGTGGAAGCGCGGCAACAAGGGATTCCGCAGCTTTACGGTGCTGCGCCACCCGGCGGCGCGGGCGCATGCGGTGTTCTGCCGCCGGATCCTGAATGCAGGCGAGGGCAGCTACCGGCAGATCCGTAACACGCTCCGGCGGCAGTTCGGTTTGCCAGTGCCAGAGGAGGGGCCTGGTGCGGATTATTCCCGGGCGCAGCACCGCGAAGCGTTTACAGGGTTCCTGGAGTTTGTGCGTGCGAGCCTTGCAGGGCAGACCTCAGTCCGGCTGGATGCGGAATGGGCCACCCAGAGCCAGGCGCTGGCCGGCTTTGCCGAGCTGGGCACGCCGGATCTTCTGGTCCGGGAGGCGGAAATGGGCGAAGATCTGCCCGCGCTGGCCTGCAAACTGGGCCGGATGCAGCCGGAGGCTGTGCCGTCTTCGCCTCCGGATGTACCATTTGAGCTGACGGATATCTATGACGCGGAGCTGGAGGCGCTGATCGCCTCTGTTTACCAGCGCGACTACCTGGCCTTTGGCTTCGGGCCCTGGCAGGGCTGACCTCTCCGTTTCCGCCGGCAGGCTGCCGATGACGGGCGGGAGACCTGACGGATCTGCCGGGTGAAGGTGCTTTGTGCGGCAGCCGGGCTGTGCGGCCGACGCTGCCTGGTGCCTCAGGCCGCTTGGACGGATTGGCCTTCGGTCAGGATGGTATAAAGCGTGGCCGGATCGTGGTTGGCGCGCAGCTTGGTGCAGAAACTTTGCTCGCGCAGAGTGCGCGAGACCAGCGCCAGGGCCTTCAGATGTTCGACACCTGCATCTTCAGGGGCAAACAGGGCAAAGGCAATATCCACAGGCTGTCGGTCGACCGCGCCGAATTCCAGCGGCTTTTCCAGGATCAGGAACGTGCCGCAAACTTCGCTGATGGTGTCCAGCCGGGCATGCGGCAGGGCCACACCGTGGCCGACCCCGGTGGGGCCGAGGCTTTCGCGGTCCAGCAGCGCTTCGAGCGTCGGCTGGGCGTCCAGACCGTAGGCGGCCTGAGCGACATCTGCGATTTCCTGGAACAAGCGCTTCTTGCTCGAGACCGCTCCGATCACCCGGACGGCCTCTGGCTTGAGGATGCTGGAAATATGCATGTGTCTGCTCCGTTCCGGCGCCCCGATTGGGGGCGCCGATGCCTTAGGTGTGTTTACGGATCAATCCAGCCGATGTTGCCGTCGTCGCGGCGGTAGACCACATTCAACCCGTCTTTGCCTTCGTTGCGGAAAACCAGCACCGGTGCGCCTGCCAGCTCCATCTGCATCACCGCTTCCCCGACAGACAGGGAGGGGATGCGGGTCTCCATTTCGGCGACAATGATCGGCTGCAGCGAGTCCGGTTCGGAATCCGCTTCCTCAGAGGCGAGGATATACGAGTTGGCGCCCAGATGTTCAACCGGCTCGCTGCGCTCCTTGTGGTGATCCTTGAGGCGGCGCTTGTACCGGCGCAGCTGCTTTTCCATTTTCTCGCAGCAGGCATCGAAAGCGGCGTAGATTTCGGTTTCGTGAGCCTTTGCCTGAGCGCTCAGCCCCGTTGACAGATGGACCGTAGCTTCACACACATATTCATGCGCCGAACGGGAAAAGACCACAGTCGCGTCGGTTGGCCGTTCGGCGTATTTTTGTACGGCCGAACCCAGCTCATTCTGCACATGAACCTGCAGAGCGTCGCCGATGTCGATCTGTTTGCCGCTGATTTTGTAACGCATGTGATCTCCTTCACAAATTATTGCGGCCGGGCCCGCCGCCAAGGCAATCCTTGGCGGTGTCACGTCAGGTCCGGAACCGGGGGGCAGGCCGGCCATCCGGTTGCATCCGTCCGGGCCTTGTCGCCAAGGCTTCTGTTCGGACTGCATCGGATTGCGCGTATGCCATGAAACAATTCCACGGCAAGACAGCGGGAGAGTCAATGGATAACGCGAAAAAAGAGCCCCGGGTTTACGGCGGTTTTCCGCGATCCTCCAAGGCGGCTGCAAGGGTCAGGAGATGCGGAAATTGTCACCCAGATAGACCCGGCGGACGTTCTCGTTTTCCACGACTTCCCCGGGGCTTCCGGACATCAGCACCTGCCCGTCATGCAGGATGTAGGCACGGTCGACAATCTCCAGAGTCTCGCGCACATTATGGTCGGTTATCAGCACCCCGATGCCGCGCTTCTTGAGGTCTGCCACCAGATGACGGATGTCGCCAACCGAGATCGGATCCACCCCGGCAAAGGGTTCGTCGAGCAGCAGGTACTTGGGATCGGCGGCCAGGCAGCGGGCGATTTCCACCCGGCGCCGTTCGCCGCCGGACAGTGCCAGAGCAGGCGCGCGGCGCAGGTGCTCGATCGAGAAGTCGGACAGCAGCTCCTCCAGCCGCTCGCGGCGCTTGTGCTCGTGCTTTTGCGAGATGTCCAGAACCGCGGAGATGTTGTCCTCCACCGACAGTCCGCGGAAAATGGACATCTCCTGCGGCAGATAGCCGATGCCCAGCCGCGCGCGGCGGTACATCGGCAGGCCGGTGACGTTCTGGCCATCGATGCTGACGGTGCCGGCCTCGGGGAAGACCAGGCCAGCAATGGCGTAGAAGCTGGTGGTCTTGCCGGAGCCGTTGGGGCCGAGCAGGGCCACGACCTCGCCGCGGTTCAGGGACATCGAGACATCCCGGATCACCACTTTCTTCCGGTAGGATTTGCGCAGCCGCTCGATGCGCAGCCCGGAAGAGCCCTCAGTCACAGTCAGGTCCGGTTTTGCCATCAGTTGCTGCCGCCGTTCGGGTTGAGGATGGTTTTTACCCGGCCGGCCATGCGGGCTGTGCCCGACGTGAGGTTCACTTCCAGCCGGTTCGAGGCCAGTGTGCCGTTTTCCTGATTCAAGAGTACATTGCCGGTCATCACAATGGTGCCTTGGTCGATTGTGTATTCTGCCCGTTGCGCTTCAGCGGCGTCCGGGCCGCTGACCAGCACCACGTTGCCGGTCGCCTCCAGCCGTTCGATGCCTGCCTTGCCGCCGCTTTCGCCCGCCGTCTTGTAGATGACCAGAACCCTATCGGCGGACAGCCGCATAATGCCCTGCACGATCAGCACGTTGCCGGTGAATTCGGCGGAACCGTCGGTCTGGTTCACGGCCAGATTATCAGCGGTGACTTCAACCGGCAGACTGGGGTCGGCCTTGACCGCGCCGAAGGCAACGGAAGCCGTCTGTGCCATTGCGAGGCCGGGAAGCACCGCGAAGGGCAGGCAGAAAATCAATGCGCGCAAATAGGACACAGGCTATCTTTCCGGTTGCTGGGGTTCATATAGCAGCTTCACCCCGTTTTTGAACAGCATATGGACCGGGCCGCCCTCGGTTTTTGAGCTGATCTGCATGTTTCCTGCGGTCAGTTTTCCAATTGCGCCGGTTGCGCGGACCGGGCCGGGGCTGTTGGCCTCCAGCCCGCTGAGCGCGGTGTTCAGTTCTTCGGTTTCGACTACCAAGCCATCCGCAGAGGTGATGGTCACATGACCGGTAAAGCGTGCGATGTCCTGGCCGGGGTGGATGGCGCCGGTTCGGGACGCAAGCGTAATCCTGCCGCCGTCTGCCAGCCGGAATTCCGCAGAAAGGTCGCTGGCAACCGCAGGCGTTCCTTCGCCGCCAGGGCGGGCCAGTGCTGCGGTGACCATGATCTCGTCGCCTTGGGCAGTGGTGCCCGAGAAGAACGGCGCGGTGACCTGCTGGCCTTTCATCCGGTCTTCGATTTCCCGTTGCGCGAAGGGGATCACCGCATCTGTATTCACGCCGCGGGAGATCAGGAACAGGGTCGACAGCAAAGCCAGGGCTGCCAGCGGCAACAGCACTTTGAGGTAGGCGACGGCTCTGGAATGGCTGTCCATGGTCTGCTCTCGGGCCCCTGTCTCAGCCCAGTCCTGCGCGCAGGCAGTCGTGGATGTGGAGAAGACCCTCGGCCTTGCGGCCGTTCTCCGGGTCGACCACGAACAGGCAGGTGATCTTGCGCTGGTTCATCACCGCGACGGCCTCTTGCGCCATGGCGTCCGGTGCGATGGTGGCGGGACCGGTGGTCATCACCTCGGCCGCGGTCTTGTCCAGCAGCCCGTCCATGTGGCGGCGCAGGTCGCCGTCGGTGATGATGCCGGCCAGCGAACCATCGGCAGCGGCCACGCCAGCGACACCAAACCCCTTCTGGCTGATTTCAATCAGCGCGTCGGCCATCGGCGTGGTTTCGGAGACCAGCGGCAGGGCGTTATCCGCATGCATCAGGTCGCGCACCTTGCTGAGCTGGGCGCCGAGCTTGCCGCCGGGGTGGAAGTCGCGGAAGTTTTCCGGCCGGAAATTGCGGTGCTTCATCAGCGCAATTGCCAGCGCATCGCCCATCGCCAGGGTCAGCGTGGTGGAGATCGAAGGCACCATGCCAAAGCCGCAGGCCTCGCCCATCGAGGGGATCTGCAGGTGCACATCCGCCTGCTTCATCAGAGTGCTGTCCATTTTGCTGGAAAGCCCGATCAGCGGGATGGCGAAGCGGCGGGTGAAGGCCAGCAGGTTGGCCAGTTCCGGCGCTTCGCCCGAATTGGAGATCGCCAGCACGACGTCGCCTTCGGACAGCATCCCCAGATCACCGTGGCTGGCCTCAGCCGGGTGCACGAAATAGGCCGGCGTGCCGGTGGAAGCCAGGGTGGCGGCGATCTTGTGGCCGATGTGGCCGGACTTGCCGATGCCGCTGACGATGATGCGGCCCTTGGCCCCGAGGATCAGCTGCACCGCTTCGGCAAAGCGTTCGTCCAGGCCTTCAGCCAGGGCGTTCAGCGCCTTGGCCTCATCGGCAATCACCTGCCGCGCGGTGATGAGGAATTTTTCTGCGTCGGTCATGAGTGGGCAAAGATGTCCGTTTCGGGCCAGCCGGCCAGGTCCAGCTTGGCACGCATGGGGAGGAAGTCGAAGCAGGCCTGGGCCATCTCAGAGCGGCCTTCGCGGGCCAGCCGTTTGTCCAGCGCCTCGCGCAGCTTGTGCAAGTGCAGGACGTCGGAGGCCGCGTAGTCCAGCTGTGCCTCGGTCAGCTCTTCGGCGCCCCAGTCGCTCATCTGCTGCTGCTTGGAGATATCGATTCCCAGCAGTTCCTGTAAAAGGTTCTTGAGACCGTGACGGTCGGTGTAGGTGCGTACCAGCCGGCTGGCGATTTTAGTGCAGTAGACCGGAGCCGTCAGGGCTCCGAAGGCGTGGTACATGGCAGCAATGTCAAAGCGGCCAAAGTGGAAGAGCTTCAGCACGTTCGGGTCTTCAAGCATCCGGCACAAGTTGGGCGCTTCGGTCTGGCCCTTTTCCACCTGCACGATATGCGCGTTGCCGTCACCGCCCGACATCTGGATCACGCACAGCCGGTCGCGGTGCGGGTTCAGCCCCATGGTCTCGCAGTCGATCGCGACAACGGGACCGAGATCCAACCCGTCGGGCAGGTCGTTCTTGTACAGGTGATTGGCCACAGGAGTTCCCTTTAGATTATGATCGCGGCAGCAGGGTCTGGAGAGGAAATAGGCGCTTTGGCCGACAAACTCAACTACACTGGGCGAGCTGGTTTATTCGGGCGGAAACGGAATTGCGCCGGTCAGCCGGAGCAGGATGTAGATTCTAAGGTAAGGGGGATGGTGCCCAGGAGAGGACTCGAACCTCCACGTCCATACGGACACTAGCACCTGAAGCTAGCGCGTCTACCAATTCCGCCACCTGGGCAGGTGTCTTGGGATGGGCGTATAGGACGGTTTTGCGGGGCCGTCAAATGGAAATGGGAGGCAAGCCGCCGGAAGCAATAGCGGCCGGTGGCAGCCTGAAGCTGCGAGCGCCGCGTGGCAGGATTTATGTGACAAATGAGACTGAGTGGGGGCTTTGTCATTCCTTTTCGGAATGAAGCCAGAACGCAAACTCATTGGCATTAGGCTCCGCATTCACGGATAAGGTTCCGGTCATTCAGCGCAAGGAGGCCGTATGGACCGCGCCCAGATCGTGCATCAGAACTTCCTGGACCGGGTTCAGGCAGGTGATTTTCCCTCCGGCGCCGGACCGAAGGGGCCGCTTGCGGCAACTGAAGCGGTATCCGTTTTCCGCGCACAGGTCCTGAGCCGCGCGCTGGATCTGGCCAGCCGGTCAATGCAGAAGGCGGGGGAGGGGTTCTATACTATCGGCTCTTCAGGCCATGAGGGGATGGCCGCGGTCGCGCGCGCCCTGCGGCCATCCGATATGGCGTTTCTGCATTACCGCGATGCGGCGTTCCAGATCGCCCGCGCCGATCAGGTGCCGGGGCAGCGGATTGCCTGGGATATGCTGCTGTCCTTTGCCTGCTCCAGCGAAGATCCGACCTCTGGTGGGCGGCACAAGGTCTTGGGCTCCAAGGCGCTGATGATCCCGCCGCAAACTTCGACCATCGCCTCGCACCTGCCCAAGGCGGTGGGGGCGGCCTACTCCATCGGTGCCGCGAAACGGCACCAGCCGGAACATCAGGTGCTGCCGGAGGATGCCATGGTCATGTGCTCCTTCGGGGATGCCTCGGCCAACCACTCCACCGCGCAGGGGGCGATCAATACGGCGGGCTGGACCTCGGTGCAGTCGACGCCGCTGCCGCTGCTGTTTGTCTGCGAGGATAACGGCATCGGCATCTCGGTGAAGACGCCGAAAGGCTGGATCGAGGCGTCGATGGCGCAGCGGCCCGGCATCCGGTATTTCAAGGCGGACGGACTGGATATTTACAACGCCTTTGCAGTGGCGCAGGAGGCGGCGGAGTATGTGCGGACGCGCAAGAAGCCCGCGTTCCTGCACCTGCGCACGGTGCGTCTTTATGGCCATGCCGGGGCGGATGTGCCGACAACCTATATGGCCAAGGCCGAGGTGGAGGCGGATGAGGCCAATGATCCGCTGCTGCATTCGGTGCGGCTGCTGGATGAGGCGGGGGCACTGGGTCCGGAAGAGGCGCTGAAGATCTACACGGACACCTGCGCGCGGGTGGAGCGGATCCGGGCGGAAGCGGTGACGCGGCCGCATCTGAAAACCGCAGAAGATGTCGCGGCCAGCTTGATCCCGCCCAAGCGGGCATGTGCGCCGACCAACGGCCCCAGTGCCGAGGCGCGCGCCAAGGCATTCGGCAGCGACATGCGGGCGATGGAGGAGCCGCAGCCGATGTCGCGCCTCATCAACTGGGCACTGACCGACCTGATGCTGGAGCATCGCGGGATCGTCATGATGGGCGAGGATGTGGGCCGCAAGGGCGGGGTCTATGGTGTCAGCCAGAAGCTGCAGCAGCGGTTCGGGCCGGACCGGGTGATCGACACGCTGCTGGACGAGCAGTCGATCTTGGGACTGGCGATCGGCATGGGGCACAACGGGTTCCTGCCGATCCCGGAAATTCAGTTCCTTGCCTATCTGCACAACGCCGAGGACCAGCTGCGCGGCGAGGCGGCGACCCTGCCGTTTTTCTCGAACGGGCAGTTCTCCAACCCGATGGTGCTGCGGATCGCCGGACTGGGGTACCAGAAGGGCTTTGGCGGCCATTTCCACAATGACAACTCACTGGCCGTGCTGCGGGATATTCCGGGGATCGTGATTGCCTGCCCGTCGGACGGGGCAGAGGCGGCGATGATGATGCGCGAGGCCGTGCGGCTGGCGCGTGAG
The DNA here is from genome assembly GCF_019801465.1 of Leisingera daeponensis. Lineage (GTDB taxonomy): Bacteria > Pseudomonadota > Alphaproteobacteria > Rhodobacterales > Rhodobacteraceae > Leisingera > Leisingera daeponensis_A. Next base: position 17,985 of record NZ_JAHVJA010000012.1, read on the forward strand.
GAGCAGCGGGTGGTGGTTTTTGTCGAGCCTATCGCTCTCTATCCGATGCGGGATCTGCACGAGGCCAAGGATGGCGGCTGGATGCGGACCTACCCGTCGCCGGACCAGCGGATCAGCTTGGGGGAGGTTGGCGCGCATGGCGATGGCACCGATCTGGCCATCGTCACCTATGGCAACGGGCGGTATCTCTCCACCCAGGCACAAGCAGAGCTGGCCGTGCATGGCGTGAAGACCCGGATCGTCGATCTGCGCTGGCTCGCACCGTTGCCGGAGACGGCGCTGCTGGGGGCGGTCGAGGACTGCAAGAACGTGCTGATCGTCGACGAATGCCGTGTCACCGGCAGCCAGTCGGAAGCGCTGATGGCGCTGTTTGCAGAGCAAAGCTATATCCCGACGGCCAGGATTGCAGCCACTGATTGCTTCATTGCAACTGGCCCTGCTTATGGAGCTACGCTGCCGTCAAGGGACAGCATTGTTGGGGCCGCTTTGAAGCTGGCAGGAGGCAAGAAATGACCCGCACTGCTGTTTTGATCTGCCCGGGACGGGGTACTTACAACAAGGCGGAGCTGGGTTACCTGCATCGTCATCATACGGACAAAGCCGCACTGTTTGCGGGCTTTGACGCGCAGCGCCGGGATGCCGGGCAGGAAGAGGTAACGGCTCTGGACGGGGCTACCCGGTATTCTGTGTCGAAGTACTCCCGCGGAGATGTTGCCTCGCCGCTGATTTTTGCTTCGGCGCTGGCGGATGCGCAGTCGCTGGCCGAGGATATCGAGGTTGTTGCGGTAACCGGCAATTCGATGGGCTGGTATATTGCGCTGGCCGCAAGCGGGGCGCTGAGTGCGGCGGACGGGTTCAGGGTGGTGAACACCATGGGCACACTGATGCAGAAGCAGCTGATCGGCGGCCAGCTGGTCTATCCCTTTGCCGGGCCGGATTGGCAGGATGATCCCGCCCGCAAGGCGGAGCTGCTGGCGCTGGCAGCAGAGATCAATGCGCGCGAAGGGCATGACCTGGCGCTCTCGATCGATCTGGGCGGGCTGCTGGTGCTGGCCGGGAATGAGGCCGGGCTGACGGCGATTGAGGCGGCAGTGCCGGTGGTGGAGGAGCGTTTTCCGATGCGGCTGGCTAATCATGCGGCCTTTCACACGGCACTGCAGGCGCCGGTGGCGGCCGAGGGGCGCAAGCGGCTGGGGGCGGAGATGTTCACCCAGCCGGAGCTGCCGCTGATCGACGGGCGCGGGCAGATCTGGTGGCCAGGCGCGACGGACACACGGGCCCTTTGGGACTACACCTTGGGGCATCAGGTGGTGGAGGCCTATGATTTCACCCGCGCGGTGCAGAATGCGGCTTATGAGTTCGCGCCGGACCTGTTCATCGTGACCGGCCCCGGCACTACGCTGGGAGGCGCGGTGGCGCAATCGCTGGTTCTAGGCGGCTGGCAGGGTATGACCGGCAAGGAAACGTTCAAGGTTCGGCAGGCCAAAACGCCGATGCTGGTTTCAATGGGCGATGATGCACAGCGCGGCCAAGCAACCGGCTGATCCGAAAATGTTTAAGGCGTCCCTCACAGGAGGGCCAAAGGGCAGAGGCTATCCGGTGGCTGCCTGAGGTTTCTGCGCCGCTGGAATGGCGAAGCTCGCGACCGGCCGTGAGACATTGTGCAGGCTGATCTGCCCGAGGGAGAGAGCCTCGGACGGGTCGTTCACAATGTCGCTGCTGACTACAATTGCGTGGTTGACGGTTTTTCCGTAGTCGCCCAGACGGGCGGCGACATTGGCGGCCTGGCCGATCACCGTAAAATCCAGCCGTTCGCGCGAACCGATGTTGCCATAGGTGACCCGCCCATAGGCGATGCCGATTGCGGCCTCGCAGCGGTGGCCGTCTTCTTCCCGGGCGATCTCCTCCAGCCGGGCAACAATGGCGCGGGCGCTGTCCAAAGCCTGAGAGCGCGCTTGCTGCGGTTCGCTGCCGGCCGGAAACACCGCCAGCACAGCATCGCCGATGAACTTCAGGACCTCGCCGCCATGATCATGCACAATGGTCGAGGCGGTTTCGAAAAACTGGTTCAGAAGCACGATATAGTCTTTCCGCCCCAGCTGCTCCTCCAGCCGGGTGGAGCCGCGCAGATCGCAGAACATGATGGCAGCATCGATTTCATCGCCGTCGCCGCGGCGGATTTCGCCGCCCAGAACCCGGGCGCCGGTGCGTTTGCCCACATAGGTTTCCAGAAGCGACCGGGCGTTTTCGCGCTGCATGAAGATTTCGTAGTAGCGGGCAATTACCCCTGAGCATTCGAAGGTAAGGCCTAGATTGGCGGTTGAGAAGCCTTCCGGGTGATCGCTGGTGAGCGTCAGCACATTGATGCGCCCGTCAGAAAACCGCAGCGGCATGGCGACATAGTCGGTGGCACCTTCTTTGCGCAAGTCCTCGAGAATCGGGAAAGCGTCGTCCGTGCAACAGCTGTCTAGCCTGTGCCGAACCCCGCCCAGCCCGTTTGAAACATGCCGCAGCGGGCTGTTCTGGTAGGCTGGGTGGTCGTGGATTTCATACGACGGGGCGTAGGTCGTGACCTCGCCCGTTCTTCTCTGCCAGATAAAGTTCTTGCCCGCGATCAGCGGGTGCAGAGACCAAGCCATGACCGAGAGGCGGGACAGGCAGATACCCTGCTCGACAAACTTTTCCGCCAGCGCGGCGGTCAGCTCTTCCGGCGTTGGCACTGTGAAGGCGTCCCGCAGCAGCCAGTCGATCACCGGGCCGGAGATATTCCCGTAGTCCGGCATCTCAACGGTGTTGCGGCCGTAGTCGAATTCAACCCCGGCACCGGGCATGAACCCGATATAGCCGGAGATGGCAGACGCTTCAGGCAGGGCATCCTCATAGGCCCAGACGCCGTTCTCGACGGTCTCCCCGGGCAGCAGGATGTCGCGGTAGCTTGCGGTGCCCTTGAACGGGCAGAATGTCTGCAGCGGGGTATGGGCAGAGAGCGGAGCGGTTACGTCTTCTGCAGGGAAATAGACCGCTGGGAGAAGCCGGGTTTCATACATCACCTTGGCGCGGCTGCTTTGTGCCAGAATGGTTCCGCCGCGCTGGGCAATGACCCGCCCCTTTAGCGGTTCTACGACAATCCCGTATCCCGGATTGCGGGTCTGCACCTGCGTATCCATCCCTAAGATCCTTGTTCAAGGTGCCGGGCTAGCGGCGGCAACAGGACCGGCCGGCGCGGGCCGGTTCTGCATTATCTGGGGGATCGGGGCGGAAAATCCAGAGCCGGACACATGATGTTGAGCAAAACGGCGCGGCGGATCAGACCATGCGGATCACGTCTTTGCTGATCGCCAGCACATAGCCGCGCTTGGCGATGTTCTTGACCAGCAGCTCGCTGACCATCTGGTTGCCCAGGGTGTCCCGAAGGCGTTTGATCCGGGTGGCGCCGGCGGCTTCCTCGCAATCCGCCGACGTGCGGCCTGAAATCACTGCCTCGATCTCGGCGCCGGACAGCACATCGTCGTCCAGTCTCGCCTCTGCGAGGACCGACAAGGTTTCCATTGCAGCCGGGGTGAGCTTGAACCCCATGTTGTTGAGGTAGACGGTGTTCTCGTCGCGGCTGATCAGCAGCTCGTTCACCTGAATGCCGGAGCGTTCGATCTGGGCCATGCGGCGGTTCAGCATGACCAGCATGCCCAGCACAGTCAAAGCCGCAACCATCATCGCAGTGGCAAAGACCAGCAGCACAAAGATCACCATCCGGTAGCTGGTCAGCGTGTCGGCAAAGGCGGTGCCGGATTGGGCCAGGATCTCCAGCAGTTTGATTTCGGCTTGGGCGGTCAGGTCGTTTTCGACAAACAGCCGCTCGACCCGGGCATTGAAGGCATTGGCATCGGGCAGCGTAAGCAGCAGCACAGTGCCGGCAATAACCAGCAGGGCAACGATGGCGGCGATACCAAATGCAATGACCCGTCCGCCGGCGGCACGGGCTTCAGAAACGGAGATAGTAGGGTCCGGCATTGGCCTTCCTTTGCTGCAGGCCTTCGGGGCCGAAAACCGAAAGGACGTTCAGAAGCGTCCAGCCGTCAGGAGCAATGCGGGCCTGGATTTCACCTCGGGCGGCCTGCTTCTGGCAGTCACCGGACAGCTGAATCACACCATAGTGCAGGCGCAGCGGGTTGTCCTGCTTGGCCTTGTAATCGGCGTAGCAATCAGCGGCCTGAGCTGGCGCCGAGAATGCCAGAAGAGCAGCCGCAAGGGCGGGGATCAGAAGGGTCTGTTTCATGCGTGCATCCTGCGTCTGCGCTGCTTGAAATTCAATAACCGCAGGAGGTTGAGTGCGCTGATATCCGATAACAAGCTGCCGATATTGCCTGTCTGACGGGGACGGGGACAGGCTGGCGGCATCAAGTGTTCCGCATTTTCAATAGAAAGGTCCCGTCATGGCTCGTATTCAACGCCCCCAACCGCACCGGAAATTCATTGCAATGATTGTTGCTGCAGCAATTGCCATAACCGGTTTCTCTGCAGCGCCTGCCCGCGCCGACGACGATGTCGCGAAGATCCTTGGCGGTCTGGCGCTGCTTGGGATCTTGGGCGCGGCCATCAAGCATTCCCGGGACAAGGACGACCACGCTGTGACACGCACCTACAGTCCGCCGCAGAACCACGCGCACGGCGGCCACCGGCACCATGGTCACAACCGCCACGGCGGTCACGTCAAACCGCTGCCGCAGTCCGTGCGCCGCTATGATTTGCCTGCGCAGTGCGTCCGCTACTACCCGCGGTACAGCACCAGCTATCCGCTGGCCGCAAAGCGCTGCCTGGAGCGCAACTACGGCTACACACACAAGCTGCCGAGCGCATGCAAGGTGACCTTCTGGAACGGCCAGCGCAACCGGACCGGCTTCAAACCCGGATGCCTGAAGCGGCATGGCTACCGGATGGTGAACCGCTGATCCGCACAGGGGGTTCGAGCAGCAGCAAACCTGGGGGGCTTCGGCCTCCCTTTTTTGTGCGGGTTGCATCCGGTGCGGGGATTGGGTTTGTCAGAGGCATGATACAGCCCGATTACAATCTTGAAGCCGCTGCCCGTGACAACGGGTTCCTCAGAATTGCAGGTGTGGACGAGGTAGGCCGGGGGCCGCTGGCTGGTCCGGTGACCGCCGCCGCGGTGGTTCTGGATGCCAGCGCAGTTCCTGAAGGTCTCAACGATTCGAAAAAACTCAGCTTGAAAAAACGCGAAGCGCTGGAGGTGGAAATCCTGTCCTCGGCCCAGACAGCGGTCGCCCATGCGACGGTGGAAGAGATTGATTCCCTGAACATTCTGCGCGCATCGCACCTGGCAATGGAGCGCGCAGTGGCAGCGCTGGACCCGCCGCCGGACTACCTGCTGATTGATGGCAACCTGATCCCCAATGGTCTGGCCCTGCCCGCGGCCGCGGTGGTGAAGGGGGATGCTATATCTGTGTCCATCGCGGCGGCCTCGATTTTGGCGAAACTGGCACGTGACAGGATCATGGTGGATTTGGCGCAACAGTTCCCGGGTTATGGCTGGGAGAAAAACGCAGGCTATCCCTCGAAACAGCACCGGGATGCGCTAGTTCAGCTGGGGGTAACCCCACATCATCGGCGCTCATTCAAACCGATACACAATATCTTGTATCAAGAGTGAACCGTAAGGCGTTGTTGTAATAAACAAATTGACCTCGAATCCGCGATGACTCATCCTGTGGACAACCTAATGAGCGCAAAAATGCGCCGCGGTTATGAGGCAGAGCAATGAATAAAACCATGACAAAGGGCGCGGCAGCGCTCCCTTTAAACACGATTATTGGCGGGGACTGCGTCGAAGCGATGAACAGTCTGCCGGCCAATTCGGTCGATCTGATCTTCGCGGATCCGCCGTATAACCTGCAGCTGAAAGGCCAGTTGCACCGCCCGGACAACTCCAAGGTCGATGCCGTGGATGACCACTGGGATCAATTTTCCAGCTTTCAGGCATATGACAACTTCACCCGCGATTGGCTTAAGGCGGCGCGCCGGGTGCTGAAGCCGAACGGTTCGATTTGGGTTATTGGGTCCTACCACAACATCTTCCGCGTCGGCTCTGTGCTGCAGGACGAAGGCTATTGGGTGCTGAACGACGTCATCTGGCGCAAGTCGAACCCGATGCCGAACTTCCGCGGAAAGCGCTTTACCAATGCTCATGAGACGATGATCTGGGCGTCGAAGTCCGAAGGCGCGAAATACACCTTCAACTACGAGGCGCTGAAGGCGCTGAACGAAGGCATTCAGATGCGCAGCGACTGGGTGCTGCCGATCTGCACCGGCCATGAGCGCCTGAAGGACGAAAACGGTGACAAGGCGCATCCGACGCAAAAACCGGAATCGCTGCTGCACCGGATCCTGGTTGGTGCGACCAACCCGGGCGATGTGGTGCTGGATCCGTTCTTTGGCACCGGGACCACCGGTGCGGTGGCCAAGATGCTGGGGCGCGAGTATATCGGCATCGAGCGCGAGGAGGCCTACCGCAAGGTGGCGGAAAAGCGGATCAAGGCGGTGCGCAAGTTCGACCGCGAGGCGCTGGAGGTTTCCGCCAGCAAGCGCGCGGCGCCGCGGGTGCCGTTCGGCCAGCTGGTCGAGCGCGGCATGCTGCGCCCGGGCGAGGAGCTCTATTCGATGAACCGCCGCCACAAAGCCAAGGTCCGGGCTGACGGCACCCTGATCGGCGACAACATCAAGGGATCTATCCATCAGGTGGGCGCGCATCTTGAAAACGCGCCGTCCTGCAACGGCTGGACCTACTGGTGCTTCAAGCGTGATGGCAAGACGGTGCCGATCGACGTGCTGCGCCAGCAGATCCGGGCCGAGATGCAGAACTAGGGCCCGTAGGTCCTTCAGGTCTCGATAGGCTATTGCAGGCGCCTGCGCACCTAGCGCAGGCGCACACCTCGCCCCGCCTGGATCAGGCGGGGTTTTTTGCTTTTGGCGCTTGATGCGCTATTCCCTGTTCGAAGTCCGGCATTTATCTGAAGCCCTGAACCAGCCGGCGGGATAAGGGGACACCATGACCGATACCGCGTATGTATCCGCGCCCCGGGGCTCCCAGGCGGCCGCAGGCGAAACCCCGCAGGGGTCCGCCGCGGAAAACAGGTATGCCGAAGCCGCACTGGATGCGCACAAGCGGCGAGGGCTGCAGCTGGCGGTGCGCGCCCGCTGGATTGCGCTGCCAATTATCGCAGTGTTCATTGTTTTCCTGAACCCCAATTGGAGCGTTCTGTACTATCACGGGCTTCTGGCGCTCTTGTGCCTCAACGGCTGGTTCATCAGCCGGGTGGGGAAAGTCGGCCGGTCGCGCCTGGAGCTGTTCCTGATTTTCCTCGACCTTGCGATCATGACGTTCGGGCTGGTCGTGCCCAATCCGTTTGACAGCCGCGGGATACCCGCGTCCATGCTCTACCGGTTCGACAATTTTCAGTACTTCTTCATCATCCTGGCAGCCGGCACGATGGCCTATTCCTGGCGCACGGTGATTGCCATCGGCACCTGGACCGCGGTGATGTGGCTTGGTGCGCTGGGGCTGGTTTGGTGGTTCTCCAGCCCTGTACCCGGGCTCAGCGAAGCAGCCGCGGCTGCCTTTGGCTATGAACCGGAACTTGCACAGTTTTTTGACCCGAACAGTTTTGTGGTGCAGCTGCGCATCCAGGAAGCCGTGATCTTTGTTCTGGTTGCTGTGACGCTGGGGTTTTCGGTGCGCCGCTTCAACGGGCTGCTTCGGAGCAATGCCGGCCTGGAACGGGAACGGGCAAACCTGTCGCGCTATTTTTCCCCTAATGTGGTGGAGCAGCTGTCGCAGAACGATGAGCCGCTGAAGCAGGTACGCAGTGAAAACGTGGCGGTGCTGTTCATCGACATCATCGGTTTCACCCGGCTGTCGGCGGGGATGGATCCGCACGCGGTGATCGGGCTGCTGCGGGAATTCCACGGCCGGATGGAGAGGGAGGTGTTCCACCACCATGGCACGCTGGACAAGTATCTGGGGGACGGGCTGATGGCGACCTTCGGCACGCCGGTCGCCGGTCGGCAGGATGCGACCAACGCGCTGGCCTGTGCCCAGGCGATGCGCGGCTCGCTGGCGAAATGGAACCGCGAGCGTGCAAAGCAGGGCAAGGAAGAAATCCGCGCCGGGATTGGTATCCACTACGGTGAGGCGCTGCTGGGAGATATCGGTGCCAACAGGCTGGAATATGCGGTGCTGGGAACGACGGTGAATGTTGCCGCCCGTTTGGAAAATCTGACCAGAAAGCTGCAAGCCAGGATAGTGATCAGTGAAACGCTGGCAGAGCGGGTGACCGCGGAACAGGCGCGGGGGGATTTGCTGGAGGGGGCCGCCCTGCACCGGGATCAGGAGGTGCGCGGGCTGGACCAGCCGATGACAGTGCTGGCGTGGGGCTGACCCTTTAGCGCGGCATCGGATTCTGTGCCTTGTTGTATGGGTGCCAGTCGGTGATTTCCGGATAATACCTCTGCCGCCAGCGCCGCACCCGCGGGTTCATCACCCGGCTCCACAGCGGCGGGATCATCGCCGCGATAGTCATCACCGGGTAGCCATAGGGCAGCTGCGGCGCGTCAGCCTCGGTATAATTCTGCAACAGCGGGAAGCGGCGGTTCGGTTTGTAATGGTGGTCCGAGTGGCGCTGCAGGTTGATCAGCAGCCAGTTCGAGGCCTTGTGCGCGGCGTTCCAGGAATGGCGGGGCCGGACCGGCTCGTATTTCCCGTCGCCCAGATGTTTGCGGGTCAGCCCGTAGTGCTCCACATAGTTGACCACCTCCAGTTGCCAGATTGCGGTGCCTGCCTGCACAAGGAACAAGAGGACGCCGGTCAGACCGCCCAGCATCAGCGCCAGCAGCAGCATTGCCGCCTGCAGCGCCCAGTAACGGAAGAACGGGTTGGAGCGGTCAGTCCAGGGGCGGTTCTTCTTGGCAAGCTTGTCCTTCTCTGCCTGGAAGGCGGAGTGCCAGCACTGCCGCAACACCCGCGGATAGAAGCGGTGGAAACCTTCGTTGTAGCGAGCGGTTACAGGATCGCGCGGGGTGCCGACATAGCGGTGATGCACCAGCAGGTGCTCGGACCGGAAGTGTGAATAAAGCACCATCGCCAGCAGGATATCCCCCAGCCATCGCTCGATCCGGCTGGGCTGATGCATCAGCTCGTGGCTGTAGTTGATGCCGACAGCGCCGGTCACAACGCCGACGCCGAAAAAGGCGGCGAACTTTTCGAAGCCATTCAGGTGCTCCGCGCCGCTGACGTACCAGATCAGCCCGAACAGCATGATGAACTGCAGCGGCACCCAGGCCGCAGTCAGCGCTTTGTACCATCTGAGGTCGCTGTCCGGCGTCTCTGGGTCGGCGTTCTCAAGATTCAGCCCGAACATCCCGTCCAGCACCGCAAACAGATGCCAGGTCACCAGCGGCGGCAGCAGCAGAGCCCATCCGCCTTGCAGCGCGGCGGCAACGACCAGCGGCAGCAGCAGAAAGGACATCCAGAACGGCAGGGCGCTTTGCCAGCGGGCAAGGGTTCCGGGGGCAATCATGCCAGTGTCTCCCAATCAATCAGCGCGCGTTTGCGGAAACCCTATGCGTCCGGAAATGAAAACCCAAGAGGGGCGTAGGGTCATCTACCGGCCTTTGTACAGATCGAAGGCTTTGCGCATCACCGTTGGCAGGCTGGCGGGGCTGAAATCGCGGTGCGTGACCAGTTCCTGATCTGCTTTCTGACTGAAACCGTTGGGAAGCTGGGCGGTCATGACCCGCAGAATCAGGTGGAAATGGGTAAAAGTATGCCGGACCTCGCCGTCCAGCTCCCGCCAGTCTGCTTCAAACGGCGGGGCTGGGACCGGGGCGCCGTTCCACTCCGAACCGGGCCAGCCCAGCATGCCGCCCAGCAGTCCCTTGTCAGGGCGCCGTTCCAGCAGCCACGTTCCGTTTGCCGCTTCCGCCAAGTAGACGATGCCATGCCGGATTGGTTTAGGCTTCTTGGGAGCCTTCTTGGGCAGTTCTGCGGCTGTGCCTGCTGCCCTCGCCGCACACGGGTCACGCCAGGGGCAGATACCGCAGGCCGGGCGGCGCGGGGTGCAGATGGTGGCCCCAAGATCCATAACCGCCTGTGCGTAGTCGCCAGGCCGCAGTGCCGGGGTCAGCTCCGCCGCGCGCTCCTTGAGGACAGGTTTAACGTCAGGCAGGGGGGCGTGGATGTCATGCAGGCGGGCCATCACCCGTTCAACATTGCCGTCCAGCACGGTTTCAGGACGGTCAAAGGCGATCGAGGCGATGGCGGCGGCGGTGTAGGGGCCGATGCCCGGCAGGTTGAGCAACCTCTCATAGCTGTCCGGGAAGTTTCCTCCGTGATCCGCTGCTATTGTGCGCGCGCATTTCAGCAGGTTGCGCGCCCGCGCGTAATAGCCGAGGCCTGCCCATTCGTTCATCACATCGGCGTCTTCCGCTGCCGCCAGATCTAGAACCGTTGGCCAGCGGCTGATGAAGCGCAGGAAGTAACCGCGGACGGCGGCCACGGTGGTTTGCTGAAGCATCACCTCGCTGAGCCAGACCCTGTAGGGGTCCGGGCGGATGCCCGCAGCGCTGTCTGCCGGTCCCACCCGCCAAGGCATTTCGCGGGCATGAACGTCATACCACGCCAGCAGGTCATTGCTCATCGCTGCGGAATCGATCTTCAAGTCACGCATTCGTTATTCCCTGGCTTGCGGTTTGGCTGGCGCCTGCATTACCGCTCTTTACAATAGGGCAGGCAGTCGAGCAAAACCTAGATCATGGCATTCAGACGCAGCACAACACGCGGGTTCGCACGGACCTCCAAGCTCCTGAACGAGCAGATCCGCAAGGCAGGCGAAAGCCGCGGGTTTGCGGTGTCGCGGCTGCTGACTCATTGGGAAGAAATTGCGGGGCCGGATATCGCCGCCATGGCGCGGCCGGTCAATGTCGGCTACGGGCGCGGCTCATTCGGGGCGACGCTGACGGTGCTGACCACTGGGGCCAATGCGCCGATGCTCGAGATGCAGAAGGAGCGCCTGCGGGAGCGGGTGAATGCGGTCTACGGCTTCAACGCGATTTCCAAGGTGCGGATCACCCAGACTGCACCGACGGGATTTTCCGACGGCCGCGTGGAATTTAAATATGCCCCCAAGGTGCAAGCGCCGCTGCAGCCGGACCCGCAGGATGCGGCAGAGGCCAGCAGGACAGCCGCGGGGGTGGAGAACGACGATTTGCGCGCCGCCCTGGAACGCCTGGGGCGCAATGTGCTGACAAAACAAAAAACGCAAGGAAAGGGGTTCAAATGACCCGTTTGATGTCTGGTGTCTTTGCCGCGGTGGCGGTGGTTGCGGGCGGTTATGCCCTGTCGGGGTTCAACAGCCAAAGCAGCCTGCCCAGCAATCCGCTGGTCGGCGCCGCCTTCGCGCAAGAGGCCGAAGTTGACACCTCCACCATCACCGAGATGACCTTGGGGGCAGAGGATGCGCCGGTCACGCTGATCGAATACGCGTCCTATACCTGCCCGCATTGCGCCAGCTTCCACAATGACACCTTCAAGAAGCTGAAGGCGGATTACATTGACACCGGCAAAGTGAAATTCATCTACCGCGAAGTCTATTTCGACCGTTACGGCCTGTGGGCCTCGATGATTGCGCGCTGCAACGGGCCGGAGAAGTTTTTTGGCATTTCCGATCTGATCTACAAGGGCCAGTCCGAATGGGCGCGGGCCGGCGGTGCGTCGGAAATCATTGACGAGCTGCGCAAGATCGGCCGCCTGGCGGGCATTGAAAATGACCAGCTGGAAGCCTGCCTCCAGGACGGGGAAAAAGCGCAGACACTGGTTGCCTGGTACCAGGAAAACGCCACGGAGCACGGCATCGAATCGACCCCGTCCTTTATCCTGAACGGCGAGAAGATTTCGAACCAGTCCTACGAGGACTTCAAGAAGCTGCTGGATGCCGAACTGGAAGGCTAAGCGCTTGCTGCCAGAAAGCAAAGTCCGGGCAGAGTGTCCGGGCTTTTTCGTTTAAGGTAGTGCGGTCTCCCTGCCGGTCAAGGTGCAGGTGCTGCTGCTCTCAGCATGTCTTTCAGCCTTACGTCCCCGGCAATCTGCAATCGGACAGGCAGGGTGATCACCTTCGAGCGGAAGCTGTCGGGCAGACGGACGGCGTCTTTTTCAGTCGTGACCAGTTGGGCGTTCAAAAGCTGGGAGTCATTCTGAAGCCGGTTCATTAGCGCAGGAGTCAGCGGCTGGTGGTCGTCCAGTGCTTCAGCCCGGACTATTTCCGCACCGAGGCTGCGCAGGGTGGCGAAGAACTTCTGAGGGTGGCCGATGCCGGCAAAGGCCAAAACCCGGGTGTCGTTCCAGGGCATCCCTGTCTGCAGCGGTTCAAGCGCGCCTGTGAAATGCGGCAGACCTTGCAACTGGCCGCCCCAAGTGTCGGCGAACAACTTTTGAGCCGGGTCCGGCCCGAGGGACAATACCGCATCTGCCCGTTTCAGACCGTTTGCAACCGGTTCGCGCAAGGGGCCTGCCGGCAGGCAGCGGCCGTTGCCGAACCCATGCTGCGCGTCCACCACAATCAGCGAGAGGTCCTTGGCGACTGCAGGGTTCTGAAACCCGTCGTCCAGCACAATGACTGTTGCTCCGGCCTTCGCAGCGGCGCGTGCACCTGCAGCGCGGTCCTTGGCGACCCAGACCTCACCGAAGGCGGCCAGCAGCAGGGGTTCGTCTCCGGTCTGCGCGGCCTTGTGGCGGCCGGGCATGACCTGATCCGGCCCCTCCAAAGTGCCGCCATAGCCACGGGTGACCACATGCGGCTCATGGCCCAGGCTGCGCAGGACCTCCAGCAGCCAGATCACTGTCGGGGTCTTGCCTGTGCCGCCGGCATTCAAGTTGCCCACGCAGATGACAGGCACCCCGGCAGGTGCCGGATTGCCCTTGGCCAGCCTCGATGCGGTGGCACGCGCATAAGCCCACCCCAGCGGTGCCAGCAGGCTCGCCCTCAGGTCGAAATCCGCCGGCGGCTTGTGCCAGAAATCAGGAGCCCGCATCACTGTCCTCACGCTGGTCCAGAAGGGTCTGGACCCTTTCCAGAAGAGTATCTGTTGTGGCGGCGCTTTCGGTCACGCTTTGCCAGCCGGCAAGGGCCATTTCGGCAGCCTTGTCCGGTGCGGAAAGTGCAACCACGGTGTCGGCCATACCGCTTTGAGTTTGCACCTGAACCGCGGCGCCGACCTTGGCCAGCCGATCGTAAAGATCGCGGTGTGCATGGATGCCAGGCCCATGCAGCATGGCTGACCCCAGCGCGGCGGCATCCAGCGGGGATTGGCCCTGTGCTGCCGGGTCCAGGCTGCTGGCGATCAAGGCAACGGGAGACAAACGGTACCATAGGCCCAAATCCTCACCGCCGGTCAGCAGGACCTGATTGAAGTCCTCGGGCTCACCGCCGTTTTCCCAATCCGCAAAGGACAGCCCGCTGTCTTGCAGCAGGCGGCGGGCTGCCTCCAGATCCGTGATACTGTCCAGCGCAACCACCAGAAGCAAGCGGTGCAGCAGCCGCAGGGCATTCCGGTGGGCGTCCAGAATACGCGGCAGCTCATCCAGCCTGACATGTGCTGCTAACCACACAGGGCGGCTTCCGAGCGTCTGCTGCATGGTGGCCAGTTCGTCTTCGTTGCAGCCGGGCGGAATGGCGGACACCCGCAGTTTGCCGGCCAGTTCCAGACGTTCCGAGGGGAAACCCAAGCGGATCAGCCGGTCTCGCACCGTTTTGGACGGCGTCAGGATACACGTGAGCCCTTCAAGCATTCTGCGGCGCTGGTCCGGCAGCCAGCGGCTTGCACGGTGGGGCATTTCTGAGTCAAGAAGGTCGGCCAGAAGCACACCGGTTCCCTGCTCGCGCAGATGGCGCAGCATGACCCGCCGGGACGGCGGGCCTGTCCAGATGCAGGCATCCGGCTGCCAGTGCGCCACGAAACTGCGCGCCTCGGTCAAGGTGTCCTCCGCCAGCGGACCAACCGGAATGTCGCAGCCGACAGTGCCGGTCAGCCGCAGCTCCGGCTCCCAGCTGGCCAGCACGGAGAGGTCCGGGCGCAGGCTCTTCAGCCGGCGGCCGATGTCGCAGAGCGCTTGGTAGCGCTCAGGCGTGGTTGCATGCACCCACAGCAGTTCCCCCTGGGGGCGGGGCTGCAGCGTATAGGAGTGGCCGGATTTGATGGTTCGCCGTTGCATCTGGTTCGGTTTGAATTTTACGGCCCAAGGTATCTGCAACATGCGGGTTTGTCTGTGGAAAATTTTGGCGTGGCCCTGGCGCCGCCGCTGGAACCGCTTAGTCCGGGGCGGGCTCAATGTCCAGCTATGCCGGGTCCGGCCGGATCCAGCGTCGCCATCAGTTCCCCGTGAAGGGTGCTGTTTCCGGCGATGACGCCGCTCAGCCGCGGGTTCGGATTGTTGAACCGCAGGGGACTGCCGGAGCGGTCAGTGATCGTGCCGCCCGCCTCGCGCAGCAAAAGATCGCCTGCGGCAATGTCCCATTCCCAGCTGGGGCGCAGGGTCAGCATAGCGCCGAACCGGCCATCCGCCACCTTGGCCAGACGGTAGGCCAGCGAGGGCCGGTAACTGCGGATGAACGCAGGCGGGGTACCGCCCTGCCAGTGGTGCGGCTGCAAGTTGGGTTTGGCAGCCAGGATTTCCGTGCGGGCAAGGTCAGTTGCGGTGGAGACTGCAATAGGGCTGCCGTTGCAGTGAGCCCCCCGCCCAACGGAGGCGGTGTACATCAGATCCCGCTGCGGCAGATAGATCACCGCTGCCGTCACAATGCCCTGTTCGGCTACGGCAATGGAATGCGCCCAAGTGCGGGAGCCTTCGGCAAAGCTGCGGGTGCCGTCGATCGGGTCGATGATGAACACCCGCCCGCGGGAGAGACGCGCAGTACTGTCCTCGGTTTCTTCGGACAGCCAGCCGTAGTCCGGACGCGCCTGCTGCAGCAAGTCTTCCAGCATGGCGTTGACCGCGAGATCAGCCTCGGTCACCGGACCGGCTCCGCCGGGCTTGTCCCATCGCCTGGCGCCGGGTCCCGTGTAGCGGCACGCGATGTCCCCGGCCTGTTCCGCCGCTTTGACAAGCAGGGCAAGGTCAGTTGCCGGCAAGGGTCATTCCTTCGACCAGCAGCGAAGGCACCACAGTGGAAAGGTGCCGGCGCGCATCATTGGCAGGCACGATGCGGCGCAGCATGTCGAGCAGGTTGCCTGCAATGGTGCATTCATTGACCGGATAGGCAATTTCGCCGTTTTCCACCCAGAAACCCGAAGCGCCGCGGGAATAGTCGCCGGTGTTCGGGTTGATGGTGGATCCGATCATAGAGGTGACCAGTAGCCCTGTCCCCATTTGCGCAATCAGATCCGCGCGGCTGGCACCGCCTTGGGTCAGCGCGATATTCCAGGTGGAGGGCGAAGGCACCCCGCCGATACCGCGGGCGGCGTTGCCGGTGCTTTCCAGCCCCAGCTTGCGGGCGGAGGCCAGGTCCAGAGTCCAGCCGGTCAGCATGCCGTTGTCCACTACGGTTCGGCGGCGGGTCGGCAGCCCTTCGCCGTCAAACGGACGCGAGCCGGAGATGCGCGGGCGGTGCGGGTCCTCAATGACCGAGAGGGTTTCCGGGAGCACCTGCCGCCCCAGCGAATCCTTCAGCCAGGAGGAGCCGCGGGCGATTGCGGCGCCATTGGCGGCCGACATCAGGTGCCCGATCAGCGAGGAGGAGATGCGTTCGTCAAACAGCACCGGGAAGCTGCCGGTCTTCGGCTTGCGAGCGCCCAGCCGGGCAACGGCTCGTTCGCCGGCGGTGCGGCCAATATCCCCGGCGCTGCGCAGGTCAGCCTGAAAGGTGCGGGAATCCCCGTCGTGGTCACGCTCCATACCGGTGCCGGTGCCAGCGATCCCGGTGCAGGACAGCGACCGGCCAGTGCGCTGATAGCCACCGGAGAAGCCATTTGTTGCAGCGAGATGAACCGCATGGCGGCCATATCCCGCGGCGGCCGATTGAACCTGGGTGATGCCGTCCACGTCCTGGCAAGCGGCCTCGGCTGCCAGAGCGTCAGCCTGCAGTGCTGCGGGCTCAGGTTCGCCGCTCGGGTCTTCAAGCTCCAGTGCAGCCAGGTTCCAGCCGTTGGCCAGCTGAGACGGGTCGGCCAGACCGGCATAGGGGTCCTCCGGCGCTTCCTTGGCCATGGCAACGGCGCGTTCGGCCATTGCTGCGATGGTTTCCGGACGCATGTCCGACGAGGACACCAGCGCCTGGCGCTTGCCGACAAACACCCGCAGGCCCAGATCCGTGCCTTCCGAGCGCTCCGCATGCTCCAGTTTGCCCTCGCGCACTTCGATGCTGAGGGAACTGCCCTCAGCCGCCATGGCGTCGGCGGCATCCGCGCCGGCCTTGCGGGCGGCATCAATCAGGGCGTGGCAAAGCGCTTCGGGGGACTGGGTCATGGGCACCTTCTGTTCTGCTCTGTTAAAGAGCTATCCAGTGAGGCGGCACGCCGCAAGAGCGGGCAGTAAAAAAGGGGCTGCGCGCGGCAGCCCCTGTGCAGTTCCCGCAAGGGAATTGACGGTTACTTGATGCGCTGGCCGTTGGCGTGAATCTGGCCGTCCTCGGAGATTTCGATCTTCGAGGTCAGCGTGTCCTCGCCTTCGCCTGGCACTGCCAGCATGCCCATCATCATCCGTGCGCCCATGGCGTCGCTGTCGGACATCAGGCCCATGCCGATCAGCTTGTCGATCAGCGTGTTGGCACCGACCAGCTTGAGGTTGGCCACACCAGCCGGAGCGGGCATGCCGTCGAAGCTGGTCAAGTCCTCGTTGTTGAAGGTGAAGTCGCCAGTACCGGTCAGCTCGGCGCCGGCGGCGGAGACCTGCAGCTGCTTGACGGTCAGCGCGTTCAGCTCACCCGGCTGCTCTTCTCCTTTTTCTACGGCTTCCATGGCTTTCGGGTCGAACAGGTCGAACAGTACCTTGCCCTTGCCGGCCAGGTCCAGAATGACGGTTGCCGGGTCATGCGGCAGCTGGCCGGTCGGGTCGACCATGCCCCACAGCATTTCCGGTACCGCAAAGTCCCGCAGAGTAACGCCCAGGGCGAAATCCTGCTCCTCCTCGGATTTTGCCAGCGGCATCATCAGCTTGAACCCGGTCTCGGCCATGCTGAGCGCCAGGGGAAAGGGAATTTCGGAGCCGGAGATGTTCACATTGGTCGCGACTTGCGAAATGTCATAGGTCAGGTGCTGCTTGTCCATTGCCACGGTGAATGCGCCGCCCTGGGAATTGCTTTCCATGGCGAAGCTCTCGCTTCCGTCCATGCCGGAGATGGCGCCGTTGCCACCGGTAAAGGTGAAGGTGCCGTCAAATGCAAAGCCGGCCTCCAGCAAGGCTGCCATATCGGGGCTTTCCAGCCCGTCGGGAACGGTGCCGGTGCCGGTGAAGCTCAGGCCTTGCAGAGCGCCTTTAAAGCTGCCGTTGCCTTCGCCCTCGGGATCATTGAACCCCATGTCATAGGTCAGACTGGAGGCCGTCATAGTTTGATCGTAGCTGCGTGCGCCGGCCACTTTCATGGTGCTCTTGGTGACGACGTCGTTCATGATCACCTGAACCTTCGCCGCTTCGGCCGGCACTGCCTCGCCGTCAGCGGATAATTCATCCAGCGTCAACGACACCTTGGAGGAGGTGTAGTCATAGCTCATGTTCTCGTCGTCGCCGGCCACCTTCATCGGGTTGCCATCGTGGGAATAGATCAGCTTGCCTGCAAAGGTCTCGCCGTCGCCGGAGAATTCAAAGCCCATCGGAAACTCGGCTGGCAGAAGCACGTTGACGGTGCCGTCGCCGTTTTCAATGAATTGGATTTCCGGGAAGCTGATGGTGCCGGTGCCGTCCTCTTCGGGAATCGGCATGGCCATCGACACATCGGAAATGGTCAGGGTGCTGCCCGAAACGGCCTCGGTGCCGGAAACGGTGTAACCGGTGCTGGTCAGATACGCCTTCCAGTCACCCCAGACATCCTGAGCGCTGAGATCGGCCAGGGCGCCCTGCGCGGAAACAACCAAAATTGCCGCTGCGGCCCCGCCGCGCGCAAAAATTACGGACATTAGAGAACCTTTCTCTGAGAGATAATTGAAAACATCGTCGGCCCGGCGGGCGGTGCCGTCAAGGGGGCCTTGGGCTGGACCGTTCCCCGTAACCGCTTTACCACTTGGGTCAGCAGCCAATTGGAGGGACAGCGGATGGATTTCAATGGAAAAACAGTTGCAATTACAGGGGCCAGCCGCGGCATTGGCGCGGATGCAGCCCGGGTGTTTGCCGCTGCCGGGGCCAATCTTGCCTTACTGGCAAGAAGCGGTGAAGCGCTGCGGGACCTGGCGGCGGAGATTGGCGGAAACGTGCTGACCTTTGCCTGCGATGTGGCTGATTTTGCTGCGGTTGAGGCAGCGCTGTCTGAAACCCACCAGACATTCGGCAGCCTGGATGTCCTGATCAATAACGCCGGGGTGATTGAGCCGATTTCCCGGCTGGAACAGGCGCAACCCGAAGACTGGGGCAAGCTGATCGATATAAACGTCAAGGGTGTGTTCAACGGGATGCGGGGCGCATTGCCGCTGATGAAGCCAGCAGGCGGCGGCACCATCATCACCGTCAGCTCCGGCGCCGCGCACCGGCCGCTGGAAGGCTGGAGCGCCTATTGTACTTCCAAGGCGGGTGCGGCGATGCTGACTAGCGCGCTGGACCTGGAAGAGCGCGGCAACGGCATCCGCGCCATGGGCCTTTCGCCGGGCACGGTAGCGACCCAGATGCAGCGGGAAATCAAGGCCAGCGGCATCAATCCCGTGAGCGAGCTGGAGTGGGAAGACCATATTCCAGCCGAATGGCCTGCACGGACCCTGATGTGGATGTGCTCAGCGGATGCAGATGACTTCATCGGCGCGGAGGTTTCATTGCGTGAGGACAGCATCCGCAAACGGGTGGGGCTGGCATGATCGGACTGGAGATCGCGGACAACGGTTTGTGGACTATCACCATTAACCGGCCGGAAAAGGCAAACTCGCTGACAGAGGCGATGCTGACCGAGCTGGCGGAAATTGCCGAACGCGCGCAGGAAGCCCGCGGGCTGATCCTGACCGGTACCGGCAAGGTCTTCAGCGCGGGTGCTGACCTGGATGAAGCGCGGGCCGGTCTGGCCACCTCGCCCGTATGGGAGCGGCTGTCGGCGGCGATGGCAGCGGTTCCTTGCCTCAAGGTAGCCGCGCTTAACGGCACCCTGGCGGGTGGCGCGAATGGCATGGTTCTGGCCTGCGATATCCGCCTTTCGGTGCCGTCGGCCAAATTCTTTTACCCGGTGATGAAGCTCGGCTATCTGCCGCAGCCGTCGGACGCGGGCCGCATGACGGCGCTGATCGGGCCTGCACGCACCAAGATAATTCTGGCGGCGGGGCAGAAGATTACCGCGCAGGAGGCCTATGATTACGGGCTGGTGGATCGCATCGTGGAGCCGGAAGAACTGATGGGTACCGCGCATGAGCTGCTGGCGCATGCATTGGAGGCCAAGCCGGAGATTGCCGCCGGGATTCTGAGGATGTGCCGGTGAAGCGGCTTTCCGGACTTCATTTGCAGGTGGAGAACCCGGAGCGGCTGGCAGGTTTCTATGCGGAAGTGCTCGGAATGGAGGCGCGGGCTGACGGCGAGGTGTGGCGTGCTGGCTATGCCGGCGAAGACGCCGACCTGATTCTGCGGCCTGGCGGGCACCGGGTGCCGCATGCGCGTGATGAGCGCTATTGGAAGCTTGGAATCTGCTTGCCCGACCTGGATACAGCTTGTGAATATTTGCGGCAAAAAGGCGTGGAGGTTTCGGCTCCGCATCAGTTCCGTGATATCGGCTACATGGCGCATCTGCACGACCCCGAGGGTTTTGCGATTGAGCTTCTGCAGCACGATTTTCTTGGCAACCGGCCGGAAGGGGCTGGAGATCCTGCGCTGCCGCTGGGCGGCGGCGCGCATGTCGGGCAAATCACCTTGCGGACCGGGGACATCGCCGCCGAACTTGCGCTTCACGCCGAAATGAAACTGCTTTCGGTGCAGGATGTGGCGGAGTTCGGGTTCGATCTGCATTTCCTGGCATTTACAGGGGAAAACCCGCCGGATCCGGATCCGCGGTCAGTGGCAAACCGGGAATGGCTGTGGCAGCGCCCCTATACCACGCTGGAATTTCAGCACATTGCCGGGGCGCAGTTGCGCGACAGCCCGGCCTTCTTGGGGCTGGAAATCACTTAACGCTTGCGCCGCTTGCCCGGCACGCGCGACCGGAATGCAGGCGGGCGCTTCTGGACCCAGGCGATGAATTTCGCCAGCCGGGGGTGGGTTCGCAGCGTCTCCGGGGTGCTGTAGTCGCGGGCCAGTTCCGCCTCAGTCAGCGTGGCATGGATCTCTCGGTGGCAGATGTCGTGCAGCAGAGCCGCCGGGCCGCCCTTGCCTCCTTTCAGTTTTGGGATCAGATGGTGCAGGCTTTGCGCGACACCCTTTGGGATTGGGCGGCCGCAAAGCGGGCAAACCGGATCAGACATGCACAGGCCTCGGCTGGTTGCGTGCGGATACTAGACACGCCGGCGGCAAGGGCTGGCAAGGGGATGGTATGACAGAAGCATGGGACGCAGTGGTGATCGGGGCGGGACCGGCCGGTTTGATGGCCGCCGAGGAACTGGGCCGTGCCGGGTACCGGGTGCTGGTGGCCGAGGCCAAGCCATCTGTTGCGCGCAAATTCCTGATGGCGGGCAAGTCGGGCCTGAACCTGACCAAAGATGAGCCGTTTGCACAGCTGATCACCCGGTATGGGGATGCTGCGGACTGGCTGGCGCCGATGATCCGGGCCTTTGACGCGCAGGCAGTGCAGGCCTGGGCGCAAGGTCTGGGAAGCGAGTTGTTCACGGGCTCAACCGGCCGGGTATTTCCCAAAGTGATGAAAGCGTCGCCGCTTCTGCGGGCCTGGCTGGAGCGCCTGGATGGGTATGGCGTTCAAGTCCGTACCCGCTGGCGCTGGGCCGGCTGGGATGCTGGGGCCGTTGCGCTGGAAACACCCGGCGGGCCGGTGCGGATTGAGGCGGGGGCTATTGTTCTTGCGCTAGGCGGTGCAAGCTGGGCGCGGTTGGGAGCGGACGGTGCCTGGGTCCCGTTCCTGGAGGAACAGGCCGTTGAGGTCGCTAACTTCAAACCTGCCAATGCCGGTTTGCTGGTGGATTGGTCCAAGCACATGTCTCAGCAATTCGGCCAGCCTCTAAAAGGTATAGCCCTGCGGGCCGGCGGTCTGAGCTCGCGCGGGGAGGCTGTGATTTCGCAGCGCGGCCTAGAGGGCGGCGGGGTCTATTCCATCTGTGCAGCAGTGCGGGAGGGGGCTGCACTGCATGTGGATCTGCTGCCGGATCTGAAGGAGGCGGAGGTCGCCCGCCGCCTGTCGCGCCCGCGCGGCAAGGCAAGTTTTTCCAACCATCTGCGCAAGTCCTTGAAACTGGCACCGGCTGCGGCGGCTCTGCTGCAGGAGTTCGGGCGGCCACTGCCTCAGGAGCCCCTGGCCCTGGCCGGTCTGCTGAAAGCGCTGCCAGTGGCGCACGCAGGCCTGCGCCCAATGGATGAGGCAATTTCCACCGCTGGCGGTGTCTGCCGGGAGGCACTGGATGGCGGACTGATGCTGAAGCAAATCCCCGGGGTATTCTGCGCCGGGGAAATGCTGGATTGGGAGGCCCCGACCGGCGGCTATCTGCTGACCGCTTGCTTGGCGACCGGGCGCTGGGCGGGCACCGCGGCTGCGGACTACCTGGCCAGTTCGGCGACCCGCTGAAACGCCTCGCGGCCCCGCATCCGCTTGCCGTAATCCTGCATTTTTTCGCCCTCGACCGGGAATTTGGCGCTGCGGGCCCAGTTCAGGCAATGGGTGCAGATGATGTCCGCGATCGTGAAGTCCTCCCCCATCAGGAAAGGACCGGACATTTTGCTCTCGAGGCGCGCAAGGTTGTGGCCGAATTCCCATTTCAGGCTGCCTTTCACTTCCGGCACCCGCTGCTCCTCGGGCAGGATGAAGCTGTGCCGCGCCGCGGCCCACAGGACAGCGTCGATCTCGTCCAGCAGCAGATGGGTGATCGCGTCCTGCTTGGCGCGCGCGATCGTGCCGGCAGGAGCGGTCAGCGCGCGGTGCTTGTCGGCCAGATAGGTGATAATGGCGGTCGAGTCGGTGATGGTTTCACCCTCTGCCTGCAAGACCGGAACTTTGCCCGAGACATTCAGCGCCTGAACTTCCGGACTGCGGGGGCCGTGCTGGTGGAGCTCGTAAGGTTCTCCAAGCTCTTCAAGCGCCCAGAGCACCCGGAAGGTGCGGGTCAGCGGGATGCCGGTGACGGTATACATCGTCTCTCTCCTGTTGTGCCCTACTAAAATGGGCAGAGCGGCACAGAGGATCAAGCCGGACGGCGCGTAGCCGGTTCAGCGGGCGCGGCTCAGCATGGCCAGCCGGATCAGGGCGCGCTCCATCAGCGCCAGTGCCGGGGCGGTCTGGCCGGCGGAGCGCAGCGCCAGATCGGTATCCGTGATGATGGTCAGAGCGGTTTCCAGCCGGTTCGCACCCCAGTTCTGCGCCTGGCGCAGCATCCGGTCGCGGCGCTTGCCGTAAAGCGGCGGTCGCAGCTGGCCGATGCCCTGGGCAGGGCCGCCGGGGGCAGAGGCGATGGTGTAAAGCGTGCGGAAATGCCGGGTGGCGCCGATGCACAGCGTTACCGCATTGGTGCCCTGCGCCTGCAGGCGGCGGATCAGCGGGCCGATTTCTGCGCTGCGCCCCTCGGCCACCACATTCAGCACATCATCCAGTGCTGCTTCGGTCGATTGCGGGGCGACCGCACCGATATCCTCCAGAGACAGCGGGCTGCTGTCGCCGTGTTTGTACAGCGCCAGCTTCTCGATCATGCGGGAGAAGTCTCCGGGGCCGATGTCATTGGCAATGTCTGTGAGTGCCGACATGCTGTCGCCGGGCACGTCGCGGATATTTGCCTCGCCCAGAATCCGCTCGATCTCGGCGCGCGAGGGCGGGTCGTCATAGATGCCTGCTGCATAAGCATTGCTGTGACCTTCAAACGCTTTGCGCAGTTTGGAGGACGCTTTGAGCTGGCCGGCCGTGACCACGATCCGGGCGTCTCCCGGCTGCCATTCCTCCAGCGCTGCGATGATGGCAGGAGTGGCGGTGTCATTTGCGCCTTCCACAAAGACCGCCCGGACGCCCGGAAAAAAACCAACCGCCTTGACCGCATCCAGAAGCTGCGCCGGATCCTTGCGCAGGTCGCCGCCAGGCAGGCGGGTCAGGCGCATTTCCTCCTCGGCGCCGGGGCCAAGCAGGGCAGCCAGCACCTGCTGCCGCTTCAGAGACACGCGCATGGCGTCGGCACCATAAATCAGAATGCCGGTCTTGCCCGGGTCAGGCTTGGCGAAATAGCCGTCTGCTTCACGGGGCGAGAGCTTCATTCAGCGGCGGCGGAAAGATCCGCGGTTGCCAGTATCTGGGCCGTGATCTGGTCTGCCAGGATCACCATCAGCCGTTCGTGCGCGTCGCGTTCGCCCGCCAGAGTCTCCACCGTGGATCCGGTGGCGGAATAGCCGGTGAAATTCCGTACGGTGCCGCTGGAGATAATCTTGCCGTCCGACAGCCGGGTCAGCGAAAACCCTGCGGTTCCGATTACCGAATAGCGGGTGATTTCGTTGTCCGCTGTAATCGCCTGACCCTCTTCCTGGGTGCTGAGCGTCAGGCCCAGCTCGTAGGCAGCACTGCTGCCGCGGCCCAGGCGCTGCTCCAGATTCTGCACCAGGAAATATGCATCGGCGCCGGTGGCATCCCTGATTTCCTCCGGAGCCTGAACTTCTATTTTCCCATGCAGCTCGGATCCGGTGCCGCCAGGGCCGTAGACCGGCGTGAAGCCGCAGGCCGTTGCCATTAGTGGCAGGGCCAGCAGCAGGGTGCGGAGGTTAAGCAACGACATTCACAATCCGGCCCGGAACCACGATCACCTTTTTCGGAGCGCCGCCATTCAGCGCCTTCTGCACAGCTTCGTGCGCCAGGGCGAGTTTTTCAACCTCCGCCTTGTCCAGATCCTTGGCGACCTCAATCTCGCCGCGGCGCTTGCCGTTGATCTGGATCGGAAGGGTGACGGTGTCCTCGACCAGCATCGTTTCGTCGGCAACCGGCCAGGGTGCGGTGGCGCACAGGCCCTCGCCGCCCTGATGGTTCCAAATATCCTCGGCCAGGTGCGGGGTCATCGGCGACATCAGCTGCGCCAGCGTCATGATCGCCTGCTTCTGCACCTTGGCGCTGGCCTTGGATTTGGCGAGTGTGTTGGTGAAGGCGTAGAGTTTGGCAATCGCCGCGTTGAAGCCGAAGGAATCAACACCCAGCGTCACGTCGCGGATCGCCTTGTGCATTTCGCGCAGCAGATCTTCGTCGCCTTCGCCGGCTGAATCCGGATCCATGGCGCCGATGCGGTCGCACAGGTTCCAGACCCGGTTCAGGTGTTTGTAAGCGGCCTCGGCGCCGGCCGCGGTCCATTCAACGTCCCGTTCAGGCGGCGAATCGGACAGCACGAACCAGCGCGCGGTGTCCGCCCCGAAGGACGAGATGATGTGCAGCGGGTCCACCACGTTGTTCTTGGACTTGGACATCTTGGCGGAGGGGATGATCTCCACCTCGGTGCCGTCCTTCAGGAAACCCTTGCCATCGCGCAGTTCCACTTCCTCGGGGTAGTGGTAAACCGGGCGGTGATTGTCGCCGGTGGTCTTGTAGATCGCGTGGGTCACCATGCCCTGGGTGAACAGTGCATCAAACGGCTCGATGGATTTCTCCGGCAGGTGTCCGCATATCTGCATCGCGCGGGCAAAGAAGCGCGAATAGAGCAGGTGCAAAATCGCGTGCTCGATGCCGCCGATATATTGGTCGACGTTCATCCAGTATTCAGCCTCGGCCATGTCGGTCGGCGTATCGGCGCGCGGCGCTGTGAAGCGGGCGAAGTACCAGGACGAATCTACAAAGGTGTCCATGGTGTCGGTTTCGCGTTTGGCCGGCTTGCCGCAGGACGGGCAGGCGCAGTCGCGCCAGGTCGGGTGGCGGTCTAGCGGGTTGCCTGGCACCGAGAAGTCGATCGGCTTGCCGCCTTCATCGTAGGGCAGGGCGATCGGCAGGTTTTCTTTCTTCTCCGGCACCACGCCGCAGTCTTCGCAGTGGACCACAGGGATAGGGCAGCCCCAGTAGCGCTGGCGACTCAGGCCCCAGTCGCGCAGGCGGTACTTGGTAACGCCCTGGCCCCAGCCTGCCTTCTCGGCAAAATCGACGGTGGCGTTGATCGCTTCCTCGCCGCTTGCCTCGGTCAGCCCGGCGAAGTGGTCGACCCAGCGGACCTTTTCGGTTTTCGCAGGCACCAAGGCCTCGTTCTCGACCGAAGAGTCGTCTGCCAGTGCAAAGAAAGCGTTGGTGACCGGCAGGTCG
Source organism: Leisingera daeponensis (assembly GCF_019801465.1). Taxonomy (GTDB): domain Bacteria; phylum Pseudomonadota; class Alphaproteobacteria; order Rhodobacterales; family Rhodobacteraceae; genus Leisingera; species Leisingera daeponensis_A. The sequence continues at coordinate 43,562 of NZ_JAHVJA010000012.1, forward strand.
TATTTGCGGCAGAAGTCGAGGTCGCGCTGGTCATGCGCCGGGCAGGCAAAGATCGCGCCGGTGCCGTAATCCATCAGGATGAAGTTGGCGATCCAGACCGGCAGCTCCCAGTCGGGGTTCAACGGGTGCTTCACGCGGATGCCGGTGTCATAGCCCAGCTTCTCGGCGGTCTCGATGGCTTCCTCGGTGGTGCCGCCCTTGCGGCATTCGGCGACAAAGGCTGCGACCTCTTCCGATTCAGCTTCCAGCTGCTTGGCAATCGGGTGGTCGGGCGAAATGCCGACAAAGGACGCGCCCATCAGCGTGTCGGGGCGTGTGGTGTAGACCTCGATCGCCTCGCCGCCATCGGTGCGTTCAAAGGCGAACTGCAGGCCGCGCGACTTGCCGATCCAGTTTTCCTGCATCAGGCGGACCTTGGCGGGCCAGTTTTCCAGCGTGTCCAACGCCGACAACAGCTCTTCAGAGAAATCCGAGATCTTGAAGAACCACTGGGTCAGCTCGCGCCGCTCCACCAGTGCGCCGGAGCGCCAGCCGCGGCCGTTCTCGACCTGCTCGTTGGCGAGCACGGTCATGTCGATGGGGTCCCAGTTCACCACTGCGTTCTTGCGGTAGACCAGACCTTTTTCGAGGAAATCCAGGAACAGCGCCTGTTGCTGGCCGTAATATTCCGGATCGCAGGTGGCGAACATGCGGCTCCAGTCCAGCGATAGGCCCAGCGGCTTCATCTGCTCGACCATCGTGTCGATATTCGCGTAGGTCCAGTCCTTGGGATGGCCGCCGCTCGCCATCGCGGCGTTTTCGGCCGGCATGCCGAAGGCGTCAAACCCCATCGGGTGCAGCACGTTGTGGCCGGTGGACAACTTATACCGCGCGATCACGTCGCCCATGGTGTAGTTGCGCACATGGCCCATGTGCAGCTTGCCCGACGGATAAGGGAACATCTCCAGCACATAATACTTGGGCTTGTCGCCGGTGCGCTTGGCCTGAAAAATTCCGGCCTTGTCCCAGGCTTCCTGCCATTTAGCTTCGATTTCCGTGGCGGAGTAACGCGACATCAGAGCGGTCCTTTGCATGAAAACGCCGGGCTAGGGGCCCGGCGCTTCTGATAATGGGGTTTGGCTGGCGATTCCAGAGGGCAGCGGGTCAGAGTTTCTTGTCTGCAATCCGCAGCTGGCGCGCGCGGGACAGAATCGCATCCTCAACCGCGCGGGTGGTGCTGGCGCTGACCGGACCGCCTTTGGACTGCAGTGCCACATTCAAGGAGCGCGCATCCAGCGCAGGATCCTTGATGTGGATGGTGGCGCGGTAAGAGCGGCCGCCGCCGGGCGGGGTGCCATAGCCGGTCACGATGACGCCGGTAAAGGGATCGACCGACTGCACGGGCAGGAAGCTCAGCACGTCCAGGCTGGCCGTCCAGAGATAGCGGTTAACCTGCACGGTTTGGTCCGGCTTGGCGTTCAGGAAGTCAAAGACGGAGGACTTGGTCGCTTCGCCCTGGATCTCTTCCTTATGGCTTGTTGTGCGCGCAGTGCTTGACGGCGCCTTGCCGCCCCGGCCGCCGCAGGCCGCAAGGCTAAGGCAGATCGCGCCGATCACTGTTACCTGCAGGGTCTTTCCGTATTTCATAACCGCTCCCGGAGCCATTTTCTGCGCGAACACCTAACGCAAGCCGCGCAGGCGGAGCAAGGGCTTTGGCTTCTATGACTCTGCTCCTGTGGGGCATTTCCGGGCTGACAGGCCTGTTGGCGGGCCGGCCGGGGCGGTTCCAGGCGCCTCGAAGGGGCGGACTGTGGCAAAGCTGCACCATCCGGAACTGCATCGTTTCACCTGTCTTTCCCAAGTCTTGCCAAAACGGGGGTGAAAGAGCGAAACCCCTTGGCATACCCACGCCGGATTCCCCGGTTTGGGCTGAGGAATAGAAAACCGAGGGAAAAACTATGAAAAAGGTTCTCTTCGCGACCACCGCGCTGATCGCCACCGCAGGCATGGCCGCGGCAGAAGTCAAGATCTCCGGCTACGGCCGCTTTGGTCTGGACTGGAACGAAGCCAACGAAACCAATCCGGGCGTTTCCGAAACCAACATCACCAGCCGTTTCCGTCTGACCTTTGATGTGGCGACCGAAACCGACGGCGGCGTGACCGTTGGTGGTCGTATCCGCGCTCAGGCTCGCAGCCGTGACGGCGCACCGGGCGTGGCCGGCTGGTCCGCACCGCAGTTCCACGTCGCATACGGCGGTCTGCGTGTGAACGTTGGCAACATCTGGGGCGCGATCGACTCCGCACCGGGCCTGTACCTGAACACCACCTCGGTTGGCACCGGCATCGACGGCATGGGCTTCAACTCCCTGGCCACCGGCAACGGCTTTGACTGGGATACCTTCACCTCCGCAGGCGCTGGCCGCAACGGTGTTGAAGCGATCTACTCCGCTGGCGGCTTCACCGGCCACCTGTCCTACTCGCAGTCCAACGGCGGCGTTGTCCCGGGTTCCGCGCAGGGCCTGGAGCGCACCGCAATCATGCTGAGCTACTCCTTCGGTGACTACTTCGTGACCGGTGCATACCAGGACGAAGAAAACGGCCGTACCATCGTGAAAAACGGTGCAACCCTGAGCGCCGGTGACGACCTGATGTTCTTCGCTGCAGGCGCAGACTTCGGTCAGTTCGGTGCAACCCTGTCCTACGCTCAGACCGAAGAAGCTGATGCTGTGACCCTGGCAGGCGAAGCCGAAATCGGCGCAGCCTCGACCATCGTTGCTTGGGTGAACTCCACCGACATCGACACCGGTGTGACCGCGGCGACCCAGACCCGTCTGGACGGCACCGCGTTCGGCATCAACTACGAGTACGACCTGGGCGGCGGCGTGACCTTCGTTGCTGGCTATGTGAACACCGCAGCAGCCACCAACGAAAACTCCGTTCAGGCAGGTCTGCACTTCAGCTTCTAAGCTGAAGCACGCCTAGCGTGACTTTCGGGGCGGGTTCCTTCGGGGGCCCGCCCTTTTCTTTTGCCCCTTAACATTTCCCGGCAAACAGTGTTTTTTGCGGCCAAACAGAGATGAGGCCGGACCCATGCCGCTTGAAGAGATCAAAACCAGGATTGCCAAGGCCGAGAGCAAAGCCGGCCGCGAGCCGGGCAGCGTGCAGCTGATAGCGGTGTCAAAGGTGCAGCCGGACGAACGGGTTGAGGCAGTGCTGAAAGAAGGCCACCGGTGCTATGGCGAAAACAAGGTTCAGGAAGCGGCCGGCAAATGGCCGGGATTCGCTGAGCGGTTTGACGGCATCGACCTGCATTTGATTGGCCCGCTGCAAACCAACAAGGCGCGCCAGGCGATGGAGCTGTTTGACAGCATTCACTCGGTTGACCGTCCCAAACTGGCCAATACAATTGCCCGGCTGGCGCAGGAAATCGGGAAATGCCCGGAGCTGTATGTGCAGGTGAACACCGGCGAGGAAGCGCAGAAGGCGGGTGTGATGCCTGCTGATGCTGATGGTTTCATTGCCGAATGCCGCAAGCTGGACCTGCCGGTCAAGGGCCTGATGTGCATCCCGCCGGTGGATGAGGAGCCAAGCCTTCATTTCGCGCTGCTGGCAAAGATCGCGGAGCGGAACGGCTTGCAGGGACTGTCCATGGGGATGAGCGGCGATTTCGAGAAAGCCATTGCCCTGGGCGCGACGCACGTCCGGGTCGGTTCCGCGATATTCGGTGCGCGAACCTACTGAAGCACAATCTTCTGCGAATAAATCTGCCGGGAGGTCTTGGACTTTCCTGTGCGCCGGCGCCTACCGGCCAGGCACGATAACCCGGGTGCCGGGCTGCACCCGGGCTGCAATCCAATGCAGGTCGGCGCGTGAGAAGGCGATACAGCCTTCGGTCGGATAGCCCGGCCGCCGCCATTGGTGCAGGAAGATTGCAGATCCTTTGCCCGGCGCGGCTACCGGCCAGTTCCAGTCAGTGATGAGCACCAGGTCATACAACGGGTCCGCCCGGCGCAGCTTTTCATGGCTGAAAGGGTAGGGAGCCCGAACATGCTGATTATATCTGTGGTGGCTTTCATCATCCGACCACAGATCTCCTGGTCCGATGGGCTCAGCCCAGGGCGCAGGGCGGGGCAGGCGGTCCGGCCGGTAGAGCATGCCTGCAATCCGGTGAATGCCGACCGGAGTTGCTCCATCGCCTTCACGCTTGCTGCTTGACAGTCCGCCTTTGCCGATGGAGCAGGGCAGCAGGCGCCCCATAAACCGGACACCGGCCGGGGTCAGGACCAGGTCCGAAGGAGACATTACAGCATGTGTCCGGACTTGCGGGCTTTGGTTGCCAGATAATGCCGGTTGTGCGTGTTTTCGCCCACTTTCAAAGGCACCCTTTCGGCCACCTGTATGCCGGTTTTTTCCATCATGGCAATCTTGTTCGGGTTGTTGGTCAGCAGCCGCACCTGCGAGAAGCCCATCTTCTGCAAGATCGCTGCCCCCAGACGGAAATCACGCTCGTCGTCTTCAAACCCCAAGCGGTGGTTGGCCTGGACGGTGTCAAAGCCCTGGTCCTGCAGGGAATACGCCCGCATCTTGTTGGCCAGACCAATGCCGCGGCCTTCCTGGTTCAGATACAGCAGAACGCCGGCGCCTTCCGCTCCCATCTGCGCCAGGGCGCCTTGCAGCTGTGGGCCGCAGTCGCATTTGAGAGAGCCCAGAACGTCTCCGGTGAAACAGGCCGAATGCAGCCGCGCCAGCACCGGAAGGGACCGGTCAGGCCGGCCTATTTCCACTGCGTAATGTTCTTCGGCCCCATCTTCGGGACGGAAGATATGGAGACGCCCGGCTTCCGCGGCTGTCATCGGCAACCGCGCTGCGGCAACCGGGTGCAGCGGCGAGCTTTCGCTCAGCAACGGAGCAGCGGCGGCACGCGAAACGGTTGTCAGACCGTGGCTGGCGGCGAATTCGGCGGGGCTGTTCAGCGGGACCAGCGCTGCGGCGGGCAGCAAGCGGGCGGACTTTGCCAATGCAATGGCGAGCCTGTGCAATTCGGCGCTGCCGCCCCGCTGGCTTGCCAGCGGACCTTTCATCGGCGTGTTCAGATCATCCGCCGGATCCGCCAGGGCCTGGATCCAGGATAATCCTTCGGTTTCGGGGACGCACACGCGCGCGGTGTCCTCGTCATACACCCGCGCTTTCAGTGTTTCCGCGCGCCGCGCCGTCAGACCCAGCGACAATGGCCCCAACGACCGCATGTCTGACAGGCGGAGTTCCGTAAGCGCCTCCACGGCAATTGCCAGCGCGGCATCTTTGCCGTCTGTCAGCACTACCGGCAGGCCCATGCGCAGATCGACCCGGGCGCGGGCCAGAAGTTCGATCATGGTGGGCATCAGGCTCATGCAGTGCATCCGGTGTTATTTTGTAACAGAAGCTCGCTGTCTTTACGCCTAAATGCAATGGATGTGAAACATTTTCCATGCCAAGGACACGTCGGCGTGAGAGTTTTGCAGCAAATCTTGCCGCGGGCGCAAGGGATGCGCATGTGTGGTCAGAGAACAGGAGGGCGAGCTGATGGCGCAACTGAAGAAGATTCTGCTGGTTGATGACGATGAGGACCTGCGCGAGGCCTTGAGTGAACAGCTGGTGATGACCGAAGATTTCGACGTGTTCGAGGCAGAGAACGGTCAAACCGCGATGGAGCGCGCCAAGGAGGCTCTGTACGACCTGATAATTCTGGATGTGGGCCTGCCCGATACTGACGGGCGCGAACTGTGCCGCCTGATGCGAAAACAGGGGGTGAAGGCGCCGATCCTGATGCTGACCGGTCACGACACCGATGCGGATACGATTCTGGGACTGGATGCGGGGGCGAATGATTATGTCTCCAAGCCCTTCAAGTTCCCGGTGCTCCTGGCCCGCATCCGCGCTCAGCTGCGCCAGCACGAGCAATCAGAGGACGCTGTTTTTGCGCTTGGCCCCTATACCTTCAAGCCGTCGATGAAGCTCCTGATCACCGAGGATGAGCGCAAGATCCGGCTCACCGAGAAGGAAACCAATATTCTGAAATTCCTGTACCGCTCCAGTGACGGCGTGGTGCCGCGTGATGTGCTGTTGCACGAGGTCTGGGGGTATAACGCTGGCGTCACCACACATACGCTGGAAACCCATATTTACCGGCTGCGGCAGAAGATCGAACCGGACCCGTCGAACGCGCGCCTGCTGGTGACGGAATCGGGCGGATACCGCCTGGTCGCGTGAAGCGGCGGGGACCGGGGCCGAAACAAAGATGAGTGTCAGGCCCGTTTTCAGTGAAACCCAATCCCGCGCATATCCGGGTCACGATATGCACCTCCCTGTTGGACCTGGCCGGGCTTAGCGCCCGGCCATTTTTCTTCCGGCCGCCTGCTGCCGCAGTGCAAATCCACTCTGGCCCTTCCTGGCTCGGACAGGCAGTATCGCCGCCGAACCCGGACTTCAAAAAGAGACGCGCGATGCCGTTTACACTTGCCACCTGGAACATCAATTCTGTCCGTTTGCGCGAACCGATCGTGCAGAAGCTTCTGCAGGAGGAAGGGCCTGATGTTCTCTGCCTTCAGGAATGCAAGAGTCCGGTGGAGAAAATTCCGATGGAGGGGTTCGCAGCGCTGGGTTACTCGCACATGATCGCCCGCGGCCAGAAGGGCTATAACGGGGTGGCGATTCTGTCCCGACTGCCGATCGAAGATGTTGGCGACAAGGATTTTGCCGGTCTCGGCCATGCCCGCCATGTGGCGGGGCGGCTGGAAAACGGGGTGGTTATCCACAATTTCTATGTGCCTGCGGGCGGCGACGTGCCGGACCGGGAGCTGAACGAGAAATTCGGCCAGAAGCTGGATTACCTGACGGACATGCGCGACTGGTTCCACGCGGACAAGCCTGAAAAATCCATTCTGGTTGGCGATCTCAATATCGCGCCGCGTGAAGATGATGTCTGGGACCACAAGAAGCTGCTGAAAGTTGTCAGCCATACACCGGTTGAGGTGGAGCATTTCGCCGACGTGATGGAAGCGGGCAATTGGTCGGACGTGACCCGCAACGACATAACGGACGGCCGCCTCTACAGCTGGTGGAGCTACAGAGCCAGAGATTGGGACGCGGCCGACAAGGGGCGCCGCCTTGACCACGTGTGGGCAACACCGGACATTCGGAATGCGGCCCACTCCAGCCGGATCCTGCGAGATGCGCGCGGATGGGAAAAACCCAGCGACCATGCGCCGGTGTTCGCAACTTTCGACCTTTAACGGCAAGCACGGTACCCCGCCCGTTTCAAGCCGTCTGCCGGACGATGGCATGGTCAGGATCTGCTGACGGGCGCAGGCCCGGTCCGCGCAGCCAGATTCCTGATCAAACGGCCAGGGCATCCGCGGCAGCACCGGCTCCGGCTGGGAGCGCTCCGGGGGCTGGCGGCCGCGCCCAAGCGCACCGAGGGTCTTCATCGGCTGCTCAAACGCTTCAAAGAGATCGAACCGGCCGAGGATCTTTGGCAAACTCCTCTCTTGGTTTCCGGCGCACAGGATTCCATATAGGAGGCAAGTTCCAACCGGAGAACAAACTGATGACCGAAATTCTTGGCAATGCCGCCCCGGCGGATGACCTGATCAAAGACGTAACCGAAGCAACTTTCATGCAGGACGTCGTGGACGCGTCCATGCAGGCTCCGGTGATCGTGGATTTCTGGGCGCCATGGTGCGGCCCTTGCAAGACTCTCGGCCCGATGCTGGAGGCTGCCGTTACCAGAGCCAAGGGCGCGGCCACAATGGCCAAGATCAATGTGGACGAAAACCAGCGCCTGGCACAGGCACTGGCGCAGCAGGGCTTGCCGCTGCAATCGATCCCGACCGTTGTGGCCTTTGTCCAGGGCCGTCCCATCGACATGTTCCAAGGCGCATTGCCGGCGTCCGAGATCGATGCCTTCGTGAAAAAGGTGATCGAAGCGGCTGGCGGTACTGCTGATGGCGGTCTTGGAGAAGCGCTGGAAGCGGCGGAGCAGATGCTGGCCGAGGGCGCGGTTGCCGACGCAGCGCAGACCTTTGCCGCTGTCCTCGGCGAAGATGACAAGAATGCTGCTGCCTATGGCGGTCTGGCGCGCGCCCATATCGCCTTGGGGGACCTGGATCAGGCCGAGGCGGTTCTGAACGGCGCTCCTGCGGAAATCTCCACTGCAGCCGAAATCGAAGCTGCTCATGCACAGATTGCCCTGGCGCGCCAGGCGGAGAATGCCGGTCCGGTGGCGGAGCTGCGCGCGGCGGTTGAGGCTAGCCCGGATGACCTGCAGGCCCGTTTCGACCTGGCCCAGGCGCTGCATGCAGCGGGAGATGCAGAGGCAGCGGTGAGTGAGCTGCTGGAGCTGTTCCGCCGTGACCGGGAGTGGAACGACGGGGCGGCAAAGACGCAGCTGTTCACCATCTTTGACGCGCTGAAACCCAACGACCCGGTGGTCCTGAACGGCCGCCGGAAACTCAGCTCGATGATATTTGCCTAAGACCGGGGCAGCACTACACTCTGTCCCATGATCCAGCCTGCCGATCTGCCGGACACGATCGCTGTGTTTCCCTTGCCCGGGGCGCTGTTGCTGCCCCGGTCGCGCCTGCCGCTGCACATCTTCGAGCCGCGGTATCTGCAAATGCTTGAGGACACGCTGAAAACGCGCCAGCGCCTGATCGGCATGGTGCAGCCCTGCCCGGCTCCGCATGGCAATGGCGAGGACCTTCACAGCATTGGCTGCGCCGGGCGCGTCACCCAGTTTTCCGAAACCGAGGACGGTCGCTACCTGATTACGCTGTCAGGTGTCTCCCGGTTCCGAATTACACGCGAAGCCAATGGTTTCACGCCCTACCGGCGGTGCGATGTCAGCTGGGCCGGGTTCGACAGGGATCTGGGCCGCTGCGAAGCGGATGAAACCTTGGACCGCCCATCCTTTCTGGATCTGCTGGAGCGTTTCTTTGCCTCCCGGAGCCTCTCGACCGACTGGGACGCGCTGAAAGAGGCGGATGATGAGCTGCTGATCAACTCACTGGCGATGCTTCTGGAATTCGACCCCGAGGACAAACAGGCCTTGCTTGAGGCGCCCTGCCTTGCCACAAGGCGGGAAACGCTTGTCACTTTGATCGAGTTTGCCCTGCGCGGCGGCTCTCAGGAGGAAACCCTGCAATGACCGAGACACAGGCGCCAGCCTTTGACCGGCGGATGCTGGAAGCACTGGTCTGCCCGCTGACCCAGACAGTTCTGGAATATGATGCGCAGGAACAGGAGCTTATTTCGCGCGCCGCCAACCTTGCCTTCCCGATCCGCAACGGTATTCCGGTGATGCTGGTGGATGAAGCGCGCGAGCTGGACTGATCCGGCCAGCGGCATTTTTTCCCTCTAAATTGCCTGCCCTTTCAGCAGCCGCGGCAGGTCGCCGGTCAGCCCCGCCGCCTCGCGCACAAAACCGCGGCGCAGGCCGGGCACGGCGCCCGCTAGGCCCATGCCGATATCCCGGCCCAGGCGCAGCAGCGGGTTGTCGTTGGAAAACAGCCGGTTGAACACGTCAGTCGCCGCCGCCAGCGAGGCGGTGTCAAACCGGCGCCATTGCTGGTAGCGCTGCATCACCAGCGGCGAGCCGATGTCTTCGCCGCGCCGGGTGGCTTCGGTGATCACTTCAGCCAACGCTCCGACATCGCGCAGGCCGGCGTTCAGGCCCTGACCTGCAATCGGATGCATCCCGTGCGCCGCATCGCCGATCAGCGCCATCCGCTCGCCGATGAAACTGTTGGCGATCGTCAGGTTCAGCGGGTATGTAAAGCGTTTCCCGGCCAGGGAAATCTCCCCCAGGAAGTCGCCGAACCGCGGACGAAGCGCCTGAATGTACTTCGCATCTTCCAGCGCGTGAATGGCCTTGGCAATCTCGGTCCGCTCGCTCCACACGATCGACGACCGGTTGCCCGGCAGCGGCAGGATTGCCAGCGGCCCGGGCGGCATGAAGAATTGGTGGGCAATGCCGTGATGGGGCTTATCGTGCTCGATGGCGCAGACCAGCGCGGTTTGACCGTAATCCCAGCCGGTGCGCTTGATGCCGGCCCGCTGCGCGGTGCCGCTGCGGCGCCCGTCTGAACCGACCAGGATCTGGCCGCGCAGCTCCCCGCCATCGTCCAGCGCGACGGTCACGCCGGTCTGATCGGGGGCTTGCGCCACCACGGTGCGCCCGGGTACCCAGGTGATGCGCGGCTGGTCTTCCATCGCCTGCAGAAAGGCGCGGCGCAGGAAGCGGTCCTCGACCATGAACCCCATTGGGCCTTCTTCCAGCTCGGCATGGTCGAAATGGATGAAGAACGGCGACGCCCCGTGGCCCGCATGGCCGTCCGTCACCTTGATCTCCAGCATGGGTTGCGCATCGTTGCAGACATGCTGCCAGACGCCAGTCTGCTGCAGCAGCCGCTGCGAGGCGAGTGCCAGCGCATATCCGCGGCCGTCGAACCCCTCATCAGCCAGTTTGTCAGGGGTCAGCGAGTCGACCACGGTGACGCTGTGGCCGGTCTGTGCCAGGGCCAGGGCCAGCGCCGGACCGTTCAGCCCGCCGCCCACGATCAGGATATCGGACGCATTTTTCATGCCCTGCAATATGCGCCTGCTGGCGGGATTGTCCATGCAGGAAGCGCGGGATTGTGCCTGCGTCCTGCTGCCGCTACCGTCACCAGCAACTGCTTACGGAGAGAGGGCTTATGCAAGACTGGCTGACGATGACCGCCGCCGACCTGGGACGCGGGATTGAGGCGGGTGAAATCGGCCCGATGGCGCTGACCCGCTGCTATCTGAACGCCATAGATGCGCATCCCCTGAAAGACCGCATCTACACGCAGGTTACTTACGAGCGGGCGCTGGCGGAGGCGGAAGCGGCGCAGCAGCGTGCCGGGCTCGGGCTGAGACGTTCGCTGCTGGACGGGGTTCCGATCAGCTGGAAGGACCTCTTCGACAGCGCAGGCACCGCGACAGAATCCGGCTCTGACCTGCTCAAGGGGCGGGTGCCGGATCAGGACGCTGCTGTGCTGCGCAATGCGACCCTGATGGGCATGGTCTGCCTCGGAAAAACGCACATGAGCGAGCTGGCATTCTCCGGCCTCGGCTTTAACCCGGTCAAGGAGACGCCACCTTGCGTGAACGATCTGGAGGCCGCGCCGGGCGGGTCCTCCTCCGGCGCGGCCGCCTCGGTGGCATTTGGCCTGGCGGCTGGCGGCATCGGCTCTGATACAGGCGGTTCGGTGCGCATCCCGTCATCCTGGAACGATCTTGTCGGCCTCAAGACAACATCCGGCCGGATCACGCTGGAGGGTGTGGTGCCCTTGTGCCTGAGGTTTGACACCATTGGCCCGCTGGCCAGATCGGTGGAGGACGCAGGACTGCTCCTAGGGGTGCTGGAAGGGGCCGCGGGACCGGATCTGTGCAATCCGGCCAGCCTCAAGGGCCGCAGGTTCGCGGATCTGCAAAATGTTGCGCAGGAAGACCTTGACCCCAAAGTTGCCGCCGCTCACCGGGAAACGCTGGACAGGCTGAAGGCCGCAGGGGCGGAGATCGTGCCGCTGGAGGTACCCGCGCTCGGCGAGGCTATGGGCCTCAGCCCGATACTCTACACCACCGAAGCCTATGGCCTGTGGAAAGACGTGATCGAAGCCTCTCCGCAGCTGATGTATGCTGAAATTCTGGAACGCTTCCGCACCGGCGCGCAGTTCAGCGGGCCTGACTATGTTGCGGCCTGGGCCAAGCTGGAGCAATGCAGGAAGGCTTGGGATCAGGCCGTGGCCGGGTTTGACGCGGTGCTGAGCCCGGTTTCGCCGATCCTGCCGCCGAATCTGGAACGGCTGCAAAACGATCATGATTACTACGTTCAGTCCAACCTTCTGGCCCTGCGCAACACGCGGATCGGTAACCTGATGGGGCTGTGCGCGCTGTCGTTGCCCACGGGTACGCCCAGCTGCGGTCTGCAGGTTCTTGGGCAGCCAGACTGCGAGGAGGCCCTCCTGCGCACCGGCGCCGCGATCGAAGCTGCCTTGGCGTGAAAGCCACATTCGGCCCATCGGGCCACTCACCGGGTGGACGCATCCGCCCGCCATCTGTAACTTGAGGCGCAAACGGGGCGCCAATGATCCCGTGACTGAGGCATAAGACATGGATTTTCCTGAGCGGTTTTCGAACCTGCCGGCCTATGCGTTTCCGCGCCTGAGAGCGCTGCTGGACCATCACACCCCTGGCGGGGATGTGGTGCATATGACCATTGGCGAACCGAAACATGCATTTCCGGCCTGGGTCACTGACATCATTGCGGAAAATGCCGCCGGGTTTAATCAGTACCCGAACAACGATGGCACGCCTGAATTACGCGGCGCCATTTCGGATTGGATCAGCCGCCGCTATGGGGTGACCACAGACCCCGAGACTCAGATCATGGCGCTGAACGGCACCCGTGAGGGGCTGTATAACGCTGCGATGGCGCTCTGTCCGGAGCAGAAGAACGGCCAAAAGCCCGTGGTTCTGATCCCAAACCCCTTCTACCAGGTCTACATGGTGGCAACGATTTCCGTCGGTGCAGAGCCTGTTTTTGTGCCCGCGACCGCGGCCACAAGCCACCTGCCGGATTACGGAAGCCTGTCCGAAGACGTGCTGAACCGCACCGCCGTGGCCTATATCTGCTCGCCTGCGAACCCGCAGGGCGCGGTGGCTTCGCGTGACTACTGGACCCGGCTGATCCAGCTGGCCGAGAAGTATGACTTCCGGATCTTCGCGGACGAATGTTACTCCGAGATCTACCGCGGCTCTGCACCGGTCGGCGCGCTGACAGTCGCGCAGGAACTGGGTGCTAATCCCGAAAGAGTGGTGCTGTTCAATTCGCTTTCGAAACGGTCGAATCTGCCGGGGCTGCGCTCCGGGCTGATTGCGGGCGGGCCGGAGACCATCAAGCGGGTTAAGCAGCTGCGTGCCTATTCCGGCGCCCCCTTGCCCGCTCCGCTGCAGGCCGCTGCGGCCAGGGTCTGGGCGGATGAAGCGCATGTGGCGGAGAACCGCGCGCTTTATCAGAAGAAATACACAATCGCCGATGAGGTCTTTGATGGCCTGAACGGCTACATGGCGCCCGAAGCGGGCTTTTTCCTTTGGCTTCCGGTGGAGAATGGCGAGCAGGCCGCGCTGAAGCTGTGGAAGAAAACCGGGGTCCGGGTGCTGCCCGGCGCTTATCTGGCGCAAGGCGCGCCCGGCCAGAACCCGGGCGAGACATACATCCGGGTGGCGCTGGTCGCCCCGGCTGAAGACACCCGCGAGGCGTTGAGCACGCTGCGCGGCTGCCTTTACTGAATTCTGCTGAGCGGCCCTTGGCTGGGGCCGCGCAGCCAAAACCAAGAACGGACAGGCCCATGACCCTGCGGTGAACAGCGGGGCAGGGGCAATTGAAACGGAACTGAGGTAGGCATGGCATTTCAAACCCGCAGCCGCGATCCGCTGCTTGACAGCAACATGCAGGCGGCCATTGAAAAGCGCGGCAAGGAACTGATCGGAATTGCCCTGATCCTGGTAGGGCTGATGGTTGCCGCCATGCTCGGCTCCTACACGCCGGAGGACCCGAATTGGACAGTGTCGACCGACGCGCCGGTGCAGAACTGGCTGGGCCGTCCGGGCGCCTCCGTCTCCTTCATCCTGATCACCCTGTTCGGCAAGGCCAGCTGGGCTTTGCCGCTGTTCCTGTCGGCCTGGGGCCTGCGGTTCGTGCTGCACCGGGGCGAGGACCGGGTGGTCTGGCCGCTGCTTCTGTCGGTACCGTGGCTGCTGGTGGTGGCGCTGCACATGGAAACCCTGAATGCCAGCTCTGCCTGGCAGCAGAACTATGACTTCGGTCTCGGCGGCATGGTGGGCTACACCTTCCTGGGTGCATTGCTGGCGCTGCTGCCGGTGGGCCTGCACTTCATGGTCAAGATCATGTCGCTGCTCAGCGCTGCCGGCATGCTGGCGCTGGGATGCGTGGTGCTGGGCTTCACCTGGCCCGAGGTGAAAAAGGGCCTGCGTAAGGTCATGATCGGCCTCATCCTGGGGTATGGAGCGGCCGCTGCCCTGCTGGGCCGGGGGGCGTCCAGCGGTTTGCAGGCCGCGATGACATACCGCCGGGAGCGGGCTGAACGGGTGGAGGCTGCCGGAGAGGGCGCCTATGTCCAGTCTGATGCGGATCCGGAGATGTTCGAGGATTATCCCGAAGATGTTTATGGCGAAGACACCGGCCAGCAAGTGCCCGAAGCTCCGGTCAAGGCCAGCCTGCTTTCGCGTGTGCCCGGCCTGATCCGCCGGGCCGCGCCTGCCGCGCCGGCGCCCGAAGACGCTTATGCGGCTGAAACGCATTATGCGGACGATCAGGACACCTTCGGAGACATGGAGGGGGGCGAAGACCGTATCTCCAAGAAGATCGCCAATGCGGTGAGAATCCGCCGTGCGGCTGACACGCCGCCGGAACTGGACCCGAACCTGCCGTTGACCAAGGGCCGCGGCCAGCGCCCGGCCCCGCTGATTTTCAACCCTGCAGCCGGTCAGGGCAGCCTGCCGGCTGAACCGCCGCTGACCGCTGCGAAAACGGTGATGCCGGAAACGGCGGAAGCGCCGCCGTTGACCTGGCAGGCGCCGCAAGAAGACAGCTTTGCACCGGAGAACCGGGATGGCTTCATGCAACATGACGACGATACCGGGGAGCTGGATGCCGGGTATCAAATGCTGACTCCGGACCATGTTCCGGCTGAAGACCTTCCCGATGCGGCCGCGCCGCTCCAAGCCCCGCCGCAATCGGCGAAAGCGCCCGGCCCGCGGCTGACTGTTGACCTGCCGGTAGCGGAGCCGCGCAAAGCCGTGGTGGAGAAACCGGCGCGTAAGCCGGTGCAGCCCTCGGCGCGTGCCAAAGCTGAAGCCCAGCCCAATCTGGCATTTGACGACAGCGGCAGCGATTTCGAACTGCCGCCGCTGAGCCTGCTGACCAATCCGGTCAGCATCGAACGTCATCACCTGAGCGACGAGGCGCTGGAAGAAAACGCCCGTATGCTGGAAACGGTTTTGGACGACTACGGCGTGAAGGGTGAGATCGTCTCGGTCCGCCCGGGTCCAGTTGTTACCATGTATGAGCTGGAGCCTGCCCCGGGCCTCAAGGCCTCCCGCGTGATCGGTCTGGCCGATGACATCGCCCGATCCATGTCGGCGCTGTCGGCCCGGGTTTCCACCGTGCCGGGACGCACCGTGATCGGTATCGAACTGCCGAACGAGAAGCGCGAGAAGGTGGTTCTGCGCGAAATCCTGTCGTCGCGCGATTTCGGCGACGGCAACCACGCGCTGCCGCTGGCGCTGGGCAAGGACATCGGCGGCGACGCCATGGTCGCGAACCTGGCCAAGATGCCCCACCTATTGATCGCCGGCACCACGGGTTCGGGTAAATCGGTGGCGATCAACACCATGATCCTGTCACTGCTCTATAAGCTGACGCCGGATGAATGCCGCCTGATCATGATCGACCCCAAGATGCTGGAACTGTCCGTCTATGACGGCATCCCGCACCTGCTGTCACCCGTTGTGACCGACCCGAAAAAGGCCGTTGTCGCCCTGAAATGGGTGGTGGGCGAGATGGAGGACCGCTACCGCAAGATGTCCAAGATGGGCGTGCGCAACATCGCGGGCTACAACGGCCGGGTGAAGGAAGCGCTGGCCAAGGGCGAAATGTTCTCACGCACAGTGCAGACCGGGTTCGATGACGACACAGGCGAACCGGTGTTCGAGACTGAAGAGTTCGAACCCAAGGCGCTGCCCTACATTGTCGTCATCGTCGATGAGATGGCCGACCTGATGATGGTCGCAGGCAAGGAGATCGAGGCTTGCATCCAGCGCCTGGCACAGATGGCGCGGGCCTCGGGCATTCACCTGATCATGGCAACCCAGCGCCCGTCGGTCGATGTGATCACCGGCACCATCAAGGCCAACTTCCCGACCCGGATTTCCTTCCAGGTGACTTCCAAGGTCGACAGCCGCACCATCCTGGGCGAGATGGGCGCCGAACAGCTCTTGGGCATGGGCGACATGCTGTACATGGCAGGGGGCGCCAAGATCACCCGCTGCCACGGCCCGTTCTGCTCGGACGAAGAGGTCGAGGAGGTGGTCAACCACCTCAAGCAATTCGGCCCGCCGGATTACGTCGGCAGTGTGCTGGATGGTCCGGATGAGGACAAGGCCGACAATATCGACGCTGTGCTGGGGCTGAACACCGGTGGCAACACCAATGGCGAGGATGCTCTGTATGACCAGGCTGTTGCCATCGTGATCAAGGACCGCAAGTGCTCGACCTCCTACATCCAGCGCAAGCTGGCGATTGGCTACAACAAGGCGGCGCGGCTGGTGGAGCAGATGGAGGAAGAGGGCGTCGTCTCCGCCGCCAACCACGTTGGCAAGCGGGAAATTCTGGTTCCAGAGCAATAACCTGACGGATTTCTGCCGATGCCGGGGCCATAAAGGCCCCGGCATCTTCACTTCTGCAGCAGCGCACCTATGTTGAACGCATGAAACGGATTGCACTTGCGCTTGCGCTGACCTTCATCGCCCCCGCAGCCTGGGCGGCAGAGAAACTGAGCCTCAATGAGATTTCCCGCTACCTGAACGGGATTTCCACGGCTTCGTCGCCGTTTACGCAGATCAACGACGACGGCAGCCTGTCCACAGGCAAGTTGTATATGCACCGGCCCGGCCGGATGCGGTTCGAGTATGACGGCAAGGGCGGCGGCACGGTGGTGGCCGGCGGCGGGGCTGTGGTGATCCACGATCCGAAATCCAATCAGCCGCCCGAGACCTATCCGTTGAAGCGGACGCCGCTGTCGATCATCCTCGACCGCAAGGTGGACCTGGGCCGTGCCAATATGGTGGTGGGGCATAGTTTCGACGGCACGTCCACAATCGTGCGGGCGCAGGATCCTGAAAACCCGGACTATGGCAGCATCGAGATGATGTTCACCGGCAGCCCGGTGGAACTGCGCAAATGGGTGATCCATGACAGTTCGGGCGGCAAGACGACCGTCATTCTCGGGGCGATGGAAACCGGGGTGAAGCTGTCCTCCAGCCTGTTCACCACCAGCGGCCGTTCCCGCTGACCAGGCCGCCGCCGCTCATTCCGCGCGGCGGCGGATGAACGGCATTGCTTCGTCGAAAAACTCCTGGAAACCGGGGTGCCCGCCAACCATGCCGTGGTTGTTGCCGGGCAGCTCGACAAAGCTGGCACCGGGAATCAGCCGGGCCGCCAGCTGCCCTTCGGATACTGGCACCGCACGGTCGCCGCGGCAGTGCAGTACCAGGGCGGGAACTTTGACGTTCTCTGCGTAGGCCGTGGCGTCGATCTTCGCATTCATCTCCATGATTTGCAGCGCGTTCGCGGTGTTGGTGGACAGCCGCTGCAGCTCGTCAAAGGAGTTTCCTTCCTCGGCAGTGGCATCTGGGATGTACGTGGTGGTGAAGAAATGCCGGTAGATGGAATCGGGGGATCCCCAGCCGTCCCGGATCATGTTGTAGCCGATCTGATAAAAGCGATCTGCCTCCGGGTCGCCTCGCCGCAGCCGCCCGCGAACGTAACCGCCCAGCAGTACCAGGCATTTCACCCGCTCCGGGTGCATGGCGGCAAACCGCATGGAAAATGCTGCCCCCTGGCTGATGCCGAACAGGGCGAACCGGTCAAGCCCGGCTGCGTCCGCAACAGCAATCATGTCATCGATCATCCGGTCTTCGGATATTTCCGCCACGTCCCAGTCTGACAGCCCGTTGCCCCGCTGGTCAAAGCGGGTGAGGCTGCAGTTGCCCGCAAACTCCGCTAGAAATTGCCCCCACACCGGGCTTTGCCATTCGTATTCGATGTGGTTGATTCAGTTCGGCGCCTTCAAAACCGGCGGACCGTTTCCAATTGTCGTGTAGGCCAGATGGGTGCCGTCCGGGGAGGTGCAGTATTTAACCCTTTGCTGCAGTGCGGCTGCCGGCGGCTCACGCTCGGGGCGGGCATCAGGCACCCATTGCCAGACCCGCACCGGGCGGGAGATGTTCTTCACCCGCTGGGACCCCATATCCCGGAAGCTTTCTCCAAGCCGGCCCGCCACGGTCTCATGCACGATACCGGAAATGCAGATGCCGCCAGGTTCCGCGAGGCCTTCCAGGCGGGCCGCAACGTTGACACCGTCTCCAAAGATATCCGCCCCGTCAAAGACCACGTCGCCGATGTTGATGCCCACGCGGTACCGGATACGGGTCTTCTCGGGCGTGTCCGTTTCGCGATCCGCCATCGCTTTCTGAATTCCAAGCGCACAGCGCACGGCATCATGGGCGGAGGCAAATTCCACCAGCATGCCATCCCCGGTGGTTTTCACGGTATGGCCGCGGTTGTCTGCGATTTGCGGGTCGATCAGGTCGCGGCGGTGACGCTTCTGGCGGGTCAGAACACCTTCCTCATCAGCTTCCATCAGCCGCGAATAGCCGGCCATGTCGGCGACCAGAATGGCGGCAAGCCTGCGTTCCATGAGCTGTGTCCTCCCCCCTGAATGCTAGGGGGAAGGAGGCCGAAATCCAGTTGCCGGCAGGATCAGCGGAACTTGCGGCAGGTGGCCAGCTGTGCCTGATATGCCTGGGCGCGCGCTTCAACCTGGCCTGCGACTCGCATCAGCCAGGCCTTGGACCGGTAGCTGCCGCGGGAATAGCCGGTGTGGCCCTCGTGATAGGCGAGGTACTGGTTGCGCGCATCATAAAGCGGGATGCCGTTCTTCTCGAGGCTCTTGCGCATGTACCAGCCCATGAAGTCCGCAGCATCGCTGATCCGGTCGCGCTTGGCGCGGCGGCGTCCGGTGTCGCGGCGGTAGTCGTCCCAGGTGCCGTCCAGCGCCTGGCTGTATCCGTAGGCACTGGATTGCCGCCCAACCGGGATTACCCCCAGAAGGTACTGGTGGGGTGTGCGGGCATCGCCGCGAAACCTGCTTTCGTGATAGATTGTCGCCATCTGCACGTGCACCGGCACACCCCAGCGGCGCTGGGTTGCGCGGAAGGCCTTCAGGTATTCCGGCCGCTGCTGGATTATGCTGCAGGCATTATCCAAATTGCGCGGCGGCGCTTTGTGCCCGCCTCCGCAGGACGCAACCGCCATGAGGAGAACGAGGGCGCTTATGAGTCTGCTCATTGCCTCTGCCCATTTTTTGTTTTGGGTATGTTTTGCGGCAAGTTTAGCGGATTGCAGCAGACGAGGAAATCATAATTCAAGAAACGCTTTCAGCCGCAGTTGCGGGAATTCTCCAATTGCCGGTGGAAAACTGCCGCCGGAATTCTGTGCAGGGCGCGAAAGCCGCGGCCGCCTCGGCGGTCTGCCGGTTTTCACGCCGCCAGGGCGGCGGTTCCGGGCACTGTCAAAGCGAGTTCCACAGTTTGTTTCCCCGAAAATTTGCCTCAACAGTTGGACAATTCCCCGGCGCGCGCGCTATTTAGGTAGCACGGGGGCAACATGACCATGATGAGAACACGCGCAAAATACAATCTCGGGCAGGTCGTCCGCCACCGGAAGCATCCCTTCCGCGGCGTCGTCTTTGATGTCGATCCGGAATTCTCGAATACCGAAGAATGGTATGAGGCAATCCCGGAAGACAGCCGTCCCGTCAAGGATCAGCCGTTCTACCACCTGCTGGCGGAGAACGACCAAAGCTATTATGTGGCTTACGTTTCCGAACAGAACCTGGTCGCGGACTACTCGGGGGAGCCGGTCGGTCATCCCGATGTGCCTGAGATGTTTGGGAATTTCGACGGCGGCGCTTATGCGCTGCACTATCAGCTGAACTGATTTCCGCACCATCCGGGGCAGGCGGCAGCCTTGCCGTCAATACCCCAGCGCGCAGCCGTCTTTGCGCGGATCGCTGGCGCCTTCCAGCACGCCCGAGGCGCTGATGCGGATCGCCTGAGCGCCGCCCAGCGGGGTGTCCGGAACCTCGACCCGATGCCCCAAATCCGCCATCTGCTGTCGCACCGCATCGCTGTAACCGCGTTCCATTTTCATTACGCTGCCGTCGGCGAAGCAGCGCGGCGCATCGATCGCGGATTGCAGGTCCATGCCGAAATCCAGCAGGTTTGAGACCAGGCGGGCGTGGCCTGTCGGCTGATATCCGCCGCCCATCACGCCGAAGGGCATGATGACTTCGCTATCCTGCTTCAGCATCGCCGGAATGATTGTGTGCATCGGGCGTTTGCCCGGGCCTAGCTCATTGGGGTGGCCCTCCGTCAGGGTGAAACCCGCACCGCGGTTCTGCAGCAGAATGCCGAATTTCTCCGATGCGATGCCGGAGCCAAACCCGTGAAAGATCGAGTAGATCAAGGAGACCGCCATGCGGTCCTTGTCGACAACCGTGATATAGACTGTGTCCTTGTGCACCGCTTCGGCAAGGGGCGAGGCGGCCGGCATCGCGCGTTTGGGGTCGATCAGCGCGGCAAGCCGCGCGGCGGTTTCCGGCGAAAGCATATGTGCGAGCCTGGAAGTGTGATCGGGATCTGCCAGAAACCGGTTCCGCGCGTCGTAGGCCAGCTTGGTTGCTTCCGCCTCGATATGCGCCCGTTGGGCGCCCCAAGGGGCCATCGCTGCAAGGTCGAAGTGCTTGAGGATGTTCAAGAGCAGAATCGCTGTGGCCCCCTGGCCGTTGGGCGGATGCTCAGCCAGATTTTTTTCCTTGTACCGGCCTTCGACCGGCTGTGTGGCGAAACAGCTTGCTGCGGCAAAATCCTCCAGCGTGTGCGCGCCGCCCAAGGCGGTCAGCGCGGATACCATGTCTTCTGCCACTTCCCCGGTATAGAAGGCCTCGCGCCCGTGCTTGGCGATGCGGCGCAGAACCTCGGCCTGGCCCGGCGCACGGAAAACATCACCGCTGCGCAGCGGCTGGCCCTCCCTAAGATAGTGCTGCCGTGCCGCGCCTTTCAGGGTTTCCGAACTGTTCTTCCAGTCAAACGCCGTACGTGGGGCCACTGGCACCCCCTCTTCCGCATAGCGGATGGCGGGCTGCACCAGAACATCCAGGCCAAGACGGCCTTCGGTTTCTGCCAGGCGGCAGAATGCCTCTATTGCGCAGGGTATGGTGACCGCATCGGGGCTTCCCAGCGGCACCGCGGCCAGCCCCCGGGCCCGGAGGGCGGCGGCACTGGCGGCGGCCGGGGCGCAGCCCGACCCGTTCAGTGCCTGAATGTCTTGCCCGGGCCGCGAATGCAGAACGAAGCAATCGCCGCCTATTCCGGTCATCTGCGGTTCGCAGAGGCCCAGAAGAATTGCCCCGGCCAGCGCTGCGTCCATGGCATTGCCGCCGCGTTTCAGCATGTCCAGCGCCACGCCGGCGGCCAGCGGATGGGAGGTGGCACACATGCCATTGGCGGCAATTACAGCCGAACGCCCGGGTAAATGGAACTCCCGCATGTCGCTTCCTCCGGTTCTTCGACGCACTGGACCTAGGGTCATGACCCTAGTGACCGGCTGCCGGAACGCAAACCAAATCCGCTGCCGTGCTGCGGGAACGGAGCGTCACGGTGACAAGCTGTGAAAGGGGGGATGTCCCCGGTGCCATGTTCTGGTGGGGGCAAGAACACATGGCACCAGGGGAAGCTCGTTTCAGCTACAGGTAAGGTGTCGCATATCTATTGGGCCGGGGTTGGCCGGGAATGCGGCGCGATTGTGGCGAAGCGTTAAAATTGGGCCTGTCCGGCTGCGCGCGCCCGGGTGTCAGGCCGGGTCAGGGCCCGGCCGAAGGGCTGGTGACCTGAATCTCGAAACAGAGCGACAGGTTATTGTTCCCTTCCGACCGCTCGTACTGGACGTTGTTTGCCAGTTCCCGGATCAGGAACCAGCCGAATCCGCCTTCCGGCAGATTCTGGACCGGGACATTGACATCGGCCGGGTTGCCTTCGGGCAACTGCCCGTTCGGGTAAGGAGCGCCAGCATCCTGGATGCTGATCCACAACCGCTCCGGCGAAAGCTCCGCCTTGATGCGAACATCCCCCGGCGCCGCATCGGGATAAGCATGCTCAACCACGTTATTCACGGCTTCGGTCAGGGCAATTTGCACCTCGTCCGCCCGGGCCGCCGGGATTCCCAGGGTCCGCAGCCGGTCCACAACGGATGCGATGCCAGAGCGGGCATCCAGATTTGTGGCCGTGAACGAGCAGGCAAAAGTTTTCACCATCAATTTCTCGCTTTGCACCGCCAGCGCCGTCGTCTTAGGAATTCGCGCTGGCCGGGGCGGTTGCTTCACTCAGCGAACTGTACAGATTAAAGATTGTGTCCATCCGGGTCAGCCGGAAGACCTTCTCTACCATCGGGGTCAGCCCGGCCAGATCCAGTTTGCGGCCGCTGCCAAGCTGCTTCATGGCGGCGACAATCGCGCCAAGCCCGCTGGAATCAATGAACTGCACTTCGGAAAGGTCCAGAATGACGCGGTCCGGGCCGCTTTCGGTTTCCGCCCGCATGTCTTCCTTGAACTGGATTGCCATGGCGGCATCAATGCGTTCGGCATTGACTTTGACGATCTGTGCATCGCCCGTCATGGTGGTCGTCAGGCTCATGTTCTTCCCCCGGGATGTAACGTCATTTGGGAGCACTCTAGACCGCAAAGCTTACTTTTCTGTAGGTATATTTTTGACGATTGGAGGAAAATTGCATGAAAGATGTTGTTATCGCCGGAGCGGCCCGGACGCCCATGGGCGGGTTCCAGGGAATGTACGACGGGGTGACGGCTTCGGAGCTGGGCGGCGCGGCCATCCGGGCGGCCCTGGAAGGCGCCGGTGCTGCCACGGTTGATGAGGTGCTGATGGGCTGCGTTCTGCCCGCGGGCCAGGGTCAGGCGCCTGCGCGCCAGGCCGGCTTTGCAGCGGGGCTAGGCGAAGAGGTGCCCGCCACAACCCTCAACAAGATGTGCGGGTCGGGCATGAAGGCGGCGATGATCGCCTTTGACCAGATCGCGCTGGGCCACGCGGACACCATGATTGCCGGCGGCATGGAGAGCATGACCAATGCCCCCTACATGCTGCCGAAAATGCGCGGCGGCGCCCGCATCGGCCACGGCCAGGTGATCGACCACATGTTCCTGGACGGGCTGGAAGACGCGTACGACAAGGGGCGCCTGATGGGCACCTTTGCCGAGGATTGCGCCGAAAAGTACCAGTTCACCCGGGAAGCCCAGGATGAATACGCGCTGAAATCCTTGTCCAACGCTTTGGCAGCGCAGGACAGCGGCGCCTTTGACGGGGAAATCGCCGCCGTGACCGTGAAAACCCGCAAGGGCGAGGTGGTGACGGACGCGGATGAGCAGCCGAAGTCGGCGCGTCCGGAAAAGATCCCGACGCTGAAGCCGGCATTCCGCAAGGACGGCACTGTGACGGCGGCCAACGCGTCGTCCATTTCGGACGGCGCCGCGGCGCTGGTCCTGGCCTCTGCCGAGGCTGCCGAGGCGAAGGGCCTCACTGTGCGGGCCCGCATTCTGGGCCATGCCAGCCACGCCCAGGCGCCGGGCTGGTTCACCACCGCACCGGTCCCGGCCGCGCAGAAACTGCTCAAGAACATTGGCTGGAGCGTCGAGGACGTCGATCTGTGGGAGGTCAATGAGGCCTTCGCGGTGGTTCCGATGGCCTTCATGCATGAAATGGGCATTTCCCGCGACAAGGTGAATGTGAACGGCGGCGCCTGCGCGCTGGGCCACCCGATCGGCGCCTCCGGCGCGCGGATCATGGTGACCCTGCTGAACGCGCTGGAAAAGCGCGGCCTCACGCGCGGTGTTGCGGCCATCTGCATTGGCGGCGGCGAAGGCACGGCGATTGCGATCGAGCGGGTCTGACCCCTTTCATCTGGCCCGAAGTATCCTCGGGGGTGAATTGACCGCGAGGTCAAGAGGGGGCAGACAGCCCCCTCTGTTACGTTGAAGGAATGCGCTTATGCGGGCTGATTATGAAACCCTTGCCAAGACCATAGCTGCTCTGACCGAAGGCGAGACGGATGAGGTGGCACTGATGGCCACTGTCGCCTGCGAGGTGCATCACGCCGACGACCGTTTCGACTGGACCGGGTTTTACCGGGTTGTTGCGCCGGAGATGCTGAAGATCGGCCCTTACCAGGGCGGGCACGGCTGCCTGCAGATCCCGTTCTCCCGCGGCGTCTGCGGTGCAGCAGCGCGCAGCGGCGAAGTGCAGCTGGTCCCGGATGTGGATGCTTTTCCCGGCCATATCGCCTGTGCGTCGTCCACGCGGTCGGAGCTGGTGCTGCCGGTCCGGAACGGCAATGGCGAGCTGATCGGGGTTTTTGACATCGACAGCGACCAGCCGGATGCCTTCTCCCAGGAAGATGCAGACCGGTTTGCGGCCATTCTGACCCAAGTGTTCGGCCGTATCTGATTCGTGACGCCAGGGGCATTGCCTCCCCCGGCGTGGCGGCCTCACCCAGAGGTCTTCGGGTAAGATGAAGAACCCGGCGCCTGCGTGCGCTGGGTTTTTTTCATGGGTAACGCACACCCATGAAAAAATGCTTGGAAATTTCACGAAGTCAGGGCATCGTGAAAATCGGGAAGATTTTTTCATGAGCGAGGAGAGGGCGGGTGAACGATCAGGTCGCGGCAACGGCAACCCTGGGGGCGGACATCCGGGCCTTGCGCAAGGCGCGCGGTCTGACGCTGTCGGATATCGCCGCGATACTGAACCGTTCGGTCGGCTGGCTGAGCCAGGTAGAACGGGACATGTCGGAACCGTCGATTTCCGACCTGCGCCAGATCGCCGAGGCGCTGGGCGTGCCGATGTCGATGCTGTTTGCGCACTCCGGGGCCCCGGCAGAGGAGCATGGGTATATCGTGCGCGCAGGCTCCCGCCGTCCGATGGGGTCGGGCGAGGAAGGGCTGATCGAAGAACTGCTGTCGCCCGACCTGACCGACGATTTCGAGATGGTGCATTCCACCTTCCGGCCCAAGTCGCGGATGCAGACGCCGGCCAACCGGCCGACGCAGGAAGTCGGCTATATGATCTCCGGCAGGCTGGACCTGCTGATCGGCGGCCGCCCTTTCACCGTCGGTCCCGGCGACAGCTTCCGGATCAGGCATGAGCCTTACCAATGGTCGAACCCTTACGACGAGCCCGCCGTGGCCGTCTGGGTGATCGCGCCGCCGGTTTACTAGGAGGGAATGATGATCAAGGGCTCCTGCCTCTGCGGCGACATCCGGTTTGAAACCGCGGCCAAGCCTGCGGGCGCCTCAATGTGCCACTGCAGCCAGTGCCGCAAGCAATCGGGCGGCCTCTGGGCCTCGGCCTATGTGCGCGACGAGGATCTCGCCATCACCGGCCCGGTGAGCTGGTTCGAGGCAACGCCGCGGGCAAAACGCGGCAGCTGCCCGCGCTGCGGTTCCTTCCTGTTCTGGAAGGGCGCGGGCGAGGATACCACCAGTTTTGCTTTGGGCGCTGTCGACGGGAACACCGGTCTCAGCGTCGAAAAGCACATCTTTACCGCCTCCAAGGGCGACTACTACGAAATCGCGGACGGCGTGCCGCAAGAGGACTGAGACTAGGGAGCGAACATGTCTGATTTTCCAACCAAGGCCCGTGTGGTCATCATCGGCGGCGGCGTCGTCGGCTGCTCGTCGCTTTATCATCTGGCCAAGAAAGGCTGGACCGATTGTGTGCTCTTGGAAAAGAACGAGCTGACCGCTGGCTCGACCTGGCACGCGGCCGGCAACGTGCCGACTTTCTCGACCTCCTGGGCGATCATGAACATGCAGCGCTATTCGACCGAGCTGTATTCGGGCCTGGCCGAAGAAGTCGATTATCCGATGAACTATCACGTCTCGGGGTCGATCCGTCTGGCGCACAGCAAAGAGCGGATGCAGGAATTTGAACGCGCTATGTCCATGGGCCGCTACCAGGGTATCCCGATGGAGATGTGGACCCCGGAAGAAACCAAGGAACACTATCCGTTCCTGGAAACCCATGACCTGACCGGGGTGCTCTATGACCCGACCGATGGTGATATCGACCCGGCACAGCTGACCCAGGCCCTTGCCAAGGGTGCGCGTGACATGGGCGCAAAGATCCTGCGCTTCACGCCGGCGACCGGTGTGACCCAGCACGAAGACGGCACCTGGACGGTGCACACTGAAAAAGGCAACATCGACTGTGACTATGTGGTGAACGCCGCCGGTTACTACGCGCAGCGCGTGGGCGAGATGTTCAAGCCCTACGGCGGCCGGACCGTGCCTGCCATGGTGATGGAGCACCAGTATCTGCTGACCGAACAGATCCCCGAGGTCGAAGCCTGGTCGAAGGAACACGGCGGCAAGCTGCCCCTGATCCGCGACGTGGACGTGTCATACTACCTGCGCCAGGAAAAGCACGGCTACAACCTCGGCCCGTACGAGCCTAACTGCAAAGGCCACTGGCTGACCGAAGACGATCCGATGCCCGAGGACTTTTCGTTCCAGCTGTGGCAGGAAGATCTGGACCGGATCGAAGACATTGTCACCGATGCCATGGAGCGGGTGCCGCTGATGGCGTCCTCCGGTGTTTCCAGCGTGATCAACGGTCCGATCCCCTATGCCCCCGATGGTCTGCCGATGATCGGCCCGATGCCGGGTGTGACAAACGCGTTTGAGGCGCACAGCTTCACCTTCGGCATTGCCCAGGGCGGCGGCGCCGGCAAGGTGCTGGCCGAATGGATCGTTGATGGCCACACCGAGTGGGACATGTGGGCCGTCGATCCGCGCCGCTACACCGACTACACCGACCAGGACTACTGCAACAAAAAGGGCATGGAAGTTTACGGCAACGAATACGCCATGCACTTCCCGCACCACGAATGGCCGGCTGCGCGCGACAAGAAGGTTAGCCAGGTGCACGCGAAGATCAAGGAACTGGGCGGTGTAATGGGCGCCTACAATGGCTGGGAACGCGCCAACTGGTTTGCGCAGCCGGGGGACGACACCTCTGAGGAAGCCACCCATACTTGGGGCCGCTCCGGCCCGTGGCAGCAGCGCATCAAGGAAGAATGCGAAGCGGTCCGCGACGGCGTCGGCGTGCTGGACCTGCCGGGTTTCTCCCGCTTCAACCTGGACGGCGAGGGCGCAGCCGAATTCCTGCGCGGTATGGTGACTGGCGGCCTGCCCAAGGTGGGCCGGATGAACCTGGTCTACTTCTCGGATGACCGCGGCCGCATTCTGACCGAGATGTCCTGCATTCGTCATGGCGAAGACCACTTCACCATGATCACCGCGGGCTCGGCCCAGTGGCACGACTTCGAGATCTTGCGCAAAGCGCTGCCCGCGGGTCTAACCCTGACCGACCGCACCACCGAATTTGCGACCATGATCGTCACAGGCCCGAAATCGCGGGAGCTGCTGGCAGGTATCTCGGACGCTGACCTGTCGCTGGGCTGGCTGACCCATCAGGAAGCTTCTGTCGCAGGCAAACCCGCCTTCCTGGCGCGAGTGTCCTTTGCGGGCGAACTGGGCTGGGAGGTTCACTGCGCCAACGCGCATCAGCCGGAGATCTACGACGCCCTGCTCGCAGGCGGCGCCAAGCCGTTCGGTATGTATGCGCTGAATTCCCTGCGCATCGAGAAGGGCTACCGCACTTGGAAGGGCGACCTCAGCACCGATTACTCGCTGCTCGAAGGCGGGCTGGAGCGGTTCGTCAAGCTGGACAAGCCGCAGGACTTCCCGGGCAAGGCCGCGATCCAGGCCGAAAAGCAGCAGGGTGTGAAGAAGTCCTTCGTCACCCTGATCGTCGACGCAGGCGACGCGGACGCGCCTTACATGTCCTGTATCTGGAAGGATGGCGAGATCGTGGGCGAAACCACTTCTGGCGACTGGGGCTACCGTGTGAATGCCTCCATCGCGCTGGGTATGGTGCGCACCGATCTGGCCGTGCCGGGCACCGAGCTGGAGGTGGAGATCTACGGCGAGAAGTGCCGCGCGGTGGTGCAGAAAGACGAGCCGCTGTGGGATCCCGCCAACGAGCGCCTGCGCGCCTGATGCGCTGCGGCGGGCCCGTCACGCTTGTTTCAGGAGGCTTCAGCGATGGCCCAGTTTATGAAAGGCGTCTGTCTGACCCGGCATGGCGGGCCGGATGCACTTGAATGGCGTGACGATATTCCTGTCCCGGTCCCTGGACCGGGGCAGGTTCTGGTCAAGGTTCTGGCGGCCGGCGTCAACAATACCGACATCAACACCCGGATCGGCTGGTACTCGTCCGATGTGACGGGCGCCACCGATGCGGTCGGCGAGAATGCCGGGGTCGAAGCCGGCGGCTGGGGCGGCGCCCTGAGCTTTCCGCGGATTCAGGGCGGCGACATTTGCGGTGTGGTGGTTCAGACCGGCCCGGACGCCGGCGCCATCCGCGCGGGGCAGCGCGTCACCAGCCAGATCAATATCCCAAGACCGGAACCGGACAACCCTGCGGCCTTTGTCGCCTTGGG
This sequence comes from Leisingera daeponensis, assembly GCF_019801465.1. Classification (GTDB taxonomy): domain Bacteria; phylum Pseudomonadota; class Alphaproteobacteria; order Rhodobacterales; family Rhodobacteraceae; genus Leisingera; species Leisingera daeponensis_A. Next base: position 72,033 of record NZ_JAHVJA010000012.1, read on the forward strand.
GTCCGAACTTGACGGTGCCTTCGCGCAATACTGTCTCGCAGAAGCGGCAGAGCTGTTTGACGTCAGCGCATCGCCTCTGTCGGATATCGAAATCGCAGCGATGCCCTGCGCCTATGGCACTGCCTGGAATCTGCTGCACCGCGCCGGTGTATCTGCGGGCCAGCGGGTTCTGGTGACCGGCGCATCTGGCGGGGTCGGGCTGGCCGCGGTGCAGCTTGCCGCCCATCTTGGCGCCCATGTCACCGGCCAGACATCGCCCGCCAAATCGCAAGCGGTGGCTGCGATGGGGGCCATCGGCATCATAGGCCGCGAAGACATGCCTGAGCCGGGAGGCTTCGACGCCGTCATCGACGTGGTCGGCGGACTGGCCTGGCCCGCCCTGATACAGGCGCTGCGGCCCGGCGGGCACTATGCGGTCTCCGGCGCCATTGCCGGCCCGATCGTCACGGCCGACCTGCGGGAGATCTACCTGCGCGACATCACCATTCACGGCTGCACTTTCTCCCCCCGTGCGGTGTTCGCCGAACTGGTGGAGCTGATCAATTCCGGCGCGATCCGGCCTCTGGTCTCGGCAACCTATCCCCTGCAGGAGATCGCAAGAGCGCAGGCGGACTTCATGAGCAAAGCGTTCCCGGGCAAACTGGTGCTGATTCCCCCGCAGGAGGCCTCATGACAGATATTACACTCCTTGACGGCTCGATCGGGCAGGAAGTCGTCAAACGGTCCGGCGACCGGGCGACGCCGCTTTGGTCCACTGCTGTGATGGTTGACCGCCCGGAAGTTGTCGGCAGCGTTCATGCCGATTACTTTGCTGCCGGTGCCACCGTTGCCACAATGAACACCTATGCCGTGCTGCGCGACCGCTTGGTCCGCGCCGGGATCGAGGAGCATTTCGAGGAATTGCTGGCAACAGCTGCCCAACAGGCGGCCGCTGCGCGGGACGCGCATGGCGCGGGCCGCGTTGCCGCCGCGCTTGGCCCGCTGAAGGCCTCCTACCGCCCGGACATCTGCCCGCCGCATAATGACGCCAAACCCATCTATGCCGAAGTGGTTCGGCTGCTGGAACCGCAGGCAGACCTGTTCCTGATCGAAACCGTGTCCTCTGTCGAACATGCCAAAGGGGCGCTGCTCGGCTGTGAAACCACAGACAAACCGGTGTGGCTGGCCGCCTCGGTCAGGGATGATGATGGAACCCTGCTGCGGTCCGGCGAACCGCTGTCAGCCCTCGCGCCGCTGATAGCCGAGTTCCAGCCCGGCGCGGTTCTGCTCAACTGCTCGCGCCCGGAGGTCATCGGTGCGGGCCTGGAGATCGTGCAAAGCTTCGGCAAGCCCTTCGGCGCCTATGCCAACGGCTTCACCCGCATCTCGGAAGGGTTCCTGAAGGACGCCCCGACCGTGGACGCGCTGCAGCAGCGCCAGGATCTCGGACCTGCGGCCTACGCGGAATTTGCAATGGGCTGGGTCGCCCAGGGCGCCAGCATTGTCGGCGGCTGCTGTGAGGTCGGCCCGGAACATATTGCTGATCTGGCCCGCCTGCTGCGCGCGGCCGGACATCGCATCGTCTGATCAGGGGAGGGGAACAGCATGGCAGCTCCGGAAAAACTCAAATCCGCCGATCCGGCCCGGGTCTGGAATATCGACATTATCGTCACCGAAGGTTTTGTGCTGATCGAGATGTCGGCTATCCTCGAGGTGCTGCGGATTGCCAACCGGGTGCTGGCCCAGCCGCCGTTCAAATGGACGGTGCGCTCTCTGCAGGGCGGCCGTGTCGGCTGCCGGGCCGGCCTCAGCCTCGATACCGAACCTTTTGCAGTGAAGCCGGACGCGGATTTCGCCTTCTTCCTGGGTAACTCGGACCCGGATCATCCGGGCCTCAGCCTAGGGCGGGTAATCTCCAGCTACACCTGCCGAGATATCAAGGTCTATCTGCTGGCCGAGGCCGCGGCCCGCTACATCCGGGATCAGGGCGGGGCGGCCGGGCGGCTGACCACCCATTGGGAAAACTCTGCCCTGCTACGCGAGCGCATGGGGCTGAACGATTCCAGCCACGCGCTGGCGAGCGAGGACGGGCTGGTGGTCACCTGCGCCGGCATGGGGTCCACAGTCGACATCATCCTGGCGCTTGTCGGGCGGCTCACCTCCGCCGCGGCGCAGATGACCGTGGCCAACATCATGCTGCATGAACAGGTGCGCGATTTCTCCTCGCTGCAGCCCTTTGCCGGCGCCAAGCCGACAATCACCGGCGACAGCGACCTGGATCATTGCATCCGCATAATGCAGGACAACATCGAGGAACCGGTGCCGATCAGTGACATCGTTGACGAACTGTGCATTTCAACCCGCTCGCTGGAACGCAAGTTCAAGACCTTCCTGGGCACCACCCCGAACGGCTTCTACCGGGAAATGCGCCTGTCCAAGGCCAACAACCTCCTGCTCAACACCACGATGAGCGTGCGTGAAATCGGCCTCGCCTGCGGCTTCCCGAACGGTTTCTCCAGTCTGTACAAGAGCTTCTTCGGCATCACCCCCTTTGCCCTGCGCAAACGCCGGCGGCTGGGCGGGGATGGGTCTGAGAAAATTTTGAAGGCCGGAGAATAGCCCCGGGAGTCTGACGCTTTTGATGCATTTTGCGCCGCCTATCCGTGGTAATCAGGCGCAAACCCTTAGTCAGGAGCGATGACATGAGTGATCTTCCCAACAAGGCCCGCGTGGTCATTATCGGCGGAGGCGTGATCGGCTGTTCGGTGGCCTATCACCTGACCAAGCTGGGCTGGAAGGACGTGGTGCTGCTGGAGCGCAAGCAGCTGACCTCCGGCACCACCTGGCACGCCGCGGGCTTGATCGGCCAGTTGCGCGCCTCCTCAAACATGACCAAGCTCGCCCGCTATTCGGCAGAGCTTTACCTGGGGCTTGAGGAAGAAACCGGTGTGGCCACCGGCCTGCGCCAGGTCGGCTCGGTATCGGCGGCGCTAACCGAGGAGCGGCGCGAGGAGCTGTTCCGCAATGCCGCCATGGCCCGCGCCTTTGGGGTTCCGGTCGAGGAACTGTCGCCCAAGGAAGTCAAGGAACGCTACGAGCACATCAACCTGGACGGCGTGACCGGCGGTGTCTGGCTGCCGACCGACGGCCAGGCAGACCCGGCCAACATCGCGCTGGCCCTGGCCAAGGGCGCCCGCCAGCGCGGCGCGCTGGTCAAGGAGCGGATCAAGGTCACCGGCATCTCCAAGCAGGGCCGCCGCGTCACTGGCGTCGACTGGGTCAGCGATGACGGCCAGGCGCAGGGTCATATCCAAGCCGACATGGTGGTGAACTGCGCCGGCATGTGGGGCCACGAGGTCGGCCGCATGGCAGGCGTCAATGTGCCGTTGCACGCCTGCGAGCATTTCTACATCGTGACCGAAGGCATCGAAGGCCTGGGCCAGATGCCGGTGCTGCGGGTGCCGGACGAATGCGCCTACTATAAGGAAGACGCCGGTAAGATCCTCTTGGGCGCCTTTGAGCCCAACGCCAAGCCCTGGGCGATGAAGGGCATCCCCGACAGTTTCGAGTTCGATCAGCTGCCTGAGGACTTCGACCATTTCGAGCCGATCCTGGAGGCCGCTTGCAACCGGATGCCGATGCTGGCGGAGGCGGGCATTCATACCTTCTTCAACGGCCCTGAGTCCTTCACCCCCGACGACGCTTACCATCTCGGCCTGGCCCCGGAGATGGGCAACTTCTGGGTCGCCGCGGGCTTCAACTCGATCGGCATCCAGTCGGCCGGCGGCGCCGGCATGGCGCTGGCGCAGTGGATGGAAGACGGCCAGAAGCCGTTCGATCTTGGCGACGTGGACATCTCCCGCATGCAGCCCTTCCAGGGCAACAAGCATTACTTGTTCGAGCGCTCCAAAGAGACCCTGGGCCTGCTCTATGCCGACCACTTCCCCTACCGGCAGAAGGCCACCGCCCGCGGCGTGCGCCGCACTCCGTTCCACCATCACCTGAAGGAACAGGGTGCGGTATTTGGCGAAATCGGCGGCTGGGAGCGTGCCAACTGGTTTGCAAACGAAGGCCAGGAGCGCGAGTACCAGTACAGCTGGAAGCGCCAGAACTGGTTTGAAAACTCCGCTGCCGAACACCGCGCCGTGCGCGAGAACGTCGGCATGTACGACATGTCCTCCTTCGGCAAGATCCGCGTCGAAGGCCCGGATGCTGAAAGCTTCCTGAACTACATCTGCGGCGCCAATGTTTCGGTGCCCGCAGGTAAGATCGTCTACACTCAGTTCCTCAACCCCCGCGGCGGCATCGAGGCGGATGTGACCGTCACCCGCCTGTCGGAGACCGCCTATCTGGTGGTGACCCCGGCAGTGACCAGGCTGGCAGACCAGACCTGGATGATGCGACACCTGGGCGACCGCCGCGTGGTGATCACCGATGTGACCGCAGGCGAGGGCGTGCTGGCGGTGATGGGGCCGAACGCGCGCAAACTGCTGCAGAAGGTGTCGCCCAACGACTTCTCCAACGGCGCCAACCCGTTCGGCACCGCGCAGGAGATCGAACTGGGCATGGGCCTCGCCCGCGTCCACCGCGTGACTTACGTCGGCGAGCTGGGCTGGGAAATCTATGTCGGCGCCGACATGGCGGGCCATGCGTTTGAAACCCTCTGGGAGGCGGGGCAGGATATGGGGCTCAAGCTCTGCGGCATGCACATGATGGACAGCTGCCGGATCGAGAAAGGTTTCCGCCACTTCGGCCACGACATCACCTGTGAGGACAACGTGATCGACGCGGGCCTCGGCTTTGCGGTTGCCACCGGCAAGGACGATTTCATCGGCAAATCCGCGGTGCTGGACCGCAAAGAGAGCGGCCCCCAGTCCCGCATGCTGCAATTCAAGCTGACCGATCCCGAGCCGCTGCTGTTCCACAACGAGCCGATCCTGCGCGACGGTGAATATGTGGGCTACCTCAGCTCCGGCAATTACGGCCATACACTGGGGGCCGCCATCGGCATGGGCTATGTGCCCTGCGAGGGGGAAAGCGCTGCCGATGTGCTGGGCTCGGCCTACGAAATCGACGTCTGCGGCGTGAAGGTGAGGGCCGAGGCATCGCTGAAGCCGATGTATGATCCGAAATCGGAACGGGTGAAGGCTTAACCGCCTCTCCAGCGCCTTCACCTGCCGTACCGCGCCCCGGCCGCAGTGCCGGGGCGTTTTCTTTTGCGCCTCCAGGACAGCCTTGGGTTCTAAGGCAACGTTTGCCCCGCTTTGGCGGCCAAGCCGCTCGCGGCCTCTTGACCCCGCTGTAAATCCCTTGGAGAAATCCATAAAAAGCCTTGTATGGCAGGGGTAAACAGGTAGGTTGCTTGTCCCGGCCACTGACAGGGGCCTGACGAAGAGGATTTGGGACATGAAGATCAGCATCGAACGCGGCACGCTTCTCAAGGCCGTGGCCCAGGCGCAGTCTGTGGTCGAGCGCCGCAACACCATTCCGATCCTGGCGAATGTGCTGATCGAAGCCGAGGGCGACAGCGTCCAGTTCCGCGCCACCGACCTGGACATCGAAGTGGTGGACAAGGCTCCCGCCCAGGTGGAGCGCGCTGGCGCCACCACTGTGGCCGCCACCACCCTGCATGAGATCGTCCGCAAGCTGCCCGACGGCGCGCTGGTCACCCTGACCGCCGATGCGGCAACCGGCCGCCTGACCGTTGAGGCAGGGCGCTCCAACTTCTCGCTTGCGACCCTGCCGCGGGAGGATTTCCCGGTAATGGCCTCGTCGGAATACCACTCCAACTTCGCCGCCAAGGCCGCCGTGCTGCGCCGCCTGTTCGACAAATCGAAATTTGCGATCTCCACCGAGGAAACCCGCTATTACCTGAACGGTGTCTACCTGCACGTTTCCAACGGCGCCGAAGGCGGCAAGGCCCTTCGCGCCGTGGCCACCGACGGCCACCGCCTGGCCCGCATCGACGCCGAACTGCCGCTGGGCGCCGAGGACATGCCCGGCGTGATCGTGCCGCGCAAGACCGTGGGCGAGCTGCGCAAGCTGCTGGATGACGACGACATGGACATCGCGGTGTCGGTCTCGGAAACCAAGGTGCGTTTCGCCACACCGAATATCACCCTGACCTCCAAGGTGATTGACGGCACCTTCCCCGACTACACCCGCGTGATCCCGGCCGGCAATACCCGCCGGCTCGAGGTCGACGCGGCCGAGTTCGCACAGGCCGTGGACCGGGTTGCCACCGTTTCCTCCGAGCGGTCCCGCGCAGTGAAGCTGCAGCTGGAGGAGGACCGCCTGATCCTGTCGGTGAATGCGCCGGACAGCGGCGCCGCCGAGGAAGAGCTGGCGGTGGCCTACAATGACGAACGGCTGGAAATAGGCTTCAACGCCAAATACCTGCTGGAGATCGCCAACCAGGTGGACCGCGAAAACGCCGTGTTCATGTTCAACTCCTCCGGCGATCCGACCCTGATGCGCGAAGGCAACGACGAAAGTGCCGTCTACGTCGTGATGCCGATGCGGGTTTGATCGCCTGACGGCGATGCCTGCGGCGCGAGTATTTTTGCAAAGAAGAAATAGGGCGCGCGCTTCATGCTGGCTCTGACCGCATTGACCCTTTCGCATTTCCGCTCGCATTTGCGGGCGGAATTGCGTTTGGATGGGCGTCCGGTGGCTATTCATGGCAACAACGGCGCGGGCAAGACCAATATCCTGGAAGCGGTGTCGCTGTTCTCCCCTGGCCGGGGCCTTCGCCGCGCCAGCGCCGCCGACATGGCACGCCAGCCGGAGGCACTGGGCTGGAAGCTGAGGGGCGAGCTGCGTGCGCCCTCGCAGACCTATGAGATCGAAACCTGGTCCGAGGGCGGCAATGCCCGGCAGGTCAGGATCGACAGCAAATCCGCCAGCCAGGTGGCACTGGGGCAGGTGGCCCGGGTGGTCTGGCTGATCCCGGCGATGGACCGGCTGTGGATCGAGGGGGCCGAAGGGCGGCGGCGGTTTCTGGACCGCATCGCGCTCAGCTTCGAGCCGTCTCATGCCGAGGCTTCGCTGGCCTACGAGAAGGCGATGCGCGAGCGCAACCGGCTGCTGAAGGAGCAGGTTCGGGACGCCGCCTGGTACCGGGTGCTGGAGGACCGCATGGCGTCGGCAGGGCATCGGATACACGCGGCGCGGGGGCAGGCGGTGGAGCTGTTGCAGCTGGCGCAGGCCGAGGCGGAAACAGCATTCCCCGCTGCGGAGCTTGAACTGATCCAGTCGGAAGGCAGCATGCCGTCTACGGAGGATGATTTCAAAGCGGCGCTGGGGGAAAGCCGGTTCCGGGACCTGGCGGCAGGCCGTTCCCTTGTCGGGCCGCACCGCAGCGACCTGATTGGCACCTACCGGGCCAAAGGTATTCCGGCCAGGGATTGCTCCACCGGCGAGCAGAAGGCGCTGCTGGTGTCTCTGATCCTGGCCAACGCGCGGGCGCTGGCGCAACGGGAAGGCGCGCCGCCGATCCTGCTGCTGGACGAGGTGGCTGCGCATCTGGATGCGGCCCGCCGCGCCGCGCTGTATGACGAGATCTGCGCCCTTGGCACCCAGGCCTGGATGACCGGCACCGGGCCGGAGCTGTTTGCAGAACTGGGGGGGCGCGCTCAGGTGCTGGAGGTCTCGGACAGCGGCGGCACGTCGGAGGTTTTGCAAAAATGACTGTCTCTGCCTGGGATCTGACCCTCTACGCGGGGGCCCTGCTGATCCTGTTTCTGACCCCCGGTCCGGTCTGGCTGGCCTTGATGGCACGCTCTCTCTCGGGCGGGTTTCAGGCGGCCTGGCCGCTGGCGGTCGGGGTGGCCTGTGGCGATATCCTGTGGCCGCTGATCGCGGTGGCGGGGATGTCCTGGGTGGTGTCCGAGTTCACCGGCATCATGACCGTGCTGCGCTGGGTGGCCTGCCTGGTGTTCCTCGGCATGGGCTATCTGCTGATCCGCCATGCCGGCGACGCGGTGGAGGAAAACCGGGCCCTGACCCGCCCCGGTGTCTGGGCCGGCTTCATGGCAGGGATTGCTGCAATCCTGGGCAATCCCAAGGCGATCCTGTTCTACATGGGGGTTCTGCCGGGGTTCTTTGACCTGTCCGGCACCTCCTGGCCGGACGTAGCTGCGATCGTGACGCTGTCCTTCGTGATCCCGCTGGTCGGCAACCTGGCACTGGTCGGCATGATGCACCGGGTGCGCCGCGCGGTGACCTCCACGCGGATCCGGCGGCGCATCAACTTGGTGTCGGGCGCTCTGCTGATCTGCGTCGGGCTGGTGATCCCGTTCACCTGAGCGCTGCCCTCAGGCAGGCGGCAGCAGCCAGGCCCGCAGATAGGGCTCGAGCGCATCGGCGGGTGACGCGTCGTTTTCGTGTTCGGCGCAGAACCACACCCCCAGCACGTGATTCAGAAACCCCTGGATGCCCTCTGCCAGTAGTTCTGGTGGCTGGTCTTTACGGACCTTTCCCGCTGCCTGCAGCGTCTGCAGCCAGCCTGTCAGCATAGCGACCTGCCGGATAAAGCTTGCCGCCACCACCTCATCCGGTTCCGCGGCCGTGGTGCCTGAGTAACGAAGCAGGAGGTCGAAGATCACCCGGTCCTGCGCGACGTAATCGAGATGCGGCGCCAGCCGCGCGTTCAGGGCGGCAACGTCCGGGGGAGTGCCACCGGCTTCCATGCCGTCAAGCAGGCGCGTGACTTCCTCGCCGATCAGGACCGCCAGCAGCCCGTCCTTGTCCTTGAAATGGGAAAACAGCGTGCCCTTGGCCACGCCCGCCCGGGCAACCACGTCTTCGACCCGCAATCCGCTGTAGCCGTGCTCCTGCACGATGGCCGCCGCCACCTGCAGCAGCTTTGACCGCGTTTCCAGCCGCCGCTTCTGGGGTGCGCGTGTCATGCCTTCACCTCACAGTTTCGTTATTGACCGCGGTCATTTTTATAATTGACCGCGGTCATTTTGTGCTCAATAAGTGACCGCGGTCAACTTAACTCGCGGAGCCTGAAATGTCTGCACGGAAAATTCTGATTCTGAACGGCCATCCCGGCCAAACCTCCCTGTCGAAGTCCCTTTGCGCGGCGTACCAGTCTGCCGCAGAGGGAAACGGCCACCTCGTGCGGTTCCATGATATCTCGCAGATGCAGTTTGACATGGACTACGGACAGGGCGGCTATCACGAGCCGAAGCCCCTGGAGCCGGATCTGGCTGCCTTCCTCGGGGATCTGGAATGGGCCGAGCATGTGGTCATGGCGGCGCCGCTGTGGTGGGGGGCGATTCCCGCCAAGCTCAAGGGCGTGTTTGACCGGGCCTTGCTGCCGGGGCGTGCCTTTGACACCCGCAATGCGAACTTCCTCGGTCTGCCCGCTCCGATGCTGACCGGCAAGACCGCACGGGTGCTGCTGACGTCGGACACCCCGGCGCTGCTTCTGCGGCTGTTCTACGGCAATGCCGTGAAGAAATTCATCAGCCGCCAGATCCTGGGTTTCGTGGGCATCAAGCCCACGCGCTTCACCACATTTGCCCCGGCCACGGATGCGCCGGAATCCAAGGTCGAAACCTGGCTGGCGGCGGCTGGCGGGCTGGGGGCGAAAGCGGCCTGATTCTGCCAAGAAAAAAGGGGGCTTGCGCGTGACAATCCCGGCCAGACTTCGTATAAAATCCCGAAGCTAAGACAGGAAGATGTGAATGTCCGGAAACGAGCAGGCCCCCGCAGAATATGGCGCGGATTCCATCAAGGTTCTCAAAGGGTTGGAGGCGGTCCGCAAGCGCCCCGGCATGTACATCGGGGACACGGATGACGGCTCGGGCCTGCATCACATGGTCTATGAGGTCGTGGACAACGGCATCGACGAGGCGCTGGCAGGCCACGCCGACCACGTAACCGTCAAAATCCACGCCGATTCCAGCGTTTCCGTCAGCGACAACGGCCGCGGCATTCCGGTGGACATTCACGCCGAGGAAGGCGTGTCCGCGGCCGAGGTCATCATGACCCAGCTGCACGCCGGCGGTAAGTTCGATTCCAACTCCTACAAGGTTTCCGGCGGCCTGCACGGCGTGGGCGTGTCGGTTGTGAACGCGCTGTCCGACTGGCTGGAACTGCGCATCTGGCGCAACGGCAAGGAGCACGTGGCCCGCTTCGAGCGTGGCGATACGGTCAAGCATCTGGAAGTGGTCGGCGAGTGCGGCGACCAGACCGGCACCGAGGTCCGGTTCATGGCGTCGACCGATACATTCTCGAACCTGGAATATTCCTTCGAGACGCTGGAAAAACGCCTGCGTGAGCTGGCCTTCCTGAACTCCGGCGTGCGGATCATTCTGGAGGATGAGCGCCCGGCAGAGAAACTCTCGGCTGAGCTCTTCTACGAGGGCGGCGTCAAGGAATTCGTCAAATACCTCGACCGGCACAAGACCCCGGTGATGGAGGCTCCGGTTTACATCGTTGGAGAGAAGGACGACATCGGCGTCGAGATCGCCATGTGGTGGAACGATAGCTACCACGAGACGGTTCTGCCCTTCACCAACAACATTCCCCAGCGCGACGGCGGCACCCATGTGGCGGGCTTCCGCGGCGCGCTGACCCGGACCATCAACAACTACGCCCAGTCCTCCGGCATCGCCAAGAAGGAGAAGGTCTCCTTCACCGGCGACGACGCCCGCGAAGGGCTGACCTGCGTGCTGTCGGTGAAGGTGCCGGACCCTAAATTCTCCAGTCAGACCAAGGACAAGCTGGTCTCCTCCGAGGTGCGCCCGGTGGTGGAGAGCCTGATGGGCGAGAAGCTGGCCGAATGGTTCGAGGAAAACCCCAACGAGGCCAAGCAGATCGTTGGCAAGATCGTCGAGGCCGCGCTGGCCCGGGAGGCCGCCCGCAAAGCGCGCGAGCTGACCCGCCGCAAGACCGCGATGGACGTGAACTACCTGGCGGGCAAGCTCAAGGACTGTTCCGAGAAGGATCCTTCCAAAACCGAAGTCTTCCTGGTCGAGGGTGACTCGGCCGGCGGCTCCGCCCAGACCGGCCGGGACCGGATGACCCAGGCGATCCTGCCCCTGCGCGGCAAGATCCTGAACGTGGAACGGGCGCGGTTCGACCGGATGCTGTCCTCCCAGGAGATCGGCAATCTGGTGATGGCGCTCGGCACCGGCATCGGCCGGGATGAGTTCAACATTGAAAAGCTGCGCTATCACAAGATCGTCATCATGACCGACGCCGACGTTGACGGCGCCCACATCCGCACTCTGCTGCTGACCTTCTTCTACCGGCAGATGCCGGAGCTGATCGAGGGCGGCTACCTTTATATCGCGCAGCCGCCGCTTTATAAGGTCGCGCGCGGCAAGTCCGAGGTCTACCTCAAGGACCAGGCGGCGCTGGACGACTACCTGATCAACCAGGGCGTCGACGGCGCGGTGCTGAAGCTGGGCGACGGGTCTGAAATGGCCGCCGCCGACCTCACCCGCGTGGTGGAAGAGGCGCGCCAGCTCAAGCGGGTTCTGGATGCCTTCCCGACCCACTACCCGCGCCACATCCTGGAGCAGGCAGCCGTGGCTGGCGCCTTTGTGCCCGGCGCGGTGGACTCCGACCTGCAGGGCGTTGCCGATCAGGTTGCCGCCCGCCTGGATGCCATCGCGCTGGAGTATGAGCGCGGCTGGCAGGGCCGGATCACCCAGGACCACGGCATCCGCCTGGCCCGTATCCTGCGCGGGGTTGAGGAAGTCCGCACCCTGGACGGCCCGATGCTGCGCTCCGGCGAGGCCCGCAAAACCGGCAGCTTCACCCAGAGCCTGCAGGAAGTCTACGGCACCACCGCCCAGCTGGTCCGCCGCGACCGCAACCAGATGATCCACGGGCCGCTGGGGCTGCTCAAGGCGATCCTGGAAGAGGGCGAAAAGGGGCTGACCCTGCAGCGCTACAAAGGCCTGGGTGAAATGAACCCGGACCAGCTGTGGGAAACCACCCTGGACCCGGATGCCCGCACCCTGCTGCAGGTCCGCATCGACGACATGGTGGAAGCGGATGACCTGTTCACCAAGCTGATGGGTGATGTTGTGGAGCCCCGCCGCGAGTTCATCCAGAAAAACGCTCTCAGCGTCGAGAACCTGGACTTCTGAGGCAAGGCGGGAAAGCGCTTTGAGGCATTTCCCGTGCAAGCTTCAGTGCAGTTGCGGCTGCTCGGGGCAAACAGTCTCAGGGGCTGTTTGCCTTTTCCCCTGAACCGCGTGTCCGGCGTCTTGGCCCGTCATGCCCTCATACGGTCCGGACCCGCGGAAACCTGATGGATTGCACGTTTGTCGACAACCCGGCAGGCGCTGCTATACTGGTTTTCCGAAACCTATTTTTCAGTCAGATCCCTGGTGCAACCCGACAGATGCCGTTAGCCAACCTGAAACCAATTGAAACCCGCACTCTGCGCGAACAGGCGGTGAACCGGCTGAAAACCCAGATTGTCACCGGGCAGCTGGGGAAAGGCGAACGGCTGACCGAAACCGGGCTGGCCAAGGCGCTGGGGATCAGCCGCGGTCCTCTGCGCGAGGCGATACGGGATCTTGTGGAGATGGGGTTGCTTGTCAGCAAACCCTATACCGGCATCTTTGTGCGCGGCGTCACCAAACGAGACATCGAGGAGCTCTACTCCTTGCGCCTGGCGCTGGAGCAATTCGCATTCCAGGAATGCTGGGGCAAACGCTCGGAAGTCAATATGGCCGACCTGCGCGCCCGCCACACCCGGCTGACCCGTGTGATCGACGACGGCTGCTCCCCGCAGGAAGCGATCGAGCGCGAGCTGGAGCTGCACAGCTGGTGCTACGAGGTTTCGGATCATTCCCTGCTGCAGAAAAGCTGGAACCAGCTCCGGCCCAATCTGAGCTTCTATTTCACGATCCACCAGCAGGCGCATGAGCGCGCCGGTCCGCAGCGTGATGCCCATGATCTCTATGTGTCGCTGGCCTGCGGCGGCAGCCTGGACGCGATGCTGGATCATCTGACCCAGCACATGCGACAGGGCATGAAGCAAGCGCTTGCCGCATTGCCGGACGAATAGGCGCTGTGCTCCGGCGGTGCCCCGTCACGCCGCGGCGGACACTCCGCCCGGCCGGTCCCGCGCGGCGTTCACTGCGGCCCGCGGCCGCCGGCCAGGCATTCATCTGCCCTCAGCCCGCGGTGTTCTCCCGGACCAGCGCCTTGTAGAGCTGCTGCAGCCGGGCCATCACCAGCCGCTCGCCGGTGCCGATTGCCTTGCCGTCGATCGAGGCCACCGGGGTCTGCGCGCCGAAGGTCCCGGTCAGAAAGGCCTCATCGGCGCCATAGGCCTCATAGAGGGAATAGTTTTTCTCGAAGACCGGAATGCCATCCTGGCGGCACAGGTCGATCACTTTCTGCCGGGTGACGCCGTTCATGCAGTAATCGCCGGTGGAGGTCCAAACCTCACCGCGGCGCACGATGAAGAAGTTGCAGGCATTGGTGGTGTTCACAAAGCCGTTGGGGTCCAGCATCAGCGCTTCATCCGCGCCGGCCTGTTCGGCTTGCAGGCAGGCGATCACGCAGTTCAGCTTGGAATGGCTGTTGTACTTCGCATCCTGGCTCATCGGCAGGCCGCGCACCTGCGGGACCGTGGCCAGGCGGATGCCGGTGCTGTGCAGGCTGGATTTCGGCTTGGAGTGCTCGACGATGATCACGATGGTGGGGCCGAAGCGCGACAGGCCGGGATGCTGGAAAGGCTTCGCCTTGCGGCCGCGGGTGATCATCAGGCGGCAATGGGCGTCCTCGGTCATGTCATTGGCGGCGGCGGTGCGGTTCATCGCCTCCAGCAGTTCTTCCTTGCTGAGGCCGATGTCGATTGAGACCGATTTGCAGCTGTTGTAGAGCCGGTCCATATGCTCGTCAAAAAACGCCCATTTGCCGTTGTAGAGCCGCATTCCTTCCCACATACCGTCGCCCAGCATAAAGCCGGAGTCATAGACCGAGACCTTTGCCTCGTCGCGGTGAACGATGTCGCCGTTCACATAGATCTTGATATCGCGGTTGCGGACATCCTCTTCGGCATCATGCGTGGAATGGCTGTGGTTCGTGTCGGACATTGGTTTCATCACTTGTCTGAAGGGGAAGGATTGCCCGCCGGAAGGCACTGGTTCCGGGAGGCGCGCAGGTGCTCCGGGCAGGGGCGGCCCGGAGCAGGGAGGAGCTATTCAATCAGGCCGGCTTCGCGGTAATAGCGCTCGGCACCGGGGTGCAGCGGCGCGGTCAGGCCTTGGCGGACCATGGCTTCTTTCTCCAGGCCGGCAAAGGAGGGGTGCATGCCTTTGAAGGTGTCGAAATTGGTGAACACCGCCTTGACCATCTGGTAGACCACTTCCTCGTCCACATCCGCAGAGGTTACAAAGGTAGCCGAAAGCCCGTAGGAGGGCACGGCCTCGTCAACGCCGCGGTAAAGCCCGCCGGGAATGGCAACATGGCCGAGGTAGGGCTGGCTGGCGACAAGGCCGTCAACCGCTTCGCCGACAACCGGGATGAGGCGGATATCGCAGGTGGTTGCGGCTTCCAGCACGTTGGCCACCGGGTTGCCGGCCACCATCAGGAAGGCGTCTATATTGCCGTCGCACAGGGCCGCGGACTGCTCCGCTGATTTCAGCTCCGTCACCAGGCCGAAATCCGACGGGCTCCAGCCAAGCGCCCCGACCAGCACATCGGCGGTGGCGCGGGTGCCGGAACCGGGGTTGCCCAGATTCACCGTCCTGCCCTTCAGGTCGTCCAGTTTTTGGATGCCGGTGTCGGTGCGGGCGGCAATGATCACGGTGTCGGGGTGCAGCGAAAACACCGAGCGCAGCTTCTCGTCGGGTCCGGCATCCTCGAACACGCTGGAACCGTGATAGGCATGGTACTGCCAGTCGGACTGCACCGTGCCCATTTCCAGCTCGCCCTCGCGGATGGTTTTGAGGTTGTAGACAGAGCCTCCGGTGCTTTCTACGGAACAGCGGATGCCATGATCCTTGCGGCTCTTGTTCACCAGCCGGCAGATGCCGCCGCCAACCGCGTAGTAGATGCCGGTGACACCTGCCGTGCCGATGGTCAGAAACGTCTCCTCCGCTGCCGCGGCAGCGGGAACGGTGAGGCTGGCGGCCAGCGCCGCTGCTGTCATGCGGTTCTTGAGATTCGCGCGCACGCTCAGTTTTTTCATCGTGTTTTCCTCCGCTTGAAACCGCAAGGCCGATCGCATTGCGGTTGTCGTCCTTTCTGCTATGCGGGTCTGCTATCATGATTTTGCCCTATTGTCGACAATCATACATATTGTCTTGCAGGGGCATCTCCGCCACACGTGTCGCACGTGGAACAATGGTTTGGCGGCATTCCGGCCCGGCCGTAGACCGCAAGTGCGACGGTTCCGCCAGGGCCGGCCGATAGCCCCCTGGGGCCCGCACGTCCGGTCCTGCCCGCTTCTGCGCCCGGCTGCGTCTGGAAGCTGCAGCAGGCAATTGATCTCAGCCAAAAACTATGCGCATCAAGGCCTTCATGGTTTGCAAGCTGCCGCATATCCGCCCGGGCCAGAGCGTCGGGCTCCTGGGAGGGTCCTTTGATCCGCCCCACCGCGGCCACGCGGCCATTTCCCATGCTGCCCTGCGGCGGTTCGGGCTGGATCATTTGTTCTGGCTGGTATCGCCGGGCAACCCGCTGAAGACCCGCCAGCCCGCGTCCCTGCCGCGCAGGTTGACTGCAGCACAAGCGCTGATCCAGCATCCGCGCATCCACATCAGCGGGATCGAGGCGGATCTCGGCACCCGATACACGGCCCAGACCCTGCGGCATCTGCGCCGCCGCCACCCGGGGGTGCGTTTCGTCTGGCTGATGGGGGCCGACAACCTCACCCATTTCCACCGCTGGAAAGACTGGAAACAGATCCTGGACACGGTGCCGGTGGGGGTGCTGGCCCGTCCCGGCGACCGGATCTCGGCACGGTTTTCACCCGCTGCGCGGATCTACCGCCATGCCAAGCTGAAAAGCAGCGAAAGCCATCTTCTGGCGCGTGCTGAAAGCCCGGCCTGGTGTTTCGTCAACCTGCCGATGGTGGACGTCAGCTCCACCGGGATCCGCGCCCGCGGCGGCTGGTCAGCGGCGCAAGAGGGCTGAGGCCAGCCCGGCGCTCAGCAGCACCGCCAGCCCGGCCCAGGTCCAGCCATCCGGCAGCTGGCTGAACACTGCCCAGCCCAGCCCGACCGCGGCCACCAATTGGAAATAGACCATCGGCGCCAGCTTCACCGCCTGTACCCGGCCATAGGCAAAGAGCAGCAAGAGGTTGCCCATCATTGAAAACGCCGCGCTCCCGGCCGTCAGCGCCGCGGCTGCGGGGGTGAACTCCGGCAGGCTGGCAAGACCCAGCGGCAGCATCAGCAGGGCCGAGAGCAGCAATTGGGTCAGGCTCAGCTCCAGCGGCGTGCCGACATGCGCCAGCCAGCGCGAACTGGTCAGGAAGCCGCCATAGAAGCACCCGGCCAGCACCGCCCACAACAGGTTGGCGGATCCGCCCAGCCCCGGCCGCACCACCATGAGGACGCCGATGAAGCCCAATGCCATCAGCAGGCTGCGCAGCAGGGTCGCCTGCTCGCGCAGCAAAAGCACCGACAGCACATAGCTGACCACGGGCCCGATGAAGAAGGCGGCAAAGACATTGGCCAGCGGCTCTGTCGTCAGCGCCAGCTGGATCGAGAAGATGCCTCCGGTCAGCATTCCCGCCCGCAGCCACAGCCGCCAGTCCCCCAGCAGGGAATACGCCCGGCGCGGCACAAAGGGCAGAATCAGCGCGGTGCCGATGGCAAAGCGCGACCAGGCGACAAAGGCCGGAGTGGCCAGTCCGCTGCCGGTCAGCAGTTTCCCGCACAGATCGCCTGCGGGGATCATTGACATGGCCGCGAACATTATGATGACTGCCTGAAACATGGCTGCCAGCGGTAGCAGGACTTGCCATGGCGAAAAAGCCCGGACCTTACGGCGCAATGCCGCGGATCGGGGATTGAAGAAAAGCAGCTCCTGACACTAAAAATGAGTAAGATGACTTCACGCCGGACATTCCTCCTATCCGGGCTTGCCGCATTGGCAGGCACCTCCGCGCTGGCCAACGCGCCGGCGGTCTCCTTGCGGCCCGTCGCCCGCAAGGTCAGTTCGCTCGCGGCCGGCGCCGACGGGCTCAGGGCGCTGATTGAACGGGCCGGGCTGCCGGGCGATGCGGTCTGCGCGGTGGCGGACGTCAAGACGGGCAAATTGCTCGAAGCTTCCGGCGGCACCCGGGCGCTGCCGCCTGCCAGCGTCGCCAAGGCGCTGACCGCGCTTTATGCGCTGGATGTGCTTGGCGCCAACCACCGATTTGAAACCCGCATCCTCGCCACCGGCGGCGTCGCGGGCGGGGTGGTGAACGGCGACCTGATCCTCGCGGGCGGCGGCGATCCGCTGCTGAACACCGACCATCTGGCGCTGCTGGCCAAATCGCTGAAGTCGGCCGGCGTGCGTGAGGTGCGGGGCAAGTTTCTGGTCTGGGACGGCGCGCTTCCCGCGGTCGCGACCATCGATCCGGATCAACCCGACCATGTCGGCTATTCCCCGGCGGTCAGCGGCATCGCGCTCAACTTCAACCGCGTGCATTTTGAATGGAAGCGCGCCGCCGGCGGCGGCTGGGCGGTCACCATGGATGCCCGTACCGAAAAATACCGTCCCGAGGTCGCCACTGCCCGGATGGCCATCCAGTCCCGCGCAGTGCCGGTCTTCACCTATGCGGAAAAGGGCGGCGTGGACCACTGGACCGTCGCCTCCAAGGCGCTGGGCAAGGGCGGCGCCCGCTGGCTGCCGGTGCGCAACCCCGCAGCCTATGCAGGCGACGTGTTCCGCACCCTGGCGCGCGCCAACGGCATCAATCTGCCCAAGCCGCAGGAAACCCGCGCGCTGCCGTCGTCCGCGCTGCTGGCCCAGCACCACAGCCCGCCGCTGGACGTGATGCTCAAGGCGATGCTGAAATACTCCAACAACCTGATGGCGGAGATGATCGGCATGTCCGCCACCGCCGCCCGCGCAGGCCGCCCGGCATCGCTCAAGGCGTCGGCAGCGGAGATGAGCCGCTGGGCGGCCGCAAAATACGGCATGTCGGCAACCCGGCTGGTGGATCATTCCGGCCTCGGAGAGGACTCGCGCATGACGCCCGCGGACCTGACCGGCGCCCTGGTTGCGGCCTACAAGGCCGGGCAGCTGAAGCCGCTCTTGAAGCCCTTCCAGTTGCGCGATGCCAAAGGCCGCACTGTGAAGGGCCACCCGATCAAGGTTGCCGCAAAGACCGGCACGCTCAACTTCGTCTCCGGCCTCGGTGGCTTCATGACCGCAGCGGACGGCACCGAGCTGGCCTTTGCCATTTTCTCTGCGGATGAGAAGACCCGCAGCCGCCTCACCCGGGCGCAGCGCGAGCGCCCGCCGGGCGCCAAGAGCTGGAACCGCCGCGCCAAGCAGCTGCAGCAGCAGCTGATCGAGCGCTGGGGGGCGGTCTACGGCAGCTAGGCGCCGGCTGGTCCGGGAAAGTTTTCACTTTCTGGACGTTGCCGCTGCGCCGGTTTCCGGGCACAGCGGCAGCGGGCAGGGGCCGCAGGCCCGCAGTGCAAAGGACCTGACCATGACCGACCGCCTCAACGAACACGGCCAGCCTGTCGGCGCCCCGCTGCCGGACTGGCAAGGCGCGCGCCTTCCAGGCCACAGCGGCATGGCAGGGCGTTACAGCCGGGTGGAGCCGCTGGACGCTGCCCGCCACGCCGCGGACCTGTTCGCCGCCTTCAGCCAGGACAGCAGCGGCGCGATCTGGACCTACATCCCCTGGGGGCCGTTCGGCTCCGAGGCAGAGCTGCGCACCTGGATCCAGGGGGCCAGCGGCGTCGACGCGCAGCCGTATTTCGCCATCGTCAACGGCGCCAGCGGCCGGGCCGAAGGCGTCGCCAGCTACATGCGGATCAAGCCGGAGCACGGCGTGATCGAGGTCGGCGGCATCACCTATGCCCCGGCCCTGCAGCGGACGGCGGCCGCGACCGAAGCCATGTTCCTGATGATGGCGCGGGTGTTCAACGACCTGGGCTACCGCCGTTATGAATGGAAATGCGACGCCCTGAACGGCCCCTCCTGCCGCGCGGCAGAGCGGCTGGGCTTCACCTATGAGGGGCTGTTCCGCCAGGCCACCGTCTACAAGGGCCGTAACCGCGACACCGCCTGGTATGCGGTGCTGGACAGCGAATGGCCGCAGCTGGAGGCGGCCTTTGCCGAGTGGCTCGATCCGGGCAACTTCGATGCGCAGGGGCAGCAGAAACAGAGTCTAAACAGGCTGATCGCGTCCCACCGCGGCCCCGGCTGACCTGGCCGGAACAGGCCGGGAGGCGGAAACGGCCCGGCATTGACTTCGCACAACTCAGGCTAGTTTTCTGCCGGACAGCCGCCGCAATGGCGGCATCAGCCCAGGGAGAAGCCAATGTGTGACGTTTGCGTAATGAATGCCGTCAAGGACCGGATGCTGTCGCGCCGGTCGCTGTTCAAGGCCGGCGCCGCGGCCGCAGCCGGGGCCGCATTGGGCGCGGGCACAGCCGCACCTGCCGCCGCCATGTCCCATGGCGGGGTGGTGGACATGACCCACGCCTATGACGCGGAGTTTCCGACCTATTTCGGCCAGCCCGGGGTGGAGCTCACGCAGGCCTTCAATTTTAAGGACAACGGCTTCAACCTGTTCAATCTGACACTGAACGAGCACACCGGAACCCATATCGACGCACCGCTGCATTTCTCGGCGGACGGGCAGGCGGTGGACGAGATCCCGGTGCAGAACCTGATCTGCCCGCTCTGCGTGATCGACATCGCCGCCCGCGCGGCGGAGGACTCGGATGCCCAGGTGACGCCGGATGATATCGCGGCCTGGACCTCCGAGCACGGGGAGATTCCGGACGGCGCCTGCGTGGCCATGCATTCCGGATGGGGCGGCAGGACCGGCGGCGGCGGTTTCCGCAATGCCGATGATGAGGGCGTGATGCACTTCCCCGGCTTCCATGTGGAGGCGGCGCAGATGCTGCTGGAAACCGGCGCCGTGGCGCTGGCGGTGGACACGCTGTCGCTGGATCACGGGCCGTCGGCGGATTTCGCCACCCACTACGCCTGGCTGCCGCAGAACCGCTACGGGATCGAGAACCTGGCCAATCTGGATCAGGTGCCGTCCAGCGGCGCCCGCCTGTTTGTGGGGGCGCCCGCGCACCGGGGCGGCTCCGGCGGGCCGGCCCGCATTCTGGCGGTGTCCTGATGTGAAACGGCCGGCGCGGACCGCGCGCCGGCCGGGTCCCCGGAAAATTCCGCTCAGGCGTCCGAGGCTTCCAGCCTGCCGGCCTCGCTGCGCATCATCTCCCCGGCCAGGCCGCCGAGGATCTCCATGCTGAACCCGCCCAGCTGCCGGTGCCGTTCCCGGACCGCCGCCCAGATGTCCTCGCGGCGGATGTTGTCCAGCAGCTCATGGCCGCTCCACGTCAGCCCGCGGACATGCCAGTAGCCGTTGGACAGGCGGCTGAATTTGGCAAAGCCCGCGCTTTCCAGAAGGCTCAGGTGGTAGGCCAGCTTGCGGGCCTCGGCGTCAGGCAGGCAGTCCTCGGCCGGCAGCATCATCGCCTCGGCAGCAGACCGCGGCAGGGCGCAGAACGCCTCCCGGCCGCCCTCGATCTCAAGGAGAAGCCTGCGGATTTCATCGATGTCTCTTTGCCAAGTGACCATGACCGGCTCCCGATGCGCATGGAACTAGCGCTAAATGGGAGCGGGTCAAATTGTCTGCAAGCTTGCGTTGTGCGCTCTTGCCCGGCACGGCGGGCAGGGAAGCTGCGCGAAGCGGTGGCGTCAGACGAAGCGGACGCGTCAGACCATGTGCCGGGCCCGCGCGCCGCGCTCGATCGCGGCGGCATGCAGCCGGTCGATGTTCAGCTCGTAACGGACCTCGGCCAGGAACTCGAGTTCGGTCTCGCCCAGGATGCCGTCGGCGGCGGCCACGTCGCAGGACAGCGCATAGGCGGTCTCGAACAGCCGTTCCGGCAGGTCGCCGCGAATGAGGCCGAACAGCGCCTCCAGCCCGTCTTCCTGTTCGAACAGGTCGAACACGGTCTGGGAAATCCGCGCCACCCGGTCGATGTCGTAATCGGCGAAGACCGGCAGCATGTTGACCGCCGACTGGATCTTGACCAGCTCGGCGGTGCGGATGTTCTCGTCCGAGGCCGACACCGCCACCATCAGCGCCACCAGGCAGTCCTGCGGGGACATCGGGTGCGGGGCTTGCTCACTCATCAAGGCATCCTTTTCATGCTGCGTGTTGCCGCAATCAGGATAGGTACAGGGCGGGGCAGGTTCAACTGCTGCCCGCGCCAAAGCCGCAAAAATCCGCCTCGGATTCAAGCTTGTGCGGAAAACCGATACTGGATCTGCTCAAAGCTCGGCGCGGCAAAGCCATAGGCGAAGCGCAGCCCGTCCCGGCCCGCCACAGTGCCGTGCTCGGCGCCGCCGGGCACATAGATGGCAACGCCGGGGCGAATCTCATGCGGGATGCCGTCGATGGTCACCATGCCGGTTCCCTCCAGCCCGAAATAGAACTCCGCCGGGTCATGGCGGTGCGGCAGCAGGCGGCCGCCGGGGCCGAATTCGGCAATGCCCAGCACCATGTCGCGCGGGGCGTCGTCGCTGCCGTTGATCAGCGTGCGCCAGCGTACCTCGCCATAGGCCGGATCGGTGCCGCCCGCCAGCGGCACCTGCGCGGCATCCACCGCCAGCGGTGCATGCGGCAGGTTGGAGGGCTGATGCAGCTGTTCCGCATCGCCCAGATCGGCAGCCAGGGTGGTCAGTTCTGCAGTCATCTCGTGTCTCCTCATCGTGCCGCCCAGTTAGAGGTCTTCCCGGCCTGCACTCAATAGGGTAAAGCTGCACAGGAATATACGCTGAGGTTATGATAGATGGAGCGCCTTCCCAGCTTTTCCGGGCTTACCGCCTTTTATGCCGCGGCACGCCACGGCACCCTGACCGCCGCCGCGCAGGAGCTGAATGTCTCGCAGCCCGCGGTGTCGCGCCGGATCGCGGCGCTGGAGGCGGACCTGGGCTGTGCCCTGTTCGACCGCAGCCGCAAGCCCGTGCGCATGACCCCGCAGGGAAAGGATCTTCTGCAGGCCCTGCACAGCGGCTTCGGGCAGATCGAGGCCTCGGTGGCCCGCCTGCGGCAGAGCGCGCAGGGGCGGGTGGTGACGGTTTCGGCCCCGGCCGGATTTGTCGCCTTCTGGCTGATCCCGCGGCTGGGCGCGCTGGAGAACGCCTTTCCCGGGGTGACCATCCGTATCCTAAGCCAGGAGTATGGAGAGGCCATCCGCCCCGGCGATCTGCTGATCCGCTTCGGCCTGCCGGGTGCGGGCGCCGGGCAGGAGCTGCGGCTGCTGGGGGACGAGGTTTTCCCGGTGGCCAGCCCGCTGTATCTGTCGCGCCTGGGGATGGCGGCGGACGGCTATGATTTTGCCCGCATGACCCTGCTGACGATGGAGGCCGCCCGCAGCCAGTGGCATGACTGGCCGAGCTGGTTTCAGGAGGCGGGCCTGCCTATGCCGCCCGGTGCCCGCGCGCTCGACTTCAACTCCTATGCGATGCTGGTCAACGCTGCGCTGGCCGGGCAGGGGGTGTGCCTGGCCTGGGGCGGGGTGCTCGACAGCTTTCTGGACACCGGCGCCCTGGTGCGGCTGGAGGGGCCGGGCGCCAGCTCCGCGCACGGCTACTTCGCCTCGGCCCGCGACGGTCTGGCGGCAGGCCGGGACGTACGCGAAATTCTGGCCTGGATCGCCGAAAAGGAGGGCTAGCGGACGCCCCCCCGGGCCAGGGATCATTGACTCATGCTGCACAGGCACAATAGAGGGAATGGCCGGGTGCATGGGGCATCCGGGATGATCACGCGGCACCCCGATAGCTGACAGAACTGCCGCCGATGGAGAACACAAATGTCTGATGTGCGCGAAGAAGCTCTCAAGAGCAAAGCCTGGCCGTTTGAAGAAGCCCGCCGGGTTCTCAAACGTTATGCCAAGGGCGCGCCGGAGAAGGGCTATGTGCTGTTCGAAACCGGCTATGGCCCCTCCGGCCTGCCGCACATCGGCACCTTTGGCGAGGTCGCCCGCACCACCATGATCAAGAAGGCGTTCGAGACCATTTCGGACATCCCGACCCGGCTGATCTGCTTCTCCGACGACCTCGACGGCATGCGCAAGGTGCCCGGCAACGTCCCCAACCAGGAGGCGCTGGCGGAACATCTGCAAAAGCCGCTTACCTCGGTGCCGGACCCGTTCGGCACCCATGAGAGCTTCGGCCACCACAACAACGCCATGCTGCGCCGCTTCCTGGACACCTTCGGGTTCGAGTATGAGTTCTACTCGGCGACCGAGTTCTATGCCTCCGGCCAGTTCGACGAAATCCTGAAGCGCGCTGTTGAGAAATACGACGACATCATGGAGATCATGCTGAAGTCCCTGCGTGAGGAGCGCCGCCAGACCTATTCGATCTTCCTGCCGATCCACCCGGACACCGGCCGGGTTCTGTATGTGCCGATGAAGAAGGTCTGCGCCGAGACCTATACCGTGACCTTCGATGACGAGGACGGCAAGGAATGGACCCTGCCGGTCACCGGCGGCAACGTGAAGCTGCAGTGGAAGCCCGATTTCGGCGCCCGCTGGGCCGCGCTGGAAGTCGATTTCGAGATGTACGGCAAGGATCACTCCACAAATACACCGATCTATGACGGCATCTGCCGGGTGCTGGGCCAGCGCGCGCCGGAGCATTTCACCTATGAGCTGTTCCTGGACGAGAACGGCCAGAAGATTTCCAAATCCTCCGGCAACGGCGTCTCGATCGACGAATGGCTGACTTACGCCTCGACCGAGAGCCTCGCGTACTTCATGTACCAGAAGCCCAAGACCGCCAAGCGGATGCATTTCGATGTGATCCCCAAGGCGGTGGATGAATACCACCAGCAGCTGCGCGCCTACCACGGCCAGGACCTGAAGGCGCAGCTCAACAACCCGGTCTGGCACATCCACGGCGGCGACGTTCCGCAGTCGGACATGGTGGTGCCGTTCTCGATGCTGCTGAACCTCGCCTCTGCCTCCAGCGCCGAGGACAAGGCGACCATGTGGGGTTTCATCAACAAATACGCCCCCAACGCCACGCCGGACACCCATCCGGGCATGGATCAGGCGGCGGGCTTTGCGGTGGCCTATTTCAATGACTTCGTGAAACCCGCGAAGGAATTCCGCCTGCCCACCGATCAGGAGCGCGCGGCGCTGAAGGATCTAGCGGACGCGCTGAAATCGGCAGATGCCGCACTGGCCGCGATTGCGAAAAAGAACGAGATCGCCGGCAACGACGATCCGCTCCCCGAGGCGAACTTTGCGGATGAGGAATTCCTGCAGTCGGTGGTCTTCGCGATTGGCAAGATCCACGGCTTCGAGCCGCTGCGCGCCTGGTTCTCGGCGATCTACGAGGTGCTGCTGGGTGCCTCCCAGGGCCCCCGCTTCGGCGGATTCATCGCGCTGTACGGCGTCGAAGATACCATCGCTCTGATCGAAAAGGCGTTGGCGGGCGAGCTGGCCTGAGCCTTTCACGGAACGGCAATCAGCAAGGGCGCGGTTTTTTCCGCGCCCTTTTCGTTTTCAGCAATGCTGCGCACTGCGGCCTTGCTCCGAGCCCTAAAATTACCAGATCGCAAAAAAAGTTTTGACGCCACGTCACTCTGTTCTAACTTAGAACAACGGACCGGGGGGGACAGATGCGCAGTGTTCTGTTTGCGGGGGTAAGTGTTTTTCTTCTGGCCTTCCCGGCAGTAGCTCAGAAAGAGCCGGTCACAGCAGTGATCGGCTCTCAGTTTGAGGCCTTCCGGAATAATGATGCCGAGACGGCGTTCACCTACGCCTCCCCGAACATCCGCCGGATTTTCGGCAGCCCGGAGCGCTTCGGCGCGATGGTGCGCCAGGGCTACCCGATGGTCTGGCGCCCTGCAGAAGTGCGTTACCTGGACTTGCGCGAAGTGGCCGGCAGCCTGTGGCAGCGGGTGATGATCACCGATCACGCAGGCGTCGTGCACCTGCTGGATTACCAGATGGTTAATCTCAAAAGCGGCTGGAAAATCAACGCGGTGCACCTGCTGAAAGGGCAGGGTGACAGCGTCTGAACCCAGACCTGCGTACGCACCGCTGGGCGGAATTTAACGCCGCTCCTGTACTTCCTTTCCCCGAACGCGAGATGCGCAGCAGGAAAGGGAACTTCCATGAACAAGGCAATCACCGAAGGTCTGCAGCTGATGCCCCCCGCCTTTGCCGGCGGCCTTGATGTGTGGTCCAGCGGCGACGGCACCCCGGGCTCAGACACCTATGACAGCGCCGCCAACGCGGTCTTTGTGGCGGCGGATGCGGATTTCGGCGGCTGCCTAGAAATGCAGAAGACCGAAAACATTCAGAAGCTGCGCTTCATGGGCCAGACGCCGGTCACGCCGGGCTGCTATCTGCAGATCAAGGTCCGCATCAAGGCCATGAGCGGCGCGCTGCCCGCGGTCCGCGCTGCCGGCTGGGCCGCCCAGAGCAATGGAAGCCACATCAGCGGCGTCACCGGGTTTGCACCGCATGTCGCGCTCAGCACCTATGGCGAGGTGGTGGAGGTGACCGGCATCGTCGGCAGCGGGAGCCGCGGCGGGGTCGACATGCCCTGGGGCCGCAATGCGGCCTACGGCCATTTCGGCCTCGACCTCACCGGCGCCAACGGCGGCGTGGTGCGGATCGACGATATCGAGATCACCGACATCACCAGCGCCTTTCTGCGCGATCTTCTGAGCGTGGTGGATGTCACCGACTACGGTGCGGTGGGCAACGGCAGTTTTGATTGCGCAGCCGCGTTTGAGGCCGCAGATGCCGCCGCCGACGGCCGCCGCATCCTTGTTCCGGCGGGCGAGTATTACCTCGGCAGCACCGTGTCGCTGAACCACGAGGCGGTGTTCGAAGGCACTGTTGAGATGCCCGCCAGCGCCATGCTGCTCCTGACCAAGAACTACAACTTCCCGGCCTATGCCGCCGCCTTCGGGGATGAGGAACTGGGCTTCAAGAAGGCTTTTCAGGCTCTGATCAACAACTCCGACCATGAATCGCTCGACCTGATGGGCCGCAAGATCACCGTCACCGGACCCATCGACATGGCCGGGGCGGTGCCGAACAAATCCTCCTATGCAACCCGCCGCGTCATCCGCAACGGCCAGCTGGAGGCCGCCGACAGTTCCGCCTGGGACACGGATGTTGTGACCTCGCAGGCGACCTACAGCGCGTCGGACTCCAAGAAGCTGACCAATGTGTCCAATATCGCCAACATCGCTGTCGGCTCTTTGGTCGAGGGCGCGGGCGTGGGCCGCGAGATCTATGTGAAATCCAAAAACACCGGGGCTGGCGAACTGACCCTCAGCGGTGCGCTTTATGATGCTGAGGGGACCCAGAATTTCACCTTCCGCGATTTCAAGTACCTGGTGGATTTCAGCGGCTTCAGCTCGCTCAGCAAGTTCGGGCTGCAGGATATCGAGTTCCAGTGCAACGGGCGCTGCAGCGCGGTGCGGCTGTCGCCCGCCGGCTCCGTCACCTCGATCGACAGCTGCTTCATCTCCCGCCCCAAGGACCGCGGCATCACGTCCATCGGCACCGGCTGCCAGGGCATCCTGGTCGACAACTGCCAGTTCCTGTCGGACGAGGACCCGCTGGATGTGTCGCAGCGGGTCAGCATCGGGCTTAACGTCAACAACAACGACGCCAAGCTGCGCAGCAACCGCGCCACCCGCTTCCGCCACTTCGCGATCCTGGGCGGCAGCAACAACACGGTGACCGGCAACCACTTCTTCCAGGGCGATAGCGTCCCGAACGGGGTGCGCACCGCGGGGCTGGTGCTGACCTCCAACAACTGCACCTCCACCGTGTCCGACAATTATGTCGACAACTGCTTCATCGAATGGACCAACGAGCGCGACCCCACCCCGGACTACACCGGCGGCTTCTCCTTCAGCGCGCTGTCTATCAACGCCAATGTGTTCCTGTCCGGCGATGTCGCCCCCTGGTTCAGCTACATCGTGGTGAAACCCTACGGCAGCGGCCATTTCCTGAACGGTGTCTCTGTGACTGGTAACAAATTCCGCTCCACCAACGGCAGCATCGACCGAGCGGAACGGGTCGACACCAGTTTTGCGGGTCTCGACTTCAGCCGCTCCAAGAACGTGGTGGTCACCGGCAACATGTACCACAACGTCACCGCCCAATCGGCCAACCCCTTGAGGGTGAGCCATGACCAGTCCTCGGCCTCCTCCTCCTGGACTGTGGACTCCGGCGGCGAGCTGCCGTTTCAGGGCTACGCCCGTTTTGTCGACAGCGTGGCGGCGCAGGGGGCGCTGCGCACCGGCGGCAACAGCATCCGCTACACCACGCCTTATGCCGATGTGCTGCAGGGCGCGAACCAGGACCAGATCCGCCTGCGCTGGCAGGAGGCGGTCAAGGGCGAGGTGCTGGTTCTGATGCGGATGGACAGCTGATGTCAGCCGTTTGGCAGCAGGTCAGCGGCGGCAAGGCGGAAGGCCTTGCCGAAACCGCCGTTCAGATGCGCCGCCGTAACGGCGAAGCGGACAAAGCTGAAGTCGGCAAACTGCAGGTACAGCTTGGCCTTTGGATGATGCCGCAGATACGTTGCGGCCAGCGCCTCATGTGCCGGGCCTTGGCGCGGAACAAATTCCGCCTCCGCCAGCAGGCTCAGCCGCGGGTGCGTCAGCGCATCGCCCTTGGCGCCCGGCTCCCCCACCATCAGCGAACAGGGCGGGTGCCGGCGCAACGCCCCGGTGTGCAGCGCCAGGTCCGACACCAGGCTGACGGGCTGCCCCTGCGCATCCAGCCCGAAGGCCACCCGCGTCACCAGCGGCTGGCCATCCTCCAGCAGCACGCCAAGCGCGGCAAAGCGTGCTTCCGCCATCAGGCTCTGTGCCAGCGCACGGGCTTCATCATCGGTGGGGCGGATCACATCGGCCATCTTGCGCTTTCTGTCCTTGGAAAGGGTTCAGAACTTCTGCCACAGCCCCAGCTTCAGGCCAAGACTGCCGCCGCCCGCGCTGCGGTGCTCCAGCCCCACCACCAGCTCGCGCCCGGCAGGCAGCGGATAGCGCAGCGACGGCGTCAGCGTGTAGGAAAACCGCCCGCTTTCCGGCTTGGCGGTTTCAACCTGCAGCATTGGCGCGGCTTTGCCGGGCCGGTTCAGCCCGATGGTGGCGTCCAGCTTCCAGATCGCATCCAGCCCGCTGTTGCGCAGCTCGTAAGCTGCATCAATCGCCAGCCAGCCGCTGGCCCTGCCGGTGCCGAACCCGCGCCCGTAGGACAGGGTGGTGCGCTGCATCAGCGCCCATTGGCCGCGGTAATGATTGCCGCCGAAGCCGGTCTCAACGGCCAGCCGGTAACTCTGCCCCGCGCGCAGCGGCAGCCGCGCAAAGATCATCGCGTGTCCGGAGATATCCGCATTCTGGTTCAAGTCCACCCCGAGCGTCAGTTTCGGTGTAATCCCGTAGGCGGCGTAAAAGCCCAGCTCTCGGATGGCCCCGCTGCCGGTCTGCCGGTATGCGGCGCTGGCCGCGGCGAACCCTTTGCCCGGCGCCTCCAGCCACGCGCCGCCATCCGCCGGCGGGGCCAGCAGCAAGGCAAGACAGGCGGCATAAACAGTTCTCATCCCTCGGCCTCATCACGGGTGCCGCAAGGGTTTAGCGTTGCGGTTAAAGTTGTGTTAACCATCATCGCCACAACTTTTAAATGTTCCGTAAAAAATGTCGTGCGCTTTCCGCGTGTTCGGGCGTAGGCTGGAGGCAAGTCAACGGAGGAGCCAATGCCGAAAATAGCAAAAACCGCGGACATCCAGACCGTTATCACCACATTTGAGATGACGCCGGGGACATGCCAGGACCTTCTGGAGGCGCTTGAGGACGCCTATGCGGAGTTCATTTCCAAGCAGCCGGGCTTCATTGCGGCCGGCCTGCATGTGAACGATGCGCAGACCCGGATCGCCAATTATTCGCAATGGCGCCGCCGCGAGGATTTCATGGCGATGCTGCGCAGCCCCGAGATGCGTGAACGCAACCGCAAGATCAACGAACTGTGCCGCAGCTTCGAGCCGGTGATGTATGACGTGGCAGAGGTTTTCGGGGCCTGAGACCCCGCGTCTTCAGAGACGCGGCAGGGGTATCAGCCCGGCGCGGATGACGGCCCTGGCCGATCCCGCCCCGCTCGGCGGCGCGGAGGGATCCGGGAAACCGCCCGGGCACCTTTCTATCAAGACCTGACCCGCCGCCAGGCGGGGCTTTGCGCGGAACCTTCGGCGGGCGGCGGCGTTCCGGACAAGAGGTTGCTGCCGCGGCAGGGTCTGCACGCCGCGGATGATCCTGATCAAGCCACAGGGCGGCAAATTGGTGTAGACTGCCAATGAAGGGAGAACTGCCATGTATCATAATATTCTGGTGCCGGTCTCATTTGATCCGGAACGCGACGTGACCGGGCCGCTCAAGGTTGCGCGGCTTCTGTCCGCGCCGGGGGCCAGGGTGACGCTGCTGCATGTGATCGAACAGGTGCCCGCCTATGCGATTTCCTACATCCCCGCGGATTTCATGGAGGATACCCGGCAGGCGCTTCAGGCAGAGCTGGACGGTCTGGCCAAAACCCTGCCCGATGCCGAGGGGGTGCTGGTGGAGGGCCATTCCGGCCGCACCATCCTGGACTATGCAGAGCAGAATCAGCCGGACCTGATTATCCTCGCCTCGCACCGCCCGGCGATGCAGGATCTGATCTGGGGGTCGACGTCAGGCCACGTGGTGCGGCACGCAGCCTGCGCTGTGCATGTGGTGCGCTGAGGCAGGTCCGGCCTAGGCCGGAACCGCGGTTTTCAGCAGGCTCCAGGCCAGCCGGATCATTGCGCCGGGCAGCAGTGCGGAGCGCAGCAGAACCTTGTTGGAATTCACCGCCTGCGCAATGCGGGTGTAGTGTTCCTGCTTGCTGGCAGGCGAGCGCAACAGGATGGTTTCGGCCTGTTTCATCGCCGTCTCGGCCTGCCGCTTGATCTGCGGCACCGCAGCGGGTTTCACCGCGCGGTAAAGGTTCAGCCCTTTGCGCTTGGGTTTCTGGGCCGGGTCCAGGTTCTGCTTGACTGCGGCGGTCAGGGTGTCCTCCACCAGCACCAGCGCCTTGTGGGCCTCGGCATAGGCCTGGTTGCCGCTCAGCTGCTGCGCCGCCAGCTTGTAGGTGTGGCGGAAGCAGTCGAACTTGTAGACCTGGGGCAGGGTGCCGCAGCGGTCGAACCCGCGGGTCAGGGTGGTGACAACCGTCCTGGTGGCCTTGGAGCTCAAGCCGCTGCGCTGGCCGCCGCCGGCACTGGTGCCGCTGTCGCGGCTGCCGCCGCCGTCACCGCCGGCAAGGGCCGGCATGCAGGAGAGAATGAGGGCCAGAAGCCCGGCGAGGATGGTCTTGCTGCTCATAAGCGCCTCCTTGGTTCGGGGCAGCTTACCATGCGTCAGCTGTGTGGAAACCGGCGGAATCCCGCAAAAACCGCGCGAATGCGCCGCAGTTGCCTTGCAGCCGCACCGCGCGGTGCCCACGTCACTGGGCGTGTGTCAGGACGAAGGAGAGCGCCGATGAAATGCCCGATCGACGGAACCGAGCTGCGGATGACCGAACGCGCAGGCGTCGAGATCGACTACTGCCCGCAGTGCCGCGGGGTGTGGCTGGACCGCGGCGAGCTGGACAAGATCATCGAACGCTCGTCCCAGCCTGTGCAATCCGCGCCGCCGCCGCAGGCCTACGGCGACCGCGGCGCCGAGCCGCGCTACGAGAAGAAATACTACAAGAAGAAAAAGAAAAACTTCCTGGAAGATCTGTTCGACTTTTGAGGGCCGGTGGCGCCGCCCCGCCAATGCGGGGGCGGCTGGCCGCGGGCCTCAGTGCATGGTGCAGAAGGAGCCGTGCTTGGCGTCCTTCATCAGGGTGTCGAAATCGCTGCCCTTCATTTCGACCAGCGTCTTGTGGTCGCCGGCCTCGAACCAGACCTTGTCGAGCCCGCGCAGGCTGTCGTCGATCACTGTCGGAACCATGTAGGCAGCCCCGACGCAGGGCGCCGCACCCGGGTCGCAATCGTCAAAGACCTGATCCAGCTCGATCTCCGGCGCCAGCCCGAGGCGGCGGTCGATCATCGACTGCAGCTTGTGCAGGTCAACCTTCTGGTTGGACGGGATCACCGCCAGGAAGGGGCCTTCCTCCATATGGATCAGCACCGATTTAGCCAGGTGGTCGCCCGGCACATGCGCCGCCTCGGCGCATTCGGACGCGGTGGCGGTATAGGGGTGGCGCACGGTGCCGAAGGGCAAGCCCTGTGCCTCGAGATGATGTTTCAGGCGTGAGGCGATCATCAAAGGGTCCTCCTGTTCAGGGCGGGACCCCCCGGCCGCTGAAGGCTCAGGTCCAAACCGCTGCGCGCGTGTCTTGGGTCACGGGAGTTGCGGCGGCATCAGATCCGGGCGCAGCAAGCGGCTAGCCGGGGCGCCCCGAAGTTTCTGGTGCCCACCACTCTGCGCCCGAAGGGGTGAGTCGGGCAAGCCTTGCCCAAACAGGGCGGTTCAGCGGGCAGGGTCTGCCCGCTGAGCCGGGGTGCGGCATCAGGCCGGATGATGGGCGTCGTGCTCGTAGAGCGACCAGCCCGCCATGGCGAAGACCAGCGCGCCGGCGATCACGAAGTTCCAGGTGACCAGGGTCATCGCGGTCAGGCCGAGCACCCAGGGCGAGATCACCAGCCAGGCGCCGATGGCCATGCCGGTCCACTCTTCCCAGTTGCGGAACCGGACCACCGCGGCCAGCGACAGCACCGCGATCACGGCGCCGATGATCACCGCATTGGCGGTTGCCAGGCGGCTGTCCTGGAATTGCAGAATCCAGGGCGACAGCACCAGCCAAAGGCCAAGCAGCACGTTGACGCTGTCCTGCCAGTCGCCGGTCATTTTTTTCCAGAGATCAGTCATTGCACATCCTCCCGTTTCAGGTGTCTGCGGCAATTCCCGGCCCGGAGCGGGCCGGGCGCACCGCCCGCCCACCGGGGCGTTGGGTGCTGGGTGGAATATAGCAAAAAACACGCAGATTTTCAAGAGGATGCACAGTTACTGTAAGTATGCGGCGCGACAGGTCCGGAGGATGTTTTACAGCCTGCTTCAGCTTACCCTTCAGGCGTGCCGCAGCGCGCAGGCACCGGCTGCGGCGAAGTGTAAATGAAAAGGGGTTTCTATGCGAAACCTTGTTTGTTAACTGGTGTTTAGTTGGTTTTCGGTGGGTTTGCGAAGGGAGGTTCGCGGCGCAGTTGCCTATCGTGCCCGACCCGCCCCCGTCGCACCAAAGGTGCGCCGACTATGCGTGGCGGCAGACGCGCACGCCCACCCTTGGGATCGGGCGCTGGAGTAATCTTATATACAGGTTTCGAGATCGTATAAGGTTCGATTGAAGCTTGTCTGCACCCCACAGTGAACGTTAGACACGCAACTGAGCCGAGTGCTATGGCACTGGTCGTTCACGTCTGGATACATTCGAGCAGCAGCCCAAGAAATGATTTTCATCTCCGAAATTTTGAAAATTGCGCAAGGTCTATTTAGCTTCCCGAGTGCAGGTCGCAGCTTCTGGGGCGCTTTCGTTTCGGGCATAACGCCAACACTTTTGGCGGCCATTATAGGTGCCTTTTTGCTACATAGGATCGTTCCGAAGTGGCAGCGGAGATTTGAAGAAGCTAAAGAGAGAGCACGTCGAAAGTACGAGATAGCTGAAAGTGTTTCTAAGAGTTTTCGACTTCATTGGACTTCATGGAGAAGATTGTGTGTTATTCAACGCCATATCAATGAGGTCTTGGAGGAGGGCAAGAATCTAACTGACGTGCAAAAGGAAAGAAAAGAAAGATTTGTATCCTCTAGAGACGCTGCTAAGGACGAGTTGCAAGCAAACCTAGCTGTGGCGAAGTTGTATTTTTCAAGCCGCCCGTGTGAAGTTATTGATCGTTTCATCATCTGGGATCGTCATTCATCTGAAGAGCACGAGCACGCTAAAACCACAGTCGAGACTTGGGCTTACTGGGAGGATAAATTGATCGGTGCTATGCGTGAGGATTTAGATTGTCTCGCAAACTTCCAATGTGGGCGATGTTGGTCATCGCATTATCAACTGTGGCGGCTTGTGACGTTGAAAGCCACAATTCAATCGTCAATCAGTTGCAAACCCCTTGGGATGATTGCCCCGGCCCGGGGTGTCCTTCAAATTCCGCATTGAGCGGCGCAAGCCCTGATGGAATAGGTGCTGTCGGAGGGCTTTCAGCGGGAAGTATTAGCGGGGCTGTTATTTCAGCGATTGTAATAGGTGTCGTCGTTGGGGGCGACGATAGTTCGTCAACAACTACCACGCCCGGCACATAGAAACTCAGAGGTCAATTGTCCTATTCCTTCCGCAGGCAACTTAGGTTGTGCGTTGCGTCGAGCGTTCAAGAAAACTTCTTCTGCGACTTTCCCCTATACGCCCGCGTCCCGGCCTTGCCGGCCGTTGACCGCCCCCGCGATTTGACGGCCGCTTCCGACGCCGCCTCCACCGCCGATTGCCGTGCCAAGGGATCGTCGGCGATGGCGAGGTCCACCGCTTCCAGCCGTTTGATCTCGTCGCGCAGGCGGGCGGCTTCCTCGAATTCCAGGTTCTCCGCGGCCTTGCGCATGTCGTCGCGCAGGCCGTTCAGATGCGCCTCCAGGTTGGCGCCGTGCATCGGTTTGCCGATCTGGGCGGTGACGCGGTTCATGTCGACGTCGCCTTCGTAGAGGCCGGCCAGAACGTCCTCGACGTTTTTCTTGACGGTCTCGGGCGTGATGCCGTGCTTCTCGTTATAGGCGATCTGCTTTTCGCGGCGGCGGTTGGTTTCGCCGATGGCGCGCTCCATCGAGCCGGTGATGCGGTCGGCGTACATGATGACGCGGCCGTCGGCGTTGCGGGCGGCGCGGCCGATGGTCTGGATCAGCGAGGTCTCGGAGCGCAGGAAGCCCTCCTTGTCGGCGTCGAGGATGGCGACCAGTCCGCATTCGGGAATATCCAGTCCCTCGCGCAGCAGGTTGATGCCGATCAGCACGTCAAAGGCGCCGAGGCGCAGGTCGCGCAGGATCTCGATGCGCTCCAGCGTGTCGATGTCGGAGTGCATGTAGCGGACCTTGATGCCCTGTTCGTGCAGGTATTCGGTGAGGTCCTCGGCCATGCGTTTGGTGAGCGTGGTGACCAGGGTGCGGAAGCCGTTGGCGGTGACCTTGCGCACCTCGTCGAGGAGGTCGTCCACCTGCATGTCGACCGGGCGGATTTCGACCTCTGGATCCAGCAGGCCGGTGGGGCGGATCACCTGTTCGGCAAAAACGCCGCCGGATTGCTCGATCTCCCAGGCCGCCGGGGTGGCGGAGACAAAGACCGACTGCGGGCGCATGGCGTCCCATTCCTCAAACTTCAGCGGGCGGTTGTCCATGCAGGAGGGCAGACGGAAGCCGTGTTCGGCGAGGGTGAACTTGCGCCGGTGGTCGCCCTTGTACATGCCGCCGATCTGGGGGACGGAGACGTGGCTTTCATCCGCGAAGACAATGGCGTTGTCGGGGATGAATTCGAACAGGGTGGGGGGCGGCTCGCCCGGGGCGCGGCCGGTCAGGTAGCGGGAGTAGTTTTCGATGCCGTTGCAGTGGCCGGTCGCTTCCAGCATTTCGAGGTCGAAGTTGCAGCGCTGCTCAAGCCGCTGCGCCTCCAGCAGCTTGCCCTCGCCGACCAGCTGGTCAAGCCGCATCTTCAGCTCCTGCTTTATGGAGATGATGGCCTGATTCAGCGTCGGTTTCGGCGTCACGTAGTGGGAGTTCGCATAGACCCGGATCTGGTCGAAGGTGCCGGTCTTTTCGCCGGTGAGCGGATCGAATTCGGTGATTGCCTCCAGCTCCTCGCCGAAGAACGACAGCTTCCAGGCGCGGTCCTCGAGGTGGGCGGGGAAGATTTCCAGCGTGTCGCCGCGGACCCGGAAGGAGCCGCGCTGGAAAGCCTGGTCGTTGCGCTTGTACTGCTGGGCGACCAGGTCGGCCATGATCTGGCGCTGATCGTACATTTCGCCCGCTTTCAGGTCCTGGGTCATGGCGGAGTAGGTTTCGACCGAGCCGATGCCGTAGATGCAGGACACAGACGCGATGATGATGACGTCGTCGCGTTCGAGCAGGGCGCGGGTCGCCGAGTGGCGCATCCGGTCGATCTGCTCGTTGATCTGGCTTTCCTTCTCAATATACGTGTCGGAGCGCGGCACATAGGCCTCCGGCTGGTAGTAGTCGTAGAACGAGACGAAGTATTCGACCGCGTTCTCCGGGAAGAAGCCCTTGAATTCACCGTACAATTGCGCCGCCAGCGTCTTGTTGGGGGCGAGGATGATCGCCGGGCGCTGGGTTTCCTCGATCACCTTGGCCATGGTGAAGGTTTTGCCGGTGCCGGTGGCACCCAGCAGCACCTGGTTGCGCTCGCCGTCCAGCACGCCCTCGGACAGTTCCTTGATCGCGGTGGGCTGGTCGCCTGCGGGGTCGAAGGTGGTGTTCATGACAAACCGCTTGCCGCCCTCCAGCTTGGGCCGCTGCTGCGGCGCGCGCTGGGTCATCATCGGCATGGACTTGTCGGAATGGGCATAGGGCATCGGGCGACTCCGTTGGCGGCTGTGGCCGATTTTGGTCTGTTTTTGTTCCGGTTCAAGGGGCGCGGGGCGGCAATCCGGGATATGGTGTCAGATTTTGTCAGCAGGGGAGGGGCGCAGGAACTTTGCCAGCAACTCCGCCAGCCGCCGCGCCTCGCCCGGGCTGAAATGCGGGGTAACGGCCTGCTGCATGGCTTCCGAGTAGACAGTCCACATCTGAGCGCGGGTCTCGGCACCCGCGGCGGTGAGCAGCAGGATCTGGCCGCGGCCATCGCCGCTGCACTCCTGCCGTATGAGGTATCCGGCCTTGGCCAGCCGGTCGGCCAGGCGGGAGACGCCGTACTGCGGCAGCAGCAGCTTCTGCTGCAGCTCATAGGGGCGCAGGCCTTCATTTCCCGCGCGTTCCAGCTCCCACAGCATGTCGTACCAGTCGAGCCCCGGCAGGCCCGCCTGTTTCAGCGCGGCCTCCACCGTGGCGAGGATGGATTTGTGGGCGCGGGCGAGCGGCAGCCAGATGTCAAAAGGGTCGGGTGTCTCCATGCGGGCTATTTAGATGCAAGTGCATTGACATGCAAGGCTGCGCACCCATCTTATATAGATGCAGCTGCATTTACACGAGGATCCCATGAGCGACCTGCATCTGATCAGCCACCACCTGTGCCCCTATGTGCAGCGGGCGGTGATTGTGCTGAGTGAGAAATCCATTCCCCACCGGCGCACCTATATCGACCTGGCGGCGAAGCCAGGCTGGTTCCGGGCGCTGTCGCCCCTGGGCCGGGTGCCGGTGCTGGAGACCGGCGGGCGGGTGCTGTTCGAAAGCCAGGTGATTGCGGAATACCTGGACGAGACCACGCCCGGCAGCCTGCATCCCGCGGACCCGCTGGAGCGGGCCCGGCACCGGGCCTGGATCGAATTCGGTTCCGAGACGCTGGCGGCCATCGGCAAGCTCTATAACGCGCCGGACGAAGCGGCGTTTGCCGCGGCTGCGGACACCCTGCGCGGGCGGCTGGAGCGGATCGCGCCGGAGGTGGCGGGGCCGTTCTTTGCCGGGGAGAGATTCCATATGGCGGACGGGGTCTGGGGCACCATCTTCCGCTACTTTGACACCTTCGATGCCATCGGGGATTTTGGGCTGATGCCGGAGACTGCGCCTATGGCCGCGTGGCGGGCCGTGGTCTCTGCCCGGCCATCAGTGCAGCAGGCGCCGCCGGAAGGCTATCCGGCCCGGCTGGCGAACTTCCTGCGCGCGCGGCAGTCGCATCTGGGCGGACTGGCGCGACGGGCCTGTGACCGCCCGGCAAACCCGGTTTAACCCTGTGCAAATGCCACCTTGCCGCAGAAACGCATCCGGCGCATAAAAGCGCTGGATCGAGACTCAAGGAGAGACAGCCCATGCAAGCGCGGATTTACCGGCCGGCACGCAATGCCATGACCTCGGGCATGGCCAAGACGCGGAAATGGGTTCTGGAATATGCACCTGCCTCGGCCCGGGAGGTGGATCCGCTGATGGGCTGGACCTCCTCCAGCGACACCCAGGCCCAGGTCAAGCTGCGGTTCGACAGCAAGGAAGCCGCGGTGGAATATGCCGCGGAGCACGGTATCGATGCGGTGATTGTCGAGCCGAAGGAGCGCAAGATGAACATCCGGCCCGGCGGCTACGGTGACAATTTCGCCACTAACCGCCGCGGCCCCTGGACCCACTGACGTCTGCCGCCATTGGCCTGGCTGACAGCGCGGCGGACTGACCGGACCACATTCGGAGCATTGTGAAGGCGCCCGGCGGGCGCCTTTTTTGTTGCCGCCGGGCCTGGACCCCGCGCACGCCGCCGGCGCCTTGGCTACATGGCGAGCGACACCTGCCGGGCAAGCTCCGCCAGTGCCTGAGCCAGCGCATCGGCGGCGGCGGCGGCGCCATCGCCGGCAACCGGCGTGGTGATGTTGAAGCGCTGCACGAATTCCCGCACGGTGCCCCCGGGCGAGGAGACAGCGAACTGGCCGGACAGTTCGAATATGCCATCGGCGCGGGCATAGGCCTGATCCACCCGCACATCCAGCCGCGCGTCAGGGCCGGTGTTCAGCGGCCAGGGCTCCATCGCGGCAGCGGCGCCGGTGCGTTCGGACAGGCCGCGGGCCAGCGCGGCTGTCATGCCGCGGGCCGGATCATCCGCCCATTGCGCGCCGCCAAGCGCAAACAGCGCGCCGCCTTCCCCCTCTGCGACGATGTCGGAGGCAGCGGCATAGGAGGGCAGCGAGACCAGCCGCACCTCGATCGAGCGGGAGCGCAGGTTTGCCACGGTCTCGCCGGGGGCGGAGGCGATCAGGTAGCGGGGGTCATTGCTCCCGGCACAGGCCGCCAGCAGGGCAAGGGGAATCAGCAAAGGCAGGATCTTAATCATTTTACTTTCCAAACAGCAGGGAATTCGGGTCGCGTTCGATCTTGCGGGCGAGCAGCGAGACCGCGCGGGCGGCGGCCTTGATTTCGCGCAGTGCGTCCAGGGATTCGGAGTTGAAGCTGGAGCGGGAGCCATAGGAGGCGATCAGCGCTTCGGACTGGCCCACCAGCCGTTCCAGCCGGGCGGACAGCGCCGGCAGGCCCTCGGCTGCGGCGGCCACGGCGTCGGCTGCGTCGCGGGCGGAGGCCATGGTGGCATTGGCG
Organism: Leisingera daeponensis; assembly: GCF_019801465.1. GTDB lineage: Bacteria > Pseudomonadota > Alphaproteobacteria > Rhodobacterales > Rhodobacteraceae > Leisingera > Leisingera daeponensis_A. Next base: position 110,458 of record NZ_JAHVJA010000012.1, read on the forward strand.
TTGTCCACCAGGCCGCCCTGGCGCAGTGCTTCAAGCGTGGCGCGCATTTCCTCGAGGGCGCCGGTCAGGGCCGGCGGAAGGTCCCGGGCGTCCTGGGTGCCAATCAGCGCGTCGGCGCTGATCATCAGCTGGCTTGCCGCGCGGATCAGCTCTTCGGTTTCCAGCGAATTGGCCTTGGCGGCCAGGGCATTGAAAGCGGTGATCAGCGCGGGCAGATCCTCGGCGGCGTCGGCCAGCCCGGCGGCGGCCTGGCTTCCCTTCTCCAGCGCGGCGGCGAGGTTGGCCGCGGCCCGGCCTTGCTGCAGCTCTGCCAGGATCGCCCGCAGGTCTGCGATGGCCGCGCTGAGTTCGCCGGGCAGCGCGCGGGTGCCCGGATCGGTGACCAGCGCGCGGGTGTCCTCCAGCAGCGCAACCGCGGCAGCGGGCGCTTGACGGGTGCTGTCGGCCGCCGCCAGGTTTTCGATGCTGGCGAGAGTGGCGATGGCCTGCGCCATCAGCTCCTCCACCGGCAGCGCGCTGATGCGCTCCAGCGCGCCTTCGGCGGTGGCAGTGAAGTCGGGCAGGTCGGAGGCGGCGCTGGGCAGTTGCGGGAACGGCTCGGCGCTGCGGGCGAACCGGGCCGGAGTGGCGTTTTCCAGCGTGACCAGTTCGACGATCAGGTCCGAACTGAACAGCCCGGCAGAGGCCAGCCGGGCGCGCAGCCCGCGTTCGACCGCCTGCTCCAGGAAATCCAGCGCCTCGGCCTCACCGGACCCGGGTGGCAGGCCCATCAGCGCAGGTTCAAGCCGCAGCCTGGCAATCAGCCGCACCTCGGCCTCGCTGCTGCCGTTTTCGATGGCCGCGTTCAGGCTGCTGACCTCGCCGACCTTGACGCCGCGCAGCTTGACGTCGGCGCCACTGGCAAGCCCCGCCACCGACTCGTCGAAGGCCACCGACACGGTTATCCCGCCGGAGAGCGTGCGGGCGAAGGCGGTGCGGCGGGCGGCGGCTTCATCCGGGTGGATGTCGAAGACGGTGCTGGCGCCGACCGGTTCGCCGCCGTCGAAGACCGAGCCGAACTCGATCCCGCCGGCCACCAGCGAGGCGATGCTGTCGACATCCAGCGACAGCCCGCCCGGGCCGATCGAAACAGTGAAGCCGGAGCTGTCCCAGAACCGGGTGGCGGAGTTGATGCGCCGGTCATGCGGGGCCTCGATGAAAGCATCGACGACGATGCTGTCGCCGCTGACGGTCAGGCGCGGCTGCTCCAGGCGGCCGACCTCGATGCCCCGGAACAGAACCGGCGCCCCTTCGGAGATCATCCGGCCGTCCTCGGTGCGCAGGGTGATGCGCCGTCCGGCACGGCCCGGCTGCACCAGCGGCGGCCGGGGGGCGCCCTCAAACCGGGTCTGCGCAACCCCTGCCTGCTGGTCCCAGTTGCCTTCGATATAGACCCCGGACAGCACGGTGCTCAGACCGGAGATGCCCCGCGCGCTGACCTCAGGGCGGACCACCCAAAAGGCGGCATCCGCATCCAGGTAGGGGGCGATTTCCTTGTCGATGCGGGCTTGCACGATGACCTTGCTGAGGTCGCCGCCAAAGCCCACTCTCTCGACCCGGCCGATCACCACGTCGCGGTAGCGCACGGTGGTTTCATTGGCGGCAATGCCCGAAGCGTTGTCGAAGGTGATGCTGATCAGCACGCCGCGGTCGGAATAGGCTTTCCATGCGACCCCCAGCGATACCGCCAGCGCCGCCAGCGGCACCAGCCAGACCAGCGACAGGTTGCGCCAAGGCGAGGGGCGCCGGGCGGAGACGTTCATCGGGGCAGGGTCAGGGGTGTTCATTCAAAATCTCGCTTGGCGCGGTCCAGATCAGCCGCGGATCAAAACTTTGGGCTGCCAGCATGGTGAAGGCAACCGACAATGCAAAACTGACCGCTGCCATTCCGGGGCTGACGGCGGCGGCAAAATCCAGCTGGACCAGGGCGGTCAGGATCGCCACGACAAAGACATCGATCATCGACCACCGCCCGATGAATTCCACAACCTCATAAAGCACCAGCCGGCCGTGGCTGCCAAGGGCAGAGGGCCTGCTGACGGAGACCGCCAGATAGCCGATGGCCAGGAATTTCGAGACCGGGATCACGATACTGGCGAGGAACACGATCAGGGCGACGGCATAGGAGCCATGGCTGAGCAGCTCGGCAATGCCGCCGATCAGGGTGTTCTCGGAGCTGCGCCCGAAGGTGGTGGTGCGCAGCATCGGGTAGATATTGGCGGGCACATAGGCGATCAGCCCCGCCGCCAGCCAGGCCCAGACCCGCTGCAGGCTGGCCGGGCCGGCCGGATGCAGCGGGCTGCCGCAGCAGGCGCAGGCACGGCTGCCGCCCGCGTTGACGGTGCCGCAGGCGCGGCAGCCGGCCATCCCGGCTGCTGCGGCGGTCAGGAAGCGCTGCGGGTTTTCAGGGTTTTCCATACGGTCAGCCTGCAAATCGCGTTGTCGGTCAGAATGGTCACCACCAGGAGTGCGGCAAAAGCCCAGAACGCAGGCCCCAGCCCGACCTGGGCCAGGCCCGACACTTTGACCAGGGCCACCGCCACCCCGATGATGAAGATCTCGGCCATGGCCCAGGGTTTCAGCCGCTCTGCCCAGCGGTAGGCGGCAAAGGCCCGCGGGGCCGGGCGCCAGCCTAGGGCCATCGGCGCCAGGGTGTAGATCAATGCGCCGTAGCGCGCGGCGGGCAGCAGCACGATCAGCAAGCCGGTGGCCAGCGACAGCGGCGCCATCGGGCCTTTCGAAAAGGCCAGCACCGCGTCCAGTACCGAAGCCTGATGCGACAGCCCCTGGGCTTTGAGTTCCAGGAAGGGAAAGGAGGCCGCAGCGGCGAGAAGGATCAGCGCGGTCAGCGACAGCATCGCGATCCGGGTCATGGCGCCGGATTTCGGCGCGGCCAGCACCGTGCCGCAGCGGGCGCAGCGGGCGACCGAATGCGGCGGCACCTTCTGGTCGCGGTGCAGCGCGTCACAGACTGGGCAGGCAATCAGCTGTTCAGAGTTCATGTCACCTGTCTCCAGTATCTGCGCGCGGGCCGCAGGCCGGCCCGGCCGGCAGCATCCAGAGGCCTTGATCCAGCGCCGAACAGCCTGGCGGCACCTCAAATGCCCAATTGAAGCCTGCTGCACGGAAAATTCAAATGATTTTTTCCGGCGGGCCCGGGAATGCGCCGGGCGCGCGGGCGGCTTTGCGGCGGCCGCACTAGGGGCGCCGCGAGATCCGGGGTATTTGCAACAAATGCAGGCTGTTACCCGGGGCTGCAGCCGCTCCGGCTTCGCCATTCCTTAAGCTTTTGGCCGAAGTCTGGCGGCTGGAATATGTCACGGCCCCGGAGATTCTGATGTACCGCATTCTGGATTGCATAACGCAGCAGCACAATTACTGGCTTGTGATTGTCGCTGCCCTGGTCTGCGTGGCCGGAATCAGCCTGACGGTGCGATTGACCAACCGGCTGCCCGGAGCCAAGGGTCGCCGGCGCCTGGTTCAGCTGTGGCTGTCCAGCATGATTGCCGGGGCAACGATCTGGTCGACGCATTTCATCGCGATGCTGGCCTATGAGCCGGGATTTGAACATGGCTATGAGCCGCTGGTGACCGGGCTGTCGCTGCTGGTTGCCGTGCTGGGGGTTCTGGCGGCCAATGCGGTGCTGGCCTTCGGCACGGGCCGGCATGCTGCCTGGCTGGCCGGGGGGCTGTTCGGTCTGGCGGTTGCTGTCATGCATTACACCGGCATGCAGGCCTATCTGATCCCTGGGGAGCTGCAGTGGGAACCGGGCTACCGGCTGCTGTCGCTTGCGGTCGGGGCTGGTCTGGGCGCCTGGGGCTACGTCTTTGCCGCCCGGCGCGGGCTGGGCAGGCGGAACTGGTGCCTGGCGACAGCCCTGCTGGTGGGCGCCATCTGCGGCATGCATTTCACCGGCATGAGCGCCATCAATGTGCGTCTCAGCCCGCTGGCGGATGTGCCTGAAGAGGTGATCTCGGATGCGGTGATGGGCATGCTGATCTTCGGGGTGATGGGGCTGATCCAGCTGGTCGGCTTCGCCTCTGCCAGCATCGAGAGCAATGTTGAAAGCGAAGCGCACCAGCAGCTGGCGCATGCGGCGCTGCACGACCCGCTGACCGGGATGCCAAACCGGATGTGGCTGACCCAGTTCCTGGCAGACCTGGCCGACCGCCTGGACAAGGATGAAACAGAGCGTGTGGCAGTGCTGACCATCGACCTGAACCTGTTCAAGGAGGTCAACGATCTGCATGGCCATGCGGTCGGGGACAAGGTTCTGCAGGCCGTCGCCTGCCGTCTGATCCGCCAGCAGGGGGCGGATGAATTCATCACCCGCGTCGGCGGCGATGAATTTGTCGCGGTCAAACAGGGCTTCCGCCGGATCGAACAGGTGCTGGCCTTTGCCGAGCGGCTCCACGCATCGGTGATCGAGCCGATTGACATGGAGGAAATCTCGGTCCGGGTGGGGGCCGCCATCGGCGTGGCCACCAGCCTGACCGAGGGCCGCGACCCGCTGGAGCTGCTGCACAAATCCGATCTTGCGATGTACCGGGCCAAATCCGATCCGACGGGAGCGATCTGCCAGTTCAGCGAGGATATGGACCGTCAGAGCCGGGAGAAACTGCAGCTGGTGCACGATTTGCGCCAGGCCTGCGCCGCGGGGCAGTTCGAGCTGGTCTATCAGCTGCAGAACGACATCACGAGTCTGGAGCCGGTCGGCTTTGAGGTGCTGCTGCGCTGGAACCATCCCACCCGCGGGCGGGTGGGGCCAGGCGAATTCATTCCGGCGGCTGAGGAAACCGGCCTGATCCGGGAAATCGGGCATTGGGTTCTGCGGGAAGCCTGCACCGAGGCGGCCAGCTGGGCCCGGCCGTTTCAGGTCGCGGTCAATGTGGCGCCGCAGCAGCTGGTGCAGCCCTCCTTTGTCGAGGACGTGATGGACATCCTGCTGGAAACCGGCCTGTCTCCGGAGCGGCTGGAGCTGGAAATCACCGAGTCCAGCATCATCGACGACCAGGCCCACACTCTGAAGGTCATGCACCGGCTGAAGGACTATGGCGTCCGGATCGCGATGGACGACTTCGGCACCGGCTATTCCTCGCTGGCCACCCTGCAGACCTTCCCGTTCGACAAGATCAAGATTGACCAGAGTTTTGTAAGGGGCGTGCACAGGAATGCGCAGAGCGCGGCGATCGTCCGCTCGACACTGCTGCTGGGGTCGGCGCTGAACATTCCGGTTCTTGCCGAGGGCGTGGAAGAGCAGGATGAGCTGAATTTCCTGCAGGCGGAGAAATGCGCATCGGTCCAGGGCTTTTATTTCGGGACCCCGATGAGCCAGGAGGATATGCGCCGGATTGCCTGCGGCGACGGTGCGGAGGGCAGAAAGCAATCGGCGTGATGCCGGGGCGGCCTCCTCCGGGCAGGCGGGCGGCGCAGGGCCGCGGTTCGGGTCTGCCATCCCGGATGCAGGATACCCGGGAATCTGCTAGGTGTCCGGCAGGTTGAAATTTCTGAGAGAGTTTCCGGTGGCGGCTATTCCTTTTCTCCTGGATGGCGGCGGCGAGGGCCGCACCACGGTGCTGCTGGCGCATGGTGCGGGGGCGGCGATGGATACGCCGTTCATGGGCGCGGTTGCAGCAGGACTTGCCGCCCGCGGGCTGCGGGTGGCGCGGTTCGAATTCGGCTATATGGCGGCGCGGCGCAGCGGCGGGGCGAAGCGGCCGCCGCCCCGGGCGGAAAAACTGCAGGCGGAGTTTCTGGATGCCGTCAGCGAACTCGCTTGCACGGGGCCGCTGATCATCGGCGGCAAGTCCATGGGAGGCCGGGTGGCCAGCCTGGTCGCGGATGAGCTCTTTGCCTGCGGGCGCATTTGCGGGCTTCTCTGCCTGGGCTACCCGTTTCATCCGGCCGGTAAGCCGGAGCAGTTGCGGACGGCGCATCTGGAGGGGCTGCGGACGCCCGCCCTTATCTGCCAGGGCACCCGCGATCCCTTCGGCACCCGGACCGAGGTCGCGGGATACGCGCTGGCGCCACAGCTCAGGCTGCACTGGCTGGAGGACGGCGATCATGACCTGAAGCCGTGCAGGACCGTCACCGGCTTCGGCCAGGAGCACAATCTGAACGCTGCCTGCGCGGCGGCGGGCGACTGGGCCGAGGGGCTGGTATAGCGGCGGCGGGCCGCCCGCCCGCTCAGGTTTTCGGCGCGGGCGGTTCGATAATCCGCCAGAAGCGGTCCACCATGCTGACCAGCCGCAGGAAATCGCGGCCGGCGGTCTCTTTGGCGATGTAGCCCGCAGGGTTCAGGTTATAGGCTGCCGCGATGTCCTCCTGATCGCTGGAGGTGGTCAGGAAGAACACAACCGATTTGCGCAGCGCCGGATCGCTGCGCAGCTCCTTGACCAGTTCGATGCCATTCATCCGCGGCATGTTGATGTCCGCCAGCAGCACGTAGGGCGGTTCCATCTTCACCTTGCCGCCAGTCCCGCGCAGGATGTCCAGCGCGTCGATGCCGTCAATTGCCCGGGTGATTTCGTTGGCGATATTGGCCTTGAGGAAGGCGCGCCGGACCGCTTTGGTGTCGCCGTCATCATCGTCCACCAGCAGGATCTTCAGCTCCCTGTAGGCAGTGTCCGGTGCACCGGTGCCATTGTCCATGTCAGTTGCCTCCCGCCGCGGCGGGCCGCTGCTTGGGCCAGGTGAAGCTGAACTCGCAGCCCTCGCCCAGGGCGGAGCGGACAGAAACCGTGCCGCCAGCGTGCTGCACATGTTTCTGGACAATGGACAGACCCATGCCGCTGCCCTCCACCTTGTCCCGCGACTGCAGCGTTTGAAACATCTTGAATATCTGCTCGTGGTATTTCGACTCGATCCCCGGGCCGTCGTCAGCCACTGAAAACGTCCAGTGGCTGCCCGTATCCTGCAGCCTCACATCCACCGTGCCGGTGCCGGTCTCGCTGTGCTTGATCGCGTTGGAGATCAGGTTGGCGAAGATCTGCTTCAGCGGCATGTTCACAAGCTGGACACCCTCGAATGCCGGATCGATGCGGATGGTGAAGCCCTCAGGCTGGTCAATCAGCATCAGGACCTCCTGCATCAGCTCGGTGCCGGGCATCAGCTGCTGATAGCGGTGGTCCGTTTTGCGCCCGATCCGGGAGTATTCCAGCAGGTCATCGAGCAGCCGGTCCATCCGCGACACCCGCGAACGGAGCAGCTGCAGGTTTTCCCGGCTGTCCTCATCCAGGGTTTCCGCCAGATCCTCCTCCAGCCATCTGGAGGCGTTGTCGATCACCCGCAGGGGCGCCCGCAGATCATGGGAGGCCACATAGGCGAACTCGTCCAGGTCCCGGTTCGACCGGGAGAGCTCCTGCACGAATTTCTCTCTGTCAGCCTCGGCCTTCTTGTTCGCCGAGATGTCGCGGACAATGCCGCTGAAAAGGTGGTGGCCGCCAACCTGCACTTCGCTGACAGAGAGTTCGAGCGGAAAGACACTGCCGTCCTTGCGCTGCCCCTTTACCTCCCGGATGGTGTCAATGACCTTCTTTTCTCCGGTCTTGAGGTAGTTGCGGAGATACCCGTCATGCTCCGAGCGGTAGGGCCGGGGCATCAGAAAGCTTATATTCCGGCCGATCGCCTCGGCAGCGGAATAGCCGAAGATCCGTGTGCAGGCGCGGTTGTAGCTTTGGATGGTGCCGTCGCAGCCGATTGTAATCATGCCTTCGACCGACGTCTCGTGTATCGCCGCGAGCTCCTGCTGTTTCCGCTCCAGCGAAATCTGGATGGATTTCTGCCAGTAGACCATGAAGGCAAAAATCCAAAGCGTCAGGAGTGTCAGTCCCCGGTTGGTCAGCACGATCCATTCCGTGACCCCGGAACGGTGGAACAGCAGGTAGCCGCAAACCGTCAACACCGATCCGGCGGCGGCAAAGGTGTAGGCCGTTGCCGGCTTGTCTGCCCAGATGGTGCAGAGGACCGCGGCGGTGTAGATCATGCCGGCGGCGACTCCCAGCGGCGTCAGGTAGTCGAACAGGATCCCGGCAGCGACCAGCAGGGCCGCGGCAATATAGGCGCGCTGGCCGGCCGGAATGCGCCAGAGAGGCGGCTGCTGAGTGCCGGTTTGCGGGGCAAAAGCCATATCTGTTGTGTTCCCTCGTTGCGAACAGGCGTGAGAGGCCCGGTTGGAAAAAACCGCCGGCGTCCCGCAGGAGGAGGCGGCAGGCCCGGCCAGGGTACAGCCTGTGCGAATTTCCTCAAGAATTATACAATTAAAAGTTGCATTCAGGGTCATCTGGCCCGAGCCAGGTTAGCAAATTGCAAACATCCCCAGGTCAAACCGGGTTTCCTGCGTTTTTGACGCTGCCCTCACGCTTGCCGCAGTCGGGCAGTGCCGCGGCAGCGCTGATGTGGCCGGAACCGGGGGAGCCCTTTGACGTTCCTCGGACAGGCCGACAGCACGCCTGCCCGAGGACCCGCCGGGGTTAAGAATTCTCTGGCACTTTAACGGTAGCGTTGCGTGATCCATTTCAGAATCAGGAACGTGCGGAGACACAATTTGTTTTTCAGATCCAAGGCGGCCAAGCCCGCAGAGCAGGACAGCAGCGCCGCTGTTATCGCAGGGGTGGTTGACCGTACCCAGGCCACGATCCAGTTCGGGCCGGATGGCACCATCCTGACCGCAAACGGCAATTTTCTGGCGGCCTTGGGCTATGGCCTGGATGAAATCACCGGCAAGCATCATTCCATGTTCGTGGCGCCCGGCCTAGCGGCTAGCACGGAATACAAGTCGTTCTGGAGGGAGCTGGCGTCGGGCCGGGTGATTACGGATCAGTTCCCGCGGGTGACCAAGGCGGGGGAGACCATTTGGATCCAGGCGACCTATGCGCCGGTTCAGGGGCCGGACGGCATGGTTGAGCGTGTTGTGCAAGTGGCAACCGAAGTGACCGTGCGCCGCCGCGGCCTGCAGGAGATCGCCCGCGGTCTGGAAGCGATGAGCCAGGGTGATCTTGGCGTGAGGGTCACCCTGTCGGAGCAGGCCGATATCGCGGCGCTGGGCGAAGCGTTCAACCGGTCCGCGGAGCAGCTGCAGAAGGCAATCGGCGCCGTCGCTCTGGTGTCGGAAGCGGTGGGGCGCACGGCGGATGAGATATCACGGTCCGCCGGCGACCTGTCGCAGCGCACCGAAAGCCAGGCTGCAACGCTGGAGGAAACCGCGGCTGCCATAGAAGAGCTGACCTCAACCGTTCATTCCGCGGCAGAGGGGGCCGGAAAGGTGGAGGGCATCGTCAGCGAGGCACAGACCGCGGCCGAGCGCAGCGGCCGGGTTGTAGAGGATGCGGTGGCGGCGATGTCGCAGATCGAAAGCTCCTCCGAGGAGATCGCCAAGATCATCGGAATGATCGATGACATTGCCTTCCAGACCAACCTGCTGGCACTGAATGCCGGGGTGGAGGCCGCCCGTGCCGGCGAGGCGGGCCGCGGCTTCGCGGTGGTGGCCTCCGAGGTGCGGGCGCTGGCGCAGCGCTCGGCCGCGGCAGCGGGGGAAATCAAGCAGCTGATCAGCCAGAGCAAGCAGCAGGTGGCCAGCGGCGTCGACCTGGTGGGCCGCACCGGAGCGGAGCTGAAGCAGATCATCGAAAGCGTCGGCACCATCTCTGCCCATATCGGCGGCATTGCCACCGGCGCCAAGGAGCAGGCTGCTTCGCTGAGTGAAATCAATCTGGGCGTTTCGCAGCTGGACCAGGTGACCCAGCAGAATGCCGCGATGGTGGAGGAGGCTTCCGCCGCCAGCCGTCAGCTGTCGTCCGATGCCGGCCAGCTGACCCGCGAAGTGTCCAAATTCAACGGCTGCAGGGCCGCGGCGCCGTCGGCGGAGGTGATCGACTTCCAGCGCCCCGCGGCAGTGCCGGTGCCGGATGCGCTGCCCTTGGCGCAGGGCCGGGGCGATTTTTGACGCGGCAGCTGGTGCCGGACAGCCCGCAGGGGCCGCGGAACCAGGCCGTGGCGCGGGGCAGCGGTGTCTCCATTGGTGCCCCGCGCTCTATGGACACGCCGGGGCCGGCCGTTGCAGGACACCTGTGCGGCGTGCCCCCTGTACGGCATGATCCGGTGCCGGTCGGGGGCTGCCAGGCCGGCCACCAGCGCAGTTTCTTAGACCGGTTCCAGCGGTTTTCGGAAAATCCCCCGGGAATCACGGGGTTTGCGCCAGGGGAGACATTCTGCGCCGACTCGGTTTTTGCATCGTCTCTTGTGCCGTTTCTGTATGCCGCCCCAATATTTAGTGGCGCAGCTCCGTCAGCTAAACGGAACCATTTCACAGACCGGCAGTCTCGGACTGTTTTCAGCCCTGCGCGAGAGTTTCTTCTTTAAGCTAATAGATTGTTTTAATTGAGATTTTTGATCCGCCTGGCAAAAAGTCACAGAAACTTCAAAAAAGGGGTTGCGACTCTCTTCGGCTAACCATAGAACACCCCTCACCGGCGGCGCTGAGGCGCTGACGGTCACCACCGAGGGTTATCTGGAACGGCGGCGCGGCAAGAGATTGGAGCGCAGCC
>NZ_JAHVJA010000013.1 GCF_019801465.1 Leisingera daeponensis
CCCGCGGCCTCATAGGCGGCATCGGAAAACCCCGCCGCCGCCCCGGCCCCGGCCTCGATCGCGCAGCCGTACCCCAGCTTCTGCAGCTGCGCCGCAGACTCCGGCGTCATCGCTACGCGGTTCTCACCCGGAAATGTTTCTTTTGGTGTACCTATTTTCACCTTTTTGGTCCCCCTCGTCCTGCCCGTGCCAGCAATGCCTGGGTACGGATCACAATAATTCTCTCTACATTGCGCAATTTTGTTGCGCAAGGATTTTGCCGCATTGCCGCAAATTCACGCCGCACTGCCGCATTGACATCACATCCAGCGGCGCACCTTTTGCTCGTACCGGGCCCAGTCCGCCCGGAAGGTCCGGCGCATCCGGTCCTCTTCGGGAATGACAAAACGCTTTTCCAGCAGCCACAGGAAGACCGGGATCAGCGGCAGCGAAAGCACCGCATCGAACCACACAACCAGACCTGCCAGGATCAGCACATCGCCCAGGTAAATCGGGTTGCGGCTCCGGCTGAAAATTCCCGATTGCACCAAGCGGCTGGGTGTCTGATGCGGGATCACCGTAGTGTTCTGCCGCCGCATTTCGGTGATGGCAAGAAGCGCCAGAAGGATGCCGCCGCCGGTCAGAATGCCCGCCAGTAACCCGGCCCAGGCTCCGCCAAAGGAAAGGCCCAGGTCAAAATGCGCCGATTGCAGCCAGGCCGCCGCAACAAAACCGGCGAGCCAGACAGGCGGCATATCCAGCCACCGCATCACGACCTGCCCCTTTGCAGTATTCTGTCTGAAGTATCACGCATCGCGGGCAACTTTCCTTTAACCGGCCTGCTCGTCCAGCCCGCTTCGGCCGGGATTGAAAGAAAAGGACAATTTGCCCCACATGCCGTGGAAACGGCGAATCTGTTCCCTCTTGCGGCATGGATCCTGCATAGTTTGGCCCGGATGCCTATGTATTTCTTTGTGTACCAAAGCGCCGGCGCGGCGTTCAGCCTGTGCCTTTGCCGCAATTCGGGCCTGCTTCCTCGGAACTGTTTGCAGCCCGGAAGCACAGCGGGGTTGCCAGATGTCCCGGCCCGGTTAGGCTGGCGTGCAAAACAGGGAGGCCAATAGGAGGCCGAGGGATCATGACATTGAACGGTAAACACGCGCTGGTCACCGGCGGCGGCACCGGGATCGGGCTGGCGATTGCCCAGGCCCTGGTCGCCGAAGGCGCGCAGGTCACCATTACCGGCCGCAGGCAGGAGATATTGGAGCAGGTGGCCACTGGAGGCCTGCATCCCCTGGCGATGGATGTGCGCAGCGAGGAGGACGTGGCGAACAAGGTGGAGGCTGCTGCGGCGGCCCGCGGCCCCATCCAGATCTGCGTTGCCAATGCCGGCGTTGCCGAGGGCGCAGCGCTGCACAAGACCTCGATGGAGTTCTGGCGCAACATGATGGCGACCAACCTGGACGGGGCCTTCCTGACCATCCGGGAGTGTTTCAAGTCGATGCGGGAGACCGATTGGGGGCGGGTGATCACCGTGTCCTCCATCGCGGGCCTGCGCGGGCTCAAAGGCGGCGCCTGCTACACGGCCAGCAAACACGGGCTGGTCGGCCTGACCCGCGCGCTCAGCGAGGATTATCTGGGCACGCCATTTACGTTCAACGCGCTCTGCCCCGGCTATGTCGACACCCCGATTGTCGAGCGCAACATTACCTCGATTGCCCAGCGCGCCGGGATGAGCGCGGTGGAGGCCCTGGACGTGATGGTGAATGCCAACCGCCACAAGCGGCTGATCGAGCCCAGCGAAGTCGCCGCGGCGGCCCTTTGGCTGTGCGGGCCGGGATCCGGATCGGTGAACGGCCAGAGCATCGAGATCGCGGGCGGGCAGACCTGATGGACCGGGACGGGTTCAACGCGTTCTGCGCCAGATTTCCCGCGGCAGAGCATGTGGTTCAATGGGGCAATTCGGACGTCTGGAAGGCGGGCGGCAAGCTGTTTGCGGTCTGCGGCTGGGCCGAGGGCAGGGACGCGTTCACCTTCAAGGCCGGAGAGATCGCCTTTGAGGTATTGCAGGAGCGCCCGGGTGTTCGCCCGGCGCCTTATCTGGCGTCGCGCGGAATGAAGTGGCTTCAGCAATTTGACAACAATGGCCTAACGGACACGGAGCTGAAAGAACAGATCTCACTGTCCTACCAGATGGTCACAGCAAAGCTGTCCAAGAAGAAACGCGTCGAACTGGGCATCCCGGACCCGCAGCCGGCCGAGCGCTAGGCACTGGACAGAATGATGCGGATGCGGTAGCAAACCCAAAAGCTTTAAGCTTGAAATACCTCTAGGCATACGAGGCTCCCAATGACCGATTTTGCTGCAACCAAGGCGATGTTCGACCTGCCGGAAGGCGTGATCTACCTGGATGGCAACTCTCTGGGCCCCCTGCCCCGCGCCGCCCGGGAGCGGGTCGGGTCGATGATACAGGACGAATGGGGGCAGATGCTGATCACCGGCTGGAACAAGGCCGGCTGGATGGACAAGCCCAAGGCGCTGGGGGACCGGATCGGCCGGCTGATCGGGGCGGAGCCTGGCCATGTGGTGATGGGCGACACGCTGTCGATCAAGGTTTACCAGGCGGTCGCCTCGGCGCTGGAGCTGAACCCGCGCCGCAAGGTGGTGCTGTCGGACAATGGCAACTTCCCCACCGACTTGTACATGGCGGACGGGCTGCTGAAATCGCTGGGGCCGGATTATGAGCTGCGGGTGGTCGATCCGGAGGCGGTCGAGGACGCCATCACCGAGGACATCGCGGTGCTGATGATCACCGAGGTGGATTACCGCACCGGCCGCAAGCACGACATGAAGGCGCTGACCGAGAAGGCCCATGCGCTGGGTGTGCTGACGGTCTGGGATCTGGCCCACTCGGCGGGTGCCATTCCGGTGGATCTGGCCGAATGCAACGCCGATTTCGCGGTAGGCTGCACCTATAAATACCTGAATGGCGGCCCCGGTGCGCCGGCCTTCATCTATGTCTCCCCCCGCCACGCAGAGACCGCCCGCCCCGCCCTGTCCGGCTGGCTGGGGCATGAGGCGCCCTTTGCCTTTGACCTCGACTACCGGCCGGGCAGCGGCATCGACCGGATGCGGGTCGGCACACCGCCGATCCTGCAACTGACCGCGCTGGAAACGGCGATGGATATCTGGGACAAGGCCGACATGAACTCCGTGCGCGCCAAGTCCATCGCGCTGTGCGACCTGTTCATCGCCGAAGTTGAGAAGAGCTGCCCGCAGCTGGAGTTGGCCTCGCCGCGCGACCCCGCCTTCCGTGGCAGCCAGGTGTCGTTCAAGTTCGACGAGGGCTATGCGGCGATGCAGGCGCTGATTGCCCGCGGCGTGATCGGCGACTTCCGGGCGCCGGATATCATGCGGTTCGGCTTCACCCCGCTGTACATCGACGAGGGCGACGTGCGCGCCGCGGCGGAGATCATCGCCGATGTCATGACAAACGCCCTTTGGGACCAGCCGGAATACATGGTCCGCCACGCGGTCACCTGATGCGCCTCAGCTGCTCATACCGTCTGCCGCTCTGCCGCCCGGCGGGCTGGGTTGCGCTGTGGCGCCGCCTGGCCCAATGCGGCACCTTGAACCGGAGGACGGCTTCCTTTCCCTGACTTATGCTACACTTAGGAAAAGGAATGATCCGATGACCCAACCCTACGATCCCGCGGACGATGGCGCCCAGATGTCCTTCGACGGGCGCATGTCCTATGGCGATTACCTGTCGCTCGACATGCTGTTGAACGCGCAGAAGACATGGACCAACACCCATGACGAAATGCTGTTCATCATCCAGCACCAGACCTCTGAGCTGTGGATGCGGCTGGCCATTCACGAAATCAGCGCCGCCCGCGAACGGCTGCTGGGCGGCCAGGCACGGCAGGCCTTTAAGATGCTGGCGCGTGTGGCGCGGATCTTTGAGCAGCTCAATTCCGCCTGGGACGTCCTGCGCACCATGACCCCCTCGGATTACACCGCCTTCCGCGACGAACTGGGCCAAAGCTCAGGCTTCCAGTCGCACCAGTACCGGCAGATCGAATTCATGCTCGGGAACCGAAACAAAGCGATGCTGCGCCCACACGCCCACCGCCCGGACATTCTGGCGCTGCTGGAGGCGGAACTGGAGCAGCCGTCGCTTTATGATGTGGCACTGAAGGCGCTGGCGCAGAGCTTTACGCTGCCGGAAGAAGTGCTGAACCGCGACGTGTCGGAGGCCTATCAGCCGCATGAGGCGGTACAGGCAGCCTGGACCGAGGTCTACCGCGACACAGAGGCCCATTGGGAGCTGTATGAGCTGGCAGAAAAGCTGGTGGATTTCGAGGATTACTTCCGCCGCTGGCGCTTCAATCACGTGACCACGGTGGAGCGCGTCATCGGCTTCAAGCGCGGCACCGGCGGCACCGGCGGCGTCAGCTATCTGAAACGGATGCTGGAGGTGGAGCTGTTCCCCGAGCTCTGGCATCTGCGCACCGAGCTGTGAAATAGTTATCGGGCCGCACTAACGGCCCGATCATCACCGGGGCGTCAGGCCGGCCCCAGCCAGGGCCGCCAGCTGGCGCACCCCGGCTTGATACTCGGCATAGTCTCCTGCCGTTTGCTTGATCCCTTTCAAGGAGGCGCTGATGGTGCGGGCGACTTCTGCGGCATCGCCGCTCAGAACCGCCCGGCCTGCCTGGGCCTCCTTCTGCAGCCAATCGGCATAGATGCCGCTCAGGGCGGCTTCGCCCTCGGCAATCACCTCGCCCGCGACGCTCTTGGTGATCTCGAACAGCTCCATCCCGTGCGGCGAGGACATCATCATCTGCACGCCCTCCCCGGCCTGGCCCTGGAACGCCGCCAGCAGCCGCTCCGGCAGCGGCCCCGGCTCCGCCAGCGCAGCCCGCACCCCGGCAGCCGCTGCGCCGTAATAGGCGGCAACCAGCGCCCGGAAGATCGCTTCCTTGTTCTTGAAATGCAGATACAGCGCTGGCCGCGACATGCCCGCGCCCTTGGCGATGTCATCCATTGAGGTCTTGCGGAATCCGTAAGTTGAGAACGCCATCCAGGCGGCCTCAAGGATTGCCTGCTGTTTCGGATCAATGCCTGCCATGTTCATGTTTCCGCTTCTGACATTGTTTGTAAAATATGTCAATTGACACCCTGACAAAAATAGTTACTTTTGTCAGAAGCACAGCAAGGGAGCCCCGCCATGCCAACAGACCTGCGCATCAATGGAAAAACCCATCAGGTGGATCTGCCTGATGATGTGCCCCTCCTCTGGGTTCTGCGGGATGAGGTTGGCCTCACCGGCACCAAGTTCGGCTGCGGTGTGGCCGCCTGCGGCGCCTGCACCGTGCACATCGACGGCGAGGCGGTGCGCTCCTGCCAGGTGGCGCTGTCGGATGTCTGGGGCGAGGTGACCACGATCGAAGGCCTCGGCACGCCGGACGCCATGGCCGCAATCCAGCAGGCCTGGGTGGAGCATCAGGTGGCGCAGTGCGGCTATTGCCAGTCCGGCCAGATCATGCAGGCGGCAAGCCTCCTAGCCGAGAACCCGGCACCCTCGGACGCGGAAATAGACGATGTGATGCAGGGCAACCTGTGCCGCTGCGGCACCTACCCGCGCATCCGCGCGGCCATTCATACCGCCGCCCGGAAGATGCAGGAGGCATAAACCATGGCCAGCTTCAAGAGAATCGCCCGCCGCTCCTTCCTGATCGGGTCCGCCGCCATCGTAGGCGGTGTCGCCTTCGGCGCCTATTACGTCAGCCGCCCGGCCCCGAACCCGCTGAGACCGGCAGAAGGCGAAGCGGCCTTCAACCCGTTTGTGTTGATCTCTGGCGAAAAGATCACCCTGATCGCCCCGCGCGCCGAGATGGGCCAGGGCGTCCACACCACTTGGGCCGCGCTGATCGCCGAGGAGCTGGACGTGACGCTGGACCAGGTGGAGGTCATCCACGGCCCTGCCGCCACCGCCTATTACAACGCGGCACTGCTGGGGGAGGCAATCCCATCCAAAGGCTACGACAAGTCCCGCTTCATGCATTCGCTGGGCGAGGCGCTTGGCCATGCCGGCAAGCTGATGGACATGCAGGTGACCGGCGGTTCCTCCTCGATGAAGGACGGGTATGAGCGGATGCGCGCGGCGGGCGCCTCTGCCCGGGAAACGCTGAAACTGGCCGCGGCCAACAGGCTGGGTATTTCCGCCAGCCAGCTGTCCACCAAGGACGGCAAGGTGGTAGCGCCCGGCAGCATCGAGATTGCCTATACCGACCTTGCCGCCGAAGCAGCCGGCCTGGAGCCGGTCGAGGCCCAACTGCGCCACCGCAGCGAGTGGAAACTGCTGGGCAAGCCGCAGCCGCGTGTGGACATGCCTAGCAAGGCCACCGGCACAGCAGAGTTCGGTATCGACGTGCGCCTGCCGGGGATGAAATTCGCAGCCCTCAAGGGCAACCCGCACCTAGGCGGCGCCATGAGCGGCCTTGATGCCAGCGAAGCGCTGCTGATGCCGGGCATTGAACAGGTGGTGGACTTGGGCAATGCCTTTGCCGTGGTTGCAAACAACACATGGCTCGCCTTACAGGCCGCCGAGGCAGTGGTGGCAGACTGGGGCCCCGCGCCCATTCCGGCGACGCAGGGCGAAATCCAGGATGCCATCCGTGCTGCCTTTGACGCGGAGCCGAATTCCACCCTGCGCGACGATGGCGATATCTCGGCCGTTCCCCAGGGTGCGCAGGAGGTTACCGCCGAATACGAGGTGCCCTTCCTTGCCCACGCCACAATGGAGCCGCTGAATGCCACCGCTCTCTACGACGGCGGTAAACTGCAGATTTGGAGCGGCAATCAGGGGCCGCTTCTCACCCGCAACCACTGCGCCGATGCCTTGGGGATTGATGCGGAGCAGGTCGAGGTGAACACCCCGCTGATGGGCGGCGGCTTCGGGCGGCGCGGCGAGATGGACTTCTCGGTTTACGCCGCGAAGCTGGCGCAGCAGCTGCCCGGCACCCCGGTGCAGCTCACCTGGAGCCGGGAAGAGGACATGACCCATGACTTCTACCGCCCCGGCGCCATGGCCCGGATGCGGGGCGCTGTGAAGGACGGCAGCGCGGTCCTGCTGGACGGCCAGATCGCCAGCCAGGCGCTGACCCCGCAACTGATGAACCGCTGGTTCGGATTAACCCCTGCCGGGCCGGACACGACACTGGTGGACGGCGCCTTCAACCAGCCCTACGGCATCCCCAACTTCCGCATCCGCGGCCATGCGGCAGATCTGCAGATCCCTGTTGGCGCTTGGCGCTCTGTTGGGGCCTCCTTCAACGGTTTCTTCATGGAGAGCTTCCTGGACGAGATGGCACATGCAGCCGGGGCGGACCCGCTGGAGTTCCGCCTTGCCCTCACCCGCCAGGAATTGGCACCCGCGGCCAAGGTGCTGGAGGCGGTCAAGGAGATGTCCGGCTGGACCGGCAAGACGCCCGACGGTGTGGGCCGGGGCGTTGCCATGACCTACAGCTTCGGCACGCCAGTGGCGCAGGTGATTGAGGTGGCAGAAGAGGACGGTCTGATCCGCCTCAAGAGCGCCTGGATCGCCGCCGACCTGGGCGTTGCGCTGGATCCGCATAACCTGAAAGCGCAGATGTTCGGCGGCATGGCCTATGGACTGTCAGCCGCGATGTTCGGCGAGATCACCTTTGCCGAAGGCGCCGCCGAGCAAGTGAATTTCCCTGACTATGACAGCATCCGAATGCACACCATGCCGCCGGTGGAGGTGCGCATTCTGGAAGAACAGTCTCACATCAGCGGCGCGGGTGAGCCCGGCACCCCGCCAGCGGCCCCGGCTCTGGCAAATGCGCTTTACGACCTTACCGGCAAACGCGCGCGGCGGCTGCCTCTGATGCATGATTTCAATCTGCTGGCCTGACAAGCTTGCGGCCTGCTCTTGCGGAGCGGGCCGCCCGAGCCTCTGCTCCGGCGTTCAATCCAGGATTTTTACCATCCTGTAGTTGTGGATCTTGACGCCGCGGCGCTCGAATTCGCGCCGCCGGTCAATGGCAAACCCCTGCCGGGTGAAAAAACCGCGCGCAGCCTCACTGGCGTTCACATAGAGCAAACCCAGTCCTTGCCGCAGCGCCGCCGCCTCCAGCCTTCCATACAGCGACGCTGCCACGCCCTGCCCTGCCGCGCGGGGATGGCAGAACAGCATGTCGATATGACCATCGGATTCCAGATCGATGAAGGCGGCCGGAACATCGTTGCCGTCGGCCGCCACCCACAGCGCCCGCCCGTCCGTCAGGCGTTGCCGGAACAACTCGGCCGGAGGCGCTTCCGGGCACCAGGCTGCGATCTGCTCAGGAGAGTAGAAACGGCTAGCAATACCATGCACCGCAGAATGGAAAATCTCCGCCAGCGCCGCTGCATCCGCTGACCTGGACTGCCTGACCCGGAACGGCCCCTGCCCCCGGGCATTGCCGTCTCCCCCCTCAACCGCCATAACCAAGAAACCCGAAACCCCTACGCTGACTTCTGAAAACCGGTCTGCCCGCCGCCCGCCGCCCAAGCCCGGACGGCGGCGCCAAAGGCTTCGAACAGCGGCCGCGAGACCGGATCCGCCGCGGCCTCCCATTCCGGATGCCATTGAACTGACAGGGTGAACCCGGGCGCGTCCTTGATGTAGACGGCCTCCGGCGTGCCATCGGGTGCATGACCGTCGATCACCACCCGCCCACCGGGGCGCTTGATGCCTTGGCCGTGCAGCGTGTTGGTCATCACTTCCTCGGCGCCGAACAGGCGGTGGAACACGCCGCCGGAGTTGAATTTAACGGTGTGGCGCAAGGCAAATTTCTCTTCCAGCGTGCCGTCCGGCGGCATCCGGTGGTTCATCCGTCCGGGCAGGTCGCGGATTTCCGGGTGCAATGTGCCGCCCATCGCCACGTTTACCTCCTGAAACCCGCGGCAGATGCCCAGAAACGGCTGGCCGCGCTCCACGCAGGCGCGCACCAGCGGCAGGGTGATGGCATCGCGGGCCCGATCGAAGGCGCCATGCGCCTCGGTCTCGGCTTCGCCGTACTCGTTGGGGTGCACGTTGGGCCGTCCGCCCGTCAGCAGGAAGCCGTCAAAGGTTTCAAGAAGTTCCCCGACAGTGACAAAGCGCGGGTCTGACGGGATCATCAGCGGCATGCAGCCTGCGACCTCGGCGATGGCTTCGGAATTCATCGTCCCGCCCGCATGCACGGGGTACTGATCATTGATCAGGTAAGAATTGCCGATAATGCCTACTTTGGGTCGCGCCATGCTCTATCCGTAATTCCTGATCCTTACGAAAAACCTAGCCCTGCCACTGCCAGGGTTCAACAGTTCCTGCGGCGCAACAGATTGTTCACATGTGCACATGCCCGTATCAGGAGCTTTCCCCGCTGGCCGCGTTACCGCCCGACACCACCACAAGGGCCCTGCACCTTTGCCCCCCGGCGGACCGGTAGCTGTGCTCGAACCCGGCGTCGAAATAGACCGAGTCGCCCTTTTGCAGCACTTCCGTCCGGCCATGAATGGCCAGTTCCAGGCTGCCCTCGATGACATAAACCATCTCAGCCCCCTCGTGGCTGTGCGGCCTGCTTTGCGCAGCGGTCACGGAAAACTCAGCGAGATAAGCTTGAAACCGGCTTTTTGAAACCGGAAAGTCCAGGCTTTCAAACAGATAAGACACCGGCCCGTCGGTCTTGTCGCCCAGTTTCAGACGGTCGCGGGCCCGCACCACTTCGAATACCGGCTCCTCCTCGCCCGGGGCGAAAAAGTGATCCAGCCCGACGCCGAACACCAGCGCAATGCGCAGCAAGGTCGCCAATGTCGGGAACACCTGCCCCCGCTCGATCCGCGACAGCATGGCAGCGGACAGCCCTGTGTGGCCGCCCAACTGAGCGAGGCCCATATCCTTGGCCAGACGCAAGGCACGCACCTTTGGGCCGATTCGATAGGCTTCCAGCCCGTCCTGCAGGGTGTCCGACAGAGCTGATCTGTTCATCCTTTCACCTCCGGAGCAAACCTTCACCTAGCATTTTAACAGCATGCAAAAAACATGCACATCACACAAATGTGTACGTCATGCAAAATTTTTGCATGGAATGCTGAATCCGCAAAGAGCCATCCGGCTCCTTCCAATGACAGAAAGGAAATCTCATGTTGTTCAACCGCCCATCCCTGACAGCATTGGCCATTGCTATCGGTCTGGCGCTGCCCGCTACTGCACCTGCGGCATCAAAGGATATCGTCGACACTGCCATCGAGGCGGGCAGCTTCGAAACTCTGTCTGCGGCGCTGACTGCAGCGGATCTTGTGGCGACACTGAAGGGCGACGGCCCGTTCACGGTTTTCGCCCCGACGGATGAAGCCTTTGCGGCACTGCCCGCCGGCACCGTCGAAAACCTGCTCAAGCCGGAGAACCGCGAGCAGCTGACCCGGATCCTCACCTACCACGTTGTGCCGGGCAAGGTGATGTCTTCGGATCTGAGCGATGGAATGAAAGCGGAAACCGTGATGGGCAAGGAGATCACGGTGTCGCTGAACGGCGGTGTCAAGGTCAATGACGCCGCCGTCACCACTGCGGATATCGAAACCGCGAACGGCGTGATCCACGTGATCGACGCCGTCATTCTGCCCTGACAGCAGGACGTGCCCTCCTGCTTCGGCGGGAGGGCAAGTTTCAGATTTCGCCTTGCAGGCCCGCTGCCTCGATCCCGGCCATGGCTGCAACGGCATCATTGTCAGAGGTATCGCCGGTAACGCCGACTGCGCCGATCACCGCGCCATCCGCTCCGCGCACAAGCACACCGCCCGGCACTGGCACCACCTGCCCGCCGTAGACACCGTTCACTGCTGCCATAAAGTAGGCCTGCGCCTCGGCCCGTGCCATCTGTGCGCTGCCGGCCATGCCCAGCATAACCGAGCCATAGGCCTTGCCGTGAGCGATCGCGAACCGGCCCGGTGCGGCGCCGTCCTCACGCTCGAACGCCTGCACATGGCCCCCGGCATCCAGCACCACCACAGACAGCGGTTTCAGCTGCATTGCGCGGCCGGATTCCAGCGCCGCGCGGATGATGGTGCGGGCCTGCTCCAGTGAAATCCCTGACATTGGCGTACTTCCTCCCGTTACCTGACGTCACGAAAGGAAAAAGGAGGCCAAACGGCCCCCTTTTACTACCCGTCAAAATGCTGAAACTGTTTCCTGGGGTCAGTTTGCCGCAGTCAGGCCGAAGCTTCCTGGGCCTTCAGCTCCAGCCGCCGCGCGTGCAGTACCGGCTCGGTATAGCCCGAGGGCTGCACCCGCCCCTTGAACACCAGGTCGCAGGCCGCCTTGAAGGCGATCGTGTCATAACCGGGCGCCATC
The DNA here is from genome assembly GCF_019801465.1 of Leisingera daeponensis. GTDB lineage: Bacteria > Pseudomonadota > Alphaproteobacteria > Rhodobacterales > Rhodobacteraceae > Leisingera > Leisingera daeponensis_A. The sequence goes on from NZ_JAHVJA010000013.1 coordinate 11,381, forward strand.
GGGCGATAGGTATTGTCGCCGCGGTTCTGTTCGTCCACCACCTTGGCCATCTTGCGCAGGCTGCCCATCACCTCCTCCTCGGAGACGACACCGTGGTGCAGCCAGTTGGCGATGTGCTGGGCAGAGATCCGGCAGGTAGCGCGGTCTTCCATCAGTCCCACGTCGTTGATGTCCGGCACCTTGGAGCAGCCGACGCCCTGGTCGACCCAGCGCACCACATAGCCGAGGATGCCTTGCGCATTATTGTCGACTTCGCGGGCGATCTGCTGCGGCGTCCATTTGCGGTAGGTCGCCAGCGGGATTTCGAGGATGCCGTCCACATGGGCACGGCGTCCGCCGGCTTGGAGTTTTTCCTGCACCGCAAACACGTCTACCTTGTGGTAATGCAGCGCGTGCAGGGTCGCGGCGGTCGGGCTCGGCACCCAAGCACAGTTGGCGCCGGATTTCGGGTGCTCAATCTTCTGCTCCAGCATCGCCGCCATCATGTCGGGCATCGCCCACATGCCCTTGCCGATCTGCGCCTTGCCGGACAGGCCGCACTCCAGCCCGATATCCACGTTCAGGTTCTCATAGGCTCCGATCCAGGCCTTGCGCTTGATGAAATCCTTGCGGGAGAACGGCCCCGCCTCCATCGAGGTGTGGATCTCATCGCCAGTGCGGTCCAGGAAGCCGGTGTTGATGAAGGCCACCCGGTGCTTGGCGGCGCGGATGCATTCCTTGAGGTTGACCGAGGTGCGGCGCTCCTCGTCCATGATGCCGATTTTCACGGTGTGGCGCGGCAAGCCCAGGATGTCCTCGACCTTGTCAAAGATGCGGTCGGTAAAGGCGACCTCTTCCGGCCCGTGCATCTTGGGCTTCACCACATAGACCGAGCCCAGGGCGGAATTGCCGCCCTCGCGCTTCAGGTCGTGTTTGGCGATCATTACGGTGATCAGCGCGTCCAACAGCCCTTCAAAAGCCTCGTTGCCGTCCTGATCCAGCACAGCCGGGTTGGTCATCAGATGGCCTACGTTACGCACCCACAACAGAGCCCGGCCCTTCACGGTCTTGGCGGTGCCATCCGGCGCGGTAAAGCCGAAATCGGGGTTCAGTCGGCGGGTGATGACCTTGCCGCCCTTTTCCAGATTGGTCTCCAGATCGCCCTTCATCAGGCCCAGCCAGTTGGAATAGGCCAGCACCTTGTCCTCGGCATCGACGCAGGCAACCGAGTCTTCGCAATCCATGATCGCCGACATTGCGCTTTCCAGCCGCACATCGGCGAGTCCGGCCTGGTCGCGGGCTCCGATCGCATGTGCGCGGTCGAACACCAGCTCCACATGCAGCCCGTTGTTGCGCAGCAGCACCGATTCAGGCGCCTTGGGATTGCCGCGGTAGCCTGCGAATTTCTCCGGCTGCGCCAGCGGCAGGTCGTCGACCAGCAGCTGGCCGTCCTGCACATGGTAGCGGCGCGCATCCGCGTGGCTGGTGCCGTCGACCGGGAAGGCCTCGTCCAGGAACACCCGCGCCCGCGCCACAACCCGCGCGCCGCGGCCCTTGTCATAGCCGCCCTTGGGCGCAGGCGTGCCCATGGCATCGGTGCCGTAGAACCCGTCATAAAGGCTGCCCCAGCGCGCGTTCGCCGCGTTCAGCGCATAGCGCGCATTGGTGATGGGCACCACCAGCTGCGGCCCCGGCACCTTGGCAATCTCCGGGTCCACGTTCTGGGTCTCGATCTCGAAATCGCCGCCCTCCGGCAACAGGTAGCCAATCTCTGTCAGGAACGCCTTGTAACCCTCATGGTCATGCGGCTTGTCACGGTTGGCGATATGCCAGGCGTCGATCTTAGCCTGGATTTCTTCCCGCTTGGCCAGCAGCGCGCGGTTTTCCGGGCCGAATGTGTTCACCAGCTCTGCCAGGCCTTTCCAGAACATCTCAGCTTCAACCCCGGTCCCCGGCAGCGCCTGCTTTTCGATGAACTCCGCCAGCTCCTGCGCAACCTGAATTCCCTGCTTCTCGATCCGGTTCATGTCTTGCTCCTTCCGGCGGTACACCACTGTATGCTGACCTAACTAGGATAGAGGTTTCCGATCGGCAACAAAACAGGCGCCTTGTGAAACCGAACTCAATTTCTTGATTTTCAAGAAAGTGCTGCGGATTTTTCCGGCCACTCGCTTCCGGACACCAATCCGCTTGCAGTCCCGCCCCTATCCTCTACACCTGAAAAGAAGCAGCGCCGAGGAGAGCGAGAATGGCCAAAGACACGCCCCAGACCTTCTACCTGAAAGACTACACACCTTTTGGATATGACGTTGAAAGCGTTCACCTGACCTTCCGTCTGGCGCCGGAAACCACCCGGGTTCTCAGCCGTATCCGCTTTGCCCCGAAACCGGACGCTGCCGAAAAGACCTTCTTCCTGCACGGCGAGGATCTGCAGCTGATTTCGGTAAAAATCGACGGTCAGGACGTGAAGCCTCGGCTGGTCGATGGCGGGCTCACTTGCGAAGTGCCCGGCGCCCCCTTCACCTGGGAGGCGGAGGTGGAGATCAACCCGGCCGGCAATACCGCGCTGGAGGGCCTGTACATGTCCAACCGCATGTATTGCACCCAGTGCGAGGCCGAGGGCTTCCGCAAGATCACATATTACCCCGACCGTCCCGATGTGATGTCCACCTTCTCCGTGCGGATCGAGGGCGACGAGCCGGTGATGCTGTCCAACGGCAACCCGATGGGCCAGGGCGAGGGCTGGGCGGAATGGCACGACCCCTGGCCGAAACCGGCTTATCTGTTTGCCCTGGTGGCGGGCGATCTGGTGAACTACCCCGGCAGCTTTACCACCAAGTCCGGCAAGGAGGTCGAGCTGAACATCTGGGTCCGCCCCGGTGACGAGAACAAATGCGCCTTCGGCATGGAGGCGCTGAAGAAGTCGATGAAATGGGACGAGGACGTCTACGGCCTCGAATACGACCTTGAGCTGTTCAACATCGTCGCCGTGGACGACTTCAACATGGGTGCGATGGAGAACAAGGGGTTGAACATTTTCAACTCCTCTTGCGTACTGGCGTCGCCTGAGACCTCCACAGATGCAAATTTCGAACGTATCGAGGCAATTATCGCGCATGAGTATTTTCACAACTGGACCGGGAACCGCATTACCTGCCGCGACTGGTTCCAGCTCTGCCTCAAGGAAGGGCTGACGGTCTTCCGCGACGCCCAGTTCACTTCCGACATGCGGTCCGAGCCGGTGAAACGCATTGACGATGTGATCACCCTGCGCGCCCGCCAGTTCCCGGAGGACGCCGGCCCCCTCGCTCATCCGCCGCGGCCCGAGCAGTTCCAGGAGATCAACAACTTCTACACCGCCACCGTCTATGAAAAAGGCGCCGAGGTGATCGGCATGCTGAAACGCCTGGTGGGGGATGACAACTACTACAAGGCGCTGAAGCTCTATTTTGAGCGCCACGATGGACAGGCCTGCACCATCGAGGACTGGCTGAAGGTGTTCGAAGATGCCACCGGGCGCGACCTGCAGCAATTCAAGCTGTGGTACAGCCAGGCGGGCACTCCGCGGGTGAAAGTCTCCGAAGACTACGCCGACGGCAGCTATACCCTGACATTTGAACAATCGACACCCCCGACCCCGGGCCAGCCGGACAAGGCGCCGCGGGTGATCCCGGTGGCGGTGGGCCTCCTGTCGCCCAATGGCGATGAAGTGCGCGCGACCGAAGTTCTCGAACTGACCGAGGCCAAGCAGAGCTTCACCTTCGACGGCCTCGCCTCCAAACCGGTTCCGTCGATCCTGCGCGAATTCTCCGCCCCGGTGATCCTGGAGCGCGACACAACCAACGCTGAACGCGCCTTCCTGCTGGCCCATGACACCGACCCGTTCAACCGCTGGGAGGCAGGCAACGCGCTGGCCAAGGAAACCCGCGTGGCGATGGTGCTGGACGGGGCGCCGCCGGATACCGCCTATTTGGACGCGCTGGAAAAGCTGGTGCGTGATGATGACCAGGACCCGGCCTTCCGCGCCCTGGTTCTGTCGCCGCCCAGCCAGGCCGACATCGCCCAAACCCTGCACGAGCGCGGCCACACCCCCGATCCGCAGAAAATCTACGACGCGGCCGAGACTTTCACCCAGACCCTGGCACAGCAGCTGGAAACCAGCCTGCCCCGGCTTTATGCCGCCAAAACGGTCGAAGGCCCCTACTCTCCGGATGCCGTAAGCGCCGGCAAACGCGCCCTCAACGGCCGCCTCCTGTCGCTGCTGACCCGGCTGGACGGCGGCGAGCAGGCCGTGCGCCAGTATGCTGCCGCCGACAACATGACCCAGCAGTATGCCGCCCTCGCCGCGCTGTTAAAGGCTGAGAAGGGCGAGGTCCAAAGCCGGGCCTTCTTTGACCAATGGCAGGACGACCGGCTGGTGATGGACAAATGGTTTGCCCTGCAGATCGCCTGCGCCGCGCCGGAGAAGACCGCCGCCACCGCAAAGGCCCTCACTCAGCACGCGCTGTTTGACATGAAGAACCCCAACCGGTTCCGCGCCGTCTTTGGCGCGCTGGCGGGCAACCATGCGGGCTTCCACCATGCCAGCGGCGAGGGCTACCAGCTGCTGGCGGACAACCTGATCGCGCTGGACAAGCTGAACCCGCAGACCACCGCCCGGATGTGCGCCGCCTACCAGACCTGGAAGCGCTACGATGCCGGCCGCCAATCGCTGATCCGCGCCCAGCTGACGCGGATTGCAAACACCGAAGGCCTCAGCCGCGACACCAACGAAATGGTGACCCGGATCCTGGATGCCTGACGTTCCCGGAGAACCCGCACCGGCGGAGGACTACAGCTTCTCCCGCCGCGGACGTTCGACCGCAGCCGTTCTGGCAACCGGCGGCTGGCTGGCTGCCGTTCTGGTGCTGTGGCTGGCGCTGGATGCGGCGGTGTGGCTGGTGGTCATTCTGGCCCTGCCGGTCCTGCCTGCCGTTGCGGATCTCATCCGCAACCCCCTGTCCGGCCTGAAGATTTCGCAAGATAAAGTCGAATGGTTCACCGGAAAGCTGACAGGCAAAGCAGCACTGGATGAAATCGAACGGGTGCGGTTCGACACGCGCTGGGACTTCTCGGTGCGGGCAACGCTGATCCTGCGCAATGGCAAGCGAATCCGCCTGCCGCAGGAGGCCACGCCGCTCTACGCGGAAGCCGATGCCGAATTTCAGAAACGCAGCATACGCACCGAACGTCACCACTTCACCGCGTTCTGACCGCATCCGTAAAAAGCCGGCCAAATTCAATTCAAACTCAAGGCGGCCAAGGCGACGCTCCTGCGTATTTCACCGCCTGCGCGCGTTAACTTCCTCACTGCCGCCATCTTTGCGCCCCATTGCCTGACGAAACTGTGACCAACGATAAGCTGCCACGTATCAGGAAGCGCAAATGCTCACACAGTCTCGACAGGCGCGGGATCTTCTGTCCCGGATTTCAGGCCTGGTATCCAGCCGGTCCCGACCGGCTGCCCGCCAAGCCCCATCCCCTGCTCAGACCCCTGCCGAACAGCTTCCGCCCGGGCGGCTCGAGGACTGCCTGTCGATTCCGGTCTGCAGCGCGCAGGGCGATCCGCAAAGCATCGCGGCCCAGGAGCGCGGCCAGTTCCTGGCGCGCCAGGAACTTTGGGAGGACCTGTCGAGCCGGATCCGCGAGGCGGACGAAAGCCGCGCCGCCGCCCCCTGCGGCCTGCCTCTGGCCGACCTCATCGCCTACGGCGCCCGTGCCGATGTGGTCACCGCAACCGAACGGGCGGTGGCCGATAACGAGAGCCCCCGCAGCCGCGCCCTGATCCGCGGCCTGATGGCGTTTGAAGCCCTGCGGGCGGAAAACCGCAGCGACCCCTATCTGACAGCCCTTGTAGCGCTGGCCCATACCGACATCGGCTGGGCCTGGCGCAGCGTCGGCGGCCAGGCCCGGCCGCAATCAAACCAGCGCCGCTGCGCTGCCCATTTCGACCGCGCTGCCGCCCTGCTGGACCAGATTGCGGCAGACAGCCGCAGCAGCCCGTTTCTGCAAGCGGCGCAATGCGCCCTGTTTGCCGGACGCACAGGCAGCACCGTTCAAGTCGCGGATGCCTACAGCGCGCTGATTGACCTGGCCCCTGTCAACCACCGCCACATGCGGGCGCTGGGAACCCGGATGCTGCCCCGCGCGTCCGGCAGTTATCCCGCCTTGGAGCTGGAAGCCCGCCGCACCGCCGCCCGCACCGAACAGACCTGGGGCGCAGGCGGCTACACCTGGGTTTATTTCGATGCCATAACAATCGACGATCAGGCCTGCGCCCGGGTCGACACCCGTTTCTTCCTGGATGGCTTGCGCGATATTGTGAAGGCCAACCCCTCGCAGGAAATGATCAACCTGCTGGCTGCCTACTGCACGGTTGCCCTGCGCAAGGGGCGGGGTGAGGACCAGCAGGCCGATGTGCCGCGGCTGAGGATTGCCGAAGCCGCAAACTGGCTGATCCGCGACCACCTGACAGAACTGCATCCGCTGATCTGGGCGCACGCGGAAGAAGGCTTCGACAACAGCGCCCTTGTCCGCTCTGTCAGCCGCTTCGCCGCCCGCGGCCACGCCGGTGCGATGCAGGCCATCGCCGCGGTGTTCCGCGAAGAAATCGCAAGCGGACAGAAGGTCGCTTTCACCGAGCAGGGCCTGCAGCTCAGCCCGGCCTGAACAGGAAACGGGGCCGCGGCCCCGGCCCGTCATTTCTTCTTGAACGCGTCCATCAGGGCAGCGCCCAGCGCGCCGGTTCCCTGATCCTTGCCTTGGCCGCCTTTGGGGCCAGCAGACATCTGGCCCTTGCCTGCCTTAGGGCCGCCGGGCTTGCCGCCGCGGCGCAGGCCTGCCCTCTTGGCCGGGCCGCGCGCGTTGCGGTCCTCCTTGGCCGAGGCACCGCCGTCCTTCTTCATGGTCAGCCCGATCCGCTTGCGCGGCACATCAACCTCAGTCACCGTGACCTTGACCACCTGGCCGGTCTTCACCACCTCATGCGGGTCCTTCACGAAGCGGTCGGCCAGCTGGCTCACGTGCACCAGACCGTCCTGATGCACCCCGATGTCCACAAAGGCGCCAAAGGCCGCGACATTGGTCACGGTGCCCTCCAGCACCATGCCAGGCTTCAGGTCGGTGATCTCCTCCACCCCGTCCTTGAAGGACGCGGTCACGAAAGACGGGCGCGGGTCGCGGCCCGGCTTTTCCAGTTCCTGAAAAATGTCGCGCACGGTTGGCAGGCCGACATCGCCGCCGACGAAATCCTCCACCCGCAGGCCTTTCAACGCCGCAGCGTCGCCCATGATCTGGCGGATATCGCGCCCGCAGGCGGCCACGATCTTGCGCGCCACATCATAGCTCTCGGGGTGGACCGAAGACGCATCCAGCGGCTCCTTGCCATCCCGGACGCGCAAGAATCCCGCGCATTGTTCAAACGCCTTGGGACCCAGCCGCGCGACCTTCAGCAGCTCCCGGCGCGACTTGAACGCCCCGTTCCCATCGCGATGCGCCACAATCGCCTCTGCCAGACCGGGGCCGAGGCCCGAGACATGGGACAGCAGCGGTGCCGAGGCCATGTTCAGGTCCACACCCACCGCGTTCACCACGTCCTCAATCACCGCCTCCAGCGATTTCGACAGTTTGTGCTGGTCCACATCGTGCTGGTACTGGCCGACACCGATGCTCTTGGGCTCGATCTTCACCAGCTCAGCCAGAGGGTCCTGCAGGCGCCGTGCAATCGACACCGCGCCGCGCAATGACACATCAAGATCCGGGAACTCCCGCGCCGCCAGTTCGGAGGCGGAATAGACCGAGGCACCGGCCTCAGACACCACCACCTTGGTCGGGGCCTTGATCTTGGCGGGCAGGTGTTGCAGCACCTCTGCCACCATCCGCTCGGTCTCGCGGCTGGCGGTGCCGTTGCCGATGGCGATCAGCTCCACGCCGTGCTCGGCGATCAGTTTCACGATCGACACCTGCGCCCCGCGCAGATCGTTCTTCGGCTGGAACGGGTACAGGGTTTCTGTGGCTACCAGTTTCCCGGTTGCATCAACCACTGCCGCCTTAACGCCGGTGCGGATGCCCGGGTCAAGCCCAAGAGTCGGCCGCGCACCGGCCGGAGCTGCAAACAGCAGGTCCTTGAGGTTGCGCGCAAAGACCTGAATGGCGTCCTCCTGCGCGCGCCCGCGCAGGTCGCCCATCAGTTCCAGCATCATCGAGAGCGACAGCTTTACCCGCCACGTCCATCCCGCCACCTTGCGCAGCCACTTGTCGCCCGGCCCGTTGCCGCCCGCGCCCAATTCCGCCGCGACCATCGCCTCGGCCTTGGCGACACCCTCTTCCGGCTCCGGCCCGACGTCCAGCGTCAGCACGCCCTCGTTGGAGCCGCGCAGCATCGCCAGCGCCCGGTGCGAGGGCACATCGGCCCAGCGCTCGGAATGCTCGAAATAGTCGGAGAACTTGGCGCCCTCCTGCTCCTTGCCCTCAATCACCTTGGCGGTCAGCACCGCTTCCCGCTGCAGGAACTCCCGCAGCCGACCCAAGAGTGTTGCGTTTTCGGTCAGCCGCTCGGTCATGATATCCCGCGCGCCGTTGAGCGCGTCTTTCACCGTGGCCACCGCCTCGGTGACATAGCCCTCGGCCAGTTTCTCCGGATCGGCGCTGCGGTCGGCCAGAATGGCATCTGCCAGCGGCTCCAGCCCGTTTTCCCTGGCAATCATCGCCTTGGTGCGCCGCTTGGGCTTGTAGGGCAGATAGATGTCCTCCAGCTGCGCCTTGGTCTCCGCCTTGGCGATGGACGCGGCCAGATCATCGGTCAGCTTGTCCTGCCCTTTGATCGAGTCAAGAATGGCCGCCCGCCGCTTTTCCAGCTCGCGCAGGTACTCCAGCCGCTCCGCCAGGGTGCGCAGCTGAGTGTCATCCAAGCCCCCGGTTGCCTCCTTGCGGTAGCGCGCGACGAAGGGCACCGTGGCGCCTTCATCCAGTAGCGCGACGGCCGCGCTCACCTGCTTGGCGGCGGCGCCGATTTCCGTGGCAATGGTCTGGCTGATGCGGGCGGATGTGTCCAAGGCGGCGGCTCCTTCTTATTCTCGGACGTCATTCTTAGCCCCGCTACCAAACCCCGCCAAGCGAATGTTTCGCTCTCAGCGGAGGGCCGCGCCCGAGCCTGGGAGGGTGCGAATGCGCCCTCCCGTGGGGAAGGTCGGGCGCGGCCCGGGCTTGCAGGCCGCGCCAAGAACCCATTGCCCCCTTGCCCCTGCCCGCGCACGGGCCTAGAACGCTTGCCAACCAAAGACATTCGGATACGGCGGAAAACCATGCTCGACCTGACATATGAACTCCCCAAGCCCAAGGTGATCGCGGGCGCCAAGCATGACTGGGAATTGGTCATCGGCATGGAGGTGCATGCCCAGGTCAGCTCCAATGCCAAGCTTTTCTCCGGAGCCTCCACCAAGTTCGGTGCCGAGCCGAATTCGAACGTGGCCTTTGTCGACGCGGCAATGCCCGGCATGCTGCCGGTGATCAACGAATACTGCGTTGAACAGGCGGTGCGCACCGGCCTGGGCCTGAAGGCCGATATCAACCTGTGGTCAGCCTTTGACCGCAAGAACTATTTCTATCCCGACCTGCCGCAGGGCTACCAGATTTCCCAGCTGTATCACCCCATCGTGGGCGAAGGCGAAGTGCTGGTGGAGCTGGGCGACGGCACCGCGCGCAACGTGCGGGTTGAGCGTATCCACATGGAGCAGGACGCGGGCAAATCGATCCACGACATGGACCCCAACATGTCCTTTGTCGACCTGAACCGCACCGGCGTCTGCCTGATGGAAATCGTCTCCCGCCCCGATATCCGGGGTCCTGAGGAAGCCGCTGCCTATATCGCCAAGCTGCGTCAGATCATGCAGTACCTGGGCACCTGCGACGGCAACATGCAGAACGGCAACCTGCGCGCCGATGTGAACGTCTCTGTCTGCCTGCCCGGCCAGTACGAGAAATACCAGGAAACCCAGGACTTCTCGCATCTCGGCACCCGCTGCGAGATCAAGAACATGAACTCGATGCGCTTCATCCAGCAGGCCATCGAGGTGGAAGCGCGCCGCCAGATCGCCATCATCGAGGGCGGCGGCAAGGTGGAGCAGGAAACCCGTCTCTATGACCCGGACAAGGGCGAGACCCGCTCCATGCGTTCCAAGGAAGAAGCGCACGACTACCGCTATTTCCCCGATCCTGACCTGCTGCCGCTGGAAATCGAGCAGGCCTGGGTGGATGATATCGCCGCCAATCTGCCGGAGCTTCCGGACGAGAAAAAGGCGCGCTTCATCAACGATTTCGGCCTCAGCGACTATGACGCATCGGTGCTGACCGCGGATGTGGAATCGGCCGCCTTCTTCGAGGAAACCGCCAAGGGCCGCAGCGGCAAGCTGGCTGCCAACTGGGTCATCAACGAGCTGTTCGGCCGCCTGAAGAAAGAAGACCACGCGATTACCGAATCCCCGGTCTCCCCGGCGCAGCTGGGCGGCATCATCGACCTGATCGCCTCTGACGCCATCTCTGGCAAGATTGCCAAGGACCTGTTCGAAATCGTCTACACCGAAGGCGGCGACCCGGCGCAGATCGTCGAGGAGCGCGGCATGAAGCAGGTGACCGACACCGGCGCGATTGAGACCGCCTTGGACGAGATCATCGCCGCCAACCCGGCGCAGGTGGAAAAAGCCAAGGAGAACCCCAAGCTCGCGGGCTGGTTCGTCGGCCAGGTGATGAAGGCCACCGGCGGCAAGGCCAATCCCAAGGCAGTGAACGAGCTGGTCGCCAGGAAACTGGGCGGCTGATCCCTGCGGAAAACGGATTTCAAAAGGGCGCCCCCTCACGGCGCCCTTTTTCGTGACCGAGATGGGGGAGGACATGCATGCTCCCTTTGCGCACCGGGTAGCGCTTTTTCCCGCTGCCGCTGCGGATTCCCCGCCTTGACCTTCCCAGCGCCAGCGGCTTTGCTCCCGCCAAAACCCCGGAGGTGTCATGGAACGCATTTTCGATCAGGAACTCGAGGACCGTCTGGTCCGCTACGCCGCCATTGACAGCCAGAGCGACGAGACTTCCACTGCAACCCCCAGCACCGCAATCCAGTTCGGCATGCTGAACCTGCTGGTGGCGGAGCTGCAGGAGATCGGCGCTGAAGAAGTGGTGCTCACAGAGTACGGCGTCGTGCTGGCCACCATTCCCGCCACCGGAACGGGACCGGCCATCGGCTTCCTCGCCCATGTCGACACCGCGCCGCAGTTCAACGCCACCGGCGTCAAACCGCGGGTGATCAAGGGTTATGATGGCGGCGACATCACCTACCCCGACAACCCGGCCCTCGTGCTGTCACCACGAAAATCCCCTTACCTTGCATCCAAAAAAGGCGACGACCTGATCACCGCGTCCGGCCTCACGCTGCTGGGCGCCGACGACAAGGCAGGCGTCGCCATCGTGATGACGCTGGCCCGCCACCTGCTGGCAAGCCCGGGCATCAAGCACCCGAAAATCCGCCTCGCCTTCACCCCGGATGAGGAGATCGGCCGCGGCGTTGGCGAGCAGCTGCCCAAAGACCTGGGCGTGGATTTTGCCTATACTCTGGACGGCGGCGACGCAGGCGAGATCGTTTATGAAAGCTTCTCCGCCGACCGCGCTGTGGTCACCGTCAAGGGCGTGTCGATCCACCCCGGCTGGGCCAAGGAGAAAATGGTCAACGCCGCGCATCTGGCGGCAAAAATCGTGCAAACGCTGCCGCAGGCCACGATGACGCCGGAGACGACGGACGGGCGCGAGGGGTTCATCCATATCACCGACATGAACGGCGGCTCGTCGGAGATGGAGATCAAGCTGATCCTGCGCGATTTTGAACTGGACGGGCTGACGGCCAAGGGCGATCTGCTCAAGAAGGTCTGCGAGGCGGTGCAGGCCTCGGAGCCGCGGGCGGAGATTGCGTGCGAAATCATTCCCCAGTACCGCAACATGCGCTATTGGCTGGAGAACGACATGACCCCGGTGGAGCTGGCGCTGGCCGCCTGCAAGGCGCATGGGATCGAGCCCATCTCCGCCCCGATCCGCGGCGGCACCGACGGCTCGCGGCTGACCGAATTCGGGGTGCCGACACCCAATATCTTCACCGGCATGCAGAACGTGCATGGTCCGCTGGAATGGATTTCGGTTCAGGACATGGCCAAGGCCACGGAGGTCTGCCTGACTTTGGTGCAGTTGGCCGCGGAACAGCGCTGAGTCCCGCCGGGGAGGCGGAATAATGCGAAGTTTCCTGCCCGGAAACGGCTGGCTGCCGCGCATGTGCCCGTCAGCGTGCCTTGACCGCCTCCCCCTTTCCGCTAAACCTGCGCTGCGAGACAGGAGACGTTCATGCAAGCATTCGAGTACAAGGTCGTTCCCGCCCCGGCCAAGGGCACCAAGGCCAAAGGTGTGAAGACACCGGAGGCGCGCTTTGCCAATTCGATCGAAATCCTGCTGAACGAGATGGCGGCGGACGGCTGGGAGTTCCAGCGGGCCGAACTGCTGCCGAGCGAGGAACGCTCCGGCATGATGGGCTCCGCCACCAATTGGCGCAACGTGATGGTGTTCCGCCGCCCCTTGGCGGCCAAGCAGGCCGCTCAGTTGCCGGAAACAGGCCGCAAGGAACCCGCAGCGCCATCCGCCGTCCGCCACAACGAGACAAAAACACCGCGGCTGACAGCGGCAGCAGGCGACCCCGAGGCACCACCGGATGCGGAACAGGTGCCCGGCCCCGGAGCCTCAAAAATGCTGGCCGATGACGGGGTCGAGGAATTGAGTCCGGTTTCCGGCATGACCGCGGCACTGAAGGCCCGGGCCGGGTTGAAAGACGGCGGCGACAAGTAAACCGGAAACTGGCGGGCGCATTGCCCGCCCTGCGGCCCGCTGGCTTCCGGGCAGGCGTTTCCGCCCGCCGCGGTGCGGCTCAGGCGCCGATATCAAGCGCCAGCGCGTGAATGCGCGGCACGATGCCCCCCAGCGCCTTGTGCACTGCCCGGTGCTGCTGAACCCGGTTCATGCCCTGAAACGCTTCGGCACGGATTTTCACCGCAAAATGGCTCTCTCCCGAGCCGTCATCGCCGGCATGGCCAGCATGCTTGTGGCTTTCGTTCACCACCTCCAGCTCTGAGGGCGCAAAGGCCGCCTGCAGCGCCGCTTCCATTTCCTGCTTCACACTCATTTTCCGCTCATCCGCATATTTTTTTCTCTGCGCCCCTTCAATCTGGCGCCCCTTAGACTAAACTGCTGCCTCCGAGTCGAACAGATGCGTCTAGAAGGTGCGCCCCATGACCAAATCCGATCCCTTTGGCTTCGATATGTCCGTCCGCTCCGCCAAGAAGAAAAACCCGCGCGGGCGGCGCGCTGCCACGGGCGCCTCTGAGACGTCCCAGCGCGTTTGCGACAAGGACGGCTGCCAGGAGGCCGGCAAGTTCCGCGCACCCAAGGCGCCGGATGTGCTGGATGACTTCTACTGGTTCTGCCAGGAGCATGTGCGCGAGTACAACAACCAGTGGAACTTCTTTGAGGGCACTACAGAGGCCGAACTGAACGCGCAGCGCTCCAAAGACAAGGTGTGGGAGCGCGAGACCAAGCCGCTCGGCGACCCGGAGGCGCGTGCCTGGGCGCGGCTGGGCATCGAGGACCCGCATCAGGTGCTGGGCGCCAACGCCACACAGAACCCGGGCCGCGCCGCCAAAGCAGGCCGCCGCCTGCCGCCGACCGAGCGCCGCGCCATTGAGATCCTCGAGGCTAAGGACGACTGGTCCAAGGCCGATATCCGCAAGGCCTACAAGAAACTGATCAAGGTGCTGCACCCCGACATGAACGGCGGCGACCGCAGCCAGGAAGAACAGCTGCAAGAGGTCCGCTGGGCCTGGGATCAGATCAAGGACAGCCGCAGCTTCAAGTGAGCGCGGGCGGAATTGCGCAATGCGGGGCGGCTGAAGCCGCCCTTTTTCTTTGCGGCACCGGCAGTTGCAATGGGCGGTCTCTTGCCGAAATTTTACGATAGAGATTTTATTTCTTTGACGCGTGCCGCCTTAACCGGCTACGCAGGGTCATGCCGGACGCAGCTGTCCCCCCAAGAGCGCGACATAACCGGCAGAATGCGCCCCCCGCTGCCCGGCTGGGGGCGCTTTGACGCTGATGCGGCGGCTGCCGCAGGTCCTGCTCTGCCGCTTCCGCCCGTCCAGTTGACGGCCAATCGCAGCCTCAGCTGGTTTCCGGCGCGACTTTCCCTTGCCCTTGGCCGCCAGATCAGGCACCAATCCCGCGAATTGACCCCTGACGGCAGGGAAGAGGGATAAGGACCGACTGCGATGACCGACGGATTTGTGGATATGAATGCGAAACCGACCGAAGCGATTTCGGTGCGCGATGTGTTCGGGATCGACACGGATATGACGGTCAAGGGCTTTGCCGAGGGTTCCGAGCGGGTGCCGGCCATGGACCACACCTACAAGTTCGACCCGGAAACCACGCTGGCGATCCTGGCCGGCTTCAGCCACAACCGCCGCGTGATGATCCAGGGCTACCACGGCACCGGCAAGTCGACCCACATCGAACAGGTCGCTGCGCGGCTGAATTGGCCCTCCGTCCGCGTCAACCTCGACAGCCACATCAGCCGGATCGACCTGATCGGCAAGGACGCGATCAAGCTGCGCGACGGCAAGCAGGTCACTGAGTTCCACGAGGGCATCCTGCCTTGGGCGCTGCGCAACCCGGTTGCAATCGTGTTTGACGAATACGACGCCGGCCGCGCTGACGTGATGTTCGTGATCCAGCGGGTGCTGGAGCATGACGGCAAGCTGACCCTCTTGGACCAGAACGAGATCATCACCCCGAACCCGTTCTTCCGCCTTTTTGCCACCGCCAACACCGTCGGCCTGGGTGACACCACCGGCCTCTACCACGGCACCCAGCAGATCAACCAGGCGCAGATGGACCGCTGGTCGCTGGTCTCCACCCTGAACTACCTGAGCCATGACGCCGAAAGCGCCATCGTCCTGTCCAAGGCGCCGCATTACAACACTGAGAAGGGCCGCAAGACCATCTCCCAGATGGTGACGGTCGCCGACCTCACCCGCACGGCGTTCATGAACGGGGATCTGTCCACCGTTATGTCGCCGCGGACCGTGATCAACTGGGCCCAGAACGCCGAGATCTTCCGCAACGTGGGCTATGCCTTCCGCCTGTCGTTCCTGAACAAATGCGACGAGCTGGAACGCCAGACCGTGGCCGAGTTCTACCAGCGCTGCTTTGACGAAGAGCTGCCCGAAAGCGCCGCAAGCGTTTCGCTGGGCTGAATGTGACGTACCGCCCGGCCGTCAGGCCGGGCAGCGCCCGTCCCGCCCCCCACGGGGCGGGCGCTTCGCTTCCCACCCCGCCGGGCCGGGCGCTGCCCTAACCGCAGCTGTCCCACTGGACTTTCCCGAAACAAGGGGGGATGCTCAAAAGGGATAAGGTGCGACCATGAAAAAGCCGAACGACAACCCCGCCGATCCGTTCAAGAAGGCGCTGGCCGAAGCCACCAAGGTCATGGCCGACGACCCGGAACTTTCGGTCAGCTACACCGTCGACCCCTCGGGGCTGTCGGGCGACTCGATGCGGCTGCCGCAGGTCTCCCGGCGGATGAGCCGCGAAGAGGTGCTGCTGGCACGCGGCACCGCGGATGCTCTGGCGCTGCGCCACAAATTCCACGATGACGCCACCCATGCCAAATACGCCCCTCCCGGCGAAATGGCCCGCGACCTTTATGAGGCGATGGAAACCGCCCGCTGCGAGGCGATGGGCGCGCGCCACATGCCCGGCACCGCGTCGAACATCGACGTGAAGATCCGCAACGAGTCGATCCGCCGCGGCTATGACCAGATGAAATCCTCTTCCGAGGCGCCGCTGGCAGCCGCCGCGGGCTACCTGGTGCGCCATCTGGCAACCGGCCGCGAGCTGCCCGAGGGCGCCTCCAACATCATGGAGCTGTGGCGCGGCTTCATCGAATCCCAGGCCGGGGGCACGCTGGAGAACCTGGACGAGACCATTTCCGACCAGGCCGCCTTCGCCAAGCTGGCACGGCAGGTGATCTCTGACCTTGGCTATGGCGACCAGTTGGGCGATGACCCGGATGAGCTGGACGACGAGGCCAATGACGAGGCCGAAGACAACGCCGAGGAGCAGCAGGACCCGGACAGCACCGGCCAGGACGATTCAGAGGAAGAGCAGGCCGACGCCTCCCCTGAGCAAAGCCAGGAGCAGCAGCAGGACGAAAGCCAGGCCCAGGTCTCAATGGACGAAATGGCCGACGACGATCTGGCCGAGGACACAGAGATGCCCGACGGCGAGGCACCGCTGGAGCCGCCTGCCCCGCCGCCGGTCTCGGATGCCGACCCGGACTACAAGGTGTTCCTCGACACCCACGACGAGGAAATCAACGCTGAGGAACTGGCCGAACCTGCCGAGCTGGAGCGTCTGCGTGCCTATCTCGACCAGCAGCTGGAGCCGCTGAAGGGCGCGGTGAGCCGCCTTGCAAACAAGCTGCAGCGCCGCCTGCAGGCTCAGCAGAACCGCAGCTGGGAGTTCGACCGCGAGGAAGGCATCCTGGATGCAGGCCGCTTGGCGCGGGTTGTTGCCAACCCGACCACGCCGCTGTCGTTCAAGGTCGAAAAGGACACCGAATTCCGCGACACCGTGGTGACGCTGCTGCTCGACAACTCCGGTTCCATGCGCGGCCGACCGATCTCCATCGCGGCGATCTGCGCCGATGTGCTGGCCCGCACCTTGGAACGCTGCAATGTGAAGGTTGAGATCCTCGGCTTCACCACCCGCGCCTGGAAGGGCGGATTGGCGCGCGAGGCCTGGCTGAACGACGGCCGGCCGCAGCAGCCGGGGCGCCTGAACGACCTGCGCCACATCATCTACAAGGGCGCCGACGCGCCGATGCGCCGCACCCGCGCCAACCTGGGGCTGATGATGAAAGAGGGCCTCTTGAAGGAAAACATCGACGGCGAGGCGCTGGAATGGGCGCACCGGCGGATGGTGGCGCGGCGCGAGGCCCGCAAGATCCTGATGGTGATCTCCGACGGCGCGCCGGTCGATGATTCGACGCTCTCGGTGAACCCGGCGAACTATCTGGAGAAACACCTGCGCGACGTGATTGCGATGGTGGAAAAGCGCAAGCAGGTGGAATTGCTGGCGATCGGCATCGGCCATGACGTGACCCGCTATTACGAGCGCGCGGTGACGATCACCGATGTGGAGCAGCTGGCCGGCGCCATGACCGAACAGCTGGCGGCCCTGTTCGACAGCGACCCGCGCGCCCGCGCCCGCGTCATGGGCATCAAGCGCGCCAGCTGATCCCGTACCGATCCAGGCCAAAGGCGCACTCCCGCGCCTGTGGCCTGCATCTTGAGATGCCGTCTTTAGTCTTGGGCATGGCCGCGTGCGATGCGCGCGGCGGCGCCGGATGCCGCGCATCCGGCGCGTGGCCCAACGGGCCACAGCGCATCTGAGATGCGCCAAGGCTGGGCGGGAGCACACCGCGGGATAAGTGTCTTTCACGTGTTCCGTCAGGTCCCGGAAAATCTCTCCGCCGCCACCCTTGCCAGCCGCAGGGCGATTTGGGACAAGAAGGGGCGCGCGGCTGCTCAGCCCCGCGCCTTTTCTTTGCCGCGGCCGCCGGGATTTCCCCTGCCGCCGCCCCGCCCCTTAAGCAGGAGAGACGCTGATGTATCAGACCTTCGATGTGACTGCACGCCCGGAGCAGGGCCCGCCCCGGCTGGCCGCCCTGCGCAAGGAACTGGCGGCAGAAGGTCTCGACGGCTTCCTGGTGCCGCGCGCCGATGCCCATCAGGGCGAATATGTGGCACCGCATGACGAGCGCCTCAGCTGGCTGACCGGTTTCACTGGCTCCGCGGGCTTTTGCGCGGTGCTGAAGGAGACTGCCGGCGTCTTCATCGACGGCCGTTACCGCACCCAGGTGAAACGGCAGGTGGCCGCGGAGTACACGCCTGTGCCCTGGCCCGAGGTGCAGCTGGCGGACTGGCTGAAGGAGCAGCTCCCGGGGGGCGGCAAGGTGGGATTTGATCCCTGGCTGCATGCTGCTGGGCAGATCACCGCGCTGGAAAAGGAGCTGACGGGCAGCGGCATCACCCTGGCACAATGCGAGAACCTGGTAGACCGGATCTGGGAAGACCAGCCCGCGCCGCCGATGAACCCGGTAACCGCGCACCCGCTGGACTACGCAGGCGAAAGCGCTGCGGACAAATGCGCCCGGCTGGCCAAGGGCCTGCGTAAGGCAGGCCAGGCGGCGGCAGTTATCACCTTGCCCGACAGCATCATGTGGCTGCTCAATATCCGCGGCGCAGACGTGGCCCGCAACCCGGTGGCGCACGGCTTTGCCATTCTGCACGGCGACGCCCGGGTGGACCTGTTCATGGCGGCAGAGAAGCTGGAAGGGCTGCATGGCCATTTTGACGGCTCCGTCACCGTGCATGCCCCCGAAGACTTCCTCAAGGCCGCCGCCGCGCTCAACGGCTCCGTCGCCTCCGATTCCGGCACCCTGCCGCAGATCGTGGCCGACGCGCTTGGCGACCGCATGGTGCCTGCAGGCGACCCCTGCGCGCTGCCGAAGGCGCGCAAAAATGCCGCCGAGATCGCCGGCAGCGCCGCGGCCCATCTGCGCGACGGCGCGGCGATCGTCGAGATGCTGGCCTGGCTCGACACCCAGGCGCCCGGCACCATCACGGAAATCGGCGTGGTGAAAAAACTGGAAGCACTGCGGAGCGCCGACCCCGCCCTGCGCGACATCAGCTTTGAAACCATTGCAGGCACCGGTGAGAACGGCGCCGTCATGCACTACCGCGTGACCGAGGAAACCGACACAAGGCTGGAGGACGGACACCTGCTGGTAATGGACAGCGGCGGCCAGTATCTGGACGGCACAACCGACATCACCCGCACCATCGCCATCGGCACGCCGGGCGGGGAAGAGCGCGCGGCCTACACGCGGGTTCTGCAGGGCATGATTGCGATGTCCCGCCTGCGCTGGCCCAAGGGCCTGGCAGGCCGCGACATCGAATGCATCGGCCGGATGCCGCTGTGGCTGGCAGGGCAGGACTTCAACCACGGGCTCGGCCACGGCGTCGGCGCCTACCTCAGCGTGCATGAAGGGCCGCAACGGCTGGCGCGCACCAGCCATGTGCCTCTGGAACCCGGCATGATCCTCTCGAACGAGCCGGGATACTACCGCGAAGGCGCCTTTGGCATCCGGATCGAGAACCTTTTGGTTGTGGAAGCGGCCCCGGCCCTTGACACCAGCGACCCGGAGCGCGACATGCTGTGCTGGCGCACGCTCACCTTTGCCCCGATCGACCGGCGGCTGGTGGACGCCTCCATGCTGACAGCAGACGAAAAAGACTGGCTCGACAGCTATCACAGTGAGGTTTCGGAGAAGATCGGACCGCTGCTCAGCCCCGCCGCAAGGGCGTGGCTTGATGCCGCAACCGCCCCCTTGTGACACAGCGGTGTCACATAGGCTGCTACATAGACTGAACCAAAGACGACAAGACCGAAGAGAATGGGAAAACACGCATGACCACTATCCGAATCCGCAAGGCCGAAGGCACCTGGACCGTCCGCTCCGGCGGCGCCGTACTGGGGGAAACCTCCAATGCACTGGAGCTGTCGGAGGGCGATCTGGATCCGGTCATTTATTTCCCGCGCGACGATATCGCGATGGCGTTCCTGGACCGCACCAGCAAGACCACCCATTGCCAGCACAAAGGCGAGGCCAGCTATTTCTCGATCGCAAACAAATCCTCGGTCACCGAAAACGCGGCCTGGAGCTATGAGAATCCGAAAGACGAAGTGGCACAGATCAAGGGTCACCTGGCCTTTGTGCTGAGCGAGTCCGTCAAGGTGGAGCAGGTCTGAGCTGCCCAGCCGCATGGCGCTCACCTTCAACAATCATGCACCGGCGCCTTGGCGCCGGTGTTTCTTTTCCTGCGTGCCGCGCAAACGGACGCACCCGCCTGCCTCCGCACGGGGCGCAGGTCAGTTGCCGGTGCGAAAGGTGCGGCTCAGGTCAGAATGGCCCGGCTGAGGTCCAGCCTGGCTTTCTCCAGCGAGTCGCCTGCGCCAGGAAAATCCGTTTCACGTGCGCATTGGATCGCGTAGTTGATCGCCGCTTCCAGGGCCGCCCGCTCGTTTTCCCGCTCGTTTGCCTTTTGTTTCGCACCAGCCTCTTGCGGGCCGGTTTCGAAGGTGTGCATTTTGTTGCCTGCCGATGTGAGTGTGCCTTGCAATTTTCAAATGTAATGTTGAGTCACTCCCTGCCGCAGAGCAATGCACAGATTAATTAAACCTTAACCTGTAGCGGAAATCTCACATATCCGGGGAATGGCGGGACAGATTTCCCCTAAACCGGCGCGGGACCCGGCAGCACAGCCGCAACCGGACAGATCCGCCTACCTGTGCTCCTCTGCCGCTGTCGCGGCCAAGGCCCGATTGTAGGCTTTCAGCGCATCCACATGATAGAGCGCACCGATGACCTCCTCCTCGCCGCCATCCTCCATCACCACCGGAAGGTAAGGCGTATCCGCGCGGTCAAACACCGGCATCGCCGCTTCCAGCGAGGCGGAGGCTCGGATGCACAACCCGTCCTCCACCAGGGCCTGGCACTCTTCCAGCGCAGCGCAGCGGCTGTCGCCCATCGGCCGCATCACCGCTCCGGCACGGATCATGCCCAACAGATAGGCCTGCGGCCCGGCGGCACAGTGAATATCTCGCCGCTCCAGCTGCGTCAGGAAGAATGAGCGCGCCACCAGCCGCGAGGCAAGCGCAGTGGACATGGAGACCGAGACCATCACTGCCAGGCCGATCTGCCAATCGCCGGTCAGCTCAAACACGATAAGAGTGGTGGAAATCGGCGCCCCCAGCACCGCCGCCGCCACCGCCCCCATGCCGGCAAAGGCATAAAGCGTATGGGTGCCGGAAACATCCGGCAGCACCGCGGTGGCGATCAGGCCGAAGGCCAGTCCGGTCAGCGCTCCGATCATCAGCGATGGAGAAAAGACCCCGCCGCCCATGCGCCCGCCCATGGTGATGGCAACCGCCGCGGTCTTGACCACGGTGAACACCACCGCCTGCCCCAGCAGCAGCCCGCCGGTGAGCGCCAGCACCGTGGTTTCATAACCCACGCCGATGATATGCGGGAACCAGACGGCAATCACGCCCAGCATGGCGCCGGACACGGCAGGCCGCAGCCAGCGCGGCAGCGACAGGCGTTTCTGCACCGCATTGCCGACCTTCTCGGCAAAGAAGATTGCCCGCATCTGTGCCACCGCCACCAGGCCGCAGATCAGGCCGAGGATCAGGAAAGCCGGCAGTTCCACATAGAACTGCAGCGCGCCGGGGGTGTTCAGGGTGAACTCGGTGACATCGCCGTATTCAAGCCGGTTGATCACAGTGCCTGCTACAGAGGCCACCACGATCGGCGCGAAGGCGTTGACCGAGAAATGCCGCAGCACGACCTCCATCGCAAACAGCGCACCAGCGATTGGCGCGTTGAAGCTGGCTGAAACCCCCGCAGCGACAGCGCAGCCCAGCAGATCGCGGCCTGTGATGCCATCGGCGTTGATCCGGTTGCTGACCCAGGTGGAGATCACCCCTGCCAGGTGCACCACCGGTCCCTCCCGGCCGGTGGAGCCGCCGGTGGACAGCGTTATGAAGGACGCCAGCGCCGAGGCCAGGCCCTCCTTGTGCTCAACCCGGCCGTCATGTAGAGCTGCGCCTTCGATGACGTCGGCGACCGAGCGCACCCGGGCATCGGCGGTGAAGCGGTCCAGGATCAGCCCCACCACCAGACCGCCGCCTGCCGCGATGGAAACCAGCACATACCAAGGCAGCCCCTGCGCGTAGGAATGCAGGTAGTCGAGATCCGGCGCGCCATAAACCCAGGCCTGCAGCGCGGCGATACCCTTGCGAAAGAAGAGCGCGGCAAAACCCGCCGCGATTCCGATCATGAGCGCAATCAGCCAGAACTGGAACTGGCTGGGGCCGCGGTGGCGCAGCACCCGCCAGATGTCCTTGAGGCCGGCCAGCCATTGAAGCGATATTGCGGAAAGGGACGAACGGATTTCTTGCACCATACCTGTCAGCGGGTCTTTTTGTTTTCTGTGGCCCCTAGCTGCCACACGCCGGTTAAAGAACCCTCACCCAGGCAAACAATCCGGCGGATCATCCCGCCAGCAAGGCGCGTGCCGCGGCGCGGGCTTCTTCCGTGATGGTATCGCCTGAGACCATCCGGGCAAGCTCATCCACCCGTTCCGCCTCGGCCAGCGGCACCACCTGCGACAGCGTCATGCCGTCAACCACCTGCTTGCGGACCTGCCAGTGATGGCCTCCGAGCGCCGCAACCTGCGGCGAATGGGTGACCACCAGCACCTGCCCGCCGTCGGCAAGGCTGCGCAGGCGCCGCCCCACCGCATCCGCCGTGGCGCCACCGACTCCGCGGTCGATCTCGTCGAAGATCAGTGTCTTGCTGGCATCCTCGCCGCGCAGGCAGACCTTCAGCGCCAGCAGGAAGCGGCTCAGCTCGCCGCCCGAGGCGATCTTGTTCAGCGGCCCCGCGGGCGCGCCGGGATTGGTGGCGACGGTAAAGGCCACCGCGTCCATGCCTTCCGGCCCCGGCTCTGCGGTGGTAATGCGGGTTTCGAACACCGCGCGCTCCATCTTCAGCGGCGCCAGTTCCGCCATCACCGCCTGATCCAGCGCCGCGGCGCTTTCGCGGCGCACCGCGCCCAGTTGCTTGGCGGCCTCGGCATAGGCCGCCTCTGCCGCCTTCAGCGCCGCCTCCTGGTCGGCCAGATCCTGATCACCGGCATCCAGCGCCGCCAGCTTGCCGCGCAGGGTTTCGGCATAGCCTGCCAGCTCATCCGGCTGCACATCATGCTTACGCGCCAGCCCGCGGATCGCAAACAGCCGCTCCTCGCAGTCCTCCAGCTCGCCGGGATTGAAGTCGAGGCTGTCCAGCACCCGCTCCACCCCGTCCTGGGCATCACCCAGTTCGATCATCGCCCGGCTGAGCGCGGCCAGCGGTTCATCCAGCCCGCCCTCGGCCTCCTGCCCCGCGACACCTTCCAGCCAGCGCTGCGCCTCGCCCATGGCGCTCTCGGCGCCCTCGCTGAGGAGCGCATGGGCGCGGGCGATGTCGCCGCGGATGCGTTCGGCCGCCTGCATCTGGCGGCGGCGGGTGTCCAGCGCCTCGTCCTCGCCCGGCTGCGGGTCCAGCTTGTCCAGTTCCGCAACCGCGTGGCGCAGGAACTCTTCCTCGGCCCGCACCGCCTCCAGCGCGGCGCGGGTGGCCGCCACCGTCTTGCGCGCCCTGGCGGCCTCCGTCCATGCGCCGCGCACCGTGGCCAGCAGCGCCTGCACCCCGGCATACTGATCGAGCAGCGCCATATGGCCGCGCGGGTTCAGCAATCCGCGGTCGTCATGCTGCCCGTGCAGCTCCACCAGCGTCTCCGACAGCGCCCGCAGCACCTCGCCGGAGCAGCGCCGGTCGTTGACCCAGGCGGTCTTGCGCCCCTCAGAGGTGTTCACCCGGCGCAGGATCAGGGTGTCGCCGCCCGGCAGCCCGGCCTCTTCGAGGATCGCATGTGCGGGATGGGCCGCACCCAGCTCGAACTCCGCCAGCACCTCGCCCTGACTGGCGCCCTGGCGCACCAGCTCGGCACGGCCGCGCCAGCCCAGCACGAAACCAAGGCTGTCGAGAAGGATGGACTTGCCGGCCCCGGTTTCGCCGGTCAGCACATTCAGACCGGGCTGAAAATTCAGCTCGAGGTGATCGATGATCAGGATATCCCGGATATCAAGCGCGCGCAGCATTGCCCCGCCCCATTGCCGCAGCGGCCGTTACAGCCACTGCCCTTTCAGCGTCTGACGGTAGATCTGGCTCAGCCAGTTGTTGCCGCGGTCCTTGGGCTTGAGCCCGTTCGCGGTCAGCAGCCGGTAGCTGTCCTCATACCATTCGGTGGACTGGAAGTTGTGGCCCAGGATGGCGGCCGCGGTCTGCGCCTCGGCGGTCAGGCCCAGCGACAAGTAGCCCTCGACCAGCCGGTGCAGCGCCTCTGCGGTGTGGCTGGTGGTCTGGAAATCCTCCACCACGACCCGGAACCGGTTGATCGCAGAGGTATAGTGGCCGCGGCGCAGATAGTAGCGGCCAATCTCCATTTCCTTGCCCGCCAGATGGTCAAAGGCCAGGTCGAATTTCAGGATTGCCGAATTGGCATATTCGCTGTCCGGGTAGACCTCGATCACTGTACGCAGCGCCTGCAGAGCCTGGAATGTCAGCCCCTGATCGCGGCCCACCTCGTCAATCTGGTCGTAATAGCTCAGCGCTAGCAGATACTGGGCATAGGCCGCATCCTCATCCGCCGGGTAGTAGTCGATGAACCGCTGGGCAGCGGCGCGGCTGTTCTCGTAATCCTTGGTGGTGTGATAGGCGAAGGCTTGCATGATCACGGCCTGCTTCGCCCATTCGGAATAAGGGTACAGGCGCTCGATCTCGGAGAAATAGTAGGCCGCGTCCTTGGGCTGCCGCTGCGCCAGCTCGAACTCGCCGCGCTCATAGATCTGCTCCGGTGTGAAGGCTTCCAGCGACTCGCCGCGCTTTACCGCGCCGCCGTCGCCGCCGCAGCCCGCAAGGGCCGCCATCAAAAGCACCGCGCCGAGGGTTTTGGCTCCTGCCCTGATGCCGTTCATTGTGCCTCACCTCACCGTCATTGCCTTACGGGTGTCCGCCCCGGTTACGCCGTCTCTAGCATAATCAAATGGCACGCAAAACGTCTTTCGCCATTTCCGCACTCACATGGCAGAGAAAGCCGGCGGTGGTCAAGGCTGCCCGGCCGAACCCGCCCTGTTCCGCATCCTATCGACAGGAAAAGACCCGGGACAATTGGGTCCCGGGCCAGTTTGACGCTCGTTCCTGTTTCTCTGCCTTATGCCACGCGGCGCTGTTCGGCCGGGATCTCCGACCAAATCAGCCCCTGCCCGGGCAGCCGTGCGGTCATCGCTGCATCGCAAGCGACGGCCCGGACCGCACCCGGCTCCGCGAACAGGGCCCGCAGCAAAGTGTTGGTAAGCGCGTGCCCCGCGCGCTCGCCAACGTAGCGCCCCAAGATCGGCCCCCCAGCCAGCGCCAGATCCCCCAGCGCATCCAGCATCTTGTGGCGTACAGGTTCGTCAGAGTGGCGCAGCCCCGCACCGCTCTCGACCCGTTCCCCGTCAAACACAACAGCGTTCTCGCCCGGCTTGCCGCCCAGAGCGAGGCCATTGGCCTGCATGGTTTCGACATCCGCCTGGCGGCAGAAGGTGCGGCTGTCGCACAGCTCGCGCGCAAAGCTGCCGTTGCGCATGTCCAGAACCTTGCTCTGGCGGCCGATTGCGGCCTCGGCAAAGTCGATATGGAATTCGATGGTCAGCCGGTCGCTGGGCAGCAGGGTGGCACGGGCGCCATCCTTTTCCACCGTCACCGGCTTCAGGATTTCATAGGCCATGATCGGCGCCGCCAGACGTTGCACGCCATGCTCCATGATTCCGCGCACGAACGGGGCGGAGGAGCCGTCCACGATCGGCACTTCCGGGCCGTCAATCTCGATCAGCGCATTGTGCACGCCGCAGCCGGCCAGTGCCGCCATGATGTGTTCGACAGTGGAGACGCTGACGCCGGAGCCATTGACCAGGCGGGTGCAGAGCGGGCTGCGCTCAACCAGGTCCCAGCGCGCCGGAACCACGGTGTTGCCCAATGCAATGTCGGTGCGCTTGAACACGATTCCGTGCCCCGCCGGAGCCGGGATCAAAACCATGCGTGCGGGTTTTCCTGAGTGCAGGCCGACCCCTTCGAATGCCACCGATGCCTTGAGCGTATTCTGCACGTTGCGCCTCTTTCCGCTGTTTCCGGCCTCCAGGGCCGTGTTGCGGATGAGAGTTAAGGTTTTGCTTAAAAAGCCACAACTCAATCTTTGTAACGGATTGAAACATGGGTGTAACAGCTCGGCAAAACACCGCTCAGAACGCGACAAGCACCTGAATTAAATGCAAAAAAGCCGCCCTCCGGGCGGCTTTTGAAGCGTGATATGTGATGCGTCAGTTGGCCTGGCGGCGCAGGAATGCAGGGATTTCGATGCGTTCCTGGTCCGGATCGGCCTGCTGTTGTTGCACCTGCTGCGGCTGGGCCGCCGGGGCGTGTGCCTGCATCGAAGGCTGCTGGCGCACCGCCTGCGGCTGCTGTTTCGCGGCCGGGGCGTCATTGCTGCCGGTCATCCGGTGGATCAGCGAATTCAGGCCAAAGCGGCGCTGCCCTTCGGGCTGCTGCTGCGATTGCTGCTGTTGCGGCGCCTGGGCGGCAGGGGCTGCGGGGCGCACGGGCTGCGGGGCCTGCTGCTGCGGCTGCTGCACCCGCTGGGCGGCGGCCTGCAGACGCTCCAGCGCTTGCGGGGACGGGGTGCCCGGCGCGGGGGCCTTGGGCGCGACAAAGGCTGCCTGCGGGGGTTCTGCGACATCCGCCTGCGGGCGGAACTCCGGCACCTGCGGCTGGTAGGCCGGCGGCGGCAGGCCGTCGTCGCTCATCTGCTCCACGTCCTCGAACACGTCTTCGGGCTGCTCCTGTGCGGCGGCCTGCTGAACGTTCAGCTCCTCGAACAGCGACGGCTCTTCCAGAGCGGCGGCAGCCGGGGCCTCGGCAGCGGGGGCCGGTGCGGTCTCGGCAGCAGGCTGCTGAACCGGGGTTTCCAGCTCCAGCGGTGCGGCGCGGTTTTCTTCGACGCTGACGGTCTGGCGCAGCGGTGCCGACATCGGGCGGCGCGGCACCGGCATTTCGGTGTTCACGTCGGTAGCGTCGATGCCGGTGGCCACGACGGACACCCGCATCCGGCCTTCCATGCCGGTATCCAGGGTGGAGCCGACGATGATGTTGGCATCCGGGTCCACTTCCTCGCGGATGCGGTTGGCGGCCTCGTCCAGCTCGAACAGGGTCAGGTCATGGCTGCCGGTGATGTTGATCAGCACACCCTTGGCGCCCTTGAGGCTGATTTCATCCAGCAGCGGGTTGGCGATCGCCTTTTCGGCGGCCTGGACCGCACGGTCCTCGCCCTCGCCCTCACCGGTGCCCATCATCGCCTTGCCCATCTCGTCCATCACGGCGCGGACGTCGGCAAAGTCGAGGTTGATCAGGCCGGGCCGGACCATCAGGTCGGTGACGCCCTTGACGCCCTGGTACAGAACATCATCCGCCATCGAGAACGCCTCGGTGAAGGTGGTCTTTTCATTGGCCAGGCGGAACAGGTTCTGGTTCGGAATGATGATCAGCGTATCGACCACCTTCTGCAGGCTCTCGACACCGGCTTCGGCCTGGCGCATCCGCTTCAGGCCTTCGAACTGGAACGGTTTGGTGACAACGCCGACGGTCAGCACGCCCAGCTCACGCGCGGCCTGCGCGATGATCGGCGCGGCGCCGGTGCCGGTGCCGCCGCCCATGCCCGCGGTGATGAAGCACATATGCGCGCCGGCCAGGTGATCGACGATCTGCTCGATGCTTTCCTCAGCCGCGGCCGAGCCAACCTGCGGGCGGGCGCCTGCGCCCAGCCCTTCGGTGACCTTGATACCCAGCTGAACCCGGCTCTTTGCGGCACTCTGCTGCAGAGCCTGAGCGTCGGTATTGGCCACGACGAATTCGACGCCATCCAATTCCTTTGCGATCATGTTGTTGACGGCATTTCCGCCAGCGCCGCCGACACCGAACACAGTGATCTTCGGCTTCAACTCTTCATTCCCGGGCATCGAAAGGTTCAACGTCATGCTCATACCGCCTGTGTTACCTGCCCTTCCCGCAAAGGGCTTATTCCTGTCCTATTCACCATAATCTTACCGCGGAGAGGGTGTTTCGTCATCCCAAAAAGCACGACGAACCACAAAATAAGACCTCATTCTAAGGTAAAAACCGCGGTATTTCGCCGTCCCTAGCAGATATAGCGGTTCAAGCACAAGCAGCACACAACAAAGCCTCCCCGCCCGCAAAAATGCTTTGCGGGTGGAAACGGATCCTGATTTTTTGCTGGCCACTGCCCGGCCTGCTGAATCGCCGCATTTTTGCGGACGTTAAGAACAGCCTAACGGGTCATAAGGGCAGTGTCACGCCCTCTTTGCCCGTTCCGGCTGAATTGATTTCACACTTACCAGTTGTCGCGGAACCAGCGAACCGCGCGCCCCAGGGTGCCCGCCGGATGGCGGCCCGCCGGCATCTCGAAATCCCACCATTCATCCTGCGGGTGGGCAGCAAACAGGCACAGCCCGACGGCAGAGGCAAAACCCGGCCCGGTCGCCGATTGCGGCAGGCCATGCACCCGCAGCGGGCGGCCCAGCCGCACTTGCTGGCCGAGGATCCGGCTCGCCAGCCCGTCCAGCCCCATGATCTGGCTGGAGCCGCCGGTCAGCACGATCTGCTGGCTGGGCAGGTATTCGAACCCCGCCGCATCCAGCCGGGCCCGCACCTCCTCGAGGATTTCCTCGACGCGTGGGCGCATGATGCCGATCAGCTCGGCCCGGCTGACGGTGCGGCGGTCATGCTCCCAGTCGCCGGTGTCGCCGCCGATATCGATGATCTCGCGGTCGTCGGCGCCGGTGGCATGCACCCCGCCATTGAAGGTCTTGATCCGCTCCGCATTGGCCATCGGAATGCCCAGCCCCATCGAGATGTCGCTGGTGATATGGTCGCCGCCCAGACGCACCGCGTCGGCATAGATCATGTGCTTCTTCATGAAGATCGAAATCGAGGCCGAGCCGCCGCCCATGTCGATGCAGGCCGCGCCCAGTTCCTGTTCATCCTCCACCAGCGCCGAGAAGCCGGAGGCATAGGCCGAAGATGCAATCCCCGCCAGCTCCAAGTCGCAGCGCTGAATGCAGCGCACCAGGTTCTGCACCGCAATGGCATCGACGGTCAGCATGTGCATGTCCACGGCCAGCGTCTGCCCCATCTGGCCGCGCGGATCGCCGAGGCCGGAGCGGTTGTCGAGCGCGAAGTTCACCGGCTGCGCATGCAGCACTTCGCGGCCGGCACCGTATTCCGGCACCTCGCAGGAGGCCAGCACCTGCGCCACCTCATGCTCGGACACCACCTGCCCTTCCAGGTCCAGCTTGGCGTCCAGCCCGTAGGAGCGCGGATTGGCGCCGGAAAAACAGGCGATCACGTGATCGACCCGCACCTCGGCCATCTTCTGTGCCGCCTGCACCGCGGTGCGGATCGCGCGTTCGGTCTCCTGCATGGCGGTGATTTCACCGAACTGCACACCGCGCGACCGCGTGGTCGCGGCGCCGATCACCCGGAACCCGGACTGCCCGGCCAAGGCGCCGATGGAACCGTCCTCGCTCAGCCGCCCGGTGCCATCAAAGCGCAGCACCAGACAGGCGATCTTGGAACTGCCCACGTCCAGAATGGCCACCACGCCGCGCTGCATCGCCTGGCGGCGCATGTGCCGCATCGCCCGCTGCGATTGATAGAGATCTGTCATGTTACTGCCCGCCCCCGTTCAATTGCCGGATCCGCCACCAGTTTTCCACCGAGTTTTCGGTCATCCGCACGGTGGGGCGCCCAGCCAGACGCATATCCACCGCGGCCACATCGCGTTCCAGCAAATCCTGTACTTCACTGACCGCCAGCACCCGCTCCAGCGCCCGGACCGGGTTCTGGGCCGGCAGCATGATGCGCTGCTTGCGGTCCAGCACCACGTCCCAGCGCCGTTCGCCGACGCGGACCAGCCCGCGCAGCCGCGGCCCAAGCGGTTTTGCGGCCGCAAACAGCCGCAACGCCTGCGCCGCGTGCTTGGCCGCCCCCTTGCCTGCGATCAGCGGCAGGTCCGGATGCAGGCTGCGGCGGCCCAGTTCTGCGACGTGGATGCCGTTTTCATCCAAAAGCGCCAGCCCCTCGCGGCTGCGCCAGATCAGCGCCGGCTCGCGCTCCTCGACATCCACCTGCAGGATACCGCCCGGGCGGATCCTGACGCTTGCGGTCTTCACCGGATCCAGCCCGGTGATCACGTCGCGGATCTGCTCCAGGTCCAGGTCGAAGGAACTGACCGGGAAATCCACCGGCACCACTTCACGGATGTCGCGCGCCACGCTCGGGCCGGCCCCGTCCACCGCCATCACGTTGACCATGAACTCAGGCCGCTCCT
Organism: Leisingera daeponensis; assembly: GCF_019801465.1. Classification (GTDB taxonomy): domain Bacteria; phylum Pseudomonadota; class Alphaproteobacteria; order Rhodobacterales; family Rhodobacteraceae; genus Leisingera; species Leisingera daeponensis_A. The sequence continues at coordinate 41,644 of NZ_JAHVJA010000013.1, forward strand.
GAATCGCGGCGCGGGCGTCGTTATAGACCCCCACCAGCGCCGCGCGCCGGGCTTCGTCGGCGAGATAGGCACTGCCCGCAGCGAACACCAGAAAGAACGGAACCCCGAAGCGCAGGCCGAAGCGGATACCCGGCGTCAGCATCCAGCGCTGCAAACGGTACTTCAGCCGCGACGGCGCCGGATCGCACCGCCCGTCGTCCGGCTTGCGGAACCAGCCCGTCAGCGGTTGCATGAGGCATCCTCCACCATCCAGGCGCAGAGCTGGCCGAAGCTCATGCCGCAATGGGCCGCCTGCTCCGGCGCCAGCGAGGTCGGGGTCATGCCGGGCTGGGTGTTGGTTTCAAGCAGCACCAGGCCGCTGGCCCCGCGCGCCTCATCCCAGCGGAAATCGGTGCGGCTGACACCGCGGCAGCCCAGTGCATCATGCGCAGTCAGCGCATATTCCAGGCACAGATCGAAGATTTCCCGCGGCAGGTCGGCGGGCAGCACATGGCGCGAGCCGCCCGGCTTGTATTTGGCGTCATAGTCATACCAGCCTTCGGTCAGGATGTCGGTTACCGTCAGCGCCCGGTCGCCCACCACCGTGGTGGTCAGCTCGCGCCCGGGCGCATAGGTCTCCACCATCACCTGCTGCGGCATTGCCTCTGACAGCTGCGGCGGGCCGTTGGCGGCCTCATGCACGATATAGATGCCGACGCTGGAGCCTTCGTTATTGGGCTTCACCACATAGGGCGGCGCCATCACATGGCCGGCGCACACGTCGCCCTTGGCAAAGAGGCCGCTTTCCACAACCGGCAGCCCGGCCGCGCGGTACACTTCCTTCGAGCGCTGCTTGTCCATCGCCAGCGCCGAGGCCAGCACCCCGGAGTGGGTATAGGGGATCTGCAGCCATTCCAGCACGCCCTGGACGCAGCCGTCCTCGCCCCAGCGCCCGTGCAGCGCGTTGAACACCACGTCCGGTTTGATTGCCGTCAGCCGCGCATGCAGATCCGCCCCTGCATCCACTTCCACAACCTCGAACCCCTCACCGCGCAGCGCTGCCGCGCATTCACGGCCGCTGGACAGCGATACCTCGCGTTCGGCTGACGGTCCGCCCATCAGCACCGCGACTTTCGGGAGTGCCCTGCTCGACTTACTCACCACAAGCGCCTCAATATGCGGAGCTTTGCGCCCCTGTTTCTTAAGGCCTGCAACAGACCCGTTTTATCTCTTAGCGCCGGCTTGCCGCCGGCTGATGCGTGCAGGGCGTTTCGCCCCTGAAACCGGCAGTGCATTGCCGCCTCTCCGGCACCCTAACGCCCGAAGTCTTACCGGGGTGTTAACAATGCCTTTACCACGGTTAAGATACCTCGCTCCCAAACCCGCTCCGGAACAATGTGCCGCTTAACGCTGCAGCCGGACAAGCCTTTGTCAGCGCAAGGGATTTCCGGTCATTCGGGAAGCGGATCACCAATCCGCATGATTTCCCACTCTAGCGTGATGCCGGAATTCTCGTAAACCCTTTTCCGCACATCTTCGCCCAGCCCCTCCAAATCTGCGGCAGTTGCGCCACCGGTGTTGATCAGGAAATTGGAATGCTTCTCGCTCATTTGCGCGCCGCCGCGCCGCGCGCCGCGCATGCCGGCGTTGTCGATCACCTTCCACGCCTTCAGGTCATGCACGTCATCGGCCCGCCCGGTTGAGGAAAAGCCGGCGGGGTTGCGGAAGGTGGAGCCCGCCGAGCGGTCCCGCGTCGGCTGGGTCTCATCCCGCTTCTGCAACTGCACCGCCATCCGCGCATGCAGCTCCGCAGGCTCGCCCTTGGGCCCGCGCAGGGTGGCGGAGACCAGCACCGCCCCCTCCGGAAACGCCGTCTGCCGGTACTGAAAGTCCAGCTCCCCGGCGGTGATTTCGCGGATTTCCCCCGCGCGGGTGACGATGGTGGCCGACACGAACACATCGGCGGTGTAGCTGCCGTAGCAGCCCGCGTTCATCCGCACTGCGCCGCCGATGGAGCCGGGAATGGTGCGCAGGAAGGTCAGGTCGATGCCCGCATCCGCGGCGCGCTTGGCCACATGAGCATCCAGCGCCGCGGCGCCGGCAGTGACAGTATCGCCATCGGTTTCAATGCCGTTGAAGCCGCGGCCCAGCCGGATCACCACCGCCCGCATGCCGCCGTCGCGCACGATCAGGTTGGACCCGACGCCCATCGGGAACACCGGCACCGCCGGGTCCAGCTGGCGCAGGAAATCCGCGAGATCGTCAATATCCGCGGGCTGAAACAAATGGTCCGCCGGCCCGCCGACCCGCAGCCAGGTCAGCTCCGCCAAATCACGGTTGGGAGTCACCTTCCCCCGGATACCATTCAGCTTCATGTCGCCCGTCCCTCAATGCATTGCAGTCTGCATCTACCAATCAATTGCCGCCCGGCACAACGCCGTGCTTTGCGGCTCCGGTGTCAGGCCTGACCGCGCCGATCCTGCCCGCCGGTCCCAAGCAATTTCACTTCAGCGCCTTCACCGGCCTTTCACACGGCCCCACAGCCAGCCAACCAGCGAGCATACTCCGTAAACAAGATGCCCTCCGAGATAAAGCACTAACGCTACGCCTTCCACGTCATGGGGTTCAGTCACCACCCGCCATATCAGCCAAGCAAGAACAGCAGCCCACACAACCGCAATTGCAAGTGCAGTCCCAGCCCTGCTGGACCGTGCCAGCGCATAAAAGCCGGCAAGCCACAGCGCACCAAAAAATAGCCAAATGGCCCAAATCATTTTCGGTTACTATCCCCGCCGCGCCTGCCGCCGCAGCCAGCGCCCGAAATACAACACCGGCCAGCGCAGCACCGACATCCCTGCCAGCAGCACCGCCAGCCCCCACCAGGGGCCGTTCTCATAGGTGACATAGCCGAGCAGCGGAATTCCCAGCGCGATCAGCACATAGGCGCGGCGCCAGTGGTTGTCGCGGCTGGGGATCATCGCCAAGATGTTGGCCGCCAGCGCCCAGACGGCGGCCAGGGTCAGGGAAAGCGTCATGCCCCCTATCGCTCCAGGCGCGCAGGCAGGCCGTTGGCCCAGGTGCTGATTGTGCCGGCGCCCAGGCAGACCACCATGTCGCCGGGCCGCGCCTGCTCGCGCACCAGGCGCTCCAGGTCGTCCTCGCTCAGGATGGCGCGGGCATGGCGGTGGCCGTGGCGGATCAGCCCCTCGACCAGATCATCGCGGCTGGCGCCTTCGATCGGCTCCTCTCCGGCCGCAAACACCTCGGCAATCGCCACCACGTCGGCCTCGTTGAAGCAGGCGCAGAAATCGTCGAAAAGGTTCGACAGCCGCGAATAGCGGTGCGGCTGATGCACCGCGATCACCCGGCCCTCGCTGGCCTGGCGCGCCGCCTTCAGCACTGCGGCGATCTCCACCGGATGGTGACCGTAGTCATCGATGATGGTGACGCCGTTCACTTCGCCCACCTTGGTGAAACGCCGGTTCACCCCGCCAAAGGCCGCCAGCGCCTCGCGGATCTCGGTGCTGTTCATGCCCAGATGCCGCGCCACAGCGACCGCGGACAAGGCGTTGGAGACATTGTGGTCGCCCGGCATCGGCAGAGTGCAGCCCTCAATCACCCGGTCTTCAGCCTGCAGCACCACGTCGAAATGCGCGACACCCGCCTTGTAGGTCAGGTTCACCGCCCGCACATCGGCCTGCGCGTTGAAGCCGTAGGTTACAACCCGGCGATCGGAAATCCGCCCAACCAGCGCCTGCACCTCGGGGTGGTCGGTGCAGCAGACCGCGATACCGTAGAACGGGATGTTGGAGACGAACTCCAGAAAGCCGTCGCGCAGGGTGTCGAAGTCGCCCCAGTGCTCCATGTGCTCCGGGTCGATGTTGGTGACAACAGCAATGGTCGCGGGCAAACGGTTGAAAGAGCCGTCGCTCTCATCCGCCTCGACCACCATCCATTCGCCCTGCCCCATCCGCGCATTGGAGCCGTAGGCGTGGATGATGCCGCCGTTGATGATGGTGGGGTCAAAGCCGCCCGCCACCATCAGCTCCGCCATCATCGTGGTGGTGGTGGTCTTGCCGTGGGTGCCGGCAATGGCGACGTTGGATTTCAGCCGCATCAGCTCCGCCAGCATGTCGGCGCGGCGCACCACCGGCAGGCCGCGCAGGCGGGCCTCGTCCAGTTCCGGATTGCCTGGCTTGATCGCCGAGGAGATCACCACAACCGCGGCGTCCTCCAGGTTCTCCGCCTTCTGTCCCACGAAGATGCGCGCGCCCAGCTCTTCCAGCCGCCGGGTGATTTTGGAGGATTTCAGGTCCGACCCCTGCACCCTGTAGCCCAGGTTCAGCAGCACCTCGGCGATGCCCGACATGCCGATGCCTCCGATGCCAACGAAATGGATCGGGCCGACGTCGCCGGGCAGCTTGGTTGCAGGGTTCATACTCTCATCCTTCCTGGGCCAGTTGTTCAACAAGCGCCGCCAGCCGTTCGGCGGCATCCGGGACGCCGGCGCTCAGCGCTGCGTTAGCCATCTGCGACGCAGCCTGCGGGTTACTCAGAATTGCGCCCATATGCTCTGCCAGCACCGGAACATCAAGGGCGCTTTCCGGGATCATCACGGCGGCATTGGCGTCAACCAGCCCGCGGGCATTGGCGGTCTGGTGGTCGCCGGCAGCGGCGGCAAAGGGGATCAGGATCGAAGGCCGCCCGATCACCGAGATATCCGCAACCGAGGACGCCCCGGAGCGAGAGATCACCAGCTGCGCCTCCGACATGCGGGCAGGCACATCGGTGAAGAAGGTCTGCACATCAGCGTTGATGCCGTGCTCAGCGTAAAACGCACTGACCCGCTCCAGGTCCTCCTCGCGCGCCTGATGCGAAACGCGCAGGTGCTTGCGGATCCCTTCCGGCAGCGCCGCCACGGCGGCGGGCACCACGTCGGACAGGATCCGCGCGCCCTGGCTGCCGCCCATTACCAAGAGCGACATCGGGTAATCGCCCGGCGGGATATATCCGGCGCCTGCCCGCTCCTTCACCGCGCCGCGCACCGGGTTGCCCACATGCTCATGCGGCACCCCGTCGGGCAGCGTTGTCGGCCAGGTGCCGCAGGCGACGCCTGCCACGCGGGCGGCAAAGATCTGGTTCACGCGCCCCAGCACGCCGTTCTGCTCATGGATCATCCGCGGCCGTTTCAGCAATAGCGCCGCCCCCAGCGCCGGAATCGACGGGTACCCGCCGAAACCGATCACCGCATCGGGCCGGTCCCGGCGCATCTGCAAAGCCATAGACAGCACCCCGCCGGCGATCTTCGGCCCCACCAGCGCCTTGGCCAGCAGCCCGCCGCGGGCAAAGGTGGCAGAGGACACCTGCGAAATTTCCACCGCGCTTGGAAACGCGGCGGTGTAGCGCGCGCCCCGCGCGTCCGTTGACAGCTTCACCCGCCAGCCCCGCGCCAGCATCATCTCGGCAAGCGCCTGTGCAGGAAACATATGGCCGCCGGTTCCCCCGGCAGCCATCAAAAGCATTTTCTGTGCCATCGAAGCCGGCCTCTTTCCTAATCTCGTCAGCGGCCGCGGCCGTTCAGGTAGTCGGCAATCCCGCCTTGCGGGCGCGTCCGGGTAAAGGCCAGGAGCATACCCACCGCGATCCCGGTGGCAATCAGCGAGGATCCGCCGTAGCTGACAAACGGCAAAGTCATGCCTTTGGCGGGCAGGAGCCGCACCGCGACCCCCATGTTGATCATCGCCTGCACCCCGAAAACGCAGACCAGCCCGGTTCCCGCCAGACGGATGAACGTGTCACGCTCGCGCATCAGCCGGAACAGCGAGCGCACAACGATGGAGGCATAAAGCGCAATCAGCACCGCCACCAGCACCAGCCCGTATTCCTCGGCCGCAACGGCGACGATAAAGTCGGTATGGGCATCCGGCAGCGACCACTTCACCTGCCCCTCGCCGACGCCGACCCCGAACAGGCCGCCCTCGCGGATCGCGTTGGTGGCATAGCCCAGCTGGGTGGTGGGATCGACATCCGGGTTCAAAAAGCCGTCGATGCGGCGGGCAAAATGCTCGGAACTGTTATAGGCGAATACGCCTCCCAGCACGACCACCCCGGCCATGCACACCAACAGCAGCATCGGCGCGCCGGCCACGAAATACATCACCCCCCAGCCGAACAGGATCAGGCAGGCCTGGCCGAAATCCGGCTGCAGCACCAGCATCATCACCACCATCATGCACAGCGCAAAGGACATCAGCGTGCCCGGCGGGCCGTTGATCTGCTGGCTGGCCGCAATCATCCAGGCCGCGACCACGATGAAGCCGGGCTTCAGGAACTCCGACGGCTGCAGCGAGGCGAAGCCAAGCGAGTACCAGCGCACCGCCCCCTTGCCGAAGTCGGTGCCGAAGATCGGCAGGAAAGCCAGCGCGACAAAAGCCGCGGCAAAGCCGACCACCGCCAGCCGCCGCACCAGAACCGGCGACATCACCGAGGTTATCAGCATCGCCGCCAGCGCCGTCAGCCCAAACACCGCCTGGCGCTGCACGTAGTGGAAATTGCCGAACCCGTTGCGCTCCGCCAGCGGCACCGAAGCCGCCAGCCCCAGCAAAAGCCCGATCACGAACAGCATCAGGATGCAGGACATCGTCCATTTATCCAGCGTCCGCCACCACTTGGGAAGAATCGGCTCACCAGCCTGCACGGGAACCGCGCCATAGACCATCTCAGTCATGGGAATACCGCCACTATATGCCTCGTTCCGCCCCATTTTTCGGGGTCTCCCTGAAACTGTAACGAAACGTGAGCCGCGGCGCCAGAAAAAGAACACAGTTCGGCAAGAATCCACCTCTCGCGCAGCGGGCCGTCTTGACAGGCGGGAAGCTGCCAGTCAGCCGGCACCGATCCGCCAGCCTGTGCCAAGGCCGCCTTCCCCTTGCGCCGCCGCCGGTTCCGTGGTCGATGCGCGCCATGCGGATAAACACTCTGATTCTCGGCGCCGGCGCAGCCGGCATGATGTGCGCGCGCTATTGCGGCGGCAGCACCTTGGTCATCGACCATGCCAAGGCGCCAGGCGAGAAGATCCGGATTTCCGGCGGCGGCCGCTGCAACTTCACCAACATGTATGCCGAGGCGAAGAACTACCTTTCCGCCAATCCGCATTTCTGCAAGTCGGCGCTGGCACGCTACACCCAGTGGGACTTTATCGAGCTGGTCGGCCGCCACGGCATCGCCTGGCACGAAAAAACACTGGGCCAGCTGTTCTGCGACGGCTCCTCCAAGCAGATCATCGCCATGCTGGTGGAGGAGATGCGCAAGGCCGGCGCGGACCTCTGGCTGCACACTTCCGTCGAGACGGTGGCGCAGACCGCGGACGGGTATACGGTCAAACTGCAGCGAGAAGGCCAGCTGCAGACCATCACCTGCCGCAATCTGGTGCTGGCCACCGGCGGCAAGTCGATCCCCAAAATGGGCGCCACCGGGCTTGCCTATGACCTCGCCCGCCAGTTCGGGCTGGAGCTGACCGAGACCCGCCCGGCGCTGGTGCCCTTCACCTTTCCGGACGGGCGCTTCCAGCCGCTGGCGGGCGTTTCGCTGCCTGCGCGGCTGTCAAACGCCCGCACCGCGTTTGACGAGGCGCTGCTGTTCACCCACCGGGGCCTCTCTGGCCCGTCGGTGCTGCAGCTCTCCTCCTACTGGCGCGAGGGGGAGGAGATCACCGTGAACCTCATCCCCGGCACACCACTCTACGATCTGTTGCGGGAACAGCGCCAGGCCGAAGGCCGCCGCGATCTCACCACCGAACTGTCGCGCCACCTGCCCGGCAAGCTGGTGGACTTCCTCGCCCCGCAGCTCGGCCTCAAGGGCCGTCTCGCCGACCAGTCCGACGGTGCATTGTCCGCACTCTGCGAATCCCTGCGAAACTGGCATCTGCTGCCGGCCGGAACCGAAGGCTACCGCACGGCAGAAGTCACCCTGGGCGGCATCGACACCGATGGCCTGTCCTCCAAGACAATGGAAGCGAAAGCCGCCCCCGGCCTCTTTGCCATCGGCGAAGCGGTGGATGTAACCGGCTGGCTCGGCGGTTACAACTTCCAATGGGCTTGGGCCTCCGGCCACGCCGCTGGCACCGCCATCGCCGCCAAGAGCTGAGCCAACGGGACTTTCGCTCGGGTGTGTCTGAAGCCCTGCAGCCTTTCCCTGCAATCTCTTACACCTCCAGATCGGCCACCTCCGCCAGCAGCCAGCTGCGGAAGGCCGCAATGGCCGGCGCATCGCGGCGTGCTTCCGGGTAGACGAGCCAGACCGAAATATCATCCTCCGTCACCAGATCGAACGGCTGCACCAGCGCGCCGCTGGCGATCAGGCCGCGGGCATAGGCCGGTGTCAGCAGGCAGGCCCCTTGCCCCGCCAGCGCCGCCTGCACTTCCAGCATCTGGGTGCCGAGGCTGTGCTGGTCCGCCTGTTTCGGCGGCTCTACGCCCGCTGCGCGGAACCACATGGCCCAGGCCGGATCGCCGGCATCCACCCGCGGCACCCGCAGCAGGTCGGCCGGCTCCCTTATGGGGCCGTGGGTCTCCATCAGCGCCGGCGTCAGCAGAGGTGTGTAGCTGGAGCGGATCAGCAGGTCCGCCGCAAGCCCCGGCCAGCTGCCGCGCCCGGCCCGGATCGCCACGGTGGCCTCGCCCGCCAGCAGATCCACCACCCGCGGATTGACATCCACCCGCGTGGTGATGCCCGGATGCGCCACCTGAAACTGCCCCAGCCTTGGTGCCAGGATGAAGGCGGCGAAACTGGTGAGGGTGCTGATCACCAGCTCCTCACCGCCGCTTCCGCGCAGATCCGCCCAGCCCTGGCGCAGCAGGTCCAGCGCCTCGCTGGCCTGCCTCTGCAGCACCTTGCCCGCTGCAGTCGGTGCCACCCCGCGCGGCAGCCTTTTGAACAGAGGCCGGCCCGCCCGGTCCTCCAGCAGCTTGATCTGGTAGCTTACAGCAGCCTGCGTCATTGCAAGCTCCTCCGCCGCGCGGCTGAAACTGCCCAGCCGGGCCGCCGCCTCAAAAACGCGCACAGCCGGCAGCGGCGGCAGGGGATTGACAGAACGATCCATCAACACAGCTTATACCAGCGCCGCTGAGATTCAATTGGTCATTGACGCAGCAACCCCCCACATCTTGTTCAGACAGAACAAGGATCGAGCCCATGGCGGAAATGCTTTCGCAAATGAACCTCTGGCACGTTATCAGCAGGGTTTTTGCCTTTCACCGGCACGGGGCCTCCCGGGCCAGCCAAACCGCCGGGCAGCAAGAGCTGGCCCGCAGGCGGCTAAGCCACCTGCCGGAGCATTTGCTGCGCGACATCGGGCTTTGAGGCGCGGCTAGGCTTCCAGCCGCGTCTTCACTTCGGCGGCGAAGTCATCGCCGCGCTGCTCGAAGTTGTCATACTGATCAAAGCTCGCCGCGGCCGGCGCCAGCAGAACGGTGTCACCTTCCTGCGCGTCCGCCATCGCGCGCTCCACCGCCGCAGCCATGGTGGTGCAGACCTCGGCCTCCACATCCAGCTGCAGCGCAAAGCCCGCCGCCTCGCGGCCGATCACATAGGCCTTGCGCACATTGGCGGTCTGCCCCTTGAGCGCATCCAGCCCGCCTTCCTTTTCCAGCCCGCCGCAGATCCAGCGGATGTTTTTGAAGGCGCTGAGGGCCTTCACGGCGCTATCGAGGTTGGTGGCCTTGCTGTCATTCACATAACGCACGCCGCCCGCCTCGGCGATGGTCTGGCTGCGGTGCGGCAGGCCGGGGAAGGTCGCCATCGCGTCCCCGATGAGCCGCGGCGCCAGCCCCAGGGTGCGCGCCGCGGCATAGGCCGCGCAGGCGTTCTGGTGGTTATGCGCGCCCGGCAGCCCCATCATCTCCCGCAGGTCGATGGAGGCCGCCTGCCGCCCCTTGCGGTATTCGCTCAGAAACCCCTTGCGGGCAAAGACCTGCCAGCCCGGCCCGGTCAGCTTGCGCGCGGCGGAAATCCGGATCACCCGGTCATCGCCCGCGCCCTCGGACAGCTGGCCCGCCAGGAACAGCCCCTCGTCCTCATCGATGCCGACAACGGCACGGTCCGGGCCGCCCTCGGAAAACAGCCGCCGCTTGGCAGCGAAATAGCCGCCCATGCCCCCGTGCCGGTCCAGGTGGTCGGGCGACAGGTTGGTGAACACCGCCACATCCGGCGTCAGCGCGCGCGCCAGTTCGGTCTGGTAGCTGGACAGCTCCAGCACCACCACACCGCCCTCGCCCGGCGGGTTGATGTCCAGAACGCCGCGGCCGATGTTGCCCGCCAGCTGGCTCTCGCGGCCCGCCTCCTGCAGGATGTGATGCAGCAGCGCCACCGTGGTCGATTTGCCGTTGGAGCCGGTGACCGCCACCACGCGCGGCGGCTGGTCATGCATCTGCCACTCTGCATCAGCAAAGGAGCGGAAGAACAGGCCGATGTCATTGTCCACCGGCACCCCGGCCTCCATCGCGGCGCGGATCACCGGGTTGGGTTTCGGGTAAAGATGGGGAATGCCGGGCGAGGTGATCAGCGCCGCCACATCATCAAAGGCACCGGCTTTATGCAGATCGCGGCAGTCAAAACCTTCCGCCTCCGCCGCCTCGCGCGCGGCCGGGTTGTCATCCCAGCACAACGGCTCCGCACCGCCCGCCCGCAGGGCCCGCGCGGTTGTCAGGCCCGAGCGCCCCAGACCCAGCACAGCAACTTTTGCGCCTTCATAACCTTTGACCGGGATCATCACCTGCCCTCCCAAATGTCCATTGCCAGAACCGCTATCCGATCCGCTCAGCCTTTGCCAGAGCCGTCAGATTGACAAGCCCCGGCCCATGCCGGAGATTCCGCGCAAATCAAGAAGGAAGGATCGCTCTGTGGCCGCGGACATGCAGGTTTTGCTCGACCGGATCAGTGCTGAGATGCAGAGCCGCACTGACCGCGGCGCTGTCGCCAGCTATATTCCGGAGCTGGGGCAGGTTGACCCCAACCAGTTCGCGATTGCAGTGGCCACCGCCGATGGCGGACTGTTCCACGCGGGCGATGCGCTGACCCGGTTTTCCGCCCAAAGCATCACCAAGGTGTTCACTCTCGCCATCGCGCTTGGCCGCGCGGGCGACCAGCTGTGGAGCCGTGTCGGACGCGAGCCCTCGGGCACCGCCTTCAATTCCATCGTGCAGCTGGAGCATGAACGCGGCCGCCCCCGCAACCCTTTCGTCAACGCGGGCGCCATCGTCACCACCGATGCGCTGCTGGCCGGCCGCGCACCGAAGGAGGCACTGGCGGAAATCCTCGCCTTCATCCGCGCCGCGGCGGAGGACGAGGACATCCACATCAATAAGGCGGTGGCCGGCTCCGAAACCCGCCACGGGCACCGCAACTTTGCCCTTGCCAATTTCCTCGCCTCCTTCGGCAACCTGAAGAACACGCCAGAGAAAACACTGGGCACCTATTTCCACCAATGCGCCACCGAACTGACCACGGTGCAGCTGGCCAAGGCCGGCCGCTTCCTGATCGGCGGCGGCGCCAAGCCGGCGCTGGTATCGCAAGGCAGGGTGCGGCGGCTGAATGCGCTGATGCTGACCTGCGGCCATTACGACGGGTCGGGCGAGTTCGCCTACCGCGTCGGCCTGCCCGCCAAGAGCGGGGTCGGCGGCGGTATTCTGGCCATCGTGCCGGGCAAGGCCAGCATTGCGGTCTGGTCGCCGGGGCTGGACCACAACGGCAACTCCAAGCTGGGTACTGAGGCGATGGAGGTTTTGGCGCGCGAAATGGACTGGTCGGTGTTCTGAAGGCCGCGTGTGCGGGTGTTGCGCACCCACAGTACGCTGCCCTCACCACATCTTCACTCCGCTGGGTTACCTTCGAACCGTTGCAACAAGAAGACCAGGAGACCGGCCCCCACAGACCACCTCTTCATTGGGTGCAGGGCGGGCCCGCACAGGCCGACAGACGGGCACAGCCCCTTGGCAAGGGCTGTCCGATGCTCCGCCCCTCCGGCGGCGCCGTCTTCTTCCTCAAAGACAAACCGCCCGGCGCAGCAGCCCCGGGCGGTTCCATGGAAAAGAGAGTTCAAACCACCCCGCCAAGAACACGGCGCGGCGGTAAAACGGCGTGTCTTACCGCACCTTCAGCGTCGCCAGACCGATCATCGCCAGGATCAGCGAGATGATCCAGAAGCGGATCACGATCTGCGGCTCGGCCCAGCCCTTCTTCTCATAGTGGTGATGGATCGGCGCCATCAGGAAGACCCGCCGCCCGGTGCGCTTAAAGTAAAGCACCTGAATGATCACCGACAGCGCTTCAACCACGAACAGCCCGCCGACGATGGCCAGAACCAGCTCGTGCTTGGTGGCAATGGCGATCGCGCCCAGCGCGCCGCCCAGGGCCAAAGAGCCGGTGTCGCCCATGAACACTGCGGCAGGCGGCGCGTTGTACCACAGGAAGCCGAGGCCTGCGCCGAACAGTGCGGCACAGAAGATCAGGATCTCGCCGGTGCCGGGCACGTAATGCACGTCCAGGTATTCGGTGAAGTCGACGCGGCCCACCGCATAGGCGATGACGCCCAGGGTGCCCGCGGCAATCATCACTGGCATTATCGCAAGGCCATCCAGACCGTCGGTCAGGTTCACCGCATTGGCGGCCCCGACCAGAACGCAGATCGAGAACGGCACATAGAAGATCCCGAGGTTGATCAGCGTGTCCTTGAACACCGGCAGTGCCAGCTGGTTCTGCAAGGGCGCCGGATGATAGGCCGCGGCCCAGAGCGCCGCAATCACCGCAATCAGGATCCCCAGCGCCAGCCGCACCTTGCCGGGCACGCCCTTGGTGTTCTGCTTGGACACCTTGGCGTAATCATCGGCAAAGCCAATGAGCCCGTAGGCCATGGTCACGAACAGCACCAGCCAGACAAAGGGGTTGTCCCAGCGCGCCCACATCAGCGTTGCGGTCAGCAGTGCGCCCACCACCAAGAGACCGCCCATGGTGGGGGTGCCTGCCTTGGAGAAATGCCCCTCCGGCCCGTCGTCGCGGATCGGCTGCCCCTTGCCCTGGCGCTTGCGCAGCACGTTGATCAGCGGCTTGCCGAACAGGAAACCGAAAATCAGCGCGGTCATGAAGGCGCCGCCTGCGCGGAAGGTGATATAGCGGAAGAGGTTGAAAACATCCCCCCCGTCCGACAAAGCGGTCAGCCAATAGAGCATCTGAGCCCTTCCCTCGTTCTCTTATGCGTTTTCTTGTGTGGGGGTGGAGTGACCCATTTCGCGGATGCCGTCAACGATCTTGGCCAGCGCCATACTGAGCGAGCCCTTGGCCAGCACGATGTCGCCGCCGTGGATTTCGCCCGCCAGATCGGGCACCGCCTCGGCGCTGGTCCGGTACCAGCCGCCGCGTTTCCCCTCCGGCAGGGCGTCGTGCAGCGCCTGCATCAGCGGGCCGATGCAGTGGATCCTGTCGATGCCCTGCACCGCGTCCAGAGCCGCCAGCCCGGCGTGCAGCTGCACCTCCTGCGGGCCAAGCTCCTTCATGTCGCCGACATAGGCGATCCGGCGCCCCTGCCCCGGCGTTGCCGCCAGCACTGCCAGCGCCGCCGCCATCGAGGTCGGGTTGGCGTTGTAGCTGTCGTCCAAGAGGGTGATGTCGCCGCCCGCCAGCCGGACCGTCTCGCGCACGCCGCGGCCCTTGACCGGCGACCACAGGGCGAGGCTTTCGACAGCTTTTACCGGATCAGCGCCCAGCGCCTCGATACAGGCCAGCGCCCCCAGTGCATTCATCGCGAAATGGGCGCCAAGCGATTGAATATGCAGCTCAACTTCGCGCCCGTTTGCAGTGGCGCGGGCAACGGTCTCCTCGCCCTCGATCCCGGCGGAATGCAAGGTGTAGTCCGCGGCGCTCTCGCCGAACCAGCGGGCGGTTGCGCCCAGATCCGCGGCCACATCGCGCAGCACATGGGCCTCTGCGATATCGGCGTTCAGCACCGCAACGCCGCCCGGCTCCAGCCCTTCCATGATCGCGGCCTTCTCAGCCGCGATGCCCTCGACGTTTTCAAACGCCTCCAGGTGCACTGCCGCGACGGTGGTCACCATCGCCACATGCGGGCGGGCCTGTTTTGCCAGCGGCGCAATCTCGCCGGGGTGGTTCATGCCGATCTCGATCACCGCGTATTCGGTGTCGCGCGGCATCCGCGCCAGCGTCAGCGGCACTCCCCAGTGGTTGTTGTAGCTGGCGACCGCCGCATGGGTGCGGCCCTGGTCGGACAGCATCCGTGCCAGCATTTCCTTGGTCGAGGTCTTACCGACCGAGCCGGTGACCGCTACGACCTTGGCCTGCGCCCGCGCCCGCGACGCCCGACCCAAGGCCTCCAGCCCCGCCTGCACGTCGTCAACAATCAGCAGCGGCGCATCCGCAGGCACCCCATCCGGAACGCGGGAAACCAGCGCCGCGCCTGCGCCCTTCTCCAATGCCTGCGACACGAAGTCATGGCCATCGCGCGCGGCCTTCAGGGCAACGAACATGTCTCCGGGCTCGATGGTGCGGGTGTCGATTGACAGGCCGGAGACAGCCCAGTCCCCCTGTGCCTGCCCGCCACTGGCGGCGGCGGCCTCATGTGCGGTCCACAGGCTCATGCGATCCTCCCGTCGAGCGCGGCCACGGCAATGCTGGCCTGTTCCACATCATCAAAGGGCAGCACCGTGTCGCCCACGGTCTGGCCGGTCTCATGCCCCTTGCCGCAGACGATCAGCGCATCGCCCGCCTGCAGCATGTCCGCCCCGCGCAGGATTGCCTCGGCACGGTCGCCGATCTCGATACAGTCCGGGGCGCCGCCCTTGACCGCTGCCCGGATCACCGCCGGGTCCTCGCTGCGGGGGTTGTCGTCGGTGACAATCACCACGTCGGCGTTGTCATGCGCCGCCTGCCCCATCAGGGGGCGCTTGCCGGTGTCGCGGTCGCCGCCGGCGCCGACGATGGCAATCAGCCGCCCCAGCACATGCGGGCGCAGCGCCTTGATGGCGCTGGCAACGGCATCCGGGGTGTGGGCGTAATCGACAAACACGGCCGAGCCGTTGTCGCGTGACGCTGCCAGCTGCATCCGTCCGCGCACGGTGGTCAGATGCGGCAGGGTTTCGAACACCCGCTCCGGGTCCTCGCCGCCCGCAATCACCAGCCCGCAGGCCAAGAGCACGTTTTCCGCCTGGAAGCCGCCGATGAGGTTCAAGCGCACCTGATAGGGCTTGTCATGCCAGGAGAACCGCACGTCCTGCCCGGTGCCGTCATAGCGCAGCCCCATCAGGTTCAAATCGCCCAAGCCGCGGCCCACGGAAATCACCTCCTGCCCGCGGGCGGCGGCGACGGCGCGCATCTCCGCACCGCGGGGATCGTTCATGTTGATGACGGCGACGCCCTCCTCCGGCAGCACACGGCGGAACAGGCCCGCCTTGGCGGTGAAATAGGCGTCGAAGGTTTCGTGGTAATCCAGATGGTCCTGGGTGAAATTGGTGAAGCCGGCGGCGGCCAGCTGCACCCCGTCCAGGCGCCGCTGGTCCAGCCCGTGCGAGGAGGCCTCCATCGCCGCATGGGTAACACCCGCTTCGGCGGCCTCTGCCAGCGCGCGGTGCAGGGTTATGGGTTCCGGCGTGGTGTGGGCCAGCGGATAGCTCCAGGCGCCTTCGATACCGGTGGTGCCCATGTTGACGGCTTCATGGCCCAGCTCGGTCCAAATCTGTCGCACGAAGGTCGCGACCGAGGTCTTGCCGTTGGTGCCGGTCACCGCCACCACGGTCTGCGGCTGGCGGCCGAACCACAGGGCGGAAGCATAGGCCAGCGTCTGGCGCGGGTCTTCAACCACGACCAAAGCGGCATGGCTGTCGTCCAGAACCTTGGCGGCGATCTCCGCCCCGGCAGCGTCTGTCAGGATGGCAGTTGCGCCTTTCTCCAGTGCGCCCGGGATGAACTTGGCGCCATGCACCTTGCTGCCCGGTAGCGCTGCGAAAAGATACCCGTCGCGCATCTCGCGGCTGTCCACCGCCAGCCCGCGGATCTGCGGGTCGGCACCGCCGCGGGCAGTAAGCCCCAATTGGCTGAGAGGCTGGTCTGGTCTACTGCTGCTCATGGCGGCCCTCACCTGGATTAGTTCGAGGTCAGGGTTATACCAGTCACCTCTGCGGGTTCAACTTGCGGACGGAGGCCCAGCAGCGGCGCGACCCGGCCGATCATTTCGGCGGCCACCGGGGTGGCGGTCCAGCCTGCGGTGCGGCGCTCCTCGCCATGGGCGATGATCGACGGCTCGTCCAGCGTCACGATCAGCACGTATTTCGGGTCATGTGCCGGGAAAATAGAGGCAAAAGTGGCAATCACCTTGTCCTCGTAGTACCCGCCGCGGGGCTTGGGCTTGTCGGCGGTGCCGGTCTTACCGCCCACCTGATAGCCTTCGACCTCGGCAAAAGAAGCTGTGCCTTCGCTGACCACCTTGCGCAACATCTTGCGCGCGGCGGCGGCGGTGGCCTCGCTCAACACCCGCTCCCCCGGCTGCGGCGCGGTCTGCTTCAGAATCGTCGGCGCCACATACCGCCCGCCGTTGGCAATCGCTGCATAGCCCGCGGCCAGGTGCATCGGCGTCGTGGAGATGCCGTGGCCGTAGGAGATGGTCATCGCCGACAGTTCCGACCAATTGCCGGGCAGCAGCGGCTTGCCGCCTGCGGCCTCGGTGATCTCGAACGGGGTCGGCTCCAGCATGCCCAGATCATTGAGGAAGCTTTTCTGCCGCTCCACCCCGATCTGCTGCGCCAGCCGCGCGGTGCCGATATTGGAGGATTTAACGATGATCTTGGTCACCGACATCTCGTTGCCGTAGTTGCGGAAATCGCGGATCGCAAAACGGCCCCAGCGCAGCGGCCCGCGGGTGTCGATCACGGTATCGGCGCCCACCAGCCCCAGCTCCATCGCCTGGGCGGCGGTGAAGATCTTGAAGGTGGAGCCCAGCTCATAAACCCCCTGCACCGCGCGATTGAACAGCGGGCTGTCGGAGGGATCGAAGCCGGAAGTCGGCGGCCGCGGCCGGTCATTGGGATCGAAATCCGGGAAGGAAACCACCGAAATCACTTCGCCGGTGTGCACATCCATCAGGATCGAGGTTGCGCCCTTGGCGTTCATCAGCTTCATGCCGCCATAGAGCACCTGCTCCGCCGCGGCCTGCACGGTAAGGTCCAGCGACAACTGCAAGGGCTTGCCCGCATTGGCCGGATCGCGCAGGTAATCGTCGAACTGGCGCTCGACGCCGGCGACGCCGATCACCTCGGCCGCGTTCACGCCCTCCTTGCCAAAACCGGCACCGCCCAGCACATGGGCGGCCAGGCTGCCATTGGGATACAGCCGCATCTCGCGCGGGCCGAACAGCAGGCCGGGATCACCGATGTCATGCACCGCCTGAAGCTGCTCCGGGCTGATTTTCTTTTTCACCCACAAGAACTTGCGCTTTCCGGTGAAGTCCTTGATCAAACGCTCGCGGTCGAGGTCGGGAAAGATCTCCACCAGCTTTTCCGCAGCACTGACCGGATCGATCATCTGCGGCGGCTGGGCGTAAAGCGAATGGGTCTCGAAATTGGTGGCCAGCAGGCTGCCGTTGCGGTCGACGATGTCGGCGCGCTGCGCGGCAATGGCTGCGCCGGGAACGCTGGCGACGGGCTCTTCCGGCTCCGACACCGCGGTCATGCCCATGCGGGCGATGATGGCGCCGAAAGCGCACACAAAAAACAGGCCCAGCACCAGAAGCCGCCCCTCGGCGCGCTGACGGGCCTGCACCTGCATTTCCTGATGGCGCAGGCTGATGTTTTCCTTCTCGATCACATCCGGATTCTCGCCGGAGGCGCGAGCGTGCAGGATGCGGGCCAGCGGGCGGAGCGGCGTGCGGATCATGGCTGGCTCCCTGCATTGAGGCCGGAGACCTCGATCTCATTGCTGATCTCCAGCTCCGGCGGTGCTGGGTAGGAGACCTCATCCACGCGGCCGAACTGATCCGGGCGCAGCGGCAGGAGGCCGAGGCTGTCAAAGTTGATGTCGGCCAGATCGCGCAGGCGCTGCGGGCGGTTCAAATAGGCCCATTCGGCGCGCAGCACGCTGAGGCGCACCTGGGCGGCGCCGATCTGGCGCTGCAAGGCGCGGGTGTCTTTCAGCACCTGCTGAGTGGCGTAGTTTTCGCGGTAGGCCCAGAAGGCGAGGCCGAAAACGGCCAGGCAGGTTGCGGCATACAGCAAAGTTTTCATTTACGCGCCTCTTTCAGCTGCGGCATTCCAAGCTCCTTGGCCGAGATCGGCCCCGGTGCGGCCCCGGTGCGGCGCCCCACCCGCAGGCGGGCGGACCGGGCGCGGGGGTTTTCGGCCAGTTCCTGCTCGTCCGGGCCCACCGCCTTGCGGGTGACCAGTTCGAACTGGGCGGGGGTTTCCTCCTGCTCCGGCGCATAGCGGTTGGCGCGGCCGGTCTTGCCCGCGCGGTGCTGGAAGAAGCGCTTGACCATGCGGTCCTCGACCGAGTGGAAGGTGACAACCGCCAGCAGGCCGCCGGGCTTCAGCGCCCGCTCGGCCGCCAGCAGGCCCTCGAACAGCTCGTCGTATTCGGCGTTCACCGCGATGCGCAGCCCTTGGAAGCTGCGGGTCGCCGGGTGCGACTGGCCGGGCTTGGGGCGCGGCAGGCAGCTCTCGATGATGCCCGCAAGGCGCAGGGTGGTGGTGATCGGCTCGATCGCGCGCTCCCGGACAATCGCCTTGGCGATGCGGCGGCTGGCGCGCTCCTCGCCGTAATGGAACAGGATGTCGGCGATCTGCGCCTCGGTGAGTTCGGCGATCAGATCAGCGGCCGAGGGGCCTGACTGCGACATCCGCATGTCCAGCGGGCCGTCCTTCATGAAGGAGAAGCCGCGCTCGGCCAGGTCCAGCTGCATCGAGGAGACGCCGAGGTCCAGCACCACGCCGTCGAGGTCCTGAGCGTATTCATCCATGCGGGAAAAGACGCCCGGCTGCAGGATCAGGCGGTCGCCGTACTCCCCTGCCCAGGGTTTTGCCAGTTCAAACGCCAGCGGATCGCGGTCGACGCCGGTCACCTGATCCGCGCCGGCCTCCAATAGGCCGCGGGTGTAGCCGCCGGCCCCGAAGGTGCCGTCCAGCCAGCGGCCCGCGACCGGGGCCACGGCCGCAAGCAGCGGGCGGAGAAGAACCGGGATATGGGGACCATTGGCAGCTTTTTGGTCCTGGGTCATGTCTTAAGCGCCCCCGGCGCCATCTAGGAATTCCATCGGATCGAAGTCCTCGGGCAGGTCTTCCATCCACTTCTCGGCCTGGGCCAGTTCCTCTGCCTCGTAGGTTTCCGGCTTCCAGATCTGAAAGGTGTCGCCTGCGGCGATGAAAAAAGCCTCTGCCTCAAGGTCGATCTTCTGGCGCAGCTTGGCCGGCAGCACCAGGCGGCCGGTCTCATCCACGTTGGTCGGGAAGGACTGGCCGTGGAACATGCGCTGCAGCATCTTGCGCTGCATCGAGCCGCGCGGCAGCTGGTCGATCTTGGCGTCGACCTCCTCGATCGCCTCTATAGTATAGCATTCCAGGAAGTTGCGGCGCTGATCGCCGTAGACGATTACCAGTTCGGGGTTCTGGCCGGGCTGCCAGTTCGGATCGGCAGCCTCCAGCACACGGCGAAAAGAGGCCGGGATTGACACCCGCCCCTTGCTGTCCACCTTGTGGTGGCTTTCGCCCCTGAACCTGCGGCCCAATTTCCCGTCCTTTTCGCGCGTCCCTCGCGTTAACCCGTCCCCCAGAATGAAAAGGGGCGGGTTGATCTGCTGCCACTGATCAACCCGCCGCCTTGGCCCGCTTTGCGGGATGTCCGACTGCACGCGCCACCTGGGGGGATGTCTGCTCGCCCGCGCGCCGGATCTCTTGGTTCGATGAAAGCGAAGGCCTGTATGAAACCTGCTTGTTTTGTTTTTGGCTCTGGGGTCGTTTGGCGCCCCGTCCCTCGTCTCATCTGATGAACTAGGGATACTATGGGAATTGATGGCCCTGCAACTCTTTTTTGCGGGAAACCGCCGAAGCCTTGACAAGTTATCCGCAGATTCGGGCCAGATTCGCGCCTGACTCAGGGAGGAAATCGGAACTTGTTGTAAAAAAATACAGGTCAGACACTAGATATAGATGCGAGTTGCGCAGGCCAATTTTTTCCCATAGTTTCCCGCGATTCCGCCCGCCGCACTCCAGGATTCCACAAAGTTCCCCCTACGTTCGCACAATCTATCGTACAGAAGCGCCGGAAATCCCCTTAAGCAGCGTTTGAACACCGAGTGATTCGCGTCATCAAGAGGGTTCGGACGGGAAAAGGGCCATGATTTCCCGTAGCACCCATGAATTCCCGCCAGTCCCGCGAATTCCCAGTCGTCCCATATGCTCCCAGCCATCCCGCGGCATCCCGCGCGGCACAGCAGGTGCCATACAGTCCCAATTCCGGCGGGCAATCCCATCCGCGCCCGAATTTCAGCGCGGAACAAGACCGGAGGCAGCGCGCACCGCCGCCGCTCTGCAGCCTTTCCCGGCCAGGCAAAAGGCAAAAAGCCCGCCGGAGCGGCGGGCCTTCAAGGCGCTCTTATATATAGAGGCCGGATTTCCAGGCGCCGCCGGGCGGCTCAGGCCATGCCGCCGCCGATCAGACCCTCGGCGATGCGGGCATAGGCCCGGGCCATCGGCCCCTCCCCCGCGGCGACGGGCGTGCCACTGTCGCCGGCCAGACGGGTTTCCAGATCAATCGGCAGCGCGCCCAAAAGCGGCAACCCAAGCGCCTCGGCCTCTGCCGCGACGCCGCCGTGGCCGAAGATGTGATGCTCGCCGCCGCAATCCGGGCAAGTGAAGAAAGACATGTTCTCGATCAGCCCCAGCACCGGGGTCTTCAGCGTGCTGAACATGTCCATCGCCTTGCGCGCATCCAGCAGCGCCACATCCTGCGGGGTGGAGACAACGATGGCGCCGGACAGCTCCGCCTTGGTGCAGAGCGTCAGCTGCACATCGCCGGTGCCGGGCGGCAGGTCGACGATCAGCACGTCCAGCTCGCCCCAATTCACCTGACCCAGCATCTGCTGCAGGGCGCCCATCAGCATCGGGCCGCGCCAGACCACTGCCTTGCCTTCCTCCAGCATGAAGCCGATCGACATCAGGGTGACGCCATGAGCGTGCAGCGGCTCGATGGTCTTGCCGTCGGGGCTGGCAGGCCGCCCTTTGGCGCCCATCATGCGGGGCTGAGAGGGGCCGTAGATGTCGGCATCCAGCAGGCCCACCTTGCGGCCCTGTTTCGCCAGCGCCACGGCGAGGTTGGAGGACACGGTGGATTTGCCCACCCCGCCCTTGCCGGAGGCGACCGCCAGGATGCGTTTGACGCCAGCCGGCTTCAGCGGCTCCGCCTGCGGTTTCGGGTGGCCGCCAACCTTGAGGCTGGGCGCGGGCTGCTGCGGCGCATGGGCGGTGAGCGCGGCGGAGACTTTCTCAACCCCTTCCAGCGACAGCACCGCGGCCTCGGCGGCTTTGCGCAGCGGCTCCATCAGCTTGGCGATTTCGGGGCTCGGCGCCTCGATCACGAAGCTCACCTTGCCGCCCTCGATGCGCAGCGCCCGCAGCATGTCGCGCGATACCAGGGTGCCGCCGTCCGGCAGCGCCAGCCGTTCCAGCACAGCGCGAATCTGTTCCTGTGTCACACCCATGGCTGCTCTCCTGCGTCAATTCCGGCTCATATATATGTGCCGGCCGCCGGACTGGAAACCCGCCCGGCGCGATTGCCGCAGGCGGGCTGCCGCATTTGTCAACTAGCCGCCCCGCCAGCCATGCGCTGCTCGCGGCGCTGCGCCCGGAAATTATACAGCCGCACAACGGCGTGCTGCAAAACTCAGCCAATAACAAAGGCATACCCCGCGTCACCCATGCGCTTGCCGCATAGCAGCAATGACGAAGCACGGGATTGTGCATCTGCAGCATATCCTTAAATTGTCATTCAAGAAACGCCACAGCGGCACACGACGAGACGGTTAGACGAAGGAACGGAACGATGGCAGCAGCACAACAGATCTCCGCGGTGAACATTGCATCCCCGGCAGGCTTCCTGGATGCCCTGCTGGTCAAGTTCGCCCGCTACCGCCTGTACCGCCAAACGGTCAATGAACTGTCGGCACTGACGAACCGCGACCTGGCCGACCTGGGCCTGGACCGGTCCGAAATCAAGCGCATCGCCTATCAGGCGGCCTACGAGAACAACTGATAGAGATCAGGTCCTTTCTCCTCCTCCCTTGAAGGACCTGTCTTTGGCGGTGGCATCCTCCTCCTCCCTGATGCCACCGCACCCTATACCGGCCAGGAAAAGCCGGGCTCAGATCACCGGGATCTCCTCCTCCCTGATTCCCGGTGTGCAACAGAACGGCGGTGCCCCTCCTCCTCCCTGGGCGCCGCCGTTTCTTGTTTTCCGGTCTTATTTTCCGGCCAGCCGGACAGCGCCCTCCCCGTGAACAAGCGCCCGCAGCCAGGCAAAAGCCCGGCCAGGGTAACGCTGCTTCAGTGGAAGGGGGGGGCGCGCCCAGCGCGATCCGATCCGCCGGCACAGCCGGCGAGACCGAATTCCTCAGAACGGAACGTCGTCCGTGGCCGAGACAAAGCGGGCAACCACCTTCTTGGTGCCGGCCTTCTCGAAGTCCACTTCCAGCTTGTCGCCTTCGATGCCGGTGATGGCGCCATAGCCGAACTTCTGGTGAAACACCCGCTCCCCCAGGGTGAAGCTGGAGGTGGCGGTGAGGTCAATCACCGTGTTCTTGCTCTCCTTCGGCTGCGACATGCCGTACTGGCCGGCGCGGGCCTGCATCCGTTTCCAGCCCGGGGAGTTGTAGCCGTCAGCCTGCGCCACCTTTTCTTCGATGGTGGACCGTACCTGCCCTGCCCCTGGTGCGGCAGCGCCATAGCCGCCGCCGTAGAGGCCCGGCGGGGTCAGAACCTCGACGTGGTCTTCGGGAAGTTCGTCAATGAATCGCGAGGGCAGCTGGGACTGCCACTGGCCGAACACCCGGCGGTTGCCGGCGAAGGAGATGGTGCAGATTTCCTCGGCGCGGGTGATGCCCACGTAAGCCAGGCGGCGCTCCTCCTCGAGGCCCTTCAGGCCGCTTTCATCCATCGAGCGCTGCGACGGAAACAACCCGTCCTCCCAGCCCGGCAGGAAGACGGCGGGGAATTCCAGACCCTTGGCCGCGTGCAGGGTCATGATCGAGACCTTTTCGTCCGCGTCCTGCTTGTCGTTGTCCATCACCAGGCTGACGTGCTCGAGGAAACCCTGAAGATTCTCGAAGTTTTCCAGCGCCTTCACCAGTTCCTTGAGGTTCTCAAGGCGGCCGGGCGAATCCGGGTTCTTGTCGTTCTGCCAATGAGCGGTATAGCCGCTCTCATCCAGGATGATCTCGGCCAGTTCCATATGGCTGATGTCACCATCCCCGGCCATGCGGCCCCAGCGCGCAATGCCCTCGACCAGTTCACGCAGCTTGCCTGCGCCCTTGCCCTTGATGTGGCCGCCTTCAACTGCCAGCGTGGCGCCTTCGATAAGCGAGACGCCGTTCTCGCGGGCAATCATCTGGATGGTCTGCTGTGCCTTGTCGCCGAGGCCGCGTTTTGGCGTGTTGACGATGCGTTCAAACGCCAGACCGTCATCAGGTGAGACCACGACACGGAAATAGGCCATGGCATCACGGATCTCCAGGCGCTCATAGAACCGCGGGCCGCCGATCACCCGGTACGGCAGGCCGATTGTCAGGAAGCGGTCCTCGAACGCGCGCATCTGGTGCGAGGCACGGACCAGGATCGCCATGCTGTTGAGACCGATCGGCGACTGGCCGCGGGTGCCGCGCTGCATGGCTTCGATTTCCTCGCCGATCCAGCGGGCCTCCTCCTCACCGTCCCAATGGCCGATCAGGCGGACCTTTTCGCCGTCGCCGGCATCGGTCCACAGCTCCTTGCCAAGACGGCCGGCATTGCCGCGGATGACGCCTGCGGCGGCGGCGAGGATATGGCCGGTAGAACGGTAATTCTGCTCCAGCCGCACCACCATGGCGCCGGGGAAATCCTTCTCGAACCGCAGGATGTTGCCGACCTCGGCACCGCGCCAGCCGTAGATCGACTGGTCGTCGTCGCCGACGCAGCAGACGTTCTTGTGCGCGCCAGCCAAGAGCCGCAGCCAGAGGTACTGGGCGACGTTGGTATCCTGGTATTCGTCCACCATGATGTAGCGGAACCAGCGCTGATACTGCTCCAGCACGTCAGGGTGGCTCTGGAAGATCGTCACCATGTGCAAGAGAAGGTCGCCGAAATCCACCGCGTTCAGCTCGCGCAGGCGGGTCTGGTACTGGGCGTAAAACTCGGTGCCGCGGCTGTTGTAGGCGCCGGCGTCCGCAACTGGAACCTTGTCCGGTGTCAGGGCGCGGTTTTTCCAGTCGTCGATGATGTTTGCCAGCATCCGCGCGGGCCAGCGCTTGTCGTCAATGCCTGCGGCCTGGATCAGCTGTTTCAACAGCCGGATCTGGTCGTCGGTGTCGAGAATGGTGAAGTTCGACTTCAGCCCCGCCAGTTCCGCATGGCGGCGCAGCTGCTTGACGCAGATGGAGTGAAAGGTGCCAAGCCAGGGCATGCCCTCGACCGCCTGGCCGAGCATGCCGCCGACGCGCTCCTTCATCTCGCGCGCGGCCTTGTTGGTGAAGGTCACTGACAGGATCTCGTTCGGGCGCGCCTTGCCGGTGCTGAGGAGGTGCACGATGCGGGTGGTCAGCGCCTTGGTCTTGCCGGTGCCGGCACCCGCCAGCATCAGAACCGGGCCGTCGAGGCATTCCACCGCCTCGCGCTGCGCCGGGTTCAGCGTGTCCAGATAGGGCATCGGCCGCGCCGCCATGGCGCGGGACGACAGCGATGCGCCCTCAAAGGCGTCCATTTCGTCAAAACTGCTCATGGGCGCGATCCTAGCCTGATTCATGCGCGGCGGAAAGAGGACGTTCACAGTCTGTTCACCCAGCCTGAGGCACCGGCCTGCGCCCCGTCACGGTCACTATTGGCGTGCAGGAAGCCCGTCGCGCACAAGTAAAAGCGGAGATTTTCATAATCTGTAAAGGCAACCGCGCAATTCTAGGCCAAATGCCCAAGTCCAGAGGACCATCATGACACAGCGGCCAGCCTGGAAACTGAGCGCCATGCTCAAAACCTTTTCGATGCTGCCGCTGCTGCTGGCCGCAGCGGTACTGTCGGCCTGGGCGGTCTATTCCGTACCGCCCCCGGTAGTGGACCGGATGCTGGAGGCGGATCTGCGCAAACAGGCCGACATCTGGCAGCGGGCGGTTCTGCTGCATCTTGCGAGCAGTGAGGATGCCTTTGTGCTGGGCGATCTGGATGAGCATGACGAGGAATACCTGAGCCTGGTGCCGGCAACCTCTGACGTCTACCGGCTGACGCTGCTTGAAGCGGATGGCACCATCTTCTGGTCGACGCGGCCGGAGAATATCGGAGAGCGCAACACCCAGCCCTATTTTCAGTCCGTCGTTTCGCAAGGACTGGTATATTACAAGCACGCGGAAAAGCCGGCGACCGTGGTGGACGGGCTTAGGATCGCAGCCAACGCCGACGGGTCCATTCCGAACCGCGAGGTGGCCGAAGTCTATTCCCCGGTCATGCATGACGGCATATTCATCGGTGCGATTCAGTTCTATTCGGACATCACGGATGTCCGGAACACCTTCATCACCCGTGTGCGGATCTCGCTGGCGCTCATTTCCCTGGTGACCGTCGCCGCGATGACCGTCGTGTCGGTTGTTGTCTTCAAGGCCAACCGGCGCAGCCTGCGCCAGGTCGAGGAACGTTCGGCCAAAGACCAGGAGATCATGGCGAACCAGCTGCAGCTGGCGCGGGAGGTGAAACTGCTGGGCGAGCTGAACGAATGGCTGCAATCCTGCCGCTCGCTGGAAGAGCTTTTCGGCATGGTGTCAGAGTTCATGAGCCATTTGCTGCCGGATTCCGAGGGCAGCATCTATGTATTCTCCAACTCCCGCGATGTGCTGGACGGCTGCTCGAGCTGGAACGGCGGCAGCCACAAGGACCACATCCAGCCGGGCGAATGCTGGGGCCTGCGCCGTGGCCGCACCTATGAGTTCGGCGCCTCGGAAGTGGAATTCACCTGCGCCCATGCGGAACCGCATGACGGGCGGCCCTATTTCTGCTTTCCGATTCTCGCGCATGGCGAGACGGTCGGACTGATGCACCTGCGGGCGCGGCCCAGCCGGGCCGGCGATTTTTCCGGCTGCAAGCAGCTGGCGCAGATGTGCGCCGAGCAGATCAGCATGGCGATTGCCAACGTGCGGATGCGCGACCAGCTGCATGACCAGTCGGTGCGCGATCCGCTGACCGGCCTGTTCAACCGCCGCCATATGACCGATTCCCTGCGCAAGTTCATCGCCTCCAGCCAGGAACGCGGCCAGGCGCTGAGCGTGGTGTCGATCGACGTGGACCATTTCAAGAAATTCAACGACAATCACGGCCACGATGCCGGCGACATGGTGCTGCGCGCGGTCGGCACCGCGCTGGAGCAGGCCTGCGACGGCGACGAGGTGGCCTGCCGCCCCGGCGGCGAGGAATTTGCGCTGCTTCTGCCGAACGTGAGCCCGGAGGATGCCGTCACCAAGGCCGAGTTGCTGCGCCAGGCGATCGAGGATGTCGTGGTGCGCTATGGCGAGAAGGCGCTGCCGCGGATCTCCATTTCCCTGGGGGTTGCCCATTACCCGGCGCATGGCACCATGCCCCAGGATCTGTTGCGCGCCTCCGACGAGGCGCTGTATGAGGCCAAGGCCAAGGGCCGCAACCAGGTCTGCGTCGCGGAAGGCGCCAGCCCCCTGCCCCGCAATCCCGCCGCCCTGCCGGAGGCCGGCAGCGCGCAGGAGCAGAAGAAAGGCGCGGCATAAGCCGACCCGGCGCGGCTCGGCGGCAGCCGCGCTTTCTCTTGCACAATTCCTGTCTCCGCGTACCAATGCCCGCATGGATCTGCATCAGAGATACCCGGGGCTTGACGACCTGAAACAGCGCGCGCGGCAGCGGCTTCCCAAGTTCGTCTGGGACTATCTGGACAGCGGCACCGGTGCCGAGGCCGCCAAGGCGCGGAACCGCGCCGGGCTGGACCGGATCGGCATGCTGCCGTCAGTGCTCCACGGGCCGCTGAAGACGGAGATTGCGGCTGATTTGATGGGCACCGCTTATGCCTGCCCCTTCGGCGTGGCGCCGGTGGGCATGTCCGGGCTGATCTGGCCGGATGCGGAAGGCATCCTGGCCCGCAGCGCCAGAGAAGCCGGCATCCCCTATTGCCTGTCCACCGTGGCCAGCCGGATGCCGGAGGATCTGGCCCCGGATCTGGGTTCCGATGCCTGGTTTCAGCTGTATCCGCCCAAGGATGAAAGCATCCGCAGCGACCTGCTGGAGCGGGCGCGGGGTGCGGGCTTCCGCACGCTCGTGCTGACGGTTGATGTGCCGGTGGCTTCGCGACGGGAGCGGCAGACGCGGTCGGGTCTGACGCAGCCGCCGCGGCTGACCCCTCGGCTCCTGGCGCAGATCGCTCTGCGGCCCGCCTGGTCGCTGGGGATGGCGCGGCAGGGGATGCCGCATATGCGGACGCTGGACAAATACATCAGCGGCGAACAGGCCAACCTGCCGCCGACCGCGCATGTCGGCTATCTTCTGCGGACGTCGCCGGACTGGGCCTATGTCGATTGGCTGCGGCGCAACTGGGACGGGCCGTTCATCATCAAGGGCGTGCAGCGGGCAGAAGACGCCCGGCGGCTGCAGGAGGCCGGCGCCGACGCGGTCTGGCTGTCCAACCATGGCGGCCGCCAGTTCGACGGCTGCCCGGCCGCCATCAGCCTGCTGCCGGAAGTGCGCGCTGCAGTCACCGTGCCAGTGATCTTCGACAGCGGCATCGAAAGCGGGCTGGACATCCTGCGGGCGCTGGCGCTGGGGGCGGATTTCATCATGCTGGGGCGCGCCTTCCACTATGCTCTGGCAGCGCTGGGGCCAGCCGGCCCGGCGCATCTGATCAGCATCCTGTGCAAGGACCTGGAAGCCAACATGGGCCAGCTGGGCCTGTCCAGCCTGGCCGGGGCACGCGGATTGCAAACCCGCCAACTCGGCTGATTGCGCACCCCGTCGGCGCTTTTCGCGCAAATTCGGGAAAATTGCGCCAAAATGACGCATCCGCAGCGTCAGTTTTACGCTGCGGCGCGGCAAAAATAGTTACAAAATCATGCCGCAGATGCAAAATTTCAGCGGATTCTGTAAATGTTAGCACGACACGGCACAGCGCCCGCCGGGCGCCTGAACAGGCAGAAGGCGGAACAGGAATGAAAAAACAGGCCGCTTGAGAGCGCAATCATGCCGGAAATACCCAGAACTACTGTTGTGCGGTTCGATATTATCCGCCTAACACTGCACCAACTTGCACGGACCCCGAGGGTGACATGACCGACTTCAAAAAAATCCTGATTGCCAACCGTGGCGAGATCGCGATCCGCGTGATGCGCGCTGCCAACGAAATGGGCAAACGCACCGTCGCCGTCTATGCCGAGGAGGACAAGCTCGGCCTGCACCGGTTCAAGGCGGATGAAGCCTACCGGATCGGCGAAGGCATGGGGCCGGTGGCGGCCTATCTGTCGATCGACGAAATCATCCGCGTCGCCAAGGAAAGCGGCGCCGATGCGATCCATCCCGGCTACGGCCTGCTGTCGGAAAATCCGGAATTCGTGGATGCCTGCGCCCGCAATGGCATCACCTTCATCGGCCCCAAGGCCGAAACCATGCGCGCGCTGGGTGACAAGGCTTCGGCCCGGAAAGTGGCGATTGCCGCCGGCGTGCCGGTCATTCCGGCCACCGAGGTGCTGGGCGACGACATGGACGCGATCCGCAAGGAAGCGGCCGAGATCGGCTATCCGCTGATGCTGAAGGCCTCCTGGGGCGGCGGCGGCCGCGGCATGCGACCGATCTACGGCGAGAAAGAGCTGGAAGAGAAGGTCCTGGAAGGCCGCCGCGAGGCGGAAGCCGCCTTTGGCAACGGCGAAGGCTACCTGGAGAAGATGATCACCCGTGCCCGCCACGTCGAGGTTCAGATCCTCGGCGACAAGGAGGGCAACATCTATCACCTCTACGAGCGGGACTGCTCGGTGCAGCGCCGCAACCAGAAAGTGGTGGAGCGCGCCCCTGCCCCGTATCTGACCGAGGAGCAGCGTGCCGAGATCTGCGACCTGGGCCGAAAGATCTGCCAGCATGTGAACTATGAATGCGCGGGCACCGTCGAATTCCTGATGGATATGGAATCCGGCAACTTCTACTTCATTGAGGTGAACCCGCGGGTGCAGGTGGAGCATACCGTGACCGAAGAGGTCACCGGCATCGACATCGTGCAGGCGCAGATCCTGATCGCCGAAGGCAAGAGCATTGCCGAGGCGACCGGCAAGGCCAGCCAGGATGAAATCCGCCTGCACGGCCACGCGCTGCAGACCCGGGTGACCACCGAGGACCCGCTGAACAATTTCATCCCGGATTACGGCCGCATCACCGCCTACCGCTCGGCCACCGGCATGGGCATCCGCCTGGACGGCGGCACCGCATATGCGGGCGGCGTGATCACCCGCTACTACGACTCGCTCCTGACCAAGGTGACCGCCTGGGCGCCAACTCCGGAAAAGGCGATCGCCCGCATGGACCGCGCGCTGCGCGAGTTCCGGGTCCGCGGCGTCAGCACCAACATCGCCTTTGTCGAGAACCTGCTGAAGCACCCGACCTTCCTGTCGAATGAATACACCACCAAGTTCATCGACGAGACCCCGGACCTGTTCCAGTTCAAGAAGCGGCGCGACCGCGGCACCAAGGTACTGACCTACATCGCCGACATCACCGTGAACGGCCACCCGGAGACAGAAGGCCGCGCGGCCCCCGCCGCCGACCTGAAGGAGCCGCGTGCACCGCATGCGGAACCGGGCAACCTGCCCTATGGCACCCGCAATCTGCTGGAGCAGAAGGGCGCGCAGGCGGTGGCCGACTGGATGAAGGCGCAGCGCCAGCTGCTGCTGACCGACACCACCATGCGCGACGGCCACCAGTCGCTGCTGGCGACCCGGATGCGCTCGATCGACATGATCAAGGTGGCACCGGCCTATGCGCAGAACCTCAGCCAGCTGTTCTCGGTCGAGTGTTGGGGCGGCGCGACCTTCGACGTTGCCTACCGCTTCCTGCAGGAATGCCCGTGGCAGCGCCTGCGCGATCTGCGCGAGCGGATGCCGAACCTGATGACCCAGATGCTGCTGCGCGCCTCCAACGGCGTCGGCTACACCAACTATCCGGACAACGTGGTGCAGGAATTCGTGCGCCAGGCGGCGAAAACCGGCGTTGACGTGTTCCGCGTTTTCGACTCCCTGAACTGGGTCGAGAACATGCGCGTCGCGATGGACGCGGTGGTTGAAAGCGGCAAGGTTTGCGAAGGCACCATCTGCTACACCGGCGACATCCTGGACCCGAACCGTGCCAAGTACGACCTGAAGTATTACGTCGGCATGGCCAAGGAGATGGAAGCAGCAGGCGCCCATATCCTGGGTCTGAAGGACATGGCGGGCCTCTTGAAGCCCGCCGCCGCCCGCCAGCTGATCAAGGCGCTGAAGGAAGAAGTCGGGCTGCCGGTCCACTTCCACACCCATGACACCTCGGGCGTGGCCGGCGCCACCATCCTGGCGGCGGCCGATGCCGGTGTGGACGCAGTTGATGCGGCGATGGACGCCTTCTCCGGCGGCACCTCGCAGCCCTGCCTGGGCTCTATTGTCGAGGCATTGCGCAACACCGACCGCGACACCGGCATCGATATCGCCAAGGTGCGCGAGATCTCCGGTTACTGGGAGCAGGTGCGGGCGCAGTACGCGGCGTTCGAGAGCGGCCTGCAGGCCCCTGCCTCGGAGGTCTACCTGCACGAGATGCCGGGCGGCCAGTTCACCAACCTGAAGGCGCAGGCGCGCTCCTTGGGCCTGGAAGAGAAATGGGCCGACGTGGCGCAGACCTATGCCGACGTGAACCAGATGTTCGGCGACATCGTCAAGGTGACCCCCTCCTCCAAGGTGGTCGGCGACATGGCGCTGATGATGGTGAGCCAGGGTCTGACCCGCGCGCAGGTCGAGGATCCCAAGACCGATGTGGCCTTCCCCGACTCGGTGGTCGACATGATGCGCGGCAACCTGGGCCAGCCCCCGGGCGGCTTCCCGGAAGGCATCGTGTCCAAGGTGCTGAAGGGCGAAGCGCCCAACACCGAGCGCCCCGGCGCGCATCTGGAGCCGGTCGATCTGGAAGCGGTCCGTGCCGATCTGTCCAAGCAGCTGGAAGGCTTCACCGTCGATGACGAGGACCTGAACGGCTACCTGATGTATCCCAAGGTGTTCCTGGATTACATGGGCCGCCACCGCCAGTACGGCCCGGTGCGCACGCTGCCGACCAAGACTTTCTTCTACGGCATGGAGCCGGGCGAGGAAATCACCGCCGAGATCGATCCGGGCAAGACCCTGGAAATCCGCCTGCAGGCGATTTCAGAGACCGACGAGAAGGGCGAAGTAAAGGTCTTCTTCGAGCTGAACGGCCAGCCCCGCGTGATCCGGGTGCCGAACCGGCTGGTCAAGGCCTCGACCCAGGCCAACCCCAAGGCGGAAGCGGGCAACCCCAACCACATCGGCGCGCCGATGCCGGGTGTTGTCGCCTCGGTCGCGGTGCAGGTCGGCCAGCAGGTGCATGAGGGCGACATGCTGCTGACCATCGAGGCGATGAAGATGGAAACCGGCATCCACGCCGAGCGCGATGCGGTGGTGAAAGCCGTCCAC
The DNA here is from genome assembly GCF_019801465.1 of Leisingera daeponensis. Taxonomy (GTDB): domain Bacteria; phylum Pseudomonadota; class Alphaproteobacteria; order Rhodobacterales; family Rhodobacteraceae; genus Leisingera; species Leisingera daeponensis_A. Next base: position 73,562 of record NZ_JAHVJA010000013.1, read on the forward strand.
GTCCAGGCTGGCGGCCAGATCGACGCCAAGGATCTGCTGGTCGAGCTGGAATAAGCCGCACCGCCCCTGGCGGAAAATTCAGGGCGTCCCGCCGGCTGGCGGGGCGCCCTTTTCCTTTACCCGGCAGAACCGGAATTCCGCGGGAATTCCGGCCAGTTTTCCGGCGCGGAGAACCGGGCCCGCCTGCCGGATGGCGCCCGATAATCCTCGCAGGATTCTTGGCCGTTTCCAGCGCCGGGAAACGGATTGCCGTTCTGTCAGGCGCTGAAGGCTGCGGCGGCCGGCAGTTTCACCGTGTCCACCTGCACCGGGGTGATCTCCTCGATCTGCTGTATCCAACCGCCGCCCTGCGTTGTGCCCGGCTGTTGCGCGCCCGGCAGGACACAGGCCAGGGCGATTGCCGCCGCGAGGCCGCCGATCCGCACATAATCTTTCCACAGCATGGCTCCAAACTCCCTCTGAAATCCGGCGGTGTGCCAGTGACACGCAGCCCTGTGTCTGTTCCGTCGGAGCGCAGGAACTTTTTTTCGGTTGCAGGCTGATTTTTTGCTTGCAGCCCGGCGCCGGAATACCTATTTCACCGCTCACCGGATGGCAGCGCGGGCGTAGCTCAGGGGTAGAGCATTACCTTGCCAAGGTAAGGGTCGTGAGTTCGAATCTCATCGCCCGCTCCATCGGGAAACGGATAGGCCGCCCTCGGGGCGGCCTTTCGCTTTTGAGGATTTCCGCATAGTCTGGCCGGGTGCAGAATACCTTGTGCGGAATCGCTTTCCCGCATAGGAACAGAGCAAGAACAGGAACAGGCGGACAGAGCAGAATGCTGACATCGGTAGAACTATGCGCAGGTGCGGGCGGCCAGGCCCTCGGTCTCGAGGCGGCGGGCTTTGACCACACGGCGCTGGTTGAGATCGACAAGCACTGCTGCGCCACGCTGCGCCACAACCGTCCCCAGTGGAACGTGCTGGAAGAGGACGTGCGCAAGTTCAAGGAGGTTGCGGGCGATTATAAGGGAATCGACCTGCTGGCAGGCGGCCTGCCCTGCCCGCCGTTCTCGGTGGCAGGCAAGCAGCTGGGCGAGAAGGACGAGCGCAACCTGTTCGATGACGCGATCGAAATTGTCGATTCCACCCGCCCCCGCGCGGTGATGATTGAGAACGTGCGCGGCTTTCTGGATGCTGTATTCCATGACTACCGCGAGAAGCTGAAGAAACAGCTGTCGAAGCTGGGGTACGAGACAGACTGGCGGCTGCTGAACGCTTCCGACTTCGGGGTGCCGCAGCTGCGGCCGCGGGTGGCGATCGTTGCCTTGCGCAAGGAATTCGCAGGCCAGTTCAACTGGCCCGAGCCGCTGCCGCACAATCCGCCGACCGTGGGCGCCACACTGATCGACCTGATGAAGGAGCGCGGCTGGCGCGGGGCGGAGGATTGGGCGGCCAAGGCGGATGAGATCGCGCCGACCATCGTCGGCGGCTCCAAGAAACACGGCGGCCCCGATTTGGGCCCGACCCGCGCGCGGCGCGCCTGGGCGGCCTTGGGGGTTGAGGGGCGCACCATCGCCAATGAGGCGCCGGATCCGTTCCACAATGACATGCCGCGCCTCACGGTGCGGATGGTGGCGCGTATCCAAGGCTTCCCGGATGCCTGGCATTTCACCGGTGCCAAGACAAACGCCTACCGCCAGGTCGGCAATGCCTTTCCGCCGCCAGTGGCGGAGGCTGTGGCGCGGGAGCTGAAGGCGGCGATTGCCAAGCCGAAACTGCATGCCGCGCGGGCCTGACGCCGTGCCTGGGCTAGCGCCCGGCGTGCAGGGTTTTGCCGGGAAGGCCGGAGTGCGATGAAGCAGAACATTCCGGACAGCGTGTTTGGTTTCGACCACCCGGATTTCAACGTTCTCATACACCTCGAAATGGAGATCACCCAGCGGGCCGGCGGGTTGCTGGCGCTGGAGCATGACGTGGCCTTCATGCTGCGCGACTGCATCGACGATGTGATCATGACACCCAAGACCGGGCGGCGGTCCTACGAGGAGCTGGAGAAAACCGAGAAGACCTATATCGGCACCCGGGTCGAGATTGAGCTGCGGTCGCTGCTGCGCCTGAGCAAGGGGCGGCTGGACACCAGGATCCTGGGCCATGATGTGGACATCAAGCACACCATGGGCAGCAACTGGATGATCCCGACCGAGGCGGTGGGCTGTGCCTGCCTGCTGGTGGCCGCCGATGAAGCGCGGGCGCGCTGTTACCTGGGGCTGATCGTGGCCCGGCCCGAATATCTGACCAAAGGCCAGAACAAGGACGCCAAGCGCAGCATCTCTGCCGAAGGGTTCAAGCACATCCTGTGGCTACTGAAGGACCACCCTTACCCGGCCAATTTCTGGCGCACCGCGGATGCGGAGGCGGTTCAGGAGATCTTTGCCTGCGACACCGGCAATGCGCGCATGGCCACATTGTTCCGGCAGCTGCAGCGCCGCCCGATTCCCCGCACTGCAGTCGAGGCCGTGGCGCAGCAGAAGGATTTCATGCGTCGCATCCGCGCTGACGGCGGCCACGGCACCCGCGACATCCTGGGGCGCGAACAGATCGTGGTTCTGGAAGGGCGCAAGGACAGCCAGCTGATCAAGGCGCTGGAACTGCCGTCCTGCGGGGCAAGCGAATTCATTTCCTGCCGGATTGAATCGGATTACCATGCCCGCATGGCCGAACAATCAGGGCATCCCGTCGCGTGGCCGACAAGCTGACACCGCAACAGCGCAGCGCCAATATGGCGAGGATCCGCGCCAAGGACACCAAGCCGGAAATGCTGGTGCGGCGGATGGTGCACGGGATGGGTTTCCGCTACCGGCTTCACCGCAAGGACCTGCCCGGCAAGCCCGATCTTGTATTCGGGCCGCGCCGCAAGGTGATCTTCGTGCATGGCTGCTTCTGGCATCTGCATGCGTGCCGCGACGGGCGCATTCCGGCAAGCCGCCGCGACTACTGGGCGCCGAAGCTGCAGCGCAATGCCGAGCGCGACGCGGAACACCTGGCCGCCCTGCGGGCAGCGGGCTGGCAGGTGCTGATCGTCTGGGAATGCGAAACCAAGGACCTTGCCGCCTTGCAATCCCGCCTTGCGGAGTTCCTTGAAACCGAAGAATAACGCTTATCCACAGGTACTTGCGGAGTTCTGAAAATTTTCTCTTGCAGCCCGTTTGGGAAAACCCTAAACACCCCCTCACCGGATGGCAGCGCGGGCGTAGCTCAGGGGTAGAGCATTACCTTGCCAAGGTAAGGGTCGTGAGTTCGAATCTCATCGCCCGCTCCACCGGGAACCGAAAAGGCCGTCCTCCGGGGCGGCCTTTCGCTTTTCCGGAGCGCAGCACCGGCCGGACTTTCTTCACCTTCCTGTCATTTTCCGCTTGCGGCCTGCCCGCGGATTTCCTATTCACCGCCTCACCGGATGGCAGCGCGGGCGTAGCTCAGGGGTAGAGCATTACCTTGCCAAGGTAAGGGTCGTGAGTTCGAATCTCATCGCCCGCTCCATCGGGAACCGAAAAGGCCGTCCTCCGGGGCGGCCTTTCGCTTTTTCAGACGCCTCTGATGAATTTGATCAAATTCCTTTGACGCGGACTGAAAAACAGGCCAATGCTACTGCCGAACAATGCTCACGGGCAGATCATCGCAGGAGTTTGGCCATGGCCCCAGTCATCTACCCCACCACCAATTTCACCGCCACCGAGCAGCTGTGCCTGGACCGCGGCGAAGGCATCTATGTCTATGATACGGACGGCAACAAATACATCGAGGGGCTGGCGGGCCTGTGGTGCACCTCGCTGGGCTACAGCAACACCGAGGTGATGGATGCGATCACCGAGCAGCTGCACAAGCTGCCGTTTTCGCACACGTTTGGCGGCAAGACCCACAAACCGATCATGGAGCTGGCCGAGAAGCTGAAGGCGATGGTGCCGGTGGAGGATGCCTATATCTTCTTCGGAAACTCCGGCTCAGACGCCAATGACACCCACTACAAGATGCTGCGCTACTACTTCAACGCCATCGGCAAGCCGGAGAAGCGCAAGATCATCACCCGCGAGCGCGGTTATCACGGGGTGACTGTGGCGGCGGGCTCGCTGACCTCGCTGCCCGCGAATCTGGCGCATTTCGACGCGCCGCTGGAGGCGCTGCACATCTTGCGCTCGGACGCGCCGCACTATTACACCGGCCGTCAGGGCAATGAGACCGAGGAACAGTTCGTCGACCGGATCATCAATAACCTGGAAGAGCAGATCCTGGCCGAAGACCCCGACACCATCGCCGCGATGATCGTCGAACCGATCACCGGCGCGTCGGGCGTGATCGTGCCGCCGGAAGGCTATTACGAGAAACTGCAGGCGCTGCTGCGCAAGCACGGCATCCTGGTCTGGGCCGACGAGGTGATCTGCGGATTCGGGCGCACCGGCGCCGATTTCGGCTGCACCACCATGGGCATCAAGCCTGACCTGATGACCTTTGCCAAACAGCTGTCCTCGGCCTATTTCCCGATCTCGGCCTCGGTTATTCCCGGCTGGATGTATGAGGCGATGATCGACCAGACCAATGAAGTCGGCGTGTTCGGGCACGGCTATACCTATTCGGGCCACCCGGCGGCATGTGCCGCTGCGCTGAAGACGCTGGAGATCTACGAGCGCGACAACCTGTTTGAGCACGCCGCCGAAGTGGGCACCTATATGCAGGCGCAGCTGCGGGAGATCTTCACCGACCACCCGCTGGTCGGCGAGGTTCGCGGCAAAGGGCTGATTGCGGCGCTGGAGCTGGTGTCGAACAAGACCACTGGCGCGAGCTTTGCCAAGGGCGCAGCAGGCGCTGCCGCGCAGAAGGCCTGTCAGGACAACGGGCTGATCCTGCGGGCAGTGGCCGGCAATGCGCTGGCGCTGTGCCCGCCGATCATCATCACTAAGGATGAGGTCAACGACATGCTGGCGCGGATGAAGACCGCCGTCGACGCCGCCTATGCAGAGCTGAAGGCACAAGGGCTGATCGCAGGCTGAACCGGCTTGCAGCCTTGGCAACTTTCCATGGAGCGCCCCGGTCTGTCCGGGGCGTTTTCCTGTAAGCATCTGTGGCGCAAATGAGTTTCGCGCTCCGGCAAGCAGGTCGATTTTTCCGCGGAAATCGTGTACACTGCGCGCAGTTTGTTTCAGACCGAGATTTTATGATGACGCGCCGTACCGGCATTGCCGGTCCATCTTCCAGACATACCGCCACCAGGGTCCACTTCGTGACCCGCTGAGCGCTTAGCGCCGAATCTCAGTCTGCTGACACGCAGACCGGGCGCCTGTTCCGGTCACGAGTTCCGTTGGGGACCGGGGACCCTCAATGCCCCTCGCAGCCCGGGCAGCTGCGGGGGGCTTTCACTGGGTGCTTCAGAAAACCTTGTAGGTCATTGTGGTCAGCGACCGTTCGATCCCGTCGATCTGCAGCAGCTTGTCGTTGATGTATTTGCCGACATCCTCGCCTGAGGGAATGTAGAGCTTCATCAGCAGGTCGAAGTTGCCGCTGGTGGAGTAAAGCTCGGAATGGATTTCCCGCAGCGCAATCTCCTCGGCGACCTTGTAGGTGGTGCCGGGCTTGCAACGGATCTGGACAAAGACGCAGGTGGACATGAGCGGCCCTTTTGAATGGTCACGGATTTGCGCCCAAGCTCGCATGCGGCGCATCCGGGCGCAATAGGCCGGGACTGCTGCAACAGGTTGGCCCCCATGCACAATGCCGCACTTGAGCCATACCCCCTGCCCGCCCTATAAGCGCCCAGGCAGGATTGGAATTTCTGCAGCATGACGAAGGACAAGCCGCTGATGCGTACCGCCAAAGTGACCCGCAAGACCGCGGAGACCGATATCTCGGTCGAGATCAACCTCGACGGCACCGGGGTTTATGACAACCAGACCGGGGTTGGCTTTTTCGACCACATGCTGGACCAGCTGGCGCGCCATTCGCTGATCGACATGACCATCCGTGCCAAAGGCGACTACCACATCGACGACCACCACACGGTGGAGGACACCGGCATCGCGCTGGGTCAGGCGCTGGTGCAGGCGCTGGGGGACAAGAAGGGCATCCGCCGCTATGGCGAGTGCCACCTGCCAATGGATGACGCTTTGGTGCGCTGCGCGCTGGACCTGTCGGCGCGCCCCTTCCTGATCTGGAACGTTGCGCTGCCGACCCAGAAGATCGGCGCCTTTGACACCGAGCTGGTGCGGGAGTTCTTTCAAGCCCTGAGCACCCATGGCGGCATCACCCTGCACATCGACCAGCTGCACGGGTTCAACAGCCACCATATCGCCGAGGCGGCTTTCAAGGCCGTCGCCCGCGCGCTGCGGCTGGCGGTGGAGACCGATCCGCGAAAGGCGGATGCGATTCCGTCGACCAAAGGCGCGCTGTGACATGCTGACCGCAATCATCGATTACGAATCCGGCAACCTGCACTCTGCCGAGAAGGCGTTTCAGCGCATGGCGAGGGAAATGGACGCGGGCGAAGTCGTGGTGACCTCGGACGCTGACGTAGTGGCCAAGGCCGACCGGCTGGTGTTGCCCGGTGACGGCGCTTTCCCCGCCTGCGCGGCGGAACTGCGCGGCCATAAGGGCATCTATGATGCCATGGTCGAGGCGGTGGAGCAGAAGGGCCGGCCGTTCCTGGGCATCTGCGTCGGCATGCAGCTGATGGCGGCCACCGGGCATGAGTATGAAGAAACGCCGGGCCTCGGCTGGGTCGGCGGCGACGTGGTGAAAATCACGCCGGCGGATCCGGCGCTGAAGGTGCCGCACATGGGCTGGAACGATCTAGTGATCGATCATGCGCACCCGGTGTTTGACGGCATCCAGAGCGGCGATCACGTGTATTTCGTGCACTCCTACCATTTCCGCGTCGCCAACCCGGCGGAGCGGCTGGCGCATGTGGATTATGCCGGCGACGTGACCGCGGTCATCGGCAGGGATACGATGGTGGGCATGCAGTTCCATCCGGAGAAAAGCCAGGCCACAGGGCTGCGAATGATTGGAAACTTCCTGACCTGGAAACCGTAAAGGGACGGCGCTGGCGCGCCGTGGCCTCCGGCGGGAGTATTTGGGGAAAGATGAAAGCCGCGGTGTTCAGGCGGCAGCGGAGCGCAGCGACACCGGCGCGACGCCATAGGCCTTGCGGAAAGCGCGGGTGAAGCCTTCGGGGCTGGTGTAGGCATAGCGGCGCGCCACCGCCTCTACCCGGTCGCCGCGTGCGAGGTCCTGATGCGCCAGGATCAGCCGCCAGCGGCGCAGGTAGCCCATCGGGGTTTCGCCCACTTCCGCCGCAAAGAGTTCCGCAAAGCGCGACAGCGACAGCCCCGCCTCCTGCGCCAGATCGGCGTTCCCCCAAAGGCGGCCGGGATGATCATGCATCGCCACGATGGCCCGGCTGAGGCGCGGATCGGCAAGGCCTGCCAGCAGCCCAGGCTCGGTCGCACCCTTTTTGATCTGGTCGCGCAACAGGCGCACCATCAGCACCTCGCCCAGCCGGTTGATCACCGACTGCGCACCGCAGTGCCGGCCCTCCGCCTCGTCCCGCATCAGCCGCACCAGCCCCTGCGCCTCGGCATTGCCGGAAACGTCATAGTCCACCACCGGCGGCAAGGCGGCCAGGAAGGGGTTGCTGCGGCCTGACCATTCCACCCGCGCTGCCCACATGACGTTGAAGGCAGGCGCGTCCGGCGGCGTGCCACGGGTGCAATAGAGGATCCGCACCGGATCCCCTGCCGCATCCGCAAGCGCAATCAGATTGGCCTCCCCTGGCATTGCCGCCTGCACGGCGAGCTGGAATCGGTCCATCAAAGTGGTCAGGCGGTCCATGCTTCCGGTGTTTCCATCAGGTTTTTCGGATTTATGTGACACTAAACTGCGCAATACAGCTAGGCAAGCACCACCACTCACACCATGCACAACATTCAAAAGGACCCTGCCCATGCTGATCCCCCGCCGGAAGACCCCGGACCTGACCCTGCCGACGCTGGACCACGGCCAGTTCGACCTGTCCGCGGAAACGGCCGAACGCGGCACCGTGATCTGCTTTTACCGCGGCCTGCACTGCCCGATCTGCGCCACCTATCTGAAGGAGTTCGAGAAGAAGGTCGCCGCCTTTGCCGAGCGCGGCGTCAACTGCATCGCGATCAGCTCCGACGGCGAGGAGCGCACCCGCGCGATGGCCGACAAGATCGAGGCCAAGGAGCTGCGGTTCGGTTACGACCTGCCGCTGGCCGTTGCCAAGGAATGGGGGCTTTATATCTCCACCTCCCGCGGCAAGACCTCGATCGGGATCGAGGAGCCCGCGCTGTTCTCCGAGCCTGGCCTGTTCATGGTGACGCCGGAACAGACGCTTTATTACGGCTCGGTGCAGACCATGCCGTTTGTGCGCCCGCACTTTGCGGAATTGGTGGCGGCGCTCGATTTTGCCATCCCCAACAACTACCCGGCGCGCGGTGAATATACCGGTGATGTGTGACCGTCACAGCTGCCGCGGGGACCGGTGCAATTCACCGGTTTGAGCAATAGACAAGAGGCCCGCTTCGAGGCATACGGGGCAGACCTTTTGTCACTGCGGCACCCCCCTTGCACATCCGTTTCGAGAAATATGATCACGCCGACGGCAAGCACCGGTATTGCCTGCTGAGCCTGACGCCAACCCTGCTCGGCGACTGGTGTGTTGAACGTGTCTCGGGGCCTCTGAATGCTCCGGGCGGTGCGCAGAAGCGGGCCTATTTCGCAGGCCACGCCGAAGCGCTGGCGATCTTTGAAGGGTTCCGGGACCGGCAGCTGAAGCGCGGCTATGCGCCGATCCCGGTGCAGCTGGGGCTGCTGTAGAACCCCAGCCGGTTTTACTTGACCCGGGTCCAGGTCTGTTTGGAGCAGATCAGCCCGCCCGCCACGCAGCCGCGCAAGGCCAGGCTGTTGCCCGCAACATCCATCTTGCCGATGTAGATCTTGTCATTCGACGGCCGCCAGACCTTGCCCTCGTAAGAGCCATTGCCGTTCGGCACCATGTCGATCACCAGCGTTTTGCCGATGTTCGGGGACTGGTATTCACCGCCGCCGTTGAAGGTGCGGGCGATCTTGCCGCAGACGGCAGCACCGCACTTAGCCATCTGGATATGCGCGTAGGAGCCATCATCCGGTTCCGTCTTCCAGACACCCAGCACCGGATCCGCCGCCGCAGCGCCCGCCAGTCCCAGAGCCAGGGCCATGCCTGCCAAAAGATGTTTCATTCCATTTCCTCCCTGTTTTCAGGCAGCCTGTCCCTGATGCGCCGCTTCTGGCAAGGTTGACTTCGGGTCGCGTTGCAATCTGCGCGTCCGTTGTGCAAAACACCGCCAGCTTGATTTCACGAAGGACCGCCCGGATGATCCTCTACCCCGCGATTGACCTCAAAGACGGCCAGGCCGTGCGCCTGCTGCATGGCGAGATGGACAAGACCACCGTGTTCAACGACAACCCCGCCGCCCAGGCGCTGGAGTTTGTCGAGGCCGGCTGCGAGTGGCTGCATCTGGTGGACCTCAATGGCGCCTTCGCCGGCGAGCCGGTCAACGCTGCACCGGTCGAGGAGATCCTGAAGCAGACCAAGGTGCCTGCCCAGCTGGGCGGCGGCATCCGTGACATGGCGACCATCGAGCGCTGGATCGGCAGGGGGCTGGCCCGCGTCATCCTGGGCACCGTGGCGGTGGAGAATCCGGGCCTGGTGCGCGAAGCGGCGCGGGAGTTCCCTGGCAAGGTCGCTGTCGGCATTGACGCCCGCAACGGCAAGGTGGCGACCAAGGGCTGGGCCGAGGAGACTGACGTCATGGTCACCGACCTCGCCAAATCCTTTGAGGACGCGGGCGTTGCTGCGATCATCTATACCGACATCCTGCGCGACGGCGCGATGAAAGGCCCGAATGTGGAGGCAACCGCAGATCTGGCCAACGCCGTCAGCATCCCGGTGATTGCCTCCGGCGGCGTCTCCTCGCTGGACGATCTCAGGGCACTGAAATCCTGCGGGGCACCGCTGAACGGTGCGATTTCGGGCCGTGCGCTCTATGATGGCGCCATTGACCTGAAGGAGGCGCTGGCGGTTCTGAAAGCCTGACGCCCCCGGCCAGTCCCGGCAAAGGGAGAGCCTATGCGCCTTGTCCGCCGAATCCTTGCAACGCTGACCATAGGGCCGGTTGTCCTGTGGCTGCTGAGCATTGCTTTCGTAATACTGCTGGGGTTCGGCTTTGACTGCGAGATCCACGAGGGGTTTACCAACCCCTGCGTGGTGCTGGGCCGCGACCTCGGCGAGACCGCCTATACGATGGGGATCTTAGCCGCCTGGGGGCCGCTGATCTTCGGCCCGGTCACAATGGGCGCAGGGCTGCTTTGGGCAATTGCGGTCATGATCGACCGCTACAGGTCCCGCCCGCGCCGATAAGGCGCAGGGCCGCCCGCAAGGGATGTCCGGGATTATTGCACGGCTGCGGCTGTCAGCTTGCCCAGCGCGCCCTGCATCTTGGCAACGAACTCCGCATCTGCGGGGATCTCCAGGCCCGAGAGCATCTCAGCCGGGTCCTCGTAAGTCAGCCAGACCTGGCCATCCGCATCCTCATAGGCCAGCACCTTGAGCGGCAGAAAAAGCCCTGCCCGCATATCGGCCTGCATCACAGGGGTGCCAAGCTTGGGATTGCCGAAGATCAGTAATTGGGACGGGCTCAGCTCCAGCGCCGCGTTCTGCGCACCTGCAGCGTGGTCCACCCGGGCAAAGACGGTAGCGCCTGCGCCTTCAACCGCGGCCTCCAGCGCGTCCATGGTTTCACCGACGGGTTTCTGGCTCTGCACCGTCACCAGCTCCGCCGCGGCGGGCAGTGCGGTGGCGAGAGCGAGGGCTCCGGCAAGGAAAACGGTCTTGGTCATAACAGCTGCTCCAAATCCAGGGACGTCCGGTCATGATCGGGTCAACTGCTCCGGGCTGGCAATTCACATCTGCGGTACCGCCCGGTTGCGGCGGTTCTGCGCGCATCAAGCTCGAAAACGGCGCGGCCGCTTGCACGGACCAAAACGCGCAGCAGTTGCCATATCTGTTGCGCTTCAGGCGGTGTTTGCGTACCCACGGGCGCAAGCAGCTCGAAAGGCACGGCATCATGCTGAAGACCCGTATTATTCCCTGTCTCGACGTCGCCGACGGCCGCGTGGTCAAGGGCGTCAACTTTGTCGGCCTGCGCGATGCGGGCGATCCGGTGGAATGCGCCAAGGCCTATGATGCCGCCGGCGCGGATGAGATCTGCTTTCTCGACATTCACGCCACGCATGAAAACCGCGGCACCATGTTCGACATGGTGCGCCGCACCGCCGAGCAGTGCTTTGTGCCGCTGACTGTGGGCGGCGGGGTGCGCACCAAGGACGACGTGCGTGCGCTGCTTTTGGCGGGGGCCGACAAGGTTTCCTTCAACTCGGCAGCCGTCGCCAACCCCGATGTCATCGCCGAGGCCGCGGACCAATTCGGCAGCCAGTGCATCGTCTGCGCCATCGACGCCAAGACCGTGGAGCCGGGCCGGTGGGAGATTTTCACCCATGGCGGCCGCAAGCCCACCGGCATCGACGCCGTGGAATTTGCCCGGCTGGTCACCGCCAAGGGCGCGGGCGAGATCCTGCTCACCTCGATGGATCGCGACGGCACCAAATCGGGCTTCAACCTGCCGCTGACCCGGGCCATCTCCAAAGCGGTGGACGTGCCGGTGATCGCCTCCGGCGGCGTCGGCAACCTGGACCACCTGGTCGAAGGCGTGACCAAGGGCGGCGCAAGCGCGGTGCTGGCGGCCTCGATCTTCCACTTCGGCGAATTCACCGTGCAAGAGGCCAAGCAGCACATGGCTGCCGCCGGAATTCCGATGCGGCTGAACTGAGGGAACACGTGATGAGTATTCTGCACGATCTCGAAGCCACCATCCTGTCCCGTAAAGGCGCTGACCCGGACAGCAGCTGGACCGCAAAACTGCTGGCCAAAGGCCCGGAAAAATGCGCCGAGAAGTTCGGCGAAGAGGCCATCGAGGCCATCATCGAAGCGGTCAAGGACAACAAGGCGAGCCTCGCCTCCGAAGGCGCGGATGTGCTGTATCACTTCCTGGTGATGCTGGCCGCGCGCGGCGTGGCGCTGGACGATGTCCTGAACGTGCTCGCCGCGCGCCAGGGCCTCAGCGGCATCGCTGAGAAAGCCGCCCGTCCCAAGGGCTGACCGGCACTCCTTTCCCCGTCCGCGGGTCAAGGGAGGCGCAGCCTCCGCGCGCCAGCGCGGCTTGCCCCTGAGGCGCGTCAGACAGCACAATCAGCAAGGCCCTGTCGGGCAAACCTGCCCATCAGGGCTTCTGAGCAAAGAAATGGTGCCGCGCAGAGGCGTCAAGCCCAACCGTGTATGCCGTCCGGCAAGACGGCTGGAAAGTGCGCGCGCCCCCTGCCGTGCCGCAGGCGTCAGAGTTTCGAGGAAATGATCCCTGTGGCAAAGCCGCCCATTCGCAGCTCTCCGAACAGCCGCTGGAATTCGATTTTGGGGCAGCGGTTCTGGATCACGGTGACGCCGCGCGCTTCAGCCTTGGCCGCCGCGGCGGCATGTTCCACCCCGATCTGCATCCAGATGGTTTGCAGCTTGGGAAACGCCTCCAGCGCCTCGTCCACGATCGGCGGCACCGCTTCGGAGCGGCGGAAGATGTCGACCATGTCCACTGGCAGTTCAATTTCCGACAGGCTGGCACGCACTGTTTCGCCAAACAGCATCTTGCCCGCATGGCCCGGGTTGACCGGGATCACCCGGTAGCCCTTGAGGCCCAGATATCGCGCCACATAGTAGCTGGGGCGCACCGGATTCATCGACACGCCCACCACAGCCACAATCTTGGCGCGCTGGAGGACTTTTTTCAGATGCTCGTCACTGTAGTCTGTCATGCCGCGCACCCTAGCCTTGCCACTGACCGCCGCATAGACGGATTCGGCGCAGTGCAAACAAAAATGCGCCCGGACGAACCGGGCGCAAGGTATGGAACGAGGGACAGTGAAAAAGATCTGCGGTGGTTCCACTCCGCAGTCTGTATTGAATATGGGCCACAGTATGAAAAATAAAAGTGCCCATCACGCAATTGTGAGGTGACAGGTTATTTCCGCAAAGCCGCAGGCCAATGGAGCCGCGCGGCGGCGATCATCTGCGCCGTGTCAGCCCGCCAGAGAACATGTACCTGCTTGTTATTCAACAGAAAAAGTTCTCCATCCACTATCGCCCAAAGCAGCGGATTGCCTTCGTGCAGCATTCCCTTGGACATCGCATAGGCGCAATATCCTCCAAAGGCAGGCGCATAGGCACGGGGATTGGCCTCGAACTGGGCCCGGTTGCGGGCAGAGGCAAAGCGCCAGACAACGCCTTTCCACATCACCGCATGGGTGCGCCGGCCGTGTTCGGCGGCGCCATGTTTAAAAAACGCAACCGCGTCATAACCGCCGATGGCCACTCCCGAGCGGGACGAAAACACAGCAGTCTCCGCCCCTGCCGCATCCGGCCGGGACAGGAACAGTACTGCTACAGCCATCAAGACCAGGCGCAGGATCACGTTACACTCCATACTCTATTCGCAACAGCCTATCGACTCTGCCGCACCGCACCGCCTTTGCAAAGACGGCATACGCAGATGTGAACAGGCTGTGACGCCGGGCGCTTGCGGGCCTATCGGGCAATAGAGGCGTACAGCGCGATGGCCGCCGCGTTGGAGACGTTGAGCGAGCCGAAACCGCCCGCGGCATCGATCTTGACCAAGCCGTCGACGGTTTCCTTGGTCTTCTGACGCAGCCCCGGCCCCTCGGCCCCGAGCACCAGCGCCACCGGCAGGTGCTGTTTGCCTTCCAGCGCGGATTCGATGGTCTGCTCCGCTTCGCCATCCAGGCCCAGCACGATGAAGCCCATGCCCTGCAGTTCGGTGATGGAGTCGGCGAGGTTTCGCATCCGCAGGTAGGGCTGGCGCTCCAGCGCGCCGCTGGCGGTTTTGGCCAGCGCGCCGGTCTCCGGGGCTGAGTGGTGGCGGGTGCCGATCACCGCACTGGCACCCAGCACCTCGGCGGAACGCAGAATGGCACCGACATTGTGCGGATCGGTCACCCGGTCCAGCAGCAGCACCCGCGGGGCTTCCCGGCCGATGCAGTTCTCGGCCAATCCGCCCCAGTTCAGAGGCTTCACCTCCAGCGCGGCCCCTTGGTGCACGGACTGCGGGTCGATCGGCGGGTTGAACTTGCGCGGGTCGATAACCTCTGCCCCGATGCCGGACTCTTCGATTGCGTCTGCCAGTTTTGCCTGCGCGTTCATGGTCACCATCAGGCGCAGTTTTTCGCGCTTGGGATTGAGCAGCGCATCGCGCACCGCATGCAGCCCGAACAGCCACACGGTTTCCGCAGCGGCGGCCCGTTTGGCCTGCTCTTTTTCGACGACCCACTTGGGTTTCTTGGACATTTTGCTCTCCGGCAGAAAGAATTTGCGAGGCGCGCGAAAAACTTGCGTTTTTCCGGTTGACGCCCCTTTGGCCTGCTTGTAATCACGCCTCCACATCAGGTGCAACACGCAACTGACAGTGGGCGACAGGCCGCAAGGTGTGGCAGGGGACTGTAACTCCCTCGCGGAGACGCACGCCTGGTTCGATTCCAGGGTCGCCCACCATCTTCTCTCATTTAAACGACTGATGATGGTGGTTCAGCAGCAGGCTGGACAGGCCGAGTGCTGTGCGGCACAGCAAAAAGCCCGCGTGATCTAAGCGGGCTTTCCTTTTGATTTAAAACAGGAATCTTAAGGTCGGGCGGTTTCGGCGACGGCCTGCTGCGCCCATTCGACCAGCGCGTCCAGCTCCGGGCCTGCCGCGACGGCCATACCGTCGGCAAAGGCCTGGAACGGTTCCACGTTCATCTTGTTGACGCCGGAAATCACCGGAATGCCCAGGGCCAGAGCTTCGCCAATGATGGGGCGCATGCCGCGCCCGTCGGCCTCATGCTTGCCGAATTTGTTGACGATCATCAACTGCGGCGCCGGGTCGCCATGCAGCGTCGCAGAGACCCGCCCGACAGCCTGCTCCAGCGCCTCGGGGTTGAGGCGGCAGCCGCGGGCGCCCGCGCCCAGCGATTGCGAAATGCGGATGGTCTCGCCCTCGGGCAGCACCCGCACATCCATGTCGCACAACTCTTTGTCGTAGCATTCCACATTGGTCTGCACGATGCCGGCCAGGCGTAGGCCTTGGGCCTGCAGCCGTTCGGCCAGCTCACTCAGCAGGCGGTCGGTGGCGCCGCGCTCTTCGGTCATCACATAGGCCAGGTGCATTTCTTGGTCTCTCCAGTCTCATGTTATTTCATAGGTGGTCATGCGGCCGCCGGGGTCAAGCCCTACCAGGGCATTGGGCTGTAGCCGATGACGGGCGCGTGCAGGACCAGCAGCGCCAGGAACACGGCCGCTGCAAGCCCGGCCTCACCGGCCGAGAGCCGCAGGCGGGCGAGGTTCAGCCGCGCGGTGTTGCGGCTGAGGCGGCGCCATTCACCCTGCCCCATCTGGCGCTGCTTGCGCTTGTCGATCAGCGCCATGCCCATCCAGGCAAAGCCTGCAAAGAGGCCAAACTGGATCACATGCGCCAAGTCGCCATTGGCCAGCAGATGCGCTCCGGCCCAGAGCGCCATCGCCGCCAGCAGCGGGTGGCGGCTGACGGCCAGAACGCCCGGATCCTCAGGATCGAAGGCGCGCAAGCCCAGCCCGCCAAAGCCGAACGGATTCTGCCGCATCATCCCCGCCACCGCCAGCAGGCAGGCCAGCGGCATCACCAGAAGCGGCACCCAGCGGAAACCCTCCCAATAGGGCAGCACGCCCACGTAGGGCGCGCGGGCGGCTGCCACCACAAGCCACGCCAGGATTGCCAGCGACAGCACACTGTAGGCGACGATATAGCCGCGCAGCCCCAGGCGGCTGACCAGCCAGAGCCGCACCGGCGGGCGCACGGGGATCGCGTGGCTGGCCAGGAACAGCAGCAGCGCGGCGGTGAATTCAAGCCAGCCCATCGGGGTCTCTCCGGGTATAGATCAGTCTTCTGTGCAGCTATAGGCGGGCAGCCAGTGTATAACGTTGCCCCAGATCAAAAAAGGGCGCTGCTGGGCGCCCTTCTCTGTTGGATTTGAGGATCGCTACAGACCCAGGGCCTTGCGCCGCTCCTCGGCAAAACCCTGCACCATGCGGTCGGCGATCAGGGCGAGGATCGCCATCGCTGCGCCGGCAGAGATGCCCAGCCCCACATCCGCCTGCCCCAGCGCCAGGTAGATCGACTGGCCGAGGCCGGTGGTGCCGATCAGCGCCGCAATGACCAGCATTGCAAAGGCATAGAGGATGGTCTGGTTGAGGCCCAGGAGGATCGAGGGTGCCGCATATGGCGCGCGGATATCCTTGAGCATCTGCCACTTGGTGGCGCCGGAGGCGGTAGCGGCCTCGATCATCTCCTCCGGCGTCGAGACCAGCCCGTGCCGCGTATAGCGGATCATCGGCACGATGGCATAGGCGATGATCGCCAGAAAGGCCGAGAACTCGCCGATCTGGAATACCATCAGCACCGGGATCAGGAACACGAACAGCGGAATCGTCTGCAGCATGTCGCAGACCGGGCGCACCACCCGCCAGACGCCGGGCGATACCGCTGAGGCCAAGCCGATGGCGCCGCCCATCACCGCACAGGCGAACACCGCAGCGCCAGAAAGGTAGAGCGACAGCAGCGCCCGCTCCCACAGACCGGACAGCAGGATGGTGCCCAGCAGCACCACGGTGAGGATCGCCAGCCCGCGGCCGCCTGCGACCCAGGCCAGCGCGCCTGCGCCCACCAGCACAAAGGGCCAGGGCAGCTGCGAAATGCCGGTTTCCAGCATCCCCGCCGCGATCAGCAGCATCACGCCCAGCACCAGTTGGCCGCGCAGGGCAAAGCCTACAGCGGCGGCGGCTCCTGCTGCAAACAACCCTAGGCTCATCGCCGGGGTCCAGGTAAAGCCCCAAGTGAAAGGCAGCACCGCCTGATCCAATCCAATCCGCAGCGGCAGCAGCACGTAGAACAGCACATTGTTTTTGAGCGCCGTCAGGAACTCGGCATTGGCGCTTGTGAACGCCGAAAGGCCCCGGTCGACGCTGTCCGCCACCGGATTGAACAGCGCATAGGTGCCGGGCTGCTGAACGCTGCCCCAGAACGCCGCGCTCACCGCCACCCCCAGTGCCAGAATGCCCCAGGCAACGCGCACATCGTGCTTGTCGCGGCGGTCCTGGGTCAGGGTACCGCTCATCCGGTCGATCAGGATCGCAAAGATCACGATCACCAGACCCGCCAAGAGGCTTTGTCCGAACTGCGCCTTGCGCATGGTCAGCAGCACCTCCCAGCCGATGTCGTCAAAGCCGCCGATCACCGCGGCGATAATCACCATCGACAGCGCCGCCATCAGGCACTGGTTGACGCCTACCATGATCTGCTGCCCGGCGGAGGGGATCTCGCACTGGAACAGCTGCTGCAGGCGGGTGCCGCCGGACATGATGGCGGCTTCCTTGATCTCCGGCTCCACACGTTCAAGGCCCAGCAGCACGTTGCGCGCCATCGGCGGCGCAGCGTAGATGGCGGAGGCGATGAGGCCGACAACGGGACCAAAGCCGAACAGCACCAGCAAAGGTGTGAGATAGGCAAAGGTCGGCACCGTCTGCATGATGTCCAGCACCGCCTGCACCGGCTGGCGGATGCGCGGGTATTCATTAGCAAGGATACCGATGCCGCCCCCGATGATCAGCGCCAGCGGCACCGAGACAGCGACCAGCGCTAGGGTGTTCATGCTTTCGGGCCAATAGCCAGAGGCCAGCACAAAGCCGAGGCCTACCACCGCCATCAGCGCCATCCGCACGCCGCCCAGAATCCAGGCCAGCGCCGTGGTGGCACAGATGACCAGCGGCCAAGGCGTGTGGCTCAGCACATAGTTTGCAGCTTCCATCGGATAGAACATCAGCGCCGAGAAGCTGCGGGCCGCGGGCTTGATCAGCGCTAGGAACCACTCCATGGCGGTCCCAACCCAGTCGGTTGTGGGCAGCACCCAGACGGCGGGGAATTTCACCAGCCACGGCAGGCTGCTTTCCAGCAGAAGGCACAGCGCACCCACCGCCGCCGCAATCAGCGCCGCAATCGCGCCTTTCGAAAGACTTGCCATCAGCCCTGCTCCACCTGCAGCGCGGCAGCAAGGTCTGCAGGGTTGACCACGCCGACCAGCTTGCCGTCCGGCGCGCGGACCGGAACGGGCTCGTAAAGCTCCATGCAGCGCGCCAGGGCTGCATCCAGCGTCATGTCCTGGCGCAGGCCGGGATCGTCGGCACCGTATACATGGCGCTCGCCCGCCTGCATCACCGAGGCAACGCGCGCGTGGCGGCCTTTGGCCACGTCCTTGGAGAACTCGCGCACGTAGTCGTCGGCCGGGCGCAGCACGATATCGGCGGGGGTCCCGATCTGCACCACTTTGCCGTCGCGCATGATGGCGATGCGGTCGGCGAGCTTCAGCGCCTCGTTGATGTCATGGGTGATGAAAACGATGGTGGTCTTCAGCTTGGCCTGGATCTCCAGGAACTCATCCTGAAGCTGCCGCCGGATCAGCGGGTCGAGCGCCGAGAACGGCTCATCCAGGAACCAGACCGAGCAATCGGCCACCAGAGAGCGGGCAATGCCGACACGCTGGCGCTGGCCGCCGGACAATTCGCGCGGGTAATTGCTTTCGCGCCCGCCAAGGCCGACCAGCTCGATCACTTCCTGCGCCTTGGCCAGGCGCTGCTTCTTCTTCACCCCCTGCACCCGCAGCGGGTAGGCGACGTTTTCGGCAACAGTCATATGCGGAAACAGTCCGAAGTGCTGGAACACCATACCCAGCTTCTTGCGGCGCAGCTCGATCAGCCGCTTGGGGCTGGCCTCCACGATGTTCTCGCCGTCGATGCGGATTTCGCCGCCGGTGGCATGCAGCAAGTGAGAGATGCAGCGGATCAGGGTGGATTTGCCGGAGCCCGACAGCCCCATGATCACAAAGAGCTCCCCCTCCTTCACGTCAAAGGAGGCGTCCTGCACCGCCGGGATCAACCCCTTGCCGCGCAGCTCCTGGGCTGCAGCTTCGGGTGTTTCGTGCCGCGACAGCGCCTCTTTCAGGGCGCTGTCTGCGTTGTTGCCAAACACCTGCCAGACATTCCGGCAGGTGATGGCAGGCGTGTCAGAGCCGCTCACCGTGCGCAGCTCAGTTGATGGCGGCGTCAACAACCGGGCGCCACTTGCCCTCGTTGGCGGCCATCCATTCGGCAACCACCTCTTCGACCTTGCCGCCATCCACGTCAATCGCGCCCATCATCGGCTGCTGATCTTCCACAGCCAGCGTATAGTTGGACAGGATCTCATAAGCGGCAGGCCAGGTTTCCTCCATCCCGGACCAGGCCGCCTTGAAGATGCGCGAGGGTGCGAAGTCGCAGTCGTTGACCGCGTCCGGGTTCGGCCCCCAGGCCGGGTCGTTGAAACAGGCCTCTTCGCCTGCCGGCAGGTCGACAAACTGCACGTCATAGGCCGACATCGCCCAATGCGGCTGCCAGAAGGTGATCAGCAGCGGCGTCTTGCGCTCGGTGGCGGCGCGCAGCTCGACGATCAGCGCGGCCTCGGATCCCGCAGGCACGGCCTTGAACGGCAAACCCAGTCCGGTCATGCGGTCGGCACCGGGCGTGCCCCAATCGGCGGGGTAATCCACCAGGCGGCCTTCGGGCAGAGTCTCGGCAGTGGCGAACTGCATCGCACAATCCTTTAACGCCTCCCAGGCCGGCAGGCCGGGGCAGATCTCGGCCACATGCGCCGGATAGGCGATGCCTTCACGCGCATTCAGTTCCAGATCACCCAGCTCAACGACGGTGCCCTCTTCAACTTTCTTGGCGTATTCGTCGGAAACGTTGGAGGACCAGATTTCCAGTGTCGCGTGGATGTCGCCGTCGGCAATCGCCTGGAACTGGTTCATCATGCCCGCGGAGACATATTCCACGTCATAGCCTGCGGCCTTGAGCATTTCACCGGCGATATGGGTGGTCACATGCTGGCCGGTCCATTCGTTGACCGCCAGCTTGATCGGCTTGCCGGTGTCGCCCAGCTCGGCAGCGGAGGCGATGCCCGCGACAACCGTCATCGTTGCAGCGCCCAGCGCCAGCGCATATCCTTTGAATTTCATATCAGTACTCCCTGTCAGTGTTGTTGCGCCGCCGGTTGTCCGGCTTGCCGCATCTTTGGAACCCGGCGGTTCATGGCTCCTTCCCGGCATTTTGGCTTGCCTTCGTTTGCCTGCAGGTGCCAGTGACTCAAGTGTGGCCGGGGATATTGCAAGTATTGGAACATATTGCGACACTTTGTCGAGAAATAGCGTCGCAAATGGTGAAATATTCTGATTGACGGTTTAAGTTTTTGTGCCAATGGACAAGTTTCGGAATCGCCCGCCATGCCGTCCGGGCGGGAGCGCCTTTGCTGCTCAGGCGGCTTTTATCCAGCCGCCGGAAACTAAAAAAACAGCGCCCCGATTGACCGTGGCGCTGTTTCAGACTTCCTACCTCAACCCTGGTTCAGGAGCGGCCCTTGCCGGTTGCCTCTTCGACAACCGGCATCCATTTGGCGCGGTTCACCGCCAGCCAGCCGCGGGCTGCCCCCTGCGGAGTTTCGCCGCGCACATCCACCAGCCCGATGAGGGGCTGCTGATCCCAAATGCTCAGCTGAAAATTTTCCAGGATCTCATGAGCGGCGGGCCAGCGCTCCTTGAGCCCGGGCCAGGCCGCCTTCATCACCCCGCCGCGGTAGAAATCACAGTCGCCGGTCTCTTTGGGGTTCGGCCCCCAGGACGGATCGGTGTAGCAGGCCGGCTCGGGCTTGGGCAGGCGCACAAATTGCAGCGCGTAGGAGGACATCGCCCAGTGCGGCGCCCAGAAGGTGGCGATCACCGGGCGCTTTTCCCGGTAGGCGTTCTGGAATTCCTCGATCATCGAGGCCTCGGAATCGGCTGCGACCACGTCAAACGGCAGGTCCAGCGCGCGAATCCGGTCCGCCCCCGGCGATCCCCAGGATTCCGGGTAAGCCAGATAAATTCCCCTCTCGCCCTTGCCATCCGCGGAGAAAATTCCCGCACAATCGCGCAGCGCCTCCCAATTGGGCAGACCCGGGCACATCTGTGCCACATAGGGAGGGAACACCACGCCGTTACGCGCATCCAGCCCCATATCGCCCAGTTCCTCCACGCTTCCGCTGTCACGGGCGGCGTAGTAGTCCTCCGGGCTGGTGGTGGTCCAGACTTCCATCATGGCATGGGTCTCGCCCCTGCCTAACTGCTCATAAATAGCTGCCTGGTCCCCCTCGACGTATTCAACCTTGTAACCGGCGTGTTCCAGCATGCCGCCAGCGATATAGGTCGCCAAGTGCTGGCCGGTCCAGTTGTCCAGCGACAGCCTGATCGGTGCGGCCACATCCCCCATGTCAGCTGCTTCGGCGGCCCCTGCCGCCGCCAACGCCGCCAGTGCCGCGGCAAAGGCTTTGATTTTCATTGACGTCACTCCCGTTCTGCCAGTCATCCCACATGCTGCGCGCAGGCGCAGCGCCGGGATCCGGACTATCAGGCGGGAGTTGAAAAAGATTAACGCGCAGCGGGAAGCGCGGCACAGGCAGTCCGGAAAACATCTAAAACTTATGCTAAGCGTGCGCATACGCCGCCCTCACGGCGGGCCCGTTCACCCGGACTTGCGAGCGACAATTAGGACCGGGTCGTAGGTCAGCGGCAGCTTGCCATTGCGGCCAAAGCGCTCACGGTAGGCATTCTCGAACTCCTGCAGGCGCCTGCGGCTCCAGCTTTGCTGAGCGTGCCCGTTCACGCCGGTCTGGCGGAGGTGCTTCAGAAGCTCGAGCGCAGTGCCGAACTCCAGTTTAACCGGGCGCTGTGCGACCTGAAGGATTTCAGTATCTTTCGGCAGGACAGCCATCCATTCATCCGCATCCAGATAGCTGGGCGCCGCGGCGGCAGACCCCAGAGCCGCCAGCTCGTGGAACTGGCCACGGCCAAATCCGGACAGCGCCAGCCAGCCGCCCGGCTTCAGCCGGTCTGCCAGGCGGCAGAACAAGGCTTGCAGATCAGGGATCCATTGCACGGTCGAGGCGGAAGCGATCAGATCCAGGTCTTGCGGCAAAGGCAGATTCTCAATGGGGCCGCCCGCGAACCGGGCTTGCTCCGGAGCAATGCCCTCGAGCGCCTTAAGCACCTGCGCAGCCTCCGGCACCAGATCGTTGAGGACCAGGCTGCCCGCCTCGAAACGCTGCAGCAGCTGCCGGGTCAGATGGCCGGTGCCGCAGCCAAACTCCAGCACGGAGGTGAAGCGGCGCGGCGCCCCCTCGGCTTGCAGCATCTCTGCCAGCCGACTGGCAATATCCGCCTGCACAGAGGCGGCGCCATGATAGCTGCCGAGTCCGCGGCAGAAGCTTTTACGCACGCGGGCCTGGTCCAGATGCGGGGGCTGAATGTCCTTCATCAGAACAATTCCTCCCAAAGCGAAAACCGGTCAAAGGGCGCATGCGACGCCTCCAGATGGGAGACATTCTGCCCCGCCCAGGCACGAACCAGATTTGCGGGCGGGAAGATCTTGTCGCCAGAGCTGATCCAGACGCGGCCGAAGCGCATTTGCGGGGCATCCCCGCGTCGCTCCACTGCCAGTAATTCGGCCCGGCGCGCCTCAACGTCCAGCACCTCGGCTTCTTGTGAAGCCCCGAACACGCGGCCTAGGAACTGCTGGTAGCTTTCCAGGCTCAAGGTTTCCACGGTGCGGCGGAACACGGCTGGCGGAATGCCTGCACCGCGGTTCACCGGCTGTAAGCTACCGTTCACCGCCGCCTTGTGCAGGAACGGATCGGGCCGGCCGGTCTGCCAGTGGGCGTAGGCAGCCACGCCGAAAGACCAGGCCAGCAGGCTGACCTGCCCGTAGCCGGACAGATCCGGCAAGTCTGCCCCCAGATCGGTGTAATCGCTGGCAAACAGGATGTCCTGAGGACCGTCCAGGTGCCAGAAAACCTCCGGCCCCACAGCCCAGCCGCCGAAGACCACGATAGCCTCGGCTGCACTGTCCTGTTTGAGCCAGCGGAACTCCACGGTTAGAGCTCCCGCGCCAGCCGCAGCATGCCTGCGGTGATTTCGCTCAGCTGATCCGGCGTCGTGATGAAGGGCGGCATGGTGTAGATATTGGTGCCGAAGGGGCGCAGGAAAACGCCCATTTCATGGGCCCGGGCATGGGCTTCATCCGCCGAGACGCGATGCTTCATCTCGATTACGCCAATGGCGCCCAGCACCCGCACACCTGCCACGTTGGGCAGCTCGCGGGCCGGGGCCAATTCGGCCTGCATCTGCTCGCCGAGTGCGGCCACCGTGCCGCGCCAGTCCTGCCCGGTCAGCAGGTCCAGCGAAGCCTTCGCGGCCGCACAGGCCAGCGGGTTGCCCATGTAGGTCGGCCCGTGCATGAACAGGCCAGGATTGCCGCCCCCGATACCTTCGGCCACGCGGTCATTGGTCATGGTGCAGGCGAATGAGATATGGCCGCCGGTCAGTCCCTTGCCGAGGCAAATGATATCCGGCTCGACAGTGCAGAAATTGGTGGCAAACAACTCGCCGGTGCGGCCGAAGCCGGTGGCGATTTCGTCGAAGATCAAGAGGATACCCAGTTCGTCGCACAGGGCGCGGGCCTGGTTCAGATATTCCGGGTGGTAGAAATACATACCGCCGGTACCCTGCACCACGGGTTCCAGAATAAAGGCAGCGATCTTGCTGGCATTGGCTTCCAGTACGGCGCGCAGCTCGCCCAGGCCATTCTGCGCCGGATCGTCCACCCACTCCTCATTGATGCGGATCGGCGGGCGGGAGACGAAATGCTGCACGCTCAGCGCGCCCTGGAACAGGTGGTGCATGCCGGTGTCCGGATCGCAGACGCTCATCGCTTTCCAGGTGTCGCCGTGATAGCCGGAGCGGATGGTGGCGAACTCCTGCCGCTGCGGCTGGCCGATTGCGTGCTGGTACTGCACCGCCATCTTCATTGCCACCTCGACCGAAACCGAGCCGCTGTCGCAATAGAAGATGCGGGTTAAGCTTTGTGGGGTGATCTCCAAGAGCTTGCGGCCCAGGTCGATGGCCGGATCGTGGGTCAGCCCGCCGAACATCACATGTGGCAGGGTGTCAAGCTGGTCATGAATGGCTTTGGTGATCGCCGGGTTCTTATGCCCGTGCATCATGCACCACCACGACGACATGGCGTCGATCAACCGGGTACCGTCGTCCAGGGTGATATGGACGCCAGCGCTCTCCTTCACCACGAAGGTCGGGCCAGGTTTGGCAACATTGGTGTAGGGATGCCAGAGGTGCTGCTGGTCGAACTCCAGCTGAGTGAGGTCGGATGCGCTCATGCCAAGGCCTCCTTGATCAGGTCCACCCGGATGCTGGCCTGAAAGGCCACAGCGAGGGCATCAGAGGTCAGCTCCCCCAGCAGCGGCAAGCGGCCCAGATGCGCCACCTGGCCGAACTGGCAGATAGTTTCCTCCACCGCAGGCTCCGGATCGCCGATGAAAGCAACGCCCACCACCGGACAGCCCGCATCGCGCAGCGCTTTCAGCGACAGGAGCGTGTGGTTGATCGTCCCCAGCTGCGTCCGCGCGCATAGGATCACCGGCGCGTCCCAGCGGGTGAAGAGGTCGAGATACAGCAACTTGCGATTCAGCGGCACCATCAGCCCGCCTGCGCCTTCTGCCACCAGCATGCCGTCAACTTCGGGCAAGGACAGCGCGTCCGGGTCGATCTCCACACCCTCGGCTTCCGCCGACAGATGCGGCGAGGCGGGCAGTTGCAGCAGATACCCCTCAGCCAGCGCCGGGCGGCCCGACAGGCGGGAGACGATCTGGCTGTCGGTCTCTTCCTCCAGCCCCGATTGCACCGGCTTCCAATAGGTTGCGCCCAGCGCCTGCACCAGGCCGGCCGAGAAAATAGTCTTGCCGATGCCGGTATCGGTTCCGGTCACGATCAGCGCGCTCATGCTGCACTCTCCATTTCCCGGGCGAGGTCTTCGAACATCCGGGTGATAACCCCTGCCCCCGTGTTCAGCGTGATCGACAGCCGCAGCCGCGAGGTGCCGCGGGGCACCGTCGGCGGGCGGATGCCGCGAATGTCATAGCCGCGGGTTTGCATGGCGGAAGCCAGCGACATGGTGCGCTTGTCATCGCCAATCACCACCGGCAGGATCTGGCTCTGGAACCCGTCCAGCCCGCACAGGCGCTTGGCTTCGCCTTGGGCGTGGGTAATCCCCTGCCACGCCTGTTCGCGGCGGCCTGGGTTCTGTTGCAGCTCCTGCAAGGCAGCCCGCACCAGTGCCGCGTTCAGCGGCGACGGGGCAGTCGCAAAGATAAACCCGCGCGCCTTGTTGATCAGCGTCTCGATCAGCACCCGCTGGCCGCAAATCAGAGCGCCGGAGGCACCCAAAGCCTTGCCGCAGGTGTGCAGGGACAGGACATTCGAACGGTGGGCAATTTCATGCGCCAGCCCGCGGCCCAGATCGCCGAACACACCCGTCGAATGCGCTTCATCCACCACCAGCACGGCGCCCTCGGCATCGGCCAGCGCCATCAGCGCGTCCAGAGGGGCGAGATCGCCGTCCATGGAATAGACCGCCTCAACCGCGATCCAGACCTGACCCTGACCGCCGTCAGTACGCCAGGCCTTCAGCACCCGTGCGGCGTCCTCCGCATCGCTGTGGGCGAAGCTGAGCGTCTCTGCCCGGCCCAACCGCATCCCGTCATGGGTACTGGCATGGATCAGCGCGTCATACAGCACCAGATC
This sequence comes from Leisingera daeponensis, assembly GCF_019801465.1. GTDB lineage: Bacteria > Pseudomonadota > Alphaproteobacteria > Rhodobacterales > Rhodobacteraceae > Leisingera > Leisingera daeponensis_A. The sequence goes on from NZ_JAHVJA010000013.1 coordinate 99,490, forward strand.
GCCCTGCTGCGGGAGGGTGGAGAAAATCGCCTGATTGGCGTTGAACCCGCCGCCCATGAACAGCGCAGCCTCGGTGCCGAAAAACTCCGCAGCCTCGGCCTCCAGCAGCTGATGTTCTGCATCATTGCCGCGCAGCAGGCGCGAACCGCCTGCCCCCACCGGCACCCCGCGCGCCAGCGCATCTGCGGCAGCGGTGCGCAGCACATCACTGCCCGCCAGCCCAAGGTAGTCGTTGGAGGCAAAGTCATGCCCGTCCCGCGGCATCAATTGCCGGTAACGCCCGCGCGTGCGCAGCGCTTCCAGCGATTTCTCATGCCTCGGGAAGGCGCCCGCCATCAGCGGCTGCCGTCGCAGCCCGCGGCCATGGCGGTGATGCCCAGACGGTCAAACAGCTGCTGGTCCTTGTCCTCTTCGGGGTTATCCGCGGTCAGCAGCGTGTCGCCCACAAAGATCGAGTTGGCACCGGCAAAGAAGCACATCGCCTGCATCTCGTCCGACATGTCGGTGCGGCCTGCGGACAGGCGCACGTGGGATTTCGGCATCAGGATGCGGGCCAGCGCCACCGAGCGGACGAATTCGATCGGGTCCAGCTTCTCAACATTGGCCAGCGGCGTGTCAGCGATCGGGATCAGCATGTTCACAGGCACCGAATCCGGGTGCACCTCCAGCGTTGCCAGTGCCAGCATCATGTCGATGCGGTCCAGCTGCTGCTCGCCCATGCCAACGATGCCGCCGGAGCAGACCTTGATGCCCGCCTCGCGCACCCGGTTCAGCGTGTCGATCCGGTCGGCAAAGGTGCGGGTGGTGATGATTTCGGAGTAGTAACGCTCCGAGGTGTCGATGTTGTGGTTATAGTAGTCCAGGCCGGCATCGCGCAGGCGGAACACCTGTTCCTCGTCCAGCATGCCGAGCGTCATGCAGGTTTCCATGCCCAGGTCCTTCACGCCCTGCACCATCGCCTCCAGCGCCGCCATGTCGCGGTCCTTGGGCGAGCGCCAGGCGGCCCCCATGCAATAGCGCGTCGCGCCGCCTTCCTTGGCTTTCTTGGCCTCGGCGATCACCCGCTGCACCTCGATCAGCTTGGACGCCGACAGCTGCGCGCCGTTGCGCGCCGACTGGGAGCAATAGGCGCAATCCTCGGCGCAGCCGCCGGTCTTGATGCTGAGAAGCTTGGATTTCTGCACCTGGTTGGGGTCGAAATACTGCCGGTGCACGGTGTGCGCCTGGAACAGCAAGTCCATGAAAGGTTTGTTGTAAATCGCTTCCGCTTCCTCGCGGGTCCAGTCGGTGCGGATGGGTGCAGCGTCCAGCATGCTGTCTCCTGTTCTCTATACCTGTTGGCCATGCGCGGATGGCGTTGCGGGTTTTTATAGATAATTCCCCCGCCTCGGATCAAGCACCAAAGCTGCAATGCAGCGTTTTGCCTCGGACCGGCTGCCATAAGTCCAGTAGGCACCTGTTTCTGATGCCAAAAAATAATCTACAAAGATTCCGGTTGACGCGGGCCCCGTGCCTCCCCTAGCCCTATTGGCACGCAGGGGAGTCCCGCCAAGGGGACTGAGAGGCGTTTAGGTGCGGGGCAACCCAAGCCGGCGGCGCGACCCTTTGAACCTGACCCAGTTGATACTGGCGTAGGAAGCTAGGTTTGCACCGCTACGGGACCTGTACATCCCCCAGCCGTGCAGAACTGAACAAGGGGCCCGTACAGCCTCTGTTTCCCGAGCCAAACCTCATCTGGTGTCTTTTCCGAGTTTAGGCTTCGAGGAGCACCAAAATGAACGTCCCCAATCCCAAGATCACAACAGGCGCCCTGCCTGCGTCGAAAAAGATCTATGTCGCAGGCGAGGTCCACAAGGACATCCGCGTGCCGATGCGGGAGATTTCTACCCATCCGACTGCCGGCGAGTCGCCGCTTCCGGTCTATGACAGCTCTGGCCCCTATACCGATCCGGACGTGCTGACCGATATCCGCCAAGGTCTTCCTGCCCTGCGCCGCCAGTGGATTGAGGCGCGCGGCGACGTCGAAAGCTACCAGGGCCGCGACGTGAAGCCGGAAGACAACGGATTTGTCGAGGGCGACCGGCTGACGCCGGAGTTCCCGGTGAAGCCCGCTCCGCTGCGCGGCAAGGATGGCAAAGCGCCGACCCAGCTGGCCTATGCACGTGCGGGCATCATCACACCCGAAATGGAGTTCGTGGCGATCCGCGAAAACCAGCTGCGCGAGCTGTCGCCCTGCCACGGCAATCGCGACGGCAATGACTTCGGCGCCAATATCCCTGATTACGTGACGCCGGAATTCGTGCGCCAGGAAATCGCCGCCGGCCGCGCCATCATTCCCGCCAACATCAACCATCCGGAAATCGAGCCGATGATCATCGGCCGCAATTTCAAGGTGAAGATCAACGCCAATATGGGCACCTCTGCCGTGACCTCCTCGATGGAGGAAGAGGTGGACAAGCTGGTCTGGGCGATCCGCTGGGGCGCCGACACGGTGATGGACCTGTCGACCGGCCGCAACATCCACAACACCCGCGAATGGATCGTGCGCAACTCGCCGGTTCCGATCGGCACCGTGCCGATCTATCAGGCGCTGGAGAAGGTGAACGGCATCGCCGAGGACCTGACCTGGGAAGTGTTCCGCGACACGCTGATCGAGCAGGCGGAACAGGGCGTCGACTACTTCACCATCCACGCGGGCGTGCGGCTGCACATGGTGCCGATGACGGTGAACCGGGTGACGGGGATCGTCTCGCGCGGCGGCTCGATCATGGCCAAGTGGTGCCTGCATCACCACAAGGAATCGTTCCTCTATGAGCACTTCGAGGAAATCTGCGACATCTGCCGCCAGTACGATGTCTCCTTCTCGCTGGGCGACGGCCTGCGCCCCGGCTCGATTGCAGACGCCAATGACGAGGCCCAGTTTGCCGAGCTGGAGACCCTGGGCGAGCTGACCAAGATCGCCTGGGCCAAGGACTGCCAGGTGATGATCGAAGGGCCGGGCCATGTCGCCATGCACAAGATCAAGGAAAATATGGACAAGCAGCTGGAGTGCTGCCACGAGGCGCCCTTCTATACGCTTGGCCCGCTGACCACCGACATCGCGCCGGGCTACGACCACATCACTTCCGGCATCGGGGCGGCGATGATCGGCTGGTTCGGCTGCGCGATGCTGTGCTACGTGACGCCCAAGGAACACCTTGGCCTGCCCGACCGCGACGATGTGAAGACCGGGGTGATCACCTACAAGATCGCGGCCCATGCTGCCGACCTCGCCAAGGGGCTGCCGGGGGCGCAGCGCCGCGACGATGCGCTGTCCCGTGCGCGCTTCGAATTCCGCTGGGAGGATCAGTTCAATCTCTCGCTGGACCCGGATACGGCGCGCGAGTTCCACGACCAGACGCTGCCGAAACAGGCGCATAAGGTGGCGCATTTCTGCTCCATGTGCGGGCCGAAGTTCTGCTCGATGCGGATCAGCCACGACATCCGTGCCGAAGCGCAGAAAGAAGGGATGGAGGCCATGGCGGCGAAGTTCCGCGAAGGCGGCGAGCTCTATGTGCCTGCGGCCGAGGCGGCGGCTGCCAAGACGGAACCGGCGGAATGATCACCATCGCAGGCGCGGGCCTTGTCGGCCTCGCCTGTGCCTATGAGCTGGCGCAGCGCGGCGCGGCGGTCACCGTGTACGAACGGGGGGAAACCCCGGGCGACAGCAGCGTTGCGCGCTATGCGGGCGGCATGCTGGCGCCCTGGTGCGAACGGGAAAGCGCCGAGGAGGAGGTCATCACCCTCGGCAGCCGTGCCTTCGACTGGTGGGCCAGGGTCACAACCGTCCACCGGCGCGGCACGCTGGTGGTGGCGCCATCCCGCGACCGGGCAGAGCTCACCCGCTTTGCCCGCCGCACCACCGGCCATCGCGGCGTGGACGGGTCGGCAATTGCCAACCTGGAACCGGCCTTAGCCGGGCGGTTTACGCAAGGGCTGCTGTTTGAGCAGGAAGCGCATCTGGACCCGCGGCGGGCACTGCGGGACCTGACCGCGAAGGTACAGGAAATGGGGGTGGGTATCCGCTATGGCGCCCCGGCCCCTGCAGGCGTGATGCTGGATTGCACTGGCATGGCCGCTCCCCTTGCCGGTCTGCGCCCGGTGCGCGGCGAGATGGCGATCCTGCATTGCCCGGAAGTGGAGATCCGCCGAACCCTGCGCCTACTGCATCCGCGGATGCCGCTGTACCTTGTCCCCCGCGGTGACGGGCATTTCATGATTGGCGGCACCATGATCGAAAGCAGTTCGGACCGCCCCGTGACCCTGCGCTCGCTCAGCGAATTGCTGAGTGCCGCCTTTGCCCTGCATCCTGCCTTTGCGGAGGCCAGCGTCGTTGAGACCGGCGCAGGTCTGCGACCCGCTTTCCCCGACAACCTGCCACGGCTGACCAAACAGGACGGCAAGCTGTACCTCAATGGCCTGTACCGCCACGGCTTCCTGCTGGCGCCTGCGATGGCGCAGCAGGCTGCGGACCGTTTGATACCGGAGACATCAGATGAAGATCATCGTGAACGCCAAACCGCATGAGGTCGCGGCAACTGACCTCCAGTCCGCCCTGCAGGAGCTTGGCTTTGCCGGCTCCTCGGTTGCGACCGCACTGAACGGCTCTTTTGTGTCGCGCAGCCAGCGGGCGGAAGTGCCGTTGGCTGAGGGCGACCGGCTGGAAGTGCTTGCCCCGATGCAAGGAGGCTGAGATGCATTTCTACGGAACAGAAATCAAGTCGCGGCTGCTGTTGGGCACTGCGCAATATCCCTCTCCAGCCATTCTAGCCGAGGCAGTGCAGGCCAGCGGGACGGAAATCATCACCGTCAGCTTGCGCAGGGAAACCGCAGATGGCTCGGGTGCCGGGTTTTGGGGCAGCTTGCAGGATACCGGCTGCCGTATCCTGCCCAATACAGCGGGCTGCCATACAGTTCAGGAAGCTGTCACCACCGCCCGTATGGCACGGGAGCTGTTCGGCACACCCTGGATCAAGCTGGAGGTGATCGGCCATTCCGACACGTTGCAGCCGGATGTGTTCGGTCTGGTTGAGGCGGCGCGCATTCTCAGCGGCGAGGGCTTCCAAGTCTTTCCCTACACCACCGACGATCTGGTTGTCGGGGAAAAGCTGCTGGACGCGGGCTGCGAGGTGCTGATGCCATGGGGGGCGCCGATCGGCTCAGGCCAGGGTCTGCGCAATCCGGATGCCTTGCGGGCAATGAGAGCGCATTTTCCGGAGGTGCCGCTGATTGTCGATGCCGGGATAGGCCGGCCCTCGGATGCGGCCCAGGCGATGGAGCTGGGCATGGACGCGGTGCTGCTTAACACCGCTGTGGCCAAGGCCGGCGACCCTGCGGGGATGGCCCGCGCGATGGCACAGGCGGTCGAGGCCGGGCGTCTCGGCTATAAGGCCGATCCAATGGAGCGTCGCGACATGGCGGTGCCTTCGACCCCGGTTCTCGGCATGGCGGAGTTTGCATGATGGAACGTTTTTACCTGATCGTCAGTCATGTGGGTCGGCTGGAACTGCTGGTGCCGCACGGGGCCCGGCTGGTGCAGCTGCGCATCAAGGACGAGCCGGAAGCAGAAGTCCGCCGCCAGATTGCCCGCGCCCGCGACTTCTGCGCAGTGCATGACGCGCAGCTGGTGGTAAATGACTACTGGCAAGTGGCCCTGGACCTGAACTGCAGCTTCGTCCACCTGGGGCAGGAGGACATGGACACAGCAGATTTTGCCGCATTGCGCCGCAAGGGAGTGCGGTTCGGCCTGTCCACTCATGACGAGGATGAACTCGAGCGAGCGCTATCATTCGGACCGGAGTATGTGGCCTTGGGACCGGTCTATCCAACATTGCTGAAGAAGATGAAATGGGAGCCTCAGGGATTGGAGCGGGTGACGCGCTGGAAGCAGATGGCGGGAAAAACGCCGCTGGTTGCCATCGGCGGGCTGACACCGGAGCGGCTGCCGGGGATCTTTGCCGCGGGCGCCGACAGCGCGGCTGTGGTGACGGACATCCAGCTGGCGGAGGATCCCGAGGCCCGCACCCGTGAGTGGGTTCAGGCGTGCCGGGTCAGGGAAGAGGCATGAGCCGCTATGCGCGCCAGATGATCCTGCCGGAAGTGGGTGCGGAAGGGCAGGACCTGCTCGCCCGCGCCCATGTGCTGGTGGTTGGCGCCGGGGGGCTCGGCTGTCCGGTGCTGCAATACCTGGGCGGCGCCGGTATCGGCCGGATCACGGTGATGGACGGTGACGTGGTGGAGGAGAGCAACCTGCACCGGCAGGTGCTTTACACTGTGGCGGACATTGGACACTCCAAGGCGGAGGCGGCCCGGCAGCACCTGCTGGCGGCCAATCCGGGTTTGCAGGTGACGGCACGGGTTCTGCGCCTTGATGCAGCCAACGCGGAGCGGATGGTGGCGGAAGCCGATCTGGTGGTGGATGCGGCAGACAGTTTTGCGGTGTCCTATATCCTCTCGGATGAATGCCTGCGGCAGGGCAAGACGCTGATTTCCGCCTCGGCGCTGGGGCAGTCCGGCTATGCCGGCGGTTTCTGCGGCGGCGCGCCGTCGCTGCGCGCCGTTTTCCCGGACCTGCCTGCCCAGGCAGCGACCTGTGCAACCGCCGGGGTGATGGGGCCGCTGGTGGGCATGATCGGTGCCCTGCAGGCGCAACTGGCGCTGAAGGCGCTGCTGGGGCATCAGCCCTCCCCGCTGGGGCAGCTGTTTGTCTTGCGGCTGGAGGAACTGCAGGTGAGCTCCTTCCGCTTTGACGGGGCGGAAGAACCTGAGGACGCCCTGCCCTTCATCGCGGCCTCGCACATTTCGGACCGGGACACCGTAATTGAGTTGCGCGACGCGGATGAGGCGCCGCAACCGGCGATGCCACAGGCGCGGCGGATGTCCCGCACCGATCTGCCAGCCGCAAAGCTGCCGCGTGACACACGGATCGTGCTGTGCTGCCGCAGCGGGCTGCGCGCCTGGGGCGCGGCGCAGGATCTTCGGCAGGCGGGGTTTGGAGATCTGGCCCTGCTGGCGGCGGGAGATGGCAGGTGACGGTCATTCTGGCCATTGGCGGCACCGACAGCAGCGGCGGTGCGGGGCTGACGCGGGACACGGTGATGGCAGCGGAACTGGGCGCCACCCTGCGCCCTGTGGTGACAGCCGTCACCGTGCAGACAGATGAGGCGGTTCTGGCTGTCCACCCCAGCCCGCCCGAGGCTGTTGCTGATCAGGCGCGCGCTGCCCTGGCAACGCCGCCGGCGCCGCGCGCGGTGAAGATCGGCATGCTTGGCTCTGCCGCCGCGGCAGAGGCTGTTGAGACCGCCCTGCCCGCCAGCCTCCCGTTTGTGCTGGATCCGGTGCTGAAGGCGACCTCCGGCGGAACGCTGATGGCCGCCGGCGGGTTTGGCGCCCTGCTGCGCCGTGCGGCGCTGATCACGCCGAACCTGGCAGAACTGGAAGTCCTGTCCAGCGCGGGCGGCCCGGTCGAGGCGCAAGCGGCGGCGCTGCTGACCCACGGCGTGCAAGCTGTACTGGTCAAGGGCGGGCACGGCACCGGCCCCTGGAGCACCGACCTTCTGTTCACAGCGGATGGCGCGGTCACGCCCTTTTCCGCGCCGCGGCTGGCAGTCTCCAAACGCGGCACGGGATGCAGCCTGGCCACGGCTATTGCCTGCCAGCTGGCCAAGGGGGCTTCGCTGGCGGAGGCCTGCCGCCACGGCAAAGACGCGGTGCATCGCTGGCTGCGCCGCTGACCGCGGCAAGGTCGCTAGCGAACGGTTTTCAGGCCGGTTTCAGGACTGAGTGAAGCGTTCAGTCTCCCTAGGGTCGCGGCAGCACTGCTGCCACATGGACTCGGAGACCCGCCGCATGACCGATATCACTGCGCTCAGCGCCGAGGAGATGGCTGCCAAGCTGCGCGCGCGTGAACTGAGCGCCCGCGAGGTGCTGGCAGCACATAGGACGCAAACCGAAGCGCAGGAAAGCACTGTGAACGCCTTTGTCACTCTGGACTGGGAGGCGGCAGAGGCACGCGCGGCAGAACTGGATGCGCTGGCCGCACGCGGCGAGTTTGCCGGCCCGCTGCACGGGTTGCCGGTTGCCATCAAGGATTGCTTTGAAACCAAGGGACTGCGCACCACTTGGGGCTCAAAGAGCTTTGAGACCCATGTGCCGGACTATGATGCGTTGCATGTAGTGCGGCTGCGTGCTGCGGGCGCGGTGATCACCGGCAAGACAAACACGCCAGAATTCACCCTGTCCGGCCAGACAAGCAATCTGGTGGCCGGGACCACCCGCAACCCGCTGAACCCGGAAAAATCCGTAGCAGGCAGCTCCGGCGGCGCGGCGGCGGTGCTGGCCGCACACATGGCGGCGCTGGCCGATGGATCGGATCTGGGCGGCAGCACCCGCACACCTGCGGCCTGGTGCGGGGTTGTGGGGATGCGCCCGACCTCCGGGCTGATCCCCTATGGCCCCAACCCGTCGCCCTTCGACGGGCTGTCGGTGCCGGGACCGATGGCACGGAACGTTCGGGACTTGGTGCTAATGCTGGAGGTGATGCAGGGCAACGCGGCCTGCCAGCCGCTAGGGTACTGGCAGGAGCTGCCGCGGCTGGCGGACCTGGAAGAGGCCCCGGCCCGGCGCACAGGCCGGGCGGCGCTGTCACTGACGCCGTTTGGTGCAAGCGTGGAGCCGTCGGTGCAAGCGGCGGTTGCCCCGATTGAAAGGCTTTGCCGCGAGATGGGCTGGCAGGTGGCGGAGGACGCCCCGTCCCTGGAGCCGCTCATGGCGCATGGCGACATCATCCGGGGCCAATGCGCGCTGCAGCTGCGCGCGGCGCTGGCGCCGGACATGGCGCTGGCAGGCGAAAGCTACCGCACCGCCTGCGCCCAGGCCGAGGGGCGCGGCCTGGCGGAGCTGATCGCCTATCAGACTACCCGCGCCAAGGTATGGGCTGATGTCTGCACCTTCTTTGAGCGCTATGACTTTGCGCTTTGGCCCACCGCGACGGGGATGCCGTTTTCCGCTGACCTGCGCGACGGGGAGATCACCGAGGACTGGCGCACGGTCACCCTGACCCCGCCCATGGAGCTGCCCTCAATCTCGATCCCCTTCGGTCTGTCGGCTGACGGGATGCCGGTTGGGCTGCACATCACCGGACCAAGAGGGTCGGACGCACTGCTTCTGCAATTTGCCCGCAGTATCGAGCGGGCAATCCAGGGCTGACCCGCTTCAGCGCATCCAGAAGCCTTCGGACTTGATCCTGTTGCGGATCGCCTGCTCGCGCCGGGGCAGGTTTTCGCGGTCAAACAGCGCCCGCACTTTCTCGCCGCGCCCCTGGTAGACCATGCGCTTGATCGGCTCGTAGCCCTTCAGCACCTTCTTGATCCGGTTCGGCGCGGCGGCCTCGTGCAGCACCTCCACCACGCGGTCGCTTTCGCGCGCATAAAGCAGCGGGAACAACCGGTAGTGGCAGCTGGTTTCGCCGTCCAAAAAGCCTGCGGGAAGCGCATCGCGGCCGCCGCCGAAAGAGTGGATCACCAAGGGCAGCATGATCTGGTCCAGCCAGGGTTCCAAGCTCTGGCCCGCCAGCTCAAGCGGCGGATCGTCCCTGACCGACTGTGCATAGACCAGGAACCGCTTGCCGAAGGCCCGCGGACAGGCGCCGTAGAAGAAGCCTGCATTGAAGTACAGGTAGCGCTTCCAGAACTCATCCGGCTGGCTGAGGTCGAGGCTGGACAGGTAGTCGAGGCCGAAGCGGGTATAGAGCGACTGCCAGATGCCCGCATAGCCGGGCCCGTAGAGCGTAGGCTTGGGCCAGGTTCCCTCGACCCGCAGCGAGGCCGAGGGGCGGGAGAAATCAAACGGCACCTCTGCCAGCTCGCCAGTGATCAGCGTGTCGGTGTCGAAGAACACAAACGGCTCGCCCTCGGGCAGCACCTGCAGCGCCTCGATCTTGTTGCCATAGGGGTATGCGGCGCCGAACACCTTGCTTTCAAACGGCAGGATCTCTGCGCCCTGATCCGCCAGCGCCTGCAGGACGTCCTGATCGCGGATTCCGGGGTCCTTGTCCCACAGCGGGCCCGGCTGAGGCACCGCCACAAACAGGCGCCCGGCAAATCCCGGGGAACAATGGCGCAATGAGGCGGCAAACAGCAGCGCCTCATACTGCAACCGGCCCGCCTGGCCGACGATCATCACGTTGAAGGGGGCATTTGCCATCGTTTTCCCCGTTTTCCGCCGCTGCCGGGCGGTTAGGACTGCGCGTTAAGGCCGCGCAGAGAATTGTTTGTTAAGGTAGCTATAAGCCGGCAAGGAACCGCGCAACCTGCCAAAGGTAAAATCAGGCAGTCCTGTGACGCAAAGGCGCCGTAAGTGGAGTACGACGATGATTGATGTGATCCTGGCCATTCTTGCGGCCTCCGCCCAGCCAGGGACAGAGAGAGGTGCCGCAGGCAGCACGGCCGCTGCGCCTGTCCCGGCAGCGGCGCAAACCGCCCTGGCGGCCGAACCGCAGGAAGCAACCGGCCGTTTCACCACCGCGCAGGAGGTCAAGCCGATCCTGGCGGCAACACAGGCCAACTGGATCCACGTTCGCGAGTTTGACGGCCAGGATCTGCTCTACGTGACCCACTTGTGGTCCTGGCGCTGCGGACTGGCCCAATTCAAGCTGGGGGTGAACGGCGAGGAGCCGGAGATCTGGCCGCTGCCGGATTGCCACTTGGAGGAAGGCTTTCCCAACATGATCAAGGAAGAAGACGGCCTGCCCTACCGCAGCTATCCGCTGGGCTCGATCCAGCAAATAGCTGTCGAGGTAACTTATGACGACCTGACGACAGAAAACCTGACCTTCAGCCGCAGTGGCCAGCCGCTGCAAAAGTCCGCAGATTAAGGCGCCGGGCGGGCGCCACGGCGAAACGAGGGGGACACCGGGTATCCGCGAAGGGGCTTCGAGCTCCTCTGCGCGGTTCCCGCTGATCGCCTCCATCAGTGCCGGGGCACCGCCAGGTGAAACACTCTCCTCCTCCAGCGTGTCTGCGCGAGAACTAACCAAGAAACGCCGCATAGACACGGCGCCTGCTAGGCACCGTCATGACTGTGTGCGCGTCCAGTCAGGCGCTAGGTCCCGGCCGGCAGCATCGAAGACGCTAGCAGGTCCAGCCCGTCCGTCCGCGGCGCGGCGGATCCCGCCCCGGCCGGATCGAGCTGGCCTTGCCCCAAGGCGGTGGCAAGGCCTCACCACTCCAGAGGATGATTAGCATCATCCGAACGTCCTGCCTCTGCCGCAACCTGCCTTCCATCTGCGGGTATCCGACCATGCCGCGGACGGACTGCCAGTCTCGTGTAAGCCGGTTCCCAAGTACGCTCCCCGGAGCGCACACTGATTTTCAGACGGTAAGTTCATTTGTTCAAAAGACCTCTTGCGACGGACCCGCGAAGAATGGTAAGCGCCTTTTCACAGCGAGGCGCCCCTATAGCTCAGCTGGTAGAGCAACTGATTTGTAATCAGTAGGTCCGCGGTTCGAGTCCGTGTGGGGGCACCACCAACTTTCCTAAGGCACTGTTCTGCATCAGCTTTTGCATATGGCAAGGCGAGGCGTAGAACAAATTGGAGAACATTTCGCGCAGCTATGTCTTCGTGAAGGAAGGCATCTATTACTTCGTTCGCAGGATTCCGGCGGATCTTCGGCAGCACTATTCTTCAAGCAAGATTTCGTACTCGCTGAGGACTAGATCCCGTGCCGTCGCTATCTCGAGAGCAAACAGAACTGCCTGCAAGCTGGACGAATACTGGTATCACCTGCGGACCCAGGACGCGGAACTTCCAGGCAAGCATCTACTTCGGCATGGATTGAGCAGACCGTCTCCCCGTCAGGAAAATGACGCGGCTGTCACATCTGACGCTTTGACCCTGTCGGAGGCTGTGTTGACATACCTCCGTCTCAAGGGTCAGGGACGACCTGAAACCTTTCACCGTGCAGCACATCGGTCCTGCGGCTATGTAATCGACGTCTGCGGGGACAAGCCCCTGCCGGACTATACCAAGGCAGATGCTAATAACTTTCGGGATGCGCTGATAAAGCGTGGTCTCGCTGGGAGTAGCATCACCCGAATCTTCGGCACCGTCCGTGCGGTGTTCAATTTTGCTGTGGCTGAGGAAGGACTGTCGATTACGTCTCCCTTTCCGGATTTCCAGAAATGCTTCCTGCTCCCGCATCTCGATGAGCGCTGCAGGGGGAATGCTCCCGAGCCATTCCATATCGGTTTCCGCAGCCCGCTGAGACAAGAGAGCCCCCTCAGAGAGAACAGCGTCCCGCTGGCCTGACTAATTCTGCGGCCTGCTAAGCCATTTCCTATTCCTGCTCATAGCAGAAGGAGCCGTTTTACTGCCGGGGGAACGCCAGAAGTTTCCTCAATGAAATTAGCTTATTGGGCGCTCTATGACCGGCGTTCGGTGATGCTTTTGTGGTGCTGGAGCCCTGGTCTAGAGGGGTGGTTTTCGCGGTCGCGCATGGCGCGCAAGTTTGGATTTTCAACTAATTTCTTGAAAATTTCGGAAATTTAACTTATGCTGATACTGTCGCGCAACAGTGAGCGGCTGAATTATTCCAACATGGTAATCCCGTGAGCTTGATGAATTCATCTGGGGTCGCGGACGTTGAAGAATAGCAATTTGCTATTCTTCAATTTTGCTATTGGAGAAACTAGGGGGATATTAAAAGGGGGGGTATCAAATGATTGTTCGGCCAGATGTGCGTTGCGACGCTTCGAGCAGCGCAGGGGACAGTTCTGCTCCGGAACGCCGGTTTTCTTCTCGCGAGGACCGGACGGCTTTCCGCATGGAAGCCGCCACCCGGCGTGCCGAGAGTTCTCAGAGAGTTGAGAGTTCCAGGAAGGCAGACCTGAAGTTCCAGCTCGCGAGGACAAAAACCGGCTTATGGCAAGTTCTGGACGCCAGCTTCGCCTGCGGCGGGGTTTTTCAGGATCGCGTGTCGGCCACGCGCTTTATCCGTCAGGAGCTAGCCGGCTGCAGCGCCCCGATTGTTTACGTGCTCATAGGCTCTGCGGAATGAGCGGGATGTTTGCACGGACACCTTAATCGGGCCGCCGCGCTCCCTTAAATCCAAACTAGGTCCCGTCCAAGCGAGAGCTTGGAACGTGCTGCGTAAGAAATGGAGAATACCATGGAACACGTGCAGCAATTCGGCTCGGAAAATGCGGAATTTTCCGAGGCCGGAGTATTTGCGAGATATGAATCCAATGTGCAAAGCTATGCCAGGTCGACGCCCGCGGTTTTTGCGAAAGCTGTCGGATGTGAGATCTGGGACGAAAGAGGAGGCCGTTACCTGGATTTTCTTTCCGGTGCCGGATCTCTGAATTACGGGCACAACAATCCCGTTCTGAAAAACGCTCTGATCGAGTATGTGAATTTGGATGGCATCACCCACAGCCTTGATCTGCACACAGAAGCCAAGGCGCAGTTTCTGACCGAACTCGCCGACACCATACTTCTGCCCCGTGGACTTGACTATGTCGCACAATTCACCGGGCCGACCGGAACAAACGCCGTTGAAGCGGCCTTGAAACTTGCCAGAAAGGTAACCGGGCGAACCAATGTTGTTCATTTCACCAACAGTTTTCACGGTGTCTCGCTGGGCTCGCTTTCCATGACCGGCAACCAGGTCTTGCGAAAAGCGGCAGGCGTGCCTTTGCAAGGGGCGGTTTGCATGCCTTTCGACGGCTACTATGGGGCTGGCGTTGATACAGTCGCAATTCTGGAACAAATGCTCAGCGACAAATCCAGCGGTATCGATCTGCCTGCAGCAGTGATTGTGGAAACCGTGCAAGGAGAAGGCGGCCTCAACCCGGCAGGCTGGGAGTGGCTGAGCGACCTCGAGGCACTGTGCAAACGGCAGGAAATCCTGTTGATTATCGACGACATTCAGGCCGGCTGCGGGCGCACCGGCACATTCTTCAGTTTTGAGCCGGCTGGCATCGTTCCCGATATTGTCACCCTGTCGAAATCGCTTTCCGGCTATGGCCTGCCCCTTGCGCTGGTGCTGATGAAGCGTGAACTGGATCACTGGGAGCCTGGTGAGCACAATGGTACCTTCCGCGGGAACAATCATGCTTTCGTTACGGCGGCCGCGACCCTGCGCCACTACTGGCGTTCAAATGAATTCTCTCGGGAAGTCATGGAGAAGGCCGATTATCTCGAGGGCCGCCTTCGGGGCATCGTGGCACGGTTCCCCAAACATCTGGAGCGGGTCAAGGGACGCGGTTTCATGCGGGGCATCAGTTTTGCAGATGCCAGCTATGCAGCCGCGGTTCGCGACCGGTGCTACGCCCTTGGTCTGATTTGTGAGCGCTGCGGTGCCGATGATGAGGTAGTCAAGTGCATGGCGCCTCTGACCGTCACCCCGGAGGAGTTGGCCGAAGGGCTGGATATTCTGGAGCGCGCAACTGGCGACGTGCTCAGTGCCCGTGGCAGCTCAGGGCCTAAGATCCGCATAGCGGCGTCCTGACCGGGATTTGCGCATCCGTTTTCCCAGTATTCCGGCCCTGATGTAGCTAAACACCGGGCTTTGGGTCGGAATGGTTGGGAGGGAGGGGCACTGCAATCCTTCCCAACCGAACCACACGCAAGAGACCCGGAGCACAGCGGTTCAAGTCCATGAACGCAAACCGGTCCGGGAACCCGGATAGCACTTAGCGCAACCCCACCATGCAACGACGCCTTGGCAGCACGTGCTGTCCGGCGTACCGCCTATTGGAGTTTCACAGTGCTCATCTGTAACACAGCAGCCAACACAGTTCGCTGGCAGCCCGGGGAGCGGCTGCACCACTTGTTTGAATCGCGCTGCGACGAATTCGATACCGCTGGCGACAGCAATCACCTCGCGGTGATTTCGAAGGACGCCACTCTGACATTCCGTGATTTGGACAATCGTGCCAACCAGTTGGCGCGGTACCTCATTTCGAACGGGCTGGGGCCCGGCGACCGGATCGGCCTGATGTTCGATAAGTCCGCAGCATCATATACGGCCCTTCTGGCTGTGCAGAAAATCCACGCGGCCTATGTTCCGCTGGATGAGGGCTTTCCGCGCGAGCGCATCGCCTTCATCCTGGAAGACGCCGGCGTCGACGCGGTCCTTTCGCTTGAACGTTATGCCGGCTGCTTCAGCGGAATTGATGTGCCGAAGTTCTTCCTGGATTTCGCCGCGCCGCAAATCGAAACGTTTGACACCGCCCGCCCGAGCCCTGCTGAGTTGAGAGGGGAGGGCGACGAGGTCGCATATCTAATCTACACTTCGGGCACGACGGGAAAGCCCAAGGGCGTGGTGATCGAACAGTCAAGTATCTGCAACTTTGTACGGGTCGCCGCCGAGACCTATGGGTACACGCCAAATGACCGGGTCTATCAGGGCATGACAATTGCCTTCGACTTTTCAGTCGAAGAACTTTGGGTGCCGTTGCTGGCTGGTGCGGCCCTAGTGCCGACCAAACAAGGGATCAGCCTTGTCGGAGAAGAACTTGCGGATTTTCTGCGACGGCGCCAAGTCACCGCAATGTGCTGCGTCCCGACGTTGCTGGCTACAATAGAGGAAGAGCTGCCTGATCTGCGGCTGCTTCTGGTCTCGGGAGAAGCCTGCCCGCAAGGGCTGATATCCCGCTGGCACCGCGATGGCCGCACGATTCTGAACGCCTACGGGCCTACGGAAGCAACCGTTACCTGCACCATCACCCAATTGCACCCGGATAAGCCTGTTACCATTGGCGGCCCGCTGCCAAGCTATTCGATAGCGATCCTGGATCCGGAAGAGGACATCGAATTGGCGGATGGAGAGTTGGGGGAAATTGCTGTCGCCGGTGTCGGTCTTGCCGCCGGGTATCTCAACCGTCCGAACCTGACGGCCAGAAAGTTCGTTCCCGATTGCTTGAACGGTCCCAATAATCCTTCCCGGCGTCTCTACCGCACCGGTGACTTGGGGCGCATCAATGAACTGGGCGAGATCGAGTTTCATGGCCGGATCGATACCCAGGTCAAAATCCGGGGTTACAGAATAGAGCTGACCGAGATTGAATCGGTGCTGCTTGAGGTTCCGGAAATCTCTCAGGCCGTCGTTGACACTTGGGAAGCCGAGCCCGGCACGCGCGAACTGGTTGCCTACTATGCACTCAACCACGGCGTAGCTGAGCTGGATAAGGAGACGGTCGCCAGCAAGCTGAAAGCGCGGCTGCCAGCCTATATGATTCCGTCTTATCTGGAGGAGCTGGAACATATTCCACTGACCGTCAACAACAAGGCGGACCGCAAGCAGCTGCCGCCGCCGTCGGGACAGCGTTTCATTATCAGGAGCAAAACCGGAACAGCTCCCCGCAGCGAAGTGGAGCGGCTACTCGCTGACCAGCTCGGCCCGATTTTGAATACCGGGAACATCTCGATCGACGATCACTTCTTTGATGACCTTGGCGCTCACTCCCTGCTGATGGCGCGCTACTGCGCGGCGCTGCGCAAATGCCCCGGACTGCCGAGCGTTTCCATGCGCGATATCTATCTCAATCCGACGATCCGGGCGCTGGGTAAACATGCCGGGGCTGCGGTGCCTGGGCATCAGATGCGCAACCCGCCGCAGGTTCCCAAGCCTGCACACATCGCAAGCGACCGCGAGTACGTCCTATGCGGTGCAGCGCAATTCACCTGGATGACCGCCTATGGCCTGTTTGGATTTTGGTTGATTGTCAAATCCGTGGAATGGGCACTGTCCGGCAACCCCAGCGCAGTAACTGCCGGCACACGCATGACCATTGCCGGTTTCGGCTTGTTTGTTCTGTTCAGCCTGATACCGGTTGCTGCAAAATGGACTCTGATCGGCCGCTGGAAACCTGCGCGGATTCCGGTGTGGAGCATGGCGTATTTCCGGTTCTGGCTGGTCAAGGGCCTGATACGGAGCGCTC
Source organism: Leisingera daeponensis (assembly GCF_019801465.1). Taxonomy (GTDB): domain Bacteria; phylum Pseudomonadota; class Alphaproteobacteria; order Rhodobacterales; family Rhodobacteraceae; genus Leisingera; species Leisingera daeponensis_A. Next base: position 116,470 of record NZ_JAHVJA010000013.1, read on the forward strand.
CGCCTGCCTTTCTTGCCGGAACTCCGGTCTACAATGTCTACCTCCGTGCATTGGGGGCCAAAATCGGGCGCGGCACCGTGATGCATTCCGCTTCACCGGTTTGTACAGATCTGCTGACGATCGGCGACAATACAATTCTGCGCCGTGAAGCGGTTGCGCTTGGGTACCAGGCCGAAGCCGGCTTCATTGAGACCGGGCCGGTTACGGTCGGCGACAATGTGTTCATCGGCGAGGCCTGTATCCTCGAGATCGGGGCAAAAATGGAAAACGGAACCCAGCTTGGTCATGCGTCAAGCCTGGAGAAAGGGCAGATCGCACGTGAAGGCAAGCGCTATCACGGTACCCCCGCCGTGGAAACAGAGGCGGACTATTGCCGTGTCCCGCCCCGTCACTGCAGCGAGTTGCGCCGGTGGGCCTATACGCTGGGCTGGCTGACCTACGGCTTTCTGATGCTTTGGCTGATCTCCAGCGTATTGGGAGCGGCTATCCTGGGCGGCTATGTGGATGAATTCGCCGCGACCACAGACCTGCGTGAGATGGCAATCCTCGCCGTGCAGGTCACGCTGGTCCTTTACTTCGCGGCCTTCCCTGCCGGGCTTTTGTTCATCGGCATCATGCCACGCCTTGCGCACAAGTTTGTGGAACCTGGCCGGGTTTACACGCTGTTCGGTTTTCATTTCTTTATGCACGGACTGGTCGCCGGCTGGTCGAATTCCCGCTTCTACAACCTGATCTTCGGCGACAGTTCCGCGATCGTCTATTATCTGCGGTATGTCGGCTACAATCTGAACAAGGTGGTGCAGACCGGATCCAATTTCGGGGTCACCCAACGCCACACCAATCCGTTCCTCTGCGACATCGGCACCGGGACGATGGTTTCCGACGGCCTCTCAATGATCAATACCGAATACTCGGCGTCCTCATTCCGGGTGCTGCCGGTCAAGATCGGCGCGCAGAATTATCTTGGCAACAATATTCACTTTCCGGCCGGCGGGCGTACCGGTGAAAACTGCCTTATCGGAACCAAGACGATGATACCAGTTGACGGACCGGTCCTTGAGAACACGGGGCTTCTGGGCTCGCCGCCATTTGAAATCCCTCGCGCCGTGCAGCGCGATACGGCAATGGCCGGAAAGCTGGAGGAGGCTGCCCGCTCCGGCCGGCTGAGAGAGAAAAACGTTCACAATCTGAATACCGCACTGATCTACCAGGCTGCCCTGCTGGCATTTGTCTGCGTTGTGCTGTTCGCGCTGCAAGTTGCCTGGCAGGGATATCTGGCAATCGGTTTTTCTGCCTGGGCGTTGCTGGCAGGATTCCTCACCCTCTTCACAATCGGCTACTTCGTCTTCTGCGAACGGGCCAGTCTGGGTTTCGGCAGGCTGAAACCCCGGCAGGCAATTGTGCTCGACGACTACTTCTGGTCGCACGAACGGCATTGGAAAATGACCGACCATCCCATCATTAACCTGTTTGCGGGTACGCCGATGCGCGGATTCATCGGTCGATTGCTGGGGATGCGGGTCGGCCGCAAGCTGTTTGACGACGGCGGCCAGTTCGTGGAACGCACCCTGATCGAGATCGGTGATAATGTGACCGTCAACTTCCGGGCGACGCTGCAATGCCATTCCCTGGAGGAAGGCGTGTTCAAATCGGACCATATAGCTGTGGGCAGCGGCGCCACGATTGGCGTTGGAGGGTTCGTCCATTACGGCGCCCGCCTCGGCGAGAAAGCGGTTCTGGGGGCCAATGCATTCCTCATGAAAGGCGAGCAAGTCGCTGCCGGGGATATATGGTCCGGTAATCCCGCCAGCCCGCCGGCCAGGGACATCCGCTGCCGTCAGTCCGAATTGACAATGTGAGCCTCCCCCAAAGAAGTGGTCCGCCCCTATGATTAGGTAACGGAGGACCATAGATGGCGGCAAAGAGACCCAAGCCTGAAGATATTGTCGTGAAGTTACGGCAAGTTGAAGTTTTGATGGGGCAAGGCATGCCCCGGATTGATGCGATCCGTCAGATCGGCGTGACGGAGCAAACCTATTACCGCTGGAAGAGAAAGTACGGCGGAATGGGCACAGAACAACTCAAGGAACTGAAGCGGCTGCAGAAAGAGAACGAGCGTCTTCGCCGGGCAGTTTCGGACCTGAAACTGGACAAATTGATTCTGTCCGAGGCCGCAAAGGGAATCTTCTGAGCCCCTCGCGCCACCGGGCCTGCATCGACCACGTTCGCAGCAAGATGAAGGTTTCCGAGCGTCGCGTTTGCCGCGTTCTAGGCCAGCATCGGTCCACACAGCGGCGATTGCCTCAGGGGCGTGCTGACGAGGAACGCCTGGTCGCTGACAAAATCGAGCTGACACGTCAATACGGCCGATATGGCTACCGCCGGATTGCGGCCATGCTGCGGGACGCTTGCTGGCAGGTGAATGACAAACGTGTCGAACGTTTATGGCGGCGGGAAGGGCTGAAGGTTCCAATGAAGCAACCCAAGAAGGGACGGCTCTGGCTCAACGACGGATCATGTGTTCGATTGCGCCCCGAGTATCGCAACCACGTCTGGTCTTACGACATTGTCCACCACCGGACAGATGATGGAAGGGCATTTAGGACATTGAATATTCTGGATGAGGACAGCCGGGAATGCCTTGCGGTCCGGTTGAAGCGAAAGCTGAACTCAACCGTAGTCATCGACGCGCTGACGGACCTGTTCATTCTACGCGGCATCCCAGCCTATATCAGACCTGACAACGGCCCTGAGTTCATTGCGGAAGCTGTCAGGGGCTGGATCACAGCTGCCGGCGCCAAGACTGCTTTCATTGAACCGGACTCACCTTGGGAGAACGGATACTGCGAGAGTTTCAACGGGCGCATGCGGGACGAACTGCTGAACGGGGAAGTCTTCCACTCGCTACGGGAAGCTCAAATCATCATCGAAAGCTTGAGAAAGCACTACAATACAAAACGGCCACACAGTGCCTTGGGGTACCGCCCGCCCGCGCCGGAGGCCATCATCCCGATAGCCAAAGGCCAGCCATGCACTAACTTTCAACTTGGACCACGCAAGTGCGGTGGCTCACCCTGCCGCGGACCCGGTGGTGTTTCACCCGTCGATGGCGGAGGCCTACCGGGAGCGGGTGTCGCGGCTGATCCGGAGCCTTGGCTCCAGCGAAGGCATGGAAGAGGCCAAGGAAGCGC
>NZ_JAHVJA010000014.1 GCF_019801465.1 Leisingera daeponensis
TGGCCCGATACGGCTTCGCTTTGTGGAGGCTACACCGCATCGGGCCAGCTAACCGCACGTCAAACAGGGGGTCAATTTTGGATGCCTATAGGGGGTCAAAGTTCCATGCCGATTGACAAACGTCCGGTGCGATGGGCGAACTTTGCCGAGCGGGTTCCCGTGCGAAGGTCGGCTAAGGGCCGATTGACGCGGCAAATTCGCTTGTCCTCTCAAGAACGCTTTTCACTACTTAGCCCTGCTTTCTTGGCCCTACGACGCGAGTTGGCAAATCTCTGCCTGCCGATTTTCCGCGCTTGTGCGCCCGAACACGTACAATTTTGCCATTCGAATACCGTCTTTCATGTTCGGCCACCCAATGCTCCGTAGGCGCGGCTCGGCTTGCAGCCTGTTCCTGTTCAAAACGACGTCTCGCCTCTTGCTCGTTCAGGTGCCGCTCAGCAGCTGGCCCAATTCGAACGGTAATGTGCGACTTTAGCGTTTCTGTCATCCAAGCTTTGCCAAATCTGCGCGCTGTTTTGGCCTGGGAGGATGTTAGGCTCGCAACTTCTCGAGACAGCAGATCATCTTCTCGCGCTTCAAGCGCTGCGAAAAGCATGAACCCGATCACCATTTCGTAGGACAGGAGCCCCTTGTGTTCTTCGAAGTATTCTCTTGCCGAAGTTTCACTGCGCAACAGACCTGCTCGCATAAGTCCTGCAATAACCGTCCGTTCGGGTTGCCACCTAACATCGTCAAAGTCGGGGCGGCCATCTTGTGCTTTCGAAATCTCCAGGACCAAGGGTGCATCAAAAAACGATTTGTCACTCACCGCGCTGAACAGACGCACGGTGAGCTTATCGGGAGACCGGTTGTCGTAAAGAAGTCCTTTTTGGTGGCGGTTACTCAAGCCCTCTTCACCTAGGGTGGATATTCCCCGCGCAATTCGATCTTCCCATAGTTTACGGTCGTCGAATTGGATCCAAATGATGTCTTGTGGGAAGTCGACATCACGGACGTAGCCTTGGATGTCGGACTCTGGCCGATCCTCCCATGGCATTCCCTGTACATCCATTCGGAGTGAGTCGAGATAATTCGCAGCATTGTGATCTAGTAAATAGATTTTCGCTGAGGCGAGGTCGCCAAGTACGCTTTGCCAATGCTCGCGGATTTCCTCAGCCAATACTGGCCGTCCATCGGGGCCAGGCGTGTTCACAGGTTGCTCGTTCTCTAGGTAGTGCCCGAACTTCAGGGCAATCGTCTTGTAAAGGATCATTGCATCTGCTCAGAAAACAAAGGGTAAATGTGATTTGGGTCAATAACTTGACCCATGCCGCGATACTCCGCTGCTTTTGCCTTCCGGTGCAACAGTGAAACCACCGATGCGGATAGCTTAATGTCCTGCAGTCTTCGCTTGTCAGATGCCGGGCTTTTCAGCACCGTGGGGCGTTTGCAATTTGGAATACCGATTTACGGCAGGCATTGACAGCTATAGAATGTCAACGATATTCACCCCCCCCCTCGTGCAACCATTTGGTTTATCAGTGAGTGGCGCAGTTGTTTTAGCGCACTCGATTTAGGTTCGAGGGGTCGCGGGTTTGAATCCCGCCTCACTCGCCTCCTTTTTCGGACGGAGCCCGGAATCGGCCAGCGCAATTCGATTCTGCAGCCCCAACTATTTAATCGCCAACAAAAAATCGACGCGCTGGTATGTTTTACATTGAATGCGCATGACTATTCCAAGTTACGAACTCGCCTTATCGGCAGCCCTTTGCATCATAGAGAACAGATTGTAGGCAAACATGCCCGTCACAATTGAAAGAAGCATTGAGGCGTACACACCACCGCCGTCAACTGACGCGATCACACCCTCAGCTGAGGCACTGTCCACTCTGCCATCGGCAAAATAGGCTTCTGCGACAATTGAAATTAACCCACTTTCAAAACTTAGGATGGAGATAACGGCAATAAAACCAGCTCCCAGAATGCCTCCCATGTTTTCGGCCATGACGTCCCCAGTCAGCAACGATCTACCCACCGCCCCAAACAAACCACCTAAGAACGCAGGGCCAAGAGAAAACAGCGCATTCAAATTTTGGTCCAACAGCGTCGCAACAGATTCGCTAAGCCGGAATCCACCAACGCTGACGTACCACCCAATTGAACCCGCAATAATCAACATTAATGTGGCAAACATTACTTGGCCATTTACGATCTTTTGACGATAGGCCGCCTTCATCTTGTATAGCTGAAAGTCTCGCTGAATATCCGAAAGATCTACCTTAGCAGCCTTCTTGCCATCACCTGGATCTGGTTTGGTTTCAGTATCTTCGTTGTTGTCAGCATTGTTTAAATCTTTAGCCATACTACTTTCTTTCAAGAGTGTTACTTTTGTTGCGCCCTGAAATCTGCTTGCTGCGCAGCCTTTATCTTCTTCTTCGGTTCGTCGCAAAATTGGTTCCGCTCATCGCCTTCCCTATAAAGTGCGCCCATGCCGGATGCTAGACTTTGCACAGTCCGGTTTCTGCGCTCCGCCGACCTTCGAGCGGGGCGCAGCATCGTCCTGGTCAACTGTGCAGCCCTGAAGGTCCGCTCTCGGGAAATTTGGCTGGTTCCTTCGCGCTTGCAGCGAGGAAGTCGCCGCGCTTCGTGCAAACGTCCGAATTGGGCTGAAACCGTCGACTGCACTCGCGGCAGCCCGTGGTCGCGGCAATGCCAGGTGTGAGCTCGCGTGCCTATTTCCCCTAGGCATCTAAGAGAGTTTCAGACCCACCATTGGTCGATGGCTGCGATTTCCTCGTCAGTCCATCCGAAATGATGGGCGAACTCGTGAATGACAACATGCGCGATCAACTGGTTCAGCTCGACATCGCCACGATCGCGCCATTCCGCCAGGATCGGCTGACGGAAGAGCCAGACAACATCCGGTGGTGGAGCCATGTCGAGAACCGATTTCTCTGTCATAGGAATTCCCTCGTAGAGTCCGGTCAGTTCATATGGATCCGCAAAACCAAGTTCGCGAAGCATGGCAGGCGCGGGCCATTCGGCAATGCGCAGCATGACCTTTTCTGCAGCTGGCCTGAAGGCCCTTGGCAGGGAGGCTATGGTGGAGCGAGCGATCTTCTCGAAATAATCAAGGTCATGATGCATGCGCTTAATATGAATTCTTGGAACGGCGTTGTGAACGGCAAAGCCGGAGGAGGGCAGTTCATGCGCCTAATGCAATCCGCAGCCTCCGGTCTAAATTGGTCTGCGACGGTCACGCTGCCCGTCCTCTGAAAGCGTGAACCGTTGCTTGTCATTTGCGCGACAATCTGGCGGGCGGCATCCGGAGTAATCCGGTGCCTTGCCTTCCTCATGCCACGCAGGAGGTCGTCCAATTAGAATCAGCCCCCTCGACCGAGCGTCAGGCCAACGATATCGGGTTGATGTCGCAGGATACAGGATAGGAACTTGCTCTCATCTGACATGAAAACTGCGGAGCCTGCCTCCTTTTATTCAGGGGGTGTAGTCACCACATCGATGCTCGTGTTTTGTCTTATGTTGTCACCAGGCCTGACCTTGCGTCAGTCATTTGCCGCCTTGTTCATAATCGCTGCCAGATAGTCATAAGTTTCTTCGGCGACCTGTTTTGCGTCGGAAATCAAAAGGTCATCGAAGTAATACCATCCTTCGCCACTCCCGACGAAGGACGTGGGCCTCGGATAGCGGCGCGCCAAGGTTTCAAAGAACATCTTGATCTCGAAGGCGTGTGAAACAAGAACCTGCTTTTTAGCCCCTTCAATGTGCTCGAATTCACATATGAGAACGCAGCGTTTCCGCCTCGCCAAGGCATAAATGCAGGGGATTTGGTTTGCTTCGCAGTGTTTGTGATGGGCCTTCACGTCAATACCGTCGCCGCGATACTTGGTGATCAGGTATTTCATTTATCTTCTTCTTTCTTCTCTTGGAGGCTTGTTTCTGCCGGACGCGGAAGGCGAACAGCGTCGGCAACATCTCTTTCAAATATGGCGCCGTAGTCTTGGCCGTCGGGACTGAAGGGGCACACACCCGTGGTTGCCAATCTGAGCCGAAGGGCCTGCCATGAGGTGCCTAGTTCAACGGCCAGCCCGCGCAGGGTTACGAAACGCTCATGGAAAGCCGCGAGGTCGGCCGGCGCCAGGAACCGCTGCCGGGCTCCCGTCTTCGGGTGTCGGCCCTCCGTAGATGGAACATGACCTTCGCGCACCAGTCGCATAGCAGCGGCGGGTTTAAGGCCGCATTGGCGGGCGAACACCTCGATGCTGATGCCTGGGGCCTCAGGGCGCTCCAGAAGGCGTTCGATCTCGTCATGGGTCACAAGGATCGCTCCGTAACCCTCACGGCCCATGTGGCGTCCGACCCTTTGAACCTTTCCATGTTCGAGGAGCGTGAGAATGGTGCCGGGAGAGATCTTGAGGCGTTGCGCTGTACTCGAAATGTCACCCCAAGCATGCATTGGGACGTAAATCGGCTCAGCTCCAGTCAGCAGGCCTTCCAGATACCTGTGGGCGTCACGCACATCCCAGAGGGGCCTGTGGTCGCCGCTGTCGACCGTGGGAGGGAAATGGTCTTCCTTGCGCAAGAGCTCGAACTGCGAGCGGGGCATGTTCAATGCCTGCTGAAAGTCCTTCGCGGACACCAGGGTGCTGATCTTGTCGAGATGCGGCTGAGCCTGCTTGGCGTCAAACAACTCCCACTGATCATCCTGGCCGGTTTCAGCCGGTCGGACGAGGTTGGCATCAACCAGAAGCTTGCGTAAGCGCCGGGGGTCCATCCCGAGTTCCCGGGCGGCGCTGCGAACGGAGTGAACCTTGCGCTCCAGCACAGGCTCTCCCATCAGGTCGTCACCGGGGCCAAGCGGCCAAGTTGCAGCAATGTGGTCTCGGAGAAAGTTCCGGAACGGAGCATAGGCTTCACTGAGGAGGTCGAAGGCGAGGCGGTCATAAAGCGCGCCGTACTTCTTCTTAGGGCCGTCAGTCGGCGCTCCGATCGTGACCTGCAGTTCCATCAGAGCGGCCCGGATACTGTCTTCGCCTTGAGTGGCGAAGCGGAAGCCCATCTCGAATGCCATCCAGGCATGCTCTGGCTTAAACTTCTTCCATTTCGGGATCCTGACGGCCCATATGGCCCGACCCAGCAACTCGCAGAAATGCGCGGCTGCGTAGAGATCGAACTGGTCCAGCCAGCTTTCCGTGGGGGTGCCGAGGAGGCGCGCCTCGATCCAGTTATCGAAGTCATTGGGAGCACGGGCTTCTTTGTCCAGCTCTCCAGAGCAGACGTCGAGTGCGACCTCGGCCAAACGCGCGGCAACGTCATAGCGATGTCCTACCTTAGGTTCGGTCCATAGCGGGACGAGAGGATGGCAATGCTTCAGGCAGAGGGTCACCGGCCGGAAAAGCCAATGTCCCCTGATGTACATGGCACCTTCTAAACTGTCGGAGTTGATTTCTGCATCCGCTCTCAAGCAGGCAGGGCAACCCCTGAGAGTGCTATCTTTGATGGCCTTAGCGTGAAGGCGTTGACCGCGGAATGCATGTTCCCGGTTGCCTAGGTGGTGAGGTGTCCAGCGCCGAAGGTCTTCGACGTCGATGGCGCAGAGGACCGCCAGACGGTGCAGGTCTTGGGGATTGCCGTTTATCACATTTGTGAACGACAGCCCCATGTCGGTGCAGAAGCCCGCGGTATCCACACCATTCAGAGCTGCCAGGCGCGATACGAACGAAAAGGCGGTTTCCCGTTCTTGTAGAACAGGCACGAGGGGGAGCGGTTTGGTCATGGCCAGGCCTTTGGGTCGTCGTGATTTGCCTTGGTTTCTGGGAGGTTGCCGATCACCACGGCGGCTTCGGTTTTGCGGCCGCTTTGGGAGTAGGCCATGAAGCGCTCAAATGCTTGGCTTTGCATGGTGTTTTCCTCCATTCCTCGATCGTACGATCCGGCTTCCGGAAGCGTCGATAGGAAGCACACCTGAGCCAGATTATCTTCCTGTTCGCCAAGCGTTTCCTCCGGGTAGCAAAACACTTCCTTCAAGGCTTGACCGAAGGTCCCGGACAAGTCGCCATGGACAAAAATGGGGGCGAGCTTTTCCTGGCGCAGGCGATCCTCCAGACCATGAAAATCGAGAGGGTTGCTGCCGTGCCAAAAATGGGATTTGAAGTGGAGGTTCGCGATATTGGCGACTGTTCCGCCGTCAGCAGGTATTTGAAGAATGGACGGGCAGGGCAACTCTGCCTCCTATGGTTTCAAGTGTAACCACCCCGACCGGATGGTTTTGAACAGCCTGATGGAACTTAAGCACCTGATCCGCCAGTATTTCTGGTGGATCTGCAATACCTTCTTCGTCTGTGCAAGGCTGGTGCCGAGCGGTTCAACTTTTCGCAATCGTCGATGAAAGGCTGTGGGCCAGAGTTAGCAGGGGGCTCACGGCTTAGAAAAAAATTATTCGCAAATTTCTATGAGGCTGATCTGTTCGATTTTTCGCATTTTCCCTGCTCAAACTAGCATTCATCGGGTGGCAGGCTGGCGCATCCGACCGGTCACTGAATAAAAAATCAGAGCCGTATTCCGAATCGGTTGTTTTCTGGGGAGTTGGCGATCGAACAAAAGCAGCTCGGCTCTGTTCTATCCTGCAAGGCATTTCCAACCTCGCGGAAGAACTTGTATCGCCGTTTGTTCAAGTCGCATGCAACTGAAGCCGAGAAGATGAGAGGTGCGCGGCTGAGCGTGGTTTTCATCTCTGTTCTGTCCCTTCTGGTGGCACTCCTGATGACCGACATCATCAGCGCCTATCAATGGGCGCTCCGGATTTCGACGGCCACTTTGGTGGTCCCCTTCCTGGCCGCGATGTTCTGGCGTCGGGCAACGTCGAAAGGATGCGCGTCGGCCATGCTCTCGGCCATTGTCGTGACGGTTTTCTGGGCCTTTTGGGGGACAGGAACCGACCCGGTGATCCCCGGCATGCTGACCTGCCTGATCGTGCTGGTGATCGTCAGCATGATGACGCGGCACTCGCCCCTGGAGTGTCCGTGCGCGGTCTACTGGGAAGATTTCCCCACAGCCAAGAGCCGGGCTGAGGCCATTCCGGCAGCCGAAAAAACGGCCGCAGTGGTCTGAAGTCTCGCCAGGCGCGACACCAATATTTTCGGGGTGAACCTTGGTTTGCCCCGAAGAATACACTCCGCCATTTTAGGACTGTTTACGTGAGAAGCGGTCCTTCGCTGCAAGATGTTCGAACTGGTAAATCGCGGGACTTTGCTGCCGTTGCCCTTCCTAGTGTTTGCTGACGCAGCATTCGCTCGCGGGTTCGGCGTAATTTTCGCTGTGAAGCAGCATGTGTCGCCAAACCGGCCGTTGAAAGTCAGCACGAGGGGCCAAATTCAATCCACCCTTTCTCCGCAACGTGGATCGACCAACAAAGAGCGGGACAAAGTGACGTTTCGCTGCAAGCTGTCACAATGGCGGTAAACTGCCTGTTGTGTCTGCGGGGATCCACCGGGAAGGTGGAAACCAGCCATTCCAGCGTAAGCGAACGGACCAAAGCTTGGATAAAATGCAGACCTTCGCAGAGAGCATTAAGCTCTTCATTCACCAGGCAGAACGTGACAATGTTCCGGCAGCCAGTGAACCAAGAGCTTCTGTCCAGCTCTGATGTCTACCGTCTTAAGTTCGTCATGTCCCTTTTGCACCTTCAGTTCCTGCCCCTGATCTGTTTCCAAGAAAACAGTTGCAGAGGCCCCTGCAAATTCGCCTCCAACTACCGTGGCTTCTATGCTGTTTCCTGCCCATGGCGTACCAATGGTGGCCAAGGACATGTTTTCGGAGCTCACCGCGAAAGCCACAGGAGACCCGTCAGTCTTTTGCACCTCTGAAGGAGCTTTCAGATTGAATGAAGAGTGCTCAGTTTCAATTTGCCACACCTCGTTTCCGCTGGACTTTAGGCGGCCGTCAAACACGTTGGATGAGCCTAGGAAACCAGCAACGAAGCGGTTGCGCGGTTCACGGTAGATTTCCTCGGGCGTGCCGATCTGTTCGATCTTACCGCGGCTCATAATCACCACCCGGTCTGCCATGGAAAAGGCTTCGGACATCGAATGGGTCACATAGACGAAAGTGATGCCTAGATCCTTCTGCAGGCCCGACAGAACTGATTGCATGCGAACTTTTAAATGGGCGTCCAGAGCAGACAGCGGTTCGTCCAGCAGCAGGATTTTCGGCTCAGTCACCAGCGAGCGGGCGAGAGCGACACGCTGGCGCTGGCCGCCCGACAGCTGCGAGATATTGCGGTCTGCAAATTCCAGAATGCCCAACCGGTCCAGCCATTTGCGGGCCCGCTCACGCCGTTCGCCCTTAGGCACTTTGCGCATCTTCAGACTGAATTCGACATTCTCCTGCACCGTCAGGAAAGGGAACAGTGCAAGGCTCTGCCAGACCATCGGCGTGTCCCGTTCCCAGGTCGGCTTGCCGTTGATTTTCTTCCCGTCCAGCAAAATATTGCCTTCGGTCGGATCTTCCAGCCCTGCCAGCATCCGCAAGGTCGTGGTCTTGCCGCAGCCGGAAGAGCCCATGATCGCCAGGAACTCTCCGCGGGCGATCTGGAAGTCGGCCTTTTCAACAGCGGTGAAGCTGCCGAACTTTTTAACAACGTTGTCAAAATGTACAATTGGGGTGTCCAGCATGGCTCTGTCCTGTTCGTTATGAGGGCTTGGATTCCGGATTACGCATCAAAATCTGGGCAATCACGATGAAGGAGATCGAGCTGACAAAGGCGAGCGAGCCGATGGCATTGATCCGGGGGCTGACCTGGCCTTGGAGGAAGCCCAGAACCTTGACCGGCAGGGTCTCGTTCAGGCCCGATACGAACCAGGCCACCGCGAATTCGTCAAAGGACACGGCCATGGTGATGAACAAGGCGGCATAGATTGCGGGTTTGGTGAAGGGGATGATCACATGGCGCATGGTTACCCATTCATTGCCGCCCAAGTTCCAGGCTGCGGCTTCCAGATCAGGGTCCATCTGCGACAGGCGCAGGCGGATGATCGCCATGGCAAATGGGCTGCACATCACGCCGTGGGCAATGATCACCGAAATCACATTCCCGGAGAGGCTGACGCGGGAGAGGAAGGCAAGCATCGCCAGCCCCATGATCACCACTGGGATGGTGGGCGGCAGCAGGGCAAGGGCCAGATAGACGGGCTTGCCGAAAAACTTGTAGCGAAAATCGGTGTAGGCGCCGCCAAAGCCCAACAGCGTGGCAATCGCTGCAACGCAGGCGCCAACAAGAAGAGTGTTGAAGAAGCCGGCCCAGACCAGTGGGTCTTCCCAGATAAGCCGGTACCATTCAGTTGAGAACGAGCCTAGCGGCAGCGAAGGGAAGCGGTCCGAGTTCAGCGAGAATACAAAGCTGCCGGCAATCGGGGTGAAGATGAAGATCAGGCAGAGCGTGATATGCAGCTTCAGCAGGCCGTTGATAAGGGGATTACGGTTACCGGTCATTTTCCTGCCTCCCTGTAGGCAAATTTGATGGCGGCAAAGGCAACTGTCAAAAGTGTGGCGATCATCGTCAGCGCCACCACCGCAGCGCGCGGCCATTGCTGCCCGGATTTTGTGATATCGGTGATCATGATCGAAAGGGTCGGCGGGTTGCCTCCACCCAGGTAAAGGGGGCTCACGAAATCGCCGAAGCTGAGGATGAAAGCGAAGAGGCCTGCGATCACCAGGCCGGCTTTGGCAGAAGGGATGATCACTTCCAATACTGTCCGCAGGCGGCCGCAGCGCATGTTGTGCGCGGCTTCAACCAGATCACGGTTCACGAAATTGAGGCTGAAGACCTGCAACAGAATGACTAGCGGAAGACATAGAGTCGCATAGCCGGTGAGGGTGCCGAAGCTGTTGTTGAGCATAGAATAGGGGCCGAGACCAAGGTAGCCTAGGAAAGCATTCAGGATGCCTGCGTCGGACAAGAAGACCTGCAGCGAATAGACGCGGACCAAATAACTGGTGAAGAAAGGGATGATCAGGACGAAGATCATCCAGCGTTTCGCATTTTCACCCAGTTTGAACGAGATCGCATAAGACGCCGGGAAAGCCGTCAAGCTGATCAAAACCGCACTGGCAGAAGCCAGCAGCAGGGTCCTGAAGTAGGCATCCCAGAACACGCTGCGGGAATAGATTTTCACCCAGTTCACGGTGTCGAAGTCGGGCTGCATCTGAAAGTTCCGCACCGTCCAGAAGCTAAGTGCCACCAGAAACGCCAGCGGAAACAAAAAGAAGGCCAGCTGCCAGATCAGAAGCGGCAGCGAAAAGGTCAGTGAAAACAGAGATGGCCGTGTATTCATCGGTTTTCCAGCGCCGGGCGGCAGCTGGCCTTCAGTTGGGCACCGGAGACCGGGGAGGAGAAATCTCCGGTGCTGGTGGAGTTACGCGCCTTTGTAGTCGGACCAGAAGTCGTTCCAGTCCTCCAGGCTTTGCTGCACGGGCAGCTGGCGGTACTTGATGCGGCCCTCGCGGATCAGGTCGATAGCGTTTCTCGAGCCCAGAACCATGTTCTGCCGTTTCGCTTCCGCCGGGTTCGCGTCATTGAGTTGGACCCAGCCCTTCTTGTTGGGGATCAGCGCCGGGTAGGCCGCCATATCCGCAGATTTCGCCTGGCCTTCCGGCGAAGTGATGTACTGGATCCACTTGCGCGCCATCTCCTGGTTGCGGGATCCCTTGCCGATCGAGAAGCTCTCGGTCCACTGCAGACCGCCTTCCTCTGGAATGGCGGTGCGCACATTGGCGCCGTTTTTCTCCAGCACGCCGGTGATCCAGTCGCCAATACCCGCAAACGCAGTCATCTGACCGTTCTTCAGCGACGAGAAAGTGCCGCCATAGTCGAAGAACCCGCCTACCTGGCCGCGCAGCGCCATTGTGCTGTCCTGCACCTGCTGCCAAGCCTCGTCACTCAGGTCGAAGGGATCGGGATTGCCGTTCAGCAAGCTGATCTGCCCCAAGTTCGGAAGGTGCCAGTCGAAGTGGCCCAGCTTACCGGTCAGACGGCTGTCGCCGAAGATGTTGTAACTGGCCGCATCGCTCTCGCTCAGCACCTCGGCATTGTAGGATATGCCCAGGAAGCCGAAGCGGGTGATCACCGAATAGAGCTTGCCGTCCTTCCAGTGGCCCGGGAATCGCTGGAACTCCGGGAAGAAGTCGTCAAAGGCATAGTCATTCGGGTCCAGTTCCTCAATGTAGCCGGCAGCGTTCAACTGCTGCACATATTCGGCGTCGGACAGGATGACGTCATAGGTGCCCGGCGGCGACTGGGCGATCAGCCCCAGCATGTTGTCGCCCCCGGTGTAGTATTTCGGGATGAACTTCACATTGTGCAGCTCTTCAAATTCGCCAACGACATCAGGCTCTGCGTGGCCGTACCACGCCAGCATCGACAGGTTCACGGTTTCAGCCGCGGCCCGGATTGACAGAAACGGGGTTGCGAGCGCCGCACCTGCGGCCGACTTCAGCAGCGCTCGCCGGGTGGGATGGGTAAGTTTGGCAGTCATGTCAGTCTCCTTGCTGGTTTTATTGCGCAGCTGTAGCCGCCGCGCTTGCCGGAGAGCGTTCTCCGAATTCTTTTTGCAGCGCTTTGACGATCCCTGCGGTGCAGACATTGAGAAGCAGCTCGCCCTTTTCGGCCGAGGCATCCTTGGGAGAGGAAAGGGTGCCGGTGGAGGGCGTCCAGTCCTCGTGCGGGGGGTAAACGTCATAGGGCGGAAATTCGGCCGGCGGGTGGTCGATTGCGTCCTGCAGCCACACCAAATCCGGGTAGAGCTTGAGCATCAGCGAGGTTTCCAGCACGCCGCCGTGTTCGATGTCCCAGCCCAGGAAGCCGTCCGGGTAGAGCTTGGCGATTGAGTCGTCCCCGACAAAATCCCAGTAGGACAGCACCATAATTTTCATATCGGTGATACCGTCCCAGCGCAGTTCGCGAAGGGCCAGATCGATGCCCTCGACTATGAACCAGGAATTCTCAAAGTGGCCGTTCACCAAGCAAATCTGCCGGTTGCCGTGGCGGGCGAATTCCTTGATCACGTCCTTCAGCGCGTTGACCAGGCTGCTGCCATCCAGGCTGGTGGTTCCCGGGAAGAAGTTCCCGCCGCCGGATTTCTGGTGCGATTTGTAGCCATAGGTAAAGGGCGGGGCGACAAGGCTGCCGGTCTCTGACGCAACCCTGCGGGCAAATTCAGTCGGCAGCAGCACGTCCACATGCATGGGCATGTGATGCCCGTGCTGTTCCATGGAACCGATCGGGATCAGAATGGGAGTGCAGCCGCCGGCAACGCGGGACTTGTATTCAGGCCAGGGCAGCTCAGCGGCAAAAACAGAGGCGTTCTTCATGGCAAGGCTCAATCCGGGAAAGTTAAGACTGGCTTTACTTTGACTCCGGGCCACACATGTGGGAAATTGATAGTAGCAATGCGAGAATAAGAAATGTAAATGTCCAGAAAGTTCACGAACCTGCAGACCGACTTGCTGCGCACCTTTGTGACGGCAGTCGATCTTGGGAATTATACAGAAACTGGACAGGCTCTTGGCCGGACCCAGCCGGCGATTTCACTGCAGATACGCCGCCTGGAAGAGCTTAGCGGCTGCAAACTGATCGTGCATCAGGGCAAGGAACTGACACTCACAGAAGATGGCCATGCGCTGATCGGATTTGCCCGTGAAATATTGCGGCTGAACGACAGTGCCGTGGCCCGATTGTCACGTTCCAGCATTCAGGGCGTGCTGCGGGTCGGCCTGCCGATCGATTATGCAATCGGTTTTTTCCAGTCGATCATTTCGGAGTTTGTCGCTGAAAACCCGGCTGTAAACTTGGGTATCCGCTGCAATTGGAGCCGTGATCTGCTGAGCAAGCTGCATGCGGATGAGTTGGACATGACAATTGCCATTACCGACTCAATGCCGGCGCCATATGTCTCGCACTACTGGTCCGAGCGCCCCAAGTGGGTTTGCGCAAAGGAGTTCCATTTCGATCCGGATGAGCCGCTGCCACTGGTGCTTCATCCGGAGGGCTGTGTTTACCGCAGCCGAGTGATCGAAGCGCTGAGCGGTGAGGGGCGCAAGTGGCGGATCGCGTTTGAGAGTCCGGGCATTTCAGCGCTGCAGAACGCGGTAGCCAGCGGCTGGGGCATTTCCGCTCTCACAACTAAGACCCTGCTTCCGGGCATGCGCATCCTGACTCCGGACATCGGATTCCCGGAGCTGGCGCGGATACATGTAGGGTTGTTCTACAAGCACGTGCGCCAGAGTGAGGCAGCACTGAAGCTGATCGACCAGATTGCCGGAGGCGTCGGGGGCTTCCGCAAAACTTTGAAGCCGACATCTGGATAGGAGAATTTGCGACACTTATGATGGGATCATATCTATTAATTTTTTGAAATCTTTCTTCGGTGCTACCGACTGGGGCACACCCTGAAGAAAGGATCAAACATGTCTGAAGATATGCTCCACGTCATGGAATGGCATAATGGCGAAAAGGACTATTCGCCATTCTCTGATCAGGAAATGAAACGCCGCCAGGACGAGCTGCGCGGCTGGATGGCAGAGCAGAACGTGGATGCGGCGCTGTTCACTTCCTACCACTGCATCAACTATTATTCCGGCTGGCTCTACTGCTACTTCGGGCGCAAGTACGGCATGGTGATCGACCAGAAGAATGCGACCACGATTTCCGCAGGCATTGATGGCGGCCAGCCCTGGCGCCGCAGCTTCGGAAACAACATCACCTACACAGACTGGCGCCGTGACAATTTCTACCGGGCGGTCCAGGACCTGACCAAGGGTGCCAAGCGGGTCGGGATCGAGTTCGACCACGTGTCGCTGGACTACCGCCAGGCGCTGCAGGATGCCTTGCCGGATGTGGAATTGGTCGATGTGTCCGGCCCCTCTATGTGGATGCGGACGATCAAATCCGGCGAGGAGCTGAAACTGATCCGCGAAGGTGCAAGGATCTGTGATGTGGGCGGCGCGGCCGTAGCCAATGCCGTGCAGGCAGGTGTGGCCGAGCATGAAGTGGCAATTGCGGGCACCAATGCGATGATCCGCGAAATTGCCGCCTCTTTCCCGTTTGTCGAGCTGATGGATACCTGGACCTGGTTCCAGTCGGGCATCAACACCGATGGTGCGCACAACCCAGTCACCAACCGCATCATTCAGTCCGGCGATATCCTCAGCCTGAACACTTTCCCGATGATCTTTGGCTATTACACTGCCTTGGAGCGGACCCTGTTCTGTGATCATGTGGATGATGCCAGCCTGGACATCTGGAAGAAGAATGTCGCCGTGCATGAACGCGGCCTGGAGCTGATCAAGCCCGGTGCGCGCTGCATGGACATTGCCACTGAACTCAATGAAATGTACCGCGAGTGGGATCTGCTGAAGTACCGGTCGTTCGGGTACGGTCACAGCTTCGGCGTGCTCAGCCACTATTATGGACGCGAAGCTGGTGTCGAGCTGCGTGAAGACATCGACACGGTGCTGCGGCCCGGCATGGTGGTGTCGATGGAGCCCATGGTGATGCTGCCTGAAGGCCAGCCCGGCGCCGGTGGGTACCGCGAGCACGACATCCTGATCATCGGAGAAGACGGTGCCGAAAACATCACCGGCTTCCCCTACGGTCCGGAACACAACATCGTCGGCGGCAAGGCTTAAGATGCGGGGGAAGGCAGGAATACTGCTGCAGGGGCTGACCTGTTTGATTGTCCTTGCTGGGTCCATTGGCCTGCTGGCGCTGGCGCCGAACCCGCGGCAAACCAGCGAAAACGCCACCAAGTGGGTTTACCTGCGCCTAGCCTTCTCCTTCCCGCAATAACACTGTACCGCGCCCGCGGGCGCGGTGCCTGGAAATGCCCGAAAATCAAGCCCCGGACAGAAGCTTGCTTTCCGATGTTCTGGAGACTGCCATGCAAGACAACCGCTTCCTTCCGAAAGGTGCAGCAACCGTACGCTTCGACAGCGATGCGCCACCGAAGAAATTCCATTTTCTTCTGCTTCCCAACACTACGATGCTGGCCTTCAGCGCTGCCATCGAGCCGCTGCGGATTGCCAATCAGCTGACGCAGAAGCCGCTGTTTGAATGGCATGCGCTCAGTCCGGACGGCCTGCCGGTGACCTGCTCCAATGGCATTCCGATACAGGTGGATTCTGGGCTGGTCGACCTGGACCGTAATGCTTCGCTCTTTGTCTGTGCGGGGACTGAGCCAGCGCAATCCTATGACAGCCGGGTTGTCAGCTGGATCAGCCGCCAGAAAGCGCACGGGGCAAGCGTTGGAAGCATCTGCACCGGCGCCTTTGCTCTGGCGGCAACGGGTGTTCTGACCAGGCGGCGGTTTACTTTGCATTGGGAAAATGCCCCGGGGTTTGCCGAGCTGTTTCCCTGTCTCGAGCCGACCGGCAACTTCTATGAATCCGATCGCGGGCTCTACACATGCGGCGGCGGCCACGCGGCAACTGACATGATGCTTGAGATCATTGAGAAACATTGCGGCGCCCACCTTGCTTCCTGCGTTGCCGACATGTGCCTGCACAAACGCCTGGGAGCAGGTATGTCGCGGCAGATATCGCCGGTGTCGTCCATGCTCGGCTGCCGCAATCAAAATCTGATCCGCGCCGTGCGACTGATGCAAGCCAACCTGGAAGAGCCGCTGGACATGGATGGAATTGCCGACGCGCTGGCTGTTTCTCGCCGCCAGCTGGAGCGCCTGTTCCAGAAATACGTCGGGAAGTCGCCTTGGCAATTCTATTTTGGCCTGCGGCTGGAACGGGCCTTTTCCCTGCTGAACGAAACCGATCTAAGCGTGCGGGAGATCGCAATGGCCTCAGGCTTTGAAAATGCCTCGTATTTCTCCAGGCAATTCAAGCGGAAGTTTGATCGTTCGCCGCACAGTTTTCGCAGATCCTGGTCGTTCCGCAGCAGCGCGACATAAGCATCCTTAATCCAGCTATTTGCAGTTCTCATTCCCTGCTTCCCCAATGCTCCGCTAAAGTCTCAGGCTGAACATCTATTGCCTGTTGGCGGCTCGGGAGGCCGGGTCATGGCTGGCCCGCCCAGGTCCAGCCGAAACACTATGACAGGGAGAAACAATGTCACTCGAACAGGGCTTTGACGGCCACTACCCCTATAACGCCGTCGCCAGAACCGGCCTGTTAAAAGGCGTCCACCCCCGGATGAGCATCGCCTCGAAACTCATGGTCATCGCCTTTGTGCTATTCACTGTAGCAAATGTCGAATTCGCCTCGAGCGTGTTCGACGGGATCAAGCTGTGGATCACCAGCACCCTTAGCTGGTATTACATCCTGATGATCAGCATCTTCTTGCTGTTCAGTGTCTGGCTGGCATTCAGTCGCTACGGCCACATCCGGTTGGGCAAAGACAGCGACCGGCCGGAATTCGGTAACTTCTCTTGGTTTGCCATGCTGTTCAGCGCAGGCATGGGCAATGGCGTGCTCTTCTGGAGTATCGCCGAGCCGATGTACCACCTGCAAGGCAACCCGTTTATCGAAATGGCCGGAACTGAGGCGAACTCGGCGCTGGCCGCCAGCACTGCCATGCTGATCACTGCCTTTCACTGGGGCGTCCACGGCTGGGCGGTCTATGTGATTGTAGCTTTGTCGCTAGCCTATTTTGCCTACCGCAAAGGGCTGCCGCTTTCGATGCGGTCCACCCTCTACCCGCTGATCGGCGATCGGATCTACGGATTTTGGGGCCATGCCGTCGACCTGCTGGCAATCTTTGGTACCATTTTTGGCGTTGCCACCACGTTGGGGCTGGGCGTCCAACAAATGAACACGGGACTAAGTCTGCTTACCGGAATCGCCACTTCGACAACCAATCAGATCATTCTGATTGCTGTAGTGACCGGCGTTGCCACGCTGTCGGCAGTCTCAGGCGTTTCCAGAGGTGTCCGCATCATCAGTGAATTGAACATGTGGCTGACCTTCGCGATCCTTGCCTTCTTCCTCTTTGCGGGTCCGACCGTCTATCTGCTCGGCCAATACGTCAATCTGCTTGGCAACTATGTGCAGAATTTTGTGCCGATGGGGATGTGGGTGGATGAAGAAGCCGGGCGCGACTGGCAGGGCTGGTGGACCGTATTCTATTGGGGCTGGTGGATCGCCTGGTCGCCGTTTGTCGGCCTGTTCATCGCCCGTGTCTCCAAGGGCAGGACCTTGCGCGAGTTTGTGATTGCATTGCTGATCGTCCCGCCGCTTGTCACCATGTTCCTGCTGGCCATGTTCGGCGGCAACGCGGTCAGCATCGAATTGCAAGGCGCTGGCGGTATCATCGAGGCGGTGAATGAAAGTCCGACCCTAGCGCTTTACGCAACGCTTGAGGGCATGGACGTTGGTCTCTGGGGCACTGCCTTTGCGGCAATCGTCACCTTCCTGATTGCCTCATACTTCATCACCTCGTCGGACTCCGGCACCTTGGTGATCTGCACCATGCTTGCGATGGGCAGCCAGCATCCGCCGCGCCTGGTCCGGATCTTTTGGGGCGTCACCGAAGGAGTAGTCGCCAGTGTTCTGCTGGTCGCAGGCGGGCTTGTTGCTCTGCAAACGGCTTCGATTGCCGCTGCTTTGCCATTCTCCATTGTGATCCTTCTGATGATGATCAGCTTGTACAGGGCGCTAAAGGAAGAGTTACCGTCCAAATAGCCCAGGCGGTTCTAGGTATGCACGCCGCATTACACAAACAGCGGCGTGCATATTTTTTGTTTCCTACCGCCAACATCGCAGATATTGAGCAACTTCATATTTTCTAAGCTGCAGCGAAGGTCTCCTTCAACTGGCTGCTTCGTAGCATCGCGGAGTGTAATGCGGGTCCGGTTTGGGCTGGCGCCACTTTGTCCAACGAAGACTTTGTGCGGTTCCTAGCCGTTCATGTCTCACGCAGCATTCGGTACTGTGGGCTCGCAGTCAAATTTCGCCGTCTGCCACACGAACATCTGCTGCCGATACGGGAACGTCTGGTCGCCGTTCCAGGCCGCACGATTTCAAGGACTTGGCCGTAACTCTGGGTGGCAGCTTCTGTTGCCTCAGAGCCATCGGTCTCGCTGCGTGAGCAGTCGGCAGTAGAGAGCCCATTCTACCGAATGCTGCGCCTGATCTCAGCGGCAGCTATGCGAGGAAAGTTGCGTTTCCAAGGTCGGCACTAGTCGACGCAATGGATCAGCCTGTCCGGACCATTTCAGACATTCCTCAGCATCGAAGCAGCCACAACTCGGCAGGCCCAAAGCAGCAGTTCTGCGGTAGATGCACTGATTGAGGTTCACCGCCGGCAGTGAGGCTGGCATGCGTTCATCCACTTCAATCAAATACTGCGATATACGTATGCACCTTTGCTTCCGAGTAAGGACTTTGAGCCTAACCGCATCAGTCCTCCATTTCCCGAAGTAGTATTCAGTTTTAACAATTTAACGAAATCAGTTTCTTGCGATGACGCCTTTTGGCGCCCCCTCTAAGCCGCCTCACTAGACTTTGGCGCTTGACAGAATAAGTTCAGTTTGCCTAAGTCCCGGCCATTCTGGTCCGGCTGGGAGACCACCCGGTTAAAAGGGAACACGGTGAGGTGTAGCCAACAGGCGCCGAATCCGTGACTGCCCCCGCAACTGTGAGCGGAGAGCAATGCTGCGATATGCCACTGCCCCAAGGGGCGGGAAGGCGCGGCAAAGCCTCGACCCGCAAGTCAGGAGACCTGCCAGGATGATCACCCTGTCCGGGTGCGGGGCGCGCCAAGGACAACGGACTTCCGTAGTGGTGGCAGTTTTCACCGTCTGCGGGGGCAAAGCCTTCCAAAGACCAAAATTTTGAACATGCTGCCCGGCATGGGCAGCCGCTTGGCCTGTGCTTGCTGCGCGGGCCGGGAGGAATGGAATATGCGCAAGGCAAGCTTGTCCCTGGCCGCCGCCCTGGCCGCCGCCCCTGTAATCGCAACCGCTCAGGATGAAGAAGTCACCGATCTGGGGGAGATCATCGTCTCCGGCGGCTTCACGCCGGTCGAGGCCCAGAAGTACGGCCGCTCCGTCTCGGTCCTGACCAGCGAGGAGATCGATGATCGCGGCATCACCACCGTCCAGGACGCGCTGCGTTCGGTACCCGGCCTGATGGTGAGCGGCTCCGGCGACAGCTTTACCCAGGTCCGCATCCGCGGCGCAGAAGCCAATCACACGCTGATCCTGATCGACGGCGTCGAAGCCTCGGGCGGTGACAGCGAGTACATTCTGTCCGGCCTAGACACTGCCAATATCGAGCGGATCGAAGTCCTGCGCGGCCCGCAATCGGTGTTCTACGGCTCCAACGCCTCGGCCGGTGTGATCAACATCATCACCAAGTCCGGCGGCATCGGCACGGAATACGGCGGCAGCGCGGAAGCGGGGTCCGACGGCTACCGGGCCTCGGCCCGGGTTTCGTCGCGGACCGAGCGCGGCGGTATCGCCTTCAGCTTCGCCCATGACAATGACGACGGCTATGACACCTCGGGCGATGGCGGTGAAGAAGACGGCATCCGCCGCAATACACTGCAATTGAAAGGCGACTACCTGGTCACCGACCGGCTGAAACTTGGCTTCAACTTCCGCACGTCGGATGAACGCTATGACAGCGACCGCACCTCCTTCACCGCAACGGATGCGGCCAGCTATGTCGTGGATGATCCGACGCAATTCAGTGACCGGGATGAGCAACTGGCTCAGGTCTATGCTGAACTGGACACATTGGGCGGCCGCCTGAAACACCGCCTGTCAATCGAACGTACTGACTTTGACCGGTCCCTCAATGGCGGTACCCCGACCGAGACCAAAACGGAAGCAGCAAAGTACCTGCTGAGCTTCGGCCTGGACGGGCAGTTAGCGGATCAAGCAGACCACCTTCTTAACGCGATGCTGGAATGGGAAGAGGACTCCAGCAGTTCCAACCCGGCCTTTGCGCGCGAAACCAATTCGATTGCCCTGGAATACCGCGGCAGCTTTGCCAACGGCCTGGACCTGCAGCTCGGGGTGCGCCACGACAACAACAGCGTATTCGAAGACGCCACCAGCTGGACCGCCAGTGCTTCTTACACTTTTGCAGGCAGCGGTGTGCGCCTGCACAGCTCGGCTGGAACCGGTGTTGTGAACCCCTCTTACTTTGAGCTGTTTGCCAACAGCACATTCGGCTCCACCACCTATCTCGGCAATCCGAACTTGCAGCCGGAGGAAAACCGCAGCTTCGATTTCGGGATTGAGGTGCCGTTCCTTCAAGGGCGCGGCCTGGTTGATGTGACCTATTTCGACGAGACGCTGACAGGCGAGATCGAGAGCTACATGGTGAACGCAACCACGTTCTCCTACCGCAACCAAACCGGTGACAGTGATCGCAAGGGTGTTGAGCTGGCAGCAAGCCTGGAAGCCAGCGAATACCTCGATCTGCGTCTGTCCTACACCTATCTGGACGCCACCAACCCCGATGGATCGGTCGAGATCCGCCGCCCGGAGCACGAGCTTCTACTGAGTGCCACACTGGATACTTTCAACGGCCGCGGCTCTGTCACCACGGACATCCGGCATGTGGCAGGCAATTGGGACAGTCAGTTCTTTGGCTCCTTTGCCACCGCTGAGCTGCCGGATTACACCACCGTTGATGTGGCTGCTCAGTATGAGCTGACGGATAACGTGGTGCTGACCGGGCGTGTCACCAACCTGTTCGACGAGGACTACGCGGACGTCTGGGGCTACGCCAAACGCGGCCGCGCCGCCTATATCGGCGTACGGGCCTCGTTCTGATCCATGCGCAAGCTGCCCGGCATAGTCCTTGCTCTTCTATGGGCCGCCACCGGTACTTTTGCCGGGCCATCGCGCGTGGTGTCGATGAACCTCTGCACCGACCAGCTGGCGATGCTGCTTGCAGCACCCGGCCAGCTGGCCTCGATCTCCTACATCGCGCGGGACACACGCGCCTCGGCCATGGCTGGCGCGGCCATGGCTTATCCTGTTAATCACGGGCTGGCAGAGGAGATTTTTCTGCTGCAGCCCGATCTGGTAATTGCCGGCGCCTATTCAACACCTGCCACCACGGAAATGCTGCGCCGTCTTGGCGTGCCGGTGGTGGTGTTCCAGCCCGCCAGCTCGCTGCAGGAGGTGCGCGCACGTATCCTGCAGATGGGTCAGGTTCTTGGCCGCGAAGAAACGGCCCGCGCACTGCTGGCAGACTACGACCAGCGACTGGCAAAGCTCGAGCAAGCCGGACCGGGGGCGCCACGCGCCGCGCTTTATGCCGCCAACGGGTTCACTTCCGGCAGCATGACCCTCGCGGGCCGGGTCCTGCGTGCGGCGGGGCTGCGCAATATCGCGGATGAGCTGGGCCATGCGCACTCCGGTCATATGCCGCTGGAACTGCTGGCGTTGGCCGCGCCGGATCTGCTGATCGGCACGTCGCCCTATCCGCGCGCCTCGCGCAGCGAGGACAATCTGGCGCATCCGGTGGTGCGCCAGCTGGCCGCCCGCAGCGGCGCCGGGCAGATGCGCGATGCGGATTGGGTCTGCGGCACCCCGCATGTGCTGCGCGCGGTGGAAACCCTGGCCGCAGAGCGCCGCCTGTTCATAGAGAAGGAGAGCCGGGAATGACCCGTCTGTTGCAGGTGCTGGCCGCAGCGATGGTGGCGCTGTTCCTGCTGTCGCTCACAGTGGGGC
Source organism: Leisingera daeponensis (assembly GCF_019801465.1). GTDB lineage: Bacteria > Pseudomonadota > Alphaproteobacteria > Rhodobacterales > Rhodobacteraceae > Leisingera > Leisingera daeponensis_A. Next base: position 21,693 of record NZ_JAHVJA010000014.1, read on the forward strand.
CGGCTGATGTGGGCGCCGGCGAAAGCCTGGCCGCTCTGTTTGACGAGGGTTACGGGCCGCTCACCCTGGTGATGCGGGAAATCCGGCTGCCGCGGGCGCTGCTGGCGGTGATCATCGGCGGCGGGCTGGGGATGGCGGGTGCCGCGATGCAGGGCTACCTGCGCAACCCGCTGGCTGAGCCAGGGCTGATCGGTGTGTCCTCCTCGGCTGCTCTAGGCGCGGTGCTCGCGATCAACACCGGGCTGGCGGCTAGCCTGACGCTGGGTCTGCCGCTGGCCGCTCTGGCGGGTGCTCTGGCAGGTGTCTTTCTGGTGATGGCGCTAGCTGGGCCGCAGGGCGGCTCGCTGACGCTGATCCTGGCGGGCATTGCGATTTCGGCGATGGCGGCGGCGCTCACGTCGCTGGTGCTGAACCTGTCGCCCAACCCCTTTGCCGCCAATGAGATCGTGTTCTGGATGATGGGCTCGCTGGCGGACCGCTCGATGCTGCATGTCTGGCTGGTGCTGCCCTTTGCGCTATCGGGGGGCGCGATCCTGCTGACACTGGCGCGGGGTCTGGATGCGCTGACCCTGGGCGAGGATGCGGCGCAGACCATGGGGATGAACCTGAACCGGCTGCGGCTGCTGTTGGTTGTCGGGACTGCCGCCATTGTCGGCGGCGCCACTGCTGTGGCGGGCGCTATCGGCTTCATCGGCTTGGTGGTGCCGCATATCCTGCGCCCGCTGGTTGGCGGCCAGCCGTCGCGGCTGCTGTGGGCCTCGGCACTTGGCGGCGCCATCATGCTGCAACTGGCTGACATTGCGGTGCGGATAATCCTGCCTTCGCGGGACCTCAAGCTGGGAGTGGTCACCGCCCTGGTCGGCGCGCCGCTGTTCCTGCACCTGATCTACAAGACGCGGAAGGGGCTGGCATGAGCGTGCTTTCGGTCCGGAACCTCTCCGTCACCTTGCGGAACCGCCCGGTGCTCCGCGATGTGTCCTTTGAAATCCAAACAGGTGAATTCGTCGGCCTGCTGGGGCCAAACGGCGCTGGCAAAAGCAGCCTGATGCGCGCCGCCCTGGGGCTGATCCCGGCGCAGGGGCACAGCTCGCTGGCGGAGATGAGTGCCGCGGAACGCGCCCGCGCGGCGGCCTGGATGCCCCAATCGCGCGAAATCGCCTGGCCGATCCCGGTAGAGCGGCTGGTGGCGCTTGGCCGCCTGCCGCATCTGCCTCAGGGGCTGCGGCTGCCGCCCGGCGATCAGGCGCTGGTCGACCAGTCGATTGAGCGCATGGGGCTCGGCCCGTTCCGTCAGCGCGCCGCCTCCCGCCTGTCCGGCGGCGAGCAGGCCCGCGCGCTGATTGCCCGTGCATTGGCGCAGGATACGCCGCTCCTGATGGCCGATGAACCCGCAGCGGGGCTGGACCCGGCGCATCAGATCTCCACCATGGAGGTCTTTGCCAGCCTCGCTGCCGAAGGCCGCGCCGCGCTGGTCTCGCTGCATGACCTGGGGCTAGCGGCGCGCCATTGCACAAGGCTGATCCTGCTGGCCGAAGGCAGCATCCTCGCCGACGGGCCGCCCGCCGAAGTGCTGACTCCGGACCTGATGGCCCGCGCCTTTGGCATCTCGGTCTGGCATGAGATAACGGCGCAAGGGCCGGTGTTCCAGCCGCTGGAGGTTCTGTGATGGGCACGGTCACCCTGGAACGCCCCTGGATCGAGTTTGACCTCGGCGCAGAGATGCAAGTGCTGAGCTGGGCGGTGAACCGCCCCGGCCTTGTTACCGCCCGCCGCATCCTGTGGCGCGAGGTCAGGAACCGCGATCTGCCGCGGGAACTGGATGTGACCGAATGGTTTGCCGGTGAACTGGCACAGAGGGGCTGCGAGGATGCCGTGGCCTTCCTGACCTCGCGGGATGTGCGCCGCTATTGCGAGGCCTCAGCCGCTGTAGAAGGCATCAGCGCTCAGGCGGTGGCCACTGTCGGCCTGTCCAATGCCGAAAGGGCCGGCAGCCGGATGGATTACGCCAGCCGCAACTGGGGCACCATCAATGTCGCCCTGCGCCTCTCCGAAGGACTGACCCAGGCCGGACTGATCGAGGCGATGAGCATAGCGGTCCAGGCCCGCACCGCCGCAGTGATGGAGGCGGGCATCGCCCTGCCAGGCGGCATCGCGACCGGTACCGGAACCGACTGTGTTGCGGTGGCGGCACCGGCTGGTGCAACTTCCTATGCCGGGCTGCATACCGCTACCGGCGAAGCCATAGGCAAAGCCGTTTACCAGGCTGTCCATCTGGGCGCCCTGGAATGGAAATCAACCAACAGGAGGGCAGCACATGCCTGAGCTTCACCAAGTGCTGAAAGATGCGCTGATGCAAGAAGATTGCGGCTGGAACATGGGGTCTTTTGGCGCCATTGCCGAGTTCCATCATGTCTATGGCGACCCGGCCCCGCAGGAGCATGCCGGGCTTATGCAGGTAACCCCCCGCGGCGGCGTGCGCATCGACAACTTGGAGGGCGTGCGCCCGGTCGCCTATGAGACGCTCAGTCCAAAGCCGCACCGCTGGACGCAAGCCGTGTCGCTGTGCTTGCCGCATGACGCCGCCGCGATGAACCAGCGCGTTGCGCTGACCGCGCTTGGCCCCGACGAAGATGCGCTGCGCGACGAAGACCGCGGCACCCAGCTGTTCGACACGGGGCTGGGCCAGTATCAGGCGGATTTCTGCATCCGCACCGCCGACCCTGAGCTGCTGGAGGTGCTGAACGAAAACGCCGGCCGCTCGCTGTTTGAGCACGGCAACCCAGCGATGGGGGCAATCCTGAAGCACCATCCGCACCGGGTGCTGCTGACCCGCCTTGGCCGGGTCGAAGTTTATCAAATGATCGGCGGTCCCGACACCGGCGGCAAGTCTCCCGAAGGCCCGCACACCCATGTGCTGCCCAAACTGCTGCGTGCCGAGCGCACCCATTCCGCCAACACGCCCATCCCCGAAGGCTGGGTGCCCTGCTGCGGCGTCCATCCTGAGAACCCGGTGATAGGCCGCCTGGGCGAGGACAAGGTCTTCAACCGCGCCGCCTTTGACGCGTTCCAGAAACTGCTGAGCACTTGGGGCGCCGAAGCATACTGCCAGGGCAAGCAGGCGGTCTGGGAGCTGCTGGAGACGGAAATTCCGGCTGAGGATGCCGTAGAGCCCGACACCCGCGAAGGCCGGGCCGGCTGGCGCAATGGCATCCGGCAATGGCGGGTGCTGCATGGTCCGAACCGGCTGACCGAGGCTTACGCCGAACGCTTTGACCGCGGCACTGAGCAAACTGATCCGGAAAACCCGGGCCACTGACGGAGGCTGCGATGTCCCTAGCCCCTCTCCTCGATTTCATGGCCCGCGGCGGCCCCGCCCTGTGGGTGATCGCGGCGCTGTCGGTACTGACCCTGGCGCTGTTCTTCTGGCGGGTGATCGGGCTTGCGCAGGCGGGTGCCTGGCGCAAACCGCAGGCTGACGCCTGGCTCGGTCAATGGCGTGCGGGGGGCACCCCGCCCAACAGCGCAGGCCGCACGCCGCTGGACCGGGTGACGCAGTCCGCGATGCGGGCGCTTCTGACACCTGAGTTCAGCCCAGACACCGCGGAAAAAGAGACCACCCGCATTGCCAAGGCAGAGCTGGCGGGCCTCCGCCGCGGCCTGCGCCCGCTGGAGCTGATTGCCGCCGTAGCGCCTCTGGTCGGGCTCCTTGGCACCGTGCTGGGGATGATCGGCGCGTTCCAGGCCCTGCAGGAAAGCGGCAGCGGCGCTGACCCTTCGGTGCTGGCCGGCGGCATCTGGGAGGCGCTGCTGACCACGGCGGCGGGCATGGCGGTGGCAATCCCGGCCTCGGCTCTTGCCTCCTGGATAGAGGGGCTGGCTGAGCGTGAGCAAGCCGCAATGGAGGACGCCGCGACCCGTGTGTTCTCCGCGGCAGCCGCCCGCCCGGCACTGCGGCACGCCGCAGAATGACACTTGCCTTTGGAACACCGCGCGCGAAAAAGCGCCTCAGCCTCGCGCCGATGATCGACGTGGTGTTTCTTCTGCTGGTGTTCTTCATGCTCGCCTCGCAATTCGGCCGCGACCGGGTGGTGCCATTGGCCATGGACGGCGCGGGCAGCGCCTATCAGGGGCCGCCACGTCTGGTTCAGGTGACCGCCGAAGGGTTGCGGCTGAACGGGGTTCCAGCGGAGGAAGAAGCCCTGACGGAGAGGTTGACTGCGCTGACCCACAAGAAATCGGATGCGATCATCCTGCAACCGGACACCAAGGCTTCGCTGCAGCAGCTGATGGATGCGGCAGGTCTGCTGTCCGGAGCCGGCTTCACCGGCCTGGTGGTGATGGAGTGAGCGGCATGAATTTCTCAACACCCAAGAAGCGGCAAGCAGGCGAGCCAATCCTGCCGATGATCAATGTGGTGTTCCTGCTGCTGATCTTCTTCCTTCTGTCCTCACAAATCGCGCCACGCGCGCCCTTTGCGGTGACCCCGCCGGAGCTGGAAAGTGGTGAACCTCCGACGCCGGAGGCGGTGCTGTTCATGGCCGCAGACGGCCAGCTGCATTTCTCCGGAGCTGAAGGTGGGGACGCCCTGGCCGCTGTTGCGGCGCAGGCAGCAGAACTTGAGGTCCTCACACTGCGCGCCGATGCCGGGGTGCCTGCCCGCGAGGTTGCGGCGCTGATCTCCCGGCTGCGCGACGCAGGCATCAAGGCTGTCAGCCTGACAGGTACAGGCTCTTGACCCGGCGCGCCTTGTTCCCCGCCTGCCTTGCCGCCGCCGCTGTGCTGCACGCCTTGCCATTTCTGACAATGCGCGAGGGCGGCACAAGGGCAGCCGGCTTCGGCAGCAGCGGCAGCGGGCAAGTGACACTGGCGGCCGCCTCTGAGGCGCTGACGCAGCAGGTCTCTGACTGGAACCGTCCGCCGGAGGTCCACACGCCAGCTCCTGCCAAGGCCCCAGCCGACCCACCGCAGCAGCCTGTGCAGGCTGCCGCTCCGGCTGCGCCTTATGCCCCGCACGCTCCGGCAGCTGTCAGTTCGCCTGTGCTTGCCGCTGCACCCGCCGCGGACACAGCACCTGCGCGGCAAGTATCACCGCCGCCTCCACCACCTCCGCCCGCTGCAGCGGCACCCGCCCCATCCCCCGCACCTTCAACGGAAAGTATGCAAGAGCAAGCTGCCGGCAGCAGCCGCCAACAGGCCAAGGGCGACGGCGGCGCAGATGCGGCCACCACCGGAGATACAAAGCGCACTGCCAGTCTCAAGAACCGCTGGGGTGCAGCAATCATCTCGCGGATCGAGCGGCAGAAACGCCCGCCCCGCGGTGGCGGGGAGGGGACAGTACGGCTACACCTAACGGTCTCAACCCAGGGGCGTTTGATGACCGTTTCTATTACCCGAAGCTCCGGCAACGCAAAGGTAGATCAAGCGGCAGTAGCCGCGGTAAAAAGAGCCCGTGTGCCGCGTGCTCCCAAAGCCCTGGCGCCCGGCAGCTACAGCTTCACATTCCGCACGACATTTACCGGCTGATTGCAGCTTTCTCCGGCCCTCTTCACATTGTGGAACACATCTAAGGTGTAAGTAAGTGCCAGCTTGTTGACACACTTAGATGTTTCAACCGCAAAAGCATTAGGTATGTCTGCGAAGGGTATAGAAAGAGACAAGCTTTATACTGTCCCAAAAACTGTCATCCCAGCCCGCTGGCAATTTTCAAAGGATCGATGTTTCGTTTTCAATAGATCGACAGACCTCCAATTTGAACGTCCGATTTAATGGCGCAAAGTTTGTGGCTGGTTGGCTGCAGCGAATTTTTTCTTTCCGCCCAGCGAGCATGAACGACCCCGGTGATCTGCTATTAGGACGAAGGTTCGCAATACGGCGGCCTGCAGCCATTGTCCCCGGCGACCGGAGCGACGGCTTTGTCCGGCGACCTGTGAATTCGAGTGATAGATCTCGCTGCAGCATGCTTGAACGGCTGGTTTTCACGCTGCTCAGCGGCGCCCAAAATGATGCAGTCGCGGCGATTCTGCTGCTGCGAGCGCGTGCAGCGAAAAAATCCAAGGTTCAAGTTGGGCTCTTACCGCAAATTCGCCGCACCGGACGTGAATGGCTGTTCTCCGAGATAGAGACCGTTTACCTGGTCAGGCTTGGACCGGCAGTCAGGCGGGACGAACCGGACTTTTGCCCGTGCGGCATTTGCATGCGTAGAAAATGCTCGCTGGCGTCGCACGGTTCTGGCTGTGAAGCGGCAATTGCCGGCATAGCGGTCATTGAAAAGACAGTCATGCCCAAGGCTGATCGCCACTCCAACGCTCGACCGCCTGAAACGCGGTTGTAGGTCGGCGGAGAACTGTCATTTGCTGCATTTGTAAATGCAACTCCCCGTCCATTCAGAAAGCAAGCATCGCGCCTCTGCTTTCAACTCAGATTCAATGCCATCAGGCAGTGGGTTCTGACTGTTCCTGCTTAGCCGGATACGGCTCATTCAGGCGCAGCAAGGCAGTTTCCTCTTCGTGAGACCGCAATTCTCTGGTCAGCCAATCGCGCACCGAAGCGAGACCCGGCAGGTCTTCTTCGGTGCGGAATTGGAGGAAGTACAGCGAACTGTTGGATTTCCGCACCAGGCCGACGGGCTTGATCAGGCCGCCGGAGAGCAAAAGGTCCGCGGCGACGATGTCATCTCCCAATGCGATTCCCTCGCAGGCAATCACCTTGCTGAAAATTGTCTGTGTGGAGTGGAAGATGGGGCCATTGCGGAGGCCCGGGTGCTGCACGCCGGCATAAGCAAGCCACTTGGCCCAGCCAGAGGCATCATCTTCATGAAGCAGCTGGAAGCCGGCCAGGCTGGACGGATCGGCCATTTGTTGTCCCGGCGGCAGCAGCTCCGGGCTGCAGACGGGAAACTCGTAGCCGGTCCGGAGGTAGGCCGACTGATACTCTGGCCAGTCACCGCGGCCAAAGTGGATGGCGACATCGGCATTGCCCCTGAGATAATCCTCGACGCTGCTGCCGAATGCGACCTCCAGCTGAATCCCCGGAACCGCGGCCTGCAGCGCGCTCAACCGGGGCCCAAGCCAGCATTCGACAAAACCGGCATTGGCGAACACCTTCAGCTTCTGGTGTTCAGTTTCACCACACATAGGCTTGCGGATCAGCCCGGTCACTGCAGCCATTTCATCAAAGGCGGAGGCAATGGTGCCGAAATATGTCCGGCCTGCGTCGGTCAGGACGACTTTCCGGTTGAGCCGCTGAAAGAGCTGAACCCCGAGCCAGTCCTCAAGCTTCTGGATCTGATGGCTCACCGACGAAGGCGTGACGCAAAGCTCGTCCGCCGCACGCTTGAAGCTGGCGTGGCGGGCCGCAGCCTCGAAGGCGCGCAAGGAGGTTAGCGGAGGCAGATGTCTTTTCATGATCCTTCGGGCACCCTTTCAGGTGAATCTATTCGATCTGAACGGTTCGATAAACATCGTTTGTTCTATTGCAGCCATTCCGCCACGCTGAAGCCAGCCCCGAAACACAAACAGTCAAAGACGGGTGCCACATGACAGCAGGGAGAACCACCATGTCAGCAAAAACCGGAACCCGGGCTCTATACCGGCGGGCGTTGAACACCACTGCGGCGGCGTGTCTTCTGATAGGCGCAGCGGCGTCTCAGGCCAGTGCAGACAGCCAGCAGGTGAATATCACCGCCTGGGCCGAGTATTTCCCCCGCGAGGTGCTCGACAGCTTCGAAGCGGAGACCGGTATTTTCGTTGTCTATGACTATTTTGACTCGCTGGAGCAGCTGGAAACCAAGATGCTGGCCGGCGCCACAAACTATGATGTGGTGTTGCCGTCGGCTTTGGTCGCCAACCGGCTGATGCAAGTCGGTGCGCTGGCCGAACTCGACCAGGAAAAGCTGCCGAACCGGGGCAATCTCGACCCGAAGATCATGGAATTCCTGTCCCGGCATGATGAGGACAACCGTTTCGGCGTGCCGTATCTGTGGGGAACCACCGGCGTCATCCACAATCCTGCCCTGATTGCCGAACGCATGGAAAATGCCCCGGTCGAAAGCCTCCGCATGATCTTCGATCCGGACGTGGTTTCAAAATTCGCCGATTGCGGCGTCGCTATCATCGATTCACCGGAAGAGATTATGGCGATCGCCTTGAATTATCTGGGCCTGAACCCTTTCACTTCGGACAAAGCGGATTTCGACAAGGCATACGAAATGCTGGCTGAGGTCTGGCCGCATGTGCGTCACTTCAAAACCGCCTCCATCATCAACGACTTGGCCCGGGGCGACCTGTGCCTGGCGTTGGGCTGGAGCGGCGATGCAGGCCTTGCCAATGCCCGTGCGCTTGAAGCCGGTAATGGCGTCGAGATTGCCTACTCCATCCCCCAAGAAGGAACCGAGGTCTTTTTCGACTTCATGTCGGTTCCGGATGATGCCCCGCACCCGGAGAACGCTCATGCCTTCATCAACTACATGATGAAGCCGGATGTCATCGCCAGCGTCACCAATCTTTACTACTACCCGAACGGCAACCAGGCATCGCTCGAATTCGTGGCCCCGGAAATCCGCAACGATCCCAATGTGTATCCGGCGCCGGAACGGATGAGCAAACTGTTCCCGAACCTGCCGCGCGATCAGAAAAGCCTGCGCCTGCTGAACCGCGCCTGGACCCGGTTCAAGACCGGCCGCTAAGCCGCCTCCCACTCAAATTCAGCCCACAGCAAGGAAACAAGCTGCGTCCTCGCGGCCTGGGTTCCCTGTGCCGCGTGCTATCCAAAGGAGAACAACCAGATGACACAGAAGACTGATACCCCCTTCGCCCATGGCTTCCGTATGCCTGCCCGGTTTGACCGGCACGCCCGAACGCTGCTGACCTGGCCGCCCGCCGAAGAGGCAGTGGGCACCGATGTTGAGGGCTTCCGCAAGGAGACGGAACGCCTTGTTCATGCCATCAGCCGCTACGAACCCGTCACGCTGATCGCCGATCCCAAAGACGTAGCAGATGCACGTGAGCGCTGCGGGGAAGTTGCGGAAATCTTCGAAGCCCCGGTCGATGCTTCATGGATCCGTGACAACGGCCCTATCTTCGTGCGCAACGATGCAGGCGAAGTGGCCGGCGTGCATTTCGGCTTCAACGGCTGGGGCGACCGGGCTGTCAGCGAAAAGACCCAGGAGATGCCGTCGAAAGTGCTGGAACATCTCGGGGTGCCCTGTTTCCGCACGTCCTTCATCGGCGAAGGCGGCGGCATGTCAGTGGACGGCGAAGGCACACTGATCACCACCGAGCAGAATATGCGCAACGTGAACCGCTACGCCGGAATGAGCCGCAAAACCATTGAACAGAACCTGCATGACTTTCTCGGCATTGAAAAAGTGATCTGGTTGCCGCTGGGTCTTTACGAGGACGCCGGCACTGACGGTCATGTCGATAATGTTGTTGAATATGTGGCCCCAGGCCGGGTCTTGGCGCAGGTGGTTACTGACACAGCCAACCCGAATTACGATCTGCTGCAGGAGAACCTTGAAATCCTTAAGAGTGCCCGGGATGCGCAAGGCCGCCAGCTCGAGATCATCGAAATGGATGTGCTGCCCTACAGCACCAAACTGCCCGGCCGCCGGCTCGCCACCCCTTATACCAATGCCTATGTCATCAACGGTGCGGTTGTGACACCGGAGGTCGATCCCAAGCTCGACGACCGCGGCTTTACGATCTTGCAGCAGGCCTATCCGGGCCGCGAAATCGTCCCCTGCCGCAGCGAATGGCAAGCTGTGGGCGGCGGCGGTATCGGCTGCGTTACCCAGCAGGTGCCGGCCGGCACGAATGTGGAGGGCTAAGCAATGCGCATGGTTACCGTCGCAGCCACCCAGATGACCTGCAGCGCGGATGTGAAGAGCAACGTGGAAGACGGCGAGCGCCTGATCCGTGAAGCTGCTGCCAAGGGCGCCAATATCATCCTGCTTCAAGAGCTGTTCGAGGGTTACTACTTCTGCCAGGACGAGGACCCGGAGCATTGGAAGCGCGCCCTGCCGGCCAAGGGGCATCCGACACTGGAGCACTTTCAGGGCGTCGCGCGCGAACTAGGCGTGGTGCTGCCTGTCTCCTTCTACGAGAAAGCCGGAAACGCGCGGTTCAACTCGATTGCGATCATGGACGCCGACGGGCGGAACCTCGGCATTTACCGCAAGAGCCATATCCCGCATGGGTTCGGCTACCAGGAGAAGTTCTATTTCTCCCCCGGCGACACTGGCTTCAAGGTCTGGGATACCGCCTATGGCCGCATCGGCGCAGGCATCTGCTGGGACCAGTGGTTCCCGGAATGCGCCCGCTCGATGGCATTGATGGGGGCGGAAATCCTGTTCTACCCGACCGCCATCGGCTCCGAGCTTGGCAGCACGCAATGGAACTCTGCCGCCCACTGGCAGCGGGTGCAACAAGGCCACGCTGGCGCCAGCCTGGTGCCGCTGGTGGCTTCCAACCGGATCGGAACCGAAGCCGGGCTTGAGGGAACCGAAATGACCTTCTACGGGTCTTCTTTCATCGCCAACCAGTTCGGCGAGAAGGTGCAGGAAGCGGACCGGGTCAGCGAAACCGTCCTGGTGCATCGCTTCGACCTGGATGAAGTGGCCAGCCACCGGGACTACTGGTGCGTTTACCGCGACCGTCGGCCAGAGCATTACGGTATCCTGTCTAGCCTTGACGGAAAAGTAAGTCACTGAACCTGCTGACAACCGATTCCTCTACACTGGGGGTTTTGACCTGTCTGTTGGAGTAGTCCCCTGACCATCGCGCTTCGCACGGCAAGCAGATCCCCGACATCGCCAGTACTCAACGCTAAATGATGGTACAACCAGAACGCATAGACGATGATCTCGCTAGGAAAACGGTACCCGTTCTGGCGTTACAGCGTAGATGGTATCTTCATTCCGGCCGCCTAACGAAAGCTGGCGGGTAAAGAAATTGGCAATGCCGCCTGCACTGCTGGAGACAGTACCGAGACCACTACTCTCCCTCATCTTCTGAACGGCGTTCTTCCCAGTGAAAGTAGTGCAGGAAACGATGTATAATCGGTGCCATCAAAGTCGCAACCGTTGCCAGAAACACGAAGCCAGCATAAAGAGCAAACAGACTGGCGAAAAGCTTCGCCGCGGTCGCTTCAGGAATTTCTGCCATGCCGAGGCCGCTGAGCAAAGTGGTTGCGTGCAAGGTGCCGGTTACCCAATGCATGTCTCCAAGTATGGCGAAGCCGATCGCGCCACCGTGATGGACGCCAGGAGTAAACCTGCAGCAGTGAGGAAATGCAGGACCAATCGTCGCCTGAAACGCTTTGGAGAGGGAGGCGGGTCGATGAGACGTTCGTACACAGGCGGAACCTTATCAATTAATTTATAGACAGGGCACTGGTATCTCGCGGCTCGAAACCGGTCTGGCGCAGCGACCCCACACTCCCGGGTTTGCTTTGCCCGACCGTAGGGTTGGTTTGAGGCAATTCGACAATCCCCTGAGTCGGGATTAGAGGATGTCATCATACGCTTGGCTGTTTTCAACCTATCCAGACCGCGGCCAAGCCACAGTAAACATGACTTTCTAAGCCTGTGAGCGTGCTAGTACCGAGGTGACGACATTGTCCTCGTGCATGGAATCCATGAAATGGGAGAGGTGTGGAAACTCCCGCCACGATTTAGGAAAGTTCGTGGACCACCGTGTCATAACAAAAGCGTAAGCATCAGCGACGGTTCGTTTGCTGCGGTACACGTGGCCAGTCCTGCCAATTGTGTTGTCAAGGTGATCAAGCACGCGTTCAACCCGTGCATAGGAGGCTGTTCTTGCTGCCTCAAGGCTCTCCTCGGTTTCGTCGGTGGTAAAGCGCTGCGGTGCAAAATACGGCCAGAATGCCGGATGAAAATCACCGGTCAAGAAGCTCATGATTTCGTTGAACTCGAACCGCGCTTCGAGGCCCGTGTCAGCTCCTAAGTCGCTGTCCGGGTAGCGTTCGGCAATATACTGCAGGATTGCGTCAGCCTGCGTCATCGGGCGGCTGCCGCCAATGTCCAAGGCAGGCACCATCCCAAGTGGATTAATCTTCCGGTAGCTCTCTGACCGTGGATCTGCTTGCTCAACTTCATGCTTTGCCCCCGCCCACTCCAGAGCGATCCAGCAAGCAAGAGCGCAGGTCCCTGGGGCATAGTACAGTTTCATAGCGTCCTCCAATTTGTTGCGTCACAATTTGTGAAACCAGCGCAGATAGATGCTAGTTCTTCATTCCTAATCCCAAACCTGTGCAATTCGCGGGGGCGGGACTTGATCCGTGCTTGTTCCTATTCATTCAGTGCCAACTCCTCCTGCAGAAATTCGATAAACCGCTGAGTTTTCGCCGGGAGCAGCTTGGATTCCGTGACAACATGGATCGGCCGGGATTCCCCTTCCCATCCTAGTAGAACCCTTTCTACCCGTCCCGCAGCGAGATCGTCTGCGACCACATGTTCAGACATGAAAAGTATACCCATGCCTTGGACAGTAAGGTGCCGTAGCAACCCTGCACTGTTGACCGAAAAACGCCCCTGAACCTGTACCTCAGCTTCTCCGCGTTCTTTTGATTGCAAGTGCCAGGTTTTCAGGTTGGGCATCGTCAAACAGTCATGCTGCGACAGATCCGAAGGGTGCGCAGGAATGCCGTTCACCTCCAAATAATCCGGGGAAGCGAAAAGCTTAAAGCGTACCCGGCCGATGACGCGGGAAATCAGCCCATCCGCCTGCGGTGCGGCCATCCTGATCGCGAGATCATATGGCTCGGAAATCAGATCCACGTTTCGCGGGGTCAAGTCGAGATCAAAATCGATGCCAGGATACCTTTCTGCAAACTTTGGGAAGAGGGGCCCCAGCCACACGATTGCGAAATCCACCGGCAGGGACATGTGCAGTGTTCCGGATGGCTGAGTTACCATCTCGCCGAGTTCTTCGTGTGCTACCCCTGCTTCTTCGACAATCCTCTTGCACCGGTCAAAATAGAGTTGCCCGGCTTCCGTCGGCTCGACTCGGCGTGTGGTGCGATGGAGCAGACGCAAACCGATGGCTTTTTCCAACGCAGTGATACGCCGGGAAAGTGTCGAATTCGGGACACCAGCAGCCTTGGCAGCGCCCCGGAAACTGCGGGCTTTCACCACTTCGACAAAAAGAGCCATATCATTCAGATGATTAACCATATTGCGCCATTTTTGGAATACTGGTTCCCATTTGAACACCTTTATGCCGTGGCTGGCGAGAGCTAAGTTCGGGTTACACACAAAAAAGGAGACCCGTCATGTCCTTCGAGCGCTTCACTGGCGAGAATGCCGCAATGCTTCTGGTCGATCATCAGGTCGGCACGATGGGGTGGGTCAAATCGATCCCATATGAAGAGTTGAAGCGCAACGCGATCATGCTCGCAAAGACAGCCAAGATCCTTGGCATGCCGGTTGTGCTGACCTCGAGCATGGAAGAGCATGCGCAAGGGCCGCTCCTGAGCGAGCTCAAGGAAATCCTGCCTGACCAATTTGAAACGCGGATCAAACGTCTGGGCATTGTCAATGCCATGGACGACGAGAATTTTGCGGCCGCAGTCGCGGCGACCAACCGCGAGAAAATTATTCTGGCTGGCGTTACCAACGATGTCTGCACCGTTTACCCCGCTTTGACCCTCCTTGCAGATGGTTTTGACGTTCAGGTCATCGCGGATGCCGGCGGGTCGCCCTCCAAAATGGGCGATGAGATGGCGCTGCGCCGGATGGAGAAAGGCGGGGTAACGCTTAGCAGCACGAACCAGGTCATTGCTGAACTGGCCGGAAGCTGGGCAACGCCGGAAGGAGAACAGCTCGTTCAGGTGATGGTGGAAGCTTTAAACAGCTGACGCCAGAGATAGCGCAGCGCGCACTGTCAGAACCGCAATACCAATCTAAGCCCGCCGTGGCCGGCATATGCTGGCCGCGGACCAAACCGGAGTGCCCGAAATGCCCCGTAAACCGCATATACTGATCCCCAGAGACCGCAAGCAGGCCCATGGCAGCGGCTGGTTCCGTATCGAGATCCTGTATCCTGGCCTTTTTACCGGGGACCGCGACAGCGGCATAGGGACACTCGGGCGTATCGACGACGCCCGCGTAACGCCGGGACATATTGTTAAGATGCATCCTCATCGCGATGACGAGATCCTGACCTACCTGAGATCAGGCATGCTGGAGCACCGGGACACAGTGGGTGTTCCGGAAGCGGTTACCCCAACACGGCTGATGCTCATGAATGCCGGTGCGGAGTTTCAGCACGAGGAGCGTGTGGTTGCGGAAGGCGGGCCTCTTCGAGCCCTGCAAATATTTCTGCGGCCGGAAACTCCCGGCCTGAAACCGCAGGTTCAGTTCCACGACTTCGGAACGGCAACCTCCGATGGGGAATGGCGTTTGATCGCGGGGCCCGAAGGCGAAGCTCCTCTCGAGGTTCGCAGCCGTTCCTGGGTTGAGGATGCCCGTTTCAAAGCTGGCAACGGCTACCTGCTGCCGGAGCCCTACAGCACCGGGCTGACCCGGATGCTGTATGTATTTGACGGAACCATAGAACTTGATGGCCACCGTCTCACTGCTGGCGGCGCGGCAATTCTGTCCGGGGACGCTGCAAGCTTCAGCGTTGAAGAGCACGCCGAGCTTGTCCTCTTCAGCACGGACGAAGCTGCCCCGGTGTTCAAGAGCGGCAAGTTCAGCGGCAACAGGCTGCCCGCTTAAACCGGAACCAATCGGAAAAGAACCATGACACAACAAGTTAACTTGTCGCATGAAACGGCCGTGGTGAACGGCCTGCGTTTGCATTACGTGATTGCAGGCTCGGGTGATCCTCTGGTCCTCCTGCACGGATGGCCGCAAAGCTGGCGCGAATGGCGCCATGTGATCCCGGAACTCGCGTCACGTTTTACCGTAATTGCTCCGGACATGAGGGGTTTCGGGGACTCTGATAAACCCTCGGGAGGCTATGACAAGCGCACCGTTGCCCGGGATATCCGCGAATTGGTGCATGTCCTCGGCTTCCGCGAAATCCACCTGGCCGGGCATGATCTCGGCATGATGGTTGCCTATGAGTATGCCGCCTCATATCCGGCCGAAGTCCGGCGGCTGGCCGTTCTGGAAGCCGGCCTCCCTGGATTGGGGCTGGAAGCCTTCCTGGACACTGCGAAGTATCCGCACCTCTGGCATTTCGGTTTCTTCAACGCTCCCGGTGTCGCGGAAACGCTCATAGCCGGGCGGGAGAAACTGTTTCTGTCGCACTTCATCAGGCATCTTGCCTATGACCCTTACGCCGTCACCGGCGATGACCTCGATGAATACGCGGACCGGATGAGTGCGCCCGGCGCTTTGCGGGCAAGTTTTGAACATTACCGGGCCTTTCCGGCTGATGCCCTCAACAATCAGGAAAACGCCCGCAAAAAGCTTGCCATGCCCGTGCTTGGCATAGGAGGCGATCACAGCCTCGGAGAGCACGTCGGCAAGTTAATGGAGCCCCTGGCTGACCAGGTTTCCACTGCTGTCGTGGAACGCAGCGGTCACTGGGTCCCCGAAGAACAACCCGAACAGCTGGCCAATCTGCTGACCGGCTTCTTCACCCAGCCCTAGTCTATGACGAAACACAAAACACGGAGAAGAACGATGACTGCACTTATTCGCAACCCCGGCGACGGCAGAATGGCAGGCGTGGCAGGTGACATCTACACGATAAAGGTCAGCGGATCGGAAACCGGAGGGTCTGTTGCTCTTATCGAAGCCATTGTGCCGCCGGGAGGCGGACCGCCGCCGCACCGGCATACCCGCGAGGATGAAACTTTCTACATCCTCGATGGAGAGCTTGAGATTGTGGCTGACGGGGAAAAGGCCACCGCAGGCACGGGAGCGACAGTTCTGCTGCCAAAAGGATCGGTCCACCAGTTCAAGAACTCAGGAAAGACAGCTGCGCGTATGCTGATCCTCGTGGCGCCCGCGGGGCTGGAAGAGTTTTTCGCCGAAGTCAGCCAGGAACCAGGCACCTTCTCGGAAAACAATCCGCCTGCCATCGACCCGTCGCAAATCGAGAAAATGCTGGCGCTCGCCCCCGAGTACGGCTTGGAGATCATTCCGCCGGATCATTGACCCCCCCAACGTAAGAGCGGTCCAGATAGCTTTGCCGCAGGATCATGTAGGCCGAATGAGCTGAAAACGTATCGGGATATTGGAAAAGGAGCGCCGGTTTCATGAACAGCCGCCCCACCGCAACTTTGGCGGTTGCCTTCTTTGGCACAGTGCTTGCGACCTCGTCTGGAGCCGCGGTAGCTTTGGTCCTTGCCGATGTGGCCGCAGGATTCTCTGTGAGCCGGGATCAGGCCCAATGGTTCTCGACTCTCTACTTAATCGGGCAGGCAATTGCGATTCCAATCGCCTTTCCTCTGGCAGCAGCGATTGGCGCCTCCCGGGCAATGGCGTTTTCTGGAACCGGCTTTGCACTAAGTTCGGGTCTTATCGCATCGGCGCATAGCCTTGAAGCCGCGTGCTTGGTCCGGCTCATTCAAGGCGCCTTCGGAAGCCTTTTGCCTGTTCTGTTCATGTCCCTGATAATGAGGAATTTCACGCCTGGCCGCGGTCAGATCGAAGGTCTTGCTCTCTTCGCACTGTCTACAACCATCGGGGTCGGATTTGCGCCTGCTTTCGCCAGCTTCAGCCTTTCGTTTCTGGGATGGCAAGGGCTTTTTCTCATCGCAGCTCTACTGGCTTTGGGCTATGCAGCAGCGGCCAAGCTGCTTGAACGTCCACAACCTGCTACAGCCGAACCTTTCAGGCAACTCGACTGGCTGAGTGCAGGGCTTCTTGCAGTTGGCCTCGCGGGAATGATAGTTGCGCTGGACCAAGGAGAACGGCGTTTCTGGTTCGACGACCCGACTATCGCAACCGCGTTCGGAATAGGTGTTGCCGGCATACTTCTGGCTGTATTCTCAATGAGAACCGCAACTGCCCCCCTTTTTGACGGGCAGCTTGTTAAGAGGCCGACATTCGCTCTCGCTATTTTGATGGCCTCGTGCTTTCGTTTTGCCATTCTCATAGCAACTTTTGTTGGCCCCCAATATCTGTCCCGGATACAGGGCTTTAGGGTCGAGCAACTGGCCTCTGCACTGTTTCCAATGGTGCCGTCCACTCTGTTTGGTGTTCTGATAGGTTGGCTTCTGGTCCGGGCAGGTATGCCACGCCTGGCTCTTTCTACCGGTATTGCGCTCTTCGCAGCCGCTGCTTTCGTAGCGGGTAATCTCAGTCCTGCTTGGGCGGCGGATGAATTCCGCATGATCGCAATTCTGTCCGGTTTGGCCCAAGGGGCCTTCAGCGTTGGTGTGCTACGTTATGCGACTTTTGGAGTTCGGCCGGAGCAAGGACCGACGGCAGGCGGTCTGTTCAATTTGACGCGCATTATAGGCCAAGTGGGCGGAACCGCCGCAGTTGGCCGGTTGATTACTGTGGCCGAGGCAAACCACTCAGCCACACTGGTCAGTTCACTTACACCCGCCGACGGCGAAACGATGTCGCGGTTGGCTGCGTTGGCAACTGGGTTCCATTCATGGTCCGCAGATGCGACCACAGCATCAATGCAGGCTGCTTCCGTCCTCAAATCCCAGATCCAGGCACAGGCGTTCGTCCTTGCATATACAGATGCGTTTATCTGTTTGTCCCTGATACTCTTGGCCGCTGCAATTCTGGTCTGGGCATTCCCCAATCTATCGAGAAACTCCCAAGGACGGATCCTGCTATGATCGATACCCCAGCCCCCCGGGCGACCGAAGAGACAGGCCGGCGCGAAAGTGCGGGGCTGCGCGTAGTAATTGCCATGCTTATTTTTAGCATGATCGGCGCGGGCATTTGGTACGGGTACCGTTTTTTCAGTGTCTACACCCCCTACGCGAGAACAAATAATGCAAACGTCGATGGTGACATCACGTGGATTGGGCCTAGAATTCCAGGCTATGCCATAGAAATTCTGGTTTCCGACAATGAGCGTGTATCACCCGGCCAGGCGCTGGTGCAAATTGATCCGCGCGATCTACAGGATACACTCCGCGAGGCAGAAGCTGGGGTTGCACAGGCGCAATCGGCTATTTCCCAGAACGATGCCGACCGCGACCTGCTGCATGCGGATATCCTAGTAGCGGAAGCGGATCTGGAAGCTGCACGCGGCACTCTTGAGAGAGTAGAAACGGACTATGCACGTGCGGAAGAACTCCGGAACCGCGGAGCCGGCACCGAACAAACCCTTGACCAGCGACGAGCAGAGTTGATTGAAGCCCGATCCTCTGTCGATCAGGCAACAGCGCGGCTCGAATTTCAGAAGACCCGCACGCGTGTCATCGAGGTTAACCGGGAAAAGGCGGAAGCCGATCTCCAAGCCGCACTGGCTGCGGCAGATACAGCTCGGCAGCGGCTTGAAGATACGAGGGTTTGGGCGCCAATAGCAGGACGCGTTTCAGCCCGGAACATTCGATTGGGAGAGTATGTCAATACAGGCCAAAGATTACTGGCAATTACCCCGGAGAACCGTTTGTGGATCACCGCGAACTATACTGAGACTATGATTGGAAGAATGAAGCCTGGCGATCGTGCAATGATCACCGTCGATGCCTTGCCTGATGCAATTTATTGCGCGACGGTAGAAAGCATCTCGGCGGCCTCGGGCGCCAACTTCGCTCTCATCCCTCCCGATAACGCGACCGGAAACTTTACAAAGGTGGTTCGCCGTTTTCCGGTTCGATTGATATTGGACCCGGACCAGGAGCACCTAGATCAGTTGCGGGTCGGCATGTCTGTTAGCCCCACGGTTGCCTTCGGCAGCAACGCAACAGGGCGAAGCAGCGCATCGGTTCTGTCCAACCTGCTATATTGGCGTGGCAGAAATTTTGCATGTGAAACCGATGTTCCCGTGGGAATACCAGCGCTTCACCGGCTGAGGCTTCCTGCGGATGCCGACGTGTTCAAAACGCACATGTTTCCTGCTGAAAAAACTGAATAAGGCTATGGCGGAACGACTATGGCTATCTCCACAGGTCAACTGCCTGCAACCGTAGCCGCTGCTTCTTCGATCAGAGCGACGACGGCATCGGCTTCAGATGCCATCGAAGCATGACCGGCATTGAGCGTGATTGTCTTTTTCGGTTTCATCCGTTCGGCGAACCATTCTTGAGTTGCGGGCGGGATCATGCGGTCTTCCGATGAGATTTGATACCAGCACGGTTTGACCTTCCACGCTGGCGGGCCGGACTTATCATCAAAGCAGCGCGCTGCAATTGGCTTTTGCGATAGCGCCATCACGCGCGCTTCGTCAGCGTCAAGGTCCTGACAAAAATCGGGATGGAACCGTTCGGGATCGATCCAAAGGAATCCGTTGTCGTCGGGACGAATGGCAGCCGCACCCGGGGGAACATCGCGCAAGCCGAATAAGCTGCCGGGGTTTTCGCCCTCGTCGGGTGCGAAAGCCGCGATATAGACGAGACCAACGACATTCACGGCGTGTCCCGCGCCAGTTATGACCATGCCGCCATAAGAGTGGCCAACCAAGAGGGTAGGCCCTTCCTGCGCCTCGGCGAGTTTGGTGGTTCGGTCAATATCGTCTGGCAGTGAAGTCAGAGGGTTCTGCACCGCGGTAACCTTGTAGCCCTTTTTGTGCAGCCTCAGGATCACCTTGCCCCAGTGCGAGCCATCGCCCCAGGCGCCGTGAACGAGTACGATATTCGGTTTCTTTGACATTGCAGTCCCCCCTTGCGAGGCCTACCGGCATTTCGGGATTTAGAAGCGATGCACAGTTTCCGGGCGGCGATTTCCACACGCTCCAGCTACGAATGTAGGGGCCGCCGAAGGTTGGCACAAGTCATGGAGTGTCAGGTCGCGGCGGCCGCTTGCGGCACAAGACCGGCATAACCTCGAAGGTGGCATACGCGACCGTATCTGGAATTCTAGATCTGACGGCAGGTGGCAGGTTCATTGAATATTTTGTTTGAAGCGGGTCGCGAGGCATCGGTATCGTCAATAAGTAACCCAGCCCGTGGTGGGAACCGGCGGCTGTTCTCCGGCCTGCAGGCTCTCCTGATGGCGAGGCTATTGGCAAGCCCATCGTGCTTGTACTGCGGGGCTGGCAACCGTCACCTCAAACCCAGCCGGCCAAAAAAATGATATACAGGAAGCTTGGATCCACTGGTGGATCGGCACCCAGGAAAGAGATGGGCGCGACTTACAAGGTTGGTTACTTCATTGGAAGCCTCGCCAAAGGTGCAATCAATCGCAAACTTGCGAAGGCCCTGTTCCGGCTGGCCCCGGAGGGCCTCGAGATGACCGAAATTTCCTTTAAGGACATGCCCCTCTACAGCTACGACTACGATTTCCCTGCCGTGACCCGCGGTTTCAAGGACGCGCTCGCAGCTGTTGATGCCGTGTTGTTTGTGACGCCAGAGTACAACCGCTCGATCCCTGGCGGGTTGAAGAATGCCATCGACTGGGCAAGTCGCCCGTGGGGGGCAACTCCTTTTCCCGTACGCCCTCCGGCGTCATCGGCACATCCCCGGGCGCCATCGGGACGGCAATCGCCCAGCAGAGCTTGAAAAGTGTCCTGAGCTTTTGCAATTCGCCCATGATGAACGCGATTGAGGCCTACATCCAGGTCATCCCGGATCTCATAACAGATGAGGCTGAAGTCGCGAACGCTTCGACAGAGCAGTTTCTCAAAAACTACATGAAGGAAGCCGCCGCTCGGATCGGATGCCAAAGCTATACCCCACCGCAAGCATGCGGATCATTATTTCAGGATCGACCGATGATCGGCCTGTGTGGCTGTAGAAACCCGCCAGATGCCCCCGGATGCAGTTCAGATCGAGATGCCGATAAAGTAGGAGTTTTTCAACGACACCGGCTCTTCCAGCTCTTGAGCCGCGCCAGGGGTGAACGGCCGCCCCCGAGATTGGGGCCATTCACCTGGTCGGGCTTGGACTGGCAGTGAGGCCGGACAAAGCGCCAATTCGCTGCGGTTGGCCGAGGTCTGCTTTTACCTTGGCTGAAGCCTACGGCGGCATTGGCTAGACACCAAATTGGCGCCGATACTCTGAGGCTGAAATTCCAGAGACACGCTGGAAAATCTTGCTGAACGCAGAGGGGTCCTTGTAGCCTACTTCCCACGCTATTTGATCCAAGGGGCGGCTGGTTAGTTCAAGAATACCGCGGGCTTTGGCAACACGGGCCTGTTGAATGTACTGTGTGGGGTTGAGCGACGTTGCTTTGGCAAAACGGCGCATGAAGGTCCGCTTTCCCAGATGTGCAAGATCAGCGAGATCGCCCAAGTTCAGCGATGCAGTCAGATCAGCGTGGATATGGTGCTGCACCCGCAAGATAGCCTCGTCCCCATGATCGAAATCCGGGATAAACTCGGTGAATGGAAGCTGGGTGGCACGCGGCGGCTGAACGACAAGAAACCGGGCCGTTGACAGCATCGTGCTCCGTCCAAAGAGGCGCTCGACAAGGGTCAGGCCAAGATCGGTCCAGGCGAGAATACCGCCCGCTGATATGACGTCACCATCGTCCAGCACCAGATTTCGGTCGGCTACTTCAATTTCCTGATAACTTTCTGCGAGGTGTTTGGCGAAAGCCCAATGCGTTGTCACACGCCGGCCTTGCAGCAATCCGCTTTCAGCCAGAACAAAGGCACCAGCACAGATCGAGCAAACGCGACTTCCCTCTTTGTGTTGCGCGCGAAGCCAGGCGGCCTCGCGGGGCATGGACTGCATCTGGTGGGGCATAACGATGCTGGGCGGAGTGATCACGTAGTCCAAGTGATGGATCTTGTTCGGATGGGTATCCCAGACGCACATGGGCTCCCCGTCTTCCTGGGCACGCCAATGCGTGACCCGAACCTGCCGCGGGTTGTCGCTACCTGCCCACTCGCCCGCAATCCGGAACAGGTCGGTCAGGCCGTAGATCGCGGACAACTGGCAGTCCGGGTAAATCAACAGGCCAATCTCACAAAGCAAGTCTTTTCCACTTCTGTCACTTTTGAGCCTCGTTTTGTCATTTGTGACAATCGTCGATCGCGACCCAAATTGCAACATTGGCCTCATCGAACAAGCTACGAGGACCCGATGACCATGACCCAAAACGAACCCACCAGGCGCAAAGTTTTGCAGGCGGGGGCCGCAACCACGTTGATCGCCGTGATGCCTGCCGCGCTTGCGGCTCAACCCCTTACTCAACAAGAAGGAGACATAATCATGTCCACTATTGAAACACGCGACGGCACCAAGATTTTCTACAAGGACTGGGGGCCAAAAGATGCGCAGCCCATCGTCTTTCACCACGGCTGGCCGCTGAGCGGCGATGACTGGGACAATCAGATGTTGTTCTTCCTCGCCAACGGGTATCGCGTGATTGCACACGATCGGCGCGGGCACGGACGGTCTGATCAGACGGACCTTGGCCATGATATGGCGACCTATTCCAACGACGTCGTCGATCTTGCGGCGGCACTGGATCTGAGAAACGCGGTCCATATTGGCCACTCGACAGGCGGCGGTGAAGTCGCGGCCTACGTGGCCAAAGCCGAGCCCGGCCGGGTCGCCAAGGCTGCGCTGCTGGGGGCCATCCCTCCCCTGATGCTGAAGACCGATGCCAACCCGGACGGTGTTCCGATCGAGGTATTCGATGGGTTGCGGGCCGGGCTGGCCGCTAACCGCGCGCAGTTCTTCCTCGACGTTCCGTCAGGTCCTTTCTACGGCTTCAACCGAGACGGGGCCGAAGTGAGCCAAGGTTTGATCAACAACTGGTGGCGTCAGGGCATGATGGGCAGCGCGTCCGCACATTACCAGTGTATCGCGGTGTTCTCTGAGACCGACCAGACTGAGGACCTCAAGGCGATGAACGTGCCTACCCTCGTGATGCACGGTGATGACGATCAGGTCGTCCCGATCGCAAACTCGGCCGGGAAGGCGGTGAAGCTTCTGCCGAACGGGACGCTGAAAGTTTACGAGGGTCTGTCACACGGCTTCTTCGCGACGCACCCTGATTTGGTCAACGCGGACCTGCTCAGCTTTGTTCAAAGCTAAGCTCATCGAAACGGGTCTCTTAAGGGAGGGCAGTGCTGCCCTCCCATACAGAATTGGAAAATAATATGGCTAGTAGAACTTGGTGCAGCAAACATCCGCACGACTGCGCACGCGTTCAAAAGCAACAAGAACGGGAGTGGCTCCATACACATGACTTAGCGTTTGGGCCACTGGATACCGTCGTCGCTTCAGTGATCGTGGGAACGTGTGTGCTGGCATTGCTTTGAAAAGTAGGCGACAGCTTAGGAGCGAGTATCAGGCGACACTCGGATTGGAGCAGCCCTCCGCCCGTATGCTCGCCTTTGACGCGAAAGCGGCCGTTCAGAGCATCTGCAGCATTGGTCGCTCAGGGCTCGAAGACAGTTTTCGCCGCTTTCGACGCGGAGGTCTGTTCCTGGGCGACAAACGGCAGCGTATCGGCCAAGACCCGGGAAGCTCAAGAGTTTACCCCACTTCACCGATGGCTGGTTCCAGAGCGCGCGCGCCAAGGTGATTGCGGCACCGGCATTCGGCGGCAGTGAGCCCATTGCGGTCACTGACCACCAGATAGGCCCTCGCACCTGCAGCAAGCTGCTACCGGCGCAAAGCGGACGGTTGGCGGACGGCCCTGATAAAGCGGGAGCTGCTGTGAGTTGGCGCTCGCGCACCAAGCTTGGGCGGCTCTTTTCTCCCGTCGAAGAACATTACTTCCGTCTCTAGTCGAAGCGCCGAGAAGCTCCACAAGCCAGTTGCGTCGAGCTGGTTGTTAGACTTAAATTTCGCTTCACGCTGTGACTCTGCAAGCTCTCAGAACAGAAACGCCGTCAGGGGCGCCCCAAAATGGGAAGACCATCTGCGGAAATTTCATAAGCTGTGAGTGAAGGAGTATGCAACGGTCACGTTCAGTCGTTTCATGATCCCAATAATGTTTCGACAAAAAAATAGTATCGGACCCGCCTAGGAGAATTTGCGGGATGTAGGCCGCCAAGAGATGGGAGTCCATTCTCAAAATTCTTTTCAAGAATATTTGTGACCAACGATCGGCGCGCCTGCAGGCGAGGATGATATGGGGCCGCCCCTCTTGGTGCATTGTTGTAAATACCAAGCTAGGAAGAATTGAGTGAAAATTCCCGACGCTTGGATGCGTGTTTCTGTCAAAATCAACGGGGATGGGAATGACGCCGCATCCAGCAAAAGGCAACTTTTTGAACTCAATGGAGGCAATCGCCAATTCATTCTTGGGGCCCCACACCTGATTGCCAAGAGAATTTACCCACCTTTCAGACATCTTGTATGAGTGTATCGAGGTTTTTAAATTGAAGGCTGAGGCGAAGGCGGTAAATGGGTCTTCGTTCTCCTTGGAAATGTTGTACATTTCTGGCTTGGACACCATCATAGCTCGGGCTTTGACTTCCTGAGCCCTCCTATATCGAATGAAGCAGAGTGCCCTCCAGAGAAGCAACGCTACATTCTCCATGTTTACCTCCGCATTCCTAAGTTCAGCCCTGTGAAAAACGGACTGCTCGCAGTCCTTGCAGTAGCCGGGGAACACAGAAGCATACCTAGCACCCAGCTCCTTCATGCCGCCAGAACTGGAAAACGGTGTGATCTTAGTTTGAAGGATTCTCCCGTTTTCATCGGCGAGAGTCGCCAAAATTCCGTTCTTCTGAAGAGCATGTGAGTTCCTTACTGCCACTCCGTGGCAATCGGGCGTGCAGCAAGGTAGGTCAACGGGGGCAGGCTTTTCGACAGAAATTGCGATTTTTTGCTCGAGGCCAAGAAAACGTTTATCCTTTAAAGTGCGCTCTTGAACATCCGCCTGCAGTTCAGCCAGGTGCCTTCCAATCTTATATCTTCTTGCCAGCTTGGCAGCCTCGCTAGCGGCCTTATAGGGGTCTAAAATATCCTCGACTTCGTTCGACAATCCCATAAGTGGTTTGAAGTCTCGAAAGAGATCTTTTCGATCGGCCCGTACGTTGATGTCGATGTGACCGTAGTCAAGTGTCGGAGGAATCATTTTTTACAATCTCTTTAGTCTTTGGTGAAAGCACTAGGCGCTCAAAGCAAGCAGCAATGCAATCGCTTGGCTTGAAGCGCTGAGATGGATGCATGCTGCGTCAGGTGCCTACTTCCGCTTTGGGTTGCGAGCTATCCAACGCGTTTGCAGCATCCCAGTCGTGCAGAAAGGGCGTCATGGGCTCGATCCGGCCGCCTGCTGCAGAAGGCGCAACCAGGTACTTGAGCCCTCAGCCGTCATTGTCCTGGGGGCGGCCCTTCGCTGGCGCGGCACCTCAGGCACAGCCCAGAGCGGTCATAGACAAGGAGTGCCGCTCCAAAGATACCGCCGGTGCGAAATCTTATGGCCCGCGCACCGAAAGCGGCCATCCAACCTCTCTGGCGCACCACGTCCAATGCTGCGGGAAGCAGCGGCGTCAGCGATGGTGCAGGAAGCTGACTTTGCAAAGTTTGGCGGGTGTCACCGAAGCAGACGTTGTTCGGAGACACAAAGAATGACGGGTGTGACCTTAAAATAGCCCTTTCTGCACAATGCATTTTCTTTACCAAGCAGTCTCTGCGGAGTAACTTCCACCAACAGGATTTCAACAATTGAATTGTGCAGCACATGGATTTCACCGGAATTATCAAAACGGCATTGGACAGGCTTAGCTTTTCAATCGGACTGGCCTCATGTGTTGCTAGTGGCTTCGCCGCGCTTTCACCATGGATGAACGCCAACCTTGATCCGAAGTACCTGGTGATCGCGTGGATCGTCTTTGTGTTTTCATCCGTCTGGGTGGTTGCAGAAATCGGTCGCTGGGCGTCTGGCCGCCTAAAGAGCCGCAAGAGATCGATCACGGCTGTTCGGGGAAATCTCTACATGGATATTTACCAGTTGCAGAAAAAGCAGGGTGGCCTAGGAGGTTCGCGCTGGGTTTTGGAACAGCCGTTCGAAGTTGCTTCTGAAATCGCCGACAAGTATGCGCGTTTGAACAAGCTCGGCATCAAGACCCCCGAGATCAATCCTGCAGCTGGGGAATGGGATTTTGACCTACACAACCAGTTCCTGACTGCAATGATGCCGTTTCTTACAAAAAGCCCGATGAAAGAGGTGAAGGCTCAAGCCCGCAAAATTCTGCGGGGTTTGCTGGCCTAGCGCGGTACCAATTTGGACATGAGGAAATCACATGTCAGAACGGACAAAACGGCAGCACATTGTACCCAGATTCTACCTGAGTAAATTTTGCGATGCAAATGGTAGGGTTTGGACATACGGGGCCAATATGAAACCGCTGGCAAGTGTCCCAGAGAAAACCGGTGTGGAAACCAACTTCTATTCGCCGATTGGTCCCGATGGTGAGCGCTATGATGAAATCGAAACGCTCTTGTCTCAGATCGAAGGCGGCGCTGCCCCGTTATGGGATGGCCTGTCAAACGGTCGAATGCCAACCGGTGAAGATCGCGAAATGATTTCGTTGTTTCTTGCGGCCCAATACTTGCGGTCGCCTTCTGTCGTGGGTGCAGGTGCCGAACTGGTCGGACATATCGCGCATCATACAACGCAAGTCTTGGTATCGCACAAAGAGGCGCATGAACGATCTGTAGATGATTTCGAAGCTGAAACTGGCGAAGCAAATTCGCCAGAAGAACGCGAATGGATGCGCGAATTCCTGAGCGATCCAGACAATTACAAAATCAGCGTTCTTCGTGCAGCAGGATTGCAGATGCTTGGGGGTATAGAAACGATAGCAAACATGTTCTTCAACATGACTTGGGTAGTTGGCCGAAGCAAAGACCAACACTTGATCACGTCTGATAGCCCGGTAACCCTCGTTTCTGATCCGGCCACACATCACCCGCTCTACGGTGATGCTGGATTTGCCAACAAGACGGCGCGGGTGCAGTTTCCACTGTCACCGGACCGTATGCTGGAAATGACTTGGCAAGGGAATGAGCGCGACCGCGTAGTCGAAATCCCCAAAATGATGGCCAGGGAAATGAATGGACGGCGTGCTTTCTATGCAGAGCGAAACGTCTTTGGAAGCCAGCGCGATGGTGGAATTCAAAAACTCTGCGACAAGTGGCTTAGTCGAGAAAAATTACCTAAGGTAACAACTGGTCGGGATACAGCAGAAGTCGAGGTAAAAAGAAAACTCTGATCTAAGCTTCAGGTTCCGGTCGCAGTGCTCGTCCTGAACTGCTGTCACTCCTGCTCGGCAGAATGAACGTCTGCTTCGACGTTTTGACACTTTGCAGGTCGACGACGGCTCCGGGGCTCGCTTGAGCCGATCACGGTCAGCCTAGGGCAGGCTGCTGCTGGCTTTTCGGTGCTGTGCCGCCGCATGGCGGCCCTTCGCTGGCGCGGCACGTCAGGCACAGCCCAAAGCAGCCGATCGCGCGAGGCGATGCCCTGACGAAGGGCGCACCAAAGAAATTCGTCACGGTTGGGGTAGAAGAAGTGCATGCCAAGAATTCGAGATCGGCCAACCATTGCGTCAGAATATGCTTAGCTTCTTCGCTATTTCAATACCCGAAACGCTAAGCTCAAAATTTACCTTTCTTGGAGCGCTTACTTCTCTAAAAGGACGCGCGGAGAATAGTGTTCGATTGTCAACAAGCTCTTTGGTCTTCTGCACCAGATCTGATACAATCATGTCAAGTCCGGCCTTGTTGACGTTGACCCCTCTACTAAATGGCTCATCGTCAAAGGCAATAGGAACTACCTTCGCTTGAATTAGGTTTAGCCTTAAAAGTTCAGATTTAGAGATATCAAGCTGAGCATCTCCTTTGATACCTGTCCAAAAGCCGTCAATCTCAAAGATTACTCGATCCTTTTCATCTGTGAGGTTTCGTTCATCCAGAGTTTCCTCGCTTTCGGTTAGAGGAAAAAACTCTTTGGTTCTCAATCTCTGAATTTTCTTATCCAGAAGAGCCATGTGATGCATTTTTGCGAGCAGAAAAAAAACCTTGGCAGCATCCGGGCTCATCTGCTCTAGGACTGAAGCGACTGATCTCGAAGACACCGCAGGTTCATCACTTTCGCTCATGGCGCCCGCTATAAGTCTGGCCCACAAGTCGGAAAGGTCAGCGTCGTCTTCCTTTGAAATCCCATCGAATAGAGCCAGCATATCCCCGTAAGGCAGGGGCTTCGCTTGGGATAAGTCTAGTCCCATCCTCTCAATGTGAGCTGCGGTTTTCTCGAGCCCACTAATCCAGTTCCTAATTCGCCAGAGCTTAACCCGGTCTCCAACCAAAGCCCCCCAAATGTCTGCCGAAGTGTCTTTAATGCCAGGCGTCAAGCCCCCAGCAGCGGCTGACAGTACCTTTGCTACCCCTGGGGGAAGGCCCTCGGAGATGCTCGCCAATGGATTTTCTTCACTTTGCATGCCAGCTGAACTCCTTCTAATCAATGATACAATGCACGTGATGATAGGGATATTGCAAACGGGGATATCCTCTAACTACCCGTTTCGCAGTGCCATAGGTAATTCACTATGCGGCTATGCTGTCTTACTGGAATTTCTGTTTCCACACAGTCCGGAGGGTAGTTTGCCAAGGTCGGCAACTTCCGATGTTCATCCCACCAAACCAAGGTGGCGGCCGACCGCTTCTTGCGCTGTAGCGCCAGACCAAGGCGAAAAATCCACCGTCCGCTTCCTGCGCATAGCGACCGCCCCTGATCGTTCGTGCTGCGCTTGCAGCGAATGGCCGGAAGGTCCCGCGATCTGTGAATTGCCTTCGTCAACTTCGCAGCGGCTCGCACGAACGGCAGTTTTCCCCGCCGCGCTGCGACACCCAAAGTTGCGCGGGTGCAGAAAAATCTGTGTCGCAAGCGCGCGCAGCAAGAACTCGCCTCGTCCGGTGTGGGCTCGATCCGACCCACCGCTGCGCCGCGAACACAGGTCTGCTCAGGATTGGCGAACGGCAAGAGCCGCCCGCCAAGGTGGTTCAAATGTCGATTTGCTCGGCAATGCTCAGCGCATCTTCGAGTTCGACGCCAAGGTACCGTACTGTGCTGTCTACCTTGGTGTGTCCGAGCAGAAGTTGAACCGCTCTTAGATTTCCGGTTTTGCGGTAAATCTCCGCTGCTTTGGTCCGGCGCAGAGAATGGGTGCCGTATCCGCTGGAATCCAGCCCAATCGCGGCCACCCAATCCCTCACAAGCCGGCCATATTGGCGCGTTGAGATATGCAGGCGGTCATGAAACCTGCTGGGAAACATGAAACGGCAGCCGAGCATCTCCGGTGACTTGATCCATGCGGCAATGGTATCCCGCGTGTTTTCAGAGAGTTCAAACTGAACGGGCCGCTTGGTTTTGCTCTGGATCACAGATACGCGTTCGCGAACGCGATCGTCCCTCACCAGGTCGGTGACGGCCAGTTTCACCAGATCGCATCCGCGAAGCTTGCTATCAATTGCCACATTGAACAGCGCAAGATCGCGCAGGTTGCCCGCCAGTTCGAGACGCGCGCGGATCGCCCAGACCTGTTTCGGCAACAGTGGTCGTTTCTGGCCGATGATCCGGCCCTTGTTCCAGGCTCTTCGTTTCGGGGTGACAGCGGGAAGTTGGACTCTTGGCATAGTTTGCCCTCCAATCCTCCCGCCAAACCCAGACATCAGCACAGCGCTGACGCCTCAGTTTACTGGTGGTTTGAATGGCCGTTGTCAGGTTGTGTGTTCTTTGGGAAACGCCGCGGATGCATTGGGCCGGTCTGAGCCCAACTCGGTCATAGCGATTTCGTGCTGCGCGCGCTCGCAGCACCAGATGTGCTGCAGCTGCTGAAAAATGGCGCTGCCGTGCAGCGCGGAGATCGGCCATTCATCGACTGTGCAGCAATTTTCGGATAGCCAATTCACAAGTCGCCGGACAGAGCCGCCATTGAAGGCGTATTCTTGAACAGCAGCTTTTCCATCCAATTTCATGGCTGCGCTATGACATTAATGGAAGCCCGTCGTTTGTCGACACTGGACGTCTGCAACAGCCGCGCCTTAGTTTGCTCATCATGTAAAGGCCTGGCCGTCTTGGCTTGCAGTATTGAAACGCCGCCGCTCTTCATCCATCGCGGTGCGCCATTCGGCCTTTAACAAGTCCATCCGGCGAGGAATTTTGTCGGTCAGGATGCCGCCATCGGTGATCCGCTCAGTCCGAAAGTACCGAAAACCGCGCCGCAGCTCGCACCACGCCGCCACGATTCGGCCGTGGTCGCGGTAGCCCAGGAATATCGGCCAGATCACGCGCTCAGTCAGCGCACCATTGGAGCCGCGATAGGTCAAGGCGATCTTGACCCGGCGTTGAATGGCGCGGCGTATCTCCGCCGCACCAAGCACTTCCGGCGGCTGATCCACCGGCGCGACACTGATTGCAGGCTCAACGAATAAAGTCTCAAAACCGGAGGGTGCCACGGTTTCGATCTTGGACAGCAATTTCCCGGCCGCGAGGGCCAGTTCCGGCTCCCCGCGGGTCTGAACCCATTGCGCACCAAGGATCGCAGCCTCAATCTCATCGGAGGTGAGCATCAATGGCGGCATATGAAACCCCGCCTCCAAAATGTATCCGACGCCTGCTTCGCCGTGGATCGGGACGCCTTGCGCCATCAGGGCGGCAACATCACGGTACACCGTGCGCTTGGTGACGCCGAGCTCATGACCGATGGACTGCCCGGAGATCGGGCCTTTCGCCCGCCGCAAGATTTCAATGATCTCAAACAGCCTGTCTCCGCGCCGCATCATCGCTCTCCTTAGGTCCACTGCATCCATGCTGACACCATGGTGACAATATGCTGTCAGCATGGGCGGGGTATTGGTGGGCCGTCAAACTGAATCGAAAGGAAATTCTGATGCCCATTCAAGGAAGCTGCGCCTGCGGCGCCGTCCGCTTCGCGATTGAGGGCGCGCCGTCTGCCGTGGGCACATGCCATTGTTCGCGCTGCCGGAAACTCGGCTCATCAACGATTGTCTTCGTTGCGAGGAAGCAATTCAGCTTGCTCAGCGGGGCGCAGCAAATCGAGACAATTGCCCCCCGTGCGCCCTACACCTACACGCGTTCTTTCTGCCGGTGCTGCGGCACGGCCCTAGGCGAGCCTCTGTCACCTGATGCGTCATTTCCGATCAATGCCCATTGTTTGGATGACGACCCGGGGATTCCCCATTCCTTCCATGAATTCACCGAAAACCGCCCCTCCTGGGACACGCAGCCCGAAGCGTCCGGGGCAATACCGGAGACTATCCGATGAAGACGGTCTGCGCGCTCGCCCTTTCCGCATATCTGGCTGGATCAATCGGCGTTCAGGCACAAAACGCCACATCCCAGGACGCCATCCTGGCCATGGGCGCCTATGTGCCAACCGACGACATGCCGTCATCGGAACAGTTCTACCGCACGCTATTCGATCGCCAACCAGTCATTCAGCTCGATGACTTCATCGCTTTCGATATTGCAGAGGGATGGTTCGCTATAGTGTCACGCGAGCGCTACGCTCCCGATGCCGTGCCCGGAACCGGTGCGGTCCCCTACCTTCAATCCGGGAACCTCGTGACCCTGCAAGCCCGTATCGCCCAGGCAGGAGGTACCGTCCCGGAGATCATCGAAGAGCCGGGCATTCACCTCCTCAAGATCAGCGACCCAAACGGCCAGTCGATTGAGTTCTTCATGTTGACCAGCCGATGAGGCGCGGCGCGATGGGAAGAACAGCCATTCCTTTATGTCCCGGCTTCGGTTGAATTGGGCTCTGAGGGTGAGTTCGCTGCTGTCAGGGCAAATGGCCGGCTCTGGCTGCCTCGTCTATCGCTGCGCTGTCAGTGCGCCGCCGGATGGGCGAGGAAATTGACATTTTCTGCATTCAGACCGATATAGCCTGCATGGTTGAGAAGGACATCCACATTGTCGCCCGGTTGGCCGGTATCCCCTTGGCGGGATGCCGGGATGCCAATCACGCGAACTGACCACGCTGATTGCCAGCCTCGGCCTCGCCCTTTTGGACGAGGTTGTTAGGCGTGGAAACGTGCCTCGTCCTCCCCTTTATCTGGAGACAAACATGGCACAGAATATCTACGACAATCCCGATTTTTTTGCTGGCTACAGCCAGCTTCCCCGGCAGGTTCATGGGCTGGACGGTGCGCCGGAATGGCCGGCAATTCAAGCACTGTTGCCCGGACTGTCAGGCAAGCGCGTGGCGGACCTGGGCTGCGGCTTCGGCTGGGCAGCACGCTGGTTCCGCGGTCAGGGGGCTGCTTCAGTTCTGGGGTTTGACCTGTCTCAGAACATGATTGAACGTGCGAGGGCTGACACCGAGGATTCCGCAATCGAATACCGGATTGCTGACCTGGAAACGCTTGAATTGCCCGAGGCGGCGTTTGATCTGGTCTACAGTGCTTTGACCTTCCACTACGTGCAGGATTTTGAACGGCTGATCCGCATGATCCATGCGGCTTTGGCGCCTGGCGGGGATCTGGTCTTCACCATCGAGCATCCGATCTTCATGGCAGCCGCTCGTCCGCAATGGATACTGGACGAAGACGGCCGAAAGACCTGGCCGGTGAACGGCTATTCTATCGAGGGCGAACGCCGTACGGACTGGTTCGCCAAGGGGGTACTGAAGCACCATCGGACCTTGGCATCCACTCTCAACACCTTGATTGGAGCGGGTTTCGAATTGCGCCGGATGGAAGAGTTCGCGCCCACACCTGAACAAATTGCGGATATACCGGACCTGGCCGAAGAACTGGAGCGGCCTATGATGCTGCTGGTTTCGGCACGCAAGATCTGATCCTACCGCCGCCCAGTCTAATCGCTTGGGCGGCGGGTTTGCCAATGACTTGAAAGGGCTCACTGCAGCCCGATGCGCTTGCAGAAGTCTCGTGAAAGAGGCGTATCTGATAGCGGTCACCGGGCTCAATGGACGATGAATGGACGCAGTTCATCATCCGTATCGAGACGGAACGTCCTCTGCCAAAGTGGTGTTTTTGTATAGGTCGTCCGGTCAGAAGGCGAATGGCGCCCGTCGAGCTCTGTTGCATCCAAGTATCCCAACCAGCTCAGCGGCTTCAGGACATGCCACATCAAAAACGAGGCATGATCCCAAAACTCTCGACCCCCTGCGCCAGAATATTCTACACCGTAAAAGGTCTTTAGTAGCGCTGCCTCGCTCACCCCTCCATGCGCTTCGACGTTGATAACGTTGAGCCAAATGTCCCAGTTGCCAGGTGCAACAAAGGGGAAGCGCTGCAATCGGCTATGATCAAACTCGAACAAGAACCCCCGCGTCAACGCCGCTTGCAGGACACCAGGCGTTTGAGACAGAACCTCCGCCTTCTTGCTGAAGCGCCACTTGCCTTTGGTGTGGCGCCCCAGCTTCATTGAGATCATCAGCTCATGCAAAACTAGGACGGGTAAGACGTCTTCCTCGTTCAACACTTTTTGGATGCGCAAGAGTTGGTCAGCTGAGTATTCAGGCCAGTTGAAATTCTCAGCCGCCCATGTCGCGAACTTTCGGTTGAATGCCCTGCTTTTCGTTAGGCCGATCCCATCATTTTCTTGAGCGAAACCAATCGCTTTCTGTACCGCATCAAGCAGTTTGGAACTGCCAAGAAGTGGATCGGAGTCATCAAGTGTTCGAATGTCCACGGCTACCCTGCTGATTTCTGGCAAACGTTTTTGTGTACTAGATCGATATAGCGTGTTGGCGGCGCAACCGTGAAGTCATTCCTTCGTACGAAGCGGTCACTGCGACAAGGCATAGCGAAACCAGGGGCTGAGCTCACAGCAGAAGTGTCAAAATCTTGCTGCGCGCGCTCGCAGCACGAAAACCACACGATCGCATCATTTTCGGCTTGGCTGCGCGGCGTGAAAATCAGCCGTTCATGCATGTCGCAGCCAGAAAGAGAGCCCGGATCTACAGGTTGCCGGACAAACCGGACTTTTGCGCATGCGGCGGATTTTCAGATCAGCTTCTTCGTCAGACACTGCTGGGGAAGTGCCGGCCGACCGACTGTTCCACAAGTGATGCCGTCAGGTTGTGCCGGGGTATCCAAGGCACCAATTCATTGACCAGTGGCCATATCACGCAAGGCTCAGGCGGGAAGCGCCCGGGCCTCTGCAAACGACAGCAATCTGCGGCTTTTCTCGTCCCAAAGGTGAAGTCGCGCGCAGCGGAAGCTTTCCCAAAGCGTGATGCGTCTGGTCTGTGCCAGGACGTCGTGATCCTTGACTACGTCGCCTAAACGGTAAAAGGGGATGCGGCTGGCTAGGTGATGCACATGATGGACTCCGATGTTCCCGGTGATCCAGCGCAGGATGCCCGGCAGAGCGTAGTGCGAACTGCCGTGAAGGGACGCGTCCTGGATGTTCCAGTCTTCCTCGTGCCGCCAGCTGGTTTCCTCAAACTGATGCTGCACGTAGAAAAACCACATGCCGGCTATTGCAGCCAGAAGCATCGTCGGCAGGAAGACGAACAGCAGTACCTCCCAACCGCCCAGCCAGACAATCACTGTCAGAGTGACGCCAATGGCAGCGTTTGTGGCCATCGCACTCAGCCAGTAGCACCAGCCGGACCGCATCAGTTGGAAGGGCAGCCGATTTTGCAGGAAGAACGTGTAAAATGGTACCACCCCGAACAGGAAAACCGGATGGCGGACGAGGCGGTAAAGCGCCCTGCCTGGCCATCCCTTTTTGCGGTATTCTCTGACCGTCAGTATCGGTATGTCTCCGACGCCCCGGCGGTCGAGGTTCCCGGTCGTAGCATGGTGGATCGCGTGGGTTTTGCGCCAGACGTCATAGGGCGTCAGCGTGATAACGCCGATGATGCGGCCGATCCAATCGCACAGACGCCGGTCGCGGAACAGGGAACCATGCCCGCAATCGTGCTGGATTATGAACAGCCGGACAAGAAAGGCTGCATTCGCCAACGCGAGAACCAGAGCCAATGGGGTGCTGATCGAGAGCACGCACCAGGCAACCGCCCATATTGCCACGAAAGGCACGAGCGTGACCGCAAGTTCGAAAATGCTGCGGGAGGGGATTGGCTGCCGGTATTTCGCCAGGGTTCGTGTCCAGTCTGATGCGGTCAGCCGCGCCTCTAGCTGTCTCGGACCAGTTACACCAAAGGGGTTTCCCGCGCCGGGTGCCCCTCCCGTGACGGGCAAGTGTCCTGGCTGGACCCGCGCTTGCCGCGCGGTCGAGGCAGATCCGGCATCCTGCATGTCAGTTTGGACGCTGCCGTCTTGGCGGCCTGGGCCGCCCGGCATGTCCTGCTGACCCGGCTGTTGGCCCCGTGCATCGTACGAGTTGGACGAAAGCGGCATAGGCGATGTCTAACCCGCTGCGATTGAGTATGTCATGCCGGCGGCCTCCGAACGGAGTTACCACCAGCGATGATCCGGTTGATGAGAACCGCCACGGCCCGATGCGCCTCTATCTCGCCATCAGCAACAGCTGCGTTTTCATGCGTCTTTGCAGCATCACGCAGGATGCCCACGATCTCGCGTTCGGGCAGGAGCTTGTGATCGTTCATCGCCAGCAGCATCGACTCGCAGATTGAGAGGGCAGCCATTCCCGAGAAGTCCTTCTTGCTACGCATTTTATGACTTCCTCCCAGGTAACGGTAATACATCGCGCGGCCGAATGGCCTTGCTTGTCCCAAGCATCTTCGCAGAAAAAAGGGTATGCTGGGCTAACCGAAAGCAGTCTGTGCGCGATTGCGTCTGGAGCATCTCCCGGCTTGTGAGACCCCGATGACGGATATCAAAGAAAGCCCGCTTTCACGCAAGCTGCAAGTCTTCGTCGCCTTGTCTGAAGATGAATTGGGCGTTTTGAAGCGTTTGCATCTGCGCCGCCGGTCCTTTGTGGCGGGGCGTGATCTCGTGCATCAGGGGCAGTCGGATCAGGCCGTTTACATTCTGGCCGACGGCTGGGTGTGTTCCTACAAGCTTCAGCCGGACGGAACCCGCCAGATCGTGGATTTCCAGATACCAGGGGATTTTCTTGGATTGCGCAGCGTGCTGCTGCGCACGTCCGACCACAGCTTCGAGCCGGTCACGGATATTCAGGCGGCGGAAGTCTTTGCGGACGACCTTCTGGAAGCATTCGAGAAGACGCCTCGCCTGGCGGCAGCAATTCTCTGGGCGGCATCACGGGACGAAGCCATGGTGGTCGAGCATCTCGCTGGAGTTAGCCGCCGCGCCGCGGATGCGCGTATGGCGCATTTCCTTCTGGAACTGGGGGCAAGGCTGAAGCTGGTCGGAATGGAGAGCAAGAAAGGGTACGTCTGCCCTTTGACACAGTATCACCTTGCTGATGCACTCGGCTTAAGATCCGTCCATGTGAACCGTGTTTTGCGTCAGCTTCGCGAAAGCGGCCTGCTGACCCTTCGGGACGGCCGCGTGACGTTCGACAATTATGACGGATTGGTGAAACTTTCGGGGTTCGATCCGGCGTATCTGGATCAGACCGGCCCGCTCTTGAAATGAAGGAGGCCGCCCCCCGGAATGACCTGGGGCGACCCAATCTTCATTTAAAACAAAGGAGTATCAGGAAATCGCTTTTGCAGCCGCGTCCAGTTCCTTGTTCGTTTCGGCGTAGTTATTCGCCTCGTGCGCTTTCTCGGCCGCCTGATAATGTTTCAGCGCCCGGTCTTTTCTGGGACCGGCAGGCGCTTTGTCACAGGCTGCTTTGACCGAGGTCATCTTCTCGGCGGTATTGGTCTGTTCGGGTGTCATTGGATTGTCCTTTCCTGGACATTCCGAGAATAGGACGCGCAGTGCAATGCAGTCCGTTTGAGGAACCGCACGCATCCCGTGCTTCTCTGCTGCTCGGAAATGAGTGCCGCCGGAGATTCGGCAGGCACGAAGCCATATACCCATCTTCTCTGCTCCGCAGCACTGACGCAGGTTAGCTTGGGGCGGGATCCGCGTTTTCTGGCTGATGATCTTTGAACGAAGAGCTCAGGAGCCGATTCACATTCCGAGAAGTGCGTTAAAGATATCGCCCCAAGGTGAGGATTCTTCCCGCTGGCGTCAGGTGGTGGGGGTTTGCTGGTGTGACAGCCGCAGCCACCGGCCGTTGTCCAGGAGATACGTGGACGCGCAGAGCGCCTCATAGATTGGTGAGCCTGACTTCTCGGCGAATACGCGGTAGGCGAGCACCGCAACGGCCCCTTGCCTGATTTGGCTGCGGTCTTTCATTTCCACAGTTCGCCAGCCCGTGTTTTGCTTCACATGTTCCAGGATCTGCCCGCCCTGGAGGATGCCCGGCGGATAGGGAAGCACCATCACTGCATTTTTTGCAGTAACAGTGCGAGCGCTGTCCGCACCGCTGGTCCAGCACCGCTCCTCCAGATCCCAGAGGATCGCATTTTCCTTACCATCACTGCGGTCGCCGTCTTGTGATTTGCCCAAGGTCATTGGCCCGCCCCCGGAACGCCTGCGAGTATTAACTGCAAAATCAGAAAGAGGAATGTCAGTACCGCCCAGATCAATCCAGACGATTTCGCCGGCCCGTTTTCTGCGCCATCAGAAACGGCCGTCAAGCGCTTGCGGCGTTTGGGGAGAAGGCGGGTCAGTTTCCGCGCAACCGATCCGTAATCCTGCTTGAGTGCGGGCACGTCACGGAATTGCGACAGCAGCATCTCCAGTCGCGAGTCCGCAGCCTCTTTTTCCAACGCCGCAAGCGCGGTTGCCTCCTCCCAAGGCTCGAGATCAAGCCGCGCAAGCGCCGAAAGAACCGTAACGGCATTGCCATTCCGGTCCTCGCCAACGAAGGCTTGCAAAAAGCGGTCAAACTCAGGGTTATGCGGGTAATGAATGCCAGCTGCAGGCATCGGCATATCCTCCCTTTTGATGTGCCCGGATCTGGGAGCGGCTGTTCCGGATGAGCGGGGCCGCCTCTTGCCGGGTAAAAAGCTTTGGATTGTAACGATCATACTCGCATTGCCCGACGCACGCGCTGACGCAGATCAGCCGGTATTCAATCCCCTCAAGTAAAGCCGCGGGGCAAGTCCAGGTTCGCCCGCACGGCCAGGATCTCCGCGGGTCTTAGCGGCGCTAACATGGGTCAGCGCGCACCGCCCGGTTCCGGGATAATGTATGAGAAGCGCAAAGTTTGGCTGCCTCTCTGCAACCGGGGTGCTGCAGCCAAAGCAGCGCGGAAGACATGCAAACATCGCGGAGACCGGTGATGGCCTTGCGATCAATCAGATCCACCGTGACTTTCCCGCAGCCGTTTACCTTGTCCGGATATCAAGACGA
The DNA here is from genome assembly GCF_019801465.1 of Leisingera daeponensis. GTDB lineage: Bacteria > Pseudomonadota > Alphaproteobacteria > Rhodobacterales > Rhodobacteraceae > Leisingera > Leisingera daeponensis_A. The sequence goes on from NZ_JAHVJA010000014.1 coordinate 60,000, forward strand.
ACTGCCTTCCGGCGAATACGAAGTGCTGGTCGAGGAGGAGCTTATCGAAGGGCTGAGTTTCACGGCTTACCGCAGAACGGCGATATATCTGACCGTACACGGCAAGGGGCGTTTTCTGGGCCGGACGGAGTTGCGGCCAATTACCTGGGCTGACTTGGAAGCAGCGCTCGGCCAAGACCAGCAACGCGACACTTGAAGATAGCGAGGCGGCGCTTTCCCCGCTGGAGGAACCACAATGAACTCTCCCGAATGGCTTAAACCCGGCCTCTGCGGCGCCGTGACCGGCGCGGTACTTGCCGGCTTCGTCGGGTTCACCTGGGGCGGCTGGGTGACTGGCGGAACCTCGAACGACAGGGCCATGGCCATGGCCCGCAACAATGTAGTCACGGCTTTGGTCCCTGTCTGCCTGGATATGGCCCGAACCGATGCGGAACGCGACGCAAAGCTGGCAGCGATCAGGGCCGTTGCTACCTTCCGGCAGCGGGATGCCCTCATGGAAGCCGGCTGGGCGACGGTCCCGGGAGCCGAGACCCCGGACCGCGACATTGCGCAGGCCTGTCTTGCGGCCCTTGGCGTTGGCAAGTCGCCGGAGCGCCCGGAAAACACGATCAATGAAGGATGATTTTTGTTATGACACCGTCTTTGCCTGAGATGACAGATCTTGAACGGCGCGTTCTCGCTCATGAACGGATTCTCCAGTCGCTCATTGCTTACATGTCCCGCACGGAACCGCGTTTCCTTGAGCACCTGAAGAAGCGTTTTGTTGAGCCGATGGCCATGGTGCGGCACGAGCATGACCACCGAAACGCGGATGACTATGCGGAGGAGTTCATTCGCGCCGTAATGGCCCTTGGAGAAACGAAATTGCCAAGGGCGGCAAGCTCAAAAGACAGTGTGAACGCAATGCACCATCAGGAAAAAAGGGAAGCTAACTGGCACCCCTATCGTCCCACCGCGGAAGCTGAGCGCGTCCGTGTCCGGGAAAGGAATGGGATCTGGGAGGTCAAGGTGGACGGCGTATTCCACGGGGATTACCACGACAAGGGCAAGGCGCTGGCAGCCGCAGCCTTGGCCCGCTTGTCGCTTCGATGAGAGGACTTCTCCCATGAACGAGCTAGTCAGAAGGTCCATTGCAGTATTTGCCCGGCCTTTCAGTGTGCCTGGCTTCGACGAGACGCTTCCGGCGGGAGAGTACGACATTGAAACGGAACTGTGTTCACCGCCCGACTGCCTGCATCCGGAAGCCTGGAAAGCGTCTGTGGCGGTGAAACTGCATCCTCGGGCTTCCCACCCCGGATTGGCGAGAATCTTGACCGTTTCACTGGCCGACCTTGATGACGCCCTAGCAATGGACAAGCTGACCGGAAAAGGTCTGGCCGAAATTTTCCTGGAAGAAATGCTGGCAGACCCGATGGTCCGGCTGGTGATGGAGGCCGACGGTGTTTCCGAGATGCAGCTTCGGCATCTCTACGCGGGCGGACACGCATCCCGGACGGACAAAAAGGCGCCGGATGCGGCCCCAGCAGGTAAATCGTCAAAGGAAAATTCAGCGATACAGGCCGCGGAGAATGAAGGAATGCCAACACAGGGGGAATAAGACGCGTGGATGCCCCCGCGACCGCCAAGGTCTGCGCCGTGTGCAGGTCCGCGCGAGCAAGAGAGGAAACAATATGCCCGACCCGAACGGCGGCCCGGAAGACCGTGGGCCGTGGCAAAGCAGACAGAAGCGCAATCCGCCCGAGATTGACGATCTTCTTCGTCAAGGCCGCGACCGCCTGGGCGGATTGCTCCCTGATGGGCGGCCGCCTCTGAGGGGGGTACTGGTTGCAGGAGCGATAGTCTTGGCGGCGGTTGCGGCCTGGTCTTCTTATTACACTGTCCCGAGCGACTCTGTCGCTGTTGTCCAGCGTTTTGGCAGATACACTGCTGAGGTTCCGCCTGGCCTGCATTTCAAATTCCCGCTTGGCATAGACGTTGCCACGCTGGTGCCCGTGAAACGGCAGCTAAAGCAGGAATTCGGGTTCACGACGCCGGGCAGGAGTGATCCCTTTCAGAGCCCGTCAGACGGCCGGCGCGAAACCGAAATGGTTACGGGAGATCTGAACGCCGCGCTTGTGGAATGGGTGGTGCAGTACCGGATCTCTGACCCCTTGAAATTCCTGTTCGAGGTACGCGAGCCAAGCGCGACTTTGCGCTACGTCTCTGAGTCCGTGATGCGCGAGGTCGTTGGCGACCGCACGGTAGACGAGGTCATCACCATCGGCCGGCAGGAGATCGAGAGCGAGGCACTTCTCAAGATGCAGGCTCTGTCCATCAAATATGCCATGGGCATTAGCATCGACCAGGTGCAGCTGAAAAACATCAACCCGCCGGAACCCGTTCAGGCGTCGTTCAATGAGGTCAACCAGGCACAGCAGGAAAAGGAGCGCCTGATCAATGAGGCGCGCCGCGAATATAACAAAGTCATTCCGCTTGCCGAAGGCGAGAAGGATCAGCGGATCCGCGAGGCTGACGGTTATCGCCTGAAACGTATCAACGAGGCGGAAGGCGACGCAGCGCGGTTCACCGCGCTTTTGGCCGAATACGTAAAGGCGCCTGAAGTCACGAGGCGGCGGATATACATAGAAACCCTCCAGGATGTTCTGCCCAGCATCCTGTCAAAAATCATTGTCGAAGGATCGACTGCGAGCATCTTGCCGCTTTTGAACCTCGACAGGCTTCAGGAGGATCCGCCATGAGCATCAGACTGGGCCTTATTGCAGGGATTGCGGCTGCAGTTGGGGTGATTGCCTCCGGTTCCCTCTATACAGTTGGCGAAGTCGAACAGGCCATTATCACCCAATTCGGTAAACCCGTGGGCAAACCAGTCATAACGGCCGGTTTAAAGCTGAAGCTGCCCATCGTTCAGGAAGTCAACCGGATCGACCGCAGGGTTCTTGAGTGGGACGGCAATCCTTCTGACATGCCCACCAAGGACAAGCTCTACATATCCGTCGATCTGTTTGCCCGCTGGAAGATCACCGACCCGTTGCAATATTTTCTGCGGCTGCGCGATGAGCGCAGCGCGCAATCCCGTCTAGACGATATTCTCGGCAGCGAAACCCGCAATGCCGTCGCCAAACACGAGCTGATAGAAATTATCCGGACCACGAAGGGCCGGATCCCGCTGCGGGACACGCTTCTGACCGATGAAGAGCGCGCGCAGGACATAGGTTCTCTGGTTCCTATCCAGAAAGGCCGCGCACTTGTGGAACAGGAGATATTCGCAGCCGCCTCAGAGAAGGTTCGCGTTTTTGGGATCGAGCTTCTCGATATCCGTTTCAAGAGGATCAATTACAACGAGAGTGTGCGTCCGAAGATCTACGACCGCATGATCTCAGAGCGCCGCCAGATCGCTGAACGTTTTCTTTCCGAGGGCAATGGCGAAGCCGCGCGGATCCGCGGCAACCGGGTTCGCGATCTGAACAAGATACAGTCCGAAGCGTATCGCGCCGTCGAGGAAATCCGCGGCATGGCTGATGCCGCGGCGGCTGCGATCTACGCAAAAGCCTACAACACCGACGCCCAAGCAGCCGAATTCTATGAGTTCACCCGGACAATGCAGGCCTACAAGGACATGATTTCAGGGGGAACGACGCTGGTTCTGACAACGGACAGCGAACTTTTCAGGTTTCTGAGAGGAATGGAGGCTGGAGAGCCGGCTGGGAGCACATCTCCTCCCTCTCCCGGCCTGACGGCCGCGGCCGAACGCTGATATATAGGAGGACAAAGAGATGACGGAAGAACCGGTGGATTTAGACGCAAGGCGAAGCGCCGAAAGCCAGATTGCGACCGAAATCCGGCGGCACGCCCTGAAGGATTTCGAAGCCGACCAGAGAAAACTCCGCCTGCGGCAGGAAGAACTTGAAGTGCAGCTTCTCGCCGAACCGGCCTCTAACTGGCATGAGGCGGCGATCAAGGCGCAGTATCTGATCCGGCGGTATTCCGAAACCGCCGACGCCCGGGATGCCAGGCGGCAGCGGCTCATAGAGCGCGCTCTTGGCGATCTTGCCCGGCTGATCGAAGAGGAGGACGCAGGCCAATGACCGATCTCATTGATCTGGACGATCTGCCGGTGCGGGCGATCAAGGATGTGCCGCAAGAGCGCCTTTGTCTGCGCTGCCGCGCGCCGTTCTGGAGTGAAGGTTTCGGGGAGCGCATATGCCGGCGTTGCAAGGGGTCGAGTACTTGGCAAACTCTGGTGCAGTCGGTGCGCCCGCCGGGCCGCCGCCGCTAAGATCTGCCAGAGCAGCGGAACGGGCCATAGTTTCAGTACTTGGATGGCAGACAGGTCCCGCCCAATGCGAAGCCGCTGGGCAACAGTATTCACTTTGTGCAACCAATGTCGCCTTCACTTCAACCGTGTTTTTCGGCAGCTGCGCGAAAGCGGGCTTGTCACATTTCGCTCCGGCAAAGTGACATTTGCAATTATGAACGCCTGTTCGCATTGGCGGTGTTCGACCTGGCCCATCTCGATCCGGCGAGGCCGTCCCTGAAATGTAATGGGCCGCGCTACTCCGAACGGCCCGCCACATTCGTCCAATGCCAAGTGTTACCCGAGCGCATACTTCGCTGCGCCGAGTTCCTTGATCATATCAGTATGTTTCTTGGCCGCCTGGGCCTTTTCAGCGGCCCGGTAATGCTTCAGGGCGGCATCCTTCTTGGGACCAGCAGGCGCCTTGTCGCAGGCGGCCTTAACTGAGGTCATCGTCAGGGAGGGTTTATTGGTTTCGGGTGTCATTCGGTTGTCCTTTCCTGGACGTTCCGAGAAACAGACGCGTAAATAGCAGACAGACCTTCAGAGGGTCCGGCAGGCTCTCCACGCTTCCGTGGTACTCGGGAATGAAAACCGGCAGGAACTGGGCCGGCAGGGGTCATCTAATCTGCTTAAAAACCTCTCCGCACTGACGTAAGTTAGCGCGGATTTCCGCCGCAGGCTGTTTTCCGCCTGCGTCTCAATATAGCGGGTTTTGGCGGTACGACAGGCAAAACCACCTTCCGATGTCCTGCAGTTAGGTGGAAGCACAGTTAGCATTCAGGATCGGCGTCACCGCTTTTTTGCTTATACCCGTTGCCGCAAAGCGCGACGGCTGGGAGCAGACGCCATCCACCCCATCCGCGTTTTATAGTTTCATGTCAGCAGGTTTGCTGCGCACTTCCTGGATGACTGCTTCTTCTTCCGCACTACGGCAACGATTTTGCGGCGGCGCAGCAGGTTTTCGTGATGCGAGCGCACGCAGCAGTGGAAATGCCGCATCTGCATAATTCTTGGTGCTGCCTTGCGGCAGGCAACCCGGCCATTCAGGCAGCGTGCAGCGATTTTGAAACCGCAAAACCACACCGCGCTCAGACGGAGCCGCCCGAAGCCGGCTTACCCCACGACCGAAGCTCCGCAAAATTTCTGAAAACGGATTAAGCGCTCTGTTCCATGAGGCACCCAGAGCTTCAGTATTGCGCTCGCCTTTCATCTTGATACCGCAGGAGCCCAGGTGTTTGCCGGTTAGCTACCACTGAAATGGCTCCGCAGCTCATCAGTGTGAACCCAAGCAATAGCTTGGCCGCTGCAGGTGGCGTCACGGCCGCCGGACGTGGTTGCCGTTAGCAATTATCTGATGGATCAGAGAAGCAGCAGCGTGGTGTCTTGCGGTATCAGTTCCCCTTCCATCCGCATTCTCATGAAAAGCCGCTGCATCACGAAGAACGCCAATGACTTCATGTTCAGGCAGCACCTGAAGATCTTTCATAGCCAGCAGCAATGCCTCGCAGATCGATAACGCGGCCATTCCTGCACATTCGCTCCGCTCGGACATTTTTGGCCTTCCTTTCTTGCATAGCGTGCCATGATAAGCTGACAGAGAGGTTCTCTTCAGTACCTTCGCAGGAAACGAAGCAAACCGAACTGATCCAAAGCAGTCCCGGGGACCGGTGGTGTTCAATGCCGCCGCGCCAGCTCAGGAGGGGTTATGAGCTCCATCGAACACAGCCCGCTTGCAAGGAAGCTATCGGCATTTGCCGTTCTTTCGGAAGATGAACTGGCCGTACTGACTCGGTTGCATCAACGCCGGAAAACCTTTGCGGCAGGCACTGACCTTGTGCATCAGGGACAGCCCAGACAAGCCGCCTACATTCTGGCTTCAGGCTGGGCCTGCTCCTACAAAATCCAGCCGGAGGGATCGCGACAGATTGTCGACTTTCAGATACCGGGTGATTTCCTGGGATTGCGCAGCGTTCTCCTGCGCACTTCGGACCATAGCATCGAGCCGGTTGTGAAGATCGAAGCAGTCGAGGTTATTGCAAGTGACCTGCTGGGAGCATTGGCCGACACCCCAAGGCTGGCGGCAGCCATACTTTGGGCCGCGTCCCGGGATGAAGCGATGGTTGTCGAGCATCTTGTCGGGCTGGGACGCCGCGATGCAGATGCGCGAATGGCACATTTTCTGCTGGAACTTGGTGCGAGGCTGGCGTTCGTCGGACTGGGAAGCAAGGAGGGCTATGCCTGCCCTTTGACCCAGTACCATCTTGCCGACGCGCTGGGGTTGACCGCTGTCCATGTAAATCGTGTTCTGCGGCAGCTTCGGGAACGAGAACTGGTCACTTTCCGGGAGGGCTACGTGAAGTTCGGAGATATTGACCGGCTCATGGAACTGGCGGATTTCGACCCGGCGTACCTGGATCAGACTGGACCGCTTCTGAAATGAAACGGACGCCTTTCGGAAAAACCCGGGCAGCCGGGTGATGGATTCCAAACGAGCAGGCTACGCGAGAACTTGTTTTGCCGCCTCAAGCTCCCTGTACATTTCGGTGTGGTTCTCATCGCTGTGCGCCTTTTCCGCAAGCTTGTAATGCTTCCAAGCCGCTTCTTTCTGCGGTCCTGCAGGAGCTCTTTCGCAAGCAGCCCTTACTGAATCCAGCTTCACAGAAAGCCTCCTAGTTTCGGGAGTCATTTCTTTATCCTTTCAGAGGTCTCCGAGAACAAGAAGCGCGAACTATGTGCAGAACCGATTTGGACCAGCACATACCCCGCGCTTCTTTGGCACTCGAAAACAATCACACACCGGCAAAATGTGGCGCCGGTTTTATCCTTTTATCCGGGATTGGGTCTGCACGTACTGACACAGGTTAGCTAGCGGTCTCCCGGTCGGGCGCTCTGCAAAGGCCAGTTGCGCTCGTCTGAGAAAGAGTTGTCGATAAGTGCTATGCCTGCCGACGTGTGCGGTAGTGTCAGCAATATGTCGACGCAGATCGCCAACGGGTTGGCACCGGCCGCTGCTGGCGGCCGCATTCTCGCTTGGTACCGGCAAAATTTAAAAACCTGTCAGGCGCTAACATCGATCAGTGCGTGAATTTCGCGCTCACCTTAAGGTCTTTGATGACACTCAGCTTTGCCGGGATCACGCCCTGAAGATTCCAGGAAGCCTCTGTGCGGCTGAGGCAGCCAAAAAAGCCAAACAGGAATTCAATGAGAAGCAGGATGAACACACGGTCGTCCAGATTGACGGTGACGTTTTCCCATCCGTTTGTCCTGGCAGGCTACGCAGACGAACTTCCTGCCGGAGCCTACGAAGTCATCGTGGAAGAGGAGCTGATTCAAGGGCTCAGCTTCGTGGCCTACCGGACCGCAGCAACCTATCTGCTGGTCCATGGCAAGGGCTGCCGTGCAGGCCGGACCGAGTTGCGCCTGATCACCCAGAATGACTTGGAAACTGCGCAAAGCCGCGCCAGCGGATTTGACACAAAACAGAAACCATAGCGACGCGGCGCTTTTTCCGCAGGAGGACAAGATATGACTTATCCCAAATGGCTCAGGCCCGGTGTCTACGGCGCTTTGATTGGCGCGGTCGCCATTACCATCGCAGGTTTTTCCTGGGGCGGCTGGGTGACTGGAGGCCAAGCGGAGGCAATGGCCATTTCCAGATCCCATTCCGAGTTGATCGCGGCTTTGGTGCCGGTTTGCATCGACCGGGCACAGACAGATTCCGACCGGACTGCCAAGCTGGCATCAATCCAGGAAGCAATGTCTTACAAGCGCCGGGATGCAGTTATGGCGGCAGGCTGGGCAACGGTTCCTGGCTCAGAGCAGCCAAACCGTGATCTTGCACAGGCATGCCTTGCCGGGCTGGATCTTGATGCCTCGTGATTTTGCAGAACTACCGGTGCCTTCTGAATCCAGCACAGCGTTGCTGGACAAAACAATGGTCTCTTGGGCTTTCCTGAAAACTCTGGTCAGACATTTTGCAGCTGTGTTCGGATTTGTTCTGGTGTTCGCAGCGCCTGCTTTTTCTCAGTCAAGCGCTTCCTCAATACCTGAAAACGCCCATGCCAAAAGTTACGGCGACGGGTGGGAATGCAACCTGTCCTACCGCCCAGCCGGTGATACATGTGTTAAAATTGCCGTGCCGCAAAACGCGTACCCGACGAACAAGCCTTATGGTACCGGATGGGAGTGTCTGCATGGGTATATTGAGGTCGAAGGCAATTCTTGTGATAAAGTTTTTGTCCCGGAAGGCGGTTATCTCGACCCTTCGGGCAAGCGGTGGAACTGCTTGCGCGGATACCGGAAGATCGACGACATCTGCCAGAAAATTGCCCTGCCGGAAAATTCCTATCTGACGAACGACACTAGCGGGCCAGCTTGGCGTTGCAATCGAGGGTATGAGGCCAAGGGAGAGAAATGCCTTGCCATCGATGTGCCGGAACACGCCTACCTGAATGGTTCAAACTATGGGCGGCCTTGGACTTGCGAACGCGGGTACTTTGAACAGGATGGGACATGCACAGCCGTGTTCGTCCCTGAAAATGCTTACTTTGACGATGCACCTTACAGAACAGGGTGGAAGTGTGAACGCGGTTTCGAAGTGTCTGGAGACCGCTGCATTTTCATAGATCTGCCCGAAAACGCTCATCTCGACAGGTCTGGCAACCGATGGGAGTGCGACAGGAACTTTCAGCGGACGAGAGGCCGCTGCGTTCTGAATAACTAGGCTCTGCACCTTCTACTGCCCTGATTGGTGGCGTCATAACTTGCGGCGGGCACGTCAATGCCAAGCGCTAGTTTCAATCCAAAGGAAAAATCATGAACCCCGCAGCCAAAGCCGGACTCTCAGTCCGGCGAAATGCCAGCAATGGGCGTTTACGCTCGCCATTCCACTCTGAGGAACCTGGGAGCACAGGCAAACTGTCCTTCCTGCCCGTTCCCAGTGCAATAGTGTACTGCGAAGGAAACTTCGCCAAAAATGATGGAAAAACTGCAAACGGACTGGTGCGCCATTCAAAGGCCTACCGGATAATTTCAGTGATCGACAGCACCTACCACGGGTGTGACAGTGGGCAAGTCCTTGATGGGGAAAACAACAGAATTCCGATTTTAGGCAGCCTTGAAGCAGCCGTTGCCGACCAAAGCACAGTTCCCGATACACTGATTTACGGGATGGCACCGTCTAACGGGAAACTCTCTTGCGAGGACCGGAAGGTTGTTCTGGAGGCGATTTCGCGAGGAATGAACATCGTAGCCGGCTTGCATGAATACCTAAGTGAAGACCTGGAGATCATTGCTGCTGCAAAATCCTGGAACGTTACTGTCCGGGATATCCGCAAGCCCCGGCTCAGCAAGGACATGCGCCTGTTCGACGGCAGTATTGCGCGTGTAAAGGCGATCCGCATCGCCATTTTGGGAACTGACTGCGCAATTGGAAAACGAACCACGGCAACCCTCCTCGCCAGGGCACTGAATGCGCAAGGCATCAAAACGGTACTGGTCGGCACCGGCCAAACAGGTTTGATGCAGGGCGCCAAATATGGAGTCGCAATGGACGCGATGCCGCCCCAATTTTGCTGCGGGGAACTGGAAGGGGCTGTGATTGCGGCATACGAGAACGAACGGCCGGATGTTATTCTGATCGAAGGTCAGGGCGCACTAAGCCATCCGGCGTTCTGCACATCTGCCTTCATTCTGCGCGGCTGCCAGCCCGACGCGGTAATCCTTCAGCATGCGCCAGCGCGGGCGCACCGCTGCGACTTTCCAGAGATGGCAATGCCGGACCCCGGTGACGAGATTGCCCTGATCGAAGCGTTTTCGGATACAAGGGTAATCGGCGTAACCCTCAACCATGAAGGGCTGACAGACGCGGGGATCAATGCTGCTATCAGGGACCATTCGCGGAAACTGGACTTGCCGGTCAGCGATGCCCTTAGCTGCCCTCCCGCTCATCTGGCTGAACTTGTTCTGTCTGCCTATCCTCAATTGCGGCCGGTGCCGGGGAAGGCTGCGTTATGACTGCCCCGCGCTTGGAAATAAATCTGAGCAAAATCCGCCAGAATACGCGTGTACTTGTCGACCGCCTGAAGCCCCGCGGGATCTCTGTAACTGGGGTAACCAAAGCAGTATGCGGCGACCCGCGCATTGCAAAAGCCATGCTTGCAGGCGGTGCTATAGGGCTGGCTGATGCGCGGATGGCAAATGTTGAGCGATTGCGCCAGGCAGGGATAACATGTCCGGTCCTGATGATCCGAACCCCCATGCTGAGCCAGGTGGAGCAAATCGTTTCGTCCTGCGACGCCAGCTGCAACACCGAAACCGAGATCATCGCCAGCCTCGCCGCCGCTGCCCTGCTCCAAGGCACCAATCACGAGATCATCCTGATGGTGGAAATGGGGGATCTTCGCGAAGGCATAATGCCTGAGGATCTGACCGACATCGCGCTTCAGGTCACCAGAACGCCGGGCGTGCTCCTCAGAGGTATCGGTGCAAACTTTGCTTGCCTGGCAGGCCCGGCTCCCACCGCTGAGGATATGGCAGCACTATCAGCGCTTGCGAACGACGTTGAAGCGGAATGCGGTCCCTTTGTTGACGTGATTTCCGGAGGCAGTTCCGCAAATCTGCAGTGGGCGCTTGATACGGAAGTGGTAGGAAGGGTGAACAGTCTGCGCCTGGGGGAGGCCATCCTGCTCGGCACCGATCCGGTTTCCGGAAACCCGATAAGCGGGCTTCACACGGATGCTTTCGTCCTGCAGGCAGAGGTGATCGAGACAAAGGCAAAGTCAAAGCTGGCACCCTTGAAGCTGTCCGATCCTGCATTGTCAGCGCTAAGCCTAGTGCCAGGCAATCATTGGAAAACCCGGTCGATCCTGGCCATCGGGTTGCAAGACACAGATCCGACCGGGCTGACCTTTCCGGCAGCGGTTTCCTATATCGGAGCAACCAGCGATCATATCGTCGTCGAAACGACCAATTGCCCGCTGCGCATCGGGAGCGAGATAACACTGCGTTTGAACTACAGCGCCCTTTTGCACACCATGGCAGCGCCAGATGTTGCAAAAGTTTTTTGCAGCAGCAGACCTGCTGCTGACGGTGGTGCAGCCAGCCGCAACGGGCGGCACCCGGTACTCTTGTGAGACCGGCGGTCTCTTGGCAATGCAGCTCCAAGCCTCTTCCAGCGGCCTCAAGTCTGCAGTGTGCTGTAGTAATTTGAGCCGGGAATACCTATATCGGGTGTGACCTCTGGTACTTTCTTCGCCTCACAGAGAGGCTGAAAACTGAGGCTCGCAATCGCTCGACCGCAGCATCTCTTTCAATGGCCTGAGCGCCGGCATTGGGCTGGGCACCGGTGACGCGGCTTTTTCGAACAATTCGGCTGGTGCGAATGCGAGAAAGAAAGAGCGGGGTTCAGTTCTGCTTTCATGTGCAAGACCAGCCCCGATTGCCCTCTAAAGACTCTGGACGCCGTTAATTCGCGGCAACTCCGCTTTGCCAGAGCGGCAAGAACAGCACCGCAGCAAAGGAGAATTAGAAAATGGATCAGCTGACAAGCAAGGCCGTCGCAGTATTCTCCCGCCCTTTCACCTTGCCTGGATTCGACGAGACACTTCCAGCTGGGGAGTATGACATCGAAACTGAACTGTCCGCACCTCCCGGCCACCTGACACCCCAGGCTTGGAAAGCTTCTGTAATAATTCATTTGCACCCGCGTGCGTCACATCCTGGGCTGGCTCGCAGCCTGACGGTTTCACTGGCGGATCTCGAGAGTGCCCAGGCCAAGGACAAGTTGTCCGGAAAGAAGCTATCGCAGTTTTTCCTCGAAGAAATGCTTGCCGACCCAATGGTACGTCTGGTCATGCAGGCTGACGGCGTGACTGAAGCCCAGGTTCGCAGTTTATACCTTGGCGAGTGCGTTTCGGACCAGGATCGCGAGCAGGCTGCCCAGAGTGCTGAAGAGGCAAGTCCCTCAAGCGCATTTGCAATCCAAGCAGCCGAGAACGAAGGCTTGGCACCTCCGGCAGACAATCGCGCCAACAAAGTTGTCAGTCCAGCACCGGACGTACCGGGCGGTAAGGAACCGCATGATGACTGGTAGAAACGAACAAGATGCCTTTGTGACACCTGCCCGCGGAGACGTGCCGCGAGAGCGCCGTTGCTTGCGGTGCAATTCTGTATTCTGGAGTGAAGGGTTCGGTGAACGGATCTGCCAGCGCTGCAAGTCTTCAAATGCTTGGCGTAACGCCGTTCCAGTACGATCCGGCTCGCCCGGCCGCCGTTGAAACCCTCCGGGCAGCACAATTTTCATTTTGCCGGATCTGTACTTCGCTAAACCCCTGTTTGCTTCTACTCCTTGGCAGCCTATTGGGCTTCAAAGGCCGGCAGGACTGAGCCGGACCTGGCGCAACAGATTAGAAAAGAAATGAGTTGGATTCAGGAGGGATTGCCAGTTTGCTTGCACACGGAAACTCCCCTCGGAACGGAACGCTACGTCTGCGTTGAACCTGGAGGCGGTCAATGGCCGCTCGGCCAACCGCCTCACCCTGAGAGCAATTGCCTCTGAGGGCCAGTCCAAATGAACTGCAGTTCGTATGGTTCAGGTGCCAGGCGGCCTACAATTCACTGGCCACTGCGCTTGTACTGAAGCCGGGAGCGCCGTAGGCGCTCGTTTTTACTGCGCCGCATTTCGTTTTCGTCTTCCAGAATTTCACGCGCGGCCCGAGCGGTCTTTTCCATCGTGGTTTCCTTGCGGGACAGGCCGGCTAGTTTCAATTCCTCAATATTAAACTTGGTCATCGTCCAACTCCTACGAGGCTGATTGTGGGCAGGGCTATTTTTGCGTGAAAGTTCAGTTTGGGCCTTCTGTCAGGTGCGCTATGGGGCAGAAGGACTGGGCAGCGCCGTGGGCAGCGCCAGTTCGTTGCAGTGTTCTACGCAGCGGCGGGGAAGTCCGCGTGAAATCCAGCAGAGCCGACTGCCGAGAGGAATGCTGCGCGGGCGGCACCTACAGGCGCGAGACAGTCCATCGCTGCATCGATTTTCTCAAGCGCAACATCTCTATTGTGATCAGAAACAGGCCAAGCTCTCTGCAGCCAGAATTGGGCTTGTTCGATTGTCGAGATTTTTCGTGTCCGCCCTTCGGAGGGCAGAAAAATGGTCAAGGGGGTTCCCCAGGAAATTTCTATCAAGATTGTTCTTTCGGTGGTTTTTGAAAGCCGCATCAGATTGTTGGTCACAGCAAATGCGGTAAGCGAGAGCACTGCAAGAATGCTCCCGCTGAATGTTTCAAGCCTGCAGAGGCTTAGGCAAGTGCGAGATTGCTGGCAGACTCGCGCCCGTCGCGCCCGCTTTCGATGTCGAAAGTCACGGCTTGGCCATCGTTAAGCTGTTGGATGCCAGCGCGTTCCAGAGCGGAAATATGGACAAAGATGTCCTTCGATCCCTGCTCGGGAGCGATGAAACCAAAACCTTTTTGAGAGTTGAACCATTTCACGGTGCCATTGGCCATCGTGTCGTCTCCTTGAAAAATGCCATCCGCAACACGCGATAGCCCGGCCCAGTGTCAACATAGGAACAACTGGGGCCGTTAGGAAACAGAAGGTCGTAGGAAGAAGCTTTGCCCAACCGAGATGGGGTGTGCGATCCGTGATTACAAGAGGCTAGTTTTGAGACCGCGTGAAATTTTTCGCAAACTTGCTGGGCGTGCCGGCTGGGCCTGCCGAGTACGTCTTTCACAGCAGCTTGTTCTGAAGGGCAATTTTCGAGATCGCTGGTTTTTGAGCTCCAGCTCAAATCCGCTAATGGCTGTGACCCGCCTTGTGCTCACACAGCAACCAACTTAATTGGCGACGGCCGCTTCAGGTTCGACCCGAACCTCTGCTTCGCCGCGAAGGCAGGTCCGGTCCGGATTGGCGGACGGCACGTGCCGCCCGCCAACGTGGTTCAAATGTCGATTTGCTCGGCGATGCTCAGCGCATCTTCAAGTTCGACGCCAAGGTATCTGACAGTGCTGTCAACCTTTGTGTGTCCGAGCAGAAGTTGAACCGCTCTGAGATTTCCGGTTTTCCGGTATATCTCCGCTGCTTTGGTCCTACGCAGCGAATGAGTGCCGTATCCACTGGGTTCCAGCCCAATCGCAGCCACCCAATCCCTCACAAGCCGACCATATTGGCGCGTTGAGATATGCAGGCGGTCATGAAACCTGCTGGGAAACATGAAACGGCAGCCGAGCATCTCCGCTGACTTGATCCATGCGGCAATGGTATCCCGCGTGTTTTCAGAGAGTTCAAACTGAACGGGCCGCTTGGTTTTGCTCTGAATCACAGATACGCGTTCGCGAACGCGATCGTCCCTTACCAGGTCGGTAACAGCCAGTTTTACCAGATCGCATCCGCGAAGCTTGCTATCAATTGCCACGTTGAACAGCGCAAGATCGCGCAGGTTGCCTGCGAGTTCGAGCCGTGCGCGGATCGCCCAGACCTGTTTTGGCAGCAATGGTCGTTTCTGGCCGATGATCCGGCCCTTGTTCCAGGCCCTTCGTTTCGGGGTGACGGCGGGAAGTTGAACTTTTGGCATAGTGCGCCCTCCAATCCTCCCGCCAAGCCCAGACATCAGCATCGCGCCGACACCTGAATTTTACAGGCGATCTGAATGTCTGCATTTTTCTCTGCCATGCAGCGAGTGAAATTCGGCAGTGCAGAAGGGAGGCGCGCTGCGCGCGGACGCAACGGGAAAACCAGATTCACAGTATGGGCTCGGAGCGGCCTTGCGGCGGCGCAGCGGTGTCATCACCGGCCTGGACGGTTACCGTCAGATGTCTGCTTTTGCTCCGTCAGCTACATCGGCTACGGTGGCGCTATGTCAGATTTCAAATCTCAGATTGCCCGTCACCGGGACAAGTTGAATGAACTTCACGAACGCATTCACTCAACCTTCAAGGAGAGAGACCGCTCTGAAGCACATAAGCGCACGTGGGAAGACGCGTGTTCCGATTTCCATAGTTTTCGGTCAGAGATTAACAGCTTCATGGACGAAGTTAGTTCAAAAAGGCTATCGGAAGACACACAGACAAGACAATTTGTCTTTGATTTTCTGTCTGTTGATCCAATCTACTCTCGGTCAGGCTACGAGAAAGAGAACCTACTGAGGTTGCTCAAACCTCTGGAACTGATAGATGAAGAAAAGGAAGTTCTTCGTCAAACAATCCTTCGTCGTATTCGCAACGGCGCGCTACGAGAATTTCGGCGGTTTTGCCAACTTATCCCGAAGATTAAGAATGAAGCCTTTGTTTCTGAACTTCGAAAAGAAGCCAAATCCACTGACGCGCAAATTCAACGTCGAGCTGCATTCGCCTTGGAGTATGTAGCGGAAAAGCCGTCTTCTAAGAATTGAGAAGCCGACATTGATAGAGGCTGCAGCATCAAGCATTTTGGGCTCAAAGCTACCAACCTCAATGTCTATCCGGATGTCCGCTTCGGTGACTGCAACAGGCTTTGCAAAGTCAGCTACCTGCGCTCCGCTGCCCCCGGTGCATCCCGCAGCATCACATGAGGCAGCTTAGCCCTGCCGAGGGTCCGCTTCCGGGAAAGAGACCCAGAAGTTTCGCACGCGCAGCATCGTTGGCCCAGGGTCTTCGGTCTATGGCTGCTTCGGGCTGCCTGCTGTCTTCGGATACCTGGACGGCTTGGCGATCTTGCTGCAGACCGCCTGCCGCACCGCCGCAGGTCAGCTCGGAGCCCTTTTTACCGTTGGAGCAGTTGCAGCAATTTGCAGCCGCAGCGAAAAAGAGCGAGCAGTGCCGAGCTCAAGCCGCCGTTCATTTTCCCAATTGATGAGGCAGTGCAGCATCCCGGAACCTGTCGTTTATTATTCGCCCGCCGGTGCCCGAAACTCTACCTCGAATTGGCCCATAGAAATGGGGCTGGCCACCGAGGTCAGCTGTGTTTTCAGTTGGCCGCTACTGTCAGATCATTGCCCGGGTCCTTCTTTGGATCGTCGGTTTCTGAAGAAACCTGCCGGACATTCACATCTCGCTGCGGGAACGGGATCTCGATTCCGGCTGCGGACAAGTCCACATAGATGCGGAACAGGAGGTCCGACTGCGTGGTCACCATTGTATCAACATCCTTCAGATAGCACCGCAATTCAAAGTCTAACGAGCTTTCGCCCAGCCCCCGAAACAGCACGGCCGGCGCCGGGTAGCTCAGCAGGCTGGGCTCCTCCTGTGCTGCCTGTTCCAGGATCGCCTTGGTTTTTTCCAGATCGCTTCCATATGCGACCCCGACAGGAATAATCAGCCGCCCCATTCGCGAGGACAGTGTCATGTTCTTGACCGTTCCCCCGATGAGATCCTGATTTGGAACGATCACATCATGCTTGTCGAACGTGCTGATCTGAGTGGAGCGTACAGCGATTTTCTTGACGATGCCGGAATGCCCCGACACCTCGATCCAGTCACCCTCGGCAATAGGCCGCTCGATCAGAAGGATGATTCCGGAGACGAAGTTCGAGACGATGGTCTGCATGCCGAAGCCGATCCCCAGCGACAGCGCACCCGCAACCACCGCGAGACTCGATAGGCTCAATCCCGCGGCGGAAACCGCTATCAATGCTGACAAAGTGAGGCCGGCATAGCCGATGCCGGTAACCAGCGCGTTCCGGGCTCCGGGATCCAGCCGCGTCCTAGGCAACACTGTTTCGCGCAACCCGTGCTGAAGCCAGCGGGTGGCGACGGTCCCGAGGAAGAAAACAACCAGAAGCGAGACAACCACGCCCAGCGACAGCTGCACGTCACCGACCTGCACCCCGACGGTCACCAGCCGCCAGGCCTCGGCAACATCGGATGTCCGCGCGCCCCAGAAGATTGCCAGAGCAGGCGTCATCGCCAATGCCAGCAATGATCCGAGAATGAAAGGCAGCAGCGGCAGCGTTGCCTCATCCTCCTGGTCCCGGCGGCCCCTGTTAACGAAGCTATGAATGCAGCCGGAGATGAGCACATAGAGGAACAACGCAAACCCCAGCAGGGCCACCGTCATCACCATCGCGTCGGAGATATGCCGGGCCATCGGCACGTAACCGGTGAGCACCAGAGGCACGGTAACAATTGCAGTTGCCCGCAGCAGGAAAATCAGCAGCTTCACAAGTCCCCTGTTGGTCTCTGTCCGCTCCTTGCCATCGGGGGCGAACGAGGCTTCCGCCGCATCATCGTCCAGCGCGCTGTGCAACAACGCCGCCAGTTTCCAAAGCAGGAGCGATACCGCCGCAAGGATTGGCACAGCGATCACCGAAACAGTGGCCTGTTCCCGGATCAATTCCAGCGCCAGCGCCTCGACCAGCAGTTCAACGGCCTCAACAAGGCCCAGCCCCTGACACAAACGCAGCCCAAGCAGCGCCCGGCGGTCATCCATGCGCACCAGCCTGCGGCTCTGCGCATAAGGAGAGAACACGGTTTGCCCCAGCCAGTTCGCGACGATCATCACCAGCAGAATTTCCAGAACATATTGGCCGGTGTAATTGGTGAACTGCGATCTGATGCCCAACACCGGCACGATGGCAGCCAGAGCGACGGCTCCAATCGAAGGAACAAGCAGACTGCTCAGGTTGGACAGAAGAGCCCAAAGATAGCGGCGGGCGGATCTGGCCTCTTCGAAGCGCTGATCAAACCGGCGGCTGAGTTTCGGCCGCACAAACAGCGCCAGGGCCAAGCCGGCCAAGGCCAACCCCAGCGAAAGGACGACCCGCTCCTCCCTGCTTTCCCGGAATGCGTTGGTTTCAAAGCTCTGCCTCACCTCGCCCAATGTCGCAACGCTTAGATTGCTCAGCTCTTTCCGGGCAGCAGCCAGCGTTCCGGGCCATAGGATGCTGGGAAACCTCTGGATCAGCTTGCTCGTGTCCTTGCTGCGGATCAGCTTGTCCAGTTCCCGAATGAGAAGCTCAACCTGATTCAGGCGTTCCTGCGCCTCACGGGCCGGCCGGTTGGCTTCTGCCAGCTTGTCACTTAGTTCGGCCCTGCGGCTGGCAATTTCCTCCGCTTCGCTTTCGCCCTCCCCGGGCGGCGGGCCAAGCGCCATGATTTGCGCCTCGATCGTGCGGGCTTCGACGCTGCCAGACTTGGCAATGCCCGAAACCTGTTGCCGCAACTCGTCCAGGTCACTGCGCAGCTCGTTCAGTGCTTCAACCGACGCGGCGCCGGTCTCAATGGCAGCCTGGGCGCGCGCGATGACACCCGCAGTCCTGTCCTCGGGGACATTGTTTTGAGCTTGAACCACGCTCGTGAGGCAGACGCAGACCAACAGCGACACGGCCATGAGAACACGATGCATTATCTTCCTCCGGCTAAACATTCGACGGCTCCGTTTGCGGTTCCATAAAATGCCTGCAAGTCTACGCGCCGGCCCTTGTGCCGCAAGCCCACGCTGCTGAGAGTTGGAAGTATGGGCTGTGTGAATAGTCACGGCCTCGCCCTTTCATGAAAAACACGACTTGTCACAACATCAACTATGCCTCTGTAACCAATGGCTTTCTTCCTCTGAGAAGATGCCGCCACTGCTTGACCGCTTGCTTCCCCGCCGGAGGCAGCGCATTTGGTTCGGAAAGCTCATCAAGCCTGATCGTCTATGCTGCTTGAAAAATCCTGGAGCGAAACCACCCTTTCTCACATTGGAACGGCGTAAGGGTGTGCGGCCATGCTCACTTATCATCGGTCAATTTGGGTGGAGAATGCAGATCCTAAAGGAAAGTACAGTGAACTCACGCTCCGCCCGGAAAGCACCATCAGGATGCACGCTGGCCGAAACCGCCGCGCCGCCGTGGCGACGGCGAAATTGGAACCCAGCGGAACGAACATTGTTGCAGTGACCTCCACCGGGCACGATATCGAAGTGAACGACGAAGGTTCCCTCACCATTATGCTGCCTTACAGCGGCGACGTTTCAGTACGTGTGCAAAACCGCTCCTTCCACGCCCGTGCGGGAGAGGGGCTGGCGTTCACCCCAAGCCGCCGCAAGACTTCCGTCAAGGCCGCACAAGGCAGAGAATTCGCGGCATTTATGCTCAAGGCGCCCGTAGCGGCAACGGACCTCAGGCGGTACACGCCGCGCCTCCTGAGCGGGAACCCGAATTTCGATCTCAAAATCGACGCCGTCCGCAGCCTCTCTGATTTGATCAGATACATCATGACCGACCTGAGTTCTCAGAACCCTGTTCTGGCGGACACCAGGGCTGCGCAGCTGGTCGAAGCGCTGATGAAGCAGCATCTGCAATCGGCGTTGGAAGTGTGGCCAACGGACCAATATCCAACCCTGCTTGCGCCAGACCCGCATTTCCGGCGTGCCGTGGATTTCATGCGCGCGCACCACTGTGAACCGTTGCAACTGGAAGACATTGCAGAGGCCGCCGGCATCAGCTGCCGCAAGCTCCAACGGGTGTTCCGCCGCGCTACTGGCCTCACCGTCTGGGCCTATCTGACGTCCATCCGTATGAGCCAAGCCCGCAGACTGCT
Organism: Leisingera daeponensis; assembly: GCF_019801465.1. GTDB lineage: Bacteria > Pseudomonadota > Alphaproteobacteria > Rhodobacterales > Rhodobacteraceae > Leisingera > Leisingera daeponensis_A. The sequence goes on from NZ_JAHVJA010000014.1 coordinate 79,790, forward strand.
GGTGTCTGGCGCCCCCGTCAGCGTCACGGCTGCGGCGTTTGAGTGCGGAATTGCGCATCTGGGGCGCTTTGCCCGCCAGTATCAAAACGCTTACGGAGAACTGCCGAGCCAGACGCTGAGACGCGCGAAAGCCCGGGTGGACATGCCAGGCCGGTGACGGCGCAATTCGGATAGCGATTGGCCGGATGGGGATAGTTTGCTTCGTTTCAACTGGATAACATGATAACATGCATACGGGAGACACCTTTTCAGGTGCTGGCCCCAAGCAGGACAAATCGCATGCTCTCGGCCGTGTCCTTGCCAAGCCAAGTTCAGGCCATAGGCGTGCCAGATCCACAGTAGGGCTGGGCGGATTTCATGCCGTGCGGCTTTTCATGATGGGGAGTGCCAAATGCAATTGAACAAAATCTTACTGATGCTTGCCCTCTGCTTGCCCTCCAGCCTTATTTCCCAGCCGATTGAGGAACAGCGTGTGAGTTTCGCCGCCGGAACATCCGGCGCGACGATCCAGGCGCAGATCACTGGCAGTGAAATAACCGATTACCTGCTGGGGGCAGGCCAGGGCCAGACCATGACCATCAGCTTTGAACCGGACAATCCGTCTGCCTATTTCAACCTAATGCTCGGCGACGGCCCGGAGGCCATTCACATCGGTTCGGTTGCGGGCAACAGCTTTGAGGGAGTGCTGCCAGCGTCCGGAGACTACCGCATCCGGGTATACCTGATGCGCAATGCGGCGCGCCGGAACGAAACGGTTAATTATACCCTGAACATGTCGGTCAGCGGCAGCGCCGCCACCCCCCAAGCCTCCGGCGCGGACTATGCTGACGGGCTCAGCGGCGGTCCGGACTGGTGGCAGGTGACCGGGCTGACGGCCGGCGACACGCTGAACGTCCGCGCCGGCCCCGGAACGTCCCATGCCGTGGTCGGCGCCTTGGCCAATGGCGACCGCGCGCGCAATCTCGGCTGCCGGATGAACGGCGAAACCAGGTGGTGCCAGATCGAGGTGCCTGGCGGTCAGCCCTTTACCGGCTGGGCCGCCGGCCGCTACCTGCGCGAAGGATCAGCGCCGGGCAGCGGAAACTCTGGGGCGGCAAACGAAGCGGCCGGAATGATCCCCTGCGCCCTGGCGCCGGACCAGCCGATGACCACGTGCAAGTTCCGCGTATCACGGGGACAGAGCGGCACGGCAAGCGTCTGGGTGACGCTCCCGGCGGGCGGCGAACGCTACCTCGATTTCCGCGACGGCCGCCTGGTCGGCAGTGACCCGGGCCTGTCCGTGCAGCAGGAAAAAACGGGAGATCTTAACCGCGTCCGCATTGGCGGATCGGAACGGTACGAATTGCCGGATGCCGTTCTCTACGGCGGGTAAGCAAGACAAGATTTCAAAAGCAGAAAAGGAGACGAGACGGATTAGCCCAGTCCAGAGCCGTGCAAGCGGCCAGTGCCGGCAATGGTAAATAACAGCGGAGGAGATCCAAACTCATGAAACACGGGAAACTGAAGTCTTTGGCGGTGGCGGCGCTGATTGCAGCGATCGCTCTGCCGGGTCCAGGCGTCGCCTTGAGCGATGATGACAAGGCCAAGCTTGTCGGCGCGCTCGTCGGAATTGCGATTGCTAAAAAAGTTGCTGAAAACCGGCAGGAAAAGAAAGCCCGCGGCGAACCGTACCAGCCAAGGAATGGTGTGATGTGCCTGCCCGAAGTCCGCAAATGCTACTGGAACAACCGGTATTCCTCGCGCTGGACCCATCATGAGTTCGACTGACAGGAGAGATTGAGATGACACGAAAGCTTTTTTCCGCGGTTGCCGCAACACTCCTTCTGTCGGCCGGCACCGCCACAGCCCAGTCCGGACTGGAGCCAGCAGTCGAAGCGGACCTCGCAGTCACCGATTGGGTCGATCATGTTCTTGGCGACGCCTTCGACGCCTCGCACCGCAATTTGCTGAAATCGGTTGCACATCAAATGGCTGTGGCCGGGGTCTGTGACGGTTTCAATGTGGATAACGACAAGGCCAGCGCGGCGCTGGCCAAGGTGGCCGAAGGCCATAGCGAAGAGGACGAGGACTTTGATGCGGTTCAAGCCGCTGTCCTGATGTCATTAGGAGCCTACATTGGCTTTGGCCGCGCCGCCCATGCAATGGACCCGGATGGTTTCTGCGCCCATGCCGAAGAGGAGCGCTCCGGTGAAGATGCGCCGCATCTGATCTACGCCGCCAACTGAGGCGGAGCGTCTGCCGCAGCAGTCAGGCGCAGGCCATTCTGCCAGGCGCTCTGCCTGGCCTGATCCTCCTGCGGAGGCGTGCCGCATCATCGCCGCCGCTGGGGATCACGAAACCGGGGTGCAGCCAAGGAGTTTGCCATGAGTGTTTTTCGTCTGTTGTCCACCACTGCCATCTGTGCCCTGATGTCCGCTGCCGCCTCGGCACAGGACAGTAGCCTGCCGGAACCTGGCCCGGATCAGCTGCAGTTTTCTGTCGAAAACATGGACCTCAGCGCCAACCCGGCAGAGGACTTCTACCGGTATTCGTCCGGGGGCTGGTTGGACCGGGTGGAGCGGCCGGCGGATAAACCGGCGCATGGGGTTTTCTACATCATGATTGACAGGCTCATAAAGCAGGTCAGCATGGTTGCCGCCGAAGCGGGAAAACAGGCCGCGGACGCGCCCAAGGGCTCCCCCACGCAGCTTGTCGGAGACTTCTACAATGCCTTCATGGATGCTGAAGCAATTGACGCGGCCGGTATCGATCCGATCCGGTCTATGCTGGATGATGTCGATGCCGTTTCTGATTTCAAAGATCTGACCAGGGTGATGGCGGCCCAGGCAGCGTCTTCGGGGCCTGCGCTGTTTGCGATGTTCGGCCCGTCCAAGGACCCGGCCGACGGCAGCAAACACGCCATGTTCTCGCTGGGGCAAACCTTTGGCATCGACCGCCATTTCCAGGAGATCCTGCGCGGCCCGGAAGACAGCGCTGAACTGATCGCCTACCGGACCTTCATCAACAACCTTCTGTTGGCAGCGGGATATGAGGCGGAGGAGGCATCGCGGGTTGCCGATCTGTCGCTGTCGATCGAGCGCAGGCTGTACAGCGTGTTCCTGACACCGGCAGAGGCCAAGGATCCGTCCAACAAGTTCGGGCGCAAGACCTATGCCGAGGTTCAGGCGGTCGCCCCCGAGGTGGACCTGGACCTGTACCTGGAAACCGTCGGCTTCGAGAAGCCCGAGTTCTTTTACATGTGGGAGCCGCGCGCGCTTGGCGGGGTTGCGGAGCTGTGGCGCACGACGCCTCTGGAAGATCTGAAAGACTACGTCAAATACCGCATCATCGAGAAATACTCGCCCTTCCTCGCCAGCGGGCTGTACGACGCCTCGCTTGATTTCAAGGCGGCGCTGCTGGGCGCGCGCGAAGACTTGTCAAGATCGGAGCGCATCTATCAGCTTCTGCTCAAGAACCTTGGGCACCCGGCCAGCCAGCTGTATGTCGATAGATACTTCTCCGACCAAACCAAGGCGGAGATGCTCGACATGATCGAACGCATCAAGGCCGTGTTCAGCACCCGGATCGAAAACAGCGCATGGCTGTCGGAACCGACCAAGGAAGCCGCTTTGGAGAAGGTCGAGAAATTCTATTACAAGGTGGGCTACCCGGACAGCTGGATCGATTACAGCAGCGTCGACATCGGCCCTGATCCGGTGGCCAATATGACCGCGCTGGGAGCCTTTGGGATGCAGCGCGAGCTGAACAAGCTGGGGCGCCCTCCGGAGCACGAGGAGTTCAACGCCGAATCCACATTGCCGATCGCCATGAACGCGGCCTATTCGCCGCTGATCAACGGGTTTGAAATCACCGCCGCGATCACCCAGCCCCCGGCCTATTCCTCGAATATGGATGCGCCGCTGAAGTTTTGCCGGCTGGGCGCGATCATCGGCCATGAGATGACCCATGGCTTCGACTTCTCCGGCCGCCAGTACGACGCCGACGGCAATTTCCGCGACTGGTGGACGCCGGAGGATACCGAAGCCTTCCTGCAGGAAGCGAAGAAGCTGATCGACCAGGCCAATGCCTATGAGGTGCTGCCCGGCGTCTTCATCAACGGCCAGTTGGGGGTCGGCGAGAACATGGCCGATGTCGGCGGCATCACCTTGGCCTATGAAGCGCTGATGCAATACCTCGAAGAGCACCCGGGAGAGAATATTGAGATCGACGGCATGACGCCCGCGCAGCGCTGCTTTGTGGCCTGGTCCCAGTTCTGGACCATGAAGGCGGCCGATACTTATCTGAGGACGATCGTGCTGAACGACGGCCACGCCCCGGATTTCTACCGGTCGGTGGCGGCGCTTCAGCATGTGGATGCCTGGTATGAAACGTTCGGCATAAAGGAAGGCGACCCGATGTGGCTTGCCCCCGAAAAACGGTCGCGTGCTTGGTAGCAAGACCAAAAGGCAACAGGCCGATCCCGGTGGCTTGGTTCAGTTGAGGCGACGGGATTTCGCAATGGCGAGCTTTGGTCAAAGTAAACTTTCTGAGTTTCGCGCCTACAAAAACAACATGTCCGCTTCGGGTGGTTTTTGCCCGGCCCTTTGCGAAAGCAGCGAAGGTCGACTTCTTCCCCTGACATTCTGATGCCCTAGCAGATGCAGCAATGATCGAGCGCTTGCGGCAAAAGGCCGGTTTGTCCCGCAACCAGGTCATACGTAAGCGCTGTCCCGGCCCCACGTTGTAGCGCCTATCCGGTGCTGCGAGATTTTGCACATCTCATAGTGGGGAGTGCGTTTCGCAATGTGCGCTACAAATTCGTTTCTCAAATCGTTGG
>NZ_JAHVJA010000015.1 GCF_019801465.1 Leisingera daeponensis
ACTGCGGGAATGGAAGTTGATGCTTCCATACGCACGGATGTCCGGTCCGTGCTGGACTATATCGTGTCGCCCATTGCTGACCCGATCCAGCGCGCGTTCCATGAGCGCTGAAGGTTGGCAACGTTTCTGGGGAAGAGGTGGCGGTGTCGCACAAATCCACCAGAAGGATGAGTTTGCCCTTTTCCGCCTGAAAGCAGGCGACAGCTTCGAGCATTGCGTCACCAATGTCTGTGATTTGGTACATTGTGGGTATGCGGCACCGGATTTGGCCGGTCGGGCGGCCGGGGACTTGTGACTTGCCCCTCTAGGAGAACCGCTGAAATTTACGGCAGCGCGCGTGAACGGTTTCTGCGTAAGCATTTCCTTCTGTCACACTGTTGGAGAATTTCGGCGGTGCAGCGCTTTGGCACGCTGCATGGAAACGCTCCAAAAATTCAGCACTTCCGGTGTGGGCGGCAAAGAACCGGTCACAGGCAGAGCTTGATTCTTCGACTGTCTCGGTCGCTGTGCCGACGTTTGCTTACCAGAAACCAACTTTTGTGCTGCAAGCGACGAAACCAGGCTCTGAGCCTATAGCACCGACTGCTGCAGCATCTACCAACTCTACCAACGTGCGCCTCTAAGTAGCTGCACCGTGCGATGCGCGGTACCGCTTGTCCTGATTGCACATGGCCAGAGCCGCTACGAGAACCAATTCCCCCAGAGCAGACCCGCCTCATGTTCGGATGTTCCACACCAAAAAGAGCTGCGAGTAGGTCCGCGTCTCGGTTGTCTGATCTGGCTGCAGCGAAAGGGCGGTTTACGCTCCGCCGATTTCCGCCGACCCGAATGACCGCAAGCAGGAAATTTGCCGCGCAGCCGGAAGTCTTGCGCTGCGGGAGCGCAGGGATTTCTGCGCAAGCAATCGCTGCAAGAGCAAAACGCGGGTTTGCCCGGCGCTGTGTGCAATCACCGGCTCCAAAACCTCGCAGTCGCAGCGAACGGAAGAAACGGCGGGCTGCGCTGCAGCAGAAAACCTCAGCTGGCTGCCTCAAACGGTCGAGTTTGCAACGGGCGCTTTCTGCGCATAGCTGCCGCTCGGTAGTCCAAAAGCAGCGCCCGCAGCGATCATCCGCTTTGAGTGGGGTCGTTGGGGCCTTCGGAGAACCGGATGGGCTTTCCCCCGCGTGTTATACGGCTTGGATGAAACAGGGTCCAAATCCTGCTCCCGCAACCAACGTTTCCGACCAAGCCTCCGCAAACAGCGGGGGCTTCGTCGCTTCAGGGCTCGCCAAAGCCATGATCCCGGCTAATTCCCCAATAAGCTCAAGCTGGTGGCCGCCGGGCGCCTCAGCATCCGGAACAACCCGCACCTGCGAAATCAGTGCCCGCAGCGCTGCTGTAGCTTTCCGCTTCACCTCCGGCGCGTTCAGAGAAAGGGCGAGATCCTCGACCATCTCGCGGTAGTGCGGCGAAAGGCCGGGGTGCAGCCGCAGGGCAGGTCACTGGCGGTCTGGCTGCGGTGCCATAACACCCGCAGCTTGCTGGCGTTGTCGCCATTTCTGTTGCTTTGTGGACGCCAAAATTCCTACGGATGCATTTGCTACTGATGGGGCTGGGAGCTCATTCAAGGCGCCCGGCAGAGGAACCCGCTGCAACCTTAAAACGGTCGTGGAGACGGTCGGCCAATCCCTGTAATTGCCCGGGTTCTTCCATTGGATGCCCTTCGGATAGCGTTATTTTTTGAGTGTAGCAGCAAAGGAGGAATACTGACACAACAATGGACGTGTGTTTTACTGAATTGGACATAACATGACCGATTTTCACCGCCCGCTTCTGTTCCGGATCATTGTCACCCCAAACTTCAACATGTCCGCAACTATGGGGTTCGCGGATCCGTTCAGGGCTGTGAATTACCTTGAAGGGGTCACCCGCTTCCGTTGGGAATTTGTGTCCGAAAACGGCGGCGAGTGCCTGTCATCAAACGGTTTCAGCATCCTGACCCGGCCGCTGAAGGACGCCGCCGCGGAAGACGCGGATTTTCTGATCGTGTCGTCCAGCTGGACGCCCGAGGCCTACAGTTCTGCCGCAATCCAATCGGCATTGCGGCATGCGGCCCGCCGCAACGCCACGATCGGGGCAATCGATACCGGCGCCTTTGTGGTGGCGCAGGCAGGCTTGCTGAAGGGGCGGCGCGCGACGGTGCATTACGAGCATATGGACGCGTTTCAGGAGCTCTACCCGGATACGGAGCTGAGCGAGAATCTTTATGTCTTCGACGGGAACCGGATCAGCTGCTGCGGCGGCGTGGCAGCGGTCGATTTTGCGCTCCACATCATCCAGGGCACACATGGCAGCGCCATGGCAAATGCCGCCGCGCGCTACATATTCTTTCCGGCTTTGCGTGAACGGGGGACATCGCAGAACCCCCAGGAGTCCGAACCCTTGGGGATAACCGTTCCGGCCCCGGTCCGCAGGGCCATCAAGGCAATGGAAGACAACCTGGAGGACCCGCTGCCGATTTCGGAGGTCTGCACGCATGCGGAGGTTTCCCACCGCCAGCTGGACCGCCTGTTCGCCCGCTACCTCAACAAGACTCCTGCGCTTTACTACCGCGACATCCGTCTGGACCGGGCCCGCGGCCTGGTGACACAGACATCCCTGTCGATGGCGGAAATCGCCTTTGCGTCCGGGTTTTCCAGCCAGGTGCATTTCAGCCGCGCCTACAAGGCCCGGTTCGGCCTGCCCCCTATCAAGGACAGAATCGAAGGGCGCATCCCGTTCGAGTTCCGTGCCTGGCCGATGCACCGGAAAACAGACAGCGGCTGAGGAAATGGTCCAGTCAGGTTAAACGGGCGGCCAGCTGTGTCAGGTATTTGGGCAGAACTGGCGCGATCCTTGCGTGAGGCCGGCGGGGCATCTGCCGGCCGCAGCATCTACCCATGTGAGGTTCGCCATGACGGAACTGCCCTCGGCAAAACAGTTTCAGCAAATCGCCCAAGGCTATGACAAAAGCAGCGCCGCGCGCTCGCTGTCGCTGCACAAGGACGCCTATGTGGCCCCGGCCTGGCACAATGTCGATCTGCAGGCGGTCATCGCGAAAACCTGGCAGTGGGTCTGCCATGTGGAAAAGCTGCGAGAGCCGGGATCCTATGTGACCATCGATATCGCGGGCCATCCCGTCGCCATCGTGCGCGACCGCGACGGCGGCAGGCTGCGGGCCTTCTACAACGTGTGCAAGCACCGCGCGCATGAACTGCTGAGCGGCGAGGGCACCACCACCCGCATCATGTGCCCCTATCATGCCTGGGTCTACAAGCTGGACGGCAGGCTGGTGCGCGCGCCGCATACCGAGACGCTGGAGAATTTCCGCACCGGGGACATCTGCCTGGACCAGGTGCAGGTCGAGGAGTTCTGCGGCTTCATCTATGTGAACCTGGATCCCGAGGCGGCGCCGCTGAAGGAAACTACCGGCGATCTGGAGATGGAAATCAAGCACTGGGCGCCGGATATCGAGAGGCTGACCCACGCCCACCGGCTGACCTACGACATCAAGTCGAACTGGAAGAACGTGGTCGACAATTTCCTGGAGTGCTATCACTGCCCGACCGCGCACAAGGATTTCTGCGAGCTGGTGGACATGGACACCTACAAGGTGACCACGCACGGGATCTATTCCAGCCACATGGCGGATGCAGGCAACAGCCCCAACAGCGCCTATGACGTCTCCAACGCCACGGTGAAAACCCATGCGGTGTGGTGGCTGTGGCCGAACACCTGCATCATGCGCTACCCCGGCCGGTCGTCGATGATCATCCTCAACATCATTCCGGCAGGACCGGACCGGACGCTGGAAACCTATGACTTCTTTCTGGAGGAGAAAACTCCCAACGAGGCCGAGAAAGAGGCGATCCGCTACCTGGACGAGGTCCTGCAGGTCGAGGACATCAACCTGGTGGAGAGCGTCCAGCGCGGCATGAACACCCCGGCTTTCACCCAAGGACGGATCGTGAATGACCCCGACGGCTCCGGGAAATCGGAACATGCGGTGCATCACTTCCACGGGCTGGTGCTGGACGCCTACGCCCGCGCCGCGGAATGAGCGCCAGCCTCTGCCCGGTCACTGCCGGCCGCAAGCCGATGTCTTTTGAACCTCCGCCCCGGGGCGGCGGGTTCCATGCGCAAAGACAAAGACGCCGGCCTGTCAGGGAGGACAACAATGCCGACACGCCCCAATATCGTGGTGATCATGGCGGACCAGCTCGCGCCGCAGTTCTGCGGTGCTTATGGCCATCCCATTGCCAAGACCCCGCACATCGACGCGCTGGCGGCGCGCGGGATGCGGTTTGACGCCGCCTACTGCAACTCGCCGCTGTGCGCGCCCTCGCGGTTCGCCTTCATGTCAGGGCAGCTGATCAGCCGCATCGCCGCCTATGACAACGCGTCCGAATTCCGCGCCACGGTGCCGACCTTCGCCCATTACCTCAAGGCGCTGGGATACCGCACCTGCCTGTCGGGCAAGATGCACTTTGTCGGCCCCGACCAGAAACACGGGTTCGAGGACCGGGTGACCACCGACATCTACCCTTCGGATTTCGCCTGGACGCCGGATTGGGAGGCGCCGGACGAGCGCATCGGCAAATGGTACCACAACATGCAGACGGTAAAGGAAAGCGGTGTCGCGGTGGCCACCTTCCAGACCGACTACGACGACGAGGTTGGCTTTGCCGCCCGCCGTTGGCTGATCGACCGGGGCCGGGCCCGCGCCCACGGGGATGACGCGCCGTTCTGCATGGTCGCGAGCTTCATCCACCCGCATGACCCCTATGTGGCGCAGCCGGAATGGTGGGATCTCTATTCCGACGATGAAATCGATATGCCGGGCTTCGTGCTGGCGGCAGATGAGCAGGACCCGTTTTCGCGCCGGGTGATGGACGGGATCGAGGCCAGTTCTGTGCCGCTGAGCGAGGAGGAAGTCCGCCGCGCCCGCCGCGCCTATCTGGCCAATGTCAGCTATTTCGACAGCAAGGCCGGCCAGATGGTGAAGACGCTGGAGGATATCGGCGCGCTGGACAACACCATTGTCATCGTCACCGCAGACCACGGCGACATGCTGGGCGAGCGCGGGCTGTGGTACAAGATGAACTTCTTCGAGCATTCCGCCCGGGTGCCGCTGATCATGGCCGGGCCGGGGGTGGCGCAGGGCAGCGCGTCCAATGCCTGTTCGCTGGTCGACATGCTCCCCACGTTCCTGGACATAGCCGGCGGCGGCAGCTCGCTCCTGGGTGAACCTGTCGACGGGCGCAGCCTGATGCCGCTGGCGCGCGGCGGCACGGATGAAACCGATCTGGCAATCGGCGAATACTGCGCCGAAATGACCCCCTGGCCGGTGTTCATGATCCGCCGCGGGGCGCTGAAATACATCCACTGCGACGTTGATCCGCCGCAGCTTTTCGATCTGGCAAGGGACCCGCAGGAGCGGGTGAACCTGGCGGCCGATCCCGCCTATGCCGATGCAGTTGCAGGGTTTGCCGCCGAGGCCGCCGCGCGCTGGGACAGCGCCGCGCTGCGCCGCGACGTGATGACCACCCAGAAATCCCGCCGCGCGCTGCATGCGGCGATGGAGGCCGGGGCGGGGGAGCATTGGGACTACAACCCGCCATCGGACGCCAGCCAGCAGTATGTCCGCAACCACATGGATTGGACCGAGGCCGCAGGCCGTTACCGGTTCCCGCCTCTGAAGGAAGGCCAGTGATATGAAACTTGAAGGCAAGACCGCTCTGGTCACCGGCGGGCGCGGCGGCATCGGCCGCGCCATCGCGGCACGCTTCCTGCGCGAAGGCGCCGCCGTCTATGCCGCCGATCTGACGCCCGGGGGCTCGCTCGCGGCGCATGACGATGACGGCAGCCGTTTCGTGCAGATGAACGTCGCCGACGAGACTGCGGTTCAGGCGGCGATGGCGCGGGTGCAGGAGGAGCGCGGCAAGCTCGATATTCTGGTCAATGCGGCGGGGATCGAGATCGAAAAGACCATCGAGGACACCACGCTGGAGGAATGGAACCGCAGTTTTGCGGTCAATTGCACCGGCACCTTCCTGACCTCGAAACACGCGCTGCCGCTGCTGCGGGCGGCGGCGGCCTCTGGCAGCCCGGCCAGCATCATCAACTTCGGCAGTTATGACGGGTTCATCGCCGATCCCGGCCTTGCCGCCTATTGCGCGACCAAGGGTGCGGTGCATGCGCTGACCCGTGCGATGGCCTGCGACCACGGCCCCGAAGGCATCCGCGTGAACGCGGTCTGCCCCGGCTATATCGATACGCCGATGCTGCAGAGCTTTTTCACCGGCGAGGGCTCGGGCGGCGGCGGCAAGACCATTGATCAGCTGCAGCAGGCGGTGCGCGACGTGCATCCGATGCGCACCTACGGCACGCCCGAGGACATCGCCAATCTGGTCAACTGGCTGGCTTCCGACGAGGCGCGCTATGCCAGCGGCCAGCTGTGGGTGCTGGACGGCGGCCTGTCGGCCCAGGTGCAGCAGATGAAGCTCTGAGGAGGCAGTCATGGCCAAGCAGAAATCCGTCATCATCACCTGCGCCCCCACCGGCGGCATCCACACGCCGACCATGTCGGAGCATCTGCCGGTCGCCCCGGACGAGATCGCCGCCGCCAGCATCGGCGCGGCAGAGGCCGGCGCCTCGATCATCCATCTGCACGCCCGCAACCCGGAGGACGGCCGCCCCGATCCGCGTCCGGAGCTGTTCATGGAATTCCTGCCGCGCATCAAACAGGCCTCGGATGCGGTGATCAATGTCTCCACCGGCGGCGGGCTGGGGATGAGCCGGGAGGAACGGCTGCGCGCGGCGGTCAGGACCAGCCCGGAGATGGCTAGCATGAACATCGGCTCGATGAATTTCGGCATCTGCCCGATGAAGGACAAGTATTCCAACTGGAAACACGCCTGGGAGCCGGAGTTCCTGGAGATGACGCGGGACTTTATCTTCCGCAACACCTTTGCCGACATCGAATACTGCCTCAAGGAACTGGGCCAGGGTCACGGCAAAAGGTTCGAGTTCGAGTGCTACGACCTCGGCCACCTCTACAACCTCGCCTGGATCCGGGATCAGGGCTGGATCGAGGGGCCGGTCTTTGTGCAGATGGTGTTCGGCATCCTGGGCGGGGTCGGCGCCGATCTCGACAACCTGATGCACATGCACACCATCGCCAGCAAGCTGTTCGGCGACGATTACGAATGGTCGGTTCTGGCGGCCGGGCGCCACCAGATGCCCTTCACCACCCAAAGCGCGCTGCTGGGCGGCAATGTCCGCGTCGGGATGGAGGACAGCCTGTATATCGGGCCGGGCGAAAAGGCCGTGTCCAGCGCGCAGCAGGTCAGAAAGATCCGCAGCATCATCGAAAACCTCGGCCTGGCAGTCGCCACCCCGGCGGAGGCGCGCGCGCCTGGGGCTGAAGGGCGGCAATCAGGTCGCGTTCTGACAGGGAGGGAAACATGCAGACAAAAATGCTGATCGACGGCGAGATGGTGGAAGGCGAAGGCCAGCCTATTGCGGTTGTCGATCCCGCAACCGGAGAGGAGATCTGCGCCATCCGCCCGGCTTCGGCAGAGCAGGCCGGGGCGGCGGCCGCGGCCGCGCATGAAGCGTTCCAGACCTTTGGCCGCACCAGCCCCGCCGCGCGGGCCGAACTTCTGGGAAACATCGCCGATGTGCTGGCGCAGAACATCACCGAACTGGCGGAGCTGGAGAGCCTGGATGCGGGCAAGCCCTGGCCCTCGGCACTGGAGGACGAAACCCCGCTGACCTTGGACACATTCCGCTTTTTCGCGGGGGCCGCGCGCACCATGTCCGGGGTGGCGGCAGGCGAATATGCCGAGGGCCACACCAGCATGATCCGAAAGGACCCTATCGGCCCGGTGGCAGCGATTGCGCCCTGGAACTACCCGCTGATGATGGCGGCGTGGAAACTGGCGGCCCCGCTGGCGGCGGGCTGCCCGGTGACGCTGAAACCCTCGCAGCTGACGCCGCTGTCGACCCTGCGCGCGGCGGAGCTGATTGCGGAAGTGGTGCCGAAGGGCGTGGTCAACGTGCTGCATGGCACCGGCCGCGGGATCGGCAGCCTGATGATCAACGACCCGCGCACCGAGGCGATCTCGATCACCGGGTCGAATGCCACGGGGGCCGAGGCAATGAAGGCCGCCGCCCGCCAGATCCGCCATGTGCATCTGGAACTGGGCGGCAAGGCGCCGGTGATCGTGTTCGAGGATGCCGACATCGAGGCGGTGGCGGAGACCGTGCGCTACGGGTCGTTCTTCAACGCCGGGCAGGACTGCGCCCAGCCCTGCCGGATCATGGTTGCGGACAAGATTTTCGACAAGGTTGTAGCGGCCATTGCCGAGCAGGTGAGCCGGATCAGGACCGGCGCGCCCAAGGATGAAGGCACCGAGATGGGGCCTGTCATCTCAGCCGGGCAGCGCGACACGGTGGCGGGGTTTGTCGACCGCGCCCGCGCGTCTTGCGAGGTGGTCGCCGGCGGCGCCGCGATCGACGGGCCGGGGTTTTTCTATGCGCCCACGGTGCTGGCCAATGTGGACCATAGCGCCGAGGCCGCCACGACGGAAATTTTCGGTCCCGTGGTCACCATCTCGCGCTTCAGCGGCGAGGAAGAGGCGCTGCAGGTGGCCAATGGCGGGCGGTTCGGCCTTGCCTCTTCGGTCTGGACGCGGGACACAGGGCGGGCGATGCGGATGTCCGCGCAGCTGCGCTACGGATTCACCTGGGTCAACACCCACGGCGTTGCGACGCCGGAAATGCCCTGGGCGGCGATGAAATCCTCCGGCACCGGCTGCGACATGAGCGTCTATGCGCTGGATGCCTATACCGCCGTCCGCCACGTCATGATTGCACACGGATAGGGAACCATGAGCCAGCATACAGTTATCATCACCGGCGGCAGCCGCGGCATCGGCCGCGCGATTGTCGACCGCTTTCTGGCCGATGGGGCCAGTGTCGTCACCTGCGGCCGCGGGGCGCGTCCCGAGGATCTGCCGGACGCGGTGGTCTGGGAAACCGCCGATGTCTCCAGCCCGCAGGATGCGGCCCGGCTGCTGTCGGCGGCAAAACACGCGTTCGGCCCGGTCACGCATCTGGTCAACAATGCGGGCGTGCAGGTGGAAAAGACCGTCGCAGGCAGCAGCGACGACGATTGGGACCTGGTGATGAACGTCAATTGCCGCGGTGTGTTCAACATGTGCCGCGCCGTGCTGCCGGACATGTGCGGGCACGGCGGCAACATCATCAACATCGGCTCGATTTCGGGCATGGCCGCGGATCCCTCGATGGCGCTCTACAATGCTTCCAAGGCCTGGGTGCACGGGCTGACCCGTTCGATCGCCGTTGACCACGGCCCCAAAGTGCGCTGCAACGCGATCCGCCCCGGCTGGATCATGACAGCGATGGCCGACGAGGCGTTTGCCCTGGCAGATGACCCGGACAAGGCGATGGCGGACGCGCTGGCCCGCCATCCGGTGGGCCGCTTCGGCCAGCCGGAGGATATCGCCAACATGGCGGCCTGGCTGGCCTCCGATCAATCTGCCTATGTGTCGGGCGAATGTTTCACCGTGGACGGCGGCATGACGGCAGCCTCCCCGCTCAATCCGGGATTGTTCTGATGGAATTTGCGCATACAGCCTGCCTGGGCGGCGGGGTCATCGGTGCCAGCTGGGCGGCGCTGTTTCTTGCCTCCGGCCGTTCCGTTGCCATGTTCGACCCGGCACCCGGCGCCGAAAAGGCGGTGCGCGATTATGTCGAGATGGCCTGGCCCGCATTGACGGAGCTTGGTCTGGCCGGTCACGGCAATCCTGACGCCCTCAGTTTTCACGACAGTGCCGCGCAGGCCGTGGCCGGTGCTGCCTTCGTGCAGGAGAACGTGCCCGAGCGCCTGCCCGTCAAACACGCCGTCTTTGCCGAAATCGAACGGGCTCTGGATGCTGAGGCCATCGTGGCCAGTTCGGCTTCGGGCCTGACATTGAGCCAGATGCAGGGCGGCTGGCAGGATCCCGCGCGGTTTGTGCTTGGCCATCCCTTCAATCCGCCGCACCTCATTCCTCTGGTGGAGGTTATGGGCAATGTCCGTACGCAGGACGGCGTTGCCGAGGCTGCCGAGCGGTTCTACCAAGCGGTTGGAAAGGTCACGATCCGCGTCAACAAGGAAAAACCCGGCCACGTCGCCAACCGCCTGCAGGCCGCGATCTGGCGCGAGGCGATCAGCCTGGTGATGGAGGGGGTTGCCAGCGTCGAAGATGTCGACAAGGCTGTTTGGGCCGGACCCGGGCTGCGGTGGGCGGCCATGGGGCCGACCATGCTGTTCAACCTTGGCGCCGGCGAGGGCGGCCTGCGGGCTTTCTGCGACCATTTCAGCGATACATTCAACGGCTGGTGGGATGACCTTGGCCAAGTCCGGCTGAACGGTGAGGTCGCCGAAACCCTGATCAAGGGTGTCAGCGAGGAAGCGCGGGGGCAGACCCCGGCGGAACTGTCGGCCAGGCGCGATGCCCTGATCCTCGCGATGCAGAAGGCCACCGCCGCCCTGCGCGGCGGTGGCTGAAAACCACGCGAAGCGCATGCCGCCGGGTCTGCTGCCGCCGCCCTGACCGCCCGGCGGCATGAACCGCCGGGCAAAAATTGCGCCGGCCTGTGATCCAACTTTCACAGCGCAGCGTAACCGGACTATGCTGACACTGAACATGGACAGTCCGCCCGGTGAAGACACTGTGCTTCGGGCATCCCCTGAGGGCAGAGCAGTAGTGTCAGAAGACCAAACCTTTTCACAGCTCACCGTCTGGCTGCTGGCGGTGCGCGATCACCGGGACCGGGAGGCCTTCGGTGACATGTTTGATTTTCTGGCGCCGCGGCTGAAGGGGTTTGTCATCCGCTGCGGCGCGCGGCCCGCGCTGGCGGAAGAGATCGTGCAGGATGTCATGCTCACCATCTGGCGCAAGGCGGCGCTGTTTGATCCGCACAAGGCGCAGGCGTCGGCCTGGATCTACCAGATCGCCCGCAACCGCCATATCGATATCATCCGCAAGGAACGCCGGCCGGTGCCCGATGAGCTGGCAGAGGATCCCGGAACCGAACCCGATGCCAGCCAGGTTCTGGCGCTCGAGCAGGAGACCCTGCATCTGAAACAGGCCATCGCCCGCTTGCAGCCGGATCAGAGGGAGATGATCGAAAAGGCCTATATCGGCGACCTGACCCATCAGGAGATCAGCGCCCGGACGGGCCTGCCGCTGGGAACAGTCAAATCGCGCATCCGCCTTGGACTTGGGCGGCTGCGCAAGGAACTAAAAGGATTGCGTTGAATGCCTGCAATCACACATCACATCCCCGACCCGATGATCGCGGCCTATGCGGCGGGCAGCCTGCCGCATGCTTTTTCCCTGGTTGTCGCCAGCCACCTGTCGCTGTGCCGCGACTGCCGGGCCGCGCTTGGCGCGCATCAGGCGGTTGGCGGCGCGCTGCTGGAGGAGGCCGCCGCCGTGGCGATGTCGCAGGACGCGAAATCGAACCTGATGGCGCAGCTGGATGAGCCTGCAGCGCCCGAGCCGGTCTATGACGCCAGCGGCATCTATCCGGGGCCGGTGATGCAGTCGCTGAAGGGGCGGCCGCCGCGCTGGAAAACACTGGGTATGGGGGTCAGGCAGAACATCCTGTTCGAGGATGATCTGGGTTCCGCCCGGCTGCTGTACATCCCTGGGGGACAGGCGGTGCCGGATCACAGCCACAACGGGTTGGAGCTGACGCTGGTGCTGCAGGGCAGTTTCAGCGACGAGACCGGGCGCTTTGGTGTCGGCGACGTTGAAATCGGCGATGAGACGCTGGAGCACACGCCGGTTGCGGACGCGGGCGATCCCTGCATTTGCCTGGCTGCGACCGATGCGCCGCTGCGTTTCAAAGCCTTCATGCCGCGCCTCTTGCAGCCCTTGTTCCGGATCTGACCGGGGCCGTCGCCCCGGCGGCGGACCTACTTGCCGCGGTAGACCAGCCAATCGGGCAGCAGGCTGAACGCCTTGATCGCATAGGAAAACGGCCGCGGGAAATCCGTCCGGAACCGGCGCGACCGCATGGCGTCGACCACATGCCCGGCGGCCGCCTCCGGTGTCATCAGTTGCGGCATCTTAAAGCTGTTCTTGTCTGTCAGCCGGGTCTTGATGAAGCCGGGGTTTATCACGCGGACGGTGACGCCGCTGCCCTTCAGATCATGCCGCATGGTTTCCGCCAGGCTGATCAGCGCCGCCTTGCTGGCGCCATAGCCGATCGAGGCAGGCAAGCCCCGGTACCCGGCCAGCGAGCCGACCAGCGTGATATCGCCCCGGCCCGCCGCGATGAAACCGGGCAGCACCTGCCCCAGCACCCGCAGCGCGCCGGCGAAGTTCACGTCGCTCATCGCCAGCACCGCGGCGCTGTCCCAGGCTTGAGTGCGCATCGGCTCATAGGTGCCTGCGTTGTAGATGATGCCATCCACCGGCCCGGCCTGCTGCGCGGCCTGCCGGACCGACTGCATGTCGGTCACGTCCACCGGCACCGCTCTTGCCCCGCGCAGTTCCGCCGCCAGCGCCTCCAGCGCTTCAGCCGAGCGCGCCGACAGGATCAGCCGCGCCCCTTCGCGGTCGAGCTGCCGGGCGACTTCGCGGCCCAGCCCGTGGCTGGCGCCGACCAGCCAGAAGGTCTTGCCTGCAAACCGCGTCACGCGCCTAACCTTTCGAAAAAGTTGAACTGTTTGAAATCAGCGGCTCCGGCGGCGCGGGCTTTTTCAGGAAGGGCGCGCGCTTGATCCACAGCTTCAGTGCCTGCCAGTAGATCAGCGCCACCACCCGCGCCGCGCCCAGCGGTCGGCGCAGCGCGGCGCGCGCCAGCCCGCCGGCGGTGGCAGGCCGGCGCAGGCCGTTCAGCGTGGCCAGCACGCCCTCGGCCCCGTTGGTGTAGTAAATCCGGATGTTGAAGGCGTGCTCGGTCATTCCGAAATTGAAGCGGTAGCACCCGGCCACCTGCTGGAACGGCGAGACATGCATCAGCTTCTCCGCCTCGATCACCTCGCTTTGCCGGATCGGACGGAAATCGGGATGCGCCGCGAAATAGCAGTGGCGGTGGCCGAAAGTGTTGTTCACCTCGGCGATGAAGGCGCGCGGGCTGCCGTCCCTGACCGCGATCCAGAAGCTGACAGGGTTGAAGTGGAACCACAGGAAGCTGGGCTGGGTCAGCAGCAGCAGCTCTGCGCCCTCCAGCGCGAAGCCGCGCCGTTCCAGCTCCGCGCGGAACCAGGCGATGCCGCGCCCCTTGCCGCGGGGGCCGCCGTGGCGGCGGTCATGGACCGAGAACAGGTTGAAGCGGTTGCGCGACAGCAGCGGCGGCGCGCCGCGGGTCATGTCGGTCAGGATGAAATCCACCCCGTAGCGAAAAGCGTTCTTCAGACGCCCCCGGCGCGCGTGAATGGTCTGGGCTGCAACATGTTCGATCATGCAACGGATACGCGCGCACCTTCGCCCCGGATCACCGGCACGCACCGTTTTATCGGGAAAAATGTGATCCGCGTTCCTGCCTGCGGCGTATCCGGTCCGAACAACAGCAAGGAAAGCCGTCGCATGCTGGATCAAACACAGGGGCCACGCCGCAAGATCGCCATCGTGGGAGGCGGCATTTCCGGGCTGTCCGCCGCCTATTACCTGGCTGGCACACATGACGTCACCCTGTTCGAGGCCGCGCCCCGTCTCGGCGGCCATGCGCGCACCGTGATGGCAGGCAAGACCGGCGACCAGCCGGTCGATACCGGCTTCATCGTTTTCAACTACGCCACCTACCCATACCTGACCCGCCTGTTCCGCGAGCTGGACGTGCCGGTGATCAAGAGCGAGATGAGCTTTTGCGCCAGCATCGACGACGGCCGCCTGGAGTACGGGCTGAACAGTCTGCGCATGCTGACGGCCCAGAAGCGCAACCTGGTGCGGCCGCAATTCCACAAGATGGTCGCCGATATCGTGCGCTTCGGCAAACGGGCCGAGGCCGCCGCCACAGATGACGACAAGACCATCGGCGAGCTGGTGACGGAGCTGGGCCTCGGCAGCTGGTTCCGCAACCACTACCTGCTGCCGATGTGCGGTGCGATCTGGTCGACCCCGGTCACCGACGTCGATGCCTTCCCGGCCCAATCGCTGGTCCGCTTCTTCCGCAACCACGCGCTGCTGGCGGGCACCGGCAAGCATCAGTGGTGGACGGTCAAGGGCGGCAGCATCGAATACGTCCACCGTCTGGAGGCCGCGCTGATTGCCCGCGGCTGCGTGATCCGCACCGCCAGCCCGGTGCAGCGCGTTGTCCGCACTGCGGGCGGTGTTTCGGTGCAGGCGCAGGGCGCCGAAGCGCAGGTTTTTGACGATATCATCCTTGCCTGCCACTCCGATCAGGCGCTGGCGGTCCTGGGCGCGGATGCCACCCCGTCCGAAGCCGCGGCGCTGGGGGCGATCCGCTACCAGCCGAACACGGCGGTGCTGCACTGCGACGAAGGCCAGATGCCCAGGCGGCGCAGCTGCTGGTCCAGCTGGGCCTACCGCAGCCAAAACGGCGGCGTCGGCGTCACCTACTGGATGAACCGGCTGCAAAGCATCCCGGAAAGCGATCCGCTGTTTGTCACCCTGAATCCCTCGCGCCCCATCCCGGCTGAGAAAATCTATGACCGGGTGGAGTTCTCACACCCAATTTTCGACAAGGCCGCCCTGCGGGCGCAGCGCCAGATCCGGGCGATGCAGGGCGAGAACAGCACCTGGTTTGCCGGCGCCTACAACCGGCATGGCTTTCACGAAGACGGCATCGCCAGCGCCATGCGGATTGTCCGTATGATGAATTCTCTCACCCCTTTCCCGGCCAAAGGAACAGATCATGGCATTCACGGACAAAGCCCTTCAGTTGCAATTCCTGACGGCCTGCGCGCGACTGCGTGAGGGCCGCCTGACGCTGCGCACCCCCGACGGCGCGCGCTATGAATTCGGCGACCGCGGGCCCGAGGCCGAAATGCAGATCAACGACTGGGCCGCGGTCCCGGCGATGGCGGCGCACGGCCAGGTTGGGCTGGGCGAGGCCTATGTGCAGGGCCTGTGGGACACGCCGTCGGTCGAGGGGCTGATGCGGCTGGCAATGCAGAACCGCGAGCATCTGGGAAACTATGATAAGGCCAGCCCGCTGAACCGCGCCAAATTCCGCATCGTCGACACGCTGCTGCGCGCCAACTCCAAGCGTGGCGCCCGCCGGAACATCCGCGCGCATTATGATGTGGGAAATGAGTTTTACCAGCTGTGGCTGGACGACGGCATGACCTATTCGTCCGGCCTGTTCGGCGCGGAGGGCGATGATCTGGCGCAGGCGCAGACCCGCAAGATCGCCCGCATCCTGTCGCGGCTGGGCGAAGGCGAGCGGGTGCTGGAGATCGGCTGCGGCTGGGGCGGCTTTGCTGAGCAGGCCAGCGCCGAGGGCCGCGACGTGACCGGCGTCACCATCTCGCGCAACCAGCACAGCTATGCCGAGAGCCGCCTGGACGGGCGCGCCGACATCCAGCTGCGCGACTACCGCGATATTGGCGGCAAATTCGACAACATCGTCTCGATCGAGATGATCGAAGCGGTGGGCGAGCGCTACTGGCCCAGTTATTTCGCCAAGCTGAAAGACAGCCTGGCCGAAGGCGGCCGGGTGCTGCTGCAGGCGATCACGGTGCGGGATGATTTCTTTCAGACCTACCGGACTTCTTCGGATTACATCCGCCAGTATGTCTTTCCCGGCGGCATGCTGCTGTCCGATCAGGTGATCGCGCAGCAGGCCAGGTCGGCGGGGCTGCAGGTGGCAGACAGTTTCGCCTTCGGCGGGGACTATGCCCGCACCTGCCGGATCTGGGCCGAGCGTCTGGCGGCGCAAAAGCGCCGGATCATGGATCTGGGCTATGGCGAGGCCTTCTTCCGCAACTGGCAGTACTACCTGGAGATCTGCGCTGCCTCCTTTGCCATCGGCCACACCAATGTTGTGCAGGTGGAACTGGCCCATGCGTAAGCTGCTCCTGACCCTCTGCCTGCTGGCGGTTCCGGCGGTCGGCTTTGCCTCTCCGGTTCAATCGCTGCTGCCGGGAGCCGAACAGCGCGGCGCGGCGACCTTCCGGCTGTTGGGCCTCCCGGTCTATCAGGCGCGGCTGTTCACCCGCGGCGGCGCACCGCTGGACTGGGGTCAGGATTTCGCGCTTGAGCTCACCTACCAGCGAAAGCTGAGCCAGACCGATCTGGTCGAGACCACCCTGCGCGAAATGCGGCGGCTCGGCCAGGCCGCGCCGGACCGCGCCCGGTTCGAGGCCTGCTTCCAGGGCGTTGCCCCCGGCGATCGCTATCTGGCGGTCAGCGAAGGTCCGGACCGGATCCGCTTTCTGCGCAATGGCCGCAGCGCCTGCACCCTGTCCCAGCCGGGGATCAAGCGCGGCTTCATGTCGATCTTTGTGGGCCCCAACAGCCGCTCGCCCCGCTTCACCCGCGCGCTGCTGGGCTGAGGATGCTGTATCCCCGGGTCAGCCTCTATGCGATGATGCTCGCCTCGGCGGGGATCCCGCTGTATATTCACCTGCCGCAGTTTGCCTCGGTGAACCTCGGGATCGGGCTGGGCGCGCTCGGCGGCATCCTGCTGGCCATCCGCCTGTTCGACCTTGTGCAGGATCCGCTGATCGGCTGGGCCATCGACCGCTGGCCGCAGATGCAGCCGTGGTTCGCGCTGGCGGCTGCTGGCGGGCTGGCGATCGGATTTCCGCTGCTGTTCGGGCTGACGGCGGGGCCGCTGGCGGTGGCGAAACTGGTGCTGGTCCTGCTCCTGCTGTTTTCGGCCTACAGTCTGGGCATGATCCTGCTGTACGGCCGCAGCGCCACGCTGGCCAAGCAGTCCACCCCGCGAGAACTTCTGACACTGGCGGCCTTCCGCGAAGCGGGGATGCTGAGCGGCGTGATCTTTGCGGCCATCGCACCGGCGGTGCTGGTGGCACTCGGGGCCGCAGGTCAAGGCTACGCGGTCTTTGGTCTGGTGCTTGGGGTCTTTGCCCTGTTCACCGCGGCGGCGACCCGGCCGGTCTGGAGGCGCCCGGCGGTCACCGGCCAGCCGTTGTCAGCCATGGCCCTGGCACAGGCCGGGGCGCTGCGCCTGCTGACGCTCGCGGTGCTGAACAGCTTGCCGGTGGCGCTGACCTCCACCCTGTTTCTGTTCTTTGTCGAGGACCGCCTGCAGCTCGCGGGCTACGCCGGGCCGCTGCTGGTTCTGTTTTTCCTCTGCGCCGGCTTGAGCGTGCCGCTGTGGGCGCGCCTCAGCCGGCGGATCGGGGCGAAGCAGACGCTGCTCATCGCCATGCCGCTGGCGATCGCCAGCTTTGCCGGCGCCGCGGCGCTGGGTCCGGGCGGCCTGCCGGGGTTTGCCCTGATCTGCGCGGTCTCGGGTGCCACGCTTGGCGCTGACATGGTGCTGCTGCCCGCGATGTTCAGCATCGCGCTGACCCGCGCAGGCCTCAATGCCTCTGCCGCCTTCGGCATCTGGTCCTTTGCGGGCAAGCTGGCGCTGGCGCTGGCCGCCGCGCTGGCGCTGCCGCTTTTGCAGCAGCAGGGGTTCCGGCCCGGAGCGGACAACAGCCCGCAGGCGCTGCGCGCCCTTGCCCTGTCCTATGCGGTTCTGCCCTGCATCCTGAAAACCGCCGCCTTCGCCTTTGCCCTGACCCTGCCATCCGAAAGAGCAACAGCATGAAACTTCTCACCATCTGCTTTGCGGTCCTGCTTCTCGCCACCTTTGCGCGCAGCTACCTGTTCAGTTTCCGCGCGCAGGCACCCGAAGATTATTCCGGCACCGGCCCCGATTTCGTCCTGACCAAACACCTCTCGGGCGAGATCCGCTCCGAAGGGGTGATCTTCGGGCCTGATGGCCGGATGTCCAACAGCTTCACTGCCCGCATGGTCGGCGACTGGAACGGGGATACCGGCACGCTGAGCGAGGAGTTCACCTATTCCAACGGCACCAGCCAAAGCCGCAAATGGCACCTGAGCCTTGGTCCCGGCAACAGCTTCACCGCCACTGCGGATGACATTGTCGGAGAGGCGCAGGGCACGGTTTCCGGCTCCACCGTGCGCCTCAGCTACGAGATCATCCTGCCGGAACGCTCCGGCGGGCACCGGCTGACGGCCACCGACTGGCTGTATCTGACCGAGGACGGTGTCATCATGAACCGGGCCGAGATGCGCAAGTTCGGCGTCAAGGTTGCCGAGCTGGTCGCCACCATGCGGCCCGCGCAATGAACCGCCCGGGCGCCGCGGCATGACCGACGAACGCGAACCCGCTGCCGATGGCAATCTCATCCTCATCCTGGGTGATCAGCTCAGCCGCAATATTCCTTCGCTGACGGACG
This sequence comes from Leisingera daeponensis, assembly GCF_019801465.1. Taxonomy (GTDB): domain Bacteria; phylum Pseudomonadota; class Alphaproteobacteria; order Rhodobacterales; family Rhodobacteraceae; genus Leisingera; species Leisingera daeponensis_A. The sequence continues at coordinate 18,449 of NZ_JAHVJA010000015.1, forward strand.
CGGACCCCTCGCGCGACATCCTTCTGATGGCCGAAGTGATGGAAGAGGCCTCCTATGTCCGCCACCACAAGAAGAAGATCGCCTTTGTGTTTTCGGCCATGCGCCATTTCGCGCAAGAGCTGGAGGCCGGCGGCTGGCGGCTGCGCTATGTGCGGCTGGACGATCCCGGCAACTCCGGCAGCCTGACCGGCGAGATCGACCGGCTGCGCACGGACCATCCGCAGGCGCGGGTGGTGGTTACGGAGCCCGGAGAACACCGGCTGAAGTCCGCGCTGCTGGATTGGGCCGAACAGGCGGGCGTCGAACTGGACATGCGGCAGGACAGCCGCTTTCTCTGCTCCCACCAGCGATTCCAGCAATGGGCCGAGGGGCGCAAGCAGCTGCGGATGGAGTATTTCTACCGCGAGATGCGCCGCGAGACCGGGCTGCTGATGGATGGCGGTCAGCCGGAGGGCGGCAAGTGGAACTTCGACCACGAAAACCGCAAACCCGCGAGCGGTGGAATGTTCCTGCCGCGCCCGCTGCAAACCACGCCCGACGGCATCACGGAGGAGGTTCTGGACCTGGTTGACGCCCGCTTTGGCGGCAATTTCGGCACCCTGCGCCCGTTCTGGTTCGCAGTAACGCGGACCGGCGCGCTGGAGGCGCTTGAAGGCTTCGTGGAACAGGCGCTGCCGGATTTCGGCGACTATCAGGACGCCATGCTGGAAGGCGAGCGGTTCCTCTACCACTCGGTCCTGTCGCATTACATCAACGCAGGCCTGCTGGAGCCGCTGGAGGTCTGCCGCCGGGTCGAGCGCGCCTATTTCGAGGGGCGCGCACCGCTCAACGCGGCGGAGGGGTTCATCCGCCAGATCATCGGCTGGCGCGAGTACATGCGCGGCATCTACTGGCTCAACATGCCGGGCTATACCGATCAGAATTTCCTTGAGGCCACCCGCCCCCTGCCGGAATTCTACTGGACCGGCGAAACCGGCATGGCCTGCCTGGCTGCCGCCATCAGCCAGACCCTAGAAGAGGCCTACGCGCATCACATCCAGCGCCTGATGGTGACGGGAAACTTTGCCCTGCTGGCCGGGGTCGATCCGTTTCAGGTGCATGAATGGTATCTGGCGGTCTATGCCGACGCCTATGAATGGGTCGAGGCGCCGAATGTCATCGGCATGAGCCAGTTTGCCGACGGCGGCCTGCTGGGATCAAAGCCCTATGCCGCCAGCGGCAATTACATCAACAAGATGTCAGACCACTGCGCCGGCTGCCGGTATGACGTGAAGCGCAAGACCGGCGCGGACGCCTGCCCGTTCAACCCGCTCTACTGGGACTTCCTTGCGCGCAATGCGCAAAAGTTGCGTGAACACCCCCGCCTGCGCCACGTTTACCGCACCTGGGACAGGATGACTGCTGAGCGGCAGAACGAATATCTGGACACCGCCCGGAAGGTACTGGCGCGGCATTTCGGCGAATAGCCTGGCCATATCCCGATTTCGAGGAGCTCGAGCATCCAGGCCTGGAGCGGATGGAAGGCGCCAGCCGGTCGCGAGGCGCCTTTTCTTCAGCCGAAAGATTGGACGGCGTGCTTAAAAAAGCGGCGCCGGCAGGGTTCCGGGCGGGCGCCCGGCGTGCCGGGCCTTTACAGCATTCTCCGCCGCAACCCATGCTCCGGCCATGCCGGATGCCCTGTCCATTGTTGTCGTCGAAACAGACCGCGAACGCGCGTTCATGATCGTGGACGGGCTGCGGGATGCCGGCGAATTCGACATTCAGGTGATCTCGGAACCCTCGGGCCTGGCGCGTCAGATACAGATGCGGGACCCGGATGTGGTGCTGATCGATATCGCCAATCCCTCCCGCGATGTGCTGGAGGAGCTGACGCTGGCGTCCGGCCCTAAGGACCGGCCGGTGGCCATTTTCGCCGACCGCAGCGAGGACGGGCTGTCCGCCGCCGCGGTGGAGGCGGGGGTGTCGGCCTATGTGGTCGACGGTCTGCAGCCCGCCCGGCTGAAACCGGTGCTGGATGCCGCCATTGCGCGGTTCCGCCTGTTCCAGCGGATGCGCACCGAGCTTGCCGAAGCCAAGCGCGCGCTGGAGGAGCGCAAGGTCATCGACCGTGCCAAGGGAATGGTGATGAAGGCGCGGGGCATTGGCGAGGATGAGGCCTATGCGCTGCTGCGCAAGGCGGCGATGGACCAGAACAAGCGCGTCGCCGAGGTGGCGCAGGCGCTGGTCACGGCGGCGGGGCTGCTGGCATGAGCGTGACGCGGATCCCCGCCGGCTATGTCCCGCTGACCGATGCGGCGCCGCTGATTGCGGCGCAGGAAATGGGCTTTGCCGCCGAGGAGAAACTGACGCTGGAGCTGCACCGCGCGCCGTCCTGGTCGTCGCTGCGGGACATGCTGGCCTTCGGCCAGGTGGATGCCGCCCAGATGCTGTCGCCGGTGCCGGTGGCCGCGGCGCTTGGCCTCGGCGGCGCCAGCGCGCCCCTGTCGGTGCTGTCGGTGCTGTCCGTCAACGGCACGGTGATCGGGGTCAGCAGCGCCCTGGCCCGCAGGCTGGCCGGCGCCGGGCACAGTTTTGCCTTTGATGACGCCGTGTCCGCGGGCAGGGCGCTGCTTGCCGCCGCAGGTCCGGATCTGCGGATTGGCGTCCCGTTTCCCTTCTCCATGCATGCCGAACTGCTGACTTACTGGCTGAAAGGGCTGGGGGCGGAGATGCCCCGGGACATCGGCATCCGCACGGTGCCGCCGCCGCTGATGGCCGAGGCCATCCGCTGCGGGGAGATCGACGCCTTCTGCGTCGGCGAGCCATGGGGGTCGATGGCGGTGGAGCAGGGGGCAGGGGCGCTGTTGCTGCCGGGCCGGGCGATCTGGTCCTTTGCGCCGGAAAAGGTGCTGGCGGTCCGCAGCGCCTGGGCGGACGCGGAACCCGGCCTGGCCGGCCGTCTGATCCGGGCGCTGTGGCGCGCGGGCCGCTGGCTGGCCGATCCGGCCTCGCGCGGGCTGGCGGCGGAAATCCTGTCCTCCCGGCGCTATCTTGACCTGCCCGCCGAAATCATCGAGCGCGCGCTCTCCGGGTCATTCACGGTCACCGCCCAGGGGCTGCAGCGCGAAGCGGCGGACTTCTTAGGTTTCCACGATGGCGCTGCAGGCTTCCCCTGGCGCAGCCAGGCCCAATGGATCGCGCTGCAGCTTGCGGACCGGAACGGGCTGGACCGCGCGGCGGCGCTGGCAATGGCCGGGCGCGTGTTCCGCAGCGATCTGTACCGCGATGCCCTGCGCGGGACCGGCGCGGATTTGCCCGGCGCCTCTTCGAAACTGGAAGGCGCGATCGGCGCCCCGCTGCTGGCAGCGGGAGAATCGGATGACCTCAGCCTGCTGCCGAACCGGTTCTTCGATGGCCGCGTTTTTGATCCCTTGGCCGCGGGTTGATGAAAAAGCAGGCAGCTTTCCGGCATCTGACGCCGCAGTGCAGAAAAGTTTGCTGCGACAGCGAAGAAACCTTTGGCGCCGCCCGGTTCTTCCGGCAGTCTGAGGTCAGACAGGCAACGGAGCCTGACTGAGAATTATCCCGAAGACCGGGTTTCACTGAGCAAAGCCGCTCGACCCACCGCCACTCCTCCCGGCGGTGCGCGTCAGCGGCTTTTTTTCTGTCCGGGCTTCTGCCCCGGACGCAGCAAACAAAGGAAACCGACCCGATGAAGACCCTGATCCTTGCCCTCGCAGGCTCCACCGCGCTGACCGCCCCGGCCCTGGCTGACATGCTGGAGCTGGAAAAGGACGTGCTGACCTTCGGTTTCATCAAGCTGACGGACATGGCGCCGCTGGCGGTGGCCTATGAGCAGGGCTTTTTCGACGACGAGGGGCTGTTCGTGACGCTGGAGGCGCAGGCCAACTGGAAAGTGCTGCTGGACGGCGTCATCGACGGCACCCTGGACGGCGCCCATATGCTGGCGGGCCAACCGCTGGCCGCCACCATCGGCTATGGTACCGAGGCACATATCATCACGCCGTTTTCCATGGATCTGAACGGCAACGGCATCACCCTGTCCAATGAGGTCTGGGAGATGATGAAGCCGAACCTGCCGAGGGACGCGGATGGCAGGATCGCGCACCCGATCTCTGCCTCCTACCTCAAGCCGGTGATCGAGGACTTCAACGCCAAGGGCAAGCCCTTCAACATGGGCATGGTGTTCCCGGTCTCCACCCATAATTATGAACTGCGCTACTGGCTGGCCGCGGGCGGCATCAACCCCGGCTATTACTCCCCCGAGAACGTGACCGGCCAGATCGCCGCCGAGGCCTTCCTGTCGGTGACCCCGCCGCCGCAGATGCCCGCGACGCTGGAGGCGGGCACCATCTCCGGCTACTGCGTGGGCGAGCCGTGGAACCAGCAGGCGGTGTTCAAGGGCATCGGCGTGCCAGTGATCACCGATTACGAAATCTGGAAGAACAACCCGGAAAAGGTGTTCGGCATCACTGCCGGGTTCGCCGAGGAAAACCCCAACACCACCCGTGCCGTGGTCAAGGCGCTGATCCGCGCCGCCATGTGGCTGGATGAAAACGGCAACGCCAACCGCGCCGAGGCGGTCGAGATCCTGTCGCGTCCCGATTACGTCGGCGCCGATCCGGAGGTGATCGCCAACTCGATGACCGGGACGTTTGAATACGAGCCGGGCGACAAGCGCGACGTGCCGGACTTCAACGTGTTCTTCCGCTACAACGCCACCTATCCCTTCTATTCGGACGCGGTCTGGTACCTGACCCAGATGCGCCGCTGGGGGCAGATCGATGAGGCCAAGCCCGATAGCTGGTATGACGAGGTCGCGCGTTCGGTTTACAAGCCCGAAATCTACCTGGAAGCGGCAAAGATGCTGGTCGATGAAGGACTTGCCGATGCCGCCGACTTCCCCTGGGATAGCGATGGCTACAAAGCGCCGACCCCGGCCGAAGACATCATCGACGGCATCCCCTTCGATGGCAAAACCCCCAACGCCTATATCGACAGCCTGCCGATCGGCCTGAAAGCCGGCCAGACCGTCGTCGGCAGCGCCGTACAGGGCTGACCCCTGGCAGGCGCGCGGCGCGGCCAGCCAAGGCCGCTGCCGCCGCCCGGCTGCAGCATTCCCCGAAAAGGACCCAGTTATGACCACCGCCGACCCCGACACGCTCAGCTCTGACGCCCGCCGCGCGCGGCTGTTTACCCGGATCAACAAGCTGGATGCCTGGTTCCAGGTCTTTGGCCTGGCCTGGATCACCCCGGTTCTGAAGGCCGCCGCCGGCGACAACCCCCGTGCCCAGATAAAGGAAATCTGGCGCCTGCTGGCGGTGCCGCTAATTGCCATCGCCGCGTTTCTGCTGCTGTGGGGCAGCCTGGCGCCGAAGGTGCAGACCTCGCTCGGTGCCATTCCCGGCCCCGCCGCGGTCTGGGCCGAGGCCGTCAACCTGCATCAGGACGCCCAGGCCAAGGCCGTCAAGGAGCGCGCCCACTACGAGAAGGTCGAGGCCCGCAATCAGCGCTTCATCGACCGCGGCCAGCCCGAGCGGGTGAAAGACATCCCCTATACCGGCGCGCCGTCCTACTATCAGCAGATCTGGACCTCGATCCAGACGGTGTTCTTCGGCTTCCTGATCGCATCGGCAGTGGCCATTCCGCTGGGCATTCTGGCGGGGCTGTCGCCGGTGGCCAATTCCGCCATCAACCCGCTGGTGCAGATCTTCAAGCCGGTGTCGCCGCTGGCCTGGCTGCCGATCGTCACCATGATCGTCTCGGCGCTTTATGCCAGCAATGACGGGCTGTTCGCCAAATCCTTCCTGGTTTCCGCCATCACCGTGACGCTGTGTTCGCTGTGGCCGACGCTGATCAACACCGCGCTGGGGGTGGCCTCCATCGACAAGGATCTGGTCAACGTCTCCAAGGTTCTGAAAATGAACACCTATACCAAGATCACCAAGCTGGTGCTGCCCTCGGCGCTGCCGCTGATCTTCACCGGCTTGCGGCTGTCGCTGGGCGTAGGCTGGATGGTGCTGATCGCCGCCGAGATGCTGGCGCAGAACCCCGGCTTGGGCAAATTCGTCTGGGATGAATTCCAGAACGGCTCCTCGCAGTCGCTGGCCAAGATCATCGTTGCGGTGCTGACCATCGGCATCATCGGCTTCCTGCTGGACCGGGTGATGTTCGCGCTGCAGTCGCTGTTTACCTTCACGAACAACCGGTGATCCGCCATGAGCGTTCTTGAGTTCAAAAACGTCTCCAAGAGCTTTGGCGAGGGCACCGCCCGCACCGATGTTCTGAAAAACATCAACCTGCAGGTTCAGGAGGGCGAGTTTCTGGTGCTCCTGGGCTTTTCCGGCACCGGCAAGACCACGCTGATCAACCTGATGGCCGGGCTGGACCAGCCCTCCAGCGGCTCGGTCACCTACCGTGGCGAGGCGATCACCGGCCCCGGTCCGGAGCGCGGCGTGATCTTTCAGCGCTATTCGCTGATGCCCTGGCTGACGGTGAACGGCAATGTCTCGCTGGCGGTGGACACGATCTTCCCCGGCATGGCCCGTGCCGAAAAACAGGCCAAGGTGGATCACTATGTCGGCATGGTCGGTCTCAGCCACGCTGCGCACCGGCGCCCGGCGGAGCTGTCGGGCGGCATGCGCCAGCGGGTCAACGTGGCGCGCGCACTGGCGATGGACCCGGAGGTGCTGCTGCTGGATGAGCCGCTGTCGGCGCTGGATGCGCTGACCCGCGCAAACCTCGCCGATGAGATCGAGGCGATCTGGCAGGCCGACAGGAAGACCTGCGTGCTGATCACCAATGACGTGGACGAGGCGATCCTGCTGGCCGACCGCATCATCGCGCTGAATCCGGACGGCACCCTGGGCGAGGCGTTCCAGGTCTCCATCCCCCGCCCGCGCGACCGCTCTGCCATGAACACAAATGACAGCTTCAAACGTCTGCGCGCCGAGGTGACCTCCTGCCTGATGGACGCAGGCATCGCCGCCCGCGTCGAAGGCTCCCGCAGCCTGCCGGACGTGACCCCGATCCACGGGCTGCCCGCGGCGGTGGCCGAGGCGTCGAAAACCATGACCGAGGAGCGCTTCCTCGACTTCTCGCAGCTGCACAAGATCTACCCGACCCCGAAGGGGCCGCTGACGGTGGTTGAGGATTTCAACCTCAAGATAAACAAGGGCGAGTTCATCTCGCTGATCGGCCATTCGGGCTGCGGCAAATCCACCGTGCTGACGATGGCGGCGGGGCTGAATGCGATTTCCGAAGGGGCGATCAAGCTGGACCGCCGCCATGTGGAGGGCGCCGACCCGGAACGCGCGGTGGTGTTTCAGTCGCCCAACCTGTTCCCCTGGCTGACCGCGCGGGAGAACTGCGCCATCGGCGTCGACAAGGTCTACCCCAAGGCGTCGCAGGCGGAGCGGCAGGACGTGGTGGAATACTACCTCGAGCGCGTCGGCCTGGCGGATGCGATGGACAAGCCCGCAAACGCCATGTCGAACGGCATGCAGCAGCGGGTCGGCATCGCCCGCGCCTTTGCGCTGTCGCCCAAGCTTTTGCTGCTCGATGAACCCTTCGGCATGCTCGACAGCCTGACACGCTGGGAGCTGCAGGAGGTGCTGATGGAGGTCTGGAGCCGCACCAAGGTGACCGCGATCTGCGTCACGCATGACGTGGACGAGGCGATCCTGCTGGCCGACCGGGTGGTGATGATGACCAACGGACCCCAAGCCACCATCGGCAGGATCACCGACGTGGACCTGCCGCGCCCGCGCACCCGCAAGGCGCTGCTGGAGCACCCGGATTACTACACCTACCGGCAGGAGGTGCTCGATTTCCTGGAGGAATACGAGCACGGGGCCAAGCCGGCCCCCAAACCGGCCGCAGACAAGATTGCAGCGGAGTGAGACCATGACCCAGAAACTCGTCATTATCGGGGCCGGCATGGCCTCTGGCCGGGTGATCGAGCATCTGCTCGACGCGGACCCTAGCGCCTATGACATCACCCTGTTCAACGCCGAGCCGCGCGGCAACTACAACCGCATCATGCTGAGCCCGGTGCTGTCGGGCGAGAAGACCTATGAGGAGATCGTCACCCATTCCGACGCGTGGTACGCTGAGCACGGCGTTACCTGCCGGTTCGGCGAGCATGTGGTGAAGATCGATCCCGAGATGAAAGTGGTCGAGGGCGAGAACGGCCATGTGCCGTATGACAAGCTGGTGATCGCCACCGGATCCGCGCCCTTTATCATCCCGGTGCCGGGGCATGATCTGCCGGGAGTGATCTCCTACCGCGACCTGGATGACACCAACGCGATGATCGAGGCCGCTGCCAAGGGAGGCAAGGCAGTGGTGATCGGCGGCGGCCTGCTGGGGCTGGAAGCGGCCGCGGGGCTGAAAGAGCGCGGCATGGATGTGACCGTGCTGCACCTGATGGGCCACCTGATGGAGCGCCAGCTGGATGAGGCCGCGGGGTACCTGCTGCGCAAGGATCTGGAGGTGCGCGGCATAACCGTGAAGACCCAGGCCGCCACCAAGGCGATCCTGGGCGAGGACCGCGCCCGGGCGGTACTGCTGGAAAGCGGCGAAACGCTGGGGGCCGATCTGGTGGTGATGGCGGTGGGTATCCGCCCGGAAACCCGGCTGGCCACTGACGCGCATCTGGATGTGGCGCGCGGCATCGAGGTGAACGCGCAGATGCAGACCTCGGCCCCGGATATCTATGCGGTGGGCGAATGCGTGGAGTTCGATGGCCATCTGTTCGGTCTGGTGGCGCCGCTCTATGATCAGGCGAAGGTGCTGGCGGACAGCCTGCTGGGCCAGCCGAATGCCTTCGTCGTCAAGGAACTGGCGACAAAGCTGAAGGTCACCGGCTGCGACCTGTTCAGCGCGGGCGACTTTGCCGAGAGCGAGACCCGCGAGGATATCGTGTTCCGCGACCCGGCCCGCGGCATCTACAAGCGGCTGGTGATCGAGGACGACCGGCTGATCGGTGCCGTCATGTATGGCGACACCGCCGATGGCAGCTGGTTCTTCGGCCTGATCAAGGACGGCACGGATATCGAGGACATGCGCGAGACGCTGATCTTCGGCCCGGCCTTCCAGGGGGGCGCCTCCGCGGACCCTCTGTCAGCCGTTGCAGCCTTGCCGCCTGAGGCGGAGATCTGCGGCTGCAACGGCGTCTGCAAGAGTCAGATCACCAGCGCCATCGAAAGCGGCGCCACCGACCTCGGCGCCATCCGCGCCACAACCAAGGCCAGCGCCTCCTGCGGCACCTGCACCGGGCTGGTGGAGCAGCTGCTGCAAGTGACGCTGGGCGACGACTTCCAGATGCCGCAGGCGCAGCCGGTCTGCGGCTGCACCGATCTCAGCCACGAAGACGTCCGCCGCCTGATCAAATCTCAGGAGCTGAAGAGCCAGGCCGCGGTCTGGCAGGAGCTTGGCTGGACCACCCCGAACGGCTGCCATGTCTGCCGCCCGGCGGTGAACTACTACCTGCTGGCGGACTGGCCGCTGGAGTACCGCGACGACCCGCAAAGCCGTTTCGTGAACGAGCGCAAGCACGCCAACATCCAGAAGGACGGCACGTTTTCCGTTGTGCCGCGGATGTGGGGCGGCATCACCACCCCGGATGAGCTGCGCGCCATTGCCGATGCCGCGGACAAATACGACGTGCCGACGGTCAAAGTGACCGGCGGCCAGCGCATTGACCTGCTGGGCGTCAGGGGCGAGGACCTGCCTGCGATGTGGGCAGATTTGAACCGGGCCGGGCTGGTGTCGGGCCATGCCTATTCCAAGGGGCTGCGCACGGTGAAGACCTGCGTCGGCACCGATCACTGCCGTTTCGGCACCCAGGACTCGACCGGGCTGGGCATCAAGCTGGAAAAGCACCTGTGGGGGTCCTGGACGCCGCACAAGCTGAAGCTCGCGGTCTCCGGCTGCCCGCGCAACTGCGCCGAGGCGACCTGCAAGGACATCGGCGTGGTCTGTGTCGACAGCGGCTACGAGATCCACGTCGGCGGTGCTGCGGGCATGGAGATCAAGGGCACTGAGCTGCTGTGCAAGGTGGCAACCGAGGAGGAGGCGATCGAGGTGATTTCGGCGATGACCCAGATCTACCGCGAGAATGCCCGGTATCTGGACCGGATCTACAAGTGGCTGGCCAGGGTCGGGCTCGACTGGGTCAAGGAACAGATCGTGGACGACACGGAGAACCGCAGGGCGCTGGCGGAGCGGTTCGAGCTGTCGCAGTCCGTCTACCGCAAGGACCCCTGGGCGGAGCACGCGCAGGACAGCGCCACCCGGGCGCAATACGCGCCGCTTGCCAATCTCACACTGGAGGCCGCGGAATGAGCTGGATCGACATCGGACACATCGAAGACATCCCGCTGCATGGCGCGCGGGTGGTGAAAACCCCCGTGGGCTGCGTTGCGCTGTTCCGCACCGGCGCGGCGGAGGTGTTTGCCGCCGACGACCGCTGCCCGCACAAGGGCGGCCCGCTGTCCGAGGGGATCGTGCACGGCCAGAGTGTCACCTGCCCGCTGCACAACTGGGTGTTCGATTTGAACACCGGCCAGGCGCAGGGGGCGGACGAGGGCCGGATCGGCACCTACCCGGTGCGCGTCGAAAGCGGCCGCCTGCTGATTGACGGCGATGCCATCGGCAAGCGGAGCGCCGCGTGATGGCGGTTGCAGCTTGCCAGGAGGTCCGCTCCGCCTGTCCCTATTGCGGCACCGGCTGCGGCGTGCTGCTGCGCCCGGACGGCGCCGGCGGGCTGGCAGTGCGCGGCGACCCGGAGCATCCGGCCAACCGGGGGCGGCTCTGCTCCAAGGGGCTGGCGCTGGGAGAGACCCTGGGGCTGGAGGGCCGCCTGCTGGCGCCGCAGGTGAACGGGCAGGAGACCGATTGGGACAGCGCGCTGGATCTGGTGGCCGCCAGGTTCCGGCAGGCGGTGGAGCAGCACGGGCCGGACAGTGTCGGCTTCTACCTGTCGGGCCAAATGCTGACCGAGGACTATTACGTCGCCAACAAGCTGATGAAGGGCTTCCTCGGCTCGGCCAATATCGACACCAACTCGCGCCTGTGCATGGCCTCCACCGTGGCGGGGCACAAGCGCGCCTTTGGCACCGACACGGTGCCCGGCACCTATGAGGATCTGGAAGAGGCCGATTTGATCGTTCTGGCGGGCTCCAACCTGGCCTGGTGCCACCCGGTTCTGTACCAGCGCATTCTGGCGGCGCGCGAGGCACGCGGCACCCGGCTGGTGGTGATCGACCCGCGCCGCACTGCCAGCTGCGATCAGGCGGACATGCATCTGAAGCTGCGGGCAGGCAGCGATGCGGCGCTGTTCAACCGGCTGCTGGCGGCGCTTTATGAGGGCGGGGCGCTGGATGCGGAGTACCTGCAGCATGTGGAGGGGCTGGGCGCGGCGCTGGAAGCCGCCTTTGCCGCCGATGCCGCGGTGACCGGGCTGGAGGAGGCTGAAATCGCAGCGTTCTGCGATCTGTGGATGCGCACCGAAAAGGTGGTGACGATCTTCAGCCAGGGGGTGAACCAGTCCACCTCCGGCGCCGACAAGGTGAACGCCATCCTGAATTGCCATCTGGCCGCCGGCCGCATCGGCAAGCTCGGCTGCGGGCCGTTTTCGGTGACCGGCCAGCCCAACGCCATGGGCGGGCGCGAGGTCGGGGGGCTGGCCAATATGCTGGCCTGCCACATGGATCTGGAAAACAGCAGCCATCGGGCTGCGGTGCAGGAGTTCTGGGGCGCCCCGGCGATGCCGGAGCGGGCGGGGCTGAAGGCGGTCGACCTGTTCCGCGCGGCAGGGGAGGGGCGGCTGAAGGCGCTGTGGATCATCCATACCAACCCCGCCGTCACCATGCCGGAGGCCGATGCCGTCTCCGCCGCGATCAAGGCTTGCGATTTTACCGTGGTCAGCGACGTCACCGCCGCCACCGACACCGCCCGGCTGGCGGATGTGCTGCTGCCCGCTGCTGCCTGGGCGGAAAAGGACGGCACCGTCACCAACTCGGACCGCACCATCAGCCGCCAGCGCGCCGTCCTGCCGCCGCCCGGCCAGGCCCGCGCCGATTGGGACATCCTGGCCGATGCGGGCCGGCGCATGGGCTGGGGCGCGGCGTTTGACTATCAGTCTCCTGCGCAGATCTTCCGCGAACATGCGGCCTTGTCCGGTCTGGCCGGCAGCTTCGGGCTGGATTTCGACATTTCCGGGCTCAGCAGTCTGTCCGACTCTGATTACGAAGGGCTCGCCCCGGTGCGCTGGCCGGTGAGCCGCAAACGCCAGGGCGGGCGCTTCTTTGCGGACGGGCGGTTCTTTCACCCGGACGGCAAGGCCCGCATGCTGCCGGTCCGCTGGCGCCCGCCGGCTGCTGCGCAGGACCGCCGCTATCCGTTCCGCCTGAACACCGGCCGCATCCGGGACCAGTGGCACACGATGACCCGCACCGGCAAAGCGCCGCGCCTGTCGGGGCACCTGGCGGAACCCTTTGCCGACATTCACCCGGAGGACGCCCGGCGGCTGGGGGTGCAGCCCGCGGACCTGCTGCGCCTCAGCAGCCCGCACGGGCAGGCGATCCTGCGCGCCCGGATCACTGCAGACGTGCAGCCCGGCGACCTGTTCGTGCCGATCCACTGGACCGGGGAAACCGCCCCTTCGGCGCGCATTGACACCCTCGTCGCCGCCGCCACCGACCCCGTTTCGGGGCAGCCCGAAAGCAAGGGGGCCGTTGTTGCGGCGGAACGCTGGCAGGCTGCCTGGTACGGGTTTGCCGTCTCCTGCCGCCCGATGGCGCCGCGGACGGAGTACTGGGCGGTGGCACGGACCGGCGCCGGGTACCGGGCGGAACTGGCCGGGCTGGCCCCGCTGGCGGACCTTGAGGCGATTGCGCGGGACCTGTTTGCTCTGCCGGAGGCCGAAGCGCAGGTGATGACGGACCGCCGCAAGGGCATTGCCCGGCTGGCGCTGCATCAGGATGGCAAAGTCATGGCGGCGCTGTTCACCGCGCCGGAGCCGGTGGCGGTGCGCCGGGATTATCTGGCAGGAGTGCCGGGCAGCAGCGCGGCGGAGGTTCTGACCGGCATTCCGGCGGCGGGGCGGCCCGATCCCGGCCCGGTGGTCTGCGCCTGTTTCAGCGTCGGGGCCAACACCATTCTGCACGCTATCGAAAGCGGCGGGCTGATGAGCGTTGCCGATGTTGGCGCGGCCTTGCAGGCGGGCACGAACTGCGGCTCCTGCCGGCCTGACATCGCGGAACTGCTGTCGCGGCGCCCGTTCCGGCAGGCTGCGGAGTAGGACGGCCCGCCCGGAGTCTTCCCCGGCGCCCCGGCGCCCCGGCTGGCCGGGTCCGGGCGGCAGGCGCGGCTACAGTGCATAGTCCGGGCTGTTCCTGTCGAGCATGCGGATCAGCCCGGCCCATTCGGTCTTGCCGTCGTAATTGTAATGCGCGGATTTTGCCATTTGGTCCTGGTAGTGCGCGACCTTCTGCGGCTCGATGAGGTGCAGATCCCGTCCCATCGACAGGGTCTTGATCTGGGTGGAGCAGGTCTGGCGCAGGAAATAGGCCCGGAAGAACGCTTCGGCCGCGGTGGTGCCAAGCGCGTAATAGCCGTGATTGCGGCTGATCAGGATCTGGTGCCGGCCGAGGGTCTGCACGAAATGCTCACCGAAGGCGTCGTCCTCGTCGAACTCGTATTCGATGTACCCGGTCAGGTTGCCCAGGTAGACCGCGGGCTGGTTCAGGGGCAGCAGGCCATCCTCGATGGAGCCGACCGCCATGACCTCTTCCTCGTGGCCGTGCACAAAGAACATGGTTTCGGGGCGGGAGCCGAAGATCCACTGGCACAGGTTCTGCACCCCGTCGTTCAGCCATGGCCCGTCGGGGTCCACGGGCAGGCCATCCGGGCCGATCTTGATCATCGCCGATGCGGTGGCCTCCTCCCAGAACATGCCGTAGGGGTGGACGAGGTAGTGGTCCGGCTGGTCCGGCACGCGGGCTGCTGCGGCGCCATTGGCAAGGTCGGACATGCCGTATTGGGCCAGAATGCGGAAGACGGCGGCAAGCTCCACACGGGCCTGCCATTCGGCCTTGCTGCAGGAGGCGGGGGGGGCATTGGCTGCAATGTTCATGATGTCTTTCCCTTGGAGAGCGAGCGTTCAAGCGACCGGATGGCAGAATGCAGATCGTCCCGGTCCGAGTAGAGGCCTTCGATGAAGCGCGTGCCGCCGCGGGCGTCATAGCCGTTGCGCCCGTGCAGCGCGCGGCGGTTGTCGAAGGCCAGGAGATCGCCGGGCTTGTAGGCGAATTTCATCTGGCACTTCGCATCCTGCGCCCGCGCGGTGAAGGCGCGGTAGCTGCGATAGGCCCGGTCCTGCTCCGCCAGCGGGGCGACCAGCGGCGCGCGCAGCCAGGTGTTGTAGCGGATGCCGGTGATCCGGCCGGTCCTGCTGCGTTCGATCACCGGGCCGGTGGCCTTGTAGCTGCTGGTCTTCGAGCGGTTGTTGTAGGTCCAGCGGATATCGCAGAGCGCCTCGAAATGCCGGGGTTCTTCTGCGGCCAGGTCGGCGGCGATGCGGTAGGCGTCGGCATAGATGCCCTCGCCGCCGCTGGTGGTGTTGCCGCGGCAGAACAGGAACTGGAGCCCGTGCGGGCACTCCCGCGTCGGCATGTCGATATGCTGCATCAGGGCCGCGGAGGTGAAGGCGTTGCTGTCCGGATCGTCCTTGATCTCCAGCGTGTACATGCGCCCGAAATTCGACTCGCGCACCGGACCGACCCGTTCGGCGATGCGTATCAGCAGACCGTCCTCACTGGGGAGGTTTTCGAGCCGGGCCACACCGTAATCCCTGAGTGCCGTCAGCCAGGCCAGGAAGAGCGCAGGGTCGCGCAGGGCTTCCGGTCCGTCAAAGGTCGGCGGTTCGGGCTGCTCCGCGGCGGTCCAGAGCACCTCCGCAGCGGACTCCGGTTCGCCGCCGAACCAGCCGTTGCCGCGCAGCCAGCCCGGATGGAAGCGGCTGGCGGCCCGGCCGTGGGACCACTGCACCGCGATTGTGCCATCCGGCTCGATGTCTGCGGAGACAGCGGCCAGGTCTTCTGGAAGGTCGAGCGGAGAGAGCGTGGTTTCCCGCGACAGCGGGTGCAGCGTATCCGGCGAGGGATCATTCTCTGCGAGGAAAAACGGGTGATAGCGGCTGACCTGACCGTCAGCCCATTCCACCGCAAGGGCGCCGTCTTCCGGCCGAGCCGCCACGGGCGGGACCGTCACCGGCCAGCCGTCGAAGTCGGGTGTGATTGGGTACCGTTCCGTGTCCTTCATGTGCGAACCTCCCTTGTATGGATTGAGCATAGGGTCCGCAAAGCGCATCCGCTTGATACCAGATGACGTAAACCTTGCGGCAAAGTACAGTTCCGCCATGGTCCAACTTGCACTCCACCTGGCGGACGGCTTTCCGATCCTGTCTCTCACACTGATCACGGAGCCCTTGCGGGTCGCCAACCGGGAACTGGGGCGGCAGAGGTTTGAATGGCGGGCCGTTTCGGACCGGGGCGGCATCTGCCAGTCGTCGAGCGGCATCCCGCTGGACACCGCCGCCCTAAACGGGGAGGTCCCGGATGCCGCCATCCTGCTGTCCTCATACAAGCCGGAGCGGTCGTCGACGGCCGAAGCCCTGTTCTGGCTGCGCCGCCTGGACCGGAAGGGGTGCCTGCTGGGCTGTGTCGATACGGGGGCGCTGGTCTTCGCCCGGGCCGGGCTGCTTGGGGTCAGGCCCGCGGCCGCGCATCCCGAAGCCATTGCCGGCTTTCACCGGCAGTTCCCCGACAGTCTGTTCGTGGACCGGATGTTCGACTTTTCGCCGCCGAGGTTCTCAAGCGCGGGCGGGGTCGCGACGCTGGACATGACGCTGGCCCTGATTGCGCATTTCTCCAGCCGGCGCCTGGCGCAGCGGGTGGCGCAAATTCTCACCTATGATCCGCCGGTGGCGGGCTGGGTGCCGCAGGCGATCCCGCAGAGCGTCCCGCAGGAAGTGCGCGATGCGGTGGCCATCATGCAGTCGAACCTGTCGCGGGGGATGCGGATTTCGCAAATGGCGGGCGCGCTGGGGGTTCCGGTGTGGAAATTCAACCGGCTGTTCAACAGGTATCTTCACTGCTCGCCGACGACCTATTTCATGCAGCTCCGGCTGGCCAAGGCCCGCGACATGCTGCGCAACACGATATTGGCCGTCGGGGATATCGCGGCGGAGTGCGGCTATGACAACATGGAGGCTTTCAGCCGTGCCTACCGGTTGCAGTACGGCCGGCCGCCGAGCCAGGACCGGGAGCTGTGACGGCCTGCGGCGTGCGGGCAGCCGCAAGCGGACGCCGGCCCTAGTCGCGGCCGGCCGGAAAGGCGGCTTCCAGCAGCCCGAGGCAGCGCTGCGCCGCCGGGTTGCTGCGGCCGAACCGGGTGAGCTTTGCATAGAGCCGGGTGTTTCTTGAATGCCAGCTGACCGGCATTTCCACCAGCGAGCCCCTGGAGAGATAGGGATCGGCGAAGCTGCGCCAGCCCAGCCCCAGGCCGGCCCCGGCCGCGGCGGCTTCGAGCAGGTAGACGTAGCTGTCGAATTGCTCTCCGACCTGCCAGCCGCCGAAGCCGGGATGCGCCCGTTGCCAGTCCCGCCAGTTCATCCAGCCGTAGTTGTCCTTGCTCAGTTCCAGAAGCGGCGGCGGGGCACAGGCCCCGTTCAGCGCGCCCTTGGCCTGATCGATCACTTCGGGCGTGCCGACCGGTTTGATTTCCTCTTCGCAGACCACGACATGCGCTTCGGACGGCGGGACCTGGGCATATTCGAACACGATATCAGCGCCAGTATCGATGGCCGACCGGGTGAGGTTGTATTCAGCCGTCAGCAGGCGCAGGTCCGCCTCCGGGCCGAGCGCCTTGCGCAACTGCCCGTGGCGCGGCATCAGCAGAAGATGCGACACCGAATGGGAGCAGACCAGGGTGACCAGGTTTCCGGACCGGGCCAGATCGCGGACTGTGTCCTGCAGCACGTCGAGGCCCTGAACCATACCCGCATAGAATTGCTGGCCCTTTCCAGTCAGGCGGACGGGCGAGCTGTTGCGATCAAAAAGCAGGGTGCCGAAGCGGATTTCAAGGTTGCGGATATGGCGGCTTATGGCGGGTTGCGACGTGTTCAGCTCCTCCGCTGCGCGGGCAAACCCCTGCAGGCGGGCCACCGCTTCGAATGCGGCAAGCGCGTTGAAGGATGGGAGGGTGTATTTCCTGCCAGACATATCATTTCCGATATGATACCATGGACGCAAAAGCAATGGAAAAACGGGTGGAACCGAAAGAAGCTCGGATGCGGAACACCCTTATCGAGCGGCGGATTGCAGCATGGAAGATTACGAAAAACCACGGAAATGGGCGGACCCCAGGGTAAAGCTCTTCCCGCATCAGGTCGGCTTTACCTGCCCGCCGCATGACTTCGATGCGGCCCCTTCGGATTTCCTGCGCATGGCGCCGCGCAGCGTCGGCGTCCACGGCTGGATGCTGCATGTGCCCGATTATGCGCACCGGCTGGACCAGCGGAGAAAGAACTTCGGCATGCTCGAGGATTTTCTTGAATGCATGGCGAACAACGGGGCCGATGTCTGCGCGCAGGTGGGATCGAACTGGGTGCATGCCTCCGGCCTGGGGGTCGAAGGGATCCGCCGGCATTGCGAGATGCTGAGCGACAAATACGAGACCCCGTTCCACATGGCGGGCTATGCAATGGTCGAAGCGCTGCGCGCAAGCAACGTCGAGAAGGTCGCGCTGAATGCCTGCTACCATCCTGACAGCTGGTATAAGGGCACCGTCCATTTCCTGAAGGAAGCCGGGTTCGACGTGGTCTGGGCCGGAAACTTCCACGACCAGGGCTGGTTCGCCTCGCAGCAGGAGGTCGACGACTGCATCTGGTGCTTTGACGAGGAGCTGATCTGGCGATCCTTCGACCGCACCGCCGAGCAAGCGCCCGATGCCGACGCCTACCTGATCAACGGAATGAGCAACTACCGCCGCCCGGCGGACGGGATCGCGCAGCGCCCGGTCCATTACGCCGCGGCGCTGGAGGAGCGCCTGGGCAAGCCGGTCATCGGCCATGACATCGCGCTTTACTGGCGGATTTTCAAAACCCTTGGCCTCGCGCCGGAAACCGGACAGGGCAGCCTGCTCTCCTCACTGAAGGACTGACCATGCACAAGATCGTTGCCCTTTGGGCCATTCCCCGCTCCACCTCCACTGCCTTCGAATGGATGATGCGGCAGCGCGGAGACCTGGACTGCCTGCACGAGCCGTTCGGCGAGGCCTGGTATCAGGGCGAGGACCCGCTTTGGCCGCGGTTCAGGGCGGGCGCGAAGACCACGCCCGGCCTCACCCTGGAAAGCGTCTGGGACGGCATCCGGGAGCGGGCCCGCTGCGGGCCGGTCTTCATCAAGGACTTTCCGCATTACATCAGCCACATGTGGAACCCGGAGTTCCTGTCGCATTTCACCCATGCCTTCCTGATCCGCGATCCGGCCAAGACAATCACCTCGATGCACCATAAGTGGCCCGATTTTGACGAGCTGGAAGTGGGCTTTCCCGAGCAGCGTGCGCTGTTCGACCTGCTGACCGCGCTGAACGGCACGCCGCCGCCGGTGATCGACAGCGACGACCTGCTGGAAAACCCTGCGGAGATGACGCGGGCCTTCTGTGAGGCTGTCGGCATCCCCTTCATCGAAGAAGCGCTGAGCTGGGACGCCGGGGGCGACCCTTCCGCCCACAGCTGGTGGGACGGCGGCTCCTTCCATGCGAACCTCGCAAAATCCACCGGTCTCACGCCGCAAAAGCGCAAATACATCGATCTGCAGGACACGCCGGAGCGGGTGCGCCGGGTGCACCGCCGCATGAAACCGCATTACGACCACCTGCACGGGCACCGCCTCCGTGCAGGACTGGTCCCCTCCTAGCGCGGAAGGAGCAGGGGCATGCGGTCGCCGGGCTCTGTGAAAGAGGTTGTTGAAGCCGGGCTGTGCATCGGTTGCGGGCTGTGCGAGGCGCTGGCGCCCGAGCAATGGAAGATGGGCTACACGCCGCAGGGACGGTTGCGCCCGTCGCGGACCGGATCAGGGTCCGATGACGCGATCCTGCAGGCCTGCCCGGGCGCGGTTGCCCGCGCCAACGGCGAAGCTGCCCCGCTGGCGGATGCGGTCTGGGGCGGCTTTCACCGGATGCAGGAAGCCTGGGCCGGCGATCCGGACACCCGGTTCCGGGCGGCAACCGGCGGTGTCCTGACCGCGCTGGCCGCGCAGCTTCTGCGGTCCGGCGAGGCGCGTTTCATCCTGCATTGCGCCGCCAGCCCGGAAGCGCCGATGCGCAGCAGCTGGTGCATCAGTGAAACGCCCGGCCAGCTGTTGGAGCGCGCGGGGTCGCGCTACGGGCCAAGCGACACGCTGGCCGGGCTGCGCGCGGCGCTGGACCGGGACGTGCCTTTCGCCGTTGTCGCGAAACCCTGCGATGCCGGCGCGCTGCGCGAGCTTGCCAAATCCGACCGGCGGCTGGCCCGGAACCTGGTGGCGGTGCTTGCCATGGTGTGCGGCGGCGCTTCGGATCTGGGCAAATCGCAGGCCGTGCTGGACGAATACGGGCTGTCCGAAGCGGATGTCACGCTGTTCCGCTACCGGGGCCACGGCAATCCGGGGCCGACCCGGATCGAAACGCGCGACGGCCGTGCCTTTGAAAAAACCTATGGCGAGATGTGGGCTGACGAAAGCGGGTGGCGTATCCAGACCCGCTGCAAGATCTGTCCCGACGCCCTGGGCGAAGCCGCGGATATTGCAGCCGCGGACATATGGCCCGGCGCCAGCCCGGAGGGCGAAGACGCGGGGTTCAACGGGGTGATCACGCGGACGGAAGCCGGCGAACGGCTTTTCCGTGCCGCCTGCGAGGCCGGGGGGCTGACCGCCGGCGCTGCGATCACGCCCCGTCAGTTCGACTCCTTTCAGCCGCATCAGGTCCGCAAGAAACAGGCGCTGCTTGCCAGGCTCAGGGGCATGGCCGCAGCAGGGTCGCCGGTGTATGCGCACGAGGGGCTGCGGCTGGAAGCGCTTGACAGCCAGGATGCGCAGGAAGAGGCGGGGACCCTGCTGCGGGTCAGCGGCGGCAGGTTCCGCGAAGATCTTGCCTAGCGGCGGCGAGGCCGCGGGGACCCCGGCTGCACGCGGGCCTTGGCTGCGATCCGGGGCGCGAAGGATCGCAGCCTTCAGGGAACCGCAAGAACGATTTTGCCGGTATGACCCTTTCGGCCGAAGCTTTCCTGTGCCTTGGCAATGTCCGCCAGAGCGTAGGTTTCCGCGACCAGGGGCCTGATGTCGCCGCGTTCGATACGGGCCACCAGATTGGCGAAGACCCCGGGCGCCAGAACCGTGCAGCCGAAGAAGCTGAGATCCTTCAGGTAGAGTGTGCGCACGTCCAGCTCGACCGTGTGGCCGCCGATTGCGCCTGCGACCGCATAGCGCCCGCCCGGGCGCAGCACATCCAGCAAGGCCGGCCATTTCGGGCCTGCCACCAGATCGATCACCGCATCGGCCCGGTCGGCGCCGAGTTCCGCAACCACATCATCCTCACGGCTGAGCGTCCTTGCAGCGCCAAGATCGCGCAGGGCGCCGGCCTTGGCAGGGCTGGTTACCGCGATCACGGTGGCGCCGCGGGCGCGCGCCAGCTGCACGGCGGCCGAGCCCACGCCCCCCGAGGCGCCGGTCACCAGAACCGTTTCGCCGGATTGAACATTCGCCCGGGTGAGCATGTTTTCGGCGGTCGAGTAAGAGCAGGGAAAGGAGGCCAGCTCAGCATCCGTCAGGCTGCTGCTGACAGGGTGGGCATGGCGGCCGGCAACCCGCGCATATTGGGCAAAACCGCCGTCGCACTCGGACCCGAAGTACCAGGGGGTTTCCAGAACCTCCCCGTCCGCTTCGCGGATGCAGGGTTCGATCAGGACGCGTTCCCCGATCCTGCCGGGGTCAACCTCAGCACCGACCGCGGCGATTTCCCCGCAGACGTCCGCGCCCTGGATGCGGGGAAATTCCAACGCCTTGCCGGACCAGCTTGCGTCATCCGCGGCTCCCTCCCCTTTCGAATACCAGGCGGTCCGGGTGTTGATATCGGTGTTGTTCACCGCCGCCGCCCGCACCCGCACGACCACGTCGCGCGGCCCCGGCCGCGGAACAGGCAGGTCATCGCGCCATTCCAGCCTTTCCGGCCCGCCGTGCCCGGTCAGCACCACGCCGCTCATTCTGTCGCTCAGCATATCCATCCGCCTTCTGTAGAATCATCATTCTACTTGCCTTGGTAGAATGATCGTTCTACACAGTCAAGCATGACCGACACCGCCACCAGAATTGCTGCCGGCCTGGAACAGGCCTTTGTCGAGTTCGGCTTTGCCGAACCGGCCGTGGAGACTCTGCGAGAGGCCGCCGGGGTCAGCATGCGCACGCTTTACAAGTACACGCCGTCCCGCGACGACATGGTTCTGAGCGCCTTGGAGCACCGCCACCGCCGCTACTTGGAGCACATCTTCGGGGGGCTGCCGGACACCGGTCCGGGCGCGCTTGCAGAGATTATCAGCCGGATTGCGCAATGGATGGCGCAGGAGGCGCCGCGCGGCTGCCTGTTTCATGCCGCCGTTGCAGCTGCGCCTCAGAACGAGCGCCTTCGGGAATTGCTGAAGCACCACAAGGCCGAAGTCGCGTCCAGGGCGGCCAGGGCCGCCGGCATCGAGGACCGAGAACTGGATCTTTCGCTGATCTTCGAGGGTCTTACTCAAAGCTGGCCGCTGCACGGGGAGGCCGCTGCAAACAGCGCCCGGAGCCTGACGGAAAGCCTGTTCGCAGGCTGAGCGGGGCGCGTTGCTTTCCGGCCTGCGCAACCGGAAAAGTCTCTCAGTTGGAGAAAGATAAAGGAATGATTCAGCTTTTCAGGGTACTCTCAAAGCCTGGGTATCCCCGCAAGAAAAGCTGAGAATTTTAGTCTTTGCCTTCCTGGCCGCGCAGTATGCGGTATTCAATTCCTTGCCTTGTGCTGTCTGCAGAAATGAGAGGAATAGCCCCTTGAACCTCAAGAATGCAGTCCCCTTAGCCATTCTTTGCCTTGGCCTGCTGTTCAGTCATGCTGCCGCGGCCGGCAGCCTGGTCATCGGCACAATCAGCGACGAGTCAGTGAAGGAAACCCGTATTTTCCTGCCCTTTGCCGAATACCTGGCAGCGCAGCTCCAGGAGGAAGGGATCACGGCAGGCGAAGTCAGAATTGCCCGGAACATTGCCCATATGGCGGAATTGCTGAGCAGAGGAGAGGTCGATGTCTTTGTTGACAGCCCTCTTGTCTCGCTTGCGGTCCGGGCAAGATGCGGCAGCCGTTTGGTGGCGCGGAGGTGGAAAAAGGGTGTCGCCGAATACCGGTCTGTCGTCTTTGTCCGCCGGGACAGCGGCATCCAATCGCTGGAAGACCTGAAGGGCAGGGTCATCGCATTTGAAGAGGCATTCTCGTCCAGCGGCTACATCCTGCCGCGGCACTCGATCGCAACCCAGGGCGTGCAATTGGCTGCGATGAGCGGCCCGCGTGCGGAGCGGCCTGCGGATGCCACGGGCTATGTGTTTTCCGGGGACGACGAAAACACCATCGAATGGGTGCTGCGCGGGCTGGTGGACGCCGGTGCCATGTCGCTGAGGGGGCTGAAAAGGCGCGCTGGCGATGACTTCGGCAGCCTCGAAGTGCTGTTGGAAACCGAAAGCATCCCCCGCCATGTGGTCAGCGTGTCCCCTGGAACAACCGCAGCCTTCTCCTCGGCGCTGCAGGCAGCGCTGGTCAGTATGGACCAAGGCAATGAAGGCCGCAAAGTTCTGGAGAGCTTTGAAAGAACCACGAAATTCGATGCCATACCGGACCAGACGCTGGACATGCTGGATGAATTCGAGAAACCGGTGACAGCCCTGATCGGCGGAAATTGAGTTGCCTATGGCGGGCCTCACGACAAAACTGGTGGTCTACACGGTTCTGATCGTCTTTGCGGTTGCAGGAGCGGTTTCGGCCATTTCGATCACCCTGGCCCACCAGGCATCCGTTGCCGCGTACGAGCGACACGCAAACGTTCTGGCAAAGACACTGGGCGAGGCGGTTCTGGAACCGCTGTATGAGCTGAATGTCAAACAGATGCGCCAGCAGGTGAGCTCGGTCCATGCCGGAGAGGGCGCCTTGCGGGTGATGATCCTGGATGCCGGGACCCGTGTCCTGACCGACGGCACCGATGACAACCCGCTGCGGGGCAGGCAGTTCAGCGCACCCTTTCTGCGGCAGGCCCGGGAGAATGCCGAATGGGTCACCCGGCTTGAGGACGGGGTGATCCAGGTTGCCGGCCCGGTGCAGGCCACCGCCGACCGGCGTCTGGGGTATGTGGTGCTTGAGTTCTCCACCGCCCGGCTTGACGCCGAATGGATGCAGCATGTCCGGCTGACCCTGCTTCTGGCCGGTGTCTGTGCCGGTCTTGCGTCCGTTGCCGCTGTCATCATGGCGAATTGGATAACCCGGCCGATCAAGCGGCTGACGGACTTTGCCACCAGCATCCGCCTGGGCAGCACCAAGCGTTCAGTGCCCGAGTGCGGACAGGATGAAGTCGGCCGCCTGGCGGATGCATTCACCGATGTTCTGAACCATTTGGACCGCAGCAATGCGGAGCTGAAGGCGCTGGCGAACTCGCTTGAGCACAAGGTGAAGGAAAGGACGCAGGCCGCTGAAGCGGGGAACAAGGCAAAGTCCGAGTTTCTGGCGACAATGAGCCACGAGATCAGGACCCCGATGAATGCGGTGCTGGGAATGGCCTCCCTGCTGGAGGAAACCAGCCTGGACGAGGAGCAGGCGCTGTATGCCAGGACAATTTCGGAATCCGGCGAAGCGCTGCTGGCTGTCATCAACGGGATTCTGGACTTCTCGAAGATCGAGGCCGGGAAGCTGGAGCTGCGGACCGCGCCGCTTGACCTGGAGGAGCTCCTGAGCGGGGTGGTCCGGATGCTGGCTCCCAATCCGGCGGAAAACCAGGTCGCGCTGCGGCTGGAGTATGATGCCGGGGCGCCTAAGGGGATTCTGGGAGATGAAGGCCGGATCCGGCAGATCATTGTGAACCTGGTCGGCAATGCGCTGAAATTCACCGAAGCCGGGTCGGTGACGGTCAGAGTCACCGGCCGGGTCGCTGACAGAAGGGCGGGGCTGCGGATTGCGGTGACGGATACCGGCGTCGGCATTCCCGAAGACAGTCTGGAGAAAATCTTCACGGCATTTTCACAGGCCAACAGCACCGCGTCCCGGGACTTCGGCGGCACCGGGCTGGGGCTGGCGATCGCTTCCCGTCTCGCGCATCTGATGGGGGGCGGTATTGAGGTCCAGTCCATGCCCGGCAAGGGGTCCACGTTCACCTTCACTTGCGACTTTGCCACCGCTGACGATCTGGTGACGGGGTAATCCCTGTGTGCAATGCCGGCGGCCTTGGCCCGGCGGAGCGGCCTTGCAGGGGCGGGAATAACCCAACAGCGGAACTGAGCTGACCGGCGGCCCGGGCCGCGTGGCTCTTGGATTGCGTTTGCCTTTGTTGCTAGGAAGGCCAGGCAGCAGGTGGAGACAGGCATGAGCGCAAAGATCAGCTTCAAGCAGCTGCAGGCCCTGGAAGCGGTGGCCCGGCTTGGCAGCTTCACACTGGCCGCCAAGGAGCTCGGGGTGTCGCAGCCGACAGTGTCCAATCTCGTCTACTCGCTGGAGCAGCAGTATCAGTGCCGTCTGCTTGACCGGACCGGCACAACGATTTCACCGACCGCGGCGCTGGACGAGGTGAGGGCCGACATCAGGGCGCTTATCGCGTTGGGCAATTCCATTGCCAGCCAGCTCAGCTCCGGCCAGGATTTACTGACCGGCAAGTTTCAGATCGGGTACTCAACTTATCAAATCGCGATGCCGCCGATTGCGGAGTTTGTCCGGGCCCATCCCGGCGTTGATGTTACCGCCCGTGCCTTGGCCTCGCATGATCTGCTGCCGCTGCTGTATGCGGGGGACTTCGATGTGGGGTTCGTCACGGCAAAAGAGCTGCCCCCGGACCTGGAGGGGATAAAGATCGCGGAAACCCGGATCGGGCTGGTGGTGCCGGATGCACACCCGCTGGCCAAGGCCGGTACGGCGGCCTGGGAGGACGCGGCAAATCTGAAACTGATCCAGCGCGAACCGTCGTCGTCCACCCGTCAGATTTTCGAAGCGGCAGCGCGGCTGGCGCAAACCTCGCTGACAACTATCCTGGGCCTTGGGTCCTGGGGGTCGATCCGCACGCTGGTGAAATCCGGTGCCGGTATCGGCGTTGCCTTTGCGCAGGAATGCCAGGACGAGCCGGGCGTCAGCTTTGTGCCGATCAAGGACAACAATCTGACGGCGCATCATTGTCTGGCCTGCCTTCCCGCCATGCGCGGGACGGCGGCGGTGGACAGGTTCTTCCGGATCGCGGATGGGCTGCGCGATTGTGACGCTTTGTTGTCATCGGCCAAGCCATAGCTTTTTTCTATTCCGGTAAATCCATCATAAATTTGTTAACTTGAGCCTCTACCGCTCCCGGCGTCACATCAAACGCTGGGATGGCCATGAAACTCCGTTGCTCTCTTCTTTCCTTCACCGCGCTGGCTGCATTGGGCGCGCCTGCGCTGGCAAACTGCCCTGCCGCAACCGTTGCTGATCCAATGGGCCTGAAGCCCGTCTTCCCGCAGCAGCTGGAACTGACGGAATTGCAGGAGGCCGCATCCTGCGAGATGGCGTTCGCGCAAAACCCGGCGATTGCCGATCTGAACGCCCGCATCCTTGGCAACAGCGTACTGCCTGCCGTGGCGGATCGCCTGCCGGCCGAGCCGCTGGTGGTGATGCCATATGACACGATCGGCCAGTACGGCGGCATCATCACCGGCCTGTCCAAGGGCACTGAATCCGGAACCTCCGACCTGCTGTCGGTGCGCCACGTGAACTTTGTCCGTTACGCCGACGATCTGCAGACCGTTGTGCCGAACATCGCCAAGAGCTGGTCCTGGAACGGGGATTACACGCAGCTGACCATCTCCCTTCGCGAGGGCCACAAGTGGTCGGACGGAAAAGCCTTTACCGCCGAGGACGTTGTCTTCTGGATGGACGACATCATCTACAACGCCGACATTTATGACAAAACCCCGGACCGCTGGCTGTTTGCCGGAGAAAAGGCCGTGGTGGAAGCGCTGGATGCCACCACCGTCAGGTTCACCTTCCCGGTGCCGACCCCGGGCATCCTGAACCGATTTGCCGTGGATTACGGCCAGCCGTTCCAGCCCAAGCATTTCCTGGGCCAGTTCATGCCCAAACACAATGAAAACGCCGAAGCGCTGGCGCAGGAATACGGCTTTGAGAACGCAGCTGCCGCAGTTGATTTCTATTACGGCGGATCAGACTGGAAAGACGTTCCCAGTCCATTGCTGAAAGACGCCGAGAAAGCCGCCAAGATCGGCCGTGCCGTGGTGCCGACGCTGGAAAGCCACATCGTTGTCGAGGAAACCTCAGAGGGCCGGAAGCTGGTGGCTAATCCCTATTTCCACCAGGTCGACACGGCGGGCAACCAGCTGCCCTATATCAACGAAATCGTCGAAAGCTATGTGGGCGACAAAGAGGTTCAGAACCTCAAGATCATGAACGGCGAAGTGGTCTGGAAACAGCAGGCCGTGTTCCTGGAGGATTTCCCCCTGCTGAAGGAGAACGAAGAGAAGGGCGGCTACACCATTAACTTCGCCCCCACCTTCGGCGAAAATGTCTTCTACTCCTTCAACCGCACCCACCAGGATGAGGTCCTGCGGCAAATCTTCTCGGACGTCCGCTTCAACCGCGCGATGTCGCTGGCGATGAACCGGGACGAGATCAACGAGATCGTCTACCTGGGCCAGGGCAAGCCGATGCAGGGCGTGCCGGCCGAGCCCAAGACCGTTTCCTTCGTCTCTGACGGCGTGCTGAACCGTGACGTCGGCTATGATCCTGAAGCCGCCAAGGCCCTGCTGGCAGGGATGGGCCTGAAGGACAGCGATGGCGACGGCACCCTGGAGCGCCCGGACGGCAAGCCGCTGGTTGTGCGGCTGGTCTATTCCTCGCAGGGCGCGCCGGTGAAAATGCAGGAACTGGTCCGCGATTACTGGTCAGCCGTGGGCGTGCGGGTCGACCTGAAAGAGGTGACCTCGGACGAGTACCGCGCGGCAGGCAACAACAACGACCTGGACCTGACCGTCTGGAAATACGACGGCAATGCCGGCCCGACCATCAGCCAGGACGTGACCGCGTTCGTGCCGCCCTTCGGCGATTTCTTCAACCCGGGAACAGGGTTCGGCTGGGCCGCATGGAAGACCAGCGGCGGATCGGAAGGCATCGAGCCGCCGGCCGATATCAAGAAGCTGTGGGACCTCAGCGAGCGGTTCATCCAGGTCGAAATGGGCACGGATGCCAGCAACAAGCTGGGTGAGGAGATCGTCAGGATCCACACCGACAACATGCTGAAGATCGGCACTATCGGCGACATTGTGGCGCCCTTCCTGTACCGTAACGACCTGCAGAACGTGAAGCCGATCAAGTCGAAGACCTACGACTTCTACTGGACCTACCCCTACCGCCCCGCGCAGTGGTGGCTGGAGCAGTAATCCGCCCTCAGACCCGACAACACACCGGGGCGCAGCTGGCCTGCGCTCCGGCCTCAGTCCTCTTGCGGGCTGACTTAGGAGATACCGCTTTGCTCAGATTCACTCTGGAACGATTTGCGGGAATGGTTGTCACGATGCTGCTGGTATCGGTGATGGTCTTCCTGATCATGGAAATACCGCCTGGGGACTATGCGGACCGCTACGCTTTCCGGAAGTACTCCGGAACCGGGGTGAATGTGACCGAGGCGGATATCGAAGCGATCCGGCGCGATCTGGGTTTGGATCAGCCGATGCTGCTGCGCTATTTCGACTGGATCGGCGGCATCGTGTTGCGCGGCGATTTCGGGCAGGCGTTTGCTTTTGAAACCTCCGTCGCCAAGGTGATCGGCGATAAGGTCTGGCTGACCGCAGGCATCCTGTTTGCGACCCTGCTGCTTACCTATCTGGTGTCGATACCCGTGGGCATCTACGCCGCCGTGCGCCGCGGCTCGGCGGTGGATTATGGCCTCACGGTGTTTTCCTACCTGGGCCTGGCGCTGCCGAATTTCCTGCTGGCGCTGGTGATGCTCTACTTCGCCAACCGCTGGTTCGGCGCCGATATCGGCGGGCTGTTCTCGGACCAGTACCGCGACGCGCCCTGGTCGCTGGCCAAGGCATGGGACATGGCAAAGCACCTGTGGCTGTCTGCGGTGGTGCTGGCCTGGTCGGCGGTGGCCTACCAGATCCAGACGGTGCGGGCGACGATGTCGGACGAGCTGAACAAGCTTTCGGTCACGGCAGCCCGGGCGCGCGGGGTGCCGGAGTTGAAACTGCTCGTCAAATACCCGGCCCGGCTGGCGATCAACCCGGTGGTGTCCACCATCGGCTTTGACGTGAACCGCATTTTCTCGGAGCTGCCGATTGTGGCGGTGGTGCTGGGGCTGACCGAGTTGGGGGAGTTGCTGCTCAAGGCTTACCTCGACCTCGACATGAACGTGGCTGGTGCGATCCTGCTGCTGCTGACCTTTGCCATCGTGTTCATGAACTTCCTGTCCGACCTGCTGCTGGGCTGGCTGGATCCGCGTATCAAACTGGGGGTTTGAGCGATGAGTGACGCAACCCATCTGACGGGTGACCTGACGGTAGCCGGGGCCTGCGAGCATGAGGCCCGGCTGAAGTACTATTCCGCCTCGCAATGGACGCTGATCTGGTGGCGCTTCCGCCGCCACCGCGCCGCGATGGTTGCTGCCGCGCTGCTGGGGGTGATGGCGCTGGCCGGGATCTTTGCCGAGTTCGTAGCGCCCTACGGGCCGGTGACGCGGGACACGCAGTATATCGAAGGTGCGCCGCAAATACCGAAATTCTGCGATGCGGCCGGCTGTTCGTTCGTGCCCTTCATCAACGGCACCAAAACCGAGCGCGACCCGGTGACGCTGCGTGCGATTTCGGTGCCGGACCCGGAGGTGCGCCATTACGTGCAGTTTTACGTGAAGGGCGAGATGGTCAAGCTGCTGGGCTTTATCCCGATTGACCGGCACCTGATCGGCCTCCGCCCGGAATCCGGCCAGAAAATCCATTTCTGGGGCACAGATGATCTGGGACGGGACGTGTTCAGCCGCACGATCTATGCTACCCGCACGTCGCTTTCGATCGGCGTGCTGGGAGTGCTGATCTCCTTTGTGCTTGCGCTGATCATCGGCGGTGCGGCCGGCTACTTGGGCGGCATGACCGACAACGTGATCCAGCGGGCGACCGAAGTGATCCGGGTGGTGCCGATCATTCCGCTGTACATGGGGCTGGCGGCGGCGATGCCCAAGGAATGGTCGACGACGCAGGTCTACTTTGCGATGACACTGATCCTGGGCCTTTTCGGCTGGCCGACACTGGCGCGGCGCATCCGTTCGCAGCTGCTGTCGATCCGCAATGAGGATTACGTGATCGCGGCACGGCTGGCCGGTGCCCGGCCGGGACGGATCATCGCACAGCACATGCTGCCGGGCTTTACCAGCTTCATCATTGTCGATCTGGTGATCTCCTTTCCTTACATGATCCTGTCGGAAACCGCGCTGAGCTTTGTCGGCCTGGGCCTGCGGCCGCCGTCGGTGTCCTGGGGCGTGCTGCTGCAGCAGGCGCAATCCGTGCGCGCGATCGAGCAGACGCCGTGGCTGTTCATCCCTGCAGTTTTTGTCGTGGTGGCGGTTCTGGCCTTCACCGTGATCGGTGACGGGCTGCGCGATGCGGCAGACCCCTATGCGGAGGCAAGCTGACATGTCCAAGATGCTGAGTGTTGAGAACCTGTCGATTTCCTTTCGCACCGACGAAGGTGTGATCACTCCGGTGAAGGGCGTCAGCTTCACGGTCGAAAAAGGCCGGACGCTGGGGCTGGTCGGAGAGTCAGGCTCGGGCAAATCGATCTCCACCAAGGCTCTAATGCAGCTGTTGCCGGGAACAGCCCGTTTGGGGGCGGCCAGCAGGATGATCTACACCGCCAAGGACGGGCAGCAGATCTCCCTGGGCAACCTGAGGCACGGCAGCAAGGAGCTGCGGCGCATCCGGGGCGGAGAGATCGGGATGATATTCCAGGAGCCGATGGCCAGCTTCTCGCCGGTCTACACCATCGGCAACCAGATGATGGAAGCCATCATGCTGCACCGCGGCCTGAAAAAGCGCGAGGCACGGCAGTTTGCCATCGGGATGCTGAACAAGGTCGGCATTTCCAATGCCGCGGCGCGGGTGGACCAGTACCCGCATGAACTGTCGGGCGGTATGCGCCAGCGGGCGATGATCGCGCTGACCCTGTCCGCAGGCCCGGCGCTGCTGATCGCCGATGAGCCGACCACGGCGCTGGACGTGACCATCCAGGCGCAGGTACTGGATCTGATGCGGGATTTGCAGCGGGAGCTGGGAATGGGGATGATCTTCATCACCCATGACCTGGGTGTGATTGCGCAGATTGCGGACGACGTGGCGGTGATGTACCTGGGCACAATTGTCGAGCGCGGCCCCGCCAAGGAGGTGATCCGCAACCCGCAGCACCCCTATACCCAGGGGCTGCTGGACGCGATCCCCAGTCTGGATCATCTGCACGACCGCCTGAAGCCGGTGCCCGGCGACATTCCGAGCCCCACGGCACGCCCCGGTGGCTGCCCTTTCCACACCCGCTGCACCCAGGCCATCGCGGGCACCTGTGAAGTGCATGAGCCGCCGGAAACCTCGGCAATTCCAGGCTGCGCGGTGCGCTGCTGGCTGCACACCAGCCAGGGACGGAGCGCAGCATGAGCAAGCACAAGGACACGCTGATCGAAGTCAGGGACCTGTCAGTTCATTTCCCGATCAAAACCCGAAAGCTGTTCAAGACCGAAGTGCAGATGCTGCGTGCGGTGGACGGGGTGAGCTTTGACATCAAGCGGGGCGAGACGGTGGGCCTTGTGGGCGAATCCGGTTCCGGCAAGACCACCGTGGGCCGCGCCATCCTGCGTGCCATCGACCCGACGGACGGCGAGGTGATTTTTCACCGCAAGAAAAAGGGCGGCATCGACCTGGCGCATGCCTCGGAGGCCGAGTTGCGCAAGGTCCGGTCCAAGTTGAACATGGCTTTTGGTGAAAGCGGCGGCGGCATCAAGGTGCATAACCTGGCCGACGACCTGCTGCGGGCCTTCCGTCCGGAGATGAGCCTGGTGTTCCAGGATCCCTATTCGTCGCTGAACCCGCGGATGACGGTGCGCGATATCATTGCCGAGCCGCTGATCGCCTCCGGTAAATACAAGAACCGCGAGAAGGTCGACGCCCGGGTGCGTGAGATTGCCGCCCGCTGCAAGCTGAACCTGGAGCACCTGCGCCGCTTTCCGCATGCGTTTTCCGGCGGCCAGCGGCAGCGGATCTGCATTGCGCGGGCGCTGGTCAGCAAACCGAAGTTCGTGGTCTGCGACGAAAGCGTTTCGGCGCTGGACGTTTCCATTCAGGCCGAGATCGTGAATCTGCTGAAGGATCTGCAGGAGGAAACGGGCGTTTCCTTCCTGTTCATCGCCCATGACCTGAGTGTTGTCGCGCAGATGTCGCACCGGGTGGCGGTGCTGTATGTCGGCAAGTTGGTGGAATATGCGCCGACAGAGAAGCTCTTCTTCGCGCCCAAGCATCCCTATACCCATGCGCTGCTCAGTGCGATCCCGTCGGCTGACCCCGATGCCGGATTCGATCCGATCCGGCTGCAGGGGGAAATCCCGAACCCGCTGGCGGCGCCCTCCGGCTGCCGCTTCCATACCCGGTGCCCGTTTGCCAGGGACCGCTGCAGCGCTGAGCAGCCGGAATGGCGCGAGATTGAGCCGGATCACTTTGTCGCGTGCCACTACGCCAAGGAGTTCAATTTCAGTAGAAGCTGAAAGGGGCAGAGGTCTGCGATGCAAAAGGAGGTGCGCTGGACCGCACCAATTTTTGCAGTGGCTGCGTATGATCGGCGCTGCTCTCTGACGTGCTCCCCTGAAAAGTCCGCGATTTGAAGTTAGCCTGTTCTCCAAGCGAGGAGACAGACGATGCGGAAAAGCCGTTTCAGCGAAGAGCAGATCATTGGCATCCTGAAGGAGCACCAAGCCGGAATGGGGGCGAAGGAACTGTGCCGGAAGCACGGCATCAGCGATGGCACTTTCTACAAATGGCGTTCGAAGTATGGCCGCATGGATGTGTCCGAGGCCAAGAGGCTGAAGGCTCTGGAGATCGAGAACGCCAAGCTCAAGAAGATGTTGGCCGAGCACATGCTTGATGTGGCCACGCTGAAGGAAATGCTGGGAAAAAACTTTTGAAGCCCGGTGCAAGGCGGAGAGCCGTGGACTGGGCCATGACAGAGAAGAACTACAACCAGCGGCGGGCCTGTGCCCTGGCCGGGATCGATCCGCGCGTCTATCGGCGTGGATCAACCAGGCCTGCGGACGCCGAGTTGCGAGAGAGGCTGAAGGAGCTGTCCAGCGAACGGCGGCGCTTCGGCTATCGTCGGCTGCACCTGCTGCTCGGCCGCGAGGGCTGGAAGGTGAACTGGAAGAAGCTCTACCGGATCTTCCGCGAAGAGGGGCTGAGCGTGCGCAAGCGCGGCGGGCGGAAACGCGCCATCGGGACGCGTGCGCCCATGGCGATCCCGCAAGGGCCGAACCAGAGATGGTCGCTGGACTTCGTCTCGGACAGCCTGCCCGATGGCCGCCGATTCCGGGTGCTATGCGTCATAGATGACTTCAGCCGGGAATGCCTGGCCGCGGTCGTGGACACCTCACTCTCCGGTCAGCGGGTTGCCCGTGAGCTCGATAATATCGCCCGAACGCGTGGCTATCCCTGCATGGTGGTCAGCGATAATGGGACCGAACTGACGTCGAATGCCATTCTGAAATGGCAGGAAGACCGGAAGGTCGAGTGGCACTACATCGCGCCAGGCAAGCCCATGCAGAACGGCTTTGTCGAAAGCTTCAACGGCCGCCTCCGGGACGAGTGCCTGAACGAGCACTTGTTCGCCAACCTGCGCTACGCCAAAACGCAACACGCTGCGCACGGTGAAGTCGATGCCTGCGCGACAAGTCTCTTCCGCGCTGAGAAACTGCAGCGCGATGCCGAGGAGCAGTGCCATCAGCATTGCAGGCGCGCCATAGTGTCCCGAAGTAAACTGCGCGGCGACGGCCACGACAATAGACACCAGAACACCCCGCGCACGGGACCGTAGGACCTGTACCGGATCGATACTTCCAAATTGGACAACCGGCTGGTACATATTCGTTTTTCCGGTTTCCTGGTGGCAATGAAGGACTGTTCGGCGACGTCGTTTCAGATTGACGTCCCCGTTTTCGAGATTCGCTGGCCTGGAAGGCGCGCGAGGGTGTTAGCTCAGACGCAGTTCCGCCGCCCGGGCATGACCCTCCATGCCTTCCATCCGGCTGATCCGCGCTGTGCGCAGCGCCAGTTCATGAGACGCTGCTGCATTGCTGCGTTGCCAGGTGACGGTCTTGGTAAACTTGTGCACCGACAAGCCGCCAGTATAGCGTGCCGCGCCACTGGTGGGCAGGACATGGTTCGGGCCGGAGGTCTTGTCACCGAAGGACACCGTGGTTTCTTTGCCCAGAAACAGCGAGCCATAAGCGGACAGACGGTCCAGCCACCAATCGAGATCTTCGGCTTGGACCTGCAGGTGCTCGGGAGCGTAGCGGTCACTGACTTGGGCTGCTTCTTGACGGCTGTCGCAATGGATGACTTCGGCGCGATCTGCCCAGGCCTGGCGAGCAGCCGACTGGTTGGGCTCCGGCAGCTGGCTGATCAGGCCCTCCGCACGGGCCATGACACCTTCGGCAAGGTTCCGGCAGGTTGTGACCAGCCAGACGGGGCTGTCGGCACCGTGTTCCGCCTGGCTGACCAGATCCCAGGCAACCGTTTCGACCTCAGCGGTATGGTCGGCAATGACGAGCGAGTCCGTCGGCCCGGCGAACATGTCGATCCCCACTTCTCCAAACAGCATCCGCTTGGCCTCGGCGACATACGAGTTGCCCGGGCCGACCAGAATATCGGCGGGTTTGGCCCCAAACAGGCCCTCGGCCATGGCGGCAATGGCCTGTATCCCTCCCAAGTTGAGGATCAGATCCGCACCGCACAGATCCATCGCATAGATGATCGCATCCGGTATGCCGGTTTCCGGCCGGGTTGGCGAAACTGCCGTAATATGTTTGACTCCGGCCACTTTGGCGGTGGTGATCGTCATCAGAGCGCTGGCAATATGGCTGTAGCGGCCGCCAGGCACATAACAGCCGGCGCTGGAGACCGGTATCTGCTTCTGGCCTGCGATAAGGCCCGGAATGACTTCAATCTCGCACTCCGCCATCGTCGCTTTCTGGGCTTCAGCAAAACGGCGGATATTGGCATGCGCGAACTGAATATCGTCCTTCAGCTCCTGCGAGACGCGAGCACAGGCGGCCGCCCGGTTTTCGTCGGACAGCACGATGTCGCCAGTCCAGCCGTCCAATTGTTCTGCATAGCGCCTAACGGCCTCTTCGCCCTCACGTTCGATGTTGGCTAGCATGACAGAGACAAGGTCTCGAATGTCGCTGTTTTCCGCCTCAGGCCGCGGGGCGGCCTTTTTCAGGTAGGTAATTGCCATTGGATCAGCTCGCTTCGTTGGTGATGTGGCTGTGAATTGCAGAGGCCAGAACATCGACAGTGTCGATGAAAGGCACTTCCGCGATCAAATCATGAGACATCAGGGAAAATTCGGAGCAGGCGATGAACAGCATGTCCGCGCCTTTCCGGGTCAGTTCGGCTGCCGCGTCCGCCAGAATGCTCCGCGCTTCCGGCACCGGGCCTGCCGCCTTGACCATCTTGATGGCAATCAGCATCTTATCGATATCTTCGGGCCAAAGCGCTGAAAATTTGTCGGTTTTCAACGCATCCTCAAAAACACGCGAGAAATAGACGGCGGGAGAGGCTAGGATGCCGATCTTGCTCTTTGGACTTAAGCGGCGTGCGGCGGCGCCGACAGAGAGTGTCACCATATTGAGCAAGGGCACTGTAGTCTTAACGGAAATGTAAGGCACATAGTGATGGGCCGTGTTGCAAGGCATGGCCAGCGCAGTAGCCCCCGCATCTTCCAGCCTCTGAGCCATTTCGGCCAGAACAGGGCCGGGGCTTTCACCTCGTTTCTCAATCAGATGCGCAATCCGCGAGGGAACCTGCGGGTTCATGTCAATCAACAGCGGCAGGTGGTCCGCGTCATCATGCGCATCGACTTTCTTCAGCAGTCGCTGTTGCAGAAGAATGGTGGCTTCCGGCCCCATGCCGCCTAAGATTCCAACGACGCGGCGCGTCATGACGTTACCTCATCCACCGCTTCGCAGATCAGCTCGGAAATGAAGGCGCAGTCACCTGTGCTGAAGGTCAACGGCAAGCGCATATCAAACAGCGTGGCCAGCACACTGTCGGTGCGCGGTAAGAGCTGGGCGTCCATATAGCGCCAGCTTTGGTGGGCCGAAGTGAAGCCAACAGGCTCAGATCCTCCAAACCACTTCAACTCGACACCGCGCTTTGCTGCAGCGGCCAGCAAGGCTTGGCATTGCGCAGCGCCGAAACCCGGCAGGCGGAACTGGATTGACGACCCCACCGGTGTTTCCGCAGCAGGGCGCGCAATGGTTTTGATCCGGTCTGAAATTGCAAGACCTTGATCGGTAGCGGCATAGAGCGCGTTCCAGGCGCTTATGCTTTCTTCGATCCGGGCCAGTTGCGGGCGCAGAATAGCCGCGCGAAGGGCATCCATCCGGGCGGAACAGTTTGGCATCTGATAGCGGGCTTCAGCAAATGTCCCAGGTACAGGACCAGCGCCGTGACGCTCATACAGCATGTAGCTGCCCGACAAGATCGTCGCACGAGCGGCGATCCCGGCGTCATCAGTGGTCAGAAACCCGCCTTCGCCCGAGTTCATGTGTTTGTATGTCTGTGTCGAGAAACAAGCGGCCTTCCCGAAGTTCCCCGACCGTTTCCCGTTCCAGCGCGCCCCCATCGTGTGGGCACAATCCTCGATCACCGTGATCCCGGCACTGTCGCAGATACGCATGAGGGCTTCCATGTCGCACAGGTGACCGCGCATATGGGACAGCAATAGAAAACGCGCACTGGTCCGGGCAATCTTTCGTTCAAGGTCTCCGAGGTCCAGACGCAGGTTTTCGTTGATTTCCACGAGTGCGGCTCGGCCGCTGACAGCGGCGATGGCACCCGGCACCGGGGCTAGCGTGAAGGCATTGGTCAGAACAACATCACCCGGTTCAACGCCGCAGGCGCGCATGGCGATCTGCAAGGCCTGGCCGCCCGAGGTGACCGCGAGGCAATAAGAGCTGCCTTGCCAGTCGCGGTATTCGGCCTCCAGTGCCGCCACGTCGCCGGTTTCACCCGGCAACAGATTGTAGCGGTGCAGCCGGCCGCTTTCCAGTACGGACATCGCGGCCTGCATCGCCTCAGCAGGCAAAGCTGCCTGCTGCGTAAAAGCTCCGGTGAATTTGCGGGCCACGATGTCCCCCATGACTACAGGTTGACCCAACGGTTTGCGTGATCAAAGGCGAAGTCATACCCGCCCAGAGCTGCTGCGCCGCCGGTATGCAGGAACACCACTCGCTCGTCTTTGAACACCCCCTTGCGGGCCAGATCGATCAGCCCGGCCGCACCCTTGGCAGAATAGCAGGGGTCAAGCAGGATGCCCTCAAGCTCGGCAAACATTCGAATTGCTTCGATGCCGCTGTCGGTTGGCAGGCCATAACCCTCACCGACGTAGTCGGTGTTGGCCATCACGTCTTCGCGCTTGACTACGCCTTGGCAACCCAGTTTTTCAGCGGTCTTGCAGGCGAGGTCATAGACCATCTGTTCCTGTTTCGGCTGGGGCGCCCGTGTTCCGATGCCCAGCACGGGGATTTGGCTGTTCATGGCACACATGCCGGTTACAAGCCCTGCCTGGGTGCCAGACGATCCGGTCGCATGCACGACCCGGTCGATTTTCAATCCGGCATCATTGGCTTGGGACAGCAGCTCAAATGCGCAATTCACGTAGCCAAGAGCACCGGTCGGATTGGATCCGCCGCCGGGAATAACATAGACCTTATGGCCCTTGGCACGCATTTTTTCGGCTGCGCGTTCCATCTCGGCGGGCATGTCGTGGCCTCCGGGGAACTTTTCGGTCGTGGCGCCATGCAAGTGGTCCAGCAGCACGTTTCCGTTGGAGTTATAGTTGCCGTCCTGGTACCCGGTCCGGTCCTCCAGCAGGATATGGCATTTCAGCCCCAGCTTTGCGGCAAATGCAGCTGTCTGGCGGCCGTGATTGGTTTGGGTCGCACCTTGCGTCATCACCATATCCGCACCTTGTTCCAGAGCCTCGGCCATCAGGAATTCAAGCTTGCGGGTCTTGTTGCCGCCAGTCGACATACCGGTGCAGTCGTCACGTTTGATCCAGAGATCAACCCCCAGCTCCTTGGACAAGCGTTTCATGGGCTCCAGCGGTGTGGACAAATGAGCGAGGTGCACCCGGGGAAAGCGGGAGAGATGCATGGCATGATCCTTGATTTTCAGAGGTAAGTTGATGCCGGTACGGGCCTACAGACAGTTGAACCCGCCGCTTGGAAGGGGAAATCCCGAATTCCAGGATGTATCTTTTTGCGAAGCTCGATGGGCTTCCAAAACCGCAGGCCACGGAAATTTCGGTAATGGGCAATACGGTCTGTTCAACCAGAGCTTTCGCGCGGCGTAAGCGCAAAAACCTATAATATGATGCAGGACTCCGGCCAATTAGAGCTTTGAACTTGCGTTCCATCTGACGAACGGAAAAACCTGCAATTTCCGCCAGTTCTGCTATCGAGAGGGGGGTCTCGAGTGCGTTTTCCATGGCGGCGATGATGGGTTCGAGTTTGCCGTGGCGCAGGGACATCACATCATTTTCGCTGCGCGGCTGACTGGCCGCGCCATCACGAATGTCGCCTATCAAAAGCACATGTGCGACAGATTGGGCCAGGTACAGCGAATGCGGTGCCACGATCCGCGTCAACACTAAATCCGCTGTTGACGCCATGCCGGCCCCCGTCGCGACTTGCGCTTTCTGAGTAAACAAGGGCAAACGGCTCTCGGTCGAGCTTCCTGCGTCCCTGTCCACCTGCAGGTTTTCCCAATGGGTGGTAATGTGATCTGTATCGGGATGCAGGCATTTCCACTCGGCTGCAGCGTCGGACAGCAGTGTGAGTCCGACTCCCATGCGCTCCATCAAGGACAAACGTCCTTTGAGGCCACGGAAGGCCGAGCGAATGCCCGCCCCGCCCAAGACCAGAAGATGGTCTGGCAGGGCGGTGCAGCCGGTCTGGAATGGGACGGCACGCACCAAGCTGCCCCCCAATCCTTCAACCAGCCTGTCATCCTGTGCCGTGCAAACCTGATGTTCAAAGCGGACACCGGACCCAAGCCGTGTGGCGATGCGCAGAACATCAACCACCAACGCCAGCTCGGTCGGGACAAAACCTTGCTCTGCCAGGATTGTGACACGGACGGCCTTCATGACTGGATCAACCGCGCATCAGTTCGT
The DNA here is from genome assembly GCF_019801465.1 of Leisingera daeponensis. Taxonomy (GTDB): domain Bacteria; phylum Pseudomonadota; class Alphaproteobacteria; order Rhodobacterales; family Rhodobacteraceae; genus Leisingera; species Leisingera daeponensis_A. The sequence goes on from NZ_JAHVJA010000015.1 coordinate 57,227, forward strand.
AGCTGGGGTCATAGGGCGACGGAGCGATGACTTCGACCTCTACCATGTCGCCATACATATCCAGCTGCATCCTGTTGCCTTCGCCCGCCAGCTGCGGTTCGACAAAGGCATAGGCCAGATTCATGCCCACCCGGTGCCCCCAGTCGCCGGAGGTCACGGTACCCACGACCTTGCTGCCTTGCATCAACGAGGCACCGCCATGGGCCGGAGCATGGGTTGCGTCCACTTTCAGAGTGACCAGCTTTTTGCGAAGGCCCTCTTCCCTACGTTTCAGCAGGGCCCCTTTGCCAATGAAATCGCCCTTGTCGATCTTCACGAAACGATCCAGCGAGGTCTCATAGGGGTCGAATTCGGTAAGAATGTCGGCCTTCCAGTGCAGGAAACCTTTTTCCATACGCATCGATTCCACCGCCCTTGCACCGAACAGTTTGAGGCCATGGGCTTCTCCTGACTCGCGCAATGCGAGATAGGCAGCATAGAGCGAGGCATTGGGGATGTGGATTTCGTAGGCCAGTTCACCCGAAAAGCTGACGCCCATCACCGTGGCGGGCGCAAACCCGATGAAACATTCGCGGACGGACAGCCAGGGAAAGGCCTCTTTGGACCAGTCTCCGCGGGCGCAGCCCGAAAGCACATCGCGCGCCTTCGGACCTGCCAGAACCAGGATGGTCTGTTCATTGGTCAGCGAGCGGATCTGGACGTCCTCGTCTTCACCGATGTGCTGGGTCAGCCAGTCCATGTCGTGGTATTCGCTGGCGGCAGCAGAACCGTACCAGACCCGCGCAGGACCACGGTCCGACGCAGGCAGGTTGGCCACCGTGGCCTCGCCTTTGACCATACCGTGGTGGTTCAGCAAATAGCCCAGGCCAACGCGGCCGTCGCGCTTGGTGACAGTGCCGCAAAACATGCGGTCAAGGAAGCTATGGCGGTCGGCGCCGGTGATCTCGAACCGGTTGAAGCCGTTGACTTCGCACAGGCCGACATTTTCCTGCACGTTCTTCACATCATCTGCAACGATGCCAAAGGCTTCGTCGAAGTTGAAGCTAAGCGTGGGATGGAACTCAGGAGACGGCTTGATGTAGTCCATCCGCTCCCAGCCGTTCACAACGGTGAACTCGGCCCCTTCGGCGGCAAGAATCGGCGTCAGAGGGGTTGTTTTGGCTGGGCGTCCGGCGGGGCGGTGCTCATGGGGGAAATGGAACCGGAATTCGTTCTGGTAGTCTTCAATCGCCTTAAGCGAGGTCAGTTCGACGTTGGTGTGGCCGGTGAACCGGCGCGGGTCAATGCACCAGGTGTCATAGCAGGCTTCGCCATGCACGATCTGCTGCGCCAGCAGCCAGCCGTGACCGCCGCCTTCACCCAGACCTGCCCGCAACCCGATAATGCAGAAGGCGTTGCGCTTGCCCGGGATCGGCCCCACGAGCGGCGCGCCGTCGATGGTATAGGTGATCGGGCCGTTGACGATGGAGCGGATGCCGGTCTCTTCCAGTGCAGGCATTCTTTCGAAGGCGCCGGCCAGCACGTCCATCACGCGGTCCAGGTCGTCCGGGCACAAGGCATTCACAAAATTCGGGTCGATGCCGTCCATGCCCCAGGTTTTGCAATCCTGCTCATAGAACCCGACAAGCAACCCGCCTTTCTCCTGCCGGCTGTAGTAGTCACTGATCGGGCAGCGCAGCAGCGGCATCCGGTGCCCGGCTTCGGCAATCCCCGGCATATCCTCGGTGAGGAAGTATTGGTGCTCCATCGAAGCCACGGGGTGGTGAACACCCATCATCGCCGCCACTTCGTTCACGCGGTATCCGCAGGCATTGACAACGATGTCGCAATCGATGCCCCCTTGTTCGGTATGCACGGTCCAGGTGTCATCCTTGTGCTGGGTCAGTGCGGTGACAGGCGTGTTGCGGTAGACCTCGGCACCGGCCTTGCGCGCGTGATAGGCCAGCGCTTGGCAAAGCTGCGCCGGATCAATGTCGCCATCCAGCGGGTCCCAAAGCCCGCCCAGCAGGTTCGCGGTCGAAATCAGCGGGTGGCGGCGGGCGCATTCTTCGGCATCGATCACTTCAAAATCGGCCCCCATCCCCCGCGCCATCGAAGCGAAGTGGCGGTAGCCCTGCATCTGCGCTTCAGTATTCGCTAGGCGGATTCCGCCGTCGGCATGATGATAGTTGATCGGATATTCAGGGCTCTCGGAGAGTTCTTTATACAGATTGATCGAATGAGTCTTGAGGCCCACCATGGTTTGGTTCATGCCGAAGTTCGTCACCTGTGCCGCTGAATGCCAGGTGGTGCCGCTGGTCAGTTCGTTGCGTTCGACCAGAACGACGTCGCTCCAGCCTTCCTGAGTAAGGTGGTAGAGAGTGGAGCAGCCGGCGATGCCGCCGCCGATAACCACAACTTTGGTGCGGGATTTCATTGAAGAGCGCCTCCGAAACAGTTTGAGACAGATACGGCTCCAGATTGCCGCTCCGGGCAATCTCATGGCCCTGTTTTCATAAAACTTCGAATTCAAAGTGCGATTTTTTAAAATAACGGCGGTGAAGATTGCACTAAACGCCATCAAAGCCCCTGGATCACCGCTGTAACACCTGCTTCAAAGGATTTGGTATGGCTGGACAGCGTGGAAAAAGAGGTGGACGCCTTGAGCGTCTGGCGCAGCGAGCGGCAAAGCCTGCAGTGGACCCGTGCCCCCCTGGCCAGATTGGCGGCACATACAAACCACTCAGCGATTCTGATTTACGGCGCATATACGATACTGCGCTCGACTTGCTCGAAAAACTCGGCATCGGCGAAGTGCCGGACAGACTGCACGCTGATTTGCTGGCCATTGGTGCCATCGACAATGGCAAAGGACGGGTCCTGTTCCCGCCAGCATTGGTCGAAGAGGCAATTGATCAGGCTGCCAAGACCTTTACCCTGCATGGCCGCGACTCGGAACGCTCGATCGAGGTCGGTGGCAACAAAGTGTACTTCGGCACCGGTGGCGCGGCTGTACAGACGCTGGATATGGACAGCGGGATCTACCGCCCGTCCACTCTGGAAGATCTTCATGACTTCACACGGCTTCAGGACACGCTGGCCAATGTCAGCTGGTTCACGCGTTGCTGTGTGGCGACTGACGTGCCCGACAACTACGACTTGGACGTCAACACTGTTTTTGCGCTGCTGAAAAACACCACCAAGCCGACCGCAACATCCTTCACCCTGGCGGAATATGTCGCCCCGATCGTCGAAATGCTGGATATCGCGGCAGGCGGACCGGGAGAGTTTTCCAAGCGCCCCTTCATGAAGGCCCATATCAGCCCGATGATCTCGCCGATGCGCTATGGCGAGGATGCGGTCGACGTTGTCTATGAATGCATCAAGCACAACATTCCGATTTCCTGCATCACCGCCGCGCAGGCGGGGGCGACCGCACCTGCCACATTGGCCGGCTTTCTGGCGCAGTCGCTTGCCGAAACTCTTGGCAGCCTGCTGATGGTACACGCCATTCAGCCCGGCTATCCCATGGTGTTCTCCAACTGGCCGCTGGTGATTGACCTGCGCACCGGCGCGTTTTCCGGGGGCAGCGGTGAGACGGCAGTGCTGAACGCGGCTTCGGCGCAGCTGTCGAACTGGCTGGGCTTGCCGTCAGGGGTGGCCTGTTCGATGACTGACGCCAAGGCCATTGATGCTCAGTACGGCATGGAAAAAGGCATCACGTCGATAGCGGCGGCGCTGGCGGGCGGGAACCTGATCTATGAAAGTTCCGGCATGACCGCATCTCTGTTGGGGGCAAGTTTCGAGGGCTTTGTTCTGGATGACGAAATGCACTCGAACACTTACCGCGCACTACGCGGGATCGAGGTGACAGATGAGAATCTGGGGTTCGAGGCCATTTGCAACGCTGTTCTGGAAGAGGGCCATTTTTTAGGCGGTCAGCACACATACGCCGCGATGGAGCGCGACTACTTCTATCCAACACTTGCAGACCGCAACGAACCGCGCACATGGGCTGAAAACGGAGCTCAGGATGCCTGGGGGCGTGCCAAGACCAAAGCCCGTGAGATATTGAGCAGCCACAACCCGGCCTATCTTACCCCACAGCAAGAGCAGGAAATCCGGTCCCGGTTCAACATCCTAGTGTCCTGACTCCGGCATCAGTCTACCAGTTTGAAGCTGTCGGAAAGCCATGGCATATGCTGAATCTGCGCTGAAATAACCTGTTCGCGAAGTAAGCTCCGCATTTTGCTGTCAATCAGTTCCAGAACTGATCTGGAGCAATCGGGTGTCGCGACAACGGCCAATGTGCGTGAAAAACTCTTGCCTGGAAAGCGGTGCATCGTCAGTTTTTGTTGGAATCGTTTTGCCCGTGAAAACAGCAGGGGGGTAGTGATGGTCCATCCGGCCCCTGCTGCGACCATGGCCATCAGTGTCTGGTTGTTGCTGCATTCGAAATTGGAAGGAGCCGTCAATCCCAGACGCCGCATCTGCGATTCAATCTGCCGTGCTATGATGAGGTTGCTTGAAAACCGCAAGAACGGCAGTTTGGTGCGTCCCTCGACAATTTCCGCCAGAGAATGCTCACTGAAGCGCGGAAGGACTACAACAAACGGATCTCGCAGTAATGGACGGTCCTGCAAGTCACGCAGCTTTTCATCCGGCGTGGTCGTAATCCCCAAATCGAGATGCCGGTTGCGCAGCATCTCGATAATCGCGTGACTGGAATCCGTTTGGTACATGAAGTCACAGGACGACATGTTTCTCGACAGGAAGACTGCCAGTTCCGGTATGATATCGCTGTCGAAATCCTCAATCGTGCCGATCCTCAGATAACTTGCGTCTGCAATACTTCCAGCCGAGGCTTCGGCCTTGGCCTTGCGAATAGCGTACAACGCGTCATCAATGTTGCGTAGAAAAGCCTGTCCCTTCGGGGTTAGCACCATCGGCCTGCGGGAGTGGTTAAACAACTCGACCCCAAGGTGATCCTCCAGATTGCGCAGATGATGAGACACGGTACTGATGGTCAGGCCGGTTTCCTCGGATGCCGCCTGAAGCGATCCTTTCTGTGCGCATATCTGAAAGAGCTCCAGCCACTTGAGGCTGAGATCTTTAGGGGCTGAATGACGGGGCATGTAATCTCTCTTTCTTAAGATCTGCATCACACAAATCTTATATTTTGATAATAATGTTCATAATTGATCGTATCAATTGAATATTTGTCTTCCATGTCAGGAAGCTGTGGGAGCGTTGCAAATCACGGCAGATTGGGCCTCTGGCGGCGCCAGGCCAAAATTTGGGAGGAAAAAATGAAGAGACTGCTTTTGACATCCGCGTTTGCCATGGGCCTTGCTGCGCCTGCTTGGGCCGAAGGCTGCGGTGACGTGACAATCACGCAAATGGATTGGGCGTCAGCAAACGTGGTTACTTCGGTTGCGAAATTCCTGATGGAACAGGGTTACGGTTGCACTGTCACAACTGTTCCCTCCTCGACACCGACAGCTTTGACGTCGGTGGCCGAAACCGGCACGCCGGATATCCTGACCGAGCTGTGGGTCAATACCGCTCCGGCCTATGCAAAACTGGTCGCAGACGGCAAGCTGGTCGAACTGGCTGACGTCCTGTCGGATGGTGGGATCGAAGGCTGGTGGGTGCCGCAGTATGTGGTTGATGCGCACCCCGAAGCGGCAACCTTGGATGGCATTCTGGCCAACCCCGATCTCGTCGGCCGCCGGTTTGACAATTGCCCGGATGGCTGGGGCTGCCGAACCGTCAATGACAACATGAACCGTGCCATTGATATGGAGAGCAAGGGGATCGAGGTGTTCAATCACGGATCGGGCGAAACGCTGGCCACGGCTATCGCGGCGGCCTATGCAGACCAGAAACCCTGGTTCGGTTTCTATTGGGCTCCAACCGCTGTTCTGGGCAAATACCCGATGGTCCTAGTTGATATTGGCGTGCATGATGCTGAAACGCATACCTGTAACGGCTCCAACGACTGTGCAGAACCAGGAGTCTCAGCCTATCCGAGTGCGGCGGTCAAAACGGCTGCGACAGCCGATTTTCAGCAGCGCGAACCTGCAATCGCCGAATTGATGTCGAACATTTCTTTCACCAACGACCAGATGAACGGGGTGCTCGCCTGGATGGAAGACAACAATGCCTCTGCCGAGGAAGGCGCTGTGTACTTCCTGACAAACAACAAGGATCAGTGGAGCGACTGGCTGAACGACGACGCCCGCTCAAAGCTGTCCGCGATCCTGAAATAAAGCAAGGAATGAGCGTGTCCCGGTAATCAGTGCCTTGGGGCACGCTTAAATGAAGATCAGTTAAGGGGCCAAAGCGTGACGAGCTACGAGAAACTGTTTGACTGGTTGGGATTGCGCGGCTGGTGCGATGCCGATGCGGCGGATTCGCCAATGAGCATGGCCCAATTGCTAGCACAGACCAAAGAAGGCCATGCGGATAGATCCGGCACACTCCCGTTTCCTTCGTTGGATGCGCTTCATGAGGCCTGCAACGCTATTCCCCAAACCCGGGACATGACCATCAGCGTCGAGCAAGGTTTCCTTTCCATCAAGGACAGCCTCAAGTTCATCCTTGACCCGCTGACACAGCCGTTGTCGTGGATACTGGAAGGAGCGCTATTTGCCTTCATGACCACACCCTGGTGGTTTCTGATCCCGCTTTTGATCTTGGCGACTTGGCTAGCCACGCGCACATTGAGCATCACCGCATTTGTCGCGGCTGTATTCCTGTTTTTCGGATTGATTGACCACCTCGAGGTCGCCTTGCAGACGCTGTCGATCATATTTGTTTGCACTGGACTCAGTGTATTGTTCGGTGTGCCGGTAGGCATCATGATGTCCCGGTCTGACCAGATGCAGAAGTTTATGCTCCCAGTCCTCGACATGCTTCAGACATTGCCGAGTTTCGTCTACCTGATCCCGCTGATCTTTCTGTTTTCCGTGACCGAGCCAAAGCTCTATGGCATCGCCATCATCCTTTACGCGATTGTGCCTGTGATCCGGCTGACCGATCTGGGTATCCGGCTGGTCGACAAGGATGTGATCGAGGCCGCCGACGCGTTCGGGATGACGGATCGGCAAAAACTCTATGGCGTGCAGCTGCCGCTTGCCCTGCCCAATATCATGGCCGGGGTAAACCAGACGATCATGATGAGCCTTGCAATGGTGGTGATTGCTTCCCTGGTATCCGCTCCCGGTCTCGGCGTGCTCGTGCTGCGAGGCATCCGCAACCTGGAACTGGGCGTTGGACTGGTCGCTGGCTTCGGTATTGTCTTGCTGGCAGTGGTGCTGGACCGCTGTTCCAAAGCAGCACTGCAACGCATTGACCCAACGCACAAGACGGATTGACACAAATGACGACACCTAAAATTCAGGTCCGGAACTTGTACAAGATTTTCGGCGCAAACCCGAAAGCCGTTCTGCCCTTGGTGCGGGATCAGGGCGTCGGCAAACCGGAGCTCCTGGAACGGCACCAGCATGTGCTGGGGCTGCGGGACATCAGCATCGACATGCAAGCCGGAGAGATCTCCGTCATCATGGGACTGTCAGGGTCGGGGAAATCAACCCTCATTCGGCACTTGAACCGCCTGATCGAGCCAACTGCTGGAGAAATCCTGCTGGATGGGCAGGATGTCATGGCTCTGGACCAGGTTAGCCTCCGCGGTAGGCGGCGCACGTCCATGTCCATGGTGTTTCAAAAATTCGCCCTACTGCCACACAAGACTGTAATGGAAAATGCGGCAACTGCTTTGCGTATTCAGGGAGTCGAGCGGGAAAGGCGGGAGGCAGAAGCGCGCAAATGGCTTGACCGGGTCGGATTGTCCGGGTTCGAAAACCGCTATCCCAATCAGCTTTCAGGCGGGATGCAGCAGCGTGTGGGCATCGCTCGGGCGCTGACCGCAGATACCGATATCATGCTGTTGGACGAAGCATTCTCGGCACTTGATCCGTTGATCCGAACAGATATGCAGGATCTGCTTCTTGAACTTCAAACTGAACTGCACAAAACGATCATCTTCATTACACATGACCTGGATGAAGCGCTGAAGCTTGCCGACCATCTGGTGATCCTCAAGGACGGTGCTGTAGTACAGCAAGGCTCTCCGCAAGAGATTGTGATGAATCCGGGAGATCCTTATATCGAAGCATTTGTTGGTGACATCAACCGCGCGCGTGTTCTGCGGGCCGGAACAATTGCCGTTGCGGGGGCTCCGGCGGGACCCGTCGCCGGAGAAGTCGACTGGCAGGACACTCTTGAAACTGTCATCAAAACAGCAGGCGGGCGCGCGGATGTCTCGGTAAGTGTCCTCCGAGAGGGGCAGGTCGCAGGTAAGATCGAAATGCGTGATTTGATGCTGGCTTTGGTTCCCTATGACCACGACAGAAACAGCCCGGAGGTCGAAGGTATGGCAAGCGCATCAAGCGTAGCGTAGCCGGGACGTTCAGTTTTGAGTTGGCCCAAACGGTTGCATGATACCCTTGCAACTACTGCTGCTTCCCGCGCCACGGCCAATCCAAGCCCGCCCAGGAGAACCGCCTCTGCTTTAACAACCAGTTATTCACACCTCACGCAGCAAGCTGCCAGAGCGCGTTTTCATATGTTTGGCCACATGATCCTGTATAGCTATGAAAACAGCTCCGAAATGTGGTTAGCCGAGCCGCTGGTTTCTCCTTGAAGTCGCTGACCTCAGGAAAATTTCTAGCGCAGTCAGGGGCAATATGCCAGCCCCTGCGGCGGTCCACACTTTCTCATTTGTCTCCCGCGACATTGGCACTACGGGGTGACACAGACCACTGTCATTGAGCCCTTTATCGCGCCATAAAGGGATTCCGAAAGGCGCTCGACAAGCCGCACGCATTTGCGGAAGTCGAGCCCACATACCTCGTCTGACATCAAGTCTTGTGAGAAGCTGGTCTCCATCGCAGATGCCAGCTTGATGATGTGAACCCATCTTGCCAACAAGGTCTAAAAACATAGCACTTGTGTCGGCCTGCGGTCGCGATCTCATTTCGTCATCAGCCCCGGCAGCCATGTACCTACGGCGGGCTGCCACACAATCAGTGCCAGCACAGACAGCTTGATCACCAAGAAGGGCGTGACAGCGGCATAGATATGCTTCATCCCGATGCCCTCGGGGGCGACCCCCCGCATCACGAAGAGCAAAAGCCCGAAGGGCGGAGACAAGAGGCCGATCTCCATGGTCAGCAGATAGACAACGCCAAGCACCAGGTCGTTGATGCCCATCTGCGCTGCCAACGGCACAAACACCGGCACGGTCACCATCAGCATCGAGACCTGATCGACGAAGCAGCCGAGCAGCAGCAGGATCACGATCATGCCGATCATCACCATCGTGGGGGTCGGATCCACCGCGTTGATCGCCTTGATCAGCCCATTGGTGGCACCGCTGAACGACAGCACCTGGGCAAAGGTCTGGCTGGCGGCCATGATGAACAGAATCATCACCGACAGCTTCACGGTTTCCATCAGCGCCCTGCCAATCTTTTCAAAGGACAGCGACCGGTAGGCCGCGCCGGTGGCGAGCGCGGCCAGGCAGCCGAGCGCGGCAGATTCCGTTGGCGTTGCGAACCCCAGCAGCAGGCTGCCGATCACCACGGCGAACAGCACCGACAGCGGCGCCACATAGATCAGGAAGGGCCGCCAGCGCTGTCCCAGGGTCATCTGCGGCAGATCGTCGGGCGGTGCCGCCTTGGGGTCGAGCAGGCTGCGGGCCACGATGTAGACCACAAAAGCCGCCGCCAGCAGCAGCGCGGGCATGACGCCCGCCACCAGCAGGCCGGCGATGGAAATCCCCGCCAGGCTGCCGACCAGCACCGCCAGCGCCGACGGCGGGATGAGCATGGCAATGGCGCCCGAGGCCATGATTGGCCCCATCGCCATGGTCGGGTGATATCCCCGCTGCAACATTCCCGGCATCAGGGTCGATCCCAGCATGGCGGTATTGGCTATGGTCGATCCCGATAGCGCCGCAAAGATGGTGCCGCCAAACACGGTGACCACCGACAGCCGCCCGGGCACCCGTGTGACCACCCGCTCAATCGCGTCGATGGCGCGGTGGGCGATGCCGGTCTGGAACAGGATTTCTCCCATCAGGATGAAAAGCGGGATCGGTGCCATCTGAAAATTCGCCACTGACTGGGTAGCATTGCGCGCCAGCTGCAGCAGGCCGCGGTCGCCGCCCAGCACCTCGTAAGCGCCGATCATGGTGACGGTGATGAAGGCAAAGGCCACCGGCAGCCCGATCAGCAGCAGCGCGGCGAGGCCGCCCAGCATCAGCGACAGGGTAAGGATCCAGTCCATCGGCAGTCCTTTCAGAGGCCGGAAAGCGGCACGTCCTCCGCCGCAGGGCGGAAGATCTTGCGCAGGAATTCAAGGGTGCACAGGGCCATCGACAGCGGCAGCACCGTCAGCGTCCACCATTCCGGGAAGGTGAAGGCGGTGCGTACCATGGAGCCGCGGGAGAAGGACTGCATCAGCGCCTGCAGCCCGGCCCATCCCAAGACGGCACAGGTGGCCGCGCCCAGCAGGCAGGCGGCCAGCACAACCTTACGGCGCGCGCGCGGCGGCAGGCCGTGGGTGATCAGGTCGACCTGCACATGGGCATTCTGGCGCAGCACCCAAGGGGCGCCGAGGAAGGCCGCCGCCATCAGCCCGTATTCGATGGCGTCGAGCGCGCCGTAGATCACCGGCAGTCCGAGGTTGCGCAACAGGACATTGAGCGGGATCACCAGGGTGATCGCGGCGAGGATGGCAGCGCTGAGCACGGCCAGGCCGGTGAGCAGGATGCCGAAACTGCGGTCAAAGCGGGTCATGGGCGAGGAAGCGGGGCGGCGCCGGGCCGCCCCCGTCCCGTCACTTCAGCAGGCAGGCCTGCAGCTTTTGCGCCAGCTGCGGGTCTGTCTTCGTCACTTCGCCCCAGCCTTCGGCCTGGGCGGTCGAGCTCCACAGTTTGCCCTTCTCGCCCTCCAAGGTGATGGTCTTGATCCCGGCATCGGCCTGGGCTTTGGCCTCGGCTGCGTTGCGGGCGATGTTCTCGGCGTTCTGCTCTTCGATCCAGGCGGCGCCTTGTTCCAGCAGGGCGCGCTGCTCATCGCTGAGCCCGTTCCAGCTGTCGAGGTTCACCAGGAAGTTCACGTCCACCTGGTAGAAGCCGGGGTCAACGCGGTAGGCGGTCTGCTCGTGCCAGCCGAGGTCCAGCACGCCCTGGCTGGGCCAGCCGTAGCCGTCGATCGCCCCGCGCTCCAGCGCAGTATAGACCTCGCCCGGTGCCGTGCGCACCAGGGTGGCGCCCAGTTTCTCGAACATGGCGCGGTAGACCGGCGTGGTGCGGATGGTCAGCCCTGTCAGATCCGGTCCTTCCAGGGGCTTGGTCAGATATAGATGATAATTCATGTGATCGCCCACGCGGGCGAGGTATTTGACACCCATCTGATCCTGGTGCATCTGGTCGATCAGCTCGTAGCAGCCATTGGCGCGCTGGTCCTGAATGGTGTTCTGCGCCAGGTGCAGCGCATCGCCTGCAGGCAGCAAGTTCGGGTAGTAGGCGGTGGTGTTGTTGGCGATGTCGACAATCCCCGACTGCACCGCGTTGCCTAGTTCAAAGGGCGGCACGGCTTCGGGGCCGCCGAGCAGGTCAATCTGCACGACCCCCTCGCCGTTTTCGTTCACCCAATCAACGAAGGCTTCGAAATCGCGGGAAAAAGTTGTTCCGGTTGCAAAGGCAGTCACCGCTTTCAGCGTGACCTCCCCGGCCTGCGCGGAAGCGGCGGTGAGCGTGGTGGCCCCCAGAAGGGCGGCGGCGGCAAGTGTACGGATGGTCATGTCGGTCTCCCTGGCTGTGTGGCGGCGCGCAGACCGGGCGGTTTGCAGTCCCTTGTTTTTCCGGGCGCCCTTGAAAAAGCCTAGGTCCAGGCTGTCTCACCTTCAAGTGTGAAGTTTTAAGCTTCAAGTAAGTTTATATGTAAACGCATAAAAAAGTCCAAAGGGGCAGCTGTTTCGGGCGGCTGACGGGCCAAGTGATTCGGGTTTGCCTGCATCCGCACCGCGCCGGAACGGCGGAAAGCGGCTTTTCCGGGGGTGCCGCACGGATGCCCGTGCACGGCCCCGGCGCTGCTTGCCCGGCGCAGGAGCGGCCGGGTTCCGGGCCGCCGCGGTGCGCAGCCGGGATCCCGCCGGGCGGCCCGGGCCAGCTATGCGGCGAAGCTCCGGATGGTCTTGAGGGCGCCGTCCAGGGCTGCCCCCGTTTCGTCCTGCAAGGCAGCCTCGCGCAGGCGGGCCACCCATTGCGGGCCATCTTCGCGGGTTGCCACCATGCGGGCGCCCTGCATCACTTTGTCGAATTTGGAATGGCCGCGGGCGTGGGTGTCAGAATACCCCTTGATCAGGCGGCGGCAGCGGATCACCTCGATCGCCATGCCATAGCACTGCGGCAGGTGCCCGAGCGCGGCGTCCAACCATTGGTCCAGATGCGCCTGCTCCTGCGCGTGCCGCAGGCTGCGGCGGCGCCAGCCGCGCAAGCCGCCCAGAAGATAGAGCATCAGGAACCCGCGCAGGCTGTCCGTGCGGATGCGGCGGCCCTTGTTGAACAGCCTGTCGAGGCGGGCCATCCACTTCGGGCTGCTTTCCACCCGTGCGCCCAGGCGGGCGGGGAGCAGGCCTGCGATCTCCTCGGCACGGGGGTGCAGGTAGTCGGTGAGAGTCATCAGCTTGTCCTGCGACCCCATCTGGCTCTCTATACGGCCGAAGCGGCTGCTGCGGGTCTTGAGGTCGGCAACACGGATCACGTCATCATAGACCATTGCATTAGCGATGTATTTCGCCGCCTCGCGGCTAAGCTCATATCCCAGGTCCGCGCTGTCGCGATCCAGCACGCCCTGCAGCCGGTCCAGGTATTCGGCCCCGTAAGCCGTGTCCTGAAAATCCGCCACCTTGCGCAAACCCGGAACGGCCATTTCCTGCACCGCGGCGGGCAATTGAGAAACCCGCGCCGCCAGCGCGTTCCAGGCGCGCAGGGTTTTGCCCGGTCCTTGGGGCTCTGCCGGGGCCTCCATGGCGGGCGCCGCTTCCGGCCGCTCGCCTTGCTCCGCCAGGTCAAAACCGGCGGCAAAGGCCCGCAGGCTGGCCTCGACCCCTTTGCCGCTGGCGCGGATTGCCTTTTCGAAGGCGGACCGGGGGAAGGGCAGAGCACCCGAGCCTGCCAGGGCGCCGAACAGCGAGGCGGAGATCACCGATCCCGCCCGCACCGCGGCGCTGTCCATGTCGGCCATCACCAGCTTCCTGGCCGCGGTTTCCGCGGCGGCGCGCACCTCGTCGGCATTGGCGATGCCGTCACCGGGCACCATCTTCTCGGAGACGGCCAGCGCCCGGTGGATCGAGGCGATCAGCGTGGTGCGGTCCGGGGTCACGAAGCCGCGCAGGATGGCGCGGCCGGCTTCCATCATCTCCGCTGCGATCATCACATCGACGTCGCCCGGGGCCGGCGCCAGTGAGAACACCGGCTGCGCCACGCTGCCCGGCGCCATCTCGATGTAATAGATGGTGGCCCCGGTTCGCTGGGCGACGCCGGCCACGCTGGTGGCCTGGGCGCTGTATCCCTGGCTGCGGGCGAGGGCCTCGATCCAGTTGGTCAGCACCCCGCCGCCCTGGCCGCCGACGGCAAGAACGGCCAGTTTGATGACGCTTTGCTGGCCCGGCTCGGCCGGGCGGGCTGCGAGCGGCAATTCGATGGTCATTGTGCAATCCTCCCGGAGGCGGTGCCGTCGAAGGTAAGGCGCCGCGCCGCGCGGCGGGTCTGAAGCCAAAGAATCACCCGGCTGCGCAATCCGGCCGCCCAGCGTTCCAAGCCGCTTGGGTTATGCACCACGCGCGCCTCATAAAACGAGGGGCAGAGGATGGCCGCATCGGCCACCTCGCCGCAGTTGCCGCAGCCGACGCAGGACTGGTCGATATGGGCCACCGGATCATCGCGCAGCGGGTCGTCCAGTTTTTTCAATGACAGCGATGGGCAGCCCGAAAGCCGGATGCAGGCGTGATCGCCGGTGCAGACGTCCTCATCGACGCCGAAGCGGGGGATCTCCATCCGCGCGCCGTCCTTGATCGCCTTGTTGCGCTGCGGCTTTTCCCGCCGCTGCCGGTTCAGCATGCATTCCGAGGAGGCGACGATCACTTTGGGCCCGTCGTAATCGGTGGTCAGCGCCTCGCGGATGGTGGCGCGCATTCGGGTGACGTCATAGGTCCGGTCGATCTGCCGGATCCATTTGACGCCGGCGCCCTCCAGCGCCTTGGTGATCGGGTTGTTGGTCGACTTGCTGGCGTTCTTTGCGCGGCTCGACGGAATGTCCTGTCCGCCGGTCGCGGCGGAATAATAGTTGTCGACGATGATCGCCACGCTGTCCGACTTGTTGAACACCATGTTGCCGATCGAGCTGCTGAGCCCGTTGTGCCAGAATCCGCCATCGCCCAGGATCGAGATCGCGCGCTTCTTGCCGCCGCCGTCGAAGGCCGCGTTCGAAGCAGGGCCCAGCCCGTAGCCCATCGTCTGCCCGCCGATTTCAAACGGGGGCAGCGCGGCAAACAGGTGGCAGCCGATGTCGGCGGAGATCTGGTGCTTGCCCAGCTCCTGCTCGACCAGCTTCATCGAGGCGAAGATCGGCCGCTCCGGGCAGCCGGTGCAGAACCCCGGCGGGCGGATCGGCACGGTCTGGCTCAGGTCCGGGATCTCGGGCGCGGGCGCATTGGGGGCGCGCACCTGGCCGGGCAGCAGGTGGGCGGCGTATTTGCGGAAGAAATCATCCAGCCCGTCCATCATCACCTGGCCGGTGTATTCACCCGCCTTGGGGAAGATGCCCTTGCCCTCCAGCTTTGTCTGGCTGCCCGCCTTGAACAGCATCGCGCCGAGCTGCTGCTCGATGAATTCGGGCTGGCCTTCCTCCACCATCAGGACCGCGTCCTTGCCCTCGCAGAAATCCAGAAGATCGCTCTGCACCAGCGGGTAGGCCACGTTCATCACGTAGAGCGGCACCTCGGTGTTGCCGCTGAGATCGGCAAGCCCCAGCCGCTGCAGGGCGCGGATCACGCTGTTGTACATGCCGCCCAGGCAGATCAGCCCGGCCTTGCCCTGCTTCGGCCCGAAACGCTCGTTCAGGCCGTTGTCGAGAATGTATTTCTCTGCCGCGGGCCAGCGGTTTTCGATCTTGTCCTGCTCGTGCTGGTAGGACATCGGCGGCAGCACCACGCGGTTGAAATCGCGCTGCGGGTTCGACAGGGCATCGCGCACGGTGAGCGGCGGGTGCAGGTTGCCGCGGCATTCGAAGCTGCCGGTCACATGGCAGGAGCGGATCCGCACCATCAGCATCACCGGCGTGTTCGACGCCTCCGACAGGGCAAAGCCGTCGCCCACAGACTTCACGATCGACGGCAGGTTGGGGCGGGGGTCCAGCAGCCAGAACTGCGACTTCATCGCAAAGGCATAGGAGCGCTCCTGCATGATCGAGGAGCCCTCGCCGTAATCCTCGCCGACGATCACCAGCGCGCCGCCGGTCACACCGGAGGAGGCGAGGTTCGCCAGCGCATCCGAGGCCACGTTGACCCCGACCGAGCCCTTGAAAGTGACCGCGCCGCGGATCGGGTAATGGACGGAAGCTGCCAGCATTGCCGCGGCGGCGGCCTCGGAAGCATTGGCTTCGTAGCGCACGCCGAGCTCGCCCAGCAGTTCCTCGGCATCGGCCAGCACATCCATCAGATGCGAGATCGGCGCCCCCTGGTAGCCGCCGACGTAGCCGACACCGTTTTCCAGAAGCGCCTTGGTGATGGCCAGAATGCCCTCGCCGGTGAAGGTGCTGCCCGCCCCCTTCCGCAGATGCTCGACCTCAGCCTTGAATGATCGTTCGGCCATTGGCGCCTCCGTGGATTTACAAGAGAAAGGTTTCCGGGATTAAAACTGGTTCACACGCACGTTGCGCAGGATCTTCTGCAGCGTGGCGGTAAAGGCGCGCTGTTCGTACGGCTCGATGCCCTTGAACATCTGCGCGCAGGCCTCTGCCACGTGCGGCCAGAGCCCCTCGTGGGTTTCCCGGCCTTTTCTGGTCATGAAGATGCGGGTGGCGCGGCTGTCGTCGGGATCGGTCTTGCGTTCGATCAGACCGTCGCGTTCCAGCGCGTCAAGGGCGCGGCTGAGGGTGGATTGCTCCACCACGGCATAGACGGACAGGTCGCGGATCAGCAGCCCGTCCAGCACCGAGAGAACCGCCAGTGTCCGCATCTTGGCGGTGGTCAGCCCATGTGCGGCCATTTCCGCGCGCAGGGCCGCGTTGTAGCGGCCCATGATGCGGTTCATCAGGTAGGGCGGAAAGTTTTCCAGTCCGATTTCTCCCAGCCGCGGCAAGGGTTTGTTCTCTTTTGCAGGTGCGTGCGGGGGGGCGGTTTTTTCTGCCGTCATGCATTCATCCTTTCTGTCGGCTTCAGGCCGGGTCGGCTGCCCGGCCATTGTTGCCGGTCCCGGACGCCCTGTGGGGCGCGGTGCCCGCCAGGTTCAACTCCGCGGCACCAGGGCCAGGGCCCGGATCGGGCTGCCGGTGCCGCGCTTGATCTTGAGCGGGGCCGCGATCAGCAGCGCGCCCTTGGGCGGCAGCTTGTCCAGATTGGTAAGAGAAGCAAGGCCGAAGCAGTTGTCGCGGTGCAGCAGGTTGTGGGCCGGGTAGGGCGGTTCCATGCCGCCGGCCTGGCCAGCGTCGGTGCCGATGCACTGGCTGCCCCAGCCGGCGATTTTCTTCGACAGCAGGTATTCGACTGCATCTGGGGTCGGCCCGGGGCTGTGCGGGCCTGTGTCATCGGCGTTCAGGAAGGCCTCTTCGTCGTGCGCGCGCTTGTCCCAATCGGTGCGCATCACCACCCATTCGCCCTCGCTGATGTCTCCGTGCTCTGCCTCCCATGCCCTGATCAGGTCTGCGGTCAGCAGGAAGTCCGGGTTTCCCGCGCTCTCCTTGGAGCAGTCAATCACGTTTACCGGCGCCACCAGGCGCTGCACGTCCAGCGTGTCGGTATAGCCGTCGCTGTAATCCTTGCCGGTGATCCAGTGGTGTGGGGCGTCGAAATGAGTGCCCGAGTGCTCGCCCAGAACCATCCAGTTCCAGGCGAAGAACGGGCCGTCCTCGTCGTATTCGCTGATTTTGTGGATTTCGACCTTGGGCGTGTTCCTGGCGAAGTCTTCTGGAAGGCGCAGGATCGGCGTCTCGGGGCCCAAGGTGCCGGAGCAGTCCACCACTTCGACCTTTCCCGACAGGATCATGGCGCCCAGGCCATCCAGTGCATTGGCTGCAGTCATGTTCTCTCTCCTGCTGCGCGCGGTCTGAATGCCGCTTCGTGCTTCCGGTGAAGCATTTCTAAACAAGATATACATGTATTTGCAAGCTTCCAAGAGGCTTGGCTTCTGGCGCTACCGCTTGGCTGTGCGTATCGAGCGCATCGGTTTCCGCAAGCGGCGGGTTTCCGGCCTGCGCAGCGCGCCGGGCCGCAAGGGGCTGGCGCGTGTGGGCAGGCGGGTCGTGTACTGGGCTTGATTTCCGCTGCGGCCTGGCGACAGCGTTTCTGCCCTTTTTTTGCTTAATGCCAGTCGTTTGTGACGAGCTTGACTGGTGCGATTGCCTTCGCTGCCGCATCCAGCTGCACTGCCGTGATGTTTCCAGGCAAGCGTGGTCCAAAAAACGAGCGATGAGAAATGGCGCCCGCAAATCTCTTTTGCGCGACACATCTCCGGCGCAAGCAGTAGAGATAGCTGTTAATGAGATATGTCCTGGTGCGAGCGCCTCTCCTTTCGAGCATATTCCTGTCAAAGAGTTATTACATGCATACACATACAATATTGTGAGGCTGCTGCGTTTGCTCTTGCGCTGACATCTGTCCAAGGCTTTGCCTGCACGCCTTACGATCTGTCACGTAGTGGTCGAACGGCATTGCCAAAAAAAGGACTTGGTTTGCAGTATGGGATAGATCGCGCATTTAGCAGGCTGCTGAAGAAGTTGGCTCTCGACGCGGTCTGAGGAACATGATTCACCCTCAGCACAAATTCGGCGGGGGGGGTGATGATGCGCGGGACGGATGAAGTAAGCGGATCGCTTTTCAGCTATGTCGATCTGGAAGAGCGCATCCCCGCGCGGCACCTGCTCCGCAAGATCAGGCAGGTAGTCAACGAC
>NZ_JAHVJA010000016.1 GCF_019801465.1 Leisingera daeponensis
TAAGGCTCAAGACGGTCCATCTGCGCGTCCGTCAGCCAGAAAAGATCAGACATATCACCGCTCATTTTTCGAACCGTGAATCACGCCACCCACCGGAAATCAATGGGTCCTGACCCTAGAGGCAAAGCCTGTTAGGATGGCCGCGGTCGGTCCAACCAGCAGCACGAAGACCAGCAAGAGGAAGGCCAGCCCCATGTTGATCTCCGACAGCACCTTCACACCGCCGTCCAGGCCGCGCAGGACCGAGATCAGCGCGATGGCGGTGATGGCGGAAATCAGGATCACCTCGGTGGTGGCGCCGGTCGGAACGCCGAACAGCTCATTCAAACCCGCGTTGGCCTGGGTTGCGCCGAAACCAAGTGAGGTCGCGAGGCCGAAAAGCGTAGCAAAAACCGCCAGGATGTCGATCACATGGCCGGTCCAGCCCCATACACGTTCGCCGAACACCGGGTAGAAGGCAGAGCGAATTGTGAGCGGCAACCCCTTGTTATAGGTGAACAGAGCCAGCGCCAGCGCAACGATCGCATAGATTGCCCAGGGATGAAGCCCCCAATGGAAAATCGTCGCCGCCATCCCCAGACGCACTGCCTCGGCCTCATCCCCTGCAGCGGCGCCTAGCGGCGCCCAGTCGGTGCGGGCGCCGCCGCCCTCAGGCACAGTAGTGCCGCCGAAGGCAGTGGAGAAATGGCTCATCGGTTCACTGACGCCGTAGAACATGAGCCCGATGCCCATGCCAGCGGCAAACAGCATCGCGAACCAGCCCATGTAGCTGTAATCCGGCGTGGCCTCATTGCCGCCCAGGCGCACCTTGCCCCAGGGGGAGACGATCAGAAACAAACAGAACAGGACGAACAGGTCTGCGGCGCCGAAGAAGAACCAGTCAAAATTGCTGGTCACTGCGGGACGCAGCCAGTTGAAGAAGGTTCCGGCCTGCTCCGGCAGCGCCAGCGCATAAAACACGAAGGCAACTATGATGAGGCCGGACACCAGAAACACCGGGTTGTGAATGTCTACCCCGAACGGGCCGATCCGGGTTTCAATATTGTCTTGGCCGATCTCATAGTCGGTATCGATGATATCCGCTTCGCCCTCGGGCTCAGGAATACCCTGATTTGTGGATTCGTCAGCCATATTGGCCTCCCTCCCTGTAAACTTTGATCCTATATGCCGGGGGCTAACACCGCCGGAGGCTTTCGGCAGTTCAGCTTTCGCGCACGACCAGCACCGACACCGGTGCCTTCTCCGCAACTCGCCCGCCATGGGCGTGGAACAGGTAATCTCTGACACTAGGAACGTGGCTGGCCATCACAATCAGTTCCGCCCCTATGTCGCTGCAGGCTTTGAGCAGTGTTGCTTCCAGATCCACCGCCGGGTCGTGGCTGACGACGGTGCGGGCAGAAGCCGAAATGCGGCGCTTGCCCGCTTGGTCTGCCGCAAAGCTGTCCAGCTTGGCGGCGAACTCCTGCGGGTTATGCGCCACGGAACTGGGCTGGGAAGTGGTGATGCCCACAAAGACCACTTCGGCCTGATAGAGATGCGCGAGATCCGATGCCATTTGCAGCGCCTTGTCCAGGCGGGCGGCGTGGGCCAGATCGACGGGCACCATGATCCTTGAAAACACGGTCTCCCTCCTTTGATTCAAATACCGCGCGTCTCCGGCACAGGGCCGGGAAAGCGCCGGGCGAAGCACATGTCGAGGCCGCGCAACCGCGGCAGTGCTCACCAATTAGGCTGCGGCGAGGCCGCGCCCTAACTGAAAAACGCGCTGCCATCGCCGCGCGTCTTCCGACAGATGCAAGCCATAATAATGATTTAGGTGTTAACGTCCATCGCCCTCCGGCCGGTATTGCCGCAAACTTTTCTGGGAGTGGCCCGCCAGCCTTCGGCCGGGCACAGGCTGGCCCGGTGGCCCAGCGTCAGCGCCGAAGACCTGGTGCAGGGGCCAAACATCCGATGAAACTGCCGCACAGCCGCGGCTTTTCCTGTCGCTGCTGCAGAACGCCAGATGCCCGGAGCGGGCGGCCCATGCAACCGTCTCGATCGAGATTCTGCAATCGATGGTGGCGTACGGGTTCGCCGCCGGCCTGCTGGCCACCGATCTGCCGGACGGAAACTGCTATGACGGCAACCCGGTTGTCCGGGTGCCGCTCGCGGGCCATCCGCCGCTGCACCAGATCGCGCTGGCCGACCGCGGTGCCGCGCTGAAACGGCCCGCCATCCAGGCGTTCACCGGTTTTGCCAGGGCCTTCTTCGCCCCGCCTGACTGAAGAACCGGCGCCTTCCGGCGCCGCTGCCCTTGTGCGGTGCTCCGCATCCTCCCGCTTGACGTGCAGGCCCGCGCACGCCACCCTGTCGCGCGGGGCGGCGCAGAAAGGCCGCCCTCGGCACAGGAGATCCGACCGATGACGGCGTCCTCCGGCGCAAATGCCTTGTGCAGCCTTCTGGGCTGCGATTACCCCGTCCTCCTGGCGGGCATGGGCGGCGTCTCCCGCTGGGAACTG
Source organism: Leisingera daeponensis (assembly GCF_019801465.1). Lineage (GTDB taxonomy): Bacteria > Pseudomonadota > Alphaproteobacteria > Rhodobacterales > Rhodobacteraceae > Leisingera > Leisingera daeponensis_A. Next base: position 2,502 of record NZ_JAHVJA010000016.1, read on the forward strand.
GCCGCCGCCGTCGCCAATGCCGGCGGTTTCGGAATGCTCGGCATGGTGCGCGAAAGCCCGGCGCTGATCACCGAGGAAGTCACCCGTCTGCGGGCCGCCACGGACCGCCCCTTTGCGGTCAATGTCATCCCGGCGGCAACCGACCCGGCCCTGCTCGACGCCCAGATCGGCTGCGGCCTCGATCTCGGCGTTCCCGCCTTCACCTTCTTCTGGGATGTCGTGCCCGAGGCCGTGGCCCGGGTAAAGGCGGCGGGCCGGCTGGTGCTGCACCAAGTGGGCACAGTCGAGGCCGCCCGTGCAGCTGAGGCCGCCGGCGCCGACGTGATCATCGCCCAGGGCATCGAGGCCGGAGGCCATGTCCACGGCCGCCACCCGCTCTGCGGCTTGACGGAAGAGATCCTGGAAGCCGTGCAAGTGCCGGTCGTCGCTTCCGGCGGCCTCTCCACCGGCGGGGATCTGGCCGCTTTCCTGTCTATGGGTGCGGCCGGGATCCAGTGCGGCACCGCCTTTCTGGCCACCGATGAATCCTTTGCCCACCCCTATCACAAGGACCGCGTCGCCGCCGCGACCGGCGCCGACACCGTGCTGACCGATGTCTTCGTGCTCAACTGGCCCGCAGGCGCGGCGGTGCGGGTGCTGGAAAACAGCGTCACCAAATCGCTCGGCGGCCACTATATGGGCCACGACCCCGACACCCTCCCGCGCGAGGAAATCGCCTGGGACGGCAGCCAGCCGCGGCTGCGCTACAGCACCGACTCGCCGCTGCGCACCACCACCGGCGACCTGGAGGCAATGGCCCTGTTTGCAGGCCAGGGCGCCGGCGCCATCCGCCGGATCGTGCCGGCCGGCGATCGCATCGCGGGCATGGTCAGCGCAGCGGAGCAGATCCTCGGACGGCCGCTGTCGCCCCGCAGAGGAGCCACCGCATGAGCAAGATCCCCAGCACCCCGCCCGGCGGCAAGGGCTACGCCTCCTCGCCCTGCATGGCGGAGGAAACCGGTCTTTACGACCCCCAGGCCGCCGCCGCCCGGCACGCCGCGGACGTTGCCCGCTGGCGCAAGGCCGCCCGCAGCCGGCTGCGGGCGGAACGGCTCGCCACGACGGTTGCCGCACGGCAGGCGGCAGGGGATGCGCTGTCCGGGCACCTGCGGCAGCTGCTCAAATCCCGCTCCGGCGGCGCGGACGGGCAGGTCATCTCCTTCTACTGGCCGATCAAGGGCGAACCCGACCTGCGCCCGCTGATGGCTGAGCTGCACGCCGAAGGCGCCACCATCGCCCTGCCCATCGTCGAGACCAAGGCCGCGCCGCTGGTGTTCCGGCTATGGACGCCGGAAACCCGGCTGGTGCGCGGTGACTGGAACATCCCGGTGCCGCCGCCAAGCGCACCGGCGCTGACCCCCGCCACCGTGCTCGCGCCGCTGGTGGGCTGGGCGCCCGGCGGTTACCGGCTGGGTTACGGCGGCGGCTATTTCGACCGCACCCTGGCGGCCCTAACACCGCGCCCCTATGCCATCGGTATCGGCCTGGACGCCGCACAGCTGCCTACTATTTTACCGCAGCCGCACGACATCCCACTGGACGTCATTATGACTGAAACCGGCGAGCAGTTTGCGAACACAGCATCATGACGAGTACCTGAGAGCGTGCGGAAGCGTCTGCCCGGCCCGCTTCTCCGGCTAAGGTCAGGTGAATGGACAGTTTGAAGTTGCTTCGCAGCGTGGTTTGGAATGTCCGGTCCTGGGAAATCGGCGACGCCGACGAATTGCCGCAGCTGCGGGTGCGAACTGAGTTTTAGGCTCTCAGCTCTGTACGGCCTCCGACTACGAGGGCCATGTGGCGTCCAAGACGAGTTCACCCTTGCAGCCACCGCCCAGAAGCTCAGGAAACTGGCCAAACTGAAGCCAATAGTGCCTGCCGCCGCGTAGAAGAGCGGTACAGCCACAGATTGCACCAAGAAATTAGGTCCATATCCCCGGGTAGGCCGCCAAAAACAATGAGTTCTTCAACGACATCGGCTCGGTCCGTGAATTCGCCGCGCACTGTATGAACGATAACTGTTGTCAACGAACACGCTGCCCGAAGGGTGGCGTGTCTACAGTTTGAGGAATGTGGTCCGGGACCACACTGAGTGGGCCTGCGGGACAATCAGTTTTGAGCAATCGCCGTTTCTGCCAGTTGTGGAGGTGGCGGTAGCCAGTATCTTCTTCCTCGTACAGCGGACTGCACTTCGGGACGTGCTCCCCGGCCACATTTGCGTATCCCGCCGTCTCCTAAGGTCCTGAAACTTCTTCCAATGGCTTGGCTGAAGTCTTCGCAATGCTCGATCTTGATGAGGTGAAGAGGTCGGGCAATTTTGCTGTAAGCCCGGCGTCCGGCGTGTGGTCCGGGACCATAAATGCGCTTTCCCAAATCACCCCAATAAGCGCAAGATTCAAGCTTAGGCGCAAACTTGTCCGATAGACGCAAGCAATCTTGCGCGCCGAGAGGCAATACAAACACCGGTCAGTAGAGATCAACAATTGAAGACCAAGGATGAGGCCGGCAAGACTTTCCCCCTGGAATCCGCTATTATCCAGCGGTGCGGCCGACCTCGGAGCGAAGCGTGACGCGCCGGCTGAAAGCTTCACCAGGCAGCCTATACAGTCCTTGCCGGTTTGAGGCGGCCGCACACCCGACCGCGTGCTTGAAGGCATACCTGCTGCATGCAGCAAGTGACATCTCTGGGTGATTGCAACAGTTTCACCTTTCGCGGCCGCGGGCCTCTTCACGCTGCCGTTCTTCCAGTTCACCCTGGCCTTGCTGCTGAATCTGCGTCTTGCCCATCTCCGCGCTCGTCTGCTGGCCAGCCTTGGACAGCTTCTCCGCTTCGGCCTCCTGTTCCCGGGTGACATTGGGAAGCTTCTGCACGTCGAAGGTCTTCCCGGCCCGCAGGCTTTCAGCAAGGTTGCCCGCTAAATTGGACAGGGCCCTTTCCCGGTCTTCTTCCGGCACCCCGGCGTGGCGAAGAGCGGCATCTGTTTTTGCAACGATGCTGGCGGCTCCTTTCACCTGTTCGTCACCAGGTTCGAAGTGGCGAATGCGGTCTTCCAGGCGATCGGCGGCAGGGTGCTGTTCTCGATCCTTGCCCGGCATTCCACTGGCCTCCAGGTTTGACTTCTGGGCTGCAGGGCCAACCGGTGCGACTGGCACCTGATCCGCAAGCAGGGGCTCGTTCATTTTGACCGCGGTTTCAGCGGGTTTCCGGCTCTTTGCCTCCGCACGTTCGATGCCTTCCGCAACCCAATTGCGCCGTTGCACATCCCGTTCAGAGATTTCGCCGGTTTTCGGATCCTTGATTTGGAGGGCTACAGTTTGGGTGCCAGCAGATCGGAGCGTTGCCGTGTCGCCGACCTGCAGGCGGTTCACCCTGATGATATCCGGCAGGGAAACACCCCAAACCTTGTGCTTCTGACCTGATGCCAGTTCGAGTTCGACGAATGGGGTGTCTTTGGCACCTTTACGGTCACGATAGGGGGCCGTGCCGGTTTCGGTGATCGAGCCGCGCACACCCTTTTCATAGTTTGGCATGTCGATCACGTTAGTGGTCTTGCCATTGTCATGCCGGTCGCCGGCTGATGCTGACGGGGCGGGCGAAGAGTGCCTGGCGTGGCTGGATTTGGCGTCATCCAGGCGCTCAATCACCCGGTCACCGATTAGCTGTGCCCTGCGATCAGATTCCTTGCGGTCCTGTTCGGACGGCCGGTAACCTTGGACCTGCATGCCGTGGGCGGTGCCCTCGATCCACATTTCACGTCGAAAGTCTTCCGGTCCGCGGGCTTTGATGCCCTGCCAGCTGCGGTGGGCGGCGAGCTCGATCATGTCCATGGCGGTGGAACGGTCGGCATTCCCGGTGGACAGCTTGTCGCCTTTGTCCACGATGGCCGGGCGTTCATCGTCATAGGCGCGGAACAGCTCCCGCTGGTTTGCATGTTTCGTGATCAGAAAACGTTCTTCAAAGCTGCGCGGCATGCCGAAGCGGGATTGGTCCTGAGCGTGCTGCGGGGCAGGGTGGTCCGGTTCGATTTCACCGTCCCGCTGCGGCCCATGAACCATCGCATCAGAAGCCGTTTCCGGGCTCTTCGCCTTTTTGGCGGGGATTGCAGATGCACCGGCGCTTGCAGCATTCTCCTGTTGAACTGCCTGTTCGGGAACCTGTTGCGGCTCAGGCTGAACATCGTGGTGACCATGATCTTCCATATCAGGCCCTTTCCTGTTTCTGGGGTTTGTCCGGCACACCAAGCGCTGCCAGAATGTCGTGCGTGCCCTGCGGTGTTGCCAGTTTTTGGGTGGTGCTCAGCTTGGCGATCTTCTCGGTAAGCCCGGTGCTGTCGAGTGCCATCTTCTCGAAGGAGATGCCGCTGGGATCCGCCACTTCCTCGTCGGTCATCGGAACCTCGGCGGGTTTGCCGCTGGCCATGTTTGCTTCCTGGAAACCCTTGAGGAGTGTGAGCCGGGCCACGGTTTCCTCCAACGCCGCCAGGCGCTGACGCATTGCCCCGTTCTCGGCTTTCAGGGCCGAGATGTCCTCGCCGGGTTCCCGCTTCGGCACGACCGGGACCTCCGGCGGCTTGATGCGGGAGCGGGACAGGAACACCTCTTCCGCGTAAAAGCGGATCTTGCGCGCCCGAACCGGGCGCTCGCCGCCGATCAGAACCAGCGCTTCCGTGTCGGGCAGTTCCAGCAGCTCCTGCGGCATCATCAGATCGCGTTTCTGCTCGCTCTCGCTGATAGTTGTCGTTTTGCGTTCAGCCAGGTATTTCGACTTGCTCTCGCTCCTCGCGGCCATGCCATGTGTGCCGAGGCGTTCCGATATCTTTTTGGCTTCGTCGATATTCTTGGGTGTGAACACCACGGTCACGCCGGCGTTGTCCATATAGGATTTTGCCCCCTCCTGGCCGTAGATATCCGCCAGCTGCGCCGGTGTCTGAAGGATGGTCAGCACCTTCAGCCCGTAGCCCGCGAAATACCCTATGCCGCGTTTGAAGCTGGGCAGCTCGCCCACGGCCGCGAACTCATCCATGCACAACAGGACGCGGTGTTTAAGCTCGGGATTGTGCTCGGGCAGCTCCTGCATGTTGGCGTCAACACAGCTCTGGAAGAAGAGGTTGAGCAGGGGCGCGAGGCGCCCGAGGTTGTTGGGGGTGATGCCGACGTAGATGCTCATCCGCTTCCTGCGCAGATCGGCGAAGTCGAAATCAGATGCCGATGTTGCGCGGTCGAGCATCGGGTTTGCAAACAGACCCAGGTTTGCGGTGATGGTGGACTTCACGCTTTCAAAGGTTGCATCGCTCTTGGACAGGAAGTCGTTGAGCGTGGAGACCGTTTGCTGCGACAGGGGCGTTCCCGATGCGGCCCGGTCCTCGATCCTCTTTTTGAATGTCTTGACGAACTGATCCGTGAGGGTGAGCTGCCGGTAGATTTCGCCGAGGGTGAACGGCAGCTCGGGCGTTTCGGCCAGATAGCCGCCGACGCCGACAAAGGCGGTCTGGGCGGCGCGGTCGAAGAACGGGTCTTTGGATTGCACAGGAATGAACAGGTCAGCCAGGCGCTGGAGATCATCGATCTGGTAGTCGGTGCCCCGGCGCACGGCGGACAGCGGGTTCCAGCGGTGCGTGCGGCCGTTCGGCTCCAGCGGGTCGAACATGAACACCTCCTGGCCGCCTGCTTTCCGGAAGCCTGCGGTGAGGGTCCAGTTCTCTTTCTTGATATCGAGGATTACGGCCGATTCCGGCCAGTTCAACAGGTTGGGGATCACAACACCCACGCCCTTGCCCGAACGGGTCGGCGCATAGAGCATCATGTGCTCCGGCCCGCCATAGCGCAGAAGGTTGCTGGCTGTCAGATGGCCGGTCCTGGCCACTTTCACCTTGCCATTGTCTTCATCGACCCGCCCGAAACGGTCAACGGGCTTGCCGTAGTTCGGCGAGGGCAGGGGGCCTGTGAACCCTGCAATCAGCCCCTGTTTTGCCCGCAGGCCTGCACGTCTGATATCTGCGCCCTTGGCGAATGCAGCACTGCCGTGCAGGTCAGGCTTCGGCTGAGACTTGAGAATCCCGGCGATGATCAGAGCCGCAGGCGCCAGCGCGGCATAGCCCGCCAGTTTCACCCATTTCGCGGTCTGCGCGGGCTGGCCGCCGGCCAGCGCATACTCGGGATAGATCAACAGATCCTGAGGCAAAGAAACCGGGATCTTGAGCCCCCACTGCAGCACCATGGCGGAAGCGGCAAGGCCGCCGAGGGCGGCAATACTTGTCCCTGCAGCCACCACGGCCATGCGGGCGCCGGTGCTCATGCGGGGCCAGTTCTGGATGATCATTCCGCCCCTCCCTTGGCCTGCTTCAAGGAGGGGTCATAGAAAATCTCGGTAATGCGCCGTCCCTGCGGGGTCTTTTTGATCTGCACCACCACATCGACCATCTGGTAGAGCATGTCCTTGATCTCGCCGCGCTTGAGGTCGCGCCCGGCTTCGCTTTCCTTCACCAGCAGAGCCAGCTGCTCGAAGGCGAGCTGTGCGGAATCCGCGTGGATGGTCGTGATCGATCCTGCGTGGCCGGTGTTCACATTGCGCAGATAGTAGAAGGCCGCGGCGTCGCGCAGCTCCTGCAGGAAGATCCGGTCAGGCCGCATCCGCAGGGCGCTTTCCAGAAGGTCACGTGCGGACACATTGGCTTCGCCCTGGCCGCCTTTCGAATAGATCAGCCGCACCGCATTGGGCTGCGGCAGTTCGAGCTCCACGGTGTCCTCGATCGTGATCAGCCGTTCATGCTCGGGGATCAGCGGGATCAGAGCCTTGGAGAAGGTTGTTTTGCCCGAGCCGGTGGCGCCAGAAATCAGGATGTTTTTCTTGGCGGTGACGGCTTTCTTCAGAAAGGGGAGCCAAGCTTGGTCCCTGTGCAGCTGCATCAGCTCTCTGCTGTCCCCATCGGGCGTATCTGCATCGGCTGTGACGTCATCGAACATCCCCAGCCTGGCCAGCTCGTCCAGTGTAAAGCTGCACTGAGCCGGTTTCCGGATCGTGATGCTGACAGTGCCTGCGGGAACCGCTGGCGGCACCACAATCTGAATCCGCTCGCCGCCCGGCAGAGAGCCGGACAGAAGCGGGCTGGTTTCGTTGATCTCCTGGCGGGCGTAGGAGCCGATGGCACGCACCATGCTCATGAGGAAGTCGAATGTCAGCTGAAGGACGCTGTGGGTCTCCCAGCCGGAATAGGCCTCGACGAAGACCTGGCCGGGGCTGTTGACGCAGATCTCGATGATATCCGGCCGGTCGAGGAAGCAGTTGAGCGGCTCCAGATAGGCCGCGAGTGCTACCGGCACCCGCTTTTCCGTGCCGATGGGACGGGGTGCGGTCATGGCAGTCACCGCAGCATGTAGACAGGGGAAAAGTCCAGGTCGCGGGCAACCATCACGGCAACTTCCTCGCCTTGGTTCTTCCGCAGGATCACCGGCACGTTAATGGTGTTTTCCAGCTCTATTTCAGCCAGCCTGCTGGCACCGTTGCTTGTGCTCTCATATTCGCCGTCGTCATCATGGCGGTTTGCGGCAATCGCCAGGGCGTCATCAATGATTGACAGCATCATGGTGCCGCCGAAGCGGGTCCAGAACCGGGTATCCACATCTCCCTCAAATCCGCTGCGGCCGAGGGCATCGGTGGCAGGAGATGCCAAGCTGACAATGACACCATTGGGGGTTTCCGCCCGGGTCCACACCACGAACAGGCGCTTGTTGCCCCGCTTCAAGCCGCCCTGATATTCGCCAATGATCCGGGTTCCCCGTTCCAGCAGAACAACCGCGCCGGTGGTGGAGAAAATGTCGTCGGTCACGCTGCAGCGGACCATGCCCGGGTTGCTGGAATCCATCGCCGTTTCAAGCGCGCAGGGGATCATTGTTCCCTGGGTGATGGTCAAATGCGGATTGTCGAGAAGCTTGGCTTTGGCGGGCGAGGGCGCCCCGGTGAGCAGCGAAGACGCAAAGCCGCTCAAGTCTCCACCTGCACTGTCGGCGGCACTGCCGAACAGGCCGCCGGGGCTGCCCGCTGCCGCGTCCGCATTGGCTGCTCCGGTGCCGCGGGGACCTGAGTAGGCCAGGAGCGGGGCACGCTTCGAGCTTTCATAGATCAGGTCTGCCTCGCTGGGCGGGGACGGGCGACGCTCTTCCTTGGCTCTGGTCTGTTCGATAGGGCCGAGCGGCTTCACCGGCTCAGACGGAACCGGTTCCGGCAGAACAGCAGGTGCCGGATCCGGAAGATCGGCGGGCTGGAAGCCGCCGCTGGAGCGGATCCGCGTGAAGCTCTGCTGCGTTTCCGGCTCCTCCGGCACCTTGTTGCTGGGCCATTGCGCGTAGGCGGCGATACCAAGGAAGGTGATACCCGCCAGCACCAAAAGCTTCTTCCGGGCTTCGCCATCCAGCCCGCCGGTCTTCTCGGTAGTGACGGAGGAGATGCCGCGCTCTTCGGGGATTGCGCTTTCGGTCCCGGCTTCAAGTGGGTTCTTGTCGTCAGCCATGATTATTCCCCGATGATTTCGCGCCGCACTGAACGGGAAACGGTGCCCGTGCCTGTGCCGCTGCGGCCCTCGCCGGGCCACATGTTGTAAATCGCCGTCACTTGGTTCCCGAGGCGCAGGCGCAGTTCCGGCGCTATGTCGTGGACGATGATCTGGTTCTTCCGGACGGTTGTGTTTGCGGTGCGCTCTCGCCCGTTTTCCACGATGAAAACAGAAGGCAGCCGGGTGCGGCGCTTGAACGACAGCACGGTCATTTCGCCATTGTCATAGGCGCTGGCGGGCTGCAGGTCGCGGGAGCCGGCCGCCAGGTAGCGCCAGTTCTTTGTACCGGTTGTTGCCACCGCATCGGCAAGCCGCGCTGCTGCAGCCTGTTCCTGCGCGCGGGCTTTGTGTTCGGCAGCTTCCGCACGCCTGCGCTCCGCCTCGTCGCCGGGGTAGGTGTAGCGGATCTGGAAATAGACATCCCGCGTGTTGTGCATGATTTCGCCGTCGCGGGTGATCAGCTCCATGGAATAGGTGCGCGTTGTGCCATCCGCCCGCATGGTGGCGACCTGGAGATTGGTTGGAGGATTGGCCTCGCGCGCCTTGAGGTAGAGGATGTTTCCCCGCGGCTGGATTTCCCAGGCAATCGTGTCGCCGCCCGCTACATCGATGATTTCTTCGCTCTGGGCAAAAACGATCTGAACCGTGGTGCGGATGGTGCCGATCACGCGCACAACATCCCATTCGTTATAGCGCACCGAGCGCACGCGGCTGTCCGACCGTGAAGGATCGGGGATATCCAGTGCCGCCGCCGGACCCGCGGCGGCCAGCAGGGCACTGGCCAGAAGGGCTGCTTTCAGTCTCATTCCACCACCTCCGGGTCAGCACGGTAGTTGTTGGCGATGAAGCCCAGCGGGTTGATCAGCCGGTCTTCGGAGCTGATTTCAGCACGCGGGTCGAATTCAAAATTGATGGTGGCCACCCAATGGCTGCGGGTTCGGAGGTCTTCCCGCTCATTGATTTCGGTGCGGTAGAAGCGCACCTGGGCCAGCCCGTCCCCGAGGAAGGCAATCGAGCGGATCTTGATCTCCGCCTTGGTGTCCTTGCCGTAAGTATACTGCGGGCTTTGCGGGTTGCTGGCATTGTAATAGTCCGAGAACTCTCGCTGAGCTTCGGGCGAGGACAGAAGCGAGACTTCGTGAAAAATCGCTTCCCGCTCGGCGTAGGTGTAGCCTTCCCGCGCCCGCACGTAGCGGGCAAGAAAATAGCGCGATACGGCCTCGTCATAGGTCTGCCCGCCGTCTTCCAGTGCAGTCATGACCTCCGGCACGCCGCTGGCTTCGTCCACGCGGATCACAAAAGGCGTGACCTCTTTCAGCGGTGCCAGTGCCGCCACCGCCGAGACAGCCGCCAGGGCCAGCACGCTCGCACAGCCGGCGATGATCCAGGCCACCCGCTTTGACCGTTCTGCGGCAATGCGCAGGTCATAATCAAAGGACCGCGCCTCGCTCAGGTATTTCTGGAATTCCTTGTCGTGTGCATCCTTCATGATCAGCTCCCGCGGCTATCCTGATCGGTGGGATTTGCGAGCCCGATTTCCTTCTGCTTCTGGAGCACGGCCTCCTGGTAGTCCCATTTCGTGGGGTTCAGCGGGCGCACCATGCTTCCCCTGACATCGGGCAGCGGAATCACCGGGGCGCAAGCGGTGACGCCAAGCGCCGCCGCCAGAACAATAAGCTTTTTCATGTAATACCTGGTGTTTGAGGGTGATGGGACCGGATTTGCGCGGCCTCAGGTTCTGGTTGCGGAGCCGCTATGCGTGCTGTTTCCACCGCCGCTGCTTGAGCTGCCCAGGAGTTTCCGCTCAACAACCCGTTGAAGCGCGCCCGTGGAGGCACCCGTGCCAGCGGTCAGCGCCGAGGCTATGGACGGCAGGAGAAAGAAGAAGATTGTTGAGCACAGGAGACCAACACAGAAGGTGAACAGCGCGATGGTGCCGTCTTTCAGATCGATATTTGTATAGACCTCTCCAACGAAGGACGTGATGACAACAGATAGAACGACCACCAACAGCTTCAGGATGGCAAAATTTACAGTTTGCCCAAGCCAGCCAAAGAACCAGCCGCGTGTGTGATCGAACAACGCGAATGCGATGAAGAGGGGGCCAATAGCTGCCATGATGGCCAGTCCAAAGTGCACCAGAATAGAAACTACAAAAGTGATGGATGCGAAAATGGCTGCAAAGAACATGACAACCAAGGACATCAGGTAACCGTAAAAACTCCCCGGAATACTGCTTCCGTAAGCTTCTCTGACGTCCGCGCTGATAAGGGAGGCTTGGGTCATTACGGAATCCGCGGGCAAGTTTCCCTTTCCCCCAGTCAACGTTTCTACAAATTGCGGTATATCGGACCGGATCAGGTCTCCAACCCATGCTGAATAATCACCAGCTTGAGTTGCCAAGGTCCAAATGATTGCGAGCTTTATTCCTCTTGCGAGGAAGTCCATCACCGGCTCCTGGATCATGCCGCGCATGATCGCAAAACCATACAGCAAGATATACAGGGTCATAGCCGCGGTGAGCGGGGCGCTCACAGCAGAGGACATATTGCTGCTGATTGTGTTTGTGTGCTCGGTCAGGCCGTCGCCCAAACCGTCATATAGTGTCTGAATAATTCCAGCCATGCCGATCCACCCACATAAAAAGCGGTTTCACTCCGAGGGGGTGCCGCCAAATAGCCTTTTTGCGGCCTGCCGCTCACGATCGATTTGAACTTTTTCCTGGGCTCGCCAGGCATTGGTGCAATTTGCGTCGAGATTGGCACCGTCGGACAACTCGCATTTCTTAAGCACGGCGGCGCGCTCAGCTTCGTTTTGCACGAAGTACTCCACGGAGCGATTTTCTTCTTTGCAGGCAGAAATTGCGCTGAAGAATGCGATGGTGATGAGAAAATGTTGTGTTTTCATGGCGATATCATCAATTTTCAGAAGGGTAGTTCTGGAACATGCGCTGTGCAGCCGCGCGTTCGCGTTCAATCATTTGCAGTTCAACCTGCCGCTGCCTTTGAGCCTCTGCCTTGGTCTGCGCCTCTTGCAGCATGGCGAGCCCCTGGATGCGGTTGGTGTCGTTCTGCAGCATGGCCTGCTCGACCGAGAGGCGGGCGTTCAGGGCGTTGATCTCCTTCTGAGTTTCCGCCCGGCCGATTTCCATGCGCAGCTTTTCCAGCCCGGATAGCCGGTCGTCGGCTACCTGCAGAATGCGGTCTCCCATGGCGGCATTCCGGGCGCTCTGGCCTTTGATGCGCTCCAGTTCGTTCCGGTAGAAATCCTCGGCGGAGATGTCCGCGCCAATCAGAGAGGCATGATCGTAGACATCCCGCGCGGCCCCGGCCAGTTCCCCCAAGCCATCGAGATCGACATCAAAGGCGCTGGCAATCCGCATTGCATCAGCACCCAGCAGCTCCCGGACTTTGGGATCATTAAGCGCCTCGGCAATGTCATCCATGCTGGTCAGGCCGTTCACAGAGTCATAGAGACGTCTGGCCTCCTCAAGCTCCTTTGCCATCTGCGCGAGTTCCTTGGCGAACTGCGCCTTGGCGTTGGCGATGGCTGTAGCATCGACAACTGGGACACCTGCGGCATGCGCGCCTGTGCATGACAGGGTCAGAGCGACTGCGGATGTGAGCAGGAGTTTTTTCATTCCATCTCCTTTCGTCTTTGGAACAGAAGGGGAAGCCAGTGTGCAGGATCCGGGTTATCAGCCCGCAGCTCACGCATGATTTCATTGGTGGCGGTGCGGCCTGAAAGAACAGTCAGGACGTCATCAAGCCCGGTCAGATCCAGATCGCAGACCACCGAGTTCCCGCCCTGTTTCACCAGGAAGTGTCCCCGCGGCAGCTCGTTCCGGATGATGTCGAATTCCCGTTCGGACAGCCCGAAGCCGTCTATAAGGTCGGCCCGGCTGGCCTTGTCCGAGCCGAAGAAGATCAGGTTCGCACATTGCTCAATCACGGTCCGGGCGATTGGGCTGGCAAGCACGTCCGAGGGGGACTGGGTGCCTGCTACGATGATGCCGTTCTGCTTCCGGATCACCTTCAGCTTGTCCCGCACAAAAGACACGAAATAGGGGTCCGACAGCGCTTTCCAGAATTCATCGATAAAGATTGCGATGCGCTGGCCGTTGATCAGCTGCTCGACCCTGTACATGAGGTACATCATGATCGGATTGCGAATTTCGGGGTCATCCAGGAACGCGGTGATATCAAAACCCGCCAGGCTGGCCCCGAAATCGATTGTGTCCGCCTGGTTATCGAATACCCAGCCGAGCTGGCCGGCCTCGCACCAGCGGTCGAGCCGGTTGCCGATATCCCCGGCGCCCCGGCCGAAGCCCAGCAGTTCTTTCAGCGTCGAGACCGAGCGCTGTCCGCGGGGCAGGGTGGCCAGCGAGGCAACTGCAGTTTCGATACGCTTCTGGTCTTCGGCAGAGAAACGGCAGCTGTCGTCGCCGCCGCTCAGCATGCTTTTCACCAGCGAGATGAGAAACGGCGTGGCTTCGGGCGTCGCGTCGATCGCCATGAAGGGGGCACAGCCCGTTGGCTGCCCGGGCTGAAAGCTGAGGTAGCTTCCGCCAAGAGCGCGCACGAAAATCTCGCAGCCGTAATCCTTGTCAAAGAGGATGCCCTTCGCCCCGAACTTTTCCAGCTGGGACAGCATGAAGGTCTGGAAAACGGTCTTGCCCGAGCCGGAGGGGCCGCAGATAAGCGCATGCCCCAGGTCTTCGACATGGAAGTTGTAATAGAAAGGGGTGCCCGCGGTGGAGCGCAGTTTGGCGACGGCGCCGCCCCATTCGTTACCGCTCCTGTGCCCGGCCGGGAAATTGTGCAAGGGGGCCATTGCCGTGAAATTCCGGCTGGTGACCAAGGCAGGGCGGATGCGGAACGGGTGATTGCCGGGGAGCTGGGACCAGAAGGCGCTTTCAAGGCCCAGGTCTTCCCGGCCCGCGACAGCGCCGGATTCCGACAGCAGGTTCTTGGCGTCTGCCACGTGGTTTTTCAGGGCCTTCGCGTCGCTGGCAAAGACCGCCAGGCTGAGGTTGTGTTCGCCCATGACGTAATGGCCGGACATGAGCTCATCGCGCGCTTCGACCAGTTGGTCCGCCTGGGACAGCGCAGGATCCTTGGAGTTGCGCATGCGGCCTTCCTTGAGCGACATGGCACGGAGGGCTTCATTCTTGGCCACGCAGCGGAAGGATTGCGTCAGCACGAATTGAAACGGGGCCGTCAGCAGGTTGTCGAGCATATTGGGGCGGGTGACGGCGTGGTACTCCTTCACGCCGAACATGGCACCAAAGGTGGAAGCGGCCGGGTGCCGGATCTCAAACGCCTCCCGGCCGAAAATCACCCGGTCGGTGTAGATCGCATTGCCGATGGTGCCCATGACAACAGGGACGGGCTCATTGTGGCCGGTGATGAGCTGTCGCAGCACACTGGCAGGCTGGGAGATCAGCAGGCCCCGGCTGTTGCGCTCCACAGCCAGCCGCCGGGGCTTGAACCGGCTCAGGTTGCTGAGGAGCTGCAGGGTTTTGTCATCCAGTTCGCCAAGCAGATCCTGGTCCACCTCGATCTGGCTGGTCCGGGCGCGGCGGACACCTTTCGCCAGCTTGGCGCCGGGCAGCTCCCGTGGCTGCATGTAGACCGTCAGGTAAATATCGTTTCTGAAGAGTGTCTTCCGCTCAAGCTTTTCGCGGTAGGCGGCGTCAATCCACTTACTTGTCTCCGATGAGAAACCGCCTTCGGGGTAGTCGTCATCTGCTGTGCGGACCACGTGCACGTAAAGCATCATATTGTCATCGGCGATGTTGCGAAGGGCATGGTTGAGGTTGTTGTGCAGGGTATTTATCCGCTGCCGGTCAGCGGTTTCAAAGGAGACGCCTTCCAGCTTGAGCATCTGGAAAGCGCCGCGGCCGCGCGTGATAATGGTGTGCTCGTCGGAGTGCCGGATATACGGCAGGTAGCGGTCAGCGGTCAGCTCCGCTTTGATTTTCTTGGCAAAACCCATCAATCAATTTCCTCGATCCTGTAGTCCCGCTTGAGGCGCAGAGCCGAGGACGAAGAACCGCCCCAGAACCGGTGATTGAGGCAGTGTGCGCCGGTGTCGAACCAGCGGAACAGAATGCGGAAGGCGTTCTGGTCGCGCTGCACGATGAAACGTGACACGGCGAGAAAAGGGAGAGCCAGGAGCAGGTAGAAAATCGAGTCCGCAGCAATCATTGCCAGGCCCGCGGCCCCGCAGGAGATCGCAAAGGCTTCCATAGGAATGCCCCAGATCATCGCCGGGCGTGTCAGCGCCAGGAACAGCGGATCCTCGTTGATCTTTTCCATGTCCAAATCGCCTCCCTTTCCCGGTTGCTCAAGCGGTGATCATCGTCAGCACATCGGTCGAGGCGTAGATCAGGACGATGCCGCCCACGACCCAGCCTGCGCGCCGCAGGTCAACGAAGTTGAAGAGCCAGCCAAGCCCCACCAGCATGAGCCCGATGAGGGCGAGCGGCTGTTTCGCGTTGTTGAATTCATCAACGATGTTGTTGAAGAAATCCGTGAAGCCCGCGGCCGCGGCAGGCTGTGCGGCCAGGGTCAGGATGGCGGCCATGACAATGGGCGCCGCAAAGTTGCGGCGTTTGGCGAAATCGGTTCGCATGAAGGTCTCCTTTATTGAAATACAAGTGCTGCGGATGTGCCGGAACTTCCGAACACATCCCAGCGGGTTGCCGCATCCGCGGCAGCTGCTGTTACAGGGGGCCGATCTGCAGAATTGCGGCGGCCTGTTCCGTCCCCGCCCAGCACGCGCGCCACATAGCCGTTTGTGAAACCGCGCGTGAACGAGCCGGTGTTATAGGCCGAGAGGGCTTTCCCCAGCGCATCCTCTCTGGATGCGCCTGCCTCCCGCGCGCGCTCATACCCGTCGCGCAGAACCTTGGCAGAGGCTTCAAGGTTCCTGCACGGATCAAAAACGGTTTCCGGGGTGAGCCCCAGCCAGGTAAGATTGGCGCTGTTAATCTGGCCGAGCCCCATGTCGATGGACGCGCCTTTTGCGATCAGCTTGCGCGACACCGCGGCCGCCTCTGCGGCGCTGGCCGGGGCATAGCTCCGGCTGTCCGGGCCATTCACCCCGATTGCAAACGGATTGAACGCGCTTTCTGAGCGGACAATCTTCTCCAGGATATGGAGCGCGACGCCCGGAGCGCAGTTTTCGGCAATGGCTTCAAATGCCTGGCGGCTGAGCTTTCCGGCTGAGGCGGGAGCGGCTGATGCCACTCCGAGTACAGCAGCGAGCAAGAATGCCGACGGGCGGCTTTTAGCTGCCGTTGCTGCTTTCCTGACCGCTGTCGTCCGGGATCGGGATAAACAGGCCTTTGGCGCCGGGGTTGTTCCGGATGTGGAAGGACAGCAAGGCATCCGCTGTTTTGAAAATCCGCGGGCCGCCGGTCTTTGAGGAGGTGACAATCTCCTCGTGGCCGTCAGGAGAGATAGCCCACAGTTCCCACTGCCAGCCTTTTGGTGTGTTAATGGGGCGGTATTCGACTTGGCCGCCCTTCTTGAAAAATGAAGGAAGTGCATCGCTGGTCACTACTGGTCGGTTAATTCGCATCTATCCTCACCTGCCGAAATACGATGACAGGTGCAGTTAGCTTTGAATCACAATCTACTCCAAGAGGAAAGCGCTAAAAGTAAAAAAGCGCGAATACCAAGAGAGAGCAAAACGCAATATGCGTGAAATCGCTAAGAGCGCCAATCACGGAAAAACAGGTGGACGCAGGCATCGTTCGTCGGGTAACGCTCCGCCAGCCAACGTGTATTAGAGCGTTTGGACATTCTTGAGTTGAGTAACATGATTTTGGATCGCGCGTATGATTTGCAGGACACGTAAAACGGTAGCGGCCGGGCTGCTAGCAGCTTCAGCGGTAATAGGCGGAATTTCGCGCACGGAGGCGGCGCCGATCGACTGCGCGATTTTGCTCTGCCTTTCAGGTGGTTGGCCATCCTCGGCAGAATGCGGCGCGGCGCGCGCGGAGTTCATCCGCAGGATCACGCCATTTCCGATTGAGCCGCCGCTGCAGATCTGGCGGTGCCCGATGGGAGCGTCCTATAGTCCCATGCAACCGGCCAGCCCTGTAGAACGCCTCTATGACGCTGCAATCAGCGATAGTGAGGCACTTGCGGAGCTTCGGCTGCAGCCGGGAACGGCGGAACTGCCATCACTCACGACCGGCGAGCCTCGCGCCGTGCCGTTTCCGGCAGCCCTTCGCCAGCTCAAGCAGGACGGAGCACCTCCATCCGGATTGCTTGAGCTGGCTGGGGACTATTCCACGGAAAACGGGCGTGCCGACATCGACATCAGCAATCGCGCCTTCGATTTTGTCCGCTCCATCCGCGTCTACCATGTGAAGTTCGAAGCGCGGAGGGAGAAGGATTATTGCGGAGAGATCGACAGCACCCAGGTTGGCACCTACGGCGTTCAGGGCGGCTTTTCCTGGCATGGCTACAGCGCCCGGGGTGTGCCAAGCTATGTGATGCCAACCGTCAAGGGATGCCCGGAAGGCGGCCGCATCCGGGCGGTTGGTGTCGAGTGGAAGGACTACGAGGGCAATACCGGGTCGGAGCTCGTCTATTACTGAGACCTTTGCCGCTGAGTGGTTGAACCTCAATGATTGCGGCACATTTCAGACCTTGGGTCTCTGAGGTTCACCGGACATCAACCGGCTTTGATCGGGCTTTCAGCACGGAAGAGGAGGGAAATGTGAGCATTCGCTTCCTGATGGCGGTTGCCGTTGCAATGGTGCCGGGAAACCTGGCTGCGCAAGACTGTGTCGAACCGGTGCGGCCGGAACTGGCCTATTTGGAAGATGCCGGGTTCACCGGTGCTGAAATGCGGGAGCACTACCGCCTCTACTTCGCGGACGTGGAGGTCTACCTGAATTGCCTGAATGCCAGCTCCGGCCGGATCCGGGAGGAGGCCAGGGCGGCGGCATATGATTACCAGCAGGTATTGAACCGGCGCTCGTACGCGACAGACGCGGAAACCGATGGGGAGCACAACGCTTCAGAGGTCAGCATGCGCGAAAGCGGTGAACTTTACCTGTCATACAAGCCCGGATCCGGGGAGGGAGACCGGGAATGATTCGCTAGCGAGCCACGGCCAGTTGGTGTCTGGTTTCGTGCTGTTCTGCTATGGTTGTCCACTTTGTGCTGCCGGAGTAGGAGCGGGTTGTTTCGTTCAGGCAGCCGCTTGCGGTGTTCTAGCCCTTAGGGGCAACAGCCGATTGTAATCCGCCCAGGCGTTCGCGGACGGCCTCGCTGATGGCATCAATTACATCGGTTGGGAAACCCGCCGGCATGGACTCTGCGGCTGTTTCGAGCGCCTTGGGCGCACGCTCTGCAATGTCTTCAATGAGGTCGCGCGCACGTTTTTTCGAGAGCCCCGCCCGTATGGCCGTTTGCATGAAATGCCGCCCGTGAATCTGGTCGAAGCGATAATGGCGGCTGTTGCCCACCGACATCGCCATTTTCATTTGCTTGCGCTCGATCTGGCGGGCGTTAAGTGCAGGCTGGGCAGTCAGGATGTCATAGAGCGGGGTCATGCGGTAGCTGCCACCCGGACTGAGAAACACGCTGAAGTTCTTGGCATGGCCGTCTGTTGCACCGATCAGCCAGAAGATCAATTGAGCCTTCAGGAAGGTTGCCTGATCTTCGAGGGGCGTATCGCTGCCTTTGAGCAGGCCGAGAATGTCGGCCATGCCCGGTCCGCCCTCATTCTGGTACTTCAGGGTTGGGGGTACGGACAGAGCCTGGCAGCAGTCCTCTTGCGGCAGGCGCAGGAGGCGTCCGTCCTTTGTCCAATGGCGGTCGAAACGCTCTATCACAAGGGCTTTGGTACCCCCGAAGGTTTCAATGGCGGCGTTGTTCACCGGCAGGCCGAAGGCTGATGTGAGTCTGAGGCAATAGTATTCGTTCTCGACGCTGTCCGAGAGATCGATGCCGCCGGGCAGCTCGCCGATCTGTGTCTTGATGAGATGTGTGGTTGGGGTCGCGCCGTGCGGCTTGATCCATTGCCCGTCATGCCGGAGCAGGGCGGTTTTTTCTTGGGCGCCCGCCACGGAAATCCGGAACGCGTCATCTCCCGTGAGGCCGAGAGGTGCCTGGCTCAGGCCTTTCAGTATGTTCTCGATGACCACGGCATCAACCGTTTCGCCCTCCAGCCTGCCGGTGGTGTCAGGCGCAAAATCATCCCCCGCGATGAATTGCAGCGCGCCTACACAGTCACGACCGATCTTGGTCAGCATATTGTAGGCGTCAATGCCTCGGGCGCCGACTTTTTCGGCAACAAGGCGGCGAAGCTTGTCCGAGTCAGGCAGCAGGTTCTCGAAAACCGCCGCAACAGGCTCTCCCCGGTACGGCGTTTCTCGCAATGGCAGCGAAAGTGAGACAGGCAGGGCATGCTCCCAGGCCAGCCAGTCGTGGTGATAGACAAAGCCGATGGCACCGTTTCTTTCACGGGTGAGTGTTCCGACGCGGCGGTTGTTCAGGTAAATCCGCAATGGCATAAATGCGGGGCGCCGTCCCATTAGAAAAGCTCCTCGATATCCTGCCCGTGCCCTTTGGTGCGCTTGTCGATGCTGAATTCCAGGTCAAGAGCTGCAAGAACGGCCAGGATGGTGTCGAGCTTCGCAAGCTTCTCGCCGCTTTCGACTTGGGAGATCGTGGCCTGGCGCAACCCAGCGCGTTCAGCAAGTTGCGATTGTGACCAGCAGCGCTTTTTGCGCGCGCGCTGGATGATGGAGCCGATCTGTCTTGGTGTGCGAGCGAGTTCTTTCATATGAAGATGATACGCTATGACGAATAAATTAACAATATACGCTATGGCGGATAAATTTAAACTATACGCTTAAGCGAGTAATGGAGTTTTATGCGCCGTAACGCATGAAGGGTTCTGGGTGCTTTGAGCAAGTTAGAAGATTGTGCATCAAAGGTGCACTGGCCTGGGAAAGTTTGAAGACGTCGGCCGCTTCATTTCCTTGCGTAACCCTTCTGTATCGGCTTGCATCAGGTTGCTTGCTTTGAGCAGGGCGGCTGGGCCTATTCCTATTTCGCACGGCTGAAGCGGGCTCGGCGTATTAGAGGGGCCACACCTCACGCAGCAAGCTGCCGGAGCGCGTTTTCCTATGTCCGGCCACACGACCCAGTATGCCTATGAAAACAGCTCCTAAATGTGGATAGCCGAGTGGCTGGTTTCTCCTGAAGTCGCTGACCTCAGGAAAATTTCTAGCGCAGACAGGGGCAAAATGCCAGCCTCTGCGGTGGTCCACAGTTTCTCCTAAATTCTCCCACATGCTTAGCCTGCGGGGGTGATACAGAACATCGTTTTATAGCTCTTCACCGCGCCGTGCAGGGTCGGTTAGAAAGGCGCTCGACAGGCCTTGCCCATGACAGAAGTCAGCTTTGGTCATTGGTCGACCACGCAAACTGCCTGCAAAATTCTTCGTCGCGGTCTGCATTTCCTGCCGTTCGCTGCGATAGCAAAGTTACTCTCGGGGCGAACTCACGCACTGCGGGACAGAGCGAACTTTCGCTGCAAGTGTGCCAAAGTCTGGTTTCATTGGAAAACTGCTGACTATATGGCGCATTCCCGGCGCCTGCATTAGAGTAAGAATCAAAGCTCAATAACACCAATGACGGAATTCACCCGTTGCAAAATGAGGCCGCAATGCTCAACAGGTTTTCGATTTTTCTTGCGATTGCTTTCGCGTGGAACAGCGCATTGCATGCTGAAGAGTTCTGCGCTGTGCCTTTAGCGGTCAGCAACTCTGTTTCTAACGAGCATTGGGGGTCCCAAACTGAAGTTCTTACGGTGCCGGGATTCGCGAATTCCTTCATCAAACTTGGGCGAAACGAAATTCTGACCATAAAAGATAGGGCTTTGACCGAATTTGAAGGGCCACCCCTTTCAAACTGGAACCGCTTGATGCCGAATATCATAATTGATCGGAAAGGAGAGACTTGGGCCTATACCACGATACGCGAACCCGCGCTCTTTCGGCTCACAGCGAATGGTGAGTTTGAGCGTCACGGCTTGTCTAGTTTATCTGATCTGGATGGACTGGCAGACCCGGATTGGCGGCGAACACATTCTGATCGCACAGACCGAAGGCGGCTTAATCGCGACGGTCCGATTTTCGCCGTAAAATCAGGTGAACTTTATAGGGTTGTCGGAACCCTACCAACGAAAGTTCAAACGCCGCCGGGCTGGGGCCCCAGGATGCCAGTCCCAATAGATATTAACGGGCTGGGGGACTTTGCTCATGTAGACGGTAGAATATGGTATCGCACGGGCTCTGAGAGTTCTTGGCAACAAGTCGCCAGAATAAAGGATCTGTTAAGTCTCTATTCTCAGTCGCCGTTTTCGATTTTTGATGTGTTATTCATCAAAGACACCGGACGTTTGCTACTCCTCTTGGAAGATCGAGCCCTTGTTGGCCGTTTTGATACCGATCTTCGACATCCTATATTCGACTACCAGTTTTCAGGTGACATCGTCCTTGATCAAGCATCAGGGAAGGTCCTCGTATGGGCCGGCGCGCCACTTACTCAAAGCCGCGTGGACGAACCTAAACTGATTACAGAAAGCGAGGGGTTGTGGGAGATGACACCCGGAACTCCTACCAGAGTCGCTGGTTTTCAAGCACTCGCGCGTAGAACAAGTGGTGGAGTTCCTTACATGAGCTTCGTTTTTCACGAACCATCTGAGTTGACCTTAACGAGCCATAGTAACGGGTTCGCAGCGTATGATGGCGAAAGCCTGATTGATCTATCCGAATGGCGAGAGGGTCGGCCTTCTGCCACCGACAATCTAAGGCTCAAGAAGATCGGAAACGCTTATTTCGCAAAGGATCACCAAAGGCTCTTGAAAATTGAATCGGATTTGAGTGCTGCTGAAGTGGTGTTACCTGAAACAGTCGAGTGGCTGTGGGACGTCGTTTTCAGCGAGGCACTAGGCAGCTATTTCCTGTTCTCACCTGCATGGGAAAATACCTACAGCACGAAAGACTTTATTGATTTCAGTATTGTGAGAGACGCCCCGATGGGAGTTAGAAGTCTGTCTGGCGACGTTGCTTCTGCACATGGTCTCTTTGGTAACTCAGATGACGATGCTTTTGTGGTTCAATTCTGTGGAGAAACAGCAGACCTTAAATGAACCTTGCCATGTCGTAGCAATGACAAAGCAACTGCCTATGCTTAGTCGTCAAGCTGCTTGCCACAGGATAGCAATTGTCCCGATTGCAAAGTGTATCGCACTCTCTCGAAAGCGGTCACTCACGCAGCCCGCAGCATTCGGTATTTTGGGCTCTTGACCGGGCATTCGCCGCGCCAGGCGTGAATGACGGCAGGCAGCCCCAAGCTGCCCCCTTGCCTGGCGACCAGCCTGGCGGGCCAGCACATGCAGGTCGGGCGGCTTGCGGTCTTTCTCCACATCTGCAGAGCGGACATGCACTGAAGCTGATTGCCGACATTAGGCGGTTCTCACATCGGCGGTTGTTCTGCGTTGCAGCATGATAGGGCGAAGCAAAGCAGTCGGGCTCGGATAAGTCGGTTGCATGGTGTTTGGAACTCAGTCCAGCAGCAGGCCGAGGCCATTGCCGTTGCGGGTCGCTGCGACCTTGGCTCGGCCCAGCCGCTTAGCAAGCGTCCCCAACGGGTAACCCAGGAACTTGCAGGAACAGATACGGGCGCCGCTCTGTCGGTCGTTCAGAACCAGCCGACCCAAGTAGAAGCCTAAGTCGAACCCTTTGCCTGCAAGCCGGCGGCGCAGCCCAGCCCAACTGGAGGATTGCCGAAAAACCGGTTCCAGAACCATGCGCAGTAAAACCCCGGTTTCACAATCGAGACGATTGCTTTCTTCCGGTCCGCGCCACCGGGTCTGCAATGGACCGGTTTCCGTGACTAGATCGGGTTGATACATCATTCTTCGATCCTCCGATGCCGCACGCGGCGTCTCCTGATGCGGAAGTAGCAAAGCGTGGCCTGGGTACCCATACCCCGGCGTTGCAATGCGTGAACAAGTCTTGCCGCGGACCCGTGAAACGCGCGTGATTACGGCAAACGTCGTGCAATCACGGTTCCAGATTGAGGAAAACTCGGTGAGTCAGATTTCGGAGAATCTTAACCGTCAGATTCGGATTGGTTTTTTTAGAGCAAAAATTTCCAACTACGCGGGCGCGTAGCAGAACTTCAGGGCCACGCTGCCGCTGATCTGTCGCGATACGTTCCGGGAGTTACAGTTTGACGTGCCGGAGTTGATACACTGGTCAGCCCCGGATCAATTCAAGACCCCGCGGCAAAGGCGCTGGCCAGGCCATCCATGACCTGCACACGATATCGGATATCCTCTGCCTCCGACAGAAAGCACAGGCGCGGGCCTGTTTTGGTGAGAAGAGCCATCCCGACACTACGGCGATTGTCGTCGGAAATCACGAACAGGCCCTGGCCGGGGCCGCGGTAGCGATGCTCTTCGATGAAGCCGGGGAGGGCTTCGCTCTCGGGCCAGTGGGCGGACTTGGTCGTCGGCAACATGCGCGCCAGCGTCGGAGCGTCTTGTTGCCGGGCCGGGCGGAGCGACAGGTTGCCCGCCAATAATATCAGGGGATGCAGCAGGTGCCATTGTTCGGGCGCCATGACGTAGTCAAGGCAAGGCTCGGAGGTTTGCGTGCCGTGAAAGAACATGCGCCGTGCGGCGGGGCAAAGTGAAAATCCAAGTCCGGTCAGAAGCGCGCGCGACGCGGTATTATCTGCATGACAGGTGGCGATCAGGGGCGGACCAGCGTTAGCAAAGCGGGCCGTAATGGCCAGTTTCAGCGCCCGCCGCATCAGACCCTGGCGCCAAAATTCCGGTGCTAGCCAGTACCACAGCGATGCACCGATACAGAGCCCGCCCGCCACCTTGTTCTGGTATTCGATGATCCGCAGGTTCTCGCCGGGATGCGCGCCATGGGCCAGAAGCTGGCGCGCTGCCTCGGGCCCGAAAGGCTGGGCGACCGCGGCCAGCCAGCGGGCGACGCGGATATCGTTGAATTGCCCGGTGACAACGGTCTGGTCCGCCGCGGTCAACGGGCGCAGGCGCAGGTCGCCCTTGGTCAGAATTTCAGGAAGACTATCCATCATCCCGTGTTGTCCGGCTGCGGTTCCCTGCCAGATGAGCGCAGAACAGGCACCCGAATCAAGCCAGTGATTCGGATGCTTATCATGTTCGGAAAAATTTCTGCGGCGCGGCGAAATAGGCTTCGAAACAGGCTGTTACACAGCCGCGCGCAAAACGTAACGCAATTTTACACATTTTCGGAACGGCCCGCGGAAACCGCAGAAAAACGCGGCTTCCGGCCCTTTCTGATTGCGTCAACGTGCCGCTCGGATACCCTGTGTGCCACCCGGAAAAACGGGGCCCGTGGGAGGGTGGCCAATGCAGAAAATCTCAAGCAGGCAGCGCAACAGATCACTGGGGGCTTTAGTTCGGCCGGTCGGAGCCCTGCGCCCCGGGCAGGAAGTCCCAGATCGCGGAAAGATCGCTGACCATGCGCAGATGAACCTGCCGGAGAAGGTCGCTCTTGAGAGGATCGTCCAGGTTTTCAACGGCTTTGCGCGCCGTCTGCATGTCCAGAGGATCGCCAGTTTCCAGCGCGCGGTCGATGGCGTCGCGGCAGCTCCGGCCGACACCCTCGGCGGTGCTGCAAACCTCCTTCAGCGCCCGGAAAAAGCGGAGATCGGCGGGATCTGTCATCGGATTTGCCTTTCGCTGGGAAAACCGGCGCCGGTTTACAGGGGGCGCCCATGACAGGTCAATCACGCAAAACCGGCGATATCCTTATGGACCGGGTGAAGACCATCCAGGCGATCGCCCAGGCCAATACGGAACAGCTGCGGCTGAACCAGAAGGCCAGCGGCCTGATGGTACTCGAGATGAAGGACATGCAGGACGGGGTCGAAGACCACGCCCACGAGGACGCGCAGGCGCAGAACGACGCAGCGCTCAAGGAAAACACTGAAATGATCAACCGGCTAGAGGCCAGGCTTTCCGCCCTGGACGAGGAATTGGAAGCCGCGATGAAGGAGCAAAGCTGAATGACACAGCACAAGCCGCCGCAAGCAATGACGCTTTTCGACTTGATCGCCCGCACATGGGACGTGAAGACCGAGGTGCGCGCGCTTCAGTTCAATGCCAAGGGGACGTCCCTGGCCGCGCAACTGGCCGATGGCCAAATGGCTTTTGTCTCGGTCCAGGACGCCGAGAGCCCGGACAGCCGGGTACGGGTCGAGGCCGATACCGGGCGGTCGAGCATCCGGCCCCGGTCCAAGCCGCTGCCGCCTCCGGTATTCAGCGAAGCGCCCGCGGCGCGCGTTGATGTGCCGATGTGCCGGCTTGGCGATCAGGGCTTTGCCTTTCCCCATGCCGAGACGGGTGCCCTGTGGCGCGCAACCGCGCGAGGGCAGACCCTGGCAATGAATGCGGCGTGCCAGGATGCGGTCACCGCGTTGGCAACCCTTTCGAGCTCTGGTCAGGTGGCCGTCGCGCATGGGGCACGCCTGGCCCTGGTAGCCGAAACCGGCGGGGCTGAGGTGGCTGGTATCAAGCTGGATCACGGCGTTACCCGGATTGCAGTTTCTGGCGATGAATCCTTGTTGGCCTGCTGGGGTGCGGGTCAGGTGAGCATTGTCCGTGCCGAAGACATAACCTGCCTGGCGCAGATCACCTGCGACGGCAAGGTGCTGTGCCTCGAATGGTCTCCCTGCCAGCGCTGGCTGGTGGCGGGCTGCGAAGACAAGGCAGTGTTACTGGTCGATGTGACCGCGAGCGCCTCGGACCGGATCGTCGATTTCCCGGCACCGGTTCTGTCAGCACAATTCAGCGACCAGGCCAAGGCGGTCATCGCCTCAGGCGCGTTTCGGGTAGTGGGGTGGTCCTTGCCGGACCTGCCGTTCGGTGACCACGCCGGTGCGCCGATCGAGACCGGAAAGCCGGGGCTGACGATTGTCGACTGGGTGGCGGTGCATCCCAAGCGGGATCTCTGTGCGGTTAGCTACGGCTCCGGCCTCGTCATGCTGTGCCGCATCGGACACCCGGATGAAATGCTGGTGCGCGAAGGCACAGGAGCGGCGGTTTCTGCGCTGGCCTGGTCCGACGATGGCGCGCATCTGGCTATCGGTGGGGAGGACGGCAGCCTGTCGATCGCCACCTTCCCCAAGAACATGTTCAAATAAATGCCCAGGGAGGAAATCAATGACACAAGTGCTATCCGCCGAAGAACAAAGCAAGGACCGTTTTTTTCAGCAACTCGCCAAAGTGGCGGAGGAGATGGTTGAGGAACACGGCAAGGATTTTGCCGCTGGCGCGCTGGTTCTGGCCGCGCGCTGGGTGGCGGAAAACCGGCTCGGCAAACCCGAAGACTTGCAACACTAGTGGTGTTTGGCTGTCTTCGGTGTGTTCGCGGGCGGCGCCGATAGGCTCTGAATCTGATTGATGATGATTTTGCTCATCGGAGCGGCCAGCGCGGCAAGCGGGTTGGCCGAGGGAGTGGAATTTGCCGCCTTAGCGAGTGCGCCGGTCAAGTCGGGTTCAAGCAATTGCGAAAAGGCACAAAGCTCATGAATGCGAAAGGTTGCAAAATGCAGGCTGTCCCCATTTACCAGCACTGCGCCCTGTTGACGCCGCGGCGCTTCGGTTTTGAGCGCGTTGCTGTGGACCGCCGCACCCAGCGTGGTCAGTACCGATTTTCGCCACTTGGCGTAATCGGTGTCGTCGGAATAGTCGATGCCCACTTCATAGAGCTTTTCGGAAATCGCGCGGAAGGCACGGCCCCCGGCAATGTGGCGGCGCCAGAAATCGCTGGCCTCTTCTGCGCTGCGGCAGGCGGCGAAACGCTCCGCCAGTTTGCGGCGGATCAGGATCACCAGTGCCATGTCCACGTCTTCCGACAGCGGCCGGGCGATTTGCATCGCGGGCATCGGCAGGTCAGTCAGCGCCAGAAGGCGCAAGGCTGCAAGCTGTTCGGTCAACCGGGCAGAGAGCGCCGCCAGCCCGTGCCATTGCGCCGCGTTCAGCCCGTCGGTCTGGTGCTGACGTCCGATAGCCGCGGCCTCATGCAGCGCCCGGGCCCAGAGCACCGCCTGATCGTAGAGAAACACCAGGTCGACATCGGTGCTGGCGGGCGCCGCCTCGACCCGGGGCAGAGCGCGGAACCCCGGCAGGCTGCGCAGGCCCACGCGCCAGCCATGGTCGAAATCCAGACCGGCGGCGGACCAGAGTTGCCGCACCCGTGCCAGAAGCTGGGGCGAAAGGCCCGGATAGGACAGTTCCGGCGCGGCACCATCGAGCGGGATAATACCACCGTTGGGGGGATGCGGGCTCATCTTGCTGCTTTTCAATGGTTTCTTTTTCTCAGGATAGCGCGGCGCCTGGCCTCGGGGCCAGCGTTTTGTCGGCTGTTCGGGCAGGAGGCGGTTCCATGCCTTTGAAGACTCAGTTGCGAGTGCAACACCGCCAAGTGTTCCGGCTGGGTCAGGTCGTGACCCTTTTGCAGATGTCCGCGGCCGAACTCGATGAGCATCTGGCCGCAGAGGCGCAGGCGAACCCGATGCTGGTTTTGCGCCAGCGCCGGGCCGCCGGGATGAGCGCCACGGATGTGCTGGAAATGACCGCGGTGGAACAGGCAAACAGCCTTTATGATCATGTGTTCCGCGAATTGGCCGGCCTGATCGGTCAGGGCGGGTTGATGGAAAAACTCATCACCGCGCTGATTGCGGAACTTGAGCCGTCGGGCTGGTTGGCGCGCGCACCGGCGGAGATTGCCGAAAGCTTGGAATTGAGTGGGGAGTTGGTGGAAACCGCGTTGCGAGTAGTCCAGAAACGCGTCGACCCGGCGGGGCTGTTCGCGCGCGATCTCATAGACTGCCTGCGGTTGCAGCTGGAAGACCAGGATGTGATGACCGAGGACATGGAGATGGTGCTGGATCATCTTCCTGCGCTGGAAAGCGGCGGCCCGGCGGCACTGGTCCGGGCGACCGAACTGTCGCGGGATAGGGTGCAGGATTGCCTCGCGCTGCTCCGTCGACTCGACCCGAAACCGGGCAGCGCCTTTGTCTCGGATCCGACGCTTACACGTGAACCCGATGTCCGGATCACGCCGTCAGGCGAGGGCTGGGAAATCGAATTTCTGTCGTCCTGGCAGGGGGATATCGAAATCGCCAAGCTTCCGCGGGGTGGTCGGGCAAGCGAGGCCAGTGAAGCGCTGGCCAAGGCGCGGGCGCTGAAACATGCGCTCGATATGCGGGTGTCGGCGCTGAAAGAGGTGGTGGGCGAAATCGTGGAGCGCCAGGGCACCTATTTCCGCTTTGGCGACCGCGCGCTGGCACCGATGACGCTGTCCGAGATTGCGCGGGAAACCGGATTTCACCTCAGCACCGTCAGCCGAGTGCTGAACGGTTTGCTGATCGAAGGTCCGAACGGCATTGTTCTTGCGCGCAACTTGTTCACCGGCACGGCGTCGGCCCAGGCTACCCAGTCCAAGCCGCAAGTCCAGGCGCGCATTCGGGCGCTGCTGGCCGACGAAGACCCGAAGAAGCCGCTGTCCGACCGGCGGCTGACGGCCATTCTTCAGTCCGAAGGGATCGCGGTGTCGCGCCGTGTCGTGTCCAAGTACCGGCAGGACATCGGCATCCACGCCGCCGCGAAGCGTCGGCTGCGGGCCTGACGCCGCAGTCCCTCAGCGCTGTACTGCTCCACAGAAGCAGGCATCCGGATGCGGTCGCAGATCCGCAGGGTTCCGGCATGCTGCAATGCAGAAGATCCAAAATATTTCAGAGGTTTGCCCTGACAGGTGCGGTGCTTTCTGGGCGCTCGGTCCGGCGGGTATAACGCGGGTGTTTCAGCAGATGTAACGAAGCGTAAAATTCCTGAAACGGCGATTGTAACGTTTTGCGACAATCTGTCCAAAGGCCTCGACCGGCGTCGGCCTCAAGCAAATTGTCCCGCGAAGAACCCATCGAAAAATAATATTCAAAATCAGTCTGTTAATGGATTTTTTCGCGCTACTTCGGGCGTCTGCCGAATTCTGGAACCGGCCTTGCCTGAAGAGAACCACAAGACGCCAGCGCCCGGACAGGACGCTCAAAGAACGAAGGACAGGGAGAGAGACCAGCAGCCGCCACGATGCAGCGGGTGTGTCGAACTTCTCAACCTTTGCCGAGAACCGGCGCCTCAAGTGGGCGCCAAACCGAAATGGCAAAAGCCGCCAACCGGGTGCCGGGCGACTGGCCCCAGAGCTTTAAGGAGGCTCATGGCATGACTTTGACGCTCAACAAGATCACGTCCCAACGTGGTATCTCGGTAGGGGAGGCCACCAAGAAGATCTCGGATCTCGGATGGAATCCGTCCTACGTCCAAGAGGCCGCCACCTTTCCGACCGACTACAAGATTACAAAGGCTCCGCGCGACCCGATGAAGCAGGTCCTGCGCTCCTACTTCCCGATGGAAGAGGAAAAGGACAACCGTGTTTACGGTGCGCTTGATGCGGCGCTGCGCGGTGACATGTTCCGCAATGTGGAGCCGCGCTGGATCGAGTGGATGAAGCTATTCTTGGCAATAATTCCCTTCCCCGAAATCTCGGCCGCCCGCGCGATGGCAATGGTCGCACGTATCTCACCCGGCGAGGATCTCCGCACCGGCTTCACCATGCAAATGGTCGATGAATTCCGCCACTCCACGATTCAGATGAACCTGAAGAAGTGGTACATGGAGAACTACATCGACCCGGCCGGCTTCGACATCACGGAAGAGGCCTTCGGTAAATGCTATGCCACCACCATTGGCCGACAATTCGGTGAGGGATTCATCACAGGTGACGTGATGACCTCGGCCTGTATGTACCTGACCGTGGTCGCGGAAACCGCTTTCACTAACACGCTCTTCGTGGCCATGCCCTCAGAGGCGGCGCGGAATGGCGACTATGCGCTGCCCACGGTTTTCCTCTCGGTCCAGTCGGACGAAAGCCGCCACATCGGCAACGGCCACTCGCTTCTAATGGCCGCGTTGAAGGAGCCGGAGAACCACCTTCTGCTGGAACGCGACCTGCGCTACGCCTTCTGGCAGAACCACGCCATCGTTGACGCCGCCATCGGCACGTTCATCGAATACGGCACCACCAACCGCGACAAGGAAAAGGAATCCTACGCAGAAATGTGGCACCGGTGGATCTTCGAGGACTACTACCGGACCTACATGCTGCCGCTCGAAAAGTACGGCGTGAAGGTGCACCACGACGACGTTCAGGAAGCCTGGAAGCGGATCACCGAAAAGAACTACGTTCACAAAGTCGCCCAGTTCTTTGCCGTCGGCTGGCCCGTCAACTTCTGGCGCATCGAAGCCCAGACTGAGAAGGACTTCGAGTGGTTCGAGCACAAGTACCCCGGCTGGTACGCCGAGTTCGGCGAGTTCTGGAAGTGGTATGCGAAACTGTCGAAGCCGGGTGAGAAAGTCGTCACTTTCAACGAGGACACCGGTTACGTCTATCCGCACCGCTGCTGGTCCTGCCTCGTGCCTTGCCTGATCCGCGAGGACATGGTGGTCGATGAGATCGACGGTGAGCTGCACACATTCGCCCATGAGCTGGATCGCTGGACCGCGGTCGAGGCATTCTCTGACGAGTACCAAGGCCGGCCGACACCGGCGATGGGCAAGTTCTCGGGCAAGCGCGAATGGGAAACTGTCTATGACGGCTGGGACCTTGCGGATGCCATCAAGGATCTCAACTTCGTCCGCGACGACGGCGAGACCCTGATCCCGCAGCCGCACCTGCGCTTCGACAACAAGGACATGTGGAAGCTGGAGCACGTTCGCGGCCACACCCTGGCTTCACCGTTGAAAGCGCTGCGCGCCATGTCGCCCAGCGATCGCGAGGCGCACATCGCAGAGTACCGCGCAGGCTTCACCATCAATCCCTGCAACTGATCACGACCATCGCTGGGGCCGCGTGAGCGGCCCCGGCACACCCGCAAGCACGGGAGAGGGAGGAAACAACAATGACGGACATCTACAACGTGCGCCTTGAGCCGGTCGGCGTGGAGTTCGAGGTCGAGGACGGTGAATACATCCTTGACGCCGCCTTTCGCCAGGGTATCGCGCTGCCGCATGGCTGCAAGGAGGGCCAATGCTCGGCCTGCAAGTGCGTCCAGCTCGACGGCGAGACCGAGATGGAGAATTACTCGACCTTCGCACTCAACGACATGGAAAAGGACGGCGGTCATATTCTGATGTGCCGCTCGCTGGCGCTCAGCGATCTCGAGATCGAATTGCTGAATTACGACGAAGAGGTGCTGTCCAAGAGCATCCCGGTCAAGCAGTTTACCGGCCGGATCACCGATTTCCAGAAGCTCACCCATGACATTCGCGGAGTCCAGATCGAACTGGATGCGCCTTTGAAATTCTGGGCGGGTCAATATGTCGACATTACGGTCAAAACTGAAGAAGGGGAGGAGATTACACGCTCGTTCTCCATGGCAAATCCGCCGAGCGAAACCCAAAAACTCGGCTTCATCATCAAGAAATACCCCGACGGAAGGTTTAGCAACGAGCTCGACGACGGCGGCATCAAAGCCGGTGCAGAAGTCAGCATCGAAGGCCCCTACGGCATGTGCTTCCGACGCGAAGAGCGGCAAGGACCCGTGATCCTCGTCGGCGCCGGCTCGGGCATGTCGCCGGTCTGGTCAATCCTGAATGACCAGGTGACCAGCGGCGAAGATCGTCCGATCTACTTCTACTATGGCGCCCGCACGCAGGACGACCTGTTCAAGCTCGACGAGATAAGAGCCATCACCGACGCCCATCCCAATGTCGAATTCATCCCCGTCCTCAGCCATGAGGAAGATGGCAATGGATGGGACGGCGCGCGCGGCTTCGTGCACGAATACGTAGACACGCACCTACGCGAGCTCGGGATCGACGGCGAGGGCGATGTCTATGCCTGCGGACCGCCGCCGATGATCGATGCGCTGACGCCAGTGCTCTTCATGCACGACTTCGATACCGACCGCATCTTCTACGACAAGTTCACGCCCACGTCCGGTTCTTCGGGCCACTGACGGCCCGAACGCTCGTGACGTGAACGAAAACCAAGGGAGGCAATCATGCCAGCAACATCCAGCTCAGTCGGATCCGGTGCCGCCGGTGCCGCGGAATTCATCGGCTCCAAGAGCCGCAAGTACAATTACTTCGAACCGCGTGGCAAGCGGGCGACCCACTACGAGGACGTCACCGTCGACGTCCAGCCCGATCCCGAACGATACCTGATCCAGAACTGGATCATCGAGTTCGAGGGAGGCAAGGGCGGCGGTGCCTACCGGAAGGACAACACAGCGGCGCTGTCGTCGAACTGGCACGCCTTCCGTGCGCCCGACCAGGAATGGGAGCGCACTCATTACCAGCGCCAGTCGAAGATCGAGACCATGGTCCAGAACGTGATCTCGAACGCCCGCAAGGCCGGCGCGCACAAGGTCTTCGACAAGAACTGGCAGACCATCCTCCAGAAACACCTCGGCGCTTGGAAACACGCGGAATTTGGTCTCGGCACCTCGCTCATGCAGGCGCAGCGCTACGGCTATACCCAGATGATCAACAACGCCACGCTGACCAATTCCTCCTACAAGATGCGCCTGACCCAGGACATCACACTCTACCTGGCCGAGATCGGCATGGACATCGACGGCTGGGATGACACGCTGGGCAAGAAGATGTGGCTGGAAGATCCGGTCTGGCAACCCTGCCGCGAGGCGATCGAAACGATTATGGGATCGGAAGACTACCTAGAGCAGTATTTCGCCATCAACATCGTCTTTGAGCCGATGGTGGGCGAGCTAATCCGCTCGGGCTTCTTCATGCAGGCGGCCGCAGCCAACAATGACTTCATCACCCCGCCGGTAATTTCCGCCGCCGAAGCTGACTATGAGCGCAACCTCGCGAACACCGTCGATCTGATCTACCTGCTGGCGCACGACGAAGAGCATGGCGAACACAACCGCGCGCTCTTCAAGTCCTGGCTCTCCAAGCACGGCGACCTGGCGGAAAAGGCCACCACCGCGCTTCAGCCAATCTGGTCGCAGCCGCATTCCAAGCCGGTCTCCTTCGAGGATGTCAAAGCCGTCTCGCAAGAGCGCCTTGGCAGAATCATCGCCGAGCTGGGCTTGTCGTAACTCTCTGAAAAGGAACTGGAACTATGTCTAGCACAGCGCGCAATGCGTCCAACCAGAACATCTTCAAGTCGATGAAGGACATCGACCTGACTTCACGCGAGGTCTCGCACCAGTGCGGTGTCACCATGAACGACAGCGTCGAGGCCCGCGCCATCGCCGAGTTCATGGAGGAAAACGATCCCAAGGTCACAATCACCTACAACCCGGCAACCATCCGGATCGATGGCGAGGGCAAGCTGATCTTCAAGATGAGCGAGATCACCGAGTACCTGGGCCGCGAGATGACTGCCGAGACCTTCGAGGTCAACACCTCGACCCACTACGGGCGGATGGTCCGGGTCGACGACGATACCGTGATCCTGTTCGGCGACATGAATGAGGTCATGGAATACATCTGATCGACCTCTGACAGCTCCGGGGCCGCTGCAGCCGCTACGCCCCGGAGCCCCCAATTTCTCAGCCAACGCAAGGGAGTACACCATGTTCAAGACACCGAATGGAAAAGAAATATTCGTGATCGACGGGCACACTCATTTCTGGGACGGCAGCCCTGAGAACCAGGCAAATATACACGGCAAGCAGTTTATCGACTGCTTCTATGCCTACCACACGAACCTGAGCCCGGAAGACCAGCTCTGGGAAAAGACCAAGTTCGAGAAATACTCCGAGGACGACATCTACCGCGACCTCTTCGTCGAAGGGCCGGACGACATGGCGATCATTCAGACCACTGTGCTGAGCGATTTCTACAAGAAGGGCTTCGGCTGCCTCGAACGGTCTAGCGAGATGGCCAAGCGCCACCCGGAACGCTTCATTGTCAACGGCTCCTTCGATCCGCGTGATGGCGAAAAGGCGCTGGAATATATTCACTACATGAAGGAAGTCTACGACATTCAGGGCGTGAAGATGTACACGGCCGAATGGAACGGTGATAGCAAGGGCTGGGCGCTGAACGATCCGTCGGCCTACAAGTGCTTTGAACTCTGCGAGAAACTTGGCATCAAGAACATCCACGTCCACAAGGGCCCGACGATCATCCCTTTGTCGAAGGACGCCTTCAGCGTCGATGACGTGGATTACGCCGCCACCGACTTCCAGAATCTGAACTGGATCGTGGAACATTGCGGCCTGCCGCGGCTGGACGATTTCTGTTGGATCGCGACGCAGGAGACCAATGTCTATGCCGGGCTGGCGGTGGCGATGCCCTTCATCCATTCGCGCCCGCGCTACTTCGGCGAAGTCATGGCGGAACTGCTCTGGTGGGTCGGCGAGGACAAGCTGCTGTTCGGTTCGGACTACGCGATCTGGACGCCTGGGTGGCTGGTCGAGAAGTTCTGGAACTACCAGATCCCCGAAGACATCTCGGCCGAGCGCGGCGGGGTGCAGCTGACCGACGAGATCAAGGAAAAGATCCTTGGTCTGAACGCGGCAAGGCTATACGGCATCGATGTGGCGGCCAAGAAGGCCGAGCTGGCCGGCGCTCCGGTGCAGATCGCGGCGGAGTAGGGCGATGCTGGTGGCCAATCTCAAGGCAGAGCTGGAAACCGAGGTCTGGGACTGTCTCGACAATGTGACCGACCCGGAACTGGATGAGCCTGTGACAGACATGGGTTTCATCGAGCGGATCGAAGTCAAGGATGCCAAGTCGGTAAAGGTCGAGTTTCGTCTGCCCACCTATTGGTGTTCGCCCAACTTCGCTTTCCTCATGGCCTTTGGCATTCGCAGGGAGGTGACATCGCTGCCCTGGGTAATTGAGGCCGAGGTGCAGCTGAACGATCATTGCTTTGGCGACAAGGTCAACGAGGGCGTAAACAGCGGGCGCGCCTATCACGACATCTTCGCGGAGTACTGCGATGGCGCGAAGCTGGACGAAGTGGTCGAGACCTTCCTCGCCAAGGCCTTCGACCGGCGGCAGGAAACCGTGCTGCTGGGTCTGCAGGCGCTGGGTCACAGGCCCTCCGAGATTGTCACGATGACGCTGGCCGAGTTGCAACAGGTGACTTTCAACGGCGAAGAGGAGCTGCGGCAACTGCCACGCTACCTCGACCTCTTGGCAGTGCAGGGTCTGGCCACCGAGCCCGATGATCTCGCCTTCACGACGTGGGAGGGGCACGAGATCGCGGTGGCGGATCTCAGCGATCATCTGACACGGCTGCGCAGCACCCGGATCAACATGGAGTTCAACGGCGCGCTCTGCCGG
Organism: Leisingera daeponensis; assembly: GCF_019801465.1. Taxonomy (GTDB): domain Bacteria; phylum Pseudomonadota; class Alphaproteobacteria; order Rhodobacterales; family Rhodobacteraceae; genus Leisingera; species Leisingera daeponensis_A. The sequence continues at coordinate 37,511 of NZ_JAHVJA010000016.1, forward strand.
GGACTCGCCAAGACCCGCTACAAGGAGGTCGAGATCGGGCCCGATGGGCCGCAGCTCATCGACTTCATTGCAGGTCACGTGCCGCCTCGGGAAGAGGCCGCAGCGACCGACTAAGGCGCGGATAAACCGAAACTTCAAAGGGAGGCGCCCAGGTATCGGCCTGGGGCGACGGAGGAAGATATGGCTAAACTTATGATACATGGCAAGACTGCCCGCAATGCATTGGCCCGCGGTGTCGCGCGGCTGGCGGCGGCGGTGGAGCCGACGCTGGGCCCAAAGGGTCTGAACGCGATGGTCGACCGCCCGGTCGGCACGCCGCTGGTCACCCGCGACGGGGTCAGCATCGCCACCGAGATCGAGTTGAACGACCGGTTCGAGAACATGGGCGCGCAGGTGGTCCGCGAGGTCTCAATGCAGACCAATGACGTGGCCGGCGACGGAACCACCACCGCCATCGTGCTGGCCAATGCGCTGATCCAGCGCGGCGTGGACCTGACCGACAACGGCGTTAAGCCGGTGGACCTCTGCAAGGGGATCGATCTGGCCGTGGCGCGGGTGATCGATGGGATCGACGCCTCCTCGCTGAGCTGCGACGATCACCCGGAATACCTAGAGGCCGTGGCGCGCGTGTCCTCGACCGACCCCAAGCTTGGCGAACTGGTGGCCGAAGCCTATCGCCGCGTGGGCCGCGACGGGGTGATTTCGGCCGATTTCGGGGTGACCATCGAGACGACGATGGAAGTGGTCGAGGGCATGTCCTTCGAGCGCGGCTACATCTCGCACCACATGGTCACCGACCGAGAGCATATGGAGGCGGTGCTGCGCAACCCGTTGATCCTGCTGACCGACCAGAAGATCCTCAAGCCTGAGATGCTGGATACCGCCATTTCGCTAGCCGACGGCGAAAACCGCCCGCTGTTGATCGTCGCCGAAGAGATCGCACCGGAAGTGGTGGTAAAGCTCTTGGACAACGGCGGGGCCGGTAAATTCCTGATCGTGCATCCCCCGGAATACGGCCATTGGCGCACCGCGGTGATGGACGATCTTGCCATCCTGACCGGGGGTGAAGTTCTGGCCCGCGACCTCGGCAAGAAGATCGAGAACGTCACGCTGGCCCAGCTGGGCGGGGCGGAAATGGTCCGCTCACATGCCTCCGGCACCTCGGTGCTGCGTGGCGAGGGCGATCCGGAGGCGATTACCGCCCGCCGCAACCAGGTCCAGCGCCAGCATGATGCGGCCCCGCCGAACATCGAGAAGGACAAGCTGCGCGAGCGGCTGTCTAAACTCACGGGCGGCAGCGCAATCATCTATGCAGGCGGTTTCACCCCGGTTGAGCAGAAGCGCACGATCCAGCTGATCGAGGACGCGCTTTGTGCGGTCCAGGCGGCCGCCGAGGATGGAGTGGTTGCAGGCGGTGGTACGGCGCTAGCGCAAATCTCTGACTGCCTCGACACGCTCGACGCGCTCGGCGACGTGGCCAAGGGCATCCAACTGGTGCGTTCGATCCTAACCGAACCGGTCCGCCGCATTGCCCGTAATGCCGGGGCCGACGTGGCCGCCGTGGCGCAGGCCGTGGCCGAGGGCCCGTCGGGCCACGGCTACAACGCCGCCGCCGGCACCTACGGCAACATGTTTGAGGTTGGCATCGTCGATCCCGCCCGTGTGCCTGCCAGTGCGCTAGTCAACGCGGCCTCGGTCGCGACGCTGATCCTGACCACGGAAACCCTGATCGGCGATCTCGACGAAGGCGAGGCCGATCCGACCGAAGGCCCCGCCCGCGGTGGCGGTGCCGAGCTTCTGGGCCGCGCCTGAGCGCTGTTTCATACCCGAGAGGCCGGGCGTTTCGGCCTCTCCCGACAAAAGGAAATAGACAATGAAAGCCGCGAGACTATACGAATACGACCCCGACATGAACGTTGAGTTGAAGATCGAAGACGTCGCCGCGCCCACGATCACGGCCCCGGACGAGGTGATCGTCAAAGTCGGCGCCGCGGGCCTTTGCCGCACCGATCTGCACATCATCGAAGGCGTCTGGAAGGACATCATGGACACCGAGGGCAACCTGCTACCCTACGTGATGGGCCATGAAAATGCTGGTTGGGTTGAGGACGTGGGCAGCAATGTCACCTCGGTCAAACCCGGTGACGCGGTGATCTGCCACCCGTTCAACGCCTGCGGCATCTGCCTGGAGTGCCGCTATGGCCATGACATGTACTGCGACCACGGCAAGTTCCCTGGTCTCGGGCTGGATGGCGGCTTTGCTGAATATTTCAAGACCAACGAACGCTCGGTCATCAAGTTGAACACTGGCATCACGCCGCTGAGCGTCGCGCCGATGGCCGATGCCGGGATCACCGCCTACCGCGCCGCCAAGAAGGCCGCGAAACTGCTTAATCCTGGCGGTTATGTCCTGCTTCTGGGCATTGGCGGGCTGGGCCATATCGCGCTCCAGGTGCTCAAGCACACTTGCGGAGCTCGGGTCATCGCGGTGGACCGGGAACCGGCGGCGCAGGTGCTGGCCAAGGAGCTGGGGGCCGACATCGTGCTCGACGGCGGGCCGAACCTCATCGACGAGGTCAAGGACCTGACCGGCGGCGGGGTGCATGTGGCGATTGATTTCGTCGGCGAGCACGGCACTGAGAACATCTGCTGGAAGCTGCTGCGCCAGGGCGGCGAGCTGATCATGGTGGGCTATGGCGGCACGGTCGAAGTGCCGACGCTGGAGCTTGTCGCCAACGAGATCAAGATCGGCGGCAGCCTTGTGGGCGACTTCGTCGAATTGGTCGAGCTGATGGAAATGAACGCAGACGGCAAGGTCACGATGCACCAGACCGAATACAAACTGGCCAACATCAACGAGGCGATTTCTGACTTCAAGGATCGCAAGTTCACCGGACGCGGCGTGATCGTACCCTGACACGCAGTCCGGTTCCCCGAGGCGCGCCGCCTGCGCGCCTTGCCTCGCGGGCCTGCGTCCTTCCCGTCTGCCCGCGAGGCTCCCTACCACCTTCAATGCCGAGGACACCATGGCCAAAGCCATCCATTCCATGATCCGCGTGCTGGACGAAAAGCGCTCGGTCGATTTTTACCGCAGGGCCTTCGGACTGACCGTGGCGGAACGTCTCGAGTTCGACGGCTTCACGCTGGTTTATCTGTCCAATGACGAGGCCGCCTTTGAACTCGAACTGACGATCAACAAGGGCCAGACTGAGTCCTACATCCCGGGCAACGGCTATGGCCACTTGGCGGTCTGCGTGCCCGACGTGGTGGCGGAACACGCAAGGTTCGAGGCAGAGGGGCTGAAGCCCCGCAAGCTCGTCGATTTCAAACACGAGGGCGCAACGCTCGCCCGTTTCTTCTTCGTTCAGGACCCCGACGGTTACGAGATCGAAATCCTGCAACGGGCCGGACGCTACCGGTAATCCAGATCAGACAGGGAGGATCCCAATGTCACTACGCAAGCAAGGCATGACCCGCCGCCAGTTGCTGTCGCAAAGCGCGCTCTTCGGTGCGGGCTTCGTTATCGGCACCGGTTTCGTCGCAGGCAAGGCCAGTGCCTCCAATTGGGCGCTCGAGGTCCAACATCTCAACCCCGAAACTATGGCGACGCTTATCCAGATGGCGCGCGATATCTATCCGCACGACCAGGTTGGGGATCAGTTCTATGCAATCGCGGTTAAGGGCTATGACAACGCAGAGGCGGCCGAAGGGGTTGAGGCCGGTGTCGCAGCGCTAAACGATGCGGCCAGGGGCGTGGGCTATGCCCGCTACATCGACATCGGGTGGGAACGTGAGCGCGCCGATCTGTTGCGCGGTATCGCAGACACCGCCTTCTTCCAGAAGGTCCGCGGTGGTCTAGTGACCGGTCTCTACAACCAGAAAGCCGTTTGGCCGATCTTCGGATACGAGGGCGAGAGCTTCTCCGAAGGCGGCTACATCGACCGCGGTTTCGACGACATCAACTGGCTTTGAGGGGGCTTGACCAATGAGCGCACCATTTGACCTGACAGACGACAGCGTTGTTGTCGTGATCGGAACCGGCGCCGGCGGCGGCGTCCTGGCCAACGAATTGGCCCAGAAAGGCGTTTCCGTCGTCGCGCTGGAGGCCGGCGGGCGCTACCTGCCCGAGGATTACCTCAACGACGAATGGGACAGCTTCGGCCAGCTTGCCTGGGTCGACCCGCGCACCACCAGCGGTGATTGGCGGGTGTCGAAGGACTTCTCGGGCCTGCCGGCCTGGATCGTCAAGGCGGTCGGCGGTACGACCATCCACTGGGCCGGGGCGTCGCTGCGCTTCCAGGACCACGAATGGAAGGCGCGCAGCACCTATGGCGATGTCGCGGGGGCCAACCTGCTCGACTGGCCGATCGACCCGCGGGAGATGGACGGCTACTACACCCGCGCTGAGAACAAGCTGGGCGTGACGCGCACGGGCGGACGTGCCGGGCTGCCGGGCAACAACAACTTCAAGGTCTTCGAGAACGGCGCGCGGGCGCTGGGGTATGAAGCGGTCCACACGGGCCGGATGGCGATCAACTCGGGCGACTACGACGAGCGCCCGGCCTGCCAGCAAACCGGGTTCTGTTTCCAGGGCTGCAAATGGGGGGCCAAGTGGTCTGCCGCCTATACCGACATTCCGCGCGGTGAAGCGACAGGCAACCTTGAGGTGCGTGAACGCTGCCATGTTCTGCGGATCGAGCACAATGAGCGCGGCAAGGTCACGGGCGTCATCTATGTCGATGCGGAAGGCAACCAGCAGGAACAGAAGGCGCGGGTCGTCTGTGTTGCAGGGAACTCGATCGAAAGCCCTCGGCTCCTGCTCAATTCCGCCTCGCCAATGTTCCCCGACGGGCTGGCAAACAGTTCCGGCCAGGTCGGGCGCAACTACATGCGGCATGTGACCGGCTCGGTCTATGGGGTCTTTGATCAGCCGGTGCGCATGTGGCGCGGCACGACAATGGCCGGGATCATCCAGGATGAGGCGATAAACGACCCCTCCCGGGGCTTCGTTGGCGGATACGAGCTAGAGACTCTGGCACTGGGTTTACCATTTATGGCGGCATTTCTCGACCCCGGCGCCTGGGGGCGGGAGTTCACCACTGCGCTCGACCATTACGAGAACATGGCGGGCATGTGGATCGTGGGTGAGGACATGCCGCAGGAAACAAACTGCATCACGCTCAACACTGGCGTGACCGACCAGTACGGGTTGCCGGTGGCCAACGTGCATTTCGACGATCACCCCAACGACATTGCTATGCGCGATCATGCCTACAGCCAAGGCAAGGCGGTCTACGAGGCGGTCGGAGCGACCCGCGTCTTCCCGACGCCGCCCTATCCGTCGACTCACAACCTCGGCACCAACCGTATGTCGGCCAACTCGCGCGACGGGGTGGTCAACGCCCATGGCCAGAGTCACGACATCGCCAACTTGTTTGTCTCAGACGGCAGCCAGTTCACGACCGGTGCGGCAGAAAATCCGACGCTGACCATCGTGGCGCTGGCGATCCGGCAAGCCGAGTACATCGCGGAGGAGCTTGGCCGTCAGAACCTCTGACCCCGCGCTGAGACACCGATACAAAACAGAATTTCCAAACCAGGGAGACGAAGATGGACGGAAATGACATGAGGAAGGCGGGCGGATGCCCCGTCATGCATGGCGCAACAAACAAGGCGGGGCGCAGCAACCGCGACTGGTGGCCGAACCAGCTGAATATTTCGGTACTGCACCAGCATCAGCCAGTGTCCAGCCCGATGCCTAAAGGTTTCGATTATGCAAAGGCCTTCAAGGCGCTCGATCTGGATGCTGTCAAAGCAGACCTGACCGCGCTGATGACCGATAGCAAGGACTGGTGGCCCGCCGATTACGGCCACTACGGGCCGTTCTTTATACGCATGGCCTGGCATAGCGCTGGCACTTATCGTACCGCCGATGGGCGCGGCGGGGCCTCGGCCGGCAACCAGCGTTTTGCGCCGCTCAATTCCTGGCCGGACAACGGCAACCTTGACAAGGCCCGCCGGCTGCTCTGGCCGATCAAGGAGAAATACGGCAACGCCCTGTCCTGGGCCGACCTGATGATCCTCGCTGGCAACGTCGCCATCGAGAGCATGGGCGGCAAGACCTTTGGCTTCGCTGGCGGGCGCGAGGATATCTGGGCGCCAGAGGAAGACGTCTACTGGGGCGCCGAGGCCGAATGGCTGGCAACCTCCGACAAGCCGAACAGCCGGTATTCCGGGGACCGCGAACTTGAAAACCCGTTGGCTGCTGTGCAAATGGGCCTGATCTACGTCAATCCTGAAGGCCCGGACGGCAACCCAGATCCCATCGCGTCGGGTCGTGACATCCGTGAAACCTTTGCCCGGATGGCGATGAATGACGAGGAAACCGTGGCCCTGATCGCCGGCGGCCATACCTTTGGCAAGGCACATGGGGCAGGCGACCCGGCGCTAGTCGGACCCGAACCCGAGGCTTGCCCGTTGCAGGAAATGGGTTTCGGCTGGAAAAACGCTCACAAATCGGGCAAGGGCGTGGACACCACGACGTCGGGTATCGAAGGTCCTTGGACGCCGAACCCGACCGAATGGGACAATGGTTATTTCGACGTGCTCTTCGGCTACGATTGGGAACTGACAAAAAGCCCGGCCGGAGCGCATATCTGGCACGCGAAGGGGCTTTCGGATGAGGATCACGCGCCGGAAGTCGATGCCTCAGTCTCCAAGGTGCCGGTGATGATGACCACTGCCGACATGGCGATGCGGATGGACCCGATCTATGGCCCGATCTCCAAACGGTTCCACGAAAGCCCAGAGAAATTTGCTGAAGCCTTTGCCCGCGCTTGGTTCAAGTTGACCCACCGCGACATGGGGCCCAAAGCCTGCTACTTGGGTAAAGAGGTGCCCGACGAGGAACTGATCTGGCAGGATCCGGTCCCGGTCGTGGATCATCCGCTCATCGACGACAAGGATATCGCGTCGCTGAAGGCGGAAATCCTGGGCTCCGGCCTATCGGTCGCCGATATGGTCTGGGTGGCTTGGGCCTCGGCCTCCAGTTTCCGAAGATCAGACAAGCGCGGCGGCGCCAATGGGGCGCGCATCCGTCTTGCCCCGCAGAAGGACTGGGAGGCCAACGAGCCGGAACGCCTGGCACACGTTCTCGACGTTCTTGCCGGCATCACCAGCGCTTTTAACGGCGGCGCGTCTGGTGGAAAAAAAGTGTCTCTGGCAGATGTTATCGTTCTCGCGGGCAATGCGGCCGTCGAAGAAGCGGCAAAAGCCGCAGGCCACGACGTTACCCTGCCGTTCATCCCGGGTCGCACCGATGCGAGCGCCGCCCAGACCGATGCCGAATCCTTCGTTCCGATGGAGCCAATTGCAGACGGTTTCCGAAACTACGAGAAAGCCGCCTATTCGGTTCCGGCCGAGGCACTTCTGGTGGACAAAGCCCAGCTCCTCGGTCTTAGCGCTCCTGAGATGACGGTCCTAGTCGGCGGGATGCGCAGCATAGGCGCAACCCATAAAGGCACGGATACGGGTGTTCTGACAAAGAATACTGGGGCGCTTAGCCCGGACTTCTTCGTCAACATTCTGGACATGGAGACGGAATGGGTGCCGGTCAACGGCGCCGAGCGTGTCTTTGACGGCTGCGACCGCGTCAGCGGTGCCAAGAAATGGACCGCGTCGCGCGTAGATCTTGTATTCGGATCGAATTCACAACTTCGGGCGCTGGCGGAAGTCTATGCCAGCCGTGGCAATGAAGGCCTCTTCGTCTCTGATTTCGTAGCGGCTTGGAGCAAGGTTATGAATGCTGATCGGTTCGAATTGAACTGACGCCTGACACGGTGGATCAGACGAAAACCGTATTTGGTTTGTTAGCGAGTATGTCGGGGGCCAGACACGGGTCCCTGACAGGTTGTGTCTGCCATGAATGCCCTGATCGCGGAACCGCGTTTCGGCCACTAGACATGCTCGGAACACTACCAAAAACCGCAAGAAAAGCCTGTTACGGCGATATTCGATCCTAAAGTTTTGGCAATTGGCTGCGCAGGCTGCTAACATTTTTGCACGGGAGGAAAAGTAGTGGTGGATATTTTTTCAAAGCGCGATGGTCCGCGTCTTGAAGACGTGAAGGCAAAGCGCCTTCTGTCGGAAAATGCTGGCACGATACGCAAACTTGCGGATCAGATCAGCAATGGCGGATTCAGCCGGATGCAGGCCGAGCAGGCGCGCCGGAAACAAGAGCCGAAGCCCGACGGACTGATCATTCACGACATGAAGGCGCGGGTCACATCCGACGTGCCCGAGCCTTATGTCAAGGTCAGCCTCAACAACCGTGTGGTGCTGGTCGACAAGTCGACAGGCCGCCAGATGCAGATGCTGGGCGAGATCCGCGGCAACTTCATATCGAAAAAATTTATGCTGGCGACGAAGGAAAACGGTTTCTTCTCGCCGCTGGAGGGCGACACCGCCGCCGCGCTGGCGCATTTGGACGGGATGGAGATGACCGACACCTTTAACGATCGCACCCTTGCAGAGGCGATTGAAGCCTTGCTTGTACCGCAGGACGATTGAACCCTGCCGCGCAATTTTCTCGAAATAGACCGGATGGAATACCTACAGGGCCGTTAGTACAGGCCCGAAACGACACTTTAGAAAAGCAAGAGGGCGCAGCAATTGCCTGATAACTCCAGCTATTCGGAAGGCGATACCCGCAAGGCATGGGAGAGATTTGTCTCCTCCGACAAGGATGGCAACGGGATGCCGACGAACGTGCGGGATGAGATCCTCGATTCCTGGCGGCGCAGCCGGGAGTTAGGAGTCGATGCCGGCAGCCAAGCATCGCGCAAGGTGATCGACCAAAGCCAGTTGTTTCTCCGCCGCGAACGCAATTCCGCGCTCCGCCAGGCGGCCTCGGCGGCCTTCAAGCGGCTGGAGCCGCATCTGAAAGAGGCTCGCACCATCCTGATCCTGGCTGACAGCCAGGGGGTGATCATCGACGCCATCGGTGACGAACACGTACTTGACGAGGGTCAGGAAATCCATTTGCAACTTGGCGGCGATTGGAGCGAGCGCACCATCGGCACCAACGGCATCGGCACGGCTCTTAAGACCGGCAAACCCTCTTACGTGCACGCCTCCGAGCATTTTGCCGAAGGCGTACAGGCTTGGACCTGCGCGGGTGCGCCGATCTTCGACCCCCTCACCCAGAACGTGATCGGTGTCGTGGATCTGTCTGGTCCGCCGCAGATTTTCCGCCAGCATAATGTGGCGCTGGTCCTGGCGGCGGCGCGCGAGATCGAGATTGCGCTGGCAGAACAGAAACAGGTTGAACGCACTCAATTGCTGGAGGCCTTCCTGATGTCGGATTACAGCCGCGCGCATGACAGCGTGGTGCTGGTCGATCAGTCAGGCCGAGTGCTGTTCCGCCGAGGGCTGGACGATGATCCGCAGCGCCGGACCAAGGAATTGTCGGTCGGCCACAAGCTGTTGCCGAAACTCGAAGGCCTGTCGGACCAGGACATTCCCAAGCTCTTGCCTCTTAACGTTAAGGCGGAAGGCATCGAACGGCTCAAGCTGGAAGGCGTCTTTCGCGGCGCCGCCCTGTTTCTCAAGGACAAGGGCAAGATGCAGCGTAAGGCTGGAGCAACCTGCACCATCAAGCCGCGGGTCAATGTGGCCGAAGGCGAGATCCAGATCATCGGGTCGTCGCCGAAGATGGCGGATGCCATCGGCCTGGCCGAACGCGCGGCGCTGGCCAATGTTTCGGTGCTGATTCAAGGTGAAACCGGGGTCGGCAAGGAATTGTTCGCGCGCCTGATCCACAGCCGCATACCGGATAACAAAGCGCCCTACGTGCCGGTTAACTGCGCTGCCATTTCCAGCGATCTGATCGGCGCGGAACTGTTCGGCTATTCGGAGGGCGCCTTTACCGGCGCCGTCCGGGGCGGGCGCGCCGGGAGGTTCGAACAGGCCAACAACGGGGTGCTCTGCCTCGACGAGATTGGCGACATGCCGATCGAATTGCAGCCCTACCTGCTCAGGGCGCTCGAACAGCGTGCGATTTACCGCATGGGCGAAAACAAGCGGCGCCCGGTCGATGTCCGGCTGGTTTCGATGACCAACCGCGACCTGCGCCAGGAGATCGAGAAGGGCAGTTTCCGCCGCGACCTGTTCTACCGGATCGGGGTGATGACCATCGAGGTGCCCCCCTTGCGCGAACGCGGCGACGACATCGTCGCGTTGCTCGACCATTTCTCAAAGAAATATGCCGAAGAAACCGGACGCCCGCCGATGACCTTTGCCAAGCGGGCGATGGAATTGATGCTGCAATACCAGTGGCCCGGCAACGTCCGGGAGCTAAGAAATGTCGTCCAGCGCTTCTACCTTATGAAGTCGGGTGGCTTCGTGACTGAGCGGGACCTGCCACCGGAGATTCAGGACGATTTCGATGATGGCGACGAGGATTCTCTGGAGCACATCCTAGGCGGCCATTCCGGTGACTTAGAAAGCATCGAAGCCAGCGCCATCCGCCGGGCGATCACTGCTGAAAACGGCAACCTGACCAAGGTGGCCCAGGTTCTGGGGATCTCGCGGCCAACGCTTTATCGCAAGATCAAGCGGTATCACATCCGCAAGGTCTGAGGTTGCGGGCTACAGGGGCCCGGTTACAGCATCAAAGCCCCACATATAACGCAGCAAGCTGCCGGAGCGCATTTTTCTATGTCCGGCCACAAAGCCATGTATAGCTATGAAAACAGTTCCGAAATGTGGATAGCCGAGCGGCTGGTTACTTCCTGAAGTCGCTGACCTCAGGAAAGTTTCTAGCGTAGACAGGGGCAATATGCCAGTCCCTGCGGCAGTCCACACTTTCTCCTAAATTCCCCCGCCTGCTTAGTCTGCGGGGGTAATACAGAACTTCGGTTTTTAGCTCTTCACCGCGCCGTGCAGGGGCGGTTAGAAAGGCGCTCGACAGGTCTTGCCCATGACAGAAGTCAGCCTTGGTCATTGGTCGACCTCGCAAACTGCCTTCAAAATTCTGCGTCGCGGTCTGCATTTCCTGCCGTTCGCTGCGATAGCAAAGTCACCCTGGGGGCGAACTCACGCACTGCGGGACAAAGCTGTCGTTCCCTTCATGAGGGATTTCCGGCATGCTCATATCCGTAGCATCGTAGACAATAGGGTAAGATATGAGTTTTGGAGACGCCAACAAGCGACCCCCTAAAGCAAGCTGGCTCTATGATGTGGCTGTGTTTAACGAAAGTGAAGACTATGCAGTGCCGGGCGATGTTTTAGTTTTCCGCAACATCGAAGAAATGTGCTCGGGGATGGAAGCTTGGATGGTCGAAGATGGCGGAATTGGGTTTTGCTTGAATGGCTTAGGGCAAACTATCAAGCTTGACATGATCGGTGAAAAAGCGGTGGGTCTAGTAGACGATGCTAGCGAACCCGATCTCACCACCTTGCAATCGTGGCTAAAGTCTGCAGCCAAAAGTGTCCGAGATGCGAGAGAGATTAAGTCGCGCAAAAAGCCTCGTTTTTTCTGGTCGCCTCCGACACTCGGATACGTCGAGGCTCAAGGGGTATTGCCTGAGACCATTGAGGGATTGATAGCCTACATTCATATGTAGGTTTGGGCTCTTTGCTGCCTTGCGGCGGTGCAGCACCAAGCTGCCCGCCGCGGCAGCGTTCCTGGCTAACCGTGATTGGCTCGAGCCAGCCCAAAGCGGCCCCATGCCTAGCGACCAGCCTGGCGGGCCAGCACATGCAGGTCGGGCGGGTAGCGGACATTTGCTGCTGGCGCAAACTGCAAGAAGATCCTCGAACGAAGCGGACCTAGCTGTGGACGATGGGTTGCAGGCTATACGCTAATCTCCTATAAGTCATTGCAACCCCAAATTGCCTATCATTTGAGATTCACTAGTGAATACCCTTGTCCCGCAGAGCGCAATCCTGGTGAGCATCTTCTGAATGATCCTCCGTTGACACCCTTGTCAAAAGGCAGTGTGAGAACAGCTGCCAAGCTCACTTGAGGAGCTTGAATTGAGAAAATCTACAAGCAAGAGAAATAAGCGTGAACCATACTGTTGGACCTGATCCACTTGAGCCCGATGAGCGAGCACGCTCCAACTTTGTGCGCGACTTGGTGCAGCAGCGGAAAGAACCACCGAACGCTTCGTCGGTGTGGCCCGGCCCGACACCAAAGCACATCGTACAATTTTGGGACGACTTGCAACGGCTACCTGGAGACGTTGAAGCCTGCATGAACTCTTGGAGGCAGCTTGAACGAGAAGGTTTTACAATAGAGGTATTCGATAAACACTCTGCGAGCACTTTTATCCGAAATCGTCTGGGTGCGCGTTTTGAAAGAGCGTTCAAGCAGTGCTATCATCCTTCGATGATGTCGGACTACTTTCGCTACTCATATGTACTCGTCGAGGGTGGGTTTTACATTGATGCGGACGACGTCTACCACGGCACGCCTATTGGCAAACTTTTTGAAGATGGACGTTTGAAGCTGCAGCCGTTCTGTTACGATGTGGCAACGGCTCAGATGGTGCCTGCAAAAGTGTTTACTGAACACGGAGCTGATCGACTGGAGTGGATATTCTACTTCAATACGACGCCCCTTATAGCACCACGAAATCATCCCATCGTTGAAAGGGCTCTCTTTAACGCCACCGCCTCTTTGGAAGCAGACAAATCCAATGGTTTGCCAGAAGTTCAAGCTACAACTGGGCCGGGAAACCTCACACGATCAATCTTTGAGGTAATAAGTGAAGGTTGTCCGTCCGACGCGCTCATGGTTGCGCATGATTGGGATCTAACATCCACAAGCCAGTGGCCACTTAGCTATCGCAACGACTCGAGAAATTGGAGGTTGTCCAATCAGCAAGCCTTTGTAGAACCACATACTACAGCCGAGCTATGAACCTCAACCGCACGCGTTTTGCCGTTCATCGTTTGGCCGTTCGGATGGGACATGGCTTTCGCAGCATTCTTCCGAGGCAAAAATCAAGAGCATTCGGGCGCCAGCAATGCTTATCGGCGGAAACGATCGAAAAGGTTTACGTAATCAATCTTGACCGAGAACCAGACCGTTGGGCTCGCGTTAGAACGGAGCTTAGGCGGGTTCGGGATACGTTTGGCGGTGACCTTCTAGCTCTTTCGGAAAGACACCCAGCCGTGGATGCGAGGAGTTTCTTGCAGGACCCTCCCAAGAGCGCGGCTGTTGATCCCTTTTACACATTGGCAGATCAACTTTTTGTCGAGCCTCAACCTCAGACGCTTCCAACACGGTTTGAGCTTGATGAGCCAATCCGAATGAGCCGGGCTGAAGTTGCCGTTGCAAGGTCACACATAGAGATTTGGAGGAAAATTGCGAACGGCTCGCAGGAATATGCTCTTATTCTCGAAGACGACGTTTGGTTTCACCCAAGCTTCGCCCGTCATCTCGATAAAGCTTGGAAGGATATTGCGGATAATAGCGATAGCTTTGGTGCCTTAGACCTACTTTATGTTTCATACATGGAGGCAACGAACGGTGCTCCAAAGAATTTCGTTTCGAATAGTGTATTCAGGCCAGAGCGCGGACTATGGTACTTGTCTGGTTACGTCCTTTCACGGCAAGGAGCGAAGAAGCTTCTCCGCTTGCTGCCGTGTCGTGGTCCGGTTGATCTGTGGATCAACCAGAAGTTCAGTGAGTTGAATGTTTATGCGACAAGGTGCCCCATTGTTCGTCAAAGAACAGACTCTTTCTCCACCAACTCTTACTCTATTCTTCCAGCCCTCACTACGATTGGTGCTATAGACAGTGAAGGCGCGGCGCTATTCAATTCCAGACCAACGCGACAGCCTGTTTTTTCTTTTGGCCCACCCAACTCTGGCCAATCGTCTCTGGCTATGGCTTTGTCAATGCTTGGTTACCGATGCTGTAGCGATCTCGACATGCTCCCGACAGAGGAATTAAATCAGCTTAGCGAAGGAAGTTCAGATCGGGTTTTTAATGCGTACGTCAATGTGGGGTGCCTCGAACCCATGATTGAGGACCTTCGCAGCAAATATCCCAACGCCAAGTTCATCTTAACTGCGTCTCCCGGAAGTTCTGCTGGCCCAACGCTTCAAGATATTTTGGACTGTCTTGAGGGTGCGGATGTTATCACACTTGATACTGAAAGTATCACTGCATGGCGAGTTCTTTGTGAGCACCTTAGGTGCGTTCCACCATTTTGCTCATTCCCAAGTTTGGAAGATTTGGGACAAAGACCCGTCGCCGATGAACGCACGGAACTAACCTTGGGCAAAGAACGCGCATTACCCAAGTGGGATCGTTCTCCCTGGGTAGTTGAAGCTGATTATCACTCTTGGTCAGGAATTCGAATCGAGCCGCCGAGCGATGTGGCAGCAGGAAGGTATTTGAATTCTTGCGACGTCCCAGGTCCGTTCGACTCGAAGTTTTGGTCCAAGCGATCAGATACCTTTACCGGGAACGCGGCGCTTTTCCGTCCCGAAAATGTAAAGAAATATGATTTCGAGGGCGTTTCGCTACATGTCCAGCGGGAAGAGTTGGGTGTTCGGAAATTCAGTGCAGGTGCCGTAACCAGCCATGCCGATTTCTCTTACGGACGGTTTGAAGCAACACTTCAAGCTTCTAGCGTGCCTGGGGTAGTCACAGGGTTCTTTCTTCACCGAAATTCGCCACATCAGGAAATAGACATTGAAATACCCGGGAATGCGCCCAATCGTCTAATTGTCAATGTCTTTTACAACCCAGGCAACCAGGGCGCACAGTTCGACTACGGTTACCGGGGATCTCCAATGTACATCGAACTGGGATTCGACGCGTCAAAGGGAATGCATCAATATGCAATCGAATGGACGCCGCACGAGATCAGATGGTTGGTCGATGACGCGCTAGTCCACCGACGCGTGCTTTGGAATCCAACCCCTATTCCGCATTTGCCCATGAAACTGCATTTAAATGCTTGGCCTTCTCGCTCCTATCAACTTGCTGGGCGGCTGTCCGCTCGTCGGCTTCCAGCTAAGGCCTACATTCATTCAATCCGAGTACAGAGTTACGACCAGCTACCAATTGCACAAGAAGTCAAAACCTCTATGGGATCTGGTAAGCCAGTCAATTGTGGAGCTTCAAAATGAAGATTCTTTCTTACAATCCTGGCCACGACGGCGCATTCTCGTATATCAAGGATGGTCGTTTAATATTCTCCATCGAAGCCGAAAAAAACTCCAGTTACCGGCACTCAGCGATATCTGTACCCGATGCCTTCCAAGTCATTGCTGAACTTGAAACAATTCCAGACGTTCTCTGCCAAGGTGGCTGGTGGCCTGGTGACATTCCGCGAGTTGGGGAGGTCGTTGCAGGTTACCGTGACAACGATTTCGCCACGGTCAACGTGAGTAAAAGGCGCTTTCTGGGAAAGGCCATAGATTTCTTTTCATCGTCCCACGAGAGATCGCATCTTCTTTGCGCGTTTGGCATGTCGGACCTGCCGAAAGGCACTCCCTGTTATGTGTTGCTTTGGGAAGGTGTCATTGCGGCCTTCTACGAAATCGATGCCGAACTCAAAATAAAGAAGATAGCGGAAGTGCTGCCAGAACCAGGCCATCGATATGCGTTGCTTTACGCATTGGCGGACCCAACTTTCGACATGAGTGTCGCTGAATACTCCCGACTATCCGACGCTGGAAAACTGATGGCACTCGCTTCGTTTTCGAAAAGAGGTCAAGCTTCTAGCGAGGAAGAAAAAATTGCGTCGTTCTTGTTGCAAGATTGCGAGCACTTGAAACCCAGCGATTGCGAGGCCCTGAAGGAGTTGTGTCACTACAATGTGGGGCTGGATGATCAAGAATTTCGAAACTTTGCTGGAATCTTTAGTGGTCGGCTTTTCAACCGTTTTGCCCAGTTCGCAGAAGCCAATCTCAAGAGGGAAATGCCCTTGTTAGTTGTAGGAGGTTGTGGTCTTAATTGCGATTGGAACACCAATTGGAAAGATTCAGGACTGTTTAGCGAGGTGTTCGTCCCGCCGGTCGCCAACGACTCGGGTTCGGCGATTGGCACAGCCATTGACGCACAGTTCCACCTCACTGGCGAACCAAAGATTGAGTGGAGCGTATACTCTGGACAACATTTTCAGTCTGATGAATGTGTGGATAGCGCCGAGTTTGACGTATTGGAGCCGAATATCGGGACGGTTGCCACACTGCTGGCAAACGATATGATCCTTGGGTGGGTCAGCGGTCGCTACGAAATTGGACCGCGCGCCCTTGGCAATAGATCCATTTTGGCAGCGCCTTTCAGAGCCAGCACCAGAGAACGGCTGAATGTGATAAAACAGCGGGAGCAGTTTCGGCCAATAGCTCCCGTATGCTTGGAAGACGATGCAAAAAAATGGTTTGGCTGCAATCAGCCAAGCCCATTTATGCTTTACACTTACCGCGCTTCAACGAATGAGCTTTCGGCGGTGACTCACGTCAATCGGACTGCGCGTATTCAAACTGTATCGGAAGTGAGCAACCCTAGATTGCACGAGTTGTTGACGGCATTCAAAGATCTAACAGGCTATGGGGTGTTGTGTAACACTTCATTGAATTTCAAGACCAAGGGCTTCATTAACACGATGTCTGATCTTTCTGCATACACTTTGGAGCACAAGATTGACGGGTTCGTGGTCGATGGAAAGATATACATGCGAAGAACGTCTTCACAGTACCAAAAATATCTCCGCCAAAATTGTTGAAAGGCGTCGAAACAGTTTCTCTCTGTCTCGCCCTAAGCTCTTACATGATTAGACCGATAAACAAAGTATAGAAGGATGTCAGCGTCGACAGAAGTGATGCGCCTCAGGATCATCCAAGGTCCGATTTAGTGAATAGTGCAGCACTGTCCAACGGAATGCCGCGCCGAAGCACTGAATGCTGCACTCGGTTGCCCATGGCCGTTCTGGCTACCACTGCAGTGCGGCGTCGGGTTGTGACGAATGTCCGGTCAGGGTCGGGAGCCAACGGCACGCCTGGACAAGACCGGTGATTGGCACACCTGTTAGTCTGACATTATAGGACGCCAAGCAATTTCTTCACGGCCTCTATCACCGCTTCGAGTTTCTCTGGGTTGAGCGCGAGGTAGCCCGTTCCCATCGTAGGGATCGCCCACTTAATCGTGGTATCGACGATCAGATCGCCTTTTCTCAGACACCAAGCGAAGCCCTTATTTAATGCTGTGGCCAGCGCCTCGATGATCTCTTGAAGGCGTTTGGGGTCAGGATGGTCTTTGGCGATTTCAACTTTGAGGTCTTGCACTGGCTGCCGGACGATGCCCAGTTCCTGCGCTACAGGCGCATCGTGGAGCAGTTCGGGCGGCATGTTTCCACCAATGCCGTGCCGGTTGAGAGACGCGCGTCGCAGTTCGGCCTCGAGCTCTTCAACGCGCTTTTCAAGGTTAAATTTGGCACGGATTTTCTCGATTTCCTTGGCTATAGCCTCGTGCCCGGTTTCCCAGATTGCTTGGTCAATCAGAGCCACCCGCCGTTGTAGTTCCCAAGGCAACGGTTGCCCGTCCACCAATCCGGAGTACCACTCGAGAAAGAAAGCAAGGAAATCCCCCCAATCCTCGCTTTTGCTCGAATGGTACGCTGTCAACTTGTCATAGCTGTTTGCCAAGGCTAGCGGCATAGGCACGCGCGACCAAAGAGGTTGATCAAACAGCTGTGCGGGATGATTATTCTCAAGGAATTTGGCGTCACTGTTTGCCTGGCGGTAAGCGAGTTCGCTCCAATCCACGGTCTCTGCGTCCGCGTCGTCATCGTAGCCTGCAGCTCGCAACAGCACAGATGAACTCAACACACCAGCTGCGATTTCCGGGTTGCCCTCGCCAAGGGTGGAATAATGTGCTGAAAACACCGCGTCAGCGAATGCTGACCACGTATCCGCTGCCGTTGAATAGAAGGCAGAATTCAGGAAATCTTCTTCTTTATCCAAAACCTCCGCCGCTGCAACGGTGGAGATTATCATGGAACGGAAAACACGCCACAAAAGCTTGAGGATCTCATTTTTGCTTTCATCTCCCAACCTTGGAAGAACTCGCAACGCAGCACGTGCCGAGAACGCAACCAGTGCCGGATGCGGTTGGGTCTTCAGCCACGCTCTTGCACTGTCCTCATCCGATATTACCAACTTCGCGCTCCTTTAATGACGCCACTTGGTCGCTACGAGCTTAACCAGTTCAATAATGTATTGATAGCGAGTGCCTAAATTGGCTCATAGAGGGCAGCAACTATTTGAGAAGTTGCTCTGTTCTTGACTGGCCGAAAACTCTGCCTGCTTGGCAGGCCTTGGCCTGCCGGATCATGCTGCACGATGCCGCCGATGGCCGTTTTGGGGAAGCTGCACAGCAGCGATGACCATCCTGGCCAACGGCAGGATAGGGCCGCTTGACCTTCTTCAGTTGTCGTCGGATAGTATGGTTGGCCTAACGCGTAGGCCGGTGTGCCCGCCATGCGAAGCAAAGCAACGCGATTTCGATTTTTTTTGGATACCATGCCGTTGGCAGGGTCTGATAAGCAGCGGGCACCTTTTCGGATCCAGTTCGGATATGGATCATGAAACCGACATACTCACTGAAGAAGCTGAAAGAACTGTCAAAGCGCTACGCACGAGCGCAACAGGTTCCCCTACACGAAGCACGCGACTTTGTTGCCGGGAAGCTAGGGTTCCCACATTGGAATGACGTCACGAAGGCGCACAGAACAGGTTGGAACCCAACGCAGACGCAACTGTCGAGCATTGAAAGCCTACTCATAGGCTTACTTCCTGGAAATGAAACAGGCCGACCTAAACAGGGATCTTACATCGCAAATTCGATTTTCGAGGAGGATCTTCAACACGGCAAAATCAAAGGGCATGAATACCAGATCTCAGTTTCATTGGGCGATGTTCATATGTGCGGGACGGGATGGCACCTACACGTGCCGGAAGCACCGAACAAGGCACCTCGCCTTGAGATCGCTAAGCAGATCGAACATGAGGCACCCGTTTACGAAACGCAATTTCAGCATCATGCACTAAGGATTGCACTCAAACGTGCGGAGCAGGTTCGTGCCGGTATTGCATCAGATTGGCCGAGACGGTCTACAAAACCAGACAAAGAAGGTGTCGTCCGCCATCCGATAAGCGGTGCTGAGTCGAAAAAATGGTACTGCCTACATTGTGACTCATCGATGACCGGCAAACAGATTGCGAAGAGCCTTTGGCATTGCCCAAGTTGTGACGCGTCTCCCCTCGATATCCACGAGAATGCTTGGTGGCTAGAAGATGGAGATTCTGGAGCCAAGCCACTTGAGGACATAGACATTCAAGGGAGACCTGACCTGGTGGTTGATGTTGCAGATACACGGCTAAAATTGGAGCTCGATCCCGAAAGAATAACGCTATTGATCCGAAGCGCACTTGTTGAAGACGCTTCAAACGCAAGCGAGCGTTTGGGTGCCCTATTTGCAGATATCAACATTCATGAAGACAATGATGTCTGGATCACCTTTGATGAAGATCTTTGGCCGGAGCACAAGGAACCAGTATCCGCTCTGGCAGTGGCGGCTCTTCTCGGAATAAGGGTCGAGCAGGAACTTTGCTTGCGGGAGTTGCCTTTTGCTTGGCCGGGGTTGGGGGAGCACACCTCCAGTACCGTTGAGTATACGGAAATGATGCTCAAAGCCTACGCCAGCCAGAGGGCAGATAAATCTATCGAATAACCAAAGATTACAAGGCTGAAGGCTGCTGGGAATGCTCCGCAGCCTTCACCATTAAGCCCAGGCTGCAACAGCGGCGAATGGCAGCAAGGTCCCGCGGAAGCATTGCTTGGGATAAAATGCTGCACCCAGTTGCCAATGGCCGCTCTGGCGACCGCTGCAGTGCGGTAGCGGGTTGTGACGAATGTCCGCAAAGGGCCGATCAGGTTTCGAAGGGCGAAGACGGTTCGCAACTTTGCAGCGGCGGCTTCCTGCGCTTCGCTGCCCCTGGTGCAACCCGCAGTATCCCGTGAGGTAGCTTGGCTCAGCCGAGGGTCCGCTTCTGGGAAACTGACCATAGACTTTCGCACCGGCAGCATCCTTGGCGCGGCACCCCTTGTCTACGGCCGCTTAGGGCTGGCTTGAGCCGATCACAACTGGCCTGGGGCAGGCTGGTGCTGGTTTCTCAGTGCTGTACTGCCGTATGGCGGCAATGAGCCCTCTGCCGTCACTGCCTGGATGCAACCCTTCGCTGGCGCAGCACGCCGGTCGCAGCCCTTCAGCGACGTTGAATCTGAGCTGCTGGGCGTGCAAAATTTCAAGGCTTCGCTCCGAAACCTGACGATCAACGGCGTGTTCTCGCACTCCATGATGCGGCAGTCTACCCGAGCAGGACGAAGCAGCAATGTTCTGTGAAATGGGTCGTGGCAGCTAATGTCCACTTTGAAGCAGAGACGAGGATAGACCTATTGCCCACCTATACCTTCACCCATAGTAATTGCTGCGATACATATTTATTCGATTGAGAGGAGCTGGCATTGCGTGAGAATAAGAGATCGCGAGAGATATTGCGAGTTTTTGCCAAGATCAGCGGTATTTATGGAGAAATCGGTCAAGATGTTTTTCGGCTAATTGTTGAAGCCGTTGGCTTGCCGGTTCCCAAGGAGTTGCAGCGTGAGGCGCTTGATAAGCGTTTGAAACGGTTGGATGATGCCCGGGATGCTCTCTACGACACTGTGACCGCAGTTGATGAACTTCGTGACGAAATAGAAGAAGGCAGGCAAGAACACCAGCGTGTTATGTCTGAACTTTCACGGACACTTGAGTCGAAGGAGAGCGCAGATAGCAAGCTCGCAAGCCTTCGCAAACTAATTGAGGCAGACCAAGATACACTTCGAGAGGTCACCGCCCCTCAGAACGTTGTGCGACAACATACGATTGGTTTCATCCTTGGAGTCACGGCCTCTCTAGTCGCTGCTGGCCTGATTTATTTTACCCCTTTGGCTATCGGAGCGCTGAGTTCGTGGAAAACTTCTGAAGTCACAAAGCAAGCGATTGAGCAAGATGATGTCCGCACAACGGTGGGAGACTCAGGAAGTAACAACTAGTTCAGCATATTGTGAAGATCTGCCCTCAAGCTAGCAGCACGTTCTGGATGCCCCGTATGTGAACCGACAGCGGTTTCCGTTGATGTGCTCTTTCCAGCGCACACGCTGCATCGGGCCGCCATTCGGTTGCCAGATAGGAAAACTTTGCAAAGGTCGCTGTCTGCGCACCGCTGCCACCGGTGCAACTGGCAGCATCATATGAGGCAGCTTGGCCTGCCGAGGGTCCGTTTCCGGGGATGTGACCAAGGAATTTGGTGCCGGCAGCATCTTTGGCGCGACACCCCTTGTCTACGGCCGTTTTGGGTTGGGCCTGCATGCTGCGACAGCGAAGCAGGTAGCCCACGTTCGTTTCTCAGCACGCCTGAGCTACACCGCTTCGTACCACTAACCGCCTAACAATGCGTCGACTTTCCTTGCTACTTTGTCCGCAGCCTTTGCCAAGTAACTTGCATCGAGGTGCGCGTAACGCTCGGTACTTTCTGGTGACCTGTGGCCAAGCAGCTTGCCGGTCATGTGAAGGGTTTCACCCGACATGATGGCGTGGGAGGCATAGGTGTGGCGGAGATCGTGCAAACGGATGTCGGCGGGCAAATCAGCCAGGTTCTTAAACGTTTGCCAAGCATAATCGACTGATGTGCGATGCGGCTTCTTGGTCCGCTGAGCAGGGAACACGTAACTGGACCGGCGCTGTTTACGCAACCGGTCGAGGTGCTGTATAGCAGCATCGCTCAAGTTGACTTCGCGCGGTCCCGTCTTGGTGCGCCGGAGGGCAAGCTTGTCTTTCTGGACCTCATTCCACCTTAACCGCAGGATTTCGCCGGAGCGGCAGCCGGTCAGCAGCATCAGCCAAATTGCGTCCGCAGCGTCCCTTTGCCTGGAGGTTGCGGAGTTCAGCACGGCCGCCAGCCGCCGGAGCTGGTCGCTGCTCAGCATGCGCCCGCGCGCCAAGCGCCGGTTGAAACGCAGAGGCGCGGCCGGGTTGGGGAAGTCTGCGGGGAGGTGGTCTGCCTCCCGGGCCCAGTTCAGAATTGTCGTAAAGTGACCAAGCGCCTGGTTTGCCCCGCCCGGCCGCGAGCGGGAATAGGCATAGAACCATTCGGCGATGTCGGGCGTTGTGATCCGAGCAATTCTGCTTCGGCCAAAAGCGGGCAAAAGCTGCGTGTCCAGATAGTAACCCAGAGATGAAAGCGTGGAATTGGCATAGACCCCGCGCTTGGCCTCCAGGAAGGACGTGCAGAGCGCCGAGAAGGTGAGGGTGTTGCGCTGCTCCGGGGCGGCGGGCCGTTGTCCTGTGCCCCTGTGCGCATGGAAGGCTTCGCGCGCTTCGCAGATGTCCATGTCCTCAAAACGCCCCAAGGTGACACGCCGGGTCTTCCCGGCGTCCCGCTGCCAGCAGACCCAGGACTTGGCGCCACCGGGCTGGACCCGCAGGGCCAGGCCTTCGCATTGCGCGTCATGAAGCACGTATTCCTTCTTGCGCGGCTTGAGAGATGACAGGATCAGCGGGGTGAGAAGGGTGGCGGTCTTCATGCGCCTGCCCTCCGGTTCTGGCTCGTGCGCCTCCATGCGACCAGCCCCTTCCGGAAGGTGGCAGGGTCGATCCCGTTTTCAGCACAGAAGGCGTCGATGGAGAGGGACGATCTGCAGAAGCGCTGGTAAAGAGAACGGCCGGCTCCGCGCCCCGAGGCCGGAACCTTGACGATCTTTTCCAGATGGGTGCCAACGCGCTGGCTCGCGGCCTTGATGGTGCGGTCTTCGAGATGGGCGTAACCTTCGGAGGTTGCGAGATCGGAATGGCCCAGCAGCCCGCCGGTCACGCGAAGATCCAGCCCGGCGTTGACGCCAACGGATGCAAAGCTGTGACGCAGATCATGCAGGCGGATCCCATCGAGTTTTGCGCTTTGCCGGAACTTGCGCCAAACTCTGTCAATCCGGTGGTCCGGCATTGGATCCTTGCCCTCACCGAACACGTACAGGTTGCTGCGCGGAAAGGAGGCCAGGACCCGTTTTGCGGGACGCCCGAGCCAGATCGCGCGCGGTCCGGACTTGGCATCTGGCAGAGCGCAGCGCGGGCCGTCGATCATGTCCCACCGCAATGCAAGCGCTTCCCCCTTGCGGCAGCCGGTGAGGGCGAGAAAGCGGAAGCACCCGGCCTCACGCGGGTGGGTTTCCTCCAGCCGCCGCAGAGCAGTTCCCAGCCGCGCCCACTGTGCCTCGGAGAGGTAAGTGGCCGTGAAGCTTGTCTTGCGGCGCCTCAGCCCCTTGCAAGGGTTGCTGCCGGGCGGCTGCAGGCCAAGCAGTTCCGCGTGGCGCATCATCCCGGACAAAACGGCCAATGCCCGGTTGCCGCTGGCGGCACTGCCGGGCAACCCGTCTTTCCAGGAAACCAAATCTGCCCGGGTCACCTGATTAAGCCGCTTGCTGCCCAGGTAGGGGAGGATGAGGTGCTCGACGTCGTGTGCATGGGCGCGATGCGTGGCCGGTTTCCAGCTCGGGGCGAGATCCTTGAGGTAGCGGCGGCTGAAGGCGGCCACCGTCGGGGCGGCGTCCGGAGCTGCCCCTGCTTCCACGCCGTCGAGCAGCGTGCGGGCCAGCTCGCGGGCCTGGGGCAGGGGGATCGCATCGACCCGCCCGAGTGTCTGCTTCCGGGTCCTGCCATCGGCACGCCACTGCACGATCCAGGAGCTTGTAGCGCCGCGCTGCCGGAGGCCGAGCCTGGGAACCTCGGTGTCCCATTGAACGGTCTCTGACCGTTGGGAAACTGGACGGGTACTGGTGCTGTTCAGAGCGGATTTACGCATGGCTATCTTCCTTCTCTGCTTCAGGAAAAATTCCACGCAGTTTCCCGGGAAGCGGCCAGGAAAAGCGGGGAAGCAGCATAATTCAGGAAGGAAAACCGCCGCCGCGGCCCGTTCCGCAGGCGGGAAAGCCAGTCAGTTGAATGGCTTACCGGGTGCCTTGGAACGCCGGTTTCGGCCCAGGGGCCTCAGATTTGTACCACACCTCACGCAGCAAGCTGCAATCAGCGCAAAGCGCTGATTTGATTGCCAAAATTGTCATTTTGGCAATTCAGGTGTGTCGGAACCTTGTGAAGCCATATTTTTTAGGGGTCCAGAGGCCCCAAAATGACCCGTGGCAGGGCTGTGCCACGCCATGCCACGCGAATGGCACGGCATGGCATAGAGAAACTGGCCGGTATCTGGCCGTATCAGGAAAGTCATCATCGCTCGATCCCCGCCTCAGCGACCGGTTCGCTTTCCATCCCTCCACGCTCCAGGTCGCGCAGGATCGCCGTTTGAACTGATGCCTCGTTTTCCCGCAGTTTCTCGATTTCGGACTCTCCAAGCAATTGCAGTTTTGTTTGGGCCTCTTCGGTGGCCTGGGGGCCAACCCGTGTTCAGACAGCCGGCCGGATGGCAGGCACGCCAATCAAATGGAAAATACCGGGGCAGGGCGAAGCGGAGACGCCGCCAGCATCCGTACAAGCGGTAGCGGTCTCGTCTGCGACCACATTCTAAGTTAGGCAGGAAGGGCTGGAGGAAGGCAACCGGCGAGATCTTCGGCTGCCATTTGCCATGCGGGTCACGGTCTCGCGCAATGCGGATGTAGCGGTCATTCAGCTTTCAGGCAGTCCATGACGAAATCGGCGCGTTCTTCAACCGTTACCTGTGGAAGCTCTACAAGCTCGTAGCCGAACCGAGCGTAAGTTTCTGCCATGACCTTACCTGTTGCCTTGGCTTCTTCTTGGTTCTGCTTACGTTCGGCGTCCTGCCCAAAGATGGCATCCCAATAGGGAGCGATGAAAACCTTTCTGTTGTACCGATATGCTTTGGCAGCTGCTTCGATATGAGCCGGGATAGGGAGGCCACACAGCGTCAGGTAGCCAAACACATCGGCAATCCCCCGATCCATCATGACCGGCCCCTCCAGAGCTGAAGCTTCCTGCCATGATTGCAAGTCCCGGGTCAGCATGAGTTCGGCAAACATCGCCCGGTCCTCCCAAGGCAAGGCCGTGCCACCACTCTGGACCTGATCCCGAATTATGGCTCGCCCAGCTTTGGGCATAGTCTCAATTCCTCTGCATCTCAAAGCGTCGATTAGACTGCTCTTGCCGGAACCTGGTCCGCCGGTCACGACAAACATGTGATCAAACATGTGGGCTCCTCTCTTTCATGTTCCGGGGAGAAAGCGCCTGACAATTATTGGCCCATACAGGAAAGTCTAGCTGCGCACAGTGAAGGGCCAGCGCCAAACCCCGAAGTCAGCAACG
This sequence comes from Leisingera daeponensis, assembly GCF_019801465.1. Taxonomy (GTDB): domain Bacteria; phylum Pseudomonadota; class Alphaproteobacteria; order Rhodobacterales; family Rhodobacteraceae; genus Leisingera; species Leisingera daeponensis_A. Next base: position 62,902 of record NZ_JAHVJA010000016.1, read on the forward strand.
GGCTCGATCCGTCAAGATACCGCAACGGGCGCGAGTGGCTGGTCCAGGATGCGCCGCCTTTAACTGCACCCAGCACTAGCGTAAGCTGAGCGGCAGTAATCTGCCTTACGCCGAAGGGGCAGCCTGGGCGTCTCCAAGCGCCCCTACTCCGGCTACTAACTTATGCGGCCAATCGGTTCTGCGCGCCTCTCAGAAGCAGACCGATAATGTCAGTGCGCGTGAGAATGCCTGCCAGGCGGCCATCCTTCGTTACCGGTACGGTTTGCACTCCATGCTGCGAAAGGCGGTTCAGAAGAGTGCCGACCGGCAGGTCATGCGGGACACTTCCGACGGGCGGCTGCATCACATGCTTCGCTTTCAGTTTGCCTTGGCGCAGCGGGCGGAACTTTAGGCCGCCGACCCGTAGCAGCGCATCAATCAGATCACTTTGCAGGATGAGCCCCACGAAGCTTTCGTTGGCGTCCACGACGGGTAGACTCTTGACGGAATGGCGGCGGAACAACTGTGCAATCTGCGCTGCTGGCATATCGGGCGTCACAGTGATCAGGTCCTGTGTCATGATGCTGCCGCAGGTTACTCCATCAAACCGGTGCTGCGCGGCTTCCTTCTCAGCGGCGGCAAGCAACCGCCCCAGATCTGCCGCGCCGATGTTGGTGGATTGATGGAAGCGCGCCAGCAATTCCTCCAGTTCGTCATTGCTGAGACCCAAGCGGATTTCTTGCGGCTGCACAGGCGTTTCTACGGATTGGCGGAACGGGTACTTACGGCCTGTGGCCCGGTTGAACAGAACACCCGTCAAGACTAAAGCCGCCGTCAAAAGGCCAACAGGGACGACCGCGTAGGCATAGCCTGCATCAAGGACCGGCACCGGGTCCAGTGCCGCCAGCAAGGCAATTGCCCCGCCCGGAGGATGCAAGGCCCGCGCAATCATCATAGCCAAGATCGCTGCGGCCACAGCCAATGCCGGTCCCCAAGGCATAGGCACGGCTTGCAAGACTGCAACCGCGGCCACGGCGGAAACAACATTGCCGCAAATTGCCGACCAGGGCTGCGCCAGCGGGGAATTTGGGACGGCGTAGATCAAAACCGCGGAAGCGCCCAAGGGGGCTAGCAGGTGCATCGAAAGCCCTGCGATTTCCGGTAAGACAAGCGCTAACAAAGCGCAAACAACGATCCCGGCGGCGGCGCCCGCCGCAGCGCGCAGGGTTTCCCGCATCTGTGCTGGCGGCAGGGCCGGAGAGAGATGGCGCAAGAGATTTGACTTCAGCTGCATGGCTCCGCCTGCCCGGAAATGAATCACCCGCCGGTAAACTGCACACAAAACAGGCAATTTGAAAACGCATTCTCGCCCGGCAACGCTGCGGTGGCGCACGGTGCGGCGCAAGAATCTTCTTCCAGCATCGCAGCATTCATGGCGCTTTTGCTGGAAGCCACGGTTTTCCGGAACCCCAGGCAGAAAGAAGACTTGGTCGGCCTCGTTTCGTCCTTGATTACCTTCTCAATGACGGGGTGTGTCTTGCAGTTGGCAGGCCGAACGGCGACGGCATCGCAATATCCAGCCTGATCTCTGCAGAGCACAGGAAGGTCTCTATAGGTGCCCAAGCAGGGGCGACTGCAATTGGCGCGCTGTTATTCCCCTGGCCGTTGCCTGTACCCAGTTTGGGTTCTCTTGCAGGTTCACGAATTTTCTGCCGCCTCTGTCAAAGTCAGCAACGGAACCAGATCCGCTTTGTTCCTGATCAGATCGGCGACTGTACTGCGGTCGAGGACGCTCAGAAACGCATTGACCGCTTCGGCAAAGGCTCCTCGGAGCCCGCATTGAGGCTGGATCACACATTCTGCGCAATTGGCAACTTCGAAGCTTTCTTCCATGATCCGTACGACTTGCCCCACATTGATTTCGCTGGCTGCCTGTCCAAGCTTGATGCCGCCGTAGCGGCCGCGAACGCTTGTGACGTAGCCCTTCCGGACCAGCTCGCTGACGATCTTCATCAAAGAGCTGTGCGGCAGACGGTAGATGCGGCTCAATGTCTCAATTGAGTGCAGCTCTTCAGGCTTGGACGCCAGAAAAATAAGAATTCTCAACGCGTAGTCAGTTGTGAGGTTCAGCTTCATATGGGGCTCCGATCACGCTTTTAATATTCATATGGGTTGCATTTTTCAATCCTGCAGTCATACATTCAAATAGTCTGAATGTTTCAGGCGGTGAAATTCATGATGCAGACCGCAGGTCTGCCAACCGACCAATCAGGAGCGTGCAATGGCACAGCCACTCAGCCAAACCACCATCGACACCGTAAAGGGAACTGTTCCGGCGCTGGCGCTGCATGGGTGCGGGATTGTAGCGGAGATGTATAACAGGCTGCTGGCCGATCCCGAAATCCGCACGCTATTCAACCAGTCCCACCAGAACGGTGACTCCCCGCAGCACGCAGCATTGACCAACGCAATCCTGGCCTACGCCCAGAACATTGAAAACCTCCCGGTGATGGCCGCAGCGGTGGAGCGTATTGCAAACAAGCATGTGGGCCTGCAAATCGAACCCCGCCATTACGACCATGTCGCCAGCGCCCTGCTGGGCGCCATCGAAGCGGTTCTCAAGGAAGCTGCAACCGGGGAGGTGATCCGCGCCTGGGGCGAAGCATATTGGTTCCTGGCCAATATCCTGATCGGCCGCGAAGAGCAGCTTTATCAGGAAACCGCAGCGGCTGAGGGCGGCTGGCGGGGCTGGCGGGAATTCCGGATCGACAGACGTATCCAGGAGAGTGCTGACGTCATGTCATTCATCCTGAAGCCCGCCGATGGCAAGCCCGTATCGAAGCACAAGCCGGGGCAATACCTGTCCTTCGATCTGGAGGTGCCCGGAGCAGGCAAGCTGCGCCGCAACTATTCGATTTCCTCGGGACCATCGAATGAATTCTACCGGATCACGGTAAAGCGAGAGCAGGGAGGCCTGGCAAGCACCTGGCTGCATGAGCAGGCGGTCGAAGGCACCGTGATCAACGCTGCCGCACCAGCCGGAGAGTTTTTCCTGAAGAGTGGACTGGAGGCCGAGGTTGTCCTGCTGTCGGCCGGTGTCGGGCTGACGCCGATGATTTCCATGCTTGAGGATCTGGCCGCAAACAATCGCTCTGCGACCTACCTGCATGCCACACAAAACAGCAGGCATCACATCATGCCGGATATGGCCAGGTCCCTGTCCCGCCGTTGTGTCACATTTTTTGAGGATCCCAGTGCCGAAGACCGGGCAGCAGCGAACTTCGATGTGGAAGGCCGCATCACTCCGGAGTGGCTGGCCCGGAACACCAGCACAGACCGGGCTGAATACTACATATGTGGTCCAAAGGGTTTTATGGCGATGGCTGTGAATGGTCTTAAGGCGGCTGGTGTTGACGAGAACCGTATCTTCTACGAGTTTTTCGGGCCCGCGCAGGAACTGGACGCCGCGTAGAAGAAAAGAAAAACGCTCTTTCCGGTCGGGCAACCGTATCGGGTGGACCATGATCCCCGAAAACCTTGTGGTCACAGCCAACCGTATCTGCCTTGCGGTTGGCCGTGACTACAGGGGCAAGTGGCAATCAGAGCTTCAGTAAACAGGTGGATCCACATGGCGATGTGTTGATTTCCGCTTCTCTATTCGGCGAGTTCAAGTCAAGGGTCATCGAGGAAGGTTCCGAGGCGGTATCTTCCGGATTCTTCCCAGCGGCGCGGCGATGGCTCTGGCGAAGTTTTTCCTGAAGCGACGCCTCGGTGTTGCAACTGGCACGCATGGCGCAAAGGAACCGGCTGAGTAGACCTTCAGCGGCGGCACGAAATTCGGCCACGGCGGCGGCTTTGCCAGACTATTGCGATTGACAGTTCGCGCCCGGCGGCTAGGCTCTCCCTATGGTTAAGAGCGTAGACCCATTCCGGTTTCTTCTTCTGAACCGCCCGGTTCCCCGGGCGGTCTGCGCATAGGCGCGTTCTCGACCACCCGGGGCTTCTCATATCCTTGAAATGAGACTGCAGGCTTTATTGCCCTGGGAGACGCATCATGACATTCGCCAAGAGTACCCAACTGCCTGCGGGCAGTGACTTCCGATCGCTGTTTGAGCGCTCCGCTGTGGAGACCGGTTTCCTGCTTACTGTCGAGGACCGGTTTGGCATTGAGCGCCTTATTCACCGCCGCGGAACCCGGAATGCGCCCAGCCCCGCGCTTCTGAACGGGCTTCTGCGCCACAAGCTGCGGATCTCGCGCGGCGCGCCGTGGCCCGCCCCGCCGGAGCTGGTCGTGGCCGGTTGCTATGTGACTTACATGATCAGCGGCGGGGGTGCGCGCTCGGGTGTGCTCTCGATGAGCCCGGCGCCCGCCCCCGGGCGGATCCTCATCGCATCACTGCTTGGCGCAACCCTGGTCGGCATGCGGAAGATGCAGAAGGTGCCGCTCCTGCGGGATGACGGCCAGATCGAGACGATCGTCGTTCTGGACGTAGGCCCGGCACCGGACCGCGGCCCGGCCTGATGCCTCCACGCGCCTAGCCGCAGCAGGAAGCCGGCCACCCCCAAAGAAATGCACCAATGCCATCGAAAGGCAGAAGCATAGGAGTATCCCATGACTAAAAAAAGACCCGCCTCGCGCGGCACAGCCCGCCGCCCCAAGGTCGTCATCGCAGCAGACTGCCTGGACCGGCTCGAAGCACTTGCGGAGGGCGCGATCCCGCGGGATCCGGACCTCGCAGACCGGCTTCTTGAGGAGATCGGCCGCGCCCGGATTGTGCCGGGGCAAAACCCCCGGCGAATGTCGTGGCGATTGATCGCCCGGTCACCTTCCGGGATGAGACAACCGGTCAGGAAAAGACCGTAACCCCGGTCTTTCCAGAGAATGCCGATATCGAGCGGGGCCGGATTTCGATCCTGACGCCGATCGGGGTCGCTCTGATTGGTTTGTCCGAAGGGGCTTCCCTCCACTGGGATACCCGTGACAGAAAGCGGCGGGTGCTGACCGTTCTGCGCGTCGCTCCCCATGATGCCGCCGAAAGGCTGAACGCTCAATGATTGGTAAAAGGCCGCTCACGCGCTGACACTTAGAATGAACCTCTCAGGCGCGATTATTTTCGGTGCCCCATTGAATAGCCTGCGGGGGCGCCGAAGGCCGCCAAGCTTGATTTTGCAAGACGCCTCAGGCACTCTTTTTACGTGTAGGTTATTTGGTGGCTTCTGTATCACTTCATTTCGCTCCGCAGATCAGATGTTCATCAGGGTGAGAAACCTTTTGGCAGGTGATCATGTTCAGCAAAATTGAAGTTCGCATCCGGTCAAATTGCGCGGCATTCCTGGCAGCATTGCTGATTGTGACAGCGCCGACCGTCAGAGCTCAAGTGAATGTAAATCACGGAGCAGCTGGAAGACCGAAGGAAAGGCCGAATTACTTAATTCCCCCCAGGCCATCCGCCGGGAGTGTTGCTTACGCTTATAGCAGTCGTCCCTGCGGTGCAGCGCCCGATAGTCCCTGCATTCACCGCCGAACGATGCGCGACTTGCAGGAGAGTCTCAACGCATTGGGGTATGACGCAGGCCCCGCGGACGGGATCTTCGGGCTTCGGACATCACAAGCGCTCAATGCGTACCGCTCTGTAAAGGGCGTCCCGTCTTCCGGTTATCCACTCTCCACAGAGGTCGAAGCAATAGTACGCGCTGCGAGAGAGGCAGATGGTAGCATGAGTGGTCCTGCGACCGTTGCTGCTGTGGCGGTAGTCATCCACGAGGCCGCTCCTGTGCCGACCCGGGTCTTCGCGGGCCCCGGGCAGTTTCCTCCATCCCGCTTCAGAGGGTATGGCTTCCTTGCCTTCCCGGCATTGGCCTCAGAGTTTGATTACGACCGGCACATGAAGCTCTGCCAAGCATATGTGAACAGCCTGCCAGCGACGTCATCAGTCCGGCAGCAGCGAGAAGATCAATTTGTCACTGTATGGCCGGTCAAGGACAAGAAACTGGCGTCCTCCCTCAACGGGAAGTTTCTCAGGCTTGAGACGTCAGCCAAATGCTCGAAGGCCATCGACGACTATGATGACGGACAAGCGCGTGAAGTGCTTTCCAATGTGCGCGCGGCCCAGAACGTCACCCTGGATGGCCGCGGCCCTTATCTGTTTGGCTGGATACCTGCGGATGAATATGGGCAGAAGGGCAAGCTCATTCTGATGCTGGACCTGTCTCGCGTCACCACCTACGAGCAGGCCCTGGTGCAGCTGCAAAGCTGGCAGCAGAAGATTGCCACGAACCCTGAGCTGCTGCGCGATGGATTATCGATTGAGAACATGCGGCGGACGATCAGGGATTGGTCAGATCAGCACGGACAAGCATTCCTTATGCTGATTGGGGCTGGGTAGCTGCCATGGGACTTGCACAAATTTCCCGCGGACTTCTCATTGCCTTCGTTTTCGGCCTGTTCTTCACCCTCTGGGTCAATCCCGGCACGACCGGAGGTCTTCTTCTTCTGATGGCAATCTCCACTGGTGTCATGTACCTCCTTGTCTCAGTGGCACATCTCATCTGGATTCTGGTTTCGCCCAGCCGAAAACCGGCTGAACCGCCTCAGAGCGCAACGGAGGCCCCTAAAGCCCGATCCAGGGCAGGGAGGATTCCCTTTCGGTCTCAACGCGGAGAAGGCAAATCGACAGACGATGGGCGCAATGGTTCAGCCTGAAAATCAGTCTCGGCGCTAACGGGATCGCAGCCGCCGAAAACCTTCACCGCACGTATTTTTTCTTCACCAATCATGCCTATCGTTAGAAAATCCTCATCCCGCCAACCCAATAAGCCCCCCGCGGCATCGGCTTCGGGGGCTGTTCAGGCGCTATTGCGGTTTGCCGAGGCCGGATCAGTTCAGCTGGGAAGAATTCCCGGGCATCATGTCGCGATCGAAGTTCATCGTGAGCGGGCGCATGGCTTCCAACGTGATCAGGGTGCTATTCAGCGGCGTGTGGCCATGCCCCTGCTGCTCGACGCCGATCACCGGCCGGTCCCGCGCCAGCTCAGGGGTCATTGCGCCAAAACTTGAGGCAAAGGTCATCATGCCGCCGTGCAGCATCAGGACCGGCACTGGAGTTCGTCCCGATTTCCGGACAGTTTAATTATTGACCCTATGCCGCGCTTTTCCAAGTCATGGTTTCGTATACTTGCGCGGGGGTTTGGTAGCCGATGGCGGAATGACGTCGCTGGCGATTGTAGAAGACCTCAATGTATTCGAAGATCGCCGCCTTTGCCTGGGCGCGCGTTTTGAAGCGCTCCCGATGAACCAGTTCCTTTTTCAGCGATGCGAAGAAACTTTCCATTGGAGCGTTGTCCAGGCATTCGCCGGTTCGGCTCATGGATTGCTTGATGCCTGCCGCCCCGAGCGATTTGCGGTATTCTCCGCCTGCGTATTGCACGCCGCGGTCCGAATGATGATTGAGCCCTGGAACCGGTCCACGGCGCCCCAGGGCCATGTTCAGGGCATCACAGCACAGTTCGGGTCGCAGATGATCGTCCATTGCCCAACCGACAATCTCGCGCGTGGCCATGTCCTTGAGGGCGGCAACGTAGAGCCATCCTTCGTCCGTATCGACGTAAGTAATGTCGGCGAGCCAAACTCGGTTTGGAACGGTACAACCGAACTTTTGCTCCAGCAGATTTGGCGACGATTTCAGAGAGTGATTGCTGTCCGTAGTGCGCGGCTTCCGGCGCTTGTGCAGGCACGGTGAGACATTGTTTTCCCGCATTATTCTGGCCACGCGCCGCTCCGAGACTTCCTCGCCATCGGCTTTCAGATCCTGGTAGACCCGCTTTGACCCATACCGTTTTTTGCTTTGAGAAAACGCCACTTTGATCTTTGGCAGCAACTCGGCGTCCCGGTCGGCACGCCGCTTTTGCCGCTGATCTCGGGCCGGTTGCGACTGAACAAAGCTGTAAAGCCAGCTGCGCGCAATGCCAACAAGGCGACAGAGCTGAGCGATCGGGTAAACAGTCTTGTGGGCAGCGACGAAAGCACGTTTCGCGTTCATGTCTTCGCTGCCCTTGAGGCGAAAAAAGCGGAAGCTTTCTCGAGGATCTCATTTTCCAGCTTCAAGCGTTTGTTTTCCTTCCGCAGACGATCCAGTTCCGCCGCATCCGCCTGTTGCCTGCGCAGTGCCGCCATCGATCCTGCCGCTTCGATCTCCAAGCGCCAGGTCTTCAGCTGGGAACTCGTCACACCCAACTCCCTGGCCACGCCGGTTTGTGTGGCACCAGGCTTATAAAGCCGACCAACAGCTGCGGCTTTGAATTCATCTGTGAACGTTCGTCTCGATTGTCCCATTCCATGCTCCTCTCCTGGACAGGGGTACTTTACCCCGGTGTCCGGGAACCGGAACGAAGTTCACACCCCGCCCGAACCCGGGTCGCCATGCACCTCGTAATGGATTTCATGGCCATCCACGCGGACAGTGGCGGCCTGCGCCAGCGTTGCCAGCAGCAGAGAAGCTGCCGCGCCTAAAGCAGTG
>NZ_JAHVJA010000017.1 GCF_019801465.1 Leisingera daeponensis
AGGGTTTTCTTGCGGGTGCGGAAGGCGATGAAATAGGCAATCGGATAGGCCAGCGCCACCGTCGCCATGGTCACCGCGCCGGCAATCGCGATCGAGCGCAGCATCAGATGCCGCACCAGAGGATCGGTCGCCGCCTCCAGGTAGTTCGCCCAGGTCAGCGTCCGGTCAATCTCGACATAGGTCTGCGTCCAGAAACTGTAGGCCACCAGTATCCCCAGCGGCGCAGCAACCAATACGCCAACATAAAGCGACGCAGGAGCACTGAGCAAATAACCTTTGCCAGCCTCGGTTCTGAGAAATCCGGCCATGTCTTTCCGTTGTTTGCAGGGTTTGCGTGCAGTTTCGCCGCCCCAAAAATGGACAAGCGTCCATCAAAATCTGAGGGCTGATAGGGGGCGCTGTCAACAGCTTTCTAAAATAAATGTACAAACGTCCATTTTATCTGGAGAAACCCGGGCATCTGTGCCTAAACTGGGCAGCCGACGTTGTTTGCGACGGGCAGGTGAACGGCGCAACAACGGCGTCAATGATCAGGACACTGAAGGCAGATGGCCGGGAAACGGGAACAGAACCGCGAACAAAACCGCCAAGCGCTGATTGGCGCGGTGCTGGATTCGGTGGCAGAAAAGGGGATATCCGAGACGTCCGTCAGCGAGATCATCCAGCGCGCGGGTTTGTCTCGCGGGATGATCCACCTGCATTTCGGCGGCAAGGACAACCTGGTTCAGGCGGCGGCGCATCATTCTTCCGAAGCATATTACGACGGGCTGGAGACGCTCTTGCAGACTGCGGGTGACAGCCCGCAGGAGCGGGTTGAAATGATTGTGCGCGGCGACCTAAGCGAACGCGTGCTGAACCAACGGAATGTCAGCATCTGGTATGCTTTCCGCGGTGAAGCCAGGAACCGCAAGGCCATCGCCGAATACTCAGACACCCGCGACGGACGGCTGCGGGGCATGATCCACAACGCCTTTGCCCGGATCGTGCGGGAGGCTGGAACGCCGGATGCTTCCGGCGCGGCCCGCGATGCCACCCATGGCACCCTGGCACTGCTTGAAGGCATGTGGACCGACTTTCTACTGCATCCCGACCGTTTCGACCGGGAGGAGGCCGCTCGAATCGTTTTCCGCTTCCTGGCAGCAATGTTCCCGGCGCATTTCTCGCTCGCTGGCGCGATTCGGCCAAAGCAAGGGAAGCGGGGCTGCAATAGCAGCCCCTGATTTTAGGCCTCCTGGAAACATCTTGATGCGACGCCTTGCCGGTGGCCTCAACGCTGGCCGGAGGGGCCGGCGGCGTATAGGCAGAGCAGATCGTTTGCGATAGTGGCCGCGGCGATGGCAGTTATTTCGGAGATGTCATAGGCTGGGGCGACTTCGACCACATCCATGCCCACGACATCGGTGCCCGCCAGTCCGCGGATGATTTCCTGGGCCTGAAATGGCGAGAGGCCGCCGATCACCGGGGTGCCGGTGCCGGGAGCAGAGGCCGGTTCAAGCGCGTCAATGTCGAAGGTCACATAAGTTTTGTGATCTCCGACGATGCCGCGGATCTTTCTTGCCACCGCTTCCGGCCCGGTTTTCTGGACCTCGATGGCATCGATGATGTTCATGCCCAGCGGGTCGGGGTTGTGGGTGCGGATGCCGACCTGAACTGAGCGGGCCGGGTCCACCAGCCCTTCGCGGACGGCGTGCCACAGCATGGTGCCATGGTCGATGCGGCCTTCCTCATCCGCCCAGGTGTCGGAATGAGCGTCGAACTGGATCAGACTCAGCGGCCCGTGCTTTTCTACATGCGCCTGCAGCAGCGGATAAGTGATGAAATGATCGCCGCCGATTGACAGCAGTGCTGTGTCCGTCGCCAGAATTTCCCGCGCAGCCCGGGCGATCTCGCCTGGCACCTTGTGCGGGTAGCCGTAGTCAAACTCGCAATCGCCGTAGTCAACGACCCGCAGGACCTCATAGGGATCCGCCTCCCACGGCCAGGGTTTGGACCATGCAATGTGGCTGGAGCCGGAGCGCACCGCCCGCGGCCCAAGCCGCGTGCCGGAGCGGCTGGACACCGAAAGGTCGAAGGGCACTCCCATCACCGCCACGTCAACTCCGCTGAGGTCGCGGGCATAGCGGCGGCGCATGAAGCTGAGCGCGCCGGCATAGCTCGCTTCTGCTACCACGCCGCGGTCGCTTTTGCGGGTGAAGGCCAGATCGCCCTGCACGGGGTTTACGCTGGAAGAATCGGTCACCTGGGTCTCCGTCATGTTGAAAATTTTCTTGGACCCAGTTTGATTTCCGCGCTTATGCCGGTAAACTTGGCCAAAGATATATATCTTTAGGTATAAAAATTGGACGAAACCCCCTTCTCTCCGCTGCCCGCTGGCTGGGCAAAGGCGATGGCAACGCTGGCGGAAACCATCGCGACGGAGCGGTTCCCCGGCGCATTTCGGCAGATCCTGTCGCTGTGCTGCAACTTCGACTCCATGGTCATCTCCTACTATGCCGGCGCGCAGCCGCCGGTGCCGCTTTATCAGGATCTGGATGAGCTGCAGGCAGCAATCACAGTGGAGTTCTATGCCAGCGGGCCCTATCTGCTGGACCCTCTCTATCAGGCCTGCCGCAACGGCTGCACGCCTGGCGCGTACCGGCTGATGGAACTGGCACCCGAGGCTTTCTACCGCTCCGAATACTACCGCGCTTTCTACCGCAAGATCAGTATCAGTGACGAAATCGGTATTCTGGTTCAGGACGGGACAGAGCGCTGGTTCATCGTGTCGCTGGCCCGTTTTGCGCGCCAGCAGCGGTTTGCGGCCGCAGACAGCGAGCGGCTGAATGCGGTGTTCGGAATGATCTCCGCCGCGATCCGGCGCCAATGGGGGAAGGCTGATGCGGCTGCGGAAGGTTTCCAGCAGGCAGACTGGGAGGACCGGATGCAGACCTTCGGCACCGGTGTCCTCAGCCCGCGGGAGCGCGAGGTGGTGCAACTGATCCTGCAAGGGCATTCCACCCCCTCCGCTGCCGCGTATCTTGGGATTGCCGAGGGCACCGTAAAGGTTCACCGCCATCACGCTTATTCCAAGCTGGGCATCGCTTCGCAGGCAGAGTTGTTTTCCATGGCCACACGGCATCTGGCGGGCGCAGGGTAGCGCTCGCCAACCCGCAGGGCCCCGAAGCGGGTCAATATTTCTTTGGAAATTCGCAGGTTTTCGGTCAAATCTTCCGTTTTTCGGTCATTTTGACGGTTGCTTGTTGACTAAATCCACATTTTCGCAAATGTTAAACGGCGAAACGGTCACCGGGCTGCCCCGACCAGACCTCAAGACGGAGGCCGAAGCCGTGCCCCAGACAGATGACATCACCGCCCATGCCTTGCTGATCGCTGAACTCGCATCGGAAACTGTTCGCGGTTTTTTCCGCGGCCGGCTGGGTGTTGAGTTCAAGGAAGACGAAAGCCCAGTCACCCAGGCCGACAAAGCCGTCGAGGCCGAGGTGCGTGCCTATCTGGAACAGAATTTTCCGGGACATGGAATTCTGGGTGAGGAGCACGGATTTGCGGGCACGGATCGCGATGATGTCTGGATCATCGACCCGATTGACGGCACCCGTTCCTTCCTCTCGGGACACCCGTTATTTGGGTTCCTTTTGGGATTTCTGCAAGGCGGTCAACCGCAGCTGGGGGTGATCGGAATGCCGACCCTCGGAGAGACTTTCCTTGGTTTGCGCGGTCAAGGGGCAACGCTGAATGACAAGCCTATCCATGTGTCGGGTCAGACCAGGCTGGATCAGTCGGTCCTCTATGTGAACGAAGGCGACAAGATCCACCGCGACCACCCCGGCCTGTTCGCCCGGCTGATGCGGGCGGGCCAGACCCGGCGCTTTTCTTACGACTGTTATCCGCATGCTCTGCTGGCGGCGGGCCATGTGGACGCGGTGGTTGACTATGACCTGCAGCCCTATGATTATCTGCCGGTTTCCGTGGTGGTGGAGGCCGCAGGCGGGGTAATCACCGATTGGCAGGGCAAGCCGCTGGGGCTAGAATCGGATGGCCGGGTGGCCGCCGCCGCGACACCGCGGCTGCACACCGAACTACTGGCGCTGATCAAGGGATAAACCCATGGCGATACTGACTTTTCTGATCAGCCTTGCAGGCGCGACAATGCTGCTGCTGTATGCGGTGCGGATGGTGCGGACGGGGATTGAGCGCAGCTACGGCGCCTCGTTCCAGCGGCTGTTGACCGGACGGCAAAGCCATCTGCAGGCCGGAATGATGGGACTGATCCTGGCGATCGTGCTGCAAAGCTCGGCAGCGGTGGCGTTGCTGACGTCGGGTTTTGCGGCCAGCGGATACCTCGCCTTTCCGACAGGGCTGGCGATCGTGCTGGGCGGCGATCTTGGCTCGGCGCTGATCATCCAGATCCTGTCGTTCGAGCTCGACTGGCTGGTTCCGGTGCTGCTGGCCGTAGGCGGCTACCTGTTCGTCAAGACCGAGGCCAAAAAGGCGCGGCAGCTCGGTCGGATCCTGATGGGGGTGGCATTTATCCTTATATCGCTGCGCTTTCTGCGTGAGGCAATGGACCCGATCCGCGACAGCGCCTTTCTGCCCGCGGTCGCAGGCTACCTGGCGCGCGACTATATCACCGCCTTTCTGGTCGGGGGGGCGCTGGCCTTTGTGATGCATTCCTCGGTGGCGGCAATCCTGATGTGTGTGACACTGGTGCAGATTGGCGCCATCCCCTTTGCCGCGGGCCTTTCGCTGGTGCTTGGGGCAAATTTCGGCTCAGCCTTCATCCCGGTATGGCTCAGCCGCGGTATGGACCTGCAGGCACGGCGCATCCCCTATGCCAACCTCGCCCTGCGCGGGAGCTGGGCGGTGATATGCCTGTTCGGTGCCAACCTGGCATTGCGCCAGGGCTGGCTCGGCGATCCGCAGGGCGGCCAGATGCTGGTGAATGCACATCTGGCTTTCAACGCCTCGCTCCTGTTACTGGCCTTGCCGGTCTGCACCCCGCTGCAGGGGGTGTTTGAACGGGCCTTCCCCGATCCGCCGCAGCCGGACGCAGCCCAGCCCGGCAAGCCCGTCAGCGCGCTGGAGCAGGGCAGCTATGGCTCACCTGCGCAGGCGGTTGCCAACCTCAAGCGCGAGCTGCTGCGCATGGCCGACCAGGTCGGAGCCATGTTCCGGCCCGTGCTGGAGCTGTATCAGGGCGGCAGCCGGGAACAGATCAAGGCCGTGCAGCGGATGGACGATGAGGTCAACGCCTGCCTCTCCGGTATCCGTCAGTATGTGGCGGCGATCCCAGAAGAAGCCTTCAGCAAAACCCAGCTGAAAACTGCCCGCGGCCTGATGGAGTACGCCATCCGGCTGGAGACTGCAGGCGATGTGGTGGCACGCCGGCTGACGGTGCTGGCAGGGGAGCTGAACAAGAAGGGCCTGAGTTTTTCAAGGGACGGATGGCTGGAGATCACCCGAATGCATGAGGCCATCCTGGCAAGCATGCAGTTGGCTTCCAACGTACTGATCTCCGACGATCTTGAAAGTGCGCGGCTGTTGAGCCTGGAGAAGACCGAGCTGAAACGGATGGAGCATGACAGCCGCAAGCGCCACCTGAAGCGGTTGCAGAACGGTGCGCAGGAGAGTTTCGAGACCTCTGACATCCATCTGGAGACGTTGCGTGCGCTGCGAGAATTCAACAGCCACATCGCCGCAGTGGCCTATCCCGTGCTCTACCAGAACGGACAGCTGCTGGAGACCCGGCTGATCGAGGAGATGCCCGGCAGGGATGAGGACGAAGCCGCCGCCCGCTGACCGCGCGGCCCAAACTCCTTGCATAGGAAATCGCTCAGACCTCCCGCGGAAAAAACTTTCCCGCTCCGCAGAAGCGCAAGTGGACCGGGGCTGTTCAGAGCAGCACGCTGCCGGGCATATCCGGCATATCTTCCTTGGCAGGGGTTTCGAGGTAGTTCCGCACAGTGGGATCGATCCGCGGGCTGCGCACCGGATAGACGCCGCAGGCGGCAATCGCCTCGCGCGCCGAAACCCTCTCATCCAGCCGCTTCCAGATCGCCCGGGCTGCATAAGGGCGAGGGAAAGGGCGCCAGGCCACCCCCATGGTCATGCCGCGCAGGTACTTCAGCTGCTGCCGATGGGCGGAGAACAGGATAGTCTGCGCTACACTGCCTTCATGAGCGCGCTCATGCTCGGTGATGAACAGCCGGTTGCCGCGCAGTGTCACCAGCCCCTGATAGCGCGAGATCTGCCGGATGCTCTGCTCCGGATCATGGGCAATTTCCAGGTTGCGTGACAGTATGAAGCCATCCTTTTCGATGAAGCGTGTCAGCGCGCAGAAGATGCCTTCCCCCCAAGAAGGGGTTCGAAAATAGGCATGGTAGAAGCCGAGGTAACGTTTCAAATTGCGGTGTTGGGCCCGGAAAGGTTCCAGAAAACTGTCACTAGGCCCTGCTGGCGTAGTGCTGGCAGCGTCTCTGAGCTGGGCCTCGAATTCTGCTTGCGGCGCAAACAAGCGCGCTTCCGGGATCTCGAAAAAGCGGGCGATCCGGCGTAGGTTGTGGGCCGCGGGCAGGCTGGAGCCGTTGAGGTACCGGTTGAACTGCTGGCGGTTGATTCCCACCTCCCGGCAGATCTGGGCAATGCTGCCATGTTCGGCGCACAGCGAGCGCAGGTTTTCGGAAAAATTTTCAGACACGGCCAGGTTTCCTTCGCGAAGTGACGCGGTATTGATGCGATCCGCGCTGGTTCGCGCATGTTTGCACAGTTCCGTGATCAGCGAAACAGGCGTTTTTAGAGGACAAGCCGCCTGGGCTTGGGGAGCCGAAAACCTGTTGACAGGCCCGCCAAGGGCCGGGCTGTCAGGCTTATGAAGGCCGGAGGGGCACGGGCGGATCTGATCCAAGGGAGGACACAATGAAGATCGAATGGACCAAGACGGCACTGGGGCGCCGCGGATTTCTTAAGGGGGCCACCGCGCTGGGGGCTGCGGCGGCACTGCCGGTAGGCCTGGGCGGCCGGGCCATGGCCGCAGAGGGCGGCACCGTGCGGGTGCGCTCTTATGGCGACATGCAGAGCATTGACCCGGCATACTCCAAGGGCGTGATCGACGAAGAAATCCACGCCGCGATCTACAACAAGCTGATCCAGTACAAGCCGGGCCGCGAGTGGGACTGGCAGATGGACGCCGCCGCGATGATCGAGCAGGGCGACGACACCCACATCAAATTCGCGCTACGGGACGATATCGGCTTCACCAACGGCTTTGGCGCGATGACCGCCGAAGACGTGAAATTCAGCTTTGAACGGATCGTGGACGAGGCCACCGACAGCCCCAACAAGCCCGATATGGGACCGCTGAGCCATGTCGAAGTGACCGGCGAGCGGGAAGGCACCATCGTGCTGAAAGAGCCCTTTGCGCCGCTGTGGTCGATCGCGCTGCCCTATATCACCGGCAACATCGTATCGAAAAATGCCTGGGAGGCCGCGGGCGGCAAAGCAACCACCGATCCGCTGGCGGAATCCGGCCCCTATCTGCGCGACAGCTGGAGCCCCAAGGAAAAGACCGTGCTCAAGCGCAACCCGGACTGGAAGGGTGAAGCCCCCGCTTGGGACACCATCGAAATCCTGCCGATTGATGACGAAAACACTGCAGAAATCGCATTTGAGGCCGGCGAACTGGATTTCACCCGCGTGTCACTGGGCTCTGTCGAGCGTTACCGCGCCGGTGTGCCCAACGGCGGCACTCTGCTTGAATACCCTTCGCTATATTATGCATGGCTCGGCATGAACCTGGACCACCCCAAGCTCCAGAACAAGAAGCTGCGCCAAGCGATCCAGCACGCGATTGACGTGCCTTCGGTTCTGGAAGCTGCCTATTTCGGTGCCGTGGAGCCATCGACCGGTATCATCGCGCCAGGCCTGGCAGGCCACCGTCCGCAATCGCTGGTGCCGCCGCAGGCAGACTTCGCCAAAGCAGCGGAACTGCTGGCGGAATCCGGTGAGACCAACGTCACGCTGAAGCTCGACACGCTGAACAAGACCACCTTCACCACTGCCGCCCAGGTGATCCAGGCCACGCTGGCGCAGATCGGCATCACGGTTGAGGTCAACGTGCTTGAATCAGGGGCCTTCTGGGCCAGCGCCGACAACGAGGACCTGCAGCTGGTACTGAACCGCTACTCGATGACCCCGGACCCGTATTACGCGACCTCCTGGTTCACAACTGAGCAGGTCGGACACTGGAACTGGGAGCAGTTCAGCAACGACGAGTTCGACAAGATCCATGCAGAAGCTTCGCAGCTGACCGACTTGGCCAAACGGGATGAGATGTACCGGCGCGCGCAGGACCTGATGGAAGAAAGCGGCGCCTACCGGTTCCTCACGCACGAGGCAACGCCGGTGATCCATTCGGCTGGCGTGGTGCCGGCACTGCGGCCCGACGGACTGGCACTGCTGCGCTACTTCGGCACGGCCTGACACTCCCCGCAGGCCCGGTCCTCCCCCCGGGCCTGACCTGGCACGGCTGCAGTATGCGGCGCAGCCGTGCCGTCTTTCTACCGCACAGCGATTACAAGGGAGCCATGCGGCCATGTTACTTTACGCAACCCGGCGGTTCGGGCTGGCACTGCTGATCCTGATCGTGGCGGTCACCGTCATGTTCCTGATGATCCGCGCCGTGCCCGGCGATCCGGTCCAGATCATGCTGGGCCCGCGCGCCACGCCAGAGCTGCAGGCGCGGCTGACGGCGGAACTGGCGCTGGACCAGCCGATCTGGAAACAGCTGCTGATCTTCTACGGCAACCTGATGCAGGGCGATCTGGGAATCGACGTGTTCTCGGGCCGGTCGGTAACAGCAATAGTCTTTGAACAGCTGCCGCATACGCTGGCGCTGATCTTTGCCTCGATCCTGTGGTCGGCGCTTCTGGGCATCGGGCTGGGCGCCTATGCCGCGGCGCATCCCAATACGCTGATCGACCGTATCGCCGCCGCGCTTTCCGTCAGCTTCGTCGCCGCGCCTGCCTTTGTGGTCGCTTTGCTTTCGCTGCTAATCTTTGCGGTGCATCTGCAGTGGTTCCCGGCCATCGGCGCCGGCGAAGGGTTCTGGGGCCGCTTCGACCACCTGGTGCTGCCTGCCTTTGCCATCGGCCTCAGCTGGGTCGGCTATATCGCCCGGCTGGTGCGCGCCTCAATGCTGGAGGTGATGGGTGAAAGCCACATCCGCACCGCCCGCGCCTTTGGCATCCATGAGCGCCGGGTGGTGATGGTCTATGCGCTGCGCATCGCCATCCTGCCGGTGGTCACGGTGATCGGCGTCGGCATGGGGTTCCTTTTGTCCTCTGCCGTCTTTGCCGAGATCGTCTTTGCCCGCCCGGGCCTGGGCAAGTTAGTGATCGACAGCATCACCACCCGCAACTACCCGATCGTGATGGGATCGGTGCTGATCTCGACC
Source organism: Leisingera daeponensis (assembly GCF_019801465.1). GTDB lineage: Bacteria > Pseudomonadota > Alphaproteobacteria > Rhodobacterales > Rhodobacteraceae > Leisingera > Leisingera daeponensis_A. The sequence continues at coordinate 9,449 of NZ_JAHVJA010000017.1, forward strand.
GGCCTGTTTGTAGTGTCCACCGCGATGGCTGATCTGATCAACGCCTGGCTCGATCCACGTGCCCGCACGGCAGCATAAGGAGGGTGTGAGATATGGCAAAATCCCGTTCCGAACTGGGCCAGATCGTCACCGGCGTCGCCCGCGACCCGCTAGGGCTGATGGGTCTGATCATCGTCGGCACCATCGTGTTCTGCGCAATCTTCGCCTATTGGATCGTGCCCTTCGATCCGGTTAGCATGAACATCAAGGACCGGCTGCAGGGACCATCATGGACCCATCTTCTGGGCACCGACCAGTTGGGCCGCGATACGTTTTCCCGCGTGATTGCGGGCGGCCAGGTGGCGCTGCAGGTTGCCCTGCCGGCTGTCTTCGGCGCCATGGCCATTGGCCTGACGCTGGGCATGATCGCTGGCTACGGGCCGAAATGGCTCGATAATCTGCTGATGCTGCTCTTTGACACCATCCGCTCCTTCCCGACCGTGATGTTCGCGCTGGCCGTGGTCGCGCTGGTGGGGCCAAGCCTGCAGACGGTGGTGTTTGTGGTGATGGCGACCTCGATCCCGACCTATGGCCGGGTGGCGCGGACCCAGACGCTGACCTTGCGCAACTCCGAGTTCATCCTGGCCGAACGCTCCATGGGTGCCAGCATGAAGCGCATTCTGGGCGTGCACATGCTGCCCAATATCGTTGGCGTTCTGGCAGTGCTGGCAGCGATGGACATCCCCACCGTGATCGCGCTGGAGGCGGGGCTGTCCTTCCTCGGCCTCGGGGTGAAACCGCCGACGCCGAGCTGGGGCGCGCTGTTGAAAGACGGCTACTCGCTGATCCGCCAAACCCCCTGGCTGGTGGTGGGCGGCGGGCTGCCGATCATCCTGGCAACGCTTGGCTTCACGTTCCTGGGCGAGTCTTTACGCGACGTGGTTGACCCGAAACTGAGGAAACAGCGATGACCGACACTCTACTGGAAATCGACCGCCTCAGCGTCGACTATGAAACCGCCCGCGGCGACCTGAAGGCCCTGCGCGATATCTCCTTTGACGTCCGCAAAGGCGAGATTGTCGGCATCGTCGGCGAGTCGGGCTGCGGCAAGTCCACCCTGATCTCCTCGATCTTGCGGCTGACCGCGCCGAATACAAGGTTCCGGCAGGGAGAGGTGCGGTTCAGAGGCGAAGACCTCCTGCAATTGCCCGAACGCAAGATGCGCGATTTGCGCGGTGCCGATATCTCCATCGTGTTCCAGGACCCGATGCAAACCCACAACCCGGTGCTGTCCATCGGCCAGCAGATGCTGGATATCCAGCACCGCTCCAAGGCGTCCAAAGCCGACAAGCGCGCCCGCGCAGCGCAGATGCTGGGTGCGGTCGGCATCCCCGACCCTGAAGCGCGGCTGGACCAGTTCCCGCATGAGTTCTCCGGCGGCATGCGCCAGCGCATCGCCATCGCCATGGCGCTGATGTCGGAACCGGACCTGCTGATCGCGGATGAACCGACCACGGCGCTGGATGCCACGCTAGAGGTGCAGATCATCGAGCGCCTGCAAGAGCTGCAGCAAGAGTTTGACTGCGCCATCCTGTTCATCTCGCACCATCTGGGCGTCATTGCCGAACTCTGCGACCGGGTGGTTGTGATGTATGCGGGCGCCGTGGTCGAAAGCGGCGAGGTGCGCGAGATCTTCCACGATCCCAAGCACCCCTACACCCGCCGCCTGATCGACTGTGACCCGGGCCACATCAAGGAGCGCGCCCGCGTGCTGCCAACGATCCCCGGCGAGGTGCCGGATCTGGCCAACCTGCCCGGCGGCTGCATTTTCCGCGACCGCTGCGACCAGGCGATGCCACGCTGCGCGGCTGAGGTGCCGCCACTCGAACAACTGAAAGACGGCCACCAAGCCGCCTGCTGGCTGAACCACAAGGAGGCCGCAGAATGAGCCTGCTGGATGTGAAAGACCTGAAAACCAGCTACGGCCCGGTCAACGTGCTGGCCGGTGTCAGCTTCACCGTGGAGCAGGGCGAGACCTATGCGCTGGTGGGTGAGAGCGGCTCCGGCAAGACCACGGTGATCCGCGCAATCGCAGGGCTGGCCCCGGCGCAGGAAGGCTCGGTCAAATTCGAAGGCCGGGAGATCCGCGGTGCCTCGGAACGCGAGCTGCGCCCGCTGCGCAAAGACATCGCAATGATGTTCCAGGATCCTGTCGGCAGCCTGTCGCCGCGCCTGACGATCCGCAGCCTGATCACCGAACCCTACCGCATCCAGGGTATGAAGGAGCGCGATCTGGATGCCGAGGCCAAACGCCTTCTGGAGATGGTGAACCTGCCTGCGCATTTCGCCGACCGCTACCCGTATCAACTGTCGGGCGGTCAAGCGCGGCGGGTGGGCGTGGCCCGGGCGCTGGCACTGGAGCCGAAGCTGATCCTGGCGGATGAGCCCACCGCGGGCCTCGACGTGTCGGTGCAGGGGGAGCTTCTGAACCTGATGAACGACCTGCGCGAACGGCTGGGGCTGGCGATGGTGATCATCACCCACAACCTGAACGTCGTGCGCCACGTGGCCGACCGGATGGGCATCATGTACCTGGGCCGCCTGGTCGAGGAAGGCACCACCGAGGCGATCTTCAAGGAGCCGCGCCATCCCTATACCCGCTGCCTGTTGTCGGCGAACCCGGAACCCGATCCCGACGCCCGGCTGGAACGCATCGCCCTGAAAGGCGAACCGCCCAGCCTGCTGCGCCGCCCCAAAGGCTGCGAGTTCCGCGAGCGCTGCCCATTCGCGCAGGAGATCTGCATTCAAACCCCGCAATGGGAGGTCGCAAACGGCCACGGGTTGCGCTGCCTGGCGCCCTTGAGCTGACGGCCCTCTGCCTGAAACCCCTAAACATCCGAAAGACCATGACAAGCACATTGTATTTCAACGGCGTTGTCCTGACGATGGACGCGGCCGATTCCTGCGCCCAGGCGGTGCTGACCGAAGGCGAGATCATCCGCGCTGTAGGCCTCGAGGCCGACCTGCGCGCGCGGATGCCCGCGGGCACGCGGGAGGTGGATTTGCATGGCCAGACCCTGATCCCCGCCTTCATCGACCCGCACGGGCATTTTCCCGATCCCGGCTTCATCCGGCTGTTCCGGGTGAACCTCGCCTCCGCCCCCAGCGGCGATTGCCCGGACATCCCCACTGCGCTGGACCGGCTGCGGGCCAAGGCGGCGAATACCCCAGCGGGAGACTGGGTGATGGGGGTGCTTTTCGACAATACCGCCATCGCCGAAGGCCGGATGCCGACGCGGGAAGAGCTGGACAGCGTCTCCGCGGACCATCCCGTCTGGGTGATCCACGCCTCCGGCCACAATGGAGCGGCGAACTCGCTGGCCTTGGCGCGGCATGGGGTAAACCGGGACACGCCGGACCCCATTGGCGGGCGTTTCGGGCGGGACCCGGAAACCGGAGCGCTGACCGGGCTGATCGAAGGCCTGTCGGCAATGGGCGAGTTGGGCGATACTGATTTTCTGATCGACAGGGAGAGGTTCTGGGCCGGCTTCGACAGTTGCCGGGACGAGTACCTGGCTTATGGAGTCACTTATGCTCAGAATGCTTGGGCGACGCGGAAGATGCTGGAGCACTTCGCTTCTCTGCCCGCGGACCAGGACCCGGGCTACGATCTGATGCTGCTACCGATCGGCGGGCTGGAACCAGCGTTGACCGAAGGGCCTGATGCGCTCGACTGGCCCCGCAACCCGCATTTCACCCTAGGGCCCCGCAAGCTGTTCACCGACGGGGCGTTTCAGTTGCAGACAGCCTTCCTCAGCGCGCCCTATCACAAGCCCGCGGATCCGGCGCATCCCTGCGGAATGCCGTATGCCGATGCCGCCGAACACCGCGCGGAAGTCATGAAGCTGCATAGCCTGGGCTATCAAATCCACTGTCACTGCAACGGCGACGCAGGCGCGCAGATGTTCATCGACGCGGTGGCGGCAGCGCTGGAAGCCATCCCGCGCGCCGATCACCGCCACACCATCATCCACGGGCAAGCCTTGCGTGATGACCAGCTGCAGCAGATGGCAGACCTTGGGATGACCGTCAGTTTCTTCCCTGCCCATGTCCACTTCTGGGGCGACCGCCACTACGACACCTTTCTGGGTCCGGAGAGGGCGGAGCGGATTTCGCCCTGCGCCTCAGCCGAACGCTTCGGCGTGCGTTACACCATCCACAATGACGCCTCTGTCACGCCGACCCGGCCGATCCACCTGGCACATTGCGCGGTGAACCGTCTGACTGCCAGCGGTCGGCGACTGGGTGAGGCGCAGCGGGTCAGTGCGCTGTCGGCGCTGCGGGCCCAGACCATAGATGCCGCCTGGCAAGTATTTCAGGAGAACACCCGCGGCTCCATCGAGCCTGGCAAACTGGCGGATTTTGCAGTGCTGAACCGTAATCCGCTGCCAGACCCGGAAGCCATCGAAACCACAAAGGTCACCCGCACCATACGCCGCGGGCAGACCGTCTGGGCGCAGGAACACAAATGATGCGAGCCTATCCGCGGATCGCCATTGCGGGCTTCCAGCACGAAACCAACTGTTTCGGCACCACCAAGGCAGGGCTGACGGAATTCGAGATGGCGGATTCCTGGCCCGCCATGCTGCAAGGTGAAGAAGTAATTACTGAGACCCGCGGCATGAACCTGCCCATCGCGGGCTTCGCCAACGCGGCAAAAGAAGCCGGGATGGAGCTGGTACCCATCCTGTGGTGTGCCGCGGAGCCGTCAGCGCATGTGACAGACCATGCCTTTGACGCGATTTGCGGCAAGATCCTGGACGGGCTGGGCGCCGCCTGGCCGGTCGACGGGATTTTTCTCGATCTTCACGGGGCAATGGTGACAGAAAGCCACGCAGACGGTGAAGGCGAACTGCTGCGGCGTCTGCGCGCCTGGGCAGGGCCGGAGCTGCCCATCTTAGTCAGCCTGGACCTGCACGCCAATATTTCTGAAGATTTGGTGGATCTGGCGGACTACATCGCGATCTACCGCACCTATCCGCATCTGGATATGGCGGAAACCGGCGAACGCTGCGTGCCCGTGCTGCAGCACCTGCTGGCCGGCGAAAGGTTGCACAAGGTGTTCCGGCAGATGGATTATTTGATCCCGCTGCATGCGCAATACACCAGTGCCACACCGGGACGGGATCTGTATGCCGTGCTGCCCCGGCTGGAGGAAGCCGGTGTGCTGGCCGATATCGCGCTTGGCTTTACTGCCGCGGATCTTCCGGACACAAGGCCCTCCTGCGTGGCCTATGCCCGGACCGCCGTGGCCGCCGCGCAGGCGGCGGACCATATCGCCAGCCTGTTTGCTCGGCTGGAAGCGCAATCGGCCCACCCGATGCTGTCGCCTGAGCAAGCGGCTAAAATCGCCTGCCAACCGCGGGCGGCCATGCCTGTGGTGTTGGCGGATGTGCAGGACAATCCCGGCGCTGGCGGCACCTCTGACACCACCGGGCTTTTGGCCGCATTGGCTGATGCCGGGGCGCAGAACGTCCTGATGGGGCTGTTCCACGATCCGGAAACCGCCGCGGCGGCGCGTAAGGCCGGGCAGGGCGGTCTGTTCCGAACGGCCCTTGGCGGGCGTTCGGGTGTTGCGGGAGATAAACCGTTTGAGGCAAATTTCGAGGTGTTGGCGCTTGGCGATGGCATTTGCCGCTACAGCGGAGAAATGTACGGAGGCGGGGTGGCGGCTCTGGGTCCCACAGCGGCATTGCGGCTGACAGGTGCTGAGGCTGACATCAGCCTGGTTGTGACCAGCATCCGAAACCAGTGCCTCGACCTGGCGCATTTCACCCATATCGGGCTGAAGCCCGAGACGTTCGATACAATCTGCGTGAAAAGCACCGCCCACTTCCGCGCCGCTTTTGAGCCAATTGCCAGCGCGGTTTATCCGGTAGCGGCCCCCGGAGTTTTTCCCTGCGATCTGGGCAGATTTCCCTATAAGAACCTGCACCCGGACGTCAGAACCGCCCCTGCAAAGGGCTGATACTCGGCACAGAAGCTGGTTTTGCAGGCGGCCGAGGGAAGCCGCCTGCGCTTTTAATCAGTCTTCGCCGCCACTGTTCTTGTAAGGCACCACCAGCGTCGGGATCTGCGACCGGCGCAGGACTCGCTTTGCCACGGTGCCCAGAAAGGTGTGGGAAAAACCGTGGTCATGAGCACCCAGAACAATCAGATCGCAGCAGAGTTCCTTCGAGCGGCGCAGGATCACCTCCGCCGGGTGGCCGTCGGTTACCTCAATCGAAGTGACTTGATCGCGGATTTTTGCGTCATCGCCATCGAAAGCCGCCCAGAACCGCGCCTGCCGCTCTGCCAGCACTTGTTTCACCATTTCATGCCGCCGCTTGGCCGCCGTCTTGCGGGTCTCGTCGTTCAGCACAAACATTTCAAAGGTGATGCGCGCATCCTCGGAAATCGGCTCGTTCACGTGCAGCACATGAATTTCCGCACCAGTCGCATGTGCCAGGCTGGCGGCATGCCGCAGCGCCAGCGTGGAGTTATGCGACAGGTCGGTGGCAAACAGGATGCTGGTGATCATCGGCTTCATGCTAGTCCCCCTTCAGATTAATAGCCGAACAGCCGCGGCAGCCACAGCGACAGCTCCGGAAAGAAGGCGATGATGAAAATCGCGATGGTGTTGACCGCCGCAAAGGGCAGGGCGCGCAGCGAGATCGTCTCGATCGAGATGTTCGAGATGCCTGAGGCGATAAACAGGTTCTCACCCAGCGGCGGCGTCTGGAAGCCGATGCCGAGGGTGCAGACCATCACCACGCCGAAGTGGATCGGGTCGATGCCCACTGAATAGGCCACAGGCAGCATCACCGGCACCAGGATCAGGATGGTGGCCAGTGTTTCCATGAACATGCCGACAAACAGCAGGAAGAAGATGATCAGCGCCCAGATCACGTAAAGGTTCTGGGTGAAGCTCAGCATGCTGTCCGCAATCAGCGCCGGGATCTGGTTTTCCACCAGCAGACGTCCGAAAACGGTAGCCGTGAACAGGATCAGCAGCACCCGGCCGGTCAGCCATGTCGTGGCTTCCAGAGACTGGAACAGCGATGACCAGGTCAGCTCACGGTAGATGAAAACGCCAACCGCCAAGGTATAGAAGATTGCCACGATGGCTGCCTCGGTCGGGGTGAAGAAGCCGGTGTAGATACCGCCCAGGATCACCAATGGTGCCATTAGCGACCAGAAGCCGCGGTACATCTCGCAACCTACATTGCGGATCGACCAGCCGTCGGCAGAACCTTTGTAGCCGCGCTTCTTGGACATGAAGAAGTTCAGGATCAGCAGGCTGGCGGCGATCAGGAAGGCAGGCACAAAGCCTGCGATGAACAGTTTCGAGATCGACACCGACTGGAAGGTGCCGAATTTCTCGACCGCTTCAGGCGGGGCGGTAAAGCCGAGCGCGGCAATACCGAAGATCACCATCGGGATCGACGGCGGAATGATGATGCCGAGGCCGCCGGAAGAAGCGGTCACAGCAGAGGCATAACCTTTCTCATAACCGCGGTTGATCATGGCCGGGATCATCAGCATCCCCACGGCCGCTGTGGTGGCCGGACCGGAGCCGGAAATGGCGCCGAAGAACAGGCAGGCCATCACGGTGGCGGCGGAAATCCCGCCGGTGAACGGCCCCGCCAGACTTTCGGCCACGTTGATCAGGCGTTTCGATATCCCGGCGGCCTCCATCAGCGCACCCGCGAGGATGAAGGCAGGCAGCGCCATCAGCGGGAAGGAGCCGACAGAGGTAAAGGCGATCTGCACGAATTTAATCGGGTTTTCGTCGAGATAGAGGAACGACAGCAGCGACGACACCCCCAGCGCAACGGTAATGGGAGCGCCCAGTAAAAGCAGCAGCAGGAAGGATCCGAACAGGATCGTGACGATTTCGGTTTCCATGGTTCTGTCCCTCGCGATTACATGCGGTTGTCCGCGCCAGCAGCACCCTTGATTTCATCAAGGTCGATCTGGTCGGGATCGTGAATATCTTCGCCAAGAATCAGCTTGCGGTAATTCACCTGCAGAATGCGGATCGTCATCAGGGCAAAAGCGATGGGCAGCACCATGTAGATGTATTTCATCTCGACGCCCAAGGTCTGCGATTTCCAGAACTTGTTCATCTTGTTGAAGACGAAATCGGTAGCTAGCCACAGGAAATAACAGTTGAAGAACAGCCAGAAGAGGTCTGCGAAGGCCTCAATATACTTGATCCAGCCCTCGGGCAGGAACTTGAACTGGAAAGTGACCCTGTTGTGCGCGCCTTTCAGCGCCGCGTACGAAGCGCCGAAGTAGACGAACCAGACGAACATGTAGACCGACAGCTCCTCGATCCAGGAAAACGAATGGCCGAACACCTCGCGCGAGACGATCTGCACAAACAGCAGAACGACAAAGCCGGATAACAAAAGGCGGCAGATATAGCTTTCAATATTGTCCAGGAATTTCCAGAACATGACGTACTCCTCCCCTGCGCGAAGCAGCGCCGCGGCGCTGCTTCGTCGTTTTCAGATTGTCAGGCCAGGGGCTTACTGGACCGGATCGCGGCCAATGGCGGACAGCACAGCATTCAGCTTCTCAACGCCTCCGATGGAGTCGTAGAACTTCGGCCACACAGCTTCGGTTGCCAGCTGAATGAATTCCGCCTCGCCATTTTCGGGGTCAACTATCTTCATACCCTTGGCAACGAGCTCTTCCTTGATCGCAGCTTCAGAGTCGCGCAGGAACTGAGCCGACTTCAACGTCGCTTCTTTGCCCGCTTCGAGTATGATCTGCTGGTCTTCTTCCGACAGGTTCTGGAACACGGCCTCTGACACGATCAGCGGCTCGATCGAGAAGATGTAGCGCAGGTTGGTGACGTGGTCCTGCACCTCATAGAACTTCATCGCGTTGATGGTCATGTAAGGGTTGTCCTGACCGTCCACCACCTTGGTCTGTAGACCGGTGAAGGTTTCCGACCATGCCATCGGGGTCGGATTGATTCCCCAGGCCTTGTAGGTCTCGATCATGATCTCGTTCTTGGGAACTCGGATCACCAGGTCTTGCAGGTCAGCAACCGCTTCGACCGGCTTCTTGGAATTAGTCAGGCGGCGGAACCCGGTGTAGGTCCAAGCGATGATGCGCACGCCCGCGTCCCGCAGGGTGTTCTCAGTCAGCTCCTGGCCGATTGGCCCTTGAGTCAGGGTTTCCGCGTCCTCCAGCGACAGGATCACGTAAGGCAGGGTAAATACGCCGACAGTCGGGGAGAAGGGGGTGACGTTGTTGATCGCCAGGAGCGACATGTCCAGGGTTCCGATGGCCGCCTCGTTGACGGTGTCCTGCTCAGAACCCAGCTGGCCGTTCAGGAACAGGGTTGCGGTATGCTCACCGTTGGATTTGGCTTCCAGTGCCTCGACGAAGAACTTGCCGGTGGCTTCCTGCGGGCTGCCCGCGCTGTCGCCCACGGCGATCTTGAAGTTCTTGGCGGAAACGGCGCCGGCGGACAGCATTGCTGCGGCGGAAACGGCCGCGGTCAGGGTGCAGACCTTTTTGAGAAATGACATAACTTCCTCCCGTATCGTCATTCTGGGTCCAAGGTCCGGGCCGGCGCACTCTCAACGGCGCATCCGCCAGCCTGTTCCAGCCTTGGTCTGCGGGAAGCTACATTGCGCTTTGTGTTTCTTGAATGTAAACTTTTGAAAGCAAAGTTTCACATTTAACGAACCTATAAATGGCGCGAAAAACCCACCTCAAGCATGTTGCCGATGCCGACCTGAAATTGCTCCGGGTGTTCAAGGCAGTGGCCGAAAGCGGCGGCCTGGCCGCGGCGGAAACCGAATTGAACATCGGCAAATCCACCATATCCAAATACATTTCCGACTTGGAACTGCGGCTGGACCTGAAGCTGTGCAACCGGGGCCCGGCCGGATTTTCGCTGACCGATGAAGGCAGCAAAGTCCTGAAATCGGCTGACGGGCTTCTCGTGTCGGTTGCAGATTTCCGCGCCGAGGTGAATGAAATCAAGCGGCAGCTGGCAGGCACCCTGCGCATTGCACTCTTTGATCAATGCGCCTCGAATCCCGAAGCCTATGTCGCCGGCGCCATCCGCGCCTTCAACAAAGCCGCTCCTGCGGTTGAAATCGACCTGTCGCTGGAGCCGCCTAATGTGATCGAAACCAATGTGATTGGCGGCAAGATCGACATTGGCATCCTGGCGCTGCACCGGCCCTCCCCCAGCCTGGATTACGCCCCGCTTTATGGTGAGAACATGTTCCTTTACTGCGGAAAAGGGCACCCCTTCATGAATTGCGACCAATCCGCTCTCAGCCTGGCAGATGTGCGGGCAGCCAATTATGCCGGTATCCGGGTGAACTCCCCCAACCTGCATGTTGGCCAGACGCTGGGCTTCCGCCGCGCCGCCAAAGTTCAGAACGAACAGGCGCTGGCGATCCTGATCATGTCCGGCAGCTATCTGGGGTTTCTGCCTGACCATCTTGCAGATGAATTTGTGCGCGGCGGGATGATGAAGAAGGTGATGCCCGGCAAAATCTTCTACCGGAGCCAGTTTGCCGCCGTCACCCGCAAGCGCCCGGCGATGAACCGTACCACCAAGCTGTTCCTCGATACCCTGACCGAGGCCCATACCGGGCCAGCGCCCGATGCATGACCCCCGCCGTCCCAGGACGAGTCAGATGATGTCCAAAGATACCTTGACCCGGTCCATAACAACCGAGGACGTGAAGCGGCTGACATTGGATTCATCAAAGAAGTATTCCTGGGTGAAGGCCTCGTATTCCTTGATGTCCTTTACGATGACCATCAGGATGAAATCCGCCTCTCCAGTGGTGTAATAGCATTGCTGGACCTGCGGTGCCTTGCGCATCTTGCGCTTGAAGGCATCCAGATGCATCCGGCTTTCCCGCTCCAGCACCACTTGCACAATAACTGTCATCTCGCGGCCCAGCTTGGCCGGAGACAGGATCGCGATCTCCCTTTCAATGACACCGGTATCGCGCAGTTTTTTCAACCGCTTCTGTACCGCGGGGGCTGACAGGCCGACCTCTTGGCTGATCGCCTCAGCGGTTAGTTGGGCGTTGGCCTGGATCCGCCGCAGGATTTCACGATCTTTTTTGTCCATGGCTGATTTTTGGTCCGGTTCGGTGGGAATGACAACTTGAAAACCTGCCGCCTTCCTGTTTGGCACCTGCTCCGCGGCAGGCCTGCGAATGTAAAATCGCCGAATGTGAGTACAAATGCATGTGCCGGTTTGCGTCACCCTTGCACCCGGAAGCACGTCGACGGAGAACATCCGAACCCCTAAAATAAGGAAACCCTTCGCCACCACCGCCAACGGAGCGCCAAATTCAAATTTGCGGCATCATTTTCGCGGAATTTCAGAAAACTTCATTTGCGCTGTCCTTGCGGTATACACTTTCTCAGGACTTTCCCGGTTAAGTCTCCTCAATGCCCGCCGTCACCGGTCATGCCGACCGCAGGAGACTCTGACCAATGCCCCGACTGACGAAACTGCCGCTGAAACTGAAACTGCCGCTGATCATGGTGGCGCTGACCGGTGTTTTTCTCGTCACCGTGTCGCTGCTGGTCTATTCCATGGCAGAACGCAGCATTCGCGAAAACGCCTTTGCCGCACAGAAAATCGAGGCCAAATCCGGCGCTCAGGCACTGGCGTTCCTGATCAAGGCTGCACGATCTGATGTGTCCAGCCTTGCGGGCCAGCCAGCGGTGTTCCGCGCTATCAGTAATTTTGAACGGGTGATCGGCATGGTCGAAGAAGACGACCCCGTTGCCTATCTCAAACAGATATATGCCGCCGGAAACCCCAACGCCGCAGACAAGCGGGAAGAGCTGACGGATGCAGGTGACGGCTCCTATTACAATCAGTCGCATGTCACCTATCACCCCACCTTCTTGCAAAGCCTGCGCCTCAACGGCTATCAGGACCTTTATCTGATCACTCCCGCCGGGCAGGTGGTTTACTCAGTGAAGAAGCAGGACGATTTCCTGACCAGTGTTCAGGAAGCTCCGGACAGCGGCTTGGCGCAAGTGTTTCAGGCGGCGCTGGAGACAGAGGTGGGGACTGTCGCTGTCGCGGACTTTGCCCCCTATGGCCACAGCCCGGATGCCGTGGCCTTCATGGCCGCGCCTGTGCTCGCCAAGAACGGCAAAACTGCTGGGGTGATTGCCATCCAGCTGGGCACTGCCGGCGTCGTCCAGGCTTTGACCAGCAACCTGTCCGGCGGCACCCATCAGAATATTTTCGTGGTCAGCAGCGACGGCGTTGCCCGCAGCCCGTCCTCGGTCGAGGGCCTGTTCCCGGTGCTGCAGCAGATGCCGGACACGCCGCAAATCCAGGCTGTGGCATTGCGCGAAGCGGCCCAGCTCGAGGGTGTGCCCTCCTCTCTGGGGGAACGCGCCATTGCCCAAGTAATGCCCCTGGAGCTGCCCGGCCTTGACTGGTCGCTGGTGCTGGAAACCGATGAGCACGCCGCCTTTGCCGTGGTCGGGCGCATCCGCCTGATTGCTGCCGGAATGATCGGCGCAGCGCTCCTTGCCGCGATCGGGGTTTCCTGGCTGGCGGCGCGTAGCGTAACCCGTCCGATCCACGCTCTACGCGAAGCAACCAATGCGCTGGCCGATGCGGACTACAACTTGGAAATTCAGGGCCTCGCCCGTGGCGACGAACTTGGCGACCTTGCCCGCAGCCTCGACACCTTCCGCGGCAAGCTGAAAGAAGCGGATGAAGCCGCCGCCCGCGAGGTGGTGGCTGCCCGCCACACGGAAGCCGTGGTCGAGAGCATGAGCGCGGCGTTGTCAGAATTGCAGCGCGGCAACCTGGCCTGCGACATCCAAGCACCGTTCGACGGCCATTATGAAACCCTGCGTGAGAACTTCAACCGCAGCCTGGAGCGGCTGCGAAGCTCCATGGCGGAGGTCGTCGGCGCCGCTGAAAACGTTGGCCGCTTTTCCGAGGAACAACGCGGTGCCGCTACTGAAATGGCGCATCGGACCGAAAGCCAGGCAGCTACTCTGGAGGAAACAGCCGGCGCCATCCGCGAACTGACCGGTGGCATCCGCGACACTGCCGACCGGGCGGGACGGATGGACGAAACCATGCGCGGCGCCCGCAGCGAGGCAGAGCAAAGCACCGATGTGGTGACTTCTGCCGTCGCCGCAATGGACCAGATCCAAGAGGCTTCAGCGGAGATTTCCAAGATTATCAATATGATCGATGACATCGCGTTCCAGACCAACCTGCTGGCGCTGAACGCCGGCGTCGAGGCTGCCCGTGCGGGGCCCGCAGGCGCAGGTTTCGCCGTGGTTGCATCCGAGGTCCGGGCGCTGGCGCAGCGTGCCTCCAACGCCGCCGGGCAGATCAAGGGGCTGACCTCCGCCAGCGAAGAGCATGTGTCCAATGGCGTCGCCATGGTGGGCCGCGCCGGTGACGCGCTGACCAGCATCATCGATCAGGTCTCGGCCGTATCCGGACTGGTGACCGAGATCGCCGACGGCGTGCGCGCCCAGTCCGAAGGGCTGGAGAAGATTGACGGCGCGATGCATCAGCTGGACAGCATGACCCAGCAGAATGCCGCCATGTCGGAAGAAGCCGCCGCCGCCAGCCAGTTGCTGCAGAATGAATCGCAAAGTCTGACAGACATTGTTGGCCGCTTCGACCTGGGCAGCGGATATGTCTCTGCGGGTGCAGGTTTTGCGGCCGAACCGCAGCTGCTGAGTGCCTGAGGCCAGAACGCGGGCTGAAGCCAGGCTTCAGTCCGTCAGCCTGCCGCTTTGGCGGCTGGGCTTATAAATTTAACATAAGTCTCATTACAGGTCGCAATCACACACCGAGGAAACGGTCCGAAATGCCAGAGGGCAGCTCGGCAATCCGACCCTCCCAAGCGTTGCCGCCCTTATTTAGGATCACCGCCCGGTCCGCCACGGCTGAAAGTTCCTTGAGCGATTTGTCCACGACCAGGATCGACAACCCAGCCTCGCGTTTCAGTCGGGCTATGGCGGCCCAGATTTCCTGCCGCACCACCGGCGCCAGGCCTTCAGTCGCCTCGTCCAGAATGAGAAGCCGGGGGTTGGTCATCAAGGCGCGGCCGATGGTCAGCATCTGCTGCTCGCCGCCCGACAGCGAGCCTGCATTCTGATGGCGCCGCTCCTCCAGCCGGGGAAACAGTTCTGCCACCCGCTGCAGGTCCCAGGGGCCGGGGCGGGCGGCTGCGGTCAGGTTTTCCTCCACCGTCAGCGGGGCAAAGCAGCGCCGCCCTTCCGGCACCAGCCCGATGCCCAATCGGGCGATTTTATGTGATGGCAGCGCGCGCAGATCTTGCCCGTCGAATTGCAGCGCCCCCGCGGAGGCGGGCAGCATGCCGCAGATCGTCTTGATGGTGGTGGATTTGCCCATGCCGTTGCGGCCCATCAGCGCCACAACCTCTCCCTCGCCGATCTCCAGGTCGACGCCGAACAGCGCTTGCGCCGGACCGTAGAAGGCCTCAACCCCTTGTAATTTAAGCAGGCTCATGCGGCGTCCTCCTCTCCCAGATAGGCGCGGCGCACCTCGGCGTTGGCGCGGATTTCAGCCGCGGTGCCGGTGGCGATGATCCGGCCGTAGACCAGCACGCTGATCCGGTCCGCCAGCGCAAAGACCGCGTCCATGTCATGCTCGACCAGCAGGATCGGCGCCTCCTGCCGCAGCCCGTCCAGAAACCCCGTCAGCCGGTGCGAGCCGTCGGCGCCCAGCCCCGCCATCGGCTCATCCATCAAGAACAGCTTCGGCTTCAGCGTCAGCGCCACCGCAACCTCCAGCTGGCGGCGCTGGCCGTGCGACAGATCGGCAGTTCGGCGTCCGGCGGCATCCGCCAGCCCGACCCGCTCCAGCGCGTCGCGGGCAACCGCCAGCAGCGCCGGATCCTTCATCACGTTGCGGAAAAGGCGGAATACCCGCCCCTGCCCGCCAAGCGCGCCCAAGACCGCGTTCTGCAGAACAGTGTATTCCATCGCCAGCGCCGAGATCTGGAACGTCCGTCCCAGCCCCATCCGCGCCCGCGCCACCGTGTCCAGGACCGTCACATCACGCCCCAGCAGCTCCACCCGGCCGCTATCCGGCCGGAAGTTACCGGCGATCTGTTTGATCAGAGTCGACTTCCCGGCCCCGTTCGGCCCGATCAGCGCATGGATCTCCCCCGCCCGCAGATCCAGCGAGACATCGCTGCTGGCCTCCAACGCGCCAAAGCTCTTGCACAGGTTCTCGGTTCTCAGCACCACCTCAGCCATGGGCTTTCTCCCGTCCGGCAATAGCCCCGATCAACCCGCCGCGGGCAAACAGCACGATCAGCAGCAGCAGAACGCCCAGGAAGATCTGCCAGTAATCGCTGATCCCGCCCAGAAGATGCTCCAGCAGGATATACAGCGCGGCACCCGCTACCGGGCCGTACAAGCGCCCCACGCCGCCAAGGATCACAAAGATCATGATCTCGCCGCTTGTGTGCCAGCTTAGCATCGTCGGGCTGACAAAGCGGTTCAGATCCGCAAACAGCGCCCCCGCCAGCCCGGTTATCGCCCCCGAGATCACAAAGGCCACCATCCGCAGCTTGAAAGGTGTCAGCCCGACCGCCTCGACCCGGTCCTCGTTCTGCCGCGCCGCCGCCAGCGCCAGACCAAAGGGCGAAGCCGCCAGCCGCGCGGCAAAGAACAGCGCCAGACACAGGATCACATAGGCAATGGCAAAGAACTGGATCGGGTCCAGCGTATTCAGCCCGGGAAATTCATTGCGCACCCAGATCGACAGGCCGTCCTCGCCGCCATAGGCGCTCCAGCTGATCGCGAAGTAGTACAGCATTTGCCCAAAGGCGAGGGTGATCATGATGAAATAGACACCCGAGGTGCGCAAGCTGAGCGCCCCGATCACCAGCGCGGCCAGCGCGCTTAACACAACCGCCACCAGCCAGATCAGCGGCATCTGGTTACTGCCCTCGAACAGAAACGGCCATTGGAACAGAGGCTCATAATTCTGCGCATGGGCCGCCAGAATGCCCATGGCATAGCCGCCGATCCCGAAAAACGCCGCATGGCCCAGACTGATCAGCCCGCCCAGCCCCAGCGCGATGTTCAGCCCAACCCCGGCCAGCGCCAGGATCGCCGCCTTGGTCGCCAGCGTGATGATGAACGGTTCGTCCAGGCTCCACGCCGCCAGCGGCACGATCAGCAGAGCCCCGATCATCGCCCAGTTGAGAAGACTTTCGCGCGTCATCATGCGCTCCCTCCGTACAGGCCCGAGGGGCGCACTAACAGGATCGCCGCCATCAGAATGTAAATCAGCATCGACGCCAGCGATGCCCCGGCAGAGGCTGCGCTAGCGGGCTCCATGAACAGGACAAACAGCTGCGGCAGGAACACCCCGCCCAGCGTATCCGTCAGCCCCACCAGCAAGGCGCCTGCCAGCGCTCCTTTGATCGAGCCGATGCCGCCGATGACGATCACCACGAAGGCGAGGATCAGCACCGGCTCGCCCATGCCCACCTGTACCGACTGGATCGCGCCCACCAGCGCGCCTGCCAGCCCGGCCAGCGCCGCGCCCAGGGCAAAGACCAGCGTGTAAAGTTTCGAAATATCAACGCCAAGCGCGGCAATCATCTCGCGGTCGGCCTCGCCTGCCCGGATCTGGATGCCGATGCGGGTCTTGGCAATCAGCAAGAACAGCCCGGCTGCGATCGCCAGCCCGATCAGGATAATGGTCAGCCGGTACAGCGGATACTCAATCCCACCCGGCAAGCTGACCGGCCCCGACAGATAGGCGGGTACGTCCAGAAACAGCGGGAAAGAGCCGAACAGCCAGCGCGTGCCTTCGGAGAAGATCAGGATCAGCGCGAATGTCGCCAGCACCTGGTCCAGATGGTCGCGCCGGTACAACCGACGGATCACCACCAGCTCCATCAGCGCGCCGGCCGCCGCGGCCGCGGCAAGGCTGGCAATCAGCGCCAGCAGGAACGATCCCGTCCAGCCCGCCACCGCCGCGGCGGCAAAGGCGCCGACCATATACAGTGACCCATGGGCGAGGTTGATCAGCCCCATCACCCCAAACACCAGCGTCAGCCCGGCTGCCATCAGGAACAGCATCACGCCAAGCTGAAGCCCGTTCAGGATCTGCTCCAGAACTAGAATATACGTCATCTTGATTGTCCGAGGGGAAGTGAGGCCAGCGGCGCAGGCCCGCATGGAGCCTGCGCCCGTTGGTCTGTCTTACATCTTGCACTCAGCCGCGTAGGCGTCGGCGTGGTTTTCCAGGCCGGTGGCAACGATCTTGTTGGTGTAGACATCGCCCTCCTTGATCACTTCGCGCACATAGATGTTCTGCACCGGGTGGTGGTTGTCGCCGAATTTGAAGTCACCGCGCACAGAGGCGAAATCCGCTTCCTTCAGCGCCGCGCGGAAGGCGTCCTGATCGGACACCTCGGCCTTGTCCAGCGCGCTGAGGATCAGGTTGGCGGTGTCAAACCCCTGGCTGGCATAAAGCGACGGCAGACGGCCGTATTTCTCCTGGAAGGCCGCCACGAACTCGGCATTGGCCTCATTGTCCAGGTCCTTGCTCCACTGCGAAGTGTTTTTCACACCCAGCGCCGCATCGCCCACCGCCTGCAGGATGCCCTGATCGAACGAGAACGCGGGCCCCACCACCGGCAGGTCCACGCCGCTGCCCGCGTATTGTTTCAGGAAGGAAATTCCCATGCCGCCGGGCAGGAAGAAATAGACAGAATCCGCGCCCGAAGCCCGGATCTGCGCAATTTCCGCCGCATAATCGGTCTGACCCAGCTTGGTGTAGATCTCGCCCGCCAGCTCGCCCTTGTACATGCGCTTGTAGCCGGTCAGCGCGTCCTGGCCCGCCGGGTAGTTCGGCGCGAGGATAAAGCTGTTCTTCAGGCCCGCGTCATTGGCATAGGCGCCCGCGGCCTCGTGCAGGTTGTCGTTCTGCCAGGCCACGTTGAAGTAGTTTTCGTGGCAGCGCTTGCCCGCCAGCGCCGAAGGGCCGGCATTGGGCGACAGGTAGAACACGCCCTGCGCCGTGGCCGCCGGAATCACCGCCATCGCCAGGTTCGACCAGATGATGCCGGTCATGATGTCGACCTTCTCGGACTGGATCATCCGGTCGGCGATCTGCACCGCTGCTTCAGGCTTGCGCTGATCGTCCTCGATCACCACTTCGACGCCCTCGCGGCCGTCCTGCTCGATCGCCAGCATGAAGCCGTCGCGCACATCCACGCCCAGGCCCGCGCCACCGCCGGACAGGGTGGTGATCATGCCGATCTTGGTCTCTGCCTGCGCTGCGGCCGCCAGCGCCGGGACGGCGGCCGCCATGGCGAGCATCCGAATGGTCTTCATAACGTTCTATCCTCCCAGAATGTGCCCCGGGCCTCGGACCCGGGTTCTTGATCAAATGCTTGCGACTTTACCGACGTTTACTCAGAAGCCAAGACCGGCGTCAGCCCGCATTTCCCGAGCTGGTCTTGCGCCAGCCTGCAAAATAAGCCTACGCAGGCTTGGATTATTATTTCAAGCATAAAATATATGGGGCAATTTTGTTTCCCTAATTGCAGCAGCCGCCTTCCGGCAACCAGTTTCCGGTTGCCAACGGCCGCCGCAAACGCATCCTCAAGTGCGTGTTGAGGTCCAAAGAAGTGTGCCAAGCCCTTTACCGGCGAGCGCTGGTCAGCTCGGGCCGAACCAGCCCGCCAGATGTTCAATCAGCGCCCGGATCCGCGCCGTAAGATGGCGGCTGGAGGGGTAAACCGCATAGAGCACGGCGGGATCGGTTTCCTGTTGTGCAAAAAGCACTTGCAGTCTTCCATCCCGCAAGAAAGGAAGCGCCGTGTAATGCGGACAGCGGGCAATCCCGAGACCGCTGACGGCCATGTGCGCGACCGCCCTCGGCGAATTGGCACGGAAGCTGCCATGGACCGCAACTGCCCTACGTGCCGCGCCTTTGCCAAAGGTCCAGGCGTCCGGCTTAGGCGAGGTCAGCTGCAACAGGCAGTTGTGGGTCGCCAGCGCCTCCGGCTCCGCCGGGTCACCCTGTGCCGCCAGATAGCTGGGCGCGGCCACCACCACCAGCCGCATGTCGCACAGCTTGCGCGCCACCAGCGTCGAATCCTTCAAGGCACCGAACCGGACCGCCAGGTCCACTCCCTCCTCCAGGATCGGCAGATGCCGGTCGGACAGCACCAGCTCCACCATCACCTTGGGGTGCGCCTGCTGAAACGGCTGCAGCGCCTCCACCAGCTCACGGCTGCCAAAACCAGTGGGCGCAGTGATGCGGATGGGGCCTGCCAGCTCCTGCTGGCGCAGCTGCACCACGTCCTCCAGCTCGTCGAACTGGTCCAAGAGCGGCAGGCATCGCTCCAGATAGGCGCGGCCGGTATCGGTCAGCGTCACCTTGCGAGTTGTGCGGTTCAAGAGCTGTGCGCCCAGCTGCTCCTCCAGCCGGGCGACATATTTGCTGGCCAGCTTGGTGCTGATCCCCAGCTGCCGGGCGCCGGAGGTAAAGGAGCTTTGCGCCGCCACGGCGGCAAAGGCCCGCATGCAGTCCAGCTTGTCCATCCCAGGGCCTCCAGCAATAGTTATGAACGACGTGTACATAATCTTTCCATGTATTGGAATATTATCGCCACGTTTGGCAGGATGTATCTACCGGGTGTCTTCAGAAACCAGCGGCCGATACCGCAGCAAAGGACCCCAGACATGGCACATCAGATCCGCATCCACAGCTTCCCCCTCTCCGGCCACGCCCACCGGGTGGAGCTGTTCGCCAGCCTCACCGGCATCGCCCATGAGGTGTTGAACGTCGACCTCGCCGGCGGTGAACACAAACAGCCGCCCTTCCTGGCGCTGAACCCGGCAGGCCAGGTGCCAGTGATCGAGGACGGTGAGACCGTCATCAGCGATTCCAACGCCATCCTGATTTACCTGGCCCGCAAATACGCGCCGTCCTGGCTACCCTCCGATCCGGTGCAAGAGGCCGAGGTGCAGAAATTTCTGACACTTGCAGCGGGTGAGATCGCCTTCGGCCCGGCGGCGGCGCGACTGATCAACGTCTTCAACGCGCCGCTGGATAGCGATTTCTGCGCCTCCGTCGCGGCCCGCGTGCTGGGCAAGATCGACGCCCATATGGAGGACCGCCGCTTCCTGGTCGGCGACGCCCCCACCATCGCCGACGTGGCCGCCTATTCCTACATCGCCCACGCGCCGGAAGGCGGCATCTCGCTGGAGCCTTACCCCAATGTCCGCGCCCTGCTGGCGAATATCGAAGCCTTGAAAGGCTTCAAGCCGATGCCCGCCACCAAGGCCGGCCTCGCCGCCTGATCCCGCGGGCGGCGGTCCAGCTAAAGGAGATTCCCATGCTCGATGACGCAAACAGCCCCTCGCCCTTCCACGCAGGCGAACAGGAAATGCAGCGCCGCGCGGACAGGCGCGACATGGCAGAAACCCTGGGCCGCCGGATGATCCGCCCCTTCATGCCAGACCAGCACCGGGAGTTCTTTGCCCAGCTGCCGTTCCTGGCCGCCGGCGCGGTGGACGCGGACGGCTGGCCCTGGGCCAGCCTACTCAGCGGCCCGCCTGGCTTTGTTGTATCGCCGGACCCGGAACACCTTCAGGTCACGCCAAACAGAGCGGCCGGGGATCCGGTCCAGGCCGCGATCCGCGAAGGCGCACCACTGGGCCTCCTGGGGATCGAACTGCACAGCCGCCGCCGCAACCGGCTGAACGGGCGGGTCACTTCAGCAGGCCGCAACGGCTTCACCCTGCGAGTGCACCAGTCCTTTGGCAATTGCCCGCAGTATATACAGGAGCGCGACCTGATCCCCGCCGATGACGTGCCCGCCGCGCCCCCGCAGGCCTTTGCAGACCTGCCGCCGGAGCACAGCGCGCGGATCGCACAGGCCGATACGTTCTTTGTCGCCAGCCACATCCCCGCCGCCGAAAACCCGGAACGCGAAGGCGTCGATGTCTCGCACCGCGGCGGGCGGCCCGGTTTTGTCCGGGTGGCGGGCAACACCCTCACCATCCCGGATTTCCGCGGCAACAACCACTTCAACACGCTGGGAAATTTCCTGCTGAACCCGCGCGCAGGCCTGGCCTTCCCGGATTTTGAAACCAGCAGCCTTCTGCTGCTGACCGGCACAGTTGACCTGCTGGAAGAAGACCATCCGGACCTGGCAGGCTTTGAAGGCGCGCAGCGCGGCTGGCAGGTCACCCTGAACAAGGGCCTGTGGCTGGAATCCGCCCTGCCCTGGCGAACCGGCCCCGGCGGGTTTGCCCCGCAAACCCTGCGCACGGGCACCTGGGCAGAAGCCGAGGCCCGCGCCGCAGCACCCGGCCCGTAACGCAGCCCGCGGCAAGCTCCCGCAAATTTCTCTGGACAAGACTGTCCAGGATCGCCGATGAATTGGACAGAAATGTCCAAAGTGAAGATTCGGGACTGCTCCCCGAGTGTTCCGCAGCGGCAGACAGGGAGCAAAGCCATGAAGTCGCACTATCGTGCCGTTGTCATCGGGGGCGGCGTTGTCGGCGCCTCCGTCCTCTACCACCTGGCGAAATTCGGCTGGACCGATGTCTGCCTGATCGAACGCTCGGTGCTGACAGCAGGATCCAGCTGGCACGCGGCAGGCGGCTTCCACGCATTGAATGCGGACCCCAACATTGCCAGCTTGCAGGCATATACCATCGACCTTCTGTCCGAGATCGAACAGGAATCCGGCCAGTCCGTCGGCATGCACATGACCGGCGGCATGACGCTGGCAGGCACCCCGGACCGCTGGGAATGGCTGCAATCGGCCTACCGAACCTTTCAATCCATCGGCATCGACGACTGCCGCCTGATCACCCCGCAGGAGGCCGGCGAGCTGTGTCCGATCATGTCCACCGAGGGCATCCTCGGCGGCATGTGGGCCGACCGCGAGGGCTATGTCGACACCACCGGTACCGTGCACGCCTATGCCGGAGCGGCCAAGAAACGCGGCACCGAGGTGATCGAGCACAACCGGGTGCTGGAACTGCATCAGGTCGCGGACGGCTGGCAGGTTGTGACCGAAAAGGGTACCATCCACGCCGAACATGTGGTCAATGCCGCAGGCCTCTGGGCCAAACAGGTGGGCCGGATGGCAGGCGTGGAACTGCCGGTCTCACCCTTGAACCACCACTATCTGATCTCCGACACCATCCCGGAGCTGGAACAGCTCGATTTCGAAGTGCCGATGACCGTCGACCTCGAAGGCTTCACCTATATGCGCCAGGACCAGAAGGGCATCCTCTTGGGCATCTACGAGATCGACCACGAGCACTGGATGATGGACGGCGCGCCCTGGGAATACGGGTTCGAGCTGCAGCAGGAAGACCCCGACCGGATCGAGCGCGAACTCACCCTCGGCTTTGAGCGCTACCCGGCCCTGCAAACAACTGGCGTCAAGACCTGGGTCAACGGCGCCTTCACCTTTGCCCCCGACGGAAACCCGCTGGTCGGCCCGGTGCGCGGCAAGCCCGGCTACTGGTGCGCCTGCGGCGTGATGGCGGGCTTCCTGCAGGGCGGCGGCGTCGGCAAATCGCTGGCCGAATGGATGATCCATGGCGAGCCGGAGGCAGACGTCTTTGGCATGGATGTGGCCCGCTTCGGCGATTACGCCCAGAACAAGCGCTTCATCAAGGAAACCACCGGCCAGTTCTACACCCGCCGCTTCGTGATGACCTACCCGAACGAGCAGCTGCCCGCAGGCCGCCCGCTGAAAAAGGCCCCCGCCTATGACGGCATGACTGCCGCAAGCTGCCGCTGGGGCGCCAGCTACGGGCTGGAAATCCCGCTTTACTTCGCCCCGTCGGAAGACTTCACCGAAACCCCGACCCTGAAACGCTCTAACGCCTTTGATATCGTCGCGGACGAATGCAAGGCGGTGCGCGAGGCCGTGGGCCTGCTGGATATTTCCGCCTTCTCCCGATTCGAGGTCTCAGGCGTCGGCGCCGAGGCCTGGCTCAACCGCATCATGGCGTCGAAACTCCCCGCCCCTGGCCGCGCCAAACTGGCGCCGATGCTGTCACCCGAAGGCCAGCTCAAGGGCGACCTCACTGTCTTTAACTGGGGCGACGGCATCTGGTGGATCATGGGCAGCTACTACCTGCGCGAATGGCACATGCGCTGGTTCCAGGACCACATGGGCGAGGACGTCGAAGTCCGCGACGTGACCGACGCTATCACCGGCTTCAGCCTCTCCGGCCCGAACAGCCGCAAGGTGCTGGAAAAGCTGACGGATGGCCCCATCGCAGACCTGCCTTTCATGGGCTGCGGCACCTTCGACATCGGCATGCTGCGCCTCAAGGTGGGGCGCCTGTCAGTTGCGGGTGAGCTGGGTTATGAGCTCCACTGCACCGCCGCCGAGCACATCACCCTGCGAGAAACCCTGCTGGAGGCAGGCGCGAACCTTGGCATCCGCGAAGTCGGTTTCAACGCGCTGCTCAGCCTGCGGCTGGAGAAAAGCTTCGGCATCTGGAGCGCGGAATTCACCCAAGGCTACTCCGCAGCACAAACCGGCATGGACCGCTGGATCGACTGGGACAAGGACTTCATAGGCCGCGGTGCAGCGCTGAAGGAACGTGACGCAGGCGGCCCGGAACAAGTCGTGGTGACATTGGAGGTGGACGCCACTGACGCCGATGCCAGCGGCTACGAACCGGTCTGGCAGGGAGAAACCCGCGTCGGCTTTGTCACTTCCGGCGGTTATGGCCACACCACAGGCAAATCGCTCGCCATGGCAATGGTGGACCGCGACGCCGCGGCAGAAGGTACAGACCTGACCGTCCACATCGTGGGCCAGGAACGCGCCGCCCGCGTGATTGCGCCCTCCCCCTACGACCCGTCCGGCACAGCGATGAGAGGCTGACCCAATGACCATCGAAATAGAAGGCAATGCCCGCGGACGCCGGCGGCGGGGACGCGGGGCGGAGGCCGCCCTGGACCCGCAGCGCAAGGTAAACTACCGTCGGCTCAAGAACCCCTTTCCTCTGATGGAGGTCTTCCCGGCGCATCAGATCGCGGACATGCATGAAACCGCGCTCAAAATGCTGCAGGAACTGGGTATGAAGGTGCTGCTGCCGGAGGCGCGCCGGATCTACGCCAAGGGCGGCGCCCGTGTCGATGAAGACACCGAAATGGTCTATATCGGCCGCGACATGGTGGAGGCGGCGCTGGCCACTGCCCCCCGCTCGATCACCTGCCGGGCGGGCAGCCGTGAGCGCGACATCACGCTGGAACTGGGCAGCCTGGTGTTCCAGGCCGGTGCAGGTGCTCCCAACGCCACCGATCTGGAACGCGGCCGCCGTCCCGGCTCCGCCCGCGACTACCTGGAATACCTGCAGCTCACCCATCACTTCGACGTCTTCCACATGATCTCCCCCCAGGTGGAGCCGCAGGACGTCCCCATCCATCTGCGCCATTACTTCACCACTGAGGCGCAGATGACCCGGACCGACAAGTTCCCCTTCATCTTCTCGCGCGGCACGCCGCAGGTGATGGACTGCTTCGAGATGATCCGCGACTTCCGCGGGGTTTCCGACGCGGAGTTCCGGTCTGAGCCGCGCTGCTACACTATCATCAACACCAACAGCCCGCGCACGCTGGATATTCCGATGGCGCAGGGGCTTATTGACTTTGCCCGCCACGGCCAGGTCTCGATCATCACGCCCTTCACCCTGATGGGGGCGATGGCCCCGATCACCGTCGCTGGCGCCATCACTCTCAGCCACGCCGAAGTGCTGGCGGCCCTGACCCTCACCCAGCTCACGAACCCCGGCGCACCGGTGTGTTACGGCACCTTCACCTCCAACGTGGACATGAAATCCGGCGCTCCGGCCTTTGGCACGCCGGCGCATTTTCAGGCGTCATTGGCCGCAGGTCAGCTGGCACGCTTCCTCGGGCTTCCCTGGCGGTCAGCGGCGGGGTCGGCCTCGAACACCAACGACGTGCAAGCAGCCAATGAGAACCAGATGGGCCTCTGGGGCTGCCTGATGGCCGGCGCCACCGTGATCATCCACTCAGCCGGCTGGCTGGAGGGCGGGCTTTCGGTCTCCTACGAGAAACTGATCACCGACGCCGAAGTCCTCAACATGATTGCCGAGCTTTGCGCAGGCGCCCAGGCCAGAGCAGAGGAAATCGGCTACGACAGCGCCCTGACACAGGTGGAGCCACAGGGGCATTTCTTTGCCGCCCCCCAGACCATGGACCGCTACAGCACGGAATTCTATGAGCCTGTGGTGCATGACTACGCCAATTTCGGCACCTGGACCGAACACGGCAGCATGGACGCCAGCCAGCGCGCCACCCGGGTCTGGAAGGAGATCCTCGCCCGTGATAACCGGCCCGCAACGGATGAAACACGCGCCGTAGACCTTAAACGCTTCATCGCCAAACGCACCGCAGAAGGCGGCGCCCCGCCGGAGAGCTGACATGGCCAAACGCGCCGCCCCGGTGTTGCACCGGGACAACCCGGACAAAGAACCCCTCAGCGGACATGTGAAGGTCACGCCGGAGGACTGGCTGAACGTGGCACGCGACCTTCTGATCAGCGAGGGGGTCGCAGGCGTCAAAGTGCTGGCAATCGGCGAACGGCTCGGCGTCTCGCGCTCCAGCTTCTACTGGTACTTCAAAGGCCGCAATCACCTGCTGGAGGCGCTGCTGGACGATTGGGAGGCGCGCAACACCGCACCCATCCTCGACCACTGCGAATTGCCCGCCGCCAACATAAGCTGGGCGGTCTGTAATTTCTTCCGCTGTTTTGTCGACCCGGACCTGTTCGACGCCAGCCTGGACTTCGCGGTCCGCGAATGGTCGCGCCGCGACGGCAAGGTGCGCAACCGGATCGACGCGGCGGATGCGCAGCGGCTGGCTGCGGTGACGGCGATGTTCGAACGCCACGGCTTTTCCGCCTATGAGGCAGAGGCCCGCGCCCGGATCCTCTATTTCATGCAGTGCGGCTATCACGCGCTGGAGGTGCGCGAACCGATGCAGGCCCGTACCGCCCGGCTGGAGGGCTATCTGCTGGGCTTCACCGGGGTCGAGCCGGACCCGGAAGCCGTGGCCGCCGCCCGCGCCTTTGCCGAAGGCAAAATGCTCTACTGATTGGGCTGTGTCCGCCGGTGAATGGCGGGAACAGGCGGCTGACATTATAGTTGGGCCAGAGATGGAAGTCTCCGACATCTCTTAGCTACGTGCCGTGGCACGTTTTCCCTGATTGCCGGAACTGCCTGCCATTATTGCCAGCCCAGCCAGCGGAAATCGCGCAATACCAGGGCCGCATTACGCCGATAATGCCCGGATGAGCCCTCGTGTCGAAGGGTCTTTACCGTCGGCCGGGGCACCTTTGATCATGGGCACAAGGGTGCTGGCGAGTTCCTTGCCCAGTTCGACACCCCACTGATCGAAGGAATTGATCCCCCAGATAGCGCCTTCGACGAACACCCTGTGCTCATATAGCGCAATAATCTGACCCAGTGAGTAGGGCGTCAGCAGCGGATAGGCGAGCGTCAATGAAGGGCGATTGCCCGGAAAGGTTCGGAACCCCGCCTGAACGCTCTGCTCCTTGCCCGAAAAACCGAGTTCTGCGGCTATTTCCGCAGCCTGCTCCAATGAGCGGCCAAGCATCAACGCTTCGGATTGGGCAAGACAATTCGCTTTCAAAAGGTCGTGATGGTCCCGCAAACTGGGTTCATGGCTGCGGGCGGCCACCAGAAATTCAGCGGGAATGATTTCGGTTCCTTGATGCAGCAGCTGATAAAACGCATGCTGCCCGTTGGTTCCCGCTTCGCCCCAGACAACAGGCCCTGAATCGCGCTCCAACAGGTCTCCGCTGATGGAAACGCGCTTGCCGTTACTCTCCATGTCCAGCTGCTGGAGGTAGGCCGGCAATTTGGCCAGACGCTGGTCATAGGGCAGGATGGCGCGGGTTGAATAGCGGCAGATGTTGCGGTGCCAGATTCCGACAAGCCCCATCAGAAGCGGCATATTCCGTTGCCCGGGCTCGGTCAGAAAATGGATGTCCATATCCCGCGCTCCCGCCAGGAAATTGCGGAACTCCGCCGGGCCAATGGCTAGCATGACCGGCAGTCCCACCGGCCCCCAAAGCGAATACCGGCCGCCTACCCAGTCGGCGAAACCGAAGACCCTTTCGGGGCTGATCCCCATGCCGGCGGTTTTCTCCAGCGCCGTGGAAACCGCGGCCAGATGTGACGCCGCCGCGCTTCCCAGGCCATTTTTCAGCCAGCTGATCGCGGTTTGAGCATTGGTCATCGTCTCAATCGTGGTGAAAGTCTTTGACGCGATAATGACCAGCGTCGAGCGGGGGTCGAGCTTGCGCAGCGTGTCGGAGATCTGGGCGCCGTCGACGTTGGAGACGAAGTGGCAGCGCGGTCCGTTGTGATAGGGGCTCAGCGCCCGGACGGCCATGACCGGCCCGAGGTCGGAGCCGCCGATGCCGATGTTCACTACATCGGTGAATGCCCCGCCTCCTGCGGTTGCGATACGGCCCGAGCGGATGCCGTCGGCGAAATCCTCCATCGCCTGCAGGGTTTTACTTATCCCCGGGCGCACGTCCTCGCCATCAATTACCAGCGGTCCGCCATCGCCGGCACGCAGGGCTGTATGAAGCACCGACCGGTCTTCGGAGCGGTTGATCCGCTCGCCGCGGAACATGGCATCGCGTTGACCGGCAACGTCCCGCATCTCGGCCAATTCCAGCAGCAGATCAAACGCCGCACCGTCGATGCTGGTCTTTGAGAAGTCCAGCAGCAGCCCGTTTGCTTCAACCGAAAACCTGTCAAAGCGCTGCGGGTCGTCGAACAAGGAAATGATCGGCCGCCCTTCTGCCGCGCTGTAGTTCTCCTGCAGCTTGGTCCAGATATCCATCATGCGCTTCCCCCCAGTTGCGCGGCCTGTCTGGCCAGCAATTCAATCCCGTCCCAGTTCCCGGCCGCAATCATATCCTTTGGCGCAACCCAGCTGCCCCCCGCACACAGCACGTTGCTGAGGGACAGATAATTTTCAGCGTTTGCGGGACTGATACCGCCGGTGGGGCAAAAGGTGATCTGCGGCAGCGGTGCGCCGATGGCCTTCAAAGCCGGGGCGCCGCCTGACGCCTCCGCAGGAAAAAACTTGAGCATTTCGTAGCCCCGCGCCAGCAACCGCATGGCCTCGGTCGCGGTGGCCGCGCCCGGCAGCAGCGGCAGCTGTTCCGCCTCGCAGGCGGCCAGGAGTTCATCTGTGGCACCGGGTGAAACCCCGAAGGCCGCTCCGGCGGCCTTGGCGGCGCGGACATCCTCCGGCGTGATCAGCGTGCCGGCGCCGACATGGCCGCCCGGAACCCCGGACATGGCGCGGATCGCCTCCAGCGCGTCCGGGGTGCGCAGGGTGACTTCCAGGGCGGGGAGCCCTCCCGCGACCAGCGCTTCGGCCAGCGGGCGGGCCGTGGAAGCATCTTCAATAACCAGCACCGGCACTATCGGGGCGAGGCCGCAGAACTCGCGGGTCAGCTGGCTGGCATCTTTGGGTGATAAGGTCATGGATCAGGCTCCGAAAATGGAGGCGCCGTCCGTTGCGGCGCTGACAGAGTTACGGAAGGCTGCGAACAGCTCGCGGCCGGTTCCGGATTGATTGGCGGTCAGGTCTGCAGACGCCGCCGGGCGTTCGCGGACACCTTCGGTCAGGATTTCGAGTGTTCCGGCCATGGCATCCACACATAGGAGGTCGCCGTCCTGCAGGCGGGCAATTGCGCCGCCGTCGACGGCTTCAGGGCTGACATGGATCGCCGCAGGCACCTTTCCAGAGGCGCCGGACATGCGGCCATCGGTGACCAGTGCAACCTTCTGGCCGCGGCCCTGCAGGATCGCCAGCAGCGGCGTCAGGCTGTGCAGCTCAGGCATGCCGTTGGCCTTTGGCCCCTGGAAGCGCACGACCACTATCACATCCCCGGTGAATTCACCGGCTTTGAAAGCGGCTTTGACTTCGTTCTGATCGGCAAAGACGCGCACCGGCGCCTCGACTACCTGATGTTCAGGCGCCACGGCAGAAACCTTCATGACCGCGGTGCCAAGATTGCCGGTCAAACGCTTCAGACCGCCGGTCGGCTGGAACGGGTCGTGCGGCGGGCGCAGGATGGCCTCGTTCAGACTGCGGCCCGCACCCTTGCGCCAGGCCAGGACGCCATCGTCCAGCACAGGCTCCTGAGTGTAAATCTCCAGCCCCTCGCCTGCCACGGTCATGGTGTCCGGATGCAGCTGCCCGGCTTCCAGCAAGCGGCCGATCATGTAACCAAGGCCGCCTGCGGCATGGAAATGGTTCACATCCGCAAGCCCGTTGGGATAGACCCGTGCCATTAGCGGGGTGACTTCGGAGAGATCCGAGAAATCTTGCCAGTCGAGCACGATCCCGCCCGCACGTGCCATGGCCACCAGGTGGATTAGAAGGTTGGTCGAACCGCCAGTGGCATTCAGCCCGACGATCCCGTTCACAAAGGCCCTTTCATCAAGAATGCTGCAGACTGGCGTGTAGTGATTGCCAAGCGCACTGAGCGACAAGGCGCGTTTGGCGCCTTCCTGGGTCAGGGCATCGCGCAGCGCGCTGTCCGGCGGCACGAAGCTGGCGCCTGGCAGGTGCAGCCCCATGAATTCCATCAGCATTTGGTTGGTGTTGGCTGTGCCGTAAAAGGTGCAGGTGCCCGGCCCGTGATAGGCGGCCATCTCAGCAGCCAGCAGCGTATCCCGTTCAACTTCACCCGCTGCAAACTGCTGGCGGACTTTGGCCTTTTCGTCATTGGCCAATCCGCTGGTCATGGGCCCCGCGGGCAGGAAGACAGTGGGAAGATGGCCGAAGGCCTGGGCGGCAATGACCAGCCCGGGCACGATCTTGTCGCAAACCCCCAGATAGACCGCAGCGTCGAATGTCGCGTGGCTGAGCGCAACTGAGGCCGCCAGCGCAATCACATCGCGGGAAAACAGGCTCAACTCCATGCCCGCCTCCCCCTGGGTGACGCCATCGCACATGGCAGGCACCCCGCCCGCCACCTGCGCGGTGCCGCCCGCCTCGCGGGCTGCCTGCTTGATCAGGGCCGGATAATGTTCAAAGGGCTGATGTGCCGACAGCATGTCGTTATAGGCGGTGACGATGCCGAGGTTGCCTGCCTTGCGCTCGACCAAATGCGCTTTGTCACCACCCGAAGCGGCGTAGGCATGGGCCTGGCCGCTGCAGGACAGATGCCCCCTGGCAGGGCCCTTTGCCGCGGCGCGCTTCATTTGATCCAGATACGCGGCCCGGGTGGTTTCGCTGCGGGCAATGATGCGATCGGTCACGCGCAGAAGAATGTCGTTGAGCTGGCTCATTGGTGCGCTCCCTTGGGAAAACGGATTGGCGGGACGTTACAGAGGAGGTGAGGTTTGGCCGGGGCGGGGCTCGTGCAATCCTGATGCATTGCTCAACCCCCGATCTCGCGCCACCGCCGGTCCTCGCGGTGCAGCAGCATCAGGGCGTCCTCGGGGCCAGCCCCTCCCGGATCGTACGGAGACGGGGCAGGCCCGGCGTCTTCCCAAGCGGCAATGATGGGATCCGCCCAGGTCCAGGCTGCCTCGACCTCATCGCCGCGCATGAACAGGGTCTGGTCGCCGCGGATCACGTCCATGATCAGACGTTCATAGGCATCTTGGGGTTCAGCGCGTCCCCCCAGCGCCTCGGCAAAGGTCATGTCCAGCGACACCTCCGCCAGACGGAAACCGCCCGGACCCGGCTCCTTGATCGTGTTGCGCAGGGTGATGCCTTCATCCGGCTGCAGGCGAATAATCATTGCGTTGCTGCGCCGCCCGTCCATGTCCGGAAAGATCATGTGCGGCGGGTCGCGGAACACCACCGCAATTTCGGAACAGCGCGCCCGCAGTTTTTTGCCCGTGCGCAGGTAGAACGGCGTGCCCGCCCACCGCCAGTTACCGATATTCACTTTCATGGCGATGAAGCTTTCGGTGCTGCTGTGCGGGTTGCCGGCATGGTCGCAGTAGCTGCCCGCGCTGCCTTGGGCGCGGTACTGGCCGCGCACGATGTCCGATGGCGCCACCGGTTCCAGCGCCTCGATCACCTTGACCTTCTCATCGCGCACCGCGTCGGAGGTAAAGCGCGACGGCGGCTCCATCGCGGTCAGACACAAGAGCTGCATCAGGTGGTTCTGCACCATGTCCCGCATCGCACCGGAGCGGTCGTAATATTCGCCGCGCCCCTCGACGCCGAGGCTTTCGGCCACGGTGATTTGCACATGGTCCACATGGGTGGAGTTCCACAAAGGCTCCCACAGGGCGTTGGCAAAGCGCAGCGCCATCAGGTTCTGCACGGTTTCTTTGCCCAGATAGTGGTCGATCCGGTAGATCTGATGCTCGTCGAAGTTGCGGCGCAGATCCGCATTCAAATCCCGCGCCGAAGCCAGATCGTGACCGAAGGGCTTTTCCACCACAACCCGGCTGTTTGCCGATGCGATGCCCCGGCTTTTCAGATTGGACGCGATGGAGCCGAACAGCGCAGGCGAGACCGAGAGATAGAACGCCTGCACCACATCTGGCCTGATTGCCTCGGCAAGTGTGTCCCAATCGTCCTCGCCTCCGGCATCGACACGAACGTACTCCACGCTGGCAAGGAACTTTTCCAGCAGGGCTGACTGTTTGGCCGCCTGCGGCGCAAATTCCAGCAGGCTGGCATGCACCGCCTCGGTGAACTCCGCCCGGTTCATCGCTGAGCGGGCAGTACCGATGATGCGTGCCCCCTCCGGCATCTGCCCCACCGCAAACCGGTGAAATAGGCCAGGCAGAATTTTGCGGCGTGCAAGATCGCCGGTGGCACCGAACAGGATCAGGTCAAAGGGATCGACGGGGATGACACGGGACACCATCAGCTTAGCCCACCCGCTTGAAGGGCGCCCCGGCCCGCGGCTTGCGGCCAATGGCGGCGAACTGGATGGTCATGGCGTTTTCTCCTGACGGCTTTGCTGCGGGTTCATAAATTGAATCCTCGTCGGTAGCGCTAACATTTCTGAGCGAAAAAGAGGACAAGAAAGTGTGCATTTACAGCTCTCCGGCCCAGGGTGGGTTGGCGCCGGCGCGCGACACGGTAATCGCCGCCACTTTCGCACCCTGCTCCATTGCCTGCTGCAGAACGTCAGGCGGCAAAGCAGCCAGCTCCGGTTTCGTTAGCCGGCCAAGCTCGGACAGTTTGGCAAGAACGCCCGCATTGAAGGTGTCGCCGGCCCCGACGGTGTCGGATATTTTGGCCCGAACAGCAGGCACACGCACTTCGCCGCCGTTCGCAAGATACCCGGTCGCCCCTTCGCCGCCGCGGGTCAGGATCAGAGCGGATGGCCCCCGTTCCAGAAGGATGGACACTTTCTCGCTCAGCGACAGCGGGTCCGGCAGCAGCCAGTTCAGGTCTTCGTCGGAAACCTTCACGATATCCGCCTGCGCCACCATGCGGTCCAGCCTTGCGCGGTACCTCGCGATGTCCTTGATGAACCTGGGGCGGATGTTCGGGTCAATCATCACTGCGCGATCCGTGGCTTCGCGATCCAGCAGCGCGGCATAGGCATCGGCGCAAGGCTCAGAGGCCAGGCTGATCCCACCGAAAAACAGGGCCGAGACCTCCTGAGGGAGCTTGGGCATGTCGCCAGACTCAAGCATGCGCCCGGCTGAGTTCTCGTCGAAGAAGCAATAGGTGGCATGGCCATCCACCAGGCGGACAAAGGCCAGTGTGGTGGGGCGGCCGGACTGGATCACCAGCGAAGTGTCAACATGACTGGCCTTCAGCGACTCGGCCAGCTGCCGCCCGAACATGTCGGTAGACAGGCCGGTCAGCATCCCGGCCCGCACCCCAAGCCGCCCCAACGCAATTGCTGTATTGAACACCGCCCCTCCGGGATGAGGCACAAACCCGTCCGGTCCGTCCCCAGTTGGCGCGGGGACCATGTCAATCAGGGCTTCTCCGCTGCATAGGATCATGTGTCCAAGCTCCCCTGGGCCTGCTCATGCCCGGTATAGGCGCGTAAAGCAGCTTCGCATCCTTCCGACCAGATCAGGCTGAGCCAGCGCGAAAACTCCACAGCGAACCATTGGTTGCCGGCCAGATCACCGTAGATATCATGCTGTTCGAGCCAGGCTTGCGGACGCAGCCTTGCGGCCATTGCAGCCTCAGCCAGCGCTTCCCAATGGGGGTCGTTGGCCTCAATCCCGGTGCTGTCCTCCCGGGTGCCTGCACACATGCGCGCCCAAAGCGCCTCGACGAGGCTCAGGCCTGCGATCGGGCCGCCTGCTGCCAGCGCATCCCGCAGAATGGGATGGACAAATCCCGGGTGCCGGGAGGAGCCGTCAAAGGCTACCCGCCGGACCGTGTCGCGGATGGCGGCGTTGGAAAACCGCCGCTCGATCAGTTCGGCATAGTCTTGCGGGTTCATTCCCGGAACCGCTGCAACGTAAGGGGCAATCTCCTCTTGCTGGACCTTTTGGAACAACGCGGCAATCAGCGGATGCTCCATACAATCGGCGATGGTCTCTACCGACAGCATCTCTCCGGCATTGGCCAAAACCTGGTGGCCCGCATTCAAAATGCGGATTTTCATCACCTCGTAGTCATGCACAGAGGGTGTGAACACTGCCCCGGCCTTATTCCAGTCGGGCCGACCCGCGCAGAAGTCATCCTCAATCACCCATTGGCGGTAGTTTTCATGGGTGACGGGGACGGCATCTTCGATGCCCAGTTTACGGGCAAGGGCAATTTCGACGGGACCGGTTGCGGGCACAATGCAGTCGACCATCGAATTCGGGAAACTGCAGGTCTGATCGATCCAATCCGCCAGCTTCGGGTCGGTGAGCCTTGCCAGCGAGACCACCGCTTGCCGGGTGGCGTTGCCATTGCCGCGGAGGTTGTCGCAACTTTGAACGGTAAATGGGCCGGCTCCGGCATCGCGCCTGGTTTTCAGCGCAGCTGCAATGGCTCCGAAAACAGTGCAGGGACGGGTTGGATTCTCCACGTCATGACGAATGTCGGGGTGCCGCACATCCAGCCCGCCGGTTGCCGGGTCCAAGAAATAACCGCCTTCGGTCACGGTCAGCGACACGATACGAATTGCGGGATCGGCCATGGCGCGGATCAGCGCGCCGTTCCCGTCTTCTATCGGCAGGTAATCGATCATCGATCCAGTGATCTCGGCCGAAACGCTGCCAGGCGCTAGTTCAATCAGGGTGGTCAGGCAATCCTGCGCCAGCAGTTTCTGCCGCATCGCGGCATCATACGGGCGTACCCCGGCGCCGATGATGGCCCAATCCTTTGCCAGGCCCTTCTGCATCAGCCGGTGCAGATACCAGGCCTGGTGCGCACGGTGGAAATTGCCGAGGCCGATGTGGATGATCCCCGGCTTCAGTGAGGCGCGGTCGTATCCGGGACCTGCAATACCTTCGGGCAGATCCTTCAGCGCCTCCTGGCTCAGTTTAACCGGAGTAAGTTGTGCTGTTTCGCGTTCCATCAGCTCATCCATTGTCCACCGTCCACGTTGTAGGTTTGGGCGACGACGTAGCTGGCCTCGTCAGAAGCCAGAAAAACGGCCATGCCGGTGAGATCGTCCGCCCGCCCCATGCGCCCATAGGGCACCGCCTGCGCCACCTCTTGCTTCTTCTGACCCGGCGCCTTGCCCTCATATTTTGCAAAGAGCGCATCGACGCCGTCCCAGTGCTCACCCTCCACCACGCCGGGAGAGATGGCGTTCACGTTGATCCCGTGCCGGATCAGATTGAGGCCGGCGGATTGGGTCAGGCTGATGATGGCAGCCTTGGTGGCGCAATAGACGGCAACCAGCGGTTCTCCGCGCCGGCCCGCCTGGCTGGCCATGTTGATGATCGTGCCGCCCTCGCCGCGTTCAATCATGTGCCGGGCCACTGCCTGCAGAGTGAACAGAGTTCCGGCGACATTGACCGCAAAGGTGCGCTCATAGTCTTGGCGTGTGATTTCACTAACCGGAGCGGCGGTGAAGACGGCCGCGTTGTTGATCAGGATGTCAATCCGCCCCAGCTCTGAGACCGTTTCGGCAACGGCCTGTTCGATACTGGTCTGATCGGTGACATCCAGCCGGACGGCAATCGACCCGCCACCCAGTTCCTCAGCTGCTGTCTGCGCGCCGTCGAAATCAATATCAGCAATGGCTACACGGGCCCCTTCGCGGACATAAGCCTCCGCGAAGGCGCGGCCGATCCCGCGGGCGCTGCCGGTGATCAGCGCTGTTTTGCCTGCCAGCCGTTTCATGCGATCCGCAGCCCTTCAGCGTCAAATTTGTGAATCACATCGGCGCGCGGGGTCATGAAGATGCGGTCTCCGTGGCGGAACCCGACTTCGCCGTCAGCGCGCACGGTGATGGTTTCTGCCAGACCGGTGCCGTGGACGTGAAAGAATGTGTCCGAGCCCAGATGTTCTGAGACGCTGACCACACCCGACCAGGTGCCTGCCTCGCCGGACACCTCGATATGCTCGGGACGGATGCCAATGGTGTGGGCGCCGTGTTTAGCGGCTTCTTTGCCCTCGATGAAGTTCATCTTGGGTGAGCCGATGAAGCCGGCCACGAACTTATTGCGCGGTGTGTGGTAAAGCTCGAGCGGCGAGCCGACCTGTTCGATCACCCCGGCTTGCAGCACTACGATTTTGTCGGCCATGGTCATGGCTTCGACCTGGTCATGGGTCACGTAGATCATCGTGGTTTCCAGCCGTTCATGCAGTTCGGAGATCTCCAGCCGCATTCCCACGCGCAGGGCCGCATCAAGGTTCGACAGCGGCTCGTCGAAGAGAAAGGCCGAAGGTTCCCGCACGATGGCGCGCCCGATGGCCACCCGCTGGCGCTGCCCGCCAGACAGCTGGCCGGGACGGCGGTCCAGGTAATCGGTGAGGTTCAGCGCATTGGCGGCGGCTTCGATGCGGCGGTTCTGTTCTTCAACCGGGACCTTGGCCATCTTCATCGGGAAAGCGATGTTCTTGCGCACCGACATATGCGGATAGAGCGCGTAGGACTGAAACACCATCGCCAGGCCGCGCTTGGCGGGCGGAACATGGGTGGCGTCCTGCTTGTCGATGCGGATCTGGCCGGAGGATACGTCCTCCAAACCGGCGATCAGCCGCAGCAGGGTGGACTTGCCGCATCCAGAAGGGCCAACGAAGACCGTGAATTCGCCGTCGTCGATGGTCAGGTCCAGGGGTGGGATGACTTGCACGTCGCCAAAGCTTTTGGAGACTTTGTCCAGAGTAATGCGTCCCATGATTTCGTCTCCTTATTTCACAGCGCCGAAGGTCAGGCCGCTGACAAGTTGCTTCTGGCTGAACCAGCCGAGGATCAGGATCGGGGCAATGGCCATGGTGGAGGCCGCGCTCAGCTTGGCGTAGAAAAGACCTTCAGGGCTGGAATAGCTGGCGATGAAGGCGGTGAGCGGTGCTGCCGTGGCCGCAGTCAGGTTGAGCGTCCAGAAGGCTTCGTTCCAGGCCAGGATCACATTCAGCAACAGCGTCGAGGCGATGCCGGGAATGGCCATTGGCGTCAGGATATACAGCACCTCTTCGCGCAGGGTGGCACCATCCATCCGGGCCGCTTCGAGGATCTCCCCGGGGATTTCCTTGAAGTAGGTGTAGAGCATCCAAACGATGATCGGCAGGTTGATCAGCATCAGCACGATCACGAGGCCAATCTTGGTGTCCAGCAAGCCCAGTTTGATGAACAGCAGGTAGATCGGGTAAAGAACGCCAACTGCTGGCAGCATCTTGGTGGACAGCATCCACAACAGGATGTCTTTGGTCCGCTTCGAGGGCACAAAGGCCATCGACCAGGCGGCGGGCACCGCGATGATGATACCCAGGATGGTGGAGCCCCCGGCGATGATGATTGAATTCCACAAGAACCGGCCGTAGTCGGAGCGCTCCTGCACCACCGAGTAGTTCTCCAGCGTCCAGTCAAAGAACAGGAAGACCGGCGGGTCGCTGATAGCC
This sequence comes from Leisingera daeponensis, assembly GCF_019801465.1. Taxonomy (GTDB): domain Bacteria; phylum Pseudomonadota; class Alphaproteobacteria; order Rhodobacterales; family Rhodobacteraceae; genus Leisingera; species Leisingera daeponensis_A. The sequence goes on from NZ_JAHVJA010000017.1 coordinate 46,536, forward strand.
TGGGCTTCGGTCTTGAAGCTGGTCAGGATGGTCCAGAGGATCGGGAAGAAGATCAAGAGGCCCACACCCCATGCCAGGGCAGTATTCAGGGCTTTGCGTTGCGATGTGATTGCACGTGCCATGAGGGCCTCCTTACGCGTCCAGGTTCTTGCCGACGATGCGCATCAGGAAGATGGCAACGATGTTGGCGAGGATGATGGCGTAGACACCGCCGGCCGAGCCGAGCCCGATGTTCTGGCTCTCCAGCACGCGCTGGAAGATCAGGTAGGTCAGGGTCTTGGTGCCAAAGGCGCCCTGGGTGGTGACAAAGATTTCTGCGAAGATCGAAAGCAGGAAGATCGTCTGGATCAGCACCACCACGGTGATGGCGCGCGACAGGTGCGGCAGGGTGATGTAGGCAAAGCGCTTCACCGGCGGCGCGCCGTCCATCTCTGCCGCTTCCAGCTGTTCGCTGTCCAGCGACTGGATGGCGGTCAGCAGGATCAGCGTTGCGAACGGCAGCCACTGCCAGCTGACGATCAGGATGATCGACTGCGTCGACGCCTCGGTCAGCCAGACCAGCGGCTCGGCGCCGAAGGCCCGCCATACATGCGCCAGCAGACCGTTGACCGGGTCCATGAACATGTTCTTCCACACCAGCGCCGATACGGTGGGCATCACGAAGAAGGGCGCGATCACAAGGATGCGGACGACACCGCGGCCCCACATCGGCTGATTGAGCAGGATCGCCAGCAGCACGCCAAGGACCACGGTAATCGCCAGAACACCGCCGACGATCACCAATGTCGCCTGGACGCTGGGCCAGAAGGCACTGGAGGAAACGAAGCGGACGTAGTTGTCAAAGCCGACCCAGCCCAGGTCGCCGCCCCGCAGCGGCAGGAACTTCTTGAACGAGAAATAGAGCGTCATCGTCAGTGGCACCAGCATCCAGCCCAGAAGCAGGATCACGGCCGGCGCCATCATCAGCCGGGCTGCGGTGCGGGCGTGTTTCGTGCCGCTCTGGTGGTCCGCCGCAGCGGGCTGGCTTGCCGGCTCGGGTGCGGGCGGGGCCATCGTCAGCCGGTCCGCGGGTTGGGAGTGTTGCGTTGCCATTTGGTGTACCTCCTCCGTTGACGGCACGCGTGCCGCCTTGGACGATTATGCGCTCTGGGGGATCGCTGGGGCCAGAGGGCGGCGGCCTGGCCGCCCCCGGGTATCCGTGCGGGAGATCAGTAGCCTGCGGCTTCCATCTCGTCGGTGGTCAGTGCCTGAGCCTTGGCCAGGGCTTCATCGACGCTTTGCTGACCAGCCAGCGCAGCTGCAAATTCCTGGCCTACCTGGCCTGCGATGCCGGCGAATTCGGGGATCGCTGCGAACTGGATGCCGACATAGGGAACCGGGTCTACCGTCGGATTGGTGGGGTCGGCCGACAGGATGCTTTCCAGCGTCATCCGGGCAAATGGCACGTCCTTGTAGTTGGGGTCTTCATACAGGGAGGTGCGCGCACCTGGCGGCACGTTGGCCCAGCCTTCTTTCGCGGCCACCAGCTCAATGTATTCCTTGGAGGTGGCCCACTGTATGAACTCCTTGGCAGCATCCGTTTTCTGGGTGCCTGCAGGGATACCCAGCGCCCAGGCCCAGAGCCAGTTACCGCGTTTGCCCTTGCCGGTGTCCGGCGCCAGCGCAAAACCGACCTTGTCGGCGACTGTCGAGTCGTTGGGGTTGGTCACGAAGGACGCCGCCACGGTGGCGTCGATCCACATGCCGCATTTGCCCTGCTGGAACAGCGACAGGTTCTCGTTGAAGCCGTTGTTCGACGCACCCGGAGGGCCCGCGTCGTTCATCAGGTTCACGTAGAACTCCAGGGTTTCCTTCCACTCCGGCTGATCAAACTGGGCTTGCCAGTTCTCGTCGAACCAGCGCGCACCAAAGGCGTTGGCGGTGGCGGTCAAAAAGGCCATGTTCTCGCCCCAGCCGGCCTTGCCGCGCAGGCAGATGCCATAGATCCCGTTGTCCTTGTCGGTCATGGCGCGGGCGGCCTCGGCGACGAACTCCCAGGTCGGGGCGTCTGGCATCTCAAGGCCCGCCTTCTCCATCAGGTCGGTCCGGTACATGATCATGGAGCTTTCGCCATAAAACGGCGCGGCATAAAGCGTGCCATCGACGCTTAGGCCGCCGCGCATGGCCGGCAGGATATCATCGGCGTCATATTCAGCAGGTAAGTCATCCAGCGGCACCAGCCAGCCGTTCTTGCCCCAGATCGGGGTTTCGTACATGCCGATGGTCATGATGTCGAACTGGCCGCCCTTGGTGGTGATGTCGGTGGTCACACGCTGGCGCAGCACGTTTTCCTCCAGTGTCACCCATTCGACGTCGTGGCCAGTCTTCTCGGTGAAATCATCCGTCAGACCCTGCATCCGGATCATGTCGCCATTGTTGACAGTGGCGATAGTGATGGTCTCGGCAGAAGCGTTGCCCGCCGCGATCAGTGATATGGCCGTTGCCGCACTCAATGCGTATTTTGCAAACATCCTCTACCTCCCTGTTCAGATGTCGCCTTCAAGGTTACCGGCAGCAGTGCCCCGGCGTCAATTTATTTTTTACGCGCGTAAAGTTTTAATGCCTGCCGGGAAGATCAGCGGCTTAGGCGGACCCGCGCATGACCAGACGGCCGTCAAACAGGGTCACCTCCCGCGAATCGGGCACCTGTCCGGCCTCAATGAGGGCCATCAAGGCCTCGGCGCTTTTGCGGGCAATGGCTTCGTAATCCTGTGACACGGTCGTCAGCGTCGGGCAGGTGTATCGGGAGAACGGATGGTCATCATGCCCGGCAACCCGCATGCTGCAGTCTTCATCCAGGCCAACCCGTATTCCGGCCTCATAGGCCGCCGACAGAAAGCCGATCGCCAAGCGGTCATTGCTGCAAAGGATCGTATTGGTAGGCAAGTTCCTGTCGCGCACCACCCGGGTTCCTTCCCGGAAACCGATCTCTTCGAATTCCCAGCCTTCTCCTGCGGCCTGAATCAAATGCGGTGTGTGGTTCAGCCGCTCCATGGCCGCAAGATAAGCATGGCGCCGCTTGTAGGCGTTCGGGTTCGTGGGGGTCTGCATCTCGAAGAATGCGGGCGGCTCTCCCGTTCTGCACAGGTAATCCACAATCAATCCAACACTTTGATCGTTGTTTGACCCGACGAATGCGTCCCCCGAAGTCCCGGCACTGGCGTCAAACAGCACCGTGGGGACTTCTTCGCAAAAAGTAGCTATGCGCGCCTGGTCCGACGCCCGGCCCAGGGGCGCGAGAAGTACTCCGGCAGGCTTCAGCAGCCGCAGGTTCTCCAGGTTTTCGATCTCCTGCTCGGGGCTGCCGTGTGAGCCCAGCAGTACCGGCCGGTATCCGGTGCCCAGAATGTGCTCCTCGATGTTGCGCGCGATCTCCGCAAAGAACGGGTCAGCCAGGTAGGGAACAATGATCCCGATATTCTTGGTCAGCCGCCGGTTCTGGTTGATGGCATAGAGGTTGGGCCGGTAATCGTAGCAGTCAAGCGCTGCTTCAATGCGTTGCCGCGTCGACGCCCTCACACTGGACGGGTCATTGAAGAATTTCGACAGCGTTGGACGTGAAATGCCGCTGACCGCCGCAAATTCCTCCATGTTTTTGATCTTCTTGTCACCCATGAAGTTGCTCGCTTCGATTGCACAAGATGTGTCCCAGCCAGTGCGGCCGTGCCGCTCCCTTCCAGACACATTAGTTGACGCGCGAAAACTTTAACACCCTAATTCGCGGCGCTAGCAGCCGGCACGGCGTTCCAGCGGTGTCCCCGGGTCACCTGACGGAACACATGCAGACACCGCCACAAGTTCAGCCGCAAGCTCAAGTACCAGAGCATTGACCGCTGACCGCGCCTGATCCTGCGATTTCTTCCCTCGCAGCTTGCGGGCAAGGCCAGACTTGCGGGCGGAGGTGTCCTGCACCAGCAGCAGGAACGCAATTTCGCGCAGCTGATGCATGGCCAGATCGGCCTCGTCCTGCCCCAGATCCTGTGCAAGTCCTTCCGGCGCGGCGGTGTCCGCCAGCAAACGCTTTAAAGCGGGCCCGTGCTTTGACGTCTCCGCCCTGGTAATGCAAAGGTCAGTCATCTCCGCCATTCCCGAAAGAAAGACTTCAACCGCCAACCGCGCAGTCTGTTTGGAATAGCCGGCCTGCCGCTGAACATTGAGATCCCCCCGCGCTGCGTCAAAGGAGATGATCAACCCGTCAGTGGACAGATCCGGCGCCCCCGGGCGCCCAAAGCGTTGGTGCAGGCTGAGCGCTTCCGCAAAAAGCACCAGCTGCAACAAACCGGCCTGCGAAAGATCGCAGGAGATACGCTGTATGCCGCTGCGCCCGGCGTGTTTGTAGTTGAGCGCGAGCCGGGCACCGCCGTCTTCCCGCGCTTCAATCGAGAAAATCTTTGCTGGCATGGCGCGAGTTACAGGGAATTCCGCCGGACTTTCAAGCATGGTGTGCGGCGCCAGCAATGGTGAGCGGCGGGGTGCTCAGTCGCGGCCGTAAATGGCCGGACCCAGCCACCGGGGGCTGCGCAGCTTGCCGCCCCGGGCCAGACCTGCGCGGTCACTGAGCCGCTGCACGAAACCTGCACAAAAGCCCCCTGAAACCTGCGGAGACGGCGCGGCAAAGCTGCAAGGGGGGCAGGCATCCTGCCGGGCAAAGAAGACTGCAAGCAGGAGACAGGACATGAGGCAGGAAATAATCATTCACGGCGTGCCCGACAGCATCAGGCTCGACGCCTGGTGGCTGGAGACAACAGCCGGGCCGCCGCAACGGCGGTCTGACAGAGTTCATGGGGCCGGCGCGCTGCTGGCCTCGCTGCGGATGCGCCACGCGATCCCCATTCTTGCGTCATTGGTTGCGATTGCCGACTGGCTGTTCTGGGAGCAGCTCCCCGGCATTTCAGTTGCAGTCTTTGCCCTGGTACTCTCGGCGGCGATCATGGCCATGAAGCCCCGGCGGCCAAGCGCCAGGGAATGGGCGGGAGCGGCCGCCGTCGCACTGCTAAGCAACCTGCCTGCTGCCGTCGAGCTGCAATTCCTGTCCTTTATGTTTAGCCTTGGCGGTCTGGCCTGCCTGGCAGCATGGGCGGTTTATGGTCGCGGTGCAAACGCACGCGTGGCACTGCGCATCGCCCTGCGCCTGCCCACCCTTGGGGCCCCACTGCTGGCCCGTTCTGCCCTTTGCGCCCTGTCCACTGCCGGTCTCGGCCGGGAAATCCGCCGCCAGGCAGCATCTATGATGCTGCCGCTGCTCATGGGGGCGGTTTCGCTTAACTCCGGCGGGAGTTGGACCTCGGTGAGCGGGGCACCGGACTCCAGAACGGTGCGCTGCGTGGATGCAACTTTTCTCCCGGCGCTGCTGTAGACAAAATAGGCCGCCGCAGGTGCCATGGCTGCGGCCGCCAGGATGGCAAGGTTCTTATTCATAACGGTCTCTTTCTTTCATAGGTAAATAAACTGCCGTGAGCCGGGCTCGGGGCGTATTGATGCCGGCCTGCCGCCGCCTGTCCGGACATCCCGCCGGAGCCGGACGCGAAAGCGCGGATTTCCTGGTAACGGATCCGCACATCCTCGCTTTGCTGGTAAAAGGTAAGCGGTGTATCCGCCCCGGAAATTGCCGCCGCCGCCGAATTTTTTGCAGGCATGCATTCACAAGACTATCGCTCCAATCAAAGACGGACCAAGCGATTCCCCTTCGCTGAACACCGTATTTCCGCGTGGCCTGAAAGAATCCGGAATGGCCAAGGGTGCTCTTGCAACACGTCCCTTCCATTTTCTGCCGGACCTTGGGCGCATGATTGCCTAGCACCGCAGAACCTTGTCGGCCGCAGCTTGAAGGTCCGGCAGCCTTCCATATAACCCGCGCCATGGCTGCAAAGATATTTTCGATGGAGGCGCGGGAGGACGGCGGTGCCCGGCTCGCGCTCAACTACAAGCACACTGGCCGCAGTGGCATCCAGCGTATTTCCTGCGATCTGCCGCAGGCCGGTCTTTTGCAGCTGGTGCTCTTTGCGGAAGCGCTCAGCCTGCGCAAGCGCTTCGGAACCCCCATTACATCGGACGTGTCGCTCGATGGGCTTGTGATGTCCTATGACCCGGCCCAGCGGGAGCTCCTTGTCGAGCGGCAGGCCGGTTATTCCAGGCAGACAGCAAGCATGCCGGTTGAGGATTTTCACTCCGAGATGGCGGGTATGACCGACATCTGTATTGCCTGGGCCGAGGCGTCAAAACACGGGCCCGCCCTGAAGCGCCTGCTGTTCGACTGCGCGGCACCGGCTGAACTAAAAAGGCTGCTAGGGCAAAACGAGGCCGATCTGGCCATGCATCAGATGCGGGAAATCGCCCTTCTGCTGCTGGCACAGGAAGCCTCCGCCCGCGGGTCCGCGCTGGCCCGCAAGTTGCGCGGGAAGAAATCGCAGGATCAAGCCTGGGAGGCGGTGAGCTGCCTTGTACTGGAGCTTGCCGCTGAACTCGTTCCAGTTTCTGCCTAAGCTCGAACAAGGGGGCGCAGTGCTAAACGGATTAAGGCTATGAAGACTTGCAAGTATCACCGGGAAGCCGTCCAGACACGGCTTTGGGCCGGAACCCCGCATGGGGATCCGGCTGTGTGAGAATGCGTCACCGCCCTGTAGGCAGGGCGGTGATAGCCTGTCAGTCGTCGATCCGGCCGACCGGGCAGTGCCAGGGCATCAGCTGGCCATAGTCCAACTCACCGCGGTTGCGCTCGATTTCCTGCACCACCCAGTTCAGGTAGCTGCGGGGGTTGACCTTGTTCAGGCGCGCGCTTTCGATGAGCGAATAGTAGGTTGCCCAGACTTCAGCCGCCTCATGGTTCCCGGCGAAAAGCGAGTTCTTCTTCGTTAGAGCAATGCCGCGGATGCAGCGTTCGACTGCGTTGTTATCGATCTCAAGCCGGCCATCGAACACGAACCGCGGCAGCCCGTCAAAGGCGTTGAGCGTGTAGTTGATGGCCGTTTTCAGTTTCCCGGTGGCGTCTTCCTGATGTTTCGTCAGGATGGCTTTGAGCTCGGTCAGGATGGGCAGGGTTTTCTCGAGGCGCAACTGTTCGCGCGCCTCCGGGGGCAGGCCTTTGGCCGCCTTTTCGACAGCATACATTTTGCGGTACATCTGCACGACCTTGGCTGCCAGCTTGCTCTTGGTTGCCAGATGGGCTTCGAAGAACTTGCGCCGTGCATGGGCATTGCAGCGCACCGGCATCAGACCGTCATTCTCCCGGCTGTCTTTAAAGAGACAGTTGTAACCCGAGTAGCCGTCAGTCTGCAGGAAACGGAGCGACGCGCCAGAAAGCAATTCCTCTGCAACTGCGCCGGCACGGGAATGGGCATAGCGATACACCACAGCAGGCCGGGCTTCCGAGTTCCAATCGCGTTCATCGCGGTTGATCACCCAAAAATACCCGGTGTCGCACTTTCCCTTTCCAGGCGCCTGAACCTTCACCGGGGTCTCATCCATTTGTGCGGTATGACCAGCAAGCACATGCGCATGAAGCTCGTCCTGGACCGGCACCAGATGTTTTGCCAAGTGAGCAACAACCTTGTCGATCGTTTGGCGGGCCAGGTTGATGTTGGCGTTCCTGAACCGCCGCTCCAGCCGATAGGGCGGGATATGCTCGAAAAACTTCTGACATGCAACTTCGGCCGCAAATCCCGGCTCCAGACTACGTCCCTTCATGATGTAGTTTTTGGATTTCGCAGCCACGGGTTTGTTCTCCTTGCAGATCCCGTGGTTACACGCGCAGGTGTGATATACGTCTTTCACCAGAACCACATGCTCCGGCACGATCCGGAAGCTCCCGGCACGTTCCTCACGCTTGATCGTCTTGAGATCATGCCCGCATGTGCCGCAGCTCATATCGTCGGGGAAATGATCAACGGTGATGACCTTGATATCCTTGGGCACTTTGCGCGAGCGCTTACCCTTGGGTTTTTCCTTCGGTTCATCGTCAAGGTCATCGTCAAGCGCGAGGCCAAGGTCATCTTCCGCGGGATCGCCGAGGTCTTTTTCCGAGCTCTGCCCGAAATGCTCCTGGCGCAGCACCGCCAATTGCTCCGTCACCCGGCGCAGATCGCTCTTGAGCGCAGAGATCCGCCGTTTTGCAGACTGGACTTCGCCTTCAGTCTCGGAGAACAGCGACAGAATGCTGCTGATCCGTGTGCCGATCTCAACCGTGGCTTCCTCAGGGCTGCTGGGAAGCTGGCGAACAGCGCTGAGAATGCCGTCGCAAAGAAAGCCAATAGGGCTCAGCTCGCCAGCATCCGTTTCCTGCTGACCCGGCAGCCAGCCGGGCTCTTGAATGGTCATTGCAAATTTTCCTCATGGGGTATCGGCCTCCGCCCGCCAACCGGACGCAGGGAGTCACACACCGGGGCTGCGCGAAGCTGGCCCCGCTGAGGCACCATTCCGTGAAGACAGGCAAAGACAGTCCGTCCCGCCCTGCCGTTTACGGTCAGGGCCGGTTCGCTCATCTTTCCATTTGGGGAAGTGTGCCTATTGGGTGAGGAAGGCCGTCGCCCACGCAGAAGCCTTGCGACGGATCGCAGGATTTGCTAAGGGACCAGTGTCAACGCTGGCGGGTTTCGGTCTGCCTCGAACGATCACGCCGGAATGCGCCAACATTCCGGTGTTTTCGTTTCTAAAGAAGTTCAGGTCTTCATTCTGGTCTCTCCTTCTGCTGATCTTCGTGGCGAGGCTGTTTACACCGGTTCGGGCGAAGATGGAATAATTTCACTTAAATCAATGCCTTGTGCGAAAATTGGACTGCAGCTTCGATAGTCTCGGAGAACGCACCCGCTGCACACGAAGACATTGTGCTTCGCTGCAATTCCCCCACAAATTACAGGTCTTGGCGCTCCCTCGCTGCTGTGCAGGAAACTTGCGAAAACGGCTCCACAGCGGATGCCGCCTTCACAAAGTTTCCGTTTGTACAATGACCAGGGAGCTTCTGGCCCCCAAGATTCCCAGACCGGCGGCCGTTTTTCGGCAGACGATTCGAGAGGTAATAAGCTGTCAGAGGAACCGCACGGCTGAACGTGCCCTCACGCTGATCCTGGATGGATCAGCGTATGTGTCCGCAGGCGGCGAGGGTGATATGAGAGATAGTGTTCAGCATCATAGGCGGAGATTACCCAGCTGCTGCTGCGAAGAGCAATCCGCGCAGTGTGGGGAAAGCCCTTGCCTCAGGAAGATTGTGATATTTTTACAACTTAAGATATTTATTTAAGCGCACCCTTCAATCAACAGGTTGTAGAATCCCCTTCCTATAAAGCCCATAGGGCTGTTAGCTAGGAAGGGGCGGCAGGCGAACCGCCCGGATCAGGACGGCAATTTTCGTTAAAGAATCTTTGTTGGCCTTCCAGAAAACGCCGTCATTCCCAAAAAAATGTTGACAACTCTGGGCCTGCCTCATTCGAAGTGAGCGATTTCAGGAATACTGATAAAAGGTGCAGAGGAAATGGACCGACCGCTCTCCATCTTTCGCGCCTCTCGTGGACACAGTTTCCAGTACTAAATTTGGCACTGCTCCTTAGGGTTTGTCGGACCGTGATGATCGCAGGCGGCGGCATGAAGCCTGGGCCCAAATGGGTCAAACAGCTACAGTTAGCATCCGCCGTTAAACCACATGCGAAAGGATCTTAGGAAACTTTTACTACTTGGCATTGCAGAGCAGGACGACATTGCGGATGATGAGGGGGCTTTGTTTTTCATAGGCACTCTTTATGAGGGCCAGCCCGCTCGGAGACGACTAGATGCCAGGATTTACAGAACTACGCGATTTCGAGGCGGAGCTCGTTGAAGGAATGGATGTGCCGGGGCAAGAGACAACAAGTGAAGCGGGTCCGGTGGCCGAGATCGCCAGAAGCTACCAACCTGAACGATCACAGCCAGGACATCACGAAAACCTTCTCGGTTTTATCCTAAACCTCTCTTACGACGATGTTACCATCGTGACCTGCGATGCGTGGAAACGCAACTGCGGCGGTGTGCCCCGCAACACCCTCGTGGTAGTGCGGCTAGCCCCGACACGGGTTTCAAGGGCGGAAGGAAAGGCCTGCGACCGCCTGATCATGGTGCGCATCACAGACTCAATCCCGACGCCGATAGATAGCGACATCAAGCAGACTGTTTTCGAGTTACATAGAAGTCAGGCCAATATCGACCCAATCTCGGACAAGGAATTCCAGTGGTCCGCTCTCAAGGGTCGGATTGTCGGCACCTTTTACGACAAGGCTGCCGAGGAAGGGCACCTGGAGATTGGCTTCGGCCCAGACGTGGATACCTTCTTCGCGCCACATCTATACGAGGTCTACGTTCCAATCCGCGATCATCTCTCGGAGATGCTAAACGCCTTTAGTGAAGCGCCAGATCCGCTCCAGATTGGTACCTTGCGCTACACGGAAACCCCTTCCATCGTGACCCAAGGCCATGTCGAAATCAAAATCGATCCTTCTGATTTCACCGGAAAGACTTACGGTCATAGAACGGCGCTTTTCGGTAAAACTCGGTTCGGCAAATCGAACACGATGAAGGTTGTTGCCGACACAGTTCTCACAGGCGGGAGAGCCGGTCAGATCATCTTCGATCCCTCGGGAGAGTACACGTACTGGAACGAGCAAGACGATGGATGTCTCGCGGCACGCTACCCTAAGAAATGCGTCCGCTACAGCTTAAGCCCGATGCCGCGGGAAAGTGACAAACGCTCTGGTCTTCCGGAACCTTCCTCCCTGAAAGTCGACTTCTATGCCAACCCAGACGTAGGTAAGAGTCTGATTTTTAGTCTTTGGGAAAGCGAGTACGGGAGCAGTATTCCCGACTACATCGCACCAGCCCGCGAGTGGGAGCCTGAGCCTTTAGCATCAGCACCAACACTCGCCAGCGATCAAAGTGGCTACAAGCGTTACTGGCGAACAATGGGGATTTGGTACTCCATTCTCGCCGAAGCTGGCTTTCCGCCACCGACCGGAAACATCTGGGTGGATTTCAGGAAGGATGTGAAGGACCAACTTCTTGCCGACGAACAGCTAAAGCAGACCATTGAAGGTGCCGATGGCAAAATGAAGAATATGCTGCCTTACCGCGTGGCAGCAAATGTCTGGAAGAGGGTTGCCGAAATACACGCGGATGCAAGTGCGTCGGATAGGCGCAAACTGTTCCCTGCGTCCAGCACGACCGGCGACCCTTACTTTGACCCGACCGCAGCGGGCCTTTTGGCCATCTTGAATGGGGCGGCTCGGGGCGCGTCAGGCCCAAAGAAATTCACCCGTTTCAAGGAATACCACGCGGTGGGCGGGGCCAACGTCTTCACCAAAGTCATAGAAGAAGCGCACTCCGGAAAGACGGTTTTTTTGGATCTGTCCATGGGCGACGAGAAGGTACGAAAAGCGATCGCCGAGCGGATAGCTCGTTCGCTTCTGGCAAGTCAGATGCGGCGCTTCAATGAAGGCGCTCTGGGAACTGATATGGTCATCCTCTACTTTGAGGAAGCTCACATCTTGTTCCCGAGTGACGATCGCGGATTGGGAGACAACGTCTACAACAAGCTTGCCAAGGAAGGCGCGAAGTTCAATATCTCTCTTGTTTACGCCACGCAGTCGATCTCTACGCTGTCGCCTGACTTAGTAAAAAATACTGAGAATTTTATCGTCACGCATCTCGACGATGATCGCGAGGTGCGTGAACTTCAGCACAAGCGGGCCTTTCGCGATATAGCAGCCGATGTCGAACGGATCACATCGAAGGGGTATGTACGGCTCAAAACGCTTTCGATGCCTTTCGCTTTGCCAGTTCAAATCCGCAAATTCTCCGGAGCACCGGACCCATCACGGGAAGACTGAACCATGCCCTATCAGAAAAGGGGCGGAGCCGGCTTCGAAGCGGCTTCCAAGATCGCGCACATGGAGATGATTCAGCACCCTGTTCTCCAGAGCGTGGTGCAAAGCCTACGTGTAGATGATGCGCCACGCACACCTGCGGGAACGGAGCCGACCCTCCGCGTTGATATCGCGCAAGCGCCAGTGATCGAGGATATCGTGACCGTAGATGCGGGACTTCAGGTCGTGCCGAACCCGGTGCGCCGAGAGAAGGCCATGTCCTTCATCAACCCTGGGGCTAGCCTGCTCCGCCTTGCTGATCTTGAGAGGCTCGCGGCCGATCCGATCATGGATCCTCGGGACATGAGTGACATCTTGGGCCGACATACGCTGCGGCCAGCCTACCTGCCGCTTCGGGGTGTGCGCATGGGGTCGCGCTCAATGAAGGACACGCTTCGGGAGGTTATAAACGCCACTCTGTGCCGGGGTATTACAGATCTCTACGACGTGCTCGAGTTTCTCCTCTTCGAGGGGTGGCTGCCGCAGGGAGCGCCCCGCGCAAAGCGGTCCATGAAGTGCCTCGATTGCCGACAGGAGTTTGACTTACCGCCGAAGCAGATTTTCGGCTGCCCTCATTGCGCGCACGCGCACTATCTGTCGGACTACCTCGGCCTATTGTCAGATTCAGACAGCGAAGAGTCGCCGGGCGAAGAGGTGGCGCATGGCTTCATGGGCGTTCTGGAAGTCTTGTGCCTCTTCCGTCTGCCAATGCTCCTGACCAAAGCGAACCGCGACGCGCGGCTTGCCAACATCCTTTTTATAAAGGACGGGTCTTTGATGCTCCGCGCCGCCGGATTTCGGGTTGTCGACGGAATCCGGCGTTACCTCGATTGGCTACGGGCTAAAGGTTCTCCGATGCATCTTGTTGGCGTAGAGAAAACCGGGCAAATGACCGAATTCCTTGAGGACTTTTCGCAAGCCGTGCCGCAGCCAGGCGATGTCTTTATGCCGCCACGACGCTTTATCAAGGAAGAGATCCAAGGCCGAAGCTATGATCCAGAGGGGTATCGCGACCGGGTTAGCTACGGCACTAGAATTGGGGTCCGACTGTCCGAGACCCACGTAGTGGCCCTTCAGACACCTGCTACAACTCTCGCCAATGGCGGGCCCGAAGTCCCAGTCCCTACCGATTTTCCCGAGCTCGAAGAGATTGTGCGGACGCTATCGAGACTGACAAGCGCGCGCTATCCGAATGCTCTACTACCCCTTGTGCATGCTAACCGACAGGTCAGCCTCGCGAACGGCCGCTCCTCCAGAATCTTGGAAGAGTACGTGATGTCACTTATGCGGGGCGGCGGGGCTTAACAATCGGAGGAGCGGGATGGTGTCTCAAGCCGTGGGCAACCAAGCACAAATAAAAGAAGGCAAAACGCAATCTGCGGCCGTCGTTCAGGAAGCCTGCAAGCCATTCCTCCGCTGGGCCGGCGGCAAACGATGGCTCGCACGCAGCCTCGCACCGATACTGAGACGTCATCTTGATACGAGCGGTGGCACCTACATCGAGCCCTTCCTGGGATCGGGTGCGATCTTTTATGCAACAGCTCCGGCCCGCGCGATCCTAAACGACCTAAATGAAGACCTTGTTTTGGCGCATGCGGCTGTGGCCGACGTGCCTGACTACCTAGTCAAAGCCTTAGCCTCCTTGCCGGTAGATAGAGAAACCTACAACGCAGTCAGGGAACTCGCACCCAAATCCCCATTTGAGCGTGCCGTGCGAATGATTTGGCTCAATCGCACCTGTTATGGCGGCATTCACCGGACCAACAAGCAAGGCCAATTTAACACTCCTTATGGAGGAGGCTCTAGGCGCCCGGACGTATTGTGGCGAGAAGGGATCGTTGAGGGATGCGCCCAAGTTTTATCCGGAGATATTGACCTTACGGTTGGAGACTTCGAAGCCGCTATCGACCGAGCAGGAGACGGGGATGTTGTCTTCTGTGATCCCACTTACTCGAACCCTAATCGCGATCATTTCGACCGCTATGGCCCTTCAGTTTTTTCTTGGGCTGATCAGGTACGACTGTCTTCTGCGTGCCGAAGAGCTCTTGGCCGAGGTGCTACAGTCATCGTGACCAATGGCGCTTATTCCCAATTGGCCGAGATCTATCCCGATGCTTACCGGATCACCCTAAAGCGAGCGACGAGCATGGGGGTGCGTCGGAAAGCTGGAACGGATGACGAGTATCTCTTTATCCTTGATCCGTGGAAACGTCGCCGAAAGTGGGCCGGGTTGGGCGAGATCGAGAACCGCCTCAAGCAGGCGGCTGAGGCGAGCCGCGTGTCTGCTCTGAGCGAAGCCCGTCGGCCGAAAGTGCAAGCACCTCGGGCAATTGTTCGACCGATCGAACCTGTGCTGGACTAACACCATTTAACGAAGTTGGTTCAGCGACCTAAAGCCCCAGAGTAAAATGGAAAATTCCAAGTCAACGCGCTTACCAAACCTCCGGCCGCTAATGCTCTCAGCGCACTAAGCTGTTAGGTGTCAGGCAAAACCGACTTTTGTGTCACGTCGCTGACCCAGGTTGCGAGCTGCACACGAAGGCGGACCTTCGTGGATAGTGCGGAGAATGTCGGGACCGAGCCCATACTGTGAATTTGATTTTCTTGCTGCGTGGGCTCGCAGTAGGGATAATGCGTGTGAACAGGCATGCAATTTTGACCCCGTAGCGGGGAAATCGGCGTCCAAAAATGACCCCCTTACACTGATGTGAATCATGCCCCCGAGGTTATCGGGGAGCACAGATTGGGATGTTGG
>NZ_JAHVJA010000018.1 GCF_019801465.1 Leisingera daeponensis
GAAGGACTGGCGGCGGGTTGCGACACGATACGACAGATGCCCAAAAGTCTTCCTGTCAGCAATCGCGCTTGCAGCCCTCGTTATCTACTGGCTTTGAAACTCAATGAGTCCAGAGCCTAGCGCTGTTGGAATGCAGATTTGTGACAAAATATGCGAAGCATTATCACTGCTAGCCGACATTTGTTGATACCGCAGCATTCGGTAAAATGGGCTCATGCCGCAAGTTCGCCGCGCTAGGCGTGAATGACCGATCCCCGGGACCAGGGCCGTTCACCTGGCCGGGCTTGGACTGACAGTGAGCGGGACGAAGAGTCAATTCGCTGCGACTGCTCCAATGGCCGCTTCGATGATTTTTCACTGCGAACGACAGTCCATTTCGGCCCGTCATGCATTTTGGGTTGGCCAACACCACGGTGAAACTCAGAATTGTCCAGATCACGCTGAAACTATCCAGCAGTTCCTTTCGTGGTTGAGGACAGAACGCATCCAAATACGTGCGCGCTGATACCAAATTGAAAGGAAGAACGATGAAAATCCAAGCTCTTGTGACGTCCATGATTGCCCTTGCAGCCAGCCCGGCATTTGCTGCAGGTCACGCAGCAGTTTCCGGCTATGCACTGGCAGATGATGGCGCAACGCTCGTTGTGATGAGCGATGTGAATGCCCCTAGCGACGTGATGACCTATAGCTTGGCATCACCCCTGAAGGCGATTGCCTGGCGTCCGGTGACTGGCGAACTGCTAGGCTTCTCTGACGGCATGATTGCGACAATTGATCCGATGTCGGGTGAGATGACCGATCTGGGAGCCACGTTCATGGATGACGCGATGATCGGCGACGGCAAGATGGTTGCGTTTGATTTCAACAACAAAATTGACGCTGTGCGCGCAGTCACATCGGCGGGAGACAACCTTGTCTATTTCCCTGATGGCTTCGGTGACAATGATGAGCGCGCCGGTTCCGTGCGCCGATTCACCGATCTAGCTTATGCTGACGATGACCCCATGGCAGGCACAACGCCGATGATCTTCGCCAATGCGTATACCAACGCCATAAACGGCGAGACGGCTGGCTCGACGTTCCAATATGCGCTTGATGCTGCAACCGACACGCTGGTGAGCTTGGCCAATAATGCCGGTACATTGGAAACCATTGGCAAAATCACCGTTGACGGTGCACCTGTCGATTTGGCCCCGATGGGTGGCTTCGACATCGTTTCGGCCAAAGAAGGTGAGGACATGGCGCTTGCAATCCTTCAGATGGAAGGTGCTGCGTCGGCTGGGCTTTACGAGATTGACCTCGAAACAGGCGCGGCCACGATGAAAGCCGATCTTGGAATGGGTGGCATTACGGGCTTCGCGGCGTCGCTCGGGATGTAATCCGTGACGATTGGGTTGTGAGTTGATTGGTACCAATTCAGGGTGGTCCCAGCGGCAAGAGCTTGCCGTTTGGGGCCATTTCTGTCAGTCAGGCAAGGAAAAGAAGCTATTTGAACGGCTTAGGACACGAATGACGGACCGCAGGGACATTGAAGAGCTGATCAGCAAGGTCGCCCTTGGCGACCGGGCTGCACTGGCCGCTCTCTACGATGCCACAAGCGGGAAACTATTCAGTGTGTGCCTGCGTGTTTTGAAGAGCAGGGCCGAAGCGGAGGATGCACTGCAGGACGTGTATCTTCGCATTTGGGCCAAGGCTGACCGATATGCGGTGACAGGTCATTCTCCGATGACCTGGCTCATAACCGTTGCAAGAAATCTGTCGATTGACCGGCTACGGGCTAGAAGGGCCAATCACGTGGACCTCGACAGCGTTGGTGAGCTTATTGAGAAGCGACCGGGGCCTGAAGCTGCAAGTATTGCTGAGTCAGAACAGCGCCGGATCACTGCCTGTTTTGAAGAACTGCCGTCCGACCGGGCCGATGCCGTGCGTGCCGCCTATCTGGACGGCGCAACCTACCAAGCGCTAGCGGACCGTTTTGATGTACCGCTGAACACGATGCGAACCTGGCTGCGCCGCAGCCTGATATCTTTGAAGGAGTGCCTTTCGCGATGAGCGACCGCCAGGACATACCGGAAGACGAGGCGCTGGCCGCCGAATACGTCTTGCGCTTGCTGGACGCGGACGCGGAACGGGCGTTTGAAGCACGGCTTCAAGTGGAGGCTGACCTTCGCGAGCTTGTGCTGTTTTGGGAGGCGGAGTTCGCCGCTTTGACGTCTGATCTGTCAGACAAGGTTCCTTCACCTTCGGTCAGATCAAAACTGATCGCCGAATTGAATGGCGAGGAAGCCCGCCCGAGACGCGGATGGGCTTGGAACTGGTTGGCCTTCCCCACATTGGCCGTTGTTGCTGTTGCTGCGTTCCTTGCCTTCAGCCCGATGCTGCGCGGCCCGGCCTTTGATCCAACGCTCCACGCCACACTGATCTCAGAAGACGGTGCGGTGCATATCGAGGCGGGCTATGCGCCCAACGGAAACCTTTTCAAAGTTATTCCCAAGCAAGGTGCGCCAGCGACAGGCCGGGATTTTGAGCTTTGGGTGATCGGCGCGAATGCTGATGCGCCCGTGTCCCTGGGTGTGATCCCGGCGGATCAGGAAAGCTTGTTCGAGATCACTCCCGAGATTGCAGCCTTGATTGACGGTGGAGTATTAGCCGTTTCGGATGAACCCGAAGGCGGCTCGCCCACCGGTGCGCCTACAGGGGCCGTATTGGCGACTGACGAATTCTTTGACGCCGATTTATTTCAGGCGGGCTGAAACTCTTCCACACATCGTGCCGTGGCTCTCGTAACCGCAAAAGATCGCGGGCAACCCCGAGAGGAGAAAATATGAATATCATATCCAGTCTGGCCACCGCAGCCGCAGCGCTGACAATCGCAACTGCTGCCTATGCAGAGAACCCCATGGTTGGCGGCGCGCCCATGTTCGAAACCAAGAACATCGTCGAAAATGCGGTGAACTCGGCAGACCACACCACGCTCGTCGCCGCTGTTCAGGCTGCAGGCCTGGTCGAGACGCTGCAAGGCCCAGGCCCCTTTACAGTCTTTGCCCCCGTGAACGATGCCTTTGCCGCCTTGCCTGCAGGAACCGTGGAAACGCTCCTGAAGCCTGAAAACAAGGACATGCTCGTCAAAGTGCTGACCGCGCATGTCGTTGCTGGTGATTGGTCCGCCGCAGAGATCGCACGTCAGGCCCGCGCTTCGTCCGATGGCTTCTATCACTTTAACGCTGTATCGGGCGATGCCCTTTCGGCGCAGGTGAAGGGCAAGAATGTCTACATCTACGACGAAAACGGCAATGCTGGCCATGTGACCATCGCCGATGTCGATCAGTCGAACGGCGTGATCCACGTTGTCGATACGGTTCTTGTACCGAAGTAAGTCGAGCAGGCCGGCATGGATGGGCCAGCCTGCTCTTTGGCTGGCTCATCCAAACACTATTCGAACAGGTGCCACATGAACCGCAGAACTTTGCTCATGATGACCGGCGCAGCCTTACTGGCCCGGCCCCTTCAAGCCGCGACATGCGGATTTGAGATTTGCCGCAGTGAATCCGAATGGTGGGAGCGCTTGAACGAGAGAGAGTACCTCGTCTTGCGCCAGGAAGAGACCGAACGCCCTTATACCAGTCCGTTGAATGATGAGTATCGGGCTGGCACCTACCGCTGCCGGGGATGCGATCTGCCAGTCTACGACGCAGACGCGAAGTACGATAGTGGCACCGGTTGGCCCAGCTTTTTTGAAAGCCTGCCGAATGCTGTTGGCACAAAAGAAGATCGCAAATTCATCTTCTTGGTTCGGACCGAGGTCCACTGCCGTCGCTGCGGTGGTCATCTGGGTCATATTTTCGATGACGGGCCAGAGCCGACTGGCAAACGCCATTGCCTGAATGGTCTAAGCCTGGCTTTCGTCCCCGCCGCATGAGCAATAGAATTGAATGGGCTGCTGGGCGATATCTTCTGGCCATCTTGTTTGTTGAGGGCGCAGTCCAGAAAGCCGTTGACCCAGGACCTGCGCAATCCCTTCTGGCAGGATGTGGCTTGCCGGAATGCTCGTCTGGCCTGCGCTGGCATTCAACTTTCTGGCTGCGGGGCTTTTGATTGCGGGCGGGTTCCTGAAACCGGTTGGCCGGGCACTAGCCTTGTACTGCATTGTGACCAGCGTTTTTTAATTTCGTGCCGTCCGACCCGTGGCAAAGGTCGATCATGATCAAGAACTGGGAGATTGCGGGTGGATACCTGATCCTCGCCGCCTCATCAGACCAAAAGACATAGTCCTCCTACGGAACCTTTCGGCCCCTCAGGTGATCGTTATTGGCCGCAGGTTTAAGAGCAGACGTTGGAGCGCGGTGCAGCATCGGTATCTCTGGGCTCACTGCCGCCATGCGGCGTTGCGGCGCTGAGAAGCAAGCACCAGCCTGTTACAGGGGCACAGTGATCGGCGCCAGTCAGCCCAAAGCTGCCATCGGTGGAACAGTCCCTTTTCGTTGGTGGAAGTCGATGATGTGTGGCTAAATAGTGCCGTTCAGCCAAACAGAAACTCTCTACAGGTGTACCTTTATGACTGTCGGATATTTCGGCCTGCCAACTTCATTCAGAGAGTACAGCTCGGCACCAAGCTTAGAAAAACCCTGCTTTTCGAGCGCTATTTTCGCTCTTGCCAAGGAGCTACCCGATGCTCAGGTGAGGCGGGAAAAGATTGAGAATGACCCTCGCCTCAAAGAGTATGTTTTCCCCCACGGCGACACTAAGGTGGTGCGATTACAAACCCAAAGTCTGGTTGCATGGTGGACCTGGCGAGCAAATAGTACTGACCCAATCACAGCAGACCAAGAACTAGAGAATTTCATTGAAAAATATCGAAGAGAATCAAAGCCGAATAAAGACACTGTGGGTGTACGGGCCCAAGAGTGATGAAACAGTTTCACTCACAGAGGCAGTGAAATTAACTCCGCTTGCGGATATGCCAATTTCACACGAGAAGCTCAATTTTTCCGAACTTCGGCCATTGGATTTTGGGTACCGACTTAAACCAACTGCTGCGCTGACCTGCGATTGCATGGACAACATCGCAGACAGAATGCGTTGCAGACACGAAATTGGAGAGGCAACTGAGAAGCTTGGGGACATAGCCGCCATCATTAATTGTTTGAATGGCTGCATCTGTGTCCCAGCGTTTTCAACTTCATATGCGCCTGAGCATGTGCCGCCAGGCCACTTTGGTGGTGGCGGAGGACAATACTGGACTGAACAGGCCGTACCTCGATCAACCTGTGAGCTGTCAGGGGGGGGTAATTCAGAGCTGATTAGAGAGTTAAGCGAGAAATTCTCGCTTCTTCCTCCGAAATACAAACTTCAATTCCGGGCATCGCTTGAGCGTTTTGCTCAGGCTAAGGCAACACAAGACGGAAGAAAGATGGCTCTCGATCTGGGGATTTCTCTCGAAATGTTGCTGCTTTTCACGGAAAATAAGAAGGAACGCCCTGATCAACTCTCTCTAACATTTCGTATTAGAGGGGCATGGCTTGTGGGAGTGGGACTGGAGGACAGAAAAAAAGTCTACTCTGCGCTCGGCACCATTTACAGCCACCGAAGCCAAGTAGCTCACAACGGAGAAATTGACTACCAAGGCCTCGATCATACTCAAATCAGTGATCAGCGGAAGGTTCACTTGGAAGTGGCGGAACGTATCTTCCAAAAGTTGATCTTGGTCAGTTGCATTCCTGACTGGAAAGAAATCATTCTGGGCGGCTCTCTTCCCGAATGAGGCATAAATTTTGGCCACATGCAAAGCCTGTCCAGTTAGAACCAGCAGCCGCGGCGGCAACGGATGTTTTCCTGTAAGGGCCGGTCAGGTTCCGAAGGGCGCCCATAGTTCGCAACTTTGCAGTGGCAGCTTTCTGCGCCCCGCCGACCTTCGAGCGGGGTGCAGCATCATCCTAGTCAACTGTGCAGCCCTGAAGGTCCGCTCTCGGGAAATCTGCCTGGACCCTTTGCGCTTGCAGCGAGGGCGTCGCCGCGCATCGTGCAAACGTCCAAATTGGGCTGCCTGCGGTCAGCTGTGACAGCGACGGTAACCGTCCAGGCCGGTGATGACACCGCTGCGCCGCCGCAAGGCCGCTCCGAGCCCAAAGCTGCCATTGCTGCTCTGCAAGGATGCCGCAGGTGACTAGGGCCTTTCGCAGCCCGGAACGGACATGGTGCGAGACGACGAAGTAGGCAAAAGCGGACACACGCGCTACGCTGCTTGGAATGCAGAGATGCGGACTTTGCTAACTTTTGCTGATGCGGCTACAGCTGGCGCAGAAAACTTTTGCACACGCGGCAAGCTTTTCGCAGTGTTCTGGCCCATGTCACAAGACTGAGCAATCAGTCCCAGCCTGACATTCTGATGTCGAACCGCCATTTCAGAAAAGCTTCATTCTTCAGCGTTATGAGCGCGGTTGGATGTTTTACGCCACAAGCGGTTTCCAATCAGCAGCCACCCAAAAATTGATAGCGCAACGCTCAAATACTTGAGCGTTGCAAACATGAAATTGGTTGAAAACCCACTTCTTGATTTCTCGTCAGTCTGAGTCCAGATGATGTACTCCTTCTTCCACCATGGCCGACGCAGGTTTTCCAGATGACTAAAACTGCGATCATCTGAAAGGAGCTCGTTATCTTCCTTCCGCCGCCGCGGGTACAACCCGGTATACAAGTCCACCTCGACCTCAGCAGAATAAGAGAAGTCAGATACTCTTATTCCAACTCCATTAATCGGCTGGTATCCTCCCATGCCGCCCGGATACTTAATGGTCTCATAGAGGTAGTTGGGAAGGTACTTTCCTGTCATTTCGTAGAAACACTCTTCTGGTCGCTCCGTCTCCTTGCACGCCGCAAATTCAGAAAGAAGCAGCTCGATATCTTGTGTGGTCAGAAATAGACCGTCGTCGGTCTGCGTTTTCTCCCACCAACCTATCGGGATTGCGACCTTCGCATTAAAAATCTTAGTGACGCCAGGCTGGAGCGTCTGAGGTAGTGCAAAGTCTTTGGACAGTAGTTCGCTGGGGTCGCCGCGAAAACTGTGTATACTCCTATCTTCAAGACCTCTTGCCAGATCAATTCTTTTCGAAAAATAAAAAGTCGGCTCGACGGTGTCTATTGTTGCAGTAACGTTTCCACCGTTTTTGACGGCGCATCTTGCCGATATGAGTACATATCTATCAGCAACTGAAAAATCGTCAGTTCGGTCACACCGGAGCAATAGTTCGAGTTCATCGCTGTCTCGCATGAATGAGATCAGTGTGAGAATTGCCATTGATGTCGAAAGGATCGCCCCGTACAAGCCAAGCGGCTCTTTTGTCTGCCAAACTGTTCGGGAAAAGCTACCCGCTCTTTTTAATGCGATACAGATCGCGCCCGTTAGCCATGATGATGCGCGGCGAAATCCGAAAAAAAGGCCCATTGCCCAGATAGCCAAGTTAAATGGGAAGGCAAATTTAAATAGTGCGGATCCGGAGAAAAGAACGTAGGCCTCAACCAGTGTATTGCTCATTCTGAAATTCCACTCAGTTACGCAATTGAGGCACTCACGACCTAGTTCTTGACGATAGGTTTTGCTGCTTGGCCTTCACTGCACTCTACACGAATGGCCGCTGTCGGGAAGCAGCCCACACTTTTCAATCTCCGCTCCCTGCACATGGGCGTTACTCGGTCCTGCCCAGGTTGCATGTGCGGCGAAGGGCGGCTTCGTCCTGCAACTTTTCCCATGCCGGGTGTCTTCGCAAAGGTCCGCTTTTACCAAAAGGGGTATTGGGCATCATGTCCGCTTCGGGCTGGCTTGAGCCGATCACGATTAGCGAGGAACGCTGTCGCGCCGGGCAGCTTGGTGCTGCGTTGCCGCAAGGCAGCATAGAGCCCACAGTTCCAAATGCCGCAGACAAAACGAATGGCCGGTTTCTTGCGCAAGTTCGTTTCGAAACAACTGAAACCGAAACGGCTGATCCTGACTACAAGCTTAATATTGATCTCAATTGTGCAGCTGACACTGCACTTGCCGGTTTGTCCAGAACCGCCGTTCCCGCGTCCAGGCCAAGGTACCAGGAGGAAATGCTGGTCAGAAAGGTCAAGTTCTGTTCGCACAATAGAACACCGGCCCCTGCGGTCGCACGTTCCTTCAGACATTCGGCCATGTGGTCGATGTTTTCCGGTTGGACGCCCTCGGACGGCTCATCAAGGACGACAATGTTGGTGTCCTCGATCATGGCTCGGACAAAGGCGAGGATTTTTCGTTCACCGCCCGACATGGTGCCTGCTGGTTGGTCCAGCCGCTCGGCCAGTCGTGGGAACCTATCGAAGTATCTATCCGGCTTCTCCTGGACATTCCCGAGGGTCAGGTTTTCCCTGACCGTCAGATCATCGAACACCATGGATGTCTGCGGCATGTAGCCTATGACGGTCATGAGGCGGGAGGCCCCTTACCGAACGACCATCGAGCCGGATGTCACCGTGAGCCGGGGGAATCCCACCCTGCACCAGGCGGGCAAGGGTGGTTTTGCCGACACCGTTTCTGCCGAAAACACCGAGAACATGGCCAGCCTCGATACGGGCGGACACATCGAACAGGACGTTGGTGTCGCGATATCCGCCTGTCAGGTTATTGATTTCCAGAAGCACGGTCATTTTGTTCCTCCGGCATAGACGGCCTGAACCTCCGGGTTGCTTCGCACTTTGTCGAATGTGTCGAAGGCAAGGACCCGGCCCAAATGCAGGACGAGAACCTTGTCGGAGATCGCCTCGACGATGCTCATGTCGTGTTCGATGACGATGACGAGCCCGCCAGTTTCCGCCTGGTAGTCCCGCACCAGGTCAGTCATCAGGGCTGTTTCATCCGGTGATAGTCCCGCACATGGCTCGTCCAGCAGCAGTACCGGCGGTTCGGCGGCGATGGTCATGGCGTATTCCAGGAATTGGCGGTGTCCCTGGGGCAGATGTTCGACCGGTTGGACCAATTCTTCCCGGAGTGGAACTGAAGCGTGTTCCAGAAGGCTCGACAGGGGTTTCGACCGCCATTGATAGGTTGAAGGCCGGAAGAAATCGACCAGCTTCGCACGGTTCGCCATCATGGCTATCGACAGGTTCTCGGACACGCTCATGGAGAAGAACACTGAAGGCACTTGCAGCTTGCGACCGATTCCGCTGCCGAGGGCCTTGTGGGGTGATCTGGAATCGATGCGGGCATCGCCAAGCGAGATGCGTCCAGAGGTCAGGTGAAGGTTGCCGGTGATGGTGTTCAGGGCACTTGTTTTTCCTGCCCCGTTCGGCCCGATCACACTGATGATGCCGTTGGCGGGGGTCTCAAAAGACACACCGTTCAGGATGCGTACCACACCGATGCTGAGGTGAACGTTGTTGAACTTGAGCGGAGCATTGGTAACGACGCTCTTGGATTTCGGAGCCGCCATTGCCGGTTGCGGTCCCGTGGTCCTCACTGGCCTGAACCGTCGGTAGGCAGTTTCCAGCAGTTCCGCGATCCCGCCGGGGGCTTTAAGCACGACAAGAATAAAGGCAACGGCCATCAGGAGTTCCCAATAGGGGAAGCTGTCGCGAAACTCGGCGGAGGCCCAGCCGACGATCACCGCCCCGATCAGGGGCCCGAGCACATGGAAGCGGCCTCCGACCGCAGCGAGGATCACCATCTCGGCAGAGAGGGCAAATCCCGTCGATGTTGGTGTCACGATGCCCTGATGCGAGGCGAACAGCCCCCCGGCCAATGCGGCGATGACGGCAGAGAAGGCAAACACCGCACCTTTGATGGCGTAGGTCGGGAAGCCCATCAATTGCAGGCGCGGTTCATTATCGGCAACCGCCCTGGCGATCAGGTTCACCGGAAGTCGGTTCAGGATGAACAAGAGCAAGCTTACTGCGACCGTGGCCGCAACAATGACGTAGTAGAACCCGCCAAACGGATCGAGATTGCCGAGACTCGAAAACCGGCTCATGCCGTTGAAGCCACCGGTCAGGTTGGTTGCCGTTCCGGCGATCTGTTCGGCGATCATAACCAACGCCAGCGTAATCAGTGAGAAATAGGGCCCGCTTTCGTCGCGTCCCCGGAAGATCAGCGCGGCCAGGGTGAAGGCAAACACAGCCATTGCAACCAACACACCAGCAGCAAGGATCAAGTCCAGAACCAGGCCACTTTCGGCCCGAAGGGTGATCGCCGCGATATATGCAGCGATGCCGAAGAACAAGGCCTGACCCAGCGGCAGTACCCCGGTCTTGCCCCAGAGAAAACCGATCCCCTGGGCTGCGATGCCGTAGATCAGGTAGAGCCCGATCTGGTAGGCTATGAAATCCCCGAAAAGTTCCGGTATCAGAAGTAGGACCGCCAGAAGCAGACTAACGGGAAGAAGAACGGATGCCATCGGGTTTCAGCCAGAGAAAGAGAATGGAAAGGGTCAGGACAGCCAGATAGCCATAGGTCTGGCTGGCGACGGCCCCAAGGACAGATTGTGTTCCCGCGATGATTCCGGCCCCGATGCCAAGCCCTTCGAGGCTGCCAAGGCCACCTACGACCAGGGCGAAGAACGAGCGGATCAGGTAGTCGAGCCCCATCATCGGTTCGATGCGGATGGTTGGGGCGAGGATCAACCCGGCCAAACCAGCAGTGCAGCAACCGAAGACGAAAGCTCCAGCGGACAGACGGGCGGTGTTTATGCCGACGGCTTCGGCCAAGTCGGGGTTGCCGACCATTGCCTTGATCCGGGTGGCTACCTTGGACCGTGCGTTCCACCAGTAGAGGGCAGCAAATCCAATGCTGATGCCGATGATGACGGCGATGCGATAGGCGGGGTAGTCGGCTCCGAGAACGCTGATCGTGCCGCTGATTGGTGGGCTGACAGATTGATAGCCGCGTCCGAAGATCAGCTCCACCGCCTCACGCAGCAGAATGGCAATGCCCCAGGTAGCCAGAAGGCTGTCGAACATCCGGCCATAGAGGTGGCGGATGATCGTGCGCTCAAGTGCAAAGGCAACCAGCGCCACAGTCAATAGGCACACAGGAACCTGCAACCAGCCGGGCAGGCCCATTGATGATGTGATGACCGGGGCATAGGCCCCGATCATCACAAATTCCCCATGCGCCATATTCATGATCCGAAGCTTGCCAAACACGATGGCAAGCCCTAGGGCGACCAGTGCTAGGGTGCTGATCTGCCAGGCGAGGTTAAGGAAAAGAACTGACGACATGGGAGGGAGGTCAGTTAGCGCAGGCTTCGGACGACGCCACGCCCTCGAACGACGCGACGATGTTGAACGCGCCACCGCTTCCATCGGCCAGATAGATCGTCTGTGCCATATGACGACCGGTCAGCGTGTTGTCGCCCCGCGGTGTGCTCCATGTGGTGCCCTCTGCGGCGGCATCCATGGCGGCGACATCAAGGCTACCTGCCTTGTTGGCCAGAGCAGCCAGCAGCATCAGACCCTCATAAGCTGATTGTCCGAGACCGTTCAGGGCTGGCGCATCCGTACCGTAGGCTTCGGCGTAATCTGTCGCAAAAGACGCCGCAGCTTCAGACTCGATGGAGGAAAAATAGCCTGAAGATGAATACAGACGGTTGGCGTTGTCTGCACCGATTCCGGCAAGGGTGTTCTCTTCGATTAGGGTACCCAGACGAATTGCTTGTTCATCCAGACCAAAGCCTGCGAAGCTGACGTTGAAACCCACGGAACCACCACCCACAAGGGTAATCAGCACCGCGTCGGCTCCGCTTTCCTTGATGCGTTGCAGCGACGAGTCAAACTCGCTGACGGTGAACGGCACATATTCCTCGCCCACGACCTCACCGCCTGCATCGGCGATATAGGTTTTGGCTAGGGCGTTGGTGTCGCGAGGCCAGTTGTAGTCATGGCCGATCAGATACCACTTCGAAACACCTTCGGTTTCTGTCAGGTGGGGGATGACCGGGGCAAGCTGCTGACTGGGGGTCTCACCAGTGATGTAGAGCCCGTCCGCACAGGAATTGCCCTCGTAGACCGGCGTGTAGACATACGGAACCTGCCCGCCAAACCGCCCGATCAGGGCTTCACGCACCGCCGAGTCATGCAGGCCAACAAAAGCTTGGGCCCCTTCCCCTTTCCACAACCGCAATGCGGCCTGAGCGGCCTCTGCCGGAGGCACACCGACATCGGCAAAAACCAGTTCGATCTGTTCGCCGTTGATGCCGCCGCTGGCATTTATCTTCTTTGCGGCTAGTGTGGCCGAGTTCCGCGTGGATGGCCCGAAGAGACCAGCAGGACCGGAATCCGGTACCAGCACACCGATCTTGATGTCGGCGGTAGCGGATACTGTTCCGAGAGCCAGGGCCACAGCGGCACTGGCCAAGAGTTTCGTCGTTGATTTCGACATGAGTTCCTCCCTTTATTGAAAGAGGCGTCTATTGCGCCATTGCTTTTTCTGCGGCCCGTGCCAGGGCCAGCAGCGACCGGTCTTTCCCGGGCATGGCATCGAACTCGATACCGACCGGAAGGCCCGAAGAAATGGGGCACGGAAGTGAAATGCCGGGGGCAGCGACATTCGACCCCAAGTCGGTATTGCGGATGTAGGTCGGGAAGGTCGGAACCTGTTCTCCGTTCAGGCTGACGGTCACGTCTTCGCCGATGGGTCTTGCAGGCAGGGGCGTCGTCGGGAAGACAATCGCGTCCAGCCTATATTCTTCGAAAACCTGACCGTAAATCTGACGCATTGCCGGGCGATGTTCGTCCATCGCCGCCCTATAGGCTGCCTCCGGCATCGCCTCGTCCCCTAGCTGGCTGCTGATGGCTCCGGCCACATCCGGTGAGCCTATGCCTGCAACGAGTGTTTCAAAGGAAATGTCCGGAGCGTGTTCCGTCAGATAGGCCGGAAGATCACGCATGACCTCGTAGAGCACGACCGGGAAACTGAAGGCTTCGTTATGCGGCCAGATCGGTTCTAAGCTGACATCTACCAGCTTGGCTCCTGCGGCTGACAGGGTAGAGAGTTGCGCCTCGACCGCCCGGGCGACGACGGGATCAAGGTTGTCGTAGAACATCAGCCGGGGAACACCCAGCGTGACATTGCCCATCTCGACATCTGCGAGTTCGGTGTTGTCGCCCGACAGTACGGTGTCCAAGAGGGCGATATCCCGAACACTGCGGGCCAATGGCCCCACTGTATCGCGGGTGTGCGAGATCGGAACAACCCCATCGCCGTCATAGCGACCGGTGGTCGGACGGAAACCGGTCACCCCACAAAGGGCCGCTGGGATACGGCAGGACCCGCCGGTATCCGTGCCCAAACCTGCGGGGAATATCCCGGCGGCAATGGCGGCTGCGGTGCCACCCGATGACCCACCGGGGATCATGGTTGGGTTGCTCGGGTTGCGCACGGCTCCGGTGACCGCGTTGTTCGACGTGATGCCTAAAGCCAGTTCATGCATTCCGGCCTTGGCCCCGATGAACCCACCTGCCTGATTGATCCGCTGGACGACACCAGCATCCGTTGCCGGGGTATGATCCAGGAGAGCCTTTGTGCCGCCTGAAGTCGGGTAATTCGTGGTGTTGATGTTGTCCTTGGCCACGACCGGCAGGCCCGCCAGTGCCGCCCCCGGATGGGCCTCAAAGGCTTCGACTGCCGCCTGAACCACGTGTTGCGCATCAAAACTTTGAAGCGTGTTCAGGTCCGCATGTTTTACGGCCCGATCTGCCAAGGCTTCGGCATATTCAGCCGCAGAAACCGACCCATCCCTGATTGCAGTAACCGTGGCGACCGCATCCAAACGCTCCAAATCCAGCGACATCCTTGCCTCCCTGATGATTGGGAAAGAGGATAGAAACTGGTAGGATCAGTTGCCTATCATCACAAATGATGATTTTTCTCGGCCAGAAATTGGGCCAGTTGGGTGCGTCTGTTCAACCCAGATTTCCGGAAGATGGACGCGATATGGGAGCGCAGCGTCGGCTTGGAGAAGCCGAGCTTACCGCAAATCTCATCGTCGGTGAGGCCAGTTACCAAGAGGTCAGCCACTTCGGCTTCCCGAACCGTGAACCCCAGATCATCGGCAATTTGGGCGAACCTCAGTGAGGGCAACTGCTCGACTGTACTCCTCGCCCGGATCAGGGCATTGACCAGGCTCGGCCCCACTGCATCTACGATCTGGGCATCCCAGGGCGTGAAGTCCTCGCGGTTCGCCCCACGCCAAATGCGCAGATCGCCGATATTGTCCCCCCGGTCATAAGCGAAGTAGTTCATGCCGTAGCAAAGCCCGTCCTGTTTCAGGAAATCATTGAAGAACTCAGTCTTGACCAGACGGTCATGCCGCATCACCTCGCTTACCGGCGTCGCCTTCTTTCGTTTTTGCAGGGTGGGTGTGATCGGGTCGTGAAACTGGAAGTAGCTCTCATATCGGCGCAGGTTGTCGTCGGTCATGTTGATCTGGACACAGGACACAAATTCCTGCGCATCATCATCCCAGACGTAGGACGCGAAATAATCGGCCTTGAGAAGATCAAGCATCTTCTGACCCACACGCCGACGGACCTCGGAATGGTCAAATTCTCCACTCAGGTCGCGCATGATCGAAAAGATCAGATCAGCTTCTTCGTCGGTTAGGTTCATGGTCAGCTTTCCGATTGAAAGTCGTCACCATTGTCTCCACAACATAGTTCGTGGGCAAGAGGGGCTGTTCTATTGGTGAAATACAAAGGTTTTACGGCGAGCATGCCGAAAGCAGACTTCTGAGCGTCAAATGCATAGGTACGGAAAGCCCCGCATCCCTTACGTTCGATGATGGTTGGTGGCTGCACCTGCGGCGAAGGTCTGCTCCTTTCATGCTCGTGCAGCATGAAATCGCCGCCCAGTTCGCCGAAACCAAGACTTTGCAAAAGTCACTATCTGCGCATTGCGGCCATCAGGCACGGACCAGGCTGCATGTGCGGCGAACGGCGGCTCTTTCCGCATTTTCCAGTTCGAACAACTTGCAGAGAAGGGCTACTCCTCCATTTCAACAATGCTAAATTGTCAGAGTGTATTTTTTCGGGGCAAACTAGGGTTCGCCCCGAAAATAGAAGTGTCGCGCCTGGTGAGGCTTCAGACCACTGCGGCCGCTTCTTCGGCTGCCGGAACAGTTTTAGCCCGCTTCTCGGCTGTGGGGAGATCTTCCCAGTAGACCGCGCGGGGACACTCTTGGGGCGAGTGCCGCGTCATCGTGCTGACAACCACCAGCACGATTAGGCAGGTCAGCATGCCGGGGATCACCGGGTCGATGCCAGTCCCCACCAAAGGCCAGATAACCGTCACCACAATGGCCGAGAGCATGGACGACGCGCATCCTTTCGACGTTGCCCGACGCCAGAACATCACCGCTAGGAAGGGGATCACGAGCGTGGTCGCCGAAATCCGGAGTGCCCATTGATAGGCGCTGATGATGTCGGTCATCAGGAAGGCCACCAGGAGGGACAGAACAGAGATGATCACCACGCTCAACCGCGCAGCTCTCATCTTCTCGGCCTCAGTTGCCTGCGGCTTGAACAAACGGCGATACAAGTCCTCCGCGAGGTTGGAACTGCCTTGCAGAATAAAAGAGTCAGCGCCAGTCATCAGGGCCGACAGCAGGCCGACGACCACGATCCCGCCGAGTGCCGGCGGCAGCAATTCCACCGTCAGGTAGGAAAAGATCAAGTCGGGGCGCATGCCCTGGGGCACGAATTGCACTGCGCTGAGACCAATCAGATATGGCAATAGCGCGATAACCGTGAAGATGGCGAAGCCCGTCAGGCCCGCGCGGATTGCGATGCCTTCGGTGCGCGAGGCGAAGATCCGCTGCCAGATGGACTGCCAGACGAGATAGAACGGGCCGACGGTTAAGGCGAACACAAGCACTTCAGTCACACCATCCGGGCCAAAGGGGCTGAGATGTCCTGCATCGGAATTTGCGATGATGGCGCTAGGCCCGCCGGCGAAGCGGATTGCCGCAAAGAACAGCAGCACGATGCCAACAATGACGATGACGCTCTGCAATGCATCCGTAACGATGGTCGCGACAAGGCCGCCGAGGATAGTGAAGCCGAGAATCAGTGCGAAGCTCAGCAGGATCGCCCCTTCATGGGGAATGCCGAAGACCATGGTGAATAGCGTACCCATTCCCACTATTTGCAGCGCCGCCGTGGGAACGGAGTAGACAAAGGCAGAAAAGATTGACGGGATCAGCCCAACCCTTGCCCCAAAGCGCTCGGCAAATAGGTCGGCCAGCGTATAAAGACGCTGCCGCCGCAGGGGCTTGCTGAAAAAGTAGATTAGAATCATGCTGAAAATGGTCGCGGGCAACGCAAATTTGACGAAACCCGAGATGCCGACGGAATAGCCCATGCCCACCCAGCCGATGAAGACGGCAGCGCCCGCACAGGTGCTGATGATGGTTCCGGTGATGGACCAGAAACCCATGTTCCAATTTGCGATCAGGTACTCGTCCGAACTCTTCACCTTGAAGAAGTAGTAAAATCCGATTGCGAACATCACCGCGAAATACGCGATGGTGTATGTCAGGTACCAGGCCAATGCTCTCTCTCCCTTTTTGCTGTCGAGCGTTGCCGTGCGGTGGCTTCTTTGGGTCTCCTCCCTTACCACCGCGCGTCATGTCATATCGTCCCTGACCGTGCCGGCTGGGGATCGGATGTAACGTGTTCGGATTGAAACCGGCGCAGCGCGGCGTCATCGGTACCGATCAGCACCAGACGCACCGCGGGTCCAGGACCCGGGTCATTCGGCGGCTTGCAAACCGTGATCTCGCCGCCTGCCAGTTGCACCAGTGACGGAGCGTCCTCGGACGCAAAGCGGACAAAGCCCTTGGCCCGGTGCAGCGACAGTGCGGCAGCACGCAGCCTGTCAAGGAAGCCTTCGCGCTCCGGCGCGTCGTCCTGGAGCACAGTTGCACGGCTGAACAGGTCAGCGTGAGCGTCGCCCGGCAGGGTGCTGACCGTCATGTCCACGTGGGGAGCGTCCATCGCATTGAGGAAGGCCTTGCCCATCGAGTAGTGGATCGCGCTGGACGGGTTGGTCAGCATCACCCGCGCGCGGGCCTTGCGGGACTGCTCGTCGGGCTTCCTGTCGGATCGCGAAAGGTATGCCACATCCGCGCCCTCGATCTGCCGTCGCACCACACCGCCGATGCGGTCGTCCTGCAGCCTTTGCCCCAGGGTGAACGGATCGACCACGACCACCACGGAGCGGCAGTCCAGATCCGGCTCGGCCCGGGCGAAAGCTGTCAGTCGCGCAGGCTCCGCCACTCCGCTTGCCTCAATCACCAGCCGGTCCGCCGCTTCGCGCAAAGACAAGGCGCGCTCGAAAGCGTCGAACATTCCCCCGGCCATCGAGCAACAGATGCACCCGTTACTGAGCTGAATCGTGTCGGCGGACCGAGCGGAGACCAGCGCCGCGTCCACCGCAATGTCCCCGAAGTCATTGACCATCACGATGATGCGCTCTTTGCTCTCCGTCAGCAGGCGGTTCAGAAGTGTGGTCTTGCCGGCGCCCAGGTAGCCGCAGATCACGTTGACCGGAAGTGGGGCCCGGGCGCTCAAAACGACCCCGCTTCGATGGCCCGGCCGCCCGAAACGGTGCCCCAGACGCCAACGTCCTTCAGCGCCTCGCCTCCCATTTCGTAGGGGTCATCTTCCAGCACCGCGAAATCCGCACGCTTGCCGACCTCGATGGAGCCGACCTCCCCATCCAGCTTGAGCGTAAAAGCCGCGCCGAGCGTGATCGCGTGCAGCGCCTCGTCAAGCGTGATGCGCTCTGCAGCACCAAGACGGCGCCCGCTGTCAGTCAGCCGGTTGACCGCGCACCAGGCCGTGAAGAGCGGTCCCAGCGGCGTCACCGGTGCGTCGGAGTGGATCGCCAGCGGCAAGCCCAGATCCAGCGCGCTACGGCAGGGGTTCATGCGGTTGGCTCGCTCAGGGCCCATGGTGATGTCGTGATGCTTGTCGCCGAAGTAATACAGGTGATTGGCGAAAAAGTTCACGCAGCAACCCAGCGCTGCCGCCCGCCGCAATTGCGCCTGGTCCGCCATCTGGCAATGCTGAAGTGTATGCCGGTGATCGGGCAGGTATTGCTCCGATAGTGCCGCCTCGAGGGCTTCGATGGCCGCAAGGCTGGCGGCATCGCCGTTAACGTGGATATGCATCTGGATGCCGGCGCGATTCAGGTAGGTCGCCATAGTTCTCAGTGCGTCCGGTGCAATGTTCCAGATACCCTGCGCCGTACCACGGTAGTACCCGGGCGTTTTCATCTGCGCCGTGAAACCTTGGATCGATCCGTCGGTGACGATCTTGACCCCACCCAGACGCAGCCGGTCCGTCGACCTTGCAGCAAGCACCTTTGCCCGATCGGTCAGCTGAGCCGTTGGCATCGACATCGCCGACAGCATCGGTACTAAGCGTAGCGGAAAGCCTTCCTCGCCGGTGACACTCCGCAATTCGTCCACCGCGTCGTCACCTAGTTCGTTCAACAGATCGGTAGAGGTAGTCACCCCTGTCCGGCAAGCCGATCGCGCAAAGTTCCAAATTGCATCGCGCCCGCCGGTCAACTGGCGGAAGCTGGTACCGATACGCCGCATCACCGGGAACATCGCGCCCATTTCGTGCAATTCGCCGTGCAGCGACCCGTCCGTGTTACGGATCACCCCGGGCAGATCGGTGCCGCAGCCGTAACCGGCCAGATCCATTGCAACCGAGTTCGCGGTGATCAAATGCATATTCGAATGGAATACGATGACCGGACGCTCCTGCGATACCTGATCGAGATGCTGCCGCGTCAGACGCTCGCCCGGAACGAAGAGCGGATCGAACCCCCAACCGACCACCGGTCCGTCCGGCGCCACCGAAGCGCATTCTTGCAATCGTGAAATCAGGGCCTCGGTGGTGCCCACACCCGGCCAATGGTGTCCATCCGGCGCGATGCGGCCAAAGTGTCCAAGATAGGTGTACTCCCAGATCGACCCTTCCATTAGATGTGCATGCCCCTCGACGAAGCCCGGCATCAGCACCTTGTCCGCAAAACGGTCGTCCCGCACCGTGTCGGTCCAATGGCTCATGTCGTTCGGAGTGCCTACCCCGAGAATGGTACCATCAACCGACACGGCGACATGGGTGGCCACGGGCCGCGTCGGGTCCATCGTAATGATGCGGCGGGCTGAGTATACGGTCGTGGGCATTTGTCTCTCCGGTCATGCTAGCTTGGAGAGAAGATACACGTGACAACTTCCTTTCTAAAATGTATTGTCGTGCGGTTATTCCTCCGAAATGATGAGGGAGAGGATGCACTACACTCTAAAACACTTGCACTACGTCGAGGCCGCCGAACGCCACCAGTCAATCACTCATGCGGCCAACGCCCTTACTGTTTCGCCCTCCTCGATAGCGGCCGCCATCGACTATCTGGAAGGCCAGTCAGGCCAGCCACTGTTTGAGCGCACTCCGTCTCGTGGCATCCGCGCAACGCAGTTCGGACGGACCTTCATCGATGAGGTTCGCTCTCTACTTGCCGCGCAGGCCCGCTTTGACATGCGCGTCTCCGAATTGAACACCGTTCTCGGCGGCACTGCCCGCATTGCTTGTTTCACACCGCTGGCACCGATCCTATTGCCCACCATCCTCAAGGATGTCCGGGCGCGTTTCAAAAACCTCAAAATCGAAATCATGGACGTCTCGACCAATGAGATCCCGCAGGTGATCGACAGTGGCGAGGCTGACTTCGCCCTTTGCTACGGTATGCTGGACACGTCGAAGTACAGTTTTATTCCGTTTTTCCGCGCTCCACCCCACGTTGCCCTGTCGGTTGATCACCCCCTCGCGGCGGGCCGGTTCGTGACGCTGGACCAGCTTGAGCCCGAGCCTTTGGTGGTGCTGGAACTCGAGTTTTCCAAACAATATCTCTTGGGCCTGTTCGAGTCGCGGGGGCTGAAACCAAACGTAATTTTTTCTGCCCGATCCACCGACATGATACGTGCCATGGTTGCCGCTGGGATGGGCTACGCAATTTTTAATATCCGCCCAATGACGAAACAGACTTATGCCATCGGCGACGTAGCAGAATTGCCCCTGGCCGGAGACCACGAATGCCCGAGCGTTGGCGTCTTGGTCAGGCGCGGCGTGGCCCTGCAACCGGTCTGCGACGCGATCATCAATGCGTGCCAGTTACAGGCAATGAACGGGGCCTTCGACGGGGCCTTAATCCAACCTCATGTTCAGTAAGATTTTAGGGTTGAATCGGCTTTGACGATGGGTTGGGTAGCCCCTCCTGACGGCACTTGTGTCAGAATGATCCGGACGGGATCAGGAACTGCGCCGCATCGCGCAGTTCCGGTGCCCTCTCGATACGCCCGTAACAGGCGGCGCAGGCGTTGCTGCGCGCAACGCGAGCCGCTCCCGCAGCAACGCCTGGGGCACGTCGCCCCTGCTGAGCACAAGATGCAGATGCCCCAGCGCCGCGCCTGATAAAAACGCCACATCTTCCGGGGTTTCCGGGCAGCGGCCGGTGACCCAGCCCGGCATCGGGGGTAACGTGGTTGGGTCGTGCGGGGGCTCGGGCCGGGCATAGGTCAGGCAACAGACCGTAGCGGGCCGCGGCGCTTTTGACTACAATATTATGTGAAAACCGCCGCGCTCTCCTGTTTCTGGTAATGTCCAATAACCTTGATTTATCGGACATTATGGCGATACGCTGTTGCACAGCCTCAGGAATAAAGAATTTGCGGAGAGAAGATGGCGCCGGAACGCGAGAAATCCACTTCAGCACCCTCCGACACACCAGACGATGCTCCGGTCGACGAGAGAGATCAAGCGTCCAGCAAGACCATCTCCCTGCCCGCCCACGTCGCCGGCTCCGGCACACTTGACCGGTTGGTCGATACCGCCCGGGGCTATGCGGAGGCTTCGGCGGCCGAGAACACGCACAAGGCCTATGCCGCCGACTGGAAGCATTTCGCCCGCTGGTGCCGACTGAAAGGCACCGATCCGCTGCCCCCGTCGCCGCAGATGATCGGGCTCTACGTTGCGGACCTGGCCACCCCAGCCGGGAAGATCCCATCGGCGTTGGCAGATCGGCCCCTTTCAGTCTCCACCATCGAGCGGCGCCTCTCCGGACTTTCCTGGAACTACGCGCAGCGCGGTTTCACTTTCGACCGGAAGGACCGCCACATCGCCACGGTGCTGGCCGGTATCCGGCGCAAACATGCCCGCCCGCCGGTACAGAAGGAAGCGATCCTGCCCGAGGACATCTTGGCCATGGTGGCCACCCTTCCTTTCGACCTGCGCGGCCTGCGGGATCGCGCGATCCTGCTCCTGGGCTATGCCGGGGGCCTGCGCCGAAGTGAAATCGTCAGTCTCGACGTGCACAAGGACGACACACCGGATTCCCGCGGTTGGGTCGAAATCTTCGACAAGGGTGCCCTGCTCACGCTGAACGCCAAGACCGGCTGGCGCGAGGTCGAGATCGGGCGCGGCTCCGGAGAGCAGTCCTGCCCGGTGCGTGCCCTGGAACAATGGCTGCACTTCGCACGCATCGATTTCGGGCCGGTCTTCGTGCGGTGCTCGCGCGATGGCAAGCGCGCGCTTGAAACTCGCCTCGGCGACAAACATGTCGCGCGGCTTGTGAAGCAAACCGTACTCGATGCCGGCATCCGCGCCGAGCTGCCCGACAAGGACCGCCTTGCACTCTTTTCGGGGCACAGCCTGCGCGCCGGTCTGGCCTCATCCGCCGAAGTCGATGAGCGATACGTCCAAAAGCATCTCGGCCACGCCTCTGCCGAGATGACCCGGCGCTACCAGCGCCGCCGCGACCGGTTCCGGGTCAACCTGACGAAAGCGGCAGGGCTCTGAATTCCAGCCTGCGGAGCCGCCGTAATGAAGCGCTAAGGTAGAATGGCGGTGTTCAAGTTTCATGAAATCCGTAACTAAACGCGACACCGGCTGGAAACCATGCATGAGTGCACCCCGCGTGGCCGGTCGAAATGGTCCGCCTCGTAGGCGAAAATGCTGCTGGACCGGGCCAAGACCAGGGGCCTGTTAAGCTAGGCCGTTTTCGAATTGCAAACCTCACCGCAGCGCACAGCTGACCATGCGGTAAGCGACGCGCGGCACTGCTTCGTGCGGTTTTGCATAGCAATATCATGAACGGGAAACGCGGCAGAGCATTTCGTAGCTGATTCCCGTACCCTTCCAGAATCAAAACTGCAGCACAAAGCCATCTCCTTTGTCGCTCGGATGCCATGTGCCTATGTGCGCCTGCGTTACAACACCGGCTTGGATGTGTTTTGGCGTTTCAATGTGTTTATGCGTCAGGGGGAAACTATCCACAGGAACGATGTGGGAAGTTGTTTATGTTGTTTTTCAGCAACTTACAGTAATGCACCCCAAATCCCTTAACGGTTCACCTTCAATAACGGGTCCATCTGTGGAGCAAAAAGCACAACCTAAACCTGCTGTTTTTCCTTGAGTTTGCTCCCCTGCCCCTGCATAGCTTGTAACGAGATAACGTCAGAAAGGTCTCAGCTTCCGTTTCTACACCGTTCGTTTTGATCACAACGGCAAGTAACGGAAGTCAGAAAGACCATAGAACGGGCAGTAAATATGGACGCAGTATTGCACAGCAAGCTTCGTACCGACGCCGATAGGCTATCGGAAGCGCTCGACGCAATGTCGAAGCTGTTCCTCGCACCAAAGGAACAGAAGCAGCTCAGGACATTCACTTCATCAGAAGTTGCTCAGCTCCTTCGCGTGAGCGATGGATACCTACGTAAGTCGCATTTCGACAGGAAAATTCCCGAGGTCGAACAAGGCCCAGGTAACAAGCGCTCATATACGGCCGAGGACATCCTGGAGATCCGTAAAATTCTGGCGCAGAACGCCAAGGATCCTCTCCAGTTCCTGCCAGGCCGCCGTGAAGACGATAAGCTTCAGATCTGGTCTACGGTCAACTTTAAGGGAGGCAGTTCCAAGACCACCACCTCTGTTCACTTGTCGCAGCGACTTGCGTTGAGGGGGTATCGGGTTCTGGCTATTGATGCTGATCCGCAGGCGTCTCTTACAACCTTCTTCGGATACCAGCCCGAAATTGACTTCCGCCACGGCGGAACTCTGTATGATGCCATCCGCTATAATGACGGCGAAACCAACCGCGTCCCGATCACGGAAGTTCTTAGGAAGTCGTACTTCCCGAACTTGGATCTAGTCCCGGGCGGCATCATGTTGTCCGAGTTCGAGACTGAAACCCCTACCGCCCTCAGCCGCGGGGAGCAGCCGGTTTTCTTCAACCGGATTCGTGATTCACTGCGCCAGCTGGAAGATGACTATGACATCGTCATAATCGACTGCCCGCCGCAGCTCGGCTACCTAACCATGTCGGCGGTCTGCGCGTCGACCTCCCTGTTGATGACCATCATCCCGGAACGGGTGGACCTTGCGTCCGCAAGCCAGTTCCTGAACATGGCATCTGGCGTCCTTGAGGTTCTCCATTCCAATGGCGGCATCGGCGCCTATGACAACTTCACATATCTGCTGACCCGCTTCGATACCTCGATTAGCGCCCAGCAGGATCTCGCGGAATGGATCAGGGAGATCCTGGGGGACAGCGTGATCCCGACACCTTTTGTTAAGTCCTCTGCCGTCAGCGACGCCGGACTTGGGCAGAAGACCGTCTTCGAGGTCGACCTAAGCGGTTCAAAAAACAGGAAAACATACGATCGCGCCATCGAATCCATAAATGGCATTGCCGACGATATCGAGCGCAAGATCCAGGCATCCTGGGGGCGGGAGGTAGACGATGAAGCGTGACCTGCTCGCTAAGAGTCTCCAAAAAATGGCGGAAAAGAAGCCGGAGGCCCCTACCCCTTCAGTTGCGGCCGCGCCATCAAAAGAGGGCGCGCCTAAATCGTTGTTAAACATGTCTGATGTCTTGACGCAGGTTGCTTCTCAGGCGGCCCAAGATGTTGATGTATCCGACATTGCTGATTCCGAAATTTCGGACCGGTTCGACGTTACGGTTGGACTGGACCCCCTTGTTGAATCAATCCGCAACTCCGGCCAAGAACTTCCTGTTATGCTCCGGTTCCGCCGGGGCGAAGGACCGCGCTATGAGGTTGTTTATGGACGACGCCGCATTGCTGCATGCCGTAGGCTAGGAATTAGGGTCCGCGCACTTATCAAAGAGATGAACCTGCGTGAGGCCCTTGTCTCGCAGGCACTTGAAAACTCAGCCCGCCTAGAGCGCAGCTTCATTGAACAGGCGGTCTTTGCAACGGAGCTCGAAAAGGCAGAGTTTTCACGCACTGAGATCTGTGAAGCACTCGCAGTTGATAAGGGCACGCTCAGCCGCCTGTTGTCGATCGTGCGAGACATCCCGGCAGGTGTAGTTAACCGCATTGGTGCCGCTCATGATGTCGGCAGGCGCCCCTGGATGGAACTTCGGCGCTTGGCGCTGCTTGAGTGCGCGCCTTCAGAGGATAAGATGATAGCGCTGATACCGGATGAAGCCGAAGGGGCTCCAGCCAGGGTAAACAAGCTCATCGAAGCATTGCAGGAGATTGAACGACGTGCCACTGCGCCGACGCGGGCCGCTAAGTCCGAAAGCCCCCCTGCCCCGGCTCCGACGCAGCTCCCGGGCTCTCAGGTGAAATACCAGGTAGGCAAGGGAAAACTGACAATCCAGGTCGGCGGAAAGCAGGAGGAAGAATTCATTGAATTCGTCAAAAGCAACTTGTCGGCCCTATACGAGACCTGGTCAAAGAAGGGTTCGTGATCGGGTGTTGGCCAGGGTTTTCGCTTGGCCAACACATGTAAGTCATTGATTTCATTAAGTTGTCCATGGCCAACCCCATGGTGAGTTGAGCAGCAGAAGCAAAAACACAAAGGAGGCAGACACTTAAGCAAAAAGAAACCCCCCGAAAGCGGTAAGGCTTTACAGAGGGTCCCTGTAACTTAGACACTTACTTGGTACCCCGAAAACTGAACCACTGCAACACCGATTTCGGTGAACGGTACCTTTTTGCCGTCTGAAAAGGCATGAAAACCATCACATCCGCGGCATGCAGTGCCGGGGCACAGGTGAGCTGTGTCCAAACTGAACACGCAGGCTTCCGGCCGGTACTGCGCAGAGATCTCATGCGCGCACTGCGCAAGTGCCGCAGCAAAATCGGACTCACAACAGGCGATGTTCTTGTTGTTGATACTTTGCTGAGTTTTCTGCCCTGCCGGGACACCAAAACTGGCGCTGAGCTCCCGGTAGATCCAAGCTTCATTCTCGTGATCTATGCTTCGAACCAGACCATTTGCGGCCGCGCAAACAATATGTGCGAGCGAGTCTTGCGCCGACATGTTTCAAAGCTGGTGAAACTCGGCCTTCTGCGTCGACGTGATAGCGCGACCAGGAAGCGTTTTCCTATCAAATCGAACGGCAAAGTCTGCGCGGCCTACGGGCTGGATCTTACCCCCCTCCTGTTGGCCGCGGACAACATTGTCCAGATGGCCGCCGACATTGAGCTAGAAGAGGAAGAAATCCGCGGATTGCGCGCCCAGGCACTGACACTGCGCGCCGATCTGCTGAAGGCTGCACATACACTGAACGATGAGATTCTGGAGTATGTGACCCAAGCAAAAACCATCCTTCGCCGGTCAACTTTGAAGCTGAGAGAAGTCAAATCACTGCTGACCCGGCTCAAGGAAATCTCCGAAGTTCAGGATGTTTCCCGCAACCTGAACCCCACCGAGCATCCATGCACTGGGGAAATCAAAGCCAACAAACCGCGTACAGCCCATGACCGCAAGCATGTGGAATCCGCGAAAGAGTCCGCCGGGAACGGTCAAAATGTCCGCCAAGTAGAGTCACAAAAAACAGATACATTAAAAATCTCGGAGAGAAGCGAAGCATCGCTTCTGGAACTGTGGAATGATTGCAGAGAAATCGCGGAGCTCTTCCCTAAGCCACCAAAGAGCCATCAGGATCTGGAAACCATCGTGCAGACAATGGCGAACTATGTTGGGATTGGCTGGGAATGCCTAGCGAAAACCCAGGCGAGGCTCGGGCTCAGCGAACTATTGAGATCTTTGAACTATATCGCTGAAAATGCGATGCGCATCGAACGCCCGGAAGCATACCTTATCAGCCTTGCAGGTCATAATCGCTCTATCGCGTACGGCAGCATTAGGAAACCGTTGTAATGCGCAATTGGAGGCCTAATCCCATTCCTAATAAGGCTTGGCGCCTTAGCCCCCAACAGATGCGCAAGGGTGTTGGCCTCAGCCAACGTTCTCTTCGCAAGCCTGCCTTCTGCCCATCTGCCTGCAGGACGCTTTGCACAATGAGGGTATGCCTGCGCCTTCAAGGCTTTTTAGATAGCCGCCCTGCCCTAGTGCGCTGCGGTAAACGCCATTCCCGCACTCTGCAAACGGCGCCAACCATCGCGCGGGATCGTTGTGTCGGCTATGGTCAGCTCTTTCCAAAGGCAGCTTTCGCGCCCGGCGCTATTCGCTGCATTGAAATGAGTTTGAAGCTATAGATCTCGACCAGCCGATCCCGTCATGAGACGTTATCGCCAGGCTATATCTGGAACTCCGTAATCTTGTTGCTTGCTT
Source organism: Leisingera daeponensis (assembly GCF_019801465.1). GTDB lineage: Bacteria > Pseudomonadota > Alphaproteobacteria > Rhodobacterales > Rhodobacteraceae > Leisingera > Leisingera daeponensis_A. The sequence continues at coordinate 26,617 of NZ_JAHVJA010000018.1, forward strand.
GATTTGCCATAGCGAGGCACGTGATAACCCCACAGTTCGGGATTGGATCAGCCACAAGCGGAAATGCTGACTGTGCTGGACCGCGCAGCATTTGCAGATGCGAGCACTTTTTCAAGCGATCAGTCTGGCAGCTTCCACCTCTTGCTCGGAGCTACCCTTTATCGACAGCCAGATACGCTCAGCTACTCGCTCAAGGCGTATGGCTCCCATCCGGCTTGAGAATAATATTCGCGGGATGGTCTCTCAGAAGTTGGCTATGACCAACAGCTGGTCGAACCAAGCTGAGTTCAAGATTCACGTTTGGCTTATGACAAGGATTGATCCTGAGGCCGCCGAAAGGGCTTACTTAAATGTTGGCCATCTCATGGGCAATGTTTGTCAGAGTTTTAGCCAAACGCAGAGATATGAGCTGGTCCTGGAAATGGCCTGCGGGCTCCGATAGCGGTCATTCGATCGTCATTTCGGTTGAGATTAGTCGCACTAGCGGAGGTCCTAAAATCAGAAGTTGGCCATGGCCAACTTGCACAGAAGCTCTCGTTGTACTTGGTTTCGGTGAATTCATCACCGGCATAGCAGAACGCGGATCAGGCGTGTGCCGTGGGCAGGGCTGACCACAAGAACACGGAGTTGGCCATGGCCAACTCTCTGGGGTGAACGAGTTGTGGCAATGTGCCGACGCGATTCAAGGCGCTCCGGAAGCCAGGACTCTTGACCTGCGCTTTATCGCGCTGCTGAAATCCCAACGAAATCTGTTGCAGAACCGTTGGCCATTTGACGGTGGTCAAATCCTCCGTAGTGTTGCACTCGGTTTTCGAAGAACCCCGATTGCAGTTCTTTGCCTTGCAGTATCCTTGGGCCTCGGCCGCTCAGTCTGACTCGAAGACAACCACGTTCCTTGCAGAAATTCGCCCAAATCCTGAACAGCCATTGAGGTGGTAGATCTTCGACTTCCGGTTTCCTCGAATAGGACTGGCAGCCTCCGAGCTGAACTGGTAGCTGCCTGCCGCTGACGAGCCAGGCGCAGCGGGGACCGTAGCGTCCGGGAAGGTCCATTTTGCTTCCGTATCGATGCGCATCCAGACTTCAGTATGATCAGAGATTGATCTGTGGGCCGATTTATGCGTGGCGCCAAGCTCCGCCTAAAAGTCGAAGTTGCCGGATGCGCCGACCAGAGCAGGGGTTCCGGTCGGCGCCAAAGTGTTGTCTCAGAGATTTGCATACCGGCCGTCAGCCGGAGACGAACCGTGTTGCATGAATAGAGCTTTGGCCATACTTGCCCTTTCACCGGTTCATTGTGCGACACGCTCATAGGCCGCACGACCGAGGCGAGTCATGGGGGTGAGGGCTTTGGCAGCGATCCGGGTTTCGGTTGTCTGGGTCTCCATCTTGCAGCTGCGTAGGTCAGGTTCGATGACGTCCTTTTAGCATCCGATCTTAGCCTCGCTGCGTGATCTCTGGCTGCAACCGGTGGCCTTCCGCTAGGCCAGCTACGCCGGTAAACTTCTTCCTGCTACACGGCCGGCCGCAGGGAGAAGTTCAATCGAATCCTTAAAAGTAGCCTCTTGAAATGTACGTCAATCTGATGTACATGTTGATCCACGTGACAGGAGGCGGCTATGCTTGGTTTCCACGACACCACACGCGCCATAGATGAGCGCAACGAAGCCCGGATGAACTTCCGGACCAAGCCGCGTATTAAAAACGCGATCCAGCAGGCTGCGGCCCTGTCCGGTGTGGACGATTCTGTCTTCACGATGAATGCAGCTTATCAGGCTGCCCTGGCAACGATTTCGGCTCATGAGCGCACTGTGTTGCAGCCGGTCGATCATGAAGCATTTTTCACGGCTCTGGATGCGCCTGCAGCGCCCACTGAAGAATTGGCTGCGGCTTTCCGCAGGCACAGACAAACCGTTACCTCAAAATAATGGCTCCCACAGAGTCCGCTGGCAGCGTCATCGAGCCGTTCGACCCTTCCAAGCACGATCGAACGGCCTTTTCTTGCGGCGTGGAGCAAGTTGACAATTACTTCCGGAAGACCGCGAACAAACTCGCCAAGGCGGACAATGTCCGGCTTTTTGTCATGTCCGCGAGTGACGGCAGCGTGATTGGCTTTTACGCCCTCAATGCGCATGCAGTGCACTATGGAGATCTGCCTTCGAAATTTGCCCGTACCCGGCCTGCACACGGCAACATTCCGGCGGCCTATATCTCGATGATCGGCCGTGATCAGAATTTCCGGGGCGGGGGCTATGGGGGGGATCTCCTCGTCGATGCGCTGCGCCGGATTGCCGCTGCAGCTGATGCTATCGGTGTGGCAATCGTCATGCTTGACGTTCTTGACTGCGGGAATCCTGACCGGGTTGCGCGGCGCAAGGCGCTTTATGAAAGCTATGGGTTTCAGTCGCTGTCCTCGAACCCGTTGCGGATGTTCTTGCCTGTAAGTGTCGTTCGTAAACTGATCGCGGAATAATGGACCCAAGTTCGCCAGTGCCCTCACTGCGCGGCCGGCTTCGAGAAACACCTCACCACGACGGCCTCCTGTTCCCGACGGTCTGCTTGGCTACGAAGTCCTTTTAGTGGAGCTACTCGCCGGGCAGCGCACAGAGATTTTTTTGGGCGAGCTATTCGGGGCGTGCGAGATGTTTAGAAGGTGGGCGGTTGACGGCCACCACCTCGTCTGGGCGTCGGACGTCACTTTGAAATAGAAGAAATCCGCGCGGCGTGCGCGGATTGCATGGTCCAGGCGACAGGGCAGGGGATCGGCGGGCTTCGCCCGCTCACCCCAGCCCCGGCATTTTTCATTTAGCTTTGTCCGCCCGCATCCTGGGCCAGGCCGGTCAAGGGGCAAGCGCCGCGCATTGCGCGGCGGCTCCTGGAGGCCCGTGTCCTCGGCTATGCCTGCGGGCCGCGCCAGCCTCCATCCGCCCCCGTGACAGTCCCGGCCCAGGCCGCCGGCAGGGCTTCGCCCTCCCCGCTCTGCCAGCCGAAAGACACGGGGTCTTTCAGCAGTCAGTGCAGAGAGGCCGCGCCCATTGGCGGAAGGAGGGCACCAAGCCCCAACGCCCCATCAAAAGGAGGCCGAAATGGCACAATATCAATGCAATACCTGCGGCGCAGAGGCTGAACAGGAGCAAGGTGCAGCGGAATGCTGTCCGCTTTGCGCAGCGGGGAACGTCGTTAACCCGAAACTGCAGGCGGCTGAAACCGCCAAGGCAAACGATGCTTTCCGGGCCCAGGCACCTCTTGGCGGGCATCCGGTTTATCAGGGCCGCGTTGTGGCCACCCGGGGTGTTTCCGCCGAGGGGCCGGAGTTTGTCACCCGCGCGCTTCTTGAAACCGCTGCTTTTGATAATTTCACCGAGGACAACGATCCCTACGGAGATCACTCCATGGGTGCAGTTCAGGTCTTCGGCAAGATCGTGTGGTGGAAACTTGACCTGTATGACGCGGATTACCGTTACGGGGCAGATGAACCGCTGGACCACAAGAACACCCGCCGCGTTCTGACGCTGCTTTTGCCAAGCGAATATTGACACCGGCGCGGCCCTTCGGGGCCGCGATCCGGCTGGTTTGTCACGCGACGGGAAGGAGGTGAGAACTATCAGAAAGTTTTTGAAACACACCCGGATCGATGAGGCTTGGGCGTTTCTCAGGAAGGGCGGTATCTTTGGCGTCGGCCGCCGCTTCCTGATCCAGCACAGAACAGTATGAGCTCTCACGCTTCCGGCGCATCAATTGCAGGAAGGTTCAGGAATACCCAATAAGCCAAGCAGCGAAAGCACGGAGGCAAGAGTGCTACCCGCACCCGCTTGCGAATTCTGCGGCCATCTCAGCGATGCAGCGCCTGCCACCGGTTTCATCCATTGCCTGAACTCGTGAAGGGTGACATCAGAAAGGAGAGTTTGTTTGGCGGTTCACAAGCAAACAGTGCGCTGCCGTGCAGCGGGCAATGGTAACCGAAAGATCACTTGCTAGGGAAAGCCAAAGGCAGCGGCGGTTTCAGCCAAAGAGCATCGACCAGTTACGGGCCGCTCTGCGCCGGTGGGGCAGGGGGCAAATAAGATCAGGACAGGAACTTATTTATGAAGAAGAACATCCACCGCGTTTGGCGGGCGGCACAGCTCTATATAGGGTTTCACCGCGACCCGTCCGGACGGAAGCGCGATACTGCGAAAGTGTGGCCGCCGAAGAATGCAAACGCCACCCTGCATTCCGACCCGGAGGAGCAGGAAGCATTTGTGGTCCTCAAAGCTGCGGATCCAAAAGACCCGAGAGACGTTCAGATCAAGCTGCGCCCGGACCACATCGTGCTGCGCCGCGATCCCGGCGCGGGTTGGGAAGGCATCGTGATTGAGGAAACCGGTCTGTCCGTTCAGGTCAATGGGACGTGGATCCGCATCCGAGCGGATGGATCTGTTTCCCGCGAAGCCGAAGGGGATACAACCTACCTGGAAGCAGATGGCGCAGTTCTGAAGAAAACGAAGTTTGCCGAGGCGATGGTGTCAGGTGACGGGGTAGAGCTGACCCGCAGAACAGATTCAACGATTGCCGCAATCCGGCACGATGGGGTGATTGCAAAAAACCGCGATCCCGGGCAGATTTCAAAGGACTAGTCTCCCCTGGTTTCCTTGCGGTGGAAGGAAGCACCTGGCCCTGCAGATGCAGGGCCTTTTTTTGGCCGGTTCAACAGATGGCCGCACCGCCGCTTGAAGCGGAGGCGGCAAAGGAGCGATTTGAACCGAGCTGCTCTGCGTCTTTTGAAACTGCAGGCGGTAACTTGCTTTCGGGATTGATGTCCTGAGCGGCGGAAGGTACCACAACCTCCGGTGGTGGTGGCGCGCAAGGGCAGGGGCTTTCATGAGAGAATATCTTTTCGTGAACCTTTCTGATGCATCCCGTAACCCATTTTGTTCGTCTTGTTTTTTCCAACCACCGCTGCCCCGGAGCTTGTGTCCGGTTCTCCCTGATGAGGGTCCGGCGAACGGAACAAGATGTATTCAAATATTACAGCCGCACCCGATGTGATTGCTGAAGCCCCGAAGAATCTGCCCGTTGCCTTTTTGGGCCAGGGCTCCTCAGGGGTGCGGGAGTGCGCGAGGAAGGACTGAATATTGAAAACCATAGTCATAACAAACAACAAGGGCGGCACCGGCAAGACGACTGTCGCCACACAGCTGGCCTATTCTTTAATGCTAACGGGATATTCCACGGTGGCGGTTGACTTGGACAGCCAGTGCAATCTCACGACGGCGCTGCCACGTCAGCGCGTGGCCGGCAATGCACTCGACCTGGTGGAGGCGGGGGAGCCGCCTGAGTTCACGGCCGCCCCTGGTGAACTTGTGCTGATCGAGGGGCATGCCGACATGCCGGTCGTCCGTGACGACGCCATATTGCGCAACACGGCCGGAGCGCTGCAGGCGCTGAAAGGGGCGGACTTCTGTATCATCGACACACCGCCGACCTACAGCGCAACCGTCTATGGGGCGATGCTGGCAGCCGACTACATTCTTGCGCCCATTGAACTGAAGCGGTTTTCCGTGGACGGGATCAAGACCGTGCTGAAAGCTCTGGTCGAAGTCCGGGAGATCAACCCGGATGTGAAGTTCCTGGGCCTGCTGCCGTCCCGTTTTGACGCGGTGAAGGAGATGGAGCGCGAGTCCCTGCGGGTCATGGCGGCGGAGTTCCCCCAGCTCATCATTCCGCATGCGATCCGGAACCGGACTGCTTACGAAAAAGCCGAGGCGGAAGGCATGCCAGTCAGCGAGGTTTCAACCAGAAGCGGGCGGGAGGCTGCGGCCGAGTTTCAGGCCTTCTTTGAATGGTTCCTTGAAAATGTGGAGGCTGGCACATGAGCGGCGGCGGTTCCAACTCCCGGGTCAACAGGTCCATGCTGTCTTCTCTGAAGGAGGCAGGAGCCCTCAATGACCTGATGCGAATGCCCCGGACAGCAGGGCAGGGGAGCCCACGTGATATCCCCATCGACTTAATCGAACCGGATCCGGAGCAGCCGCGCAAACATTTTGACGAGGAAAAACTGGCGTCCCTGGCGGACAGCATCAGCGTGCAAGGCGTCCTGCAGCCAATCACCGTCCAGCCGCTCAATGGCGACGGCAGGCATTTGATCATCATGGGGGAGCGGCGCTACCGCGCCGCGAAACGGGCAGGCCTGCAGTCGATCCCGGCCATAGAACGGGAAATGACCGAGGAGCTGCGCATGGCGCAGCTGACAGAGAATGTGCAGCGCGATGGCCTCACCACTTTTGAAATCGCCAATGCCGTGTCAGCCATGCGCGAAGCGGGCAAGTCCCGGGGCGAGATCGCCAGCGCGCTAGGGTGGGGAGAAAGCGAAGTCTCACGGTTTGCGGCTGTCCTTGGCATGCCTGTACTGCTGCAGCAACTGGCGGAAAAAGATGTCCCGGTCCGGGCTTTGTCCGACCTCTATGCGCTTTGGAAGAAGAACCCCGACGAGGTGGAGGAATTTGTGCAAACTTCCGACGCGGGGGATGTTTCTCGGGTGACTGTCGCGAGACTGCGTTCCAGATTGACGCAAGACGCTACAGATGCTGCCAGGGGTCCCCGCACCGCGGAAGACGCAGCAGGCGGGTGCAGCGATCAAACGCAGTCCGTTGAAATGCAAACCGGCGGTGACACGGCTGCCGGGCAGACTGCATCCTTGGACCATGGCGGAACCGTCAAAGCACCGGAGGTGAAAAGCGTGGGTGGCACCCAGAATGTTCAGGCGGGCAGGGGGGCTGCCATCATCTGCAGGCACGGCGGAGCTACTGGCCGACTTCTGACGGACCAGCTTGCCTCCAACTCGAAATCCATCCTGGTGAGTTTTGAAAACGGGAGCCGGGTGGAGGAGGTCCTGTTGTCGGAGCTGGAACTGATCGAGGTCGTCGCGCTGTAGAAGCTCAGGCATGTCTTTCCCGGAAGCGGGCCGCTTGTGTGTATGCCAGGCGGTTTGACCGGGCACGAAGGCCGCTGCAGATCCAGGCATTGAGCAACGCGCTGCCCGGAGGGTGGCGCGTTTTCAGTTTTGGATATGTGGTCCGGGACCACATTGTCAGGACCTGCGGGGCAATCAGCTTTGACCATTCGCCATTTCTGCCAGTTGCGGAGGCGGCAGCCAGGGTTTCCCTCTTCGTGCTACTGGCTGCACTGCGGGGGCGGCGGACCGCATTTGAGTATCCCGCCGGGGTCCGGGGGCCCAAACTTTTCCAACGCCGCAGCTGAATTCTTTGGAATGCCCCGGATGGCCGGAGTGAAGTGGCCTGGCCACCCCACCTTGGTTCCGGTGCCAAACACGTGGTCCGGGACCGCATTTCCTTGGCGGGAGCACCCAGCGGATAGCTCGACGCCGGAAGCACCTCACCGCCCGCAGGGCGGTGAGGTTAAGCCTGACCCTGACCGGGGGTGCCACGCATAGTGTGGTCCGGGACCACAAATCCGCTTTCCTATAGGGCTAATGCAGGATAGGCGTATCGCCAGCAAGTACATTACCATGGATAGAAATGCCGACACAAAAGAAAGCCGCGATGGCCTATTTGCCCCCAGACCGCCATGCCCGGCTTGCAGCCGTTGCAGAGGCCAAGGGGCAAACAGTTTCGGCCTTTCTGGGTCAGCTCATCGATATCGTTCTGGGAGAAGAGGAGGGCCCGGCAGGGCCTCCACAGCCGTCCTCGCGGTCCCGCCGCGAGGGCAAGGTCACCGTCCGCCTGGCCTCTGATGCCCGTGAAGCGCTGTCCGAGGAAGCAGTGCGGGCCGGGGTGACACCGTCTACCTTGGCGGCCAATCTGCTGACCGCGCGGTTTCGCGCAGCCCCTCAGCCGACGGCGCGCGACCGCCGCCGTTTCATGTCAGGTCTGCGGCAGATACATGGCCTGGCCACAAACGTGAACCAGATCGCCTATGCGATGAATCGCGGGGTCTTCACCGGGGACAGCTACGCCCCGGCCCGGAAGGAAGTGGTGCAACTGCGCGGAGAGGTGGCGGAGCTGCGGCAGCAAGTGCGTGACTTCGCCAGGGGCCGGCTTGCGTTTCAGCTTGGCCTCGAGGAAGAGGAGCTGGCGGATTGAGCGACTTCAAGGACACCTACGGGTTTCAGGATTGCTGGCCGCCCCGGAAGGGCCGCTTGGTGCGGAATGCGGCCTCCGGTTTTTTTGTTGCAGAGACTGAAAGGCGCAGCAACCCTCAGCAGTCCAAGGCGAGCGTGAAAGCAAACCAGGTGACGTTACCTGCCCGTGGCGGGCAAACGATTTCTGCAGCTGACAAAGCGCGCCTGGCGCGGGTGGTCAAAGGCACGCCGGAGGTCATGGTGAAGGTGACCAAGCCAGCCAAATCCGACAAGCACGGGAACCCGATCAAGGTCACGCGCGGAACTGAGGCGAGGCGTGTTGCGGAGCACATCAATTACATCAGCCGGAACGGCAAGCTCGAGGTGGAGACGTCCGATGTCGGGGTGCTGAAAGGCAGGCAGGCCACCGCGGAGCTCTACCGGGACTGGATCGAGAAGCATGACGATGCGCGGGCCGCCGGCATGGCGTCGGACCGCACAAGGATCACCACCAGCATACTTTTTTCAATGCCGGGCAATACAAATGCCAGCGGTGTGAAGGATGCGGTGCGGGCGCTGGCGGAACAGGAATTCGGCGGCCGTCACGACTACGCTATGGCGCTCCACACGGACACCCCGCATCCGCATGTGCACCTGACGGTGCGTACGGTTGGGCATGATGGCGTGAAACTCAACTTGCGGAAAGCTGATTTGCAGCATCTGCGCGATACCTTTGCGGAGAAACTGCGCCAGCGCGGCATCGAGGCGGAATCCACCCCGCGGCATGCCCGGGGCAAGACCCGTCGGGGCGAAAGCACTCCTGTCTACAAGATCCGCCAGCGCGGCGGGGAACTCTATATTGATGCGAAAAAGCGCAATGAGGTGCGCCGGGATCTCGAGCGCAACAATGGCGTGCTTCCAACCCATGCTTGGGACGCGGCAATTGCTGACCACCGGAACAGGGTCATGCGGACCTATACGGGCGCGGCCCGGATACTGTCGCAATCCGATGATCCCGCGGACCGGGACTTGGCAAAGGAGACCGGGCGATTTACCGCCCGGCTAACGGAGGTCGTTACCCAGCGGGCAGAGATCGCAAGAGCATTGGAGGCGGTGCCGTCGCCTGGCCGCATTGGCGATACAACCGGAGCCCGCGGGACGGTGCAATACCCGGAGCCAGCGCGCGGGGAAGAAGACCGCTCGCGGCCGGGCAGGGGACGTGAACGGTAAAGCCCCGCAGGAAAGGGGCTGAAATTGTGCGCAGGGGTACAGCCGGATCAGTCACTCTAAGAAAACGGCTTACAGCCTTTGTGATGGCGGAGAACCAATAGTCTCGGCGATGGCGGCTGTCCGTCCTTTCCAGTCCATCCGCTAAGCATTTCTGACACACACACCGGCCTTTCAATGTCGGGAGATTGATGGGCGACATGACGGGACTTTGCCGTCATTGCCTTTCGCAGTTGTCTATTAATGCGAGGAAAGGAGCCACCCAAAGCAGGTTAGAACAGTCGGCATCGATCTGGCCAAGAACGTTTTTCAGGTTCATGGGATTGCAGAGAATGGAGACGCTATTTTCAATTGCACGATCAGATGCCTGTAACTTCTGGCCTTCTTTGAAGATGATGTGATCCCCGGCAACATCTTCGAAGCTTGTTAGAGTTTTCCGCGAAGAACCCCTGGCAGGAAGAGGAACTGATCCGGAACCGTTTGCGGTTCACATGGCAGACTTGGCCCCATAGCCGCCGGATAGCGTTCCGGGGCGAAGCGGCTGATTAGAATGGCGGCGGCGGCGAGCCAGCCAAGGTGCATGATCCAGCCGCCGGCAAAACTTCCCGTGGCCTCGTGTATGCGCGCCACGATGAAAGGCGGGGTCGCGGCAAGGACAAACCCGCCACCCTGCATGAGCGCGGCAAGCGAACCGGCTTGAGCGGGGTCGGGAAGGTGATCGAGCGCAACGATGAGGCAGAGCGCGAAGCTTCCGGCCAGCCCGACGCCGCAGATCGCCACCCAGAACATCGGAAGCACGGACGGCGCGGCGACCAGCCCGGCGAAACCGGTGGCCTGCATGGCGATGCAGGCCCACAGCCAGGGGCGACGGTCGGCTTGGCTCCGGGCGAGCAGCGGCAGGATGACCGCGCCGAAGCCTTGGCTTACTGCCATGATCGAGATCAGGGTACCGCTACCGCCGCCGCTCCAGCCCTGCGCCTGGTAGTAGGGCGCAAGCCACGCAATCATCGACGAATATCCGCCGTTGATGAGGCCGAACACGGCCATCAGTACCCAGGTTCTACGCCGGCCAAGAAGCTGCGCGACCAGGCCCCGATCCGGTCGAAGGACCCGCGTTTCAGACAGGATCCCGGCCGCCGCCACCAGGGCAAGCAGCACGGGCAGCGACAGAATGGCGAGCGCCGCGGTCCAAGACTGTCCGCCCTCGACCAGCGCCGGGGTCAGTTGCGCCCCCAATGCGCCACCTGTCATGATCATCGCCGAATAGAGCCCGGTCATCGCCGCCACGTTTGCGGCGAACTTCTCCTTGATCAGCCCCGGAACCACCGACTGGATGAACGCTGCGCCTGCACCGCACAGGATGGCCGTCAGGATCAGGACCGACCCGCTTGCCGCAAAAAATCTGAAAGAAATTCCCAGGAAAAGCAGGCCAAGCGCCACCAACAGCCCGCGGCGCGTGCCGATCATGGCCTGGATCGGTGGCGATGCGAAGGCCCCGATCCCCATCAGCAGCATCGGCAGCAGGGTCAGCAGCGACAGCGCCCCGTATCCCAGACCGGTATCCTTGGCAATCTGTGGCAAGATCGGACCCGGCGCGGCCAGGAAGGGCCGCAGGTTGAGCGCGATCACCACGATCAGGAATACCAGCGCGATCCGCCGCGACGCGGGCGCATTCATCATACCTGCCATGTTTCGCTCCTAACTGCCTTCCGTCGAGCGCGCCGCCCACGACCGGTAGATACCGGGTGTCGCTGCGTCCTCAGGCTCGAAATAGCGTATCACCGCCCAGTCCTGGTCTTCGAGCGGTTGCGACAGCTCTGCGGCGGCCGCGGCCGAGGACAGACCATAGGGCGCGCCGTTCTCGTTGGTATAGCCGATGACGATCTCGGCGATCCCGGCGTTGCGCATCGCGGCGAGGCACATCGGGCAGGGCTGGCCGCTGGCGTAGACAGTGCAACCGTCGAGACAGGGGGTCGCCAGCGCCGCGCCGGCTTCACGCAACGCCACCAGTTCCGCATGCGCGGTTGGATCGTTGTCGGCCTCCATCCGGTTCACCGCCCGCGCGACGACCTTGCCGTCCTTGACCAGCACGGCACCGAAGGGCTGGCCGCCATTGGCGACATTCTCGCGGTCGAGCGCGATCGCTTCATCCATGAAAGCCTTGTCAGTCATCGTGCATCTGCCTCCTCAAGTATCCTCGCGATTTCGGGATAGCCGCGCTGACGGGCATGTTGCAGCGCTGTCACTCCGTCATTATCGGCCAGGTTCACATCGGCACCTGCCTCGACCAGCAGCCTGACGATCTCGACGTGGCGCCTTCCGCCATCCCCGAGGATCACCGCTTCGAGCAGAGCCGTCCAGCCCAGCTTGTTCACGTGGTCGATATTGGTGCCAGCTTCGATCAGCACCCGCACTGTCTCCACATGGCCGCGTTCCGCCGCCGGGATCAGCGCGGTGCCGCCATAGCGGTTGGTGCTCGCCAGGTCGGCGCCGTGTGCCAGCGTCATCTTCAGGATCTCCAGATGCCCACGAGCACCGGCATAGAGGTAAGGGCTGTCCTCGATATCGTCCTTTGCATTCACGTCGGCACCGGCCTCGATCAGCAGGCGGGCAGTTTCGATCCGGTTTGCGTGGGTTGCGGCCATCAGAGCTGTGCGCCCGCGTTCGTCCTGAGCGTCAAGTTCTGCATCGCTGGCGATCATCTCTGATACGGCTTCTGTGTCACCGCTTTCGGCCGCGGAGATCAACAAAGTGTCGGCATGGGCGGCCGGAACGAAGGGCTCGGTCATTGTCATGCATCCTGTAAGTGAAATGAGTGCGAAAAGAGTCGGCAAGCGGCCTGGCATGGGAACCTCCTGAGTTGCCTCTCCAGATAGTAGACAAACTCATCATCTTGAAATTAAATGTTCAGATGGAGAGCAGTGAAAAATCAAATAGATTGTTCAACACCGATCTGTTGCGCAGTTTCGTCGCGGTGATTGACGCGCGCAGCTTCACCGCTGCATCGCGGCACCTGAATTCGACACAGTCGACGACCAGCCAGAAGATCATGCGGCTGGAGGAGGCAGCGGGCGTGCGTCTTGTGGATCGCGGGCGCGATGGCATCACCCCTACCGAAGCAGGCGCGCGACTGCTGGGTTACGCCAGGCGCATACTTGCCCTCAACGATGAGGCCGCCGCGGTTATGTCGGGCGCGGCGCGGGCCATTACCCTGCGCTTGGGCCTGCCTGAGGATTTCGCTTCGGGGCGGGTGACACGGGCGCTTGCTGATTTCATCCGGCAGCATCCCAACACGAAACTGGAAGTTACCAGCGGTCTGAGCCGCGATCTCAACCGCGCCTATCTGCAGGGAGAGCTGGATCTCGTTTTGGTCAAGCAGCATCGCGGTGAGGCACGCGGTGCGATGCATTGGCCCGAACCGTTGGCGTGGTTCCAGGGTGCGGGTCATGCGCTGGACGAATGTGACCCGCTGCCGCTGGTCGCTTTTCCTTCGAATGGGCTGTACCGCACCCAGATGACCGCCGCGCTCGATAGTGCCGGCCGCCGGTGGCGCCTGGTCTATACCAGTTCCAGCCTTGCCGGTCTGCTGAGCGCAATTGACGCCGGGCTCGGGATCAGCCTGCTGCCAAGACGGGTGGTCGGGCTCGGTTTGGATGAAATTCCGAGCTTGCCAAACGTCGATGCCATGGAAATCGCGATACATCAGGCAGACCCGAATACCCCATTCGTCTCCGAGATCGTTCAGATACTTGCGGATGCGGTTGGGAAATAGCGGCCTTGATGATGGGAAGGCCGATCCACCCTGTGAATATCTCCCGACAAAAGGAAATCGGGCAACAAGGTCAGCCCGAGGGAAATACGCAGATCGGCAGCCTGTGTCCGATCTGCGCGATTGTTCAGGCCTGTGTGACCTCTCCGAAGACCAGTTTCCCGGCGTGGAAGGTGGCGGTTCTCGGCGAACGCCGCGCTACCGCTTCGGCCGAACAACTGCTGTCGGCTAGTGCGAAGGCCGCTACGTCGCCCGCTTTCGGCCAGGCTTGTTCTCCGCTCTCGCTCAGTGGAAGAACGTCACCGGTCGCGATGCTCATCGAACGGGTCAGGCCGAACTCGTCGCGGTCGCCATATAGCTGCGCACAGAGATTGGCCTTCTCCAGCATGTCGCCGGTGCCGAAGGGCGACCAATGGTCGATGACGCTGTCGGTGCCCGACATCAGCGTGACACCTTTCTCACGCAGGCGCGGCAACGGCATGGTCAAACCGCCTATCGGCACGGTCGAAATCACTGTGACGCCGAGCGCGGCCATCCGTTCGGCCAGTGGGTCGAGCTCCGCCTCCGACAGAGTTCCCAAGGCAAAGGCATGGCTGAGGGTCAGCCGATCTTTCAATTCGGAGGTCCGTTCGACGGTATCGACCATGTAGTTGATTGCGGCGACGCCTTCCGGGGTGGTTTCATGGATATGGATGTCGATTGGCTTGTCGTGATCCATTGCGATCTGGAACATAGCATCCAGCGATTGCTGCATGGCGCCGTCTACATTGGTCGGATCCAGACCGCCGACAAAATGCGCTCCTGCCTGCATGGCTTCGCGCATCAGCCCGTCGACCTTTGAATGCAGAAGACCATGCTGGGGGAACGCGACGATCTCGCAGTCGAAGCGGCCGCGATAGTTCTCCAGCGCCATCTGAAGATGTTCGAGGCTTTTCAGTCCACTGACCGGGTCGATATTGCAATGGCTGCGTGCGGTCGTGGTGCCCTGCGAGAGCAGCAGCTCGATCAGCGCCTCGGCACGCTGTTGCGAAGTGGGCAACAGCTTGGGCAGGAGTTCTTCTTCCCGCGCGATCATATCCATGATCGTCTTGCCCTTGCGCGGCAGCGGCGCTTGCCACGGACCGCCATAGTAGGTCTTGTCCAGATGGATGTGCATATCCCGGAAGGCCGGAAGGACAAGCCGGCCCCCGGCGGAATAGCGCGGAACCGCCGACGTCAGGGCGGCACCGTCGTCGAGAATCGCAACGATCCGGCCATCGCGAATCTCCAGTGTCTTTGTGGCCGTAATGGTGGCGACGACGATATCGTTTTCGCGCTGGAAGCCTTGCTCAAGCAGCGCATCCGTTAGATAATAGTGGCTCTCGGCAATCGAGGACGTTATCGCATCAGCCTCGGTTGTCTGCGCCGGCGCGGCACCGCCGGTAAGACCTGCCGACACCGCCACAAGCCCCCCGGTTCCACAAAGAAACTGCCGCCGACTTGGTGCTGTTCTCGCATTCATCTCGATCTCCTCCCGATCAGGTTTGGCGGCAAGTTAGTGGAGATGCCCAGCAGCTGAAAATTAAATGTTTGGATGGATATCATTTGAGTTTTGGATGCCAGCCCGTCGGGGCGCACACTTCGGTGGTTGAACACACTGTCGCTGGACTTGATCAACAATTTTAGGCTGAGCGAATCCACTGAGCCGCTATTGACAGATTGCTGAACATAATTGTGAAATTTAAGATTGCGGTGGATAACCGGGTCCGGCTCAGCTGCCTCACCTGCTGTTCGCGGTTCTCTGCCCCTCGCAATCTCTGCTGGAGGTTCAAGTTCGAGGGCATCGCCATGCAGCAGGCCGGGCGCCTGTTCTGTGTCATTCAGCAGAGCAAGATGCGAAAATCAACCTCTGGCATCGTGCTGTCGCGCGGGGATTTCGGCAATGCCACAACGCTGGACGGGCTGATCCTTGGGACAGAGCCGGAAACCGGCAACGAAATAACCACCTATCAGACGATCTGGCGGTAACTTGGCAAGCCCGCGGGCCAGGAGGCCGCGCTCAATCGCTGCGGGGTAAGTCCCGCTATTCGCGCAGCAGTGCGTTGAAGATATCGGACTGAACCAGCCTGCCAATGATGTCGCGGCCATTGGACACGACGTACTCTCCGCCGTCGTACAGCTGCGCCCGTATCAGGTCCTTTACCGTAGTGCCTGGTTCGCGCACTCGCTCGCCGGAGGGGACGCTCAGCTTCCAAACGACCCCATTGGTTAGGTTAACACAACATCCTCCAGCGAAGAGCTGGGAAGCACCGCTGCGAGGTGGTCGTAGGCAAGCCGCAGCGCCATCCTGGAAGTAAGGGATTTGTCCCCCAGCGCCAGCCGGACCCAAAACCCATCAATCAGCGCAGAAAGCGTCAGTGCGATTTTCTGGGCCTCTACTTCCGATACGAGCGGTCTCAACCCGGACAAAAGGTTCGAGTGCATGCGGGCGTGAATAATCGTCTGGAGGCGTGCAAGCCGCGGCGCCTTGGGGGCTTCGGCGCAGAGAGACAGCCAGGCATTGCCATTCGGCGGCGAGAAGAATTCTTCGCTCAAATTGGCTTCGACTACCGCCCATACGCGCTGAAACGGAGAGACCGCCGTGTTCAGCCGCTTCACCACCGCAAGGCGCAGATTCGCATTGCCTTCGCGCATAGCTTCCTCGAACAGCTCCTGTTTGTTGCGAAAGTAATGCAACACAATGCTTTTCGATGCTCCGGCTTCCTTTGCAACCTTTTCCAGCGTCGTCGCCGAAGCGCCTTCCCGCTGCATCACAGCAAAGGCCGCCTGCCGGAGTTCACTGCGCCGGATATCACTGATCTTGCTGAGTGCCATGCGATCCTCTCCTCAGCTTCTTATTGACAAACTGCAAGGAAGGTTCAAGTGTTGACCCGCCGGTCAGCAATCAGACCAATTGAACAATTTGCATGGAGGAGGAAAACCATGATCAGAAAACTAGCTCCGCTCGGCGCAGCTCTGGGCCTGCTTCTGAGCGCGTCGAACCTGTGGGCGGAAGACATCCCGGTGCCAAGCCAGGCGGAATGGGCTGGCGCAAAGAAGACGGTGAACCTGCCGAACGGCGTCACAATGGCCTATTCGGAAATGGGCGATACAGAAGGCGATCCGCTTGTCTTGATACACGGTTACTCGGACAACAGCCGCAGCTGGTCGCTCCTCGCGCCCTATCTGACGGAGCGCCATATCTACGCGATCGACCTGCGCGGCCACGGCAAGTCCAGCGCGCCGGAATGCTGCTACGCCTATACTGACCTGGCATATGACGTGCATCTATTCCTTAAGGCGCTGGACATCGGGAAAGCCGATATCGTGGGCCATTCCCTCGGGTCACTCACGACTCAGCTGTTGTCGGCCCAACATCCTGAGCAGGTGAAAAAGGCCGTCTTGCTTTCTTCGACCGTCGAGACGGGCAGCGGGCCGGGCAGTTGGCTGTGGGACAACATCATTCCGCTTCAGCCGCCGATCGACCCGAACGGCCAGTTCATGATGGACTGGTACTGGAACCCCAATCCCGTGGACGAGGATTTTATCAGCGCAGAAAGAGCTGAAAGCGCGGCCATGCCGATCCATGTCTGGAGAGGTGTGCTTTGGGGGACAGCACTCGGAAGTCTTTCCGCCTTCACCGGCCTCGTTGAAGCGCCCATGCTGATTGTCTGGGGAGATCAGGACCAGCTGTTTGATGCGGCGCACCAGGAGAAGCTGAAACAGGCCTATCCAAACGCTCGTTTCGAAACTTTCGAAGGGGCAGGGCACAATATGTTCTGGGAAATGCCGGAACAGGCCGCTGCGGCCATATCCGATTTCCTGGATAGCTGAGAGGCAGAGCCTGCAGCAAAGCAGCAAAGCAGTTTGCTGCAGGCAATCAAACGGACTGTTCCGCAGTTTTGCGCTACGGTCGTTCAAACCCGGTTACTGCGCAAAATCGTCACTTTGGCTGTCCATGGCAGTATTTGCGGCGAATGTCACCTTTGACGGGTGCCGTCGCAGCATCAGCATTGATGGCGAAGGTCCGGTTAGGGCCGTTGCTTTCTATTAGCCGATATGTTGCGTGGCGGCTGAACGCCGCCACCGCACGTTCCTTTTCTGAAACTTCAAGGGTTTCGATGGTTGGTGAACCCAACGTTTAGGATCATCAGATCTCAAGATCCTCAATAGACTTGCCAGCTTTCAATGCTTCGTGAACCCAAGCCGGTTTCCGCCCGCGGCCGGTCCATGTCTGGGATGCGTCATTTGGATTGGCGTATTTGGCGGGTGCCTTTGTGCCGGACTTGCGGCTCTTGCCGCCATGAAGTGCAATCACATCTTCGAAGGACACACCGTGTTTGTCTGCGATGGCCAGCATTTCGGAATAGGCGTTTTGCTTGGCCTCTTTCTCCACCTCCACTTTGCGGGCTTCGATATCCTTTGCCAGCGCTTCCAGTTCAGCGGCATTCAGCCCGGTCAGATCAATTGCCATGTATCACCTGTGGTTTTGGTTTTTCATGGTCAAAGCAGATAAGCGCGCTCCGTGCAAGAATTTAACCTGTGCAGTGCTGAATTGCATTGAGCACTGCATTGCGCATTTTCGGGTCTTTGGGTTCTCCAGCTTGAAAATCGTCCTCGAATCTTTTCGCCGTCAGAAGCAGCGGCCAGTTTTTATGCGGCTATGTAAATTAGGAGCATAGCCGCACAATTTCTTAACTCGGGCTCCGGCGAACCCTATTCGTTCCACCGGCAAGAAGTGGCCTTGCCGCGGCGCTGCCTCAATTCGCTGGCAAAATTGCCCGGCGCAGGCGGGTGAACGGGCGCTCTGGCGTCTTGCTCAGATAGTAGCTGCTGAGAGTGGTGACCGGTGCCATGGAGAGGGCAAAACAGGCGCCCTGTTTCAGCTGATCCGAAAACCATGGCGCCTCATATTGCGGGGTCGTCGACCAGCTTTCGCGGATCGCAGCGTTCTGCATGTTGACGATATTGGTGAAGGCCGAAGCCGGATCATCCGGGGTTTTGCGGTAGCTGAGGGCGATGGAGGAGAGTTCCACCAATTCGGCATGGGTGAACGGCAGCGCCGCGTTGCGGATCTCGACCGGCGGGTACTCCTGACGGCGCATGATGCAGTAAACGGTCTGCCCGCCGCAGGTCGGATCACGGTCGGTGAGTTCGAGAGCATAGGGCTGGTTTGAGACTACTATGCCACCCGCCGCGCCGATGCTGATGCCGAAATCGCCGCGGTTGTTGTCACGCGGGCTGCCCTCAAGCAGGTACAGGTCCGCTGCCGCCAGCGTGCTGCCAAAGCCTTCGACAGAGGCCTTGAGTTGGGCGGCGTTCTGCCTTGCGGTTTCATTGTCGGGCGGGTTGGCACCCTGGGCATAAATTTGAATGCTGTCGTAGTTTTCCGCCGTCACAACCGCGAAAAAGGCCTTGATGCAATCGGGGCTGTCCAGATGTGCCAGCGTGGCTGAGATCTCCTCGCCTTTCTGCGCAACAACGATGGTGATGATGCAGGAGGTTGCACTGTCCGAATACAGGGTCAGCCCGGGAACCAGCGCAGATTTCAGGTAGTTGCCTTGATCGACAAATCGGAAATCTCCATCGGGTTTCGGGACGGGCGGGTTGCTGTTGCGGTCTATGGTGACAGGTATCATGCGGCGGCCCCCTCATAGGTTTGCAGCGGATTGGTCAGCGGGTTGCCGTTGACCTGGTACTCGCAGACCGGTGCCAGGCTGGGGTTTGCTGAGAACAGTGCCGTGGCTTGGGTCTGGAATTCCTCGTTCGGATAGTCGGTTTCGCGGCAGATCGAGAGTTCGCACCGGCCATAGTACTGATCGGTCAGCACCGACATGATCCCGGCATGGGTCGGGTCCTGCTGAAGCAGCAGCTCAGCCCGGGATAGCCGCAGATAGGTCGAGTGGTTGGCCGGGTAGTGGATTGCTTCCGGCTGAATGCGGAAATGGTTGGTTGAGACGAAATGCCCGGCGTGGCGGACGATCCGGCGCACCGGCGCGTGCAGGAAGGGGCGGGGCATGTATTCGAGGAAGATCGAAACGGGCTGGGTTTGCGCCTCGTCTGCCCATCCTGTCAGCAGGCTGATATCGGGCGCCGGAAAAGCGGTTCCGCTGCCCATGTCCTGGTAGAACCCGGCCAGGAAGTCTGCGGCGGCGCTGGCGGTGGTGAAGCTGGAGATGCTCTTCTCATAAGCCGCGAACAGGGCGTCGGTCTGCGCATCGGTGACGTAGTAATTAGCGGACGTGGTATAGGCATCAGCGGCCACAAAGGACACGCCCGAACTGTTGCTGCCTGCCCAGAGCCGCCCGCTGCCGTCTCCCCGAGTCAGGGCGGTGTAGCTGACAACGCCGCTACTGCCCGTCCTGGTCTGCGGCTCGTTGAATTCGGTGACTGGGATCAGGTCGCATTGCTTGAAGGTATGGATGGTCTGGCCGTCAAAAACGGTTCCAATGGTACACATGGAAAAATCTCTCGCTGAATTTCCGGGAGGGTTCAGATGATGTTCACGGATCCATCGGGCACGAACATGTAGCAGTAAAAGCCGTAGGTCACGGCGTATTCATTGAAGTCCTTACCTGTGCCGCTGGTCTGGATTGGCCCCTGGTTGACCCGCCAGTTGGCGCTTGCCGGATCGGTGATAGGTTTGCCGGCAAAGTCGAAGTTCGTCACCTGATCGCCGCCATCCTTTTGCGACCAGGACATCGGTGAAAGGCTGTCGCAGCGCGCCCAGTGGTAGTCCCCAGGCCAGTTGGCCTCCGGATCTCCGCCGATGGCGTTTTCCGGCGGCGAAAACATCAGGGCAACGTAATGACCGCCCGTGCCGACGGTGGCCGCATGCTCTTTGATATCGGCCAGCGTGGTGCCGACATAGACCAGCCCGTCGCTGATGGCATTGTCACGCACATGCTCCGCGCTGAAGTTTTCCGAGAGCGTAGGCGCGCCGCTGGCGCGGCCAGGTTGTGGGAAGGAGTTCGAGGCGATGTTGCAGCCATAGGCGTAGCAGTTGTTGTTGGGCTGATACTTTGCCGACATGAAGGACCCTTGGCAGTCGCCTGCCGGGTCATAGCCGGTATTGGTGTCGCGGACGGTAGCGGCATATTGCGGAACGCTGCCCCAGGCG
Organism: Leisingera daeponensis; assembly: GCF_019801465.1. Taxonomy (GTDB): domain Bacteria; phylum Pseudomonadota; class Alphaproteobacteria; order Rhodobacterales; family Rhodobacteraceae; genus Leisingera; species Leisingera daeponensis_A. Next base: position 46,807 of record NZ_JAHVJA010000018.1, read on the forward strand.
GTCGCGACGTAGTTCGGTGCGATCAACGCTCCGTCAGGCGCCTCCTCCCTAGTGAAGTGGCGAAGATCACCTTCGGCCACGCGGCCGCTGAATTTGAATGCAGGCGTCATGATATTCTCCCGGGTTTTGAGATCAGTTTTGCGAGTAGAGCGTGGCGGAGAGCGTCTGGCCGGAGTAGTTGTAGACGCTGAGCGTGAGGTTGCCGCTGCCATAGGAACCGGAGATCATCAGCACGGATGAGGCACCGCCGCTGACACCGGTGTCAGTGGCCCAGATGGGTTCGTTGCCGGCGCTGCGCAGCACCAGGTTGCCGTCATTCTGCATGAAAAGGCTGCCGGGGTGGCCTGCGGCCTGGCTTCCGAAGGGTCCCCACAGGAAAGTCCCGTCGCTGGCGCTAAGGACTGGGCCGGAGACCGGATCATTGCTGAGTGTGGCGCTGCCATCCAGCGCCATGATTGACTGGCCGGCCAGCAGCTGACTGTTGGTGCGGCTGTCCAGACGGCTGACGTTTTGTATTTCGCCAAACAGGTTGAGCTGGATGAGGTCTTTGACCTGATCCGGTGTCCAGCTGTTGCCGACTGCAGCGGATTGCAGGATCATGGTCTTGGTAAAGGCCGCCATCGGCGTCATGTCCGAGGCGCTGAGCGCCCCCACACCGGGCAGCCAGGCGCCCGAGGCATAGGCCGAGTCATTAACCGTTCCGGCAATCACCTGGGTGCTGTCGACAATTACGACACCTGCGTCATTGGCGGCCTTCAGAGCGGCGTAGACCGCGCCTTCTGGAGCGTTATCCGGGTTGCCGGAGGGGAAATTGCCTTCACCATAGGATTCCAGCACCAGGCCTTTCAGGCCCGTGCCCACCGCCGCAGTGATCAGGTTGGCGATGAGGGCGGTGCTGCTGGTTGTGCTGTAGGCGGCAGGAAAGGCGTTGAACTGCATCACCGGGAAATCATCGATGGCACCGGAGATGGCGGTCAGCTGTGCCTGCGCCGCGGCCAAGGCGGTGGCGTTGTCCAGGCTGACGCTGGTGCTGACCGGATCCGGCAGCATCCGGTCGGGATATTGGGTCAGCCGGATGCCGTATTGCGCCAGCGGCGGGTAATTGGGCGAGTTGAACGCCACGAACTCGCTGGCATTCACTTTCAGCACCCGGTCGCCGCGGTAGAGGCAGCTGTCAAAAAAGACCCCGACTTCGGGAATGCCGAGCCGTGCGCAGGCCACCGCACCGCAGAAATTCTGAAAGGCATCGGTGTTGAAGTTCAGAGTCAGGCTCGAAGCGTCACCTGGTGTGGTTTCGGCAAACATCGGCACTTGCGAACCGGTGATGATGACCGGCTTGGACAACAGGGCGGTACCAAACCCCTGGGCGTCGAAGACATTCAGCAGAAACGGCAATGCGGAGCCGGTGAAATCCATCGAGTCGGTGCCATGCAGAATGACGAAGCCATCATAATCTGCGTAGTTGTCGAGGATGTAGCCTGCCATCAGGCACCAGTCGCTTGGCTGCAGATTGGTGCTGTCGAGTGTCCCGGTCGTGCTCTCCGGAAAGACCAGATCGGTCTCGTAAACAAGGGTGGTGTCAGAGAACTCTTCTGCCAGGATCGGGTCGAGGATTATCTGCGATGCAGCGGCGAAATCCGCAGCTGACATGGGGGCTAGCGGATCGCCGACACAGCTGATGGTGCCGCCCGTGTTAATGATGCAAATCTTCATGACCTCAATCCCCGCAAAATGCACCCTAAAGACGATTCTTGTGTAGAGACACACCCAGTAGGTGCATCTCTTGCCAGGCCTCACAATCGAATTGAGGTTCGGTTTTTAATCAACGTGGTTTGCGAGTGCTGAAGGCGCAATAATCAGGCCTGTCGATTGCCACTACTTTCCCCTTCCTGCTCAAAGGACCCATGCCCGGGAGTGGAGGCTGCGGGTGCAGCGAAAGTCCGCTTGGTCCGGCGACTTATGAATTCGGGTGACAGATCTCGCTGCAGCATGCTTGAACGGCTGGTTTTCACGCCGCGCAGCAGCGCCGCAATAGATGCAGTTGCTGCGATTTCGCTGCTGCGAGCGCGCGCAGAGAAAAATCCAAGGTTCAGGTTTGGCTCACTGTCGCCATGCGGCGGTACAGTACCAAAAAACCAGTACCAGCCTGCCCTAGGCCAGTTGTGATCAGCTCAAGACAACCCAAATGCCACATTCGTACTAGGCGCAGTGAATGCTCCGCTGCGAGTGCGAAGTATTTGGGCCATTTTCCCGAAAGCGGCCATCCTGAAGGCGGTGTCAGCCCCGGCTGATCCTGCGGACCGCAAGGTCCGCCGAACCGGCGTGACCGGCCCGCAGTTGCCGTTAAGCGATCCGCAAACTAATGTCCGCTCTACGTCCTCCAAGATGCAACGAGCGCAATGCCTTTGCTTGTCATGGAACCTTGGTCAAGCTATCGCTGAAACGGAACCATCCCGATTTTTGAGTATTAGATGCAGTACATTCCCAATGGTCCAGACATTCCAGAAGCCCTATTAGAAGCTCATGAAGATGGGAAAGTAGTTTTCTTCTGCGGTGCAGGAATATCCTACCCCGCAAAACTGCCAAACTTCGGCGGTTTGGTAAAAGCTGTATACGACGAACTTGGGGTGACGCACAATGGCGCCGAAGTCGAAGCGCTAAAAGCATACAAGTATGATACCACCCTTGGCTTATTAGAGCGGAGGCTGCCCAACGGGCGTTTGAGAGTGCGTGAAGCTATTGCAAACGCGCTTCGACCAAATTTAGCTGGGAAGAAATCGACGCAGACACATGAGGCGCTCCTTCGGCTTAGCAAGACACGCTCCGGTGCCACGCGGCTCATTACAACGAACTTTGATCGGGTTTTTGAAGAAGTCATAGAGACGAAAAAAACCAATACACCAACCCACGCGGCCCCGCTGTTACCAGTTCCAAAGAACAGGTGGGATGGGTTGATCTACCTTCATGGCCTTTTGGACGGCACGGGTTCCGAAGCGAACCTAAACAGTCTCGTTGCCACAAGTGGCGACTTTGGCTTGGCGTACCTCATTGAAAGATGGGCTGCGCGCTTTGTGTCTGAACTATTTCGCAACTATACAGTCTGTTTTGTTGGGTACAGTATCAACGATCCCATTCTCCGCTACATGATGGACGCTTTGGCAGCCGATAGCATGATGGGTGAAAATACCCACGTCGCATATGCGTTTGGAAACTATACACCAAGCAAAAGGATCAAACCGAATCCGAGTGGGCAGCCAAAAACGTAGTTCCCATACTCTATAAAAACCGCAGCCATCACTATTATCTGCACGAAACGCTCCATGCATGGGCCAACAGCTATCGAGATGGCATCAATGGCAAGTCGGCCATTGTGGCACGTCATGCACACCACAAACCAAGTGGAAGCACACTACAGGATGATTTCGTGAAGCGGATGATTTGGGCGCTAAGCGATCCAACGGGGTTGCCCGCGAAGCACTTTTCTCAACTCGATCCTGTTCCTCCAATCGAATGGTTGGAGGAGTTCTCCAAACCGAGATTTGGCATTGATGATCTTCCCCGATTTGGTGTGCCAAGGAGTGATCTCTTCAACACAAGTCTTAACCCGGAATTAAAATTCAGCCTTCTTTCCAGACCTGCCCCATCCCATCTGGCTCCTCGAATGTCGCTCGTTGACCTCAATGCTGGGCATGGTTCCGATTGGGACAAGGCAATGGAGGCGCTGGCGAAGTGGTTGGCAAGACACCTGGAGCAAACCGAAGCACTTTTCTGGGTTGTAGGGCAAGGTGGCAATCTAAGTCCCCGTTTCGAATTGCACCTGAAAAAGCTTTAGAGGATTCAAACCACCTTAACCCGACCATGCGAAAGCTATGGGAATTTGTCGTTTCAGGGTACGCCCGATCACGCCACAACAATGGCAGCCTCTACGGGTGGGAAAAGCGCTTCAAGACACACGGAGACACTCCTGTTGTAAGGCAGGAATTCAAAGATGCACTGCGCCCTTCACTTAAGATTTCTCGCCCATATTCTTTGAGAACAGATCATTCCGCCGATACGAGCGAAAGGATTTCATCGATTGCCAACGTTGAAGTCGCACTGGCATCCGATCACGTTCATTCGGCATATGAGAGCATTCAGAAAACTGAGCAATTCGAAGGCTTTCTTGCAAATATTTTGACCGACATATCAGAGCTGTTGTCAGAAACGCTGTCGCTTATGTGCGAAGCTGAGATTTCATCCGAGCTTGTAGACTACAGCTACATACAACTCCCGTCGATCTCAGACCATGACCAGAACAAGGACTACAACGACTGGACACTCTTGGTGACCCTGTGTCGCGACGCTTGGTTGGCGACCGTAGATCGCAACAGAGAAAACGCAAAAGCTATGCTAACAATCTGGGAGAGTTCCAAGCATCCCGTTTTTCGAAGGCTGGTCTTTTTCGCGTTGGCGCAGAGGCCGGACCTCGTTTCGTTTGACACATCGATGTCGTGGCTATTGGCAGACGAGAGGCATTGGCTTTGGTCGACCTCGACAATGCGAGAGGTTATGCGCTTGCTGGTTTCATTCGGTCCGGTTTTGGCTGCTGATCATATGCGGAGGCTCCAGGAGGCAGTACTCGAAGGACCTCCTCGGGCGCGATTCAGAGATGACATTAGCGATGATGAGTTTAAACGTTTTTCAGATCGAATGCGTTGGTTGAGATTGAAAAAGCTCCTTTCAAATGGCGGAGCTGCAACGGAAAACGCGGATACTTTCATCGCATCGGTGGAAGAACGCTATCCCGAATGGCAATTGGCGCCCGATGACCGTGATGAATTCCCAATGTGGAGCTCTAACGGTGAAGAGCAACCGATTGAACAATCACCCAAACAAGTAAAGAATCTGGTTGAGTGGCTTCGGAACAAGCCTTCGTCTGAAAGTGTCTTTTCTGGTGATAATTGGTCTGAGAGGTGTCGCGATGACTTTAGGCGATCATTCTTTGCTTTGAGGAAATTGGCAAGCGAAGGGGTGTGGCTCCCGCAACGTTGGGCTGAGGCCTTATACGCGTGGTCTAGTGACGAGCTTCGAGACCGTTCATGGAAGCATGTTTCTTCCGTTATTATGAGCATGCCCGAGGAATACTTTGCTGATGCTTTGCATGCGATCGCCTGGTGGGTAAGTCGGATATCAAAAAACGTTGGGGAACATGAAGAGGCGTTCTTCGCTCTTGTTGATCGAATAATAAAAACCGGTGCTGAAACCGTCGAAGCTTCCGACGATATTTCGCTCAATCACGCCATAAATCATCCAGTTGGCCATGCCGCTAGTTCACTCTTGAACTGGTGGTTCTCAACAGAACTGGAAGATGATCAGGGGCTCCCAGATGAGCTGAAGGGTCGATTTGCGGAGATGAGCAATGCAGATAGTCAGCCGCTTCGGATAGGCTCGGTTATTCTCGCGCAACAAATCATCCCGTTACTGCGTGTGGATGAGGATTGGACCAAACAGCATTTGATACCAGCGTTTGAATGGGATGCGGACGTCACAAAAGCCGCTGCGATGTGGGACAGTTTTTTGCATGCCCCAAGAATCTACCTACCACTGCTTGAACTACTAAAATCGCCATTTTTGGCCGTTCCCGACCACATTGGTGTTCTGGAAGAACAGTGCATGAAGCAATATACGAGGTTCTTAACCTACATTGCCTTAGGCGAAACTTCGGTTTTTAGCTCCAAGGAACTTCGAGACGTATTTTCCAACCTTCCTGCCAAGTATCTTAACACTGTAGCAGAGACACTGTTCCGAGCCTTGCAGGGTGCAGGGGAACAACAAGAAGAATACCTAAAGAACCGGGTCATACCATTTGTGAAAAACTTTTGGCCCAGTAAGCCCGAAGCACGCACTGAGATAACTTTCCGGTACTTCGCGCAGATGGCCGCGGTATCTCGAAAGGGCTTTCAAGACGCGTTCACTTGTTTCAAAAATCACCTAGGACAGACAACGGATTTTAACTACCTGCTTCATCTCCTAGAAGATGGTGAACTGGCCGCTGACCATCCCAGTGAAATACTAGCGCTACTGAGCGCCACAATCCCTGCAGATGTTCCCTATTTGCATGGCAGGTTGGGTCCTTTGTTGGCCATTATCCAGGGAGCCAATCCTGCTCTCTCAAATGACCCAAACTTCATTCGGCTCACTGTCCTGTCGCAGCAACACGAAAACTAGGGCGCAAGAAAGCGGACATTAGGAGCGGTCGCAGCGAAGGTCCGCTTTCCGCCCTTACTGCATGCGAACCAGCCGTGGATCTGCGGCGGGCCGGAGGTCTGCTTCGGCCTGGCTTGAGCCGATCAAGACTGGCCTTGGGCAGGCTGGTTGTGACTAAATTCGCCCAAACCAGCACTATCGGCGCTATTCTAGGCAACCGCGCCAACCTTCTATCCATACGTCGCAAGCTGTGTTCCGAGAACCTGCCAAATTACTGGTCGGTGACACGACATCAAAACTCTGCTGAATAAATAGTGATTGGGTCAATGCTCGTGGCCGTAAAGCATATTTTTTCCGTTTGCCCGGACAGAGACCGCGCAACCAAAGATCCGTACCCGTAGGCCTCAACTTTGGTGAACCCGAAGGCTGTAAACTTGCTACCCCTTGGTTTGCCCCATATGAAAACGCCTGTACCAAGCTCGTAGGCGACTTCGTGGTCTGAAACTATTGTGTATTCTATGCGAGCTGCAACATGCCATCCCAACTCAACCCAATCTGCTCCAACTTTTGAGCATTCATATCCACGTGCGAGCGCGCTAGGCTCTGGACTCATTGAGTTTCAAAGCCAGTAGATAACGAGGGCTGCAAGCGCGATTGCTGACAGGAAGACTTTTGGGCATCTGTCGTATCGTGTCGCAACCCGCCGCCAGTCCTTC
>NZ_JAHVJA010000019.1 GCF_019801465.1 Leisingera daeponensis
GATATCGGCGACTGGTGGACCCGCGCCGATGCCGATGCCATCGCGCCGATCATCGCGGTGCCGACCACCGCAGGCACGGGTTCCGAAGTCGGCCGCGCCTCGGTGATCACCGACAGCGTCACCCACCAGAAGAAGATTATCTTCCACCCCAAGGTGCTGCCCGCAGTGGTCATTTGCGATCCCGAGCTGACGGTCGGCATGCCCAAGTTCATCACTGCAGGCACCGGACTGGATGCATTTGCTCATTGCGTCGAGGCGTTCAGCAGCCCCCATTATCACCCGATGTCCCAAGGCATTGCGCTGGAGGGCATGCGCCTGGTCAAGGACTATTTGCCGCGCGCCTATGCCGACGGCACTGATATCGAGGCCCGCGCCCAGATGATGTCGGCGGCTGCAATGGGCGCCACTGCCTTCCAGAAGGGCCTCGGCGCGATCCACGCGATGAGCCACCCGGTCGGCGCGCATTTCAACACCCACCACGGCACCACCAACGCGGTCTGCATGCCCGCGGTGCTGGAGTTCAATGCCGCTGCGATTGCGGACCGGTTCAACATGGCCGCGGCATACTTGGGCATTGAAGGCGGCTTCGACGGCTTCCGCAGCTATGTGCAGGAGCTGAACGTTTCCCTGGGTATCCCGCGCGGGCTGGGCGAACTGGGTGTCACCGCCGATGCGATCCCCGAGCTGGTCAAGGGGGCCATCATCGACCCCTCCTGCGGCGGCAACCCCATCGAACTCAACGAGGAAAACCTCGCACAGCTGTTCAAGGCCGCGATGTAGAATTTTCCCCGACTTCTCCAGCGGGGTCACCCGCTGGAGGCTTTTTGTCTCAGGATCGAACCGGACCTTCCACAGTCAAGGCCCCAGAAGGGGCATCTTTTCCAAGATCCTTCTGCGAGCTTGCATCGTTCCGGACCCGCTGTTTCTCACAGAGCTTCCAGGATACCGACAATGCGACCGGGAGTGTCGGCAATAAAGTCCGCTCCGGCCTTGCGAAGCACATCCGGGGCCTGCCATCCCCAGGCCACCGCTACCGACGGAATACCCGCCTGTTTCGCAGCAGAAATGTCGCTGACCCCATCGCCCACCATGCAGATGACAGGCTCAAGCGCCTCTCGTTGCAGGGCCTTCAGCTTCCCGGCCTTGCCGCCCGGAATATCCCGCGAAAGTATTACGGACACATGCTCATAGCAGCCGTGAAACCGGAGGAATGGCTCTATGGTGCTGCGGGGCGACGCAGACAGGATGCAGAGCGCGCCGTTCGACGCCACTTGACGCAAAGTTTCAGCCATGCCCGGAAACACCGGTGCAATCTCCTGGCAGTTTTCGAGATAACTGCAGGCATCCGCTGCAAAGGCCCGGGTGTCGAGGCCCAGTTCCGCAGCCAGCCCTTCAAAACTGACCTGTTCCAGACCGGTAAACGGGTTTTCCGCAAGCGGGCGGGTACAGCCTTGCTGCCTGGCTGCGTGGATGCAGGCCCTTGTGCAAATTCCAAGCGAGTCTGCGATAACACCGTCGAAGTCAAAAACGACCAAGATATTCCCCTAAGGCTTAAGGCTAGCCTGCGTGCTGCGCAGCATGCGGGCTGCAAGTTAAAGACGGAGCTGTTGGTTATTCAGCAGCAACGGCGGCCAGATGGTCCGCAAAGGAGGGCGCAAGCATAAGGGTCTTGCAGCGCGCAAATCGGTTGGTGGCATAGGCCCAGAAGTCCTCCGCCGGGTTGCCGTCCGCGTGCTGGATCAGCCCCCAGAGTGTCCAAAGCAGATCGCACATCGCTTTGTAGATCACCATTCGCCCGTAATGTGCAGCACCCGGTGGGGAGCCGAGATAGGCTGTCAGCATCTCCCGTTCCTGGGCCTCGGTCATGCCTGCCTCAACTGACAGATCGCCCAGATCCCACAGCGCATCATTCATGCCTGAGTATTCGAAATCGACAATCCACATCCGGTCGCCGTTATCCAGGAAGTTCTCGCAAAGCGGGTCGCAGTGGCTGGGCACCAGCTTGCCGGGCCTAGCCTTGAGCAGTTCCCTGATCGGAGCCGCTTCGGCGACCACCTCGGCATAGCCTTCGGGAAGACTGGCGTCTTTGGCGGCCAGCACCTCCATATAGCCGCTGATCATCGAAAACAGCTCGAAGCGGAACTTGAACGGGGCCGGCGCATCATGCAATTGCCGCAGAGCCCTTCCCGCCCGCGCCGCCGCCCCCGGGCGTTCGGCAAACAATTCCGGGGTCATGGTGGCAATTTCCGGAATGCACTGGCTGATCATTACACCGGTTGCAGGATCCGCCCACAGGACCACTGGCCCAACCCCGGCGTCTGCTGCAACCTGCGCGTTATGAATCTCCACAGAGCGGTCGATATACTCTTCGGTGCCTTCTCCGGGAATACGCACGATCACTGCCTGCGGCCCGCCTTCCACGCGGTAGACCAGATTCGTCAAACCTCCCAGGCGCTGCACCTGAAGTTCCGTTGCATCACGGTCTACAAACCCCTTAAGATTTTGCAACGCTTCGGTAATCCGGGTGACATGTTCCATATTCATTGCGGCCTCCCTCAGGCTTTCAGGCGGTCATTGGCGGGGTCAAAAAGCGGCCCGTCCACCCTGCGCAGCGCGCGGTGTTCGCCGAACAGTTCAAGCTCAAAGTCCCTTTCCCCGGCCAATTCCGTCGGAAGATAGCCGTAGACAATCGTCTTTCCGGCTGTGGGGCCATAGCCGCCGCTGCAGGCAAGCGATACCGCGGCCCCTTGATGGAGGATCGTCTCACCGCCGGTCATCGGCAGCCGCTCCTCCGCTGCAAAGGTACAGAGACGCAGGCTGGTCCCCTGTGCTTTCTGCCGTTCCAGAACCGGGCGGCCCAGGAAATCTCCTTTGGACTTCAGATGCACGCGGGCAGCGAGACCGGCCTCGACAGGTGAATAATCTGGAGTGATATCAGCGCTCCAGTACACATAGCCTTTCTCCAGCCGCAGCGACTCGATGGCCCGGTAGCCGAGATCGCGGATGCCGTGATCCTGCCCGGCCTGCCACAGCAGGTCATAGACATGCAGGGCGAATTCCGTCGGAATATGAAGCTCCCAGCCCAGCTCACCGGTATAGCCGATCCGGGCTGCGCGCACCTTGGCGGCGCCCAGCGTGATCTGTTGCGCGGTCGCAAAGGGAAAGGCCCCGTTGGACACATCTTCCTCCGCAACCGCCTGCAGCACTTCCCGCGACTTGGGACCGCAGATATTGATCACCGCGCGGGCCGAGGTCATCTCAATCAGCTGCGCCGATCCATCCTTGGGCAGGTGGCGGCGGATCCAGTCGGCATCATGCACCCCGAACCCAGCGCCCGTCACGATGTAGAAATGATCGCGCCCCAGCCGAGTGACTGTGATGTCCGCCTCGGTGCCGCCTTTCTCGTTGCAAAGCTGCGTGTAAATCACCGCGCCGTCCGGCTTGTCCATGTTGGATACTGCGAGGTTCTGAATGGCAGCCAATGCCCCGGGGCCGATCAACTCGAATTTGGAGAAGCTGGACTGGTCGATCAGCACAACGCCTTCCCGTGCGGCCTTGTGTTCCTGTTCAGCAAACACCTTCCAGCCCGGGTTCAGGAAATCCAGCTGGTCCACCGGCTCGACGCCTTCGGGGGCGAACCACAGCGGGCGCTCCCAGCCGTTCTTCGATCCGAACACCGCGCCATGCTGCTTCAGCCGGTCATGCAGCGGCGACAATCGAAGGTTTCTGGCGGTCTCCGCCTCTTGGCCCGGATAGCGCATCTTGTAGTGATGCGCATAATGCTCCACCGCCCGGGGATAAATGAAAGCGCGGGTGGAGTGGTGCGGGCTGAAGCGGCGCACATCCAGCGGCCACAGATCCAGGCTCGGCCGGCCCTCCAGTATCCATTCCGCAATGATTTCCCCGGCGCCACCGCCAGCGGCAATGCCATACAGGAAGCCGGTCGACAGCATCAGGTTCTTCAGTTCGGGCGCCCAGCCCATGACGAAATCGCCATCTGCGGAATAGGGGATCGGGCCATTGATGACCTGGCGGATTCCGACCTCGTTGACGACCGGCGTGACCTGGCCGGCCAGCTCCGCCAGCGGGGCAAACCTGTCCAGATTGTCCGGCAGCAACTGACGCACGAACTCACCCGGGATGCCGTTGTCGCCAAAGGGCAGCGTCCCCTCTTCATAACCGCCGATCACCAGCTGCCCGCCGGCGTCCGGCTTGTAATAGACCAGCCGCTCCGGATCGCGCAGTGTCGGCAGACCTTTGACCAGCTCCGGCTGGGGCAGCGGTTCGGTCACGATGTACTGGTGCTCGACCGCGCAGGCAGGGACAACAACACCCAGTTTCGCGGCCAGTTCCCGGCTCCACATTCCCGTGGCCAGAATAACGGTTTCGGCTTCGTAGTCTCCCTCGGACGTCATCACCCTGGAAATGCGGCAGCCCTTCAGCTCGAAATCCTCGACCTTGACGCCTTGGCGGATTTGCGCGCCGTGCATGCGGGCCCCAGCCGCAATCGCCTGGCAGAGGCTGGCGGGATCCACATGGCCGTCCGAAGGAATGAACGCGGCTCCTTCCAGCCCTTCCGCATCGATATAGGGGAACAGCTCCTTGGCTTCGGCTGCTGTGATGATCTCCATTTCCAGATCGAAGCTTCGCGCCATCGTTGCCAGCCGCCTGGCTTCCAGCAACCGCTCCTCGGTTGCGGCCAGGCGCAGGCTGCCCACTTTCTTCCAGTCGAACTCCATGCCGGTCTCGCTGGCCAGCCGGTCATAAAGCGCCACCGAGCGTTTCAGCATCCGGGTGGTATTGCGCGAGGAGCGCAGCTGCCCGACCAGGCCGGCCGCGTGCCAGGTGGCGCCTTCCGTCAGGGACGCTTTTTCCAGCAAAACGACGTCTTTCTCGCCTGCCCGGGCCAGATGATAGGCGATGGAGCATCCGATGATACCGCCGCCAATGATGAGATGCTTGGCTGAGTGAGTGGTCATGACGTTTCCCTGTTGCAAGATCGTTGGCGAAATCAAATCCCTCCAATCAACATAAATCAACACTTTTGTTGCTATTTTGTTGAAATTTGTCGGTTGATTGCGAGAAAAACTGACCCTAACCTCCAACAGGCAACATAAAAGCGTCAAAAAATGTCGAAATACGAGCAAGACATACTCAACACCGTGAACCTGCACGGGCGGGTTTCCGTCATGGACCTGGCCCGGATTCTGCAGGTTTCGGATCAGACCGTGCGGCGGATCGTGAAGCCCATGGTCGAAGACGGGCGCCTCTCCAAGGTGCATGGCGCGCTGGTCAGCACCCAGAATGTGCTGGACCCTCCCTTCATGGCGCGCATGACCCAGAACCGGGCAGCGAAGGTTGCGATTGCCAATGCGGTTGCTGAACGGATCCCCGACGGCTGCGCCATCGCCATCGACACCGGCTCCACCTCTGGCTTCATTGCCCAGGCGCTGCGGACGCGCAAAAACCTCACCGTGGTAACCAATTCGGCATTCATCGCTGCCACGCTGTCGATGGAGGAAGGAAACCGAGTGTTCATGGCGGGCACACAGCTGCGCAATCACGACGGTGCCGCATTCGACCGGGCCGCCTATGATGTGATTGCCAGTGTTTCTGTGCAGACTGCGGTGCTTTCTGCCTCGCTGGTCCATCCGGCCAGGGGGTTCATGGTTTATGACCAGTGCGAAGCGGACATGGCTGGGGCAATGAAGGAAATTGCCGAGCAAACCATCATGGCTGTTGATTCAACAAAATTCAACGAAGCCAGCACCAGTCCAGCGCTGCGTTTGCCGGAGCTTACGGCAAACGACCTAATTGTCACCGACCGGCGGCCGCCGCCGGCGTTCCGCGCTCTGCCTGGGCAGGCGGATCTGCTGATCGCAGATGTACAGGGCGTCCCTGTGGGTGACAACCGCCATTGAAGAGCATCCAAGTACCGATGCCTATGTCAATTCCGGCCCGCCGCGCCCGGAACCTGCTCGCCGCATAATACATACCCGACATTGCGGACGGTCTTGAGCGCAACCGGCACCGCAGGATCCGGCTCTATTTTCTGGCGCAGCCGGTATACGAGGACATCTATACTGCGATCGAAAATCTCATCGCCGCTTACCCTGCTGAAATCTATAAGCTCCTGGCGGGACATCGGAACGTTCATGTTCTGGCACAACGCGTGCAGAAGATTGAATTCATTGTTGGACAGACCAGTCTCCGTGCCGCCCGGGCTGATCAGTTTCCTGCCGATGATTTTGAGGGTCCAGCCGTTGAAACCATACTCTTCCTGAATGCTACCACCATCCGGCCCTGGCGGCTGTGCATCAGGAGACGAGCGGCGCAGGATTGCCCGAACTCGCGCCAAAAGTTCTCGTGGGCTAAACGGCTTTGTTACATAGTCGTCGGCCCCCAGTTCAAGGCCGACAATTCGGTCCGCTTCGTCACTGACACCGGTGAGCATGATGACAGGCGTCTCGGTGCTCTTGCGGAATTTCTGCAGGAAGACAAGCCCGTTTTCATCGGGCAGTTTCAGGTCAAGCACCAGAAGATCCACCTCGCCGCTGCGCAGGTATTCACGCGCCTCAGCGCAGGTGGGAAAGCCCCTGACCCGGAACCCCTGATCCTCCAAATAGTCGCTCAGCAGCCCGCAGATACCGGGGTCATCGTCAACTATCATGATCGTTTTCGGGTTAGACGCCATTACACTCACATCTAGGAAGAGTACCGATTATTGATGACTTCTCTCCCGCTGGCAACCGCAGCCCGTTGTCATGACCGCACCCGCTTTCTTTCGGGGTCATAGAACGGCACAGGCACAATGCACGCCTTCAGGCGCTTCTGGTGCCCATCAAGCTTGCCGATTTCAACACAGCTGCCCGCAGCTGCGTAATCCTTTTCGATCCGGCACAGCGCGATTGTCTTCTTCAGGACCGGCGAACGCGTGCAGCTGGTCACCACCCCGATCTGCGCGCGCCCTGAGAAAAGCAGATCACCGTGTTCGGCCAGTTCATTGCCATCCAGTTCCAGTCCTGCCAGCTTAAACCGCCCCTGCTCTTTGCGGCGCTGCAATGCCAGCTTCCCGGCGAAATCATCGGTTTTTGATTTTAAGGGAACCGTGAAGCCGATACCCGCCTCAAACGGGTCAATCGTGTCATCGAACTCATAGTGTCCCATGACCAGTCCGGCCTCAATCCGCACCATCTGCAAGGCATCGGTGCCAAACGGCGCAATGCCGAACTCTGCCCCGGCCTCGGCAATGGCATCCCAGACGGCCGGCGCATCGGCGTGATGGCAAAACACCTCATACCCCAGCTCGCCGGTATAGCCGGTGCGCGACACCACCAGCGGGATGCCGTCAAACCCATGCAGCCGGGCAATCGAGAACCGGAAACATCCCAGGTCCGCCAACGGGGTTTCGCAGTCCCGTGTCCAGATAATCTTCTCCAGAGCCTTGCGGCTGAACGGGCCTTGCACCGCAAGATTGGCTAGCTGCTCGGTCGACGGTTTCACCCAGGCCTTGAAGTTTTCTCTCGCGGCAAGCTCGCGCAGCCGGACCCCGCAATAATCTTCGGCACACACCCAGCGGAACAGATCCTCTCCCATCCGGAACAGGGTTCCATCGTCGATCATGCCACCGGTCTCGTGGCACATCGCGGTATATACGACTTCCCCCACCGAAAGTTTGCGGACATTGCGGGTCACCGCCAGGTTCATCAGCTTTTCCGCATCCGGCCCGGTGACCTCAAACTTCCGCAGGGAGGACAGATCCATCATGACAACCTTCTCACGGCAGGCATGATATTCGCCGACAGTGCCGTGGTTCCGATAACTGGCCGGCAGCCAGACACCGCCGAAATCGCTGTAGTCCCCTGTCAGAGCTGAAGTCCGGCTGTGAAAAGGCGATTGGCGTGTCAGAGTTGGTTTTGCTTCGGGTGTCATTCTTACCGCCACGGATTTGGAGAAGATTTCTTTAGCGCTGTAGGTGCGGACATGGATGTCGGTCGGGTTCCACCCGTTCGCTGGGTCTAGGTCATTCGGGCAAGAGGTGGAGAGGCATACGCAATCGGTCAGGGCGCGCAGCAGCACGTAGTCGCCGGGCCGCGACCAGGCCTCGTCGAACGACAGCGCGTTGTCATGCTCAGTCCGGGAGTTGAAGAAGAAGTTCACCGCCTCCCATCCGGCCCGCGGCGCGACATCATAGGCGGCCAGACGCTGGTTAATATTGTCAGTGCAATTGACATGGCCCGGGTAACCCAGTTCCTCATAGAACCGCGCAAAACAGGCGAGTCCGAAGGTATCATGCCGCCCGACCGTGTCGCGGATGACTTCGAACATCGGCTCCTGGTCCACATTGAAGAACTTGGAGTGCAGCCCCGGTGCGGGATAAGCAGCCCCCATCAGCGAGCGTGTCGTGGTGTGGTGAATGTCCAGCTCGCGCCCCCGGTCGAGCCCCCGTAGCGTCAGCGCCTGGAAGTCGGAGCACTGCCGGCCGGATACGTCAATAATCTGAATGAAGTCTCCGGCTTTGACTTCATAGCTTACAGCGGAGGAGTGGGGAACATGGATGTCCTGCAGCGGATCAGCCAGCGGGTCAGGCAGTTTGCGCAGCAGGGACTTCTCCGGATTGGCCCGCTTGATAAGAACTTCTACACGGGCCGGCGCATGGTCTCCGGCAACACTCATAGCCATGCTTGGAGCTGCGATCAGGCAATACCCGTCTTCCGCAACTGTGAAGCCGTGGCGGACCCCGGGAAGCGGCTGATCCTCAAATAACCGAACCGCCGACCGGCCCACCGGATCATATTTCCTGCGCTTCATGAAACTGCGGAGAGAGGCAAGAGCTTCACCGCTATAGAATTGTGTGCCCGTGCCCAGTTCAAAGACCACTGTCCCGGACTGCCCTTCAATCTCCTTGATGCCATGAGAATCCCGGCGCCCGTCCGAGGTAAGAAAAAGAAGATCGCAAACCTGTCCGCCCTCGATTGCAACGATGTGCAAGGTATCGCCCGCAAAGACCTGGTAAGCAGAGAGTGACCTGGACGCGATTTCATCGCGTTCGATCCCCTGTTGCCACAGGGAAATCCCCGGTTCGACAAGGTGTTTCCACCGGCTGGTGTTCACTGTGTGAATGCCCATGATTTAGCTCCGTAATTCTTGTGCGACATGCCTTTCAGCCCGTGAGGCCAAGCGCTTCACTGCGCTTGCGGCTCCATGTGCGCAGGATCCGGTCGGCGGTGATGCCGAGGCTGGCGATGCAAAGGCCCGCGATCAAGCCGCGCCCGGTATCGCCGTCCGACAGTGCCCGGGCGATCTGCTGACCCAGGTCCTTGGTGCCGACGAGCGCTGCAATCGCGACCATGAACAGCCCCATCATGATGGTCTGGTTGATCCCCAGCATGATTTCCGGAAGCGCCAGCGGCAGCTCGACCTTCCACAGCAATTGCCGCTTGGTGCAGCCAATTGCCTCGGCCGCTTCCTTGGTTTGTGCCGAAACCCTACGCAGGCCTAGGTTCGTGTATCGGATCATCGGCACAGTGGCATAGGCAATGACCGCCGTGATAGCCGCCACGTCACCGACCTTGAACAGCATGACTACAGGGATGAGGTAAACAAAGGACGGGAAGGTCTGAAGCGTATCGCAGATCAGCAGGATGAAACTTGACAGCCGTTCGTTGCGCGAGGCGAGCAGCCCGATTGGCAGGCCGATCAGAATGCTGACAACCACTGCCATGGCGATCATGTAAAGCGTGATCATGGTTGGAACCCAGAACCCGGTGATCAGCGGGAAGGCAGCCAGCGTTGCAACCGTTGCAGCCAGTTTCCCACCTCCGATGCGGTAACCAGTCATAGCAACGAGGGCGATGACAACGGGCCAGGGCAGCCAGAGCAGCGCATTACGGCTGGGAATGAGGACATAACTCAGCAGAAAGTTCTTGAACGCCTGCAGCCCATCATACCACTCGTCCGAAACGTAGATGACGACAGCATCCCAAAATGGTGCTGAAGTCACTGTATAGGCCGCCGGATAAAGGTGTAGCCCATCTGCAAAGGGCGCGGCAGCAACAGTTGCCGCGCACAGCACAACGCCAAAAAGAAGGATGCCCCGGCGGCGTTTCTGTTCACCCCGCTTATAGGGATCATAGCGCGAGGCCGCCAAGCTGAGCCGGTCCAGAGCGACGGCTAGCACGACAATGGCGGCACCAAGCTCCAAAGCGGTCCCGAGCTTCAGGGAATTCAGAGCGATCAGCAGGTCATGGCCCAGTCCGGACGCCCCTATGAGGGAGGCGATAACTACCATTGCCAGGGTCTGCATGATGACCTGGTTGAGGCCCAGCAGCAGCGTTGCTGCGGCGGCAGGGAAACGCACCTTGCTGAGAAGCTGCCACTTTGTGCAGCCTGCCATCCGGCCGCATTCGATCAGTTCTGGCGACACCGACCGCAGCCCGACCAATGTGCAGCGGATCATCGGCGGAGCAGCAAAGATTACGGTGGCAATCAACGCAGGCACCTGGCCGAACCCGAACAGCACGACAATGGGGGCAAGGTAGGCAAAATGCGGTGTGCTCTGCATCACATCCAGCACAGGTGAAAGCCCCCGCTCCAGCCGTGGCGCCCCGGCCAGCACAACGCCCGCGGCCATGCCCATCAACGCGGCAAACGGGACAATGACCAGCACCAGCGAAAACGTGTTCATCGCGGGTTCCCAGACGCCGAAGACCGCCAGAAAGGTGAAGCACCCAAGTAGAATTGCAGCCAGCCGCCAACTCCCAAGAAGCAGCCCAGCAAGAGAGAAGATCAGCGTTACCGTAACCCAGGGCAGCGGCAGCAGCGGCACGCCGCCAAAGCCGGAGACCAGCAAGCCTTCTGTGAAGGCGAGAGGCCATTCCAGTACCTGCGAAACGGCGCGGGTCAGGTCGCGGAAAGTAAAAAGCCCGAAATCCGCTTTATAGCCGAGCCAGTCAAAGAAAGCGGAAATATACCTGCTGATAGGCATGACCCAGGACTCCGGGTAATCACGTGCCCAGACGAAGAGATTGTTCATGAGGTAGCCAGCGGCAATCACAGCCGCAGCGGCCAGCGCCAGCCGCATACAGCGCAGGCCTATTGCATAGGTCAAAGAATTCCCGCCTGCGCCGCCAGAGGACCGGGCGGCATTGGTGTCAACGGTAGTCATAGTTCAGTTTCCTCTGAAGACGGCAGACAAAAGGCGTTCCTTGGTGAGGACGCCTGCAGGCAGGTTGTCCCTATTGAGAACCACACGGCTTTCGCCATCCGTCAGCATTTGTGGAATAATCTCGGACAATTTCTGACTTGCGCGGACATGCTGGGCTGGCAGCACGTCCGGCAAGTTCGGATCGGCAATTGCACCGGCCGATAGGACGTCTTCCTTCGGTGCATCGGCGCCGAATTTCGCAACATAACTGTCAGCCGGGCGGGCAACGATCATTTCCGGCGTATCCAGTTGGACAATCCGGCCGTCCCGCATGATGGCAATGCGGTCTGCCAGCCGGAGCGCCTCTGAGAAGTCATGCGTGATGAAGATGATAGTTTTCCGAAGACTCTGCTGAAGCTTGAGAAACTCGTCCTGCAACTCGCGCCGGATCAACGGATCAAGCGCAGAGAAAGGTTCGTCTAGGAACCAGATTTCAGGATCGGTAGTCAAAGAGCGCGCGATGCCGACACGCTGTTTCTGTCCCCCTGACAGTTCACGCGGATAGAAGTCCTCCTTGCCGTCCAATCCGACAAGCGTCAGGTATTTTCTGGCACATGCGTTTCTTTCCTCTTGCGGAACACCTTGGATTTCCAGTGGAAACGCGACATTCTCCAGCGTTGTACGGTGCGGAAGCAGCCCGAAATGCTGAAACACCATGCCCAGTTTTTTGCGGCGCAAATCGATGTGCTCTCGCTTGCTCAGTTGCAGAAGGTCGCGGTTTTCGAATTCCAGTTGCCCTTCAGTAGGTTCGATCAGACGCGTGAGGCATCGGATCAAGGTCGACTTGCCGGATCCGCTCAGTCCCATGATTACCAGGATTTCCCCTTCGAGGACGTCAAAGGAAACATCCTGAACCGCGCCCACATGCTTGGTCGCCGCATAATCGCCGGGACCAGGTGTATGCCCGTGCTGCCTCAAAAATCCCCGGGGATCAGGGCCGAAAACTTTCCACAATCCGCGGCATGATATTTTTGCTGTGTTGCCCATCCCGGACCCGTTCTTTCCTGTTTAGCAATAAAAGGCCGGGCAACGTGAGCTGCCCGGCCCGGCTTTCAGGTTCGGATCAGTTCAACCAAGCGTTCCAGACGTTTTCGTTTTCCTTGATCCACTGCTCTGCGGCTTCTTCCGGCTTCAACCCGTCCACATCGACCATGGCCGCCGCCTGGGCGATATGCTCGTTAGTGAAATTGACGTTCTGGATGATTTCGTATGCTCCAGGCCATTCTTCTTCCATTCCCGACCAAACCCCTTTCTTGAGCCAACCGGCCCGCGGATTGCCGCAGTCATGAGTCAGCTCGGGATTTGTACCCCAGGAGGGATCAGTTTCGCATTTGGCGTCATGCTCGGGGAATTCGATAAACTTGCCGTCGTAGCGTGCTTCAACCCAGTTCGGGGTCCAGTTGAACAGCACGATCGGTTCTTCGCGCCGGTATGCAGCGTCGAGTTCCGCCCAAAGCGTCGAGGCTTGGCCTGCGTTGACCACTTCGAAATCCATTCCCAGCGCTTCAATCCGCTCGGGGTCAGGTTTTTCCCAATCGATCGGGCCCCCCAGGTAACGGCCCTTGGGCGCAGTTTCCGGGGTGGCAAAGGCTTCGGCACATTTGTTCAGCGCCTCGTAATCCGGCAAGCCGGGACATGTCTTTTCCATATAGGCCGGGTACCACCAGTCTTCGCGCGTAACAGCATCGTGGCTTCCCGCGTCGATCATCCGGCCCGCATCGAGCTGGCGCTGGAACGACGTCCGGTGCGTGCCTTCCCAGACCTCGACCTGAACATGCATGTCGCCATTGCCGATGGCCACAAACTGCAGCTGATTGTCGGCAGGCTTGTACTCGACATTGTAGCCAGCCTTTTCCAAAAGAGCGCCGGTAATTCGTGACAGCACAAGCTGACTGGTCCAGTTGTTCTCGACGATTTTGATCGGCTCCGCCGAGTCGGCATAGGCGGGAGACATCGTTGCGAGCGCTGTCGATCCCATCAGAATGCCGCACAAAATGCCCTTCCTCATTACGCGTTGTGTCATCAGTTTGAACATGGCTTCCTCTCTGTCGTTTTGTGTTCGATGGCGGCCATTCTTTTAACCGAGGCCGTTGCCCCTCATTTCACTTGGCCGCGGCGTTCAGTTCTATTGAAATCGGATTTCGAAATATTTCAGTTGAAACAATGTCGGCGGAATGAGTTGGCGGATGCCGGGAAGGAAGGCTAGCCTCTGTGCATACCGCAACCGCGGTGCTTAGAAGGCTGCCTTTGCCGACTGGAACCAAGTGCCGCTTGCCACAGGCATTGCAAATGCCGTCCCACCTATTTGCCAGGAGGCCTAGATAGATCAGACGAGTCCAAACCCTCTAATCCGGATTATGCACAGCATAACAATCGTTGCTGCAGCTGTCCTGCCCTTGCCCGCACTTGCGGATGTCATCACCATACGCAGCAACGAATGGTGCCCCTACAATTGCGAAACCGGAAGTGAGCAGCCCGGCTACATGGTCGAGGTGCTGACAGAGGCCTTTGCGTCCTCTGGCCATACAATTAATTATGAGAACCGCCCTCGGAACCGTGCCTTACGGGAATCCCGGATGGGTATGTTCGACGCCCTCGTCGGCGCAGTACCGCAAGGTGTAGCGCGCTATGTCATTCCCGCCACGCCGCTGGCAAAGGTGCAGCCCGTTATCGCGGTACGCGCGGCAAGCGATTTCAGTTACCAAGGGGTTGAATCCTTTGAAGGCATTCTTGTCAGTGCCCAACATGGCTATAATTTCACCGACGAAATAGACGAGTACCTGGTCCGGCATGCAAACGACCTGCGGCGGGTGGATATTGTCTTCCAGAGCAATGCCGGGGCGCTGGGGCTGCAGAAACTGATTGCAGGTCGCATTGACGCCCTGCTTGGACATAAGGCGGTGCTCAACTACCTCGCCAGCCGGCAAGGGGTGTCGGAGCAGATTCGGCTCATAGAAGTCGGCGCCCCAGTTGAAGTCTATGTGGCGTTCTCGCCAGCGGCACGGCACTCCCAGCGCTATGCAGCTCTGTTTGACATCGGCATGTCGCACCTGATGCGCAGCGGCCGTCTGGAAGCATTACGCCGCAAATACGGCCTGGAGCGGGAACCCTGACATGATCAAGCAGCTTGCCCGCAGGACCGGAACGTTTTTCGCTGGTTTTTCACTGCAATCGTCTTTGTTTTTGGTGCTTGTGATCGGCCTGACCGTTCCGATTTCCCTGCTGGCCTTTCATACCCACAACGAACGGAAAGAGACGCTGCTGAATGAGCTTCGCCAGCACCTAAGCGAAGTCACGGATGTTCTGGCTTCTGGGCTGGTTTCATCGACCTGGAACTTGGACGCCGAAGCAGCGCGGCCGCTACTGAATGCCGTCATGAGTGATGAGCGCGTCGTGGACATCACAGTCTACACGGAGCTTATTCCGCGTTTCCTTCAAGCCAGCGAACCGTCCCGGCGCAGCAAGGTCGGCAGGCCCCTGCTGATGCAGAAAGCCATCTACCGGGGCGATGAGAAGATCGCCTTTGTGGTCGTCGAGATGAGCACAGCAAGGATGGAGGCCGTTTTGGAAGCCGAGGAGCAGCGGATTCTGCTGGCGGCGGTAGCGCAGTTTGCAGTGAGCCTTCTTGTGATCCTGTTCTTTCTGCAGCGCAATGTCATCCGCCCGCTGCGGTCGCTCGCGATGAGTGCGCAATCGGTGGCCGAAGGCGTCCTCGGCTCCAAGGTCGACACTTCCGGCTGGGGCGAGGTCGGCAGGCTCGGCAGTTCCTTCGATGCCATGCGGCGTGCGCTGAAGGACTATTTTGCCCAGGTTGAGGCCCAGCGGCAGGAGTTGCAGGAAAGCGAAGCGCTGAAACGTGCGGTGATCGACAGCACGCTGGATTGCCTGGTCACGATTTCCGATACAGGCAAGATCGTCCAGTTCAACCCAGCGGCCGAGAAAACTTTTGCAGTTTCTAAAGAGGACGCTGTCGGCGAGCCGTTCCAGAACGTGATCTGGCTGGATGGAAAGATGCCTGAGGCCACAGCTACTTTTGACAGTTTCATGAAAAGATTTTCGGATGGCATGGTTGGCCAGCGCAAGGAGGTGGATCTGGTTTCACCGCAACGACCAGCTTTTCCGGCCGAAGCAACCATTTCCAGCGTCAGGACGGGCCAGGAGAACTTCTATGTCTTGCAGCTACGGGACATCTCCCACCGAAAAGCCATGCAGCGGGAAAAGGACCTGCTGGAACGGCAACTGGCGCAATCCCAGAAAATGGAGGCCATCGGCACGATGGCCGGCGGGATCGCGCATGATTTCAACAATATTCTTGGCATTGCCATCGGGGCCGCCGAAATCGCCTCTGATTTGATACCGCCCGAAAGCAGCGCCCAGAAATACGTCGCCCGCACACTTGAGGCCGGCACGCGGGGACGGGCGCTGGTCAAGCAGATTCTCAGCTTCTCCAGCCCTTCCAGCAAGCACCGCAGCGGTGTTCTAGCCGTAGAACTTGCTGGCACCTGCATAGACCAGTTCCGGGAAACGGCACCCTCCGCAACAACCGTCGAATTCACCAATCTTGCCGGTTCGCTGGCCATCTACGCTGACCCTGTCCAAATCAGCCAGGTTGTGACCAACATCCTTTTGAATGCCGCCGACGCCATGCCAGATGGCGGGCAAATCAATGTGATCCTGTCACACTGCACCGGCGGGGATGAAGCCGGGCCAACTCTGTCTAGTCACGCCGATCTGCTGAAACTCACCATCTCGGACACTGGTTGCGGCATGGATGAAGAAACTGCAGAACGGATTTTCGATGGTTTTTTTACGACCAAGGGCACCGGGCACGGGCTGGGTCTCACCCTGGCGCATAGCATCGTCACCAGCCACGGCGGCCATCTTTGCGTCAGCAGTGCGCCAGGAAGCGGAAGCTGCTTCAGCATTTACCTGCCAGTTTACCGCGGTGCGCTGCCTGCCTCCCCCCGTGCCGAGGAACATACGCCCGGCGCCGCGGTCCGCAGGTTCCGGACCGTCATGCTTGTCGACGACGAACAGAAGCTGATCGACCTTACCGAACACTCTCTGGTCAGGCTGTTCGCTGAAGTCGAGACATTTTCAGACCCCGGCGCAGCATGGCAGCACTTCAAGCGCTGCCCGGAAAAATATGAGCTGCTCATGACGGACTACTCGATGCCGGGAATGACCGGTGTTCAGCTGGCCGCCAAGGTCCGCGCCGCTCGCCCGGAAATACCTGTGATAATTTACAGCGGTATGAAAACGCCTGAAGTCCATGACCAGGCCAGAAAGCTGAAGATAGATGCTGTTCTCACCAAACCTTTTTTCCGTGGTGAGCTGATTGAAACCGTGCAGCGCATTTGCAGACACAAGGCCAGAGCGCGCTGAAATTCGGTTTTTTCTTTCCGCCGTTTGGCAATAAACTCTGAAAGCCGCCCCCAAATTCGCAACATATAGTTTTCTGTCATTTAGATGTTCACACCGAGCTCACCTTTGCCCGCGTCATGCTTCTTCGGAAAATGTGCCGCGAACAGACGGTTTGAAATCCGCCCGCCGGTGCGGCATCCAATGACCGCTCTGATGAAGCCTGCTGCGCTGCCGACAATCTCGCGCTGCGGAAGCGAGGTATTTCTGCATCAGCAATAGCGGCGTGAGCAAAAGGCGGTTATGTCCGGCGTCTGAGTTGTCGGATCAAGCTGCGGCGAATTGACAGTTTCGGTCTCAGCCAAATTCGCGCTGTCGAACGGCTGCTTCGGTGACTTTCGCTGCGTAGCGACGACGAGCGTGCCGCAGATGCAAACGGTTGCTGCGTCAGCAACATGCCCAAAGGCCAATGTCTGGAGAGTCCCGCGCTGCCGACCTCCATGCGGATCACCGCGACGGTCCCGTTTGGGTCGAAAATGCTTGGCAGTTGGGTCAGGATAGCTTGGCACGGCGTGCCGCCACGACTCAGAAAAACGGTAGGTTCGTGTCGCCTTCGTTTGGCATTCGACACAAACCCTTTTACGGTCAAGTACTTGTGCAGTATCAGAGCCACTGGTTGTATTGCGCCGCCTGGTGATTGAAAAAATGTGTTGCGCTTGGTGCTAATAGGCTGCAACACGATGGCATGAGCTTTGAAGACTTTGATTTTGCAGAAGAGCTGCCTGAAGCGTGCCCTAACGGAAACGCCACACAAGTGCAGAGAAATGGGTATTGGCGTTTCGTCATGGTCAACTATCCTGGAGGCCTTTCCGATATCGACGGACAAGCCTTTTCCAGTCAGCACGGCAGAGGTAAACCTTGTCCACCGGGCAAGGACCCTTGCGACTGGGCATCTTGCTCCATGTTCGATGAAGAACGAGCAAAAAAGATGGCGAAGATTTCTCCGTTCAAGAATAAACCGGCAGTGTGCCTGGACATTGGCCCGAAGGCCGGTCCAAGCCGTTTGGATGGGGATGGGCATCTTCATCTTTGGCGCTTGGGCGCTTACGACATTACGCAAGACATCACTCAAACTGTTGATAAGCTATGAGCCAACAAACTAAAGCAGTTCGGAAAACAAGCGCATCGTTCGAAACGGTGCTTGTAGATGCTGGCTTTGCGGCATTGGCTTTACTGAAGCGCACAACTTCACGCGGAACTACGTATTATTTTGCATCGGCACTTGTAGATGATCAGGGGGAGGTGTCCTCCTATTTCGCAGTCTCTGCTTCCAAAGAAACAACTACGGACTATTTCTTTGGAAAGTCAGATCTGCACTACGTCTATGTCTATGCAAAGAACTCCGAGTACTATCAAATAAGCGGGCCTGACATATTCTCCGCCAGTATTGAGCTCACGCCCTTTGAGGGCACTGTGCCTGAAGATGTAATTCCTGACCGTGGTTTTTTTGCTGCTGACCATAATGTTGCCTATGACATTGTAGAGCTTCCTCCGTCAAAACATGAAATAGCAATTGACGGCCAGTGGAGGATGTCTGAGTTTAAGGAATTCTATTCTCGGTACTCAGATATTTACGTTTTCCATGAATGCATGAATGAGATAGAAGGTAGACAGATTTCGTCGATCCCGACGGCATACGTTTCAGCGTTCCGCGATAAACCGTTTCGAGGCGGATCAAGTTATCTTGGCTTCTTTTCATCGCTCAAGTCTGCATTACCTTACCGGTCAAAGCCGAGCCTAGCAGCTGTTCAGTGGGCCTCACCTGGAAAGATATCAATTCGAGGGTCCGACCCTTTATTTGAAAAGGTTGAGCAGCAAATTATTAAGTTTGATGCTAACTATTCAGACGCAAAACCTGCGTACAAAAAACTCCGCGAGTTTATGGTCGAAAACGGTTGGCTGGAGATTTCAGCCGAAGAGTACAGAAGACCATCTGCTGCCGAGGCAACTCAGCTTTCGGAATTGATAGTCGGTCTGGCTGAAAAGCTACATACTCCTGGGGGTAGAAGTTTTTCTCACATTTTGGCGGGAAACCAGATTGTAGAGGCGAAGATATTCATGGCGGTCTTTCGAAGGTTGGAGACGGTTGTGGGTTATGTGCGAGAGGGTCGCGTTTCAATCGGCTAATCGTGGAACGGAAAAGTCTTGGCCTTATCTGACCGCGTTAGGGTTACCCTGAAAATGAGAAACAAGAATTGCGCATGCTGCAGTGCAAGCATTGCACTGCAGTATTGGATCTTTCAGGTGAGGCGGCTAAGGAAAATTTGACCAGTTTTGCAAAGCCCGTTTCACCAGGCTTTCGCGCCCACTTTCTCTTCGCAAAGCTTCGTCCTGACGATGACTGAGCCCAAAAAACCAGGGATTCCCGCTTGACCTGTTCGTCACCGCCGGTCAAGTCAGCGGCTATACCGGAGCACGATCTTTGCCCAGTGGCCTCCCAATAGTAATCAACTGGCTGCTCGGGGATCGCGGCTACGAGGCCGACTTGTTTACAGAGGCGTTAAAAAGACGGAGGGGTACGCGCCTTCACCCCTGACCGAAAGCTATGCAAGACCCCGGACAAATACGACAATCCTAGATACAAGCGGCGCAGCCGCATCGAAGTCATGTGCTGCAGTCTTAAGGACTGGATGCGCGTCGCGATCCGCCATGTCCACCGCCCCAAGGTAGTTCTCTCTGCCATCGCCCTCGCAGCAACGCCATTTATTGTCTATCAATCCTGAAACTAATACGGGAAGTGACCTAGGCTTTCATCGAAAAAGGCGTCTCCGACAGCATGTTCTGTAAACACCTGATATGCGGCCTGGATTTCGGTCAAAAACTTATCAAAACTCTTCATGTGATCAGTGTTGGCGTATTCCAGTTGATCTTGATCCGCACCATTGAAGGAGATGGCGTTAGATTTCATATCAGACAGATCTTTTTTCGCATGGCTGAATTTGGCATTCGTCAAGGGGTATTCTTTCCAAAAGCGGCTGCATTGCTCCAACTCTTCCAGTCGAGACTCAATAAATTCGATGGAACATTGATTTATGAAAGCTTTCTGGTGGTGCCAAATTTGATAAATTTCATCAAGCGTGAACTTAACTTTAATCGCCTCGTCTCGACAGATGCTCTGTTTCAAGAACCCCTCAATCTTGCGTTGTCCATCTTTGAAATTGTTTTCTTCTGGAAATTTGATAGTGACAGTTTTTTGCTCGCGCCATCCTTTGTCATTCGCGTCAAGAATCAGACGTGCATAACGTTGGAGCCATACATAGCGAATCGAATTATCTTTCAGTGAGACATGAAACACAAAAAAAGGTTGCGGGAACAATAGTGCATATTCGATTGTTTTGGTCGGAAAGGATAGGTTGGCCGACTTTTTGAATGATTTTTTGGCTCCCTTGACTTGAATAAGGCCGGTTTCGCCGGTGGGCAGTTGATCTCGAAATATCTCAAATGCAAGATCGACGCCATAATCTCGCTCCTCAAGTCCTCGGATGAGCCAGTTCTCATCCAATTGACTTATCACTTTTCGTACCGCGCGGGTGTCGATGACGTGGTTTGTGTGCCTGATTGGAAACATGACTTTATTTCTTCACCCTTAAAGATTTTCAGGAGCGGATTGACCTTGGGTCGGTTTAAGTTTGCAAAACCGCTATGGCATCGCCGACTAGCTCATGGCAGATTCTGCCCCCTTCCGCTAGAAAATTTTGTAACTGTTTTCCTTTAACTGATTTCTAACAAGGCAGATGCAGGCGCTTCGCCAAGGTGTAACAGTCTGTGCGAAATCTTAGCCTTGATATACGATTATTCTCATTTTGTGCAGGAGCGTAATATTTTCAACAGCCTTCCTTTGCAAAGTTCCTAAAACAGAATGCCGGTATCGCCCGCGCTGCAACGTTTCGATGATGGTTTGACGATGCGCCTGCGGCAAACGTCAGCTTCCGTTTTGGAAATTCGCAGAGCGAAGCGCCGAGGGGACGTCTCAAGAGGCTGAGTTTGCAAAGGCGCTTCCTGCGTAATGCACCCCTTGAGCCAAACGAATGAGCCAAAGAAAGCTCCAACATCCAATTTCAGCGCAACGCTGAAGTTTCACGGTGTCAATGCCAGACAGGTTGACGTTCCAGGTCTTCAGCGCGCTGGAGCAGTCGGGATGCAATCCGCAGGTCGATGCGCATCCCATGTTGGTAAGCGTGATCAACAGCTTCGGTAACAGTTTGGACCGCGATGGCCGAGAGATGCCGCTTAGCGCCTTCCCGCCGCACAAAATCATTTACCTCCGTGGGCGTGAGCTCGCGCAACCGGACAGGCGGGCATCTGCTGAGAAGCGGTTCAGGCAACAGGCGGTAATTGTTGGACGTCAGCACCCAGCCCACCCAGCTCATGTCGAATTTCACCTGGTAGTAAGGGCAATTCCAGCGTTTGGCAGTCATGGGTTCGAGCAACGGCAAGAGCGCCTCAGCCAGACCAAAAGTATGGCCCTTATTGGACGTAGCCTTCCCGGCCTTTTCCACTTCATCCACGACAAGGATCGGGTTTGCTACCCCCGCCTGCAGAATGGTTTCCAGCACGCGCCCCGGATACGCACTGCCCCAGCCCCGCTGCGACCCGACAACGCCGAACGACGCGTTCTCGCTGGTAGCTTCAACAACGGCCGTTGGGACTGTGAGCAGCTGCCCGAGACGCCGCGCCCAGTGGCTCTTACCGACACCGGGCGGCCCATCCAGCAGCATGGGCGGCAGCCGCAGGCCCGGCCACCCTTCGCGTACGGACCGGCGCATCGCTTGCCACACTGTTTCCGTCGCCGAAGCCATCCAGGGCATTTCCCCGTGCAGTTCAGCCGCCAGTTCATCAGCCTGGTGTTCAGTAGTAATCGCAACCAGCCTGACCCCATCACGCAGCACAGCAAGCCGATCCCGGTGCTCCCGGGTGAGATGCCCCATGCCGGAAGCCGCCTTCCGGCGCTCGATAAGAAGGTCTGCACGGCGTTTGATCCGCGCTCTTTCCTGTTCGCTGGGGCTGGTGGCGTGGCGGCGCCTTGCAGCCTTTTCACTGATGTCTGCGCGCTCTGCACCAGCGCTGGTATCTGGCTGCTCCCGGCTTCGCAGGTCGCGAAGGTGCTGCACGAACCGTTTCTCCAGAGTGTAGGTGGTGTCATCCGGGTTGAAAAACCGGGCTTCGATGAAGGGGATGCGGGGCATCAGGGTAAGACCTATGGCAAAGTTGGGTTGTTGGCCGAAACCGCTCCGGCCGCTCAACAAGGAACTGACTGTTGGGTTTACAGGAAGACTGGCTTGCGGCTGTTTGATGCTGCCACCTGGGTCCAATCGATCCCTTCGAACAGGGCGTCGAACTGGACTTTGCTCAAAGTGACAGGCCCGGCTTGCGGTTTCGGCCAGGTGAAGCGCTTGCCATTCAGCCGTTTCATGATCAGCACAAGGCCTGAACCATCCCAGACCAGAATCTTCAACCGGTCGGCGCGCCGGGAGCGGAACACGTAAATCGCCCCGGAATAAGGATCGAGCTCAAAGCTGTTAGCCACACAGGCGGCAAGCCCGTCCATACCCTTGCGGAAATCGACCGGCTCCGAGGCAAGATAAATCCGGAAGTTGCTGGCAGGAGAAATCATTGTGCTGCCCTCACGGCACGCAACACTTCCACCAGGTGGTCGGCAGGATAGCCAGGGGGTATCTCGATGGCTGCCGCTCCGATACAGATCCGGCATGAGGTGCTGTTTGCTGCCTCCGGACCATTTTCGTGAGGAGGCACGGCCGACCGCTGGGCCGCCGGAGCAACGATCTCAACAAAAGCTGGGCTCATCCCGGAAGCCCCGGCCTTCTTAACCCAGAGAGCAACCAGAGATTTGTTGGCGCCAATCTCCTCAGCCGTCTCGCGGATTCCGGCTCCAGCCAGGATCTTTTTAACGGCCTTAGCGCGGAGCGCGTCAGGCCATTTTCGCCGCCCGGATGAGGAAACGGGGATCGTGAACCCCCACACCTTCACCTCTTCCGGCATCATTCCATCCAGCATCACCACCTCCTTTCTTCAGGTGGCGCCAGTATCTCAAACCCCTTATTTTATTGAAACATGGGGTCTTTGCACCGCTTACGGTAAAAGCGGAACAGATCCTTGAGCGGTGAAGAAAACTCCTTGTGGGCAGACAGCATTGCCAACAGCGCGCCCAGCGAGACGCGCTCCTGCAGCACGAAATATCCGCCCAGGGAGTAGAACAGGAACGGGGTCAGGGCGGTCAGGAAGTTGTTGATCGCCTTGGCCAGGAATTTCAGCCGGTGGATTTGCAGACGCAGATCCTGCAGCTGCCGGAAACCGCGCGCAACCGGCCGCGCGCCCTGCCCCAGCGATCGCATTTGCAAGTCCAGATGTGTGCCGAGCAGCCGCATTTCCCGGATCTGCTTGCGGGACACGGTGTTCACCCGCCGCTGCAGACGCGGCACAATGATCAGTTGCAGCGGAAGCACCGTCAGGGCCGCCGCGGCAAGGATCGGATCCTGCACGAACATGAACAGAAGGATCGTTGCCAGTGTCCCGCCCTGCAGTAGCGGGACAGTCAGCAGTTCAGAGGCAAAGCCGCCGACCGGTTCAACCTCGGGGCCAAGTACCGGCATGATGGCCGGCTGGCGCTCAGCGGGCTGATCCTGCCTCCACTGGCGGTAGATGGCCAGCCGCAGGCGGCGAACGAAGCTTTCGGCAACCCGGCCCTTGCGGATGTTCAAACAGTATTTGTTGAGACCGTTGAGTGTGATGGCCACCAGATATGCGCCGCAAAGCAGAAACAGCAGCGAGATCTGCGAGACGTCGAAGCCCAGAAGCGTAACTGCGGCGTCTCCGCCTTCGAAAACACGATTCACGATCTGTTTGGGCAATTCGAGAGTCAAGTAAAGGATCGGCATCGCGGTCAGGCTGAGCAGAACCAGGACCGTTTGATGTTGCCCGGTAGTGCGCAGGATAAGGCCTGGCAGTCCCGGCTCCAGACCGCCTGCCGGGAACTGAGGCGGCGCGAAGGATGCCGCCCGCCGCAGAAAACGACGGCGCAGCAGCCAGACGGCCTTGGCGGCCAGGGTCAGAACAAGCAGCGCGGGGGCCAGCACCAGCACCAGATGCATCACCGGGTGCAGCCATCCGGGAGCGGTCTCATCATACCAGAACCCGAAAGCACCCGCAGCATCGTGTGTGAGAGTATGCAGATCCAGCATTGCGGGAAAGATCGCCTGTTATCTGATGTTCACCAGCGGCACCGAAACGTAAGTGTTCTTCTGCTCCTGGGCGCTGGCTGGGACCGCTGAAGTTTGACAACGGCGGAGGCCGGCGGTGCGGCCTCCGCCGTTGCGTTACTTCAATGCTGTGATGGTCAGCTTTCCCTTGACCCGCTCGGCGGTGAACTCAATCGCGTCGCCCGCCTTCAGCTGCTCCAGCATTGCGTCATCAGCGACACGGAACACCATGGTCATCGCCGGCATCTCCAAGTCCACCAGCTCTTCGTGCTTGATGGTCACTTTGCCGGACTTGGGATCGACCTTCTTGACAGTGCCCGCGGTGAAGGTGCCGCCGCCTTCAAGCACCGCAACCGGTCCGTGCATGCCGGATTCGTAGTGGCCGGGGATCAGACAGGCGAACTCAAAGGTGCCGGGGTTGGAAAACGTCCACACGATTTCCCCGCTTGCCCCCGGATCCAGGCGCACCGAGTTGGGGTCATCATGCTCCATGTCCATCTTGGCCATCAGTTCCTTGTGGTGAACATTTCGCTCAGGCGTGTCCAGCACAAACTCATGCTCCAGTTCGCCTGAGTTGGTGATCACGAATTTGATCGTCTCGCCCTTTGCAAAAGAAAAGCTGGACGGCTCGAAGATCATTTTGCCGTCATCGGTCTCCTTCATGGTGACGGCGATTTCGCGGTCGGCGTGCGCAGCCTCGCCGGGTTTGCCGACCTCCATTTCATCGTGATGGCCGCCGCCGTGGGTGCCGCCGGCAAATGCCGGCGGAGCAGAAAGAGCGGCAATAACGGCTGCCGATAGGATCTTGTTCATGTCTGTCTCCTCGTCAGGTTTGGTTGGGAGCCAAGGGCTGCTCAGCCCTTGGCAGCGGGTTTCGGGGTAATGCGGGTTTGCGAGTCATCCGCGCGGGCGAAGTCCGGCAATTCGCCGGTCCACTCATAGGCCTGGGTGCCGGGCGGGTTTTCGTACCAGCCGGGATCGCTGTAATCGCCGGCCTCAATGCCCTCGCGCACCTTCACGACCGAGAACATGCCGCCCATCTCCAGCGGGCCGTGCGGGCCCCAGCCCGCCATCATCGGCACGGTGTTGTCGGGCAGCGGCATCGACATTTCGCCCATGTCGGCCATGCCCGCGGTGCCCATCGGCATGTATTCGGGTTGCAGCTTGCGGATCTGGCCGGTCAGCTTGCGCTTGTCGGTGCCGATGAAGGTGGGCACGTCGTGGCCCATTGCGTTCATCGTGTGGTGCGATTTGTGGCAGTGGATCGCCCAGTCGCCCGGATGCACCGCGTCGAACTCATAGGCGCGCATCGCGCCGACCGGAATGTCGATCGACACTTCCGGCCAGCGGGCCGTTTCCGGCACCCAGCCGCCGTCGGTGCAGGTGACCTCGAAGTCGTAGCCATGCATGTGGATCGGGTGGTTGGTCATGGTCAGGTTGCCGACCCTCACCCGCACCCTGTCGCCCTGATTGACCACCAGGGGATCGATGTCCGGGAAGATCCGGCTGTTCCAGGTCCACAGGTTGAAGTCCGTCATCTCCATCACCCGCGGCACGTAGGAGCCGGGATCGATGTCAAAGGCGTTCAGCATGATCAGGAAGTCCCGGTCGACCGGCATGAACGACGGATCCTTGGGATGCACGATGAACATCCCCATCATGCCCATCGCCATCTGCACCATCTCATCCGCGTGCGGGTGGTACATGAAGGTGCCGGACTTGGTCAGGTCGAACTCGTAGACAAAGGTCTTGCCGGGCGGGATGCCCGGATGGCTGAGACCGCCGACCCCGTCCATGCCGGAGGGCAGGATCAGCCCGTGCCAATGCACCGAAGTATGCTCCGGCAGCTTGTTGGTCACGAAGATGCGGACCCGGTCGCCCTCCACCGCTTCGATTGTGGGGCCGGTGGACTGGCCGTTGTAGCCCCACAGATGCGCGATCATCCCGTCGGCCAGCTCGCGCTCGACCGGCTCGGCCACCAGGTGGAATTCCTTCACCCCGTTGTTCATCCGGAACGGCAGGGTCCAGCCATTCAGGGTAACGGTCGGGTTGTAATCCGGCCCGGTGGCCGGGGCCAGCGGCGGCTGGGTGGCCGCCGTGTCCATGCTCGCAGCTTCGGGCAGGCCCATGTTGGAGGTCTTGCCCCAGGCCTGGCTGGAGACCAGCGCGGCACCCGCGGCGCCGGCTCCGAGCAATTGACGTCGGTTCATCATGTCAGTTGGTCCTTTCAATGGCCTGCACCGCCGCCAGCGGCGATTTCTGCGCCGCCGCCCTGCGGGGCCGATCCTGCGCCGCCGCCGTAGATCGCGGCGGTGACATTGGCCTGCGCCAGCCAGAAGTCGCGCTTGGCATTGGCCGCCTCCAGTGAGCTGGACAGCTTTTCGCGCACATCGGTCAGCAGTTCGAAGGTGTTGGTGATCATGCCATTATAGCTCAGCAGCCCTTCTTCCTCGATCGACTCGCGCAGCGGCACCAGCACATCGCGGTAGTGGCGGGCGATCTCATACGAGGAATAATAGGCCAGCTCCGCGCTGCGCGCCTCGGAACGGACATTCACCGCCCGTTCGGCCAGCGTGTTAGCGGCCTGCATGTAGGCCAGTTCCGCCTTTCGCATCCGCGCCTTGCCGGTGTCAAAGACCGGAATGGCGAACTCCAGTTCCAACTGCGGCAGAGTTTCAGTATGGGTCTCCCCATCCTCACGCTCGCGTTCGGACTCCACGCCGGCGATCAGCTCCAGATCGGTGACCAGCCGGGTCTTGTCCGTCAGGCCGAAGGCCCGCGCCTGTGCTTCCAGCCCCAGCTTGGCAACCTGCAGGTCCACCCGGTTCTGCAGTGCTGCCTTCTCAATGGCAGGCACTTTGCTCAGCGACCTCGGCAGCGCAGGCAGCGCATCCGGAACGTAGTAGTCGGCATCACTGCCCCATAGGCCCATCAGCCGGGTCAGTTCCTCCTTCGCCAGTTGCGCGTCCAGCCGGGCGCGGGCCACCTGACCTGCGAGCTCTGCATTAAAGGCAAACTCCCGCGCCTGACCCGCCTTGTTCAGCGCGCCGGTCCTGCCCAGCTGGCTGGCCAGTTCGGCGCCTGCGGCGGAAGTTTCGCCCGCCTGACGGAGATAGCTGAGGCGTTCAAAGGCCGCCACCGCGTTGATCCATGCCTGCCGCGTCTGCGCCGCGAGCGCCAGGGTGTCATTCACCGCAGCCAGCTGCGCCTGCTGGAACTGCGTTTCCGCAACCCCGATGCGCTGCTTGCGGGTCTTCACGTCCAGCAGGTTGACCGCAATGGTGGATTCCAGCGCCCGGTACAGGCCCAGTTCCGGCGCGCCGAGCCCCATCAGGCCGATCGAAACCACCGGGTTCTCCGGTGTCATCTGCTGCCAGGCCTCGGCGGCCGAGAGACCGACCGCCGCATAGGACGCCTGCAGCCCCTTGTTGTTCAGCAGTGCTGCCTGCACCGCGGTATCGGCCGAGATGGTCTTGCCATGAACAAGGCTGCGGACCTCCTTGGCCAGAGCCTCGTTCTGGGCCTGAGTCTGGGCAAAGGCCGTGCGCTTGCCGATCGCGGCCGAGGTCTGGCTGGCGACCTCCTGAAACCCGGCCTGCGGGCTGGTGTACATGTCCGGCACCGCTGCCGAACAGGCGGCCAGTACCAGGGGCGACGCCAGCAGGACGCGCCAAGTATTCGCTGTCATCAGTGGTCCTCCTGCTGCTCGTTGACGCCGCGCCACGAAGCGGGGCCGCTCGGCTGCTGGCGTTCAAAACCCCTGAACGGATCCTGGTATGCCAAGGTGCGGTAAGGGCCGGATGATACCGCCGGATTTTGCAGGGCTGCTGTTTCAGGCAGCGCCGCCGGTGTCCTGGCGCACGCCCCCAGCAGCAGGGCTCCTGCCCCGGCCAGAAAGAGAGATTTCATGTGACTTTCCTGAGAAATATCTGCACGGCTCCTGCATCTGCTTGCAGGAGAAGACTAGTGCCCGTTTGAGCGGTTCAGATGTCTCAGGTTTTCGGCGGGCGCAGTAGCGCGAGCTGCTCGCGGGACGGCAGCTGCGAATTCTCCTGCTTCCACTGCAGGGGTTCCGCCAGGGAGGTTTTCTCCGGCAAGAAGGTCAGCACCGCATCCGCCATGCAGGAACCTGAACAGCAGCTCCCGATGTCGCTGGTCTGAGATTTATCGTGACCATGATGCGCGCCGGTGTGGGCTATGTCATGCCCCGTGCCATGCAAGGCTGTACCGGTATGGCTCTCGCCGCTTTGCGGGACCGCGGCGTTTCCGTGATGGCCCGCGATGGCATGCGCGGCGGATGGCAGAGAAAATCCCAGCGCAAGGATCATTGCCAATAGAGCAGTCACCCTGATCAGCTGAAGGATATTTGCGAGATGCGCCATGAGGGTATTTGTCCTGACCGGACCGCCGCGCGTCAAGACGGCAATTATGCATAGGGAGTACAAATTTGCGCATTTCAGAGATGTTTTCCCTGAGTTTTCTGGTCTGGCCGCAGGCTGCCTGGCAGCCTTGCTAACCTTCCTGTGCAGGAGGGTCGCCATCAGCCGGAGATGGTGATTCGGTGGTGAACAAACCAACACAGCGGGCAATCCTTTTGCACCGGAAGGCAGAGCCATGTTCAGCGTCTGCGTTTCATTCTGAAGGCCAGTGAGCTCGGCTTTGCTATCGACGAAATCAAGGGGCTGCTTGGCCTGGTCGACGGCGGCACTCAGACCTGCGGTGAGGTGAAAGCCCTGACAGAACGCCATCTCAGCGATGTGCGCCAAAAATTGCAGACCTTCGGCGCATCAAGAAAGTCCTTGCAGCAACAGCAGATCAATGTTCCGGCGAGGATGTCCCGGAGCGCCCGGTTCTGGAGGCGCTGGCATCCTGACCGGGTCGTTACTGATCTTTGAGTTGGCAGCGCTGGCAGAATTCGCCGGGTGCTTTGCCTTATGGGAGTGGCTGCGCCTCGACCGCTCGCCGCTCTGGCTGGTGCCCGGCATCGCAAGCCTTGTACTGTTTGCGTACCTTCTGACGCGCGCCGACAGCGCATTTGCCGGCAGGGCCTGCGCGGCCTATGGCGGCATCTACATCGCCAGCTCCATTCATTGGATGTGGTTGGCCAAAGGCAACTGCTCTGATCGCTGAGATTTAGCCGGAATGGCTATATGCCTGACTAGAAGCGCATTCATACTGATACCGTCGCGAGGCTGATGTCCGCCCCGGTGGCCGTCTTGACCTCCCTTGGCGCCAAACAGTTATACCGATCGAAGCACAGAAAAGCGCGCATCAAATGTCAGTTTCCAAGTTTGCCGCCCAATTGGTTCTCGGTTACAGAGAATGTCGGCTTTCCGCCCTCTTTGGGAAGGTAATGGTGCTGAGGCTGCACAAATCATGTCCCCTTCGGGCTGGCTGCCGTTGTGTGGCAGCCAGCTAGGGTCAGAATGCATTGATTTTCGCTGCAACCCATGATTCACGGTTCCGAAAACGGAGCGGTGATATGCCTGATCTCTTCTGGCTGACCGACGCGCAGATGGTGCGACTGGAGCCCTTCTTTCCAAAGTCGCATGGGAAGCCTCGGGTCGATGACAAGCGGGTTTCGAGCGGGATTATCTTCATCAACCGCAATGGGTTGCACTGGCGGGATGCGCCGCGGGAATATGGTCCGCAAAAGACGCCTTACAGCCGATGGAAGCGTTGGAGCGAGAAAGGCATCTTTGCGCAAATGATGGTCGGCCTAGCTGCCGAGCACGGCGAGGAAAAGACCGTGATGATCGACGCGACCTATTTGAAGGCGCATCGCACTGCGACCAGCTTGGCCGCGAAAAAGGGGGGGGCGTGGACGCCTGGTCGGCCGAACCAAGGGCGGCATGAATACCAAACTGCATGCCATCTGCGACAGCCACAATATGGAGAGGACGGCGGCATGAAAGATATGATGATTGGGGTCGATCTGGCAAAAACTGTTCTTCAAGTGCATGGAGCTCTTCAGACCGGGGAGGTGCAGTTTCGCATAAAGCTCACACGAAAGCAGTTTGTTTCGTTCATGGCCAACCTAGAGCCCTGTCTGGTCATCTATGAAGCGTGTGGGGGTGCGCATTTCTGGGCGCGCGAGATGGAAGCGCTTGGTCACGGGTCCAAGCTAATTGCCCCACAATACGTGAGCCCTTTCGTGAAGCATCAAAAGAATGATGCCGCCGATGCCGAGGCGATCGTGATCGCAGTTCGTCAGCCGGAAATGAGCTTTGTGGCGGTCAAGACAGCTGAGCAGCAATCTCGCGCGGCAGTGTTTCGCCGCCGTGAGCGATTGGTCCATCAAAGAACTGAAGACGTGAATGCCTTACGGGCGTTGCTGTATGAGTATGGCCACGTATTCCCTGTAGGCATTCGTTCTCTGGATCGCATGGCGTCGCTGTTGGAGGATGAAACTGCGGACCTGACAGCCCTGGTCCTAGAGGAGTGCAAAGAACTGCTGGCGCAAATTGCAGAGAAAACAGCTCGTGTCCTCGAAAGGAACAGGAAACTCTCAACTCTGGCGTCCCAGTCAGATAGCGCTCGCCGGCTCCAAACCATGCCGGGTATAGGCCCCATCACAGCCATCGCGGTGGACGCTTTCGGGCCCGACATGGCACAGTTCAAAACCGGGCGTAGCTTCGCAGCTTGGCTAGGGTTTGTGCCCAGGCAACACTCATCTGGAGGTAAAGAGCGTTTGGGACGTATGACCAAGGCAGGCCAGGCCGATATTCGACGCTTTCTGATCATTGGCGCAATGTCTCGGCTGAATTGGCTTGGGGTGCGCTCGATTACTGAGGATAGCTGGCTGTCACGCATGTTGGCCCGCAAGCCCAAGATGCTGGTCGCAATCGCTCTGGCCAACAAAATGGCGCGCCAAATCTGGGCGATGCTGACGAAACGCGAGGATTACAAGCATCCGGAAATTGCAAGCTTGGCATGATGCCCATGTAAATCTGCGAGGACCGGTGGGGAGTGTAAGAAGACGATGACATGAATGGGCAAAATGATCGAACAGATCTGGATCAGGAAAACCAGTTAGTCGCTGCGAGCAAAGAGCTCGAAGGTTAGATTTGGACCTGATCCGCTGATCACCATCCCGGCCTGCGGCTTCTAAAAATGCCGCGGAGAGAGGCCTTACAGAAGTTCGCACTCGGTCACAGACCTGGAAAGTCAGAAACTTCTTGCACTTTGGGCGGCAACCACAGAAGTGACTACATCGGTGCGCGGGTGTTACTGAGCAGCCTGCCCAAGGTCGACTGGCTGCTCGGGGACCGCGGCTATGACGCCGACTGGTTCCGAGAAGCATTGCAAGACAAAGGGATACGCGCATGCATCCCCGGCCGAAAGAAATGAAAGACACCGGTTCGATACGACAAGCGCCGACACAAACGACGCAACCGCATCGAGATCATGTTCGCCAGGCTCAAGGACTGGCGGCGCGTGGCGACACGCTATGATCGCTGTCCCAAGGTCTTCCTCTCAGCCATCGCTCTGGCTGCGACCCTCATCTATTGGTTATGAATCCTGACCCTAACT
Source organism: Leisingera daeponensis (assembly GCF_019801465.1). Taxonomy (GTDB): domain Bacteria; phylum Pseudomonadota; class Alphaproteobacteria; order Rhodobacterales; family Rhodobacteraceae; genus Leisingera; species Leisingera daeponensis_A. The sequence goes on from NZ_JAHVJA010000019.1 coordinate 31,378, forward strand.
CTGCAGAAGCTTGGTCTGGCGCTTCTGCATTTGGTCGCTACCTTCAGGCGGGAATGGGAACCTGTCTGAGCCGCCCTATATAAGCCGGACGCGTCTGCGAACGAACAAGCCGCTTCTCCGCTCAGAGCACAAAATCTTCCAGCCAACCACTTCTTAGCGAAAATCGCCAACGAAAGGGAAAAATTAGCTATCTTCGTCTAAAATTTGCGACCAGGTAGCCAAATAAGAGGCTTGTCAACCAAAGGGTTTTGCTAAGCTGGAAAGACTGGCGCCGCGCCGCATATGGATTCATGCCCGCTGCCTGGACACGCCCAGAAAAGAAGGAAACCGCATGAGTGATGACTTCCCGCCGCTATCGCTGAATGTGCCGGAACCAGGTTGCAGGCCGGGCAGCACGCCTGATTTCTCGGACTTCGAAATTCCGCGCGCCGGGGCAGTGAAACGCCCGCCAACGGATGTGGAGCCTGACTCGATCCGCGACATGGCGTTTTCCATTGTCCGCGTGCTGAACAAGGACGGCGAGACGGTGGGCGACTGGGCCGGCGCGCTGAGTGCGGAGGAACTGCGCGAGGGCCTGCGGCACATGCTCACCCTACGCACGTTTGACGCGCGGATGCTGAACGCGCAGCGCCAGGGCAAGACCAGCTTCTACATGCAGCACTTGGGTGAGGAGGCCGTGTCCTGCGCCTTTTCCCGCGCTTTGCGGCCGGGCGACATGAATTTTCCGACCTACCGCCAGGCCGGGCTGCTGATTGCGGGCGGCTATCCGATGCTGACCATGATGAACCAGATCTATTCAAATGCCGACGACCCGCTGCACGGGCGCCAGTTGCCGATCATGTATTCCTCCAAGGAACACGGGTTCTTCTCGATCTCCGGAAACCTCGGCACCCAGTTCGTGCAATCGGTTGGCTGGGCGATGGCCTCGGCGATCTCGGGCGATACCAAGATCGCCACCGGTTGGATCGGAGACGGCTCCACGGCGGAGAGCGATTTTCACTCCGCCATGGTCTTCGCCTCAACCTATGACGCGCCGGTTGTTCTGAACATCGTCAACAACCAGTGGGCCATCTCGACCTTCCAGGGCATTGCACGAGGCGAAGTCGGTACCTTCGCGGCCCGCGGCCACGGCTTCGGCATCGCCTCGATCCGGGTCGACGGCAACGACTACCTGGCCGTTCATGCGGTGGCGCAATGGGCCACCGAGCGCGCACGGCGCGGCCATGGACCGACGCTGATCGAGCATGTCACCTACCGCGCGGGCGGGCATTCCACCAGCGACGACCCCTCCGCTTACCGCTCCAAGCGCGAAGCCGCCGCCTGGCCGCTGGGCGACCCGATCGAGCGGCTGAAAAAACACCTGATCACCATCGGAGAATGGAGCGACGAGCGCCACAAACAGGCCGAAGCGGAAATTCTGGATGAGGTCATCGCCACCCAGAAGCAGGCCGAAGCCATCGGCACATTGGGCGGCGGCAAGACCCCTAGCCCGCGCGACATGTTCGAAGGCGTTTACGAAACCATGCCGCCGCATCTGATCCGGCAGCGCCAGGAGGCGGGGTACTGAGATGGCCAGCATGACCATGATCGAGGCCATCCGCGAGGCCCATGATGTCGCCATGGCGGCAGACGACCGCGTCGTCGTCTTCGGTGAGGATGTCGGCTTTTTCGGCGGCGTGTTCCGCTGCACCGCGGGCTTGCAGGCGAAATACGGCAAATCGCGCTGCTTTGACACGCCGATCAACGAATCCGGCATCGTCGGCACCGCCATCGGCATGGCCGCCTATGGGCTGAAGCCGGTGATCGAGATCCAGTTCGCGGACTACGTCTATCCGGCCTATGACCAGATCGTGTCGGAGGCCGCGCGGCTGCGCCACCGCTCCAACGCCGATTTCACCTGCCCGATCGTGATCCGCATGCCCACCGGCGGCGGCATCTTCGGCGGCCAGACCCACAGCCAGAGCCCGGAAGCGCTGTTCACCCATGTTTCCGGCCTGAAGGTGGTGGTGCCCTCCAATCCGCGCGACGCCAAGGGGCTGCTGCTGGCCTCGATCGAGGACCCCGACCCGGTGATCTTCCTCGAGCCCAAGCGGCTTTATAACGGGCCGTTTGACGGCTACCACGACCGCCCCGTCACCAGCTGGAAGAAACACCCCAAGGGCGAAGTGCCCGAAGGCAACGAGATCGCGCCGCTGGGCAAGGCCAGCATCACCCGCGAGGGGTCGGATGTGACGGTTCTGGCCTATGGCACCATGGTTTACGTGGCCGAAGCCGCCGCCGAGGCCGCCGGCATCGATGCCGAGGTGATCGACCTGCGCACCCTGCTGCCCTTGGATCTGGACACCATCACCGCCTCGGTCGAGAAGACCGGCCGCTGCGTGATCGTGCATGAGGCGACACGCACCTCCGGTTTCGGGGCCGAGCTGATGAGCCTGGTGCAGGAAAGCTGTTTTTACCACCTCGAGGCGCCGATGATCCGGGTGACCGGCTGGGACACGCCCTATCCGCACGCGCAGGAGTGGGAATATTTCCCCGGCCCGGCCCGTGTCGGCGAGGCCTTGAAAAAAGTGATGGAGGGCTGAAACGATGGGTGTTTTTGCCATGCGCCTGCCCGATGTGGGGGAAGGCATTGCCGAGGCCGAACTGACCGAATGGCATGTGAAGCCCGGCGACATCGTTCAGGAGGATGACATCCTGGCGGCGGTGATGACAGACAAGGCCGCGGTCGAGGTGCCCTCGGCCGTAGCAGGCAAGGTGCTGGAGCTGGGCGGCGAGATTGGCGAGATGATGGCGATCGGCTCCGTGCTGATCCGCATTGAGGTCGATGGCGACGGCAACGAGAGCGCCGATGCCGCGAACCCGGCGCCCTCCTCCGCCAAAGACGGCGCGGATACGGCATCGGGTTCCGAAGACGCGCCGCAGGAGGCGGAGGAGTCTGCGGAACCGAAAGAAGCCAAGCCCGCCGCCGAACCCGCAGCCCCCGCCCCTGCGGCCAAGAAACCGGGCCACCGGCTGCCGCGACCGGAGGGCGCCAAGCCATTGGCTGCGCCCTCGGTGCGGGCGCGGGCGCGCTCTGAAGGGGTGGATCTGCGCCACGTGCCGGGCACCGGCCCCGGCGGGCGCATCAGCCACGAGGACCTGGACAGCTGGATCGCCTCGGGCGGCATCCAGCAGGGCAGCGTCAAGCGCGGCCGCAACACCGGCGTCGAGGAAATCCGCGTCATCGGCATGCGCCGCAAGATCGCCGAGAAGATGGCGCAGTCGAAGCGGCAGATCCCGCATATCACCATCGTCGAAGAGGTCGAGATGGGCGCGCTGGAAGACCTGCGCGCGGCGCTGAACAAGAAGCACGCGGGCGAACGCCCCAAGCTGACGCTGCTGCCCTTCCTGATGCGCGCGATCGTCGAGGCGGTGCGCGAGCAGCCCGGCCTGAACGCGCGTTTTGATGACAAGGCCGGGGTGATTCACCGCCACGGCGGCGTGCACATCGGCATTGCCACCCAGACGCCGCAGGGGCTGAACGTGCCGGTCGTGCACCACGCCGAGGCGGGCAGCCTGTGGGACAACGCCGGTGAGCTGGCCCGCCTGGCCGAGGCCGCGCGCGAAGGCTCGATCAAGCGCGAGGAGCTGTCGGGCGGCACTATCACCATCACCTCGCTCGGGGCGCTGGGGGCGATTGCCACCACGCCGATCATCAACCACCCGGAGGTGGCGATCGTCGGCGTCAACAAGATGCAGATCCGCCCGGTCTGGGACGGCCAGCAGTTCCAGCCGCGCAAGATGATGAACCTGTCCTGCTCCTTCGACCACCGCGTTGTCGATGGCTGGGATGCGGCGGTGTTCGTGCAGAAACTGAAAACCCTGCTGGAATCTCCGGCAATGCTGTTTGTCGAGGGCTGAATGACTGATCTGAAATGTAAACTGCTGATCATCGGTGCCGGGCCCGGCGGCTATGTCTGCGCCATCCGCGCAGGGCAGCTGGGCATCGACACCATCGTGGTGGACGAGGCCGCGCCCGGCGGCACCTGCCTGAACGTGGGCTGCATCCCCTCCAAGGCGCTGATCCACGCGGCGGATGAATTCCACAAGCTCGCCCATGCGGGCTCTGGCCCGCTGGGCATCACCGCAGGCGCGCCGCAGATCGATCTGGGCAAGACGATGGCGTGGAAAGACGGCATCGTGCAGCGGCTGACCGGCGGCGTGGCCGGGCTGATGCGCAAGGCCGGCGCCAAGCTGGTCGAGGGCCGCGCGCGCTTCCTGGACGGCAAGACGGTGCTGGTGCGCAACGGTAAAACCGAGACCCACATCCGCGCCGAGCGCATCGTGATCGCCTCCGGCTCTGCACCCGTTGAGCTGCCCTTCCTGCCCTATGGCGGCGACATCCTGTCCTCCACCGCGGCGCTGGCGCTGACGGAGGTGCCCAAAACCCTCGCCGTGGTCGGTGCCGGCTATATCGGGCTCGAACTGGGCACGGTCTTTGCCAAGCTCGGCACTAAGGTCACCATCGTCGAGGCCGAGGGCAGCATCCTGCCCGCCTATGACAAGGCGCTGACCCGGCCTGTCGCCAAGCGGCTGGAAGAGCTGGGCGTCACCGTGCTGACCGGCGCCAAGGCCAGCGGCCATGTGGATGGCGTGCTCGCGACCAACGCGGGCGAGGTCGCGGCGGAGAAGGTGCTGGTCACCGTCGGCCGCCGCCCCCGCACCGCCGGCATCGGCATTGATGAGCTGGCGCTGACCCTGAACGGCCCCTTCATCCGCATCGACAAGACCTGCCAGACTTCGATGCGCGGGATCTATGCGATTGGCGACGTGACTGGCGAGCCAATGCTGGCCCACCGCGCTATGGCGCAAGGCGAAATGGTTGCCGAACATGTCGCGGGCCACGCGGTCGAGTGGGACAAGCGCGCGATCCCCGCGGTCTGCTTCACCGACCCCGAGATCGTCACCTGCGGTGCGCTGCCGGGCGAGGTCGAAGGCACCAAGGCGACCGACTTCCCCTTTGCCGCAAATGGCCGCGCCATGACCACCGAGCGCGAGGACGGCTTCATCCGCGTCGTCTGGCGCGAGGCGGATCACGCGGTGCTGGGCATTCAGGCGGTCGGTGCGGGGATTTCCGAGATGTCGGCAGCCTTCTCGCTCGCCATCGAAATGGGCGCCTGCCTTGAAGACATCGGAGCCACCATCCACGCCCATCCGACCCAGTCCGAAGGTCTGCAGGAGGCCTGCCTGCGCGCGCTGGATCGCGCTCTGCACATCTGATACCCGGCAGCACGATCTCCGTCGCACCTTTGCCGCCTTCGCCATCATTTCGGGCAAGCTGCTTGACTACAAGTATGGAAAAGAAAACCGAAAAAGAGCTGCCAAGGCATTCTGCCTTTGACTGAGGACCAGGGTTGCAGCAGATTGCGTTATGCCTTCGACGACCCAAATCGAATTTCTCTTGCCGGAGCTACAGGCCTACGCAGCGGCGATCTGCTCCGGGCAGAGCGAGTCCGAGGATTTAGTTCAAGACGCAATTGAGCGCGCTCTCAAGAGCGGGCGGTGGCCTTCTCATCTGGGCGAGCTTCGCCACTGGATGTTCCGGGTCATTCGGAATCTGCATTTCGATGAGCTTAGAAAAATCCGTGTGCGCCGGGAATATTTGGCGGCTGAAAAACGTCTATCTTATGAGGCTAGCAGTTCCGACACGGCCCGGGACGTTCTAATCAGGCAGGCCTTTGAACGGCTGACACCCGAAAAGCGCGAAGTGCTGTGCCTTGTCGACATAATGGGTTTGAAATACGCAGAGGCCGCCGAAGTGATGAATGTACCGCCCGGCACCGTCATGAGCCGCGTTAGCAGAGCGCGGCGGGCCCTGCTGGACCTGGTCGATGGGACACAACCAAATGAGCAGAAGGTGACACGCCGGAAATGAGCGGGTTGAGCGAACAGGACTGGGAATTGGTGAACGCATACCACGATGGTGCGCTGGCGGAACCTGAGGCGCAGGCATTCGTCAAACGGCTGGCCGCGGAGCCTGAGTTGGCGGCGGCATTGGCCAGTGTCAAAGAGGTTTCGCAAAGCCTGGGGGGCCTGCGGCCCACCTTGGCGCTTGCTTCTGCCGCGGCGCCAGTAGAGCTGCAGGCGCCTGCTGCTGCCAACTCAAACCGGAGCCCGGCCCGTTGGCTGGCTGGTGGCGCTGTTGCTGCCGCTCTGGCTTTGGCGGCACTTTGGGGCTCCGGGACGTTTGACACGCCAACAGCGTTTGATCTGCATCAAGACTTGGCCGACCAGAGTTTCTCGGTGGGTTTCTCGGACCTTCAGCGGGCTGAAGCATTGAGCTTGCATGGTGTGCCGGATCTCGCCAGCGCCAATCTGGCACCGGTCGCGTTCAAGGTCCTGCAGGATGGAAGCGTAACGCATTATGCAGGCCGGAACGGTTGCAGGCTTTCCTATTTCCTGGGAAATGCTGCAGAGCCAGGACAGCCGCCGGCACATGTTCAATCCATTTCCTGGACCACCGGCCCAAGCACGCAGCACATGATCATTGCAACCGGCATGGACCGGGCAAAGTTCGACGCCATTGCCGCCTTCCTCAAACTTGCAACCGGGCTGCAAGCCAACAAGGGGGCCGTGGCCTCACTCAACGAAGCCACGGCCGCTGCCAGCCCCTGTGTCGGGTGACGGCTCCGCCTTAGGGGCGGCCCCGGCCCGTCAGTTGCTTCCAGGTTGCGGAAAGTTCGGGCGGTCTTCGCCGTAATGAGCCGAGAGGTAGTCGAGCACTTCGCTCAACTCCGGCTCTTCGATTTCGGACATACCCTGTTCATCCACCATCCATTCCAGCATCTCGACCCAGCCGTCCCGGGTCAGCCCCTGCTGGGCCACGATCATCTCGGAATGGCAGGCACTGCACATGTAGTAGGTGGTTTCGACTCCGGGGGCGTCGAACAACACACCGAATTCATACTCTTCCTCGGCGTCCTCAACCGGGGCGGCGGCCGCCACGGCGCCAAAGGCCAGCGGGCTGTCAGAGAAGCCGTTCAGGTAAGCAATCAGATCCAGCCGCTGACTGTCATTCTTCAACCCGGCAAAGCTCATCTTGGTGCCCTTCACCTCGGCTTTGGGCTTTTCCAGGAAGGCGTCCAGGCGTTCGACGGTCCACTCCCCGCCATAGCCGCTCAGGGCGGAAGAATACGTATAATCTTCCATTCCCGCGACCGGGCCGCCGACGATCCCATAGAGATTGGGGCCGACTTTCTTTTTTCCGCCCTGTTCAACAGTGTGGCAGGCGGCACATTTCTTAAAAACACGTTCACCTTGACCGGGGTCGGCATCCGCAAGCGCGGCGCTGATATCGGCAACGGCAGGCATAGCAAGGCACAGGGCGCCGACCGCGACAGACAGGCACCGCAAAGCTGCGAGTTTCATTCTACTGCTCCTGATTGGAAGTGGCATCCTGGCGGCGGCCGGCGGGCCGGCAACCGCCTGTTTTGTCAGCCGGCACGCACGCCAACGCGGTGCATGGTGTTGTTGAGGTAACCTTTGGGGTTCCAGTCGATCGCAAAGGGCTGCATCACCCCTTCACTGTCGGTCGCCCGCGCCCAGATCTCGTAGTAGCCTGCCTGGGGAAAGGTCACCTCGGCCCGCCAATTCTGCCAGGCGCCGGAATTGACCGGGGCATCCAGCTCGGCCGCGTTCCAGGTCGCGCCGAAGTCGGTGGAGATTTCCACCTTCTCCACCGTGCGGTCGCCGGACCAGGCGTGGCCGCGCACCTGAGTTTGCAAGGCGCCAAGATCGCTGTTGTTCGCCGGGAAAGTCACCAGCGATTTCACCGGCATCCGCTCGATGATCACAAAATCCTCCTTCGGCACGCTCTGCCCCGGAGACACCGGGTAGGCAGGTACGCGATAGGCGGTGCCGGTCATCTTGGGACCATCGTGAACCTGATCGCGGAGCTCGATCCGGGTCAGCCATTTCTGAGCGGTGGAGGCAGGCCACCCCGGCACCACAAGACGCAGCGGCGCGCCGTTCATCGGATGCAGCGGGCCGCCGTTCATTTCAAATGCGATCAGAATATTGTCGGTCAGTGCCTTTGCAATCGGCATACCGCGTGAAATCGGCAGCTTGTCCGGGTTGCCCGACAGATGAGCGTCGGCCCCATAGTGGGCGGTATAAACCACATTGGACTGAACACCCGCCTTCTCCAGCACGTCCTTCAGACGCACGCCGGTCCATTCCGAACAGGCCACCGCGCCATAGGTCCACTGGTTGCCCTTGGCCGGCGGGTTAAAGAAACCGCGCCCGTTACCTCCGCATTCGAGTGTCAGTGCCATGGTCACCACCTCGAACTGTTCCTGCAGGTCCGCGATGCTCAGCTCCAGCGGCGTGTCGACAAAACCGTCAATGGTCAGTGTCCAGGTTTCGGGGTCCACATCCTCGGGTGGCAGACCGTTGTTGCGGATGAAGTGCCGGCTGGTCGGGGTGATCGGATCATCCAGCAGCTCGGGCGGGGTTTCAGCGTTCAACGGGCGGTCATTAAGCAGCGTCAGCCCGTCCTTGCCGGTCAGCACATCCTCGCCCGCCATCGCGGCCGGGACAAACCCGATAGGCATGCTGCGGTGAAAAGGGATCGAGGTGCCGACCATGGCTGCCATCGTGGCAAGCCCGGTCCGCTTCAGAAACCCGCGCCGGTCAGGATTCGCAACCCGTCCGAAAAACTCGCGATCCGCCTGTTCCGGGTTTTCCGCAAAGAATTCCTGAACCGAGCGTTTCTTGTCATTGTCTGGCGCCATTTTTTCCTCCCTTGGCCGCTGGCTATGTGCTGCTGAACACAGGCACTTAAGGAAAAGACGTACGAGGCACTCATATTATTCCACGAACAATCATTAATTTTCGGCATCGCACCGGGCATCAGCGGTCTGACAATAAATCCGGCGAAACGTATCAGCTTCAGTCCGGCCTGCGGGTAGCCACCTGCACTCTAGCAGGCCGCAGAATTAGTCAGGCCAGCGGGACGCTGTTCTCTCTGAGGGGGGCTCTCTTGTCTCCCTTCCGGATCGGGCGGCTGGAAGCAGGCTTGTGGCCACCTCATGCAGCCTCATGC
>NZ_JAHVJA010000020.1 GCF_019801465.1 Leisingera daeponensis
CACTGCTTTAGGCGCGGCAGCTTCTCTGCTGCTGGCAACGCTGGCGCAGGCCGCCACTGTCCGCGTGGATGGCCATGAAATCCATTACGAGGTGCATGGCGACCCGGGTTCGGGCGGGGCGCCGGTCCTGATGCTGCACGGCGGCATGATGACCTTTGCCTCAAGTTTTGGCGCAATGACCCCTGAGCTGGCGCGGGACCGGCCAGTGATCGGCGTCGAGCAGCAGGGGCATGGCCATACGCCGCTGAATAGCACCCCGATCACGCTGGAAGCCATGCGCCGCGACACCCTCGGGGTGCTGGACGCGTTGTCAGTGGAGAAGGCCCATGTGGTCGGCTTCTCGGCCGGCGGCATGCTGGGCCTGGAACTAGCCGTGAACGCCCCGGAGCGCGTAGCCTCGCTGACCGTGATTTCCGCGGCCGCAAGGCCCGGGGGCTTTGTCCCCGGCATCATCCGTATGCAGAAAGAACCGGGCTATCAGCCGCCGCCGGAAGTCCTGGCGCTGATGCCCAGCGAGGAGGACTTTGCCCGGATGGCAGCTGAGATCGCGGAGAAGAACCCGGGCGGCGCAGCAACTGCGCCGGAAACAATGCAGAAGCTGACCGCATTTATCACCTCGGGCTGGGGCTGGCCGGATGAGCAGATCGAGGAAATCACGGTGCCTGTGCTGGTTGTGAACGGGGACAATGATTTTATCCTGCCTGAGCATGCTCTGCATCTGGCGAGGACCATCCCGGATGCGCAGCTGGCCATACTGCCCGGCACCACGCATTTGACCATTTTAGAACAGCCGGAGCTGCTGCCAATGATCCGGAGATTCCTGCGGGAAGAGAGGGCCGAAGCCGGCGAATGAGCTTGGCGGCATCAGCGGCGGGACAAAACAATCGACGGCTGCCGATATGTCTCTTTTTTCCAGTCCGCTTTGCGGACGGCATGGCCGGGGAGGTGCTGGCCGAAAAACCGTTGTGTGGGCACCGGTTAATACTCCGCGGCCGCAGAGGCGATCTGCTGACGGTCATTTGGCGGGATGGTCAACCTGCAGACGCCGGCCAACTTGCCACATCACATTCAGTCTGTGCTGAGCTTCAGGCTGATCGCCCTAGCCCGCTCTACCAATTCAAACAGCTGTTCCTCATTTTCGGGATCTGCTCCAATTCGGCTGGCATCCTCTGTCCAGCTCCTGATATCGGCAGATGCCTGGTCAAGCAGCTGGATACCCGCGCTGTCAGTTTTTTGAGTTCGGATCCGCTCGCCCTGGCGTTCAGTCAGAATTGCGCAGAGTTCGGAATGAAGCTGTTCCAGTCTGGGATTGGGAAGTGGCATTGCCTTCTCCTTTGATCAAGTCAGTAGGACAACACTCATAACTGTACAGCAGTTCCGACTTGGGGGCATGCTCATTGGCCTGGGCGAAAAATGGCCGAAAACTGCCCAGCCCGAAGCGGCTTTTCGCAATAGCGGGCTATCACAAGCGCTTAGCCTGTCCCGACACGGAACCGATTAAGGCCGCATAACGTTCTTGCCATATCAACTTCTCTACTGCAGGAGGGTAAGACCATGTCCTTTAAAAAACTAATGATCAGTACGGCCCTTGCATCGTTTCTGGCCGCACCAGCAGTTGCACAAGAAACTGCACCCGCTACCGATCCCGCCACGGGTCAAGCCGTTACAGATTTGGGCACGGATGCGATGAATAATTCGATGACCATTGAAGAAATGACCGTGGATCAATTCATTGGCCTCAATGTTCTGAGCACAAATGGCGATGATGTAGGCGAGATCGACTACGTCCTGGGGCCATCAGGCGGTGACGACGAAGGTCAGGCGGTAATCGGTGTCGGCGGTTTCCTGGGCTTGGGTGAATACACGGTCTCGCTGCCCATCAGCGCGTTCGACTTTGATCCTGACGGACGGAACTTGATTGTGAACCTCACCGAGGAAGAACTTCGTGCGACCCCCGAATTTGATGAGTCCGGGGCTGAAAGCGTCGATGGTGACTTGATGATGGCTGATCTCATGGGTAGCCCCGCGGCCGCTAGTGGCACCGACATGGAGGAAAAGGCAACCACGGATAGCAACGCGGCGACATCGAGTGACGATGCTACAGACGCTGAACCGGATCCAGAGGCCGGGGCCGGGGCAGAAACCGGATCTGATGCAAACCCCGGTACTGAGACGGGAACGGACACAGACGTCGAAATCATCACTGAGTGATGCTGACGTGGCTGCGGAAACCGAAACCAACAACCAAAATTTGGCTCGCGCTTAGGGGCTTCTGCCGTACTGACGGCGGAAGCCCTGCATTGCGAAGAGGGAGAGGCGGGTCTACCGGAGACGCGCTACACCGCTAGCGCAGCGTGGCAGGCAGTACTGGAGCGCCGTACTGACTGGTTCGCGAAGGGGGTGCTTAAGCACCACCGGACCTTGGCAACAACCATCAGCACCCTGATCGGGACGGGTTTCGAACTGTGCCGGGTGGAAGAGTTTGCGCCCACACCTGAGCAGATTGCAGAGAACCCTTTCCTGGCCGAAGAACTGGAGCGGCCGATGATGTTACTGGTTTCGGCGAGCAAGATCTGATCGCGCCGCCGCCCAATCTAATCTACCGGGCGGCGGTTTTTCAAAATACTCAAGGGGCGCTGTTCCGGCATTCAACAAGCCACGCACGAACACCTGCCTGAGGACAGCCTATACTTTCACCGCATCGCCAATAATTTCATGCAGTATGAGACGGATGCCGGCAGAGCCGCACTTTCTTTTCATCATTTGAGAGATTGAGCGTATTCTTCCAGCTGCGTCGCGACTGTGCCCCAGCCGTCGTAAAACCCCATGTTCTCATGGTTCTGGCGGGCTTCAGGAGAACGATGCCGTGCGGTTGCTGTGTAGGTCGTGCCGCCATTCCCATCGTCTGCAAACTCGACGATGGCAGTCATAAAAGGATCGGCGGCGGGCTTCCAACCTTCACTGTATGTGTCGGTGAAGACCAGTCGTTCGTCTTCCACGATCTCGAGAAACACGCCCTCGTTTTCCATCAGGTTGCCTTCGACATTCATCGTCGTATTGAACTTGCCCCCGACACGCAGATCAATTTCGCACGCTTCGATACTATGCGGCTTGGGCACAAAGAAATTCTTGATGTGCTCAGGCGTTGTCCAGCATTCCCACAGCAAAGCGCGCGGCGCGTTGAGTGTGCGCGTGAATGTCAGGTCGGTTTTCGGATCGAGTTTCATTTGTTGCGCTCCTGCGTGAGGTTCCCGATGTAATCGTCAAAGCGGTCGAGCCGCCCCTCCCAGATTGCACTTTGTTCGCTCAGCCAGTCCTTGGCCGGCGTGAACGCACCGGGAGACAGTTCACAAACTCTGGTACGGCCATGCTTCTTCGATGTGATGAGGTTGGCTGCTTCCAGCTTCTTCAGATGCGACATGAAAGATGGCAGAGCCATGTCATGCGGCGCGGCCAACTCGCTGACAGATGCTTCACCTCGCGCAAGACGTTGGAGGATCTCGCGCCGAGTTGGGTCCCCGAGTGCGGAGAAGCAAAGGTCCAGAGTGGAATCATACTTAGACATGCACCTAAGTAATAACGCTCGGCGCCCGGTGTCAACTAAAGTTAGCAGATACCCTAACTATCATTGAATTGCCGGACTGCGGTACTCGCCGCATTCAAACGAAAGAGCAGGTTGGCATCACTTACGCCCCACATTGCGGAGCGTAGGAATTTCCATTGAATGCAAACCGCAAGAAAGCTGATTGCCTAACGTTCCATTGCTCCCTTGCCAGCGAAAATCTTGTCTCGGAATTTTTCTATCCGGGCAATGCGGGTTGCAGATTTCTTGGCCTGGCTGAGGTTGAACATATAACTTCTCTGCCGCCCCGGCGTCAGGGCATAAAAGGCCTCGGACAGCTCCGGATCTGCGTCCAATGCGTCGCCTAGTTCGTCAGGCATGAGGATCTCGGCATGGGTTTTGGGCGGCTTCGTGCCTGCCTCGGCGTGATCCATAAGCTGCTGAAGGTATGCCTGGATCACAGGCTTCAATCCGGCCACCTGCCTGGCGCTGGTGAAGCGGATCATTCCCGCTGTCCGGCTGTTCGGCCCTTGCCGCTCAAGAACGCCTTCGGTGTCCTCCAGCAGTCCCGCGTTCATGAAGGTCAGCCGGAAGTCATCCCGGAAGGCCGTGACAAGCGCGATATTGCGGCCTGCGAACATGTACATGGGATGGGCCCATTTCACCGTTTCCGGCAGCCCCATGCCAAGGCAGATGCGGCGCAGCAGATCAAGGCCTTCAGTCCATTGCCTGGCAGAGCAATCGGGCGTGGCAAATCTGTCGCACCGGCCGCAGCCCTTGGTGAAGAAATCATCGGGATCGGTGATCGTGGCCATTGTTTGCTGGACCTCACGTTTCTGGTTCCTGGATAGAGGGAGTGCGCATTGCACCCGCGGCATTTCCGTGCAGACGAAGCGCGCCTTGGAACATCTAACCGGCTATGAGCACTCGAGACTACTGCTTTGGCACTTCTTCTCGCTTGAGTTGCATTACTGACGGACGGCAAATACAGATATGCAATCCGCCAAAGTTCATGTATCGCGGCGGAGACTGAAGAGAGAAAGAAAGTCTTCGGCTGCTGTTATGTCGCCCTCCACGTGAACGATCCCTTTGGCAGAGAGATCCGCCAAACGGGTACTGCCGTAGACCGCTTCTGCCAGCGTGTTGCCTGTGCCTGACAGCATAAAGCCTGTCTTTGGCGAGGTAACCGCCGTGGTATGCAGTTTGCCTCCGGACAGATGCACCTTAAAGGCCTCGCTGCTGATATCGAAGCCGGTCAATGCCTCGCGGCCTTCGGCTCTGCCCCGCATCAGGGTCACCCCCAAAGAAATCATCAGCGCAGAGGGGCTGATGAAGCGGGAGGGATCATGGCCCGGCACCGTCAGCGCCCAGCGGCACAGCGCCTCCAATGATCCCTGTTCCTCCAAGGCGATGGCCAACGAAATGTTGGAGGGTCCAAAACCGATGCCGATTGAACTGAAACACTTCATCTGTGTTGTCCTGAAACCTGCGCGCATTCGGCCAGGGCCGCCAAGCTGCCCTAGCGGCTCTGCGATGGGAGTTACCTATTAGGTCAGATAAGCGGCGACGGCGGCAGCGTTGCCTGCCGGGTCTTCAATCGGGGCGAATACTTTCCGGATCACTCCATTCTCGATGACTAGTGTGATCCGGGTCAGAAGTGTCAATCCACCCGCCTCAAACCTTGGCAATCCCAGTTTCCCGGCGAGCGCCAACTGTTCGTCAGACAGGATAGGAAACGGTAGCGCCAAGCGCTCCACGACCTCTTTCTGATATCCTGTGTCCTGCGTCGACAGCCCGAATACGCGTGCGGCGCCGACCTCTAAAATCGAGTCAAAATGCTCCGCAAATCCTTTCGACTGCGGCGTGCAGCCACGTGCCCCGGGAATCTGGTCCCATCCTTCGATCGGCGGCTCATTCGGTGGGCTGGTACGCGGATAGGCGTGTACAACGGTTATCCCTGACAGCTGCGCCAGGCCCACTTCGGTGCCGTCGGTTGCAGGTAATGCAACGTCCGGCAAGGCTTTCCCGGTCAGTTCTTCAATAATACCGCTCTTTGTCATGGTAAGGCTCCCACAACTTCAAAGCGATCTGCCTAGATCCGCCTCCCCTTAGCTACAACTTTTTTGAAAAATCATTTCGTACAATAAAAAATACCTCAAGTCACTGAATAAAAACACTTTCCTATTCTTCAGCCTACATTACCTTGCTAAATGCGAAGGTCATGCAGAAATTTCAGGAAAGCCCCCTTGCCACTCACGCAAGACTATTGCCCTCAAACCCATTGCCAGAAGTTCTTAATTCCGAAGTAAGAACTCAGACGTTCAAGGGGGCACCTGCTCAAAGTAAAGGCAACCAGAACTTTGAGCACTGACCGAGCCTGCGCGACGTTTGGCACGAACGGCGAAGTCGGCGTGAATCACTCCCCTTTAGCTACCGCTGAGATCAGGCGCAGCATTCGGTAGAGTGGGCTCTCACCAAGATTTCGCCGCGCCGGGCGTGAATGGCTGATCTCGGAGAACGAGGCCGTTCGCCTGGTCGGGCTTGGACTAGCAGTGAGCCGGACAAAGCCGCCGCTGCCTATCCGGCTGTTTGCTGACGCAGCATCCGCTTGCAGGCGCGGCACTCTCATCGCTGCGTTGCAGCCGATGTCGCCAGACCGGTCATGTAAAGTGTATAACTTCAGACTTGATCTGACGGACACCTCAGCTTTTCGAGCTGATCCCTGCCTTGCGGCAAACCTCGGCAAAGGACGTGCCGTCTTCCGCCTGCTTGATGATGAACGCCTTCTGCGCGTCCGTGAACTTCGATGCCTTCATGCGTTTCCGCTCCTCTCCCAGCCAGGGATTCTCTGCGGATGACTCTAATCAAAAGCGGGGGCGTTTTCGGGGATCATATCACGGACGACCAACGCCGTGCAGCGAGAATTCCAAATCGCCATTTGGCAGATGGAATGGTAAGGAGTTCGAATGTTCTCCGAGCAAACCGAGAGCCAGTTCGGTGGCAAGAAAGCGGCAGATCGTAAGGCGGATTTCCTTTGGAAAGCGTTCTCAGGCAGTCATCGAGCAGCCTGTTCGAGAATGCGGGCTCAGGGAAATCCTTGCCTCATTAATCCGCGAACGATGTCGCCGCTCTCCGTCAACCTGTCAAGAACCTCGGAAAGACCCCGACAAGCGGGCGCACTGGCATCTGCCGCGGGATACGCCTGTGGCCGCGCTCTAAGACCGCTACTTGAAGCCGATTTGCGACCGCTTGAAAGGCACACCCGAAAATGCCTTGGATGGCACCCACCGGCTGAAACCTTCAGGGACGAACTCTTGAAGCTGAGATAGAAGGAAACGTCGCAACGGCGCTGGAGCCTTCGCCCTTTCGGCTGCAAAGTCGAAAATCTTTGGATCAGTTCCAAAAGTCAGAAAACCAGCGGCTGTGGGCCGCGGCTTGCGAAACCAGCCAGGACGCAAACGCCTCGACGGTTGGGTTGCCCGTGTCCGTTGCAGGCAGGAGAAGAAAATATGCGTCCGGCGAAGGACGCCGGATGCGGAACGGCAATACCAGCTTGCCAGTTTCCAGATAGGCGCGCGTGGTCACTTCGTCTCCGATTGCCACACCATCGCCGCGCGCCGCGGCTTCAAGGCATAGCGTTGTGGAACTGTAAGTTCGCCCGTCGTCGGGTTTTATGCGAACGTTCGCAGAACTAAGAATGGTACGCCACCAGTAGGAAGACCGATCATGGATGAGCATGTTGCTTTGCAAGTCCGACAGGTTGGGCTGTCCGCCATCACTATCAAAAAATCCTGGTGCCGCGACAGGAAACACCGAGTTGGCGAAAAGTGGCTCGACCCGGCAATTCTGCCAGTCGCCACGCCCCCATAAAACAGCGCAATCACAATCATAGGGCATCTCTGGCGGCTCGGTAAGCGAGGATTCTGATTGCAAAATCAGGCGGCGATCAGGATGGGCTGCGTCGAACCCCGGCAGGCGCGGAAACAACCACTGCTGGGCAAAATCCGCATCTGCCACGATATGCAGATGTTTTGGGCGTTGGATCGTAATCTCATCCAACCGATGACGCAGACCGGCAAAACTGGCGTTGACGGCCTGCATCACCAGCTGCCCGGCTTCCGTCAGGGTGACTTTGCGGTGGCTGCGAATAAACAGTTGTTGTCCTAGTTCTGTTTCCAGTCGGACAACCTGCTTGCTGACCGCTGACTGGGTCAGAAGCAATTCTTCGCCGGCTTTGGTAAAACTCTCGTGCCGTGCTGCGCATTCGAAAACACGCAGGGCATTGAGCGAGGGCAGACGGCGCATTTTGCATTCCCTCCAGGAATTCAAAGCGGGAAAATTATGAATTTGTCAGAAGTCACGGATGGCTGCAAGGTGTCAAAAAATGCGAGGAAAAATGGCACAGCTTTACCCGTTTACCGACCCCGTCGCGGCCCGCACCCATGGCCCTACCGTCATGATGTCGGGCGAAGGGTGTTGCGTCACTGACACCGATGGCCACACCTATCTGGACGCCGTCAGCGGATTGTGGTGTGCCTCGTTGGGGTTCTCAAACGACCGGCTGATCGCCGCCGCCGAGGGTCAAATGCGGCAACTGCCCTATTACCACAGCTTCATGGGGCGCTCGGCACAACCGACCGAACAGCTTGCCGCCAAGATGGCCAGCCTGCTGCCGGGCGATTTGAACCACGTCTTCTTTGGCTGTTCAGGCTCCGAGGCGGTCGATACGGCGGCAAAACTGGTCCGGTACTACTGGAACGCTAGGGGGCGGCCGAACAAGAAACGCATCATCGCCCGAGACGCCGCCTATCACGGGTCGGGAATTATCAGCGCCAGCCTGACCGGCATGTCTTATTGTCATGACGGGTTTGACCTCCCGGATGTCGCAGTGCTGCGCACCGGGCGGCCGAGCTATCTGCACGATGCCAAGCCCGGGGAAACCGAACGTGCATTCTCGTGCCGCCGGGCGCGGGAACTGGAAGCTCTGATCGAACAGGCCGGAGCAGACACCATTGGGGCCTTCATTGGTGAACCGGTCATCGGCTCCGGTGGTGTGCTGCCGCCGCCGGACGGCTACTGGGAGGAGATCCAAGCGGTTCTGGCCCGGCACGACATCCTGCTGATCGCCGACGAAATCATCACCGGCTTCGGCCGTACCGGGGCCTGGTTCGCGTCCGAGAAATACGGGCTGAAACCGGACCTGATGACCATGGCAAAACAGTTGACGGGGGCCTATTTTCCGCTGTCTGCCTTGGCGATATCGGATCGGGTGCATGACGCGATCGCGGCCGGGGCGCATGACCTTGGCACGTTCGGCCATGGATTCACCTATGGCGGGCACCCAGTCGGTTGTGCCGTCGCTCTGGAAGCGATCGCGATCTACGAAGAAATGGATCTGCCCGCGGTGGTGATGGATCGGTCGCGCATGCTGGAAGCAGCGCTCGAGCCGTTGAAATCGAACCCCGCGGTTGCCGACGTCCGCCTTGCGGGACTGATGGCCGGGGTAGAGCTGCATGACAAAAAAATCACCGCGCAAACCTTACGCGAGGCAGAGACCCGCGGTGTGTTGCTGCGCCAGATCGGCGCCACCCTGGCGATCAGCCCGCCGCTAATCGTCTCCGACGAAGAAATCGCCCAGATCGTGAGCGTTCTGAGCGACAGCCTGGCAAATGCCACCATCCATAAACCTGCAGGGAAAGAGACCGCATGAACGTCACCGTCGCCGCAACCCAGATGTCTTGTAGCTGGGACTGGGAAGAAAATATCACCAAGGCCGAAGGCATCATTCGCGACGCCGCCGCCGCCGGTGCCCAGATCGTCCTGCCGCAAGAGATGTTTGCCCACCACTTTTTTGCTTTCATGGACTGGAAAAGCGAATACTTCAAATTCGCCGAGCCTGTTGACGGGCCTACCGTGTCCCGGATGCGCAAGGTGGCCAAAGACAACAACGTCGTCATCCCGGTCAACTTTTTTGAGAAAGCCAACAACGCTTATTACAACACTACGGCTGTCGTAGATGCTGATGGCGAGGTGCTTGGCATCTACCGCAAGACCCATATTCCTGGTGGTCCTCCGGGCTGTTTCGAAAAGATCTATACCAGCTACGGCGATACCGGGTTCAAGGTGTTCGACACCGCCTATGGCCGGATCGGCACCGCGATCTGCTGGGATCAGTGGTTTCCGGAAAGCGCGCGGATCATGTGCCTGATGGGGGCAGAAATCCTGCTCTATCCGACTGGAATCGGCTCGGACTGCCACGAGCACTGGGAAACCGTGATGCGTGGCCACGCCGGCGCCAATGTGACCCCGCTGGTTGCGTCCAACCGCGTTGGTTATGAAAAAGGCGACCTGGGCGAGACGACCTTTTGGGGTCAAGCGTTTATCGCCGGGCCGAGGGCCGAGATTCTGCAGCGCGGCGACAAGACCAGCGACACCTTCATGACCCATAGTTTCGATCTGGAAGCGATCCGCGAGATGCGGGCCGATTGGGGAGTGTTCCGCGACCGGCGGCCCGATGCCTATGGTCCGCTGCTGACATTGGACGGATCGACCCCGCCGCTGCGGGCTCCGTGAATGTACGTTCCCGCTGCATTTGGTGAAACGCGCGTGGGGCCCTTGATCCGGTTTATCGACGATCAGGGGCTGGCGTCGCTGGTTCATGCCGACGAGGATGGGATTGATATCACGCATGTGCCCGTTTTGCGCGCCGCCCGCGGGGGCGACGCGTCCGAGGCATCCCTCATCGGGCTGCGCCTGGAGGCCCATGTCGCGCGGGCAAACCCGCTGGTGCGGAGGCTCGTGGCCAAACCGGACCTTACAGTGGCCTGGCTGGGTGCCAACTCGTACGTCTCGGCGGAATGGTACGGTGAAAAGCCTGCGGTTCCCACATGGAACTACATGGCCGTACATCTGCATTGCCGCGCAGTGATCTTTGAGGATCGGGACCGGTTGCAGGATCTGCTGAAAAGAACTGCAGATTGGCATGAACCGCGTGTTGGCGGCAGGTGGACGCTGGATCATGATGCCGCGGACTATGCCGATCAGTTGCTGCCGGGAATTGTCGGGATCGACCTTGTGGTCGAGTCCCACGAGGCGATCTTCAAACTGCACCAGAACCACCCGGCCAAGAATGCAAACCTGGTCGCCGACGCGCTGGCGCGACAGCCCCGCACTGATTGCCACACAGTCAGCACGATGATGCGGGAAAAGATCAAGGAACGGTCACAGGCGGGTCCCTTGCCGGCCGGATCATCTGACTGAAATTCAACAGGAGAATGACATGAAGCTCACGACCCGAACTGGATCAAGCATTTCACCCCATGTTCATGAAATGGCCGATGCAGCGCGCGCCGGCCGGATGGATCGGCGCGAGTTTCTGACCACAGCCAGTGCCCTGGGGGTCACCACCGCGTCTGCTTTCGCCATGGCCGGTCTTCCGCTGCCGGCATCGGCCCAGAGCGAAACCCCGAAAAAGGGTGGCATCCTGCGGATTTCGATGAGCGTATTGCAACCCAAGGACCCGCGCACCTTCGACTGGACGCAGATGTCCAACATCGCGCGCACCATCATGGAGCCGCTGGTCAGCTATGAACCGGACGCGACGTTCAAACCGATGCTTCTGGAAGCGTGGTCGGCGAACGACGACGCGACCGAATACACATTGAATGTGCGTAAAGGTGTGACATGGAACAATGGCGAAGCCTTCACCGCCGATGACGTCGTGTCCAACCTGGAACGATGGTGCGACAAGTCGGTCGAAGGCAATTCCATGGCGGCCCGCATGGGGTCGCTGATCGACCCCGAAACCGGCAAGGCACGGGCGGGTGCAATCGAAAAGATCGACGATTACACCGTCAAGCTGACGCCCTCGCAATCGGATATCACGCTGATTCCGGGCATGTCGGATTACCCGGCGTTGCTTGTCCATCGCGATTTCGATTTATCAGGTGGTGATTACGTTGCTCACCCGGTTGGCACCGGTCCGTTCGAACTGGTGTCGTTCGAGGTCGGTGGTAGGGCCATCGTCAAACGGCGCGAGAATGGACAGTGGTGGGGCGGCGAGACGCACCTTGACGGGATCGAATTCATCGACACTGGAACCGATCCTTCACTGCTGATCGCGGCGTACGACGCGGGCGATGTCGATATGAACTATGAAACATCCCCGGAATTTGCCGAACTCCTGGTCGCCAACGGCCTGGTACAGCACGAAGCCGTGACCGCAAGCACGATTGTTGCTCGAATGAACGTGAACAGCCCGCCCTATGATGACAAGCGTGTGCGCAACGCCGTTCAGCTTGCGGTAGACAAGGGTATCGTCCTTGAACTGGGCTATAACGGGGCGGGCACCATCGGGGAAAACCACCATGTGTCGCCAATTCACCCGGAATACGCCGATCTTCCCGTGGTCGGGCGCGACGTCGAAAAGGCGCGCGCGCTGATGGAAGAAGCGGGCCAGACCGATTTCGAACACGAAATCATTTCTCTCAATGACGGCTACGATCTGGTTACGGCAGACGCGGTCGGTGCGCAGCTGCGCGATGCCGGGTTCAGCGTCAAACGGACGATAATGCCGGGCGCGACATTCTGGAATGACTGGACCAAGTATCCGTTTTCCCTGACGCAATGGGCGCAGAGGCCGCTTGGCGTTCAGGTTCTGGCGCTTGCTTATCAGTCAGATGGCGCTTGGAACGAAACCGGGTATGCAGATGCTGAATTCGATTCAATGCTCGCTGAGGCGCTGACAATCGTCGACGTCGACAAGCGGCGCGAGCTGATGGTGAAGATCGAGGCCAAGCTTCAGGATTCCGGCGTCATCGTGCAGCCGTTCTGGCGCAAGGTCTTCATTCACAGTCAGCCAAAGGTGAAAAATCTGAA
Organism: Leisingera daeponensis; assembly: GCF_019801465.1. GTDB lineage: Bacteria > Pseudomonadota > Alphaproteobacteria > Rhodobacterales > Rhodobacteraceae > Leisingera > Leisingera daeponensis_A. The sequence goes on from NZ_JAHVJA010000020.1 coordinate 12,440, forward strand.
CATTCGGCCCGATCTGATCCAGGATCTGTCAACCGTTTGGTTGGACACCTGATCGCCTGAGTGGAGCCCATTCGCCAATGGCGCTGAAAATCACAGTTGGAAGGACACATGATGCCGCAACTCGAGTCTTTCTGGAGCAACCACATTGATGGCGAATGGATCCCCGGGGGGGCTGCTCCGATTGACGTGACAGATCCTGCAACGGGTGCGGTTCTCTGTCGGCAAGCCATGGCAGATGCCGCCGACGTGAACCGCGCTGTCGCCGCCGCCCGCCGGGTCCACGACTCGGGCGCATTGAAAGATATGCGCCCGGTCGAGCGTGCCCGACTCGTGCAGGGCATGGGCCGTTTTATCGAGGAAAACGCTGGAGACATCGCGCGCACCCTCACGCTTGAACAGGGCAAGCCGCTTTGGGAAAGCCGGATCGAGGTTTCGGGCGCGGCGCGGTTCTTTGAATACTACGGCAATCAGGCCGATACCCTCGAAGGCCGGTCGATCCCGCTTGGTGCAGGGTATCTGGATTTCACCGATTATGAACCTTACGGCGTGACCGCGCATATCGTTCCCTGGAACTTTCCGTTCGAGATGACAGCCCGCTCGATGGCGCCGGCACTGGCAACGGGCAATACCTGCATCGTCAAGACCCCTGAGTTGACTCCGCTGAGCAACGCCTGGCTGGCCCGCGCCGCGGAGGCGGTTGGCTTGCCGCCCGGTGCGGTCAACGTGATCTGCGGCCACGGACCCGAAGCGGGTGCGGCGCTGGCGGGGCATCCGGATGTCAATCTGGTCGTCTTTACTGGCTCGGTGCCCACCGGCGTGGCCATCGCGCGCGCGGCGGCCAATAACGTGGTGCCGTCGATTCTTGAACTGGGCGGCAAGTCCGCTGCCATCGTGCATGACGATGCCGATCTCGACGCATTCGAGACCGACATGCGATATGGGATCTTCTTTAACGCCGGTCAGATCTGTTCGGCGATGAGCCGGGTCATCGTCCACCAAAGCCGCCATGACGAACTTGTCGAGCGCGCGGCAAAACTCGCCAATAGCCTGTCGGTTGGTCCGGGCATTGACCGCGGTACGGACGGCCCGACCATGGGCGCGATGGTTTCCCTGGCACAGCGCGACCGCGCGCTGGCCATGGTTTCCAGTGCCGGAGCCGATGGGGCAAAGGTGGTTGCCGGAGGCCGCAGCCTGAATATTCCCGGTGCCTTTCTGGAGCCGACAGTAGTCACAGGGGTATCGCCAGCCAGCGAGATCGCACAGCAGGAAGTGTTCGGCCCGGTCCTGACCGTCCTGCCGTTCCGCACCGATGCCGAGGCGATCGAAATCGCCAACGGTACGCAATACGGGCTGGTGGGTGGCGTCTTTACCGCCGATCTGGACCGTGCCACACGCGCGGCCCGCGCCATTCGTGGCGGGCAGATCTTTGTTAACGAGTGGTTCGCTGGCGGCGTCGAAACCCCCTTTGGCGGGGTTGGAAAATCCGGGTACGGCCGCGAGAAGGGCCGCGAGGCGCTGTTTAACTACGTTCAGACCAAGAATATCGCAATCCGGATGCGCTGAGGCGTATCCGCACCCAAACATCGGCACAACGCACTGATCGCCGGATGTGCATCCCCCCAGAAAAGGACAATATCAATGCGTCTACGTTTCCTGAAAATGGTCGTCGCGGTAGCAGCCATGTTCGCCGGTGTTGCGCAGGCTGACGAAATCACCGTCGGTGGAAAGAACTTTACCGAACAATTTCTGCTGTCGTCGATGACGGCGCAATTGCTTGAAGCCAATGGCTTTGACGTCGATATCCGGAGCGGCATGGGCTCGGCCGCAGTGCGCCAGGCTATGGAAAACGGCCAGATCGACGTCTACTGGGAGTACACTGGCACGTCGCTGATCACCTACAACAAGGTGGCCGAAAGGCTGGACGCTGACGAAACCTATATAAGGGTAAAGGAACTGGATGCCGCTAAGGGTATCGTTTGGTTGAATCCGTCCAGGGCCAACAGCACCTATGCCTTGGCGATGCGGTCGGATCGGGCCAGGGAACTGGGTATCGCCACGGATTCCGATCTTGCGGCCCGCCTGAACGGAAATCCCGACCTGACACTGGCAGCAAACACCGAATTTTATGCGCGCCCCGACGGGCTGAAGCCATTCCAGAAAGCCTATGGTTTTGAAATCCCTCGCGACCGGGTCGTTCGAATGGATGCTGGCCTAATCCATGAGGCCCTGAAGAACGGCGATGTTGATGTGGGCATCGTCATTGCGACTGATGGGAAAATCCCCGCACTCGATCTGGTCACGCTTGAAGATGACCAGGGCTTCTTTCCAGCCTATGCGCTGGTACCGGTCGCGCGTATCGAAGCGCTGAAAGCCAACCAAAGTATCGGCGGACTGCTGAATGCCCTCTCGTCCAAGCTCGATGATGCGACAATGGCCAAGCTGAATGCCCGCGTTGATGTTGAAAGGGAATCCATCGAACAGGTGGCAGCAGATTTTCTAAAGAAAGCCGGTTTGATCAATCGGGAGTAATGGCCGGTCTGCTACGAGTGCCTGCACCGGCGGCGCCTGGATGCTCCACACCCGGCCCGCCTAAGCCCCGGCGATCCGGGCGGCGGCGGATGCCGGCGGGCAGGGGCTGGATCTGAGCGAATTCGACGTGGCGGTGCTGGCGGCCATTGCCTACCACCAGCCGGTCACCCGCGACGGGCTGAAGGAGATCTTCGGCAAGGAAATCAGCCGGGACCTGACCGGCCGGCTGCACGCCCGCGGCCTGATCGCCACCGGCGCGGGGCGCCCTACACCTTCGTCACCACCGGGCAGTTCCTGGCGGCCTTCGGGCTGGAGTCCCTGAGCGACCTGCCGGACCGGGAGCAGCTGGAGGAGCCGGGCTGGCCGCATCGTGACGCTGCCTGTCAGTCAGGCAGAACGGGCTCCAACCGCAGTTTCATGTAATTTGCCCGTTGCTTCATACCTGCACATCCGGAGAAAAACCTCACCAGCCGCCGCGCCGATACAACCGGGCGGAACAACCTCAGGGTCCCAATAGAGGCCTACAAAACTGCAAGCCGTCTTGCACAAACCGATGGCCAGGCTCCCGGAGCCCGTCGGGATCTTTCTATCTTTGCCGATCTCCAGGGCGACAGCCGCGCTTTTAGCAGGAGGTCCGTTCATCTCATTCGACGGCCTTTTGCACGTGAGCCAGCCAATTCGCAATTTCAGCCGTTCTGGCTTTTTCGGATAGCTCTTCGGATTTGCCCCCCAGACGGGTCGCTGCATCAAGGTCTGTTTCAGCGATGCGCAAGTCGCTAACCAGACTGGAGGCATTCATAAAGATGCTGGTTTCGTCGGAAACAGAATCCGCAATGGAACTGATTGGCATTTCGGGATGGTATTGCATTCCCCAAAAATCCACACCGTTGACATCATACACCATCGCCTGAACCTGGCTGTGGTCGTTATATGCCATCAACGTGGCGCCTGGCGGAAGCTCTTGCACCTCGTCTCTGTGCACGCAGGGAACGCAATACCCGTCTGACCGCGTCGCCATCATTGGGTGGGTGCGACCGTCCGGTGTCATCCTGATGTTTCGTGCTAGACCGATTTCCATACCTTTTCGACAAGTGCCCACCTTGCCGCCCAGCAAGAGCGCAGCAAGCTGCAAACCGTTGCATGATCCGATTACGGGCAGGCCTGCCTTCAAAACAAGTTCTCCTGCTTCCCGCAAGACCCTGGCCTCAGTCGCTTCGACGGACCAGGGCACGCCCGCCCCGGTAAGAACAACACCGTCTGCGGTTTCTAAATCGCTCTGAGACAGTGGAGTTCTGTAGGGTTCGGCTACCGCGACAGACAGATGCTCAGCATTTGCCCGCAAAGCGGCCTCATAATATGTTGAAGCAACAGGCAGGTTTCTGGCCCTTCTGTGGTCAACTACCTCAGGGCTGTTGGACTCCACGATGAGTATTTTTGTCATGTTAAACACCTGTTCATTTCAACGGTCAGTTGGCGTATTGCGTCCGGTTCGGGCCAGCTTCTCCTGTGCGAGGTCTTTCCCATCCGGAAGCAATGCCGGAACGAAAGCGGGGTGACGGACTGTAAACATTGCAGTGCCAAGGCAAGCCTGCGGGTCTTGCCCCAGGTGAACAGCCCAAGTTTACAAGAGTATCCATGGCGCCTGCAGTCTCTTTCTGAGTTCGCAGAAGCCTGTCCGGTTCGCGCGGCGGTTCCATTATCTGCTGCCCCAGATTTTGTTTTCAGTACGAGGTGAAACACCGAAATGCTTCTTGTAGAGCTTTGAAAAATGGGTGGCGCTGTTGAAGCCGGAGGCCATTGCCACCTCAATGATCTTCAGTTCGGTTTGCAGCAAGAGATCGCGCGCGTGCTCCAGCCGCAGTTTCATGTAGAAGGCTTTGGGCGTCATGCCTGCGAACTTGGAGAACAACCTCTCCATTTGCCGGGTCGAAATGCCGATCCTTTCGGAGATTTCGCTTGGGCTGAGCGGGCATTCCAGCGAGTTCTGCATGATCCGGACCGCATCCGCGACCTTGCCGTTCCGGTCGCCGAACCGGGCGGAACGGGACAGAACCTGATTGTGGCGGGAGGTTCTTGGCGTCGAGCAGACCATGTTGTCGGCGACCCAGGTCGCAACTGCCTCCCCTTGCTCCTGCGAGATCATCTGCAGCATCAGATCCACCACCGCCACGCCCCCGGCGCAAGTGAAGTGATTGTCTTGCAGGCTGAAAATTGAATGGCTCACATCCAAACCGCAGAAGGTTTCCTGCAAGGCATTGCGGCAATTCCAATGGGCGGCCACTTCGCTGTCCTGCAAGAGCCCGGCCTTGATCAAGGTGTAGGTGCCGCTGTTCACCGCCCCGATTGTGACCCCCATCCGGGCCTGCCGCCGCAGCCAGTTGAGAACCGGCAAGGTGCCTGCCGCGACAAATTCCTCCCCACCGAAGACGATCAGGGTATCCCGGCAGCTCAGATCCGTCAGCGCCCCGCCGGCCTCGAGGGCCACCCCGCTTGACGACACCGGGGGCTTTCCGTCTTCGCTGAGAACCTGCCAATCGTAGCGGGCGGCGCCATCCATACTATTCGCCAGCCTCAGGCACTCGATAACGGAAATGACCTCAAAGGCGGAATAGGAGCCCAGGAGCAGCAGGGCGTAGCGCTTGGGGGCTGCGGCGGAGGAAGGCTGCGCCGCGGCGACTTTGACCTGGTAAGCATAGGACATTGAAGGCCTCGGCATCCGCTCGTTTGACTTGCACGCTCCCGGTCCCGCGGATCAGGGTTCGTTCGACCCGATCTCCTCGCGCCTGTGCGCGACATAGGCCTCCAGCTCCTCGGCAATTGCAGGATCAAGCTCGGGCTGCTGGTATTCCTCCAGCGCCTGCTGCCACAGCGCGGTGGCCCGGGTCAGCGCATCCTTCGCGCCCGCAGCCTGCCAGTTCTCATAGTTGGTCCAGTCCGACAGAAGCGGCCGGTAGAAAGCCGTTTCATAGCGTTCCATCGTGTGGGATTCGCCAAAGAAATGGCCCCCGGTGGGCACCGCCTTGATCGCATCAAGGCCCAATTCGTCCTCGCTGAAGTCGATCGGCTTGAGGAATTCCTTGATGTTCTGGATGATCTCCACATCCAGAATGAACTTTTCGTAAGAGGCCGTCAGCCCGCCTTCGAGCCAGCCTGCAGCATGGTAGATCAGATTGGCGCCGCCAAGCGTGGCCCCCCAGGTCGACATCATCGTCTCATAGGCCGCCTGCAGATCGACACAGTTCGATGCATTGGCGTTCGAGGTGCGGTAGGGCACCCCGTAGCGCCGCGCCAGCTGCCCGGCAATGATGTTAGCCTTGGTGTTTTCCGGCGTGCCGAAGGCCGGAGCGCCGGAGCGCAGATCGACATTCGAGGTGAAGGCGCCGTAGAGAACCGGCGTGCCCGGGTTCACCAGCTGCGTCAGCACCACCCCGAACAGCGCCTCGGCATTCTGCTGCGCCATCGCGGCGGGCAGTGACACCGGGGTCATCGCCCCCATCAGGGTGAACGGCGTGATCGAGACCGGCTGGGAGTGTTCCGCCATGGCGATCAGGCCGTCGGTCATCGCATCGTCCAGAAGGCGGGGAGAGTTCACGGAAATCACGGTCAGGACGCCCGGCGTCTCTGCCATCTGCGCGACCGGGATGCCGCGGCTGATCGCCATCATGTTGATCCCGTCCATGGCACGGCCCCGGCCGATGGCAGTGCAGTGGAACGTCAGGTCGCTCAGCGTCAGGTTGGCCAGATAGGTGTCGAGGTGCCGGGTGTTCGACGGCAGCTCCATCGGCGCCACCACCTGGTTGCCGATGATGTTCACGGCGTTGAAGTGATGGGCGAGCCGGATGAAATTGCAGTAGTCCCGGTGATTGCCTGCCCGGCGGCCGTTGATGCAGTCATGGGTGTTCGGAGGGCCGGCCACCAGGCCGAAGTTGATCGCCGTGCCGCCCATCGAGATCTGCTTCTGCGGGTTGCGCGCGACCATCGAAAACTCGGACGGCACGGTTTCCAGCGCCTTATTCACGATGCTTTCGTCGATGCGGATCGTCATCGTGTCGCGGTCGACGATCGCACCGGCGGCGGCGAACAGATCTGCCGCCCGGGGGCTCATCACCCGGATGCCTGCCTCTGAGAGCACGCGGATCGAGGTGTCGTGAATCTTCTGCAGCTGCTCTTCGCTCACGAATTCGAACGACGGAAAGGCCAAGCGCGACTGGCTCCAGGGCAGCTGGTCGATTGCTCCGCCTTTGCGCGAAGCTACTCCGCGGCGTCCGCCCTTGCGTCCTTCTCGTGCCATGCTGTGCCGTCCTTCTATCTAGTCAGCTTCTCATAACTTGGCGGCGGGGCCATGACACGTGAACTAAATCACCCCAATGGGGTGACAAATATGAGGTCATGTGAAAGGAATGGGTGGATTTCCAACGCAATGACAGGCCCGATGCGAAACCTGCCGCAACTGAATTACCTGCGTTCCTTTGAAGCCTCGGCGCGGCTGCTCAGCTTCACCGCAGCGGCGGCGGAGCTCAACCTCACCCAGGCGGCCGTCAGCGGCCACATCCGTGCTCTGGAGCAATTCATCGGCGGGCCGCTCTTCACGCGGCACCCCAGATCACTGAGCCTGACCAGCCTCGGCACCGCCTATTTGCCCAATGTGCAGCAGGCGCTGGCGATCGTGGAGCAAGCGACGGACTCCATCCTGAAAAGCCGCGGCAGGCAGAAGGTGGTGATCTCCTGTCCGGTCAGCCTGGCGGAGACCTGGCTGGCGCGCGTTGTGGCGGACTTCGGCACCGCCCATCCTGACGTGCCCGTCACCATTCATGGCCGCGTCTGGCAGGATGAGCCTGCAACTATTGCCGACATCATCCTGACCAACGTTCACAGCGACAGGCTGAGCAAGGACACCATCTGCCTGTGGCAGGATCAGCTGGCGATCGTGTGCGCGCCGGGTTACCGGGTCGAGGGGCTGCCCCTGACGGCGCCCGAGCAATTGTTGCGCACGCGCCTGATCCACAACCTGGGGCGTTCGGAATTCTGGCATGGCATGATGGCGCACTTCGGCCTTGGTCCGTCTGCAGTGCCCGAGACGACCCATACCAGCGCGTTCTCGACCGCATTGGCGCTTGCCGCGGAGGGCTACGGAGTTGCAATCGCCCCCGAAAGCATCACTCGGAAGTACCTGGCAGAAGGCATTCTGACCGCTCCGTTCGGAACCTCCCTTCCCTCGCCGTGGCACTGCACGATTTCGGACGGCAGCCTGCTGACGTCGGAGGACGCGAGATGCCTGCACCGTTTCATCATGAATGCTGCTTGTGACGGGGTTAACTGGTAATAGCATGAATCAGTTGGACGCAACGGCCCTGCGGAGCACGGAATGCGGGCCGCGGAACCGCGCTTCTTCTGCGGCCGGGCTGCCGGTGCGCGCTGGACCGTTGCCGAGGATACCCCGGAAGTGAGAGGCATGCCGCCGCAATGGATCAAGGCTTGATGGCATGACAGGTACAATGAGTTGCACCCCGTGACCGATACTGAACCCGATATGCTGGCCGCCGCTGCACCGGACCGCGGCATTTCCCCGAGGCTCAGGGTGTCCCTGTCGGGGCACGGCCCCGAAGAACCGTTCTCGGTGCTGCTGTTCGTGATCGAGGGCTTTTCGATGATGGCCTTGAGTTCGATCATCGAACCTTTGCGCGCGGCCAACCGGCTGTCCCAAAAGGCACGGTACTCGTGGTCTGTGGCGTCAACCCGGCCTGGCCCGATCAGGTGCAGCAACGGGCTTGAAGTGACCGCGCAATTCGGCATTGACGACGCGCCCAATGCGGATTTTTCGGTCGTCGTCGCCAGCCTCTTCGATCGCCCTTACCCGTCGAAAAGACTGATGGGGTGGCTCAGGCGTTTGCGGAACGAAGGCCGGATGATGGGCGCTGTCAGCAATGCGACACTGCTTCTGGCCGATGCCGGGGTCCTGGGGGACCGCAGCGTCGCGGTGCACTGGGAGGCGATACGGGAATTGCGCCAGTCGCATTCCGACATAGTGGTGTCCGACGACCTTTATTGCTGGGACCGGGGGGTATTGACGGCCGCCGGCGGCACGTCGTCGATGGACATGGTCCTTGCCCTGATCGCGGCGCTGGATGGCGATGACCTCGCCATTGATGTTGCCGATCAGTTTCTGCACGGTCCCATCCGCCAGCCCACGCACGCGCAGCGCAATGCACTGCAATGGCGGCACCGGATCACGGACCCGCGTCTCGCGACCGCCGTGGAAATCATGAAGAATTACATCGCCGAACCGGCCCGCATTTTCTGGATCGCAGAGCGGGCAGGTCTTTCTGAACGCCACCTGGAACGGCTGTTTTTGGCGGAACTGGGGAAGCGTCCGTCGGAATTCTATATGGATATGCGCCTGCGCGCCGCACGCAGTGCACTGATCTCCTCCACTGAGAATCTTGAAACAATCGCGGAAAACTGCGGTTTTTCCAGCCCCGGGCATTTCAGTCGGGCCTTCAAAGCCAGATTCGGCGAGACGCCTTCGACCGTCCGGAAGAGAAGGCCGCTTACATATGGCGGAATTATGCAAGAGGATGGCGGGGTGGCGTAACACCGCCGGGCCTGTTCGCTGATAGATCACCTGACATTCTGGGCGATGCCCCGGAGGTTAGGGGGGGCTATGGAAACGCTGAAGTTCATACTCAACAATGCCGGCGTCATTCTGGGCCTGGCGGGGGAGCATATTTCAATCGTCGCCGTGGCTGTCGGGCTGGCCGTTCTGACCGGGGTGCCTATCGGAATCGCCATCACCCAGAACAAGCGGGTGGCGGACGCGGCCCTGTATGCCGCCTCCATCGTGATGACGATCCCGTCGATCGCGCTCTTTGGCCTGATGATCCCAGTTTTGTCGCTGATCGGGCAGGGCATCGGCTGGCTCCCGGCGGTGATCGCAATCCTGCTTTATTCCCAGCTTCCGATCATCCGCAACACTTATACCGCCATCACCAATGTCGACCCGGCGCTCCGCGAAGCAGCCGCCGGCATGGGCATGACACCGTTTCAGCGCCTGGCCCGTGTTGAAATTCCGATCGCGGTTCCGGTGATCATGGCCGGCGTGCGCACCGCCGTTGTGATGAACATCGGTGTCGCAGCCATCGCGGCCTACATCGGCGCGGGCGGCCTGGGGGTGCTGATTTCCCGGGGGATTTCCCAGACCGACCCCAGGCAGCTGATCGCCGGCGCGGTTGCGGTCTCGCTCCTCGCCATTCTTGCCGACTGGATTCTTCTGAAGCTCCAGAAACGGTTGACCCCCGCCGGCCTGAAACGCTGAGCCGCTGAACTTAGGACACTCCCGATGATCCAACTGGAAGACCTGACCAAGACCTTCGACACGCCGAACGGGAACGTGGTTGCTGCCGAGAAGGTTAACATGGAAGTCCCCACGGGCGAGATCTGCATCCTGCTCGGCCCGTCGGGCTGCGGCAAGACCACGGCCCTCAAGATGATCAACCGCCTGATTCCCCCGACCAGCGGCAGCATCTACCTGAACGGGGAGGACACGGGGAAGCTCAACGATATCGAGCTGCGCCGCAAGATCGGCTACGTCATCCAGCAGATCGGCCTGTTTCCGAACATGACCATCGAAGAGAATATCTCCGTGGTGCCGAAACTGCTTGGCTGGGACATGAAAAGAGCCCGGACGCGTGCGGCAGAGTTGCTGGATCTGGTGGGGCTTGATCCGTACCAGTTTCTGAAACGCTACCCCAAGGAGCTGTCGGGCGGCCAGCAGCAGCGGGTTGGCGTGATCCGGGCCCTGGCGGCCGATCCGCCGGTGATGCTGATGGATGAGCCTTTCGGGGCGATCGACCCGATCAACCGCGAGATCATCCAGGATGAATTCCTGAAGATGCAGGCGGAGCTGAAGAAGACCATCATGTTTGTCAGCCATGACATCGACGAAGCGGTCAAGATGGGTGACAAGATTGCGATTTTCCGCGCCGGAAAGATCGAGCAGTACGACAGCCCGGACAAGATCCTGGCGCATCCTGCAAACCCCTTTGTCGCCGATTTCGTCGGCACCGACCGCACGCTGAAGCGTCTGCGCCTGGTGACCGCCGAAGATGTTGTGGATGCGCAGGCGCCTGTAGCGGCCCGCGCCATGAAGGTTTCCGATCTGCGCGAGCAGCTGACGGTGTCGGGCAGCCGGATCGCCATTGTCATCGGCAGCGATCACCGACCCGAAGGCTTTGTCACCGCCGATGAGATCGCGGGCGCGTCAGGCAAGGTCAGCGATTTCGAGCATCCGCTGCCGGCCAAAGTGCCTGTGCGGGCGGACCTGCGGGCCGTGGTCTCGGAAATGTTCGCCAATGACACGATGTGGCTGGCCTGCACCGATGACAACGGCCGTTATGCCGGTGTCGTCACGCAACCGGCCGTCACCGCGGCGCTGCGCGCCACCTACGCCGGCGCGGCCGGCGGCAGCGCGTAGGAGGGAAGAATGGCACATTCCACCAGCCTTGGGCGCAACGCGGCCCTCTTCGCGGTTTTCCTGCTGGGCATCTGGGCCTCGGCTTCGGGGCTGACCGGGCAGATCACCGCCTATTGGGCCGACATCACCTATCTCTCGCGGCAGCACCTTGTCCTTGTGGGGGCTTCCGGCGGTGCCGCCATCGCGGTCGGCGTTCCGGTTGGCGTCTGGCTCTCGCGGCCATCGATGGAGCGCCGTGCTGAACCGCTGATGCAGGTGTTCAATATCGGCACCACCATCCCCACGCTGGCTGTCATTGCCCTGTCGATGTCCCTGCTGGGAATCGGGTTTCCCCCCGCGTTCTTCGGGCTTTTTGTTGCATCGCTTCTGCCCATCGTGCGCAACACCTATGCCGGTTTACTTGCCGTGCCCGCGCATCTGAAGGAAGCCGCGACCGGCATGGGCATGACCAGCGCCCAGATCCTGTGGCGGGTCGAAATCCCGAACGCGCTCTATGTGATCTTTTCCGGTGTCCGCACGGTGCTTGCCATCAATGTCGGCACCACGCCTCTGGCGTTCCTGATCGGAGGCGGCGGTCTGGGGGAGTTGATCTTCACCGGCATCGCCCTGATGGACACCGGCATGCTTCTGGCCGGGGCGCTGCCGACGGCGCTGCTGGCCATCATGGTCGATTTCCTGATGGGGCAAGCCCAGCTGCGGCTAATTCCGAAGGGTGTGAACCCTCTCCGCTGAAAGATCCCGTCTGCAAAATGGAGGATGCAGAATTGAACCTGAAACTCACCTTGAAAGCCGCACTGGCCGGACTCGCGCTGAGCGGGCTGGCGCTTTCCGCGCAAGCGGCGGACATCGTCGTTGGCGGCAAGAACTTCACCGAACAGCAATTGCTGTCGTCGATCACCGAGCAGCTGCTGGAAGCCAACGGCTACAGCGTGGAGAACCGCGGCGGCATGGGCTCGGCCGCAGTGCGCCAGGCCATGGAAAACGGGCAGATCGATGTCTATTGGGAATACACCGGCACCTCGCTGATCACCTACAACAAAGTTGAGGAAAGGCTGAACGCCGCAGACACCTATGTGCGTGTTAAGGATCTGGACGCCGCAAAGGGGATCGTCTGGCTGGACGCCTCGAAAGCCAACAATACCTATGCCCTGGCAATGCGCGCCGCGGATGCGTCTGGGAAGAACATCTCGACCATGTCGCAATTGGCCGAAGCTGTGAACGTCGGTGCTGACATCAGCTTTGCCACAAACGCCGAATTCTATGCCCGCGCTGACGGTTTGAAACCGTTGCAGAAGGCCTACGGTTTTGAGTTCAGCCGCGCCAGGATCAGGCGGATGGACGGCGGGCTGGTGTATCAGGCGCTGAAAGACGGGGCGGTCGATGTCGGCCTGGTCTTTGCCACCGACGGGCGCGTTCCCGCGTTCGACTTCGTCGTGCTTGAGGACGACCAGGGATATTTCCCTGCCTATGCGCTGGCGCCGGTGATCCGGTCCGAAGTCCTGGAGGCCAATCCGGATCTTGCCGGTCTGCTGAACAGCGTCGCGGCGAAGCTGGATGACGCCACCATGGCGCGGCTGAACGCAAGCGTCGATGTCGACAAGACCTCGATCGAGAATGCTGCCGCCGGGTTTCTCCAAGAACAGGGCTTGATGTAAGCCCTGCGGCCCGGGGGGCGTGCCTCCCGGGCCCACCATTCCGAAAGGTTGAGGCCATGAAAACCGCCAGTGCGCTGAAAGTCGGGGCTGCACAATTTTCCAGCCGCACCGGTGACGTCGATGCCAATTTCGACAGCCACCTTTCCTGGATTGAACAAGGGCGTCAGGCCGGGATTGACCTTCTTGTGCTGCCGGAGCTGTCCCTGACAGGCCATTACGGCCCGGACCGGCTGCTTGAGGCGGCCATGCCGCGGCACGATCCGCGCCTGGAAGCGCTGGCGCAGGCGGCCGGCCCGATGGCGGTGACCGTGGGTTTCATCGAAGAGGGGCCAGCGGCGCAATTCTACAACTCCACCGCCATTCTGGCGGACGGCGCGGTGGCGCATCTGCACCGCAAGATCAACCTTCCCACGTATGGCAAGCTGGAAGAGGGCAAGCATTACGCCGCCGGGCGGTTTGTCGAAACCTGCGAAATTGCGCCCCCCTGGAATGCCGGGCTGCTGATCTGTGCGGATGTTTGGAATCCCGCGCTGGCGCATCTGGCATTTCTGCACGGGGCAACGCTCCTGGTCTGCCCGGTCAGCTCCGGGGTCGAAGCCGTGGGGGCGGATTTCGACAATCCAGGCGGCTGGGCGCTGACCTGCCGGTTTTACGCGATGATGTACGGCGCACCGGTCATCATGGTCAACCGGACCGGCGCTGAGCGGGATCTGCATTTCTGGGGCGGCTCGCGGATCATTGACCCCTTCGGCCGCGAAATAGCCGTGGCCGGCGACGGCGAAGAGCTGATCACCGCGACGCTGGACTATGAGGCCGTGCGCCGCGCGCGGCATTTGCTGCCGACCGTCCGGGACAGCAATGTCGAACTCGTCCTGCGGGAAAACACCCGCCTGGCCGGAACGCTGGGCGTCCCTGACTTCATCCGCAACCAGTAGGAGGCACCGATGCACGATTTCTTTCTGTCCGCCGAGGACCGCGCCTTTCGCGCCGAAGTGCGCGATTTCCTCTCCCGCGAGCTGGCGCCGCGGGTTCCGGCGATCGAAGGCGATCAGGATTTTTCGGCCCAGCTTGCCGTTGCTAAAGCGCTGGGGCAGGCCGGATACCTGAAAGTCATGTTCCGCGATCTTTACCAGGGGCCGCTCAGCAAGCCGGGACTGACCCATGCCGTGATCGTCTCGGAAGAAGCAGCCTATCTGAACTATGCGTTCGAAACCACGATCGCCACGGCCCTGTCCTGCGCCTTTCCGATACATGCGCACGCGCGCCCGGCCTTGCGCGACCGCTATCTGACGCCGATTCTGGAAGGGCGGGCGGTCGGGTCGATCTGCATGACCGAACCCAATGTCGGCTCTGACAGCGCGGGCATGGAAACCCGCATCCGCTTTGATGAAAAGACCCGCGAATGGGTGATCGACGGCTTCAAGCGCTACATCTCGAATGCGTCCAAGGCCGATGTTTATATCGTCTGGGGAATCACCGATCCGGATACCGCCCCGCAGAAGGGCATGACCGCGATCCTGGTGCCCGCAGGCACGCCCGGCCTGTCCTTCCCCAGCACCTATGATTTCATGGGCCGCCGCGGATCGGTCGTGGGCGAGGTGGCGCTGGACAATGTGCGCGTGCCGGAAGAGAACCTTCTGGGAGAGGTCAATGCGGGTTTCCGCATCATGCTCGGGGCTTTCAACTTCGAGCGCGTGATCCTCGGCGGATCCGGCCTGGGCGTTGCGCGCTCGGCGTTCGACCTGGCCAGGGAGCACGCCCAGACCCGGGTAAGCTTTGGCGGGAAGCTGGGCCAGAAACAGCTGATCTGGGATATGATTGCGCAGATGAGCTGGCGCATCGACGCTGCTGAACTGCTGACCCACCGCGCCGCCAAGATGTATGACGACGGCATTGACGGCAAGGAGCTGATGCGGGAGGCCAGCCAGACCAAGCTGGTGGCCGCCGAAACCGCCGTGTTCTGCACCGACCGTGCCGTCCAGATCCTGGGCGGTGACGGCGTGACGCGCCAGTACGGCCGCGTCGAGCAGCTCTACCGGGATGCCCGGGCGCTGCCGATCGTCGGCGGCACGTCGGAAATGTGCAAATACCTGATCGCCGCGCGGGAAATGCCCGCGATACGGCCGAACCTCTGATCCATCCAAAGGACCGCCCCGATGCATATAGCCCGCATCTTGGAAGCTTCCGCGGAACGCTACCCAGACCACTATGCGCTCGTCTACGAGAAACGGCGATGGACCTATGCCGAATGGCTGGGCCGCGTGCGCCGGTTTGCTCAGGCACTGGCCGATTTGGGGGTGCGGCCGGGCGACCGCGTGGCGTTCTACGTCTCGACATCCGAAAACTCGGTCACGACTTATTTTGCTTGCCAGCTTCTGGGCGCCGTTGCGGTCCCGATGAACTTCCGCCTGTCCCCCGGCGAAGCAGCCTATATCCTGCAAGACAGCGGGGCCCGCGTGCTGGTTTACGGACGGGCCTTGACCGAAAACACGCTGAAGATCGCGGCAGACGTCCGCTCTGTGCACGACTACATCAGCTGCGCATATGATCCGGCCAACATCCCCGCCGGCCACCACCATTTCGACACGCTGGCCGAACTGACCGCCGATCGCAACGAACCGCGCCCCGTTCCCGACGGCAATTCGATTTCGTCGCTGGTTTACACCTCCGGCACGACCGGGCGGCCCAAAGGGGTGACCCATACCCACAACAACGACCTCGCCATCGCCATGAACTGCGTGATGGAATATTCGCTTAGCCACGCGGACAATGCCCTGCATATTGCCCCGTTGTACCATGTCGGCGGGATGCAAGCCTATTTCATCCCGCATCTTCTGGTCGGCGGCACCAACGTGGTGATCGGCCGGTACGAGGCGGAAAAGACGCTTGCAACCATTGCCGCCGAAAAGATCACCACGCTGTTTGCGGTCCCCACGCAGATCCAGGAAATGCTGTTCCACCCGCAGCTCCCGGATTTCGACGTGTCGTCGTTGCGGCTGATCACTACCGGCGGCGCCGCGATTTCCTCCGCCACCATGGAACGGGTGATGTCGGATTTCTGCCCCGGCATTTTTAACGGCTACGGCATGACAGAGGCGTCGCTGGCACTGGTGCTGCGGCCGGAGGATGCGCTGCGTAAGCCCGGATCCTGCGGCAAGCCGACGCTGATCACAGAATGCCGGATCATCACCGATGACCAGAACCGCGAAGTCTCGCCGTCGGAAACGGTCGAATGCGGCAAGATCGGCCAGCTGATCGTGCGCGGCCCGCAGACGATGGGCGGCTATTGGAACAAACCCTTCGAGACGCAGAAAAAGCTCAAGGCCGGCTGGGTCTATACAGGCGACCTGTTCAGCCAGGACAAGGACGGGTTCTATTACTTCCACGGACGGGCCGACGACATGATCGTTTCTGGCGGGGAGAACATCTACCCCCGCGAAGTCGAGGAAATCCTCTACCGCTGCCCCGGTGTGCAGGAAGCCGCAGTCGTGGGCCTGAAAGACGGGAAATGGGGGCAGATCGTGACCGCGTTCGTGGTCCGGTCTGATCCCGCGCTCACCCCCGAGCGACTCGACGCCTTCTTCAAGGCAAGCGATGATCTGGCGCCCTACAAGCGCCCCAAGCGTTACGTTTTCCTGGACTCTCTCCCCTACAACCCCAGCGGCAAGGTGCTGAAACGCCAGCTTGCCGCGGAATTCGATCCCCCCGATTTGCAAGCCTGAGGACACCGCCATGACGGACAAACTACTTTATGAACAGAACGGCCATGTCGTCACGCTGACGCTGAACATGCCGGAAGCGCGCAATCCGCTGACCGACCATGACCTGTGCGACGCGATCGTGGAGGCGATGCACCGGATCAATGCCGACCAGAGCGTTCGGGCCGCAATTGTCACCGGTGCGGGCAAGGCGTTCTCCTCCGGCGGCAATCTCAAGCACATGAAGGAAAAAAGCGGCATCTTCGCCGGCGACGCGGTGTCGGTCAAAGACGGTTACCGCAAGGGCATCCAGCGCGTTGCCCGGGCCATCTGGGAATGCGAGGTGCCCCTGATCGCCGCTGTCAACGGCCCGGCCTACGGGGCCGGCTGCGACACGACCTGCCTGTGCGACATCCGCATTGCCTCAACCCGCGCGGCCTTTGCCGAGAATTTCGTCAACGTGGGCCTGATTTCCGGTGATGGCGGCGCCTGGCTTCTGCCGCGCCAGGTCGGGCTGTCGCGGGCGGCGGAGATGACCTTTACCGCCGATCCGGTTGATGCCGCCACCGCCCTTGAATGGGGGCTGGTGTCCAAGGTCGTGGAGCCTGAACAGCTGCTGGACGAAGCGCGCAGCCTGGCGGCGCGGATTGCAAGAAACCCGCCCCGGCAGCTGCGCATGGCCAAACGCCTGCTGCGCGAGGGCCTCAATACGCGGCTGTCCTCGGTGCTGGAACTGGCCGCCGCCTACCAGGGGGCAAGCCATCAGACCGAAGACCACGCAGAGGCTGTCGACGCCCTGCTGGAAAAACGCACCGCGGACTTTACCGGCCGCTGAACCGAGGGGGAACCGGCATTGCCGTCCGGTTTACCCGGCAAACAGCACGGAGCAGAAAAATGAGCGCCCTGATCAGCTACGAGGTTGCAGACGGTGTTTGCGTCCTGACAATGAATCGGCCCGGGCAGCGCAACGCCGTGAATGCCGGGCTGGCGCGTGAACTGCGTCAGGCGCTCGCGCGGTTTGAGGCCGACCCGGCGGCGCAAATCGGCATCCTCGCGGGCCGGGGCAAGGTCTTTTGCGCCGGTATGGACCTCAAGGCTTTTGCCGACGGTGAGGCTGACGAAATCCTGTTTGGCGAAAACCGTTTCGCTGGCATTGCCGATGCGGACCGGAAGAAGCCGCTGATCGCGGCCGTGCAGGGAGCAGCACTGGCGGGCGGGCTGGAGATCGCGTTGGCCTGCGACCTGATCGTCGCTGAACAAGAGGCGGTCTTTGGATTGACCGAAGTCAAGGTCGGCATCTTTGCCGTCGCCGGCGGCCCGTTCCGGCTGGCGAAACGCATCCCGCCGGCCCGCGCCCTGGAGCTGGCGCTGACAGGCGGCCGCATTGGCGCCACGGAGGCCAGGGATCTTGGTCTGGTCAACCGCATCGCGCCTCCCGGTAAGCTGATGGACACCGCGCGCCAGCTTGCCGCGCAGATCGCTGAGAATGCCCCGCTGGGCATTGCGGCCACCCTTGCCATTGTCCGGTCTGCTCTACGCGAAAACGAGGCGCAACTTTTCAGGCTGTCCGAAGACCTGTGGGCCGGTGTTGCAGGTTCACATGATGCCAGGGAAGGCCCAGCCGCTTTTGCGGAGAAGCGCCGGCCCGGTTGGACCGGCACCTGAATTGGCAGACTATCTGAACGGAAGCGGCGGATGCGGAGGCATCGCTCGCGGCACCGGCACAGGGTCCCGGCATCCGGACTAAGCCCAGAAGTCGGAAAACCAGCGATTGTGGAGTTTTGCGTGCGCGCTGATCCAAGAGGTAAAAGCTTCCAGGGAGGGGTTGCCGGTATCAGTCGGCGGAAAGACAAGGAAATAAGCGTCAGGCGAAGGATAGCGGAGACGGAATGGCATTATCTGTCAATCGGCACGGATCTTTGGCTCTGAAGCAGATTTGGTGCAGTCCAACATGCCAAGCGCTATATATCGGCAGTTTTGGGAGGAGGTTGCCGATGGCGTCACAGTTTTCACGTCGGGATTTCCTGCCAGCAGGTCTCAAGGCCGACCAGGTTGAGCTTGCTGGGAACGCGGTCCGGATCCACTCGCGTCCCGCCAAAGCCGCGGCAGCGTGCCCACGCTGCGGCACGGTTTCACGCCATGTTCACAGCAGGTACCGCCGACGGCCTGCCGATCTTCCTGCGCATGGCCGGAAGGTGGAACTGGCCCTGCTGGTTCGCCGCTTTCGCTGCCGTGCTCTGCGGTGCCCAGCCAAGATATTTGCGGAGCGGTTTCCGCTGGACGTGACCCGGCCGCATGCGCGGCGTACCTCCCGTCTGCAAGGACTGGTACGGCACCTCAGCCTGGCACTCGGCGGGCGTCCGGCACAGGCGCTCGCCGCACGGCTCCTGCTGCCGGTCAGCAAGGATACTTTCCTCCGCAGCATACGAGACACGGCTGAGGTCTCAAGCAGTGATCTCCGCGTTATAGGTATTGACGTTTGAGCTTGGCGAAAGGGGCAGCGATACGGCACATTGATCTGCGATCTGGAGCGGCGCCGGGTCATTGATCTCCTTTCAGACCGCGAACCGGCCACGGTCGAGGCCTGGCTCCGGGCCCGTCCGGGGATTGAGGTCGTCGCCCGAGACCGCATTTGAGGTTATGGCGGTGCCGTCTCTCGGGCCTTGCCAAAAGCGGTTCAGGTTGCCGACCGCTGGCACCTGTTAGAACACGCGAGCATGACTTTCCTGGCCGCTGAAAGCTGCAAAACGAGGGCTATCTGCGCCGCCAGCAAACCAACCGGATGGTTCGTCAGATGGCTGATGATGGCGTGTAGTTCCGGCGAATCGTTCGCCAGACAGGGCTCAGCCGTCAGCTCGTTCCTCAGATTTTGCGCGGGGAACGCGAGGATGTTCTCCGCATCCGTGAAAGCAGCATGACTCTTTGGCTGCCGCAGCTGGAGCGGGAATGGGCGGGCGGCTGTCGGAACGGCGCCGAAATCTGGCGCCGGCTACGGGCCGATGGTTTCCAGGGCAGCCTCCGTGTCGTCGGGGAATGGGCCACGCGCCAGCGCCGTGCCGAGCTTGCCGCGCCATCGGGCACAAAAAAAATCGCCGCCCGCGCGAAAGGTTGCCCGCCTCCTGACCTTGGGCCGGGATCATCTGTGCAAGGCAGATGCCATCCAAATCACGAGGATCGAAGCTTCGTTGCCAGCCCTCGCTGAAGCCCGCAGACAGACCGACCGGTTTACGCACATAGTTCGCAATGCTCGCGAAGACGCGCTGAAAGGATGGCTGAATGAAGCGGAGGACGGGCTGCTCGGTGCCTTCACTCGTGGGTTGCGGCGCGATCAAGCCGCGGTCGCCGCAGCGGTGAGGGAGCCATGGTCGAACGGGCAGACCGAAGGGCAGATTAACCGCCTCAAGACGCTCAAACGCCAGATGTATGGAAGGGCGAACATCAACCTGCTCAAAGCGCGGCTCGTCCAAGCGCCCTGATCTGAGAGAGGCCGAAGTTGCACCAAAATTGATTCAGAGCCAAAATTGCATGCCTGTTCACACTTTCGGATGCCGAGATGCGCATGCTGAGAATGACTGTCACGGGATTTTTTGACTCGCGGCTTCCGCCTCCGTCCCTTTCTGAAAAGAACTGGGGATGCTGCGCCTGCATATCCAGCAGGAGCGATCCTATGATGAGATCGCTGAGCAGTTTTCGCTTTCTCTGTCAGCAAAAAAAACCAGCTTTCTGCGGATGCGGCAAAGATTTGGCTGCAAGTCAACCGCACGCCTCGCCTACCTGGCCAGGGAGCGCAACTTGTTTGGAGTAGAGCCGCGTTGATCCTATTGGCTGGTCTCAAGCAAATGATCCAGGGATCGTTTCTAAAACGAGCGGTGCAACAAACCAGGAACTTTGCCATAACTGCCGTTCCGGCAAGTCGCAGAACTCGGTCCTTTGAGCCCACTGCCGCCTTGCAGTATCGCAGCGATCCGCGTTGCCGTTGCGCTCTGAAACCGGTCCTTTGCATTGGCCGCTGCACATCCCGGCCAAACATCTGTAAACATCGGGTTTTCCACGTTACTTTGATGACATTGTGCCTTTCGTTGCCACGCCCGATGAAAGCAATCCCGCCGATAGCTCAGAACCGGGTGATGACTGTGGCGCCGACGGACTGGAATTTGTCCATGCTCATCAGGGCCTCGGGCGCATCCGCAAGGCTGATCTGGGCGCCCACCAGCCGCGCCGGATCGAGCTTGCCGCTGGCAACCATGTCCAGCATTGCGCCATAGCGGTGCGCCTGCATCCCGTGCGAGCCGAGAAGCTCGATCTCCTGGCCCACGATCTTGGGCATGGGGACGGCGGGGGCGGCGTGCTCACCGAGCATCAGCCCGACCTGGATGTGTTTTCCCCGCGGCCGCAGGCAGAGGATGGAGTTCGTCATGGTCACAGGATGGCCGAGCGCATCGAGCGAAACATGCGCGCCGCCCCGCGTGATCTCCTTGATCGCTTCGGGAACATCGGCCTCGCCCCCGTTGATGACGGCCACAGCACCGAGGTCTTTCGCGAGGTTCAGTTTGGCCGGATCGAGATCCACGCCGATCACATTGGCCCCGGCAGCTGCCGCGATCATGACGGCCGACAGCCCTACACCGCCGCAGCCATGCACAGCCACCCACTGGCCCGCGCGCACCTTGCCCTGATCGATCACCGCGCGGAAGGATGTCGCGAACCGGCACCCGAGGCTGGCTGCGGTCGCAAAGTTCATGCTCTCAGGCAGCGCCACGAGGTTCAGGTCGGCCTGGTGAATGCCGACATACTCTGCAAAAGACCCCCAGTGGGTGAAGCCGGGCTGCTCCTGGTGCAGGCACACCTGCTGGTGGCCCGCGTGGCATTCGGAACAGCTGCCGCAGCCGCAGATAAAGGGCACGGTGACCTTGTCCCCAACCTTCCAGTTGGTGACATCCTTGCCCACCGCCTCGACCACGCCCGCCAGTTCATGCCCCGGAACATGCGGCAGGTCGATGTCGCTGTCGTGTCCCATCCATCCATGCCAGTCGCTGCGGCAGACACCTGCAGCTGCGACCTTCAAGACGACACCATGCGCTTGGGGCCTCGCGTCATCCACCGTGACCAGCTTGGGTGCTTCTTGGAACTTTTCAAACAGGACAGCTTTCATGGCAGTGTCTTTCCGCTTCGGTTTTGATTTGAGAAAATCATAGCGTTCAGCGTGGAAACAACTTTGCCAATCTTGCACGATTTCTCGTAATCTTGAGTGGGAGCCCCTCCCGATCTGCAATTCTCGAAAGGTTTCTGCCCTTGCCTGACGTCGATGCCGTAAATGCCCAGATCCTGTCCCTGCTGCAAAACGATGGCCGCATGACCAACGCGAAGCTATCCGAGAACCTGGGCATGAGCGAAACGCCCTGCTGGCGCCGCCTGAAACGGCTGGAGGAAAACGGCATTATAGAGGGCTACCAGGCGAACCTGAACCGCCGCAAGCTGGGGCTGGGCGTCATGGCATTTGTGCAGCTCCGCTGTTCGGAACACGATCAGGCTGCCACGGCAGACTTCCAGCGGATCGTTGAGACGACCCCGAACATACTTGCCTGTCACAACACGACCGGCGCGGACGATTTCCTGCTGATCGTTGTGGCCCGGGATCTGGACGATTACAGCACCTTCGTCGACAGCACCCTGCGCCGCCTGCCGGGAGTGACCAGCATTCGCTCGAACCTTTCTCTGAAAGAGATGAAAGCGTCCAGCAAATTGCCAATAATACCGCCTGCCACATCATGACTCGGAGACACCAGTCGATGTCGGCAGTAGTTATGGGTTTTGTTTGGAAGGCACCCGAAGAGAACGGCTGCTCTCCCCCTTCCAATGAAGCGCCGCAGGCAAAGAGCGCAGCTTGCCGTCATTGAAGCAGCTTGCAGCGAATTTTCACTTTGACCGGACTGTGTGAGGGCATGGTCCAAAATTCTCTGTATGCTACCTCAACGACCGAATTTCCTTCTGCCGTGCCGCAGAAATATTTCGGCGGCGCAGCGGGTTTTCGTGCTGCGAGCGCGCGCAGCACGATTTTCACACTTCTCCTATGGGCTCATGCCGCAAGTTCGCCGCGACGGGCGTGAATGGCTGATCTACGAGACAGAGGCCGTTCGCCTGCCCGAGCGGCTCCTGTGCCGGACTTTCCGGAGTTGCGCGCTTGCAGCAGATGCATGTGCAGAAAGCGCTAGATCTACTTCCCACCCGCATCAGCGGCATTCCTGCGACTGGGAGGATTTCCCCAAACCAGTCTTTCAAAGCCACAGTGACAGGCGGATTTCCAACCGTACGTTCGCTGCGCCATAGTTGAAGAAGCGAGAACGGGACAGAAGCGAAACGCGCATTCGAAGCCTTGATGGAAATGAAGAAGATCAATGTTGCCGCAA
Organism: Leisingera daeponensis; assembly: GCF_019801465.1. Classification (GTDB taxonomy): domain Bacteria; phylum Pseudomonadota; class Alphaproteobacteria; order Rhodobacterales; family Rhodobacteraceae; genus Leisingera; species Leisingera daeponensis_A. The sequence goes on from NZ_JAHVJA010000020.1 coordinate 35,199, forward strand.
TCGAGGCAGCACGCCGCGACACATAGTTTTCGTCCACCTCTTCCACCGTCATCCCCGGGGTGGGCGCATACCTCAAGCTGGGTCCAGAGACGACTTTCTGAGAGACTTCCCATGCCGCGACTGGCGCCGACCATCTTCGTATTTGAGGACTAAAAATATGCGGTGACTTGGCCTAAAGACGTCGGAGGCGCTATTCGCTTCAGCACGCAATCACGGAAAGAAATTTTCGCATTTTACTTGCCATTCCCAGCTGCGAACTATCTCGATAGCGGAGATTGCGTGAGTTCACAATGTTACAAAGTGAGACGTGTTTCCTTACAAACAGCCTCTCTGCCCTTTTGTCAGTGGGGATAATCTGTGCCGCGAGCTTCACTGCAGTGCGCGCCCAGGAATCTGCCGACATCAATTTTCTCCGAGAAGCCACTGAAACAACTATCAACGGAACAATCGCAGGCCATGAGTATTTTGATTATGTTCTTAAGGCGCGGGCGGGCCAGAAGATGCAAGCCACGCTTCGAGTCACAGGCACGAATGGCTTAGGCTCCGCCTTCTTCAATATCCTGCCAGCGGGGAAGGACTTTGGCGGACTTTATACGGGAACAGCCGACGACGACACGTCTGCCGAAGTAACTTTCCCGACCAGCGGAAAATGGGCAATACGCGTGTACCTTGCAGGGAATGACAAGGATACCGGGAAAAGAGTCGGCTATTCCATTGACGTTGAAATGCTAGGGTCAGGACCCATTGATTTCCGGTGGGTGGCGTGATTCACGGTTCGAAAAATGAGCGGTGATATGTCTGATCTTTTCTGGCTGACGGACGCGCAGATGGACCGTCTTGAGCCTTA
>NZ_JAHVJA010000021.1 GCF_019801465.1 Leisingera daeponensis
AACAAAAAAATCTCGCTTTCGGCAACAGAGTACGGCGGTAGCCAGGTTAAGCGGCGCGGTGCCGGTAGATGTACCTACGCCGGAGAATAGTACCTGCATACGCACAGGAGCGGCTCAAGCCTCCACCTACAAATCCGACCGCTTTTGAATGGCTGCGATCAGAGCATTGGGCACTTGGCTGGCGCGGGTCTCCGCTCGCCCGTACCAGAAGTGGGTAAACGACGTAACCTTTTGGAATGAACTGCCTACCCCACTTGCTGATAGTAGCTGGTGACATGCTCCCCGCAGAGCCCGCGATTATCGCTCACTCCTCAGCTTGGGGCAACGATGTCTCCGACATCTCGATGGTTAATGCAACGAACCCTGACCTGCTCCACGCTGGTCCCTCTCTAATAGCGAGATTCTGCGGGCTTGGCGAACAGCCAACCAAACCTGCTCCTCGGTATAGGGCTTCGAGATCACAAATGCAGGTTCTGGCCTTTCACCGGTCAGGAGCCGCTCCGGGGCGGCCGTTAGAAATACCACCGGGCACCGGCCATGCGTTTGGGGAAGACCGTTCACTGCACCGATGCCACTGGCACCACCGGCCAACCGGACTTCCGACAATACGAGGTCCGCAGGGAATTCCGCCGCCAGTTGTCGCGCTTCTGCCCCGTTTCGAGCAACACCGACAACACTGAGACCTGCACTTCGTGCAATCTCCGAGAGGTCCAAGGCAAGGACAGGTTCATCCTCGATAATCAGGACTCGTCCTGTGAGCCCCTTCTCCTTCTCTTCATGGGCAATGGAGACCGAATTTGACACATCTTTGTCATCCGCCCGCAGAATGACACCGGTCTCCTTCTCGCTGAAGCCCTCGATCGTGCGTAAAAGCAGCACTTCCCAGCAGTTTAGGGCCGGCTGCCATAGGGACGGCGGTGCTTTGGAGAAACTGCCAGCCTGCTTTTCACCTTCTTCCCCCAAAGCGATGAAAGTGTGCCGGAATTCTTGGAACGCCCGGAATAGAGCCACTTTGGGATTGATAGAGCGGTCATACTCTACTTCCCCAGTCAGAATGGCCTCTCGGGCCGCGTGAACAAGCCTATCGCCAATGGCCTGGCTGCCGGTCAAAAACCGAGCAAATCGGCGAAGGAACGGCAGGTTTGTTCCGATCTGCCTCCCTACCCTTTCAGCCGGTTGTCCAATCATGCTGTGAGGTCCATTTCACACAACTCCTTGGGAACAGAACGCATGAAGACGCATTGTGTTCCTTATGCGTTCAACAAAAATTAAAAATGCGCCACGGTGTTGCAAGGAGCCTCGCATTGAAGCGTGCTTCAGTTCAATGTGTTGAGGGCGGTCATTAGCAATACCACCGCTTTCCAGCCGCGCCGCAACAGCCTGCCGCTCGCTATGGCAAGACGACGCGCCGCTCGGCTACCAGCTCCTGATGGCACCCGAGGCCCCAGAACAACTCTCCTTCTTCTGGGGCTTGTCCATTCTCATTTGATCCTCGAACCCGCAATCAGGTCACTTGAATTCGGCGCGATCTCCGTGCTCGCCCTCTAATATTGTAAACATGCGAGCTCCTATCCGGATTTCACCCATACCCGAGCGTTCGGCAAAGGGTTTCGCCGTGAAATTCGCTTCTACCCCATGACGCGCGGCCACCGAGCGCAGGATCTGTTTCAGATAAAGCGTGTCATCGGCGATCCGCAGCGCGTCGGCGCGGTGTTTCAGGGTCAGTTCGAACTGGCGCGGCCCGCCTTCGGAAGTCGCGGATTCGATATCGATGCCCGCGCGGTCGGCAAGCTCGTAGACCTCATCTAAAAAGGCGGCGCTCTGGTCGATCTCGGCGACCGAATAGATATTGTCTAAATCGCCGCTTAACGTCTCCGCCCCGAAACGCGCGGGGGCAAGCCCTTCGGCACAGGCCTCGACCAAATGGAATTACAGCTCGGTCGCGACCACCGGTGGCAGACCGCGCGCCTCAAAACGGGCTAAAACATGCGCGAGCATGCGGCGCGCATCGGAGAAGAAGGGAGTGCCATCCTCGACCTCCATCCAGAGAGGCAGGAGCGCGGCACGGCCCGCATCCGCGAGGACCGGTAATGCCCCGCGTCCGGTCGGGCGGCAGATGCCGTCGGTGTCGCCCCGCCCCAGCGTCAGACCGCTGCCGACAGCGTCACAGCCCCAGACATCAACACCGATCGAGGACATAGGCATACGGGCGCCATCGCGTTCGAGCTTTGCCAGCTGATCGGCTTCGCAGCGCTTGCCGCGAAAGATCCCGTTCAGATCACAGATTGCGGCGATGACATAGTCGGTGGGTTGTCCGCCTTTTATCGCGCGCATTCCGCAGTTTTCTAAGTTCATCATCGTCCTTTCTCTCCCACCACACTTGGGCCGGATCCGTCTTCCCTGCACGGGACAAGTCAGGTGTAGAGGAGTGCTTTGCACAGAACCCTACCCAAAACGGGGCAGACCGAGAGGCAGTCTGTCAGACTGGAAAATCGCCATTCGTCGAGCTGGAAACAACACTCGAAGGCGTGACCGGCGAAGGACGCTACAAGAGTTGTTTCTGCGTCACGACAGCTGACACGCGATCAGAAAGGCATTGATAGCACAACTTAATTTATGCGAGCGCATCGCGCCGAATGCTCTGCCCCCTGAAAACTGGAGCATTCGGAGCTATAGTGTTCCGCTAAATTTTCCAGGCTGGGAGGGGAGCCAAATCGTATGAAAGCTTCGAGCTTCACTGAGGCGCAACAGAGCTTTGTCATTTGTGGACAGTAGAGAGCAATAGAGAACCACGAAGAGCTAAGAAAAACCCGGAGCAGCGAGTGCGTCGGCGAGTTTAACTAATTATATTGAAATATTTTTTCCTCTGATTAAGTCAATCTACCCGACCTAATTTCTGCCCGCTACGCGTGCGGCTGACCGATGCAGTATTGCCGGTACGCATCGTGCTTCACGCCCTTGACCAGGGCCGGTTCCCAGCCTTTTGCAGGGTCATAGACGCGCATGGTCATCAAGGCGTTTTGCGGCGGCTCGTATGTGCCGAAACGGTTTTTGGCGGTGAACCGGGCGCAGACGAAGAAATCCTTTTCCGGGAACGGCCACAGGACGGCCGCGTAGCGGACTGGTCCCACGCTCACATCCTTTGTGGAGTCGCCTTCGGGAACTTTTGCGACCAACCATTGGTGCAGAGCTGCCATGCTCTGGGCCTTTGACGGTCCGCCAGCCGGAACAGGTTTCTCAAAGGTTATTGCGTGCTTGTCCGGTACGGAGCCATCATTCAGGCAGCCGGAAAGCGCCGTTGCGGCGAAGATGGCGGGGATAAATTGCTTGAGTTTCATGCTCGTGGTTTCCTCTTTTCCGGGAGACAGCTTCGGTGGCTTTAGCAGCCGTTGGCGAGTTTGACGCGCTCCAGGAGCGTTCTGCGTTCCGCCATCGCCGGGGCTTCTTTGTAGATTTGGGTGTCCGGGCTGCCGAACCCGCGCGCGACACTGGCCGCGGTGGCGGTTCCCACGTTGGAAATCGCCAGGGAGGATCCCGCGTTGGCGATGGCTCCAGTACCGAGGACCGGCAGGCCCGCAACTGCAACTGATCGATTGGTCATGTTCATTTGAAATTCCCCTTTTTGAAATCGCTGGACCGGCTTTACTTTCGGACCCTGTGGAGTAATCAGTTTGGCAGCGGCGGGCTGTGTTTGCCCGGCTGTGGGCCTCATCCAATGCCGAGGTATTGCAGCCATTGCCCGCCGCTGCCGTTATTTTAGATCGAGCCCTGCCCGCTGCCTTGCGGTGCGTAAATGATTGCCCGAAGGCGGCTCGCCGGCGCCGCGCCGCGGATGACTCCGCCAGGGCCGACAAAATACGGGGTGCCGGTTGCGCCGAGCGCGGCAGCCAGGCGCTTGGCCTTTTCCAGATCATCTGTGCCGATGCCTTCATTCACCGCAGCGGTGATTTCCTCCGGGTCATGCCCCAGTTCCGCGAGCGTGCGGATGGTGGTGGCTGCACTGGCCTTGCCTTGAACCGACATCATGCCATTGAAAAATTCGCGGTAACGTCGACGGCGCTTTAAGTTTCCCGTGGGCCGCGATCAGGGAATCACGGTTTCCTAGGTCGACTTTGGCCGGGCACTCCACCAGTCCCATGCCCCATCAGCACGATTTTTTAGGCTTTCTTAACATAGTTCCGCGCACCAAACTCAATAACTACTTTGCCTAAAGTGTAGCTAGATCAGTGCGTTAAGAGCAAAAAAATAAAAAACAAAAAATATTCTTGAGATTCCGAACGGCCTGCCGAATACTCCTCCCATCGCATGACTTCACGGGGATCGAGGGAGGAGCCCAAAGCCATGAAGCTTAAGAACACTTGTATTGCAGCCATCATCACTGCCTGCACAACAGCAGCACCGCTGCTAGCGGAAACCCTTCGCATTGGCGGTAATTTCCCCGCTGAACATTCCAGCTCCAAAGCCATAGAGCGTTTCGCCGATGCCGTCTCCGGAGCCACCGGCGGCGACCTGGAAATCGCCAGCTTCCCGGCCATGCAGCTGGGTGGCGCCAAGGAAAACGTAGACCAGGTTCGCACTGGCGTTATCTTCGGCACCTGGATTGGCACAGCCTACCTCTCACGCACCGTACCTGAGCTGGAGGCGGTCTCGCTGCCGTTTGCCTATCCGGACCGTGAAACAGCCTTCCGGGTGATCGACGGCAAGGTCGGCGAGCTGCTGGCCGAAGAGCTGGCGGATCAGGGCTTCGTCGCGCTTGGCTGGATGGAGCTGGGGTCGCGCAATGTGACAAACAGCACCCGTCCGATCGAATCCGTCAAGGATTTCGGCGGCCTCAAGATCCGTCTGCAACCGAACGAGACCCATCTCGCCACCTTCCGCGCCATCGGCGCCAGCCCGGTGTCGATGGGCATCTCTGAAGTCTACTCGGCTCTGCAGCAAGGCGTGCTGGACGGCCAGGAAAACCCCTATTCGATCATCAAGAGCCGCCAGTTCGAAGAGGTGCAGACCTACCTGTCGGACAGCAACCACTTCTTTGACTATATCGCTCTGGTGGTAAACAAGCGAAAGTTCGAGCGTCTGAGCGAAGAACAGCAGGCAGCCCTGCGCAAAGCCGCGGCGGATGCCGTCGCCTGGCAGCGCGCTCAGGCCGCAGCCGAGGACGATGCCGCACGGGTAAAACTGGTCGAGGCCGGCATGACCTTCACCGCTATCCCGGAAGAGGTCCGCAACGACCTGCGCAGCCTCACCGCACCGGTGATCGAGGATCTGAAGTCCCGCATCGACCCGGCCATCATCGACGCCGTGCTTGAAGAAGTGAACGGCTGATGTCTGCCCAGGTACAGCAGGGGCCCGCACAGGCGGGCCCCCTTTTCGGTCGATGCAAGACGGCCCTCAACCACATCGATACCTTGTCCAAAGGCGCCGTCATCACCGCGATGGCCGTAATGACAGGGCTGGTGATCATCCAGGTGGTGTTCCGCTATGCCTTCTCCAGCGCCATCGACTGGTCTGAGGAAGTCGCCCGTCTGGCCTTTGTCTGGGCCATGTTCCTGGCCATTCCGCACGGCATTCGCCACGGTGTCCACGTCGGCATCGACGCTCTGGTGGTGCGTTTCTCCGAGCGCGCGCAAGAGGCGCTGTTTCGGCTGTCGGCAGTTCTCGGTGCGGTGCTGATGGTAGTGATCTTCCGCGTCTGTGTTGATGTCACCCTCTACACCTGGCCCGAGATGATGCCGACTCTGCCGCTCACAAATGCCGTCTACTACATCGCCGTGCTGATTGCCGCGGTTCATTCGGTTCTGCATCTTCTCCTGCTGGCCTGGGGTGGCCGCAGCACCTGGTCCGGGAAGGCCGCGCAATGACCCTTACCGTTATTCTCATCTTCTTTGGCCTTGCCCTCTTGGGCACGCCGCTGGCCTTCGCTCTTGGCTTTGCCTCGCTGGGCGGGCTCCTGGCGGGCGGGATCGAGCTGTCGGTGCTGCCGCAGCGCATGATGCACTCGGTCAATTCCTTCCCGCTGATGGCGATCCCACTGTTCATGCTGGCTGGTGAGCTGATGGTGCGCGCCGGCATCATGCAGCGGCTGGTCGATTTCTCCAATTCCATCGTCGGCAAGCTGCATGGCGGCATGGCGCATGTGGCAATCGTGGCCGGCATGATGCTGGCGGCGGTCTCCGGCGCTGCCGTGGCCTCGGCCTCGGCGCTGGGATCGACGCTGGTGCCCGCGCTGCGGCAGAACTACGACGACGGGTTTTCCAGCGCGGTCGTCGCCTCCGCCGCCAACCTCGGCGCCATCATTCCGCCTTCAAACGCGATGATCGTCTATGCGCTGATGGCCGGCTCCACCGTTTCTGTCGGCGGGCTGTTCATGGCCGGCATCGTGCCCGGCATCCTGCTGACCGTCGGCTTCATGGCGCTGGGGTCCTGGGTCAGCTGGCGCAAGGGCCATCAGCTGACCGGCGACAGCTTCCGACTTGGCCACGCCCTGCGCGAGACCTGGCGGGCGCTGCCGGTGCTGCTGATGCCGATCGTGGTCGTGGGCGGCATCGTCGGCGGCGTCTTCACCGCCACCGAGGGCGCAGGCATCGCCGTGGCCTATGCGATGGTGATCGGCTTCTTCGTCACCCGCAAGCTGACCGTCGCGGACCTGCTGCCGTCGCTGTTCAACGCCGCGGTAGGCGCGGCCATGGTAGGGGCACTGATTGCCTTTGCCGCGGGCGTCACCTTTCTGTTCACCATCGACATGGTGCCCGCAGCGCTGGCAGGCTTCTTGGAAAACGTGACGTCCAGCCCGATGATCTTTTTGCTGATCGTGATGGTGGTCCTGATCGTGGTCGGCATGTTCATCGAATCCAACGCCGCCTACATCATGCTGGTGCCGCTGTTCGCGCCGGTTGCCCTCAGCTTCGGCATTGATCCGCTGCTGTTCGGCTTCCTCTTCGTGTTCAACCTGATCATCGGGATGATGACCCCGCCGGTCGGCGTGGTGCTCTTCGTGATGAGCGGCGTGACCCGGGTGCCGATGACCAAGCTGATCGCCAGCGTCTGGCCCTTTGTCGCGCTGCAGTACGCGGTGCTGGTGCTGTGCCTTGCCTTCCCCGGTATCGTGACCTGGCTGCCCCGCACCCTCGGCTACTGATCCGATGAACAGACACGACACGCAGAAACAAACATGCCGGCCCCGCTCCGGGCCGGCCCAGGACGAGCAAGGAAAACAGATGCGTATTCTGATGATCAACCCCAACACCTCGGAAGGGGTGACAGCGCGGCTCGAACAGGCAGCCCGCGCGGTGATGTCGCCGCAGACGGTGCTGGACAGCGTCACCGCGCCCGCGGGCGTGCCCTATATCACCACCCGGACTGAATCGCTGATCGGCGGCGTCTCGGTGCTGGAGATCCTGTCGGAGCACCACCAGGAGTACGACGCCGCCATCGTCGCCGCCTTTGGCGATCCGGGGCTGGGCGCCGCGCGCGAGCTGTTCGACCTGCCGGTGGTCGGGCTGGCCGAGGCGGGCATGCTCACCGCCTGCATGCTGGGCGGGCGGTTTGCCATCGTCACCTTTGCCGCCGCGCTGGAGCCCTGGTACCGCGAATGCGTCGCCTGGCACCGGCTCGAGGCGCGCTGCGCCGGGGTGCACACCCTGTCCGGCGCGTTCCGCTCGATCAATGACGTGCAGGAGGAAAAGGCCAGCCTCCTAGCCGAGCTCTGCAACCAGGTGGCGGCCAGCGGCGAAGCGGATGCGATCGTGCTGGCGGGGGCGCCGCTGGCCGGGCTTGCGGCGCAGCTGCGCGACCAGGTGCCGGTGCCGCTGGTAGACTGCGCCGAGGCCGCGATCGGCCAGGCCGAGACGCTGGCACGGCTGCGCCCCGCCAAGGCGCTGGCAGGCAGCTTCCGCCGCCCCGCCGCCAAGCCCTCGACCGGGCTCAGCCCGGCGCTCTCGGCCCGGATCGCCCATGACACCGCACAGTGACACTGCCGCGGCGGCGGTGCTGCGCCGCCGCGGCCCCGTCAGCCGGACGCCGCTGCATGAGCAGGTGGCGGACCTGCTGCGCGGCCAGATCGTCACCGGCCGCCTGGCGCCGGGCGAGCGGCTGCAGCTGACCGAACTGGCGCGCCAGCTGGAGGTGTCGCTGACCCCGATGCGTGAAGCGCTCAAGATTCTGGCCGAAGAGCAGCTGATCGAGCTGACACCGAACCGCCCGACCCGGGTGGCGCCGGTCACGGTGGCCGATACCCGTGCGCTGTTCGAGGTCATGGCAGGGATTGAATCCCAGGCTGCCGAGCTGGCCGCACAGCGCATGACACCGGCGGATCTGGCCCGGCTGGAGGCGCTGCACGCCGAGATGCTGCAATGCTTCCGCCAGCGCGACAACGAGGCTTATTTTGCCCTCAACAGCCAATTGCACGATCTGATCGCGGACAGCGCCGGCAACCCGATCCTGTCCCATGTGCGGGCCAAGCTGTCGCTGCTGGCCCGGCGGGTGCGCTTTGTCGCGGTGAACGACGGCAGCCGCCGCGAAGCAGCCCTGCAGGAGCATGAACAGGTGATGGCGGCGTTCCGCGCGGGCGATCCCGATGCCGCCCGCCGCGCCTGGCGCATCCATCTGCTGAACTCCGGCGACGAAGTCTGCCGCATCCTCGCGGTCAGGGGCCAATCCCTCCCAGAACAAAAGGAACCTACCCGGCATGCCTGAATTCGACCTTGCCATCCGCGGCGGCACCATCGTTACCGCCTCTGACCGCTACACCGCCGATATCGGCGTCCGCGGCGGACGTATCGTGCAGATTGCCAGCCGCATCACCAGTGCTGCCGAAGAGATTGATGCCTCCGGCCTGCTGGTGATGCCCGGCGGCGTCGACGCCCATGTGCATCTGTCCCAGCCCACCAGCGACGGCACTGTCATGGCCGACGATTTCGCCAGCGGCACCCGCGCCGCGGCGGCGGGCGGCAATACCACCGTGCTGCCGTTTGCGCTGCAGGAAAAGGGCAAGTCGCTGCGCGCCTGCGTGCAGGAGTACCACGCCAAGGCCGAGGGCAACTGTGTCATCGACGTCTCCTTCCATTTGATCGTCAGCGATCCCACCCCGCAGGTTCTGGGACAGGAGCTGCCGGCGCTGGTGCGCGATGGCTATACTTCGTTCAAGGTGTTCATGACCTATGACGACCTCAAGCTCGACGACAGCGAGCTGCTGGAGGTATTCGAAGTGGCACGCCGCGAGCGGGCGCTGGTGATGGTCCATGCCGAGGGCCACGACGCAATCAAGCACATAACCCGCAAGCTTGAAGAACAGGGCAAGACAGCCCCCTACTACCACGCCATCGCCCACTCCGAAATCGCCGAGCGCGAGGCCACCCACCGGGCGATCAGCCACGCCCAGCTAACCGACACGCCGATCATGATCGTGCATGTCTCCGGCCCCGACCCGATGGAGCAGATCCTATGGGCCCGCCGCCGCGGCCTCAAGGTGCTGGCAGAAACCTGCCCGCAGTACATCGCCCTGACCAAGCAGGACCTGGCGGGGCTCAACATGGATTTCGAGGGCGCCAAATACGTCTGCTCGCCGCCGCCGCGCGACCACAGCAGTCAGGAAGCGATCTGGCAGGGACTGCGCGACGGAACCTTCGACGTGTTTTCTTCGGATCACGCGCCGTTCCGCTTTGACGGGCCGGATAACACCGGTAAAAACAACCCAAACGCACGCACTTCGTTCAAATGGGTGCCCAACGGCATTCCCGGCATTGAAACCCGTCTGCCGATCCTGTTTTCCGAGGGCGTCAGCAAGGGCCGCATCACCGCCGAACGCTTTGTTGCCCTCACGGCGACGAACCCGGCCCGCACCTATGGGCTCTATCCCCGCAAAGGTTCGATCATGGTCGGCGCGGATGCCGATATCGTGCTGTGGGACGCGCAGAAGACCGCGCCAATCCGCCAGGAGGACCTGCACCACGGCGCCGACTATACCCCCTTCGAAGGGATGGAGATCACCGGGTGGCCGGTCCGCACCATCCTGCGCGGCAAGACGGTGGCGCTGGACGGCGCCGTCACCGGCGCCCCCGGCGATGGCGCCTACCTGGCACGCGGACCGTCCGAATTCGTCTGACCTGCACGGCCATGTCTGAAAGAACGGCGGCCGCATGGCAGCCGTTCTTGATTCTGTCCAGCGCTGTGAGCCCTGCAACGCTCAATGCATCGTTTACCCTTATTATTCAGCCCCTTAAGAATTATTTGATTATTTATCATATTTCAGGCAACCTGCTGAAATAAGCAAAATTTTCCAAACAGGGAGCCTTCGACATGTTCAAGCCAGGCAGGCATTTTTTGCAGATCCCCGGCCCTACCAATGTGCCCGACGACGTGCTGCGCGCGATGGACCAACCGACTATGGACCACCGCAGCCCCGAATTCGGCGTTCTGGGCCTACGGGCGCTTTCCAGCATCAAGACGGTCTTCAAGACAGCTGGCGATGTAATCATCTATCCGGCCTCGGGCACCGGGGCCTGGGAAGCGGCCCTGGCAAATACGCTGTCGCCCGGCGACAAGGTGCTTATGTGCGAAACCGGCCAATTCGCCTCGCTCTGGCGCAAGCTGGCGCTGCGGCTCGGGCTGGAGCCGCAGGTGATCGAAACTGATTGGCGCACCGGCGCAGACGTGGCGGCCATCGCAGCGGCGCTGCAGGCCGACACGGGGCACAGGATCAAGGCGGTCTGCGTGGTTCACAATGAAACCTCGACCGGCTGCACCTCCGACATCAAGGCGGTGCGGGCTGCCTTGGGCAACGCGGAGCACCCTGCCCTGCTGATGGTTGACGTGATCTCATCGCTCGGCTCGATCGACTACCGGCACGACGACTGGGGCGTGGATGTCACGGTCGGCGGCTCCCAGAAGGGGCTGATGCTGCCGCCGGGCCTGTCTTTTAATGCGGTCAGCACCAAGGCCAGGGCGGCCGCGGCCAAGGGCTCGATGCGCCATTCATATTGGAACTGGGAGGAAATGCTGAAGGCCAACAGCACCGGCTTCTTCCCCTACACCCCAGCCACTAATCTGCTCTACGGGCTGGTCGCCGCGGTGGACCGGCTGCATGCCGAGGGGCTGGACACCGTCTTTGCCCGCCACCAGCGCCATGCCGAGGCCACCCGCCGCGCTGTGCGCGCCTGGGGGCTGGAGGTGCTGTGCCGCACGCCAGAGCATTATTCAGGGGCGCTCACGGCCGTGCTGATGCCCGACGGCCATTCCGCCGATGCCTTCCGCAAGGTCGTGCATCAGCAGCTCAACATGTCGCTCGGCAACGGGCTCGGGCGGCTGGCAGACCGGGTGTTCCGGATCGGCCACCTTGGCGACTTCAACGACCTGATGCTGGCCGGCACGCTCAGCGGAGTGGAAATGGGGCTGAAACTGGCCGGGGTTCCGCACCAGTCCGGTGGTTTGCAGGCGGCACTAGAGTACCTGACGGACACCGCGTCCGGCGTGTGCGATGCGCAAGCTGCATAGCGCCAGCCTTCGATTCCCGCGCGGCGGCCGCATTGCCCGGCCGCTGTGCCATTACCGCCGGACTGGCACGGTTCGGCGGCGCCCGGCTGCCCCTGGCAGAATCTCAGGTCTGAGCGTCCTCGCGCTCTGCTTCCCAGACCTTCAAAATCCGGCAGGTTTCCTCGCCGGAACTGAGCAGATGACGCCGCCAGACCCTATGTGCCGCTTCGGCATCGCGCGCGCGCAGCGCCTGCATCAGCTCGTCGTGGTCCTGCATCGCTTCGATGCGGTGCGGTCCGGAGGCCACAGAAATGAACCGGGCCCGCTCGGCCCGGCGGGCCAGCTGAGCGCGCATTTCCTGCAGGATATCATTGCCGGCAAATTCAACGATGTTGTCGTGGATTTCCCGATTGAGCTCGAAGTACGGCTCCTTCTCGCCACGCTCATGGTGCCCGCGCATGGTTTCATGCAGCTGTTCCAGGCCTGCCAGCTGCTCTTCGGTGATGCGGGTGGCAGTCAGCTCGGCCGCGAGCGCCTCGATCCCCGCGATCACTTCGAACAGCTCCTTGGTGCCCTCGACCGTGATCGGCGCCACCCGGGCGCCGCGGTTCGGCATCAGCTCGACCAGCTGCTCCCCTGCCAGCACCTTGAGCGCCTCCCGCAAGGGTGTCAGCGACACCTGCAACTCTTCCGCCAGCTCGTTGAAACGGATCTTCTCGCCGGTTGGCAGAATCCCCGACACGATCATCTGGCGCAACTGGTTGACCACCTGCTCATGCAGGGACAGTCGGCTGATCGTCAGCTTGCCCTGGGCATTGTATCCTCTGCGCTTCTTCGGCGTCGGCTTCGTGTCCATACCAGCTCTTTCCTGCTTCAGGCCCGGCCGCAACGGGGCACGTTGACATTTACGCATCTGCATCCTGCCGGGTCAATTAGGTTGTTTGTCTGGGATTATCAACGCAATGAAGCAAATCGTATCACTAATCAAATCTCCGTAGCAGCCGTCGCAAGACAGAAAGGCAGACATGACCGAACTTCTCACAGACAAGGCAGAGGCGCTCGCCAGCGCCCTGGCCCGCAGCCGCACAGGCGGCCCCAAGACCGGCCTGAGTGTAGAGCACAGCGGGCCGCTCAGCGCCGGGCAAGCCTATCAGGCACAAGAAGCACTGGCCCAGAGGTTTGGGCCAGTCGGAGCCTTCAAGGTGGCGTGTAAACCGGGTCAGCCTGTGATCATGGCACCGATCTATGCTGCGGACATCCGGCCCTCCGGTCACAGCTTCCCCACTCCGAAGGGGGAGCAGATCGGCATCGAGCTTGAAATCGGCTTCAGAATACTCCGCCCGCTGCCGCAGCCTAGCACGGCTGAGTACCGGCAGCGGCTGCGGGACTGCGTCTCGCTGGTGCCGGTGATTGAGGTGGTGCTGACCCGGCTGGAGGATGCAGAGGCCGCATCACCGATGCTGCGGCTGGCGGACAACCAGCTGAACGGCGGCCTGGTGGTGGGGCCGGAGCGAGCGGACTGGCAGGATTTGAACCTCACCCAGGCCACAGCCACTTTGGATTTCGGCGGGACCCGCGTGCTGGACGGCACAGTGCCGGTGCCCGGCGGCGACGCGTTTGAGAGCTTCTGCAAGCTGGCGGAAATGACCGGCAGCCATTGTGGCGGGCTGCAACCGGGCCATGTGGCGATCACCGGATCGCTGAACGGTCTGCCCTATATCGATGCCGGAACCACGGTGAAGGGCTGCATCGAAGGCCTGGGTGAGGTGTCGGTCTCCTTCCCTTGACAAAGAACCGCTGCCGGCGGATGCGGCGGCAGCGGCCCTGCGCTTTCGTCAACCCTCCGCATAACGCGGCCAGCGCCAGCCGCTGCCTGCCTGCTCCATTTCCTCTGCCAGTGACAGCAGGAGGTCCTCGCTGTGCAGATCGCCGACCAGCTGGATGCCGATAGGCAGCCTGGCAGCATCCGGCTGAACCGGAACCGCGACCCCGGGATGGCCGCTGGCATTGACCCAGCCGGTATAAACCGCATGGCCGCGCGGCCCCGCCGCCTGCCCGTCGATCACTGGCGGATAGGCATCCCCGGCAGGCCAGGGCTGCGCCGCGGCCGAAGGCGTCAGTATCACGTCCCACTCGCCAAAGGCCTGCGACACCGCCGAACGCAGCCTGCGGACGTCCTCCAGCGCCGCGAACAGGTCAGGCGTGGGAATGCTGCTGCCCTTGGCTGCCATCTCCAGGTACTGCGGCGAGGCGCGCGCTGCCATCTCCGGCACCGTGGCTGCCAGATGCGCCAGCCCGATCTGGGCAAAACTGCCCCAGAAACGGTTCAGCGGCGCCAGGTCGAACGGCAGCGGGCCCGCTGTGACCTCATGCCCCAGAGAGGCCAGAAGATCCGCCGCCGTGCGCGCGGATTTCCGGATCGCCGGGTCGCAGGGATTATCCCCAAACTGCTCCGTATACAGCACCCTCAGGCTGCGCCGCGGCGGAGACACCGGAAGCCGCCCGCGCGAGGCCGGATCGGCCCGGTCGGCTCCGGTCAGCACTCCGAACATCAGCCGCAGGTCCCGGGCCGAGCGCGCCAGCGGGCCGGCCACCTCGAAATCCATCAGAATCTGCGGCAGCCCGCCGTGGCGCGGGATGGCGCCGATGGTGGGTTTCAGGCCGAACAGCCCGGTGTGCCCGGCCGGCCGCCGGATCGAGCCGCCGCCGTCCGTTCCCAGCGCCGCGGCTGCCAGTCCCGACGCCACGGCGGCCACTGCGCCGCCCGAGGACCCGCCGGGTGTCAGCTCCGGGTTCCACGGGTTCCGCGTGACCCCAAATTTCCGGCTGGCGGTATAGCCCTCTACCGCAAATTCCGGGCAGTTTGTCTTGCCGGTCAGGATTGCCCCCGCCTTCCGCAGCCGCTGCACTGGCAACTCATCGTGGCTCTGCACCGCACTGAACACTTCCCCGCCCCAGGCGGCAGGAAGCCCGCGCATCACCAGATTGTCCTTCAGAGCAATAGGTACACCCTCCAGCGGCGACCGCGCCCGGCCCTGCCGCAGCCTGAAAGCACTCTCTTCCGCCTGCGCCTCCAGGTCCGGAGCCAACGCCGCATAGGCGTTGATCCCGGGATTCAACCGCGAGATTCTATCGCGCAGCTCTGTGACCACCTGTACCGGACAGGCCTCCTGCCGTGCATAGGCATCGCTCAAACCACCTGCGCCAAGACGCCAAAAATCATTAGCCATGGCTCAGTTCCCCATCATCGAATTGGGCAGCCACAGCACCAGATCAGGCACCGCGATCAGCAGCAGGGTGAACAGCACCATGATCAGCGCATAGGGGATCGCGCCCTGCACCACATCACGGAACGGACCGCCATCCTTTCGCACGCCCTGAACCACGTAGAGGTTCATGCCGACCGGCGGCGTAATCATACCCAGTTCACACATCAGCACGATGAAGATGCCGAACCAGATGGGATCGATACCCACCGCAGTCACAATCGGCAGCGCGACTGGGATCGTCAGCACCTGCATCGACAGCACATCCATGAACATACCCAGGAACAGGTAGAAGACAATCAGCGCGATTAGCAGACCCGCAGGCGACAGCCCGAAGGAAGCCACCCATTCGGTCATCGTTTGGGCAATCCCGCCAAGCGCCAGCGTCACGTTCAGCATGAAGGCAGCGGTGATAATCAGCAGGATCATGCCGGTGGTCTTGGCGGTCTGGCGGAAGCAGTTGTCGAAGAACTCGACGCTCAGCTTGCCCTCGCGCCAGGCAAACCCCAGCGCCGCCACCACGCCGAGTGCCGCAGATTCAGTCGGCGTTGCGATGCCGAAATAGATCGATCCCATGACGATGGCGAAGATCACGGCCGGCGGCACCAGATGCACCAGCGCGGCGATGCGTTCTGACATCGGAACTTTCTGTTCCGACTGGCCTTCTGCACCCGGCAGAAACTTCGACTCCACTGCGATGTAGACCATGAACAGCAGCGTCAGCGCGACCCCGGGCACGATGCCCGCGATGAACAGTCGGCCGATCGATTCATTGGCGAGCGAACCGTAGATTAGCAGGTTGACGCTAGGCGGGATCAGAATGCCCAGGGTGCCGCCCGCCGCCAGCGAACCAAGCGCCTGCCGGGCGCCGTAGCCGCGGCTTTTCAGGGCCGGAAGCGCTACCGTTCCGACGGTTGCAGCAGTGGCAACTGACGACCCCGATGTGGCTGCAAACAGCGAGCAGCAGCCAATGTTGGTATGCAGCAGACCGCCAGGCAGCCTGCCCAGCCATAGCGCAAGCGTCCCGTACATCCGGTCCGCAATACCGCTGCGCAACAGCAGCTCACCCAGAAGGATGAACAGTGGCACCGCCGTCAGGATATTTTCATTCTGCACACCCCAGATCACAGGGCCCATCGAGTTCAGCAGCGGCCAGCCATACAGCATCACGCCGCCAATCACCCCCAGCACCACCATGATGACGGCAATGGGGAAACTCATGAGGAGCAGGCCCATCATGCTGAAAAAGCCCACAAATACCGATCCTATTCCCATACTTCTTCCTTTCCCGGTTGGTGTTCCGCCAGTTCTTGCACCGGCGGGGTGCCCTCAGCGGCGTTCGAGATCGCTCATTTCTTCCTCGAGTTCCTCAATGGCGCCTTTGGGGTGGAATGCCGCAGACACCTGGCTAAGACGGCCGGTCGCCACCATCACCGTGGCCCTGCAGGCGAGCCAGATCGCGCAAACTGCAAACAGGCACAGCGCCCCGTACCAAGCGGCCTGCGGATAGATGAGAGGAGTAGCCCAAGGAGTCGGCGCAGTGCTGCCATAGCTGAGTGTGTCGTCGATCACGATCCGTCCTACATAGAGGATGAACAGGCCGAAACCGGCGATCGATACGACCGATATCCAGTCCATGATGGCCTGCAGGCGGGCCGGAAAGCGCGCGTGCAGCACATCGATGCGGATGTGGGCCCGGTCCACCAGCGCCACCGCAAAGGCGAGGCTGGACCCAACGGCCAGCACATAGCCGCCTAGTTCATCCGCCCCTTCGAAGGAGAAGTTGAACAGTTTCCGGGACACAGTTTCGATGGAGACGAAAATGGAAAGCGCGACCAGCGCAGCACCGAACAACCGGCTGGCCAGCTGAGCAAGATAGTTCATTTGGGGAGGTCCTTTCGGAAGTCCTGGAAGGCAGCCGCGATGCCGCCTTCCAGTCCAGGATCAGTTGGTCAGGCCCAGAGCGGCCTTCCAGTCGGCGGAGCAGCTGGCGTTTGTTGCGTCGCAGACTTCCGCCCAGGCCGGGAAGGAAATCTCCGTCACTGCATTGCCGATGATCTCGCGGTCGCCTTCGCTGACTGGTACCAGTTTCAGGTCATAGGATTTGACCGTGTCGCAGGGGCTTTCGCCGACATTGCAGCGCACCGCATCGTCGAACAGCTCTTCCGAGTAGGCCCAGATCTCATCCACCAGCCCGTCAAACGCGGCTTCCAGCTTCTGCTGATCCTCCGGCGCCATCGCATTGTAGGTGTCCAGATTGATGCCATAGCCGTTCAGCGCCAGCTGAAAGGCAACCGGCAGCATGTATCCGGTGACCTCAGGCCAGCCTGCCGAGTTGGCAGAACTGGGGCCGGTGATGGCGCAGTCCACCACGCCGCGGGCCAGCGACTGATGCACATCCGGGAAACCGATTGGCACCGGGGTTCCGCCCACCGAGGCAACGAAATTTGCCAGGTTCTGATCATAGACCCGCACCTTCTTGCCCTTCAGATCGCTCAGCTGGCTGATTTCCGGCTTGCAGAACAGCACCTGCGGGCCGAACGGCCACACGCCAAGAAGCTTGGTATTGAACTTGGCTTGCAGCTGCGCATCCACAGCATCCTCGAAGGCATCTACCGTCTTGCGGCCCGTCTCATAGTCCGGGTTCAGTCCGACCAGATCGAGCCCGAGAATGGTCGGCTCGTCACGCGAAATCTGCGACATCCGCAGCGACACGATGTCGAACAGCCCTGCTTTGAGGATCCGCAGCTGCTCGGTATCCTTGATGCCGGTCACATCCAGCGGTTTGTAGTCGGTTTCGGCGTCCAGCCCCGAGCGCTCCGCGAAATTCTCGAAAAACGGCTGTTCCACATTCTTTTGGATCAGACCGGTTGCCACCGGCTGCCCCAGAACCTTCAAATCATAGGTTGCGGCCATGGCTCCGCCGGCAGCAGCAGTCAGCATTGCTGCCGTTGCCAATAGTATGGTCTTTTTCATCTTTATCTCCTTGCTGGGTTGCTGATTTATCCGCCGGCCGCTTCTGCGGCGGCCGTGCCGGAACCTCTGGAGGGCGCGAGCAATGCTCCGCCGTCGCGGAACAGGCGCCCCCATCCTTCAACCTGACGCGGGTCAGCCCCGGCCAGTTTCATGCAGTGCCAGATCGTGAAAGCAACGCTGTCGAGAACCGGAATGCCAAGTTCCTCCTCCAGCGCCGGCGCAATCCGCGTGCCGTTGAAATTCGTGCACTGGATGGCGATCGCGTCGGGTTTGCCCTCCGCCACCTCGCGCACCATGTCCGCGATCTGCTCCTCGCCATATTCGGCAAAGGAGTAGTTACCGGGATCCTCCAGCCGCCGGTCGCCGGTGCAGCTGTAGCCTTCGGCCGCAAAATTCTTCAGGATCGGTTCCTGAATTTCCGTCAGATAGGGCGTCACCAGCCCGTAGCTCTGCACATCCAGCGCCTCGAAGGCGGCGAACAGCGCCAGCGTCGAGGTCGTCGAGGGCACACCGCAGCGGGCCTCGATCTGGCGCACCAGTTCCTCGTCATTGTCCCGTCCCAGCCAGCTGCCCGAGGTACCGCCCCAGGCGATCACATCCATCCGCGCATCCGCCAGCAGCTCAGCCGCCGCCAGCTGCGGGCCGAACTTGAACTGTCCCAACGCATCGCCGCTCATTGAGATTTCCGTGACCCTGAACCGCCCGAAATGCACGGAGACATGATCCAGACCCGCCAGAACCGCCGCCGATTGCGGCTCCATGATCGTATTGGAGGACGGGGTCAGCAGACCCAGCTTCAACCGTGGTGCCATAAACTCGCCTTTCATGCCCATTGGATGACAACCAGAGTATCGGCCTTTGATAAAATATCAAATTATTAATTATATCTTGCTCATCACCATGTTTATTAACGATTATAATAGGCAGTTGCTCGTAAAAATCACTCCTGCCTGTTGAGAACGATGAAACAGCCAAGACAGATTCGCTTGGCTGGTGGCAGGCAAAGAGCAGCATCCTTCACAATGCGGGGTGCGCGGTAATCTTTGCCAGTTCTCATGCCGCTCGGCGCATCAGTAAGGGCAAGCCGCCGGACGCAACCGCGAGGCTTCAGTTCATAAAGAAAATCAGTGTCATTGCCGCTCCGACAGCTGTCACGAAATGACGCAGCAGATCGGTTCTCTCGATCCTGCGGCTCAAGCGGGCACCCGAATACCCTCCCGCGGCAGTGCTTACCGCCATAACCAGCGCTTGCTCCCAGGCGATCAGACCAGCGGTGGCAAAAAACAATTGCCGAAGTGAAGGAGAGCACCACTGACAGCATGTTCTTGAGCCCATTCATGCCATGCAGGCTACGGTAGCCGATCAGCCCAAAGGCGGCGAGCAGCATGATCCCCAGCCCGACGTTGAAATAGCCGCCGTAATCCGAAACCGCCAATACAACGGCAGCGGACACCGCCAGGCTAGCGCCCCCTCACCCTGCCCTTGCAACGGACCCTGGTGGAGCTTCTGGTCGCACTGGCCCGGTTCAACGCCACCCAGGCCGCGGGCATGCACCAGGCGCTGGTTCATGAACAGGAACGCTCCGCCGCCGCCTGAAACCTGAAATGGATGATCCTGCCACTGATGGCCCAGGCCACGGCGCGCGGCTTGACCGCCGCCATTGAAATTTGCGCGGGCATCACCCGCATAGGACCGAAAGACCCGTCATGACCCGTCCTGTCGTCTATGTCCTCAACGGTCCGAACCTCAACCTTCTCGGCACCCCCCAGCCGGAGATCTACGGCTACGAGACCTTGGAGGACGTGAAGCGCCTCTGCACCGAAACCGGGCAAGAGGCCGGGCTGGACATCCGCTTCCACCAGAGCAACCACGAAGGCGCGCTGGTCGAACTCATCCATGAAGTCCGCACCGAAGCCGACGGGATCGTGATCAATCCGGCCGCCTACACGCACACGTCCGTTGCCATCCGGGACGCGCTGGTGGCATGCGATTTTGCCATCATGGAAGTCCACATCTCCAACGTCCACCGGCGCGAGGCCTTCCGGCATCACTCCTATGTTTCCGATGCGGCGACCGGGGTGATCGCCGGTCTCGGAGTGGAAGGCTACGCCGCTGCTGTCCGGGTTTTCGCCCTCCATAAACAAACGGAAAATTGAACGGCTGCAGTAATACTGCCAGGTAAAGCTCCGATGTAATCTGAAGAACACCTCAGCCGTTAAACTAAAGACTTGGTGAAAGCCGCCCACCCTACGGATCATTGGCGCGGATGCGCTTGCACATGGATGACGTCAGGGGCGGTCACATCATTAAAGCCCTGCCCAGGAATAGATCGAACCTGAAGCACGGAGCCCTTTGAGGCAGGGCGCGAATTGCTGTGAAGATCATCTTCGCCCCAACATGAACTGCAGCTGCACAACGTCGCCTGACAAGGCCGCAGCAGGTCCCTTATTCTTGCCCATCCAGAAGAGCAGATAAGCCGGCTGCCAGAGCTTCCTGCTCAGCCGCCGGCAATCCGCGGCAAAAATCTGCCTCAAGTTTTGCTTGCAGCTCCATGGTTTCGTCAGCAAGAGCAATGCCTTCTTCCGTCAGGGCCACCAGCGTCACCCGGCGGTCGGTTTCGTCACTGCTGCGCGAGATAAGCCCCTTGCGGTCGAGCCTGTTCAGCATGTTTGACATGCCGCCTGAGGTGAAGAACATTGTCTCCAAAAGTTGTTTGGGGCTCATCTTGTAAGGCGCACCAGACGCCCGAAGCGTCGCCAAAACCCCATACTCCGGATATTTGAGGCCATAGGGCGCGAGGGCAGCGTTCAAACGCTGCATAAGCGCACTGTTCAGCGCAACCAGCCGGGCGCAGACCTCCTTGCCGGAAATTTCAAGACTCGGGACCTCCCGGCGCCACATATCCAGCCCGTTGCGCACCCGGTCTTCCGGTGTCGGACCAGTAGAAAAACGTTTCTGGCGCAGTTGCTGCATCGGAATCCCTTCTGTCTTTTCCGCATGTTCCCCGTTCTCAATGCTCCTGACAAGCAGGAAATAAAAGCTTTCACAAAAGGTTTTTAAAAAACTTTCTTGACAGAGACGTGGCAGTGGCTCCATCCTGACTGGCAGATATCAGCGACAGGGAGACCACCATGAAACTTCACGGCAAAGGGCGCGTCCTGCCCGGTATTGCTGCCTTGGCTGCAGGTGCCTTCGCACTTGCCTCGCCGCTGGCAGCCCAGGAAAAACTGACCATTGCGACCTTTGGCGGCTCTTTTCTTGATGCAGTCAAATCCTGCCATATCCCCGTATTCGAGAAGGCAACCGGCGCTGCCGTCGAAACCGTGCTCGGAAACTCCGTCCAGCATGCGGCTTCAGTCCGCGCGATGGGAGCCAGCTCGGATTACGACGTCGTTTACATCGACGATTCTGCAGCGATGCAGCTCAAGGCCGAGAACCTGCTGCACCCGCTGGACCGCGCCGTCCTGGCCAGTGCGGAGGAACTGGACCCGCGGGCTTTTGGCCCGGATGACGCCTTTGTAGTGTTCATGACCGGCGCGACTGCGATCGCCTACAACCCCGAAATGGTGGAGACCCCGCCATCCAGCTGGCGCGATTTGTTCGACGAGGCCTACAAGGGGCAGGTGGCTATTGGCGATGTCACCGGCACCGCCGGCTGGCAGTTCCTGCTTGCGGTCAATCGGATGGAGGGCGGATCGCCCGAGGATGTGACCCCGGGTATTGACGCCATCCGGCCACTCGCCCAGGACGCTGTTGTGCAATACACCCAAGCTGACCAGCTGCTGGCACTGTTTGCACGCGGCGAAGTGGCCATGGCGCCCTGGTACCCCGACCGTGCTGGCTCCGCCGCGGACGAGGGCCTGCCGATCGCCATTGCTTATCCCGAGGAAGGCGCCGTCGGCATTCGCCCCACCCTGCTGATCCCCGAAGGCAGCAGCCAGAAAGAACTCGCCGCAGCCTTTGTCGACACAGTTCTGTCAAAAGAAGTGCAAGAGTGCTTTGCGGAAACCAAATATGCGGGACCGATCAACCTCAGGGCGGAGCTTTCCGAGAAGGCCGCCGCCATCGTTCCAAATGGCGCGACGCTGGAATCTCTGTGGTTCCTCGACCCGGCAGTGACCTCGGCGCAACTGCCGGGCTGGATCGACCGCTGGCAGCGCGAAGTCGCGCGCTGAGCCTGCAGACCCCACCCATTCCGCGGTGCGGCCGGTCCGGGCCGAACCGCCCCAAAACTCGCACAGGAATACGCCATGGCAAGGCTAGAGCTGGAGCAGCTGAGGAAAAGCTACGGGCAGGTGGACGTCGTGGACGGCGTCTCGCTTGCCATCGAAGAGGGTGAGCTGGTGTCTCTGCTGGGGCCATCCGGCTGTGGCAAGACCACGATCCTGCGGATGATTGCGGGCCTGCTGGAACCCAGCGGCGGCTGCATCCGTGTTGCGGGCGAGGACATCACCCGCACGCCGGTGGCCCGCCGCGACATTGGTCTGGTGTTTCAGTCCTATGCCCTGTTTCCCCATATGACCGTCTTTGAAAACGTCGCCTTTGGCCTGCGCCGCCGCGGCGTCCGGGGCGGCAGCTTGACCACCCGGGTGGAGGAAGCGCTTGGTATGGTGCAGTTGGCGCATCTGGCTGACCGCTTTCCGCGCCAGCTGTCCGGGGGCCAGCAGCAGCGCGTTGCCCTGGCGCGCGCCATTGCCCCGCGCCCGCGCCTGCTGCTGTTCGACGAGCCGCTCTCAAACCTTGATGCGCAGCTGCGTGATCGCATGCAGATCGAACTGAAGCAGCTGCAAAAGGAACTGGGCATAACTAGCGTTTTCGTAACCCATGACCAGTCAGAAGCGATGTCAATCTCAGACCGCATCTGTATCCTGGCGCAGGGCCGTATCCAGCAATTCTCGAGCCCCGAGGCGATCTACCGCGATCCAGCCAACGCTTTTGTCGCCACTTTCATCGGCCGCTCCAACCGCTATGCCGGCCCGCTGCGGGACGGCTCCATCGCCATTGGCGGCGGGCTGGCGCTGCCGGTGAGGCCGGGCGAAGCGGCGCAGGGAACCGAGGTCGAGGCGGTGATCCGCCATGAGGACATCGGCGTGCTGCCTGCCGGTGCCGATGGCGGTCTGCACGGGCGGGTGCGGCTGCGCTCTTTCATCGGTTCGCGGGTCCAATACGTGGCGGATCTGGCACCCGGCGTGGAAATTGTGGCCGAAGTCGATGCTGCCGGCCCTTCCGGCGGCTTCGAACCGGGTCAGGAGGTCGCCCTGAAAATCGATATGGACCGCGCCTTCGTCGCGCCGGTTGCTGCGGGAGCTGGCGCATGAGCGGGCCGTTCAAAGGTGTCGGGCTCGCCTCGCCGCTGCTGCTGGTGCTGCTCGGCCTGTTCCTTGCCCCCGTGCTGCTGATGCTGCCGCAGAGCCTGCACGAATACATTCCCGGCACCGGCACCTCCGAGGCCTGGACGCTGCAAAACTACACCCGTCTGCTGACCGACGACTATTACCGAGAAATCATCGGGCGCACGCTGTGGATGGGATCTCTGGTTACTTTCCTTTGCTTCCTGTTGGGTTATCCCCTAGCCTATTTCATGGCCCGCACCACTCCGGCTTGGCGGGCGGCGGCGACGCTTCTGGTGATCTTCCCGCTGTTCCTGAACCTCGTAGTGCGCTCCTTCGGCTGGATTACCCTGCTGGCCAACCGCGGCGTGGTGAACAATCTGCTGATGGACATCGGCCTGATCGACAGCCCGATCAAGATGCTGTTCAACATGACTGGCCTGGTGATCGGGCTCACTCATATCTACCTGCCGTTCATGGTGCTGATGCTGCTGACGGCGATCCAGAACGTGCCGCGCGACGTCGAGCAGGCCGCTGCCACGCTGGCCGCAAGCAAGCTGCGGATCTTCTTCACCATTACCCTGCCGCTCACCGCGCCGGGTATTCTCGCGGGCTCGATCCTGGTCTTTGTGCTGACCATCAGCGCGCTGGTCACACCGCGCCTGCTGGGCGGCCCCGCCTACAAGGTGATGGCAACCCTGATCTACGACGAATTCATGCAAAAACTGGACTGGCCCTCGGGCACCTCCTTTGCCTTCATCCTCACAGCGATCACCCTGCTGATCATCTGGGGCGCCGGGCGCGTTGCCCGCAAATGGTCCGGGGGACTGGCATGAGCGCGCGCCCGACGATCTTGCTGACCGCCACTGCCGCGGCCGTGCTTGTGTTCCTACAGCTGCCTGTGATTGTGGTCGCCCTCAGCTCCTTCACCGAGACGTCCTATCTCACCTTCCCGCCTCAGGGCTTCACCCTGCGCTGGTTCGGCTCGGTGCTGACCGATCCGGACTGGCTTTCGGCGATCGGCTTCAGCCTCGGGCTGGCGCTGCTGGCCACGCTCACCTCTATGGTGCTGGGCACCGCGGCCGCCTATGCGATCAGCCGCCGCCTGCTGCCGGGCTCTGATGCGATCGCTTCCTTCCTGATGGCTCCGCTAGTGTTTCCGGCAGTGGTGATCGGGGTCGCTCTGCTGCAGTTCTATGCCCATCTGGGCTGGCGAGGGAATTTCTTTGCCCTAGTGGCAAGCCACGTGGTGCTGACCTCGCCCTATGTGGTGCGCGCCTGCCTGTCCAGCCTCGCAGGTGTCGGCACCGACCTTGAGGAAGCCGCAGGCACGCTGGGTGCGGGAGGCTTCACCGCCTTCCGGCTGGTCACCCTGCCATTGCTCAAGCCCGGGTTGGTCGCAGGCGGGTTCTTCTCTTTCATTACCTCGCTCGACAATGTTCCGGTTACGATCTTCCTGCTCGGCCCGGGCCAAAGCACCCTGCCGGTCAAGATCTTCACCGCCATCGACCAGGGCGGCGTCGACCCGGGTCTCGCTGCCATCTCCACCATCCTGATCCTGCTCACCGGGGCCGCTCTGGCCATCGCGGAGCGCTGGGTCGGCTTCTCGCGCTTCGTCTGACGGGAGTTACGACAATGTCCTTCACCTCGAAAGGCTTCCCGCTTTTCCTCACCTTTGATTTCGATGCGGAAACCCTATGGACCGCGCGCGACAAAGCCAATGCGGACCGCCCCATCGTGATGTCCCAGGGCCGCTATGGCTGGAAGCGCGGCGTCTGGCGGGTGCTTGACCTGCTGCGCAAATACGAGATCAGCTGCACCTTCTTCGTCCCCGGACTGGTTGTAGAGGCGCATCCGCAGATCATGGAGGCGATCTTGGAGGGCGGCCACGAGATCGCCCATCACTCGCACACCCACACCTGGATCACCCAGCTGTCGCTGGAGCAGGAACGCGAGGAAATGGAAAAGGGGATTGAGGCGATCCAAAAGGCTGCCGGTTACCGGCCGCGCGGCTGGCGCTCGCCCGCGGCAGAGTTCAGCGCCCATACGCTGGACCTGATCCAGGAATACGGTTTCGGCTATTCCTCGAATTTCTTCGACGACGACGAGCCCTACCTGCTGGAGATCGCCGGTCAGCGCACCGGCATCGTCGAACTGCCGTTCCGCTGGGTGCTGGATGACGCGCCCTTCTTCCACTATTCGATCACCCTGCCGGGGCGGACCATGCAGGCCCCCTCTGCACTGCTGGAAGCCTGGAAGCTGGAATTCGACATGCTGCGGGCCGAGGACCGGATGATGATGATCGGCATGCATCCGCAGATTATAGGCCAGCCCTCGCGGCTGTGGGTACTTGACCAGTTCCTGGCCTATGTACGCCAGCACTCCAACGTCTGGACCGGACGTTGCGACGAGATGACCGATGAGATCCGCAGCGTGCTGCTTGATGCAGCCGCCGCTGAGGAGGCCGGTTCATGAGCGGCCTGCTAAACGGCCGCCGCATCCTGATTGCCGGTGCCGCCAGCGGCATCGGCCGGGAAACGCTGGCACGCTTTGCCGCCGAGGGCGCGCGCCTGGCCGCCTTCGACCTCGAAGAGACGGCCCAGGACAGCGATGTAGCGGTGTTCGGAGGCGACATCTCAAATCCTGCCGCCTGCCGCGCCGCCATCACGGGGGCCGCTGCTGCGCTCGGCGGTTTGGACGGGCTGGTGAATTGTGCCGGCATCGACCTGGAAGCCCCGGCCGCCGAGATGACCGCGGCAGACTGGGACCGGGTGATCGCGGTGAACCTGACAGGCGCCATGCACCTCGCCCAAGCGGCGCTGCCGCATCTGCGCGCCGCGGGCTCCGGCACCATCGTCAACGTCTCTTCCGCCGCCGGCCTGTCGCCGCTCAGCCATCGCACGGCTTATTGCGCCAGCAAAGCCGGTCTCAATATGTTCGGCAAGTGCCTGGCGATGGAGCTTGGCCCTGAGGGCATCCGCGTCAACACGGTCTGCCCGGGCGCGGTCGACACGCCGCTATTCCGGAGCTCCTACGAGGACTACCAGAATGCCGATGAACGGCTCTCTACCATCAAGGCCCGCTACGCGATGCACCGGGTGGCAGCGCCGTCCGAGATTGCCGGAGCCATCCTATACCTGACCGGGCCGGATTCGACCTATGTAACCGGCATCACCATGGCGGTTGATGGCGGGCGGAGTTTCCATTGAGCGCGCGGGTTGCCCTGATCACTGGCGGCGCAGGCGGTATCGGCGCGGCGGCGGCGGCGCATCTTGCGGCACAGGGCTGCCGGGTTGCGGTCACCGACATCGACGCCGAAGCGCTTGCACACTTGCCCGAAGGCGTTCTGGCAATTCAGGCGGATGGCACCGACCCCGCCGCCATGACCGCCGTTCTTGCGCAGACGGAGGCCGAACTGGGCCCGGTCGGCATCCTGTTCAACAACCTCGGCCAGAGCGCCCGGGAAAAAGGCTCGCTGTTTACTGACTCCGAAGAAGCTACCTGGCGCTTCGTGCTGGAAATTTCGCTGGTTTCGGCCATGCGGATGGCCCGGCTGGCGGCACCGGGCATGCAGGCGCGCGGCTGGGGCCGGATCATCAACATGTCGAGCGATGCCGCGGTCTGCGGCGATGCGGGCCTGGCCGACTACGCGGCCGCCAAGATGGGCGTCATCGGCTTCACCCGCGCACTGGCGCGCGAACTGGCACCGCAGGGGGTGACCGTCAACGCGGTGGCGCCCGGCGCCATCCGCACCCGCGCCCATGACCGGCTTGCCCCCGAGGTGCTGGAGCGGATCAAGGCGGCGACCCCTGCCGGCTTTGTCGGCGCCCCCGAAGACGTGGCCGCCGCGGTCGGCTTCCTGGCCTCGGACGGGGCCAGGTTCGTGACTGGCCAGACGCTGCTGATCGACGGCGGCCGCTGGATGATTTGAAGGAGCTGGAACAGATGACCGATCTTGCGGATCTGGGCGCGGTGGACCTCGCCCGCGGCTATCGCCGGAACCAATACTCGCCGGTGGAGGTGATGCAGGCGGTGCTGGCCCGCACCGAGGCGCGGCGCGGTCTGAACGCATTCGTCAGCCTGCAGCCGGAGGCCGCGCTGGAGGCCGCCCGCGCCGCCGAGGCGCTGCAGCAGAGAGGCGGCGACCTGCCGGCGCTGCACGGGCTGCCCTATTCGGTGAAGGATCTGACCCTCACCCAAGGCGTTGCAACCACCATGGGATCCAAGACCGCGGCGGATTTTGTCCCCGCGGAGGACGCGGTCGCCGTGGCCCGGGCTCGCGCCGCCGGGGCGATCCTGTTCGGCAAGACCACGACGCCGGAGTTCGGCCACAAGATCCACACCTCGTCGCCGCTGTTCGGTCGCACCCTCAACCCGCATTCGCCGGAGGTGACTCCGGGCGGCTCCAGCGGCGGCGCGGCGGTGGCGCTGGCGTCGGGCATGGGGCCCATTGCGCTTGGCACCGACGGCGGCGGCTCTGTCCGCATCCCCTCGGCCTGCTGCGGCACCGTCGGGCTGAAACCGACGCTCGGCAGCGTGCCCAACCTGCAGGCGGGCGACCTGTTTTCCAGCAACGTCCATGTCGCCCCCATGGCCCGCAACGTCGCCGACACGCGGCTGCTGTTCGATGTGATCCGCGGCTTTGACCGGCGCGACCCCTTCGGTCAGGCACAGATGCCCGCGCGGCGCCGCTGCCAGTCCCTGAAGGGCTTGCGGATCGCCTGGCTGCCGCAGGCGGGCAACCCGGTCGACCATGGCATCGCTGCGCTCAGCGCCAAGGCCATTGCGCAGCTTGACAGCGCAGGCGCTGAGGTTGCGGAGATCGAACTCGATTTCGCCGCGCTGGAGCCGCATTTCATGGTGGTGCTCGAAACCCTGCTGGCCGCGCGCGCCGGTGCGGCGCTTGACAGCCGGCGCGCCGAGCTGGACCCGAGCCTGGTGGTGCATGTGGAAAACGGACGCCGCCACAGCGCGCTCGATCTCGCCGCGGCCGGCGCCGCGCGCACCCGTGCCTTCCAGCAGGTGCAGGACGTCCTGGCCCGTTTCGATCTGATCGCTTCACCGACACTGTCGGCACCGCCGCTGCCGCACAGCCAGGATCCGCACGGTCCGGTTCCCATCAACGGCATTCCGGCCGGCCGGGTGCGGGCCTCCTGGTACCCTTACACCTTTGCCACCAACATGACCGGCCACCCGTCTGTCTCGATCCCGTGCGGCTGGGATCCCTCCGGCCTGCCCGCGGGTTTCCACATGACCGCCCCGTGGTACCAGGAGGATTTCCTGCTGGATGCCGCCGCCCTGGCCGAACAGGTCTTTGCCTTCGATCTCTCGGCGGGACACTGAGCCCGCCGCCCGGAATGTCCCAGGAGGATCCCCATGCCCAACCCATCGATTCTGATTCTGCCCGGCGACGGGATCGGCCCCGAAGTCATGGCCGAAGTGCGCAAGATCATCGCCTGGTTCGGCGACAAGCGCGGCCTGCGGTTCGATGTGAGCGAGGATCTGGTCGGCGGCGCGGCTTATGACAAGCATAGGCTGCCGCTGGCGGATGAGACCATGGCCAAGGCGCAGGAAGTCGACGCGGTGCTGCTCGGCGCCGTCGGCGGCCCGGCCTATGACGGCCTGGACTTCTCGGTGAAGCCCGAACGCGGCCTGCTGCGCCTGCGCAAGGAGATGGACCTCTACTCCAACCTGCGCCCGGCGCAGTGCTTTGACGCGCTGGCGGATTTCTCCTCGCTGAAGAAGGACATCGTCGCGGGCCTCGACATCATGATCGTGCGCGAGCTGACCTCGGGCGTCTACTTCGGCGAGCCGCGCGGCATCATCGAGGAAGGCAACGAGCGTGTCGGCATCAACACCCAGCGCTATACCGAGAGCGAGATTGAGCGTGCCGCCCGGTCGGCCTTCGAGCTGGCGATGCGCCGGGGCAAGAAGGTCTGCTCGATGGAGAAGGCCAACGTGATGGAATCCGGCATCCTGTGGCGCGAGGTGGTGACCCGCGTCGGCAAGGACTACCCCGAGGTCGGGCTGAGCCACATGTATGCCGACAACGGCGCCATGCAGCTGGTGCGCGCGCCCAAGCAGTTCGACGTCATTCTGACCGACAACCTGTTCGGCGACATCTTGTCCGACTGTGCCGCGATGCTGACCGGTTCGCTGGGCATGCTGCCCTCCGCGTCTCTCGGTGCACCGATGGAAAATGGCCGCCCCAAGGCGCTTTACGAACCCGTGCACGGCTCTGCGCCGGACATCGCGGGCCAGGGCAAGGCCAACCCGATCGCCTGCATCCTGAGCTTTGCCATGGCGCTGCGCTACAGCTTCGACCAGGGCGCCGAGGCCGACCGCCTGGAAGCCGCGGTCGAGAAGGTTCTGGCCGACGGCGTGCGCACCGCGGACCTGCTGGCCAGCGAAGGCGTGGAGCCGGTCTCCACCAGCCAGATGGGCGACGCTGTGATTACTGCGCTGGACGCAAGCATCTGAGCGCCAGCGCTGCATGTGGCCAAACTGGGCCAGGAGGGCCCTCTGGCTTGCCGGTGTTTGGATGCCTTAGCCGGGCGGCAAGAAAGCCTGCACGTTTTTCAGGCTGCGCAGCACAAAGCTCGAGCGCGTGTGGCGTATCCCCGGAACCCGGTAGAGTTTGCGCCTCAGGAATTCCTCGTAGCCGCGGGTGCCGTTCACTGCCACCTTGATCAGGTAATCGTATTCGCCAGTGGTCAGATGCACCTCCAGCACTTCGGGGATCCGTTCCATAGTTGTTCCGAAGGCTTCTAGAATCTCGTCATCATGCCGGTCCAGCACCACTTCGATCATCACAACCTCCGGCGCCCCAAGCTTTTCCTGATCAAGGATTGCGCGGTAGCCGCTTATCACCCCTTCTTTTTCCAGCCGCCTCACCCGCTGCCAGCAGGGGCTAGGTGAAAGCCCGATTTTCTGGGCCAGCTGAGAATTTGAGATACGCCCGTCTTCAGCCAGGGCTTGAAGGATCTTGCGGTCGAACTGATCGAAGGAACCTTCAGCCACAGCAGATACTTTCGCAAAGTTAAGAACTGTTGAAAGTTTACCCCTCAGGTACTGGCTGCTGCAAGGTAAAGAAAAAGAATATTTCACCCCAAGCGGAATAAAGTTCTGTCAATGAAAGGTGGAAGATAATGTACGGAAGTTTCTACTGCACTGATCCGATGAATACTGCCTGCAGGATGATGGATCTGGCGCGCCGCATGGGGCTGGAGTTTGAATCGCTGCAGTTCGAGAAACGGGACGAGGCCTGCTTCGCGCTTCAGTTTACTTTATCCGAGCGGGGTGCACAGCAAGCTGCCAGCTTTGAGCAGCGGATCAGGATGTTCGAAGACTGGGCCAGTGAGCCCGGCCACACAGCAGTCCAAGCAGCACAAGTCTGAACTTGGGCGGGCATTCATTAGCTCCGAAAACCTGTCACTTTGGCATAGTTGTGCGCGTTGTCGTAAACGATCGCTAGGGTCAGGACCCATTGATTTCCGGTGGGTGGCGTGATTCACGGTTCGAAAAATGAGCGGTGATATGTCTGATCTTTTCTGGCTGACGGACGCGCAGATGGACCGTCTTGAGCCTTA
>NZ_JAHVJA010000022.1 GCF_019801465.1 Leisingera daeponensis
AACAAAAAAATCTCGCTTTCGGCAACAGAGTACGGCGGTAGCCAGGTTAAGCGGCGCGGTGCCGGTAGATGTACCTACGCCGGAGAATAGTACCTGCATACGCACAGGAGCGGCTCAAGTCTCCACCTACAAATCCGACCGCTTTTGAATGGCTGCGATCAGAGCATTGGGCACTTGGCTGGCGCGGGTCTCCGCTCGCCCGTACCAACCAGAAATGGGCAAACGATCTGACCTTTTGGAATGGACTGCCTTCCCGCCGAGGCCAAAGCCGTTGTTGTCGAGGTGACCTATCAGTAGACTATTCGGAGAGGTGGACCTTCCATTTTGGAACTTTTGGCCTGTTTTTGCGGTTTTACAGAAGTCACACGGCACACCTGCTAACTCAGAGGAAGCTGAATGCGGCATTTGGCATACATTTCATTTGTGATTGCCTTTACCGCTGGCTTCTTTGGCTTCAGCGATATCGCACCGGCAACGGCAGGTGCGGCGAAAATAGTGTTTCTTATCTTTCTGCTGCTGTTCGTGGTCTTTGTGCTTACCCTTCTGGCCCGCGGCAGGTTTCGCTGAAAAGGAGTCGTCTACGCGCTCCGCGTCTTTTCACTCAGCAGCATGTGCTGTTGTCGCTCGCATCTGACACGCCTAGCCTCTGATCTTCCACTATCTCGTTCGACGCGCTGTTGTTCTGATCATAGGAACGGACTATTGCGCGCAAGCATCGAAACCTGGTTCGAGCCCTTACAGGCGGATCACACTGGTCCCGAATTGAAGCTCGAGCTGCGATTTATTCCACGCTATCCGGAAAGGTTCAGCTTTACATTTTTTCAGCACCATTCTTGGACTGAAGCTCCAGGTCGTAGCTCTTGCCCGCATGAACGGTCTCCAAATCCGCTTCGGCTCTTCCAATGAGGCGATCGCCTCGCACCTGTGCGCGATAGATCAGAAGCGGCAAGAGGTCATGGACTTCTTGCACAAGCGGCAGGCCATGGGTGACGCAGCCTGGGCGAAGCATCTGGAAGGCCTCAATCACGACAACCTTGCAGCGCAGGCCGGACAGGGAAATTGGCTCAGGGGTGTTGAGCCACTGGTCCACGGACCAGTCCGGGAACGGGTGCTGGGCATTCGGCATTATACTCTCCAATAGTTATTCGCCGCAGCGACGGTCTGAAAATGGGCCGCGACGACCGTGGAGACCGCGATGAGCGCATCGGCGTCTTTTCCGTAGACGGCACGCAGTTCCCCGCGCACGGCGGGATCAGCCTGGGTCATCTTGACAGCGGTGCGCACCATCAAAACTGCAAGGTCATAGCCTTCCTGCGGCGTGTCCGTGAGCAGGGTTGACAGCCAGTTATCGGCCATATCAATCTACTTGAGCAGGCGGGCCGCGCCGCAGGGGCGCGACCTCTATGATCAGTTGATCGCGCCGGGCAGGCTGAGATCACCGGAAGCCACATCGAAGACATCCGTCACACAAAGAAGCGGTGCATGGATGTTTTTGTTCACCCGCAGCGCCGAGGTCACGCCGTCGTAAGCCGCCCCGGCCACCGTCTCCGCGCTGACAAAGGGCACGGTCACGGTGATTTCCGGCCCCTCGAAGAGCGGCGTGTAGCCGGGGCTGTCGATAAAGACGGGCAGGCCCGGCCAGGTCGCGGGCATGGCGGGGGCGGTACCTTCGGGGATATCGCGCACACCGAGCGCGCCGTCTCCGCAGGCCTCTGTCAGGGTTAGGACCACCCAGTGGCTGTGCCAAAGCAGGCCGTCATTGGCCGGGTCGCCATCGTTGTTCTCATCATAAAGCGGCGTGTCGTCGAAATCCGGGTGGCTGGTGGCGGCGAGCGCCAGAATGCCGGTTCCTCCCTCGAACCCGACGGCCGCCGGATCCAGCGAGGTCGGCCAGACATAAGACAAGACCGGCGCACCGCCGAGAGCACCGGCTGGATCCGGCTGTTCTGCTCCGGCAATGCCGTTCGTGGTCATGTGGAAGGTCACGAGGCGGCCGTCGCGGTGGGCATGGGCCGCGAGAATGTCGAAAGCAGCCGCTTTGGAAGCCTTCGCCGCCGACACTATCGCACCCTCCTGATGGATGGCGTGGGTTTCATCAGCGAAACTCGCGCTGGCCAGCAGTAATGCGCAGACGGACGTAAGAAGGGATCGGGTCATCATGGTCTCCATTTGGTCAATTGATGGCGAGTCGATAGCATCGAGTCGAAACTATTGCAATAATGATTTTGACTCGCTATTAAATGCCCATGAACACGACCGAACAGATCCGCGCCCTCATAAACCGGCTGGCACGCCTCGACGCTGCAGAGACATGGGAGGCCGACCTCAACCCAGCCCAGATCGCAGCACTGGAGTACCTGGCCCGCGCGAACCGCTTCTCGCGCGCGCCCTCCCACGTGGCCGAGTTTCTGGGCACCACGCGCGGAACGATGTCGCAGACGCTGAAGTCACTGGTGCGCAAAGGGTATTTGACCGAACGCAGGTCCGAAAACGACCGGCGGTCGATCACGTATGATCTAACTGTTCCCGGGGTCGCACTGGCTGATCGCCGCGGCGTCCTGTTGGGTGCAATCGGTGTCTTGCCGGACAGAGAACAGCAGCATCTTTGCGAGCGGCTTTCGCAGATTCTCACGGCCCGGCTGGCGGCAAACGGCGGACGGGCCTTTGGGATCTGCAAGACTTGCGCACATCACCGAGCAACCGGGGACGGCGCGTATTGCGCCCTCTTGTCGCTCCCTCTAACACCCGAAGAAACCACGCAGCTTTGCCACGAACAGGTGACGGCATGACCCTCTCAATTCCTGTTGTAGGCATTTTTGCCGGGGCGGTCGAACACCGTTGGCCCGAAAAGCCGCCATCAGCCATCGGCAAACAGCCCGTAACGGGCCGCGTCGAGATTGGCGAAGCTGGCCTGACCTGCGATGCACAGGCCGACCTAACCGTGCATGGCGGCCCGGACAAAGCCCTGCATCACTATCCGGCAGATCATTACCCGGCGTGGAGCGGCGAGCTGAACCGGGAGGACTTGCTGCCCGGCGCTTTCGGCGAAAACCTCGCCACAACCGGTTTGACCGAAGATACGGTCTGCATCGGGGACGTATTCACCCTCGGCACAGCCAAGGTCCAGATAAGTCAGGGGCGGCAGCCCTGCTGGAAGCTCAACGCGCATACCGGCAATAGCAGGATGGCGTGGCTGTTCCAGAAGACCGGACGGACAGGTTGGTACTATCGCATCCTTTCGACGGGAACGATCCAGGCCGGGGACATCATGACTCTCACCGGCCGCCCCCACCCGGCCTGGACCGTCAGGCGCGTGACCGCGGCCCGCTTGACCCGCAAGGTGGACCCTGCCAACGCAGCGGAATTGGCCGTTCTGCCCGAACTTGCCGACGGCTGGCGAGCGGCCTTCTCGAAGATGGCCGAAGGCGACTCGAAAGAGAACACACGCGTCCGGCTGCAAACCCCCTAGTTTGCGCATGCACCCAATAGCGGTCACGCTAAATGGTGGTTTGTCTCTGTGGGTACAGGCGGCAGCTTTGCACCAGTTTTCGGACCTGCGTTCTGTTTGCGGCATTCGCACGAGCCGGGCTCTTCCTAGGTGTTCGCCGGTTTCAGAAGGAACGGCTGGGCCAGAGTAAGACACTACTCGCCGCACGTGTGCTGCAAGCCAAGATCGAGAAACCGTTCAGGTATTTCTCGATTGATCTTCTCCGCGACACAGGCGATCTCCCTTCGGCACGTTTCAAAACTGGAGACTTCAACTGGCGTAGCTACAGATCAGCTTTCTTTCGCGGCTGCCATGCCTCGTTGGCTGCTTTTGCTGATGCCGGAAACAACCTGATCCTTGAGCATATTCTGGATGAGGAACAGCGGAGGGTCGATCTTCGCTCCTTGTTAGCCGCACAAGATGTCTGCTTCGTCGGGATGCATTGCACATTCCCGCGCGACGACGTCGCCGCGATCGGTCTGCACACCGTGTTCAAACATCACGCAGCTATGATGCCGGTGTAGCTTGAGGCCTTCCTGCACGAATACCGCCTCACATTTCCCGTCGGCGTCGATACACTGGGAAAAGCCGCAATGCCTGTCACAATGGAGCGATACGGTCTGCGCGGAACGCCATCCTTTCTGCTTCTGGATCGGAACGGAGCATTGGCGGCGCACCACTTCGGACAGGTCAGCCCCAAAAACTCGGCGCTGAAATTGCCTCGTGGATTGCGATGGGCCTGCCTAAGCACAAAACGCAAGTCAGCGCGAGTTCTCCGACATGTTACGATGAGTGTTGTGTTGTCTAATCATGCCAGGACCGACCGATAGCCGTTTTTCGCATTGGTAAGATGAAAGCTCACTTTGTCCGGCTTGTTGCCAGTCCAAATCCGACCAGGTGAACGGCCCCTGTCTCGGAGATCAACTATTCACGCCCGGCAGCCCGGCGAGACAGCAAACGGTCTTGCCCAGTTCAATGCCCAGAATCTTGATGTCCATCAGATGCTCCTCTCTCCACCTATGCCCGCAACGATAGCAACGGATTGGTGGGAAGGAAGTTTTTCCCATTAGCTCAGGTGGCATCGGCCGCGCTCAGTCACAAAATCAAACAACAGGAGGGCCACCTGGTGCGGCTTCGACAAAAAAACAGCTAATTCGACAATCGCGCACTCCTGCGCCTTGGGGCAAGATCACTTAACCTTACCCGCAATGAACAGAAGGTCTATACAAATTACCTGGGCAACCGGTTCCCGGCGCAGGGCTTCCGTCTCACGAGCATCAAGCTGGGAGGGGATTTCGAGCTGCAGATGGCGTACGAGGAGGAGCTGCAGGTGCTGACTGGCGGTTTGTCCAGGATTTGGTCAACCAGCTCCGGCTCCGGCGCTGCTGTGCAAAGGTGCCTGCTTCCAGGTCAATGCCTTTGGTGACAGCATCGGAGCGGATGGCCACGCCATCTATGAGGTGAGGGAACCTTTGCTCTGCCTTCCCGCTCCCCTGCCGCAAGTCGTCCAGCACCACGACAACCGCCCTCTTTCAAGCCGACTCGCTTCCAAAACACTCAACTGGAACCTGAAAGCGCTCGTTATGAATGAGCGCCCAGAAGGGTCGGGGCAGCAATGAACACCTTTAGAGAGATTAAGGGGATAAACTCGATGGACGATACCCCCAATTGTGGTTTTGAGCGCGACGATGCGAGGCAAAATGCGAACTTAGACACCGCGCCCATGGTCATGTCCAAGAGATCGATGCATCGACGCGCGACCAAGGCCATGCTCTTGGGAGCAACAGCAGTTGTAGCGCTGATTGCCGCAGATGCGAACGCACAGGGAACTGAAGCCGGTGCGGTTCTGATTGTGTCGTCGCGCGTTCTCGCCGACGGTGCGCTCGAACTTCGTTTGTCTGACGGCCGCATTGAAATTCTGTCAAGCGATCAATACGAGATCATCGATGGCAACATCGAAATACCCCGCGAAGAGCTTTCCGCGCTTGGTGTCGATGAGGTGAGCTTAGATGGGGGGTTTTTCGCTGGTTCGGGCGCAGTGGCACTCGGAGGCATAGCGCTTGCTTCCGGAAGTTCCGAGCCCAAGACTGACAACGCGCCCGGCTTCACCTCGGGCGGCGCGGCCAGCGTGGCGGAGAACCAGACCGCGGCCTACACGGCTGCGGCCGCGGATGTGGATGGCGACGCGGTCAGCTACACCCTCTCGGGCACCGACGCCGCGCTATTTGACATCGACGCCAATACCGGGGCGGTGACGTTCAAAAGCGCGCCGGATTACGAAAACCCCTCTGATGCGGATGGCGACAATGTCTATGACATCGTGGTCACGGCCAGCAGCGGCGGCCAGTCGGCAACCCAGGCGGTGGCAGTCACCGTAACAAACGTCAACGACAACGCGCCCGGCTTCACTTCGGGCGGCGCGGCCAGCGTGGCGGAGAACCAGACCGCGGCCTACACGGCAGCGGCAGCGGATGCGGATGGCGACGCGGTCAGCTACACCCTCTCGGGCACCGACGCCGCGCTATTTGACATCGACGCCAATACCGGGGCGGTGACGTTCAAAAGTGCGCCGGATTACGAAAACCCCTCTGATGCGGATGGCGACAATGTCTATGACATCGTGGTCACGGCCAGCAGCGGCGGCCAGTCGGCAACCCAGGCGGTGGCAGTCACCGTAACAAATGTCAACGACAACGCGCCCGGCTTCACTTCGGGCGGCGCGGCCAGCGTGGCGGAGAACCAGACCGCGGCCTACACGGCAGCGGCAGCGGATGCGGATGGTGACGCGGTCAGCTACACCCTCTCGGGCACTGACGCCGCGCTATTCGACATCGACGCAAATACCGGGGCGGTGACGTTCAAAAGTGCGCCGGATTACGAAAACCCCTCTGATGCGGATGGCGACAATGTCTATGACATCGTGGTCACGGCCAGCAGCGGCGGCCAGTCGGCAACGCAGGCGGTGGCAGTCACCGTAACAAACGTCAACGAGCCCATTGTATTGTCCGGCCTCACTGCCGCGCAGGGCTTTGTGATCCAAGGCGATGCGACGGCTGACCAGGCCGGTTATTCCGTATCCTCTGCGGGGGACGTGAACGGTGATGGGTTCGACGACCTGATTGTCGGTGCGTACCTCGGCGATGATGGGGGCACCAACGCCGGAGAGACCTATGTGATCTATGGCGGTGCCACCACGACCAATTTGGATCTCACAACGCTCACTGCCGCGCAGGGTTTCGTGATACAGGGGGATGCGACAGATGATGAGTCCGGTTATTCCGTATCCTCTGCGGGGGACGTGAACGGGGACGGGTTCGACGACCTGATTGTCGGCGCGCCCCAAGGTGATGACGGGGGCTCCAATGCCGGCGAGGCCTATGTGATCTATGGCGGTGCCACCGCGACCAATTTGGATCTCACGGCGCTCACCGCTGCACGTGGCTTCGTGATCCAGGGGGATGAAGCGGGTGACCGGGTCGGCCGTGCTGTGTCCTCCGCGGGGGACGTGAACGGTGACGGGTATGACGACCTGATTGTCGGAGCGCCCTATGGCGATGACAGAGGGGTCAACGCCGGAGAGGCTTATGTGATTTATGGCGGTGCCGCAGGGGCCAATGTCGACCTCACAACGCTCGCAGCCGCGCAGGGCTTCGTGATCCAAGGTGATGAAGCGGGTGACCGGGCCGGCTATTCCGTGTCCTCCGCGGGGGACGTGAACGGGGACGGGTTCGACGACCTGATCGTCGGCGCGCCCTCCGGTCATGACGGGGGCCTTCTCGCCGGAGAGGCTTATGTGATCTTTGGCGGTGCCACCGGAGCCGATGTGGACCTCACAACGCTCACTGCCGCGCAGGGCTTTGTGATCCAGGGGGATGCAGCATACGACGAGGCCGGTTTATCCGTGTCCTCTGCGGGGGACATGAACGGGGACGGGTTCGACGACCTGATTATCGGCGCGCACTACGGCGATGACGGGGGCAACAACGCCGGAGAGGCTTATGTGATCTATGGCGGTGCCGCAGGGGCCAATGTCGACCTCACAACGCTCGCAGCCGCGCAGGGCTTCGTGATCCAAGGTGATGAAGCGGGTGACCGGGCCGGTTATTCCGTGTCCTCCGCGGGGGACGTGAACGGGGACGGCTTCGACGACCTTATTGTCGGCGCGCCCTACGGCGATGACGGGGGCCCTATCGCCGGAGAGGCTTATGTGATCTATGGCGGTACCACCGGGGCCGATGTGGATCTCACAACGCTCACCGCCGCGCAGGGCTTGGTGATCCGGAGTAATGCGACGGGCGACTGGGCCGGTTGGTCTGTGTCTTCTGCCGGGGACGTGAACCGGGATGGGTTCGACGACCTGATTGTCGGCATGCCCTACGGCGATGACGGGGGCAACAACGCCGGAGAGGCTTATGTGATCTATGGCGGTTACACGGGCACGGAGGACACCGCCGTCGTGACAGGGGCGGGTACCTCCGTGGCGGACAATTTCTCGGGGAATGCGGGTGATGACATCTTCACGGACATTGCCACCGGTGACGTGGTGCGCGGCGGAGCGGGCGACGATAGCGTCACAATCACCGCCCTCGACTTTGCCGAAATTGATGGCGGGCATGGAAACGATCGTCTGATTATCGACGGTGCGGGACTGTCGCTTGACCTGACAGGGCCGCGCACGGATGTGGAGAACTTCGAGTTGATCGATCTGACCGGCAGCGGTGACAATACGCTGGTCATAGACAAGCTGGCATTGATTGATCTGTCAGAGGACACATCCGGCGGGACCACGACTTTCACGGTCCGCGGCGATGCGGGTGACGTCGTGGACTTATCCGCGAATGGCGGCGGCTTTACCGCAAATGGACAGCAGACAGTGAACAGTGTTGTCTATGACGTCTATGAAAACGGTTACGCCCAGATCCTGGTCGAGGACGCGGTCACGACGGTGACGGTCTGACCGGGTGAGGCGGAGGAGACGGGGCATGCTGCACTATGGCGGAAGGGCGTTTGTGTTCTGGTGCGTTTTCCTGCTTGCGGGCTGCGCGGCCGGAACCGAAACGATCCAACGCGAACCTGCCCACCCGACGGGCGCCGCGGTTTCCTCGGAAGATCCGGGCGTGATGCGGTTTGCCACCGATGCGTCGGCCTCCACACGGGCCTTTCTGGAGGCGCTAGATGCCCTTTACCGGTCAGATCCCTCATTGCTGGCCGCCAAGTTGCGGGGTACGGCTCTTGAAGCCCGCGGTCGGTCGCAGTCAAATCCGGTCCGACCCGAAATCTCTCTGACCGGGAAAACGTTTGGTGACGACAGTTTAGGATTGCAGATCAGCCAGCCGCTCATTGATTTCGGAAAGCGGCGGGCTGAGGTAGTCCGGCTGGCGGCAGAGCAGGGAAAGACCGACCTGTCGCTGGCGCTGGCGCGCGCTGCCCTGTTGGCCAATGCGTTCGATGCGGTGGAAACAGCGCATCATGCACAAGAGCGCATCGCGCTTCATCGAAAGCAGATCGCGGACTATGCCGAGGGGATTCTCGCGGCCCGGCGCCTCATGGACCTCAACCTTGCGACTTCAGCAGAACTTCGGTTGGCGGAAGTCGAAAAGCAGCGTGCGGAGATAGGACTGGCCCGCGCGCGCCAGGATCTTGCGGATGCACAGCTGTCCTGGGCTCATCTCTTTGGCGAGCGCAAGATAGTCTCAGGCCTCGATCCAGTTCTGCTCCGTCGCGCTGTTGGGATTGCAACCGAGAAAGAGGCAATTCGACTGGGGCTGGTTTCGAGCCCTGCATTGCGCAGTCTTGCCGCCGAGAACGCCGTGCTTGATGCGCAATCCGATGTTATCGAATCAAAGCGGAGCCCGACGATCGCCGCCGTCGCGGGGATTGCGCTCGCTGGTGACGACAAAGATGACCGTTTTGGGGTCGGCCTGACGCTGGAGATACCGATTTATCGCAGGGACCGACAAGACGAAGCCGCACAAAACGCATCCGACATCGCCGCCCTGGCTGCCGAGATGGTGGCTACGCGGCGCAAACTAGAGATCGAGATCCGCCGGGCCGGCGCGCGGGCTGCTGCCGCCAGGGATCTGGCCGTTCTGCAGAGCAGCAGCATTGGTCTGTTGGAGGAACGTGTTTCGGATGTGGAGCGACAAGTTCAGACCGGCCTCGTGCCCTATACCGAGGTAATCGAGGCGCGTGTGGATGTTTTTGATGCCACGTTCAACATTATCGCTAGTCGGCACGAGGCCCGTCTCATTGAAGCCGAGATCATTCTTCTGACCGGTATTCTTATCCCTTGATGGGGATATTCTCAGGATCGCATTCCCAGACGCATCATCTCGGCGATGGGCTCGATGAAATACGACAGGGGGGTCCGGGACGTCCCCTTGTCAAAGAAGACCTCAACTGGGATGCCGGCCGTGATCTCAAAAGTGTCGAGTTCCGCCAAAGCCTCCGGCGACACGGCCACCGTGGCCAGATAATAGTAGGTGTTGGTCTGCGGATCGAGCGTTGCGTCTGCGGCAATCGTGTCGAGCGTGCCGACGATCTCCGGCGGGTCAATGGGATCGAGAGTGCCGAAGCGCAGGTTTACCTCGTACCCCGTGGTGAGGTCATCGCGATCGCCAGGGCTGAAGCGGACCTCGACCTGCCGCTGCACTGTCGACGGCACC
Source organism: Leisingera daeponensis (assembly GCF_019801465.1). Classification (GTDB taxonomy): domain Bacteria; phylum Pseudomonadota; class Alphaproteobacteria; order Rhodobacterales; family Rhodobacteraceae; genus Leisingera; species Leisingera daeponensis_A. The sequence goes on from NZ_JAHVJA010000022.1 coordinate 10,153, forward strand.
ACGTCGAACAAACGGTCGCGCGGGGCGACGACGCCTCCCTGCGCCGCGAAGGCCAAGTCGATCACTACACCATCCACGGGGACCACGACGTGGCTACGGTCGCGGCGGTCCTCTAGCGCCTCGACCTCGCGCATCACCACGGCGAGATCCCGCACGGCGTCAGATCTGACGCCGGACAATTCGGCACGAGTACGCAAGTCGATCTGGCGCAATTCCAGACGGGCTTCGGCTACGGATTGGGCGATCACACGCTCGTCCTCGTCTATTTCAGCGCGTTGTGTTTCCGCGATTGCCAGCAGCCGCATAAGTTCATTGAGCCGGCTGACATTGCCAAGCTGCTGACCAAGTGCACGTTCCTGAATCTCGCGCTCTTGCGCCAGGACGGCGATCTCTCGGTCCTTTCCAGTGCGCCGGACCTCCAGGACAATCTTTTGAGCCTCCAGCCGGTCGATCCGTGCGCGGATCAAGTCGCGCTCGCCTTCCAGGGCGGCACGGCGATCCGCGAAGAGCATCCTATTCAAGTTTTTCAGCTCGGTCGTGTCGATCTGGTTCGAAGCGGCCGCATCCAGTCTCGTGAAGGCAAGGCTGGAAGTCCATTCCATTTCCGCCGTCGTGCGGTCAATCAATGCCAGCAGGCCTAGCATCTCGGTGCGGGCCTGCGAAAGGCGTGCATCAGACGCAGCGTCTGTGATGATCATGGCCACCGTGCCCGCCTCGACGGTGTCCCCTTCCCGGATCGTAACCTTCTGAACTATGCCGCCCTCAAGGTGCTGCACGGGATACCGGCGCGTCTCGGAAATCAAAACCCCGCTTGCAGTGATCCCTTGTGCGAGCTGCGCGGTCGCGGACCAGACGAGGAACCCGCCCAGCCCGAAAAGAATGAAGCAGCAGCACACCGCAACGAAGGGGTCGCAGAAATAGCGCGTTTCGGCGGGGCGGCGGCGATGTGAGGCGTTCACGATGGATCCCTCCCGGCAGGTCCCGTGGCGCCCTCGGCGTTGCGCTTCTGAATATGGGCGAGGTAGCGGAAAATCTCTTCGGGCGGTCCCAACTTGGCCAGTCCCGGCGCCACGTAGAGAAGCTGGTCGGCCCCTTCCAGCACGCTGCGGTCATGAGACACGATGACGGTGATCAACCCGGCAGCCTTACGGCTCGCGATGGCACGCGCCACTGCCGTCTTCCCACTTGCATCAAGGTTCGCTGTCGGCTCGTCCAGCAGCGCGAGAACCGGCTTGCCGTAGAAAGACCGCGCCAATCCCAGGAGCTGCGTCTGACCGGCCGACAGCCGCTCCGGCTGGTAATCGGTTCCGAGACCCTCGGGCAATTCCTCGACCAGTGCAGATGCGCCGCTGACCTTCAGGGCGCAGTGAACGTCGGCCAGAACCTCGGGAGAGGGATCCGCAAAGCGGCTAACGTTCTCAGCGATGGTTCCTGGCAACAGCTGGATATCCTGCGGCAGGAATCCGAAGTCACGCTGGCGATCAGATTCAATGAAGGCATCCGTGGGGGTGTCGCCGAGTAGGATAGAACCCGCCCGGGGGCTGTGCAGGCCGGCCATGGCCCGTAAAAGCGTCGTCTTGCCGGCTCCGACCGGTCCAAGAATGCCGAGTACCTCGCCGCCCTTAATGGACAGGGTAGCGTCCTGCAGCATCGCTCTACGCTGGCCGGGATGGGCAAGCGTGACCCCGCGCAGCTCCAGAACGGGAGCGGGACGGGGTGCCGGCGGCCGGTCAGGCAGAGCATCCACGGCGGTGACGACGCGCATCAGACGCCCTGCACTGGCCCTGGCCCGCACGAAACGCTGCCATACGACGATGGACTGATCGATAGGGGCCAGCGCCCTTGTCAGGATGATCGACCCTGCGATTATGGCTCCTGCGAGAAACCCATCCGCGTTCAGTGCCAGCCACGCACCCACCCCCAGTATGGCGATCTGAACAACGAGGCGCGCGGTCCGCGCCACGCCTCCGATTGCCCCGACAATCGATTGGCTGCGCAAGGAAAGCGCCTCGGCTTCCTGCCTCTCCCGGTCCCAACGGGTGTAAAGGTTGGGGGCAATCCCCATGCCCGCCACCGCATCGAACTGGCTTATCAGGCGTTCGATCTTTGCCTGTGCACGCCCCTCGGCCTCGCTAATTCTCGTATTGGAGCCACGCGCGACCCATTCTGCGGCGACCGCCAACGACAGGATAAACACCGCCGCGCTGACGCCGATCCAGCCCAGAAGCGGATGCAGTACAAACAGCGCCGCCAGAAACACCGGTGCCAATAGCGCGTCGAAGAAGGTATTGAGCGCGCCCGAGGAGACAAAGGACGACACGTTGCGCAGATCCGCCACCGCTTGCTGGCGGCCGCCTGCTCGAACCTCCTCATCCTGGGCCTCGATCGCAGCAGCCAAAGCGCTGGAGGGCCCTGAGACGACGACCCGGTAGACGTCGGCTTTAAGGTACGCTGAGATCCGGGCCGCCATCATGGCCAGAACCCGCGACCGACCGCTCTCGGCGATGCCTAGCACGATCAGCAAGCCGCCTGCGATCAGCGAAATAGCCTGCAGTGTCTCCATGGAACCAGTCTGCAGGACGCGGTTGTAGATCGCCATCATGTAGAGCGGCACCACGAACTGCAGTGCCGCCGTTACCACCGACAGCACAGCCAGCAGACCCATGCCTTGCCCGCAACGTGATAGCAGCGCAATCATCGCAGCAGTCCCTTCACGTGAACATCCCCTCCGCGTACTCGGGGCGGAGGGCAAAGCCGGTCTCGTCTGTGCTGAATCCGCGGGCCATCGGGCAGATCACACCCGACATAACGGCCACGTCGTACAGTTCGAAGGCCCCCTATCCAGGACAAGCGTGTACTCCAAGCCACATGTCGCAGGGCTGACGTTGTACACCGGCCCCCGCCCAATGTATTGCACCAGCCGTCCGATACATTGGAGCGACCTACGCAGGTCGCGAAGCGCGGTTCGTCATTTTCGACCCCCATGCCATTGAGATCGCACGGTTCTTTGGCAGCGATCCGGTAGTTGACAGGAAACATCCAGGCGATCTTGAAGCTACCCCTATCTGCCAGGGTTAATTCCGGCGTATGTGTCATCGCTCAGTCCTTAAAATGCTTCATCTGCAAAATGCTCTACCTGCGGATAGCGCAAGTGCGAGGAACAGCAAAGCGTATTATTCCCCAGAATACCGGAAAGATTTATTGCATTCCCCCTCCTTCTTATCCGATTAGTAAAGTCGCGATTTTATGGGGTAGGGCTCCTCACCTGAGAAACAGATGAAGAAGAGATATGTACGTTGTATTAAAGACAGCGCATGATAACGATCAACGCTTTTTGGCCCGCACGCCGCGAATGTTGGTTGCGATCGCACTGGCAAACAAGTTGGCCGTATGTTGTGGACCATGATCACCAAGAAAGGAGAGTTGCGGAGAGGAGCGATTTTGGCACATTGAAAGATCCAGAAGCACCTCTTCGAAAATGCGGGAGAAGCTGGAGCCGTATGTAATTGATCGCAAGCTCGGGGTTAAGAAAATCAGGGCTACAGAGAGAGCTCGATCTCAGTTTGATGTTTTGAGCTTAACCTGCAGATCCTATGCCTGTAGCGGCTTGAGATTGTCCTGGTTCGGGATCGAGATCATACTTGATTTAGGTGTTTAGTCCCGGAGTGTGGTGGCTCGTATCAACAATGAAACGAGCCGGCTCATTTGTCGATATTTTGCAGATGAAATAGAATGGTGTTATACGCCTTCAGCGTCTCGGCGTGTTGGCCATGACCCGCGCCAGATCAACTCGGCTTTGATTGGTTTGAAGAACGTCTCGACAGCAGAGTTATCATAACCATTGCTCTTACCCCCGCCGAGAAGGCGATCATCGCACCTCCAGCACCGGAAGAAGCTGGGCCAGCATCTCGGGGTCCGTTGTAGAGGGAACAAGGAGCCGACGCCCGTTCCTCAGCACGATCTCGAGCTGGACATCGTCGGTTCCAGACTGTGCCACTGGTGTTGGCGCGGGCGTCCCAGGCGGAAGCGTCAACAGGATAAATGCCGGTGAGGTCTCGTGGCCAATTTCCCCGTCCCGGTAATGCCGCCGCCATACCGTCAAAAGAGAGGGCGATACACCATGCTGCCGGGCTGTCGCTGCAACCTGCCGATGCCTCACGAAGCTTTCCTTCACGATCCGGATTTTGTCGGCATCGCTCCAGTGCCGCCGACGAGGCGTATCCGCTGCAGAAAGGACTTCGATCTCAGGTCTGAACTGTTGGTCGGCCATAAGGTCGGACTTGTCATCTACGCAGAAATCTCGTCAGGCGGCCTCCGTGTGAGGCATACGCTACAGGCGCGATAGTCAGCAAAGTTCCGCATCTTACTAGTTCGGGCCAGACGGGCCGAACGGCAGCTGCTAGACCGCCAACCCGATTTGATATGCTCAGTTCAAACTGAAGGTGTCCCGATTTTTGGACAGTTCGGCAGCAAGTGTACCGTGTAACCGAATTTGCTATATGCCGCTCAGTTCTGATTTTGACCGTTCGAATTTGCCTCCTTCGTTGTTGTAAAGAAGAACGCCATCCAGTTGCTAATGATAAAAACTCTGCCATGCCCCTGCAGCAGGCCGCGGGTATTCAAACCTTTCCGCCGCCCCTGGCTAACTCCTAAACCCTTTGCGGGCCTGCTCGTTCAGCCATTTGCGGGGAGGCCTTCCCATCTTTTTGCGGAAGGCATAGGTAAAGCTGCTGACGCTTGCATATCCGAGTTTGCCTGCAAGCTGTTTGACAGGCACGCCGTCCAGCAGGGCCCGGCAGGCCACGCGCAACCTATTCTGCTCAATTTCCTGCACCAATGTGCAGCCATAGACTTCACGGTAGGCCATGGCCAGGCGATTGGCGGGAACACCGACAAGGTCCGCCAGCTCCCCTGGACCAGGTGGGGTCATAGCCTTGGCCTGGATCAAAGCATGGGCTTCGCGCGCCGCCTGCAGTTCGCTCCGGGCCAACCCGGGCGGGTCGTCTGATGACAGGTGCTCCAGCTGGAAACAAAGTATCTGCAAGGCCACTGCTTCGATGAGCTGCGGCCGGAGCGGCAAGCGGCTTTGCAATGCCTGCATCAGCGACAGTCTCAGGTAGCTGGGAAGCGGGGCTTCGGTTAAATAGGAGGGGCCTCCTGCCCCGTCCAAAAGAGATTGAACTGTTTTTGGCACCCTGCCGGCGAACCAGCCCTCGACCATCTCCAGCGGGGCATTTACCCCAAAGATATCAGCCGTGCGCTGGCTCAGCCTGAATAGAGCCCCTGAGTCCCGTGGGCGGACAAGCCCGACGGTACCGCTTTGGTACAGCGAACCACAGGTCAGCTCAGCTGAAAAACTGCCGTCCAATGGCACTTGAGTATACACATAATCCGCAGGACGGTTGCTCTTGACTTCCACTGTATCCGGTCCGCGCGAACGGAACCGCGTCTGGGTCCAGGCAACTCCGGTGCCGGGCGCTGCCGCGACGCGCTGCACCTCGATATCCACCAAGTCAGTCTTCACCTTCACGGTTTCCAAGCCTGACAAGCATAGCTCTACAGGCTGAGGTTCGGCAGAAGCGGCTGGATCGGATGGCATAAGGCAAGATAAATTTCAGAAATCAATGAGAGGCTAAATGGTTCGAGCTCTGCAAGCAAGGGGTGGTATCGGCCGCGATCAGCCGCAAAATCAAACAACAGGAGGTCCACCCAGTGCGGCTTTGACAAAAAACAGCCAATTCGACAATCGCGCGCTCCTGCGCCCTGGGACGAGATCCTTTAACCTTACCACCACTGAAGTCGCGCCGAGACGAAGATGCATTGCGTGTTGCTGCTGGGGCAGAGCCTCATGGCGCGTGATTTCCATCGCCAGGTCGCAGAACTCCAGGTCCGCGCTGCCGTCCAAAACGGCTACACCACGCTCGGCATGCCTGTCACAGAGCCCATAGTATAAGTCCCTCTGGGGAAAGGGGAAGCCTACCCTTCAACTTCCTTGCGCAACAAAGCCCCTCCGAGGCGATTGCGGAATCAAAAATCACAAACCATCACAAGGTAAGCTGGTCTTGACGGGGGGGGGCGGGCGACGGCGTCGCCCGCAAGAAGATTTGACTACGAAAGCCGTCTTAGCGTCAAATTTCAACCGCGTCCTGATCCTTGTACTCTTCTTTGGCGATTTTCTTCTCCATTTCTGCATCCAGGATTGAAGTTGCAATGTCGCAGTCATACGAATTGCTTGCCTCTTCAAGTAGTAACGGGGTGTCGGAAACATAGATCATGGCTGTTTTCGCCCCGGCTTTTGACAGCGAAGAAAAAGCCGCGCCCTGTCCGGTGCCATACATGCTCTTGACGTCAATCGTGGGATCCTTTTTCAGTTCTTTGTCTTCTGAGGTGTAAGATACGATTCCACGTGAGAATTTTCCCTTAAGAGGCATTGCATAGGCTGGGCCGATCTTATTTGATGTGTAGTGGTTAGTGGAGTTGTACCCACCTCCAGACCAAATCCGTTTATTCAGCCATTCTTCCAAATCTGCGTTCCATGTACTTCCGTTCAAGGCATGGATATATTCATCTTTGATACCATTGGGTGTTTTGTTCCCTGTTGGGAATATCTGTGCAGTGCAGAACCTGAATATGTCCCCAACTGCATCGTAAACGTGCCATCCCACAAGAAGATCAAAAATTTCCGACCTATAGATTACAGCGCCGATATTGTCATTCAATCCGTTTTGATCTGTAACAACGACATCGATTTCACGCGGCGCCAGTGTATCGGGGGCTTTTAGGATTACGCCCTCCCTTCCTATAGCTGCACCCAACCTGTTGCCGTACGCAATAGGTCTAAGTGGATAATTAGTGCCGTTGACTATTTCTAAGCCCTGAGCAAGATTCCCCCTTGTTTGGGATAAGGTTTGTGAGGCAATGCTCGCGGCAGAAGTAACCGATGCTACCGAAGCCCCTATAATCCCCATTGTAATTACGCCACCAGCCATAGTGTACTCCTTTTCATTGCCTAAACGGATATTATTTGTCTTAGAGCCGCCCGCTTTGACAATGTGCGGCATCGCCCAAAGTATATCCCATTCTGGCAGGTTGCGTAGGGAGCGTGTTTATCGAGATGGTAGCTATTTCTGTCGAGTTTCTACATCGGGGATAGCACGTTGATGTGACCCCCGAAAACGCCCCCGTTTTTGATTAGGCTCAGGATGCATTGATTTCCGCCGCACTGCGTGATTCACGGCTCGGAAAATGGAGCTGTGACATGAGCGATCTTTTCTGGCTGACCGACGAGCAGATGGCCAAGCTCGCCCCTTTTTTCCCGAAGTCGCATGGCAAGCCTCGGGTTGATGACAAGCGGGTGCTGAGCGGAATTATCTTCATAAATCGCAATGGTTTGCGATGGCGTGACGCTCCTGCCACCTATGGTCCCCACAAGACGCTCTACAGCCGGTGGAAGCGTTGGAGCGAGAAAGGCATCTTTGCGCGGATGATGGTCGGGCTGGCTGCCGAATGCGGCGAAGAGAAGACCGTGATGATCGACGCGACCTAAGCGCCTCCATGATTGGTTTGGATCGACGATCTTCATTGCGCATCACGACAGCATACCGGCTCACGCGCTCGACGAGCGATGTCACGTTCACCTTTCCATGTTCTTTGCGGAACATCATCAGATCGCACTCCCAATGGCCGAACTCTGCGCGCTTTGAGATGCGGTCAGGCCTGTGAGACAGGCTCTGCACGTCGAAGATGTGAGTTCGATTGTGCCGCCGGTGCCCACGCGGTCTGCGGCGCTTTCGATGCTCTGGCAGATGGCGATAGAAATGTTCCTCGCGGCCATCCTTTGAATAGGCGAAACGGTAGATCGTCTCATGGCTCACGCGGATCGGATGGCGCTCCAGCCGCATCCGGCCTGCGATCTGCTCGGGCGACCAACCAGCCTTGAGCCGGTCTTCGACGGCCTCCTTCAGTTCGGGATGTACGATCATTTTACGATAGATGGCGCGACGCTTCTCATACATGGCCTGGGCGTTCAGCGCGTAGTAGCCGTTCAGCTCCGGCAATTCCTTGTCGTCGCAATGATTGCGCTTCAGCTCGCGATAGATCGTAGACGGTGCGCGGCCCAGCCGGTCTGCGACCTCAGGCACCGGCATTTTGGCTTCACGCCACTTGGCAATCTTCCGGCGTTCTTCCAAACTCAGGTGAGGATAACTGCGTCCCATTCAATAGCCTCCATGCAAACATCTGTTTTGATACAGAATTTGCACTTCGGATGTGAATCCACCCAGCTACAGGCAATCCTCGCATAATCCGGCTTATGTTAAAAAGTCAGTCTATTTGACCTAAATTGTGCCTGCTAAGCGTGCGGCTGACTGATGCAGTATTGCCGGTACGCATCGTGCTCCACGCCTTTGACCAGCGCCGGTTCCCAGCCTATTGCAGGGTCATACCAGCAGCGGACCATCAGACATTGTGCGGCGAACGAGCCGTGAGAGCCCTCACAAGACATTCCTCCCCAAGGTGAAATCCGAAGTCTTGCCGCGCGGCGGCTTCTATTCCTTGGGACCCACAAGAAGTACGTAACTGGTGTCCCGACCCCACGTTGTAGCACCTATCCCTTGCTGCGAGATCTTGCACATCTCAAAGTAGGGAGTGGGTTTCACAATGTGCGCTACAATTTTGTTTCTCAAATCGTTGGGCGTGGAGATCTACGCGTCGGGTCACCGGCGCTGGCCAGACGAAGCCAAGGCCCGGGCGGTGGCGGATACCTTCAGGCCATCCTCGAAGCCATCGCCGCAGGTCACCCAGCCAGCCAGCTCGACGAGTTCCTCCCCTGGAACTTCAAGCCGTCAAGGTGATCCCGCGTGACACGGGGGCAACGCTTACAGAAATACGGCCAGAAACTCAGGAACGCATATAAATTGATGCCAGTAAATACACCCCTACGGCAGCATGTCGAAATTGGCGCAAAGCGCGCAGCCGCAGGTAGAGCGGCGCTCCAGCAGTCATCTATGAGCCACACGAATCGCTTGACAAGGACTACAGGTCCAGTATTTCCAGTTCCCATCAACAGACTGTAAAAGTCGATGAGCCCGCCGCGAAGGGGACGACCCCTCAACGAATGCGGCCACGCAACCGGGACGACCCGCCATCATTCGGAGGAATGAACATGGCATGGGTTTTCCTTGGCCTTGCCGGTGTGCTGGAGATCGTTTGGGCCTTCTTCATGAAGAAGTCTCAGGGTTTCACACTCTTCACCCCCAGCGTCATTACGATCATCACTATGGTAGCAAGCTTCGCGCTCCTTTCGGTAGCGATGCGTAGCCTGCCACTCGGTACCGCCTACACGATTTGGACCGGAATCGGCGCAGTCGGCGCATTCGTCGTAGGTATTGCCGTACTTGGCGAAGCCGTGACCCCGACAAGGATCGTTGCCGCCGCTCTCATCGTTACCGGCATTATCGTAATGAAGCTCTCGAGCACGCATTAGCGTTCCAGCCCTTTGAGCTACTCCCCGATAGTTGGGCAGGTCAAGATGAGCACATCGGTATTGCATCGAACCAGCATCATGTTAGCCGACCACGGGCCAAAGAATATGTCCTAGGGTTCTCGACGTGAAGCTGCATCAAGGGATGGAGCGGACAGAGTTAAATACCAATGCCCCGCTTCGGCGGGATCATTGCCTTTGCGCTAATCAGCTTGACTGGAGCTGCCCTGTTGCCAAAGGCTGGAGCCGGAAAAGCTCGGTTTCTATCTCCGCGGCCTAGATTCCTGAAAGGGAAACCGCGAAATTATCCAGAAGAGGGGTGAGCGCATAAGCCTGCCGGCCTCGGACGCAGCCTTTGTCCACCTTTTCAAAGGTTATCTGAGGCGCCCCGGTTGAAAAGGCAAACCAATAGGGGCGCCCCGTTCATTTTCCGCCGTCAGCGGATCGAAAACTCAATCCGGTAAGGCAGTTCGCTGCTGGTTTTGTTCACGATTTCCACGACGTGATTTCCGGATTGCCAAAGCTGTCCCTCATAAGGCTTCCCCGCGTCGATCATATCCAGCAGCCGGGACCCGTCCGGGTTCATGATCTGGTAATCCATAGCGCCGCCATCAGGAACAACCTGCACATTCAGGAATTGGCCTTCTTTGGCGCCCAGCACATACTGCAGCGCCTCACCAGCACCGAGCGTACCGTCATATGTTGCCCCGGTCGTCCCTGGCTGGAAATGCACGGTGATGGGGCCTGTCCCCCCCGCCCCAGCTAGCGCGCCGCCGCCATCGTCAGCGGCCTCAACCACACGGAGATCACCTACGGCGCCGTCATCATACGCAATGCATTCCCAGACCGTTCCTCCTGCGTCCTTCAGACGGACATTGGTGCCAGCCTGGCTCCATTCGTGGCCAAGAACCTCGCCGCCGCCCGCTGCATCCGGTCCGCCAACCGTTTTGAGCTGGGATATGCAGCCGTCAATCGCCGCTTGCTCGTCAGCGGCCGATGCTGTTGCGGCTGCCGTTATGCAAAGCAGCACTGCGGCTGGAAGTGAAATACGTGTCATCTGGTGAACCCTCCCCACTCGAGAACAACTCAGTTCTTTTTGATCCGTGACGCGGCCAGGATACTGTCCGGGCTGCAGTTTCCTGCATTGCAATGTGTATGCCTTGCTCCACCTACTTGCCCCAGACCGATAACAATCAGGGAATGATCGGGTCGTTTTTGAACGACGCGCTTCGGTAGCGAATTAGTTGCCTATAGCCTACCACAGGTGACGCAACTGGAGCAAAAAAAGCATCTCCTGCGCACTCTGTTCCACAAAGTTTCTCGTTCAACGCTAACCTCTCCTTCGGCTGCCAGGCAGATTGAAACCTGTCAGCCGAACCCGGGGACCTCACACCCAAATGGAACCAGCGTTGCACGATAGGGCATCGGCGTTTCTCTATCCACTATGCAGGCGAGATAGCCCCCAGATCACGCCGATCAGCAAGGGTTGGTGCAACAGGTAGATAATCAGGCTCTTTCGTCCAAGCCAGCAGAGTAGTCGCACCGGCAATCCCGCCTGCCTGCTCTGCTTCCGCAAGTTGAGGAGTTTGCCCAGCCCTATGCCGAGAAACGCAGGTGCGAGCCAAGGGACTATTGGAATGAGATCCAACGCAGGGCGCGGCGACATCGCCAATCCGGTCCACCCGAGCCAGGGCGGCAGCGGCAGGGAGCGTCCGTAAAAGACCCAGACTGTCGCAACCGCTGCCGCCGCTGTTATTGGAATACCAGCCGGACGGCCCACGAAAGCCAGTCCGATGATGCTTGCGGCAAGAATTGCGTGAAGAATGCCGAAATAGACGAAGCTATCCGGCATGGCCGCAAAGGTTGCAATGGTCACCAGCAGTGCGGCCAGAGCCAGAACCGCGTTGCGACGAGCAAATGCCCGCCACTGGATCCGGTCCTTGTGCGCCAGGCTCAGGCTCACGCCGGACAGAAATAGGAAGCTGCCTGCCGTGATACGTGCCGTGACCGCCCAGCCGCCGGTCAGCGTTGAGCCCGGGGCGGCTAAGCCAAACATCTCCATGTCACGCGCGAAATGAAAAATGACCATCGCAAGGATGGCAGCCCCGCGCGCGGCATCAACGGCCCAGACACGCGGCCGGTTCCCCGATGGCGCGCCAGTTGTCCGGCCAATGGCGGCTGAGCCGGGCTCCAGAGAGTAGGTATGGTTCAATTCCGGCGGCCTTTATTCCGCTGCTACAGAGCGTAGTTTCTCCATGATCCCGGCGCATTCATCCGCGCTGTTAACCAGTCCGGTGCCGTCCGGCACTTCCGCACCCATATCCGTGGCGGCGCGCGTCAGAACCTGTGCGACCTGTTCGGCAGTCAACAGTCCTTCCTCCTGCGCGGCCGTGACTGTCGAACAGATTCCAGCGCTCAGCCCGGTCGCAACGCCAATACCGGCTGCAGCGCCACCAGTCATGGCTCCGCCAAAGGCCACGCCAATGATAAGGCCAACGACCAGTGCAATGATGCCAATAAGAGCTTTTCCCATAATTCCCTCCCAAGTTTCTATTGCTTGCGGCGGTCGAACCACCGGCAGATCAGCAGCAGGATCAGCAGGTTTGCGCCCGGGGCCAGCGCTGCGGCGAACGGCCCGCCGGACCCTGCGAGTTGGATCCATGGCGTACCGAGAACCACAAGGTAGACAGCGGAAAGCGGATCGCGCTCCTGCCCGAACAGCCCGAATGTTCCAATTGCCAATACCACTAGAGCCAGCACCCAAAGTAGAGCGAATAGAACAATGAAAATCCGGCACAGTCTCATTGTTCCCTCACGCGGCTGGCGGCGGCTCGGCCTGTCACAAGGCGCCTTCGTCTGTCAGAGACATTGGCCGCGAAGTGCTGCCATCCCGGTAAGCGATGCATTGCCAGCGTGCTCTTTGCGGGCCTACACCTGCGATCACTTCGGTTCCGGCCTCGGAATAGCTTGAACTCAGCAAAATTACATCGCTGTTGCTGGTCTCCTGGGTTACTCTTTGCAGGCATGCCTGTTCGGCGGCCGACGGGACGCCAGAGGAACCACTGTCCTCGACACATCCGGAAATAGCTGCTGCAGCCGTCAAGGCGGCTGTGAAAGTTATTTTCCGCATAATATCACTCCTGTTTTCAGCGGCGCGGGATCGAGAAAAGATACCAACCATCGACCTTTGCAACCTGGCGGCCCCCTGTCGTGTAGGCGAACAGTCCCGGGTCGGTGCCTGGCGGGCAAGCCACCAGATCCGCGGCATCATCGAGAAACTGGTTGGTGTAGGCGCTCTCGCCAGCCCGGCGGCAAGGATCTCCGGCATTCGGATATCCGTCGCCGAAGAGGGCGAGATGGATCGGGCCCGGATCCGACGGGCTTTGTGCGGTTCCTGCCTCTTCGACGCAACCAGAAATCAAGCTGCACAACGCCGCAGCGGCTGCCATACGCCCGTACAACCAGCCCCTCATCAGCAATCGGCGGAGGGCAGCATGGTGACGTCCGAGTAGCGGCCATCAGCGGTCGTGATTCGGGCGCATGCGCCGCTGTCGCGGTTGAACCAATATGTAGTGAGGCCTTCGCTGCGGATGGGTTCATAACCAAGCGCCATCAGGCCGCCTTCGGCTTGGCCCGCGCGCGCGCCTTCGAATGCCGTCACATCTGTGGGGCTCCCAACCGCGGGAGTGCCGGGGGCGGGTGAACCGGTATCCTCGACGCACCCGGCAAGAGCGGCCATCGCTGCTGTCCCCACAGCCATCTTCAATAAACTAAAACGTGACATGTCATCTCCCTCGTTGAGAAAATTGGCGGTTCTTCGGAATTATTCGATGCTTATGAAGGCCTGATAGGATCGTGTGCCGCTGCCCCGGTTGATCACTTCGACCACATGGTCCCCGGATTGCCAGAGCTGGCCGTGGTACTCCTGGGCTGCCGCGATCTGGCCGAGCAGGAAGGATTTGTCCGGATTGAAAATCTGGTAGGACATGTCCGGGCCGTTCGCATCGAGACGGAAGTAGAACTGCTGCCCGGCTCGTGCGCCGAGCACATAGCGCCGGGACGCACCCGGTTTCAAAATATCGGTGACATTGGTCCCGCTCGTCCCTGGTTCAAAGGTGACACGGACAGTTACAGTTCCGCCAGCATCAGGCTGTTGCGTCCCTGCCGCTTTAGTCAGGTATCGAGAGTTGACCCAGCCGCGTTGACGCATGTCCGTAAACATTTCGATCTGGCACCAGTGCGCGCTGCCAAAATCCCTGCAGCCGACATTGCGCACTTGGTCTCCGTTCGCAAGCGCACCGGTGATACTGCTGGCCGTTCCCGGTCCGCTTCTGACGTTCAAAACATCGTTGAGTTGAACTCCTGTAACCTGTGATATGGTCGCTCCGCTTGACTCTGACTGCCCCTGCGAGTCTAGGCTCTGGACTCATTGAGTTTCAAAGCCAGTAGATAACGAGGGCTGCAAGCGCGATTGCTGACAGGAAGACTTTTGGGCATCTGTCGTATCGTGTCGCAACCCGCCGCCAGTCCTTC
>NZ_JAHVJA010000023.1 GCF_019801465.1 Leisingera daeponensis
GTTGCGCCGGGAATAGCCGACCAGCCCTTCGACGGAACCCTTGTCGTTGCCCTTGCCAGGACGCCCGTAGCGGTCCCGGATCACGTAGTGGGACAGCATCTCGCTGAACAGCCGCGCGCACCTGCGGGTTCCGTCAGGCTCGATCTTCGCCACAAGGCACCGGTCGTTGTCGTACAGGATCGACTGCGGAACGGCCCCGAAGAACCCAAAGGCATGGACGTGGCCATCCATCCAGGCTTCCGCTGTCGCCGCCGGATAGGCCCGGATGTAGCAAGCATCGCTGTGCGGCAGATCCAGGGCAAAGAAATGGGCCTTCTGTTCTACACCGCCGATCACTACCACTGCCTCGCCGAAATCGGCTTGAGCATGGCCTGGTGCGTGCGTCAGTGGAACGAACACTTCGCGATGCCGCCGGCCGTGCTCCCTCACATAGTCCTTGATGATGGTATAGCCGCCCTCGAAGCCATGCTCGTCGCGAAGCCGCTCGAAAATCCGCTTGGCCGTATGCCGCTGCTTGCGCGGTCTCTCCCGGTCTTCTGAAAGCCATTGATCGATGATTCCGGTGAACCCATCCAGTTTGGGCCGCCGGATCGGCGCTGAGCGCCGATAGCCAGGCGGAACCGAAAACGCCAAAATCTTCCGAACGCTGTCACGAGATATCCCGAAATGCCGCGCCGCTTCACGCTGGCTCATGCCCTCTGCGCACGCCAGACGAACCTTGCGATATAAATCCACGGTGAAGATCCTCCCGCCCTCCCTCCGTTAAAAAAAAGGGCAAAGGTGGACGACTTTTACGCCGCCCGCAGCAGGATCATCCCGCCGCTACAGTGGTCGACTTTCTCACCGCCGTTCTCAATCTTCGTTGCACCGCTGCTTGCAGCGGCACGGCATTTCACGCCTGCCGGACATGGAGGGGGACAAGCCGAAACGGCAGAAGTTCAAGCGGTATCCAATCGGCTATTTTCATATCGACATCGCCGAACTCCGGACTGCCGAAGGCAAGCTCTTTCTCTTCGTAGCCATTGACCGAACCAGCAAGTTCGCTGTGGCCCAACTGGTAAACAGGGCAAACAGGAAAACCGCCTGGGAGTTTCTGGAGCACCTGCTTGAAGCGGTGCCCTACCGTACCCACACAACTTGACTGACAACGGTATCCAGTTTGCCGAACAACCCCGGAACCGGAACACCTGCTATTCCCGACCAATGCGGTTCGACATGATTTGCGAGGCCAACGGGATTGAGCACCGTCTCACCAAGCCGAACCATCCTTGGACCAACGGCCAGGTCGAGCGCATGAACCGCACCATCAAGGATGCCACCGTCAAGCGTCACCACTACGACAGCCACGGTCAACTCCGCGCCCACTTGGCCGACTTCCTTGATGCCTACAATTACGCGCGCCGCCTGAAGACCCTCAGCGGCCTAATTCGTTACGAATACATCTGTAAAATCTGGACTTCAGAGCCAGACAGATTCATGGTGGACCCGATCCACCAGATGCCGGGACTGAACACTTAGGGCTTTGTCAGGTTGTTGACGCACGGCCATACCTATGGGTGACTTCCTGTAATCAGGCGGTCAGTTTTACGACATAGCCAGCCCAGAGGCCGAACGCATCTGACCTCGCATGGCGATAGGATCTGGCGGATAGGCGCTGGCGTTTGGGGCGGAACAAGTTGGCGATCTGATCGTGGACGGATAGAAACTGCTGTGCTTGGCGCGGCGATTTGAAACGGCTCATGAACTTCTCGCGCCGCCGCGTGTGCCAATGGGACGCCTCGCTCCTGTTGTTTAACCCTTTGTGCTGACGATGTTCTACGCCGGGTGCGATCTGTTCCTTGGCGGCGCCGTAGGATCGCAGTCTATCCGTCACCTGGACACGGGGCTGGCCCCACCGTTTTATGAGTTTCCGCAAAAAACGGTGGGCTGCGGCCTTGTTGCGGCGCGACTGGGTCAGGATTTCGAGCACATCGCCCTTGGCGTCAACGGCCCGCAAAAGCCAGTGGCTCCGACCCTTGATACGGATCACGACTTCATCGAGATGCCATTTATCCGCCAGCGCTGACCGGTCCCGGCGGATCTTTGCGGTAAACTGATGCCCGAGCCGGTTCACCCAGTCACGGATCGTCTCGTACGAAACTGTGACATCGCGTTCCACCAACAGATTTTCGACGTCGCGTAGGCTCAGAGCGAACCGATGGCAGGCCCGAACAGCGTAACCAATCACGCTCCGTGGAAACCGGAAGCCTTTGATCTGGAACAAATTTTCGATGTTCAGCATGATAAAGAACTACCCAGCCGATACAGCGTCAGCAACCTGACAAAGCCCATTCCATGACCAAGACCATTCTCATTACCGACCCAACAGATGGCCTGGGCCGCGCAACGGCTGAGGCGATGGCCAGACAAGGCCACAGCCTCATCCTTCCCGGCCGCAACAGAAGCAAGCTGGAGGCCGCCGCCCAGGAGCTGTGCGGGACAAGCGCAACGATGGCAACCGTGCAGGCCGATCTGTCCGTCCTGGACCAAGCGGCGGTAACGGCCCGGCAGGTCATTGCAGACCATCCCGCCATCGACGTCCTGATCAACAACGTCGGCATGTTCAAAACCGGGCAGACCGTCTCACCCGGCTTCTTCGACGTGCGTTTTGCCGTCAACACCTTCGCCCCCGCACTGCTGACGCAGCGGCTGCTGCCCGTCATTGCCGGGAATGGCCGCATCATCCACCTGTCCTCCGCCGCGCAGACGCCTGTCGACCTGGACGCGCTGGCAGGCGGCAGCCCCCTGCCAGCGATGGAGGCCTACGCCCAAAGCAAGCTTGCCATCACCCTCTGGAGCCAGCATTTCGCGTCTGAGCACCCCGAAGGGCCGGTCTCCATCGCCGTTAATCCCGGCTCCCTGCTGGCCACTCGGATGGTTCGCGAAGGTTTCGGAACCTCAGGCAATGACCTGAGCATCGGCGTTGATATCCTGGCCCAGGCTGCACTTTCCGAAGAGTTCGCAGACGCCTCCGGGCGCTATTATGACAACGACGCGGGCCAGCTGGCGCCGCTTTATCCGGCCGCCCTGGCGCAGACCCTTAGCGCACGGGTGAACCAGATCCTGCAATCACTGCCGATGGCCTGACAACTCGACCGGCGGGCACCCGGCAGGAAAACCGTCCGCCCTTCCCTGCAGGCCACTGCGGATCGCAGGCCTTTCCAGGCGTTCCCCACTGCTCCTGAGGCTGGACAACTTTCCTGCACCTGCCGCAGTATCCGGAGACAGGGCCGAGCCTGCCCGAGCCAAAGGAGCGACGCACCCTATGACCCAGATATCCAGCACCGTTCTGGCACTGCTCGAAATCCTGTCCTATGCCTTCATATTCGCCATCGGCGCCGGCCTCCTGTGGCTGATCGCGATCTACATCCGCGACAAGACCCAGACTGCCAGCACTCTGCGGCGCAACTACCCGGTGATTGCCCGCTTCCGCTATCTGTTCGAGCATCTGGGCGAGTTCTTCCGCCAGTATTTCTTCGCCCTCGACCGCGAGGAGATGCCATTTAACCGGGCCGAACGCTCTTGGGTCTACCGTGCCGCCAAGAACGTGGATTCCACTGTCGCCTTCGGCTCTACCCGCGACTTGCGCCCTGCCGGAACCGTCTATTTCGCCAATGCGCCCTTCCCGGATCTGGAGCACGGCGCCACCCCGCCCGCCGCCATCACCATCGGCCCCTATGCGCGCCAGCCCTATACCACGGCCTCGATCTTCAACATCTCCGGCATGAGCTTCGGCGCGATTTCCGTGCCTGCCGTGCGGGCGCTTTCGCATGGCGCCAAACAAGCCGGCATCTGGCTCAATACAGGCGAAGGCGGGCTGTCGCCCTACCACCTGGAAGGCGGCGCCGACATCGTGTTCCAGATCGGCACCGGCAAATTCGGCGTGCGCAAGCCCGAGGGCGGGTTTGACGAAGACAAGCTGCGCGCGGTGGCGGCACATGAAGCCGTGCGGATGTTCGAACTGAAGCTCAGCCAAGGCGCCAAGCCCGGTAAGGGCGGCATTCTGCCCGGGGCCAAGGTGACAGAGGAAATCGCCGCCATCCGCGGCCTCCCCCCCGGCCAGGACGCGATCAGCCCCAACCGGCACCCGGAGGCAGGCACCGTGGGCGAGCTTCTCGACATGATCGCCTATGTGCGCGAAGTGACCGGCAAGCCGGTCGGGTTCAAGGCGGTGCTTGGCGCCCATGGCTTCCTCGACGGGCTCTGCCAGGAGATCCTGGCCCGCGGCGAAGCCAGCGCCCCCGATTTCATCACCATCGACAGCGCCGACGGCGGCACCGGCGCCGCCCCGATGAGCCTAATTGACAACATGGGGATGCCGCTGCGCGAAAGCCTGCCGCTGGCGGTGGATGTCCTCACCCGCTACGGGCTGCGCCAGCGTATCAAGGTCTGCGCCAGCGGCAAGCTGATCAACCCGTCAGAAGTCGCTTGGGCGTTCTGCGCCGGCGCCGATTTCGTGGTCTCCGCCCGCGGCTTCATGTTTGCTTTGGGCTGCATCCAGGCGTTGCAATGCAACAGGAATACCTGCCCCACCGGCATCACCACCCATGACCCCAAGCTGCAATTCGGCCTTGATCCCAAGAGCAAGGCCAACCGCGTCGCCGCCTATGCCAAAAACATGGTCAAGGAGGCCACTATCATCGCCCACAGCTGCGGCGTGACCGAACCGCGGCTGCTGCGCCGCTACCACGCGCGGATCGTGCTGGATAACGGACGGTCTGTGTCGATGGCGGAACTGTTCCCAGAACAGGCTCAACAGCACGCCGCGCAGTAATCTTGCGCTCTCCGTTCACACCGCCCGCTGCTGTCCGTCCGCCCCTTTCCGCGAGGGACCGCAACCGCTATGACCGCGGCAACGCTTCAACGGAAAGGAAGACCCCATGACCATCACCCGCATCGGCACCACCGCCCGCTCCAGCAAGATCGTCAAGCACAACGGCGTCGTCTATCTCAGCGGCCAGGTGTCCGAGGCCGAGACCGCCGCCGAGCAGACCCGCGAGATCCTGGCCAAGGTCGACGCCCTGCTGGCCGAGGCCGGCAGCGACAAGACCCGCCTCCTGCAGACCGTGATTTGGCTCTCCGACATGTCCTATTTCGCGGAACTGAATGAAGTCTGGAACGCCTGGGTGCCGGAAGGTCACGCTCCGGCCCGCGCCTGCGGCGAAGCCAAGCTGGCGCGCGAGATTTTGAAGGTGGAAGTCATCGTCACCGCCGCTTGCGACTGATCCGTTTGCCGGCTGGCAAATGGATTGCGCCGGGCTTCATCAGCCCGGCGCATTTGCTTCCTGCCCTCTGGACTGCGTCAGGCGGTCAGATCCTGCGTCAGATGCGTACCGTCAGGCGTTTCCGCCTGCTCCGCCTCCATCGGTGCAGCCGTGGGGTCCTCACGCAGCGACTTGCAGAGGCCCCAGACCATCGCCATGATCAGGAAAGAGATCGGAAAGGCGGTCGCAATCAGCGCCGTCTGCAGCGCGTTCAGGCCGCCTGACATCAACAGTGCGATAGCAGTTGCGCCGATCCCCACTCCCCAGATGATGCGGAACTTGTTCGGCGGGTTTTCGTCGCCCATCGACAGCATGGTGGTGATCACCAGCGTGCCGGAATCCGCCGAGGTCACGAACCAGCTGACCAGCAGCACGGTTGCCAGCAGAGACAGCGGCCAGGCGGTCCAGCTCATGTCGCCCATCCAGGAGGTCTGGCCGATATTGGCAATGGTGCCATAAAGCGCCCCGGGCAACTCCCAGTTGCGGACGGTGGCAATGATGCCCGCGCCGCCCTCAGCCGCCGGTCCGCCCGCCATATGCATTTCCTGCCAGATCGCGGTGCCGCCGAACATGCACAGCCAGAAGAACACCGCCACGGTCGGCACGCACAGCACCCCGACCATGAACTCGCGGATGGTCCGGCCGTAGGAGATGCGGGCGATGAAGATGCCCACCAAAGGCGCCCAGGCAATCCACCAGCCCCAGTAGAAGATGGTCCAGCCGCCCTGCCAGGCGACATTCGGCGCTTCGGTCGCGGTCCAGAACCCCATCGGGATGAAGTTCCACAGGTAATCCCCCAGCGAGGTGATGAAGAACGCCATCAGCCACTTGCCCGGCCCCAGCACCACAAAGGCCAGCAGCAGCGCAATCGACAGCCAGATGTTCCATTCAGAAATGAACCGGATGCCGCGCGCCACGCCGGACACGGTCGACGCGGTGGCAATGACCGACACGATCACGATCAGCACGATCTTCAGGGTCAGCGTCACCTCCAGCCCGAACAGCACGTTCAGCCCGGTGGCAATCTGGGTGGACCCTAGCCCCAGCGAGGTCGCAATGCCGAAGACCGACCCGAACACCGCCAGCAGATCCACCAGATGCCCCCAGGGGCCATAGATCCGCTCGCCCAGGATCGGGTACAGGGTCGAGCGCATGGTGAGCGGCAGCTTCTTGCGGAAGCCGAAATAGGCCAGGCACAGCCCGACCAGCACATAAAGCGCCCAGCCATGGAAACCCCAGTGGAAGAAGGCCACCCGCATCGCGTCGCGGGCGCGCAGCATGTCCATCTCCATGTGGCCAACCATATCGGCATGCGGGTTGTTCGGATAGCCAAAGGCGCCGGAGTTATCGAAATAGAAGATCGGCTCAGCCACACCGAAGAAAAGAATGCCAACCCCGATCCCGGCAGAGAACAGCATCGCGAACCAGCTGAAGTTGCCGAATTCGGGGCGCGAGTCGTCATCGCCCAGCCGCAACTTGCCGAACTTCGAGACCATCAGCCAGAAGCAGAAGAACATGACGCCGATCAGCAGGGAAATGTAATACCAGCTGAACCAGCCTTCGATCCAGGCACGCACCGACTTGTACAGGCCGCCTGCCAAATCAACATTCAAGACCGTGAAAATCACGAAAAAGGCGATCATTCCCTTGGCCGCCGTGCCCATCCCGGGGTGCAGCCCGGTAAAGAAACCGGACTTTGCCACCAGGTGGCTGTTGGGATTGCTCTCAGACATATGGTCCTCCCTTGACCCTTTACCAATGCCCCGGGATCCTCCGCCGCGGGGCCGCCCGGCTTCCCGGGCAGTTAGTTTCCGGCCGTCCCCTGCGGCCTCAGTTCAAGAATGCGGGCCGGATCGGGGAGGATGCCCGGCCCGCAAAGGAAAACCGGCAGCCCGCGAGCCGCCGGTTCCCAATTCATCCCCGCTGTCCAACGTGGCGCCCGGCGCCCTCCGGCAACGGCAGCCCTGCGTGCGCCGCGGCAAAGGACGCCAGCTTATCCGCCACCTCCGGCGACGGCAGCGAGGTGCCGCGCGCGTTCAGGTCCATATGCAGCAGAAGCGTTTCCACGGTTGCCGCCAGCTTGCCCTCGGGGCCGAACAGGCGGTGAAACAGATGCATCTTCTTGCCTTCGCCCTGCAGGACCTGGGTGGTCACGGTCAGCGCATCGCCCTCGTGCAACTCATCCAGGAAGCGCACGTGGTTCTCGACGGTGAAATAGCTGCCGCCCGCGGCAATGTACCCGGCATCACAGCCGATCATTTCCATGAACCGGTCGGTCGCCTGGGCCGAGGCTTCGGTGTAATGCGCCTCGTTCATGTGGCCGTTGTAGTCGGTCCAGCTCTGCGGCACCGGCCGGCTGACGGTAACCGGCAGAACGACGGCTTCCGGCACGGGCAGCGTTTCCTCATGAGTGTTGATGACACCGCCGGCACCGCTGCCGGATTTCTTCAGCGCCCGCATCATGCCAACCAGATTGTCATCCCGCAGCCGCTCCAGTTCCCGGATCGACATATGGCCTGATTGTGCATCGGACTGGCCTGCGATCAGGTCGACCAGCTCCTCGGTGAACTCCGGCACGTCCATCAGCTTGGTCCAAGGCCACTCCAGAGCAGGGCCGAATTGCGCCATGAAGTGCTTCATGCCCGCCTCGCCGCCGGCAATCCGGTAGGTCTCAAACAGCCCCATCTGCGCCCACCTGAGGCCAAAGCCCATGCGGATCGACTCATCCAGCTCCTCGGTGGTGCAGATGCCGTCCTTGATCAGCCACAGGCCCTCGCGCCAGACCGCCTCCAGCAGGCGGTCGGCGATATGCGCGTCGATCTCCTTGCGCACGGTCAGCGGATACATCCCCACCTCGCGCAGCAGGTCTGCGGCCTGCGCACAGGTATCCGCATCGCCCACCAGTTCGACCAGCGGCAGCAGGTAGACCGGGTTGAAAGGATGCGCGACAACAACGCGGGCGCCTTCGGCATTCAACTCCGACGGTTTGAAGCCGCTGGTGGACGAGCCGATCACCGCACTTGCGGGAGCATGTTGCTGAATCTGCGCGTGGATCTTGTGCTTCAAGTCCAGCCGCTCCGGCACACTCTCCTGAATCCAGGATGCCTCCGCCACCGCTTCCGCCATGTCGGCGTGGAAGGTCAGTTCACCTTCGGCCGGCAGCGCCTTGTCATAAAGCGACGGCAGCGAGCGGCGGGCGTTGGCCAGCACTTCGCCGATCTTGCGCTCTGCTTCCGGATCCGGGTCGAACACCCGCACGTTCCAGCCGTTCAAAAGGAACCGCGCGGCCCAGCCGCCGCCGATAACCCCGCCGCCGATGATTGCTGCTGTTTTCATGATCTATCCTCTGATCGGCCTCCCCGTGCGCCCGCCGGTGCACAGAGGGTGTACAGGGGGTGCACGCACGGCACCCCCGCATTTCGGCTTACTTCGCCACCGGCACGCGCTTCGTCAGGCCCAGCTTCTCGCGGACCGCCTCCGGGCCGATGATCCGGGCGCCCATGCCCTCGATCACGCCGACCGCGCGCTCCACCAGTTGCGCGTTGGTGGCCAGCACGCCCTTGTCCAGGAACAGGTTGTCCTCAAGGCCCACCCGCACGTTGCCGCCCGCCAGCACCGACTGCGCCGCATAGGGCATCTGATCACGGCCCAGCGAGAACGCCGACCAGGTCCAGTCGGCGGGCACATTGTTGACCATCGCCATGAAGGTGTTGAGGTCGTTCGGCGCACCCCACGGCACACCCATGCACAACTGCACCAGCGCGTTGGGTTCCAGAATTCCCTCTTTTACCAGTTGCTTGGCAAACCAGAGGTGGCCGGTATCAAACGCCTCGATCTCCGGCTTCACACCCAGATCGGTCATCATCTGACCCATCGCCCGCAGCATGCCGGGCGTGTTGGTCATGACGTAATCGGCCTCGGCAAAGTTCATGGTGCCGCAGTCGAGGGTGCAGATTTCCGGCAGGCATTCGGCGATATGGGCCATCCGCTCGGTGGCGCCAATCATGTCGGTTGCCGCCTCGTTGACCGGCAGCGGCGCTTCAGTCGAGCCGAACACGATGTCGCCGCCCATGCCTGCGGTCAGGTTCAGCACCACGTCAACTTCGGAATCGCGGATGCGGTCGGTAAGCTCCCGGTAATACTCAAGTTTCCGGGACGGCGCACCGGTTTCCGGGTCGCGCACGTGGCAGTGGACCACCGCCGCGCCGGCCTTGGCGGCAGCAATCGCGGACTCGGCAATCTGCTTGGGCGAGCGCGGCACATGGGGGGATTTGTCCTGGGTGCCGCCGGAGCCGGTCACGGCGGCAGTGATGAAGACTTCACGGTTCATGGTCAGGGGCATGGTCTCGCTCCTTTGGGGTTAAGCTTGCAATTCAGGGTGATCCGCAAACAGCTCCAGCGCCTGCGGGTTGGCGAGGCCGGAGAGGTTGCGGACAGGGTGATTGTTCACCACATCGCGGACCGCCAACTCGGCGGTCTTGCCGGATTTGGTGCGTGGGATGTCAGCGACGGCGATGATCTTGGCGGGCACATGCCGCGGCGAGGCGTTCCTGCGGATTTCCGTTTTGATCCGGGCAGTTAGCGCATCATCCAGCACCACCCCCTCGGCAGGAACCACAAACAGAACCACCCGCACGTCGTTGTCGAAGCTCTGGCCGACGACCACCGCATCTGCGACCTCGTCAATCTTGTCGAGCTGACGGTAGATCTCCGCGGTGCCGATCCGCACGCCGCCGGGGTTCAGCGTCGCATCCGAGCGGCCCAGCACCACGTAGCCGCCATGCTCCGTGCGGATGGTGAAATCGCCCTGCCGCCAGATGTTCGGATAGGTCTCATAGTAGCTGGCGCGGTAGCGCGCATTGCCAGGGTCGTTCAGGAACTGGGTCGGCATCGACGGATGCGCGTTACGGCAAACCAGCTCGCCAGCAACACCCTCGACCGGTTCGCCCTGGTCGTTGAGGGTCGCCACGTCCAGCCCCAGCATCGGCGCCTGGATCTCGCCCTGGTGCACCGGCAGCACCGGGCAGCCGCCGATGAAACAGCCCAGAATATCGGTGCCGCCGCAGATCGAGGCCAGCTGCACATCCGCCTTCCAGTCGGCATAGACATGGGCAAAGCCTTCGGGCGACAGCGGCGAGCCGGTGGACAGAACCACCCGCAAAGCGCCCAGATCGTGGCTTTCCACCGGCCGGTTCCGGCGCTTTTGCGAGGCGTCTATGTATTTGGCGGAAATACCAAAATGGGTGACCTTCTCAGCCTGCGCCAGGTCAAACAGGCGGCGGATGCCGGGATACATCGGGTTGCCGTCAAACAGCACGATCACGGCCTCGGAGGCCAGCGCCGCCACCTGCCAGTTCCACATCATCCAGTTGCAGGTGGTGTAATAGAACATCCGGTCGCCCGGGCGCAGGTCGCAGTGCAGCTGCTGCTCCACCAGCATCCGCAGCAGGGTGCCGCCGCCGGAATGCTCGATGCACTTGGGCTTGCCGGTGGTGCCGGAGGAGAACATCACATAAAGCGGATCGCTAAAGCCCATCGGACGGCAGTCCAGCGCCGGCGCGTCTTTCTGCTTGAACGCCTCATAGGCGGTCATGCCCTCCGGCAGGTCCGCAGCATCGCCAGCATAGGGCCAGACCACGATCTGCTGGACCGACGGCACACGGGCGGCGACTTCGGCAATGGCGGCGCGGGTCTCAAACGTCTTGCCGTTGTAGAAGTAGCCGTCGGCGGCAAACATCAGCTTAGGCTCGATCTGGCCAAACCGGTCGACCACCACATCCGGCCCGCTTTCCGGCGCGCAGGAGGACCAGACCGCCCCCAGCGAGGCCGTCGCCAGCATCGCCGCCACGGTCTGCGGCATGTTCGGCACATAGCCGGCCACATGGTCGCCCGCCCCGATCCCGGCAGCGCGCAGGGCGGCAGCGAACTGTTCAACCTCGTGCCTCAGTTCGGACCGGGTCCAGGCCATGCGGCGGCCGTCCTCGCCAATGAAAACAATCGCTTCGCGCCCGTCGGCGTTCTTCAGGAAGGTATCCGCGACGTTCAGCCGCGCTTCGGGGAAGAAGCGCACATTCATCGGGTCGGCATCCGGCAGCAGCGACACCGCGCCCTTGTCTCCCGCCAGCCCGCAGAACTCCCAGGCCAGCGGCCAGAACTCCTGCGGCTGCGCAACCGACCAGGCGTGCAGAGCGGCGAAGTTGTCCAGAGCTTTGCCAGCGGCAGCAGAAGCCTGCGCTATGAAACCGGACAGCAAAGGTTTGCGGCGTGCCGATAGATCCGGCTGCCAGAGGAGAGGAGCGGTGGTCATGAAGGTCTCAGTGGCTAGAGAGCGGGTTCGGGCGTCATCTTCGGGTCAACAAGCGGCTTGACTTCCTGCGTGATTAGCGCAGGAGTTGGCGTCACGTTTATACAGTTTCGGTCAATTGCGATACAGATGCCGCCAAATCCGCCGCAAATCTTCGAATTTCTGCTGTTCGACGGGTTCTCCAACATGGTGCTGGCCAGCGCTATGGAACCATTGCGCGACGTGCGGATGAATGCAGGCCAGGACATTGCCGGATGGCGCGTCAGCACACTGGACGGCGCGCCGGTCAGCAGCTCCAGCGGGCTGCAGATCACCCCGGACGGCGCGTTTGACGCGCGTCAGGGCAACCGCACCCTGGTTCTTGTTGCAGGCTACCGCGTGCGCGAACAGATCACGCCTGCCCTGCTCGCCAAGCTAAGAACCGCCACCCGGCAGGCCAGGCTGGTTCTGGCGCTCGACACCGCCGCTTGGCTGCTGGCCGCCGCCGGCGTGCTGGACGGCCATGCTGCCACCATCCACTGGCAGGAACTTGAAGCCTTCATGGAAGCCTTCCCGAAAACCGAAGTGTCGACCGCCCGATTTGTGCGTTCAGGACCGTTCCTGACCTGCGGCGGTGCCAGCACCGCACTCGACATGATACTGAGCCTCATTCAGGATCTTTTCGGTTCTGCAGCCGCCTTTGGCGCTTCTACCATGTTTGTCTACAACCCTTCTCGCCAGTCAGAGCTGAACCGCGGTGCCGCCAGGCTGGAACAGCGCGGGTCCCGCAAGATCCTGCAGGCCGCCAACCTGATGGCAGAGAACATCGAAACACCGCTGAGCACGGCAGAACTAGCCAAGCAGGTGTCTCTGTCCGAGCGCACCCTGGCCCGCGCGTTCCAGCGTGAGCTGGGGATGACGCCGGGCAAGTACTACAAGATCCTGCGGCTCCAGCACGCGCGCTACCTGTCGGATGAAACCCATCTGAGCCTGGAGCAGATTGCCCACAGATGCGGGTTCTCCTCCGCCTCCTCGTTGGGGCGGTCGTTCAGCACCCTTTACGGCCGGACAATCCGCGAAGCGCGCGGGCAGGAAAAGCCCTGGGCGCAGAGTGATCGGCTAAACGACTGAAAACTGTTCTCTTTGGGTTTAGCCGACCGGAACGCAATTGCCGGACGCAACCTGTTCAAACGCCATGATTTCCGGCACTGCACGCGTTGACGCTTGGAGAATTCGGTCTAGAGCGACGTGCCGAGCCGATTCTTCCACTAGCCGCTGGCCACCCCAGGAATAGATATTCGCCGTATGGCCGACCCAAGCTTTTAGCTAAGCGCCAAGCCGGAAAGGAACCTTGTTACAGGTGTCCCTTTCGTCGGTAATTGAAACGGCGGGGCAAACTAGCACGACCAGACTGCAAACGATCCGGCTATTCTGGTGCTGTCGCGTGATTTTGCAGTGCTCATCGCGCTCCTGGTTGTTTAAGTTGACATCGGCGCAAGCAGGGCTTTCTGTCCAGCGGGTGCAAACCCGCGCCGCCACAACCGGGCTGGCGCACCCGAAACTGCTGAACTATCAAGCTATTTACGCTCTGGGATGGAGGAACCACTTATGACGAAAATTCTGACACATATGGGCGCCATGGTGGCAGCCGGCGTGCTGCTGGCCGGAGCCGTTCAGGCTGAGACGCGGGTAACCTACAAATCCGCCAAGAGCGGCTCCTCCTACTACCAGATGGGGGTGGAGCTGGCTGAAGCAATGAAGGCCGGCACCGATGGCGGCATCATCGTCACCGTCGAAGAGAGCCAGGGGTCGACCCAGAACGTGATGGAAGTGCGCGCGCGCGGCGCCGACTATGTGTTTACCACTCCGCCAGCGCTGGTCGGTCTCGCGCAGAACGGCAAAGGACCCTTTGAGGGAAAATCAGCGCCGCAATTCGATGAGATCCGGGCGCTGTTCCCGATCCCCTCGCTGACCATGCATTTTGTGATGGCAGGGGAAGGCAGCACCGGCACTCTGGAGGATCTCGAGGGCAAGACCGTGCTGTTGGGCAAAGGCTCCTTCGGTGCTACCGAAGGCGAGAAATACCTCAATCTGTTCGGCCTTTCGGACAAGGTGACAATCGCCGACGCGGAGCTGTCGAACGCGGTAGCCGCCTTGAAGAACGGCCAAATTGGCGCCTTTGTCACCGCCGGCTCCTTCCCCGCGCCGAATGTGGTGGAAGCAGCCGCCTCGACACCGGTGACGCTGCTGTCTCTCAGCCCGGAGCAGTTGGCCGAGACCAAGCGCACCAAGCTGGTGATCCCGGCAGGCACCTATGCGGGCCAGGACGAGGACGTGGTGACGACCTCGCTGCCGGTGGCTGCCTTCACCACAACCAAGATGGATGAGGAAACCGCTTACCAGCTAACCCGGACCTACTGGGAACAAAAGGCCAAAATGGCAGACACCTCGGCTTGGTGGGATGGCGTGACCGCCGATTTGATGGAACACATCACCACACCGCTGCATCCGGGAGCGATCCGCTACTACGAGGAAGCCGGCATCGCCCTGCCGGACGCGTTGAACCAATAAGACCCGCAGCGGCGCGCCCTGGGAAATCTTTGCTTCCCGGGCGCGCCGTTTCCTTTGCCGAAAGCCCGCCACATGACCCATCTTCCGAAAAGCCGCCTCGCGGCCGGCTTCTGGCTGCTGCTGTCCGCAGGCCTGGTCGTCTACCACCTCGCCCTGGTCTTTGCGGGCATTGTACCCAACTTGGTCAGCCGCCCGCTGCACATGGCATTCATTCTGCCGTTCGCGCTGGTTTTCGGTGTGCGGGAACGCGGGCTGCTGCTCTCGGGCATCGTGCTGGCGGCCCTGGGATGCGCTGCTGCTGTCTGGGTGGCGGTCAACGCTGATGCCCTCGGCGACCAGTACGGCTTCCTTGAGGGTCGCGGCCAGGTCGTCATCGCAGTCGTGCTGCTGGCCGTGGTGCTGGAAACCGCGCGGCGGGCCATCGGCTGGCCGCTGCCGGTAGTGGCGGCGCTTTCGCTGCTGTACGGGCTGTTCGGCCAGCACATTCCGGGCGAGTTCGGCCACTCCGGCACACCGCTGGAAAGCTTCCTCGGCACACTCACCATCGCCGAAGGCGGCATCTGGGGCTCGCTGACTGGCGTCTCGGTCGGTGTGGTGTCGATCTTTGTGATCTTCGGGGCGGTGCTGAACGCAGGCGAGGCCGGTCAGGGTTTCATGAATGTGGCCGGGGCCGCCGCGGGCCGTCTGAAGGGCGGCGCGGCCAAGGTTTCCGTGATCTCATCCGCGCTGTTCGGGTCGATTTCTGGGTCGGCTTCGGCCAATGTCGCCTCCACCGGCGCCATCACCATGCCGGCGATGACGCGGCTGGGCTACCCCAAGCGGCTGGCGGCCGCAGTCGAAGCGGTGGCCTCCTCCGGCGGCCAGATCATGCCCCCGCTGATGGGGGCGGGCGCGTTCGTGATGGTGGAACTGACTGGGGTGCCCTACACGTCGATCATGGCGGCAGCGATGCTGCCCGCGCTGCTCTATTTCCTGGCGGTCTGGGTTGGTATCAACGCCTACAACCGCCGTTTTAACCTGCGCGGCGTGCCGCCCGAGGAGCGGCCCCGGCGGCGCGATGTGATCATCACTTCGCTGTTCTTTCTGGTGCCGTTCAGCGCGCTGCTTTGGGGTATGTTCGGGGCCGGTTTTACGCCGGAGTATTCCGCGGCACTGTCGGTTCTGGCCGGTGCTGTGCTGCTGGTCTTCAATGCCGAGATGTCCTTTAAGCCGCGTCAAATCCTCGACCGCGCCGCGGCGGCGCTGCTGAACGGCGCGCGTCAGGTCTCGATGATCGCGGCGATCATCTTGTGCGCCTCGATCATCATCGGCGTACTGTCGATCACCGGCCTGGGCGTCAAAATCACCTCGCTGATCATCCAGGGATCAGGCGGGCTGCTGTGGCCGTCGCTGATCCTGACCGCCATTGCTTGCCTGGTTCTAGGAATGGAGGTGCCGACCACCGCCGCCTATGTGATCTGCGTTTCCGTCGCGGGACCGGCCCTGACACAGCTTGGCCTGGAGCCGCTGCAGGCCCACCTGTTTGTGTTCTGGTTTGCGCTGCTGTCCACTATTACACCGCCGGTCTGCGGCGCGGTGTTCATCGCGGCCGGGATGATCGGGGAAAGCTGGCTGAAGGTGGCTCTCACCGCAATGTCGCTGGGCGTCGGACTGTACCTGATCCCGCTAGGGATGGTGGCCAATCCGGCAATCCTGGCCCTCGCCGAAGACCCGCTGAATGCCCTTTTTGCGCTGCTGCGCATGGGCGCAGGCCTGACGCTGGTCTCTGCCGGGCTGATCGGCGCGCGGCGCGTGCTGCCTACCCTGGGGCTCTGCGCGCTCGGGCTTGCGGTTACCTTCTCAGGACTCTGGATCTGATAGCGGCGGAAGCCATGCCTTCACATGAAGGGAGCGCCGATCGCAAACCAGCGGGGTTTGACTGCGCTTTTGGCGGCTTGAAAATTAAACGGCAGCAGAATGGCGGTGGATATAAAGAGCGCCAGATGCTTCCTTTAAATGCGTCCGCTGTCCAGCGCCGGGCGTTCCCGATAAATGTACCCGGTAGCAATGTCCCCGCCCAATGCGCGGCAGGCACAGCCGCCGCCGTTTATTTGTTTAATGGAAAAGCCCCCTGATGAAGCAGCCCGAGCGGCCGGCCGCTCAGCCGGGAGCGCCCTCGACTATCACGATATTGGCGATACCGGCACCTTCCCGGTGTGCTTTGGCGGCCTGGTATTCCGGCGAGTTGTAGCAGCGAAGCGCCGCCTCCATTGTATCGAACTCGATCACCACATTGCGCGGATGGCCGTCGCCCTCCATCTGCTCGCAGGCGCCGCCGCGCGCCAGCACGCGGGCACCGAATTTCTTGAACGCCTCCGTCGCGCCTTCTGCGTAGTTTTTGTACGGGTCAGGGTTTGTCACGGTAACGTGGGCAATCCAATAGGCTTTGGGCATGTGTGCTCCGCTGGTCTGATAGGGAGACCGGGGCGGCCAGTGCCGCCCCGGCCGACAGTTACTTGTTCAGGATCTTCGACAGCACCAGATAGGCAGCGCCGGCCACGAAGAGGCCCACGAACCACGCATAGGTGTAGATCGTGGCGAAGAAATCCGAGGTGCCCGCGGAAAGGCCGACACCGGCAAGGAAGCCCGGCAGGTTCGGCAGAATGCCGATCACCAGCGCCCAGACACCGGCCCAGTTGGTGCCGTTCCTGCCGGAATAAATGCCGTTCAGCTTGAACAGTTCGGCCACCTCCAGCTTGGTCTTCCGCAGCAGATAGTAGTCCGCCAGCATCACACCCGCGATCGGGCCCAGGAGCGCCGAATAGGCGATCAGCCAGCCGACGATGTGGTTGACCAGTACCCAGGGGAACATGGCGATGCCGATGCCCGCGGTGATGTAACCGCCACGCTTGAGGTTGATCTTGCTGGGCGCGAGATTGGCAAAGCCGTGCGCCGGCGCCACCACATTGGCGGCGAGGTTGGTGGTCAGCGTTGCCACGATCAGCGCGAACAGCGCGATGATCACCGACAGGCCGCCCATCTTCTCGGAGAGCTGGATCGGATCCCAGATCGCTTCGCCGAAAATCACCACGGTGGCCGAGGTCACGGCGGAAGCGATGAAGGCAAACAGCGCCATCGGGATCGGCAGGCCGACCATCTGGCCGAGGAACTGGTCCTTCTGGCTGCGTGCGTGGCGGGTGAAATCGGGGATGTTCAGCGCCAGCGTCGCCCAGAAGCCGATCATGCCGGTGAGGCTGGGCCAGAACACTTTCCAGAACTGGCCTTCCTGCGGCTGGCCGGGATCAAAGGCGCTGGGGGTCGACAGCATCTCGCCGAAGCCGCCCGCGTTGACATAAGCCCAGCCCAGAAGCGCCAGACCCATCGCCAGCAGGAACGGTGCGGCGTAGGTCTCCAGCCAGCGGATCGATTCGGTGCCGTTCGAGATGAAGTAGAGGTGCAGGCCCCAGAAGGCGAGGAAACAGATGAACTCGCCCGCGCTGATGCCGAGGATGGCCAGCGGCTCCCCCGCCAGCGCGCCGCCGCTGAGGGTGTTGAGGATCACGAAGATCGCCGAGCCGCCAACCCAGGTCTGGATGCCGAACCAGCCGCAGGCGACGATGCCGCGCGCGACGGCGGGGATCTTGGCGCCGGTGGGGCCGAAGGAGGAGCGCAAGAGCACCGGGAAGGGGATGCCGTATTTGGTGCCCGCGTGGCCCACCAGCACCATCGGGATCAGCACGATGGCGTTGGCGGCCAGGATGGTCAGCACCGCCTGATCCCAGCTCATGCCAGAGCCGATCAGATAGGATGCCAATAGGTAGGTCGGGATGCAGACCACCATGCCGACCCAGAGTGCGGCGATCGCCAGCCAGTCCCAGGTCCGCTGCTCTGCGGTGGTGGGCAGTTGGTCCTCGTTGTACAGCTCCGGGTCGATCCCAGCCAGATCAACCTGCTGCGCCGATTGGGCGCCGGGGGCGGTGTATCCGCTTGTTATATCAGCCATTATCAGTTCTCCCTGTTATGTGGCTTGCAGCGGCCCCTTCTTGTTGTCGCGGGGTCCGCCAGATGTGAAAATTCCCCGGCCTGCAGCGGGGAACCTCGATCAGACGCAGGCGGGCATGTTTTCCGCCGAGCGTTGGACCTGCCGCGGGGCGGTCAGTTCTTTCCATTTCGACAGCGCCTTGTTCACTTCCGGGAAAGGCGCGCGTTCGACAAACCGCCCGTGGCCCGGTGTGGCGCAGATCTTGCCGTCGTCCACCGCGACCTCACCCCGGCTGAGGGTGTAGCGCGGCAGGCCGGTGACCTCGCGGCCTGCGAAGACGTTGTATTCCACCACCGACTGCTGGGTTTCCGGCGAGATGGTCTTGGATTTCTTGGGATCCCAGACCACCAGGTCAGCGTCGGAACCTTCCACGATCGCCCCTTTCTGCGGGTAGATGTTGAGGATCTTGGCGATGTTGGTGGAGGTGACGGCGACGAATTCGTTCGGCGTCAGACGGCCAGTGTTCACGCCTTCACTCCACAGCACCGGCATGCGGTCTTCCAGACCGCCGGTGCCGTTGGGGATCTTGGTGAAATCGTCGATGCCATTGCGCTTCTGCTCGATCGAGAAGGCGCAATGGTCGGTCGCCACCACCTGCAGCGAGCCTGCCTGAAGACCGGCCCAGAGACTGTCCTGATGGGATTTGTCGCGGAACGGCGGCGACATCACCCGCTGTGCGGCGTGATCCCAGCTGGGGTTGCGGTATTCGCTTTCATCCAGCACCAGATGCTGGATCAGCGGCTCGCCAAAAACGCGCATGCCCTTCTGGCGGGCCCGGCGGATCGCCTCATGCGCCTGCTCGCAGGAGGTATGCACGACATAGAGCGGCACGCCCGCCATGTCCGCGATCATGATGGCGCGGTTGGTGGCCTCGCCCTCGACCTCCGGCGGGCGCGACAGCCCGTGGCCCTCGGGGCCGCGGATGCCGTCGGCCAGCAGTTTTTGCTGCATGGTCGCAACCACATCGCCGTTTTCCGCATGCACCATCGGCAGCGCCCCAAGCGCGGCGCAGCGGCGGAAGCTGTCGAACAGCTCGTCATCCTCCACCATCAGCGCGCCCTTGTAGGCCATGAAGTGCTTGAAGGAGTTGATGCCGAGGTCGACCACCTGCTGCATCTCGTTGAACACCTGCTCGCTCCACCATGTCACCGCCATGTGGAAGGAATAGTCGGCGCAGGCGCGTTTCGACTTGGCGTGCCAGGCCTCCAGCGCCTCCAGCATCGACTGGCCAGGGCTGGGCAGGCAGAAGTCCACCACCATGGTGGTGCCGCCTGCGAGGCCCGCGCGGGTGCCGGATTCGAAATCATCCTTGGAATGGGTGCCCATGAAGGGCATCTCCAGATGCACATGCGGATCAATACCGCCCGGCATCACATAGCAACCCTCGGCATCGAGCACCTTGTCGCCATTCAGATTGGTGCCGATCTGCACGATCTTGCCGTCCTCGATGGCAACATCTGCTTCATAGCTGCGGTCGGCGGCAACGATGGTGCCGCCCTTAATCACGGTTCTCTGACTCATGCCGCTCACTCCACGATTTCTGCGGTTTCCAGCACGGCGTGCAGCAGCACATCCGTCCCCGCCGCCGCCCATTCGCGGCTGATTTCCTCGTCTTCATTGTGGCTGAGCCCGTCAACGCAGGGGCACATCACCATCGCGGTCGGGGCCACCTTGTTGATCCAGCAGGCATCATGGCCCGCGCCGGAGATGATATTGCGGTGCGAATAGCCCAGCTTCTCGGCGGCGCTGCGCACGGCAGCGACGCAGCCCTCGTCAAAGGTGACGGGGTCGAAATGGCCGACCTGCTCGATCTCGAGCCCCAGCTCCAGCTCCTCGGCGATTTTCGCAGCACCTTCGCGCAGGCGGCGCTCCATGTCCGCTTGCGTGTCGAAGCTGGGCGAACGGAAGTCGATGGTGAAGACCACCTTGCCCGGCACGATGTTGCGGCTGTTGGGATAATAGTCGCAGTGACCCACAGCGCCGACGGCGTCGGGCTGGTGGCTCATCGCGATTTCATGCACCAGGTCGGTGATCCGCGCAGCGCCCAGACCTGCGTTGCGGCGCATCGGCATCGGGGTGGAGCCGGTGTGTGCCTCCTGCCCAGTCAGCGTCACCTGCAACCAGTTCAGACCCTGGCCGTGGGTGACGACGCCTATATCCTTGCCCTCGGTCTCCAGAATCGGGCCCTGCTCGATGTGCAGCTCGAACATCGCGTGCATCTTGCGCTGCCCCACCGGCTCGTCGCCTACGTAACCGATGCGGGCCAGCTCCTCGCCGAATTTTTTGCCCTCGGCATCTTCGCGGGCATAGGCCCAGTCCTGCGTGTGGACACCGGCAAAGACGCCGGAGGACAGCATCGCAGGCGCAAACCGCGTGCCTTCCTCGTTGGTCCAGTTTACTACCACGATGGGGCGGCGCGGGGTGATCCCCTGATCGCGGATCGAACGCACGACCTCCAGTCCCGCCAGCACGCCCAGCACCCCGTCGTATTTGCCGCCGGTGGGCTGGGTATCCAGATGGCTGCCCATCATCACCGGATCCAGATCCGGCTCGGCGCCCTCAAGCCGGGCAAACATGTTGCCCATGCTGTCGACGCCGACGGTCATGCCGGCCTCTTCGCACCAGCGCTTGAACAGGTCGCGGCCCTGCTTGTCTTCGTCGGTCAGCGTCTGGCGGTTGCAGCCGCCGCGCAGGCCGGGGCCGACCAGTGCCATTTCCATCAGCGAATCCCACAGGCGGCTGCCGTTGATGCGGGCGTTGCTTTGCACGTCTTTCATGTCTTTCTCCCTGTTCGCCCCTGCCCCGCGCGCCCATGGGCCGCACGGCAGGGGCAGGTGTTTACGCGATGAGCGATTCGGCAAGGATCCCGGCCAGCTCGTCAATTTCTTGCTTTTCGATGATCAGCGGCGGCGACATGGCGATGATGTCGCCTGTGGTGCGCAGATGCGCCCCCTTGTCCCAGGCCCGCAGGTAGACGTCCAAGGCGCGCTTGGTGGGCATGTCCGCCACCGGCTCCAGCTCCACCGCGCCGACCAGGCCCGCGCAGCGGATGTCCTTCACATGCGGCAGGCCCTTCAGGCTGAACATCGCCTCGGCCCAGTAGCCCTCCAATGAGGCGGCGCGCTCGAACAGCTCCTCCTCGCGGTAGGTGTCGAGCGCAGCAAGTGCGGCGGCGCAGGCCACCGGGTTGCCCGAGTAGGTGTAGCCGTGGAACAGCTCGATCATATGGTCCGGGCCGGTCATGAAGGCGTCGTGGATCTCGCTGCTGATCATCACCGCGCCCATCGGGATGACGCCATTGGTCAGCCCCTTGGCGGTTGTGATCATGTCCGGCTCGACACCGTAGTAATCCGCGCCAAAGGCCCGGCCGAGGCGGCCGTAGGCGGTGATCACCTCGTCAAAGATCAGCAGGATGCCGTGCTCGCGGGTGATCTCGCGCAGCCGCTTCAGATAGCCCTTTGGCGGCAGGATCACCCCGGCGGAGCCTGCCATCGGCTCGACGATCACCGCGGCGATGGTTTCGGCCCCGTGCAGCTCTATCAGACGCACCAGATCCTCGGCCAGCTCGACGCCATGCTCGGCCTCGCCCTGGCTGTAGGCATTGCGTTCAAGGTCATGGGTGTGGCGCAGGTGGTCAACGCCGGTCAGCAGGCTGCCGAAGTGGCGGCGGTTGTTGACGATGCCGCCCACCGCGATGCCGCCGAAGTTGACCCCGTGGTAGCCCTTCTCGCGGCCGATCAGCCGGGTGCGGGAGGCATTGCCCTTGGCCTTGTGATAGGCCAGCGCGATCTTCAGCGCGGTCTCCACCGATTCCGAGCCGGAGTTGGTGAAGAACACGTGGTTCAGATCACCCGGCGCCAGTTCCGCCAGCCGGTTTGCCAGCTCAAACGCCTTGGGGTGGCCCATCTGGAAGGCCGGCGCATAGTCCAGCTCCGTCATCTGGTTCTTTACCGCCTCGGTGATGCGCGGCGCGGCGTGGCCTGCGTTCACACACCACAGGCCCGCGGTGCCATCCAGCACCTTCTTGCCCTCGCTGGTGGTGTAATACATGCCTTCCGCGCCCGCGATCATGCGCGGATTCCGCTTGAAATGCCGGTTGGCGGTGAAGGGCATCCAATAGGCGTCCATGGCGTTGGCACGCTTGGGGTTGGTGTCCATGTCGGGTTCCTTTGTCTTGATGAGGGGTCAGCTGACGGCGGTCAGCAGGTTGTCGAGGCTTGCTTTTGCGTCGCCGTAGAACATGCGGGTGTTTTCCTTGAAGAACAGCGGGTTCTCGATGCCGGAATAGCCCGTGCCCTGGCCGCGTTTGGAGACGAACACCTGTTTCGCCTTCCAGCACTCCAGAACCGGCATGCCGGCGATCGGCGAGTTCGGGTCCTCCTGCGCCGCAGGGTTCACGATGTCGTT
>NZ_JAHVJA010000024.1 GCF_019801465.1 Leisingera daeponensis
TGATCGACGGGCTGGCGGCCAACGGTGAAGAAGGCAACGCCGACGTGGAAGCCGCGGTGCGCGCCAAGGTTGCGGACCTCTGCGCCCGCTTCCCGCTGTACCCCAACCTGTAAGCCGTACCGGCATTGAAGAAACCGAACCGCCGCGGCAGCCCAGCCGCGTCGGTTTTCTTTTGGCCCGATCAGGGGAGCGCCCGCGGAAAAAGCGGGTGAGTAATGGGAGCCACTGGCTTCTGCATGGAGACTGCTTGCACGGGCAGCACATTCCCCCTTGGGCAGGTTTTTCGGCATACCACGGCGAGTTCGGGGAAAGCCTTGTCATGGGCTGGCGGGCCGTGCCTAATTGCGCCAGGCCGGAAGCTGCAAACGGAAAAACCTCTTGTCAGATTCTCATTCCCTTTCTCACCGTGAACTGGAACTGGTGGATGCGTTGCGCCGCCTGGGCGGTTCCGCCCGCAGTGCAGAGCTGGCCCGGATGCTGGACGTCTCGGAAGAGACGGTGCGCCGAACCATAAAAGCGCTGAACAAAGCCGGCGCTGTGCAGCGCGTGCACGGCGGCGCCTTTCTCGCGGGCCCGCAAAGCGCAACCAGCTTTGCCCGGCGAATATCGGAAAATCAGAAGGAGAAGGCGAGAATAGCTGCGCTGGCAGCCCGGCATGTGCGCGATGGGATGGCGCTGTTCCTGGATGTCGGCTCCACCACTGCTTTTGTTGCAGAGGAGTTGCGGCAAAAGTCAGGGCTGATCGTTGTCACCAATTCCATTGGAGCTGCGCAGACCCTGGCAAATCATAATGGCAACAGGGTGCATTTCCTGGGGGGGGAAATGCACAGCAATGAGCGCGGCACTTTCGGATATGTCGCGGAGCAGCAGCTGCGCCGGTTCTCGCTGGATCTGGCAATCCTTTCAGCGGATGCCGTGTCAGCCAAACAGGGGGTGCTCTACCACAGCGCGGAGGAAGCGCAGCTGGCTTGTGTGGCTGCGGAGTGCGCCCAGAAGGTGGCGATAGCAATGGCGCATCCCAAGTTTGCCGATACCGCCCCCCATTGCGGGCCGGAGCCGCGCAGGATCTCCGTCTTGTTCACCGATCAGGATCCCGGGAAGAAGCTGACACATGCACTGGCAGAATGGGGGGTGAAAACGGAAATCGCCCTCCCCGGCAAGACTGGCTGACCGGACTGCCGCCACAATGCCGGTACAGCAAGGAGGTATCGCCTTCGGCCCCGGGGCGGTGGCGGGAATAGCAGTTGCTGCCGCGGCCGGGCGGCGCTAAGGCCTTGCCGGAAACCGCTTACCCTTCGAGGGAGCCTCTAGCGGGAACCGGCATGGGGGAAATGATGTTTCTGATCAGCCTTGCGGGCGCTGAGATGCTGCCGCCCGCCGCGGGGCGGTGGGGGCTGATCCCGGGAGTTGTGCCGGCCATAAGCGGACGTCTGTACGTCCAGGCCGAAGCCAAGATGGCACCGCGCCCTGCTGCAGGCTCAAGGACCTGACCCTGAGATGACATTTCCCCTAATTGCCATAATCCTGTCGGCAGCTCTTCTGCATGCGCTTTGGAATGCCATCGTAAAGACAGCTGCCGACCGGACCACGACGCTCGGCCTGGTGGCTTTTGGCCAGGTTATCCCCAGCGCGGTGATGATTGCGGTGCTGCCGCTGCCTTCGGCAGAAAGCGCGCCGTATATCCTCGCCTCAACCGTCGTGCATTTCGGGTATTACTACATGCTGGGCCGTGCCTACCAGCATGGTGATCTCAGCGTGGTTTATCCGATTGCCCGCGGCATTGTTCCTGTCCTGGTTGCTGTTTGGGCGATGGCCTTTGCCGGGGAAGTTCTGCCGCTGCAGGCCTGGGCCGGAATTGCAGTGATAGCCTGCGGAATTCAGCTCAGCAGCTGGAAGGCGCTGCGCTCCGGTGTGGGGCGTGCGGCGTTTGGCTTTGCTGCCGGCACCGGGTTCTGCATTTCCATTTACTCCGTGCTCGATGGCCTGGGCGTTCGCCTTTCGGGCAATACGCTCAGCTATTGGGCCTGGGGGGCATTCCTGCATATTTTCATTGCCGGGTTTGTTGCCGTCCGCAAGCGCCGGACCCTGGCAGCCCTGCCCGGAAAGACCTGGGCCTTGGGTATTGCCGGCGGGCTTGTGTCGATGATCGCCTACGGCCTCGTGCTTTACGCCAAGAACTTTGCCCCGCTGGGGGCGGTTTCTGCGCTGCGGGAAACTTCGGTGGTTTTTGCTGCGCTGATCGGGTTCTTGTTTCTCGGCGAGGGTTACTGGATGCGCAGGCTTGGTTCGGCGGTTCTGATGGCCGCTGGTGTAGGCCTGATCGGGACAGCAGTGTAATTTGGCGGCCCCTGTCAGGCGCTGGCCCGGGGTTTCTGCGGGGCGGCGGTTTCCGCAAGCAGCTCGGCCAACGTGTGCAGAAGCACCGCCTTTTTCACCGGCTTGGCCAGGAAATGATCCATCCCCGCTTCCAGGCAGGCCTGCTGGTCGCTGGCAAAGGCGTTGGCGGTCAGAGCGACAATGACAGGCTGCCGGATAGGCAGACTGCGGATTTCCCGGGTTGCACCTATACCGTCCAGCACCGGCATCGACATGTCCATCAGAATGATGTCCGGCTGCAGGTCTTTGCACATGTCCACCGCGGCGCGGCCGTTTGCAGCTTCGGTCAGTTCGACAGGCTGGCCGCGCAGGTATTTCCGGATCAGCAGCCGGTTGGTCTGATTGTCCTCGGCCAGCAGCACCCTGCAGGGGCCGAGTTGCGGGACGGTCTCCAAGCTGGGGGGCAAGACCTTCTCTGGTGCCCGGCAGGCTGGCGCAAACTGCAGCTCCATCCGGAAACAGGACCCCTGGCCGAGTTCCGACATCACCGAAATGCCGCCGCCCATCCGTTTGGCCAGCATGCTGGAGATCGTCAGACCCAGACCGGTGCCGCCGAAAGCCTTGGTTGTGGCGGCGTCGGCTTGGGTGAACCGGTCGAAGATGTGGCGTGCCTGGTTTTCAGAGATCCCGATCCCGCTGTCCTCGACTTCGATGACCAAACAGTAAGGATCGTCCGGGGCATGCGAAACCCGAACCGCAATTTTGCCTTCCGCCGTGAATTTTACCGCGTTGCCGATCAGATTGACCAGGATCTGCCGTAAACGCCCGTCATCCCCATGCATCCGCTCCGGCAATCCTTCGGCGTAGCTGACTTCCAGAAGCAGGCCTTTTTCCTGCGCTTTCGGGCGAAAAAGATTTGTGGCACTGCTGATGCAGTCGCGCAATTTGAAGTCCTCCGCGGAAATGGAGAACTTGCCGGCTTCCAGACGTGACAGGTCAAGGATGTCGTTGATGATCTTCAGCAGAGCCTGGGCGGAGCTGCGGATGGTTTCCACATTCTGCATCTCATCCGGCGGCAGGTCTGCCTCGGTCAGAAGGTCCGCCATGCCGATAATGCCGTTCATCGGCGTGCGGATTTCATGGCTCATGTTCGCCAGAAACTCCGACTTGGCGCGGTCGGCCTGTTCAGCCTCCAGTTTGGCTTCGGCGAGTTCGCGCTCACGCTGCTTGCTGTGGGTAATAT
Organism: Leisingera daeponensis; assembly: GCF_019801465.1. Taxonomy (GTDB): domain Bacteria; phylum Pseudomonadota; class Alphaproteobacteria; order Rhodobacterales; family Rhodobacteraceae; genus Leisingera; species Leisingera daeponensis_A. Next base: position 3,560 of record NZ_JAHVJA010000024.1, read on the forward strand.
CCCGTTCGATGCCGATGATCAGATCCACGGAGCCGTCGGCGCTTGTAACGGGCACAATGTTCGTGTCGAACCAGACCTCGTCACCTGTTTTCGTGTAGTTGAGGACCTCGTTGTGATAACGGATGCCGAGGTCCTTGTGCCGGTTCATTTCCCGGATCACCCCGGCGTCGGTACCGGGCCCGTCCAGCAGTTCCGACGGGGTTTGGCCTATGGCGTCGGCGGCCTGAAAACCGGTGGCGCGCGTGAAGGCATCATTGACCCAAAGGATCCTCCGGTCTGCATCCGTCAGGATGATACTGTCGGAGGCGTGTTTGGCGACCAGCGACAGACGGTGGAGTTCGGCCTGCTGCTTCTGCAGTTCGGCGTGCGCCTGTTCCAGGGCCTGCTTGCCCTGGTTCAGCTCGCTGTTGCGCTCGGACAGGGTTTGGTTGGCGCGGATGAGCTCCTCCCGCAAGCGGACATCCTCGGAGACATTCCAGTTGACGCCGATCATCCATTCGCGGCCCCGCGCATCGGTGAACGGGCTGGCCAGCGCCCGGATGTGCTTAACCGTGCCGTCTTCCAGAAGGATCCGGAATTCAGAGGCAAAATGCGTGTTGCCCTGTTCCGCCGCCTGCAGCGCCTCTGCAACGCGGCCGCGGTCTTCCGGGTGCAGGCGGTCGTTCCAGGCCTGGCCGGTCAGCGGGCCCTGGTCTTCGGGGACCCCATACAATTCATGCATGCGGCTGTCCCAGCTGACGCGCTGGTTTTCTGCATCGCATTCCCAGATGCCGACCTTGGAGGTTTTGACCGCAATTTCCAGCCGCCGCGATACGGCCTCCAGTTCCGCTTCCCGGCGGCGCAGCTTGCCGATCGCGGTCTGCCTGGCTGCTGAGAGCCTGCCTGCGAGAAAGGTGGGGAAAACGATCAGGGTGCCGGCTGCCAGAAGGGCAAAGCGAAGCTGCCACACGTTGGCAGGCTGTTCCTGCCAGCCGCCTTGGGGACGGGCCGCCAGCTGCCATGTGCCTGCAGGCAGGTTGATATCCATAAGGACCGGGTCGTCGGAAAGAATGCCGGGGGAGCCGAAGAACTGCAGCCCGGCTGCGCCGGTGCCATCCTGCCCGGTCAGCGCGATGTCCAGGCCGCTGCCGCCGTTCACACCGGTGCCTGCGTACAGAGTTCCGGTTTCCACGACCGCTGACAAAATTCCCCAGAATTCCCGCTCCGCGCCGGTGCCGGTGAAAATCGGTAAGCGGTAAATGAACCCCGATCCGCCTTGCACGAGGTCAACCGGACCTGCCAGAACCATATCGCCGCTGTCGCGCACCCGGTGGGCGGCGGCGCGCTGTGCCGCGTTTTTGTTGTAGTCCAGCCCGATGGCTGACTCGTTGCCTTTCATGGGGTGAAGCAGGGACACCACTAGACTGGGGGCGGCGGCGATATGCCGGATGGCGGTTTCCCCCTCCAGCACCTTGGCGGCAATTCCAGCAAACCTGGCCTGGGCCATGTCCGGTTCCGTCGCCAGCATCGCCGCCAGTCCGCGCAGGCGCTGGTAATCGCCGTTCAGCTGGCCTTCGAGGCGGGATTTCAGCATTCCCGCTTCCTGTTGAGTGTCGGCGCGCTGGGACTGGTAGTGAATTGTGGTGTTCTGTCCTTCGGCATACAGGCCCGCGGCGCACACTACCGCCAGCGCAAGCAAGGCCGGCAGATAAGTTCTGTTGCTGAGTGCGCGCAGCCAGCTTGCGGGAAGGTTAGACACGGCCATTCAGCTACCTTTGCTTGTTCAGGAACCCTGTTGACAATTGCGGCCTTAAACTGTGCCAGGTGCTCGGTACTGTCTTATTCTCCATTGTAAGTCTGAAGATCCGGTTTTCACAACATGGTTGCTTTCGGCTGCCGCACAGTGTGGCACATGCGGCAGCCGCACCGCATTGCTGGCCTGCAGGCACCCGGACGGTTCAGAAGTCCTGCCATTTTGTCAGGGCCGCTGACCCCTCCGAAACAGGCACGGCAACTGAAGCCTGCGGCACCTCATCCCAGCCGGTTCCGTGAGCGGACGGAAGGTCCGGCTGCGCGTCCTGGCGCGGCGCACGCATTTCCTGCCCGACATTGAAGCGGGCCACCAGCCCGGCCAGGTTGGAAGCGTCGCCGTTCAGCAGCTGTCCCGCAGCGGTCATCTGCTCCACCATTGCAGCATTCTGCTGAGTGACCTGATCCAGCTGCATCACGCCGGTGTTGATTTCGCCGATGCCTGTGGACTGTTCCGCGGCGCCTTCCGCGATGTCTGACACAAGGTCCGAAATATGCGACACTTGCGAGACGATGCTGTGCAGCGCGTCGCCGGCCTTTCCGACCAGAACCACGCCCTTTTCCACCTGTTCGCCGGAATTGGAGATCAGCGCCTTGATCTCCATTGCCGCATCCGAGGAGCGCTGCGCCAGCGCCCGCACCTCAGAGGCCACAACGGCAAATCCGCGCCCTGCATCCCCTGCGCGCGCTGCCTCGACGCCCGCGTTCAATGCCAGCAGGTTGGTCTGAAAGGCGATATCGTCGATCACGCCGATGATCTGCGAGATGTGGCGGGCGGATTCCTCGATTCCATTCATTGCGGATACCGCGTTCTGCACAACTTCGCCGCTTGCCTTTGCTTCGTCTCTGGCCTCGTTCATGGCGGTTTCGACACGGCGCGCGCCGTCAGCGGCTGCCTTGACGCTGGCGGTCATCTGATCCAGCGCCGCTGCGGTCTGTTCCAGTGTCGCGGCCTGGCTTTCGGTGCGTTGCGACAGGTCGTCAGAGGCCTGGCTGATTTCCGATGTTCCATTGCGGATGCTGGTGGTGGCTTCCACCACTTCGCGGACGGTTGCGTTCAGTGTGTCGACCGTTTGGTTGAAGTCCAGCTGCAGGCCTTTGTAGGCTTCGGGGAAGGGCGCATCAATCGTGGTTGAGAAGTCCCCGTTGGCCAGATGCGTCAGGCCAGTGCGCAGTTCATTGACCACAAGATCCTGCTCGCGTTGCGCCTCCGCCCGTTCTTCTTCGGCAAGCTGGGCATTCTGCAAGTCGGTTTTGAAGCCTTCCAGGATGCCTGCGATTTTGCCGAACTCATCGCCGGTTCCCAGACCGGCAACCGGGTGGTCATAATCCTTGGCGGCAATGTGTTCGACGCTGTCGGACAGGCCGGACACCTTGCGCGCGATGCCGCGGGCTGCGATCCAGGACAGCAGGGCCACCGCAAGAGCGACGCCCACAGCCTGCAGCATAGAGGCATTGACCAGGCTTTTTTCGGCTGCCAGAGCTTCGGCACTGTCGACTTCCAGCACAATTCCCCAGCTGCGGTCTTCCAGGCCGACGCTTGCTGCCATTGCTTCAACCGGTTGTCCGGAAAGGCCGGGAGTTCCGGAAAAACTGCTCTCGCCGCCGCTGAGTGCCGCGGAGATCTGCTGCAGTTCAGGCAGTTTGGAAAGCACCTCGTGGCCGCCTTCACGTTCAGACCGGGTCAAGGCGGCGCCATCCCCGCGCACCAGGTATGCCTGGCCGGTTTCCCCGAGCAGCGCGGACCGGGACAGGATGCCGGCGATGCCGTCGACCGGCACACGCAGCACCAGAGCCCCCATGATTGCGCCTTTCTTGAAGATGGGCGAGGAAATGAACATCGCCGCTGCCCCGCCATCGGCCTGGTAGGCAGCCATTTCCGACAGAAACACGTTGCCCTGCTCCATCTCCAGGGCGGCGCGGAAGGCCTGGCCCAGCCCGCTGTCCTTGTACGGCCCGTCCAAATAGTTCAGGGCAAAGTCTTCGTTCTTGTGGACTGAATAGACCATGTTGCCCTGAACATCCAAAAGATAGGCGTCCAGGAACCCCTGCTCTTCGAGAAAGGTGACAAAGCCGGCGTGGTTCATCTTATGGCGGATTGACCATGCGGATTTATCTTGGGCGTCCAGCATTTTGTAGCGCTCGCCTGCCGGGTTCGGGTTGCCATCGGCATAGGCGGCGCGCAGATGGCCGCTGGGATCGTCGCCAAGCGAGTAGAAGCCGTTGGAGAAGTCGCGAAGCGCTGTTTCAACCGCCTTGCTTGCCACCAGCGTCCGGGTCTGGGACCGCAGCCCTGCAACCCAGTTCTCCAGCGCTTCCTTGCGCTCTTCCAGCAGCGTGGCATAAGCGGCCTCGCGGTTGGCCTTCAGTGCCTGCCCGGCCTCCCAGGCAAAGAAAAAGCCCGAGGCGAGCGTCAGGAGAATTGTCGGCACGGCAATGGAGAGCGGCAGTTTGCGGCCCAGCCGCATGTTGTTCCAGAATTTAAACAGTCGAGTCATTACGGCGAAGTTCCCATCAACATTTCAGTCTGCCGGACTGCCTGAGAGCGGCCTTGGGCGGTGCCAGCCGAGAGGTGCTGGATGCAAAAACACTCCGGTGGATTCATTTCAGGGCGGTTAAAATGGCCGCCGCAGCCCTGTATTTGAGCCTTTCGGCGGCCTTGGGCGGCGTAAATAACGTTCCACTTTTAACTGAACGCCTTCAGGTTGGCGCGAATCATCTGCGGCCCGGAATGGTGCGGAGCATCCTTCGTGGCCGGTCGGCATGGCACTGCACTGCCGTGGGGCATACCGGCCGTTTCGTTGCAGTTCCGGTCAGGTTTCTTCCGGATTTACCATTCATTACAGGGATGCCTGTATTGAGGGCAGAACCAACGGCGCCTAAGCCAAAAACACGTGGCCTTGTACGGGCGCCCGTACAGCCATGACCGAAATATGAGATTTTACTATGGCATTACCTGACTGGCTTGCCGGCCTTCTTGCGACCCTGAAAGGCACAGTAGGCAACGACAGGCTTGCAGGAACCACCGGTGATGACATCATCGAAGCCGGCGCCGGTGCCGACACCGTTGCGGGGGAGGAAGGCAACGATGCCATCGATGCCGGGGACGGCGATGATGTCATCTATGGCGACATGGGGGACGGGTTCAATCAGGGCGCGGATGCCAGCCCGCTTGAACTGAACATTAACAAGATCCAGACCATCTCGCATGACGGCTGGACCGGGTCTGCCGGTAACTACGCAGTTTTCAGCGACATCGCGACACTTGAAGATGGCACCAAGGTCTGGGGCAAACTTGTCCTGGTGGAGAAATCCAATTCGAACATGTCGGTGCAGTTCGGTTATACTGAAGGTGCTGAAATTCTGCTGGAAGGCGATCAGGCTGGCGATCAGGCGACCTTCCGGCTGGAGTTTTTCGATCCGGCGACCGGCGAGCCGGTCTATCTGAACTCCACTGCCACGTTCAACGATATCGATGACAACAGCGGTTATGGCGATGCCGAGGCTGTCATTATCGACGGCAGCAGCTTCACCTCCTTTGGCGTTTCGTCTTTGACCTCACTCAACACTGCGACCGATGGCAGTATTGTGACCGCCACCGGGACGCAGCGCAATTCGTACACCGACCAGGATGCCTGGTTCTCCGCTGGGTTCGAGGACCAGTCTTCGATTGAATTCACCCTGCAGACCCGCGACGGGCTGGCGGGCTTCACCCTGTCCGGCGACGTTATCGACGATCCGGTCATCACCCCGATCGAGCAAGGCGCCGACACCGTTTTCGGGGGTGCCGGGCATGACATTGTCTATGGCCAGGGCGGAAATGACTCACTTTTGGGCGAAGATGGCGACGACAGCCTAGACGGCGGCGATGGCGATGATGTGCTGGACGGGGGCGCTGGGGCTGACACGCTGATCGGCGGTCTTGGGGCGGATACGATCGCCGGCGGCGACGGCGATGACTACATCGAAGGCGGCGCCGGCAACGATAGTCTGACCACCGGCCTTGGCAATGACACGCTGATCGGCGGCGAAGGCGACGACACCCTGAGGAATTCGGCTGGCGATGACAGCCTGGTCGGTGGCACCGGCAACGACAGTATCGTTGCGACTGACGGCAACGACACCCTGGAGGGCGGCGACGGGTCCGACACCATGTATGGCGGCAACGATGACGACCTCCTCCTTGGGGGCGCTGACGCCGACCTGATGTATGGTGAGACCGGCAATGACCGCCTGGAAGGCGGCGACGGCGACGACGTGATGGACGGGGGCGCTGGGGCTGACACGCTGATCGGCGGCCTGGGTGCGGACACGATCTCCGGCGGTGATGGCGATGACTACATCGAAGGCGGCGACGGTGATGACAGCCTGACCACCGGCCTGGGCAATGACACGCTGATCGGCGGAGCCGGTAACGATACGCTAAGAAACTCCGCCGGTGACGACAGTCTTGTCGGGGGCAGCGGCGACGACAGCATTATTGCAACTGACGGCAACGACACGCTGGAAGGCGGCGACGGTGCCGACACCATGTATGGCGGCAACGACGACGACCTTCTGGTGGGCGGCGGCGGCGCCGACGAAATGCACGGCGAGGCCGACGCCGATACCTTCAAAATGTCCGACGGGTTCGGCAATGACACCCTGACCGGCGGCGAGGCCGGCAACGACGATGACACCGTTGATGTCTCCGGCGTCACCACCGGCGTCACCGTCACCTATACCGGTGATGAGGCGGGCACGATCACCGACGGCACCGACACGATCACCTTCTCCGAGATCGAGTTGCTTAAACTCACGGATCAGGACGATGCGGTCGATGCATCGGCCGATAGCGCCGGCACCACGATTGATGCGGGGGCGGGCGACGACACAGTCACATTCGGTGCCGGAGACGATTCCATCACCAGCGGCGCCGGCTACGACGAACTGGTCCTCAGCGGCGGCGGCGGCACTGATACCATAAGCGACTTCAGCATCGCGGATGATGACAGTAACGGATTCTACAATGACCAGCTGGACGTCTCTGACCTGACCGGCGGCACCGGGCCTGACGGAGCGGTGCGTGCCTGGGATATTTCCGTCAGCGACGACGGTTTCGGCAACGCTCTGCTGACCTTTCCGAGCGGTGAAAAGCTGGTGCTGCAGGGGGTCGCCCCCGCGCAGATGTCCACCGCTCCGCAGATGCACTCTGCCGGCATCCCCTGTTTCACGCCGGACGTCGTGCTGGCCACCCGGCGCGGTGCGGTGCCGGCCGGCCAGATCCGGGTGGGCGATCTGCTGCAAACTGCAGACAATGGCTACCAGCCGGTGATCTGGGTGGGCTGCCGCACCCTTGGCCCCGCGGAGCTGGCGCGCCGCCCGCATCTGAGGCCTTACCGCTTGCGCCCGGGCGGCCTCTTGGCCCTGGAGCAGCCTATGCTTGTGTCGCCGCAACACCGCCTTTTGCTCGGCCGCCACACCCTTGGCGGCGGCCGACAGTTCGATGAGAGCTTTCTGCCAGCCAAGCTGCTGGCAGAGATCGATCCGAACTGCACGCAGCTAAGCGGTGCCGACGGCCCGGTTACCTACGTGCACCTAATGACAGAGCAGCATGAGGTGATCTTTGCCGAAGGCGCGGCGACAGAAACTTTCTGGCCCGGCCCGGAAGCTGTGCGCGGCCTGACCGCAGACGGCAGGCGGGAGCTGTTCGATTTGTTTCCAGAATTGGCTGCAGCAGCTTGCCTGTCCGGTGAAACCGGCAGGGCGCAGGTGCGCGCGGCCTACGGGGGACTTGCCCGTTACGCCATCAATCGGCGTGATTTGCGGCATCTTTCAGTGGCTTGAGAAGTCACATCCGGAAGGCTGGCCGCGCCGCTTGCGAAAGTGTGCCAAGGCCTGGTTTGGCCTGTTCCAAGTGCCGGGCCTGCACTCTCCGGGGGCATCATCTGCTGCAATACCCAGCTGGGTATTGCAGTCCGGAGCATTTGAATGGATATGTTGCGGGTCATTTGAATTGGATTTTCGGAATTATGCCCGGCGCTCCCGGCGGGAAGCGCTCGTATTTGACTGCCAGACGGGCAGGCGCCGGAAGAGGCGTCATTCTGATCCGCAAGTTTTGTGCCATTTTTTGGCAGCATTTTTTGGAGTTGTTCGTTGGATTATTCAGTCGGCCCTTCCATTTCCCCGTTAACTTCCGGAAAAGCCATTGACAGGCTGCACAGCCTGGAGATGGCAGTGCAACGTGCGCATGAAGGCCTTATCCGATGGCAGGCGGAAAGCTTTGAGCAGCTGAGCAGCGTGACGCTTTCGGGTGCGGAAATCACCCTACTGCAGTTTATCGGGGATGGTGGACGTTCCAAGTCGATCAAGGAAATGGCGCGTGTCACCAATCGCGTGGATATTCCCAACATCCAGTACTCCTTGCGAAAACTGGCTGCTGCCGGCCTGACACGCAAACAGGGGGCAGGCCGCTCTGGAGTCTCCTACAGCCTGACGGACGAAGGCTGCCGGGTCGCCGCGGAAATGCGGGAGCTCCGGTCCGGCCTGCTGGGACAGGCGTTTGAGGGCCGCCCGGAAATGGCCGCGCAGCTGGAAAGCGCCTTGGCTGTTCTGGAGGAACTGACCGGCCTGTACGGAGGTGCAGCACTGGTGCCTGCCCCTGACGGCGAAGGCTGAGCCGGCAACTGTCTTATTGTGCAGAGCAGCGCCGGCGGATTAAAGTTCCGGAATGATCGAACTCAAGGACCTGATGCTGCTGACAGCGCTGGCGCGGCACAAGCATTTCGCCAAGGCCGCCGCGGACTGCGGCATGTCGCAGCCCGCCTTTTCCATGCGGATCCGGAATCTGGAAGAGCGGCTGGGCCTGTCGATCGTGCGCCGGGCTAACCGTTTTCAAGGTTTGACAGAGGAAGGCATGATGATTGTGCGCCGGGCGCGGTCTATTCTCGACGACGCCAAAGCCCTGGAACAGGAAATTGCCGCGACCCGCGGCGAAGTGAGCGGCACACTGGTGCTGGGGGTGGTACCAACGGCGACTGCCTGGGCTGCGCAGCTGGTCGATCAGGTGCATCAGGCCTACCCGCGGATTCTGGCACAGGTGGAGGTCACCACCTCTCTGGCTATTCAGCAGCGCCTTTACGATGGCACTATCGACGCAGGGATTACTTATGCCGACGGCATGGGCCGCGAACTGGTGACCGTTCAGCAGCTTTATGAAGAAAGTTATGTTCTGCTAGCGCCGGAAGGCATGGTGGCCGACCGAGAAGACGCGATCAGCTGGGCCGAAGCAGCGGAGCTGCCGCTGAGCCTGCTGGATCAGCAGATGCAGAACCGGCGGATTCTGGACCGCATCTTTGCCGACCTGGGGTTGAAGCCGGAGATCGTTTCCGAATCCAATGGTTTCATGGCTTCGATGGTTCTGGCGCGGGAGGGCTCGGCAGCAACCATCCTGCCGCGGGCGCTGATGGAGGCGCTTGGCGATCTGGGAGGCACCCGGGTTCTGGCGCTGGTCGAGCCGGAGCAGGCGCGCCCGATCTGTATTGCGACTCTGGACCGGACACCGGAACTCACAACTGTGCGCGCTTTAAAAGGGGTAGTTGCGACGTTTGTAGACAGTAGGATGCCGCAAATGGCGTCATAAAAATTTCTGATCGTGCAATCCAATTTCCAGATTTGACGATATTCATTCTTGATGGCATTGGCAGAATGGAAGACGTGCTGACTGGAGGATCCCATGGCACCATTGGATGATAGCAAGGGCGTGTGGAAGTCCGGCAAAGGCAAGGGGCGCAAAACGCCCAAGGGCCGCCAGGTTGACGACATTGCGCTGAGCGAGGTTCAGGAATTGCTGGGGGACCACCCGCGCAACCGTGACCTCCTGATTGAGTTCCTGCACCTGATTCAGGACAAATACGGCTGCCTCAGCGCCGCGCATATCCGGGCGCTGGCCGAGGAAATGCGGACCGGGCAGGCCGAGATTTACGAGGTGGCTACCTTTTACGCCCATTTCGATGTGGTCAAGGAAGGTGAGACCCCGCCGCCGGCGCTGACCATCCGGGTCTGCGATTCGCTGTCCTGCGAACTGGCAGGCGCCCAGCAGTTGCAAAAGGCGCTGGAAGACGGTCTGGACGCGAGCCAGGTCCGCGTGCTGCGCGCGCCCTGCATGGGCCGCTGCGACACTGCGCCGGTGCTGGAGATCGGCCACAACCACATCGACCACGCTACCGTCGAGAAGGTGGAAGCGGCGATCGCGGCAGATGACACCCACGCGCACGTCCCGGAGTATGAAACCTTCGCAGCCTATGAGGCCGAAGGAGGCTATGCCACGCTGAAAGACCTGCGCGCCAATGGCGACTGGGAAGCGGTTCAGGCGAAAGTCAAAGAAGCCGGCCTGCGCGGCCTGGGTGGCGCAGGCTTCCCGTCCGGCACCAAATGGGGGTTCGTCCGCGCCAACGAGGGCCCGCGCTACCTGGCTGTGAACGGCGACGAGGGCGAGCCGGGCACCTTCAAGGACCGCTATTACCTGGAGCGCACCCCGCACGTCTTCCTCGAAGGCATGCTGATCGCGTCCTGGGCGGTTGAGGCCGAGAAAGCCTTTATCTACATGCGCGACGAGTATCCGGCGGTGCTGGAAATCCTGCGCCGCGAGATCAAGGCGCTGGAAGACGCCGGCATCGTCGAGGAAGGCTACATCGATCTGCGCCGCGGGGCAGGGGCCTATATCTGCGGCGAAGAAAGCGCGATGATCGAGTCGATCGAAGGCAAGCGCGGCGAGCCGCGCCACCGCCCGCCGTTTGTGGCGCAGGTGGGTGTCTTCGGGCGTCCGACCCTGGTCCACAACGTCGAGACCCTGTACTGGGTCTGCAAGATCAACCGCGAAGGCCCGGAGTGCCTGAATTCGGTTGAGAAGAACGGCCGCAAGGGCCTGCGCAGCTACTCTGTTTCGGGCCGGGTGAAGAACCCAGGCGTGCACCTGCTGCCCGCCGGTTCCACCATCACCGACATCATCGAGGCCTGCGGCGGCATGCTGGATGGCCACTCCTTCAAGGCTTACCAGCCGGGCGGCCCGTCCTCGGGCCTGCTGCCTGCGTCGATGAATGACGTTCCGCTCGACTTCGACACGCTGCAGCCGCATGGCACCTTCATCGGCTCCGCTGCCGTGGTTGTCCTGTCCGATCAGGACTCGGCCCGCGATGCGGCTCTGAACATGCTGCGCTTCTTCGAGGATGAAAGCTGCGGCCAGTGCACCCCCTGCCGGGTGGGCTGCGAAAAAGCCGTCAAGCTGATGAGCGAGAAGAAGTGGGATCAGGGCCTGCTGGAAGAGCTGAGCACCGCGATGGTCGATGCTTCGATCTGCGGCCTGGGCCAGGCTGCGCCGAACCCGATCCGCCTGACCATGAAACACTTCCCCGAGGAGGTTTGAGCCATGAGCGATAAAGTCACATTCACACTCGATGGCGAACAGGTCACGGCAGAAAAGGGCCTGACCATCTGGGAAGTCGCCAACGGCCGCGGGCTGAAGATCCCGCACCTGTGCCACAAGCCGCAGCCGGGATACCGCCCGGACGGCAACTGCCGGGCCTGTATGGTCGAGATCGAAGGCGAGCGCACGCTGGCCGCCTCCTGTATCCGTGAACCCGCTGAAGGCATGGTTGTCACCACCAACAACGCGCGCGCCGAAAATGCCCGCAAGATGGTGATGGAACTGCTGGTGGCCGACCAGCCCAAGCGGGAAGAGGCGCACGACAAGTCCTCCCACATGTGGGACATGGCCGAGCTGAACGGTGTTACCGAGAGCCGTTTTCCCAAGCTGGAAGAAGGCCGCATCCCGCTGCTGGACGACAGCCACGTCGCCATGAAGGTGAACCTCGACGCCTGTATCTCCTGCGGCCTGTGCGTGCGCGCCTGCCGTGAAGTGCAGGTGAACGACGTGATCGGCATGGCCGGCCGCGGCCACGATGCCTATCCGACCTTCGATATCGCCGACCCGATGGGCCAGTCCACCTGCGTCGCCTGCGGCGAATGCGTGCAAGCCTGCCCGACCGGCGCGCTGATGCCTGCCACGGTGATGGACGACAACCAGGTTGGCGACAGCAAGGACTATGACTCCGAGACCGAAAGCGTCTGCCCGTTCTGCGGCGTTGGCTGCAAGGTGTCGCTCAAGGTCAAGGATAACAAGGTCAAATACGTCGAGGGCATCAACGGTCCCGCGAACGAAGGCCGCCTGTGCGTCAAGGGCCGGTTCGGCTTCGATTATATCCACCACCCGCACCGCTTGACCAAACCGCTGATCCGCCGCGAGGATGCGCCGGCCAAGGGTCTGAACGTGGATCCGGGCAATCTGTCGACCCATTTCCGCGAAGCGACCTGGGAAGAGGCGATGGATCTGGCCGCCAAAGGCCTGATGCAATTGCGCGACGAAAACCCAAAAGCAGTTGCAGGCTTCGGCTCGGCGAAATGCACCAACGAAGAGGCCTATCTCTTCCAGAAGTTCATCCGCCAGGGCTTTAAGCACAACAACGTGGACCACTGCACCCGTCTGTGCCACGCGTCGTCCGTTGCGGCGCTGATCGAAAACGTCGGCTCCGGTGCGGTGACCGCGACCTTCAACGAGATCGAAAATGCCGATGTGGCCATCGTGATCGGCTCCAACCCGATCGAGAACCACCCGGTGGCTGCGACCTACTTCAAGCAGTTCACCAAGCGCGGCGGCAAGCTGATCGTGATGGATCCGCGCGGCGTCGGCCTGCGCCGGTTCGCGACCGAGATGGTGCAGTTCCGCCCGGGTGCGGACGTGTCGATGCTGAACGCGATCATGAACGTGATCGTCGAGGAGGAGCTGTACGACAGCCAGTACATCCACCGCTGGACCGAGAACTGGGAAGCCGAGAAAGAGCACCTGCGGCAGTTCACGCCCGAGAAGATGTCGGAAATCTGCGGTGTGTCCCCCGAGCAGCTGCGCCGCGTCGCACGCACATTTGCGAACGGCAATGCCGGCCTGATCTTCTGGGGCATGGGGATCTCCCAGCACATCCACGGCACCGACAATTCCCGCTGCCTGATTTCGCTGGCTCTGATGACCGGCAACGTCGGCAAGCCGGGTGCTGGCCTGCACCCGCTGCGCGGCCAGAACAACGTGCAGGGCGCATCTGACGCGGGCCTGATCCCGATGTTCCTGCCGGATTACCAGACCGTGACGTCGGATGATGTGCGCAGAAGCTTCACTGACGTTTGGGGCGGCGGCGACTTCTCGAACGAGAAGGGTTTGACGGTGACCGAGATCGTTGACCAGGCTTATGCCGGCAACATCAAGGGCATGTATATTCAGGGTGAGAACCCGGCGATGTCCGACCCGGATGCCGACCACGCGCGCGAAGCCTTTGCCAAGCTGGATCTGCTGATCGTGCAGGACATCTTCCTGACCGAGACCGCGAACTATGCCGACATCATCCTCCCGGCTTCCGCGCTGTATGAAAAGAACGGCACGGTGTCGAACACCAACCGTCAGGTGCAGCGTGTTCGCCCCGCGGTGGCGCCTCCGGGCGGCGCCCGCGAGGACTGGAAGATCACTGTCGAACTGGCACAGCGCATTGGTCTGCCCTGGGATTACAAGGATGTCAGCGAAGTCTTTGCCGAGATGAAGCTGAACATGAAGTCCCTGAACAACATCACCTGGGAGCGTTTGGAAACCGAGACCATCACCTACCCGTCGCTGCATGAGACCGACCCCGGTCAGGCGATCGTGTTCGGCGACGGTTTCCCGCGTCCCGAGGGCCGCGCCCGCTTTACCCCGGCCTCGGTCATTCCGCCGGATGAGGCGCCGGATGCGGACTATCCGATGATCATGACCACCGGCCGTCAGCTGGAGCATTGGCATACCGGGTCGATGACCCGCCGCTCCAAGGTTCTGGATGCGGTGGAGCCGGAAGCGAACTGCTCGCTCAACCCGCGCACGCTCAAGCTGATGGGGATCGAACCGGGTGAAATGATCCGCCTGTCGACCCGCCGCGGTTCGATCGAGATCATGGCGCGCGCCGACCGGGCCATTGCCGAGGACATGGTGTTCGTGCCCTTCGCCTATGTGGAGGCGGCCGCGAACATCCTGACCAATCCGGCGCTGGACCCCTACGGCAAAATCCCCGAGTTCAAGTTCTCGGCGGTGAGGGTCGAGAAGATTGAAGGGCAGATTGCAGCCGAATAATCCGGCACAGCTGCTGGGGCAAACAAGGCGGGCGCGGAACCAGAGGTTCCGCGCCCGTTTCTTCTGGTAGCGCGGGGCTGGCGCCAGGCGCGCGGCCCAACTGCAGGGCGGGCCTTTTTGATGCTTGCCTGGCCAGCGGGAGCGCTTCTGCTTTGGACTGTTCCTTGCGTCCGGGTCCCGGCCGGTTTAGCGGTGCCGGGCCAAAAACCGTTCCAGATCCCGCGGCTCAGGGCGGGTGCCGGTGAATACCTCGATCCAGCCGGGCATCAGGGAAATCCGGTACTCCGTGCTTTCGTGCACCTGCATCGAAATATAACCGATCTGGGTGTAGATCATTGCGCGCGCGCGGATCAGCGCATCCGTCTCCGGGTAGCCGAAGCGTGTGAACATGTTGGTCATGGCCTGCTCCCGCCGGGTATCCGCGAGATCCAGCCTCTGTTGCAGGCTGCTGTCGTTGCGCGCCCAGTTGCGGATTGCCAGATCCAGCCTTGCATCAAACAGTTCCGGGTCGATCCAGCAGTCGAACAGATTGAACATCGCTTCGGCAATGCTTTCGGCATAGGCCTCGGTACGGGCCACCAGGTTCCCGGTATTCCGCTCCTCCCAGCGCCGGACCATCGCTTCCAGAAGTTCTTCTCGGTCCTTGAAGTGCCAGTAGAAACTGGTGCGCGAAACGCCAAGCCGTTTGGCCAGCGGCATCACCTTCACCGCTTCCACACCGCTTTCGGTCAGCACCTCATAAGCCGCTGCGAGCCAGTCTTCTTCGCTCAGCCTCGGGCGGGAAATGTCCTGTGTGTCCATGCCCCAGCCATAGCAGCGGGGCGGGGCGGGTGCAACTTTTCTTGACAGGTGTGAAAGTTTTATCGACATATGTGTCAAGAGTGGCGGAAGACTCGCCGCCAAGCCACCGTGCCAGGAGACGCCCATGTCCAAGGATCCGCTGCTGCAACCCTACCAGCTGAAGCACCTGACGCTTCGCAACCGGATTATGACCACCAGCCATGAGCCGGCTTATCCGGAGGATGGCATGCCAAAGGCGCGCTATGCCGCCTACCACGCGGAGAGGGCGAAGGCCGGCGTGGCGCTGACGATGACCGCGGGATCGGCTGCGGTCAGCCGCGATAGTCCGCCGGTGTTCAACAACATCCTTGCCTACAAGGACGAAGTGGTTCCCTGGATCCGCAACCTGACCGATCAGGTTCACGAACATGGTGCAGCGGTGATGATCCAGCTCACCCACCTGGGCCGCCGCACCGGCTGGAACAAGGGCGACTGGCTCCCTTCTGTCAGCTCCTCGCGCCACCGGGAGCCTGCGCACCGGTCCTTCCCGAAACTGGCCGAAGACTGGGACATCACCCGCATCATCTCCGACTTCGCCGATGCGGCGGAGCGGATGAAAGAGGGCGGAATGGACGGGATCGAACTGCAGGTTTATGGCCATCTGCTGGATCAGTTCTGGTCGCCGCTGACCAATGATCTGGACGGGCCTTACGGCGGCCAGACGCTGGACAGCCGGATGAAGTTGCCGATGGACGTTCTGCAGGCCGTGCGGGACCGTGTCGGAAATGAGTTCATTGTCGGCTTGCGGTACACCGCGGATGAGGCGGAAGCGGGCGGGATCACCCCGGAAGAGGGGCTGGAGATCTCCAAACGCCTGGCGGACAGCGGCATGGTGGACTTCCTCAACGTGATCCGCGGCCGCATCCACACCGATCCGGCCATGACCGATGTGATCCCGGTGCAGGGGATGAAGTCGGCGCCGCATCTGGACTTCGCTGGAGAGGTGAAGAAGGCAACAGGCATGCCGACCTTCCACGCCGCGCGCATTCCGGATGTGGCCACTGCGCGCCACGCGGTTGCCAGCGGCCTGCTGGATATGGTGGGAATGACCCGTGCCCATATGGCCGATCCGCATATCGTGAAGAAGATCATGGAAGGGCGCGAGGATGATATCCGCCCCTGCGTCGGCGCCACCTATTGCTTGGACCGCATCTACCAGGCGGGGGAGGCGCTGTGCATCCACAATGCTGCCACCGGGCGCGAACTCACGATGCCGCACCTGATCACCCCGGCTGAAACCCGCAGGAAAGTGGTAATCGTTGGTGCCGGGCCAGGCGGGCTGGAGGCTGCGCGGGTGGCGGCCGACCGCGGCCATGACGTGACCGTGCTGGAGGCCGCAGCAGAGCCGGGCGGTCAGGTCCTCCTGACCGCGCAGAACCCGCGCAGGGCTGAGATGATCGGCATCATTGACTGGCGCATGGCGCAATGCGCTGCCCGCGACGTGGCGTTCCGTTTCAACACCTGGGCCGAAGCAGAGGATGTTCAGGCGCTGGGCCCGGACGTCGTGATTGTGGCAACCGGCGGAATGCCCTGCATGATGCTGCATGAAACCGGCAGAGACCTGCCCCATGCGGTGTCGAGCTGGGACATTATTTCCGGCGATGTGAAGCCGGCCGGGCATGTTCTGGTCTACGATGAAAGCGGCGATCATCCGGGCCTGATGGCTGCTGAAGCTGCGGCAAATGCGGGCGCCAAGGTGGAGGTCATGACCCCCGACCGGACCTTTGCCCCTGACATCATGGGCATGAACCTGGTTCCGTACATGCGGGCGCTGCAGGACAAGGATGTGACATTCACGGTTGCCCGCCGCCTGCAGGGACTGGCCCGCAGCGGCAACCGGCTGACGGCGTCCATTGGCACGGATTACAGCCGCCATTCCTATCGGGCAGAGTATGATCAGGTCGTGCTGAACTACGGAACCCTGCCGCTGGACGATCTCTATTTCGCGCTCAGGGACGCTTCGGTCAACTGTGGAGAAGTGGATCAAAGCGCCCTGATCAGCGGCAAGCCTCAAACGCTCCGCGCCAATCCCGCGGGCCGGTTCCAGCTGTTCCGCATCGGCGATGCGGTTTCGGCACGCAACACCCACGCGGCGATCTATGATGCGCTGCGGCTGATGAAGGAGATTTGATATGCGTCTGGGAGTCCTGGGATGCGGCACCATCGCTGCTGCCGTGGTGCGGGGGCTGACGGGCAAGGGTCATCAGATCACCGTGTCGGAACGCAGCGCAAGCCACTCCGCGGCGCTTGCGGCGGCGTTCGAGGATGTGGCCGTGGCTGATAATCAGGCCGTTGTCGATGCCAGCGACGTGGTGTTTCTGGGACTGATGGCGGAATCCGCGGCGGCGATCCTGAGCGGTTTGGCCTTCCGGGCCGATCAGCAAGTGGTCTCGTTCATGGCGGGTGCGGATCTGGAGCAGGTTTCGCACTGGGTTGCGCCGGCACGGGCAGCAGCGGTCATGATGCCTTTTCCGGGCATTGCACGGGGCGGCTCCCCGGTGATGGTTCTCGGGGATACCGCATTGCTTGCCCGCATCTTCGAACCGGACAACCGGATCTTTGCGCTGCGGGACGGCTCGGAGCTGAAGGCCTATCTGTCGGCGCAGGCTGTGCTCTCGCCGGCTGCGCGCCTGGTGGGCGATGCTGCGGACTGGCTTGGGCAGCGGGTATCGGACCCTGCGCAGGGAGAGGCTTTCCTGCGGATGCTGGTGTCCTCCAGCCTGCAGGCGTCAGGCTGCACGGAACTGATCGATGCGCTGAATACGCCGGGCGGGTATAACCAACGGTTGCGGTTACACATGGAAGCAGCAGGGATTCGAGAAAGCCTGGCGAAAGGGTTGAGCAAACTTGAAGGCTGAGAGTTCGGTACCTGCGGGCGGGTGATTGCCCGCTTATTTGTTTTTCACGCGATTCCCCCGGGGGCTTTGGGCTGGAGTGAGGCTGGGCGGAAGGAAGCCTGGTTTGGGAGACCGCGATTCCTGTCATTGCGTCTGTGGATAATGGGGTTGAGTCTGTGGGTAAGTGCTGCGGGCACCGGTTTGGCGGTGTCCGGGGTGGTTTGCGGCGCGGGGGAGGGGCGGCAACCGGGTCAGTGTTTCTGACTTTGTTTTGCTGTAATGTATTGATTTTGTTTGATTTGTGATTTTTCTTTCCGGAATTCTGCGTTTTTCTGAATTTTTGGGTTGCGGGTGTTTGGCGGTGTCCGTAAAAGCCCCCTCACCGGCGGCGCTGAGGCGCTGACGGTCACCACCGAGGGTTATCTGGAACGGCGGCGCGGCAAGAGATTGGAGCGCAGCCGGGATTGTTGTCTCTCAGGGGTGATGCTCTTTGA
>NZ_JAHVJA010000025.1 GCF_019801465.1 Leisingera daeponensis
CGGCTTTGCCGACGTGAACAAGTTCTTCGAGGGCAGCCTGTTCTTCGATGCGGTCAACCCGGAGCTGGAAGGCCGCATGCTGAAGGAATTCGAGCGCATCAAGGCAGGCTTCTGATCCCAATAGCGGCGGCGGCTCACGACCGCCGCCTTTCCCGACTGATACCTCCTGCCTGCTGAGTGCCTGAGTAGGAGTGCTATTCTCAGGCAGCAGTTCCTGTGGCGGATGCGATTGGCAATGCGGGGGTGGTCCTGCATTGCATCCGTTGTCTGAAGCAATGGGGGCGGGCCGTCAGTACAGTCTCGTGCCCGGCCTGTTCACCCCGCCAGTGGCGCGCTGCCGGACCCGATAGGTTTTGACAGCAAGCTGCTAGACGGCTTCACAGCCCCGGCGGGCGGCGGCACTCTTCGGAATGATCAGGCATTTGCCTTGAGTGCTGTTGAGGTACAGATGTGCCTTGGCCTTCAGGCGGCGCAAATCCGCTGGCCCCGCCCGGGAACGTCACAGGTTAGGTCTGTGCCTCATTGCGCAGCCAATCCACCAAAGCGGTGACTTCAGGCCGGAAGCGGTTCCGTTCCGAGGGCAGCACGAGAAAATGCCCCTGGCGGGGAGGCAGGGTCAGAGCGCTTGCCTGGACCAGCTTGCCGCTTTGTAAATACGGCTGCGCGAACACTTCGGCGACAAGCGCAATGCCTTGGCCGCGGCTGGCAAGCTCCAGAGCGATCAGGGACTGGTCTACCTTGTAGGCAGGTTCCTGAATGTCGCAGTCCGGCTCGTGCAGCGCGAAGAAGTGCCTCCAGGTATCGACCACTCCGGCCAGTTCAATCAGCGGGCCGCGGGCCAGCGACCGCGGGCTGCCGCCGCTGCGGAGGGCGGGAGCGCAGACAGGGATGACAGCATGGGTCATTAGCGGCACGACCTCCCCGTCCGACCAGTTGCCGTCGCCATAGCGGATGTCGACATCGATCTCCTCACCCTCCGCCAGCTCTGCCCAGGAGGCAGAAAGGACGCGGAGGCGGCTGTCGGGGTTTGCTGCCTTGAAATGCTCCAGCCGGGGAACCAGCCAAAGCAAGTTCAGCGAGCTCACGCATCGCAGGGTTATCTCGGCTTCCGCCCCTTTTCCAAATAGATTGGACGTGGTGGCGTCGAGATCGGCGAAAGCCTTGGCCACCACCGGACGGTAAGCCTGTCCCAGGCGGGTCAGGATCAGCGCCTTGCGTTCTCGGCGGAACAGTTTGTGGCCCAACTGCGCTTCCAGTCCGCGCACCTGATAGCTGACGGCAGAAGGCGTCAGGCCCAGTTCCTCGGCGGCCAGGGTAAAGCTGCCAAGACGGGCGCTGGCGTCGAAGGCCCGAAGCCAGGGGAGGGGAGGGAGTTCCTTGTACATGGTGGCTGTATAGGACATCTGCGAAAAATTTTAAGGTAGCGGCAAATTTTTTTTCGTTTTGGATTTGGCCGGCGGCTTTGTAACAGTCGCGCGACGGTGCAGGAAACAGGCAGAGTGCAATGGCGGAGCACGACTACATCATTATCGGCGCAGGATCCGCAGGCTGTGTTTTGGCGGAGCGGCTGAGTGCCTCCGGGCGCTGCAAGGTACTGGTGCTGGAGGCCGGTGGCCGGGGACGGTCACCGTGGATCACGCTGCCGCTGGGGTATGGCAAGACGTTCTTTGATCCCAAGGTGAACTGGAAATACCAAAGTGAGGCGGAAGAAACCTTAGCGGGACGCTCGGGCTACTGGCCGCGTGGCAAGGTGGTCGGCGGGTCGGGCGCGATCAACGCTCTGGTCTATGCGCGCGGGCTTCCGCGCGACTTCGACGATTGGGCTGCGGCCGGGGCCGACGGCTGGAACTGGGAGACTGTGCGGCAGACCTATGAGGCAATGGAGAGCCGCATTGGCACCGATGGCGGGCGGAATGGTGCCGGGCCGCTGCATGTGCAGGACGTGTCGGACCAGATCCACCCGGTGAACCGGCACTTTTTTGCCGCGGCCGAGGAACTGGGGCTGCCGCGCACCGAGGACATCAACGGCCGCGACGGTGAGGGCGCGGCGGCTTACCGGATCAACACCAGCGGCGGCCGCCGGATGCACTCGGCGCGGGCCTTTCTGAAGCCTGCGCTGAGGCGGGCCAACGTCACCCTGATGACCGGGGTGCAGGCCGAGCGGATCATCTTTGAGGGCACGCGGGCTGCTGCCGTGCAAGTGGTGCGCGGGGGCAGAACGCAAACCCTGCGTGCGGGCCGCGAGATCATCCTGTCGGCGGGTGCCGTGACTTCGCCGCGGCTGCTGCAGCTGTCGGGCATCGGCCCGGCGGACCTGCTGAAATCCCATGGCATCACGCCGCTGGTGAATGCGGCGCAAGTAGGCGGCAACCTGCAGGATCATCTGGGCATCAACTATTACTTCCGCGCCACGGAGCCGACGCTGAACAATGTGCTGCGCCCGTTTGCCGGGAAAGTGCGCGCGGCGCTGCAATATGCGCTGACCCGGCGCGGGCCGCTGGCCCTGTCAGTGAACCAGTGCGGCGGCTATTTCCGCTCTGGCCCGGATCAGGTCCACCCTGACCAGCAGCTGTATTTCAACCCGGTCACCTATACCACGACGCCGAACGGCAAACGTACGGTGGTACAGCCAGATCCGTTCCCGGGCTTCATCATTGGCTTTCAGCCGGCCCGGCCCACCAGCCGCGGCCGTATCGACATCAGCGCCGCAGACCCGGCGGCGGCGCCCCGCATACGCCCCAATTCGCTGGCGACCGAAGAGGATCGCGAGCAGGTCGTGGCGGGCGGCCGCCTGTGCCAGCGGCTGATTACGACCGCCGCGCTCGATAGACTGGTGGACTCAGCGATGGAGCCGGATCTGCGGCGTATGGACGATGCGCAGCTCCTGGCCGATTTCCGCGAGCGCTGCGGCACCGTCTTTCACCCGGTCGGCACCTGCCGGATGGGGCGGGACGCGCAGGACGCGGTGGTCAGCCCGCGGCTGAAGGTGCATGGGGTGCAGGGGCTGCGCGTCGCCGATGCCTCGGTCTTTCCCAATCTGACCTCGGGCAACACCAATGCCCCGACCATGATGCTGGCGCATCGCGCCGCTGATCTCATTCTGGAGGACGCATGAGCACGCCTTATTCCATGTCCGGCGCGGTGCCGGTTGCCAACACCCGCGGCAAGGACGACACCGGTCCGCGGATCCGCAGGATCGAGACCTTCTGCACGCCGTTGGTCGGCTTTGTGCGGGTCACCGCAGAGGACGGCAGCACCGGCTGGGGGCAGGTGTCCACCTACAGCAGCGATCTGACCTGCGAGATCCTGCACCGGCAGGTGGCTCCTTGGGCGTTGGGGCGCGGTATGGATGCGCTGGAGGACGTGATCGCCGAGATCCCGCTGCGCGAGCACAAGTTCCCTGGAACATATCTGCGCCGGGCCATGGCGGGTCTGGACACCGCGGTCTGGGACTGGCGCGGCAAGGCGGCTGGAAAACCCGTGGCCGAACTGCTGGGCGGTTCGGCAGGGCCGCTGCGGGCCTATGCCTCCTCGATGCGGCGCGACATCACGCCCGAGGATGAGGCCACGCGCCTGCAATGCCTGCGCGATGACTATGGTTTTGATGCCTTCAAGGTGCGCGTCGGCGCCGAATGCGGCCAGGACCGGGACGAATGGGAGGGGCGGACCGAGGCGATCATCCCTGCTATCCGCAAGGCCATGGGTCCGGACGCGGCGCTGCTAGTGGATGGCAACTCGGGCTTTGGCCCCGCCCGCGCGATCGAGGTCGGGCGGATGCTGGAGGCCAATGGTTACGAACATTTCGAGGAGCCTTGCCCCTATTGGGAGCTGGAGCAGACCGCCGAAGTCACCCGCGAATTGTCCATCGACGTGGCGGGGGGCGAGCAGGACTGGGACCTGCAGCAGTGGAAGCGGATCGTTGCGATGCGCGCGGTCGACATCATTCAGCCCGATATCCTGTACCTCGGCGGCATGGTGCGCAGCATGGAGGTGGCCCGCATGGGCCATGCCGCCGGGCTGCCCTGCACCCCGCATGCGGCCAACCTGTCGCTGGTGACGCTGTTCACTATGCATCTGCTGCGCGCAGTACCCAATCCGGGGCGCTATCTGGAGTTCTCGATCGAGGGCGACGACTACTACCCGTGGCAGCGCGAGTTGTTCCGCAACGATCCCTTTACCATCACGGACGGTCAGGCGGTTGTGAGTGATGCCCCTGGTTGGGGCGTCGAGATCTGCCCCGAGTGGCTGGCCAAATCCACCTACAAATGCAGCGAGGACGCATGATGACCTCCGACCGGATGATTTCCTCCTATTTCGAAACCGGCACCTTGCCGGATCTGCCGCGCGGCCATTTCATCGATGGGGCATTCGTGGCGGCCGACAGCGGCAACCGCATGGAAAGCTTTGACGCAGGGACCGGTGAAGCCTTTGCCGATTTTGCCGCAGGAACGGCGGCGGATGTGGACCGTGCTGTAACCAGCGCTGCCAAAGGTTTTGAAGTCTGGCGCAACACGCCGCCTGCTCGTCGCTGCGCCATCCTGAACGAGGTCGCGCGCCTGATGCGCGCCGAGGCGGACAGGCTGACGGTGATCGAAAGCCTCGACAGTGGCAAGACCCTGGCTGAGGCGCAGGGGGACGTTGCGGGCGCGGCGCGGCTGTTTGAATACTACGCAGGCGCGGCGGACAAGCTGGACGGGCGCAGCGTCAACCTTGGCAACGGCAACGCCGCCTTCACGCTGCGCGAGCCGGTTGGCGTGACCGCCCATATCGTGCCGTGGAACTATCCGACCTCCACCCTGGTGCGCGGCATCGCCCCGGCGCTGGCGGCGGGCTGCTCGGCGGTGGTGAAACCCGCGGAAACCACGCCCTTTACCGCGCTGATGATTGGCGAGCTGCTGCTGCGGGCGGGCGTGCCTGCCGGGGTCGTCAACGTGGTCACCGGCACCGGCGTCGAGGCCGGGGCGCCGCTGGTCACCGACCCTCGGGTGCGCCACGTGACCTTCACCGGATCGGTTGCGACCGGGGTGGGCGTGATGCAGAACGTGGCCCCGAATGTGACCGGGCTGACGCTGGAACTGGGCGGAAAATCGCCGCTCGTCGCCTTTGCCGATGCCGATGCAGAGGCCGTGGCCGAGGGCGCGCTCTGGGCCATTTTCTCGAACTCGGGGCAGATCTGTTCGGCCGGATCGCGGCTGGTGATCCACCGTGACCTGCACGACGATGTTCTGGAACGGCTGGTCAAAAAGGCGCAGGGCTTGCGCTTTGGTCATGGGCTGCGCAACCCGGATATGGGCGCGGTCAACTCCGAACGCCATCTGGAGCAGATCGCGGGCCACGTCGAGCGCGCCCGCGCCCGCGGCGTCGAGATTGTCACCGGCGGAAACAAGGCCATGGACCCGGAAACCGGAAAGGGCTGGTTCTACGAGCCGACCATTCTTGACAATCTCAGCGCGAGCGATGATGCGGTGACGCAAGAGATTTTTGGTCCTGTTCTTGCCGTGCAAACATTTGAAAGTGAAGAAGAAGCTTTAAGCCTTGCCAACGGCACCGACTTTGCCCTGGCGGCGGGCATCTATACCCGGGATATGCCGACCGCGCTGCGCATGGCACAGCGTGTCGATGCTGGGCAGGTCACCGTCAACGACTATTGGGCGGGGGGGATCGAACTGCCCTTTGGCGGCAACCGGAAATCCGGGTTCGGCCGCGAAAAGGGGCTGGAGGGGCTCGACGCCTATACCCGTTCGAAATCCATCACACTTGCAGTGTAAGGCGCTGCAAAGAGGCATTTCTCAAGGAGCAGGAACATGATGCTGAAGACCACCACCGCCCTGGCGGCACCGACCCGGCGCGGTTTTCTCGCAGGCGCTGCAGCGGGCGGGATGGCCTTGGGGCTGGGTTTGAACACCCGCGCCCGGGCCGCAGAGCCGAAGAAGGGCGGAACCCTGCGGGTGGGCTATACCCAAGGCAGCACCTCGGATTCGCTGGACCCGGCGACCTATGCCAACGACTTTATGTTTGCCACCAGCTATGCGGTGTTCTCGACCCTGGTGGAGATCGCTCCGGACGGAACCGCCCAGCCGGACCTGGCCGAAAGCTATGAGGCGACGCCGGATGCGCACGTCTGGACCTTCCGCCTGCGAGATGACGCAACCTTTTCCGACGGCAAGAGGGTTGCGGCCGCTGACGTTGTGTCCTCGATCCGTCACCACATGGGGCCGGAGTCGAAATCGGGCATCAAGCCGCTGCTGGCGCAGATCAAGGACATCCGCGCCGACGGCGACAATGTGGTGATTTTTGAACTGGAAGATGGAAACGCCGATTTCCCGTTCATCTTCAATGACTATCACCTGACCATCAGGCAGGACAAGGACGGGGCCATCGATCCAGAAAGCCGAATCGGCACCGGCGGCTATGTGATCGAGGCTTTTGAGCCGGGCGTGCGCATCGAGTTGAAGCGCCGCGACGATTACTGGAAGGCGGGGCGCGCCCATTTCGACAAGGTGGTGCTGCTGAAGGTCGGCGACCCGGCGGCGCGGATGAACGCGCTGATGACGGGCGAAGTCGATCTGATCGACCGTCCGGACCTTAAGACCATCCACCTTCTGAAGCGCAACCGCAACGTCAAGATCCACACTCAAAACGGCACCCTGCACTACACCATGCCGATGCAGGTGACCGCAGCGCCGTTTGAAGACGTGAACGTGCGCCTGGCGTTGAAGCACGCAATCGACCGCGAGGCGATTGTGCAGAAGGTGCTGAAGGGCTTTGGCACCGTAGGCAATGACCACCCGATCGCGTCGTCCATGCCCTATTACAACGCGGAGCTGGAGCAGCACTCCTATGATCCCGACAAGGCGAAGCACTACCTGTCCAAGTCCGGTCTCAGCAGCCTGGATGTGACGCTGTACACCGCGGATGCGGCGTTCAACGGCGCAGTCGATGCGTCTGTGCTGTTCTCCGAGGCAGCCAAGGGCGCGGGCATGAATCTGAAAGTCTCGCGCGAGCCCGATGACGGCTACTGGTCCAACGTCTGGCTGCAAAAGCCCTTCTGCTGCAGCTATTGGGGCGGCCGTCCGACCCCGGATCTGATGTTCTCTGCCGGTTATGCCGCCACCGCCGACTGGAATGACACCAGCTGGAAAAACGAGCGCTTCAACCAGCTGCTGGCCGAAGGCCGTTCGCAGCTGGATCAGGGCTTGCGCGCCGAGATCTATGGCGAGATGCAGCAATTGTGCCAGACCGACGGCGGGGCGCTGATCCCGGCTTTCGGCCAGTATGTCTCGGCGATGAGCACCAAGGTGCAGACTCCCGAGCAGGTCTCGGAAATGTGGGATCTGGACAGCACCCGGTTCATCGAGCGCTGGTGGATGGCCTGATCCGTCCTCCAGAGCTGCAAATGCATGAGGCGGCCTAGCCCGGCGGCCTCCCGCAGGCGCTTTTTCCGTCGCGATTTAACAGGAGGCTTTGACATGCCCCCATTGATGAAGCTGATTTTCAGTCGGCTGGCCCTTGGCGCCGTGACGCTTCTGGCGGTCTCTGCGCTGATGTTTGTCGGCATCGAACTGCTGCCCGGTGACCTGGCCCAACAGATCCTCGGCCAGTCCGCCACACCTCAAACGCTGGCCGCCTTCCGCGCCGATCTCGGCTTGGACCAGCCTGCGCATTTGCGCTACCTCGACTGGCTGGCGGCCGCGGCGCAGGGCGACTTCGGCAACTCGATGGCTTCGCGTCGGCCGGTTGCCGATCTGCTGTCCACGCGTCTGGCAAACACCATGTTCCTGGCCTGTTATGCCGCCGTGATCGCGGTGCCGGTGGCGATCCTGCTGGGGCTGCTCAGCGCGCTGTGGCGCAACTCGCTGTTTGACCGCAGCGTCAATGTCGGCGCGCTTGGGGCAATCTCGATGCCGGAGTTCTTTGTGGCCTACCTGCTGGTGCTGTTCCTGTCGACCCGCCTGGGCTGGTTCCCGACCCTGGCCCGCATTGACGAGGCGGCTTCGTTCGGTGATGCGCTCTATCGCAGCTTCCTGCCGGCGCTGACGCTGATCCTGGTGGTTATCGCCCACATGATGCGGATGACCCGCGCCGCGGTCATCAACGTGCTGGCCGCTCCCTATATCGAAATGGCGCAGCTGAAAGGCGTGCCGCGCTGGCGGGTGATCGTGAAGCACGCGCTGCCCAACGCACTGGCGCCGATCATCAACGTGGTGGCGCTGAACCTGGCCTATCTAATCGTCGGCGTGGTGGTGGTCGAGGTGGTGTTCTCCTACCCCGGTCTGGGCCAGCTGTTGGTCGATGCCGTTGCCAGCCGCGATTTCCCGGTGGTGCAGGCGGTCGGCCTGTTCTTTGCCGGCACCTACATCACCCTGAATGTGCTGGCCGACATCCTGTCGATCCTGTCCAACCCGCGGCTGCGGCACGCACGATAAAGGAACGCAGACGTGAAAACCCTTAAATCCGCCCCGACCACCGCGCTGCTGGGTATGCTGATCCTGGCCGCGGTGCTGCTGACCGGGGTGTTTGCCCCGCTGCTGGCGCCCTATGGCGAAACCGAAATTGTCGGGGTTGAATACGAACCCTGGAGCGCGGCCTTTCCGCTGGGCACCGATAACCTGGGCCGGGACATGCTGTCGCGCATGATCTACGGCGCCCGCAATACCGTCGGGCTGGCGCTGCTAACCACCGGCATCGCCTTCACCGCTGGCGCGGCTCTGGGCATGCTGGCCGCACTGAAAGGCGGCTGGACCGACCAGGCGCTGTCACGTGTGATTGATGTGCTGATGGCGGTGCCACCCTTGATCCTAGCGCTGATGCTGCTGGCCATTGTCGGCCCTTCCATCCCCAACATGGTGGGCGTTATCGCGGTGATCTACATTGCACCTGTATACCGCCTGTCTCGCGCCGCGGCAATGAATGTGGTCAGCCAGGACTTCATCCAGGCCGCCCAGCTGCGCGGCGAAGGCACGCTGTGGCTGCTGCGCCGCGAGGTGCTGCCGAACATCTCCTCAACTCTGATTGCGGAGTTCGGCCTGCGTTTCTGCTTTGTGTTCCTGTTCATCGCCGCGCTCAGCTTCCTTGGCATCGGCATCCAGCCGCCCACAGCTGACTGGGGCTCAATGGTGAAGGAAAACGCGACTCTGATCACCTTTGGCGACATCACTCCGCTGATCCCGGCGGCTGCCATTGCGCTGCTGACCATCGCCATCAATTTCATTGTCGACTGGATGCTGCATCGCGCCAGCGGCCTGAAGAGCTGAGGATAAGCCAATGAGCAAGCTACTGGACATCCGCGGCCTGCGGCTGGAGGCCGGGCCGATGGGCGGCCGCACCACCATTCTGCACGGGCTGGATCTGACCCTGAACAGGGGCGAGGTGCTGGGGCTGGTGGGCGAAAGCGGCGCGGGCAAAAGCTCGGCCGGGCTGGCGGCGATGGGCTACACTCGCGACGGTGTGGGGATAACCGGCGGCGAGATCCTGTTTGACGGAATCGACCTCGCCCGGGCAAGCGCGGCCACGCTGCAGGATCTGCATGGCCGCCGCATCGCCTATGTAGCGCAATCGGCGGCGGCCAGTTTCAACCCCGCACACCGGCTGATCGACCAGTTCTGCGAGGCGCCACTGCTGCATGGAACCGCTGCGCGGGCAGCGGCCGAGGCCGACGCCATCGCGCTCTACCGACAAATGCAGCTGCCGAATCCCGACCAGATCGGTTTCCGCTATCCGCATCAGGTGTCAGGCGGTCAGCTGCAGCGGGCGATGACGGCCATGGCGATGGCCTGCCGCCCAGATCTGATCATTTTTGACGAGCCGACGACGGCGCTGGATGTGACCACCCAGATCGAGGTTCTTGGCGCGATCCGCGATGTTGTCGAACGCTATAACACAGCGGCGATCTATATCACGCATGACCTGGCCGTCGTCAGCCAGATGGCCGACCGCATCACGGTTATGAAACACGGCCGTGAGGTGGAAACTGCCAAAACCCGGCAGATGCTGGCGGCGCCTCAGGAGGACTACACAAAGTCGCTTTGGGCGGTGCGAGGTCTGAAACGGCCGGAGCGGAGCGCTCCTGAGGCCGGGCCGTTGCTGTCCATGCGCGGGATCGAGGCAAGCTATGCCTCTGCAAAGGTGCTGCAAGGCGTAAGTCTGGAGCTGCCCAGGGGCCAGACCACAGCGGTTGTCGGCGAAAGCGGCTCGGGCAAGTCGACCCTGGCCAAGGTGATTGCCGGCGTGCTGCCCCCGAGCAATGGCGTGGTCGTGTGGCAGGGGAGCCCGCTGCCGGGCCGCTACCAGAAACGGGACCGCGCCACCCTCCGCCATATCCAGATGGTTTATCAGATGGCGGATACCGCACTGAACCCGCGTCACACCGTGCGCGGGACACTGGAACGGCCGGTGCGGCATTTCACCGGTCTGCGCGGCGCGGCGCTGGGGGCGCGGGTGAACGAACTGATGGAGTTGATCGAGCTGGACCCCGCCGTGTTCCTGGACCGCCTTATTCCTGAGCTGTCGGGCGGCCAGAAGCAGCGTATCGGCATCGCGCGGGCGCTGGCGGCAGAGCCGGAGTTCATCATTTGCGACGAAGTCACCAGCGCGCTGGACCAACTGGTGGCCGAAGGCATCCTGCGGCTCCTGCTGCGGCTGCAGGCGGAGCTGGGGCTGACCTATATGTTCATAACTCATGACCTGGCCACGGTTGAGGCAATCGCAGACCGGGTGGTGATCATGCAGCAGGGCAGGATCGTGGAGACGGGCGATCAGTCGCGGATCTTCTCTGATCCGCAGTCGGATTACACCAAGCGCCTTCTGGCTTCTGTCCCGCAGATGGATGCGGGCTGGCTGAACGGGGTGCGGCAAAGGCTGGCAAGCTGAGCGGCCCCGCAATAGCGTCGCGACAGCAGTCCGGCTTCCTGTCAGGCGCGGCCCGGTTCCGGCCGGGCCGGTGAAGGTGAGGAGTTCGGGAGCGTCAGCCTCACACCCGTCCCGGCCCCGACGCCGCCTGCCGGAAGCGGATCACAATTGCAAGTGCGCCGAGTATGTTTCAGCAGAAGCAGGCCCTTCAGCCCTAGCGGAAGTGCAAAAAGCCTAGACTGCGAGCAATTTTTTGAACATGTCCAGGAGAAAGAGTTCAGCCTCGGCGTAACGGTCTTTCACTTTTGCAGGGGCGATTTCTTCGATCTGAACGTCGAAATCCGCGTAATGCTGGGTGGTGGCCCAGATCGAAAACAGAAGGTGGTGCGGGTCGACGGTCGCAATCCGGCCTTCGCGCATCCAATCCTCCAGCACCGCGATCTTGGTATTGTACAGCTCTTTCAGCGGGCCGAAGATCTCGCTGCGCGACTGCGGCAAGCCGCTGAGGATTTCATTGGCGAAAAATTTGCTTTCCTTGGGGAAGTTCCGGGAAATCTCCAGCTTGCGGCGGATGTATTCGCAAATTTCGTCGATGGGTTCGCCGTGCGGGCTAAGCATGCTCAATGGTGCCATCCACAGCTGCAGGGTGCGGGTCAGCAGCTCGCGGCGGATCGCATCCTTGCTTTCGAAATAATACAGCAGATTGGGTGTGGTCAGACCGGCGTTCTTGGCGATCAGGTTGATCGACGCGCCCGAGGATCCGTGCTGGGCGAAAACCTCCAGTGCAGCGGCCAGGATTTGTTCGGTCTTCTTCCGCTGAATCCGGGTCTTCGGCTTTTCAGCTGCCATGCGCGCCATGTAATTCCGCCACTTATAACAATATCTATTTGGCGCCCTATTGGCACAAGTCAAAGCCTGTTGCCAGCGATAGCGCGCAGAAGGCCGGTTCAAATTCATGTGCTGGTGCGGGCAGGCCGCGCCAGGGGCAAAGAAGCGGGCAGCCAGGGCCGCCCGCCAATGGGCACGGTGCGCGGGGAGATCATTTCGCACGGTGCCGTTGCCGGGCTAGCGCCCGGCGCAGTTCAGCGGAACGCCGGAATGATCTTCTCGCCGTAGTCGGCGATGATCTTCTCTTCGTCGCCGCTGTCCAGGTAGATATTGAACTGGGTGGTGCCGGCGTCGGCCAGATCGCGGATCTTGGCGATATGCTCGTCCGGGGTGCCCAGCACGCAGAAGCTCTTGACAATGTCTTCGGTGATGAAGTCGAGGTAGGGGTTATCGCTCTGGCCGTGCTTGGAGTAGTCGTAGCCTTTGCGGTTCTTGATGTAGTCGGTCAGGCT
This sequence comes from Leisingera daeponensis, assembly GCF_019801465.1. Taxonomy (GTDB): domain Bacteria; phylum Pseudomonadota; class Alphaproteobacteria; order Rhodobacterales; family Rhodobacteraceae; genus Leisingera; species Leisingera daeponensis_A. The sequence continues at coordinate 12,189 of NZ_JAHVJA010000025.1, forward strand.
GGTCGGCACGTGATCGCCATCGGTGCCGTATTTTTCGACGATGTCAGCGACATGGTTGCCGACCATGGCGGGGAACCACTTGGTCTTCTCGATGCCTTCCTCGATCGGGCCGGTATGCGCCGGAGCGGCGGCCATCACGCGGTAGTTCGACATGTCGCGGCCTTCGGCTTCACCGCCGGCCTTGGCCTGGTCCGCCAGCCACTTGATGATCTTGGGCTCGGCAATCTGCAGCACCACGCCGTCGCCGACCTTGCCCGCCGAGGCCAGCGCCTTGGGGCCGTAGGCGCCGATCCAGACCGGCAGCTCGTAGCCGTTGGCCCAGGGGAATTTCACCGGCTCGGGGCATTCGCCGTATTGCACTTCCTCGCCGCGGATCAGCGATTTCACCACATGGGTGAATTCTTCCATCCGCTTGATGGTCGAGGGCTTCTTGCCCATCACCCGCACGGCGCTGTCGCCGCGGCCCAGACCGATGTCGAAGCGGCCGTTCGACTGTTTCGCCAGCGAGCCGAACAGCGACGCCGCCACCGACCACTCGCGCGAGTTCGGGTTGGTCACCAAGGGGCCAAAGCGCATTTTCTTGGTGTGTTCCATGCACATCGCCATGGCGACGAAGCTTTCGCGCCACAAGATATGGCTGTCGTAGAACCAGCAGTAGGTGAAGCCTGCGTTCTCCGCCTGGCGGACCAGTGCGCGGGCGCGGTCGGGCTCAACGAAACCTTTGAAGCAAATACCGAATTCCATGTGTGTTTTCCTCCTCGTTGGAATTTTAGTGGTCGGGGGCCCAGATGCGGATGCCCGCATGTGTGAAGGGCACCGCCTTGGAAATGTTCTGGCGGATCAGGATCGGTGTGATCGCCTCGATGCAGCGGGCCGCTTCGGCGTCGCCTGCGTTGTAGGCCTCGACGTCCAGCACGCGGACCAGCTCGATTACTTTCTTGCGGGCAGGCAGGCTGTTGCCGCAGACCAGAATGTCGCAGTTGATCGGCCAATCCAGGTTGTTCAGCGTGGTGGCCGAGACGTTGTGCAGCGCGCCGATCACCGGGATGTCATCGCCCAAGAGCACCTGCGCGGCCTCGGTGGCGGAGCCTTCGGGCGGCATGTCCACCTTCTTGGGGTCGCCCTCCTTCAGCGGCACCACGATGTCGACCAGGATCTTGCCCGTCAGATGCGGCTTCAGTGCCGTGAGCGTGGCGTTATGGGCCGAGAAGGGCACCGCCAGCACCACCATTTCATCGGCGGCCTTGGTGGCGGCCTCGTTGTCCAGCCCCTCGATCTTTGCGGCGCCTTCGGGCAGCTTGGCCATCAGGTCGGCGGCGATGCCTGCACTGCGCGCGCCATCGCGCGACCCCAGCGCCACGGCGATCCCGGCGCGGGCAAAACGCAGCGCCAGACCCTGGCCCTGCGGCCCGGTGCCGCCAATGATTGCGATTTTCATCTGAACATATCCTCCTGTTTTTTCCGTATTATGTCGGCGCCGCGGCTGTCGGTCGGCTGCCAGTCCAGCCCCCGCAGCAGCACCGCCGGTGTTTTTCCGTTCTTGCGCACCACCAGCCCCGAGGCAGCGGCGATCTCGTCTGCCAGCGCCGGTTCCGTCACCATCAAGGGGCGGCCCCAGGCGTCCAGATTGCCCTGCTCCTGGATGGTGGCAGGCACCTTGCTGAGGCCGATCGCGACGTTGATCTGGCCCAGCCGCCAGGGGCGGCCGAAGGTGTCGGTCATCACCACGCCGGTCTGCACGCCAAAGCGTTCGGCAATGGCCTGCTGCACGCGTGCGCAGCTCGCATCGGGGTCGGCAGGCAGCACCATGGCGGCGTCTTCCTCGCCGAAGTTGGATTCATCCACCGCCGCATTGGCCGAGATGAACCCGAGCCGGTGCTCGCAGATCATCGTGCCGCTGACCTGATCGGGGCGGCGGAAGGCGCGCACCACGCGGGTGCTTTCGCGCAGCACGATCTCGACCTTGCGGGGATCCTTGTTCAGCTCCTCGCCGTATTTGATCGCCTCCGCCGAGGGCGTGACCGTGGACAGCGGGATGATGCAGCCCTCGGCCTTGGAGAAGACCTTTTGCGCGATGCACAGGATGTCGCCCTCCTGCGGCACCAGCCCGGCCTGCTCCATGCAGTCGCCCAGAGCCGCATCCAGATCGTCGCCGTTCTGGATGTCGGGGATGCCGGGAATGGCGGTGAGGGAAACGGACAGGCTCATCGCGCGGCCTCCTGCATCAGCAGCTGCGGCTGATGCGCCAGCAGGTGCTGGAGGTCATCAGCGGTGTCGACATCCGCCCGCAGGCTGGCCAGCGGCAGCATCACCGGACACAGGCCCGCGGCCTCGGCCGCCTGCCGGTGGGCAACCACGGATTTCACCCCGTAGGCAAAGCGGAACGGGCAGGGCAGCGGCGCCAGCAGCGCGTTGGTGCCCAGATCCTCGGCCGGGCACAGCACCATCTGGCCGCCGCTCAGGTCATGCGCCAGCAGCCGGGCCAGTTCGGCCGGTTTCGGGGCCGCCAGATCGCCGGGCAGGACGCAGATCGCGCCGTAGCCGTGGCCCGCGGCCCAATCCGCCGCCGTCTCCAGCGCCTCCGACAAGCCGCGCGGGCGGCCCTCGTCAATCAGGATCAGCCCCATGGCGCGGGCCAGCCGGGTGATCTTCGGGCTGGAGGTCACTACCGCGATCTCCACCCCGCCGCCGGGCAGCAGCGCCAGCGCCTCCTGCGCACGGTCCACCGTGGCGCGGAACAGGGTCAGCGCCAGGCTTGCACGCCGCTCGGGGCTCAGCGTAGGGACCAGCCGGGTCTTGGCGCGGGCGGGATCCTTCATCGGGATCACCACCAGCCGCTTGCCGCTGCGGGCGGCGGCGCTCATGCCACGGCCTCCGCCGCTGCGGGTGCCAAGCACAGGTCGGCCACCTCGCGCGCCAGCCGGGCCTTGTCGGTCTTGTCCTTCATCAGGATATGGGCGCAGATCGGCGTCATGCCATGGGCGCGGATCTCATCGCACAGACCCTCGTCCTGATGGTCGATCACCAGGGTCTGCGCGACACCGGCATAGCGTTCGGCGACGCCCGCCGCATCCGCGCGCAGCCCCAGCACCGCCATCATCCGATCAGCCGGTCCCTTGACCACCTTGCCCGCGATGAAGGGGCTGACCGCCACCTTGAAGGCGGGCGCGGCGCGCACCGCGTCCCGGATGCCCGGGGTCGCCAGCAGCGGTGCGATGCTGACCAGCGGGTTGGAGGGCGCGATCACGATCAGATCCGCCCCGGCAATGGCCGCCAGCGCCTCGGGCGTGGGACGGGCCTGTTCGATGCCGTCAAAGGCCAGCTCACGCACCTCCGGCGCGCAGCGTTCGCGCACGAAATATTCCTGAAAGCTAAGCCAGCCCGCATCGGTCCGCACCCGGGTCTGCACCCGGTCGTCCGTGGGCAGCAGGATTTCTGCCGCGATCCCAAAGGCGCGCGCCACGTCGCGGGCGATCACGCTGGGGCGCTCGCCGCGCAGCCGCCGCATGGTGCGGTGGATATGCAGACCAAAGTCGCGGTCGCCGAGCGACATCCAGGTGTCATTGCCGAGCCTCGTCAGCGTGTCCAGCGCCCGGTGGCTTTCATCCGCCACGCCCCAGCCCTGGTTGCGGTCGATCACATCCGCCAGGCTGTAGGTCAGCGTGTCGATATCGGGAGAGACCCACAGCCCGTGGAATTCGTCGTCATCGGCGACATTGCCGATCACCGACAACTCCACATCCGGCAGCGCCGCCAGCCCCTCGGCCATCTTGGCCCCGCCAACGCCGCCCGCCAGCAGGGTGACCTTATGCTTCGACGCGCCGCTCATTCCGCCGCCTCCAGCGCGCTGCGTTCGGGGAACATATCAAGGAAATCTAGCGGGTTGCGGCCCTGACGGTCCACCAGCGGCGCCAGCTCCTCCGGGTCGTGGTCATCATAGATGTCGCGGATTTCATAGATGGTGTTGCGGCGCACCGGCACCCGGCCCGCAGCGCGGATGATCTGGGTCAGCTCGCGGGCCGTGATCTCCTGCCCGTGGGCGGAGCCTGCCGCACGCGAGATGCTCTCGTTCATCAGCGTGCCGCCCAGATCGTTGACCCCGCGTGACAGCATCTGCTGTGCGCGCGCCGCGCCCAGCTTGGTCCAGCTGACCTGGATGTTGTCGATCCAGCCGTGCAGCATGATGCGAGAGACCGCGTGCATCAGATCGACCTCCAGCGCGGTGGGGCCGGGGCGGACCTTGTCCGGATTCTGTGACCACAGTGGTGATTCGGTGTGCACAAAGGACAGCGGCACCAATTCAGTGAACCCACCAGTGTCCTTCTGGATGTCGCGCAGCAGGCGGATGTGGGCGGCCCAATGCTCGGGCGCGTCGATATGGCCGTACATGATGGTGGCGGTGGTCGGGATGCCGACCTCATGCGCGGCGCGGATGATCTCGACCCATTTCTCGGCGCTCAGCTTGTTCTTGGTCAGCTGCATGCGCACTTCGGTGTCGAGGATCTCTGCCGCGGTGCCCGGCATCGAGCCAAGGCCCGCCTCCTTCAGATCAGCGAGGAAATCGTGGTAGGACATCTTGGTCTTGGACGCGCCGTACCAGATCTCGAACGGCGAGAAGGCGTGGATGTGCATGTCCGGCAGCGCTGCCTTGATGGCGCGGACGATGTCCCGGTAATAGGTGCCTTCCATCTTGGGGTGCAGCCCGCCCTGGATGCAGACCTCGGTCGCGCCGCGGTCCCAGGCCTGCTGGGCGCGCTCGACGATCTGCTCTGGCTCCAGCCACTCGGCGTCCTTGTCCTCGGATCGCTTGGCGAACCCGCAGAAGCGACAGCCCATGTAGCAGATGTTGGTGAAGTTGATGTTGCGGTTCACCACAAAGGAGACGTGGTCGCCATTGGCGCGGCGGCGCAGCTCATCCGCGGTCGCATAGACCGCCTCGGCATCGGCGCCTGTGGTGCGGAACAGCTCGACGCCCTCCGCCTCAGACACCTCGCCGCCTTCCAGCGCCATTTCCAGGATGGAGCGGATCGGGGCCGAGGCCCCGGCGACGGCCGCGGGCAGAGCGGCAGGCGGGGCGGCAAACTTCTCGGATGCGGGCTGAAGGGTCATGCTATCTCTCCGATGTGGCGTTGATCGCGGGCCAGCCCGCCAGCCCCGGCCATGCCTGCAGCGCGGGCCAGAATCGCCGGGTTGATGAATTCCTGATCGCGGGTCAGGTAGCGGGGGTAGACGGTCAGCCGCTCGTGCAGCGCGAAACCGGCCTGGGTGCTGGATTGCGCCAGCGCGCGAATCTCCGGCCATTCGTGCTGGGGATTGATGAAGTCGATGGTCACGGGGGAAATCCCGCCCCAGTCGTTGATGCCCGCTTCCAGATAGGCGATGTGGCGCGCGCTCAGATTCGGCGGAGCCTGCAGGCTGATCTCCGGCGCCAGGATGATCCGTGCCGCGGCGATGGTGCGCAGCATGTCCTCCAGCGCGGGCTCCGGGTGGTTGGCCATCTCGATATCCGGCTTGCGCTGGAAGTTTTGGATGATGACCTCTTGTATATGGCCGTGGCGGGCGTGGGCCTCGTTGATCGCATGCAGCGCCTCGATCCGCTCGGCAAAGCTCTCGCCGATGCCGATCAGGAGGCCGGTGGTAAAGGGCACCTGTTTCTGTCCCGCCCGCTCCAGCGTGCGCAGCCGCTGCACCGGCACCTTGTCGGGGCAGGCGTAATGCGGCTGGCCCTTGCGGGTCAGGCGGCGGCTCACCGTTTCCAGCATCATCCCCATCGAGGCAGATACCGGCCGCAGCACGTCGATCTCGTCATCGGTGAGGGTGCCTGCATTCACATGCGGCAGCAGGCTGGTCTCCTGCAGCACCAGCTCGCACATGTCGCGCAAGTAGTCCGTCAGGCGGGAATATCCCATCCGTTCCAGCCCCTTGCGCGCCTTCTCGTAGCGCAGCTCCGGCTTCTCGCCGAGGCTGAACAGCAGCTCCTTGCAGCCCTCTCGCTCGCCTTTCCTTGCGGTCGCCAGCACCTGCTCCGGCGTCATGATGCTGGCTTCCGGCGAATCCGGGTGCTTGACGAAGGTGCAGTAGCCGCAGGTGTCGCGGCACATGTTGGTCAGCGGCACAAAGGCCTTGCGCGAATAGGTGACCGTGCGGCCCCAGTGGGTGTCGCGGATCCGGGCAGCACGCATCATCAGGGCGCGCAAATCGCCGGTCTCCGCCCAGGCGGTGCCTGTGCTGAGCGATTGGGTGTTCATGGTGTCCTCCCTGCCTCAAAGACTGTGGAGGAGGGCGTCGCATGTCAAATATTTTTTAGCTTTAGATCAAAAAAAAGTATAGAGATGCCTATGAATTGAGCGTAATGTATTGAAAAACCTGAAAAAAAAATCATTCGGCAAAAAATATTGACTAGTAAGTAAAACAAACAAATACTTTGCTCAATCGCATGAGGCGGCCTTTTCAGGTTCCGATGCGAAAAGGGAGGACATTGAAGTGCTTATTGGAACGCCAAGGGAAATGGCGGCTGGAGAGTCGCGCGTAGCGATGACGCCGGAGTCTGCGGCGCAGCTGCAGAAGCTGGGGTACGGCTGCGCGATCGAGGCCGGGGCCGGGGCGGCGGCGGGGTTTTCCGATGCCGCCTATGAGGCCGCGGG
>NZ_JAHVJA010000026.1 GCF_019801465.1 Leisingera daeponensis
GGCCCTCCGCCGCAGGCGTCAGCACGATCCGCTCCACCAAAGCGCGCAGCGCTTCCTTGGCCTCTTCCATGCCTTCGCTGGAGCCAAGGCTCCGGATCAGCCGCGACACCCGCTCCCGGCAGGCGACTAGGAATAGACAGCCTAAAACCGAATTTCAGCGTGGGCCTTCTAAGAAATCGGGCATGTACACAGTTTACGCATCGGCCAGAGGAGTTTCGCTGAGCAAGTCGATGAATGTGGGCAGCACCCTTCAGGCAGGCGCGCCGCCTGTACGTCCGCAGGCTCAATTCTTCTGAAACCGAGAAAAACATGTCGGCCAGATCGAAGCTAAAGAAGCGTTCTCAGATCCGCGCAGCTAAATCTCGGCACTCAGAATACACAGCCCGCTGGTGAACTGCCTCTCTGTGAAGCAATGCCAGGAGACAAACACAGCGATTTCCAACAGTCGGAAAAATGTCTTTCGTAGTTATGAGCGTGCCCCAGCCCGCGGGGGCGCGGCGGTGCTGCAAAAAGCTCCTCTAGTTCGCTCTGCCAGGGTTTTATTCCTGCGCCGTCAACCAGTGCGGCTCCATGGGGCAAGTGATCCGTAAGTCCATCGACGTTGCTGACAAGCAGCCTGCGTCTCGCTGCCAGGGTTTCAATCGCAACCAGCCCGTAGGCCTCCCATCGCGAGGGCATCATTACCGCGTCAAGACCAGCCATGGTCGCCACCGGGTTCGAAGAAAAGCCTTTAAAATGTATGCGGGGATCACCGGCGGCAAGGTCGCGGAGCAACCTCTCCTCTGACCCCTGACCATAGATATGAAGGGCAATGCCGGGGTCTCTGAGTTCGCGGAAAGCCTTGATAAGGATATCAAACCCCTTCTGCGGTTCCAGCCGTCCAATGGCACCGATTGTCTTCACCGCGCCCTCTGACGGTGCCAGTTCCCGGAAAGCAGACAGATCAACGCAGGAGGGAATGACATGCATAGCGTCCGGCCGAACGAAACCCTCATCCCTCAGCCACTGCCCCTGTGCGGCACTCACGGCAACGACATTGTGGAACAGGGCATATGAAAGCTTGAGGAGAGCGCCGAACCGCCGTTTCCGTCTTACATTCAGAACTGTGAAGCATTTGGTGTAACTGTGCTCGACATGAATAAGGCGTGCTGCGGGGTTCAAGACACGCAAGGCGGCCAGCAAGGGTAGAAGGCGCCAGCTGATCGCAAGATGCGAAATGATCACATCCGCTTCCAAGCGCCCTCCGGAATGCCTATTCCGTTTCACCTCCAGCAAGCTGTGATCGGCCTCGCGCGTAAGATCAGGCGTTGTCATCATGTGACTGATGACGCGCATCACTCCGCCTGCAGTGGTGTCGTCAACCAGGTGGGTTACGCGAATAACGGTCATGACATGGCCTCGGTTCGGTGTACCCGTGCGGTCAAGTCCATTGTTTTTCGTATAGCCTTCGGCCCGGTCACGGCAAGCAGCGCAGTCGCCGCCAGGGTTGCCCCGGACTTCAACGGATCCTCCCAAAGCGGCTGCAGGGAACAGGCAAGCCACGCCCTGCCAAGACGTACTGCGCGGCGGCTGTCCAGATCGCTGATGGCGCGCCGGTTGAGGTAGCGGAGCTGATATGCCCGCGCCACTCCTGTTTCTTGCGCAAAAAACTTGGGGTTGGTCTGTGACAGCTTGCGAACCATCCGCTCCCAGGCGGCAAGCTGGCGGTCTGTCGCAGCAGAAAGCCCGCCTGAATTGATCCGGTAGCGTGTGAGCAGGCCCGGGATCCCTTCGAACGCCCAGTTGGTCGTCAAGGCAATCCGCAGCCAGCATTCGATGTCCTCGGATTGGCGGAAAGTCTCGTCGAAATACCAGTCGCGCTCAGACTCGGACCGGGGCCGGAAGGCGATTTCGTCAAACACTGCCCGCCGGATCACGGCGGCAGATCCGTTTCCGACCGGGTTGCGCTTGAAAATGTGCTTGGCGTCGATGTTTTGCAGCCGCGGCCGCTGCGCCTGGCCCATCAACGCGCCATCCTCCGAGATGAAGGCGGATCCGGCATAGCTGATCCCCACCCTCGGGCTGGCCGCCAGATGGCTGATATGGCAGGCCAGCTTTTCCGGCTCCCACATGTCGTCTGCGTCGCAAAACGCCACTACATCGCCCTGTGCGCCAGAAATACCCGAGTTGCGCGCTCCAGCAAGGCCGCGGTTTTTCTGGTGAATCACGCGAAAGCGCGGGTCGCTGCAGAAGCCCGCAGCAACTGTGGCTGTTGAGTCTGTGGAGCCGTCATTGACCACAATGACCTCAAACTCCGTACACGTTTGCCTCTGCAAGGAAAGAAGAGTGTCAGCAAGCGTTGTCTCGGCGTTGAAAGCAGGAACGACAATTGATGTGAAGGCCATGGTTGTGATCCTCGAGAAAGTTAACGGGAAAACAGGTTCCGGCGCAGCGGCCGGGGCAGGAACGGCGCCAGCAGTGAGCCGGCCAATGTCAGGCCGCCCCTGCGGAACGGGGAGAAAAATCCGCGCGGGCTTTTGAGTATGCCGGACGCAGCTTGTTTCAGCGCAAAAGCCGGAGCCCCATTCAGACGAAGCGCCCGGCGGGCAAGGTAGCGGTGGTGAATGGCATGAGAGGTGGCGCTTGGAACCACGCCAAAACCGGCGGCGGTTGCAATTGCCTGTTCACGGCCTGACCGCATTGCCTCAAGATCCGCCGACAATCCTTCAACGGAAGTGCGGTAGTAAGTATGCAGGCTGTCAATTCCGCTCACCCGCGCGCCGCCGCCAACCAGGCGGATCAGCCACTCCAGGTCTTCGTTGTGGACCATTGCCTCGTCAAAGCCGCCGGTTGCCGCAAAGACCCTGCGCCGTACGGCAAAGTTTGACATGGTGCAGACCGGGTTTTCCCCCAGCAGCATGGCGATGGTCAGATCCTGCACGGGAACTGTTGAAAACACGCGGGCATTTGCCGGGTTGGCGCGGAAGAAACCGATCCGTCCATAGGCACCATCGACGGCCCCCTGCCGGAAGCTCGCTCGGAGCTGCGACAGCTTATCCCGGTGCCAGATGTCGTCCGCATCGCAAAACGCAATCACATCACCGCAGGCGTGTTCCAATGCGCCGAAGTTGCGGGCCGCACTGGGGCCTTTCCCGGGGTTGCGGACAAGGCGGATCCGGGCATCGGCAGCGGCAGCGGCCCGCACCAGGGTGCGGGTCTCATCCATTGAACCGTCATCAACCACAACCGCCTCCCAATCGGCGCAGGTTTGCGCCTGGAGCCCGGCCAGGGTTTCCCGGATCGTGGCGGCAGCGTTGAAGCTGGGAATGACTGCGGAGAAATACGGCATGTCTCAAACCTCTGCGGTGCGGTGGCGGAAGGCCATGGAAAGGGTTGGCAGCGATGCGCCCGTCATCATCAGCGCTGCGACTGCGGCATAGCCGGCGGCAACGACTGTCAGGCCGTAGGGCGCAAGCAGGCAGGTGTTCAGTATCAGCGCCCCGGTGGTGGCGAGCGTGACCCGGAATTCCTGCCCTGGCCGGCCGTTTGCCCGCAGCCAGCCCGCGGTTGCGGACCACAGCGTGGTCGGGATCGCAACCAGGCACAGGATCGACACAACACCTTCGATGCCTGCCCAGCCCGCCCCGAACAGGACCGGGACATAGAGCGGGGCCAGCAGCGACTGCGCGATGACAGCCGGTGCTATGATCCCGATTGCCACCAGAACGCTTTGGCGCAGCGCCTGCAGCTTGTCCGCGCTGGCACAGAGATGCGGGAACAGAACAGTGGAAAAAGCCACGGTGAAGGAATTGGAAAGGCTGAGTCCGGCATTGAAGGCCATGAAATAGAGGCCCAGCGTCTCTGCCCCCATTAGCGCACCCACGATAACCTTGTCGGCCTGCAGGCGCAGCGCCTTGACCAGTTCGACGCCCAGCACCGCCCATCCATAGGTTAGGAACGGGCTCAGCGGTGCATAGCCTTGGGACGGATCGGGGCTCCAGGGATGCAGGCGGCGCATTGCGACCAGCCAGAACGGCGCTGTCAGCAGGCGCGGCAATATCAGAGCGAGGGCGGACGGCCAAAGCAGCGCCAGCACCACCGACATCAGGTTTGACGCCACGATCTGCGTGCCCGAAATGGCGGCAGTCTGGCGAAGCTTTCCTGCCCGCATGGCAAGGCCTGCCTGTACCAGCCCGGCGGGCATGAACAGGTATTCACCGGCCAGAAGAAGCACCAGTGCCAGCAGCATGACGCTGCCGCCGCTGGCATAAAGCACAAGCCCCGCCAGCGACTGAAGCAAAAACAATCCGACGCACCAGACCCAGTAAATGCGGTGTGCAGTAGCACAGGTCTGCTGCAGCTGAGCCTGCGGGGCTGCGATGATCTTTTGAATGACGCCATTTTCCGTCAGCGACTTGACAATATCGGCCGCCGCCAGGGCTGCCGCAGCAATGCCGATCTGATCCAGGTCGAGCGTGCGCGCCACCGCGACAACCACCAGAAGCCGCGAAACCTTGGCAGCCGCCTCAGACGCACCGTAGGCAAAGAGGTTCTTTGCGAAGGAGGGAACTTGCAAGGTGCGGGGCATCGGAACCTGTCCATAGAGCTGTTGGATCAAGTCATAGCGGGCTGGAGAACCTGCTGTCCCTTGCTCCCAGGGACAGGGCAATGGTGCAACAGAACTGTTCCATATCCGAAAGGATAGCGCTGCGATATCAACGGGCTCTCGACCGCTGTGGCCGAATTCCGTATCACCAGTACAACCCGCAGTGATCCCGCGAGCAGTTCAATGAAGAAACCCCTCAGAAATGGAACGGCAATTCTGGCGATCTTGTCTCTGAGCGGCTGCGCGCAGATCGACCCGCCTGACAACCTGGAGCCGGTTGCCTCTGGTGACGGGTATCAGGCGCAATACCGTGAACCAGAGGTGTCCCGTAGCGAAGCCGGTTTTCTGCTGTCTCAGACAATGAACGAGTCCAGGTGCCGCCCCGCCGCCGGCGGAACCGGCGGCAAGGGCGCTGGAACAGCGCAGGCTGCGTTGGCAGGCGAGCGGTTCACCCGCAATGACCTGGTGAACGTGCGTGTCGGCGATGATGAGACCTTCAATGGCGACTACGTCATCTCGCGGGATGGCACGCTGAAGCTTCCCTTCCTTTCACCGATCCGTGCGCAGGGCCGAACGGCCATCCAGATTGAAGATGACATCGCCGCAAAACTGATCGCCGAAGACTTCTACTCTGACCGGCCGCGGCTGTCGGTCCGGGCCGCTGATTTTGCCTCGGTCACGGTGGGTGTTTCAGGAGCTGTTTTTGAGCCTAAAGCCGTGGAAATCGGCGGTGTGCCAGGTGACGAAGTGGATTCCCGCAGGCAGGGGGCACTGGGTGCCTCGACCGAAGCACGCAACCTGTCTGCTGCATTACGTGCGGCGGGCGGGGTGCGCCCGGATGCGGATATCTCGGCAGTCGAGGTGCGGCGCGGCAGCAGCCTCTACCTGCTGGACATGCGCGGAGTTTTCGAAGGCCAGAACGCCGTCGACATCATGCTGCTGACAGGCGATCAGGTGCATGTGCCCAGCCGCGGGTGCTTCCAGGAAGACCTGATGCGGCCCAGCCCCATCAGCCCGCCGGGGGTGACACTTTTCTTGTCGAACCTCACCCAGCCGGCAGCAGGCAACGCGCTTTCAGCTATAGGCCGCGAGGTGCGCGAGTTTCCCTATGGCACGCGGTACCTGCAGGCGGTGGTGGACACCAACTGCGTAGGCGGCGCTCGCGCCACCAGCGCGCACCGCTCTTCCGTCCTGTTTTCCCGAAACCCGGTCACCCAAGTGTCGGTTGTGATCGAACGGAGGATCGAAGACCTGCTGCGCCGCGCTGACCGGGACGATTATGACCCCTTCCTTCTGCCCGGGGATGCCATTGCCTGCTATGACAGCACAATCACCAACCTGGGTGAGGTCGGCAGGCTCATTGGCGCCTTCAACTACTAAAACAGATTGAGCACCGGCTTGGTGGAGGTCCAGGTATTTCTTAACGGGCTCAGCGCGTCTTCTGCCGCTTGACGTTCCTGGCTGAGCGCCGCTTTCTCGAGACGGATCAGCGCACTGCGAAGCTCCGGAAGCCCAAAGGTTGCGGCGCTGCCGGCAATCCGGTGGGCTTCGACTGCGGTTTCGTTCGCAGCCAAATCCTGCCCGTTCTCAAGGCTTTTTAGAAAGGCTTCCATTTCAGCTGCAAAGCGGTTCAGGAGGGGTTTCAACGCCACGGCACCAACCGTTTCTTCCAGTTCGACTAGCTGCTGCGACCGCAGCGCAGCACCTTCCGGTGCTGGCGGAGCCGGGGAAGGATGGTCCGCAATCAATTGCAACAGGCCTTCACGCGTCAAAGGTTTGGTCAGCACATCATTCATACCGTCCTTCAGAAAGGCTTCCTGCTCTTCGGCCATCGCGTTTGCTGTCACGGCAATAATCGGCGCGCGCGCTGACGCGCCGCCACTGGTTCGGATCGCCCGCGCGGCGCTGCGCCCGTCCATGACCGGCATGCTGATATCCATTAGGATCAGGTCAAAGCCCGTTTCTTCTGCCATCTCGACCGCTTCCCGGCCGTTGTGCGCTTCGGTCACAAAATGCCCCTGTGCTGTCAGCATCTCCCGGGCGACATGGCGATTGATCTCGTTGTCTTCCACCAGCAGGACATTTGCCTGCTTCCTGGCGGGCGCATCAAACCGGGCCTCTCCCTTCGGCTCAGGTTCCGCTATGGCCTGCACAGGGAAGCTGACATTGAACACACTGCCTTCTCCCGGAGTGCTTTCGACAGTGATGCGGCCTCCCAGCGCTTTCACAAACCGCTGGGCAATCCCCAGACCCAGCCCGGTTCCCCCGACTTCCCGGTCATAGGAGCTGTCTCCGGTCGCGAAATCATCGAAGATTTGCGGCAGCAGGCCCGGATCGATACCAATACCTGTATCCCGCACCGAAATGCGCAGGATGGTCTTTCCCTCTTCAGCGGCACTGGCCTGAGTGGTGATGGAGATCCGCCCGTCTTTCGTGAACTTGACTGCATTGCCGACGATGTTCATCAGAATATGCTGAATGCGGTCCCGATCCGCGTGAACCCAGTTGAGCGGTGTCCCTGTCCAGCCCCACTCCAAAGTACTGCCGTTGCCCGCCGCAGCACCGCTTAGACTGTCCACGATGTCTTTCAGCAAAGTGCTGATATTCATGTCTACCGTGTGCAGCCGCAGTTTGCCCGCGTCGAATTTGGTAATGTCCAGAACATCTGAAATATGGCTCATCAGCAGTTTGCCGGACGTCTGCATGTTTCGGATGTAGCGCGATTGCCGCGTGCTGAGCCGTGTTTCCTCCAACAGTGTCAGATTGCCCAGCAGCCCATTCAGCGGCGTGCGGATCTCGTGGCTCATGGTGGCCAGAAAATCGGTCTTGGCTTTTTCGCCGGCCATGGCACGGTCGCGGGCCAGAACTAGCTCGGCCTCGGCTTGCACCTGGCTGGAAATATCACGCAGGAACGCAATAAATATTTCGCCTTCCTTGGTGTCCGCAGACTGGATGGCAAGCTCCACGGGAAAAACTTCGCCGTTTGCCCGCTTGGCTTCAAGCTTGAAACGCCCGCTGCCAACAACACGCTTTTCGCCGGTTTCGCGCAGGCGGGCCATGCCGGCCTGATGCGCAGCGCGGTGATGTTCGGGCACAATCAGCTCGCCCAGATCGCAACCCACTGCATCTTTCGCGGAATAGCCGAAAATCTGTTCGGCAGCGGCGTTGAAATCCGTGATGCGCCCTAACGTATCCGCCACGACCACCGCGTCAAGAGACGTGCTTGTCACGATGTTCATGCGCTCACTGGCTTCGATGACTTGTGTCCTGCGCCGCACGTTCTGAGCGTTCAGCACAGCCAGGTAACAGGCAAGCACGGCGAGCGCTGCCACCAGCGCGGCAATGGCAATCGCCAAATGTAACAGGGTGCCCGAAAAAGCCTCGCGCCGGAAGTCGGACTCCACAGCGAAATAGTTGAGGCCGGATACGGACAGCCGCCGCACATCCGGGCGGACAGCCCGGGTTTTCTGTTCCAGCGCAGGCAATAGGGAGGGCAAGGCAGCTTCATCGCTGTCAATCACAGGGACGGCGCGGTCGAGGAAGGCTGCAACTGTCGCCAGATTAGCTGCGAACTTCGGCACTGCGCGCAATTCGCCGTAGATGGATGCCTGCTGCAGCGTGCGTATTCGGCTGAAAAAGATGTCGAACTTGCGCCGGAGGCTCCGAATGTCCGGGCTGTCGCCCTGCAGCGCCTGCGCCAGTTCAAGTTCGAACTGGAGAAACTCCACCTCGGTCTGAGACAGGTTCCATTGAATGTTGTCGGAACTGGCAGAGTTCAGCCGCGTGATGTCGCGGGACACATTCAACGCCAGAAATGCAATGGCTGCGAGGCCCAAAAGGGCGGGCAGCACAAAAGCAGTCAACCGTAGCCACATCTTTCTGCGTTTTGTGCCGGCCATTGCCATCATCCTCAAATGCAGGCAGCCAAGCCAAAAGCGCCGGGTTCAGCGCTCGCTACTCAATCACTTCGATGCGGTCGAGCTGCCAAATGCTGCGGGAATAAACCACCTCTGATTGATATTCGGTTTTGCTGTCATAAGGGTAAACAATCCAGAGCGGCCCCTTGTCACGCACGGACATTTCCTCGCCGTTGTGCTTGTAGGCAATGATCGGGCCCCCTTCGACAGCATCCGCCAGCGGGATGTCCACCGAATAGTCGTTGATGGCGGTGGCCCGCAGCGTGGTTCCGGTGATGCCCAGATGGTCAACCAGCTGAATCAGCGGCAGGCCTTCAAAATGCTGCACGCCCTGCGTCCAGATTGTCGACGTTTCAAACTCAACGGCACCCAGTCCTTCCAGCATGGCCAGATCGAATTGCGCTGCTTCCCCTGCGTTTTCCGCTTTCGGCGTGCCAGATACCGTCAGCACCACCTCTCCGACTGGCTGGTCCAGATTTTTCGCTGCCAGAGGCTGCGCGGCGAACACGGAAATTGCAACTATCTTGAACGCTTTAAAAAGCATTGCGCGGCCTCCTTTGCTGGCTGACCCACATATGACACGGCGCGGCGCGGGCGCCAAAAGGTTAGACGGATACCCGCCTATCCTTTCGAATAGGTCCCGCAATCATGCCGCCTGCGGAACCGGGGCAACACGCCCGGCAAGAAAGCCGGACAACTCGTGGGACAGTTCCGGCCGGTCCAGAGCAAAGGCCGCCGTCGCCTGCACAAATCCTTGCACACTGCCGCAGTCGAACCGTTCTCCGTCAAACCGGAACCCGGTTACACCTGCTGAGGGAAGATCCGCGTTGATGGCGTCCGTCAGTTGCAGCTCTCCGCCAGCGCCCGGGCAAATGGCGCCGAGAGCCTCAAAAATCGAAGGTTCCAGAATGTACCGGCCAACAACGGCATGTGTTGACGGTGCCAGCGCAGGATCCGGTTTTTCAACCATCCCGCGGGCGTGAGCGAGTTTTCCGGCCTCCCTTGCGACATCCAGGATGCCGTAGGAAGAGGTCTGCTCGCGCGCAACTTTCATGGTTGCTACCATGTGGCCGCGGCTTACGGCATGCGCCTCCACCATCTGGCGCAGCGCCCCGCGCGGCGCGCGGATGACATCATCGGGCAGCAGCACCGCAAAGGGTTCGTCTCCAACCAGGCGTGCGGCCAATCCCACAGCGTGACCTAGGCCCAGCGGCTTGCTTTGGCGTACAAAAGACAGGGCGCCTTCCGGCATCTGGGTCCGTGCGATGGCTTCCAAAGCCGCTGTTTTGCCGCGCATTTCCAATGTGTTTTCCAGAGCGGCGGCAGTGTCGAAGTAGTCCTCCAATGCTCCCTTGCCTGCGGCAGTGACAAAGATGAACTCCTTGATCCCCGCCTCCCGCGCCTCGTCCACCGCGTATTGGATCAGCGGGCGGTCCACCAGCGGCAACATCTCCTTGGGGATCGATTTGGTGGCGGGCAGAAAACGGGTCCCCATGCCGGCAACCGGAAAAACAGCTTTGCGAATATTTGTCATTGTATATCTCCTGAAGTGAGGGGTCAGTAAGCGCCGCGGCCGGAAATCACCGCGCGAAAGGTTCTGAGGATGAGCTGGAGGTTCAGCTTGAACGAGCGCGCCTGAATGTAGCTGAGGTCCATCTCGATCATTTCCTTGAAGCCGACAGAGGCACGGCCGGATACCTGCCAGACACCGGTGATGCCCGGTTTGACCTGCAGGCGGCCAAGCGCCCGGGGCGGGTAATCTGCAACCTCGCACGGCAGTGCCGGGCGGGGGCCGACGATAGACATATCCCCGCGCAGCACGTTGAACAGTTGCGGCAACTCATCAATGGAGGTCCGGCGCAGCCAGCGGCCCACGCGGGTGATCCGCGGATCCTGACGCGACTTGAAGCAGATCCCGTCCCGGTCTGAGACGTTCAGGATTTCCGCTCGCCGGGTTTCGGCAGCTGCCGTCATCGAGCGGAACTTGTACATGGTAAAGGTTTTGCCGTTCAGCCCGACTCTCGCCTGTTTGAAAATCGCCGCCCCCTTGCTGTCTGCCCTTACTGCCAGCGCTGCCAGCAGCAGCAAGGGTGACAGCAGCAGCAGCGCCGAAAGTGCAACTGTGATATCAAGCGCGCGCTGCTGGGCGTCGGCGAGGCGCTTCCGCCGCAGCGCAGCCAGTCCGGCATGAGCCAGGAAGCTGACGTTACCGGTCAGGTAGCGGCGTGCCATGCGGCGCGGCTCCATAGCCAGCCGCCAGACCCACTCCATCCTTGCCGCCCTGACCGGTTCCGGCGCCCGTGCAACCGAGCCCGACAGAAAGTCGAACAGCGCGCCCACTCCAAGAGTAAGATCGGCCTTCAGGTCATCAGCATGGCGGTGCAGCCACAGCTCCTGCATCGGCACGCCAAGCGCGACCAGCACGACGTCGGCGCCGCTTTCGTTGATGTCCGCGATAACGGCCTGGGTGTCCCGTGCTCCCTGATACCCGTCGCGGGTGCCAACAATGCGCAGACCGGGGATGTCATAGACCAGCCGCGCCGCGGCTGCATCCGCAACTCCCGGCCGCCCGCCGAACAGGTAGACCGATTTGCCCATGCTGGCCGCACGCTGCAACAGCTGCGGCACAAAGTCGGTGCCGTTCAAATTGGCCGACAGCGAATGACCGGTGAACTTTGCCGCCAGTTCAACTCCGATGCCATCAGGCAGCAGGATATCCGCCCCGGCGACAGCCTCGGCATAGCGCGGGTCGCGGCGGCGGATATTGCAGCAATGCGCGTTCATGAAGAAAGCGCGCCGGCGGCCAGGCGACAGCAGCTTGGCAACAGCCTGATCAGCGCTGCTGTTAACCAGATGGAGGTCCAGAGCAGGCAGGTAAGCCGTGTTCAGACGGTCGGTTTTGACTGCTGGGGCAGCACCGAAACTGGAAGAGGAATATGCAAGTGTCATCTGCTAAGTCCTTGAGCTGTCATTGGTTGCTCTCAGGCTGTTACAGGCGGCTGCTCCTCTCAACGGAGCGGGAGGACAGGTCGCGGGCCCGTTGGCATCCCCGGCTTGCCTTGCGGCGTGCGAACCTATCCGCCCGGATCAAAATCTATCCAAATGCTTTCCAAGCTGCGGCGAATACACACGTCTTTTGCCGTGCAAGCGCCGCATTCACGCGGTACGTGTAGAGGAAGGGATCAAGGAGCATGTTATGAGAGTACTGATTGCCGATGACCACGACCTGCTGCGTGACACGCTTGTTCTGTTCCTGGAAGGCCAAGGTTCCTTCAAGACCAGTACCGCGGCGGATCTGGATCAGGCATGCAAGCTGATCGAGACCGAAGATCCCTTTGATCTGATCCTGCTGGATCTGAATATGCCCGGCATGAACGGGCTGGCCGGCCTCAAGCGGGCGATGGCCATGAGAAACGGGCAGCGGGTTGCCCTGATGTCCGGTGCGGCCACCCGCCAGATCGCTGAACAGGCGCTGGAGGCCGGCGCCGCCGGGTTTGTGCCAAAGACCCTGCCGGCAAAATCAATGATCAATGCGGTCAAGTTCATGGCGATGGGGGAGCAATATGCACCCATTGATTTCATGACTGCCGCAGATCCGGAAACGGACCACCCGCTGGCCGAAAAACTTTCACCGCGCGAGCTTCAGGTTCTGAAAGGCCTGACCGAGGGCAAGTCCAACAAGGAAATCGCCCGCGATCTGGACATTACCGAACCGACAGTGAAACTGCACATGAAAACGCTGTACCGAAAGCTGGAAGTGGCAAACCGCACCCAGGCAGCACTGGCTGCACGCGAGGCGGGGCTGTTCTGACTGCCTGCGGGGGCGCAGTCCTAAAACCTACTCCAAGGGATAGCCGCGAATACGGATGCGCACCGGGATAGCCTTGCACGCAGGCGCGGCGGGCAAAGCGCCGCGATAGTCTCTGGTTGAAGGAGACTGACATGCTGCAGAAACTTGCCGGAAAATTTGATGCTCCGCGGCGGCTTTGGCACCGGATATCCCTCCGCCGCATCATCGTCGGCGGGCGTTTGGGCGACACCAGCCGCATCCGCCGCTACCTGGCATTCTTGCTGCTTGGGCTGGCACTGGTCTGGGCGCCGATCAACGGCTACCTGCAAACCGCACCGCTTGCCTTCAAATCGCATGCGTCGCTCATCCTGCCAGGGTCCGGGGCGTCGGCCTCAATGAACCTCAATGGTATCGGGCAGGCGTCCTCCTATGCCAATTCCGCATTTGCCAGCAACTCCGTCAGCCCGACCGAAACATACAAGCGCCTGATCGGTGCTGACCGTATCCTCGCCGCGGCTGCTGGCGCGATGGGACTGAGCCGCCGTGAATTCGGCAAACCGCGGATCCGGCTGGTGGACCAGACCAGCCTCATTCACATCGAAATGACGGGTCCCAGTGCAGAAAACGCCCAGCAGCGCGGCAATGCCCTGCTGCAGGCCTTCTTCGAAGAACTGGACGCGCTGCGCAAGGATGAGCAAGCCACCCGCGAGGACAGCGGTCTGGCCGCCATTGGTGATTACCAGAGTTCGGTAGCGGTCACACGCTCTGACATCGGCAAACTTCAGAAATCCTCCGGGCTGCTGTCTGGCGAGGAGTTCGATGCAATGGTCGAAGACACCCGCGAACTGGAAGGCCGGGTTGAAGACATTGCCGGTATTCTTGAGGAAAAGACACAAAGCGTTGCCGCGCTTGAGCAAAGCTTGGGCATCCAGGCCTCCGCCGCGGCCGCAACCCTGAAAC
Source organism: Leisingera daeponensis (assembly GCF_019801465.1). Taxonomy (GTDB): domain Bacteria; phylum Pseudomonadota; class Alphaproteobacteria; order Rhodobacterales; family Rhodobacteraceae; genus Leisingera; species Leisingera daeponensis_A. The sequence goes on from NZ_JAHVJA010000026.1 coordinate 13,253, forward strand.
TCTTTGCCGATGCAGACTTTCTCGCTCTGGAAGACGAAAGCGCCATCCATGCTGCAAAACTGGCCGAAGCCCGTGCGTCTTACGGTGAAGGGCACCCGAAGGTGCAAGCCGCACGTGCAGCCCAGGCTGCGGCGGAACACAGTGCAAGCCAACAGGCAGCGGCAGTGACAGGTATCCAAATTGATGAGCTGAAAAGGCTTGATCTGGCCCCGGACGGAGCGCGGGCAGAGTTGTTGGCTCAGCTTGTGCGGATGGATGCAGAGCGCATGGGCACAGCCCGGCAGTATGAAGCTTTGGCTCAGCGTCTGGTGTTCGAGCAGACCCGGCTTCAACAACTGGCGGCTAGCGCAGCACGGCTGAAGGATTTGCAGCGAGATTTCTCTGTGGCTGAAGCAGTGTTTGCTTCTGCCATCGCCCGAACCCAGTCGACGAAATCGGATGTTTATGCCTCATACCCGCTGGTTCAGATACTCGAAAACCCGTCCCTTCCCGAACGCCCCTCTTCGCCTGACCGTAAGCTCGCCTTTGCCGCCGGGGTGGCGGCCACCTTCATGCTGCTGATCGCTCTGTTGCTGGGCTGGATCAGATCCGCGGTCATTGGCCGTCTTCTGGCTGCGCCCAAGGCAGCCGAAGCATGACCCCGCAAAACCCGGCAGAGCGGACGATCTACCGCTCCATGGTTCTGACTTGGCCCTTCTACGCCGTTGGTGCGCTTTACGTCGTGGGCCCGGTTCTGGCCTGGGTTCTCGGCGCGCTAGCGGTGCTGGCACTCTACCTTGGCCCGGCGTTCCGGCCCGACTTGCGTGCTACCGGTCCGGTTCCGGTGCTGATCTGGGCCTGGATCATCGGCATGGCCATTTTGCTGGTGGCACTTTGGATCGGGCACCTCGACTGGGGGCTCGGCCTCAAGAAGACAATCAAGTCCTCGATAGGCTGGGCCAAGGGCTGGGCACTGCTGGCGCTGTTCCCGCTGGTTGGCGCGGTGCTGCCGATTCGCCGCGAGGTTCTGATCCGCGGGCAATGCGTGATCGGGGCCTGGACGCTGGCGCTGGCACCGGTTCTGCTGGCAGCGCCCTACCTTGGCCTTCCCGAACGTGTCTTCACCTCACCGCTGAAGGCAGTTGGCGGGCCGGGGCCGGAGTATTTCAGTCTTTACCTGTTCACCTACGATCCGGCCAGCTGGACACCGCGCTGGCAATTCTATGCCCCCTGGTCGCCCTTCGCGGCGCTGTTAGGGGTCATCATGGTGCTGTTTGCGCTGGAAGAGAAAAACTGGAAGTGGATGTTGGCCGGTGTGGCCGCCGGGGTCCTGATGATTTTGGCATCAAAATCGCGGATGGGGCTGGTGGGGCTGATGGCCTGTACCGTTGCACCGCGCATGATGCCCCTGATCCTGCGCGGCTGGGCCTGGCATGTAACGGCTGGGCTGACAGCGTCTCTGGCGGTGACCGGCAGCACATTGGCGGCGCTGGCTGGCGATGCGGTGGCCGCATTCAAGGGGGCGAGGGCCGACAGCACTCGGGTCCGTGAAACACTGCAACGGATAGCCAGCGAGCGCTGGCAGACCGAAGCCTTCTGGTTTGGCCACGGCACAGTTCAACCCGGGTCCCATGCCGTGGAATACATGCCCATCGGCAGCCATCACACCTGGTACGGGTTGCTGTTCGTCAAAGGTGCTGCCGGTTTTGCCGCACTGCTCATTCCGCTGGTTTGGCACATCGGTTTTGTCATGGCGGATGCAGCAAAACACGCGCGCGGCCGCCTGCCGCTGGGAATACTGATGACAATGGTGCTGCTCTCTTTCGGGGAGAATATTGAAATCGAAGCCTATATGCTTTGGCCGGGCCTGATCCTGCTTGGCGTGCATCTTCGCGAAGCCGAGGCGGCTTAGGCCAGTTGCGGTTTCCTGCCGGAGGAATTCGCCCGGCCCGCTGATGTCGCCGCAACTGCAGCACCGATCACGCGTCTGCGGCGAAAGACCGGTTTGTCCCGCATTTTGTGAATTGAACGGGGCCAGGACCTCACGGTCGCAGCGAACAGCAGAAACGGCAGGCTGCGCTGCAGCGTATAAATTCGGCTGGTTGCGTCAAACGGCCGAGTTTGCAAAGGGCGCTTCCTGCGCTCCGTTGCCCCTGGTGCAACCCGCAGCATCCCGTGAGGCAGCTTGGTTCTGCAGAGGGTCCGCTTCTGGGAAACTTACCATAGAATTTCGCACCGGCAGCATCCTTGGCGCGGCACCCCTTGTCTACGGCCGCTTCGGGCTGTGAGTGCCTACTGCGCTTGCAGCATCCCAGTCAGGAAGCAAGGGCAGCAGTGGGCTCTACTGCCGCCTTGCGGCGTCGCGGCGACCAGGCAACCGCCATGGAAGACCAGAGCGGATCTTGGTTACCCCCTGGCATGACGGCAGGCAGCCCTTTCGCGACATTCATGCAAGTTGCAGCATTCACAATACTGCGGCTGGGCCCTCTAAAAGCGGTTTTCCCGAAAACGGACATCTAGAAGGTAGTGGCCGCCGCGGCAAATGCTGCAGCCTTAACCAGTGACGGTGATGTGCAGAAAGTGGGCTTTTCAAAGTCAATTCCACGAGGCAGGTGGGAGGGGAAAGTTTCCGGGCACGGAGCACAGGCCAAAAGCCTCCCGGTATGCGCATACCGGACCAGCCCAGCGGTTCTGGAGATTAAACGCTCATTCCGCTTGAGATGGAAAATGCAGAACGGCGTTCCGGCCAATGCGCGTTAGGCGGCGACAGGGGGTTTTTCTTTTCCAAGCCATTGATTCCCGGAGCTCGCGAAAACACTTAGTGCTCCTAATTCATAGGAGTTGTCAGAATGCTCAAGTCCATCGTCACCGCCACATTCCTCTCCGCCGCATTCAACGGCGGGCTTTCCGGTGCGGCTGCCGCGCAGGAAGCCCAAACCCTGCGCGTCGGAATGTCGGGCGGCTATTTCCCCTTCACCTTCGTCAAGCAGGATGTGCTGCAAGGCTTCGAGGTCGACGTGATGAACGCCGTTGCCGAGGAAGCGGGCCTCGACGTCGAGTTCGAAACCATGTCCTTCTCCGGTCTCGTCGGCGCGCTCGATGCGGGCCGCATCGACACGATCGCCAACCAGATCACCATCACCCTCGAGCGCGAGGCGAAGTTCGCCTTCACCGAGCCCTACGTTTACGACGGCGCACAGGTGGTGGTGCGCGAAGGCAATGAAGAGGTTGCCGGAGTTGAGGATCTGCGCGGCCGCATCGTCGCGGTGAACCTCGGCTCGAACTTCGAGCAGCTGCTGCGCGAGCTGCCCTTTGCTGACGAGGTCGAGATCAAGACCTACGAATCCAACATCGCGCAGGACACCGCGCTGGGGCGCGTCGACGCTTTTGTGATGGACCGCGTTTCTTCGGCGCAGCTGATCCAGGAAAGCCCGCTGCCGCTGGCGCTGGCCGGCAAACCCTTCTCCGAGATCCGCAACGCGCTGCCCTTCCGCAACGACGAGGCCGGCATTGCGCAACGCGACCAGGTCGATGCGGCGCTGACCACCCTGCGCGAAAACGGCACGCTGGCCGAGATCTCGCAAAAGTGGTTCGGCACCGATATCACCAGTCCGGAGTAAGACGATGCGGGGACTGGACCTCGATTACATGCTGGGGCTGGTGCCCGTCATCCTGGGCTATGTCCCGCTGACGCTCGGCATGGCGGCAGCGGGGATGGTGCTTGCGCTTATCCTCGCGTCGCTGCTGGCGGTCGAGCGGGTGTTTCGCATCCGCTGGCTCGACTGGGCCGTGGTGCTCTTCATCAGCTTCTTCCGCGGCACGCCGCTCTTGGTGCAGCTGTTCCTCTTCTACTACGGCCTGCCGCAGGTGCTGAGTTTCCTGACCAGCATCGATGGGATCACCGCGGCAATCATGGGCCTGACGCTGCATTTCTCGGCTTATATGGCCGAGACGATCCGCGCCGCCATTATCGGCATCGACCGCAGCCAGTGGGAGGCGTCCCAGTCGATCGGCATGACGCAGCTGCAGATGATGCAGCGGATCATCCTGCCGCAGGCGACGCGCGTCGCCGCGCCGACGCTGGTCAATTACTTCATCGACATGATCAAGGGCACCTCGCTGGCCTTCGCCCTCGGAGTGACCGAGATGATGGGCGCAGCGCAGAAGGAGGCTGCGGGAAGCTTCCTCTACTTCGAGGCCTTCCTCGTCGTGGCGCTGATCTACTGGGTCATGGTCGAGCTGCTGAGCCAAGGCCAGAAACGGCTCGAAACCCACCTGAACAAGGCATATGCACGATGATCTCTATCCGAGGCCTCAGCAAAAGTTTCAACGGCACGGCGGTGCTCGACGGCATCGACCTCGACATTGCCCCGGGTGAGCGGGTGGTGATCATCGGCCCCTCGGGGACCGGCAAATCAACGCTGCTGCGCTGCCTCAACTTCCTCGACCAGCCCGACGCAGGGCGGATCACCATCGGCGATGTGACGCTGGATGCCGCCCGTGCATCGCGGGCCGAGATCCTGGCTCTGCGCCGCCGCTCCGCCTTTGTGTTCCAGAATTACGCGCTTTTTGCCAACAAGACCGCGCAGGAAAACATCATGGAAGCGCTGGTCACCGTACAGGGCCGCTCCAAAGCGGAGGCCGCCGCACGCGCACTTGAGGTGCTGGCCGAGACCGGTTTGGCGGACAAGGCAGGCAGCTATCCGGCGAGCCTGTCGGGGGGGCAGCAGCAGCGTGTCGGGATCGGTCGGGCCATGGCCATTGGCTCCGAACTGATGCTGTTCGACGAGCCGACCTCAGCGCTTGATCCCGAGTGGGTCGGCGAGGTGCTGGACCTGATGCGCCGCGTTGCGGAGCGCAAGCAAACAATGCTCATCGTCACCCATGAGATGCAGTTCGCCCGCGAGATCGCTGACCGGGTGATCTTCATGCATGGCGGCAAGGTCGTCGAGGAAGGCGCGCCGGAGCAAATATTCGGCGCACCAAAGGACGAGCGGCTCCAGCGGTTCCTGAGCCGGCTGTCGCGCTGATTGGGGGGCGGCGGGCGTAAAGTGCCCGCCAGTTTCAGTTCGGAGCCTAGCGCCAGAAAAGCACTTTCAGCAGGTTCCTTGGCACTCTTTGTAGGGCTCGGGCAATCCGGTCCTCTTCAGGCCCGCCCATGCCGAGAATGCCGCAGCGGCAGATGCGCGCCTAGCTGGCCGCCACACGACGGCAGCCAGCCCAAAGCGGTCACAGATTTGTAAGCGTTGCCCCCGCCTCACGCGGGATCAGCTTGACGGTGGGAAGTTCCAGGGCAGGAGCTCGTCGAGCCGGCTGGCAGGGTGACCTGCAGCGATGGCTTCGAGGGTGGCCTTGAGG
>NZ_JAHVJA010000027.1 GCF_019801465.1 Leisingera daeponensis
CCAACGATTTGAGAAACGAATTTGTAGCGCACATTGCGAAACGCACTCCCCACTATGAGATGTGCAAAATCTCGCAGCACCGGATAGGCGCTACAACGTGGGGCCGGGACAGCGCTTACCGAAATCCGCCGGGCGCCAAAGCTGCATGGATCATGCGGATCAGCCGCTCAAAATCTCGCACGTAGTGAAAGGTGAGAGCGCTGTAGATCAGATCAAACGCCGCTTCGGGCAGTTCAAGCGTTTGCAGATCGGCAATCCGGTATTCGATACCGGAATCCTCTGTATCATCCTTTGCACGCTCAATCATGTTCTGTGACAGATCCAAACCGAGAACAGAGGATGTTCCCTGTTCGCGAAACCAGCGTGCAGCCCAGCCGAAGCCACAGCCCAAGTCCGCCACGCGCTTGCGTGACGGCCCTGGGAGCAGGGCTTGAATTTCCGGCCATTCCGGCGCACCGTCCAACCCGTCGACTTGACGGGGAAGCTGGCTGTAGCCAGCGAAGAAATCGGGGTTGTCGTAGATATTCCGTGCCATGTTTATCTCCAGAAAAAAGGGAGGACGCGGCACGTTTTTCACGCCTAACAGCCTCGTCCAAATGGGCGAGGCCGAGGCTGGCAATCAGCGTGGTCAGTTCGTGTGATCAGCATCCCGGCATCCCTCCAAGGGGATACCGGCCAACCGGGCGACAATGTGGATGTCCTTCTCAACCATGCTGGGTACATCGGTCAGGATGCTGTGGATGTCAATTTGTGCCCGTTCAGAGGCGTATCGACAGCGTATCGCGTACGCTGGCGCTTGGTGGAGGACAGAATTGAATCCTTGGTATGCCGTTCACCCTGCGCGTGGCGACAGTCAGGTTAGCTCGCAGTGGACGCGCGCAGCACAAGTTCCGGCTGCGGAGCACTGACTGGCCCGGCAACCTCGCCGTCAATAGCAGCCATCAACAGCCCGACGGCCAGGTCTGCAATGGCCTCCAAGTGCAATTCCACGGCTGTCAGGGGCGGCCGGGAGAGCTTGGCGCGCAGCCCGTCGTAGCGGGTCGCGAGTCTGATATTTTGAGGAATCTTCAGACCTTTGGATGCTGCGGCCGTGACTGCGCCGGAGGCAAAGGCGTCTACAGGCACATAGAGAGCGTCAATGTCCCCGCGGCGGGACAGCAAGCTGGCGACAGCTTCCGCGGCAAGATCCTCACCTCCGGATTCATTCAGCTGCAGACAGGCAGGCTCAATGCCGATCTCATCGCAGAAAGCCCGGTAGGCGGCCTCTGTCTCGATATAGGAATTGCGCCGCTGCTCGCCGGTGACCAGGCCGATACGGGTTGCACCGGAGGCGCGCAAGTGTTCCAGCACCATCCGCGCGGTCGCGCCCGAATTCAAATCGACGTGCGGAATGTCTTCGCGTCCGGGTACGCGTCCAACAGAAACAACCGGCACTCCCAGGCCGGTGAAATGCTGCACCAGCGGATCGTCTTGGAAGGGTTCGACCAGAATCACCCCGTCCGGAGTGATGGCATCCAGCTGCGCCCCGGACTGAAACGGCGGGATCAGGCAAAGTGCCATGTTCCGCGTCAACGATGCCACCGCCGCGGTGGCGGCGATTTCCATCAGAAAACCGAGTCTCGACGGGCCCGCCGCCACCGAGAAGGGCATCGAGGACGCAAGCGCGATCATCCCGGTCCGCCCGGTGCGCAGATGCTGTGCTGCACGGTTCGGCCGGTAACCGATCTCCTGCGCGATCTTCTCAATGCGTTCCCGGGTTTCAGGATCCACATGCCGCCGTCCGCTGAAGGCATGGGATACCGTGGTTTTCGAAACGCCCGCCGCCTGCGCTAGATCGCTAATTGTCGGTTTCTTCATCGCTGCCTCATCCTTGTGCCCGGCCTGGTCGGCGCAAACCGTTTAGCAAATCGGTTTGCACGAATCAATTTCCGTGCTAAGCCAAACAATCATGCAAATCGGTTTGCATGTCATTTTCTTACGGTTTGTTCCGGTTTGCCCGTGGGATGGCGGGCTCCAAAGGGAGGAAAACAATGTCAACACACACGCAAACGCATACCCGCGACCCCGCGGATGAAATGCTGCCACCACGCAGTCTTGCCATTTACGGGCTGCAGCACGTCCTGGTGATGGCGGCGTCGCCGATCACCGCGGTGTTCCTGGTGTCGCGCGCCCTCAACTTCGATGAGGCCCTGACGGTTGCGCTGATCAGCGCCACTTTCCTGGTTTGCGGCTTCGGCACGCTGTTGCAGAGTTTCGGCCCGCGCGGTTTTGGCGCCCGGCTGCCCTTCATCATGGTGCCGGGCGGGGCGCCGATCTTCATCTTCATGGCAATTGCGGTGCAAACGGATGTTCAGACCGCGGTGGGGGCGGTGATCATGACGGCGCTGTTCTATTTCGCCGCGCTGCCGGTGTTCAGACGGCTGATCGTGTTTTTCCCGCCGATCGTGGTAGGCACCATGCTGCTGCTGGTGTCGGTAAAGCTGGTGAAGATCTTCGGAGGCACCATCACCGGCAAGCCGGGTACCGAAGGCTATGCCGATCCGGTCAAGATTGCGCTGGCAGGCGCGACCATCCTGCTGACCATTCTCTGCGCCCGCTTCCTGTCCGGCACGCTGCAGCGGCTGGCTGTCATGCTGGGCCTGGTCGGCGGTACGCTGATCGCGCTCACCATCGGCGAGGCGCAGATCACCGGCCTGTTCACCGGTCCGGTCATTGCGGTTCCGCAACTGCTGCCCTACGGCATGCCCAAGTTCGACATCTTCGCCTCGCTGCCGCTGATAATCTTCTCGATTATCTCCATGGCCGAAGCCACCGGCCAGACGCTGGCCACCGCCGAGATTGCGGGCCGCAGCGGCAATGCGCAGAACATCGTGCCGGCCACCATCCGTGGTGACGCCATTACCTCGCTGATCGGCGGCCTGTTCGGGACCTCGCTGATCATCACCTCCGGCGAAAACATCGGTATCGTGCGCGCCACCAACGTGAAATCGCGTTTTGTGACCGCCGCTGCCGGCGTGATCCTGATCCTGATCGCGATCTTCGCACCGGTCAGCCGTCTGGCCTCTGCTTTGCCCGGCCCGGTCGTGGGCGGCACTGCCGTCATCGTCTTTGCCATCATCGGCGTGATCGGCATCGACATGCTGCGCCGTGTCGATCTGCGCGACCACGGCAATATGTACACGCTGGCCGCGGCGCTCACCATGGGCCTGCTGCCGACGCTGATCCCGGATCTGTACAGCCAGTTCCCGAAATGGTCGCAGATGATCCTTGGCAACGGCCTTGCCATGGGCACGATCACGGCCGCGGTGGTGAATGCGCTTTTTGTGCATGTGGGGCGCGCAGACCGCCCCGGTGAACCCGAAGCCATCACTGTCGAAGCGGAGGCAAGCAAATGACCGCTCTGAAGAACCGCCTCGCCGCGAGCGGTGACCTCCTCCTCCTGCCCGGAAAGCTCCTCCATCAGGGGGAGTGCCGGACCGGCCTGGGCGTTTTGGTCCGCGGCGGCCGGTTCCAGGACATCGACAATGCCGAGGCGCTTTGCGCCCGGCACCCCGAGCTCGACCCGCTGCGCCTGCCGGATCACCTGATGATGCCGGGATTCATCGACGCCCACACCCATCTGACCCAGTCGCTGGGCAAGTCGCTGGTCTTTGGCGAGCCTTCGGAGATCTTCCGCCGTATATGGGTGCCGCTGGAAGCCAGCCTGGATGAACGCCTTGTCTATCTTTCGGCCAAGCTGGCGGCGCTGGAGAGTCTTCGTGGCGGGTTCACTACGGCGGTGGATGCCGGCACCCGCTCGGACGGCTGCATCGGCGCCCTGGCGTCCGCAGCCCGGGAAACGGGCCTGCGCAGCGTGGTCGGCTACATCTGCAACGACCTGGGCGGCACCGCCAAGGTGGCGGATCAGGCCACCATCCTGGCCCGTGCGGAGCAGCATCTGGCAGCTTGGGAAAGCGATCCGCTGATCCACCCCTCGCTGGCGGTCTCCATTCCGGAAGTCGCCACCGACGGCATGCTGGCCAGCGTCTCAAGCCTTTCTGCCGAAGCAGGCGTGGTGTTCCAATCCCACGTGAACGAGCATCTGGTGGCCGTGGAGCGCTCGCTTGTGGCGCGCGGCCAGCGTCCGCTGGAGCATCTTGCGTCCATCGGCGCATTGGGGCCGCATGTCCTGATTGCCCATTCCACCCTTGTCACCCCGCAGGAGCTGAACCTGCTGCGCGACAGCGGCACAGCAGTGGCCTACAATCCTGTTGCCAGTGTCTGGAAGGGCAACGCGGTTGCGCCTGCGTTGCAGATGGAGGCACTTGGCATTCGGTTCGGCCTGGGCACCGATGGCACCCGCGCCGACGGGTTCCGCCTGATGGATGCGGGCGAAAGCCTGCAGCGGGCGGGATTTGGCCTTGCCACCGGCGACAGTTCCTGCGGCGGCGGCTGGCTCTGGCTCGACGCCGCAACAAGCCGGGCTGCCGATGCGGCTGGGCTGGGCGCGGTCACGGGCGATATCGCGCTGGGGCTGGCAGCGGACTTCCTTCTCGTCGATCTCGACCGGCCGGAGTTCACCCCCTCGCACGACCTGATCTGGGAACTGGTCCGCTATGGCTGCCGCGACCAGATCGACGCGGTCTTCACGCAAGGCGAGCTGCGCCTCTGGCAAGGCTGGCCGCTGAATTGGGATGCCAAGGCACTGATGGATGAGGTGCGTGAGCTGTCTGACGCTGCAATCGCCGGTGCAGGCGTCCAGCGCATCCACCCGGTTTCCTCCAGACACAGAGCGCAAGCACTCCAGAAACAGGTGAGGCCAAAGTGACTCTCGACGTTATGCTGATCCTGTCGGCCGTGGTATTTGCCGCGGCCTTCATCCAGGGCGCGCTGGGTATCGGCTTTGCGCTGATCGTGGCGCCGGTCCTGGGACTGATGGAGCCCTCGCTGCTGCCGGTCACGCTGCTGATCCTGATGCTGCCGCTCAACAGCCACGTGGCCTGGCGCGAGCGTGAAGAGGTCGACTGGAACGGCGCCGGCTGGATTACTCTGGGCCGGTTTGCCGGGACTTTCGCGGGGCTCTGGCTGCTGGTGGTGCTCAGCGGCAGACAGCTCGACCTCGCAGTCGGCTGGTTCACGATTATCGCTGCCGGGGTCGCACTTCTTGCTCCGCGCTTTGACCCCACCCGCCCGGCGGCTTTGGGCGTTGGTCTCTTTACCGGGGTGACCGAAACCTCCACCGGAATCGGCGGCCCGCCGCTGGCGCTGCTATACCAGCACGCCGCAGCCCCTGTCTTGCGCTCGACCGTGGCGATCTGCTTCCTCGCGGGTGAAGTGATCTCCTTGATAATCCTTGCTCTTGCCGGGCGGATGGAGACCGTGCAGATGCTGGCCGCTGTGTACCTGTTCCCTGCCGTCATGCTGGGCAGTGCGCTGTCGCGCATGACGCACAGCCGCATCGGCGGCCCAGGCCTGAGAGTTGCGGTATTGCTTTTCGCCATCGTCAGCGGCTTGTACCTGATTGCAGGCTGACGGGCCTTGTACCCGTGAAAGCAGGTAGACGGGCGGCCGCGCAATGGCTGCTTCAATGACCATCCACCATCCCGTCTGAGCGTGAGAGCCAGTCTGCGGAGCCGCCGGGCGGCCTCGCTTCGGATCACCCGATTGCCATTTTGCGGAAAGCGTGCGGTAAGACCAGCAAGCACAGTAAACCGCCGTTTGTTCCCGCGCAGAGAATTGGCGTTTTGTCGCGCGTCTAGGTGTTGTGCAGCCGCGCAGCAAAAGCTCGGTTTGGTGACGGGGGCAACGGGCGGTTTGAACGGCTGGTTTGGTGAACTTCGCTACGCCGTAGAAATTGGATTACTGCACCTGCGAAGCGATGCCGCGTCAGCAATATACACAACCATCAATGTCGGGAAAGTCCGGCGATTTGCCAGTTCGAACATCTTGCAGCGATGGACCGCTTCATCACGTAAACAGTCCTAAAATGGCGGAGTGTATTCTTCGGGGCAAACCAAGGTTCATTCCGAAAATATTGGTGTGGTGCTTGGCGAGGCTTCAGACCACTGCGACCGCTTCTTCGGCTGCCGGAATAGCCTCAGCCCAGCTCTTGGCTGTGGGGAGAATTTCCCAGCAAACCGCGCGCGGACACTCCAGGGCCGAGTGCCGCGTCATCATGCTGACGATCACTAGCACGATCAGTCAGGTCAGCATGCCGGGGATCACCGGGTCGATGCCTGTCCCCAATAAGGGCCAGATAACCGTCACCACAATGGCCGAGAGCATGGCCGACGCGCATCCCTTCGACGTTGCCCGACGCCAGAACATAACGGCGAGGAAGGGGATCACCAGCGTGGTCGTCGAAATCCTGAGCACCCATTGATAGGCGCTGATGATGTCGGTCATCAGGAAGGCCACGAAAAGCGACAGAACGGAGATGATCACCACGCTCAGCCGCGCAGCTCTCATCTTCTCGGCTTCAGTTGCCTGCGACTTGAACAAACGGCGATACAAGTTTGCGGCGAGGTTGGAACTGCCTTGCAGGATAGCACAGAGCCGAGCTGCTTTTGGTCGATCGCCAACTCCCCAGAAAACAACCGATTCGAAATACGGCTCTGATCTTTTTTCAGTGACCGGTCTGATGCGACTTTGTTGCACAAATCGGTTTGTGAGCGCACGTCCCCTTTCCCCGGACGGACTTATCCTACGGGCTCTGTGACAGGTATGCCAAGAGTTGTGTAGCGATTGAGAACCGTGACGCGGACCTGGACTGCCGCGACTTTCCGCTCAAAGTCTCTCGCCATCAGGGATTGGCCGAGGAGTTTGATGCAGTTCATCTTGCTCTCAACGCGGCTTCGGCGGTGGTATCCGCTCCATCGTCGCCAGATCGCGCGGCCGAGGTAACGCGAAGCATTGACCGCTTCGTTGCGGGCGATGGCCCCGGCACTCGTGGGCTTCCAGGGTTTGGCATTCTTGCGCGGCGGTATCACGGCATGAGCCCCTCGCGCCGCAATCGCGTCATTGCATTTCCGCGTATCGTAAGCGCTGTCTGCGGTCACCGATCCGACGCTCTGATCGGGTGGAGTTTGAACGAGTAGCTCCGGCAGCATCGGTGCGTCACCCACATTGCTGGTCGTGACCTCCGCGGCCCGCACTTCCAGCGTTTCTTCGTCAATTCCTATGTGTATCTTGCGCCAGAGGCGGCGCTTGGGCCCACAATGCTTGCGCGCGTTTCACTCACCTTCGCCCTCCGCTTTGATGCCGGTGCTGTCTATCAGGAGATTGAGTGGGCCAGTGCCAACCTGGTAGGGCAGGCTCACGTTCAGCGTCTTCTGGCGGCGGCACAGGGTGCTATAGTCGGGCCCTGTCCAGTCCAGTCCAACCAGCCGCAGAAGGCTTTGCTCGGACCCGGTCGTTTGCCGAAGCGGCATCCCGAACAGCACTTTCAGCGTCAGGCAAGTCTGGATCGCAGAGTCGCTGAAACGCTGCTGGCGACCTCGCGTGCCGCACGGTGGTGGCTCCCAGATCATCTCCGGGTCAAACCAAATCGACAGCGATCCGCGCTGCTTCAATGCTGCGTTATACGAAGGCCAGTTCCTGGTCTTGTACTTCGTCGGGGCCCAACTGCTCATGCTCCCCTGCTATCACTCTGGATTCACGAGATGAATCCCTCGCGGGATTTGTGAAACAAAGCCGGTTGCAGCTAAAGTCAGGAATGCGGGCTGCCACCGCAGCATTTGAAAACCGTGCTCAAGGTTGGCTTTGGGCCGCCAAAGCTCGTTACCTTTCACCAGTTTGCAACGGAAGCAGCGCCGTATCCGAAGGAGGGTCAGAGCAGATGCAGCCACACACGTCTGAGTGTTGTTCGCTGCCTCCCGTGTCCGGTGTCCCGCTATTGCGCCTCTTTCGGCTTGCTTTGCCTCAGCGGCCGACCGATAGGGCTGTATGTTCAAGAACCGGGCCATCGTCTTTATTCTGATTACGCTGATGATCGACGCTATCGGCATTGGAATCGTTTTCCCAATCATGCCGGACCTGATGGAGCGCGTGGGTGCAGCGGACACCGGCAAAGGCGCGCTGTGGGGTGGGCTGCTGATGGCCGCCTATGCAGGCGCGCTGTTCCTATGCGGCCCCATTGTCGGCAGCATCTCCGATGCGGCTGGACGCAGGCCGGTCCTGATCGCCGCGCTTACCATGCTGGCGCTTGATTATGTGATCATGGCCTTGGCGGACAGTTTCTGGCTGCTCTTGCTTGGCCGGACGCTCGCGGGCCTCGCCGGGGCGACCTACATCACCGCCACCGCCTATATTGCGGACATATCTTCGCCGCGGGAAAGAGCCGCGAATTTCGGCCTCATCGGTGCTGCGTTCGGGATCGGTTTCGTGCTTGGTCCGGCCATCGGCGGAGTTGCCGCAGAAATCAGCATCGCGGCGCCGTTTTGGATCGCGGCGGTTCTGTCGGCCGGCAATGCCCTTTTCGGAGTTTTTGTGCTGCCTGAGAGCCTGGCGCCGGAGAAACGCCGCCCCTTTGGCAAGCGAGATCTCAATCCGTTTAAATCAATCTTCGATGCCTTCCGGCTGCCGGGGCTTGCAGTGCCGCTGCTGTGCATTTTGATCTTTGAGTTTGCAAATATGGTCTACCCGACGCTTTGGGCTTTCTGGACCCGCGAAGTATTCGATTGGCCGACGCTTTACATCGGGCTTTCGCTTGCGGCATATGGCGTGCTTCTGGCTTTGGTCCAGGGCGGGCTGATGCCAATCCTTATCAGATGGATCGGGGACTTCCGCACCTTGATGCTCGGCATGATATCGGCGCTGACCGGAATGATCGGTTTTGGCTTTACCGGGTCGGTCGCGGCTCTGGCCGTCTTTCTTATGCTCGCGGCGCTTTCTGATCTTGTGCCTGCCTTGCTGACGGCCATGGCATCGAACCAGGTGGATGAAGACCGGCAAGGGGTGGTGCAGGGCGTTATCGCGTCGCTGTCATCCGTCGCGGCAATCCTGGCGCCCCTCGTGATGACCGGCCTGTTCAAGGCCTCTGTTGACGATCACGGCTTTTATTTGCCGGGAGCTCCCTTCCTCTTCGCAGCGGTTTTAGTATTGGCAATGATGCCTCTCGTGGTGCGCTTGCGGGGGCATGCTTCGGTTTGAGCAACGATCAAGTCAGAATGACTTTGCTTCAGGGGGTTGCGGCAGGTAAGTCCTGGTTGCAATCGCTCGCACCAAGGAAACGCTGCGCGATGCACAAATGACCGTTTCAGTGAACGCAGTGCTGAGAAGAGGTTTTTGGCCGAATGGCAGCTCAGGGCCGGTCAGGTTCCAAAGGGCGACCACAGTTCGCAACTGTGCAGCGGCAGTTCTCTGCGCTCCGCTGCCCCTGGTGCAACCCGCAGTATCCTGTGAGGCAGCTTGGCTCTGCCGAGGGTCCGCTTCTGGGAAACTGACCATAGAATTTCGCACCGGCAGCATCCTTGGCGCGGCACCCCTTGTCTACGGCCGCTTCGGGCTGGAACCGTCGACTGAACTTGCGGTTTCCCATGGTCGCGGCAACGTCAGCTGTAAGCTCGAATGCCAACTTCCCCTGGGCATTGAAGAGCGGTTCAGACCCACCATTGGTCGATGGCTGCGATCTCTTCGTCAGTCCATCCGAAATGATGGGCGAACTCGTGAATAACAACATGCGCGATCAACTGGTTCAGTTCGATATCACCGCGGTCACGCCATTCCGCCAAAATCGGCTGGCGGAAGAGCCAGACAACATCCGGAGGTGGCGCCATGTCGAGAACCGATTTCTCGGTCATAGGTATTCCCTCGTAGAGCCCCGTCAGTTCATATGGATCTGCAAAACCAAGTTCATCCAGCATGGCCGACGCAGGCCATTCGGCAATGCGCAGAATGACGTTATCTGCAGCTGGCCTGAAGGCCCTCGGCAGGGAAGCTATAGTGGCGCGAGCGATCTTCTCGAAATGGTCAAGGTCGTGGAGCATGCGTTGTATATGGTTTCTCGGAGCGGTGTAGTGAACCTCCTGGCCGGAGGGAGGCAGTTCATACGCCTGATGCGATCAGCAGCCTGCGGCCCCAAATCGGACTGCGATGGATACCGCCCCTATGGCCAACTTCTTGCCTCAGAAGAGTATATCTGCTTGCTGCGAGAAACACCGAAAACACAGGTGAAATATGGCAATAGACCTAAAGGGGCTGAGTGCCGCTGAATTGGAAGCGCTGGCCAAGGAAATCGAACTCCGCAAAGTGGAAGTAGAGAACGAGGCAAAGAAGAACGCTTACGCCGAAATGCTGGCTATTGCGGAAAGACATGGCGTGGCCTTTGAAGAGGTTATTGCTCTGCATGGCGGAAAGGGGCGTAAATCAAGCGCAAAGGCAGCTGCCAAATACACCAATCCAGCTGACCCATCCCAGACCTGGAGCGGCCGCGGGCGTAAGCCTGGGTGGGTCCACGAAGCTTTGAAAGCTGGGAAATCCATTGAGGATCTTGAGATCTGAAGCGGCAATTCACTTGTTGCGCTAACGCAGGCGGCATCATGTACAGTTGCCCGGGGCGCAATCGGCAACTTTGAGCTGCCTGTCGTCATTGCCTCCGGCGGCTGGAACGACGGATTTTCTGCGCCCAGGGCGCGTTCCTCGCCGGCGCAGCGAAGGGCAGCCCGTCCCGGACTAGCCACTCGTGCCCAATGAGGCGAACTGGCGGATCGATCCCATTTTGCGATACGCTGCTCCAGGCGCGGGCCTCATCGCCTCTACGCGGATTAGATCTATGTGGATGTGAACGCCGGTTAAAATGAACACTTGAAAGGGATCGAATATGCCAGACAACTTCAATATGTCCATGCGCAAGTTCTTAAAGCAGGTTGGTGTCACTTCACAACAAGCGATCGAAGAAGCGATGCGCGAGGCGGATACTGCCGGAAAAACTTTCGAAGTAAAAGCCGTGGTGGAGATAAAGGACCTGGGCCTTAACCATGTGGTGACAGGACACATCACCGGCGAGGAGTAGCCGTAAGCGGTGCAATGACAGCGGCTCTCTGCTCGACTTTCTCTTCCCGATCCTTCAGCATATGAGCTCCTGCCCAGTCAATGGTCCGCTTTCGCTGGAACGGTTGCAAAGCCTCGCACGTGCAGTATTCAGAGCGGCTCTCCACAAATGAGCGTAGAGTTTGGGCTGTGCCTGCGGTCAGCTGTGGCAGCGACGGTAACCGTCCAGGCCGGTGATGACTCCGCTGCGCCGCCGCAAGGCCGCTCCGAGCCCTTTGCCGTCATTGCCCTAGGCGCGGCCTCTCGCTTGTGCAGCACGTCGGTCACAGCCCGAAGCGGTCATAGACATGGTGGCGAGTGCCAGAATGCTGTCGGTGCAAAATTCTATGGTGACTTTCCCGAAAGCGGACCTTCGGCAGGGCCCAGCTAGCTCATGTGATGCTGCGGGGCGAACCAGGGGCAGCGGAACGCAGAAAGCGGATTTTGCTGAATTCTGCAAAGAGCACCTGATTGTCGCCTTAAGCCTAGCCAAACGCCGCAGCGCAGCTTTCGCATTGTCGGTTCCAGCTTTCCGTCTCATCTTCACTCCTTGACGGTTCAGATGAGCCAGGATTTTTCCGTTATGCAAATCCCTCAATCAGGCCCACAGGTGCTGATGTCAGACAGGTCAGAACAGGACAGGTGATCCATTATCACTAGCTGGCGTGACCGAATCTTCGTCCAATGATGCAGCCAGGTCTTCAGCCGGAAGCAGTGCGTTAGAGGCGTACTCAGCGTCTGTTTGTGCGGCAGCCATACTGAGGTCCACCCCTGCACCGAGAATCCCCAGATCAATATCCACGTCCAGAACAATGCCATCCTCCGGCAAAACATTGACGTCGAAACTCGTGGTGCCGGTTTCCACTTCACCATCCGTGGAGCGCAAGGTGGTTTCCAGGTCGAGTGTTACAGTTCCCAAGTCGTCAGAGGCAGGCGCGATCACCAGTTGTGAAAGATCCCATCCGGTGACATCCACTTCGCCACCGGATGCGACTGCGGTTTCTTCACCGGCACTGAACACCCAGTTGTCCGGCACATTCGTCAGCTTGACGGCCTCCAGCGTTGAAGTGCCGGTATCAACGTCAATGATAAAACCGGCGTGGTCGTTGTTCTCGATGGATCCGAGCGGGCTTGGCGTGACCAGGCTGAAATCAGTCTCTCCGGGTCCGCGCCACTCGAATGTCATCTCGGCATCACCGGTCAGGTCCAGGTGATGTATGACGACTTCATGCTCGCCTGCTGACAAAGTCCGGCTGCCCACTTCAACAGTCACCACGCCTTCTACAGCCTTGACGATCGTGGAGGCGCCATCAATCCAGACAAGGGCCGTATCGCCGGTGGTCAAGCGAAATTCGTAGGTTCCCGCTTCGGCAATGTCGATGCGCCCGGTGACTTTGGTCGCGAAAACATCCGGCGACAGCAGGTCGAAGAAGGTGAATGGCGTGTTCGGGAAATCGATGGATTGCGTGTAAAACTCGTCCAATGGTTCGCTGTTGTAGTCGATATCCAAGATGTTCAGCACGCCATCGGCAACTGCAATTTGCTCAACATGGAAGCTGGTGCTTACCGTGACGGCTGCTGGAATGACCGGAACATCGGTGACGGTGAGGGTGAAGTCCTGATTGGTGCTGTTGCCGCCCGCGTCCGTAGCAGTGACCGTGACAGTGATGCTGGGCTCGGCCTCGTGATCGAGGCTGATGCCGTCCTTCAGCTTCAGGGTGCCGTCGCCCTGCACCTCGAAGCGGGCATCATCGACGGTGAAGCTGACGGGCCCGCCTTCGGGATCGCTGGCGGAAAGCGTGCCGATGGCAGCACCAGCGGCATTCTCGGCCACCGAGCTGTTGTCCAAAGCAAGGCCCTCCGGCGCTTCGTCAACATCGGTGACGGTCAGTGTGAAAGGCTGATCGGTGCTGTTGCCGCCCGCGTCCGTAGCAGTGACGGTGACGGTGATGCTGGGCTCGGCCTCGTGGTCGAGGCTGATGCCGTCCTTCAGCTTCAGGGTGCCGTCGCCCTGCACCTCGAAGCGGGCGTCGTCGACGGAATAACTGTAGGGACCGCCGCCCGGTGTGTCGCTGCTGATTGTGCCTACGGTGGCTCCCGCATCGTTTTCGGCCAAAGCGCTGTTGTCCAGCGAGAAAGTTCCCGCGTCCTCGTTCATGTCGGTGACGGTGAGGGTGAAGTCCTGATCGGTGCTGTTGCCGCCTGCATCCGTAGCAGTGACCGTGACAGTGATGCTGGGCTCGGCCTCGTGGTCGAGACTGATGCCGTCCTTCAGCTTCAGGGTGCCGTCGCCTTGGACCTCGAAGCGGGTATCATCGACGGTGAAGCTGACGGCGCCGCCCTCCGGGTCGCTGGCGGAAAGCGTGCCGATGGCGGCGCCCGGGGCGTTCTCGGCCACCGAGCCGTTGTCCAAAGCGACGCCCTGCGGCGCCTCGTCCACGTCAGTGACGGTCAGTGTGAAAGGCTGATCGGTGCTATTGCCGCCCGAGTCCGTAGCAGTGACGGTGACAGTGATGCTGGGCTCGGTCTCGTGGTCGAGGCTGATGCCGTCCTTCAGCTTCAGGGTGCCGTCGCCCTGCACCTCGAAGCGGGCATCGTCGACGGTGAAGCTGATGGCGCCGCCCTCCGGGTCGCTGGCGGAAAGCGTGCCGATGGCAGCACCAGCGGCATTCTCGACCACCGAGCTGTTGTCCAAAGCGAGGCCCTCCGGCGCCTCGTCAACATCGGTGACGGTGAGGGTGAAGTCCTGATCGGTGCTGTTGCCGCCTGCATCCGTAGCAGTGACCGTGACAGTGATGCTGGGCTCGGCCTCGTGGTCGAGACTGATGCCGTCCTTCAGCTTCAGGGTGCCGTCGCCTTGGACCTCGAAGCGGGCATCGTCGACGGTGAAGCTGACGGCGCCGCCCTCCGGGTCGCTGGCGGAAAGCGTGCCGATGGCAGCACCATCTGCATTCTCGGCCACCGAGCTGTTGTCCAAAGCGAGGCCCTCCGGCGCCTCATCGGTTACGGGATCCTCGGGATCTGACAGCGGGCCGGTTTCCGGCAGATCTGGCACAGGGCCGACAGCCGGCGCGTTGTCGGCTGGCTTGCCTCCAGCCCCCTCACCTCTGGAGGCAGGCGTTTCCGGAGGGTGAGGTTCCGTCCCGGCCGAACTCTCGGCTAGTCCGGCAACCGGCACGTCTCCGGCCAAGTCAACTTGCGGGCCGCTTATCGCCCCCGGAGCGGGGTCATCACCAGGCAGGTTGCGGGCCGAGGTGATCTGCTGAAGAGAGGTGAAGTCCGACCGGCCTGGGGACGGCGGGGTGATTTCCGTATAATGATTGACGGTTTCGTCCGGGGCCGGGCGATCGTCCGGAGGGGCGGGCGCCTCTTCCTCAATCTTCTGAAACTGGGCTGTACCCTGATGCAGCAGTGCCTGGCGTTCCGCATCGTCGATCCCATCCGTCTCTCCGAATGTGGGGGCCGCGTTTGAAGTTTTTGCGGTGAGTTCACGTTCGGTTTCCTGAAGCCAGTTTCCGTCACCGTTGGACGCAGAGTTCTGAAACCCGCTGGGATGGTTGGAGGACTCTTCTGCCATTATACTCTCCTGCGGCGTAACATGCTGAAATAAAAGAAAACTCCCCGAAATAAGGGGCGTTCTCCCGATGACCTAAAGACAACCTAGAGAATATATTGAATTATTAAGAGGCAACTCATAACGCGAGTTAATCAAGCGGATAAATCTACTAAAAGTAGAAATTAGGCATGCTGCCGGATTAACTGCCTGTAAAGGGGCAAGCGCGTCAGCTTGGCTTTCAGGAAACGTTACTTAGTTAAATGTTATTCGGGGGCTGCCGATGGTGAGTGCGGACCAAGAAACCCTGCCCGCAGCACGGGCAGGCTGGCGCGGAATCGATTGCGATTCAATCGCATCCGCAGTTGTGATCAACTTGTTGACGCTGGCCATGCCGCTGGCATTGCTGCAGGTCTTCGACCGGGTCATCCCCAATCAGTCCTATGACACGCTGTTTGGCATTTTCATTGTCATGCTGGGGGTTATTGCGGTCGACCTGGCGCTGAAGGCCACCCGGGCGCATTTTGTTCTGGAAACAGCCCGTCAGCGCGGCCGCGGCATTGGCCAGGATGTGACGCAGGCGCTGTTCGAAGGTTCGCCAGCTGTTCTGGACCGTTTGGGCAAGGAAGCCACCGTGGAACGGCTGATGGGGATGCTCGGGCTGCGCCAAGCCGTGCAAGAGCAGGTCGTCAAGGTGACCGTCGACCTTGTGTTTTCGGGGCTGTTTCTGCTCATTATCGCGGGACTGGGCGGCTGGCTGGTTCTGGCGCCGCTGAGCGTCATAATGGGACTGCTGATCGTCACTGCAAGGCTGCGCCCGGCTTACCGGGAGGCGTCACGGCTGCGGCGGGACTATGACCGGCGCAGAATGTCGTTCCTGTCCGAGGTGCTGCAGCAGGCCCGGCTGGTCAAGCTGCTGGGGCTGGAGCACCAGATGCTGCGCCGTTACGAGCTTTTGCAGGCGAGCTCGTCGGTATCGAGCGAAACTCTCATCCGGCTGAGCGGCGGCAGCATGGGCGCGGCCAGCATGGGCACGCAGATCGCCACGGTGCTGACCTGCGCTGCAGGCGGCGTCCTGGCAATACAAAGCTCTTTCACCGTAGCCGAGCTGGCGGCCTGCATGCTGCTGACCGGGCGGGCGGTGCAGCCGGTGATCCAGCTGACCTTTCTGAGTGCCGCCAGGGATGATGCCGCTGCGCGGTTCACCGGGCTGGCAGAAGTGGTCAGCGCCCAGGACGGCGCGGCAGTGCAGGCCCGAGGGCCTGTCACCGGCGGCATCACCGCCACCGGTCTCGGCCTGCGCCGCGACAGCGGCGGCGGTTACCACTTCCGCGGGATCAGTTTCTCCGTTGCTCCCGGCCAGCTGGTCGTGATCGACGGACCGCTGTCCAGCCGCGGCGGTTGCCTACTGCAAATCCTGGCCGGCGAACTTCAGCCGGACGAAGGCCGCGTAGTCCTGGACGGTTCCGGAGAATTGGGCCCCAATGCCGCCGCTGCGCCGCAGGGACTGGTGCTGGAGCCGCGGGAACCGGTCATTCTGGATGGTCAGATCCTCGAAAACCTGACGGCGTTCAACGCCGCCGCCCCGAACAGCGATCTGCAGCACGCCGCCCTGAAGCTTGGGCTGACCGGCCAGATTGCGCAGTTGCCCGGCGGCCTGAAAAGCGCCTTGTCCGGCGGCCGCCCCGGGATCGGCAGCCCGGGATTCTACCGTCGCCTTGCCTTGGCAAGGGCGATTGCGCAGAAGCCGCGGATTCTGCTGCTCGAGGATCCGTTTGCGGACCTGGACCCCTCCGGCCGCCGCGGCCTTTCCGAACTCTTGCTGTCGCTCAAGGGCAGCGTGACCTGCGTGCTGACTCGTCCGGATGACGCGCTGCGGCAGGCGGCAGACTGCCGGGTCACCTTGCCGACCGGGCCGCAATCGGGCGGCTGACCCGGCCGCAGGCTGGTGGGCCCCAAGCCACTTGCTGTAACAACCAGGTGCATTGATGAACACGCTGAACACATCACCGGACATCAGGCAGGCCGAGCGGGTATGGGACGTCCGCAAGAAGCTGCCGGCCTCCTTGCAAAAGGCGGCTGAGCCGTCGGACAGCGCGGCCGCGGCCCAAGCGGAGGCGGTCCTGGGCCTGCTGCTGGAAACGGCGGGGTGGGATGCCGACCCGGTCCGTATCCGGGCGGCGCTGCCGCACGCCCGCCAGGCTTTCGACGGCTGGGATTTGTGTGATGCGCTGGTTGCGCTGAGAATTCCCTATGTCCAATCGGGGGCGGGCGGTGCCGGGACGGAAGGCCAATCCGGACTTGGCTTGCTGGTTGCCGGAAATGGCCGGTTCCGGCTGGCAGGGGGTCCCTTCGAGCACACCGGGGTTCAGTCCGGAGAGGTCCTTATATCCATTGTGCCTGCCAGCGTTTCGGGACGGCGCCCGGCCGCAGGCAGCGCGGCGGCGCTCCTGCAAGGGCTACGGGCCCATATCTGGTCGCTTCTGTTTGCGTCCCTTGTCATCAATCTCGCGGGATTATTGACCCCGGTCTTTGTGATCCTGGTCTACAACCGGGCGATACCGGCGGGCACTGCGGGCGTGATATTTGTCCTGGCGGCGGGGCTGTTGCTGGCCTTCGCCACGGAGATCGCGATCCGCCGCATCCGCAGCCGGACACTCGTCCGGCTGGCGGCTCAGCTGGAGCACCGTCTGAGCCTGGCTCTCCTTAACAAGCTGATGGTGTTTCCGCTGGATTCGCTGATGGGCGCCCCGGTGGAGCAGCAGCGGGCCCGCCTCAAGCAATTCGAGGCTGTCCGGGAAGCGCTGGTTGGCCCGCTGGTGCAGGTCGGTCTGGATATCCCGTTTGCGGTGGTGTTCGGGGCCGCGCTGTTCTTTATCGCGCCGCCGGTCGGGCTGATCGCGCTGGCCGCGGCCCTGGTTCAAGCCGGTTTCCTGATTGGCTGCGCGCCGCACCTCCGCCGGCTGGAGAGGCTGTCGAATGACTCCGCCAGGGACCTGCGGAAAGTGAGCGAGACAGTGGTCAACGAGCGGCTGCACTTGCGCCGCCTGCACGCGCAAGCCCCTTGGCGCCAGCAGTTCAGCCGCCGCCTTTTGCTGGCACTGGATGACGTAATGCGCCAGCAGTACATGATCGAGTTGTCTGCGCATGTGTCGCAAAGCATCATTCTGATCGCGGGGGTGTCCGGCGGCATGCTGGCAACCGGAATGGCCATTCAGGGCGATCTGACAGTCGGCGGATTTGTCGCGATTCTGGTCGTGATCTGGAGGTTTCTGGCCCCGGTGCAATCACTCGGCCGGGCTGCCGGTCAAGCGCTGGCCGCCCGCCAAAGCCTGCAGGATATCGACAGTGTCCTTGCCTTGCCCGAAGAGAACCGCCGCGGGGTGGCGCCGCGCCGCGGAGCGGCGGCGGCACCGCCTGTGGTGGTCGAATTGGCCTCGCTCCGCATGCCCGGTTCAAGCGATCTGCTGCTGGCCGG
>NZ_JAHVJA010000028.1 GCF_019801465.1 Leisingera daeponensis
GCGGCGGAGACGATGTTCTCGGAGGCGATCAGCTCGATCTCATCGCGCTGGCGGCCCAGCTCGGCCGTGATCGCGCCGAACAGTTCAGGATCGCGCTCAGACAGCGCTTGGGTGAAAAACAGATCTTTGGACATTCGGGGCTCCTGTCTATCCGGTCCAGCCGAGGCCCGCAGCGACGCAGTTCATCGACTGCATCAGCGGCACCGGCACTGTTGAAGATTTCCGGGCGCGCTCTTCGCGCAGGAGGCGCACCTGGGTTTTGTGAATTTCGCGCAGCATGTTCTCCACCCGGCCGAAGCGGGCGCGCAGGCGCGGGAACCGCTGCGACAGGCTGCTGTCCCCGGTCAGAAAGGCGACTGCTTCACAGGACAGCTGGTATTCCTTGCGGATGGCTCCAAAGATACGGTCGCGGATTTCCGTGTCCTGCACCAGAGTTGCGTAATCGGCAGCAATCTCCATGTCGCTCTGCAGAAGGGTTTTTTCGACCTCGTCCACCACCAGGCGGAACAGCGGCGAATTGCTGAACATGTCCTGCAGGACCGCTTCCCCGCGGGTCCCGCGGAACTTGCGGAAGCTTGCAACCGCGGACCCGAAACCGTACCAGCCGGTGATCATGTGTCGGTTCTGCGACCAGGCGAACACCCAGGGGATTGCGCGCAGATCATCCAGCGACCCCGCCCCGAAGCGGCGTGCGGGGCGCGAGCCGATCTTGAGCATGGCCAGTTCTTCCACCGGGCTCGCCTGCTGAAAGTAATCCAGGAACCCCGGCGCATTCAGCAGATTGGAGTAAGCTGCCTGGGACATGCCCGCCAGCGCCTCGAAGGCGTCATCGAACTCGGGGTTCACCGGCGGCGTATCGTCCTGCAGCGAGTGGCGCAGCACCGACGACGCCATCAGTTCAAGCTGGTGCAAAGCCGTGCCGCGGTTGGCATATTTCGAGCTGACCACCTCTCCCTGTTCGGTGATCCGCATCCGGCCTGCGATAGTGCCCGCGGGCTGGGCGGCAATCGCCCGTTCGGCGGGCGCTCCGCCGCGGGAGACCGAGCCGCCGCGGCCGTGAAAAAACACCGGCTTCATCCGGTGCGCCGCCAGTGTGCGGGTGATGAGGCGCTGCGCCTTCTCAAGCTCCCAGGTGGAGCAGAAGTAGCCGCCGTCCTTGTTGCTGTCCGAGTACCCCAGCATCACCTCGATCCGGTTGTCGCTGGATTTCAGCGAACGGCGGGCGAAGGGCACGTCCAAGAGGCCGTCGAGAATGCCAGGGGCGGCACGAAGGTCGCCGATGGTTTCAAACAGCGGCACCACCTTGAGCGCAGCCTTCTCGGCACCGAAGCCCGCATAGCGCGCCAGCAGGTAGACCCCCAGCAGATCATCGGTGGAGCGGGTCATCGACAGGATGAACGGCCCCATGGACTGCGGATCCTCCCCCGCGCCGGCATCCCGCATAAGCCTCAGCAGCTTCAGTAGTTCGCCGCTTTGCGGGCTCAGCTCGTCCGGCGTCATATAGGGGAGCGAAGCGCTGCCCAGCTCCTTGCGCAGCCGTGCCGACCATTCGGAACTTCCGAATTCCGGCACATCGCCCGAGCGCGCCCAGATTTCAGTCAGCGTTTCCGTGGTCACGGTGGAGTTCTGGCGCACATCCAGCGTCACCGTGCGGAAGCCGAAGACATCGGCCTGCCAGCGGATCGGGCGCACATAACGGGCCGCCAGGCGGAGGGCACCGATTTCCTCAAGCGCCGCTTCAACTTCCGTCAGATCGGTGACGAAATCACCCAAATGCTTGTAAGCACCGGTTTCCTCAGCTGCCGTGGCCTTGATCCGCGCCAGGATTGCGGTCAGCGCCTGGCGGAAAACTTCGCCCGGATTGCGCGCGGACAAGGCTTCTGCCCCGGGCGCCGCGGCGATGATCTTTGCCAACCGGGCGGAGGCGGTTTCCGGCAGCGCAAACACGGCTGCAGAAATGGAGATCCGTTCCGCTGCAGTGGTCAGTGCCTTCTGGTAGCGTTTCAGGATCGCCGCACGGTTTGCGGTCAGCGCCGCCGCCGTGGCTTCAACCGTTACATTCGGGTTGCCGTCACGATCGCCGCCGATCCAGGAATGGAATTTGAGGCAAGGCGCATCGGCAGTCTCGCCCAGCCGCGGCCCGGCTGCGGCAATATAGCGTTCGAACAGCTGCGGCACAGCCTCATACAGGCTGTCGCGGAAGAACTGCAACCCCCACTGGATTTCATCCTGCAGGCTGGGGCGGTCGCGGCGCAGCTCCCCCGTCATCCACAGAAGGTCGATTTCGGAACGCAGATCCTCCAGCAGGTCGGCACGCTCGCGCGGGGTCCACCGTTTGGCCTCCAGCGACACCAGCCCGCGATAGATACGGCGGTGGATTTCCAGGATTGTGACGCGCTTGGCTTCGGTCGGATGTGCCGTCAGCGTCGGGCCGATGGAAAACTGGCTTGCCACCTCCTGCAGCCGCTCGGGCGTGGCCAATTCCCCGGCCAGATCCAATGCGCGGGCAAAGCTGCCTTCGACCACTTCCGGACCGTCCTGTGTCTCCGCCATCCGGCGGTCGCGCATGGCGGCGTTTTCCTCGACAATCTTCAGCAGCTGGAACCAGATGTTGAAGGCCTGCATATAGGCGGTCGCAGGCTGCCCGTCGGACAGGTCCCACGCGGATTCAGAAGCAACCTTTGCAGCAACTTCCGGCGCGCGCTGGCGCAGGACATCCAGCCACAAGGCGTGCAATTCGGCGCGAAGGCCGGCGGCGTAACCTGTATCTTCATATTCCGCTTGCGCGGTTTCAGCAGCATCACCCATCACATCACCCGATCACGCGGTTCGCGCCCTGCAAAGAAGTCAGTCAGATTGTCGACCACGCGGAAGCCCATTGCTTCGCGCGCCTCGCGGGTGGCGCTGCCCAGATGCGGCAGCATCACCAGGTTGTCGCAGTCCAGCAGGTCCGGGTTGATGCGCGGCTCGCCGTCGAACACATCCAGCCCGGCGCCGCCGATGGTTTCAAACCACAGGGCACGGGACAGGGCCAGCTCGTCGATCACCTCTCCGCGCGCCGTATTAATAAGGAAGGCGTCCGGCTTCATCAGGTTCAGCATCCTGGTATTGATCAGATGCCGGTTCGCGGCGCCGCCCGGGCAATGCAGCGAAACAAAGTCGCACTGCGGCATCAGCTCTTCCAGGCTGTCCACCTGGGTCGCGTTGTAAGGGGCCAGAACATCGGGGGACACGCGGGAACGGTTCTGCACAACGATCTTCATGCCAAAGCCGTGGTGGGCGCGCCGGGCCATCTCCTGGCCGATGCGGCCGAAACCGACGATGCCCAGCGTCTTGCCGGAAACTTTGGTGCCGACCAGGTGGGTGGGGCGCCAGCCGGTCCACTCGCCGGCCCGCAGTTCGCGCTCGCCTTCGCCTGCACGGCGCGCCACCATCAAAAGCAGCGTCATGGCGATATCAGCGGTGCATTCGCTCAGCACATCCGGCGTATTGGTGACTGTCATGCCGTGGCCGGCCGCGCCATGCATATCAATATGGGAGTAGCCAACACCGTAGTTGGCGAGGATCCGGGTCTGCGGCTTGGCCACATCAAAGGCCCTGGCAGAGATTTTGTCGGTTACGGTCGGCAGCACCGCATCATAGGACTTCAGCGCGTCGCGCAGGTCCTCTTCGCTCATTGGTTTGTCGTTGGTGTTCAGCACAGCATCGAAAGCCTCGGAAAGCTGTGCCTCAACTGCGGCTGGCCAGCGGCGGGTTACCAGAACCTTCGGCTTTGCCATGATTTTATCTCCCTGACGTGCTTATGCTTTTTTAATGCGCTCCACCCCCGCCATTGCCCCGGGCCAGGGGTGGAGCGTTGCGCCTGTTCCGTTGCCGGATCAGGCGGCGTTCTTTTTCATCACGCTTGCGATGGTTTCGCCGATCACGGCGGGGTTTTCGGCAACGGTCACACCGGCTGCCGACAGGATCTCCACCTTCTCGGAGGCGGATTCACCGAAGGCCGAGATGATCGCGCCCGCATGGCCCATGGTGCGGCCCTTGGGGGCGGTCAGACCTGCGACATAAGCCACCACCGGCTTGGTCACGTGGTTCTTGATGTACTCCGCCGCTTCCGCTTCCTGCGGGCCGCCGATTTCACCGATCATCGCGATGACCTCGGTTTCCGGATCCTTCTCGAACCATTCCAAGATGTCCTTGAAGGAGGAGCCGTTGATCGGGTCGCCGCCGATGCCGACCGAAGTGGAAACCCCCAGGCCCAGCTCCTTGAGCTGCGCCGCGGCCTCATAGCCCAGGGTGCCCGAACGGCCGATGATGCCCACGGTGCCCGGCAGGTAGATATGGCCCGGCATGATGCCCAGCAGCGCCTTGCCCGGCGAGATGGTGCCCGCGCAGTTCGGCCCGGTCAGGATCATCCGCTTTTCCTTGGGATAGCGGTACATGTAGCGCTTCACGCGGATCATGTCCTGGGCCGGGATGCCGTCGGTGATGCAGACGCAGTAGTGAATGCCCGCATCCGCCGCTTCCATGATGGAGTCGGCAGCAAACGGCGGCGGCACAAACACCAGCGAGGCATTGGCGCCAGTGGCCTCAACCGCTTCTTTCACGGTGTTGAAGACCGGCACGCCCTCGACGGTCTCGCCGCCCTTGCCCGGAACCACGCCGCCGACGACGTTGGTTCCGTATTCGATCATGTCCTTGGTGTGGAACCGGGCAATCTTGCCGGTGATGCCTTGGACGATGACACGGCTTTCGCGATCAAGAAGGATGCTCATTTGACGGCCCTCACACGAGTGTTTTGATCAAGGTCGTTTTTCCACGCGCCGACGGCCCGCTCAGCGGCTTCCATCAGCGAGGTTGCGCGGATCAGCGGCAGACCGCTTTGCGCCAGGATCTTCTGGCCTTCCTCCACGTTGGTGCCGGCAAGGCGGACCACCACAGGCACGTCGACCTGAACTTCCTTCAGAGCCTGCACGACACCTTCGGCGACCCAGTCGCAGCGGTTGATGCCGGCGAAGATGTTGACCAGAACCGCCTGCACATTGCTGTCGGACATCACCAGGCGGAACGCCTTGGCTACCCGTTCCGGAGTAGCGCCGCCGCCGATGTCCAGGAAGTTGGCAGGCTCGCCGCCGGCCAGCTTGATGGTGTCCATGGTCGCCATCGCCAGGCCTGCGCCGTTCACGATGCAGCCGATGTTGCCTTCCAGCCCGACATAGGACAGACCGCGGTCGGCAGCGCGGCTTTCGCGCGGGTCTTCCTGGCTCTTGTCGCGCAGTTCAGCGATCTGCGGGTGGCGGAACAGGGCATTGTCGTCAAAGGTCATCTTGGCGTCCAGCGCGATGACCCGGTTGTCCGAGGTGACCACCAGCGGGTTGATCTCAACCATGGTGGCGTCCAGTTCGGAAAACGCCTGGTAGCAGCCCTTGAGGGTGCGCACCATCTGCTGCGTCATCGCCGGTTCGATGCCCAGCTGGAACGCGATCTCCCGCGCCTGGAAGTCCTGCAGGCCCACGGCCGGCTCAACGGTCGAGCGCACGATGGACTCGGGGCGCTCGGCAGAGATCTCCTCAATCTCCATGCCGCCTTCGGACGAGGCAACGATCATCACCCGCTGGCTGGAACGGTCCAGCACAAAGCCCAGGTAGATCTCGCGGGCGATCGGCACCGCACCTTCTACATAGACACGGTAGATGCCTTTGCCCTCTGGGCCGGTCTGGTGGGTCACCAGCTTCTTGCCGAACAGGTTCTCGGTCGCCTCATAGATCTCGGCTTCCGAGTTGCACAGCTTGACGCCGCCCGCCTTGCCGCGGCCGCCGGCGTGAACCTGGGCCTTGACGATCCATTTGTCGCCGCCCAGTTCCCGCGCGCGATAGGCCGCCTGCTCGGGGCTGTAGGCCAGCGCGCCCGGGGGAACGGTCACGCCGAAGTTGCTCAGAACTTCCTTGGCCTGATACTCGTGGATATCCATGGTCCTCTCCTCCTCATGGATGTCGGAATTGGTTACTCAGCGGCCTCAAGGGCTGCGGAGTAGTGCTTGTCGAGCAGGGCGTTGATCGCCTCCATGTCGACGTTTGCCCCCATGTCGTTCATCGCACAGCCGAAGCGGTTGACGATGTCGGTGATGGCGGCAGGGGTGATCTGGTTCAGGATGCCAATGCGGACCTGGACCGGCTCCGAAAGCGTCGGCCAGATGCCGAAACCAACGGCGCGGCAGTTGCCCACCAGTTCCTTTTCGCGGCCGGCCAGTTTGCCGGGCAGGTTCAGAACCACCAGGCTTGTCATGTTGCTGGTCACGTCGCAGCCCATCGCCGTCACGGCATCGCGCAGCGCTTTCTCGTGGAACGCATAGTCGCGGGCCTTCTGGGCGCGGCCATGCTGCAGGGTGATGCGCAGCGCCTCATGGAAGGCGGCAACAGCATAGCCCGAATGAGTGCGGTGATAGGTGCCGGCGGCAACGTCCTCGCCATCCACGATGCCCCAGTGGCGGGCTTCCAGGATCGGGTTGTGGACATAGGAATGGCAGCCGTTTTCACGCACGGTCTGAATGTACCGGTCGGTGAACGAAACCGGCGCATAGGTCAGCGGCAGGCACAGCACGCCCTTCTGCGGGCAGGACGCCCAGCCGGCAACGCCCGGGTAATCGTCGATCGAGAAATCCTCGATGCCCAGCGAGGACACGGCGTCGATCAGCCCCATCACGCCGTGCTTCACGCAGGCATCCGAGAAACCCTTGAGGTCGTTGATGCGGCCCGAGCCGGTTTCCCAATGCGCCATGAAGGCCCATTTGGGCTTCTTCTCCGCCAGCACCTGCTCGACCAGCTTGCCGGAGACCGACTCGCCATGCGGCACGTCGATCACGGTGACGGAGGCAGGCTGCGGGTTCATTGCGTCGGCAGCCAGTTCCTCGCGGGTGGCGGCCTTCATCCGGATGGTCATTGCGTCGATGCCGGAGAAGGTGCCATTCTGGAAGGCAACGACGGTATCGCCGGGCAGGATGGCGTTCAGCATGCAGTCCAGGCCCGAGAAGCCGGTGCCGCCGACGCCGTAGGTGTAGGTGTTGCTGGTGCCCCACAGGTCGCGCAGCATTTGCTTGCACTCGATCATGCCGCGCAGCACGTCCGCCTGCATGTGGTCAGCCAGGCCGGTGTTGGCAAAGGCCTGCAGCACGCGGGGGTCGGTGTTGCCCGGGCCAGGGCCAGCGGCCAGGGTCTCCGGGATTTCCAGGCTGGGGAAGATCGTGGGTTCTGTCATCGGGTCAAACCTCTCTGGTGTGCGTTTGCCGATGCGCCGGAGGCCGCGAGCCTTCTTCACAGGGGGAAGGTTTGTTTCCTGCCGGTCAACATCTGTTAACGCTAGGAAACCTTAGGTCGACAAAACCCGCAACATTCCTATATCCTGCTTTTGGGTATCTAAAAGGGCGGTAAAAAACCCACCCAAAGCGGTAAAAATACCGTTGTATACCAAAATTACCCCTGCCCATTTGGGTAGTTTTTCACAAAAGGACACCAAATGGCCCCTATAAGCGACAAAGTTTCCCCGATTTCGGTCATGCTTGCTGACGCAAATCCCCTGGTGCTGTCAGCGATGTCCGAAATCTTCGACAAGGACCCTCGATTCTCGCTTGTCGCCACTTCTGCCACCGCCGAAGGCTTCCTCGGAACGGTGATGCGGGTGCCGGTACAGGTCGGGATCATCGACTGGAACCTGCCCGCGCTTGGCGGCGCCAAACTGATCGAGGTGCTGCGCGATCAGGCAAATGCGCCGCGCCTTGTGGTCTACGCCGACGAAAGCAGCGACGTGCCGCGCAAGGCGATGAGCGCAGGCGCGGCCGGCTTCGCGCCCCGCTCCAGCGCCGTCGACGGGCTGCTGGACACCTGCATCGCCGTGGCTGAGGGAAAGATGGTTTTTCCCTTCCTCGACGTCCGCGGCCTGCAGACCGATCCGATCGAGCAATTGTCGCGCCGCGAGCGCGCCATGCTGGAGGCGCTGTCGAAAGGTCTCACCAACAAGGAACTCAGCAAGGAGCTGGGCATTTCGACCAACACGGTGAAGTTCCACCTGTCGAACCTCTACGAAAAACTATCGGTCAAGAACCGGGCCCAGGCGATTGCGTTCTACTACGCCAACCGCGCTGCCAAGGGCGATTTCAGCCTCGAGGAATAATCCCGGAGCGGCACCCGGCGCCTCGCACGCGTACGCGCATACGCGGGCGCGCTCGAGGGCGCGACGCGCGGGCGTGCGCCCGCGCGAATGTATTTAAATGAATACTTTTTTCTTGACAGGAAACACCATGATGGGGAATGCCTAAGGAGGAGAGGACGAAACCCCATTGCGAATGAGGAGCGCACACATGTCGTTTCATACCATCGAACAGGCCCCTGGCCGCCTGAACCGCAGCGAGCTGGCAATCCCCGGCTCTCAGCCTCAAATGTTTGAAAAAGCTGCAAAATCTGACGTAGACGTGATCTTCCTGGATCTCGAAGACGCGGTTGCGCCGGACGAGAAAGACCAGGCCCGCAAGAACATCATCAAGGCCCTGAACGAGATCGACTGGGGCAACAAATCCATGTCGGTGCGAATCAACGGCCTGGACACCCACTACATGTACCGCGATGTCGTCGATGTCGTTGAACAGGCTGGCGAACGCCTTGACCTGATCATGATCCCCAAGGTCGGCACCGCGGCCGACGTTTACGCCGTCGACATGATGGTCACCCAGATCGAGGACGCCAAGGGCTACAAGAAGCGGATCGGCTTCGAGCACATCATCGAGACGGCGCTCGGCATGCAGAACGTGAGTGAAATTGCCGCAGCCTCCAAGCGCAATGAATCGCTGCATTTCGGCGTGGCCGACTACGCCGCCTCGACCCGCGCGCGCACCACGATCATCGGCGGTGTGAACCCCGATTACTCGGTGCTGACCGACCCGGCCGCGGACGGTTCGCGCGACGTGCACTGGGGCGACATGTGGCACTATGCGCTGGCCCGTATGGTGGTTGCCGCGCGCGCCAACGGCCTGCGCCCGATCGACGGCCCGTTCGGCGATTTCCAGGACAAGGAAGGCTACAAGGCCGCCGCAAAACGCGCCGCGGTTCTGGGCTGCGAAGGTAAATGGGCGATCCACCCCAGCCAGATCGAACTGGCCAACGAGGTGATGTCGCCGTCGGACGCGGAAGTCACCAAGGCGCACCGCATCCTGGAAGCCATGGCCGAAGCGGAAGCTGCCGGCAAGGGTGCGGTGTCGCTGGACGGACGCCTGATTGACTACGCCTCGATCCGTCAGGCAGAAGTGCTGGTGGAAAAAGCCAAGCAGATCGCCGGCAACTAAGCCGCCGTTCGGTTTCAAGACCTTGCGCCGTCCCGGCTCCGGCCGGGGCGGCTGTCCGCCGCTATGCCAGGGAGATGCAGATGACCGGATTGCTGACCACCGCCAAGGCCCTGTTTCAGGCCGCCGTCGACCGCGCGGACCCGGCGCTGGCCCTGCGCGCCCAGCTGGACTCATCGCCGCTTCCGCCCCTGCCCGAAGGCGGCAGGACGGTGCTGCTTGCCGTGGGCAAGGCCGCCATCCCGATGATGCGCGAGGCTCTGCGGCTGATCCCGGACGCCGCTCAGGCTCTGGCCATCACAAATCCTGAAAACCACACTGAAATTCCAGGCGCCACGGTTCTCTGCGGGGCTCATCCGGTGCCCGATGAAACCAGCGCTGCCGCAGGCCGGGCAGCCATAGACCTTGCCCGCGCCCTCGGCCCGGATGACCGACTGGTTGCCTTGATTTCCGGCGGCGGCTCCGCCCTGATGGTGGCCCCTGCCCCCGGCCTGACACTGGCGGACAAAGCCGCGGTGAACAAGCTGCTGCTCGCCTGCGGGCTCGAAATCAACGAGATGAACCTGATCCGCCAGCAGCTGTCGGACACCAAGGGCGGCGGACTGCTGCGCCACGCCGCGCCCGCCCAGGTGCAGGCCTTCATCCTGTCGGACGTGATCGGCGACGACCTGCGCGCCATTGCCTCCGGCCCCACCGTGGCGCCCATCGGCACCCGCGCCCAGGCACGGGAAATCATGCAGCGCGCGGGTATTTGGGACGATGCGCCGGAGACCGTCAAAGCCCATCTCAACGCCACCGGAACCGACCAGGAAACTCCGCCCCCGGCCAGCAACACTCTAATCGGCTCCAACCGCCACAGCCTGAAGGCAATGATGGCGGCAGCGGCAGAAGACTGGACACCCAAACTGGTTTCCCACCGTCTTGTGGGCGATGTCTCGGAGGCCGCCGAAACGATTGCGGCGGCAGCGGAAGCCGCCCCAAAAGACAAGCCCGTCGCACTGATATTCGGCGGCGAAACCACGGTACAGCTCCGCGGCACCGGCCTCGGCGGCCGCAACCAGGAGCTTGCCCTGCGGGTCGCCAAACTGGGTGCGGAACGGCTCAGCGGAGACTGGCTGTTCCTCTCCGGCGGCACTGACGGGCGTGACGGGCCAACAGATGCCGCAGGCGGCATTGCCACCCCTGCCACCTGGGAGGCCATCAAGGCGTCAGGGCAGGATCCGGAGGCATTGCTTGCCAACAACGACAGCTATGCGGCCCTGAAAGCTGCGGACACTCTGCTGATGACAGGCGGCACCGGCACCAACGTGGCCGATGTGCAAGTTTTCCTGAGGCGCCCCGGGTAACACCCGGGCCGCGTCAGTCATTCATCTTTTCCGAAATACTCACGCCGGAAGCTCCTGCAACTGCCGCAGGCACTGCGCTTAGACAGGGACTCGTTTCTCGCCCCATTCGGCCAGATCGTTCACCAGCATCAGAGCCACCCGGCGGAACACATGTCGCAGCCGCTCCACATGCGGGCCTTCCAGTTTGAGCTCCACCAGCGCCTGATCCATGCACTTGAGCCAGTTCTCGGCGTCTTCCTCAGTGATCGGCACATGGGCGTGCATCAGCTTCACGTCCATATGCCCGTGTTTCTCCTCATAATAGCGGCGACCGCCCATGAAGCCCGATAGGAAATTGAACTGCTCGATCCGGGCATGGTCCATGCCATGCCCCCGCTTGTGCAGCTTGACGATCTGGGCGCCGGCCCCGGTTTCCTCGACGATGTCATAGAACCGTTCGACCAGCGCGCGCAGCACCTTCTCACCGCCGATCTGTTCAATCAGCTTCTGAACCATTTAACCTCCCTGCCCCGGGTTGGCCGGCCTCAGGATTGAGGCCGGGTCTTCTTGGGGTCGTAATGGGCAAAGGGTACGATTTTTGCCGGCAGGCGTTTTTGATGTCCGTCAAGTTTGCCGATTTCCACCTCCGTTCCAACCTCGGAACAGGACACATCCACCCGCGCCAGCGCGATGTTCTTGCCCAAGAGCGGCGAACGCATCGAGGAGGTCACCTCGCCGATCTGCGCCCGCCCGATGTGCACGCAGTCGCCATGGCCGACGTCTATAGCCGAGTCAATGTCCAGCCCCACCAGCTTGCGCGCAGGCGTGGTCTTGCGCCGGATCAGCGCGTCGCGGCCGATGAAATCATCCTCCTTGGACTTCAGCGGCACGGTGAAGCCGATGCCAGCCTCAAACGGATCCGTCTGATCGGAGAAGTCGTAGCCGGCAAAGATCAGCCCGGCCTCGATCCGCACCATGTCCAGCGCCTCCAGCCCCATCGGCCGGATTCCATGGTCCTGACCTGCCTCCCAGACCGCATCAAAGACGGCGCTGGCGTGTTTCGGGTGGCAGAAGATCTCATAGCCCAGCTCGCCGGTATAACCGGTTCGGGACACCACCACCGGCACGCCCTGGTCATCGCCGATGCGGGCGGGGGTGAAGCGGAACCACCCGAGCTCCTCCAGCGTCGGATTATGCGGCATGGTCCAGATGATCTTCTTCAGCAGATCGCGGCTTTCCGGCCCCTGAACGGCAATGTTGTGCTGCATGTCGGTCGAGGAGCGGATCAGAACGTTCAGCCCCAGCTTTTCGGCCTGCTCGCGGATCCATTCCCCGCCGTAGTCCGAACCGCCGATCCAGCGGAAGTTGTCCTTGCCCAGACGGAACACGGTGCCGTCGTCGATCATGCCGCCATGCGGGTAGCACATCGCGGTGTAAACTACCTGCCCCACCGCCAGCTTCTTGATATTGCGGGTAAAGATATACTGGCACAGCGCCTCCGCATCCGGCCCGGTGATCTCGAACTTGCGCAGGGCGGACAGGTCCAGCACCACCGTTTTCTCGCGGCAGGCCCAGTATTCCTCCAGCGGCCCGGACTCGGCATAGCAGTTGGCCAGCCAAAACCCGTTGTATTCGACGAAATTGCGGGTCATCTTGCTGAGGCGGTCGTGGAAACCGGTTTCCTTGGTCATCTTGGGCTCCGATTCAGGGGTCGCGCGGAACGCAATCGCCCGCTTGAAGGTCTCTGTGCCGCTGTAGGTGCGGACGTGAATATCAGTGGGGTTCCAGCCGTTGGCGGCGCTGGTGTCATCCGGGCAGGCAGAGCTGACACAGACCAGATCGGTCAGCGCCCTGAGCAGCACATAGTCGCCGGGCCGGGTCCAGGGCTCATCTGCATACATCACGCCGTGATCGTCCAGCCCGGTGTTGAAGAAGAAGTTGATCGCCATCCAGCCCGCGCGCGGCGTCACCCCGTGCTGGGCCAGCGTCGCGTTGAAGTTGTCCGAGCAGTTCACATGGCCGGGATAACCGATGTCGTCGTAGTATTTCGCGGCGCAGGCCAGGGCAAAGGCGTCATGGCGCCCCACAGTGTCCTGCACCACCTCGACCAGCGGCAGCATGTCCTGATCGTAATACTTCGCGTGCAGCCCCGGCATCGGATAGGCATGGCCCATCAGCGTCCGGGTGGTGGTCACATCCAGCGCATGCTCGATGCCCTTGTCCAGCTTGCGCGCTGCAAAGCACTGGAAATCGGTGCACTGGCGGCCGTCCACGTCGATGATCTGGATATAGTCGCCCGCCTTCACGAAATAGCTTTCGGCGGTGGCGCTGTGCACCCGGACCTCATTCACGGGCTCCGCCAGCGGATCCGGCAGTTCAAACCGCGCCACCCGTTTGATCACCGCCCGCTTGACCATCACAGTCAGCTGCGTTGCAGTATCCTGACGCTCGAAATCCATGATCCCGCCGGGGGCCGCGATGATCAACACCCCGTCGCGCTGCGCGGTGAAGCTCTCCTCGGTCTTGGCCGGAGTGTCCGAACCGAAGAACCGCACCGCACCGCCCTGCGACAGGTCGATGCCCCGCGCCTCCATTCCCATCCGCAATCCGCGCAGCGACTGGTCGGAAGATGTCAGCAGCGCTTTCAGCCCGGCCGCGTCTGAATTGGCGGCCGCCCCGAGGATGCCCGCATCAACGCGGCCCTTATCCTCTGCCGCGACGATCTCGCAGGGCTGGCCGCCCTCGTCGTTGATCACCGTCACCGTGTCGCCGATCTCAACACGGATCAGGATCGCACCGCAGCCCTCGACAACATAACGTTCGGTTCCCTTGGGCAAAGTGAACACCGATGGCTGGTACAATCCGGACGGCCGCGGCGGCCCATTGACAACCTCAGGGAAGCTCATGTCATTCATCGCGCATCTCCTGTTGGACACCGGCAAAAATTGCACTGCCGGAATATTTATTTATTGAAAAGAATATTGCGTTCCTCCACTCTAATCAACAAACATGTTGATTTTCTGCGGAAAAATGGCAGATGCCCGGGATGCGGCATTTTCCTGGGGGTGAATGCCGCAAACAAAAGGATACTGTCATGCACTCGCTGTTTCTTGGTCTGGCCGCAGCTCTCGCCTGGGGAATACATGACCTTTGCGTGCGGGTGGTTTCGCAAAGAACAGGCATTTTGCCGGCCATGCTGGTAGTCTTTGCCACCGGGGCGATTCTGGTTGCCGCGACCGCTTTGGCCTTGGGCAACTGGCAGGCCATAACCTACACTGCGGCCTGGCTGGCAGGCCTGTCCGGGGGCATTTTTGCGCTGGCCTCATACGCGCTCTACCGCGCCTTTGCCCTGGGTCCGGTCAAGCTGGTGGCACCGCTGGTCAGCGCCTATCCTGTGCTGTCTCTTGGCATGGCAATGCTTCAGGGCCAGCCGGTCGGACCGGGGCATTGGCTGGCCGTCGCGGCAGTGGTCGGCGGTGTCGGCTGCATCGCGGTTTTCGCAAAGGACGGCGGCAGCAGCCCGGTCAGCCTGCAGGCCGCCGTCTGGGGCCTGGCCGGCGCCATCGGCTTTGCGCTGACATTTGCCATCGGCCAGTCCGCCACTCAGGCAGGCGCTGAACTGCCGGTGCTGATCGTGACCCGCGTGACCGCGGTCCTGATCCTGCTGGGCCTGGCGCTGCTTGCCCGGGCCGCGCGGCTGCCCTCCCGCGAGGTGCTGCCGCTGCTGGTTCTGATGGGTGCCCTGGACGCTGTTGCCCTTGGCCTGGTGATCTATTCCGGCACCCTGCCCCGACCGGAATTCGCTTCCGTCAGCGCCTCGCTGTTCGGCCTTGTCACCGTGATCCTGGCTTGGCTGATCCTGCGGGAAAGCATGAACCGCACCCAATGGATCAGCGTCGCGATTACCTTCGGGGGCATCGCCTATCTCGGCTTCTGACGCCCCGTTTCCCACTTACCCGAAGAATACTCCCGCCGGAGGCGGTCCGGCGGGAGTGTCAAAGTTAACCGTTGCTGTTCTGCGGCGCGGCTTAGGCGGTGAGGCCTTCCGGCTCGGCCAGGTTGTGGGCGCGGCAGGCGGCGG
>NZ_JAHVJA010000029.1 GCF_019801465.1 Leisingera daeponensis
TGGCCCGATACGGCTTCGCTTTGTGGAGGCTACACCGCATCGGGCCAGCTAACCGCACGTCAAACAGGGGGTCAATTTTGGATGCCTATAGGGGGTCAAAGTTCCATGCCGATTGACAATAATGCGGCACCTGCAATATTCTTGGCGCCGCCATGCGGCGGAGAACCCGGCCATTCAATTAGTCTGCAGTGTGTCTGAAGCTGCAATTGCGCACTGCGCGGGACAGAGTTGCTGCTCTCTTCGCCGGAGGTAATGACGGCAGGAAGCCCAATCCGCGCCTTCATTTCGCTGGCAGATCATAACGATCGATCATGTACGCTAGGCGAAAGAGTAGCTTAAACTGCACCAAGTCCTGTCCGAAAGATGGAGACTAGCACACTTTGCTAATTGCCGTCAGTTTTGACAACGACGGTTTCGATCTCATGCTTATCCAGCATGGCCCTGATGCCGTCCGGCGGGGGGATGTCGGTGAAGAAGACGTCGATCGCCGACATCTTGTCGAGAGAGACCGGAGCGCGTTTGTTGAACTTGCCGCTGTCCGCCACGACGATACAGACCTGCGCGTTCTCAGCTGCGATGCGCGCAATATTGGCTTCCTCAAGATCGTGCAGCATGAAGCCCATTTCACTGTTCACAGCGCCAACCGAAAACACCGCCAATTGAACATTGAGGCGCCGCACCAGGTCCAGCGCCTCTGCGC
Organism: Leisingera daeponensis; assembly: GCF_019801465.1. Taxonomy (GTDB): domain Bacteria; phylum Pseudomonadota; class Alphaproteobacteria; order Rhodobacterales; family Rhodobacteraceae; genus Leisingera; species Leisingera daeponensis_A. Next base: position 701 of record NZ_JAHVJA010000029.1, read on the forward strand.
CGAAAGCACCACCGTCATGGGCGCGCAGTTCGCCGCCTGCCAGAAATACCCGGTTGTTGTTCCGCGTGGCCAGCGTCTGAGCCACAAAAACCGAGTTAGTAACCACAAACAGGTTGCTGTGATTTCTGAGCGCCAGCGCGACATAGGCCGTTGTCGATCCAATATCCAGAAACACTGAATCTCCGTCGCTTATTGTGTCCGCCACGGCTTGGGCCAGTACTGTTTTCACATCGGCATGTGCGCTGAGGCGGTTTTCGAATGGCGGTTCGATGACATCTTCATTCAGATGCACACCGCCATGCACCTTGCGCACTATTCTGCGCTCCTCAAGCGTTTTGACGTTGCGCCGGATGGTTTCGTTGGAAACGTTCAGCTGCTCCGCAAGCGCGCTCACGCGGCAGGATCCTCCTGCGCGATGAAGCTCGCGCAGTATCTCTTCTTCTCGCTGATTGGTGGTTTTCTGGTTCATTTCACAAGCAGGACGTTGTTCGTGGCGTTACAAAAGCCGTATTCAAAAAAACCACACAACGCAACATACACCCTCGCATTCTGGCGTATAAATTGACGTATTTGATGGTATTTAGTTGCTTTTTGTGGTTTTTATTGACGAAAAGCCAAGCAAACTGCACGATACCCCTACGCGACGCCAAGAATCGCACACAACACCACACAACAGGGAAATCCACATGCGACAGAACCTCAGAATATTGGGAGCCGCTGCGCTGACAGCCGCCCTTTCCGCTTCTTCCGCCTGGTCTGCAGAATCCGCCGATCCGATCAAACTGACGCTGCACGACTGGTCCGGCCAGCTGATCAACACCAAGATCATGGGCAGCATCCTGCAGGAGGCAGGATATAACGTCGAATACGTACAGGCGGATTACATCGCGCAATTTGCCGGGCTGAAGACCGGGGACCTGCACCTGGCCATGGAGATCTGGGAAACCACCGGGCGTGAGGCGCTGGACGAGGCGACCGCCTCGGGCAAGGTGATCAACGCTGGTGATACCGGAATGACCGCGATCGAAGAATGGTGGTACCCGGCCTATATGAAGGACCGCTGTCCGGGCCTTCCCGACTGGCAGGCCCTGAAGGACTGCTCCGAAGAATTTGCGACCGCCGAAACCTCGCCCTACGGCCGTTATGTCGGCGGTCCGGTGACTTGGGGCGGATTTGACGAAGAGCGTGTCGAGGCGCTGGAGCTTGATTTCGAAGTGGTTCACGCCGGCACCGATGCAGCGCTGTTTGCCGAACTTGAGTCCGCCTACCAGCGCCAGGATCCGATTGTTTTGTGGGTCTATGCGCCCCATTGGGCTCCTTCAAAGTATGAGGGTGAGTTCGTAGAATTCCCGCTCTATTCGCCGGAATGCTATTCCGATCCGTCAGCGGGCGTGAACCCGGACCTTGCCTATGACTGTGGCAAGCCGCGCGGCCCGATCTGGAAGGCAGCCTGGGCAGGCCTGCCGGACAAATGGCCAGGCGCCTATCAAATCATTCAAGAATACAATCTTAGCAACGAGGAAATGAGTGCGATGGTCGGTAAGGCCGACCTCGAAGGTGTAGATATTGATACCGTCGTTGCTGACTGGATGTCCGAAAACAAGGACCTTTGGTCCGGCTGGATCAGTCACTGACCCAGAACAGCCAGGGCGGATAACTGCTCTCTTCCTGCCCTGGTTGCACGTCTACCCTGCCACTTTGCCCGGCCGCCCTGTGCGGACCGCCGCCGGAGCCGAATTTATGATCCACAACACCAAACTCTCCTGCCGCAATGTCTGGAAGCTCTATGGCGCCAATGCGCAAGAGTTCCTCAGCAGCAACCCGGCGCCCAGCGGAGACGACATCCGCCAGGCCGGCATCATCGGAGCGGTGCGCGACGCCAGCATCGACATCGCCGAAGGGGAAATCTTCATCATCATGGGGCTGTCCGGCTCCGGGAAATCCACCCTTGTACGCTGTTTGTCGCGGCTGATCGAGCCGACCGGCGGCCAGGTTCTGTTCGATGGCGTTGACCTGCTGACCGCCAGCGAGCAGGAGCTAATCGAGATCCGCCGCCACAAGATGGGCATGGTGTTCCAGCATTTTGCCCTGCTGCCGCATCTGACCGTGCTGCAGAATGTGATGTTCCCGCTGACCGTTCAGGCCGCGCCCAAGGCGGAAGCCGAGGAAAAGGCGCGCGAAGTTGTGGATCTTGTGGGTCTCAAAGGGCGCGAAGATTATTACCCGCGCGAGCTGTCGGGCGGCCAGCAGCAGCGCGTCGGTATCGCCCGCTCTCTGGTGACGGAACCGGACCTATGGTTTCTGGATGAACCCTTTTCAGCGCTTGATCCGCTGATCCGCCGTGAAATGCAGGACGAATTCATGCGCCTGCAGGCGCGCCTGCACAAAACCATCGTCTTTATCACTCACGACTTCGAGGAGGCCGTGCGCCTGGCCGACCGCATTGCCATTATGAAAGACGGCGAGATCATTCAGGTCGCCACTCCGGAGGAACTGGTGCTGAACCCGGCCACGGATTATGTCGCCGAATTCACCCGCCACATCCCGCGTTCCAAGGTGCTGACGGTGGGCGGCATCATGACCCCAGGCACGCAAGCCGAAGGCATGCCCGTTCCGGCAACCGCCCGGGTATCGGAAGTCGCGGAACAGATCATCGCCGCGGACGCCCCGCGCCCGGTGTGCGACGCGAACGGCCGGACCGTTGGCAGCATTGGCCGCACGGCGGTGGCACGAGTGCTGTTCGGCGCGGGAGAGGCGGCATGAAAGCACATCTGACAAGGCAGGCCCCGGTTGCCTGGGGGCTGGTGCTGGCCACGATCCTGCTGGGCTGGTTCGGCCGCGACCTGGCCAAGGCGCTGGATGCGCGCTGGCTGGTCAAGGTTCCGTCCTCCTGGGACATCCCGTTCAACACATACATCTCCGCTGCCATGGCCTGGCTGATGGAGGAGGCAGCCGTCGGCCCGGTCTCCTTCACCGATGCCACCCGCGCCATCGCCTGGCTGATCGAGCAGCCCTATGAATTGGCGTTGAACCTGCTGGCACGCGGCTTTCTGTTCGATCCCGGCCCGGAGCCGCAGGTTCTGCTCCCTGCCGCCAGCTGGATCGCCGTTACCGCTGCGGTGATTGCCCTGGGGCACTACTGCCGCAGCTGGGGACTGGCCGCGCTTGTCGGCGCCTGCTTTGCCTATCTCGCGGTTTTCGGGCAATGGGACAGCGCCATGATCACGCTGGCCTCAGTGCTCATCGCGGTGCCGATCGGCGCGGGCGGCGGGCTGCTGGCTGGCATCTGGGCCTACCGCCATCCGCTGGGCGAGCGCATCCTCTCCCCCATTCTGGACCTGATGCAGACCATCCCGATCTTCGCCTACCTGGTGCCGATCCTGTTTATGTTCGGCTTTGGTCCGGTATCGGCGCTGGTTGCCACCATCATCTATGCCACCCCGCCGATGATCCGCATCACCATCATGGCGCTCAAGGCAGTGGACCCGGAAATCCTCGACTTCGGCCGGATGGCCGGCACCACCCGGCGGCAGCTGATGTGGCGGGTGCTGGTGCCCTCGGCCAGCCAGAGCCTGATGGTCGGCGTCAATCAGGTGATCATGCTGACGCTCAACATGGTGATCATCGCCTCGATGATCGGCGCGGGCGGTCTTGGCTTCGACGTGCTGGCCGCGCTGCGCCGCCTCGATATCGGTGCAGGCTTTGAGGCAGGCATCGCCATTGTGGTGCTGGCCATTGCGGTGGACCGGCTGAGCCAGGCCTTCGCAGAGCGCATGGGCCAGGTCCACCACACCACGCCCGGTTCCTGGGCTGCCCGGAACAAGCGCACGGTGCTGGTGCTCTGCCTGCTGGCGGTCACCTGGGTGCTGGGCCGCTTCTCGCCCTTGCTGCTGGACTATCCGCAAAGCCAGACCATCACCACCGGCGCGTTCTGGAATGACACCGTCAAATACCTGAACGTGAACTACTTCGATGCGTTCGAGGCCGTGAAAGTCTTCTTCCTGCAGTGGTTCCTGCTGCCGATCAAGAAAACCCTGCTGGGCATTCCCTGGCCTTGGGCAATCGCCATGCTGACGCTGCTCGGCTGGCGCGCCGGCGGCTGGAAGCTGGCAGCCCTGTGCGGCGCGATGTCTGCCCTGATTGCGGTCAGCGGCCTGTGGGCCAAGGCGATGGTCACTGTCTACCTCTGCGGCGCCTCGGTGATCCTTGCCACCCTGATCGGGGTTCCCCTGGGCGTGCTGGCGGCGCTGAACCGCCGCGCGGGCATCGCCATCAACCTGCTGATCGACACCCTGCAGACCTTGCCCAGCTTCGTCTACCTGATCCCGGTGGTGATGCTGTTCCGGGTCGGCGATTTCACCGCGATGATCGCCATCGTCCTTTACGCGCTGGCGCCGGCTGTCCGCTATGCCGCCCACGGGGTGCGCAGCGTCAGCAGCGAGCTGATCGAGGCGGGGCTGGTGTCGGGCTGCACCAAATGGCAGCTCTTGCGCCTGGTACGGCTGCCGATGGCGCTGCCGGAGATCCTGCTGGGCATCAACCAGACCATCATGCTGGCGCTGTCGATGCTGGTGATCACCGCGCTGGTCGGAACCCGCGACCTGGGACAGGAAGTCTATATCGCGCTGACCAAGGCCGACACCGGGCGCGGCCTGGTCGCCGGGCTTGCCATCGCCTTTATCGCCATAATCGCCGACCGGCTGATCAACGCCGGTGCCCGCGGCGCCCGCATCCGCTTTGGACTGGAGAGCTGACCATGAGCCAATCCGATCTGCAAAAACGCGTCAGCCTGCTTGAGCGCATCCACGCGCTGCCGATCTGGCGCGGCTCCATCACCACGCAGCCTTTGACCGGGGGCATCACTAACGTGAACTACCTGGTTGAGGACAGCGCCGGAAAATACGTGGTGCGGGCGGGCGACGACATCCCGCTGCACCAGGTGATGCGCTTCAATGAACTGGCCGCCAGCCGCGCCGCCCATGCCGCAGGCCTGTCGCCCGCGGTGGTGCATGCCGAAGATGACCTGACCGTGCTGCAGTTTATCGAAAGCCGCACCCTGAGCGAAGCGGATGTGCGCGACCCCGCGATGCTGCCGCGGGTGCTGGAACTGGTGAAATCCTGCCACCGCGAAGTGCCCAAGCATTTGCGCGGCCCGGCACTGGTGTTCTGGGTGTTCCATGTGATCCGGGACTATGCCGCCACCCTGCAGGACAAGGACAGCCCGCATGCGGCGGCGGCCTCGGAACTGGCGGGCATCGGCAACAGCCTGGAACAGTCGGCAGGCCCCTTCGACATCGTCTTCGGGCACAACGACCTCTTGTGCGGCAATTTCCTCGATGACGGGGATCGGCTCTGGCTGATCGACTTCGACTATGCCGGCTTCAACTCGCCGCTGTTCGACCTTGGCGGCCTCGCTTCCAACAACGGGTTATCGCAGGCGCAAGAGCAATGGCTGCTGGAAACCTACTTCGAGGCGCCGATGAGTGATGACCTGCTGCATCGCTACAGCGCCATGAAATGCGCTTCGCTTCTGCGCGAAACCATGTGGAGCATGGTCTCCGAAATCACTTCCGAAATCGACTTTGACTACGCGGCCTACACCGCCAGCAACCTCGCGCGTTTCCGCGCGGCGCTTGACGACTTTCAAAACACCTGAGGACTGACATGACTGAACTTCCTTCAACTGCCAAGGCAGTCATCATCGGCGGCGGCATCATCGGCTGCTCCACCGCCTACCACTTGGCCAAGCTAGGCTGGACCGACACCGTTCTGCTAGAGCGGAAAAAGCTGACCTCGGGCACCACCTTCCACGCCGCCGGGCTGGTCGGGCAGCTGCGCTCGAACGCCAACATCACCCAGCTGCTGGGCTATTCGGTCGATCTCTACAACAAGATCGAAGAGGAAACCGGCCTGGGCACCGGCTGGAAGATGAACGGCGGGTTGCGGCTGGCCTGCAACGAGGAACGCTGGACAGAGGTGAAGCGCCAGGCCACCACCGCGCATTCCTTCGGTCTGGAGATGGAGCTGCTGACCCCGAAAGAGGCGCAGGAACTGTGGCCGCTGATGGATATCTCCGACGTCATCGGCGCCGCCTTCATGCCGACCGACGGCCAGGCCAACCCCTCCGACATCACCCAGGCGCTGGCCAAGGGTGCGCGGATGGCCGGGGCCAGGATCTTCGAGGACACCAAGGTCACCGATATCGAGATCGAGAACGGCAAGATCCGCGCCGTCATCACCGAACATGGCCGCATCGAATGCGAGAAGGTGATCTGCTGCGCCGGGCAGTGGACCCGCACCTTTGCCAAGCGGTTCGGGGTCAACGTGCCGCTGGTGCCGATGGAGCACCAGTATATGGTCACCGAGCCGTTCGAGGGCGTCCCCTCGGGCCTGCCCACCCTGCGCGACCCGGACCGGCTGACCTACTACAAGGAGGAAGTCGGCGGGCTGGTGATGGGTGGCTATGAGCCGAACCCGATCCCCTGGGCCAAAGACGGCATTCCGCAGGGCTTCCACTACACGCTGCTGGACAGCAACTTCGACCACTTCGAGCAGCTGATGGAACAGGCGCTTGGCCGGGTCCCGGCGCTGGAGCATGCCGGCATCAAGACCCTGACCAACGGGCCGGAAAGTTTCACCCCCGACGGCAACTTCATCATCGGCGAGGCGCCGGAACTGCGGAACTTCTATGTCGGCGCGGGCTTCAACGCCTTCGGCATCGCCGCGGGCGGCGGCGCAGGCATGGCGCTGGCGGAATGGGTGAAGAACGGCGAGCCGCCTTTTGATCTCTGGTCTGCTGACATCCGCCGCTTTGGCCGCCCGCATTTCGACACCGACTGGGTCCGCACCCGCACCGTTGAGGCTTACGGCAAGCATTACACCATGGCCTGGCCGCATGAGGAGCACGACAGCGGCCGCCCCTGCCGCAAGTCGCCGCTTTACGACACGCTGAAAAGCCAGGGCGCCTGCTTCGGCGAGAAACTCGGCTGGGAACGCCCGAACTGGTTTGCCGATGCCGCCCGGGGCGAGACGCCCAAAGACGTCTACAGCTTCGGTCGCCAGAACTGGTTCGACGCAGTGGGCCGCGAGCACAAGGCCGCGCGCGAGGCGGCAGTGCTGTACGACCAGACCTCGTTCGCGAAATTCGCGCTGAAAGGCCCGGATGCGCAGGCCGCGATGAACTGGATCTGCGCCAATGACGTGAACAAGCCGGTGGGATCGCTGATTTACACCCAGATGCTGAATGACAAGGGCGGCATCGAATGCGATCTCACGGTGGGCCGCGTCGCTCATGACGAGTTCTACATCGTCACTGGCACCGGCTATGCCACCCATGACTTCGACTGGATCCGTCGCAATATCCCCGACGGGATGAACTGCCAGCTGTTCGATATCACCTCCTCCAACGCGGTGCTGTCGCTGATGGGGCCGAAAGCGCGCGGCATCCTCGCCGCTGTCACCCGCGACGATGTCTCCAACGACGGTTTCAAGTTCGGCACCATCAGCACCATCGGCATCGCCGGCTGCCCGGTGCAGGCGCTTCGCGTCACTTACGTGGGTGAACTGGGCTGGGAACTGCACCTGCCGGTGGAATACGCCCAGACCGTCTATGCCGCGCTGATGGAGGCAGGCAAACCGCACGGGCTGGTCAATGCCGGTTACCGCTCGATCGAATCCCTGCGCCTGGAAAAAGGCTACCGCGCCTGGGGCTCGGATATCGGCCCCGACCACACCCCGTTCGAAGCCGGGCTCGGCTGGGCGGTGAAGCTCAGGAAGGACATCCCCTTCAAGGGCCGCGCCGCCGCCGAAGCGCAGAAGGCAGATGGCGTCAAGAAGATGCTCGCCTGTTTCACCACCGATCCCGGCGTGGTGCTCCTGGGCCGGGAAACCATCTACCGCAACGGCGAGCGCGTCGGCTGGCTGACCTCGGGAGGCTATGGTCACACCGTCGGTAAGTCCATCGGCTACGGCTACATCCGCAATCCCGAAGGCGTGGATGCCGATTATGTGCTGACCGGGGACTACGAGCTGGAGGTCGCCACCGAACGTGTCCCCTGCAAGGTGCAGCTCAGCCCGCTCTACGACCCGTCGATGAGCCGGGTAAAGGCCTGAACCCGCGCTCCTCCATTACCAGGGAATACGATGATGCAACACTTGAAACAGAGCAGCTTCCGCGATCATGCGCCTGTCCGTGGGACGGCACGGCCCGCCGGCGGCAGGCCCCTTCAAACCGCAAGCGTCGGGCTCTACGTGTTTTCCGGTTTCCCGATGGAGGAGTACGCCCTGTTTGCCGCGGCGCTGCATGAGGTGGGCGAAACCTGCGGCAGCTGCCTGAAAGTTGACGTGCTGTCCAGCAATGGCGGTTTTGTTCAGGGAAGCTGCAGCGCCGTGGTGCAAACCAGTCCGCTGGCCGATGTTCTGAAAGAGCTGGACTATCTCGTGATTTTCGGCGGCCACAAGTCCAGCGTCGGCAATAACCAACATTTCAAGGCAGCCCTGCAGATCCTCCGGCGCAAGGGCTGTAAAGTGGCCGCGGTCGGCGGTGGCGCACTGACCTTGGCAAAGGCCGGCGTCTTTGAAAGCAACAGCTGTGCAGTTCACTGGCAAAACCGGGAACTGTTCAGCGGGCTGATGAGCCCCCTGACCCCAACAGACCAGGTCTGCATGGTCAATGATGGGGACTGGTCGTCCTGCGGCAAAACAGGGTCGCTGGATCTCGCCCTGCACGTCGTAGCCGAAGTCTATGGCAAACCAGCGGCGACCCGTCTGGCGCAGACCTTCATCCATACCCGCCTGAGTGACGCGTGCAGCACCCAGAATGGCGAGGTTTTGCACGCTGCCCTGTCCGGTTCAAGCCTGGTCAATAAGGCCATTGCCCTGTTCCAGGACCACCTGGAAAACCCGCTTCCGATGGCTGAGGTGTCCCGCATTCTGGGGTCGTCCCCGCGCCGGATTGAACGGCACTTCAAACAGCACTGCGGCACAACGCCATGCAGCTATTACCGGCAGATGCGGCTCGACCATGCCCGGAAACTACTACTGCGAACCAACATGACACTGATTGAAGTCGCGATCGCGGCCGGGTTCTCCACCGGCGCCAGCTTCGCCTCAGCCTTTCAGCAAATCTACGGCACGACGCCGAACGCTCTGCGCAAGTCCCTCAGCGGCGCAAAGGCGGGTCCCGCAACCTGATCAGATCCAGGAAGATACTCCCATGACCCAGAATTCCTCTCTTTCAGAACCGCTTTCGGCGGAGACGGTCCTGCGCGACTGCGCGGCCTGGACCGAAATGTCCGCCGCAACCGCGCTTGGCTACTTCCGGCAGGACACCGCTGTCGATTTCAAGGCTGACCTCAGCCCGGTCACCCTCGCCGATCAGACCGTGGAGCGGGAACTGAAGGCAGCCATCGCCGCCAAATACCCGGACCACGGGATATTCGGCGAGGAAACCGGCATCGAAGGCGGCGGCAAAGAAAATCTCTGGGTCATCGACCCGATTGACGGGACCCGCTCCTTCATTTCCGGCCACCCGCTGTTCGGCATGCTGATTGCATTCCTCAGCAAAGGCCGGTTGCAGGCCGGTGCCATCAGCATGCCAGCGTTGAATGAAGTGTACTGCGGCGGCCTCGGGGTTCCGGCCACCTGCAATGGCACCCCCATTCAGGTCTCAGGCCAGCGCGATCTGCACGCGGCGGTTCTTTACATCAATGAGGGCGAGAAGCTGCTGGCGGATCATCCCCGCACGACAGCCCGTCTGCTGCGGGCGGGACAGACCCGGCGCTTCGGCTACGACTGCTACCCCCATGCCTTGCTCGCGGCCGGCCATGTTGACGCGGTGATCGACTATGACCTGAAGCCCTATGACTTCCTGGCCGTTTCAGCGGTCGTCGAAGCGGCAGGGGGCATCATGACGGACTGGCAGGGTAAGGCACTGACGCTGGATTCAGGAGGTGCGGTCGTGTCGGCGGCATCACCTGAACTGCACGCGGCCCTCGTCGATCTTCTGAACAGCTAATCTTCGCCACCGCAAAACTCGAAACGCCATAAATCGGGCGCCGCCGCCCGTCCAATAGTTGTGCCGCAAAGGAGGCCGAAAATGATGCTGCGACCTTTCGAAGTCATCAATCCCGATGGCGCAGGGCCTGTTGTGATAATTTGCGAACATGCCTCTGCCCACATCCCAGCGGTCTATGATGGTCTCGGGCTGGCGCCTGATGACCTGAAGAGCCACGCGGTGTGGGACCCAGGCGCCCTGGATCTTTCCCTGAAACTGTCCAAGGCACTGGATGCGCCGGTTGTGGCATCAGCGGTGTCGCGGCTGGTTTATGACTGCAACCGCCCGCCCGAGGCTCCCAGCGCGATGCCGCCGCAGTCGGAGCTGATCAAGGTTCCCGGCAATGCCGGGCTGACCGCCTCGGCACGCCAGCGCCGCACCCAGGCGGTTTACCAGCCGTTCTGCCGGGCCGTCTCGGATGTGCTGGACAAGCGCGGTCCGGGGACAATCGTGGTGACAGTGCATTCTTTCACCCCGGTTTACTTCGGCGAACCGCGAACGGTCGAATTGGGCTTGCTGCATGACGAAGACAGCCGGCTGGTGGACCTGATGCTGGACCATTCTGGAAAGCTTCCCAACCGGAAGATTGCCCGCAACGAACCATACGGTCCTGCGGACGGGGTCACCCATTCGCTGAAGCTCCATGCCATCAGCCGCGGGCTGGCCAACGTGATGATCGAAGTGCGCAATGACCTGCTTGCGACAGAGGAAATGGCTGCAGGAATGGCTCTGGATATCCTGGCACTGCTTATCCCCGCAGTGAATGAACTAAACGAGAAGGAATTAGCAGTTTGAGTGCTGTACTGACATTCGAAACCCTCATAGACCAGGTTGAATCGGGCACCGTTGACACCGTTCTGGTCTGCCTTGTGGACATGCAGGGCCGCCTGATGGGCAAGCGCTTCCATGCCAAGCATTTCGTCAATGGCGCCTGGGAGGAAACCCATTGCTGCAACTACCTGCTGGCCACCGACCTGGCGATGGCGACGCCGGACGGCTATGCCTCGACCAGCTGGGAGCGCGGCTACGGCGACTATGTGATGAAGCCCGACCTCTCCACCCTGCGGCCGGTGCCGTGGCTGGAGGGCACCGTGATGGTGCTGTGCGACGTGCTGGATCACCACACCCATGAAGAAGTCTCCCACTCCCCCCGCGCGATTCTGAAGAAGCAGGTGAACCGGCTGAAGGCGATGGGCTACGACGCCATGTGCGCTACCGAGCTGGAGTTTTTCCTCTTCGCCAGGAGTTTCGACGAGATCCGCCGCTCGGGCTTCCGCGACCTGGAGCCGATCTCCGGCTACAACGAGGATTACAACATCCTGCAGACCACCCGCGAGGAGCATGTGATGCGCCCGATCCGCAACCACCTGTGGGATGCAGGCCTGCCCATCGAGAACTCCAAGGGCGAGGCGGAGACCGGCCAGGAGGAGCTGAACATCAAATACGCCGCGGCAATGGACACGGCGGAGTTCCACACAATTGCCAAGCACGCGATCAAGGAGATTGCGGAGCAACAGGGCCACGCGGTGACCTTCCTGCCGAAGTGGAGCCACGACAAGGTCGGTTCCTCCTCCCATGTGCATCAGTCGCTGTGGCAGGACGGCAAGCCCGCTTTCTATGACGAGAGCGACGAGCTGGGCATGTCCGCGCTGATGAAGAACTATATGGCGGGATTGCTGAAATACGCCCCCGACTACACCGCCTTCATGGCGCCCTATATCAACAGCTACAAGCGCTTCATGAAGGGCACATTTGCGCCGACCCGGATCATCTGGTCGGTGGACAACCGCACCGCGGGCTACCGGCTGTGCGGCGACGGGACCAAGGCAATCCGCGTCGAATGCCGCATTCCCGGCTCTGACATGAACCCCTATCTGGCGATGGCGGGCATGTTGGCGGCCGGCATTGCGGGCATCGAAGAAGGCCTGGAGCTGCAGGCCCCCACCCGGGGCGATGTCTATCAGGGCGACACCGGCATGATCCCGGGCACCCTGCGTGACGCGGCGGCGGCGCTGAAAGGCTCAGCAATGCTGCGCAAGGCCCTTGGCGATGATGTGGTCGACCACTACGTCCGCGCGGCGGAAGTGGAGATCGAGGATTTCGACCGGGTGGTTACCGATTACGAGATTGCGCGCGGGTTCGAGCGGGCATGATCCGGACGCGCCGGGGGCCAGCCCCCGGCCCCCCAGAGTATTTTCGGAAAAAAGAAGAGGGCTTTGCCCTTTCCTGAATGGAGTGAATGGCAATGAGCCAGGTATTGAAGTGCATCTCACCGGTTGACGGATCGGTCTTTGCGGAGCGCGAAGTGCTGTCGCGCGAGGACGCGTTTGCAGCGGCGGAACGGGCACGGGCAGCGCAGACAGCCTGGGCGGAACGGCCCTTGCAGGAGCGCATTGAACTGGTGATGGCAGGCGTGGCCGCCGTCGGTGCGATGAACGATAAAATCGTGCCGGAACTGGCGCATATGATGGGCCGGCCGGTGCGTTACGGCGGCGAGTTTGGCGGTTTTAACGAGCGCGCAGGCCACATGGCAAAGATCGCTGCAGAGTCGCTGGCGGATATTGAGGTCGGCGAGGACGCAACCTTCAAGCGCTACATCAAGCGTATTCCGCATGGGGTGGTCTTTGTGGTCGCCCCCTGGAACTACCCCTATATGACCGCAATCAACACCGTGGCACCGGCACTGATTGCCGGCAACACCGTGGTTCTTAAGCACGCGACCCAGACCCTCCTGGTGGGCGAGCGCATGGCGCAGGCCTTCCATTCCGCAGGGGTCCCCGAAGACGTGTTCCAGAATGTCTTCCTGGACCACGACACCACGTCGGAGCTGATTGCCGCCAAGGCCTTCAACTTCGTGAACTTTACCGGATCGGTTGGCGGCGGCCAGGCGATGGAGCGCGCGGCAGCCGGCACCTTCACCGGCGTTGGCACCGAGCTGGGCGGCAAGGATCCGGGCTATGTAATGGAAGACGCCGATCTGGACGCCGCGGTGGACGCGCTGATTGACGGCGCCATGTTCAACTCCGGCCAATGCTGCTGCGGCATCGAGCGGATCTATGTGCACGAAAGCCTGTTTGACGCCTTCCTGGAGAAAGCGATTGCCATCGTGAAGCGCTACAAGCTGGGCAACCCGCTGGATGCGGAGACCACCATCGGCCCGATGGCAAATGTGCGCTTTGCCAATGAAGTGCGCGGCCAGATCGCCGAGGCGGTTGAGGCGGGCGCGGTGGCCCATATCGGGACTTTTTCCGAGGATGACGGCGGCGCCTATCTGACGCCGCAAATCCTGACCAACGTGTCTCACGACATGCGGGTGATGCGGGAGGAAAGCTTTGGCCCGGTTGTCGGCATCATGAAGGTCTCCTCGGATGAGGAAGCCATCCGGCTCATGAATGACAGCGACTTCGGCCTCACCGCCTCGCTCTGGACCAGAGATGTGGAGCGGGCGCAAGCCGTGGGGGACCGGATCGAGACCGGCACTGTCTTCATGAACCGCGCCGACTACCTGGATCCGGGCCTGTGCTGGACCGGCTGCAAGGACACCGGCCGCGGCGGCGGCCTCTCGGTCATCGGCTATCACAATCTGACCCGTCCGAAATCCTATCACCTGAAAAAGGTCACCGGCTGACGGACGGCCCCGCCCGCCCCGTTTCTCCTCCCGGGGCGGGCCACTTGCATCAAAGGAACACATCATGTCTCTCGTTGGAAACTGGTCCTACCCGACCGCAATCAAGTTCGGCGCAGGCCGGATCAAGGAACTGGCGGATGCCTGTGCCGCCGCTGGCATCAAGAAGCCGCTGCTGGTCACCG
>NZ_JAHVJA010000030.1 GCF_019801465.1 Leisingera daeponensis
CGAGAAAAACAAATAAGCGGGCAGGCCCTAAGCAATGAGGAGGGCCCAGCAGAAGTCCTTCAGACGTCTTCCAATAGTTCCGGATCTAGGTCCGGCCCGAAACCAGCGCCCCCGAAAGCAAGCCATTAAGTTCCGCCAGATAGATGGCCGGACCGATGCACTAGCCTGCCAACGGGGAATGGGTCAGCGGGGCGCTCATTCAGGTTCCTCTGCATATAGACCCAGCTGGTGCCTGCGTTTGTGGAACTTCTCCACCCGCTCGACGATCTCCTCGCTGGAGACCGCAACCACGAAAGAGAGCAGTGTTTCAAGCAGGGCAATGGTGGAAACAGAGGACGGGAAGAATTGCGGAGTGTCCACCGCGACAACAAAACCATGGTCTGCATTCAGGACCGCCGGGCTGGCGGGACTGTCGGAAATGCCGACGATCGTGACCCCTTGTTCGCGCGCGATCCTGATCGCCTCGATCACCTCGGTCCGGTAGGGCTTGCAGGTCATCGCGATAAGCACATCCTGACTGTCGGCCCAGGCGAGATCATCGACCGGTGTTGATCCAGGCCGCGGAATGGTATGGAACTGTTTCATGCCGGTGGAGGCCAGATAGGTGAAGTTACGGGCGTTGGCGTTATTGACACCAACACCGAGGGTAAAGACCTGGCGGGATTTCCAGATCGCCTGCGCGGCAGCTTCCAGCCCGATGGCATCGATACCCGCAAAGGTTTCCTCGATATTGCGGATGGCGGCAGCGGCCATGTCTGCATACAGCACGCCAAGTTCGCCGGACTTGGATATATCCTGCAACCAGCGCGCCCGGTCCGGAAAAGACACCCCGCCCCTTCGGATCGCCTCGCGGAAAGGGGCCCGGAAGTCCTCATACCCTTCAAAACCCACTTGCCGCGCCATGCGGACAAAGGTGTTGGGCTTCACCTTCGCCGCATCTGCAATCTCACGGACGGTAGAAACCCCCACGTCCGCAGGGTGTTCCAGCACATAGCGGGCCGCCTTCTGTGCTTCCGGTGTCAGCGCGTCCCATTCTTCGGTGAGGCGCTCCAGCACGGTCGATGATACATTTGTATTTTTCATGATTGACGATGGTACAAATTGAGGATTGCCTGTCGAGCAGAAAAGCGACTCTGCAATCAGGAATTACAAAGTGGCAGATAGGGAATTCCCCGAACAGGCCTATGCCGTCAATGCGGGAGACGCCGGGACGGGCTGCGGCCTGACTTCCAGCGGCTCGAGCATTGAGACGCAACATGGCTTCTCCAATGCGGCTTTCCACACCGGAAAGAGCGTGATCAGCCCGCCGCTTAAGGCGGCTTGCCTATCGAAGCGATGGAAGGAAGCGCCCACTGCCCTCTCCGCCAAGACGAATACCGAAAACACTGTGGTGATCCCATGACCAAACATCTCTTCGATCAAGCGCTGGAGGCCGCCAAGGCGTTCCATTCCGCCCTGCCCACGGTGGCAGACTTCCAGCCGTGGCCGGATGACATCACCTGGGCCGGACGCACGGGGCACCAGGTGCCCGGCGCGCCGCTGGTACAATCAGACCCGGGCTTTGCCGCCGAAGGCATCCCGGCTGAGGCCGAGGTGCGCGCCCTGCAGCAGGCGATCATGGCGCTGGCACCGCATGCGGAATGGCGCCTCACCTACACCGAGGAGGAAGTCGGCCGCGACTTCCTGCAGCGCTTCGGCTGGTTTGAGCTGGTGGGGCCGACCGGCCATTTCCACTCGCTGCAAAGCCGGATGACCATCGGCTACTGGGGACCAGGGCTCGACTACCCATGGCACCAGCACGGGCCGGAGGAGCTTTATACCATCCTCTCCGGCAGCGCCGATTTCATGGCCAAAGGGGAGGAGGTTCGCCGCCTGGTGCCGGGCGATACCAAAATGCACGGACCGAACCAGCCCCATGCGATGATCACCAATGAGCATCCGATCCTCTGCTTCGTCTTCTGGCGCGGCGAGGGACTGGCGGATGATCCGGCAATGTCCCCGGGTTGAGCAGACGGAGCGTTACAAATGAAGATCACCCGCATCACTGCCTATCAGCTCGATATGCCGCTGACCGAACCCTATTTCCTGTCGGGCGGGCGGCTGAAGTTCGAAAAGCTCGACAGCACATTTGTCCGCATCGACACGGATGAAGGCGTCTCCGGCTGGGGCGAAGGCTGTCCTTGGGGGCATACCTATCTGCCAGCGCATGGGCCGGGAATACGGGCGGGCATCGAGACGCTGGCCCCCGCCCTGATCGGCCTTGACCCGCGCAGCCTCGACCATGTGAACCGGATGATGGATGTGCAGTTGCCGGGGCATCCTTATGTGAAATCACCCATCGACATGGCCTGCTGGGACATTCTGGGCAAGGCCTCGGGCCTGCCGCTGTGGCAACTCATGGGAGGGGCTGATGCGGCGCCGGTGCTGGTGAACTCTTCCATCTCAACCGGCAGCCCGGAGGAGATGCTGGCGCTGATCGCCCGTGCAGCACAAAAGGGATACACCGTGCATTCGGCCAAGGTGGGCGGCACCGACATCGGCCTCGACATCGAGCGGATCGAGGCGATCTCCGAGGGGCTGCCAAAGGGTCACAGGGTGACCTTTGACGTGAACCGTGCCTGGCAGCCCGGTGTGGCGGTTGAGGTGCTGAACTCGGTCAAGGCACGCGATTGGGTGGAACAGCCCTGCGAGACGCAGGATCAATGCGCCCATGTGGCCGCGCGCGTGTCCAACCCGATCATGCTGGATGAATGCCTGCATACGTTCGGCGACCATCTTCAGGCCTGGAAACGCGGCGCCTGCGAGGGGGTGAAGGTGAAGCCCAACCGCGTTGGCGGGCTGACCAAGGCCCGGCAGATCCGCGACTTTGGTGTCTCGGTGGGCTGGCAGATGCATATCGAAGATGTGGGCGGCTCGGCGCTGGCGGATACCGCGGCGATCCATCTGGCGGCCTCGACACCCGAAGCAAACCGGCTAGCGAGCTGGCTGTGCCACTATCATCTGGATACGGATCCGGTTCCGGGACAGGGCGCGCGGAATGACCGTGGCGTTGCAGTTCCGCCTTCCCTGCCCGGCCTCGGCCTGACGCCCGAGGACGGCGCACTGGGGGAACCGGTCGCGGTTTGCGGGTGCTAGCACGATGCCCGCGCGGCTGCTCAATGAACTGACCCAACTTGCTGCCCGGACTGAAGGGTTGGCCTGGTTTGCAGCGCGGATGCAAGGCTTGCCGATGCTGGAGATGCAGCCGTACCGCTTGCCTGTATGCAAAGGAATTGAAGAGCTGGCATATACAAGCGGCCGGCAGGCCAGCGAGGCGACTGCGCCTGCGGTAGCTGCACTGGTCTCCGCCCTGCCCCGCCTGCGTTGGCAGCAGACCTACACAGAGGCCGACGGCTTCTCCCGCGACTGGCTGGACAATTACGGCTGGATCAACCTGATCTCGCCCGAGGGTTTGTACCAGAGTGATGAGATCCGGCTGTCCATCGGCTATTGGGGAGCCGGGCAGCAATACGGTGAGCACTCTCACGC
The DNA here is from genome assembly GCF_019801465.1 of Leisingera daeponensis. Lineage (GTDB taxonomy): Bacteria > Pseudomonadota > Alphaproteobacteria > Rhodobacterales > Rhodobacteraceae > Leisingera > Leisingera daeponensis_A. Next base: position 3,529 of record NZ_JAHVJA010000030.1, read on the forward strand.
GCCGGAGGAGACCTATCTGATCCTCGCAGGAAAGGCCCGGTTTCATTCCGAGGGCCGCCCGGCGCAGGATGCAGGCCCCGGCGACACCATCCACCACGCGCCGCATCAGAAACACGCCATCGACATGGTGCCCGGACCGCTGCTGGCGGCAGCCTTCTGGCGCGGGGACGCACTTTTGGAAAAATCCGATCTGGGGTCACGTACATGATGGCCTCCCAATCGCCTCGCGAAATTCCAGGTCGAAAGTGCTGCTGTCCGGCTGATTTTTGACCATTGATCAAAACATTCCCTAAAATGGGCAACCCGCCCGGCACAGGACACGAGACATGAAGAAAATCCTCACCCAAGCTGATTGGATTGACCGCGCCCGCGCCGTGCTGCCTGCAGGCGGCTTCGGCAACTTTGATCCCGGGATCGTCATCCGCGAGGGTAAGGGCTCCCGCGTGTGGGATGAAGACGGTAAGGAGTACATTGACTACCTGATCGGCTCCGGCCCGATGCTGCTGGGCCATGGCCACCCCGAAGTGATGGAGGCGGTGCTGGAGCAGTTGCCCAAGGGCATGACCTTCTTTGCCAACAACGCCCGCGGGATCGAGCTGGCCGAGGAGATCTGCCGCGCTGTGCCTTGCGGCGAGCAGCTGCGCTATGTCTCCACCGGCGGCGAGGCGGATATGTATGCGATCCGGCTGGCCCGTGCCTTTACCGGGCGCACCAAGATCGTGAAGTTCGAGGGCGGCTATCACGGCATGTCGGCAGAGGCGCAAATGAGCCTGGCACCCGCCAAGCGCGTGAACTTCCCGCAGGCGATCCCGGACAGCGCCGGCATTCCGCCGTCGGTGGCGGCCGAGGTGCTGGTCGCGCCGTTCAACGATTTTGAATACATCAAGCAACTGATGGCGGAGCATGGGCAAGAGATCGCCGCCATCATCGCCGAGCCGCTGCAGCGCATTGTGCCGCCTCTGCCGGGCTTCCTGGAGCTGTTGCGCGAGGAAACGCAGGAACACGGCAGCCTGCTGATCTTTGACGAGGTGGTGACGGGCTTCCGTTTCTCCTATGGCGGCGCACAGGACCTCTATGGCGTGACCCCGGACCTGGCGACCCTGGGCAAAGTCATCGGCGGCGGCTTCCCTCTGGCGGCCATCGCGGGCCGCGCAGACATCATGCGGCATTTCGACAAGGCGCAGGTCGGGGATGAGCGCTGCCTGATGCAGCTGGGCACACTGTCGGGTAACCCGGTGGCCGCCGCTGCGGGTCTCAAGACAATGGAGGTGCTGCGCCGCGACGGTGCTTATGATCAGCTGAACGGCACCGGCAAGCGGCTGATGCAGGCGACCAGTACTGCGCTGGAAGAGGCCGGGGTGCCGTTCCAGATCGTCGGTGAGCCTGCGCTGTTCGAGGTGGTGTTTACCGGTGCCAAGGTGCGGGACTACCGCGATACGCAGGCGGGCGATGCGGAACGCACCCAGCGCTATAACGCGGTGCTGCGCGAGGAAGGTATCTTCAAATCGCCGGGCAAGACCTACCCCAGCCTGGCGCTGACGGAAGAAGATCTGGAACTGACCGAAGCGGCCATCAAGAAAGCGGCTGCAGCCCTTGACTAGGGGGCAAACAGAGTAGCGGGCCAGCGGCCCGCCTCCGTTAACCCGGAAACTGCTATGCTACGCCTTGGCCGCAGTCACGATCAGTTCCACCAGGAAATCCTCTCGCGCCAGCTTGGCTTCACCGCAGGCCCGCGCCGGCGCGTGGCCTTCAGGTACCCATGCATCCCAGACCGCATTCATTTCGGCAAAATCCTTCATATCCGCCAGCCAGATCACGGTCTGCAGGATGCGGGTCTTGTCACTGCCTGCCTCTGCCAGCAGCGCATCGATCTTGTCCAGGCAGTCCCGGGTCTGCTGCGCTACGCTGGCGCCTGCGGTGCCGACCTGGCCCGCCAGATAGATGGTATCGCCATGGACCACGATCTGGCTCATGCGCTGGCTAGTGCGGCTGCGTATAATTTCAGACATTTATTCTTCCTTGCAATAACTGTTGCTGCAGTTCTGCCGCCGTTCTTACTGGGACAGCAGCCACTTCCCCTCTGAAGGGCAGAATTTGCGCCGGACCTCCTTGGGGGTCTGGTCATCCTTGACGAAGGCCTGATGCTGCAACAGGACGCAATCTCCCTCTCTTCCAGCCACTTGCACTTCGCCGTGTGCGCCGCTGTCAGGGTTGGCCCAATTGGCCCGCTTCCCGTCCTGCGCCGCTGTCAGCAGGGATTGTTCCGCCTCACGCATAATATTGGTGTCCTGCGGCGTCAGCCCGGACTTGGCCAGTATGCGGCTGAGAGGATTGGACGCCGCCGGCGCTGCAACCAGTGCCGCTACTGCAGCGGCGGTCAGAATTTCTGAAAATCGCATTTGAATACTCCTGCCTGAATGAAACCGGCTCGATGCCCAGTAAGGCGCAACCGGTGGGCAAAGTCCATGCGGCGTGTCAGGAGAACTTGCGGAACAGGCGCGTCATGTCGAACAACTCATCCAGACGGTCGTAGCGATCCTTGGTCTTATCCCAGCTTTCTTCCTGGGTGGCAGCGATCATCGCCTCCAGCAGCATCATGGTGGAGATATTGGAATCCCAGGCCGACGGAATCTCAACCCAGCAGTTGAAGGTGTGTTCGGCAACTGAGGCAATCGGGCTGGCCCATTGGTCGGTGATCAGCACGATCTTCACCCCGCGCTCGGAGGCCAGTTCCGCCAACCGCTGCAGGTTGGTCTCGTACCGGCGCACATCGAACATCAGCAGCGTATCGCCTTCCACCATGTCCAGAACGTAATGCGGCCAGGTGGCAGAGGAGGAGGTCATATGTGTGACACGCTGCCGGATCGCCTGAAAGTGGGTGAAGGCATAATCCGCCAGCGCCCGGGTGATACGGCCCCCCACCACATATAGCCGCCCCTCGGTATTGGCGAGCTGATGCACGGCAGCGTCGAACTGCGCGGAGTCGATGTTGGAAAACGTCTGCTGCAGGTTGTCGGTGACGGCCTGAGCAAATCTGTTCAGCAGGTGGCCCTCGGGCGCCTCTGAGGCCCAGTTGTCACGCCGCTTGGTGGGACCGGAGACCTTGGCCTCCAGTTCCTTAAGCAAGGCCTGGTGGAATAGCGGGTATCCCTTGAACCCCAGCTTCTGCACCATCCGGGCCACCGTCGGCGTGGACACCTCCGCATTGCCCGCCACGATCGTGATCGAGGCCAGCCCCGCGGCTGGATAATTTTCCAGCAGCAAATTCGCGAACTTTCGTTCGGATTGGGTAAGCGAGGCGTAATTCTCGCGGATCAATTCGCGAACGGTGGCTGGCGGTTTCGACAACGGCGCATTCCTGTGTTGAACAGACACTTTCTAAACCGGATCCGGCCTGAAAAGAAAGTTTCAGGAATCCCTGTCCAGAACCGATCATGAAAAGATATTGACACAAATATCTCTTCATGGAAACATTTTTCCAATTCGCAGGGAGGCGGCAGATGCAAGAGAGTGATTCTCAGGCTCAAGGGGACGCATTGGAGGTGGTGAACCGCAACGGCACCAGCCCGGTCCTGCTGCTGTGCGAGCACGCCTCCAGTAATATTCCGGCCAGATATGACGGGCTGGGGCTGCGCGAAGCAGACCGGCTGAGTCATGCAGCCTGGGATCCGGGCGCGCGGGCGGTGGCCCTGCACATGTCCAAGGCGCTGGATGCCCCGCTGGTGGCCAGCACCGTCTCGCGGCTGGTCTATGACTGCAACCGGCCGCCAGAGGCCGTCAGCGCCATGCCGGAAAAATCCGAACTGGTGGTTGTGCCCGGCAACAAAAATTTAACCGCTGAGCAGCGCCTGGAACGGGTGGAAACGGTCTATAACCCATTCTGCGCAACCGTTTCTGATGTGATCAAGGCCCGCAAGGAAGCCGGCCTGCAGACAATGCTGGTCACCATGCACAGCTTCACTCCGGTCTATTTCGGCAAGCCGCGCGCGGTTGAGATCGGCATTCTGCACGACGACGACAGCCGCCTGGCAGACGCGATGCTGGCAGAAGCCCCTGCCCTGCCGCACCGCCGAGTTGAGCGCAACGAGCCATACGGGCCAGCTGACGGTGTCACCCATTCATTGAAAATCCATGGGCTGGCGAACGGCCTGGCCAATGTGATGATCGAAATCCGCAATGACCTCGTGGCAACACCGGAACAGGAAGAGGCCATGGCAGAAGAAATGCTGACATTGCTGCGCCCGGCCCTGGCTGCGCTGGCGGCGGAGGGAGGGCCTGATGCCTAGAATAGTCCGGGCTTATGTCCGCGGCATAGACGCGATGAACCGCTTCATTGGCCGCTTTGCCATGTACCTGATCTTTGCACTCATCGGTGTGTTGCTGTGGTCGTCGGTTTCCAAGACCTTCTTCAACCCGTCGCTGTGGACGCTGGAAACCGCGCAGTTCGTGATGGTCGCCTATTATGTGCTGGGCGGCCCGTACTCCATACAGATGGGATCGAATGTGCGTATGGACCTGTTTTACGGCGCCTGGTCCACAAAGACCAAGGCGATGGTCGATGCCTTCACGGTGCTTTTCCTCATCACCTACCTGGTGATCCTGATGTACGGCGCGCTCAGTTCCACCGCCTATTCCCTGGGCTATTTCGGACTGGAGCCGGTGCAGTTCTTCTGGGATCTGCTAAAGACGCTTTTGACCGAAGGTCCCACGGCCGCCGGTGAAAAGCTCGGCTATCTGGAGCGCAGCTCCACCGCTTGGCGGCCGTTTCTGTGGCCCGTCAAAACCATCCTTTGCTTCGGCGTCTTTCTGATGCTGCTGCAATGCCTTGCCGAACTGTTCCGGGATATCGGACGCCTGCGCGGAGTTGAAATCTGATGTCCTACGAATGGATCGCCATTGTGATGTTTGCCGGCATGATGCTCATGCTGATGACCGGCCAGCGGGTGTTCGGCGCCATCGGCTTTGTCGGCGCGGTAGCGGGCATGCTGCTGTGGGGCACCGGCGGGGTGGAGATCCCCTTCTCCGCTGCGATGAAACTGATGAAATGGTATCCGCTGCTGACACTGCCGATGTTCATCTTCATGGGCTACGTGCTGTCGGAATCGAAGATTGCCGACGACCTTTACCGGATGTTCCACGTGTGGATGGGGCCGGTGAAGGGCGGGCTGGCGATCGGCACCATCGGCCTGATGGTCCTGATTTCGGCAATGAACGGCCTGTCGGTGGCAGGCATGGCGATTGGCGCCACCATCGCGCTGCCGGAGCTGCTGCGCCGCGGCTATGACAAGATCCTGGTCACTGGCACCATCCAGGCGGGCTCTTCACTTGGCATCCTGGTGCCGCCCTCCGTGGTGTTGGTGCTTTATGCGATGATCGCGCGCCAGCCGGTGGGGCAGCTGTGGCTGGCCGGCGTGATCCCGGGCCTGCTGATGGCCACGATGTTCATCATCTACATCTACGTCCGCGCCCGCATGCAGCCGCATCTCGGCCCCGCGATGCATCCCGAGGATCTGGCCGAATACGAGCAGGTTACAGATCACCCGGTGCGCCTGAACTACATCATCCTCGCTGCGCTGGTGCTGGTGCCCCTGATGATCCTGGCCGGCGCTATGGCAACCGAACATGCGCTGGGTCTGGGCCTAGCCCTGGGCGCACTGTCCTTTGCCACCCGCAGGAACCCGCTGTTCTACCGGGATGTATTCATGAAGGAAAAATACCGGCTTCTGTTCTCAGGCGTGCTGCCGCTGGCGATTTTCGCCGCGATGATGGTTCCCTTCGTGAACGGCTGGACCTCCTTGGTCGAAAGCTCGGCCATCGGCGCAATCACCGCCTTCCTCGCCGCGGTGCTGAAGGGGCGGATGACCAAGGAGGTGTTTGAAACCTCGGTGCGCTCGACGCTTGGCATTTCCTGCATGTTCATGTGGATCATTCTGGCGGCCCTGGCCTTTGGCGCGATTTTCGACGGGCTTGGGGCTGTCAAAGCGATCGAGGACCTCTTCACCACCAAGCTGGGCCTCAGCCCCTGGATGATCCTGATCCTGATGCAGCTGAGCTTCATCATCATGGGCACTTTCCTTGATGACACGGCAATGCTGGTAATCGTGGCACCGCTCTATGTGCCGCTGGTCGGCGCGCTCGGGTTCGACCTGATCTGGTACGGCGTGCTCTATACCATCACTACCCAGATCGCCTATATGACGCCGCCCTTCGGCTACAACCTGTTCCTGATGCGCGCGATGGCGCCGCCGGAGATCGGGCTGAAGGACATCTACGTCTCAATCATACCCTTTGCCGCGGTGATGGTGCTGGCGCTCGCCCTGATCATGATGTTCCCGCAGATTGCTCTGTGGCTACCAGAATATGTCTACGGAAAATAACCAAGGAGAGTCCCGGCAAGGGGCCGGATGTTTCAACAAGGAGTGAGAATTATGACAACAAGACGTAAGTTTTTGCAGTCCGCCGGCGTTGGCGCCATGGCGGCGCCGCTGGCCACCCCGGCGCTGGCCCAGTCTACCATCAAATGGCGGATGCAGACCTACGCCGGAGCCGCTCTGGCGGAACATGTGGTGAAGCCCGCGATCGACATGTTCAACAAGATCGCCGGCGACCGGATGCAGATTGAGCTTTACTACGCCGACCAGCTGGTCCCCACCGGCGAATTGTTCCGCGCCATGCAGCGCGGCACCATCGACGCGGTGCAGTCGGATGATGACTCGATGGCCTCGCCCACCGAAGTCACCGTCTTCGGCGGCTACTTCCCGTTCGCTTCCCGCTATTCGCTGGACGTGCCGGTGCTGTTCAACCAGTACGGCCTGAACGAGATCTGGGACGAGGAATACTCCAAGGTCGGCGTCAAGCACATCTCGGCCGGCGCCTGGGACCCCTGCCACTTTGCCACCAAGGACCCGATCAACTCGCTGGAGGACCTGAAGGGCAAACGTGTCTTCACCTTCCCGACCGCGGGCCGCTTCCTGGCGCAATTCGGCGTGGTGCCGGTCACCCTGCCCTGGGAAGACATCGAAGTCGCAGTTCAGACCGGCGAGCTGGACGGCATCGCCTGGTCCGGCATCACCGAGGACTACACTGTCGGCTGGGCGGATGTGACCGACTACTTCCTGACCAACAACATCTCCGGCGCCTGGGCAGGGTCGTTCTTTGCCAACCAGGGCCGCTGGGAAGAACTGCCGGAAGACCTGCAGACCCTATTCCGCGTCTGCTGCGACCAGTCGCATTATTACCGCCAGTGGTGGTACTGGGGCGGCGAAGCTTCCCTGCGTGTGAACGGCGACAAGATGAAGCTCACCACCATTCCGGACAACGAATGGCAGCAGGTCGAAGACGCGGCTGTGAAGTTCTGGGATGAGATCGCAGCCGAGTCCGAGACCAAGGCCAAGGTTGTGGAGATCTTCAAGAAGTATAACGCTGACATGCAGAAGGCCGGCCGCCCCTACCGCTACGGCTGAGGCTCCGGTTGAAAGAACGGAATTTGGCCTGCGCCGCAGCGGGCCAAATTCCTCACTCAAGAAATTTCGCAAAACTTTAATGGAAAAGTTTTGCGCGCAATAGACAAAGGGCCGCTCATGCTCTCCTTCGACACTTTTAAGGACCAGGTTGCCGATGGCACCGTTGACACCGTTCTGGTCTGCCTTGTGGACATGCAGGGCCGCCTGATGGGCAAGCGCTTCCACGCCAAGCATTTTGTGAATGGCGCCTGGGAGGAAACCCATTGCTGTAACTACCTGCTGGCCACCGACCTGGCGATGGCGACGCCGGACGGCTATGCCTCGACCAGCTGGGAGCGGGGTTACGGCGATTATGTGATGAAGCCGGACCTCTCCACCCTGCGCCCGGTGCCGTGGCTGGATTGCACCGTTATGGTGATGTGCGACGTGCTGGATCACCATACGCACGAAGATGTCTCCCACTCCCCCCGCGCGATCCTGAAGAAACAGGTGAACCGCCTGAAGGCGATGGGCTATGACGCCATGTGCGCCACCGAGCTGGAGTTCTTCCTGTTCGCCAAGAGCTTTGACGAGATCCGCCGCTCGGGCTTCCGCGATCTGGAGCCGATTTCCGGCTACAACGAGGATTACAACATCCTGCAGACCACCCGCGAGGAACATGTGATGCGCCCCATCCGCAACCACCTGTGGGATGCGGGGCTGCCGATTGAGAACTCCAAGGGCGAGGCGGAGACGGGCCAGGAAGAGCTGAACATCAAATACGCCGCGGCGATGGACACGGCAGAGTTCCACACCATTGCCAAGCACGCGATCAAGGAGATCGCGGAGCAACAGGGCCATGCCGTAACCTTTCTTCCGAAATGGAGCCACGAGAAGGTGGGCTCCTCCAGCCATGTGCATCAGTCGCTGTGGCAGGACGGAAAGCCCGCGTTCTTTGACGAGAGCGACGAGCTGGGCATGTCAGCCCTGATGAAGAACTACATGGCAGGGTTGCTGAAATACGCGCCCGACTACACCGCCTTCATGGCGCCCTATATCAACAGCTACAAACGCTTCATGAAAGGCACTTTTGCCCCGACCCGCATCATCTGGTCGGTGGACAACCGCACCGCGGGCTACCGGCTGTGCGGCGACGGCACCAAGGCAATCCGCGTCGAATGCCGTATCCCCGGCTCCGACATGAACCCCTATTTGGCGATGGCTGGTATGCTGGCCGCCGGCATTGCGGGCATTGAGGAAGGGCTGGAGCTGCAGGCGCCCACCCGGGGCGATGTTTACCAGGGCGACACCGGGATGATCCCGGGCACCCTGCGCGATGCGGCGGCGGCGCTGAAAGGCTCAGCGATGCTGCGCAAGGCCCTTGGCGATGATGTGGTCGACCACTACGTCCGCGCGGCGGAAGTGGAGATCGAGGATTTCGACCGGGTGGTCACCGACTACGAGATCGCCCGCGGGTTCGAGCGGGCCTGATACCGGAGAACGCCGGGGGCCAGCCCCCGGACCCCCGGAGTATTTTCGGAAAGATGAAGAGGGCTTTGCCCTTTCCTGAATGGAGTGAATGGCAATGGGCCAGGTATTGAAGTGCATCTCACCGGTTGACGGATCGGTCTTTGCGGAGCGCGAAGTGCTGTCGCGCGAGGACGCCTTTGCGGCAGCAGAACGTGCGCGGTCAGCGCAAGCAGCCTGGGCGGCGCGGCCGCTGCAAGAGCGCATTGATCTGGTGATGGCGGGCGTGGCTGCCGTTGGTGCGATGAACGATGAAATCGTGCCGGAGCTGGCCCATATGATGGGCCGGCCGGTGCGTTATGGCGGAGAATTCGGCGGCTTCAACGAGCGCGCGGGACACATGGCGCAGATCGCCGCAGAGTCGCTGGCGGATATCGAGGTTGGCGAGGACGCCAGCTTCAAGCGCTACATCAAGCGCATCCCCCATGGCGTGGTTTTTGTGGTCGCGCCCTGGAACTATCCCTATATGACCGCGATCAACACCGTGGCGCCTGCCCTGATTGCCGGCAATACCGTGGTGCTGAAACACGCGACCCAGACGCTGCTGGTCGGCGAGCGCATGGCGCAGGCTTTCCATTCCGCGGGAATTCCCGAAGACGTTTTCCAGAATGTCTTCCTGGACCACGATACGACCTCGGAACTGATTGCCCGCAAGGCCTTCAACTTCGTGAACTTCACCGGCTCGGTTGGCGGCGGTCAAGCGATGGAACGGGCAGCCGCCGGCACCTTCACCGGCGTCGGCACCGAGCTGGGCGGCAAAGACCCCGGCTATGTCATGGAAGACGCCGACCTGGATGCGGCGGTGGACACGCTGATCGACGGCGCCATGTTCAACTCCGGCCAGTGCTGCTGCGGCATCGAGCGGATCTACGTGCATGAGAGCCTGTTCGACGCCTTCCTGGAAAAGGCGATCGCCATTGTGAAGGGCTATAAGCTGGGCAACCCGCTGGATGCAGAGACTACCATCGGCCCGATGGCCAACGTGCGCTTTGCCAGCGAGGTGCGCAGCCAGATCGCCAAAGCGGTTGAGGCTGGCGCCGTGGCCCATATCGAAACCTTCGCCGAAGATGACGGCGGTGCCTACCTCACGCCGCAGATCCTGACCAATGTAACCCACGACATGCGGGTGATGCGCGAGGAAAGCTTTGGCCCGGTCGTGGGCATCATGAAGGTCTCCTCCGATGAGGAAGCCATTCAGCTCATGAATGACAGCGACTTCGGCCTCACCGCCTCGCTCTGGACCAAGGATGTGGCGCGGGCGCAAGCCGTGGGCGATCAAATCGAGACCGGCACCGTCTTCATGAACCGCGCCGACTACCTCGATCCCGGCCTCTGCTGGACCGGCTGCAAGGACACCGGCCGCGGCGGCGGCCTCTCGGTCATCGGCTATCACAATCTGACCCGTCCGAAATCCTATCACCTGAAGAAGGTTACCGGCTGACGGACCGCCCCGCCCGCCCCGTTTCTCCTCCCGGGGCGGGCCACTAGCATCAAAGGAATACAACATGTCTCTCGTTGGAAACTGGTCCTACCCGACCGCAATCAAGTTCGGCGCAGGCCGGATCAAGGAACTGGCGGATGCCTGTGCCGCCGCTGGCATCAAGAAGCCGCTGCTGGTCACCG
>NZ_JAHVJA010000031.1 GCF_019801465.1 Leisingera daeponensis
TCGGCTTCGTGCCTCTCAGTAAGACCGGCGCCGAGTTGCTCTTCGAACTGATCTCCCAGAGGTGCGAGCGCGGCTCCATCCTGATCACCTCGAACCTGCCGTTCGACGAATGGACGGAAGGGCCGGAATTGACGGACATGCTGGTCGTGGCGCCCTCAGGCGGAACGGCAGCTACCCTGCGCACAGCTGCCGCTGCTCCCGATCAACGCTCCACCCGCATCGAATGGCAGCTCCGCCCGGCTTAGCGGTCGCTCCTGCGGACGGTTTTTGGACCCTTGGCTGCGAAAGTCAGCGAAGGGCTGCAACGAGCCCTCTTTACCGATCAAGCAGGTGAAGTACTTTTCAGCCGCAGCGAAATTGCGCGAGAAAGGTCGGCTCTTGGCTGCTGTTCATTGCATCGCCAAACTCTGCAGTGCTGCTTCACCAGACCGACCATTCACCGCAAGTGCAACCAGGCTGATCCCGTTAGGTAGTGACCTGCAACGCGATCTCACTTGAGCCCCACCTAGCCGTAACCTCATTCTTGAGTTTCTGCCCTAAGCGTAGCTCCGCATCACCCAAATTAACGCGCTGACCGTCACGAATGAGGCGACAGTGGACGTTACAAGAGCAGTCGCGCAGACCTGTTCAACTCCATGTGCCGCTCCGAGCACGAGGTAGATGGACAGCATGGGAACCGCGGCAATCAGCATAGCCGTCAGTACGAAGGGGTCAGCTGGGCCCAGCAGAACACTCAACACCACGAACACCAGAGCCGGGTGCAGAACCAGCTTGCCGACCACGATTGCGGCTGTGCGCCGCCACATCGGGCTGACGTTGAACTGAGCGATGATCCCCCCAACAACAAATAGGGCAACGACCGGCGCGATCGATGCAACCATCTTTATCGTCTGCGAAATTCCGCCTGGAAACGTCAGGCCTGTGAATTTAAGTGCCAGCGCTAACGCCACGGCCACGACCAGCGGATTGCGCAGAAAACTCCGAATTGCCTTGCTGCCTGCCGTGCGCCTGTCAGCGGCGGCGCAAAATCCAGCCACGGGGCGGAGCAAAAGTCGGCCAGTCTGGGCGTGACCGGCGCCTTGGCAAACGCGCTCCCCACATAGCTGTCGGTTGCCAAGGCGCCTTGGGCCGTTAGGACCAAGTCCAGGCTTGGTTCAGGAGTTTTGGCGAGCCTTGCTCTGTGCCAGCCGATAGCTGTCGCCGTTCATCTCCAAGATACTGACATGGTGGGTCAAGCGGTCGAGCAAGGCGCCTGTCAAGGGCTCTGATCCGAAGCTTTTGCGGACATTGAGCAGCGCATCCGACGCGGCGGTGCGGCTTCCCAGAAGCCGTCGTTCGCTGATTGACGCCGTTGGACGCAATCCAACGGAACACGAAATCTCGACCAACCTGTCAATCAGTATCGCCCGTGGGCCCGCAGTATTACTCCAACAGGCGCTCCATCATCTGGGTTCACGGCGACGACGACACGGGTCTTCGGTTCTTTCAGCACTTTGACGGCATCAAAGAACGGTGAACCTGCCGGCATTGTCCGAAAGCCATCCGCGACTGCAGGACTATCCAAGATGTCGGAGATGGTGTGGTCATTCAAATCGATCATGCCATCTATTTCTGACGCTTTGTTTGTCATAAAAAGCGCCAGTTGCTGGTGCGTGATTGCCCCCATGACGACGTCATTCTCCACGCAAACGAATGCTGCGCATGTTTGGGCCTCTTCCCTCGCAAGGCTAACCAGCTTGGATGTCCGATCGACGACCTCAAACCTGTGACCAGCTCTGCTCGCCAAGGTAAACCACGCCATCCGGTCAGCCCACGGGCCCGTCAGAGGTAGCAGGGAAGACTGCGCCCTGACCGCTCCAGCAGCCAGCGGGCAACCCGCTTGGCTATGGGCCGGGCATTCTCCAGTTGCTGAGTGGCAAAGCCGTGCATCTTGCCTGGCAAGCATTTTCCCGCGAAAGCCTCGACCAATGCGCCCTTCTGCAAGTCCTCTGAGATGAATGGTTTGGCCGCAAGCGAAACTCCGGCCCCGGCGCGGGCCAGCCGTATCGCGGCAGCCAGGGAATTGACCTCGACAACCCTTCCGTCGAGCGGGCCGGCTATTCCTGTTGCTGCACACCACTGGGGCCAGGCCACACGCGGGCCGGCACATTCAATCAGCACACACTTCCCCCATTTGCCGCCATGCTGTTCCAGATAGGCCGGGGTGCAAACTGCCGTCACAGTTTCCTGCACCAAGGGCACGAAGCTCGCGGCATCTCCCGACCCGTATCCGATCACCAGATCATCCTTGTCAAAGCGCGTGTAATTGGCCTGGTAGTCAATGGTCAGCGTCAGCTCCAGATCCGGGATGTCCCGCATCATGTCCGGTATCAGCGGGGTCAGGCAGAACTCGACAAAGGCCGGGGAATAGCACGCGATGGAAACGTTGTTGCGGGTTTGCCGGGAGAACATCCTGGACGTTGTCTGGGAGAGCGCTTCCAGCGCCTCCTGCACATGCGGATGGTAGGCATAACCTTCATCGGTCAGCACCACATGCCGCCCCCGCCGTTCAAACAGGCTCGCGCTCAACGCCTTTTCCAGTTTTTGAATCTGCAGCGACACCGCCCCTTGGGAAAGCCCGAGTTCCTGAGCCGCCTTGGTGAAGTTCAGATGTCTCGCCGCGGCATCAAAGGCCGAAAGCCAGCCCAGATTAAGATTCGAGCTGTGCCGCATCCCGCTGTCCTATTAGTTTTTTGTGGCATGACTATGAGAATACGGGTGGTTAAGCACAAAATTGCAGGGGCTGCCCGTGAAACTTTTGTAAAGATTCCGCCCCCGCGGCCCCGGCCTTCTTCTCCAACACCTTGAAAACAAGGCATCGCGGCAAATCCGGGGTAGCTCCGGCGGATCATGCCTTCCCCGGCGTCACAATTCTTTCACCCAATCTGGCAATTCCGGCGGCAGGCAATCACGCCACCACTCATTCCAGCGGGCCTCGCCCAAGGTAGACCCATGAAAAAGTCGCTTTTGCTTTCTGCTGCCATCGCTCTGGCCAGCACCGCCGCCACCGCCGAAACCCTGCGCATCCCACACGAACTGGGCTTTGGGGGGGCGGAGTCGATGGACCCGATCTCTCCGCAGCGGTTCTATGAAGCCATCCAGAACGTCTATTCCCGCTTGGTCCGCCAGGGCGAAGACGGCCGCCCCTCGCCGGATCTGGCATTGGAATGGTCGGCCACTCCGGATGCCAAGGAATGGACCTTCAAGCTGCGCCCGGACGTGACCTTCCACAACGGCAATGCCTTCACTGCTGAGGACGTTGCCTTCTCGCTGATGCGCACCCAGTCCGAGACCATCGATAGCCCGACTAAAGGTGTGATGGGGATCATTGACCATGTCGACGTTGTTGATCCGCTGACCGTCAAAGTCGTTCTTAAGGACAGCCATGCGGACTTTCCGCTGCTGACCATGGACTACCGGATCAAGATGCTGGACGCGGAAACCTGCGGCGGCGACCTGGATGTTCTGTGCGAAAGCGGCAACGGGACCGGCCCGTTTGAGCTGGTGGATCTGGACGCTCTGGGCACCACCACCATGAAGCGGTTTGAAAACTACTATGGCAGCAAGGCCGGCGTGGAAAATCTGGAACTGATTGCCATCGCCGATCAGGACGCGCGCGTTGCAGCCCTGCAGGCCGGTCAAATCGATCTGGTCTACTCGGTCTCCGCCGAGCAGGTTCCGCTGTTTGCAAACAACCCGAACTTCACCGTCCAGTCGGTGCCGTCGGGCCGCTGGGTCGGCCTGGTGATGAACACCCAGGAAGCACCGTTCAACGACCCGCGCGTCCGCAAGGCGATCCGTTTGTCCGCCGACCGCGATGCCCTGGGCAAGCTGGTTTACGGCAAGGGCGGCTACATTGTTTCCTGCGACCACCCGGTCTGGACCGGCGACCAGTACCGCAAGGAGATCGACTGCAGCCGCGACGTGGACGGCGCCAAGGCGCTGCTGGCTGAGGCCGGTTACGCGAACGGCCTGAAGGTTGAACTGTTCGTCTCCGACATCTCGGAAGGTGCCGTGAAGTTGGCCGAGGTTCTGCAGAACCAGGCCAAGGACGCAGGCATTGAGATCGAACTGGTTCCGGCGCCGGCAGACGGTTACTGGGGTGACGTCTGGATGAAGGAAGCCTTCTTTGCCACTGGCTGGTCGCAGCGCCCGGCGGATCAGATCCTGAACGAAGCTTACCGCTCCGGTGCAGCTTGGAACGAGACCGCATGGAACTCCGCCGACTTTGACGCCAAGCTGGGCGCGGCCCGCTCCGAACTGGACTTCGGCAAGCGCAAAGAGCTGTACGGCGAGCTGCAGGATGAGCTGTGGGAAACCGGCGGATCCTTCATTCCGGTTCACCTGAACATCACCCGCGTCCTGTCTTCCAAAATTGGCGGCCTGCCGCCGGTCGAGGGCTTCTCGATCCGCTATGAAGACGTGACCAAGAACGGGTCCGGCTCCTGATCCATAACCCAAAGGGCATCTCCCCCCTTTCAACTGGCGCAGCCTGCCCCTCAAAAAACAGGCCGCGCCTCATTCTTTCCTGCAAAAGGCCAACCCATGCCATCCCTGATCCTACGCCGCTTCGGCTTTGCGGCCTTCACCATCGGTTTTGTCTCAATAGTCATGTTTGCTGCGGTCGAGGCGCTGCCCGGCAATGTCTGCACCTCCTTCTTGCAGCGGTTTGCCCAGGGTCCGCGGCTTGAGCGCTGCATCGAGCAGCAGGGACTGGAGCGCCCCGCAATGGTGCGCTACGGCGACTGGGTGGCGGGTGCCGTGCAAGGCGACTTCGGTTACTCCTTGAAAAAGCGCAAACCGATCAATGAGCTGATCTGGGAACGCTTCCGCAACACCGCTCTACTGGGCGGGTTGGCGGCGCTGCTGGCGATACCCTTTGCTATTTTTCTCGGCATCGCCGCGGGCGTCAGGCGGGACAGGTCGCTGGACCTTTCCTTATCAGGGGCGGCGATGCTGGCGATGACGATCCCCGAGTTCGTGACCGCCACCGCGCTGATCTATGTCTTTGCCATCGTGCTGCAGTGGTTCCCCGCGGTCACAATCGTCTCACCCGGTGCGGGATTCATGCAAATGCTGCCCAATATCGTTCTACCGGTGCTGGTGCTGAGCGCGGTTCTGGTCGCCCACATCATGCGGATGATGCGCGCCTCGGTGATTGACGTGATGGCCTCGGATTATGTGCAGATGGCGCGGCTTAAGGGCGTGCCGGAGCGCCAGATCATCTGGAAACACGTGGTGCCGAACGCAATGATCCCAGCGCTCAACGTGATCGCGCTTACCGTCGCCTGGCTGCTGGCTGGTGTGGTCGTGGTCGAAAAAGTCTTCAACTACCCCGGGCTTGGAACGCTGATGATCCAGGCGATCTTTGACCGCGACTTGCCGCTGGTTCAGGCAATCGCGCTGATCTTCTCGGTGATCTATGTGGGCGTGAACCTGGCCGCGGACCTCGCCGCGCTTGCCCTGGACCCGCGCTTGCGCAGAAAAGGGCACTGACATGCTGAAACTGCTTGCAACAATTGCGTCGAAACCCTCCGGCGCGCTTGGCCTTGGCCTTACTCTGTTCCATCTGGCACTGGCGCTGCTGGCGCCCTGGATCGCGCCGTTCGACCCAACCGCGCAGAACGCCGACACCATCCTGCTGGCGCCCAATGCCAGCCACCTCATGGGCACCGACACACTGGGCCGCGATGTCTTCTCGCGCGTGGTCTACGGCGGGCGGCTGGCGATTGCCGTCACGTTCACCGCCGCCGTGATTGCCACGCTCTGGGGCGGCTTTGCCGGTATCTTCTTTGGCACCGTCGGCGGGCGGGTGGATGAATACGCCATGCGCGTTGTCGATGCTTTCCTTTCGATGCCCTGGCTGCTGTTCCTCTTGCTGATCATCTCGATCGGCGGCGCCGGGCCGCTGACGATTATCCCGACGCTGGGCTTCTTCTACGGCGTTGCCGTTCTGCGTGTGGTGCGCGGTGCCGCGATGCAGCTGGCCGCCCGCGACTTTGTCACCGCCGCCAAGGCCCGGGGCGAAGCACTGTGGCCGATCCTGTCGCGCGAAATGTTCCCCAACCTCTCCGACATCCTGCTTGTCGAGGGCGCAATGCGCTGGAGCTGGATGCTGCTGGCCTTCTCCTCGCTATCGTTCCTGGGCTTCGGGGCCACCCCGCCGACACCCGACTGGGGCCTGATGGTGGCGCAGGAGCGCGGGCTGCTCAGCACCGCCCCCTGGGGTGTGTTCTGGCCCTGCCTGACGCTGAGCTCGCTGATTATTGGGATCAACCTACTGGCGGACGCCGTGGGTAAGGCCCTGGGCCTGGACCGCGCAACCGCTGTTGCCGTGTGAGGGATTTGTTATGACCGAACCTTTGATCAAGATCGAAGACCTGTCTTTGGGTTTCACTGCCAAGAACGGGCGCCAAGCGCCGATCCTGCGCGGCCTGTCGCTGGAACTTGCCCCGGGCGAAACCCTGGGCATCGTCGGCGAGAGTGGTTCCGGCAAATCCACCGTCGCGCTAGCAATGATGGGCTACCTAAAATCCGGCCTGACAGTATTCCGCGGCCGCGCGATCTTTGACGGCAACGACATGTTTGCATTGCCGGAGAAGCAGCGGACACGCCTGCGCGGCTCCTCCATCGCGCTGATCCCGCAGAACGCAGGCCAGGCGCTGACGCCGACCCTGAAGATCGGCCGCCAGATCGATGAGGCGTTGCAGCTGCACACCGCGCTGAGTGCCGGGGAGCGCAGTATTAAGGTGCTGGAACTGTTGAACCGCGTGCGCCTGCCCAGCCCCGAGGATATCGCCGAACGCTACCCGCATGAGCTGTCGGGCGGACAGCAGCAGCGTGCTGCCGTAGCGATGGCGCTGGCAGGCAACGCCAAGGCCCTGCTGCTGGATGAGCCGACCACCGGCCTGGATGTGACCACCCAGGCGCATATCCTGGAATTCCTGCGCTCCCTCGCCAAGGAGCTGGGCGTGGCGATGATCTATGTCAGCCATGACCTCGGCGTGATCGCCCGTGTCGCCGACCGGGTGGCGGTGATGTATGCCGGCATGCTGGTTGAGGAAGGCCCGACCCGCGATGTGCTGCGGGAGCCGAACCACCCCTATACACGCGGCCTGCTGGCCTCGATCCCGCGGTTGGGGGAACCGGGCATTCTGCCCTCGATGCCGGGCGTGCCGCCTGCGGTGGGCTCAGATCTGACGGCCTGCGCCTTTGCGGACCGCTGCCCGCAGGTGCGCTCGCTGTGCAAGGACGGCATCCCGGCGCTGGAGCGCCGCGGCAATTGCCGGGTGCGCTGCCCCTACGCCGGCGAACATGCGCCGGAACACCTCAGCACCCGCCGTGTGCCGCAAGTGCAGCATGCCCGCGCGCTGGAGCTGCAGGACGTGGCGGTCAGCTATCGCAGGCCCGGCTTACTGGACCGATGGCTGAAGAAACCGGAGCCCGCCCCCACCGTGGACCGCGCCGGATTTGTGCTAAAGAAGGGCGAGACGCTGGGGCTGGTCGGCGAATCCGGCTCCGGCAAATCCACCATCCTGCGCGCCATCGCAGGCCTCGCAGGCACCCGCAAGGGCGGCATCACGCTGGGCGATGGCGAAAGCTTGAATGCGCCGGTTGCGGGCCGCGATCGCGAGACCCTTCGCCGAGTGCAGATGATCTTCCAGAACGCAGACGCTTCGCTGAACCCGCGACAGAGCATCGGAGAAATTCTGATGGCGCCGCTGAAACTATACTTCGGCCTCAAGGGGGCAGAGGCGCAGGCGCGGGCCGAAGAGCTCTTGGAAGCGGTGCGCTTGCCTGCGCGCTACATGTCGCGCTTTCCTAGACAGTTGTCAGGCGGCGAAAAGCAGCGGGTGGGCGTTGCCCGCGCCTTTGCCGCCAATCCGGAAGTCACCCTGTGCGACGAGGTGACCAGCGCGCTGGATGTGTCAGTGCAGGCGGCAGCGCTGGCGCTACTTACGCGGCTGCAAAGGGAGAACGGCTGCTCTTATATCTTTGTCAGCCACGATCTGGCGGTGGTGCGCGCGGTGTCGGACCGGGTAGCGGTGCTTTACCAGGGCAGAATCTGCGAGATCGGCCCGGCGGAGCAGGTCTATGCCCCGCCCTATCACCCCTATACCCAAACCCTGATGGGCGCGGTGCTGGAACCGGACCCGGATGCCGCTCCTGTTCTGCTGGCCAATGACATGAGCGAGATGGCCCCGCCCGCAACCGGCTGCCCATTCCAACGCCGCTGCACAAAACGGATTGGTCCGGTTTGCGATACCAGGACGCCGCTGCCGCAGGTCCTCGACGCAGGCCATGTGATCCATTGCCACATACCGGCGCAGCATTTGCAGGAAGCCGGTGAACGCCTGGAGGCGGAGCTTGCCTGACCAGAACTGTCAAAAGCCCGATTCACAAGCGTCATGGTTCTGATAACTTGACGCTTTAGGCAGTCCAGCAAGCAGTTCAGCTGGAGTGTGCCAAATGAAATACCGCACGATCTTTCTGTCGGATATTCATCTTGGCACGCCGGGCTGCCAGGCAGAGCTGCTGCTGGATTTCCTGAACACCTATGAGGCCGAGAGCTACTACCTGGTCGGCGACATCATCGACGCCTGGCGGATCAAGCGCAAAGGCTTCCTGTGGCCGCAGGCCCATAACGATGTGGTGCAGGCGCTGCTGGCCAAGGCGCACGACGGCGCCAGCATATACCTGATCCCAGGCAACCACGACGAATTCCTGCGCTCCTACCTGGGCACCCATTTCGGCGGTATCGAGGTGCTGAGCACGGCCGATTTCACCGCAAGCGACGGCAAGCGCTACGTAGTGACCCATGGTGACCAGTTTGACTCGGTCGTGATGCACGCTAAATGGCTCGCCCATTTGGGGGACCGGGCCTATGATTTCATGCTGTGGCTGAACACCCGGCTGAACCGCGCGCGCAGTCTGTGGGGCGGCCAGTACTGGTCGCTGTCCAAATGGGCCAAGCAGCAGGTCAAGAAAGCGGTCAACTTCATCAGCGAATACGAAAAGGTGCTGACGGCAGAGGCCCGGCGCGGCGGCTATGACGGGGTGATCTGCGGCCATATCCACAGCGCCGCGGTCCGCGACATGAACGGCGTCACCTATGTCAATACCGGCGACTGGGTGGAGAGCTGCACGGCGGTCGTGGAATTGAACAGCGGCCGACTGGCCCTGATCGACTGGGAACGCTCCGCCCGCGAAGCCCGCCACCGTGTCCGCACGCGGCGTGCCCGTACCCGCCAGAAACAACTCGAAAACGTATGACTAAGGCAATAAGCGATGAATAGCACAGCCCAGGCGCAGCTGGACGCTGCCGTTCTGCAGCAAGGCGATGCCGCAACTGGCCGGCTGGAACGCCTGTTTTCCTGTCTGTTTCTGGGGCTGGTCTACCTGCAGATCTGGGAGGATCCGGTGGTGGACATGGAGGCGCTGGAAATCGCGCCGGGCGACAACCTGGTCTGCATCGCATCGGGCAGCTGCAATGTGCTGTCCTACTTGACCGCGGGACCGGCCTCAGTGACCGCCGTCGACCAGTCACCCGCCCATGTAGCTGTCAGCGGCGGCGCAAAATCCAGCCACGGGGCGGAGCAAAAGTCGGCCAGTCTGGGCGTGACCGGCGCCTTGGCAAACGCGCTCCCCACATAGCTGTCGGTTGCCAAGGCGCCTTGGGCCGTTAGGACCAAGTCCAGGCTTGGTTCAGGAGTTTTGGCGAGCCTTGCTCTGTGCCAGCCGATAGCTGTCGCCGTTCATCTCCAAGATACTGACATGGTGGGTCAAGCGGTCGAGCAAGGCGCCTGTCAAGGGCTCTGATCCGAAGCTTTCCGTCCATTCGTCGAACGGCAGGTTCGAGGTGATCAGGATGGAGCCGCGCTCGCACCTCTGGGAGATCAGTTCGAAGAGCAACTCGGCGCCGGTCTTACTGAGAGGCACGAAGCCGA
>NZ_JAHVJA010000032.1 GCF_019801465.1 Leisingera daeponensis
TGGTTGCGGGAGCAGGATTTGAACCTGCGACCTTCAGGTTATGAGCCTGACGAGCTACCTGGCTGCTCCATCCCGCGGCAGTGGTTTTGTTTCATCGTTTTAGAGAGATTATTGGATTTTACTAGGTTTGGCGGTGACCTACTCTCCCAGGGCTTGAGCCCAAGTACCATCGGCGCGACAGTGCTTAACTTCCGGGTTCGGGATGGGACCGGGTGTTTCACTTGTGCTGTAGCCACCAAACCGAGGAAAATCCACTTGCCTCCGGCAAGTGGATTTGGCGGCAGGCAGCGTGTTTACGAAGTAAACATGCGTTGCCGCACCTGAGTTACGTCACAGGACGTTTCCACATGCGGAAGGCAATACAATCAACATGTCCAAGTTCAGTTAGGGATGTTTGCTTTGATTGGTTTTGTAACACTGTCTGTTACTGGATCAAATCAAGCCTATCGGGCGATTAGTACCGGTCAGCTGAACGCATTGCTGCGCTTACACCTCCGGCCTATCGGCGTGGTGGTCTTCCACGGCCCTCAGGGATACCTTGTTTTGAGGGGGGCTTCCCGCTTAGATGCCTTCAGCGGTTATCCTGTCCGATCATAGCTACCCAGCACTGCTATTGGCATAACAACTGGTCCACCAGTGGATCGTTCACCCCGGTCCTCTCGTACTAGGGGCAACTCCTCTCAAGTATCCTACACCCACGGCAGATAGGGACCGAACTGTCTCACGACGTTCTAAACCCAGCTCACGTACCTCTTTAAACGGCGAACAGCCGTACCCTTGGGACCTGCTCCAGCCCCAGGATGAGATGAGCCGACATCGAGGTGCCAAACACTGCCGTCGATATGGACTCTTGGGCAGTATCAGCCTGTTATCCCCGGCGTACCTTTTATCCGTTGAGCGATGGCCCTTCCACGCGGGACCACCGGATCACTATGGCCGACTTTCGTCTCTGCTCGACTTGTCAGTCTTGCAGTCAGGCTGGCTTCTGCCATTGCACTCAACGAGCGATTTCCGACCGCTCTGAGCCAACCTTCGCGCGCCTCCGTTACTCTTTAGGAGGCGACCGCCCCAGTCAAACTACCCGCCACGCAGGGTCCCGGATCCGGATAACGGACCGCGGTTAGACATCAAGAGTGCGAAGGGTGGTATCTCAAGGGAGGCTCCACCGGGACTTGCGTCCCGGCTTCGATGCCTACCACCTATCCTGCACATCACAATCCTGATGCCAGTGCGAAGCTGTAGTAAAGGTGCACGGGGTCTTTCCGTCTAACCGCGGGAAGCCTGCATCTTGACAGGCAATTCAATTTCGCTGAGTCGATGTTGGAGACAGCGGGGAAGTCGTTACGCCATTCGTGCAGGTCGGAACTTACCCGACAAGGAATTTCGCTACCTTAGGACCGTTATAGTTACGGCCGCCGTTTACCTGGGCTTCAATTCGGAGCTCTCACCCCTCCTTTTAACCTTCAGGCACCGGGCAGGCGTCAGACCCTATACGTCGCCTTGCGGCTTCGCAGAGCCCTGTGTTTTTAATAAACAGTCGCCACCCCCTGGTTTGTGCCCCCGGATCCAAGTTGCCTTGAACCCGGGCCTCCTTCTCGCGAACTTACGGAGGTATTTTGCCGAGTTCCTTCAACATCGTTCTCTCAAGCGCCTTGGTATTCTCTACCAGTCCACCTGTGTCGGTTTAGGGTACGGTCTGATGGAGGGCTATTTCCAGGGACCAATCAGCGGCCCGCCCAATCCGATAAGGGCGAACAACCTTCATGATCCGTCACATCCTCCTGGCCTAGGAATATTAACCTAGTTCCCATCGCCTACGCCTTTCGGCCTCGGCTTAGGGGCCGGCTTACCCTGCTCAGATTAGCTTTAAGCAGGAACCCTTGGACTTTCGGCGAGAGTGTCTCTCACACTCTTTGTCGCTACTCATGTCATCATTCTCGCTAGTGATCTCTCCACCGGATGGCTCACGCCCCGGCTTCATCGAAAGCCTCTCTCCTCCAATGTTCCCGGAGGAACTAAGGAGGAATGAGACTATGTCACACTACGCTCTGCTACCATGCACTATGTGCATCCTCGGCTTCGGCTCATGGCTTGAGCCCCGTTACATCTTCGCCGCAAGACATCTTGATTAGACCAGTGAGCTGTTACGCTATCTTTAAAGGATGGCTGCTTCTAAGCCAACCTCCTGGTTGTTTTGGACGTCTCACCTGCTTTCCCACTTAGCCATGAATTGGGGGCCTTAGCCGGAGGTCAGGGTTGTTTCCCTCTCCACGACGGACGTTAGCATCCGCCGTGTGTCTGCCATCTAGTACTCCCGGGTATTCGGAGTTTGGTTAGGATCAGTAAGCCTGTGGGGCCCCATTACCCATCCAGTGCTCTACCCCCCGGGGTATTCGGATGACGCTCTACCTAAATAGATTTCGCAGAGAACCAGCTATCTCCGAGTTTGATTGGCCTTTCACCCCTAGGCACAGCTCATCCCGATCCTTTTCAACGGATGTGGGTTCGGTCCTCCAGTGCGTGTTACCGCACCTTCAACCTGGCCATGCCTAGATCACTCGGTTTCGGGTCTGATCCCACGAACTCATGCGCCCTATTAAGACTCGCTTTCGCTGCGCCTCCGCCTAGCGGCTTAAGCTTGCTCGTGAGACCAAGTCGATGACCCATTATACAAAAGGTACGCTGTCAGCCCTCAAGGGGCCTCCAACTGATTGTAGGCGTTCGGTTTCAGGTACTGTTTCACTCCCCTCGCCGGGGTGCTTTTCACCTTTCCCTCACGGTACTGGTTCGCTATCGGTCAGTAAGGAGTACTTAGCCTTCGGAGGTGGTCCTCCGGTCTTCGAACAGGATTTCACGTGTCCCGCCCTACTTAATACGTCCCTCAAAGCTTCCCATACGGGGCTGTCACCCGCTCTGGCTGCGTTTCCCAACGCATTCTGGTCACTCATCAGGCTCGGCTGGTCCGCGTTCGCTCGCCACTACTAACGGAGTCTCTATTGATGTCCTTTCCTCCGGGTACTTAGATGTTTCAGTTCCCCGGGTTTGCTCTTAAAGACCTATGTATTCAGTCCTTAAGTACCTGGTTAAGCCCATTATAAGCAGCCTTGCGGCTATTATAACGAACTTTCAGGTGGGTTCCCCCATTCAGAGATCTTGGGATCAAAGCCTATTCCCGGCTCCCCCAAGCTTATCGCAGGGTATCACGTCTTTCATCGCCTCTTACTGCCAAGGCATCCACCAAACGCCCTTCTCGCGCTTGATTTGATCCAGAAAGAGACAGTGCAAACTGCCGCAGCACCGGAAGCTGGTAAGAAACCGGCGCCTCTGTTTCTGAACCAAAAAGCAAACTATCCCGCTCCCGGTCATGTCGGTGACCAGGAACTTGTTGCATGATCTCGCGATCATGCGGGTTAGTGTACTTGACTTGGACAACACTGCCGTTTCAGCCGGGCATACTCCAGGACGTCTGAGGAAACATGACGTATTCTGAAGCTCGCCTCACTTCCGAAGAAGATCGGCACCTGACTGAGGCCAATCCCTCACGCGGGCGGCCAACAGTATTGTTGATTGTATCTCTCTTAACGATGTCAATGTGTTCATCCGATTGGATGATCAAACACTTCAGCCAAGTGCTTGATGATCAAATCGAAGGAAGTGGTGGAGCCTAGGAGGATCGAACTCCTGACCTCCTGAATGCAAATCAGGCGCTCTCCCAGCTGAGCTAAGGCCCCATAATGATCCCCGCGGGGAATGGTGGGTCGAGGAGGACTTGAACCTCCGACCTCACGCTTATCAGGCGTGCGCTCTAACCACCTGAGCTACCGACCCAGTTGATTTTGCGAAGCAAAATCGACGTTGCCCGACAGGCGATTTGCAAAGCAAATCTGCCGAGAGGGCCAGGCGCTCCTGGCGGAACAACCTGATGTTTTCTGAAGAGATATGAGGACGGTCCGGTCCGTATGGTGGACAGCTTTGTTTGCTGTCCGTTGCTAAGTGCTTCACGATCAAGAGCAAGCTCTGTGATGCTAGAAACATCCTTAGAAAGGAGGTGATCCAGCCGCAGGTTCCCCTACGGCTACCTTGTTACGACTTCACCCCAGTCGCTGAGCTCACCGTGGTCCGCTGCCTCCAAAAGGTTGGCGCACGGCCTTCGGGTAAACCCAACTCCCATGGTGTGACGGGCGGTGTGTACAAGGCCCGGGAACGTATTCACCGCGTCATGCTGTTACGCGATTACTAGCGATTCCGACTTCATGCCGCCGAGTTGCAGACGACAATCCGAACTGAGACAGTTTTTTGGGATTAACCCATTGTCACTGCCATTGTAGCACGTGTGTAGCCCAACCCGTAAGGGCCATGAGGACTTGACGTCATCCACACCTTCCTCCCGCTTATCACGGGCAGTTTCCTTAGAGTGCCCAGCCGAACTGCTGGCAACTAAGGATGTGGGTTGCGCTCGTTGCCGGACTTAACCGAACATCTCACGACACGAGCTGACGACAGCCATGCAGCACCTGTCACTGAGCCACCGAAGTGGAAACCAGATCTCTCTGGCGGTCCCAGGATGTCAAGGGTTGGTAAGGTTCTGCGCGTTGCTTCGAATTAAACCACATGCTCCACCGCTTGTGCGGGCCCCCGTCAATTCCTTTGAGTTTTAACCTTGCGGCCGTACTCCCCAGGCGGAATGCTTAATCCGTTAGGTGTGACACCGACTAGCATGCTAGCCGACGTCTGGCATTCATCGTTTACGGTGTGGACTACCAGGGTATCTAATCCTGTTTGCTCCCCACACTTTCGCACCTCAGCGTCAGTATCGAGCCAGTGAGCCGCCTTCGCCACTGGTGTTCCTCCGAATATCTACGAATTTCACCTCTACACTCGGAATTCCACTCACCTCTCTCGAACTCAAGACTGGGAGTTTTGGAGGCAGTTCCGGGGTTGAGCCCCGGGATTTCACCCCCAACTTTCCAATCCGCCTACGCGCGCTTTACGCCCAGTAATTCCGAACAACGCTAACCCCCTCCGTATTACCGCGGCTGCTGGCACGGAGTTAGCCGGGGTTTCTTTACCAGATACTGTCATTATCATCTCTGGCGAAAGAGCTTTACGACCCTAGGGCCTTCATCACTCACGCGGCATGGCTGGATCAGGCTTGCGCCCATTGTCCAAGATTCCCCACTGCTGCCTCCCGTAGGAGTCTGGGCCGTGTCTCAGTCCCAGTGTTGCTGATCATCCTCTAAAACCAGCTATAGATCGTAGACTTGGTAGGCCGTTACCCCACCAACTATCTAATCTAACGCGGGCCGATCCTTCTCCGATAAATCTTTCCCCCGAAGGGCGTATAAGGTATTACTCACCGTTTCCAGTGGCTATTCCTTAGAGAAGGGCACGTTCCCACGCGTTACTAACCCGTCCGCCGCTCACTCCGAAGAGTGCGCTCGACTTGCATGTGTTAGGCCTGCCGCCAGCGTTCGTTCTGAGCCAGGATCAAACTCTCAAGTTGAAATGCTGTCACCAGCATATCCTTGACGTTCGAACCTCTGCACATCACTGCCGTTCCGGCTAGGAACGGCAATAGTCTCTGTCTGTATGTGCTTCAGTACCAAAGGCACCGAAGAACCGTACAAGACAGTGAAGCTGACACTGCATCATCGGACCTAAATCCTAGCAGCGCGATATGCATCGGCTGATCCATCGAAATGAACCAAACCGCCCGCATATCTCTTCAGTCATCCATCAATGTCAAAGAGCA
>NZ_JAHVJA010000033.1 GCF_019801465.1 Leisingera daeponensis
GAAGGACTGGCGGCGGGTTGCGACACGATACGACAGATGCCCAAAAGTCTTCCTGTCAGCAATCGCGCTTGCAGCCCTCGTTATCTACTGGCTTTGAAACTCAATGAGTCCAGAGCCTAAAGCAAGTATCCTCATAGTCAAATCGCACCTCTACCTCAACACGTTTCAAAACGAAGCTCGTAAGCCTCTGAGTTGTTCAAAATTTCCGATGAATCTTCAAGCCTTTCCTTCCCTTTCCTCCCCAAGAAACAAATAAACGCAAACATCCTGATCAGGCCTCATCGTAGTACCAGGAAGAAAAAATCGGATCTATGCTTCTACATGAAAACGAATCCCTTACACGGCGGCTAAAGTGCAACTCGTAAGAAGGCGCCAAAACCGGATAGACGAAGCGCCCCGAGATTTTAGATCCCAACTTCAGTGCTTTAAGTGTTTCAATTGCGGGCGCCAAACCTGACCAGCCAGTTGAATTAATCGAAAACGCCAATTTAGTCAACTTGTCGTATAGGTGTCCGTGATGGATCGTTTTGTATAATATCCCCACCCATTTCGTTTGCCGCTCGAAAGGCGAGGCCGCACAGGACGCGCCCCCGCCATATGTATATTTTGGATCAAAGAGCTGAGCTAGTCCCCAGAGAAAATTGGCCTCAAAGACTATGCTCAAAACTTTTCCAGACCTGGTTCTCCCTTCGAATTTTTGGTGCAGAATACGCCTTCTGCCTGGCAAAGATGGAGTCCAGCTTGAAGCTCGCTCGTGTGGAGTAAGTAAGTCAAGAAACTTCGCCTTGAAAGTTCGTAGCCAAAGTTCCGGTATGCCAGCTTCATACAATACCTCCATCATTTCGCACCACCGTAATAAATAGACGGCCTCAACCTATGCATGCAGATTGTCAAAGCGCCGCCAATCCATATCAGTTAGCATAATTAGCTATGTTCGGAGGAGGGATCTAGATTCTTGTAACGCTCTCGCCCGGACCTGGTGTCATCTCCCGCATGGTAAATTGAGAAACCCGCAGCTTCGATCATATCAATGATCTGCCAAAAAGTGTTATCGTCCATTCTGTTGAAAATATCTTCAAATAGATCATCCTCTGGAGAGGGTTTTATTCTCGATAGGTGCTCTTTCTGAACTAACTCACGCGCTGTGGGAATGTTTTGCAAGGCCGTTTTCCCGAGCTGCCTCTTTGGCGTCGGCGCTCTATCGGAAATTTGTACCACATTCTTCGAGTTGAATTTTTGCTCTATTGTCATGCGCTTCTCCAGTATAATCCCCACCCGGTCCAACGATCTGAGCACTGCGCCATTGCAGATTGCGTTGCTGACGCCGTCGTTACCGCGATGCACATAGCGTCAAATCGTCTTCGTTAACGCTCGGTCAGAGAAAAGCTGACAACCTCTTGAACTCTTTTTTTGACAGGCAAGCTTTACCTGCGTAGCCAGCATCCGCGCCGAAATTTTAACAGAAGGTGAATCCCCCCTTCATTTTGGGAAATTTTACGATTTTTTACGTAAAATCTGCGCCATTTTCTCGCCGTGCCTGGCAACTCCATCTCTGTTTGTTAGGGAACCATTCAAGTCAGTCACTCAATGTACCCTGTATGTTCCCCCTTCACCCCACTAAGGGATCGTTTCTCATACGAGATAGGTCCAGTGAAAAATCCCGGGAACTATGAGTTACCGATTGTGGAGTTCCTAGTAATGCCAACCTTCCATCTTGAGAATTCTGACGCCAGATCATTTCAGGTCAGCGATGACATGTTCGGCGCGAACATTATAGCTGACAGTAATGAGGTGACCGGGGTGCCTAATGAGCACTTTCAGGAAGCTGTCAGCCAGCTTGGCATCTCAAGGCTAAGATACCCGGCCGGGAAAGCGGAAGGTGAAAATATAACAGAACTAAACCACCAAAATTTCGGCGTTAACAAGCTGGACGAAGACCTTCGTAGCTACCTTGATTACATAAAGAAAAGTAGCACAGAAACCACGCTGGTGGTTCCCGCGCTTGACGCCAGGGCTAACGATGGAGATCTTCAAGAGTGGTCAAGCCTTGTTCTCGAATATATGGATGGCGCCGAGCACCTAATCAAAGCCTTTGAAATTGGAAACGAGTACTGGGGAACGGTTGGTGAAAATGTTTACGGTAATAACGCTTCAGATATCATTGAATCTTTACAGGAAAGCCTAAATAGCGACGCGACCGAATACAAGCCTGGCATTTGGATTCAGACGGCAAACCCTGTTGGGGGGGCTTCAAACTACAAAGGCGATAGCTCCGGTACTGTAAGCGATTTCGATGCTGTCCGGGCTTTGAACACTTGGTTGGTTGAGAAGCGGCCGTCTGATTGGGGTTTTGACCAGAGTGCTAGCCAGTATTTTCACTCATTAAGTTCGTTTGAAAGAAAAATTATTAAGGCAAACTTGGAGATTTTGGAGCAACTAGACAGCGATCACGACATTTCAAATGGATTTCAAAGTGCCAGTGAAGGAATGGTGGTCGATGGAATTGTCGCTCATTATTACTATAACAAGTCTTACGATGAATTTGGCGGTAGCTACGATGCCTGGCAGAACAACTATCTAAATCACAGGTTTTCCGTCTGGGAGGCCATGTTGCCTCAAAACGTGGAGATCCAAATCACTGAATGGAATGTGCGCGCCAGAAACGCCGAGGAAGCCGGTTTGAAAGCTGCTGGAGTGATTCAGGAGCAATTTCAGAACATGGTTGAGCTTGGAGTGAACGGTGCTGATTTCTGGGGTGTGAGGCACAATATGCCAAATTCAGTTGCTGGAGATTACAGAGATCAAAACCCCGTCTCTCTTTCTCCGGCAGGAATAATGTTTCAGTTCATGTCCGAAAATCTAAATGGGACTGGGCACAAGGCAATGAGGGCGCTGAGTGTTTCAGGATTTGATAGCGCAGTTGCCGAAGTAAATGTATACGCGAGTGACTACAAGACAGTAATTTATGTGACCTCCCGGTCGAAAAATTTTAATGAGGAAATATGCTTGAACATCAACAATATCGCTACTGGGGCGTGGGAGTGGAGTGGTAGAAAAGTTGGAGTCGATCCTTCCAGCTCGAATGGATTAAGTGAGCATTGGGCGTATGACGATGAGGGTGATGAAATTATTCGAACAAGGGTGCCTAAACGGATAATCTCGGAGGAGGAGCGTGACGCTTTACGGGATCGACTCGGGCAAGATATTGCGGATCGTTATATATCAGTTGATTCTGATGGAAATTACCGCACCTACCTTCCGCATTCGAATGGGATTATTCCGAAAATTTCGAACCCAAATTCTATGTCTGATTTTTACTTTGCGACAGAATCGGATGTTCGCGGGATGGTAACGACGCTTCCGCAAAGCCAACTCGGAAAGAGGACCGACGGCCTTAAGCTTAATCTCGATCCTTTTGAGTTTGCGGAAATAACGGTGAGTACCACCCAAAGTATCACAGGCACTCGTTCAAACGATTTTCTCGCCGGAGCTTGGGGAAGGGATGTTATTGCAGGATACGGCGGCAATGATGAAGTTTTGGGGAAAGGTGGATCCGACAAATTGTTCGGCGGACGGGGATCAGACACGATTTTTGGCGGCAATGGTGATGACAAGATTTTGGGGGGTATAGAAACCGACAAGCTGTTCGGAGGTCATGGGATCGACACTCTTTATGGTGGCAGAGGTGACGACAAGCTTTATGGCGGTGATGATACTGATATGCTGTTCGGAGGTCTTGGTTCCGACACGCTATTTGGTGGCAGCGGTGATGACAAGCTTTATGGCGATGATGATACTGACCTTCTGTTCGGAGGCAGCGGATCAGACACGCTTTATGGTGGTAGAGGTGCCGACAAGCTTTTGGGAGGCATAGAAACCGATAAGCTGTTTGGTGGTCCTGGAGCTGACATACTGAATGGTGGTGGAGGAGACGACAAGCTATATGGCGGTGATGATAAAGACAAGTTGTTCGGAGGGCGAGGATCAGACACGCTTTATGGTGGAGAAGGTGACGATAAACTTTTTGGTGGCACTGAAATTGACAAATTGCATGGAGGAAGTGGGGCAGACACACTCTTTGGTGAAAGCGGTCACGATAGGTTAGTAGGTGGTGGTGGCAATGACTTGCTTAGAGGAGGAGGTGGAAAGGACATCCTGGTTGGCGGGAGTGGTGAGGATGTCTTTGTATTTGAGGAGGGCGACCTGTGTTCATTCGATGTAAACAAACGGCAAGAGCTCGATAAAATCATGGATTTTACTGTCGGCGAAGATAAAATTCGTTTGGATATGGATGGTGTCGAAGGATTGAGAGACTTGAGAATGTGGCGTGACATCACAAATGACCAGTTCGTAATAAAAATCTCCGGATCGGACGAGCGTATTCTGTTAGATGGGGACTTCTCCTGGATTGAGATGTATTCTGCATCTAACTTTGATTTTTTGTAATTCCTCTGCCTGCTCTGCCCCCTTAAAACTGGACCGTATGAAGCTGGAGCTTTCCGCTAGGGTCAGGACCCATTGATTTCCGGTGGGTGGCGTGATTCACGGTTCGAAAAATGAGCGGTGATATGTCTGATCTTTTCTGGCTGACGGACGCGCAGATGGACCGTCTTGAGCCTTA
>NZ_JAHVJA010000034.1 GCF_019801465.1 Leisingera daeponensis
GGGATCAGAAGCCTGCCTTGATGCGCTCGAATTCCTTCAGCATGCGGCCTTCCAGCTCCGGGTTGACCGCATCGAAGAACAGGCTGCCCTCGAAGAACTTGTTCACGTCGGCAAAGCCGTAGGTCTCGATCAGGCTCTGGTCGGCGGATTTGAAGGCATCGGCATTGGAATGGGCGTAGCCCCAGTTCTCGATGATGTATTTGCCGCTGGGCTCAGAACTCAGCGCGTTCAGCATGTCATAGACCTGCTCGTCGCTCTGCGTCGAAGAGGTCAGATGCACATAGCCGCAGACCCAGGTGGCGATGCCCTTGTCCACGTCGCGCATCATTTTTGCGGGCGTCTCATTCCAGATCAGGTTCAGCTCCGACTGGTTCCAGCCCCAGCCCATGCTTACTTCGCCCGAGGCAAGCGCCTGGTCCAGCTGGCCGGCATCGGACCAGTAGAACCGCACATTGGGATGGATCCGGCGCAGGAAGTCCGAAGCCTTCTGGAATTCCTCGTCGCTCATACCGGTATAGCTGGACGCGCCGGTGGCCAGCGCCGCCATCGCATAGGCGGAGGAGGCCGCGTCGGGAATGGCGATCTTGCCCTGGTAGGCGGGATCGGCGAGCAATTGCAGCGAGACGTCTTCTTCCGCGATCAGGTCGGTGCGGTAGATCAGCCCGGTGTTGCCCCACTCAAACGGCACCATGTAGGTCTCGCCGTCGATGGTGACGCCGTCGACATCCTTGATCTGCGGCAGGAGCTTGTCCCAATTGTCGATCCTGGAGGTGTCGATCGGCTGGATCAGGTCCGCGGCCACCCATTTGCGCAGCGCGTCGGTGCAGGGGTGCGCCAGGTCGGCGGCAAAGCCCGACTGCAGCTTGGTGAAGGCCTCCTCGACGCTGCCGAAGTAGGTGTAGCTGGGCGCGCCGCCGTATTTCTCGACGTAGTCGCCGTAGAACCCCTGGTCCTCGTAGCCGGACCAGTCAAAGACCGACAGGCTGTCGGCCCCGGCGGATGCAAGGCCCGCCGAGGCGGTCAAAGCCGCGGACGCGGCCAGTGCCGTTTTGAAGTGTTTCATTTTTCTTCCTCCCTTTATTCTCATGCCTCGCGGGCCCCGAGGTCGATGACAGAGGCGTTCTGCACCCCCAGCCAGACCGGATCGCCCTGCTTGTGGTCCACCGTGTGGAAGTAGTTCGGCACCGACACCGCGATGGGCTGCGAAAGCCCTTCGGCGGTGACGTGGTAATGCACGTTCTCGCCGTAGAAGGCGGCATTGGTGACGGTGCCCTGCAGGTAGCCGTCGTAGCCGTCGGGCTTCTGTGCCGAGATCTCCAGCTGTTCAGGGCGGATCCCGGCCAGCAGCTGCGGCCCGCGCCGCGCCACATTCGGGTTCACGTCGATGGCCAGCGGCCCGAAGCCCTGCACCTCGGCCTGCAGCTTGCCGTCCGCTTCCCCGGTGACGGCGGCATCGAGGAAGTTCATGCCGCCGATGAAGGCCGCAACCTCCTGGCTGCAGGGGCGGGCATAGAGCACCTCCGGCTTGTCGACCTGCTTGAGCTGGCCCTTGAACATCACCCCGATGCGGTCGGACATGGTCATCGCCTCATACTGGTCGTGAGTGACCATGACAAAGGTGATCCCGAGCTTCTGCTGCAGGCGGCGCATCTCGAACTGCATCGCCTCGCGCAGGTTCTTGTCGAGCGCCGACAGCGGCTCGTCCAGCAACAGCACCTTGGGCCGCATCACCAGCGCCCGGGCCAAGGCGACCCGCTGGCGCTGGCCGCCGGACAGTTCCGTCGCCTTGCGCGACTGCAACCCGCCCAGCTCCACCATCTCCAGCGCCTCGGCGACGCGTTCTTCGGTCTCTGCTTTGCCCAATTTCAGCTTGCGCAGGCCAAAGGCGACGTTGTCGCCGACGTTCAGATGCGGGAAAATCGCATAGGACTGGAACACCATGTTGGTGGGCCGTTTGTTGGCCGGGATATGGGCCATGTCCTGGCCGCCGATGCGGATGGTGCCGGCGTCGTGGTCCTGGAAACCGGCAATCATCCTGAGCGCCGTGGTCTTGCCGCAGCCGGAAGGGCCGAGCAGCGAGAAGAACTCGCCCTCCCTCAGCTCCAGGTTCAGATCCTTGACCGCGGTGAAGGTGCCGAACCGCTTTTCCACCCCGGAGATTTCGATGATGTTCTGACTGGCCATCTGGTTGTCCTTCTTCTCAGGCGGATTTGCCGGAACGGCGGCGGAAATATTCGGCGGTCAGCAGGAGCAGCACCGAGGCGAGCAGCAGGAGCGAGCCAAGCGCCAGCGTGTTCGGCAGCTTGGCCGGGAAGCGGATCTGGCTCCAGATGTAGACCGGCAGCGTCGGCTGGTTGCCGGACAGGAAGAAGGCCAGCACGAACTCGTCGAACGAGACGGTGAAGGTGACCAGCAGGCTCGCCACGATGCCCGGCGCCACGATCGGCAGGGTCACCCGGCGGAAGGTGCCGATGACGCTTTCGCCGAGGTCAAAGGCGGCTTCCTCCAGCGACTGGTCGAAGTCGTCAAAGGCCGATTTCATGATCGAGACCGCAAAGGGCAGCGCGACAAAGACATGGCCCAGGATCACCGTGGTGAGCGACGGCTTCAGCCCCAGCGAGATGAACAGCACCAGCATCGACGACGCCACGATGATGCCGGGGATGACCAGCGGCAGCATCACCAGCCCCTCCGACAGCTCCCGCCCCTTGAAGCGGTAGCGCACATAGGCACGGGCGGCGAACAGCCCCAGCGAGGTGGCGACCAGCGCGGTCACCGCGCCGACGATCAGCGAGTTCGCCATCGCCTGCAGGAGCGTGTCCTGGCCGCCCAGCTGGGCATACCATTTCAGGGTGAAGCCCTTCATCGGGAAGGCGACGATGGTGCCGTCGTTGAAGGAGAACAGCGGCAGCAGCAGCACCGGCAGATACAGGAAGATCAGGTAACCGACCGCATAGGCCAGGAGCCAGGGAAAGCGGAATGGCTTGCGCAGCGGTTTGCTCAAGGAGCCGCTCACCGGAGTGTCCAGGGGACCGGTCATTGGAGTGCTCATCGGATCCTCCTCCCCAAAGCAGTGGCCAGGATCACGAACAGGACCGCCACAAGGCCGACCGAGGCCATCGCCGCCAGCGACAGGGTGGCCCCCAGCGGCCAGTTGTTGGCCGGGCCGAACTGCACCTGGATCAGATTGGCGATCATCTTGCCCTGCGAGCCGCCGACCAGCGACGGGGTCACATAGTCCCCGACGGTGGGGATGAAGATGATCAGGCTGCCTGCAATGATGCCGGGCACCGACAGCGGCAGGGTGACGCGGAAGAACCGTTCCAGCCTGGAGCAGCCGAGATCGGTGGCCGCCTCCAGCAGCGCGCGGTCGATCTTCTGCAGCGACACATAGATCGGCAGGATCGCGAAGGGCGCCCAGGCATGCGCCAGCGTCAGCACCACCGCGAATTCATTGTACAGCAGGAAGGTCAGCGGCTCCTCGATCAGCCCCAGCGAGATCAGCGCCGAATTCATCACCCCGTTGAAGCCCAGGATCAGCTTCCAGCTGAACACCCTGAGCAGGTAGCTGGACCAGAACGGGATGGTGATCAACAGCAGCCAGAGGGTTTTCTTGCGGGTGCGGAAGGCGATGAAATAGGCAATCGGATAGGCCAGCGCCACCGTCGCCATGGTCACCGCGCCGGCAATCGCGATCGAGCGCAGCATCAGATGCCGCACCAG
>NZ_JAHVJA010000035.1 GCF_019801465.1 Leisingera daeponensis
AATACTCCCGCCGGAGGCGGTCCGGCGGGAGTGTCAAAGTTAACCGTTGCTGTTCTGCGGCGCGGCTTAGGCGGTGAGGCCTTCCGGCTCGGCCAGGTTGTGGGCGCGGCAGGCGGCGGTCACCGTGTTGGCCAAGAGGCAGGCGATGGTCATCGGGCCGACGCCGCCCGGCACCGGGGTGATGGCGCCGGCGCGCTCGGCGGCGGAGGCGAAGTCGACGTCGCCCACCAGCACGTTCTTGCCGCCGCGCTCGATGCGGTTGATGCCGACGTCAATCACCGTCGCGCCTTCCTTGATCCAGTCGCCCGGCACCATTTCCGGACGGCCGACGGCGGCCACCACGATGTCGGCGCGGCGCACCACTTCGGGCAGGTCCTTGGTGCGCGAATGCGCGATCGTCACGGTGCAGCTGTCGCCCAGGAGAAGCTGCGCCATCGGCTTGCCGACGATGTTGGAGCGGCCGATCACCACCGCGTCCATGCCCGAGAGGCTCCCGTGGTGGTCGCGCAGCATCATCAGGCAGCCCAGCGGCGTGCAGGGCACCATCGATTTCTGGCCGGTGCCCAGCAGGCCGACGTTGGAGATGTGGAAGCCGTCCACGTCCTTCTCCGGCGCGATCGAGTTGATCACCAGCTCTTCGTTCATGTGCTTCGGCAGCGGCAGCTGCACCAGGATGCCGTTGACCGCCGGGTCGCTGTTCAGCTTGCCGATCAGCGCCAGCAGGTCCGCCTCGGAGGTCTCCGCGTCCAGCTTGTGCTCATAGGAGTTCATGCCCACTTCGACGGTGCTCTTGCCCTTGGAGCGGACATAGACCTGGGAGGCCGGGTCCTCGCCCACCAGCACCACCGCCAGGCCGGGGGTGATGCCGTGCTCTTCCTTCAGCCGGGCGACGTGTTCCGCCACCTGGCCGCGCACCTTGGCCGCGAAGGCCTTGCCGTCAATCAGAGTTGCTGCCATTGCTCTCTTCCTTTCTGCCGCGGGCCCGGATCAGTCCCGGAGGCCCGCTCTATTCTTCCCGGATCACCCGCGCCTCGCGGGCAATCGACCACTCCACCAGCTGCCGCCACAGGCTTTCGATCAGATCGGGGTCCAGCCCCTCCCCTTCCGCCGCGGCGCGGGCGTTCATGACCACTTCCTCGACCCGCTCCGGGATCCGCGCAGGCCAGCCGTTGAGCTGCTTCAGCGCAATCGCCCGGTCGATATAGCCCGCCCGGGCGGCCAGCATCCGCACCAGCTCCCGGTCCATCCGGTCGATCTGGGCCCGCACCTCCTCCATCGAGGAGCAATCTTGCGGCGGTGTCAGCTTGGTCATGTGTCAGAGCCTCGGCTTTCAATGCATCGGGCCATATGAGGCTCTGACCTTTCTTTGCGGTCGCGCCCTCCGGAAACCGGTTCCCGCTGTCCGGAGGGCGCTTGAAACTCTTGCGGCCCGGGATATCCCCGGGCCGCTGAGTGCCGCATATCGCGTCTTAGAACAAGCCTTCGATCTGGCCGTCCGCATTCAGGCGGATGGTTTCCGCCGCAGGGGTGCGCGGCAGGCCCGGCATGGTCATGATCTCGCCGCAGACCGCGACGATGAAGCCGGCCCCGGCCGACAGGCGCACTTCGCGCACCGGCACCGAGTGGCCCACGGGCGCGCCGCGGCGGTTCGGGTCGGTGGTGAAGGAGTACTGGGTCTTGGCCATGCAGACCGGCAGGTTGCCGTAGCCCGCTTCTTCCCATTCCTTCAGCTGGTTGCGGATCTTCTGATCGGCCAGCACCTCGTCGGCGCGGTAGATGCGCTTGGCGATGGTCTCGATCTTCTCGAACAGCGGCATGTCGTCCGGGTAGATCGGCGAGAAGTTCGCCTGGCCGGAGTCGGCCAGCTCAACCACCTTCTGCGCCAGATCGGCCGAGCCCTCGGAGCCCAGCTCCCAGTGGCGCGACAGCACCGCCTCGACGCCGTGGGTGCCGCAGTAGTCCTTCACCGCCTGCACTTCGGCATCGGTGTCGGTCACGAAGTGGTTGATCGCAACCACAACCGGCACGCCGAAGGATTTGACGTTCTCGATGTGGCGGCCGAGGTTGGCGCAGCCCTTCTTGACCGCCTCGACGTTTTCCGCGCCCAGGTCCGCCTTGGCGATGCCGCCGTTCATCTTCATCGCGCGCACAGTGGCCACGACCACCACCGCCGACGGCGAGATGCCCGCCTTGCGGCACTTGATGTTCATGAACTTCTCGGCGCCCAGGTCGGCGCCGAAGCCCGCCTCGGTCACCACGTAGTCGGCAACCTTCAGCGCGGTCTTGGTGGCGATCACCGAGTTGCAGCCGTGCGCGATGTTGGCGAACGGGCCGCCGTGCACGAAGGCCGGGTTGTTTTCCAGCGTCTGCACCAGGTTCGGCTGCATCGCGTCCTTCAGCAGCACCGTCATCGCGCCTTCGGCCTTGATGTCGCGGCAGTAGACCGGGGTCTTGTCGCGGCGGTAGGCCACGATGATGTCGCCGAGGCGCTTTTCCAGGTCCTTCAGGTCGTTCGCCAGGCACAGGATCGCCATCACTTCCGAGGCCACCGTGATGTCAAAGCCGGCTTCGCGCGGGAAGCCGTTGGAGACGCCGCCCAGAGACGCGGTGATGGTGCGCAGGGCGCGGTCGTTCATGTCGACCACCCGGCGCCAGGCGACGCGGCGGGTGTCGATGTCCTGCTCGTTGCCCCAGTAGATGTGGTTGTCGATCATCGCGCTGAGCAGCGAGTGCGCCGAGGTGATGGCGTGGAAGTCGCCGGTGAAGTGGAGGTTCATCTCCTCCATCGGCACCACCTGGGCATAGCCGCCGCCTGCAGCGCCGCCCTTCATGCCGAAGTTCGGCCCCAGCGAGGCTTCGCGGATGCAGATCATCGCGTTCTTGCCGATCCGGTTCAGGCCGTCGCCCAGGCCCACGGTGGTGGTGGTCTTGCCTTCGCCCGCCGGCGTCGGGTTGATCGCGGTCACCAGGATCAGCTTGCCGTCCTGCTTCGACTGCACCGAATCGATGAACGCCTGGCTCACCTTCGCCTTGTCATGGCCGTAGGGCAGCAGGTCGCTGTCCGAAATCCCGATCTTCGCGCCAATCTCCTGGATCGGCTTCTTCTGCGCCTCACGCGCAATCTCGATGTCACTCTTGTAGCTCATGGC
>NZ_JAHVJA010000036.1 GCF_019801465.1 Leisingera daeponensis
CCCGTGCCCTGGCCGCGTTTGGAGACGAACACCTGTTTCGCCTTCCAGCACTCCAGAACCGGCATGCCGGCGATCGGCGAGTTCGGGTCCTCCTGCGCCGCAGGGTTCACGATGTCGTTGGAGCCGATCACGATGGCCACATCGGTGGACGGGAAATCGTCGTTGATCTCGTCCATCTCCAAGACGATGTCGTAGGGCACCTTGGCCTCCGCCAGCAGCACGTTCATGTGGCCCGGCAGGCGGCCTGCCACCGGGTGGATGGCGAAGCGCACCTCCTTGCCCTTGGCCCGCAGGCGCCGGGTCAGCTCAGCGACGTTCTGCTGCGCCTGCGCCACCGCCATGCCGTAGCCGGGGATGATGATGACGCTGTCTGCTTCCTCCAGCGCGGTGGCAACACCGTCGGCGTCGATGGCGATCTGCTCGCCTTCCACTTCCATCGCAGGGCCGGTGGTGCCGCCGAAGCCGCCCAGAATCACGCTGACAAACGACCGGTTCATCGCCTTGCACATGATGTAGCTGAGGATCGCACCGGAGGAGCCCACAAGCGCGCCAACCACGATCAGGAGGTCATTGCCAAGCGAGAAGCCGATCGCCGCTGCGGCCCAGCCGGAGTAGCTGTTCAGCATCGACACCACCACCGGCATGTCAGCGCCGCCGATGCCCATGATCAGGTGGTAGCCGATGAACAGCGCCGCCAGCGTCATCACGAACAGCGGCAGGAAGCCGCCCGAGTTGAAGTACCAGATCAGGCAGAGGAAGGAGAGCGCCGCGGCACCGGCGTTCAGCATGTGGCCGCCCGGCAGCTTGGTCGCCGCCGAGGTGACCTTGCCCGCCAGCTTGCCAAAGGCAATCACCGAACCGGTGAAGGTGATGGCTCCGATGAAGATGCCGAGGAAGAGCTCCACCCGCAGGAAAGAGATCTCTGCCGGGGTTTTCTTGGCGATCAGCTTGGCAAAGGTGCCGAGGTCATCGGTGCTGCCCGCAGCAACAGCCGCCGCCACATTGCCGATCTCGAAATGGGCGATGAAGCCGACAAACACCGCCGCGAGGCCGACCAGCGAGTGCATCGCCGCCACCAGCTGCGGCATCTCGGTCATCTGCACCTTCTTGGCCACATACGTCCCGATGATGCCGCCGCCCGCGATCAGCAGCAGCGACAGCAGCCACAGGCCGGAACCGGGGCCGATGAGGGTGGCGAAAACCGCCAGCCCCATGCCGGCGATGCCGTACCAGACCGCGCGTTTGGCGCTTTCCTGGTTCGACAAGCCCCCCAGCGACAGGATGAAAAGAACAGCCGCAACGACATAGGCGGCGGTGGTGAAACCGTAATCCATTTGTTCGGCCCCTCTTTTAAGATTTCTGGAACATGGCGAGCATGCGCCGGGTGACGAGGAAGCCGCCGAAGATGTTGATCCCGGCCATGAAGACGCTGAGCGCCGCCAGCAGGATCACCAGGAAGCTGCCCGATCCGATCTGCATCAAGGCGCCCAGGATGATGATCGAGGAGATCGCGTTGGTGACCGCCATCAGCGGCGTGTGCAGCGAATGCGCAACGCCCCAGATCACCTGGAAGCCCACGAAACAGGCCAGCGCAAAGACGATGAAATGCTGCATGAAGCTGACCGGCGCGAACAGCCCGACCAGCAACAGGAGCGCACCGCCGCCTGCCAGCATGGTGACCTGGCTTTTGGTCTGCGCCTTGAAGGCCTCAACCTCCTGGGCGCGTTTCTGTTCCGGCGTCAGTTCCGGCACGGTTTCCTTGGGCTTGGCCGCAATCGCCTGCACCTTCGGCGGCGGCGGCGGGAAGGTGATCTCGCCCTCAAACGTGACGGTGGCGCCGCGGATCACGTCGTCTTCCATGTTGTGGTTGACCTGGCCGTCTTTCTCCGGCGTGAGGTCCGCCATCATGTGGCGGATGTTGGTGGCGTAAAGCGACGAGGCCTGCGCCGCCATCCGGGACGGGAAATCGGTGTAGCCGATGATGGTGACGCCGTTGTCCGTCACGATCTTCTCATCCGCGACGGTCAGCTTGCAGTTGCCGCCTTTTTCCGCCGCCAGATCAACGATCACCGAACCCGGCTTCATCGCTGCGACCATATCCTCGGTCCACAGCTCCGGCGCTTCGCGGTTGGGGATCAGCGCGGTGGTGATGACAATGTCCATCTCCGGCGCCAGCTCGCGGAACTTGGCGAGCTGCGCTTCGCGGAATTCCGGCGAGGAGACCGCCGCATAGCCGCCGGTGGCGGCGCCGTCCTG
The DNA here is from genome assembly GCF_019801465.1 of Leisingera daeponensis. Classification (GTDB taxonomy): domain Bacteria; phylum Pseudomonadota; class Alphaproteobacteria; order Rhodobacterales; family Rhodobacteraceae; genus Leisingera; species Leisingera daeponensis_A. Next base: position 2,257 of record NZ_JAHVJA010000036.1, read on the forward strand.
CTGCTCCTCCTCGAAATCGAGATAGACGAACTCGGCGCCCATCGATTCCACCTGCTCGGCCACTTCGGGGCGCACGTCGAAGGCATAGGTGACGGCGCCCAGGCTGGTCGAGGTGCCGATGGCGGCGAGGCCCGCAACGCCGGCGCCGACCACCAGGACCTTTGCCGGGGGCACCTTGCCCGCGGCGGTGATCTGGCCGGTGAAGAAGCGGCCGAAGTTGTTGCCCGCCTCGATCACCGCGCGGTAGCCCGCGATGTTCGCCATCGAGCTGAGCGCGTCCATCTTCTGCGCGCGGGAGATCCGCGGCACCATTTCCATGGCGATGACATTGGCGCCCTTGGCCTTGGCCGCCTCCATCCCCGCTTCGTTCCCGGCCGGGTTGAAGAAGGAGATCAGCGTCTTGCCCTTGGTCAGCCGCTTCAGCTCGGTCTCGTCCGGCTGGCGCACCTTGGCGACAATGTCGCAGGCCTTCCACAGCGCCGCCGGGGTCTTGATGATCTCGACGCCCGCGGCCTCATAGGCGGCATCGGAAAACCCCGCCGCCGCCCCGGCCCCGGCCTCGATCGCGCAGCCGTACCCCAGCTTCTGCAGCTGCGCCGCAGACTCCGGCGTCATCGCTACGCG
>NZ_JAHVJA010000037.1 GCF_019801465.1 Leisingera daeponensis
CCCCGCCCGAACCCGGGTCGCCATGCACCTCGTAATGGATTTCATGGCCATCCACGCGGACAGTGGCGGCCTGCGCCAGCGTTGCCAGCAGCAGAGAAGCTGCCGCGCCTAAAGCAGTGGTCTTCATCCTCGAAATCTCCTGAAACACCCGGCCTTCATCGGTTCAGCCGCGGCGGGCCGTCTCGATTGCAGCAACGTCAATTTTCCTCATTTGCATCATCGCCTCAAACGCGCGCTTCGCTTCGCCGCCGCCTGCGGCAAGCGCCTCCATCAGAACCCGCGGCGTGATTTGCCAGGAGATGCCCCATTTGTCTCTGCACCACCCGCAGGCGCTTTCCTCGCCGCCGTTGCTGACAATCGCGTTCCAGTAGCGGTCGGTCTCCTCCTGATCCTCGGTGGATATCTGGAACGAGAAGGCTTCGCTGTGTTTGAACGCAGACCCGCCATTCAGACCCAGGCAGGGGATGCCCAGAACCGTGAACTCGACCGCCAGCACATCTCCGGCCTTGCCGGAGGGGAAATCGCTGGGTGCGTGCCGTACGGCCGTTACCGAACTGCCGGGAAAGGTTTCCGCATAAAAGCGGGCTGCAGCTTCGGCCTCATTGTCATACCAGAGGCAAACTGTATTTTTGGCAATGGCCATTCCTTGTTCTCCTTCAGAGCTGTCTTCGGGCGTTTGCAGCCCGAACCGGGTGAAATTCCGGACTCCAGCCGGACCGCAATACCCGGCTGCTCCAGGTCCGCTCCAGCGGGCGTCAGGCCTGGCCGGAAGCGGCGCGGGCGGCATCTGCCTGCTGCCAATGGCCCATGTGATCTGCCATCGCCTTTTTGAATGCGGGCCGGGCGGCGGCCCGCGCTACATAGTCCGAAAGGACCGGATAGCCTTCCAGGGCGCCTTCAGACTCCGGCACGCGCAGCACTTCGGTCATCGCTACGTCGGCAATGCTGAATGCGCCGGCAAGCCAGTCCCGCTCGGCAACCGCCTGCTCCAGCGCCGCCAGCTTGGTGTCCAGCTCCTGCCTGGCATGGGCGGTAACTTCCCCAGCCGGCGCCGGGCCAAAAAACTCCGGAATCCTTTCCGCAAGCACCATTGTCTCCCAGCGGATGACGGCTATCTCGACCGTGTTCAGGGCGGCGAAGAGCCATTGAGTAACCTCAGCACGCCGCGGACCGGGCAGCAGCGCAGTGCCTTCCCCCAGATGCATCAGGATCGCGCCGCTTTCGAACAGGGTCAGCTCCCCGTCGCGGATCACCGGGACCTGCGCAAAAGGCTGCATTTCCCGGTGTGCTTCGCTCCTCGGGTGAGCGGGGACCGTCTCAACCAGATAGGGGCGGCCGAGTTCCTCCAGCACCCACCGCACGCGCAAGTCGCGCACGAAACCGCGGGGGAACTCGGGCAGCCAGTCATAGGTGATGAGCGTGAGAGTCATGCCTTCTCTCCGGAATCGAACAGTGGCTCGAACCCTCCCCACATCATCCGCATGCCGTCGAAGGGCATCGCTGACATGTCGATACTGCCCATTTCCGCCTCCATCGCCTTGGCGGCGGCATCGCAGGTGGCGCGGTCGGGCCAGGCGGACCAGCTGAACAGCGGCACCTCACCCTCTTCGGCCTTCGCAGCGCGGTAGAAATCGGTCTTTTTGCCGTGCGGCACGTCCTCTCCCCAGTTTTCGATCAGCCCGAGCGCACCGCCTTTTTCGAACATCTGCCAGCCCTCGTCCGCCATCTCGGTATAGGCCGCCTTGTTCTTCTGCGGCACCGCCAGCAGGAAGCCCTGATAATACCCTGCGCCGGTGTGATTGCCCCGCTCGAAGACTGGCGAGAAGCCACCGTAAATCATGCGGCTGCCGTCAAAGGGCATTTCCGCCAGCTCCTTCATCGCGGGGTCGCTTTCCATCTTCTTCCACGCCGTATCCGCGGTTGCCTTGTCCGGCCAGGCGATCCAGGAGAATACGATCGCTTCATCCGCCTTGGCATCCACGGCACCGTAAAAGTCAGTGACTTTTCCCTTGGGCACGTCAACGCCCCAGGTCTCGACCATTCGGGTTGCGCCATAGGATGCAAACAGGGGCCAGGCCACCGCCGCATGCTCCGCATATTTCTTCTTATTCGCAGCCGGGACCGCTGCGACCATGCCCGTGTAGTAGGCCATCTCAAGTATCCTTTTGCTGCGGAGCGAATCCTGCTCCTGCGTCAATCGTGCCAGTTGAAGTAGTGAAAAACAACTGATAGTATTTTAAAATGACTAAACACGGCAAATCCCCGCGTATCCGCTATGACGAAGGCTGCCTGGCCGCGCATGCGCTGAACCTGGTCGGCGACCGCTGGGCGCTGCTGGTTGTGCGCGAGCTGATGTTTGCTCCCAAACGGTTCCAGATGATCCGCAAGGGACTGCCGGGCATCACTGCCAGTGTGCTGACCGGACGGCTGGAGCAGCTGACAGCGGCGGGGGTGATTGACCATGACGAGCGGCTGGGCATTTATGCGCTGACAGGTGCGGGCCGCGGCCTGCTGCCGGTGCTGGAGGCGCTGTGCCGCTGGGCGCTGACGGTGCCGGGTCATGACCCGACCCGCTTCATCAGCCCCTCGGCGCTGATGATTTCAATGGGAGTGAACCTGATGCGCGACCGCGCCGCCGGCCGCGAGGCCCTGGCCGGCTTTGATTTCGGCAGCGAAGCCTTTGAGATGAGCTTGCGGGACGGGCAATTGCGGACGATTGCCGTCAAGCAACCGGACGCGCC
>NZ_JAHVJA010000038.1 GCF_019801465.1 Leisingera daeponensis
TGTGAACAGGCATGCAATTTTGACCCCGTAGCGGGGAAATCGGCGTCCAAAAATGACCCCCTTACACTGATGTGAATCATGCCCCCGAGGTTATCGGGGAGCACAGATTGGGATGTTGGTCGTGGAGACGATAGCAAAGATCCGGCGGGCGTATTTTCAGGACAGGAAGCCGATCAAGCAAATCTGCCGGGAACTGCGGGTATCGCGGAATACGGTGCGGAAGGTGATCCGGTCTGGTGTGACGGAAGCAACCTACGAACGCCGCGTCCAGCCTCTGCCGAAGATCGGGCCATGGAAAGACAAGCTCGAAGAGATGTTGGCGGCGAATGCGAGGAAGCCAAAGCGCGAGCGGTTAACCCGCATCCGGATCTTCGAAGAACTGAGAGCCCTTGGATATGACGGCGGCTATGACGCTGTCCGGCGTTACGCGGCCACGTGGTCCAAGGAAGAACAAGAGGCCTCCGCGGCCGCCTATGTCCCGCTGATTTTCGATCCGGGCGAGGCCTACCAATTTGACTGGAGCCACGAGATTGTTGTGATCGACGGTGCGACCACCACTGTGAAGGTGGCGCATGTCCGGCTCTGCCACAGCCGCATGCTGTTTGTCCGGGCCTATCCGCGCGAGACGCAGGAGATGGTGTTCGATGCCCATGACAAGGCCTTCGCCTTCTTCGGCGGGGCCTGCACGCGCGGGATCTACGACAACATGAAGACGGCGGTAGACACGATCTTCGTTGGCCGCGACCGGGCCTACAATCGGCGCTTCCAGCAGATGTGCGGGCATTATCTTGTCGATCCCGTTGCCTGCACACCAGCATCGGGCTGGGAGAAGGGACAGGTCGAGAACCAGGTAGGCGTTGTCCGGCGTCGCTTCTTCGTGCCCAGGCCCAAGTTTAAGAGTTACGCCGAACTAAACGCCTGGCTCGAGGATCGCTGCGTCGCCTGGGCCAAATCTCATCCGCATCAGGAGCTTCGAGACCGCACGATCTGGGAGGTCTTCGAGGGCGAGCGGGCGAGTCTGGTGCCATATGTCGGCCCCTTTGATGGATTCCACGCTGTTCCGGCATCAGTCTCGAAGACCTGTCTCGTCCGGTTCGACAAGAACCGCTATTCGGTGGATGGCCGCGCCGTCGGCCGGCCAGTCGAGATCCGCGCCTATGCCGAGCGGGTCGAGTTCTGGCTGGACGGCAAGATCGTAGGGCGGCATGAACGAGCCTTCGGGCGCGACAAGGCCATCTACGATCCGCTGCACTACATCCCGGTGCTGGCCCGCAAGCCTGGCGCCCTCAGGAATGGGGCTCCCTTCAAGGACTGGGAACTGCCATCAGCGATCAGGCGCATTCAGCGCAAACTGGGCAAGGTGCCCAATGGCGACCGGCAGATGGTCCAGATCCTGAGCATGATCCCCACCGATGGGCTGGATGCAGTGGATGCTGCCTGTGCCGAAGCGCTGAACGAAGGGGCCCCCGCGGCTTCGGTCGTCATCAACATTCTGGCCCGGCATCGTGAGCCGCCGCCGCCGCTGACCATCGATACGCCCGACGCGCTGCGACTGACCTGCGAGCCCGTGGCCGACTGCAAACGCTATGACAGCCTAAGGAGACCCATCCATGGAAAGATCACAGGTGCTGGACGCGATGAGCCAGCTGAAGCTCTACGGCATGAAGGCCGCCTACGATGAGACCATCGCCACGGCGGTGAAGCGTCAGCACGAACCGCAACAGATCATCGGCGATCTGCTGAACGCCGAGATCAGTGAGAAGCAGGCGCGCTCGATCAAATACCAGATGACGATTGCCAAGCTGCCCCTGGCGAAAGAAGTCGATGAGTTCAGCTTCGAAGGCACGCCGGTCAACGAGGCGCTGGTCCGTGATCTGGCGACCGGAGAGTTTCTGGCGCAGCAACGCAATGTCGTGCTGATCGGCGGCACAGGGACCGGTAAATCCCACCTGGCCGTCAGCATCGCTCGGGCGTGCATCCGCCGCGGCAGGCGGGGGCGCTTCTTCAACGTTGTGGACCTGGTGAACAAACTCGATGCGGAAGCCCGCGCCGACCGACAGGGGCGCACGGCAGATCTGCTGTGCCGCCTCGACTTCCTGATCCTCGACGAGCTTGGCTATCTTCCCTTCGCACAAACCGGTGGTCAGCTATTGTTCCATCTCATCAGCCGCCTCTACGAGCGCGCATCGATCATCGTGACGACCAACCTCGACTTCGGCGAATGGCCCTCGGTCTTCGGCGACGCCAAAATGACTACCGCGCTGCTCGACCGCCTTACCCACCATTGCGACATCGTCGAAACTGGCAACGAGAGCTGGCGCTTCAAAACCCGAGAATAGTCGAGCCGACGCTGGCCCGATACGGCTTCGCTTTGTGGAGGCTACACCGCATCGGGCCAGCTAACCGCACGTCAAACAGGGGGTCAATTTTGGATGCCTATAGGGGGTCAAAGTTCCATGCCGATTGACAA
>NZ_JAHVJA010000039.1 GCF_019801465.1 Leisingera daeponensis
TTGCCCGAAGAGAACCGCCGCGGGGTGGCGCCGCGCCGCGGAGCGGCGGCGGCACCGCCTGTGGTGGTCGAATTGGCCTCGCTCCGCATGCCCGGTTCAAGCGATCTGCTGCTGGCCGGTGCCGGTCTGAAGATCAGCATGGGCGAAATCACCGTGCTGTCGGGGCCCAATCTCTCCGGCAAGACGCTCCTGGCGGAAACCATCGCCGGCCTGCATGAGCTGAGCGCGGGGCGCATCCTGTTCAACGGTGCGGACCTGCGCCAGATACCGGTGGATGATTTGCGCCGGGCGATTGCCTTTGCGCCGCAGGCCCCGGCGTTTTTCTATGGCACCATCTGGCAGAACTTCGAGCTGGCAGTGCCGGGCGCGGATCCGGCTCGGGTGCTGGATGTCCTGGAGGAAGCCGGTGTGCGGGAAGAGGCCGAGGCATTGCCTGACGGCATCGATACCCGGCTGACCTTTGAGGCCGGCAGCAAGCTGCCCTATGAGCTGAAGCAGGGGCTGTCCGTTGCCCGGGCACTGATGCAGCCGGGACCGCTGCGCATATTCGACCAGCCCGCCGAGGGGCTCGACAGCCGCCACGCCAGGCGGATCCGGGCCGCGATCGCCCGGCGCCGCGCGGCCAGCGCCACGCTGTTGATATCCAACCATCCGGATGATCTGGCGCTGGGGGATCATTTTGCGGCGCTGCACCGCGGCCGTGTGGTTCTGAGCGGCAGCGGCCGCAAGGGGCGGGAGAAGATCGCTGCCTATCTTCAGGATACTGCCGGGCAGAAATAGCAAAGGAAACGCATCATGCAGAACGACACGGTCTCGGTTTGGATGCCGAGCCTGGACGACGGTCAGAAACGGGGGCTGAACGCTGTGCACCGGCCGGTGCTCAGCTCGTCCCGGCAGACCGCCCGGGTGCTGATAGGCGCATTGGCTGCCGGCCTGATCTGGGCAGCCTATGCCGACCTGCCGGAGCTCACCTATGCCAAGGGGACGATCGTGCCCACCACGTATCCGCGGCCGGTTGAGCATCTGGACGGCGGAATTCTGGCGGAGATCCTGGTGCAGGAGGGCCAGCAGGTCGCAGAGGGGGCTCCGCTGGCGCGGCTGTCCGGGGATTTGGTCAATGCGGAATTCCAGCGGCTGAAAGTGCGCGAAGCCGCTCTGGAGCGGAACACAGCGCGGCTGAAGACAGTTGTCGATGTGACCTACGGGATCCTTCCGGCTGAAACCGCCCGGGCGGAGCTGGAGCCCGGCCACCGCCTGCTGGCACAGCTGAATGCGTTCGACGCGACCCGCAGCCGGATCCGCCTGCGGATCACTGAGCTCGAAAGGTCGCTGGAGATCAAACGGGAGCTGCACCGGAATGCTGTACGGCAGGAAGAGGCTTTTGCGGTCGAAAACGCAGCGGCTCTGGCTCTGAACCGGAAGGGGCTGCTGAGCCGGACTGAATTGAGCCGGTTCGACGCCCGGGCCCTGGAAATCGAGGGTAGCCGCCTGCGGGCGCTGTCAGCCCTCGCCGATGCCGAACGCGGCCTGATGGAAGCCCGCCGCGAGGAAGAGGAGTTTGTTGCCAGTTCCAGAGACCGGCTGCTGTCCGGGCTTGAGGCCGAGCAGGAGGATCTGGCACTGATCAAACGGGCACTTGCGGACAATGCCGCGCAGCGTGACCGCCTCACAGTCGCGGCCCCGGTGCAGGGCGTGGTGCAGCAGCTTTACATCAAGGGGCCGGGCGAAGTGGTCGGGCCAGGCGAGCTGATCGCAGAGGTGCTGCCGACTCAGGACCGGCTGATCGCCGAAGTTCAGATCCGCCCGGAGGATATCGGCCACGTCAGCCCCGGCGACCCGGTGGAGCTGAAGTCGACCACTTTCGACGCCAAAAAATACGGGGTGCAGATCGGCGAGGTGATCGATGTGTCACCCAACTCGCAGCTGAACGACCGTGGAGAAGCCTTCTTCAGCGCGCGGATTTCTCTGGCCGAAGGCAGCAGAGGGCAGCAATCCCTGAAAGGCCGCCTGACTGCGGGAATGGAAGTTGATGCTTCCATACGCACGGATGTCCGGTCCGTGCTGGACTATATCGTGTCGCCCATTGCTGACCCGATCCAGCGCGCGTTCCATGAGCGCTGAAGGTTGGC
>NZ_JAHVJA010000040.1 GCF_019801465.1 Leisingera daeponensis
GCGCGCGGCTGTTCAGCGAGATGCTGTCCCACTACGTGATCCGGGACCGCTACGGGCGTCCTGGCAAGGGCAACGACAAGGGTTCCGTCGAAGGGCTGGTCGGCTATTCCCGGCGCAACTTCATGGTTCCGGTCCCGAACTTTCCGACCTGGGATGCCTTCAACGATTGGCTCGAAGAGCAATGCCGGAAACGCCAGAATGATAAGCTACGAGGGCACAGCGAGACGATTGGTGAACGGCTCCAACAGGATCTGGAGGCGATGGCGTCGTTGTCAGACACACCTTTTGCAGCCTGTGACCAGGCGTCCGCGCGGGTCAGCTCGCTCGCACTGGTGCGCTACAAAACCAACGATTACTCCGTGCCGGTTGCCTTCGGGCACCGGGATGTCTGGATCCGCGCCTATGTCGACCGGGTGGTCATCGGATGTGGCGGCGAGGTCATCGCGCGACATGCCCGCAGCTACGACCGCGAAGACATGATCTTCGATCCGATCCATTACCTGCCGTTGCTGGAAAGGAAGATTGCCGCCTTCGGGCAGGCAGCACCGCTGGCCGGATGGGAGCTTCCCAAGGCGTTTGGCACTCTCCAGTAGCTGATGGATGCACGCATGCTGAAGGCCGGACGGCGCGAATACGTTCAGGTCCTACGGCTGCTCGAAAGCTTCGAGATGGAAGAGGTTCATGCTGCCGTGAAGGCGGCTCTCCAAATGGGTGCGATCAGCTTCGATGCCGTGAAGCATCTGGTACTGTGCAGGATCGAACGACGGCCACCGAGGTTCGATCTGGATGTCTACCCGTTCCTGCCACGGACTACGGTGCAGACGACATCTCCGGCCAGCTACATGTGCCTGACAACCGGTGCCCCGACGTGACGGAAGCCCCGCAGATCCTGTTGAACCACCAACTCAAGAAGCTGAAGCTGCCGACCATCCTGCGGGAATACGACAAGCAAGCCCGGCTCTGTGCTGCCGAGGCTCGTGACCATGTCCGGTTCCTGGCGCGCCTGATCGAGCTGGAACTCATCGACCGGGAGCGGCGGATGATCGAACGCCGGATCAAGGCAGCGAAATTCCCAGCCACCAAGAGCCTCGACAGCTTCGACTTCACCGCAATCCCCAGCCTCAACAAGATGCAGGTCCTGGAGCTTGCGCGCTGTGAATGGATCGACCGCTGCGAGAACGTCATCGCCCTTGGTCCCAGCGGCACCGGCAAGACCCGCGTCGCGCTCGGCCTCGGTTTGGCTGCCTGCCAGAAGGGGATGGCGGTCCGCTTCACCACCGCCGCAGCCATCGTACATGAGCTGATGGAGGCGCGAGACGAACGCCAGCTCCTGCGGCTTCAGAAACAATTGGTGAAGCACAAGCTCTTGATCATCGACCAACTCGGCTTCGTGCCTCTCAGTAAGACCGGCGCCGAGTTGCTCTTCGAACTGATCTCCCAGAGGTGCGAGCGCGGCTCCATCCTGATCACCTCGAACCTGCCGTTCGACGAATGGACGGAA
>NZ_JAHVJA010000041.1 GCF_019801465.1 Leisingera daeponensis
CAGGCCGCAGAATTAGTCAGGCCAGCGGGACGCTGTTCTCTCTGAGGGGGGCTCTCTTGTCTCCCTTCCGGATCGGGCGGCTGGAAGCAGGCTTGTGGCCACCTCATGCAGCCTCATGCCGCCAGTAAGCGGGGCAGCCGGGCGAGATTTCCAGCGGCGAGCGTCAGAATGAAACGCGACCGCACCCGCTCTACGCCGCGATTGACGGTCTGGGACATGCCGCCAACGGTCTTAGCCCAACCAAACGCCTCTTCGATCCGCTTGCGGTGCTTCTGGGACAGGGCATAGCCTTTGTGCCGGGTGGTGCGCCGGTCGATTGCTGAATGCCGCGCTTTCCTGGCGGCGTGCGGGGTGGCGCAGGCCTGGCGGAGATCCGCAACGAATTCGGCCGCATCGTATCCCTTGTCGGCACCCAAGGTCAGCTGCCGGGTCGATCCGGGGGAGTGGCGGTGCAACATGTCCAGCGCGGCCCTGCGTTCCGCGCGGCCGTCAGCGCGGGTCAGGTCGCCTTGAACAACCAGTCCGTGCCGGTTTTCCATCAGCGCATGCCCCATGAAGCACAGCATTGCCCCCGTGCCGGGAGATTTCTTATAGAGCCGTGCGTCCGGGTCGGTGACCGAAGCATGGGTCGCATTGGAACGCTTCTCGCCCTTGAAGTCGACCTCGGGATTTCGGCTGCGGCGGCTGGAGCGGGGCATTTGACCGGTCTCGGTTTCGGGTCGGATGAGCTGTGCGGCAGGGGTAATGCATGTCGAAGGCGGGTCATCCGGCCTATCATCGCTGGGGGTGTGCCCGCTGCCTTCGGCTGGAAACTCTTCATCGGCGCCCAGGCCTTTATGAGCGTTCCATCGACCGAAAAGTGGTCGTCCGACAGGAGTGGCGCGACCTCGTGATGAGCCAGGATCGCCGCCATCACCTTGCGCGGCATATCGGCTGTCATCAGCCGGTCGCGGTTCTTGGTGAAGGCAGTGGGGACCCAAACAGGGTCATCGATCCCGAGACCGGCAAACCAGCGGAACAGCAGGTTATATTGCATCTATTCCATCAGTTGCCGCTCGGAGCGGACCGAAAACAGGATTTGCAGCAGGCTCGCCACCCTCTCGGCAGATTTGGCATTGCCAAATCGCCTGCCGGGCAGTGGATCAGCCGCTCCGGCGGGATCGAGGGACGGCCGAAACCAGTGTAAAGCGCCTCGAAATCGGCATCCAGGCTGGCCAGCGCGTCGTTGACTACCTGCCTGATCTTGCGGAGCAGGTGCCGCGCGGGGATGCGCTCTTCCAGATCGACATAGCTGAAAAGCGATCCGCTTACTTCATCCGTCCCGCGCATCATCACCCCCC
>NZ_JAHVJA010000042.1 GCF_019801465.1 Leisingera daeponensis
AACGACTCCACGTCGCACCTAAGAATTTCGGCCGCCGACGAATGGCCCGGTGCTCCCGCGACGGAAAGCACAGCGGTTACGGCAGCTGAGATGAATTGTGCCTGCATCCAACTCTCCTATTCATGCCTTCCGCCCCCCTGAGCTGCTCTATTGTGTGTTCTAGCGGTTTCCGCTTTCACGGGGATACGGATGGAAGACGCTGTTCCAGCCTTGCCCATGGGTAGCAGTGTGCAATCTTCCCCTCAATCACGGGCTGATTTTGATTTTAGCCGTAGTGTTGCAGTGGAATGCTGGCGGGATCCTGTGCATCACTTTATGCGGCAAGTGATTTTGCTAGAGAGAGTAGCTGAGTTCGGCTCTTCTCAGGGATGCCATAGTAGGACCGCACTAGGTCAACAGCTTCTTTCTCGAGCAGCGGGCTGCGGCTTATGTCAGTTTCAGAGCCCGTGGGCCCATCAACGTTCAGACCCTCGAAAAAATAGGAGACCTCAACCTCAAGAGCTTCAGCAATCTCCCAAAGCCTCGATGCGCTGACGCGATTGACGCCAGTCTCATACTTTTGAACTTGCTGGAACTTCACATTGCAGCGAGCAGCCAGGTCTTGCTGTGACATGCCTTTCATCCAGCGGCAGTGACGGATGCGATTGCCTACATGTTGGTCGATTGGGTTCATCGTTTGGTTCCCCTAGCAAAATAAGTGGAGCCTCGTTACCTCCTAACCTGCTCCGATCAATTTAAGATAGAATGAACCCTAGGGAAATCCCGTGTTTCACACGGCACCGGGACTTAGCGGCACGCCGGCGCCGGCAGGCCGGCCGATTGGGCTGCATGCACTTCGTCCAGGTTAGCCTCGCCGTCTGCGTTGGTTACGGTCGCCGCAAAGATTTCGGATGTCAGTTTCGGGCAGGCCGCCTGAAGCTCTTCCAGAGGTAATGTGCCGTTGCTGTGCAGCACCCAACGCAAAAAGCCGCTTCTGTTTGCGTGCAGCTTTTTCGGTTTCGCCTTGTTCATGCAAATCCGTGCCAGCGGTCAGAATTGAGCTTCCAGCCTGAAGAGGTCGAGAAAGTTCTGAGCCGCCGGGAGGTCGCCTTCCGCGCCGACGTGCCCCTTGGCAATCAGCTGTGGCAGGGGGGAAGTGCCGTAGACTGCTGACGCCATCGTATTCCCGTTTCCTTTCAAAACAAATGGCGCGTCCGGTTGCTTGACGGCAATCGTCCGCAATTGCCCGTCCCGCAAGCTCATCTCAAAGGCTTCGCTGCCGAAATCAAAGCCGGCCAGGGCCTCGCGGCCGGCGGCGCGGTCGCG
>NZ_JAHVJA010000043.1 GCF_019801465.1 Leisingera daeponensis
TTTTTCACCCAAGCGCTGTCTGAGCGCGATCCTGAACTGTTCGGCGCGATCACGGCCGAGCTGGGCCGCCAGCGCGATGAGATCGAGCTGATCGCCTCCGAGAACATCGTCTCCGCCGCGGTGATGGAAGCGCAGGGCTCGGTGCTGACAAACAAATACGCCGAAGGCTACCCGGGGCGCCGCTACTACGGCGGCTGCCAGTATGTCGACGTTGCCGAGAACCTGGCCATCGACCGCGCCAAGCAGCTGTTCGGCTGTGAATACGCCAACGTGCAGCCGAACTCCGGCAGCCAGGCCAACCAGGGCGTGTTCCAGGCGCTGATCCAGCCCGGCGACACCATCCTCGGCATGGACCTCGCCTCCGGCGGCCACCTGACCCACGGCGCCGCGCCGAACCAGTCGGGCAAGTGGTTCAACGCAGTGCATTACGGCGTGCGCGAAAGCGACAACCTGATTGACTACGACCAGATCCAGGCACTGGCAAACGAGCACCAGCCGAAGCTGATCATCGCCGGCGGCTCCGCCATCCCGCGCCAGATCGACTTTGCCAGGTTCCGTGAAATCGCCGACAGCGTCGGCGCCTATTTCATGGTCGACATGGCCCATATCGCAGGCCTGATCGCGGCCGGGGAGCACCCCTCGCCGTTCCCGCATGCGCATGTGGCGACCACCACCACCCACAAGACCCTGCGCGGCCCCCGCGGCGGCATGATCGTGACCAACGACGAAGCCATCGCCAAGAAGGTAAACTCGGCGATCTTCCCGGGCATCCAGGGCGGCCCGCTGATGCATGTGATCGCAGGCAAGGCGGCAGCCTTCGGCGAGGCGCTGAAGCCGGAGTTCAAAGCCTACCAGAAGCAGGTCAAGGCGAACGCGGCAGCGCTGGCGGACCAGCTGATCAAGGGCGGCCTGGACATCGTGACCGGCGGCACCGACACCCACGTGATGCTGGTTGACCTGCGCCCCAAGGGCGTCACCGGCAACATCGCCGACAAGGCCCTCGGCCGCGCCCATATCACCACCAACAAGAACGGCATCCCGTTCGACCCGGAAAAGCCCACCGTGACCTCGGGCCTGCGCCTCGGCACCCCGGCCGGCACCACCCGCGGCTTCGGCGAGGCGGAGTTCCGCCAGATCGCCGACCTGATCATTGAGGTGATCGACGGGCTGGCGGCCAACGGTGAAGAAGGCAACGCCGACGTGGAAGCCGCGGTGCGCGCCAAGGTTGCGGACCTCTGCGCCCGCTTCCCGCTGTACCCCAACCTGTAAGCCGTA
>NZ_JAHVJA010000044.1 GCF_019801465.1 Leisingera daeponensis
TAGGCGAAGGGCTCGACGCCATTGATCTTCGCCGTGGCAATGAGCGAAGCGATGCAGCCCCAGGCGCGGCCGCCTTCATCATGGCCGGCGAATAGCGCGTTCTTTCTTGTCAGGGCGATTGGGCGGATCAGGTTCTCGACAGCATTGGAGTCGATCTCGACGCGGCCGTCGTGGAGGAAGGTCTGCAGCCCGTCCCACTGCCGGTGGATGTAAGCCAGTTTTTCTCCGAGACGCGACTTTGAGGAGATCCGGCGGCGCTGGCTTTGCAGCCATTCTCCGAACCCGGCGACCAGCGGCGCGGTGCGGGCCTGCCGGGCCGACAGCCGCTGGCCGGGGCCCATGCCGCGGATCTCACCCTCGATGCGGTAGAGCTCCGCAATCCGGCGCAGTCCCTCGGCGGCGATCTCCGAGCCGTCGCGGTCGAAGACCTCCTTCAGCTTCCTGCGGGCATGCGCCCAGCAATGCGCGACGGTGACCGGCGCGCCGCCTTTCCGCGAGGGGCGCGTCAGCCGGTTGTAGCCGGTATAGCCGTCCAGCTGCAGGATGCCATCGAAGCCCTGCAGGATCTGTTCTGCGTTCTGCCCGGCGCGGCCCGGGGCATAGGTGAAGACAACGCCGGGCGGGTCATCGCCGCCCCATCCGCGGTCGTCCCGGGCCAGCGCCCAAAGGTATCCGGTCTTTGTCCGGCCGCGACCCGGGTCCAGGACCGGTGCCGTGGTCTCGTCCATGAACAGTTTGCCCCAGCCCTTCAGGTGCTCGGCGAGCCGGTCGACTACGGGACCGAGGTGGAAGGCGGCGGTGCCAACCCAATCGGCGAGCGTGCTGCGGTGAATGTCGATCCCGGACCGGGCCAGGATCTGGCTCTGGCGGTATAACGGCAGGTGATCCGAGAACTTGCTGACCAGCACATGCGCGATGGCGCCCTCGGCCGGCAGAC
>NZ_JAHVJA010000045.1 GCF_019801465.1 Leisingera daeponensis
CTAGGGTCAGGACCCATTGATTTCCGGTGGGTGGCGTGATTCACGGTTCGAAAAATGAGCGGTGATATGTCTGATCTTTTCTGGCTGACGGACGCGCAGATGGACCGTCTTGAGCCTTATTTTCCGAAGTCCCACGGTAAGCCGCGTGTTGATGACCGGCGTGTTCTGAGCGGAATTATCTTCATCAATCGCAATGGCTTGCGCTGGCGTGATGCTCCCAAAGATTACGGCCCGCACAAGACCTTGTACAACCGTTGGAAGCGGTGGAGCGACAAAGGCATCTTTGCCCAGATGATGGCCGGTCTGGCTGCTGATCACGGTGAGGAAAAGACCGTGATGATCGACGCAACTTACCTGAAAGCACACCGTACGGCCTCCAGTCTTGGGGTTAAAAAGGGGGGCGTGGGCGCCTGATCGGGCGCACTAAGGGCGGCATGAACACTAAGCTGCACGCAATCTGTGACAGCCAGGGGCGTCCACTGAACCTGTTCGTGACCGCCGGACAGGTCAGTGATTACACCGGTGCAAAGGCGCTGCTGAGCGGCCTGCCTGACGTCCAATGGCTTCTCGGAGATCGCGGGTATGATGCCGATTGGTTTAGAGAAGCGTTAAAAGACAAAGGGATACGCGCCTGCATCCCCGGTCGAAAGCAGCGCAAGAAAGCCATCAGATACGACAAACGCCGATATAAGCGGCGCAACCGCATTGAGATTATGTTCGGCAGGCTGAAGGACTGGCGGCGGGTTGCGACACGATACGACAGATGCCCAAAAGTCTTCCTGTCAGCAATCGCGCTTGCAGCCCTCGTTATCTACTGGCTTTGAAACTCAATGAGTCCAGAGCCTA
>NZ_JAHVJA010000046.1 GCF_019801465.1 Leisingera daeponensis
GTAAGCGCTGTCCCGGCCCCACGTTGTAGCGCCTATCCGGTGCTGCGAGATTTTGCACATCTCATAGTGGGGAGTGCGTTTCGCAATGTGCGCTACAAATTCGTTTCTCAAATCGTTGGGCGTCGAGATCTACGCGTCGGGTCACCGACGGTGGCCGGATGAAGCCAAGGCCCAGGCAGTGGCGGATACGCTCGAACCGGGCGCGACTGTGAATGGCGTGGCGGCGCGGTATGATGTCTTAGCGAACCAGCTGTCGGCCTGGCGCCGGCTGGCGAAGCAGGGGAAGCTGGTGTTGCCAGCGGCGGAGCCGGACGAACCGGTCTTCGCCCCGTTGGTGGTCTGCGATGTGCCGGAGGTGCCGCCGGAGCCGGACATTGCGGCATCGGAAGAGGTGATCCGGATCGTCTCGGGCGAAGTTAGGATCGAGCTGGCGCCCGGCACGCCCGCAATCCGGATCGCAGAGATCGTGCATGCGCTCGGGGCCACGCCATGCTGATGCCCTCGCAGGGCGTCCGGATACTGGTGGTGACAAAGCCGGTGGATTTCCGCAAAGGCCATGACGGTCTGGCAGCGCTCGTGCAGTCAGCGCTGGCGGAAGATCCGTTCACCGGCACGGTCTTTGTGTTCCGCGCCAAACGGGCGGACAGGATGAAGATCCTGTTCTGGGACGGCAGCGGGCTTGTCAT
>NZ_JAHVJA010000047.1 GCF_019801465.1 Leisingera daeponensis
AACGACTCCACGTCGCACCTAAGAATTTCGGCCGCCGACGAATGGCCCGGTGCTCCCGCGACGGAAAGCACAGC
Organism: Leisingera daeponensis; assembly: GCF_019801465.1. GTDB lineage: Bacteria > Pseudomonadota > Alphaproteobacteria > Rhodobacterales > Rhodobacteraceae > Leisingera > Leisingera daeponensis_A. Next base: position 75 of record NZ_JAHVJA010000047.1, read on the forward strand.
GGTTACGGCAGCTGAGATGAATTGTGCCTGCATCCAACTCTCCTAATCATGCCTTCCGCCCCCGAGCTGCTCTATTGTGTGTTCAAGCGGGTCCCGCTTTCATGGGGTTGCGGATGGAAGACGCTGTTCCAGCCTTGCCCAAGGGTAGCAGTGTGCAATCTTCCCCTCAATCACGGGCTGATTTTGATTTTAGCCGTAGTGTTGCGGAGGAATGCTGGCGGGATCCTGTGCATCACTTTATGCGGCAAGTGATTTTGCTAGAGACAGTAGCTGAGTTCGGCTCTTCTCAGGGATGCCATAGTAGGTCCGCACCAGGTCAACGGCTTCCTTCTCGAGCAGCGGGCTGCGGCTTATGCCAGTGTCAGCTCCCGCGTGCCCTTCAAATTTCAGACCCTCGAAAAAATAGGAGACCTCAACCTCAAGAGCTTCAGCAATCTCCCAAAGCCTCGATGCGCTGACGCGATTGACGCCAGTCTCATACTTTTGAACTTGCTGGAACTTCAC
>NZ_JAHVJA010000048.1 GCF_019801465.1 Leisingera daeponensis
CCTAGGGAAATCCCGTGTTTCACACGGCACCGGGACTTAGCGGCACGCCGGCGCCGGCAGGCCGGCCGATTGGGCTGCATGCACTTCGTCCAGGTTAGCCTCGCCGTCTGCGTTGGTTATGGTCGCCGCAAAGATTTCGGATGTCAGTTTCGGGCAGGCCGCCTGAAGCTCTTCCAGAGGGAATGTGCCGTTGCTGTGCAGCACCCAACGCAAAAAGCCGCTTCTGTTTGCGTGCAGCTTTTCGGTTTCGCCTTGTTCATGCAAATCCGTGCCAGCGGTCAGAATTGAGCTTCCAGCCTGAAGAGGTCGAGAAAGTTCTGGGCCGCCGGGAGGTCGCCTTCCGCGCCGACGTGCCCCTTGGCAATCAGCTGTGGCAGGGGGGAAGTGCCGTAGACTGCTGACGCCATCGTATTCCCGTTTCCTTTCAACACAAAAGGCGCGTCCGGTTGCTTGACGGCAATCGTCCGCAATTGCCCGTCCCGCAAGCTCATCTCAAAGGCTTCGCTGCCGAAATCAAAGCCGGCCAGGGCCTCGCGGCCGGCGGCGCGGTCGCG